>NZ_JBBOXN010000001.1:765000-4685000 GCF_038007785.1 Bacillus sp. FSL K6-0069 | reverse complement strand
AACCTTTTTGGAGCCAGCCGCCTAAGGTGGGACAGATGATTGGGGTGAAGTCGTAACAAGGTAGCCGTATCGGAAGGTGCGGCTGGATCACCTCCTTTCTATGGAGAATTGATGAACGCTGTTCATCAATATAAGTTTCCGTGTTTCGTTTTGTTCAGTTTTGAGAGAACTATCTCTCATATATAAATGTATGTTCTTTGAAAACTAGATAACAGTGTAGCTCATATTTTTTAATTTTTAGTTTGGTTAAGTTAGAAAGGGCGCACGGTGGATGCCTTGACACTAGGAGTCGATGAAGGACGGGACTAACGCCGATATGCTTCGGGGAGCTGTAAGTAAGCTTTGATCCGAAGATTTCCGAATGGGGAAACCCACCATACGTAATGGTATGGTATCCTTACCTGAATACATAGGGTAAGGAAGACAGACCCAGGGAACTGAAACATCTAAGTACCTGGAGGAAGAGAAAGCAAATGCGATTTCCTGAGTAGCGGCGAGCGAAACGGAACATAGCCCAAACCAAGAGGCTTGCCTCTTGGGGTTGTAGGACATTCTATACGGAGTTACAAAGGAATGAGGTAGACGAAGCGACCTGGAAAGGTCCGTCGTAGAGGGTAACAACCCCGTAGTCGAAACTTCATTCTCTCTTGAATGTATCCTGAGTACGGCGGAACACGTGAAATTCCGTCGGAATCTGGGAGGACCATCTCCCAAGGCTAAATACTCCCTAGTGATCGATAGTGAACCAGTACCGTGAGGGAAAGGTGAAAAGCACCCCGGAAGGGGAGTGAAAGAGATCCTGAAACCGTGTGCCTACAAATAGTCAGAGCCCGTTAATGGGTGATGGCGTGCCTTTTGTAGAATGAACCGGCGAGTTACGATCCCGTGCGAGGTTAAGCTGAAGAGGCGGAGCCGCAGCGAAAGCGAGTCTGAATAGGGCGTTTAGTACGTGGTCGTAGACCCGAAACCAGGTGATCTACCCATGTCCAGGGTGAAGTTCAGGTAACACTGAATGGAGGCCCGAACCCACGCACGTTGAAAAGTGCGGGGATGAGGTGTGGGTAGCGGAGAAATTCCAATCGAACCTGGAGATAGCTGGTTCTCCCCGAAATAGCTTTAGGGCTAGCCTTAAGTGTAAGAGTCTTGGAGGTAGAGCACTGATTGAACTAGGGGTCCTCATCGGATTACCGAATTCAGTCAAACTCCGAATGCCAATGACTTATCCTTAGGAGTCAGACTGCGAGTGATAAGATCCGTAGTCAAGAGGGAAACAGCCCAGATCGCCAGCTAAGGTCCCAAAGTGTGTATTAAGTGGAAAAGGATGTGGAGTTGCTTAGACAACTAGGATGTTGGCTTAGAAGCAGCCACCATTTAAAGAGTGCGTAATAGCTCACTAGTCGAGTGACTCTGCGCCGAAAATGTACCGGGGCTAAATACACCACCGAAGCTGCGAATTGATACCAATGGTATCAGTGGTAGGGGAGCGTTCTAAGTGCAGTGAAGTCAGACCGGAAGGACTGGTGGAGCGCTTAGAAGTGAGAATGCCGGTATGAGTAGCGAAAGACGGGTGAGAATCCCGTCCACCGAATGCCTAAGGTTTCCTGAGGAAGGCTCGTCCGCTCAGGGTTAGTCAGGACCTAAGCCGAGGCCGACAGGCGTAGGCGATGGACAACAGGTTGATATTCCTGTACCACCTCTTTATCGTTTGAGCAATGGAGGGACGCAGAAGGATAGAAGAAGCGTGCGATTGGTTGTGCACGTCCAAGCAGTTAGGCTGATAAGTAGGCAAATCCGCTTATCGTGAAGGCTGAGCTGTGATGGGGAAGCTCCTTATGGAGCGAAGTCTTTGATTCCCCGCTGCCAAGAAAAGCTTCTAGCGAGATAAAAGGTGCCTGTACCGCAAACCGACACAGGTAGGCGAGGAGAGAATCCTAAGGTGTGCGAGAGAACTCTGGTTAAGGAACTCGGCAAAATGACCCCGTAACTTCGGGAGAAGGGGTGCTTTCTTAACGGAAAGCCGCAGTGAATAGGCCCAAGCGACTGTTTAGCAAAAACACAGCTCTCTGCGAAGCCGTAAGGCGAAGTATAGGGGGTGACACCTGCCCGGTGCTGGAAGGTTAAGGAGAGGGGTTAGCGTAAGCGAAGCTCTGAACTGAAGCCCCAGTAAACGGCGGCCGTAACTATAACGGTCCT
Source organism: Bacillus sp. FSL K6-0069 (assembly GCF_038007785.1). Classification (NCBI taxonomy): domain Bacteria; kingdom Bacillati; phylum Bacillota; class Bacilli; order Caryophanales; family Bacillaceae; genus Bacillus; species Bacillus sp. FSL K6-0069. The sequence continues at coordinate 4,682,807 of NZ_JBBOXN010000001.1, read as the reverse complement.
AAGGTAGCGAAATTCCTTGTCGGGTAAGTTCCGACCCGCACGAAAGGTGTAACGATTTGGGCACTGTCTCAACCAGAGACTCGGTGAAATTATAGTACCTGTGAAGATGCAGGTTACCCGCGACAGGACGGAAAGACCCCGTGGAGCTTTACTGTAGCCTGATATTGAATTTTGGTACATTTTGTACAGGATAGGCGGGAGCCATTGAAACCGGAGCGCTAGCTTCGGTGGAGGCGCTGGTGGGATACCGCCCTGAATGTATTGAAATTCTAACCTACGGGTCTTATCGACCCGGGAGACAGTGTCAGGTGGGCAGTTTGACTGGGGCGGTCGCCTCCTAAAGTGTAACGGAGGCGCCCAAAGGTTCCCTCAGAATGGTTGGAAATCATTCGTAGAGTGCAAAGGCATAAGGGAGCTTGACTGCGAGACCTACAAGTCGAGCAGGGACGAAAGTCGGGCTTAGTGATCCGGTGGTTCCGCATGGAAGGGCCATCGCTCAACGGATAAAAGCTACCCCGGGGATAACAGGCTTATCTCCCCCAAGAGTCCACATCGACGGGGAGGTTTGGCACCTCGATGTCGGCTCATCGCATCCTGGGGCTGTAGTCGGTCCCAAGGGTTGGGCTGTTCGCCCATTAAAGCGGTACGCGAGCTGGGTTCAGAACGTCGTGAGACAGTTCGGTCCCTATCCGTCGTGGGCGTAGGAAATTTGAGAGGAGCTGTCCTTAGTACGAGAGGACCGGGATGGACGCACCGCTGGTGTACCAGTTGTTCTGCCAAGGGCATAGCTGGGTAGCTATGTGCGGAAGGGATAAGTGCTGAAAGCATCTAAGCATGAAGCCCCCCTCAAGATGAGATTTCCCATAGCGTAAGCTAGTAAGATCCCTGAAAGATGATCAGGTTGATAGGTTCGAGGTGGAAGCATGGTGACATGTGGAGCTGACGAATACTAATAGATCGAGGACTTAACCATATAATATGAAGCAATGTTATCTAGTTTTGAAAGAATATAAAAAACTTGTTGACTTTAAAAGTTAAATGAGTTACAATAATTCTTGTCTTAAATGAATACAGTCTGGTAATGATGGCAGAGAGCACACCCGTTCCCATACCGAACACGGAAGTTAAGCTCTCTAGCGCCGATGGTAGTTGGGACCTTGTCCCTGTGAGAGTAGGACGTTGCCAGGCAATTCGGAGGATTAGCTCAGCTGGGAGAGCACCTGCCTTACAAGCAGGGGGTCGGCGGTTCGATCCCGTCATCCTCCACCATTTAGCCGACTTAGCTCAATTGGTAGAGCAACTGACTTGTAATCAGTAGGTTGGGGGTTCAAGTCCTCTAGTCGGCACCAGAAAATCATGGCGGTTGTGGCGAAGTGGTTAACGCACCGGATTGTGGCTCCGGCATTCGTGGGTTCGATTCCCATCAGTCGCCCCATTTTTTCTTTAAATCATTAATATGCGGGTGTGGCGGAATTGGCAGACGCACTAGACTTAGGATCTAGCGCCTTTGGCGTGGGGGTTCGACTCCCTTCACCCGCACTTTTAATAAAATAACTCATACATGTCTTGCGGAAGTAGTTCAGTGGTAGAATACAACCTTGCAAGGTTGGGGTCGCGGGTTCGAATCCCGTCTTCCGCTCCAATTTTCAATATGACATGCCGGGGTGGCGGAACAGGCAGACGCACAGGACTTAAAATCCTGCGGTGGGTGACCACCGTGCGGGTTCGACCCCCGCCCTCGGCACCATATGCGCCCGTAGCTCAATTGGATAGAGCGTTTGACTACGGATCAAGAGGTTAGGGGTTCGACTCCTCTCGGGCGCGCTTTTATTAACGGGAAGTGGCTCAGCTTGGTAGAGCACCTGGTTTGGGACCAGGGGGTCGCAGGTTCAAATCCTGTCTTCCCGATTTTCCAAAAACATGGGGCCTTAGCTCAGCTGGGAGAGCGCCTGCCTTGCACGCAGGAGGTCAGCGGTTCGATCCCGCTAGGCTCCACTTTTTTAATATCATTTATGGCGGTGTAGCTCAGCTGGCTAGAGCGTACGGTTCATACCCGTGAGGTCGGGGGTTCGATCCCCTCCGCCGCTACCATAAAGGACCTTTAGCTCAGCTGGTTAGAGCAGACGGCTCATAACCGTCCGGTCGTAGGTTCGAGTCCTACAAGGTCCACCATTAGACGTTTCTATCTCGGAGGTATACCCAAGTTCGGCTGAAGGGATCGGTCTTGAAAACCGACAGGCGGCGAGAGTCGCGCGGGGGTTCGAATCCCTCTACCTCCTCCATTTTTTCTAAATTAAATATTTTATTATCGCGGGGTGGAGCAGCACGGTAGCTCGTCGGGCTCATAACCCGAAGGTCGCAGGTTCAAATCCTGTCCCCGCAACCAAATGGTCCCGTGGTGTAGTGGTTAACATGCCTGCCTGTCACGCAGGAGATCGCCGGTTCGACCCCGGTCGGGACCGCCATTTTTTTACATAAAGGCTCGGTAGCTCAGTCGGTAGAGCAGAGGACTGAAAATCCTCGTGTCGGCGGTTCGATTCCGTCCCGAGCCACCATTTTGAAGTCGCAAGCCGACTTAGCTCAATTGGTAGAGCAACTGACTTGTAATCAGTAGGTTGGGGGTTCAAGTCCTCTAGTCGGCACCACTTTCAAAATGAGCCATTAGCTCAGTTGGTAGAGCATCTGACTTTTAATCAGAGGGTCGAAGGTTCGAATCCTTCATGGCTCACCATTTACAATTTAATGCGGGTGTAGTTTAGTGGTAAAACAAGAGCCTTCCAAGCTCTGGTCGAGAGTTCGATTCTCTTCACCCGCTTTTCAATTATGGGCCTATAGCTCAGCTGGTTAGAGCGCACGCCTGATAAGCGTGAGGTCGATGGTTCGAGTCCATTTAGGCCCACCATAATTGTTCCGCAGTAGCTCAGTGGTAGAGCTATCGGCTGTTAACCGATCGGTCGTAGGTTCGAGTCCTACCTGCGGAGCCATATTATAGAGAAGTACCCAAGTGGCTCAAGGGGCTCCCCTGCTAAGGGAGTAGATCGCGAACGCGGTGCGAGGGTTCGAATCCCTTCTTCTCTGCCAGAACTGGCCCGTTGGTCAAGTGGTTAAGACACCGCCCTTTCACGGCGGTAACACGGGTTCGAATCCCGTACGGGTCATACTAAAAGAGATAGCATAATCTGCTATCTCTTTTTTGTTGTGTAAAAGTGGACTTTGGATAGTCTGCTTTTTTTTGATTTCTTGTATACTTTTTTCTATTTGAATCGTCTAACTAATAGAAAGGAGAGAGCGATGGAGTATGAAAAGGTCATTATAGAAACATCAAAAAGTATTTATAGGTATTTGCTTAAAATTGGAGTGACACCAGTAGAAGCGGAGGATATCGTTCAAGATACGATACATAAAGCGTTAGTATCTATACCGAATATGAAAATTAAGCATATAAAAACATGGTTATTTCAAGTTGCGATTAATAGGCATCGTGATCTAGCAAGAAGGCAAAGGCGTATTGAAGAAATTCCAATTGAATCTGTTCAATTAATCGGATCAAAAGGATTAGATGAACCGCTTTTAAGGAAAGAGCTTCAAGTAGAAATACAAAGCATACTCGGAAAGATGAATCCAGTATATAAACATATTCTCTTATTAAAGTATGACTATGAACTCGCATATAAGGAAATAGCAACCGTATTAGAGATGAAAGAAGAGACCGTGCGTGTTTCATTGTATAGGGCTCGTAATGAGTTTAAAAAGCTGTATAGGAGGTTTAAAGATGAGCAGAGATGAGTTTGATTTTGATATAGAATCGAGTAAAGTATCAAAAATGTTGAAGAAGGCGAAGCGAAGACAACTATTAAAAATTATAGTAATTTCGATTTCACTTTTTATTGTTCTATTTTTCGGTTTTATAATAGGAATTTCACAATTGAATAATAGAGCTTACTCAGAGATGGATCAGGATTTAAATATGATAAGACAAATTACAAGACCTAATACGGAAAGAGGCGTAGCAATTACTTCTAATGGTTTATTTAAAAGCACAGTAGAGTATAAAACGTATAAGGTGATTGAAGGGAAACCTGTTAAGTGGGAGGATGAAGTGTATGAGTATAAAGTTTGGAATACATTTCGCAAATTATCGAATGTAAATCCATTAACAATATCAGATAATGTTGTAATAGGAAATGAACGTATTAATAAAACAAGTAAATTGTATAATAATCAAACGATGGAAAGAGAAATGCAATTTTATCTCCCATTTGCTTCATATAATAGTTATATAAATGATATAGAGAAAATAAAAGATGAAAATAAAGTAGCTGAATTGGCTATATCTTTTGATAAACCATATAAAGTGTCTGAAATAAAAGAAATGCTACCAGAAGGGGTTCATCCTGTTTGGTATTGGGTAGACACATATTATGATAAAAGCTCGTATCATTTAGATGATGTTACTCAAAGTGCTTATGAGGTGTACGGTTTTAAAGCAAAGTCAGGTGAAATTGAATTTGGAAATGGAACGGAAAAAGATTTCCTTTTAGCAATTCAAAATGGACTGAAGCAAGAGGGAAAGTATTATGAGGAATATAAACGTATATATGACTACCTAAAAGGAAAGAAAACAAAACCAAGCGAGCAAGATGTAAAAGTGATCGGTGTTGTTGTGACAGGAACGGCTGCGGATTTACAAAAATTAAACGGTCAAAATTACGTAAAAGCGGCTGTATTAGGGGCTACTGCGAATTATAAATAATAAACTTTAGAAAGTTATATGAATTAAAGTAGGATTACCTTTTCTTATTCATAAGAAAAGGTAATCCTACTTTTTTATATGTCTTAACTCTCTGCTGAGCGGCCATCCGGTTTCATAACAGCATGACTATATGCGGAGTGAAGAGTTTTGTATCCTAAAAGTGCAATAGTTAAGGCAAGGCCTCCTGCTGTAATAGCCACACTAAATCCTGCCCGAGCTCCAAAGTTATCAATAACTAAACCAGCTATCGCTGATCCTAGGGAGACTCCAATACCAAGTCCTGTAATTGCCCAAGTCATTCCTTCAGTTATTTTTGATTCAGGTACGATTTTTTCCACAAGCCCCATAGTAATAATCATTGTAGGAGCGACAGATAACCCTGCAAAGAAAACAATAACTACTAGCCAAGGAATAGTGTTTACGAAAACTAGTGGCAGCATTGTTATCATGGACAGTGTGACTGCTATTAAAAACTGATTATAGGGTGGAGTATTGAGTTTAAGAGTACCGAAAATTAGACCTGCAAGGCATGAACCGATTGCATAGACAGAAAGCACAAAGCTAGCAGCTACCGTGTTTCCTTGATGTTCAGCAAAAGCTACACTAACAACATCTATTGTGCCAAATATAGTACCTATGGCGATGAGTGTGAATACTAGTACTCGTAAAGAACCAATTTTAAACACTGTTCCTTTGTTTGTAATGTCGTGAGGGTGTACAGGCGGTTCTGTGCTTTTTTGCATGGTGAATAGGCATACCCCAATTGTAAGAAAAACAGATGATAAAAGTGGGCCTGCTTCTGGGAAGAACATAACACTTAAACTGACAGATAATACAGGACCAATTATGAAGCAAATTTCGTCGACAACCGATTCGAAGGAAAATGCTGTATGCAATTTATGGGATCCACGGTATAGTTTAGTCCAACGTGCCCGCACCATGGCTGACATGTTGGGCATACAACCTGCACATAAGGCGGATAGAAATAGCGTCCAATAAGGAGCTTCATATTTCGTACATAGAAGTAAGAGGATCGTAAAGAAAACACTGATACCTGTAGTCGGAAGAAGTATGCGAGATTGCCCTAATTGATCGGCCATACGAGAAATATGAGGAGCTAGTAAAGCTGATGATAATGTAAAGGTGGCTGCAACAGCTCCAGCAAGCCAATAGTCACCACGTAACTGAGATAACATTGTAACAATACCAATGCCCATCATTGATATGGGCATCCGAGCTATAAATCCTGCTAATGAGAATCCTTTTGTACCAGGAGCACTGAAAATTTCACGGTAGGAATTAAACATAATAATCACCAAAGTATTTGACGTTTACATATACATTCTTCATTCTTTTAACTCCTCCTCTGTTTCATTCATACCTTCTATAAAAAGGGACAGTGAGTCAATGTAGGGTATGGGTAAGAAGTTATATTATCTTGTAGGCTAGAAGTAATTGACATACGCACCGTATGCCAATATCATATTAACATACGGTGCGTATGTCAATTGAAATGTTTTATCTCTTGATAGAGAGCTGACGTTCAAAGGAGTTATTCTTTTACATAGAGAACGATACTATAATACGATTTATTTTGAATAAAGAGAATGAATAGAAATAGGAGGAAAAGATGGTTAAAAAAACGAGAGCAGAAATGATTACTGAAACACGTGCTAAATTGCTGAGTGCAGCAAGAGAAGCTTTTGGTACAGTTGGATATGTAAACACGTCTATGGATGATTTTACAGCATCTGTCGGTTTAACACGTGGTGCAATTTATCATCATTTTGGTGATAAAAAAGGATTGTTAGAAGCAGTTGTAAAAGAAATTGACATGGAAATGGATAATAAATTAGGGGAAGTATCAAATGAGGCGGAAGGAAAATGGGAAGGATTTGTTGGGCGTTGTCGTGCGTATTTAACAATGGCACTTAATCCCGAAATTCAGCGAATCGTACTTCGAGATGCACCAGCAGTATTAGGAAATAGTTATTATCAATCATCACAGTCGCAATGTTTAACGACGATGGCGGAGATACTTCAACAATTAATGAAGGACTCTATTATTGAAAAAACGGACTGTGAAGCTTTAGCAAGATTCATAAATGGCGGACTAGTGGACCTTGCTTGTTGGATTGCGAATTCTGAAGATGCAGAGATGCAGCTGTCTAAAGCTTTGCATAGCCTATCACTTATATTGGATGGTTTATTACTAGAAAAGAACGCTTAATTTTAATGGATATTTTTTAATATACAGTAATGGTTAAAAGGGAGGTGATAAAGTATAGGCTAATTCATTTATTTCACCGTAGTCTATATAGGCTAACTGAGGTCCAGCTTATAAGGGGATACTGTTATAGAAATTGAATTTAGTTATAAGGAATAATTGGATCACATTCTTTTTGTTCACAATCTAAAGAAAACGCCTCCATTGAGATTGATTTCATACTTGATTTAATAACTTTACACTCTATGTGAAAAAGTTCACAAATAGGTCATAATTTGTGAAGTAATTCACAAATATACGTGCTACAATATGAATGTAAAGAAGTTAAACAACATTAAATTAGTATTTTAATTAATTACTTAAACAATCATAAAAAAATAGATGTGAACAATAGAGAGGGGAAATTACCATGAAAAAAGGTATCAATCGTGTAGTATTAGTAGGAACAGGAGCTGTAGGTTGTAGTTACGCTTACTCAATGATCAACCAAGGTGTAGCTGAAGAATTCGTATTAGTAGATGTTAATGAAGCAAAAGCAGAAGGGGAAGCAATGGACTTAAGCCATGCGGTACCATTCTCTCCAGCAGCAACAAAAGTTTGGAGCGGTAGCTATGCAGATTGTAAAGATGCAGACTTAGTTGTTATCACAGCTGGATTACCACAAAAGCCAGGTGAAACTCGCTTAGACTTAGTTGAGAAAAATACAAAGATCTTTAAACAAATCGTTCGCGGTATTATGGATAGCGGATTCGATGGAATCTTCTTAATCGCGACAAACCCAGTTGACATTCTAACTTATGTAACTTGGAAAGAATCTGGTTTACCAAAAGAGCGCGTAATCGGTTCTGGTACTACTTTAGACTCTGCTCGCTTCCGTTACATGTTAGGTGACTACTTAGATGTAGATCCACGTAACGTTCATGCTTACATCGTTGGTGAGCACGGTGACACTGAACTTCCAGTATGGAGTCACGCTACTGTAGGTGTACAAAAACTAGAAACAATTTTAGCTAACAACGAGCAGTACAAACAAGAAGATTTAGATAAAATCTTCGAAAATGTACGCGATGCAGCTTACCATATTATCGAACGTAAAGGTGCAACTTACTACGGAATCGGTATGTCACTACTTCGTGTAACTAAAGCAATCTTAAGCAACGAGAACAGCGTATTAACTGTATCTGCATACCTTGAAGGTCAGTATGGTGAGAAAGATGCTTACGTAGGTGTTCCAGCTGTTATTAACCGCCAAGGTGTACGTGAAATCGTAGAACTTGAGTTAAACGAAGAAGAAAAAGTGAAATTCGCTCATTCTGTAAAAGTATTAAAAGAAACAATGGCACCAGTACTATAATAATTGCTAAATGATTCAGAGGCGGGAAACTGCTTCCTACCTCTGAGTTTTTATATAATTTAATATAAATTCCTTTTCCGGTTTCCCTTGTATATCCCCAATATACCCCTTTTGCTGGATAAGGGTCGTTTATAGAAAAGAGCACTCTACTTTATATAGAGTGCTCTTTATTATTATCATTTTTTAGGTGTTAATCCTAATTTCTTTAAAATATCTGCCAGTGTACCGCTTTTTGATTTTTCAACAGATATTTGTGATTTAGATGCATCCGGTCCTTTTTTCAAGAAGTTCTTTTCAACGAAACGAATATCTTTTTCGTCGACAATGCCATCTTTGTTAAGGTCGCCGTCTTTTACAGATAGTCCTTTTTTACCATAGTTGCTAGCGATAATTTCAGCATCTTTTATATCAATTACTTTATCTCCATTTACATCACCGGCAAGATTTTCATCAGGTCGTGCATAATAATATTGGCCAAGCAGCTTACCATCTTTTTCAGTACCTAATTTCGTTGTTAGTCGGCTTGTTAAATGCCCTGGAACCTCCACGTATAAGTTATAATCACGTTTATTAACAGGAAGTCCATTTAGTTTAAAGTAACCGTATTTATCAAGTGAGCCTTCAAACTTATGACGGTAAGAATCCGTTGCATATACTTTTACACCAAGCTTTGTATAATCGAATTTTTCATCTAAATAGCCACGTTCATTTAAGAATGCACCAGGTTTAATATTTCCTTCTACTTTTGAGTTTAAAGACATAACTGAGAATGTTTGATCTTGAAGGACACGCATTCTATTTGGCTCTGATTCACCTTGTTTCCAGTAAGCAAACACTGCTAAATCTAATTGAGCATTTGCTTCATAAAATTCATCATTTTCTACTTTGAAAGTTACATCAATGAACGGGAAATCACCATCTAATCCGCCGAAGTTTTTATCATCAATAGCCCCGCCTACTGTAACAGAACCTTCTTCTAGTTTCGGTTCATTTACTTTTGCTGTTACCCCTTTTTCGGAAAGGAGCTTTTCAAAAGCAGGATTCAATTTCGCATTTGCAAATTTGAAGTTTTTCTCTAGGAATTCTACGTTAAATTCTCCAGACACAAATTGTTTTACATGTTTGGCGTTTAGCGTCACAGTGAATTCATCATCTTTATATAATTCCTTTTTATCGTAACTAGCTTTTGCATATTGAGCGCCTTGCGGGATAAACCAATAGTTATTTACACCGCTTGGGTAGTCAGGACCTGCAGTTGCATAATCGAAAATATATATGCCTGTATTCATTGGGCCTTCCACCTTAAAGGATTCAGGAGTAATGCCAACTTTAAAGTCACCATTTGCATTAATAGGCAAAAACTTATGCAAGTATGGAGAATAATCATAGTACATAACACCGTTCGCTTCTTGCGTAATGTTAAATCCTTTTCCTTTTAAGTAGTCAACGTTAGAATCATATACATTTCCTTTAATCCATAGTGCTTTTTTACCGTCTTCTACTGTATAGTTTTCTTCATTTAATTCATAAATACCAGGCTGTAAGCCAGTTAATTTCACTTCTGGCGGTGTATTATCAATTACGACATAATCACCTTTCACACGTGCTTTTCCGGCTTTATCATAGCCAACAAACTCAATTGTGTAATCACCTTCTGGTAAGTCGATTTTCTCATCACCAATTGGTTTTGCAGGATCATTTGTAAAAGGATACACTCTGCCGTTAAAGAATGAATCTAAGTAGTAATACACGTCAGTTTTTAGTCCACTCGTGTTTAACGTTCCGATGAAGCCGAGAGCCTTATTTGTTTTCGAATCTTTCACGATAAGATCTAACGTCTCCAGTTCGCTGTTTAATTGGAATGCCCCGTGCAAATACGATTCACGGTATGGATTGAATTTAGATGTATCAGTTGAGATTGTTTTTCTTGATAATAGTGCATTTTCAATACCAGGCTCTGATACACGAATAGAGAACGGAATTTGATACGTTTCTTCTTTATTTTTCGTGTTTGTAATATGGATGTATCCTTCATATCGGCCTTGCTTTGCACCAGCTGGAATATTAATTTTTGCTTCAATTTCATCTGATTTGCCAGCATCAATTGTAATTGTTTCAGCAGTAGAAACTTTTACACCGTTTGCGGTAGCATCGTTAATAGCGGAAGATGCTGGTGTATAAGAAATTTCTGTTTTAAATTCTTTCTTCTCTTGTTTATTGCGATTTTCAACTTTAATTTTTCGTTTTTGTTCAAGAGATTCCCCGTCTTTTTGATAGTACTTACCGAATGCAATGGATCCAGTTTCTTCAGGTACTTCAATCACTTCATCATTTACAATTGTTTTTGTCGTATCTAACACTTTAAAACTTGTTTCCGTATGAACAGAGTTATAAGCATCTACTCGTCCAGCTCCCACTTCGTATACGGAATACTTTTCTTTTAAATCGTCAGCCGTGTTCATAAGAGATGTTTTTACATCGAATGGAGAGTATTCTGGATGCTCTTGCAAAATAAGAGCAGCAACGCCAGCGATATGAGGAGATGCCATGGATGTTCCTTGCATACGTTCATAGGAAACATCGTAGTTTTCGCCCTCTTGCGGGTCGTTAATATACTCAGGTACTGTTGAAAGTACAGCAACACCAGGCGCTGTAATATCAGGTTTAATATCATCATTTGATGTAACCGGGCCGCGTGAGCTAAAGTCTGCAAGATGATCGCCTTCTGTTTGAATGTAACTAATTTCACCAAAAGTAAAGGAGGTGTTGCCTTGTTCAATTTGAGCTTTTAGTTTTTCCCCGTCTTCTTTCGTTAGGCGGAATGCAGGAATGTATTTTGTGCTTTCGCCAATGTAGTAAGAAATTTCTCCATCCACATTGTTATAAATAATAACTGCCTTTGCACCAGCTTGTTTCGCATTTGCGATCTTTTCATCAAATGAGATTGTACCGCGTGCAACGAGAGCGATTTTTCCTTTTACATCTTTTTTACTAAACTCGTCAGGAGTACCGATTCCGACAGATTCAATAGGGAGAGATTGCCCTTTGAAATCTTCTATTTTATCAGTGAAGTTTTTGCCGAATAAAATTAGGTTAGGGAATTGTAATTGTCCAGCATGACCTGATAGTTTCGGTAAGGAAATAGAGCTATCACTTGCTCCAACTGTAATAGCAAATGGAGAAGCACCTGGTGATCCGAGTGTCGCTGGGTTTGGACCAGAGTTCCCAGCAGCAACGACTGTAACAACGCCCGAAAGCATCGCGTTATTGACAGCGATAGACGTTGGATCAAGCGGATTGTTGCTATCATCACCTAACGATAAGTTAATGACGTTCATACCATCAGAAATAGATTTGTCGATTGCAGCGATAATACCAGAACTATCGCCGCTTCCGTAAGGACCGAGTACACGATAGTTATACAGTTCAATGTCAGGTGCAACACCTTTTACTGCGGAATCTGATTTATTTTTCTTTTGAGCAGAAACGATACCTGCTACGTGAGTACCATGCGCAGTGTAGAAGGAAGAACCACGATCATCAAATTCAGGAGCACCAGATTGTTGCCACTCTGTATAAGTTGTTTCCATCGGATCTGCATCGTTATTAATAAAGTCCCAACCTTTTACGGAGTTCGGGTCTACCTTACTAGAATCTTCACCTGCTTTTGCGCGATAGCCTTTATACACGTCTTTTAAGTCAGGATGATTGTAATCAATACCTGTATCTAATACACCAACTTTAATTCCTTTTCCAGTAATGCCCTCGCTATGTAACTTATCTACTCCAATTTGCGGAATGCTATCTGTTAGTTTTTGAGGTGCTTTCTGTTCTGCTTGTTTTGGTAAATTTAGTTTCACTTCGTAATCTTTCCAAATACGTTTTACAACGCCAATTCGTAACAATTCTTCCACTGTATTTGCAGGTAACGTGAGAGCAACACCATTTATCGCATGCTTATAAGAACGTTTAATTTGTACAGACTGGAAATTCCCTGACTTTACTGATGGGCTGAATTGATAAAGACGTTTTAATCCTTTTTGGAATTCCTCATGTTCTTGATCAATACGTGCTTTTATATTTTCAGGAGCAGCTTGTAATCTTTTTTCTTTTTGTTTTAATTCATTAATCTTTACTGGAGCCGTTTGAAATTCTACAATGATATTTACTGGTTCGGAACTACTCGTATTAATATCTGGCGAAATAGTAAAACCAGGATTGGCATCTAACGTTTGTAATGCCTGGCGCTGTTCTTTAGAAAGTTTTGATAGTAAAGACTGGGCGTTTGAAGAGTCAATTTGGTTAATAGGGTTTTCAGCAAGTACATTGAACGGAAGGGCAGTTGAAAATAGAACGCCAGCCGTTACAATTCCGGTAACAAAACGATTTTTCTTTTTCATATATAGGCCTCCGATAATTTATATTTTAAAATTTATTTCTCCACGCCTGGTGTTTGCTCTGCATGGAATGTCCAGTTTAGCTGTAAGGAATCACCCTGGAATTTATTTTGATCTTGGTCGTTGTCTTCAAAGGAGAAGAGCACGTGTAAATAATCTGTTTCACCAGATTTAATACCATCTATTAAGTTATGACGTTCTAGAGAAGTAGCTACATCCTCAGGTTTCATAGTTTTTAATTCTGATAGTTTTGTTTCCCACAAAATTTCGTGATCATCGTTTGGATTAGATGGCTTTCCATCATTCACTAAAAATTTGACGATGATGTGATCACCTAAATCTTCACCATCATTATTTTGCTTTGCATCTGTCACTTCATAGGATGTTTCAAGCGCTACTTTTGCAATATCCAATGTCCCTTTATTTTCAAGCTTGAAGTTTCTTTCGATCAAATCACCTGGTTTTAAATCTTTCACATTAACGATTACACTTGGATTAATAGAAAGATCTAGTGTTCCAGCTTGAAATGAGTTACTAGATGTTTCAGAATCACTGAAATAGGCGAATACACCGCCGAATGTAAGGGATAAGCCAAGTGAAGCTGTGACAACTCCCATCCCAACCTTTTGTTTTAATGACATAAGAAAGCCCCCTAATTTAATTTTTATCAAACTTTCGCCTAGAGTATGGATAGAGTAAACATAGTGTTTCAGTATGAATTATATTTGCGAAGGTTTGATGTTCTTTATTGAGAACAAGTATATGCTTATGAATTTTCCATTTCAATAAAATTATGACAAAAAATGTTGAGAAACATTTTTTTATGACAGATTATTTTGTTGCGATTTTAAGTGATAAATAGCGAGTAAAATAGGATAGATCTAATGAAATAAAGGTTGAGAAATAAATAATAAGATGAAAGACTAGTAGAAAATGAAGCGTTTGCAATGAATATTCGTCAAAATTCGATATTTTACACAGCAAATTTGAATATTTTGAGCGAAAATAAAGAAAAAAACGAATATTTTTTAAAAAATAACAAGGATATTTCAGTTTTTCGCAGAAATGATAAAGAGTAAAAAAATTCTGTCATCTTAGTGAGGTGAACATATTGGATGTAATAAATTGTGAAGAAGTGAAACGAGATGAGTTTCATACAGAAAAGTACTATGACAGTTATAACATCTTTGGGGCACATATTGTGACGGAAGATGGGATGCGAGGTGTACGATTCACAGTATGGGCTCCTCATGCGAAAGCAATGAGTGTTGTTGGAGATTTTAATGAATGGGATTATGAGCAACATAAGATGCTACAAGTGACAGAAGAGGGGATTTGGTCCTTGTTTGTACCGCATATTGAAGAGAATGAGATATATAAGTATGCGATTGAAACGATGGATGGTAACGTGATTTTAAAAGCAGATCCTTACGCAGTATATGCAGAAGTAAGACCAAATACGGCATCTGTAGTTTTTGATATAGAGGGATATGAATGGAATGATAAAAACTGGATTCGTAAGAGAAAGAAAAAATCGATTTATAAAGAAGCGATGACAGTTTATGAATTACATTTCGGTTCTTGGAAAAAGAAAGAAGATGGCGCTCTGTATTCTTACAGAGAAATGGCCGAGGAGCTCATTCCGTATGTGGTGGAACATCAATTTACACATATTGAAATTATGCCGCTTGTTGAGCACCCATATGATCGTTCTTGGGGATATCAAGGAACGGGATATTATGCAGCGACAAGTAGATTCGGCACGCCACATGATTTGATGTATTTTGTCGATGAATGTCATAAATATGGAATCGGTGTCATTTTAGATTGGGTGCCGGGGCATTTTTGTAAAGATGCTCACGGTTTATATTTGTTTGATGGGACACCGACTTATGAATATAAAGATATAGATGTACAAGAAAACCTGGTATGGGGAACTGTTAATTTTGATTTAGGGAAGAGGGAAGTACGTAATTTCTTAATTTCAAATGCGTTATTTTGGATGAATTATTTCCATATTGATGGTTTCAGGGTGGATGCAGTTGCGAATATGTTGTACTGGAATAAAGAAGGACAGGAACAAAGTAATGAGCACGCTGTTTCATTTTTACGAGAGTTAAATGAAGCGGTATTTGCAGAAGATGAAGATTTTCTTATGACAGCAGAAGATTCAACAGCTTGGCCACTTGTAACAGCTCCAACGTATGAAGGTGGGCTTGGATTCAATTACAAATGGAATATGGGCTGGATGAATGATGTGCTGAAATATATGGAGTGTGCGCCTGAGTACAGGAAGCATATTCATGAGAAAATAACGTTCTCATTACTATATGCTTACTCTGAAAACTTTATATTACCGCTTTCTCATGATGAAGTCGTTCATGGGAAAAAGTCGTTATTAAATAAAATGCCAGGAGATTACTGGGATAAATTTGCTCAACTTCGTTTATTATATGGATATCTCTTTACTCACCCAGGTAAGAAATTACTCTTTATGGGTGGAGAATTCGGGCAGTTTGATGAGTGGAAAGATCTTGAAGATTTAGATTGGAATTTACATGACTTTGAAATGCATCGTTATATGCATGATTACTTTAAAGAGCTCATAGCATTGTATAAGCGCTCCAAACCACTTTGGCAGCTTGATCATTCACCGGAAGGATTTCAGTGGATAGATGCTAATAATCATGAGCAAAGTATTTTCTCGTTTATCCGCCAAGGGGATAAGCAAGAAGATGCGTTAGTTGTCGTATGTAATTTTACGAAAGCTACATATGAAAACTATAAAGTAGGTTTGCCAGATTTCGAGTATTATAACGAGATTTTAAACAGTGACGCTGAGCAATATGGCGGATCGGGGCAAGTGAATAAGAAACGTCTTAAGACGATTCAAGAACCGTATCATAATCAAGCGGCACATGTAGAAATTACAATTCCACCATTTGGCGTATCCATATTACGACCAGTGAAGACGAGAAAGGGGAGCAAAAAACAAGATGGCTCAAAAACAAAAATGCGTAGCAATGTTACTAGCAGGGGGAAAAGGTAGTCGATTAAGTGCATTAACAAAAAATTTAGCCAAGCCAGCTGTTCCATTTGGTGGTAAATATCGCATTATTGATTTTACGCTAAGTAACTGTGCGAATTCTGGTATTGAAACGGTAGGGATTTTAACGCAATATCAACCACTCGAACTTCATAATTATATCGGAATTGGCAATGCTTGGGATTTAGACCGAGTAAGCGGTGGAGTCACAGTGTTACCTCCTTATGCGGAGTCTTCAGGTGTGAAGTGGTACACAGGTACGGCAAGTGCTATTTATCAAAACTTAAACTATTTAAGTCAGTACGAACCAGAGTACGTTCTGATTTTATCAGGCGACCATATTTATAAAATGGATTACAGTAAAATGCTAGATTACCATGTGGAGAAAGAAGCGGACGTTTCGATTTCTGTTATTGAAGTACCTTGGGATGAAGCGAGTCGTTTCGGTATTATGAATACGAACGAAGAGATGGAGATTGTTGAATTTGAAGAGAAACCGCAATTTCCAAGAAGTAATCTTGCATCAATGGGAATTTATATTTTTAACTGGGCAATTTTGAAAGAGTATTTAGAGATGGATGCAAGAAATCCTGAATCTAGTAATGATTTCGGAAAAGATGTACTTCCGCTTTTATTAGATGAAGGGAAAAAGCTGATGGCGTATCCGTTTGAAGGATATTGGAAAGATGTTGGAACGGTGAAAAGCTTATGGGAAGCGAATATGGATTTACTTCGCGATGAAACGTCGCTGAATTTAAATGATCGTAATTGGCGTATTTATTCTGTGAATCCAAATGAGCCACCTCAATATATTGCTGAACAGGCAAAGGTAGAAGAATCACTTATTAACGAAGGATGCGTCATTGAAGGGGACGTGAAGCATTCTGTGTTATTCCAAGGAGTGACGGTGGAAGAAGGTAGTATGGTTATTGATTCTGTCGTTATGCCAGGAGCGAAGATTGGTAAAAATGTTGTGATTGAAAGAGCGATTGTTGGATCGGAAATGGTTATTGAAGATGGAACAATTATTCGTCCAGAAAAAAATGTCGACGATGTAGTACTCATTGCTGAAGGGAAATAGAAAAGGGGGATGAAATGAATGGGAGAAAAAATGTTAGGAATTATTAATGCAACGGGAAGTTTTCCTTCCTTAAAGAAAGTAACAGGGCATCGTTCACTAGCGGCGTTACCGTTTGGGGGCCGTTATCGACTCATTGATTTCATGCTTTCAAATATGGTGAATTCTAATATTCATAGTGTAGCAGTTTTTACAAGTCATAAAAACCGTTCACTAATGGACCATGTTGGTTCAGGAAAACAGTGGGATTTAGATAGAAAAAGAGACGGACTGTTTTTATTCCCGCCAAATTGCCAATGTGATCAAGATGAATTTGGTTCTTTTGCACATTTTAGAAGACATATTGATTATTTCTTAAGAGCTAGAGAAGAATACGTTGTTATTACGAATAGCCATCTCGTAACAGCATTGAATTTTCAGGCGGTGTTAGAGCGACATATACATACGGCAGCTGATATTACTGAAGTTTGCCATGAAGGGGTTTCGCTTCAAACGTACGTGTTAAAGAAACAATTATTGTTAGATTTATTTGAGACATATAAAGATGTGGAGCAATACAGTTTATTTGATGTAGTGAGAGAAAAGCGCGGGAAATCACTGCATATTGCTACGTATGAGCATACAGGATATGTAGCTATTATTGATTCGATTGAGAGTTACTATAAACATAGCTTAGAAATTTTGCAGCCTGCTATTTGGAAGCAATTATTTAAGAAAGAAGCACCGATCTTTACGAAAGTAAAAGATGAACCACCAACTCGTTACCTGAAGGGTGCAGCCGTGAAAAATACAATGATTGCAAACGGTAGTATTATCGAAGGTGAAGTAGAAAATAGTGTTATCTCCCGTTCTGTTAAAATTGGCAAAGGTTCAATTGTTCGTAATAGCATTATTATGCAGAAGAGCAAAATTGGAGATAACTGTATAATAGACGGTGTTATTATTGATAAAGACGTGAAAATTGGTGACGGTGTTGTACTAAAAGGAAACGCCGATGAGCCATATGTTGTAGAAAAAGGAAGCATTCAAAATAGTACGATTAATAGTTATTCTTAAAAGAATCAGTGGGGGGGTTCCTCCACTGATTAAAGCATTCATTCAAATGAAAACTCGAAGGGAGGAAGCTGCAAGGGAAGTAGTATAAGCTTTTCGTGCAGTGGGACAACAAGTGAATATTTTATTTGCAGTATCAGAATGTGTACCATTTGTTAAATCGGGAGGATTAGCTGATGTAGCAGGTGCGCTCCCAAAAGAGCTAAAAAAATTAGGCGTGGAAGTTCGCATTATACTTCCAAATTATAGTCTTATTCCGCAAAAATTAAGGGATGGATGTACGTTACATAAAGTAATTAATGTCCCGCTTGGGTGGAGAAATCAATATTGTGGAATTTTAAAAGGTGAGCAAGACGGGATTACGTATTACTTAATAGATAATGAATATTATTTTAA
This sequence comes from Bacillus sp. FSL K6-0069, assembly GCF_038007785.1. Classification (NCBI taxonomy): domain Bacteria; kingdom Bacillati; phylum Bacillota; class Bacilli; order Caryophanales; family Bacillaceae; genus Bacillus; species Bacillus sp. FSL K6-0069. The sequence continues at coordinate 4,664,503 of NZ_JBBOXN010000001.1, read as the reverse complement.
GAGAGATTCTCTATATGGTCATTATGATGACGGAGAGCGTTTTTCTTATTTTTCGAAAGCAGTTTTAGAGTGTATTCCTCATCTTGATTTCGAAGTGGATGTTCTTCATAGCCACGATTGGCATACAGCTATGGTGAATTTCTTATTACGTGAAAAGTATCAAGATAATCCATTATACGAGCATATTAAAACGGTATATACGATTCATAACTTGCAGTTCCAAGGTGTATTTCCTCCTGAAGTGATGTACGACTTGTTAGAACTTGGCGACGAATATTTCCATAGTGAGCAGCTAGAGTTTTATGGAAATGTGAACTTTATGAAGGGTGGAATTATCGCTTCTGATCAAATTACAGCGGTTAGCCCGACATACAAAGAGGAAATTCAATATGAGTTTTTCGGTGAGAAGTTAGATGGGTTGTTACGAAAAAATAATGGTAAGCTTAGCGGCATCGTAAATGGAATTGATACGAGCGTATATAATCCAGAAACGGATTCGTATATTACTGCTCAGTACGATGCGGAGTCATTAGAGGAAAAGAATGAAAATAAACGCGCCTTGCAGCGTTATTTTGGTTTGCCAGAAAAAGAAGATACACCAATTATTTCGATGGTAACGAGATTAACGAAGCAAAAAGGTCTTGATTTAGTACGTACTGTATTCCGCGAAATAATGGAGGAAGATGTACAATGTATTATTTTAGGATCAGGTGATTCGGAATATGAGCAATTCTTTGAATGGATGGCATATGAGTATCCTGAAAAGGTAAAAGTGTATATCGGATTTAATGAAGAATTAGCTCACCAAGTATATGCGGGAAGTGATTTATTCTTAATGCCATCACTATTTGAACCGTGTGGACTTGGACAACTTATCGCATTAGCGTACGGTACGATTCCGATTGTAAGAGAAACAGGCGGATTAAATGATACGGTACAATCTTATGATGAAGAAACTGGAGAAGGAAATGGTTTCAGTTTCACGAACTTTAATGCACATGACATGTTGCACACGGTTCGTCGGGCGATTGAATTTTATCATGATAAACCGGTATGGGAGCAGCTTGTAAAGCAAGCGATGACTGAAGATTATAGCTGGGAGAAATCAGCTCTTGCCTATAAGAAATTGTATAAAAGTCTCATGGAATAACATGTAGGTGGTGAAGAAATGTTTACTCATGTTGAAAGTTTCAAATCAGCTTTTCTAGAAAAGTTAGAGACGATGTATGGTAAAAGTTTCAAAGACTCTACAACTCGTGATCAATACAATACGCTTGGATACATGGTACGTGAGTATATGAATAGTCAATGGATTGCTACGAACGAAAGCTATCGATCTGGAGAGCGAAAGCAAATGTATTACTTATCCATTGAGTTTTTACTTGGGCGTTTGCTTGGAAGTAACATATTAAATTTAGGTATCAGGGATGTATGTGAGCAAGGACTTTCTGAGCTTGGTATTTCATTACAAGAATTAGAAGAGGTGGAAGCAGATGCAGGTCTTGGAAATGGTGGACTTGGACGATTAGCAGCCTGTTTCCTTGATTCACTTGCATCGTTAAACTTACCAGGTCATGGCTGTGGCATTCGTTACAAACACGGCTTATTTGATCAAAAAATTGTTGATGGTTATCAAGTTGAATTTCCAGAACAGTGGCTGCTTCATGAAAACGTATGGGAAGTAAGAAGGCATGATCAAGCTGTAGAAGTAAGTTATTTCGGCAATGTTGAACCACTATACATTGATGGACGTTTAGAGTTCAGGCATACGAATGCAGAAGTGATCATGGCAGTACCATATGACGTTCCGGTAGTAGGTTATGAGACGAGTACTGTAAACACACTTAGACTTTGGAATGCTGAACCAGTTCCTTTCCCGCAAAATTGCAAAGATATTTTGAAATATAAGCGTGAAACAGAAGCGGTATCGGAGTTTTTATATCCAGATGATACGCATGATGAGGGGAAAATACTTCGTTTGAAACAACAATATTTCCTCGTATCAGCAAGTTTGCAAAATATCGTTCGTTTGCATAGAGAAAGATATGGTGACCTTCGTCAATTGCATGAGAAAATTGCGATTCATATTAATGATACACACCCAGTTTTGGCGATTCCAGAACTGATGCGTATTTTATTAGATGAAGAAAAACTAGCATGGGAAGAAGCTTGGCACATAACGACGCAAACGATTTCTTATACGAATCATACGACGTTATCAGAAGCTCTTGAAAAGTGGCCAATTCACATTTTTAAACCGTTATTACCGAGAATTTATATGATTATTGAAGAGATTAATGAACGTTTCTGTCATGAACTTTGGGAACGTTATCCATATGAATGGCATCGTATTGAAGAGATGGCGATTATTGCACATGATCTTGTGAAAATGGCTCATTTAGCAATTGTCGGTAGCCATAGCGTTAATGGTGTAGCGAAAATTCATACGGAAATTTTAAAACAACGTGAAATGCGATTGTTTTATGAGTTTTATCCAAATAAGTTTAATAATAAAACGAATGGAATTGCTCATAGACGCTGGTTAATGAAGGCGAATCCGCAGCTGACGAACCTTATTTCAGAGGCGATTGGAACAGAGTGGAAGAAAGAACCGATTAAGCTTCAAGCGCTGCAATTAGTTCAACACGATGCGAGTTTCCAAGAGAAATTTGCAGAGGTAAAACAAGAGCGTAAAGAGATTTTAGCGGAGCGTATTCATAATAAAATGGGGATTACGATTGATCCTAATTCTATTTTTGATGTGCAAGTAAAAAGACTGCATGCTTACAAACGACAATTATTAAACGTTCTTCATATTTTATATTTGTATAATCGTTTGAAAGAGGATGCTAGTTTTACATTTTATCCGCGAACTTTTATTTTTGGAGCGAAAGCATCACCTGGCTATTACTATGCAAAAAAAATTATTAAATTAATTAATGAACTCGCAAGAAAAGTGAATAATGATCCGTACGTAAGCCAATATATGAAAGTTATCTTTCTAGAAAACTATCGAGTGTCTTTAGCAGAAGATATATTCCCAGCTGCGGATGTTAGTGAGCAAATTTCAACTGCGAGTAAAGAAGCATCAGGAACAGGTAATATGAAATTTATGATGAATGGTGCGATCACACTTGGAACGTTAGACGGTGCTAATGTTGAAATAAAAGACAGAGTCGGTGATGATAACTGTTTCATTTTCGGTTTAACGGCGGAAGAGGTTCTTCATTACTATCAAAATGGTGGCTATCGTGCAAGTGATTATTATCACCACAATATGCATATTAAAAAAGTAGTAGATCAGTTAACGAATGGTTTCTTTGCACATTCGGGAGCTGAATTTGAAGCGATTTACGATTCTCTCGTTATTCAAAATGATGAATACTTCGTTCTGCGAGATTTTGGTCCATATGCGGAAAGGCAAGAAGCTGTTGGTAGAGCTTATGAGAACCGAACGAAGTGGCTAGAAATGTCGATTTTAAATATTGCACAATCTGGTCATTTTGCGAGCGATCGAACGATTTTGCAGTATAGTAACGAGATTTGGGGTATTGGTAATGCGGTTACACAGTATTAAATGAAAGTCCCTTTTAAAAGAGGAATATAATCGCTTAAAAAACCGAGCTTAATCTCATTAAGCTCGGTTTTCCTTTTTTGCTTAAGAAAGAAATGGAATAGCGGTATAGATTATACCAGTTCCACCATATTCTCCTGTCGCAAAGTATGAAAATGTAAAGAAACCTGTAAACGTAAAAATTACAATGAGAAAAAGTGCAAAGATAAATTTTAGCATGTAAGGTCCCCTCATCCAAAAATAACTTCATATATTATTATAGTATAAGGATATTTAATTTCCAATTGTTTACTGGTTAAAAATGAGAAGTCAGACATGTTTTGTATGTTGTCATGGCATGATTATTTGTAATAGATTTTGTGTTTTTTGTAAATGTCATGTTGTGATGAACGTGTGCATATTCCCAGTCTTGGTCATTAAAATGGACATTGCGCGGAGGGAGAAGAGGAACGACATCAAATAAATTAACGAAGCGAAAGCTACTAGCTACTTGTAGTTTATAATAATTACGAAATGCAATATCGCCTACTTTTGGAGAGGCAAATGTATAAAGACCGTACTGTGCGAAGGCGGTGTTGATACGCGCATCGAGTATATGTAGTGTGGCGAGCGCGCCGCCTAGGCTATGACCTGTTGCAAGAAGTTTTTTATGGGCTGGAAGTGATACGAGCATATCCATAATAGAATCTCGGCAAGATTCATAAATGGAAAGAAAGCCGTTATGGACATTTCCGCTATTCAAAGCGTATGGGTATGGTTTTTGGTTAACGAGTGAATCGATAATCCAGTCTGTATCTGTTTGTGTCCCGCGAAAAGCTACAATAATCGTATCCTCAGATTCTAGTATGAATCCGAACCATTCTGTCGTTTGAATGGTTTTTCCTTGAAAGCCTTGTACATATTGAAAACCATCTGGTATTTCGAAAATCCCATTTTGTTTATATTGTTCATACGTTAACTCGCAACAAGAAGCTAACAATATGGCAGTATCTTTATCGAAGGATAAAGGAGTACGCATTAAGGAAGCCCTCCTTAAGAAAAGGTATAGTTCAATATATGCAGTGAGGGACTTGATTCATTCTTTCGAGGGAGTTTGAAAATTAGGCTTGAACCTTTATAAATATGAAGAAGAAGCGCGGCCGAATGAGGCTATGGAATTCAAAGTGGTTTATACAGTCCAAAAAAAAGATAGTTCTCCATGAGGGAGACTATCTCTTTTTTATTTTATCCCGCTTTAATGGGCAGTAAGACCCCCACCTCAAAATTCAGCGAAAGCAAAGAAGTTAGGTGGGGGATGAAGAAAGCCCCCACTGATTAAAGTTTCACTTTATTCTTTCCCATCTAAAAGACGTCCAAGTCCGCCTAAAACGCTGCCTTCACCGCTGTTTTGAGCTGCTGGGCTTGTAAGGCGTGCTGCTAAACGGCTAAGTGTTAAGGACTGAATCCAAACTGTTCCAGGTCCTTCTAACGTTGCGAAGAATAAACCTTCGCCGCCAAATAGAGCTGTTTTTACTTTTCCAACGAATTGAACATCGTAGTTAACGTCTTTTGTCATGGCTACGAGACACCCCGTATCAATGCGAAGTCTTTCGCCAGGTTTTAATTCACGCTTGTATACAGTTCCGCCTGCATGCATGAAAGCAAGTCCATCACCTTCAAGTTTCTGCATGATGAAACCTTCTCCACCGAAGAAACCAGTTCCGATTTTTTTCGTAAACTCGATTCCGATAGAAACGCCTTTTGCTGCACAAAGAAACGCATCTTTTTGGCAAACTACTTTTCCTTGATATTCTGTTAAATCTACAGGAACAATTTTACCAGGATAAGGAGCAGCAAAAGATACGTGGCGCTTGCCATGACCTGTATTTGTAAAGACAGTCATAAACATACTTTCGCCTGTAACAAGACGCTTACCAGCGCCCATTAATTTACCGAATAGACCACTAGATTGGCCAGACCCATCACCGAAGATTGTTTCCATTTCGATATGATCTTCCATCATCATCATTGCGCCAGCCTCTGCGATAACGCTTTCTTCTGGATCTAATTCAATTTCAACAAACTGCATATCATCGCCATATAATTTATACTCGATTTCATGTGCTTGCATTTTTTCACCTCATCATATGTAGTAATTATATTGTACCGAAATCAAAGAAATTAGAATACTGTAGATTTGTTAATTTTTAAATAAAAATAGAATGAAAATTTAAGGTTATACTAGGATTATAAAAAACGATGGATTGAAAGTGTTCTCATTTGACGTTTTTGATATAGCATGATATAGTGAAATCACTATTGAGCTACATAATGTGGTACGGAAATAAAGCACGTTGTATTAAAGGCTGTAAGCTTGTTATACATTCATGTCCTTTATATCCACCTTTTCATGTGGATTCATAGTTTCATTTTTATTTAGGAGGTACATGACATGCAAACAGGTAAAGTTAAATGGTTTAACGGCGAAAAAGGTTTTGGCTTCATCGAAGTTGAAGGCGGAGAAGACGTATTCGTACATTTCTCAGCTATCCAAGGCGAAGGCTTCAAAACTTTAGAAGAAGGTCAAGAAGTTTCTTTCGAAATCGTTGAAGGAAACCGCGGACCACAAGCAGCTAACGTTACAAAAAACTAATTAGCTAGCGATAAAAAGCATTCCGATTTTCGGAATGCTTTTTTTTATTCTTTGGAACTCGATTCATTTGAGGATAATTCGCCCTTAAAGGTACGCTCTTCAAAGTCATCAAGCATTTGTTCATATTCTTCATGTTCTTCTGTAGCGAAAACTTGCGGATTTTTTCCATACATGTCTGTTCCTATAAAATTTTCGAAATCCTCTACATACCCAACATTTTCCTCACTATTTACGTACATGCCATTATAGTTTTTTGAATCCTGTCTTTCTAAATCGGACGGTGTTTCGGATGTCCCGTAATTTGCGACATCTTGCCATGCATCTTCCGCATCGTATTCAACAGAATGATCTTCGTCGTGCTTGTGAAAAGAAGGAGCCAACACTTCTTCTTCAACTGGTCGCGTGTTCATATTTAATTTATTTGTAGTGTGCTGAATACACGTTGTAGCAGTTGGCATTGCCTCTAATCTTTCAAACGGAATTTCTTCGCCAGATACTTCGCAAATTCCATACGTACCTGCTTCAATTTTTTGCAGAGCATGTTTCGTATCTTCTAGCTGCTTATGCCAAAACTCGATGAGCCCGAAATCTTTTTCACGTTCGTACAATTCTGTAGCCATATCACCTGGATGATTGTCATAGCTAGATAATTCTCCAACAGAATCGCGTTCAGAAGCACGATCTGTATTCTCATGAGTTTGTATTGTTTGTTCAACTTCTAGCTGTTGTTTTTCTAAAATAGATTTAAATTGATTTATTTGTTGTGGAGTTAACATAGTCGTCCACCTTCCTACAATTCAGTTTCTTTACATAGTATGAGCGTTGCGAGTAGGAATTATGAGCTGAAATTGGTATATGAAAAAGGAGCCGCGTTAGCGGCTCCTTCTTATAGGAAATATCCAAGTAGTAATCCGATTCCCATTAAGAGACCGAAGATTGTATTTGTTTTTGCTGTTGCAATCATTGCAGGTACCATTTCCATTGGAATGCTTTTGCCGATAAAGCCTTTCGTCGCTTTAAATGCTTTCGGTGCACTTAAAAATACGATAAGCATCCATGGTGATACGATGCCCACGATAATTAAAGCAATTGTCCAAATGTAGGAAACGATGAACATAGAAGCAAGTACACCAACGGCTCTTTCACGTCCAACGAGAATTGCTAACGTTTTACGGCCATTTTCTTTATCGCCATCTAAGTCACGAATGTTATTAGCTAATAATATGGCGCCAATTAAAATGGAGCTTGGAATAGATAGTAAAATGACTTCTGATGTTACAGTTCCAGTTTGAATAAAGAATGAAATCCCGATAATAATGACACCCATAAATAGTCCGGCTGTTAACTCTCCAAATGGTGTATAGGCAATTGGAAGTGGACCGCCTGTATAAAGGTAAGCAACAGCCATACAAACAAGACCGATTGCAGCAAGCCACCAGCTAGAATTCATACAAATATAAACACCTAATAGTATTGCGATGCCGAAAAATCCAAATGCTAAGTTAAGCACTGTTTTTGGCTGAATGCCATCGCGGACGATAGCGCCGCCGATACCAACTGATCCTTCGTGATCAAGTCCTCTTTTATAATCAAAGTATTCATTAAACATGTTTGTTGCTGCTTGAATGAGAAGACAAGCAAGAAGCATCATAAGGAAAAGAGGGAGATGTATTTGATTTATGCCTCCGACCTGCATTGCATATGCTGTTCCGATGAAAACAGGAACGAAAGCTGCTGTTAATGTATGGGGACGTAGTAAACTCCACCAAATGCGCCAGCCTGTTTGCTTACTTGGCTTTGGCGCCGTAGGAGAGGAATTCGTTTCGACGTTCATTTCCATGTTGAATCCTCCTTTGGTCACATATTGTACACAACTAAGTGTAGAAAAAGCATCATTTAGTGTCAACGTTTATTTTCTAGGAAGAGAAGGTGAATTTCTCAGAATTGCTAAACGTTGACAGGCCTTTCGTTTGAGGTGTATCTTAAAATCAAGCGTAATTATGACTATTTTTCGCCCATAGGGGGGAGACAATTGTGATTCAAACGAAACAAGTAGGCTTGCAAGAAGTTCTTGCTGCAGCTATTAAGCGTGCAACTGATGAAAAAATATTGGTGAGCTTCGTAAAACAAATAGACTGGATGGATCCGCTTCTGTTTTATGCAGCAGGTAAAAGGATTGCATCCGAAAATAGATGTTATTTTGCAGACCCAGCTCAGCATGTAATATTTGCTGGAATTGGCTCTGTTTTCACTATAGCAACTGCTTCTCAAAAACGCTTTCAAACTACTCGTGACGAGTGGGATAAAGTAAAAGAGAAAGCATTTGTACAAAGAGAAAAATACGAATTTGGAACAGGTCCTCTTTTATTTGGTGGATTTTCATTTGATCAAGAAAAAGAGAAAACGGACTTATGGAAAGAATTTGATGATACGACATTTTCACTACCAGCATTTTTATTAACTGTAAAAAATGAAAAAGCATGGTTAACAATGAATACATTCGTTTCAGCAACAGATTGTGCAGAAACTCTTTATAATGAAATTGTTTCTTTAGAAGAGGAAATTTTACGATTGAGTAAATGTGCACTAGAAGGATCAAAATTAACAGTTACTTCTAAAGTAGAAGTAAATCCGAAAGGCTGGATGAAGGCCATTGAGAAAGTGCAAGATGAAATGAAGCAGGGGAACGTGCAGAAGGTTGTATTAGCGAGGGAGCTAAAAGTAGAAATGGATCATCATATTGATTCTGCTCTCGTTTTAGAAGCACTTCGCATAGGGCAACCAGATTGTTACGTATTTTCTTTTGATTATAAAGGAGCATGCTTCTTAGGAGCGACGCCAGAGAGATTAATTCGCAAAGAAGATGAGAAGTTTACTTCGATGTGTCTTGCAGGTTCAACTGGTCATGGGCAATCTATAGAAGAAAGTAAACGAAATAGTAATGCGCTTCTTCATGATGAAAAGAATTTAGCTGAACACGGTTATGTTGTGAACATGATCCGAGGAGTATTAAATGAGCACTGCGAATCTGTTAATATTCCGGAAAGTCCGGGCTTATTAACAACGAAAAACTTAATTCATTTATATACGCCTGTAGAGGCAAAAGGCGATGCGAGTCTTTTAACAATGGTAGAAGAATTACATCCAACACCAGCTCTTGGCGGGACACCCCGTTTGGAAGCGATGAAACTGATTCGTGATGTTGAATTGTTAGACAGAGGATTATATGGTGCACCGATTGGCTGGATAGATGATGAAGGAAATGGTGAATTTGCGGTTGCGCTTCGTTGCGGATTATTAAATGGCGAGAAAGCATCCTTATTTGCCGGTTGTGGGATTGTAATTGATTCAGTACCGCAACTTGAATATGAAGAAACAAGTTTGAAGTTTAGACCGATGCTTGGTGCTTTGGAGGAATTAATGAAATGAACAATCATATAGAAGCATTATCATATTATTTAGGCGCGTTCGTGGATGAACTGACGCGTCTAAATGTATGTGATGTTGTCATTAGTCCAGGCTCACGGTCAACGCCGATTGCTTTGCTAATGGAACAACATGAAGGAATGAACACATATTTACATGTAGATGAAAGATCAGCAGGATTTTTTGCGCTCGGTATTGCAAAAGCAAAAAAACGTCCTGTTGCATTATTATGTACGTCAGGAACGGCAGCAGCGAACTACTATCCAGCTGTATGTGAAGCTTTTCATTCGCGAGTGCCGCTCATCGTCTTAACAGCAGATAGACCACATGAATTAAGAGATGTCGGTGCACCACAAGCGATGAATCAAATTAATTTATACGGTACATTTGTGAAGCAATTTACAGAGATGGCACTTCCAGAAGCGAGTGAAGTGATGTATCATTACGCTCGCATGACGACGCAGCGCACGATAGCAAGCGCACTTCTAGCGCCGCAAGGACCTGTTCATCTTAATTTTCCAGTTCGCGAACCGCTTATCCCGGACTTTTCATTAGAAAGTTTATGGGATAAAGGACGCGGGGAATATACAGGAGTAGTTCAGCAAGGGAACGTGATGATGCCGAGTGAATATGTAGATTCTCTTGTAGGGCGCCTTTCACATATGGAAAAGGGGCTTATTATTTGTGGAGATGATAGTCATCCAGAAATCGCAGCGTTTGCAACGCAACTAGCTGAAAAAACGGGATATCCAATATTAGCAGATCCACTTTCTAACATTCGTAGCGGACACCACGATAAAACGATGGTAATCGATTGTTACGACACATTTTTACGAAATGAACTGTTAAAGGAAACATGGAAGCCAGAAGTTATGATTCGCTTTGGTGGTATGCCTGTTTCGAAAGCATTAACGCAGTTCATTAAAAAACAGACGAAAGCCGTTCATATCGTTGTTGAGGAATCTGGACAATGGAGAGATCCAGCTCTCGTTGCGACAGAAGTGGTTCAAGCGAGTGACATTGCATTTTGCAAGGCACTAATAGAAAAAATGCCAGTTATGAAAAAGAATGATTGGTCCCTAATGTGGCAACATATAAACGAAAAAACGAAGGAAACGCTTCGTGAAATGGAAACATATGATACTGCATTTGAAGGGAAAGTTATTACGGATATCGTCCGTGTATTACCAGAAGGGGCAACGTTATTTGCGAGTAATAGTATGCCAATTCGTGATACAGATTCATTCTTCTTCACATCGGACAAAAATATTCAAGTGATGGCAAACCGTGGTGTAAATGGGATTGATGGAATCATTTCGACAGCTTTAGGAGCGAGCATTATTTGTGATCCGCTCGTATTAGTTATTGGTGATTTATCATTTTATCACGATTTAAACGGATTATTAGCCGCAAAATTACATGAATTAAATATAACGATTGTTGTCGTAAATAATGACGGTGGCGGTATTTTCTCATTCTTACCACAGTATGAGAAAAAGGAACACTTCGAATCATTATTTGGTACTCCAATTGGGCTTGATTATGAGCATGTTGTCAAAATGTATGGTGGTTCATTTAGCCGTGTAAATGGTTGGGAGCAATTCCGAGAAGAGGTACAAAAAGGAACAAGGGCGGAAGGTTTACACGTTGTAGAAATTTGTACGAACCGTGATGAAAACTTAACGTTGCACCGTGAATTATGGGCAAAAACGCAGGACGTAATTACTACATCGTTGCAAGGTGAATCAAAATGAACGTAACGCTGCAAGGTGTATCGTATGAATATGAAGTAGTTGGAAGCGGAGAACCACTTCTACTTCTTCATGGTTTTACGGGAAGCATGGAAACGTGGCGTTCTTTCGTTCCTTCTTGGAGCGAGCAATTTCAAGTCATTTTAGTAGACATTGTTGGGCACGGAAAAACGGAAAGTCCTGAAGATGTGACTCATTATGATATTCGAAATGTAGCATTGCAAATGAAAGAACTACTAGATTACCTTCATATTGAAAAAGCGCACATACTTGGCTATTCAATGGGCGGTAGACTGGCGATTACGATGGCGTGTTTATATCCAGAGTATGTACATTCTCTTTTATTAGAAAATTGTACAGCCGGACTCAAAAGTGAAGAGGACAGAAAAGAACGCCGTGAAAAAGATGAGCGACTTGCCAATGAAATTGAGCGAGAAGGCATCAATAGTTTTGTATCAATGTGGGAAAATATTCCGCTGTTTGAAACGCAAAAAAGTTTAGCACAAAACGTACAAGAAGCAGTGCGAAAAGAAAGACTTGCTAACGATCCAAAAGGACTTGCAAATAGCTTGCGCGGCATGGGAACAGGGGCTCAGCCTTCATGGTGGAACGAGCTGCAAAACTTAAAAATACCTGTTCTTTTAATGAACGGGGCACATGATGAAAAGTTCTTTCGCATATTAAAAAACATCGAAAAATGCGTCTCTGACGCGAAATTTGTCAAAATTGATGGTGCTGGCCATGCAATTCATGTGGAACAACCGGAAAAGTTTGATACAATAGTAAAGGGATTTCTAAAAACTATGCAGTGATGCTTTTTTTCATCTAAGAAGGAAGCCACACTTATAGAGGAGATCAGAAATATACAAGGAGGTAGTTGTAATGGCTATTGAATGGGTAAAAGAAGGCAATTACGAAGATATTATTTATTCAACATACAATGGTATCGCAAAGATTTCGATTAACCGTCCTGAAGTACATAACGCATTCCGTCCTAAAACGGTAATGGAGTTAATCAACGCTTTTGCACACGCTCGTGATGATGCAAATGTTGGCGTTATCATTTTAACAGGTGAAGGTGGACGTGCATTCTGTTCTGGCGGCGACCAAAAAGTTCGCGGTCATGGTGGATATGTAGGTGACGACCAAATCCCTCGTTTAAATGTATTAGACTTACAACGTCTAATTCGCGCAATTCCTAAACCAGTTATCGCAATGGTAGCAGGTTATGCAATCGGTGGTGGACACGTACTTCATATCGTATGTGACTTAACAATCGCTGCAGACAACGCTGTATTCGGACAAACAGGTCCTAAAGTAGGAAGCTTTGACGGTGGATACGGAGCTGGTTACTTAGCTCGTATGGTAGGCCACAAGAAAGCTCGCGAAATTTGGTACCTATGTCGTCAATACAGCGCACAAGAAGCGCTTGATATGGGCTTAGTAAACACAGTAGTACCATTAGAAGAGCTTGAAGCAGAAACAGTACAATGGGCACAAGAAATCTTAGCAAACAGCCCAATGGCACTTCGTTTCCTAAAAGCTGCATTCAACGCAGACACAGACGGTCTAGCTGGTATTCAACAACTAGCTGGAGATGCAACGTTATTGTACTACACAACTGACGAAGCAAAAGAAGGTCGCGACGCGTTCAAAGAAAAACGCAGTCCGGACTTCGGTCAATTCCCTCGTTTCCCGTGATCAAAAGCGGAAGCAGCTCGTTCAGAATGTGACCAAAAGCGGAAGCGGCTTGCTTAGAACAAGAGGGCGTTGGAACTCCTGACATAGAGGTGCTTTTGCCTCGTAGGAAGAAGCGAAGCCACCGAACATTCTAGCCGCTATAGCTAGATGTGATCAACCGGAAACAAAACAACTAAGAGACTTGATGTCATATCAAGTCTCTTTCTTTCATGAAAGGAGAATGTATGATGGAGACGATGCCAAATTGGTTAAAGCAACGTGCATTTTTAACACCAGACCGCACTGCAATTGAAATAGAGGATGAAAAGGTTACTTTTATGCAGCTGCATGAAAAAGTAGTATCTGTTTGTGAACACCTTACACATATAGGAGTGAAGCGTGGGCAAAAGGTGGCTGTTCTGATGAAAAATGGTATGGAGATGATTACAGTTATTCACGCCCTATCTTACGTAGGTGCAGTAGCTGTGCTTTTAAATACGCGTCTTTCAAGAGAAGAGCTACTTTGGCAAATGGATGATGCTGAAGTTGTTTGTTTAGTGACGGATCAAGATTTTGAGGCTAAAGATGTTCCTGTATACTCATTTGCTGAAGTGATGAATGGACCGAAGGCGGAAGCCTCTATACAAGAAGAATTCTCTTTAGAAGAAGCGATGACAATTATTTATACGTCTGGGACGACAGGAAAACCGAAAGGCGTTATTTTAACGTACGGCAATCACTGGGCAAGCGCAGTTGGTTCTTCGCTTAATTTAGGGCTTCGTGATGATGATTGCTGGTTAGCTTGTATGCCGATGTTCCACGTTGGTGGGTTATCTCTTTTGATGAAAAATATTATGTACGGCATGCGCATTTTACTCATTCCAAAATATGATGCTGATTTTATTCATAAAGCACTTCAAACGAGAGGCGTAACGATTATTTCTGTCGTTTCTAAAATGTTAACAGATCTATTAGAGAGACTAGGAGAAGAGACATATCCATCTTCTTTACGATGCATGTTACTTGGCGGAGGACCAGCGCCGAAACCGTTACTTGAAACATGTGTAGAAAAAGGAATTCCTGTGTATCAAACGTACGGTATGACAGAAACGTCGTCGCAAATTTGTACGTTATCCGCAGATTACATGTTAACGAAAGTAGGATCAGCCGGGAAACCACTATTTCAGTGCCAACTTCGTATTGAAAAAGATGGCGTAGTAGTGGCGCCGTTTGCGGAAGGCGAGATTGTAGTAAAAGGACCGAACGTAACAGGTGGTTATTTTAACCGTGAAGATGCGACGCGCGAAACCATTCAAAATGGATGGCTTCATACTGGTGACCTCGGTTATTTAGATGAAGAAGGATTTTTATATGTACTAGATCGCCGCAGTGATTTAATTATTTCTGGCGGAGAGAATATATATCCGGCTCAAATTGAAGAAGTGTTGCTTTCTCATCCGATGGTAGCGGAAGCAGGTGTCGTCGGCATGACTGACGATAAATGGGGACAAGTACCCGCTGCTTTTGTTGTAAAAAGCGGAGAGGTAACAGAAGAAGAAATTCTTCATTTTTGCGAGGAGAAATTAGCGAAATATAAAGTGCCGAAAAAAGCGTGTTTCTTAGAGGAATTACCACGAAATGCTTCGAAAAAATTGTTAAGAAGAGAGTTAAGACAATTAGTGGAGGAGATGTAAGTGGAAATTAAAAAAGCGACACTGCATATAACGGAAATGCCACTCGTAATCCCGTTTGCTGCAAGCTACGGAACTTATGAGAAGCGTGAGAGCATCGTTATTGAATTAGAAGATACGGACGGGTACATTGGATTCGGTGAGGTCGTTGCGTTTTCTGAGCCTTGGTATACGGAAGAAACAGTGAAGACAGCGCTGCATGTACTACAAGATTTTTTATTACCTGATTTATTAAAAGCTGAAATTTCCGATCCGAATGAAGTGCCAGGTTTGTTCCAGCATATAAAAAGAAACAGAATGGCAAAGGCCGGAATTGAAGGCGCTGTTTGGGATTTATATGCGAAGCGTGAACAGAGATCATTAGCGACGTTACTTGGCGGAACTAGGACTGAAATTGAAGTTGGTGTTGTAATTGGTATCAATACAATTCCAGTTATGTTAAAACAAATCGAGAAGTATGCGGAAGAAGGATATGAGCGTTTTAAAGTGAAAATAAAGCCAGAGCATGATTACGAATTATTGAAAGAAATTCGTAAAGAGTTCCCGCGTATCCCGTTAATGGCTGATGCAAACTCAGCCTATACGTTAGCAGATACGGAGAAGCTGAAACGACTAGATGAATTTCAATTGATGATGATTGAACAACCGTTAGCGGATTACGATTTTCTCGACCATGCACAGTTGCAAAAGAAAATAGAAACGCCCATTTGTTTAGACGAAAGCATCCATAGTTTAGAAGACGCGCGCGTTGCGATTACGCTTGGCAGTTGCCGCATCGTTAATATTAAACCAGGGCGAGTGGGTGGATTAACAGAATCTATTCAAATCCATAATTATTGCATGGAGCACAACATACCCGTTTGGTGCGGCGGTATGGTAGAAATGGGGATTTCACGAGCACAAAATGTTGCGCTTGCTTCACTGCCAAACTTTACGATTCCAGGTGATATATCTGCCTCTAGTAGGCACTGGGAGAAGGATATTATTTCGCCGGAAGTGATGCTTGAGGGCGGAAAAGTGATTGTACCGCAAAGTATTGATGCAGAGTATGAAGTAGACCGCGGAAGGTTGGCCGAAATTACGAAACAGCGAATTGTTTTGGAGCGGTAGGTTGAGGCTTTCAAATAGCGGGCGAATTTCGTCTGTAATTGTCGGTAAGTCGATATATTTCAATAATCGCTGATATAATTTTATTTACTAAGGTTACTCTCATGAGTAACCTTTTCATATTGTACAAATTGGATAGACTAGTTTACAATCGAGCGTATACAAGGGGGAGTAATATGAAGCGCATTTCAATTTTAATAGCGGATGATGAGGCAGAAATTGCTGATTTAATTGAGATACATTTAGAAAAAGAAGGTTACCACGTTGTGAAAGCAGCTGATGGAGAAGAGGCAATTCATATTATTGAAACGCAGCCAATCGATCTAGTGGTTTTAGATATTATGATGCCAAAAATGGATGGTTATGAAGTGACGCGTCAAATTCGCGCGAAGCATCATATGCCAATCATTTTCTTAAGTGCGAAAACGTCTGATTTTGATAAGGTGACAGGTCTTGTATTAGGTGCAGATGATTATATGACGAAACCTTTTACACCAATTGAATTAGTTGCGCGTGTAAATGCACAATTACGCCGATTTCTTACGTTAAATCAGCCGAAAGTAGCGGAGAGTAAATCTGCTTTAGAGGTAGGCGGAGTTGTTATTGATCCTGAGCGAAGAACTGTAAATGTGTACGGAGAACAAGTTGAATTAACACCGAAAGAGTTTGATATTTTGTATTTATTAGCGAGTCATCCGAAGAAAGTGTACAATGTGGAAAATATTTTTCAGCACGTATGGGCCGATGATTATTTTGAAGGCGGAAATACAGTTATGGTACATATTCGCACGTTGCGGAAAAAACTTGGGGAAGATAAAAGAAAGAATAAGTTAATAAAAACAGTATGGGGAGTAGGTTATACTTTCAATGGCTAAAAAGATGAGAAGCTTTCGCTCGAAGATGGTTATGCTATTTGCATTAAGTATGATATTTGCTGGCGGTGTAACGTATATCATTTATGAAGGGTTACGTATCTATTACAAATTAGCCGTTCGTTTTGAGGATCCGTTAGCTCAATTTCGTTCTATGGTAAGACAAATTGGGGATGTTAATTTCTTTTTAATTATTTTCATCCCTCTATCCATTATGTTTTTCTTCTTCCTTACTAGGCCTTATGTAAAATATTTTGATGAGATTTCAAGCGGGATTCATCATTTGGCGAACGGAAATTTTTCAAATGAAGTGCGCGTGTCATCAAATGATGAGTTTGGATATATCGCACGTGAAATTAATGTAGCGAGTGAAAAATTAAAGGAAGCAGTGGAGCGAGGAGACTTTGCGGAAAGTAGTAAAGACCAGCTTATTGTTAACTTAGCTCACGATTTGAGAACGCCGTTAACGTCTGTTTTAGGTTACTTAGATTTAATTCTTAAAGATGAGAATTTGACGAAAGAACAAATTAAACACTTTTCCACAATTGCTTTTACGAAATCTGAAAGGCTGGAAAGTTTAATTGATGAGTTATTTGAAATCACAAGAATGAATTATGGGATGCTGAAGCTGGAAAAAAGATCGATTGATATAGGTGAATTGCTTATTCAGTTAGATGAAGAATTATATCCGTTATTAGAAAAGAAGGAATTAGAAGCGAGATTGAATATCTCGCCTCAGTTACCTATTAACGGTGACGGGAAATTATTAGCGAGGGTATTTGAAAATCTTTTAACGAATGCGATTCGCTACGGGTATGATGGAAAGTTTGTTGATGTGAACGGGTACATTGAAGGTGAAGAGGTAGTCGTACAAATTATTAATTACGGAGACAGCATTCCGAAAGAAGATTTACCGTACCTTTTTGATATGTTTTATACAGGTGATAAGGCAAGATCTGAGCAGCAAGGTGGTACAGGTCTTGGGCTATTTATTGCGAAAAATATTGTTGAGCAGCATGATGGAAAGATTTCTGCTGAAAGTAATGTGATTAGAACGATATTTGAAGTGAGATTGCCAAAAGAAGAGAGCGAAGTAATTTAATAAAAATTTAAACTTTACCCCACTTTTTATTTTAATAGTTTTTTCTATTCTATACGTAAGTTACGTTAAGGAGGAACTAGAAATGAAAAAGTGGGTATTTATTTCTTTTTTTATAGCATGCACAATCTGCGTAGGTTTTTATATATCACCATTATTTCAAAAAGAGATCGATGTGAAAATTGCCGACAAAGATAATACGGTAAGAGCTGCGAATACGGAAAACATAGAGGTTACAAAAGAAGAAATTTATAAGGGGGATCTGTTATTAGTTAATAAAGATTACCCAGTTAAAAAAGATAGTATTAGGTCTGATATTATAAATGTAAATCACAATAGTGAATTAGTAAGAGGTTATGTAATATTTGATAGAAATCTTCGCTTATCAAAGGGCGTTGTGGAAAGTTTTTTGAACGTTGTCGATGCAGCTGGAAAAGATGGAGTACAGCATTTCTTAATGAGTAGCGGGTATCGAGATTTTCAAGAGCAAAGTAAATTGTATAAAGAAATGGGATCTGACTATGCGCTTCCAGCAGGATACAGTGAACATAATTTAGGATTATCACTCGACGTTGGATCTACGCAAAAGAAAATGGAGAGAGCGCCTGAAGGAAAGTGGATTGAAGAGAACGTATGGAAGCATGGCTTTGTTTTACGTTATCCGAAAAATAAAAGTCATATTACAGGCATTCAATATGAGCCGTGGCATATACGTTATGTCGGCTTACCTCATAGTGCGATTATGCAAAAAGAGAAAATTACATTGGAGGAATACTTAGACTTCTTAAAAGAGAAAAAAGAAATCACAACCGATGTGGAAGGTAAGAAATATACGGTTTCTTATTATAAAGTGTCTGGAAACAGGAAAGTGAATGTTCCAGCGAATAAGCAGTATGAAATTTCGGGGAATAATATGGACGGGGTTATTGTGACGGTACAGGAATAGATAATCTTGATTCTCCCATAATAGTGTTCTATTGCGGGAGAATCAAATAGGGAAACAGATACAAATTTTTATATGACGAGGATTGTAATGAACACATTTTCAATGACGTTCATTCCGAGTAAAAAAGGTCGGAGCCTCATCAACATTCTTCAGCCATATATACTCCTGACTATGTAAGCTATCCTTCATCCAGACATCGCCTTTATATACATTTGTTTTCTTGCGAAGCCAAGTAAGATAAGGTCCAATAACTTGAGGGTCTTCATCACGTTCATTCTGTTTTGGGAATGAGATTTGTTTCTGTTCTTCTGTTTTTATATTGATCATATAAAGTGTTGTAAACATCGTCGGAACAGGGCCTTCTTTCCATGCCTTATTTTCTGTTGCACGAGCCACAACCACTTTGTTTGGTGAAAACCACTCTAAATCAAGGTCTACATAACCGACAGGTGTGTAGACCTTTTGTTGTTTTGCTGTTACCATGTCTGCCACTGTGAATTTTTTATTTTCTACAAAAAACCTTCCTTCTCCTGAAATATAGGCCAGTTGGTTGGCTGATGGAGCCCACTTCATCCAGTCTTTGAACCATAGCATGTTACCAATCGTTCGAAAGTGTTTCCCTTGTGATGAGATAACACATAATGTATTGCTATCCATTGCCAAAGAGGCAGTAGGACTAGCCAAAAAACTAATCCATTTTCCATCAGAACTCCACTGGAAATAGTTAGCGGTAATTGCAAATAAATCAGTTTCATTTGTTTGAATCGTATAAAAAGGCCTTATTTTATCTTTAGCAAGATTTGCATTTACAGGAATTTTATAAAGTGGAACCTTGCCCCATCCGGTCGGACGCAAGCAGGATTGTGAGGAAACGATAAATTTCTTTCCGTTCGGAAACCATTCGAAATCACTAACTCCCAGTGATACATTTTCAAAGTCTTGTGGGCGACCATTTTTTGTTTTTGTAACGTTTAATAAACCTTGATCAGTGTAAGCTAATTGATTTTTTATTTGGTGACCATTTAAAGTCAGATGTTACGACCCGTTCATAAGGCTGATAGTTTACTTTCTTCTTCGTATCATAAATGAATAAGTTAGACTTTTTCCCTGTTTCATCACTATCAATATAACCAATAAATCTCCCATCATAAGACCATTTTGGAGAATACACATATCGATTTTTTGTGATTTGTATTTCTTGATTTCCTTTCTTTATCCATAGCTGATGGTCCCGGATAAATGCAGCCGTAAGTGATGGAGGGGCTGCACTAACCGTTGTTGGTACATATAAAGTGATTAAGATTATCAATAATAAAATTCGAAACCTCAAGAATATCCCTCCTGCTTATAGATTGTCCGAATATGTAATGGAAACTCACATTTTAATATAAAATTAAACATTATAACGTTATATTTACTTCTCCCTTTTTTTGTGTTACGCTAAATGTGTGAAAGAGATATAAAATGAAACTTTAATGTAAGCGTATTCTTATGGCTTCTTATAGAAAAGGGTGGAAATACAATGACAGAACGATTCGTACTACGTAATGTGAAACGTGTGAACGGGGAAGAGGTTGACATTGTAATTGAAAATAATAAAATCGCACAGGTGACGAAAGCTGGTGCTGGTGAGGGTGGAAAGGTTCTTGATTACTCTGGTACTTACGTATCGAGTGGCTGGATTGATTTACACGTTCACGCTTTTCCAGAGTTTGATCCGTATGGCGATGAGGTAGATGAAATTGGCGTTAAGCAGGGGGTAACGACAATTGTTGATGCGGGTAGCTGCGGAGCTGATCGTATTGCAGATTTAGTAAAAAATAGAGAGCAGGCAAAAACAAATTTATTTGCCTTTTTAAATATTTCTCGCATCGGTTTGAAACGAATTGATGAATTATCCAACATGGAATGGATAGATAAAGAGAAAGTAATAGAAGCAGTAGAAAAGTATAAAGATGTAATCGTTGGGTTAAAGGCGAGAATGAGTAAAAGTGTCGTTTGTGATAGTGGAATTGAACCGCTTCATGTTGCACGCTCTTTATCTCGTGAAACATCATTACCGATTATGGTACATATCGGTTCAGCCCCTCCTCGCATAGAGGAAGTTGTACCTCTTTTAGAAAAAGATGATGTGATTACACATTACTTAAACGGGAAAGAAAATAATTTATTTGATGAAGAAGGCAAACCGCTACCTGTATTACTAGATGCAGTGAAGCGCGGTGTTCATTTAGATGTTGGCCATGGCAATGCTAGTTTTTCTTTTAAAGTAGCAGAAGCGGCGAAGCGTCACGATATTGCTTTTAATACAATTAGTACAGATATTTACCGAAAGAATCGTATACACGGTCCAGTATATAGTATGGCTCATGTTCTTTCGAAATTCCTTTACTTAGGTTATCCGCTAGAAGAAGTAATTGATGCGGTGACGAAACATGCGGCAGAGTGGCTGAAAAAACCAGAGCTTGGCCGTATTCAAGAAGGCGATATTGCAAACTTAACTTTATTTACAGTGAAAGATGAGAAGGTTACGTTAATTGATTCAGAAGGGGATCAGCGCATTGCTGAAAGAAGAATTGATACGAAAGGGGTTGTAATTAATGGGTCATTCATTGAATGCTAAGTACGGATTAAAAAGAGTGATTAATGCGAGCGGTAGAATGAGTATTTTAGGTGTATCCGCTCCTACAGATACAGTGATGGATGCGATGAAACATGGTGGACAAAATTATGTGGAAATTGCTGATTTAGTAGATAAAGCAGGAGACCATATTGCGAGAATTCTAGATTCAGAGGCAGCGGTTGTTGTAAATTCAGCATCGAGCGGAATTGCACTTTCTATCGCTGGTATCGTTACAGAAGGAAATCGCCGTAAAAGTGAAAGACTTCATCAAGAGGTCATCGCGAAAAACGAAGTGATTATGTTAAAAGGTCATAACGTTCAATACGGTGCTCCTGTTGAAACGATGATTTACTTAGGCGGCGGTAAACTTGTAGAAGTTGGCTACGCAAATGAAGGGAAAGCAGAGCATATTGAAGATGCGATTGGTGAAAATACAGCGGCGATTCTGTATGTGAAATCCCATCATGCCGTGCAAAAAAATATGATTTCTGTTGAAGAAGCATGGGAAGTTGCGCAGCGAAATAACGTACCACTTATCGTCGATGCGGCAGCTGAAGAGGATATTCAAAAATACGTGAAGTATGCAGACCTTGCCATTTATAGCGGTTCAAAGGCGATTGAAGGACCTACTTCTGGTATTGTTGGCGGGAAACGAAAATATATTGAGTGGCTGAAAGTGCAATTACATTGCATCGGAAGAAGTATGAAAGTTGGGAAAGAGACAACTTTCGGTTTACTTCAAGCGCTTGATGAGTACGGAGTAAAAAAAGATAAAAGTGAGCAAGAAAAAGAGTTATTACAAGTGCTTATGCCGCTAAAAGAGTTAAACGGTGTAAATGTAACGATCGTTCAAGATGAAGCAGGAAGAGCAATCTTTAGAGCACGTATTCACATTAACGAGAACGAGTTAAATAAATCAGCAAAAGACGTTGTAGCAGCATTACGCAAAGGGGAAATCGCCATTTATACACGTGATTACGGCGTAAGACAAGGATTCTTTGATATTGATCCACGTCCACTTCAAGGTGATGACATACATGTAATTGAAGAAAAAATGAGAGAAATTGTAGGGGGAAACTAAAATGACAAACATTCAAAAACGTTTTTATAAAGGCCGTGTAGCATTAAATGTATTAGCGAACAATATCGAAAATGCAAAAGATATTTTTGAAGCAGCAGAAGGGTATGTAGTAGTGGGCGTGTTATCAAAAGACTATCCAACAGTAGAAGAAGCAGTTACAGCGATGAAAGCATACGGAAAAGAAATTGATGACGCGGTATCGATCGGACTAGGAGCAGGAGATAATCGCCAAGCAGCAGTTGTAGCTGAAATTGCGAAGCATTATCCTGGTAGTCATATTAACCAAGTGTTCCCTTCAGTTGGAGCGACACGTGCAAATCTTGGCGGAAAAGATAGCTGGATTAATAGTTTAGTATCACCAACAGGAAAAGTAGGGTACGTAAATATTTCTACTGGTCCAATTAGTGCAGCTGGGGAAGAAAAAGCAATCGTCCCAATTAAAACAGCGATCGCACTTGTACGTGATATGGGCGGAAATTCATTGAAATACTTCCCAATGAAAGGTTTAGCTCATGAAGAAGAATATCGCGCAGTTGCGAAAGCATGTGCGGAAGAAGGATTTGCATTAGAGCCAACAGGCGGAATTGATAAAGAAAACTTTGAAACAATTGTACGCATTGCGCTTGAAGCAAACGTAGAACAAGTTATCCCGCACGTATACTCTTCTATTATTGATAAAGAAACTGGTAATACGAAAACAGAAGACGTTCGTGAATTATTAGCGGTAGTGAAGAAGTTAGTTGATCAATATGCGTAAGAAAATTGCAGCATTCGGTGAAGTAATGATGCGCCTGCAAGTACCAGGATATGAATTGTTGTCGCAAGCAAATACGTTAAAATATTCATTTTCTGGTACAGGTGTGAACGTTGCAGCAGCACTTTCTCATCTTGGGCATGAAGGCTTTCTTATTTCAACCTTACCGGAAAACTCTGTTGGGGATGCTGCCATATCATATATTCAAAAGTTAGGCATTCGGGCGCCGTTTATTTCAAGAGGCGGTAAATATGTCGGCATGTACTTTTTAGAAAATGGATTTGGTGCACGTGCAAGCCGCGTTACATATTCAAATCGATTAGAAAGTAGCTTCAATACAGCGTCTGAAGAGATATACCAGTTTGAAGAAATCGCCAAGGAAATTGATATCGTTCATTTTTGCGGGATTACACTTGCGATGAATGATACGGTGCGCCATCATATGAAATCTTTAGCGAAAGCAGTTAAAGAAAACGGAGGCACTGTCGTTTTTGATTGCAATTATCGTCCATCGCTTTGGGGAGAAGATGGATATGAACAGGCGAAACCGCATTATGAAGAAATGCTAGCTCTTGCTGATATCGTTATGATGAATGAAAAAGATGCAATGTTCGTTCTTGGAATGCAAACAGAAGAGACGGAGCGAGAGGCGCAACTTGTTGATCTTATTCCGAAAGTGGCTGAAACATATCATATTGCTACAATTGCTGGTACACATCGCTCTATTAATAGCGATAATACACACTCGCTTCGCGGGTTTATATGTAAAGATGGTGCGTTCACTTTTGCAAAAACACTTACGTTTTCTGTATATGATAGAATAGGTGCTGGAGATGCTTATACGAGCGGGATTATTCATGGCGAGATAGAAGAGTTTGCACCAGAGAAAGCTGTTTCATTTGCGTCAGCAGCTGGAATGCTTGCACATACAATCGTCGGTGATACGCCAATGTCATCAGAGAAGGATATACTTCGGGCAATGACGGCATCAGTAGGTGATGTAGAAAGGTAGTGGGTGTAACGGTGAACGTAACGAGAAAAAAAGGACCATTATATTTACAAATAAAAAATATTATTCGTGATCGAATATTGCATGGTGTATATGCGATTCATACGAATATTCCTTCCGAACCGCAGTTAGAAGAAGAGTTCAAAGTAAGTAAAATTACGGTGCGTAATGCGATTAAAGAACTTGCTCAAGAAGGATATTTAGAAAAGAAAAGCGGTAAAGGAACGAAAGTCATCCGTAATACTTCTGCGACAAAGTTGTCAAAGGGTAAGAAATTTACAGAAGTGTTAGTGGAAGAAGGATATAAAGTACAGAAGAAATTGCTAAAAGCAGAAATCGTTCATAACGAAGAAGGAACCGTGCCGTTTCGATTATTCGGTAAGGAGAGTTTCCGTATTGAACGTTTATATGCATTAAACGATGCGCCGTATATTCATTATACGCACTATTTCTCAGCACATATGGCAAGTACAGATTTATCGGACTTTGACTTGCAATCACTTTACGATTTAGTCGAGGACAGAGGTATACATTTAGAAAACTTCAGAGATGAATTCGCTGTTGGACTTGCACCTAATTTCGTTGCAGAAGCGTTAGGTGAAAAAGAGGGGACAGCGTTATTAAAACGTATGCGATATTCTTACGATGAAGTTGGCGAAGTAATTGAATATAGCGAAGGCTACTACAATACAGAAATGCAGCATTATGTAGTGAATTATGACGTATAAAAAGAGGGGATTGTCCCTCTTTTTTTATAAAGTAAAACATGAATTGGATGCATCCCACACCAATCGGATGTTTACTGTCCATAAATACGAGGGAAAAGTAAGGAGAATGCGAGATGGATATATATTTATTAATCGTCACGTTACTTGCAATCGCGATTGTTATTTTAGGGGTATCATGGTGGAAATGGCATGCATTTATTAGTTTAACAGTTGCGAGTTTATTTTTAGCTATTATGTCTGGACTGAATTTAACGAAAATAGTGACTGCCTATGAAACTGGTGTTGGTAGTGTACTAGGGCATTTAGTTGGTATTTTAGCTCTCGGAACAATTTTAGGGAAAATGATGTCTGATTCAGGAGCAGGCATGCAAGTAGCAGATTTCTTTATTCGATTTTTCGGTGTGAAGAAACTGCCTTGGGCTATGTTATTTGCAGGATTTGTTATAGGGATTCCAGTATTTTTTGAAGTGGGGATCGTCATTTTATTACCACTTGTTATTTCTATTCGAAAAACGACGAAGCAAAATATATTATTAATTGCGTTACCTGTTATTGCTGGGTTATCTATTGTTCACGGGCTCGTGCCACCACATCCAGGGGCGATGACAGCAATCGGTATTTACAACGCGAACTTAGGAAAGGTACTTTTATATTCATTAATTATTGCGTTACCAACAGCCATTATTGCAGGACCGATATTTGCAAAGTGGGTACATAAAAGGGTTATACCTGAAAATGAACCAGAGCTAGTTCGAGTTACGACTGTATCAACAGATTTACCGAGTCGTAAAGTTTCATTCTTTATTATTTTATTACCAGTTGTATTAATGATTTTATCAGTAGTAGCACCATATATTTCATTACCGAAAAAGTTGACTGAATTTTTTGTGTTTATAGGAAGTCCAGTAATTGCTTTACTTATTTCATGTTTCGCAGCATTCTATTTACTTGGAATCAGACAAGGAATTAATAAAAAGGTAATTAAAAAATTAACGGATGAAAGTTTATTACCGGTCGGTTCCATTATTTTAATTATCGGTGCAGGCGGTGGGTTTAAACAAATATTAATTGAAAGCGGCGTTGGAACCGCGATTGCGCAAATGGCAGAGCATATATCGTTATCGCCGATCGTCTTAGCTTTCATGGTAGCTGGATTAATTCGAATTGCAACAGGTTCAGCGACGGTAGCATTAACGACAGCAGCAGGAATTGTTTCACCTGTTATTCAGCACATGTCTGGCGTAAATTTAGAATTGCTCGTTATTGCAACGGGCGCGGGATCATTAATGTTTTCTCACGTAAATGATGCAGGGTTCTGGCTTGTAAAAGAGTATTTAGGATTAACGGTGAAGGAAACGTTTAAAACGTGGACGGTGCTGGAGACATTGTTATCATTTATTGCATTTGGCTTTGCGCTTTTATTGAATATGTTTATTTAAGAAGATACCTTAATTGGTATCTTTTTTTGATGAAGCCCATTTCCGAAAACAAGCCCGTTTTTAGATAAGCCAAGCTTCCTATTCGCCCTGAAAACATACTATAAATGGAATCCCCTCATTTAGAGCAAGGTGAACTTGTTATGAATGATACTAAAGGAGGAATAGAGTAATGAGCGAAAAGTGTGAACACAGACATGATGATTGTAACCGCAGAAACCATGGTTGCGGAGGCGGTTTTGCGCTTCTAATCGTATTGTTTATTTTATTAATCATCATCGGTGCTAGCTGCTTCGGCGGAGGCGGCGGTTGTGGTTATGGTGGTTACGGCGGTTATGGCGGCGGTTATGGTGGATATTGCTGCTAATTAAAAACTATTGAAAATAGCCTTGTGCATTATGCACAAGGCTATTTTATTCATATTTTTATATGCTGTGATAATTTATTAATGTACAGAGAACGGATTAAGAAGAAGAAAATAATCTCGATAATCCCGAAAAAGGTGAGTATAATCAATAACTCTTTTAGTAAAGAAAAAGCGAACATGCTTTGTAAAAACTTAACTGCAAATAACGTGTGAACACCAGCAACGATATACGGGACGAAAAATAAAATCCCTAGTTGAATCGTTGCAGAACGAAACATTTCTGATTCTGTTAAGCCAAGTTTTGTAATCGTAATATACTTTTGTCTTTCAGTTGTTAAGTCGTTATACATACGGAAGTATAAAACGCTAGCCGCTCCGATAAAGAAAATAAAGCCGAGAAATGCCCAAATAAAGAATTGAGCAATTGCATTATCTTTACTGTTAATGAGTTCATCAGTAGCAGTGTGAATATAAAATGGCTTGAAAAAATTTTCTTCACCCTTATGTGCTTCATATAAGTTATTTGCATCTTGATCTAATATGTTTAATATATTTTTTGTCGGGATAATTGCATTTTCCCAATTTTCCACGAAGTAGTTATAAATCGTAATTGTTTCAATATGAGGAATCATATTTTCAATTGCATTATCTTGCATAACAATGAGATGAGGTAATGCAAAGGAGGGTTCGATTCCTTTATTAATAAATCCTTTAATATGAAATTCCTTTTTATTAGAGCCAAGTGTAATTGTATTTTGTTTAGCAAATGGGTTTGATACAAGATTTAATAGTTCTGGCGCATAGCGAGAAATAATGTAAACTTGTGTAGAATCAAGAGTAACTGCTGGTCTATTTAATTGCTTGGCAATCGCGTTATAATCACTCATTTTCATTAGCGCAATGTCTTCTTTTAACGCTGTATCTTTTAATACTGTAAATTTATATTTTTTGTAATCGAAATTGTTATTTGTAAGCTCCGTTTCAATTGTAGTAATATGCTTTTGTTCAAGGGAATTGTCACCTTCTGATGTATAAGTGAAGGGAACGGGATATCGTTCTAGTACTGATGCTTTCGTATTATTATTAGCGGCAAATAACCCGATAATAATAGTAAATGCAAGTGCAGATAGCATAGAAACGATAAAGAGTACGTTAATGTTACTACGGGTACGAGCAACTAAGTCTGAAATCCATAACATATTTATTTGTTTTAAATAAAACTTTCTGCGCCTTTTTAAAATATAGATAAAAAGAAGAAATGTTTGTGAAAAGAAAAAATATGTCCCGACTACTACGAGCGGCAAAATAGATAACATAATAAAGAAGACAGATCCGTTTTGTACATTTTTTTCTGTTACGTAGCCTTGTGGATAACCGGCGATGTAATAGCATAGCCCTAAACAAATTAAAGCGAATAAAGAGATGAGTATAGATGGCCTTTTTTCAGCTTTCATTTGTTTGTTACCTTTAATGAGCTTCGCTGTTTTACGAGTACGAATGAACATTGGCGTAAACGTAGAAACGATTAAAAATAAAATGATAAACGTTACTGTTGTAACGAGGATTGCTTCTGTTGGCCAATATAAATAGAGACCTTTTGCACCTGTTAATTTCGAGGTGACTAATAAGAAAAAATTAGAAAATACAAGACCACCTTGAATGCCGATAAAGATAGACAATATCCCGATGATCATGTTTTCTGTAAATAACAGTCTTTTTAATTGTTTCTGTGAGATTCCAAGAATCGCGAGTATCCCAAATTGCTGCTTCCGTACATTTAAAAATGTTCCAACTGAATATAGGAGAAAGAAGAACGAGAACATAACGATCACAAGCTGTGCCGTACTAGCTAAATTCATTAGAGGGTCACGTTCTTGAAAGCTTTGTACATTTTGTAAGCGCGGATGGTACGCATATACAGTAAATGAAAAGAAAACCATGATAGAAAATGCACTACTTACAAAATAAGCGAAATATGCTTTAGAATTACGCGAGACATTTTTAAATGCAAATTGCCAAAATGTCATCCACGTCTTCCTCCTAATAATGCTAAAACATCTAATATTTCTTGATAAAACTTCTCACGATATAGTCCGCGGTGTAGTTCGTTGTAAAGCTCGCCGTCTTTAATGAAAATGACACGATTACAATAACTTGCTGCGAATGGATCGTGAGTAACCATTAAAATTGTTGCATCTTCTTCTTTATTCAATTTCGTAAATAGCTCCATTACGTCAATTGCTGCTTTTGAATCTAAGTTTCCTGTTGGTTCATCGGCAAGTAGAAGTGACGGATGATGAATAACAGCACGTGCTACTGCGGTACGCTGTGCTTGTCCTCCAGAAACTTCAAAAATACGTTTGTCTAAAATATGATCAATGCCAAGCTTTTTTGAAATGTTATCAAGCTTTTCGTCCATTTCTTTTAATGGAACATTATCTAATGTTAAAGGTAGTACGATATTTTCACCGATTGTTAGTGTATCTAGTAGGTTAAAGTTTTGGAAAACAAATCCTAACTCTTGGCGGCGGAAAATAGCTAACTTCTCTCTACGAAATGTGTGCGGTTTTTTTCCGTTAATAACGACATCACCAGAAGTAGGAGAATCAATTGTAGAGATAACGTTTAAAAATGTAGATTTCCCACTACCAGATGGCCCCATGATAGCAACAAATTCACCTTTATCTACATGTAAATTTATATTTTTTAAAGCAGTATGAGGGACTTTTCCTTCATACACTTTTGAGACATTTTTTATGTGTAACACTTCTTCCATAGTAATCACCTTTCTATCCTTTAAAACTTAATGTGTTGTGATAATTTTTGCATATAGAAGGAACGAATTAAAAGGAAAAATAAAATTTCAACCGTTCCAAAAATCATAAGTACGACTGTAATCTCAGCGAAGAACGAGAGATGTAATACTTCTTGTAGCATCTTTGTCGCAAACATCGTATGGATCGATGCCATAACGTATGGGACAAAGAAAAGAATCGCGAGTTGAATTGTAGCAGATCGTTTCATCTCAGCTTCTGTTAAACCGATTTTTGTAATCGTTACATACTTTTCTTGCTCATTTGTTAAATCTGTATACATTCTGAAGTAAAGAACACTGCCAGCACCGATAAAGAAAATAACACCTAAGAAAGTACCAATTAAGAAGAACGAAGCGACATTTTGTTTTGTTGTGTATAGAGAATCGCTTGCTTCACTTGCATGGAAAGGCTTGTGCTCTGCTTGAATGCTGTTCCCGTCGGTATTAATTTTGTCTATGAATAACGAGCCGATGTTATTCGCTTTTTCCCAGTCTTTAACTTTAAAGCTATATACACTCATCTGTTTTGAAACGGATGATAATGCCTCTACATTCTCATCAGATAATACGAGTAATTGTGAGATTAAGCTATTTGGGAAAGGATTATAATTTTTATATTCTTTTACTTGTAGCTGTAGGCTGTTTTGAGTAAGTGTAAGAATATCTTTCCTTTCGGTATCATAAATTGTGCCAATGAATTGATCATCTATGTCTTTCATAAGGATATAAGATTCATTATTTTTTACGTTGAGATGTTCCCAGTTTAACGCCTTAGCAAGTATATTGTAATCACTTTGTTTAATTGCATAATAGAGCTTTGGGTTCTCTTCTGCCGAAGATACTTCATATATATCCGTTTTAAGTTTTTTATAAGTAAAGTGCTCTTCATTAAATTTTTGTTCTAACCAACTTAAATGTTCATCAGCTAACGCATTTTCAGTATGTGATAAATATGTAAAAGGAAAAGGATTTTTTCTTATTGCATCAAACTTTGTAAATTTCCCAAAACCGTATAAGAATGTAATCATAGTAAAAGCGAGTGTTGATAGCATTGCTACAATAAAGAGCATGTTAATGTTTGTCCGAATGCGCGCTGCTAAATCAGAAATCCAAAGCATATTAATTCGCTTCATATAAAATGTTCTTCGCGTTTTTAATATACGAATGAGTAAAAAACTAATTTGTGAAAAGAAAAAATATGTTCCAGCTGCAACAAGTGACGGAATGACAAATATACTAGAGACGGCATATAAAAGCCCAATGATATCGCCTAGCGACATAAAATATAGAGGATTTGCTGCTAATACATATCCAGATATTAAACATATCGCACCGAATAGAGAGATGAGCACGGATGCTTTTCTTTCTTTTTGTTTTGTTCCTTCTTTTAAAAGACGTACAGCTTTTCTCGTACGGATTAGCATCGGTGTAAAAGATGATACGAGAATGAAGAGTCCAAGAAAGATGATTATAGTTAAAACGATAGCACCTGTAGGCAAATATAAATATAGACCAGGTACATGTGTAATTTTGGCGGTAACTAGTAAAAAGAACTGTGAAAAGACAAGGCCAAGTTGAATGCCGAAAAAGATGGAAAGAACACCAATTAGCATGTTTTCTAGAAATACGAGTCTTTTTAATTGCTTTTGAGATATGCCAAGTACTGTTAAAATCCCAAATTGCTTTTTTCGTACTTTTAAGAAAGTACCGATTGAATATAGTAAAAAGAAAAACGAAAAGAATACAATGACAACTTCTGAAATTGTCATTAATATGTTCAGAGCAACATTCACGTCTGTCATATGCAATTTAGGATGAAATAAATAAACTGCAAATGAGAAAAAAATTGCGATGGAAAACGCACTGCTTACAAAATAGGCGAAATAAGCTCTGGCGTTCCGGGTCACGTTTTTGAATGCAAACTGCCAAAATGTCATTCACCTAAACCTCCTAATAGAGTGAAGATGAAAAGAGTATGAAAGATACTCTTTTCGTCAAGTTTGTTTTAAGTACTTTGTTCACTCGTGTACTGTGATAATTTTTGCATATAAAGTGAACGAATGAATAAGAAAAATACGATTTCAACGATTCCAAAAATAATAAGAACGGCTGAAACTTCTTTGAACAAAGATAAACCAATTACATCTTGTAGCATTTTCGTTGCAAACATTGTATGAATGGATGCCATAATGTAAGGAACGAAAAATAAAATACTAAGCTGAATGGTTGCAGACCGTTTCATCTCTGTATCTGTCACACCGATTTTAGAAATTGTTATATACTTCTCTTGTTCATTCGTTAAATCGGTATACATTCTAAAGTAAAGAACGCTACCAGCTCCAATGAAGAAAATAACTCCTAAAAATGTTCCGATTAGGAAGAATGCAGCACTACCAGATGTTATTTTGTATAACGATCCTGCTGATTCAAAGGATCGAATAAGAGGTCCCTCATACTGGGATTTATCTCGATCCTTTTGCACCTTTTCTATAAAATCATCAGCAATTTTATATGTCTGTTCCCAGTTTTGAATTTTGTAATTGTATGCTGATATATGCTTTACCGTATTGGGTAAGTTATTTATGTGAATATCAGGCAAAACTATCGTTTGATATGAAAAGTCAGATGGAATTGCATTGCCATGTTCATAGCCTTTTACTCGTAATTTCGTATTTGTACTAGAGAGTGTAATGTAATCTCTTTTGTAGCTTTGCTCAAATTCGTTGAATATAGTGACATAAGATGTCCCCGTTAATACGTATGCTTCGTTATTATCCATAAATAGTTGTTTCATTCGTAAAGAACTCGCAAGTTTGTTATAGTCACTTTGCTTAATTGCGTATACGTCATTATAAATAGCTATACCTTTATCTTCTTCTAGCGGTGTTTCATATATATCAGCTTTTATTTTCTCGTAAGGGAAATGCTCTTTTTGTAATTGTTGCTCAAGCCAATTTAAATGCTCTGTCACAAAGGGATTCGCATCATAAGAAAAGTAAGAAATTGGGAAAGGAGAAATTCTATTAACTTCTAGCTTAATAAATTTCCCGAATCCATATAGGAACGTTATCATTGTGAAAGCGATAGTAGAGAGCATTGCTACAATAAAAAGCATATTAATATTCGTTCGAATACGGCTTGCTAAATCAGAAATCCAAAGCATGTTAACCCGTTTCATATAAAACTTTCTTCTCGCCTTTAAAATGTAAATAAGTAAAAAACTAATTTGTGAAAAGAAGAAATATGTACCGATTGTAACAAGCGTTGGGATAATGAAAATACTCGAAAGCATATATATAACACCTATTTGCGGACTTACTGATACGAAATATTTCGGGTTTCCAGCTAAAGCATAACCACCTAATAAACAAATCGCACCAAATAAGGAAACGAGTATGGACGGTTTTTTTTCTTTTTGTTTTCTGCTATTTGTTTTTAAAAGTTGTACCGTTTTTTTTGTACGGATAAGCATTGGTGTGAATGTAGATACAATAATAAAAAGACTAAGGAAAACGATAGTCGTTAAAATAAACGCGTTAATAGGCAAGTATAAATATATGCCTGGTACGTGCGTAATTTTTGCTGTCACTAATAAGAAAAATTGCGAAAAGACAAGTCCAAACTGCATACCGAAAAAGATAGATAAAATACCGATTAACATATTTTCCATAAAAACAAGACGATGTAATTGCTTTCTCGATATTCCTAAAACGGTCAAAACTCCAAATTGTTTTTTTCTAACTTTTAAAAAAGTACCAATGGAATATAGTAAAAAGAAGAAAGAGAAAAATACAATTACAACTTCTGAAAATATCATTAATCCTGAAATTTCAGCAGTCATGCTAAAGTTTTGTAATTTCGGATGGAATAAGTAAACAGCAAACGAAAAGAAAACAGCAATGGAAAAGGAACTACTGACGAAATAAGCAAAATAAGCTCTGGAATTACGTGTTACATTTTTAAATGCAAACTGCCAAAATGTCATAATATGTACCTCCCGCTAGAAGGTACATATGTAGTTTTATTGCAAAAAATGTATGAGAGTGAGTTCTCATACATTTTGCTAGCATATGTTACGATCATGCTTCGGTCACCTTCTCTGTATGTTCTGCTTGATTATTTGCAGCGTTGTGGAAGATGATTTTAATCGTCGTTCCTTTACCAACCTCAGAGTCTAGTTTGACAGAGTGACCTAAATAATCACAAATTTTACTTACAATATAAAGTCCCATACCAGTAGATTCTCCGAATGCGCGACCGTTTTTCCCAGTGTAAAACGGTTCAAATACTCTTCGAATATCTTCTTGCGGAATACCAACACCTTCATCGCGAACTTCTAAAATAATATCTTTTCCGTTTCGGTAAGCTGATAAGAAAACTTTCTTCCCGCGCTCACCAGAGTAACGAACTGCATTTGTCATTAACTGATAAATGATGAACTTTAGCCATTTCGCATCAGAAGCAACTTTTAAATCGGAATGAACTTCTAAAACAGGGAAGACCCCATTTCGAATGAAGAGTTCTTTTAATCCGTTAATATTTTTTGTTACCGCATCTTTTAATGAAATCGTCTCAACGTGGAAATCTTCATGGAAGTTATTTAACCTTGCCATATATAAAGCCATATCGAGTCCTTGATTTAATCGTTCTAATTCTTTTTTGAATTTCGGAATCAAATGTTCATCTTCCATTTCGAGCACCATAAGTTGCATAACAGACACAGGTGTCTTCATTTGATGCACCCAGTGGTTAATGAATAATTGATGTTCTTGTTGTTTTACTTCG
This sequence comes from Bacillus sp. FSL K6-0069, assembly GCF_038007785.1. Lineage (NCBI taxonomy): Bacteria > Bacillati > Bacillota > Bacilli > Caryophanales > Bacillaceae > Bacillus > Bacillus sp. FSL K6-0069. The sequence continues at coordinate 4,630,127 of NZ_JBBOXN010000001.1, read as the reverse complement.
TACGATTGTAGTTCTTTTTGGAAGAGACGGTACTGTGTACGCACGAGTTCATTTACACCGTGAGGCATTGGAGCAGTTGCTCTTTCAATAAACGCATCTTCCATTTTCTCTGGTTGCTCACTTAATCTATGGTACATTCTACGATTTCGAACGTAACGATAAGCGAGGAAACAAATGAATAAATATAAACTTAAAACGACGAAGTAAAATTTATTATTTTGAAATCCATCTACTGCATCATAAAGAACGAAGATGATACCGAAGTTTAATACGTATAGTAGAAAAAATGCAAAATGATCACGTAAAAATAGCTTCATGCTTATTCACTCCAAGTTGCGTTAAAACGATACCCAAGTCCACGTACTGTTTCAATAGCATTTTCAATACCAAGCTCATTGAACTTTTTACGAAGACGCGTAATGTTTACGTTTAATGTATTTTCTTCAACGAAGCTTTCGTCATCCCATAGGGCAGCTAATAAATCTTCACGGCTCGCTGTACGAGGGAATTTAGATAATAACATTTCTGCTAAAATCGCCTCTTTCTTCGTTAAAAGAACTTGCTCAGCTCCGAAATGAATTTCTGGACGCTCTGGGAATAATTTTAGTCCTTCTACTTCAACGATACGTTCAGAAATATTTGGCGCATAATCACCGTAAATACGGCGTAATTGTCCTTTAATTTTCGCCATTACAACGTCGTAGTGGAACGGTTTTGTAATATAATCATCCGCCCCGCTTTCAATCGCCATAATTTGTTCCATTTCACCAGCACGAGCTGAAATGAAAATAATAGGACAAGTAGATTCATGACGAATTTGACGACACCAGTAAAATCCATCGAATTTCGGTAAGTTTACATCAAGTAAAACAAGGTGTGGTTTCACTGCGTTAAACGATTCCATAATATCATCGAAGTTCTCTGCAACAACAGCTTCGTAGCCATATTTTTGAATGTGAGATTGTAGTAATGATGAAATATTTGGATCGTCTTCAACGATTAAAATTTTATACATATGTATATTCCTCCTAAAAAAACAATTGTAGCTATAGTGTATCATGTGTTTCGAGTCTTTTCATTATGTTGAAAGATAAGCTAGTAAACAGTATAGGTCAAAAGTGAGAAAAGTAAAAAGGGCGTATAGATAATTGACAATTAACTAAAATCATTTTAACATTTAGATAAATATCTAAATGTCTAATTACTGAAAGGAAGAAAGACATTGAATCAAGCATTTAAAGCATTAGCAGACCCAACAAGGCGAAAAATTTTAGATTTATTAAAAGAAGGCGATTTAACCGCTGGGGAAATTGCTGAACATTTCAATATGACAAAGCCAAGTATTTCACACCACTTAAACGCACTTAAAAATGCTGAACTTATTCAAGATGAAAAAAAGGGGCAATTCGTTATGTACTCTTTAAACACAACTGTATTTCAAGATTTGTTGACTTGGGTGTTCACATTTACGAATAAGGGGGAAGAGGGGAAATGAAAAAGCATCTTTTTGCAATTTTATTAATTGTTATAACTTGTTTAGCTTGGGTGTTTGCTTGGCCACATTTACCAGATACAATTGCAACGCATTGGAGCGGTGGTAAGGTAGATGGCTATTCTTCTAAACTGTATGGAATGATCTCGATGGTTGGAATTATGATTGGGTTATATATATTTCTAAATGTATTACCAAAGATTGATCCAAAGAAAGCAAACTACGAGAAATTTTCTAAAGCTTTTATGATGATGAATAACGGGATACTGCTACTACTATTTGTAGGGAATATAGATATTATTACAAGTGGGCTTGGATATAACTTATTCATTAATCGCGTGCCTGAATTATTAGTTGGTATTTTATTTATAGTCATTGGAAACTATTTACCACAATGTAAACCAAATTACTTTGTAGGTATAAAGACGCCATGGACATTAAGTAACGAAGAGGTATGGAGAAAAACACACCGTTTTAGCGGAAAAGTTTTTGTTGCATTAGGAATTATTATGATTTTAAGTGTTTTTGCACCAGTAGCATGGAAAACTTTCGTAATGGTTGGCATTATTATCGGTGCAGTAGGACTAACGATGGGATATTCATATGTTGCTTATAAAAAAGAACTAAAAATGTAAATAAAAGCTGCTTTTCCATCTAAGGAAAAGCAGCTTTATTTTTTCCCCCGCTATTCGCCGGGCAGTAAAACTCCCACCTCAAAATTCGGCGAATGCGGAGGAGTTAGGTGGGGGATGGACAAAACCCCCACTGATTAAAGTTTCACTTTATTTCTTCAAAACCGGTATCCAAATTTCACTTTTAAAGTTTGGGGAGGATGTATCTTTCTGTTCATTCCACAATATTTCTGGTCCTTCTGCTAGTTCATAGTTTGAGGAAGGAAACCATTCGGAATAAATGCGTCCCCATACATTTTGTAATGTTTCAGGAAATGGACCGACAGCTTCAAATACGGCCCACGTTGAAGCTGCGACTTCAAGTTGTGCGAATTGCTCTGGACAATCTTTCATTGAGGCTACTCCAATGTAGTGGTCGAGTTCTCCATTTTCCTCCATTCTTCCTTCAGAAAAGTTAGTAGAAGCACTAATAATTCCAGTAGGTTCCATGTTTGAAAGGGACTTTAATGTTTGAATGGTCCCTGGATCTAAGCTTTTCCACATAGAAGCAATTTCTTCATTTACACCGTTAAATACAATCGGTACGCGTTTTGTAATACCAATGATTTGAAATGGCTCTTTTTCTTCAATTCGATAGTTCATTTCATTTCCTCCTTGAATCGATAACTGGAAGGTCATTGGTGAATAAGCTTTCAAAGAATGACTACTATTTCGGGCCTCTGAAGGTGTTATGCCGTGCAAGTTTTGAAAAGCACGTGTAAAAGAATCTGGCGAGTTGTACCCATATTTTATAGCAACATCAATGACTTTTGCAGCGCTATCTTTTAGTTCAAAAGCAGCAAGAGTAAGACGTCTACAGCGAATATATTCTGATAGTGATACGCCAGCTAGGAAAGAGAACATTCTTTTGAAATGATATTCGGAGCAGAAAGCTATTTTTGCGACTTCTTTAAAATCAATTTCATCTGTTAGGTTGTTTTCAATATATTGCATTGCCGCATTCATGTTTTTAAGTGAATCCATATCATGACCTCCTTGTTAAATAGAATAGCAGGAAAAAAACAGGTCCATCCGACATTTCATGCACAACTTTGTAGGGTACATTTTTAACCTTACAAAATTGTAATGTTCCTGTAAGGAGAATGAATGGATGGCATGATATCCCAATGTTATAGTAACAAAGTACTTTTGTTCAGTATGTTAAATTTTGATTTCTCTACTTACCGGCCTTACATAACTGTCATGTTTGTGTAAGAAACATCGATAGTGGCAAGAGTAGAGAGTGTATATAGTTGAAAATAGAGAATAGAAGAAATGAGGGATGTCGAGATGAAAACAGTGTTAGAAGCAAAGAATATTGAAAAAGTGTATGACACGGGTGGTAATAAATTTGCAGCGTTAAAAGGTATTAACTTACAAGTAAAAGAAGGTGAGTTCGTTGGAATTATGGGACCTTCTGGTTCGGGTAAGACTACTTTACTAAACGTTCTTTCTACAATTGATAATGCGACGAACGGTGAAATTTTAATTGATGGAAAAGATATCGTGAAGATGAACGATGATAAGTTAGCGTTATTCCGCCGCGATCATTTAGGGTTCATTTTCCAAGATTATAATTTATTAGATACGTTAACGGTAAAAGAGAACATTGCGTTACCTCTTGCGTTATCAAAGGTGAAAGCAAGTGAGATTGATCGCCGCGTTCTTGAAATCTCAAAGAAATTCGGTATTGATCATATTTTAAGTCAGTTCCCATATCAAGTGTCGGGCGGACAGAAGCAGCGCTGCGCAGCATCGCGTGCGATTGTTACAAGTCCTAGTATGATATTTGGTGACGAGCCGACGGGAGCGCTTGATTCTAAATCAGCGACAGATTTATTAGAAAGTATGAAGTCGTTAAATGAATATGATAACTCTACAATTTTAATGGTAACGCACGATGCGTTTGCGGCGAGTTATTGTAAACGAGTTATTTTCATTAAAGATGGTGAGTTATATAAAGAATTGCACCGCGGTGAATCAACACGTAAACAGTTCTTCCAAAAAGTCGTTGACGTAATGTCTTCCATTTCTGGAGGTATGGCTGATGACCTTATCTAGCATTGCCCTCCGCAACATACAGCGGAACTTTAAAGACTACTTTGTATATTTTGCATCTATGATTTTTAGTATCGTCATTTATTTTACATTTAAAGCACTGCAATACAATTCACAAATGGAAAAAGCAGCGGAAGCTTCTAAAAAGATTAGTGGAGCGTTCCAAGTTTCAAGCGTGATGCTTATTATTTTCGTAGCAGTGTTCATTATATATTCGAACGGTTTCTTTACACGAAAGCGAAAAAAGGAAGTTGGGTTATATTCTTTATTAGGTATTCGTAAAAGACAGATTGGTAAAATGCTCTTTTATGAAAATATGTTAATGGGATTAATGTCATTAGTAATCGGTATTGCCATCGGTAGCGTTCTTTCAAAACTATTCCTTGAACTACTAATAAATATGATGGGAATAAACTTAAATGTTCATTTTGAAGTACCGATGGCTGCAGTTATTGATACAGCAATTATTTTCTTTGTAATTATTTTGTATACATCACTTCAAGGATATCGTTTAATTTATCGATTTAAGCTAATTGAACTTTTCCGAGCAGAACGTGAAGGAGAAGCAATGCCAAAAGGCTCTGTCATTATGGCGTTAATTTCAGTTTTCTTAATCGGCTCAGGTTATTTCTTAGCGTTAATGTTTATGAAGGCAGTTATGTATGCAAACTTTATGGTAGTTGCACTTTATATATTACTTGCAACAGTATTAGGTACGTATTTACTATTTATGTTCTTTACAGTATTCGTATTGAAACGTGCAAGAAATAATAAGTCAGCGTTTTATAATGGTATGAATATGATAACGACGTCACAGTTACTATACCGTATTAAAGGAAATGCAAAGTCACTTGCGACAATATCTATTTTAAGTGCAGTGACATTAACAGCGGTTGGTACGTCAGTTACGATGTATTACAACACATTTACGCAATCAAAAACATCCATGCCATACAGTTACTCTTATGAAAAAAAAGATGCAGAATTGGATAAGAAAGTAAATGCAATTCTTGTGGAGGAGAAGCAGGATCACCCTGTTAAAGATCAATTTGAAATTGAAACGGTTCCTGTCAAAGGGAAGTTCGAAGGAGATAAAGTTGATTTCATTCTTAATATGAATTACACGATCTCAGAGAAATATCAGTTTATATCTCAATCTGAATTCAACAAAATTGCGAAAAAAATCGATGCGGAAACAGTGAATGTAGCTACTGGCGAAGCATTTATATATGATAGTTCTTATATGGAAGGGTATGAGTTTAGCCCTGAATATAAAGGAAATAAAGCGGTATTCCAAATTGGAAATGAAACGAAGACATTGACGATCCAAGGTGTAAATAATACTGCAATTACGAACTTAGGTGAATTAGTTGTTGTCGTTCCAGATGAAATGTATGAACAAGCGAAGCAAGCATTTGGAACACGTGTTGTAAAAAATATTGATGTAAAAGATGAAAGAAACAGTAAAGTATTAACAGAAAAATTAACAAAAGTGATGCCAGCTGGTGAATCAGAAATGGCACCACCATTTAGAGACTTCTACACTGGTTTCCATATGGGACTTGAAGCAACTGGACTAATGATGTTCATCGGACTATTCTTAGGCTTAGTCTTCCTATTAGCGACAGGCTCCATTATTTACTTCAAGCAGCTTACAGAAGCAAGTGCTGACCGTGATCGTTACATTGTCCTTCATAAAGTTGGTGTAACGAAACAAGAGATGAAGAAAGCTATTGCAAAACAAGTGAGCTTTATCTTTGCAATTCCACTAGTAATCGGAATTCTACACAGTTTGTTTGCATTAAAAGGTTTAGGAAACATACTACCATTTGAAATTATGGTTCCGCTTCTAATTAGTATCGGAGTATATAGCGTTATTTATATCGGATATTACTTCTTAACAGTTCGTTCTTATTATAAGATTGTGAGTGCGAAGTAATGCAAGAGTTGTTTTTATCTTAGTAAAAAAGCATCCGACTAACATGTTAGTCGAATGCTTTTTTTGTCTATACGTGAGCTTTATTTTCGTCCGAACTATCAAACATGTCCATTACTTTAAAAATACCTTCTAATAGCAAGGTACATAAAATAGCGAAAATTAATACGGCATGAGGTGATAATTCAACTGATGTGAAGTTAAGGTCTGCCAACCAAAAGTAACCTACATAAAAACTTAGAAATGTGCTAACAGCCGAAAGTGTAAATCCTAAAAATCCTAATTCCTTTAATTTTTCCTCAGATAATTTACATAAACGTAAAACAATAGAGAAGAGAATTCCTACTATGAAAAATCCCATACATAATGCGAACAATGATATTATGCTTGGATACTTAACTTCATCGGGCATCCACTTTTTCATTCCCACTATTAAAAAGGTAGGGACAAGAATAGGTAATAAAAGTGGTAGCACTATTTGTATAGCTGCAAATAATGCATTTGATTTATTATCGTTTTGATTATTCATAAAGCCTCCAAAAATGATTTCTATACTAATTCCAAATATCTTAGAGGATTTTAACATAAAAATAGTAACTTCGCTATACAAAATCGGAGTAGGATCATGATCATTCATGGTAAATAAACAAGCTGACTTATTTGTATATGTTTGATGCGCTTATCTTTGGAATTCAATTTTTTATGTTTGTTTATAGTAAAGATGAAGATTTCCTTCATCTTCATAAAATCTTAAGAAATCTCCTCAATATTTGTTAAGAAACGATAGTTATACTTAAACACAAGTTAAAAACTATTGAACGAATGGAGAGGGAGTATATGCAGCTCATAACATTCTTAACTGAATTTATAAAACATCCGAAACATATTGGTGCGGTTGTACCGAGCTCAAAAATATTAGCAAGGAAAATGGTAGATGTAATTGATTTTAATAGAGCGAAATGCATTGTAGAGCTAGGGCCTGGTACAGGAGCTTTTACGAAAGAGATTATGAAGAGAAAGAAGAAGGAGACAATATTTCTCCTTGTTGAAATTAATGAAGTATTTTTTAAAGAGTTAAAGAGAAAATTTAAAGATGAGCAGAACGTGATTGTTATACACGGTTCAGCTGAAAATATAAAGAAGTATATGGAACAATTAAATATAGAATGTATTGATTACGTCTTATCAGGATTGCCTTTTACTTCTTTACGAGAAGAGGTTTCAAAGCGCATTTTAAACAGTGTAATGGAAACGATACATGAGAACGGGGAATTTATTACATTTCAATATTCACTTGTGAAAAAAGGATTTATACAGAATTTCTTTCCTGAAATTACACTAGAAAAGGTGTGGCTTAATTTCCCACCAGCTTACGTCTTTAGTTGTAGAAAAGAGCTAAGGAGAGCATATGCATAATGGAGTTACATGAATTAATGTCATACATTGAGCAGTATGGTTATTGGGCACTATTTTTTTGTTTATGGCTTGGTATTATCGGTATGCCGATTCCAGATGAAATGATTGTCATGAGCGGTGGATTTGTATCATCAATGGGGATATTAAGTATGATTCCAGCCTTTTTATTAACGTATTTAGGTGTTGTATCAGGTCTTTCTTTAGGGTATATACTGGGGAAAATATTTGGCATAAAAGTGCTTAATAAATTGATGAAAAAGAAAAAGGCGAAGTACCTTTTAAAATCACAAGAAATAGTAGGGAAATATGGTCATTATGCATTAGTAATAAGTTATTTTATCCCCGTTGTGAGACATATCGTACCGTATTTGGTTGGAATGAATAATATGTCATTTAAAACGTATGCATTGTATTCCTATATGGCAGGACTTGTTTGGACGCTAGCTTATTTTATGCTGGGCTCTCTATTCGGAAAACAGATAGAAACGATTGTAGCACTTGCGACGAAATATGGGATGTATTTAGGTGGGGGCATTATGATTATTACTATCATTTCTTATGTGTACATTCAAAAGAGGAATGCAGTAGTGAGTGAAATAAAGCAACATTCATAGTTTGGTAAATGATGCTGGAGGAGATTTTGTGAGTAAAGGAACGATACTTATCGTGGACGATGAGAAGGAAATTAGAAAACTTATCACTATCTATTTGAAGAATGAAGGTTACGAAGTATTACAAGCTGGAGATGGTGAAGAGGGTTTAGAAATAGTAAAGAAAAGAGACGTGCATCTAATCGTCCTTGATATTATGATGCCGAAAATAGATGGTATTCATATGTGTATGAAAGTGAGAGAAATAGCGGAAATGCCTATTATTATGCTTTCGGCAAAAACGCAAGATATGGACAAGATTTTAGGATTAACAACTGGGGCAGATGATTACGTAGCCAAACCATTTAATCCACTGGAACTCATTGCTCGTATTAAATCACAACTTCGGAGATATATGAAAATGAGCGGGACAAGTGTACAGGATGAAAATGAAATAGAAATTGGAGATATGAAAATTAATATAGTAACACGGCAGGTCATTATTGCAAATAAAGAGGCGAAATTGACACCGAGAGAGTTTGAGGTATTAGAATTGCTTGCACGAAATCAAGGAATGGTATTAAATGCAGCACAAATTTATGAAAGAGTATGGAAAGAGCAAGCTTTCCAATCCGATAATACTGTGATGGTACATATTCGGAAAATACGTGAAAAGATAGAGGCGATTCCAAGGAAGCCTCGGTACATTAAAACGGTATGGGGAGTTGGCTATAAGATTGAGAAAGATATTTGAACCGATAATATGGATGAATCAAGTTTTTAAAAAAATGATAGGTAAAATAGTGAGTTATTTGGAAAAGAGCATACGGATACAGCTAATGGCTACATTTACTTTTTGTACGTTACTCGGGGTATTAGTAGGATGGTCTTCATCTTCTTTTTTCGAGGATGCGAATAAAATTTCTATCATTGATTATGCATCAGGTATGGAAGCCATTGATGGACAGACACAAAGGCTTGTTGAAAGTATAACCGAGGAAGGTAAGGAAATTAATATACAAGAATTGCTTGATCAATTGAATCACCAAAATCAACTGAAGATTTTAATAATAGATGAGAATGGGAAAGTTGTTTATAAAACAAAGGGAGCGCCGGAAGAACAAATCAATCTTCATGAGACGATGCGTAATGTGATGGATTTTAAAATGGATCAAGTACGATATGTAGAGGCGCAAAATTTAATTCAAGATGGAACTGAACAAAAGCGTAAGGAGTTTACAACTTTTTATCCGGTTACTGTTAATACGGAAAATATGTATATCATTGCAAGTGGTATACCACAAGGAAATGTGAAGTATATAGTGAATGATAGCAGCCCATTTCCATCTTTACTAGGTTTTATCACTTTTATACTATCTTTCTTTTATATAACGAAAAGGAAGATGAATCAGATTGAAGCGATGGCAGAAGGAGTAAGGGAGTTTTCGAAAGGTAATTTACAATATAAAATCAAACAGGCAGGTCAAGATGAAATAGGTTTATTAACTTCTAATATTAATCAAATGGCAGAAAAGCTTTTGGCTAATATAGAAAAGGAAAAACAAATAGAGAAGCAAAAAAGTGAATTGATTACAAATGTATCACATGATTTAAGAACACCACTTACTTCTATTATGGGGTATTTACGTTTACTAGGTGATGCGAAATATGAAAATAAAGAACAGCATGATGAGTATATAAAAATTGCCTTTTCAAAATCAGAGCAGTTGAAGATGTTAATAGAAGATTTGTTTGAGTATACAAAACTAACAGATGAAAATATGGCGTTAGATTCGCAAGAAGTGTGTATAAATGAACTACTTGATCAATTAATAGAAGAGCTAGTACCACAAGCGGAGGAGCATAATATTTCTTTTGTAAAAGAATTTCAAGAAGATCGTATATATGCTGTTGTGGACTCAGAAAAAATGGTACGTGTGTTTGAAAATCTTTTAATAAATGCAATTAAATACAGTATAGATAAAGCAGAAATTCGGGTTTTACTTCAAAGAGAAGAACAGCATATCAAAATTTCTATAGCGAATCATAGTGAAGAATTTACAAAAATAGAATTAGAGAATTTGTTTGAGCGTTTTTATAAAAAAGATCAATCGAGAAGTAGAGCTGTAGAAGGTTCAGGTTTGGGACTTGCAATTGCAAAAAGCATTGTTGAATTGCACAAAGGAGAAATTCGAGCAGAATATGAAAATGGGGTTATTCAATTTATTATCTTATTGCCAATTTAATTAGAAGAGCACTAGGAAATTTGGTTACATTTTAATACGTAATAGCGCTGCGATGGATTTAGAGGAAGTCCTTTAAGGGGAAGTATCTGAGAAGAGGAGAATAGAAAGTTTCATGAAAAAAATAAGTTCGTTTATCGTATTGATTATAGTTGGAGTTACATTACTTATAGGAAAGGGGGGACCGATTGTAGATCAATTCAATCCATTTATTAAAGAAGATATTTATTATGCTGTTGTTGATAATGATGGTAAATATGGAGCTGAAAACAAAGGTTTTGCTAGATGGGAATATAAATTCAAAGGATATAATGAATCTGGTCAAGAGCAAAAGATTGCGATGACTGCTTCAAAACATTTAAGAATAGGAGCATATTTAAAGATTAGATCTAAAGGAAGTTATGGTATGGAATGGGAAGAAGTACAAATAGATGAAATACCTAAGAAAGTACAAATACAACATAATTAGTTATAGAAATTATAAGTGGCATTCCATGGATAAGGTAACGAGCAAACTTCGAAGATTGTAGCAGTATATGATAAGTTCTAAATTTTTTATAAAGAAGATAAAGTTTATCTTAACTTTATTTAAACTGCATTTCTTCTGTGTACAATGACTAGTATTCTATAGTATGTAGATAAAAAATAGTAGGGAGTAGCAGGATAATTATGCAGGTTTCTAAGAAGAAAATATTATTATTTCTTTCAATTATTCTTTTGGCTTTATTGATGGTGTATGTATGTACAAATAATAAGCATGTCCAAAATATTGTTCATAATATAGAAGACATCTATAAAGTATATAGAGAGAATCAGGTATTGAAAGGGAAAATTGAACATCAAGAATCGTTAAAGAGTAAAGTGCAAATATTAAGTGAGGAGAAAGAAAACCTTACTAAACTTATCAACAAAACGAAAGAATTAAAGGAACAAGGAAAATACAATTTAATTCAAGCTACAGTAGTAACTCGTGTAGCAGAAGAGTGGTATGGAGAAGTCACTATTGATAGAGGAGCACAACATGGTGTAAAGGTTGGTATGGCTGTTATTACAGTGGAAGGTTTTATTGGAAAGGTAGAGAGTGTAGATCAATATACATCTGTTGTGAAATTAATTACGAATGATGAACGAACGAATCGTTTAGCAATCACCCTTCAAAATAATTCATCCATTTTAGGATTTGTTACAGGGTATGATAAGAAAAAACAGGCTCTTCGAATTGATAATATTCCATCAGATAAAGCGAAAGAAATAAAAATAGGTGATAGTATTATTACCTCTGAATTGAGTCAGAAAATACCACCTGGCCTTGAAGTAGCAGAGGTGATAGAGCAAGAACCGGATCAATATGGTCTTGCTTATATTATTTATGCAAAACCAAAGGCGAATTTATATGATTTAGAAGATGTAATTTTAATAGAACCTAAATAATAGTTTTATGTAGTGCCTTTGAGAGGTGAATTAGAAACGAAGAGAATGAACGTAAAATAAAGAGTAAGAGGGATAAGGAAAAGTAAAACGGTACTAAATTTAATAATATATGGTTATATATTTATAATGTTTTTATTTTATCTTTATCTTATCTTTATCTCGGACAATTATAATGAAGAGGTAAACTGATGATAAGTGCAAAGTTATTAAGTATTACAGTGGGGCTTTTTTTTTTGTACATTTTTAATATTAATTATTTATATAACCTCTTAAATAGGCTAGAAAACCTATATAATATCCTTCGACTTTATATGTGTAAATATATTATTTGAGCGTGAGAATATTGATGTCAAAAGGTATATGAATCGGATTATAAAATGTTTGATTTGTATATTGTAATGTTTTTTTCGGAAGTGTACATTACAAAAATGTAAGGATAATGTAAGAGGAATCAATATTGCTGTTTGTAGGGAAAAGATAAAATGATAGTTAGTGGCTATGAAAATAGCATGATCGCAGCACTAGCCAAATGACAGGAGGCAATATGAAAACTTTAATATTTGAAGAGAACGTTGTACAAAGAGGTTATAGTAAAAAGATGAATGTAGTATACCACACTGTAGAGAAGCGTGGGTGTAGAGTGTGTTATTAAAACTTTCTATTTCTAGTATGAAAAAAATGATTAAGGATTATATCGTTTTATTAATAGGTCTTGTCATCTCAATTTCTATTTTTTATATGTTTCAAACGCTTGCGTTAAATAAAGAGTTTACAATGAATAACAGTATTATTGGTTCAATCGTATTTGTATTTCAAATAGGATCGATTTTGGTGGCATTTATTACATTCTTTTATATTTTTTATGCAAACTCATTTCTTCTCTCACTCCGGCGGAAGGAACTCGGCATGTATCTTATTTTAGGGGCCAAAAAGAGTAAAATCAGCCAACTTTTATTTTTTGAGACATTGTTTATGGGAATGATTTCACTAGCATTAGGGAGTGTATTCGGAGCTATTCTTTCCAATTTCGTTAGCAAATTTCTAACGAAACAATTGGAAATTTCAGCGGAAGGTTATCAAGCATTTTATGGTCCTGCATTCAAAATAACATTTATATTCTTTAGTGCGTTATTTCTACTTACATCCGTTGTGAATGCCATTCGTATAGCACTTAAAACAGAACTAGATTTAATTCGTACAGAGCAGCAAACGGAGCGCATACGAATGAAAGGACCAGCCACGATATTGTTACTCTTATGTAGTTTGCTAGGACTAGGTGTAGGATATTATTTCGTAATCTTCGTAGGAATAAAAGGTGCTGGCGCCATTATGCTGCCATTATTCACGATTACAATTGGGACATATCTTATATTTATTTCGTTCTTACCTATGATTGTTAATAGGCTAAAGAAAACGCGCTATTTAAATGAGAAGAAATTAAATGCATTTACATTTGCACAATTGCAGTTCCGTGTAAGTAGTTTGGCGAAAATATTAGGAACGGTAACGATGTTAATTGGTCTTGGCGTGGGGGCAATGGCTGGTGGCATGTCTTTACAGAAAAACGTAATCCTTACAGCAGAAAGAATGTCAGGGTATGATATTACAATTCATGATCCAGAAGCAGCGGATTATAAAGCTATGGAAAAAATGAAAATTATAGATAAAAGACAATATAAATATAAAGTTGATAATGAGGCTGTTTACTATTTAAAAGAGGAATTATTAGAGAATCCGCCACTTCTGTTCGGAAAGAAAGAGACAACACATATTTCTGAACAACTTCCATCTTCGAGCTATAGGATGTTTAAGGGAGAGGAAGTTGATCCATCTAGTTCTACGTTACCACTGAATTGGGATAAGAGTATGGATAGTGATTTTAGATCGAATATTACTGTATATAATCGTAAACCTGTATATATCGTCGACGAAAACCGGTATAAAGCAATTCAAGGTAATGAGCATACGTTTTTTATTGCTAAAATCGATAATATTTTACGGTATAAGACAGAGTTAAAAGAGATGGATAATCGTCAAATCGAAAAAATAGCCGTTGCTATTAATAAGCCTAAGGAAGACGTATATTTACCAACAAACTATGGTGATTATGAATCTATGCTCGACTTCTCAAAAGGAACTTCCTTTATGGGATTCTTTTTAGGTCTTGCTTTTTTAGCTATGATGGCAAGTTGTTTAATGTTTAAGATCCTTTCTGGAGCTACGAAAGATATAGGGCGGTATGAGATGCTTCGGAAAATTGGGGTACGTAAAGAATTACTTATACAATCTATGTATAAAGAATTAGGCATTGTATTTTTATTTCCAGCCATATTGGGTCTTATACACGTTTTGGTAGGAATGAATATATTTACATTTGTTAAGTTTTTTGTAAATCCATATGTGAATATTGGACTTCCGATTTGTATATTTTTAATCATTTACGGTGTCTACTATTTGATCACTGTTCAATTATATAAGAGGATTGTGCTTCCAAAGGAAAAATAGAATGGATGCCGGGGGAAGGGGTAAAAAACTAGAGTAATATTTTTAGTATAAGTAAGTAATGGACGTAGAAAGGAATTAATAGAATGGGGAAACTGTTAAAGGTAAAGAATATAGTTGTAATGATGGTAGCTATAGTTGTAGTGGGAGGGGCTTTTTTTGTATTTCAAGCAATAACTTCACCTGCAAAAGCGATAGCAAATCAAGAGAATCCAGTTCAAAATGCAAATGAACAAATAAAAGTGGAGATGAATAAGGTTGCACCAACGCAATTTAATGGTCAAACTAGGAAAATTGCCTATCTTACTTTTGATGACGGACCAGGAAAATATACGGCACAGTTACTAGACATATTAAAGGAAAATGATGCAAAAGCAACATTTTTTCTAATCGGTCAAAATGTAAAATCATACCCTGATTTAGTAAAACGAGAAGAAGCGGAAGGACACTATGTTGGTATGCATAGTATGACGCACAATAATAGAAAATTATATGCCCAAGGTGGCTACGTAGATGAAATGAAAGAGGATCAAGGCTTAATTGCTAGTATTCTCGGACATGCCCCAAAACTAACACGCCCACCATATGGTTCAAAGCCAGGATTACACGAAGAACTTCGTAATAAAGTTGTAGAAAATGGTCTTAGAGTATGGGATTGGACAATTGATTCATTAGATTGGGAATATAATAGTATGCCAATTGATACTGCGAAAGCGAAAATTGTTCAAAATGTACTTGCTAGTGCGACAAATCCCAAAGAAGTTATTTTAATGCACGATATTCATCCGCAATCTATCGCTGCAGTACCGGCTATTATTAAAGGTTTAAAAGAAAAAGGGTATGAATTTGAAGCATATCATGAAGATGATCATTTCCCCTTGAACTTTATGCATGATAAACGAATGTAACATAGGAGGAATTGACATTGACTTATAAAGCGTTAACGATTACCGGAATTATATCTATAAGCTTATTGACAGGGTGTTTTGGCGCAAAGCCAGAAGCAGAATTGTACGTCGCATTTGAAAATGCAACGAAGCAAGAAAAGGCGGTTTCTGAAGATGCGAAAAAACTAGAGGGTTTAGAAGAACAAGGTCAAGAGTTATACAATCAAATTATAAATGATGGTAAAGATAGTAACCAAGCAATTATGCCGAAGATAGAGCAAGCTACAAAAATCATGGACGAACGTGAAAAAGTATGGAACAAAGAAAAAGAAGCTTTTGAAAAAGCACAGGAAGAAATAAAATCAGTTCATAAAACTATAGATAAAATGGAAGATGCTGCTCTTCAAAAACAAGCAAAAAACATACAGGATATTTATAAAAAGCGCTATGCATCTTTTAATAAGATAAATGATTCGTATCAAAAATTAATGGGATTTGAAAGAGAAGTATATAAAAGCTTAGGCGAAAAAGAAACGAACTTAAAAAAGATTAGTGAAAAGATTAAAGGTGTAAATCAAATGAATGAGGACATTCAACGAGAAAAAGAGAAATTTAATGGATATACAAAAGAATATAACAAAGAGAAATTAGATTTTTATAAACAAGCGAAAATTAAAATTAAAGATGAGAAGTAAATACTTTATTCCTATATCATTTAATCTTATTTATTAAGTACAAAAGGAAAAAATCAAAAATAAAAGTTTGTTTCTTACTCAAAAATAGAATATAGAATTCAAGGGTCTCAAACTATTATAGTTTGGGGCTTTTTAATATTCTTAAGGAGAAAAACTACCAAATACAGCATCAAATAGCGTAACAATGATGATGCTAAGTGCATGTCTTGTAGCGTTAGGATCTGTATTTGGATTTACTCGTCTTAAGATTCAAGCATAAAATTTTGTATGAGCCTATAAAAAATTGTCCTTCCGAAAGAGGTGTAGTATGTAATCCTAGATATAAATCTAGTAAAAGTTTATATTAGATTGTTTTGAAACCATATAGAAATGATTGTAGCGAATTGATCTAATGAATATAGGGGTATAAAATATGACATAAGATTTCCTAATATTTCACTTTTTTTGTAAGTGAGGATACACTATGTTATTGATTCTTAGCATCATTTTGATAGGAATTATGACCGGGATGAAAGTAGTAATTTCTTTGATAGTAGAGGTACAGAGAAAAAAAGATTTTTATGTGTATTGTCTTAAGGGGAATGGGAGAACTGGAAATGGGAATTCTGCTCCTTTTTATTCAAAATGTAATTTATTTTTTTTGTAAAGAATGATAGTTGGAATGAGTTTGAGATATTGAAAAAGCTTTGCGAGGATACGCAAAACTTTTTGTATAGTTTATTTGCTTTCGATGCACATTGTAAATAAGGAGAAAGAGAATCCTCTATGTTTCAGTTTATAAAAGGTGAAGAAGAGAATTTATTATATCTTTTGTAATAAGCGTTCGCCGCTTTCCATATCGCTTTTGCATAACGGACATTTCGGTTCTGCTTCTAATGCAAAGTTTTTACGCATCCATCCACGGCAGTTTTCTTCTAGGCATTCCCATACAGCAATTGCTTCTGGTTCTACTACAGGTTTATCATTTTTTCTCCAATACATGTGATCGCTCCCTTAAATTGAAAAGTTTTTCAGAAAAACAAAAAAGGTTGTTAACGATTTTGTTAACAACCTTTTTTGTATTAGTTCATTATACTTTATTTTTTGAAAAAATGCGAAGGTTAGTAATTGTTAAAGTATAGCAAAATAAGGCTTATATAAGCTGAGGATTATAAATCATCGTTGAAAGCTTTGGTAATAATTCAATTTGATACAGTGTATACCGGCAACCTTCTCGGTGTTTTTCTACATCTTCTTCATGCCATTGTTTTGTTAAATTTGGAATTTCTATGTCATCACTTAGGCGTTTCTGCTGTTGTGTCTTCCATAGTATGCTCGTTGCATGGAAGACTTTTTGTTTTGAAAACATTATGAAGTTTAATAAATTTATCCGGCATAAATGGGTAAGTAGGGACCCCACCTCAAAATTTGGTTGGAGCGAAGAAGTTAGGTGGGAGTCGGGCTGCCCTTAAAAGCCCGATTAGTTGAACTTTATTGAGATGTTTTTGCCATTTCCATAAATCGCTTTTCAATTTCATCCAATTCGAATGAATGGCATATTCTGCGGTCTTCTTTATCTAAAATTCTGTAATGTTGAGATAAAATATTTTGTTGTATTTGGTAACCATTTAATTCTTTTATTTGTCGCCACCACATTTTTCCTCCTAACGTCTTCGGGAAGGGCGTATTGTAATGTGTAAAAGCGATTGTTTTTATAATTTCATTCACATCATCCCCGAATGTCATCTGGACTGTATCGCTCTGTTCGAAGAGTGTTACGACGCAAACTGCACCTGACCATGTTAGCGTGCGTCTTCCTTTTTCAATTTCTACTAATGTTTTCTTCGATAAACCAATAACTTCTGACATTTTTTCTTGTGACAAATCGTTCTCAACACGAATGAGTTTTAATTTTGAATTAACGAGTTCAATAAATTCTTGTTTATCCATAATGCAGCTCCTTTTTTCTTGTGGTGTAAAATTACACTACGGGTGTGATTTTGTCAATGGTAGTGTGAAAAGTTACTTTTTGCTGTTTGGATCTTTTTAATTAATATTTCACTTTTAGTTTAAGGAGATGTTAAGAAACCGTATGAGTTTTTATTAAGAAATACGCTCTATACTTAGAAACATCTTAAAGAAAACATAATGAAAGGCGGAATATAGATGAAAAGGTTTATTTTTGGATCATTACTTGTTATCGTCGCAGGAGCGGCATATTTATTAAACGGGAGTGCTGCGATTGATAGAATGAATCCATCCATTCCTTGATTTAGAATATCGTTACGCAATTATTGATACAGATGAAAAAGAGTTAGGTGGAAATAAAGGGTTTGAATATACAGTTACAGCTTATGATGAGAATGGAGATAAGAAAGAAGTAACAATTGATGGAGTAGATAAATTACAAAAAGGCTCATACTGGCATGTCATTACGAGAGGTAAGTTTTTACATGATAAAGTAGAAATAGAGGTAGATAAAATTGCTGATGGCGCGAAGGCGAAGTTAGGATTATAAAGATAAAACCGATTCTCAATAAGGAAATCGCTTTTGTTATTTTATGGTAAAATATAAAGAGGGGAGTGAGGGTTATGCTACTCATCGTTAGCCTTATATTAATTGGGATTATGTGTAGTATGAGAGTCGTATCTTTACAGATGATAGAACGACAAAGGATAGAAGAGCGATATGTATATTGTCCAAAATGTGATGCGAAAATTCGGAGAGGAAATTCTGCTCCTTTTTGTTCGAAATGTAATTTAATATTTTAACTATAGGAAATACGAAATCATTTTGTATGGTTTCGGATTTTTTATGTTGAAAATAGAAGAAATAAAGAGCGGAAAAAAATTTAAAAAAGGAATTGAGTATACGAATATTATTGAAGGATATCCCATTATTATGAAGTATTTCGTAGAGATAGATCGAGAAGTTTTGAGGGTGTTATTACCTGATGAAAGAGGGATTCTTTCTACTATGCTAGAGTGTAATGAATGTTATAAGACTAAATTGGATGATATCGAGGAAAGTTGATAAAAAAGAGCTTGAAACAACTCAAGCCCTTTTTTATTACTATTTATGTTTTAAAATATGCTCAACCTCATGCACACTTAATTTACTTGCCTTAGCAATTGTTTCAAGTGGTACACCAAGATCATGCATACTTTTAATCATTTGAATTTTCCCTTGTTGAACCCCTTCTTCCAAGCCCTTTTTCAAGCCTTTTTCCAAGCCTTTTTCCAAGCCCTTTTCCATACCTCTTTTCATACCTTCTGTCTCTGCGTGGGCGAATTTTGCTGCTTCATCCATTAAAACTTTCTCCCTCGCGTCATAGGCTTGTCGGAAAGAGGAATCTTGACTCATACGTTCCCACTTGTTTATTGCTTTTTGTAAAATAGGATCTCGGTTCATAGCAATATCCTCCAATGTTTTAGTTAAGTGTTCATCCTCATTTGCTGAAAGCAATAAAAGCCAACGAACAAATGGATCTTTCCACGGATTTACTTTTTCTTCATGCCATTGTTTTGTTAACTTTGGAATTTCTACAATGTGAATTTCTATGTCATCACTCAAGAGTTTCTGTTGTTGTGAATTCCATAATGTGCCTGTTGTATGGAATTCTTTGTGGTCTGAGAACATTATAAAGTTCAATAAATTAATGGTGATGGTTTTATGAAGCGAACTGTAAGGCATACCTTTTTGTAATTGAGATGTGTATAATTTTCCCCAATAATATAAACTACGTTTCATCATATCGTGATTATTATTGAGTTGTATTTCTACATTTACTTTTGTTCCTGTGTTTAATGTCGCTGAAATATCTAAAATAGATAACTTATCCTCTTCATATTCCCGATGTAAATGTGGATCTTCTAGTTGTAGAGAAGCGATGGGTGATTCTAAAGACTTTTGTAACATAGCGTTTAAAAATGCAATTAGAATATCTTCACTACCATTCGTACCAAACAATTGTTTAAATGCAAAATCAATGCGTAAATTAACTAACTGTTGGTTGAACAAAGTTTGTCCTCTCCCTTATATTAAGGTGCTTCTTTCCTTCATTGTACCTAAAAATAAATAGGGCATGCAAATAGACCATTCTGCTATTTTATTAGAAGTATTATTAGAAAGTAAAAGGCAATTATGTCTATGTTATACTCTAGTGAAATTGAATTCTTCCAATCAGTAGCGGCGGCTATAGAGAAGAAAGACCCAAGTATTATTGTGAATAAGGATTCTAATACGCACTGGAAAGATTGGGTGGAGTTTGATTACGAAAACCTGTAATTATAAGTAAATCAAAATGCTTTTTTTATAAAAAAAGCCGAGCCAAAGTGTTGAAACTTTAGTTCGGCTTTTTGCATTACACAACCGCAGGATTATAAATCATCGTAAAGTGTCCTTGTAATAGTTCAATATGACAAGGTGTATGAAGCGAGCTTTCTCCATCTGTATCTACTTCTTTTTCTTCTTCGGTTTCAATATGAATGGATTTCGCTTTTACGTGGAAGATGTCATTTTCATTTGAGTCTTCAAATAGTTTCTTTCCGATATAATCTTTAAACGCTTGAATGCCTGTTGATTTTACAACGAAAATATCAAGTGTTCCGTCATCGCACTTTACGTTCGGAATAAAGGACGGGATTCCGCCAAGATATTCACCGTTTCCAACCATAACAAGGACAGCTTCGTCTTCATATACTTGTCCATCGTACGTAATTTTTACGGGGAATGTTTCAGCATTTTTGACAGTTCGAATGGTGCTTAAATAGTAACCGATTTTACCAAGCTTAGCTTTCTCTTCTGCATCGATATTGTTTGATACTTCAGAGACAAGTCCAATACCCCAGAAGTTTAAGAAGTGTAGGTCATTTGCTTTTGCGACGTCAACTGGTTTTACATGTCCTTGTGTAATAAGCTTTGCTGCTTCTGCAATGTTTTGCGGAACGCCAAGTGTACGAGAGAAGTCGTTGCAAGTGCCGCCCGGAATGATTGCAAGTGTAGGTCTAGTTTCAAGAGGTGCTAAGCCATTTGTGCATTCAAATACTGTGCCGTCACCACCAAAGACGATAATTAAATCTACTTTACTAGCAAACTCTTGGCAATATTTTGTTGCATCACCTTGCTTTTTCGTATGAAGGATATGTAAGTCAGGAAAAGCTGCCGCAAGAGGTGGTACGATTTTCGTTAAGTTCGTATGTAAATCACCTTGTCCTGCTTTCGGATTTACGATGAGGAGTACTTTTTCAAATTTTGTCTTTGTCATTATTATTCTCTCCCTTTGTCTTTTACGAATCGTGATAGAAAATAAACTTCCACCAGTAATTGATGGAAGTTTATTCTATTATATTATTCCGTTACAACTGAAGCGATAAATGGTAAGTTACGATATTTTTCTGCGCAGTCGATACCGTAGCCAACGATAAATTCGTCTGGAATTTGGAAGCCAACATATTCAGCTTTTAAGTCCACTTTACGTCGCTCAGGTTTATCAAGTAACGTACAGAATTTCAATGCTTTCGGTTTATGCATAAAGAAGTGATCTTTTAAGAAGTGAAGTGTTAAACCAGAATCGATAATGTCTTCTACGACAATTACGTTTTTACCAGTAATGTTTACATCGATATCTTTTAATAGTTTTACTTTTCCAGTTGTTTCAGTTTGATTTCCGTAGCTAGATGCAGAAATAAAGTCGATTGTTACATCGTTTTTAATGTGACGAATTAAATCAGCAGCGAATACGAAAGATCCTTTTAATACGGCGATTACTACGATTTCTTCTCCTTCAAAGTCACGTTCGATTTGAAGTGCTAGTTCTTTTACTTTTTCTTGTAATTTTTCTTCAGAAATTAAAGTGTCTTTTATTTCAATATTCATTGGAGCCCTCCTACAGTGTAAAACTTGTGAACATTTCGACTGTAAAGGAAAGAAAGGGAAAAGTCAAAGAAGATATAAGTTTTTTACAGAAATCCCCACAAAATAGTCAGATGATATGATATACTGATTATATTAAGAAAACGCTTCCATAAAGGGTGATTATGATGAGAAAGAAAGAGTATACAAGTGCAACATTTATAAAAGCATTACTTTTAACAATTGTTCTTGGTAGTTTGGCTTACATAATTGATGTACCAGCGATTCGGATTTCACTAATTGGAATGACTTTAGTATTAGGCGCAATTTCCCACGGTATGATGTCACAGTTGCAAGAAGCTGGAGTGGATCATATGAAAGATCATATAGATGAGAAATGAGAAACCTTCACGTATAGAGAGTGAAGGTTTTTTGTTTCTTACAAAAATGTAAGGTAGTTGTAAGGCAAATCGATAGTTGCCTAGTAGTGTTTTGGATAAACTATAGGTGTAAGGTAAAAGGCAAGCATATTTTAGGTAAATTAAGTTTTAGGCACTCTATATGTGAAAAAGGAGTAGGAGGGCATGGAGAAACGTTGGACGACCTTTTCTTTTTTAGCAACTAGCAACACCGTAATGCTAGCTGGCGAAATGGATTTTTTGCACTTGTTTGATCGAGAAGACGATCATTCTTCTTCTAAATTTACAATGAAATGGAAGAAATGGAGCGAAAGTTGTAGGTTTAAAGAAGAGACCCCTAACGAAGAGCAAAAGATTATTTTGACAAACCCTATTAAAGCGTGGGTTGTTCAACGTCGTAAGTGTAACGTCAAAAATCACTTAAAGAAAACTGAGCCGAGACAATTAGTTATCGCTCCGGCCCATTCTACTTCTAAATCACGCGAAAGTAACATGTAAATAATGAGACACACACCCGAAAAAACATCGTATATATTGCGATGTTTTTTTATTTTTCTACAATGAAATCTTTAAATGAAATATATTTCATCTGCATCTTATATTTATATCTCTTGTTTATTCTAGTGATACATCCGATGCGAAGTGATGTAAAACGTATAAAAGGAGAGATATAAAATGAAAAAGAAACTATTACCAATCTGTGCAATGGCACTGTTAACAGTAGGATATTCTTCAGTAGCAAGTGCTTCAACTGGAACATTGACAAAGGAAGAAGCAGCGCAATTACAGCAAGATATAGCAAAAAAAGAAGCAGCGATTCAGGCGCAGCAAAAAAATGATACAGAGAAAAAACAAGCGGCACAAGCCCAAGAGAAGAATGAAGTAGCGAAAAAGCAAGCGGCACAAGCCCAAGAGAAGAATGAAGTAGCGAAAAAGCAAGCGGCGCAAGCCCAAGAAAAGAATGATATAGCGAAAAAGCAAGCGGAACAAGTACAAGAAAAAAGTAATATGGCTAAAGAAGTAGTAGCACCACAGGTGAAAGAAAAGGAAGCTATTGCAAAAAAAGCTGGAGAGAAATTACCAAACACGGCATCTAATAATGTAGCAATGATGGGACTAAGCGCATGTCTTGTAGCACTAGGTACACTATTTGGTTTGAATCGCCGTAATAAAGTTAAGGCATAAATAAAATATTGTCCTATAAAGAATGGGATAATTTCATATATTAAAAATGGTAGGTTATTCCTACCATTTTTGGCATGGAGGGATGAAACATGAAGTTACTCAATTATATCGGTATCATATTGATGGCGATAGGACTATGTATGGGATCATATTACGCTATGGAATGGTATAAAGGAAAAAGCTCTGCTCAACAATTGACGAAAGAAGAAATAAAGAGCCTTACCAATATACAAGATAATAAACCTTCTCATGAAACACATGTAACTTCCCAAGTACCTTCTTCTCAAACAGAACATAAAGAAGGAGAAAAGGTAGCGATGTTACATATACCGAAAATAAAGAAGAAGTTTTCTATATATTGGGGAGCGAATAATGCAACGTTGAAGAAAGGAGTTGGAATGTTCGTTAGTGATGTAACGACAACGCCATCTGGAGGGGGACATACTGTACTGAGTGGGCACCGGGATACTGTATTTACTGATTTAGGAGAGTTAAAAGAAAAAGACACTCTTGTTTTAGAGTATGATAATAAAACTTACACATACGAAATTCAAAAAATATGGATTACCCATGCGGATGATCGTACTGTTATTATAAAAAAAGAAGAACCGATATTAACACTGACGACGTGCTATCCATTTGATTATATAGGGGATGCACCAGACAGATATATTATCGAGGCGAAGTTAACGGCTAGTTATTCAAAATGAAATTGTAGTTTCTGAAAGCGAGAGGGGGATATAAGTTATGGCAAAAAAAATTTTAATTGTAGAAGATGAAGATATTTTGCGTGAAATATTAAAAGATTATTTTTTGAGTGAGCAATATATAGTGTTTGAAGCAAGAGATGGGAAAGAAGCTTTAGTTGTATTTGCGGAAGAAGAGGTAGATTTAGTTATTCTAGATATTATGTTACCGGAACTAGATGGATGGTCTGTTTGCCGAAGAATCCGTAAGACATCTGAGGTTCCTATTATTATGCTGACGGCACGTGTAGATGAAGATGATACGTTACTTGGATTTGAACTTGGAGCAGATGACTATGTGGCGAAGCCGTATAGCCCACCAATTTTATTAGCAAGAGCGAAAAGATTGTTAGAAAGTAGAAAAGTAACAAAGCAACTGCTAGAGAATGAAGATGATACATTATCCATCCACGGTATTCAAGTCCACTTCCCGTCGCGTACTGTTATGATAGATAGAACCGACATTAATTTAACACATACAGAGTTTGAAATATTAGCGTATTTTATGAAAAATCAAGGGATTGTTTTAACACGAGAGCAATTAATTTCAAGAATTTGGGGATACGAATTTGCCGGTGATGATCGAACGGTTAATAGTCATATTCGTAATTTGCGAAATAAATTAGGAGAGAAAGCGAAGTACATTACAACTGTAGTACGAACGGGATATAAATTTGAGGGGAATGTATGAGAAAAGGGATTGTTCTCAAATTATTTACTCTCACAACAGCATTATGCATGTTAATTTTAGCGACGATATTTATTGGACAAACGATATTTTTTAAACAATATTATGCGAATCGAAAAGTGGAAGATATTAAAGTTAACTTAAATTCCTTTGAGAAGAGTTATTTGAATTATGTAGGAAATACAGAAGAAATTAAGCGACTGGAGCAAGATTTTTTAAGAGAAAATAATACGTGGATTACGACATTAGACCAGAATGGGAATTTAAAACATGCGGATGATTTCTATTTTGAGGTAGCGATAGATCGTAGGCAACAAAAGAGTTTTGGACAACAAATATTCAAAATTCCTTTATACAATCTCATCAATATAGAGGAGATTGATAATAAATCATCAAATGCATTTTTAGGACAAGAAATTTATTTTTCTGGCGTGAAAAAAGATGATAGTTATATTCCATTCTCTTTCGCGTTAGGCAAGCAAAATTTAAGCGGATCTAATAAACCGTTAGAAAAAGCGTTTCAGGAGAAAATGAAATTAAATGAGGAGGAAAAGAGAGCAGCCGGGGAACAACTTGCTAAGGAAAAGAAACCGGCTGTCCAGGAAGAATCTGCTCAAGAATTAGATGCTTACATAAGTGGGCGTGTTACGAAAGTTCAGCTTCCTGATGTAACAGGTCCTATAAATCCAATTTATAAAAATAGCATCTTCTTAGATAACATAAAAGAATTTCAAACTAATTTATTATTAAAAGAGAGCAAGCAAATACAATATGCAATACAAACAATGGACTATGAAAAAAATGATATAAAATATAAATTATTAATGAAACCAATAACAGAAAGAGACGGATCAGTTACATATATATATGCGATGGCTTCTTTACAGCCTGTAGATGAAGCTGTACAAATGGTGCAAGATTACTACATTTACATCATTGCATTTGTAGTCGTTCTCATTTTTCTAGCTTCGTTCTACTACTCTAAACAAATTGCAAAGCCGTTATTAAAAATAAATGATACGACGAAAAAAATAGCGCATTTAGATTTTACAGAACAAATACCGATTACTTCAAAAGATGAAATTGGTGATTTATCGAAAAATATTAATGTATTATCCAATAAGCTTCATTCGCATATTGGACAGCTAGAACAAGATATTGAAAAGGAAAGAAAGCTAGAAAATACGCGGAAAGAATTCATTTCTGGTGTGTCGCATGAATTAAAAACACCGCTCAGTATTATGAAAAGCTGTATTTCTATTTTAAAAGATGGAGTAGCTGAGCATAAAAAAGAATACTATTTTCAGGCGATGGAACGAGAAGTAGATAAAATGGATACGTTAATTTTGGATATGCTGGAGTTAGCTAAATTTGAGTCAGGTACATATAAAATGAAAAAGGATGCATTTTATATTGATGCCGTAATTGAAGACATATGTGAACACCTTTCTGTAGAAATAGAGAAAAAAGAACTCCATGTGCATAAAAATATATGTTCATTTGAAGTAGTCGCAAATCAAGGCCGGATTGAGCAAGTCATCGTGAACTTCATTACGAATGCTATACGTTATACACCAAATAAAGAAGATATTATTATTTCTACAATAGATGAGAAGGACCATATAAAAGTGTGTATTGAAAATAAAGGTACTCACATTGAAGAAGAGCAATTAGATAAAATTTGGGATCGTTTTTATCGCGTGGATGCAGCTCGTCAGCGTTCGCAAGGTGGAACGGGGCTTGGGCTTGCTATTTCAAAGAACATTTTAGAACTACATGATGCTGAATATGGGGTAGAAAATACAGAAGACGGTGTGTTATTTTACTTCTATTTACCGAAAAAAGCGTAGATAATATAATCTACGCTTTTTTAAATTTTTTTCATATTATCTTTACCTAATCTTTATTTTTAAACAGTATACTTTGGATAGAAAATGAGGTTATGTAAGGAGTCGATGAACCGTGCATAGCAATTGGCTAAGTATAATGGTATTTATTTTCTTTTGTGCATTTATTGTATTTTTAATTGATATTACGATATGAAAAAAAGAGCGCTCATTAAGCGCTCTTTTTCTTCGAATTCAGTTGATAAGCATTGATGCTTTTGAATAAACGTGGTGAAGTGAGAAATAAAAATATAAGTAAAACGGTACATAGAATATAGGAACCAATCATTACACTACCGTTTACGATTAATGAATATAGCACAGCTGATTGACCTTTCGGTGCATATTGTCCCCAGAAAATAATACCGGCGATAAAGTGACAGAAATAGCGAGCAAAGCTACCAACAAATGTAGCAAGAATAATGTAACCAATAACTTTCTTTCCTTCGTTTTGTTTTTGTGAAGGTTTGTCTTTACGGCTACCTAAACTGGATTGCTCTAAGCTATTTTCGTTGGATGTTAAAAGTGCTTTTTGAATTGGACGATAGAATAAACCAGCAAATCCAATGAATGCGAAAGCAACGAAGTATTCAATTAGTACTTGAATTGGTGTGACGATAATGGCATCGCCCACGACAATTTGTAATAATCCCCAAATTAAGCCTCCTAAGAAAGCCATTTTGAAGCCCCAGCGGTATGCGATAATAAAAATAGGAATCATAGCAAATGAAATGGAACCGCCTGTTGGAAGTTTGATTGATATTGGTAAAATGTCGATGACCAAGGCGAAGGCTGCAAGAATAGCAGATTCGATCATCGCTTGTAAATTGGTGTTACGCATGTTGTTTCCCCCTAAATCCAAGTTGTACAAAAAAGAATAGATATCATAGGAGGATACGAAATACGTAAATAAAAAGAGGTATGTATTTCGGACGTTTGCACAATCCCTGCGTTAGCATTAACTAACAGGTTCGAAGGGTCGGAACGAAGTGTTCCCTCTCAGCGGCATGGCTCCCCCTGTGATAACGAGATTCTTTATTTGCTATTGTTTATTGTAAGTGAAATGGATGAGAATGGCAAATGAATACAGTATGACAATGATTGAAATAGAATTGTAGCGAAATGTTAATAAATATGAAGCAAAAGGGTATAGTCCAATTGAAATAGAGTATGATATAATTTTTCTGAAAATAATTATCATTCTCTTCTGAGGGGGAAGGTTATGAGCTTAGTAGATATTAAAATTGGCGAGAAAGTGTTAGTAAAAAGTATTCAGTCTTTAGATCAGTTATTAAAGCGCAGACTAGCTGCTTTCGGCCTCGCGGAAGGAAGCGAACTTCGCATGAAACAGAAAGCGATGTTTAAAGGTCCTTGTACATTGGAGTGTCGTGGACAGTTAATTAGTATTCGTCATTGTGACGCGAAAATGATAAAGGTGGAATTAGCGTGAATAAGGTAGCTTTGCTAGGGAATCCGAATACAGGGAAGACATCATTATTTAATGCACTTACTGGTTCTTATGAGTATGTAGGAAACTGGAGCGGTGTAACAGTAGAAAAAAAGGTTGGTAAATTAAAAGATAAGCAAGGAACATTAATTGATTTACCAGGCGTTTATGATTTAAATCCAGTTTCACGTGATGAAGGTGTCGTTACGAATTTTCTACTAACAGACGAATTTCATCATATGTTAAATATAGTGGATTCTTCGCAATTCGAGCGAAATATGCATTTAACATTACAATTGCTTGAATTTGGTAAACCAGTTTCGATTGGTTTAAATATGGTGGATGTGGCGAAGCAAAGAGGAATTGTAATTGATGTAAAACGATTATCAGAACTATTAGGTGTAACAGTCGTTCCTGTCGTTGCAAGAAGCGGAAAAGGCTGTGAAGAACTACTTGCGACTCTTAAAGAAAATGACAAAAAAGAGAAAAAGCCATTCATTATTTCATATGGTGTACAAATGGATGAAGGAATTGGAGAGGTAATAACTCTTTTAGAGACAGCGAATTATAAGCATCCAAGATGGTTAGCCCTTCAATTTTTAAGCAATAACGAAGTAGTAGAAAAAGAAATGAAAGCATTACCAATTTATAAGGAACTTGTAGCCGTTCGATCTCACTTAGAAGGAAAACTTGATTGTACGTTGGAAGAGCACATTTACAAAACTCGTGAAGCGTATATTGAAAAGTTAAAAACAAATGTTATGCAGCAAGAGAAAGAAGGAAAAATTCCTTTTTCGGAAAAAATTGATAGATTAATTACACATAAAATTTTAGGACTTCCAATCTTTTTAGCAGTTATGTTTTTTATTTTTCAGGTTACGTTTACGTGGATTGGTACACCTTTATCGGATATGTTAGATGGCTTTTTTGGTGGACAGCTTACAGATTGGGTGACGGCTGGGCTCACAAGTGTTGGAGCATCTGATTTTATTCAAGCGCTCGTTACAGAAGGTATTATTGCCGGTGTTGGTGCAGTATTAGTATTCGTTCCACAAATCTTTGCACTATTCTTTTTCATTTCATTATTAGAAGACTCCGGATATATGGCGCGAATTGCAGTTGTTATGGATAGAATTATGGAGTTCTTCGGTTTAAACGGAAAAGCATTCATTCCGATGATTATCGGTTTTGGATGTAATGTTCCAGGTATTATGGCAGCGAGAACGATTGAACAAGAAAAAGAACGTTTACTTACAGTGCTTGTAACACCGTTTATGTCTTGTTCAGCACGTTTACCTGTATATGCATTATTTGCGGGAGTGTTCTTCCCTAATAGTCAGGCAACTGTTGTATTTTCTTTATATGTTGCAGGTATTGTTCTTGCGTTATTAGTTACAAAAATTATGTCTCTTACAATTTTAAAGGCGGAAAAGTCCATTTTCGTCATTGAATTACCTCCTTACCGCGTGCCACAAGCGAAAACGTTATGGCTAAGCACGTGGGAGAAAGGGAAAGGGTTTGTTCGTAAAGCAGGTACATTTATCTTCGGTGGCTCTGTTGTCATTTGGTTATTAAACTATGCAGGCCCATCAGGATTTGGTGTTGATATGGGAGACAGTTATTTAGCGATGATCGGTGGATTTATCGCACCACTATTTGCACCGCTCGGCTTTGGAACGTGGCAAGCTGGGGCATCCCTGTTAACAGGATTTTTAGCGAAAGAAGTTGTCGTTTCTACAATGGCAATTATTTATGCGGTGAAAGAAGATGTGCTAGGAAATGTAATGGGAGCACACTATACTGCGCTATCAGCATATGCATTTATGTTCTTTGTTTTATTATATGTTCCGTGTTTAGCGACAGTAGCCGTTATTAAACGTGAAACAGGGTCAGCGAAGTGGACGATTTTCTCTGTCGTGTATCCACTTGTTGTTGCTTATATATTAACGCTCATTATATACCAAGTTGGATCCTTACTCGGATTCTAGAAGGAGATGTATTAGGGTGATGGTCAATATTATAATTGGAGCTATCATTTTTGGTTATGCAGCATACACGTTAGTTAATTTTGTAAAGAGAAGTAAAAAAGGAAAATGCGCAGCATGTTCTTTAAATAAGTCATGTCAGTCGCAAACTTGTAGTCCGGATATGGAGCACATTGCTCATAAATAGAAAAAAGCTTTGCGAATTTCGCAAAGCTTTTTTTGTTTTACTTTTTACTTTTTAATTTTTACAAGTTGAGAAGCTTCTACTCCATTTGCTCCAGGTAGCTCTTTGCTTGGGTCTTTATCAAATTTCAAAATACCTACAGATTTTTCTTCACCTTTTACATTTACATATGTTGCATCATCAACGATAGCAAACATATCTGCATAAGAACGGCCATCACCGATGATTGTGTTGCCTTCATATTTTAATTTTGCTCCATCAAGCGTAGCATTTTCTACCTTTTCTTTTGCAAATAGCACGCCTTCTTCTGCTGTTACAGCTGGTAATTTATCGATTGCCTTTGTATCATCATTGTTACCGACTTTTTTTAGTAGTTCTTTCTTAACAAGTTCATCACCAGTTTTCTTATCCATTACAAGTACTTTTTTACCCTCTAATGTTGTCATTTTCATTTTATAGAAGTCTTTTTCTTTTACTTCTTTCTTATTTTGATCTGTAATTTTTTGAACTTGTTCTTCTGATCCGTATAATACTAGTCCGTTTGCTTTCTCTCCTAATAAAGAACAACCTGATAATGCTCCAAGTGAAATTGCTGCCGCTAATCCGATTCCTACTAATTTTTTCATGATGATTTCTCCTTTTATATGTTTTATAGTCAATACATTTTTGTATTAGTTCCGAAATGATGAGAAGCTTGTTTGTTGCTTCTGGTATTAGTGTATAAGAAATATTGAAACGTAACTATCGAGTTAGCTTACAGTAACATTACAATAATGTAATTTAGTGAAAGTGCATAAAAATAAGTCAATTCTAAAGAGAATGAATGAGAATATATTAGGAATACAATGTTTTATATGGAATGTCATATTATATTGGCTGTATTTTGGAAATAACATGTAAGGACATCTTAGTTTTGTTATAATAAACACATAGGTTGTAAAAATGAATATTCTTTACTGTAAAGGGAGATTTTTCAGTTTTCCAAGTAGTGAATTTGAAATATGAGGTATATCATAGGAGGAATTTGGATGTCTGTATTTAAACGATTAAGAGATTTAACTATGTCGAATGTGTATTCATTAATTGAAAAAGCGGAAGATCCAGTTAAGATGACGGATCAATATTTACGCGATATGCAAGCTGATGTACAAGAAGCTGAGAAAAGTGTAGCAGCTCAAATCGCACTTGAGAAGAAATTCAAAATATTATTTGAAGAGCAAGAAGCACTTGTGAAAAAACGTGAAGAGCAAGCTCATATGGCTGTTCAAGCAAGCAATCTTGACCTTGCGCGTCGTGCTCTTGAAGAAAAACAAAACGCAGAGCAAAAGATGAATGAATATAAAGCAAGCTACGAGCAAAATAAAGCTGCTGCTGATAATCTTCGCCTGAAGCTAGAAGAAATGCGCAAGCAATTAACAGAGCTGAAAAATAAACGTGAAACACTTGTAGCACGTGTAAATGCAGCGAAAGCACAAAAGAATATTAATCAGGCGATGTCTGGATTTGATTCAAATTCAGCAAAAGCTGGTTTAAGCCGTATGGAAGAGAAAGCTCTTCAATTAGAAGCTGAAGCAGAAGCAAGCGGCGAAGTGTATAAGAAGGAAAAATCATTAGATGATGAATTCGCAAGCTTAAACAAAAATTCTGCTGTTGACGATGAATTAGCTCGTATTATGAAGCAGTATGAGAAATAATATAGAATAGACAAAGAAACCGACATGTCTGAAGAGAATTCATGTCGGTTTTCTATTATTTTTTTAGAGGAGGTTTTGCAATGACATGGACAAATGTGTTAGCCATGCTTGTATGGACTGGAGCAAGTGCAGTACTTTTATTTGCAATTATGTGGGTTGATTCAATTTTTACGAAATACAATGATTTAAAAGAAATAAAGAGTGGGAACACAGCTGTAACAACGCGTTTCGTTATGAAATTATTCGCACAAGGGTACATTTTATCTCAATCCATAACGAAAGCGAACGACTTATGGCAAGCACTACTTGCATCAGCAGTTTCTTTCGTTATTTTATTAGTGGTAGAAATGTTTATCGAATTTGTGTTAAAGAAAATGGCTGGTTTAGATTTAGAAGAAGGTACGAAAGAAGGCAGTGTTGCACATGCGATGTTGGCCGGATCATTACATATCGTTGGTGCACTTATTTTAGGTGCTTGTTTATAAAGAGAGAAGGAGGGGTACATCATGAGTTTATTTAAACGAATTAAAAATATAATGAAGAGCCCAGAGCCGCCGAAACCAGAGAAAAGTTTGTTAACGTTAGCTCCTGGCGATATGATTGAAGTGTCATTAGTTATGTACGAATTAACTGGGAAAACGAGTATGCATTCTCGTAAAGAAATTATTTTAACGCTGCAAGACGGGAAAGATATTCGTTATTTAAAAATTGAAGACCGTGAAAATACGTATTACAAATTATATACACCCATTGATGGTCGCTTAGATTCGATTGATGAAATTCCGACGACAATTGAAATGGATGATACAGAGTACCATATGGAAGAGCAATATAACGGACGTGTTGTTGTGATGGGGAAAACACCATTCTCTGCTTCAGAGGAACAGCATGTATGGGAATTCCAATCCGATAACCGAAAATTATTGCGTATTGAATGGCAAAATGGTCGCACAATGATGTATGAGGGAGAAGCAATTATTCCTGCTGATGTACAAATTATAAGAGCAACGTAAGGGGGCGTAATCATGTCAAACCGATTGTTTACCATGATTAAATCGTTCGTGATCCCTATACTTGCTATCGTTACATTACTTGTTGTTGCTGGATATGCCTTATCAGGTTGTCAAGGCGGGCAGACAAAGTCGATTCAAGATCGTTATCCACTTGAGTCTGTTGCAAAAGAAGGTAAACAAGAATCTTACGTGTATAGGGCCGTCAATCGGTCAGTTCCTGAAGTCGCAAAGGAACTTATAGCCGAAAGGAAACCGAAGCAAGCATCTAAAGAAGACGAAAATCAAATGTTCCTCGTTTATTCTGATAAAATGTATAATTTGCAAAAGGATAAAGAGAAACCATCTGATACATTAATTGAAGTAAGTAATGAAGAATTTGTCCGTCAAAATTATCAACCATCCTTCCTGCAAGGATATATTATGGGAAGCATATTAAACGATATATTCGGTTCAAAAAGATCATCATCCGGTGATTACCGAGGATATAATGACAGACAAAATCATCAACCAGTTATTCCAGAGAGACCACCTACGAAAGAAGAAAAGAAAACCCCACCTCCAATTACGAAGGAAGGGAAAGGATCTATCATTAAGCGAGGCGATAATGTAGATTCGAAATCTTCTGTAGGAGATACAGGAAGTATTACGAAAAAAGGAAGTAGTACCCCTCCGCCGTCTACTGGAAGCAAAGGGACAATTACAAAAACACCAGGTGGCTCGAGCGGATCAGATGTGAAGCCGAAATCATCTATTAAAACGCCGCCAAAGAATACATCTCCCCCAAAAACGAGGGTTGGTGGTTCAGGAAAGATTACGAAAAGAAGGTAGTTATAAAGACCGGAAAGTGAAAGTTGCTTTTCGGTCTTTTTATTATGGAAATTAATTCCTTGTAGCTGGTACAATTAAGTTATAAGGAGGAGATTATTATGACTCTATATAAAAGGTTTAGTTTAATTATGTTCCTCGTCTTATTCCTCAGTTTGTTTATTAGCACAACGATGAAATTTCACTTTGTAGTAGGTATTCTATGGATATTATGTACATGCACTCTCTTTCTATATGTTCCGCTTCGCTTCCAACATGAAGTGCCTGCCTTTCAAAAATATGTAGCATGGATTCAGAGAGGAGGAAGATGGGGAGAGTAAAATTATATCAGCGATTATTAGAATATATCGACCGCAACTTAATAATAAGAAGAGGGTGTGCCAAATTGTTGGCACACCCTCTTTATTCATAATGATTAATGAATATCACGTTTCTTAAAGTTACCGCCTTTTACTTCTGCTACATCATAAACTGTAATAAAGGCATTTGGATCGATTTCATTAATCAAGTCTTTCATTTTACTTTCTTCTAAACGGTTAATTACACAAGAAATTTCTTTGAATTTCTCTCTTGAATAACCACCATATACTTCGTTATACGTTGCGCTTCGGCCTAAACGATCACGAATTGTTTCTACCATTAATTCAGGCTCTTTTGTAATGATTTTAAATGTTTTCGAACCACTTAAACCAACTTCAACGATATGAATCACTTTCGAAGCGATAAAGTAAGCAATTGCCGAAAGGATAGCTCCTTGAAGACCGAATACTGTTGATACGAAAATAAATACGAACATGTTTAAGAATAAAATAAGGTCACTCGTTCCAAATGGTAACTTACGAGAAAGTAATACGGCTAGCATATCGATTCCATCTAACGCGCCGCCGTTACGTAATGCTAGTCCCATACCGAAACCGATAATAATACCACCAACAACTGTAACAAGTAATGTATCGCCTTCAATAATAGTAGGTATTCCGTGCATAACAACGGTACCTATTGCTAATGAAGCAATCCCGATAATAGAATAAATTGCAAAGCTTTTACCTATTTGTTTATATCCTAACCAAACGAAAGGAATGTTAATAACTGCGATTAGAGCTCCTAATGGCAATCCAAATAATCTTGAACTAACGATACTTAAACCAGTCACACCACCGTCTGATACGTTATTTGGAATTAATACCGCTTCTAATCCGTATGCTGTAATAAATGCCCCAATAATAATCATCAAAGCTTTTGAAGCGATTTTTAGCTTATTGGGCTTGTTTTTGATAATTTTCTCCATGTAATTTCCTCGTTTCAAACTAGTTTCTTATTTGTTACATAATTCACACCTAAATTTCATTTTAACATTTAATTTGAAAAATCTCTCCTTTAATGGATGTATGCAGGGAATAT
This sequence comes from Bacillus sp. FSL K6-0069, assembly GCF_038007785.1. Classification (NCBI taxonomy): domain Bacteria; kingdom Bacillati; phylum Bacillota; class Bacilli; order Caryophanales; family Bacillaceae; genus Bacillus; species Bacillus sp. FSL K6-0069. The sequence continues at coordinate 4,594,900 of NZ_JBBOXN010000001.1, read as the reverse complement.
TATCACCATATTATCTTTAAAATATTTTTGAAATGAGTATAAGAAATCCCATCCTTTCAAAGGATGGGAGGTTATTAAGAAATGATAAAACTAAGCACGGATAGGAATAAAGAAAATCCTAAAATAGCTCCGCAAACTTTCATATGACGTTTACGTCCCATCACAACGATTGCGACATACTCACGAATCATTGCATTAGGCCAGTAATAAAATGCAGTTTTTGATCCTATTCCTTGGCTATTAAGCCCCGCTTGTCTTGCATATATACCAGCGCGGAAAAGATGGAAATTATTCGTTGTAAAAATACTTCTATACTTACCTTCAGGTTTTAAAGAATCCATAATTTCTTTAGAGAACGACATATTTTGATATGTGTTTACAGAGCGATTTTCTTGCACTGTATGTTCAAGCGGGATTCCTTTTTCAACAGCGTACTTTTGCATCGCTTCCGCTTCTGGAAGACCTTCATCTGGACCTTGTCCACCAGAGAAAATGATTGTTGGTGGTGTATTCACAGCGGCTTGTTTCCAGTAAAAGTCGATTGCTTTATGAATACGACTTGCAAGTAAAGGTGGTACTTTATCATTAATTAAGCCGCTACCAAGAACGATGATGAAATCTTGATTACGCCTTGGTCTGTTGAATTGATATAGAAAATAAGCGCTTAAGAAGTTAGATAAGTGTATAAAGAAATATAAGGTTATAAGAGAAATTCCACCAAAAATAGGTTGCAAATGCGGTGAGAAGAAACTTGCTGGACTTATGAAAAAGAATAATATACAGAATAAAATACCTAAAGCAGCAATGAGTGTTAAACAGTTAGTGAACCGTCGTCCTTCTCGTTTCATTAAAATTCTCGCATTCAGAAATAGCCCAAACATTAAAGCAACAACACCGAAAGGAATCATAAGAATAAGTGCTAAAATAGGTAAAATTATACTATAGCGTAGGACATCAATACTTGAATTTACAGATATAATCACACAAAAAAGAAGGAAAAAACAGAAAAAAACATTAAATAAAAAGCCGTTTATTATTTTTCGCGGATCCTTTAAGTAAGAGATAAGAAAAATAATAAACAATATAAGAGGAATAATTCCAAAATACATAAATATAGTACACCTCAATTTGTATAATAATTTGACATACCCTTTATATTACATGATTTTATAATTGAAAATGAAAGAAAAAATGATTTAGAATTTTCTCAATAAAATATATAGATACATATGTTACAATGTATGGAAAGCGATATATTAAAAGTAAAATGGTTGAAAAGGCACTCTATGGAGTGTCTTTTCTTTTTTTCATGTAATTATGCATATTATATTTATTTTCAAGTGAAGAGGATTAAAATATAAGTGGTAGGCAGACTATATAAAGCAGAATTTCTTACAAACATTTCCCTCTACTTTTTGTATCTAACAATCGTATAACAATAAATAATTCTGTTTTATAGCGTCTGTTTATGAAAGGTGCCTTCTTTGAAGGCACCTTTATGTTGTTTAACGTAGATACTTTTCACTGTTGATATAGTGGAAAGTATCTATACTAAACATTAGCAATCTTCCGTATAAACATTATCAATTTACTATATATTCCAGTGGTGTTAACCTACATATGAAAGGCTTTCTTTTTCAAAATATTACCCCTAATAAATTTTTGAAGAAGTCAACTGTCTCCAAATTTGCCATTCATGCTTAGCAAAAAAAGAATCCTGCTGGATTCTTTTTTGTGTTCGACATGATATGACAAATTGTATTATTATAATTTGTTATTATGTTAAATGGTTATTAAGAAAAGTAAAAGGGGACCTTGGAATGAATTTAAAGAAAATGTTTTTAACAGGTGCGATTGTCGTAACAACTGCATTTACATCTATTGGAACGGCACAGGCAAGTAGTAGTTTTAAAGATGTTCCAACAGGGCATTGGTCTTATAAAGCGATTTTAGATTTATCAAGCAAAAATATTGTTAGTGGGTACGGAAATGGGATTTTTGGATTCGGCGATGACGTGACTCGTGAGCAAGTTGCTAGACTTATGTATCTTCAGCTAAAGCCGGAATCGAAAGAGAATTACAATAATCCATATAATGATATTAATGATCATTCAACAAGTTTTAAAAAGGAAATTTTAGCATTAACAGAAATGGGGATTTTTGCAGGAGATGACAAAGGGAACTTTAGACCAAAAGCCTCTTTGACTCGTGAAGAAATGGCTCAAGTATTAACAAATGCCTATAAATTAGTGGCAAAATCAGAGCATACATTTGTAGATGTGGATAGAAAATCATGGTCGAATAAAGCGGTTAGCGCTGTACAATCTAATAAAATTGCTGCTGGAACAGGCGATAATATGTTTTCACCTAAGATGAATGTAACTCGTGAACAATATGTACAGTTCTTATATAATGCGACATTACCATATGAGGAAAGACCAGGAGCAAATCAAGAGTCAAAGCGCTTTGCTAATTGTAAAGAAGCAAACGATGCTGGATTTTATGATATTACAAGAGATAGTCCATACTACGGTAAGCATTTAGATCGTGATGGCGATGGAATTGCTTGTGAGAGAAATAAGAGCGGTAAATAAGAAAAAGCACTCAATCTGAGTGCTTTTTCTTATGGAAACAAGCTATTTTTTTAGGCGATTCTCATAAAATAAAAGTAACGAAATGAAAGTAGGTGACAAAATGCCGTCAATTGTGGAAGGTGTTATTATTGAAAATTGTAACGGAACAATTAACTTAGGTGATAAATATAACGTGCAGCCAATTGAAAAAACGAAAGCTTATAATGGATCGGGATCATCGAATACAGGAATAAAGGTACAAACATTTAGTGGTATTAGTACAGCAGATGTAAGGGATAGCGATGTGTATGATCAAGTCATTCAATCCACGTTATAATTTTCATATGCAAAATTGCATAAAGTAACATGTTTGTTGTGTGTTACACTTTAGCTGTGAGCTGTTAATGATTCTTCTGTATTATAGTTGTTAGATTGGAAATATAACATCTTATTGAAAATCATACGTACAAAAAAGACACTTCAAACGAAGTGTCTTTTTTCATTTTAGTGATACCCTTTAGCAGAGTCTTTATGAATTTTATTTTTAAAGATACTGTAGCTCCAAAGTTGATATCCAATAACAATTGGTACCATAACCATTGCAACGAAGAACATAATTTTTAAGTTTAATTGACTACCTGCTGCGTTGTATAGCGTTGTGCTGTATGCGTCGTTAATACGTGACGGTAACATTCTTGGGAACATGCCTGCAAAGCCAGTTGTCATAAACATCGCGATTGTTAAGCAAACGAATGTGAAGGCAAGACCGATTTTATGTTTGTACACCATAATAAGTGCGAGTACACTCATTAACATAGCAAGTACTGGAAGAATGAATAGTACCGGATACTCTGTGAAGTTTTGGAATAAGTTTGTACGATTTGCAGTTGCTACATAGAAAATAGCCAAAATGATAGCAGCTGCCATTGAAAATGGTCTTGCAATTTTATAAGCACGATCAGATACTTCACCAGTCGTTTTGATCATAACCCAAAGGGCACCAGATACGACGAATATAGCAGTGAAGAAAAGGCCACCTAAAATACCGTAATGATTTAGTAAGCTAAGTAAATTTCCTTCATAACCATTTTTTCCAATTTGTAGTCCGTAATAAAGGTTAGCGAACGTAACGCCAAATAAGAAGGCGATTAGGAAACTACCAATTGTAAATGCCCATTTGCAAGTTTTTTGCCAAATTGGTGAATCGTCTTTATGCATAAATTCAAGCCCGGCAGCACGAGCGAACAGTGCGAGTAATACTAAAAATAGTGGTGTATATAGGTAACTAAACATATTTGCATACGTGATTGGAAAGGCAGCAAATGTTGCACCACCAGCTGTAATTAACCATACTTCATTACCACCCCAGAACGGGCCGATTGCTTCTTGTAATTGATTTCGTTCTTGTCGGTCTTTCGCAACGAAAGGAAAAATCATTCCGTTACCAAGTGCGTACCCATCAAGAATGAAGTAGACTGTCCAAATTACGCCCCATAAACCAAACCAGATGATCGCAAGCATATCATGAGACATGAGCTGTACCTCCTTCAGTAGCAGGCTCTTCTAATGCAGCAGGTCCTTTTTTCGCGAACTTTAGCATTAAGTATACGTCTGCAATTAAGAGTAGAGTATAGAATAATATTAAACTAATTAATGAGAACCAAATTTGGGGAACAGATATAGGTGATACAGATTCTGCTGTACGCATTAGTTTATAAACTGTCCATGGTTGACGACCTACTTCGGCAACAATCCAACCAGCGTTAATTGCGATATATGGTAGTAAAACAGACCACATTGTAATTTTTAAATAACGTTTTGAGTTTTCTAGTTTTCCTTTTCGGTTTAAATAGAAGCCATACCAAGTTAATGCCATAAAGAACATACCAAGTGCAACCATTAAGCGGAAGCTATAGTACACGAGGTTAACGTTTGGACGATCTTCTTTCGGAATATCTTTTAAACCAACAATCTCTCCATCAAATGAGTTTGTGTAGAAGAAACTTCCTAGCTTTGGAATCGTAAGGAATTCAAAGTTCTTTTCGTTTTTTACATCAGGAATTTGAACAATCGAGAAGCCTTGTCCTTTTCCCGTTTCCCAAACTGCTTCCATCGCAGCTCCTTTTGCTGGTTGATATTTAGCTGCGGATACACCAGACTGATGTCCCATAAACGGCGTAACAGTTGCGGCAAATAAGCCTAACAGTAAGCCAAATTTAAATGATTTTTTGAAGAATTCTACTTCATTTTTACGTAATAAATGATAGGCACTAATTGCCATAACGAAGAAAGCACCAACGATATAACAACCAATTACAGTATGGAAGAACATATTCCAAGCGTATGGATTTGTAACAAGTGCCCAGAAATCATTTAATTCAGCGCGACCGTTACGTACGACGTAGCCAACTGGATTTTGCATAAAGCCGTTTGCTGTAATAATCCAAAGGGCGGAAATATTTGTTCCAAGTGCAACCATCCACATACAGAAGGCACGGAACTTTGGTGAGATTTTGTCTTTACCGAATAACCATATTCCCATGAAAGTAGATTCTAAGAAGAAGGCAACGAGTGCTTCGATTGCGAGAGGGGATCCGAAAATATCTCCCATATATTTGGAGTACTCAGACCAGTTTGTTCCAAATTGGAACTCCATCGTAATCCCGGTTATAATCCCCATGACGAAGTTAATTGTAAATAATTTACCCCAGAAATTTGCCATTTTGCGGTATGTTGGATTCAATGTGCGGGCGTATTGCGTTTCCATACATGCCACTAAAATAACAAGTCCGATTGTCAAAGGTACAAATAAAAAGTGATAAAAAATAGTAATTGCAAATTGAAAACGACTCAGTAACAGAACGTCGGACATAATAAATATTCACTCCTTTTTTACATTATCTACAATTAGTTTATAGTGAAAATAGGAGTATAGTATGTGAGACTTGTTACAAAGCTGTGTGTATATTTTGAAAGAATTATGTCGGTTATCTGAAAATATATTGCTTTTATAATAATACAATATACTTTTTGTGTTTTTCATATTTTGGTACACTGTTTATGTAGTGTAAATGAGAGAAAAGAGGGTTCCTTACTATGAAGTCATTAGAAGAGATTATGCAGTACAATGAAAAATTCGTTGAAGAGAAAAAATATGAAGAATTTGTAGCAGGGAAATTTCCAAACAAAAAGATGGTTATTATCTCTTGTATGGATACACGTCTTGTTGAACTATTACCGAAAGCAATGAATATGCGTAACGGTGATGTGAAAATTATTAAAGTAGCAGGCGCTGTTATTTCACATCCTTTCGGAAGTATTATGCGTAGTATTTTAGTTGCTGTATATGAACTTGGTGCTGATGAAGTATGTGTAGTTGGTCACCACGATTGCGGTATGGCTAAAATTCAAGCGAGCAGCACAATTGAGAAGATGAAAGAACGCGGTGTAACAGAAGAAAAATTAGATACACTTCGTTATTCTGGAATCGATTTAGAACAATTCTTACGCGGTTTCTCTAGTGTAGAGGAAAGTGTAGAACATAGCGTATCAGTACTTCGTAACCATCCATTACTTCCTGAAGAAGTACCTGTTCATGGTCTTGTTATTCACCCTGACACAGGAAAATTAGATTTAGTTGTGAATGGCTACGACAATTAAGAATTTACTTTGTCATCCTTTTTATCTGGGACAGGATCAAATCCTCCCGGGTGGAAAGGGTGACATTTTAATATACGCTTACAAGTTAGCCAAAATCCTTTCAGGGCACCATGCTTTTGAAATGCTTCTAATCCATAATGAGAGCAAGTTGGGTAAAAGCGGCACGTTGGTGGTGTCATTGGAGAAATGAATTTTTGATAAAATCGTATAATCCCAATAAAAATCTGTTTCATAATGGTCTCCTTTTCAGCATAGTCTTAAAGTATTATAGCACGACTGTACATAATACTTTACTAATGTTGATTTCCGTTATATCATATTGGATATAACGGAATTAAATTAAAAGCGGGAGAGATGTTGTATGCCATCAGTAGAAAGCTTTGAATTAGATCATACGATTGTAAAGGCGCCTTATGTAAGACATTGCGGAGTTCACAACGTAGGTAGTGACGGTATTGTAAATAAATTTGATATTCGTTTTTGCCAACCGAATAAACAAGCAATGAAACCAGATGTTATTCATACGTTAGAACATTTATTAGCATTTAATTTACGTAAATATATTGATCGTTATCCGCATTTTGATATTATCGATATTTCACCAATGGGCTGCCAAACAGGATATTATCTTGTAGTAAGCGGAACACCAACAGTTCGAGAAATCATTGATTTATTAGAACTAACATTAAAAGATGCGGTTCAAATTACAGAAATTCCAGCTGCAAATGAAACACAATGTGGCCAAGCGAAGCTTCACGACTTAGAAGGCGCACAACGCTTAATGAACTTCTGGTTAAGCCAAGATAAAGATGAACTTGAGAAAGTATTTGGATAAAGTGAAACTGCCTGTGAAAGGGCAGTTTTTTTATTTGTAGAAATATATGTTATGAAGAGTATTGACTTTAACGTAAACGTCAAAGTTTATAGTGAGGATAAATAAAGTAAGGTAAAGGGAGGAAATGATGGATAAGTATAGCATTGGCGAAATTTCAAAAGAAACGAATGTAACGACGAGAACACTTAGATATTATGAGGAAATTGGATTGTTAACACCCTCGTATGTTGCCGAGTCAGGATATCGTTACTATTCAAAAGATGATGTAATTACATTGCAGCAAATCACAACTTTTAAAAAGCTCGGTTTTAAGCTTTCAGAAATAAAAGAAGTATTAAAAGAAGAAAAGGGGATTTCAGAAGAAGAAATATGGAAAAATGCGATTCAAAATGAAATTCAAACGATACAAGGGGAAGTAAAAAGATTACAGGATTTAGAAAAACTACTATATACAACATTTCATTCCATTGAATTAACAGGGGAGCTTAGAACAGAAGATTTAATGTTATTTATAAAATCTGTACAGGGAATTGATCAGAGGGAGAAATTTTGGAAAAGGTATTTTAATGAGGAAGAGCAGCATATTATTCAGGGTTTACCAACATTTGAAGAAAACGATAAAAGAACGCAAGAGTGGTTGCAAGTATTGAGAGAAATTCGTGAGCGTATAAATGAACCAGTAGATTCACCAGAAGTTCAACAATTGGCGGAAAAAGTAGTGGGTTTTTCTATGCATGTATTTCAAGAAGATGAACAATTAATAAATAAGTATTGGGAATTAATTAGACCTGAAGAGGGCGAGATTGCAAAAGTATATGGACTTGATTCGGAAACAATGAAGTATATAGATGAAATGGTAGAGTGTTATTTGAAAAAGGAGGAAGATAAATGACAGCTATGCAAAAAGAGAAGCTATATGGAAAGGAGCACGCGAGATTAGAGCGGCAATACTTTTATAAACATGTGGGTATTTTCATTCTTGCACAGCTTTTATTTATTTTTGTAATAGGACTTGTACCAGCTCAAGAGCTACCAAGTGGATCTTATATTTTTCATATGAAAGAATGGATTTTGAATAAACGAATCGGCTTTTATCAAAATGAAACTATTAATACCATTGTCAGTGTTTGGACATCGGTACTTATGATTCATTTTATATGGGCGATGTCTTACATTCTTTTTCCGAAAAAGAAACGTAGCTCTTCAAAACAAGAAATACGACAAGAGGTAAAAGAAGAAGTGCAAAAGAAAAAGGAGGTTAGTACAAATCGGGCTTGGCTGTATTTAGTATTTGGCGGTTTAATCGAAATATATTGGGCAACTGGATTAAAAACAAATTCGATGAGTATTTTGACACTTATTGCAATTTTAGTTAGCTTTCATCTATTAATTGAAGCGACGAAAAGAATCCCAATTGGAACCGCATATGCAGTATTTACTGGAATTGGGACAGTGGGAACGATAGTAGTAGATATTGTGTATTTTAAAGAGCCATTTTCGTTTATTAAAATTTTCCTTGTGTGTTTATTAGCACTATTTATTATCGGATTGAAATTTAGCGGCGGCAAGGAAGAGGTGAAATAAAATGGCGTGGATGTATTTAATTATAGCCGGGCTCCTTGAAATTGTCGGTGTAATTGGGATAAAGAAAGTAGCAAAAGATAATAATTGGACGAATAATATTATTTTAATAGGTGGCTTTATTATTAGTTTTCAATTTTTAACGATGGCGCTTCAAGAAATTCAGTTATCAATTGCATATGCAGTTTGGACTGGAATTGGGACGCTTGGTGCAGCAGTTGTCGGTATTTTATTCTTTCAAGAGCCGAAAAATGCATTTCGAATTATTTGTATCGTTGGAATTATGGGGACGATTATTGGATTGAAAATGGTGAGTTAAAGAAGAGCAAAACATGCTCTTCTTTTTTTATGAAAGTATGCTAGACACCCCAACATACAAAATAAAGAATCAAGAAAATAAACAAATGCTTTTGCTTTTTCTTGGTTCTTTATTTCATCAATTCCAAAAAAGATAAACATATAATCCTCCTTTAAAAGAATATTTTGAACTACCCCCACTTAACACTCTAACGAGCTGTTTGAAGTGGGGGATTCCTACGAACACTAAGGTATCCCTCAGTTTTATGAGTAGGCAATCCCCGTAATTCCTACGGTTAGGAGCCTTATGGCCTCTTTTCTCAGATTTTCCGCTGCATTCAGATCTCTATCATGATACATACCACAAGAAGGACACTTCCATTCACGCAGGTTTAGGCTTTTCACATCTTTATTTTTGTAGTCGCAATGCGAACAGGTTTGGGAACTAGCGAATGTTTTTGACACCACAATCACTTTTTTCCCATACCAGCGTGCCTTATACAACAACATCGCTTTGAATTGTGACCATGATACTTCTTGAATCGCTTTCGCTAGTTTGTGATTCTGTAACATATTCGATACTTGCAAATCTTCTATCCCAATCACATCGTGGTTTTTGATGATCCTTGTAGAGAGTTTTTGCAAGTAATCCGTTCTTGCATTTTTGATTCGTTCATGAATACGAGCGACTTTCATTCGCTGTTTATTCCAATTCGCTCCACCTTTTATACGTCTAGATAGAATACGCTGGGCATGAGCGAGTTTCTTTTCTAATACCCGAGACCATTTTGGATTACCGAATACCTCACCCGTTGAAAGAATAGCAAAGTTTTTCACCCCAACATCTATACCAACAGCGGAATCGGTCTTCGGCAATTCTTGTACTTCTGCTTCAGCAAGAATCGAGACAAAATATTGTCCACTTGGATTCCTTCTGACAGTAGCACTCAAAATTCGTCCTTCTATCTCACGACTTTTGACAAATTTGACAAGACCAAGTTTCGGTAACTTCAATTTATTATCTATAATCGCAATGTTTCCATTTGTATGTTTCGTTGTATAGGATTGGATTTTATTGTTCTTCGATTTAAACCGGGGTGCTTTGTTTTGTTTTTTGAAGAATCTTGCATACGAGTCAGCAAGGTTGTGAAGAGAAGATGGAAGAGCGATACTGTCCACTTCTGTTAGCCATATAAATTCTTTTTTGAGAGTAGGTAATTGCGAAGAACAAGTGCCATAAGATAACCCTTTTCCTGTTTCTTTATATCTATCATTCCACTTTTCCAAAAAGTAGTTAAATACAAAGCGTGAACAACCAATTGTTTTCGTAATAGCTATTTTTTGTTCTACACTAGGATAGATCCGAAACTGATACGCTTTATGGATAAGCACCGCTTTTCACCTCACTTCCTTTTTTTATTTGTTTACAATCTTTTTCATGATATGCATGGGAACGATATCATGATATAACCAAAAAATACTGATCACGTATCATTTCTTCTTTTTTGTCGAAAGTCCTCTGTCCCTTTCAAAAAAATACAAATGAAACAATTTAGTAGATTTAAAAATTCCTCTGAGCTATAACATTTTCTTTCTATAGGAACAAACTGATTACGATACCGGTACCTTATATTGATTCTTCACCAAGAAGAACCTTTAGGCTGTTGCCTAACCGTCATTCAGCTCCCACCTACTCATTGGGACATGTCCTACCCATTCCTTGAGGTGGGAGTTTTCTGTCGGGAAATGATAAATATAAGATCAACGTAATAAAAACAATGGTTATCTGTAACTTTCTTATATGCATTTGAACCTCCTAGTAGAAAGATAATTACCGAGAGACAAAAATTATAATCGCAACAACGAAAGTGAATACGCCAGAAAAGAAGGAGAGTATACTATGTACTTTCTTTTCTTTCTGTTTTTCTTCTGCACTCACGATGAAGGTCATAATAGATAAGGCGATGAGCATATAAGGCAATGTAACAAGTGCGTTTGTAAACATTCCGGATAGAGCGAGAGCGATGACGATAAGAGCGGATACAATTCGTAATGTTTTTAGCATACAAATCTCCCCCTTTTAAATAGAGTATTTACCGAAATAGTTCTGATAAGCTAAGAAATAAAGCACCAGAGCCAGCCATGAAAGCGAGTATACCGCTAGATTTTCTATGCTGTTTTATTTCTCCTATCGCTACAGTGAAAGCCATTAATCCTAAGAAAAAGAACATATAAGGCATAATAATGTCTCTGTTACCGCTAATAAAACCATAGATTGCTATACATAAAGCGATAAGTGCAAAAGTAATCCGAACGCCATTTAACATAAAAACCCTCCTTTTCTTTTATGTAGGTAATGATAAGAACAATATAAGAGAAGGCTCGAGCGGCAATACAAATAAAGCCTGTTCCTGAATCCTTTTCCCCTATTTGTTCAATGGTAATAAGAAACAGTAAAGTCCCTAATAGAAAGTGTGAAAGTAGTAGAAAGTTATGTTGTCCTGCCAGTAAACGAATGCTGGTTATGATGTGGGGTAAAATAAGTAGTATATGAAGCGTATTAAGAATTCTTTTTGCTGTTTTTTGTATAAGGATTATCTTCTGGCTTATCAACAGAATGTTTATATGCATAGCCTTTATTAATTGTCATGACGGAAAGTACTAGTATGACTAGGACGATTATAATACCGATAATTAATATTTTGAGCATAAAATCCCTCCTTTTCTTTATTTTACATAATTTTGTAATTGATGAAAACAATAGAAAATAAAAGGATGAAAGAAGGGTGTTACATGGAGACGAAAAAAACATATTATATATCAATAGGAAACGGTCAAATTTCACAAGTGAAGACGGCGGATACGTATAATTTTGAAATTTCCGCAAGTGATGAGGAAATTACGGAGTTAAGAGAGTACTTCGATCAAGCATATGTAGAGGATTTAGGTTCGTTTGTACGTTCTCACGTTCCATTTGTTGAGTATCATCACGATTCAAATAATGACCGATATGATGAACAACTACAAAAAGCATATAAAATGATTTACAATTTAGGAAATCATGAGACGAAAGAATTAGTCGCGCAAATGGGAATAATCAATGGATTGTAATTGGATAATATTATGCAGAAAAGCGAGAATATGCTACAATTTGTGGTAGGAAAAACTTGTAACCATCAATAGGGGAGTAATGGCATGTACAAATTTAAAGATTATTACCACAACACTGTACAATTATCGTTTGAACGTTATCCATTTTCTCCTGAGCCAAAGCATGTTTGGGTTGTATGCCGGTACGGGGATCAATGGTTATTAACGCATCATTTACGTCGCGGTCTTGAATTTCCAGGTGGTAAAGTAGAACTAGGGGAAACACCGGAAGAAGCGGCAGTTCGAGAGGTTCATGAAGAAACTGGCGGCATAGTTTCTGATTTAACTTACTTAGGACAATATAAAGTATCTGGAAAAGACAAAATAATCATTAAAAACATTTATTTTGCAACAATTAGTGCGGTAGAAGAACATACGCATTACGAAGAAACGAAAGGATCTGTTTTATTAACAGACATTCCTGACAATATTAAAACGGATAGAAAATTTAGCTTTATAATGCGTGACGATGTATTGGCGCGCACGATGAAACATATAGAAGAAATCGGCTGTTTTACGAAGTAAAGTGGCCGGTTTCTTTTTTTGTGTGTAAGAATAAATGTAAATATATCTTTATATTATTTTGGATATATTATACAATTTTGTAAAGATATATTTACATTGTAGGAGGGGAAAGATGGATAAAGGAAAAGAAACGACTGTTACTGTTTCGATGGTTAAATTAAATTTCTATTCATGTTGTATAGCATTCGCTCTGGCGATTGGAGTTAGTTTTGTACATTCACTTCTTTCAGGCGGGTTTCAAATTGAAATTACGTTACCAACCCTGTTTCTTTTTATTATCGCAATGATTGTTCTCGTTTGTATTCATGAAGCGATACATTTAATAGGGTTTCACTATATTGGTGGTGTGCCGTGGAGTGAACTGAAATGGGGGGTTAATTGGAAGTTAGGTGTTGCATATGCTCATTCTAAACAGGCGATTACAGTAAAGCAAATGAAAAAAGTGTTAATGCTGCCGTTTTTACCAACTGGAATTTTGCCAATTGTAATTGGGTTAGCTACGAACGTGCAATCCATCTCATTTTTAGGGATTTTACTAACAGCAGGTTGTATCGGTGACATTGCCCTATATCAAAAAGTATCAAAGTTTCCAGAGGATGCGCAAGTGAAAGATCATCCGAGTAAACCGCAGTTTACAGTATATGAATCATAAAGTAAGAGGAGGCGCTAGAGTAGCGAACTCCTCTTTTTATTGTCATTTTTTGTTGGTAAGTTGATATATTGTGAAAATCGCCGATGTAATTTATTTACTATTATTTTGTTTTCATTTCTATTTCTAAAAACGAAAGCACCTCCAACAAATCGTTCACTACACGTGGATGCTCAAAGTCATCCCAAAATGAATCTCTCTTCCACACACCAAGAATCCCTATTCGTTCAGAACCAAGCACATCGTTTTCTGGATGATCTCCAACGTAAAGACATTCTGTGGCTTTAACGTCTAGCTTTTGTAAAGCTCGTTCGAAAATTTCAGGATGTGGTTTTTTAATTCCTTCCGCTTCTGAAACGAGAATTGTGTTTGTATACGTATGTATGTTTAGTGCGCGAAGATTGTTTATTTGAAAGTCAGTAAAGCCGTTTGTAATAATGCCAATTTTAATATTTTGTTGTGTTAAACGCTGAAGTAATTCATGCATGTTTTGGAAAGGAATACAATGATGTTGAAAGTTGGTAATATAGTCGTGCAGCAGTTGCTCTGGCGTTAAAGTGGTAATATTGTATTCGCAAAGGAGAGTAGCATATACTTTATCTTTCCACGTATAGCCATTATTATCGAGCTCAAGAAATCGAGAACAATACTCTGATTGTTCTATGTTCATTAAGTGAGAGGCAAAGCGATTATATTGATCATGAATAAATTGTTTTAGAGATTGGCGTCGATCTAATAGCGTTCCATCTAAGTCGAATAAGACTGCTCGAATCATGGGAAACCTCCTTACAGTTTGTATAATTAATTATCGCATATTCGTCAGAAATTGATTATTATATTTTTGTAGAATGGAACGACGGAGGTTTATATGAAGGAACTGTATAGAAAGTTAGTAGGGTTTATCGTCGCAATTGGTTTAATAACAGGATGCGATAGTTCTATGAAGAGTGTGAAGGAAAAAGAAATTTGTAAGACAGAAGAAGAATGCGTGGAAATAGGAGATAATAAACTTCAAAAGATATATGAAAAAATAGATGGATTATCTGAGCTTGAGGCAGCAGAAGATTATGATATAGAAGAGCATGAAAGTGTGGATATGAAAGGAGCAGATAAGAAAAAAGAAGAAGATGAAAATTACTTCTTTTTAGCTTCTTATTATATTGATGGTGATGAAATTGTAGATCCTTATTTTGAAAAAATAGAACGGAAACGTTTAAATAAAGTATTCGCTGAAGATAAAGAAGCGAAAGAAGAAGTGCTACAACAACGTCAAGATAGGGGCTATCATGAAGACTTATGGGATATGTACCGCACTCTTATCCCAGCTAAATATCGCGGGAATATAACAGAATTCGACTTAATAACGGATGGTTATGACGGTGTTGTTGCCCATGTTATGCCTAGTATGGAGAATCCGAAAGATTGGACGCTAAGCTTAGATACACTTGATTCTGCGGTAAATATCGATGAAGTGATGAAAACATTAATTCATGAGACGGCTCATGTGTTGACACTCGGACATAAGCAAATACCAGTAGATGAAAAGTATTTGAAGGATTTTGAAGAAGATAAAGATATTTCAACGTACAGAAGTAACTGTGAAACGCTTTTCTTACAAGAGGGGTGTGCGAGGGAGAAATCTTATATTAATCAATTTTATAACTCTTTCTGGAAGGATATTGAGCAGGAGTGGACAGAAAAGAAAGTGGAAGAAAGTGAAGAAACTCAAATTGAATTTTTTAAAGAAAAGCATGAGGAGTTTGTATCACAGTATGGAACGACCAATGTAGCGGAAGATATTGCAGATACGTTTACAGCTTTTATTTTGCAAGATTCCAAAAAGGTGAAAGAAGGATCGGAGTTAAAGTATAAAAAAATTGCATTCTTCTATCAGTTCCCTGAACTTGTGAAAATGAGAGCGGAAGTGTTGACGGGATTATATGATGTTTCGAAAACGATAGAACAACAAAGTGGACACTAATACGAGTTATATATTTTAGCCAAGAAAACGTAAAGAATTTTAGTTCTTTGCGTTTTTTTGTTGATAAAATTGAAAATTCTGTCTTTTTATAAAAAGAAGAAGGAACTGAAGCTTTAAAAGAGAATTAGTATAAAAATGTCACAAATTAGACACAATTATAATGCGCATATTATAGGGACTAAAAGTTTACTCTCAAGGAGGTAATGAAACGTATGAAAACGATTCTTGCGGTTGCTGGTCTCATTTGGGTAATGTCTCACGGTTTTCCGATTTTTGAAGGAGAGCAAATTCGTAGTGCATTAAATAAAAAGTATGATGATTATCATGTAATAGATCGAAAAGAAAATGTCGTTACAGTACGTGTGAAAGATTGTTTCCATACAGTTACGGTTGCGAATGGCAACGTGACAAATGAAACAAAGATGTGTGATAAAAAGTAAAGAAAGAAGCTGACTATAGTTTATCGCTCTAAGTCAGCTTCTTTTTCGTTTTCCAATTAGAAGTTTTTCAAATGCCTCAACAAACACATACATAAGTGTTGCGAGGACACAGGTGAGTAGTACGCTCAGTAAGACGAGCGTGAAATTAAATACTTGGAACCCGTAACTAATTAAGTAGCCAAGACCTTGTTTAGAGACGAGAAGTTCGCCGAATATAACACCGACCCATGATAAACCAACGTTCACTTTTAACGTTGAAATAATTGCTGGGAAGGATGCAGGGAGAACGACTTGCTTATAACATTGCCACTTATTTGCACCAAATGTGTCCATCACTTTTATATAGTTAGAATCGACTTCTTGAAATGCACTGTAAATAACGAGAATGGTAATGATGATGGAAATGATTACCCCCATTGCAATCGACGAAGAAATATTTGGGCCGAAGATTACAATGATAATAGGTCCAAGTGCCACTTTTGGCATGGCGTTTAAGACGACGAGATAGGGATCGAGTACGCGGGCGAGAAGCGGCATCCACCAAAGCAAAGTAGCGATAATAGCGCCGAGCACTGTTCCAAGAATGAAGCCTACTCCCGTTTCAAGTAATGTCGTCCATATGTGGACCCAAAGCGAACCGTCAATCCATTTACTAAGGAAGAGATTCCAGATGCTTGAAGGGGAGCTAAAGAGTAAAGGATCAATCCACTCTTTTTTGCTAGCTATTTCCCATAGTGCAAAGAAAAGAATGAGCAGTAAAAGCTGTAGTGAGCGTGCTAACCATGCGCGCCTGCGTTCTGTTTTCCGAAACTGTTCATGTAGTTGCTTTATATTATCCAAGTCGCTCCAGCTCCTTCCATATATCTTGGAAGAGGGATGGGAAGTCATGGTGGTGGCGTGATTCTAACGGTGATAAGGAACGGATGCTTTCTGGGACGATAAATATTTTTGCAATTTGCCCGGGATTCGCTTGTAGTAAATAAATACGATCACTCATCGCAATGGCTTCTTCAATATCGTGTGTCACGAGCAGTGAAGTTTTCTTATATGTGCGTAGTAAGCTGAAAACAAGATCTTCTAGTTTCAACTTCGTTTGATAATCGAGAGCCGAAAAAGGTTCATCTAGCAATAAAATTTTCGGATCGGTCGCTAACGTTCGAACGAGAGCGGCACGTTGACGCATACCACCGGACAGTTCACGAGGGTATTGCTCTTCTACATCATGTAGACCGACTTGTTTTAAAAGTTGTAAAGTATGTTCTTTCGTCTGTTCATTGTAGATTTTTCGGGTGTGAAGTCCAAGCATAATATTCTCTTCAATTGTTTTCCAAGGGAACAAGTAATCTTGTTGCAACATATACCCCATAGATGAAGTTTTCGTTGTAATGGGCTCACCATCTAAAAAGACGATGCCCTCAATTGGATCAAGCAGTCCGGCAATAATGGAGAGGAGTGTTGTTTTGCCGCAACCACTTGGACCGAGTATAGAAATAAATTCGCCTTCTTCCACTTGTAAACTCATATCTTCGAGAATCAATTTGGCATTTTCTTTTGCGAAAAAGCAGTGAGAAACGTTACGTATTTGTAAAAAACTCATACACTTCGCCTCTATTTCTTAATAACGCTTTCGGCAATTTTTGTATTGACGAGCGCTTCATGTGGAACTTCTTTTTGTAATTCGCCAGCTTCTTTCATAATCGTTTGGAGCTGTTTCCATTCTTCAGCATCTAATAGCGGATTTGTCGCATAAGAATGTTGCTTTTTATAACGTTCAATTACTTTTACTGTAATGTCTTTTGAAGTGTCTTTAAATAACGGAGACACGGCATCAGCAATCTCTTCTGGACTATGTGTATCAACCCATTGTTGTGCTTTATAGAGCGCACGTGTGAACTTTTCAGCAGCATCTTTATCTTTCTTTAAGAAGCTTTCTTTTGCCATGAACGATGTATACGGAACAGTTCCAGATTCATTTCCGAACGAAGCGACGATATATCCTTTACCTTCTTTTTCGAATATACTTGCAGTCGGTTCAAAGAGCTGTACAAATTCCCCAGTACCAGATGCAAAGGCACTTGCAATGTTAGCAAATTCGATGTTTTGAATTAAGTTTGTATCTTTGTGAGGATCAATGCCATTTTTCTTTAAAACGTATTCTCCAACCATTTGCGGCATGCCGCCTTTACGCTGTCCTAAAAACGTAACACCTTTTACGTCATTCCAATTAAAAGAGTCTAATTTTTTACGCGAAACTAAAAATGTTCCGTCTGTTTGTGTAAGTTGTGCGAAGTTAATGACAGGGTCTTTTGCACCTTGTTGATGAATATAAATAGATGTTTCAGAACCGACGAGAGCAATATCAATTCCGCCAGATAATAAGGCGGTCATCGTTTTATCTCCGCCAGCTGTTGTTTGGAGGTCAATATTTAATCCTTCATCTTTAAAAAATCCTTTTTCAATCCCAACATATAACGGGGCGTAGAAGAGAGAGTGGGTAACTTCGCCGATGCGAATGTTTTGCGTTTGTTCTTTCGTACTTTCTTTTTTACTACTGCAAGCAGCAAATGTGAAAACAGCTAGTAACATGATGCAAAAAACAGCTATAAATTTTTTCACTATATGACACCTCCTAGAAGTCACTCTACAAGCATGATATGTAGGTAAGTGCCCATATGTGAGTGTAGATAGCAGGAATTTTTTGGGTGATAAAGAAGTACAAATATAAGGGGTGATAAAATGGAGTACGAATATGATGATAGCGTACATTTACATCTTGATTATTTCGGAACAGAATGTGATATGGAATCGATTGCTTATAAGCGGAAGAATGAAGACGTGTGGGATGTGTATTTTAATTTTGGAGCATATGGTCTTCAGAAAGATGAAATCGAGACAGGTAGATTTATGGACGAATATGCTGGTCATTACGTTTTTTCTGTACATGCTCGTGATCTTAGTTGGGAATTTGGAAGTGCTCAATTTGAAGAATGGGTTTTGAGAAATCAAATAGTAGAAAAATCGCTGCAAAAATAGGGAGGAATTTTGTGGTCGATTTTCTCATTTTCTTATTCATTTTCGTAGTCGGTTTTTTTATTATGCAAGTACTCATTTACCGATTTGCAAAGAAAAATATCAAAAAATATACAAAGGTGAAATGGGTTCATATGTGGCTCGAAATGAATATGAAAAAGGGCCCGAGATTAGATCTTTTTGATTTTGTAGTTATCGTACTTGTATGTATTATATGGAAAGTATGGATGTATTCTCTTCTATAATACATATGCTCATGTCTGTTAAAATGAAGGAGAACCTGTCAGTGTTGATAGGTTCTTTTCTTATGATAATAATTTTGTGAAGCATAGTTCATTTATCCCGCTTTAATGGGCAGTAAGACCCCCACCTCAAAATTCAGCGAAAGCAAAGAAGTTAGGTGGGGGATTAACTGCCCATAAAAGTCCGATTGGTGAGGGCTGATAATCAGTGGGGGATGAAGAAAACCCCCACTGATTAAAGTTTCACTTTATGCTGCTAGAATATAGAGCGAAGAAGGTCCATCCCGTTCAATCTTGAATGGAGCGGACTCATGAAAGTTTCATTGTATTTTTAAGGGGAAATTAAGGATACATGTGTATATTACAAGCACATAGGGAGACTAGCTGGATACAAATATGGTATTTTGTATAGGACAATATGTTTGTTGATGCGAGACGAAGGGGTAAAGGAAAGAGGGAATCAATTGCGTTTTAATGTTTTTACACAGCGACGAAGAAGAGATGAATTTCATTTTAGTTTTTCGGCTCAGCAACCGAGAAAGAATCTATTAATTTCTATCATTCTTAGTGGAATGTGGGCGATCTGTTTAGAAACGCTATTCTTTGTTATGTTAAGGTTTTTCGAATTTGAGAAAACTAAAGAATTTTTCAATGGAACAATACAGCTAAGTATACTCATTATTATTTTGTGGGGTGTACTACTAAACACGATTCATTTAAATAAAGGTATTGGTCACAAGCTTAGGCCAGCTATTCGAGTTCACATCGTATTATTTTTAATTGCTCATACAATGAGTTGGATGTATATCTTAGTGCAGGAGGATATGAGCCTTCTATTAGTAAATACATGGGTATACTTACAATATGGACAGTATATATTAAGCCTGTTATTTATTTATATGGTATACGTTTTTGCATATAATTTGCTTGGAAGAGTTTTCTTAAGTACAACGATAACTAGCTTAGTTTTACTTATTTTTGTAATGGTGAACCATTTTAAGCTCATCTTTAGAGGAGAGCCATTCTATCCGTCTGATTTCACACAGATTGGTCATATGGATACGGTTATACCGATGGTCATGGATTATTTCAGTTTTTGGAATGTGTTCCTGATGGTAGCTAGTATTGTTTTACTTATCTTTGTAGTTATGTATATAAGAAAGTACATTCCAGTTATAAAATCGCATATTATTATGAGAATTATTTTAGTATGTGGATCTGCGTTTATGTTGTATGCATATAGTAACGCCCCTAATACCTTTATGAATAATATATTTACAAAAGCTGGGGTAGACATCCGCGCGTGGAATCAAGTTATAAATTATAAGGGAAATGGTTTTGTTATAGGGTTTTTAAGTAACTTAGATACGACAGTTATCCAAGAGCCAGAAAAATACTCAAAAGAAAATATGCAGCAAATTGCAAAGGATATAGAGAAGCAATATGGCGGTAAAGTAAAAGGGCAAAAAACGGCAGAGAAGCCGAATATTATATTTATTATGAGTGAAGCATTCTGGGATCCGACAAAATTAGCGAATCTTTCATTTAGCGAAGATCCAGTGCCGAATTTACATCATTATACAGAGAATTTCCCAGGGGGACAAACGATAGCTCCTACATTTGGAGGAAATACAGCAAATACAGAATTTGAAGCATTAACGAGTTACTCGATGAGTCTTTTAATGCCTGGTTCTATACCATATCAACAAGCTATCCCAAGTCAGAAAGAAGTTCCATCCATTGCCAGTGAATTGAAAAAGCAAGGATATTATGCAAGTGCAATTCATGCTTTTAATCGATCGTTTTATAAAAGAGATGATGTATATAAAACATTGGGATTCGATAATTTTAATGCAGAAGACACGATGAAAAATACAGAAGTAGTTGGAGATAATGTTAGTGATTTATCTATGAGTAAAGAAATTATAGATGAATTAAAGAAGAGAAAACAACCTACGTTTATTCATGCAGTGACGATGCAAAATCATTTTCCATATACGCCAAATATGTTTGGAGAAAATAAAGTAGAAATTAGTGGATTAACAGAAGAGGAATCGAAGGCAGAGTTAGAAGCATATACAGAAGGGGTAAGATTGTCTGATGAAGCGTTGCAATATTTAATTGAGCAGCTTGATGATTTAGACAGGCCTACTTTATTAGTCTTCTTTGGAGACCATTTGCCTATGTTAGGAACTAATAAATCTATTTATAAAGAAGCAGGATATATAGAGAATGAAGAGACAGTAAGAGAAAGATTACTTATGTCAGAAACGCCATTGTTAATGTACGCAAATTTCGATTTGCCAAATGACAATTTAGGTTTAGTAAGTCCGATTTATTTTTCTAGTCTTGTTTTTGATTATGCAGGATTAAATCAATCACCATTTTATCAATTTTTATCGGAAATGCATAAAGAAATACCAGTTCTTAGAGATGAGTTAAAGGTTAATAAAGATGGAGAAGAGATAACAGATTTAACAAAGGAACAAAAAGAAATGTTAGAGCAATATAAAATGATTCAATATGATTTACTTGCTGGAAAGCAGTATAGTAAAGATATACTTTTTAAATAGAAAAACAAAAAGAACTTGTATAACGATACAAGTTCTTTTTTTATAGTATTTAACGGGGTAACCAGACAAGCTGGGTTTAGGGAGTATTACCTGTACATTTAGTATAAATGAAAATGTGATCGTTTTATTTATAGATTTGTGAGAAATATGTGAATTTTAGTTCTTATCAAAACTCCATTCATATGTGTAAAATACATCATTGATTTTTAATTTTTTTACATATGGATACATTTATGAATGCAAAAACTTTATGAGTTCTTCGTTTAATTCATCCGCTTGATCGATTGGAGAGCCGTGACCGCTATTTGTAAGAGGATGTAACTGAGAATTTTTAATCCGCTTTTGTGTGAGTTCAGCGCTTTTGTAAGGGATCAATTGATCGTGAACACCGTGGAATATTTTTGTTGGGACGTTAATTTTATTTAGATCTTTCGTTACATCTTCATGTGCGGCTGCTTGCAATATTTTGATGAGAGCGTAGGAAGCAGACTGCATACCGAGATAAGAAAACCATTCTAACGTAGCAGATCCTAAGTTTCTATTAAAAAATGATAAAGATACATCATTTAAAAATTTAGGCATATTGGCATACATTTGATTAATGAGGGTATCTGCTTGTTCTTTTGGGACACCGTAGGGGGATTCTTGATTTTTAACGAAAGAGGGGGAAACAGCATCGACTAATACAAGTTTAGAAATGCGATGACCATTATAGCGGGACATGTACCGAATAGAAAGGGCGCCACCTACGGAAAAACCGACTAATGTAGCATTTTCTACTTGAAGCGCTTCTAGAACGATGGCGATATCGTCTGCTAAACGATCGTATGTGTAACCGGTCCATGGTTTATCAGATTGCCCGTTTCCGCGTATATCCATAGCAATGCAGCGGAAACCGTGCTGTGGTAACACATTGAGTTGATATTGGTACATTTGATGATTTAAAGGCCAGCCATGGACGAAGAACACAGTTTTACTACCGGGTCCGGGATTTACGTCTTGCACAAAAATATGCACATCCTTCTCGACGGTAACAAACATAAATTATCCTCCTAACCTATTCATATGCTCTATCCCAAAAGCGTTGTTTTGTCATAGCTTTAATAAATTCATTCGCCAGGAGCGTAGGGTTCTGTTCTACTAAGACACCAGGCTTTCCATTAATATTTAAAGATTGAATAACAGTAGATCCATTTTGGAAGGCACCAATTGGCTTAAAGTGATTATAGGATTCTACGACAAATGAAGTCGCTTTATTAAGACACTTTTCATCAAAGTTTCCTCCAATAAGAAGTAGCCCGTCATAAAGAAGTGAAGATCCTGTTAAAAAAGTATCATTCACGTCCCAACGTACATTTTGCGTTCCTTGCACAATACCTAACCGCTCGGAAACAATCACTGGCTGCAACCCAACTTGTTTGAATTGATTTAGTATATATTGCGCGTTTTGTCCGTCATATCCATCTGCAACAATGACACCTACTCGTAATGTATTAGGACTAAATGTCGTATTTGCCATACTGAGTGCTGGCGATGATTTCGTAACGCTCGATTCTTGAATATTTGGGACTTTTGCTCCAACCGCTTCAGCGACTAACGTAGCTAATTCAGTGCTAATATGTCCAATCATATTTACGACTTGTTGACGGACAGATTTGCTTTTTACTTTTCCTAATTCAAAGGAGAAGGCTTGCATAATATGAACCTTTTCGACGTTACTCATACTATTCCAAAATAAACGTGCTTGAGAGAAATGATCTTTGAAACTGGCGGCTGTTTCTCTCGTTTTATGTCCTGATACAGTGGAAGGATATGTAACGAACCCACCCTTTGTACCGGGGACCGTGTAAGGAGTGTTATTTGCTAAGGAATTATTATGGTAAGCGACTTTTCCTTTATCAATTATATATTTGGAGGCACCATCTCTTTGGTTGTTATGAAATGGGCATACCGGACGGTTAATCGGCAATTCTTGATAATTGGTACCGACGCGTGCCAATTGAGTGTCTGTATAAGAAAAGAGCCTACCTTGTAAGAGCGGATCATTGGTGAAATCAATACCACGGACGATACTTCCAGGATGAAGTGCGACTTGTTCCGTTTCAGTGAATACATTCTCGACGTTGCGATTTAATGTCATTTTTCCAATGATTTTAACGGGGAAATCTTCTTCAGGCCAAATTTTCGTCGCATCTAATATATCGAAATCGTATTTAAATTCATCCTCTTCTTCTAAAATTTGAATGCCAAGTTCGTACTCAGGGTAATTTCCGGCATTAATATTTTCCCATAAGTCACGACGATGGTAATCTGGATCAGCGCCGCCTAATTTTTGAGCTTCATCCCAAATTAATGAGTGAATACCAAGTTTCGGCTTCCAGTGAAATTTTACGAATCGCGACTTGCCATTTTTATTCACTAAGCGGAATGTATGAACACCAAACCCTTGCATCATTCGAAAGCTTCTTGGAATGGCACGATCAGACATAATCCACATCATCATCGCAGCAGATTCTTGGTTATTGGCGATGAAGTCCCAAAATGTATCATGTGCTGTTTGTCCCTGTGGAATTTCATTATGCGGCTCAGGTTTAAGGGCGTGAATAAGATCAGGGAATTTAATGCCATCTTGAATGAAGAAAATGGGAATATTGTTTCCGACTAAATCAAAATTTCCTTCTTCTGTATAAAATTTAACGGCGAACCCTCGTACATCTCGATTTGTTTCATTCGCACCTTTTGATCCAGCCACTTCAGAGAAGCGAACAAAAAGGGGTGTTTTTTTTGAAGGGTCTTGTAAAAAGTGGGCCATTGTTAGCTCTTCTAAAGATTCATATAGCTCGAATATACCATGTGCGCCGTATCCACGTGCGTGAACGACTCTTTCAGGAATTCGTTCACGGTCAAAATGAGCCAGCTTTTCTCGCATCAGGAAATCTTCTAGAAGGGTAGGGCCACGATCGCCAGCGGTTAAAGAGTTTTCATCATTTGAAATTGTAACACCTGTATTTGTCGTCATTTTCTTTCCTTCATTTTCACGGGTGAAGGCTTCCAGTTGTTCTGTTTTTTTATTTTTTTTGCCGTCCATATAAAACACCTCCCATAATATACGTATTATTGTTTATAGCTTTTATGCTTATATATATAGTCTGAAGATGCTTTGCTTTATTGGGATGATTTTCCTCAAATGTTCGATTTATCTTTGTTTGTCTATGAAAATCATTTATTATAATAAATGGTATTCTTCGAGATATTATTTTGAAGGGGTGTTGAAGTGAAAGGAAGTTTTCTATCATATAAAGAAGAAGAAAGGAATGCAAAAATTTTTTTATGGGTGTTGTATGTCATGGTTGTTTCATACCAAATTTTCTACGCAATCGTATTAGAGAATAAATCGCTAACGGATAAGGGACATAGTATACTATGGCAAGTTATTTGCGGAACTGCAATACTCGGTGTGAATGTATATTTAATAAAAAAAGAGAAAGCGAACCTTGTTAAATATACATGTTTATTTGCATACATAGGAATAGAAATCGTTAATATACTTTCGTATATGCTTTATAATGAGGCGGCATTTGATGGAGTAAATATAATAGAAATTATTTTCATCTTCTTTGTACCTATATTTTTAAATACAAAATACTTTGTGTTTGTACTTTCGACCATTGTAGGGAAATATGTTATTTATTTATTTGTATTAAAAGAAGTAAAAGGGTTTATGTTCCTCATTATGTATACACTCGTATTAATAGCGGCATACATCATTTTAAATCGATTTATACAATACCTTTCAGCGGTAAAAGAAAGTATTAAGATTGCTAGTGAATCACAAAAATTAGCGGTAATTGGAAAAATGGCAGCGACAGTGGGACATGAAATTAAAAATCCACTTGCTTCATTAAAAGGGTTTACGCAATTACAACGAGAGAAGCATGGGGCGGATCATATTTACAAACAGATGATTTTTGAAATAGAAAATATGAATAATATGATAAGTGAGTTAATGGAAGTTGCTACATGTAAACCTTCTGTTTATAAGAAACATAATATAGGTGAAATTGCATTACAAGCAGTAACAATTGTTCGTGAAAAAATGAATGAATCTAGCGTTCAGCTTATTTCTAATGTGGAAGAAAAGACGATAGAAGTTGAATGTGATGAGCGGAAAATAAGAGGAGTCTTTCTATATGTCATAAAAAATGCTCTGGAGGCGATGGAGCAAGGTGGCACATTAGAGTTACGGTTAGAAAATAAAGGACGAGATTATGTAATGCTAAGTGTAATTGATAATGGTTACGGTATTAAGAAAGAAAATTTAGCTCGTGTGAAAGAGGCCTTTTATACAACGAAACAAGATAAAATTGGCCTAGGCCTTACGGTAGCGAATCGGCTTGTTACTGAGCAGCATCTTGGTGAATTACATATTTCAAGTGAAAGAGATATTGGAACTAGAATAGATATTATGCTCCCGAAGCAACGTGGAAATAATGAAATCCAAGAGGGAGAAAAGCTAGGAGTTACCATATGAATAAAGACGATATATTTAAAAATGAAGAAATGAAGGCACTGAAAATATTTTTAAGTTTATTTTTTATTATATTTTTTGTATACGATCTTGCCTACGAATTTATTGTACCTTTAATAGGAGGAGAGCAAGAGGGCGTAGGACAATTAGAAGATGGTTTAGGGTTATGGCTTTATTTTCTGATGGTAATCTTATTTTGCACTGGAATATACTTTATGAAATGGAGAAACCCATTTGCAGTAAAATATATTATTCTAATTGGATATAATCTATTAGATTTTATCCATAATTTTATGATTTACTACGGTAGTGATGCTGAGTTTGATGGTGGGAATATAGTAGAAGGATTTTTTATTTTATTTGCCCCACTCTTTGTGAATAAAAGATATTTTTGGTTAGTTCCGAGTATACTTGTTGGGAAATATGCTCTTATAGGAATCATGATTCAATCGTCACTCGTTTTAATCCCGATGGCATTATATAGCGTATTTACTATCATATGTTGGATTATGTTTTTAAGGTTTCAATCTTACGTTCGTACGCTTGAGATGATGGATAAAGAAATAGAACAAACAGAAAAACTAGCAACTGTTGGGAAAATGGCAACAGTTATTGGCTACAAAATTAGAGGACCTCTAGCGAATTTAGATAAATTTGTGAATAAGCAAGCGAATAAATATCCTGAGGATAAAATATATAGTGATATTATGAAACAAGAAGTAGAACGAATTCATACAATCGCTACAGAACTTAGTGGATTTGAGAAATCTAAATCACTAGAATCAGAAGTTCATAATATAGAAGAAATTATCGCTTATGTTATTCGAGTTATGGGGAAGCCTGCTTTAAAGCAAGGAGTGCACATACAAGGTATTTATAGTAAAGACATACCATCGATTACATGCGATGAAAAACGATTAAAGCAAGTATTTTTTAACTTAATTAAAAATGCGATTGAAGCAATGTCAGTTGGTGGAACGATTACGATTAAGGTGACTGTAGAAGATGCAATCATTGTTCAAGTTAAGGATGAGGGTTGCGGCATTCCAAAAGACAAAATTCCGAAGCTAAATGAAGCTTTTTACACAACGAAAGAAACAGGAACAGGTTTAGGTTTAGTAGTTACAGAAAAAATTATTAAAGACCACAACGGTAAAATGAGTTTTGAAAGTGAAGTTGGGGTTGGAACGACAGTGAAGGTTATGTTGCCGATATCATGAAAAACTATTTTTAAAAGGGAGATCACTTATTTGAGAGTGATCTTCCTTTTGTTAAATAAACTACTTTTAAGAGGGAACTATATATCATTGATTAGAAAAATAGAATATACAGCACTGGCAGTAATTCCAGGGTTAATATAAAGGGAGATAGCATCTCCTCTCGAGACGGGGTTTCCAGTTGTAACGCTAGTCCAAGTTACAGTAGCGGGACCTACCGCTGGAGTGGGATTAAACACTTGAATTTGTCCTGATCCAGTATCCGTCGGTTTAATTGAAAACACTATAGTTCCGGTAATCTTGTCAGTAGTAGTTAAGGTAATGGTAGATAGGATGTAACTAGCAGTAGGGGCAGTGAGGTTTGTAGGGACATTCCTGCAAATATCAATCGTATAAACAGCAGCAGGTAAGTTATTTACATTTATAGACGCAGCAAATCCAACGATACTACCGGTTCCGGCAGTGACATATGGAATAACATTGGAGTCAATTCCAGGAGAACCCGCTATACGTTGAAAACCAGCATTTGTTCCTTGAAAAACAATACTTTTTGCTGATGCACTACCGGCAGTTCCAGAAGGTCCAGTGTTCCCGGAAGGCCCAGTGATGCCAGTAGCTCCAGTATTCCCGGAAGGTCCGGTATTCCCAGTAGGCCCAGTGCTCCCCGAAGGTCCGGTGATGCCGGAAGGTCCGGTATTCCCAGTAGGCCCAGTGCTCCCCGAAGGTCCAGTGATGCCGGAAGATCCGGTAACGCCAGTGGGTCCAGTAGTGCCGGAAGGTCCGGTAATGCCAGTGGGTCCAGTGATGCCAGTAGCTCCAGTATTCCCGGAAGGTCCAGTGCTCCCCGAAAGTCCAGTGATGCCAGTAGCTCCAGTATTCCCCGAAGGTCCAGTACTACCCGTAGGTCCACTTTCTACCAATACGATATAATCTGGAGATATATTCGGAAACCCTTGAGGTGCATCTTTTTTTACAACATAGCCGCTGCTCGTATAAGTGACAACTTGTCCTGTTTTATAGGTGGGAGCGGCTGCTAGACTAAAGGCGGTAGTACTTTGTAAACCAGCCCCGGTAGATCCAGCACTCCCCGAAGGTCCGGTAGCTCCAGTGGGTCCAGTAGCTCCAGTGCTACCAGTGGGCCCAATACTGCCCGTAGGCCCAGTGTTTCCGTTAGAACCACTGTTACGTCTGCCGTCGCAACTAAAACAATTACGTGGGTACATGTACGCTCTCCTTTCTATATTTTGAAAATCTATTTTTAAAAATAGAACTACTATATATATATTATGAATTCTATATTTTTGTGTGGTCGATCGTATTGTATGTCTAGATTTCAAAAATGGGGGAGAATTCTAGCGATGAGTGACATGTTTGTTTCTCCTGCTTAAAAGAATTCCAGCCTTGTTAATTTTTCTTATTTTTCATCGCAAAATAGGAAGCGGATAGGAAACAAATAAAACCTGAAATCCAGCCAATAGAAGGAGAGTAGGGAAGTATATGTTGTAATACCATTCCGCTAGAAGTAAAAAAGCTACCGAGTAGACCTAAGAAGATGGGGTATCGCAGTAATTTGAACATAAGTGATACAACCTCCTTTATGACATATATTGTATATTATTCTTAATTTTCTGTATACAATGTTTTAGAAAAATAGTGGTACAATATATGAATGATACGAGAGAGGATGAGCATTAACATATGTACGTTACTGTAACAGAAGCAGCATATAAAAAGATTATGGATACGATTCCAAATGAAGCGAAATATATAAAGTTATTTTACGATAATGAAGGTTGCGGTTGTGTCATGAGCGGAATTATCGATTTAGTAGCTGTAGCAGAAAAAGATGAGCGCGATGTGGATATCGAATCTAGCGCAATGAATTTTATTGCAGATCGTACAAAGCTTGTATTTATGGATGATAAGTTAACAGTTGATTGGCATGAAGGTGGAGGCACTTTTCAGCTGAAGAGTCCAAGTCAATTTTATAATCCGAATATGAAGTTACACGTTCGAGTGTAGTAAAGGAAAGGTGGTTCCAAAATGTGTTTTGGAACCACCTTTTTTATTGTAGGAGTCGC
Organism: Bacillus sp. FSL K6-0069; assembly: GCF_038007785.1. Taxonomy (NCBI): domain Bacteria; kingdom Bacillati; phylum Bacillota; class Bacilli; order Caryophanales; family Bacillaceae; genus Bacillus; species Bacillus sp. FSL K6-0069. The sequence goes on along the minus strand of NZ_JBBOXN010000001.1, from coordinate 4,565,538 downwards.
TATTATTGTCGTTTTTTGTTGATAAGTCGATATATTTAAAAAATCGCCGATATAATTTCATGTACCACTATTCGGGTTCACTCCAGACAATACAAAGATTTTTTCACATAATGAAATGTACATGTGATTGAATTTTCTGTATAATCTTATTTGCGGAGGGGATACACATGAGAAGATGGGGGATTGAGTTTTTAATTTTAACAGTCGTTATTATTTGGGGGATAAATTTTACGATTGCGAAATATGGGCTTTTAGAATTTACAGCAATTGAGTTTACTGCACTTCGGATGATATCGGCGGCACCGCTTATGTTACTCCTTACCTTTTTTATTGAAAAGTCGGTTTACATGGAACGAAAGGATATACCTAGATTAATCATCGTTAGCGTTGTAGGTATTGTACTGTATCAAACATTATTTATGGAAACTGTCAAATATACGTCCGCTACAAATGCCTCTTTACTCATTTCTATTTCACCTATTTTTACAACTGTATTTGCGATCTTTTTGAAACAAGAAAAGTTTTCTTCTCGAAAGCTCATCGGTTCTATTATTGCCTTTGGTGGTGCCGCATTAGTTTTAGTAGCAGGGCATTCACTTACTAGTTCTTTTTACGGGAATGGAATTGGACTTATTACATCAATATGCTGGGGACTGTATCCTGTTTTAGCAGGTCCATTAATTAAAAAATATTCAGCACTACGTGTTACCGCATGGTCAGCATTAGTTGGCGCGATTCCGCTTTTATTGTTAAGTGGACCACAGGTATTTATAATGCCATTTCACATTACACACGGAATGACACTATTTGCTTTACTATATTCTATTTTCTTTGTAACAGTATTTGGTTTAGTAATGTGGTATGTTGGTATTCAAAAAATTGGCGCGTCACATACGATGGTATATATGTATATAACGCCGCTTGTAGCTGTTTTATTTGCAGCTGTATGGGCAAATGAATATGTATCGTTTCAACAAATAATCGGTGGTATTATTATTTTCTTCGGTCTATGGTTTGTGAAATCGGAGAAAGTAAAAGTTCATGTTGCTGCGGGAGAACCTATATCAAAATAGGAAAACAGATCACCTATGATCTGCTTTCCTATTTTTTTATTTTTGGTAAGAAGACGAGAAATAAGATAGCAGTAATAAGAGGAATTAAGTTTAAAAATGGAATACGGAAGAGTGTGATAAGAATAATACCTGGAAGAAGAACACCGAGGACAGCGTAAAAAATACTGTGATTTTTCGTGTACCAATACAATGAAAGTCCAATAAGTGCAGGGATAATGAGGTGAATGAGAGCCATTAAAAAATAAATCATTAGACGCCCCCTTTATTTGTGTGCTTATTACATCATATCCGTATGTTCATAGATTGATATCATTTTTTTCATAAATGGACGAAAAATGTTTGGAAAAACGTCACAAATTATGAGAATATGATGTTTGAAATCTTGTATAATATTATTTCCTGAAAACATTAAAAACAACATAAACAAACTGTTTATGTTGTTTTTAATTTGAGTGAAATGAATTTTAAGTAGTATGAACTCGAAAGAACTGAGTTATACAGCTTTTGTTGGATAGATAAAGTGAAACTTTAATCAGTGGGGGGATTTATTCATCCCCCACTGATTATTAGTTGAACCAATCGGGCTTTTACGGGCAGTTGAGCCTCCACTTAACTTCTTTGCTTTCGCTGAATTTTGAGGTGAGGGTCGTACTGCCCGTTAATGCGGGGTAAAAATTACTGAAGAGGAGAACAGCATGATTAGTATGTCATTAAGATCATTTAAAATTCAATCATATTATTTACTAGGTTTTCTTTTATTAGGCTGGATGTTAACGCCGTTTTCAGCTCATTTTCTAGGTGCAGGAATTGGACTGATTGTAAGTATGTATTGCGTTTGGCTTTTAGGGAGACGAATTGAGAAGCTTGGGGATAGTATCGTAAAGAAAACGAAAGCACCGACGCTCGGTATGTTTAATCGTTTTGCAGCTGCTATTTTAGGTGCTATTATTATGTACGAAATTGAGCACCACATGGTTATGTGGGCATTTGCAGTAGGGATTCTGGGTGGCTATTTCTTAATCGTTGTGAATTTAGGCTACTATAGTATGAAAGACGAGGAAGAATTAACGAAGAGTTAAAAAGATAAAAGACCTCTTTTTTGATGGAATAGATGATCCAGCCACGGATAGAAGCGGTTAGGGCCTATTTTAGCCCCATGCGGTGTGAAACCAGAGGGATGTAGTGAGTAGGGATATAATTTATAAGTACGAAGCTGTGGATTGTCTGTGTGGAAATGGGCTTACTCTGGGATAAGTGATTCAGTGATGGATAGTTACAACGGAAGCGAAACTTTGCATAAAATACATGTTTCTGCTTCCAATGAGTTAACATGAAGTTACTTATTAGCATCACTCTTATGTTCTTTAAAAAAGGTGGATATAATACAACAAACTATTCCGGTAATTAGAATAATATATTTTATCGTTTCACTTGTATGCTCAAATAAAGTAACGTTAAGCATCACAAGTCCCCAAAACATTTGGATCGCTCCATAACTGAATAAAATTTTTCCTGTACGAGAAAAGTTTTTCATAGTACTCCTCCTTTCCTGTATATGTAAATTTTATCATAAAAAACAAAAAAATATAAAATGAATTTTCTGTAATTTTATGAACTAAGTCACAGATGAATAGAGAATATAAAGAAAGAAGCTTACGTAAAAAACGTAAGCTTCTTTTTTATGTAAGTGTGTATAACCGTTAAGCCGCATTGGGTTTTGTCGGTGAGTACGCGGAACTTTACGGTTACACGACACTTATTCATATGAGTAAAAGGGTTATTCCAACAGAAAGTTTGTACTTAAGCGATTGGACCGCCTAAGTTAATAATATTTTCAGAAACGCTGTCGAACTTTTTGAAGTTCTCTTTGAATTCGCTCGCAAGCTCGATCGCTTTTGCTTTGTAAGCAGCTTTATCAGCCCAAGTTTGTTCAGGCATTAACACTTCGTCAGGTACACCTGGTACGTGAAGTGGAACTTCAAGGCCGAAGATGTCATGTTTAGCTGTTTCTGTTTTCGCAAGTTCGCCGCTTAATGCTGCTTGAATCATTGCACGAGTGTAACCTAAGTTCATACGTTTACCAACGCCGTATTCGCCACCAGTCCAGCCAGTGTTTACTAAGAATACTTTCGCATCGTGTTTCTCGATTTTTTCACCAAGCATTTCAGCATAGCGAGATGCATCAAGTGGTAAGAATGGTGAACCGAAGCAAGTTGAGAATGTTGCTTGCGGTGATGTAACGCCGCGCTCTGTTCCTGCTAGTTTACTAGTGTAACCACTTAAGAAATGATACATAGCTTGTTCTTTTGATAACTTGCTGATTGGAGGCAATACGCCAGATGCATCAGCAGTTAAGAAAATGATTGTATTTGGGTGTCCAGCAACACTTGGCAGTACGATATTGTCGATCGCATGCATAGGGTATGCAGCACGAGTATTTTCTGTTAAAGTAGTATCGTTGTAGTCTGCGATACGCGTTTGGTCATTAATGATAACGTTTTCTAAAACAGATCCAAATTTGATTGCATCGAAAATTTGTGGTTCTTTCTCGTGAGAAAGGTTTACACATTTTGCGTAGCAACCGCCTTCAATATTGAATACACCGTTATCAGACCAGCCATGCTCATCATCACCGATTAATTTACGGTTTGGATCAGCAGATAATGTTGTTTTACCCGTTCCAGATAAACCGAAGAATAGTGCTACGTCGCCTTCTTCACCTACGTTTGCAGAGCAATGCATAGAAAGAATATCTTGTTCAGGTAGTAAGAAGTTCATAATAGAGAAGATTGATTTTTTCATTTCTCCAGCGTATTCTGTACCACCAATTAGTACGATACGTTTTTCGAATGAAACCATAATGAATGCTTCAGAGTTTGTACCGTCAACAGCTGGATCAGCTTTGAAATTCGGTGCAGAAACAATTGTGAACTCTGATTCATGAGTTGTTAATTCTTCTTCAGTTGGACGAATGAATAATTGATGTACAAATAAATTGTGCCATGCATATTCGTTAATAACTTGAATTGGTAGGCGGTAATTGCGGTCAGCGCCTGCAAATCCATTGAAGATGAATAACTCTTCTTTTTCTTTTAAGTATTCTAAAACTTTAGTATATAATTTATTAAAATGTTCTTCAGAAATCGGTTGATTCACTGCTCCCCAAGCAATTTTGTCAGCAACCGATGCTTCTTTCACAATAAATTTATCTTTAGGAGAACGTCCTGTATATTTTCCTGTTGAAGCAGAAACGGCACCAGTAGAAGTTAATTTCCCTTCATTTCGCATTAATACTTTTTCCACTAATTGCGGAACACTTAGTTGAATCTGTGCATTGCTTCCGTTCAATAATTCGTGTAAACCAATTTGGACATTCACAGTACTCATATTTATATACCATCCTTTTCATTTAATGAAATATTTCTCGTAATCCCCAACAAGAGTATAACACAATTATATAAATAATGTATACTATTTATTTCTTTTTGTTTGTGTGAATGCATTATTTCCTTATTAATATTTCATTCCAGGCGTATTGAGAAAAACTTTCAGGAAAATGTGAATATTAATTGACAAATGAATATCATTTCTTTAGTATAGGTTGGGACGGATACTCTCTTATCCCGAGCTGGCGGAGGGACAGGCCCGATGAAGCCCAGCAACCTCACTTGTAGTGGTAAATACAGGTGAATAGGTGCTAAAACCTGTGCGAGGCTAACGGTCTCGAACGATAAGAGCAAAGGGCAAAAAGCAGTATGCAAGTAGCAAATTAAACCTTTCCTCTATGTAAAGTAGGAAAGGTTTTTCTGTATGCTTGTGTGGGAGAATAAATGTATGTCGCAGTTTGTGGCAAATTAAGGATGAGTTCCGTACAATATATACAATTACTGTAGGGAGGTTTACCACATGACAAAAAAACGTCATCTGTTCACATCTGAGTCTGTAACTGAAGGACATCCAGATAAAATTTGTGACCAAATTTCTGATTCAATTTTAGATGCGATCTTATCAAAGGACGCTAATGCACGTGTAGCTTGTGAAACAACTGTAACAACTGGTTTAGTATTGGTAGCGGGGGAAATTACGACTTCTACTTACGTAGATATTCCAAAAATCGTTCGTGAAACAATTCAAGGCATTGGTTACACACGCGCAAAATACGGATTCGATGCAGAAACTTGTGCAGTTTTAACATCTATCGATGAGCAATCTGCTGACATCGCTATGGGTGTTGACCAAGCGCTAGAAGCACGCGAAGGTCAAATGACTGACGCTGAGATTGAGGCAATTGGTGCAGGAGACCAAGGTTTAATGTTTGGCTTCGCATGTAATGAAACACAAGAATTAATGCCACTTCCAATCTCGCTTGCTCACAAATTAGCTCGCCGTTTAACTGAAGTACGTAAAGATGACACATTATCATACTTACGTCCGGATGGAAAAACGCAAGTTACAGTTGAGTATGATGAAAATGGTAAACCTGTACGTGTAGATACAATCGTAATTTCTACACAGCATCATCCAGATGTTACATGGGAAGAAATCGATCGCGATTTAAAAGAGCATGTAATTAAAGCTGTAGTTCCAGCAGAATTAATGGATGGAGAAACGAAATTCTTCATTAACCCAACTGGTCGCTTCGTAATTGGTGGACCACAAGGTGATGCTGGTTTAACAGGACGTAAAATCATCGTTGATACTTACGGTGGATACGCTCGCCACGGTGGCGGTGCATTCTCTGGTAAAGATGCAACAAAAGTTGACCGTTCTGCAGCATATGCAGCTCGTTATGTTGCGAAAAACATCGTAGCAGCTGGTCTTGCTGACAAAGCAGAAGTACAACTTGCATACGCAATCGGTGTAGCACAACCAGTATCAATTTCAGTTGATACATTCGGCACTGGTAAAGTATCTGAAGACGTACTAGTAGAACTAGTTCGTAACAACTTCGATCTTCGCCCAGCTGGTATTATTAAAATGCTAGACTTACGTCGCCCAATTTACAAACAAACAGCAGCTTACGGCCACTTCGGACGTACTGATGTAGATCTAACATGGGAACGTACAGACAAAGCTGCAGCTTTAAAAGAGCAAGCTGGTCTATAATATATGAAAAAAAGCTTTGCGCGGTGAGCGCAAAGCTTTTTTTATTTTGTTTTACTTACAATCTGAATGCATGAGCTACAATACACTTCGCCGTCTAGCTCAATATACTTTTTCATATTCGTCATGCCACTTGTCGGAAAGGGCATATGAATCCATGCTTTTTCATACGTTTGGATTTCTGTTTCACATGATTTGCAAAGGGTTGGTTTCTTTTGGAACATATGTAATCAACCTTTCATTTGACGTGCTTTACCCGCGCAAAAGGCACTGCTTAGTAAAAATAGTGTTGCGAATATAATGCTTACTAATGTAGCGTATGGAATTGCGCCTTTTAGAGAAAAGCCGACAGTAATGGAAGCGACGAATAAGAGGATGAATGTTGTTGTTAGTTTTTTGTAAAGTTCCATAATATGTAGACCTCCTTATTTAGAGATAGAACGTTTAAATATAAAATCTACTATGTAGGCAAGTACGAGAGGAATTAATGTGCTAGTCAAATAGTAACGAATACCACCATCAGGCATAAGCACATACAATTTTAAAAAGTTAATATCAAACCCGTAAGCGATACATTGAAAAAGGGATAATATAATTAGGAATGGTATAATGGGTACGTATCGTTTCATATTTTGAATCATATAAAGCTCCTTTATATGGATAAATATACTTATATTGTATCATATTGAATTCTTTAATTTATACATAATTTTACAAAGTTAAACGAAAGGAAAGATGAAAAATGAGTGTTAATGAACATAAAAAACAAGCGCCAAAAGAAGTGCGCTGCAAGATCGTGACAATTTCTGATACACGTACAGAAGAGACGGATAAGAGCGGACAACTCTTACATGAATTATTAAAAGAAGCAGGGCATACAGTGACCTCTTATGAAATTGTAAAGGATGATAAAGAAAGTATTCAGCAAGCGGTGTTAGCTGGTTATCGTAAGGAAGATGTTGATGTCGTGTTAACAAATGGCGGTACCGGCATTACGAAGCGTGATGTAACGATTGAAGCAGTGTCAGCGTTATTAGATAAAGAAATTGTCGGGTTTGGTGAGTTGTTCCGCATGATTAGTTATATAGAAGATGTCGGAAGCAGCGCAATGTTAAGTAGAGCGATTGGCGGTACAATTGGGCGCAAAGTTGTCTTTTCTATGCCAGGGTCTAGCGGAGCAGTTCGTCTTGCGATGAATAAATTAATTTTACCGGAATTAGGTCATATTACATTTGAGCTGCATCGCCAATGAGTAAGTATGCTGGAATTGTATTGGCAGGAGGTATGTCGAGTAGATTCGGTGAGCCGAAAGCATTAGCGAGCTGGCAAGGTAGTACTTTTATTGAGCATATTGTGAAAGTGATGACGACTGCGTTGCAAGAAGTTGTAGTCATTAGTCACTCCGATATAAAAGAGAGGGTAGAGAAACTTGTACAAGTTTCTGTTATAGAAGATATTCCGCATTATAAAGGAAATGGACCACTTGCTGGAATTGTATCAGGAATGGAATATATAGAAGCAGATTGGTATGCTATTATGCCTTGCGATGCGCCAAATGTTTTGCAAGAATGGTTTACCATTTTACTAGAGCAAACGAGTAATGAATATGATGCAGTTGTCCCTATTATTAATGGAAGGAAACAGCCGTTACTTGCAGCGTACCATAACCGCGTGAAAGAAAAGATTTATGCTTTGCTTCAGGAAGAAAAAAGAAGTATGGGTCAGCTTTTATCACAATGTAATGTGAAATATATTGCTGGAGAAGATGTACAAGCGGATGCGGATTGGTTTATGAACGTAAATACGAAAGAAGAATATGTGCAGGCTCAAAAAGACCTTTCAAATGAATGAAAGGTTTTTTGATATACAGAAATTGGGGAACAATTACTGTATAAAGGTATGTGAGTAAGTTGATTTTAAGGGGAATCTCTTAAAATCATCATACAGTAAAAATACTGTATAACCATATATTAATTTTTATGGGTTTTTATTACAAGTCTGTTTATTTATGTGTCTTTTTGTTATAATAAATATGAAAATAAATAGATATTTCACCTTGTGTATCATTTAGTAAACTAAAATTTATAACTGTGTAATAAACTCCCTTCGTTTTTTTGAAGGGAGTTTTTCTGTTTAGGCGAGTAATTCTGATGCGGTGTGCTGAAGAACTTCTTCATATTGGTCAAGTAAGCCACGAAAGATCTCATCCCAACTTTGGGATTGGGCATAAGATGAAGCCGCGATGCCCATTTGTGTAAGTTGCTCTTCATTTTGCAATAAAGAATAGATGGATGATAGAAATGAATCCGTATTTTTGGGCGGACAAAGAACTCCCGTTTTTCCATCTGTAATAATATTTTTAACTCCGCCACTATTTGCACCAATGACAGGTGTACCACATGCAAGTGATTCTAGAACGACATTTCCGAACGTTTCAGTAGCAGATGGAAATACCATGATGGTAGAACAAGCATATGCTTCAGCTAAATCCTTCCCTTGTAAATACCCAGTAAAAGTAATATTTGTACTCGGAACAGATTCACAAAAATTTGTTGCTAGCGGACCGTCTCCAGCGATGACCCAATGAATGTCGTTTCGAGTATGCGTCGTTTTCACGACAAGGTGTTGCAACGTATCAATATCTTTTTCAGGGGCAATCCGTCCAACATAGGAAAGGACATACTTCGCTGTAATATTATATTTTTTTCGGAATAGGTCTGTATTGTAAGATGGATGAAAGAGTGTGCAATCTACACCACGTCCCCATATGGAGAGGGCCTGAAAACCTTTGTTTTTTAGTTGGTGTAACGTTTCAAAGGAAGGAACGAAATTTTTTTGCATATGACTATGAAACCATTTTAAATAGTTCCAAAGCATATTAGAGAGAAATTCGATTTTGTAATAGCGTAAATAAGCATCGAAATCAGTATGATAAGAACCGACAACTGGGAGGTTTAATTTTTTGGCATAATACAATCCACAAAGTCCCATGTTGAAAGGTGTAGCAATGTGAATCATGTCAGGTTTAAAGGAAAGAAGTTCCCGTTTAATACGCGGAGTAGGAAAAGAAAAGCGGCATTCTGGATATAATATTGTTAACGGGATACTTCTCATCTTGTTCACATTAGCTACGAAATCATCTTCAGCTGTATGCTGAGGGGCGAAAACAGAATAGGCGATCTTTTCTTTCTGAAAATAACGTGTTAATCGTTCTAATGTTTTCGCAACCCCGTTGACTTGTGGTGTAAAAGTATCGGTAAAAATGGCGACTCTCATCATATCACTCCTTTATGTGAAAAGTGGGATGAATTGATAAAAAGAGATGATGCCAGAGCAAGTGCCGAGGCACATACCGACGAATACATCAGACGGATAGTGAAGCCCTAAATAAATACGAGAAATACCGACGCATAATGCTAAAGGTAATAGAAAAACAAGTAAGTTTGGATTATAGCAAATAAATGGAATGAAGACAGAGAAAACGGCTGTTGTATGACCAGACGGGAAAGAGTGGTCTTTTAATGGATGGACTGGATATTTCGCATCCTGAATTGTTAAATAAGGACGTTTTCGTGGATACCATCTTTTTAATATTTGTACAGGAATATGGCTAATTGCTAAAGAAATAGCAGTTGCGATTGCAGCTTGATGCAAAGTGCCTTTTGCAAAAATTAAAAAGAAAAGTGTGAGTGCGATTGAGAAAGTAGCGCCACCGATATGAGTAATATTGCTGAAAAAGATATTTAATGTTTTTTGATCAAAGTATCGGTTAATTCCTTTGAAAATGTAGCATTCTATTTTATACAGTCCACTGACCTTCATGAAAATTCTCCTCCCTCGTTTACATATATATGGAGATATTAGCTTTTATTTTAATAAGATTTTATTGAGGGAGTAATAATGTTTTGTAAAGAAAAAGTTAGTTTTTATATAAAAAGCTGCCACTTTAATGGCAGCTGGAAAAGTTACTTCTGTAATGATTTATAATACTGGCCTTTTTCAACATATTGTGTGCGAATGCGCTCCATGTCTTTACGGTCTTCTTCTGTTAGCTCACGAACGACTTTAGCTGGGCGACCGAAAGCTAACGTGTTTGGTGGAATTTTCTTACCTTGTGAAACGAGGCTTCCAGCACCGATAAAGGCTCCTTCGCCAATTTCAGCACCATCTAATATAATAGATCCCATTCCAATTAAAGCATCTTTTTTAATATGACAGCTATGTAAAATAACTTGATGCCCAATAGTTACGTCATCTTCTAAAATAAGAGGATACTGTGGGCTTTGGTGAAGTGTACATTGGTCTTGTACATTTACTCGGTCTCCAATGATTGTTGGTGAAACATCACCACGTATGACTGTATTAAACCAAATACTTGATTCTTCGCCAATGGAAACGTCGCCTGTAATGGTAACATAATCAGCGATAAAAGCACTACTCGCAATTTTCGGATTTTTTTCTTTATAAGGGTATATCATGTAAAGCCTTCCTTTCCTAGAGACTAGTTTCAGTGTATCAAATTATAAGAAAGAGTGAAATGGAGGAGAGCCGTATGTGGAATTATGAAGCAGAGGAAGCGAAAGCTGTCGTTGTTATCGTGCACGGCGCCATGGAATATCACGGACGTTACGAAGCAGTTGCGGAAATGTGGAATCATAGCGGCTACCACGTCGTGATGGGGGACCTTCCGTCACATGGAACGACTTCAAGAAATAGAGGACATATTGATTCGTTTGATGAATACATAGAGGAAGTTAAATTATGGGTGAAAGAGGCAAGAAAGTATCGATTACCTATTTTTATATTCGGTCATAGTATGGGCGGTCTTATTGTTATTCGTATGATGCAAGAAACGAAGAGAGAAGATGTAGAAGGCATTATTTTAAGTTCGCCATGTTTAGGCGTAGTAGCTGGACCTTCTGCACCGCTTCAAGTTGCTTCAAAAATATTAAATATTATCGCTCCAAAACTGCAATTTGCAACGAATCTTACAGTGGAAATGTCTACTCGTAATCATGAAGTTCGAGACGCGATGGAGAATGATTCATTGTTCTTGCGCAAAGTATCAGTACGTTGGTATAGTGAATTGATTAAGTCTATCGAAATTGCTCATAAGAAAATAGATGATTTTCCAGATGTTCCGCTCTTGCTAATGCAAGCTTGTGAGGATAAACTTGTAGATAAAACACGTGTCCGCACTTGGTTTGATAATGTTAAAATAAGTGATAAGGCTTTTAAAGAATGGCCGAATTGTTATCACGAGTTATTAAACGAGTATGAGCGTGATGAAATTTTGAATTATATTCAGTCATTTACTGAAATACGCATCAATAACATAATAGAAACAAATAAGTAAATTATTTGTACATTGAATAGAGGAGATGAAGGAAGAAGTGAACGTACCGAGTAATCCCATAACGCTCATGGCGAAAGTATACCGTGATGTGTTTCCGGTTGTACACCATGAGCTAGCGATGTGGAAAGAGCGTGCCTACCATATTCCGAATGATGAGCTTCATAGTCAGGCAATCGCAAGTATTGAGCATAAAACGTTTCATTGCGAAGGCGGAGGCATTTTAGCGCTATTAGCAGATGAACACCGAGAGGAATGTATTCGTTTTATCGTAGCGTATCAAACGATCAGCGACTATTTAGATAATTTATGTGATCGCAGTACATCACTTGATCCAAATGATTTTGCCGCACTGCATGAATCGATGTTAATGGCATTATCACCTGAAGTAGAAGGTGGGGGTAATTATTATCGCTATCGTGATGATCAAGATGATGGTGGTTATTTAGATGAGCTTGTTGAAACATGCCAAGATGTTTTAAAGAAAACGAAGCACTATGACAAAATTGCTCCTGTTCTTCATGAACTTGCTTGTTATTATTGTGATTTGCAAATTCATAAACACGTGAAGTTAGAAGAAAGAGAACCACGCTTACAAAAATGGTTTGAAGCACATAAAGAAAACTTACCTGAGATGAGTTGGTTTGAATTTTCAGCCTGTGCCGGTTCTACGCTTGGAATCTTCTGTCTTGTCGCATATGCATTTCATGATGAGTTACATGATGAAGATATTGCGAAAATTAGACAAGGGTATTTCCCTTACGTACAAGGACTTCACATTTTACTTGATTATTTCATCGATCAAGAAGAAGACCGTATGGGCGGGGATTTGAATTTCTGTAGTTATTATGAAAACGAGCAAGCGATATTAGATCGTATGAAACACTTTGTAGAAGAAGCAGAGAAGAGCATTGGTGATTTGCCTCATGCGAAGTTTCATCGTCTCATAAGCCGAGGGTTACTTGGTATTTATTTATCAGACCAAAAAGTATCAGCACAAAAGAATATGCACAAAATGGCAAGGCGCATTGTAAAGTACGGAGGCCTCACTTCACGATTCTTCTATTGGAACGGGAAGATGTACCGAAAGAAAATGGCGCAGTGATGAAGGAAACCACTCTTGTAGAGTGGTTTTTTGTTATAATATGGTAAAGGTGGTGATCGAAGTGAAGCGATTGTTTCAAAAGCTATATGACAATATTGAAGTAACATTACTCGTGCTACTTTCCATTTCATTTGTAACTGGAATGTATGTGATGATGAAAAAAGCTGGTGGTCCTACAACAATGGATTATGTAGCCCAAGTTATTATTGCATTGATTATTATAGTAGATATTTTCTTTTTAATAAGTGGTAGAAAAAAAGAAAATAGTAAATAAAAAGCATTTGTACACGGGAGTACAAATGCTTTTTATTATGATCGTATTTTTGAAAATACATATATAAGAAGTTCAATCGCGAAAATCACTAAAACAGATAGTCCGAATAAAGGCATGACAACGCCTAGTATAACCATCATGATAAAGAAAACGATTATGCTTTTCTTATCTCTTTGCTTTGGCGGTGCTGCTAATTTTCCTTTTGGTTTTCTTGCTAACCACATTTTTATTCCGTAATAAATGAGAAATAATAAAGATAATGTCGTTAGTAAGCATAATATTTTATTTGGCCATCCGAATAAATGTCCTTCGTGAAGCGGGATACCGTAAGTGAACCATTGTGCAAATAAGCCATAATCACGATAGTCTGTTTTTGAAATGAGTTCTCCGCTATATTGATCAAAGTAAGCTGTTATTTCTTCATTTGGTGCGACATGCATACCCGTAATACCAGAACCACTTGATTTCGAAACAGTGAATACACCTTTCGGATCAGCTGGTAGTGAAATAACATATGGCTTCTTTATTTCAATTCCTTTTTGTAATTCATCGACAGAAATTGCTTTCGGTTCATTTGAATTCGATTCAGGAGGAGCTTCTTTTCTTGTTGCCCACGGCAATTCTTTTACCTTTGATTCAGGCGGTGCCGTATACAATTTCGGATACCCAATCGATTCATTCGACGATGCAATTTTATAAATTTGATTACCCATAAAACCTGACCATGGCAATCCAGATGCGACTAGCAGAACGAGTGGAATTGTAAATATAATACCGATAATAGAATGACGTCGTTTTGCTTTTTCTCGCTTATTGGATGCTGGTGTGTTTTTGAATTGGCGTATACTCATATACAATCCGGTCACAATTAAAAAGATTGTCCAGCACGCCGCAAGTTCTACAATATAGTTAACGACAGTGCCACCAACTAAAAGAGAACTATGTAATTCCCTCATTATATTCGCAAACGTTTCACTTGCATTTTGATCCCCAACAATTCGATTATTACTGTCTAAATATACATACTTTTGTTGCCCCGTATATTCATTTGCAATAGTAAGTCTCGTATTATAATCCCCATTAAACTCACTAATTTTCGCCACACTATAATGTGGATATTTTTTCTCTGTTAAGGAAATAGAATCAGCCATCGAAATAGATTCTGTTTGGGCGCTCTTCCCAAAATATAAATCTTTATAGATGAAATCTTCAACTTCTTCCCGAAATAAATACCCAATTCCGCTCAGTGACAACGTAATAAGAAGCGGCGTAATAAAAAGCCCAGCATAAAAATGCCAACGCCAAAAAATGTAATGAAGCGAACGATTTACTTTCATACTTTCAGTTCCCCTAACCTTCCCTATATGAATAGATTCCTCATTTTAATATAGCGAGATTAAGTGTGGATATTTTGAAGGAATTGTGAAAAATGTTAAAAGTTTTTGGGGATTTCCATCAAACATAAACCACATTTCAGAAAGGATGTTTTCTATGTTTACGAAGATTTCTTTATATTTGATACATACATCCTAACAACCGCCTCAGCAAGACATTGAGAAGAATCAACAAAATCCTCATCCGCTACAACATTCAAATCAGTACATGCGATAATTGCGGTATCTACTTCATCTTTTAACTGTACAACGAGTGCATTCCATAATTCTCGAGCTGCTTCAACTTCTCCAGATTTAATATAGGTAATAATTTGATTAATCGTTTTCTGCCATTTTTCATAATGAATGTATCCTATATTACGTTTGGAAATCCCGTCTTGATAAATACTAGCTTGAATTGTCGCTTCTGTTGCGAGGAGAGCGACTTTTTTTGTATTTTCAGGAATTGCTTGTAATGTCTCATCGACGATATTTAAAATCGGAATGGACAGAGAATGCTGTAATTCTTCAAAATAAAGATGCGCCGTATTGCACGGCATAGCGATAAATTCTACGCCAGTACTTTCAAGTTTTTGTGCCCCTTCAATAATCGCTTTTTTCATTGCTTCGTGATCGATAAGGCGATCCATATAAAACGGTGTTGGGCAAGAATAAATCATCATATGAGGAAAGTCCATATCATGCTTTGCTCCGTATATTGTTTGGCACTTTGCTACAACTGTATCAACAAATGGCCCAGTTGATTTTGGTCCCATTCCTGCTAGTATTCCGATCATTGGTTTGTCTCCTTTAAAATGTAATTAAAAACGTTTTTTGCGAACGATAAAAAGAAATAAAGTAAGTAATAAAAATGAATATACGATAGCCCAAGCTGTGAGCCATAGCGTGTGAGTCAGTATATTATATTTGTATTGACCAAGCATTAGAAAGCTTTCGACAGGTGGTAAAAACCATAGTAACTCTTTTTTAAATCGGATGGAGGCGATCGTTATAAGTAATATGAATGTAAGGCTAAGCCAAGCGGTGCTTGCTTTTGGAATAATATTTCTAGTAAATAAAGTTGCGATTGAAATTCCAAGTATAGAGAAAGACATATGAGCGAGAAATCCGACTAAAAATAAAGAAACTGTCATTTCTTCATTAAACATTTGCAAAATAATTGGATAGATTACAGATATAAAAGATAACACAGTACAAATGAGAAGAGCCGTAATATATTTACCAACATATAGTGCGGAAATATTATTTGTATGTGAAATGGTGATTTGTTCTTGTACAGGGTCTTCGGTATGGAAAATCGTAACCGTAATCCAGGCGGATAATAAGTAAAGTGCGAGTGCTGTTTCTAAGTATGTCGGTACAATAGGAGTCGGTTTATATGTATATACAAAAAGTAAGCTCACAAAGTACATCGCAATAGGAGGGACGTACTTATATGATTTTGTATAGTCGAGAAAATGGTAACGAATAAGAGCAAACATAATAAACCTTCTTTCGATTTAAAAGTTAGGTTGTAGCAGTGTGATAGATGCTTTTTTATGTAATAAAAACTGAAGCATTTCGTTTGTATATTCTTTTTCGATTTGTAATTGAATAAGGTTTTGATTTGAATTGTGCGTAACGTGTATAAAACCTAATTGTTTCTGTAGTTCTATCGCTGAAAACGTTTCGTGAACGATTGCTTCAATATAGACTTGTTCTGCCACTTTGTGCACAGAGATATCTTCTGTGATTGTATGATTTGCTAATGTCACAATTCTATCGGCGAAGTTTTCTAGTAGTTGTTTTTCGTGACATGTGAAGAGTATAGATATGCCTTGTTGTTTTAATGAGAGTAAAATATGTTCTAGTTCTTGCTGAGAGTTAGGATCAAGTCCAGAAAGAGGTTCATCTAAAATTAATAGATGGACGTCTGTAAGCAATGCTTGCATAATGCCAGTTTTTTGTTTCATACCTTTTGAAAAGTTTCGTACAACGGAATGCCTTGCATGATGTAAATGAAAAGATTCAAGAAGCATCGGAATTTTATCTTTTAAATATTTTGTTGATAAACCGTGAATGTGACCGAGATGATATAGATAATCCTCTAATGTAAAACGAATCCCTTCAGGAAAATGTTCAGGTACATAGCCGATTTGTATATGTTCTTTTCTTTGAAGTGCCCCTGCTGTAGGTGAAATAAATCCTGCAATTATTTTGAGTAGAGTACTTTTTCCAGTACCGTTCCCGCCAATAATAGCGAGTGCCTCTCCTTCTGAAATGGATAAATCAATGTTGTCTAGTATAAGTGATTTGCCGTACTTCTTTTGAATTCCCCTTAGTTCTACTAGCAAAGTTCTATCCTTCTTTCTTCAAATATTGTATACATCCATTATATAGGAGAATAAGAAAAAGACGTGCAATGAGTGCACGTCTTTTTTTGTTATGTTTTGTCGATAAGTCGATATAGTGTGTCGAATCGTCGATATATCGACAAAATCGTTGATATATTCGGAGTTACGATAGATATAATTGAAAAATCGTCGATATATTTATCGCTTTTCAATCGCCACAATAAATGGCGGGTTATTTTGCTGGTTAATGAAGCCGTACCTTAGTACGTGAGCTTGTTTTTGTTCTAGTTCTTCTGCAAATTTGAGAACAGCGTCGCGTTCTACTTGTCCTTCGGGGTGTCCGTGGTAAATGACAAGGACGATGATTCCTTCAGGTGCCATTACTTCTAGTAATTGTTCAATTGCCGAAATTGTTGAGTTCGGTTTTGTAACGATATGCTTGTCACCGCCAGGAAGGTAACCTAAGTTGAAGATAGCGCCTGTTACTTTTCCTTTTGCATCTTCTGGTAATACGGATAGAAGGGTATCGTGACTATCGTGAACTAAAACAGTACGTTCGAAAAGCTCTTTTTCTTTTAAACGGATAGTTGAGCTTTCAATTGCGTCTTTTTGAATATCAAATCCAAATACTCTTCCGTTATCTCCAACGATTTCAGCTAGGAAGCAAGTGTCATGTCCATTTCCAAGGGTTGCAT
Source organism: Bacillus sp. FSL K6-0069 (assembly GCF_038007785.1). Lineage (NCBI taxonomy): Bacteria > Bacillati > Bacillota > Bacilli > Caryophanales > Bacillaceae > Bacillus > Bacillus sp. FSL K6-0069. Next base: position 4,548,208 of record NZ_JBBOXN010000001.1, on the reverse strand, counting down.
CTACAGCGTAATCGCCTTCTTTAACAGCCGTTTGCAGCAGTGTGCGCGCAAACGGTAATACACGTTCTAATTTCATTGTTGTTTCTCCTCATTTGCATATTTTCCTTGCCAGCTCCCGCGGCGTACAAATTCTGCATCGATGGAATTTAATACTTCCCATTTATTTAAGCTCCACATTGGACCAATCATTAAATCAGGTGGGCCGTCACCTGTGATACGGTGCACAATTACGTCTTCTGGAATTATTTCAAGTTGGTCAACAACGAGACTTACGTAATCTTCAAGAGAAAGGAACTCGAGTTGTCCTTTTTCATATTGCTTCACCATTGGCGTTCCTTTTAATAAATGAAGTAAATGAATTTTGATTCCTTGTACATCAAGCTTCGCTACTTCACGAGCTGTCTCCATCATCATTTCGTAATCTTCAAGTGGAAGACCGTTAATAATATGAGAGCAAACTCTAATGCCGTGCTTACGTAATTTATTTACGCCTTCCACGTAAGATGGGTAATCGTGAGCGCGATTAATAAGGTTTGCAGTGCGTTCATGAACGGTTTGTAGTCCAAGTTCAACCCAAAGATACGTGCGTTTATTTAAGTCCGCTAAATATTCAACGACATCGTCTGGTAGGCAATCTGGACGAGTCGCAATAGAAAGACCGACAACATCTTTTTCTGCTAGAAGCGGTTCGAATTTTTCTTTTAACACTTCAAGTGGTGCATGTGTGTTTGTGTACGCTTGGAAATAAGCGATACATTTTCCATCTTTCCACTTCGAGCGCATTTTTTCTTTCATTTCATGATATTGCGTTATAACATCATCGCGGCGATCACCAGCGAAGTCACCAGATCCGGCAGCACTGCAAAATGTACAACCGCCATAAGCAACTGTACCGTCACGGTTTGGACAATCGAAGCCAGCATCTAATGAAACTTTAAAGATTTTTTCACCAAATTCATTTCGTAAATGGTAATTCCATGTATGATAACGTTTATTGTCGTTTGTATATGGAAAAGGGTTTTGAACCTTCATTACTTTCCCTCCTAAGCCGAGTCAAAATGAAACAAAATCCATTATAACATACTCATAAGGTAGAGATGGAAGGGACACACTAAAGGGGAATTGAAGCAAGGAGGGACAATTATGGCAGAGCGTCAATCACTTGAATCGTATATTACACAAGCGGAGCAAGCTGTGGAATATGCGAAAGAACAATTAGATCTTGGTATGAGACAAGAGCATTACAATACGTTGGAGTATGGAGATGCACAGTTACAATTAGAACAAGCATATAACGATTTACAAACGATGCAACAACATGCGAATGATGAGCAACGTGAGCAATTAAATAGAGCGCGCATGGCAATTCGCCAACTGCAACATCAAATGATTATTACACCGCACTAATAAGGAGTGAATGTAATGGCGAAACGTTCAAATCAAAATAATCCAGAGCAAAAAACGCAAAATGGACATAACGCTGAGTTTTCAAATGAGCTTGATCCGGTTGTACAAGTGAAACAGCGTAATAGCAAAAAAGGACAACCGCAAAGATCGAAGCAATCAGAGTAAACCAGGTCGCAATATGACCTGGTTTTATTTTGCTATATGACAATAATGTAAGATTTCTGTAAGGTTTTCCGATAGTTGTAAGCTAACTTTTCCAGTAGAGTAAGGGAGGATTAAATTTTGGACAAGGAGTTGCTTTATGGGGAACAATATTACAAACAAACGAATTGATGAATTAGATTATATTCGTGGCTTCGCATTACTGGGGATTATTTTAGTAAATATTCTTGCACTACTGAATATTAAAGTGCCAGATCCTAATACAGTAGATGCTAGTTATCAAAGGTTTCTATACTTATTTGTAGAAGGTCGTTTCTTCTCGATTTTCTCATTCTTATTTGGAGTAGGATTCTATATCTTTATTACAAGAGCAATTGCAAAAGGGAAGAATGGATACGTTCTATTTCTACGCCGCGTAGTTGCACTATTTATTTTTGGTTTAATTCATCAAATGTTTCAGCCTGGGGAAGCATTAGCGTTATACGCAATTTGTGGATTAGTCGTTTTACCGTTTTATAAAGCGAAAAAAGAAGTGAATGTAGTAATCGGTCTTATTCTTACGATAGCTTTTAGTATTATGGCTTTTAAGGAATTATTACCACTAGGTTTAATTTTATTAGGCCTCGCTGCAGGACAGTATCGTGTATTTGAAAACCTTTCAAAGAATATAAAGAAAGTCGCTATTTTTACAGGTGTTATGTTTGTTTTAAGTGTAGTGGCTTTATGGTATCAATATGGGCACGTTCCTGCTGAGGCATTTGTAAATATGATGCTCATGAATGAGGATGGAACAATGGATGCCGCAGGTCAATTCTTAAAAATTGGTGTTACAGTTGGACCAATTATTTCAGCTTTCTATGTAGGAGCGTTAATTTTATTACTTCAATTAAAACCGGTTCAAACATTGTTAGCGCCATTGAAATACTACGGTCGTATGGCTTTAACAAATTATATCGGACAAACTGCAATGATTTTAATCGCAGGCAGTGTATTTAACTTTGCAGAAAACTTAACTTACATGCAGACGTTATATGTGTGTATCGCAATTTATGCAATTCAAATTGTATTTAGTATGATTTGGATGAAAATCTTTAAGATGGGTCCATTAGAGTGGATTTGGCGTGTTATTACGTATTGGACGGTAACACCTTTAAAGAAATAAAGTGAAACTTTAATCAGTGGGGGGGTTCTTTATCCCCCACTGATTATTAGTTGAACCAATCGGACTTTTATGGGCAAGTTGATCCCCCACCTAACTTCTTTGCTTTCGCTGAATTTGGAGGTGGGGGTCTTACTGCCCATTAAAGCGGGATAAAGAGAGAAGTGGGCTGTTCCTTTTGTGGAACAGCCTATTTTTATTGTTATCTTTTGTCGGTAAGTCGATGTATTTTGAAAACCGCTGATAAAACTGGAAGAATCGCCGATATATTTGAAAAATCGCCGATAAAAATTCATTTACCAACGAAGTTGATCAAATAGAAAAAAACGAACCTTACACCCGCCCATTTTTTATATTACAAAAGTGTAAGGTAAATGTAATGTTAACAAATAGCAGTTCACCCCCAAAAAGCGCAAAATAGGTAATGGAAAAACAAGCGTAGGAGGATATATATGACGAAACCAGTTGTAGACGTGAAAAATGTTCAAAAAGTGTACGGTAAAAAAGGTGAGAACCAATCACACGCGTTAAAAGGTGTTTCATTCTCAATTCAAGAGGGTGAGTTTGTTGGGATTATGGGACCATCTGGTTCTGGTAAAACGACATTATTAAATGTAATTTCAACGCTTGATAAAGCAACGGGCGGCGTTGTTGAAATTGCGGGTACGGATATTACGAAAATGAAACAAGGTGAGCTTTCTGATTTCCGTTCACAAAAGTTAGGATTCATCTTCCAAGACTTTAACTTATTAGAGAACTTATCTATTTACGAAAATATTGCACTTCCACTTTCTCTTCAAGGTGTTCCATCACGTAACATTGGACCGAAAGTAGAAAAAGTAGCGGACATGCTAGGGATTACAGAAATACTTCAAAAGTATCCATCTGAAGTATCTGGTGGACAGAAACAACGTTCGGCAGCAGCGCGTGCACTTGTGCATGAGCCAGCAATTATTTTAGGGGACGAGCCAACAGGAGCTCTTGATTCTAAAAATGCAACGAGTTTACTTGATGCGATGACAAACTTAAATAAAGATCAAGGTGTATCAATTATGATGGTTACACATGATCCATATAGTGCAAGTTACTGTCAGCGTATTTTATTCATTCAAGATGGTGAGTTATATAAAGAAATTCATCGCGGTGGTACGCGTGAAGAGTTCTATAAAGAAATTTTAGATGTACTTGCAGATTTAGGTACACAAAAAGCGTAAGGAAGGAGGTTTCAGTATGTTATTTAAACTTTCCATGTCGGGGCTGAAAAGTAAGCTGAAAGATTATATCGTCTTACTTGTCGGTCTTGTCATGTCGATTTCAATTTTTTATATGTTTCAAACGTTATCGCTTAATAAAGCGTTCCTTGAATCTAACTCAATGATTAAATCTATTGGATTCGTATTCCAAGCGGGATCATTTTTACTAGCAATTATAACGTTCTTCTACATTTTATATGCAAACTCATTCTTATTATCTCTTCGTCAAAAAGAGTTCGGAATGTATATGATGTTAGGAGCAAAAAAGCATAAAGTTACATTACTTATGTTTATTGAAACGATCGTATTAGGCGCTGCGTCTCTTGCGATTGGTATTACAGTTGGTGTAGGACTTGCAGAAGGTATTGGACAGTTATTAATGAAACAGCTTGAATTTGCTGGTGAAGGATATAAAGCATTTTACCTTCCATCTATGACTGTTACTTGCATCTTTTTCTTTGCACTATTTGTATTATCAGCAATTATGAACAGTATTAAGTTATCACGTATTTCAGTACTGCAGCTAGTACATGCAGATGCACAAACAGAGCGTGTTGCGGTAAAAGGAAAAATGACAGGTTTAGTTGCATTCCTAGCAGTTATTTTATTAGGAATTGGCTATGCATCAATGATTTATATGGAAAAACTAAGAGAAATGGGAATCCTTATTGCATTAGTTACAACAACAGCTGGTACTTACATGCTATTTGGATCACTTCTTCCAGTTATTATTAAAAAGTTAAAGAGTAATAAAAAACGTAGTGAAAAAGGACTTAACGCTTTTACTTTTGCACAATTAAACTTCCGTATTAATAGCTTAACAAAGGTGCTTGCGACAGTAGCGATGTTAGTAGCGCTTGGAGCTGGTGCAATTTCAGGTGGTATGGCGTTTAAAAATAACGTTATAAAAATGGTTGATGGTTTAGTAATCTATGATTCAGTAGTTCATAATCCAACAGCTGAAGAAAAGAAAATATTAGATGGTATTACATTTAAAGAGAAAAGTGAATATCGTTACAAAGTAGATGATAAATATGTTTACTATGTAAAAGAAGATTTAGAGAAAAATCGTCCTTTAGTAAGAGATATGGCAAATATGGAGTCAATGAAAGATTTAGTGAATACGAAGAACGTTTCAGAGGAACTACAAGTAGGTGCAGTTTCTAGAGAAATGAATGAAAAAGATGCGAACGCTAAAGAACTTTCAGCAGAATGGGTAGATGCTTTTAGTACAATTCATCCGTATTATATATACGGAGATCATGCAATTAAAATTGTAGATCAAAAAATGTACGATGGGATAAATGGTAAAGAAGGTATAGCATTTATCGGAAAAACAAATGACTTCTTAACATATACAAAAGAGTGGAAAAAACTTGACGAGTTGCAGCTAGTTAAATATAAAAATGTAAAAGCTGAAAGAATGGATAGTAAATATCAAGCTTATAATGGGTTCTATGGCATTGCAAGCGGAACAGTGTTTATGGGATTCTTCCTTGGAATTGCGTTCTTAGCAATGATGGCAAGTTGTTTAATGTTTAAAATTCTTTCTGGTGCATCAAAAGATATTACGCGCTATCAAATGCTTCGTAAAATCGGTGTGCGTCGTGAGTTATTAACGAAATCGATTTATAAAGAGTTATTCTTAGTATTCTTATTCCCAGCAATTCTAGGTATCGCGCACGTATTAGTGGGTATGAATATTTTCGGATTTATTTTAGTTGATCCGTACTTCCGTATTTGGGTACCAATCGTAATTTTCGTAGTTATTTATGCGATTTATTACTTCATTACAGTTCAATTGTATAAAGGAATTGTTCTTCCGAAAGAAGATTAATAGTAGAAACCGAGCAAAAATGCTCGGTTTTTATTATTTTCAGAAAAAACACTTTAATGTTACTGAAATATATAATATAATGTAAATAAGTAACATGATATGTGAGTATCAGCAACCGAAAAATGAAAGGAGGAATCCGATCTGTAGAAAGAAGCTGAACTTGTATCCCCTATTTTTCTACCCACACCGTATTTGTACAATCATAAATTTCCAAATGAAAAATTGTCAGACCTAAGTCGTATATTGTGAAAATAATGGATAATACATGGAAATCTCATAGCATGATAAGGTAAAATGGACAGGATAATGAGAAAATTACCGTTCATAAGATGAGGAGATACATGTATGGAAGTTGTAGAGGCATTAAAAGATATAAGCCAAATTGAGGCTATGAAAAAGTATTTAAAAGAGCACTCGCTGCGAGATTATCTTTTATTTGTTATTGGAATTAACACGGGATTAAAAATTACTGAACTACTTAGTATGAAATTTGAAGAGGTATTAAATGAAGATAAGACTGTTAAAGAGTTTTATTCCCTTCCTGTGAAAGATGAAAAATTTAAACAAGATATTTATTTAAATACAAAAGTAAAAGAAGCTCTCTTAGAGTACGTACAAACTATTGATGCTCAAAGAGAAAATTACGTATTTCAATCTAATAAAACGACAAATTCAATCTCACGCCAACAAGCGTATCGCGTTATTCATAGCGCAGCTGAAGCGGTTGGGATTGTTGGGAAGATTGGAACGAACTCAATGCGAAAAACATTTGGATATCACGCGTACAAAAGAGGAATAGCGATTGCGCTATTGCAAAAGCATTTTCATCACGCAACTCCATCAGAAACACTCAAGTATTTAGGAATCTCAAAAGATGAAAAGTTTAAAACAGAGATTGATGTAGATTTGTAAAAGCCGTAACTAAAAAATTTAGGAGGCGGAAAATATGAATATTAGAGAAAGTGAACTTCCGGGTATTGGTTGTAAGTTTGAAGTAATTACAAAAGGTAATGAAAAAATGGTTATCGTGATTCATGATGATGGCCGGAGAGAAATGTATCATTTTGATGCGGATCATGATGAGAGTATTTCAAGCGTTTCTCTTCGCGATTCTGAAGCGAGACAAATTGCAGCTATTTTAGGCGGAATGGTATATAGACCACAAGCGTTAGATACAATTGAGATGGCTTTTGAAGGATTATCAATTGAATGGTTTAAGGTGGAGAATAAGGCACCAGTAGTACAACAAACAATTGGTAGCTTACATGTCAGAAAAACATATAACGTAACGATTATTGCTATTTTGAAAAAGAATATGAAGAAATTCTTTAATCCAGGTCCAGACTCTATTATTGAAGCTGGCGATATGCTCGTGTTATCAGGCGCGAGACATGAAGTGAAAAGAATTATTAATGAATTGCTTTCAGCAGGAGGTGATTCCTAATCGATGGATACTTTAATCTTTGAAGTTGGAACTGCGTTAGTATTAGTAGCTTTTGCAGCTATCCTCGCTGCGAAGTTAAAGTTCTCGATTATTCCGTTTCTCATTATACTCGGTATGTTAGTGGGGCCTCATGCCCCAGATTTAGGACTTATCGATTTAAGGTTTATTGAAAGCGGAGAAGTTATTTCCTTCCTCGGCCGCGTTGGCGTCATATTCCTCCTATTCTATTTAGGCTTAGAATTCTCAATAAAAAAATTAATTAAATCAGGAAAGTCGATTGCTTTCGGGGGAACCGTCCACATATCACTTAATTTCATATTAGGTTTGCTTTATGGATATGTGATGGGCTTCCCCTTATTAGAAACATTAATTATTGCTGGAATCATTACAATTTCATCGAGTGCAATTGTTGCAAAAGTAATTGTTGATTTAAGAAGATCTGGTAATAAAGAGACTGAATTAATATTAGGAATCATTATGTTTGATGATATTTTTTTAGCTGTATATTTATCAGTCGTTTCAGGATTAGTACTTGGGGGCGCAACATCATTTGTAGGTGCTCTTACATCGGTATTAATCGCAGTAGGATATATGCTACTATTCTTTGTAGTCGCTAGAAAAGCTACGCCGTTCTTAAATAAAATATTAGATATTTCGTCAAATGAAATCTTTATTATCGTAATATTCGCTATTTTATTCTTTGTAGCAGGATTTTCAGAAACGATTCATGTTGCTGAGGCGATTGGAGCGCTCTTGTTAGGACTCGTTTTTTCTGAAACAGAGCATAGCGATCGGATTGAGCATCTCGTCGTCCCGTTTCGTGATTTCTTTGGGGCTATATTCTTTTTCAGCTTCGGTTTAAGTATAGATCCGTTTTCACTTGGAGGAGCAGTGTGGTTGGCGTTAGGAGCAGTTCTTATTACACTCATCGGTAATTTTACAGCTGGAATGATGGCGGGACGTAAAGCCGGGTTATCACATAAGGCTTCTACGAATATCGGTTTAACACTCGTATCACGCGGGGAATTCTCTATTATTGTAGCCAATATCGGCATTGCGGGTGGTTTAATGGCAGCGATTAAACCGTTCTCTGCACTGTACGTTTTAATATTAGCATCGTTAGGTCCGTTATTAACGAAAGAGTCTGGGAGAATATACTCTCTATTAGATAAGATATTTAAATGGAGTGCGAAAGAACGTGCGAAGCGAGAAAAAGAAGTTGGATAGTATAAAAAAGGGGAGACTGCATGAACTTCATGTAATCTCCTCTTTTTTATATTGTTACTGCTGTCGTTTTTGTCGGTAAGTCGATATATTTCATAAATCGCTGATATATTTTTAAGTGGCAATCAATATAATTTCATTTACCAACATACCGTTATCTGAATTTCATCAACTATTAATCAGTTGCCTTCCTATTTAAAAACGACTACAATTTTACTGTTATAGATGAACGAAAAAATAGAATAGGAGGGGAGACTATGCCAAGGAAAGTATGGCTATTAGTAGCTGGGATGATTATTAATGTCACGGGTGCTTCTTTTTTATGGCCTTTTAATACAATTTATTTGCATGATCACCTAGGGAAATCTTTATCTGTGGCCGGAATGGTATTAATGATCAACTCGCTTACTGGTGTAATTGGAAACTTGCTCGGCGGTGTTTTATTTGATAAATGGGGCGGTTATAAATCAACTTTAGTAGGGATTGTCATTACACTCGTATCGATTTTAGGTCTTGTGTTCTTCCACGGTTGGCCGTTATATGTTGTGTGGCTAGCCTTAATCGGTTTTGGTTCTGGAATGGTCTTCCCATCGATGTATGCGATGGTTGGTACGGTTTGGCCAGAGGGCGGAAGACGAGCATTTAATGCGATGTATGTTGGACAAAACGTTGGTATTGCGATCGGAACAGCATGTGGTGGATTAGTTGCATCGTATCGTTTTGATTATATTTTCTTAGCGAACTTTATTTTATACTTTGTTTTCTTCTTAATTGCTTTTATCGGATTCCGTGGTATGGAAGACAAAAAAGAGCCGGGCGTACAAAAAGAAGTCGAAACGAAAAAAGGCTGGTCGCTTACACCTGGATTCAAAGCACTTCTTATCGTATGTGTAGCATATGCTTTATGCTGGGTTACATATGTACAGTGGCAAGGAGCGATTGCGACTCATATGCGGGAATTAAATATTAGCCTTCGTCATTATAGTTTATTATGGACGATAAACGGAGCGATGATCGTTTGTGCGCAGCCACTTGTTAGTATGTTAATTCGCTGGATGAAGCGTTCTTTAAAACAACAAATTATGATTGGGATCGTCATTTTTGCGGCGTCATTCATTGTGTTAAGTCAGGCGCAGCAATTTACGATGTTCCTCGTTGCGATGGTAACATTAACGATTGGTGAGTTATTTGTATGGCCAGCAGTTCCGACCATTGCAAATATACTTGCGCCAAAAGATAAACTTGGGTTTTATCAGGGCGTTGTAAATAGCGCGGCGACTGTAGGGAAAATGTTCGGACCGGTCGTTGGCGGAGCGATTGTTGATTTATACGATATGGAAGTATTGTTTATAGCAATCATGGTAATGCTTGTAGTAGCGCTTATAGCAACGAGCATGTATGATAAACGAGTAAAAGTAGAAGAAACAGTTGAAGAAAAAATTGCAGTTTAGTTTGACGGAACATGTAACATGTTTTAGAATATATTTAAATAAAACAACCTTTAGAACAAGGGAGATAGCTCGGCTGTCCTAAGACGAATTCGTTAGTGATTAACAGTAACGATTAACCGAGAAGCCTTCGCTTTAAGTAAGCTCTTTAGAGATACGAAGTGGTGGGTAGTTCACATTAACTCATATTTGTAATAACAGTGAGAAGGAGTAGTAGTAATAGAAGCTGGTTTAGAGAGTTGACGGTCGGTGCAAGTCAATCCACGTTTCGTTATGAACTCGCCTTTGAGTTGCAGTTGTGAAACTATTAGTAGCAATTGCCGTTAATCCACGTTACGGATCTAAGCGAATGTATATTTGTACATTAATTTAGGGTGGTACCGCGGGAATCTATAACCTCTCGTCCCTTTCTAGGGATGAGAGGTTTTTTGTATTTTGGGCGGTGAAAATAAATAGAATTTCAAGGAGGGTTATCTCATGAGCTTTAATCATCAAGATATTGAGAAGAAGTGGCAAGGGTACTGGGAAGAAAATAAAACATTCCGTACGCCAGATGAGACAGAAAAACCAAAATTTTATGCACTAGATATGTTCCCATATCCATCAGGTGCAGGCCTACACGTAGGACATCCAGAAGGTTATACAGCGACAGATATTTTATCTCGTATGAAGCGTATGCAAGGATATAACGTTCTTCATCCAATGGGATGGGATGCATTCGGTCTTCCAGCAGAGCAATATGCACTTGATACTGGAAACAGCCCGGCAGAATTTACAGAGATTAATATTAATACGTTCCGTAATCAAATTAAAGCATTAGGCTTCTCTTACGATTGGGATCGTGAAGTAAATACAACAGATCCAAACTACTATAAGTGGACACAATGGATCTTCTTAAAACTATTTGAAAAAGGTTTAGCTTACGTTGATGAAGTACCTGTAAACTGGTGCCCAGCACTTGGTACAGTACTTGCAAACGAAGAAATCATTGACGGTAAGAGTGAGCGCGGCGGACATCCAGTTGAGCGTCGTCCGATGAGACAGTGGATGTTAAAAATTACAGCTTACGGAGATCGTCTATTAGAAGATCTAGATGAGCTTGATTGGCCAGAAAGCTTAAAAGATATGCAACGTAACTGGATCGGTCGTTCTGAAGGTGCAGAAGTACACTTCAACATCGACGGTACAGATGAGAAGTTCACAGTTTTCACAACGCGTCCTGATACATTATTCGGTGCAACATACTGTGTACTTGCTCCGGAACATGCACTTGTTGCTGAAATTACAACGGCGGAACAAAAAGAAGCAGTAGAAGCTTACATTAACGCTGTAAAAATGAAGAGTGACCTAGAGCGTACAGAGCTTGCGAAAGAAAAAACTGGTGTATTCACTGGTGCTTACGCAGTTAATCCAGTAAACGGTGAGAAATTACCAATCTGGATCGCTGATTACGTTCTTGCAACTTACGGAACAGGTGCTGTAATGGCAGTTCCAGCTCACGATGAGCGTGACTATGAATTCGCATCAGTATTCAATCTTCCAATGAAGGAAGTTGTAAAAGGTGGAGACATTACGAAAGAAGTGTACACAGGCGATGGTGCACACGTAAACTCAGCATTCCTTGATGGTTTAAATAAAGAAGAAGCAATCGCAAAAATGATTGAATGGCTTGAAGTAACGAGCGCAGGAAATCAAAAAGTAACGTACCGTCTACGTGACTGGTTATTCAGCCGTCAACGTTACTGGGGTGAGCCAATTCCAGTAATCCACTGGGAAGATGGCGCAATGACAGCTGTGAAAGAAGAAGAATTACCATTAGTTCTTCCGAAAACAGAAAACATCCGTCCTTCAGGTACAGGTGAATCACCACTTGCGAACATTGAAGAGTGGGTAAATGTTGTTGATCCTGAAACTGGTAAAAAAGGTCGTCGTGAAACGAACACAATGCCACAATGGGCTGGTAGCTGCTGGTATTACCTACGTTACATCGATCCAAACAACAGCGAAGCACTTGTAGATCCTGAGAAAGTAAAACAATGGCTTCCAGTTGATATTTATATCGGCGGAGCGGAGCACGCTGTACTTCACTTACTATATGCTCGTTTCTGGCATAAAGTATTATACGATATCGGTGTAGTTCCAACGAAAGAGCCGTTCCAACAATTATTCAACCAAGGTATGATTCTAGGTGAAAACAACGAGAAAATGAGTAAATCAAAAGGTAACGTTGTAAACCCTGATGATATCGTAGCAAGCCACGGTGCAGATACACTTCGTCTATACGAAATGTTCATGGGACCATTAGATGCTTCAATCGCTTGGTCTGAAAATGGTCTTGACGGAGCTCGTCGTTTCCTAGACCGCGTATGGCGTCTATTCATTCAAGATAACGGTGAATTAAGTGAGAAAATTACTGATGCACCAAATAAAGAGCTTGAAAAAGCTTACCACCAAACAGTGAAGAAAGTAACAGAAGACTATGCAGAGCTTCGCTTCAACACAGCGATTTCTCAAATGATGGTATTCATCAATGATGCATACAAAGCTGAAACACTTCCAAAAGAATACGTAGAAGGTTTCGTAAAAATGATTGCACCAGTTGCACCTCACATCGGAGAAGAACTATGGAGCAAACTTGGATACAATGAAACAATCACATATGCAAGCTGGCCAACATTTGATGAGTCTAAACTTGTAGAAGATGAAGTTGAAATCGTTGTTCAAGTTATGGGCAAAGTTCGCGCAAAACTAACAATGAGTAAAGACGCATCAAAAGAAGAAATGGAACAACTTGCACTTGAAGCAATTCAAGACCAAATCGAAGGAAAAACAGTTCGTAAAGTAATTGTAGTTCCTGGCAAACTTGTTAACATTGTTGCAAACTAATGTATTTTAAAAAAAGCTCAGAGCATTTATGCTTTGAGCTTTTTTGTGTAGAAAATAATTTCAGGATCCCCTTCATCTAAATTTTCAACTATTCCACTACGTACAAATCCATTCGTATTAAAAACGGCTTGCATACTTGTATTCGATTCGTTCGTCGAAGAAAAGATTTTTTGAGTAGGAGAATGACTTAACATATATGAGATTAACGAGCTTGCATAGCCGTTCCTTCTTTTTGCTGGCAAAACAATAATTAATGAGAGGAAAGTACAACCAAAGAAATTTGTATCGTATGTTAGAAAACCAGAAATAGAATTGTCTTCTTTTACAATGATGCATTTGCCCTCATTGATAGTGTGTTTAATATAATCTCGTCTACTATCATCTCCGATTACATCAATATCTATATGTAAGATTGCATCTAAATCTTTGATAGAAGCCTTTGTTACATTTTTCAATAGAAATACCTCCTAGAAGAAATATTTAGTTAATTAATTTTATCATGAATGAAGAAAAAGGAGCGGAATTCCAATACAGACAAACACCTATTCTTCTATAGGAAATATGATAAAAAAGGTAGGCTAAATTGAGTAGAAGAGGTGAAAGGAATGAAAGGGATGGACAATAATGCACCACATGGCTTCTTCGGAGGCGAATCGGACAGTTATACACAAATGATGTTAATGGGAGGAGCTGGCCAACAAGGGTACGGTGGAATTCCGAGCTGGATGGGTGGAGCAGTAGGAGGATTTCCAACATCGGTAGCTGGCATGCAAACTGGAATGCCTACATCAATGGGAGGATTTTCAACATCAGGGGCTGGAATGCCTACAGTAACAGGAGGATTTCCGACATCAGTAGCTGGCGTACAGACAGGAATTCCAGTAGGAGTACCGACTACATTTCCTTCTTTCGTTGGAGGAGTGCAGACAGGATTCCCGGTGCCAGGAGTAGGTGTTGTAGCAGGCGGAGTAGGTGGTTATCCGCAAGGTGTTCACGGTCACCATGTATATCACCATCATCAAGGCCAACATGGTCATCATGTACATCATCATCACCAAGGCCATCATGGTCACCACCACCAAGGCCAACATGGCCATCATGGTCATCATCACCAAGGTCAGCATGGTCATCACCACCATCACGGACATCAACAACAAGTACATCACCACGGTCAACACCACATTCATCCACAAGCTGTTCTTTACCAAACGCATCAAGGCCACCATGGTCATCACCACCAAGGTCACCAAGGTCAGCATGGTCATCATCACCATCAAGGCCAACAAGGTCAGCATGGTCATCATCACCACCAAAGCCAACAAGGTCACCATGGTCATCACCACCAAGGCCATCAAGGCCAACAAGGTCATCAACATCACGGACACCAAGGCCAACAAGGTCAGCAGGGTCACCAACAACACCAACAATATCAGCAATATCAACAACAGCAACAATCTTCTCCTTGGACAGGTGGAATTGGAGCAGGAGGAGCAGGGGCAGCAGCAGGAGCGGCTAGTATTGGTGGAGCAGCAGGACACGCGGGACACGTGGGTCATTAATGAATTGCAGAAAAAAAGACATAATAAAAAACTGCTAGGAAATCCTAGCAGTTTTTTTCAGCTTCTTGGCGTTGGCGTTCGATTTCAGCACGAAGTTGTGGCTCTGGTGCTTGCCAGCCTTCTGGTTTTAGAATTTTGCCATCGCCTTCGCGGAATCGAGGTTTCCCATCAGGGAATAATTTTGCCATGTTTGCATTATTTACAATTTCGAATCCTTTATCTGGACGTACACCCATTTCGGCAAACGTTCCGAATGCAAAGTAAATAAGGTCAATCAGTGCATCATATTGATCTTCAACAGTCGTCGCTTCTAGAAATTCTTCTAGCTCTTCTTGCATAAAACTTGCACGGATTTTTGCACGTTCTTCTGTTAATTTTGTTGGAGTATTTGTCACAGGATGTCCGAACTCTTCATGCATTTTTGCAACAAGTTCATACCCTTTATCTAAACCTTTTTCGTTTATCATGTTGTTTCATCCTTTCTCGCTTTGTGCCGAATCTCATTGTAACATAAGGTGATTATGAAATGAAAAGGGACTGTCCAAAAGTTGCATCTTTTAGTTCAGATAGCGTTAGTGAAAGATTATATCGACTGAACGACAGAACATAGCCTGTTAATAAAAGAAAGCCATCCCGGAATACTTTTGGGACGGCCCTGCTCGTTATTTTTCTTCTTTTATTAAAATGGATAAAATAAGGTCGATGCCAAACATACCAACGAGCAACATTGGTATAACGACAAGTAAATAACGTGTAAAGGAAACATTTTTTAAGTATGTATGAGCAAATAAAAAGACGCCGAGAAATAA
Organism: Bacillus sp. FSL K6-0069; assembly: GCF_038007785.1. NCBI lineage: Bacteria > Bacillati > Bacillota > Bacilli > Caryophanales > Bacillaceae > Bacillus > Bacillus sp. FSL K6-0069. The sequence continues at coordinate 4,533,020 of NZ_JBBOXN010000001.1, read as the reverse complement.
AATACCATTTAAAATAGGCTTTACTAATTTTTTAGACATAAGCTCCCCCATAAATATCTTCTCTCTCTATCTAAAATAAAAACTCCTCTTTCCGTTGTATCATGCCGGAGAGAGGAGTTCAATCATTTCTCATTCGATTACACCAGAATTTGTAATATTTACGGTGTATTTTACAGTAACAGGGACATCTTTGTACATCTGTTTCCACTCTTCTAACTTGAATGGACGGTAATGTTGTTTATATTTTGCTCCTAGTCCGAGGGGATCAACGTCTAAAGATTTAAACTGCTTAATTAATTTAGCAGCTTGTGTATCTAATTGTTTTTGTACATTTTTTTCAATTTTTTTTGAGTTCTTGTTATTTTCTAAGTTAATTTGTTTCGATAGTTCTTGAATGCGCGCCTCAAGATGAACGTGAATGAAGAAAGAAGGCTTTCCGTTTTTAATCTTAATATCGTAAGTTGGAACAGAACGAATATTATTAATCATTACGTATGCAGAATCGGTTTTAAATTCATGTGAATCTAATTTATGCTTCTCCAATAGTCCTTTAAATATGAACATATCTTTTTCCGCAATTTTACCGATATATTTATCCTTTTTAAAAAGACCAATTCCATTGATTTTTATTTTATCACCATGTTTTTTTAAAATTGGAATATAGTAGTCTTGTCCTTCTTGATAATAACGGAATGCTCCTACATGCAGATTATCCGTTGGTAAAGGACCAGTTTCCATGTTATGCTCTAACAATTTTTTCATATAAATTGCAACGTTGTATGAAGTTGTATATTTCCCTTTTAAAAGTTCTGTGCCGTTACCTTCAAGTAAAGCAACATATAAAGCATTCCCTATGTTCACATCTCGAAGTAATGTATCGAATGAAGTAGACATTCCTTTTTTTGCAAGTGGTATAGTATATAGAGCAACACGCATTTGTCCACTAGCAAATGGTTGAGAAGACTCTAAAGATGTGTCTGCTTTTACTTGTTTTACCGCATTTGCGGTGCCTTCAAAAACTTGAACTTTATTTCCTTTTTTCTGAATGGGACAAACGAATGTTACTTTTACTTTATTATCCTTTGCTGTATCAAAAACGGTGCCTTGAATAAGTTGTACATCATCGATAATATTTTTTTGTAAGCATCCAGTTAAACTGAAAAGTGCTATACAAGAAATAAGTATTAATTTGCTTTTGATTTTTTCCATTTTCTTTTCACCCACACAATAATAAATAGGATTGGGATGTATACATAAATGAGCCAAAAACTAACTTTTGATGCATTACTAATAAAGTTATTAATATCGTGTCTGTTCGTTAAAAGTTGTGAAACAATGAGAGTGATAATGATAAAAGCGATTAAAACACCTCTTTGTTTTACACGGAATATTTCATGAGTTGCTCTTATTGACGCCCATAAAGGGAGGATAAAACTTGAAATAATAACGAGTGCATAGCCTGATATTGCGATATATTCTAGTCTTTCTATGAAGGGTAATTGAATGACTTGAGTCATGGAAAGTTGCGACCATATCGTTTTTAACAATTGTTTCTCACTAAAAAATGCAAAGGCTAAAAGGGTACTAAATAAATATAGAAGATTTGAAAATAGTGCCCCGAGTTGAGCATACTTATGAGATTGCATAGGCTTTTTCACGAATGGATACACCATGAGGTAAATCTCAAATCCTGTCATACTGTAGATTGACAGTTGAGCGGATTTTAAAATGTCTGAAAGAGAATGTGTGAATATAGGTAGTAAATTCTCCCAATGTGAATATTTCAAAACGAATAAGCTTAGAAATAAATATCCTAATGTACCCCCAACAGAGATGACGCAAATACCAGTAATGACACGGAAGCCAGAAGAAATAATGTAATAACTAACTAAGCATAAAAAGAGTGTTAACATAAAGGTGGAAGCAGTTGGGAACATCCATACTTGAATAATTTCAACATACGTTCGAATGACGGAAATACTGACGATTAAAAAATATGCTGCAAAGATGATATTAAAGAGGTTCCCTATCCACTTTCCAAATGTTTGTCGTTGTAAATCAATTAAATTCCCGTTTGTTTCTTTTAATAAAAAATACATCATCCATATAAGAATGTGGATACATATTCCTGTGATTAGAACCCCTATCCAGCCGTCGTATCCAGCAGCTTTCGCAATAATTCGAGCGAAGCCGAGAACGCCAGCTCCAAACTGTGCACCGTGAATTAAGAAGAAAACAAAGACAGGAGATATTTGATATTTTTCTTGAACTTTACTCATCAATGCACCTCATTCTTTAATCATCAAAATCCGATCTATGTTTTGTTGAAATCCCTTTTGCTGCTTTCTTTACATGTTGTGGCCTTGCTTGTACATCCCTTGTATCAATCATTGTTAATGGAAAACGAATCCAAGAATCTTTAACAGATTGTTGTCTTGTCGGGTAAAACAAAGCGTACGGCTTACGCAAGGAAGTAAGTCTAAAAAGATGAGTAAATAAAAAGATAAATCCAAGAGAGATACCGAAGAGCCCTCCTATTTCTGCGAATGCTAGAAACGGGAAACGTAGTAATCGAACTGCATTACCCATTTTATAAATAGGTGTAATAAAGGAAGCGAGTGCTGATAAGGCAACGATAATTAATAAAATGTTACTCGTTAAACCAGCTTGTACAGATGCTTGTCCGATTACGATACCGCCTACAATACCGAGCGTTTGACCAACTTTCATGGGTAACCTTGCGCCAGCCTCTCTCAATAAGTCGATTGCAAGTTCTAAAAATAGTGCTTCAATTAAAGGTGGGAACGGTACTTGAGCTCTTGATAAAATCAAAGTTTCAAGTAAATCGCTCGGAATAAGTTCATAATGATAATTTAAAACTGCAACGTATAACGGTGTAGCACAGATTGAAAATAGAACGGCGATTAATCTTAAAATCCTTGAAAATGTAGCATATAGCCAAGAGACGTTATAGTCTTCTGGCGAAATGAAAAAATCGAAATAGGATACAGGCGTTAGTAAAACGCTTGGAGAACCATCCACAAAAATAGCGATTTTCCCATCAATGAGTGCTTTTGTAACTCTATCAGTACGTTCTGTATTGATATAGAGAGGGAAAATTGACTTTTCACCCATTAATTCTTGTATATAAGCACTATCATTAATTTGATCATATTCAAGAGCGCGTAATGACTCCTCGAGAAAATCTACATTATCTTTTTCAGCGAGGTTGTCTAAATACATCATGACAACTTTTGTTTTGGAAAACTCACCGACAATCATTTCTTTTGTTTGTAAATCTAAAACAGGAAGCCGTTTTCGAACTAAATTAATATTTGTATCAATATCTTCTACGAAACCTTCTTGAGGACCGATAACAGTCGATTCGTTTAAAGGAGGAGTTGGTGCACGATAATTATCAATCGCGATGTTTGCAAGCATACATTTTTGATCTTGCTGGTTCAATTGAATAATCGCATGTCCCTTTAACACCATATCCTCAATTTTTTGTAAATCGTTCGTAATTGTAATCCCGCTCATCGGAATATGTTCTTTCAGCTCTTCTAGTGAGGCGTTAGGTCGTTCTAAAAGAGTAGGCATTAAATATTTTTGCAATTTCTCTCCATCAAGCGAAGGTCGATAGTAAGAAATCCAATAAGGCATCGTTTCATCATCAGATGTATGGTAATTAACAAAATCACTAGACTTTTTGAGCTTTTCTATTAAATCTTGTAGAGAATGAATACGGTCTTTTCCTGGTTTCGTAAAATCATAAATACTATTATTTCCAGCGTTTTGCTGCTGATTTTGATCCGAGTTACCTTGTTTAGAGCTTTGTTGTTTATCCAGATTCGAGTCGTCTTGTTTAGAGCTTTGTTGTTTATCTTGATTCGAGTCATCTTGTTTAGAATGTTGTTGTTCATCTTGATTCGAGTCGCTTTGCTTAGAATGTTGCTGTTTATTCTGATCCGAGTCGTCTTGTTTAGAATGTTGTTGTTGATTGTGATTCGAGTCATCTTGTTTAGAGCTTTGTTGTTTATCCTGATTTGAGTCGTCTTGTTTAGAACTTTGCTGTTTATTCTGATTCGAGTCATCTTGTTTAGAGCTTTGCTGTTTATCTTGATTCGAGTCGTCTTGTTTAGAGCTTTGTTGTTTATCCTGAGATGAGTCGCTTTGCTTAGAACTTTGCTGTTTATCCTGAGATGAGTCGCTTTGCTTAGAACTTTGCTGTTTATCCTGATTCGAGTCGTCTTGTTTAGAGCTTTGTTGTTTATCTTGATTCGAGTCGCTTTGCTTAGAATGTTGTTGTTTATCTTGATTCGAGTCGCTTTGCTTAGAATGTTGTTGTTTATCCTGATTCGAGTCGCTTTGCTTAGAGTGTTGCTGCTGATTCGAGTTGTCTTGTTTAGAGTGTTGTTGTTGATCCTGAGAAGGCTCTTTGTGCTCCTCTTTTTGTTGCTCGCTATTGTTACCTTTATTATGTTTCATACTTCTAGTTTGTTCTTTGTTATCATCCTCTTGATTGTTAGGTTGTTGCTCCAAGTTATCTGTTTCGTTTTTCTCTGTTGTATTTGATTTTTTTTTCTTACGTAGCCAATTCCAAATCATATGTATTCCCTCTTTAATTGTGTAATATAGTGCTATTTTGTGGCTAATTTTGTATATTATTCATTTATTTATGAAAAGAAGGAGGAGATTGGTTTGCATAGAAAAAATCCTTTAGTAAGCAGTTCATACTATAACGGGGAGAGGGAGAGTCTGTGCAAATTGTAAAAAAAGAGAAGTTTATTTTAAAAGAATTTACGTTTGAAAATGGTAGGGAAATTCCTGTTCAAATGGGGTATGAGACGTATGGTACTTTAAATAGAGAAAGGTCAAATGCGATTTTGGTTTGTCATCATTTTAGTGCAACGAGTCACGCGGCAGGAAAATATACAGCGCATGATGAGGAGTCTGGTTGGTGGGATGGTTTAATTGGACCTGGAAAAGCAATTGATACAAATAAATACTTTGTTATATGCACTGATAACCTTTGTAATGTGCAGGTAAAGAACCCTTATGTGATTACAACAGGACCGAAATCAATTGATCCGAAAACTGGAGATGAATATGCGATGGATTTCCCGGTTTTTACATTTCTTGATGTAGCTCGTATGCAATATGAGTTAATAAAAGATATGGGAATCGCAAGGCTACATGCTGTAATGGGACCGTCAGCCGGCGGGATGATTGCGCAGCAATGGGCTATTCATTATCCTCATATGGTAGAGCGGATGATTGGTGTTATTACGAACCCACAAAATCCAATTATTACGTCAGTAAATGTAGCGCAAAATGCTATTGAGGCCATTCAACTAGATCCAAGTTGGAGGGGCGGAAAATATGGAGAAGAGCAGCCAATGAAGGGGCTTCATTTAGCAAATAGAATGATGTTTATGAACGCGTTTGATGAGCATTTTTATGAAACAACATTCCCTCGTAATAGTATAGAAGTAGACCCTTATGAAAAGGTTTCTACATTGACATCATTTGAGAAAGAAATAAATAAAGTGACATATAGAGGTATAGAGTTAGTAGATGCAAATTCATGGATATACACGGCGAAAGCAGTTTTATTACATGATATTGCGCATGGATTTTCGTCTTTAGAAGAGGCGCTGTCTCATATAGAAGCAAATGTACTTATGATTCCGTGTAAACAAGATTTGCTTCAGCCGTCACGTTATAATTATAAAATGGTAGACATGTTGCAAAAACAAGGGAAGTATGCGGAAGTGTATGAGATAGAAAGTATAAATGGGCATATGGCGGGAGCATTTGATATTCATTTATTTGAAAAAAAGGTTTATGAGTTTTTAAATCGGAAAGTATCTAGTTTTGTGTAGAAAAGAAATGGTGTGAAAAAGGTGCAATGTATGTAGTAGGCACCTTTTTTTACATGATTTGTAGACGGAAAATATATGTGGCAATTGCTATACCGAAGAACGCTATACTAAGTAATAAAAATAAGAATGATATTTCTTGTGGCGATTTTATCTTTTTATTATTTTTCATACTAAGAGCAATAATTGCAGCGATTAAGAAAATGATGCCGGTAATGAAAAGAAAAAGTGTCATTTTCATTGGCTCCTTTCATAAAACAAGTATATTGAGGATACAATGCACGAGTTATGTTTGTAAAGAATAAGTTTTGCGAGAAAATTGAGAAATAAATTTTGCATTCTTTGCGTTCTTTCTTTCGCATGCTAAAATTGATTAGACATGCTTTTTAAGGAAGAGACTAAAGGTTTTATTGTATATAAGGAGGAACGAAATATGACAGAAGTTAAAACAATTACTACAGAAGAAGTGCAAGAACGTTTAGAAAATGGTGAAACGTTATTTTTAGTAGACGTAAGGGAAGATGAAGAAGTAGCAGCAGGGAAAATTCCAGAAGCTGTACATATTAAAATGGGTGATATCCCAAATAAAGTAGATTTCTTTGATAAAGAGAATGAATATATCTTTATTTGTCGCTCGGGAATGCGCAGTGAAAATGTATGCCATTATTTAAATGAGCAAGGATATAAAACAATGAACATGGTTGGCGGTATGCTTCAATATGAAGGTGAAACGAAATAAGTAGTTTAAAAACTTGAAACGTGTTTGTTTCAAGTTTTTTTCTTTTGCATACAGTATACAAAAGGGGGAGGGATAAATGGGGATTAACATGCGTAAAGTAAAAATTATTAACAATACAGGAGCTGTTAATGTTGGCGACTGTTATAATATCGCACCTTTAGCTGTAGCAAAAATATATGCAGGTGCTGGAGGTTCGAGTGCGGCAGTTTTTTTAAATGGGAAAAGGCAGCCAGAAGCAGTGATTCGAACATCAGTGTTTCTTCCGCCGTTAGCAACGAGTACACGTACATTAGGTTCATAGAGGAAAGGTAGAGTGTAATTATGCCTGCTCATATAAAAGAGTTTGTTATTGTGAATAACACTGGTAATATATTTACCGGTGATAATTTGAGTGATACGTCATTTACTGCTTCGAAATCGTATAGTGGTTCAATGGGGTGTACGTGGATTGATGTTGTTACAGTAATAGGAACGGAGACGAAGCTTTGCTTGCAACCAGGAGATTCGGTGACGACAACATATACAAGGGGTACTCCTGCTGGTACTGTAACAGGCACAAATACGGGGCAAAGTGTAAACACATCGAGTATAGCACAAGCTGTCCCAAATACAGATAATATGGATTCAGTCGCTGGACTCCCTTAAGGATTTAAGGGAGTTTTTATTATTTCAAATAAAAATAGTCTTTGAGTTTGTTTTTGTAAATACATATTAAGAAGAAGAGGTTTGTTTAATGTAAAAAAGATGGTGTGCAGGTGGTGAAAGTGTGAGAGAGCGCGATAAAAAACATTCATTAAACTCTAATTTCAGAATTCCACCAAATCTTATTGGGCCTACCTTTCCACCCGTTCCAACGGGATTTACTGGCATTGGGATTACTGGCCCAACTGGTCCACAAGGTCCAACAGGACCTCAAGGACCAAGAGGATTACAAGGTCCGATGGGGGAGATGGGCCCGACAGGACCTCAAGGTGTGCAAGGGATACAAGGACCAGTTGGACCAATAGGTGCAACTGGACCAGAAGGACAGCAGGGACCACAAGGATTGAGAGGTCCACAAGGAGAAACAGGAGCGACAGGACCGGGGGGTGTGCAGGGGTTACAAGGTCCGATTGGTCCAACAGGAGCGACAGGGGCACAAGGTATACAGGGGATACAAGGGTTACAGGGACCGATTGGAGCTACTGGACCAGAGGGAGCTCAAGGAATTCAAGGTGTGCAAGGATTACCTGGAGTAACTGGTCCACAAGGAATACAAGGAGTACAGGGGATACAAGGCCCACAAGGACCGATTGGAAGTACTGGTCCAACAGGAGCAACTGGTCAAGGGGTTACAGGTTCAACTGGCATAACAGGTCCAACAGGAATCACTGGCCCATCAGGAGGACCTCCTGGTCCGACGGGGCCAACTGGTGCGACAGGCCCGGGTGGTGGACCGAGTGGAAGTACAGGAGCGACGGGAGCAACGGGAACTACAGGGGCAACAGGAAGTACAGGTGTAACTGGAGCAGCGGGAACTACAGGTCCAACTGGAAGCACAGGAGCACAGGGCTTGCAAGGAATACAAGGAGTTCAAGGGCCAATTGGACCAACAGGTCCAGAAGGTCCGCAAGGTATTCAAGGTATTCCTGGTCCGACGGGAGTAACTGGTGAGCAAGGGATCCAAGGGGTTCAGGGGATTCAAGGGATAACAGGTGCAACTGGAGATCAAGGTCCGCAAGGTATACAGGGGTCTATTGGACCTCAAGGCGTAACAGGAGCAACAGGTGATCAAGGTCCACAAGGAATACAAGGGGTACCAGGTCCAACAGGAGAAACAGGACCACAAGGAGTGCAAGGAATACAAGGGCCGATGGGAGATATAGGACCAACAGGACCAGAAGGACCAGAAGGACTTCAAGGTCCACAAGGAATCCAAGGTGTGCCAGGACCAGCTGGAGCAACAGGTCCAGAGGGTCCACAAGGAATCCAAGGAATTCAAGGACCAGTAGGAGCAACAGGACCAGAAGGCCCGCAAGGAATTCAGGGAATACAAGGGATACAAGGTGTAACAGGAGCAACTGGAGCACAAGGAGCAACTGGAATTCAAGGGGTTCAAGGTACTCAAGGGGCAACAGGTCCAGAGGGTCCACAAGGAGTGCAAGGTACTCAAGGGGCGATAGGTCCAACAGGTCCAATGGGAGCGCAGGGAGTGCAAGGTATTCAAGGAATCCAAGGTCCGACGGGTGCGCAAGGAGTGCAAGGACCGCAGGGAATACAAGGGATCCAAGGTCCAACAGGAGTAACAGGGGATACGGGTGTAACCGGAGCGACAGGGGAAGGAACTACAGGACCGACAGGAGTAACAGGTCCAACCGGGATAACAGGTCCTTCTGGAGGACCAGCAGGACCGAGTGGTCCAACGGGGCCATCAGGTCCGACTGGAGTGACAGGTCCATCCGGTGGACCACCTGGACCGACAGGAGCAACCGGTGTGACAGGAGCAACTGGAGATACTGGGGCGACAGGCTCAACAGGAGTGCCAGGAGCGACAGGCTCAACAGGAGCAACTGGGGTTACGGGTTTACAAGGCCCGCAAGGAATACAAGGAGTGCAAGGGATCCAAGGTCCAACAGGCGCGCAAGGAGTGCAAGGGCCTCAAGGGATACAAGGAGTAACTGGGGCGACAGGAGATCAAGGTCCACAGGGAATCCAAGGTCCTCAAGGAATTCAAGGTCCAACAGGTCCCCAAGGAATTCAAGGTGCACAAGGTCCCCAAGGGATACAAGGAGAAACCGGAGCCACGGGAGCACAAGGTCCACAGGGAATTCAAGGAATCCAAGGAGTGCAGGGTCCGACAGGTGCACAAGGTCCAACTGGAATACAAGGTGTTCAAGGTGACATAGGTCCAACCGGTCCGCAAGGCGTGCAAGGGTTACAAGGTCCCCAAGGCCCAACAGGGGACACTGGGGCAACTGGAGCACAAGGCCCGCAAGGAATCCAAGGTCCAACTGGAGTCACGGGAGCAACCGGAGCGACAGGTCCACAAGGAATTCAAGGTCCGCAGGGAATCCAGGGTCCCCAAGGTCCAACTGGGGCCACAGGAGCAACTGGTACCCAAGGCCCAACAGGGGATACGGGTCCAACCGGTTCACAAGGAATCCAAGGTCCAACAGGTCCAACTGGAGCTGGAGCAACTGGGGCTACTGGAGCAACTGGTGTGACCGGAGTTAGTACAACTGCAACGTACTCATTTGCGAATAACACATCAGGAAGTGCTATTTCTGTTCTGTTAGGTGGTACGAATGTACCGTTACCGAACAATCAAAATATTGGTCCAGGAATTACCGTTAGCGGAGGAAATACTGTATTTACAGTTGCGAATGCGGGGAATTACTATATAGCTTATACAGTAAATTTAACAGCCTCTTTACTTGTAAGTTCTCGTATAACTGTAAATGGCAGTCCGCTCGCAGGAACAATAAATTCACCAGCAGTAGCCACAGGTTCATTTAATGCGACAATCATTGCTAATTTGCCTGCTGGAGCTGCTATTAGTTTGCAGTTATTTGGATTAGTTGCAATTGCTACATTATCTACGACAACGCCAGGAGCTACTTTAACTATTATTAGATTAAGTTAATAAGAAGAGAACCTTGGAGCTTTTATGCTTCAAGGTTTTTATCTCATTATTTGTAGGTAGTCTAATTGGTTAGGAAAGTTTTACTTTATTCACTTAAGCAAAAACATCGCAGTTCGAAAATATATTATAATAGAATGAAAAGAGAGAAATTTGGCAGAAAGGGAGGGTGGCGATGCAGGAGATGGTTACAGATTTTTTTGAACGCCCACTTCAAGATTTGCGCATATCTGTCATTGATCGTTGTAATTTTAGATGTACATATTGTATGCCAGCGGAAGTTTTTGGGCCAGATTATGCTTTTTTGAAAGATGAGTTTTTATTGACGTTTGATGAAATTGAGCGTTTGGCAAAACTATTTGTTAGCATCGGTGTACGAAAAATTAGACTTACTGGTGGCGAGCCGCTGCTTCGTAAAGATTTAACAAAGCTTATTGCACGTCTCGTGAAAATTGACGGGCTAGTAGATATAGGGTTAACGACAAATGCGATTCATTTAACGAAACAAGCAAAAGTATTAAAAGAAGCTGGATTACATAGAGTAAATGTTAGTTTAGATGCAATAGATGATGATGTATTTAAGGGTATTAATGGCCGGAATATTAATACGAAACCTGTTATAAAGGGAATTATGGCTGCAAAAGAGGCCGGTCTTGATGTAAAGGTAAACATGGTTGTGAAAAAAGGGATGAATGACCATCAAGTACTTCCGATGGCTGCTTATTTTAAAGAGCAAGGAATCACACTTAGGTTTATTGAGTTTATGGATGTTGGTAGTACAAATGGATGGAACTTTGATCAAGTTGCTACAAAGCAAGAATTAATTGAAATGATTCATAGCGTGTATCCGCTTGAGCCGGCTGAAGTGCATTATTTCGGTGAAGTTGCGAAGCGATATCGTTACGTTGGAACAAATGTCGAAGTCGGTTTTATTACTTCTGTTTCTGAATCGTTTTGTTCCTCTTGTACGAGAGCGAGAATTTCGGCAGATGGAAAGTTTTATACTTGCTTATTTGCGACCGAAGGATTGGATATAAGGGAACTTCTTAGAGGGAATCTTTCGGATGATGAGTTAGTAAGTGTTATACAAGATGTATGGATGAATAGAAAAGATAGATATTCGGATGAACGGACAGAAGAAAGTGCAAAAAATCGTCCGAAAATTGAAATGTCTTATATAGGAGGATAAGAAAGGGGGCTATCGTATGCAGGAGCGATATTCAAGACAAATATTATTTGCTGGTGTTGGAGAAGAAGGACAGAAAAAAATTAGAGAGAAACATGTGCTTATTATTGGGGCTGGAGCTCTTGGTGCAGCAAATGCAGAAGCGATTGTGAGAGCAGGTGTTGGAAAAATAACAATTGCAGATCGTGATTATGTAGAATGGAGCAATTTACAAAGGCAACAATTATATACAGAAGAAGATGCAAAGCAGTATAAACCGAAGGCGGTAGCAGCGGCAGAACATTTAAAGGCGATTAATTCTGAGGTGGAAATAAATCCAGTTGTGACAGATGTAACAGTGCAAGAAATGGAAGAGCTAGTGAATGATGTAGATTTAATATTAGATGCGACAGATAATTTTGAAACGCGTCTTCTTATTAATGATATTTCACAAAAGTATAATATTCCGTGGATATATGGTGGTTGTGTAGGAAGCTACGGAGTAACGTATACAATTTTACCAGGAAAAACACCATGTTTCCGCTGTTTAATGGAGCATCCGGCGAGCGGAGCAACATGTGATACGGCTGGCATTATACAACCGGCAGTACAATTAGTAGTTGCACATCAAATAACGGAAGCGCTGAAAATATTAGTAGAAGACTATGGAGCACTTCGCGAAACGATGTTATCGTTTGATCTTTGGAATAATCAACAGATGGCATTTAAAGTGAATAGGCAGAAAAAAGACACGTGTTTATCTTGTGGAAGATTACGTACATATCCGAGTTTAACATTTGAAGCACAAACGAAAACAGAAGTGTTATGTGGTCGAAATACAGTACAAATCCGTCCAGGTACGCGGAATGAATTTAATTTAGAGGAAATTAAAAAGCGCTTACAAAGAAGTGTGGATGTAAAAGCTACTCCGTATTTATTATCATTTCCGGTAGAGGAATTCCGTTTTGTTTTATTTACAGATGGCAGGGCGTTTATTCATGGAACGAATGATATCAATGTGGCAAAACGTTTATATGCAAGATATATAGGTTGAATCTAAAGGAAACCCTTTAGATTCAACAGAGAAAAGATTAAGATTTTCTCGTATAATCTCCACTTTTTCCACCTGTTTTTTCAAGTAAGTACGTTTCGCCAATAATCATACCTTTATCAACAGCTTTACACATATCGTACACAGTAAGAGCAGTAGCGGAAGCTGCTGTTAAAGCTTCCATTTCAACACCGGTGCTACCTTCTGTTTTAACTTTTACTTCAATAAGTAATCGATATTGTTCTTCGGATTGTTTCCAATCGAAAGAAACGTCAACACCTTTTAATAATAAAGGATGGCACATTGGGATAATATCAGAAGTACGTTTCGCAGCCATAATACCTGCGATTTGTGCAACTGCTAATACGTCACCTTTCCCGATTTCATTGTGAGAGATTTTATCGTAAATTTCTTTTGTAACGACAATGCTAGAGCACGCAATTGCAGTTCGAACGGTTGTTTCTTTGTCACTTATATCAACCATCTTCGCGCGTCCTTGGTCATTAAAGTGTGTGAATGAAGACATGGAATTCCTCCTTGAAGTAATTTCTATTTAATATATAAAGTTTAATCGAGATAAAAAAAATTGCAAATATGAGGTGAGAAACGATGGTAGAAAAACGAATTCCGATTCAGGTTGCTGAGGCAGTGGAGAGAGTAATGGAATATGCGAAGAATGGTGAAGTAGAAGAAGTTTCTATTACGGAAAGTTACGGGAGAATTCTTGGAGAGGATGTTGTCTCTGATCATGACGTTCCTCATTTTGATCGTTCTCCTTACGATGGTTTCGCAATTCGGGCAGAAGATACGAAAGAAGCAAATCAAGAGAATTCGATTGAATTTGAAGTAATAGGAGAAATTGGGGCGGGATTTGTTTTTACAGAAGCAGTAGGGGCATTTCAGGCGGTTCGTATTATGACAGGAGCAGCTATTCCAGAGGGTTGTAATGCAGTCGTAATGCTAGAGCTGACAGAAGGTTTTGAGAAGAACGGAAAAACATATATGAAGTTAAAGCGTCCTTTTCATAGTGGTGACAACGTGTCATTTAAAGGGGAAGATATAAAACAAAATCAAGTTCTCGTTAAGAAAGGTGTTGCAATTAATCCAGGTGTTGCGGCCTTATTAGCGACGTTTGGATATAGTACTGTGAAGGTTGTAAAACAGCCTGTTGTTGGTATTGTGACGACAGGAAGTGAATTATTAGAAGTACATGAGTCGTTACAGCCGGGGAAAATTAGAAATAGTAACTCGTATATGATTGCCGCTCAAATTATGAAAGCTGGAGGGAAAGTTCGTTATTATGGCCAACTTGCCGACGAGTTAGATGCATGTTTTACAGCCGTTCAATCAGCAATGAATGAGGTTGATATTTTAATTACGACAGGCGGTGTGTCGGTAGGAGATTATGACTACTTGCCGGCCATTTATGAAAGATTACAAGCGAATGTACTCTTTAATAAAATAGCGATGAGACCAGGTAGTGTAACGACAGTAGCTGAAGTTGATGGGAAGTTACTTTTCGGTTTATCAGGAAATCCTTCAGCTTGCTATGTAGGCTTTGAACTATTTGTGCATCCGGTTATAAAAACATATTTGTATGCGAAGGAGCCTCACGTATATAGAGCTGATGCCATTTTACAAAAAGATTTTCCAAAGCCAAATCCGTTTACTCGTTTTGTAAGAGCAAACGTGACAATTGTGGACGGGGCATTACAAGCAATGCCGGTTGGTTTAGATAAATCGAGTGCGGTATCTTCACTTGCTGATGCGAATGCTTTTATTGTGTTGCCTGGAGGAACGAGAGGATTTGAGGCAGGAATGAAAGTATCGGTATTATTGTTAGAGCACACCGAGGGATGTGATTGGCCATGGGCAAAGCCCCTTCAATCTTACAAATAGTAGGGTATCAAAATAGCGGGAAAACAACGCTTGTTGAGAAAATAGTGCATGCGTTAGCTGAACGGAAAATGAAAGTTGCTACCATTAAACATCACGGGCACGGAGGTTTTCCAGAAGTAGCGCAAAAAGATAGTGAAAGGCACCGAAAGGCGGGTGCGGTTGTCAGTAGTGTAGAAGGTGCGGGATTACTTTCGCTGTCGTCATTAAAAGAGGAATGGTCCCTGCGAGAAATTATTCGCTTATATGAGTTTTTTGAAGTGGATACAATTTTAATAGAGGGCTATAAAAAAGAGAGCTATCCGAAAGTAGTGTTACTTCGTTCTGCCGAAGACGTTGAACTTTTACATAAAGTAGAAAATATAGTAGCGGTTATTACGTGGCATGATGCTCCCGCAAACTTACGAGAAGAATATAAAGTATTTCATATAACAGAAGAAGAGTTGTATATAGACTGGTTTGTACAAACGGTAAGGAGTCCGCAATGACAAATACGTATTATGAAGTAATTGATACCGAAATCTTGGTTGAAGAGGTAGCGAAAAAAGTAATTCGCCGTGAATGCGGTGCCGTTACAACATTTATTGGAACGGTTAGAGAGTTTACGAAAGGGCGTCGTACATTATACTTAGAATACGTCGCTTATAAAACGATGGCAGAAAAGATGCTAGAGAAAATTGGCTTAGAAGTGAAAGAGAAGTGGCCAGGTACACACGTTGCGATTACACATCGCATCGGTACACTGCAAATTTCTGATATCGCGGTTGTTGTTGCTGTTTCAACACCGCATCGTAAAGCGGCTTATGAAGCGAATGAATATATTATGGAACGCATAAAACAAATTGTTCCAATTTGGAAAAAGGAGTTTTGGGAAGATGGAGACTCTTGGATTGGTGATCAATTAGAAAAAACGCCATATCCGGCGGGAGAGCCTGGGAAGGAGCTATAAGTATGATTCGAGTATTGTTATTTGCGCACTTGCAAGAGGAAGCAGGAACAAGTGAATTACAAATAGAGAAAGAAAATATTACGGTTGCAGAGTTAAAAGATGTTGTTGCTAAAGAATATAATGTGCCAGTGACAGAACCAATTATGGTTGCGATAAATGAAGAATATGCAAATGAAGATGACAAGATTCAATCTGGTGATATTGTTGCACTTATCCCACCGGTGAGCGGTGGTTAATATTGGATTTATTAAAACGACTTTCCTACATAGGGGAAGTCGTTTTTTTATGGCATTTTTGCGAACACTAATTTATAGAAAAAGGAGGGTATTATGAAAAAAATATGTGTAGTTATTACAATGATATGTTCGGTCTTTTTCTCTTCTCCAAGTGATTCTTTTGCGAAAGAATCAAGGGAACAGCTTTTAGAAAGTGCATTATCGAATAGGTACTATTCAATTATCAGACAAGTGACAGAAGATCAATATGAATGTGCTTCAGTTATAAATATAAAGCGTCTTGGCAAGAAAGATGAGTTCGTTCCTAGATTTGAAATTACGCTACAATTTCTCACATTCCAAGGTGCACATAATCCGCCAAATGATAAAGTTACACTTGCTTTGGAAGATCATTTAGATCACGTAAAGATAAAGAAGGTGGAGCGAGAAAAGAATGTTTCTGGTGATGTTGCAGAAAAGGTTTGTGAACGCGAAAAAGAAAAAATAAAAGCTCACTCTAATGATTCAGAGTAATAACCCATGACATTCAGTAAAGAAAGGTAATGAGCGATGGACATACTTTTAGCGATTTTACCGGCTCTATTTTGGGGAAGTATTGTGCTATTTAACGTGAAACTGGGTGGGGGACCGTATAGTCAAACGCTCGGTACAACGCTTGGCGCACTTATTTTCTCGATTATTGTTTATATTTTTGTGAAGCCAGTATTAACTCCTACTGTTATTGGAGTTGGGATTGTGTCAGGTTTATTTTGGGCACTTGGACAGGCGAATCAATTAAAAAGTATTGATTTAATGGGCGTTTCGAGAACAATGCCCATTTCGACAGGACTGCAATTAGTTGCGACGACTTTATTTGGAGTCATCGTATTTCATGAGTGGTCCACGACAATATCAGTCGTCCTTGGCGTTTTGGCACTCGTTTGTATTATTATCGGTGTTATTTTAACATCACTTCAAAGTGAGGAAGAAAAGAGTGCAGAGCAAGCGGGAAATTTTAAAAGAGGTATTATCATTTTATTGATTTCAACAGTCGGTTATTTAGTTTACGTAGTAGTAATTAGACTATTTAATGTAGATGGTTGGTCAGCTTTATTGCCACAAGCAGTTGGTATGGTGTTAGGAGGCATTTTGCTTACGTTCAAACATCATCCATTTAATAAATATGCGATACGAAATATTATTCCAGGATTAATTTGGGCAGCTGGAAATATGTTTTTATTCATTTCACAGCCGCGTGTTGGAGTGGCAACAAGTTTCTCACTATCACAAATGGGAATTATTATTTCAACGCTTGGCGGGATTCTTATATTAGGTGAAAAGAAAACGAAACGCCAATTAATGGGGATTGTTGCCGGTATCGTTTTTATTATTGCAGCCGGAATTATGTTAGGTGTTGCAAAAAGTTAAAGGGGGTATTGAAATGTATAGTGATTTAGCAGGGAAAGTTGTCGTTATTACAGGATCGGCAACTGGTCTTGGAAGAGCGATGGGAGTAAGGTTTGCTAAGGAGAAAGCAAAGGTGGTTATTAACTATCGCTCACGAGAGTCAGAAGCGCATGATGTATTAGAAGAAATTAAAAAAGTAGGCGGAGAAGCGATTGCTGTAAAAGGAGATGTCACGAATGAATCTGATGTTGTGAACCTCATTCAATCTGCTGTGAAAGAGTTTGGTACACTTGACGTTATGATTAATAATGCAGGGATAGAAAATTCGGTACCATCACATGAAATGCCGCTCGAAGATTGGAATAAAGTAATCAATACAAATTTAACAGGTGCTTTTTTAGGAAGCCGTGAAGCGATTAAATATTTTGTAGAACATGATATTAAAGGGTCTGTCATTAATATGTCTAGTGTTCATGAGAAAATTCCGTGGCCGCTATTTGTGCACTATGCGGCCAGTAAGGGTGGCATTAAACTGATGACAGAAACGTTAGCATTAGAATATGCACCAAAAGGTATTCGAGTAAATAATATTGGCCCAGGTGCAATAAATACGCCAATTAATGCAGAGAAGTTTGCTGATCCTAAAAAACGTGCTGACGTAGAAAGTATGATACCGATGGGTTACATCGGAAAACCGGAAGAAATTGCAGCTGTTGCAACGTGGCTCGCTTCATCAGAGGCAAGTTACGTAACTGGAATTACGTTATTTGCAGATGGTGGAATGACGTTATATCCATCGTTCCAAGCAGGGCGTGGGTAATAGAAAAGGACAAAGAGTTTTAGCTCTTTGTCCTTTTTTTACAAAAAAAAATAGCGGCCAGCTATTTTAAATTTAATGATTAATTGTATCTTGAAGAAATTCTGTTGCTTGATGTTCAGAAACATTTTGTACGAGTGCAACTTCGCTAATCATCATTTTTCGGGCATTATCTAGCATTTGTTTTTCGCTCGCATTTAAAGCTCTCTCTTTATTGCGGCGAAGTAAATCGCGAACAACTTCTGCACTATCTTGCAGATTGCCGTTTTTCATTTTCTCCATATTCATTGTATATCTTTGTTTCCAGGAAAGTGATGTGTCTGATTCCCCGTTTTGAAAGTCAAGAAGTATACCATCTAACGTACCTTTATCTACGATATAACGAATACCTGATTTTTGTAATTGATCCATAGGAAGCATTACTTGCATATCTTTACTAATGATACGTATCACACAATATTGACGTATTGTTCCTAATATTTCTTTCTCTTCAATGGCTTCGATGACTCCTGCGCCGTTCATTGGATAAACGATTTTATCACCAATTTGAAACAAATCATCCACCTCCATATGTGGTTACCACCTTTAATGATAGCACAAGATGATAAATATGTCAAATTTTATATAATACCATAATAATTATATTCGAGTCAATAAGTAAAATCTCTTTTTATATATATATTTTTTTGCTCTTACTTATTAATGATTTTTTTAGAAAAATAGTACAGGTGAAGAAGGGAGGCATATCCACTTATTTTTAAGCATAAAATGTAAAATCGCTAATACAATATACCTAAATCCGTTCTTTGCAAAGGAGGGAGAGAAGGTGGGGCGCACAATAAAAATTGATATTACAAATAAAGTTGTAGCTAAATTTAGACCAGATTGTTTGGAATTATATACGAGTAAATTTATGATAGGTAAGTTTTATGTCTATACTGAAGGTAAACAATATGTGTTAGAAGACGGATATATATATGAAGACGGAAAATTTTATCG
This sequence comes from Bacillus sp. FSL K6-0069, assembly GCF_038007785.1. Taxonomy (NCBI): domain Bacteria; kingdom Bacillati; phylum Bacillota; class Bacilli; order Caryophanales; family Bacillaceae; genus Bacillus; species Bacillus sp. FSL K6-0069. The sequence goes on along the minus strand of NZ_JBBOXN010000001.1, from coordinate 4,514,281 downwards.
CATCATAGATACGCACCGTGGCAATAATCAAGCGGCGGAGGGCTGCGATCTAGGATGGTGTTAACATGATTCGTGTGAAAGTGTTTGACGAAAGTCACGAAAAAGACTTAGAAGACGCTGTAAATGTGTTTTTGAAAAAGATTGATGATAGTAACTTTGTAGATATTAAGTATCAAGTTGGTGTTTCCATTAACGATGATGAGAACCAAATTTATTGTTTTTCAGCAATGATCGTTTATAAAGCATAAAAAAGAGCTGGGTGAGCCAGCTCTTTTTTATGCTTTATGTTGGGACAACATGTGTCGGTAATACGTTCATAATAGATTGGGGTGTACCTAATTTCTTTGTCGTTAAAAGAGGCTCCTCTGTTTCATGGTTTTGGGCATCTGTACACATACCAAGGTGATAACGATCACCTAAAAATGGATCAATATAAAAACCGTTTTTGAATACTTTATCATTCGGATGTTTTTCATGATGAATATCAGAGCAGTTAATGCAATAGAACATAGCTTTCATCCCCTTTTTATTTTTGTTTGAAAAAAGTGAGTCGGTAGTCATTTCGCTCCTAAGGAAATGTTGAGGAGAAGAGAAATAACTACCTACTCAAATGGTGGGCATATTCCTTCTGATTTTTCATATCTCGCGTAGTGTCCCCGAGGGAAGGAGGAGAGACGAAATACGCATGATATACGTAAGGCTCTTCTTTCAAGATGAATGATGGAGTTTCATGTTGAGAGAAGTTTTTATTTTTTGTTGCCTTTGTGAGTATCTTATGAAGGAATGCTGAGAGGGTGTTTGTCCTGTTGAAAAAATGTTGAGAATTTCTCAACAGTAAAAAAAGAATTAAAGTTGACATGAAACTAAAAGGTGTTATATTATCTAAATGTAACCAAAAGGTGTTATATTTTATCGCTGAATAAAGGAGAATGAGAATGGAACAACAAAATACATTAAATGATATTAAACAAACAATCGTTTTCAACGCGTCTATTCAAAAAGTATGGAATGTAGTATCAACTGCAGATGGAATCGCGTCATGGTTTATGCCAAATGATTTCGCATTAGAGGTAGGACATGAATTTCATGTGCAATCACCATTTGGGCCATCGCCATGTAAAGTGTTAGAAATTGATGAGCCAAACCATCTATCTTTCTCATGGGATACAGATGGCTGGGTCGTTTCATTTAATCTGAAAGACCTAGGAGATAATAAAACAGAATTTACGTTAATTCACGGCGGCTGGAAACATCCTGATGAAATCCTTCCAAAACCAAATGCGAAGAGCTCTATTATTCACGAAAGAATGAGCGGCGGCTGGGTAGCGATTGTAAATGAAAAACTGAAAAAGGTTGTCGAAGGCTAAGTGTCCTCATCGGCAGCGAAATACGATGTATTTCAAGCAATTGCTGATCCAACCCGCCGAGAAGTAATACGGTTATTAAGTGATAAAGAGTTACCGATTTCAAAAATAACGGATCATTTTCCGATGAGTCGTACTGCGGTTGTAAAGCACCTTCATATTCTTTCAGAAGCGAATCTAGTAAGCGGAAGAAAAAGCGGAAGAGAGAAGATATATCGCTTGCATCCGGAACCATTAGAGGAATTACAACAATGGCTCTCGTATTATGAGCGTTTTTGGGATAATAAATTGTCCATGCTGAAACATATTGTGGAGAATGAAGAATAAAAAGAGGATGACCGTTTTGGTCATCCTCTTTATTATTGCTCACTTGTTTGTGTAGCTGGCTTTAATAAAAGCCAAGCGATAATTAATGTGAATACTGCTAATACGAAAGTACTCATATAAATGACGTGTACACTTGATGCTAATGCCTCTTGCGATTCGGTTACTACATTTGCTGTAGTTCCTCCGTGTCCGCCACCAGATACAAGATCAAGATTTTTAATACCACGTGCGTGAATCATCGTATTGAAGATAGTTCCAAAGATTGCAGCACCTAATGTTTGACTAAATGTATTAATAAATGTGTTTAAACCAACGGCTGTTCCGCGTGTATGAGCTGGTACGGCGGCTTGAATTGTTACCATGTAAATCGGTGTCACAAGCCCCATTCCTAAGCCGAATAATCCGACTGCTACATAAATAAGGAACGATGGTGAATTTGTTGATAATGTAAATAATAAGAACGTAGCGACTGATAAAATGCTAGCTCCAAGTAAAATGATTTGTTTCGTTTTTAATTTGCCAACTAAGTTACCTGAGAACATGGCACCGAATGTCCACATAACAGGAATCGGCATTAAAATGAGTCCGGCTTCTGTCGCATTTTTTCCTAATACACCTTGGCTCCAGATTGGAAGGTATACTGTAATACTAATAATCATGGCACCGGCAATGAGAGTTAGTATGTTTATCGTAGATAATGTACGGTTAGAGAAAAGTGCTAACGGAATTAATGGTTCCGGAGATTTTTTCTCGATGAATAAGAAAATAATGAATGAAACGACGGCGAAGATTAATAGGCCGATAATTGTTATGTCTCCCCAGTTTTGCTTACTGCTACCTGTTAATAATGCGTATAGTAAAGCGATTGTGCTTAATGAAAAGACTGTAGCCCCAAGATAATCGATATGTTGCTTAGATGATTTAATAGATTCTTTGTAATAAATGGCGATCATTAAGCAAGCGATAATTCCAAATGGAACGTTTAAGAAGAAAATATAACGCCAAGAAAGAGAATCAACTAAAAATCCGCCGACTAACGGTCCGATAACACCAGATACACCCCAAACGGCACTCATCCAGCCTTGTGCTTTCGCGCGGTCTCTTGCTTCGCTATATAAGTCGCCGATAATCGTCATTGTGATCGGCATAACAGCACCAGCCCCAATACCTTGAAGAGCGCGGAAGAAGATCAATTGTTCCATTGATGTAACGACTCCACAAAGTGCAGAACCAATTAAGAAGATAGTAGCTCCGATAAGTAAAACTTTTTTACGGCCGAATAAATCAGCGAGCTTTCCGTATATTGGAGTCGAAACTGCTGTTGCAAGCATATAAATTGCATATACCCAACTAACAAGTTCGACGCCTGACAAATCACTCGTTATACGAGGGATTGCTGTACTAACGATCGTTCCTTCTACCGCAGAAAGAAACGTCATTAGCATTAAAGACATCATGACTTTTTTTCTCATATTTTTTCCCCTTACCCTTTTTCAAATATTCAACAATATAAAATATAAAGGTACTAAGGTATATAAAGCAACAAAAAAGCAATGGGAAGTTAGGTGGAGCGTATATTTGTCGCTTCTTGTCGGTAAGTCGATATATTTGAAAAATCGCCGATATAAGTCGCAGAATCGCTGATATATTTGAGAAATCGCCGATATAACTTCATGTACCTATAAAAAAAGAAACAGGAATCCCTGTTTCTTTTTTAATATTTCATTTTCGCATTTTCTCCAGCTGTAGTTCCGGCAATTCGACCAGTAACGAGAGCAGATGTAATATTATATCCGCCAGTATAACCGTGGATATCAAGAACTTCTCCGCAGAAATATACGCCGTTCGTGAATTTAGAAGACATTTCTTTCGGGTTAATTTCTTTAACGGATACACCGCCGCCAGTAACGAATGCTTTTTCAATTGACTGCGTACCATTTACATTCACAGTAAACTCTTTAAAGTCTTTCACAAGTGCACGAATCTTCTCGTGAGAAACTTGTCCAGCTTGTTCACTACCGTCAATTTCATTTTTTTCTAATAAGAATAGGAAGTAACGTTCAGGTACATAACCTTTTAAAACGTTTTTAATTCCTTTTTTCGGATCTTCTTTCATTTGTTTCAGCATGCGCTGGAATAGTTGTTCACTATTTTCTTCTGGCAATGCATCGATGCTCATTTGAATCGTATTCGTTTTAAACTTTTTCAGTGCTTTCACGACAAATTGACTACAGCGAAGAGCAGCAGGACCAGATAGGCCGAAATGAGTGAAGAGCATGTCCATTTTGTGAGAAATGATAGCTTTTCCTTTCGGGTTTAATACGCTTAAATTTACATCGCGTAAAGCAAGACCTTGTAAGGAGCGATCACGAATAAATGGTTCGTTTGAAAGGATTGGTACTTCTGTTGGGAATAATTCTGTAATAGTATGTCCAGCCTTTTCAGCCCAAGCATATCCGTCTCCAGTAGAACCAGTTTGAGGAACAGATTTTCCGCCAACAGCGATAACGACGTGATTCGTTTCTAACACTTCGCCAGTTTGCAGTACGACTGCTTTCGTTTGACCGTTCTCATATTCAATCGTTTCAACAGGTGTATTCGTACGGATTTTTACACCTAAGTCTCTTAATCGTGTTAAAAGTGCATCTACTACTGATTGTGCTTTATTTGATACAGGGAACATGCGACCATGATCCTCTTCTTTCAGTTTTACACCGAGATTTTCGAAGAACGTAATAATATCTTCATTATTGAAAATAGAAAAAGCGCTGTATAAGAAGCGGCCATTTCCTGGTATATGTTTAACAATCTCATCAAGTGGTAGACGGTTCGTTACGTTACAACGGCCACCACCAGAAATCGCAAGTTTACGTCCTAGTTTATTTCCTTTATCAAGAAGTAAGACATTTGCGCCTTCTTCTGCAGCACCGATTGCAGCCATTAGCCCAGAAGGCCCGCCGCCGATGACAATAACATCATAATGCATAATATATCGACCTCATTTTCTACATTTCCTGCCTAAAAGAATAGCATGTTTTCCCTTAAAAGAAAAATAGAGTGAAGTACTGCTTAATGAGAGAATTGTGGTACAATACAAAAGTTAGAGTTCAGCACTATCCTGCTATTTGTGGGCCATAAGATGAAAACCTTGTGATGTAAGAGAAATAAAAAGGGATTTGATAGCCCGTAAATGCTCGAATAGTTCAACTAATAAAGAGTAGGGAGTGAACACCTTCCCTGCAAATTATAGTTTCACTTTATGTAGATGTAGGAGGATTTTTGTATGTCCGATTCGAAATTTCTGCGCGGGACGCTTATTGTTACGTTAGGGACATTTTTAGTAAAGTTCTTAGGCATGATTTACGTCTTTCCGTTTCATGCATTAGTAGGTACAGAAGGCGGAACGCTCTATACATATGGATACATTCCATATACGATCTTTTTAAGTATTGCAACGGCAGGGGTGCCGCTTGCTGTTTCAAAATTTGTTTCCAAATATAATGCGCTTGGCGATTATAAAACGAGCCGGAGAATGTTCCGCTCGGGAATGGTTATGATGATAGTAACAGGAGTCCTTTCATTCCTAGTTCTATATATGTCGGCGCCATTGTTTGCAGAAGCAATGCTTGGTAAACAAAGTATACACAGTAATGTAGAAGAAGTTACGACGATTATTCGTCTTGTAAGTTTTGCACTTATTGTTGTACCAGCAGCGAGTTTAATTCGTGGTTATTTCCAAGGTCACCAATCTATGGGACCGACTACTGTTTCGCAAATTATTGAACAAATTATTCGTATCGTCTTTTTATTAGCGGGTAGTTTTATCGTTATTAAAGTACTTGGCGGTACAGTTGCAACAGCGGTTGGGGTAGCGACATTTGCTGCGTTCGTTTCAGCAGTTGGAGCACTCGGCGTATTAATTTGGTACTGGTTAAAACGTAAAAAACATTTGGATCAATATTTAATTGAACAAACTGTACCAGAATCGACAGTGAGTACTGTTCAATTATTTAAAGAATTATTTGCATATGCGATTCCTTACGTTGTAATTGGGTTAACAATTCCTTTATATCAACAAATTGATACATTGACATTTAACTCAATTATGCAAGCGATTGGCCAAGGTGATATCGCAGAGCGAGCACTTGGTATTTTCACAATGTGGACGCATAAATTAATTATGATTCCTGTATCACTTGCAACAGCGTTTAGTTTAACGCTTGTACCAGCGATTACAAAATCATTTACTGAAAAACAATACCGTTATTTAAAGTTACAAATTACACAAACATTCCAGGCAAATATGTTCTTAACATTGCCAGCGGTTGTCGGTATTTCAACACTTGCATATCCAATTTATACTGCGTTCTATGACTCAGATCCATTAGGTGGACAAGTGTTAATGTGGTATGCACCGGTTGCGTTGTTATTCGCTTTATTTACAGTAACAGCAGCAATTCTGCAAGGGATTAACCAACAAAAACATGCGATTGTCGCGCTTATTATGGGTGTTATTTTGAAATTTGTATGTAACGTAATCTTTATTCGTTATTTCGGTACAGTTGGAGCAATTTTAGCAACAGCAGTCGGATTCTTAGCTTCTGTATGGTATACGAATAGACAAATCAAAAAACATGTACACTATTCATTTGGTGTTGTATATAAGAGAACATTCCAAATTGCAGTATTAACACTTGTAATGGTCATTGCTGTAAAGTTATCACAATGGATTCTATCCTTCATGATTTCGCCTGATGGACGAATGGGTGCTCTTATTACAGTTGTGATTTGTGCAGGTATTGGTGGTCTTGTGTACGGATTGTTAGCGATTCGCACAGGAGTACTGGAAAGAGTATTTGGCGGAGAAGCGTTAGAGAAAATCCAACGTAAACTTGGCAATAGATTCAAAATAAAGTTGAAATCAAAAGGGGCGTAATTACGTCCCCTTTTCTATGATAAACAAAGAAGGTGAAAAGCGTGAGATTAGATAAATTATTAGCGAATATGGGATATGGAAGTAGAAAAGAAGTAAAGAAATTATTGAAAGACGGCGTTGTGAAAATTGATGGAACGCCAGTGAAAGATGCAAAGGTTCATGTAAATGTAGAAGAACAAGAAGTTATGATTCACGGTGAAGTTGTGGAATATAAAGAGTTTGTTTACTTAATGATGCATAAACCACAAGGCGTTATTTCAGCGACAGAAGATGATAATCATGAAACAGTAATAGATTTATTAGAGTTAGAAGATGCAATCTTTGATCCGTTCCCAGTTGGAAGACTTGATATTGATACGGAAGGTTTCTTATTGATAACAAATGACGGGAAGTTATCACATCAATTGTTATCTCCGAAAAAGCATGTGCCGAAAAAATATTATGCACACGTTGCAGGAGTCGTAACAGAAGAGGATGTAAAAGAGTTTGCTAAAGGTGTTATTTTAGATGATGGCTATGAAACAAAGCCAGGTGCACTTACAATATTAAAAAGCGATGAGGTTTCTGAAATTGAGCTTGTCATTACAGAAGGAAAGTTCCATCAAGTGAAGCGTATGTTTGAAGCGGTAGGGAAAAAAGTAGTCTACCTAAAGAGAACAGAGATGGGACCGTTAGTATTAGATGCAGAGTTAGAACTTGGAGAATACCGAGAGCTATCAGATGAAGAAGTAGAAATGTTAAAAACATATCAAGTAGATACTGAGAAATAGTGCTGTTTTTCGGCGCAGAAAAGACCCCTTTCTAATGAGTTAGAAAGGGGTATGTATTTATTTACATACAATTATTTTTTCATTATGAGGTCATTCTCACTTTCTTTCCTGTTGTTGTCCACTTACCGCGGCAAGGGCTATACACGAGTTCATTAAACTGCAACACATTTAGATCACGTTGTATCGTTCGCGGTGTGATCCCGAACTCATCTACAAGGTCTTTCGTCGTTACCGTTCCGTTTTCATTGATGTACATATAAATTGATTTAATGCGTGTTAGCATACGAGTAGTTGTAGGTTTCAAGAGAAAACCACTCCTCTACTAGTTTTTTTGACCCCATTCAGGAAAGAAGGTCGTTACTACCATTGTACTCTACATGATAAAATTCATGCTTTAATCTACTTAAATTTTACAAAAGTTTAACAAATATTCATATAGAAAAATATTGGTAGTTGACATTGTATATATGGTCAGTCAACTAACACATAAAATTCTACGTAAAACGCCAAATTCCTGCAAATTTTTTTGAAAAAATAAAAGAAAAACTAATGGGAAATATCTGAAATATTACAATTGTTCGGTATTTAAGTTTCGTGTATAGCATAAGAGATTTCGGTTTGTTATGATGAAAGAAACAATATAGTGAAGGATGGATGCGTGATGTCAGCAATTAATTGGACAGAAGAGGTTGCAAAACGAAAAGAAGATTTAATTCGTGATACACAACAATTTTTACAAATTAAAAGTGTATGGGAAGAAGAATCGGCGAAAGAGGGCGCACCATTCGGTGAAGGCGTAGAAAAAGCGTTATCTTTCATGTTACATAAAGGAGAAGCTGAAGGTTTTACTTCTAAAAATTTAGAAGGATATGCAGGTCATCTTGAAATGGGACAAGGAGAAGAATTAGTAGGTATTCTTTGTCACGTTGACGTTGTACCAGAAGGAGATGGCTGGACGACTCCTGCATATAGTGCAGATATTCGCGACGGAAAGATTTTTGCACGTGGTGCAATTGACGATAAAGGCCCAACGATGGCAGCTTATTATGCGATGAAAATTGTGAAAGAATTAGGTTTACCTCTTTCAAAACGAGTTCGTATGATTTTAGGAACAGATGAGGAAAGTAATTGGAAATGTGTAGATCACTATTTTAAAAACGAAGAAATGCCAACAATCGGTTTTGCGCCAGACGCGGATTTTCCAATTATTAATGCAGAAAAAGGAATTTCTGATATACAAGTTGTGCAAAGTGGTAGTGAAGAGAAGAAAGGTACATATGAACTTGTTTCATTTGAATCAGGTCGCCGTTTAAATATGGTTCCTGATTTTGCAGAAGCGATTATTACAGGAGAAGATGTAAATGCACTTACAGTAGCATATGAAGAGTATTTACAAACTGCTAAAAAAATAGGTGAAGCAATTGTAGAAGGTAATACGGTGACGTTGCAAATTAAAGGGATTTCAGCTCACGGATCTACTCCAGAGAAGGGCGAGAATGCAGGTTTATTACTAGCAAACTTCTTAACGAAAGTCGCTCTTGATGGAAAAGGAGCTTCGTTTGCAACATTTGCAACAGAGACATTTACTGGTGATATTTATGGTGAAAAGGCTACTATCGCCTATAAAGATGAAGTTAGCGGTCCGTTAACAGTGAATGTTGGTCGTCTTTCTTATACGAAAGAGACTGGTGGTAATTTAGGATTAAACGTACGTTACCCAGTTACGACTAACTTTGAAGAGATGATTGCGAAGTTAAAAGAATACGTTGGTACTCATGGATTTGAAGTAGCGGATTATTCAAATTCTCGTCCGCATCACGTTGATAAAGACCACGTATTAATTCGTACGTTGCAGCGCGTATACGAAGAACAAACAGGTGAAAAAGCAGAACTATTAGCGATTGGCGGCGGTACTTACGCTCGTTCATTGGAAGCTGGCGTTGCGTTTGGTCCGCTATTCCCTGGAAAAGAAGAACTTGCGCATCAAAAAGACGAGTACATTGAAATTGAAGACTTATTAAAAGCGACAGCAATTTACGCACAAGCAATTCATGAATTAGCGAAGTAATAGATATATAAATAATAAGAGCCGTCCCGATACATATTTTGGGACGGTTTTCTGTTACGTATCGTTTGTTGGTAAGGCGATATTTCTTGTCGAAATGTCGATATAATTTCATTTCGTATTGCAATCTTAACTTGGTTAGACTGTTAGGAAAGTTTGATTCTTTTTCATTGAATGAGATACGAAAGAAAAGCAACAATAGAAAGAAGGAGAAGATGTACATGGAGACGCATTATTTTGTCGCAATCACTTTACCAAATCATATAAAAGAAGTGCTGTCTAACTATAAAGAGGAAATGCAGGGAGAATTACCATTTCGTTCATGGGTACATAAAGAAGACTACCATATTACCCTTTCATTTTTAGGAAGTGCGACAGAGGAACAATTAGAAGGAATAAAGAATGGATTACAAACACTTACAGAAACAAAGGAACTATCTTTCACATTACAAGGATTTTCAACGTTTGGTATGGAAGATAGGCCACGTATTTTTGGGTCGAAGGTAAGTGAGAGTCACGATTTGTTCCAGTTACAAAAGCAAGTACACGCTATTTGTGAAGGGAATGGATTTTCTTTAGAAACGCGCCCATATCATCCGCATATTACTGTTGCTCGTAAATGGGTAGGAGAAGAGAAGTTTGATTTAGAACATATAAAGGAAGTGCCAGAAATATCATTTCAAGCGGATACAATTACTTTATACGAATCTCACGTGAAGGAGACACCGAAGTATAAAGCGATTGCTGAAATAAAATTACAAAAATAGAATGTATGAAAACGTTTTTTATACAGGTGAATATACTATAAAGAATAATGTGTTACTGTATAGAGCTTTGCAGCTCGTTTCATTTTAACTTTAAGAATGATGGTGATTTTTTTATGTTGAAAGTAAAACGTCCATTTGATGCCTATTTAGATGAAATGAATAAAATTACAATTTTGCTCCCACATGCGTATGGAACAAGTCGGACATTTCGTTTGCAAGAAGGAAGTAACGTGAAAGATTTACCGATTGCTCATACAATTGCGCTTCCGGATGCAACGAAGTATGAGTGCTTTATAGAAGAGCCGCTAGATGTGGGGAAGTATTATACAGTACGAGATGAACGGAATGAAGAAACAGATTTACAAATAGGTGCTGTCATAAGAACAGCGATTTTCGATGAAAAGTATTATTACGAAGGTACCGATTTAGGGGCTGTGTATCAAAAAGAAGCAACGACATTTAAAGTGTGGGCTCCAACTGCGAGGCTTGCGAAAGTAAGGATTTATAAAAGTGATAAAGAATATAGCGATCATGAAATGTACAGAGGAGAAAATGGAGTTTGGACTCATACATTACAAGGCGATTTAGCTGGAGCAAAGTATACATTTCTTGTTTGTATTAATTTAATATGGAATGAAGCGGTGGACCCTTACGTAAAGTCAGTGACTGTAAATGGGAAGTACGGCGTTGTTATCGATTTAGAAAAGACAAATGTAACGAAGAAAGTGCAATTACCACCATTACAGGCAATGACAGATGCCATATTGTATGAACTGCATATTCGCGATGCTACTATTCATCCGGGCAGCGGAGTGAGTAAAAAAGGAACATATAAGGGGCTAATGGAAGAAGGAACAACAGGGCGAAATGGGACGTTAACAGGCTTGTCTCATATAAAAGATTTGGGTGTTACACATGTTGAATTATTACCTTTATATTGTTTCGGTGGTGTAGATGAGGCGAATCCTTCCTCTGCATATAATTGGGGTTACAATCCATTATATTACAATGCGCCAACGGGATATTATGCTACAGACCTCTCTAATCCGTATAACAGGATAGTAGAGTGTAAACAGTTGATCGAAACATTTCATGAGCATGGCATTAGGGTGATTGTAGATGTTGTATATAATCATGTGTATGAAAGAGAGCTATCATCATTTGAAAAACTTGTCCCAGGATATTATTTTCGTCATGGCGAAGATGGGATGCCTTCTAATGGGACGGGAGTCGGGAATGATATAGCATCTGAACGGAAAATGATGAGGAAATTCATTGTGGAGTCTATTTTATATTGGCTTACTGAATACAATGTTGACGGATTTCGATTCGACTTAATGGGGATTTTAGATGTCGATACAATGAATATAATAGAAAAAGAAGTGCGAAACATAAAGCGAGATGCATTGTTATTAGGAGAAGGGTGGGACCTACAAACACCACTTCCTCTAGAGGGAAAAGCAACGTTAAATAATGCAAAGAAAATGCCGTATATTGCGCAATTTAATGATCAATTTCGTGATGGAATAAAAGGGAGTACCTTTCATATAAATAAACGTGGTTTTGCATTTGGTGGGCATGTAGACTGTAATCATTTGCAGTATATAGCATCAGGAAGCCTTTTGAGTAGGAAAGAAACAGGTTTGTTTTTAGAGCCTGTGCAAAGTATTAACTATGTAGAATGTCATGACAATATGACGATGTGGGATAAACTAATGCGCAGTAATGAAGAGCCAGAAGAGATTCTAAAAAAACGTCACCTTCTAGCGAGCGCAATGGTGATTCTTTCGCAAGGTATTCCATTCTTACATGCGGGGCAAGAGTTTTATCGTACGAAGCAAGGAAATGAAAATAGTTATAATGCAAATGATGAAATTAATCAATTAGATTGGGATCAAAAAGAGAACGAGATAGAGACCGTTAACTATATAAAAGGTTTAATTGCGATTCGTAAAGAGCACGGGGCATTCCGATTACAAAACGCAGACCTTATAAAAAAGCACATGACTTTTTTGGAAACCTCTCCAGAAGTACTTGCATATCACCTAGTGCATGCAGAATCGTTTGGACCGTGGAAAGAGATTGTAGTTTTATTTAATAGCGGTTTAGAAGCTAAAACGGTGCAACTTCCGAAAGAAGAAACGTGGCATGTGTTAGTAAACGAAAAGCAAGCAAAAATAGAGCCAATTTCTTCATTTAGAGGAAAGGAACTTCAGCTGGCTCCAATTAGCACGTATATATTGACGATAATGTGACAAATCGCTACTTGACGATGAGAATGTAATAAATGTAGAATTGACAAAGGTGACGATTTTGATAAGTTGTCATTCTATGACTGGTTTTGTAAAATAAAATAGAGAGTTTTTGGCTTATGCCAAGTTTTCTTTTCATTTACAGTAAAATATATGAATCCACAACATGTGTAGAAATGTTGCGGTTTTTCTTTTCATAACTATAAAAGATAAGGATTTGTTAACGGGTAATGAATATGGAATGGTTGGAACAATTATTAGGAAAAGAGTGGAGTCTTGTACCGGCTGGTGGAGTAACGGGCGATGCATATATTGCGCAAAACGGACAACAGAAGTTATTTTTAAAGCGGAATACATCGCCCTTTTTAGCGGTATTGTCAGCAGAAGGAATTGTTCCAAAATTACTTTGGACAAGAAGGGTAACGAACGGTGATGTAATTTCTGCTCAAAAATGGCTTCCGGGACAGAAGCTAGAGCCAGAGGATATGAAACTAGAACGTGTTGCAAAACTTTTGAAGAAAATACACTCCTCTAAAGCGCTTGTACAGATGATTCAAAGACTTGGGAAGCAGCCGCTTCACGCACAAGAGTTATTACAACAACTGCAACTTGTTTTAAGAGGAGATATAAGGGATGATGAAGCAATTCAGCAAGGCCTCCAATATTTAATGGATTCATTAAAAGATATTGAACACAATGAATTCGTTGTATGCCATTGTGATGTAAACCATAACAACTGGCTATTGTCGGATGAAGATGAACTGTTTTTAATTGATTGGGATGGAGCTGTAATTGCTGACCCAGCTCTAGATCTCGGTATGTTATTATATTGGTACATTCCGCGCCACGAATGGAGCGAGTGGCTCAAATATTATGATATTGAAATGGATGAATTGCTGCTTAGGCGTATGAGGTGGTATGTAATAGCGCAAACGATTTTGTCTATTCAATGGCACACAACAAAAAAGCAGCAAGCAGAAGCTGAATATTGGCATCAATATTTACAGCAACTACTTGCTTCGGAGTAATACTTAAGAAAAATTGTCCATTCCAGCAATCCACTGAGTAAGTTGTTCTTGATTATTGGAAATGTGGTTGTCCAAATTAGAGGAAGATTTACCCGATTGACTATAAGAATATACATCGTTTAGCATTGCTTTAGCGTCACTACTTATACTATCGTTTGCGAGTAACGATTGAATGAGACGCTCTAATTGCTCGCATTCAGAAACTGTCCCGCAACAATCACTTTGGTGATTGACTAAAATATCTTTCAGCACTTCTAATTGATGTTGTTGATTAATTGGCATGAACGGATCATCCTTTCGATTGTTTTTCTCTCCCTAGAAATGTAAGAGAAAAAGCTGTTTCGTCATGGAATGTTTAATGCTGTATGTAGTTTTTATCAAAATGGTACATCTTATACTTGAAAGAAACGGACCGAGTGCTCGTACGTACTTGGTTTTTTGTTTGGTAGATTGATTAAAACAGAAAGAAGGAATTATTCCTTTAAAATAGCTATGTAAAGAGAGGGAAACATCTATGCGTTTAAGACATAAACCATATGCAATGGATCGAATTAATGAGTATTCACATATCGTAATCGGAAACCCAGAGGAGCGCGCTGGTAACTGGAAAGAAGTATTTGGAAATGAACAACCAATTCATATTGAAGTAGGTACAGGTCGTGGCCGCTTTATGTATGATATGGCAAAAGCGAATCCGCATATTAATTATATTGGAATTGAAAAATTCACAAGTGTTGTTGTAGATGCACTTGATAAATTAATTGAAGAAGAATTACCGAACTTAAAGTTAATTAATAAAGATGCTGAAGATTTAACAGTTTTCTTTGCAAAAGGTGAGATTGATCGCGTTTATTTAAACTTCTCAGATCCATGGCCAAAGAAACGTCATACGAAGCGTCGTTTAACGTATAAAACATTTTTACGCAATTATGAAGAAGTGTTAGTAGAAGGCGGAGAAATTCATTTCAAAACAGATAACCAAGGTTTATTTGAATACTCTCTAATGAGTATGGCTGAGTATGGTATGTTATTAACTTACCTTAGCCTAGATCTTCATAATAGTGATTATGAAGGTAATATCATGACTGAATACGAAGAGAAATTCTCTAGTAAAGGTCATCGTATTTACCGAGTGGAAGCGACATATCGTACAGAGCCTATGCAGTAATGCATAGGTTTTTTGTAGATAAAACAATCAGAATTTTATGTTAATATTAATTTAAAAGGGGGATGCGTAATGGAACAGTTACAAATTGGAGATATAAAAGTGACGTGGCTAAAAGGTGGGAACACACATTTAGACGGGGGAGCGATGTTTGGAGTTGTGCCGAAAGTACTTTGGTCACGTAAGTATAAACATAATGATACAAATCATATTTATTTACGAACAGATCCGTTACTTTTGCAAACGAAAGACGGAAATATGCTCATTGATTCTGGAATAGGAAACGGAAAATTGAATGAGAAGATGAAGCGAAATCAAGGTGTAACCGAAGAATCATCGGTTTATGAATCATTAGAAAAACTAGGATTAAAGCCTGAAGATATCCACTACGTTTTAATGACGCACCTTCATTTTGATCATGCATCTGGTTTAACAAAATGGGAAGGTGATCACCTTGTACCAGCTTTTCCGAATGCGAAAATTTACGTAAGCGAAACAGAATGGAATGAAATGAGGAACCCAAATATTAGATCACGTAATACATATTGGAAGGAAAATTGGGAGCCAATTGTAGATCAAGTTATTACGTTTGAGCAAAAAATAGAAATTACAGATGAAATAAAAATGGCGCATACAGGCGGTCATAGCGATGGACATGCAGTTATTGCTTTAGAAAGCAAAGGTGAAACGATGCTTCATTTAGCAGACCTATTGCCGACACACGCCCATCAAAATGTACTATGGGTAATGGCATACGATGATTATCCAATGACATCGATTGAAAATAAGCAAAAGTGGATGAAGTACGGCGCTGAAAACGATGCTTGGTTTACGTTTTATCATGACGCATATTACCGTGCCGTAAAGTGGAATGAGGAAGGGCATATCGTAGAAAAAATAGAGCGGAAAACGAGTATAGAAGCATAAACAGAGGGGGTTGTTCCAGCAGTCTGTTGGGGCAACCTTTTTATTATTGGCTTTTTTGGTCGGTAAATCGATATATTTCAAAAAACGCCGATATAAACTGAGTTGCACCGATATAATTTCAATTACTATCCATAATTAAAAAATAAGAGGTTCACCTAATGGGAACCCTCCTTTTTATGCTGCTATAACCTCTAAAACAGTACCTGTTTTAGCATCAACTAAAAATTCAAATCGTTCTTGTATATCATCTAACATCGTTGTAAGACCGCCGCGATAAACTTCATATGCGACATCATATTTTTCAAATGTCTCTGGAACCATATGTACCCAAGAGCCAGTAATTTCACCTTTATGACTTAATGCTTGTTTCACCATTTTCAATGCTTTTTCTGAAGAAATATGGGATTGTTCTTGGACTTTGTTTGCAACAAGATAACCAGCTGCAAATCCAACGCCAAGACCTGCTACTAAACCTTTCCAGCTCATATATTCACCTCAATTCTATAAAATAAAAATAGTGTACCAATAATAATTATAAAGCAAATACAGCTAAAAAAGAAGAAACTAGAAACATTTCGAAAATTTCGTTACAATAAAAGAGGTATTCTACTAAGGTTTGAAAGAAGGGGACTTCGTGAATAAAGAGACATTACAATTATTTCGTACGTTAACAGAATTACAAGGTGCATCAGGTTTCGAACATGATGTACGCCGTTTTATGAAGCAAGAATTAAGCAAATATGCGGATGAAATTGTGCAAGACGGTTTAGGTAGCGTATTTGGTCTGAAAAAAGGGGACGAAACTGGCCCACGTGTTCTTGTAGCAGGTCATATGGATGAAGTAGGTTTCATGGTTACGCAAATTACGAAAAACGGGATGCTTCGTTTTCAAACGTTAGGCGGCTGGTGGAGCCAAGTTCTATTAGCACAACGTGTACAAGTTATGACGAAGAATGGTCCTGTTATTGGGGTTGTTGGTTCTATTCCTCCTCATTTATTAAGTGACGCGCAACGTGCAAAACCGATGGATATAAAAAATATGTTAATTGATATAGGTGCAGACAGCTATGAAGATGCGATTGAAATTGGTATAAAACCAGGACAACAAATCGTGCCAATCTGCCCGTTTACGCCGATGGCAAACGAAAAGAAAATTATGGCGAAAGCTTGGGACAACCGTTACGGATGTGGCCTTGCAATCGAATTACTAAAAGAATTAAAAGACGAAACATTACCAAACACATTATACTCTGGCGCGACTGTACAAGAAGAAGTTGGTCTTCGCGGTGCGCAAACTGCTGCAAATATGATTCAACCAGATATTTTCTATGCGCTTGATGCAAGCCCAGCAAACGATGCATCTGGTGACAAAACGCAGTTCGGTCAATTAGGAAAAGGTGCTCTTCTTCGTATTTACGACCGTACGATGGTAACACATAGAGGAATGCGCGAATTTATTTTAGATACAGCAGAAACACACAACATTCCGTACCAATACTTTATTTCACAAGGCGGTACAGATGCGGGCCGTGTACATACAAGTAACTCAGGTATCCCATCAGCAGTAATTGGCGTTTGCGCGCGCTACATTCATACACATGCTTCTATTTTACATGTTGATGATTATGCGGCAGCGAAAGAGTTAATTACGAAGCTTGTAAGGGCAACGGATAAAACGACGTTAGAGACAATTAAGAATAACGCGTAGAGAGGAAGAAGGGCTGAAGAGCCTTTCTTTTTTTGGCTTGAATAGATGACCCATCCATGTGTGGTGGCGGTCAGTGCCTAATTGGTGCTCGAATGGTGTATTAAGACACTGGGTAGGAAGGCTGTTTTGTGTTCGAGGTCGGCAATGGTGAGGAAATCCACCTTCTTTTTTAGATTGGATAGATGCGCCGGTGATGTATGGTAGTGATTGATGTTTAATTTAAGTAGGGCGAAATGATGAATGTATATAGAGGTGAATGAAATGAAAGTAGTAGTTGGATCGAAGAATAAAACGAAAGTTGGAGCTGTGGAGAAGGTTTGGAATGATGCTATAATTACATCTCTTTCTGTTCCTTCAGGAGTAGCGAACCAGCCATTTTCAGATGAAGAGACGATGCAAGGAGCGGTTAATAGAGCGAAGCGAGCGCTGCAAGAAGGAGAAGCTCAAATTGGTATTGGGCTAGAAGGCGGCGTAATGAAAACGGAGCACGGTTTATTTATGTGTAACTGGGGCGCGCTAGCAACAAGTGACGGTAAAACATTCGTTGCCGGCGGGGCGCGTATTAAGTTACCGGATGATTTTTTAGCACCTCTTGAAGATGGCAAAGAGTTAAGTGAAGTGATGGAAGAGTTTGTGCAGAGAAAAGATATTCGTAGTCACGAAGGTGCAATCGGTATTTTTACAGATGATTATGTCGACCGTACGGAATTATTTGTACACGTTGTTAAGTTACTTGTTGGGCAATATAAGTATGACGAAAAGCAAGCATAAACCTTGCACCATGCGCGATGTATGGTAGTATAAAAGAAAGATTATAACATGAAAAAATGCACTCGTTAGAGGAGGAAATATAGATGAAATCATTAGAAAGCATGGAGCAATTCCAACAATTGAAAAATGAAGAGAATGTAGTCTTTATGTTCTCAGCAGAATGGTGCCCTGACTGCCGTTTTGTAGATCCATTTATGCCAGAAGTAGAAGAGAAATATAGTGATTTCTCATTTTACTATGTAGATCGTGATGAGTTTATTGATCTATGCGTAAAATTAGACGTATTTGGCATTCCGAGCTTTGTAGCGTACAATAAAGGTGAAGAAACAGGTCGCTATGTAAACAAAGACCGTAAAACACAAGAACAAATCGAAGAGTTTATTGAAGGTTTAAAATAAGGCAATTTGCCAATTGAATTGTAAAACAACCTCTACCTTCGCGGGGGAGGTTATTTTTTTGGAAGGGAGGAAAAAGAGATGAAGATGACAAGTAAAAAGATGAAAGACGAGTTAATGAAGAAATTATCTCGCCCGGAATGGGACTTTCAGTATGATAGCGAGAAAGAAGTTCTACGTATAGAGCAAAAAGACTCGAAAAAAGGTATTAACGTATCGCTTCCAGGAGTTGTGGCAAAATGGGAAGTGAATAAAGAAAAAGCAATTGAAGAGGTTGCTTATTACGTACAAGAAGCGTTAATTGCGATGCATAAAGAAGAAAATAGCACGGCGAAAATTTTACCTGTTATTCGCTCTACTTCTTTCCCGAAACAAGCAGAAGAAGGAAATCCGTTTATTATGACGGATCATACGGCGGAAACACGTATTTACTACGCGTTAGATTCGAATAAAACGTATCGATTAATTGATGAACGTTTATTACAAAAATTAGGACTGACAGAGCAACAAGTGCGTGAAATGGCATTATTCAACGCTCGCTCATTAGGTTATGAATTTAAACAAGACACAGTAGCAGGGAATACATTCTACTTTTTAAACACAAATGATGGGTATGATGCGACGCGTATTTTAAACGAATCGTTACTACAATCGATGCGGGAAAAAATTTCTGGTGATATGGTTGTTGCTGTTCCTCACCAAGATGTATTAATTATTGCTGATATCGTCAACGAAATCGGTTATGATATTATTGCACAAATGACAATGAAATTTTTTGCCGAAGGGCATGTTCCGATTACATCACTTTCATTCGTATATGAAGATGGGGACTTTGAACCAATCTTTATTTTAGCGAAAAATCGGAAGAAGACAGATGGAAAAGAGAAAGGATGAACGAAGTGAACGTTTTTTACAACCTTGAAGGAATTGGTGACACTCTAATTGTTGCCTTACAAGATATTACTTTAGAGAACCGTACTTTTGATCGCAAAGGAGATGTTGCACGTGTATACGATCGTGAAAGCAACGAAACAGCAGGATTCAACATCTTTCATGCATCTTCTTACTTAGAAGTAAAAGAAACAGGTAACTTAACGTTAACTAAAGAGCTTGTAGAACAAATCAACGGAATTTTAGCGAAGAACGGCTTTGAAGAAACAGTAGAAGCAGATCTTTCTCCGAAATTTGTTGTAGGCTATGTAGCTGAAAAAGAGAAGCATCCAAATGCTGATAAGTTAAACATTTGTAAAGTAGAAATCGGTACAGAAACATTACAAATCGTATGTGGCGCACCGAACGTTGATGCAGGACAAAAAGTTGTCGTTGCAAAAATCGGCGCTGTAATGCCAAGCGGTATGTTAATTAAACCAGCGGAACTTCGCGGAGTTCCTTCTTCAGGAATGATTTGCTCAGCACGTGAATTAGAGCTTCCAGATGCTCCACAAGAAAAAGGTATTCTTGTATTAGAAGATAGCTTTGAAGTTGGACAAGAGTTTAAATTTTAATTGATGTAAAAAAGAGAGGTTGTCCTTTTGGACAGCCTCTCTTTTCTATTGAATTGTTAATATATTGTGAGTTGTAATAGATATATGTAGAAAATCGTTCATATTCATAAGGATGTCACCTTTTTTCTTAAAATCAATATTGTATTTTATAAACAAACTAGTTAAAATTTAGAAAAATAGAAGGAGATAGACGTATGAAACAACAACTAAAAATCGCAGAACTTCTGAAACGAATTGAAACTTCAAAACAACAAGATATCGAGTTAGGTTCCTATGAAATATATTTGTTTAGTGAAAATGAATTAGAAAAAGGACAAACCGGTTATCGATATGATAAATATAAAAATTCATTAATAAGTGAAGAACATGGAAAATGGAAAGAGGAATGGATTGTTATCGGATACGAAACAGATATGGGGGATCCAGTTTTCGTAAATGTGTCTGATGATACGTATTTAGTTTATACTGCAGAGCGTGGTACAGAGACGTGGCAACCTGTTCACATTGGAAATATGGATGAGATTATAAAACAATTATAAGAAAAACTTTGAGACCGGTGCAAAGTGATGGGAGAAAAATATGAAGTATATAAAAATAATGAGCATGATTGCATTCATTGGCATATATATGGGCGGTTGTTCGCAAGAAGAGCCGAAACAAGAAGTAACATCTTCTATGCAGGAAAAAAACAAAGATAGCAAGGAAGACGCACCGGTAGAAAAGCAGCAAGAAGAACAAGAAAAGAAAGAAGAATCGCAAGCAGTTCAAACAACTGAGCAAGTGGGGCATAAGCAGGAGGAAGTACCTACCGAGGAAAAGAAAGAGGAAGCTACGCCAGTGCAGCCAGCTGAGCAACCACTGCAAAATAATGAACAAAAAGTAGAGAGTAATGAAAAACAAGGGAAGTTTCTCGTTGTTATTGATCCGGGGCATCAACAAAAAGCGAATTTAAATTTAGAGCCGATTGGGCCAGGAGCAGCGACGCAAAAATATAAAGTAACAGATGGTACAACTGGTGTTGTGACGAAAAAAAGAGAGGCTGTTCTCGTATTAGAAATGGCTTTCGTATTAAAAGAAAAGTTAGAAGCAAAGGGAATACAAGTATTAATGACGAGAACGTCACAAGATGTGGATATAAGTAATAAAGAACGCGCGACATTTGCGAATGATCATAAGGCAAACTTGTTTTTACGTCTTCATGCAGATGGTTCTGAAAATCCGAATCAAAGTGGATTTGCTGTATTAACGCCGGCAGAAGGAAGTCCGTATACGAAAGAGATTTATGCTGAAAGTCTTCAAATCTCTCAAACGATTGTAAATAAAATGAGAGAGAATCAGCAAGTGAAAGTGAATGGAATTAAATTCAGGGATGATCTTTCTGGATTTAATTGGTCCAAAGTACCTGGTGTACTATTAGAACTTGGGTTTATGTCAAATCCTGAAGAAGATAAAAAATTATCTGACTCGCAGTATGTAAATTCTTTATTGCAAAGTGTAACAGATAGTGTAGAGGAATATCGGAAGAGTAAAGCTTAAACGCAGTCTTATATGTAAGGGTGCGTTTTTCTGTATGAAAATACTCGTAAATTAGAATGTTATGGATAAATATGACATGCTTAATTTTACCTGCACTTTTTGCCGAATGCTGATACAATAAAGGATGTTACTATTTAGTAGAAAGAGTGGTAAACATGTTAGATTGGATGAAAAAGCTGTTTAACAAAGAGGAAGAACAAACAGCGATGAATAAAGAAGTGTTAAAGCAAGTTGAAAGTCAGCCGAAAATTCCTCGCGTAAACCACTACACTGAAGCAAGAGAAGCACAAATGGCAAGTAGGAATGCAGGTAAATGCCGTTTTCCATTAGTACCGGATAATGGGTTCGATGAAGAGGATGTTATAGAAACAGGGCATTTTGAAGAACAACCTGTTCAAGCTGTAACATATGAAAATCAGCCTACTCAAAGAGGAATCAAAGTGGAAAGAAGTAGACGACAGTATGTGGAGAAGGTAGTTTCTACATATGAAGAGCCGGAAATGCAATATGAACCGGAGCGAGAGCCTGTCGTAAAGAAAGCATCTGTACCTACGCAAGAAAGTAACCGTAGACCATTTCGTCCAACAGAAATGATTTCGCCAATTTATGGATATAATCGTCCTTCAGTAGAGAAAAAGGTAGAAAAGCAGGAGGAAGAAAAGGAAAGAGAAGACCTTGAAATATCTGTAGAGGGCAAATCAGTCGTTGATGCATGGTTAGAGAAAAAAGGGTATGCATTATCTGATTTCTCAGAAGGACAAGCAACGAATTCTTCCAGTCATGAAGGCGTTGATCAGCGAGATCAACAAAATAAAAAGGAAGAAAAGTCAGTTGTCGATCAATGGCTAGAGAAAAACGGTTATGAAATTGAGCGCCAAGAACCTATAGTAGAAGAAAAAGAAGTGGTTCAAGAAATTAGTGCACCGCAGGAAGTTCCAGCGGCTGAATTACTTCAGCAAGAAAGTGATGTAGTGGCCAAAAACACTTTACAAGCAGAATTAGTAGATTCTAAAGTAGAGCACGAGGATACAATATTATTAGATGAAACTAAACGTAATACAGAAATAGAACAACCTACTATTGAAGTAGAAAAGCAAGCTCCAGAAGAATCAGTGATTGTTAAAGCAGAAGAGAAACTTGAAGAAACAATCATTGTGGAAATACCAGAAGAAGTGGAAGTAATTGCAGAAGCAGAAGCGCCAGAAGAAGTGGAAGTAATTGCAGAAACGGAAGTGCCAGAAGAAGTGGAAGTAATTGCAGAAACAGAAGCGCCAGAAGAAGTAGAAGTAATTGCAGAAGCAGAAGAGTCAGAAGAAGTGGAAGTAATTGCAGAAGCAGAAGCGCCAGAAGAAGTGGAAGTAATTGCAGAAGCAGAAGAGTCAGAAGAAGTGGAAGTAATTGCAGAAGCAGAAGAGTCAGAAGAAGTGGAAGTAATTGCAGAAGCAGAAGAATCAGAAGAAGTGGAAGTAATTGCGGAAGCAGAAGAGCAAGAAGAAGTGGAAGTAGTTGCAGAAGCGGAAGAACCAGAAGAAGTGGAAGTAATTGCGGAAGCAGAAGAGTCAGAAGAAGTGGAAGTAATTGCGGAAACGGAAGAGTTAGAAGAAGTGGAAGTAATTGCGGAAACGGAAGAGTTAGAAGAAGTGGAAGTAATTGCGGAAACAGAAGAGCGAGAAGAAGCGCAACCTGTAGAACTTGAGGAAACGCAGCAAGAAATATTGTTAGATGAAGCAATTGCACAAAAGAATGAATTCATACATGTTGCTGAGGCTGATGAACAAACGAAGAAAGATGTTCAAAGCTTTGCGGATGTTTTAATTGCGGAAGAACAGCCAGTTGTAGAAGAAGCACCGATTGCAGAAGAACAGCCAGTTGTAGAAGAAGCACCGATTGCAGAAGAACAGCCAGTTGTAGAAGAAGCACCGATTGCAGAAGAACAACAAGTTGTAGAAGAAGCACCGATTGCAGAAGAACAACAAGTTGTAGAAGAAGCACCGATTGCAGAAGAACAACAAGCTGTAGAAGAAGCACCGATTGCAGAAGAACAGCCAGTTGTAGAAGAAGCACCGATTGCAGAAGAACAGCCAGTTGTAGAAGAAGCACCAATTGCAGAAGAACAACAAGTTATAGAAGAAGCAGCGGTCGCAGTAGAGCAACCAGTTGTCCAAAAAGAAGAACCAAAACGTGAGAAGAAGCGTCATGTACCATTTAATGTTGTTATGTTGAAACAAGACAGAACGCGATTAATGGAAAGACATGCGGCTAGAACGAATGCAATGCAATCTTCTATGAGTGAACGGGTAGAGAATAAGCCTGTACAACAAGTAGAAGAAAAACCAGTGCAGCAAGTGGTAGTGGAACCACAAGTGGAAGAAAGGCCAATGCAGCAAGTAGTGGTAGAAAAACCAGTGCAACAAGTGGTGGTAGAATCACAAGTGGAAGAAACACCAGCACAACAAGTGGTGGTAGAACCACAAGTGGAAGAAAAACCAATGCAGCAAGTAGTGGTAGAACCACAAGTGGAAGAAAAACCAATGCAGCAAGTAGTGGTAGAATCACGAGTGGAAGAAACGCTAGTGCAACAAGAGGTAGTAGAACCACAAGTGGAAGAGCAACCAGTGCAACAAGTAGTGGAAGAGCAAGTACAAAAGCCAATTTCAAGTACGGAAGTACAAGAGAAAGCATATGTTGTAAATCAAAGAGAGAACGATATGCGAAATGTATTGCAAACACCACCGACATATGCAATTCCGCCATTAACATTGCTATCGATTCCGCAGCAATCGGCGTTGGATAATACGGAATGGTTGGATGAGCAGAAGGAATTATTAGATACAACGTTTAATAATTTTCATGTTGGCGCACATGTTATTAACGTATCGCAAGGTCCAGCAGTAACTCGTTTTGAAGTACAGCCAGACCCAGGTGTGAAAGTAAATAAAATTACAAACTTAAGTGATGATATTAAACTGAGTTTAGCGGCGAAAGATATTCGTATTGAAGCACCGATTCCAGGGAAGAGTGCAATTGGAATCGAAGTTCCAAATAAAGAAAGTAAGCCAGTATTTCTTCGTGAAATTTTAAGAAGTCCTGTGTTTACAAAGAGCGAATCACCGCTTACAGTTGCGCTAGGACTTGATATTTCAGGCGATCCAATTGTAACGGATATTCGAAAAATGCCACATGGACTTATTGCAGGTGCAACGGGTTCTGGTAAAAGTGTGTGTATTAACGCAATTTTAACGAGCATTTTATATAAAGCGAAACCGCATGAAGTGAAGTTAATGTTAATCGATCCGAAGATGGTTGAGCTTGCACCATACAATTCTGTTCCACATCTTGTAGCACCTGTTATTACAGATGTAAAAGCAGCGACAGCTGCATTAAAGTGGGCAGTTGAAGAAATGGAGCGCCGTTATGAATTGTTTGCGCATGCAGGGGCTCGTGATTTAACTCGTTACAATACGATTGTAAGTGGGCGAGAAATTCCGGGAGAGACATTACCTTATATCGTTATTGTCATTGACGAGTTAGCTGACTTAATGATGGTAGCACCTGGTGATGTTGAGGAAGCGATTTGTCGTATTGCGCAAAAAGCACGTGCTTGTGGTATTCATTTATTAGTAGCGACGCAGCGTCCGTCTGTAGATGTTATTACAGGTTTAATTAAGTCAAACATTCCAACGCGTATTGCGTTTACTGTATCATCTCAAGTTGATTCGCGTACGATTATCGATATTGGTGGCGCGGAGAAATTACTTGGCCGTGGTGATATGTTATTCTTAGGGAACGGTACATCTAAGCCTGTTCGTGTACAAGGTGTATATGTATCGGATGATGAGATTGAAAAGACAGTTGATCATGTGAAAAAGCAAATGAAACCGAATTACTTATTTAAGCAAGAGGATTTATTAGCGAAAACAGAACAGGCTGAGTCGGAAGATGAATTGTTCTTTGAAGCATGTCAATTTGTTGTAGAACAAGGGGGAGCGTCCACATCTTCTGTACAGCGAAAATTCCGCATCGGTTATAATCGCGCGGCACGTCTCATTGAAGAGATGGAATCGCAAGGAATTATTTCTGAAGCAAGAGGAACGAAGCCAAGAGATGTCCTTATTTCTGAGGATGAATTCGCTGCTATGCAGGAAACAAATGTATAGTAAACGGTTTTGCTGTATACTAAGAGAAAATGTTGGATAGTAAAGTAGGGAGTAAAGCGACATGAAAGAAATTGAATTAAAATTAAAAGGTGAAATAAATAGACTAACAAATAGAACATTTAAATTTGACGAACGTGTTGGAGAAGGTTGGTTCTCTGCCGTTTACTTTTTAAAGACTAGAGAAATCATTGAAGAATTTCGCCCGAAAAGTGTTGTAACGATGCAATTTTTCCAAAAGGAAAATGCAGTTCTTTGCGGAACAGATGAAGTAATTGCATTGCTACAAACATTCGCTAAAAATCCTGAGGAACTTGAAATTAACTCTTTAAAAGATGGCGATAATATTAGTCCGTTTGAAACAGTGTTAACAATTCATGGGCCTTATGAAAATTTCGGATTTTTAGAAGGTGTTATTGATGGGATTTTAGCTCGTCGTACATCAGTTGCGACAAACGTATATAACGTTGTCCAAGCTGCGCGTAGCGTAGATAAAGAAAAACCAGTTATTTTCATGGGAGACCGTGACGATCATTATACACAACAAGCTGGTGACGGTTATGCAGCATACATCGGAGGTATGAGCGCACAAGCGACGCATGCGATGAATGAATGGTGGGGCAGAAGTGGTATGGGGACAATGCCTCACGCATTAATTCAAATGTTTAATGGTGATGTTGTGGAAGCGGCAAAAGCATATCATAAGAAATTCCCAGAAGATGAATTAGTTGTATTAATTGATTACAACAATGATGTCATTACAGATGCACTTCGCGTAGCGCGTGAATTTGGATCAACATTAAAAGGTGTACGTGTAGATACGTCGCGTACGATGATTGATCAATACTTCATTCGCCACCCAGAAGTACTTGGAACATTTGATCCACGTGGTGTAAACCCATCACTTGTATTCGCACTTCGTAAAGCACTTGATGAAGAAGGATTCCAGCATGTAGACATCGTTGTAACTGGTGGATTTGATGAGAAGCGTATTCGTGAATTTGAAGCTCAAAACGTACCTGTTGATATATACGGAGTAGGAAGTAGCTTATTAAAAATGAATATTGGCTTTACTGGTGATAACGTAGAATTAAATGGAAAACCAGAAGCGAAAGCTGGTCGTAAATATCGTCCAAACCCACGTTTAGAGCGTGTTCAATTAGAAAAAAGAGAAGATATGTAAAAGAGAGAAAAACTGATAGGTGATTGACCCTATCAGTTTTTCTGTTATCATAGTATAGCGGCTTCTTTTTTGCTATAATGGATTTGTTATGGACATAAAAAAGAAGTACGTACGAGTTTATCCTGATAAGTGAAGGGAAGAATAACTTCACTACATCAAAAATGTATGATGATTACCAAAATAAGAAAAGATTCATATACTGTCTTATAGATAGGCCGTTGTATTAGTTCGAAATGTTGGAGGTTCTTTAAGATGACAGTTTACCATTTTGTAGGAATTAAAGGAACAGGAATGAGTTCATTAGCTCAAATTCTTCATGACATGAAGCATACTGTTCAAGGGTCTGATTATGAAAAGCGTTTCTTTACACAAACAGCGTTGGAAAAGCGTAATATCTCGATCCTTCCTTTTGATAAAAATAATGTAAAAGAAGGACAAGTGATTATTGCAGGAAATGCATTTCCTGATACGCATGAAGAAATCGTAGCAGCAAAAGAATTAAACATCCCAGTACATCGTTACCATCACTTCTTAGGTGACCTTATGAACCAATACACAAGTGTTGCTGTAACTGGTGCACATGGAAAAACATCAACAACTGGTTTGTTAGCCCATGTAATGCAAGGTGCACACCCTACATCTTACCTTATTGGAGATGGAACAGGGCATGGGGTAGAAAATAGTAAGTATTTTGTATTTGAAGCTTGTGAGTATCGTCGTCATTTCTTGTCTTACAATCCAGACTATGCGATTATGACAAACATTGATTTTGATCATCCAGATTATTTCTCAGATATCAATGATGTATTCAATGCATTCCAAGAGATGGCATTGCAAGTGAAAAAGGGCATTATTGCATGTGGAGATGATGAAGAACTTCAAAAAATTCAAGCGAAAGTACCTGTTATTTTCTATGGATTTGGAGAAGATAATGATTTCCAAGCACGTAACATTCAAAAGAGAACAGATGGTACTATTTTCGATGTATTCGTTCGTAATACGTACTATGACACGTTCAAAATTACAGGATACGGCAATCACAGCGTATTAAATGCATTAGCAGTAATCGCGCTTTGCCATTATGAAAACGTTGATGTAGAAGCAGTTAAGCATCAGCTAACAACTTTTGAAGGCGTAAAACGTCGCTTTAATGAAAAGCCAATGGGAGAGCAAGTTATTATCGATGACTACGCACACCATCCGACAGAAATTAATGCAACGATTGAAGCAGCTCGTCAAAAACATCCAGAGCGTGAAGTTGTCGCTGTATTCCAGCCGCATACATTCTCACGTACAGAAAAGTTCTTAGATGAGTTCGCTGAAAGCTTAAGCAAAGCTGACCAAGTATACTTATGTGATATTTTCGGATCAGCACGCGAAAACAAAGGTGAATTAACAATCGAAGATCTGCAAAAGCGTATTGACGGTGCAGAACTAATTACAGATACAACAACGGATGTATTAAAGAAACATAAAAACGGCGTTCTAATTTTCATGGGCGCAGGTGACATCCAAAAATTCGAAGCAGCTTACGTAAAAGAAGTTCAAGTTGCAGAGAAATAATAGAAAAGACGCATAGCTGAGGCTGTGCGTCTTTTTTGTTGTGTTCAATATATTTTAAAAAGCGTTGATATGTTGATATTGTTCATTCTTTTTGTATAGTTGTTTTAATAAGAAGATATATAGTGAACTAAAAAGTACGTATCCGATTAAATAATAGAATGAAAACATATCGAATTGTTTTGTTATCATAATTCGAATCGCAAAAAAGCTGAATGGGAGAGCAATTAGCAGTCTTGAACTGATGAAAATAATTGTTTTAAAGTATTTTAATAAATCCATATTCCAATGGTTTTCTCTAAAGATAAGCCAAATATTGCTTGCAATAAAGGCTAGTAAAAATGGTAAATTAGTAGAAAAATTTATAAAACCGAGTACAATAGGCACTGATAAAGCGCCGAGTGGACCGATAGAGAGGCCGGAATAATATTTAATAAATGTATTTGTAGATTGCTGTGCATCTTGAATAACATCTGTATATTCTCCTGCAATTTCCTTTGCTAATTCTTTTGGAGGAAGAAATTCTTCAATCACTTGTGAAGGGATGATTTCTAATGGTATCCCTTCGCTTTCTTTACTTAATGCATTTTCATATAAATCCGATTTGATCTCTAGCACATGTTGTTCTCTTGCTGACGCAGGTAAGTTCATTAAACCTTTATGAAGATCGTGTAAGAAAGAAGTAATGAGTTCATTTGAAAAGAATTGTTCTTTGTTCATTTTTTATCCTCTCCTTTAGCTAGTAACATTAGAGCATGATACACTGCATCATAATCATGTAAGCGACTATTTAAAATTTCTCTCCCTTCGTCTGTAATGCGATAGTATTTTCTTTTTGGGCCATCACCGGACTCTTCCCAATAGGAAACAGCCCAATTGTTTTTCGTAATTCGATTTAATATAGGGTAAATCGAACCATTTGGGATATGAAACACAGGGATATCTTGTAATGCACTTGTAATTTCATATCCGTACATAGGTTGTTTGCTTATTAAAGACAAAATAGCGAGATCAAAAACACCTTTACGTAATTGAATTATAAAATTATCATTTTTTTCCATACTTTAACTATATATGATTCATATCTAGATATCAATCATATATAGTGGTTGTTCATATATAAAATTTAAAAGAAAGTGTGAATATTTAACAATTTACATCTGTAAGTGTTAGAATAATAAGAAAACTAAAAGGGGCTATAAAACATGTTCACACTTCGAGTAGACGATGAAATCGAATTACAGTTATTAGAGAAGCATCATAAAGAGGAACTATATCAATTAATAAACCAAAACCGTAGTCATTTACGAAGATGGCTTCCTTGGGTGGATGGGATGAAATCTGCTGGTGCGTATGATGAGATTTGTCCGATGTGGTTAAAGAAGTTTGCAGAGGGAGACGGTTTTGAAAGTGGCATACGTTATAAAGGAAAGCTCGTTGGGATGGTAGGCATTCATCCGGTAAGTTGGGGGAAGAAAGCGGCGAGTCTCGGATATTATCTTGCAGAAGATGCTGGCGGGAAAGGCATTATGACGCGTAGCGTGAAGGCTGTACTTCACTATGCATTTGAGAATTTAAAATTAAATAAAATGGAAATTAGATGCGGTGTTGAAAATGTGAAAAGCCGCGCTATTCCAGAGCGTTTAGGTTTTAAGTTAGATGGTATTTTAAGAGATGATGAATGGTTATACGATCATTTCCATGATATCGCTGTATATAGTTTACTAGCTTCTGAATGGAAGGAGATTCGATGAACGAGAAGATACGCATTATTCCGTATGAAAGTACGTTTCAAGATGAAGTAGTAGATCTTATCGTTCATATTCAGCAAAAAGAGTACAATGTTCCTATTACGAAAGAAGAACAGCCAGACCTACTTGAAATAGAAACGTTCTATCAAAGGGATTATGGAAACTTTTGGGTTGCAACTTATGATGGGAAAGTAGTTGGAACAGTAGCTTTATTAGATATTGGGAACGATCAAGTAGCGCTAAGGAAAATGTTCGTAAAAAAAGAATTTCGCGGAAAAGAATGGGGCGCATCACATAAGTTGCTCCAAACAGCAATTTCGTGGGCTGAGAATAAAAAGCTGAAAGATATTTACTTAGGAACGACAGTGAAATTTTTAGCAGCGCATCGCTTTTATGAAAAGAATAATTTTCAAAGTGTGAGTATAGACGAGTTACCAAAAAGTTTTCCAGTGTTGCAGGTGGATAAGAAATTTTATCATTTCCCGACAGAAAACTCCCACCTCTAGGAATGGGTAGGACATGTTCCAATGAGTAGGTGGGAGCTGAATGACGGTTAGGTAAAAGCCTAAAGGTTTTTCTTGGTGAAGAATCAGTATAAGGTACCGGTATCGTAATCAGTTCGTTCCTATGGAAAGAAAATGTTATAGCTCAGAGGCATTTTTACATCTACGAAATGGTTTCATTGTAAAAGTTCTTTCATTTGTATTTTTTTTTGAAAGGGACAGAGGACTTTCGACAAAAAAAGAAGAAATGATACGTGATCAGTATTTTTTGGTTATATCATGATATCGTTCCCGTGTATATCATGAAAAAGATTGTAAACAAATAAAAAAAGGAAGTGAGGTGAAAAGCGGTGCTTATCCATAAAGCGTATCAGTTTCGGATCTATCCTAGTGTAGAACAAAAATAGCTATTACGAAAACAATTGGTTGTTCACGATTTGTATTTAACTACTTTTTGGAAAAGTGGAATGATAGATATAAAGAAACAGGAAAAGGGTTATCCTATGGCACTTGTTCTTCGCAATTGCCTACTCTCAAAAAAGAATTTGTATGGCTAAAAGAAGTGGACAGTATCGCTCTTCAATCTTCTCTTCACAACCTCGCTGACTCGTATGCAAGGTCCTTCAAAAAACAAAACAAAGCACCTCGGTTTAAATCGAAAAACAATAAAGTCCAATCCTATACAACGAAACATACAAATGGAAACATTGCGATTATAGATAATAAATTGAAGTTACCGAAACTTGGTCTTGTCAAATTTGTCAAAAGTCGTGAGGTAGAAGGACGAATTTTGAGTGCTACTGTCAGAAGGAATCCAAGTGGGAAATATTTTGTCTCGATTCTTGCTGAAGCAGAAGTACAAGAATTGCCGAAGACCGATTCTGCTGTTGGTATAGATGTTGGTGTGAAAAACTTTGCTATTCTTTCAACAGGTGAGGTATTCGATAATCCAAAATGGTCTCGGGTATTAGAAAAGAACCTCGCTCATGCCCAGCGTATTCTATCTAGACGTACAAAAGGCGGAGCGAACTGGCATAAACAGCGAATGAAAGTCGCTCGTATTCATGAACGAATCAAAAATGCAAGAACGGATTACTTGCAAAAACTCTCTACAAGGATCATCAAAAACCACGATGTGATTGGGATAGAAGATTTGCAAGTATCGAATATGTTACAGAATCACAAACTAGCGAAAGCGATTCAAGAAGTATCATGGTCACAATTCAAAGCGATGTTGTTGTATAAGGCATGCTGGTATGGGAAACAAGTGATTGTGGTGTCGAAAACATTCGCTAGTTCCCAAACTTGTTCGCATTGCGACTACAAAAATAAAGATGTGAAAAGCCTGAACCTGCGTGAATGGAAGTGTCCTTCTTGTGGTATGTATCATGATAGAGATGTGAACGCAGCGGAAAATCTGAGAAAAGAGGCCATAAGGCTCCTAACCGTAGGGATTACGGGGATTGCCTACTCATAAAACCGAGGGATACCTTGGTGTTCGTAGGAATCCCCCACTTCAAACAGCTCGTTAGAGTGTTAAGTGGGGGTAGTTCAAAGATATATTGTTTAAGAAGGTCATGTAGAAATGGCCTTTTTTTATGAACTGAAACGGAAGAAAATGGTATAATTTAGGGTAGGGGGTGCGTGTATGAACATTCCGATTCAAAGAAGTAAGTCGGTAGTAATTTTCGTTTGTCTCACGTTAGTTTTTATGTTCGTATATCCACTTGTCATGCTTTTCGCAAATAAAGAGCAGTGGATGTCAGCGTTAATTGGAATGGGTTTATGCTTCCTTGTAAATGTCCCACTCGTTTGGGAAGTATTTATTAAAAAGCATAAAGTAGAAAATGGTGTATTGAAGTACGGCATTTTAAATGATGATGTTGTATTGAAAGAGATAAGGATCATTCGTCAAGTTGGGAAATCCCTTGAAATTACGACGAATGCATATAAAGTACATATGATTGCGATGCCGCAACATATGAATGAATTCTTGGCGCTTATCGAGAAAGAAAATCCACATGTGAAAATAGAAATGGTAGGTAAGAAATGAAGTATGTAAAACCTTTGTTTTGTTTGGAAATTTTGCTTGTGTTTGCTATTTGTACTAGAGTATATATGAAATGGGATCTGCCCTTATATGAACCGATATTAATAGGTACTATCGCAGTGGCGCTTTTATATTATTTTCACTTTCAGCAAACAAAAAGCGAGAAAAGTAGTTCTATATAGTACAGGAGGATTAGAAATGAAAAAAGTCCTTACGTTATTTTTCCTTCTGCTAACCGCATCCGTTCTTTTAATAGGGTGTAGTGCGAAGAAGGAAAAGACTGATATGAACTTTGAAAAGGCACAAAAGGTTGAGATTGAATCACTTACAGATTCAAGTGATAAAAAAGTAATTACCGATAAGAAAGAAATTGAAAAGCTGTTTGAAGTCATGAAAATGGATAAGTGGGAAATGCAATCGGCTCCTTTAGATACTCCGCAAGGGAAAACATTTAAAATGTATCAAGAAGATACACCAAAATTATCAGAGTCGAGTAAAGATAAAAAAGAGTTACATGAAATTGGTACAATGACAGTATATAAAGATGTCCCTTATGTCGAAGTTGAAATGAAAAATAAGAAGATGAGTTTTAAAGTGCCAGAAGATGTGGCGAAAGACTTATTAAAGTATTAAAAAAACGCTCGGAGAAAATTCCGAGCGTTTTTTTTATTATTTTAAGTTCTCTGGGTTTAAAGCTTCTAGTTCAGATACAACGAAGCGTCCATCTTTACGGATTAGTACGTCGTCGAAGTAAATTTCGCCGCCGCCGTATTCCGGGCGCTGGATGCATACTAAATCCCAGTGAATATTCGAGTTGTTGCCGTTCCATGCATCGTCGTAAGCTTGTCCAGGAGTGAAGTGGAAGCTGCCATCGATTTTTTCATCGAATAGGATGTCTCCCATTGGATGTAAGATGTATGGGTTTACGCCGATTGCGAACTCACCAACGTAGCGTGCGCCTTCGTCTGTATCGAAGATTTTGTTAATGCGCTCTGTATCGTTTGCAGTTGCTTCAACGATTTGGCCATTCTCAAACTTAAGTTGTACATTTTCAAATGTATAACCGTTGTAAGGAGATGGTGTATTGTAAGAAACTGTACCGTTAACAGAATCGCGAACTGGTGCAGAGTATACTTCACCGTCTGGAATATTTAAATGACCTGAGCATTTAATAGCTGGAATGTCTTTAATAGAGAATGTTAAGTCAGTTCCAGGACCAGTTAAACGAACTTTATCTGTTTTATTCATTAATGTAACAAGGCTATCCATTGCCTTATCCATTTTACCGTAGTCTAAGTTACAAACTTCGAAGTAGAAGTCTTCGAAAGCTTCTGTGCTCATTTTAGCAAGCTGCGCCATAGAAGCGTTTGGGTAGCGAAGAACAACCCAGCGCGTTTTCGGAACGCGGATGTCTCTATGAACTTTCTTACCAACTGTTTGACCGTGAATTTGCATTCTTTCACTTGGTACGTCAGCTTGTTCGTTAATGTTATCGCCAGAGCGAAGACCGATATAAGCGTCCATATCTTTCATTACGCTTGCTTCATATGCAGCGATTTGTTCGAAGTGTTCTTCAGTAGCACCCATTAATAAAGAGCGATCTACTTGATGATCTTTTAAAGAAACGAATGGGAAACCACCAGCTGCATATGCTTCTTTTACAAGTGCAGTTACAAGTTCTTTTTGTAAGCCAAAGTTTTCAATTAATACTTTTTCGCCTTTTTGTAAGCGAATAGAGTAGTTAATTAAATTGTATGCTAACTTTTCAATGCGTGGATCTTTCATATGTAAAGCCTCCCTACTAATTATGTATCCTCTCCTATTGTAACCTACTTAGTGGAATTTGTTGAATCATTTATGTTAAAGTTAACGAATAAGTATGAAAATTCTAATGAAAAGATAAGGATTAGAACGAAACGGAAAATGATTGTATAATAGGAGAAAGTATGAAAAAGATAAAGGAAGTGATGAAATGCAAGTTCTTTTATATGTAAGTGCGGCTATTATCGCGGTTGCTTTCGCTGTATTAGTAGTGTATGTATGCAGAACGTTGTTATCGGTTCAAAAGACGTTAGAAAACGTTGCGAGCACGTTAGAAGGTTTAGAAAAGCAAATGCAAGGGATTAGTGTAGAGACGGAGCAATTATTACATAAAACAAATGCGTTAGCTGATGACATTCAACAGAAGTCACAATCATTAAACAAAGTAGTATCGGGTGTAGATGGAATTGGAACGACAATCCATTCTTTAAATACGAAACTTCGTAATGTATCAGAATCTGTTACAGACGAAATTGAAAACAATGCAGATAAAGTAGCGCAAGTTGTACAGTGGAGCAGCGCAGCAATTGAAGTATACAATCATTATCGTGCGACAAGACAAGAGAAAAAGGTTGAAAAAGAAGAGCGTAAATTAGAAAGACTTGAGAAAAAAGCTGAAAAGAAAGAGAAGCGCTCTAGACTTCGTATGAGAGGTGAATCGTGATGAATATGACAAAAGTAGAAACAATTGAAGAGCTTGAAGTATTAGTAGAAAAAAATGAGCCTTATGTTCTTTTTAAACATAGTACGACATGCCCAATTAGTCACGGTGCATATACAGAATTTCAAGCGTATTGTAGTGAAGAAAGAGCAGTACCAGCGTATTACTTATACGTACAAGATGCGAGAGATGTTTCGAATCGTGTTGCAGAACAGTACAGCATTAAACATGAATCTCCGCAAGTATTATACATAAAAGATGGGATGGTAGTATGGAATACGTCTCATTGGAACATTAAAAAAGACGCTTTAGAAGAGAATATTAAGTAAAAGGAAGCAAGCTAAAGGTGCTTGCTTCTTTTTTTGTTTTTGTTGAAATATATTTAATGGTACACTGTTAATAGTTCAAATTAAATAAATAGATTGTTGAAAGTAGGTTTTAAGTAATGAAGAAAATGGCATTATCCTTCGCGGTCGTAAGTTTATTACTAGGAGCTTGTAGTAATGATACGATTAGTAAGAAGGATGAAGTTATACAAAAGGATACGAAAGAAAAAAGCATGATTCCGAGAACCGCTGTTTCTAAAGATTATTATAGAACTGTAATTCCTTTAAAAGAACAAAAGGTTATAAATACAGCTAATATAAAAACAAATTCTAAATTAGATTTAGCAGAGTATGAAAATGGTTTAATGAATATTGCGAAAGAGCAATTTGATACAGAAAGTCATGTACTGCAATTAAATCAGTATATCCCTGAGAAATTAGTTGATGAACTAGTCGCGAAAGTAGAAGCGCCAGTTTTGACAAATATTATAGAACAAGACTATTTTGGGAAGCAGAATTCAAATGAATTAAGTTTATCTGGTGTGGTGATTGGGCTAGCGATGTCTTCAAGTGTATCGAATGAAGAAGCAATGTCTAAGGGCGCTGAAGTTGCTAAGCAACTTACTGAAGCGATTAATAAAAATGACAAGTATAATAAATCTCCAATTACGTTTGCTATCTTTAAGCAAGAAAGTACAAGTTCTTTAAAAAATGGTACGTATATTGCTAGTGCTACTGTTCAAAAGAATGATACGAACCTTGGAAATTGGATTACGATTGATGAACAAGCGTTTTCATATCCTTCTGATGAATTTAAACAAGCACATGGAGAAGATAATACAAAAATAACTGAATTTGCTAAGGCAATGAAAGATTTTTCTCCGGCAGATTTTATCCCAGTCAATGCTAAAGTTTCTTATAAGAAAAATCAAATGGATGCATTAAATATGAATATTGTT
Source organism: Bacillus sp. FSL K6-0069 (assembly GCF_038007785.1). Taxonomy (NCBI): domain Bacteria; kingdom Bacillati; phylum Bacillota; class Bacilli; order Caryophanales; family Bacillaceae; genus Bacillus; species Bacillus sp. FSL K6-0069. The sequence goes on along the minus strand of NZ_JBBOXN010000001.1, from coordinate 4,477,797 downwards.
ATTAAATATAACGGTAAAACAGAATTAATGGCCCTTACCCAAATGGCTGCTCAAAGTATGTTAGAAAAATTACCTAAAGATGCGAAAGTGCAATTGCAGATCAAGTCTGAGAGTAAAATCGAGGCAATTATTATAAAAGAGAAAAACAGCGATAAACCGTTTGTTTCCTTCTTATAAAAAAAGACAGTGTTTACACTGTCTTTTTTATTGAAAGTGAAAATATAGGATGGGAAAGAGCGCGTCATATTTCCGCTGTGCCAATTATAAAGGAAGAAATATAGTTACCCCTTCCGTTCTTGATATAACGCATTCTACAGAGCGCCACGCATCTCCAAATCCAGCGCATCAAATGACTATCATTGTTGGTTTCTTTCGATAAGTCGATATATTAAAAAAATCGCTGATATAATTAGAGTTGTGGTTGATATATTTGGAAAACCACTGATATATTTTGAGTTGCGGTCGATATAAATTTCATTTACTATCGTACTGCTTAAAATAAGGTTTCTCCGTATGAAATATCTATATTTTTACAAAAAATGCCCTTTTTTTCATAAAAAATACGAAAATACGAGAAAAGAAGCGAATTTTTTCGAAACTTTTGCGGGAAAATATTGTATGAGCCTGCGTTTTTATCGTATCATTAGTAAAAGGAAGAACTCGGGACGATTGGTGGCATCTGCAAATAGAGTTGATGTCTTTTTTTCATTCAAGTAACCGATACATAAAAATAGATAACAAAAATAGAAGGAGTGTGCGAAGAGATGAACGTAACAATCTATGATGTAGCGCGCGAAGCGAACGTTTCAATGGCTACCGTATCACGCGTTGTGAACGGTAACCCAAATGTAAAGCCTACAACAAGAAAGAAAGTATTAGAAGCAATTGATCGTTTAGGATACCGCCCAAATGCGGTAGCACGTGGACTAGCAAGTAAGAAGACAACTACAGTAGGTGTTATTATTCCTGATATCTCAAATACGTTTTATGCAGAACTTGCTCGTGGAATTGAAGATATCGCAACAATGTACAAATATAACATCATTTTAAGTAACTCTGACCAAAACAAAGAGAAAGAGTTCCATTTATTAAATACGATGCTTGGAAAACAAGTGGACGGAATTGTTTTCATGGGTGAAGATATTACAGACATTCATATTGAAGAATTCAAAAAGTCTCCAGTACCGATCGTATTAGCAGCGTCATTTGATGAGCAAAATGAAACGCCATCAGTAAATATTGATTATACACAAGCAGCTTACGACGCAATGAAGCACTTTATTGAGCAAGGACATAAGCGTATCGGTTTCGTCTCTGGTCCTTTCATTGATAAAGCGGGAAGCGCGAAGAAGTTACAAGGTTATAAAAAAGCTTTAGAAGAAGCCGGTATTTCATATGATGAAAATCTTATAATCGATGGAGATTACACATATGATTCAGGTATCGAAGCATTCGAAAAGCTTTGGGGCAGCGATGAAAAGCCAACAGCAATCTTCGTATCTTCTGACGAAATGGCACTAGGTGTAATCCATGCAGCACAAGACGCTGGTTTAAACGTACCAACTGATGTAGAAGTACTTGGTTTCGATAATACACGCCTTGCATTAATGGTTCGTCCACAACTTTCAACAGTTGTACAACCAATGTATGATATCGGTGCAGTAGCAATGCGTCTATTAACAAAGTATATGAACAAAGAAAAAGTGGAAGATCACACTGTTATCTTACCTCACCGTATCCAATTTAGAGATTCAACGAAGTAAGTATAAAAAAAGCTCACAGCATTCGCTGTGAGCTTTTATTCGTATTCGGGATAGTATTTTTGTACGACTGTATCTACCGTTTCATTTTTCTTAACGTGTAAAAATCTTGCGTATAATTCTTTTCCAGTTTCAAATGGTGTATCGTCTAATTCAAACACATGCAGCACTTTTCGAAAGGTCCATTTCACTTGCTCATCATACATGTTATCGTACGTATCCTCAGATTGCATCGCGATTTTTTCACCTAGTTTTTGTGCTTCTTCTAAACTGTTTGCTTTAACAAGAATAATACTTTCTTCAAAAAGTGTATCGTGATTCGCTTCATAATGCTCATCCATTTTCGCAGGATTAGGCTCACCAGAATGAACAGATTCAAACAATAATTTTACAGCGTACATATTATGCTGCATGTTTCACCTTATAAATAACACTTGCGACAAGCGAAGCAGGTATTGTAAATACGTTACTTTGATAGTGATAATGTATTTGGGATTCTTCATAAGACATGTTGTCGTATAGTTCGGTTTGTGACATGTTCATTTTTTTCTGTTTTGTCTTGATCATCTTAATATAGTTATATTGTATTGGGACGAGAATGATGAAATAGGCTAATACGATTAGTGAAATCCAAATCATTATGAACACTCCCTTATAAAGAATATTTGTATATGGTAATTATATCAATTTATATGAAATATATCCATTTTTTTATAGCGGTCAATTTCCTTTCCAAAATGCAAAAAGTTCTTCAGGACTTCGTAAATTATGTTCAAGGCATGTTTGTGCAGTGCGTTTAAAATTTTGTATTAGTTGTTCTAACCTAGAAGAATCGTATTGTTTCACATTGCCAGCAATAATAATTTCATCTTTATATAAGTTAATTGATATTTTTAGCAAAGTTATATTTGTTTCTATTTGTACAACTTCGATATAAAAAAACTTTTTGTCTAAGTCGATTATAATATAATCGAATCGCTCTACTTGTTTAAAATATCCTACAATATCATCTTCCAATTGAAATCCTCCCGAGTATATAGCTTATCCCGCGTTAACGGACAGTAAAACTCCCACCTCAAAATTCAGTTGGAGCAAAGAAGTTAGGTGGGAGATCAACTGTCCGTAAACGTCCGATTGGTTCAACTAATAATCAGTGGGGGATGAACAAAACCCCCGCTGATTAAAGTTTCACTTTATCTGGAAGACTTCTCTATAGATTGTATGATTCCTTGTTATATGTCACATAAGTGCAAATTTAACTATTATAGGGCAATGTCATGTATAATAGAAAGAAAAGGCTTGTGAGGGGGGGAAGAGATGATCGTTCTTTGGATAATTACGCTTTGTATGACTGCTATTTTTGCATATATGACGTTAAAACAAAATGGCTTAAAGCGATTTGTTCCAGGAAGTATTCTTGCAGGAATTGCCCTTATCACGTATGTAATTTCTATTTTTATTGAAAGTGTATCAGTGGACATGAGCACAAGCTTAATGTTCATGGGTATTACACTATTTGCAGGTAGTGTAATGGTACTTATGGTTGCTGGTATTATTTTATTTATTCATATGAATTCGGAAACGTTATAGCATATAGAAAAGGCATGTCCCGAGGGGCATGCCTTTTTATCCGTTCAATTATGCTCTATCTTTAGAAGAGTTTTGTTGTTTTAATAAGTCGCGAATTTCGCCAAGAAGTTCTTCTTCTTTTGTTGGTTCTGGAAGTTCTTCTTCTTTTTCTTCTTCTTCTCTTTTAGATGTTAGTTTGTTGAATACTTTAATGAACATAAAGATAGCCGCTGCAATAATTAAGAAATCAAAAATAGTTTGGATGAAGTTACCATACATAATAGATGATTTGCCGAATGTAATTTTTAAATCTGTAAAGTCAACGCCACCTAATACCATACCAAGTAATGGTGTGATAATATCTTTTACTAAAGAACTAACGATTTTACCGAATGCAGCACCGATTACAACCCCGACAGCTAAATCGATTACATTCCCTTTGAATGCGAATTTTTTAAACTCGTTCCACATGTGTTAATCCCATCCTTTCCACGATTCATTATGAAATTTATAATTCCTATCAACATATTCTATAGAAATTTGCGACAGAAATAAAGAGGAAATGGGAATGAAAGTAAATTCTGAAAAATGTATCCGTTTTAATTTTTATTTACATTCTCCAGTAGAGATTGCAATAGTTGCTGCGTTTTTAATCCTTCTAATCCATCTACAACAGGCTTTGTATCGCCTTGTACACATTCAATAAAATGATGAACAGCATCTTCAAAACCACGTTGCTTTAACGTCGTATCCCATGATGGTGAACCGCTTTGAGAAACTGTATTATCCTGCTCAACTTCAAATGTGTTCATATTTTTTACGCGAATGATTTTCCCTGTCGTTACAAGTTCAATTTGTTCTAAATTTGTACCAGCATGGCGATGCATCGCAGTGGAAAGTAACAGTCCACTTGGCGTTGTATATGTATGATGTCCGTAAAGAAGTTCATTCTTTTCATTCATTTGCATCATATTATGAACGACGTTAAGATCATCGTTAGCTAACCAACGAGCAGTATCTACAATATGTAAGTAATCATCTAACATAGTAAAGTCGTACGTATATGGCCCAACTTTATTTGTGCGATGCTTTTCAATTCGAACCCATGAAATATTATGAGCTTGCTCTTTTGCCGCAACATACATAGGAACGAACCTGCGATTAAATCCGACCATTAATTTTCGGTTATGCTTTTCGCTCAACTCGACTAGTTGCTCAGCTTGTTCTACTGTAGCTGCTAGCGGCTTATCAACATAAACGTCGATTCCTTTTTTAAGAAGTTCAGAAACGATTTCATAATGTGTAGCAGTTGAACTATGAACGAAGATTGCATCGCATTCCGAAGCTAACGTTTCAATAGAATGAAAGTCTTGCATGCGGTATTGCTGGCAAACTTGTTTTCTTTTCCCTGCGTTAGGTGTAAACGCCCCGACAAAATTCCAATCTGTTTCTTTTGTAAGTGTTGGAAGGTAGGCTTTTTGCGCAATACTTCCAAGTCCAATCATCCCAATTTTAGGTTTGTTCATGTATATTCCCACCTTATTAATATTGAAGTAACGGGTTAAATGTAGCATAGGGCGGGGGAGGAAGGCAAAAATTAGCTTTTTACTTACGTCCTTCTAACAAAATCTTCTCTATCTCTTCAAAGTTATGAGCACGAGCATGCTCTAGTGGGGTAACACCATCGTTGTCTGGAATATTTACATCTGCACCGTGTTCAATAAGAAGGCGAATAACTTGTTGTTGTGTTTCGTTTCCGTTACTTAGTACGATGGCTTCCATTAAAGCAGTCCATCCGAGATTATTTACATGGTTAACATCAATAGTTGTTCGCGTAAGGAGTTCCTTAATAACATCGATATAGCCATGTTCTGAGGCAGGGATAAGAGCTGTTCCGCCGTAACGATTCGTAAGCGATGCATCTGCGCCAGCATCAATCGTTAATTTTAAAATATCTAAGTAACCTTCAGCACCGGCGTATAGAAAAGGATTATTTTTCATATCATCTTGGATGTTTACATCAGCACCAGCTTCAATAAGCGCTTTTGCGGTTTTTACATCATTTTTGTATGTAGCAATCATAAGAGGAGTACGTCCTTTATTGTCTTTTATATTTATGTTAGCCCCTTTTTTGAGTAACGATATAATAGTATTCGTTTCTTGTTTCTCAGTAGCTACTAGTAGCGCTGTCTCCATGTTTGTCATCTCCTTTTTAACTTCTTGTTCTTGCGAGCATCCTTGCAAAAAAATTACGCAACAGATCATGCTTACTGTTTTTTTGAACATGGAATTTCAACCTCCTCATTTCAACTGTAAAATAAGAACATTAAATTTTTATAAACTGACGCTAAAATTACTATAAAATCGCTTGAGTATTTGAACATATATTTTTATGCTTATGGGAAAGAAGGTTTCGTAAAGTGAGGATGTAAGGTATGTCTATTAAAACAAGATTTTTATTCTCTTATATTGCTGTTATTCTCGTTTCCATTACGCTCATATTAGTTGCGGGATTTTTAATTGTTTTTTCCATAACAGGAGACTTGGAATCAGTGAAAAATTTCTATAAAAGTTCCTATATTCAAAAGCCGCTTACGCCAGAAGAAGAAAATACGTATATTGAATTGAAATTGGCGGCAAAGAAAAATCAATCACAACTATTAGATGAATCGTTCGTTTCATCGCTTGAAAAAGAAGGTGTGAAGATAGTTGTAAGAAAGGGAGAAACCATTTCTTATGCTACAAAAATATTTGAAAGTATATCTTTAAAAGAAGCTCTTCCGAAATTTGAATCAGCAAATATTAATAGTCGTGGTACAGCGGAACTAGGCGATACATTTTATCGATATGTAAAATTTGATTTTTATTTTCCCGGAGATGAAGAAGGGAGTATATTTGTACTAAAAAGGCAAAGTTCATTTGTTGATCTTACACAAAAATTATTTCCGATTTTATTCGGAGCGCTTTTACTGCTAGCGATATTACTCATTGGATTAGTAAGTTATTTCGTCTCAAGAAGTGTGATAAAACCAATATTTATATTGAAAGATGCGACTGGTAGAATTAAAGAAGGGGATTTAGATTTTCAAATTCCAGTTACATCTCATGATGAGATCGGGCAATTAAATCAAGGGTTTGAGGAAATGAGGAAGAAGTTAAAAGAATCGATTGAAGTACAAACGCAGTATGAAGAAAATCGAAAAGAGCTCATTTCAAACATATCTCATGATTTAAAGACACCGATTACTTCTATTATTGGATATGTAGAAGGCATAAAAGATGGAGTCGCAAATACGCCAGAAAAAATGGATAAGTATTTAACGACCATTCATACGAAAGCAAAACATATGGATACACTCATTGATGAGCTCTTTTTGTTTTCGAAGCTTGATTTGAATCGAGTTCCCTTTCAGTTTGAAACGATAGAATTAAACATGTTTATGCAAGAATTATTAGAAGAGATGCAGATGGATTTAAGTGAGGAAGGTATAGAAGTTCACTTACAATTACATCCAGCACCACTATATGTAACGGCCGATTGTGAAAAGATAAATAGAGTGATATCTAATTTAATTCATAATAGTGTGAAAAACATGGATAAAGAAGAGAAGAAAATTACTGTAACAGTATTGAGTGATAACAATACTGTCATTGTGAAAGTGATGGACAATGGGTTAGGTATAGAAGCTGATACGCTACCGTATATATTTGAGCGTTTTTATCGTGCCGAGCAATCGCGAAATTCTAGCACAGGTGGAAGTGGACTTGGCTTAGCGATAGCGAAGCAAATTGTTGAAGAACATGGCGGAGAAATTTGGGTGGAAAGTAAGCTTGGAGAAGGTACAAGTATTTTCTTCTCATTGAAAAAAGTACAGGAATGTGGTGAGTAGAATGAAGAGAATTTTACTAGTAGAAGATGAAATAAGTATTGCAGAATTACAGCGAGATTATTTAGAAATTAGTGATTTTCAAGTCGATGTAGAACATTCAGGAGAAATAGGTCTACAAATGGCTCTTCAGGAAGAATACGACTTAATTATTTTGGACATTATGCTTCCGAAAATGAATGGATTTGAAATTTGTAAACAAATACGTGCTATAAAAGACATTCCGATTTTACTTGTTTCAGCAAAGAAGGAAGATATAGATAAAATTCGCGGACTCGGTTTAGGGGCGGATGATTATATAACGAAACCATTTAGTCCAAGTGAATTAGTCGCAAGGGTAAAGGCACATATTTCTCGTTATGAAAGATTATCAGGAAATGTGAGTAAGCAACGCGATACGTTATACATTCACGGAATTTCTATTGATCAGCGAGCGAGAAAAGTTTTTATAAACAATCAAGAAATTGCGTTCACAACGAAGGAATTTGATTTATTAACATTCTTTGTAACACATCCAAACCAAGTATTAAATAAAGAACAGTTATTTGAACGTATTTGGGGACTAGACTCAGCTGGCGATTTAGCCACTGTCGTTGTTCACATTAGAAAGCTACGTGAAAAAATTGAAAGAGATCCTGCCCATCCGCAATATATTGAAACGGTGTGGGGAGCTGGTTATCGCTTTAACGTGTAACGTACCTGCCGAGTAATTGGCAGGTTTTTTATGTTATTCGAACGAAAAGGAAAAAAATAGGAAATTTATGTTAAAATATAAAGAGCGATAAAACATAGGGGAGTATGAGAGGGCGTGCTACATTTTGGGAGATACATGAAAAAATAATAAATCAAACAAGGCTTTAAAGATTGGAACTAATATCTTACTTATCTTATTAATTATTGGTGCAATACAAATGTTTTATGATGAAGACCCTACAAATGATCATTTCGGTGGGTTATTTATGATGGTCTTTTTTGGAATAAAAATAATTTCTAGTTTTATAATAAGCTTAAAAGAAGGAGATAAAAAGGCAGTATTTATTGATTTAGGTTTAGTGATTTTGTGTGTTCTTCTTTTAATTGTTACTAGTTGAAATATTTCTTTTGAAAAAAGCTCATAGTCTTATAGAGACTGTGAGCTTTCCTTAATAATAGCGGTACTAGTTAACGATTTATCCCGCTTTAATGGGCAGTAAGTCCCCCACCTCAAAATTCAGCGAAAGCAAAGAAGTTAGGTGGGGGTCGGGCTGCCCATAAAAGTCCGATTGGTGAGGGCTAATAATCAGTGGGGGATGAAGAACCCCCCACTGATTAAAGTTTCACTTTATAAAATGTCTGAGTAGTAGAAGTAAACTGAGCAGCTTCTTCTAAAAAAGGATAATGGTTACTCTCCTCAAATGGAATGAAGATAGAGTTACGTATACCCTTATGCATCTCGATAGAATATTGAATCGGGCACTGTACATCATGTCTTCCGCATATAATAAGTGTCTTTGTTTGGATGGAAGGTAAAGATTCTCTTAAATCAAATGACGGATATTCATTGGCGAAAGCGTTCATCCGGCTAGTAGACATAGTTTTTTGGATTGGTTTACAAAAATAAGAGTTGTAGTTTTCTGGTTTATGCAATGATAATTTTGTTCTCTCAGTAGATAGTTCTTTCTGTTCTTCACTTGTAAGGTGAGGGCTTTTTAAGTTTTCGATGAGTTTTTGCATATAGTAACTGTGGATGTGCTGGATGATAAATGCAAAATGATGTTTCGGTATAATTACTTGCTGCAGCTCCGGCCACGACTAATGATTGTAAGGAATTTGGATATGTAATTGCATATAAAAGTCCAAGCATACCGCCTGTTGAATGACCGGCGAAATGCCATATTGGAAGTTGTAACGTTTCTCGTATTGCTTCTAAATCATGAACCGTTTCAATCATACGTAATTCTTTTTCTGAATTGGCTTTTGCTGAGTTACCAGCGTCTCGTAAATTAATGAGGAATACACGATGCGTAGTGGTGAAAATATCAGCAAAGTAATCACCAGTTTCATTAAATTGTGAATAGTGATGTGTAATGCAAAGTGGTTCGCCATTTCCTTTTGTAAAGAGTTCAAATGTGCCACGTTTCGTGTTGATTATATGTTGTGTCCACATAATATCACGCCCTTTTCTCATAAAAATTGGACCGATTAATTGTGAAATAAAATATATCGGCGATTATTAAAATATATCAGCGCAACTCGAAATATATCAGAGATTATCAAAATATATCGACTTACCGACAGAAAACGACAATACTAGCAAGCTATAAATAAAAGGAGGCTATTCAAAAACGAGCCTCCTTTTCGTTTAGTATAAAGATTTTGTCATATTATTCCGAATTATTTCAAGAGATTTCGCTACAGTTAATGCATTCTTTTCTTCAATTTCTGGTTTGCGGGGGATAGGTTTATACATGTTGTCTGGATCTTCCCATGTGAGGGGAAGTTCTGTTTCGGCTTGTCCTTTCCAAGCGTCAATCCATTCTGGAGGGAGATAACCTGAGATGTTTTGGATGTTGTTCATTTCGAGCCAAATGAGTGCCCAAGCTCTTGGGACGACGCGCCAGTGATCATAGCCACCACCGCCGACAGCAATCCAGCGACCTTCGCAATATTCGTTAGCGATTTCGCGAGCGAGCTTCGGTATTTCACGGTAAATATTCATTGTTGCACAAAGGTGTGTAAGCGGGTCGTAATAATGTGCGTCAGCGCCATTTTGCGTTAAAATAATATCCGGTTTAAAGTAGGCGGCAACTTCTTTTACGACAGTTCGATATGAATCTAAAAACGATTCGTCTTCTGTAAAAGCATCGAGTGGAACGTTAAAAGAATAACTGTAGCCATTTCCTTGTCCGCGTTCATTTACAGCGCCAGTTCCAGGGAATAAATAACGCCCAGTTTCATGTAGTGAAATGGTGCATACGTTAGGATCGTCGTAAAAAGACCACTGTACACCATCACCGTGATGAGCATCTGTATCAATATATAAAACACGTAAACCGTATTTCTTCTGAATATATTTCATGGCGATAGAACTATCGTTATAAATACAAAAGCCAGATGCCTTGCCGCGGAATCCGTGATGTAAGCCGCCGCCTAAATTAAGTGCGTGTTTTACTTTCCCGGAAAGAACAGCATCGACAGCGGTTAACGTACCGCCAACGAGTAATGCACTTGCTTCGTGCATATTTGGAAACATCGGTGTATCTTCTGTTCCGAGTCCATATGTCATCGCAATCGATTTTTCTAACTTACCTTCTCCAGCACGTTTTACCGCATTTATGTATTCCTCTGTATGAACGTAGGCAATCTCTTCATCTGTAGCCATCCGTGGTGCGATGATTTGGGAAGGAGAGATAAAACCGCCCTTTTGTAATAAATCATACGTGAGTGTGACGCGCAGTTGGTTAAAAGGATGATCAGGGCTAAAAGAATAGCCCCGAAAGTCATCCGAATAAATAAACGCGCTACTCATGCTTGCATCCCCATAATGTTTGGCCATAATACGCGGTAGCCTTCTGCTTCAAGTGCATCAATCACTTTTAGCGGATTCATCGTTTGAATGCGGAAAACGAGTACTTTATCATTCTCATCTTTTGCTGGGTAGACGAGAACGCTCACGATATTGATTTGTAACTCACTAAAAATGGCAACGACTTTTCCGAGAATGCCAGGTTCATTTTTTACTTGAATTTCAATTTGTGAACTCGGTTGATGTGCTCCTGTTAATTTTACTAACGTGTGCAGTACAGTAGATTCAGAGATAATTCCTACTAACTTTCCTGCTTTTGTAACAGGAAGACAGCCAATTTTATTTTCAAAAAATAAAGTAGCAATTTCCTCAACGAAATCAAGAGGATGGCAAGTCATAACAGGATGTTTCATAATTAGTTCAAGTGGTTGCTTCAGCATATCGAGTGAAACTTGTTCATCTAAAATAGACGGACTTGCATCTCTTACATCCCGATCAGAAATAATACCTAAGACATGATTATTTTGATCGACAATTGGAATGTGCCGAATGCCTTTCGTGCGTATCGTTCGGATTGCTGTTTCGATTGTATCGTTTGGATGCAGTGTCACCACATCTTGATTCATAATTTCTTCTACAATCATTCCAGTTGCCCCCTTTATTAATACATAAAACGATTGTGAAAACGTAGACGATCAAATGCTTGAATAGAATCCGTATCAACGCGTTTACCGATGCGGACCATTAAACAGTTAGCGGGGTGCGAACAAATTTCAGGATCATCTGTAGCCATCCATTGTAAGCCACCAGCATTCATCATTTTTTCCATTACTTTTCGGTACTCCCAAACATTTAAGCCTGTTTGTTTTAAATCCCAGTGCCAATAATATTCAGTCGTCAATATAATGTAATCTTCCATATGGTCGTCCATCATTGAAACTTCTAATAAGTTCTTTCCGACAGCGCAACCGCGGAAGGCAGGGACAACTTCAATTGCCCCGAGTTCAATTAAGTTTTCTATCTTTCCTTCTGACCATCGTTCGAGTGGATCAGGATACAAGTATGTAACATATCCAACAATCGTTTGGTCATGTCTAGCAATAATGAGACGAGCTTCTGGTAATTTAGAAATTTCGACAATTGCTTTATATTGCTGCTCGGCAGGACGAAACGCAATTAAGTCTGGATGAAATTCATACATTTCTAAGTTATGTGTAGAGACAGGACCTTCAATAATTAAAGTGCCTTTCGCTGTTTTTAAGTTTCTAGCATTATATATTTTTTTATGAATCAATGTATTGCTCACCACCTTGAGGGTTTGTGAATCTATTCATATCGTACTTTATAATATATGCGATGTGAATCGAAATTTGTCATTAAAAATTTGTCTAAAAATCAACAAATATACTGAAAATTTTAAATAATGTTATTATAATAGATAATAGAATACATAGGAGGGGGATGTAAAGTATGAAAGTAGAAACGCTTCCTGTCATTAAAGGAGAAAATAATTTGCCGAATTATGATGAGGCATACGCGAATTTTAACTGGGAAGAGGTTAATAAAAATTTTACTTGGAATGAGACAGGCCGAGTAAATATGGCGTATGAGGCAATTGATAAGCATGCGAAATCCGATCGAAAGAATAAAGTAGCCCTTTATTATCAAGATGGATCGCGAAAAGAGAAGTATACATTTAAGGAAATGAAGGATTTTTCTAATAAAGCAGGAAACGTCCTGAAAAATTATGGCGATGTAGAAAAAGGCGATCGCGTTTTTATTTTTATGCCGCGTTCTCCAGAATTATATTTTGCGCTTTTAGGTGCAGTGAAATTAGGGGCAATCGTTGGTCCGCTATTTGAAGCATTTATGGAAGGCGCAGTTCGCGATCGTTTAGAAGATAGCGAAGCAAAGGTGTTAATTACAACGCCTGAATTGTTAGAGCGCGTACCATTAAATGATTTACCAGCTTTAAAAACAGTCTTCCTTGTTGGAGATAATGTAGAAGAAGGCGGTAAAACGGTAGCGTTTAACCCTTTATTTGAACAAGCTTCAAAAGAATTACATATTGAATGGTTAGGCCGTGAAGACGGTTTAATTCTACATTACACGTCTGGTTCTACTGGTAAGCCGAAAGGTGTGCTTCATGCGCAAAATGCAATGGTGCAGCACCATCAAACGGCGAAGTGGGTATTAGATTTAAAAGAAGACGATGTATATTGGTGTACAGCTGACCCAGGCTGGGTAACTGGAACAGCTTACGGTATTTTCGCACCGTGGTTAGTTGGGGCATCAAATGTTGTTTTAGGTGGCCGCTTTAGTCCAGAAGCGTGGTATGAAGCACTGCAAGATTACGGTGTAACAGTTTGGTACAGTGCGCCAACTGCGTTCCGTATGTTAATGGGAGCTGGACAAGACGCAATTAAAAAATATGATTTATCACAAGTTCGTCACGTATTAAGCGTTGGTGAACCGTTAAATCCAGAAGTAATTCGCTGGGGTATGAACGCATTTGGACTTCGTATTCATGATACGTGGTGGATGACAGAAACAGGTGGACAAGTTATTTGTAACTACCCTTGTATGGAAATTCGTCCAGGTTCAATGGGTAAACCAATTCCAGGTGTGAAAGCAGCGATTGTTGATAATGAAGGAAATGAAGTTCCTCCATACACAATGGGTAACTTAGCAATTGGTAAAGGTTGGCCAGCGATGATGCGCGGAATCTGGAATAACCAGCAAAAGTATGAATCTTACTTTATGCCGGGAGATTGGTACGTATCAGGTGACTCTGCTTATATGGATGAAGATGGATACTTCTGGTTCCAAGGGCGTATTGATGATGTAATTATGACATCAGGTGAGCGCGTTGGTCCGTTTGAAGTAGAAAGCAAATTAATCGAGCATGCTGCTGTTGCAGAAGCTGGTGTAATTGGTATTCCTGATCCAGTGCGCGGAGAAATCATTAAAGCATTTATCGCGCTTCGGGCAGGATACGAACCATCTGATGAATTAAAAGAAGAGATTCGTCAATTTGTAAAGAAAGGCCTAGCAGCCCATGCAGCGCCAAGACAAATTGAATTCAGAGATAAATTACCGAAAACGAGAAGTGGTAAAATTATGCGCCGCGTATTAAAAGCGTGGGAATTAAACTTACCAACAGGTGACTTATCAACGATGGAAGATTAAGAGAGGAAGGTCTGAACGAAATAACGTTCAGGCCTTTCTTTTTTTATGGTATCATAAACTTATATATATGAGTTAAAGGGGAGAAGAAAATGAAAACAGAAAAAGAAAAGATGATACTTGGGGAAATGTACATACCAGCTGATCCTGTTTTGATTCAAGAGAGGGAGCAAGCTCGTATACTAACGAGAAAATTAAATGAAACGCCAGAAGTGCATTTAAAAGAGCGTAGCGAAATCGTAAAAGAATTATTCGGAACGACTGGAGATAACATTCATCTTGAATCTTCTTTCAGATGTGATTATGGCTATAACATTCACGTTGGTGAAAATTTTTACGCGAACTTTGATTGTACAATTTTAGATGTATGCCCGGTGACAATCGGAGTGAACTGTATGTTAGCTCCAGGTGTTCACATTTATACAGCAACACACCCGCTTGACCCAGTAGAGCGCATAAGCGGATCAGAATACGGAAAACCAGTTACAATTGGCGATAACGTATGGATTGGCGGAAGAGCGATTATTAATCCTGGTGTCACAATTGGAGACAACGCGGTGATCGCATCTGGCGCCGTCGTAACGAAAGATGTGCCGGATAATGTAGTAGTTGGCGGAAATCCTGCAAAGATTATTAAAAAAATAAAATAATATTTGAACGAAGTGCCTTCCTCGTCTGTATACATTTATGAAAGAATAGATGAGGGAGGCTTTTTTATGTCTAATAAATTACTTCTTGCTTTTGCTTTACTTGGAATTATAGTTGTATTTTCTTGTGGAATGTTTTTACCAATGCCAATTGGATTTAAAGTATCAATGATTACAGCCGGTATCATGATGATTGTTATGTTTTCAATCATTATTCCGTTTGATAGAAAACATATAGTACGGAAAAAAGGATATAAAATTGATTTTACAAAAACAAAAGTGTATTTTCGCTGGAATGTATTTGATACGATTTCGGCCTGTCTTGCAGTGTATGCGTGCATATGTGTGCAAGCATTAAATATTTTAGTTTCAACCGGACAGACAATACAAAACCCGTATGTTCAATTTTTTACGAATCAATCACAAGTATGGATTATTGTCGCAAGTTGCTATTTAATTTCCCGCATTTCATTAACGTTAAAAGGAATAAAGGAGATCAAAAATCATGGCGCAGATTGGGATTGAGGAGGAACTCATGCTTGCGTATCAAAGTGGAGATAAACAGGCGGGAGAAAAACTATATGTTTTAATCAAACCAGCGCTATATACATTTTTATATCGATTTAACCGAGATGAACAATTAAGTATAGACCTTGTGCAAGATACGTTTTTGACGCTAGAACGAAAGAAACATATGTATGAACTTGAAAAAGGTAAAATAAAAACGTATTTATTTCAAATTGGTTATCGTCTTATGATTAATAAATTAAATAGAAGAAAAAAGTGGCGTACGCTTTTGCCATTTTTAGTGCCGATTCAGGAAAAAGAATTTTCTCACGAAGATCGGCTCACAGTAAGAGAAGCAATTTTGAAAGTTCCTGAAGAACAGCGAGCGGTCCTTATTCTTTCTTATTATCATGATATGCAGCAGAAAGAAATTGCAGAGATATTAAACATTCCGATTGGAACAGTGAAGTCGAGACTTCATAACGGGATAAAGAAATTGAAACAATTGCTGGAGGTGGATGAAATTGAGCGAAAATCCCTTTAAGAGTGAATATAAATTAAAACAGCATTTAGATAGTGACCATGTAGAAATACCGGATTTTCCAAAAACGGTAAGTCGCTTCGACCGATTCATTGGCTTTCTTGGTTCTCCAGCGAAAGATCCTGTGGAGGCGATGATTGGGAATGATTTATCAGTTGTGTTTCACGTATCGTTATTAGTTGGGGTTCCAATTCTTTCTCTTATTACGATACTCTTTGCGACGTTGTAAAGGATTGGCAAGAAGAGAAACCCGACCTCTATTTGACACGCCTATACAAATGATGGTATAAAGAAAAGTATATGAATAATTGAGCGTGGAAAGGGAGAAGTAGTGATCATTTCCCTGTTTTAGAGAGCTGATGGCCGGTGAAAATCAGCACATAGATGATCGCGAATTACGCCCCTAGAGCATCTTTTTTCGATTGAATGGTCTTCAAAAGGGAAAAGACGGTGCTAAGCCGTTATGTAAATAAGGTGGTAGGCTTTTTTGGCCTGCAACTAGGGTGGTAACGCGATAATCAAAATCGTCCCTTATTTCAAGGGGCGATTTTTTTATGTTTTCAACCTTCACGCCAGTAATGAACTTAAAGGAGAGTATGTAGGATATGGGTATTTTACAAGATCTTGAATTTCGCGGTTTAATTAATCAGCAAACAGATGCTGAGGGACTTGAGCAATTATTAGAAAAAGAAAGCGTTAAATTATACTGCGGTTTCGATCCGACAGCGGATAGCTTACACATCGGTCATATGTTACCAGTATTAATGTTACGTCGTTTCCAATTAGCTGGTCACCAACCAATCGCACTTGTTGGCGGTGGTACTGGTATGATCGGTGACCCAAGTGGTAAAAAAGCAGAACGTACATTAAATACGAAAGATACAGTTGCTTACTACACAGAAAGCATTAAAAACCAACTTTCAAACTTCTTAGAGTTCGAAAACGTGGACAACCCAGCAACAATGGCTAACAACTATGACTGGCTTGGTAACTTAGATGTCATTTCATTCTTGCGCGATATCGGTAAAAACTTCGGTTTAAACTATATGTTAGCAAAAGATACAGTAGCATCTCGTTTAGATACTGGTATTTCATTCACTGAGTTTAGTTATATGATTTTACAATCATACGACTTCTTAAACTTATACCAAAACCATAATTGCCGCTTGCAAATCGGTGGTAGTGACCAATGGGGTAACATTACAGCTGGTCTTGAATTAATCCGTAAATCAGAAGAAGATGCGAAAGCATTCGGTTTAACAATTCCACTAGTTACGAAATCAGACGGTACGAAGTTTGGGAAAACAGAAGGCGGCGCAATTTGGTTAGACCCAGAGAAAACAACTCCTTACGAGTTCTACCAATTCTGGATTAACACAGATGACCGCGACGTTGTTAAATACTTAAAATACTTCACATTCTTATCTCATGAAGAAATTCTTGAGCTTGAAAAGCAAGTAGCTGAAGCGCCAGAAAAACGTGCAGCACAAAAAGCATTAGGTTCTGAAATGACAAAACTTGTTCACGGTGAAGAAGCGTTAGAGCAAGCGATTAAAATTTCAGCTGCATTATTCAGCGGTTCTGTAGCAGAACTGACTGCAAGCGAAATCGAGCAAGGATTCAAGGACGTACCATCTGTAGAACGTACTGCAGAAGATACAGTATTAATCGACTTACTAGTAGAAAGCAAAATCTCTCCATCAAAACGTCAAGCACGTGAAGATGTAACGAACGGCGCAATCTACGTAAACGGTGAGCGTACACAAGCATTAGACTACGTTGTAACAGAAAACGACCGCATCGAAGGTAAATTCACAATCATTCGCCGCGGTAAAAAGAAATATTTCTTAATCCGTTACTAATTAGAAACGAATATAAAACAAATAGTACCCCGAATTGTAGGCTGAAAAGTCCATGATTCGGTTTTTTTATGTATGGATTTAAATCGCCGGATCTTTTCTTTTAAATAGAATATAAAGAATTAATACGAGCATATAAAGTAAGCTAATGAGCATAACAACAAATGCTGTTGGATAAAATTTTGCCGCATATATAAAGAAATCGATTTGATAAATATCTTCGTAATTTGAAACGGTGCCTTTAAAGTAATTTGTAAACTTAGCGCTATATTTCCATTCATCAGGATCATCTATTAAATTACTCCCCTGATACCAATTAATAAGTGCGGAAGTAATAAATAGCATACATGCACTACCTAATTGAACCATTTGGTTTATTGTCAAAATGAATCGACCTCCTATTTAATGGTTATTATAGCGTGCATTCATATTCCTGTAACCTTTTTGTTGTAATCTCCTTTTCGAGTTCATACGGAAATCACATGTAAGCGGTATGATAAATGTATAACAACTAGAAAGGAGTGGTAAAACAAAATGTCACTAGAAGCGCTCATTATTTTTTCTTTGCTAAACGCGGGTCAGCTTGCAGAGAATTCGAAGGTGGATGTACATAAAGAGCAGAAAGATGCTTATGTATATGTTCAAAAAGAGGAAAATAAATAACTTTAATATATATAAATAAAAGCTACTCGAAGTAACTGTTTTAGTTGTCTTCGGTAGCTTTTTACATTATGAATAAATAGGAATTAATTCTCGCTTAAAATCTTCGTACATTTCAAAGGCGATTTTCATGATTTCTTTGAGTTCATCGTAACTGTGGAAGCATACTGCCGGCAATCTTTCAGAACCATTGGATAATAATTTTACAAACATATCCCATGAATTCCTAACTCTAACTTCACCATTATACCTTGCAGACCAAATGAACTCAACAAGCCCATATTTTAAGCTGATATTGAATCTGAAAGTATAGAAATCCTTGTTCTTTACTTCACCAACAATAAAAAAGTTTTCTTTTTTCATAAAACGAGCTTTATAGCCAAGAGACTCAAATACTGCAATTACTTTTTCGTTTACATAGTTTTCAAATGTGTTTTCTCTATCTGGAAATAGTTTTGATAATGCTTTATATCTCTGAATAAAATCAATTTTTGTAAGGCAGGCTTGTATTTCAGGTTGTAATGAATACGCCAATAATTACTCCTCCCTAATTTTTAATATTAGATCAAATAAAACAGTATACATGTTAGATACATGAAGAAATCCGCCTTTTGTGATTCGGAGTTTTCTTAGTTTAATTCTATTAAAATAATATAATTGTTAATTGAAATGTAGTTATTTTTAGCAAGGTTTTGCAGTTAGCTATTTAAAAGTGTAAGTATATTTGCCTTAAATATAGCAGCTATTTCCGCTTCCTCTAATGAATCTCCCTATCTAAAAACTATATCGTCTTTTGGGCAGAGATGAATGGAAAGGTTAAAATAATCTATTTCATCTTTCCATTTGTTATATTCATTAAATGCTTTTTTGAAGATTTTTCTAACATTTTCTTACGCAATTATATCACTATTTTTACTTGCAATGATTGTAAATCTTTTAGGGTTACTAGAAACTATTTCAATGGCAGCTGGAAGTTTCTCGAGACAAAACTCTGCAATACTTGAGTAGAAAGTTGTTCCTCCAACTTCCATTTCAACTTCTGGACCCTTATTAAATCCCTCAAGTTTCCATTTGGTTTGAAGAGCTTTCCATACCTTATAGAGGCTATCCATTCCATATTCAACCCTTGCGTACTAAATGTACCACTTGCAGGACTAAAACCTTTTCCGCTTTGAACTTCCGCCAAACCTGTCGCAATGCTAGCGGCTAGTTGGAGTGCAGTATCATAATTATTACTAGAAGTATAATTAAATTCATATAGATGTTCTAATTTTTCTTGCAGTTTTTGCCTCATGACAGTAAAAAGATTTACCATAGCGTCCATACCTGGGATCGGCATAGTTTGGTTGAGCGCTTCTGTACTTGCTATCATTCGATCGATTTCTCGAATTTGTTCTAATATCTCCTGTTCGATAACATCTGTAGAAGCTACCTGTGATTGAAAATCTCTTGGAAAAGCATCATTTTGACGGATTAATTCTTCGCATAAGTAAATGATTCCTTGTGCTAACGGACGAAAGGTTTGTAAGAAATATGCTTTTGCACTGCTATATGTTTGTCCTTGTAGAACAGTATCCAATGCAAAAGCATCAATAGAATGAATAATTTGTTCCATTCCTTGAATAGTAGCGTTACAGAAAGCGTTCATACTTTCTGTTTGAGCTTGTACTTCACCGAGATACATATTTAAAGACATGAACTTTCCCTCCCCGTACAAGAAAATAATACCAATTTAAGGGAGGGGATGTAAATTGAATATTCTAATAATTCTATGGTTAAAGAGATACTAGTTCATTAAGTTTTTTTAATCTCATTCGGATGCTCGGGTGATGAAGAGGTTTTTAAGGTTGAATGTAAATAGAAAAAGGGAAGGTATAGAGAATGTACACATAAATACGTTGTAAAAATCATGTTAACAAAAAGAAAGTATAGCAAAGAAAAATGAGTTATGGGGTAGAATGTAGTGTTTTTTAGTGTTAGAAGAAGGTACACTGGCTAAATTCAGAAATGATAATTCTAATGTTGTATTAGCATTGAAAAGAAATACTAACATTAGAACAAATAGGGCAGTATAAAATGAATTAGATAATGAAGAAAGCCGCTCGTTTTTTCGGGGCGGCTTATTCTTTACATGTTTTAGTTTTCTTCTTCTTTGTAATTCAATGCAATCTCTACTATTTCTTCCGGTGTTAAATCCCTAAAATCCCAAAAGATTATATCACTTGGAGCGGGATGAGGTACACCGCTATTATTAAATTGGTTTACGTATTCATTAAGTTCTTCTTCAGGTAATTTAGGATTACAAATCTTTGTTACAAGTTCAATAAGTTCTTCTTTTGTCATTTTGAGTGACATACTAACCATCCTTTCATAATCATTAACCTTTTTTACCGAAATGATATGAACGATCTAAAACATTTTGATGCATTTTAGGAGAAACAATTATTAAGTTATCGAGATTGTACACATCTCCACCCTGGTGAATTGGTTGTTTATGGTGCAAAATATATTGATTGTGCTGACCATACTTCTCAGATAATGGAGCGAATGGAGCTTTACCCTCTTTCATAAGGTTTATATTTCTTTGGTTAAATTCTGTCGCATAGTCTGAATCAGCAACTGTTTTCCAAAATTCTTTTCTAAAATCATCAAAGGAGTTGAAATTTTTTCCAATTAGCTTATTTCGAATTTCTTGTGGAATAACACCAATTGAACCTTTATTATACATTAGTTTCTTTTGAGTCCCTAAACTTCGTTCAAGATTAAAACTTGAAGTTACTGTTCCTGGAGAATTTCTTTTTTGTGCACTTGAAATCGTAGTCTTTGCAAAATTATAGTAGGCTTGATTCAATTCGCTTTGAGGTATCTTGGTTATGATAGTTCCACCAGAGAAAGCATAAGAAACATCTTTCTTAAAAGATTGTAAAATCTCAGATGCGTGCCTCATTTCTTTTATTAGTGTTACTCCTTTTGTTAATGTACTTGCTCCACTTGATGCTTTTACTCCTTTTATAACAAGTCCTGCTCTACCTACTCCCTTGTCGGTGATTAGACCAATACCTATTTGGGTTAATGCATAAGTAATCCATTGCGTACGGCTCTCTGCATCTCCATTTATCATATCTCGTTTCACGGTACTTGAAAATGTATGCCACATATTTTTCGCCGTTTCATCCAAATGTAAAATCGCATATGTAACATTAATAAAAGTTTCTATATCCATATTCCTTATATTCATATTACTTAAAGTTTCCATGGACTTGATTGTATCTTCAACAGCTTTCCCTGTTCCGATTACAGTACCATTCCATATCTTTTTTACTGTTTCGAACATTTTAACTACACTGTCTACCTTATCGCCCCACGCTTTTTTAATCGCAGATGTTTCTTCTAGCCTACCGCACATTTCTCCATCTTTAATTAAATAATCAGCTTTTCGTTTTTTTTCTTCTGTAATTGCTTGAATAGGACCCGTCCACTCCATATTCAACCCTTGCGTACTAAATGTACCACTTGCAGGACTAAAACCTTTTCCACTTTGAACTTCCGCCAAACCTGTCGCAATGCTAGCGGCTAGTTGGAGTGCAGTATCATAATTATTACTAGAAGTATAATTAAATTCATATAGATGTTCTAATTTTTCTTGCAGTTTTTGCCTCATGACAGTAAAAAGATTTACCATAGCGTCCATACCTGGGATCGGCATAGTTTGGTTGAGCGCTTCTGTACTTGCTATCATTCGATCGATTTCTCGAATTTGTTCTAATATCTCCTGTTCGATAACATCTGTAGAAGCTATCTGTGATTGAAAATCTCTTGGAAAAGCATCATTTTGACGGATTAATTCTTCGCATAAGTAAATGATTCCTTGTGCTAACGGACGAAAGGTTTGTAAGAAATATGCTTTTGCACTGCTATATGTTTGTCCTTGTAGAACAGTATCCAATGCAAAAGCATCAATAGAATGAATAATTTGTTCCATTCCTTGAATAGTAGCGTTACAGAAAGCGTTCATACTTTCTGTTTGAGCTTGTACTTCACCGAGATACATATTTAAAGACATGAACTTTCCCTCCCCGTACAAGAAAATAATACCAATTTAAGGGAGGAAGTGTAAATTGAATATTCTAATAATTCTATGGTTAAAGAGATACTAGTTCATTAAGTTTTTTTAATCTTATTCAGATGCTCGGGTGATGAAGAGGTTTTTAAGTTGAGTGTAAATAGAAAAAGGGAAGGTATAGATTATGTACAAATAAATACGTTGTAAAAATAATGTTAACAAAAGGAGAGTACAGCAAAGAAAAATGAGTTATGGGATAGGTTTTTATTAATGTGGATAAAAATGGCTGAAATTTTAGAGAGAGGGTTAAGTTTTATCCCGCTTCAATGGGCAGTAAGACCCCCAGCTCAAAATTCAGCGAAAGCAAAGAAGTTAGGTGGGAGATCAACTGCCCATAAAAGTCCGATTGGTGAAGGCTAATAATTAGTGGGGGATGAAGAAAACCCCCACTGATTAAAGTTTCACTTTATTTTGTTACATTGTTCCGTTTTTATACATATACCGGCTATATTCAATAAAAAAAGCCCAGGCCCCTTGATAAACAAGGTTCCTAAGGCTTTTAATAATACTCTTTGCAGAGTACCGAGATTAACGAGAGTAGAACTCTACGATTAATGCTTCGTTGATTTCAGCTGCTAACTCAGAACGCTCAGCGTGACGAGTGTAAGTAGCTTCTAATTTATCAGCATCGAAAGTTAAGTATTCTGGTACGAAATTGTTAACTTCGATCGCTTCTTTAACAACAACAAGGCTGTTAGATTTTTCGCGAACGCTGATTGTTTGACCAGGTTTTACACGGTAAGATGGGATATCTACGCGAGATCCATCAACTGTGATGTGGCCGTGGTTTACTAATTGGCGAGCTGCGCGACGAGTGCGAGCTAAGCCCATACGGTAAACTAAGTTGTCAAGACGAGCTTCAAGAAGGATCATGAAGTTTTCGCCGTGCTTACCAGGCATTTTACCTGCTTGGTCAAATGTGCGACGGAATTGACGCTCAGTCATGCCGTACATGTGACGAAGTTTTTGTTTCTCTTGTAATTGTAAACCGTATTCTGAAAGTTTCTTACGTTGGTTAGGACCGTGAGGACCTGGTGCGTAAGGGCGTTTTTCTAATTCTTTTCCTGTGCCGCTTAGAGAGATTCCAAGACGACGAGACAGTTTCCAAGCTGGACCTGTATAACGAGCCATAGTTGACTCCTCCTTTAAAAATGTTTTTATTTACGTAAAATAAAAACAGACGTAATCGATATTTACGGGCATTTTGTTTTCATGTACCTTCGCTCCAGCAGCAGGGAGTTACGAGATACACCTCCGTAGAGGAACAAAATACAAACGATAAACTCACATTACAAGGCTGCCTTTTTATTTTACACAAACGCTATTATATCTTTTACCCAGAGTTTCGTCAAGCAAGTACGTTTTTGTTTTATGCATATAAATTTTGGAAATGAACAAGAAGGAATTTAAAACGATATAAAAGAAGTGATAGAAACACAAATAAAACGCTTACATAAAATGTAGTAAAAATGTTCATTAATTTTTTGTTGATGGATATGCGGGATAAAAACATAAAAGGGGATGTTTTTATGAAAAAGAAGCATATGGAGACAGCGTTAATTCATCATGGTTATACATCTGAGGAACATAAAGGAAGTTTAACACCACCGTTATTTCAGACGTCTACATTTACATTTGAGACTGCGCAGCAAGGGGAGGCGAGTTTTGCGGGAGTGGATCCGTCTTATATTTACTCAAGACTTGGAAATCCAACCGTAAAATTATTTGAAGAACGTATGGCGGTGTTAGAAGGAGGAGAAGAAGCTCTTGCCTTTGGATCTGGTATGGCAGCTATTTCCGCAACATTAATTGGTTTTCTAAAAGCTGGAGATCATATTATTTGTTCAAATGGATTATACGGGTGCACGTACGGTTTTTTAGAAGTATTAGAAGAGAAGTTCATGATTACGCATTCGTTTTGTGATATGGAGACAGAGGATGATGTCGAAAATAAAATCCGTCCAAATACAAAAGTTATTTTCGTTGAAACACCGATTAATCCAACGATGAAATTAATCGATTTAAAACAAGTGATTCGGGTTGCGAAGCGAAATGGCTTACTTGTCGTTGTTGATAATACGTTTTGTTCACCTTATTTACAAAGACCGCTTGAGCTTGGTTGTGACGCAGTTGTGCATAGTGCGACAAAATATATTGGCGGTCATGGCGATGTAGTGGCGGGTGTAACGATTTGTAAAACGAAAGCGTTAGCTGAAAAAATTCGCCCGATGCGAAAAGATATTGGTGGTATTATGGCGCCGTTTGATGCATGGTTATTGTTACGCGGATTAAAGACGTTAGCGGTAAGAGTGGACCGCCATTGTGATAATGCCGAAAAAATTGTATCGTTCCTGAAAAATCATGATGCGGTAGAAGGTGTTTGGTATCCAGAAGGTGAGTTAGCATCTCGCCAAATGAAACGAGGCGGCGGTGTGATTTCTTTTTCAGTAAAAGGCGGAAAAGAAGAGACGCAAGCGTTTATCAATGACCTTCATTTTATTACAATTGCCGTAAGTTTAGGGGATACAGAAACGTTAATTCAGCATCCGGCAACGATGACGCACGCTGCGATTCCAGCTGAGTTAAGACAAGAAATGGGTATTTACGATAATTTAATACGTTTATCTGTCGGTTTAGAATCATGGGAAGATATCGTGTCTGATTTAGAGCAGGCGTTAAAGAAAATATCTACTGTGAATCAATAAAAAAGAGTGAGCTATCGGTTTCGTACGTGATGTACGCAATCGATAACTCGCTCTTTTCTTTTTTAAATATGTTTTAAGAGTGTTTCCACAAACTTTTCTAAATAGCGCTGATCTACTTCATCAAAACGATTTTTTTCAGGGCTATCAATATCAAGTACACCAATGACAGTTTCTTCTTTTACAATCGGTACAACGATTTCTGAATTCGAAGCACTATCGCAAGCGATATGTCCTGGGAATTGGTGAACGTCTGCTACAAGCTGCGTTGTTTTTGTTTCAGCTGCAACGCCGCAAACGCCTCGTCCAAATGGAATGCGCACGCAAGCAGGCATCCCTTGGAATGGTCCAAGAACAAGCTGATTTCCTTCTGTTACATAAAAGCCAACCCAATTCACACGATCAAAAAATTGGTTTAATAGTGCGGACGCATTTGATAAGTTTGCGACTACGTTTGATTCGCCAGTTAATAATGCATCCAGTTGTTTAATTACTGTCTCATATTGCTCTTCACGAGATCCTGCATAACTTTCTTTAGTAAACATGGAAACAGCCCCTTTTTTATCGAGATGTGTAAAATATTAGCAAAATACAATGTATTTCACATGACTTTGTCGATAGAAAATTAAAGGAATTTGTCTTAAAAGTCAAGAAATTTAAACTATAGCTGTTCAGTGAGAGGAAGTGAGCGCATGAAACAGACGAAACAAAAAGTAATTGATGCGGCAATATCGTTGTTTAACACGAAAGGTTATGATGGAACGTCGGTGCGAGACATTGCAAAGCGAGCGGATGTGAATGTAGCGAATATTTCATATTATTTTGCTGGAAAGCAAGGCCTATTAGAGCAGCTTATTACGGATTTTTTAGAAGGGTATATTCATGTGATTGAAACGTCCTTTGAACAGAGAGAGTATTTGTCGGCTAAAGATGTGATGGTGCAAATGGTGCGTGGGATTTTACGATATCAATTTGAAAATAGGGAACTGACACGTTTCTTCTACCGAGAGCTTTCACTGGATACGACATTAATTCGCGAAGTGATGACCATTTATTTTTCCAAAGAAAGATATTATATAGAGCAAATCATAAAGCAAGGACAAATGAAACGAGAGTTTAAGAAGGTATCTTTTACAATGTTTATGACGCAATTAAAAGGCATGATGAATATGCCGTTTTTATATCCGCAATATATATCAGAAGTGTTGCATTCTTTTCCGTCTGAGACATTTTTCATAGAAATGTACACGAAGGAAATTGAACAATGGATGGAACAAACATTATGTATAACGAATATGTATCAGGAATGGCCAAGAGCTGTTCATATGTAAAAAATCCCCACCTAACGAACTGAGGTGGGGATTTTTGTGCTTTCTTTTCTTTGCCATATATTGTTGCATATTAGCGCGATAATTGTTAAAGAGGCTCCGGAAATTTCGATTTTGTCGACTGTATAACCTCGAAAGATGGAACCGATAAGTGCAAGTACAGGAACTAAATTCATAAATAATATGCCGTTAATAGATGAAATATAGCGATTTCCTGTGTTCCAGCAAAATACAGCGATAACACCTGCAATAATCGACATATACAAGAGTTCAAAACGAACGTTCATAATTGTACGTAGTGAAGGTACAGTAACGACGTTTGTGTAAGTGAAGAAAGTGACGATAACGATGAGTGAAATTGAGCCGAATAGACAAGTTAACGCCGTATACCTGAGTGGTGACCAAGATTGAAAACGAGCACCGCCGTTCGTGTAAATGACCCAGCAAGTAACGCCGCATAGCATAAGTATATTTGTTGAGAGGTGACTGGCAGCTCCAAATAATAAGTGAATATTTCCTTTTGAAATGACAAGCATAACACCGAGTAATGCAACGAACATACAAAGGAATGTGTAGTTTTGTGGACGTTTATTTTTTGTTAGCCACTGCAATAATAAAGCGATGAGCGGCATAAGAGATTGAATCATCGCGGCATGGATGGCTCCAGAAGGTCCGGCAAGTTGTTGACCGTAAAAAACGAGAAAACCGTATCCAGCGAAGCCGACCGTTCCGTAAAAGAATAACGAAAGTGTTCTTTTTTCTAAGCGTAGTGAAGTTCTTCCTTCAGTAATGAATAGCAAAATAAGAAAAATAATAGCTGCTGATCCGTATCGGATAGTTGTGAAGAAAAACGGATCGATAAACTGCAGGGCATTTGCCATGACAGGAAACATAAATCCCCAAGCAGTTACGGCAAGTAAGCATAAGAGGGATCCGAGTAGCATTTGTTTTTTGTTCAAGAGTTTCATTCCCCTTTATATTTCGTTATAGTAAGTTGATGAAATAAGTATAAAGAGTAATTGTTTATAGAAGGAAATATCGATTTTTTATGACAGTTATAACTTTTTGTTAGAGGTGTGTACGATGGATTTGGAGGCAGTACGATCGTTTATTGAAGTAAAGAATACGCGAAGTTTATCGAAGGCGAGTAAGCTTTTACATATTTCTCAACCGGCGCTTAGTAAGCAAATTCAAAGATTAGAAGCGGATTTAGAGGTTACTTTACTGAAGCGTTCTGCGCAAGGAGTGGAGTTAACAGAGGCTGGAGAGTTATTTATAACAAGAATGTTACCGATTTTGAAACACATATATGAAGTGAAAGCCGAAATGAAGACTTTTCAAGAGAAGCGGAAAATCTCTATAGGTATATTACCAAGTTTAGCAGCTCATTACATATCAAAATGTAAAGATGTATTAGGTGAAGAATTCGAAGTAGAATGGAAAATTGAGCATACGAAAGTACTAATGGGACTCTTTAAAGAGCGGAAGATTGAAGCGATGTTCGTCGATTCAGTAGTAGAAGGCGCTACGTGTATAAAAGAAATGCGAGAAGAAAAAATTGTTTGTGTCGTTTCAAATGATCATCTTTATAAAGAGAAAACAGTGATCCGAATGGAAGATTTGCAAAATGAAAAGTTAATCGTATACCCAGAAATCTGTGATGTAAGGAAAATGATTACGAATATGTTTCAGGGGATAGGTGCGAAACCAATCATTGCATTTGAAACTTCTTATGCAGAACCGATGCTTGCGATGGTCGGAGCTGGACTTGGTATTACGTTACTTCCAGCAATGTCAGTAAAGCAAGCGGTAAAGCAAGGGAATGTGCATGCGATTTCTATTGAACCACCACTTGCACGCAAAATTTATTTCGTATCCCATATGGAAGAGAACCTGTTATTGCAATCATTTGATGATGGAAGCCAATCCAAACAGAAGATTGAGAAAGATTACAATTGCATTGAAAGAAACATGAAATTTTAAAAAAAACTAGGTCAAAAACAAGCCATTACATGGTATGATTAGTACATTGTTAGTTGTTAAATATAGGGGAATTCCCTTTTTATACATAATGCCTTCCATTTCATAAACGGAACGGACAAAAAAAGAGATATAACTAGGAGGCTTTTTTGCATGGATTCTATCCTGACGATCGTTATCATTGTAGTAAGCTCTATTCTAGTGCTGCTCATGATAGAGCTTGTGATAAGAAATCGTTCATATAAAGATATTGAAGCACTTGAGCAGTGGAAACAAGAGATAAAAGATAAACCTGTGGCAGATGAACTAAAACGGGTGAAAGATTTAAACATGACGGGTCAAACAGAAGAACTGTTTGGTAAATGGCGTGAAGAATGGGATGAGATTGTATCAACAACCCTTCCGAAAGCTGACAAAGATTTAGCGCAAGCGCGAAAATTCGCCTCGCAATTCTCCTTCCGAAAAGCAAAGCATGCGATGAATGAATCCATAAGTGGTTTAGATGACGCTGATAATCGTATTACAGACATTTTAAATGAATTACAGCAATTGTTAGAAAGCCATGAAAAAAATAGCTCGGAAATTGAAGAGTTACGTGATACATATCGTAGTATGAAGAAGAGTGTTCTTGCTCATAGACATATGTATGGAGCAGCAGAGCAGAAAATCGAAGAGATGCTAGATGCTGAATCTAATAAATTTAAAAGCTTTGAAGAGGCAACAGATAATGGTGACTATTTAAAAGCGAGAGAAATTGTTATTAGTTTAGAAGAAGGTTTGGCAAGCTTAGAAATCATTATTCACCAAATTCCAGATTTATTGGTAGAGTGTCAAGCGACGTTACCAGTTCAGCTGGAAGATTTATTACACGGACATAATGATATGGTAAGACAAGGTTATGTATTAGAGTATTTGGAAGTCCCTAAAGAAGTTCGTGATATGACGACACAACTACACACATGTTTAATGGATATACAGGAGCTTCATATAACGGAAGCAGCCGAAAAAGTAGAAAACTTAAAAACGCGTTTAGATGGCTTCTATGATCAATTGGAACAAGAAGTACATGCGAGACATTATGTGGAGCAAAAAACACTTTCTGTTTATGAAGACTTAGAAGAAATTCGCAATGAAACGATTGAAACAAAAGCAGAAACACAACTTGTGAAACAAAGTTATCAGCTACAAGATAAGGACATTGAGTCTCAAAAAGTAATTGAAAAGCAAATGCATATTTTAACGAAACGTTTTGAAATGCTGCAATTACGCGTTGCGGAACAAGATATTGCCTTCTCTATTATTCGTGAGGAACTAGAAGAGGTTTATGAGCAATGTGAAACGTTAAAAGTACTTCATGCAGAATATAAAGAAATGCTGCAAACGATGCGTAAAGAGGAATTTGAAGCGCGTGAGAAGTTGCAAGAAATGCGAAATATCATTTTTGAAACGAAACGTTTTATGCAAAAGTCGAATTTGCCGGGTCTTCCAGAAAGCATTATGGAAGATTTAAAAAGAGGACAAATGGCAATGCAAGCTGTATATGAACAGCTAGAAGTGAAACCGTTAAATATGAACGCTGTAAATAGCAGTTTAGAAGAAGCGTACACAACTGTTAATGGTGTAGCTGAAATGACAGAAGAGTTAATTGGACAAGCGTATTTAGTTGAAAAATTAATTCAATACGGTAATCGTTACCGCAGTCATGATGAGAACCTTGCAGAGAGCTTAAATTATGCGGAGAAATTATTCCGTGAATATCAATACGATGCAGCTTTAGAACAAGCGGCTTCTGTACTAGAGCAACTTGAACCTGGCGTTGTTCAAAAAATAGCTGAATATGTAGACAATCAACAAACCCTTTCATAAGGGTTTGTTTTTTTGTGTAATTTTGGGGACGATGTTGCTATAATGAATAGCGGAATACAGTAAGGTTATTCGTTTTAAAATATAGTGAAACTGTAATCGGTAGGGCCATCCTCACTAATTATCGGCCTTCACAATCGGGATAAAATGGAACCTTTGAGTAGTCTTAGCGTAATTACACGTATTTGTGATATGATTATATGATGTGATAGCGCTGAAAGGGGAAGAATGATGATCTATTTTGATAATAGTGCGACGACGAAGCCATATCCAGAAGCCCTTCAATCGTACGTAACGGTTGCTGGAAAATATTTTGGAAACCCTTCTTCTATTCATTCGCTTGGGGGAGAGGCAGAGCGTCTATTAACACAATCAAGAACGATTGCAGCGCAGCTTCTTCACGTTAAACCTTCTGAAATTATTTTCACATCAGGTGGAACGGAAGGGAATAATCTTGCGATTAAAGGAATAGCGATGAGGAATCGTTCGCGCGGTAAACATATCATTACAACAAATATTGAACACGCGTCTGTGTTTGAAGCATATAAACAATTAGAAGATCTCGGTTTTGATGTAACATATTTACCGGTTAATGAGCATGGTGTTGTATCGGTAGAGGATGTAAAACGAGCACTTCGTGAAGATACGATTCTTGTGTCAATTATTCACGTGAACAACGAGACTGGAGCAATTCAGCCTGTTGCTGAAATTGGAACGTTATTATCGAACTATCCGAAAATAAGATTCCATGTGGATCATGTACAAGGGATAGGAAAAGTACCGCTTGATTTATATGCTTCTCATATTGACCTTTGCTCAATATCTGGACATAAATTTCACAGTGTAAAAGGAACGGGTCTTCTTTATGTGCGTGATGGCGTAAGGTTAGATCCAATTTTATCAGGTGGTCAACAAGAGCTTAAGTATCGCTCTGGTACAGAAAATTTACCTGGCATTGTAGCGATGGTGAAAGCACTTCGCATGACAATGGAACAAGTGAAAGAAAAGATAGCTCATTTGCACAATTTACAAACAGAGCTTGTCCGTTTCTTTAAAGAGATGGAAGATGTCACGATTAATACGTCGCTTGCCTATGCAGCACCGCATATTTTAAATGTATCATTCGTTGGTTTAAAACCAGAAGTAGTCGTTCATGCTTTAGAAGAGTACGGTGTATATGTATCGACGAAGTCTGCTTGTTCTTCAAAAGCAAATGAAGTGAGCAGAGTGTTAGTGTCAATGGGAGTACCGCATGCCGCTGCTGCGAGTGCTATTCGCATTAGTTTGGCACCAGAAAACACGATGGAAGAAGTAAAACAATTTGAAGGTATTGTGAAAGAGACGATGCCAAAATTATATGAAGTGATGAGGTAAAGAAATATGATGACATATGAATATATTTTAGTTCGTTATGGAGAGATGACGACTAAAGGTAAGAACCGTTCTAAATTTGTAAGCACATTAAAAGATAACGTAAAGTTCAAACTGAAAAAGTTCCCAAATATTAAAATCGATGCAACACATGATCGTATGTACATCCAATTAAATGGCGAAGACCATGAAGCAATTTCTGAAAGATTGAAAGATGTATTTGGTATTCATAAGTTTAACTTAGCGATGAAAGTACCATCAGAATTAGAAGATATTAAAAAAGGTGCATTAGCGGCTTTCTTACAAGTAAAAGGCGATGTGAAAACATTTAAAATTACAGTGCACCGTTCTGATAAACGCTTCCCGATGAAGACGATGGAGTTACTTCCAGAAATCGGTGGGCACATTTTAGAAAACACAGAGGATATCACAGTAGATGTTCATAATCCAGATGTGAATGTACGTATAGAAATTCGCAGTGGTTACACATATATTATGTGCGGTGAGCATATGGGAGCTGGCGGTTTACCAGTTGGTGTTGGCGGAAAAGTAATGGTACTTCTTTCTGGTGGTATCGATAGCCCAGTAGCAACGTACTTAACGATGAAACGCGGCGTGTCTGTGGAAGCAGTTCACTTCCATAGCCCACCTTTCACAAGTGAGCGTGCAAAACAAAAAGTAATCGATTTAGCACAAGAGTTAACGAAGTACTGTAAACGTGTAACGCTTCACCTTGTTCCATTTACAGACGTGCAAAAAACGATTAATAAAGAAATTCCATCTAGCTATTCAATGACAGTTATGCGCCGTATGATGATGCGTATTACAGAGCGTATCGCAGAAGAGCGTAATGCGCTTGCAATCACGACGGGTGAAAGTCTTGGACAAGTAGCAAGCCAAACATTAGATAGTATGCATACGATTAACGAAGTAACAAACTATCCAGTTATTCGTCCACTTATTACGATGGATAAATTAGAAATTATTAAAATTGCTGAAGAAATCGGCACATATGATATTTCAATTCGTCCGTACGAAGATTGCTGTACAGTATTCACACCAGCAAGCCCAGCGACGAAGCCGAAGCGTGAAAAAGCGAATCGTTTTGAAGCGAAATATGATTTCACACCATTAATCGATGAAGCTGTAGCGAACAAAGAAACAATGGTATTACAAACGGTAGAAGTAGTGGCGGAAGAAGAAAAATTCGAAGAACTTTTCTAAAACCATAAATTACCATATCTAAAACATGTATGAAGTCATGTTGTTTATCACACTCTATACTCACAAGGAGGTGATACAACATGGCAAGCAACAATAAATTAGCAGTATCTGGTGCTCAAGCAGCATTAGATCAAATGAAATACGAAATCGCTCAAGAGTTTGGTGTTCAACTTGGAGCAGATGCAACAGCTCGCGCTAACGGTTCTGTTGGTGGTGAAATTACTAAACGTCTAGTTTCATTAGCTGAGCAACAATTAGGCGGTTACCAAAAATAATCCCATATATGATGGCTTAGAAAGAGCGGGTTCTCCCGCTCTTTCTTTTTGTTGTTTGCACTGTTATACATTTATTTCGACATAGCTATAAAAAATTTGTCAAAAGAAGAGGGTTCAAAATTAACTGAAAATTCTTTATTATATAAGGGAGGCATAGAAATGGAGGAGGATATTGTATGAAAAGAGAAGAATTGTTGGCGCCGCCGTCTTATAATTTAGTTTCTGAAATAGAGAAATATACAGGTGATAAAGAGAAGCTTGCTTTAATTTGGCAAGATGATAAAGGGAATAGACGAGAAGTTACATACACTGAGTTAATGCAAGGTGCGAATAAAATTGGAAACGCTTTTATAAAGAGTGGTCTACAAAAAGGGGACAAGCTTCTTATCATGATGCCGCGTTTAATTGAAGCGTACATGACGTATATCGCTGCAATTAAAGCAGGATTTGTCGTAATTCCAAGTTCGGAAATGTTACGTAAAAAAGATATTGAATATCGAATAGAGCATGGGGAAGTAAAAGCGATCGTAAGTTATGAGCCGTACATTGGCCAGTTTGATGATATAGAAGCGATGGAGTCTCTTCAAAAATTCGTTCTGAGCGAGCAGTCAGTAGATGGATGGATTAATTTAAAAACAGCGTTAGAAACAGAAAGTGACCTGTTAGAAATGGCGAAGACAGATAAAGAAGATATGGTCTTTTTATCTTACACGTCAGGAACGACAGGAAATCCAAAAGGTGTTGTTCATACGCATGCGTGGGCATACGCTCATTTACGTACGAGCGCTCCAAATTGGCTCGGAATTGAAGAGAATGATGTTGTGTGGGCAACAGCTAGTCCAGGCTGGCAAAAGTGGATTTGGAGTCCGTTTGTAGCAACTCTCGGATCAGGAGCAACAGGGTTTGTATATCACGGTAAGTTTGAACCAAAAACGTATTTAAATTTATTAGGTGAGAATAAGGTGAATGTGCTTTGTTGTACGCCAACTGAGTATAGATTAATGGCAAAAGTAGAAGACTTAAGTGAGTACAATTTAGAAGCGTTACATAGCGCTGTATCGGCAGGTGAGCCGTTAAATAGAGAAGTCATTGAAACATTCCAAAAGCACTTTAATATTACAGTGAGAGACGGCTATGGGCAAACGGAAAATACATTACTTGTTGGTGTAATGAAAGGGATGGATATTAGACCAGGATCAATGGGAAAACCAACGCCAGGCAACCACGTTGATATTGTAGATGAGGAAGGTATGCCGGTACAGGTAGGAGAAGTTGGTGATATTGCAGTTCACATTGAAACACCAGCCCTCTTTAAACAATATTATAAAGACGATGAGCGCACAGCGATGCAATTCCGTGGTGATTATTATATTACCGGTGATAAAGCGAAGAAAGATGAAGACGGCTATTTCTGGTTTGAAGGGCGCGGTGATGATATTATTATTAGCTCTGGTTATACAATCGGACCGTTTGAAGTAGAAGATGCACTTGTAAAACATCCTTACGTAAGAGAGTGCGCAGTTGTTGCAAGCCCTGATGAAATTCGCGGCAGTGTCGTGAAGGCATTTATCGTATTAAGAGAGAATATAGACAAGAACGAAGAAACATTAATTCCAGCACTCCAACAACACGTCAAAGAACTCACTGCACCATATAAATACCCTCGCAAAATTGAATTTGTAGATGAACTACCAAAAACGATTTCCGGAAAAATTCGCCGTATTGAACTTAGAAAACAAGAGATGGAGATTCCATCAAAATAATTTCGAAAATAGTTGAATGAACTGTAAACCGTATGGTATTATAAAAGCGAACGTAAGTTCGATTTTATAAATTGAAAAAAGAGGTGTCCGTATGATTTTAGGTATCAATCCGTACTTAGTTTTAGATGGTGGTGGGCAAGAGGCTGTACAGTTTTATAAAGAGGCGTTAGATGCAAAAGTAGAAGTCATGCAAACTTTTGGTGACATGCCTGAAAATCCAGAATATCCGATTCCAGCTGAAGCAAAAGAGCGCGTTTTACATGCTACTTTAAAAGTTGGAAATACGGACCTTATGATTTCTGATACATTCCCAGGTAAAGGGCATGCAATCGGGTCTCAAGTAACAATTGCAATTCAAATTAGTGATGCAGAAAAAGCGAAAGAAGTATTCGAAAAGTTACAAGAGGGCGGAGAAGTTATTATGCCACTTCAAGAAACG
Organism: Bacillus sp. FSL K6-0069; assembly: GCF_038007785.1. Classification (NCBI taxonomy): domain Bacteria; kingdom Bacillati; phylum Bacillota; class Bacilli; order Caryophanales; family Bacillaceae; genus Bacillus; species Bacillus sp. FSL K6-0069. The sequence goes on along the minus strand of NZ_JBBOXN010000001.1, from coordinate 4,442,608 downwards.
TTCTGGAGCCCAGCATACGGACAACTTAAAGATAAATTTAGCATTGAATGGCAAATTACAACGTCTACTACTGAACAAAAATAATTTTTGGAAAAGCACCGTTTTTAATCGAAATGGTGCTTTTTTTATACGAATGAATTTCGTAGACTAGAGGGAAAAGGGGGATGAGTATATGGGAGAAATTTGGTATGGTGGCACCATTTACACGATGCGAGAAGAGAATGAAAAAGTAGACGCTGTTTATGTTGAAAACGGTATGATCGTTGCTGTCGGGAGTAAAGAAGAGTTAGGAGACCGATATGCTACGGTTAAATTGCACGATTTAGAAGGCAAAACGATGATTCCAGGTCTCGTTGATAGTCATATGCATCTTATTGGGCATGGAGAGAGGTTACTCCGTCTAGATTTATCAAACTGCACATCTTATAGCGAAGTGCTGACTCTCGTGCGTAAGCGAGTGGAAGAAGCTCCAAAGGGCTCTTGGGTTATTGGAGAAGGATGGAATGAAAATAACTTTATAGATACGAAAGATGTTCATGTGAAAGATTTAGATGAAATCTCGAAAGAACACCCCATTTTATTAAAGCGTGTTTGTCGTCACGTGACATGGGTGAATTCATACATACTGCAAGAAGCGGACATAACAGAAGCGACGCAAGACCCGAAAGGCGGGAAAATTGGCCGTGATTCATCAAATATGTTGACAGGGCTACTATATGAACAAGGGCAAGAATTAATTAAACATGTGCAGCCAGAAATTGATGAAGTTTATTTACAAAGAGCTTTGCAAACAGCGATTAAAGACTGCTGGCAATATGGTCTCGTTGGTGGGCATACGGAAGATTTAAATTATTACGGTGGTTTTAGAAAAACGCACAATGCGTTTTCTCATGTTATAAAGGAAATGCCATTTAAAGCACATTTACTCGTTCACCATGAGGTAGCACATGAACGAAAAGAATATGAAAATGAGCATTATATTGAATTTGGGGCGATGAAAATTTTTTCTGATGGTTCTTTTGGCGGAAGAACAGCTTTATTAAGTGAACCGTATGAAGATGCGCAGGACACAAATGGAGTTACGATCTTCTCACGCAAAGAGCTTGCGGAGTTAGTGAAAAAAGCACGAGATTTACATATGCCAGTAGCGATTCATACAATCGGTGACTTATCGCTAGAATATGTCATTGATGCACTTGAATTATATCCACCAGCAGAAGGATTACGTGACCGCATTATTCATTGTCAGCTCGCTCGTGAAGAGTTGATTGAGAGAATGAAAAATTTACAAGCCATTATTGATATACAACCAGTTTTTGTTTCATCAGATTTTCCATCAGTCATTGAAAAACTAGGAGAGCATCGTCTTCGTTATGCGTACGCTTGGAAGACGTTACTGGAAGCGGGATTACATTGCAACGGTGGATCTGACGCGCCAATTGAACAAGTGAATCCGTTTTTAGGCATATATAGCGCTGTTACACGTAGAAGTTTTATTGACGGTATATGTTATATGCCGGAAGAGAGATTAACGGTATATGAGGCTGTCTCTTTATTTACAACAGGAAGTGCCTATGCAATCGGAAAAGAAGCGAAGCGAGGACAAATTGCAAAAGGATATGAAGCGGATTTTACGATAGTAGATCGCAATATTTTTGAAATAGAGGCAGAAGAAATAAAAGAAGTACAAGCAGAAATGACCGTAATTGATGGGAAGATTGTGTATAGGAAAGACGTGTGAAAATATATCGATTTACCGACAAAAGCTACCAATATTGACCGATAGCGAGAGAAATAAAAAAACCGCCGCATTATCATAATGCGGCGGTTTTTCCTTCTATAAAAACGTTCTCTGTACTTTTTCCCAGAAGGAATTGTTTTTTAATTTAACTGTTTTAATTTGTTTATCGCTTAAGCGTACAACAGCTTTTTCTACTTGTTTAATGCTAAGCGCTTCATTATCCATACCGATAACAGGATAATCGTTACCGTCTGGTCTTAGTTTTAAAGTTAGTGTACGTTCGTGATTTAAAATGAACGGTGAACCGAGCGTACGGTATGTGTTGTTATTTAATGATGCTAGTTCGCTTACTTGGAAGCATGGGATAAGCGGATCAACAACGGCACCATGTAATGATTTATTGTAAGCTGTACTTCCTGTTGGGGTAGAAACAACTAAACCGTCCCCTCTAAATGTTTCGAAATATAGATCATCAACGTGAACATCTACAACGAATGTTTTAATGATGCTAGAACGTAATGAGAACTCATTTAAACAATGGAAAGATGTACCGTGATCTACATCTACCTGAATGGTCGGGTATTTTCGCACTTCAATTTCATTTTTTGTAATTTCTTGAAGGGCTGTATCAACGTGATCAATATGGAAATCGCAGTAGAACGAAATTTCATCTTTCGTAGAAATCCCTGCGTATAAGCAATCTTCTCTAAAACCAGTTTTACGAACGGCTTGTAAGAAAGTTGCATCATCTCCAACACTGACGATAGCGTTTGCATTTTTTGGATGATCTAATATGGTAAATCCATTCTCTTCTAAAATACGATAGATTGGTTTCATTTTTTCAACGAGCGTTGCTTTGTCATCACCATAAAAGAAAAATAAATTGCGACGATCTGCCATTATGTATCCCTCCACTGCAGTTAAATTTTCTGTTCTTCGTGCTACATATCATCAGAATATGTTCCCTGACGATATGTTCAAATAATATATTTCGATATAAAATGTCAAAATCCCTTTTTATTTTTAGAAAAATTTTTATATTCAATCTTATGAGATTCTGTTTAATGATGAATAAACTTGTCGATAATGGGTACGGAGTGAAAGGATGATACGTATGAAGTGGCTCGTAATTGGAATAATAATTCTTCTCCTTTTTATTTTGCTTATACTATTGTCGAAAATAAAGCTTAAAGTGACATTTTTATATTCAGAAATGGAAAAGCAATGTTTGTTTCAAGTGAAAATATGGATGATTCGATATACATTCGATGTATTGGAAAGAATTGAAAAGCAACAGAAGAAAACAGGACAAAAGATCGAGAAGGCTGAAGAGGACGGCGGATTAGATAATAAAATTATAGCGCAACTTGATAGTATGGGGGAGCTGATAAAAAAGCTGCAAGAAGTTCATACTATTGTTAAAGATTTTCTCAAACGAGTGAAAATCAATGGTTGGAGATGGCACACGCAAATTGGTGCAGGTGATGCAGCTAGTACTGGAATTGTCACTGGATATGCATGGGGGACAAAAGGAATGGCTGCTGGAGTTGTAGGACAATATATGCATATTGTCGATGTACCAGAGTTTGAAATTACGCCTGTTTTTCAAGGGAAAGGATTTGCGTCAAGATGTGAGTTAACAGCATCTTTTCGTATATTCCGTACTATAAAAACAGCGGTGAAATTGCTCATGTTTATGAGAAAGCAAAAATCTGGTATGACAGAAAAATCTGTTCAAGCATAGGGGGGATATAGAATGGACCATCCAATTCAAGGTTTAATGACAACCGCAATGCAGCATTTAAAACAAATGACTGATGTAAATACAATTGTTGGTGATCCGATTAAAGCGGCAGATGGAAGTGTAATTCTTACCGTTTCGAAAGTTAGTTTCGGCTTTGCTGCTGGTGGAAGTGAATTTGGTAAAGTAGAACATTCAGGCCGTCATCCATTTGGCGGGGGAAGTGGTGGAGGAGTTTCTATTAATCCTGTTGCTTTTCTTGTTATAAATGGAGACGGTGTAAAAGTGTTGCATTTAGATAAGCAAACACACGTCATTGATAAAATAATTGAATTAGCGCCACAAGCTGTTGATAAAGTGAAGGAAATGATGGATAAACGAAAAGAAGACGATCCTGAATTTCAAATTTAACGAATAAAGAAGCTGATCAATGGATTGGCTTCTTTAATTTTTTTGTAAATAAAGCGATTTTATTTGCATTATCGATAGGGACAAACTATCATTTACAGTGTACATATTTTGTTTAAATAAGGGAGGATTTTCAAGTGGCAAACGTAACTTTTAAAGGTAATCCAATGACTTTAGTTGGAACAGAAGTTAAAGTTGGCGATCAAGCGCCAAACTTCCAAGTATTAGCAAACGACTTATCTCCAGTAAGTTTAGAAACATACAAAGGCGAAGTGAAATTAATTAGTGTTGTACCTTCAATCGACACAGGTGTGTGTGATGCACAAACACGTCGTTTTAACCAAGATGCAGCAGGTATTGAAAACGCGAAAGTATTAACAATTAGCGCTGACTTACCATTCGCTCAAAAACGCTGGTGTGCAGCAAACGGTTTAGAAAATGTTGTAACACTTTCTGACCACCGTGACCTTTCATTCGGTGAAGCTTACGGCTTAGTAATGAAAGAGCTTCGTTTACTTGCTCGTGCAGTATTCGTAGTAGATAGCAACGACAAAGTAGTTTACGCAGAGTACGTAAGCGAAGGTACAAGCCATCCAAACTATGAAGCAGCATTAGAAGCAGCTAAATCTGCAAAATAATGTGAAGGAAATGACCTCTTATAAAGAGGTCGTTTTTTCTCATATATTGCTGCGTAACGTTACCAATATATGAGAAAAAACGTTATATCATATATAACTGAAAGGGGAGCTCTTTGCAGGAGGTCGCTTTTTCTTTTTGGAAAAAAACACTTTGTGGTATGATATAAGTTATGTGTAAAAGAGAGAAGGAGGAATGTACGTGAGTCAGACAGTAGAAACATTATTTTCTATTTTTGATTCTTCTGCGGTAGTTTTACGTAAAGAATTAGATGTAACATATTTAGAGGCGCTTGTAGAAACAGGTGATAACTTGTTTGAAGGAGCGATTTTACAAGAGGAATTATCTGAGTCAGCAATTGAAAGGCTGAATCGTGAATATAGTACGTTTAATGAAGAAACATATAAAGGTGAAGAAATTCGTAAAGCATTTCAGTTAGCCATTTTAAAAGGAATGAAAGAAGGCGTACAAGCGAATCACGAAATGACGCCTGATGCAGTTGGCATGTTCATGAGCTACTTATTCCATAAATTTATGCAAGGTCAAAACGAAATTACGGTGTTAGACCCTGCAATTGGAACAGGTAACTTAATGACTACAGTGTTTAATAGCGCCAAAGAAGGACTAGCAATGAGTGGGTTTGGTGTAGAAGTGGATGAAGTGCTAATTAAACTTGCTTTAGTAAATGCGAATTTACAAAAGCATGCAATCGAATTCTTCCATCAAGATGGACTAGCGCCACTTTATATCGATCCGGTTGATGCAGTTGTTTCAGACTTACCGATTGGTTACTATCCAAATGAAATCGGTGCAAGTGAATATAAGTTAAAAGCAGATGAAGGAATGTCGTATGCGCATCACCTATTTATTGAACAAAGTGTGAAACATACGAAAGAAGGCGGGTACTTATTCTTCCTAGTGCCAAACTTCATCTTTGAAAGTGATCAAGCACCAAAATTACATGCATTTATTAAAGAAACATGTTTTATTCAGGGGTTATTACAGCTACCTGTTTCCATGTTTAAAAACGAAAAAAATGCAAAAAGTATATTTGTTCTCCAAAAGAAAGGCCCTAGTGTAACGATGCCAAAACAGGCGTTATTAGTGGAGTTACCTAAATTCTCCAACATGAAGGCGATGGAGAACATTATGGATCAATTAAATACTTGGTTTGCAACGCATAAATAAGGCTAGGTATATGTAACAGGGTTGGTAATTCATGTAGTACAGTTTTATATGATATGTCATATTTTTAAATATATACTAGATTTAACTGAATTTTTTTGAAATCTGTAATATATATTTTTTCTTGGTGTTACAATTTTTTCACTTGAAATATATGTCGGACGATGTTTAAATTAAAATCGTGAGTATAAAATTTGCTAATGATGAAACGTTTTCATATGTAGTGAATTTAATTAGATAAAATCGAGCGGTTTGTGGAAACATCCACACAACTACCAAGAGAAAAAGGGGCGAAAGACTAGATGTCAAAAATCATCGCGATTAACGCAGGAAGCTCTTCCTTAAAATTCCAATTATTTGAAATGCCAAGTGAAACAGTATTAACAAAAGGTTTAGTAGAACGTATCGGTTTAGAAGATAGTATCTTCACTATTACTGTAGATGGCGAAAAACAAAAAGAAATTACAAACATTCCAGATCACGCAGTAGCAGTTAATATGCTTCTTAACAAATTAACTGAAAACGGAATCGTTAAATCTCTAGATGAGATTGGCGGTATCGGTCACCGTGTTGTTCACGGCGGCGAAAAATTTGCTGACTCTGTTTTAATTACTGATGAAGTATTAGCTGATATCGAAGAATTAAGCGATTTAGCACCACTTCATAACCCAGCAAACCTTGTTGGTATTAAAGCATTCCAAGAAGTATTACCAAACGTACCAGCAGTAGCAGTATTCGATACAGCATTCCACCAAACAATGCCGGAATCTGCATTCCTATACAGCTTACCGTATGAGTACTATGAAAAGTTCGGTATCCGTAAATACGGTTTCCACGGAACTTCTCATAAATACGTAACTGAGCGTGCGGCTGAATTATTAGGTCGTCCACTTGAAAGCTTAAGCTTACTTTCTTGTCACTTAGGTAACGGTGCAAGTATCGCAGCAGTAGAAGGCGGTAAATCTATCGATACTTCTATGGGCTTCACTCCACTTGCTGGTGTAACAATGGGTACACGTTCTGGTAACATTGACCCTGCGTTAATTCCATACATCATGGAAAAAACAGGCCAAACAGTAGAAGAAGTAGTTAGCGTATTAAACAAGAAGAGTGGTATGTTAGGTCTTACTGGTTACTCTAGTGACCTACGTGACATCATTGCGAAAGAAGAAGAAGGCGACCACCGTGCGAAAGTAGCACTTGATGTATTCGTAAGCCGTATCCACAAATACATCGGTTCTTACACTGCTCGTATGAAAGGTGTAGACGCAATCATCTTCACAGCAGGTGTAGGTGAAAACAGTGCGATTATTCGTGAGCGCGTATTAGAAGGCCTTGAGTACATGGGCGTATACTTCGACGTAAAACGTAATAACGTATTCGGTGAAGAAGCATTCATCAGCTTCCCACACTCTCCAGTAAAAATTATTGTAATTCCAACTGACGAAGAAGTTATGATCGCTCGTGACGTACTACGTCTTGGAAATATTGGTTAATATACTATATAAAAAAAGACGAGATCCTATAGGATCTCGTCTTTTTTTATTGGATATAGTTTAAAATTCCATCTGGATATAGTACTTTCTTCTCCTGAATGAATGCAGTAATGGGAATCCATTTTGCATACGATACTGTTTGCTCATCTTGTATATTCATTTTTTCCATTTCATATAGTGATATGTCTAATAAGCGTACAGAATATAGTTGAATGATTTCATGACCAATTTCTCCATCAAGATGAAAGATGTTTTCTAAGCAGCCTAAATAATTGGTGATTTCCACTTCTGTATGAAGCTCTTCTTGAAATTCACGAATAACGGTATGTGCTGATTTTTCACCAAGTTCAATTGATCCACCAAGAGGTCGGTAAAATGTTTCATCGCCTGTATGATATTCTTGTACGAGAAGGCGACCTTGATGTGTAGCAAGACCAAAAGCTTTTGCACGTGGATACATATTGCAATCACTCCTTATTTATTTTGTATAAGGATGATTATAATGTGTTTTGTAATAAAAGGTCTCGTGTATTTAAGCCTGTGGTCTAATCGTTATCCCATCAAATAAGTCATTCCAAAATGCTTCATTATACTGAAATACATCCATAATAGGGCATTTTATAGCGCAAATATTTTGTAATCCCCAATCTTCTTCTACAACAGTTGATACATCATCAGGAATGAGTAATAGGACAGAGAATGTATGTTTAACTATTCGAGATAAAATGTGTTCCAAGGAACGAGCTTCTTCGTATGTTCCTCCAGTTCGAATAAACAATATGGATTCTTCCGTTTCAATTGTCGTTAGAAAACGATGAATTCGATGCTCATAGTTTAACTTAATTTCTGTATAAGAAGGCCAAGAAGTTGGTGTGTTTACATCTGTTTTAAAGTCGTGGCAAGAGTCAATTTCATATAGGTTGTCACGGAGTCTTAATTTTGCACCATCATCCCAAAATGAGATGAAGGATAAGTTTTCGAACTGTAAAAAACGGTCAAATCGATTTTGTAATAATACATTCACTTTTTCTAATGAAGGGCTTAGCATAAAATCGATAACACCAAAAAATGGTGATAATTTGAATTGATATAAAGCCCAAGCAGGCCAGCAGTTTTGCCCTAAGCTGAATACTGCATTATATTCTTTTTTTATATTGGATAGATTCATGTGGTTCATCTCATCCTTTTTGTTAATATTTTATGTCATTAAAAAATGGTATGTGAATCAAGATAGACAAGCATATTTGCAAAGAATAAGCAGAAATATGTTACAATAGAAAAAAATCGAACGAGGTGGTTGTTACGATGCGATCGAAGCGAGAACAAGCCATTTTAGACAATATAAAAGAATGGGAATCGCAATTAATTGAGCAAGAAGCGACTGATTTTCAAAAAATGTTTGATAAATGGGTACATACGACAATTGCGAAATTACCTGAGAAAAAACGAAAAGATTTCTTTACGAAAGCAGATGGATGGCTCTTTCATTTGCATGCATTGATTCAAAGTTCACAATCACAGTTAGATGCGCGTAATCGTATTTTAGGAACGTCGAGATTGTTTGATGAATCGATTGAGCAATTAGAAGATTTAAAAGCATTATCTATTGATCAGTTAACATACATAGCAGAGCAGCAAACAGCACGACATCGCTTATATTCATTCGTACAAGGCGGAGCAACGGGTGCTGGAGGCTTATTATTATTAACGGCTGATTTTCCAGTTATGATTGCGTTAAATGTGAAGGCTGTCCAACTTATTGCCACATCGTTTGGACATGATGTGAACAAGCCTTATGAAATGATGCTTGCGTTAAAGGTGTTTCATGCGTCATTACTACCAGGAAGACTTCAGCAATATGCATGGTACAATTTACTGCAAGAGTTAGAGCAAGAAGATTCGTTCTTCTACGAAGGAGACGAAGCGGTGTTACAACCAGCTTCTACTGAAGTTGTGTTAAAACAAATTTTGAAAACATTTTCGATTTATGCTCTTCGTCGTAAATTATTCCAAGGTATTCCGGTAATTGGAATGGCAATCGGGTCTACAGTGAATTATCGTTTAACAAGAAACGTTACTGAATTTGCAAATAGATTTTATCAAGTGCGCCACATAGTCGAGAAGGAAAAAAGAGCGTAAAAAAAAGCGAGAGGCCGAAGCCTTTCGCTTTTTTAATTTGTTGCATGCTTTTTGGACATTGGAATAGATACTGGTTGCTTTTCTGCTTTCTTCTCTGCTTTTGGATAATAAATTAAATCCAATGTTTTTGCCTGTACGGCAATCGAAAGAATAGTAAAAGCAATTTCTGTCCAATTTAAATAATATAATGAAAGCGCAAGAACAATCGCGTCAAAGACGAAGAAAATTTGCCCAATTGTAAAACGAGTTCGTTTACTTAATACAATTGTTAAAATATCGTCCCCGCCGGTTGCACCGCCAAATCGCAATATAAAACCGAGTCCAATCCCAGCTAATGCACCGCCAACTACTGCAGCTATAAATAAATTGTTTGATAAATCGACCGTAAATGGAGAATAATTTTCCATAAGAGAATAAAATACTCCGAATGAAATCGAACCTAGGAATGAATAGCCAACCATTTTTCTACCTAAAAATGAAGCACATAGTAAAATAATTGGGATATCCATAATTACAGTTGAAATAGATGGTGAAATATCATAAAAATTTTGGATGAATAGTGCAATTCCTACAAAGCCACCTTCTGTTAAGTGGTTTTGGAAGTGAATGTGATATAGCGCTGCTGCTAAAATAAATGAACCGATTAAAACCATAAAAATTTCTTTAATAATTTGTCGACTTTGGATGTTCCTCATCGTTATTCCTTCTTTCCGTAGTTAGTAGTCCTGTTTGTGTTGTAAACTAACTACGAGCTCACATGTAGCTTTCAGTTAGTTTACGAAAAAACTAACTACGCTATATGTCGCTGAAGAAATAACGAATAATCCTCTCGTCCATCAATTCTCCCTACCTTCGTTTTAGTTTAAGTCTTAAAACGACTAAACAAAACGTGGAGTAGGATTCTTCATTTAGCAATCCTTCTCTTCTTTGTTTTGTTTAGCTAGTAACAATTAAGTCCTAAACAAAACGCTATGTGTAAGAAGAGTCTTTTTTTTGCCAAATTATCCTTCGGGCAATCATAATTTCCCCACTCTCGTATTTTTTTCGCTAGACTAAAGTATCTGAGCTGAAAAATACGCTACGTGTATGATTCGTCAATACGATGCCACATGCTCCTTCGAGCGATCATGATATCAAAATCCCTTCCTTCAAGATTTATATTATTATATCATACTTTCAAAAAATGTATGCGGATGGAAACCGACAATAAACGGAGGGAATCTACAAAAATTGTTATGTTTAAATATTTTTGTAGAAAAGCCTAAGTTATTTCGCTAAGTCGGACAGTTTTTTAGTTTGTCCAATAAGTAAGAAAAGAAGAATTTTTATTCAGTTGTATTCTTTTCATCACTTTTATCTTTAAAAAACGTATCCCAGCTAATCACACTTAAAAACGTTAAAGCGATAATAACGAAAGCGCGCATAAATTTTAGACCTCCTTTTGTACACAGTATATGAATCGTTCACTTTGGAATGTGCCATTTTTTTACAAGTCTTAACTATTATGAGATTATATTAATATAGATAGATAAAAGGGAGAGTGGAGATATGCTAAAAGACATGTTCAAAAGAAAAGAATTAACATGCGTTTCATGTAAGAAAAAGATTCGATATGAAGAAGAACTTGTCGCTTTTGTAAAGTTGCCGAAAGAAAGAAGTATATTAGTCGGCCCATTTGATGTGTGTTTGGCGAAAACAGCACAAGAAATATATTGTAAATCGTGTTACGACAAAAAAGCATGACCCAAAGTAATTGAGGGGCATGCTTTTTTCATTGGTGTGCTTTCCCCTCAGATACATTTTGAGTGAGTCGATACCAAAGCCAAAGGTCATTAATGATGGAAGCGAGATCGGCAATTTCTGAATTCAGTTTGCAAGAAATTTCGAAGTCTTCTTCGTTATTTAAATGATGCTGTTTTGTATTAATAGAGTGCTCGAGTTCTTTTATTCGATCAGGAATCTTTCCGCGAACTTGTTCCCATTTCAATAAAATAGCATGCTGCATTTTTTCGGGGATATCTTCCCAATCTTCTTGTAAATGAGGAATTTCAATTCCTAGGTGATCATCGTATAAGAAATATTTTTCCATAAGTTCACCCCCGTTGTCATGCTTATATTGTACATGAAAACAGAAAGAAGCTCGACGGAATTGTTTGAAAAAATTTGAAAATGACTCTTGATACATTTTGTAAAAGGTGTTAAAGTGTGAATTATTATAAAAGAAAATGAATATTTATTCTTTAGGGGGATGCAAAATGGAGAAGAAAAAAGTGGTATTAGCATATTCCGGAGGTCTTGATACTTCCGTTGCAATTAAATGGTTACAAGAGAAGAATTATGATATTATCGCGCTTTGTTTAGACTTAGGGGAAGGTAAAGACTTAGCATTTGTAAAAGAAAAGGCACTTTCAGTAGGTGCAATTAAATCATATATGATTGATGTTCAAGAAGAATTTGCAAATGAATATGCATTGATGGCGATGCAAGCACACACGTTATACGAAGGGAAATACCCTCTCGTTTCTGCTTTATCACGCCCGCTTATCGCGAAAAAATTAGTAGAGATTGCAGAACAAGAAGGAGCGACTGCAGTTGCGCATGGATGTACAGGGAAAGGGAATGATCAAGTTCGTTTTGAAGTTTCTATTCAAGCATTAAATCCTTACTTAGAAGTGATTGCGCCTGTACGTGAATGGAAATGGTCACGTGAAGAAGAAATTGCCTATGCAAAAGAAAACAATGTACCAATTCCGATTAATTTAGATAGCCCGTTTTCAATCGATCAAAATTTATGGGGACGCAGTAACGAATGTGGCATTTTAGAAGATCCATGGGCAGCGCCGCCAGAAGATGCATATGAGATGACATTGGCATTAGAAGATACACCGAATAAACCAGAGTTTGTAGAAATCGGTTTTGAAGCAGGCGTACCGACGACTTTAAATGGCACTGCATATTCACTTTCAGAATTAATTAAAACGTTAAATGCACTTGCTGGAAAGCATGGCGTTGGACGTATCGATCACGTAGAAAATCGTCTTGTTGGTATTAAATCGCGTGAAGTGTACGAATGTCCAGCTGCAATGACGTTAATCACAGCACATAAAGAGCTGGAAGATTTAACGCACGTAAAAGAAGTAGCGCATTTTAAACCGGTGATTGAGCAGAAAATAACAGAACTTATTTATAACGGTTTATGGTTCTCTCCTTTAAAACAAGCACTTCATGCTTTCTTACAAGAAACGCAAAAGAATGTAACAGGTACAGTACGTGTGAAATTATTTAAAGGCCATGCGATTGTAGAAGGACGTAAATCTGAGTACTCTTTATATGATGAGAAACTAGCAACATATACTGCCCAGGACGAATTTAACCATGATGCAGCAGTTGGATTCATTTCATTATTCGGTTTACCGACGAAAGTATACAGCCAAGTGAATCAAAAGAAGGTGGAAGCGTGAGCAAACTTTGGAGCGGACGTTTTACAGAAGAAGCAGAAGCATGGGTTGAAGAGTTCGGAGCATCCATCTCCTTCGATCAACAATTAGTAAATCAAGATATAAACGGGAGTATTGCACACGTAACGATGCTAGCAAAGCAAGGCATCGTTACGAAAGAAGAAGCAGGGAAAATAAAGGTAGGGCTTCAATATTTATTAGAAGAAGCGAAACAAAATAAATTACATTTTTCAGTTGAAGCGGAAGACATTCACTTAAACATTGAAAAAATGTTAATTGAACAAATCGGTGAAGTAGGAGGGAAACTTCATACCGGCCGAAGCCGTAATGATCAAGTGGCGACTGATATGCATTTATATTTAAAAGAAAAAGTAGAACATATTATAAAAGCTACAAAACAATTGCAAACTGTTCTTGTTCATCAAGCAGAAAATAATATTGAAACCATTATGCCTGGTTATACGCATTTGCAACGTGCCCAGCCAATTTCATTTGCTCATCATATTCTCGCTTACTTCTGGATGTTAGAGCGTGATGTGAATCGTTATGAAGATTCGTTAAAGCGTATTAACATTTCGCCATTAGGAGCAGGAGCGTTAGCTGGGACAACATTCCCGATTGACCGAGAATATAGTGCGGAGCTTCTTGGATTTAATGGAATCTATGAAAATAGTTTAGATGCAGTAAGTGATCGTGATTTCATACTGGAGTTCTTAAGTAACTCATCTATGCTCATGATGCACTTATCACGCTTTTGCGAAGAACTTATTTTATGGAGTAGCCAAGAGTTTCAATTTATTGAAATGAGCGATCAATACGCAACGGGAAGCAGCATTATGCCACAAAAGAAAAATCCAGATATGGCGGAACTTATTCGTGGTAAAACAGGCAGAGTATACGGTAATTTATTTAGTTTACTTACAGTCATGAAAGGATTACCGCTCGCTTATAATAAAGACTTACAAGAAGATAAAGAAGGAATGTTTGATACAGTAAAAACAGTAGAAGGGTGCCTTCATATTATGGCAGGCATGCTAGAAACGATGACAGTCAACAAAGAAAAGATGGGGCAAGCTGTAACCAAAGATTTCTCAAACGCAACAGAAATTGCTGACTACTTAGCAAGTAAAGGACTACCATTCCGTCAAGCTCATGAAATTGTTGGGAAGTTAGTGCTACACTGCACACAAAAAGGGATTTATTTAGTAGATGTACCACTTGCAACGTATAAAGAAATGAGTTCGTTATTTGAAGAAGATTTGTATGAAGTTCTTTCACCGTATGCAGCTGTGAAACGTCGTAACAGTGCTGGCGGGACAGGATTTGAGCAAATTGAAAAAGCTTTGGAGAAGGCGAAGGGGTTAGTTGGAGAGTTCGTTGGAAGTTGATTGATTTATAGGGAAGAAGGTACGCTAATCTTGATGGAGAGAAGCTTACCTTCTTTTTTTATAGCCCAAAATTAATCATACTTATGTCGATCTTCCGTAATTCGAATATATTCAATATCCATTAAATCTCGTAGTAATGCACCGTTACTTAGTTCAATTCCGTGTGTTTCTTTAAAATGTGCACGAATCGTCTCTAGCATTTCAATTTCTTTTCCATTCACATCTAAAATAATACGTTCAGAATCATCCATGTAGCATCCTCCTTTTTTTAACATCTATATTTTGTCCGTCTATTTCTAAAAAATGTATGTTAACCTAAAGTTAGGAAATAAGAAAGGAATGGAAAATGAGACGTATTTATTTTATAGGGATAATTTTGTACACATTAATTGTATTACACGCTGCATTCCCAAACATCTTTTCATTTAAGGATGTAGAAACAGTACACGTTGGGATATTTATCCTTATTCTATTTATAGTAGATTGCTGTATTTCAATATGGATTTCGAAAAGAAAACATGTACAAAATAAAAAAGAAATGGAACGAAAAAAGAGAAAACGTTCCTTTTGGATGACGACGTACTGTTTTTCTTTAGTACTTACTGCTGTTTTTTTTAGTGAGCATATTCCATTAGAAAGATTAAATATTGGATTTGGAGCGTTCGTATTTGCATACTATTTTTTCATGCACTTTCTTCCTTATATGAAAGAAAAGCGAGGAGAAGAGGAAGATCCGCTTGTAGAAGAAGCAAGAGAACAAGAGCATAAGAGAATAGAAGAAGACATACAGAAACTCGGAGAACAAAAACGGTATTTAAAATCTAAAATCATATATGTTCTTTGCTTTATCACGCCGCCAATCGGTTATTTGTATGTATTCTGCCTTCGTAAAAAAATGACAGAAGATGCAAGGCAATCTTATTTAACAGTAGCTACGATTATGATGGCATTGTGGTCTTTGAAGTTTCTTCCGCCTTATGTGTTGGCGATCGTTATTGTTGTTGTGGTTTGTTTTGTATTTATAGTGAAGTACTTTACATAAAAAGTTTAAAAATTTTTTAAAACCCCGTACTAAATTTAATACGGGGGTATGTTTGTTTAAATTTGGTGAAAAAATTCATTCTTAGCATAGTATGAAATTTTATATCTTTACAATTATTTCGGGGAATTTAAATCGTTTTTTGTTTTTGAGAATAAGTAATTTTTTAAGTGAATGGCCACGAGCCTGGCACTTATGTGAATTAAATTTTGAAGGCTAATCAGAAATTTAGAGGGGAAGTAGTTTAATATGTTTTTATAAATAGTAAAAGAAAATAATTTAACTTAATTGATAGTAACAGATGTTGCTGTATAATCTGCTTCATCAGCCTTTATATTTTATTAAAATTGTGATTTAATATTTTATATCATAGTTAACTTATATGAAAAATATGTTTTTTAAAAAGTCTACTGTTTAAAAAAACAAACAGTAATAAAAAAAAAATAACTATTTATTTTTTTTTATTGATAAAGTTAAAATTAAATGATAAGATATTATCAACAGATTGAATTTACTGAAAAAATTTAATCTTAAATCAAATACTAGGAGGGATTCTAATGAATGCTGTATTAAACCTACAAAAAATGAATGTAGAAGTTGAGAAAAAAGGTGTCATTATTACCAAAAAATGCATGCAAAATAGCTAATTAATAGATCAGAAATATACGGATATTGGTTTATTTGTATTAAATATAATTACTAATAAATCAAATACTAGGAGGGATTCTAATGAATGCTGTATTAAACTTACAAAAAATTAGTGCTAAAGTTGAAGAAAAAGGTATTATTTATACTCGTAAATGCAAATACGAAGGTTAATTTAAATGAAATTACTAATAAATCAAATACTAGGAGGGATTCTAATGAATGCTGTATTAAACCTACAAAAAATAAATGTAGAAGTTGAGAAAAAAGGTATCATTATTACTAAAAGATGCAAAATGGCTGATTAATAGAGTGAAAATGGATAGATATTGATCTATCCATTTTTTCTATAATTTTTTGGAGGAATTCAGATGGGGAATTATCAAAATATATCTTTTAAAAAAGCTGAAGAAAAGGATTTAGATTTTCTTTTTAAATTATATACATCAGATGAAGTTGTGGAGCAGGCATTAAGTCCAGACATCAAGTTAAATAATCCTGAAAATTTATTAGATACGATAGAATTTTTAAGAGACGAATCTAATGGAGCCCTTTATATTGTTAGAAATCATACTAAACCCATTGGTGTTGGTATAATTTACGATTACTCCAAGTTTCATCAAAGGGCAAAAATTGGAATATCTTTATTGAAAGACTGCACTAACGAAGGGTTTGGAAGCTTAATTTTTAATTTTTTAATGAAGAAGTTAAAAGAAAAAGAAGCTATTATTAAAATTTCAGCAGAGGTATTTGAATATAATCCACTTGCAATGCGATTTATAGAAAAAAAAGGGTTTATAAATGAATGTACTTTTCAAAAACATATAAAGAAAAATAATCAATTTTATGACTTTAAAATATATTCTACTTGGTTAACTTAAATTTAAAATGTATAAGAAAAAATATAGAAAGTAGTGTGAATAATTTGAACGAACGGGATTTATCGCAAATGAATGATTCTTTTTTTTATTATAGTCAAAATAATAAAACGGAAAAAAATATATATATAGATAACTCGTTTATGAACGATGTATCTTGTGATTATAATTTCTTCACTCAATTTGATTTGTCGCTTAAACCATTACCTAGACAGGGCTGGAAAATACATATTTCCTGTTACTATGATAACTATCAAGATATATTAAATATAGTTAGCGATTATTGTTTTAGAAATAAAATTACATTTAAATACATAAATAACACGAATATTCTTTTTTCTCTTCTTGAGAAATCTGCTAACAGATTTAGTGCTGGTAAATACATTACAATTTATCCAGATGATGAAAAAAGATTCAAATACATATTAGAATCTTTATATGATGACTTAAAATTGTTTAATGGTCCATACATATTGACTGATAAAAGATATCTTGATGCAAAAGTCATATATTATAGATATGGTTTAATTAATCCTCAAAGTGATTCCTATCAAGATTATTTAATTGGTCCTGATGGAGAGACAATAAAGGATCTAAAAGACTGTTATTATTTTCAGCCGGATTTTGTTACCTCTCCTTTTAGTGAGGAGGTGATACAGGAGCCTAAATATTTATCTAAAAAGTATTTAGTTGAAAGTGCTATAAATATTAATAATAGTGGAGGAATATATATAGCTTATGCAAAAGAGATGCATAAAAAAGTGGTCTTAAAAGAAGCACGTCCATACGTTGGGATTTCAGAAGAACTAACAAGTATATTTTTTCGGAAGAATGAGAAAAGAAATCTTGAAATATTGGCTTCGTCTCCTTATACTCCTAATATAATAGATGAATTTTGGGAGTGGGAACATTACTATATAGCTCTAGAATATATTGAAGGTATTAATTTCAGTGATTATGCTGCATCAGCTGGACCAGCGGTGATGCATAAAGAAAATAAACAAGAACTTATTCATTGTTATAAAAAAATTAAAGAAATATTTATAAATATTTTAAAAGCGGTTATTGAATTTCATAAATCTGAAATAGTATTAGGAGATATTTCTTCTGATAATATAATAGTAAATAATACGAGTATTACTTTTATTGATCTAGAAGATGCACAATTAATTGATAAAAAGCCTCAATTTAATGCCAAAACAGTTGGATTTTATAATGAGGGAATAGATGAATTAAGTCTTGAAAATCAAGATAAACAAAAGTTAGGATATTTATTCTTAAATATGTTTAGTAATAGTAATAAACTGCTCTATTTAGATCAATCCGGAGGGATGACAGATCGTATTTTCCAATCCTTTGCTATTGAATATCAAGTACCGAAAATTTTTGTGGAAATCACAAATCTGCTGATAAAGTCTAAAAATATTGAGCTTGAATATGTCTTGAAATTACTTGAAAATGATGATTTAAAAGTTACATATGATAATTCTATCAAAAAAGAAATTTATCCTTGTTTATCGGACGAAATTAATAGCTTAAAAAAAACTATCCAATACCACTATAATAAACATAGCAAAGCTCTTTACCCTATTAATTCTCCTGAGAAAAATGATTATAGTTTATTATATGGATATCCATTAATATCCTTAATGGGTGGAATTCATATTTCAGAAGAAAATCATATGAGGGATCAAATTTTAAAAATTAATGATATAAGCCTAGCTAATGGTATTTCTGGATACCTATTTTACAAGTCTTTAATCGGTCAATTCAAAGATATTGAAAGCTATATAAAAAAAATTGATAATGAAATTAAACATTTATCTGATATAAATATACGCAATGGTTTATGTGGTATTGGTGTTACTTACTTACACATGTATAAAAAATCACAAGATAAATCATTTCTTACTAAGGCTATAGATTTAGAAAAAATGATTCAGAAATTAGTTATCTCTGAACTTGAAAAAGACTTAATAGGAATAAACTTAGGATTGTTAGATGGGCTGACGGGGGTTGCATATTTCTATACGTACTTATATGAATTTACCTTAGAAACTAAATATTTAGTTTTGTCTGAATCTCTTATAAAAAAAACACTGTCTCATAAAAGAAATATTTTTAAGGGAACTGCACTTCCAATTAAATCTAATTCAAATGTTTTTTCACCATATTTAGCCAATGGTGGAGCTGGATTAGTAAAAACAATAATAAGGCATTTGAACTATAGTACTGCAAGTAAAGATGTATTTGAAAAATATCTACTCCTACTCTTGGATGGAATAGATAGTAAATTCGTCTCTAATCCGTCATACTTCTATGGATTAGCTGGTATTGGCGATGCTTTTCTTGATGCTTACCATTATTTTAATAATGAATTATATCTGAAAAAAGCATATGAAATATTCCAGAGTATACAATTATTTAAGGTGCCATTTGAAGGGAATCATTATTATCCAGGAGTTGACTTACTGAATTTAGGTTTGGATTTTGAAAAAGGATTAGCGGGTATTCTTTATTTTTATAAAAAATTAAATCAAACAATGAAATCTAAAGGTAATTCTTTATTACAAAATGCTTCCTGTTGATTATACATAATATTCATATAGAGGAGAAAGCCGGATGGTATTAGATACCATCCGGCTTTCTCCTCTATATGAAAGGATTTTAAATATATTTTCAACTAAGAAATAATCTTGTTATCTTTACGTAACACACTTTTCTCTAAGGTTAACCTTCTTTCTTTTTTTAAGAGTTGATAGGTAGAAAGATTTACTGTTAGAAGTATCGAGATTCCTATAGAAATAAATATCATATTAGGATCTATCTTTTCGAAAAGAATACCAAAAATAACTATTCCTAGTGGATTAAACAATTGAACGGAAGTAAAAAATATACTAAAAACCCTTCCTTTAAATTCTTCTTTAATAGTTTTATGTAGGATGACCATAATTGGTACATTTACACTTGTAGTTATACCTCCAATTAAGGCATTTATTATAAAATAGTATACAGTTATCCATGTATTATTTAACGAGAATATGAAAGGAATACTTATTAAAGATACTAATATGCCAATACCGATAATACCAAGTTGTAAGTTTCCTAAAGGATCTTCTATATCTTTTCTTATACCCATAATAATACCGGCTATAAATATCCCAATTGCGATTCCTGATTCAATTAATCCATATTGAATATCGTTGACCTGAAAGGTTGTAATTGCTACAAAAGGTAACCCTATAAACAAAGCGGTAATGAATAAGTTAACAAATACCGCAATACCAATAACAAATGTAATAATAGAATTCCCTCTCATATAATTCATACCTGAAAGAAAAGATACCCAAATGCCCTCTTCATTTTTTTCGTATTCAGTGGATTCGTTAACACTTTTATTAAAGTTAAAATTAATAATGATATTAACAACAAAAGAAAGTGCTTCTGTAAAAATTATTGTTAATACAAATGAGGGGAATTCTTGGTAGGCATACAACAAACTGCCGAACACTGGTGCTAAAATCATAGATAAAGATGATGATACTTGTAGAAAGGAATTAGTCCTCTGAATATCTTTATTAAAGACAAGAGAGCTAATGGAAGCGTTAAATGCAACACTTAAAAATTTATCACACGTATGTAAAACAATTAATAATAATATAGTTGTAATATACATATGTGAATCAAATGATTTTGAAAAAATAAAAAAGAATATCAATGATAATATGCTTAATATTTGAGCTCCTTGTACAATTATTTTGCGATTTAATTTATCCACCGTATATCCCACTAAGGGTGTTAGTAGAAGGGATATTAAAGGTCCAATCAATATTGTTATCCCAAAACTTAATGCAGATCCAGTTTCTTTTAAGACAAATAAACCTATACCAAATGAAAACACTTGGCTACCAAAATTACTAATAAAGTGGCTTGTTAATACTTTTATTATTTGAAATAAAGATGATTTTTTCAAAACACATGTCCCCTTCATTTTAGTTCTTACACCGTTTATTTTTTTGTTACAGTAAAAAAAAATAAACGGTGTATTAAAAATTAAAAGTACTTATATAAGTACTTTTAATCTACTTTTGTTAAAGAAATATGCATTTGTATTTTCGAATCATTTTGAGATGATTTCTCTTCAAAATTTTTGCAAAGCTGTTTAAGGGATTCATAAAATTCTTCAGCTAGACTCTCACCAAATTGAACGTTGAATGCTTTAATAAAATTATTATTAGATTCATTTTGTTTAAGTAGCAAATCAGGAGAAGCGATAATGGATTGAGCAATTGGCTGATAAAACATTTGTATAAAATTTCGAACTTGTTCAGTTTTGACTACTTCTATTAAACCGTTTTTTTCTAATTCTTTTAAATGATAATGAATTTTAGAACGAGGAACTTCAAGTTCATCACTCAACATTTGGCTTGTTAGGGGTTTTATACCAATTAGGTGTATAATTTTCACTCGGAGAGGATCGCTAATACTTTTAAGTTGTTCTAAGTTATCTATCATGTAAATCTCTTTCATTAATAATACCCTCCTTCCAATTTTTTTTAGTATATCATTAATTTTCATAACAGTCAATTTTTTTAAACAGTAACGTTTTTTTTTGTGGTTTTGATAGACTATACGTATCCCATCTATACGAATTTCACGATTTATTAAAATGAGATATTTTCAGTTATGGTTATTAATCATTTTGAAGTACCGTTACATCATTATAAAATAAAGAAACACATTCTTTCTCAAAATGGTAAAAATGAACTTTGGTTGTATAAGAAACAAAAAAATTTATTTGATTTAGTATTTCTTTGTTATTTTAGTCGTTCATAACCCCTTCTAATATTAGTATGAATGATGATATTTATTCAGAAAATAGAGAGGATTAAAAAGCATTAAATATAGTAATAAACAAGTAATAAATGCATAAAAAATAGGCGTATCTAAAACATCATTAGGTACGCCTTAAAAATATATTGTTAAAAAACATGTGTTGTCGAGTGGTATATGGTATTTATCTTTAATTACTTTAGATCCAGTATTACGAATTAGAGTTGAAGTTTTATTTATAAATTTAAAGCTCACCTTGCTCCTCATCACCACGAACAACAAGGACATCGCATTTCGCATAGCGAATAATATGTTCAGAGACGCTACCAATTAGGAAACGCTCAACAGCATTTAAACCAGTTGCACCACACATAATTAAATCTACTTTATGATTTGGAGCGATTTCTTTTGAAATTTTAGATTTAGGATTACCAAATTCTAATACAGTTTCAATTTTTTCAAGGCCAGCTTCAAGCGCAGTTTTTTTGTAGTCTTCTAATAAGTCTTCTGCAAATAGATTTGCACGTTCAGCAATTGCACGGCTATAAGCTTCTACTGCTGAGTATGCTTTTACATCAACGATATGAGCAATTGTTAATGTTGCATCGTTTCGTTTTGCGACTTGAATTGCTTTTTTAAAGGCTTTTTCTGCTTCTTTAGAACCATCCACCGCGATTAAAATATTTGTATATGTATTATTCATAGTAAATTCCTCCCAATCATTTTTATTACCGTTTACAACTTTATTATAAAACAAATTTTGGTAATGTGCTTGTCGGAAACGTTAC
This sequence comes from Bacillus sp. FSL K6-0069, assembly GCF_038007785.1. NCBI lineage: Bacteria > Bacillati > Bacillota > Bacilli > Caryophanales > Bacillaceae > Bacillus > Bacillus sp. FSL K6-0069. The sequence continues at coordinate 4,420,233 of NZ_JBBOXN010000001.1, read as the reverse complement.
AGAATTTTGAAAACTTTATTTTAATTCATTTTAGTTGTAATTGGTGCGAGAACTTGTTACATATGAAGTATAGCAATTTAAAAGGAGGCATGTTTGTGAGACACGCGCTCATTACAGCCGGTACGAAAGGTTTAGGAAAGCAAGTAACAGAAAAGCTATTGGCTAAAGGATATTCAGTAACAGTAACATATCATAGCGATATAGCGGCTATGGAAACGATGAAAGAAACATATAAAAATATGGAAGAGCGTCTACAATTCGTGCAAGCGGATGTCACGAAAAAAGAAGATTTACATAAAATAGTAGAAGAAGCGATAAGCCGTTTTGGCAAAATTGACTTTTTAATTAATAATGCTGGTCCATATGTATTTGAACGAAAAAAGTTAGTTGATTATGAAGAAGACGAATGGAATGAAATGATTCAGGGTAATTTAACAGCGGTGTTTCATTTGTTGAAACTTGTCGTTCCTGTTATGAGAAAACAAAACTTTGGCCGTATTATTAATTACGGATTCCAAGGAGCAGATAGCGCACCGGGATGGATTTATCGTTCAGCTTTTGCGGCAGCGAAAGTAGGACTTGTTTCATTAACGAAAACAGTTGCTTACGAAGAAGCAGAATATGGTATCACTGCAAATATGGTATGTCCTGGTGATATTATTGGTGAAATGAAAGAAGCGACAATTCAAGAAGCGCGTCAGTTGAAAGAACATAACACACCAATCGGTAGATCTGGAACAGGTGAAGATATCGCAAGAACGATTTCGTTTTTATGTGAGGACGATTCCGATATGATTACCGGTACAATTATTGAAGTAACTGGTGCAGTAGATGTTATTCATAGACATCGATAGAGCGAAATAAAGTGAGGTTTCGAATAATTGGACAGTTTATCTTGTACGCTGAGAGGTGAGGATAATACTGTCCTTTAATATAAAATTAAATCTATCGGAAAACTCGTATTATTTTTTGTCAAATATTGAGATATTATGTTAAAATATAAGAGCGTAGAAAGCGCTTTAAAAAATGATTCAGGGGTCATTTCATAACTCAAGGGGGAACTAATAATGCGTATCGGTATTCCAACAGAAATTAAAAACAATGAAAACCGCGTGGCAATGACGCCAGCGGGAGCAGTACATTTAGTACACAATGGTCATGAAGTTTTTGTTCAAAAAGGAGCAGGTATAGGATCAGGCTTTACAGATGAAGAATACGTACAAGCTGGTGCGAAACTTGTTGAAACTGCTGAAGAAGCATGGAATCAGGATATGGTTATGAAGGTAAAAGAGCCAGTTGCAAGTGAGTATGGTTATTTCCACGAAGGTTTAATTTTATTCACATACTTACACTTAGCTCCAGAACCAGAATTAACGAAAGCATTAATTGATAACAAAGTTGTATCAATTGCATACGAAACAGTGCAATTAGACAATCGTTCTTTACCATTACTTGCACCTATGAGTGAAGTAGCTGGTCGTATGTCTGCACAAATCGGTGCACAATTCCTTGAGAAAAACAAAGGCGGTAAAGGTATTTTACTTGCAGGCGTTCCAGGGGTAAAACGCGGCAAAGTAACAATTATCGGCGGTGGTCAAGCTGGTACAAACGCAGCGAAGATTGCAGTAGGTTTAGGTGCAGATGTAACAATCATCGACTTAAGTGCAGAACGTCTTCGTCAACTAGATGACATTTTCGGTAATCAAGTAAAAACGTTAATGTCTAATCCATACAACATTGCAGAAGCTGTAAAAGAATCTGACCTTGTCATTGGTGCAGTATTAATTCCGGGTGCAAAAGCGCCAAAACTTGTAACAGAAGAAATGATTCAATCTATGGAACCAGGTTCTGTCGTTGTAGATATCGCGATTGACCAAGGTGGTATTTTCGAAACAACTGACCGTATTACAACTCATGACAACCCAACTTACGAAAAACATGGCGTTGTTCATTATGCAGTTGCTAATATGCCAGGTGCGGTTCCACGTACATCAACTCTTGCATTAACAAACGTAACAGTACCATATGCAGTACAAATTGCGAACAAAGGCTACAAAGATGCTTGCCTAGGCAACACTGCATTATTAAAAGGTATTAACACATTAGATGGCTATGTAACATTCGAAGCAGTTGCGGAAGCTCACGGTTTACAATACGCTGATGCAAAAGAGCTACTTGAAAAAGCTCCTGCGTTATCATAATAGAGATACATTCGAGACCTTCCTTTATGAGGAGGGTCTTTTTTATATGAAAAGATTGTAAAAAAATTGCTGTTAGTAGTAGATATTTATGATAATTTAGAATTATGTGTAAAATGAGCGCAGAAGAAGGGGGATAAATGTGGAGAAAGTAAATCTATTAGAATTAACAAAGGACATTCAAGATCAACATAAAAATTTCGTCGTTTCAAATGTAAACAGTCATTGCTTACGAATCGCTGTATTTATGGGTGAATATGATTGGCACTATCATTCTAATTCGGATGAATTATTTATTGTGTTAGAGGGAGAACTACTTATCGATTTTGAAGATGGAGAAACAGCGGTTTTAAAGCCGAATGATTCGATCTTAATTCCAGCATGCACGATTCATAGAACGAGAGCATTAAAGAGAACAGTAAATCTTTGTTTTGAAAATATAGAAGCTGATACGATTAAAGTGGAGCAGTTATGAAAAAATTATCTGTAGCCGAGTATAGAAAAATCATTCCGATTTTAGAAAGTAATACAAGAACGACGACGTTTGCTTATGCGGTATGTGACCAAGTGATAGATGGTGAGATTTTTGCTAACGAGAAGTTAACAGCAGGATTAATTCGTACAGCTAACGGTATCTATTATTTATTTGGTGATACGAATGATCAAAATTATAATGAAGATTTATTTATGTATTTAAAAATGGCTATTGAAAAAACAGAGAAGAGATTTACACTCTTCGCTTCAAGTGAAGAGTGGGAAATGATGATTGAAGGGCGTTTTAGTAATGCACTTCGATATATGCCGCGAATGAAATTTAAAAGCATAACCTTTGAAGAGAAAAAACAAGATTGTAACAAAAATACATATGAAGTGAAGCGTATTGATAGAAGTAATATAGAACGAAGCAATGAATTTACAGCGGAGTATTATAAAGAATATTGGGGATCAAAAGAAACATTTTGGGACGGTGGTTTTGGATTTTGTATAGAACAAGGTGGGATGATTGTAGCTGAATGCGTTTCGATATTTAATGGGAATGGGTTTGCTGAAATTGATATTGTGACGCATGAAGCATATCAAGGAAAAGGGTTAGCTCAAGCTGTTGCGACACGGTTCATTGAACATTGCATGCAAAATGATATTACACCGTGTTGGGATTGTTATGTAGCTAATATTCCTTCGCAAAAATTAGCTCGTAAATTAAGTTTTAATCATCCGATAGAATATAGATTGTTTGTACGGAAGAAAACGGGGGAATAAAAATGAATGTGGAGTTAACGAGATTTAAAGTGAAGCAAGGTAAAAGTCATCGTGTAGATGAATGGATGCAGCTTCTTAATGACAATATGAGAGAAGTACTTTTGACACTAAATGACGAAAAGATGTACGTTGAGACAATTTTCCGGGAAATAAGAGATGGAGAAGAGTACTTATATTGGTATTCTGTGCAAGGAGAAGGCGGGGCTCTTGTCGAAAATTCTCATCATGAAATTGATAAAAAGCATTTAGCGTTTTGGTATGAATGTATTGATGAAGAAGTACAGTCTGTTGATATGAAAACAGAAGTTGTTATGATTCAAGATGTTGTGAAGGAAGCGATGAAATAATAGAATAGTATGTTGGAGAGAAGCACATCAAAACAGGTGTGCTTTTTTATTTTGAAAAAAATTATAGAAAAGCTGTATACATTTTACGCTCTCAAACGTTGAGTATATAGAAAGGAGAGCAGGATGAGCTATGATACGTTTGAAACATTATTAATAGAGAAGTCAAAAGTTGTGTTTGGATATTTAATTAAGATTGGAGCAGATAGAAAAGAAGCAGAAGATATTGTGCAAGATACGTTGTACAAAGCTTTATTACTTATGGAGGAAATACCATTAGAGCATTTAACACCGTGGCTCTTTAGAGTTGCGATCAATCAGCACCGAGATTTACATCGAAAAGAAAAAAGATTAAATCCCATTGCGATTGAATCTGTTGTTCTTATTGGTCAAAAGTCGTTAGATGAAGTGCTTTTAACAAGTGAACTACAAGGCGAGGTACAAGCAATATTGGAGACGATGACGGAGGATTATCGTCATATTTTACTGTTGAAATATGAGTATGAACTATCTTATAAGGAAATTGCCATTTTATTAAGTATGAAAGAAGAAACAGTGAAAACAAGTTTGTACCGTGCAAGAAATCAATTTAAAAAATTGTATAGGAGGAGAAACGATGAGTCGGAAGGACTTTGATTTGAATATGGATGATAAGCAGATGAAGACTTTGATGAAGAGAGCGAAAAGGAAACAGTTTTTTAGAAATTTTGTCATCTCAATCTTTGCATCTACTTTAGTGATTATTGGATCTTTCACTTTAATAGTATATTTAAAACAAAAAAACTTTAATGAGATGGAAAGAAGAGTATTTGCAGAGCAAACTGTAAAGGGTCCCAACATAAAGTTTTATTCTCACAGAAAATTAAATATGGGTTTAATGAGCGACTCTATTATGTATAGTTCATATAAAAATATTTCGGGTCAACCAGTTAAGTGGATAGATGAAATATATGAATATGATGTGTGGGGATATATGTCAAGAAGTCATAATGGAAATACGCATTTAGAGGAAGAGCGATTTAATGTAGACGCAGCTGAGAAATTGCCGGATTACAATATACAAACGATGCAACGCGAAATGAGGTTTTACTTGCCTTTCACGAAATATAAAAATTACGTGAATGATTTAAAACAAATTGGGGATTTGAAAAATAAAGTTGCGGAAGTGGCCCTATCGTTTGATAAAGCGTATACGATGGATGAAATTATGGGAATACTACCAAAAAATGTACAACCAGTTTGGTTTTGGGTTGATACATATGATGAAAAGAAAGCGGATAAATATGTTGGCTTAATAGACTCAACAGGTGCAGTTTTAAATGCGATAATGTCTAATCGGGTTTATGGATTTACGGGAAGTCATGCAAAAAAAGAAGAGGAAATGAAAATGGATTTTGAGAGGAATTCAAAAGAATTTATAGGAGCAATGAAAACATTAGCAGAAGATGAACGACATATGGATGATGCGAAAGATTCGTATAAAGAAATCAAAAACACGAAACCAAAAGACCTACCAATATACGGTGTAGTTGTAACAGGCAAAACAGAGGATTTACAAAGTTTACAAGGAGCACCATATATTAAGGCTGCTGTTAGAGGTGTAACAGTTGAGAAATATTAATCACAAACGATTAATGTGAATAATCAGAAAATTTATGTTATAATATGGGAAAAGGAGGTTCATATGAGGCAAATACATGGAGCAATTTATATTTACATAACAATGTTTTTCGTGGCTATATCTTATGGATTAGGGCACGTGTATTCGCATCCTATACTAACTTTTTTAAGCGGAGCATGTATGGCGTTTGCGCTTCTTGTCCACCTTTTCTCAGTTTGGATCGTGAAATTTCAATTAAATATTAGTGAAATAGAAGAAGGCACTTTTTAAGTGGCCTTCTTTTTTTAATAATATTTTGGAAGCTCTTGTAGCAATTTTTCAATTTCGCATTCGGTTTCTTTACATATAGACAGTGTACGTAGTCTGAAAAATAAGCTGCGTAAGAAAGATTTTATATTTCCGTATAAGTACTCATACGATTTAATATGTAATGTTTGTTTTTGGGCAGGTAATTGAGCTACTAAATCATGAAGGGCTAATATGAGAGCCTCTTCCTTTAGACCATTTTGTAGCATTGAGACAATCGGATAAACGAGGCGCTCGTCTTCTTCATATTTGTAGTAAATAGAATGGACACAAACTTTGTTTAATAAAGTTTGTAATATTTCTTCGTAATATAAAGTTTCTAGTTTAGGGCTATTCACAAGCGCCTCAAATGTATCAGAAGCATGAGCGATACTATGTGCCCAGCCGTGGTCTTGAACATATCCACGGAAATCATGTTCATTGTTCATATATAGAATTAAGTGATCTTTTACAGTTAAAATATCATTCTGTGATAAGAAATTATATTTTGTATCCGCATCAATAATGAGTGTAAGTAATAATGTCGTAAATGCGCGGGTAAATACAGCATCTTTGTCATCTGAATGAATGTTATACAATAAATAGTTTTCACTAATGCTTTCTAATAATAATTTCTGTAAGTGTGTGTGTGAAATGTAGTCCTTTTTGATGAGATGGTAAAAAGTAGAGTAAATAAGTTTGTCCCTTAAATAGCTATCAGTAACACCAATGTGTTTAAGCAAATTTGAACTTAAAGAATCAATGTTAATTGTGTTATCCATTATGTAATTATTATTACGAATTTCTTCTAACTGTTGTTGTAACATATAAACCTCCTATTTTAGAAAATTCTGTATTTTAATAGTATAATAAGAGGAAGAAATAGACAATAAATAAATGCTTTTGAATGGGGGGCATTATGAAGAGAGTGTTATTCTTTTTCATCAGTATTTTCTTTTTAGGAAGCTGTTCGCTTTCGTATGTTACTTTTTCTAGCGAGAGCAAAAGTTGGACGGGGCAATATAAAGGGTATATTAAGGATGACAGTGAAGATGGAATGTTTACGTTTCAATATAAGGGCGGAGATGGAAATACAGAATTTAAAAATTTAGAGATTGCTATTACTGAAACCTTTAGTACAATGACACAAACTTCAGAAGTTCATAAAGGAGCAAGGATTGAAATGAAGTCTTCTTGCGTAAGTTGTGCACCTCTTTCTAAAGATGAACCGATAGAAATTGTGATTAAATGGGATGATAAGTATGAAGAGAAGATGGTGTTAAATTTGAAATAGCCTAGAATAAGGAGTTGAAAATGAATAGGCATATGAAAAAATTAATGTTTTTAAGTGTATTTCTAATCATATTATCAGCGTGCACTACAAAACAAGTAGAGGTAAAAAAAGTACCTGAAGAAGGGTATGTCATAGTAAGAAATGACACGGTATTTTTCGTCAATGATAAAACGTATGAAACAAAAATAGAGTTACAAAATTATATAGAACAACAAATGAATAAAGAGTATCCATCACATATAGTTTTGAGCTTTAAAGATAAAGGTGCATATAAACAGTTAAAAACAGGGGATAAAATAAAAGTATGGACTTCTCAAACGCTTGAAAGCTATCCAGCAAAAATGATTGTAGAGAAGTTTGAAATAAGAAAAAAGGCAGCAATCGCGCTGCCTTTTTTCTTATTTCACAAATTGTAATTCTTTCGGGAATTTCGTTAAAATTTCTGATCCGTCTTTTGTGATGTAAATATCATCTTCAATACGAACGCCACCTACGTTTGGTACGTAAATACCTGGCTCGATTGTGAAGACCATACCTTCTTTTAATGGAGACTCGTTACCAGCTTTCACATCTGGATATTCGTGTACGCTAATTCCAAGTCCGTGACCAAGGCGGTGCGGGAAGAAGTCGCCGTAACCTGCATCTGCGATCACAGAACGAGCAGCGTTGTCGATTGCGCCAAGTGTAACACCTGGTTTACATGCTTCAACTGCTTGTAGTTGTCCAGCAAGTACAGTGTTATAAATGCGAGTTTGTTCTTCTGAAAGTTCACCGAATGCTACTGTACGTGTAATATCAGAGCAATAACCTTCAATGATTACGCCTAAATCAAATAGTACGAAATCGCCGCGTTTCATTTTGTTTGCACCTGGAATACCGTGTGGAAGAGCAGAGTTTGCACCTGCTAATACCATCGTATCAAATGACATTTTATGTATGCCCTTTGTTTTTAATTCGTGTTCAATAATTGCTAGTACTTCTAGCTCGCTACGATCTTCTTTAATTGCATTTACACCAACTTCAACAGCGTAGTCCGCCATTTTAGCTGCTTCACGTAAAATAGAAAGTTCTTTTTCATCTTTAATTAAACGAAGTTCGCGAACTTTTTCTTCAGCTGATTTGAAAGCTGCATTTGGGAATAGTTTTGTTAATTCTTCGTAACGTTCTACGTTTAAATGTTCTTTTTCAATTGCAACTGCGTTTGCATTGATGCCGCGGTCTTTAATTGCTTTTGCAATCATATCCCATGGTCTGTCAGTATCAGTAAATCCGATAATTTCATGTGCCCAGCCAGCGTTACGCGCTTGACCTTCTTCCATTTTAGGGCAAATTAAAATAGGCTCTTTTTCTTGGAATACAAACATACCAAGAAGTCTTTCGTGTGGTTCACAGTGGAAGTTTGTCATGTAGAAAACGTTTGGTGTAGAAGTTAAGAACGCAGCTTCTACGTTTTTTTCTTTTAGCCATTGCATTAAATTTTCTAATCTAGCATTCATCGATTGGCACCCCCGAGATATTTAATTACAAATATAACTTTACATCGGAGGAAAGCGTTATGACAAGTAAATAGATGTTAGAAAAGACAGGGAATTGAAAAATCATGTAGAATAAAAAGTGAGAATGTGAATAGGGGAGGAATGTAGTAATGAAAGTATCTTATCACGGGCATTCAGTTGTAAAGATTGAAACGAATGGAAAAGTGATTTTAATTGATCCATTTTTAACTGGAAATCCTACAACAGATTTAAAGGCTGAAGATGTCAAAGTAGATGCGATTCTTTTATCGCATGGACATGGCGATCATGTTGGAGATACAGTAGAGCTTGCGAAGAAAAATAATGCAGTTGTTGTGGCACCATTTGAACTAGCGACCTTTTTAAGTTGGCAAGATGTGAATACACATCCGATGCATATTGGTGGTTCGCATGAATTTGACTTCGGAAAAGTGAAGTTTACACAAGCATTCCACGGTTCTAGTTATATTGATGAAGAAAATAAGACGATTACATATACAGGTATGCCAGCAGGAATTTTATTTACAGCAGAAGAGAAAACTGTGTACCATGCAGGAGATACCGCTCTATTCTCTGATATGAAATTAATTGGGGAACTGAACAACATTGATATAGCATTTTTACCAATTGGTGATAATTTCACAATGGGACCAGAAGATGCTGTTTTAGCAGCAAAATGGGTTCAGGCGAAAACTGTTGTACCGATGCATTACAATACGTTCCCAGTAATTGAACAAGACCCATATCAATTTGTAGAAAAGCTACAAAATTGTACAGGGAAAGTATTAGAGGCTGGAGAAAGTATTACACTATAGAAAAGAAACCCTTCATTTGAAAAGACAAGTGAAGGGTTTTTTACGTGTGTAGGACAGCTTTTAAAGTTTGTACTTGTTTTGGTGATTCTTTTCTTTTTGGAAGTGGCTGTTCAGGTGTTTCATTCAATTCCATTGCAACTTTTTTTCCGTCTACGAAAGCTAAAAATACAGCACCTACAACTTCTAATAATTTTTTCATCATGTATTCGCTCCTTTGTTTCATTTCTTGTCTTCATTGTATATTGGAGCGGCTGGACAAACTATCGAACGAGATGACAATACCATTACATTGTTGTAATGGAAGCAGCAGTATAATGTAAGGCGTATTTTGTTATAAAAAAAATAGTACAGATATACAAAGAGAGAGTGTAACAGTTTTGAAAATATAGTATACTGAAAATACAACACATGAAGAATTTAGGGAAAAGAAAGTATGGTGAAACCATTTGGCTACCAAGCATAACCAAATTTTAGAACATATTAATAGCCTGCCAGTAGGGCATAAAATTTCTGTAAGGCAAATTGCAAAAGATTTGAGTGTAAGTGAAGGGACAGCTTACCGTGCAATTAAAGATGCAGAAAATAAAGGATATGTTAGTACGATTGAACGTGTCGGAACAATTCGAATTGAACAAAAGAAGAAAGAGAATATTGAAAAGCTGACATACGCTGAGGTTGTTAACATTGTCGATGGTCAAGTACTTGGGGGCAGAGAAGGACTACATAAGACGTTAAATAAATTCGTAATCGGGGCAATGAAATTAGAAGCGATGATGCGCTATACAGAAGCAGGAAACTTACTGATTATCGGTAATCGTACGAATGCACATCAATTAGCGTTAGAAGCCGGAGCTGCCGTATTGATTACGGGTGGATTTGATACGGAAGATCATGTGAAGAAATTAGCAGATGAATTAAAACTGCCGATTATTTCAAGTAGTTACGATACATTTACAGTTGCGACGTTAATTAACCGTGCGATTTACGATCAGCTTATTAAGAAAGAAATAGTACTCGTTGAAGATATTTTAACACCAATTGAAGAGACACTATATTTAAAACCAGGTGATACAGTACAGCAATGGCATGCGTATAACGAAGAGACGATGCACGGAAGATATCCAATTGTTGATGAAAACAAAAAGGTATTAGGTATTGTAACTTCAAAAGATATGATCGGTGTAGCGAAAGAAACACCAATTGATAAAGTGATGACAAAACATCCAATTACGGTAAATGGAAAAATGTCTGTCGCGGCTGCGGCACGCATGATGGTGTGGGAAGGTATTGAGTTACTTCCTGTTGTTGATGAAGGAAATAAACTGCAAGGTATTATTAGCCGTCAAGATGTACTTCAGGCGTTGCAAATGATTCAGCGTCAACCACAAGTCGGGGAAACAATTGATGATATTGTAACGAATCAATTCATGACACCGAAAGAAGCAAAAAATGAACATCTATATCAATTTTCAGTGACGCCGCAAATGACTAATTCAATCGGAACGTTATCTTACGGTGTATTCACAACGATTGTGACGGAAGCAACGAACCGTGTTATTCGTGCGCAAAAGAAAAGTGATTTAATTGTTGAGAACTTAACAATTTATTTCGTAAAACCAGTTCAAATTGACAATGTTGTATCGGTTCATCCGAAAGTATTAGAAATTGGACGTAAATTTGGTAAGGTGGATGTAGAAGTACATCATGAAGGTAATGTTGTCGGGAAAGCATTACTTATGGTGCAGTTGATCGATAAATAAAAAGATGGAGCAAGCCGCTTTGGTTTGTTCCATTTTTTTTAAAGAACGCTATAGTAGGGAGTTTTTAAATGTAGTTAGCAACTGAATCTATCACGTTCTGTTGTAGGGGCACGCAATCACTTGAAGATGCTTGAACAATAATTGTGGAGGTGTCAAATGGGAGTAATAGTTCTCGTTTTAGGGGTAGTATTTGCAATAACTTTTCATGTGTTAACACATAGAAGAATGGATGCAAATAAAAAGAAATTGTATGTAGTGAGTTTGGTTTTCGCTATTATTTGTTCCTTTATCCCTACAACTGGAGAAAATAAGAGTGATTTTCTTTACTTTGGTATACCAGCAGAAAATTTCATTTATTATGGTGGATGGGAAATTTCGTTTAATCCATTAGGTTTTTTCTTTAACTTTATTTTGTTTTATTGGGTTTTGAAGTTAATGCTTAAGCTATGTAAGAGTTCGGATAGAGAAGTGAAAAAATAGAAGGATATGTATCAATGTGGATAGAAAATTGGTTGTTAGTCGATTACGCTACTAATCGTTAAGAGATACCAATCGTGTAATTGGATAGGGAAACGATGCTTCACTATAAGAACTAGGGGGAGAGGAATGGATTTTCACACTAAAGAGCAGTTATGCAAGCAATATAATTTAAGTAGTCTTACGGAAGTTTCATTGTTGCATGGGGGAGAGAATCAAACATATATATTCGAATCGGACAAAAATAAATTTGTAGTGAGGCAGTATAGAGAAGGACGTTATATAGCTGAGCAAATAGAGGCTGAAATACATTGGTTAATAGCGATGCAAAAACAAATGTTAGTACCAGAAGTAGTTGCAAATAAAAATGGTGATTGGATCACATCCGTTATGAAAGATGGGGTAAGTATTCAGTATTTTGTTGTCTTTAGGTTTATAAACGGAAGTGAAATTTTAGAACCAAGGGATAAGGACTATGAAAAACTTGGGTCACTAATGCGAATGTTTCATGAAAAAACAAATGAAGTGCTCAAAAGAGTGCCGCAAACTTGGAGAGGTTACGAAAGGCCAATATATAGTGAGCAAAAGCTAATCCACGAGCCTTTACAGCGATTACTAAATGCTTCATTTCTATCGCATGCTGATAAGCATAAATGCATGAAAATTGCAGAAAGAATACAAGAGCTCACAAATTCAACTCAACTAGGAGAAAAACAATTTGTTCATGGTGATATGCATTTTGGTAATGTTCTTGTAGACAAAGAGGATTGGTATGTACTTGATTTTGATGAATGTGGATTTGGGTATAAAGAGTTTGATATTGGTGTTCCGAGATTACATTTAATTGCTTCGGGACAGTTAGAAGACGTATGGGGGAATTTCATGATGGGATATGGGGAAAATATTTCGGAAGCAGCCATTCGACTTGGGACTGCCTCAAGAATTTTTTATATGGCGGGAAAGATTCCGTTAAGGCTTGATATCGAGCCTATTAGAAAAGATCCCGGTGCTTTTACTCGGCGATATGTTCGGTATGCTGAAGAGGAATTGTGCGGTGAGACAATTGTATAGATAAAAAACAGAATATTAATTCAATTATAGTTTATATTATGTTACAATTGGATTGTAAGAAAATGGATTTTGAGAAGGTGGTATGCATTATGTCATCAGAAGTGCTCTTTTTTGGTGGAATCGCACTATTTTACTTTCTTGTGATGATACCGTTTCAATATTTATACTTACAAGGTTTACATGAAAAAAAGAAACGAACAGGATTATCTCAGCGAGAACTGTATGAAAAAATGTCTTTTGAGGAAGAACAATTACATTTTCACGTACAAGGAAATCCCTTTAATATACCATCTGCGTTTGTCGCATATATGATTTTAAAGGTTAGGGGACGTAAAAAAGCATCACAATATTGATGCTTTTTTTACGTTGCTTCAGACAGATTCAGCTTCTTCAACGGCTAATGGTAAGAAATGTTTGTATTGGCGAAATCCATTAAATACACTTGCACTACCAAATAGAACAAATAAAACACCAACGATAATACGAGCGGTTGAAAGTTCTAAAAAGAATTGGTTTATCCCGAAGAATAAGACGAATGAACCGAGTGCCATTGCGGATTTTCCTGAGAGCCAACCTTTCTCCATTGGGCGGTTTGTACGAAAGTATTTTGTTTTGTAGAAGAGGTACAACATAAATGAGACGATAATACAGAAGACTAATACTGGCATAATGCACACTCCCATCGCTTTGTAAAAATAATAGTGGAGAAAAAAGAAATATCTAAACTTTCTAACTTTTATTATAAAGCAATTGTTCGCATGTATGAAATACTTTCCGTTATAATGGAAGATAAAGTGAAGAAGTTGAGTAAAAAGGAGATTATACATATGCATGAGCAAATTTTAGGAGCAATTAAAGAGTTTGATACAATTATTATTCATCGCCATGTGCGTCCAGATCCAGATGCGTTAGGTTCACAGGGCGGTCTTGGTACCATCCTACAAGAATCGTTTCCAGAGAAAAATATTTATACGGTTGGGTACAATGAACCGTCACTAGCATATTTACGAGTAATGGATGATATTGAAGATAGTGTATATGAAAATGCACTTGTTATCGTATGTGATACTGCGAACCAAGAACGTGTTGACGATCAACGCTATGCAAAAGGGAAGATGTTAATTAAAATTGACCATCATCCAAATGAAGATCCGTACGGAGATATTACGTGGGTAGATACGACAGCAAGTTCTACAAGTGAAATGATTTATGAGTTTTACAGTTATGGAAAAGATAAAGGATTACAGATAACAAAAGAAGCAGCTCGTCTTATTTTAGCGGGTATTGTTGGGGATACAGGTCGTTTCTTACTCCCGAATACAACAGCGAAAACACTTCGTTATGTAAGTGAGCTTGTTGATATGGATGTGAAATTCACAGATTTATACAATGAAATGTATAAGACGAAAGAAAAGATTGCTCGTTTAAACGGCTATATTTTACAAAACTTTACGATGGTAGAAGAAGGAGCAGCTTACATTAAATTAACGAAAGAAGTATTAGAAAAGTTTGATGTACTTCCTTCTGAGGCATCTGGCGTTGTTGGAGCACTTGGTAATATTGATGGATTAAAGTCGTGGGTTCTATTTTTAGAGGAAGACGATGTGATTCGTGTTCGTCTTCGTTCAAAAGGACCAGTGATAAATAAATTAGCAATGCAATATAATGGCGGAGGGCATCCGATGGCTTCTGGTGCAAAAGCATCTTCTTGGGAAGAAGCGGATCGTCTTTTTGCTGATTTATGTGAGTTGTGTAGATAAGAGATTATATATGAAAACGAAAAGAAGGAGCGGCGTTAAAGCCCTCCTTCTTTATTTTTCTTTCTCTATAGTAATGCTAATTTCAAGCACGGTATCAAAAGATATTGTATCGACTTTAAAGCGGTATAGACGATCGTAATGTTTATACGTTTTATTTTCGATTGCTTTTTTGAGCAGGTCTTTATTTTTTGCGATACTTTGTATGTTTTTCGTTAAAAGGTGCTGGAGGTCATTATGAATAGAAGTGGTCATATTTTCGAGTGTAAGATTGTCTAAATCGTATTTTTCTCGATTAATTATTTTTATTTTAATCTCTTGAATAGTTAAGAGTCGTTTATTTTCTGTATTCAATTTTTCTTGATCTTCGAGAAGGACGTGGAGCTTTGCTTCCTGTTTTTCTATAATTTCTCGTTGCTCTGCTATTTTACTAGCTTGTTCTTCTTGAAAAACACCGTATATGTACAAAAAAATAAACCAGCTCAACACGCCTCCAACAGCAGCACCAGCTAAAACTAAATACCATTTTTTTGCTGTATTGGCACTTGGTACTCTCATACATGTTCCTGCGTTAGCCATTTAATAATAGTAAGACCTGTTTGCATACCACCCGTTGCGAAAAAAATAAGGAGAATTTGTTTTACGATATCTTTCATATCTCCGCCAAAGAAACTTCTTTCAAAGCTATAAAAAGTATCAAATGTTCCGCCAATTGCTGCAACGAGTGCCCAAATCCTTAAATTTTGGGCGAATTGATTAATGTAGGTTAGAGTTGGTTTTCCGATAAGAAATGCACCAAAGCCGCCAATTAATGAACCACCGAGTATAACACCAAAGGCAATAAAATAACTAATAATAAGCAGAGAGAAAAAAGTGTGTTCTCTTACATCCATCGTCATTCCCCTTTCTTCTTCATATATATGGACAAAGTATAAGAAGTATGTTTTGATTTCCGCTTTCCTCATCACCTATAATAAAAGTAGTCAAATTGGTAAAGAGAGGGTACAACAGTGAAGTTTGTGCATTTACAATGTCAAACCGTTTTTAGTTTATTAAAAAGTGCTTGTAAAATTGATGAGCTTGTAGTCAGAGCGAAAGAACTTGGTTTTTCATCACTGGCTATTACGGATGAAAATGTTATGTATGGCGTTATTCCGTTTTATAAAGCATGTAAGAAACATGGTATACAGCCTATTATCGGCTTAACAGCTTCTATTTTTAGTGAAGAAGATGAAAAATCTTATCCGCTTGTTTTACTTGCTGAAAATGAAATAGGCTATCAAAATTTATTAAAGATTTCTAGTAGCATTATGACGAAGTCAAAAGAAGGTATTCCGAAAAAGTGGCTTGCCCATTATGCGAAAGGATTAATTGCTATTTCGCCAGGTAAAGATGGAGAAATTGAACAATTATTATTAGAAGACAAAGAGAGTGAAGCTGAAGAAGTAGCTCGCATGTACCAAAGTATGTTCGGTAATTTTTATATGAGTTTGCAGCATCATGCGATTCAAGATGAACTGCTTCTGCAAGAGAAATTACCTGCATTTATGAGTAGGATAAATGTTCCAGTCGTTGCAACAAACGATGTACGCTACATCAATCAAAGTGACGCACTTGTTCATGAGTGCTTATTATCTGTTGAAAGTGGATCGAAAATGACGGATCCAGATAGGCCGAGGCTGAAAACAGATCAATATTATTTAAAATCATCAGATGAAATGGAAGCACTATTTTCTCACGTAGAAGAGGCGATTTACAATACAGTAGAAATTGCAGAACGTTGCAGAGTAGAAATACCGTTTCATGTAAATCAATTACCGAAATTTCCTGTTCCAGCTAACGAGACGAATGATATGTATTTACGCCGTGTTTGTGAAGAAGGGTTGCAGAAACGTTATGGTACGCCGAAAGAAGTACATATCCAGCGTTTAAATCATGAATTAAACGTTATTTCTAGTATGGGGTTTAGTGATTATTTCCTCATCGTATGGGATTTTATGAAGTATGCGCATGAAAATCATATTTTAACAGGACCAGGACGTGGATCGGCAGCTGGCTCACTTGTTTCTTACGTATTAGAAATTACAGATATTGATCCAATTGAATATGATCTATTATTTGAAAGGTTTTTAAACCCCGAACGTGTGACACTTCCAGATATTGATATCGATTTTCCAGATATAAGACGTGACGAGATGATTCGATATGTGAAAGATAAATATGGTCAGCTTCGTGTTGCACAAATCGTAACGTTTGGGACACTTGCAGCAAAAGCAGCAATTAGAGATATTGCGCGTGTAATGGGGCTTCCGCCGCGAGATATTGACATATTCTCAAAGCTTATCCCATCAAAGCTTGGTATAACGTTAAAAGATGCATATGAGGAATCGCAATCACTCCGTGAGTTCATACAAGGGAATCTTCTTCATGAGCGTGTGTTTGAAATTGCAAAACGTGTAGAAGGCTTACCACGTCATACGTCTATTCATGCAGCTGGCGTTATTATGAGCCAAGAGCCGTTAACAGGAAGTGTTGCAATTCAAGAAGGGCATAACGATGTGTATGTGACGCAATATCCAGCTGATGCATTAGAAGAACTTGGTTTGTTAAAGATGGACTTTTTAGGATTACGTAATTTAACGTTACTTGAAAATATTATAAAGTTTATCGTGAAAAAAACGGGGACACAAATTGATATAAGAAATTTACCACTTCAAGATGAAAAAACGTTCCAATTGTTAGGTAGAGGGGATACAACAGGTGTATTCCAGCTTGAATCAGGTGGTATGCGAAATGTACTTCGTGGGTTAAAACCGAATGAATTTGAAGATATTGTCGCTGTTAACTCGTTATATAGACCAGGCCCAATGGAACAAATTCCGACCTTTATTGAATCAAAGCATGGAAAAAGAAAAATTGAATATTTACATCCGGACTTAAAGCCAATTTTAGAAAGAACGTACGGTGTAATTGTATATCAAGAACAAATTATGCAAATTGCGTCGAAATTAGCAGGATTCTCGCTCGGAGAAGCAGATTTATTACGCCGTGCAGTGAGTAAAAAAAATCGTGATATTTTAGATCAGGAACGTAAGCATTTTGTGCAAGGTTGTTTACAAAATGGTTATGACGAGACATCTGCAGAGAAAATTTACGATTTAATTGTAAGATTTGCGAATTACGGTTTTAACCGAAGTCACGCAGTTGCCTACAGTATGATTGGATATCAGCTTGCCTACTTAAAAGCGAATTATACGCTGGAATTTATGACAGCACTATTATCAAGTGCAATTGGAAATGAAGATAAGATTGTGCAGTATATACGAGAAACGAAGCGAAAAGGTTTTCACGTTTTACCGCCATCTCTTCAGAGGAGTGGTTATAATTTCCAAATAGAAGGCAATGCGATACGTTACAGCTTGCTTTCCATTCGAAACATCGGAATGGCTACAGTGACAGCATTACTTGAAGAACGAGAGAAAAAAATGTTTGAAGATTTATTTGAATTTTGTCTTCGCATGCCATCAAAGTTTGTAACAGAGCGAAATTTAGAGGCGTTCGTCTGGTCTGGATGTTTTGACGATTTTGGTGTTTCGAGAACGAATTTATGGAAAAGCCTTAAAGGAGCGTTAGAGTACGCAAATCTTGCACGTGATTTAGGAGATGCTGTTCCGAAATCGAAATACGTACAAGGAGAAGAGCTCTCTTTTATTGAACAGTTAAATAAAGAAAAGGAAGCATTAGGCTTTTATTTATCAAGCTATCCGACAGCGCAGTATGTAAAGTTAGCGAAAGAATTAGAAATTCCATCTCTCGCTCAGGCGATGCGGCATAAGAAAAAAGTACAAAGAGCAATCGTGTATATAACAAGCGTGAGAGTAATTCGTACGAAAAAGTTGCAAAAGATGGCGTTTATTACATTTTGTGATCAAAATGATGAAATGGAAGCAGTTCTTTTCCCTGAAACGTATATACATTTCTCAGATAAGTTACAAGAAGGCGCAATTGTATTAGTTGACGGCATGATTGAACTTAGAAATCATAAGTTGCAATGGATTGTAAATGGGCTATATCCGTTAGAAGAAATGGATGTGTATGAAGAAAAGAAAGACGCATCTGTTTACGTGAAATTGCCGTCTCAGTATGAGAAAAAGTTGTTAAATCAGGTTACTAAAATATTGTTTGACTATTCGGGTTTTGCGAAAGTACTAATTTATTATGAAAAGGAACATAAAATGGTACAATTATCACGAAGTTTATCGATTCATCCAAGTGAAGAATGTTTAGGAGCACTTCGTGAAATTGTCGGGGAAGAAAATGTGGTTGTGAAAATATAATGGACAATTTCCCTACACTTCGATTATTATAGTAGTAGTGTTCGTGGTCAGACCACTTGGAGAAATTGATATCAGCTAGAATAATTTGAGGAGAGTGGATAGTTTGTCAACACTTCGTGAAGAAGCACTTCACATGCATAAAGTGCATCAAGGAAAATTAGAAACTGTATCAAAAGTAAAAGTAGAAAATGCAAAAGATTTAAGTCTTGCATATTCTCCAGGGGTTGCAGAGCCTTGTAAAGAAATTTATGACGATAAAAGTAAGGTATATGAATATACGATGAAGGGAAATATGGTAGCAGTTGTGACTGATGGAACGGCTGTACTTGGTCTTGGTAACATTGGACCTGAAGCATCTCTTCCAGTAATGGAAGGTAAAGCTGTATTATTCAAGAGCTTTGCTGGTGTAGATGCATTCCCGATTGCCTTAAATACAAACGATGTAGATAAAATTGTTGAAACTGTAAAATTAATGGAGCCAACTTTTGGCGGCGTTAACTTAGAGGATATCGCAGCACCAAACTGCTTCATTATTGAAGAACGTTTGAAAAAAGAAACAAATATTCCTATCTTCCATGATGATCAACACGGAACAGCTATCGTAACAGTAGCAGGTCTTGTGAACGCGCTAAAATTAGTTGGAAAGAAAATGTCTGACATTAAAGTTGTCGCAAATGGCGCAGGTGCAGCAGGTATTGCAATTATTAAACTTTTATATCGCTATGGTGTACGCGACATTATTATGTGTGACCGTAAAGGTGCGATCTATGAGGGTCGTCCTACAGGTATGAATCCTGTGAAGGATGAAGTTGCAAAATATACAAATAAGAATCGTATCGAAGGTTCTTTAGCTGATGTTGTACAAGATGCGGACGTATTCATTGGTGTATCTGCAGAAGGTGCATTAACAGAAGAGATGGTTCGTACAATGAATGACGATGCAATTATTTTTGCAATGGCGAATCCAGTTCCAGAAATTATGCCAGAATTGGCAAAAGCAGCGGGCGCAGCTGTTGTTGGAACGGGTCGTTCTGACTTCGCAAACCAAGTAAATAATGTACTAGCGTTCCCTGGTATTTTCCGTGGTGCACTTGACGTACATGCGACACAAATTAACGAAGAAATGAAGATGGCAGCTGTACAGGCTATTGCTGAGCTTGTAGCAGAAGATGAGTTGAATGCAGACTATATCATTCCTGCACCGTTTGACGCGCGTGTAGCGCCTCAAGTGGCAGCTTACGTTGCGAAAGCTGCAATGGAGACAGGAGTAGCTCGCCGTCAAGTAGATCCAAATGAGATTGCTGAGAAAACAAAACAATTAGCGCTGATTGGTAAAGAATAAGCGAGGAATTTCCATTGACATCATCAAATACAAAAGTATATCTCGAAATTGTAAAAAAAATCCGTTCCATTATGGAAGAAGATGGATTGGTGGCGGGGGATCGTTTGCCGTCTGAGCGTGAGTTAAGCTCACGTTTAAACGTAGGGCGTTCCTCTGTAAGAGAAGCATTGCGTGCTTTAGAACTGGTAGGATTGATTGAAACGAGACGTGGTGAAGGGACGTTTATTCGAAACTTTTACGATAACGGTCTTGTACAATTGATTGCGCCGTTCTTGCTGCAAGATGAGAAAACAATTCGTGATTTATTACAAACAAAACGATTGCTTGAGAAAGATATGATTCGAATTGTATGTAATTTACCGAAAGAAACGTTTTCTAAAGTGCTAAGTAAATTACACAAAGTACTTGAAGAAAATGAAAACTCAATTCCAATGCTTCATCAAACGTTCTTTAAAACACTTATTGAACAAGTCGATAATTATTTACTTTATCGCATTTGGATGATCGTAAATGATTACGTATCAACTCTTTCTTGTAAAGTTTCAGGAGATTCTATCGATATGTATAGAAAGCTTTATGCTACTTTGGAAGAAAAACAAGAAAATGATGCACTAAAAATTTACGATGAATTAGTAGAGAATATACAGTTTCACTCGTAATGTATAAAATTTGTCGAAATGACCATGACACGTTATGACAAACATTCTATCGCGTAGCGGTTAAAGTTAAACGTAAAGAGTGAGGTTATTAGACAGATTGAGAAGATAAGGCTAACATCAAACTTTGGTGTTAGCCCAATTTTCTTCTTGCGCTAACCTTAGCTCTCAACGAAGGGGGTCAAATTGTGCTAAGAGATTTATTCGTGAAAAAGAAAAAGTACGCTGCAATACCTTCAGAACAAGTACGAAAAGATGTACCGGATGGCGTTATGACAAAATGTCCGAAATGTAAAAAAATCATGTATACGAAAGAGGTTTTAAAAAATTTAAAAGTATGTGTGAATTGTGGATATCATCATCCTATGAATGCATGGGAACGTCTTGATAGTATATTGGACGAAGGGTCATTCCGTGAGTATGACAAAGAAATGGTTTCATTAAATCCACTCGAGTTTCCAGGATACGAAGAGAAACTAGAGAGCGATCGTAAGAAGACTGAATTGAACGAAGCGGTTGTAACTGGTGAAGGAACAATTGATGACATGCTTGTTGTTGTTGCAGTAATGGATTCTCGTTTTCGAATGGGCAGCATGGGCTCTGTTGTAGGAGAGAAAATTGCCCGTGCAGTTGAAAAAGCATACGACTTACAAGTTCCATTTATTATCTTTACTGCGTCGGGTGGTGCCCGTATGCAAGAAGGGATATTAAGTTTAATGCAAATGGCAAAAACAAGCGTAGCTTTGAAAAAGCATAGTAATGCAGGAGGGTTATTTATTTCTGTTATGACTCACCCAACGACGGGCGGGGTTTCAGCGAGTTTCGCTTCACTTGGTGATTACAATCTTGCAGAGCCAGGTGCACTTATCGGATTTGCTGGTAGACGTGTAATTGAACAAACAGTGCGTGAGAAACTACCGGAAGATTTCCAAACGGCAGAATTTTTATTAGAGCACGGTCAATTAGATGCGGTGGTGCATCGTGATGATATGAGAGAATCGCTCCGTAAGATTTTAGAAGTTCATCAAGGAGGGGAAATGGCTGTATGGCAGAGCTAGAATTTGAGAAACCAGTTGTTGAGCTAAGAAATAAGATTCGTGAACTGAAAGACTATACGAAAAACAGCCAGATGGACTTCAGTGAGGAGATTCGTATTTTGGAAGACAAGTTAGAAAAATTAGAGGAAGATATATACGGCAATATGAAAGTATGGGACCGTGTTCAAATTGCTCGTCATGCAGAACGACCGACAACGCTCGATTATATTGAGCACTTATTTACTAATTTTTTTGAATGTCATGGAGATCGCCTATTTGGCGACGATGCAGCGATTGTCGGCGGCATTGCGAAATATAAGGGGATGCCAGTAACTGTAATTGGGCATCAACGCGGAAAAGATACGAAAGAAAATATTCGTCGTAATTTTGGGATGCCTCATCCAGAAGGATATCGAAAAGCACTTCGTCTAATGAAACAAGCGGAAAAGTTTAATCGTCCTATTATTTGTTTCATTGATACGAAGGGAGCTTATCCTGGGAAAGCAGCTGAAGAACGTGGACAAAGTGAAGCGATCGCCCGTAATTTATTTGAAATGGCGGGTTTAACTGTACCTGTTATTTGTATTGTTATCGGTGAAGGTGGTAGTGGTGGTGCGTTAGGCCTTGGAGTAGGAGATTACATTCATATGCTGGAAAATTCCACGTATTCTGTTATTACACCAGAGGGTGCGGCAGCAATTCTTTGGAAAGACGCTGGTAAAGCAAAAGAAGCTGCGGAAGCGATGAAAATTACAGCATTAGATTTGAAAGAATTAGGTGTAATTGACGAAATCATTCCAGAGGCAAAAGGCGGAGCACATCGTAATATTTTAAAACAATCAGAAAATATAGATTTAATGCTTAAGAAAACTTTTGAACAATTAAGCGGAATTTCGAAAGATGAATTAATCGAAAAACGTTATGAAAAATATATGAAAATTGGGCAAGTTTCGTTTTCAAACGCTTCCATTGGGATAAAATAATAAAAGCGTGCGTTCCTCTTCGCGAATGCACGTTTTTATTATGAAAAGACACATCTTCTCCATTGTGTTTTTATATTTTTTCGTGTTATTTTATTATAAGGCAAATAATCTTTATGAGGTGAGTACAAATGAAACGTATTGGTGTATTAACAAGTGGTGGAGATTCACCTGGTATGAATGCTGCCATTCGTGCAGTTGTTCGTAAAGCGATTTTCCATGATATTGAAGTATATGGTATTTACCATGGATACGCTGGTTTAATTTCTGGTCATATTGAAAAATTAGAACTTGGTTCTGTTGGCGATATTATCCACCGTGGTGGTACAAAATTATATACAGCAAGATGTCCTGAGTTTAAAGATCCAGAAGTACGACTAAAAGGTATCGAGCAATTAAAGAAACACGGTATCGAAGGACTTGTTGTTATTGGTGGAGATGGTTCTTACCAAGGTGCTAAAAAATTAACTGAACAAGGATTCCCATGTGTTGGTGTACCAGGTACAATCGACAATGATATTCCTGGAACAGACTTCACAATTGGTTTCGATACAGCTTTAAATACTGTTATTGATGCAATTGATAAAATTCGTGACACAGCTACATCTCATGAACGTACATATGTTATTGAAGTAATGGGACGTCATGCTGGAGATATCGCATTATGGGCTGGTTTAGCTGATGGTGCTGAAACAATTTTAATTCCAGAAGAAGAGTATGACATGGAAGATGTTATTGCTCGTCTGAAGCGTGGTAGTGAACGTGGTAAAAAACACAGTATTATCATTGTGGCTGAAGGTGTTGGAAGTGCAATTGACATCGGTAAGCATATTGAAGAAGCAACAAACTTTGATACTCGTGTAACTGTGTTAGGTCACGTACAACGTGGTGGATCACCAAGTGCTCAAGACCGTGTATTAGCAAGTCGTCTTGGCGCAAGAGCAGTTGAATTATTAATTGCTGGTAAAGGTGGACGTTGTGTAGGTATTCAAGATAATAAACTTGTTGATCATGACATTATCGAAGCGTTAGCTCAAAAGCATACAATCGATAAAGATATGTATCAATTATCTAAAGAATTATCCATCTAATCGGCTTAATGTCGGATATTTGGGAACGGTTTCATAATTTTCGGAGGTGCAATATGCGTAAAACTAAAATTGTATGTACTATAGGTCCTGCTAGTGAAAGTATTGAGAAATTAGAACAATTAATCGAAGCGGGTATGAACGTTGCTCGTTTAAACTTCTCTCATGGTAGCCATGAAGAGCACGGCGCTCGTATTAAAAACATTCGTGAAGCTTCAAAGAAAACTGGTAAAACAGTTGGTATCTTACTTGATACAAAAGGTCCAGAAATCCGTACTCACGACTTCGTAGACGGACAAGCTGAGCTTGTAACAGGTGCAGAAGTAGTTCTTTCTACTGAGCAAGTATTAGGTACTGCAGAGAAGTTCTCTGTATCTTATGCTGGTCTTTATGACGATGTAGACCCAGGTTCTCGTATTCTAATCGATGACGGTCTTATCGAACTAGAAGTAATCGAAAAAGCTGACGGAAACATCCGTACAAAAGTTCTTAACAGCGGAACTGTAAAAAACAAAAAAGGTGTTAACGTACCAAACGTAAGCATTAAGCTTCCTGGTATCACTGAAAAAGACGTAAAAGATATCGTTTTCGGTATCGAGCAAAAAGTTGATTTCATCGCAGCTTCATTCGTACGTAAAGCATCTGACGTATTAGAAATCCGTGAATTATTAGAAGAGCATAAAGCTCAATATATCCAAATCGTACCAAAAATCGAAAACCAAGAGGGTATCGATAACATCGATTCAATCTTAGAAGTTTCTGACGGTTTAATGGTAGCTCGTGGTGATATGGGTGTAGAAATTCCACCAGAAGAAGTACCATTAGTACAAAAACGTCTAATCAAAAAATGTAACGTGTTAGGTAAACCAGTTATTACTGCGACACAAATGTTAGATTCTATGCAACGTAACCCACGTCCAACTCGTGCGGAAGCAAGTGACGTAGCTAACGCAATCTTCGATGGTACAGATGCAATCATGCTTTCAGGTGAAACAGCTGCTGGTCAATACCCAGTAGAAGCAGTAACAATGATGGCTAACATTGCAGTACGTGTTGAAAAATCATTACAGTATGAAGATATGTTCAAAAAACGTATTAAAGAGTTCACTCCAACAATTACAGATGCAATTAGCCAATCTGTTGCGCATACAGCACTTGCTCTTGATGTAGCTGCAATCGTAGCTCCAACAGAAAGTGGATATACTGCAAAAATGATCTCTAAATACCGTCCAAAATCTCCAATCGTAGCTGTAACATCTGACGAGCAAGTAGGACGTCGTCTTGCACTTGTTTGGGGTGTACAAGCATTTATGGCTGGAAAACGTGCAGCGTCTACTGACGAAATGTTAGATACTGCAATTCAAACAGGTATGGATGCAGGTCTAATTGGACTTGGAGACACTGTAGTAATCACTGCTGGTGTACCAGTTGCTGAAACAGGTACAACAAACTTAATGAAAATCCACGTTGTTGGTGAAGAAGTTGCAAAAGGACAAGGAATCGGTCGTAAAGCTGCAAAAGGTAAAGTAGTTGTAGCGAAAACAGCTGCTGAAGCTGTAGCGAACGTAAACAAAGGTGATATCCTTGTTACAACAAGCACTGATAAAGATATGATTCCTGCAATTGAAAAAGCTGCTGCTCTAGTTGTAGAAGAAGGCGGCCTAACAAGCCACGCGGCTGTTGTAGGTGTATCAATCGGTATTCCTGTTATCGTTGGTGTAAACGGCGTAACAGCAACTTTAAAAAATGGCCAAGAAGTAACAGTTGATGCGGCACGCGGAATTGTTTATAATGGACATGCGGAAGTGCTATAAGTAATACGGAGAGAAGGATCGGAGTCCTTCTCTTTTTTTTACACAAAAATGAGTTATAACTAGCTTGAGACGTCTGAAATTGCTTTTAAAAGCTATTTATTATGAGGTTTGATAAGAAATGTATTCGGCTTTTATATGGTGTATATGAGCGTTGTGAGGGCGTTTAAAGCGATGGTATATGAGAGGAGTGTAGAACTATGAAGTGGTTACTATTCTTGTTTATTTTAATACCGGCGATTGAGATTACAGTCTTAATTGGATCGAGTCATGTAATAGGTTTATGGTCTACGTTCGCTATGATTGTATTTACGGGTGTTGTAGGTGTCTATTTGGCGAAAAGGCAAGGATTTAAAGTACTTGGAGAGATTCAATCTAAGTTGAATAGAGGAGAAATGCCAGGAGCGGCAGTACTCGATGGTATTTTTATCTTTGTAGGAGGTATTCTTTTGGTACTTCCTGGATATGTAACGGATATAATAGGCTTTATCTTTGTTCTTCCTGTGACGAGGGCTTTATTGAAGCCGTTTGTTATGAAATGGATGGAATGGAAGTTTAGAAAGAACTCTACTATTATCGTTCAGAAATAGTGCTTAGATTATAGCGATCTAAGCACTATTTTTTTTGCCCGCAAAAGGATGGGGGTGGATGAAGCTCTGTTGATTAAAGTTTTGTTATATCATGCTTTAAAATTTGATGAGTGCGAAGGAGTTAAGTGGAAGTCGGATTGCCCATGACAGTTAATAATCGGTGGTGGGAAAAATCCGTATTAATTGTTATCTTACTTTAGTATATTTGCTGTGTGTTTTGTGATTGGATATGTGATTTGGGGAGTTGATAGCTCTTAATGAGTGTGCTGCAAGAAAAAATGTGAACTCAAACTTGTTTTGTATATAAAAAGAATCCATTGTCATCGAAAAAGTTAGATACGAGTAGGGGAGTTATTAGTTTAAGTCTCATTCTAAGCTATTTTGTATATTTATTCATTTACATAAAAAGTAATAAATGTAAGTAATAATTATGAAAACGATAGAATAAATATGTAAAAAGACATCAAAATATGCGTTTTTTATACAAAAAAACAAGAGAATGATCCTTTTTGGGTGCAATTCTCTTGTTGGATGTAATGAGTATGAAAAATAAGTACAAGGAATAATCAGTGGGATTTTCCCACTGATTACATGTAAGTTTTTGTTGTATATGAATTAGAAACTATTATTTTGAAGGTGTGCCTTTAATATATTTCCACAAATCATGGAATACACGAGCTTTGTGCAATGTATTAAGTAGTACTAAGGTGACTGGACCGATGATTAATCCTAAAAAGCCAAAGAGTTTAAAGCCGACAAATAGAGCAATCAGTGTTGCTAATGGATCGAGGCCGATATTAGAAGAAAGTACTTTAGGCTCCATAATTTGTCTTTGGACAATCACGACGATGTATAAGATGAGAAGACCGATGGCGAAAGCAGTGTCGCCAGTGAAAAATATGTATATAACCCAAGGAACGAAGACGGCGCCTGTTCCTAGATAGGGGAGTAAATCTACAACCCCTGTAATAATCGCGATAGTAATGGCGTATGGTACGCGTAATATTAACAGTCCGATTAGTACAATAACAGTTGTCATAGATACGAGTGTAAGTTGAGCTTTAACAAAACCAAATAATGCTTTTCTTAAATCAACAAAAATAGTTTTTCCATAGCCATGAACACGATTTGGCAAAAATTTTCTTACTTTCTGAGCAAGACGGTGCCAATCGTAACTAATGAAGAAAGTGGCTAATAAAACGAATACAAGAACAGTTAAAGTTGTTGGTAATGCACTAATGAAATTTGTTAACCCGCTGATAATAGCAGTTAAAAGTTCTTTCATTTGCGTCGTTGCTTCGGTTCCTAAGTTTTGAATGTTTTGTGTAATCGTATAGCGCTGTGGTTCCCCAAGATGATTAAATTTAGAAATTAAATCATCATAGAGAGGCATAATATGATTAAGTGCAAATTGTTGCGCGAATGCAACGATATCTGGAAACTTTACTGTAACAAGTTGTAGTAAGTATGTTGTGGCAGATATTGCTTCTGTTACAAGATATGTAACGAGTCCGACGATAGCTCCGAATACGAGAATTAAGCTAACGAGTACTGCTAGTGCGCGAGGAAATTGTAGTTTTTGATTAAGGAAATTGACGACAGGATTAATCAAATAAGCAAATGCGAAAGCGATAATAAAAGGGTAGATAAGTCCTGACATATATAGTAATGCATAGAACCCGGCTACCGTTGCTACAATGACAAATATGAGTCGCAATATCATATATAGTAAGTTTCGGTTCAAAGATGTATACCTCCCATTCCAATTTGGATTATCCTAGTTCGTTCAACTTATAACGAGTGTGTCGCCACTGATTAAAGTTTCACTTTATGTTATAGTGGAATGATGGATTTTTCCTGCTTTTTCAGTATATGAGTGACCGGAAAAGCTTGGTGTTGATGCTTCTACTATATGGTAAAAACTTCATTTTCTCTTCTTTTTATTTTACCTGTTTCTTATTAGAAAAGAAAGGAGAGACGACCATTTTTAAAAATGTATATATGCTTAAATTTTTGATGGTTAGCGTTTCGATTTGGCATTTTAAAATATGTGAAAAATGAAGTGGTTATTGTTGCATATACATCGATATAGCATGTATAACGATAGGTTTAAAGGTATTTTTGTTTGGAAATGAGTTCATTATTTTCAGAAAGGAAGTGCAAACATGATTAGTCAGTCAACGTTATTTTTATTCATACTACTTATTATAGGACTTATTGCGAAAAACCAATCGCTTACTGTAGCCATTGGTGTGTTATTTTTATTGAAATTTACGTTTTTAGGAGATAAAGTCTTTCCTTATCTACAAACGAAAGGGATTAACCTCGGTGTTACGGTTATTACAATAGCAGTACTCGTACCGATTGCGACAGGGGAAATAGGTTTTAAACAACTTGGAGAAGCGGCGAAATCGTATTATGCATGGATTGCTTTAGCTTCAGGGGTAGCGGTGGCTTTGTTAGCGAAAGGCGGCGTACAATTATTGACGACGGATCCTCATATTACAACTGCGCTCGTTTTCGGTACAATTATAGCGGTTGCTTTATTTAATGGGGTTGCTGTAGGTCCATTAATTGGGGCTGGAATTGCCTATGCAGTTATGAGTATTATACAGATGTTTAAATAAGGAATTTTATAGTAATATAAAATTTTTGAATTCTTTCTGTTCACAAAAGTCAGATAATTGTTTATAATAGGATTAGAAACTTTGAAAAGTTACATAACAGCAGAGACTTTACACCAGATAAAATAAAAACAACATAAAACAATTTTATAATGATATTGTTTTATGTTGTTTTTATCATAAAACTCTTCGGAATTAATTGTCCTCACTAACTTGTTGTTTTGAGCGTGAGGATTCGGGGAGACATTCACGCTCATGCTTTCCATGTAAACAATGGACATAAGAGGGGAACATCGCAACAAATTTGCATGATCGTGCATTTTGCTTGCCTAAAGAGTGAACGGGCGTTCATAATTCAAAAGGGGAGCAAATAGATATAAGGAGCAAGGTTGGGAGAATTTTCAGGAAAAGGAGAGAATGTCATGACTGTTATTCGAGGTTTAGAAGGGGTAGTAGCAACAACATCATCTGTGAGCTCTATTATTGATGATACATTAACGTATGTTGGGTATAATATTGATGATTTAGCTGAGAATGCTACATTTGAAGAAGTAGTGTACTTATTATGGCATCGCAAGCTTCCTAATGAACAAGAACTAGCGAAATTTAAAGAGACTGTATCGGAATACTATAAAGTTCCAGGTGAGATTTTAACATATTTGAAACAAGTAGATTTAAAAATTGCACATCCGATGTCTGTTTTACGAACTGCAATTTCCATGCTATCATTATACGATGAGAGCGCTGAAATTATGGATGAAAACTCCAATTATTTGAAAGCGGTTAAATTGCAGGCTCAAGTAGGAACTTTAGTTGCTGCTTATGCGAGAATTCGTAAAGGTTTAGATGTTGTTGAGCCTAGAAACGATTTATCATTAGCTGCAAACTTCTTGTATATGTTAAATGATCGCGAGCCAAATGAAGTTGAAATTGAAGCTTTTGATAAGGCGCTTGTACTTCATGCAGATCATGAGTTAAACGCTTCTACATTTACTGCACGTGTTTGTGTAGCTACACTGTCAGATGTATATTCTGGTATTACGGCAGCAATCGGTGCGTTAAAAGGTCCTCTTCACGGCGGGGCAAATGAAAATGTAATGAAGATGTTAACTGAAATTGGCGAAGAAGAAAATGTAGAATCATATATTCATAATGCTCTTCAAAATAAAGTGAAAATCATGGGCTTTGGCCACCGTGTATATGAGCAGGGTGATCCGCGTGCGAAACATTTACGTGAAATGTCCAAGAGATTATGCGTGCTTTTAGGAGAAGACAAATGGTATAATATGTCTATCAAAATTGAAGACATTGTAACAAAAGAAAAAGGTCTTCCACCAAATGTTGATTTCTATTCAGCTTCTGTATACCATTGTTTAGGAATTGACCATGACTTATTTACACCTATTTTTGCAATTAGCCGTATGTCAGGCTGGTTAGCTCATATTCTAGAACAATATGAAAACAACCGTTTAATCCGTCCACGTGCTGATTATAATGGGCCAACACATCAAGTGTATGTTCCAATTGCACAACGATAAGCGAAAAACACTATTTTGATAGTGAAAATACGCTTTCAAAAGTCTGATTTTTTCGGAAAGACGTAATGATTAGAATATTTTAATTTGAATAACGGTTTGAACTGAGGGGTTATTCCCTCAGTTTCATACATATGAAATTTCAAACATGGGGGTTATCACATTGACGACAGGTGAAAAAATTACTGTAACTAACGGTGTTATGAATGTACCAAACAATCCGATTATTCCATTTATCGAAGGAGATGGAATTGGTCCTGATATTTGGGCAGCTGCATCTCGTGTACTAGAAGCAGCAGTTGAAAAAGCTTATGATGGTGAGAAGAAAATCGTTTGGAAAGAAGTGCTTGCAGGGGAAAAAGCATTCAACCAAACAGGCGAGTGGTTACCAGAAGAAACTTTAAATTTAATCCGTGAATATTTAATCGCGATTAAAGGTCCACTTACAACTCCAGTTGGCGGTGGTATTCGTTCTCTAAACGTAGCGCTTCGTCAAGAGTTAGATTTATATGTATGTCTACGTCCAGTTCGTTATTTTGAAGGTGTTCCTTCACCTGTAAAACGTCCGGAAGATACTGATATGGTTATTTTCCGTGAGAATACAGAAGACATTTATGCTGGAATTGAATATGCACAAGGATCTCCAGAAGCAGAAAAAGTTCTTGCTTTCTTAAAAGAAGCGATGGGCGTTAATAAAATCCGCTTCCCAGAAACATCTGGTATTGGTATTAAACCAATCTCAGAAGAAGGGACAAAGCGTCTTGTTCGTGCTGCAATTCAATATGCAATTAACGAAAAACGTTCTTCTGTTACATTAGTTCATAAAGGAAACATTATGAAATTTACAGAAGGTGCTTTCAAAAACTGGGGTTACGAAGTAGCGGAACAAGAATTCGGCGATAAAGTATTTACTTGGGCTGAATATGACCGTATCGTTGAGAAAGATGGTAAAGATGCAGCGAATAAAGCGATGGCAGATGCTGAAGTGGCTGGAAAAATCATCGTAAAAGATTCTATTGCAGACATCTTCTTACAACAAAT
Organism: Bacillus sp. FSL K6-0069; assembly: GCF_038007785.1. Classification (NCBI taxonomy): domain Bacteria; kingdom Bacillati; phylum Bacillota; class Bacilli; order Caryophanales; family Bacillaceae; genus Bacillus; species Bacillus sp. FSL K6-0069. Next base: position 4,388,796 of record NZ_JBBOXN010000001.1, on the reverse strand, counting down.
TTTAACTCGTCCACGTGAGTTCGATGTTGTTGCAACAATGAACTTAAACGGAGACTATATCTCTGATGCGCTTGCTGCACAAGTAGGTGGAATTGGTATTGCACCTGGTGCAAACATTAACTATGTGACTGGACATGCTATCTTTGAAGCTACACACGGTACAGCTCCAAAATATGCAGGTTTAGACAAAGTAAACCCATCTTCAGTTCTTCTTTCTGGTGTATTATTATTAGAGCACTTAGGATGGAACGAAGCTGCGAAATTAGTAACTGCTTCTGTTGAGAACACAATTGCTTCAAAAGTAGTAACTTATGATTTCGCACGCTTAATGGAAGGTGCAACAGAAGTGAAATGTTCTGAGTTCGCTAATGAACTTATTAAAAACATGGATGTAGCGATAATCAAAAACGCATAATTAAAGCGGGGGGTAAATTATGACAATCAAACGCAAGAAAGTTTCAGTCATCGGTGCAGGATTTACAGGAGCAACAACAGCATTCTTATTAGCACAAAAAGAACTTGCAGATGTTGTATTAGTGGACATTCCACAACTGGAAAATCCAACAAAAGGGAAAGCGTTAGATATGTTAGAAGCGAGCCCAGTACAAGGTTTTGATGCTAACATTATTGGAACATCTGATTACGCAGATACTGCTGATTCTGACGTTGTCGTTATTACAGCAGGTATTGCACGTAAGCCTGGTATGAGCCGTGATGACTTAGTAGCAACAAACTCTAAAATTATGAAAAGTATTACGCGCGACATTGCAAAACATTCACCAAATGCGATTATTCTTGTATTAACAAATCCAGTTGATGCAATGACATATTCTGTATTTAAAGAAGCAGGATTTCCGAAAGAGCGTGTTATCGGTCAATCGGGCGTATTAGATACAGCTCGTTTCCGTACATTTATTGCACAAGAATTAAATCTTTCTGTGAAAGACATTACAGGATTTGTTCTTGGTGGCCACGGTGACGATATGGTACCTCTTGTACGTTATTCTTATGCAGGTGGCATTCCGTTAGAAACGTTAATTCCGAAAGAGCGTTTAGAAGCAATCGTAGAACGTACCCGTAAAGGTGGCGGCGAAATTGTAGGCTTATTAGGAAACGGTAGTGCATATTACGCACCAGCTGCTTCTTTAGTTGAAATGACAGAAGCAATCTTAAAAGATCAACGCCGTGTATTACCGGCTATTGCGTACCTTGAAGGTGAATATGGTTATAGCGACCTTTACTTAGGGGTACCAGTAATTCTAGGTGGTAACGGAATTGAAAAAATTATTGAGTTAGAACTTCTTGCAGATGAAAGAGAAGCGTTAGATCGCTCTGTAGAATCTGTACGTAATGTTATGAAGGTTCTTGTTTAATAATTAAATATGAGCGGAAAAAGATTCGGGGCCCCGAATCTTTTTCTACTATTTATTCAAATGTTTTTTTGAAATAATATGAAAACGCTATCATTTGGTGTATCCTATAATGAAACTATAGATTTATACTATACATTGCCCTCATCATAGTAAATTTCGGATTAGGTATCGGTTTTAGTAGGATAATAAGGTGGAAAAATCGGAGGGGGTTGTAACATGTTAAAGAAAAAAGTTCAAATTGGTCGTAGAATGGATGAAATTACAGTAGGAGAGAAATTATCTATCACTGAAAAAATTGAGGATAAAGATTTGTTATTGTACTTAGGGTTAACAAATGATGCCAATCCATTATATATTCAGCATGATTACGCATCCCAAACTCCGTATGAAAAGCCGATTGTACCAAGCATTATGCTAACGGGAATGATTACAACGGCAGTTACGAAATATTTACCAGGTCCAGGTAGTCATATTACAAGGAAGGACCTTACGTTCGTGAAGCATGTTCACCATTATGAAACGTTACAAATCCACTTTGAAGTTGTGGCTGTTTCCGAGGAGGAACATACAATTGATATGCTTGTATCTGCCCATGATGAAAAAGGAGAAACGGTTGTAAAGGGCTCTTTAACAGTAACGCCACCTTTTAAATCAGTTTCTATTATGGAAAAAGCATTAGATAATTTTTAAAACATGAAAATATGAATAGCGCTAGCATACCTTAATATAAGGGGCTAGCGCTATTTTTAGTTGAGGAACCCTTCTTTGAACCCTTCAGCAAATTCTGAACAACCTGTTTTAATCGTATCCCAGCTCGGTACGTTAAAGGTAAGGAAACATGTAACTACTAAAGTTAAAATAGGTAGTAATATTCGCATAATAGACCTCTCTATATTCTATTTATTTATATATTTAAATTAATAATATATTTATTGGTAATTGAAGTCAATGAAAGGTGTGATTTTTAAGGTGAAGTGGAAAAAAGAAGACGTTATCTTTGAAACGATGAGAGAAGCTGAAGTGTGGGCAGACGCGGTCGCGAATGAAATGTACGGAAGAGTATTTGATGGATATGAAACGCTAGACTATAAAATAGCGTATGCTCTTGCGTTTTTGTTAGCGAAAAATCGAGAATTTAATATTTATACGGAAGTAGAATGTAATGAAACTATAGAAGTGTATAAAGTATGGATAATAATAAGTTAATGAAGCTGAGTGTAATTGTTTTTAGGAATAATGATAGTACAAATGAGCTCCATGTATAGACAATTATATTGAGAGGGACCTTGTTTTCTAGTATGATGAGAATAACGGGGAAAATACTAGGATGAAGAAGGTTTCAAGTCTATAACTTGGAGGAAAAGAATGAACAATCGTATTTTAGTAGTTGATGATGAGGAGTTTATCTTAACTTTAATTGAATTTAATCTACAACAAGCTGGGTTTGAGGTTATAACAGCGATGGATGGAGAGATGGCGCTTCAAAAAGCGACAACAGAACGCCCAGATTTAATTATATTAGATTTAATGCTTCCAAAAATGGATGGTATGGAAGTGTGTAAAGAATTACGATTGCAGCGCGTTATGACGCCTATTTTAATGTTAACAGCAAAAGATGATGAATTTGATAAGGTGCTAGGTCTTGAACTTGGGGCAGATGATTATATGACGAAGCCGTTTAGCCCGAGGGAAGTTGTTGCGCGTGTGAAGGCAATTTTGCGCCGCACGAAATTGCAACAAGAAGAACAAGTTAAAGAAACATCAGATGAAGAGAGCATCACAATTGCTGAACTTAAAATTTTGCCGGAATTTTATGAGGCTTATTTCCAAGGAAGAAAGCTTGAATTAACACCAAAAGAATTTGAACTACTTGTTTATCTTGCGAAAAATAAAAGTCGCGTGTTGACACGTGATCAATTATTAAGTGCTGTATGGAACTATGATTTTGCTGGTGATACACGAATTGTTGACGTTCATATTAGCCATTTGCGCGATAAAATTGAACAAAATACGAAAAAACCGACGTACATTAAAACGATACGTGGTTTAGGATATAAATTAGAGGAGCCAAAAGGGGATGAATAAATTTCGTTCCAGGCTTCTTTTTACATTTGTTTCTCTTATTGTTTTTATTTTAGTTGGACTAGGTCTATTGCTGGAAACTGTGTTTGAAAACTATTATATAGAACATGCAAAAGAGAGAATGGTAAAAGAGACAGAGTATGTTGCAGTATTAGCAGAAGAACAAGGTTTTGATGATGTCTTAAAAAATCCATATGTATTTGAAAAGTTAGAAGAAAAAATACAGGCTTCTATTGCATTTGTAGATGAAAAAAAGAAAGTGCAATATAGCGGCGGAGAACAGTCTGCGTTTAGCCAAGGGATAATGAAAGAACTTACTTCTGAAACAACGAAACAAAGAAATAAAGTCATTACGAAAGAAACAGATCAGAATAATGAATTTTACCATGCGGTGTTCGTTCAAGATGTGGCAGGGAAACAAGGGTATATTTTGGTGAAAAGTACAATTGAGCCTTTGAAAGCTGTTCATCAAAAAACGTGGGGATTATTAATTATCGGATTTGTTATCGCTTGTCTCGTAGTCGTATTTTTAGGTATGAAAATTACAGGGCAATATATTAGGCCGATTGAATCCGTTACGAAAGTGGCTATTGAATTAGCGAAGGGAAATTATAAAGCACGCGCTTATGAAAGTCATTCGGATGAAACAGGAATGCTGAGTAAAGCGATTAATATTTTAGCCCGTAATTTACAAGAGATGACACTTGAGCAAGAAATGCAACAAGATCGTCTGCATACGTTAATTGAAAATATGGGCAGCGGAATGATTTTAATTGATAGCCGCGGTTATATAAACCTTGTAAACCGTTCGTATAAGGAGACTTTCCACGTAACAGATGAAGAATATTTAGATCGTTTATATTATGAGTCGTTTCATCATACAGAAATTATAGAGCTCGTGGAAGAAATCTTTATGACAGAAGTGAAAGTGCGTAAACAAATGTTATTGCCGCTTGGAATTGAGCGAAAGCATTTCGAAGTATATGGAGCACCAATTATCGGGACGAACCATGAATGGAAAGGGATTGTTCTTGTATTCCATGACATTACTGAGCTAAAGAAATTAGAACAAATGAGAAAAGACTTTTTAGCGAATGTTTCTCATGAACTAAAGACACCGATTACTTCTATTAAAGGTTTTTCAGAAACGCTCTTGGACGGTGCGATGGATAATAAAAAATTCTGCGAACATTTCTTGCACATTATTTTAAAAGAAAGTGAACGCATGCAAGGGTTAATTGAAGATTTATTAGATTTATCAAAGATTGAGCAACAAGGATTTAAATTGAGTATGGGGACCGTTGATATGAAGGGACTTCTTGAAGACATTCATATGATGCTTGATAACAAAGCAGGAGAAAAAGAAATTTCTTTACAAGTAAATGCGCTAAAAGGAGTCTCGGTCATTGGAGATCCGAGTCGTTTGAAGCAAATCTTTATTAATTTAATGAATAACGCAATCGTATATACGCCGGCTGGAGGCGTTGTTTCTGTAGAATTAGCAGAAGATAAATATAATGCTTATATAAAGGTATCTGATACGGGAATTGGTATTAGTAAAGATGAAATTCCGCGTATTTTTGAACGCTTTTACCGAGTGGATAAAGCGAGAAGTAGAAATACTGGTGGTACAGGCCTTGGGTTATCAATTGTAAAGCATTTAGTTGAGGCGCATCACGGTACGATTACAGTGGATAGTGAAGTTGGGGAAGGGACAACATTTACAGTTGTTTTACCAAAATCAGCAACTGAAAAATAGGATGAAGGATGTTTACAATATATTAACAATGGCTTAATTAAATATTAATAAAGCTCTGTTAATATAATACATGAAAACCCCTTCATCCAAGGAGTAATTTTGGACGAGAATAGTTATGCTGTTCTCGTCACTTCCCTTTTATATTAGTAAACGTTTGTATATATAATAGAAAATAGCCGTTATTTTTCTTCTCTCTATTAGTCATGTTAATATAGAGAGAGGAAAGGAACGGTTTTTTTCTGTGAAAAAAATCATTTCAAATTTGTATGGGGAGGTTTCTGTTTTGGAAAAAAAGGTCGTATTAGTAGATGGTAATAATATCGCGTATCGTGCTTTCTTTGCACTACCGCTTTTAAATAACGACAAAGGTATACATACGAACGCAATTTACGGTTTTACAATGATGTTAATGAGAATCTTAGAGGAAGAAAAACCGACGCATATGTTAGTAGCGTTTGATGCGGGTAAAACAACGTTCCGTCATAAAACGTATAGTGATTATAAAGGAGGACGTCAAAAGACTCCACCTGAATTGTCAGAGCAATTCCCGTTTATTCGTGAGATGCTGGATGCATTCAATGTACCGCGTTATGAATTAGAAAATTATGAAGCGGATGACATTATGGGAACGCTAGCGAAAGAAGCAAGTGAACAAGGAGCAAATGTAAAAGTTATTTCAGGAGATAAAGATTTACTTCAGCTTGTTTCTGATAACACGCTTGTATGCATTCCTCGAAAAGGGATTACAGAAGTAGATGAATATACGAAAGAAGCTTTATTTGAGAAATACAGCTTATCACCAAAGCAAATTATCGATATGAAAGGTTTAATGGGAGACCAATCAGATAATATTCCAGGGGTACCAGGAGTTGGTGAAAAAACTGCGATTAAATTGTTAACACAGTTTGGAACGGTTGAAGAAGTGTATGAAAATATAGAGCAAGTAAGCGGAAAGAAATTAAAAGAAAAGCTAGAAGCAAATAAAGACCAAGCTCTTATGAGTAAAGATCTTGCAACTATTATTACAGATGCGCCGATTACAGTGCATGTGGATGATATGGAGTATAAAGGATATGAAGCAAGTGATGTCATTCCAATGTTCGAGAATTTAGGATTTACATCTCTTTTAAATAAATTAGGTGTTACGCCAGAAGAAACGGCTCCAGCTGAATTAGATGATATTACATTTGATATTGTGGAAGAAGTTACAGAAGAAATGCTTCAGCAAGATAGTGCGCTTATTGTTGAAGTGCAAGAAGATAACTATCATAAAGCGGACATTCAAGGTTTTGGTATTCAAAATGAAAATGGCTGTTACTTTATTCAGAAGGACATTGCATTTGCATCGGATGCTTTCAAAGCGTGGCTTGCAGATGGAGAAATGAGAAAGCACACATTTGATGCGAAGCGTGCAATTGTGGCACTTAAATGGAATGATATAGATATGCAAGGGATTGACTTTGATCTATTAATCGCTGCTTATTTACTTGACCCAGCTGATACGGATAAAGATTTCCGTACTGTAGCGAAAATGAAAGAAACGCATGCCGTGAAATCCGATGAAGAAGTTTACGGAAAAGGTGCAAAGCGTGCTGTTCCAGAGCTAGAAGTAGTAGCGGAGCATGTAGCTCGTAAAGTGCACGTATTATATGATGTAAAGCAAACATTCGTAGAAGAGTTGCAAAAGAATGAGCAATATGAACTGTTTACAGAGTTAGAATTACCACTTGCGCGTGTATTAGCTGATATGGAAGTAAAAGGTGTAAAAGTTGATACGGAGCGTCTTCGTAATATGGGAGAAGAACTTGCAGGTAGATTAAAGGAAATGGAACAGGAAATTTATAAGCTTGCGGGAACAGAATTTAATATTAATTCACCGAAGCAGCTTGGTGTTATTCTGTTTGAGAACTTAAACTTACCAGTTATTAAAAAGACGAAAACAGGTTATTCTACGTCAGCTGATGTACTAGAAAAGCTTATGGATCGCCATGAAATCATTCCAAACATTTTACATTATCGTCAATTAGGGAAACTAAATTCAACTTATATCGAAGGTTTATTAAAAGTTGTACATGAAGATTCATCTAAAATCCATACTCGTTTCAATCAAGTATTAACACAAACAGGTCGATTAAGTTCAACGGATCCGAACTTGCAAAATATCCCGATTCGATTAGAAGAAGGAAGAAAGATTCGTCAGGCATTTGTTCCATCAGAAGAAGGATGGATTATGTACGCGGCAGATTATTCGCAAATTGAACTTCGTGTATTAGCTCATATTGCAAATGATAAAGGGCTAGTTGACGCGTTCCAACATGACATGGATATTCATACGAAAACAGCTATGGATGTATTTGGCATTGAAAAAGATGAAGTAACTTCAAATATGAGACGACAAGCGAAAGCTGTTAACTTCGGAATTGTGTATGGTATTAGTGACTACGGTCTTTCACAAAACTTAGGAATTACAAGAAAAGCAGCAGCGGAATTTATTGAAAAGTATTTAGAAAGCTTCCCTGGTGTACAAGAATACATGGACGACATCGTAAAAGATGCGAAACAAAAAGGATATGTGGCTACATTATTAAATCGCCGCCGTTATATTCCGGAAATTACGAGTCGTAATTTCAATTTACGTAGCTTTGCTGAGCGTACAGCTATGAATACACCAATTCAAGGTACTGCAGCAGATATTATTAAAAAAGCGATGATTATTATGGCAGATCGTTTAGAAGAAGAAGGATTACAAGCGCGTCTTCTTCTGCAAGTACACGATGAATTGATATTTGAAGCACCACAAGAAGAAATTGAAAAATTAGAGAAGCTTGTACCAGAAGTAATGGAGCATGCGATTGAACTTGCAGTTCCGCTGAAAGTTGATTATTCTTACGGTCCAACTTGGTACGACGCAAAATAAGGAAGTGATGAGATGCCTGAATTACCAGAGGTTGAAAACGTCAGACGGACACTTGAAAACCTTGTAACAGGAAAAACGATTGAAGATGTCATTGTTACGTATCCGAAAATAGTAAAAAGACCGGATGATGCAGAAATTTTTAAAGAAATGCTAAGAGGCGAGAAGATTGAAAATATAAAGCGAAGAGGAAAGTTTTTGCTTTTATATGTAACGAATTATGTTATTGTTTCGCACTTGCGTATGGAAGGTAAGTTTTTACTGCATCAAGAGGGTGAACCAATTGATAAGCATACGCACGTCCGTTTCTTATTTACAGATGGAACTGAATTACATTATAAAGATGTGAGAAAGTTTGGTACGATGCATCTCTTTAAGAAAGGTGAAGAGTTGAATCAAATGCCTCTTGCTGACTTAGGTCCGGAGCCATTTGATGCTGAATTGACACCGCAGTATTTACAAGAAAGATTGCAAAAGACCAATCGTAAAATCAAAGTTGTATTATTAGACCAGCGACTTTTAGTAGGGCTTGGAAATATATATGTAGATGAAGTTTTATTCCGCTCTCAAATTCATCCGGAAAGAGAAGCGTCGTCTTTAACAGCAGAAGAAATTGAACGAATTTACGAGGCGACTGTTACAACGCTAGGCGAAGCAGTGAAGCGTGGCGGAAGTACAATTCGAACGTATATCAACTCGCAAGGGCAAATTGGTTCGTTCCAAGAACTTCTAAATGTATACGGAAAAAAGGGAGAACCATGTGTAACTTGCGGTACGATATTAGAAAAAACAGTTGTTGGGGGAAGAGGAACGCATTACTGCCCAATTTGTCAGCCAAGAATATAGAAAAGAGATAACATCGGATAGGCATTTGTCATATACATACAGCAGAGCTATGTATAAGGGAGGAGCTTACCGATGTACCTTTATTTATCTCTTATTTTATTAGCTTTTACATTAAGCTTAGATAGCTGTAGTGTAGGGCTAACATATGGTTTAAGAAGCGTAAGAATTCCACTAAGATCAATTATAATTATCGGAATGTGTTCAGCGGCTGTTATGCTTGTTTCAATGGGAATTGGACATATGATCGCGAAAGTATTTTCACCTGTTATCGCAACGCGTATCGGTGGGCTTGTTCTTATTGGAATAGGAATTTGGGTATTATACCAATTTTTTCGAAGTGAGAAGAAAGAAGAACCGAAGCAAGAGGAGAAGGTATGGAAATTAGAAATTGCTTCGCTCGGGCTAGTGATTCAAATTTTACGGAAACCGACTGTTGCAGATTTTGATAAATCAGGCACCATTTCTGCAGGAGAAGCGTTACTTCTTGGTATCGCTCTTTCTATAGATTCGTTCGGTGCTGGAATTGGTGCATCTTTATTAGGGTATGCACCTGCTATGATGGCGATGTTAGTTGCGGTTATGAGTTCTTTGTTTTTATTTATTGGAATGAAACTTGGAACGGTTTTATCAAACATGAAATGGTTACAAAAATTTACATTCCTGCCTGGGGTATTACTCATTATTATTGGAATTTGGAAAATGTAAGTATGGGCGTGGAACATTAGTTTCGCGCCTTTTATATTGTGAGGAGGATTATTATGACAGTAGTAATTGGATTAACGGGAGGCATTGCAAGCGGGAAAAGTACGGTATCAGACATGTTTCGTGAACTGAGTATACCAGTTATTGATGCAGATATTATTGCGAGAGAAGTTGTAGAGCGGGGAAAACCAGCATATAACAAAATAGTAGAAGTGTTTGGAACGGAAGTATTACAAGAAGATGGAGAACTGGACCGGCCGAAATTAGGAAGTGTCGTTTTCTATAATGAAGAAAAACGATTGCAGTTAAATAAAATTGTTCATCCTGCAGTGCGTGAGGAAATGAATATGCAAAAGGAAATGTACATAAAGGAAGGCATGCAAGCGGTTGTGTTAGATATTCCTCTTCTGTTTGAAGGGAAATTAACAAGTCTCGTTGATCGTGTTTTAGTTGTAGCAGTTAAGCCACATACACAATTAGAACGTTTAATGAAACGAAATAATTTTTCAGAAGAAGAAGCAACGGCGCGTATTCAATCTCAAATGCCGTTAGAAGAAAAAGTGAAGAATGCAGATGAAGTGATAAATAATGATGGCACAATTATGGGAACGAAAACACAATTACAGGTGATTTTAAAGAATTGGAACATTATTGACTAAAAAATTGTGAAATTAATGAAAATGCTTAGTGACATATCCCCTTTTTGTGTTATACTATTATTGGGATTGGAGATAAATAGTATAACGCATTCAAGGGGGATAACATATTATGACTCGTGTGGCAATTAATGGATTTGGACGTATTGGGAGAATGGTATTTCGTCAGGCAATAAAAGAAAGCGCATTCGAAATTGTAGCAATCAATGCAAGCTATCCATCTGAAACGTTAGCACATTTAATTAAATATGATACAGTTCACGGTAAGTTTGACGGAACAGTAGAAGCATTTGAAGATCACTTATTAGTTGATGGGAAAATGATTCGCCTTTTAAACAACCGCGATCCAAAGGAATTGCCTTGGACAGATTTAGGTGTTGAAGTTGTAATTGAAGCAACTGGTAAATTTAATTCAAAAGAAAAAGCAATTCTTCATGTTGAAGCTGGAGCGAAAAAAGTTATTTTAACAGCGCCTGGTAAAAATGAAGATGTAACAATTGTAGTTGGTGTGAACGAAGACCAATTAGATATTACAAAACATACTGTTATTTCAAATGCATCTTGCACAACAAACTGTTTAGCGCCTGTTGTTAAGGTGTTAGATGAGCAGTTTGGAATTGAAAACGGTTTAATGACAACTGTTCACGCTTATACAAATGACCAAAAAAATATTGATAACCCACATAAAGATTTAAGAAGAGCGCGTGCTTGCGGACAATCAATCATTCCGACAACGACAGGTGCTGCGAAAGCGCTTGCAAAAGTTCTTCCGCACTTAAACGGAAAACTTCATGGTATGGCACTTCGTGTACCAACACCAAACGTGTCTCTTGTTGATTTAGTAGTAGATGTAAAACGTGATGTGACAGTTGAAGCTATTAATGAAGCGTTCAAAACTGTTGCAAACGGTGCATTAAAAGGTATTGTAGAATTCAGTGAAGAGCCTTTAGTATCTATTGACTTCAATACAAATACACACTCAGCTATCATTGATGGTTTATCTACAATGGTAATGGGTGATCGTAAAGTAAAGGTACTTGCTTGGTATGATAACGAGTGGGGCTACTCTCGTCGTGTTGTGGATCTTGTAACGTTAGTTGTTGACGAATTAGCGAAACAAGAAAATGTGCAACATATTTAAGTGAATAAGGGAGAGGGCAATTGAATATTTGCCCTCTTTTTTTATTTTTTTCTGAAAAGGAAAAAAATTATATAAGTATATTTTTGAAAGTGGACATACCACGAAACGTTGTGTTTACTGTATTTGTGAATCATTTATTTTTTTTAGGGAAAAGTAAAGAGGAAAATATGACAGAAAATCGAAAAAACTGTTGTTGCAAAATGAAAATAAACAAAGTATACTAACACTCGTAAACTTAAGAGCTGAGGTACGTAGTCACTACTTAAAGGGTTAGGACCTCTCTGGACTAACTTTCCCCCGTGGTAGTGGAGCAAGCCAAATTGCAAATTAGTTTTCAATTCGAACAGTTAGAATAAATTTACAAGGGGGAACTGTAGAATGGATACTATGGATACGATGGGTCGTCACGTGATCGCTGAACTTTGGGATTGCGATTTCGACAAGCTTAATGACATGCCGTATATTGAACAATTATTTGTGGATGCAGCACTGAGAGCTGGTGCTGAAGTGCGTGAGGTGGCTTTCCATAAATTTGCACCACAAGGTGTAAGTGGAGTAGTAATTATCTCGGAATCACATTTAACAATTCATAGCTTTCCGGAGCACGGTTACGCAAGTATTGATGTTTATACTTGTGGGGATCGTATTGATCCAAATGTTGCTGCAGAATATATTGCAGAAGGTTTAAACGCGAAAACGCGTGAGAGCATCGAGCTTCCTCGAGGCACTGGTAGCTTCGAAATTAAGCAGAGAGAAACAAAAGCTCTTTAAAAAAGAACATAATTGATTTAAAATGTAAAGAGGTGTATAATGCACCTCTTTTTTAGTTTATAAAAAAGGAAAAATATAACGTACTCGTTAGTTAGATAAATTGAGCTCTTATGAATAAGTTAACGCCGCGTCTCCCATCTTATTTTTGAAAACGAGATGATAAAATAATGTGCGTAAACTTAAAGTGGTAAGAGAGTTAGAATGAGTTATATAATATTGTATATATATTGTCAGATGAAGTAAGTAGAGGAAAAATAAAGAGTATAGTGTAAAGGAGTGAATATATTGCGTTGTCCATCCTGTTCTCATAATGGTACAAGAGTGTTAGATTCGCGTCCGGTAGACGAGGGGCGCTCTATTCGAAGAAGGAGAGAGTGTGAAAGTTGTTTAAGTCGCTTTACGACATTTGAAAGAGTAGAAGAATCACCTCTTATCGTTGTAAAAAAAGAAGGCACACGTGAAGAGTTTAATAAAGAAAAGATTTTGCGCGGTTTAATTAAAGCGTGCGAAAAAAGACCAGTATCTTTAAGGCAATTAGAAGAAGTAACTCAAAGTGTGGAACGTGAACTTCGTAATTTAGGTATATCAGAAGTGAAAAGTGATATGATTGGTGAAATTGTTATGGAAGAACTGCGTGATATTGATGATGTTGCTTACGTGCGTTTTGCTTCTGTATATCGCCAATTCAAAGATTTAAATGTATTTATTGAAGAATTAAAAGATATACTGCAAAAAGAAAGAGAGTAGAAGTTGTATTTTATTCTCTTTACATACCGTAAGGAATGAGATAAGAGAGCTAGAAGCGAAAGCTAATAGCTCTTTTTCGCTAAGAAATTATATAATGAAGATAGAACGAATGAAGTAGAGGATAGATTGGATGAGAGAAAGGAAAAGCAAGAATGGAAAAACAGTCATGGATGGAGCTATTGCCAATTGATCGTTACAAAGCAAGTGCGAAAGGGTTACTGCATAATTACGACCGAAAAGTGTTAACGATGTTGTATCAGCCGTTAGTAGGTAGTAGAGCTTTTAGCTTGTACATGACGCTATGGGGAGAGTTAGAGCAAGATCGTGTGTTTGGAAAAGAGAATACACATCATTCCCTTATGGTGACCATGCAAACGCAGCTTCCTGAAGTATATGAGGAACGAGTAAAGTTAGAGGCAATTGGGCTTTTGAAGGTATATATTAAGAAAGAAAAAGATATTCGAATGTTTATATACGAATTGCAACCACCTTTATCTCCGAAACAGTTTTTTGATGATATTGTGTTAAGTATCTTTTTATACAATCGATTGAGTCGGACAAAATATAATCAAGTAAAGCAATATTTCTTAGAAGAAGAATTTGATTTTGCTTCTTATGAAAATGTTACGCGTTCTTTCAATGATGTGTTTGGTTCGTTTAATCCAGGGCAGCTTGAGCATGCGCAAGAAGATCTTCGTATTCCAAAAACGACAGCTATGCCAAGTAATGAGAAGGGAGACGCTCCGAAAGTTTGGAATGATTTCTTTGATTTCTCCTTATTTGTAGATGGCTTGTCCGCTCTTGTCCCTAAAAAGGCGATTACAGATCAAGTGCGAGAATGTGTCATTACACTTGCTTACGTGTATGATGTAGATGTGTTATCGATGCAAAATATCGTTCTTGGTACGGTGACAGAGATGCAGACAATTGATATCGAAAGGCTTAGAAAAGGAGCGCGTGATTGGTATCAGTTCGAAAACGGTCAAGCGTTACCTGTATTAAGTGAAAGAGTACAACCTCACGCTGCACGTATGATGGAAGGGAAAGAGCCTTCTACGCAAGAAGAGATGTTAATAAAGCAGTTAGAGGAAATCTCACCAAAACAACTATTGAAAGAAATCTCTGGTGGTGCAGAGGCGACAAAGGCTGACTTGCAAATCGTTGAAGATGTAATGATCAACCAAAAATTAACGCCAGGTGTTGTGAATGTACTTATTTATTACGTTATGCTACGCTCAGATATGAAACTTGCGAAAACGTATGTGGAGAAAATTGCGGGGCATTGGGCACGTAAAAAGGTCGGTACAGTAGCGGAAGCAATGGCGTTAGCGAAAGAAGAAAATCGTCAATATCAAGAATGGGCTGAGACGAAGAAAAAAGGCCGTACGTCGAAGAAAACGATAAGAAAAGAAATGGTACCAGATTGGCTGAAAGAAGAGCCGAAAGAACAAGAGAAAGAAACAGTGAAGAAAGATGTAAGTAAGAAAAAAGATGCAAGTACGTTAGATGATGAACGAAAACGACTAGAAGAAGTGTTAAAAAAATATAAGCGTGATTAATAGAAGAGAATGAACGCTCTTTGAGGTGAGAAAATGGAGCATATTCAAAATTCATTTGCAAAGTTAATGGAAAATAAAAATTTTAAAAATAGATATGAAGTATTAAAGGCGGAAGTAATGGCGCATCCGCGTGTGAAAGAATTTATAGACGAACATCAAGGTGAAGTAACAACTTCTATGATTGAGCGCAGCCTTGTGAAGTTATACGAATATATCGGACAAAGTGTAGGTTGCGCAGATTGTCCGGATCTAGGTTCGTGTAAAAACATGCTGCAAGGATATGAGCCAAAGCTCGTTATCCAAGGGAAGATGATTGATATTCAATACGATCGTTGCGTTAGAAAAGTGGCATATGATGAGAGAAAGAAATATGAAAAACTCGTTCAAAGTGTATATATGCCAACTGATATTTTACAGGCAACGATGGAAAACTTAGATCCTTCAGATTTAGATGCGCGTATTGATGCCATTGGTGCAGCCAATGAATTTTTAAGTACATATGAACCTGGTAAAAAAGTACAAGGTTTATATTTGTACGGTAAATTTGGTGTAGGGAAAACGTATTTGTTAGGAGCAATGGCGAATGAACTTGCTCAAAAGAAAATAAGTTCGATGCTCGTATACTTCCCTGAATTTCTACGTGAAATTAAAAGTTCGATTCAAGATAATTCGATTGGGGAAAAGATTGATGCGGTGAAACGCGTACAAGTTTTAATGCTAGATGATATCGGAGCAGAAGCGATGTCAAGCTTTGTACGTGACGATGTGCTTGGTGCAATTTTGCAATTCCGTATGTTAGAAAACTTACCGACGTTCTTTACGTCTAACTTTGATTTCAAGGAATTGGAACATCATTTAACGTATACACAGCGTGGTGAAGCAGAGCAAATGAAAGCAGCACGTATTATGGAACGAATTAAATATTTAGCGAAGCCAATTCCAATTGGTGGGAAAAACCGACGTCATAAGTAAAGAGTAAGCTGAAAAGCTTGCTCTTTTTTCGTTTTGAACACTTTTTAGACTAGGTGAATTGTAAAACGAAAAGTTCTTATGGAAAATTCATTGTAGCTTGTATCATTTTTTTCTCCCTCCCTTAATATATATAAAATTAGCAAGCCATATCGAGTGGATCTTCTAGCGATAGGAAATGTAATTCTACTAAGAGTGAACTTCACGCGGGACGGACTCTTATAGGATTTGTAACGTATAGATACAATCCTTTAGAGCAGGGATAAAAGGGGGGACAAAAGTGATTGAAATTTGCTTCGAAGAAAAAAATGATGCTATGCATGTATATAGACAACTATTGAAAAGGGCTGAACTGTTATATAAGGAAACGAGTGTGTATTTACAGGAACAAAAAGTGGTGATTCACATACCAGTATGTGAATCGAATTATATTGAAAAGATTTTATTGCCAGTCATGGTATATTTCATTGTGAATGTAAAGCAAAATGAGTGGATTTATACGATCTTAAAAGAAAAGTTTTTTTATGAAGAAGAGGAAGAGTGTCATCAAATATTGCATATGGCACAAGAGATTTTAAAGGGAAGAAGAAAAGGGATTGCTCATGAATTAACACGTCATACATTTGAATCATATATTAAATCTTCTTTAAATAACTGGCTTTGTGATCCACTTTCGTTCTCGTTTTCATCATATGTTCGTTTTCGCCTTCGTACATATAGGGAAATGGTAGCTAAGCTTGCTGAAGTGTCGATTGATGAGTATAAGTTGGAACAAGAATATCAAATGTTTATTGAGACGCTAAGGCAACAAGTGCGTAGCCGAAAATCACGTTTGTCCTGTGTGCATCTTATTTTTGATGAAAGCTTTATTTTCTATGATGATAAAGGTAGGCGTTTAAAACAGGAGAAATTGGTCCAATATATAGATGAGGAATTATTAAAGCAAAAGGATGTATATATTGATACGAAAATAATTGCACCACTGCTTTCTATTTCGCCGAAAAAAATTTATTTATATACGAAAGAACAAGACCATAATATGATTATTACTTTGCGAAATGTATTTCAAGAACGGGTCCAATTACATGGATTACATGAGTTTGAGCGCAATGTGAAAAATTTAAAAAATAAAGGTAACGCCCTTGATTTTCTAAGTTTTTGAGCATATAATTACCTACATAAATGAAATATATTGAAATGTCATGATGAGGACATGAGTAGTTTTCTACGATTTTCAGAGAGGGAAGCCTTAGGGTGTGAGCTTCCTAGTACGGGATTATTACTTACCACCTCTAAACTTTAGCAGTGAACGGTTTTTCTAGTAATTGCTAACGGACAACACCGTTATGTTGAACTTGAGCAATTAACAATAAGGTTAATTGGAACAAGGGTGGAACCACGAATTCAACACTCGTCCCTTTTTACGGGATGAGTGTTTTTTATTTTGAAAAAAAGAGGAGTGACCAGTGATGGCAGATGTAGTTAAAATTACTTTCCCTGATGGAGCTGTGAAGGAGTTTCCAAAAGGCGTAACAACTGAAGAAATCGCAGCTTCTATTAGCCCAGGCTTAAAGAAAAAAGCTGTGGCTGGAAAATTAAACGATGAGATGATCGATCTTGTTACACCAATCGAAGAAGATGGTGCAGTTTCTATTATTACATTAGATTCTGAAGATGGCTTATACATTTTACGCCATTCAACAGCCCACCTTTTAGCGCAAGCGTTAAAACGTTTATATAAAGATGCTAAGCTTGAGCTTGGTATTGGTCCAGTAATCGAAAATGGCTTCTACTACGATATTGATATGGAAGAAGCAATTACAGTTGAAGACTTCAAGAAAATTGAAAAAGAAATGCAAAAAATCGTGAACGAGAACTTAGAAATCGTTCGTCATGAAGTACCACGTGCAGAAGCACTTCGTCGCTTTGAAGAAATCGGCGATGAGTTAAAATTAGATTTAATTAACGATCTTCCAGAAGATGCGGTTATTTCAATCTATGAGCAAGGCGAATTCTTCGACCTTTGCCGTGGTGTTCACCTTCCATCTACAGGGAAAATTAAAGTATTTAAATTATTAAGCGTTGCGGGTGCTTACTGGCGCGGCGATAGCAATAATAAAATGCTACAACGTATTTACGGTACTGCATTCGTTAAGAAAGCAGAATTAGATGAGCACTTACGTATGCTTGAAGAAGCGAAAGAGCGCGATCACCGTAAATTAGGTAAAGAATTAAAACTATTTACTAATAGCCAAAAAGTAGGACAAGGTTTACCACTTTGGTTACCAAAAGGTGCAACTATTCGCCGCATTATCGAGCGTTACATTGTTGATAAAGAAGCAAGCTTAGGCTATGATCACGTATACACTCCAGTACTAGGAAGCAGAGAGCTTTATGAAACTTCTGGTCACTGGAATCACTACCGTGATGGTATGTTCCCATCAATGGAAATGGATAATGAAGAGTTAGTTCTTCGTCCAATGAACTGCCCTCACCACATGATGGTTTATAAAAATGATATTCACAGTTACCGTGAACTACCAATCCGTATTGCGGAACTTGGAACAATGCACCGCTATGAAATGTCAGGTGCGTTATCTGGATTACAACGTGTACGTGGAATGACTTTAAACGATGCGCACATTTTCGTTCGCCCAGATCAAATTAAAGAAGAGTTAAAACGTGTTGTAAACTTAACTCTAGAAGTGTATAAAGATTTCGGTTTAGAGAACTATTCATTCCGCTTATCTTATCGCGATCCAGCTGATACTAAAAAGTACTATGCTGATGACGAGATGTGGGAAAAAGCACAAGGTATGTTAAAAGAAGCTATGGATGAAATGGGTCTTGATTACTATGAAGCTGAAGGTGAAGCGGCATTCTACGGTCCAAAACTTGACGTTCAAGTTCGTACTGCTCTTGGAAAAGACGAAACACTTTCAACTGTACAATTAGACTTCTTACTTCCAGAACGCTTTGAATTAGCTTACGTTGGTGAAGACGGTAAACAACATCGTCCAGTTGTAATTCACCGTGGTGTTGTATCAACTATGGAACGTTTCGTAGCCTTCTTAATTGAAGAATACAAAGGTGCATTCCCAACTTGGTTAGCTCCAGTTCAAGCACAAGTAATTCCAGTTTCTCCGCAAGTACATTTAGACTATGCGAAGAAAGTGCAAGATGAACTACGCCGTGCTGGCATCCGTGTTGAATTAGATACTCGTGAAGAAAAAATTGGTTACAAAATCCGTGAAGCACAAATGCAAAAAATTCCGTACATGCTTGTAGTAGGTGACAATGAAGTAACTGAAAACGGCGTAAACGTACGTAAATACGGTGAACAAAAATCAGAAACAATCGCATTAGATGCTTTTGTTGATATGATTAAAGTAGAAGGAAAACGATAAGACAGAGCCGCGGTATACCGCGGCTTTCGTATGTATTATAAAAAAGAAAAACTAGAAAAAATAACCAAACAATACTTATCATAAAAAAGTATTGCAAGTATGTTAGTTGTTTGTTACAATATTTCTTGTTGTTAGTAAAACACATCGCGTCTTCTTGACAGACGTCATGTCCTATGATAAACTCATCAAGGATAATAGAATATTGTTTTGTGGAACAAGTAGAAGCACCCGCTTCTCACCTGATGGACGCATTCGCAGTTTACAGGTAAATGTATTTCTTACTTAAGAATTTACAAGTGTGGGTGTCGTATGCCCGCACTTTTTTTGTCGGGTTCTATGACTACAAAAGATGTTCTGAAAAAACCTTGGAGGTGGCTTACTATTAGCAAGGATATGATGATTAACGAGCAAATTCGTGCACGTGAAGTACGTTTAGTTGGTGCAAATGGCGATCAACTTGGAATCAAGTCTCGTAATGACGCTTTAGACTTAGCTGCAAATCTTAATCTTGATTTAGTATTAGTTGCTCCAAATGCGAAACCGCCAGTATGCCGCATTATGGACTACGGTAAATTCCGCTTTGAGCAACAGAAGAAAGAAAAAGAACAGCGCAAAAATCAAAAAGTAATTAGCATGAAAGAAGTTCGTTTAAGTCCAACAATTGATGAACACGACTTTAACACAAAACTTCGTAATGCTATCAAGTTTTTAGAGAAAGGCGACAAGGTTAAAGCGTCAATTCGCTTTAAAGGACGTGCCATTACTCATAAAGAAATCGGTCAACGTGTTTTAGATCGCTTCTCAGAAGCTTGTGCTGAAGTTAGTACAATTGAATCTAAGCCTAAAATGGAAGGACGTAGTATGTTCTTAGTTTTAGCACCGAAAAACGATAAGTAATAGATAGAGGAGGAAATACCTATGCCTAAACAAAAAACTCATCGCGGCTCTGCAAAGCGTTTCAAAAAGACTGGATCAGGTAAACTGAAACGTTCTCACGCTTACACAAGCCATTTATTCGCTAACAAATCTACAAAAGCTAAACGTAAACTACGTAAAGCTGGTGTAGTAAGCGCTGGTGACTTCAAACGCATTCGTCAAATGCTTGACAACTTAAAATAAGTTCGGCTGATATATAGAACAATTAGGAGGTAATATTATGCCAAGAGTAAAAGGTGGTACAGTTACTCGTCAACGTCGTAAAAAAGTTATAAAATTAGCAAAAGGTTACTACGGTTCTAAGAGTACATTATTCAAGGTTGCTAACCAACAGGTTATGAAATCTCTAATGTATGCATTCCGTGACCGTCGTCAAAAGAAACGTGACTTCCGTAAATTATGGATTACACGTATCAATGCAGCAGCTCGTATGAATGGTCTTTCTTACAGCCGCTTAATGCACGGTCTTAAAAATGCTGGCATCGAAGTTAACCGCAAGATGCTTGCTGACTTAGCTGTTCATGACGAAAAAGCTTTCGCTGAATTAGCAACAGTTGCAAAAAACAACATTAACTAATTAATTAGTTGAAACCTTAGAAGATTTTTCTTCTAAGGTTTTTTTATTTGTATGCAAAGAGAAGTATGTCGTTATCGATATGACAAAATCAATATAAAAGCTATAGCGATATAGAAGAATATAGATATAAAGCCAGGAGAATTCTCCTGGCTTTTGTCAATTATCTCCCTTTGGAAAGAAGAGTATCTTTCCTACCTGAAACGACACTGCTATAATGGAAAGATGATATGGAACTTTCATCAGATAAAATAAATTTTTTTATCAGTGGACAATCCCCGGATAATGATTAACTATCACCAATCGGAGTGAACAATCTAATCGTGATGATTGAAACGTATTTGTAAATTAAGGACAAGCTATTTTGTAAAGAGATAAATGGCTGACTTATTAATAAGAAACGAAAAATAATAATGAACTTTGAGATGAAACAACATTGTTGCGTAAAATGCGATGTTGGAGGAGGACAATAGAATGGACTTACTACAACTATTTAAATTACAAAAAGAATTAGATGACCGTATTGTGAAAGAGCATGGCTTACAACCAAAAAAATTGTTAAAAGAAAAAATGTTAGCTCTTCTTGTAGAAATTGGAGAACTTGCAAATGAAACACGTTGTTTTAAATATTGGAGCAACAAACCAGCATCAGAACGTGAAGTAATATTAGAAGAATACGTAGATGGTTTGCATTTTATTTTATCAATCGGAATTGATTTAGGTATTGATAAAAACTTCCTATTCTATAAATGTGCACAAACGAATAAAACACAAGTAGAAATTTTCTTAGACACATATGCGAAGGTGATTCGCTTTACAGATCAACCATCTATTACGAACTATATTGAATTATTTACAAGCTACCTTCGACTTGGTCAAGCACTAGAGTTTGAACAAGAAGAGATTGAAAAGGCATATTTAGATAAAAATGAAGTAAATCATGAGCGTCAAACACAAGGATACTAATTTAATTTTTGAATATTTCAATTTCCTTTTGTATAATGAAGTGACTGAAGAAAAAGGAGGGTGTTGGCAATGACAAAATTAGACGCGACATTGACAATGCTAAAAGAATTAACAGATGCACGTGGTATTGCGGGTAACGAGCGTGAACCACGTGAAGTAATGAAGAAATATATTGAGCCGTTTGCGGACGAACTTTCTACTGATAATTTAGGAAGTTTAGTTGCGAAAAAAGTAGGGGAAGAAAACGGCCCGAAAATTATGGTTGCAGGTCATTTAGATGAAGTGGGCTTTATGATTACGCAAATTGATGACAAAGGCTTCCTTCGTTTCCAAACAGTTGGTGGCTGGTGGTCACAAGTTATGCTTGCACAGCGTGTGACAATTGTAACGCGTAAAGGAGATGTAACAGGTGTAATTGGTTCAAAACCACCGCACATCTTACCTCCAGAAGCGCGTAAAAAGCTAGTAGATATTAAAGACATGTTCATCGATATTGGTGCTTCTAGCCGAGAAGAGGCAATGGAGTGGGGCGTACGACCAGGAGATCAAGTTGTACCTTACTTTGAATTCCAAGTGATGAAGAATGAAAAAATGTTACTTGCAAAAGCATGGGATAACCGAATTGGTTGTGCAATTGCAATTGACGTATTAAAACAATTAAAAGATGAAAAGCATCCAAACGTTGTATATGGCGTAGGGACTGTACAAGAAGAAGTCGGTCTTCGTGGTGCGAAAACATCTGCAAACTATATTAAACCAGATATCGCGTTCGCAGTAGATGTTGGTATCGCTGGTGACACGCCTGGTGTAACGGCAAAAGAAGCGCAAAGTAAAATGGGTGATGGACCACAGATTATTTTATATGATGCGTCTGTTATTGGTCATACTGGTTTACGTGACTTTGTAGTTGATGTTGCTGACGAATTAGAAATTCCATATCAATATGATTCAGTAGCGGGCGGTGGAACGGATGCTGGGGCAATTCACATTGCTGTAAATGGTATTCCGTCTATGGCGATTACGATTGCAACGCGCTACATTCATTCTCATGCGGCAATGTTACACCGTGATGACTATGAAAATGCAGTGAAGTTAATTGTAGAAGTTATTAAACGTCTTGATAAAGAGGCTGTACATAACATTACATTTAATTAATAGAAAAAGCGAAGGAGCCTCTCCTTCGCTTTTTTATGTTTTAAAAAGGTCGCTCTAATCCAGCGGCAGTATGAGCTCCTAAAATAATTAAACGAGTTAATTGCATGGCCATAAAATGCGGAGTGTATATCATCCCTTTTTTTAACCATGACATAATCATCCCGATATGAGCTCCTGTCACATAGCTAATCAAAATGTCACGAGGAACCATAAGATCTTTATCATCTGGCTGTGAAATCGATAAGCTTAACGTTAAATGAGTTTGTATTGTTTTCATCATTTTATAAGAGTAGTTTCCAGCGGCTTTATCACCAAGCATAACGTTATAGAAGTTCACATTTTCTGCAATATGTTCGAACAAAGCTAAAAAGGTTGGATTTGGTGAATCAAATGTAAGTTGAAACTCTTCTTTATTTCTATTTTTTGGTTTAATAACTTCTGTTAATTTCTCTAACATTTCTTCGATGCTTTTGTCTAATAGGTCATACTTATCATGGTAATGGCTATAAAACGTAGCACGATTTACAGGAGCACGTTCTGCGATATGTTGAACAGTTACATCGTCAAATCCTTTTTCGCCTACTAAAGCGACAAAAGCATCCTGTATGAGTTGTCTCGTCCGCTTTACACGTGGATCATTTGTATTTTTAATAGACATTTTTACTTCTCCTCGTTTAATTTTATATACTTAAACAACATATTGTTATTATATTGTTGTTTAAGCAACATTTCATACGTAAATTGTCGGTTGTAGATTCGAAATAATTATTTATAATTATAAACGATAGTCCTTCAGAAATCAGCACCGCTCGCAGGTAGATAAATTTCGATTTACACCGCAGATGGTGTGATTTTTTTGTTTAAAAGTTAATATAATTAACAATTAAACAGTCTAAACAATAAGGACGTAAATAGTTTAGAAAAAAATTATATGCGATATAAGGAGAGGAATGCAATGAATCAGTTTCGAAGAATGGTAATTATCAACATTATCACATTAATTGTACTAGTTGGCGGCGGTATTGGCGGTTACTACTATTACAACCAAACGGAAAATTACTTGAAAACAGACAATGCAAAAATTGATGGAAAGGTAATTCCGGTTGCTTCACCAGTAGCAGGTAAATTAACGGACTGGAAAGCTGAAGTAGGTAAGAACTACAATGAGAACGATAAATTAGGTGCGGTTACTGTAGCGGCAGCAAATGGGGAACAAACAGTAGATGTAACAATTCCGCAAAATGCAACAGTTGTACAATCAAACGCGACGACAAATGCTTTCGTTGGAGCGGGTAGCCCAATTGCTTATGCATTTGATATGAACAATTTATGGGTAACAGCAAACATTGAAGAAACAGTGATTGACGATGTTCAAAAAGGTCAAACAGTAGATGTGTATGTAGATGCATACCCAGATACAACGTTAACAGGGAAAGTAGAACAAGTTGGATTAACAACAGCAAATACATTCTCAATGTTACCATCAAGTAACGCAACAGCGAACTATACAAAAGTAAAGCAAGTTGTACCAGTTAAAATTTCTTTAGACCATAGTAAATCAGTAAATATTGTTCCTGGAATGAATGTGTCAGTTCGTATTCATAAGTAAGGGGGAGATGAGATGTCCTCAATTGCAATTGTAGGATATGCACTATTTTGTATAATCGTCTTCTTCCTTGTAAATCGTCTTTTACGAAAGAAAAAAACGAACGCGGGAGAAGAACAAGTCCCAGCCGTAAGTAAAATAGAAGTAAGTAAAGTAGAAACAGAAGAGAAAGAAATAGAACAAAAGCAAGAAGTAGAAATTTCTAATGTAGTTGAATTAGAAACAGGCAAGCAAGAAGAAGTAAAACAAGAAAAAGAAATGCCGAAAAAACAAACGTCTATGCCTATAGAGAATGTAAATGTAAAAGCAGTTGTAACAGTATTAATTCTTGGTATGTTCGTTTCTATTTTAAACCAAACGATCATTAACGTTGCATTGCCTCCGTTAATGAACGAATTTAACGTGTCAACATCAACAGCACAGTGGTTAATTACAGGATTCATGCTTGTAAATGGTATTTTAGTACCGATTAGTGCCTTTTTAGTTTCACGATTTACGTACCGTAAATTATTTGTAGCAGCCATGTTATTCTTCACGGTAGGATCTATCATTTGTGCTACATCAGGAAACTTCACAATGATGATGACAGGTCGTGTTATTCAAGCGGTCGGTGCAGGTATTTTAATGCCGGTTGGTATGAATATCTTTATGACATTATTCCCGCCTAATAAGCGCGGAGCAGCGATGGGATTACTAGGCGTTGCAATGATTTTAGCACCAGCTATCGGGCCAACTGTAACGGGCTGGGTTATTGAAAACTACAGCTGGAACTTAATGTTCTACGGAATGTTTGTAATTGGTTTAATTATTACGTTCTTATCTTTAAAATTCTTTACACTAGCTCAGCCAGTGTCTAATACGAAATTAGATGTATTTGGTGTAATTAGTTCAAGTATTGGACTAGGTAGCTTACTGTATGGATTTAGTGAAGCTGGAAATAATAGTTGGACTAGTGCCGAAGTTGTTATTTCACTTGTTATCGGTGTAATTGGTTTAGCGTTATTTATTTGGAGAGAGTTAACAACAGACAATAAAATGCTTGATTTACAAGTATTTAAATATCCGGTATTTACTTTTACTTTAGTAATTAACGCAATCGTTACGATGGCATTATTCGGAGGTATGTTATTACTTCCAGTATATCTGCAAAACATTCGCGGCTTTACGCCGATTGAATCAGGTTTATTATTACTACCAGGATCATTAATTATGGGTATCATGGGACCTATTGCAGGTAAACTATTTGATAAATATGGTATTCGTCCGTTAGCGATTGTTGGATTAGCCATTACAACATTTGCGACATATAAATTCACAACGTTATCGATGGATACACCATATAGCGTTATTATGACGGATTATATTATACGTTCAATTGGTATGTCATTCATTATGATGCCAATTATGACAGCTGGTATGAATGCATTGCCGATGAAATTAATTTCTCACGGTACAGCAACGCAAAATACGTCAAGACAAGTAGCTGGTTCAATTGGAACAGCGATATTAATTACACTTATGACGCAACAAACGACTGCTCACGTAGCAGATTACGGCAACATGTTAACAACGTCAAATCCAATTTTAGTTGATAAAGTACACGGTATGGGGCAAAGTTTAGCAGCCTTAGCTGGATCGGCTCAAGCAGGAGATGCGATGAGCACGCAGCTATTATTTGGACAAATTTCGAAGTTATCTGCAATTAACGGTATTAACGATGCCTTCTTAATTGCAACGATACTCGCAGGGATTGCTTGGGTATTATCGTTCTTCTTACCATCAGGCAATAAACCAAATAGAAAAGCAGGGAATTAATTTCCCTGCTTTTTTGTCTTTTTAAAGAGTGAGATATAAAAAATGATAACCAGTTACGGAGCACAGACCTGTTATAAACAAAATTGTTCCCATAGAACGAATACTTGATATTTGTCTTCCGCTTATAATAGCTAATATTCCAGCTAAAGAGAAAAAACTCCAATATAAAGTTCCTGAAATTGGAACGATTCCCTCTAAATCCATTCCATAACCTATGCAAATGATAGGAACAACGATAAGAGATATGCTAATTAAACCAGCTATAATAGTAAATGACTTACGACATTTAATACCAGCGATAATTAAAAAAATGCCAACGATAAATGCGCATAGCATCAAAGTAAGAGCTAAAATCATCCAAGTTAATATTCCAAACACTTCTGTATTACCTCCGATTTATGCGTTTCTAAAAACTATTATATATAGTATGAATCACCTACAGTCATGAGTAACCAGAAGATAACCCCTAATACTCCAACGATAAAAATAATGAATCCCATATTACGTATACTCTTAATTTTGCCTTGGACTCCACTTACCCCTGCTAATAATCCAGTTAAAGAAAACAGTATCCAATATAAAGTTGTTGAAATAGGGAGGATTGTATTGCTCTCCACTCCCATGCCCATGCCCCAAAAAACAAAAGGTAGTGTGACAAAGGAGAAGCTAAGTAACCCCATTAAACCGACAAATAATTTACGATGTTTCATGCTAGTAATCATTAAGAAAATACCACCGAAAAATCCACATAAAACTAGAAGTGGCATATAAACAACCCAAAGTAAGCTCAACATATATAATCTCCTTCTATGTAATCAGTTATATTTTACTACATGAGGTTTATTTTGGATATTATTAATAAATATGTATAAATTGATAGAAATGAGAAGTGATGATACGAATTAATGGATATAGAGAACGTTAGAGAGGAGGGTGCATATGAAAATTACAGAAGAGAATGTTGCAATGCAGCTAAGGAAAAGGAATGAAAAAGCATTATACTTTATTGTCGACCAGTACGGTGGACTTATAAAAAGTATTATTCAGAAGCATTTAGCTTCGTTTCAAGATGTACAAGAGGAATGTATGGATGATGTGTTATTGGCAATTTGGAATCATATTGAAAAGTATGATGAAGAGAAAAATACTTTAAAAAATTGGATCGCGGCTATTACAAAATACAAATCTATCGATTATGCGAGGAAATATGCGAAAACAGTAAATGAAAAAGGGTTAGATCAAATAGGTGAAATCGCGATGCATACCGATACGATTAAAAATGAAATTAGTAATGATATGGAACATATATTAGATCATTTAAAGAAGAATGATAAAGAAATCTTTATGAAGCATTACGTGGAAGAAGATAGTGTAGAAAATATTGCAGAGAAAATGGGAGTGAAAACTTCTTTTATATACAATCGTCTATCGAGAGGACGGAAGAAGTTAAGGTCATTATTTTTACATAACCGGATGAAATAAATAAGAAAAGAGGTGAAGAAAATGAAAGATCCATATGAAA
The DNA here is from genome assembly GCF_038007785.1 of Bacillus sp. FSL K6-0069. Lineage (NCBI taxonomy): Bacteria > Bacillati > Bacillota > Bacilli > Caryophanales > Bacillaceae > Bacillus > Bacillus sp. FSL K6-0069. The sequence continues at coordinate 4,361,296 of NZ_JBBOXN010000001.1, read as the reverse complement.
TGTTAAATGATATAAAAATGGATGAGAATGAATATGAAGAGGTTAACTTAACTCACATAGAGAAACAGAAAATAAAAAAGCGAGTTCGTAAAAAAATAAACAAGAACAAAGTTCATACGAAACGGAATATAGCGATTGTAACATCGGCTGCGGCATTATTTATTATGATGATGACTGTAGATATGAGAAGGATGATTGCGGATATACCGTTAATCGGAAGTAAAATGGAAGACTACGTAAACAGTAGAGGAGAACCTTTAAAAGAATATAAAACGACAATAGGGCAAACAGTTTATGATAACGGTGTAGAAGTGCGATTAGATGAAGTGATGATAGATGAAGGGCAGATTATTGTTAATAGTACGTTTAAGTCTAGTCGAATCAATTTAGAGGGTTCTTATCCTAGTCCTGATATTTATATAAATGGAAAACAGTTAAATGGCAGTGGTAGTGGTGGAGACAAGAAAATAAATGAGTACACGTATACATTTTTCTCAAATATAGATTTAAAAGATGATGAAATGAATCCTCTAGAAATTCGTGGAGAATGTGATGTACAAGTTGTATATAGGGATATTTCTTTAAAAGAGGGCAATTCAACATGGAAAGGAGAATGGGGCTTTTCCTTCAAAGCGTCTGGAGACAAAATAAAAGCTGAAACGAAAACAATCCCAATCCATAAGCATTTCAAATTAGAAAATGGTCAAAAAATAGAAGTGGAAGATTTAAAAATTTCTCCTATATCTGCGAAGTTGAACTATAAAATGTTGAATGGAACGAAATTAGAGGTGAGATTTATCCCGAAAGATCAAGATGGAAAAGAGTTAATACCACATTCAGGTCTTACATTATCGAAAAATAGTTATTGGCGTTTTGAAAAACTAGAAGACAGTGTAACGAAAATTGTACTGACACCTGTCTTAACTTCTGGTGACGAAGGAGAAAAGAAAACGAATTATCGAAAAGTGTTAACGGAAGAAGAGTTTGAAGTTATTATAAAAGAGTAAAGAGAGGTATCGTGATGATACCTCTCTTTATCCTAAAAAGGCTAACACATTATTCATAATATGAAATAACATAGCTGGAATAATGGATTTTGTTTTTTTACATAAAATAGCCATTAATAATCCCATGAAGAAAGTAATGACCATTACGCCAAGAGAGTATGTATGAGCGATACCGAAGAAGAAACTTGTTATGATGGCTGCAATCCAAAATGGAAAGCGCTCTGAGAAGAAGCGAAGTATAAAGCCACGGAAAATAAGCTCTTCAAAGATTGGTGTAAGTATTGCGAAACCGAGAAGTAATAATACTTGATACTGCTTAAAAACGTCTAAGTTTAGTGCGGAAGATTGCTGCTTTGTTGCGTCTTGGAACACATAATTTAACAAGATGTAATTGAGTAAAATGTTTATAGCGAAGAAAAGAAGTAAGTATACATATGTACGCCATTCTTTAAGTGCTTTAAAGTTAAATGATTGTAGTAGTAATTTTTTTGCGGGTTCGAATTTAAAAATGAAGAACAACAATACGGCTAGTTGTAATACGATACTTGCAGTATTTACGATCGATTCATACAGGGCAATTTGTTTTTTATCTGTAAGACCTGCTGTATAAATTGTTAAGGGCATTGCGAGGAACACAGTAATAAGTCCGGTTCCGAAAAAAGCGAATAAAACGGAGCTAATAAATTGTCCCCATGACATAGAGTATTTCTGTTCATTAGAAAGTTGTGTAGCGGGTTGCATTTATAAAATCACCTCTTTATATTTGTATATTTAATTATAAAGTATTTAGTTTTTATATGTAACAATTTAATATTACATATAAAGGTGTATTTTCCATAAAATAATAAAAGAGGTATCACCCTATAGTGATGCCTCTTTCTCATTGATAACTATGTTCTGCTTTATTATTCGATTTTTGTTGCTCTATTTGCAACTCACGTTCTACCAATCGGTCTAACTGTTGAATAGCTTTTAATGCTTTTTCATAAGAAATCGTTCTATAATGGTGCGCTCCGCCCGGTTCTTCATCTGCTTCGTCTGCCCATTTAATAATGTTTTGAAGAGAGGTTCTTTCAATTTCTTGCTGTACTAAGAAAGAATCTGTATGAAGAAGAATCGCGATAGAAATTTCTTTTGCTAGTTTCGGATGTTCTCCTAATCTAATAAGCAATTTATGAGCTCTTTCTGCTCCTTTAATCGCATGGATATCATTCTTTTTATACAAGTCATAGTCCCATTCACCCTCACTGTACCATGTGTGATGTCCGATATCATGAAGGAAACCAGCTTTTGTTGCAGCATCGACTGAGGCATGATGCTTTTTTGCTAAGTGAAACGCATGGTAAGCGACAGCAATCGCGTGGACCATTCCAGAACGGTTCACATATTTTTGTGTAATGTGGTGTTTAAAAACTTGTTCAAGCGTAATACGTTGCATAAAACATTCACTCCTTTTATCCCGCTTTAACGGGCAGTAAGATTCCCACCTCAAAATTTGGCGAATACGAGGAAGTTAGGTGGGGGATCAACTGCCCGTAAAAGTCCGATTGGTTCAACTAATAATCAGTGTGGGGGGACATCCCCCTCACTGATTAAAGTTTCACTTTATCTAATGATGCATATGAAGAAAAATCGATCGGTTTAAATGTATTTTGAACATTGTACTCCATTGGGGTAGCGTTCGTAAAGTAGAAATGTTTAGGAGAAGAAAAAATTTTTTCGTGAAAAAATCACCTTAGCTTATGCGAAGGTGATTTTCAAATTGCTTATTTTTTTAGTCCTTGCTCTAATGTTTCTAACATTTCGTGCTTTTCATTTTCATCAGCATTTTTCCAAATGACTTCGAATAAAACACCAAGACCTGGAAGCATTTTTTCTTCACCGCTTTGAATCGCATCGACAATTGTTTCTTGCAATTGATCTTGTGAATTTCCAGATACATTTGCTAATACAGCACCACGTAAATTAAAACTCATTGCTTTCACCTCTTCTTCAGAATTGAAACTGACGTTAGTTTTTGTTCTTTTTTATGTAAATATGTATGAAAAATAGGCTATAATGATAAGACAAGAAGAGAGGGAAATACATATTATGAAAAACATTGATTCAGTACAAAACCCGCGTGTAAAGCAGTGGAAAAAGCTGCAGACGAAAAAAGAGCGCGATAAAAAAGGTTTATTTTTTGTAGAAGGATTCCACTTAGTCGAGGAAGCTTTAAAAGCAGGAGTTGTAACAGAACTTATCGTTTCTGATCAGACAGATCTTCCGAAAGATTGGACAGTTAATGATGTGGAAATGTATATCGTACCTGAAGCAATCGTAAAAATACTTCGCGAAACAGAAACGACGCAAGGCGTATTTGCTGTTTGTGAGAAACACGAGAGTGAAGTAGCTCTTGCTGATGGGAAGTTTCTTTTATTAGATGGCCTTCAAGACCCAGGTAACTTAGGGACAATTATTCGTACAGCTGATGCAGCTGGTATTCATGCCGTTGTGCTTGGAGAAGGATGCGTTGATGCATATAATAGTAAAGTGCTTCGCTCTACACAAGGTTCTATTTTCCATTTACCAGTTGTAAAAGGTAACTTAGAAGAATGGGTAGACAAGCTAAAAGAACAAAACGTTCCTGTATATGGAACAGCTCTTGAAAATGGAGTTCCGCACGTTGAAGTAACACCAGCTGGTAGTTTTGCATTAATTGTAGGAAATGAAGGAAGCGGCGTAAGCCAAGAAATTCTTGCAAAAACGGATCAAAACTTGTATATTCCAATTTACGGCGGGGCAGAATCATTAAATGTTGCGGTTGCAGCAGGGATTTTAACGTATTATTTGCAAAGCCCAGTTGCGAACAAATAAAAAACTTCTTATAATAAGTTGAAGTATATTATATTAAAAGTTAAATAACGAAAAACGTTGATAGAGAAGAGTAACTTACAAAATCGCCATATAGGGAGAGAATGCCTTAGACTGAAAGCATTCTTATGGTAGACGGAAGTGAATTCACCTCTGGAGTTGACGCCAGGACCATATATATGTAAAGGCGTTCCGGTCAGAATTGATCGTTATAACTAATGAGTGGGCAGACTTGTTCTGTCAATTTAGGGTGGTACCGCGAATTTACCTCGTCCCTTTTTGGGAGCGAGGTTTTTTTATTTTTAAAATTAGGAGGGTTCCAAATGGAAGCACGTTTAAAAGAGCTAAAGCAAAAAGCGTTAGAGCTTATTGAAGAAGCGAAAGAGCTAAAAGGCTTAAACGACGTACGCGTAGCGTACTTAGGAAAAAAAGGTCCAATTACAGAAGTATTACGCGGCATGGGAAAATTATCAGCAGAAGAGCGTCCACGTATGGGAGCATTAGTAAATGAAGTACGTGAAGCGATTCAAACGCGTCTAGAAGACAAAATTGGTAACTTAGAAAAAGCAGTAATTGAAGCGAAATTAGCTACTGAAACAATTGATGTTACACTACCAGGTCGTCCTGTTGAAACAGGTTGTCACCATCCGTTAACAGCTGTTGTTGAACAAATTGAAGATGTATTCATCGGTATGGGTTATGAAGTAGCTGAAGGAACAGAAGTAGAAAAAGACTACTACAACTTCGAAGCATTAAACTTACCGAAAGATCACCCAGCGCGTGATATGCAAGATACATTCTACATTACAGAAGAAACGTTACTACGTACACATACATCTTCTGTGCAAGCACGTACGATGGAAAATAATAAAGAAAAAGGCCCGATTAAAATTATTTGTCCTGGTAAAGTGTATCGCCGCGATGACGATGATGCGACGCATTCACACCAGTTCATGCAAATTGAAGGTCTTGTAATTGATAAAAACATTCGTATGAGTGACTTAAAAGGTACACTACAAGTATTCGTGAAAAAGATGTTCGGTGAAGACCGTGAAATCCGTCTTCGTCCAAGTTTCTTCCCATTCACAGAGCCATCTGTAGAGATGGATATTTCTTGTATGATGTGTCACGGCAAAGGTTGCGGCACTTGTAAAGGAACTGGCTGGATCGAAATTTTAGGCGCAGGTATGGTTCACCCGAACGTACTTGAAATGGCTGGTTATGATTCAAAAGAATATCAAGGTTTCGCATTCGGTATGGGCGCAGAGCGTATCGCAATGTTGAAATACGGCGTAGATGACATTCGTCATTTCTATACAAATGATGTACGTTTCTTACAACAATTCAAACGAGCGTAAGGGAAGGAGAGGATAAATATGTTCGTATCATATCGTTGGTTACAAGAGTATGTAGATATTAAAGATGTAACAGCACAAGAACTAGCAGACAAAATCACGAAAAGTGGTATTGAAGTAGAAGGTGTTGAAGTATTAAATAAAGGTGTAAAAGGTGTTGTAGTTGGTCACGTATTAGAATGTGAAAAACACCCAGAAGCTGATAAATTAAACAAATGCTTAATCGATATCGGTGAAGAAGAACCAGTTCAAATTATTTGTGGAGCTGCTAACATTGCAAAAGGTTTAAAAGTACCAGTTGCAAAAGTTGGCGCTGTACTTCCTGGTAACTTTAAAATTAAAAAAGCAAAACTACGTGGTGAAGCTTCCCACGGTATGGTTTGTGCTCTTCAAGAGCTTGGTATTGATGGAAAGTTAGTTTCAAAAGAATATGCAGATGGTATCTTCATCTTCCCAAGTGACGCTGAAGTTGGTGCAGATGCACTTGAAATTTTAAACTTACACGATGAAGTACTTGAGCTTGGTTTAACACCAAACCGTGCAGATTGCTTAAACATGTTAGGTGTTGCATATGAAGTCGCTGCTATTTATGGCCGTGAAGTAAAACTTCCAGCTATCAGCCTACAAGAAGCAGCAGAAAAAACTTCTGATTACATTTCTGTAAGTGTAGAAGCGAAAGAAGAAAATCCATTATATATTGCAAAAATGGTGAAGAACGTAAAGATTGGTCCATCACCAATGTGGATGCAAACGCGCCTTATGGCAGCTGGCATTCGTCCAATTAGCAATGTAGTTGATATTACAAACTACATTTTAATGGAATACGGTCAACCGTTACATGCATTCGATTACGATAAATTAGGTTCAAAAGAAATCGTTGTTCGTCTTGCAAAAGAAGGCGAAAAAATTGAAACGTTAGATGATCAAGAGCGTACATTACAAGAACACCACCTTGTAATTACAAACGGAACAAAAGCTTTAGCTGTTGCTGGTGTAATGGGCGGAGCGGATTCTGAAGTTACAAATGAGACAGTGAACGTTTTAATCGAGTCTGCATACTTTGCAGGTCAAACAGTACGCCGTACATCAAAAGACTTAGGTCTTCGTAGTGAATCAAGTGCACGTTTTGAAAAAGGAATCGATCCAACACGTACATTTGAAGCAATTCAACACGCAGCTGCTTTAATGGCGAAATACGCTGGCGGAGAAGCACTTGAAGGTGTAGTAGAAGCTGATAACTTACAAGTACAAGAGCGTACAGTATCTGTTACTGCTGAAAAAGTAAACCGTGTATTAGGTACAAATATTTCTGCAAGTGAAATGGGTACAATGTTCACAAACTTAAAATTCCCATTCACAGAAGTAGAAGGAACATTCCATGTGAATGTACCAGCACGTCGTCCTGATATTACAATTTCAGAAGACTTAGTAGAAGAAGTGGGTCGCCTATACGGTTATGACCACATTCCAGTTACATTACCGTCTGGAACAATGACTCGTGGTAAATTAACATCAGCACAAACGAAACGTCGTAAAGTACGTCGCTTCTTAGAAGGTGCTGGTTTATATGAAGCAATCACGTATTCATTAACAAGTGCTGACAAAGCGAAACAATATATGGTTGAGCCAAACGAAAAGGCGCCTGTAAATCTTGCACTTCCAATGAGTGAAGAGCGCAGCCAACTTCGTTTAAGCTTAGTGCCACAATTGTTAGAAGCAGTTTCATACAATGTTGCACGTAAAAACGATAGCGTTGCTTTATACGAAGTAGGTTCTATCTTCTTACCAACAGAAGCAGGAGAACTTCCGAAAGAAGAACAACATCTTGCAGGTGTTATGACAGGTCTTGCTCTTCACCATGCATGGCAAGGTGAGAAGAAAGTAGTAGACTTCTTCGTTGTGAAAGGTGTACTAGAAGGATTATTCGACGTACTTGGCGTTGCAAACCAAATCACTTATGCACCAGCAAAACGTGAAGGTATGCACCCAGGTCGTACAGCTGACATCGTATTAGATGGCGAAGTAATTGGTTTCATCGGTCAATTGCACCCTGAAGCAGAAAAACAATTAGATGTGAAAAATACATTCGTATTCGAACTATCTCTTGTAAAAGTATTTGGTGCAGACGCAGAAGAAACTTACTACGCAGCAATTCCACGTTTCCCATCTATGACACGTGATATGGCTGTTGTCGTAACAAAAGAAACAAAAGCTGGTGAAATGAAGCAAGTCATTGCTGAAGCTGGCGGACAACTTCTGAAAGACGTAACACTATTCGACTTATACGAAGGTGAAAAAATGGAAGAAGGCAAGAAATCAATTGCATTCTCTATGACTTACTTCGATGCAGAACGTACGTTAACAGATGAAGAAGTAACAGAAGCACATAACCGTGTATTAACAACGGTAGAAGAGAAATTTGGTGCGGAGTTACGTAAGTAATGAGAAATTGCCGGATTAATTCCGGCAATTTTTTTATGACATGATTGTCGATATATGATAAAAATCGCCGATAAATATTAAGGCATCTTGCATCTTTCTCTCGAATGTAGTACATTAATTTTAGTTTAACAAAATGAAAGACGATGATAAGGAAAAGTAGTATATACTATAATCCAAAGCGAGTCAGGGACGGTGAGAGCCTGATGAGGCGGTATATGTGAAGAACACCTTGGAGTTGCTAACCGAAATTGAATCTTGTATTCAAGAGTAGACTTAGACGGGAATCCGGCCTGTTACAAACCGGGAAGTATGTATTACATACGAGTTAAAGTTGGTCTTTATGACAAATTGGGTGGTACCGCGAAGTTTAACCTTTCGTCCCTTTATGGATGAAAGGTTTTTTTGTATTTAAATATATCAGCAAAGGAGAATTTCACTATGGAAAACACATTAGTAAAAAGTCTGTATAGAGATACAGATAAATACGCAGGTCAAACAGTACAAGTATCAGGATGGATTCGTAACTTACGTGATTCAAAAGCATTTGGTTTCATCGAATTAAACGACGGTAGCTTCTTCAAAAGCGTTCAAATCGTTTTCGATACAGAGTTAGAAAACTTCAAAGAAATTGCAAAACTTCCACTTAGCTCTTCAGTTAAAGTAGAAGGTAAAGTAATTGCAACGCCTGGAGCGAAGCAACCATTTGAAATTAAAGCAGAAAAAATTGATATCGAGGGCTTATCAGATTCTGATTACCCACTTCAAAAGAAACGTCACACTTTTGAATACTTACGTACAATCGCTCACTTACGTCCAAGAACAAATGCATTCTCTGCAACGTTCCGTGTACGTTCTGTCGCAGCATTTGCGATTCACCAGTTCTTCCAAGAGCGTGGATTCGTACATGTTCACACACCAATCATCACTGGTAGTGATACAGAAGGTGCAGGCGAAATGTTCCGCGTAACAACGCAAGATTTAAACAACGTACCAAAAGGCGAAGACGGACAAGTTGATGAATCAAAAGACTTCTTCGGCAAAGAAACAAACTTAACAGTAAGTGGACAGCTGAACGCTGAAGCTTATGCTTTAGCATTCCGTGACGTATACACATTCGGACCTACATTCCGTGCGGAAAACTCAAACACAACTCGCCACGCTGCTGAGTTCTGGATGGTTGAGCCGGAGATTGCATTCGCTGAATTAGGCGATGTAATGGATCTTACAGAAGATATGCTGAAATATGCGATGAAATACGTACTAGAGCATGCACCAGAAGAAATGGAATTCTTCAACAGCTTCGTTGATAAAACAGTTCTAGAGCGCATGAACAACGTAATCAACTCTGACTTCGGTCGTATCACATATACAGAAGCAATTAAAGTTCTTCAAGAGTCAGGTGCTGACTTCAAATACCCAGTAGAATGGGGTATTGACTTACAAACAGAGCACGAAAGATACTTATCAGAAGAAATCTTCAAACGTCCTGTATTCGTAACTGACTATCCAAAAGACATTAAAGCGTTCTACATGCGTATGAATGAAGATGGAAAAACAGTAGCTGCTACTGACCTTCTAGTTCCTGGCATCGGCGAATTAATCGGCGGAAGTCAACGTGAAGAAAGAATGGACGTTTTAGTAGACAGAATTAAAGAATTAGGTATGAACGAAGAGGACTACTGGTGGTACTTAGAACTTAGAAAATACGGCGGTACAAAACACGCTGGATTCGGTCTAGGTTTCGAGCGCTTCCTAATGTACATCACTGGTATGGCTAACATCCGTGACGTAATTCCATTCCCAAGAACTCCAGGTTCTTCTGAGTTTTAAGATATGAAAAAAGCGAGAGCAACTGCTCTCGCTTTTTTTATTGGGAAAGGGTGTAACTACAACCCAAATTTTATTAAGTATTTCACAATTGGAAAAGATGTTGTTCATAGTTTTCTTCCCACTTCATATATAAGTAAAGCGAATGCGACATTTATAGGGAAGGGGTTTTGATGCAATGGGAGAAATTTCAAATCATACAAAGTGGTCATTGCGTGACAAGTATATAGTAATCACTGGTGCAACAAGTGGTATTGGATTAGCGGCAGCTAAGGTATTTGCAGAACGCGGTGCTAAGCTAGGAATCATTGCACGCAATGAAGCAAAAGCGAATGATGTTATGACTCAACTTGAACATCTAACGAATGGGAATACAGTGGTAGATATATTTTTCGCTGATATGGCTTCCCAACAATCTATACGCCGGGTAGCCACTGACATTTTAGAAAGGTGTCCGAGAATTGATATATTAGTGAATAATGCTGGAGCTTTATTTCAAACAAGGAAAATTACGGAGGACGGTTTGGAGATGACCTGGGCGGTAAATCATTTAGGACCATTTTTGCTCATAGATTTGTTGTTGGAGCGTTTAAAAGAAAGTGCTCCTGCTCGTGTCATTACCACTGCATCTCACGGTCACAAAATGGCTAAAAAGGGAATTGATTTCGGTGACCTAGATGCAGAACAACTGTATCGCGGTGTTAAGAAGTTCATGGGCGGTCCTACAATGCGTTATGCGCAAACAAAACTAGCTAACATTTTATTCACCTCTGAATTGGCACAGCGATTGGAGGGAACGGGTGTTAGTGCTTATAGCTTTGATCCGGGGCTAGTGAATACGAATTTTAACCAGGACAATGGTCTGGTTGCTCGCTTAACTATGGCGGCAATGAAACCTTTCTCTCGTACGCCCGAGGAAGGTGCTGAAACTTTGATATGGCTAGCAGAATCAAATGGAATTATTGAACATAGTGGCTGTTACTATGCTGATAAGCAAATAGGAAAAACGTCTGAAGCCGCTTTGGATAAGGGTGTTGCAAAACGTCTATGGGACATTAGTGAAAAACAGACACGAGAGTAACAGAGTAGTGAGCGTCTGTTCAGACTAATATGTTGAATAGTTTTTTACCCTTAAGTAAAAAGTAATCTTGGGGGGTGAGTGCAATGAGTAAAAAAGTGAAAACAGACCATTCAAGATCAAGCCTTGGTTCTCCAGAAGTAGAAGGACAAGGAACAACGGCACATGAAACAGGTTCTCATAAAGTATCTTCATCAAATAAGAAGCAGAAAAGAAGTTAACATAAAAAAGGAGAGTCTTGGTGGCTCTCCTTTTTTTTATGTATTACACCTTATTATCATTAATCTCTTTTGTAATCTTATCTACATCTTTGTCTAATCGATCTAAATAGAAAAACCATAGTAAGCTCATGAGCACGTAGTAGATGGCCATCACACCAAGATTATCAGATATATTTTCGAATGTGGATTTAGTAGTGAAAAAAGCTCCCCAAATGGTAGAAATAGTGAGGTAAGAAAGCGGACCAACGAGATGTACGAAAACATATAATAACTTTTTAACCTTTAAAGCGTTCATATGATTTCCCTCCCTATGTAAATAATCTTTTTCTTCTAATCATACATTCAAGTTCCTCACAGAAGTGTTGTAGCTTTGCTGGATTATGTATTAACAAGCGGGCATCGTGTTTCCCGATAAATCTTCGAATCCGAAAGTTTAATAAGAAAGACCGGCCATATCGCTCTATTAAATTGTTGAACGATGGTTGTTCACTTAGTAGTTGAATGTTTTCTCTAATTTCAAACTGTCTTTCGTGTGGATCACCTAATAAAATATTTAGAATCATTTGTAGAAGTAGCAATGGGAATCCTCTCCTATGTTAGAATAATCTGTATATTTTAATTGTAACAAAATTATAAGGACAATAGTAGGGTGAAACAAAAAAACAGGAGTTTGTAGGCTCCTGTTTTTGTCGATACTATTTTAATAAGCGAAACGCCTTTTCTGTATTAGCAAAATGCAGTTTCACAAACTCAGGTAATCTTTCTTTTCCGAGCTTCTTAATGAGTTTAGCAGCGGCGATATCAACTTGTTTACCGGCACCCTTTGGAAGTGGCATACCAGCTTTTTTACTTAGTTCGTCAAACTGTTTTACGAATGAGTAACGAGCTAAAATAGAAGCAGCGGCTACTGCTAAATGAACGCTCTCACCTTTCGTTGCGAAGTAAACATTTTCACGCTGTACCTGTTTTTGTTTTGCTAAATATTTGTAGTATGTATCAGGTTGTGTGAATTGATCGATTAAGACGCCTTCAGGTTTTGTAGGTGCGATTTTTGCTAATAAGTTTGTAATGGCTTTATTATGTAGTAAAGCTTTTAACTTACCTTGGTTGTTTCCTTTATCAAATAGTTCGTTATATTTTTCGTTATGAAGGACAAGAGAGCTGTAAGGAACGACGTGTAGAAGTTGTTTCGCAATGGCAGAAATTTGATCGTCATTTAAGTTTTTAGAGTCTTTTACACCAAGTTCTTTTAAAAGTGGAATTTGCTTAGCGTCCACATATACAGCAACTACTGTCATCGGTCCGAAGAAATCACCAGTACCAACTTCATCTGACCCTACGATAGACATTGTACCGATGGAAGCAGGCGGTGCATAACGGTGTGAATCGACAGATTTTTTTACAGCTGTTTTCGGTGTTTGAGAGACAGATTGCCAACGAGAAGCTTCTGCTTCAGCACGTCCTCCTTGGAACATTACTTTTCCAGATTTATAAGCTGTAATCGTGCAAGATGGCACCTTTGCCATGAAGATCCCGCCTTGTGGAATTTTCGGGCTAAGCGATTGTTTATATTGTTGTTTCATGTCTTCAATTACTGTAGAACTTGTTTGTATTACGATAGAATTTGACAAGATGGTCGCTCCTTTTTTTATATTGTTATTTTTATCATATCGGATTGTTCTTTCTGTTTCCATAATATGATGGTTCATGGTATGATAAACTTTAGGATTCTGTACGTGATTGGAGGCCGGTGAGTTGTCACAACAAAAGGGAAAGAAAAGTCGAATTAATGTAGAAATCTATGGTCAACAATATTCAGTTGTTGGCGATGAAAGTACAAGTCATATCCGCATGGTAGCAGCGATTGTGGATGATAAAATGCGCGAACTCAATGCCAAGAATCCTTCGCTTGACACGAGTAGACTAGCGGTATTGACGGCGGTAAACGTCATACACGATTACATAAAATTAAAAGAAGAACATGAGAAATTGAAAGAAAGTATGACAAAAAAAGGAATGGAATAACATGATTGATATTATTATCATTTTACTGCTTGTTATGGGATTTTTCCTCGGCTTACGCAGAGGGTTTATTCTGCAACTTGTAAAGTTAACAAGCTTTATTATCGCATACCTTGTTGCATACTGGTACTGTAAAGATTTAGCGCCAGCACTTGCGAAATTTATTCCGTATCCATTTGATAAAAACGTATCTGTTCCAGAATGGATTGATGCAAATAATATTGAGACAGTATTTTATCAAGCACTTGCGTTTATCATATTGTTTATTATTACAAAAATTGCACTTTCATTACTTGGTAATTTGTTAAATATGTTTGCAGAAATACCGGTTTTAAAGCAAGTCAATGCGTTTGCGGGGGCAATCCTCGGATTTTTAGAAGTATATATTATTTTGTTTGTTTTAATTATCGTTGGAAACATCCTTCCGATTGAACAAATACAAACACCATTACAAAAATCATCAATTAGCAAAATAATTGTAGACGATACACCGATTCTCTCTGAAAAGGTGAAGGAACTATGGCAGACAGGTAGCAGAGTATAACTTCTCTTTTTTCGGAAAGAGGAGTTTTTTTCTATGAAAGAAAGGCGGGGTAATGATGAAAGTAAATAAAAAACAAGTTATTAAATTATTAGAGACAATCGGCCTGTTTATGGAACTAAAGGGCGCGAATCCATTTAAAATATCTGCATTTCGTAAAGCGGCAGCAGCACTAGAAAGTGATGATCGTAGTCTTTCTGAGATTGAAGATTTCACTAAGATTCCGGGCATTGGAAAAGGAACAGCAGCAGTTATTCAAGAATATATAGAATCGGGAACATCTGAAGTGTTACAAGAGCTTGAACAAGAAGTGCCAAGTAGCTTATTACCGTTATTAAAATTGCCAGGCCTTGGTGGTAAAAAGGTAGCTAAGTTATATAAAGAACTTGGTGTTGTTGATATGGAATCGCTAAAAGCGGTTTGTGAGGAAAATAAAGTACAAGCTTTAGCAGGTTTCGGTAAGAAAACAGAAGAGAAAATATTAGAAGCAATCGATCAAGTAGGATCTCGTCCAGAGCGTTTACCAATCGCAATGGTATTGCCTATTGCCGGGGAAATAGAGGAGAAATTGTCGAATATTGCTGAAGTAATTCGTTTCTCTCGCGCTGGTAGTTTGCGCCGTGTTCGTGAAACAGTGAAAGATTTAGACTTTATCATTGCAACGACAGAACCAGCTGCAGTACGTGAGCATTTACTGCAATTTGATAATATGATTGAGGTAATCGCAAGTGGAGATACGAAAGTTTCTGTTCGTCTTCAATATGAATATGATATTTCAATTGATTTCCGTTTAGTACAACCAGAAGAATTTATTACAACTCTTCACCATTTCACAGGATCAAAAGACCATAACGTAAAAATGCGTCAAATCGCGAAAGATAGAGGCGAGAAAATTAGTGAGTACGGTGTAGAAAACTTAGAAACAGGTGAAGTGAAGACATTTGAAACAGAAGAGGAATTCTTCGCTCATTTTGGTCTTCCATTTATCCCGCCAGAAGTGCGTGAAGATGGAAAAGAAATTGAATTAATTAAAGAGTATCCAAACTTAATTCAGTTCTCTGATATACAAGGTGATTTACATATGCATACAACATGGAGTGACGGTGCTTTTTCAATTGAGGAAATGGTACAGGCATGTCGTGCTCGTGGATATAAGTTTATGGCGATTACCGACCATTCACAATACTTAAAAGTAGCGAACGGTTTAACGAAAGAGCGCCTTCGTGAACAGGCGAAAGAAATTGAACGCATGAATGAAAAGTATCCAGACATTACAATTTTACGCGGGATTGAAATGGATATTTTACCGGATGCAACACTTGATTTTGATGATGAAGTATTAGCAGAATTAGATTATGTTATTGGAGCGATTCACTCTAGCTTCTCACAAGACCGTGAAACGATTATGAAACGTCTTCGCACTGCGCTAGAGAATAAGCATGTCACAATGATTGCTCATCCGACAGGACGTCTTCTTGGACGCCGCGCAGGCTATGATGTGGATACAGATTTATTAATCGAACTCGCAAAAGAAACAAATACAGTTTTAGAATTAAATGCGAATCCAAACCGTCTAGATTTAAGCGCGAAATTATTAAAACAAGCACAAGATGCTGGTGTAAAAGTAGCAATTAATACGGATGCTCATACGCTTGAAATGTTAGAAGATATGGAAACAGGTGTAGCGGCAGCACGTAAAGGTTGGATTCAAAAAGATAACGTGATTAACACGTGGGATATTGAACGTTTATTAGACTATATTAAACGTAATAAGTAACACAAGGGGGACCTGCAACATGTTAGAAAGAACGTTGCGTGTATTAGAATATAATAAAGTAAAAGAACAATTACTTGAACATACAGCCTCTTCACTTGGTCGTGACAAAGTGAAGCATTTAGTGCCGAGCACTGATTTTGAAGAAATTGTAGAAATGCAAGATACAACGGATGAAGCGGCGAAAGTCATTCGTTTAAAAGGTAGTGCACCATTAGGTGGTATTACGGATATTCGCTCAAATGTGAAGCGTGCAAAGATTGGAAGTATGTTAAGCCCAAATGAACTACTTGATATTGCAAATACAATGTACGGTAGTCGCAATATGAAACGTTTCATTGAAGATATGGTTGATAATGGTGTCGAGTTGCCAATTTTAGCAACTCATGTCGCTCAAATTGTGTCTTTATATGATTTAGAAAAGAAAATTACAAATTGTATCGGTGATGGCGGTGAAGTAGTCGATAGCGCAAGTGATAAACTGCGTGGTATTCGTACTCAAATTCGTACTGCAGAAAGCCGTATTCGTGAAAAGTTAGAAAATATGACGCGTTCTTCAAACGCGCAAAAGATGCTATCTGACGCGATTGTAACGATCCGTAACGAACGTTACGTAATCCCAGTAAAACAAGAATACCGAGGCGTATATGGCGGTATTGTTCACGATCAATCAGCTTCTGGGCAAACGTTATTTATTGAACCGCAAGTCATTGTAGAATTAAATAACGCGCTTCAAGAAGCACGAGTGAAAGAAAAACAAGAAATTGAACGCATCTTATTGATGTTAACAGAAGAAGTGGCAGTAGAAGCGGATATCGTTTTATCTAACGTAGAAGTAGTTGCGAATCTTGACTTCATCTTTGCGAAAGCTTTTTATGCGAAGCGTATTAAAGCAACGAAGCCAATCGTAAATAACGAGCGTTATATGGATTTAAGACAAGCGCGCCATCCGCTTATTGATCCAGAAATTATCGTGCCAAATAACATTATGTTAGGTAAAGATTTCACGACAATTGTTATTACAGGACCGAATACAGGTGGTAAAACAGTTACGCTGAAAACAGTTGGTATTTGTGTATTAATGGCGCAATCTGGCCTTCACATTCCAGTAATGGATGAGTCAGAGATTTGTGTATTTAAAAATATCTTTGCTGATATCGGTGATGAGCAATCGATTGAACAAAGTTTAAGTACGTTCTCTTCACATATGGTGAACATTGTTGATATTTTAGAAAAAGCTGATTTTGAAAGCTTAGTTTTATTCGATGAATTAGGTGCTGGAACAGACCCGCAAGAAGGGGCTGCACTAGCAATTTCAATTTTAGATGAAGTATGTAATCGTGGTGCTCGCGTTGTTGCTACGACGCATTACCCAGAATTAAAAGCATACGGATATAATCGTGAGCAAGTTATTAATGCGAGCGTTGAGTTCGACGTGAATACGTTAAGCCCAACGTATAAATTATTAATCGGTGTACCAGGACGTAGTAATGCTTTCGAAATTTCGAAGCGCCTTGGCTTATCTGATCGCGTGATTGATCAAGCTCGTAACCACATTAGTACAGATACAAACAAAATTGAAAATATGATTGCGAAGTTAGAAGAAAGTCAAAAGAATGCAGAGCGTGACTGGAACGAAGCAGAAGCACTTCGCAAGCAATCTGAAAAACTACATCGCGAATTACAGCGTCAAATTATTGAATTTAATGATGAGCGCGATGAAAAATTATTAAAAGCGCAAAAAGAAGGGGAAGAAAAAGTCGAAGCTGCAAAGAAAGAAGCAGAAGGCATTATTCAAGAACTTCGTCAATTGCGTAAAGCACAGCTTATAAACGTGAAAGACCATGAGCTTATTGAAGCGAAGAGCCGTCTAGAAGGTGCGGCGCCAGAGCTTGTGAAGAAACAAAAAGTAAACGTGAAAAACACAGCGCCAAAACAACAATTACGTGCAGGCGATGAAGTAAAAGTATTAACGTTCGGTCAAAAAGGTCAATTACTTGAAAAGGTAAGTGATACAGAGTGGAGCGTACAAATTGGTATTCTGAAGATGAAAGTGAAAGAATCCAATATGGAATACATTAATACACCGAAGCAAACTGAGAAAAAAGCAGTTGCAAGTGTGAAGGGTAGAGATTACCACGTTTCATTGGAACTTGATCTTCGCGGTGAACGTTATGAAGATGCAATGATGCGCGTTGAAAAATATTTAGACGATGCACAGCTTGCAAGCTATCCTCGTGTATCAATCATTCACGGTAAAGGAACAGGAGCACTTCGCCAAGGTGTACAAGATTACTTGAAGAAGCATCGCGGTGTGAAGAATTACCGTTACGGTGACATGGGCGAGGGAGGCCTAGGCGTAACAGTTGTCGAATTAAAATAGCAAACAACGAAACAAAGGGGAAACCATTATATGTTTATGGACAAACTTGCAAAAGTATTGTTAGCTTGTTGTGGAATATTTTTGGTGATTGGGGTTATTTATTTAGTTGTTTTTGCGAAGTAAACGAGCGTCAATTGTGGCATAATGATATTGCCATAGATTGACGCTTTTAATATATATGAAAAGGAATAAAATATGAAAATCAACCAATACATAAGCGCAGCAAAATCTTGCTCAAGACGCGAAACAGACCGCCTTATTAAAGCAGGAAGCGTAGCTATTAACGGTGAAATTTGTAAGCACGGTGTACTCGTGAGTGATGGTGATGTTGTAACGATTGATGGACAGGTTATTGCCAAAGAAGAGAAGGAAAAGGTGTATATCGCCTTTCATAAACCAGTTGGCATTACTTGTACAGCAGCCGATCATATTGAAGATAATATTATTGATTATATTAATTATCCAGAGCGTATCTTTCCTGTTGGACGATTAGATAAAGCGTCGGAAGGACTTATTTTATTAACGAATGACGGCGGAATCGCCCATCAAATTTTACATGGTGATCATGAGCATGAGAAAGAATATGTTGTTACTGTTGATAAGCCGTTTACAGATTGGTTTATTAATGAGATGTCCAGCGGTGTAAAGGTTAAAGATGGAATGACGAAGCCATGTAAAGTGACGAGAGTGGATCAATCTACATTTCGCATCGTTTTAACACAAGGAATGAACAGACAAATTCGTAGGATGAGTCGTGCTTTCGGGTTTACTGTAACTAAGCTAAAGCGAATTCGCATTATGAATATAGAGCTAGATAATCTAGAAGTGGGAAAATGGCGTAGCGTTACAGCTGAGGAATTAGAAATATTAATAGGGCAGTTATAGGGAGGAAAAATTTTCTCCCTATATTTTTTTGTCAGAAAAAATAAAACTATTGATTTTTTAAAAAATAGCCCATATAATAAAAAACAACAAGTTTCGACAAGATATTTTATAAAAGTAATGATGAGGACATGAGTTGTTTTTGACGATTCTCAGAGAGGGGAGCCTAGGCTGTGAGCTTCCTAATACGGAAAGACAAACTTACCACCTCTAAACTTCAAGAGTGAACTGCATGATGCATTGTAATTCTTGGCGGATAAAACCGTTATCAATTTACACGAGCTATAAAATGAGCTTATTTTGCTATAAATTCATTTTATTAGAATAAGGGTGGAACCACGATTTCAACACTCGTCCCTTTGTTAGGGACGGGTGTTTTTTGCGTTCTTTTACGGGGAAGTATGCTTGAAAGGGGACATATGACGGGTTTTGATTCAGAATATTTTGTCAATAAATCATTTAGGAGGTTAGTAGAAATGAAATCATCTTTAAAGTTTTCTGAGATGTTTGCAATAAGTTTAATGTTATTTGCACTATTTTTCGGTGCAGGTAATATGATTTTTCCGCCAGCGCTAGGACAAGGTGCTGGAACAGATGTATGGATTGCGTTGTTTGGCTTTATCGTAACAGGTGTTGGGTTGCCTTTATTAGGAGTTATCGTTATCGCTCTAAAGGGAGATATTAATGAGCTAGCGGGACGTGTACACCCTGTATTCGCACTTGTTTTTATCACTGCAATTTATTTATGTTTAGGCGTATTCGTAAGTGTTCCACGTACAGGAACTGTTGCTTATGAAATGAGTGTTGCACCGTTTTTACCAAGTGAGATAGCTGGTCAATCGTATCCACTTGTTATCTTTACATTCATTTTCTTTGCCGTAACTTTCTATTTAGCTTTAAACCCATCGAAATTAGTGGGCCGTATCGGTAAAGTATTAACTCCGATTTTATTAGCTGTTATTGCAATTATTGTAGTGAAAGCACTTATTACACCAATTGGAGAATTTGGTGCACCGACAGAAGCATATAGTGCTCCGCTCTTTAAAGGTTTTATTGATGGATATTTAACTTTAGATGGACTTGCAGCACTTGTATTCGGAAATGTTGTTATTAATTCGTTAAAAGCAAAAGGTGTTACAAATAAGAACAGCATTGCAAAAGTAACAATCTTTGCAGGATTTATTGCAGCGCTCGGATTACTTCTTGTTTATTTAGCGCTTGCTTACCTTGGAGCTTCTAGTGTGTCTCTTGGAATGGGAGCAAATGGAGGAATTATTTTAACAAACGTTGTAAATCATTTATTTGGTAGCTACGGCACTCTATTACTAGGAATCGCAATTACAGCAGCATGTTTAACAACTTCTGTAGGTATTGTTGCAGCTTGTGGGGAATATTTTTCTTCCTTATTACCAAAGCTTTCTTATCCAAAAGTGGTTTTCATTTTCTGTGTATTAGCATTTATGGTAGCGAATCTTGGGTTAACTCAGTTAAATGCATTAGCATTACCAATTTTAATAGCGATTTACCCAATTGGTATCGTGCTAATCGTATTATCACTTGTTGAAAACTATATTCGTCTTCCTTTAGTAATGTATGTAGGTGGTATTGTAGGAGCATTCATGATCAGCTTCTTCGATGGATTGCACAATGCGAATCTTCAAATTGAGGCATTAGCACCTGTCTTAAATAAAATTCCGTTATACAGTGTAGGGATCGGTTGGTTAGTTCCTGCTCTAGTAGGTATTGTAATTGGATATGTCATTTCTTTGTTTCAAAAGCAAGAAGTTGCTGTAGAAAAATAGAGAAAAGAGGCTTTCTGTGAAAGAAAGTCTCTTTTTTTGTAGAAAAAATTACATATAGGGAAATTTAGATATTAAAAAATTTATACGTAATATAGTTGACAAAAAAATTAGCATTAGGCTAAGATTGACTTAGTTGTGGAAATATTGGAAGGAAGTGAGGAGTGAAAGGTATAAAGTTTTCTATAACGATATCATTTTTGTAGATAGAGGTGATAGTGTAGTTGAATGGTAGTTTTATTTTTTTTGAGCTTCATTGAGAATGATAATCAACAAAAGGGATAGGGACTTATGTTAAAATGCGAATCGCTCTTTATAAGGAATAGGGAGGGATATTATTTTTAACATACATTGAGAATGATAATCAATAATATCTATGTTACATAAACAAATTACAGGTAAATAATGATAGAGGATTATTATTTTTTTCTCATAAATTGAGAATAATTATCATTTTCAAAAAGTATGGATGAAGGATAAACAAGGAGGAAGTAAGCCAAATGAGAAAGATTTCTGTATTACCCGCTTTTATTATAACGTTCGTATGTATGCTAGCTTTTCTTGTCATGCCATATGGGAAAGTTTCAGCACAACTAGCTGACGGTACTTATGATATTAACTATGTCATTCAAAAAGCGGAAAATGCTTCAGCATCTATGGCAAATGATTATTTTGAGAAACCAGCTAAGCTAGTTGTGAAAAATGGCGAAATGAGAGTACAAATTCCGATGAATCATAGTGCTTGGATTACAGAATTTAAAGCACCTGAGAACGGGAATTTTGTTGATGCAAAAGTTGTTAGTAAAGATGAATCTGCAGATAAAAGAACTGTAGAGTTTAAAATAGACGATTTATCTAAACCAGCAGCTGCAAAAATTCACGTTGTTGTACCAAACGTAAATTATGACCATAACTACACAATCCGCTTTGCGTTTGATGCAAATGTAAAAGCGGTAGGTGGAGAAAATAAAGAAACTACTGTAACAAAGCAGAATGATCAAACAAAAACAGATACACAAGTAAAAGAAGAAGTGAAGAAAGAAGAGAGTAAAGAAGAGAGTAAAGAAGCAAATAAAGAGGCGAGCAAAGGAACAAATGAAAGTGGAAAAGCTGAGAAAACAGATAACCCAAAAACTGGCGATGAATCACGCATCGGATTATTTGCAGCGTTAATTCTTATTTCAGGTGTTTTCTTAATTCGTAAAGTGAAGTTAAGTAAATAAATATTTTGAAGGGTGATGAATATATGTTTAAACAATTTAAAATGATTATTGCCGTATTTGCTGTTTTATTTACGTTTATAGCAACACTAGGTTTACAAGATACAAAGGCTGCTACAAAATTGGCTGATGGAAAATATAATATTGCTTTTACTGTATGGAAAGGCGATAAAGATGAATCATCTAGAATGAATAGTTATTTTGAAAGTCCGGCAACAGTAACAGTTAAAGATGGAAAACAATATGTTTCATTCAAGGTGAAAGATAGTACTTCTATTAAAAGTTTACAAGTAGAAAAAAATGGTCAATTCGTAGAAGCTACTGTGTTAAGTGAAAATACAAAAGAGAATACTAGAGTAGTAGAATTTGAAGTTGCTGATTTGTCAAAAAAACTAAATGGCAAGGTGAAAATTAATATCCCAATTATTAATTATGATGCTTCATATGATATTCGTTTTGTATTTGATGGGAACAGTATTAAATAATTAAAAAATTTTCAAAAGGGAGAGTCGTTCCATTGAACAGGTATGTAAAAATTATTGTTGCTATGTTTTTAATGGTATTTACATTCGTATCAACATTACAACCACTTGCAGTTCAAGCAGCTACCCAGTTGGCTGACGGTGAATATTCAATCGGTTTCAAAGTTCTTAAGGACACATCAGATGAAGAATCTATGATGAATCAATACTCTGTAAGTCTAGGAACTTTAAAAGTGAAGGATGGGAAGAAGAAGGTATCCTTTACGTTAGAACATAGTTCATGGATTACAAAGTTTGAAACAGAAAAAAATGGACAGTTTGTTGCGACAAATGTAAGTAGTGAAGATAAAGAAAAAGATACAAGAGTAGTAGAATTTGAAGTGGACGATGTAGAGAAAGTATTAAATGCGAAAGTAAAAGTAGACATAGACTTTTTAAATTATCATCATGACTATGATGTGCGCATTGCATTTGATCAAAATAGTATTACACCGATTCATGTAGAACAACCAAATGAAAAAGAGGACCCAGCTAATAAGCCAGATCCAAATGAAAAACCGGATACAAGTCAGAAGCCCGACCAAAAGCCTGACTCAGATCAACAACCCAATTCTAACACAATTAACGATGGGAATTATAGCATTCCATTTAAAGTGTTAAAAGATAAGACAGATGAAGAATCTAGAATGAAAGACAAGTTAATAAGTCCAGCCGTATTAAAAGTAGAAAACGGTAAGAAAAAAGCGACTGTAACATTAACAGATAACGCATCAATTAAAAATTTCCAAACAGAAAAAGATGGTTCATTTGTTGATGCAAAAGTAATCAGTGAAAATAAAGAGAAAAATACAAGAGTAGTAGAATTTGAAGTAGACAATTTATCTAAAAAGTTAAATACAAAAGTATTTATTGAAGTGGCATCACAAAATTATAAACAAACGCATGAATTACAACTTCAATTTAATCAAGAAAAACTTGAGCCAATTAAGGACGAAGAGAAACAACCAGAAGTAGAAAAACCAACTATTGAAACAATTAAAGATGGAGATTATAGCATTCCATTTAAAGTGTTAAAAGACAAGACAGATGAAGAATCTAGAATGAAAGAAAACGTGGTAAGCCCGGCAGTATTAAAAGTGGAAAACGGTAAGAAAAAAGCGGTCGTAACGTTAAAAGATAGTGTATCAATTAAAAATTTCCAAACAGAAAAAGATGGTTCATTTGTTGATGCAAAAGTAGTGAGTGAAGATAAAGAGAAAAATACAAGAGTAGTAGAATTCGAAGTAGACAATTTATCTAAAAAGTTAAATACAAAAGTATTTATTGAAGTGGCATCAAGAAATTATAAACAAACGCATGAATTACAACTTCAATTTAATGAAGAAAAACTTGAGTCAATTAAAAACGAAGAAAAGCAACCAGAAGTAGAGAAGCCGGATGTTGAAACAATTAAAGACGGCGAATACAGCATTAACTTTAAAGCGTTAAAAGATCAATCAGAAGAAATTTCAATGATGAACACGTACACGAAGAGTCCAGGCGTGTTAAAGGTGAAAGATGGTAAAAAGTATGTATCATTCACATTAACGAACAGTGCGTGGATTACAAAGTTTGAATTTGAGAAAAATGGTTCGTTTGTTGATGCAAGTGTAGTAAGTGAAGATAAAAAAGCTGATACACGCGTAGTGGAAGTAGAAGTAGGCGATTTAGCTAAAAAGTTAAATGCAAAAGTAAAAGTAGATATCGATTCAATGAATTATCACCATTTCTATGACATTCAATTTGCATTTGATAAAGGTAGCATTAAACCATTAGACAACCAAGGTGGAAACGACAACCAAGGCGGGAACAATAACCAAGGCGGGAACAATAACCAAGGCGGAAACGACAACCAAGGCGGGAACAATAACCAAGGTGGAAACGACAACCAAGGCGGAAACGATAACCAAGGTGGAAACAATAACCAAGGTGGAAGCAATAACCAAGATAATAATACAACCATTGATCCAAAAGCTCTTAAAGATGGTGAATACAGTATTGGCTTTAAAGTGTTAAAAGATAAAACAGAAGAAATTTCAATCATGAACACATATACAAAGAGTCCAGCTGTACTAAAAGTGAAAGATGGCAAGAAGTATGTATCGTTTACATTAACGAATAGTGCATGGATTACAAAATTTGAGTTTGAGAAGAATGGTTCTTTTGTTAACACAAAAGTGTTAAGTGAGAATAAAGAGAAAAATACAAAAGTAGTAGAGTTAGAAGTAGATGATTTATCGAAAAAATTAAATGCAAAAGTAAAAGTAGATATTGATGCAATGAATTATCACCATTTCTACGATGTTCAATTTGTATTTGATGAAAATAGTATTAAAGCTTTAGGTAACCAAGGCGGAAATGATAACCAAGGTGGAAACGACAACCAAGGTGGAAACGATAACCAAGGCGGAAACAACAACCAAGGTGGAAATAACAATCAGGGCGGAAACGATAACCAAGGTGGAAATAATCAACCAAAAGTAATAGTTGATCCAAAAAATTTAGTAGATGGTGAATATGATATTCCATTTAAAGTGTTAAAAGATAAAACAAATGAGATTTCAAAGATGCATGACTACACTGTACATCCAGCAAAATTAATCGTGAAGGATGGTAAAAAGTACATTGAAATGACGCTGAAAAATAGTGCGTGGATTACGAAATTCCAAACAGAAAAAAATGGTCTATTTGCTGATGCAAAGCTAGTGAGTGAAGATAAAAATGCAAATACGAGAGTAGTGCAATTTGAAGTAAGTGATTTATTTGCAAAATTAAATGCAAAAGTAAAAGTTGATATCAACGAAATGAACTACCATCATTTCTATGATGTCCAAATTCAATTTGATACAAATAATATTGGTGCGTTAGGAACGATTAAAGAGGATCCCAAAAAAGATCCGAAAAATGATTCGAACAATCCAGTGATTACACCGCAAGTAGATAATGTAAAAAAAGTAGAAAATCCTGATTTTAACCGAAATGCAGATGATAAGAAGAAAAAAGAAGAACAAAAAAATGATCCGAAAAAAGAGAAAAACTCAAAAACGGCAGATACAGCACAACTAGGTTTATACATGGTGCTACTGCTTGGGTCACTTGCTTTACTAGTTCGTAAATATAGAGCAGGTAGATTGTAATTTTTGGAGTCTTGATGCATGTCCGCATGCATCAAGACTTGTTTCATATTGTTCGGAAAGGAGTGGTGATTGAGAGTGAAGAAACTTGCAAGTGTACTAATGGCTATCATTTTATTAGTGAGTATAGCTGGATGCTCGGCGCCCAAAAAAGAAGCAACAAAGCAGGTAAAGAGTGAGAGTAAAGAGAGAGTTGTTGCCACGACAGTCGCTGTTACTGAAATTATGGATGCGTTAGAAGTCGATTTAGTTGGTGTTCCAACGAGTACGAAAGATTTACCAAAGAGATATAAAGGTTTACCTGAAGTCGGGAATCCGATGAGTCCTGATATGGAAAAGGTAAAATCATTAAAGCCGTCAGAAGTATTATCCGTGACAACACTTGAATATGAATTAAAGCCAGTTTTTGATGGTATAGGTATGAAAGCAAACTTTGTAGACTTAACTAGTTTAAAAAATATGCAAAATTCCATTAGTAATTTAGGTAAGCAATATGGACGTGAGAAGCAGGCGGAAGCAGTTGTAACGAAGTTAGATAAAAAAGTTGCAGAGATTCAAAAAGCAGTAAAGGGAAAGAAAGAACCGACAGTGCTTATTTTATTAGGTGTGCCGGGGAGTTATTTAGTAGCAACAGAGCATTCTTACATTGGAGATTTAGTGAAACAATTAGGTGGTAAAAACATTGTACAAGGTGAGCAAGTAGAGTATTTAGCCTCTAATACAGAGTATTTAAAAAAGGAAGATCCAGACATTATTTTACGAGCAGCGCATGGTATGCCTGATGAAGTTGTAAAAATGTTTGATAAAGAATTTAAAACAAATGATATTTGGAAACACTTCGCGGCAGTTAAAAATAATCGTGTTTACGATTTAGAAGAGCGTTTATTTGGAACGACAGGAAATTTAGAAGCAATTGAAGCGTTAGATGAATTGAAGAAAATGATGTATCCGTGATGCATTTTAATATAAAGGAAGAGTGGAATGAATAAAAAAACTTGGAGTTTCTTCATTGTTACTGTATTACTTATTGTTATGACGTCATTGTCAGCAACGAAAGGAAGTTTAGAAATAGGGATAGTGGACCTCGTACATGGGATATTTACAGGGGCCAATGAAGATGTTGAAGTAATTAAAGATTTACGTTTCCCGCGTATTATTATTGCGCTGTTTACTGGGGCGGCTCTTGCTGTTTCAGGTGTGCTTTTTCAAGCTGTTATGAAAAATCCACTTGCTGATGCTGGAGTGATCGGTATTTCTTCAGGAGCAAGTTTTATGACACTTGTTATTATTACGTTATTCCCGCAATTCTTTTTCTGGACACCAGTATTCGCCTTTTTAGGTGGTGCGTTCGCATGTTATCTCGTTTATGCATTTTCGTGGAAGTCAGGGTTAAGTCCACTTCGCATTATTCTAGTTGGTATAGCTATTAATGCGATGTTCACTGGATTAAATGAATCATTCATTACGATTTGCGGATATTTCATTAAGAGTATTAAGCAAACGACGACTTCTAACATAACGATGAAGACGTGGGGTGATGTAGAAATAATGGTTACGTATGGAACAATTGGTCTTATTCTTGCTCTGTTTGTAGGAGCTTGGTGTAACTTATTATCGCTACAAGATAAGACTGCGAAAAACTTAGGTTTGCACGTAACGAGAGTTCGTCTTATTATTTCTGCGATTGCAGTACTTTTAGCGGCAGTATCAACAGCGATTGCAGGAGTTATCGCTTTCGTAGGATTACTCGTTCCGCACATTTCAAGACAACTAGTCGGTTCAGATCATAAAGTATTAATTCCATTTTCTGCTCTTGCAGGAGCGTTATTAATTTTGACGGCGGATACGATTGGAAGGTTAATTGTGCCACCTAACGAAATTCCAGCGGCGACGATTATGGCAGTTATTGGTGGACCATTCTTAATATTCTTGCTTAGAAAGAGTGATAAAGTTCATGGAAATTAAAAATGTAACCTTTTCGTATGATAATGTAACGGATCGATTAAAGTCGGTTAGTAGTGAAATAGAAATTGGTAAAATTACAACAATTATTGGTCCAAACGGTTGCGGGAAATCGACATTACTTGGCGTGATGTCAAGAAATCACGACCCTCGTAGCGGAGAGGTAATACTGGATGGAAAGGCGATTAGCCAATATAAACCGAAAGAGTTTGCTAGAAAGTTAGCCGTTGTCCATCAACAAAATGAAGCACCGGCAGATATGACGGTGGAAAAATTAACAAGTTTTGGTCGTATGCCTCATAAAAATATCTTTTCCTCACAAACTGATGAAGATAGAGAAGCAATCGAAAGGGCTTTAGCATGTACGAATTTGCTAAGCAAACGTGATAAAGAGATTCATGCTTTATCTGGTGGAGAAAGACAACGTGTTTGGATTGCTATGACGTTAGCTCAGAAAACACCAATGCTCTTTTTAGATGAACCGACCACCTATTTAGATATTTATTATCAACTTGAAATATTAGAGTTAGTAAAAGAGTTAAATGAAGTACATGGATTGACGATTGTTATGGTATTACACGATATTAATCAAGCGATTCGCTATAGTGATCATATCATCGTTATGAAAGACGGCGAGATTGTTACGAAAGGTAAGCCGAATGATGTTGTGACAGAAAGTATGATAAAGACGATATACGGTGTAGATGTCGTTGTAAAGCAAGATGAAGATACAGGATTGTATATGGTCCCAATGGGTATTTAAATATGCGAACAATCCGTTTTGAGGTGATAATTTGAGTAGTAAAAAAGAACGGAAGAAGAATTCTTTTTTTCAACGAATACTTACAGTTGTTTTTTTAGGTACCTTTTTCTATTCAGTATATGAATTAGGTGATATTTTCATGGATTATTATGAAAATCGTAAAGTAATGGCCGAAGCACAAAACATTTATGAAAAAAGTCCGATGGAAGAGCAATCACAAGACGGGGAAGTGCGTAAACAGTTCAAAGCTTTGCAGCAAATTAACCAAGAAATAGTTGGATGGATTACGATGGATGATACACAAATTAATTATCCAATCGTTCAAGCGAAAGACAATGATTACTATTTATTTCGTAATTATAAAGGTGAAGATATGAGAGCAGGAAGCATCTTTATGGACTATCGTAATGATGTGAAATCTCAAAATCGAAATACTATTTTATATGGTCACCGTATGAAAGATGGTTCTATGTTTGGAAGTTTAAAGAAAATGTTAGATGAAGAGTTCTTCATGTCACATCGTAAATTATATTACGATACATTATTTGAAGGATATGATCTTGAAGTGTTCTCGGTGTATACAACAACAACTGATTTTTATTACATTGAAACGGATTTTAGCAGTGATATGGAATACACATCATTTTTGGAGAAAATCCAAGAAAAATCGCTGTACAAAACGGATACAAAATTGGCAGCAAGTGATCAAATCGTAACACTTTCGACGTGTGACTATGCACTTGATCCGGAAGCAGGAAGGTTAGTCGTGCATGCGAAACTAGTAAAAAGACAGTAAATAAAAAAGTATAGAATATGAGAAGTGGTAATGCTTCTCATATTCTATACTTTAAAAAAAGAAATATGTTTACTGTGCTGCAGCCATTGGCATACGTACAACTTTCACATCATAGTAAGAGATTTTATTATCAAGAATATAATCTGGCATTCCACCTTGATGTGAGTGAGCTGCTTTAAATGCTGGGCTCTTCGTCCAACCTTGGAAATCTTCTTTTGCATTCCAGCGTGTGCTAATTGTTACTTCATCATAATCAACTGTATTTTGCGTTAAAAGAACTTCTAATCCTAAAAAGCCTGGCATCGTTTCAACTTGACCTACTTTATTAAAACGATCAATTAATTTATGTCCATTTCCCTTTGTAATTTTAGCTGTATTTGTAACAATAATCATGTTTTATTCCTCCTATTAAATGTAGCCTGTATTTTCGAGAACTCATATACATTAAATGATAATGAAAATCATTATCATTGTCAATGGTAAATGTGAAATATATAAGTATTTTTTCTATTATGTTGGACAGTAAGATTTCCATTTCAAAATGTAGTAAATATGTGGCCGTTAAGCGAGAGAATGAGCGAGTTGTACTAGCAAAGCAATAATATGGTATAGTGAAACGAGGTTATTTTTTAGCCTCGTTTTTTATATGCTTCCTACGAATTAGAAAGCATGCAAATGGAAAGGAAGTTATTATATGCGATCAGAAGTAACTGTAAAAATAAAACCTAAATTTATAAAAGAAATTAAAAGTGGATATCCGCTTATTTTAAAAGATGCAATTCAAAATTTAAATGATGTTCAGGAAGAAGGAACAATCATTAAAGTAGTAGATGAGAAGAATCAATTCATTGGAAAAGGCTATTATGGAAAACAAAATAAAGGATACGGCTGGATTTTAACGAGAAAAGAGAGTGAACAAATTAATCAATCTTTCTTTGAAAGTAAAATTAAATCTGCCTTACATAAACGAAAGCAATTTTACAAAGCAAGTGATACGACAGCATTCCGCGCCCTAAACGGTGAAGGTGATGGTCTTGGTGGCTTAATCATCGATTATTATGATGGCTATTATGTAGTAAGTTGGTATAGTGAAGGGATTTATACTTTCAGAGATGAGATTATAGCAGCTCTTCAAAAAGTAGCAAACTTTAAAGGCATTTATGAGAAAAAGCGCTTTGATACGAAAGGGAAATACATTGAAGGCGATGATTTCGTAGCAGGAGAGCGCGGCGAGTTCCCGCTTATCGTAAAAGAAAATGGTGTGAACTTTGCGGTGTATTTAAACGACGGAGCGATGGTTGGTGTATTTTTAGATCAGCGTAACGTTCGAAAACAAATTCGTGATAAGTATGCAAAGGGAAGAACCGTGTTAAATATGTTCTCTTATACAGGTGCTTTCTCTGTATTTGCAGCGCTTGGCGGAGCGAGCAAAACGACGAGTGTCGACCTTGCAAATCGTAGTTTAAGTAAAACGATTGAGCAGTTTAGTGTAAATGAAGTTGATTATGAAGCGCAAGACATTATTGTAGAAGATGTCTTTCTGTACTTCAAATATGCAGCTAAGAAAAAGATGAAATTTGATATGGTCGTACTTGACCCTCCAAGCTTTGCACGCTCAAAGAAATATACATTTAGTGCAGCGAAAGATTATAAAAACTTATTAAAAGAAACAATTGCGATTACGGAAAATAACGGGATTATCGTTGCTTCTACAAATTGTAGCGCATTTGATATGAAAAAGTTTAAAGGATTTATCGATACGGCATTTAAAGAAATGAATGGCAAATATAAAATATTAGAAGAACATTCTTTACCAGAAGATTTCCGTACCATTGATCAATTTAAAGAAGGAGACTATTTAAAAGTAGTTTTCATCGAGAAAATTAAAGGTTAATAAAGAAAAAGGAGCTCGAGTTTACTTGAGCTCCTTTTCTTATTGAACGATATTTTGTACTCTACCGACTTGCCCGTCCTGCAATCGCACTTTAATGCCATGCGGATGGGAAGGGGAGTTTGTTAAAATATCTTTTACAATTCCACGTGTTAATTTGCCTGTGCGTTGATCTTGTTTTAATACAATATCAACTTCAAGGCCGGGTGCGATATTAGAACGTTTTTGTCCGTTCATTTATACACCTGTACGTCTACGTTGGTTGTTTGTTTTCTTCGTTTGTTGGTTTTGTAATTTTTTTGTTTCTTGGCTTTGGTTTTTGGCATTTTGACCATTACCGCTACCTTGCTTTTTCTTTGCAAGTTGTTCACGCATTAAATCAGCTAAGCTTACTTTTTTATTTTCTGACATGATAAAGTCTCCTTTATATAAAGTTAATTATGAACTATCGTCGTAAATTTCATCATATCATTGTTATGGAAGGAAGGGAAGTTGGTTTGAAAATTCATATAATTCTTCACAGTATTCATTCGTTACGATACAATTAAAATGTTAATGTTTGTAAAAAAGGGGATAGACATATGTCACATCATATTTTATTAGTTGAAGATGACATCTCAATTCAAGAGATGGTGGAAAAGTATTTAATAAAAGAAGGCTTTCAAGTAACAATTGCGTCTGATGGAGAAGAGGGCGTGAACACATATTTAAAAGGTTCATTTGATTTGATTATCCTCGACATTATGATGCCAAAGCTAGATGGCTTAGAGGTTGTGCGAATCATTCGAGAAAAAAGTGCTGTTCCGATTTTAATGATGTCGGCAAAAGATACAGATGTTGATAAAGCTGTTGGATTAGGACTTGGAGCAGATGATTACATTTGTAAGCCATTTTCTATGATTGAATTAGCTGCACGTGTAAAGGCAGGTATTCGGAGATCTACGAAATACTCGGCTACAGAAGAAACAGAAAAGATGATTCAAATTGGCGATCTAACAATCGATCCAATTAATTTTACCGTAGAAAAAAACGGGAAATCTCTCAAACTTACTTTAAAAGAATTTGAGATTTTAAAACTGTTCGTAAAAAATCAAAATCGTGTATTTACGAAAGCACAAATATATTCATTAGTTTGGAACGAAGAGTATTACGGTGATGATAACGTTATTAATGTTCATATGAGAAGATTGCGTGAGAAAATTGAAAGTGATCCATCTAATCCAGAATATATTAAAACGTTATGGGGCATCGGCTATAAATTGGAAGTGATGTAATATGGTCAATTTGTTACTAGGTATTATTTTTATATTGTTATGTATCATTTACATACAATATAAAATGAGAAAAAATAGTAGTGAAAATTTACGATACACATATGAAAAGTTAGAAAGTATTGTAAATGGACAAACAGGTGAGAAGTTACTCGTTATGACAGATGATCTAGAATTACAAAAATTATTAGTAGCAATTAATCAACTATTAGATGCAAAACAAAAAACGAATGCAGATCATGCAAAAGTAGAAATTTCGATGAGAAAAATGCTTTCAAATATTTCACA
Source organism: Bacillus sp. FSL K6-0069 (assembly GCF_038007785.1). Taxonomy (NCBI): domain Bacteria; kingdom Bacillati; phylum Bacillota; class Bacilli; order Caryophanales; family Bacillaceae; genus Bacillus; species Bacillus sp. FSL K6-0069. Next base: position 4,329,266 of record NZ_JBBOXN010000001.1, on the reverse strand, counting down.
TGATTTAAAGACGCCACTAACAGTTATTCTTGGATATACAGAAATGTTAAATAAGGATAAAACGATAAGTAAAGAAGAACAGCAAATATTACTTGAAAAGGTGCATGTGAAAACACTAGAAGTAATGGAACTAATTCATAAGTTTTTTGATTTAGCAAAATTAGAATCTGGTGACAAGGCAATCGAGATGACAAAAGTAAATATGAATGAAGTTTGTCGGGAGAAGATTTTATCTTTTTATGATTTAGTGACAACGAAAGGGTTTCAAGTTCATATTGATATACCAGAAAGAAATATATATGCACTTGGAAATGTAGAAGTATTAGGTAGAGTATTGAATAATTTAATATCAAATGCGATTACATATGGAGACGATGGAAAGACACTTGGTATGACGTTAAGAGATGATGAAACGAGTGTGTATATAGATGTATGGGATACAGGAAAAGGAATTGACGAATCTCATGCTGATAAAGTATTTGAACGTATGTACACACTTGAAGATTCTAGAAATAGATTGTACCAAGGAAGTGGCCTAGGGTTAACGATTACAAAACGGCTTGTGGAAGCAATGGATGGAAAAATTCACCTTTCTAGTAAGCCGTATGAAAAAACAATTTTTACAGTTGTATTAAAAAAGATGCTGTTTTAGCTTGTAGAGAAGTAGATTCTACAAGCTTTTTTTCAGCGTAAGGAATTTGTAAGGAACGGGTAAGAAAAAAGAGAATTCCGTTGTCTATTATAGAAGTATAAGGTAGTGCGAAAGGAGACAGTGACATGACATATATATTAAAAACGAATCAGTTAACGAAAGTGTTTAAAGGGAAAGAAGTTATTTCTAGCGTCAACATGCATGTGAAAAAGGGAGAGATATACGGTTTCTTAGGACCGAATGGTGCAGGTAAAACAACGATTATGAAAATGATCACAAATTTAATAAAACCGACGAGCGGTGATATTGAAATTTTTGGTGAGAAGTTAACAGATACATCTTATGAATTGTTAAAGCGCATGGGGACCATTATCGAATATCCAATCTTTTATGATAAATTAACGGCGAAGGAAAACCTAGAATTACATTGTGAATATATGGGCTATTACGATAAAAATGCAATTGATCATGCTTTACATTTAGTAAAACTGCACGGTATAGATGATAAAAAAGTAAAAGATTTTTCATTAGGGATGAAGCAACGACTTGGTATTGCAAGGGCGATCATGACAAAGCCAGAACTACTTATTTTAGATGAGCCAATTAACGGTTTAGATCCAATTGGTATTAAAGAATTAAGAGACTTATTTAAAATGCTTTGCAAAGAATATGGCATTACGTTATTAGTCTCTAGTCATATTTTAGGCGAGATGGAACTAATGGCAGATACAATCGGTATGATTCAAAATGGAAAACTAATAAAAGAAGTTTCAATGAAGAGTATTAACGGAAAACAAACAGAGTATATTGAAATTACTGTTCCTGATGTGAAGCGCGCAGCTTATATTTTAGAAGATAAACTCGGTATAAAAAATTACAAAATAATGAGTGGAAACATGATTCGTGTGTATGAATTGAAGGCGACGCAGCAAGCTATTTCAAAAGCACTTATTATGAACGATGTAGAAATTGAAAGTATTAATAAGAAACATAGTTCCTTAGAAGAATATTTCTTAAATGTAATGGATGGAGAGGGCATTCATGCTTAATGGATTGTTAGTGAATCTAGTAAGTGGGTTGATTGTAATGTTCATAAGTGGGATTTTATATTATAGAAAACCAGAGCGGAAATGGTTGTTAATTTTACTAGTGATAGGAATATTAAGCTTCGTTACTGCTGGAATTAGAATGTTAGCAGCGTAGAGATAGTTATATAAAGAATGGAGGAGTGGTTTGTATGCTTAGATTAATGAAGCTTGAGTGGAAAAAGCATCGATTATCTAGTTACTTTAAAAGTGTAGCAATTTGTATTATAGCAATTTTCGCTGTAGTAAGCCTTATGGCATTAGGAATGAAAGCTGAGGGAGACGTGCTCTTCTCTGATTTCACACAGAACATGGCTTTAGCAAATATTTTTATTAGGATAACATTCATTATTTTTAGTTCGGTTATTTTATCACGTTTAGTAATTGATGAGTATAAGAACAAAACGATACAACTATCATTTATGTACCCACTGCAAAGGAAAATGTTAATGAGAGCGAAATTAACAATTGTTTTTTGTTTTTGTTTTGTGAGCACGATTATCGCTACTTTTATTATTAGTTTGCTCGTATATTTTGTGAGTCCAATGATGGGACTGATTGAAACGCCAGCTACGATAGGTGAAATAATAGCTATCGTTCCAACTACTATTATGAGTGCATTTATGATATCTGGTATAAGTTTAATTCCTTTATTTTTTGGGATGAGAAAGAAATCAACACCGACAACGATTACTTCGGCAGTAATAATTGGGATGCTAATTAGTGGTAACGTTGGGGCTGGAAGCGATCAAGTAAGTATGTTTGATTTTATAGCTATCCCAATAGTGCTCTGTTTATTAGGGATTTTCATTAGTTATCTATCGTATCGTAAAATCGACAAGATTGATGTGGCGTGAAGCAAGCATAAAACAACAATGAACTGGGGTATGAATGTTGAAAAAAATAATAGTAATTGCAATTTTATTTCTGACAATTGCTAGTGTGATTTTTGGTTTTAAGACATTTCAGGGGAAAGATTTTAAGAAAGAACAGTCTTTTGAGATAAATGATATAAAAGAAATAGAAGTGGACAATGAAAACTGGGATATTGAATTTAAAAGTACAGACGCTAATAAAATAGTAATTTCCGCTCAAGGTCAACGAGTAGATAAAGAGGTAGATCCTGTCGAAATAGAACAAGCAGGGAATAAAGTTATAGTTAAGCAAAAACAAAAGGCGATCAGATTCTTTAATGGTTTTACGTTTCGGAAGAAAAATAGTATATCTATAGCTATTCCCAAGAAAGAAATAGATAAAATTGTATTAAATAATAAATCGGGTGATGTGAAAATAAGGGATATAGAAGTGAAAAATATTGTGACAAAAAGTGAGTCTGGAGATGAAATGGTTGTAGGACTATCGGCAGATAAGGGTGAATTCACATCCGAAAGTGGAGATTTAATGTTAAAAGATAGTTCGTTACAAGAAGTAAATATAACTTCTACTACTGGCGATAATTATGTGAAAAATATAAAAAACGAAAATATGAACATCACTTCAACATCTGGTGAAGTATTACTGAAAGATATGAAAGAAGGAAAATCACTATTTGTAGAAACAAAATCAGGAGATATTGGCGTATGGTATAAAGGTGTTCCGACATCTTTAAAACTTACGGCTAAAAGTAATTCGTCTGACGTAATGGTGAATGTAAAAGGACTTAAGAAAGATAAAAATACAGAAAAGGTAAAAGCAGGAACCATTGGTGATGCAAAAAATAAAGTGGAGATTTTAAGTAAAACAGGGGTAATTTATATCGACTAAAATGTAAATGAAAGGAGGACTATCATGCTACGTCTTATGAAGCTAGAACTGAAGAAATTTAAGATTGGATGGTATGTGAGGGGAGCGATTATTGCAAATATCGCTATACTGGCATTACTGATCTTTACGAGCATCGTTTCTCAAATAGAAGGAGATCCAGAAATGAGAGATCCACAGATGGTTTTGTTAATGGCTAGTACATTAGTAAGAGCAACATTTATTATTTTTGGTAGTGTGTTAATCGCAAGGTTAATAATTGGTGAATATAAAAACAAAACAATACTACTTATGTTTTCTTATCCAATTAATCGAAAGAAAATGATGGTTAGTAAATTGGTTATTACAGCAGCATTAACATTTATAACAGTTATTTTATCTAATATTTTAGTAGTAGGAGTGTTCTTTGGGATAGATAGCTATTTTTCAATTCTTCCTAATTCATTCACAGTAGATCAATTGATGCGAGAAGGGATAAATCTTGTTCCTTTAGCCGTCGCAACTGCGGGAATAAGTTTAATCCCACTATATTTCGGAATGCGTAAACGTTCAGTGCCAACTACAATTGTTTCATCCCTTATCGTTGTATCAATTGCAATGAATAGCACTACGTTTTCTGTAGCAACTTTTCTTCCTCTTCAACTAGCATTGGCAGCAATTGGAGTTGTGATTGCATGTTACGGAATTAAAAATATAGAGAAGGAAGATATAACTGTATGACAAGAATAAGAAAAAAAGAGTTGGCGTTACACCAACTCTTTTTTGTATATGTATGCTTCGTTACTACTCTGTAAATTTGGAGTGTTTGCTTAAATACTCTTGCACTCCTGGAGAGATATTAAAGTTATTAGGACTTTTATATTCGATAGTAAACTCTCCGTCTTTACTTGTTTCAAAGGAGATTGCATAGCTATTCATTTTAGCATCGTAAGAAGTTTTTTTGACTTCCGCATCTAGATTAAAGTATTTTGTAATATATTCTTTTGATTCCGTAACTGCTGTTTGTTTTCCCCAAGGGGTGCCATAACTTGTGAAATAAAGAGATGCGCTAATAATCCCAATAATAGAAGGTAGTAAAATAGTTCCCATAACTATTTTTTTATTTTTTGTATTCAATTTGGTTGCTCCTCTTCATAATATGTATTCATTTTAACCTATCTTTTCCATAAAACAACCATTTAGTAAAAAATAGTTTCACATGAAACAAGTTACAGAAAAAGACAAGATGTGTAAACACCTTGTCTTTTTTTATAGTTACATTTTAGGAGCTTCCATGTCAGCTGCAGCCCACTCTTCTTTTGCTGGGACATATACGCCAGGAACTGTTAAGCCAGCTTGTCGCATTAAAACTGTCATTTGTCCGCGGTGATGATTTTGATGATTGATGAGTGTCATTAAAAATATAGAATTCGGCATAGGACGACCAAAAAAGTCATTAATAGTAGCTAAGTCTTTATCAGTCCATGCACCTTGAAGGGCTTCAACAAAAGCCGCATTCACTTTACGATACTCATATGCAATTGTTGCTGCAGAAGTTGGTACAGGATAATCTTTCGTCTCTCCGTCAAACTTAAGTCCTGTGCCAGATAGCATAACAGGCATTGCCGTCACGATATGCCAAGCAACTCTGCCTAACGTCCAGTGCCCAGGTGCAATTTCTTGTGATAAAGACTCATCTGTTAATGCATCGAGCATCTTTTGAGTAGACTCAGCTTCGTATGTCCATGATTGCAAGAAGCCTTCAATAGTTTGGTACATATTTATCCCTCCTAGTTATGTTCATAAGTTACATTCGTGAAAAAAAGATAGTTTCCTTTTGCCCTATAAGAACGAATAAAAAAGTAGGCTTTTGACAAGAAGCCTCTTTTTTAATTAATCTTCTTCCCACTCTTCCTCATCAACCATAAGAAATAAGGTGCTTCAAGTACAGCAACGTTCAAGTTTGTGCTAACGATAAAGATTTGAATTATCGCTGAGTCGGGAGCTGAAATAACGATTCTTATTAAAGAAAGGGCTGTGGGGCTAAATCCTAATTTTCATGAAAAGAAAAGACAATTTCAACTGTAAGTAGTCCTCCAATGAATGCACCAATTGGATTGAAGTTTATATGTATATGCAGAATGGAGAAAAAGAATTTCGTTTGAGCAAGAAGGCGAAAGTACAAGCAAAAGGAGTGAGAATCGCATGTAATAATTATTAGAATGTATGGAGTAAAGTTTTTCCGTGTTATTTGATAAGCGTTTTCTAAGTTGTTGTTTATACTTAAAAGATTGAATTTGAAGGAAGGGATCAACATGTATTCATGGAGTAATAATCAAAATGGATATTGTGGGTGTAATAATCAAAATGGTGTACATGTTGATTCATGCTGTTTTAGTTGTGATGGGACAGTTCCTAAGCTGGGCCCAACAGGTCCGACGGGTCCAACAGGAGCAACGGGTCCAACAGGTCCAACGGGAGCAACAGGTCCAACAGGAGCAACGGGAGCAACAGGAGCGACGGGAATAACAGGTCCAACAGGAGCAACGGGAATAACAGGTCCAACAGGAGCGACGGGAATAACAGGAGCAACAGGAGCGACGGGAATAACAGGGGCAACGGGAGCAACAGGAGCAACAGGGGCAACGGGTCCAACAGGATCAACAGGAATAACGGGTCCAACGGGAGCGACAGGAATAACGGGTCCAACAGGAGCAACGGGAATAACAGGTGCAACAGGTGCAACAGGTCCAACAGGAGTGACAGGAATAACGGGAGTAACAGGTCCAACAGGATCAACAGGAATAACGGGAGCGACAGGCTCAACAGGAGCAACGGGAATAACGGGAGCGACAGGCCCAACAGGAGTAACGGGAATAACGGGAGCGACAGGCCCAACAGGAGTAACGGGAATAACGGGAGCGACAGGCCCAACAGGAGCGACGGGAATAACAGGAGCAACGGGAGCAACAGGTCCAACAGGTCCAACAGGAGCGACAGGGATAACAGGAGCAACGGGTCCAACAGGATCAACGGGTCCAACAGGATCAACGGGTCCAACGGGAGCAACGGGAATAACGGGAGCGACAGGCCCAACAGGAGCAACGGGAATAACGGGAGTAACAGGGGCAACAGGTCCAACAGGAGCAACGGGTCCAACAGGGGCAACAGGTCCAACAGGAGCGACAGGAATAACAGGATCAACGGGTTCGACAGGAGCGACCGGTCCTACGGGAGTAACAGGTACAAGTATCACGGCGACGTATGCATTTGCAAATAATACGTCAGGAACAGCGATATCGGTACTTCTAGGTGGAACGAATGTCCCGCTTCCAAATAATCAAAACATAGGCCCAGGTATCACTGTTTCTGGAGGGAATACAGTATTTACGGTTGCAAATGCTGGTAATTATTATATTTCATATACGATTAATATAACGGCTTCATTGTTAGTCAGTTCACGGATTACAATTAATGGAACACCACTTGCTGGCACGATCAATTCTCCTGCGTTAGCAACTACATCATTTAGCGCAACAATCATTACAACTCTTGCAGCGGGGGATGCTATTAGTTTGCAACTATTTGGTTTGTTAGCTGTTGCCACATTATCAACAACTACACCAGGAGCTGTGTTAACGATAATAAGATTAAGCTAAATAATAACTCTCTTACTTCTTTTATAGATTAGGAGAGTTTATACATATAATAAGAAGTTAATGGAGTGAAGCATAGTTATATAAAAGTCAGAATATTATGATTGTAACGTTATGGCGACTATAATATAATGAAAACAACCATCATGAATGAACATTCATTTATTTTTTATGTATTTGAAGGGGGAATGAAGGTGGAAAAACCATGGTTGAAAAGTTATCCAGAAGAAATTCCAAGTACGATTTCTTATGATCTTCAGCCGCTACATGGATACGTGGAACAGGTGGCTTCTCGCTATCCAGAAAAGAAAGCGCTTCACTTTTTAGGGAAGGATATTACATTTTCAGACTTCCACGATAAGGTGAAGAGATTTGCAAATTATCTTCAAAAGCTCGGTGTGGAAAAGGGGGATCGAGTTGCTATTATGTTGCCGAACTGTCCGCAATCTGTAATTGGTTATTATGGTACATTACTTGCGGGAGGTATCGTAGTACAAACAAATCCACTATATACAGAAAGAGAATTAGAATACCAGCTTCATGACTCGGGAGCAAAAGTAATTCTTTGTCTTGATTTAGTGTTTCCAAGAGTAACGAATGTTCAAGCTGCTACAAAAATTGAACATATTATCGTAACCCGTATTGCGGACTTTTTACCATTCCCTAAAAATTTACTTTATCCATTTGTACAAAAAAAGCAGGCAAATCTTGTTGTGAATGTGTCGGAAAGTGAAACGATTCATCTATGGAAATCAGTAGAACGAGAAAGTAATGTTAATGTTGAAGTTCCTTGTGATCCTGAAAATGATCTAGCTCTTTTGCAGTATACAGGGGGAACAACGGGATTTCCAAAAGGGGTTATGTTGACGCATAAAAACCTTGTTTCGAACACTTTAATGGGAGCGCATTGGCTATATAATTGTAAAGAAGGAGAAGAAGTAATTCTTGGTGTTCTTCCGTTCTTTCATGTGTATGGGATGACAGCTGTAATGAATTTAAGTATTATGCAAGGGTATAAAATGGTGCTGATTCCGAAGTTTGATATGAAGATGGTTTTTGAAGCAATAAAAAAACATAAAGTCACACTATTTCCAGGGGCACCAACCATTTATATTGCTCTATTAAATAGTCCCCTCTTAAAAGAATATGATATTTCCTCTATCGAGGCTTGTATTAGTGGATCTGCCCCGCTTCCTGTAGAAGTGCAGGAAGAGTTTGAGAGAGTTACAGGTGGCAAATTGGTAGAAGGTTATGGATTAACGGAGTCGTCGCCAGTTACACACGGGAATTTTTTGTGGGAAAAACGCGTGCCAGGAAGTATTGGTGTGCCGTGGCCAGATACAGAGGCAAACATTATGTCACTTGAAACTGGAGAGGCTTTACCTCCGGGTGAAATTGGTGAGATTGTAGTAAAAGGTCCTCAGATTATGAAAGGGTATTGGAATAAGCCAGAAGAAACAGCAGCTGTATTACAAGACGGGTGGCTTCATACAGGGGATGTTGGTTACATGGATGAAGATGGATTTTTCTATGTGAAAGATCGTAAGAAAGATATGATTGTTGCGAGTGGCTTTAATGTATATCCTCGTGAAGTAGAAGAAGTATTATATGAGCATGAAAAGGTGCAAGAAGTAGTGACGATTGGGATTCCCGATCCGTACCGAGGAGAGACAGTTAAAGCATTTGTTGTGTTAAAAGAAGGTGCGGAGTGTTCTGAGGAAGAATTAAACCAGTTTGCGCGTAAATATTTAGCGGCTTATAAAGTGCCGAAAGTATATGAGTTTAGAGATGAACTGCCGAAAACGACAGTCGGAAAAATTTTACGCCGTGTCCTAATAGATGAAGAGAAAAGAAAGAATGAGGATGAGCAAACGGGCTAAGGCCCTTTCTTTTTGAAAAAATGGGATTGACACTTTTCTAAATAGTCAGTATTATAAGAATATGAATGACTATTCATTCAGTCATCTTCTTGAAGGGGACAGTAAAGTGAAGAAAAATAGACCGAAATACAATCAAATTATTGATGCGGCAGTCATTGTGATTGCGGAGAAGGGGTACCACCAAGCGCAAGTTTCTAAAATAGCAAAGCAAGCTGGGGTAGCTGATGGCACGATTTACTTATATTTTAAAAATAAAGAAGATATATTAATATCCTTATTCCAAGAGAAGATGGGAGAATTTGTCGAAACAATTCGTCAAAAAACAGCAGGAATTGAAAGCGCTGTATCGAAATTGTTCATGTTGGTAGAAACGCACTTCTTGCTGTTGTCACAAAATGATCCTCTTGCTATCGTTACGCAATTAGAGCTAAGACAGTCCAATCAAGACTTACGCCTGAAAATAAATGAAGTATTAAAAGGCTACTTACAAGTTATGGATGAGATTTTAGAGACAGGTATAAAGCAAGGTGAATTCCAAGCGGATTTAAATGTTCGCGTGGCAAGACAAATGATCTTTGGAACAGTAGATGAAGTTGTGACCAATTGGGTAATGAGCGATCATAAGTATGATCTGGTCGCACTTTCAAAAACGGTACATGGGCTACTTATTGCAGCTTGTGGTTATCGTCAATAATGGGAGGGATCATGTTGAAATTCCTATCTGTAAGAGTTGAAGATCATATCGCGGTGGCGACGTTAAATCATGCGCCGGCTAACGCGATGTCTTCACAAGTTATGCATGACGTTACTGAATTAATTGATCAAGTGGAGAAGGATGATAACATTCGTGTTGTTGTTATTCACGGTGAAGGGCGCTTCTTCTCGGCGGGAGCAGATATTAAAGAATTTACATCTGTTACTGAAGCGAAGCAAGCGACAGAATTAGCGCAGCTTGGACAAGTTACGTTTGAGCGTGTTGAAAAATGTTCAAAACCAGTTATCGCGGTAATTCATGGAGCGGCACTTGGCGGCGGCCTTGAGTTTGCTATGTCTTGCCACATGCGCTTTGCAACTGAAAGTGCAAAACTTGGTTTACCTGAATTAACACTTGGCTTAATTCCTGGATTTGCAGGTACACAGCGATTACCACGTTATGTTGGGAAAGCGAAAGCTTGTGAAATGATGTTAACAAGTACACCGATTACTGGTGCAGAAGCATTAAAATGGGGACTGGTTAATGGAGTTTTTGCTGAAGAAACATTTTTAGATGATACGCTTAAAGTTGCAAAACAGATTGCTGGAAAAAGCCCAGCGACGACTCGTGCTGTACTAGAGTTATTGCAAACGACGAAATCGTCTCATTATTATGAAGGTGTACAACGCGAAGCTCAAATCTTTGGTGAAGTATTTACAGGTGAAGATGGAAGAGAAGGTGTAGCAGCGTTTTTAGAAAAGCGTAAACCTTCATTTAGTGGCAGGTAGTTCAATTATTTTTTTAATATGAATTAACAGAAAATTAAAATTGATAGAATCTTTCTGAAAAACAAGGGGGTAAATGGAATGAACATCTACGTACTCATGAAACGAACATTTGATACAGAAGAAAAAATCGTAATTCAAAACGGTGCAATTTACGATGGCGAAGCGGAATTCATCATCAACCCTTACGACGAATATGCGATTGAAGAAGCAATTCAAGTAAGAGACGCACAAGGTGGCGAAGTTACTGTTGTAACAGTCGGTGGCGAAGAAAGTGAGAAAGAACTTCGTACGGCATTAGCGATGGGCTGCGATAAAGCGGTATTAATTAATATTGAAGATGATGTTGAAAATGGTGACCAGTTCACGACAGCAAAAGTACTTGCTGAATATTTAAAAGATAAAGATGCAGATTTAATTTTAGGCGGGAACGTTGCAATTGATGGTGCATCTGGACAAGTTGGTCCACGTGTAGCTGAAGCGTTAAATATTCCATACGTAACGACAATTACAAAACTTGAAATTGACGGTACAAATGTGAAGATTGAGCGTGATGTTGAAGGTGATACGGAAGTAATTGAAACTTCATTACCAGTTTTAGTAACAGCACAACAAGGTTTAAATGAACCGCGTTATCCATCGCTTCCAGGTATTATGAAAGCGAAGAAAAAGCCACTAGAAGAAGTAGAATTAGATGATTTAGATTTAGAAGAAGATGATGTGGAAGCAAAGACAAAAACAATTGAAATCTATTTGCCTCCTAAGAAAGATGCAGGAAAAGTGTTACAAGGCGAGCTGCAAGATCAAGTAAAAGAACTTGTATCGTTGCTCCATACAGAAGCGAAAGTAATCTAATAAAATACGAAATTATATATGCAGGAGGGAAAATCTATGGCTCGTAAAGTATTGGTAATGGGTGAAGTTCGTGATGGATCGCTACGTAACGTGTCGTTTGAAGCGGTAGCAGCAGCAAAAACAATTGCAGAAGGCGGTGAAGTAGTAGGGCTTCTAGTTGGAGACAGCGTTGCCTCTTTTGCAAATGAATTGATTCATTACGGTGCAGATCGCGTTGTGACAGTTGAAAATGATAAATTAAAATCATATACATCTGATGGGTATGCACAAGCGTTTTTAGCTGTATATGCTGAAGAAAAGCCAGAGGGTATTGTATTTGGACATACAGCACTTGGTAAAGATTTATCACCAAAATTAGCAGCGAAACTTGAAGCTGGTCTAGTTTCTGACGTAACTGCTTTAGAAGTTGAAGGTGGAAATGTTATCTTCACTCGTCCAATCTACTCTGGAAAAGCATTTGAGAAGAAGATTGTAACAGACGGTATCTTATTTGCGACAGTGCGTCCAAATAACATTGCAACGCTTGAAAAAGATGAGTCTCGCAGTGGTGACGTATCTTCTATTACAGTAGATGTGAAAGACCTACGTACAATTATTCAAGATGTCGTCCGTAAAACTGCAGAAGGTGTTGATCTTTCTGAAGCGAAAGTTATTATCGCTGGCGGACGCGGTGTGAAGAGTGAAGAAGGATTCAAGCCATTAAAAGAGTTAGCTGACGTACTAGGCGGTGCTGTTGGAGCATCTCGTGGTGCATGTGACGCTGAGTATTGCGATTACTCATTACAAATTGGTCAAACTGGTAAAGTTGTTACGCCAGACTTATACATTGCATGCGGTATTTCTGGTGCGATTCAGCATTTAGCTGGTATGTCTAACTCAAAAATAATCGTTGCGATTAATAAAGATCCAGAAGCAAGTATCTTCAAAGTAGCTGACTATGGTATTGTTGGCGATTTATTTGAAGTCTTACCTCTTTTAACAGAAGAGTTTAAAAAGTTAAAAGTACATTCATGATTTGAGTACCCTTGAGTTCCAAGTGAAGTACCCCTATATATAGAAAAAGGTGAGAGATCCCCTGTCTCTCATCTTTTTAGTATGTAATCCGTATTTTTATATAGTATAAAGGAACACTTTTTTGTTACAATACATAACGATACATATTATTCGCCACGTATATAAGTTAATGATATACTCTTGGTAGAATATACTTGAAGGAGGAAATAAAATGGCAATTGTAAACGCAAATGACCAAAGCTTCGCATCTGAAACTAGCGAAGGTGTTGTATTATTAGATTTCTGGGCACCATGGTGTGGACCTTGTAAAATGATCGCTCCTGTATTAGAAGAAATTGATGCAGAACTAGGCGAAAAAGTAAAAGTAGTAAAAGTAGACGTGGATGAAAACCAAGAAACTGCTCGTCAATTCGAAGTAATGAGCATTCCAGCTCTTTTCGTATTAAAAGACGGTAAAGTAGTTGATCAAGCGTTAGGTTACAAACCGAAAGAAGCGTTAGTAGAATTAGTTTCTAAACACTTCTAAAATAAAGGAGCTGCCACTTGGCAGCTTTTTTTATTTTCTTTTTTTACACCTTTCCGTTACAATGAAAGAACGTATGTTGGGTGTTTTGGCATAGTATGTTTTCATGTGAAAATAAAAATGCTAAGCATGTAGAAATGGAGGGTGACGAGTGCACGAACATTTAAAAGAGAAGCTGGCTATTTTACCAGATCAACCTGGTTGTTATTTAATGAAAGATAAGCAAGGAACGGTTATATATGTCGGAAAGGCAAAAGTGCTTAAAAATCGTGTGCGCTCGTACTTTACTGGTTCACATGATGGAAAAACACTTCGGCTTGTAGGAGAAATTGTAGATTTTGAATATATTGTAACCTCCTCAAATCTAGAGGCTCTCATTTTAGAGTTAAATTTAATAAAAAAACATGATCCAAAATATAATATTCAATTAAAAGACGATAAAACATATCCTTTTATTAAAATTACAGCTGAGAAACAGCCGCGATTACTCATTACACGAAACGTAAAAAAGGATAAAGGAAAGTATTTTGGCCCTTATCCGAATGCACAATCAGCTCATGAAACGAAAAAATTGCTAGATCGTATGTATCCGCTTCGTAAGTGCTCAAATATGCCTGATAAAGTTTGTTTATATTATCATATGGGTCAATGTTTAGCACCGTGTGTGAAAGAAGTGACGGAAGAACAAAACAAAGAAATTGTAGATGAAATTATTAAGTTTTTAAATGGTGGACATAAAGAAGTTCGTTCAGAATTAGAAACAAAGATGTATGAAGCTTCAGAGAAACTAGAATTTGAACGTGCAAAAGAGTTACGTGATCAAATTGCGCATATCGATGCGATTATGGAAAAACAAAAGATGATCATGAGTGACTTAGTGGATCGTGATGTGTTTGGATATGCAGTTGATAAAGGATGGATGTGTGTTCAAGTTTTCTTCGTTCGAAAAGGAAAGCTAATTGAACGTGACGTTTCTATGTTTCCGATCTACGATGAACCAGAAGAGGGCTTTTTAACGTTCATTGGTCAATTTTATGAGAACAGTAGTCATTTTAAGCCGAAGGAAGTTGTCGTTCCAGGAAGTATAGACTCAGAGTTAGTAGAGCGCTTTTTAGAAGTGGAAGCGACACAGCCGAAACGTGGTAAGAAAAAAGATCTTGTAGAATTAGCAAATAAAAATGCGAAGATTGCTCTTGAAGAGAAATTCTACTTAATTGAACGTGATGAAGAGCGAACGATTAAAGCGGTAGATCAGTTAGGGAAGCAGCTTGGGATTGAAACACCTTATCGTATTGAGGCGTTTGATAACTCAAATATTCAAGGGACGAATCCTGTTTCTGCAATGATTGCTTTTATCGATGGGAAACCAGCTAAGAAAGAATACAGGAAATATAAAATTAAAACGGTTCAAGGACCGGATGATTATGAGTCTATGAGAGAAGTTGTAAGACGCCGTTATACAAGGGCACTGAAAGAGAGTTTGCCTTTACCAGATTTAATCATTATTGATGGTGGAAAAGGTCATCTGGCAGCTGTAAGTGATGTTCTAGAAAATGAACTCGGTTTATATATTCCGATGGCAGGTCTTGTAAAAGATGACAAACATAAAACCTCCCATTTAATTATTGGGGACCCACCTGAACCTGTGATGCTTGAGAGAAATAGCCAAGAATTTTATTTATTGCAGCGCATTCAAGATGAAGTGCATCGATTTGCGATTACATTTCATCGTCAATTACACGGGAAATCTGTTATTCAATCAGCACTGGATGATATTCCAGGAATCGGTGATAAACGGAAAAAGGTATTGTTGAAACATTTTGGTTCATTAAAGAAGATGAAGGAAGCTTCTGTAGCTGAATTTGTCGAAGCGGGTATGCCGAAAAATGTCGCAGAAACGATTTATACTTATTTAGCGGATAAGAAGACGTTGTAGTTTACAACGTCTTCTATTTTCTGGTATAATTTCTGAAGATTTAAAATAAATCTAACTGAATGAAAATACAAAAAAGTCAACTAAACTTATATGTCTAGTTGACTGTAGGTAATGCTACACTTCGATGAGATCTTTTATATCCCATTTCACAAGAAATGTAATAGAGTCTGAACGTTTTTTCTTTTCTTCATAGGACTCTGCAACGACGTTTCGTTGTTTTTGAATTTGTTCAGCGATAAATCCAGCTTCTAATTGATAAGAAGAATGTCTGTTTTGTTTTTGGCGTTCAGCGATGAGTGTGCCTTTAAGTTGGAACTGCATTTCACGACGCTTATGTTCAATAATGCTTAAAGTGCCCCAGCCAGCTTTTTCGAAGAACTGAATGACTTCTTCAGTTGTTTCTAGTGGATATTTTCTTGCAAGGTTTCTACCGGACCAGTATAAAATACCATCTAAATCGTTACCGATTAAATCTGGTAGTAATTCTTCACGTAGCAATTCATAAGCGAAGGCGTTCAATGAAACATCTTCTAAAGATGTTGTATCGATTGTATTTTTACTCACAATATTCCCCTCTTTCTATAGGGATTATTATATAACATTTCTCATTTATAAAAACAGATTTTTCTTTGGGAAAATCTGAATATATAAGAAGAAAAAAAGAATTGGCAAATTATATGCAAATTATGTATACGTTTTCTTGACGCTTCGACAAAAATAGGAGTAAAATGAACTTGGTATCAAATTATGCTGAAATATTTCGAATAATTTTTTCAGTTTTTCTTATGCCAATAGTGAAAAAACATTATTGTTGTAAACTAATCTGAAAACAGCAGTCAAACATTCAAGGGGGGTAATGGGGACATGAAAGGCCGCGAGTATACGTTTCGTAAGTGGCACTCATTAATGGGGGTCATCCCGGTTGGTGTCTTTTTGACGCAACATTTAATTGTAAACAACTTTGCAACACGAGGAGCAGAGGCTTTTAACAAAGCTGCAGGCTTTATGGAGCTCCTTCCATTCCGGTACGCGCTAGAGATTTTCATCATCTTTTTACCGATACTGTACCATGCTATATATGGCTTATATATTGCATTTACAGCTAAGAACAATGCGGTTTCTTACGGTTATTTCCGTAACTGGATGTTCGTCTTCCAAAGAATTTCAGGTATCGTTACACTGATTTTCATTTCTTGGCACGTCTGGGAAACTCGTATTCAAGCAATGTTAGGTAAAGAGGTAAACTATGATATGATGGCAGATATTTTAAACAATCCAGCTATGTTTGCATTCTACTTAGTCGGTGTTGTTTCAACAATTTTCCACTTTGCAAATGGACTATGGACATTCTGCATCAGCTGGGGAATTACAGTATCTCCACGTTCACAAAGAATCTCTACTTATGTAACATTAGCTATTTTCTTAGGTCTATCTTATGTAGGTGTGAGTGCATTATTAGCGTTCATCGATCCACAGCTAGCAAACCAGTAAGGAGTGGGAGAGCATGAAAGGGAAACTTATAGTAGTCGGCGGTGGCTTGGCTGGCTTAATGGCAACGATTAAAGCGGCGGAAGCAGGAGTAAATGTTGAACTGTTTTCTTTAGTACCAGTAAAACGTTCGCATTCTGTATGTGCCCAAGGTGGAATTAACGGTGCCGTAAATACGAAAGGTGAAGGGGATTCTCCATGGATTCACTTTGACGATACAATTTATGGTGGGGACTTCTTAGCGAACCAACCACCAGTTAAAGCAATGTGTGAAGCAGCACCTGGTATCATTCATTTAATGGACCGTATGGGTGTTATGTTCAACCGTACGGAAGAAGGACTTCTTGATTTCCGTCGTTTTGGTGGAACACAACATCACCGTACAGCATTTGCTGGTGCAACAACTGGACAGCAATTACTATACGCATTAGATGAGCAAGTACGTCGTCACGAAGTAGCAGGACTTGTAACGAAATACGAGGGTTGGGATTTCTTACGAGCTGTTGTGGATGACGAAGGTGTATGCCGAGGAATCGTTGCACAAGACTTACAAACAATGGAGATTAAAAGTTTCCAAGCTGATGCCGTGATTATGGCAACAGGGGGCCCTGGTATCATCTTTGGAAAATCAACTAACTCTATTATTAATACAGGTACAGCAGCTTCTGCTGTATATCAACAAGGCGCATATTATGCAAACGGTGAGTTCATTCAAATTCATCCAACGGCAATTCCTGGAGACGATAAATTACGTCTTATGAGTGAATCTGCACGTGGTGAAGGTGGCCGTGTTTGGACATATAAAGATGGTAAACCATGGTACTTCCTAGAAGAAAAATATCCGGCTTACGGAAACCTTGTACCTCGTGATATTGCAACGCGTGAAATCTTTGATGTTTGCGTAGAGCAAAAACTAGGTATTAACGGTGAAAACATGGTGTACTTAGATCTTTCTCATAAAGATCCGAAAGAACTAGATATTAAACTTGGTGGAATTATTGAAATCTATGAGAAGTTTACAGGTGATGATCCTCGTAAACTACCAATGAAAATCTTCCCAGCAGTTCACTATTCAATGGGCGGACTATGGGTTGATTATAAGCAGATGACAAGTATTCCTGGTTTATTTGCAGCAGGTGAGTGTGATTATTCTATGCACGGTGGTAACCGCCTTGGTGCGAACTCACTATTATCAGCAATTTACGGTGGTATGGTAGCAGGACCGAACGCAATTGAGTATATGAAAGGTCTTTCTAAATCATCTGATGCTGTCTCATCTACTGTATATGAGCAAAATGAATTAATCGAAACAGAGAAATTTAACAATATTTTAACGCTTGATGGTAACGAAAATGCATATGTTCTTCATAAAGAGCTTGGAGAATGGATGACAGATAACGTTACAGTAGTTCGTGAAAATAAAAAATTACTAGAAACTGATGCGAAAATTGAAGAGTTAATGGCGCGTTACAAACGCATTAACATTAACGATACAGCGAGATGGAGTAACCAAGGTGCTTCATTTACACGCCAACTTGCAAATATGTTTGAGTTAGCACGTGTTATTACAATTGGCGCATATAACCGTAATGAAAGCCGCGGAGCACATTACAAACCAGAATTCCCAAATCGTGATGATGCAAACTTCTTAAAAACTACGATGGCGAAATTTGAGGGAGAAGGAAAAGCACCAGCATTCCATTACGAAGAAGTGGATGTTTCATTAATTAAACCACGTAAACGTGACTATTCCTCAAAACATGATGTAGCTGCTAAGGGTGAAGAGAAGGGGGATAAGCAACATGTCTGAGAAAACAATCCGCCTCATCATTACGAGACAAGATGGACCAGATGCACAAGAGTTTGACCAAGAGTTTGAAATTCCATATCGTCCAAATATGAACATTATTTCGGCACTGATGGAAATTCGTCGTAATCCTGTTGATTCAAAAGGAAACCAGACGACTCCGATTGCATGGGATATGAACTGTTTAGAGGAAGTATGTGGCGCATGTTCGATGGTGATTAACGGAAAACCACGTCAATCATGTACAGCTCTTATCGATCAGTTAGAACAACCAATTCGCTTAAAGCCGATGAAGACATTCCCAGTTGTACGTGACTTACAAGTTGACCGTAGTCGCATGTTTAACGCTCTAAAACGCGTTAAAGCTTGGATTCCAATTGATGGTACGTATGACTTAGGACCAGGACCAAGAATGCCTGAGAAGAAACGTCAATGGGCTTATGAGCTTTCAAAATGTATGACATGTGGTGTTTGCTTAGAGTCATGTCCAAACGTAAATAGTAAATCTGACTTTATTGGACCAGCACCGTTATCACAAGCTCGTTTATTCAACTCACATCCAACGGGTGAAATGCATAAAGCAGATCGCTTACGTGCAATTATGGGAGATGGAGGACTTGCAAACTGTGGTAACTCTCAAAACTGTGTGCAATCATGTCCAAAGGGTATTCCATTAACAACTTCAATTGCGGCATTAAACCGTGATACAACAATTCAATCGTTCAAAGATTTCTTTGGTAGCGACAATAACTATTAATAAATATTGCCTCTTCATGTTGAAGAGGCAATATTTATAACTTTATTTTTCTGTTTATTCTGTTTATTTTAAGGCGAAAAGGAGAGGGAACAATGAAGAGAATTTCTTATATTGAAGACTTTGAGCAATGGGAAAGTGGTTTTTCATTTTATAATCCTGTGAAAGTTCGTTTTGGTGAAGTAGATATGTTTGGACATGTAAATAATGTCGTTGCCTTTACTTATTTTGAAGAAGCACGTATCGCATTGTTTAAAGAACTTGGATTTATGCAAGAATGGACGCATGCATCATCAGAAACGATGATCGTTGTTGCAGATTTACAATGCAATTTTATTAAGCAAATATATTTTGATGAACAGTTGAAAGTATATGTAAAAGCGGGATCGGTTGGGAATTCTTCTTTAGATTTGCATTATATGGTGAAGAATGCAGCAGGAGAAGTTTGTTTAGTTGGTCGTGGAATGATGGTTCAAGCATCGAAAAAAACGGGAAGAGGCGAACCGTGGCCTGAAGAGTGGAAGAAAAAATTACTACAATGATAGAGTGAAAGAAAAATAAGAGAGCAATTTGCTCTCTTATTTTTTGTCTTCCATCGCTTCTTCTAATGTTAAATGATGTTTATATATGTATGTAGCGTATGGATTGCCCACGTAGCGCAAATGCCACGGTTCGTATGCATATTCTGTTGTTTCTGTTTTATCTTCTAAATAACGAATGATAAAGCCAAATTCATGGGCATGTTTTGCAACCCATTTTCCTTCGGCTGTCTCTCCAAAAATAGGCTCTAATTGGAATTTAGCAGATTTTGAACTAATATCCATTGCTAAACCAGTTTGATGTTCACTTGTACCCGGGATGGCACTTACTGAATCAGCTTCAGCTTTTCCTTGACGTCTAACGTATGTATCATGTAATGATTTTTGGCGTTTGTAGGAACGATAACCAGATACAGCTGTAAGTTCAAGCCCTTCTTTCTTTGCCGCTTCAAACATATTTTCAAGCGCATCTGCAGCATCTTTACGCAGCAATGTTTTTTCTTTATCTTTTGGACTAGTAAATGGTACGTTTGGTCTTGTTAAGTCTTCAGGTGTGTATCCGTCTGGTAGTTTTCGGTGTTTATTAACTAAGACAAGATTAGACTCTGGATTTGTTACAACGGAAAAATCATTGTCTAGTTTCTTTGCATTATGATCAGCTTTTGGAAAAGCAGGAATCTCTTCTTTTTGGTGATTACTATGCTGTTGACTTTCGACAGCTTTCGCCCCATTTTGTAGCGGTGATTTAGAACCAAAGTAAGCGAAAGAAGTGATACCGATTACAATAGTAGCGGCAGAAATAATGATTATTTTTTTCATGATGCCTTGTAATCACAGTCCTTTCTTCATAAAATATGTATTGTTTTTATTATAAGTCTAGTTTGTTGAAAAAGAAATATAAGAGTCGTAACGTAATAGAAATGCAAAGAAAATGTCAGAAAATGTGTGAAATTGTAGTATTTTTTCATTTAATTCATTTCTTATCTTTCATGAAATGAATTTTTTATGTAATATATATACATAAGAAGATGTAGCGATTATCGAGAATAAAGAACTTCTTGTATAGACTAGGAGTGAATGGGAATGGATTTTGCAACAATTATTGGACTCATTTTAGGATTTGTAGCAGTGGTAGTAGGGATGGTCGTCAAGGGCGCTGACGTAAATGCCTTATTGAATCCTGCCGCAGCATTAATTATTTTTATCGGTACATTTGCTGCAGTATGTATAGCATTTCCGATGAATCAACTAAAAAGGGTTCCAAAATTATTTAAAGTTCTTTTTGGTTCAAATAAAAAGGATTTAAGTTATGAACAGTTGCTAGAATTGTTTGTTCATTGGACATCAGAAAGTAGAAAATATGGTATTTTGTCTTTAGAGCAACAATTAGACAAAATTCAAGATGAATTTCTTTTGCGTGGTATGAAATTTGTGATTGATGGCGTATCCGCAGAAGATCTAGAGCAGATTTTAGAAGCTGAATTAGAAGCAATTGAAGAAAGGCATGCAAAAGGAGCAGCAATTTTTTCTCAAGCTGGTACATATGCACCGACATTAGGGGTTTTAGGTGCTGTTATTGGTCTTGTAGCTGCACTTGGCAATTTAACTGATATTGAAAAGTTAGGTCATGCTATTTCGGGTGCGTTTATTGCAACGATTTTTGGTATTTTTTCAGGCTATGTATTATGGCATCCATTTGCAAATAAATTAAAGCAAAAATCTGCAGCTGAATTAGAGAAAAAACGTTTAATTATTGATTGTTTATTAATGTTACAAGAGGGTACATATCCGTTTATTATGAAGAACCGCATTTTAGGTTCACTTTCTGCAACTGAGCGTAAAAAGCTAGAAAAAGGAGCAGAAAAAAATGCGGAGTAAGAAAAATAGAAGAGGCAAAAAGAAAAAACATGATGAGCATATCGACGAAACTTGGTTAATCCCTTATTCTGATATGTTAACGTTGTTATTTGCATTGTTTATCGTTTTATTCGCAATGAGTAGTATAGATGCTGCGAAGTTCAAACAGATGGCGGTAGCGTTTCGAAGTGAACTAGCAGGTGGAACAGGAAATAAAGAATTTTTGAGTGATCAGAAGCCGAATGAAGAGAAAGAGTTATCGGCAAGTAGCCTTGAGGCAGAACAAGCAAAAAAACAAGAAGAAGCTAGAGCGAAAGAAAAAAAAGAGATGGATGAATTGAAAGCATTACAAAAAAAGATTGATCAATATATTAATGAGAAACAATTATCCTCTTCTTTTCAAACTAAATTAACTGAAAAGGGATTAATGGTGACAATATTAGAGAATATACTGTTTGATTCGGGGAAAGCAGATGTGAAATTAGAATCTTTAGGGATTGCAAAAGAGATGTCTAGCTTACTTGTTTCAGCGTCACCTCGTGAAATTACAGTATCGGGTCATACGGATAATGTCCCTATTGCCAATGCGCAGTTTGCGTCAAACTGGGAATTAAGTACGCAGCGGGCAGTTAATTTTATGCAAGTATTACTGCAAAATAAAGAATTACAACCAGAAAAATTTAGTGCGATTGGTTACGGAGAATACCGTTCGATTGCTCCAAACGATACACAAGAAGGAAAGGCAAAGAATAGACGTGTGGAAGTATTTATCTTGCCTTTAACAGAGAAAGTAAAATAAAAGAGGATGGCGAATGCCATCCTCTTTATTTTGCATCAAATGATTTTAAGTGGTCGCGACGGATTTTATCTTTTTCTGCATCTGATTTTTTGAAATCATAATCATATAAAGCGCCTTCCCAATCACCATACATCGGATTCGGGAAAATAATAAATTTCTCACCAAATTGTGCTTTTGAATCTGCGACTGCTTGATTTCGATCTTTTACAGATTTTCCATCAAAACCAGTGAAATCAGATAAGTTATCGCCGAAGAATAAGACGATATCATGTGTTTGCGAAACGAGTTCACGGCGTTTTTCTTTTCCTTTTTCTTTCGGATCTTGTAGTAATATATGTTCTTTCGTTGCTTGAGGAGCACCTACACGCTCAAGATTTTTAATTGTTGCATCTAGTTGGTTCGTTTTACGATTTGAGATGTAGTAAATATCTACACCTTTAGATTCTGTATATTTTAAGAAATCAATTGCGCCTGGAAGAGCTTCAGCTTCAGCCTTATTAATCCAGTCATCCCATTTGTAAGGATAGCCTTTTCCTGTCTTTACACTCATTGCTTGATGAGGACTGTTATCTAAAACAGTTTCATCTAAATCCAGTACGATAGCAGGTTTTTTCTCTGTCCCTTTTGCAAGAATTGCATCGAGCTTTAATTGACCGATATTGTATCCTTGGTAGTAAAGTGCTTTCGTCTCACCAGCTGTTTGATACCATAAATCAGCCATTAATTGCTGGTCTGTTAATTTTGCCTTCTCTTCTTTCGCCACAGTTTTCTCTTGTGTTCCTGAACATGCTACAAGCGATGTAGATAGAACTGCTACAGATAATAAAGTGGTAATGCGCCTCTTCATCTTCATATGTATCCTCCTCGATGTTAGAAAATCAGTTAATATTATATATCGAAAAATAATATTTTTTGTATGAACATTTGCATATTGTCTTTTGTATATATAGTAGTATGTCCTATATTAGAAAGATGAGAAAAATGTTGGGAATCATTTTGACAAGTTTTATTGTCGAAATGACAATTATAATTGACAAATCACATGATATTATTTACAATTTTAACTAAATAGAACAAATGATGGATTAAGACGGTGCTACATATTAAAAGGATGAAGCGTAGTGCTATATTTTATCCTACATAAACATAGTCTTTGAAAGAGAGTATGAATGATACTAAAGGGGAGGCTTTATACTTTGAGTTTACAAATTCAAAACTTAACGAAACTATTTGGGGAATCAAAAGCAGTTAACGGCTTGCAAATTTCGTTACCTAAAGGTGAAGTGCTAGGATTACTTGGGCGAAATGGTGCAGGGAAAACAACGACAATCAAAATGCTTCTCGGATTATTAACGCCTAATGAAGGATCTATTACATGGGATGGAAAATCATTTGGGACTAGTGGGGTAACAATTGGATACTTACCAGAAGAGAGAGGTTTATATACAAAAAGTAGAGTAATAGATCAGTTGCGATATTTTGGTAGATTAGAAGGAATGACGAAAAAAGAAGTAGACCTTGCTATTGATCACTGGTTAGAGCGATTAGCGATACCGGAATATAAATTTAAAACGGCAGGAGAGCTTTCAAAAGGAAATCAGCAAAAAATCCAATTAATTGCTGCTCTTCTTCATAATCCTGAACTTCTCATTTTAGATGAACCATTTAGCGGACTGGATCCAGTTAATGCTGGGATGTTAGCTAGCATTATTGAAGAACAAGTACAGAGCGGAAAGACAATTATTTTATCCAGTCATCGTATGGAACAAGTAGAGGCTTTTTGCCAACATGTATGTATTTTGAAAAAAGGCGAAGCAGTCGTAAAAGGCCAGTTAAGTGATATTAAAAAAGAATACGGTTTCCGTAATTTAACGATTGAAGATACAGAAGAGAATGAGAAGGGATTAGAAGCTATACATGTATCGTATGAAAAACAACAAGGCCTTCTTTATGTGCAAGTACAAGATGATGCAGAAGCTCTAAGGATTTTGCAACAATTGCAAGAACAAGGTATTACCTTACGACAATTTAAAATGTTAGAGCCGACGTTAAACGAAATCTTTGTAGAGAGGGCGAAATAACGATGCGTAAATTTTCTCATGTATTTTCATTTTATTTCAGGGAAGCGTTTTTATCTAAAAAATCATTAATTACGAGTGCGATTTTATTTTTAGTTGTGTTTGGGCTTTTCGCATTTAATCATTTCACTGCTGATAACGATAAAGGAAAAGATAAATTTGCGGTAGTAACTGAAAGCGATACTTATAAAGTGCAAGAAAGTGATGTAACAAAGTTACTTCCGTCTGCTAAAGTAACTGTAGAAAATAAGGATAAATTTAATGAGCTACGTAAGCAAGTGGAAGATGGGGATTTAGACGGTTTATTCCATATTACAGAAAAGAATGGTATTCCAGAAGTGACGTATATGTATAGTGGTTTTCCGAGCCAATCAACGGCTACACTTATGGCAAGTTATTTAAAAGAACAGTATACAGCGGTAATGATTAAAAAAAATAATGTATCTGCAGAAGTAGCCAAACAGTTACAGGTGGAAATTCCGTTAAAGCAAGAGGCAGTAAAGGATCATGCATCTTCCTTTGGAATTGGTTATGTTTTCTCGTTTGCCTTATATATGTTTATTATTGTGTTTGGAACTGCAATTGGGATGACGATAGCATCTGAAAAGTCATCTCGTGTTATGGAGTTAATGCTTCCGAAAGTAAAACCATTAACAATGCTACATGCTAAAATTTTAGCAATTGTTTCTAGTGCTTTACTATTACTAGTTATTGCTTCCTTCGGCTTTCTTGTACCATATTTATTAGGTTGGGTAGATTTAGAAAACGCATCTTTAATAGGACTTACACTAGACTTTTCTAAATTGGATGCGGTAGTAATTAGTATGTTCGTTGTATATTTTGTTACGGGCTACTTACTATATGCAATGTTATATGCAGCGGTTGGGGCTGTTGTATCAAAAATTGAGGATGTGCAATCTCTTTCGTTCCCAATTACAATGTTAGGTGTAGCAGCATTTTTCATTAGTATTAAATCATTATTTGATCCTAATAGTACATTAGCTGTAGTTAGTTCATATATTCCATTCTTTACACCTATGGTTACATTTTCAAGACTTGTAGCTGGTGAAGCTGGGGCTGTCGAAATTGGTGTGACGTTAGTAATTTTATTGGTGACTATCGTTATCATCAATATGCTTGCAAGCCGCATTTATGTAAACGGCGTAATGAATTACTCAGATAAAGTGAAATTTAAAGATTTAGCGAAGTTTATAAAGCGTCAATAATGAGAGAAAAGTATGATTTCCTATTGGAATCATGCTTTTTCTTTATGTATAAATTAAAAATAGTATATAATAATAAGAGTCGTCTTTTAATAGAATGAATACAAAGGAGGGTGTGCAGATGGGGATTAGTAGTCGTTTTACAGTAGGTGTTCATATGTTAACGTTACTTGCGATAGATCGAAACTCTCGCTGTACCTCTGAATGGATTGCTGGTAGTGTGAATACAAATCCAGTTGTGATTCGTCGCATTACAGGAATGTTGAAGAGAGCAGGACTTGTTGATGTACAAGCTGGTAAAGGTGGTACGACACTTGCTCGTGATTTAGAAGAAATTACATTACTTGATGTATATAAAGCAGTGGAAGTTGTAGAAGAAGGACAGCTATTTTCCTTCCATGAAAATCCCAACATTGAATGTCCAGTAGGAGCTAATATTCAATCAGTATTAGAAATTATTTTAATGCAAGCGCAAGAAGCGATGGAAAACGTACTTGCAAATGTAACGGTAGATCAATTAGTTACAAACTTAAAGTCCAAAATGAAAGAGTAAAAAAGCGAGCAACCTCATAATGAGGGCTCGCCTTTTTTTATTCAGAAATATTGAAAATTCTATTTTTCAGTATTTAAAATAAATTTACCAACAATAGCTGCTACGATACCACCAAGAATTGGTGCAACGATGAATACCCATAGTTGAGAAAGTGCTTCTCCGCCAGCGAATAAAGCTGGTGCGATACTACGAGCTGGGTTAACAGAAGTTCCAGTTAACGGAATTCCTAATAAGTGAACTAAAACTAATGTGAAACCAATTACTAATCCTGCTAGAGAAGAACTTCCTTTTTTACCTGTTACAGCAACGATAACTAAAATGAATACGAAAGTTAAAATGAATTCAACTAGAAATGCTCCAGATAAACCAAGAGTTCCAAAACCATTTTGTCCTAAATTATCTAAAGGTGTTTTAGCAGAGCGTAAAATCGTTACTAACGTTGCAGTTCCTAATAAACCACCTAAAATTTGAGCTAATACATAATAACAAAGTTCCATAGCGTTCATTCTTTTGTTGATGAACATAGCTACTGATACTGCTGGGTTAATGTGACATCCGGAAATTGTTCCGATGCTATATGCCATAGCCACAATAGATAGACCGAAAGCCATAGCGATTCCTAATGTTCCAATTCCTTCAATTCCGCCGCCAATGACAGCTACTCCAGTTCCGAATAATACAAGTACAAATGTACCAATAAATTCAGCGATTGCTTTTTTTAACATAATTTACCTCCTAATATTGCGCATGAAACGTATTATAACATAGGTTTTAGTATAAACAGCTAATGAAATACTATTCTGATAAGGCGAAATAGGGGGACAATAAAAAAGGAGTATGGTTCTTTGGGATAGAACCATACTCCTTTTTATGCTGTTTTTTTCTGCTTAACGATTGGAATAGATCGATTTAAAATGCTATTTGCAACCATTCCTAACATAATAATAATCATTCCAAGTAGGGAAAGCCCACCAGGGAATGAACCATTCAAGAAAACAATTTCGCCAAGCACGGTAAAGACCATCGTTCCAGCTTGTGTTGCTTCAACAGCTCCAAGTAGGGCGAGGTTATCTTTTGCTAAGTCAGTAGCAAAGAAAAATGTCATCGTTGCAATTACGCCAGAACATAATGCTAACAAAAATCCTTGCAGCATTTGGCTTGATGTTGGAATACCGGTAGTAGAAAATCCATATATACCAAGTAAAATTGTTATAGGAAGACTGCCTATTGCCATTCCTAATACGCGTTGGAACGTATCGAGACGGCCGCCAACAAGCTCCATCATTTTTCGGTTGCCGAATGGATATAAGAAAGCAGCCACTACGACAGGTAAAAATCCTGAAATAAACTGAGCCATTGTAATATGACCTGCTGCAGTCGCTTGCATACAAATTACACCAAGTAAAATAAATAATGCAACATATAAACTACGAAGTGGAATTTTTCCACGTACAAGTTTTGTTCCTGATTTCGTTTCTATTTTAACGAAGAACAATGGCGATAAAAGTAATCCTGCTAATATCGTAACTTGCCAAGTTCCAGCAACGAGCCACGCTGGAGAAAAGACAGCTGCAAAACTTAATAAAGAATAGAATCCAATACCAGCAACAGAACCCCATCCGATCCACGCTAATGGATGTTTCTTTAATTCTTCCCATAACCCCCTTAAGTTTTTGCGAAATAAAACGATAAGGAATAAAATAGGGAGAGCGAATAAAAAACGGAAGGAAGCTGTCCAAGCCCAGCTCGTTCCAGATACATTCATCGCTCTATTAATAATAAAGGTTGCGGAAAAAAAGGCTGATGATAAAAGGCCTAATAAAATTGCGCGCATGAAGTGTAGCACTCCTTTCGGAAATTGATGATTATGTATAGTATGATATACTTAAAAATGATAAAAGTAAACTATTTTATACTTTAAGGTGGTTTTATAGATGAAAGAACATGAAGATATGCAAACGAAAGAGGTCATTCAGCAAGTAGGTCAGTTATTAAGACAAATTCGAAATGAACAAAAATTAAGTTTAGAAGAATTAGCCCAAAAAACAGGAGTTAGTAAATTAACATTAGGAAAGATTGAAAGAGGAGAAACAAATCCGACGTTAGCTGTCATTTGGAAAATAACGAAAGGGTTATCGATTCCTTTATCCAGATTGATGGTTGTTGGAGAACCTGTAGCTGTTGCACGCTGCGGAGAAGGATTTGCAGTAGATGTAGGACAAGCATGGCATTTAGAAACGATGTTCCGTTATACGAAAGAAACAGGAATGGAAATGCATCGTGCTTGTTTAAGGGCGAATAGTATATATGAACCAGAAGCTCATCATGAAGGTGCTATTGAGCTTGTAACGGTAATGAAAGGGAAAGTATCGATTCAAGTGGAAAATGATGTATACGAATTGAATGCGTTTGACTCTATTCAATTTGAAGCGAACAAAAAACATAGTTATAGAAATGAAGAAGATGAAGTAGCAGTATTACATTTAACGATGAAATATTCTTCATAAAAAAATCACCTATAGAATTCTATAGGTGATTTTTTATATTTCGATTAAGTATATGCAGGATGCCACTAGTACGAACGTGGCATAAGTAATAAACAAATAAAATAAACTAAAAAACCAGTCCCAAAACATAAAACAGCAATGACCCAAAGTATGCGAATGAGGGTAGAGCTAATATCAAAATATTCCCCTAAACCACCGCATATACCAAATAGCATTTTATCAGTTTCGGATTTATATAATCTTTTTGACATCTTCCAATTCACTCCTTTTTTAGCAAACTATATACTTCTATTCTATATGGAAATTTATGAGAAGACTATGCGGTTGTATTACAATTTTTTTAGGAAACAGTCGTATTAATTGTCTTAATTTTCAGTTGATATTAAAATTATAGTAAGAGGTATGAGGTAACTTTTAATAAAGGGTGGGGGAATAGAGATGACAGTATATTGGTTGACTAATGTAATGCTTGAATCAGGGTATACATATGAAGAGGGGAGAATTTCCCAAACAGAAACAGAGTTATGTAGTTTACTCATTGAAGATGGACGAATTAAAAAAATAATAGTAGGGGCTGTTCAAGAGGAAGGGGTATCAATTTTTGATGCCAATCGTTTATTGATTTTGCCTGCTTTCGAAGAGATGCATATTCACATTGATAAAACCTATTATAGTGGCCCTTGGAAGGCATGTATGCCAGCAGAGAATATTTTCACACGTTTTAATGAAGAAGAGGAAATTTTGCCGAAGCAATTAGCAACTGCTCAAGATAGGGCGGAAAATATGTTAACGTTATTGCTCCGAAATGGTGCAACGAATATAAGAACGCATTGTAATGTGGATCCGGTAATTGGACTTGGTAATTTGGAGGCGACGTTAGCGGCATTGGAAACATATAAAAATCAGGTTTCTGGTAGAATTGTTGCTTTTCCGCAACATGGATTATTGCGTAGTAATTCTGTGCAACTTGTGAAAGATGCGATGCGTATGGGTGCGAATCTAGTCGGTGGAGTAGATCCAGCTACAGTGGATAAAGATATTGAAAAATCATTACATACTATTATGGATATCGCAGTAGAATTTAATGCGGATGTTGATATTCATCTGCATGATGCGAATAATCTTGGAACGTTTACGATGAAGAGATTAGCAAGTCTAACAGAAGCAGCGGGATGGCAAGGGCGCGTAACGATTAGTCATGCGCTTGGACTTGGTGGTGTTACGGATAAAGAAGCTGAAGAAGTGGCGGAAAGACTAGCTGCTTTAAACATTGATATTACTTCAACGGTGCCAATTGGGAAACAAGTAATCCCAATTCCGTTATTAGATAAAAAAGGTGTGAAAGTTTCATTAGGAAATGATAGTATTACTGATCATTGGTCACCGTTTGGAACGGGTGATATGCTGCAAAAGGCAAATCGATTAGCGGAACGTTTTGGATGGAGTGATGAAAGGTCTTTAGGAAAAGCCCTTCGCTTTATTACGGGAGGAAAGGAAACGTTAAACGATGAAGGGAAGCGAGCATGGCCGAATGTAGGAGATGAAGCGAGTTTTGTTTTGACGAATGCAACATGTACTGCTGAAGCGGTGGCACGTCAAACAGAGAAGCGTTTAGTGGTGCATAAAGGGAATATTGTTGTTGGAAGTTTAAGTGAGGTGGAATTAAATAATCTTGTATAAAAGAATCGTTTAAATGTTTTGATGAGGGTTCTAATTGTGAGTGTAGAACTCTTCTTTTTTGTGTTTACAACGTATTTCTTATAGGTTAGCTAGGAAGGATGAAAAAATTGGACAATCAACATAATCAAAATCATATTATGGGAACTTTGCAATGGTTTATATTTTTATTAGCGAATTCAATCGCATTACCAATTGTCGTTGGCGGATTATTTCATCTTACGACGGAAGAAATATTTTATTTAATGCAGCGTACATTCTTTGTAGTTGGTATATCTTCTTTTTTACAAGGGTGGCTTGGACATAGACTACCAATTGCGGATGGACCAGCTGGATCTTGGGTTGGAGTATTTACCGTACTTGCTTACGCAACGGCCGGACAAAATCAATTACATAGTACGTTGCAAATTTTAGAATTAGGAATGATAATTTCCGGTGTTATTTTAATAGGATTAGGAGTAACTGGTTTTATAGGACGTATTTTATTTTTATTTACGCCGCTTGTGACAGGGACGTTTTTACTTTTATTATGTTTACAATTAAGCGGTGTATTCCTAAAAGGGATGCTAGGAATTACTGCTACTGTTTCTCAAATCGATGGATTTACAGCGATAATTGCATTTAGCATATTTCTTTTCGTTATTATACTATCTAACTTCGGAAAAGGTTTTGTCAAAAGTTATGCGGTTTTAATCGGATTAATTAGTGGGTGGATTCTTTTTCTAATTGCAGGAAAAGTGACGATTCCATCTCAAGTAACTCATTTTGTGCAACTTCCACAAATATTTGCTTGGGGACTTCCAAAGTGGAATACAGGTATGGCTGTATCAAGTTTCGTTATGGTGTGTATTTTAGTTTCTAATACAGTGGCAGCTATTATAGCAATTAATCAAGCTACCATTCAAAAAGGGACTATTGAACAGAAACAGTTGAAGGATGGAACGTGGGTTGGAGGGATTTCGCATATCATTTCTTCTGTATTTTCAACTGTAGGTGTCGTGCCATTACCAGCAACGGCAGGGTTTATACGTTTAACGAAACAGAAATATATACGATCGTTCTTACTAGCATGTATGTTACTAGTCGTAATGTCGCTGTTTCCGAGTATTATTCGTTACTTAGCATCATTGCCATCCGCTGTCGCGTCTGCGGTTTTAATGGCTTCGTTCGTACAGCTAATTGGAATTGGATTTCATAATATAAAACAAGTGCCGATGAGCGAAAGGAATGTAACGATTTTAGGAGTTGCTGTATTATTTGGAAGCGGTGTTATGTTTTTACCGTCTGGAGCACTTCAATCATTGCCGTCTGTTATGCAATATATATTCGGAAATGGTTTATTCGTAGGTACTGTTGTCAGCATATTACTAGAACAAATATGGCGTACAGAAAAGTGAGTGGATACAAACAGTGTGCGCACTGTATAAAAGTCTAAAATAACATGTGAAATAAAGCCCATTTTCATTCACCACCTGCACATTTCGTTCATACAATATCTTGACTAAATAAACACCCAACTTACACATACACGGCTCTGGCTTAAGCAAGGAGGGTTATACCAGTTGAAGGAAAAAGCGTATCAATCTAAACCGTTACTCACAAAGAGAGAGAGAGAAGTATTTGAATTACTGGTTCAAGATAAAACAACGAAGGAAATTGCAGGTGAACTTTTTATCAGTGAAAAAACAGTACGCAACCACATCTCAAACGCAATGCAAAAGCTAGGAGTTAAAGGACGTTCACAAGCAGTTGTTGAGCTTCTTCGCATGGGAGAGCTCGAACTATAAAAAGAAAGCCGACTTTTAAATGAAGAGTCGGCTATTTTTCTGTTTATATTTTGAACTTAAAAAAGGTATCTCAGACTTTGAGAGGGAAGATATGTTTAAGAAAGAAACGTTAAAAAATAACTACTTTAGAACATGACGAGGTATTTAGGATAGGTATCCTTGTCATTCACAAATAAGAAGGTGCAAGTATGAAGTTGTATTTTAAGGATATGGAGATAGGTGAAATTAAAGATGTTTTTGGAGACATGCCATGGATGTATGGAACAATTCGTCTATACGAGAATAGTAAACCGTTCCAAAAATATTTTCGTGAGATGGTAGATGAAGATAGTGTATTTGATTTTGAAAGCATAGACCCTGAATTTTTATATGAAGAAAATTGGTCAATTTTTGATGAGGACAATCAGCGGCATTTAGGGATTGATATACCTGCTATTCATATGGAGGATAACACGATTGCATGGCGTTGGAGGTAAAGCTATCGGGTTGTAAACATCTTTGTACGAAAGAATTCAAACGAGAACAACAAGCAGACTTTTATAAAAAAGGTCAGCTTGTTGTTCTCGTTTTTTTTCCGCTTACTGTATGAATGATAAGAACACTCCATACATAAATAGGTAGTAAGGAGGGGATATGTTGAAAAGTATATTGTTAGTTTCAACAAGCGCTCATGATATGAATGGACACCCGACTGGTTTGTGGCTGGAAGAGCTCGCAGCTCCTTATCATGTATTTAAAAAGGCTAAGTTCGATGTTGATATTGTGTCGATAAAGGGTGGTAGAGTACCTATTGATAGAGTTTCTATTCCGAACGGGATACCTCGTGAATTTAAGCATGTTGCTTCTTTATTGCAAAATACGAAGCCGATCTCAACGGTTCATTTTTCGGATTATGATGCAGTTTTATTTGGTGGTGGGCACGGAGCGATTGTAGATTTTCCAGGTAATCCATATGTTGCAAATTTGATTGAGAATATGTACAACAATAACAGGATTGTAGCAGCTGTTTGTCACGGAGTAAGTTCTTTAGTCGGTGTGAAAAATAAGGACGGATCGTTTTTTGTTGCTGGTAAGCGTATAACAGGTTATACGAATGATGAGGAAAAAGCTGTACATTTAGAAAATCGAGTGCCCTTTTTATTAGAAAGTAAATTGAAAGAAGAAGGAGCTTTGTTTTATGTTGCTCCAAATTTCACGCCGCATGTTGTAGTAGATGGGCGTTTAATTACAGGGCAAAATCCGCAGTCTAGCATGGAAATAGGGAAAGCTATAAGAAGCGCTGTAAATAAATTATAGAAAAAGTGCTCGCTACTCATAAAGGTAGCGGGCATTTTTTCTATAGTATAAATGACTCCTTAAACTAAAAAGATGTATTGCGTATAGTGACTTCATTTATAATTAATCGTGAATTTGCTATACTATTTTGTATGGACAAAAGGGGAGGCTCTTTTAATGAGAAAAGTTGCGTGTGCAAACACTTATATTAATAAAATAAAGCCCGTTATTAGAAAAACGAGTTTTAGCCAGTTGAAAATAGATGAAATTGCGAAATATATGGATATTAGTAAAGCTACTTTATATAAACGTTTTTCTTCAAAAGATGAGATTATTGAAGCTGTGGTAGAAGACTTTATGAACTACCTTCTTGAAGGAGATGCGGATAATCAAGATGAAAGTATGTCTTTTGCAGAACGTTTCCAAAAGACGTTTATCCACTCTTTAAAATGTGTGACATATATTTCTGATGTTTTTTTACAAGATTTGAAAGAGGCATATCCGCACTTATCTGATCAGTTAGTCGCTGCACAACAAAATCGTAATCATAATTTGCAAATGTTTTTTGAAGCTGGTATGGAACAAGGCTACTTTAATAAAATGAACGCACAATTATTTATGGTGCAAGATGACGTGATGTTAAGACGTATTATAGATCATTCTTTTTGTATTCAGTATGATATTACGTTAAAAAAAGCGATACTTGATTTTTATCAATTGAAGAAGTATCAACTGTTTAAACCAGAGTATATAGAAGCAATTGATGATTCTGAAGTTGAAAAAGAAGTTATTGCTATTTTGCAAATGATTTCGTAAAAAAGCAGGTTTTCCTATAGTAATGGAAAACCTGCTTTTTTTATTACCTGTTATTTGTTTACGTGTTGTAATACTAATTCAGCTACTGGGCCACCTGAAGCTGGGTTTTGACCAGTGATAACACGATTATCTTCTACAGCGTAAGCTTCCCAAGGCTGCGTAGCTTTTTCGTAAAGCCCTCCATTTTTAATGAGTTCATCTTCTGTTAAAAATGGAACGAATTGATCTAATTCAGCTAATTTCTCCTCTTCATTTGAGAATCCTGTTACTTTTTTGCCGCTAATTAAACGTTCTCCATTACTTAATGTGATATGAAATAAACCAGCAGCTCCGTGACAAACAGAGGAAACAATTCCGCCATTTTCATAAATATTGCGGCTAATCATTTGAAGTTCTTTATTTTCTGGGAAGTCCCAAATTACACCGTGACCACCTGCGTAATAAATAACAGCGTAGTCTTCTGGATTTACTTCACTCGGCTTCATTGTAGAACCGAGACGATTCATAAATTCTTTCTTGTGATACCATTCCCAATCGATGCTCTCCGCCATTGCTAAACTATGCGGATCAATCGGTGTATAGCCGCCTTGTGGGCTAACATAATCTACTTCATAACCAGCCTCTTCAACTTTTTTAATGAAATGGACAGCTTCACCAAGCCAAAGGCCGGTAGCTCGATTTAAATTTGGATATTTTTCTACGCTCGTTAATACGACTAACATTTTTTTCTTCATCATAATCCTCCTGTAATGTTTCTTCTATATAAAAGTTCTTTATTTACTTGAGTTTATTAAGTTAGAAAGTGCAAATTTGAATAACCATGTCAGTCCTCCTTATATCGGATTCGAAATTAGTGTATAACAATCTTTATACAAAGTAAACTAAAAACACTTAATTAGTTTACTTTGTATATTTTTCGTTGACAAACTGTAATGCTGAAATTATGATAGTTCCATGAATATCGAACAACGTACATGTTTCGTTTCAAATTCAGTTTGTCGCGCGATGAATATATACATTTGATGAAGTTGTTTAGTGGTAATAGAGGAGCTAAACAACTTTATTTTTCATTTTTATTTACAGTTACTACAATTAGGAGAGGTGTTACACATGGGGAAAGATATAAGTAACCATTCAAAATGGTTTGTTTTCACATTATGTTTTATCGTTTTATTAGGACCGATGAATGCAGTTTTATTTAATGTAGCGTTAGAGGATATGGCTCGTGATTTATCCATTAGCCAATCGAAGGTAAGTTGGGTTGTAGTAGGGTATTCCTTAGTTGTCGGTATTGGCTCGATGATATATGGGAAGCTGGCTGATCGTTATAGCGTGAAAAAACTATTAATTATTTCAATTATCATATTTGTAGCGGGTTCTATTATTGGATTTGTGAATCAATCTTATACGATTACCATTCTTGCAAGGTTAGTGCAGGCGAGTGGAGGAGCAGCGTTTATTGCACTTAGTATGATTGCGGTGGAGAAATTAGTTGTTCCTGCTAAGAAGCCTGGTGCGTTAGCGATGATTAGTTCTTCTATTGCATTAGCAATAGGTATTGGTCCTTTAGTTGGCGGGGCTATTACGAACACATTGGGGTGGCCATATTTATTTTTATTTATGGTTATTTCAGTAGTGGGGATTTTCTTGCTTTTAAAATTTATGCCGGAAGAAGCGCAGCATACGGATGGAGCGTTTCATTTTGATTACACCGGAGCGGCGTTATTATTTGCATTCATTACGACTGTTTTATTAGGGGTAAATATTAATAGTTGGCTATTTGTGTTATCGGTTGCTTTCTTATTTTTATTCACAGTTCGTATGAAGAACGTGGAACATCCATTTATTGATATTGAGTTGTTTACAAATAAACCATTTCTTCGTTTAATAGCGGTCGGATTTATAATGAATGTGGCGCTATGCGCTAGTTTATTATTATTACCATTATTGTTAGGAAGAGAGCACGGATTATCTCCATTCGTTATCGGAATTGCACTGTTTGTTGCATCACTCTTTGGTATTGTATCTAGTTTTCTTACTGGAAAGATCGTCCCTTCGTTTGGAAATGTGAATATGATTTATGTAGCGTCTGCCATTATGATCGTTGGCTTTTTAATTTTAGGGCTTATTCCAAACGGGAACATTGCTGTTATTGTATTGGCGATTATTTTAACGTTTATGAGTTATTCAGCTATTCAAGTATCAGTAAACACATTTATACCGAAAACATTACATCCAGCTAAAGTTGGAGTCGGTCTTGGTTTATACAATTTAATTAACTTTTTCGGTATGGCATTTGGACCAGCTGTAGCGAGCAAAATTATGGAATCTACAAATAGTTATCGTTTGAATTTTATTTTAATTGTCATGTTAATTTCTGCTCATTTCTTCTTATTAATAGGAATGTCTTCTTTTCAAAAAAAGATGGAGCAATAAATACGTACTTTATTATAGAAGAAACCGAATTTCGTATAGAAGGTCGGTTATTTTTCTGTCTTGCAAATTATGAAAAAAAGGAGCAAAATAAAAAAGGTCCTAGTCTATACAGGGACAAATGAAAATTTTCATACAGAAGCACTTTAAGTGAGCGAACTTAAAGTGTGTAAAATATAATGATAAAATAAGATGATGAATGAGAAAACGGGTGATGAAGTTGAATAGAGCAATCGGTGTTATCGATTCAGGAGTTGGCGGTTTAACAGTAGCGAAGGAATTAATTCGTCAGTTGCCGAAAGAGCGCATTATATATTTAGGGGATACGGCACGTTGCCCTTATGGTCCACGTTCTCGAGAAGAAGTGCGTCAATTTACGTGGGAAATGACGGAGCATTTACTAGATTTGAATATCAAAATGTTAGTTATTGCGTGTAATACAGCAACTGCGGTTGTATTAGAAGAGATGCAGAAACAATTACCAATTCCAGTGGTAGGAGTTATTCACCCAGGATCACGTACAGCTTTAAAAGTGACAAACACGTATCATGTTGGGATTATTGGAACGATTGGAACGGTGAAAAGTGGTGCATACGAAGAAGCGTTAAAGTCTATTAATAACCGTGTTATGGTAGAAAGTTTAGCATGTCCGCCTTTCGTTGAGCTTGTAGAGAGTGGCAATTTCGAAAGTGAAATGGCATATGAAGTTGTAAGAGAAACGTTGCAACCGCTGAAAAATACTGATATTGATACACTTATTTTAGGTTGTACACATTATCCGATTTTAGGTCCTGTTATTAAAAAAGTAATGGGAGATAAAGTACAACTCATTAGTTCAGGTGATGAAACAGCGCGCGAAGTAAGTACAATTTTATACCATAGTAAAATGTTGAATGAGGGAGAAGAACAAAGTGATCATCTCTTCTTAACAACAGGGAAAATAGGCCTATTTAAAGAAATTGCATCGAAATGGTTTGGCCAACCGATTGAAAATGTAAAACATATTCATTTAGAAAAAGAATAATAGTAGAATTCATATACGTGAACTCCTGAGAAATCAGGAGTTTTTTGTTTGTAAGAAGCATAGCTTGTTCTAAAACATGAAACAGCTCGTATACATAATAGTACAAACTTAGATTTTAGGGGGGAATGGCATGCCTAAATCCACTTTTAAATGGGTTGTTGGTGCTACTGTGAGCGCTGTTTTACTAACAGGGTGTGGCTTTATAAATCAGGAGAAAGCAACGGAACAAATTGATCCGCCAAAACAAGTTACGTATACAGAGGGTGGAAAGAAAGAAGTAGTTAAGAAAGATAAGCAAGGACAAACAGTGAATAGAGAATTATACCTTGTTGATAAAAATGGTTATGTTGTACCGCAAACGTTAGCTGTACCTACTCCAAAAGCAAATGAGGTTATGCAGCAAACGTTAGAGTACCTTGTGAAAGATGGACCGGTAACGAATTTATTACCGAATGGGTTCCGTGCAGTCATTCCAGCGAATACATCAATGACCTTAGATTTGAAAAAAGATGGGACGGTAGTCATTGATTTCTCTAAAGAAATGAAAAACTATGCAAAAGAAGAAGAGCGTCAAATTGTTGAGTCAATAGCGTGGACGTTGACGCAGTTTAAAGAAGTAAAACAAGTGCAGTTCCAAATAAATGGCGAGAAATTGGCGAAGATGCCAGTTGGCGGTACACCGCTTGGTGAAGGGGTGAGCCGTGCTAATGGTATCAACTTCGATGATGAACAAGTAGCGGATGTGACAAATACAAAACCAGTTACACTTTATTTTATGGCGCAAAATAATAATAAACAGCAATACTACGTACCGGTAACACGCCGCGTGGTGGAAGGGAAAGAAAGTGATTATGCAGCAATTATAGATGAGCTTGTAAAAGGACCGATTCATCAGTCGCTTCTGAATGATTTTAATCCAGGAGTTAAGCTTATTACGAATCCGAAATTACAAGATGGAAATCTTACATTAAACTTTAACGAAAATATATTTATAAACCCAGATAAAAATATGGTTTCAAATTACGTATTGAAGTCGTTAGTTTTATCTTTAACAGAAAAGAAAGGCGTGAAAAGTGTTTCTATTGAAGTAAATGGTAAAGCGAATCTGATAGATGAAAAGGGCGGAAAGTTAATAAAACCTGTAGATCGTCCAGAAAACGTGAATACAGGTAGTTTTTAATCGTCAATAATTTGATATACTTAAGTAAGAAAGGGGAATTGCTTTTTGGGTTCCTCTTCTTTTATTGTATACATATCATACATTTAAATTTGGCTATACTAACAAGTAGTTATGAGGAGGTTATTTTTATGCGAGTAGATGGTAGAGAGAAAACAGAATTACGCCATATACATATTCATACGAATTATTTAAAAAATCCAGAGGGATCAGTATTAATTGAGGTTGGGGATACAAAGGTAATTTGCTCAGCGACAATTGAAGAGCGTGTCCCGCCGTTTATGCGTGGAGAAGGAAAGGGCTGGGTAACAGCTGAATATGCGATGATTCCACGTGCAACAGAACAACGTACAATTAGGGAGTCAAGTAAAGGGAAAGTAACAGGACGTACAATGGAAATCCAGCGCTTAATTGGACGAGCTTTACGTGCGGTAGTTGACCTAGAAGCACTTGGTGAAAGAACAGTTTGGATTGATTGTGATGTTATTCAAGCGGATGGTGGAACGAGAACTGCTTCTATTACAGGTGCATATGTAGCAATGGTATTAGCGTTTGAGAAGTTATTACAAGCAGAAAAAGTATCTAAAATTCCAGTAAAAGATTATTTAGCAGCAACGTCAGTAGGGATTGTTGAAGAACAAGGTGTTGTTTTAGATTTAAACTACGTAGAAGATTCTAAAGCAGACGTTGATATGAACGTAATTATGACTGGAAAAGGCCAGTTTGTTGAAGTACAAGGAACTGGAGAAGAAGCGACGTTTAGCAGAGCACAGTTAAATGAATTACTTGATGCTGCGGAACAAGGTGTTTTCCAACTGATTGACATGCAAAAAGAAGCGTTAGGCGACATCGTATCTCATATAGAGTAGAGGTGGAAAGTATGAAACAAGTTGTTGTAGCGACAAAAAATACGGGGAAAGTACGTGAATTTGCTGAGTTATTTGAGCGATTTGATTTAGAAGTAAAATCATTACACGATTTTCCTCATATTGAAGAAGTCGAAGAAACTGGTGAAACATTTGAAGAAAATGCAATCTTAAAAGCGGATAGTCTGAGCAAACAGCTGAATGCGATTGTAATTGCGGATGATTCAGGTCTTATTGTAGATGCCTTAAATGGAAAGCCAGGTGTGTATTCAGCTCGTTTTGCTGGAGAGCCGAAGGATGATCAAGCGAATATTGATAAAGTGTTACAAGAATTAAATGAGATAGCGTTTGATAAGCGTAAAGCTCGCTTCTACTGCGCATTAGCAGTGGCTTTCCCTGAAGGTGATAAAAAGCCTGTCATTGTAAACGGGACGTGTGAAGGGTATATTTTAGAACAGCGCCGCGGAGACAACGGCTTTGGATATGATCCGATTTTTTATGTGGAAGAATATAAAAAAGCGATGGCGGAACTAAGCTCAGATGAGAAAAATGCCATTAGTCACCGCGGACGTGCTCTTCGTAAGCTAGAAGAAAAAATCCCTGAATGGTTTTTAGGAGAATAAGGGAGAGAGATTGATGAAAGCTTTAATCGTAAGCGATAGTCATAGCTCTGTGAAGGAATTACAGCAGTTAAAAGAGAAATATGAAGGGAAAGTAGATATCATGATTCATTGCGGTGATTCAGAGCTAACGCCTGCTCACGAAGAGCTGCAAGGTTTCCATGTTGTAAAAGGGAACTGTGATTATGCTAACTTTCAAGATGAAATTGTAACTGATGTAGATGGCATTCGTTTCGTAGTTGTGCACGGACATCGTCATAACGTGAAAATGACATTACAAACATTAGCGTACCACGCAGAAGAGGTAGGGGCGCAAGTTGCATGCTTCGGACACTCTCACGTATTAGGTGCAGAATTAATCGACGGCGTTTTATTTATTAATCCAGGCAGTGTTTTATTACCACGTCAGCGTGTAGAAAAGACATTTGCTTTATTAGAAATGGATGAAAATCAAATGGAAGTTCGTTTTGAAACATTAGACGGACAACTAGTTGAACAAGCAGTTTTTAAAAGAGGATAAGAAAAATTATCCTCTTTTAAAAAAGGTGTTGACTTTATGTATGGTTATACATATAATAAATATTGTCGATAGGGCAACAGCGCTAACGAAGAAAAACAAAATAACATATGCGGGTGTAGTTTAGTGGTAAAACAAGAGCCTTCCAAGCTCTGGTCGAGAGTTCGATTCTCTTCACCCGCTCCATGTCCCAGTAGCTCAGCCGGATAGAGCATACGCCTTCTAAGCGTACGGTCGGGAGTTCGAATCTCTCCTGGGACGCTAACAAAAAACCTTGTTATCTTTTGATAACAAGGTTTTTTGTTTGTCTAAAAATTGATGTATGTGCAAGAAGTGTAAAAAATATAACGTAACATATGATAATTATTATATACAACAGATTAAAGTGCATTAAAAAGAGCGCCGTTTATGCGCCCTGTTCCTCATATTTAATTTAAAGAATCAATAGGTTTATGATGGAACTCGAATTCATATCCAGATTCCCCTAATTAATCACTTAGAATGTTATAAAACTTTTTACAATTCTAGTACGATTGAGCAGCTGTGATCGAAACTTATCCCCGACAGTGTGTTACAATTAATAGAAGCGGAAAGCGAGAATCTCCAATTGACTGGACGTGTGATGGGTTGGACAGTTTAAGAAGGTTGTATAAAAAAGGGAGATGGCGCAAAGATGGCGAGATCAAATGAGAATGATTTAACGGAGAAATTGGCAGAAGGTCACCGAAAATATGGTGATGGCAACTTTACAGTACAGAACATCGGTGATGAAACTAACCCGGATTGGACTGTCGTAAAAAATGTGAGGAAGGGATCGGCAGGCATTCGCGAAGGCGAAGATATATTAAGACTGCGATCAAAATATATAAAATAGTACGGAAATGGGTGCTCAGGAGTTCGAATCTCTCCTGGGGCGCCAAGAAACCCTTGTTATCTTTTGATAACAAGGGTTTTTGTTTAGTTATTAATAAACTTCTCAAATACAAAACCATAATCTTTCACGTTATATTGTTTCTTCGTATCAACGAGCCAATTAAAGGCGATTTCGTTCATTTCTTTAAACTGTTCTGCTAAATTTACTTGTGCGTTTGAAATGCGGCTAAAAGCGTTAGATGCCATATCTAGACTTTTGTGTGCATACTGCAATGTAATATCGTTGTCGTATGCGATTTCTTCTATTTTAAGTAAAGCTTTATATAAATCTTTTAATTCTTCAATATGTTTTTTATGAACATCAATTGAATAATGCTCATCTCCCATTTGGAACTTAATTTCTATATCTAAATCAATTGTTCCGGCAGTTTCAAGTGCTACGTTTTTAATTTGATATTTACTATAGCTAAAGCGGCGTAGTGTGCGTTTTTTACTCGTTGCGCTTGTACCATCTAAGTGGAGTAATCCTTTGTTTGTAAAGCAATATTCATCTGATTTTGATTTAATTAGAAAATAAATTTTTTCCCTGTCTTCATGCATCACATAATCATCAGCATCAACTTTATCGTAATCTTTCGGTGTGATGACAGATCCTACATCGCTTAGTCCTAATACATCTGCAGCCATTTTTTTAAACATATATATAATCCCCCTTTTAAGTTCTTAATTGTACAAAAATATATTAACACGATTTTAATACAGTGTTTTCTTATAAATGAAAACATTTGAAGGTAAGTGAAGGAAAGTAACGAATAATTATTTCAATCCTAAGTTATTTAGTAAATCTATTAGTTTAAGGGTGGATTCTCTGAAAAATAACTACGAGAAAAACAAGTGATTACAGAGAAATTCCGTGATGCCATCTGAAGTAATAGGGGGTGTTTTTCTCTCCCTTTTGAAATCTTACAATTCTGTAAGGTAACTGTAAGGAAGTTCGATGGTAACAAATTGCTAATCCTCTATAATAAAGGTAACAACGATAAAACGAGGAGGAAGAAATGATGAAGGGATTAATCGTAACGGGTTTAACAGTTGCTTTTGGATTTGTAGCGTATGAGAAATTAACGTATGTAGTTGATGTTGTAAAACATTTAATCGCTTAGTTAAAAAACGGCCATGAGAGGGAAAGGGAATGAGTGAATGAATGGAATGGTTATTTGGAATTATAGGTACTTGTAGTGTAGTGTTATTGTTCTTTGTCCCGAGTGGTATACTTAGTTCGACAACGAGTTTGTTCTTCTTAAGTTTGTTTGCGTGTACGATGCTTATTATTATGTTTTTAATGAAGCGAAGTAAACTAATCTTCTATTTTAGCATGATTGTTATGGCAATTATTGTTCTCCAAATTATTACCCTTGTTATATACCCCACTATTATAAAAGCTTTCCATTAATGATGAATCCTCTGCCTGAATTGCTGAGGATTTTTGTTTGCACATTTTTAATTTTTAGTAAGGGTTTGTTTATATTGAAATATAAAAATTAAATATTTTCATATTTCAAACAAAGGGTTTTGGGATGTTGTGTTCTCATTACTCATTTGATATATTTACTTTAAAGATAATTAAAATCTAGAAAAAGAGGCGGACGTATGGATAAAAAAGAAAATACGGTCGTATTGTTTCCGCAGCTATCAGAGCGATATATTGATGAAGGTTTTTTAGCGCTGAAAGAGCGGAAATTCGAAGATGCATTGCGCTGCTTTGAAATATTACGTCAGTATAATGCAGAAACGGAACAAACGGAACTTGCTTCTGTTATTTGTTTGTTAGAATTAAAGCATATGGAAGAAGCGAAAGACAAATGTGAACAGTTACTTGAAACGGGAGCTGTATTATTTGGTGATATTCTTGAAACGTATGTGACGATTTTAGTTCAAACAAATGATTATGAAGGTGTTATTGAAACCGTCGAAAAAGTTTTGCAAACGAAAGATATAATGCCTGAGCAAAAGGAAAAATTAGCACAGCTCGCTTTATTTGCAGAAGGTATGTTAAATGAAGTAGATACGTCACTAGTCGATTCGAATTTTGAATTAGATGAGTTTACTAATGAAATGTTTGGAGAAAACTTTGGACAAAAGCTAAGAGCAATTCAGCAACTTTCGTTAAAAGATTTGGATCTTGCATTACCTATTTTAAAGAAATTTTTAATAGACGAAAAACAACACCCTTATTTGAAAACTTCTATTTTGTATAAAATGATAGAAAATCAAATAGAAGAAGAAATAGAGGTAGAAAAGTTTGGAAATACGATGAAGGTGATTCCAGCATTTACAGGTCATAATGAGGAGCAATCCGATAACATTATACATACATTATCAAGCCGATTAGAGCAAAATTATCCTGATATATTTGAAGCGATGGTTACATATTGGAAAGAATTGCGAATTAGCATTTTCCCATTCGCTCTATTAATGGATAAAGTAGAGATTTGGGCTGCTGTTTTAGAGAGAATTGGAAGAAAGCGTTTCGGGTTGACTATTAATGAAGAAGAGCTTATGACAGCGTATAATATTGAATTAGAAGAGTTTCATATTGCCTATCAATGGTTATTACGTGTTGAAAGAGAAGGATATTTGCCCGTATAATTATGAAAAAGAATCGTTCGGTTCTTGAAACGAGCATATTCTATGTTATAATGTAAGGGTTGCAAAAGGCAGAAATCTGCCTGTTTGTAAGAGAAGAGAAGTGTAATTCTCTTACTTAATATGTTTCATATTATTCTCGAACAAAATATACCGTAGTTGTCTTTTAGACAATTAGTAGATTGGAACATTATATCTGAAAGCTTTTGCTAGAGGATTATTTGTACTTTTGTTATTTCAAAAAAGAGATAATGAAGATTTTAATCTATAGAGGTATGTGCATACATTATTATAGTTGGAGGGAAAGAATAAATGGCTACAAAATGGGAAAAATTAGAAGGTAACGTAGGCGTTTTAACAATCGAAGTTGATGCTAAAGAAGTAAACAACTCTATCGACGCTGCATTCAAAAAAGTAGTACAAACAATCAACGTACCAGGTTTCCGTAAAGGAAAAATGCCTCGTCCGTTATTCGAACAACGCTTTGGTATCGAATCTTTATATCAAGATGCTATAGATATCATCTTACCAAAAGCATACGGTGAAGCGATTGATGAAGCTGGTATCTTCCCAGTTGATCATCCTGAAATCAACATCGAGAAGTTCGAAAAAAATGCTAACCTTATCTTCACTGCAAAAGTTACAGTGAAACCTGAAGTTAAATTAGGTGA
This sequence comes from Bacillus sp. FSL K6-0069, assembly GCF_038007785.1. Classification (NCBI taxonomy): domain Bacteria; kingdom Bacillati; phylum Bacillota; class Bacilli; order Caryophanales; family Bacillaceae; genus Bacillus; species Bacillus sp. FSL K6-0069. The sequence continues at coordinate 4,284,459 of NZ_JBBOXN010000001.1, read as the reverse complement.
GTACAAAGGTTTAGCAGTAGAAAAAGTTGAAACAACTGTAACTGACGAAGATGTAGAGAACGAATTAAAATCTTTACAAGAGCGTCAAGCTGAACTAGTTGTTAAAGAAGAAGGAACTGTTGAAAACGGTGATACAGCTGTAATCGACTTCGAAGGTTTCGTTGATGGCGAAGCATTTGAAGGCGGAAAAGGCGAAAACTACTCTCTTGCAATCGGTTCTGGTACATTCATCCCAGGTTTCGAAGAGCAAGTAATTGGTCTTAAATCTGGTGATTCTAAAGAAGTTGAAGTATCATTCCCAGAAGAGTACCACGCTGCTGAATTAGCTGGTAAACCAGCTACATTCAAAGTAACAATTCACGAAATCAAAACAAAAGAACTTCCTGAGTTAAACGACGAGTTCGCTAAAGAAGCTGACGAAGAAGTTGCAACTCTTGATGAATTAAAAACAAAACTTCGTACAAACTTAGAAGAAGGCAAAAAGCACGAAGCTGAGCACAAAGTACGTGACGAAGTAGTAGAATTAGCTGCTGCTAACGCTGAAATCGAAATTCCAGAAGCTATGATCGACACTGAGTTAGATCGTATGGTTCGTGAATTCGAGCAACGTTTAAGCCAACAAGGTATGAACCTTGAGCTTTACTACCAATTCACAGGTACTGACGCTGACAAGTTAAAAGAGCAAATGAAAGAAGACGCTCAAAAACGCGTAAGAATCAACCTTGTTCTTGAAGCTATCATTGAAGCTGAAAACATCGAAGTTACTGAAGAAGAAGTAACTACAGAAGTTGAAAAAATGGCTGAAATGTACGGTATGCCAGTAGACGCTATCAAGCAAGCTCTTGGAAGTGTAGACGCTTTAGCTGAAGATCTTAAAGTGCGTAAAGCTGTAGATTTCTTAGTAGAAAACGCTGCATAATAAAATAACAAGGCACGATTTTAATCGTGCCTTGTTTTATAAATATAGAAATATATTTATAAAACTTTTCGATGAAGAAGGAAAACTTCCTTTACAAGTCGAATATACATATTTCAAAAGTTTTAAAATTTTTTTATTTGTACATAACTAGTCATATTATTTGTATTTCTCGCCACGTAGTGACATAATATGTATTTACATACGATACATTTATCGTGTACATACGAAGGCAAGAGGTTAGCACTTTGTAAGGGGTGTGAAAATATGTTTAAATTTAATGATGAAAAAGGTCAATTAAAATGTTCTTTCTGTGGTAAAACACAAACGCAAGTTCGAAAGTTAGTTGCAGGTCCAGGTGTTTACATTTGTGACGAGTGTATTGAACTTTGTACTGAAATTGTACAAGAGGAGCTTGCGAAGGACGAAGAAGTAGAATTCAAAGATGTACCGAAACCGGTAGAAATTCGTGAAATCTTAGATGAGTATGTCATCGGACAAGATAACGCGAAAAAAGCACTAGCGGTAGCGGTATATAACCATTACAAACGCATTAATTCTAACAGCAAAATTGATGATGTAGAATTAGCGAAGAGTAATATTTCACTTATTGGGCCAACTGGTAGTGGTAAAACATTATTGGCACAAACATTAGCGCGTATTTTAAATGTTCCATTTGCAATCGCGGACGCAACATCTTTAACAGAAGCTGGATATGTTGGGGAAGATGTAGAAAACATCTTACTAAAATTAATCCAAGCAGCTGATTATGATGTAGAAAAAGCGGAAAAAGGAATCATTTATATTGATGAGATTGATAAAGTGGCACGTAAGTCCGAAAATCCATCAATTACACGTGATGTATCTGGTGAAGGTGTGCAGCAGGCACTTCTGAAAATTTTAGAAGGTACTGTAGCAAGCGTTCCACCTCAAGGTGGTCGTAAGCATCCGCACCAAGAGTTTATTCAAATTGATACAACGAATATCTTATTCATCTGTGGTGGAGCGTTTGATGGCATCGAGCCAATTATTAAACGTCGTCTTGGTGAAAAAGTAATTGGATTTGGTGCTGAGAAGAAAAATGCTGATGTAAATGAGAAGCATGTTTTATCTCACGTATTACCAGAGGACCTTTTAAGATTTGGTTTAATTCCAGAGTTTATCGGTCGTCTTCCAGTTATTGCGAACCTAGAGCCGCTTGATGAAGATGCTCTTGTTGATATTTTAACGAAACCGAAAAATGCACTTGTTAAGCAATTCCAAAAACTATTGGAGCTTGACGATGTTGAGTTAGAGTTTGAAGAAGGCGCACTAATTGAAATTGCGAAAAAAGCAATTGAACGTAAAACAGGTGCTCGTGGACTTCGTTCTATTATTGAAGGCTTAATGCTGGATGTAATGTTCGAACTTCCATCTCGCAAAGATATTGAGAAGTGTATTCTTACAAAAGAAACAGTAGCTGATAATGAACCGCCGAAATTGGTGTTACAAGACGGTACTGTACTTGATACAAAAACATCTGCATAGTGCGAAGGAGAAACAGCAATTTTTATAATTGCTGTTTTTCTTTATGTTTAGCTATGTTCCTCCGCGGAAATACTAAGAGATAAAACATTGCGGGAGGAAATAAATGATGAGCTGGACAAATATATTTTTACTTGTTCAACTTGTTTTTGGTGTAATTGTCGGATTGTACTTTTGGCATTTACTTCGAAATCAGCGAACACAAAAAGTTTCAATTGATCGAGAATCGAAAAAAGAATTAGAACAGCTTCGTAAAATGCGCGAGATTTCTTTAACAGAGCCGCTTGCGGAAAAGGTGCGTCCTACATCCTTTTTAGATATTGTAGGGCAAGAGGACGGGATTAAGTCGTTAAAAGCGGCTCTTTGTGGCCCGAACCCGCAACATGTGATTATATATGGTCCACCAGGTGTTGGAAAGACAGCGGCAGCACGTCTTGTTTTAGAGGAAGCAAAACGAAATCCAAAATCTCCATTTCGCACGAATGCAACATTTATTGAACTGGATGCGACGACAGCTAGGTTTGATGAACGTGGTATTGCAGACCCTTTAATTGGTTCGGTACATGATCCGATTTATCAAGGTGCTGGTGCAATGGGGCAAGCGGGTATTCCGCAACCGAAAAAAGGTGCGGTAACAGATGCACATGGTGGTATTTTGTTTATTGATGAGATTGGTGAACTACACCCGATTCAAATGAACAAAATGTTAAAGGTGCTAGAAGACCGGAAAGTGTTTTTGGAAAGTGCATACTATAGTGAAGAGAATACGATGATTCCAACATATATTCATGACATTTTTCAAAAAGGTTTACCAGCTGATTTTCGCTTAGTTGGGGCGACGACACGTTCGCCGGAGGAGATTCCTCCTGCTATTCGGTCACGCTGCTTAGAAGTATTTTTCCGTGAGTTAGATACAGAAGAGATTCAAAAAGTAGCGAAGAATGCAGCTGACAAAGTGGAAATGCAAATGGGCGAAAATGGTATTGAAATGATTGGGATGTATGCAAGAAATGGACGAGAAGCGATTAATCTTGTGCAAATTTCTGCTGGAATGGCAATAAATGAAGAACGTTCTTTCATTAAAGATGAAGATATAGAGTGGGTTGTTCACTCTAGCCAACTTACACCAAAATATGAAAAACGTATTTATCCTATTCCAAGAATCGGCCTTGTAAATGGACTTGCTGTATACGGACCAAATACAGGCGCGTTATTAGAAATTGAAGTAACAGCAATCAAGGCGAAAGATAAAGGATCGGTAAATGTTACCGGAATTGTTGAAGAGGAAAGTATTGGTAGTCAAACGAAATCCATTCGCCGTAAAAGTATGGCGAAAGGTTCTGTAGATAATGTATTAACGGTACTTCGTTCTCTAGATGTGTTGCCAGAAGGATACGATATACATATTAATTTTCCAGGTGGTATCCCAATTGATGGGCCTTCTGCAGGTATTGCTATGGCAACGGGTGTATATTCAGCAGTGCATCGTACGTATGTGAATAATGAAGTAGCGATGACCGGTGAAATAAGTATACACGGTGAAGTGAAACCTATTGGTGGTGTGTACGCAAAAATAAAAGCTGCGAAAAAAGCAGGTGCGAAGAAAGTTATTATTCCTGCTGAAAACATGCAACCGTTTTTGTACACAATAAAAGGAATTGAAATCATTCCTGTTCGTAAGTTAAAAGAAGTATTTGAGTTAACATTTATGCAGGAAAATATGCATCGAGACATTGATATACATACTACTGTAGATGAAACAGATGCACAATCCATGTGAGAATGAACGATAATAAAATTTGCCAGACTTCGTTTAAGTTTGTATGCTTAAGCGGAGTCTTTTTTCCTTTTTAACAGGGAGAAAAACGAGGGATTTACAATTGCGGAAAATCTCTGCAATTGCATCTAGATGTATTGTAATATAAAATAGTTGAACAGGAGTTTAATTTATTATGGAGGTGCTATGTCTAGTATGAATACGAATGAAAGAATCGTACCCCTCCTACCATTAAGAGGCGTTCTCGTATATCCAACGATGGTTCTGCATCTTGATGTAGGACGTGATAAATCGATACAAGCACTAGAGCAGGCGGCAATGGATGAAAATATCATCTTTTTAGCGATGCAAAAAGAAATGAATATCGATGATCCGAAAGAAGATGACATATATAGTGTAGGTACAGTGGCGAAAGTGAAGCAAATGTTAAAATTGCCGAACGGTACGCTTCGTGTCCTTGTAGAAGGTTTACATAGAGCTGAAGTAGTAGAGTTTATCGAAGAAGAAAATATAGTGCAAGTTTCCATCAAAACGGTAACGGAAGAAGTGGAAGATGATCTAGAAGAGAAAGCTCTTATGCGCACATTACTGGAGCATTTCGAACAATATATTAAAGTTTCGAAAAAAGTTTCAAATGAAACATTTGCAACGGTAGCTGATGTAGAAGAGCCAGGAAGATTAGCTGATTTAATTGCTTCTCACTTGCCAATTAAAACGAAGCAGAAACAAGAAATCTTAGAGATTGTATCTGTGAAGGAACGATTACATACACTTATTTCAATTATTCAAGATGAACAAGAGTTACTTAGTTTAGAAAAGAAAATTGGACAAAAAGTGAAACGTTCAATGGAGCGCACGCAAAAAGAATATTTCTTACGTGAGCAAATGAAGGCGATTCAAACTGAACTTGGCGATAAAGAAGGTAAGGGCGGGGAAGTTGAAGAACTTCGTGAGAAGATTGAACAGTCGGGAATGCCGGAAGAAACAATGAAGGCTGCACTGAAAGAATTAGACCGTTATGAAAAATTACCAGCAAGTTCTGCTGAGAGCGGTGTTATTCGTAATTATATGGACTGGTTATTAGCTCTGCCGTGGACAGAAGCAACAGAAGATATGATTGATCTTGCTCATTCTGAAGAGATTTTGAACAAAGATCATTACGGTCTTGAGAAAGTGAAAGAGCGCGTACTTGAATATTTAGCTGTACAGAAGTTAACGAATTCATTAAAAGGACCTATCCTTTGCTTAGTAGGACCTCCTGGAGTCGGGAAAACTTCATTAGCGCGTTCAATTGCAACATCATTAAATCGTAATTTTGTCCGTGTATCCCTTGGTGGTGTACGTGATGAATCTGAAATCCGTGGTCACCGTCGTACGTATGTTGGAGCGATGCCAGGACGCATTATTCAAGGTATGAAAAAGGCGAAAACAGTTAATCCAGTCTTTTTATTAGATGAGATTGATAAAATGTCTAACGATTTCCGTGGAGATCCATCAGCAGCATTACTTGAAGTGTTAGACCCAGAACAAAATCATAACTTCAGTGATCATTACATTGAAGAACCATATGATTTATCGAAAGTTATGTTTGTAGCAACTGCGAATACACTTTCAAGTATTCCAGGTCCATTGCTTGACCGTATGGAAATTATTTCGATTGCCGGTTATACTGAACTTGAAAAAGTTCACATTGCCCGTGAACATTTATTGCCGAAACAATTAAAAGAGCATGGCTTACGAAAAGGTAATTTACAAGTACGTGATGAAGCGCTTCTTGAAATTATTCGTTATTATACACGTGAGGCTGGTGTTCGTACACTAGAGCGCCAAATTGCAAAAGTTTGTCGTAAAGCAGCAAAAATTATCGTTACAGCAGAACGCAAGCGTATTGTAGTAACAGAGAAAAACATTGTTGATTTACTTGGTAAGCACATATTCCGTTATGGGCAAGCTGAAAAAACAGACCAAGTTGGTATGGCGACAGGGTTAGCGTATACAGCAGCAGGCGGCGATACACTAGCGATTGAAGTGTCTGTAGCACCAGGTAAAGGGAAATTAATTTTAACAGGGAAACTTGGGGATGTTATGAAAGAATCCGCACAAGCAGCGTTTAGCTATATTCGTTCTCGTGCAGAAGAGCTTCAGATCGATCCGAATTTCCATGAGAAAAATGATATTCATATTCATGTTCCAGAAGGAGCAGTTCCAAAAGATGGACCGTCAGCGGGTATTACGATGGCAACGGCACTTATTTCTGCACTAACAGGTATTCCTGTAAGTAAAGAAGTGGGGATGACAGGTGAAATTACACTTCGTGGTCGTGTATTACCAATTGGTGGTTTAAAAGAAAAAACATTAAGTGCTCACCGCGCAGGCTTAACAAAAATTATTTTGCCAGCAGAAAACGAGAAAGATTTAGATGATATTCCAGAAAGCGTAAAAGAAAACCTTACGTTTGTGCTTGCATCTCATTTAGATGAAGTATTGGAGCACGCATTAGTAGGAGTGAAACAATGAAAGTAACAAAAGCAGATATTGTAATTAGTGCTGTTAAACCAGAACAATATCCAGACAGTGATTTACCAGAAATTGCATTAGCAGGTCGTTCAAATGTCGGGAAGTCTTCCTTTATTAATAAAATTTTAAATCGTAAAAAGTTAGTACGTATTTCTTCTAAACCAGGGAAAACGCAAACGCTGAACTTTTTCTTAATCAATGAGATGATGCATTTTGTTGACGTTCCAGGTTATGGATATGCGAAAGTATCTAAATCAGAGCGCGCAGCATGGGGCAAGATGATTGAAACATACTTTACAACGCGTGAGCAATTAGACGCAGCTGTATTAGTAGTTGATTTACGTCACCAACCAACAAACGATGACGTGATGATGTATGATTTCTTAAAGCATTATGAAATCCCAACAATTATTATTGCGACGAAAGCCGATAAAATTCCGAAAGGGAAATGGCAAAAGCATTTAAAAGTTGTAAAAGAAACGCTTGCTGTTGAAATTGGCGATGAAATTGTTCTATTCTCTTCTGAAACAGGACTTGGAAAAGAAGAAGCGTGGAAGGCAATTCATAAAATGACAAAAACAAAAAACGCGTGACGAATGTCGCGCGTTTTTTTTATTTACTACATTTTTTTATTTTACGTTTAATGTAACCTCAATATTACCTCTTGTTGCTTTCGAATAAGGACATACACCGTGAGCAGCTTCTACAAGTTCTTGTGCTTCAGCGTGAGAAACGCCAGCAACGTGTACATCAAGTACAGCAGATAGGCCAAAACCACCGTCTGTATCTTTTCCGATAGAAACGTGAGCAGTTACTTCTGTGCTTTCTACTTTCACGCGTTTTGTGCGAATGACAAGTTGTAATGCACTATCAAAACAAGCGGCATAACCAGCAGCAAATAGTTGTTCTGGATTCGTTGCCTCTCCGCCTGCACCACCTAGTGCTTTCGGCATTTTTACATCAAGATTTAATATGCCATCATCTGAAACTACTTTTCCGTTTCTTCCACCTGTAGCAGTTACTGAAGCAGTATATAATTTATCCATGTTTATTCCCCTTTTCTATCATTTATTGTTTTCATTGTTTCCATTAGTTTATTTAATTGAATTAATAAAGAACGATACTCTTGTTCTGTAATTCCTAAATTTGTTGCCATTGTTGTCGGCAACGAACAAGCCTTTTCTTTTAAATCTTTACCTTGTTCTGTTAATTCAATACAAACTTTGCGCTCATCTTCTTTAGAACGAACGCGTTTTACAAGATTTAATGATTCCATTCGTTTTAACATAGGTGTTAACGTACCGGAATCTAAAAATAGACGTTCTCCAATTTCTTTTACTGTTAGTCCATCTTGCTCCCATAGTACGAGTAAAGTAATGTACTGGGGATACGTAATACCCATCTCTTCTAAATATGGTCGATAAAAGCGGGTCACTTCTTTAGAACAGGCGTAAATGGAGAAACAAAGTTGATTATCTAGATGTAAAGAATTCTCTGTCATACATAGCTCCTCTCTGGTTGAATTGTGCACAATTTAATTTTGTAAAATCAATATAACGGAAAAGAAATACAATGTCAAATACATTGTATTGAGAAAGGTTGTGCTACAATTTGGAACAATCATACATATTTTCCTTCATGATGAAAGAAGATAGGAAAGATGATGTTATAATTCATATGGAATAGTTTCCATCACTTGATTATGAGTGCTTTTTTTGGTAACGTACAAATAGAGTTATTAATTTATAATCATTATAAAGTAGGAAGTCTTTATTAATTTTACTGAATCTCCTTTATTACATACGGAGAATAAATAAAAAATAATCGGTTGTTCACACGATTGTCAGATTCATAAGAGGAAAGTTGTATTATGATAGTAGATAAAGTGATAAAACGGGTGAAGGGGGACATGCTGCGTGCATATTCTTGTTGTTAGTGTAAATTATCGAACAGCCCCTGTAGAATTTCGTGAGAAACTCACATTTCAGGCAGCAGAGCTAGAGCAAGCAATGACTACATTACAAAATCAAAAGAGCGTGTTAGAGAATGTCATTGTATCCACTTGTAATCGCACTGAGATTTACGCTGTTGTCGATCAATTACACACGGGACGGTATTATATTAAGAAGTTTTTAGCTGATTGGTTTCAGCTTGAAATAGAGGAAGTTGCACCATATTTAACTATTTTTGAACAAGATGGTGCAATAGATCATTTATTCCGCGTAACGTGCGGTTTAGATTCTATGGTAGTTGGAGAAACGCAGATTTTAGGTCAAATAAAAGATAGCTTTTTAGAAGCGCAACAAGTAAAAGCGACAGGCACAATTTTTAATGAGTTGTTTAAGCAAGTGGTGACGTTAGCGAAACGTGCGCACTCAGAAACGACAATTGGTGAAAGTGCGATGTCTGTTAGTTATGCTGCTGTTGAGCTTGGGAAGAAAATATTCGGCGAGCTAACAGATTGTCACGTACTTATTCTTGGTGCTGGTAAGATGGGTGAACTGGCACTACAAAACTTATATGGAAGCGGTGCTCGAAAAGTAACAGTTATGAATAGGACGTTTACGAAAGCGGAAGTAATGGCTGAGAAATATATGGGACATGCAAAGCCTTTAAGTGAATTGCAATGTGCATTATTAGAAGCAGATATTTTAATTAGTTCAACTGGTGCATCTGAGTATGTCATTACGAAAGAGATGATGACAAAGGTAGAGAAAATGCGCTCGGGTCGTCCGTTATTTATGGTGGATATTGCAGTGCCGCGTGATATTGATCCAGCAATTGATGAACTAGAAGGTTCTTTCTTATATGACATTGATGATTTGCAAGGAGTAGTGGAAGCAAATCGTGCTGAGCGTTTGAAAGAAGCAGAGAAAATTCAATTTATGATTGAAGAGGAAATTGTTTTATTTAAAACGTGGTTAAGTACACTTGGTGTTGTTCCGTTAATAGCAGCTCTTCGTGATAAGGCACTTGCTATCCAAAGTGAAACGATGGAAAGTTTGGAACGCAAAATACCGAATCTTAGTGATCGTGAGAGAAAAGTAATTAGTAAGCATACGAAAAGTATTATTAATCAATTATTAAAAGACCCAATTTTAGTAGCGAAAGAAATAGCTGCTGAAGAGGGAGCAGACGAAAAATTAGCGTTATTTGCAAAGATTTTCGATTTAGACATGGAAGACGTAGAGAGTAGTGCGGAAGAAGTTGAACATAAAAGAGCGTGGACACCATCCGTTCCATCTTTATAATTTGGAAGGATGATCGGATGAGTTTTTTAAATAACAGTATTATTTATCATATTGCAATTATTTTATATGCTTGTAGCATTAGTTTATATTTTATAGATTATTTCCAAAGTAACCGAAAGGCGAACCGATTTGCTTTTTGGTTACTTTCGATTGTATGGGTTCTGCAGTCTATCTTCATGTTACTTCGGGCTACAGATTCAGAAACGAACCCTATATTAACTTTACTATCAGGGATTTATTTTTATGTTTGGCTATTGATTACGATGTCGTTAGTCATTAATCGATTTATGAGAATTGATTTTCTAGTCTTTTTTACAAATGTTGTCGCATTTGGCGTAAGCGCTTTTTCTATTTTTACACCGCTCGGAAAGATGTCGCCGGTACTTGCGGAGCAATTAGTTTCGGAACTTGTATATGTACACGTCGGTATGGCTATTATTTCTTATGCAACTTTCACTGTATCGTTCATTTTTTCTATCATGTATTTATTACAATATCGCCTATTAAAAAAGAAAAAATGGAATGCGAGATTAAGAAGGTTAGGGAATTTACCGAAGCTAGAATCGATGTCTTACGGATTAAATTTATTTTCTGTTCCATTTTTCTTATTAGCTATTTTATTAGGATGCATATGGGGATATACGAAATTGGACAATTTCCATTGGTATGATACGAAAGTGATCGGATCTTTTGTCGTTCTATTTGTATATTGTGCTGGCCTATATTTACGAGTGGCAGATGTGTTGCAAGGAAAGAAAATCGTGCAGTGGAACATCGGAGCATTTCTCGTAATGCTAATCAATATTTTTCTATTAAGCAGTTTATCCAACTTCCACTTTTGGTATTTATAATGAGGAGAGAGAATTATGCGCAAAATTATTGTAGGGTCACGAAAGAGTAAATTAGCATTAACGCAAACAAACTGGTTTATTGATCAGCTAAAAGCGCTAGGTTTACCATATGAATTTGAAGTGAAAGAAATCGTCACAAAAGGTGATGTTATTTTAGATGTTACTCTTTCAAAAGTAGGCGGAAAAGGCTTGTTTGTGAAAGAGATTGAACATGCGTTACTTACGAAAGAAATTGATATGGCTGTACATAGTATGAAAGATATGCCGGCCGTACTTCCAGAAGGATTAATGATTGGTTGTACACCGAAGCGTGTTGATCCTCGCGATGCTTTTATCTCAAAAAGCGGAGCATCGTTTAAAGATTTAGCAGAAGGCGCTATTTTAGGTACAAGTAGTTTAAGACGCAGTGCACAATTATTAGCTGCAAGACCAGATTTACAAGTGAAGTGGATTCGAGGGAATATCGATACACGTTTACGTAAATTACAAGAAGAAGATTACGATGCAATCATTTTAGCGACAGCTGGATTACAAAGAATGGGCTGGGATAATGAAGTTATTACAGAGCATTTAGATGAGACGTTATGTGTACCTGCTGTAGGACAAGGTGCATTAGCGATTGAGTGCCGTGAGGATGATAAGGATTTACTACAGCTGTTAGCGCATATGAATGATGCAGTAACAGAAAAAACAGTGGCAGCAGAGCGAGTATTTCTTCATAAACTTGAAGGTGGATGCCAAGTTCCAATCGCTGGATATGCAACCCTTACAGAAAACGATGCAATCGAATTAACAGCTCTTGTCGGTTCTATGGACGGTTCTGTTTTATTGAAAGAGACAGTAGTAGGAACTAATCCAGCGGAAGTAGGATTAGAGGCTGCGGACCGTTTAATTAAACAAGGCGCAAAAGAACTTATTCTTGCTGCAAATAAGGGGCAACAATAAATATGAACGCTCTCGCTGGCAAAACGGTATTGATTACACGTGCCCAGCATCAAGCAAAACAAATGAGTGTAGTGGTGAAAGAAAAGAGCGGAATTCCATTGGAAATTCCGCTTTTGCGTATGGAAGGTATGTCTCATAGACAGATTCAACATATAGCAGGGCAACTACATTCGTATGACTGGGTTATTTTTACGAGTAAAAATGGGGTAAATTTTTTTCTAGATCGTTTGAGAAAGAGGCTCCCTGTAACGACTAAAATTGCTGCAGTAGGCGTGAAGACAAGGTTAGAATTAGAAAAACAGGGCTATAAAGTGGACTTTGTTCCAACTTCATTTGTTGCAGAAGTATTTGCAGAAGAGTTTGTAAAAAGACTAAGTGGAAACGAATGCATTTTATTTCCGAAAGGGAATTTAGCAAGAGATGTAATTCCAGTTGCACTTCGCCAAATTGGTGTTTCTCTAGATGAGCTAATCGTATATGGTACGAAAGAAAATGTAGAGAAAAAGCGAGAGCTGATAGAAGCGTTAGAAGTAGGGAAAGTAGACGTTATTACATTTACGAGCCCTTCCACTGTTACTAGTTTTGTTCGTTTACTTGAGGGTACAAACTGGAGAGAATGGACAAAAAAATGTACAATTGCTTGTATAGGGCCTATTACGGAAAAAGAGGCGAGCCTTTATTTTCCGCATATTATTATGCCGAAAGAGTACACTGTAGAAGCATTACTACAATGTATTTGTGAATCTATAAAGTGAAACTTTAATTAGTAGGGTCTTACTGCCCGCAAATAGCGGGATAAAATAAAAGAATGGGGATAGAAATCTATGAACTCTTTACAATTTAATCGTCATCGTCGCTTAAGACAAAGTGGTAATATGCGTGCGCTTGTGCGTGAAACGTTTTTACATACGGAAGATTTTATTTACCCTATTTTTGTATTAGAAGGAGAAAATGTTCGTAATGAAGTGCCTTCTATGCCAGGTGTATATCAAATGTCTTTAGATTTATTGCAAGCTGAAATGCAAGAGGTTGTTGATTTAGGTATCCGTTCTGTTATTGTATTTGGTTTACCTGCTGAAAAAGATGAAGTTGGATCATCAGCATATTGTGATCATGGAATTGTGCAACGTGCAATTCAGCAAATTAAAGGTGAATTCCCTGAGTTAGTAGTAGTTGCGGATACATGTTTATGTCAATTCACAAGCCATGGTCATTGCGGTGTAATCGAAGATGGTATTATTTTAAATGACGAGTCTCTTGCAGTTCTTGCAAAAACAGCTGTCAGCCAAGCGAAAGCGGGAGCAGACATTATTGCGCCATCAAACATGATGGACGGATTTGTAACAGCGATTCGCCACGCATTAGATGAAAATGGCTTTGGGCATGTGCCAGTAATGTCATACGCTGTGAAATATTCATCAGCGTTTTACGGGCCGTTCCGTGATGCGGCGCACGGTGCACCACAATTTGGTGACCGTAAAACATATCAAATGGACCCAGCGAACCGTATGGAAGCATTCCGTGAAGCTGAATCAGATGTAATGGAAGGGGCAGATTTCTTAATTGTAAAGCCAGCTCTTTCTTACTTAGATATTGTTCGTGATGTGAAAAATAACTTTAATTTACCAGTCGTTGCTTATAACGTAAGTGGTGAATATTCGATGATTAAAGCGGCAGCGCAAAATGGTTGGATTAATGAAAAAGAAGTTGTACTTGAAAAATTAATTAGTATGAAACGTGCAGGAGCAGATTTAATTATTACGTATCATGCGAAAGATGCAGCAAGATGGTTACAAGAAGGAGGCGCTAAATAATGAAAAAGTTTGATAAGTCGATTGCGGCATTTGAAGAGGCGCAAGATTTAATGCCTGGAGGCGTAAATAGCCCTGTTCGTGCCTTTAAGTCTGTCGGTATGAATCCGTTGTTTATGGAGCGTGGAAAAGGCTCTAAAGTATACGATATCGATGGGAATGAATACATCGATTACGTATTATCATGGGGTCCTTTAATTCATGGTCATGCAAACGACCGTGTTGTGGAAGCTTTAAAATCTGTTGCTGAAAGAGGGACAAGCTTCGGTGCTCCAACGGAAATTGAGAATGAATTAGCGAAACTTGTTATTGAGCGCGTACCATCAATTGAGATTGTACGTATGGTTAACTCAGGAACAGAAGCGACAATGAGTGCGCTACGTTTAGCTCGTGGTTATACAGGCCGTAACAAAATTTTGAAATTCATCGGTTGTTACCACGGTCATGGTGATTCGTTATTAATTAAAGCGGGTTCTGGTGTGGCGACGTTAGGTTTACCAGATAGTCCTGGTGTACCAGAAGGTGTAGCGAAAAATACAATTACAGTAGCGTATAACGATTTAGAAAGTGTGAAATACGCTTTCGAACAATTCGGTGATGATATTGCTTGTGTCATCGTAGAACCAGTAGCAGGGAATATGGGTGTTGTTCCTCCGCAACCAGGATTTTTAGAAGGTCTTCGTGAAGTAACAGAGCAAAATGGTGCATTACTTATTTTTGATGAAGTCATGACAGGATTCCGAGTTGCTTATAATTGTGGGCAAGGTTATTACGGTGTAACACCTGATTTAACTTGTTTAGGTAAAGTAATCGGTGGCGGTTTACCAGTAGGAGCATACGGTGGTAAAGCAGAAATTATGCGACAAGTTGCACCGAGTGGACCGATTTACCAAGCAGGTACTTTATCAGGTAACCCACTTGCAATGGCAGCAGGTTATGAAACGTTAGTACAGTTAACGCCAGAATCATATGTAGAATTCGAGCGTAAAGCTGAAATGTTAGAAGCTGGCTTACGTAAAGCGGCTGAAAAACATGGCATTCCGCATCATATTAACCGTGCGGGTTCTATGATTGGTATCTTCTTTACAGATGAACAAGTTATTAATTACGATGCAGCAAAATCTTCAAACTTAGAATTCTTTGCAGCTTACTATCGTGAAATGGTAGAGCAAGGTGTATTCTTGCCGCCATCTCAATTTGAAGGCTTATTCTTATCGACAGCGCATAGTGATGCAGATATTGAAGCGACAATTGCAGCGGCTGAGATTGCCATGTCAAAATTAAAAGCTTAATTGAATAAAGAAAATCGCTCTCCATAAGGGGGGCGATTTTTTTTATTCATAAAGTCAGCTTTCCGTACATAAATCTGTAATGACATATAGTTTGGGAGGGGGAAAAGAAGTGGCAACAGATCATTCATTACGTTTTTCATTAAAAGAATCTGTTTGGTTCCAAAAAGGACAGGAAGTCGAAGAACTTTTGTCAATTTCGTTAGATCCAGACGTTGAGATAGAAGAGCTTGATCATGAAGTTATCGTGAGAGGGCAATTAGATTTAACGGGAGAGTATGTTGCAAGGCAAGATGATTCGGCTTATTCACTGAGAGATCTATCACCAGCGAAGTCAATTGATTATGTAGAAACAAGAGAAGATGGGGTTAATGAACTTGTTCATTCCTTTCCGCTTGAAATATCAATTCCGAGAAACCGTGTGAAAGTAATTGAAGAACTATATGTATCTATCGAGGAATTTGATTATGAATTAAAGGAAAATGGTTGCTTACAATTATTAGCGGATATATCTATTACAGGTTTATGTGATGAAGAAAGAATTGAGGATGAAGAGGAAGAAACGGCGTATGCTGAGTTAGAGGATGATGCAGCACAAGAGTATGAAACTAGACCAACGCCGCACGTAGAAGAACCAGCTTATAAGGAATCAGATGAGTGGGAAGATTACGCATTTGAACCGTTCCAACTAGAAGAAAGAAAAGAGCAGGAAGTAGAGGAAGCGGAAATAGAAGAACATGAATTTGTAGAGCGTGAAGAAGAGAAAGAAACAACGCCGCAATTTGAATTGTTCGGACGAAAAGATTTCAAGAAAGAAAAAGAGAAAAAGAAAAAGCAAGAAGAGCAAGAAGAAGAAGCCTATTCACAGCGAGATGAAAATGCGCTGTATTTAACGAAACTATTTACGAAAGAACCGGAAGAAGAATTTACAAAGTTAAGAATGTATTTCGTGCAAGAAGGAGATACGATTGAATCTGTTGCAGATCGTTATGAAACGTCTGTACAAAACTTATATCGTGTCAATCAAACAGAAGATATATATTTAACGGCAGGACAAATTATTTATATTCCTGTTTCAAGAGCAAAAGCGAAATAAGTGAGTGTTTTTCACTCACTTATTTTTCTAAAGGCTATGTTTTGAATAGAAAGGGTTATTCGTATGGATATGGAATTACGAAATCGCTATGAACCCATTGTAAGGCAATATAGATTGGATACGCAGCATATGGAAGAGCACGGAAGTGTAACGAAAATTTACACGAATCAAGGCCCATATGCGCTCAAGAAAATAGAAGGCAGAAAGTTAGAGCGGAATAACTTTCTGCATCATATTCAATATTTGAAGGAGAAAGGTTTTTCGAATTATGTACCTATATACCATGCGACGGATGGAAATTATATTTTAAATGATGGTACGTATAATTATTATTTAATGCCTTGGTTAGAACGTGCGGAAGGGAACGGCGAGGATAATGATCAATACCATAAAATGTTCCAGACTCTCGGGGCGTTGCATCAAAAAACGGTAAAAGAAGAAACGTATACAGAAGAAGATTTAGAGAAACATTATACAAATATATCTGATCGTTGGGAAAATGATGGTGAGATGTTAGAAGAGTTTCTTGTAGAATCGGAATCGAAGTGGTATATGTCTCCGTTTGAATTGCAATATTGTACGTATTATCATCATGTAATGAGGGCGCGTGAGTTCGCAACGAAGCAATTAAATGAGTGGAACGATGCGATGAAAGAAAAAGAAAAAACACGTATTACTTTTGTGCATGGTAACGTATCACTTAATCATTTTTTATTTGATTATGAACGGAACGGCTATTTTATTAGTTTAGAAAAATCGAAGTTTGCAACACCGGTGCAAGATATAGTAGGGTTTTATTCTAGGTCGTTAAACACATATCCAATTGCGCGAAGTGATCGGTTTGAATGGTATCAAATGTACCAAAAAAATTTTCCTTTTACGAAAGAAGAGCAACTACTCATGTTTGCGTATATGACGTATCCATCACAATTTATTCGGCAAATCCAGTCTTATAAGAAAAGAAGAGAGAGTCGTAATGAGGAAAATGAACTTCTTGGAGTAAAGAGCTTGCAACAATCGCATTGGCTCGTTAGCAATATAGAATATTTCCTTTCGCAATTACAAGCTGCCCAGCAAGGGAACGGATAAAAAGATAAGTAGCATCCTCTACTTATCTTTTTTGTGCGTCAAAAAGTTCGTAGTCTTAAATTTATCTTGACGAATAGGGTTTCGTTTTTTACACTATTGTATATAATAATTAACAATCATATAAATGCCTTGAAGGGGAAGAGTATAACAAGAAACGTCTTCAGAGAGGAGAATCATTAGCTGGGAGATTCTCTAGATAGTTATGTTAGAAGGTAGCCCTGGAGCATCTTTTCTGAACGGAATAGTTCTCATTAGGAAAAGACGGATTTGTCCGTTATCAAATTAAGAGTATAAGCAAATTCTGAATTTGTTTGTAAATAAAGGTGGTACCGCGATGTCCCTCGTCCTTTTTTGGATGAGGGGCATTTTTTATTTTAAGGAGGGAAAATAATGTCAAACACGGAAAAGAATTTACCAACTAAATATGATCATATGTCCGTTGAAGAAGGCCTTTATCAGTGGTGGTTAGAAGGCAAATATTTTGAAGCAACAGGAGACGAGAAGAAACAACCGTATACAATTGTAATTCCACCTCCGAACGTAACTGGTAAGTTACACTTAGGTCATGCTTGGGATACAACTCTTCAAGATATTTTAACTCGTACGAAGCGTATGCAAGGATACGATGTATTATGGCTTCCAGGAATGGACCATGCGGGTATCGCAACACAAGCGAAAGTAGAAGGAAAACTTCGTGAAGAAGGTATTTCACGTTACGATCTTGGCCGTGAGAAGTTCCTTGAAAAAGCTTGGGAATGGAAAGAAGAATACGCGTCTCACATTCGTCAACAATGGGGGAAAGTTGGTTTAGGACTAGACTATTCTCGTGAACGTTTCACATTAGACGAAGGTTTATCTGATGCAGTTAATAAAGTATTCGTTCAATTATATGAAAAAGGCTTAATTTACCGTGGTGAATATATTATCAACTGGGACCCAGCAACACGCACAGCCCTTTCTGATATTGAAGTAATTCATAAAGAAGTTCAAGGTGCATTCTACCATATGAACTACCCATTAACAGATGGTTCTGGTCATATTCGTCTTGCAACAACTCGTCCAGAAACGATGCTTGGTGATACAGCGGTAGCGGTTCATCCAGAAGACGATCGTTACAAGCATTTAATCGGAAAAACAGTTACACTTCCAATCGTAGGCCGTGAGATTCCAATTATTGCTGATGAGTACGTAGAAAAAGATTTCGGAACAGGCGTTGTAAAAATTACACCAGCTCATGACCCGAATGACTTTGAAGTAGGTAATCGTCATGACTTACCACGTATCTTAGTAATGAACGAAGATGGATCGATGAATGAAAAGGCTGGTAAGTATAACGGCATGGATCGTTTCGAATGTCGTAAAGCGTTAGTAAAAGACTTACAAGAAGCGGGCGTATTAGTAGAAATCGAGCCTCATATGCATTCAGTAGGTCATAGTGAGCGTAGTGGTGCAGTTGTTGAGCCTTACTTATCAACACAATGGTTCGTAAAAATGGCTCCACTTGCTGAGAAGGCAGTAGCGCTTCAACAAAAAGAAGAAGAGAAAGTAACGTTCGTACCAGAGCGTTTCGAAAACACATATTTACGCTGGATGGAGAACATTCACGACTGGTGTATTTCTCGTCAATTATGGTGGGGACACCGCATTCCAGCTTGGTATCATAAAGAAACTGGTGAAGTATACGTAGGTACAGAAGCACCAGCAGACCTTGAAAACTGGAATCAAGATAACGACGTACTTGATACGTGGTTCAGTTCAGCGCTATGGCCATTCTCAACACTTGGTTGGCCAAATGAAGATGCAGCAGACTTCAAACGTTATTATTCAACAGATGCACTAGTAACGGGTTATGACATCATCTTCTTCTGGGTATCTCGTATGATTTTCCAAGGTTTAGAGTTTACAGGCGAGCGTCCATTTAAAGATGTATTAATTCACGGGTTAGTTCGTGATGAGCAAGGACGTAAAATGAGTAAATCTCTTGGTAACGGTATTGATCCAATGGATGTTATCGAGAAGTACGGTGCAGATGCAATGCGCTATTTCTTATCAACAGGAAGTGCACCAGGTCAAGATTTACGTTTCAGCATGGAGAAAGTAGAATCTACTTGGAACTTCATTAATAAAATTTGGAATGCATCACGTTTCGTATTAATGAACATGGATGATATGAAGTATGAAGAAATCGATTTAACTGGTGAAAAATCAGTTGCGGATAAGTGGATTTTAACTCGCTTAAACGAAACAATCGAAAGCGTAACACGTAACATGGATAAATATGAGTTCGGTGAAGCTGGTCGTTCATTATACAACTTCATTTGGGACGATTTCTGTGACTGGTACATTGAGATGGCAAAGCTTCCTTTATACGGTGAAGATGAAGCAGCTAAGAAAACAACTCGTTCTATTTTAGCTTACGTATTAGACCAAACAATGCGTCTATTACACCCATTCATGCCATTCGTAACAGAGAAAATTTGGCAACATTTACCGCATGAAGGCGAGTCTATTACAGTAGCAGCGTGGCCAACAGTTCGCGAAGATTTACAAGATAAAGAAGCAGCAGCAGAAATGCACCTTCTAGTTGATATCATTCGCTCTGTTCGTAACATCCGTGCAGAAGTTAATACGCCAATGAGCAAAAAAGTTCAAATGCAAATTAAAGCAAAAGATGAGGCTGTACTTGCTCAACTTACGAAAAACAGCTCTTACATTGAGCGTTTCTGTAACCCAAGCGAATTAACAATTCAAACGGATTTACAAGCGCCAGAAAAAGCAATGACTGCAATCGTATCAGGTGCAGAGTTATTCTTACCGTTAGCTGATCTTATCAATCTTGATGAAGAGAAAGCGCGTCTTGAGAAAGAACTTGAGAAGTTTGACAAAGAAGTAGAACGTGTACAGAAGAAACTTTCAAACCAAGGTTTCGTAGCGAAAGCCCCTGCAGCAGTTATTGACGGAGAGCGTGCGAAAGAGCAAGACTACCTAGAAAAACGTGAAGCAGTTCGCCAACGTCTAGCAGATCTTGAAAAGTAAAATGTTTTTTAGAGACTCACTATATTGGTGAGTCTCTTTTCTTTGCGTATAATAGGAGTATGAAAGTTGTCTTTTGAAAGGGGAAAGCATACGTGATACATACATACGAAGAAGCGATAGGGTGGATTCATAGCCGATTGAAGTTTGGTATTAAACCAGGATTAGAAAGAATGAGATGGATGCTAGAAGAGCTCGGAAATCCAGAGCGTCACATAAAATGTGTTCATCTTGCTGGTACAAATGGAAAAGGTTCAACGTTAACATATATGCGCTACATGTTAGAAGATGCAAAATATAAGGTAGGAACATTTACCTCTCCTTATATTGAAACATTTAACGAACGTATTAGTGTGAACGGAACACCAATTGCAGATGAAGAGATTACTGAACTTGTAAAGATGGTAAAGCCAGTCGTTGAAAAACTAGATGAGACGGATTTAGGAGAAGCGACTGAGTTTGAAATTATTACTGTTATGGCAATTTGTTATTTCAGTAAAGTTAATTTCTGTGATGTTGTTTTATTTGAAACAGGGCTTGGAGGACGCTTTGATTCTACGAATGTTATTCATCCTGTTCTCACGATTATTACAAATATCGGCCACGATCATATGCATATTTTAGGGAATACACTAGGAGAAATTGCATATGAGAAGGCGGGAATTATTAAGTCTGGTGTTCCAGTTATTACTGGTGTACAAGATGAAGAAGCATTGCAAGTCATTCAAAAGGTTGCAAAGGAAAATCATGCAAACTTATACGAGATAGGTAACCATTTTACAGCGTTACATAAACAGTCTAGCAAAGATGGAGAACAGTTCGATTTCACTTGTCCTTTCGCCACTTTTGCAGATGTGCGAATCTCAATGAAAGGTAGTCACCAAGTAGGAAACGCAGCACTTGCACTTATGGCAGTCATGTATGTCAAAACATACTTATCATTTTTAATTGAGGAAGAAGAAATAAGAACTGGATTACAGGAAGCGTATTGGATTGGGCGATTTGAAAAACTGCAAAGTAATCCAGATGTTATTATAGATGGTGCCCATAATCCAGAAGGTATTGAAAGTCTTGTGAAAACAGTAGAATTACATTACAAAGATAAAAATGTAATAGTTTTATTTACTGCCCTTGGTGATAAACAGTTGCATAATATGGTAGGTCAATTAGAAACAATTGCCGATGAAATTATTTTTACAACATTCGCCTTTGATCGAGCTATTTCTGCTGACACTCTTGCATCGTATGCAAAGAAAGAGTCAAAACTAGTTTTTGAAAATTGGAAAGAGGCAATTGATACGAAGGTTAAAATGATTGGAGAAAATGATGTTTTTATCATAACAGGTTCTCTTTATTTCATTTCGGAAGTTCGAAAATATATTCGCGAGAAAAACTAGATAGTCTTTGCTATCTAGTTTTTTTGTTCTACAAATGAAGTCAAATGCATACATTTAAGATAAATATATAGGGTTATTTGGCGAATTCCTCTGACAAATATCTCGTTTTTTTGTGAAAGGAATATGATATGATGCGGACAACGATAAGAGGTGAGGTGTGAGTGTATGGACAAGCAATCACGAACGATCTCAGTGAAAGTGAATGGAACAGAAGCGAAGTATGAGGAGAAGAAGAAAGATGAATTTGAATGGATGGTAGTAGAAAGTGAAAGACCGAAAAATGTTGTTCCGTTTCAAAAAGCGAAATTAGCGTCTACGGAAAAAAAACGAAAGAAGTGGAGCAATACGTTAATTGCAATCGTTGCAACTGCGATTGTTATTGGTACGGCTTTTGGGATGGGAATGCTACAGTTACTTAAAGGGCAAGGAGCGACAGGGGGAAGTGAAGTAACAGCTTCGAAGCAGGTGCAAAATGAAGAATCAAAGGTGGGTGGAACGTCAGAACAAACACCAGCACAAAAAGAGGAAAAACAAAAAGCGCAGACAGGAACGTCATTAGATCCAATGAAATTATTTTTTGTTCAAGGAGGGATTTATTCTTCCGAAGAAAAGGGACAGGCCGCTCTTGAAGAATGGAAAGGTAATGGAGGCGTAGCAGCTTTAAAACCGAGTGGTGATAAGTATGCATTAGTTGTTGGTATTGCTAGCGATGAACAAGATATCAACCAATTAATGACGAAGTATAAAAATGATAATGTCTCTGTATTAAAAAAGAACTGGGATATAACAGATAAAGCGTTACTTAAAGATGATAAAGAAGTTGGAGCATTTTTAACAAAAGTACAGCCATTATATACTCATTTAGCAAAATATGCTTCTAGCGTACAATCTAGTGGAAAAAATAATACAAAAGATATAGGTGCGATTGAAAAAGAGTGGAAAGCAATTGAAAAAGAAGGAAAAAGTATGAAGCAGGAAGAAGCGAAGAAATTGTATATGTACACGTCAGTAGCTGTGCAAACAGTGAAGGATGGAAAAGGTGATAAGGAATCTTTGACGAAATTAAATCAAGTTATTATTGATGGTATACTTTCATATGAAAAAATTGTTTCACAAAAGGTGAAATAATAGGATAATGAAATGACGAAGGAAGAAGTATAGGTACTTCTTTCTTTTCTTTTGAATTTAGAGAAAAGTGCTTTCTCTACGGCAGGAATATAATCGTATTTTAGTAAAAAAGTATTATTTTGTTTAGGGAAAATAATATTTCTTTTATTTGTGGGCAAACTATTCCTTTGATACGATTGATATAAATGATTCTGCTTCATGTGAGAAAGGAAGGAGAAAATATGAGAAAAATTATTTTAGCATCAGGTTCGCCTCGCAGGAAGGAACTGCTTGAGTTAGCGGATGTACCATTTAAAATCATTGTAAGTGAAGTAGAAGAAACGATTGGTGCGTACTCATCACCTTCTGATATTGTAATGTCCCTTGCCCTGCAAAAAGCATCTGCGGTAGCGGAAAATAACAGTGATCATATTGTGTTAGGTGCAGACACAATTGTTACATATGAATCGCGTATTCTTGGAAAGCCTTCTAATGAAGCTGAGGCGAAAGAAATGTTGCAATTATTATCAGGGAAAACACATGAAGTGTATACTGGGGTTGCAATTATAACAAAAGACAAAACAATCACTTTTTACGAGCGTACAGAAGTTACGTTTTGGGAATTAACAGAAGAGGAAATTGACGCATACGTTGCATCAAAAGAGCCTCTTGATAAAGCAGGAAGTTATGGAATTCAAGGTAAAGGATCTATTTTTGTTCAACATATTCAAGGAGACTATTATAGTGTAGTTGGTTTACCGATTTCACGTCTTGTTCGGGAATTAAAACAATTCAATATTGATGTAACCCATGCGTAAAATTGCATGGGATTTTCTTTGAGAGAACAAATAAAAGGGGTGGAGAAATGAACGGTATTCGTGATGTTGTCAAAGAAGAACAGCCACGAGAGCGTTTATTGTTAGAAGGAGCAGGAAGTTTATCGAATCGGGAGCTTCTTGCGGTGTTACTCAGAACAGGTTCTAAAGAAGAAACAGTTTTAAAGTTATCAGATAAAATTTTACATCACTTTGATGGTTTACGTATGTTGAAAGATGCAACGTTAGAAGAGCTTGTCAGTATACATGGTGTTGGGATTGCAAAGGCAGCCCAGCTTATAGCTGCTTTTGAACTTGGTAGAAGAATGGTACGTTTAGAATATCAAAATAGATACAGCATTCGAAGCCCAGAAGATTGTGCGAGATATATGATGGAAGAAATGCGCTTCCTGCAGCAGGAGCATTTTGTATGTTTATATTTGAACACAAAGAATCAAGTTATACATAGGCAAACGATTTTCATTGGAAGTTTAAACACATCAATTGTACATCCAAGGGAAGTTTTTAAAGAAGCGTTCCGCCGTGCAGCAGCCTCTATCATATGTCTTCATAACCACCCTTCAGGAGATCCCACGCCGAGCCGAGAGGATATTGAAGTAACAAAACGCTTAGTAGAATGTGGCCAGATTATCGGAATTGAAGTGCTTGACCATATTATAATAGGTGACCATAAATTCGTGAGTTTAAAGGAAAAAGGTCATATTTAAGACTATGCTTTTTACTTATTTTGTTTTATAATGTGATTTATGAGTTTTTTGTAGAAATTTATCTACAAGAAGGATAAAGATATAAAAAACGTACTGTTTTTATAATATAAAGTAAGAAAAAATGAGTCCGTGAAAACAAGAAAGGAAGATAAATAATATGTTTGGATTTGGTGGCTTTACTCGCGATCTTGGAATAGATTTAGGAACTGCGAACACGCTTGTATATGTAAAAGGAAAAGGTGTAGTTTTACGTGAACCTTCAGTAGTAGCATTACAAACTGATACGAAACAAATCGTTGCTGTAGGTAGCGATGCAAAACAAATGATTGGTCGTACACCAGGAAACGTTGTGGCACTTCGCCCGATGAAAGACGGTGTAATTGCTGATTACGAAACGACAGCAACAATGATGAAATATTACATTCAACAAGCTCAAAAATCAAATGGATTCTTCTCACGTAAACCATACGTAATGGTATGTGTACCGTCTGGTATTACAGCTGTAGAAAGACGTGCAGTAATCGATGCGACTCGTCAAGCGGGTGCTCGTGATGCTTATCCGATTGAAGAACCATTTGCAGCAGCAATTGGTGCAAACTTACCTGTTTGGGAACCAACTGGTAGTATGGTTGTTGATATCGGTGGTGGTACAACAGAAGTTGCAATCATTTCTTTAGGTGGTATTGTAACAAGTCAATCAGTTCGTGTTGCTGGTGATGATATGGATGATTCAATCATTCAGTACATTAAGAAAAGCTACAACTTAATGATTGGTGAAAGAACAGCTGAAGCATTAAAATTAGAAATCGGTTCTGCAGGCGAGCCAGAAGGTATCGAGCCTATGGAAATTCGCGGTCGTGATTTAGTAAGTGGTTTACCAAAAACAGTACTAATTCAGCCAGAAGAAATCGCAGATGCATTAAAAGATACAGTAGATGCAATTGTAGAATCTGTTAAAAATACGTTAGAGAAAACTCCACCTGAATTAGCGGCAGACATTATGGACCGTGGTATCGTATTAACAGGTGGCGGAGCATTACTACGTAACTTAGATAAAGTGATTAGTGAAGAGACAAATATGCCAGTTCTTGTTGCAGAAGACCCATTAGATTGCGTAGCAATTGGAACGGGTAAAGCATTAGACAATATCGATCTTTTCAAAACTGCTGCTCGATAATATTGCAAAATAAAAATCAATGAAATTAAGAGGGTGTGAACGTGCCACAGTTTTTCTTAAACAAAAGATTAATTGTTTTGTTAGTTAGTATTATTCTTCTCGTGGCATTGATTGGAATCTCATTGAAAGAACGGAACAGTTTAACATGGCCAGAGCAGTTTGTTAAAGACACTGTCGGTGTTGTAGAACGTGTATTCCAAAAGCCAGCGAAATACGTAGCTGGATTCTTCGAAAATGTAGAGGATGTAAAGCGCACGTATGAAGAGAATAAAGAATTAAAAGCAAAATTAGATAATTATGCAGGTTTATCAGGGAAAGTAAAACAATTAGAAGATGATAACAAGAAGTTACAAGAGTTAACGGGTAAAAAAGAGTTAAATAGCCAATATACTGAAATTCCAGCTACTGTTGTTTCTCGTAATCCAGATAAATGGTACGATTTAATCGGAATTGATAAAGGAGCACAGCAAGGAATTAAAAAAGATATGGCTGTAGTAACTTCACAAGGTCTAGTTGGACGAGTGAAAAGTGTATCTCAGTTTACATCATCAGTAGAATTGCTAAGCTCTATGAGCCGAACAAATCGTGTTTCTGCTATCGTACAAGGTGATGAGAAAATCTTCGGATTGATTGAAGGTTACGACAAAGAAAAGCACTTACTTCTTTTCACAAAGATTGGCTCTGATGCTAAGGTAGCGAAAGATCAATTAGTTGTAACATCTGGACTTGGTGATATTTTCCCGAAAGGTCTTGTAATTGGGACAATCGTTGATGTGCAGCCAGATCCATACGGCTTAACACAAACAGCTTATGTAAAACCGGCCGCTGACTTGAATGACGTAGAGCATATTGTGGTTGCTAAACGTGCAACGCCTTCAGCGCCATTAGAATAGGAGGGGGAGAAGAGATGATGAAGATTTTAAAAAGAGCAGCTCTTCCTCTTTTGCTCCTTTTTGTTTTTCTATTTGAAAATATGTTTGCAACTATCGTTCCAACAGAGGTTTTTTGGAAAGACAGTATAGCAGCACCTCATTTCTTTATAATTGTGTTATGTTTTATTACTGTGTACTATAGTCCGGTCCAAGGGATTTATTACGGACTCTTATTTGGTTTCTTATTTGATACCGTATACACAGAACTTGTCGGTATATATATTTTTGCGTATCCGATTTTAGCTTATTTAGTTTATAGTGTGATGAAGGTATTACAATCAAATTTATTTATTGTTGCTTCTATTGTACTAGCTGGTATTGTAGCACTAGAGTATTATGTGTATGGATTTTTAACTTTGTTAGGACGTACTCATATGTCAGCGTATGTCTTTTTCACAGATCGTCTCCTGTCTACTGTATTGCTAAATGCAATTTTCTTATTGATAGTTTGTTTCCCACTGAGACGATATTTAGTGCGTCTTTCAAAAGCGATGGAAGAAAAAGAAAAAAGGATTTTCTAATTTTATGTCGAATTGAATCGGTGGGGTGAACTTTAGTGGAAGAAAAAAAGCAACAAAATGTAACAATAAAAGGGACAAAAGACGGAATAACGCTTCATTTAGATGATTGTTGTTCATTCTCTGAATTACTAGAGGAATTGGATGAAAAGCTTTCTACACATTACTATGATGGTGATGGGCGCTCTTTAATTGAAGTGCATGTGAAAGTGGGAAATCGTTATTTAACAGAAGTCCAACAAGAAGAGATTCGTACGTTAATTCGTAATAAAAAGAATCTTGTTGTGGATTCAATTGAAAGTGATGTTATAACGAAAGCAGAAGCAATAGCTTGGAAAGAAGAAACAGAAATTGTCCCTATTTCCAAAATTGTTCGCTCTGGACAAGTTTTACATGTAAAAGGAAATTTATTGTTAATTGGAGATGTTAATCCAGGCGGAACGGTTATCGCTGGGGGGAATATTTTTGTCGTAGGATCATTAAGAGGAATTGCACATGCTGGGTATTATGGGGATTCGGATGCTGTAATCGCTGCATCTGATATGAACCCGATGCAACTTCGAATTAGTGATGTGGCAATGCGGGCTCCGGAAGAGAAAGAAGACGGAGCGGAGGCGGCAGAATGTGCGTATATTAATGAGAACAATCACATTGTTGTCGATCGACTGCAACTTCTCACTCATCTTAGACCTAATTTAACAAAGTTAGAAAGGGGAATTGTATAGCTGTGGGAGAGGCAATAGTAATTACATCTGGAAAAGGCGGAGTAGGTAAAACTACAACGTCTGCGAACATTGGTACAGCCCTAGCGTTATCTGGAAAGAAAGTGTGCTTAATTGACACAGATATCGGTCTTCGAAACTTAGACGTAGTAATGGGGCTGGAAAATCGTATTGTATTTGATCTTGTTGATGTCGTTGAAGGGCGTTGCCGTTTACCTCAGGCGCTTATTAAAGATAAGCGTTTTGATGATCTTTATTTATTACCTGCAGCACAAACGAGTGATAAATCAGCGGTAACACCTGAACAAATGGATGAATTAATACAAGTATTACGACAAGATTATGATTACATATTAATTGATTGTCCTGCGGGGATTGAGCAGGGATTTAAAAACGCGGTAGCTGGTGCGGATAAAGCAATCGTTGTTACGACGCCAGAAGTATCCTCAATGCGTGATGCAGATCGTATTATCGGGCTTTTAGAAAAAGAGGATATTGAACCACCAAAACTTGTTATTAATCGTGTGCGTAGTCATATGCTTCATGAGCAGGATATGTTAGATGTTGATGAAATCGTACGTACATTGTCAATCGAGCTTCTTGGTGTTGTCGAGGATGATGATGAAGTTATTCGTGCTACAAATACAGGTGAACCTGTAGCGTTGCAACCGAGCGGAAAAGCAGCGTTAGCTTATCGTAATATTGCAAGACGCTTGTTGGGTGAGAATGTACCATTGCAAGCGTTTGAACAAGAAAAGGTATCGGTATTTACAAAGATGAAAAACTTCTTTGGAATCCGTTAAAAGCACTTCGCGCATATGCGAAGTGCTTTCTTTTTTCTTCACACGAATATCTTTCTTTCTTAGCTCATACATATGTACAAACTGTATACAACTGTTTCTATTTTAATTAGCTTAAAGAAAGAAAGGAGACAGTATGAAGAATAAACGTGTAGAAGAAATTAAAAAACGGATTGCGAAAAGGAAGGCAGAGCAAGAAAGGATGGAGGAAGAGCAATATTTTGCTGGAGGGAATTTTGATAGTGAAACAGTATTTATTGAAGATGGAGAAAAAGAAATTCATCCTTTATTTCGAAAAGAAGTATTTTTCTTCAAAGTTTTGTTATCAGCAATATTAGTTCTTTCTGTCGCTATTTTATATAAGAATGCACCCTCTTCTTTCGATAGTGCTAAAGCTGTTACAGAGAAAGTGATGAAAGAAGAATTTCAGTTTGCTACTGTAGCGAAATGGTACGAAAAGCAGTTTGGAAAACCGCTCGTATTTTATTCACCTACTGAGAAAAAAGAAGGAACCATTCAGCAAAAAGATTATGCAATTCCTGCTTCCGGAAAGGTAATGCAAGGGTTTCAAAAAAATGGCCAAGGTGTATTTGTTCAAACAGCTACAAATGCAACTGTTGAGTCAGTGAATGAAGGGCTAGTTGTTTTTGCAGGAAAGAAAGAGGAACTTGGTAATACAGTTCAAATTCAGCATGCAGATGGAACGGAATCGTGGTATGCGAATTTAAATGACATGTCAGTGAAATTATATGATTACGTTTCAAAGAAACAAAAAATTGGAACGGTGAATAATGATGCAGATAATAAAAATGGTAAGTTTTATTTCGCGATAAAAAAGAATGAAAAATTTATTGACCCGATTCAGGTGATTTCATTTGATTAAATATAGAGAAGTTTTAACGAAGATTTCAGTGCATCCGTTGTTTTGGGTTATTATTGCCATTGGTATTTTTACAGCACGTTTTAAAGAGTTACTACTGTTATTTTGTATCGTTCTTATCCATGAACTTGGGCATGCCTTTGCGGCGGCACACTACAATTGGCGTATTAAAAAGATTCAACTTTTACCGTTTGGTGGTGTGGCTGAGCTTGAGGAACATGGGAATAAGTCATTGAAAGAGGAACTCGTTGTCGTAATTGCAGGACCTATACAACATATTTGGATGATGGCGGTAGGTTATATAGTGTTTGAAGCTGGTTGGCTTGGTGCGGATTTATATTATTTCTTTATGTGGAATAATATAATTATTTTAGCATTTAATTTACTGCCTATTTGGCCGCTTGATGGCGGGAAAGTATTGTTTAACGTATTATCATATCGTTTTCCTTATTTACAAGCACATGAAAAGATGATGAAATTATCATGTGTTTTTTTTAGTGTAATACTAATATGGCAGTTACTTTGGAATAGTAACAATATTATGATGTGGGTACTACTCATATTTTTAGCGGTGTCGTTATATCAAGAGTGGAAACAAAAACAGTATGCCTTTATGCGTTTTTTATTAGAACGTTATTATGGGAACAAAAGAGGAATTGAAAAGATTGCACCTATTGAAGTGCAATCAGAAGATCGTTTATATACGATCTTCACAAAATTTCGTAGAGGGTATAAGCACTCTATTATCGTCCATGGAAAATATAAAGAACATTACACATTGGATGAAAATGAATTACTCTATGCGTATTTTACTGAAAAACGAACAACTTCATCGGTTGAAGAATTAATCGGTTAGTGTTGACGATAGCACTAACCTTTTATTATTGTAAAAGCAAAGAAGATTATAAAGTGAGGAAAGAATTTTGAAAACGTTATATATGAACTACGCAGGATCGGAAAAACGCGTTGCAATTGAAGAGAAGAAAAAAATTGTTGAGTTTTTATGGAAACGAAATGAAGAACAAGAGATTGTTGGGCATATTTATGCCGGACGTATCGTAAGAACAATCGCTGGAATGAACGCAGCATTTGTAAACATCGGTTTAGAAAAACATGCGTACCTTTCATATGATGATGTACCATCTTCCTATCGTATACATGAAGGGCAAGCGGTACTCGTACAAGTTGTGAAAGAGGCGATTGATACGAAAGGGCCGAAATTGACAGCAAACATAGAATTTACCGGGAAATATGTCGTTTATATGCCATATGATGAAATGCGTGCAGTTTCTCGAAAGATAAAAAATAATAAAAGAAGGCAACAGCTACTCCAAATTGAGGTAGAAGGGACAGGAGGGTACATTTTCCGCTCTGCTTCTGAAAAAGGAGAAATTGAAGAAATACAAGCTGAAATGCAAAGGTTACAGCAGTTATATGAAGAGTTAAAAAGAAAAGAGGGCCAGGGAAAGGCACCGTTGTTACTTCATCGACCGGCCACCTTTTTAGATCGTGTATTTCAAGAAAATCCAATTGAAACGATTGAAAAAGTAGTTGTAGATACAAGAAGTATAGTGAAAGAATTAGAAGAAAAAGTAGGAAAAGAAAAAGTATCTTTTTATAATGAAAAATCTTCAATGTTTAACCATTTTGGAATAGAGCGTGAGATTGAGAAAGCACTTCAAAAAATTGTGTGGCTCCCGAATGGTGCTTATTTAATTGTGGAACAAATGGAGACGATGACTGTAATTGATGTGAATACGGGCAAGTTTACTGGAAAACAAAATTTACAAGATACAGTTCTTCGTACAAATGAGGCGGCAGCTGAAGAGATTGCACGTCAATTAAGATTGCGTGATATCGGTGGTATGATATTAATTGATTTTATTAATATGAAAAGAAGAGAAGATAAAGAAAAGGTAAGAGAATGTCTCATGGCTGCTATGCAAAATGATCGCACATATACAAGGGTGCTCGGTTTTACAGAGTTAGGGATTTTGGAGATGACACGTAAACGTAAGAAACATTCTTTACGCGACGTATTGCTAGAAGAGTGTGTACCGTGCAAAGCAACGGGATATGTAATGTCATATGAAACAATTGCGTACGAGTTAGAGAGAGAGCTAATTACATATGGCGATATAGAGGATGAGGCAGTATTAATCGCTGCACCTAAAGAATTACAAAAACAATTTTTGCAAAAAGAATTACAAAAAAATATTCCATTTGAAATTTATTTCAAAGATGATATGATCGAAAAGTACGCCATTATCCGTTTTGGAAGCAAAAAAGAAATTGTAGAACGGAAAAAATAGTTAGCAGAACATTTATTGACAACCGTCTATGATTCATGATAACATCTTTATGTTATAGTTTATAGCACCTAAACGGCTATATGCTACAACCGCACAAAACAGGTTCCCTAAAGACATTTATGTCTACCTCGTTTTTGGCGAGTCTTAGTAATTAAGAGGAGGTGCAAGTATGTACGCAATTATCGAAACAGGTGGAAAACAAATTAAAGTTGAAGCTGGTCAAGCAATCTACATTGAAAAATTAGATGTTGAAGCTGGTGAAACTGTTACTTTTGACAAAGTTCTTTTCGTTGGTGGCGAAAACGTTAAAGTTGGTAGCCCAGTTGTAGAAGGTGCAACAGTTACTGCGAAAGTTGAAAAACAAGGTCGCGCTAAGAAAATCATCGTTTTCAAATACAAAGCGAAAAAGAACAATCGTAAGAAACAAGGTCATCGTCAACCTTACACTAAGCTAGTTGTTGAAGCTATCAACGCTTAATCCAGGTTAACATGATTAAAATTACGATAAGTCGCACGAAATTAGGAAGTATCCAATCATTTAAAATGACTGGACATGCCAATTATGCGCCACATGGACAAGACCTTGTCTGTGCTGGAACTACAGCGGTTGTGTTTGGTTCTATAAATGCAGTGGAAGAACTTTGTAATGTGCAGGCAACTATTGAACTCGGAAGTGATGGCGGATTCTTAACGTATGAATTGCCTAATGATTTAGACGTTCATGCAGCAGAAAAAGCACAAACGCTTTTAGAAGGATTGGTTGTTTCGCTTAAGACGATCGAACTTGATTACGGAAAGTATATCCGTTTAATAGAAAAAGTGCAGGAGGTGTAACGTATGTTAAGATTAGATCTTCAGTTTTTCGCATCTAAGAAAGGTGTAGGTAGTACAAAGAACGGTCGTGACTCTCAGTCAAAACGTCTTGGTGCTAAACGCGCAGATGGTCAAACGGTTTCAGGTGGTTCAATTCTTTACCGTCAACGCGGTACAAAAATTTATCCAGGTGTTAACGTTGGTCGTGGTGGCGATGACACTTTATACGCGAAAGTTGACGGCGTAGTACGCTTTGAGCGTCTTGGCCGTGACCGCAAACAAGTGAGCGTATATCCTGTTGCTCAAGAAGCATAAGAACTCACGGAAAACTCTAACCTGAGTGCAGGTTAGAGTTTTTCTATATTAAGGGGTATCTAAATGAATGAAAAATGGACAATTATAGATGCATTGCGTCATTCAAGACATGATTGGCTCAATCGTATGCAGATGGTGAAAGGAAACCTTTCCCTTGGAAAAGTGGAAGAGATTCATAGTCTCATCGATCGTTTTGTCCAAGAAGCGAGACAAGAATCCAATCTGATAGGGCTATCAATGCCTTTATTTTCAGAGTGGATTTTAACATATAATTGGAAACAGCAGCCGTGCTTATTGGAGTACGAAGTATTAGGGAAATTACATAACTTATCTCACTTAGATGAGACTGTATGTACATGGACGAATCAATTTTTCTCAATGCTTCAGCATAGTTTAGACGTATATGTTGAAAATTATGTTTGTATCACAATTGAATGTGACGCGGAGAATGCTCG
The DNA here is from genome assembly GCF_038007785.1 of Bacillus sp. FSL K6-0069. Lineage (NCBI taxonomy): Bacteria > Bacillati > Bacillota > Bacilli > Caryophanales > Bacillaceae > Bacillus > Bacillus sp. FSL K6-0069. The sequence goes on along the minus strand of NZ_JBBOXN010000001.1, from coordinate 4,251,389 downwards.
TTTCTTTTTTGATTTTCGTGGTAAGCTAACGAGTGTAGAAGAACTACAGAATTGGCTTGCGACCCAAAACAATAAATGGTATTCCATTTCTTATACAGTACGAGACGAAGAAGTCTCAGTTATATTACAACCAATTGAAAAAAGTGTGGTGAAATAATGTTTGTAGATCAGGTCAAGATATATGTAAAAGGCGGCGACGGTGGTAACGGAATGGTTGCGTATCGTCGTGAGAAATATGTACCTAAAGGTGGCCCAGCAGGTGGCGACGGTGGTAAAGGTGCAGATGTTGTTTTCGTTGTTGAGGAAGGCTTACGTACATTAATGGACTTCCGCTACCAACGTCATTTCAAAGCTGATCGTGGTCAGCACGGAATGAGTAAAGGTCAGCACGGTCGTAAATCTGAAGATTTAATCGTAAAGGTTCCACCAGGAACAATAGTAAAAGATGAAAAAACAGGACAAATTCTTGCCGATTTAGTAACGCATGAGCAAACAGCTGTAATCGCAAGAGGTGGCCGCGGTGGCCGTGGTAACTCACGTTTCGCAACAGCAACGAATCCAGCGCCTGAAATCGCTGAGAACGGGGAACCAGGTCAAGAACGTGATGTCATTCTAGAACTTAAAGTGCTAGCGGATGTTGGACTTGTTGGATTCCCAAGTGTAGGTAAATCTACATTATTATCTGTTGTATCATCAGCGCGTCCGAAAATTGCAGAGTATCACTTTACAACAATCGTTCCAAATCTTGGTGTTGTTGAAACGGGTGATAACCGCAGCTTCGTTATGGCTGACCTTCCTGGACTAATTGAAGGTGCACATGCCGGCGTCGGACTTGGACACCAATTCTTACGTCATATTGAGCGTACACGTGTAATCGTACACGTTATTGATATGTCTGGTTTAGAAGGCCGTGAACCATATGAAGATTACGTAACAATCAATAATGAATTAAAAGAATACAATATGCGTTTAACAGAGCGTCCACAAGTTGTTGTTGCAAACAAAATGGATATGCCAGATGCAGAAGAAAACTTACAAGCATTTAAAGAGAAAGTGGGAGACGAAGTAAAAATCTTCCCAATCTCAGCTGTAACAAAACAAGGTGTTCGTGACTTATTATTTGAAGTAGCGAACTTATTAGAAACAACACCAGAATTCCCAATGTACGATGCTGTCGAAGAGTCTGAAGCAAGTGTAATGTACAAATTTGATGCTGAAAGCCTTAAATTTGAAATTACACGTGAAAGTGACGGCACATTTGTTATTTCTGGTTACGATATTGAGAAGACATTCAAAATGACAGACTTCTCACGTGATGAATCTATACGTCGTTTCGCTCGCCAAATGCGCGGAATGGGTATTGATGAAGCGCTTCGTGCACGCGGTGCAAAAGATGGAGATATTGTAAAAATTCTTGAATATGAATTTGAATTTATCGACTAAGACTGCCGAAATATGGCAGTCTTTTTTTTATGTAAATGTCTGATTCGTATAGGAAAAAATACCCACTAATTAAATTTTCAATTTATAATAGAACAAGGAGTGGTGTTGGAAGAATTTTTTTATGGGGAGAAAACGAACATGTATAAAATATTAATTGTAGAAGACGATGAAAAAATAGCGGGAATATTAGAGGAGCATTTAGAAAGGTATGGGTATCAATCATTTAGAGCAAGTGATTTACGTCATATAAAAGATGAGTTCGTCAAAATAAATCCGCATCTCGTATTACTGGATATTAATTTACCATACTTTGATGGGTTTTATTGGTGTCGTCAAATTCGTACTGTATCGAATGCGCCGATTATTTTTGTTTCTGCAAGAACAGGGGAAATGGATCAAGTAATGGCAATTGAAAATGGCGGTGATGATTACATTACGAAGCCTTTCCATTTAGATATCGTAATGGCAAAGGTGAAAAGCGCACTTCGCCGTGGGTATGGTGAGTATGCCTCTGTTGCTGAGAGTGATTGTTTAGGTGTAAATGGACTGTTGTTATTCCCGTCACAACACATTGTTGAGTGGCAGGGGCAACAAACGGAGCTGACAAAAAATGAATTTTACTTATTAGAGTGTTTAATGAAACAAGCAAATCAATATGTAACGCGCGAAGAACTGTTAGAAGCCCTGTGGGATGAGGTAGCTTTTGTTGATGATAATACATTAACCGTTAATGTAAAACGCGTAAGGAAGAAACTAGAGGAGCTAGGCATTGAGAATGCGATTGTAACGAAACGTGGATATGGTTATGCGCTTCTTACAGAGTGGGGCGAAGGGCATGAAGGTTAAAAATTACCTCATGGACCGCTTTTCTTTACTTCTTTCTTATATTGTTAGCCTTTGTTTATTTGGGCTTGTACTGCAGTTGCAAAGTCTTTTAGAAAAACGATCCATTGATTGGAGTACGTGGTTATATGGACTTTTATTAGGGACAGTTGTATTTGCTGTATACCTCATTTACGATTATCGAAAACGGAGTGTGTTTTTAAATAGGATTGAAAAGTATGTTACTGGCGGAAATACATTACACGATTCTTTACTTATTGATACTTCTTATACGTCAGAGCAAGAGATGGTCGTTGAATCGTTTACGCTATTAAGACAGCAATATATGAATGAAATTCATAAACAACATGCGAAAGAACAACAGCAAATGATATTTATGAACCAGTGGATTCATCAAATGAAAACACCAGTATCGGTTATAGAATTACTGTTACAGAAGTTTGGTAAAGAGCATCGTGAAGCAAGAGCAACAGTTGAAAGTATTCGTGAAGAAAATAACCGTATACTAAATGGTTTAGATTTAGCGTTACATATGGCAAGGTTAGAGCAGTTTGCGAAAGATTATAAAGTAGAAGTAGTAAATGTGGTAGATATTATTCGAGGCATTATTAATGAAAATAGAAAGTCGTTCATTCAATCGTCTGTATTTCCGAAAGTAATGTTTGATGAAGATACTTGTATGGTTGCATCTGATAGAAAATGGCTCAGTATTGCTATAGGGCAAATTGTTGTAAATGCAATTAAGTATACGAAAATTTCAGAAGCAGAGAAAAAGGAAATTCAATTTCAAATTGAAGAGAAAGACCAAAAGGTGTTATTACATATTAAGGACAATGGAATTGGTATCCCAGAGCAAGATGTAAAGCGAGTATTTGATCCGTTCTTTACAGGAATAAATGGCCGTAAAACGAGAGAAGCGACTGGGATGGGTTTATATATTACGAAGGAAATTTGTGATAATTTACATCACGGTATTTATGTGCAATCGGCTGAAGGGGAAGGGACAACATTCACGTTCCAATTTGCAAAAGATGAAGAATATCATACATTAATGAGAAAAATGACAAAACTGTAAGATAACAAAACGTTTTGTAAGGGAAATCACTCGTTTCTATTTCTTATTTTTCTTATAGTAAATGTAAGAAGAAAACACATAGGGGGATTAGAAATGAGTGTTCTTGAAGTAAAAGGATTAACGAAGGTGTACCAATCAAAAGGTTCAGTAGCGACGACTGCTTTAAATGATATAAATTTTAAAATAGAAGAAGGCGAATTTGTAGGGATTATGGGTCCTTCAGGAAGCGGGAAAACAACGCTTTTAAATTTATTAGCAACAATTGATAAGCAAACTTCCGGTCATGTGCTTGTAAATGGCGAAGAAATTAATCAAATGCGTGCTGCAAAATTAGCGGAGTTTCGCCGTACACATTTAGGGTTCATTTTCCAAGATTTTAACTTACTTGATACGTTATCGATTAAAGAAAATATCATTTTACCACTTGTCATGGCGAAGAAATCTGTAAATGAAATCGATGCAAAGGTGCTTGAGATTGCAAAGTTTTTAAATATCGAAGAAATTTTAAATAAAAAAGTATATGAAGTATCAGGTGGACAACAACAACGTGCAGCAGCAGCGAGAGCAATTATTCATGAGCCTACGTTAATTTTAGCGGATGAACCAACTGGAAACTTAGATTCGAAGTCAGCAAAATCATTAATGAGCGCGTTGCAAGACTTACATGAACAAAAGAAAGTAACAATTGCAATGGTAACGCATGATCCAGTAGCGGCGAGTTATTGCGAACGTATTCTATTCATTCGCGACGGAGAAATTTTCTCAGAAATACATAAAGGAAGAACGAAACAAGCATTTTTCCAAGAAATTCTGGACGTACTTGCGATGCTAGGAGGAGAATATCATGAACTTTCGCCAGCTCGCGCTTAATAACGTAAAAGGAAATTGGCGTAATTATAAAGCGTTTCTTATAAGTAGTTGCTTATCGATAGTCGTATTTTTCATGTATGCTTCCTTTATTTATCATCCAGATGTCGTAAGCGGTAATATTAGTATGAGGGAGATGATTTCAAAAGGATTAGAATCGATGAATTATATTGTAGTCATCTTCTCAGCACTCTTTATTTTATATGCAAATTCAACATTTTTACGAGCAAGGAAAAAAGAGTTTGGTCTACTAACATTAATAGGCGGAACAAAATCTCAACTTGGACGAATGATTATATTAGAGCAGCTTATGTTAGGTAGTATTGCAATTGTAGTAGGTATTGGGCTTGGTATGCTTTGTTCAAAATTATTTTTCCAAGCATTAAGTGTAATATTGAAAATAGATAAAACACTTCCACTCGTATGGAATAGTAAAGCAGTTTTGATTACAGCGGGTGTATACTTTATTCTATTTTTAATCCTATCATTGTTTAGCGTGTGGGCAGTAGGACGCTTGCAAATTATTGATTTATTAAGAGAAGCAAGAAAACAAAAAGTAGAACCTTTTGCATTTACATGGTTATGTATAGCGGGGATAGGATGTATTATTGTTGCATATGTACTTAGTTTCCAAGTGACATTTATGAATTTTATCATTCTATTTTTACCGATTGTAGGGCTGACGATAGGCGGAACGTATTTACTGTTTACACAAGGCAGTACAGTCGTATTAAAGGCGTTACAAAAACGAAAAAAATCTTTTTATACATATCCAAATATGTTCGTACTTAGCAATCTGATTTATAAAATGAAAGATAATGCTCGTTTTCTATTTGTAATTTCTATCATTACGGCCGTTGTATCTTCAGCAGTTGGTACACTATACGTATTCTTTGAGGATATGAGTTATAAGGCAGTAACTAGTACCCCGCATGCTATTTCGTATGAGGAAAAAGGAATAAATACGCATAATGTCATAAAAGAAGGAAAAACAAAAGAATTAATAAAAAAACACGGATTTGAAGAAGCGCGAGAAGTAACGTACGTAAAACTCCCTGGAACTCAAAAAATCACGATGTTTAACGGTGAACATGAAGTACCAATGGCGATTGTTTCAGAAAAAGAATATAACGCTGAAGTGCGTAAACAAAAGAGAGAGCAAGTTAGAGAAGTTCATAATGCACCAGGTAGTGCAACGATGGTCATAATGGATATGGCGAAAGATATGATGAAGGTGGATCTTACGAAACCATATGAATTTAAAATGAACGGACAAATGCAGTCTGTTCAATTAAATGAGCCAACTTCATTTTCTGTTTTTAATGATAGTGAATATCTCATTGTGAATGATCAAGATTTTGAGAAATACGCAAAGCTCGTACCAGATGAAGAAAAGACGAAATATTACGGTTATTATATAGAAGATTGGAAAAGTACCGAAGATCTTGTGTTAGATTTGAAAAAGGAAATTGCACCAGATAAGCAAGCGGAATTAAACAACTCGGTGCTCACTTATAAAAATATAAGGGAATCAGGAGCAATTACGATGTTCATCGGTTTCTTTGTAGCGGTACTGTTCTTCTTCTTCGCTTGTAGTATGACATACTTTAAGTGGTTTAATGATAAAGAGCAAGATCGTATTCAATTTAAATCGTTAAAGAGAATCGGTATGACAGATAAAGAAATTCGAAAAATTGCAATTCGACAAATGGGTGTTATCTTCTTTATCCCAATTGTAATCGGTGCAATTCATAGTGGATTTGCTCTTCATACGTTAGGGAAAATGCTTTATATCGATTTATGGAAATCGGGTGCGATTGTAATTGGGGCATACGTTGTAGCTTCTGCGATTTACTTTATGATCGCGCAAAGGGGATATTTGAAACACGTGCAAAGCTAGGGAAACCTCTAGCTTTTTGGCTATGTAGTAAGTTATAGGGGGACGATAGATGAACATTCGGCAACTAGCGCTGCAAAATATAAAAGGAAATTGGCGTAATTACAAAGTGTTTTTCTTAAGTAGTTGTTTTGCAATATTTGCGTCTTTTGCATACATGTCTGTTATTGTACATCCGTATATGCAAGAGACGATGTGGTATCAAAATGTACGCTGGGGATTTATCATATGTAATGTTATAATCATTTCTTTTTTCGTCATATTTATTTTGTATTCTACTTCTATTTTTATAGAGGCACGTAAGAAAGAGTTAGGATTATATATGTTAATGGGAGCAACGAAATCAAACGTAATAGGAGTGATTATGACCGAGCAAATGTTGATCGGGGTATTTGCTAATATTTTCGGTATAGGGATTGGCATGATCTTTTTGAAACTCTTTTTTATGGTGTTTAGCATGCTAATGCGTCTTCCAAAAGAACTCCCTGTCATATTTGACGTGAAAGCGATTGGGGTAACGTTTATTACATATATGGTTGTTTTTATTCTGTTATCTTTTATAAGTGCTTTACGTATATGGAATATAAAAATCATTCGGTTATTGAAAGAATTTCGAACTGATAAAAAAGAGAAGAAACCATCAATGTGGCTTTGTATATTCGGTTTTATTTGTTTAGGGATAGGATATGCGTTAGCGTTGCAAGCGACGATGCCAACGATAGCGTTATATTTCTTTCCTGTGTCTATACTTGTCTTTTTGGGAACGTACTTTTCTTTTACACACGGTACAATCCAATTGTTAGAAATGATTAAACGAAATAAAAAGATTATGTATACATATCCGTATTTATTTATAGTGAATCAATTGTCACATCGAATGAAGGAAAATGGTCGCTTTTTCTTTATGCTTTCTATGGCAACGACATTTGTAGTTACGGCAACAGGTACGGTGTTCTTATATTTTTCTAGCATGCAAGATATGTGGCGGGATGGGGGCGCACACTCATTTTCATACATAGAAAAAGGTATTTCTACCCATGAAGTCTTTGAGGAAGGTACGGTTGAACAATTATTGGACCAATATGGGTATGATGATTTTCAAACTATGAGTTTTGTTGGAGTGTATGCATCTTTTCAGTCCAATAAAGGAGAAACAGAAGTAGCGCCACTCATTAAAGAAAGTGAATACAATCAGGAGGCAAGAAAACAAAAACAGAAAACGTATCATCCGAAAAAAGGAACAGTTACACTTGTTTATTATAATAAAAGTAAGTATCCGAATGTATATAATCAAACAGAGATTCAATTACAAGTAATGAATCAAACGTATCAATTCGTATTTAACGGTCAGAAAGAAGGGGCGCAATTTAATTATCATCTCGCGCACATTAACGGTTTGTTTTTCGTCATGAATGATGAAGACTTTGACAGTATAGCAAATAAGATTCCTGATTCTGAAAAGATGATATATAGAGGCTACACATTACCGAATATCGAAAATACGAAAAAATTAAATGAAGATTTACGGAAACATATGAAACAAGATGATAATAACGCATTTCGAAGTAATATGGAGTTATATGTGAATATGAAAGAGTTCGGCAATATTACTCTATTTATAGGCTCATTCATTAGTATATTATTTTTCCTTACATCATGTAGTATCGTATATTTTAAATGGTTTCATAATATTTCATCGGATAGAAAGCAGTACGGGGCACTCTCTAAACTGGGAATGACGAAGGAAGAAGTATGGAAGATTTCTCGCTGGCAATTGTGTATGCTATTTTTTGCGCCAATTATAGTAGGGAGTATGCATAGTGCAGTTGCGTTATATACGTTTCATAATACGCTCTTTATGGATGGCTCATTAAGAAAAGTAGGCTTGTTTATTCTATTTTATATCGCTGCGTGCATCATGTATTTCTTTTTCGCTCAAAGAGAATATAGGAAACATTTAGACTAGCAAATGCTAGTCTTTTTTTAATATTCGAAATTTACATAGAAGAATATAAAAAAGTATGGTATAACAGTAAGAAAACGAAAAAGAGGGGAAAAGACGATGATTCGAGTAGGATATTTAGGACCAGAAGCAACATTTACAAATATGGCGGTGAGTCGTTTTTTTCCGGAAGCAGAGCATGTACCGTATCGCACGATTCCAGATTGTATAGATGCAGCTGCAGATGAAAATGTAGACTTCGCAGTTGTACCGTTAGAAAATGCTATAGAAGGTTCAGTGAATATAACGGTTGATTATCTTGTACATGAGCAACCACTTTCTATTGTAGGAGAAATTACAGTACCTATTCAGCAACATTTACTTGTACATCCGCAGTATGCAAAAGTGTGGGAAGAAGTATATGCAGTGCATTCTCATCCGCACGCTATTGCGCAATGTCATAAGTTTTTAAATGAAGAATTAAAAGGGGTCACTGTCCGAGATATGACATCAACAAGTGCTGCTGCACAATATGTGAAAGAACATCCTGAAGAAAAAATCGCTGCTATTGCAAATGAAGCAGCTGCAGAAAAATACGGATTAACGATTGTAAGACGTAGTATTCATACGCATAAAAATAATCATACACGCTTTCTCGTGCTGCATAAGAAAAAGAAAGCGATACTCCCAAATAACGGAGAAAACCGCGGAGAGAAAACGACGCTTATGATAACGTTACCTGCTGATTATGCAGGGGCACTATACCAAGTGTTATCAGCTTTCGCATGGAGAAAATTAAATCTATCAAAAATCGAATCTCGCCCGATGAAAACAGGTCTTGGAAATTACTTTTTCTTAATCGATGTCGATAAAGCATACGATGATGTATTATTGCCAGGCGTAACGATGGAACTTGAAGCGCTCGGTTTTTCTGTTACTGTGCTGGGGAGTTATTCTTCTTATTGGTTGTAAGGGGGGGGAGGTTATACCGTCTGATAGATAAATAAAATCCCACCTATAAATGGTGGGATTCTTTATTTTAACTTCGCAAGACGATCTTCTAACTGACCACGCCAAATATCAGCTAGTTCTGGAACAGCAAGAATCCTTTCAATGCCATCTTTATCTTTTCTATTATGAAAATAAATTTCGTTAGAGAATAAAACAGATACATTGCTCGGTTGACGTTCTAGTAATGTAATTTTTGAATCTTTACGTACAGTACCTTCTTGAAGAACACGGCATAAGTAGCCAGTAAATCCAGTTGCTACAATGCGCGGCAAAATGCCAGGGATGCCAAGACGTTTTGAAATTGTGCTACAAGGTACGCGGGCTTGCGTCACTTGAATGATTGCTTCACCTAGTTGATATGTATCTCCGATGCAAACATCACGCTCTAACATATTTGTTACGGTAAAGTTTTCGCCAAATGTGGAAGCTGGAAGCGTTGTTTGAAATTCCTCTTCCCATAGTGCGTAATGCTCATGTGGGTATACACAAACAGCGCGATCAGGCCCACCGTGATGTTTTAAATCTGCTACGTCATCACCAAGGAAGCCATCTTTTGAGAGAAAAGCTTCTTCTGTAGAATCTTTACATATACCTGTTATCATTTCTTTATCTTCGCCATATTTCATTTGTTTCGGTTTGCCAATGCTAAAGTGAACGAGTTCAATTCCCATATGTGATCTCCTTTACGATTGATTACAATATTATAGCACTAAAAAAGCACAGAGAATGATAAAAACTCTGTGCTTTGCATGAATTAATAAACGAGAAATCCTGCTTTATCTAGCGCCTTACAAGCAGCGTCTAGCTTTTCTTTAGAATCTGCTTCAATTGTATGTAAGTGAATACCATCTGTTAGTTGCGAAAGATAGGAAGCATTTGTGTTTTCGATTTTTTGTAAATATTGCTCTACATCAAAGCGATTACTTACCATGATGGATGCTGTTAAGTCACCGTATACAGGATGCTCAACTTTTACATCTTTAATCGTAACGCCGTGGTCAACAAGCATTGTAAGTTCCTGACGTACTTCCGCTGGTTTATGTTGGCATACGATTACGCGTTCGAAAGCTTGTTGTTTCTCTTGTGGTTTTAAATATAAATATCCTTGAGCAGTTGCAATAATCGGTTCGTTTCGTGCTTTGAGTAAGGAAATATCTTGCACGATCACTTGTCGACTTACGTTTGTCTTTTTCGATAGTTCATTCCCAGATAACGGTTCATTTGCAGCAAGAAGCCACTGAAGGATAAGCTGTCGTCTTTCTTCGCCTAAAATCTTTTTTTGTTCATTTTGTTTCATTATGATTTAACACCTCTATAAAATTGATTTCCAATTGTGTGTAGTGCATGAATAGTAGTATCAATTTGATCTTTCGTTGTTTGTTGCCCGAAAGAGAAGCGGACATATTGTTTCGCCTCTTCATACGTTTTTCCAATTGCAAGCATTGTTTTCGAAGGTTCTTGTTTACCGACTTGGCAAGCACTTCCGGTGGAAATGGCAATACCATGGCGATTACATTCTAGCATTGTATATTGACCTTCTATTTCTTTTATTGTAACCCCAATAATATGTGGTAAACAAGAAGTAGAATGACCTTCCACTTGAATTTCTAGAGGAAGTGTTTGTAATCGCTCTAAAAAGTAGGATCGTAACTCTTTAAAACGTAAGTTTTCTTCCTGTTGATTTTTTAATATATTCTCAGAAGCTGTTAAAAAAGATGCGATGCCAGGAACGTTTACTGTACCTGGGCGAAACCCTTTTTCGTGAGAAGTTCCCGGAAATATTTGTGCCCAGCGAACTTGCGGATTTATATAGCAAGCACCAACACCCTTTGGTCCGTATATTTTATGTGCTGAAACAGAAAGACTATCAATTCCCATCTCAAAAACATTGATAGGAAGTTTACCAAATGTTTGCACACAATCTGAATGAAATAAAACGTTATATTTTTTTAAAAGTGCTCCGATTTCTGCGATGTTTTGAACGGTTCCAATTTCAGAATTTCCGTGCTGTATGCTTGCTAGAACAGTATTTTCTGTAATAGCTGTTTCTAAATCATCTAAATGAATGAGCCCGCCTTCATCAACAGGAATTTCAGTAATTGTATACCCTTCTGATTGTAAGGATTGAAAATAACTTCGAATGGATGCGTGCTCCATAGGTGTTGTAATAATATGTTTCTCGCTTCTAGCCTTTAAAAGGGATTGAATCGCAAGGTAGTTGGATTCCGAACCACCGCTCGTGAAGAATACCCCTTGTTCCTTTCCACCAATCATGTCAGCAAATGTTTTTCTGCAAACTTGTAGTAAAGAAGAAGCTGTTCCTCCAATATCATGTAAACTTTGTTCATTTCCGAAGTATTGCGATGCTGCTTTCATATATGTTTGTAACGCCTCTTCACTCATAGGTGTAGTAGCTGCATAGTCAAGATATATCATCATGTAAGTTCCTCTCCCTAGTAAGAGTTACATTTCTTGTATTTTTTAATGGTAGTGAAAATAAGAATTATAAAAAAACTCTTGTCATTATTTTAAAACTATGTAAATATAGGTGTCAAGACAATTGAAAAGTGTAAAGTAGGAGGCAACAATTATGCCAAGTGCAGATGTCTTAATTATTGGAAGTGGCGTTGCGGCACTTCGTGTTGCGAAAGAGATTTGTCACGAAAAGAATGTGATTATTATCACAAAGGGAACGAATCGTAATAATAATACATATTTAGCGCAAGGTGGAATTGCAGCAGCGGTTGCTACATATGACAATCCAAATGATCATTTTGAAGATACGTTAGTAGCAGGATGTCATTATAACAATGAAGATGTGGTCCGTTATTTAGTCGAGGAAGGGCCGAAAGAAATGAATCATCTCATCGAAAGTGGAATGGAATTTGATGGAGATGAAACGGGTCCTCATCTTGGAAAAGAAGGCGCACATCGAAAGCGCCGTATTTTACATGCAGGTGGCGATGCAACAGGAAAGAATTTATTAGAGCATTTCATTCAAGAAGTAGCTCCGCACGTTACGGTAGTGGAACAGGAAATGGTGCTCGATTTTATTATAGAAAATGATAAATGTGTTGGAGTTTTAACAAGAACTAGTGAAGGGAAGTTGAAGCGTTACGTTGCAGATTATACGGTGTTAGCAACAGGTGGGATTGGCGGTTTATACGCCTTTACTTCTAACGATAAGACAATTACGGGTGATGGACTTGCGATGGTATACCGCGCAGGTGGGGAGCTCGTGGATTTAGAGTTTGTACAATTTCATCCAACAATGTTATATGCAAACGGGAGATGCTGCGGCCTCGTCTCTGAAGCTGTCCGTGGTGAAGGAGCTGTCCTTATAAATGGAAAAGGGCAGCGTTTTATGATGGATATACACCCTGATCACGATCTCGCGCCGCGCGATGTAGTAGCAAGAGCGATTCATGAGCAGCTTTTGGCGGGTGAAAAGGTGTATGTAAATATCGAGTCTATCCAAAATTTCGAAGAACGTTTTCCGACTGTAGCATCATTGTGTAAAAAGAATGGTGTCGATATAAATGAAAAACGCATTCCGGTCGTACCCGGAGCTCATTTTCATATGGGTGGCGTGAAAACGAACTGTGATGGAGAGACGTCCATTCCAAATTTATATGCGGTCGGTGAAGTAGCTTGTAATGGCGTTCACGGTGCAAATAGGTTAGCAAGTAATTCATTATTAGAAGGTCTTGTGTTTGGAAAAAGAATAGGACAACATATTTTAACGAAAGCGGCAAAAGACAGATTGAACACCCTAGCTGAGAAGGAAAAGAAGTTTATCGTTTTGAATCATTTGCCGGCGAAGGAAGAAATAAAAGAATGCATGATGAAATATGTTGGGATTGTGCGAACAGAGCAAAGTTTATCTTCTGCAAAGAGATGGCTTAGTAAGTACGGTGTTCGAAATATGATCTTACAACATGAGGCACTTACAAATGAAGAGATAACGCTCATTAATATGTTAACAGTCTGTGAGCTTATAGTCGTATCAGCTTTGCAAAGAGAAGAAAGCATTGGTGGTCATTATCGAAGTGATTATCCGGATAGAAATAGAGTAAAAAAAGAAATCGTTCGAGTGAAAAGAAAACTACAACTTGTGTGATGAAGGGAAGAGGGGCTTTATGAACACGATAAAGGTTAAAGAAGCATTAAATCGATTTTTTCTAGAAGATATAGGAGAACGAGATGTAACATCTCAGCTTATTTTTCCAGACAATTTACTTTCAAAAGGAACGTTTCTTGCGAAGGATACAGGGGTCTTTGCAGGGCGTTTAGTAATTGAAGAAGGATTTAAATTAATTGATGAAAGAATTGAAGTGGAGCTTCATAAAAAAGATGGAGATCTTGTAGAAAAGGGCGAAATAATAGCAACTGCGCAAGGACCAATTGCTTCTTTATTAACGGCAGAGCGCGTTATATTAAACGTTATCCAGCGTATGAGCGGGATAGCTACGATGACACATAAAGCTGTGCTTGCTTTAGATAGCGGCCATACACGTATTTGTGATACGCGAAAAACGATGCCAGGGCTACGTATGTTTGATAAGTATGCAGTCGTGTGCGGAGGCGGATTTAATCACCGTTTCGGTTTATATGATGGTGTCATGATTAAAGACAATCATATTGCTTTTGCTGGTTCTATTACGAAAGCTGTTACATCGGTGAAAGAAAAATTAGGACATATGGTGAAAGTAGAAGTGGAAACAGAAACAGAGGAACAAGTGAGAGAAGCTGTAGCTGCTGGTGCGGATATCATTATGTTTGATAATCGTACGCCAGATGAGATTCGGGAGTTTTCAAAGATTGTACCAAGTGCCATCGTTACGGAAGCATCAGGAGGCATTACAATTGAAGATTTATCGAAATACGGAAAAACAGGGGTAGATTATATTTCACTTGGAGCGTTAACACATTCAGTGAAAGCACTTGATATTAGTTTCAATATTGAGGCGTAAGGAAAGTGGCTTAGAGGGGGAGAAAGGGATATGAGTATTTTAGAAAAAGTACAACCGATTGAAACGATGTTACCAGAGCGTTATTACACGATGTCAACAGAAGATATGGAAAAGCGTGTTCGTGAAATTAAAGAAAAGATGGGGAAAACACTATTTATTCCAGGACATCATTACCAAAAAGATGAAGTGGTACAATTTTCTGATGCAGCAGGAGATTCACTTCAGCTTGCGCAAGTTGCAGCGAGCAATAAAGAAGCGAAATATATTGTATTTTGCGGCGTACACTTTATGGCAGAAACAGCAGATATGTTAACGACAGACGATCAAATCGTTATTTTGCCAGATATGCGTGCAGGCTGTTCGATGGCAGATATGGCAGATATTGAACAGACAGAAAGAGCGTGGAAAGGGCTCACGAAGTTATTTGGAGATACGATGATTCCGTTAACGTATGTTAACTCTACAGCTGCAATTAAAGCGTTTTGCGGTCGTAATGGCGGAGCGACAGTAACTTCTTCTAATGCAAAACAAATGGTATCTTGGGCGTTTACACAAAAAGAGCGTCTTGTCTTTTTACCGGATCAACATTTAGGAAGAAATACAGCGTACGATTTAGGTATCCCGTTAGATAAAATGGCAGTATGGGACCCGCATACAGATTCATTAGAGTACGATGGAGATATAGAAGAAATTCAAGTGATTTTATGGAAAGGGCATTGTTCGGTTCATCAAAACTTTACGGTGAAAAACATTGAGAATGTACGGAAGAATCATCCGGATATGAATATTATTGTACATCCAGAATGCTGTTATGAGGTTGTTGATGCTTCGGATTACGCAGGATCAACGAAATATATTATTGATATGATTGAAGCAGCGCCACCTGGAAGTAAATGGGCAATTGGTACAGAGATGAATTTAGTGAATCGAATTATTCAGCAACATCCAGATAAAGAAATTGTTTCACTTAATCCATTTATGTGTCCGTGTTTAACGATGAACCGAATTGATCTGCCGCACTTATTATGGGTGCTTGAAACGGTAGAAAGAGGAGAAGGAATTAACGTTATTAGCGTAGATAAACAAGTGACCGAAGAAGCGGTTCTTGCATTAAATCGTATGTTAGAGCGTGTATAAAGCAGCGGGGTTTCCGTTGCTTTTTTTCGTACATATAATCATAACGAGAATGAAATGGGCATACATTGTTGTGAAGAAATCATTGCGATTTTCTTATGCTTATTCCACTTCTAATGATATTGAAAATCGAAGAAGTGATACAAGTGAAAAGAAGTAAACGTTATTTAGAAAGGGTTACTTCATGAGATTTGTTACTTATAGATAAGTTATACAGGAGGGGGAAAATTTGAAAATTCATATCGTGCAAAAAGGGGATACCCTTTGGAAAATTGCGAAAAAGTACGGAGTGGATTTTGATACGTTGAAAAATACAAATACACAACTTAGTAATCCCGATTTAATCATGCCAGGTATGAAAATTAAAGTACCATCAAACAGCGTTCACGTAAAACAACATGCTGGGGCAGGTTCAGCGCCTCCGAAGCAATACGTAAAAGAAGTGCAACAAAAAGAGTTTGCATCAACGCCAACTCCGCTTGGAATAGAAGATGAGGAAGAAGTTACGTATCAATCAGCGCCAATTACACAGCAACCTGCTATGCAACAAACACAAAAAGAAGTGCAAGTGAAACCACAAAAAGAAGTTCAAGTAAAACCACAGAAGGAAATGCAAGTGAAACCGCAAAAAGAGGTACAGGTAAAGCCACAAAAAGAAGTGCAAAAAGAAAAGCCAATTCAAATAGAAAAACCAGTTGAAAAACCGTCTGTTATTCAAAAACCACCTGTTATAGAAAAACAAAAACCAGCAGAAAAAGAAAACACAAAGTTTTCGGTAAATGTGTTACCACAGCCTCCGCAACCACCAATCAAAGCGAAAAAAGAGTATAAAATTTCAGATGTAATTAAAAAAGGAAGCGAGTTAATTGCTCCTCAAATTACTAAAATGAAACCTAATAACATCATTTCTCCGAAAACGAAAAAAGATAATATCGTGTCGCCACAAGTGAAGAAAGAAAACGTAGGAAATATCGTGTCACCGCAAGTGAAGAAAGAAAATGTAGGAAATATCGTGTCACCGCAAGTAAAGAAAGAGAACGTAGGAAATATCGTGTCACCGCAAGTAAAGAAAGAAAATGTAGGGAATATCGTATCGCCGCAAGTGAAGAAAGAAAATGTAGGGAATATCGTGTCACCACAAGTGAAGAAAGAAAATGTAGGGAATATCGTGTCACCACAAGTGAAGAAAGAAAATGTAGGAAACATAGTGTCACCAAATGTATCGAAAGAAAATGTAGTTATTCCACAAGTCATACCGCCAAATATTCAAGTACCAAATATCATGCCAATCATGGACAATATCCAACCACCGAATATTATGCCAATCATGGATAACAATCAACCACCAAATATCATGCCAATCATGGATAACAATCAACCACCAAACATCATGCCAATTATGGATAATAACCCAATACCAAACATGATGCCAATCATGGATAACAACCAAATGCCAAATATGATGCCGATAATGGATAATAATCAAATGCCGAATATGATGCCGATAATGGATAATAATCAAATGCCGAATATGATGCCAATCATGGATAACAATCAAATGCCAAATATGATGCCGATCATGGATAACAATCAAATGCCAAATATGATGCCGATCATGGATAACAATCAAATGCCAAATATGATGCCGATCATGGATAACAATCAAATGCCAAATATGATGCCAATCATGGATAATAATCAAATGCCGAACATGATGCCAATCATGGATAACAATCAACCACCGAATATGATGCCATATCAAATGCCATACCAACAGCCTATGATGCCACCAAATCCATATCAAATGCCGTATCAACAAGGAGCACCGTTTGGACCGCAATATACGTCTATGCCAAATCCAAACATGATGCCAATGGATAATAATATGCCGCCGCTCGTGCAAGGTGAGGAAGATTGTGGATGCGGAGGAGAGAGTAGGTTATATAGTCCGCAACCAGGCGGTCCGCAATATGCGAATCCTTTATATTATCAACCAACTCAATCGGCATATGCACCGCAGCCAGGAACGATGTATTATCAACCAGATCCACCAAATGTATTTGGGGAGCCGGTTCCAGAAGAAGAGGATGAAGAAGAAGTTTAAAAAAGGTGGGATTATTCCCACCTTTTTTGTATGTAGAGTCGTTCTGAAAATGGAAGATTTACATCAAATGTTAGAAAATCCCCAGTGAAATATTAACAGTGTAAAAACCTTCTCCTTTACTCATCATAAGAGGGAGCTTTTCAGAAGAGAAGTTCATTCTAACAGAGGGGGTTTTTGTATTGAATACGAAAGTAAAAGTGATTGCTGCTTCTTTGTTAGTTACCAGTGCGTTAGCTGCATGTGGTACACCAAAAGATAACAATGCAATGGATGGACGTAACTACAATTACGAGCGTACATCTTATAATGATACACATCAGTATCGTGATAATGTAACGCGTAATGATCGTTATACAGATTATGTAACATATAGAAATGGTCGTAACGATACAGGATATAACAATTATTACCGTGATGTAAATTACAACGGTCAAATTGCAAATCCGCATCCAACACGTAATATTACAATGAACAATTCATACATTAACAATGATGGTAAAACAGCAGAAAGAATTACAAATCGTGTGAAACGTATGAATAACGTAGACCGTGTGTCTACAGTTGTATATGGAAACGATGTAGCGATTGCGGTGAAACCACGTAATCCAGTATCGAATGAAACAGCGCTTGCAAATGAAGTTCGTCAAGCGGTTGTAAATGAAGTTGGAAACAGAAACGTATATGTTTCTGTAAGAAATGACATGTTTACTCGTGTCGATGCAATGAGTACACGACTACGTAACGGTACAGTTACAAACGATTTTAATCGTGACATAACAAATATGTTCCGAGACATTCGTTACGGTTTAACTGGTACTATGCGATAGCAAAACAAAAGAGGAAGGGGGTAGCCCTTCCTCTTTTGTTTTTACTTTATAAATTGTTATACTAATTCATTTTAAATTGTTTTAAAATACTAGATAAAGGTAAGTGGAAAAAATATTTGATTTTAAGAATAAATTAATGAATTTTAGAATACGGAGGAAGTAATGGAAACTGCAAATGGTACGGAATATTTGAATTTTTATAATAAATATAAAAGCGCACTAGAGCAATTGTTAGGTATTGAATTTAAAATGAAGTTAAATAGGGAGGAAACTGGATTAGATTTCACAATTTTAAATATTGCAGAAGAAATCTTTAACATTAATGAACACCCTTTGAAAAATGTTTTTTATGTAATTAATGATACAATGAAGGAATTTTATGAGGAGTACTCAAATTTAGAATTTAAGCCTTTATTTAAGTCATTATTAATTGAGGAGTGTATTTATAACTTGATACAAAAAGATTTTGGGAGTAAAGCTCAACTAGGTGCGTTTCTTGAAGACTTGAAGCAAGTAAGTTCGAAAACATATGAGAATGAATGTACAAAAATGAGTTTTATTGTAATGAAAAAAAATATTGATATTAATTTATATTTAAGTAAGTTACATGTAAATTTCATCCCATTTTCGGGAGAGAGAAAACCGCTTTTAGAGGTAATAAAGGATAAGCAAACTTTAAAACTAATAGATGGTTTATCATTATCTTATGTATTAAATGAAAATTTTGAAATAGTTGGATTGGCTAAAAAGAAAAGTGAGAAAAAAAGTATCATGGATATTATGATGAATAGGTATAGAGTAGAGGAACAGAATCGTTTTAAAGTCAATTCATATAGTCATTTTGTAGAAACTATTCACACAGAAAAAACAGAGGTAGGAAAAGAAGAAAAAGAAGAAAATTTAATAGAGATGCTAATGAACTTGCAAGAAAAGATAGTGAATATGTTTAATCTTCAGTTTAATACTAATTATACATTTGATCAAATTTTAAGTAAGCTTATTAAAGAAATGGAAAAAGATAATTTGGAAAAATATAAAGAATACATAAAGGCTATAGAACTGTATAATACTGTAGGGAGAAATATAAAAAGAGTTGATATCGAGACAAAGCTACATACGGAGGAAAAGAAATTGCAATTCCTTGAAGAAATTGCAGCTTCGACGGATCGACATCAATTGATGGAGCATGATGCAGTAGATTTTGTATATATCAATGATAGGCAAATTTATTGGAGTTTAAGTGATAGCAATATATTAAATTATAAAAATGGACATTGGAAATTAAAAAACTATATTTTATTCGGGAATGTGCTTTCTAATTTTATTATAAAGCAATATACCATAGGACCTCTTAATTTAGAAAAAGATCTTGATTACATTCTAGGGAAAATAAATCGTTTAACTCCGACAGTTATGGATTTATTTAATCTATTAAAGGGATTATCGCAAAAGAATATAGGTTCTTTGGTATGTCTATTAAAAAAAGATAGAAGAAGAAAAACAACTATTTATAGAGAAATGCTTAAGGATGGGAGTTTGACAACTGGAGAGTATGATGTAGTTATTAAAACAGAAAAAAGTAAAGGCCTGAATATTAGAAGTTGTGATAAATATTTATTTGAGTTAATTGCTTCTATAGATGGAGCAATCTTATTGGATTCCAGCTGTAATATCCTCTCTTATGGTGAACTTATTAAAACTGATTCAGAAAAGAAAAAAGAAATTGAAAGAGGTGCAAGAACCTCTGCGGCAATCAGTGCCTCGAAATTTGGTTTATCAATAAAAATATCGGAAGACGGGGATATCAACGTGTTCGAAAACGGAAAAATAATAATGAGCATATAAAGTTTTTTGTTAAATGTATATAAATCTCTTGCTTTCCCATTCTATTAATGTTATATTAGCAAAGCGATGAGCTAATTTACGTAAGACGAGAGATATGCTTAAGTGCTAAACACGCGAATGTGGTCGCCTGGTCTCTCGCCGTAAACGCATCAAGACGCCTGCTTTGCAGGCGTCTTTCATTTTATATGAATGTAATGGGAAGAATGGAGGAATCCAAGCTTCCCTTTTTTATTGGAATAAAAGTCGGAAAATAAAGTTATTTACAAGTGTATGTGAAAGAGTTACTATTTAATGGTAATATATTACAAGTTTTTTAGGTATAAAAGGTTGGGATGAATAGTATATGGAGAACTTTGAATGTAGAAATACAGAAGTTGTATTAGAGAAATTTCAGGTTGTAACACCTATATTTCAGGCGTTAGGAGATGAGAATCGTCAGCAAATTATTATGCTGTTATTAGAAAACAAACGGATGAATGTAACAGAAATAACAGATAAAATGGGGATTTCTAGACCAGCTGTTTCGCATCATTTGAAAATTTTAAAACAAGCAGAACTAATTGTAGCGGATCGCAATGGAAAAGAAATTTTTTATTCTATAATAGCTGGAGAATTTTTAAAACAGGTGAAGGATTTACTTCAAGCAATAGAATCAAATTATTAATTTTTTTTAACTAACACGTAAATAAGTTTAAACTTTTAAACCTGTTTACGTGAAAGGGGTAATAAAAATGAACAGAATAAATAGTATGTATTTCATTATGTTGCTTGTTCCGTTATTTTGGGGTGGATCTTTTGCAACAGCAGAGCATGTTATTACTGAAATTCCACCTATTACTGCGGCAACAATTCGTTTTGGTTTAGCAGGTTGTATTTTAATAGGCATCGTGTTTATGAAATCTGAGTGGAATACAAGTTTGTTATTAAAGAATTGGAAAGGGCTGTTATTTGTATCGTTAACAGGTATTTTTGGCTACAATGTTTTTTTCTTTATGGGACTTCACTATACTTCCACTCTGAATGGCTCACTTATTATTGCTACAATGCCCGTTTTTGTAACATTGGGAGCAATATTGTTTTTTAAAGAGTCTTGGAGTATAAAAGTCGGAATAAGTTTAACTTTGTCCCTTGTCGGTGTAATAGTGGTTATTACGGGTGGTTCAATGAATATACTTATGTCTTTGTCATTTAATAAGGGAGATCTTTTATTTATAGCTGCTTTAACCTGTGGGGTTTTATATAGCTTAACAGGAAAAAAGGTTATGAGTGGTGTCTCCCCTTTGTTAACAACAATGAGTATGACGGTATTGGGTGCGGTGTTTTTAGCAGGCCTTTCTCTATATGAAGATGGGTGGGGAAAGGTTGCAACGCTCTCTTTACAGGGATGGATAGAAATGTTGTATATGGTCGTATGCGGGACGTTAGTTGGATATATCGTGTTTAATAAAGGGGTTGAAGAACTAGGTGCAAGCAAAGCTAGTATGTATTTAAATCTAACTCCTATTGTGGCTACTGGTATATCAGTTGTATTGTATGGAGCAGCTGTTACGTGGCAACAAATAGTTGGGATGATAATCGTATTAATTGGGGTTTATATAGCAACGGTACAATCAAATAAAGGTATAAAAAAGTTTTCACGTAATCAATACGTTTCGAAATAGGTAGAAATCATTGCACTCTATAAGTCTTAATGAGAGTAATCTATGAGTTAGGGATAAAACCCCCATTTCCGGAAAAACTACTAATGAAAGTTTGATCTTTCCTAAAAGAGGTGAACGGAAATGAGATGGATACTGATTGCGATGCAAGCTTTCGTTATGATGTTTTGTTTCGTTTATGAAACGAATGTGAAGGCGGAAGGTCCAGTACCAGAAGTAACAGAAAAAGAGCCTGAAGTTACAATTTTATTAGAGCGAATGTATGTTGATGGAGAAGTAAGTGAGGAAATATTTACAGAAAAAGTAGCGGACTTAGAAAAGTTTTTACAGCAATATAAAGAATGGCAGCTCGTTGATCGTGATGATGTACAAATCGTATTACAAAAGAAAATTGATGATATTTCTCCGTTATTAAAGACGAGCGGTTATTTTGGTGTGTCAGAGGAAGGGATATTACAAATTTTCAAAGGTGTACCGAAAAGTGATAATGCGATTCATTCCTTCTTTCAAATTGATATGAAAAAGCTGGAGAGTTATGAGCGTGCGAAATTAAAGCGTGGTATTCGTATTAAATCAAAAGAGGGTTTTGTGAAGACGATTGAAAAAATGAAGCAATATGCAGTGCAAAATAAGAAAAAAAGCAGCTCATGGTGAGCTGCTTTTTTTACTTGTTTTTATCTAAAATTTGTTTTGCGATTTCATCAATTAGCATGTCTTTTCCGATTGGATTGAATGCTTTCGTATTGAAGACTTCATTTGATACTTCATATACATGATTATTTTTAACTGCTTTGTTGTCTTTCCAAACGGCACTGTTTTTGTAGTCTTTGTAAACTTTATCAGCTTCACCGCCAAAGTTTACAATAAACATTTGATCAGGTTGGAATGCAACAAGACCTTCTAGTGATACTTGTGCCATCGTTTGTTTTAAATCTGTACCTTTTGTTGCTGGAAGTTTTAAGTCGTTAAAGATGATGTCACCGTATCCGAAGCTACCGTATACACGGAAGTTTTGTGGCGTAACTGCGATGAACATAAAGTTCTCATCTTTTGTTTTTTCTTTAATCTTTTTAGATAAAGAGTCTGCTTTTTTATCGTAGTCTGCAATCCATTTGTCTGCTTTCTTTTCTTCGTCAAATAGTTTACCTACTTCTTTAAACTTACCACGCCAGTCTTCTAAGTTTGTTTCTAGAACAACTGTCGGTGCAACTTTTTCTAATTGATCATAAATCTTCAATTGACGATTATTTAAAATAATTAAGTCTGGTTTTAAAGCCGTAACAGCTTCTAAATCAACTTTAGGTGCCCAGTACCAACCTACTGCTTTTACACCATCTAATTTCTCTGTTAAGTGATTTTGGATTTTATCTTTATATGTATTTGCTGTACCGACAGGTTTGTGTCCAAGAAGTAATAATTCTTCTGTTGATCCAGATAAGTCAACAATTCTTTTTGGATTTACTGGAATTGTAGCTTCCCCTTTAGCGTGTTTTACAACTTTTGTTTTCGGTTGTTCTTTCGCTTTTGCTTCTTCTTTTTGAGAAGAACAGCCAACGATAGAAAGTACAACTAGCATAATAGTAAATAAAATAAATAGCTTCTGTTTCATCCTGATGTAACCCCTTTAATTAATATTGATAATCATTATCGACTTCTGTATATTAAGGTGCTTCGCGCTTTCTGTCAATGGAAAATAACAGAAGTTTCTAATAGAGAACATTTGTTGGGGTAGTCTCGCTTTTCTATCATTAAATATGTTAAAATGGAATACATGATTTAAGAGGGAGAGATCGCATTTTGTTTGAATATGTTACAGGTTACGTGGACTATGTAGGACCGGAATATGTCGTAATTGACCATAATGGAATTGGGTATCAAATTTTCACACCAAATCCGTATGTATTTCAAAGAAGTAAGCAAGAAATCCGTGTCTTTACATATCATTATGTGAGAGAAGATATTATGGCGCTTTACGGGTTTAAAACACGTGAAGAGCGTTTATTATTTACAAAGTTGCTAGGTGTATCTGGCATTGGACCAAAAGGCGCTCTTGCAATTTTAGCTTCTGGTCAAACAGGACAGGTCGTTCAAGCGATTGAACATGAAGACGAGAAGTTTTTAGTGAAATTCCCGGGCGTCGGAAAGAAAACAGCGCGTCAAATGATTTTAGATTTAAAAGGAAAACTAGCTGACGTCGTACCAGATGCATTTGTTGATTTATTCTCAGATACAGAACGTTTTGATGAGAAGAAAGGTTCATCAGCTGAGCTTGATGAGGCGCTGGAAGCTCTGCGCGCACTTGGATACGCAGAACGAGAAGTTTCTCGCGTTGTACCAGAGTTATTAAAAGAATCATTAACGACGGATCAGTATATTAAAAAGGCACTTAGTCTTTTACTAAATGGTAAGAGGTGAGTATAATGGACGAACGTCTCCTTTCAGGGGAATCTGCATATGAAGATTCGGATTTAGAATATTCATTACGGCCACAGACGCTCCGTCAGTATATTGGCCAAGATAAAGCGAAACATAATTTAGAGGTGTTTATTGAAGCAGCGAAAATGCGTGAAGAAACGTTAGATCATGTGCTTCTATATGGACCGCCAGGACTTGGTAAAACGACGCTTGCAAATATTATAGCAAATGAAATGGGCGTTAATGTTAGAACAACTTCAGGCCCAGCAATTGAAAGACCAGGAGATTTAGCAGCTGTATTAACAGCGCTTCAGCCAGGAGATGTATTATTTATTGATGAAATTCATCGTTTGCATAGATCAATTGAAGAAGTGCTATATCCTGCGATGGAAGATTTTTGCCTTGATATTGTAATTGGGAAAGGACCGTCAGCACGATCTGTACGTTTAGATTTGCCTCCATTTACATTAGTTGGAGCAACGACACGTGCAGGTGCATTATCAGCACCACTTCGTGACCGTTTCGGTGTACTTTCAAGATTAGAGTATTATACAGTAGATCAGTTGTCTGAGATTGTAGAACGTACAGCAGAAGTATTTGAAGTTGAAATTGATTCGTTAGCGGCACTAGAAATTGCAAGACGTGCTCGTGGTACACCTCGTATTGCGAATCGTTTATTACGACGTGTACGAGATTTCGCACAAGTTCGTGGTAACGGAACAGTTGCAATGGAAATTACTCAAATGGCGTTAGAACTACTGCAAGTAGATAAATTAGGTTTAGATCATATCGATCATAAATTATTGCTTGGTATTATTGAGAAATTCCGCGGTGGCCCAGTCGGGTTAGAAACAGTTTCGGCAACGATTGGAGAAGAATCGCATACGATTGAAGATGTGTATGAGCCGTATTTATTACAAATTGGCTTTTTACAACGAACGCCAAGGGGCCGAATTGTAACGCCGCTTGCATATGAACATTTCGGAATGGAGATGCCAAAAGTATGACGGAGATGCCAAAGCTGCTTATTACAGCTGGTATTTTGCTCATTGTTGTCGGATTAGCTTGGAAGTTCATTGGAAGACTTCCAGGCGATATTTTTGTGAAAAAAGGAAACGTTACCTTTTATTTTCCTATCATTACATGTATTGTGTTAAGTATTGTATTATCTTTTATTATGTATATAATAAATCGATTCAAATAAGAAATAGGTGGATATAGTTATGGATATAAATCTGTTTGATTTTCATTTACCAGAAGAACTTATTGCACAAGTCCCGTTAGAAGATCGTGAAACATCAAGATTAATGGTGTTAGACCGTGAAACAGGCGATATTGAGCATAAACATTTTTCAGACATTCTTTCTTACTTACATGAGGGGGATTGCTTAGTTTTAAATGAAACGAAAGTTATGCCTGCTCGTTTACACGGTGTGAAAGAAGATACAGGCGCACACATTGAAGTACTTCTTTTAAAACAAGAAGAAGGTGATACGTGGGAAACGCTTGTTAAGCCAGCGAAACGTGTAAAAGAAGGAACTGTTATCTCTTTTGGCGAAGGGAAATTAAAAGCAACTTGTACAGGGACTGCAGATCAAGGTGGACGTCAGCTTGAATTTTCATATGACGGCATCTTCTATGAAATTTTAGATGAACTTGGGGAAATGCCACTTCCTCCATATATTAAAGAGACGCTAGAAGATCGCGATCGCTATCAAACAGTATATGCGAAAGAAATCGGCTCAGCAGCAGCGCCAACTGCAGGACTTCACTTTACAGAAGAGTTACTGGAGAAGTTAAAACAAAAAGGCGTCGGGTTAGCTTTCATTACACTTCACGTAGGACTTGGAACATTTAGACCAGTTTCTGCCGATACGATTGAAGAACACCATATGCACGCAGAATATTACCATATGTCTGAAGAGACAGCGGCATTATTAAATCGTGTGAAAGAGAGTGGTGGACGTATTATTACGGTAGGTACGACTTCGACTCGTACGTTAGAAACAATTGCGACAGATCATGACGGCAAGCTTTGTGCTGCTTCTGGCTGGACAGATATTTTCATGTACCCAGGTTATGAATTTAAAGCAATTGATGGTTTAATTACAAACTTCCATTTACCGAAATCAACATTAATTATGCTTGTAAGTGCATTTGCAAACAGAGATAATGTACTTCATGCTTATAATGAAGCAGTAAAAGAAAAATATCGTTTCTTTAGCTTTGGTGATGCAATGTTCGTTGCATCTCACGCTAAAATGGGAAACAAATAAAAGGAGTAAATTATGACAGCAATTCGTTATGAATTTATTAAAACTTGTAAACAAACAGGTGCCCGTTTAGGACGCGTACATACGCCGCACGGTTCATTTGATACACCAACATTCATGCCAGTTGGTACACTTGCAACAGTTAAAACAATGTCACCAGAAGAATTAAAAGCAATGGATTCTGGCATTATTTTAAGTAATACGTATCATTTATGGCTACGCCCAGGTCACGAAATTATTCGTGAAGCAGGCGGGTTGCATAAATTTATGAACTGGGATCGTGCAATTTTAACGGATTCTGGTGGTTTCCAAGTATTCAGTTTAAGTGACTTCCGTCGTATTGAAGAGGAAGGTGTTCACTTCCGCAATCACTTAAATGGAGATAAATTATTCTTATCACCAGAAAAAGCGATGGAAATTCAAAATGCATTAGGATCAGATATTATGATGGCATTTGATGAGTGTCCACCATTCCCAGCTACTTTTGAATATATGAAGAAGTCTGTAGAGCGTACAAGCCGCTGGGCAGAACGTTGTTTAAAAGCGCATGAGCGTCCGCAAGATCAAGGTTTATTCGGTATCGTACAAGGTGGAGAGTTCGAAGAGCTTCGTCGTCAAAGTGCAAAAGACCTTGTTTCAATGGACTTCCCTGGTTACGCTGTAGGTGGTTTATCTGTTGGAGAACCAAAAGATATTATGAACCGTGTACTTGAGTTTACAACACCACTTCTTCCAGATAATAAGCCGCGTTACTTAATGGGAGTAGGTTCTCCTGACTCGTTAATCGACGGTGCAATTCGTGGTATTGATATGTTTGACTGTGTACTTCCAACTCGTATCGCTCGAAATGGTACATGTATGACAAGTGAAGGTCGTCTAGTTGTAAAAAATGCGAAATTCGCAAGAGACTTCGGTCCGCTTGATCCAAATTGCGATTGCTATACATGTAAAAATTACTCTCGTGCGTACATTCGTCACTTAATGAAATGTGATGAAACGTTCGGAATTCGTTTAACGTCTTATCACAACCTTCATTTTCTGTTAAACTTAATGGAGCAGGTGAGACAAGCTATTCGTGAAGACCGTCTTGGCGATTTCCGCGAAGAATTCTTTGAACAGTATGGCTTTAATAAACCGAATGCTAAAAACTTCTAATACATAATTTAAAAGGAGGAAACAAAGATGAATCCAGGTATGATGAATATCGTTATGATTGTTGCGATGTTTGCGATTTTCTATTTCTTATTAATTCGCCCGCAACAAAAGCGTCAAAAAGCAGTTGCTCAAATGCAAAGTGAGTTATCAAAAGGTGATGCTATCGTAACAATCGGTGGTTTACACGGTACAATCGAATCAGTAGATGATACGAAAATCGTTATTAAATCTGGTGGTTCACACTTAACTTTCGATCGCAATGCGATTCGTGAAGTTGTGAAAAACTAATGAGGAAGGCCCTGCATGAAATGTGCAGGGCTTTTTTTAGTTATTTTGTTTTGACATATTTACCCCGAAAATACCACCGAGTGTACTCGCCCCCATTAATGCTAATTGATAAAGTAACTGTGAGTTCGATAAAGTTTGAGAGAAGCCTAAATAGTTAACTAGAAAAACAAGTATAGCGAATGTAAGACCTGTTGTGAAACCTACTAGCCAACCTTTCCCTTGTGCCTTTTTGCCGGCAGTAAATCCGGATATAAGCATAGATAAAAGAGCAAGTATAAAAATAGTGACGGCTAATGTTCCTTCATTCATATCTGTAAATTTTAATAAAAGAGCCATGACCATGCTAATAATTGTTGCCAAAATTAATAAGGTAATGATACCAAAGCCGATTGCAGTTGATAATTTTTTCGTTCCATCCATTTATACATTCCCCCTTTTTAATACAAGCATATTTTCTTTTTGCTGAAGTTAGACTAGTTTATTTTTTATAGGGGAGTCTATATGTAAAAAAGGAGATGTAGAAATGGAATGGGTATCAATCATTGGTCGGACGATGCTTTTGTATATCATCATATTAATTATTTTTCGTCTTATGGGTAAACGTGAAATTGGAGAGCTAAGTGTATTAGATTTAGTCGTATTCATTATGCTTGGTGAAATGGCTGTAGTCGCAATTGAAAATACCGATAAATCACTTTGGCACCAATTAGTTCCGATGACTTTTCTTATGTGTATACAAATCATTTTGTCAGTTATTTCGTTAAAGTATCAACGTTTTCGACATTTAATAGAAGGTGAGCCGGCTATTCTTGTAAATGCGGGAAAGATTGATGAAAAGAAGATGAGAAAGCAACGTTATAATATAGATGATTTAATGATGCAATTAAGGGAGCAGGGAGTCGGAGATGTAAGGGATGTAGAATACGCCATTTTAGAACCTTCAGGAAAGTTATCTGTCTTTCAAAAACAAAAAAGTAAAAAGAGTAAAAATGATACGCCGGTTTTTACACTCCCGTTAATTATTGATGGAGAAATCCAATCGAATCATTTACAAATGATTGAACATACAGATGAATGGCTGATTGAGAAATTAAAAAACTTAGGTTATAACGATATCAAACAAATTTTATACTGCAGCTTTCAAAATGGACAATTTTTTGTTGATGTGAAAGAAAACTAGAGGCTTACTATATGAAATAGTAAGCCTGTTTATTTCAAAAATGAAAGTTTTCGAATGATAGGGAGCCTACTTAACTCTTCTTTTCGAATGAGTTTGAAAGTGAAGAGGAGAACGATATACACGAGTGTTGTTAAAGTGATTTCCCATAAGGTTTGTACGCCAAGTGAATGAGAAAAAATAATGTACTTATGAAGGTAAAACCCGAAGGAGCCTGCAATACCGATGGCAAGTCCGCCGAAAATGTAATCTTTCGCGTAAATGGTAAATGTAATTTTCTTTAAAACAGTAGCGTAATGAAGGAATGTTACGGTTACTATATTTGCTGCAATTGCAAGTGCAACCCCCATCATTTGAAATTCTGGCCTTGAAGCTAGTACAAAAATAACGATTAATTTCACGATTGCGCCAATAAATGTATTCATCATCGCAGCCCGTGCTAAGTTTAAAGCTTGTAAAACAGATGTAAGTGGACTTTGAAAGTAATGAAATAAAAAGCAAGGTGCAAGAAGCTGGATGAATGCTGTTGCACTATCTGATCCATACATAAGAGTTAAAATAGGAGAAGCGAATACGTATAATATAACAACTGACCACCCGCCAGTAATTAATGAGATCCGAAGAGCTTGTTGTAGGCGGTGTTCCACTAATTTATGCTGTCTTTTAGCCATCGCCTCACTAATAGATGGAACGAGTGCTGTAGAAAGGGCGTATGTAATAAAGGCTGGCAGTGAAAGAAGTGGGAAGGCATAACCGTTTAATATACCGTATTGCTGGGTTGCGACAGAGGCAGCAACGCCGGCAATCGCTAAGCTTTGCATAACGACGATAGGCTCAAAGAAATATGAAACGGAACCGATTAAACGACTTCCTGTAGTTGGAAGAGCGATATCCATAAGCGAATAAAATGTCCCTTTGCTTTCTTTTACAGTAGTGAAAAATCCAGAGCGTATAGATAAATGTTTTTCGCGCTGAAATAAAGTGAGTAAAAATAATAACGATGCAACTTCACCGAGAACGGCTGATAACATAGCACCAGCTGCAGCGTATTCTACACCGTAAGGTAAAAATAACTGAATGCATATAGCGATAATTGTAATGCGGACAACTTGTTCTATAACTTGGGCGTAAGCACTAGGTTTCATGTTTTGTTTCCCTTGGAAATAGCCGCGTAAAACAGAAGAAACGGCAATAACAGGAACGACAGGTAAAATGGCCATTAATGGATAGTACGTTCTTTCATCAGTTAATAATGTTTTTGCTAAAATAGGTGTGAGGAGCATAATTCCAATTGTTAAAATGATACTAATAACGGATGTAACTGCTAATGATACTGTTAATATTTTTTTAACTCTTTGTTTATCATTCACAGCTTCTGCTTCTGCTACAAATTTTGCGATTGCGACAGGAAGGCCGATTTGTGTTAATGTAATTGCTAGAATGAATGTAGGAACGGCCATCATATAAAGGCCAACGCCTTCTTCTCCTAAAATACGTGCCATTACAATCCGGTTAATAAATCCAAGGATTTTGGTAATAAAGCCGGCAATCATTAAAATAAATGCGCCTTTTAAAAAGCTTTGTCTCGTCATGCTCTTCTCCTACCTTCTCAAAATCAGTGGAATGATTTACAATAATTTATATGCACGTACGAGACAAGAATGACAAGCATTTGAGAGAGTGAAGTATGATTGTGCTCTTGAAAGTAGTTATTGCTGTCCATTAGAGCGGGATTAAAAGCGACTTTTCGTGCTGAAATAAGAAGGAGATGTTATGTATGTTAGAAAAAGAGGCTTTGGTAGAATCATACCGCGGACAGTTACAAGTCGTTTTAGAAAGCAAAGTAGAAGAGTTCCACATGTTCGGTTATGACCGAGTAACAGATGATGACATTTGGAAGTTTCTTAAAGTGAAAAAGTGGAAGAAGATAGACAGCGATGTGAGGTTATATGAATTAGTAAATGATGTATTAAGAGTAAGTGCTAATGAATATATGACTTATTTAACTGTTGAAGCATATCAAGCGCCACTTTGGTCATTTGATGAATATGAAAATAAATAACCGACTGCAATTGGTTTGTTCTTCCTTTTGCAGTATAATGATAGGTATTGATAATGAGGAAATAATTATGTCTAAGATTATATATAAAGGGGGTAGTGAAGAGAAAAAATAAATAATGAAAGTGTAGGTATTGTGAAAAACTTACCGACACAGCTAGTGATGAACTAGCAAAATTATAGAAAGGAAGTCTACTAACTAGGCGTATGCACACGTGTAAAAGTGAATCGTAAGAGATTTATTTAAAGTGTTAGTAGCAGAAAGAGGGTACATATGGCAAAGCGTGGTACGAGAATTGCCGCCTTTTTCCTCATCGTTTTATTAATCGGTGGAGTAATTGGTGCGGCAGGAAAAGACATAGCAAAAGGAATTAGTCTAGGACTAGACCTTCGCGGTGGTTTTGAAATTCTGTATGAAGTAAAACCAGCCAAAAAAGGTGATAAAATCGATCGAGACGTACTTGTAAGTACAGTAGGTGCTCTTGAAAATCGTGTCAATGTTCTCGGTGTAAGTGAGCCGAACATTCAAATCGAGGGGCAAGATCGAATTCGTGTACAGCTTGCTGGTGTACAAGATCAGCAAAAAGCACGTGAAATGTTATCAACGCAAGCGAAATTAACATTCCGTGATGTAGATGACAACCTTCTTATGGACGGAACGGATTTAAAAGGCGGCGGAGCGAAGCAAACATTTGATGAGCAAGGTCGTGCGAGCGTAGGTCTTACACTAAAAAGCGCTGAAAAATTCCGTGAAGTAACTGAAAAAATTTCAAAAATGCCACCACCAACGAATTTAATGGTAATCTGGCTAGACTTTGAAGAAGGAAAAGATTCGTATAAAGCAGAATCTGCAAAACCGAATCCGAAGTTCTTATCAGCAGCAACAGTAAGCCAAGTATTTAACCAGGCTGAAGTATCTATCGTAGGTGGAAACTTCACAGTTGAAAGTGCGAAACAACTTTCATCTTTATTAAATGCAGGTGCACTTCCTGTTGATTTGAAAGAAATGTATTCAACATCAGTTGGAGCGAAATTTGGTCAACAAGCATTAGAACAAACAATTTTCGCTAGTGCGATTGGTATCGCTCTTATTTTCTTATTTATGCTTGTGTATTACCGTCTACCAGGAATTGTAGCGGTTATTATGTTAGGTCTATACATTTTTGTTACATTACTTGTCTTTAACTGGATGCATGCAGTTCTTACATTGCCAGGTATTGCGGCGTTAGTGCTCGGGGTAGGTATCGCAGTTGATGCGAATATTATTACGTACGAGAGACTGAAAGAAGAGCTGAAAATTGGTAAATCCATGATGTCAGCATTTCGCGCTGGTAACCATCGTTCATTAGCAACAATTTTAGATGCGAACGTTACGACTCTTGCAGCAGCTGGTGTATTATTCGTTTATGGTAATAGCTCTGTAAAGGGATTTGCAACAAGCTTAATTGTAAGTATTTTAGTCGGTTTCATTACGAACGTATTCGGTACTCGTTTCTTACTAGGATTACTTGTAAAGAGCCGTTACTTCGATAAAAAACCAGGATATTTTGGTGTGAAACAAAAGGATATTATTCCGTTAACAAAAGGTGTAGTACATCCACCAACGAAATTTGATCGTATTAACTTTGTAAATATCGGTCATAAATTCCTTGTTTTCTCGATTGTAGTTGTAATTGCAGGTGCAATTATTCTTCCAATTTTCAAATTGAATCTTGGTATTGACTTTGCAAGTGGTACACGTATCGACTTGCAATCAAAACAAGCGGTTACTGTGTCTGATGTTCATAAAGATTTTAAAGAATTGAACATCGATGTGAAGGAAGAAAACATTGTACCGACTGGAGATGACAATAAAGGGTTCGCAGTTCGTACTTTAGGTGTTCTATCAAAAGATGAAATTGCGAAAACAAAAACATTCTTCCACGATAAATATGGTACAGATCCAAACGTAAGCACAGTTTCACCGACAATTGGTAAAGAAATTGCACGAAATGCATTTATCGCTGTACTGATTGCTTCTGCGGTTATCATCTTATACGTAAGTATTCGATTCCGCTTTACGTATGCATTATCTGCAGTACTTGCATTACTACATGACGCATTCGTTATGGTTGTTATATTTAGTATTTTCCAATTAGAGGTAGACTTAACGTTTATCGCTGCGGTATTAACAATCATCGGTTATTCTATTAATGACTCGATTGTTACATTTGATAGAAACCGTGAATTATACAAACAGAAAAAACGAGTTCGCGATATAAAAGACTTAGAAGAAATCGTAAATGCAAGTATTCGCCAAACGCTTGGTCGTTCGATTAACACCGTATTAACAGTGTTATTCCCGGTAATTGCGTTACTTATCTTCGGTAGTGAGTCATTACGTAACTTCTCGTTTGCTTTACTTGTCGGATTAGTTGTAGGTACGTACTCTTCTGTTTTCGTCGCTTCTCAAATTTGGTTAATGCTTGAAAACCGTCGTTTGAAAAAGGGTAAAAACAAGAAAAAGGTTGAGAAAGTAGAATCTGAACCGCAAGTATAAAAAAAGATGATGTCTCTTTATGAGGCATCTCTTTTTTCGTTTGTGGATACAATAAGATAGCAACTTTGAAATGGTTAAATGGAAGAAACTGGTGGTGTTATCGCTATTTTTGCTACAATAAAGTGAAACTTTAATCAGTGGGGGTTTTCTTCATCCCCCACTGATTATTAGTTGAACCAATCGGACTTTTATGGGCAGCCCGACCCCCACCTAACTTCTTTGCTTGTGCTGAATTTTGAGGTGGGGGTCTTACTGCCCATTAAAGTGTGATAAAAAGATAGGTTAAGAAAAGAAGGGATTTTAATTATGGAAAAAGATGAACGTTTTAAACAGGCCGAGTTTGGTGCTATTGTCGGGATCGTTGGTAATATTATATTAGCGATTGTAAAGGCGGTAATTGGTTATATTGGGAACAGTAAAGCGCTATTAGCGGATGCCGTGCATTCTGCATCAGATGTAATTGGTTCGCTAGCTGTACTGTTTGGATTGCGAGCAGCAAAGCAGCCGCCTGATGAAGATCATCCGTATGGTCATGGTAAAGCGGAATCGATTTCAGCTATTATTGTTGCAGTATTATTATTTATTGTGGGAATCGAGATAGCAATTTCGTCTATAAAAGCTTTTTCGCAAGAACTAGAACCACCGAAAGGAATTACGATTTTTGCTGTTGTTCTTTCGATTGTCGTGAAAGAAGGAATGTTTCAATATAAATTCCGATTAGGGAAGAGAGTAAATAGTGATGCAATTATTGCAAATGCATATGAGCACCGTTCGGATGTATTTTCTTCAATTGCAGCTTTAATCGGTATTTGTGCAGCGATTATTGGTGGTAAGTTTGGGATAGATTGGCTTGTATATGCCGATCCAATTGCAGGATTATTTGTTTCACTTCTTGTTGCTAAAATGGCATGGAGTATTGGGGCAGAAGCAATTCATGCAACGCTTGATCATGTTCTGCATGAGGAAGATGTTGTTCCGCTTAGGGAAGCAGTACTTCAAATAGATGGTGTGAAAAAAATCGGTTCTTTATATGCAAGGGAGCATGGCCATTACGTTATTGTTGATATTAAAGTTTCTGTAGACCCATACATTACTGTAGAAGAAGGGCACCGCATTGGAAAGCATGTGAAAGAAACGCTGATGGAACAAGATAACGTACAAAATGTGTTTGTACATATAAATCCGTATTCTCCAAATTAAACATTATTAACATTTTAGTATATAGATATTGCATCGTAGTTTGCATTATATTGTCACCCCTTAATCTGTCTTGTATAATGAACAGGTTAAGGGGTGATTTCGTGTTACAACCGAAGACGCGTTGGAAAGAAAAAGAATATAATAATGAGCGAGTGAGTGAATTAGCAAGTAAATTACAATTATCACCACTTGTCGTTTCGTTATTCCTCGGTAGAGGACTAGATACAGAAGATAAGATTTTAGATTTTTTAAATACAGAAAATCAAGAATTTCATGATCCATTTTTATTAGAAGGAATGGATAGAACGGTAGAACGTGTAAATAAGGCGGTTCAAAATGGAGAGCAAATATTAATATTTGGTGACTACGATGCGGACGGAGTAAGTAGTACGACTGTGTTATATCTTGCCTTGCAAGAATTAGGGGCGGACGTAGAATTTTATATCCCAAACCGTTTTACAGAAGGGTATGGACCAAACGAAGAAGCGTTTCGTTGGGCACATAGCGCAGGGTTCTCGCTAATTATTACTGTTGATACTGGTATCGCAGCAGTGCATGAAGCGAAGGTAGCGAAGGAGCTTGGAGTAGATCTGATTATTACAGATCACCATGAGCCACCACCGGAATTGCCAGAAGCACTTGCGATTATTCATCCGAAATTAGATGGCGGTGTGTATCCGTTCCACTATTTAGCTGGTGTAGGTGTTGCGTTTAAAGTTGCGCATGCACTATTAGGCCGTGTACCAGAACATTTATTAGAAATTGCAGTGATTGGTACAGTAGCCGATTTAGTATCACTTCATGGTGAGAATAGATTGTTAGTGAAGCGCGGTTTAAAACATATGCGCATGACAAAAAATATCGGACTAAAGGCGCTGTTTAAAGTTGCTAACGTTTCGCAAAGTGAAATTACA
Organism: Bacillus sp. FSL K6-0069; assembly: GCF_038007785.1. Classification (NCBI taxonomy): domain Bacteria; kingdom Bacillati; phylum Bacillota; class Bacilli; order Caryophanales; family Bacillaceae; genus Bacillus; species Bacillus sp. FSL K6-0069. Next base: position 4,215,751 of record NZ_JBBOXN010000001.1, on the reverse strand, counting down.
GAAGAGAGCATTGGCTTCTCGATTGCACCGCGTATTAATGCAGTTGGACGTTTAGAAGATGCTACACCGGCTGTACATCTTTTATTATCAGATGACCCAGAAGAAGCAAAAGAGTTAGCTGAAGAAATTGATGAGTTGAACAAACTGCGAAAAGATATTGTAAAGCAAATTACAGAAGAAGCTATCGCTGAAGTGGAAAATAATTTTCCGCCAGAAGACAATAAAGTATTAGTGCTTGCAAAAGAAGGCTGGAATCCAGGTGTAATTGGAATTGTCGCATCTAAATTAGTTGAACGTTTTTATCGTCCAACGATTGTATTATGTATTGATCCTGTAAAAGAAACAGCAAAAGGTTCAGCACGTAGTATTGCAGGATTTGATCTATTTGCAAACTTGTCAGATTGTAGAGAGTTATTGCCACACTTCGGAGGACACCCGATGGCAGCGGGAATGACGCTACATATGAATGATGTAGCTGAATTGCGCCGCCGCTTAAATGAACAAGCAGAAGTAATTTTAACGGAAGAAGATTTTATTCCAATTACAGCTGTTGATGCCTTTTGTAAAGTGGAAGATGTAACACTTGCAGCAATTGAAGATATGCAAAAGTTAGCACCATTTGGTGTTGGAAATCCAAAACCACGTATTGCAGTGAAGGACGCAGAGCTAGAAAGTATTCGTGCAATCGGATCAGATGGTTCACATTTGAAAATGGCTCTTCGCGATGGACAAGCGACACTGGATACAATCGGATTTGGTTTTGGTGCGTATGCGAAAGAAATTTCTCCAGTTGCAAAGGTATCTGTAATAGGGGAAGCATCTATCAATGAATGGAATAATTTTAAGAAGCCGCAATTAATGGTACAAGATATTGCTGTAGAGGCGTGGCAATTATTTGATTGGCGTAGTATGCGTAACGTAGAAGCGAATGTAGCAGAACTTCCGAAAGAAAAAATAACGATGGTGTATTTTTCTGAAGAAGTATTGAATAAATTTTCTTTAGAAGACTATAAAGAGCATATGATGCATGCATCCGAAGTCACCCAATTAGATGATCAATACATCGTGTTACTTGATTTACCAAAAGGAACAGATGAATTACGAGATTTATTTAAAGTTGGGTTCCCGTCACGAATTTATACGCTATTTTATCAAGAGAATAATCATTTATTTAGTACTGTTCCAACGAGAGAACACTTTAAATGGTACTATTCGTTCTTGAGCCAAAAAGCACCATTTTCTTTAAGACAATACGGAGCACAACTCTGTCAACATAAAGGTTGGTCAAAAGATACAGTAAATTTCATGACACAGGTGTTTTTTGAGTTAGAATTTGTTACAATAAAAGATGGCGTCATTTTTATGGCAGACAAAAAACAAAAGCGTGATTTAATTGAATCGAACACATATCGTGAGAAAATGAACCACTTACAATTAGAAAAAGAATTGGTTTATAGCACATATCAGCAACTATATACATGGTTTGAAACGATTCGTAATCATAAAGAAGTAGAACAGCTAGGGTAAAGGATTTGTATTTACAAACCTTTTAGATCTGAGGAGGATTCAGAAATATGGATTTCAAGCAACATATCGCAATTGTACCGGATTATCCAAAAGAAGGTATTGTATTTAAAGACATTACACCGTTAATGAACGACGGTAAAGCATACAAAGCAGCAACAGATGCAATCGTTGAGTATGCAAAGAAAAGAGACATTGACGTTGTAGTAGGGCCAGAAGCACGTGGCTTTATTATTGGTTGCCCAGTTTCTTATGCGTTAGAAGTAGGTTTTGCACCAGTTCGTAAATTAGGAAAATTACCACGTGAAGTAATTACAGTTGACTACGGTAAAGAATATGGTAAAGATGTTTTAACAATCCATAAAGATGCAATTAAGCCAGGTCAACGCGTATTGATTACAGATGATCTATTAGCTACAGGTGGAACAATTGAAGCGACAATTAAGCTAGTTGAAGAACTTGGCGGAGTTGTAGCTGGAATTGCATTCTTAGTAGAGCTTACTTACTTAGATGGTCGTAAAATGTTAGATGGTTACGATGTATTAGTATTAGAAAAATACTAATCACTATATAGGTAAAACTACGGTGATAAGAAGTACCCGTGAATCTCTTGGAGAGGAGCGGGTACTTTTGTATAATTGCACAAAAAAATAAGGTGAAATGTCAGTAAAATCTTTTCCTTTTCACAATTCACAATCATTAGGTTATAATGATAGAATATAATTTATTCTACTTAATTAAGATAAAGTCAATTTTCAATAAAAGGTGATTCGATGGCAAATGAGCAGGTACTAACAGCTGAACAGGTACTCGAGAAAGCAAGTCAATATTTAGCAGATGAAGATATTGAGCTAGTGGCACGTGCCTATGAATATGCACGTGATGCGCATAGCGAACAATACAGAAAATCGGGTGAACCGTACATTATTCATCCAATTCAAGTTGCAGGTATTTTAGTTGATTTACACATGGATCCAGCTACAGTATCAGCAGGTTTCTTACATGATGTAGTGGAAGATACAGAAATTACATTAGAAGATATTGAACGGGAATTTAATAAAGAAATTGCTATGCTTGTCGATGGTGTAACAAAGCTCGGAAAGATTAAATATAAATCTCATGAGCAACAACAAGCAGAAAACCATCGCAAAATGTTTATTGCAATGGCTCAAGATATTCGAGTTATTTTAATTAAACTAGCTGATCGTCTTCATAATATGCGTACATTGAAACATTTGCCTCAAGAGAAGCAGCGTCGCATTGCGAATGAAACGTTAGAAATCTTTGCACCTTTAGCACATAGACTCGGAATTAGTACTATTAAATGGGAGTTAGAGGATACGTCACTTCGCTATTTAAATCCACAGCAATACTATCGTATTGTAAATTTAATGAAGCGTAAACGTGCAGAGCGTGAAGAATATTTAGACGAAGTAATGACTGGTATTCGTGAGAAATTAAAAGAGGTTTCAATTCAACCTGAGATTTCTGGAAGACCAAAGCATATTTACAGCATTTATCGTAAGATGGCACTGCAAAATAAACAGTTCAATGAAATTTACGATTTATTAGCTGTACGTGTCGTTGTCAATAGTATTAAAGATTGTTATGCAGTGCTTGGAATTATTCATACGTGCTGGAAGCCGATGCCAGGTCGTTTTAAAGATTATATTGCGATGCCGAAAGCAAATCTATATCAATCTCTTCATACGACTGTAATTGGGCCGAAAGGTGATCCGCTTGAAGTGCAAATTCGTACGAAAGAAATGCATGAGATTGCAGAATTCGGGATCGCGGCGCACTGGGCGTATAAAGAAGGAAAAACAGCAGAAACAACAGGTACATTAGAGAAGAAACTTACTTGGTTCCGTCAAATATTAGAATGGCAAAATGAAGCTTCTAATGCAGAAGAGTTTATGGAGTCATTAAAAATTGATTTATTCTCTGACATGGTATTCGTCTTTACACCGAAAGGCGATGTAATGGAATTGCCACTTGGATCTGTTCCGATTGACTTTTCGTATCGCGTGCATTCAGAGATTGGAAATAAAACAATTGGTGCAAAAGTAAATGGGAAAATGGTGACACTTGATTATAAATTAAAAACTGGTGACATCATTGAAATTTTAACATCGAAACATTCGTATGGACCAAGTCAAGATTGGGTGAAACTTGCTCAAACATCTCATGCGAAAAACAAAATACGTCAATTCTTTAAGAAGCAACGTAGAGATGAAAATATTGAAAAAGGCCGTGAACTTGTTGAAAAAGAAGTACGTGGCTTAGAGTATGAAATGAAAGAAGTGCTAGCTCCTGACAATTTAAAACGTGTTGCTGAGAAGTTCAATTTTGCAAATGAAGAAGATATGTTTGCAGCAGTTGGATATAGCGGGATTACAGCGTCGCAAATTGTTACGCGACTAACGGACAAATTCCGTAAGCAACGTGAAGAAGAAGAGATTGTTGAAGTTAAAGAAGTTCGTAAACCGATGAAAATTCGAAAATGGGATTCTGGCGTTAAAGTAAGTGGTGCGGATAATTTATTAATTCGTTTATCAAAATGCTGTAACCCGGTTCCAGGTGATGATATCGTTGGGTATATTACGAAAGGCCGAGGTGTATCGATTCACCGCCGTGATTGTGTAAATGTTCATACAGAAGAAGCTATAGAACGTTTATTAGAAGTAGAGTGGGAAGGTAGCCCTGAAAAAGAAATTGAGTATAACGTTGATATCGAAATTTCAGGTTACGATCGCCGTGGCTTATTAAATGAAGTATTACAAGCTGTTACAGAGACGAAAACGTACATTTCGGCAGTTTCTGGTAGAAGTGACCGTAATAAGATGGCGACAATTAATATGTCAATCTCTATTCGTAACTTACAGCATTTGAAAAAAGTAGTAGAACGCATTAAACGTGTTCCAGAAATTTATGCAGTACGACGCATGATGCATTAATAGGGAGTGTAGAAAAGATGAGAGTTGTTTTACAACGATCAAAAGAAGCGTCTGTCAAAGTAGACGGTGAGATCGTAGGACAAATTCCGTTCGGTTTAACATTACTAGTTGGCATTACGCATGAAGATACAGAAAAAGATGCAACTTACATTGCAGAAAAAATTGCGAACTTACGTATTTTTGAAGATGAGAGTGGAAAGATGAACCATTCTGTACTTGATGTAGAAGGACAAGTTCTATCAATTTCGCAGTTCACATTATACGGAGATTGCCGCAAGGGAAGACGTCCAAACTTTATGGATGCTGCAAAACCTGACTATGCAGAGCGTTTATACGATTTCTTTAATGAGGAAGTTCGTAAACAAGGATTGCATGTAGAAACAGGGACGTTCGGAGCAATGATGGATGTTTCTTTAATCAATGATGGTCCGGTGACCTTAATTGTGGATAGTAAATAGTGTTATTTAAGAAGAGAGGGTGGTATCATCCTCTCTTTTTTATACATTGTTGTATGTTTTGTTCATTTATCACACTATTTGTGGAAAGTGAACTCCCACGGATGAAAGGTTCACTTACTTTGGAATTAATAGCGTTTTCGTTTATGTATAACTCTCTAATCAATATGGAACAATAAAGAGTAAAACATCCATATTGAATGTGAGGGATATACGTATGCGTATGAATGAAAAAGGGCATTCTGTTACAAATGGTGCAAATCAATTGTTTAACGTGAATTTTCATGATTTTATTTCAAAAGAGCAAAACAATACTTCAATGGAGCTCGCTTCTGAGTTTGGAATTTCTCTTCAAGATGTAAAGCGTTTAAAGAAGCAGATTGAACGCTCTTAGAGTACTTGACAATCCTACTCAACAAACGTATAGTAATTTTATATTTACATATGAATATAACCGTTGATAGAGAAGAGTAAATGAGACACACATGGCAAGAGAAGAAATGTCTTAGGCTGAAAACATTTCTACATGATGACTGATTGAATGACACTCTAGAGGTTTCAACTTGAACGGCGTATATGCTTAGTAGAGATGAACGCACATTTAAGCGTTATTAAAAAAGTGGAAGCATACGTGCTTCAATTAGGGTGGCACCACGGGTATAATACTCTCGTCCCTACTGTTCAAACAGTAGAGGCGGGAGTTTTTTTATTTTTATTAAGATTAAAACAATTTGAGGAGGAACTGAATATGTCTATTCAAATCCCACGCGGAACGCAAGATATTCTTCCAGGCACTGTTGAGTTATGGCAGTATATCGAAGGGCAAGCACGCGAAATTTGCCGTCGTTACAATTATAAAGAAATTCGTACACCAATTTTTGAACACACTGAGCTATTTTTACGTGGTGTTGGTGATACGACAGATATCGTACAAAAAGAAATGTACTCATTCCAAGATCGTGGAGAGCGTAGTTTAACATTACGTCCAGAAGGTACTGCCCCTGTTGTACGTTCTTACGTTGAAAACAAAATGTTCGGTGACGCAACACAACCAACGAAATTATACTATATCGGCCAAATGTTCCGTTACGAAAGACCACAAGCAGGTCGCTATCGTCAATTCGTACAATTCGGTATTGAAGCAATCGGCAGTAACGATCCTGCAATTGATGCAGAAGTAATTGCACTTGCTGTAGAGTTTTACCGCGGCATGGGCTTAAAAAATATTAAAGTTGTATTAAACAGCTTAGGTGATGCGGCGAGCCGTCAAGCGCACCGTGATGCGTTAATCGCACACTTCGAGCCACGTATTGGCGAGTTCTGTTCTGACTGTCAATCTCGTTTAGAAAAGAACCCTCTTCGTATTTTAGATTGTAAGAAGGACCGTAACCATGAATTAATGGGAACAGCACCATCTATTACAGAATACTTAAACGAAGATTCAGCAGTATACTACGACAAAGTTCAAGAGCTATTAACGATGATGGATGTTCCATTTGAAAAAGATCCGAACTTAGTACGTGGTTTAGACTACTACCAACATACTGTTTTTGAAATTATGAGTGAAGCAGAAGGATTCGGTGCTATCACTACATTAAGCGGTGGTGGACGTTATAACGGACTTGTACAAGAAATCGGTGGACCAGAAATGCCAGGTATCGGTTTTGCAATGAGTATTGAACGTTTAATTATGGCACTAAAAGCTGAAAACATCGAATTACCAATTGAACATAGTATCGATTGTTACGTTGTAGCTCTTGGTGAAAAAGCAAAAGACCATGCTGCGAAAGTTGCGTTTGATCTTCGTAAAGCTGGGTTATCAGTTGAAAAAGATTATTTAGATCGCAAAATGAAAGCACAATTTAAATCAGCAGATCGTCTAAAAGCGAAATTTGTAGCTGTATTAGGGGAAGATGAGCTAGATAAAGGCATCATTAACTTAAAAGATATGGCAACAGGCGAACAAGAAGAAGTAGCATTAGATGTATTTGCTTCATACGTAGCAGAGAAATTAATATAGGGGGAACTTACAGTGGCTGAAAGAACACATGCATGTGGAAAAGTAACAGTAGAAGCAGTTGGACAAACAGTTCAATTAAAAGGTTGGGTACAAAAACGCCGTGATTTAGGTGGATTAATCTTTATCGACTTACGTGACCGTACAGGTATCGTACAAGTTGTATTTAACCCAGAAACATCAAAAGAAGCACTAGAAGTAGCAGAAACAATTCGTAGCGAGTACGTATTACACGTAGAAGGTACAGTTGTTGAGCGTGGTGAAGGCGCAATTAATGACAATATGGCAACTGGTCGTATTGAAGTACAAGCAACGAAAGTAAACGTATTAAATGCAGCGAAAACAACGCCAATCATTATTGCTGATGATACAGATGCATCAGAAGATGTGCGTTTAAAATATCGTTATTTAGACTTACGTCGTCCTGTAATGTTCAACACATTCAAAATGCGTCACGACGTAACGAAAACAATTCGTAACTTCTTAGACACAGAAGATTTCTTAGAAGTGGAAACACCAATTTTAACGAAGAGCACACCAGAAGGAGCTCGTGACTATTTAGTACCAAGTCGTGTACATGATGGTGAATTCTATGCATTACCACAGTCTCCACAGTTATTTAAACAGCTTCTTATGGTCGGCGGATTTGAGCGTTACTATCAAGTAGCACGTTGTTTCCGTGACGAAGATTTACGTGCAGACCGTCAACCAGAATTCACGCAAATCGATATCGAAGCTTCATTCTTAACACAAGATGAAATTTTAGATATGATGGAGCGCATGATGACGAAAGTTATGAAGGATGCAAAAGGTGTAGAAGTGAGTGCACCATTCCCTCGTATGAAATACGCTGATGCAATGGCTCGTTACGGTTCTGATAAGCCAGATACACGCTTTGAAATGGAACTAACAGACCTATCTGAATTTGCAGCAGGTTGTGGCTTTAAAGTATTTACAAGTGCTGTAGAAAGCGGCGGACAAGTAAAAGCAATTAATGCAAAAGGTGCTGCGAGCAAATACTCTCGTAAAGATATTGATGCATTAACTGAATTCGTAAAAGTATACGGTGCAAAAGGTCTAGCTTGGCTTAAAGTTGAAGAAGACGGCTTAAAAGGACCGATTGCGAAATTCTTCGGTGAAGAAGAAGCAAACGCGTTAATGGCTACATTAGAAGCTACTGCTGGCGATTTATTACTATTCGTAGCAGATAAGAAAAGCGTTGTTGCAGATAGCTTAGGTGCACTTCGTTTACGTCTAGGTAAAGAGCTTGAGTTAATTGACGAAAGTAAATTTAACTTCCTATGGGTAACTGATTGGCCACTTCTTGAGTACGATGAAGATGCAGATCGTTACTTCGCAGCTCACCACCCATTCACAATGCCATTCCGTGAAGATGTTGAGCTATTAGAAACAGCACCAGAAAAAGCACGTGCACAAGCATATGACCTTGTATTAAACGGTTATGAGCTTGGTGGTGGATCACTTCGTATTTACGAGCGTGACGTACAAGAAAAAATGTTCAAAGCACTTGGATTCTCACAAGAAGAAGCACAAGAGCAATTCGGATTCTTATTAGAAGCATTTGAATACGGTACGCCACCACACGGCGGTATCGCATTAGGTTTAGACCGTCTTGTTATGTTACTTGCAGGCCGTACGAACCTTCGTGATACAATTGCATTCCCGAAAACAGCAAGCGCAAGCTGCTTATTAACAGAAGCTCCAAGCCCAGTTGCAGAAGCACAGCTTGAAGAGTTGAACTTAAAATTAAGCTTAAAAGAAGAGAAGTAAGAATGAAGTCTAGATGGTTATACTATAGCCGTCTAGACTTTTTTTGAGAGGAAGTTTAAAAAGTCCGGTTTAGATAACTGTCGCAACTCATCGTTACGTACGCTAGTCCGGTGCTCGAGTAGTACTCCTACACTGCGCTCCTCCTAGCATACGTGCCTCGATCTGCTCGGTTCTCTGGATTCTCTTTTTAAAACGTGTATTTAGGAAGGAATAAAATCCGGTTTATACTATGTTTTTATGCTTGAAATATGTATTTTTAGGAATTCTATAACTTTTTCTATACAAATAGTCGGAAAAACGCTAGAATACATGGTAGACCATTTTTGTAATAGGAGTGTAGAGCTGAATGTTACATCAATTTTCACGTAATGAATTAGCCTTCGGTAAAGAAGGACTTGAAATATTAAAAAATAGTACAGTCGGTATTTTAGGAATTGGCGGCGTAGGGTCATTTTCGGCAGAGGCGTTAGCGCGTTCTGGCGTTGGGCGTCTCGTATTAGTTGATAAAGACGTTGTAGATATTACAAACGTAAACCGTCAAATTCACGCGTTAGTATCTACTGTAGGACGTTCAAAAGTAGAATTAATGAAAGAGCGTATCGCAGATATTAATCCAGAGTGTGAAGTAATCGGACTAGAAATGTTTTATACTGATGAAACATATGAAGAGTTCTTCAAACATGGCTTGGATTTCGTAGTAGATGCATCTGATACGATTACGTTCAAAATTCATTTAATTAAACAATGTTTACGTCGTAAAATTAAAATTATCTCATGTATGGGTGCAGCGAATAAAATGGACCCAACTCGTTTCCGTATTGCGGACATCTCTAAAACACATACAGATCCAATTGCGAAAGTAATTCGTACGAAACTTCGTAAAGAGGGTATTAAAAAAGGTGTAAAAGTTGTCTTCTCTGACGAAAACCCAATCGTAATTCGTGAAGAAGTACGTAAAGAAATCGTACCAGACGAAAATGCAAAAATTCGTAAAGCGAAATTACCACCTTCATCAAATGCATTCGTACCATCTGTGGCAGGCTTAATTATGGCAAGTCATGTTGTACGTGAACGCATTAAAAACGTAGAAGTGAAACGTGTAGGGCAAGAATAAAGTAAAAGCATATATCCATTTCGGATATATGCTTTTTTGTATGTATTAAAGAAAAATGGATATTTGCATTACTACTAGTTCAAATGTAAGTAAGGCTAGTAAGTAATGATCATATTTATCTGATGTATAGGCGGACGTCTTTTTTAAACTGTTAATGGTGAAAAGAGCCAAAGTTAGGACGAGAACACCGAGTGTTATTTTGAAAACTATTAAAGAAATAGTAACCAGCTCCCTTTAAAAGTATATGTTTATAATAACATTTAAGTGGAAAATATCCAATTATTTCCTGGTTTTTCCTTGTGTGAACTTAAGGGTTTTTATTGTCAACTTTTGTCGGTAAGTCGATATTCTTTGTCGAATCGTCGATATATTTGAAAAATCGTTAATATAATTTCATTTACCGACACACACATACATATATAATCTCCACCAAAAAAACAAAAAGGGATGTCACTCAGTCAAAAAAGTGACATCCCTTTTCTAATTCTCAGCAGAATATATAATATCTAAATTTCCATTTTGATCTGTCTTGAAAATGGGAGCAATCTGTTCTTCTTGTTCTTCAACGGAAACGAGTTTTCGAGCACGGTCCATAATTCTAACAAGCATTGCATAATCTTCTTCGATTGCTTGTTGTTTTTTTGAGAGTACTGCTAATTTTGCTTCGAGTTCATGATTCGTTTTTTGCAGGGATGTGAGCTGAGCCTGTAATACTTCATTTTCAGTTTGTAACTTTGCGAGTGAAGGGTTGGTATGCTCTAAGTTTTGCAAAAATGAAATGACACTTTGCATTGTAAGTTCTTGTTTATTTGGCGTAATATCTTCTGAAAACTCGGCATCGATTACGAGTTGTTTCGTTTGCGTGAAATGCTCTTTTTCTATTTTAGCTTCAGAGCGTTTTAATTCTTTACGTTGTTTTTTTGCAAGTTGCACCGCATCTTCGTAATTCGGTCGTACTTCAGCATTCCATCTAAAGCCGCAAGCTGCTGAAGTGCGGTTCAATGTATCGCCGACTTCATCAAATGCTTTTATTTGTGTACTGCCGCTACGAATATGTCGTAAAACAGTTTCTGCTAAAAGGAGATCGTCTTCTTTTGTCCATGAATCTTGACGTGTTTTCATAAGCGAAGCCTCCATAATGGTGACGTTTTCGCTTATGTTACCCTTTATTTTTCGTTTTATTCGAACTTTGTAATCTTTCATATACAGTAGAAAGTGCTTGCTCAAATTTCCCTGTCGTTTTCGGTTTATAATATTGTTTGTTTTTAATTTTATCAGGTAAGTATTGTTGTTGTACCCAGCCATTTGGATTGTCGTGTGGATATAAGTATCCAATGCCTCTGCCAAGTGATTCTGCGCCTTTGTAATGACTATCTTTTAAATGACTTGGGATGTCGCCTGTTTGACCGTTACGTAAATCGTGTAGTGCAGCATCAAGTGCTTTATAAGCTGAGTTTGATTTTGGTGATAGGCAAAGCTCGATAACAGCATTTGCAAGTGGTATACGTGCCTCTGGGAACCCAACTCGTTCAGCCGATTCTATGGCTGCTAGTGTACGCGGTCCGGCTTGTGGGCTAGCAAGTCCGATATCTTCATATGCCATAATAAGAAGCCGTCTACCAATGCTCTGTAAATCACCAGCTTCAATAAGGCGTGCTAAATAATGAAGTGCTGCATTTACATCACTTCCGCGCACCGATTTTTGAAATGCCGATAATACGTCATAATGAGCATCTCCACCTTTGTCGTGAACGAAGCTCTTTTTTTGTAAGCATTCTTCTGCGATTTCTAGCGTAATTTCCGCAGCTTTGTCATCTGTTGTAAAGCTAGATAAAACAGCTAGTTCAAGTGCATTATAAGCGGAACGCATATCTCCGCCTGATGCATTTGCAAAGTGATGTAATGCTTCAGGCGTAACAGTTACATCATATTCTCCAAGACCTTTTTCTTTATCTTCAAGTGCTCGTTTTAAGCCAATTAAAAGATCATCTTCTGTTAATGCGTGTAATTCGAAGATTTGACAACGACTTCGAATAGCAGAATTAATAGCATGGAACGGATTACTCGTCGTTGCACCAATTAAGGTAAGGAGTCCACTTTCTAAATGAGGTAATAGAAAATCCTGTTTTGCTTTATCTAGACGGTGTACTTCATCTAAAATTAAAACGAGGTGTCGATGCATCTTTGCCTCTTGTACGACAACTTCCATATCTTTTTTATTATGAGTAACAGCGTTTAATAGGCGAAAAGGGGTTCCGGTACTTCCTGCAATTGCGCTCGCAATGGATGTTTTTCCAGTGCCTGGAGGACCGTATAAAATCATAGATTGAAAATGATTTGCTTGGACCATTCGCCATAAAATTTTTCCTTCACCAACTAAATGTTGTTGTCCGATAATTTCTTGAATATTTGTAGGGCGCATTCGATGTGCGAGTGGTTGTTTCATTTTTACCGTCTCCCTTAATGTATAATCTCTTTCTATCGTATCATTTTTTTTAGTGGAATTTGAAATAGGATGCCGTTTTGTGAGAAAAATGAATATGAATATTTTCATTTTTCTTTCAATTGTAATAATTTCCGAGTTTTTCAATGTGATTTTATGTTATCATTTTGATACACAAGTTGAAATTTCTTATAATACTATATTATGCTATAATTTCATAGGATTTTAAATTGTGTTCTTTTATAAATAAGATATAACCAATAGAAGTGAAAATTTGAAAAGAGGTGCAAAATAGATGAAGATTTCAACGAAAGGCCGCTACGGCTTAACAATTATGATCGATCTTGCAAAAAAGTTTGGTGAAGGTCCGATTTCCTTAAAATCAATTGCGCAGGCACATGACTTATCGGAACATTACTTAGAGCAATTAATTTCACCACTTCGTAACGCTCGTCTAGTAAAGAGTACGCGCGGGGCATATGGCGGATATGTATTGTCAGATCAGCCAGCTAACATTACAGCTGGGGATGTAATCCGTGTACTAGAGGGTCCAATTAGTGTTGTAGAAATGATAGAAGAAGAAGAACCAGCACAACGCCAATTATGGATGCGTGTTCGTGATGCGGTGCAAGAAGTGTTAGATAGTACAACGTTAGAAGATTTAGTACGTTATGAGGAAGAAAATCACGGGGGCTATATGTTTTACATTTAATTCCTTGTGAAACGATTTGGAAAGAAGGAGATTTAATGGAACGCATTTACTTAGATCATGCTGCGACATCTCCGACTCACCCAGAAGTGGTCGAAAAGATGATTCCATATATGACAGAAACATTCGGGAACCCGTCTAGTATTCACTTTTATGGACGTCAAACGCGCCATGCAGTAGATGGGGCGAGACGTGTGTGTGCACGTAGCATTCATGCGAATCCGAATGAAATTATATTTACGAGTGGTGGTACAGAAGCTGATAATTTAGCACTTATCGGTGTAGCACGTGCGAATCGTCATAAAGGTAACCATATTATAACGACGCAAATTGAACATCACGCAATTTTGCATACGTGTGAATTGTTAGAGCGTGAAGGGTTTGAAGTCACATATTTACCTGTTGATGAAACAGGACGCGTTCAAGTTTCTGACATACAAAAGGCATTAACAGAAGAGACAATTCTCGTATCCGTTATGTTTGGGAATAATGAAGTTGGAACGATGCAATCAATTGCGGAAATAGGTAAGCTGTTAAAAGAGCATCAAGCTTATTTCCATACAGATGCGGTACAAGCTTACGGATTAGTAGAAATAGATGTGAAAGAGTTTGGCATTGATTTATTATCGATTTCAGCTCATAAAATTAATGGGCCAAAAGGTGTAGGGTTCCTATTCGCTGGTGCAAATGTGAAATTTGAACCGTTATTAATAGGCGGGGAGCAAGAAAGAAAACGCCGTGCTGGTACTGAAAATGTACCGAGTATCGTTGGTTTACAGCAAGCAATTTTGCTAGCTGAAAAAACTCGTGAGCAAAAAAATGCCCAATATGAAGAGTTTAAAGATATAATGGTATCTGTCTTCAAAAATGAAGACATTACTTTCGAGGTAAACGGAAACTTAGAATATCGCTTACCGCATGTGCTTAATATTAGTTTTACAGGAATGAACATTGAACCGTTTCTTGTGAACTTAGACTTAGCTGGCATTGCGGTATCAAGTGGTTCTGCTTGTACAGCTGGTTCGATTGATCCATCACATGTATTAGTAGCGATGTTCGGAAAAGACTCCGATCAAATACGTTCATCCGTACGCTTTAGTTTCGGACTTGGAAATACGAAAGAGCAAATTGAGAAAGCGGCGTACGAAACAGTGAAAATCGTGAAGCGATTAACACAAAATTAGCATAGGAGGTGACATGATGAACAAACTACCTCAAGAAACACGCGTTGTCATCGGGATGTCCGGTGGCGTCGATTCATCTGTAGCAGCCCTTTTATTAAAAGAGCAAGGTTATGATGTAATCGGAATTTTTATGAAAAACTGGGATGATACAGATGAGAATGGTGTCTGCACAGCAACAGAAGATTACAATGATGTAATTGAAGTGTGTAACCAAATTGGCATTCCGTATTATGCAGTAAACTTTGAAAAACAATACTGGGATAAAGTATTTACGTACTTCTTAGACGAGTACCGAGCTGGTCGTACACCAAACCCAGATGTAATGTGTAATAAAGAAATTAAATTTAAAGCATTTTTAGAGCATGCAATTGCGCTTGGTGCTGATTATGTAGCGACAGGTCATTATGCACGCGTTGCTTATATGGACGGCGAATATAAAATGCTTCGCGGCGTTGATGACAATAAAGACCAAACGTATTTCTTAAATCAATTAAGCCAAGAGCAATTATCAAAAACAATGTTCCCGCTCGGTGAACTGAAGAAACCGCAAATTCGTGAAATGGCGAAAGAAGCTGGTTTAGCGACAGCGGCGAAAAAAGATAGTACTGGTATTTGCTTCATTGGTGAGCGTAACTTTAAAGATTTCTTAAGTAATTATTTACCAGCACAACCAGGTGTGATGCAAACATTATCTGGTGAAGTGAAAGGAAAGCATGACGGTTTAATGTACTATACAATTGGACAACGTCATGGCCTTGGTATTGGTGGTAACGGTGATCCGTGGTTTGCTGTTGGGAAAAACTTGAAAGAAAACATTTTATATGTTGACCAAGGATTCCATAACGAACTGCTATATGGTGATGAAGTTATTGCTACGAATATCGGTTGGGTAAGTAATGAAGCGAAAGAAAAAGAATTTAAATGTACAGCGAAATTCCGTTATCGTCAAGAAGACAATAAAGTAACGGTTCAAATCGTTGATGAAAATACAGTTCGCATTCTTTGTGACGAGCCAATTCGTGCAATTACACCAGGACAAGCAGTTGTTTTCTATGATGGAGATGAGTGCTTAGGCGGTGCTACAATTGATGAAGTGTACCGTAGCGGTAAGAAATTGGATTATTTAGGATAAAACGAGAAGCCTCTGCCGATTCGCGGTTAGAGGTTTCTTTTACATAAAGCGAATTTTCGTTCGCTTGGAAAATACATTCTTTGTTATAATTTGTTGTAGAGGTGAAGGACATGTCAAACAAACTTGAAACAGGTATTCAATATATGCAAGAAGGAAACTGGGAAGAAGCTGCTAAAAATTTCACAGAAGCAATCGAAGAAAATCCGAAAGATGCGCTTGGATACATTAATTTTGCGAACTTATTAGATGTACTAGGTGATAGTGAAAGAGCAATTTTGTTTTATAAACGTGCATTAGAGTTAGATGATAAATCTGCTGCTGCTTATTATGGATTAGGAAACGTATATTACGGTCAAGAGCAATTTGCAGAGGCTAAAGCTGTATTTGAACAAGCGATGCAAGCTGGATTACAATCAGCTGATGTAACATTTATGCTAGGTATTACACATGTGCAACTTGGAAATGATCGTCTTGCGCTGCCATTTTTACAAAGAGCAACAGAATTAGATGAAAACGATGTAGAAGCTGTGTTCCAGTGCGGACTTTGTTTTGCACGTTTAGAACATATTCAAGAGGCGAAACCTTATTTTGAAAAGGTATTAGAAATGGATGAAGAGCATGCAGATGCGTATTATAATTTAGGTGTTGCGTACGTATTTGAAGAAAATAACGAGAAGGCTCTTGCTTTATTTAAGAAAGCAACTGAAATTCAACCAGATCACTTTTTAGCGGGTAATGGTGTTCGTTTATTAGAGCAAGAAGCTGAATAAGATGAAAATATAGTTTAATGGGTAGTTATCCCTCATCTAAAAAGGTGGGGGATGTACTGCTCATTAAAGTGAAATGAAACCGGAAAGGAGAGGAAGAATGGGAAATCAACATGCAATGGATTTGTTTGAGGAAGAGAAAAAGTTTATAAAAGCGCAAGTTCTTCATACCATTTTCCACAACGAAGAAAACCTCTATTCCGTTGTCAGTATGAAAGTCATTGAAACGAATGAAACGTACGACGAAAAAAAAGTGATGATAAACGGTCATTTTCCCCGCATGCATGAAGATGAAGTGTTTACATTGACAGGGCATTTTAAAGACCATCCGAAGTATGGGAAACAATATTTGGTTGAAACGTTTAAGAAAGAATTACCGCAAACAAAAGCTGGTATGGTGCAATATTTAGCGAGTGATTTATTTAAAGGGATCGGAAAGCGTACAGCTGAAAAAATTGTGGACCATCTCGGGGAACATGCCATTTCTAAAATTATGGATGATCCTGATGCGCTAAATGGTGTTGTCAACAAACAAAAAGCTCAGGAAATATATGAGACGATTGTTGAACATCAAGGGCTAGAGAAAGTAATGAGCTTTTTAAATGGCTACGGTTTTGGAACGAAGCTTTCTATTAAGATTTACCAACAATATAAAGAGATGACATTAGAAGTGATCCGTAAGAATCCATATCAGCTTATTGAAGAAGTGGATGGTATTGGATTTGGAAGAGCGGATGATATAGGACGTGCGTTAGGGATATCGGGTAATCATGATGATCGTGTACGTGCGGGATGTTTTTATACGTTAGAAAATGTATCATTACAACTTGGTCACGTTTATATGGGGAAAGATCAACTCGTAAGAGAAACGATGTCACTTTTAAATAATCAAGAAGGAAGAGTGACAGAGGAAGATATTGTAGGTTGCGTTGAAATGATGCAAAGTGAAGGGAAAGTTATCATAGAAGAAGAACGAGTGTATTTAGCTTCGTTATTCTACTCTGAAAAAGGTGTTGTAAAGTCTATCCGCAGGCTCATGAATCAAGAGGAAACACCTTCATTTCCTGAAGCAGAAGTGTTAAAGACGTTAGGTCAAATTGAAGAACAACTGAATGTGCAGTATGCACCATTTCAGCAAGAAGCAATTCAAACGGCACTTCATAAACCGATGATGTTATTGACAGGTGGACCGGGAACAGGGAAGACAACAGTTATTAAAGGAATTGTTGAAATGTATGCATCACTTCACGGGCTATCGTTAAATCCGAATGAATACAGTGATGATAATCCATTTCCGATATTATTAACGGCTCCAACAGGAAGAGCAGCGAAGCGAATGAGTGAATCAACAGGGCTTCCAGCTTGTACAATTCACCGTTTACTTGGTTGGACGCCAGAAGGGTCTTTCCAGCGTAATGAAACGGATCCGGTACAAGGGAAATTACTCATTATTGATGAATTTTCAATGGTTGATATTTGGCTTGCAAATCAGCTGTTTAAGTCATTGCCGACTAATATTCAAGTTATCGTTGTAGGCGATGAAGATCAATTACCATCCGTAGGCCCTGGACAAGTGTTGAAAGACTTATTGAATGCAGGTGCAGTTCCGACAGTAAAGCTTACTGAAATTTATCGTCAAGCGGAAGGCTCATCTGTTATTCAACTTGCCCATGCGATAAAAAATGGAACGCTCCCGCCAGATTTAGCGCAAAATCAAAAAGATCGTTCATTTATCGGGTGTACAGGAGCTCAAATTGTTGAGGTTGTTAAGAAGGTTTGTGACAATGCTAAGACAAAAGGGTTTAGCGCAAGAGATGTACAAGTATTGGCGCCGATGTACCGTGGGCCTGCTGGTATTAATGTACTAAACGAAGCGTTGCAAGAAGTGTTTAATCCGAAAAGGGAAAAGAGTAAAGAAATTGCTTACGGTGATGTTGTATACCGAAGAGGCGATAAAGTATTGCAGCTCGTTAATCAGCCGGAGAGCCAAGTGTTTAATGGTGATATTGGAGAAATTGTTTCGGTGTTTTATGCGAAAGAAAACGTTGAGCAACAAGATATGATTATCGTTTCATTTGATGGAATTGAAGTAACGTATACAAAGCCAGACTTAAATCAAATTACACATGCCTATTGCTGTTCGATTCATAAGTCGCAAGGTAGTGAGTTCCCAATCGTAATCATGCCGATAGTAAAAAGTTACAATCGTATGTTACGTCGTAATTTAATTTATACTGGTATTACAAGAAGTAAGAAGTTCCTTATTATTTGCGGGGAGGAAGCCGCATTCCAGTCTGGTGTAAATCGCCTTGATGATGCAATGCGTCAAACGACTTTAGCGAGTCGCTTGCAAGAATCACAAGGAGAAGTACAGATGGTAACAGTTAATGGTGAAGAAATGGACGTGGAAAACATTTCACCGTATGATTTCATGTAACAAGGTGAAATTATATAGTGAAACTTTCAAACGTATAACGTTGAAAGGCTCCAGCAATGTATAAATGAATGCGGTTTGGACATAATGGCGAATAGAATCTGGGAGACTGTAAGGAGATGAAAGCCATATGTTCATTTGTCCAAATTGCAAAGGGAAAGACATTGGAAAAATAGGTGTCAACCAATTTTATTGCTGGAATTGTTATATCGAATTATCGGTTTCAAAGGGGAAAATCCATACGCATCAAGTAGAAGAAGATGGTTCATTAAGCTCACTTGATGATTTATTTGATGAGAACGAAAGAACGATCGGATAACGAAAAGGGGGATTTACTTTGAATCTACGCAATTCATTAATCGCATTAGGTGTTGGAGCGGCAGCATACCAATATGCTCGCAAGCAAGATGTATTTTCGAAACGCAATATGAAAAAAGCACGTAAGATGATTAAATCTTATCTATAAGCGCAAAAAACTCCCTTCATCATAAGGGAGTTTTTTTATGCACTTGTATGCAAATATAAAAGTCCAATTTCAGAGAAGAGATAAGATAGGCCGTAACATCCAACGCCAAGCATTCCGTAATGAAATAATTGCTTCGCTCTTTCTTTTCGTGAGGAACGAATAAAGAAACCTTTCCAAATACCAAACCCGATACAAACCCATTCAAGAATCATAAAAAGTGCTGATAATACGAGCATAAATAAAACCATTATGAACCCTCCTGATTATATTGTTTCATGATGCATTCTCAGGGGTGGTTGTCCTTTTTATGTTATGTATATGTACGTCTTTACAAAACAGTATGGTCTGGATAAAAAGATTTTAAAACTTTTGCACATAACCTACCCTATTTATTTTCAAAATAAAGGTGGAGGAGGTTTTTCGTGTGAAGAATCTTAAAATTATTTGGATATATCGTTTAGGGTTATTGTTACTCGTATTTCTTTGCTTGCTCGTCTTTTTAAAAATTAAGCCGCTATGGGCACCGATTATTTTTGTATTTAAAGTGGCCATTACACCGTTTCTTATTGCGTGTTTTATTGCGTATTTATTGCATCCTTTAATTGAAAAAATTCATAAGGAAGGGATGCCACGCACACTCGCTATTTTGCTCATTTACATCCTTTTCTTTGGTGGAATTGGTTATGGAATTTATAAAGGAACGCCAGTTGTGATTAAGCAATTACAAGAAATCAATGAACAATTCCCGCAGTTTACAAAAATGTATGATTCTTGGATGGATGGCGTTACGGAACAAACAGCGAATTTTCCGTCATTTATTCATGAAAAGGTGAAACAAATTTTTGGTGGGGTAGAAACGAAGATACAGTCACTTTTGAATAAAGTGATGAGCACAGCTCGTGGTGTACTCGATTCGTTACTCATTATTTTCTTAATACCGTTCATTGTATTTTACATATTAAAAGATTACGGTGAGTTTTATCATATCTTTTGGAAACTAGTCCCGAGTAAGTGGCGGAGTACTGGACAAATGCTAGCGAAAGAAATTGATAAGTCACTCGGAAGTTATATTCGAGGACAGTTATTTGTTTGCTTAGTATTAGGGGGCGTATCTGTTCTTTCCTTTTGGTTTATCGGTATGAAATATCCATTATTACTCGGCATTATTATTGGGGTAACGGATATAATCCCGTACTTCGGTCCGATTTTAGGAGCAATCCCGACATTAATGATTGCGGCAACGGTATCAACGAGTTTACTTATTAAGGCGGGAATTACAATTGCTATTTTGCAATTTTTGGAAAGTAACATTTTGTCCCCTTACATCGTTGGTAAGTCGCTTCGTATGCATCCTGTTATTATTATGCTGGCATTACTAGTTGGAGGAGAAGTGGCAGGAATTGTAGGATTACTCATATCAGTTCCAATTTTAGCAGTCATTCGTACAGTGTTCGTTCATGTAAGACCTCTTTGGAAAAAAGAAAATGTGTAATAAGAAAGCCCTCTACCTATAAAGGTAGAGGGCTTTCATTATTTTGAGAGTTGCTCGTGTATTTGTTGAACGAGAGAGCTTACATCATTTGTTTGAATATGTTTTATTTTTTTCCATTCATGATCATACATAAAGATAATTTGATTGCTGAAAAGGCGCTTTTGTTCTTTTAGGTCAGAAATTTTTTCGAAAGAGTACTCCTCAAATAATGGATTCTTACTTACATCTGGTCCATAAAAGAAGAGCCGTTTGTTCGTTAAAATTAACAGCCCTGGCCTTGTGACGGAGCGATAAATAAATATATCTAATGAACATGCTACGTAAAATAATATTGTTTCGTCAGTCATTAATATAGTTTTGGCTTTGCTTAATAAGGTTGTCATTGTAATCGCTCCTTTATTGTTGATAATTTAATTATAACAAAAATATAATATTCAGAAAAGTTTGTAGAGGTAGTACAATTTGTTAATACATGCATAATATATGAAAAGGCTGTTAAGAATGACTAGTAGAATAGCTATGATTAATAAGCAATTGATATAATATAAATGATTATCTACATTGACAAACTTAAGAGAATTCTATTATATTTAGTCATATAATACATTAAATCAATGACGGAACAAGTACGTTACAGTCCATTTATAGAGAGAAGCTTCCATATGGCTGAAAGAAGCTTTAAATGAAGGGTAACAGAAAGCTAATCCTGAGAGCAGCTAATCACTGCCGTTTTGCCACGTTACGGCACCATGAGGTGATGAGTTGATTGTTATAGTAATCAATTCATAATTAGGGTGGTATCGCGAGTTAACTCTCGTCCCTTTTATAGGGGCGGGAGTTTTTTATATTTAAGGAGGAAAATACAATGAAACAACTAACAGGCGCACAAATTCGTCAAATGTTTTTAGACTTTTTCCAAGAAAAAGGACATGCAGTAGAACCTAGTGCATCACTAGTTCCACATGAGGATCCATCTCTTTTATGGATTAACAGTGGTGTAGCAACGTTAAAAAAATATTTTGATGGACGTGTAATCCCGCAAAATCCACGTATTACAAATGCTCAAAAATCAATTCGTACAAACGATATTGAAAACGTAGGGAAAACAGCTCGTCACCATACATTCTTTGAAATGTTAGGGAACTTCTCAATCGGTGATTACTTTAAAGAAGAAGCAATTACTTGGGCTTGGGAGTTCTTAACGAGCGACAAATGGATCGGATTCGATAAAGAATTACTTTCAGTTACAATCCATCCAGAAGATGAAGAAGCATTCACAATTTGGAATGAGAAAATGGGTGTTCCAAAAGAGCGCATCATCCGTTTAGAAGAAAACTTCTGGGATATCGGTGAAGGACCAAGTGGACCGAATACAGAGATTTTCTATGACCGCGGAGAAGCTTACGGTAATGACTTTAGTGACCCAGAATTATATCCAGGCGGAGAAAATGAGCGTTACTTAGAAGTATGGAACCTTGTATTCTCTCAATTTAACCATAATCCAGATGGTTCATATACACCACTCCCTAAGAAGAACATCGATACAGGGATGGGTCTAGAGCGTATGACATCTATCGTTCAAGATGTACCTACAAACTTTGACACAGACTTATTCATGCCGATGATTGGTGCAACAGAATCAATCTCTGGTGAGAAGTATCGTAATGGTGACTTAGAAAAAGATATGGCGTTTAAAGTAATTGCTGACCATATCCGTACAGTAACATTTGCTGTTGGTGACGGTGCTCTTCCATCTAACGAAGGCCGTGGTTATGTATTACGTCGTTTATTACGCCGCGCTGTTCGTTATTCGAAGAAATTAAATATCAACCGTCCATTCATGTTTGAATTAGTGCCGGTTGTTGGAGAAGTAATGAAAGACTTCTACCCAGAAGTACTTGAGAAGAAAGATTTCATCGCAAAAGTTGTGAAAAACGAAGAAGAGCGTTTCCACGAAACACTTCATGATGGTGAAGCAATTTTAGCTGAAGTTATCGCAAAAGCAAAAGAAGAAAAAACAACTGTTATTTCTGGAGTAGATGCGTTCCGTCTATATGACACATACGGTTTCCCTATTGAATTAACAGAAGAATATGCAGAAGAAGCTGGTATGACAGTTGATCAAGAAGGCTTTGAAAATGAAATGGAAAAACAACGTGAGCGCGCACGTGCTGCTCGTCAAGACGTTGACTCTATGCAAGTTCAAGGCGGTGTCCTTGGAGAAGTGAAAGTAGCGAGTGAGTTCGTTGGTTACGGTACAGTTGCAACAGAAAGTAACGTTGTTGCACTTGTGAAAAACGGCGAATACACAGACAGCTTACAAGCTGGCGAAGAAGGACAATTAATGCTTGATGTAACACCATTCTATGCTGAGAGCGGTGGACAAATTGCAGACCGTGGTTACCTTCTTGCTGACGGCGTGAAAGTTCTTGTAAAAGACGTACAAAAAGCACCAAACGGCCAAAACTTGCACAAAGTTGTTGTTGAAGAAGGTACATTAACGAAAGATGCTGCTGTGAAAGCAATCATTGATACAAAGAACCGTAGTAGCGTTGTGAAAAACCATACAGCAACTCACTTACTACACCAAGCGTTAAAAGACGTACTTGGAACGCACGTAAACCAAGCGGGTTCTCTTGTAACTTCTGAACGTTTACGCTTTGACTTCTCTCACTTCGGTCAAGTACAAGCTGACGAATTAGAAAAAATTGAGCGTATCGTAAACGAGAAAATTTGGGAAAGTATTGATGTTGAGATTTCTCAAAAAGCAATTGAAGAAGCGAAAGAAATGGGCGCAATGGCATTATTCGGTGAAAAATACGGTGATGTTGTACGCGTTGTACAAGTTGGCGATTACAGCTTAGAGCTTTGCGGTGGCTGTCACGTTGATAACACAGCTTCTATCGGTATTTTCAAAATCGTTGCTGAGTCTGGTATCGGTGCAGGAACTCGTCGTATTGAGGCGGTAACTGGTAAGTCTGCATACGAATTAATGAACGATCAAGTAGGTTTATTAAAAGAAGCAGCAGGAAAAATGAAAACAAATCCGAAAGATATTTTAACAAGAGTGGATGGTTTATTTGCTGAAGTAAAACAACTTCAAAAAGAAAACGAATCTCTTGCAGCAAAATTAAGCAATATTGAAGCTGGAAACTTAACTGATTCAGTAATGACAGTTGATGGTGTAAACGTATTAGCAGCAAAAGTAAATGTTGCAGATATGAACAACTTACGTACGATGATGGATGACCTAAAAAATAAATTAGAATCTGCAGTTGTCGTATTAGCGTCTGTAAATGATGATAAAGTAAACATCTTAGCTGGCGTAACGAAAGATTTAATTAGCCAAGGATACCATGCTGGTAAACTTGTGAAAGAAGTAGCTTCTCGCTGTGGCGGTGGCGGTGGTGGCCGTCCTGATATGGCACAAGCGGGCGGTAAAAACCCAGCGCAAGTTGAGGAAGCTTTAGCATTTGTACAAGAGTACGTTAAATCTGTTTCAAAATAAAGAGATAGTAGTGTACAATGGTAGGGAGAGGAGAAGTTCTTCTCCCTATACTTACTATATAAGTGAGGTGCTTGAAATGGACGGTTTTGATAAAACAATGAAGTTTAGCATTCAAGATGAAAAACAGAGTGTCCATGTTAATGATGTACTTTTAACTGTGTATGATGCACTTCAAGAAAAAGGTTATAATCCGATTAACCAAATCGTCGGTTATTTATTAAGTGGAGACCCAGCATACATACCTCGCCATAAAGATGCACGCAGCATCATTCGCAAGCTTGAACGTGATGAGTTAATTGAAGAGCTTGTGAAGTCTTACTTGAAACATCATCGTGAGGAGTAGTTTATGCGGATATTAGGTTTAGATGTAGGTACAAAAACAGTCGGAGTTGCAATGAGCGACGAAATGGGCTGGACAGCGCAAGGACTGGAAACAATCAGGATTAACGAAGAACGAGGCAACTTTGGTTTTGACCGTATTTCTGAGTTAGTAAAGCAGTACAATGTGGACAAAATAGTAGTAGGTTTACCTAAAAATATGAATGGTACAATTGGCCCACGTGGTGAAGCGTGCCAACAATTTGCAGAAAACCTACGAGAGCTGTTACAATTAGACGTTGTAATGTGGGACGAGCGTTTGTCGACGATGGCAGCGGAACGTCTGCTCATTTCAGCTGATGTAAGCCGTAAGAAGCGAAAGCAAGTAATCGATAAGATGGCTGCAGTCGTAATCTTACAAGGATTTTTAGATAGTAAATAAGAGGTGACCAAAATGGAAGAAAATCAAATTACAATTGTAGACGAAAAAGGTAACGAACATTTATGTGAAATTATTTTCACTTTTGATGCTGAAAAATTTGGCAAAAAATCATACGTAGTCTTCTCTCCAATCGGTGAAGTAGACGAAGATGGAGACCCAATTTATGACGCAATGGCTTATGAGCAAAATGAAGAAGAGGGCGGAAGTTTACTTCCAATCGAATCTGAAGAAGAGTGGGAAATGGTACAAGAAATGTTCAACACTCTAGCTGATGAGCAAGAAGCTGAATAATAAGTACTGAAAAGATGGACGACATATAGTCCATCTTTTTTTATATGTAAAATGAAAGATTTTTTGTCGAAACCTTGCAATCCTTTGTAGTATAATGAGACGGATTGTAGAAAAATAAAATGTCTATCTAAAAAAGATAAATAAATTTATTGTGTTTTTATGTCGTGTTGTATAGAAAGATATACATGCGGTCTACAATTTAATTAAGGAGGAAGAGTGTTGATAGAGAATCAAGTGAAAAAGAAGCGTAGACGTCTTTTTTTATTTTCGATTATTGCACTGCTTTTAGTTTGTGGTTCAGTCTATGCGTATATTTCATCCGCATTAGGACCAGTTGATAGCGGGAATAAAAAAGAGATTGAAGTAGAAATTCCCAAGGGGTCATCTACTAGTAAAATTGGTGAGATTTTAGAAGAAAAAGGTGCTGTGAAAAACGGTACAGTTTTTAGTTTTTATACAAAGGCTAAATCGAAAAATTTACAAGCGGGTACATATTTATTAAATCCTTCAATGAGTGCCTCAGATGTGATTGAACAAATGTCATCTGGTAACGTTCATCGTCCAGCTCTTTATAAAGTGACGATAAAAGAAGGTGCGCAAGTAACTGAAATTGCAGAAACGGTTGCAAACGAATTAAAGTGGAATAAAGATGATGTTGTACGTCAATTAAACGATAAAGCATTTATTCAAAAAATGCAGCAAAAGTATCCGAAGTTATTAACGGATAAAATCTTTGATAGCAATATTAAATATCCATTAGAAGGTTATTTATATCCTGCGACATACTCTTTCTATAAAAAAGATACGACGTTAGAAGAAATCGTAATTCCAATGCTTGAGAAAACGAATGCAATCATTGTTCAAAACGAGGCAAAAATGAAAGCGAAGAACTGGGATGTTCATCAGCTTTTAACATTGTCTTCACTTATTGAAGAAGAGGCAACAGGCTTTACAGATCGTCAAAAGATCTCTAGTGTCTTTTACAATCGTTTAGCGAAAGGTATGCCACTGCAAACTGATCCAACGGTATTATATGCACTTGGAAAGCATAAACAACGTGTATTATACGAAGATTTAAAGATTAACTCACCATACAATACGTATGTTGTGAAAGGATTGCCAGTTGGTCCAATCGCAAACTCGGGTAAACATTCAGTGGAGGCGGCGTTAGAACCTGCGCAAACAGATTATTATTATTTCTTAGCTGCACCAACTGGTGAAGTGTATTATGCGAAAACATTAGACGAGCATAATGCATTAAAGCAAAAATATATTACGAAAAAACAGTGAAATGGGGAGGGAGAGCGAAAAAGGTCGCACATCCCTCTTTTTTGTGGTAAAATATATCGGGTTAAAAACTGGCAGAAGAATCGTTTTTAATATCAAAACGGGACGTACAAGCTAAGGGTGAAAATGGCTTGTATTTTTATTGCATTCTATGTGTGAAAAGACGTCATAGAGGCACTTCTCCATGTAAATAAGGAGGACCATTATGGAGGATGCAGTTAACGAGTACCTATTATCATTTATTGATCCGAAAGATAAATTAATTCTTGAAATGGAAGACTATGCGAAAGAAAATCATGTGCCGATTATGGATCGACTTGGAATGGAATTTATGTTGCAATTTTTACGTTTAATTGGACCAAAAAGTATTTTAGAGCTTGGTACAGCAATTGGTTATTCTAGTATTCGTATGATGCAAGCTATTCCAAATTCTCGTATTGTGACAGTTGAACGCAATCGCGAGCGATATGAAAAAGCACTTGAATATATAGAACGTTCACCAGTTAAAGAACGTATTTCCGTTATTTACGGTGATGCGTTAGAAACGGGCGAGCAAGTAGAAGAACATGGAACATTTGACGTTATTTTTATTGATGCAGCAAAAGGACAATATCGTCGCTTTTTTGACTTATATGAACCGTTATTAAATCCTGGTGGCGTAATTATTTCAGATAATGTTATGTACCATGGGCTTGTAACGACAAAAGAGAAAATTGAAAACAGACGTACACGTGGTTTAATCCGTCGTATTAAGACGTACAATGAATGGCTTATGAATCATGAAGGATATGATACAACGATTTTCCCAATTGGTGATGGAGTAGCTGTTAGTAAAAAGAGAGGGTGACCAAGGTATGAAGAAACCTGAATTGTTAGTAACGCCAAAAGCAGTGGCGGATATTGAACCTCTTGCGAAAGCAGGAGCTGATGCGGTAATGATCGGTGAGCAAAAGTTTGGTTTACGTTTAGCGGGGGAATTTTCACGTGAAGATGTGAAACAAGCTGTGAAGATTGCGCATGAGAACGGTGTGAAAGTATACGTAGCAATGAACGCTATGTTCCACAATGATAAAGTAGATGAATTAACAGATTATGTTGCATTTTTAAACGAAGTAAGTGTAGATGCAATTGTTTTCGGAGATCCAGCAGTATTAATGGCGGTCCGAGAAGTAGCGCCAAATATGCAATTGCACTGGAATACAGAAACAACAGCAACTAACTGGTTTACTTGTAACTACTGGGGACAAAGGGGAGCAAAACGTGCTGTATTAGCTCGTGAGCTTAGCTTAGATGAAATTGTTGAATTAAAAGAAAATGCTGAAGTGGAACTTGAAGTGCAAATTCACGGTATGACTTGTATGTTCCAATCGAAGCGTTCATTAGTAGGAAACTACTTTGAGTACCAAGGACGTAATCTTGACATTGAAAAGAAAAAATATGAAGAGAATATGTTCCTATATGACCCAGAGCGTAACAATAAATATCCAATTTATGAAGATGAAAATGGCACTCACATTATGAGTCCAAACGATATTTGTTTCATCGATGAGTTAGAAGAGCTAATTGATGCTGAAGTCGCTAGCTTAAAAATTGATGGTGTACTAAAAAGCTCTGCATACATTATTGAGGTAACGAAGAAATATCGTAAAGCAATTGATTTATGTGTAGAAGATCGTGATGCGTATTATGACGTGAAAGACGATTTATATAAAGAGATAGAAGAAATGCAACCAGTGAATCGTCCGTTAGACACGGGATTCTTCTTTAAAGAGACGGTTTACTAAACGAGGAGGGTGTAGGAAATGACTGTACAAGAAATTTCACGAGTAGTCGATGGCAAACGCGTTATTGTGAAGAAACCTGAACTGTTAATCCCTGCGGGTAACTTAGAAAAATTAAAAGTAGCTATCCATTACGGGGCAGATGCTGTATATTTAGGTGGACAAGAATTTGGTCTTCGTTCGAATGCAGGTAACTTTACACTGGAGGATATGGCAGAAGGTGTTGAATTTGCAAAGAAATATGGAGCAAAAATATATGTAACAACAAATATCTTTGCACATAATGAAAATATGGACGGGCTAGAGGAATATTTAAAAGGGATTGAAAAAGCTGGCGTGACGGGAATTATCGTTGCTGATCCGCTTATTATTGAGACTTGTAAACGTGTAGCGCCTTCTGTTGAAGTGCATTTAAGTACACAACAATCACTATCCAACTGGAAAGCAGCACAGTATTGGAAAGAAGAAGGTTTACATCGTCTTGTATTAGCTCGTGAAGCAAGCTATGAAGAAATGAAAGAAATTAAAGAAAAAGTGGATATTGAAATTGAAGCATTCGTCCATGGTGCAATGTGTATCGCATATTCAGGCAGATGTACGTTAAGTAACCATATGACAGCACGTGACTCTAACCGTGGTGGTTGTTGTCAATCTTGCCGTTGGGACTATGACTTAGTTCAAACAGTATCACAACATAAAGATGCAAAAGAGTTGCCTCTATTCCAAGAAGAAGATGCTCACTTTGCAATGAGTCCAAAAGACTTAAATTTAATTTTATCAATTCCGAAAATGATTGAAATTGGAATTGATAGCTTAAAAGTTGAAGGACGTATGAAATCAATCCATTACGTAGCGACTGTAGCAACAGTATACCGTAAAGTAATTGATGCGTATTGTGCGGATCCGGATAATTTTGAGTTTAAACAAGAATGGTTAGATGAGCTTGATAAATGTGCAAATCGTGATACAGCTCCCGCATTCTTTGAAGGGGTTCCAGGACATCAAGAGCAAATGTTTGGAAATCATAGTAAGAAAACAACGTATGATTTCGCTGGTTTAGTGTTAGATTATAATGAAGAAACGGGCATCGTAACGATTGAGCAACGTAATCATTTCAAACCAGGACATGAAGTGGAGTTCTTTGGACCAGAAATAGAAAACTTTACGCAGACGGTGGAGAAAATTTGGGATGAGGATGGAAACGAATTAGATGCAGCGAGACATCCGTTGCAAATCGTGAAATTCAAAGTGGATCAACCAGTGTATGTGAATAATATGATGCGCAAAAACATACTTCAATAAGAAAGAGTGATAGTCGAATGGGGACGAATAAGCCTGTTGTAATTGGAATTGCTGGTGGTTCGGGATCAGGTAAAACGAGTGTAACGAAAGCGATTTTTGACCATTTTAAAGGTCATTCTATTTTAATCTTAGAGCAAGATTATTATTACAAAGATCAAAGCCATTTACCAATGGAAGAGCGTTTAAAAACAAATTATGATCATCCGCTTGCGTTTGATAATGATCTGTTAATTGAACATTTACAGCAGTTGCTTGCATATGAGCAAATTGATAAGCCTGTATATGACTATACATTGCATACGCGTTCAGAAGAAGTTATTCCAGTTGAGCCGAAAGATGTAATCATTTTAGAAGGAATTCTTATTTTAGAAGACCCACGTCTTTGTGAGTTAATGGACATTAAGCTATTCGTTGATACAGATGCAGATCTTCGTATTTTACGCCGCATGCAGCGTGATATTAAAGAGCGCGGTCGTACGATGGATTCAGTTATTGATCAATACGTAAGTGTTGTACGTCCAATGCACAATCAATTTATTGAGCCTTCTAAGAAATTTGCGGATATTATTATCCCTGAAGGTGGACAAAACCATGTTGCAATTGATATTATGGTGACAAAAATTGCAACAATTCTTGAACAAAAAGTAAATTTGTAATAGCATAGTAAAAGATATACGATAGGAAGGGATTTTTTCCCTTCCTATCGAATACAATGAAACATGCAACCTCATCTATATATAGGTGAGGGCATATTTATATCAACTTTCCATACATATCTTCTTTATATAAAGAAGAATTGGGAATACGGGGTTGTATGTGACAACTCCGCTAGTACAGGCGTGCTAGAAACCTCCGCTATACATATAAGTGGGGGAGTTTTCATATGGAACTCCTCTTTTTTTCGGGGGATTGGTATATAAAAGGAGTGGAAAATATGGCAACAGAAAAAACATACCCTATGACGCAAGAGGGTAAGCAAAAGCTAGAGAACGAACTTGAAGATTTAAAAACGGTAAAACGTAAAGAGGTTGTAGAGCGCATTAAGATTGCACGTAGCTTCGGAGATCTTTCTGAGAACTCTGAGTACGATGCAGCGAAAGATGAGCAAGCGTTCGTAGAAGGACGTATTACACAATTAGAAAACATGATTCGTAACGCAGTTATCAT
This sequence comes from Bacillus sp. FSL K6-0069, assembly GCF_038007785.1. Taxonomy (NCBI): domain Bacteria; kingdom Bacillati; phylum Bacillota; class Bacilli; order Caryophanales; family Bacillaceae; genus Bacillus; species Bacillus sp. FSL K6-0069. The sequence goes on along the minus strand of NZ_JBBOXN010000001.1, from coordinate 4,185,170 downwards.
CACAGATAATGGCGAAGAATCTACAGTTGTTACACTAGGTAAAACAGTAACATTTAAAGAGTTACCAGGTGGAGATGAAGAATCTTACACAATCGTAGGTAGCGCAGAAGCAGATCCATTTGAAGGAAGAATTTCTAACGATTCTCCAATTGCAAAAAGCTTATTAGGTAAGCAAATTGGTGAGAAGGTAGCAATCCAAACTCCAGGTGGAGAAATGCAAGTAGAGATTATCTCTGTAAAATAATAAAAAATCACTCGTGTAAAAGCGAGTGATTTTTTTATTTGTATAAAAGATGAAACACTCCGTCTAAACTATAATAGACGAGGTGTTTTTTTATGAAAATAAAACGGAGAATTACAATTGTTTTAATTTGTTTTATAGGTGTCATGTTTATTTTACTTTGTCGTTTAATTCAAATACAAATTATAGATACAGAATCATTTACAAATCGTAAGATAAATTTAATTGAAAAAAGTGTTACACAACGGACGCAGTCCGTTACGGTAGATGATGGACGAGGCCATTTTATAGATCGGAACGGTAAGGAAATAGGTGAGAAAAAGTATCCGGTTTTGATTATTTTTCCATTTCTACAAATAAAAAATGACATGTTAGAGAAAATTGCGCATATCATTGGTGTGTCGAGACAAGAGATTGAAAGTCAAATGAAAGACAAGAAAAGTGCATTTATCATGCAAAGGGGAAATGGTCCATTTCACTTGGCACGAGAGCAGATGGAGAAGGTGAATCAATTAAATGTATTAGGTATTGTAGCAGCTGAAGTTCGTTTACGGCAAACTGGCGCGATGAATCATTTAATTGGCAATGTAGGGGAGAATGAACGAGAATTTCAAAAACGATACGGAGAAGTAAGAAGAATTTCAAGGCAAACGCCAATTGGCATTTCAGGATTGCAGCAATCATTTGATGAATTTCTTTTGACCGATGGAGAGGCGAAAGTATTGTATCAAGTGGACCGACAAGGAGAACCGATTTTTGGAAAACAAGCGAAATATACTGCGCCTGGAAATCCATTTTATCCGGTGACGATTCAAACTACTTTACATAACGGATTACAGCAAAAAGCAGAAGAAGTGGTTGAAGCAAGCGAAATAAAGAAGGGAGGACTAGTATTACTTGATGTAAAGAAAAATGAAATTTTAGCGATGGTCAGTAAACCATCTGCACAGGTGAAGGATGAGCGTTTATATACAACTACACTTGAAAATCAAATGTTAACACCACATTTTCCCGGTTCTGTTTTTAAAACAATAGTGGCAGCAGCAGTGATTGATCAAAATGAAAATGTGTTGAATCGTACATTTAATTGTAATCAAGATTTATATGGTGAAGACCACCCGCAAGTTATGATGGGGACACTTAGTTTTAAAGAGAGCTTTGCTAGAAGCTGTAACAGGACATTTTCAGAGTTAGGTAATGAGCTAATACAAAAGGATAAGATGGTGTTAGAAACTTACGTAGCAGCGTTAGGAGCCGCTGGAAAGGTTGGATGGAAAGGTTCTGTATTTCATACAACTCATTTTGAGCAAATGCCAGAGGAGAAGAAGGTTACGATTTGGGGAAGTGAAGGAAATAAGAATAGTAAAAAGGCGGTAGCGCAAACAGCAATTGGACAGAAAGATGTACGTATATCACCTCTAGCGATTGCAAATATGATGGCGACGATTGCTAGGGATGGAGAAAAGATGGAAGTGAAAGCTGTAGAAAAAATAATATATAAAAATGGAACGGACTTTTATACATTTGAAGACCATACATTAGGTGGAAAACAGCTTTCGTATGAAGCGGTGAAAACATTACAAGAGTTATTAAGGGGCGTTGTAACAACAGAGAAAGGAACAGGAGCCACATTCAGGTCGTTACCATTAAGTGTCGCCGGAAAATCTGGGACAGCGCAAACAGGAAAAGGGGCGAAAGTGAATCGTTGGTTTGCAGGTTATTTTCCATATGAAAATCCAAGATATGCTTTAGTTGTCGTGGATATAGAAACGAATAGCAGTGAAAATAAAGTTACACCTATTTTCAAAGATATCGTAGAATCAATCTATCGATTAGAGAATGAAAAGTAATCTTGCAATTCATAGTGAAATGTTTTCATTTCGTGAAAATATTATTGTAAATGTTCAACCTTTCTAGATTTAATGTTACAATAGCAAGTATGAAAAACTGCATGGAGGTTTGAAGAATGGCAGGAGGATCTAGATTCCAACAGAAACAACAAAAACGTCGTCAAAACGGTGTTTTAAATATTGCAATTGCAATTGTATTAATATTAGTAGCTATTGTATCATATCAATTGTTTGTTCCTGAAAGAAAAGAACAAGCGTCTTCTAGTGATAAAAAAGTAGCTCAGCAAACAACGAAAGAGAATAAGGCTGAGAAAGCTAAAGGCAAAGAAGAGACGAAGAAGAACGAGCAAGATAAGGCAGATGCTAAGAAGCAGGAAGAAGAGAAGCAAAAGGCTGAAGAAGAACAGAAAAAAGCTGAAGAAGAAGCGAAAGCTAACGAGAAAGTATCAGCTGAAAAAACACAGCCAAAGGCAACTGACGCTTATACGAAACCTTCTTGGAAGCCAGTAGGTACAGAGCAAGGTGCAACACCTGCGATGACGTTTAAAAAAGGTACAGCAGATTGGAATGAGATGAATCAAGCTATTTCAGCTGCAATTGACGTTCCAGTAGAGCAATTAGTTATCCATAGAATTGGAAATAACGGTAAGAATAAAGCTTACGGTAACGTACAAGATAAACAATCAGGCAAAAAATATTATGTGAATATTGATTGGGTAGACAATGAGGGCTGGAAACCAGTACTTGTTCAAACTCTAAACTAAAAAAGAGAAGCTCCTTAGGAGCTTCTCTTTTTTAGTTAGCGTAATTTCTTTAATTTAAAATGAACAACCGCGCTATAATATGGTCTTTTGCTTTCGGGATCCATAACCATTTGATGCGAGATGTGATGAACTTCAAGCATAAGTGCTTTATTATTATCGATTTGTTCACTAATTTTTCGTTCCAAAGAAGCTAAGTCTCCTGCTTCGAAAAACTCTACTTTATCTTCTAACATTTCAAAGGTAAATGACACGAAGACGACCCCTCTCCTATGTAATCAACTATAGTGTAACAAAGAAAAGAAGGAAATACCATGTACATTTCAATTGACATTTTTGGAAAGAGGGCATATTATACTGATAAAACCGATAAGAAAAAGGGGAATTTTTATGGGTACAGAATTTAATGGTTTATTTGATGAGTGGGCTCATACGTACGACTCATTTGTACAAGGCGAAGATATACAATATAAAGAAGTTTTCGCCCGTTATGAGGACATTCTAGAGGATGTAGTTAACAAGTCATTTGGTAATGTATTAGAATTTGGTGTTGGTACAGGTAATTTAACAAATAAATTATTACTTGCTGGCCGCACAGTTTACGGTATAGAACCGTCACGTGAAATGCGTATGATTGCAAAAGAGAAATTACCGCAAGAGTTTTCCATTACAGAAGGTGATTTTCTTTCGTTTGAAGTCCCAAATTCAATTGATACCATAGTAAGCACCTATGCATTTCATCATTTAACAGATGATGAAAAAAATGTAGCGATTGCGAAGTATAGTCAATTGCTAAACAAAGGTGGTAAAATAGTGTTTGCTGATACGATATTTGCAGATCAAGATGCATATGATAAAACTGTTGAAACAGCAAAACAAAGAGGTTTCCATCAGTTAGCAAACGATTTGCAAACGGAATACTATACACGTATTCCGGTCATGCAGTCTATTTTTGAAAACAATGGCTTCCATGTAACGTTTACGAGATTAAATCATTTCGTTTGGGTAATGGAGGCAACTAAGCAATAGAAAGAGGGATTAGATTGAGAATTGCTGTAATTGGAGCAATGGAAGAAGAAGTACGTATTTTACGTGACAAATTAGAACAAGCAGAAACAGAAACGGTTGCGGGTTGTGAATTTACGAAAGGACAATTAGCAGGACATGAAGTAATCTTGTTAAAGTCTGGTATTGGTAAAGTAAATGCAGCGATGTCAACGACAATTTTATTAGAAAGATATAAGCCTGAAAAAGTAATTAATACTGGTTCAGCTGGTGGCTTCCATCATTCTCTAAATGTTGGAGATGTAGTTATTTCAACAGAAGTTCGTCATCATGACGTAGATGTAACAGTATTTAACTATGAGTATGGTCAAGTACCAGGAATGCCGCCTGGATTCAAAGCTGATGAAGCATTAGTTGCATTAGCTGAGAAATGTATGCAGGCAGAAGAAAATATTCAAGTTGTAAAAGGTATGATTGCAACAGGTGATTCATTTATGAGTGATCCGAACCGCGTTGCAGCAATTCGTGATAAATTTGAAGATCTTTATGCAGTAGAAATGGAAGCAGCAGCTGTTGCACAAGTATGCCACCAATATGAAGTTCCGTTTGTTATTATTCGTGCACTTTCTGATATTGCTGGTAAAGAATCAAATGTTTCATTTGATCAATTTTTAGATCAAGCAGCTCTTCATTCTACAAACTTTATCGTAAAAGTACTAGAAGAGTTAAAGTAATGTAACAAAAAGGCAACTGTCTCATATAAAGAAAATACATACAGTTGCCTTTTCTTTATTGGCAAATAAGGGGGAGAACACGATGAATGTATATCGTGGAGTTCATGAGTTGATTGGTCATACACCAATTGTAGAAATTACTCGTTTTTCACTTCCAGAAGGGGTCCGTTTATTTGCAAAGCTTGAATTTTATAACCCAGGTGGAAGCGTTAAGGACCGTTTAGGAAGAGAATTAATCGAAGATGCACTAGAAAAAGGGCTTGTTACCCAGGGTGGAACAATTATTGAACCGACTGCTGGAAATACTGGTATTGGACTGGCACTTGCAGCGTTACAACATGATTTACGCGTTATTGTTTGTGTACCAGAGAAATTTAGTATTGAAAAACAAGAATTAATGAAAGCACTAGGCGCAACGGTTGTGCATACACCAACTGAGCAAGGAATGACTGGTGCAATTGCGAAAGCAAAAGAATTAGTAAATGAAATACCGAATTCGTACTCTCCAAGTCAGTTTGCGAATGAAGCAAACCCGCGTGCTTATTTCAAAACACTAGGTCCTGAACTTTGGTTGGCACTGAACGGAGAGATTAACATATTTGTTGCTGGAGCAGGAACTGGTGGTACATTCATGGGGACTGCATCTTATTTGAAAGAAAAAAATGTAGATATAAAAACGGTTATTGTGGAACCAGAAGGGTCCATTTTAAATGGTGGTAAAGCTGGTTCGCATGAAACAGAAGGGATTGGCCTTGAATTCATCCCACCATTTTTGAAAACATCTTATTTTGATGAAATTCATACAATTTCTGATCGAAATGCATTTTTACGAGTGAAGGAATTAGCCCAAAAAGAAGGACTTCTTGTTGGGAGCTCGTCAGGAGCAGCATTTCATGCAAGTTTACTTGAAGCAGAGAAAGCGGCGCCAGGTACAAACATTGTAACGATTTTTCCTGATAGTAGTGAGCGCTATTTAAGTAAAGACATATACAAAGGATGGGAATAAAAAATGAGAGCAAAGACAAAGTTAATTCATGGTATTCGCATAGGAGAACCTTCAACTGGATCTGTAAATGTACCGATTTATCAAACAAGTACGTACAAACAAGAAGCAGTTGGTAAGCATCAAGGATATGAATATTCACGTACAGGAAACCCAACACGTGCAGCTTTAGAAGAAATGATTGCTGTATTAGAAAACGGTCATGCTGGTTTTGCATTTGGTTCAGGAATGGCTGCTATTACAGCTACAATTATGTTGTTCTCAAAAGGTGACCACGTTATTTTAACAGATGATGTGTATGGTGGAACGTACCGCGTTATCACAAAAGTATTAAACCGCTTCGGTATTGAGCATACATTTGTAGATACAACAAATCTAGAGGAAGTTGTAGAAGCAATTCGTCCAAACACGAAAGCGATTTATGTGGAAACACCAACGAACCCATTACTGAAAATTACTGATATTAAGAAAATATCTACTCTTGCTAAAGAGAAAGATTTATTAACAATTATCGATAATACATTCATGACGCCATATTGGCAGTCGCCGATTTCTTTAGGAGCAGACATTGTACTTCATAGTGCAACGAAATATTTAGGAGGTCATAGTGACGTAGTTGCAGGCCTAGTAGTTGTAAATAGCCCGCAATTAGCAGAAGACCTTCATTTTGTACAAAACTCAACAGGAGGCATTCTTGGCCCGCAAGATAGCTTCTTACTACTTCGTGGTTTAAAAACATTAGGAATTCGAATGGAAGAGCATGAAACGAATTCACGTGCAATTGCTGAGTTTTTAAATAACCATCCAAAAGTAAATAAAGTATATTATCCAGGTCTTGCATCACATCAAAACCATGAATTAGCAACAGAACAAGCAAATGGATTTGGTGCTATTATCTCATTTGATGTAGATAGTGAAGAAACATTAAATAAAGTACTAGAGAAATTACAATACTTTACACTTGCTGAAAGTTTAGGAGCAGTAGAAAGTTTGATTTCTATCCCATCTCAAATGACACATGCATCAATCCCAGCAGATCGCCGCAAAGAATTAGGAATTACAGATACATTAATTCGTATTTCTGTCGGTATTGAAGACGGTGAAGATTTAATTGAAGATTTAGCACAAGCGTTAGCATAATAAAAATGCACTGCTTATATAGGCAGTGCATTTTTATTACGTTATTTTGTGAAAAAATTCACAAAATAGACATACACAAATGAAATAGTTTCATGTATATTAAGTTCATGAAGTGTTACTCACGAACAAACTTGCGAAATATTTCACAAACAATGAGGTTCATGTAGGAAAGCAACTCTATTTTTTTTGCGCTAATCGGGACTTATTATGACCTATAGGGTCTTATTTAGTCCACGTTAGCAGAATAGGAGGAATTTACATGGTAGTCAAAGAGAAAGTTGTAAATGAAATGCAGGAAGTAAAAGAGATGATTGATACGTTAGTGAATAACGGTCAAAAGGCCTTACAAGCATTAGAAAGTTTTACACAAGAGCAAATTGACAACATTGTTCATGAAATGGCATTAGCAGGTGTTGATCAACATATGCCGCTTGCGAAGTTGGCTGTTGAAGAAACGGGTCGTGGTGTATATGAAGATAAATGTATTAAAAATATTTTTGCTACTGAATATATTTGGCATAGCATAAAAAAAGATAAAACAGTAGGGATTATTCATGAAGATCCTCATGAAGAAATAATAGAAATTGCGGAACCTGTCGGTGTAGTAGCTGGGGTAACGCCAGTAACGAATCCAACGTCGACAACAATGTTTAAAGCGTTAATCGCGATAAAAACGAGAAATCCAATTATTTTCGCATTTCATCCTTCAGCACAAAACTGTTCCATTGCAGCGGCGAAAACAGTATACGATGCAGCGGTGAAGGCCGGTGCACCAAAACATTGTATTCAGTGGATTGAAAAACCTTCTGTCGAAGCAACGAAACAATTAATGAACCATGAAGGTGTTGCGCTTGTTTTGGCAACTGGAGGAGCAGGTATGGTGAAATCAGCTTATTCTACTGGAAAACCAGCGCTAGGCGTAGGTCCTGGTAATGTACCATGCTATATAGAGAAATCAGCGCACATAAAACGAGCTGTTAATGATTTAATTTTATCAAAAACATTTGATAACGGTATGATTTGTGCATCAGAACAAGCAATCATTGTAGACAAGGAAATTTATGATGATGTGAAAACAGAAATGATTGCAAACAATTGTTACTTTGTAACAGAAGAAGAGAGAAGAAAATTAGAAAAGCTTGTTATTAATGAAAATACATGTGCAGTAAATAGTGATATTGTAGGGAAATCCGCACAGTACATTGCCGCATTAGTTGGAATTACTGTGCCTGAAAATACAAAAATGCTTGTAGCTGAAATACAAGGTATCGGAGCAGCATATCCACTATCTCGTGAGAAACTGAGTCCAGTATTAGCTTGTGTAAAAGCAAATTCACTAGAAGAGGGATTTATATATTGCGAAGACATGTTAGACCTTGGTGGCCTAGGACATTCAGCAGTCATTCATTCTACAAGTAAAGAAGTACAAAAGCAATTTGGATTACGTATGAAAGCTTGCCGTCTTATTGTAAACGCCCCTTCATCACAAGGTGGAATCGGTGACATATATAATGGATTTATTCCATCACTTACGCTTGGTTGCGGTTCGTATGGGAAAAATTCAGTTTCTCAAAACGTAACAGCGACGCATTTATTAAATATAAAAAGGTTGGCAAATAGAAAAAAGAATATGCAGTGGTTCAAATTGCCACCAAAAATTTATTTTGAAAAACATGCGACAGCATATTTAACAAATATGCCTAACATTTCACGTGCATTTATTGTAACGGATCCAGGAATGGTTGAGCACGGATATGTAGATACGGTTACGCATTATTTACGTAAACATGCAAATGATGTAAAAGTTGAAGTTTTCTTTGAGGTCGAGCCAGATCCATCAGATGAAACTGTCTTTAAAGGGGCGGAAATGATGAGAAGTTTTAAGCCAGATGTAATTATTGCACTTGGTGGTGGTTCAGCGATGGATGCAGCGAAAGGGATGTGGCTTTTCTATGAGCACCCAGAAACAACATTCTATGGAATTAAACAGAAGTTTTTAGATATAAGAAAACGTACATGTAAATATCCGGAATTAGGGAGTAAGGCACAGTTTGTTGCTATTCCAACAACATCAGGAACAGGATCAGAAGTGACACCATTCGCGGTTATTACAGATAAGAAAAATAATATAAAGTATCCACTCGCAGATTATGAATTAACACCGGATGTAGCAATTGTTGATCCACAGTTTGTAATGACAGTGCCACCACATGTAACAGCAGACACTGGTATGGATGTATTAACGCATGCAATCGAGGCGTATGTGTCTGTTCTAGCAAATGACTATACAGATGGATTAGCATTAAAGGCCATTGATCTCGTATTTAAATATTTACCAAGAGCATTTAAAGATGGAAATGACGAAGAAGCACGAGAAAAAATGCATAATGCTTCTGCAATCGCAGGGATGGCATTTGCAAATGCTTTCCTAGGTATTAACCACAGCTTAGCACATAAAATTGGACCAGAATTTCATATTCCGCATGGGCGTGCGAATGCAATTCTTATGCCGCACGTAGTTCGCTATAATGCTATTAAGCCAAGAAAACACGCATTGTTCCCAAAATATGAGCACTTTGTAGCTGATGAACGCTATGCACATATTGCGAGAATGCTCGGGCTTCCAGCGAGCTCAACAGTGGAAGGCGTGGAATCACTCGTCCAAGCAATTATTGAACTTGGAAAAAGTTTAAATATTAATATGAGTATTGCGGGACAAGGAGTTGCTAAAGAGCAGTTTGAAGAGGTTGTTGGATTATTAGCAGAAAGAGCTTTTGAAGATCAATGTACAACAGCTAATCCCAAATTACCTCTTATTTCAGAGCTCAAAGAAATTTATATGGAAGCATATAAAGGGGAGTAATGCTTATGAAAGAGTCGCGATAAAGCGGCTCTTTTTCATTTGGAAAACATCTCCCAGAATGTCTGTATTTACTTGTCTTTAAGTGTAATAGAATATGATACAGTGAAATGGAGGAGTGAGAATATGATGAAAGAATTGCAAGAAAAAATAGCAGATTATACTCGGTTCGGACAAATCCTTCTCGCTGTAAGTACATTGTTAATGGTCGGCTTGTTGATTCCGAATGGAGCAAAAGAAGCAATACAATCTTTTGTTATGATGGGGAGCATCGTTATATTTTTAAGTTTATCCTACTTTTTCTTCCAGCGTGTGAAAGTGATGCGAGACGAGTTAGAGGGAAACGAATGTGAATAATATTGATAAATAAAGCGTTACAAAAAGAAGGAATCCTTTTTGTAACGCTTTTTGTTTTTTCTAGAAAATGTATGCGTTTTATATTGACAATGATAATCCTTATCAATTAAAGTAGAATAGTAGTTAATGATTATCATTATCAGTTAGAGGTGAAAGAATGAAAAAATCTATTACGCTATTCACAGCGATTTTATCTATTTTTTTCTTGTTAATAGGTTGCAATGCAAAGGAAAACGAAAAAGCATCTGCAACAAAAACAGAAAAAGGAAAAGAGAAAATCGAAGTTACCGACCTGTCAGGAAGAAAGGTAACATTCGATAAAGTGCCAGAGAGTTTTGCAACATTAAGTATGGGTGACATGAATATTATTCATGCGTTAGGCGGAAAAATAGTAGGTCGTCCGGATGCAAAAATAACTCTTCCAGAGGATATAAAGAAAGTACGAGTAATCGGGAATGCGCATCAGCCGAATTTTGAGCAAATTGCTAGCTTAAAGCCGGATGTACTTATTGCTAATAATGGGTTTCAAAAGAATATTCCAACGGTTGAAGGACAAGGAACGAAAGTAATGATTTCTTCTGCAAATTCTGTACAAGATATTCAAAAGAATATTGAATTATACGGAACAATTATGAAGAAAGAGGATAAAGCAAAAGAACTTAACCAAAAGATTAATGATCAAATGAAGACATATGAGAAAAAAAGCGATGTGAAAGCATTGCTAGTGTATGGAGCACCAGGTACTTATTTAGCGGCATTACCAACATCTTTATCAGGTGATATTTTAGAAAAAACAGGCGGGAAAAATATTGCAGCTGAATTTCCGGAAATGAAGGAATATCCGCAATATGCGCAGTTAAGTGTAGAACGTATTATTGAGGCAAATCCAGATGTGATTTATTTAATTACACATGGAGATCCAAGTAGCGTTAAAAAAGCATTTGAAGGCGAAATGATGAAAAATGAAGCGTGGAAAAATTTAGATGCAGTAAAACAAAATCGTGTAGTGATTTTGCCCCCCGACTTATTTGGATCAAATCCGGGAACAAAAGTTACAGAAGCGATGGACTTTATGTATAAAAGTATACAAGATGTAAGGAAATGATACGTATGGAAAGTAGTGAAGTAGTAAGGGAAAAGGAACATCCTTTTGCGAAAAAAAGATGGATAGTAGCAGTTACTTTAGTAGTATTAACGATTTTAGGTCTTTTTTACGGCCTTTTCGCAGGAAGTTTATCCTTTTCATTACGAGATATTCTGATAGGGATACAAGATGAAGATTCGACAGTTCATCGAATTGTATGGGATCTTCGTATACCGAGAGTGCTCATTGGATTTATAGTAGGAACATGTTTAGCAGCATCTGGTGCCCTGCTACAAGGGGTTATGAGAAACCCTCTTGCAGATCCTGGTATAATCGGGGTTTCATCTGGAGCAGGCCTTGTAGCAATTGTAATTATGATTTTATTCCCTCAGCATATGGCTTTTTTACCGCTCGGAGCATTTTTAGGAGCTTTCATAACGGCGATGGTCATTTATGCTTTATCATGGCAAAAGGGGGCACCACCTTCAAGGATTGTCTTAGTAGGTGTGTCAATCAATGCATTAATTGGTGCAGCCACGTCAGCGTTAATGTTATTACATAGTGATAAAGTACAATCCGTGTTGCCATGGTTAGCAGGTGGCATTGGTGGTGTAAGTTGGGCACATTTAAACATGATTATTTATTATGCAATATTCGCTATTATATTAGCCTTCTTTGGTATTAAACATATTCGAGTGTTAATGCTTGGAGATGAAATGGCGAAATTATTAGGTCATAACGTGGAGAGAAGCCGGTTTTATTTAATAGTCGTAAGTACATTATTAGCTGGAATTGCGGTTAGTGTTTCTGGTCTTATTGGATTTGTCGGTCTTGTCGTACCACATATGTTACGTTTATTAGTTGGAAATGATTATAAATATTTATTGCCATTATCATGTCTTGGCGGAGGGATATTACTTGTTTTCGCGGATGCGATAGCTCGAAGTTGGTTCGATCCAATTGAATTGCCTGTTGGTATTTTATTATCCTTCTTAGGCGGTCCGTTCTTCTTATATTTAATTCATAGAGGAGGAAAACAACGTGATTTCCGTTAATAAAGTGTTTTACGCACATTCTGAAAGATTTCAAATACAAAATATGAATGTACATATTAAAGCTGGAGAGGTCGTTAGTTTAATTGGGCCGAATGGATCTGGAAAATCTACTTTGCTTCGTTTAGTGGCAAGACTACTTAAACAAAGCGAAGGGGATATCATTCTAGATGGAAAAAATATTCATACGATGAAAAGTGCCGATGTAGCGAAGCAATTAGCGATGTTACCACAAATGCATGATCATCAATTAGATTTAACAGTGAAAGAATTAATTGAATTTGGAAGAGGCCCTCATAAATCATGGAGCAGTCGCTTAAATAAAGAAGATGAAGAAATTGTTGATTGGGCATTGTCAGTTACAAATCTTGGAGGGTATGAATATCGTCTTTTACAATCTTTATCAGGAGGAGAAAGACAACGTGCCTGGATTGCAATGACGCTAGCACAACGTACAAATGTCTTATTATTAGATGAGCCAACAACTTTTTTGGATATCGTTCACCAATTGGAAGTGATGGAACTTGTGAAACGGTTAAACGAGGAGTTTGGCATGACAATTGTAATGGTTTTACATGATATTAACCAAGCGGCTCAATATAGTGATCGTTTACTTGTATTAAAGCGAGGGCAGCTTCAGTATGACGGTATACCAGAAGAAGTGTTATGTCATGAAATGTTTCAACGTGTGTTCGGCATCGAGGTAGATATTTTTCAAGGAAGCGACAAGCCATTTTTTACACCGAAAAGAATTTCTAAAAGGAGAGAATCGCGATGCGAACAGAAGAACGTATTACCACTGAGTTAGTAAGAGAATTTGTTATGGCAGCTCACGGAGATTTAGAAAAAGTACAAGAACTGTTGGCTGAATCACCAAGCTTACTTCATGCCTCTTACAATTGGGGCGGATCAGATTGGGAAAGTGCGTTAGGAGCAGCGGCACATGTAGGTCGTAAGGATATTGCTCTCTATTTACTAGAAAAGGGTGCTCGAATGGATATTTTCGCAGCCGCGATGCTTGGAGAATTAGAAGTCGTACAAGCTATTTTAGTGGCACAACCAGAGGCATTGCGTGCATCGGGTCCACATGGTATTTCCCTTCTTCAACATGCACGAATGGGTGGAGAAAAAGCGCAGCGTGTGTTTGAGTACTTAACGGTACTCTCTTAATGACCGCAAAGGTTCTTATGTGCGGTAAACTTTTCACTTTCATATAATTGAAAAGTTTACCGCCCGTTAGAACGGGATAAGTATCTAGTATATTTGAAAATCCTACACCCCCCTCAATTGTAGTTTTCTTTATGCTAGTTATGATATGGATGCAGTAGACAATATTTGTCTACTGCCTTTTTTTAATTCTTTTGAGATTGAATATTCTGTATTTTGTTGCTAGTTCCTTTATAATAGACAGTAACATTTAGTATATATTCAAAACATGGTCGTGTAGTTAAGCACAAATGAGTGGGAAGGAGTGCAGAGATGTTTCATACAGATCGTTTACAAATTCGTAAATATACAATGGATGATTTACAGTTCTACGCTTCACTATGGGGAAATGAGAAGGTAATGCGCTATATTGGAAATGGGACGTTAAAAACATATATGCAATGTAAAAAAAGTTTGGAGGAGTGGGTGATTCCTAGCTATAAAAACGGCCTTGGTTTATTTGTATTGATTGAAAAGGAAACAGGAATACGAATTGGTCATGCAGGATTAGTAAAGCAGCAGATAGATGGAAAAGAGGAAATTGAAATTGGGTATTGGTTACTGCCTCAGTATTGGGGAAAAGGGTATGCGAAAGAAGCAGCGGCAGCGTTTCGAGACTATGGCTTCCAAGCGTTACGAATGAATAAACTAATTTCTCTTATTAATCCGGACCACCCGGCCTCCATCTTTGTTGCTAGAAAAACAGGACTTAGTTATGAGAAAACAACTTCATTTCATGGTATGGATGTTCTCGTTTATTCCATTAAGCGCGTTGGATGAAAAAGGGTAAATTGCATCTTTTGAAGAATGGTATATAAAAATAAAGGGGGGATTACATGTATATTTATCATAATGGACTTATTATTCGTGAGGGAACGAATGGTGTACCTGCATATGCAATTAAAACTTTATTCGAAGATGCCGGTTGGAGCAATGATGATATCCCTTCCTGGCAAATTGAAAAATTCACGATAGCATTTGAAAATTCAACATGGGCATTCACAATTTGGGATGAAGAAGAGATGATTGCAATGGTTAGAGTCATTTCTGATGGAATTATGGTCGCGAACATAGTAAATTTAGTTGTGAAATGTGAATATAGAGGGAAGGGATTAGGTAAGAAACTTGTCGCTCTTTGTTTGCAAAAGCTACCACATGGCGATTGGTTTGCGCATACATCGGCTAGTAATTTTGATTTTTATAGAAGTTGTGGCTTTGAGGTGAGGGAGTTATCAAGAAATGGAACATGTGCGTACTACGGGTATCAAGCAGCAAAAAAAGATGGGCACCGATAAAAGTAAGGTAGTGTAGAAAAAGGATCACTATTTTAATAATATAAACTGAACTGAGACTCATTTTATGATAAAATGAAAGAAAATTCTGTTTATTGTCAGGGGGATAAAAATGAATGTAAAAGTTGGGGATGTATTTAAATATGAAAGAAGATTTACTGAGGAAGAGGTTTTTGAATTTGCAAATATTACAGGAGATAAAGGCAGGCATCATATGGAATATGATGAAAATGGACGTTTAATGGTTCATGGTTTATTGACTGCTAGTATTGGAACGAAAGTAGGCGAAGAATTACATTACATAGCAAGAGAATTAGTAAGTGAGTTTATTAGACCGGTTTTTACAGGGGATACGGTCACTTGTGAATTGACTTTAACAAATGTTGAACAGATGGAAGGATACAAAAAGGTTTCAATCGAGTCAGTTTATCGCAATCAACACGAAAAGACTGTACTAGTTGGTACAAGCTATGGAGTTATAAGGGGATAAAAAAAGAAGCCTAATTTACAGGCTTCTTTTTTATTTAATAAACACGTTTTCGATTTTCTGCATGACTAGAGATGAGTAATAATGCCGTTTCGTCTCCTATATTACGAACGATATGAGGAACACATGCATTCCAAGAGAAAGAATCACCTTCTTCTACAATTGCAATATCTTCTCCGTGTTGAACTTCTAGTTTTCCGCGTAATACAAGGTGACACTCTTCCCCCTCATGGGCATTTGGTGTGTTTTCTTTCGGAAACCCAGCAGGAATTTCTACGAGATTTAGGCGAAGGCCACCTTGCTCTGCAACATGTTCAATTCTTTGTTCATCTTTTCCGTATACACTGTATTTACGCTCTACCTTTTTGACAACTTTCAATCGATCTTTTTGTTCTAACAATAAATAAGGAAGAGGAACGTTTAAAAAATTGGAGATCGTTTCTAAAGTTGAGATAGATGGTGAAGTTTTATTATTTTCAACCTGACTCATAAATCCTTTAGAAAGACCTGTTCCCTCACAAATTTGTGCGATTGTTATGCCTCTACGTTGACGAATTTCACGTATTGCAGAACCAATATTCATAAAATCAAGCTCCTTTTTGTAAACAACTATTTGTATCATAGCAAAAAAAATATATATTTTCCCAGTGAAAATGAATTGACGAATAAAAAAAAGTAGTGTATGTTTTGTAATGTAAATAAAAGTTTTGTATAAGAAAACTATAAAGGAGAGAATGAAATGAATCAACATATCGGTAACTTAATTATTCGTATCGTGTTAGGGGTAACGTTCTTTATGCACGGTTTAACAAAATTCCAATCGGGGATTGACAATATTGCAGGGTGGTTCACAAGCATTGGTTTACCAGGAGGACTTGCATACGGCGTAGCAACAGCGGAAGTAGTTGGTGGTATATTGTTAATACTAGGTCTAGGAGTAAGATATATTGGATTATTATTTGCACTTGTTATGGTTGGAGCAATTGTGAAAGTAAAATGGTCAGCTGGTTTATTAGGAGATGGAAAAAATCCTGGCTTCGAATTAGAGCTTGCATTGTTAGCGATGGGTGCGTACTTATTTGTTGCGAAAGCAGACGGTTTTGTAGATAATTTCTTAAAAGAGAAAATGTTAAAGAAGAACTAAATGAAATGGGGGCTAACAAGATGAGTTTTCAACTTCATCCCGACACAACACTTGATGTTGTTCATTTATATGTATCAAATATAAAGAAATCACTAGAGTTTTATACAGAAGTACTAAGTATGAAAGTACTAAAAGAAGATGAAATGGTTGTTACATTTGGGAATGAAAATAACGAACCACTCCTTATCATTGAAGAAAAGAAAGAAGCCATACCAAAGCAAAGAGGGAGAACGGGGTTATATCATTACGCAATTTTATTACCAAGTAGACAGGATTTAGCGAATATTCTTCGTCATCTTGTAGAAATGGTATATCCACTGCACGGCGGAGCCGACCATTACTTTAGTGAAGCCCTTTATTTAGCTGATCCAGATGGAAACGGGATTGAAATTTATCATGATCGCCAAAAAGAAGTTTGGCGTGATGAGAATGGAGAACTACCATTTGTTAGCAATCCGTTAGCTGGTGAAGAGTTATTACAACAAGCAAGTGCGTGGAATGGTTTTCCAGCGGGTACTGTGATGGGGCATGTTCATTTCCATGTAGCTGATTTAGAAGAAGCAAAACGTTTCTATGTGGATGGTCTTGGTTTTGAAGTAACAATCCCAGCTCGTAATGGCGCGTTGTTCGTATCGGCAGGTGGCTATCATCACCATATTGGTTTAAATACGTGGCAAGGTGAAGGAATACCACCGCAAATGCCAAATTCCGTTGGCTTGAAATATTTCACAATTGTACTAGCGGATGAAAAACAAAAAGAGCAAGTATGTGAAAGTTTAAAAAATATTGGCAAGATTGCTACGTACAAAGATGGAATATTGCAAGTCGAGGATCCATTTGGACATTGTATCCAATTCAAAGTAAAAGGAGAAGCCTAAAAAGGCTTCTCTTTTTTACTTTCTTATAATTGCTTTTTCGTTTTGTAAAAATAGTTCATCAAATTGCTTTGCAAGCTCAAAATCTAGTTTCGTTAAACCTTTTGCATTCCAAGATGACAAAGTAATAATGACTGCTTTATACTGGATAAGGATAAATGGGTGGTGATTATGTTCTTCTGATAGTTTGGCGGCTTCAGAGACAAATTCGACTCCTTTTAAGTAGTCGGAAAACATATATTTTCGTTCAATCCATTTCTCATCTTTTACCATCCATTTATCTACCTTCAATAATTCCTCTTGAACTTCTTCCTCAGTTAATCGTAGCATCATTTTTCACATCCTTTATTGGAAGTAACGCAAGACCATTGTTAATAAGGCGTGTTACAGCTTCGTCAGTTGTGAAAGTAGAAAGTTGATGTAGTAATGTTGCCGATGTTTCATGCCCTTTGTTATGCTCTAAAAGTAACTCTAATACTTCAAGGCGCAGCAACCATTCTTTCGCATAAAATTTATTTAATACCTCTTGAATTGCTACTAATTGATCGATATGCGCGTCGTGTAAGATCCCCTCACTTCGAATATCTCGAACTGTTTGATACATACGTTCAAGTTCATTCAGTACAAGTGGAGCAGGAATTTCTTGAACTTCTTCATCCATTGGGAAAAATGCTGCTGCATCTGCGGCACCTGGGAATACTGAAGTGATTTGTGAGCCAACAGCCATATCAAATGCGCCCCATGAAGCATCAAATAAAACGCGGGCGTTATAAGTAACTGTGCAATCGATAAAGGAAATAAGAGCAATTTTCTTATTGTTTTTTACAATATCTGTTACTGTTCCTTTTACATGAATACCACTTGCAAAAGTAAACTCAGCGATAGTTCCAATTGTAATTCCTAATGATTGTAGTTGTTCGTCTGTACAAGTTTCTAATGCAATATTTTCAGTGAGTAATCCAATCGGTGTTCCAAATCCATCACTGTGTACAGAAGTAGAATGATTCGCTAACTGTTTATTATGAAGCGCTAATGCCGTTGGCGAATTTGTTCGCATGTAAATTAATTCACCTGCATCGTTTTCAATTGTCTCGCTAAATGTACCAGTAATTTGTAATCCGCTATTTAGCTCAGCTGTTGCATAGTTCTCGGAGCGAATTGCTTTTTCTAAACCTTCTTTTCCACCTGTTTTAAAGGCCATCGTTTTAGAAAATGTTTCAAGCGCATCTGTTAATTCTTCAAAGGATTTACAAACAAATAGTTGTGGTTGCATTTTTGTTACGTCATAAGTTGTCCCTGTACATGCTTCGATAGAAAATGGAACCTTTTCTACAGCGTCAGTTAAGCAATGTTTGCTTTCGCCAACAGAAGAAAGGAGGCCAGCACCATATATTTTTGGATCATCTATATTTCCAATTAATCCATATTCTACTGTCCACCAGAAAAGACGTGAAATTTGTTCAGCTTCTGATAAACCAGAAACTAAGTTTTGTTTTTCAATTACAGCATTTTCAGCAGCCTTAACTTCATCAGGAGTAGAAGTAGGGCTTTCTTTTACTATCGTTAATGTACGAACAGCTTCAAATGCATCATGTTCTTCTTTTGTAGAGAAAGCTTTTGCACCAATTTGCCCAAAACGTTTCACATATTTTGCATATGTAGGATCAAGTAAAATCGGTGCGTGTCCTGCTGCTTCGTGTACGATATCTGGAGCTGGTGTGTACTCGATATTTTCTACTTTCCGAATATCTGTTGCGATCGGTAGTAATCCGTGTCCTTGAAAATCGAAGAATGCTACGCCGGGAATAAGTCCGTCAATCGTTACAGCGCCCCAGCCACTTGGTGCTAAACACTCATTCATTTCTTCTACTTTTGGAATTGCATCTATATTAATACCAGATGATTGTAGTCCGTTCACGTAGGCTGGATGAGCAACGTCTTTTAAGAAGCTATGATTTTGTCTCATAATATAACGCCACACAGCGTGATTCACCGGTGTGTATTGATCATAATGTTGTGTGGATACGAATGGTTTTAAATGCGATGGAATTTCTGTTTTCTTTGTCATTTAGACATCCTCCTTTTTTTCAATAAAATTGAATATCGATTTCGTATAGCTTGTATCACCTCCTTTCATTTTTTGTAAGCGCTTATAAAATTTTATCATAAGATTCGGAATTATTTAACATCTGTTTCTGTGAGAAATAGAAAAAGCCCCTATCGGAAAATCCGATAGGGGCGAAAGAATCGCGGTACCACCCTATTTGTAAGTGAAAATATACTTACATCTCAATTAATGATAACGGAAAAATTCCGTCTTTTCCTTCATGCATAAAAGCACTACGAAAAAGAAGCTCCAGAATTGTAATTCATACTTATATATGTGCTAATTTCCACCGACCATTAGCTCTCTGTAACAGGGATATAAGATACTACTGCGATTCTTTCAACGCGTATATATGAAATTGTGTAAGAGGTTGGACGCAAAAAAGTCCCTATCGGAAAATCCGATAGGGACGATAAAAATCGCGGTACCACCCTATTTGTAAACAACTAATTGTTTACCACTCACTTTACGATAACGGAAAAATCCGTCTTTCTCTTCATGCATAAAAAGCATTACGGGAAAGAAGCTCCAGAATTGTAATTCACGCTTGTATATGTACTGATTCGCACCAACCATCAGTTCTCTGAGACAGTGATATAAGTCGCTACTAGTATTCCTTCAAAGCCGATATATAATTCGTTCAACTAAACTATGTTTTGTATTAAAAAACTATATTAAAAAAATTGTCAATAAAAATTTTTTATCCCATGTTAATGAGCGGTAAAACTCCTACCTCAAAATTCGGTGGGAGTAAAGAAGTTAGATGGGAGACTAACTACTCGTGAACCCCGATTGGTGAAGGCTAACAATCAGTGGGGATGAATGAAATCGCCACTGATTAAAGTTTCACTTTATTTCATTTCTAAATCAACATTTAAATTAGTTGTATTTCCAGCTGCATCTGTTGCAACAATATGAATTGTATTCTTTCCTTGTTGTAATTGATTACGATCGAAATAAATTTCGTAGTTTTTCTCCCAAGTGTTTAGGAACGCACTCTCCCATACACCATTTCCGTTAATCTCATATTGCATTCTCACTGGAATACCAGGTGCAATCCAACCGGATTCTGTCATCCAATCGAGTAGAATATCGTCAACTTTCCCTCTAATTATGAGGTTTTCTTGATCAACTTCGTGCGTTAACTTAGGTGCTGTTCGGTCAACAAACACAGCTCCTGTTTGCTTTGTTTCTCCACCAGAGTTAGAAGCAACAGCTTCGATTTGGTATAAGCCATCAGGCAACGGTGATCCGTCAGTTCTTGTACCATTCCATTTGAAAGATTTATAACCTGGTGTTTCGTTTTTACCTTGATATACCGTGCCTTGATATGTCACACGGTCTTTCGTAATTAAATTGGCATGAAACGCTATATCTTCAACTGGTGTAACTAAATAGTAATTGATTAGGTTGTCATCTAGTATGTTGTCATTATTTGGACTGAAAGTAGAATTAACGATTTCAAGGCCATCAATACGCTTGTATTCTTTCGGATCGATGCTAAATGTAAATGGAATACGCATTTCTTCAGTTTTCCCTTGCTCTTTTACATACAGATTCCCTGTATATACGCCTTGTGGTAAGGAGCTATCTACAGTAATAGTAAAAGGTTTTTCAATATTACTATTCGGTTTCAAACTAATTGAAGAAGGGAAAGAAGTCTGGATTTTTGTTTTTGTATCTAATAATTCAATACGAGTTGAAAAGTTTTTCTTTTTGTTAGAAAGATTTTCTAACGTAATATTTTGTGTTAGTTTCAGTTTGCCGCTATTTGGTTTAATAAGACCGAAGCTTACGTTGTTCGGTTTCACTAACGCATCCGTTTGAGCTGCTTTTGGAATGTTAATTAAACCTGATCCTTGTGCCATGATAGGATATGTATTTTCATTGACATCCTTTAATGTTTTTGCAGTGTTGGCAAGAGCAGATTTTAATTGTTCTGTCGTCCAATCAGGATGCATTTGACGTAGTAAGGCAACGGCTCCCGCTACTTGTGGCGCAGCCATACTTGTTCCGTTGTGAGATTCATAGCCGCCTCTTGGTACTGTACTAGTAATTTGTACGCCAGGTGCAACAACATCAGGTTTTATGAGCCAACTTCCTTGTGATGGTCCTCTTGAACTGAAGTTACCAATCAGTTCGGTTTTATTTGGTTGTCCAATCTTTATATTTTTCTTTCTTTTTGTAATTAAATTTTTCAACTCTTCGCCATTTGTATTGGATAGTTGCATAACTGGAAGAGCTATATCTTCACGTCCAAAATATTCGGGCATAATATTAATTTCTTTTTCATTAGAAATTAATAGCACGCCGAGAGCACCAGCTTGTTTTGCTTGTTCTGCCTTTACTAACGTGCTCGAAGTTCCTTGTAAAACAAGGGCGAACTTACCTTTCACATCTTGTTTAGCGTAATCGCTAGAATTACCGTAGCCAACATAGACAAGCTGAGCATCGTTTCCTACTTGGAAGTCTGCTTTTGATAATGGTAATCCTTGATAAGATTTATTAGAACCAGCTACTTGGAATGTTGGGAATGGAATAGAAACAGTAGATGCACCAACAGAGATGACGCTACTCGCGTTACCAGGAGCATCAACAGACCAAGGCTTTGGTCCATCATTTCCATTTGAAACGACTGCAGTAACACCAAGTTTTGCTGCACGTTCTAACGTCATTGTTACAGGTTGATCAGGGACATTTAAATCTTGACCGAGAGATAAATTTAAAACGTCAGCGCCATCTTGAATCGCGCGCTCAATACCTTGAAGAATATCTTCGGTCGTACCAGTACCGCTATCATTCATCACACGATAGGCTAGAATAGACGCATTTGGAGCAACGCCTTTAATTTTTCCGTTACCAGCAATAATGCCAGCTACATGAGTACCATGTACGTTCCCATCCATCGGATCATTATCTTCATCGACTGCATCATAGCCACCGATATAATTTGCTTGTAAGTCAGGATGTGTATAGTCTACGCCAGAATCAATAATAGCGACTTTCATACCTTTTCCATCAAGCGGTTTGCCAGATGGATCTTTTAAATTCCATGCTTCAGGAGCACCGATTGTCGGTCCGCCGATATTTGGCGCTTCTTCTTTAGTAGCGCTTTTTGCTGTTTCATGCAATTTATATGTTAAGTTCGGATAAACAGCTTTTACTTCAGGCAAAGAAGCTAGAGCAGCAATTTGATCTCCTGGTACAGAAATAGAGAATCCAGAAAATAACGTACTATACGTTTCTTTTATCTTTGCTTTGGGTGCTTTTTCTTTAATTTTCTTTGTAGTATCCTCTTGTGCTTTTTTTAGTTGTGCATGGTATGATTGCACATTTCCATTTTTTAAATCTGGAGCATGCTGAATGTTACTTTGTGAAGCGAGCGGAGCATGTTGTAATTCTACAATGACTGAAATTTCTTTTGATGTTTTTGTTTCAACATTTTGCGCGATTTTGTTTTCTCCCCATTGCTCAATATTTGCCTTTAACTGTGGACTAAATTGCTTCTCTTTTTGCAGCGATTCAGCATGCGCGCTTAAAGCTCCAAAACTAGAAAAGACAAGCGCCATACTTAATAGTGCAGATGTAGTTTTTTTCATTGAAACTCCCCCTAATAAAAAGTGCCAATATTCAGAAAAGTTATCTTACATTTTTGTTATGAAATATAAAATTGAATGTTGGCTAAACTATACTTTCGACATAATTCATACCAATCCTCTTTGAATTAAAAATTTCTTGGGAAATTTTTTGGTATTATGTCGAATGGATAATATTCAGTGTGGGGAGGCCCACCCTTACTGGGCATAAATCGACAACAATTGTGCAATTAATCTGGAGTGAAATTCGCATATAGTAAGCGGAATATGAGGAATGCTATAAGAAAAATGGAGGGACGTATGAAAAAAATTATCGTGAGTAGTAGTGTGGTTTTGTTTATTTTTCTATCTTCAGTTTTTAGTACTAGAGCGGAACATAATGAGATGAAAGTTGCTTTTATTCGTCATCATGACCTTTGGATTAAAATTGATGGGAAAGAAAAACAAATAACAAAAGGCGAGTACATAACAGGGCCGAAATGGTCCCATGATGGAGAATGGCTTGCCTATGCTAAAGGAAAGAAGCAAAACACCTTGGAGTTGTACCAACTGGAAGATGGAAAGAAAGTTAGGCCATCGCAATCTGAAGTATCGAATTATCAATGGTCACCGAAAGAGAATATAATTGCATTTGTATTTATGAATACATTAAATACGTTTGATGTCAAAAAAAAGAATACAGATTTTGAAAATGTATCAGCGGGTGTAGGTGATTATGCATGGTACCCTGATGGAAAGAAGTTTCTTGTATCTTCTGAAGCACACATACTTCCAACAGGATGGACAGGAGCTCAGCTATATGAAGTGCAAAAAGATGCACACATGAATCCTCACAAAATGAAGCATTTGTATGCATTACCAAATGAACATGATGATTTTCTAGCGCTAGTTGCAAGTGGGTTTGAGTGGTCACCAGATCAAAGGTGGATTTCATTTTTAGCGGTACCGACAGCTTCATGGTCAGCTGATAGCAATACGCTTTGCTTAATTCGAGCAGATGGCAGTCGATTTGAAAAGATAGATCAAATGTTATTAAACACACAATGGTTCAAATGGGCACCATCTAGCAACATATTAGCCTATATTGAAGGAAGCGGGAGAGTTGCGTTAGAGAATAAACATTTAAAAGTAAAAGAATTGCCAGTACTTCAGCAGAACACATTTACGCCGAAAGGATATGTTGATTGGGATTTTGTATGGAAGAACGAGAGAGTAATTATCGTTTCAAGGGCAAAAGAGGCAGGAATAGAAACTCCGCCGGAAAAAAGACCACTGCCATCTTTATATGAGATTGATTGTACAAGCGATAAACAACATCAAATTACAAAGCCACCTCATAAGCAAGGTGATTATCATCCGATTTTTATGAAGAAGAGCAATCAATTAATATGGATACGTTCAGACCGTAAGAAAGCCAATGTATGGATTGCAAATAGTGATGGAAAGCAAGAAAAGAAGTGGATTGAAAATATAGATGTACCAGAGTGGTATTATGAGAAATGGAACTGGGAAAATGTTATCTCGGTGAAAGAAGAATAAAAAACGTGCCTAAAAAATGATTTTAGGCACGTTTTTTTATCCTTTTCGGCAAGAAGACTCCATGTGATTTGTGTTACGGGTGAAACCCAACAATTCAGATGGAGATGAATTGCTATCAGAAGGTAGGCCGAACTCTGTTGTTTCGCTCATAATAATGTTTGAGGGCGAATGTTTGTTTCTTTTTTTCTTACGATATCATGTAGATAAAGAGGAAATAGATTGTAAGACAACGAAATTAGATAATGATAATGATTATCATTATGCTACTTGAGTCAAAAGGAATTACGATGAAGAACATGTTCGCATGTTGTCTCATTTCGTTCCAAATATTGATTTGTCAAAAGTAATGAACTCTCTAAGAAAGGTGGTGAAAACAATGGCTAGAAAGAAAGCAGTGAAAGTATTACGGAAACAAAAGAAAAGAGAAACTTTGCAACGATTCACGCAGAAACAGAATATCGGACGAGCTTGCTTGACTGCAAAAGAATTCCGCTTACTGCAACGCATGTCACATAGTTCAAAAGCGTTGCGAAATGTTGGATTGTACACGATTAAACAAAGTTATTTGAATCATAACAAGATAGCTACTGTAAAAGAAGTGGACACTGCCATGCAAGCCGATTTGAATTACTCGGGCTGTATCAAAGTAAAGCAGGAACATGTATTCATGCGGATATTAATGGTGCGCTGAATACATTGAAAAAATCAGGAGTTATAGAATTGGATGACAATCTGAAAGTAAAAACGCCGATTCTATTAGAAGTGCAAAAACGTAAGGCTGTTGCTTCACGCATAGCTTAGTGGGTGCGTCAACCATCCATGTGTACGCGACTTGTCGGGGCTTGTAGCACACGCCGGGATTCATCTGAGTGGTGGCTTCTTCCACACGGGAGAATTGCTCTTTTTCGAAAGGGTGGTGCAAGTGGGAAAACAATCGTTCGTTGCCAGTACCAACAAAAAACATACTTGGGGTGTTACCATAAGGTGGCATGAATGCTAGAGCGTCAAACTGTCTAGCGATAGACGAAAAGACCTAGCGTTCGAACTCAAGCCCCCACTGAAAGGCTTCATCTCAGTGGGGGTAGTTGACTGTTATTTATGAGTTTTATTCGGCTTTTTCTTCGCGGGGTTCCCGTTTCCCTGACGCTTTCTGTTTTGCTCATCTTTTGTTTGTTTTTCATGCAGTGTATCTAAAAAATCATTCGAGTTACTCATTTTTATATCGCTCCTTTTATTTTGTCCTAATTACTATAACCATTTAGGAGGAGAATCATGAGATACAAGTTAAGCACTTAATTTTCTTCGATAATATATATAAAATATGCCATACGTAATAAATAGCATAAATAAAATTTGTAACTCAACATTTTCTTTTAAAATAGTTGAGATAGAAGATGGTAAGTAAGGGGATGTATCGCTCGTTCCTATACCTAACCATTTGTTTAAGAGGTTAATGGTACAAAACATAAAAACACCAGACCAGCTTGCAATAATTGCCTTCTGTTTAATTTTTGTTTCACGTTCATCATCTGTAATCCAAGGATTAGCAGTTTTATCACTACTAAAAAATCCGTTTATATATCCCCATATAATCATTCCGATTAAGATAGTTATCCATTTCATATTTGTGATTCCCCTCTCTCTTGTAAAAAGTATTTTACATATATGATTGTAATATTTCCCAATTGTTTGTGTCAAATCTTTTTTACATATCGTTTTTTCTTATAGCAGGAATAATGGATGAGATAGGGAAGGAATTATGTTGAAGGATTTCATAGAGAGAGGAGGATGAGTATGAAACTCGTCTTTGTTCGGCATGGAGAAGGTGAACATACAAAAGATTTGCCGTCAACTTTACAAGTATTGCATCCATCATTAACGGATGAAGGAAGGAATCAGGCTAAATTACTTCAATGCAATGTGCCATTGCAAGAAACGGATATATTAGTTGCCAGTCCTACAATTAGAACTTTACAAACGGCGACAATATGGAGTGAGAAGGTATCTTGTCAAACAATTGTTCATCCATATGTATCCCCACGTATTTTTCCTTATCGAGAAGGAGCGAAAACATTACCATGTGATCACATAGTAGATCAGGAAATGATAGCAAATTTATTTCCACATTTTTTGATAGAGAAAAGCACAAATAAGCAGTTATGGACGGAGGGTATAAATATTATTTCAGAGAGTAGCTTTCAGCAAATAGTAGATGAATTTCTTCTTTGGTGTTATGAGCTAGGCGCTGAAAGAATTTGTATTGTATCTCACGACGGGACGATTACAGCATATAGGCAATATTTACAGAAGGTCGTTTTAACTAGATCAGACTTTTTGCAAGAAACGGGTATATATGAAATGGAGGTATCCCTTAAAAGTTTGATTGATGAGATTTAATGATAGGATGGAGGGTATATGTTGAATGTTGCACTAGTAGTTGGCTTTAACTCTGATTTAGAGGCGCAATCAATCCGGGCATCACTTGAATATTTTGGGGCAAAAGTTATAACATACTGGATTGGTAGACCGAAAGAGTTCATCGATATTCTTTCTGGAAAAGGTTTATATAATGATATCAATTATGTTGTCTTTTGCTTTCATGGTGAGGAAGGAAAGTTTGTTATGGAAGAGTTGGGTGAAGATATATATGAACAAGATGAACCGAGGGGATACTTTGGTGCTGCAGAAATTTATAAATATGCAAAATTGCATAATACACATATTGTAAATAGCGGGTGTACGTTAGGGGATCGAAAACTAGCAGAATCTTTTTTGCGTAGTGGAGCGAAATCGTATATTGGATCGATAGATTATGTAGATGGGAATGCGGCACTTATGTTTACAATACGCTTATTTTATGGGCTTATTAACCATGAAAAAACGATAGAAGATGCTTTTCAAGAGGCGATATTAATCGATGAGGAGACACGTACATTTCAATTCTATAAATAGAAAAAACGCCTTTATTTTATATTCGAATAAAGGCGTTTCACATTTAACTCACATTTTTTTTACAATTTCTTCAATGAAAATGATTATCACCTATGGTATGATATGTTCAAGTTTTTACAGGTAAAAAAAGTTACTATATAAACGTTAGTTTTTAATGTTTCATACACATGTCACAAATTATTCGTAATTAACATTTTAAAAATAAGTAACTAATGTTATTATATTATCTGTAACTAACTTAATTACAACTTTAGGAGGAAGATATGGTTATTCAATTTTTAAGAGAAAACAAAGCAGTTTCTTTTGTGTTAGCAATAATTCGAGTATATCTTGGTTACACATGGTTAATGGCTGGAATCGGTAAACTACAAGGAAAAGGATTCGATGCAACTGGTTATTTACAAGGTGCAATTGAAAAATCTAAAGGAGCACAACCGGCTGTTCAATCTTGGTGGGCATCATTTTTACAAGATTTCGCAATTCCAAACGTTGATCTATTTAATTCACTTGTAACGTGGGGAGAAATTTTAGTTGGGATTGGTTTAATTGTAGGCTGTTTAACAAAAACAACGGTCTTTTTCGGCCTTGTAATGAACTTTTCCTATATGCTTAGTGGGTCAATTGGTGTAAACCCTGAAATGGTTATCCTATCAATGTTCGTTCTGGTCTCTAGTATGAATGCTGGTAAATTTGGAATAGATGGTTTCGTTATTCCGAAAGTACTAGGATCAAAAACTCAAAAACGCCAAAAGCAAGCTGCTTAATATATGAAAGCGGGTATCTCAAAATGAGATACCCGCTTATGTTATTTTTCAACTTTGATTGGATTGTTCTTAAAGAATTCTTTTACATAACCTACAAATTCTTGTGGCTCTTGACGAAATGGTGCATGATAACCTTTTTCGATAATATGGAAAGTACTATTTTTTAAGAATTGATGATACGTTTCTCCTTCTTTCCAAGAAACGCTACTATCATTTCTTCCCCATATAATTAAGGTTGGTTGTTTCATTTCATTTGCATTGATTTGAAGACGTCTAGGCCATAATTTCATTTTATTGTAATGCTCTTCATCATTACGTTTAAATTTCACTTTACTTTCATCATAATCTGCAATAGCAGAGACGGTATTTAAATCAGTGGACAACTGTGGTTTTGGTGAACCTTGTTTATTAACGAGTGTATGCGGACCGCCTGTAGCATCAGTTAAAATAAGGTGAGTAACGGCTTCGGGGTATAAATATGTTAAATTAAGAGAAATTTCTCCGCCCATTGAGTGTCCTAGTATTGCAAACGAATCATAACCTAGTTTTTTCATTAATTTATAATACAAATTTGCATGGGCTGGGAAAGAATAATAAAAATCCATCGGCTTAGATGAGCGCCCGAACCCTAAAGCATCTACAGAAATAATTGTATGATCTTTCGCTAAGTCTGAATAAATTTTTTGAAAACCATCCGAAGATCCTCCAAATCCATGAATCAGAAGTAAAGGTGGTTTTTCATTACCGATCTTTTTAAAATAAATGGTTTGACCATCTATTTCCACCATCTTTTCCTCGGTAGCTAGTTTCGCTGTAAGTGTATTTTTAACTTGTTTTACTTGTTCTACTGGCTTTTCTGCTGCACTACATCCTACTAATAGTGTAAGAGTAAGACAACCTACCATAAAATAGCTAAATCGCTTCAATGAGGTGTCCCCTTTCTAACATAACGCTGTATCTATCATAGCAAATAGCATATTACGATTTCCAGGAAGTTGGCTACCATTTTTTATCATAAGAGGTGAAAGGAGCGTTTCTTGGAAATTTTCTGTTTGAAGAAATTGACGAAATGAAAATTGTAAATGTGGGACATCAATCCTTACTGTGCCACTCCAGCTTTCACAGATTCTCTTGAATAATTGAATAGCATCCTTCTCTTGCTTTGCGATAAGTGGATTGACGCATAATATATTACCTTTTTGTACACATAAGGAAAAAGCTTCTATACAGTTATTTCTCTCAATTTTAAAAGAGTGGCTCGTTCTTGGTAATAGCGATGAGTAAAGTAAGGAACGATTAGCACCAGTTGTAATTTGATCGAGAGAAATAAGTGAGACAAGATCTTGTTCTTTCACTTGTTGTGTATGAGCAATATGTGTCTTAGTAGTTTGTTTTTCGAAACGATGAATCGTCGTGACAGTTTGAAATCCGCACGATGTATAAAGAGGCTCGCCAGCCTTTGTTGCAATAAGTGCAATTGGTTGTTTTGGGTAGGTGCGTTCTAAGCAGCGATTAAGCAACATACGCCCGATGCCCTGGCCTTGAAAATCAGGATGGACGATTAACATACCAATAGTAGAAAAACTATCTTTAAAAGGAAATACTCCTCCAGTTGCAATCAGTTTATTTTCATGCATATAACCGATAAGTGTGCCAAGAGAAAGGTACATTTCGAATTGTTTTTTCATAAATGTTTTATCTTGTAACCATCCAACAGCTTTACAAAGGTCGAGTAGATCAAAAATAAAAGATTTATCTAGCTGTATTGTTTTCATAAATGTTCACCACGTTTCTATTAATTTTCATGAAAGTAGATTGAAAATGTTAAATAAGAGATTTATGTTACATGAAATCCAATTTGTTTATATTTTGATTGTAAAGGGGAAGATGGTTGATATGAAAAGACAAAGTTATACAAATTATAACTGATATTTACATAAGTTAACAAAAAATTTACATATAACTAATTTTCTCTTAACAGTATTCTATTAAATTTGATAGTGGGAAATGAATAACCTAATTAGGGGGACAAGACAGTGAAAAAGTTTGTGAAAAAAGCATGGCCATTTGCAGTTGTGGCGTCGTTAGCAGTTACTTCGGTGGCAACATGGAATTTTACTCGTTCTAGTGAAGTAAATGCAGATGAGAGCGGAAGCAATGCAAAGATTAAAAATGTTATTGTGTTAATTGGAGATGGTATGGGTCCTTCATACATGACGGCTCATCGTTATATGAAAGATAATCCAAAAACATTCGAGATGGAATCTACAGAGTTTGATAAGCATCTTGTAGGAACACAAAAGACATATCCGGAAGATGAACATGAAAATATCACAGACTCTGCATCAGCAGCAACAGCTATGTCAGCAGGAATTAAAACATATAATGCGGCAATTGCAGTTGATAATGATAAAGCAGAAGTGAAAACTGTTCTTGAACAAGCGAAAGAAAAAGGGAAATCAACGGGACTTGTTGCTACTTCTGAAATTACACATGCAACACCAGCTGCTTTCGGTGCGCATGACATTAGTCGTAAAAATATGGACGCAATTGCAAATGATTATTTTGATGAAAAAATTAAAGGGAAGCATAAAGTAGACGTTATGCTTGGCGGCGGAGTAAATAACTTTGTTAGAAAAGATCGCAATCTTACAGAAGAATTTAAGAAATCTGGTTATAGCTATGTAACAGATCGTAATCAATTGTTAAATGATAAAAATGATCAAATTCTAGGTTTATTTGCACCAGGTGGTTTAGATAAAATGATTGACCGTACTGATAAAACACCTTCATTAGAAGAAATGACAAATGCAGCAATTGAGCGTTTGAACAAAAATAAAAATGGTTTCTTCTTAATGGTTGAAGGAAGTCAAATCGACTGGGCTGGACACGATAATGATATCGTGGGTGCAATGAGTGAAATGGAAGACTTTGAAAAAGCATTTAAAGCAGCGATTGAATTTGCGAAAAAAGATAAAAATACATTAGTCGTTGCAACGGCAGACCACGCTACTGGCGGATTATCTTTAGGTGCGAATGGCGAGTATAACTTTAAAGTAGATCCAATTAAAGCTGCAAAACGCACACCAGACTTCATGGCAAACGAGATTGCAAAAGGTGCAAATGTAGAAGAAACATTGAAAAAATATATTGATTTACAATTAACACCAGAAGAAATTAAAGCGGTGAATGATATTGCTCCTTCAAAAGATGTAACAAAGATTGATAACGCGATTGAGGATATTTTCAATAAGCGTTCGGTTACAGGCTGGACAACGGGCGGACATACAGGTGAAGATGTAAATGTATATGCATTTGGCCCAGGTAAATACTTGTTCTCTGGTGTTCAAGAGAATACAAATATTGCTAAACGTGTCTTTGATATTATCGGCGGTGGCGATCCGAATAAAGGAAGACGCTAATTATAAATGAAAGTGAGGCGAAATGCCTCACTTTTCTTTTTAGGGGATGGAAAGATGAGGGCTTTTTTCAAGGGGATAGGATCCCTTCTAATAGGTGCATTATTACTAGTTGGGTGTCAATCCAAGGAGAGTCATATAGAACAAAAATCTACTACTACAAAAGCTGAGGAAAAGGTACAAATAACGAAAGAAGAAGAGAAATCGATTCAAGATGTTATGGAGAAATTTGTACGGACAACAAATGAAAAAAATCTTGCTGAACATATGGAGTTATTTTCAAAGAAAATGCCTAGTGCTGAGGATTTAAAAACACAAAAAGAAGCAGCTTTTCAAAAGGGAAATAAGAAAATTGAATTGGAACATATAGACATGAAAGCTAGTAAAGCAGGGTATGTTGTTGTTGAGACAAAGGAAAAAGAAATAGAGGGCGAGATCACCCTTCAGAAGAAAGTACAGTATGCGCTTGGAAAAGAAGAGGATGGATGGAAAATTGAAGAGGTTCGCACGATAGGGAAGAAATAAAGTGAAACTTTAATCAGGGCGTCTTCCTGCCTGTAAATAGCGAAATAAAAAAGGTTCTCATTGGCGAGAACCTTTTTTTATAGTGGTAACATAATTTGATTTGAGCATGCTTCGATATCATCAATATCTTGGCGGATTGTTGCCATTTTATTATCGAGGTCTTCAGCCTTCATTGCTGCATCATGTAGTTCATCTTTTAAATACTCAGGTATTTTCCCTTCATATTTATAATAAAGTTTGTGTTCTAAACTTGCCCAGAAGTCCATTGCAAGTGTACGTAACTGAATTTCTGCAAAGACTTCTTTTGTACCAGAATTCAGTGATAAAGGATATTTAATAATCATGTGTAAACTTTTATAGCCGTTTCCTTTTGGATTAGCGATATAATCTTTTACCTCTATGATTTCCATGTCTTCACGCTTTTGAATGACTTCTTTTAAATGATAAATATCTTCTACGAAGCAACATGTAATACGAATGCCGATGATATCTTGTAAATGCGTCTGCGCATTTTCAATTGTCGGTAATAAATTTTTACGCTCAAGTTTTTTAATAATACTTTCAGGTTGCTTTAATCTTGTTTTTATATGTTCAAACGGGTTGTAATCCTCTAAAAATTGGGCTTCCCGGTTCATAATTTCAAATTTAGTTTTTAACTCTTCTAAAGCAAATGTATATGGTAGTACAAAAGCTTTCCAGTAGTTAACTGTTGATTGATTATATTCCATTTATATACACACCTTTTCCTATTTACAAGTGAGGTTGTTATTATACTAAATACCAAAGCATATAAGCGCAAGCAGCAAATGATGAGATCATAAAACGATATTTAGTTTTCATACTTTCAACTCCTTTCGAGTAAGATTCTATATGAATAAACGTGATTGTTAATAAGTTCACTATGTACAATTCCTATAGTAATAGATTCGTGTGAATTTCGTATGAACTAATTGTTTCAGATTTTTGTCTTTTTTTATAATTGACAAATGGAATAAAGTTATATAATGTATAAATCGTAATCATTACGTTTTAGTTTGCGATCTTTGAAAGAAAGGAGAATGACATATGCGTGTAAATATTACACTAGCTTGTACGGAGTGCGGTGATCGTAATTATATTTCTAAAAAAAATAAGCGAAATAATCCAGAGCGCATCGAATTAAAAAAATATTGTCCGCGATTAAAGCGAGTAACGTTACATCGTGAGACGAAGTAGAAGACTAGAGATAATCTCTAGTCTTTTTTATTTGTTATAATTACCTTAAATTGTAATAAGGGGAGAGGTATGATGAATCAAAAAGATAAAGCAAGAAAAGAGCAAGTGGCTCATATGATTGATATTCCAGATGATTATAGACTTGTTGTAGATGATGAAGAAGGCGTGGATGACCCATATCATCTATTATGGTGGGAGCATAAAGAGGATGAGGAGAGAACGATACAAATTACGTTGAATAGACATACTGGTAATTTAATTGAATTTAGTATAGATGATGAAAATTCTTTTTCGAGCGATATGAAAGCACTAGAGGAGAATAAAGCAAGAGAGATTGCAAATGCATTCTTAAAAAAATATACAAAAGAAGGATATGAGTTTTATACATATGAAACGGTTAAGGACTGCAGGTGTGGTCGGAAAGAAGTAAATTATATGCAAGAAGTGAATGGCTACCCATTGCCGAATACAGGGTGTGTTGTGCAAGTTCATCCTTCAGGTAATGTTGTGCATTTTCGTTATAATGGACAAAAAGCTATCCAGAAAAAACCTTTATGGCCAAGTGAAATCGTTGAAGAGAACGTCGTTTTAGAAAACTTGAAAGCTAGACAAGATATGAGACTTGTATTTGTGGATTTAACACACTCTTCATGTGAGTATGAAAATGGAGAGGAAGTAAAAGGGTACCATCTTGTATATGAACCAGAACCTAGTCATGCGTTTATTAAGGCAAGTACGGGAGAAAGTTTATTTGGACCAGAACATTATAAATTACCGCCGACAGTAGCTGTTGAAAAACCGAAAAAAGGTAACCGACAAGATGATATATTCGATTTGTTTGACTGGGATAAAGAAAGTTTTACAAAAGTAGCTGAGGCGGAAGATGATTATGAAATAAGGATGAAATTTGTTCCGAAAGAGGAATTACAGAAACAAAAAGAAGAAAAAAATCCATATTTAATGAATGAATTTTTTAAGAAGCATCTACCGATGTTAAAATATAATAATTTTGTTTGCATTATGATTGATAAGTCTACCAATGGATTAACTGGTTTTATAAAACTGACAGATGATAAAGAAGTAAAGCAAATATTGTCTAGAGAGGTATGTTTACAAAAAGCAGTTCAATTTTTGGAACAAGTTATTCCAGATGTCACACAATATCTACGTCTTTGGGAAGAACGTGAAGAAGCAGAAGATGGGATTGAAAGATTTATCTTTTCCGTATATGTGAATGGTATTCCAGCAGAGTGTAAGCAATTTATGGTCAACATCAATACAGAAAATGGAGCTGTGATGCATTATTCAGGAGAATCTAGCAACTTTATAAAAGAATTACTCACATACGAAACAATACCAAAAGTAACAAAGGAAACAGCGTTAGCGATATACAGAGGGGCCATGCGAGTTCATTTAGAATGGTTTTTAGAAAATGATGTAGAGGAAACGAACTACGAACTACTGTATAAACAAACGACGGATCAAAATTATAAAGAACCCTTCGAGTGTAGTCGAGAACTGCGTTATATTGATGCGCATACCGGGGAGAAAATTTGGAGTGAATACTAGTAAAAACCAATCGATACGTATCGATTGGTTTTTACTATGTTCTTAGAAGCATTTATCCCGCTTTAATGGGCAGTAAGACCCCCATCTCAAAATTCAGCGAAAGCAAAGAAGTTAGGTGGGGGATGAAGAAAACCCCCACTGATTAAAGTTTCACTTTATTAATTGCCGTTGAGTGGTTGAAGAATACCATCTTGAGCTTTTGACCAATTATATAGGTTTCCGTCAGATCCCACTGCAAAATTTAGAGCACGAGAGTTCTCAGGAGATTCGCGTCCGTATAAGACGTCGTATAGCTTAATACCATTTATTGTGCCAATTAGTTTGTCTTCGCTGGAGCCGTAACGAATTTCATTTGAGCGAGCTCCCATTCTTTTTTCTAGAACTTTTATAGCATCTTCACTTGTGAATGTAATAGTATCAGTTTGTTTATTTGGTTGCTTAGCTGGTTGTTGCTCTTTTTGTGTGTTTTTAGATTCTGCTTCAGGTTTTGTATTATTTTCAGTTTTTGGGTTGTTTTTAGTTGTTGAGTTGTTTTCAGCTTTTGAGTTGTTCTCAGTTTTTGAGTTGTTCTCAGCTTTTGAGTTGTTTTCAGCTTTTGAGTTGTTCTCAGCTTTTGAGTTGTTCTCAGCTTTTGAGTTGTTCTCAGTTTTTGAGTTGTTCTCGTTTTTTACATTGTTCTCAGCTTTTGCGCTGTCTTCAGTTTTTTTGCTATCTTCCGTTTTTGTACTGTCTTTTGATACAGCAGTATCTTGTTTAGTAGCTTCGGTTTTTGTAGGAGACGTTTGTTGTCCACAAGCTGAAAGTAAGAAAAATGATGATGTGAGTATTACAAGGTTTCTAATTTGTGACGTGGCGTATCGCATGAAAACACCTCTTTCAAAATTTTGGAATCTTACATATTGTAATACATTGGAAAAAATATTCAAGGTATGAAAGACGTATTTCGTTCGACAAAAAGCTAAGGATTCCATATTTATATCGTACAGACACAAACAACCTCACGCCCACATACACATAGTAAAGACCACTATTTTGGCGGAGGTGAAAGGTTTGAGTCTATTCGCCGCAATTGGATATATGGTTCGAGAAGTGTTTGTCTTTGTTTCTTATGTGAAGAATAATGCGTTTCCGCAGCCGTTATCATCAGACGATGAGAGAAAGTACTTAGAGTTAATGGAGCAAGGTGATGCTCAAGCGAGAAATCTGTTAATTGAACATAATTTACGGCTTGTAGCTCATATCGTTAAAAAATTTGAAAACACAGGGGAAGATGCAGAAGATTTAATTTCAATTGGTACAATTGGGCTCATTAAAGCAATCGAGAGCTATTCGGCAGGAAAAGGCACAAAACTTGCGACGTATGCAGCACGCTGTATTGAAAATGAAATTTTGATGCATTTACGTGTACTGAAAAAAACGAAAAAAGACGTTTCACTTCATGATCCAATCGGGCAAGATAAAGAGGGGAATGAAATATCGCTTATTGATATATTAAAATCAGAGTCTGAAGATGTAATTGATATGATCCAGCTTAGTATGGAGTTAGAAAAGATTAAAGAGTATATCGATATTTTAGACGAACGAGAGAAAGAAGTAATCGTGAAGCGTTTTGGACTGGGGCTTGATAAGGAGAAAACGCAACGAGAAATTGCAAAGGCACTTGGTATTTCCAGAAGCTACGTATCAAGAATTGAAAAGCGCGCTTTAATGAAAATGTTCCACGAATTTGTAAGAGCTGAGAAAGAGAAAAAAGCGAAAGAATAATGTATATTACAAGCGGCCTTATGTTAAAATGGGCTGCTTTTCTTTTTGCAAATAAGGAAGGAAAAAGAGTTGTGTTCAGAAGAAATCTATGTTCACTGTTGAAAATGACGGATTCTATCTGTAATATTAGAGGGTGCTAAACAATTTAAGAATAATACCATACTTAGTTTTCCGCATGTATAATATGGCAGTTCTATATGATATGTGGGAATAAGAACCAATTTTACATATGATATAGAAGGAAAAGAAGGGGAAGCTAAAGTTATAGACTGATTAGGAGGTTTCGCAATTTGCGACGTACATTATATCGACTTATGATCGAACTTACAAATGGTCGTTTTACTTCTTATATATTACGTAAATTTGCACAATCTCGTTTGAGCTCTATCATTATTCCATCGTATGCGAAAGTTTTTCAAATTAATCAAGATGAGATGGAAAAGGGTTTGAAGGAATATAGAACATTGCATGAACTATTTACACGTAAGCTAAAAGAAGGAAAGCGTAGTATTGATACAGATGCATCGAGTATCGTTAGTCCTGTTGATGGTGTTTTTGCTGATCACGGTCCTATTGAGGACACAAAAACATTTGATATTAAAGGAAAGCGTTATTCAATCGTGGATATGCTAGGTAATGAAGAACGTGCACAGCGATATGCAGGTGGTACATGCATGGTTATTTATTTAAGCCCAAGTCATTATCATCGTATTCATAGTCCGCTTTCTGGTTCCGTGACTGAAAGATTTGTACTCGGTAGAAAATCATATCCGGTAAATGCAGCTGGTATGGAATACGGGAAAGAGCCATTGTCAAAAAATTATCGCTCTGTTACAGAAGTAAATAGTGACGGTGAACATATGGCGCTTGTAAAAGTAGGAGCTATGTTTGTTAATAGTATTGAGCTGCTGCATGAAAGAGACACTGTTCAAAAAGGTGAAGAAATGGCATACTTTACATTTGGTTCAACAGTTGTGTTATTGTTTGAAAAAGATATGATAGAAGTAGTGCAGAATTTGAAGAGTGGACAAGAGCTTCGTCTTGGTGAAAAAATTGCTACTCGATTGGCTCATAAGTAAAGAAAACATTTTATAACTGTAAGTAAGAGTTATGGACAAAGATGCTTAATGATGAAATTCCCTAGATGGGAGTACTTGTTTATTCGAGAGCCATCGCAGGATGGCTCTTTTTACAAGTTAGCTAGTTAAGATTTCACTTTATATGTAATCAAGACGATTTGACAAGCTTGTCCTCTAATGAGCGTCTAATCATTTCTTGTTTTATAAGTAAAATGAAGTCGGGATTTAATTTTAGTTCTTTTGCTTTATAATAAGACTCAGTGAGTAACTCAGTAGATAACTGTTCCATATATTTTGTTTTCAAGGTGAGTCACCTCCTAATAATTTAAGGATTGATTCGTTGTTGCATTTAATGTACCAAAAAAATATGACAGTCACAAACGAGTGGTTATCCACATACCTAGGTGGATAAAATGTGTATAGATTGTTAGTAAATTCCAAATTGACTGAAAAATTAGTGTGGAAAATGTGTACAATTTTATCCACAGGTCATATATCGAAATATGTTGTCGAAAAATTTTTATGAAAACTCCTCAAAGAGGTGAAAGAAATTGAAGCTATTTTTACCAAACGAATACGTGAAAAATGTATATCATGTTCAACCAGAAGATTTGAAAAAACGTGGAATTAAAGGTGTTATTACTGATTTAGATAATACGTTAATTGAATGGGACCGTCCAAATGCAACGCCACAACTTGAAGAATGGTTTTTGAAAATGAAAGAGCAAGGCATTCAAGTAACGGTCGTTTCAAATAATAATGAGCAACGTGTGAAAGACTTTGCTGATCCATTAGGTATTCCGTTTATTCATAGTGCGCGCAAACCATTTGTTCGTGCATTTAAGCGTGCGATACAAGAGATGCAACTGCAACCAGATGAAGTTGTAGTAATTGGAGATCAGTTACTAACGGATGTTTTAGGTGGAAACCGAGTGGGACTTCATACGATTTTAGTTGTACCGGTAGCACAAACGGACGGATTAGTAACGCGCTTTAATCGAAAAATTGAACGAAGAATTATGAGAAATATGAAGAAAAAAGGTTTAATTAACTGGGAGGAATAAAGTTTGACTGAAACAATTAAATGTATTGGTTGCGGTGTAGAAATTCAAACAGAAGATAAAAATGAAGTAGGATATGCTCCTGCCTCATCTTTAGAGAAAGAACAAGTAATTTGTCAACGTTGTTTTCGCTTGAAGCATTACAACGAAATTCAAGATGTATCATTAACAGATGATGACTTCCTACGCATTCTAAACGGAATTGGAAAATCAGATGCATTAGTAGTTAAGATTGTAGATATTTTTGATTTTAATGGTAGCTGGTTACCTGGCTTACATCGTTTCGTCGGAAATAATAAAGTATTACTTGTTGGAAATAAAGCTGATTTAATACCTAAGTCAGTAAAACATGATAAAGTAAAGCATTGGATGCGCTATAGTGCAAAGCAGCTAGGATTAAAACCAGAAGATGTCTTTTTAATTAGTGCAGCAAAGGGACAAGGGATTGCTGAGCTGGCAGATGCTATTGAGTATTACCGCGGCGGAAAAGATGTTTACGTTGTTGGATGTACGAATGTAGGGAAATCAACATTTATTAATCGCATGATTAAAGAATTTAGTGATGAGACTGAAAATGTAATTACAACATCTCATTTCCCAGGAACAACACTTGATTTAATTGATATTCCGTTAGACGAAGAATCTTCTTTATATGATACGCCGGGTATTATTAACCACCATCAAATGGCTCATTATGTTGGAAAAGAAAGCTTAAAGCTTATTACACCAACAAAAGAAATTAAGCCAATGGTGTTCCAATTAAATGAAGAACAAACATTATTCTTCAGTGGATTGGCACGTTTTGATTATGTAAGTGGTGGTCGTCGTGCATTTACTTGTCACTTCTCGAATCGTTTAACAATCCATCGTACAAAGCTCGAGAAAGCAGATGAATTGTATAAAAATCATGCTGGGGATTTACTAAGCCCGCCAACACCAGAAGAATTAGAAAATATGCCAGAGTTAGTGAAATACGAATTTAATATTCGTGAACCAAAAACGGATGTTGTATTCTCTGGATTAGGATGGGTTACTGTGAACGAACCGGGAGCAAAAATTGTTGCACACGTACCAAAAGGAGTAAGTGTTTCATTGCGTAAATCTTTAATTTAATATGGAGAGGGATTTATGAAACAATTATATGGTGTAATCGGAAATCCAATTGGACATTCATTATCACCCGTTATGCATAACGATGCATTTGAACACTTGAATATGGATGCCCATTATCATGCATTTCTTGTTAAAGAGGAAGTGCTAGGGGAAGCAGTAAGAGGTTTAAAAGCATTAGGTATTTCAGGATTTAATGTAACAACTCCGCACAAAGTTGCTATTATGGATTATTTGGATGAGATTGACCCACTAGCAAAACAAATTGGTGCAGTAAATACAGTGGTTCATAAGGATGGAAAACTGATTGGCTACAATACAGATGGAATTGGTTTTGTCCGAGCATTGCAGTCAATTAGTAGTGAACCGCTTCAAGAGAAACGTATTTTATTGCTTGGCGCAGGTGGTGCTAGTCGAGCTATTTATTTTTCGCTTGCTGATGTAGGTGTGAAAGAGATTGATGTAGCTAATCGTACAGTAGATAAGGCGAAAGAACTTATTGCTGCGTGTACGGCTACTGTTCATTCTGTTGCTTTATCGCTAGAAAAAGCAACAGAAGAACAAGGGAATTATGATATTATCATTCAGACGACAACAATAGGTATGCATCCACGCGTCGAACATACGCCATTACAAATTTCTTCGTTAAAAAAAGGGACGATTGTATCAGATATCATTTATAATCCATTTGAAACGAAAATTTTATGTGAGGCAAAAGAGCAAGGTGCAGTGGTTCAAAATGGTATTGATATGTTTGTTTATCAAGGGGCACTTGCATTTGAAATGTGGACAGGGCGTGTACCGAATATCGATAGAATGAAACAATTAGTTATAAGAAAGCTTGGAGGCTAACATATATGTTAACAGGAAAACAAAAAAGATTTTTACGTGCACAAGCACATCATTTAACACCAATTTTTCAAGTAGGAAAAGGCGGAGTAAATGAAAATATGATTAAACAAATCGCAGATACTTTAGAAGTTCGTGAATTATTTAAAGTAAGTGTGCTACAAAACTGTGAATTCGATCGTCGTGAAGTTGCAGAAGAACTTGCACAAGGCGCACGTGCTGAAATCGTTCAAGTAATTGGAAGTACAATCGTTTTATACAAAGAATCTAGAGAAAATAAACAAATTAAACTTCCACGATAAAAAGACTAGCACACGCTATTTTTATCGTTAGTGTGTAATGATGTAGAGAGCGAAACCAATTGAACTTTTATTAACAGTGAACTCTCTTCGGATAGGAATGAAGAGAGTTGCTGTACGTAAAAGGAAGGGGCGTTTCTTTTGAGAAAAATTGGCATCATTGGCGGTACATTTGATCCGCCACATTATGGTCATTTGCTAATTGCAAATGAAGTATATCATGCTTTGAATTTAGAAGAAGTATGGTTCTTACCGAACCAAATTCCACCGCATAAACAAGGGCGGAATATTACAAGTGTAGAAAATCGCTTGCAAATGTTAGAGCTTGCGACTGAGGCGGAAGAACATTTTTCTATTTGTTTAGAAGAGCTAAGCAGGAAGGGCCCATCTTATACGTATGACACTATGTTACAATTGACGAAGAAGTATCCGGATGTGCAGTTTCACTTTATTATTGGTGGAGATATGGTTGAGTATTTACCGAAGTGGTATAACATTGAAGCGTTATTTGATCTTGTAACGTTTGTAGGGGTTGCGCGACCTGGTTATACATTGCGTACACCTTATCCTATCACCACTGTGGAAATTCCGGAGTTTGCAGTTTCTTCATCTTTATTGCGTGAGAGATATAAAGAGAAGAGAACATGTAAATATTTACTTCCTGAAAAAGTACAGGTGTATATCGAGAGGAATGGGTTGTATGAATCGTGAGAAAGCACTTCATATTGTCAAACAACAAATGCATGAAAAACGTTATATACACACAATTGGTGTAATGGAGACAGCAATTGAACTTGCTAAGTTATACGGTGTGGATGAAAAAAAGGCTGAAGTTGCAGCTATATTCCATGATTATGCGAAGTGTAGAGCGATTTCTGAGATGGAAGAGATTATTAAAAGTGAAGATTTGCCGAAAGATTTACTTTGTTATAACAAAGAGTTATGGCATGCACCTGTTGGGGCATACTTAGTAGAAAAAGAAGTAGGCATTACGGATCCCGAAATCCTGCAAGCTATTACATATCATACAAGTGGTCATGAGAACATGACGATGTTAGATAAAGTAATTTATGTAGCTGATTACATTGAGCCTGGGCGAAAGTTTCCAGGTGTGGAGGAAGCTCGTAAACTCGCATATATGGATATAAATCAAGCTTTATTATTTGCGTTAAAGCGAACAATTCAATTTTTAATGGAAAAAAATCAAACGATTTATCCATTAACATTCCAAACATACAACGCAGTTATCAAGGAGGAAATTAGTAAATGAACGATAAAGATTTATTAGTATTAGCAGCAAAAGCAGCTGATGATAAGAGAGCAGAAGATATGGTTGTCCTAAATATGCAAGGTATTTCACCAATTGCAGATTATTTTATTATTTGTCACGGTAACTCAGATAAGCAAGTGCAAGCAATTGCGCGTGAAATTAAATCAAAAGCACATGAGTTCCAAATCGACGTACAACGTATGGAAGGTTTTGACGAAGCACGTTGGGTATTAGTTGATCTTGGAGATGTAGTTGCTCATGTATTCCATAAAGATGAGCGTAATCACTATAATTTAGAGCGTCTTTGGGGCGATGTGCCGCGTGAAGATATTACAGACGAGCTAGACCAATGAAATACGAACAATTTGCATTGTTGTACGACGAACTAATGAATGATGTTCCTTATGATAAATGGGTGGAATTCACAGAGGAAAGTTTACAGCAAGCGGATATGAAAGAGGCGAAGATTCTTGATGTAGCATGCGGTACTGGTAATGTAACACTTCCGCTTGTACAAAAGGGTTACGATTTAATCGGTGTCGATCTTTCAGAAGAAATGTTAACGGTCGCTCAGCAAAAACTAGGCGGAGAAGGACATTTTATTCCTTTTTACCAACAAGACATGCGAGAGCTAGATGTTCCGGGTGAGTTCGACTGTGTAACGATCTTTTGTGATTCATTAAATTATGTATTGCAAGAAGATGGAGTACAAGAAACATTTCGAAGAGTGTTTCACCATTTACGTCAAGATGGTTTGTTTTTATTTGATGTGCATTCTTTATATAAAATACATCATGTATTTCAAAATGAAACATACACAGTGAATGGAGAAGAAATATCTCTTATTTGGAATTGCTTCCCTGGTGAAGAATCAAATAGTGTAGAACATGACTTAACATTCTTTGTTCAAGACCCAGAAGAAGATGTGTACCATCGTTTTGACGAATGTCACGTGCAACGTGCATATCCGGTTGAAGAGTTAACGAAATGGCTTGAAGAAGCTGGTTTTACAGTGCTTCGCGTGACCGGTGACTTCGAGCGACTTGAAGTTACAGAACAAACAGAGCGTATTTTCTTCATGGCGAAGAAAAACGGATAAAACAAAAGCAACCGAGGAGGTTGCTTTTGTTTTGTAAAGAAGATGTAATTTTCGTTCTAACATAATAAGAAGATGATATACGTGAAGTATGGAAATGCTAGTTTAAGTAAAGATGTAATGTAAAAAAGTAAATATTTATAAAAAGGATTTGGAATGACGATGACGTATTTATTATGTGTGTTTATTGAATTGCTGATCAACGCAGTTTAAATCTTCATCAAATTTCTCGTGTGTCCGCTCAATTAATTTATGAAACATATCCCCAACATGTTCTTCTAAAACACGAATGCCTTCTCCTGTAACGCCGCCTTTAACACATACTTTTTCTTGTAAAGTAGGCAGTGTGAAAATCCCTTTTTCAAGTAGTTTCCCCATTCCAACGACCATTTCACTTACTAAAGTAGTGGCTTCTTCATGTGTAATATTTGTTTTATCTACAGCAGCGTTAATGAAAGATTGTAATAAATAACTAAAGAATGCAGGGCCGCAGCTCGCTATATCAGATGAAACGCGCGTTATATCTTCTTTTATTACAAGGGGAGTAGAAATGTTTTTGAATAGGCGAAATAGTTTCTGTTGCCACTCTTCAGAGCATTTACTTCCGAATGTAAATAGTGATGCGCCAGACAGCGCGCGGTTTGTAATACTCGGAATGATTCGTGCAACGTGGCAAGGTACAAGTGTCTCTAATTGTGATGGAGATATTGGACTTGTGATAGAAACTAAGCACTTTTCATCAGAAAAATGTTCAGCGTACTTTTGTAAGATCGGGTATATATCTATCGGTTTTACACAAATAAAAATAAGATGCGATCGTTCAATTACCTCATCAATAGTTTTGGCTATATGAACAGAAGGGTATTTTTCCTTTATATGATATGCTTTGGCGGGCGTTCGATTAATGATTGTAAGGCACGAAGGTTTGACAACACGGGTTTCTAAAAATGCATCGATTAGTATATTCCCCATGTTTCCTGTCCCTATAATTCCTATGTTCAATGTTTCATCCCTCCTTCGTAACAGCTTTCTCCTAAACAATATGAATGATGTTATAAATTTATGATTAGAGGTGAAAAATGATGTGGGATTTTCCAAAGAAATGGTTGGGATTAGTAGCTATTATTGGAACTGTACTTTTTCTTCTGTTTTGGAAAACAAACCAGTACACAGAGCGAGCGGTCATTGCAACGGATGTGCAAGCGAAAGAGATAGAGAAAAAAAGTAAACCGAAAATATCGGATACAAAAGAGCAGAAAAAAATAATTGTAATTGATATGAAAGGGGCTGTTGTTAAAGAGGGGGTCTATGAAATGAAAGAAGGGGAT
Source organism: Bacillus sp. FSL K6-0069 (assembly GCF_038007785.1). Taxonomy (NCBI): domain Bacteria; kingdom Bacillati; phylum Bacillota; class Bacilli; order Caryophanales; family Bacillaceae; genus Bacillus; species Bacillus sp. FSL K6-0069. The sequence goes on along the minus strand of NZ_JBBOXN010000001.1, from coordinate 4,140,537 downwards.
CGGGTCAAGGATGCCATTGAAAAGGCAGGCGGTTTTTTACCCGAGGCAGATAGGATGAAGGTAAATTTAGCACAGATGGTACAAGATCAAATGATCCTTTATGTACCGAATAAAAACGAACAAGTACAAGAAGTTACGGCTGCCTTAAAGGGAGAGGGGAAAGTTCAAATAAATGCAGCTTCTAAAGAACAACTTGAAAAAATTACAGGCATTGGTTCTCGGAAAGCAGAAAGTATTTTGAAATATCGAGAGGAACATGGTCCGTTTCAGAAAATAGAAGATTTGTTAGAGATCGATGGGATCGGCGTGAAGTCATTGGAAAAAATAAAAGATCAAATTATTATTCCGTAAAAGATTGACGAAGTTTTTCTTCATTCGCTACACTACAAGTAGACAAAAAAGTAGGTGAAAAAGATGGAACGAATTTCATGGGATCAATATTTTATGACGCAAAGCCATTTGCTATCTTTACGTAGTACATGTACAAGGCTTGCAGTAGGAGCGACAATCGTTCGTGATAAACGAATTATTGCTGGTGGATATAATGGCTCAATTAAAGGTGGCGTGCATTGCATAGATGACGGATGCTACGTTATTGATAATCATTGCGTTCGTACAATTCACGCAGAAATGAATGCTTTATTACAATGTGCAAAGTTTGGTGTGAAAACGGAGGAAGCGGAAATTTATGTTACGCATTTCCCTTGTTTGCAATGTTGTAAGGCGATTATTCAAAGTGGTATTACGGCAGTTTATTATGCGCAGGATTATAAAAATCATCCATATGCAGTAGAGTTATTTGAAAAAGCGAATGTAAAGGTAAAACACGTTCCACTAGAATATGATATTGCAGCATTAGAGGATCAAAAGCGTCATATCGAGTTAAAAGAACTATTTGCATCTTTAGAAAAAGAGAACTTATCGATGGAAGAATTACAGCATGTATTCACGAAAGCAAAAATGATGCTATAAGGAGTGAGTATAAGTTGCATGGACAATGGGGCTATGTTGCAATCTCATTTATAATAGGGATTGCAATTGCCTTTTCCACTTCAGTTTTAGTGCTGACTTGTTGTCTCGTTTTGTATGTTTTCTTTTGTTTATATCGTACTTCGCGTAAAACCTTCCTATATTGTATGATAGCGTGTTTTAGTGGCGCTATGTACACTACGTATGTTCAAGGGCAAAACAAGCCTTTAGGAGAGTCCTACGAAGCTACAAGAGGGGTGATACACAATACACCTCTTATTAACGGGGATCGCCTATCATTTCAAGTTGAAGATCAGAATAAAAATATAGTGCAGTTAAGTTACAAAATTAAATCAGCCTCGGAAAAGAAACAACTGCGACAATTACATGCAGGAGTATCATGTGTATTCGAAGGGGAGAGGAAAGAACCACCAATAGCTCGGAATTTTCATGGTTTTAATTATCGTGATTATTTGTATAAGCAAAATATTCATTTCATATTGGAGGCTACATATATTTCTGAATGCCATAAAACATCGTTGTCACTCGTGCAATGGATTCTTCTTTTGAGACAACAAGTGATCTCGGGAGTTACAGAAATGTTTCCGGCGCAATCAGGTGCTTTTATGAATGCGTTAGTATTTGGTGATAGACAACAAATGACATTTGAAGTTGAAGAGCAATATCAGCAATTTGGTCTTGTACATTTGTTGGCGATTTCAGGATCGCATATCGTATTGTTAATGGTGATTGTGTATTTTATTTTGCTAAGAAGTGGTGTGACGAGAGAGATAGCGACAGTATGTCTTATCTTTTGCATTCCTCTATATATGATTTTAGCAGGAGCATCCCCGTCTGTTATAAGAGCTTCTATAACAGGGGTTTTCATGTTGATTGCTTTCATATGTTCTATTCGTTTATCTAGCTTAGATGCTTTAAGTGCCACAGCTATATGTATGCTTATATTTGATCCGTATCTTGTTTTTAATATCGGCTTTCAGTTTTCTTTCGTTGGTAGTTTTGCTTTACTTTTATCAGCCCCGCTTTTACTAGAGAGTAGTAATGGAGTAATCCGAAATTCCATTTATATTTCTCTTATTTCACAAATCGTTAGTACTCCGATTTTGTTATATCACTTCGGTTATTTTTCCCCATATAGTATTTTTCTTAATATCATATACGTTCCGTTTTTATCTCTCATTGTATTGCCGTGTAGTATTATTATTTTGGTATGCATACCAATCGTCCCATTTCTTGCAAAAGGACTTGCGAATGTACTATCGATAGGTTTGAATCTTTCTAATGATTTTCTAATTCATTGTGAAAATTTACCGTTTATTCGCTTTGTTTTCGGACAAACGCCTTTACTTCTTGTAGCTCTATATTGCGCGAGTATTGTTAGTATATTGATGGTTTGGGAAAGGCGAGTGTCGAAGAAAATTATGTTCATAGCTTCGGGTATATTTCTTTTTGTTTGTACATGTCATTATGTATATCCGTATTTTCGAGAAAGTGGGAGTGTGACATTTCTTGATGTTGGACAGGGAGACGCAATATTAATTCGCCTCCCGTATGACAAAGAGATTTATCTTATTGATACTGGTGGAACAATTCGTGTAAATAAGGAAGAATGGCAACGGAAAAAGCATGAATTTTCTGTTGGAAATGATATTTTAATCCCTTATTTACAAAAGGAAGGGATTAAAACAATCGATAAATTAATCGTAACGCACGGAGATGCGGATCATATAGGTGCTGCGCAAGAGTTATTATCAAATATAACTGTAAAAGAAGTTGTATTTGGCCGAAAAGAACAAGAGGCGGTATTAGAAAAAGTGTTAAAGAAACAGGCGTTAGAAAAGGAAGTGAAAATAAGTGAAATGGGGGAAGGAGAGAGTTGGAGTGTAAATGAAGCGGAATTTTTTGTGTTAGCTCCAACAGGAAAAGCAAGAAGTGAAAATAACGCTTCAATTGTAATATGGGCAAAATTAGGAGGGTTAACGTGGCTGTTTACGGGTGATTTAGAAGAAGAAGGAGAGCGGTTTTTAGTAGCTACGTATCCAGATTTACGGGCCGATGTTTTAAAGGTTGCTCATCATGGGAGTAACACGTCATCTATAGCGCCTTTTTTGAGCGCTGTAAAGCCTGATGTAGCGATTATTTCTGTCGGTGAACGTAATAGGTATGGGCATCCTCATAAGGAAGTTATAGAGCGTTTTGAGAAGATGGGGATTGAAATATGGCGTACAGATAAGCAGGGCGCCATTTCCTATGTTTTTAAAGCGGAACACGGAACCTTTCGTAGCAAAATCACATATGATGAAACACATAATAGATAAAAAAGAAGACTGCCAGTAAGCAGCAGTCTTTAAGAGCCGATAAATTTAATAACAGTTGCAATGATGAAAAGTGTTGCGAAAAAACCAAATGAGACGATAAATCCTACCCCTGAATCAATAGCGTCATTGCGTTTACTTTGAACGTTTTGTTCAAAATCATTCATTTAGAATCCCTCCCCAACATTCCACTTTAGTATAAAATATTGTCAGAAAAAAATCTACAATTTCCAGTGTGAAGAGAAATCGAGCGTTCTTACTACTTTTAGATCATGAAGGAACGTGAGTTTTTTGTTTCCAAGCATGTTAACAGTTGGCACTTATACTCGAATTTTTATTGTGAATAATAAAGGGAAGGTGATTACCGCACACCAATAAGAAACCCGGGACTTATTGCGTGGCGTTTAATATAAATAAAGGGACGGGTTATACAGCCTGTTCCTTTGTACTTGTAAAACGAAAGCTAGGGCATTAGTATAAATATATATTGCCAAGTTAGGGAGTAGGAAAAAGTATGAGTGATGTACATAAAAAGATTAAAAAAAAGCAGTTTGCTCCGTTGTATTTAGTGTATGGAACGGAAGCGTTTTTTATAAATGAAACGATAAAGCTTATTACAACAGAAGCGCTTGAAGAGGAAGATCGCGAGTTTAATGTTGTGACATACGATTTAGAAGAAGCATATTTAGAAGATGTGGTTGAGGATGCACGTACACTTCCTTTTTTCGGAGAACGTAAAGTGCTATTAATAAAATCACCACTATTTTTAACTTCACAAAAAGAAAAGTTAGAGCAAAATATAAAAATTTTGGAAGAATATATTGGGGAGCCGTCTCCATTTTCTATTCTTGTTTTTGTTGCGCCTTATGAAAAACTTGATGAACGAAAAAAAATTACAAAATTATTAAAGAAAACAGCGGACGTAGTAGAAGCGAATGCGATGCAAGTGCAGGATGTTCAGAAGTGGATTGTGGCTCGTGCAGATGAAGTGCACGTGCATATTGATAATGCAGCTGTTAGTTTGTTGTTAGAGCTTGTGGGAAGTAATGTAACGATGTTGGCGAAGGAAATGGACAAGTTAACGTTATACGTCGGTATGGGCGGAGAGATTAGCCCGAAACTTGTTGCAGAACTGGTGCCAAAATCAGTTGAGCAAAATGTGTTTGCTTTGACAGAAAAAGTGGTAAAAAAAGATATCGCGGGTGCGATGCAAATATTGGATGGATTATTTACGCAGCAAGAAGAACCCATTAAACTGCTTGCATTATTAGTAAGTCAATTCCGCTTGCTGCATCAAGTGAAAGAGTTACAGCAGCGTGGTTATGGACAAAATCAAATTGCGTCTCATATTGGTGTGCATCCATATCGTGTAAAGTTAGCGATGAATCAAACGAAGTTTTTCTCTTTTGAAGAATTAAAAAAAGTGATTATAGAATTAGCGGAAGCTGATTATAGTATGAAAACTGGAAAAATGGATAAGAAACTTGTGCTTGAGTTTTTCTTAATGCGGTTAAATCATATGTAATGAAACAAAAAGTTCACGTGCTTAGCACGTGAACTTTTTTGTATATAAAAAAACGATCCAAATGGATCGTTTTTTAAACGCCTTACGCGTTTACTTGTTTCGCTAAGCGAGATTTTTGACGAGCTGCAGCGTTTTGGTGGATAAGACCTTTACGAGCTGCTTTGTCAAGTTTTTTAGAAGCAGTTTTGAAAGCTTCTTTAGCATTTTCAAGATCGTTATTAGTAACTAAAGCTTCTACAGTTTTAACAGCAGAACGCATGTCAGACTTGATAGAAGCGTTATGTGAACGACGCTCTTCGCTAAGTTTAGCGCGTTTGATAGCAGATTTGATGTTTGCCATACTTTTCACCTCCCTGGTGCAATCGAATGACTCGATTCTTAACATAGAACAAGTGATATTCTATCAAACGGTGAAGAGAATTGCAATAGTATATCAATGAAATTTCACGTAAAGGAAAGAATGACCTTATATAACTTTGGGAAATCTAACGATATTTACTATGAATTACGGAGGAGATACGATGAAAGAACCATTAGATTTAAGTAAATATAGTGTTAGAACTGACCTTGCTGTAGAGGCACATCAAATGTTGCAAGAGCGCCAAGAAGAGCAAAATGGAATACAAGGAGTTATTGTAAAAGAGAGGGAAGAAGAAGGTATTACCATTACGAAAGTAACGATTGATGAAGTTGCCTCTGAATCAATGGGTAAAAAACCTGGAAATTATTTAACACTTGAAGTACAAGGTATACGTCAACAAGATACAGAGCTGCAACAAAAAGTAGAGCGCATTTTTGCAAAAGAATTTTCTTATTTCTTAGAAGATGTTGGTGTTACGAAAGAAGCGAGTTGTTTAATTGTTGGTCTGGGGAATTGGAATGTAACGCCAGATGCGCTTGGGCCGATAGTTGTAGAAAATGTATTGGTAACGAGACACTTGTTTCAATTGCAGCCTGAAAGTGTAGAAGAAGGGTTTAGACCTGTTAGTGCAATTCGGCCGGGAGTAATGGGAATTACAGGGATTGAAACGAGCGATGTTATTTATGGAATCATTGAGAAGACAAAGCCAGACTTTGTCATTGCAATTGATGCATTAGCTGCTCGTTCTATTGAACGAGTAAATAGCACGATACAAATTTCTGATACGGGAATTCATCCTGGATCGGGTGTTGGGAATAAGCGTAAGGAACTTAGTAAAGAAACATTGGGTATTCCTGTTATTGCGATTGGTGTCCCGACTGTGGTAGATGCCGTTTCGATTACAAGCGATACAATTGATTTTATTTTGAAACATTTTGGACGGGAGATGAAGGAAGGAAACAAACCTTCCCGATCTTTGTTACCAGCTGGCTTTACATTTGGAGAAAAGAAAAAGTTAACAGAAGAAGATATGCCGGATGAAAAGAGTCGGAATATGTTTTTAGGTGCTGTAGGTACACTGGAAGATGAAGAGAAGAGAAAATTAATTTATGAAGTGTTATCTCCTCTTGGCCATAATTTAATGGTGACTCCGAAAGAAGTGGATGCTTTCATAGAAGATATGGCAAATGTAATAGCGAGTGGTTTAAATGCAGCCTTGCATCATCAAATTGACCAAGATAATACAGGCGCATATACGCATTGATGGGAAGAGACGATCATCATGTAAGCCGCTTTTCGCTTTTATGTATATGTAGTGTGGCCATATGTTTACTCATGATAATAGCAGGGGTGGCACTTGCTAATCATGGTTTGAAAAGTATGAAAGGTTATCAGCAAATGTCGTATGAACAAATCGCTCATATGACAGGAACAGAGGGTGCGGGTGCCGAATCAGAAATTTTGGGAAGTTCGTTTTCCGTTACCGAAAAACAAAAACAATTAGAAAGCTTAAAGAGTTTTAATGTTGTAGAAGGAATTGGTATGGCAATAGCAAGTGCTACTTATGAAGTAACAAAGTTTGGAACGGATATAGTTATTGGGAAAGTGAAAGAGATCTTTAGTTAAGGGTAGCAAGAAGAACGGTTGTCTTACCATTTTGTACGACAGCCGTTTTTTAATTTGAAAAAGGTTTGTCTCTTATGGTTTGTTCGCATAAGATATAGATAGAATGATTTGTATTGTAAGCAGCACGAGTTTTCATTGAATCTTTGCTGCTCTATTGATATAATCAGTGCTAGTGTATATTGGCGAGACTATTAGGAGTTGAGAACATAGATGAACAAAGAAGAAAGAGCAAAAAGACAGTCCAAAATTCGTAATTTCTCTATCATTGCTCATATTGATCACGGAAAATCAACGTTAGCAGACCGTATTTTAGAGAAAACAAACGCGTTAACACAACGTGAAATGAAAGCTCAATTGCTTGACTCTATGGATTTAGAGCGTGAGCGTGGTATTACAATTAAATTAAACGCAGTACAGTTAACGTATAAAGCAAAAGACGGTGAAGAATATATTCTTCACTTAATTGATACACCAGGACACGTCGACTTTACGTACGAAGTATCTCGTAGTTTAGCGGCTTGTGAAGGTGCAATTCTTGTAGTGGATGCAGCGCAAGGTATTGAGGCGCAAACGTTAGCGAACGTATACTTAGCGCTTGATAACAATTTAGAAATTTTACCGGTTATTAATAAAATCGACTTACCAAGTGCAGACCCAGAACGTGTGCGTCAAGAGGTAGAAGATGTAATTGGTTTAGATGCATCAGAAGCTGTACTTGCTTCAGCGAAAGCTGGTATTGGTATTGAAGATATTTTAGAACAAATCGTTGAAAAAGTACCAGCACCAACAGGTGATTCAGAAGAGCCGTTACAATGTATGATCTTTGACTCTTTATATGATCCGTACCGCGGTGTAATTGCTTATATCCGTGTTATAAATGGAACGGTAAAAGTTGGCGATAAAGTACGTATGATGGCAACTGGTAAAGAATTTGAAGTAACAGAAGTAGGTGTATTTACACCGAAGACTACGCAACGTGATGAGTTAACTGTAGGTGATGTAGGTTTCTTAGCGGCATCGATTAAAAATGTTGGTGACACACGCGTTGGTGATACGATTACACATGCGAAACGTCCAGCTGCAGAGCCGTTAGCAGGTTATCGTAAATTAAATCCAATGGTATTCTGTGGTTTATATCCAATCGATTCTGCACGTTACAACGACTTACGTGATGCGTTAGAAAAATTAGAGTTAAACGATTCTGCACTTGAGTTTGAACCAGAAACATCTCAAGCACTAGGATTTGGTTTCCGTTGTGGATTCTTAGGACTTCTTCACATGGAAATCATTCAAGAGCGTATTGAACGTGAATTTAAAATTGACTTAATTACAACAGCGCCAAGCGTTATTTATAAAGTGTATTTAACAAACGGTGAAGATGTAATTGTTGATAATCCATCTAATATGCCAGATCCACAGTCTATCGATCGCGTAGAAGAGCCTTTTGTGAAGGCTTCAATTATGGTGCCGAATGACTATGTTGGAGCTGTAATGGAAATTTGCCAAGGTAAACGTGGAACGTTTATTGATATGCAATATTTAGATGAAACACGTGTTACATTAACGTATGAAATCCCATTATCAGAAATCGTATATGATTTCTTCGATCAATTGAAATCAAATACAAAAGGGTATGCATCATTTGATTACGAGTTAATTGGTTATAAACCATCTAAACTTGTGAAAATGGATATTCTTTTAAATAATGAACAAGTGGATGCTTTATCATTTATCGTACACCGTGATTCAGCGTATGACCGTGGTAAAGTAATCGTAGAGAAATTAAAAGAATTAATTCCGAGACAACAGTTCGAAGTGCCAATTCAGGCGACTATCGGAAACAAAGTTGTAGCACGTTCTACAATTAAGGCGATGCGTAAAAACGTACTTGCAAAATGTTACGGTGGTGACATTTCTCGTAAGCGTAAACTTCTTGATAAGCAAAAAGAAGGTAAAAAACGTATGAAGTCTGTTGGTTCTGTAGAAGTACCGCAAGAAGCATTCATGGCTGTACTGAAAATGGATGATAATTAATAATTGATTGTTATTTCATGCGAATTGATATAAAAAAAGAAGTCGTCTATACGGCTTCTTTTTTATATCATTACTTTTTAGACAACGTAGTTTCTCTCATTTACAATAGTGAGAGAGCTTTTTAGTTCATATAGAGTTAGGAGTTTGTTAATGTCCGAAAATATTCGAAAAGATATTCACGAGAAAATACAAAATGGTAATTTTAATTGTGAAAAGGAATTGACGCTTTCTATTATTAGTGGGAAGTGGAAAGTTGTGATACTGTGGCATCTTGGTGTGGAAGGGCCTCATCGTTTTAGTGAATTACAACGATTATTCCCAAGCATCTCTCATAAAGTTTTGTCAAATCAATTAAAAGAGTTAATGGAAGATGGGATTGTTGACAGAACAGTATACCCAGAAATTCCTCCGCGAGTGGAGTATTATATGACGGAATTAGGCATGTCGCTTTTACCAATCGTTGAAATGATGTATGATTGGGGAAAAATGCGAATGGAGCAAATTCGTAATACGTTAGAGAAGTAAAGAAGCCTCCCGAGCGCGGAGGTTTTCTTTTTAGAAAGGTAGGAGTTATATTTGGTGCAAGCTGCATATATTCATATTCCGTTTTGTCAGCATATTTGTCACTATTGTGATTTTAATAAAGTATTTATTGAACGCCAACCGGTCGATCAATATTTAGAGTATTTAGAGAAAGAAATAATAAATACAGTCCAAAAGGTACCATTTGATAGTATGAAAACGATTTTTGTTGGTGGAGGAACTCCGACAGCGTTAAATATGGAGCAGACAAAAAAGTTACTCGATATTATAAACCGTCGCTTACGTCCATTTGCTCCGAATTGTGAATTAACATTTGAAGCGAATCCAGGTGATTTACCGAAAGAGAAGTTACATGTATTGCTAGAAGGTGGAGTGAACCGCATTAGTTTTGGTGTGCAAACATTTCGAGATGAATTGCTTGAGAAAATTGGGCGCAAGCATACGAGGGAAGATGCATTTGTAGCGATTAGAGAAGCGCAGGAAGTGGGCTTCAAAAATATAAATGTGGATATTATTTATGCTCTGCCAGGGCAGACGATAGAAGACGTGAAAGAAACGCTAGACATTGCTTTTACGCTCGGTGTACAACATTTCTCGGCCTATTCATTAATTGTGGAACCGAAAACTGTGTTTTATAACTTAATGAATAAAGGGAAATTAAGACTTCCAGGTGAAGACCATGAAGCAAAAATGTACGAAATGGTAATGGATGAAATGGAGAAACACGGCTATATCCAGTATGAAATTAGCAATTTCTCAAAAGGTGATAATGAAAGTAGACATAATCTCACATACTGGAATAATGAAGAGTATTATGGATTTGGAGCTGGGGCACATAGTTATGTAAATGGAGAACGTATCCAAAATGTAGGACCGCTCAAGCAATACTTCAATAAAATCGATGAAACTGGATTTCCGTATTTAGATGTTCACGCGGTGACGGAGAAAGAAAGAATGGAAGAAGAGTTGTTCTTAGGACTTCGAAAAACAAAAGGTGTATCTAAAATAGGATTTCAAAAGAAATTTAATATGGAAATGGATCAAGTTTTCGCGAAGCAGTTACAAAGCAACGAAGAACAAGGGTTGCTTGAAGAGAGCGATGGATATGTTCATTTAACGCGAAAAGGAAAATTATTAGGGAATGAAGTATTCCAATCATTTTTGATTGACTAATTAAATGTTCCATTGACGTGAAAAAGTTTCATTATTTCGTGACGTTTCCGTTGACAATTGAATGTCAATTTTGGTAAGTTATTAATAGATTTAGCACTCGAAGACAAAGAGTGCTAACAGAGGTGATGATGAGATGCTTACGGAACGTCAGCTCTTAATTTTACAAACAATTATTGATGACTTTATTGGATCAGCGCAACCTGTTGGGTCGAGGACGTTGGCTAAGAAAGATGAAATTACGTTTAGTTCAGCTACTATTCGAAATGAAATGGCTGATTTAGAAGAACTAGGATTTATTGAAAAAACGCATAGTTCTTCAGGGCGTGTTCCTTCTGAAAAAGGATATCGTTTTTATGTAGACCATCTTTTAGCGCCGCAAAACTTACCGAACGATGAAATTGTACAAATTAAAGATTTATTTGCTGAAAGAATTTTTGAAGCAGAAAAGATTGCACAGCAATCGGCTCAAATTTTATCAGAGCTTACGAATTATACGGCCATTGTTCTTGGGCCGAAGTTAAGCACAAATAAACTTAAAAACGTACAAATTGTACCGCTTGATCGTCAAACTGCAGTCGCTATTATTGTAACGGATACAGGGCATGTACAAAGCAAAACGATTACCGTTCCGGAATCTGTTGATTTATCAGATTTAGAAAAAATGGTTAATATTTTAAATGAAAAGCTGTCGGGCGTACCAATGGCAGAATTGCATAACAAAATCTTTAAAGAGATTGTTACAGTTTTACGTGGGTATGTTCATAATTACGATAGTGCAATAAAAATGTTAGATGGTACATTTCAAGTTCCTTTATCGGAAAAGATATACTTTGGAGGCAAAGCAAATATGCTTTCGCAACCAGAGTTCCATGACATTCACAAAGTAAGATCCTTACTGACGATGATTGATAATGAAGCCGAGTTTTATGACATTTTGCGTCATAAACAAGTAGGTATTCAAGTGAAAATAGGTAGGGAAAACTCTGCGACGGCTATGGAAGATTGTAGTTTAATTTCTGCAACATATTCGATTGGAGAAGAGCAACTTGGAACAATTGCTATTTTAGGTCCGACAAGAATGCAATACTCTCGGGTAATTAGTTTGTTACAGTTATTTACGAGACAATTTACTGATGGACTTAAAAAGTAAATGAGAGTAATACATTCGCTCAAGTAATGAAATTTTCATTGCTGTGTGTAATATATAATGCTTAGGTAATTGTGTTCAGCATAATACCTAATACCTTTTAAGGAGGTGAATATTGTGGAAGAGCGTAACGAACAAGTGGTAGAAGAAGTAAAAGAAGCGCAGGTTGAAGAAGCTGTCACGACAGAAAACAGTGAAAAAACTGTAGAAGAAAAAAGTGAGGCTGCTCTTTTACAAGAAAAAGTAGATGAGTTACAAGCGAAACTAACGGAAACGGAAGGTCGCACATTACGTCTACAAGCTGATTTTGAAAATTATAAGCGTCGTGTCCAAATGGATAAACAGGCTGCTGAAAAATATAGAGCACAAAGTCTAGTTTCAGACATTTTGCCAGCTCTTGATAATTTTGAAAGAGCGATGCAAGTGGAAGCGACTGATGAGCAAACGAAATCCTTGTTACAAGGTATGGAAATGGTGCATCGTCAATTGTTAGAAGCGTTGACTAAAGAAGGCGTTGAAGTGGTTGAATCTGTTGGTAAACAGTTCGATCCTAATGAACACCAAGCTATTATGCAAGTGGAAGATAGTGAATTTGAATCAAACGCGGTAGTTGAAGAATTCCAAAAAGGTTATAAACTAAAAGACCGTGTGATTCGCCCATCAATGGTAAAAGTAAATCAATAATTTACATAAAAGTAGGAGGATTCGCCATGAGTAAAATTATCGGTATTGACTTAGGTACAACAAACTCTTGTGTAGCTGTTATGGAAGGTGGAGAACCAAAGGTTATCCCAAATCCAGAAGGAAACCGTACAACACCATCTGTTGTAGCTTTCAAAAATGAAGAGCGTCAAGTTGGGGAAGTTGCAAAGCGTCAAGCAATTACAAACCCAAATACAATCATGTCTGTTAAACGTCATATGGGTACAGACTACAAAGTAGAAGTTGAAGGTAAAGATTATACACCTCAAGAAATTTCTGCAATCATTTTACAAAACCTAAAAGCTTCTGCTGAAGCATACTTAGGTGAAACAGTTACGAAAGCTGTTATTACAGTACCTGCATACTTCAACGATGCAGAACGTCAAGCAACAAAAGATGCTGGTCGTATCGCTGGTTTAGAAGTTGAGCGTATCATTAACGAACCAACAGCAGCAGCACTTGCTTACGGTTTAGAAAAACAAGATGAAGAGCAAAAAATCTTAGTATATGACTTAGGTGGCGGTACATTTGACGTATCTATCCTTGAGTTAGCAGACGGAACATTCGAAGTTATTTCAACTGCTGGTGACAACCGTCTTGGTGGAGATGACTTTGACCAAGTTGTTATTGACCACTTAGTAGCTGAGTTCAAAAAAGAAAATAACATTGATTTAAGCCAAGATAAAATGGCGCTTCAACGTTTGAAAGATGCAGCTGAAAAGGCGAAAAAAGATCTTTCTGGCGTAACACAAACACAAATTTCATTACCATTCATTAGTGCTGGAGCTGCTGGTCCATTACACTTAGAATTAACGTTAACAAGAGCGAAATTCGAAGAGCTTTCAGCAGGTCTTGTTGAAAGAACGTTAGAGCCAACTCGTCGTGCATTAAAAGACGCTGGTTTTGCTCCAAGTGAATTAGATAAAGTTATCCTTGTTGGTGGATCTACTCGTATCCCAGCTGTACAAGAAGCTATTAAACGTGAAACTGGTAAAGAACCATATAAAGGTGTAAACCCTGATGAAGTTGTAGCATTAGGTGCTGCAGTTCAAGGTGGCGTACTTACTGGTGATGTAGAAGGCGTACTATTATTAGACGTAACTCCACTTTCTTTAGGTATTGAAACTATGGGTGGTGTGTTCACGAAATTAATCGAGCGTAACACTACAATTCCAACAAGTAAGTCACAAGTATTCTCAACAGCTGCTGATAACCAACCGGCAGTAGACATTCACGTATTACAAGGTGAGCGTCCAATGTCAGCTGACAACAAAACATTAGGTCGTTTCCAATTAACAGACCTTCCGCCAGCACCACGTGGTATTCCACAAATCGAAGTAACATTCGATATTGATGCGAACGGTATTGTTAACGTACGTGCAAAAGACTTAGGAACAAGTAAAGAGCAAGCTATTACAATCCAATCTTCTTCAGGTCTTTCTGATGAAGAAGTAGATCGTATGGTACAAGAAGCAGAAGCAAATGCTGACGCTGACCAAAAACGTAAGGAAGAAGTTGAACTTCGTAACGAAGCGGACCAACTTGTATTCCAAACGGATAAAGTTGTAAAAGATTTAGAAGGTAAAGTGGATGCAGCTGAAGTTGCAAAAGCAACAGAAGCGAAAGAAGCACTACAAGCTGCGATCGAGAAGAACGAGCTTGAGGACATCCGTGCGAAAAAAGACGCTTTACAAGAAATCGTACAACAATTAAGTGTTAAATTATACGAGCAAGCTCAAGCAGCTACAGGGCAAGCAGAAGGTGCACAAGGAGCACAAGATGCTGGCGCGAAGAAAGACAATGTAGTAGACGCTGAGTTTGAAGAAGTAAAAGAAGATAAGTAATATAAATAAGTAAGATGACAAAAAGTCAAAGTCAAGCGTGCCTTGGCTTTGGCTTTTTTCATGAATGAGAAGAAAAGTGTGAGGTTCTTAAGTTTTTTACTTTGCATACTGTAAGTGAGGAAACTTTGTTGCAAAGCACTTTCTTTCGGTGTTAAAATTACGTTTATGTGAAAGATTCGGGGGTTGTAAATTTATGAGTAAACGAGATTATTATGAGGTCCTTGGACTTAGCCAGGGTGCTTCAAAAGATGAAATAAAAAAAGCGTATCGTCGTTTGGCTAAAAAATACCATCCAGACGTAAGTAAAGAAGAAAATGCAATTGAAAAGTTTAAAGAAGTACAAGAAGCATATGAAGTATTAAGCGACGATCAAAAGCGCGCGCAATATGATCAATTTGGTCATGCTGGTGCAAATCAAGGTTTCGGTGGTTTTGGCGGCGGAGGAGACTTCGGCGGTGGCTTCGGTTTCGAAGATATCTTTAGTTCGTTCTTTGGCGGCGGTGGTGGCGGTAGACGTCGTGATCCAAATGCTCCGCGTCAAGGTGCTGACTTACAATATCAAGTTACTTTAGAGTTTGAAGAAGCTATTTTTGGTAAAGAATTAAATGTCGAGATTCCAGTTGAAGATCCATGTGATACTTGTAAAGGTAGCGGAGCGAAACCAGGAACTTCAAAAGAAACATGTAAACATTGTTCAGGTTCAGGGCAAGTAAGTGTAGAACAAAATACACCATTTGGTCGTATCGTAAACCGTCAAGCTTGTGGTCATTGTTCAGGAACTGGTCAAATGATTAAAGAAAAATGTACGACATGTCACGGTTCTGGTAAAGTGCGTAAACGTAAAAAAATTAACGTTAAGATTCCAGCAGGTATCGATAATGGTCAACAAATTCGCGTATCTGGAAAAGGTGAAGCGGGCGTAAATGGCGGACCAGCAGGAGATTTATATGTTGTTGTTCATGTGAGAAATCATGAATTCTTTGAGCGTGAAGGAGATCACATTATTTGCGAAATGCCATTAACATTTGCGCAAATGGCACTTGGTGCTGAAGTGGAAGTTCCTACTGTTCATGGGAAAGTGAAGCTGAAAATTCCAGCAGGAACACAAACAGGAACAGAATTCCGCCTAAAAGGAAAAGGTGCTCCGAACGTACGCGGATACGGTCAAGGAGATCAATATGTAGTTGTTCGTGTTGTTGTACCGACGAAATTAACTTCACATCAAAAAGATTTATTACGTGAATTTGCGGGACAAGAAGAGCAGGATGATAGTCTATTTGGAAAGCTTAAACGTGCTTTCAAAGGGGAATAATGGAAATAAAAAATGGAGTTGGTAAATTGTGAAATGGTCAGAAGTTAGTATTCATACAACAGAAGAAGCAGTAGAAGCTGTCTCTCATATTTTACATGAAGCTGGTGCTAGTGGAGTTGCGATTGAGGATCCAGCGGAGTTGACGAAAGAGCGCGAGCAACAATATGGTGAAATTTATGCATTGAACCCAGATGAATATCCGGCGGAAGGTGTATTAATAAAAGCATATTTCCCGCAAACGGATTCTTTACAGGAAACGATTGCGGGTGTAAAATCATCTATTGATATGCTTCCATCTTACGACATCGAAATTGGTACTGGAAATATTACCGTTAACGAAGTCAATGAAGAAGATTGGGCTACTGCTTGGAAAAAGTATTACCATCCAGTACAAATTTCTGATACATTCACAATTGTGCCGACGTGGGAAGAATATACACCATCTTCTCCGGAAGAAAAAATTATTGAATTAGATCCAGGTATGGCGTTTGGAACGGGAACTCATCCGACAACAACGATGTGTATTCGTGCTTTAGAAAAAACAGTTCAGCCAGGTGACACTATTATTGATGTAGGAACAGGTTCTGGTGTACTTAGTATTGCAGCAGCAAAATTAGGTGCGTCTTCTGTTCAAGCGTATGATTTAGATCCGGTTGCAGTGGAAAGTGCAGAAATGAATGTACGTTTAAATAAAACAGATGATATCGTGTCTGTTGGGCAAAATAGTCTTTTAGAAGGCATTGAAGGTCCTGTTGATTTAATCGTAGCTAACTTATTAGCAGAAATTATTCTATTATTCCCTGAAGATGCAGCGAGAGTTGTGAAGTCGGGCGGATTATTTATTACATCGGGTATCATTGCTGCGAAGGAAAAAGTAATTTCTGAAGCGCTAGAAAAAGCCGGATTTACAATTGAAGAAGTGTTACGAATGGAAGATTGGGTAGCAATTATTGCACGAAATGCGTAATATAGATTTTAGTCTATAATGAAAAGGGGAGTCTCTCACTATAAAGTGAGGGACTTGCCGTTTGTTATATGAAAAATGATAACGTTTCGTTCTTTTCGTAAGTATTGACTTACGAAAGGAACGAAACTCTACTAAGGTGATTATATGCAACGTTATTTTGTAGAAGAGAAATATGTAAATGAGACAAGTATTCGCATTGTAGGTGATGACGTACATCATATCGCAAGAGTGATGCGTATGTCAGCTGGTGATCACATTTATTGCTGTGTAAACGGAAAAACAGCCGTATGTTCAATTGATGAAATTACCAGTGAATTTATTAATACGGCTATTGTAGAATGGGTAGAGGCGTCAAGTGAACTTCCTGTTTTCGTGACGATTGCAAGTGGACTGCCGAAAGGAGACAAGCTAGAGTTAATTTTTCAAAAAGGAACTGAGCTTGGGGCAGCTGCATTCTTACCATTTCAAGCATCTCGCTCTATTGTAAAATGGGATGCGAAAAAAGCTGATAAAAAAGTTGAGCGTTTAAGAAAAATTGTGAAAGAAGCTGCGGAACAATCACATAGAAGTGAAGTTCCAGAAGTACATGCTCCGGCATCATTTAAACAATTGCTTTCGATGAGTAGTGAGTATGATGTTTGTCTTGTTGCTTACGAAGAGGAAGCAAAACAAGGCGAGAAATCTAACTTTGCGAAAGCTTTAACGACGATGAAACCAGGTCAAAAGCTATTGATTGTATTTGGCCCAGAAGGCGGTTTAGCTGAGGAAGAGATTACAACGCTTCGTGAACATAAATTTGTACCATGTAGTTTAGGACCAAGAATTTTAAGAACAGAAACGGCGCCGTTATACGCGTTAAGTGCTGCTTCGTATCATTTTGAATTGATGGGGTGATGATCAATGTCAACTGTTGCGTTCCATACGTTAGGTTGTAAAGTAAACCACTATGAAACAGAAGCCATTTGGCAATTGTTTAAACAAGGTGGATATGAAAGAACTGAATATGAAAAGAAATCTGATGTATACGTTATTAATACGTGTACAGTAACGAATACGGGAGATAAGAAAAGTCGTCAAGTTATTAGACGTGCTGTTCGCCAAAACCCGGATGCGGTTATTTGTGTAACTGGATGTTATGCACAAACATCTCCAGCGGAAATTATGGCGATTCCAGGTGTAGATATTGTAGTTGGTACACAGGATCGCGAAAAGATGTTAGGATACATCGAAGAATTCCGCAAAGAGCGTCAGCCAATTAATGCCGTCCGCAACATTATGAAGACACGTGTATACGAAGAACTGGATGTACCTTATTTCACGGATCGTACACGTGCATCTTTAAAAATACAAGAAGGTTGTAATAACTTCTGTACATTCTGTATTATTCCTTGGGCGCGTGGTTTAATGCGCTCTCGTGATGGGAAAGAAGTTATTAAACAAGCGCAGCAATTAGTAGATGCAGGTTATAAAGAAATCGTATTAACAGGTATTCATACAGGTGGGTACGGTGAAGATATTAAAGATTATAACTTAGCTGGATTACTTCGTGATATGGAAGCGGAAGTAGGCGGATTAAAACGTCTTCGTATTTCTTCTATTGAAGCGAGTCAGATTTCAGATGAAGTAATTGAAGTGTTAGATAAGTCTGAAGTAGTTGTACGTCACTTACACATTCCGTTGCAATCTGGATCTAATACAGTATTAAAACGTATGCGTCGTAAGTATACGATGGAATTTTTCCAAGAGCGTTTAGATCGTTTGAAAGAAGCGTTACCAGGTCTTGCGATTACATCGGACGTAATCGTTGGTTTCCCAGGTGAAACAGAAGAAGAATTCATGGAAACATACAATTTCATTAAAGAGAATCGCTTCTCTGAGTTACACGTATTCCCTTACTCAAAACGTACGGGAACACCTGCAGCGCGTATGGAAGATCAAGTTCCTGAAGATGTGAAGAACGATCGTGTTCACCGTTTAATTGAACTATCTAATCAATTAGCAAAAGAGTATGCGTCACAGTTTGAAGGCGAAGTACTTGAAATCATTCCAGAAGAGCAATTTAAAGAGGGCGACCGCGAAGGGTTATATGTAGGTTATACAGATAACTACTTGAAAATTGTATTTGAAGGATCAGAAGAATTAATTGGTAAACTAGTGAAAGTGAAAATTACGAAAGCTGGTTATCCATATAACGAAGCGCAATTTGTTCGTGTTCTTGAAGATGATGTAAAAAAAGAATCAGCAAGCGCATAAAGTGAAACTTTAATCAGCGGGGGATTCATCCCCCGCTGATTATTAGCCTTCACCAATCGGGCTTTTACGGGCAGCCCGATCCCCGCCTAACTTCTTTGTTTTGGCTGAATTTTTAGGTGGGGGTCTTACTGCCCTGGTAAATAGCGGCATAAAAAGGCATGCAAACGGAAACGATTTGCATGCTTTTTTTGTGGAGAATTTAAGTGCTGAAAAGGCAGGTACATGGAATGAGTAGTTATTTAATATTTTCTTGTATTAAAAAAGGTGTAAAGATAAAAATATAGTTGTCTTCAGAGGGAAAGAATAATAGCTATCTACATAGCTTTTGAACAGGGAAGGGCATCTATTCTTCTTTTATTCTGCCAAATAGTTGACCTGAAGTGATAAAATGTATTATAATCGTAAAAGACATGCTGAAGAAGGGTTTCTTTTTGCATGCTGAAATTAGTATGTAAGTGTGATGTTTCGGAGGGAGGGAAAGAGAATGTCAAAAACAGTCGTTCGTAAAAACGAGTCTTTGGAGGATGCACTTCGCCGTTTTAAAAGATCGGTTTCTAAAACTGGTACACTTGCTGAAGCAAGAAAGCGCGAGTTTTATGAAAAGCCAAGTGTAAAACGTAAGAAGAAATCTGAAGCGGCAAGAAAGCGTAAATTCTAAGAGAGGGTGTAAGTTATGAGTCTTCTCGGTCGTTTAAACGATGATATGAAACAAGCGATGAAGAATAAACAAAAAGAAAAATTAACCGTTATTCGTATGGTTAAGGCTGCTTTACAAAATGAAGGTATTAAACTGCAACATACTCTTACTGAAGAAGAGGAACTAACAGTTTTAGCTCGTGAAGTAAAACAGTATAAGGACTCCCTCCTTGAATTTAAAAAAGCTGGTCGTGAAGACCTTGTTAATAAACTGCAAAGTGAAATTCAGATTTTAAGCGCATATTTGCCGGAGCAATTAACAGAAGAAGAACTAGCGAATGTAATTAAGCAAGTTATTTCTGAAGTTGGTGCGACATCTAAAGCAGATATGGGTAAGGTGATGACTGCTGTTATGCCGAAAGTAAAAGGTAAAACAGACGGATCACTTGTGAATAAGTTGGTTATCCAACTATTAGCATAAAAAAACGTCTCATTTCGTATGAGACGTTTTTTTATGCTTTTTTTCAGTTTGGACGTGATATTACAAGCTCTTTTTTCATACATATGGGATGAGAGGGGGTCTTTTGAGATGAAAAAATTAGAACAAATGAAGAATTGGTTAACAAAGCAAATAGACCTGCCAGTGGATGTGCTAATGGATCTACCTCGGATCACGCTTGTTGGGCAAGTGCATATCTATATAGAAAATCATCGAGGTTTATTAGTGTTTTCAGATAAAGAAGTAAGATTGTTATTAAAGCACGGTCAATTATTAATTAAAGGGCAATCCTTTATTATTAAAACAATCCTTCCAGAAGAACTTTTACTTGAAGGAATAATTGAGCAAGTGACGTTTTTAGAAAACGAAAAAAAAGAGGAGTGAGGGAAACTTCCATATGTGAAGTTTTTCTTCGTTATTTTCGTGATTCGACCTTACTATTCATTTTATCTCGCTATTTATGGGTGGTAGAACTCTTTATTTCATTTTCGTACGAGCTATTTTGCTAATTAAAGCGAAAAAAGTAGTGTGTATACTTTTGGAAAGGTAGTGGAGATAGTAGATGAAAAATAAATGGTTTATAAAGTGGCTTGGATATGTAAAAGTACGAATTGAAGGTAGAGGAGCGGAACGGTTCGTTAATGAATGTGTGCGTAGAAAATTATTAGTTTGGGATGTTAAGAAGATTGCTGATGAAACGTTAGTTTTTTGTATGTTATTACGAGATGTGAAGAAAATAAAACCAATTTATAGAAAAAATGAATGTAAACTATATTTTATTGGGCGTTACGGTTTTCCTTTTTTGAATAAGCGTTTAATTAAAAATAGTGGATTCTTAATTGGTTTTTTAATTTTCTTTTTTGGTATGATTGCATTATCTAATATGGTTTGGAAAATTGAAATTACAGGAGCGAAACCTGAAACAGAATATATATTGATGAAAGAATTGGATAAAATGGGTATTAAAAAAGGAAAATTACAATTCCAGATGCCTAATGTAGAAGATGTACAGCGTCACTTGACAGACAATATTAATGCGATTACTTGGGCGGGACTAGAAATAAGAGGAACGACGTACCATTTTAAAATTGTTGAAAAAAACGAGCCGAAAAAAGAAAAGGAACAAAGGCCACAAAATTTAGTAGCAAAAAAAGAAGCGATTGTGACAAAAACATTTGTTGAAGTAGGAAAACCAGTTGTCTTGAAAAATGACCATGTTGAAAAAGGACAGCTTCTCGTATCAGGGATATACGGTAATGAGGAGAGTCCGACGATTGTTTCGGCCCAAGGTATTGTATATGGAGAAACGTGGTACACATCTGAGGTGAATGTGCCACTAAAGACGCAATTTCAAGTATATACTGGCAATGCATATAATGAGCATTACCTTGCATTTGGGAGTACGAAAATAAAAATATGGGGATTTCAACATGATAAGTATAAACGCTCTCGTACGGAAAGTGTAAAACACGATGTGAAACTATTTGGTTTTACACTGCCAATCGCGTACGAAAAAGATATCGTACGAGAAGAGGAAGAGGCGAATCGGGAATATACAGAAAAACAGGCAATGAAAGTAGCGAAAGAGATGGCTGAAAAAGAACTAAAGAAAAAATTGGATGAACATGCT
The DNA here is from genome assembly GCF_038007785.1 of Bacillus sp. FSL K6-0069. Taxonomy (NCBI): domain Bacteria; kingdom Bacillati; phylum Bacillota; class Bacilli; order Caryophanales; family Bacillaceae; genus Bacillus; species Bacillus sp. FSL K6-0069. The sequence goes on along the minus strand of NZ_JBBOXN010000001.1, from coordinate 4,118,980 downwards.
ATGATTGTAAGTGATAAGATTTTGAGTAAACAGGTTGAGGCGGATCAACTAAAAGTCACATTGCATTATACTGTGATCGAAAATATTGCAGAGCCACAACCGATATCCGAATCCGATATTCAAGGAGACTGAGTAATGGCAGAACAATTAGTAGAAATGAACCAACAATTGGAAAATACTAACGAAGCAATCGCTCTTTTTGGAGTCAATGATGCTCATTTGAAAGTAATTGAACGGGAACTGAATGTATCGATTGTAACTAGAGGTGAAACTGTTCATGCATCTGGAGCAGTTGAAACTGTGACACTCGTAGAAAAAATCTTACAGCAATTACTTGTTGTTATTCGAAAAGGTGTATCAATTACAGAAAGAGATGTTGCGTATGCAATTCAGCTCGCACAACAAGGGAAAATTGCTCAATTTGAAGAGTTATATGAAGAAGAAATCTTTAAAACGGCAAAAGGTAAATCCATTCGTGTAAAAACAATGGGGCAAAGAAGATATATTCATGCAATGAAGAAGAATGATGTTGTATTTGGAATAGGACCTGCTGGGACTGGGAAAACATACTTAGCTGTAGTAATGGCTGTAAGAGCTCTAAAGCAAGGGTATGTAAAGAAAATCATTTTAACGAGACCGGCTGTAGAAGCTGGAGAAAGTTTAGGGTTTTTACCAGGTGATTTGAAAGAGAAAGTAGATCCATATTTACGTCCATTGTATGATGCGTTGCACGATATTCTTGGACAAGAATATACACAGCGTATGATGGAGCGAGGTGTAATTGAAATCGCGCCTCTAGCTTATATGAGAGGGCGTACGCTCGATGATTCATTTGTTATTTTAGATGAAGCGCAAAATACAACGGGTGCACAAATAAAAATGTTTTTAACTAGATTAGGTTTTAGTTCTAAAATGGTTATTACGGGAGACCCTTCACAAGTAGACTTACCAAAAGGGGTAAAATCAGGGCTTTCGCTAGCTTCTAACATTTTATCTGGTGTATCAGGTCTTTCGTTCATTACATTAGAACAAACGGACGTTGTGAGGCATCCGCTGGTGCAACGTATTATTGAGGCATATGATAAAATGGAATGATCCTATTTGTCAGGATCATTTCTTTTTGTATTAAGGTTGGCGAACGGCATATTTTTTACTATCATAAAAGATAAGAGAAATAAACTATAGGTACTGGTGTATCAAAGTGTTCTCTAAAAGTATCGTTGGCTAGAAGAAATGAAAGCTATAAATAGTTTCACTTTATTTCTGGAGAGGAGAAGGTATTGAAATCATGTTAAGAGCTCAAGAAATTTCTAAGTGGTTTCGTAATTTACAACATTCGAAAAAACTAAGTTGGATTTCTTACGTTTTGTTAGGAGCAGTGCTGTTTTTTGCACTTATGAATAATGTAAAACCAGAGCAATTAGATGTTGATATGTATTCTATTGCGAAAAAAACAATTCATTCTCCTATTAAAATTGAAGATAAGGTTATAACGGACAGAAAAAAACAAGAGGCCGCTCAAAAAGTCGGGGATCAATATACATATAGAAGTGAATATAAACAAAATAGAGTAGATATTGTAAATGATGTTTTTGCTAAGGTAAATGAAGTAATTCAGGAGATGAAAGCTGCTGGACCTGAAGAGCAAAAAAAGATGACCGATGCAAATAAATTAGAAAAGTTGAAGAAGAAGTTACCATCTAATTTAACAAAAGAATTATCGGATGAGAATTTATTATACTTTATTAATGCAGAACCAGATCAATTAGAATTAGCAAAAAACGCGGCTTTAACGTCTGTTAGTGTTATTATGGGTGGAAATATTAAAATGTCCGAAGAAATAGCAGCAAAAGAGCGATTTGTTAATGAAATGAAAAGCCTCAATGTGAATAGCGGCTTGAAGGAAGCTGTGAATGCGCTAGGATCATATGCGATTACAGCAAATTATTTTTATGATCCAGCTGTAACGAAAGAGAAGAAGAAAGCAGAAGAGGACTTAGTTCCACCTGTTTATATTCTTCAAGGACAAGTTATTGTTAGAGAAGGTGAAACAATTTCAAGTGATATGTATAATCAGTTGAAATTAGTCGGTTTATTAGAGAAAGGTAATAGTTTTCAGCCTTATGTTGGATTAGCAGTGCTCATTGGTGTGTTACTGTACTTTATGCATAAGCAGTTTGAAGTATTTTTACAGCGCAAAAGAGAAGACAGACCGTACATTTTAGCGTATATTACAATTTTGTCTATCACGATTGTTTTAATGAAAATTATTAGTTTGTTTCAAAAGCTTGAATATGCAGGAATTGCGTATGTTGTCCCAGTTGCGATGGGAACAATACTTGTAAAACTAATGATTGGCGATCGATTTGTATTCTTAACAAGTATGATTTTTTCTGTGTGCGGAAGTATTATGTTTAATGAAGGAGTAACAAGTACACTGAATTATAGTGTAGGTATTTATGTGCTATTAAGTTCATTATCAGTAAGCATTTTCTTAAGAGAAAAAAATCGTCGTACGATGATTTTGCAAGCAGGTATACTCGTTTCTATCTTAAATGTAGTCGTCTTAGCGGCGTTATTATTATTACGTAATGGGAATTTTTCACCTCTTGAAATTGGAACACAATTATTGATGGCTTCCGTTTCAGGTATTATCTCATCCGTTTTAGCGATGGGGATATTACCATATTTAGAGAGTGGACTTGGGATTGTATCAAGCATGAAGCTTATGGAACTATCAAGTCCGAATCATCCGCTTTTGCGTAGAATTTTGTTAGAAGCGCCAGGAACATATCACCACAGTGTAATGGTAGCGAATCTTTCTGAGGCAGCATGTGAAGCGGTCGGAGCAAATGGTGTATTAGCACGTGTAGGGGCGTATTATCATGATGTAGGAAAAACAGTACAACCGCAATTCTTTATTGAAAACCAGATGGGAATTGAGAATCCACATGATAAATTAGATCCTGTGACGAGTAAAGATATTATCATTGCTCACGTAACAGATGGAGTCAGAATGCTCGAAGAATACCATATTCCGCAAGAAATTATCGATATTGCTGGACAACACCATGGTACAACATTACTTAAATATTTTTATTATAAGGCGATTAAAGAAGATAAAGAAAAATATACAGAAGAGATGTTCCGCTATCCGGGATCAAAAGCAACTTCTAAAGAGTCGGCAATTGTTGGTATTGCTGATAGTGTTGAGGCGGCGGTACGTTCTATGAATCACCCAACGCCAGATCAAATAAATAATTTAGTACAAAGTATTATTAAAGATCGCCTGCAAGATGGGCAATTTAGTGAATGTGATTTGACGTTTAAGGAACTACAAATCGTTGGAAAAACGTTATGTGAAACGTTAAATGGTATTTTCCATTCGCGTATTACATATCCGGAACTACCGGAAGAGAAGGAGAAAGAATGAGTTTATTAATTGATTTCATTGATGAAACAGAAGAAGTGAAAGAAGAATATGTGAATTTAATTCGTGAGATATTAGAAAAAGCAGCTCAAATGGAAAAAATAGAGGATGGTGCGGAGTTATCAGTGACATTTGTAGATAATGAACGCATTCGCGAGATTAATCGTGATTACCGAGATAAGGATCAGCCTACTGATGTCATTTCCTTTGCTATGGAAGAAATGGGAGAAGGAGAGATGGAAATTGTAGGTGCAGAGATGCCTCGTATGTTAGGTGACCTTATTATTTCTATTCCGAGAGCGAAAGAACAAGCTGAAGAGTATGGACATTCTTTTGATCGTGAACTTGGCTTTTTAGCGTTACATGGCTTTTTACATTTACTTGGTTATGACCACATGACAGAAGAGGATGAAAAAGAAATGTTTGGAAGACAAAAAGAAATTTTAGAGGCATTTGGATTAGGTCGATGAAAAAAGGAAAACTTATTAATAGTTTTGGATATGCTATAGCAGGTATATTCTTTTGTCTTCGTCATGAACGAAATATGAAAATTCATTATTTAGCCGCAGTCATTGTTATATGCTGCGGCTTTTATTTCCATATTACGAAAGTAGAGTGGATGGTATTACTTATTGTAATAGGAATTGTAATGAGTTTAGAGATGGTAAATACGGCTGTGGAAAAAACAGTAGATTTAGCGACTACTGATATACATCCGTTTGCGAAAATTGCAAAGGATGTCGCAGCCGGAGCGGTTTTATTGTTTGCGATAATAGCCGTTATAATTGGTGCTATTATCTTTTTGCCGTATGTGGTATAGTTGCATTCCAAAGCTTTTATTAAGCTTTGGAAGTGCCGTAAAGGCCTTTAATCAGAGAGTGTATCTATTCACAGCTGTGGACAGGAAGGATGCGGGAACATGAATAGTGAACAATTAATTCAAGAAGCAATCGAAGCGCGTGAACAAGCGTACGTACCATATTCTAAATTTCAAGTAGGTGCAGCATTATTAACACAGGATGGAAAAGTATATCGTGGATGTAATGTTGAGAATGCATCATATGGCTTATGTAACTGTGCAGAAAGAACAGCTTTATTTAAGGCGGTTTCTGAAGGAGATAAAGAGTTTGTAGCTATCGCAATTGTGGCGGATACAAAGCGTCCGGTACCTCCTTGTGGAGCATGTCGCCAAGTTATGGTAGAATTATGTAAACAGGATACGAAAGTATACCTATCAAATTTACATGGTGACGTTCAAGAGACGACAGTCGGAGAATTGTTGCCAGGAGCATTTTTAGCGGAGGATTTACATGAATAGAAAAGGTTATAAATCAGGTTTTGTCTCTATTATTGGCAGACCGAATGTTGGAAAATCTACATTTTTAAATCGTATTATCGGCCAGAAAATTGCCATTATGAGTGACAAGCCACAAACAACTCGTAATAAAATTCAAGGCGTATATACAGAAAATGATTCACAAGTAATTTTCATTGATACACCAGGAATACATAAACCTAAACATAAATTAGGCGACTTCATGGTGAAGATGGCTCAAACGACATTAAAAGAAGTTGATATTGTTCTGTTTATGGTCAATGCAGTTGAAGGATTTGGTCGTGGTGAAGAATTTATCATTGAGAAATTAAAAGAAACGAAACAACCAGTATTTTTAGTAATTAATAAAATCGACCAACTTCATCCAGAGCAATTATTAGAGTTAATCGATCAATACCGCAAACTATATGAGTTTGCAGAGATTGTACCAATTTCTGCATTAGACGGTAATAATGTGGACGCTTTAATTGGAACAATTAAAAAGTATTTACCAGAAGGACCACAATACTATCCAGATAATCAAGTAACGGATCATCCAGAGAGATTTATTATTTCAGAGCTTATTCGTGAGAAAGTACTACATTTAACACGTGAAGAAGTGCCGCATTCTGTGGCTGTTGTTATCGATGCAATTCAAAAACGCGAAGGCGGGGCAGTTTATATCAATGCAACGATTGTTGTGGAACGTCCATCGCAAAAAGGGATTATTATCGGGAAACAAGGGAAGATGTTAAAAGAAGTTGGTAAGCGAGCACGTTTTGATATTGAAGCATTACTTGGTTCTAAAGTATTTTTAGAAGTATGGGTAAAAGTGCAAAAAGATTGGCGTAATAAAATGTCTCAGCTTCGTGACCTTGGTTTCCGCGAAGACGAGTACTAAAATAGAGTAAAGCTGTAATCAGCGGATGTTTTGTTCATCCGCTGATTATTGGTTTTTATGAGTTTTGATAAATTAGGAAAAATTTTTCTCACATGAAAATGGACAAAATGGGTCAATTTAATAACAACAAAGGAAATTGGTTTATAGGCTACGCTTATTGAGAAAGGTGGATTCTTATGCTAGATTTTACCTGGAAGTTTTTCTCCAAAACAGGAAGCATTGAAACGTACTTGCTTTTGAAAGAAATGGAAAAAGACGTAAACGATGAGATGGATCAACATGAAGAGGAGCTAGCACATCTAGACTCTCCAATTTCTTGACCCGTTTTGTTCAAACCTTGGATGGTGACGAACATGTTTCAAAAAGTTGAGGGCATCGTTATCCGTACGACAGATTACGGAGAAACGAACAAGATTGTTACAATATTCTCAAGAGAATTGGGTAAGGTAAGTGCAATGGCAAGAGGAGCGAAAAAACCGAAAAGCCGGTTAGCATCTGTTTCGCAACTTATGACACATGGTAATTTTCTTATTCAAATGGGATCTGGACTTGGAACTTTACAACAAGGCGAGATTATTTCAACTATGAAAGAAATTCGCGAGGATATATTTTTAACTGCTTATGCATCATTTATTGTTGAGTTAACTGATAAAGCAACAGAAGATAAAAAACATAATCCATATTTATTTGAAATGTTATATCAAACGTTGCATTATATGTGTGAGGGTGTTGATTCAGAAGTATTATCATTAATTTATCAAACGAAAATGCTTCCGGTATTAGGGATGCGCCCGTATTTTGATACATGTGCGATTTGTCATCAAGAAACAGATTTTGTCGCCTTCTCTGTCCGGGAAGGCGGTTTTCTGTGCTCGCGTCATGCTGAACAAGACCAGTATCGTATACCAGTGGGGGAAGCTGTACATAAATTATTACGTCTTTTCTACCACTTCGATTTACATAGACTTGGGAATGTATCAGTGAAGGATAGCACAAAAAAACAAATGCGTTTAGTATTGAATACATATTATGATGAATATTGCGGGATTTATTTGAAATCAAGACGTTTCTTAGAACAACTTGATAAGTTTCAAATATAATTTGGGGCCGTATACGGTCCTTTTTACATCCTATCTTTTTCAAATAGCATATTTAGTATATAATATTTAAGAGATAGTATAACTTTTTTCGTTGTGCACTGAAGGTGGTGATTATCATAGAGCTGAATAAACGGCAAGAACATATCATTCAGATTGTAAAAGATCACGGTCCTATTACAGGGGAGTCAATTGCTGCGCAATTGGGATTAACACGTGCAACGCTAAGACCAGACTTAGCAATTTTAACGATGGCTGGTTATTTAGAAGCGCGTCCACGCGTAGGTTATTTTTATACGGGTAAAACTGGGGGGCAGCTATTATCTGAAGCTGTTAAGAAAATTAAAGTACAAGATTATCAATCTAGACCGGCTGTAATTGATAAAAATGTATCAGTATACGATGCGATTTGTACGATGTTTCTAGAGGACGTAGGTACATTATTCGTTGTAGATCAATCGACTCTATTAGTTGGCGTTGTATCTCGTAAAGATTTATTACGAGCTAGCCTAGGAAAGCAGGATTTAACCTCTCTTCCGGTTAATATTATCATGACAAGGATGCCAAACATTGCGATGTGTCGTAGAGAAGATTCTTTATATGATATTGCGATGGAATTAATAGAAAGACAGATTGATGCGATGCCAGTTGTAAAAGATACGAAACAAGGTTTAGAAGTGATTGGACGAATTACAAAAACAAATATTACACGTGCGTTTGTAAACTTAGTAAATAACGAATAAGTGTAATTTGTTTAAAGTGAGGTAATGTAATGGATAATAAAATCGTATATGTCGTATCTGACTCTGTTGGAGAAACGGCTGATTTGGTTGTTCGAGCAGCGATGGGGCAATTCCCATTCGCTCCTGATATTAGACGTGTACCGTATGTAGAAGATACAGGGACATTAAAAGAAGTGATTTCAATTGCTAAGAGCAATCAAGCGCTTATTTGTTTCACGTTAGTAAAGCCTGACATGCGCCAGTATTTAGTGACAGAGGCTGCGAAAGAAGGCGTAGAGGCATATGATATTATCGGGCCTCTTATCGATCAAATTGAAGAAATTACAGGGCAAGTACCAAGATATGAGCCGGGTGTTGTTCGTAGATTAGATGAAGAATACTTTAAAAAGATTGAAGCGATTGAGTTTGCTGTAAAGTATGATGATGGTAGAGACGCACGTGGTATTTTAAAAGCAGATATCGTGTTGATTGGGATTTCGCGAACATCAAAAACACCACTTTCTCAATATTTAGCTCATAACAAACGTTTGAAAGTTGCCAATGTACCGCTCGTACCAGAAGTAGATCCACCTGAAGAGTTATATCAAGTGGCTAAAGAAAAATGCTTCGGTTTGAAAATTACGCCAGATAAGTTGAATCATATTCGAAAAGAGCGATTGAAATCACTTGGATTAAGTGACGGTGCAACATATGCCAATATTAATCGTATTAAAGAAGAAATTGATCACTTTGAGAATGTAGTCGGTAAAATAGATTGTCAAGTAATTGATGTATCGAATAAAGCGATTGAAGAAACAGCTAACATTATTGTGAATGCAGTGCAAAACCAAAAATTGTTTTAGCACATTTACCAAAGGTGAATGTGCTTTTTTCGCTCATGAAAAAAGCAATGCCTGTTGATTTCGTAATAGATTATAGCGGAGTGGTTATACTTATATTCTTCTGTCTTTTTATTAGGCTAAAGGTAGGGTTTCGTTATCCTGAAATAGAAGATGAAAAAATAAAGGGATATGTAGCGCAGTTGAAGAAAATATATTATAATAAAAAATTGTGATAAAAACCTATATTTTACGTTTAGACTTTAATTTTTCAGAATAAACTAGGGATAGGATTTACGAAAAGACATGTAATTACGTTAAATCGACAAAATCTATACAAGAAAACGCACATTATGGAAGGATTCGCAGAAGGGATGTAGAATACAGAAATATGCAAAACATCAATATCGTATTAGTTGATGCAGATGCATATCCTGTGAATGCTGAAAATTGTGCAAGTTGGAACGAAAGTTCATGTCGAAATTTTGTTTGTCACATCGTATGCTCATCGTTTAAGGAAGTAGCAAGGGAAATTGGATCTATGTAGATGCTGAATAAGCTAAAGTTGATTTTTTATATGTATCAACATGCAAAAGAAACAGATCTCGTGATCACATAGGATATGGTACTTGCTAGTCTTCTTGTAAAAAAAGTGTATATGTATTGTCTCCAGGAGGTACATTTGTAACAGGTGAGCAAATGGATACAATTTTATATAGTAGGTATATATCTGCGAAATTACGCAGAAAAGGGCCTGCAAAATCGTTTGATAACGTGATCGACAACACTTTCTAATAAGTTTAGAAAAAATATTGTCGAATTATAAAGGAATTTTTTAATTTATATCGAATACAAAATACGACACGGAGATGGATTTATGGGGAACAGAATTCCCGAAGAAGTTGTTGAACAGATTCGGACGTCATCGGATATTGTAGAAGTGATTGGTGAATACGTTCAACTTAGAAAACAGGGACGTAACTATTTCGGCCTTTGTCCATTTCATGGTGAGAATTCTCCTTCATTCTCTGTTTCATCGGATAAGCAAATTTTTCATTGCTTCGGATGTGGAGAAGGTGGAAATGTATTTTCCTTTCTAATGAAAATGGAAGGATTGGCTTTTACCGAGGCTGTTCAAAAGCTAGGTGAAAGAAATGGAATTGCGGTTGCAGAGTATACATCAGGGCAAGGACAACAAGAAGACATATCTGATGACACTGTCATCATGCAACAGGCTCATGAACTTTTGAAAAAGTATTATCATCATTTATTAGTAAATACAGAAGAAGGAAATGAAGCACTTTCGTATTTGTTAAAACGTGGTATTACGAAAGAGATGATTGAGAAGTTTGAAATTGGTTATGCGTCACCTGCTTGGGATGCAGCAACGAAAATTTTACAAAAAAGAGGCTTATCGCTGTCTAGTATGGAACAAGCTGGTCTTCTCATAAGAAGCGAGAAGGATGGTAGTCATTATGATCGCTTCCGTGGAAGGGTTATGTTTCCAATCTATACGTTACAAGGTAAAGTGATAGCGTTTAGTGGAAGGGCGCTAGGAGATGATACTCCGAAATATTTAAATAGCCCTGAAACACCGATTTTTCATAAAAGTAAATTGTTGTATAACTTCCACCAAGCGAGGCCGTTTATTAGAAAACGTGGGCAAGTGGCTCTTTTTGAAGGGTATGCCGACGTACTAGCTGCGGTAAAAAGTGGTGTGGAAGAAGCTGTTGCGACAATGGGAACAGCTTTAACTGAAGAACAAGCAAAACTTCTGCGACGTAACGTTGAAACTGTTGTTCTTTGCTATGATGGTGATAAAGCAGGGCGAGAAGCAACGATGAAAGCAGGGCAATTATTGCTAAAAGTCGGTTGCCAAGTGAAAGTTATATCCTTGCCAGATAAGCTTGACCCTGATGAATATGTGCAACAATATGGGACAACTGCTTTTGAAAATCTTGTGAAATCAAGTATAAGTTTTGTTGGTTTTAAAATAAATTATTTGCGTTTAGGGAAAAATTTGCAAGATGAGTCTGGCAAAGAAGAATATGTGAAAAGTGTTTTAAAAGAGTTATCGTTGCTACAGGATGCGATGCAGGCAGAATCATATTTGAAGTCATTATCGCAAGAATTTTCGTATTCAATGGAAACACTTTTGAATCAATTGCACCAATATCGCAAAGAACAAAAGGTACAGCAAAAGCAAGTAAAGCAGGTTTCTAAGCCGTCTCAAATTGTTCAAACAAAACCGAAGTTAACAGGTTTTGAAAGGGCAGAAAGAGAAATTATTTACCATATGTTGCAAAGTCCAGAAGTGGCTGTTCGTATGGAATCCCATATAGAAGATTTTCACACAGAAGAACATAAAGGGATTTTATATGAACTATACGCATATTATGAAAAGGGAAATGAACCTTCAGTCGGAACATTTTTAAGTTGGCTCTCTGATGAGAAGTTGAAAAATATTATCACTGATATTTCGACGGATGAATTTATTAATCCAGAATACACAGAAGAAGTGTTACAAGGCCATTTGGAGACGCTTAGACGTCATCAAGAAAAACTTGAGAAGACGGAAATCATCTTTAAGATAAAACAGATGGAAAAAACAGATCCTGTAGAGGCTGCTAAATATTATGTAGCATATTTACAAAATCAAAAAGCGAGAAAATAGCTTTTTTGATAAATTTTTAGTATAATGAATGTTTGTATCTCGCGTAAGGAGGGGAACAGATGGCTGACAAACCAGCTCGTTCTAAACAAATTGAAACTGAAATGACCCTTGAGCAAGTGAAAGAACAACTCACTGAGCTCGGAAAAAAACGTGGCGTTCTTACATATGAAGAGATTGCAGAACGCATGAATGGATTTGAAATTGAATCCGATCAAATGGATGAATACTATGAATATTTAGGTGAACAAGGGATTGACTTAGTCGGTGACAATGACAACGAAGAAGGTCCTAATAATCGCCAAATTTCAAAAACGGAAGAAGAATTCGACCTTAATGATTTAAGTGTACCACCTGGGGTTAAAATCAATGATCCTGTTCGTATGTATTTAAAAGAAATTGGTCGTGTAGATTTACTATCTGCAGAAGAAGAAATTCGACTTGCAACGCGTATTGAAGATGGCGATGAAGAAGCGAAACGTCGTCTTGCAGAAGCAAACTTACGTCTTGTAGTAAGTATTGCAAAGCGCTACGTGGGCCGTGGTATGCTTTTCTTAGACTTAATCCAAGAAGGGAATATGGGTCTAATTAAAGCGGTTGAAAAGTTCGATTATCGTAAAGGTTTCAAATTTAGTACGTATGCAACTTGGTGGATCCGCCAAGCGATTACACGTGCGATTGCAGACCAAGCACGAACAATTCGTATCCCAGTTCATATGGTTGAGACGATTAATAAGTTAATTCGTGTACAACGTCAATTATTACAAGATTTAGGACGCGAACCATCTCCTGAAGAGATTGGTGAAGAAATGGATCTTGCTCCAGAAAAAGTACGCGAAATCTTAAAAATTGCACAGGAGCCAGTTTCTCTTGAAACACCGATTGGTGAAGAAGATGACTCCCATTTAGGTGATTTCATTGAAGACCAAGAAGCAACATCGCCTGCGGACCATGCAGCGTATGAATTGCTAAAAGAACAATTAGAAGATGTGTTAGATACACTAACAGATCGTGAAGAAAATGTTCTACGTCTTCGTTTTGGCTTAGATGATGGACGAACTCGTACGCTTGAAGAAGTTGGGAAAGTATTCGGCGTAACGAGAGAACGTATCCGTCAAATTGAAGCAAAAGCACTTCGTAAATTAAGACATCCAAGCCGTAGTAAGCGTCTTAAGGATTTCTTAGAATAGGTTCTTTTTAAGTTTACTTCACCTTTGTGAAGTAAACTTTTTTATTTTGTTAACTTTTGTTAAACTTTAGCTATCGGCAACGATTACAATTTCTTGTAATTTATTTTACAGAATTGTCTTTTGATTTGCAAATGCTCATTTTTCGATTTTTCGATTAATTTTGTTTATTCTATACAAAAATATATGTAGAAAAGTGAAAAATATGATGAGAAACGTTAATAATTATCGAAATAATAAGCGATATAACAATAAAAAACAATAAACTGAATTTATGGAATATTTTTAACGATTAGTAGTTTACTCTTTTCTGATAGAGCGTTTTCAAGTACAATGGAAATGACTGAATCATCTAACTATTTAGGGGTATAGAGGGGGGAGAAGAGATATGAAACGTAATCCGCTGATTCCGTTCGCTCTTATTGCAGCATTGGGTATTATCGTTATGTTTGTATTTTCATTTCAGGGGCTAAATAAATCTAAAGAGTTAGCTGATGCAAAAAATGGTGGGAAGCCAGCGCAAACAGCATCGAAGCCAGAGGATATTGTGAAGCAAAGCTGTACGAGCTGCCACGGTGACCAGTTACAAGGGGCAGTAGGGCCTAATTTACAAAAGATTGGTGGGAAACTTTCGAAAGATGAAATTAAAGAAATTCTTTCGAAAGGAAAAGGAAATATGCCACCAAATATAGTTCCAGCTGATCAAGCGGCTAAAGTAGCTGATTGGTTGTCGAAGAAAAAATAAAGTTTCGTATGACAAGCCTTTTGCTTATGCAAAGGGCTTGTTTTTCTATATTTTCTAAAATACGATGAGTGATCGAGAAGTGAATTGTTGTTATGGGCTTGCAACAACTACTATAAATTCATTATCATGGAGACAGACTGACAAGAGAAGGAGTAATGGAAATACATGAATGAAGTAAAGCTTTCAAAACGATTAGAAGAAGTTGTGCGCGAAATACCAGTAGGATCTACAGTTGCTGATATTGGATCGGATCATGCGTATTTACCGTGTTATACAATTATAAATAATATTGCTACAAAAGCAGTTGCAGGAGAGGTTGTAGATGGACCATTTCGCTCTGCACAAGCAACTGTAGCTGAAAGTGGCTTACAAGATAAAGTGGATGTGCGTAAAGGGAATGGATTAGCTGTTATCGCGCCGGGAGAAGTAGATGTAATTACGGTTGCCGGAATGGGCGGAGCGTTAATTCGTGACATTTTAGAAAGTGGTAAAGAAAAATTAGAAGGTGTAACGCGTTTAATTTTACAACCGAATATTGCAGCGCATCACATCCGTGAATGGTTTATTGAAAATGGATGGGAGCTTATCCATGAAAAAATCGTAAAAGAAGATGGGAAAATTTACGAGATCTTAGTAGGAGAGCGTGGAAACATTGCGATGCCTTACTCTGAGAATAAGCAAGCTGAATTGTTTATGGGTCCATTTTTAATAAAAGAAAAAGGTGAAGCTTTCGTTGAGAAATGGGAGGGAGAATTGAAAAACTTCCAAAATATTTTAAAGCAGTTAGAACGTGCGGCTGATTCTGAAGAAACAAAAGCGAAGCGTGCGGAAGTAGAAGCGAAAATGAAAATGATAGGGGAGGTTTTATCATGAGTAAAATTCCAAACGGCCATGAAATTATTTCTTTATTTGAAAGTATGTATCCGAAGCATTTGGCAATGGAAGGAGATAAGATTGGCCTGCAGATTGGAGCGCTTAATAAACCTGTACAGCACGTATTGATTGCGTTAGATGTAACGGAAGAAGTTGTGGAGGAAGCAATTCAATTAGGAGCAAATGTCATTATTGCGCATCATCCTTTAATTTTTAATCCGTTAAAAGCGATTCATACAGATAAAGCGTACGGAAGAATTATTGAAACGTGTATTAAAAATGATATTGCCATTTATGCAGCACATACAAATGTGGATGTCGCTAAGGGTGGGGTAAATGATTTACTTGCTGAGGCGTTAGGATTGCAAAATACAGAAGTTCTGGCACCGACATATGCAGAAGAAATGGGAAAAATTGTTGTGTTTGTGCCAGTAACTCATGCAGAAGAAGTACGGAAAGCATTAGGAGACGCAGGTGCTGGTCATATCGGCAATTATAGCCACTGTACGTTTAGTAGCGAGGGTACAGGTACGTTTGTACCTCAAGAGGGGACAAATCCTTATATCGGGGAAACTGGACAGTTAGAGCGCGTAGAAGAAGTGCGAATCGAAACGATTATTCCAGCTTCACTACAGCGAAAAGTGATTAAAGCAATGGTAACGGCACATCCATATGAAGAAGTAGCGTATGATGTGTATCCGCTTGATAACAAAGGCGAAACATTAGGGCTTGGGAAAATAGGATACTTACAAGAAGAAATGACACTTGGACAGTTTGCAGAACATGTAAAGAAATCATTAGATGTAAAGGGTGCACGAGTTGTTGGGAAATTAGATGATAAAGTGCGCAAAGTAGCTGTACTTGGTGGCGATGGTAATAAATACATCAATCAAGCTAAATTTAAGGGAGCGGATGTATATGTAACGGGTGACATGTATTATCATGTTGCTCATGATGCGATGATGCTCGGCTTAAATATAGTTGACCCAGGACATAACGTTGAAAAAGTAATGAAGAAAGGTGTGCAAAAGCAATTACAAGAAAAAGTGGATGCAAAGAAACTCAATGTACACATTCATGCTTCGCAATTACATACAGACCCATTTACATTTGTATAAGAAAAATAAAAACCGTTGCCCATATAGGCAACGGTTTTTATTTTTGTTCTTTTTTCACTTTTACACGAGGTAATATTTTTTGTAACGGTACTTTTCGAACTCTCTCCCACGTAGCGGGATTCATTGGATCATATTGATCTAAGAAAGCGATAACTTCTTTCGTAATTGGAGTTGGAGTAGAAGCACCTGCTGTAACAGCTACGTTTTCTACACCTTGTAGCCACTCTAATTTAATCTCACTTACGTCTGCAACGCGGTATGCTTTCGTACCAGCGATTTCTTGTGATACTTGTGCTAAACGGTTTGAGTTGTTACTTTTTGGATCACCGACAACAATTGTTAAATCGGCAACATCAGCTTGTTTAGCGACCGCTTCTTGGCGAACTTGAGTTGCTAAACAAATTTCCTTATGGAATTCTGCTGTTGGGAATTTCTTCTGAATGTCCTCCATTAAATGCTGAACATCCCATTGGCTCATCGTCGTTTGGTTCGTAACTAAAATCTTATCCGTTGGAATTTCTAATGTTTTTAAATCATCAGCTCTTTCAATAAGATGAACGATGTCAGGTGCGATACCAACTGCGCCTTCTGGTTCTGGATGATTTTTTTTGCCGATATAAATGACATGGTAACCTTCAGCTTTCTTTGCTTCGATAAGGTCATGTGTTTTTGTAACATCTGGACAAGTGGCATCGATTGTCGTTAAACCTTTTTCTTTTGCACGTTGTTTAACTTCTGGAGAAACACCGTGTGCAGTGAAAATAACAGTACCAGATTCGATTTTATCTAAAATGTCTAATCGACTTGGACCGTCTAATGTAATGATGCCATCTTCTTCGAACGCATCTGTTACATGTTTGTTGTGAACAATCATACCTAAAATATAAATAGGTCTTGGTAATGATGTATCTAATGCGGCGTTACGTGCAATAACCATCGCGTCCACAACACCGTAGCAATAACCACGAGGGGAAATTTTAACAATTTTCATATGAGTAATCCTCTCCTTCTAAACAAGGGATACTTTTGTGCATAGTCTTTTACATTATAAAGGAGGAGTGGATAGAAAACAAAGGATTGTTACACATATAGTTTTGGTTTTGTTGCTATTTTTTGAACAGGCTCCTCTCGTAATTCTTTTTCTATGACAGGCTCAATCACTATTTTTTTTCTTTTTCTTTTTTTTTGTGGAGGAGGCGGAGTTGCTACCTCAACCTTTTCTGCTATGTCTTCAGCTTGATCTTCAGTTGAATCTTCTTCCGTACTTTTTCCAGAGGTGAGGATTTTAACAATGCTTGGTAAGTTACGCATAATAGGACCGTACTGTTCGACGACAGGGCTTACAGATTGAACGACTTGGGAAACTTTTTCAATATTGTTTATCATATTAGTTGGATTCGAAATTAAATTCGCAAAAAAACTGCCGATGCCGCTACTGGATGCTGCTGTAGTTGCTGCACCGCCGCGCGTTTCATTTGATTCATACATTTGAGGGGGAATCATTTGCTCTGGATGCGGCTGCATGTATGGTTGATATTGTTGTGAGTATTGCTGCGGGTATTGTTGTTGGTATTGGTATTGTTGTTGATATTGGGGCGGCGGTTGCTGGCGCTGGTGCTGGTGCATCATTGGCGGCGGTCCTTCCATTTGTCGATAAGGTGGAACCATTTGCATGAAAGGCTCGGTGGGATCATTTTTTTTAAAGAGTTTAGCAAGGAAACCTTTCTTTTTTTGTGCCATCGGTGGTAGTTGTGGAATTGGATATGGTGTATAAGGTTGCTGTCCTGGATTCGGATACATTTGCCTTGTAGGAGATTTTGGAAACATGTGAGAAATCCTCCTTTCTTCAGTTAGGTATATACACATACAATATGCAATAAGAGGGAAGAAGGTTAGTTTTTGAAGGAAAAACCTAAACTAAAGATGGATTTTACTTGTAGATTTCGATATAATGTAGACTTGACTGATTTGTGCGCGCAGTAGAAATTTAGAAAGAAGGTGTAACTTATGACACAACAAACTTTTACACAGTATGATTTTAAACCATTTTTAATAGATGCAGTTCGTGAACTACGCTTTACAGAGCCGACAGGAATTCAAAAGAAAATTTTCCCGGTTGTGAAAAAAGGTGTAAGTGTAATTGGACAATCCCAAACAGGTTCTGGGAAAACACATGCATACTTACTTCCTACATTGAACAGAATTAATGCAAGTCGTGAAGAAGTACAACTTGTTATTACAGCGCCTACTCGTGAGTTAGCACAACAAATTTACGAAGAAATCGTGAAATTAACAAAGTTTTGTGCGGAAGATCAAATGATTACAGCACGTTGTTTAATTGGTGGAACTGATAAACAACGATCAATTGAAAAGTTGAAAAAGCAACCTCATGTTGTAGTTGGAACACCAGGACGTATTAAAGATTTAGTAGAAGAGCAAGCGCTATTTGTTCATAAAGCAAATACGATTATTGTCGATGAAGCAGACTTAATGCTTGATATGGGATTCATTCATGATGTAGACAAAATTGCAGCACGCATGCCTAGAAACTTGCAAATGCTAGTTTTCTCTGCAACAATTCCTCAAAAACTAAAACCGTTTCTGAAGAAATATATGGAGAATCCAGAGCATATTCATATCAATCCAAAACAAGTTGCGGCTGGGAATATTGAACATTATTTAGTACCTTCTAAACATCGTAACAAAATCGATTTAGTGAACAAAATGTTGCTACAATTTAAACCATATTTAGCAGTTGTTTTCACGAATACGAAGAAGATGGCGGATCAGGTTGCTGACGGATTAATGGAACGTGGCTTAAAAGTTGGACGAATTCACGGAGATTTATCACCGCGTGATCGTAAAAAAATGATGAAACAAATTCGTGACCTTGAATTCCAATATATTGTTGCAACGGATTTAGCAGCACGTGGTATTGATATTGAAGGAATTAGTCATGTTATTAACTACGAACTTCCATCAGACTTAGATTTCTTCGTTCACCGCGTTGGAAGAACAGCACGTGCAGGGCATTCAGGTATTGCAGTGACGATTTATGATCCAGCAAACGAAGAAGCGTTAGATAGTTTAGAAAAACAACGTCATATTGAATTCAAGCATGTAGATTTACGTGGAGATGAGTGGGCGGATTTAGGTGAACGTCGTCGTCGTAAGAGCCGTAAGAAACCAAATGATGAACTTGACGTTATGGCAACAAAAGTTATTAAAAAGCCGAAAAAAGTAAAACCAAACTATAAACGTAAACTTGCAACAGAACGTGACAAAGTGAAGAAAAAATATAGCAATAAAAAAAGATAAGGGGAGCCCCCTTATCTTTTTTTATCCCGCTTTAATGGGCAGTAAGACCCCCACCTCAAAATTCAGCGAAAGCAAAGAAGTTAGGTCGGGGTCGGGCTGCCCATTAAAGTCCGATTGGTGAGGGCTAATAATCAGCGGGGAATGGAAAAAACACTGATTAAAGTTTCGGTGTAGCCAGTTACAATTTGCGTAGTGTTTTAGGAACAAACAATTCACTACATATTTCTACAAATTATGCTATCATTATATCTATTGTATATTGAAGAGGTGATTGTATGTTAAAGATTGGATCTCATGTTTCCATGAGTGGTAAGAAAATGTTATTAGCAGCAAGTGAAGAGGCTGTTTCATACGGTGCAACGACGTTTATGATTTATACAGGTGCGCCACAAAATACACGAAGAAAACCAATTGAAGAATTGAATATAGAAGCAGGAAGAAAACATATGGAACTAAACGGTATTGAGGACATTATCGTACATGCGCCATATATTATTAATGTTGGGAATACGACGAAACCAGAAACATTCCAATTAGGTGTAGACTTCCTTCGCATGGAAATTGAAAGAACATCGGCATTAGGTGTGGCGAAACAAATCGTTCTTCACCCAGGTGCGCACGTTGGGGCAGGAGCGGATGCTGGTATTCAACAAATTATTAAAGGGCTTAATGAAGTGTTAACGCCAGAACAGACGGTTAACATTGCGTTAGAAACGATGGCAGGAAAAGGAACGGAATGCGGTCGTAGCTTTGAAGAAATTGCAAAGATTATTGATGGTGTAAAATATAATGAGAAATTATCAGTATGCTTTGATACGTGTCATACGCACGATGCAGGATATGATATTGTAAATGATTTTGACGGCGTATTAAACGAATTTGATAAGATTGTTGGTATTGATCGTTTGCAGGTACTTCATATTAATGATAGTAAAAATGTACGCGGCGCAGGAAAGGACCGTCATGAAAATATCGGCTTCGGTCATATCGGTTATAAAGCGTTACATCATATTGTGCATCATCCGCAGTTAATGCACGTACCAAAAATTCTTGAAACGCCATATGTAGGTGAAGATAAAAAAGATAAGAAGCCACCATATAAATTAGAAATCGAAATGCTGAAAAATGGTACTTTTGATGAAGGAATTCTTGAGAAAATTAAAGCGCAATAAGCAATAAGGAGGGGATTTTCCCCTCCTTATTTTAGTAGTTGCTGAAATAAAGTATTTACTTGTTGGGCAGTAGCAGGGGAGGTTACTTTTGCTATTTGTTTTAAGAGCGCTAGCCGTTCGTCATTATCGTAAATGTTAATATTCTTTCCTTTCATAAGTAAAACAATTTGATCGGCTTGGGCAGTCGTAATAGAGACTTCATATTCTTTGCTATATTTCAATAACTCTTTTGTAGAAATATGATTTAATTTTTTATTTACGAGTTGTTTAATGAGGTTCATCGAGTTATCCTCCTTCACACGTTCTTCTATCGAAATATATGAGTACGTAGCTTGTACATATTCGTATAGAGTTTCTTTTTTCATGAGAAAAAGAAGCGTATGTTATAATATAAGGACAAAACTATAGAAAAAGAGTATAGGGAGGATTTATGGAGCAGAAGCAACATCGAAAAGAAAGTGTTATCCATCTTATTTATCGTTTAGTTATGATTATTTTTGGGGCGGCATGCGCAGCGGTAGCGATTGAACTATTTTTAATGCCAAATAAAATTATTGATGGTGGAATTATTGGTATTTCTCTTATATTAGATTATCTTACTCCTAATATTTGGTGGTTAAGTTTCTCTACTTTAGTCGTTATTCTCAATATCCCATTTATGTATTCAGGCTATAAGCAAATCGGAAAAACGTTCATGCTATCTTCGGCGTTCGGTATTGTAGCTTTAGCATTTATTGAATCAACGTTACATGCTGTTCCACCATTTACAACAGAGCCAATTTTAGCGACAGTGTTTGGTGGTCTTATTTTAGGTCTTGGTGTAGGACTCGTTATTCGTCATGGTGGATCAATGGACGGAACAGAAATTATGGGTATTTTATTAACGAAGAAATTACCTTTCTCTGTTGGTGAATTTGTAATGTTTGTGAACTTATTTATTTTTGCATGGGCGGCATTTGTATTTGGTGTTGAACAAGCTATGTATTCTGTTATGGCGTACTATATTGCCTTCAAAACAATTGATACAGTCATTCAAGGTTTAGATGAAACGAAAGCAGTTTTAATTGTATCAGATCAATATGAGGAAGTATCAAATGCGATTTTGCATCGTCTTGGTCGTGGAACTACAAAGCTTGTAGCGAAAGGCGGTTACACGGATAAAGAAAAAGAAGTTATTTATGCAGTTGTAACGCGTCTGGAAGTGACAAAGTTAAAATCAATTGTGTATGAAATTGATGCGAATGCGTTTGTTACGATTATGAGTACGCAAGAGACAAATGGTGGTAAGTTTAAATCGGCTATTCACTAAAACATGTATCCCGCTATTTGAGGGCAAATAATCGGTAGGAGATGGCCTCATCTGATTAAGGTTACGTTTTATAGGGATATTTTTCGAAAGCAGAGAATTTTTCTCTGCTTTTTGTTATAATAGTAAGGTTTCTTGAAAAAAATGATATATTTTAGGCAGATTGGTTTACAACTATAATAAGCTGTACTATAATTCAAATAGATATAAATCGGAATCATTCTGAATTAAAATAGGTGAGATGCTATGAATAATATATTAGAAATAGAAGGATTGTCATTTCGATATGAAGATCGAAATGTGTTAGAAGATATTAATTTGCAAGTTCCGAAGGGAGCTTTTTTAGGTTTAGTTGGGCCAAATGGTTCTGGGAAATCAACTTTGCTAAAATGTTTATTAGGCGTTTTAAAGCCAAAGCAGGGAAGTATTCGTTTGTTTGGTGTTGATAGTAAGAAGTTTAAAGAATGGAACAAAGTTGGTTATGTGTCGCAAAAAGCAAATAGCTTTAATTCTGGTTTTCCGGCAACTGTTTTTGAAGTTGTATCAATGGGACTCGTTTCGAAAAAAGGGCTGTTTCGCTTTTTTACGAAAAAAGATAAGGAAAAGGTAGAAAAAGCGATTGCTGATGTGGGGATGAGTGAGTTTCAGGGGCGCAATATCGGAGAACTTTCTGGTGGACAACAACAGCGTGTATTTATTGCTCGTGCGCTCGTTAGTGATCCTGAATTACTTATTTTGGACGAGCCCACTGTTGGAATCGATGTGAAGAATGTAGAAAGTTTTTATGAGATATTAGAGGATTTAAACAAAAGGTTAGGAATCACATTAATTCTCGTTACTCATGATATGGGAGCTGTTACGGAAAAGGTAACACATGTTGCATGTTTAAACCAACATCTACATTTCCATGGAAATGTAGAGAAGTTCCGAGAGTTAGAAGATGCGGAAATGTCGGTCTTATATGGACATCATGTTCATCGTTTAGAACACGAGCATGAGCATCACGGGAGGATATAATGATACAAGATTTTTTACAATATGACTTTTTACGTAACTCTTTATATGCAGGAATTTTAATAGGACTTGTTGCACCGCTTATCGGTGTGTTTGTTGTCATTCGCCGTATGTCGCTTATTGCGGATGCATTAAGTCACGTGACATTATCAGGTATTGCTGCAAGTCTACTACTAGAAAAAACAATTTTTACAGGAGGATTTTTAAATCCTTTATATATGGGGATGGTTTTTTCTATTGGTGGGGCGTTACTAATTGAAAAATTACGTACTGTATATAAACATTATCAAGAATTAGCAATTCCGATTATTCTTTCAGCAGGAATGGGGATTGGGGTTATTTTTATATCACTTGCAAATGGATTTAACACTGATTTATTTAGTTATTTATTTGGGAGTGTAAGTGCTGTAACAAGTACAGATTTAATCATTATTGGCATTGTAGCAATTGTTGTTATTGCAACGATTACTTTATTATACAAAGAGTTATTTTTACTATCGTTTGATGAGGAATACGCTGTATCAACTGGTTTGAGTGCAAAGTGGATTCACTTTATTTTCATTATATTGGTTGCTCTTGTCATTGCAGTATCAATGCGTGTAGTAGGGGTTCTGCTCGTATCATCATTAATGACTTTACCAGTTGCAGCAAGTATTCGTATTGCGAATGGATTTAAACAAACAATTTTCTTTTCCATTTTATTTGGTGAAATTGCAGTAATTGGTGGAATGTTTGCTTCATATCAACTTGATCTAGCGCCAGGTGGTACAATTGTTATGATAGCAGTTCTTATTTTAATTGGTGCGATTTTATGGAAAAAGAAAAAAACTGCATAAAGTAGGGATAGATATGAATCTAACAGAAGCTTTACGCCTAATGAAAGATAAAGGATACAAACATACTGGGAAAAGGGAAGAAATGCTCAGGTTATTTGCAGCTCACAATCGTTATTTAACGGCGAAAGACGTTTTAGAGCATATGAAGGATGATTATCCAGGTCTTAGCTTTGATACGATTTATCGTAACTTAACGGTGTTTGCTGAAATTGGTGTTCTGGAACAAACGGAATTAAATGGTGAAAAACATTTTCGATTTACATGTTCTATTATGGAACATCATCATCATTTTATTTGTTTAGATTGCGGGGGGACGAAAGAGATTACTTCCTGCCCGATGGATTTTATGAATAAAGATTTTAACGGTTATGAAGTAACCGGTCATAAGTTTGAAATATACGGCCGTTGTCCAAAATGTGCAAAGTAAAAGCTCGTCAGTTATATAACTGACGAGCTTTTTACGTAGAAAAGAAGGTTGCTCACAAATATTGTGGCAACCTTCTTTTTATTGTTCTTGTGTTTCTTTTTCTCGTTCAGCAGCCATTTCAGCAGCGATTACGTCGATTTCTTTTTTCAGTTCTTCTACCATGATTTCTTCTGGTACTTTACGAACAACTTGACCTTTACGGAATAATAATCCTTCTCCACGTGCACCGGCAATACCGATATCAGCTTCACGAGCTTCACCAGGACCGTTTACAGCGCAGCCAAGTACTGCAACTTTAATTGGTACTTTTAGTGTAGAGATGTATTCTTCTACCTCGTTAGCGATGCTAATTAAGTCAATTTCAATACGACCGCAAGTTGGACAAGAAATAAGTGTTGCTGCATTAGATGCAAGGCCGAATGACTTTAATAGTTCACGTGCAACTTTTACTTCTTCAACTGGGTCAGCACTTAATGAAATACGTAGTGTATTTCCGATGCCTTTATTTAAGATTGCTCCAAGACCAGCGGCACTTTTTACAGTTCCGGCAAATAATGTTCCAGATTCTGTAATACCTAAATGTAATGGATAATCAAAAGCACGTGCAGCTTTTTCGTATGCTTCAATTGCTAAATTAACATCAGAGGCTTTCATAGATACGATAATATCGTGGAAATCTAAGTCCTCTAAAATTTTAATGTGATGTAGGGCACTCTCGACCATACCATCTGCAGTTGGGTATCCGTACTTTTCTAAAATGTGACGCTCTAATGAACCTGCGTTTACACCGATACGGATTGGAATACCGCGTTCTTTTGCTGCGTTTACAACAGCTTCTACTTTATGGCGACGACCAATGTTACCTGGATTGATACGTACTTTATCAATGCCACCTTCAATTGCTTTTAAAGCAAGGCGATAATCAAAATGAATATCAGCAACAAGTGGAATGTTGATTTGTTTTTTAATATCAGCAATAGCATTTGCTGCGCGTTCGTCTGGAACAGCAACACGAACGACTTGACAGCCAGCTTCTTCTAAACGTTTAATTTCAGCAACTGTTGCTTCAACATCATGTGTTTTTGTTGTTGTCATACTTTGTATAATTAATTCATTATTACCGCCAATTGTTAAATTACCGACTTTAACTGGACGTGTTTTTGTACGATGAGTCATTTCATTCACGAATAGATCGCTCTCCTTATAAAAGAAGTTTCTTATTTAGTCCCTCATATCAATGATAGTATACGTGATACAGGGCTATAGAAACCGAAGTGCTCGGTTTCACTTTTACTATTGTATCAGCGCCTTTATGTAATTGACAAGGATTAAGTGATTGCTTATTGATATAACGGGAATTTATAAGACTTTCCAATTTGTATTTTTGTAGCAGATGTATTTTTATTTAATTGTTTAAAATCATCAATTACTTTTTCGATAGAAGGAATTTTCTTCTTATTAATCGCTTCTGTAATGGAAAGAACCGTATCACCTGTTTTGACTTCTATTGTTTTATAAGTGACATTTGCTTCTTTTTCTGTTTTGTTCTCTTTATTTTGTTTTGTATCTGTATTTTCTTGTTTTATCGTTTGGGCCGCATTTGTTTTTTTATATGAACTTAACATCGGTAAAGTGCCGATTTTTATATCGTAATAAAATATATAACCAAGAACAAGCACGAATAAGAATATACCTAATCTCTTCATATTCTTCACTCCTTTGCTAGGAATATATGCTTGTCCAAAAAAAAAATGCCTATTTAGGCATTTTTTTCGTTCGGTTTTGGAACTTCTTTAATCGTTAAGTATAGAACAATTAAAACAACTGCGATATAAATGAATGTAGAACCAGGTACAACAATTTTGAATAAATCCATAATCATAAAGAAGATTGTTGGAATTGTGTAGCTGTATGCAGTTAACGTCCATACTTGCTTATAAGATAATTTACGTTGACCACTCATAGCAGAACCTATAAACGCAAGTAAAGTAATTCCTAAGAAAGTAATAAACAATTGGAATAGGTATACTAACACGCCGATAACGGCTAGTAAAATTGGATAAATACTATCGAATACAGAAATAAAATCTTGCAAATCTTTCTTCTCAAGAGATGTCCCTAATAAATCATTATAGGAGTATGTTTGTTGCTGACCATTTCCTATAGAAACTACTTTATCTTTTAAAATAAATAAACCAGTTTTGTTTTGATATTGTTCTATATCTGTTGTATTGGGATCAAATACGAAAAGAGCATCTCCCTCTTCCTTTTGAATAGGTTGTTCAATATCTGCTTTTAGTTCACCGTTTTCAATTTTAAAATCAGGTAAATCTTTTTCAATTGCTTGATTTACCATAGTAACACTATCTTGGATAAAGCTACCGTAAAAGAATGTTCTTGGAATAGTAGTGATTAGACAAAGTAGCATAATATACAAAATGGTTTTTCCGATTTTTTGAAAACGGAATAGCGCCATATCTTTAGGCGAATATACGCTTTTTGCTAATTGGGTAAATATGGACATAGATTCACTTCCTTTGTGTATGTATAAAATCATTGTAACGTAGGAATCTAGAGAATCTCAAGATATATTATATTTACATATAGTGGAGATAACTAAATTTCTTTTTATTAATTTTCTTCTTTTAAATGAGAAAAATACAATTGACACTTTTCTTTTCCATATGGTAAATTTATCTTACATTTCTTAAAGGATATATCCGATAGGAATTCCTTTATTTGATATGTTGTTACATACATAATTGTGGACCCTTAGCTCAGCTGGTTAGAGCAGACGGCTCATAACCGTCCGGTCGTAGGTTCGAGTCCTACAGGGTCCATATCCATTTCACATGTTTATTACGTCAGTAGGAAGCTTCCTTGTAGAAGGGAGCTTTTTTTACGGAATATATGAGCATTTTAATTGAAAAGAAGTGGGAATTTTGCTACGTTAATGATAGCAAGACAATGTGATTTATTTGTTTGCACCCTATGGCAATTAGGGTAGAATGAAGTTGTATGTCACTTAAGTGGCAATACATAAACTGGGAGGAATATAACAATGGCAAAACACGAATTACCAAATTTACCTTATGCGTATGATGCTTTAGAGCCTCACTTTGACAAAGAAACAATGAACATCCATCATACAAAACACCATAACACGTACATTACAAACTTAAACGCTGCTTTAGAAGGTCATGCAGAATTAGCTGACAAAAGCGTAGAAGAATTAGTTGCAAACTTAAACGAAGTACCAGAAGCAATCCGTACAGCAGTACGTAACAATGGTGGCGGACATGCTAACCATACATTCTTCTGGACAATCTTATCTCCAAACGGCGGCGGACAACCAGTAGGCGAACTTGCAACTGCAATTGAAGCGAAATTCGGTAGCTTCGATGCATTCAAAGAAGAATTCGCAAAAGCTGGCGCAACTCGTTTCGGTTCTGGTTGGGCTTGGTTAGTAGTAAACAATGGTGAGTTAGAAGTAACAAGCACGCCAAACCAAGATTCTCCTCTAACTGAAGGTAAAACTCCAGTTGTTGGTTTAGATGTTTGGGAACATGCTTACTACCTAAATTACCAAAACCGTCGTCCGGACTACATCGGTGCATTCTGGAACGTTGTAGATTGGAACGCTGCTGAAAAACGTTACCAAGAAGCTAAATAATTGTCATAACGATAGAAAAAAGCTAGGAGAATGCTCCTAGCTTTTTTCTATGCTTTCCTTTTACATAATTGGGCTTGTCTTTGGAAGACTAGAACATGAAGTAAAGGAGAGTTGTGTATGAAGTTGAAACATATAATTGGTGACGTTGAAGTAAATCGGGATTTAGTGTTATTGCTCCTTATTGGAGGTTTATACACGCTCGCAATTTCTTTATCGAATACGTTTGTTAACATTTATTTATGGAAACAAACACAAAATTATGTGAATCTTGGCTTGTATAATTTGGCCAGCGTTGTATTACAGCCTCTCACATTTCTTATAGGTGGGAAATTAGCGAAACGTATTGATCGCTCAATCTTGTTACGAATAGGCGTAGGCACGTTAGCAATTTTTTTTATCGTTGTTTTAGTAGCGGGAAAAAGCGCTTCTCACTATATTTTATTAATGGGGGCTCTTTTAGGAGTCGGATATGGTTTTTACTGGCTCGCGTTTAACTTATTAACATTTGAGATTACAGAACCAGAAACAAGAGATTTCTTTAATGGGTTTCTTGGGCTTCTTACATCCTTCTCTGGCATGATTGGACCGATAGCCGCTGGATACACAATTTCACGTATGGAAAAATGGAGTGGCTATACAGTCATATTCTTTCTTTCGTTACTGTTATTTGCAATTGCTGTCATTTTAAGCTTTTTTGTATCTAAGAGAGAATGTGAAGGACGGTATGAAATTGTACAAGTATTGAAAGAGCGGCAGATTGATAAAAATTGGGGAAGAATTACACGTGCTCATTTTTTCCAAGGGCTGAGAGAGGGAACGTTTATTTTTGTGATTTCCGTGTACGTGTATTTAGCAACTGATAGCGAACTCGCATTAGGGAAGTATAGCTTAGTAAATTCGGCTGTATCATTTGTGTGTTACTATTTAGTTACTCGTATGTTAAAGAAAGAATGGCGAAAAAAAGCAATTTTGCTTGGAGGCATTATTTTATATGCTGTCGTATTTTTAGTTATATTCAACGTTACATACGCAAAATTACTTATTTATGCAGCGTGTATTGCGATTGCATACCCTATTTTGCTCGTTCCGTACGGGTCCATGACATATGATGTAATTGGCAGAGCGAAAAATGCGAGAGAGTGGCGTGTAGAGTATGTAGTTGTCCGGGAATTATGGTTAAATGCAGGAAGAATTTGCTCGATTTTAAGTTTTTTATGTGCTGTACTATTCTTTCCGCCTGAAAAAAGTTTACCTTACTTATTATGTATTTTAGGCGCAGGACATTTTCTTATCTATTTTGCAGTTAAAAATGTCAAATATGATGAGGGAAATGCGAGTAAAACAAGTGTTGTAACGCAAGCGACTGCGCAGAACCAAACAGAACCAGAAGGTTAACTTCTCGGTTGTTTTATGCTAGAATAGAAAAAGATGTAAGACAGCAGTGAGGACACCTGTATGAAGGTGTCCCTTTCACATTACATAGCTGTTGGTAGAGGGGGTTTGTATGAGCAAGAAGCAGAAACAACAAAAGAAAAAGACTCACGTTCCTTTTCGGTTAAACGTGCTGTTTTTCTGCGTGTTTTTATTGTTCTCCGCGGTTATTGTAAGGCTTGGATATGTACAAATTGTTCGCGGTGAGGAATATAAGAATGAAGTGGAGAGGAAAGAGAACTCGACGATAAGTAATCCTGTACCACGTGGGAAAATATTTGACCGTTATGGACGAGCTGTAGTAGATAATGCAGCTGTACGTACGATTACATTTACAAAAATGAAAGGATCAACTGCAGAGGCTCGCTTAGAAACAGCGAAAAAGCTAGCAGATTTGATTGAAGTACCGACAGATAAATTAACAGATCGCGATAAAAAAGATTATTGGCTTGCTATGCATAAAGAGGAAGCGAAAGAAAAAATTACAAATAAAGATCGTCAAGAGTTAAAAGATAAAAAAATTGACGATAAAGAGTTAGATGAGCGTCAACGAAATCGTGTGACAGAAGAGGAAATGAATCAATTATCCGCAAAAGATTTAGAAGTACTAGCGATTAAAAGCAAAATGGATGGCGGATATGCAATGACGCCACAAGTCATTAAAAAGGATGCTACAGAAGTAGAATATGCGATTATTAGTGAAAATTTAGCGGAATTGTCGGGAGTAGATACGAGTGTCGATTGGGAACGAAAATATGCATATGATGGTGATTTGTTCCGAAGTGTACTTGGTGGTGTAACAACTTCTGATGAAGGTTTACCTAGAGAAAGACTAGATTACTATCTTGTTCGTGATTATAATCGAAATGACCGCGTAGGAAAAAGTTATCTAGAGCAGCAATATGAAGATAGTTTGCACGGTAATAAAGCAGAAGTGAAAAATATTACAGATAAAAACGGTAATATTTTAGAAACGATTAATGTATCAAAAGGGCAAAGTGGTAACAATCTGAATTTAACAATTGATATGGAATTACAAAAGCGTGTAGAAGAAATTATCACTAAAAATTTATTGAGATATAAAGGGGGACAACCTCTTTTAGATCGTGCATTCGTTGTAATGATGAATCCAAAAAATGGTGAAGTTTTATCTATGGCAGGGAAACAGTTAGTGGAAGAAAATGGCGAAACGAAAGTGCAAGATTTCGCATTAGGAACGATGACAAGCTCTTATCCGATGGGATCGACTGTAAAAGGTGCGACAGTACTTACTGGATACCAAACAGGTGCGATTCAACCAGGTTCAGTTCAGCTGGATGAACCAATCAGATTAAAGGGAACACCACAAAAAGCTTCGTGGAAGACGATGGGATATATTAATGATTTGACAGCATTAAAAATGTCTTCTAACGTATATATGTTTAAAACAGCGATGAATCTCGCAGGCGTTCAATATGTGAGAGGTGGTACGTTAGATATACCACAAAAAGCATTTGATACGATGCGTTATTATTTCGGACAGTTTGGACTTGGCGTAAAAACAGGTATTGATTTACCGAATGAATCTGCGGGTCAAACAGGTAAAGGAAATCAGCCAGGTTTCCTATTAGATTTATCAATTGGACAGTATGACACGTATACACCACTTCAATTAGCACAGTATGTTTCGACAATTGCAAATGGTGGTTATCGTATGCAGCCACAAGTTGTAAAGGAAATTAGTCAACCGGCAGTGAAACCAGAAGAAACTGGAAAAGTTGTTCATTCAATGGAACCGAAAGTACTAAACCGTATTGATATGCCTGAATCACAAATTAAACGTGTTCAGGAAGGATTTAGACAAGTATTTAACGATTCTGGTGGTACAGCTACGAAATACTTTGCAGGTGCACCATATAAAGCTGCTGGTAAAACAGGTACAGCTCAAACTGTGTATGGCGGAGATAAAGAGATTGGTAGAAAAGCAAACGGTGAGCGTAAAGAAACATATAACTTAACATTAGTAGGTTATGCGCCACTTGAAGACCCTGAAGTAGCATTTTCTGTTGTTGTACCTTGGGTAGATGATAAATCAGGTATTAACGGATATATTAGCCGTGACATTATGGATGCATACTTTGATTTGAAAAAAGTAGAAAATGGCGAAGCTACACAAGAGGAAATAGATAAGAAAAATAAAAATAAAAAGCAAGATGATGAATAAAAAAGTTGTAAAAAAGCACACTATCTGAAAAGATAGTGTGCTTTTTTTTATGGTTCACGCATACGTTTTAATAAAGTGGACAAGCATATCAAATCGGAAAATCAAGGGCCTCATAATTGATACTTGTACATCTTTCTGGAGGATAACGGTTTTATGGACCAATCATCAGTGAAGATGAACAATGGCTACGGATTAAATTTTTACTTAATGTTGATTCTTGTGGAACTTTACAAAACTTTTACAAACAATTAAAACCGAATTAATAGTTTAGCAGTATTCTTATATCTGTAATCCTGTTATTTCCGGTTACTTCTAGGAGGAAGAACACGTGAAATGGATAAGTGCATCGATTAAAGTTTTCATACTGTCGACATGTTTCCTTTATGTTGGCACGTCTACTGCATTTGCTGTGAATGAAATGGGAGAAGTGAGAGTTGATGGATCCTCAACAGTTTTTCCTATTATAGAAGCGGTAGCAGAGGAATATACAAAGGTGCATCCAAACGTGAAAATTTCCATCAGTGTTTCTGGAACAGGAGGAGGATTTAATCGTTTCAGTAAAGGAGAAGTAGATATAAATAATGCTTCGAGATCAATGAAACAAGTGGAAGAAAATGAAATGAAGAAAAACTCCATTCAGTTTACACCGTTTGAAGTCGCTTACGATGGCCTTACGATCGTTGTGAGTCGCCAAAATACTTGGGTAGACAATACGACGGTAGACGAGTTACGTCTATTATGGAGTGAAGATGGAAGCGAAAAGCGATGGTCACAAATTCATTCATCATGGCCACGTGAACAGGTGAAGTTTTATGCGCCAGGTGTAGACTCTGGTACGTTTGATTATTTTCAAAATGTCATCTTACAAAATAGTCGCATTGTAAAAAAAGTCTCTTTGTCTGAAGATGATCAAGTTATTATGCAAGGGGTAATGAATGATAAAAATGCCATTGCTTTTGTAGGATATGCTTATTATATGGCCAATCGAGATAAGGTGAGAGCAATAAAAGTGAATGGTGTACTTCCGACGAAAGATACCATTCAATCAGGTAAGTATAAGCCATTATCTAGGCCGCTATTTGCTTATGTGAATGATGCATCTATCCGAAATAAAATGAATGTAGCAAATTATATTGAGTTTATGATTCAGCATGTAGGTAATCTTGCTGAAGAGGTTGGATATGTAAAATTACCAAAAGAAAAATACAATGAACAGCTGCGGATGTTAACAGAAATAAAAAGGTAATGTCAGGGTGGAAAGGGGTTTTCATCTTTGGCTCATAATGACAAAAGTCAAATCACATTTTCTGTACAACATTTGATTGAAAGAAATACAAAACAAAGAAAAAAAACGCAGCGAATCAATCGAATCGTTCCATTATTACTAAAAATAATTGCTAGCGTGTCTATTGTGACGACACTTGGAATTATTTTTACATTGGCAAATGAAACATTAATGTTTTTTCAAAAAATACCATTACTCTCCTTTTTGACGGGAAAAGAATGGTTACCTTTTTTTGAAGATCCTAAATTCGGTATATTACCACTTATATGTGGAACGTTCCTTGTAACAGCAATTGCCATGCTCGTAGCAATTCCTATCGGCTTAGCGTGTGCCGTATTTTTAAGTGAATATGCTTCAAACGGTGCAAGGAAAGTATTAAAACCGATGTTAGAACTATTAGCAGGTATTCCGACAATTGTATATGGTTTTTTTGCATTAACAGTTGTCACACCGCTTTTACAACGGATTATACCAGATTTACAGTTTTTTAATGCGATCAGTCCAGGTATTGTTATTGGCTTTATGATGATACCTACAATTGCGTCTCTATCTGAAGACGCGATGAGAGCTGTAGCGAAAGGAACGAAAGAAGCTTCGTTAGCACTTGGAGCAACTCGGTTTGAGATGGTAAAACAAGTCGTGTTTCCTTCGGCTTTTACAGGAATTATGGCAGCAATCATATTAGCTGCTTCCAGAGCAATTGGTGAAACGATGATCGTTGTAATTGCAGCGGGATCCACACCGAATGTATCACTCGATCCGACACACTCTATTCAAACGCTAACAGCCTATATTGTGCAAGTGAGTTTAGGTGATGCTCCACATGGAACAATTACTTATTACAGCATGTATGCTGTAGGCGCAACTTTATTCTTATTTACTTTTATCATGAACATCATTTCGCAGTCTATTATGCGCCGCTTTAGGAGGGTGACATAATATGCGAATGTTGAATCATAAAAAAATACAAGAGAATATGGCATCACGCTTTTTAAAAGACCGAGTTTACAAATTGATATTTTATATAGCAATTTTATTTTCAATAGTAATACTGCTTATTTTACTTTTTCA
Organism: Bacillus sp. FSL K6-0069; assembly: GCF_038007785.1. Taxonomy (NCBI): domain Bacteria; kingdom Bacillati; phylum Bacillota; class Bacilli; order Caryophanales; family Bacillaceae; genus Bacillus; species Bacillus sp. FSL K6-0069. Next base: position 4,086,346 of record NZ_JBBOXN010000001.1, on the reverse strand, counting down.
AATTTTTGAAAAAGGTATAAGTTACCTTTCGTTAGATTTCTTTATAAACTTCGCTTCGCGTAATCCGAAAGAAGCTGGGATTGCTGCAGCTTTGTCAGGAACAATATTATTTATGAGTATTGTTATACCAGTCTCCTTTATATTTGGGGTCGGAACTGCTCTTTATTTAGAGCAATATGCGAAGGAATCTATATTTAAAAAGGTAATAGAAATTAATAATCAAACGTTAGCAGGAGTACCTTCCGTTGTATTTGGATTACTCGGCTTAACTATTTTTGTATATGCTCTTCATTTAGGTGAGAGTATTATTGCGGCGGCACTGACGATGAGTTTACTCGTTTTACCGACAGTTGTTGTAGCGAGTCAAGAAGCGATACGATCTGTGCCAAGTTCATTATTAGAAGCTTCTTACGGATTAGGTGCTACGAAGTGGCAAACGATGTATCAAATTGTATTGCCATATGCTTTCCCAGGAATTATAACGGGTTGTACGTTAGCGATATCAAGAGCGATTGGAGAAGCGGCACCGTTATTAGTTATCGGGGCACTTGCATTTGCAAATTATGTTCCATTTAGTATGTTTGATAGATTTACAGTTTTACCAATTCAAATTTTTAATTGGATGAGTAGGCCGCAAGAAGAATTTCAGTATGTAGCAGCTGCTGGAATGATTGTTTTGTTAGGTTTGTTGCTCTTTATTAATATATTTGTCTTATGGTTACGAAATCGAAAATAAGTTGGAAATGGATGAAAGGGGAATTCAAATGGTAGCAACAGTAGTAAATGTACAGGTGAAAAACGAGGAGAAAATCGAGACTGCACCAAAGAAAGTAGTATTTGATACGAAAAACTTAAATTTATGGTACGGAGAAGACCACGCTTTAAAGGATATTAACTTAAGCATTCATGAGAATGAAGTGACAGCAATTATCGGGCCAAGTGGTTGTGGTAAATCAACGTACTTAAAAACATTAAATCGTATGGTAGAGTTAGTACCGATCGTGCGAACTACAGGTGTAATTGAATATAGAGAACGCAATATATTTGATAAATCATACCCAGTTGAAGAATTAAGAACTCATGTGGGAATGGTGTTCCAAAAGCCAAATCCATTTCCAAAATCTATTTATGAAAATGTAGCATATGGACCGAAAATTCATGGTATTCGTGATAAGAAAACATTGGATGAGATTGTTGAAAAAAGTTTACGTGGAGCAGCGATTTGGGATGAGTTAAAAGATCGTTTGCATGATAATGCATACGGTTTATCTGGTGGACAGCAACAGCGTCTATGTATCGCACGTTGTTTAGCAATTGAACCAGACGTTATTTTAATGGATGAGCCAACATCGGCACTAGATCCAATTTCAACATTAAAAGTAGAAGAATTAATTCAAGAGTTAAAGAAAGACTTTAGTATTGTTATCGTAACGCATAATATGCAACAAGCAGCACGTATTTCAGACAAAACTGCTTTCTTCTTAAGTGGAGAAGTTGTGGAGTATACAGATACAAATAAATTATTTACGACACCTTCAGATAAGCGTACAGAAGATTATATTACAGGCCGATTTGGTTGATGTCGTTGCAAGGCTAAGAGCAAATACCCTCTTAACAGAGGGTATTTCTTATTTTGCTGAGAAGGAATACTTCTCCTATTTTAAGGCTGATTACAGAGAGAAGAGGCCTTAAAATAGGAGATTTATATATATAATGGCACATAATATTGAGGGGGAAGAAACGATGGTAAGAGAACAGTTTCAGTGTGATTTAAAAACGTTACAGCAAAAGGTGATTGAGCTTGGAGAGCTAGCGAGGGAGGCTTTATTGCTTGCTATGGAAGGTCTTCATAAAAGGGATGTAGAGAAAGCGTTAGAGGTAATAGATGGTGATTATCGTATGGATAATTTAGAAGAGGAAATAAATGATCTTGCGCTTATGCTTATTACGAAGCAGCAACCTGTAGCAAGTGATTTAAGAAGGATTTTCATTTCAATTAAAACAGCGACAGATTTAGAGCGTATTGCAGATCATGCCGTTAATATTGCGAAATCAACAATTCGTCTTGGGGAAAAAGAAGTGGTTGTTAGTTTGCACAATCTTGATGAAATGTTTGCAATTGCAGATAAGATGTTACAGTTAGCATTGGAAGCATATGAGCAAGAAAATTTAACTTTTGCGAAACAAATTGCTGAAATGGATGATTCAGTTGATGAAATATATGGGAAAGCGATTCGTGAATTTATATCTTCAGTTCCAGAACAACCAGAAGCGATTACACAAATTACACAATTATCCTTTGTGGCGAGATATATCGAGCGTGTAGCAGATCATATTACAAATATTGCTGAAAATGTTTTTTATTTAGTAAAAGGAAAGCATTACTTATTAAATGAATAAAGAAAAAAAGCAGGTGAAACATCACCTGCTTTTTTTAGTCAAAACATGACAAAAAAAGCTCGTTGTTTCCTTTAGTTTATGATGATAAGATGTATCATAATATAATGGAAAAAATAGGGCATATATGTTATTCATTTCATAAGTAATATTTTACCTAATTAATAGTAAGCGCTTTCCTATTAGGTGTTTAAAAGGTACATGTATATAGGGAGTTTTACTGCCTGTAAAAGCCTGAGTGGTCAGGGTTAATAATCAGTGGGAGATGCAGCAAAATCCCTACTAATTAAAGTTTCATTTTATACTGCTAGTTAATGCGGGGTAGATAATATACATATCGTATATGAAGTTACTGAACATTATATAAGTGGAGGCTGAAGTATATGAAGGGGGTTATTTTAGCTGGAGGAAAAGGACGACGCCTTAGACCATTAACATGTAATACTCCAAAGCCGATGTTGCCATTATTAGAAAAGCCAGTTTTGGAATACAATATTGAATTATTACGTCAGCATGGTATTCGTGAAATTGCAATTACTGTTCAGTATATGAGCACAGCCATTAAGCAATATTTTGGTGACGGTAGCAAATGGGGCGTTAATTTGTACTACTTTGAAGACTCTCCACCGCTTGGAACCGCAGGGAGTATTAAACAAGCGGAAACATTTTTAGATGAAACGTTTGTTGTGATAAGCGGGGATGCGTTAACTGATTTTCAATTATCAGAAGGAATTACGTTTCATGAGCAAAAGAAAAGAATGGTAACTATGTTTGTAAAGGAAGTAGAAAATCCACTCTCATTCGGTTTAGTTGTAATGAGCAAAGAACAAGAGGTTACACGATATATAGAAAAACCGAGCTGGAATGAAGTAGTCTCTAATATTGTGAATACAGGTATATATATTATGGAGCCAGAAATTTTTTCTTATATACCGCCCCGAGAATTTTTTGATTTCAGTCAAGATGTGTTTCCATTATTGGCAAATAAGAACGCGTTATTTGCATATTTGTCAGAAGGCTATTGGTTAGATATTGGTACATTTGATCAATATCGACAAGCACAATTTGATTTGTTAACGAAAAAATTGCAAGTACCTATTCCTTATACGGAAGTATTGCCGATGGTATGGATGGGGGAAGGTGTGGCGATTGGAAAAGGAACGAAAATTCATGGCCCTTCTTTTATTGGAGAAGGAGCAAAGATTGGTGCTGGGGCTGTAATTGAGCCGTACTCTATTATCGGGAAAAATAGTATTGTTTCAAGTTATTCTCATCTTCAAAAAAGTATTGTTTTTGCAAATGCGCACATTGGGCAGTATTGCGAGCTATTAGAAACGATAATAGGAGAGCATACAATGGTGGAAGATGACGTTACACTGTTTCAAAAAAGCATTGTAGCGGATCATTGTCATATAGGGAAAAGTACTGTAATTAAGCAAAAGGGAAAACTATGGCCATATAAGGCGATTGACAGCTATTCGGTAGTAGGGTCGGCTGGTGTTCAAGAAAGTGAAAAAAGTGCAGGGTGGTTGCAAAAAAGCCGCATTGTAGGAAGAGGTAATGTTGAGATCACTCCTCAATTTATTGTGAAGGTTGCGATGGCGTATGGATCTCTTTTTGCTAAAGGAGAAAGTATATTAATCGGGAGTCAAGAACATATAGAAACGACTTCTTATAAAAATCTCTTTCTTCATGCGATTCATGGTATCGGGGTTCATACGATGGAATGCAAAGAAATGAACGAGTCGCTTTTTCAGTATAGTATTCAGGATTTGCAATGTGCAGGTGGGGTTTTCATTCAAGTGGAAAATGAAAAAGAGGTTGTAATAAAGTTGTATGGTAAGGATGGGGTACAATTAACGTATAAGCAGCAAAAAGCGATAGAACAAGTATATATGTCTGAGTCGTTTTATTACGTATGTGAGAAGGAAATGGGACGGAATAAGCTAGTCCACGTTTCTTTACATGATTATATAGAGGCTGTATTAGAACGCATTGATATTGAAAAAATACAAAAACAGAAGTTTCATCTTCTTATTAATAAAAGAAATGATATGTTACAACATTTAATTATGCTCTTTTTGCAAAGGCTCGGATGCACAGTTACATGGATTTATGCAGGTGAACAAAAGGATCATGTGAAAGCCTTGATGAAATCAAGTAAAGCAAATATGGCACTTATGTTTTCGGAGCAAGGAAATTATTTCGAGTTATATGATAATCATAGTAATATTTACCAAGGTACAGATTTTGAGGAGGTAGATATTCCAGATTTATTGCTCGAATCGACAGGAAATATTTACCCAATGTCTTTGAAATTAGGAGAATGTTACCTTCTATTTTATACGCAGGATGAAAAGAAGTCATTTCAAGCGAGATGGAAGAGAGATATTTTATATCGAATAGGAAAATTATTTGAGCTAATAGCATTGCAGGGAAAAACATTTCTCAGCATAGTAGAACAATCGCCCCCACTTTACTTACTGTGTGATGAAGTTGTATGTTCATGGAATGAAAAAGGGAAAGTAATGAGGAAATTATTAGCTGATATGGAAAGAAAAGAAGAAGGTATATTTGAAGGAGTACAGTTCAAATATACCGAAAAAGAGTGGTCTTATATCGTTTCCGACACAAAACAACCGAAATTTTTAGTGTATTCGCATGCTAGAAACCCAGTAATAGCAAGGGAAAACATGAAAAATCTTATAGAAAAAATTAGACAATATCAAAAGGTGTAGAATTTTTATTTTAAAAGTGGTATTATAGTATAGTCTGATTTAAGTTATTAGTACTGGAGGGAAATAAGAATGCGTGTGAATATTACTCTAGCATGTACAGAATGCGGAGATCGTAACTATATCTCAAAGAAAAACAAACGTAACAACGCTGAGCGTATCGAGCTTAAAAAGTATTGCAAGCGTGACAAGAAGTCTACGTTACACCGTGAAACAAAGTAAGCAGTAGGAATATTTTCCTACTGTTTCTTTTTTTATTCGATTCCTCTGTTAAAAGTGATACACTATCATCGTAGAGACAAGTATCACTGTGAGGAGGAAAATGTGTGAGAGAAGAGAAACTACGTTTACGTAAACAAATAATAGAGCACATGAATTCTTTATCAGAAGAACGGTATACAACTTTATCAGAGCAAATTGCATTTTCGTTGTATGCGCAAAAAGAGTGGGTTGAAGCTAAAACAATCGGAATCACTCTCTCAATGGAAAATGAAGTGAATACATATCCTATTATCGAAAAAGCTTGGGAAGAGGGAAAGAACGTTGTTGTTCCGAAGTGTAATAAAGGAACACGAACAATGTCCTTCCGACAAATTAGTAATTTTGATCAATTAGAAACAGTGTATATGAATTTACGTGAACCAATTCCAGCGCTTACGGAAGAAGTTGGTGCAGATGAAATTGATCTTCAAATCGTGCCGGGCGTAGCTTATACAGGGCGAGGAGAACGGATTGGATATGGCGGTGGCTATTATGATCGTTATCTCGTGCATTATAAAGGGAAAACGCTATCATTAGCTTATAGTTTTCAAATGGTGGAACATATTCCAGTAGAGCCGTTTGATAAAAATGTAGAAAAAATTATTACAGAAAAAGGAACAATGGTTAAAAATGGGCTTGTATAGACAAATAAAAATTGACGAGACTTTTTCTTCTTGATTATAATAAAATATGTGAACGTTTTCTTATTATAATTTTTTATAGTAAGTGAGCATAGAGGGTGATGAAATGGTATCTATTTATGATATTCAGCAATTGCTAAAGAAATTTGGTACGATTATTTATACGGGTGATCGAATTGCAGATTTACAATTAATGCAAGATGAATTGCGTGAATTAAATCAATCACAGCTAATCGATCCACAAGACTATCAAACAGCTTTATTTTTATTGAAGCAAGAAATTCAAAAAGAGCTAAATAAGAATTAGATAAAGGTAGGTAAGCAACATGGAAGAGAAATGGTTAGTTGGTGTTGACCTTGGTGGTACAACGATTAAATTAGCATTTATTAATGTGTACGGTGAAATTTTACATAAGTGGGAAATCCCTACGAATACAAATGAGCAAGGAAAACATATTACGCTTGATGTAGCGAAAGCTATTGATAAAAAGTTAGAAGAGTTAGGCGAATTGAAAAGCAAGTTAATCGGTATTGGTATGGGAGCTCCTGGTCCTGTACACGTGGCATCTGGAATGATTTACGAAGCGGTTAACTTAGGATGGAAAAACTATCCGTTAAAAGATTTATTAGAAGTAGAAACAGGATTACCTGTTGTTATTGATAATGATGCAAACTTAGCAGCGCTTGGTGAAATGTGGAAAGGTGCTGGTGAAGGAGCAAAAGATTTAATTTGTATGACACTTGGCACTGGTGTTGGCGGCGGTGTAATTGCCAATGGTGAGATTGTACACGGCGTAAGCGGTGCTGCTGGTGAGATTGGACACATTACAGTCGTTACAGAAAATGCTTTCCCATGTAATTGCGGGAAGTTTGGTTGCCTAGAAACAGTAGCATCTGCAACAGGTATTGTGCGTGTTGCTATGCAAAAAATACAAGAGACTGATAAAGAGAGTATGCTACGTTCTATGTTAGCCGAAGAAGGGCGCATTACATCAAAAGATGTGTTTGAAGCACTTGGACAAGGTGACGAGCTAGCAAGCGAAGTAGTAGAAAAAGTAGCTTCTTATTTAGGATTAGCTGTAGCGAACCTTGCTAGTACGTTGAACCCAGAGAAGATTGTTATTGGTGGCGGTGTGTCTAAAGCTGGAGATGCACTATTAGAGCCAATTCAACGCTATTTCGAGCAATATGCTTTTTCACGTGCTGTAAAGAGCACGAAGTTAGCGATTGCAATACTTGGTAATGATGCAGGTGTTATCGGAGGAGCTTGGCTTGTAAAAAAGCACAAATACGAAGCGAAGATGGTATAAGTTGTGAAATATGAAAAGAGGAAGGGGAAACCCTTCCTCTTTTTGTGTGAAATCTTGATGAAGAATAAGATGTTAATGAATTAAGCTGCTGGTGGGTACCCGTTATATAGAACAGTCATGATCGTAAACCATCCGAAAACGAGTACAGTTGCAATTGCAAAGCCACCTGCGAAAAAGTTCTTTTCACGAAGTGTTCTAAGTGTAGCAAATACAGCTAACAGAGTGACTAACGCAAAAATAATAACAAGGCCCATACAATATCCTCCTCTGTCTACCCATTCTTCAATATGAGTTTTTGGAAAATTTACTCTTTTATATTGTACATGTTTTAAAAATGATTGTCGAGATAGCATCCTTTCTTTTCCTAAGAGAAAAAAATGTTGTATCATTGAAAGTAAGTTTAATAATTGGAGGAGATTTTCATATGAAATGGATACAAATGCCGTTAGGCCCATTACAAACGAATGCTTATATTTTAACGAATGATCAACATGAGTGTATTATCTTTGATCCTGGTCACGAAGGAGAGAAGCTCGTTACATATTTACAAGAAGAACAATTAAAGCCACTGGCTGTTTTATTAACACATGCTCACTTCGATCATATTGGCGCTGTTGATGCGGTAAGAGACGCTTTTCATATTCCTGTGTACGTACATAAAGAAGAAGCAGATTGGTTAGGCGATGCAACTGTAAATGGCTCTCAAATTTTTATGATGAATCGCAGCATTACAGCAAAACCAGCAGATAATATTATTGATGCAGAAGGTGCACTAGCAATTGGTTCATTTAATTTTGAGATTTTTGAGACGCCAGGACATTCTCCGGGCAGTATTTCTTATTACTCTAAAGAGGCGAATGCTGTATTTTCTGGAGATGTATTGTTCCAAATGAGCATCGGAAGAACAGATTTACCTGGTGGAAGTTTTGCTGAATTGATTGGAAGTATTGAAGGAAAATTATTTGTATTACCAGATGAAACAGCGGTGCTATGTGGACATGGTCCAGAAACAAGCATTGGTTTTGAAAAAGAAAATAATCCATTTTTACAGTAAGGAGTCATGATGGGGATGGAGCTCATTTTAAAAGAACGGATGGGGAAAGAGAAGGATTATTCAATTTCGTATAGTACGTATATGAACCTTGTATTGTATACAGAGGGGCATGGCTATTATATGAAAGAACGTGAAAAAATTGGAAGGCAAGGGGATTTTTTTACAAGTAGCAATGTATCCTCTGTTTTTGCAAAAACCTTTGCTAAGTTTTTTATTCGTCTTGTTGAAAATGGTGAAGTTGCTCCGAATATTTGTGAGATTGGTGGGGGAACAGGAAGGTTTGCCTATGATGTTTTAAAAGAATGGAAGCAATTATCTCCAGAAACCTTTATTGATTTAAGTTATTCAATGATCGAAATGAGCCCTTTTCATAGAAACTTGCAGCAGAAAAATCTTTGTTCGTTTTCAAATGTGTCGTATTATACGTCGCATAGTGAAATGGGAGAATCGTTCGATGGGATTCTTTTTTCGAATGAGTTATTTGATGCATTTCCTGTTGAAGTAATTGAGAAGAGAAATGGAATGTTGTATGAGGTACGTGTTACGTACACGGAGGAAGGGAAACTTTCAGAAGTATGGAGGCCGTTACATAAAAGCATCGGTCGATACTTATTGAAATATAATATTCATCTTGCAGAAGGTCAACGTTTTGAAGTGCCAATTGCGATGGAAGAATATATAAAAGAAATTGCGAAATGGTTTCAAAAAGGTATATGTATTACAGTTGATTATGGATATACAAAAGAAGAATGGATGCATCCTGCACATCAAGAAGGAAGTTTACGAGGGTATTACGAGCATAAGCTAATCCGTAATCCTTTAGCACATCCAGGTGAAATGGATCTTACTACTCATATTCATTGGGACGAACTGAAAGAGATGTTTAGCTTGCAAGGCATGAATACAGTATGGCATAAGAAGCAGTCTGAATTTTTGTTAGCAGCAGGAATATTAGATCAGCTTACGGGTCACCAAGATAGAAATCCTTTTTCTGAAACTCAAAAACAAAATCGTGCAGTTCGTTCTATGATTTTGAGCGGAGGATTAGGGAGTGCATTTGATGTTGTTATACATACGAAACATATGCAACAGTTACGCTTGGAACGGTATTTGAAAATATAAAAAAAACAAGACACAGCATATTTCTGTGTCTTGTTTTTTAATACGACTTATGTAGCATCATATATTTCCTCTCATGATATATATTTATATTAAAGATATGAGATAAAAAATATAGAATACGCCCTTTTTCTCTGTTTATGAGTCCCTAACCCAATAATACGCGAACGAGTTGAATAATTGTCTCGTTTTCTACTTTGTAATAAATTTCCAATCCTTTTCTTTCACTTGAAACGATTTTAGCACTTTTTAACTTTGCTAAATGCTGTGAAATTGTAGATTGTGGCATGTTTAAGCCAGTGTACATTGTAGAAACGTTGCTTGGACCACGTTCAATTAATCCTTTTACAATACATAAGCGAACAGGATGAGCAAGTACTTTCAATAATTCTGCATTGCTTTCATATAGTTCTATTTCTTTTTGAAAGGTTTCTAACATGTTCTTTTCCACCTCCGTGTGAGCTGTTATACCATACTATACATACCAAAAAATTAAAGAAAAGAAAACAGTTGTTGCAGAAAAAAAGTCCTAAAGTAAAGAAATTGTAAGAAAAGAGACCCTGATGTAAATAAAGTAGATAAATTAGCACGGTTTTGTAAAATGACATTTTTGGGTGAAAATTTCGATGCGTTTTAAAAATTGAAAGATATAGATATATTTGTAACACAATTTTATCATGAATTTCTTATTCTTTCAAATGAATATACAAAATTTTTAAAATAATATGACAAAGGAATTATAATGTTATATATAGAATATAAAACAGGTTATAAGAAAAGAAGCTGAACGTAGTCAGCTTCGTTATGGTGAAAACGAAATGTTTGAATATAGCTGATAAATTTTAGAATTACCAAGACATTAGTTATATATTCTAGCGTTCACCTTGTATCAACTGTAAAAATCTGTGATTCCATATATTTTCATAAAAATCAATTGTATCTTTTGCAGACATAAATGGATTATTTAACGTAGAGGTTGCTTTCTGTACCATGAAGTTTTCGTATCCTAGTCCATGAGCGAATTTAATCGTAGCATCCATACAGTAATCTGTTTGGGCACCACAAAATTCAATACGATGTACAGATAATCGATCTAAAACCTCTTTTAAGTTTGTCTTATAAAATGAATTGGCATGTGTCTTTCTTACAAAAAAATCTTGTTCTTGAACATCTAAATCAGCATGAATAGCCCAAAGCTCTTTTTCGGGTACTAAATCATCATCACAATGTTGAACGAAAAGAATTGGTTTATTTGCTTTTCTGTATGAAGAAATTCTGTTATTTACTTTTGTAAGTAAGTTTTGTAAATCAAATAAATGTTCTTCGCTATAACATACTCCATTTTGTAGATCGATAACGATTAAAACATCTGCACAAGTATCCATTATTTTTGCCCCTTTTTTTACTTCTTAATATATCAATTAATTTATTACTTGGAAATAGATGGTTCTCTTTCGTTTTTTTATGAACTATACGAAAAGTAAAATATACGCAACAGCATAAAAAGAAGATATGAAAATTTAATTTCATATCTTCTTTTTTCTCTATGCATTTACAGGTTCTTCTACATAAGAAAGGGCATTTTCAAAATCGGATATTAAATCGTCAACATTTTCAAGGCCGACGGATAATCGAAGTAATGAATTAGAAATCCCTCTTTCATCACGAGCTTCTTGCGATAGTGCTGCATGTGACATTTTAGCTGGGTAGGAAAGAATCGATTCGACAGCTCCTAAACTAACGGCAAAGACAGGTAATTTTACTTTTGATAAAAATTGGCGGAGTGCGTCTTCTGATTGTAAAGTGAAAGATAGGACAGCTCCGGCTGATGTAGCTTGAGATTGTTGAATATCAAATCCAAGATGTGTTTGTAAACCAGGATAATAGACATTTTGAACTTTAGTGTGCTCTTGTAAATAGTGCGCAATTTTATTGGCGTTAGCAGCTGAATGTTCAAGACGTACATGCAATGTTTTTAGGCCGCGAAGCACGAGAGAACAATCTTGAGGACCTAAAATAGCGCCGAATGCATTTTGTAAAAATCCAAGTTTTTGGGCGAGTTCGGCATCTTTTACAACTGCTAATCCGGCAGTAACATCACTATGACCAGCAATAAATTTTGTGGCACTATGAAGAACGACGTCGGCACCAAGATCAAGTGGTTTCTGGAATAGTGGTGTCAAAAATGTATTATCAACAAAAGTAAGGGCATTAATAGATTTTGCAAGTTTAGAAACAGCACGAATATCTGTCACTTTTAAAAGTGGATTAGAAGGTGTTTCCACATAAAAGAGTTTTGTATTTGGCTTAATGTTTTGCTTTATTTCTTCTAAATTGGTCATATCAACAAATGTATGTGAAACACCGTAACGGGAGAGAACTTCAGTTATAATTCGATAAGTGCCTCCATATACGTCTTCTGAAATGAGTACGTGATCACCTTGTGAAAGAAGGAGGAATGCAGTAGAAATCGCTGCAATTCCCGATGCGAAGGCAAATCCTTTTGTTCCGCCTTCTAATAAAGCAATGATATCTTCAAGAGCTTCACGCGTTGGATTACCAGATCGGCTATAATCATATTTCCCGAACGTATCTACATCAAATTGGTGAAATGTTGATGTGTTATAGATGGGAACGTTAACAGCTCCTGTTTGCGAGTCATGTTTATATTGGTTGTGGAGTAAGAGTGTATCTATAGAATAACTCATATTCTTACACCTTCTTTTACAAGTTTAATGGCTTGCTTTAAGTCTTGAATTAAATCGTTACTATTTTCAATGCCAACGGAAAATCGAAGAAGACGATTGCATACACCGTTTGCTGTTCTGATTTCTTCAGGAATATCAGCGTGTGTTTGCGTTGCTGGATATGTCATTAAACTTTCAACACCACCAAGACTCTCAGCGAATGTAATTAAGGATAAAGATTGTAAGAATGGATTAATCCATGTTTCATCTTTCAGGCGAAATGAGATCATGCCGCCTCTTCCAGGATAAAATACATCTGTCACCCCGTCTTCATCATTTAAATAAGCAACAACTGCTTTTGCATTTTCTTCATGTTGTCTCATACGAAGCGCTAACGTTTTCATACCACGAATTAATAGCCATGAGTCAAATGGGCTTAAGACCGCACCAGAGGCATTATGATAATGAGCGATTTCCTCACAAAGTTCCTTTCCTTTTGCAACGACAAGTCCGCTTAGTACATCGTTATGCCCACCTAAATATTTCGTTGCACTATGCAGTACAATGTCAGCACCTTCTGTTAATGGCTGCTGTATATAAGGCGTGTAGAATGTGTTGTCTACAATAAGGAGTAGTCCGTGTCTTTTTGCTACAGTTGCGACAGCGGCAATATCAGTAACTTGCATTAATGGATTAGTCGGAGTTTCTATGAAAATAGCTTTCGTTTCAGTTGTGATGGCTTTCTCAATTTGTTTAATAGATTGTGTATTTACGTATCTACATCGAACATTCCACTTCTTTTCGTGCTCAGAAAATAATCGATAAGTGCCCCCGTATAAATCTTCAGACACAATAAGTTCGTCTCCAGAACGGAATAGCGAAAGGACGAGAAGAACAGCCGCCATTCCGGAGCTACAGGCATAACCTTGTTCGCCGTACTCTAAGTCTGCGATTGCCTGTTCTAAAAGACCGCGAGTTGGATTTCCAGTTCGTGAATAGTCAAAACCAGTAGATTTACCAATTCCTTCGTGACGATAAGCAGTTGAGAAATAAACAGGCGGATTAACAGTTCCTGTTGTAGTTTCGCTCCGGTTTCCGATTTGTGCTAGTTTTGTTTCAATAGTTGACATGTGAAAATTCCTCCTTTTTAAATTAACAATTAAGTGAATGTAAAGTGAAACTTTAATCAGTGAGGGATTCATCCCCCACTGATTATTAGTTGAACCAATCGGGCTTTTACGGGCAGTCGATTCCCACTTAACTTCTTTGCCCCAGCTGAATTTTGAGTTGGGAATCTTACTGCCCGTTAATGCGGGGTAAAATAAAAAAAGCCTTCTAAGAAGAAGGCTTTCGGTTTGAATAGAGTCTTCTTCTCATCTGTCAAATTTTTCACAATTTGCTGGAATTAGCACCTTATTAACAAATGTTAATGGTTGCTGAGGCGTCATAGGGCCAGTCCCTCTACCTCTCTAGATAAGAATGTTCGTATGAAATTTTATTATGTTTTTAACTTTACAACAAAAGATAATTGAATTGCAACTTTATTTTAAATAATTTTTATTTTTCCGCAAGTGTCATTGACTTTTGTATTTGTGCATGCTAAATTTATTAAAAAATTAACAAACATTGTTAAAAGGGGAACGCATTTCCTTTTAGCTACATAAATAAAATAATAAAGACAAACTCTTATTGAGAGCGGTGGAGGGAAAGGCCCTGTGAAACCCGGCAACCTTCAAACTAAATGTTTGAAACGGTGCTAATACCTGCAAAACGAATGTTTTGCATGATAAGAGGAGGATCGATTATGTCCCCCTCTTCAAAGTGAAGAGGGGGTTTTTATATTGATAGAAATGAGGGAGATTTGTGAAATTACTAGATTTATTATCAAAAGGAATTGTAATAGGTGATGGTGCGGTTGGGACGTTATTACATTCACATGGCTTGCAAAGTAGTTTTGAAGAATTGAATATATCTGATCCAGATTTAATTATATCGATTCATAAGCAATATGTAGCTGCTGGGGCTGATGTAATTCAAACAAATACGTACGGAGCAAATGAAGCGAAATTACGTATGTATGGTTTAGAAAATCAAGTTACTGAAATTAATAGAGCGGCAGTGAAATTGGCGAAAGCATCTGTGACAGATAGAAATGCAATTTTAGGAACAATTGGTGGTATGAAACATATCGGAGCTGTTACAACGACTGATATAGAAAGAGAATTTATGCTACTTGAGCAGGCAAGTGCATTACTAGAAGAACAGGTTGATGGACTGCTATTAGAGACTTTCTATGATGAGTTTGAATTACTTCATGCTGTTCAGGTGTTACGAAAACAAACGAATATTCCAATTGTAGCTCAATTAGCGTTACATGAGGCAGGTACGACTCAAAATGGAAATGATGTAAATGAAATATTAAAACAGCTTTTAGATTATGGTGCAAATGTGGTTGGATTGAACTGCCAATTAGGACCACTTCATATGACGGAAGCTTTTAAAATGATATCGATTCCGCAAAATGGCTACTTGTCAGCATATCCGAATGCAGGTCTCCCAAATTATGTGGAGGGACGTTACGTATATGAGGGAAGTCCAGCTTATTTCGAAGCGATGACACCGAAATTTATTGAGCAAGGTATTCGGCTATTAGGTGGTTGTTGTGGCACGACTCCAGAGCATATTGAAAGTATGAAACGTGCAATTGCAAATGTAACGCCTGTAATAGAAAAGGATACGATTCAAAGACCGAAAGTAGTTCATACACACGAGAAACGTTCGAAAGCTCATGTCACATTAGCAGAGAAAGCAAAAAAACAAACGACAGTAGTAGTGGAATTAGATCCACCGAAAACGTTAGATACGCAGCGATTTTTTGAAGGCGCAAGAGCATTGAAAAGAGCTGGAGCAGATGCTATTACTCTAGCAGATAATTCATTAGCATCGCCTCGCGTCTCGAATATGGCAATGGGAGCATTATTAACGAAGCACGATATTCCGGTATTGACTCACTTAACGTGTAGAGA
This sequence comes from Bacillus sp. FSL K6-0069, assembly GCF_038007785.1. Lineage (NCBI taxonomy): Bacteria > Bacillati > Bacillota > Bacilli > Caryophanales > Bacillaceae > Bacillus > Bacillus sp. FSL K6-0069. The sequence goes on along the minus strand of NZ_JBBOXN010000001.1, from coordinate 4,071,116 downwards.
CCATAACGTCATCGGACTACAATCTCATTTATTAGGCTTATCAGCGTTAGGCATGGAAGAAGTGCTAGCTTTAACTGGAGATCCGGCACGTGTTGGTGATTTTCCAGGTGCCACTTCTGTATATGATTTGTCCTCTATTGAGCTCATTAAAATGATCAAAGAAATGAACGATGGGCGCTCCATTTTAGGGAAATCAATAGGGCCAGCAACAAGATTTTCAGTGGGAGGTGCGTTTAATCCGCATGTAAGACATTTAAAGGCAGCGGTTAAGCGAATGGAACGGAAAATAGATGCTGGAGCGGAATATTTCTTAACGCAGCCGATTTACGATATCGCGTTAATTGAAGAAGTATATGAAGCGACAAAGCATTTGGAACAACCTATTTTTATTGGGATTATGCCACTAATAAGTAAACGAAATGCAGATTTTCTTCATTTTGAGGTGCCAGGCATTACGCTACCTGAAGAAATAAGGGAGAGAATGGATGGACATGAAACGAAAGAGGCAGCAATTGAGGAAGGAATTCGCATTTCACAAGAATTAATCGATGCGGCGATGAAATATTTTAACGGCATTTATCTTATTACACCATTTCTAAAATATGAAATTACAGAACATCTTGTTAAATATGTGAGAGAAAAGCAAGAAGTGAAAGAAGGTATTAACTGATGAAATGTATAGAAGAAAAATTAAAAAATAACATCTTAATATTAGATGGGGCAATGGGAACAATGATTCAGCAAGAGGACTTAACTGCGGAAGATTTCGGAGGAGAAGAGTACGAAGGTTGTAATGAATATTTAGTAGAAACAAGGCCTGATGTCATTTTAAAGATTCATAAAGCTTATATTGAAGCTGGAGCGGATATTATTGAAACAAATACATTTGGGGCGACAAATATTGTATTAAGTGATTATGAGTTGTCGCATTTAGATGAGGAACTAAATGAGAAGGCAGCGCGTTTAGCGAAGCAAGCGGTCAACGAAAGCAGGAAGGAAGTATATGTTGCGGGAGCAATGGGACCGACAACGAAAGCGATTAGTGTTACTGGTGGTGTGACGTTTGAAGAATTAATAGAAGCCTATACACGGCAGGCAAGAGGATTATTAAATGGCGACGTAGATGTATTACTCGTTGAGACGAGTCAAGATATGCGTAATGTGAAGGCTGCTTATATTGGAATTCAAGCTGCTTTTGACGAACTAAATAAAATTGTGCCTATCATGATTTCAGGAACGATTGAACCGATGGGAACGACTCTGGCTGGGCAAACCATTGAGGCTTTTTACTTATCGGTAGAACATATGAAGCCATTGTCTGTTGGATTAAACTGTGCGACTGGTCCAGAGTTTATGAGAGATCATATTCGTTCCCTATCTGATTTGTCGGAGTGTTACATTTCTTGTTATCCAAATGCAGGTCTTCCTGATGAAGATGGACATTATCATGAATCTCCATCTTCTCTCGCTGAAAAAGTGAAGCGATTTGCTGAAGAAGGATGGGTTAATATTATCGGTGGTTGTTGTGGCACAACACCAGAACATATAAAAGCAATGAAATCTGCGTTAGGGTCTCTTAAGCCGCGTGAACAGCAAGAAAGAGCTGGACATGGGGTTAGTGGATTAGAGGCACTTCAATATGATGACTCTATGAGACCGTTATTTGTTGGTGAAAGAACAAACGTTATTGGATCGCGTAAATTTAAACGATTAGTAGCAGAAGGGAAGTTTGAAGAGGCTGCTGAAGTCGCAAGAGCGCAAGTGAAGAAAAATGCTCATATTATTGATATTTGTATGGCAGATCCTGATCGCGATGAAATAGAAGATATGGAAAACTTCTTGGCAGAAGTTACGAAAGTGTTAAAAGTACCGATTATGATTGACTCAACAGATGAAAATGTGATGGAGCGAGCTCTTACTTATATTCAAGGAAAAGCTGTTATTAATTCAATTAATTTAGAAGATGGAGAAGAACGATTTAAAAAGGTGACGCCGCTCCTTCGGAAATATGGTGCTGCTATTGTTGTAGGAACAATTGATGAAGATGGTATGGCGGTTAGTGCAGAACGAAAACTCGAAATTGCGAAAAGAAGTTATGAGTTATTGACGACGAAATATGGTATACGCCCGTCAGATATTATTTTTGATGCACTTGTATTTCCTGTAGGTACAGGTGATGAAGAATATATTGGTTCGGCGGCAGCGACGATAGAAGGGATTCGTCTTATTAAAGAAGCGTTACCAGAGTGTTTAACGATTTTAGGTGTAAGTAACATATCATTTGGTTTACCACCAGCTGGACGCGAAGTATTAAATTCCGTCTTTTTATATCATGCAACAAAAGCAGGATTAGATTATGCGATTGTGAATACGGAAAAATTAGAGCGGTATGCGTCAATTCCTGAGCAAGAAAAACGTCTTGCAGATGCATTGCTTTTTGAAACGACGCAAGCGACGTTGGAAGAATTCACAAACTTCTATCGCGTGGCAAAAAAGAAAGATGTCGTTATCCAAGAAACATTAACTCTTGATGAAAGGCTAGCAAACTACATTGTAGAAGGTACGAAGCAAGGGTTACAAGAAGATTTAAGTCTTGCACTTACAGAAGGAAGAAAACCTTTGGATATTATTAATGGCCCACTTATGACAGGAATGGATGAGGTGGGACGATTATTTAATAATAATGAGCTTATCGTTGCTGAAGTATTGCAAAGTGCTGAAAGTATGAAAGCTGCCGTAAGCTATTTAGAGCCACATATGGAATCTAGCGATAGTGCGAAAAAAGGGAAAGTATTATTAGCAACTGTTAAAGGTGACGTACATGATATTGGGAAAAACCTCGTTGAAATTATTTTATCGAATAACGGATATGAGATTATTAATTTAGGAATCAATGTTCGCTCGGATCGAATTGTACAAGAAGTACAAGAAAAGAAGCCTGACATTATTGGTCTTTCTGGTTTATTAGTAAAATCAGCGCAACAAATGGTAACGACTGCTGAAGATTTAAAAGCAGCAAATATTGATGTTCCAATCGTTGTAGGCGGGGCAGCGCTAACGAGAAAGTTTACAGATAACCGAATTTCACCATCATATAAAGGACTTGTATGTTATGCGAGTGATGCGATGACTGGTCTTGATATTATTAATAAACTTCAAAAGGAAGAAGAGCGCGAGAAGATGAAACAAGATAAAAAAGAGCGTCATCTTCATATCGTAGAAAAAGAGGAGAAGAAAGTAGAGATTCCAGCAGTAATTGAGCCATTAGCGAAGGCAGAGGTTATAGTGCCTGATTCAACAAAGCGAATTGTATTACGTGATATTCCAGCCCTTCATCTCGCTCCATTTTTAAATAGACAGATGTTACTTGGACATCACCTTGGATTAAAAGGAAATGTGAAGAAGCTTCTGCGAGAGGGAGATAAAAGAGCACACGAATTAAATGATTTAATAGACGAACTATTGCAGGAAGGACAATCTTGGTTAAAACCGAAAGCAGTGTATCAATTTTTCCCAGCGCAAAGCGACGGACAAAATATTGTAATATATGATCCAGAAGATCATACGCGTGTTATAGAGCGTTTCACATTCCCTAGACAAGGAAAAGCACCATATCGTACTTTAGGCGATTATTTACGCCCGGTTGGAGATGAGATGGACTATGTTGCTTTCCTATCTGTTACGGTTGGAGAAGGTGTTCGAGACATTGCTGAAGAGTGGAAGGTGAAGGGTGATTATTTACGCAGTCATGCCATTCAATCATTAGCACTTGAACTAGCAGAAGGACTTGCTGAAAAAACACATATGCTCATTCGTGATCGCTGGGGTATTCCAGATTCACCAGAACTGACGATGGAAGAACGTTTCCGTACGAAATATAGAGGGATACGCGTGTCCTTCGGTTATCCAGCATGTCCAGAACTTGCAGATCAAGAAAAGTTATTTCGCTTAATTCACCCAGAAGAAATAGGTATTTCATTAACGGAAGGATTTATGATGGAGCCAGAAGCATCTGTGACGGCTATGGTATTTTCTCACCCTGAGGCAAGATATTTTAGTGTATTATAGTGTAGAAGGGGGAGACGTATGAAGAAAATAGTCTTTACAGGTGGCGGTTCGGCAGGGCATGTAACACCTAATTTAGCCATCATTCCACATTTACAAGAACAGAATTGGGATATTTCTTATATCGGTTCTCATCAAGGAATTGAGAAAACGATTATAGAAAAGGAAGGCATTCCGTACTATAGTATTGCAAGCGGAAAGCTACGTCGTTATTTTGATTTGAAAAATATAAAAGATCCATTTCTTGTAATGAAGGGTGTTATGGATGCGTATGTAAGGATCCGAAAACTAAAACCGGATGTGATTTTTTCAAAAGGTGGTTTCGTATCTGTACCAGTCGTAATTGGAGGATGGCTAAATAGAGTCCCTGTTTTATTACATGAATCTGATATGACGCCAGGACTAGCAAATAAAATTGCGCTCCGTTTTGCTTCGAAAATATTTGTTACATTTGAAGAAGCTGCGAAACATTTACCGAAAGAAAAAGTAATTTATACAGGATCTCCTGTACGTGAAGAAGTGCTAAAGGGAAATCGTGAAAAAGGTTTAGCATTTTTAGGTTTTTCACGTAAAAAGCCAGTTATTACAATCATGGGAGGAAGTTTGGGCGCAAAGAAAATTAATGAAACGGTTCGAGGGGCGTTACCAGAACTTCTGAAAAAATATCAAATTGTTCATCTTTGCGGAAAAGGTAATCTTGATGAAAGTTTACAAAATAAAGAAGGATATAGGCAATTTGAATATATACATGGAGAGCTGCCAGATATATTAGCGATAACAGACTTTGTTATTTCACGTGCGGGCTCTAATGCCATTTTTGAGTTTTTAACATTGCAAAAGCCGATGGTTTTAATTCCGCTATCGAAATTTGCAAGTCGTGGAGATCAAATACTAAATGCAGAGTCTTTTGAAAGACAAGGATATGCTTCCGTATTGTATGAAGAAGATGTGACTGTGAAATCTCTTATAAAGCATGTTGAAGAATTAAATCAAAATAATGAGATGTATAAAACAGCTCTAAAAAAATATAATGGAAAAGAAGCAATTCAAACAATCATTCAACATATTTCAGAGGCATGATGAAACAATCATGCCTCTTTTAATAGGATGAAAGATTCCAAGAAACAGTGTTTTTATGTTACAATAACAAATGGATTAGTAGGGAAATTCCAATTAATGAAGCGTGAAAATACGAATGGATTAGGAGTGACTGTGTTGGAGCTAAGTCTCTATGAAAATACTGCACTTATTATATGCTTTGTGTTGTACGTTGGTAGTGTTATTGTTTATATTTCAAGGAAATTTTCGCAAGAAAGAGAACTTGAAAAATCAGAAATAACAGCTGAACTAGAAATGTTAGCTGATGAAAGTTATAAAAAGAAAAAAATAAAAGAAGAGCATGAAGAATCCCATCATTTAAACGCAAATAAGTTTTAAAGATGGGGATTTTTTTTTGAAGTCGTTCTTTATTATGTGTATAGCAAGTAACGCTAAAAGGAGTTTCCCATACATAATGAAGGAGTGTATATAAATGAATTTTTATGTCGCCTCAGGATTCCAAAATAAACATCTTGTACGTTCTATAGCAAATGAACTGAAACATGCAGGATGGCACCATACATATGATTGGACAAGAAACGAAAGAGCAGTGAATCAAGATCAATTAAGAGAAATTGGTCAGGCAGAAAAGAATGCTATAAAAGAAGCGGATGTCTTTTTACTTATATTAGATGGCGGAAACGGGAGCCATACAGAGTTTGGAATGGCGATTGCGCTAGAGAAAAAGATATATGTATACCATGAAAGAAACCCGCTTCAAACAACGTTCTATCATTTGCCAGAAATAAATATTTTTGAAGGAGATGCAACTGAATTTGCATCTTATGTTATGGATGACGTGAAATAATAATAACTGTCTAAAAGGTTATAAAAGTGATCTTTTGGGTACAGTGATGATAAGAAACGTATATAAAGGAGTATATAATATGAAATTAGAAAATGGATGGGAAACGAGCTTTTTAGAAGTCGTACAAAATAGTGAATTTAAGAAAGATGCACTGCTTAGTCAATTGCTTTGTGAGGATAGTGAAGAAGTTGAGGAGCTTGTTGATGATTATGGTTATGAAGAAATTATTGACCGTGAACATGATGAGGAATTAGCTGATATTTTAGGAGAAGAACTTTTTAGTGAGATGGAACGATGCGTATTCTTATCTTCACAGCCAGAAGAAAAACTTATTTCATTCGTAAATGGATTAGGTTTTCACGTGTTAGATTGGATCGTTCTTCTTGAAACAGAATTTGGAATTGATAGTGCAAACTTTACGTCGGACGCCGTGAAAATGTTAGAAAAGCGTTTTAGACAGTTTCCATACATAGAAGATAAAACAATTTTTGATATGACATTTGGAGAAGCAATGGATGTATTACAATCCATTACAGGATTACAACTGAAGGAAAAGATGAACGTATAATGTAAAAAAAAGAACGTGAGGCTATCACGTTCTTTTTTTTACATTATAATAATTTTGTCATCTAGTTTTGTCTGTCCGCTAAGAAGTGCGTTTAAATATTCCACTTTTCTTATACAGGCCTGTATATGTCTTTCAACCTCTTGCAACTCTGCTTGGTGATGTGTTTCAATCGGATGAATTTGTACGTTGAATTTTTCAAATTGACTACTATATGTTATTTCTGCATAGCCGCTCATAATATCCATTTCGTTATGAAATAAAAATTGCTTCGTTTTGTCACAGAATGATACATTCTGAAAGCCATATACTTTTAATGCTTCAATTACTTTTTTTATCATTTTTGTATTCATTTTTTAACCCTCTTTACGAAGTTCTACTTCTATAGTATAACATAAAAAATTACATAGAAAGCGCTTCCAAGTGTATTTTATTATAAACTTTACGTTTCAACCACAAAAATGAAACAAAGAAAAAATAATTGTAAAGAAGGAAGGACTCTTTTATTGTTTCGTCATATATATAGAGAAATAGTGCAATGAAAGGAAATTTTCCGAGGTGGAGATCGTATTTCCAATTTGAGCGCAGTAAAAGAGGTGAAAATCTTGAACTTTGATATTGTAGGACAAAAAGCATATATAAAAGATGGACCGCATCGGAACCGAATTGGAATTGTAAAGAAAGACGAGACAAAATTAGAATCGCAGTTTGCTATTGTAATTGGAGAACAAATCATTGATGTAGAGCTAAAGGATATTGTGTTAGTTGGAGTAGATGTAGGACAATTTCATAAATGGTGTGAACAAAATGGTTATTTGTGAAAAGGACGGGCTGTGAGATAATGAAATATATTTGAGAGAAGAGAATATGTTATTATATTCTCTTTTTCTATGTGTAAGGAGATAGAAATGAAGTATAAAGAACGAGATTTTACATTGGAGTTAAAAGAGAAGATTCAATGCATGGAGAAGGAAATAGAGAGAATATCATTTAAACTTTTTAAAGATTATTCACATTTGTACATAGAGAAAAACATGGAATTATTTATAGAACTCATCAGAGATAAAGAATATCCTTTTGAAACAGGATATTCTTCATCCGTTTCGATAGCTGTATTAGATGAAGAAGGGAAGATGATTGAATTTTATACTGTTCCTATCTGGGAATGTTGTAATTATTTTTTAGGAGTACCGCTTCAAATAAGGCTTTGGGGAAGTAAGTTAAGTGGTGAGCTTGTTGATGAATCTTATTGTGAGATAGAAGAGGAGTTAAAGGAGCGCTTGGAAGAGTTTTTACAGTTTGCAGATGAGGAATAATAGTTAGTCTTTAGTTTAAAACAAATAGTTATTAAAAAATGAAAAACGGTATATTTTCGTTATATTTATACGTGATGCCTTATGTATAAAAGACAAAGAGAAAGATGAAAAGAACTAAAAAAGGCCGCTAACAGTTTTTGTTAGCGGCCTTTTCATTATGAAGCAATTTCACCAGTTTTTGTATCATCTTGATTGTACGTATCTTGATCTAATTCACCAAGCCATTTACTAGAAATAAGACCTGCTGTCATAGAACCACTCACATTAAGAGCTGTACGACCCATATCGATTAATGGTTCAACTGAGATAACAAGAGCGACAATACCGATTGGTAAGTTCATTGTAGATAGTACGATTAACGCTGCGAACGTTGCACCGCCACCAACACCGGCAACACCGAATGAGCTAATAGCAACGACAGCGATTAAAGTTAAAATAAATTGTGGTTGTAATGGATCGATTCCTACCGTTGGAGCGACCATCATTGCAAGCATTGCTGGATAAATACCTGCGCAACCGTTTTGCCCGATAGATACTCCAAATGATGCTGCGAAGTTGGCAATCCCTTCGGAAATACCAAGCTTTTCTTTTTGCGCTTCAATATTTAATGGCATTGCACCAGCACTAGAGCGAGATGTGAATGCAAATGTTAATACAGGGAATACCTTTTTTAAATATTGAATTGGATTTAAACCAGATAGAGCAATTAATAATAAGTGGATAACGAACATTACGATAAGTGCTACGTAAGACGCTAACACGAAGTTACCAAGTTTTAAAATAGCATTAATATCGCTACCAGCAACTGTTTTTGCCATAAGAGCTAATACGCCGTATGGAGTAAGACGTAAAATTAATGTTACCATACGCATTACGATTGCATATACAGCATCAAGCATTTTCTTAAATAGTTCTGCTTGTTCTGGATATTTTCGTTTTACACCTATAAAGGCGATACCGATAAAGGCTGCAAATATTACAACAGAAATTGTTGATGTTGGACGAGCTCCTGTTAAATCAAGAAACGGATTTGTAGGCAATAGTTCTAATAATTTATCTGGAATTGTTGTTTTTTCAATAGAAGTAAATCTTTCTTCAACTAGCTTCAGACGAGCAGATTCTGCATCACCTTGTTGCAGGCCTGTTGCTGATACATCAAATCCTGCACTTGCAGCGATACCGACAGCTGCAGCGATTCCTGTAGTAAGAATTAAAATTCCGATAATAAGACCACTAATTTTACCAAGGTTTTTCGTTAACTGTAATTTTGTAAAGGCTGAAATAATAGATACTAAAATAAGTGGCATAACGATCATTTGAAGTAATTTCACATAACCGTTACCGATTAAGCCAAACCAAGTATTTGATTCAATAATTACTTTAGAAGTTGGCTCATAAATAAATTGTAATATAAGACCGAATATAATTCCGACTCCTAAAGCAGTAAATACACGTTTATTAAAAGATACATGCTTACGTTGCATATAATATAATACGCCAACTAAGATGAGCATGACTGCAACGTTAATTCCGACAAGCAGTGTATTCATGTTAATTCCCCCTAATTCCAATCTGTTATATAGAATATAAGGTAATAAAACCTATAAGTCAACTAGGAAATTGCGGAATTAAAAAAAAGATGGCAAAATGCCATCTTTAATGTCCAGCTCCAGGGACAAGTAAGAACGTCGTGTAGTATGTAAATCCTATGAAGAAAACAGTTAAATATGCCCCAAATACGTATATATACATACGCTCTGTTAAATTTAAATAGCTTAAAAGTACGAAGAATCCTGTTTGTCCTAAAAATAGTAGTGCGGTCGAATGCATATCCCCTACGTAAAACATAACCGAGAAAATTCCAGTCCAAAAGCCGAGAACGCGAAACATGCGCTCCATGCCATCTCCCTCCTTTTCTAAAAAAAGTAAACCTCACTTCATTATAGTTTATTTTTCTTACTATTGTAAATATTCGTTCATATAAAAAGAAGCCAATTATAATTGGCTTCTTTTTATATGAGAAAATTAAATTGTTAGTTTATAATTACAAGATTTACATCCATCTAGTAGACTGTCATTTCGTGTTAATTCCGTGTTAGGGAATAGGATTTCAAAAATTCCTTTCATCATATCTCCGTGCATATTACAAATCTCAGTTGGATGATGAACAGCAACTTCTTTAAATGGACAATTGTGTACATCATAGAAAATTTTCGTTCCATCTGCACTTAATTCAAATGCAGGTGATAAGCCAGCTGTTGAGAAAGCTTCTTTTGCAATTTGAACTTTTTGCTCGACTGTTAAAGCATCTTCATTCACATTTAAACGCAGCATATGTTGTTGCATTAATTCGGCTCCGAACTGTTTTCCAGTTTCGTATAGCGCTTTTTCACCAGCAGCGCCAAGACTAAGTAAAGAATTAAATGCGATTCTTGCTAACAATTGATAATCACGGAATGGAAATTGTAATTGAATCACATCTTCAGATAATACATATAATCTGCTTGGTCGTCCGCCTTTTCCAGTTTTCTTCGTTTCAGATTTCAGCATATGAACATCTTCTAATTTAGATAAATGTAAACGCGCTACGTTTGGATGAATGTCAAACTCATCTGCAATTTCTTGTACAGTTACGTAACTATGTTTTTGAGAAATATATTTATAAATGTAATAACGAGTTGGGTCAGATAATACACCTGTAATTTTTAAAGCTTGTTCCATGAGGATCTCCACCTTTATCACTTTATCCAAGATAATAACATTATAATACAGATAAACTTTCATATAGGTAATTTCAGACAATAATTCGGAAATTGTTCATAATTTCACAAACATATTTTCCCTTTTCCCTCTGGTGAAAATACAAAAATGCTGATTTTTCTTATAATTTTTTTCATGCTATATACATAGTGGGGAGGGAAAAATGATGAATGGAATTGAAAGTTTTGCGAATACGATTTTGAAAGAAGCGTGTAGGGTACAAGCTTCGGATTTACATATTGTACCCCGGAAGAAGGATGTAGCGGTTCAACTGCGTATAGGAAAAGATTTAATGACGAGATATTGTATCGAAAAGGAATTTGGAGAAAAACTTGTTTCACACTTTAAATTTTTAGCATCCATGGATATAGGGGAGAGGCGGAAGCCTCAAAATGGTTCACTGTATTTACAAATGGATGGGCAAGAAGTATATTTACGCCTTTCCACGCTACCAACTGTATATCAAGAAAGTCTCGTTATTCGTCTTCATTTACAAGCATCTATTCAGCCGTTATCGCATCTTTCGTTATTTCCAAGTACAGCGAAGAAACTACTCTCTTTTTTACACTATTCACATGGGTTACTCGTATTTACTGGACCAACTGGTTCTGGAAAGACAACAACAATGTATGCATTGTTAGAGGTAATTAGAAAAAAGAAAACACGTCGCATCGTTACACTGGAGGACCCAGTTGAAAAAAGAAATGACGATGTATTACAAATTCAAATAAATGAAAAAGCAGGTATCACATATGAGGCAGGATTAAAGGCTATTTTACGTCATGATCCGGATATTATTTTAGTCGGTGAAATTCGTGATGAAGAAACAGCGAAAATTGCTATAAGAGCAAGTTTGACTGGACATTTAGTAATGACGACACTGCATACGAATGATGCGAAAGGGGCGATACTCAGGTTCATGGATTTTGGTATAACGAGGCAAGAAATTGAACAATCTTTATTGGCTATAGCTGCACAACGACTTGTCGAATTGAAGTGTCCGTTTTGTAAAAGAAAGTGCTCAACTTTATGTAAATCAATGAGGCAAGTAAGACAAGCGAGTATTTATGAGTTGTTATATGGATATGAGTTAAAACAAGCGATTAAAGAAGCAAACGGGGAATGTGTCACATACAAGCACGAAACATTAGAATCTTCAATACGAAAAGGATACGCTTTAGGATTTTTAGAAGAGGATGTGTATGTTTAAGAAAATATGGAGTTTAAGTGATCAAGTAGTATTGCTGAAACGATTAGGAGAACTATTAGAAAAAGGATACTCCCTTTTACAGGCATTAGAATTTTTACGGTTTCAATTACCTTTAGAAAAAAAAGTACAATTACAGTGTATGATTGATGGATTAAAAGATGGAAAAAGTCTACACGATTCTTTTCATCAATTAAAGTTTCATCAGGAGATGTTAAGTTATTTATTTTATGCCGAGCAACATGGTGATATTTCTTTTGCATTGCAACAAGGGAGCGCACTTCTTTATAAAAAGGATAAGTATAGGAAAGATATGATGAAAATCATGCAGTATCCTATGTTTTTGGCGTTCTTTTTAATAATCATGATGTGGATTTTTAATCGCATTTTATTACCGCAGGTTGACATGGTATATAGTTCATTTGGTTCTACAGCATCGTTATTTACAGAACAAATATTAAGTGCAATTAAGCTACTACCCTATCTTATTTTTAGCATTATTTTTATCGTTATGATTGGCTGTAGCGTATATATATTTTACTTTCGGAAACTCCCGCATATTCAGCAGGTAAAATTTAAGCTTCGTATCCCCCTCGTAAAAACATTTCTTATTTTAAAGCATTCACATTATTTCGCCACTCAATTGAGCGGTTTATTACACGGTGGACTATCAGTACTTGAGGCTCTAACAATAATGATTGAGCAAAAATATCATCCGTTCTTTCAGTATGAAGCGGGCCGAATTGAACGCCAATTAATTGCGGGAGAACCGTTGCAATCTATTATTGCTAAAAGTGGATATTATGAGGAAGAACTTTCTTATATTATTACGCATGGACAAGCAAACGGCAATTTGGCGATTGAATTAGGTGACTACAGCGATCTTATTATGGAAAAGATGGAGCAAAAAGTTAAACGTATGCTAGTGATCATTCAACCAATTTTATTTACGTGTATTGGAGGAATAGTCGTTCTTATGTATTTAGCGATGATTATGCCAATGTTTCAAATGATGAATTCTATTTAGGGGGTGTTTACATGCAGAATGAGGAGGGATTTACTCTTTTAGAAATGTTATTAGTTATGGTCGTAATAACTGTATTATTACTATTAATTATTCCGAATGTAGTTACACAGCGCTCATCCGTCGAAGGAACAGGATGTAAAGCCTATGTGAAATCTATAGAAGCTCAAATACAGGTATACCAATTACAGCATAACAAAATCCCCTCGCTAAAAGAGTTAAGGGATGGAAAATATATTACAGCTGATGAGTGTCCGAATGGTGAATCCATTCATATTTCAAATGATGGCACAGTAACAACTGGGAAACTGTGAAAGAAAAAGGTTTTACTCTTTTAGAAATGCTACTCGTTCTATTTGCAATTTCTGTACTAAGTATGATCACGTATTTTAACGTACATTCATTACATGAAAAACAAAAAGTCGACCAATTTTTAAGACAGTTTTCAAATGATATTTTGTATATGCAACAATTAGCGATAAGTCGTCAAAAACACTATACATTACGATGGCATAAAGATAGACATACGTATTATATAGGGGAGCTAAGTACGAATCCTACTATCATTAAAAGAGAATATGATAGCGATATACAAATTGATTTGAATACTTTTCCAAATCCGATGACATATAATCCGAGTGGAAATATTAATAGAGGTGGCACGATTTTACTTTCGTATCGAAGTTATAAATATGAGATTGTATTTCAGCTTGGAAGAGGGAGATTTACGTATCGTGAAATGTCAAAAAGGGTCAGTGATAGCTGAGATGCTTGTAGCGTTAAGTATAGTAATGATGGCAGTGTCTTTACTACTTCCGCAAACAGTATTGATTATGCAAGAACGAAAAAACATACAAATTCGTTATAAAGCATTTGTATTATTAAAAAGAGAAGCAGCTTTATATATGTATGAGGATGGTGCGAAACAACAGCAAGAAAAAGTCGTAAACGGGAATGTATATTACACATATTGGGGAGGAAATGAAGTTTGTGCTATGTGGAAAGATGTGAAGGGAAGAATGGTGGAACAATGCTTTTATGCAGGAGAACAAATAAATTAGAAGTTGGGTTTACATTAATAGAAATGATCGTATGTTTTTTTCTGTTATCACTGTTCTTTTTACTCTTGCCACGTTTAAATTTTATTGGGATAGAAAATAACCAATCAAAAGGATTAAATAATTGGGAATGGGATGTGTTTTTAGGACAAGTACAGTTAGAGTTTCGTGAAGTATCTTTTGTAGAAAAAGTAGTCAATGAAAATAAAGATAGTCTTTTGCGCTTCCGCCTTCGCACTGGAGATGAAGTGACGTATGAAAAATTGAATAATCATCTGATAAGAAAAGTAAATATGCGCGGAAGAGAAATTATATTACAAAATGTTGGAATGGTTTCGTATGAAGTAACACCTCATTTGCTTTTTATAAATGTGAAAGATAGGAGTGGGAAAATATATGAAGGTGTAGCTGTAAGGTATAGTGAAATGGAAATAAATATATGAGAAAACAAGATGGATTTACGATGCCAGGAACAATCATTTTTCTTGTATTATTAACTTCGTTCTTTGTATACGAAACGAATATGTTACTTATAGATAAAAAATTTTATATTGAAATAGAGCAAAAGTTTGTAATGGAGGAACTACTAAATCGATCGATTACAAGTATAAAAAAAGACTTACAGCAAAAAGAAAAGGAAGATACATTTTTCTTTCAATATGAAAAGGGCGAAGCAAGTGGAAATTACGTTTTTGAAAGCGACGATATACTCGTTTTGTTGCAGTGCAAAATAAAGCAGGAAATTTTCTATAAAGTAAGCTTTCGGTATAGAAAAAAGGATGAAAAAATATTCGATTGGATAGAAGGATAGTCTGTGAAATATACGGATAAAAACCATAATTTCTCATTTTAAAACAGGCTGTTTTTTCAAAGGAAATGGATAAATAAAACAGTTGAAAGTTTAAATTTTCTCAAAAAAGAGAAAGGTAGAAAGAATGTGATATATTCAAGCTATCCAAACATATTTTTTTAGGGAGAATAGGGAAATGACAAATAACAATCAAATAGGTGAAAATAAGGAACAAACTATTTTTGATCATAAAGGAAATGCAATTATGACAGAAGATAGGGAAATACACATTATTTCAAAATTCGAAGAACCTCTTATTGTCGTGTTAGGAAATGTATTAAGCGATGAAGAGTGTGATGAATTAATTGAATTGTCTAAAAGTAAGTTGGCACGTTCTAAAGTTGGTTCATCACGTGATGTAAATGATATTCGAACGAGTAGTGGTGCATTTTTGGACGATAATGAACTTACTGCGAAGATTGAAAAACGAATTTCATCTATCATGAATGTTCCCGCGTCGCATGGAGAAGGATTACACATTTTAAATTATGAAGTAGATCAACAATATAAAGCGCACTATGATTATTTTGCAGAACATAGTAGATCAGCTGCTAATAATCGTATTAGTACGCTTGTCATGTACTTAAATGATGTAGAAGAGGGCGGAGAAACGTTCTTCCCTAAATTAAATCTTTCTGTGCACCCTAGAAAGGGAATGGCAGTATACTTTGAGTATTTTTATCAAGACCAATCATTAAATGAGCTTACGTTACATGGAGGGGCACCTGTAACGAAAGGTGAGAAATGGATTGCAACGCAGTGGGTAAGAAGAGGCGCTTATAAGTAAAAGCGTGTATGAAACGTTTTGTTCTTCATTATATAAGAAGAACAAAACGTTTTTTTATTAAATAATGTAATCATTCGTTATAATAACAAATAATAACGGATGATTGAGAGGAACGAACATGAAATCTATATACATAACCGGTTATATGGGAGCTGGGAAAACAACAATTGGAAAAGCGTTAAGTAAAGAACTTCATATGGATGTTGTCGATACAGACCAAAAAATTGAAGAGAAGCAGGAGAAGGCAATTCGTAATATTTTTGCTGAAGAAGGCGAAATGGCTTTTCGGGAATATGAAAGTGAAATGTTACGTTCACTACCGAGTTGTAATGTAATTATTACAACTGGTGGCGGCATCATTGAACGAGAGGAAAACCGAAAGTGGATGAAGGAAAATGGAACTGTCGTGTATTTATATTGTGATCCACATGTAATTGCAGAAAGGCTTCGTGAAGATACGACACGTCCACTATTTCAGAAGAAAGATATAGAGGCATTTGTGGCAAAATTTGAATCGCGCCGAGCTTATTATGAAGAGGCTCATATTCATATCGATACGACGAATAAGTCTGTAAAGCAAATTATGAATGAATTAAAAGAAAAGATTAATGAATAAAAAAGTGGACATACTAATCAAGTAGAGGTGATGATAATATGTCTACTAATGATTATGTTCGCTTTGTGACACAGCAGTTTGTGTCGTATATGGATGCTCCAAAAGAAGATCGTAAACAAAAGAAAGAACAACGCCGTGCTGAAAAAGAGCCATTTATGAATAAGTGGTTTGGTGTTATGCCGCTAAGTGCTGCTTTGTTTTATCGAAATGTAAAAAATAAAAGAAAAAAATCAAGTTAACGATTTCGTAATATGTGTAGCAAAATGAAAATCCCCTAGTAGTATGATGCTACTAGGGGATTTTCATTTACTGTACGGATTCTTTTTCTTCTGTAACGGCATGTATTTTATTGTTTACCCAGACAAATCCAATTCCGATACAAATGGAAATGCCCCATCCAACAGCGGTCATAATCGCTCTCATTTCACCATAGCCATCTACACCGAAAACAGAGATGAAATAAATTTTTAAGAAGCTTTTTAAGATGAATTGTAGCCCAAAAA
The DNA here is from genome assembly GCF_038007785.1 of Bacillus sp. FSL K6-0069. Classification (NCBI taxonomy): domain Bacteria; kingdom Bacillati; phylum Bacillota; class Bacilli; order Caryophanales; family Bacillaceae; genus Bacillus; species Bacillus sp. FSL K6-0069. Next base: position 4,054,459 of record NZ_JBBOXN010000001.1, on the reverse strand, counting down.
ATAGTGTTAAATATTGTAGTGCTGGATAGATACGACTATCACGATACAGTTCACGACTTTTATCACGGTCATGACCTTGGAGTGCGGCAATATCTGCTGCGAAATATAACATAAGTGGTTTTTTTATAAAAATGGTACATATAACGATAATACCTAGTACGATGTGGTAATACGCATCGTTCCATAACATTCGTTCAGCTGATCCAGATAATAAATCTACCGTTGTATTAGAAATGAGTGTAATTAAAATAAAGAACCCTGTTACGTTAAACTGTTTTTCTTTTTTAAAGGTATACAGTGTATAAATAATCCCCGGAACAGAGGAAAGTAACATCGCGTAATAAGGATCGATATAAGGTTTTGCAAATTTCCAAATGAGGAATGGGATTACGAGATAAAAGACAAGATCTAATATAGCTTTTTTATTTTGATTCATATAGGGCCTCCTTAAGTCATACATATATTTTATAATATAATTTCTGAAAATTGTATAAGGTTTAATGTGAAAAGAAAAAATATATCGTTTTTTGAGGGATTAGTAGATTGAAAAAATTGCCCCTAGCGTAGTAAGTTTTTTTAGTATATAATAAAGGAAACGCTTTCATTTTTAGTTTGTTCACAAAATGGACGGAAAATCACATATTTACTATCGATATGTTGCTTTATAATGAAACTAATTAAATATACATGCATACAATATTGTGAAATAAATAACATAAATAATCTATATAAATGTAAACGTTATCAAAAGAGAGAGGTGGAGACAATGAGTAAATTTTTCTTCAATCATAATCCAGCAACAGTAGAGGATGGAAGGCTTGTTAAATATGCTGAAATTATTTATGGAGAAGGTGGCCGTTCTGTATTAGAAAATTTAATGGTGAAGGCATCTATCAGATTGCGTGATCGTTATCCGAATAAATCTGACGAGCAGATCTCGAACCTTGTAAATAAAGGCATCCATGATATGTTTCAAAAATACGTGAGTGAGTAAGAGTGACCAATGGCTGCTCTTATTTTTTTGTATAAGGATTGTATCTCTAGCTGAAAATAAGGGTGTATTTTGAAAGATATAAAAGGAGTGAAACAGATGAGCAATGGAATTGGCCGTTCAAAAGAAAATCTTCCAACTGATGCAAATCATGTGAGTGCAAAGGATCGTGCGCATCAAAAACGTATGGCAAAGCAAAAACAACAAGAGCGTAATAGCGATAGAGGATAACTCAAAGTAAAGCTCCTTCTAAAGCAGAAGGAGCTCTTTTAAGATAAAAAGTGATTCGCGGTAACATAAAAAAGTCCACCGTTAATAATTTGCACTGTAATACGTGGCTCGTATTGTTCTTGCAGTGCTTGTTTTTCAATTTCGTAGCTTTCGGGAAGTTCATCACTTTCTTCATAAAAACGATTTAAAAGGTCTAAATCGTGATTCCAGCGCACTCTTGCTTCTTTCGCCCACGTATGGTCATCTTCTGCAATAATATTCTTTAACGCGTCCTCTATACGTTGTAAACCACTTTGCGGTTTAATGATAGGCGAGAGCGTAAAACAAAAGTCAGGTATTTTCGGTGTAAGTTTAATTTTAGCTAATGTTTCATGAAAGTTTGCGATCATTGTGCCAGAAATGAGATGAATCCCAATGGAGTGAAGGATGTCTTTTTTGCGATCACATTGATAGGAAACTTTAATATTTACACCGAGCCAAGGGTGGAGCGGTGTATGTGTTGCCCCGCTATGCCGTACTTCCTCATATAAACGTATGTAAGAGCCTAATTCTTTAGTCGTTTGAAAAATTTGATGAAGACGTGGTGAACCGTAGTGAATAAGCTCGCCATCGTTTTCTTCATTTTCTGGATTTGTAATAAGAGTAAGGCGCATCGGATTCGGTACGCCTCCCGTTTTCTCAAGATAGTGCCAATAAAAAGGGCGATTCATTAATAATTTATCCATCTCAATTGTTAACTGCACATCTAATAGATGAGGGGAGCGCTGTAAAATTTCACAGTTATTCGCCTCGAAAAAATTGTATAAGTAATTATGAATTTCATGTTGCTGCATAGCCTTGCACCTCAGCTTCATTTCGTTTCGCGAAGTCGATAATAGATGTTAAGTTTTCCATCTTAATTCGAATTTCTCCTTCGCTTTTTGACTGCGCAAATATTTCTTGAATGTGCGCGTCGATGTTTTTCATATTAATTCTCGTTAAAATTTCATCAAGTTCACCGATAACACGCTCAAATAAATTGATTTTTTCATATAACAGTTTCAAAATATGTTCTTCAACAGTGTGTTTTGTAGCTAAGTTATAAATATGAACATCATTCTTTTGACCAAGACGGTGAATACGTCCGATTCTTTGTTCAAGGCGCATTGGATTCCATGGCAAATCATAATTGATCATATGGCTACAAAACTGTAAGTTAATCCCTTCACCACCAGCTTCAGTGGCAATTAATACTTGTGCGTGGTTTTGGAAAAGCTCCTTCATCCAGTCTTTCTTCCCGCGTTTAAATCCGCCGCGGAATGGAACGGAAGAAATGCCGTGTTGTTGTAAAAACCATTGTAAGTACATTTGTGATGCTCGATATTCTGTGAAGATGACGACTTTATCGTCAATTTCTTTTATAAGCTCAAGAGCTTTATTCGCTTTTGAGTTGAAAGGAATATGATTAATTTTATCCATTAGCACATCAATATGCGGGTCTTTTATATAATGCTCATTTTCCTTCTGTCGTTTTTCTACATGTTTTTTTAATGAATAGTAAACGGCCTCACGACTACTGCAAGCTTCTCGTTTTAAAGTTAACGATGAGAAAGCGGATGTGAAGGCGTCTTGTCCTCGCCAATTTTCAATCCCGTTATACAAAGCTTGCTCTTCTTCATTAAACTCAACGAAAATTGTACGTACATGTCTTTTTGGCCAATCAATCCCGGTATTATGCCGTCGATTTCGGACCATTACTTTATTAATAAGAGCTTTTAAATCTTCATCAGATTCGGCTGAACGATTTTTTGAAGCGTAATATTCTTCAAAGTTGGATTGATTGCCTAAATGTCCTGGCTTTAATAAAGAAACAAGGTTGAAAATTTCATCGATCTTATTTTGAACAGGAGTAGCAGTTAATAATAAGCAAAATTTCTTTTTTAAACGCTGTGCAAATTCATAGTTTTTTGTTTTATTATTTTTAAGTTTATGTGCTTCATCGATAATAATAAGGTCATATTCTAAGTTCAAAACGATATCGCGATGCGGTGAACGTTTTGCAGTATCAATTGATGATACAATCACATCGGCTTGTTCCCATGAATAGCTTTTCCTTTGGGCTACAGCTGGAATGAAAAACTTTGTATTTAGTTCGTATGCCCATTGTGATACGAGAGAGGCAGGGACGAGTATAAGCACTTTTTTCACAAGGCCGCGGACCATATATTCTTTTAAAATAAGCCCAGCTTCAATCGTTTTCCCAAGTCCCACTTCATCTGCCAGTATCGCTTTACCATTCATTTGTTCAATGACATTTTGAGCGACTTCTAATTGATGAGGAAGTGGTGTGAAATGAGATAAATGTTTCGGTGCTTGTAATCCATCGAAAGTAGGAACAAGTAACGATTTTTCTGTTTTATAAGCTAAATGATATAAATCCCAGTTTGTCCAAGGGCCATCTTCGTCAATTCTATTTAAAAAATTGTTTTGCCACGTTCGATCTACGGAAATATCGACATTCATTACGACTCTCCCACCTTTTATAATCTAAAGTAATTATTAAAAAAATCGTTATTATATAAACCTTGTAATAAGGCACTATTACACATACTAAAAGTTAAAGAATAGGCAAAGATAAAGGGTTAAATTTTGAAAGTTGTATTTAATAAGTTTAAGAATAAAAAATTCTAAATTATTTTTTATGCTAGAATATTGATGAAATATAGCGAATAATGTTAGGATAATGGTGTGAAATGTGTGGAATCTTTCGTATTTTATCCAAGAAAGTGATTTTTTATTTACGCTTTCATAAAAAAATACAATGAGATTCCGTATATCCTATCTTTTCAGAGTGAAAATGTTTAGATATGGCGAGCAACTTTTATTGATTTGTCAAAGCATAAGGGGGAGAGAGCATGATTACATTACAACGTACACCGTTATTTGATGTATACGCGAAGTATGGTGGGAAAACAATCGACTTCGGTGGTTGGGAATTACCAGTTCAATTTTCAAGCATTAAAGAAGAACATGAAGCTGTACGTACGGCTGCAGGTTTGTTCGATGTGTCTCATATGGGAGAAGTTGAGGTGAAAGGTGTAGATAGTTTAGCATTTTTACAACGTGTTGTTACAAATGACGTTTCTACCTTAAAGGTAGGAGGCGCACAATATACAGCTATGTGCTACGAAAATGGTGGTACAGTAGATGATTTATTAATCTACAAACGTGGTGAAGAAGACTATTTATTAGTAATCAACGCATCAAATATCGAGAAAGATTACGAATGGTTAGCTAGCCATGTAATTGGCGATGCGAAAGTAGTCAATGTTTCTAGTGAAGTTGCACAGCTTGCAATTCAAGGACCAAAAGCAGAAGGCATTTTACAAAAAGTTGTGTCAGAAGATTTGAAAGAAATTAAGTTCTTTAAATTTAAAAACGATATTCTTGTAGATGGAATTCCAGCACTTGTATCTCGTACGGGTTACACAGGTGAAGATGGATTTGAAATTTACTGTAAGAGTGAAGATGCTGCAAAACTTTGGGAGAAACTTCTTGAAGTTGGAGCAGAAGAAGGCTTAAAAGCATGTGGTTTAGGTGCTCGTGATACACTTCGCTTCGAAGCAACATTACCACTTTATGGTCAAGAATTATCAAAAGATATTACACCGATTGAAGCTGGAATTGGCTTTGCGGTAAAACCAAATAAAGAAGCAGACTTCTTTGGAAAAGAAACGTTAAAAGAGCAAAAAGAAAACGGTGCGCCTCGTAAGTTAGTCGGCATCGAAGTAATCGAACGTGGAATTCCTCGTACACATTACCCTGTATTTATTGGAGAAGAAAAAATCGGGGAAGTAACGAGTGGTACACAATCTCCAACGTTAAAGAAAAGCATTGGTTTAGCACTAATTGATGTAAAATACGCAGCAGTTGATACAGAAGTAGAAATTGAAATTCGTAATAAACGCGTCAAAGCAGTAGTTGTTCCAACACCATTTTATAAACGTTCAAAGTAACGGGGAGAGGGGTAGATTTCATGTTGCATCGTTATCTTCCAATGACAGAAGAAGACAAAAAAGAAATGTTACAAACGATCGGCGTTCAAACGATCGATGAGTTATTCTCTGATATTCCAGAGAGTGTTCGTTTTAAAGGGGATTTAAAAATTAAAGAAGCAAAATCAGAGCCAGAGCTGTTAAAAGAGTTATCTCAAATGGCTAGTAAAAATGCTAACTTAAAAGAATACGCTTCTTTCTTAGGAGCAGGCGTATACGATCATTACGCTCCAGTAATTGTAGATCACGTTATCTCTCGCTCAGAATTTTATACAGCTTACACGCCATACCAACCAGAAATTTCACAAGGGGAATTACAAGCAATCTTTGAATTCCAAACAATGATTTGTGAATTAACAGGAATGGATGTAGCAAACTCTTCTATGTACGATGGAGGTACAGCTTTAGCTGAAGCGGCAATGCTAGCAGCTGGCCATACTCGTAAAAAGAAAATTCTTGTATCTAGCGCAGTTCATCCAGAATCAAGAGCAGTACTTGAAACGTATGCAAAAGGTCAACATCTTGAAGTTGTTGAAATTAATCATAAAGATGGTGTAACAGATTTAGACGTATTACAAAGTGAAGTAGATGATACAGTTGCTTGTGTAATCGTTCAATATCCAAACTTCTTCGGACAAGTTGAAAAATTAGCTGATATTGAAAAAATCGTTCATCAACAAAAATCATTATTTATCGTTTCTTCAAATCCATTATCATTAGGCGCATTAACACCACCAGGAAAATTTGGTGCTGATGTTGTAATCGGTGATGCACAACCATTTGGTATTCCAACGCAGTTTGGTGGACCACACTGTGGTTACTTTGCAACAACGAAAGCATTTATGCGTAAAATTCCAGGACGTCTTGTTGGACAAACTGTAGATTCAGATGGTAAACGTGGGTTTGTATTAACGTTACAAGCGCGTGAACAGCATATTCGCCGTGACAAAGCGACGTCTAATATTTGTTCAAACCAAGCGTTAAATGCATTAGCAGCATCAGTTGCAATGACGGCACTTGGTAAACAAGGTGTGAAAGAAATGGCACGTCAAAACATTTCTAAAGCACAATATGCAAAACGTCAATTTGAAGCGAAAGGCTTCACTGTAACATTTGCTGGACCATTCTTCAATGAGTTCGTTGTAGATTGCAAGCGCCCAGTGAAAGAAGTAAACGATGCATTATTACAAAAGAATATTATCGGTGGTTACGACCTAGGCCGTGATTATAAAGAGCATGAAAACCATATGCTTGTAGCAGTAACTGAGCTTCGTACAAAAGAGGAAATTGACACACTTGTAAACGAAATGGGGGCTATCCAATGAAGAACCAAGACCAAGCACTTATCTTTGAAGTGAGTAAAGAAGGACGCATAGGATATAGCCTACCAAAATTAGATGTAGAAGAAGTGAAACTAGAAGACGTGTTTGAGAGCGATTATATTCGAGTAGAAGATGCAGAGCTACCAGAAGTATCTGAACTTGACATTATGCGCCACTATACAGCACTTTCAAACCGTAACCACGGTGTTGATTCTGGATTCTATCCACTTGGATCTTGTACGATGAAATATAATCCGAAAATTAATGAGAATGTAGCTCGTTTTGCAGGATTTGCAAATATTCATCCGTTACAAGACGAAAAGACGGTACAAGGTGCAATGGAATTAATGTACGACTTACAAGAGCATTTAATTGAAATTACAGGTATGGATACTGTTACATTACAACCAGCAGCCGGTGCACATGGAGAATGGACAGGCTTAATGTTAATTCGTGCATATCATGAAGCAAATGGTGACTTTAACCGTACGAAAGTAATTGTTCCTGACTCTGCTCACGGAACGAATCCAGCATCTGCAACTGTAGCTGGTTTTGAAACAATTACAGTAAAATCAAATGAAAATGGTCTTGTTGACTTAGAAGATTTAAAACGTGTTGTAAATGAAGAAACAGCAGCACTTATGTTAACAAATCCTAATACATTAGGTTTATTCGAAGAAAATATTTTAGAAATGGCAGAAATCGTCCATAATGCAGGCGGTAAATTATACTATGATGGTGCAAACTTAAATGCGGTATTAAGCCAAGCACGCCCAGGAGATATGGGATTTGACGTTGTGCATTTAAACCTTCATAAAACATTTACAGGTCCTCACGGCGGCGGTGGCCCAGGTTCTGGTCCAGTAGGTGTGAAAGCTGATTTAATTCCGTACTTACCAAAACCAATTTTAGAGAAAACGGAAAATGGCTATCGCTTTAACTATGATCGTCCAGAAGCAATTGGGCGCGTAAAACCGTTCTATGGTAACTTCGGAATTAACGTTCGTGCATACACATACATTCGTTCTATGGGTCCAGATGGACTACGTGCAGTAACGGAGTATGCGGTATTAAATGCGAACTATATGATGAGAAGATTAGCACCATTCTATGATCTTCCATTCGATAGACATTGTAAGCATGAGTTTGTATTATCAGGTCGTCGTCAAAAGAAACTTGGTGTACGTACATTAGATATTGCAAAACGCCTGCTTGATTTCGGTTACCATCCACCAACAATTTACTTCCCATTAAATGTGGAAGAATGTATTATGATTGAGCCGACAGAAACAGAATCAAAAGAAACATTAGACGGTTTCATTGATAAGATGATTCAAATTGCTAAAGAAGTAGAAGAAAATCCAGAAGTTGTACAAGAAGCACCTCATACAACAGTCATTAAACGTTTAGACGAAACGATGGCTGCACGTAAACCAGTTTTACGTTATGAAAAACCAGCTCCTGTACAAGTTTGATTAGAATAACAAAGGAAGAACTTGCTATATGCGGGTTCTTTTTTTTGTATAGAGAATTTGTTCCGCGATTTACGGGCTGATAATCAATGGGGATGAACAAAAATCCCCAACTAATTAAAGTTTCACTTTATGCAGAAGTGATGAAGAAAATGTTACTATTTTATATTTTTTGTTTCATAATGGCGTAAAGAAGCAGTTTCATAGGTGATTTTGTTGAAAAAGTCGGTTTGATAAAAGTATTTATTTTTGTTAGAATTTTATTGAAATTAAGAAGATGTAATGAGATAGGAATGACTCATTTTTATGTATATGTGAAAAAACGAGCAATCTGGGGGTGGAAATGTGGGATATCGGTGTTATAGAATGATATACCATTTAGAAAACGGAAAAACGATTAAAGATATAAAAGAATTTTGTTATCGAGACCAGGGAAAAGTACTAGAAAGAGTAGCTCATCGTGTAATGGATAATAGAGAAGTGACGGCAATTGATAAGCAAGGAACGATCATTTCGATAGCATGTGAGGACATTGTAAAGGTGGAACTTGATTACATAACAGAAAGTTAACCTTGAGTCATATCGAATTATTCGATAAAATATACTGTTGAATGGTGAAGTGAGAAGAGAGGAGTTTATCATGGGTAGCACAAGACACTTTTATATGTTTATCTTAGCGTTTGTTCTTGTTGTCGCATTAACGATTTATTTAATTGTTGATAGCACTTGGTACAACACAGTTCATCCTGCGTTCCTTCTGTTTATGTATGTAGGAATTGCGGTAGTGAGTTTCGGAATGAGAGATGAGATGTTAGATCGCTTTGAAAAGTGATACATATACGAAAGACCAACAGGAAAATGTTGGTCTTTTTTTCTTGCCAAAAATAGGATGGTGTGTATATACTGTATATATAAGGTATATACAGTATATACACACACTGGAGGAAAACATGAATATTATTATTTCGAATTCTTCCCAAGACCCTATTTATGTGCAAATAAGAAAACAATTAAGCCAGCTTATTTTAAATGGTGGTTTAAAGGGTGGAGACCAATTACCGTCTATTCGTAGCTTAGCGAAGGAATTACAAATTAGTGTAATTACAACGAAGCGTGCGTACGAGGAGCTTGAAAAAGAAGGATATATAGAAACTGTTGCTGGGAAGGGGACTTATGTTTCACGTAAAAATAATGAACTACTAAAAGAACAGCGGCTACGTTTACTGGAAAATAAAGCGGAAGAGATTGTGAATGAAAGTAAAGCGTTGCAGCTGTCACTTGAAGATTTACAGCAGATGATTGCGTGTTTATATGAGGGGGAATAAGAGATGTTAGAGCTAAAAAATGTTTGTAAAAGTTATCAAGATTTTGCAGTGAAAAATATAAGTTTTACGTTACCACACGGATATATTATGGGATTTGTCGGACCGAATGGAGCCGGGAAAAGTACGACGATCAAAATGATTATGAATTTAATTCGAAAAGATAGCGGCGATATAAAAATTTTTGGCAAGGACAATAAGAAAGCCGAAAAAGAAATAAAACAAAATATCGGTTTTGTATATGATGAAAATCATTACTATGAAGATTTAACGTGTGAACAAATGAAGCGTATTATTGCGCCGTTATATAAAAAGTGGGACGAAGAGCAGTATCAATCGTATATGCATAGATTGCAAGTTCCGAAGTATAAAAAAATTAAAGAACTATCAAAAGGGATGAAAATGAAATTTGCGATTGCCATCGCACTTTCGCACCACGCGGAGTTTATTATTATGGACGAACCGACAGCAGGGTTAGATCCAGTTGTTCGAAGTGAATTACTTGATATGTTGCAAGAAATTGTAATGGAAGATGAAGTATCTGTATTATTCTCAACGCACATTACAACAGACTTAGAGCGCATCGCAGATTATATTACGTTCATCAACGATGGAGAAATTATATTTACTGGTGAAAAAGACGATTTAATGGAGAACTACGTAATCGTAAAAGGAAGTAACGATTTATTAGACCGAGAAGGAAAAGAACTATTTGTTGGATTACGAAAAAATAAATTCGGTTTCGAAGGTTTAGCGAAGGATAAACAAGCAATTATCGATTGGTTTGGAAGTGAGGTTGTACTAGAAAAGCCTACATTAGATGATATCATCGTTTACACCGCGAAAGGGAGAGGTGCCTATGCGTCAGCTCGTATATAAAGATTTGTTCTTTTTTCGGGTGATGTGGTTAGTGTATTTAATTATGCCGTTTGTATTATTTATGTTAGATCCAAGTGGTGAATTGTTATTTCCGATGAGTTGTCTATTTATAACCCTTTCTTCCGTTATGACGTTAACCTTTATGGATGAAAGGAATAAAAGTGACATTGTTATAAATAGTTTACCGGTAAGCCGAAAGGATATCGTCATTGCTAGATATATTTCCTGTGCAATATTTATTGTTGGTGCCATTCTCTCTACGATGTTAGTTGTTTTTCTTATAAGGGGCATTGTGGTTATTGGTGATATAGGTGCCTATCATCCGAATCTATACATTGAAATTCCATGGTATGAAATAATAAATGGAGCTGTTTACGCCATATTTTTTGTTGTAATATTCTTTCCTAGTTATTATGTTACAAAGTCAAAGATAGCACGGAGTATAGTGTCAGGAGCATCAATGGCAGTTGGTGGAATTGCTTGGATATTCATAGGAGATGGATTGAATGCAACAACACCTTCATTCATTGAGTGGATTATGAATCCAATGCATGTTGGTTTATTTATAGGTGGAGGAATCATATTAGCTAGTGTCTATATCGCTTCTATGTTTCTTACAATTAAAATTTATGAAACACGTGATTTATAGAGAGGAGAATTCATATGCAACAGTTGATTTTGAAGGAGTTTTTCTTACAGAAGAAGATATTTCCTTTTTATTTTTTAATACCTATGTTATCTATTTTTAGGGATTCCGTTCAACCAATGGGGATTGCAATAGGGTTATTTATAACATGTAGTACAATTCTTTATATTTCTTTTTATCATGAGGAGAAAAGTAAAACAGAAAAAGTATTAGTGAGTTTGCCTATAATGAGAAAAGAGATAGTTATAGTTAAATATATTTCAAGCACATTATTTATTATAGTCGGTTTGAGTATAACTTCTATAGTCGTAATATTAGGAAATATTTTGTTGAACAGAGATATAGTTATTCCTGGATATGCAATATTTTCAGGCATAGTAGCAACTTTGATCTATTGTGTAGTAACGATACCTACTAGTTACATTGGAGGATATAAAGCTATTACTGTTTTGAATGTGATTATGATTTTTCCTTTAATGGGTATGATTGGCCTTATGTGCAATATTTTTGGTGATGAAATAATCATGCTAAAAGTACTTCACTCTGAAGATGCTACATTATCAATGAGTGTTGTTGGTATCGGAGTGTTAGTAAGTGTAGTCATATCAATGTTGCTCTCAATGAAAATGTTTCAGGAGGCAGAGTTATAGAAGTGACATTTTCATACTAGGAGGTGTAATACATGATCAAGCAATTAGTTTTAAAAGATATGATGTTGCAAAGAAAGGTAGGGGTTGTTGGTTTTATATGCTTGCTTTTCCTAGCAATTGTTGATTTCGGTAGCGACACCTTTCTGTTGAAGCTTAGTATAACTATACCTATCCTTGGAACAATATGGTCGACGAGTTATGAGGCTAGGAATAAGAGTGAAAAGATATTAAATAGTTTACCGTTTAATCGTACAGACATTGTCATAGCAAAATACATATTTGTAAGCATTTTAGTTCTTTTAGGTGTGGTTTTCTCACTTTTAGTTGGTCTAATTCAGTTACAAAATGAACATATAACTGGATTTATGCTGTGGGGAGCGATTCTCGGAGGAATAACGGGAGGATTAGTTTATATCATGATCGTACTTCCAATTGAATTTTCGGTAGAATATAGCGGTTCGAAACAGGCCGCTTATTTTATGGGAGTTATAATTGGGGGATTAAGTGGAGTGATTGTAAGTAGTGTATGGTTAGATGTTGAGAATGCTTGGAGCACGAGTTTAGTCGTAAATATTTGTTTTATAGCAGTGCTGCTTCTTTTATATGTTATGTCTATGTTACTCTCAATTAATTTGTATAGTGAGCGTGATTTGTAAGGGGGAGGAGAATAGTTTTGGAACAACTAATTTTAAAAGATTTTATTATTCAGTGGAAGTTTTTAATGTGGTACATATTATACCCTATTCTCTTTTATATGGCCTTAAAAGAGACGGGAAATGTATTCGTAATTATGTCGGTCATTTTTACAGTTATGGCGACGATAAAAACGTTTGAAGCCGATGGTAAAAATGAGAGTGAAGTAATAGTAAATAGTTTACCGATATTGAAAAAAGAAATTGTATTTGCCAAATATGTCGTATCGATTATTATTCTTTTCATAAGTGTATCAATTGGTTGTTTTACGATGGTAATGAAAAATGGAACTAATATATTTGAATTTATTGAAACGACAGTGTTTACTAGTATTAGCTTCATTTTAGTATATTTAAGTTTTGTTCTACCGATAGCGTTTTGGCTAGGGTATAAAAAAACCATTTTTATTACGATAGTAATATTCATGGCACCGATTGTTATTTTAGAAACTTTGTTTGAAATCAACCTAGAACAAATTCAACTATATAACAGCATGTTATTCATTAGTTCAATATGCATGTTCATAGTATCTATCTTCGTTTCAGTGAAATTGTATGAGAAGAGAGAATTGTGAACTACTCACCACTTAACGTCCTTACGGACTGTTTGAAGTGGGAGCTTCTTGGGAAGTAGATACTTTTATTAGCTATCTATATTTACCAAGCTATAAGGGTAGTACCTACCCCTAAAGAAAATACCAATTACATGGCTAATTTTAGTAAGTTTATACTTGCGTTTACATCTCTATCATGATGGCTATTGCATTCAGGGCAAGTCCACTCTCTAAGGTTTAGATTCTTGACTTCATTATTTTTATAACCACAGCAAGAACACAATTGGCTACTCGCATAATTTTTAGGTGCGATTATCAAATCGCGACCTTTCCATATTACTTTATAGTCAAGATGCTCTCTGAATTTTGCCCAAGATATTTCACTGATTGCTTTTGCTAATTTGTGATTCTTTTGCATGTTCTTCACTTTCAAGTCCTCAATCACAATTACTTGGTTTTCGTTTGTGATTTCATTGCTTATCTTGTGAAGAAAATCATTGCGTTGATTCGCAATCTTTTCATGAATTCTTGCAACTTGTAACCTGGCCTTGTTTCTATTATTTGAACCTTTCTTTTTACGCGACAAAGAGCGCTGCAGAAGAGCTAATCTTCTTTCGGCTTTTCTCAACCATTTAGGATTCTCGTATTTCTTGCCATTAGACAATATTGCAAAGTCTTTTAGCCCAACATCAATACCAACTTTTGTATCAACTTTAGGAAACAATTGCTCATTTTCTTCTACTAAAATCGATACAAAGTATTTACCAGTAGGTGTTTGAGACACTGTAGTAGACTTAATTAATCCAAAGAATTGTCTGTGCTGTTTAATCTTTACCAAGGTCTTTAGTTTTGGCAGCTTGATATAACCACTCTCAATGTAAACGGTGCCTTTTTGGTTACTTGTTGTATAACTACGATGGTTATCTTTCTTACTTTTGAATTTCGGGAATCCAACAGATTTATCACGGAAAAAGTTAGCGTATGCTTTATTCAAATTCATTTGAGCATTCGCCAATGCAAGACTATCAACTTCCTTTAGGAATGGAAATTCAGCCTTATATTGTGCAGGTGTGGGATATTTAACAGATTTATCAAGTTTATCATGTGATTCTTGATAAGATTTGATTCTCTCTGCAAGCATCTTGTTGTATACAAATCGAACACATCCAAATGTTTTTGAGAAAAACATTTGTTGTTCTTTATTTGGATAGATACGATATTTGTATGATTTTAACATTTCCTACACCTCACTTTTTCCTTGATTTTCAATATATTTCTTTACTACATCTATCGGTGAACCACCCGTAGCAATCAAGCAAAAGCTTCTTGACCAAAACATTTCTTTCCAAAGTTTCTTTCTCACATGGGGAAAGTCTCTCTTGATTAGTCGAGAACTTGCACTTTTATAAGCATTAATGAACTTTGTCATTTCTGTATTCGGATGTGCCTTGAATAAGATATGTACATGGTCTACATCATGATTCCGTTCAACTAATGTGAGGTTATAGTTTTCAGATAGTCGGACAAACATTTCTTTTGCATAGTCCGACATATCATCATCAAATACATTTCTTTTGTATTTCACGACCAATACAAGGTGATAATACAACAAGGAAACTGAATGATTATTACTATCTAACTTCATTGATATACCAAATTTCCCCTTTATAAGACTGATTATATCGGAGGTTACAATAAAAGGAAAAGCCTTTTGACTACGCCAAACCGAAATTCATCTCCCACCTATCGTTGGGCTACGCCCTTCACACGCTTGAGGAAGGAGAATTCTTTCGGGGAATTCGTTAAAAGGTGCCTTATATAAGGCACCTTCTTCAATAACGACAATAGGAAAGTAAAAGTTTATAAACAGAGAGATTACTTGGTACAACATCTTTCGGAGTATGTAATATAAAGCTGAAAATGATAACGAGAATGAGAAAGAAGAAAAATAAAAATAGGATCTGCTTATGTATAGAGTTTTGCATATTATTCACTCCTTTTTTAGGTAGTATGTCCAAAAGAAAGGAGTGTATGAAGAATTTTAGGAGGGGAGAATGATGAACAAAAGAAAATGGTTATATAGAATAGGGATATTTTTATTTTCGATCGGTCTCGTATTAGCAAATTTTTATTCAGATATACCATCACCATTTCCTAATTTGCATAAAGGGATTGGTATCAGTATTGTCATAGTTGGTCTTCTTTGTCTTATCACATCAAACTTCTACAGAAATTCCGAATGAATATAAAAAAGGACAGTTACTCTTTTTCAGAAGTACTGTCCTTTTTAAATAATTTATTCCATAGTTTGGCGATACTCCATATAATGACGATTGCAATGGAGGCAATAATAGACCAAGCAATAGATGCAATTTCAAGTGCCATGTTAGGAAGAAATGTAAGAATGGATACGACTCTATGAAACAACCATTCTATTATATGAAAACTGATTTGCAGTAGAATGACAATCCCGAGTGTAATCCATGCTAACATTTGTTTTCCTTTTTCTTTCCACATGACATTCACCTCACGTTAGCTTAATAGTTTTAAGCCAACAGCGCCGCATAGAATGCAGCTTAAGAAGGCAAGTCGACGCCAATCCGCTGATTCACGGAAAATAAGAATACCTAGAAGTGCACTTCCGGCAGTTCCGATTCCAGTCCAAATCGCGTAAGCAGTTCCCATCGGTAATGTGTCCATCGCAAGAGATAAGAAGAAGAAGCTTACGCCGAAGTTAGCGATTAAAATAACTTTTGGTGCCCAGCCTTTCTTTTCAGTGGCTACTTTCATAAAGAGTACACCAATAATTTCACAAATACCAGCTAGAATTAAAAATACCCAAGCCATTTTATGCGGCCTCCTTCGCTTCTTTTTCTTCTGTTACTCGTTTTAGCCCAATTACTCCGAAGAAGATTAAACCGATTAATAAAACTTTTACAATAGAGAAAGGTTCTCCGAAGATGAAAATCTCTGTCAGAACGATCCCACCAGCTCCAATTCCTGTAAAGACTGCATATACAGTGCCGACAGGTAAATCTTTATAAGCTTTAAATAATAAAACGAAACTAATTGTAATTAATAATGCAACGCCAGCCCATTCAAGTGGTGCCTCCGCGTGTTTTAGTCCAATGACCCAAAAGATTTCAATAATACCAGCTATGATTACATAAATCCATGCCATATGTCATTTCTCCTTCCTACCAGTCGTTAGGTAAAGGGCTTAAAAACGACGCATTGCAAAGGAGCAATCCGTCAGTTTGAAAGGCCTCGCCAAAATACTTGCCAAGAGGCGTTTAAACGAGTCTCAAAGCGATTTAAACCTGCAAATAGTAGCTCAACCATAAGTCCGTCTAGTAAGCATAGAAAAGCTTCTAGAGCGTCTTCTACTTCAATGTTATGCAGTTCACTTTGCTCGTTTGCACGTTTAAATATAGGGAATAAAAGTTTTCCGACGTTCTCAATGTGTGTATTCGCTTTTTCGATAATTTGTTCGCGAAATGCATCGGGCGGAAAATAGGAAGTTCGTAACCAAAACATTGATTCTTCACTTTCACCAAATCGTTTTGCGTAGCCCTTTAGTAACTGTAAGAGCGATTCTTCAGTAGACGAATTTGAAAAATTTTCGATATCGTCTGTGAAGCTCTGTAAATCTTTTTGAAGAGCGGATTCTAAGCATATAAAATATAGCTCTTCTTTTCCTTTAAAGTGTGCGTAAATCGATGGTTTTTTAATCCCAACTTCTTGAGCAATATTTGCTAATGAAGTTCCTTCATAGCCGTAGCGTGCGAAATGAGAAAGTGCTACAGCTTTAATGCGGTTTGCTGTCATTTTCATCCCCTACCTACCGTTCGTTAGGTTCATTATATGAGATGGAAAATATAAAGTCAATAGGGGAAAAGCTGAAAAAGAGCGCAATAGGTAACGCTCTTTTTAGACAGTATCTCGCTCAATTAAATGGAATGAAAGCTCTTTTGCGTTCCCGACAATTTGCTCGCTCTGGATTTGTTTATGGAATAAAGAAAAAGCATGTGAGCCCATTGCGAGACCAGGATGCTCAATAGTTGAAATTTCTAACGCCTTTGAAATTTCATGATTATCAAATCCAAGGATAGCGAGATCTTCAGGGACTCGAATGCCATGTTTTCGCGCCTCTGTTAATAAACCAGCTGCAACTTGATCGTTCGCTGTAAAAATAGCAGTTGGACGATTTTTCATGTTTAAAATACGGTGGAGTATTTGTGCACCGTCTTGCATTGTATAGCATTGATGAAAAATCCAATCAGGATGTGCCGTTTTACCTGCGTCACGAAGTGTATCTGCGAATGCTTTTTCGCGCTCTATAGAATTTGCACTCGTTTTTCTTGCTAAACATATCCCGATTTTCTCATGCCCTTTACTGAGTAAATAGGCAGTACCGAGACGGAAGCCTTCGTAATGATCTACATAGATAGATGAAATGAGGGGGTGGTTCATTTTTTCGCATGAAATAATAGGGGCAAATTTGGCGAAAGGTTCAATTTGTTCCCATGAACTCGTTTGAGAGCAAATAATCATTCCGTCGAATTGTTTCATTTTCATCATTTCAAGAACGCGAATTTCTTCAATACTATCGTAGTTCGTTTGGCATAAATTAATGTGATATCCAGCTGCTAACGCTTCGTTGCCGATTCCTTCAATAATGGTACTGAAGTATGGAAGGTTAATGAAAGGGAGCATAACCCCGATCGTATAGGTTTTTCCCTTTATTAAATGAATAGCATTTATATTTTTGGCATAGTTCAATTCTTCAACAGCATCTAGAACACGCTTACGTTTTTCTTCTTTCACGTAAGGGTGATTATTAAGGACGCGGGAAACAGTTGATATGGATACACCAGCGGTTTTTGCAATTTGTTTTATATTGGCCATATGTATCACCTCTTCTCCCTATTATAAAGGGAAAATAATAAGAATGAAAAAATCTTGACCTGAAAAGCTTTTCACAAACTATGGTATTAATAAGGCTTCTTTTTATTCGCGTAACCTTTTCATTTGGGCGTGAGAATGATGGGGGTCTTTTTTGCGTCTATAAAAGAGATTTTGTCAAAATGTGTGAGAATAACGTGGAAAGTTTTCAAAGGGGGAGTTTGTTAATGAAGCGAATATGAATAGCATATAAACGCTTCATTCGTAAAGATAGCGGTATGAAGAAAGGGCGGAAACAAATTGAAAAAAAGAATCATTTGTTTCGTGTTTTCTAGTCTAGTGCTAAGTTCATGTTCGTTTCAGCAAACGATGCAAGGAGAGAAAAACTTTGTGGGAACAACAGGGGGAGCTATGGATCGTGTTACGGATCCAATTCCGCTGAAGGAGCTCCCAAAATATTTTCCAGTGAAATTTAAAGTTCCGGCGTTTTTACCGTATGACATTACGAGTGATGTGAAGGGGGAAGTCAGAACGATTGGAAAAAAGAACACTGTTTTGATGATTAAATATAAACAGCGGGAGTCGGGGAGAAATGAGTATATTGAGTTAAATGTTGCGAACTTTCCTTATAGTTTTCCGGATCTCGTGGAAGAGAAGCGATTTCAAGAACAAATGAAATTGAATAATGGAGCACTCGCTTATTTTAAAAATAAGGATGATACTGAGCGAGGAGACGAATTTGCTACGCTTATCTGGAAAGAGAAAGGACTTGAATATCAGATTTTGTATCGTAATGCACAAGAGAATGATAAAAATGTAATTAAGCAAAATTTATTATACATTGCGAATAATATGGAATGAAAAAACTAGCTGAATTATTCAGCTAGTTTTTGTATGTTATTATTTCTTTTTAATTTTTCCAGTCCACGTTTTGAATCCACCTTGTAATTGGTAGAAATCTTTGTAGCCTTGTTTCTTTAAGTATTGAGCCGCACGACCAGTACGGAATCCGCTTTGGCAGTATAAGTAAACTGGTTGATCTTTACGAAGTTCTTTATGACGAAGGCGAATTTGTGATAACGGAATGTTACGTGCGCCTAAAATATGCCCTGCAGTATATTCGTCTGCTTCGCGAATATCGATAAGCTGTGCTTTACGGTAGCCAGCGCGAAACTCTTCTTCTGAAAGTGTTTTAATTAATTTTTTCTGATAGAAATACATCCATACAGTGTAACCGATGAACGCTACGATTACGGCTAATAAAATAATCCAAGTTGTTGACACGGTTCTATCGCTCCCTTTTTTCTTATCCTACTTTCAATATTATAATGCCCGTATGTATTTATGCAACAGATTCATTTGCATATAAGAAGAAATTTCGTATTCTTTCACAAATTTTGTCGAATTTGGTAGACTAGAGAATGTGAAAAATAATTGGTTATATGAGGTGCAGGATGGGAAAAGAAAAATGGTGTTATATTAACTCTGGTCAATGTTCACCGGCATTTAATATGGCGTTAGATGAATGTTTATTAAATTGGCAAAGTGAAAAGAAAATGCCACCAACCATTCGTTTTTATGAATGGGAAGTACCAACATTAACAGTTGGGTATTTCCAGCGTGTTGAAAAAGATATTAATATGGATGTAGTTAACGAAAAGAAATACGGATTTGTTCGTCGTCAAACAGGCGGCAGGGGTGTACTACATGATAAAGAATTAACGTACAGTGTTATTGTGTCTGAAGATCATCCAAATATGCCAAAAACAGTTACAGAAGCGTATCGTATTATTTCGCAAGGTTTATTAGACGGTTTTAAGGCATTAGGATTAGAAGCGTATTATGCAGTTCCAAAAACGGAAGCAGACCGTGAAAATTTAAAAAATCCACGTTCAGGCGTATGCTTTGATGCACCGTCTTGGTATGAAATTGTAGTAGAAGGAAGAAAAATCGCAGGTAGTGCTCAAACACGTCAAAAAGGTGTGATTTTACAGCACGGATCGATTCCGTTAGAAATAGATTTAGATGAATTATATGATCTGTTTTTATTCCCGAATGAACGTGTAAAAGAACGTATGAAGAGTATGTTCTCTTCTAAAGCGGTAGCAATTAATGAATTAACAGACCGTACGTTTACAATCGAGCAGTTAATTAAAGCGTTTGAGGTTGGGTTTGAAAAAGGATTAGATGTAGAGCTTGTTCCGTATGAATTAACAGAAGAACAGTTACATGAAGTGCAAACATTAGCAAAAGAGAAGTATGAAAGTAAGGAATGGAATTATAAAAAATAAGAGGTGGCAATTGCCACCTCTTATTTTTTATAGTAAATTAAGTACTTTTTCTACTTTGATTCCTTTATCTTGTAAAGAACGAAGGCGATTTACAACGTCCATAATTTCTTTGTCGAATGTAACGCTAATACCTTGGCTTTGTAGTTCTTGTTTTAAGCTTTCAATAGAATCATCTATGTCGATGCCAAGCTCGTAATCTTGACAAACTTCAATTGTCTTTTTCACGAGTTTCACATAATTTTCTTGTAGTTTTGTATTTGTTTCAGTCAAAGCAGGGTGCTTCGGTTTTGCAGGCGCAACCGGTGCTGTCTCTTGCTTTGTAACTGGAGTTGGTACTGCTTTTTTCACAGGTGCTGGAGTAGATAATTCCACAGCTGCTTCTACACTTACTGGCTTCGGCGTTGGTACCGGAGTAGGTTTAGGTGCTACAGGTGTTTCTACTCGCGTAACAGGTTTTGGAGCAGGTGTAACTGCTTTTGGAGCTTCTACAACTACTTCTTTTTTCGGAGTAGGTTCTACAACTGTTTCTTCTTGCTCAGCAGCTTCTTTATTTTCTTTGCTCCACATAACGCGCTCAACTTCTAGAGAAACATTATTTTTGTTCATCGCTGTTAATGTAACTTTACCAACTTCAGCGTTCCCAGTGAAATCAACAATTTTATAAATAACACTCTTGTTCCAATCCACGTTTCCGCTCAAAAATAATTCTTCGTTACATTTCGGCGTTAAGCCCTCGATTTTAATTTCTGCGTTTACACCGTTTTCACTATATACCATAATTAGCGAAGCATTTACATCTTCGTCTGCTAACATTAGTTCACGTACCATTTTGCCGGTGCGTACTTGCGTTTTCTTCTTAACTGACATCTAATTTCTCCTCTCAAAAATTCAGTAATAATAAAAAAATCGTATAACGAAAAATAATTGCTCACGAAGATTTATGATACCGATAATAAAAGCATCACGTCAACAATTAACTTTAATTATTTTGCATTTTTCTTATTTTCTTTATGAAATTTTTCAATTTGTAAAATTAGACAGAAGAAAAACAGCCTTTTGAAAGGCTGTTAAAAATTTGATTTTTTATATAGTAATTTATATAAAACAAAAAATAAGATAGCAATTAAGGCATTTTGCCAAAAGGTTAGATGATAAAGGAAATAAGGTTGCTTTCTAAAATAAATATTTACAAATATAGCTGAACAAAATGGAGTAGCAAAAGCGAGTCCGAATAGAATTCGTCCTTTCCAATTTATCTTTTTATTAAAAGAGTAACGCTTTAATAAATGTAATATAAGCAGTATTCCTAGAATAATGAGTGAAACAGACAAAGTAGTTCCAGGGATGCTAAAAGGTGGGCTTGTTATATCGGTATTTTTTTCAAACAGGAAAATGAAAAGAGAAGCAAGGGCATCCATTCCAAACTGTATAGCAAGAAGTAAGCTAATAACAAAACCGATTAAAGAAGTTTTTTCTAATTTTGTTTGGGCTGGTAAAGCTGATATAAGTTCATCGCAGTAAGATTGTAAATCATTTCCGAAAATGTCGTAAGCATTTTTATTTTCTGTTTGTGCTTCGATAAGGTGGTCTAATATTTCTAACAAAAGTTCTTCCACTTGATGTTCGGGTACATTAGATAACCGAAGGTATACTAACATATCGCCATAAGCAGTTTCGTTTTCGGAAGTTAAAAGCTCACGTTTTTTATTATTCAACTCAATCATGTCTTGTGCATTCATCCCTATCACTCCCCTTGTAATAAGTTGTTTACGGTTGTTGAAACCATTCCCCAGCTTTGTTTAAATTCTTCAAGCTGTTCTAATCCTTTTTCGGTTACGTGATAATATTTACGTTTTGGACCGAGTGAGGAGGCTTTTAATGTTCCTTCAATCAACTTTTCTTTTTGCATACGTAACAATAACGGATATATGCTTCCTTCGCTTACGAATGTAAATCCGTGTTTATTTAATTTTGTACTCAGTTCATATCCGTACACTTCTTCTTGTGAAATGATGTATAGGATGCAACCTTCGAGCACACCTTTTAACATTTGGCTGTGCATGATTTCACCACCTTTTATTCAGGTAACTTGCGTTGCAAGGTAGCTGATATCCAAATTATAGCATTCAGTAACTTGCAACGCAAGTTACTGACGTGGAAAACTTTTATGAGTTTTAATTTTTCAACATTCCCCATACTAACGAGAGGAGGGAAACGTATGAAACCATTTATGCCAAAACTCGTTTATTTTGAACCGAAGGCACTTGAATATCCGCTTGGAAAAGAGCTGTATGAGAAGTTTACGAAGATGGGATTAGAAATTCGTGAAACGACATCTCATAATCAAATTAGAAATTTGCCAGGTGAAAATGATTTGCAAAAGTATCGTACTGCAAAGGCAACGCTTGTCGTTGGGGTTAGGAAGACATTAAAGTTTGATACGTCAAAACCGTCAGCTGAATATGCAATCCCGCTTGCAACAGGGTGTATGGGGCATTGTCATTATTGTTATTTGCAAACGACACTTGGGAGTAAGCCTTACGTTCGCGTGTATGTTAATCTTGATGAAATATTTGAGAAGGCAAAGCAATATATGGATGAAAGAGCACCTGAAATAACAAGATTTGAAGCGGCTTGTACATCAGATATCGTTGGGATTGATCATTTAACACATGCATTAAAGCGGGCGATTGAATTCATTGGAGAAAGTGAGCACGGGCGTTTACGTTTCGTTACGAAATATTCGCACGTTGATCATTTATTAGATGCAAAACATAATGGGAAAACTCGTTTTCGCTTCAGTATTAATTCACGGTATGTGATTAAAAATTTTGAGCCGGGGACATCACCGTTTGAAGAGCGTATTGAGGCGGCACGTAAAGTAGCAGGCGCGGGTTATCCACTTGGCTTTATAGTTGCGCCACTTTATATGCATGAAGGATGGGAAGAAGGATACCGTGAACTATTTGAGCGACTGTACAATGCGCTAAAAGATTTGTCGATACCGAATTTAACGTTTGAATTAATTCAACATCGCTTTACAAAACCGGCAAAAAAGGTCATTCAAGAGCGTTATCCTAATTCGAAACTTGAAATGGATGAAGAGAAGCGTAAATATAAATGGGGACGATACGGAATCGGGAAATACGTATATAAAAAAGATGATGCGGAAGTATTAGAAGAAACAATAAGAGGTTATATACATGAGTTTTTTCCTGATGCAGAAATACAATACTTTACTTAAGAAGAGTCTGTATACAAATACAGATTCTTTTTTGTTTTATATATTTAAGCTTGTTTTCAACTTGTCACGTTATTCTTTCTGGTGTATCATTTTATTGATTGCTTCGTACGGAATGAGCAAAATGAAATTGGATGGAGGAAACCGATGCCTACCCCTAGTATGGAAGATTATATTGAACAAATTTATTTGTTGATTGATGAAAAGGGTTATGCCCGCGTATCTGATATTGCTGAAGCGCTGAGTGTACATCCATCCTCTGTAACAAAAATGGTGCAAAAATTAGACAAAGATGAATATCTAATTTATGAAAAATATAGAGGGCTTGTATTAACATCAAAAGGTAAAAAAATCGGAGAACGTCTCGTATACCGTCATGACTTGCTAGAGCAATTTATGCGTATTATCGGTTTGGATGAAAGCAAGATTTACAATGATGTAGAAGGAATTGAACATCATTTAAGTTGGGAAGCAATTGACCGCATCGGTGATTTAGTGCAATACTTTGAACAAGATGAGGTTCGAGTGGAAACACTTCGTGGTGTTCAAAAAGCAAATGAAGAGAAAAGTAATTAAGGGGAACGTATGTCGTTTCCTTTTTTATTTCAATCGAAAAGGATGGGAGAATTATGAAAGCAATTATTTTTGATTTTGATGGATTAATTGTGGACACAGAAACAATATGGTTTCACTCTTTCAGAGACGCCGTTCGTGAGTATGGCGGGGAGTTACCTTTAGAGGAATTTGCAAAATGTATTGGAACGACAGATGATGTACTATATGCATATTTAAATGAGCAATTAAAAGAGAAATTTAATAAGCATACATTAAAAGAAAAAGTGAAAACTTTACATAAAGAGAAAATGAAAATACCAGAAGCTCGTGACGGGGTAAAAGAATATTTAGAGGAAGCGAAAGAAATGGGATTGAAAATCGCATTAGCTTCCAGTTCATCTAGAGAATGGATTATTCCTTTTTTGGAAGAGCTACAAATTCGAGATTATTTTGAAGTCATTAAAACGAGAGACGATGTTGAAAAGGTAAAACCGGATCCAGCACTTTATCGATTTGCAATAGAAGATTTAGGGATTGATCCGTCTGAAGCTGTTGTATTTGAAGATTCGTTAAACGGATTGAAGGCAGCGATTGCAGCAGGATTAAAGTGTGTCGTAGTACCTAATGATGTGACACGGAACTTACCCTTTGAAAATCATCACCTTCGAATTGAAAGTATGAAAGATAAAAGTTTGAAAGAAGTACTGCAAAATATAAAAAAAGACCGTATTTCCTAAAAGGAAGCACGGTCTTTCTTTTTTGTTTTTTTACCTTCAATGACAGTTAAATGAGATTGTTTTCTTTTTCGCTTCAAAGTGGAAGGAGTGCCTTTTTTTCCTTTTTCATTAGAAGCGTTTGATTTAAATAATGAATTGCTTAGGGGTGCTACATTTTGTTTCCCATGTTTGCGGTTCGATTGTTTTGCAGCACGCTTATAAGAGCTTTGCGAATTTGCAGAACCACTAGAGTTTGTAAACATTTTGTAGAGTAAATAAAAGATACCAACGACAGCCAACATGATACCAATATTTCTTAACACTCCCATTGGGTCTGTAATGACAGATGAAACAAGGCCGAATATTGCTAATCCGATAATAAGCACAAATATAGCGAAAGTAAACGAACGACCGTTCATAAGGGACACCTCCTAAAAACATATATTAAAAATAGTATATTAACGATGAGGAAAGGAGTTGAACACCATTTTTAAATAATTATTGTTTGTTTTCTAAACGTAATAATTCTTCAAACGATGCAATGGCTACTTCCACTTGATCATCTGTTGGTTCTTTCGTTGTTAACAGTTGCAGCCATAATCCGGGATATCCAAGTATGCGTAATACTGGAATATCGCGTAATCGATTTGTAAATTGTAACACTTCGAAAGAAATGCCGAGAACGACTGGAATTAATAAAATTCGGTTTACGACTCTGGCCCAAAGTGGATCTGTAGGGACAAGGAAATAAACAAACATGCCAATAATGACTGTAAATATAATAAAGCTACTGCCACAGCGATAATGAAGGCGAGTTTGTTTTTGTACATTTTCCACAGTCATTGGAAGGTTATTCTCATAGGCATTAATTACTTTATGCTCCGCACCATGGTACTGAAATACCCGCTTAATAAGTGGGGTTAAAGAAATAAAGTATATATAGCTCAATAATAGCATGAGCTTAATGACACTTTCGACAATGATTTGCCCTGTATGAGAGGGGAAAATCGGTCTCGTTAATTCAGCTAGTAGTGCAGGAACTGCTGTGAAAATGACTTTACCAAATATGAAAGATAAAACACCAACTGCTGCAACTCCTAATACCATCGTTAATTTCGATTGTTCTTCTTTGTTATTTGCAATTTGTTCGTCTTCTTCTGGGTGAACATCAAATCGTTCTGAAGCAAAGTTTAAATGTTTTGCTCCGTTCGCACTTGCATCCACAATAGCGGCAATACCTCGTAAAAATGGAATTTTCTTCAGGATAGATAATGCTTTATTACGAACGCGTGGTAATCGATAAAATTCAATCGATTTATCTTTACGACGAACCGCTGTAACAGTATATTCTCTACCGCCAAACATAACTCCTTCTATGACTGCTTGCCCGCCATATATTTGTTTTGACTCTTCTGCCATGTTAACACCAACCTGTATTTGTTTCTCTCTTATGTAGAAAAAGAGGCAATTGTCATACTGGGTTCTGTCATTTTGAAATAAGACAATCACCGAGTTTCCTTTATTTTATCGACAAATACAAGTATATGACAAGGAAAAATGTTACGAGAGTCGGACATTTCTTATTCTTTTTATAGACAAATTTCGCAGTATTTAAACATGGTTCAAAATAGTTTCGGGCATACTATTGAGCGGAGGTGTCGATGTGAGTCAAGAACAATTAGGAACAAGAAATTTTGTACAAATTGGTTTATTTGGTGGAATCTTTTGGGGAGGGATATGGTATTTCCTTCATATATTTTCATTTACGGAAGCGGGACCGAACTATTTACTTTTACCATTTGCCTTTGGAAGCTGGAAAGAAGGGGTATGGGGCAATGTGTCAGGAATTGTTTGTATGGGACTACTTTCGATTTTAATTGCCTTTTTGTATAAAGCGTTTTTGGCAAAGTTTGAAGGAATTCTTCCAGGGATGATTTATGGCCTATTTTGGTGGGCGTTACTATTTTTCGGAATGGGGTTAATAGCGCCTGCTATTAAAAGCGCACTTCATTTACCGAAAGAAACAATTGTGACGACGATATGCATTTTTATATTGTATGGTGTGTTTATAGCATACTCTGTTTCCTACGCAGTAAATACCAATAAAGCTGAGCGAGAAGGAGAAGAGAAGACGAACTATTCAAATAAGTAACTCCTATGTTAAAATGTTGTATAGATATTTAATATTAAGGAGTTTTAAGCATATGAAAAAGGTACTCCTCGTAAACGGTCCTAACCTAAATCGCCTCGGTGTCAGGGAGGTAAATGTATATGGTAAGGGCACGCTAGCGACACTTGAAGCAGACATGAAGCAAGAAGCAGAAACGATGGGAGTGGAGTTAGAATGTTTCCAATCGAATCATGAAGGTGCGATTATCGATCGTATTCATGAGGCGGAAGATATATATGAAGGGATCATTTTAAATCCTGGAGCATTTACGCATTATAGCTATGCGATTCGAGATGCGATTGCGAGCATTTCGATTCCTGTTATTGAAGTACATATTTCTAACATTCACCAGCGTGAGTCGTTCCGTCATGAATCTGTGACGGCAGCTGTTTGTGCGGGACAAATTGTTGGATTTGGTTTTTATGGCTATAAGTTAGCGTTATTTGCAGTAATGGAGAAATTGAGGGAGGCATAAAGTAATGGGGAAAATCGAAAGAGTAAGAAGTGCATTTGATGAGGCTGGTATTGACGGTATTTTGTTAACAAATGAACATAGTCGTAGATATATGGCTAACTTCACAGGAACAGCTGGTGTTGTACTGATTTCGAAAAATCGTGCTCAATTTATTACAGATTTCCGTTATGTAGAGCAGGCTAGTAAACAAGCAGTTGGATACGAGATTGTACAGCATGCAGGATTAATCATTGATGAAGTTGCAAAGCAAGTGAAGGAACTAGGAATTCAAAAGCTTGGCTTTGAGCAAGATACTCTTACATATAGTTCTTATTCAGCGCATAAAGAAGCGATCGATGCTGAATTTATCCCAACTTCTGGGCTTGTAGAAAAGTTACGCTTGATAAAGACTGATTCAGAGATTAAGATATTAAAGGAAGCTGCACAGATTGCAGATGCTGCCTTTGAACATATTCTATCATTCATTCGTCCGGGAGTATCTGAAATTGAAGTGTCAAATGAACTTGAATTTTTCATGAGAAAACAAGGAGCAACATCTTCTTCGTTTGATATTATCGTTGCTTCAGGTCTTCGTTCGGCATTACCGCACGGCGTGGCATCTGAAAAAGTGATAGAAACAGGAGATTTCGTTACATTAGACTTCGGCGCTTATTACAAAGGATATTGCTCTGATATTACTCGTACGATTGCAGTTGGTGAACCATCTGATAAATTGAAAGAAATTTATAATATCGTTTTAGAAGCACAACTATGTGGTGTGAACGGTATTAAAGCTGGTTTAACAGGCCGTGAAGCGGATGCGTTAACGCGCGATTACATAACGGAAAAAGGATATGGTGAATACTTCGGACACTCTACTGGTCATGGAATCGGTCTTGAAATCCATGAAGCACCAGGTTTAGCGTTCCGTTCTGATACAGTTCTTGAACCAGGTATGGCTGTAACAGTAGAACCAGGTATTTATATTCCAGGTATTGGCGGCGTACGTATTGAAGATGATATCATTGTAACAAGTGAAGGTAATGAAGTAATTACGAAATCACCAAAAGAACTTATTATTTTGTAATATACAGGAGGATTTTTTTACATGATTTCAGTAAACGATTTTCGTACAGGTTTAACAATTTCAGTGGACAATGCCCTATGGCAAGTAATGGATTTCCAACACGTAAAGCCAGGTAAAGGTGCTGCATTCGTTCGTTCTAAACTACGTAACCTTCGCACAGGATCTGTTCAAGAGAAAACATTCCGTGCAGGTGAAAAAGTAGAAAAAGCACACATCGAAAACCGTCGTATGCAATACTTATACGCGAGCGGTGAGTCTCACGTATTTATGGATAACGGAACTTATGAGCAAATCGAACTTGGTGAAAAACAAATCGAGCGCGAACTTAAATTCCTAAAAGAAAACATGGAAGTATCTATTATGACATACCAAGATGAAGTACTTGGTGTTGAACTTCCAAACACAGTTGAATTACAAGTTACAGAAACAGAGCCAGGTATTAAAGGAGATACAGCTTCTAACGTAACAAAACCAGCTACATTAGAAACTGGTCTTGTTGTACAAGTACCAATCTTCATTAACGAAGGCGAAATGCTTATCATCAACACTGGTGAAGGTAAATACGTTTCTCGTGCATAGTAGAAAAGCACTCGTGATTATCACGAGTGCTTTTTTTATAGGAAATAGGGCAGATAATAAATCGTGGTTATAACAAAGCTAACTAAGACAAGTGAAAGGGTACCCATAATGTACGGAGTCAAAACAATTTGAAATGGTTTTATCTCGCCAGTCAGTGTTTTACTGATGGCATGATCTGTAATGTTGTTTCTATGATTACTCATAATAATTAGCCACGTAATTGCAAATATTGCTAAACTACCAAGGAAAAAGGCCTCCATAAATGACCAACTGACCAATAATGAAAAAAGATAAATAAGAGCTAATTCTACTACAATCGTTAAACTAATTTTTAATACCTTCATATTTTTCCCCCTTATTTTGTAAGTCTAGCCAATTTAGAAATTTCTCACGTGACACAACATGTAGTACACAAGAAGAGTTTATTTCATTCTCTAAGGCAGAATGCTCATCAGGGAATCTATCTTCCACATGCAATGAAATATAAGGTAGTTTTTCTTGTGCTTTTAACGAGCGGACATTATTCGTTTTAGCACCAGCAAATACGTAGGAAAGTTGTAAGTCTAAAAAAGCAATTTTAAAGATTTCTTTTTTAGCAGCCTCATTATATCCTTTCCCCCAGTATGGATAACCAAGCCAACTGCCAATGTGAGATTGTTTCTTTTCAGAATTAATATGTTTAAGCGTGGTGAGGCCAATTATTTCATTCTCGTCATTTACAATCATTCTCGATAAAGACCTCTTTTGGCGCTCTTCTTCTATTGCGAAAAGAAGAAATGCTTTCGTGTCTTCAATCTTTTCTACTTTTATTCCTAATGCATTTTTTACATGTGGATCACTTGATAGCTTAAAAATCACATTTGCATAGCGTAAATCGAGTGGTACTAAAGTAACGTGCTGCATCGTCTATACCCCTTTTAAATTAAATGTACCATAATATACCATTTAATAATACAAATATTCTGATTTTGAAAAGGCGTTAGATAAAAATTATGTTTTTACTTCTGAAATAGACAACCTTTGCATATGGTTGTACAAATATACTCTTTTGTAGCAGACAGCATTAGTAACCGTTATGGGAGAAGGTGGGAGAATGAAACAGTGGCTAGCGGCAATGGAAACATCCGTGCTTGTAATGGGGTTACTTCGGTTGTTTTCAGGTAGCGCGGAAATATTCGCCGCTTTGCTTATGCTTTATGTGAATGATGCGAAGAAAGCATTGTTTATAAATGGTATGTTGGCGTTTGTTGGACCGACCGTATTAATTTTAACAATGACAATAGGCATAGCGAGTGTGGCAAGTGAGATTTCTTTCTTGAAACTCTTTTTTCTAGCGCTTGGAATTGGCTGCATTTTTATCGCGTTGTTGAAATAGTAAGTCGAGTATAGTGGGGAGAAGCTGATGAAAGAAGTATTAGAAGTTTTACCGAAAACGATGAAGCAGCTAGTGGAAAGTTGTAAGTGGTGCGATGCTCTAGAGGAAATTCGTGTTCGAATTGGAAGACCGCTAGAGTGTATTGCTCATGGCGAAGTGTTTTTTTATGACTATATCGTTACGGCAGAGGATGCCATTTACTTATTGAATAAGTTAAGTCAATTCTCAATTTATACGATGGAAGAGGAATTAAAACGAGGGTATGTGACACTTCGAGGAGGACATAGAATCGGCTTGGCGGGAAAGGTCATTACAGAAAAAAGCGCAGTGAAAATGATTCGAGATGTCTCTTCCTTTAATATTCGTATCGCTCGTCAAAAAATAGGAATTGCTGAACCACTTTTGCCGTATTTGTATGAATCACGATGGTTAAACACGATGGTTATTGGCCCGCCGCAAACGGGGAAAACAACACTTTTACGAGATGTAGCACGTTGCATGAGTCAAGGTGTAAGTGCTTCAAAAATTCCTTCTTGTAAAGTTGGGATTGTAGACGAACGGTCAGAAATTGCAGGCTGCGTGAAAGGCATTCCGCAATATGACTTTGGAGCGCGAGTAGATGTGTTAGACGCATGTCCAAAAGCTGAAGGAATGATGATGATGATTCGTTCTATGAGTCCAGATGTGTTGATTGTAGATGAAATCGGACGTAAAGAAGATAGTGAAGCAATTATGGAGGCGGTGCATGCAGGGGTTCAGCTTTTTATAAGTGCACATGGATTTTCTTATGATGATGTTGTGAAACGTCCATCACTAAAAGCGGTGCTGGAGCTCGGTATATTTGATAGGTTTGTGGAGCTATCAAAAGCAAGAGGACCAGGAACAGTTATGCAAGTGAAAGATAAATATGGAAAATCGGTATTACCTCATAGAAAGGCTGAGGGCGTATGGTAAAAATATTTGGTGCAGTGTTAATCGTTGCAGTCAGCACCTTTTTCGGATTTTCATACGCAAAAAAATATAGCGAGAGGCCGCGGCAACTTAGATTGTTAAAAGCGGCACTTCAATCATTAGAGGCAGAAATTATGTATGGACATACACCTTTGTCTGAAGCCGCCGAGCGGTTAGTGAAACAAATGCCGAAGCCGTTAAATTGGATATTTCAAAGTTTCGCTAGAAGGCTAGAAAGCGGAGAACAAACAGTAAGAGAAGCTTGGATAGATAGTTTGAAAGAAAATTGGAAGCTAACAGCATTTCAACAAACTGAGTACGAGATTTTGCAGCAATTTGGCGAAACGCTCGGACAACATGATCGTGAATCACAACAAAAACATATACGCTTATGCATTACACATTTAGAGAGAGAAGAAGAAGAAGCGAAAGCGTTACAACTGCAATATGAAAAAATGATTAAGAGCTTAGGGGTACTAGCGGGGCTACTTATCGTAATTTTACTGCTATAGGAGGGAGAAAGGCGATGTCCATTGATGTTGGATTAATATTTCAAATCGCCGGAATCGGCATTGTTTTAGCTTTTATTCATACTGTACTAAAAGAATTAAAGCGAGAGGATATTGCAAATTGGGTTATCCTTGTCGGTTTTGTCGTTATTTTATTTCATGTGGCATTTTTAATTAATACGCTATTCGACAAGATTAAGAGTGTCTTTCTCTTCCAGTAAAGGAGGCGGTTCGAATCGAAATTATACAAATTGTCGGATTAGGCCTCGTTGCTACGTTTTTAGCAGCTGTATTGAATCAGCATAAATCTAGCATTACGTCGTTATTTATTGTGTTCGTAGGTAGCGTGATGTTTCTTCTTTTAATTGATCAAATTCACTCTATTTTACAAATGATTGAGAGGGTAGCGAGTGAAGCGAAAGTTAGCAATGTATATGTAGAAACATTGCTGAAAATTATTGGGATTGCTTATATTGCTGAGTTTGGAGCGCAAATTACAAAAGATGCAGGGCAGGGTGCAATCGCTTCGAAAATTGAATTGGCTGGAAAAATCTTAATTCTAGTAATGGCAATTCCTATTTTGACGGTTGTAATTGAGACTATTCTCGGATTTTTACCGACGGGATAAGGGGGAGTGAATGTTGAGGGGGTTTGGAGCTAAGCTGCTATTTGCTTGCTTCCTTTTCTTTTCTTTACCGGTTGTTGTACAAGCTTCTCCTGTAGAAACAAACGTCGTTGATCAACAATTGGATAAGCTCGGAATTGAAGATGTGAAGCAATTTTGGGACGGGCTTGTTACAAAATATGGAGGTTATTTACCAGAGAGTCAAAAAGGTAGCTTTATGGAGTTCGTAAAGGGAGAAAAAGAAATTTCTATAAAAGAGTGGATGCTAGGTTTATTAAAGTATTTATTTCACGAGCTTGTTGCAAATGGGAAGCTACTTGGAACGCTCATTATGCTTACAATTTTTAGTGCATTGTTGCAATCACTGCAATCTGCATTTTCAAAGAGTAGTGTAAGTAAAATTGCGGATGCTGTTGTATATATGGTACTGATTATTTTCGCATTAAATAGTTTTTATGTCGTCATGACATATGCAAGAGAAACGATACAAACAATGGTAGATTTCATATTAGCGCTATTGCCAATCTTGCTTGCACTCATAGCAACTGGAGGTGGTGTTGTATCTGTATCGTTTTTTCATCCGATTATCATCTTCTTAATGAACACGAGCGGGCTTTTGATGAATTATATCGTCCTACCACTTTTATTACTTGCAACGATATTAAGTATTGTAAGTACGATGAGTGATCAATATAAAGTTACGAAATTGTCCAAGCTTCTGCAAAACGTTAGCGTTGGGATTATTGGTATTTTTTTAACGATTTTTTTAGGGGTATTATCTGTACAAGGAACAGCGACAGCGGTTGCTGATGGAATCGCTGTGAAAACTGCTAAATTTGTAACAGGGAACTTTATTCCTGTAGTAGGAAGAATGTTTACAGAGGCGGCGGACACTGTTATTAGTGCATCCGGATTATTAAAAAACACAGTCGGAATTATCGGGCTCGTCATTCTATGCTTAATTGTTGCTTTTCCAGCGATTCAAATTTTTTGTATCGCGTTTATTTATAAATTCGCAGCAGCAGTATTACAGCCAGTTGGCAGCGGAGCAATTATTCAATGTTTAGATATTATCGGGCGAAGCATCATTTATGTATTTGCTTGCTTAGCTATCGTATCATTTATGTTCTTTTTAAGTATCACAATTATTATTGCTGCGGGGAACATTACACTTATGATGCGGTAGGAGGTGAAGGGTATGCAACTTGTTACAGAGTGGATTAGAAATATTATCGTTTTTTTACTCTTAGCGACAATGCTGCATCTTATTCTTCCAAATTCTAATTTGCAGAAGTACGTCAAATTCGTTGTAAGTCTATTATTAGTTGTTTTAATTTTAACGCCTCTTTTTAAACTATTGCAAACAGATGTGAATGAAGTAATCGCAAATTTTAATGAAGAGAAGTACGTAGCAGAAGGATCTGTAAAAAATTCAATAGATTCGAAGAAAAAAGAAATACAAGCTCTAACACGTGCATATAGTTTAGAAGAGATGGCTACCAAAATGAAAAAAGAAGTAGGAAAAGAATTCGAGAAAAAGTATGGTATGACAGTCTCTGAAATACAAATAGTCGCAGCGGAAAGTACAGCGGAAGTAAAGGCAGCGAAAGATATTCAAACTGTTGTTGTGACGCTGAAAGAAAAAGAACGTAGTAAAAATGATGCAATCGAAACAGTAAAACCAGTTGAAATTAACACGAAAGAACCACCGAAAAAAGTGGAAGAAACGAATGTAGAAATGAAAGACTTCTTTTCAAGCAGGTGGCAACTAGAGAATAAACAAATCCAAGTTCAAATGGAAGGGAGGACAGGTAGAGTAAATGGACAATAAAGATAAAAATTCGAAGTTCTCATTTTTTCGAAACTTATTGAATGGGGATGACAAAGAAAGCAATGAGAAGGGAAAAAAGGTAACACCTAAGTTTTTACTTGTCCTACTCATACTTGGGATTTTGCTTATGTTTTCTAGTAGTTTATTTTCAAGTAAAAAAGAAGAAGTACCTGTATTTAAAGAACAAAAAACGCAAAACCAAGAAAAAGACGTACCAACTTTTGGACAAAAAAATAACGATAGTATGTCAAATGTAGAAAAGTATGAAAAAGCGTATGAACAAGAATTAAAAGCAGCCTTAGAAGAAATAGCGGGAGTAAAAGATGTAACAATTAAAGTGAATTTAGATTCATCTGAAGAAAAAATATTAGAAAAAAATACAGTGAAACGTTCACAAACGACAGGTGAAACAGATAAGACAGGTGGTAAGAGGGAAGTAGAAGATGAGTCCCTTGATGAAAAGACAGTTATTATACGTGAAGGTGATAAAGAAACTCCCGTTGTTTTACGAACAGAGAAACCGAAAGTGCGAGGTGTTCTTGTTGTAGCAAAGGGAGTGGATAATATACAAGTTAAAGCGATGGTAAAGGAAGCTGTAATACGGCTGCTAGATGTACCAGCTCATCGCGTTTCAGTATCACCGAAAAATTGATAGGGAGGAAATAAAGTGTTAAAAAAACAAACGGTTTGGCTATTAACGATGTTAAGTTTAGTTGTTGTACTATCTGTTTATTACGTAACAACTCCTGACAAAATGAATACTGCATCACCAGCAACAGGTGAAAAGATTGGACAAGAAAAACAAGGTACTGATAAAGCAGTAACAAATGAAGCACCGAAAGAAACGCCAAAAAAAGAAACTACAAGCAAAGAAACATCAAATAAAGAAACAAATAAAGAAACAGACAAAAAAGAGAGTGCTAACAAAGAAACAAGTAAAAAAGATGCTAACGTAACAGTTCAATCAAGCGATGAAAATTTCACAGCGTTACGTATGCAAATGGAAGATCAGCGAAGTGAAGAAAAATCAAGATTACAAGAAGTGATGAATTCAGCAAAATCTTCAGCAACAGAAAAGAGTAAAGCAAAAGATAATTTTGATGCAATTACTACAATGGAAACGAAGCAAGAATTACTTGAGACAGTAATTAAGTCTCAAGGAGGATATAAAGATGCCCTTGTAAGAGCTGATGGAACTGACATTAGAGTAACTGTGAAAGCAGCAAAGCATTCACAAAAAGAAGCGAATAAAATTATACAGCTTGTAAGAAGTGAAGGCGGATCAAAAGATGTAGGTGTGAAATTTGATCCACCAGCAAAATAAAAACTAATAATCCGCGGGGAAATCCTCCGCGGATTATTAGTTTTTACGAATCGGATTGTGTGAAAATAGTTAGATAAAAATAATAATAGAAAAAAGCTATCATTTTCGATAGCCTTTTTCCGTTTCGTCTTTGTAGTTGTTTTTACTATGTTCAACTCGGAACGGAGAAATACGTTGTGAGTAAAAGATTAGCGGTTCATGGTAACGATGATTACTTTTTCCAGATTTGACGTGGATGAAGAGAACGAATGCCCAGACCATTACGGCAGGTAAGAAGAGAATGAGCCATATCATATGTCCACACCTCGATACGATATATTTTCTACACTTTGAACATACTATTCTTATATGAAGGAATGATGAACGACGTGTAAACAAAAAAATAATATTTGGTAAAAATATGTTATTGACTATAGATGAGGTGAAGAGTGAAGCGGTAATGATACGTTTACTTTGTAGCATTTTGAAAAAGTAAGGAATGTTTTTTTTGGAAGTGGTCTTGCCAATTTCACATGAAACTTGGTATTATTACTAGGTAATAAATATTTATTGAAATAATATTTTTACAGGAGTTTCGATTTATTATAAAGAAATATAAATTGGAATGTTTAAAAAATTTATCGTAAGATGGAAATAGCAATTATTTCTATTAGTAAATGAAATGCATTTTCTAATAGAGTACATCGTATTTTTACAGTCAATCTAGTTTTAATGACGAGAATCTGTAAAAACGGGACAAACAAGAGTATGGGAGTGGATTTTACATGTTTAAAATTCAAGAAGTTCGTGAATTAATTAAATTAATTGATAGCTCTAATATTGATGAATTTGAATACAAAAAAGATGGTACGACAATCAAAATGAAAAAGCGTGGTAATGAAGTTGTTGCTGTGCAAGCACCTGTAGCAAAACAAGTCGTGCAACCAGTAGCACCTGTTGAAGTTGAAACAACAGTAGCGGCAGCACAAGTGGAAGTACCAAAACAAGAAGAGAAAAAAGCTGTTCAAGATGAAAACCTACATAAAATTACATCACCGATGGTAGGTACATTCTATTCTTCTTCTTCGCCTGATACACCTGCATATGTAAGTGTAGGGGATAGAGTATCGAAAGATTCTATCGTATGCATTGTCGAGGCTATGAAGTTATTTAACGAAATCGATGCTGATGTAGATGGTGAAATTGTTGAGATTCTTGTTAATAATGGCCAACTTGTGGAGTATGGACAACCGCTATTTCTTGTAAAAGCGTAATAAGGGAGTCTTTGTGATGATAAAAAAAGTATTAATAGCCAATCGTGGGGAAATTGCTGTACGAATTATTCGTGCTTGTAAAGAAATGGATATTGAAACAGTCGCGATTTATTCAGAAGCAGATAAAGAGTCACTTCACGTACAAATTGCTGATGAGGCGTATTGTGTAGGACCAACGATTTCGAAAGAAAGCTATTTAAATTTGACGAACATTATTAGTGTTGCGAAGTTAACAGGCTGTGATGCTATTCATCCGGGATACGGATTTTTAGCAGAGAATGCAGATTTTGCAGAGTTATGCCGTGAATGTAACTTGATTTTTATCGGTCCAAGTCCAGAAGCTATTTCAAAGATGGGCACAAAAGACGTTGCTCGTGATACAATGAAAGAAGCAGGGGTTCCGATTGTACCAGGTTCACAAGGGATTATTAAAAATACCGAAGAAGCGATTGAGCTTGCGAATCAAATTGGATATCCAGTTATTATTAAAGCGACTGCAGGTGGCGGCGGAAAAGGTATTCGTGTCGCACGCCATGAAGAAGAGCTTGTAAAAGGAATTCAAATTACACAGCAAGAAGCTAGTACCGCTTTTGGGAACCCTGGTGTATACTTAGAAAAGTACGTTGAAGATTTCCGCCATGTTGAGATTCAAATAATGGCAGATACACACGGAAATGCCATTCATTTAGGAGAGCGTGATTGTACAATTCAGCGCCGTTTGCAAAAACTACTAGAAGAAAGTCCATCACCTGCACTTGATGAAAATGTTCGCAAGCAGATGGGTGAGGCGGCAGTTAAAGCAGCGGTAGCGGTTGATTATACAGGTGCTGGTACGGTTGAGTTTATTTATGAATATAGAACGAAAAGCTTTTATTTCATGGAGATGAATACGAGAATTCAAGTTGAGCATCCAGTTACTGAAATGGTAACAGGGATGGATTTAATTAAAGAGCAAATTCGTGTTGCTTCTGGAGAAAAGTTATCGTTACAGCAAGAAGAAGTACAATTTAATGGTTGGGCAATTGAATGCCGAATTAATGCGGAAAACCCTGCCAAAAAATTTATGCCATCTCCAGGTAAAGTAGAAATGTACTTGCCACCAGGCGGATTTGGTATTCGCGTCGATTCAGCTGTATATCCGGGATATTCAATCCCACCTTTCTATGATTCGATGGTTGCTAAATTAATTGTTCACGGAAAAACACGTGAAGAGGCAATTGCAAAAATGAAGCGTGCACTCAGTGAGTTTGTCATTGAAGGCGTACATACAACAATCCCGTTCCATTTGCAATTGCTAGATCATCCTGATTTTGTAAAAGGTGAGTTTAATACGAAATTTTTGGAAGAGCATGAACTTGTGACGCAGTGATACATTAAAGGAGGTTTTTTTCATGGCTGAACATATGTTAGATATGGGTCAAGATACAACTCTTGGTAAAGTAGAAATTGCACCAGAAGTAATTGAAGTAATCGCAGGTATTGCAGCTGCTGAGGTAGAAGGTGTAGCGGCAATGCGTGGTAATTTTGCTACAGATGTTGTTGAGAAGTTAGGTAAGAAAAATCATGGTAAAGGTGTAAAGGTTGAATTAGCAAACGAAGATATTATCGTTGACCTTTATGTTGTGATGTATTTTGGCGTAGCAATTCCGGTTGTTGCACAAAAGATTCAAGACAACATTCGCCAGGCACTCTTTACAATGACAGGGCTTGAGCCAAAAGAAGTGAATGTTCACATCGTTGGCGTAACATTCGAAACACAAAAAACAGAAATCGAACCAGTGTAAGAATGAAAAAGGTGCCTAGTAACATAGGCACCTTTTTTATCGTTTCATTTCTTCACAAATTAAAACCCTCTAATTATTATACTATTTCAAAAAATAAGAAATCAAAAAGGGAATGTTTCGTTTTTCCAAAAAACGTACATTGTGATAAGATATGGAACTTGAAGTTAATCTTTTTATTATTTTTCAGCCTTGTAACCCGTGTGTGAAACGATAAATTGTGTTATTATCATTGTATTATAAGGTTGGAAAATCAATGAAAACTGTAAGAGTAAGTGAATTGACGGCTTATAAATTATAATAATATAACAAAGCATAAGGAAAGACTTGAAGCATAAAGGAGAGTTACAATGAAACGTAGGACGGCTAGAGAAAGAGCGATGCAAGCATTATATCAAATGGATATTACAGGTGAATTAGAACCGAAAGTAGCTGTGGAAAACGCGCTAGATGAAGGTGAAGAAACAAATGAATTTCTAGAATCACTTGTAGTAGGTTTTGTAGAAAATAAAGAAGTAATTGATGAAGCGATTCGTCAAAACTTAAAAAAATGGAAGCTTGAGCGTATTAGTATTGTTGATCGCAGTATTTTACGTGTAGCTGTGTATGAAATGAAATACATGGAAGAAATTCCACACAACGTAACAATTAACGAAGCAATTGAAATTGCTAAAACATTTGGGGATGAGGAATCTCGTCGTTTTATTAACGGCGTTTTATCTAATATAAAAGATACACTGTAATTTCTTTAAGGGGGAATCTTAAAATGGTAGCAGTAATCATCAAAGGAAATGAAGTTGCGGAGAAAAAACGAGCACAATTAACAGAAGAAGTTGTGAAGTTGAAAGAGCAAGGGATTGTACCAGGATTAGCAGTTATTCTAGTTGGAGAAGATCCAGCATCTCGTTCTTATGTAAAAGGAAAAGAAAAGGGCTGTGAACAAGTAGGAATCTATTCAGAGCTAATTGAACTTCCTGAAACAATTACTGAGGAGCGTTTGCTTGCTGAAATCGATCGCTTAAATAGCGATGACCGTATTAACGGCATATTAGTGCAATTACCTTTACCAAAACATATTGAAGAAAAAGCTATCATTGAAAGAATTTCACCAGAAAAAGATGTAGATGGATTTCACCCAATCAGTGTGGGACGTATGATGACGGGACAAGATACATTCCTTCCATGTACACCGCACGGTATTGTAGAATTAGTAAAAGAAACAAACCTTGATATTTCAGGAAAACATGTTGTAGTAATTGGAAGAAGTAATATTGTCGGCAAGCCAGTGGGACAATTGTTCTTAAATGAAAATGCAACTGTCACATACTGTCATTCTAAGACGCAAAATATGAAAGAGTTAACGAAGTTAGCTGATATTTTAATCGTAGCAGTTGGACGACCTAAGATGATAACAGCTGATTATATGAAAGAAGGAGCGGTTGTAATTGACGTTGGTGTAAACCGTTTAGAAACAGGCAAACTTTGTGGTGATGTTGATTTTGACAACGTGTTAGATGTTGCTGGTTACATTACACCTGTGCCAAAGGGTGTAGGTCCAATGACGATCACAATGCTTCTTCATAATACTGTTGAATCTGCTAAACGTGCAGGTGTCGTTTGTAAATAATTTGAGTCGGCTATGAGGAGAGAGAAATGGAGAAACAATATTTAACCGTTACAGCGTTAACACGCTATATAAAAACAAAAATAGAATATGATCCGCATTTGCAGTCTGTTTGGTTAAAAGGTGAAATTTCCAATTTTAAAAATCATAGTCGTGGTCATATGTATTTTACATTGAAAGATGAAAATGCAAGAATCGCAGCGGTTATGTTTGCGGGTCATAATCGTAATATTAAATTCAGACCTGAAAATGGGATGAAGGTACTTGTGAAAGGGAAAATTTCCGTTTACGAGGCGAGCGGTTCTTATCAAATTTATATTCAAGACATGCAGCCGGATGGAATCGGAAACCTGCATTTAGCTTACGAACAATTAAAGGTTCGTTTAGAGGAAGAAGGTTTATTTTCTCAAGTTTATAAAAAAACAATTCCTCCTTATGCTAAAACAATAGGTGTGATTACGTCGCCAACAGGAGCTGCGATTCGTGATATTATAACAACGATTAAACGTCGTTATCCAATTGGAAATATTATTGTGTTTCCAGTACTTGTACAGGGGGAGTCAGCAGCTCCCTCAATTGTACAAGCGATTCGTACAGCGAATGAAATGGGAGAGATAGATGTCCTGATCGTTGGGCGAGGGGGAGGCTCTATTGAGGAATTATGGGCGTTTAATGAAGAAATGGTTGCAAGGGCAATCTTTAAGAGTGAGATCCCTATTATTTCGGCAGTAGGCCATGAAACGGACTTTACAATTGCGGATTTTGTTGCCGATTTACGTGCGCCAACACCGACTGCAGCAGCTGAGCTGGCAGCGCCTAACATTATAGAGTTACAAGAAAAGGTATTACAAAGAACTCTAAGATTGCAAAGAGCAATGAGAGAGTTAGTACATAAAAAAGAAGAAAAACTACAAGTATTGCAAAAATCTTATGCGTTCCGTTATCCAAGACAAGTATATGAGCAAAAAGAAGAGCAATTAGATAGAGCGTTAGAACAGCTTGTTTTAGCGAAAGAGCGCTATATTGATAAAAAGGTAAATCAGTTAAAACAACTTTCATTTTATTTAGAGAAGCACCACCCAGCTCAAAAAATTATGCAAACAAAGGTAGCGGTTGAAACATTGCAAAAGCAATTGCAACGTGAAATGCAAACATTACTTCAAACGAAAGAATTTGCCTTTGTAAGAGTAGCTCAAAAACTTGAAGCGTTAAGTCCGCTTAAAGTAATGATGAGAGGGTACGGGCTTGTATATGATGAAGAGAAGAAAGTGTTAAAAAGTGTGAAAGATGTCAGCCTTGGAGATGCTGTTTCAGTTCAATTACAAGATGGAATACTAGATTGTAGCGTATCAGGCATAGAGGAGCGTGAATTGAATAATGGAAAATAAATTAAGCTTTGAAGAGGCAATTTCGCAACTTGAGCATCTCGTTTCTAAGCTAGAGCAAGGTGACGTACCTTTAGAAGAAGCAATCTCTTATTTTAAAGAGGGTATGGAATTATCTAAGCTTTGTGATGAGAAGTTGAAGAACGTACAAGAACAAATGGCAGTTATTCTTGGGGAAGATGGAGAGCTTGAACCGTTTACTGCTTTAGGAGATGAAGCATAGTGACTGTTGCTTTTGATACTTTTTTGAAAGAAAGTAAAACTTTCGTAGAAGAGAAGCTTGTAAGCTATGCAAATGAATTACAATGTCCAAATGTACTTCGTGAAGCGATGGCATATTCTTTGGAAGCGGGTGGAAAGCGTCTCCGCCCGTTACTTTTATTTGCGACATTACAAGCGTTTGGTAAAGAAAGAAATCTTGGAGTAGGTGCAGCTTGTGCCCTTGAAATGATACATACATACTCGTTAGTTCATGATGATTTACCTTGTATGGATGATGATGATTTAAGAAGAGGGAAGCCCACAAATCATAAAGTATTTGGTGAAGCGATGGCAGTTTTAGCAGGCGATGGTTTGTTGACGTATGCTTTTCAAGTTATTATGGCATATGAACAAAAGGAAATCTCTGCAGAAAAAAAAGTAAGACTTGTACTTGAGCTTGCAAAAGCGGCAGGACCAGAAGGAATGGTTGGCGGACAGGTAGCAGATATGGAAGCTGAAGGGAAACAGCTTACGATTGATGAGTTGGAGTATATTCATAAGCATAAGACTGGGAAACTACTTGAATTCGCTGTACTTGCCGGATCGATACTTTCTGATGCCACAGAAGAACAAGAAGAAAAATTACTTGCGTTTGCGAAATATATTGGCCTAGCGTTCCAAATTCGAGATGATATTCTAGATGTGGAAGGAACCGAAGAAGAGATTGGAAAACCGATTGGTAGTGATGTTTCCAACGAAAAGAGCACATATACGACGTTATTTACTCTAGATAGAGCAAAGGATATTTTAGAAGATACAATTGCAAAAGCAAAAGATGCTATTGGTTCCTTGCAATTACAAGATGAATATTTACTATCTATTTGCGATTTGATTGCAAAACGTAATAACTAATATAACAGCGTTTCCATTTGTTGAGTCATTCATCATTTTATGATATAAATGTAGGAAAAGGTTTTTCTTTTCTTGTTATTGGCAAAAATATATGTAGATTACATTGCCGTTATCACTTCGTGTTAGCGGCTATTTTTTTCATCGCCTAAAGAAATATGGTTTATAATAGGATTAGGGCGCAATAGACTGGTTAATTGCAGGACAAGGTGAAAAATAAAAAAGATAATTTCTTGTTTTGTGTAAATGTTTTTTATAATATTTGACATGTTGACAGATTATGAAATGAAAGTGAGTGATCCATGTGGATCTAACGCAAATTCAAAACCCTAGTTTTTTGAAAGATATGTCTATCGGTGAACTAGAGGGATTGAGTGAGGATATTCGTAAATTTTTAATTGAAGAGCTCTCTCAAACAGGTGGACATATTGCACCTAATTTAGGTGTAGTAGAACTCACAATTGCTCTGCATAAATTATTTGATAGTCCGAAAGATAAATTTTTATGGGACGTAGGACATCAATCCTATGTACATAAAATTTTAACAGGACGTGCAAAGGAATTCGGTACATTAAGGCAA
Organism: Bacillus sp. FSL K6-0069; assembly: GCF_038007785.1. Classification (NCBI taxonomy): domain Bacteria; kingdom Bacillati; phylum Bacillota; class Bacilli; order Caryophanales; family Bacillaceae; genus Bacillus; species Bacillus sp. FSL K6-0069. The sequence goes on along the minus strand of NZ_JBBOXN010000001.1, from coordinate 4,011,320 downwards.
TATCAGGGCCTATGTGGTTTCCCAAAACGTTGCGAGAGTGAGCACGATGTATGGGAAACTGGCCATAGCTCGACATCATTATCTGCTGCAATGGGAATGGCTCTAGCACGTGATTTAAAGAAAACGAAAGAATATGTTATACCAATCATTGGAGATGGTGCTCTAACAGGCGGAATGGCTTTAGAGGCATTGAACCATATTGGACATGAAAAAACAGACATGATTGTTATTTTGAATGATAATGAAATGTCAATTGCACCAAACGTTGGTGCGCTTCATAATGTGCTTGGACGTCTACGTACCGCAGGGAAATACCATTGGGTAAAAGATGAACTAGAGTATATATTGAAGAAAATCCCAGCAGTCGGTGGGAAAGTTGCTGCGACAGCAGAGAAAATAAAAGATAGTCTTAAATATTTATTAGTATCGGGTGTCTTTTTCGAAGAATTAGGCTTTACATATTTAGGTCCAGTTGATGGGCACGATTATGAAAAGTTATTCGAAACGTTGCAATATGCAAAGAAAACAAAAGGCCCAGTGCTTGTTCATGTTATTACGAAAAAAGGAAAAGGTTATACACCAGCTGAGAGTGATGTTATTGGAACTTGGCATGGAACAGGGCCTTATAAAATTGAATCAGGTGACTTCGTTAAACCGAAAGAAGTTGCACCAGCATGGAGTGCTGTTGTTAGTGATACAGTACTTAAGCTAGCGAGAACGGATGAGCGTATCGTTGCAATTACACCTGCAATGCCTGTTGGATCGAAACTTGAGAAATTCCAAAAAGAATTCCCGGATCGTATGATTGATGTTGGTATTGCAGAACAGCATGCTACAACAATGGCAGCGGGTATGGCAACGCAAGGTATGAAGCCATTCTTAGCGATTTATTCAACATTTTTACAAAGAGCATATGACCAAGTTGTTCATGATATATGCCGCCAAAATTTAAATGTCTTTATCGGAATCGATCGCTCTGGTTTAGTAGGAGCAGATGGTGAAACGCATCAAGGTGTGTTTGATATTTCATTCTTACGTCATTTGCCGAATATGGTACTTATGATGCCGAAAGATGAAAATGAAGGGCAACATTTAGTATATACGGCGATGCAATATGAAGATGGACCAATCGCATTACGTTATGCACGCGGTAATGGACTTGGTGTTCATATGGATGAAGAATTAAAGGCGATTCCAATCGGTTCATGGGAAACGTTAAAAGAAGGTACACAAGCGGCTATTTTAACATTTGGTACGACAATACCAATGGCAATGGAAGCAGCTGAGCGTCTTGAAAAGGCTGGAATTTCAGTGAAAGTAGTGAACGCTCGCTTTATTAAACCGATGGATGAAGCATATTTACATGACCTCTTAGGAAAAAATATACCGATTTTAACGATTGAAGAAGCTTGCTTAATCGGCGGTTTTGGAACGGGAGTAGTTGAATTTGCATCTGAGAACGGGTACCATAGTGCGTTAGTTGAAAGAATGGGTATTCCAGACCGTTTCATAGAGCACGGTAGTGTAACAAAATTATTAGAAGAAATAGGTTTAACGACAGAAGCTGTTGTAGACCGTATTCATACAATGATTCCATCAAAACAAAAAAGGGCGTAACAAATGAGTGCAAAAAAAGAAAGAGTAGATGTACTATTAGTAGAGCGAGGACTTATAGAAACACGTGAGAAAGCAAAACGCGCCGTTATGGCCGGACTTGTATATGCGAATGAGATGAGACTTGATAAGCCAGGAGAGAAGATCCCACAAGATACGGAGATTACGGTGAAGGGACAAGTTATGCCGTATGTAAGCCGTGGTGGTTATAAACTTGAAAAGGCACTAGAGACATTTCATCTGGATTTACAAGATAAAGTTATGATAGATATTGGTTCATCAACTGGTGGCTTTACAGATTGTGCGCTTCAAAACGGAGCGAAATTATCTTATGCATTAGATGTAGGATACAATCAACTTGCATGGAAATTGCGTCAAGATGAGCGTGTTGTCGTAATGGAACGGACAAACTTCCGTTACGTGACACCAGCAGACTTAGACCGTGGTTTACCGCAATTTGCTAGTATCGATGTTTCATTTATATCATTAAAGCTCATACTGCCGGTTTTAAAAACAATGCTTATGCCTAATGGAGATGTAGCGGCGTTAATTAAACCACAGTTTGAAGCTGGAAGAGAGCAAGTTGGGAAAAAAGGTATCGTTCGTGATCGAAAAGTACATGAGGCTGTCGTGGAAATGATTGTCGACTTTGCTATAAAAGAAGGGTACGACGTAGAAGGTTTAACATTCTCACCAATTACGGGCGGGGATGGTAATATTGAATTTTTAATTCATCTGAAATGGCATGGTGAACGCGAGAATGGCGAAAATCATTCTCCAGTTTCTGTTGAGCAAGTAGTTACAGAGGCGCATGATGTCCTAAAACAAAAAGGAAAAGGGGAATAACATATGTTGTTCCTCTTTTTGTTGTAATTGTATAATGATTGTAAAAACAATTGTGTACAAGCAACGAATTATAAGTTAACATAAATAAGTGAAGTATACCAATGTTTAAACTATGGTAAGAGATAGTGTGAGGTGCAAATGTATGAATAAAGGTCAGCGCCATATTAAAATCAGGGAAATTATTGCGAACAAAGAAATTGAAACACAAGATGAATTAGTTGATATTTTACGTAATGAGGGATTTAATGTAACGCAAGCAACAGTATCGCGCGATATTAAAGAACTGCACTTAGTGAAAGTGCCATTACATGATGGTCGCTATAAATATAGCTTGCCAGCAGATCAACGATTTAACCCGTTACAAAAATTAAAACGCAATCTAGTGGATTCATTTGTAAAATTAGACACGGCAGGACATATGCTTGTGCTAAAAACATTGCCTGGTAACGCTCATTCACTTGGAGCACTTATTGATCATTTAGAGTGGGATGAGATCATCGGAACCATCTGTGGTGATGATACTTGCTTAATTATTTGCCGTACACCTGAAGATACAGGTGTTGTCTCTGATCGTTTCTTAAATATGTTGTAACAAAAAAATCTTGTTTGCTTTCCTCTGTAAAGTGGAAAGTGAACAGGATATTTTTATTGGTTAAAAATGTGAATTCTTAATTGTAATATAATATTTTCTTTGAATAAAATTAGAAAATAGGTGGATTGACCCGTAAAACAAATGTTTGGTACAATGGAGCGGTTAGAAAAGTAATTTATACATACAAACATATAGTATGACTATTTGAATAAAGAACTGAGAAAAGCCCTTAATAGGGGATTAGTTTATAACGAGGTGAATGGGGCATTGTTATCGGAATTATCGATTAGAAACTTTGCTATTATCGAGGCATTAAATATTTCTTTTCAAAAAGGATTAACGGTTTTAAGTGGTGAAACAGGAGCCGGAAAATCGATTATTATTGATGCGATTAGTTTACTTGTAGGTGGCCGTGGTTCAGCGGAATTTGTTCGATACGGAACAGAAAAAGCTGAGATAGAAGGGTTATTTTATGTAGAAGATGATAAGCATCCGTGTATTGAAAAGGCAGAAGAATTGGATATAGAAATAGAAGACGGCATGATTATTTTGAAGCGTGATATCGCTGCAAACGGAAAAAGTGTATGTCGTGTAAATGGGAAACTGGTTACCCTTAGTATATTAAAGGAAATTGGAAAAACACTTGTTGATATTCATGGGCAGCACGAAACACAAGATTTAATGAATGAAGAGCGTCATATGTTTATGCTTGATCATTTTGATGGAGATCGCATTGTTAAACAATTAGGTATATATCAAAATGTATACGCTGACTATGAGAAGTTAAAAAAACAGTTAAAATCGTTAAGTGAAAATGAACAACAAATGGCGCATCGATTAGATTTAATTCAATTCCAGCATGAAGAAATCCGTAAGGCGGATTTAAAGATGGATGAAGAAAATGAATTAACTGAAGAACGATTGCAAATTTCTAATTTCGAAAAAATTTACAAAGCATTAGGCGATGCATATCGCTCATTAAGCGCTGACGGACAAGGGTTAGATAATATACGAAGCGCAATGGGACAAATGGAGAGTATTACACATTTAGATGAAGTGTATCAAGAAAACCATGATTCAATTGCAAATAGCTATTACTTATTAGAAGAAGTTGCATATCAACTTAGAGAAAAGCTCGATATGATGGAATATGATCCGAATCGTTTAGACGAAATAGAAACGCGTTTAAATGAAATTCGTATGCTAAAGAGAAAATATGGAAATACTGTAGAAGAGATTTTAGCGTATGCTGATAAAATTGAACAAGAAATTTTTACGATTGAAAATAAAGACGTTCATATTGAAACAACGAAGAAGCAATTAAAGGAATTAGAAAGTGTTATTCTGAAAGAAGCAACGTTGTTGAGTAATATGCGTCATGAGCTTGCAGAGCATCTTACAAATGCCATTCATCAGGAATTAAAAGAATTGTATATGGAAAAAACAAAATTTGAAGTGAGAATTATGAAGCGAGTAGGAAATGCTGAAGAGCCTCTTGTAGAGGGAGCGCCGGTAAGACTTACGGCGGATGGCTACGATCATGTGGAATTTTATATTTCAACAAATCCAGGTGAGCCGCTAAAACCACTTTCAAAGGTCGCTTCTGGCGGAGAGTTATCTCGTATTATTTTAGCATTAAAAAGCATTTTTTCTAAGCATCAAGGTGTTGCATCAGTTATCTTTGATGAAGTGGATACTGGTGTAAGTGGTCGAGTTGCACAGGCTATTGCGGAAAAAATTTATCGAGTATCAGTAAACTCGCAAGTACTTTGTATTACGCACTTACCTCAAGTGGCTTCAATGGCGGATTCGCATTTATTTATTAGAAAACAAGTAGCGAATGATCGAACAATTACATCAGTTACCGTTTTAACTATGGAGGATAAAGTAACGGAAATCGCTCGAATGATTTCTGGTGTGGAAATTACAGATTTAACGACAGAACATGCGAAAGAATTACTTACGCAAGCGCATCATTTTAAACAGACAGCAGAGGCTATCCAGTAATGGATAGCTTTTTTTCTCAAATAATGATTTCTTAATTCTTCCGGTTATAAATAAAGCACTGCAAGGAGAGATTAAAAAGTGAAGCCAAAAGGCTGAATGTGGGGTAGGAGCGAGGAGAGTGAACAAATTGAAATTAGAAAGATTTCGCAAAATAATAGGTATTTGTCTCCTTGTTTCTTTAGTTTTTATTGGGTGTTTTAAACCGCTTCGGACGTTTATTTCATCTCCGAAGCAACTTGTTGTTTTTGAAGGACAACAATCAGAAATAGCGTCATTACCAGTTTTTAAAGCTTCATCTACAGATCGTCATGTGTTTACAGTAAGTTCAAATGAACAAAAACAAGGACTTATGGTAAATTCTCATCAAAATGGTGAAGCAGATATGGTGTTTCAGCTTGCTGGTTTTCCAGTGAAAAAAGTAAATGTGAGAGTATTGAAAGATTTTAAAGTTATTCCAGGTGGACAATCAATTGGTGTGAAGTTAAATACAAAAGGGGTACTTGTTGTAGGCCATCATTTAATTCAAACTGAAAAAGGGAAAGTATCTCCTGGTGAGACAGCTGGTGTGCAAATTGGAGATATGATTACTGAAATTAATGGTAAAACAATTGAAAGAATGAGTGATGTAGCACCATTTATTCATAATAGTGGTGAAACAGGTGAACCGCTTAATCTTGTTTTGTTAAGAGATGGAAAACACATCCGCACTAAGTTAACACCACAAAAAGATAGTGGAGAATCGTCTTATCGCATTGGTTTATATATTCGTGATTCGGCAGCTGGAATCGGAACAATGACATTTGTTCATCCTGATTCTATGAAATATGGGGCACTTGGTCATGTCATTTCTGATAACGATACGAAAAAGCCGATTCAAGTCGAAGATGGACAAATTATGCGTTCGACGGTTACATCAATTGAAAGAGGTAGTCATGGGAATCCAGGAGAGAAATTAGCGAGGTTCTCACCAGATCGTGAAGTGATTGGTAATATTACAATAAATAGTCCGTTTGGAATATTCGGGAAATTAAATACAAATATACCAAATGGCGTAATGGATAAAGCAATGCCGATTGCGCTATCTCATCAAGTAAAAGAGGGACCAGCAAAAATATTAACAGTTATTGATAAAGATAAAGTGGAAGCGTTTGACATTGAAGTTGTTAGTACAGTACCGCAAAAGTTTCCGGCTACAAAAGGCATGGTAATAAAAGTCACAGACAAACGTTTATTAGCGAAAACGGGTGGTATCGTACAAGGCATGAGCGGAAGTCCAATTGTACAAAATGGGAAAGTAATTGGTGCTGTTACACATGTATTTGTAAATGATCCAACATCAGGATATGGTGTTCATATTGAATGGATGTTACATGAGGCTGGAATTAACATTTATGAACAAGAAAGAAAAGCGAGCTAATTATTAATTAGCTCGCTTTTCTGTTGAAAAATTCGTTGAAATTTTGTAAAAGCTCCGCAAGAGGTGTTTTTTGTTGTAAAATAAAAGAAAAGGGTTGAACGTTTCGTTGTATTTCTATGATGGAATGTGTTGCGAAAGGGAATAAATGAACGATAAACATATTTTTTTGTGATTTTATCGGAAAGTAACAAACTTTAAAAGGGAATTTTCACACAATTGTCGAACAATTCATGTAGCCTAGAAGGATACACATGTCGGAGAATCGATTCGGTAAGGGAGGAAAAGCTGTGGAGAAAATTAAAGTATGTCTTGTGGATGATAATAAAGAATTAGTATCAATGCTAGAGAGTTATGTAGCTGCTCAAGATGATATGGAAGTAATCGGTACTGCTTATAATGGTCAAGAGTGTTTAAATTTATTAACTGATAAGCAGCCGGATGTACTTGTTTTAGACATTATTATGCCACATTTAGATGGTTTAGCTGTACTAGAGAAAATGCGACATATTGAAAGGCTAAGACAGCCTAGCGTAATTATGTTGACAGCATTTGGACAAGAAGATGTGACGAAAAAAGCAGTTGACTTAGGTGCTTCATATTTCATATTAAAACCATTTGATATGGAGAATTTAACGAGTCATATTCGTCAAGTGAGCGGTAAGGCGAACGCTACCATTAAACGTCCACTTCCATCTTTCCGTTCAGCAACGACAATAGATGGAAAACCGAAAAACTTAGATGCAAGCATTACGAGTATCATTCATGAAATTGGTGTGCCTGCTCATATTAAAGGGTATATGTATTTAAGGGAAGCAATCTCTATGGTGTACAATGATATCGAATTACTGGGATCTATTACGAAAGTATTGTATCCAGATATTGCGAAGAAATATAATACAACAGCAAGCCGCGTTGAGCGTGCAATCCGTCACGCAATTGAAGTAGCATGGAGTCGTGGGAATATTGATTCTATTTCGTCCTTATTCGGTTATACAGTATCCATGTCAAAAGCAAAACCTACGAACTCAGAGTTCATCGCAATGGTTGCGGATAAGCTGAGACTTGAACATAAGGCTAGCTGAGAGTAGAATCGGTAAGGAGTTTAAGTTTTAGTAAAGCTTAAACATTCTTGAAACTTATACTCGATATTAAATTTAAAACCAATGAACTTTTTATTTAATGACCAATGAATGTTAGAATTCGTTGGTCTTTTTATTTACTTCGATTTTAGGATTTTGAAGGTATACATATTTAAATAGAAAATTGCAATGAACATAAGGATATGTATAGGAAATACGTGGGTTTGACATCATAATTTCTATAACGTATCATTGATTGGGAAAGTTAAGAGATATAGGAGAATGGATGAATGACTTTAAAAAAAATAGTGAATCGAGCTTACCCAATCATTGTTATGACGGTGTTTTTATCTATATTTTCAATGATAGTAAGTAAATTTTTTATCCCGAAAATAATATTAATGAGTGGTGAATTTCCTTATCCGACTGAGGAGTATACTCCCCAAAAAGTCGGTGCTGTTATAGCGGCAACGTTGCTTTTATTTGCGCTCTTCTTTATGTATTATAAAAGGGTTATTAATAAAATGAAAAGAACGCACACAAATATTATGATTGCTTTAGGTATCGTAATCATTTTGACGACGGAAATAATGATTACTTCCATCGCATTTAACCCTGTTATAGGAGATTATGCCATCCTTAAACAAGGAATTGTTTCTGTGTTTAATGGAGATAATCAATTTTTAGAAATGGGACAGCTTCTATTTTATCCATATAATACACATATTGTATTATTAGGAGGATATTTTGCGAAATTGATAGGAAGCGTAGATGTAGCGATGAAAATATTACCGATAGTGTGTATAACAGGTAGTATTATTTTAAATGTATTGATTGTAAGGAAAATTACAAACTTTAAAGTTGCTCACATATCGATCGTGTTATCTGTGCTAAACATTTTTATATATTGGCAGGCGCCAGTTTTCTATACACATACATTAGTAATATTTTTTATTTCAGCAACGATGTATACATATTTGTGTTTAAAAACGGCGGAAACAAAAAGAATGAAGATTATTTTATGGATTTTATTAGGGGGTTTCGCAGCTTGTACTTATATTATAAGACCGACAGCATTGGCGGTAGCGTTAGCGATTTTAATTGAAAATATTTTTAAGTTTCGTAAGGAGTATTCCGTAAAGGTATTAAGTAGTGTTTTATTTTGTTTAATCCTTATTATAAGTTTTAAAGGTATAACGACAAAGCTAAATCTTAGTACCGATAATGAAATTGAAAAAATTCCATTCACTCATTGGGTGAAAATGGGGCTGAACAAAGATACGTATGGTGTGTGGAATCAGGCAGATGCAGATTATATTGATGATGAAAACATAAAGAATACAAAGGATTTGAATGAACACAATAAAGAAGTTATAGTGCAACGTTTCAGTGAACTTGGTGTAACGGGTTATGTACAACATTTAAATGAAAAAATAACTAGAGAATGGGTATCAAGTCAGTTCTCCATGTACCGTATTGGAGAATGGTTTGAGCAGAAGAATGACACGATAACTAATTACGTATCGAACTATAGTACAAAGAATTATGAAATCGTTACTATATATTCGTATGTTATCAAATTATTCGTTTATGTAGCTGTTCTGGCGGCTGTTATACTTTATAAAAAGAAAGATGAAAATGAATCGGAAGTTATACGTATTGCGATGATTAGTACGTTAGGTGTGTTTACTTTCTTATTACTATGGGAAACAGCTCCTCATTATACTTATGAGGCATTTGCATTTATGAATATTCCAGCTTCTTTAGGATTATATAAATTGTTTATGATTTTTAACAAAGAAAAGAAAACTGCATAATTTGAGTAACTGAAACGAGTAGTAAGAACCCCCTCTTTTATTAAAAGAGGGGGTTTCATTTATTGATTATAAATGTTTGAAGAAAAGATTAAACGGAATCATAGTATATCTGTTAAAGGATTTTAGCGGGGAAGTCATCCGTGATATAATAGAAAATAATAAAAAGCCCTGCAAAACAGGACTGTATTATTCTTCGTCTTTATTTTGTTTTTCTAATTCAACTAACTTTTGAATTAAAATGTGCTGCGGCATATGCATAAGTTGTTCGAGTGGAACACCTAATGCCTTTGATAGGCGGACTGCAGTGTCTGGAGAAATTTGTAATGGTCTCATAGAAGTACCTCCTTTTTCGTATAGTATAGCATAAGATTGGGGGAGTGAGGATGACTCTTATATTTGCGCATCGTGGTGCAGCGGGAACGTACCCAGAAAATACAATGATTTCATTTGAAGCAGCTGAATCTTTTAGAGCAGATGGAATTGAACTTGATGTTCAATTAACGAAAGACGGAAAGGTTGTCGTCATTCATGATGAAACAGTGAACAGGACAACAAATGGAAAAGGTGCGGTTCGAAATTATGTATATGAGGATTTATGTAAATTAGATGCGAGCTACACATTCAGTGATAAAGTAGGATTTTGTAAAATCCCTCTTTTAGAAGAGGTGTTAGAATGGATTGAAAAAACAGAGTTGCTACTTAATATTGAACTTAAAAATAATAAAATTCCATACAGAGGTTTAGAAGAAGAAGTTATAACGCTTGTGCGGAAATATAATCTAGAAGATCGTGTTATATTTTCTTCATTTAATCACTACAGTATGAAAAAGTGTCATATGATGGCTCCTGATATTCAAACAGCGATTTTATATCGCGAAGGTTTGCATAGTCCATGGGCGTATGCAAAAAAAATGGGTGCTACAGCAGTACACCCAAATTATCGTTATCTGCAAGATGCTGTTGCTGAATTAACGATGGAGAGTGGTGTAGAGGTTCGTCCTTATACAATTAATGAAGAAACGCTTATGCGAAAATATTTTGATATGAATATTTCGGCGATTATTACTGATTACCCTGAAACGGCAAGAATCTTATTGCCAATAAAAAAATGAGACCGCGTGTAACGGTCTCATTTTTTTATTTATCCCGCTATTTGCGGGCAGTAAGACCCCGCCTCAAAATTCAGTGAAAGCAAAGAAGTTAGGTGGGAGATCAACCGCCCGTAAAAGCCCGATTGGTGAGGGCTGATAATCAGTAGGGCTTTCTTATCTTCTAAAGCGAGCTTGTACTTTATTTCGTTTACGGTCTCGGTGTAAGACGAAGCCACCAAAAATATAAAACCCGAGCGCGAAGCAAAGAGCGCCAATTAAAAATTGTAACCACAGTATAGAAAGTGGAGGAAATAGAATCCCAAATACAGTATCTCTCATTAACTTAATGCCAAACACAGCTAATGAAATAGGAATGAGTGCTAATAATAGAGCAAGGTAACGCTGCATATAAACGCTCCTTTTCAGATTATTTTGTTTATTTTAATGATGTTATATGGAAAGGGGGTTTGTCAAGAGGGGGCTGAACGAGTAAGATAAGGGTGTGAAAAATTTTGCAGAGATACTTCGAGAGGAAGTGTAACATATGAAACAAAAAGTGTTAATTGTTGGTGCCGGTGAAGGTGGCAGTACACTGCTCAATCTGTTACAAAGTTCAAATATATTTCAAATTATAGGGATTATTGATATAAATCCGTTAGCGAAAGGATTACAAATGGCTACGGAATATGGGGTTACGATTGGAGAGAGTGTAACGCAGTTTCTTACTATGCACATTGATGTAATGTTTGATATGACAGGTGACGCTGATTTACATAAAGTTTTATTAAAGAAGAAGCATAAAGATACGCTGCTTATACCAGGTGATATTGCGAAAATTGTTACGAGATTAGCACATGAGAAGGAAGATTTAATTGGAAAGTTAGAAGAACAAACGCAGCAAGGGGATTTAATTTTAAATTCTACACATGACGGTATGATTGTGATTGATCGAGAGGGACAAGTTCGCCTGTTTAATAAAAGTGCAGAGCGTATTATCGGATATAAAAAAGAAGATGCGGTAGGGAAATATATTTTAGAAGTTATTCCGACTAGTAAATTGCTTCGTATTATACGTACGAAACAAATAGAAGTAAATTATGAACTGACATTAGAGAATGAAAAGAAAATTATTACAACCCGTATTCCGATATTAAAAGAAGGAGGAGAGGTACAAGGGGCATTTGCGATTTTTAAAGATATAACAGAAGTTGTAGATCTTGCGGAAGAAGTTACAGATTTAAAAGAGATTCAAACGTTACTTGAGGCAATTATTAACTCATCTGAAGAAGCGATTTCAGTCGTGGATGAAAAAGGAAGAGGGTTAGTGATTAACCCTGCCTATACGAAATTAACAGGTTTAACAGAAGAGGACATTATTGGAAAGCCAGCTACAACTGATATTGTAGAAGGTGAAAGTATGCATATGAAAGTACTTCGAACGCGTAGGGCGGTAAGAGGAATACATATGAAGATTGGGCAAAAAAAGCGAGATGTAATTGTAAACGTAGCACCAGTCATTGTGGATGGGATATTGAAAGGGAGCGTTGGTGTAATTCGTGACGTATCAGAAATTCAAAAGTTAACAAATGAATTGAATAGGGCAAGGCAAATTATTCGAACGTTAGAAGCGAAATATTCATTTGATGACATTGTCGGAAATTCTGATGAAACAACGGCGGCTATCGAGCAGGCAAAACTTGGGGCGAATACACCAGCGACAGTATTACTACGCGGAGAGTCAGGGACAGGTAAAGAATTGTTTGCGCATGCAATCCATAATGGAAGTAATCGAAAATATAATAAGTTCGTTCGTGTAAACTGTGCAGCTATTTCGGAGACTTTGCTAGAAAGTGAATTATTCGGTTATGAGGAAGGGGCATTTTCTGGCGCGAAAAGAGGCGGAAAACGTGGATTCTTTGAGGAAGCGAATAACGGTAGTATCTTTTTAGATGAAATAGGGGAACTATCTGCAAATACGCAGGCGAAACTTCTTCGCGTGTTGCAAGAAAAAGAGATTGTAAAAGTTGGTGGAACGAAAGCGATTCCTATCAATGTTCGAGTAATTGCAGCGACACATGTGAATTTAGAAAAAGGCATTCTAGAAGGCGAGTTTAGGGAGGACTTATATTATCGATTAAATAAAATTCCAATTCAAATTCCATCTCTTCGTCAGCGTAAAGGGGACATACCGGCAATTGCAGAAAGATTAATTCAAAAAATTAATCAAGATTATGGCCGAAATATAGAGGGGCTCACTGATTCGGCTATTTTATATTTACAATCATATGAATGGCCAGGAAATGTGAGGGAGCTTGAAAATATTTTGGGGAGAGCTATTATCTTTATGAATTATAACGAGACCTATATTGATGTACACCATTTACCGCCATTACATAATGAAGAGCAGGTGGAGTCAAAGCAAACTCATTTATTACCCGAGTTAGAGGAAAAGCCACTTGACCATTTAGTGACAGAGTTTGAAGGGAATATCATTCATGAATATTTAGAGAGGTTTGGCGGAAATAAAACACAAACGGCAAGAGCGTTAGGAATTTCGGTCCGAAATTTATATTACAAGCTAGAAAAGTATGAGTGTGCAAAAAATAGCATGCAATAAATTGCGTACCATGCAATTTATTGCATGGTATACAAAATACGACAAATCAAGACAGAATATTTTGTTATTTTCCAAAGTATTGATTTTACTGCATTTTGAATGCGTTTTCATTATTGGTAAGACCACTTTGAAAAGTTGGCACGGTATTTGCTTTATAAAAAGACGAGGGACGACGGAAAGGGTTGATTACAAAATATGAAGTTAGAACACTTAATTGATCAAGCAGCAGGCCAGCCTAAAAAAACTGTGGCTGTAGCAGTAGCTGAAGATCATGAAGTAATTGAAGCTGTAGCGAAAGCAATTACATTACAGCTAGCTCAATTTCGTCTATATGGAAATCAAGAAAAAATAATGGGGATGTTACAAGAACATGGTTTACAAACTTCAGAACATATTGAAGTGATTGCAGCAGCATCAAGTGCTGAGGCTGCAGAGCTTTCTGTTAAAGCTGTAAGAAATGGCGAAGCAGATGTGCTTATGAAGGGAAACATCCCAACAGCAAATATTTTGAAAGCTGTATTAAATAAAGAGTGGGGACTTCGTAAAGGGAGCGTACTTTCACACGTTGCAGCATTTGAAGTTTCAAATTACGATCGTCTAATTTTTGTTACAGATGCAGCGATGAACATTGCACCTGATGTAACACAGAAAGCTGCTATTATACAGAATACTGTAGAAGTTGCCCGGGCAATAGGAATAGATCTGCCAAAGGTAGCGCCAATTGCAGCGGTAGAGGTTGTGAATCCTGCGATGCAAGCGACAATTGATGCAGCGATGTTAACTCAAATGAATCGCCGCGGACAAATTAAAAATTGTGTCGTTGATGGACCACTTGCTTTAGATAATGCAGTATCACAAATTGCAGCAGAACATAAAGGCATAGTAAGTGATGTAGCAGGTAAGGCAGACATTTTACTCGTCCCAACGATTGAAGCTGGAAATGTGCTATACAAATCACTCGTATACTTTGCGGATGCAAAAGTAGGAGCTATGATTGCTGGCGCAAAAGCACCGATTGTTTTAACATCTCGTGCTGATTCAGCAGAAACAAAAGTATATTCATTAGCATTGGCAGTTGCGACTGCTTCAAAATAAACCAAAAAGGGTAAAACACTAGGGGGAAACGACAATGACATTAGAAATCTTCGAATACTTAGAAAAATATGATTATGAGCAAGTAGTATTTTGTCAAGATAAAGAATCTGGTTTAAAAGCAATTATTGCAATTCATGATACAACACTTGGACCAGCTCTTGGTGGAACAAGAATGTGGACATATGATTCTGAAGAAGCGGCGATTGAAGATGCATTGCGTCTTGCAAAAGGGATGACATACAAAAACGCAGCAGCTGGCTTAAACTTAGGTGGTGCGAAAACAGTAATTATCGGTGATCCACGTAAAGATAAGAGCGAAGCGATGTTCCGCGCATTAGGACGTTACATTCAAGGACTAAACGGACGTTACATCACAGCTGAAGATGTTGGTACAACAGTAGATGATATGGATATTATCCACGAAGAAACTGACTTTGTAACAGGTATTTCACCATCATTCGGTTCTTCTGGTAACCCATCTCCAGTAACTGCATACGGTGTTTACCGTGGGATGAAAGCAGCTGCGAAAGAGGCTTTCGGTACTGATAATTTAGAAGGAAAAGTAATTGCTGTTCAAGGCGTTGGTAACGTAGCATATCACCTATGCAAACATTTACACGCTGAAGGAGCAAAACTAATCGTTACAGATATTAATAAAGAAGCTGTACAACGCGCGGTAGAAGAATTCGGTGCATCAGCAGTTGAACCAAATGAAATTTACGGTGTTGAATGTGATATTTACGCACCATGTGCATTAGGCGCAACAGTTAATGACGAAACTATTCCACAACTTAAAGCAAAAGTAATCGCAGGTTCTGCAAATAACCAATTAAAAGAAGATCGTCATGGCGACGTGATTCATGAAATGGGTATTGTATACGCACCAGACTATGTTATCAATGCTGGTGGTGTAATTAACGTAGCAGACGAGTTATATGGATACAATAGAGAACGTGCACTAAAACGTGTTGAGTCAATTTATGACACAATTGCAAAAGTAATCGAAATTTCAAAACGTGATGGCATTGCAACTTATGTAGCAGCAGATCGTTTAGCTGAAGAGCGCATTGCAAGCTTGAAAAACTCTCGTAGCACATACTTACGCAACGGTCACGACATTATTAGCCGTCGCTAATCATTCATATATTACTTTTACAAAAGGTGTGGTTACCTCTTACGAGGTTTCCACTTCCTTTTGAATTTATTAGTGGAGGTAGCAACAGTGTCCTTAAATCGAATTCTTGTTATTAATCCGGGTAGTACATCCACAAAAATTGGTGTTTTTGATAATGAAAGACCCGTTTTAGAAGAGACTATTCGTCATGACGAAGAACAAATTGGAAAATATAAGAGAATTATCGACCAATATGAATTTCGTAAAGAAACGATCTTAGAAGTTCTACATTCTCACGGTATTAACATTTCAAAGTTAAACGCAGTTTGTGGGCGCGGGGGATTACTTCGTCCAATCGAAGGCGGAACATACACAGTGAACGATTCGATGTTAGAAGATTTAAAAAATGGCTTTAGCGGTCATCATGCTTCAAATCTTGGAGGCATTTTAGCATATGAAATCGCTTCTGGATTAAATATTCCGGCATTCATAGTAGATCCTGTCGTTGTAGATGAAATGGAGCCGATTGCTCGTATAAGCGGTATTGCTGGTATGGAACGTAAAAGCATTTTCCATGCATTAAACCAAAAAGCAGTTGCTCGTAAAGTAGCTGAAGAATTAAATCACAAATACGAGGATTTAAATTTATTAGTTACACATATGGGCGGCGGTATTACAGTTGGTGCTCATAAAAAAGGAAAAGTTATCGATGTGAATAACGGCTTAAACGGTGAAGGACCATTTAGTCCAGAGCGTGCTGGTACAGTACCGGTAGGACAATTAGTTGAGATGTGTTTCTCTGGTGAGTATTACCGTGACGAAATGGTTAAAAAGCTTGTTGGACAAGGTGGACTTGTAAGTCTAATCGGTACAAATGATGCAATCAAAGTAGAACAAATGGTTGAAAAAGGTGATCCGGAAGCAACTCTTATTTATAAAGCAATGGCATATCAAGTTGCGAAAGAGATTGGCGGAGCTAGCGCTGTACTTCACGGGAAAATTGATGCAATCGTTCTAACTGGTGGACTTGCGTACAGTAAAATTCTTGTCGATGAAATAAAAGAACGTGTGGACTGGATTGCTGATGTTATCGTACATCCAGGGGAAGATGAATTACAAGCATTAGCAGAAGGAGCACTTCGTGTATTACGTGAAGAAGAAGCGCCGAAAGAGTATGTTGTACGAGAAAAACAAACAGTAGCTAGGGGTTGAGATAATGGCAAGAGAATATGATTTAGTCATCGTTGGCGGCGGTACTGGTGGTTATGTTGCTGCTATTCGAGCATCGCAACTAGGTTTAAAAACTGCACTTGTTGAAAAAGAAAATCTTGGTGGTACTTGTTTGCACAAAGGATGTATTCCTAGTAAAGCTCTTTTACGTAGTGCGGAAGTATACGCAACTGCTAAAAAAAGCGAAGAGTTCGGGGTTATTGCAAGTAATGTAGAACTAAACTTTGCGAAAGTACAAGAGCGTAAAGAGAAGATTGTAACGCAACTTCATAAAGGTGTTCAACACCTAATGAAACAAGGTAAAATTGATGTGTTTGAAGGTATTGGCCGTATTCTTGGCCCATCTATTTTCTCTCCAATGCCAGGGACAATTTCAGTTGAACTTGCAAGTGGAGAAGAGAATGAAATGTTAATTCCAAAAAATGTACTTGTTGCAACAGGTTCTCGTCCGAATTCATTACCAGGTTTAGAATTAGACGGAGAGTATGTAATGTCTTCCGATCATGCTCTAAAAATGGAAACGCTTCCTAGTTCGATTATTATCGTTGGTGGCGGTGTAATCGGTATTGAGTGGGCATCTATGCTTGCTGACTTCGGTGTAGAAGTTACAGTATTAGAGTATGCGAAAACGATACTACCACTTGAAGATCAGGACGTTTCAAAAGAAATGCAACGTCTATTCAAGAAAAAAGGTATTAAAGTGGTAACTGGTGCAAAAGTATTACCAGAAACATTGGTAAAAGATAATGGAGTAACAATTCAAGCTGAACATAACGGTGAGAATAAAGAATTTAAAGCAGAAAAAATGCTTGTATCTGTAGGAAGACAAGCCAATACGCAAAATATTGGTTTAGAGAATACGGATATCGTTGTGGAAAAAGGATACATTCAAACAAATGAGTTTTATCAAACGAAAGAATCTCATATTTACGCAATTGGAGATGTAATCGGTGGCTTACAACTTGCTCACGTTGCTTCTCATGAAGGAATTGTTGCAGTAGAACATATTGCAGGTAAAGAAGTTACACCAATTGATTATTCTATGGTATCAAAATGCGTATATAGCAGTCCGGAAGTTGCTTCTGTCGGTTTAACAGAACAAGAAGCGAAAGAAAAAGGCTATAAGTTAAAAGTAGGTAAGTTCTCATTCCGTGCAATCGGAAAAGCACTTGTATACGGCGAATCAGATGGTTTCGTAAAACTTGTAGTTGATGAAGAAACAAATGACATTCTTGGTGTTCACATGATTGGACCACATGTAACAGATATGATTTCTGAAGCTGGTCTTGCAAGAGTACTTGATGCAACACCGTGGGAAGTAGCACATACAATTCATCCGCATCCATCATTATCTGAGGCGATTGGTGAAGCAGCATTAGCTGTAGATGGAAAAGCGTTACACGCATAAAAATGTGGATTTAGGAGGTTATGAAAAATGGCAGAAGTAAAAGAAAAGCGCCATGAAGAGCTTGGCTTAAGTGATGAGCAAGTATTAGAGATGTTCCGTACGATGTTACTTGCACGTAAAATCGACGAACGTATGTGGTTATTAAACCGCGCTGGTAAAATTCCATTCGTAATTTCTTGTCAAGGACAAGAGGCGGCACAAGTTGGAGCAGCATTCGCTCTTGATAGAGAGAAAGATTATGCATTACCATACTACCGTGATATGGGTGTTGTACTAGCGTTTGGTATGACAGCTAAAGAACTTATGTTGTCTGCTTTCGCGAAAGCTGGAGATCCAAACTCTGGTGGTCGTCAAATGCCTGGTCACTTCGGTCAAAAGAAAAATCGTATTGTGACAGGATCATCTCCAGTAACAACGCAAGTACCACATGCAGTTGGTATTGCATTAGCTGGAAAAATGGAAAAGAAAGATTTAGTAACGTTTGTTACATTTGGAGAAGGTTCTTCAAACCAAGGTGACTTCCATGAAGGCGCAAACTTTGCTGGCGTACACAAACTACCTGTTATTTTCATGTGTGAAAATAATAAATACGCAATCTCTATTCCAGTTGAAAAACAATTAGCATGTAAAAATGTATCAGATCGTGCAATTGGTTACGGTATGCCTGGATATACAATAGACGGAAACGATCCACTTGCAGTATATACAGCCGTAAAAGAAGCTGCAGACCGCGGCCGTCGTGGTGAAGGCCCAACTTTAATTGAAACAGTATCATATCGTTTAACAGCACATTCTAGTGACGATGATGATCGTGTTTATCGTGATAAAGAAGAAGTAGAAGAAGCAAAGAAAAAAGATTCAATTATAACATTTGCTGCTTATTTAAAAGAAGCTGGCGTGTTAACTGAGGAATCTGAAAAACAAATGTTAGACGAAATTATGCATATCGTAAATGAAGCAACAGAATATGCAGAAAATGCTCCGTATGCAGCACCTGAAGATGCATTGAAGCACGTATACGCAGAATAGGGGGGAACGTTTCATGGCTGTAATGTCTTATATTGATGCTATTACATTAGCAATGCGCGAAGAAATGGAACGCGATGAGAAAGTATTCGTTTTAGGTGAAGATGTTGGTAAAAAAGGTGGCGTATTTAAAGCGACACATGGTTTGTATGATCAATTTGGTGAAGATCGTGCGCTTGATGCACCGCTTGCGGAATCTGCAATTGCTGGGGTAGCAATTGGTGCGGCAATGTATGGTATGCGTCCAATCGCTGAAATGCAGTTTGCTGATTTCATCATGCCAGCAGTAAACCAAATTGTTTCTGAGGCAGCAAAAATTCGTTATCGTTCTAATAACGATTGGACTTGTCCAGTTACAATTCGTGCACCATTTGGTGGGGGTGTCCACGGTGCATTGTATCATTCACAATCTGTGGAAGCGATGTTTGCAAACCAACCAGGTTTAAAAATTGTTATCCCTTCTACACCATATGATGCAAAAGGCTTATTAAAAGCAGCAATTCGTGATGAAGATCCAGTATTATTCTTCGAACATAAACGTGCATATCGCTTAATTAAAGGTGAAGTGCCAGAGGATGATTACGTATTACCAATCGGAAAAGCAGATGTAAAACGTGAAGGTGATGATATTACTGTTATCACATACGGATTATGTGTTCATTTTGCTCTTCAAGCAGCTGAAAAGTTAGCACAAGATGGCATCTCTGCACATGTTCTTGATTTACGTACTGTATATCCATTAGATAAAGAAGCAATTATTGAAGCAGCTTCTAAAACAGGTAAAGTTCTTCTTGTAACAGAAGACAATAAAGAAGGAAGTATTATCAGTGAAGTGGCAGCAATTATTGCGGAAAACTGTCTGTTTGATTTAGATGCGCCAATCGCACGTCTTGCAGGTCCAGACGTTCCAGCGATGCCATATGCACCAACAATGGAAAAATTCTTTATGGTAAATCCAGATAAAGTTGAAAAAGCAATGCGTGAACTTGCGGAATTTTAATCGGGGGGACTATACATGGCTGTAGAAAATATCACAATGCCTCAGCTCGGGGAGAGCGTTACAGAGGGTACAATTAGTAAATGGCTCGTTAATGTTGGCGATCACGTAAATAAGTATGATCCGCTTGCAGAAGTAATGACTGATAAAGTAAATGCTGAAGTACCATCTTCTTTCACTGGTATTGTGAAAGAGTTAATCGCTGGTGAAGGTGAGACGTTAGCTGTAGGCGAAGTAGTTTGTGTTATTCAAGTAGAAGGCGCAGATGAAGTAGCAGCGACAGCTGTTGAAGAAAAAACAAAAGAAGAACCAAAGGCAGAAGTAGCTACGTCTGCAAAAGCACCGAAAGCAAAACAACCAACTGATGGAAAACCACGTTTTTCACCAGCTGTTTTAAAACTTGCGGGTGAGCATAACGTTGATTTAGATCTAGTAGAAGGTACGGGAGCAAATGGCCGTATCACTCGTAAAGATATTTTAACGCTAGTGGAATCTGGAAATATTCCGCAAGCAGGTGCGAAGAAAGAGGAAGCGGTAGCAGCAGTAGTAGAAGCTCGTCCAGAAGCACCAAAAGCTGCGCCAGTCGCACAAAAAGTAGAAGCGGCAAAACCAGTTTCTGTACCAACAATGCCTGGCGATATCGAAATTCCAGTAACAGGTGTGCGTAAAGCAATTGCAGCGAACATGTTACGTAGTAAACACGAAGCACCACACGCTTGGATGATGATTGAAGTAGATGTGACAAACCTTGTGTCATACCGTAATTCAATTAAAGGTGATTTCAAAAAACGCGAAGGCTTTAACTTAACGTTCTTTGCTTTCTTCGTAAAAGCAGTAGCACAAGCGTTAAAAGAGTATCCTCAAATCAATTCAATGTGGGCTGGCGATAAGATTGTTCAGAAGAAAGATATAAACCTTTCTATCGCTGTTGCAACAGAGGACGAACTATTTGTACCAGTAATTAAACACGCGGACGAGAAGACGATTAAAGGTATCGCTCGTGAAATTACAGAGCTTGCAGGAAAAGTACGCACGAAATCGTTAAAAGCGGACGAAATGCAAGGTGGAACATTTACAATTAATAACACAGGATCATTCGGTTCTGTTCAATCTATGGGTATTATTAATTACCCACAAGCGGCTATTTTACAAGTTGAATCAATTGTAAAACGCCCAGTTATTATGGATAACGGTATGTTCGGTGCTCGCGACATGGTTAACTTATGTTTATCACTTGATCACCGTGTACTAGATGGCCTAATTTGTGGCAAGTTCTTAGGACGTGTAAAAGAAATTCTAGAAAATACGTCAGAAAATAATACATCTGTATATTAATAAAAAGCTCGCTTATGCGAGCTTTTTATCATCTTATTTCTTCATTTGCATCCTACTATATGTACAACACTTTTCCCGGCAATCTTACAATGAACGAGTATGTATTAGAAATTTACGAAAATACATTGCTGATATATGGTATATAGATATAAAATAAGAAAAGAATAATTTTTTTGGCAAATCTTACTGACGAAACTGTAGTATAATATATTGTATTGTATGAAAAAGAGAGTTATTCTATATAAGTGTTTTATAGATAATGTGTAATCAGTCGTCAAAACATGAAGAATGTTGACTCCTGGTTTTTTATTTTGCTGTAACAATGTTTCAGGAGGATGTCATGAAAAGAAGTACCGAGTTTCTAAAAAGTTTAGATGTAAAATTAATATTAATTTTGTTTGCATTATGTGTTACGAGTATAGCTGCTATATATAGCAGTCAGCAAACTGGCCAATATGGAGAGGCAAACTTTGCGATGAAACAGGGTTTGAACTACATAATTGGAGTTGTATTGTTACTGCTTGTTGCAAGCATTGACTTAGATCAATTACAAAAATTGTCTTGGCCACTTTATATCGTTGGATTTGCTTCACTTATTCTTTTGAAAATACTACCGGTTTCCACTTTTACACCTGAAAAATTAGGTGCAAAAAGATGGTTTGTGTTTCCATTAGTTGGACAAATTCAGCCATCTGAGTTTTTCAAAATTTCCTTGCTTCTCGTAGTAGCAAGTATAGCAGTGAAACATAATGCACAGTATATGGCAAGAACATTCCAAACAGATTTACAATTAGTAGGTAAAATTATGCTAGTATCTCTCCCGCCTATGGCTGTTGTATATAGCCAACCGGATACAGGGATGGTGTTCTTATATGCTGCTGCTATTGCATGTATTTTATTTATGTCAGGTATTCAGAAGAAATTGATAGCGTTATGTACAGTTATTCCGGTGACCGTTTTATCTGCGTTAATATTTATTTACGTAAGGTATGAGGATTTCTTCTTTAATAATTTAGTTACGTTACTAAAACCTCACCAACAATCACGTATTGTAGGTTGGTTAAATCCATTTGAAAATGCAGATCAAGGTTATCAAACGCAGCAATCGATTTTAGCTGTAGGTAGTGGTGGTATGGAAGGGAAAGGGTTTGGCGAAGGGAACGTTTATATCCCTGAGAAGCATACTGACTTTATTTTTGCTACAATTGCCGAAGAAGGTGGATTTATCGTAGCAGCGTTAGTTGTATTCTTGTTCCTATTACTACTTTATCGAACAATTATTATCGGTTATTCTGCTGATAATTTATTCGGTACATTATTATGTGCTGGATCAATTGGAATATTAACGGTTCAAATATTCCAAAACATCGGTATGATCGTTGGGTTAATGCCTGTAAAAGGGATTGCATTACCTTTCTTATCATATGGGGGAAGTTCCTTGTTCTCAAATATGATTATGATGGGTCTCATATTATCGGTACGGAAAACGTATAAAAAGTATATGTTTTCTGTTAAGTAAAAAGCTGGTTCGTTTAAATACGAACCAGCTTTTTTACATATATGCTCTTAAACGTTGCAAACTAAAACAGAATAGCAGTTTGAGACGGGTAAGGAGAAAGAAACAGCAAACAAAAACATAGAAAAAAGTAGGCAAAGTAGTTATTTACACAAGAGTATCAAATCCAGGTCAGAAAGATGATTTAGAAAATCAGGTTGAGTTTCGCAAATGCACGAGGGATAATTGTAGATAAAGTTATCAAAGGTATTGGTAGCGGATTAAACTACAAAAGAAAACAGTGGAATAAACCTGATTGACAGTTGTATGGAAAGAAATATTTCGACGATCATCATGGCACACAAAAATAGATTTGTACGTTTTGGATATGATTGGTTTGAAAAGTTTCTTCGTAAAATGGGAGTGGAAATTATGATTGTTAACAATGAAAAACTATCTCCTCAAGAAGAACTTGTTCAGGATTTAATATCTATCATTCATGTATTTAGCTGTAGAATATATGGGTTGAGAACATACAAAAAGAAAATGTCGGAGGATGGAGACTTATGAAAAGAGCATATTTAATAGAAATCAAACCGACAACTGAACAAGTTAGTAAAATCCATCAAACTATTGGGGTGTGTCGATATGTATATAACCTGTATATCTCTAAAAATAAAGAGGCATATGAGTCGGAGGGGAAATTTCTTAGTGGCTATGACTTTTCTAAATGGCTAAACAACATTCATACAAAAGAGTGTGACCAGTGGATTAAAGAAGTGTCGAGCAAAGCGGTAAAACAAGCGATTATGAATGGAGATAAAGCTTTTAAGCGATTTTTTAAAGGTTTATCTAAGTTTCCGCAATATAAAAAAAAGAAGAAGCAAAATGTGAAGTGCTACTTTCCGAAAAACAACAAAACAGATTGGACAGTAGAAAGGCATAGAGTAAAAATCCCCACAATTGGTTGGATAAGGTTAAAAGAATATGGATATATCCCTAAAAATGCAACTGTAAAAAGTGGCACAGTATATCAAAGAGCAGGAAGATATTTTGTATCTGTACTTTGCGAATTGGAAGAAATGGCAACAAAGTTAGCACTCAATAAAATAGGTCTAGGGATTGATTTAGGAGTGAAGGATTTTGCTACACGTAGCGATGGTATCGTTCATGAAAACATCAACAAAACAATAAAAGTAAAAAAGATAGAAAAACGGTTAAAACGTGAACAACGCTCTTTAGCACGTAAATTTGAAAATCTAAAAAAGAGAGGTGAAAAATCTGTTACTAATAAAAGAGTGAATATAGATAAAAATGTTCTTAGAGTGCAAAAGTTGCATGCTCGATTAGCGAATATTCGAATAGAGTATGTAAAGTCTATTGTAACGAATGTGGTGAAAACCAAGCCAACGTTTATTACAGTGGAAGATTTGAATGTGAAAGGTATGATGAAGAATAAACATTTATCTAAAACAATTGCCAAGCAGTCTTTTTTTGCTTTTAAAACGTGGCTTTTGACGAAATGTGAGGAATATGGAATTGAATTACGTCAAGTAGACCGGTTTTATCCATCGTCAAAGTTATGCTCATGTTGCAGTCAAAAGAAAGCGGATTTAAAGCTATCTGACCGAGTATATACATGTGAATGTGGCACTGTAATGGATAGAGATTTGAACGCAGCGATCAACCTTTTACAAGCAGAAGAATATACAATACTAACGTAAATAGATTGTATATATGTACGGTGGGCTACATCGGAATTTACGCCTGTGGAGTGTCACAGCAAACTGTAGTAGCAAGCGATTAGCGAGGCAGGGCACGTAGAAGCAGGAAAACTCTAAGAATATACATTTGTCTATATTTTTAGTAGCAGTGCAAAGTGATGCATATGCATATTTTTGAAGGGGCACGGCATCTTTCTAATAGTGAGTGGGTTATTCGGGCTATTATAGCATACATATTTTTAATATTAGTTGCGAAAGCGATGGGACAAAGGTCCATCGCACAACTTCGTTTTTTAGATGTCGTATTAGTGTTATTGCTTGGTGGGAATATTTCTAACGCATTATCTGATGAAAAAGTGGGATTACTCGGTTCGATGATTACAACGTTCATACTCGTTGTACTTCACATTATAAGCTCAGTCTTAATGTTGAAATGGGATAGATGGAGACGCTTTTTAGAGCCGGCACCTATTATTCTTATACATAATGGTTCCATTGATTTTAGCAATTTGAAAAAAGCGAGAATTACGGTGGAATATTTATTTTCGGAACTTCGTATGCGAAATGTGAGCGATATTCAAACGGTTAAATTAGCATTATGGGAAGCAAGCGGTGTTGTTTCTATATTTCAGTATCCCCAATATGAAGCAGCTTCACGACTTGATCTGAAAGTGGCGGGAAGAAGATCTCCAGTTTCTTTTGTATTAGTAAAGGATGGGAGCATTCAGCAAGATGTTCTAGCTTTAGTAGGAAAAACAGAAGAGTGGGCGAGAGAATTTTTAGAGAAGAGCGCAGAAGTTGAATCCATTATGTTAGCTACAGTAGATGAAGCTCATAAAATAAATATTTTGTTAAAAAAATGAAAAATATACGCATTTTGTCGTTTCATACATATGATACAATAGTGTGGACAACGAAAAAGGAGGGATACGATGGGATATGTAGAGGAGTTACGAAAAGTAGTTGGTCATCGCCCTTTAATTTTAGTTGGTGCTGTTGTACTCGTTATAAATGAACATGGATATGTATTATTACAGCAAAGAACAGAGCCTTACGGAAAATGGGGATTGCCTGGCGGGCTAATGGAGCTTGGCGAATCACCAGAAGAAACAGCTTGCCGTGAAGTATATGAAGAGACAGGAATAGAAGTGAAGAACCTTCGATTAATTAATGTATTTTCAGGAGCGAACTATTTTACAAAACTAGCAAATGGTGATGAATTTCAATCCGTAACGACAGCCTATTATACCGAGGAATACGAAGGGGAGTTTGTTATGAATAAAGAAGAAGCGGTTCAGCTTACATTCTTTCCACTAACAGAACTACCTGACTATATTGTAGGATCGCATAAAAAAATGATTGTGGAATATATAAAAATTATGGGAAACAAGATATAATACAATGAAAGAGATACAAAAACACAGTTCTGGTCGGTAGTCCAGACGCATGATTACATGTCAGTAACCTTCCCCTCCGGGATGTCCAGTATTTCTAATTTTTTTAAAGGAGGGGCTGTCAATGGATTTGACAGTATATCACGATGGTCAATTTTTCGTAGGAATTATTACGCATAAAGAAAAAGGGAAATTGTATGGAGCACGGTATATTTTTGGAATGGAACCTTCAGATGAAGAAGTACTTATATTTGTGAATGGTCCAATGTTAGCGTATTTCCAGCACGTTGCAAAATGCGGTGTGGAAGTGAAAGGAAAACAACGTCCAAAAAATATAAAACGTATCATACGACAAGCGGCAAAAGAAGTAAATGTAAAACGTTTTACTAAGGCACAAGAGGCAATTGGCTTATCTTATGAACTGCATAAACAAGAAAAGAAAGTGCGGTCTAAAGAGATGCGAGAAGCTGAAAAACAAAGAAGACGTTTAATCAAAGTACAAAAAGCAAAGCAAAAGCATCGTGGCCATTAAGAAAAGGTGTTAGAGCAAGAGCTCTAACACCTTTTCTATACCCAAATACAAGTAAACTTACTTGTATTTCATAAACATTAACTGGTAAGATACAAATAGGTAGTTTTAGAGGAGGGAAAAGATTGATTAATTTTAACTTTTTTATGAATGATGTTGTCCGCCAAGCGCGTGAAGAGATTGTCTCTGCTGGATATACAGAATTGACGACGCCGGAAGCAGTAGAAGAAGCGTTTAAAAGAAATGGAACAACACTTGTAATGGTAAACTCTGTATGTGGTTGTGCAGGTGGTATTGCTCGTCCTGCTGCTGCGCATTCCGTACATTATGATAAACGTCCTAACCATCTTGTAACGGTGTTTGCAGGTCAAGATAAGGAAGCAACAGCAACAGCTCGTGAATATTTTGAAGGATATCCACCTTCTTCTCCATCATTCGCTTTATTAAAAGATGGAAAAATTGTAACGATGGTAGAACGTCATGAAATTGAAGGTCATGAACCAATGCAAGTTATTGCAAAGCTACAATCTTATTTCGAAGAGAATTGTGAAGAACTATAAATATAAGTGAAAAGGCGGTACGTCCACAATGAAGTGGATGTACCGCCTTTTTTTATTTAGTATTAAAATTTATCCCGCTTTAATGAGCAGTAAGACCCCCACCTCAAAATGCAGTGAAAGCAAAGAAGTTAGGTGGGGGATGAAGAACCCCCCCACTGATTAAAGTTTCACTTTATGGGACATGCATAGTTATGTTGTTTTATGCAATATTTTATACATGATAAACGTTATTAATATTGTTATTTTATTTATTTTTATTTTATATATTGCATAAAAATGAAAGTGCTGATACAATACAAACATCGAATAAATATTCTATTAAACTTTTAAATATACATCGTTAGGGGGAAGAAAGATGAAGAAGTTATTATCGATATCGTTTGCACTTATTTTAATTGTAAGTATGTTCAGCGCTTGTAGTAATGGGGAAGAAAAGGCTAGTGGAAAAAATAAAAAAGTACTGGTTATGGGGACTTCAGCAGATTATAAACCATATGAATACGTGGAAGCTTCAAAAAGTGATGAAATTATCGGCTTTGATGTTGATGTTGCTAAATATATCGGAAAAGAACTTGGTTATGAAGTGAAAGTGAAAGATATGGATTTTGGTGGTTTATTAGCATCTCTTAGCTCAGGAAAAGTTGATTTCGTAATGGCAGGTATGACGCCGACTGCAGAGCGTAAAAATAATGTTGATTTCACAGATATTTATTTTGTTGCGAAAAACATGGTCGTTTCTAAAAAGGATTCTAACATTCAATCTGTAGAGGATTTAAAAGGGAAAAAAGTAGGGGTACAAACAGGATCTATTCAAGAAGAGAAAGCGGCAGAATTTAAAAAACAAGTAGATTTCAAAGTTGAGGGACGTGACCGTATACCAGAAATCGTACAAGAAATTAAAGCTGGTCGTTTTGACGCTGCAATTATAGAAGACACAGTTGCTAAAAATTATTTAGAAAAAATGAAAGAATTACAAGGAATTGAAATTCAAGAAGCACCAGAAGAAGTAGGAGCAGCAATTGCCCTTCCGAAAAACAGTGATAAAACAGCTGAATTTAATAAAGTAATTAAAAAAATGCAAGAAAATGGAGAAATGGATAAATTAGTGAAGAAATGGTTTGGCAGCGAAAAATAAGCTGCCTTTCACTTTTCTGTGAGGGGAATGAACAGAATGAACTTAGATTTTTCGGCGATTACGCCTTCGATACCATATATACTAAAAGGCCTAGAAGTTACTTTGAAAATTGTAGCAGTATCAGCGTTAGTTGGGTTTATTTTAGGAACGTTATTAGCGCTTTGCAAAATTGCTAGAATACGAGCATTAAATATAGCGGCAGATTTTTATACATCAATCTTCCGTGGTACACCACTTGTATTGCAATTAATGATTATTTATTTCGGTGTCCCGCAAATAATTGGTTATGAAATACCAGCCTTCGTAGCAGCTGTATTAGCATTTAGCTTAAATTCAGGTGCATATATGTCAGAGGTAATTCGTGCCGGCATTCAAGCGGTTGATAATGGACAAACAGAAGCAGCGATGGCTTTAGGGATTCCTTACGGAAAAATGATGCGAAATATTATTTTCCCTCAAGCATTAAAAAATATATTACCAGCGCTTGTGAACGAGTTTGCGACACTTACGAAAGAATCGGCTGTAGTAACAGTAATAGGAGCGACCGATTTAATGCGCCGTGCTTACATTGTAGGCGGTGAGACGTTTAAATATCTTGAACCATTACTTTTTGTTGGACTAATTTATTATATGCTAGTCATTATTCTTACATTAGTCGGGAAGGCAATTGAAGGGAGAATGAAGAAAAGTGATTAAAATTGAAAACCTTCATAAATCATTTGGAAAAAACGAAGTATTAAAAGGAATTACAACAACGATTGAAAAAGGGGAAGTAGTAGCAATTATTGGACCGTCTGGATCAGGGAAATCAACATTTTTACGTTGTATGAATGTGCTAGAGGCACCGACAAATGGTCACATTTGGATTGGAACGGAAGAAGTAACGAATCCGAAAACGAATATTATGCACGTTCGTGAAAATGTCGGAATGGTATTTCAGCATTTTCACCTATTTCCTCATATGACTGTATTAGAAAATATTACGTATGCTCCTATCAATGTAAAAGGAGTAACGAAACAAGAAGCTGACAAGAAAGCCGAGAAACTTTTAGAAAAGGTCGGTTTATTAGATAAAAAAGATACGTATCCAAACCGTCTTTCGGGAGGACAAAAGCAACGTGTGGCAATTGCGAGAGCGTTAGCGATGGAACCAGAAGTTATGTTATTTGATGAACCAACATCAGCACTAGATCCAGAGATGGTAAAAGAAGTGTTAGAAGTTATGAAATCATTAGTTACGACAGGAATGACAATGGCGATTGTTACACATGAAATGGGATTTGCAAAAGAAGTAGCAGATCGTGTTCTCTTTTTAGATGGTGGAAAGCTTGTAGAAGATAGTGCGCCAGCAGAATTTTTTGCAGCACCGAAAAGTGAACGTGCGCAACAATTTTTACAAAAAATATTGTAATATGTAAAGGTTACGTGAATAATAAGTAGAAAAGGATGACATTGTGTCATCCTTTTTTTATACTAACTGTAAATACGTTTATACATATAGGAGCAGTGCTATGTTCAAAATTGGATACCGTACAGTAAAAACAGCAATAGGGACAGGCGCAGCAGTTTTTATTGCTCAGTTATTAGGATTAGAATTTTATAGTTCAGCGGGCATTTTAGTTATATTATGTGTACAAAATACGAAACGTAAATCACTTCAAGTATCGTTACATCGTTTTTTAGCTTGTGTATTATCAATGGTATTCGCGTTTTGTATTTTTGAAACAATTGGATATACACCGCTAGCAATTAGTATATTATTACTTACATTTATTCCGACTGCAGTTATGCTTAAAATTCAAGAAGGTATTGTCACGAGTTCAGTTATTGTGATGCATCTATATTCATTGAAAGAAATTACATGGCTTATTGTTGGAAATGAAATTGCGATATTAACGATAGGAATTAGCGTGGCTTTATTAGTGAATATGTATATGCCAAGTAGTGAAAATAAGCTAAAAGAGTATCAGGATACAATAGAAAGTAATTTTAAAACAATTTTGTTTGAAATGGTCGTTTATTTACGAAACAGAGAAAGTAGTTGGAGCGGGGCAGAACTTATTGAAACTGAAAATATGCTAAATGAAGCAAGGGATTTATCGTTTAAGAAACTTGAGAATGCATTTATGCGAGAAGATGGCTATTACTATCGTTACTTTAATATGCGTATGCAGCAATTCGAAATTTTAGAGCGGATGATACCATTAGCAGCTTCTTTATCATGGACATATGAACAAGCTGACATGATTGCGGATGTGGTTGAAAACATTGGGAATGCTATTAGCCCTGAGAGTACTGGGGTTATTTCCTTAAGACAGCTGCAAGAAATGAGAGAATTATTTAGAGACATGCCATTGCCCGTTACACGTGAAGAGTTTGAGATACGTGCGAAGCTTGTTCAACTTGTGTATGAAATGGAGCAATATTTACTCATTAAAAGTCGTTTTAAGGGAAAGGATAATATAAAAGAACTTATATAGAAGGTAGGAATTACTTATGCCGTATCTTCTCTCTTTCATATTATGTTTTTCTTTATCGCCTATTTGGCCTCTTGGTGATAATCCACGTGCCGGAGATCCTTTCATTATTGTAAATAAAGCGACGAATAAACTAGCTTATATTGACGATGGAAAGATTCAAAAGGTTTTTCCAGTAGCGACAGGGAAAACAAATGAATTAACTCCAGAGGGAACTTTTGATGTTGTAATGAAAGCGAAGGATCCGTATTATATTGCAAAGAATATTCCCGGGGGATCACCGAAAAATCCGCTTGGGTCAAGGTGGATTGGATTTAATGCAAGAGGAACTGATGGAAGTAAATATGGAATACATGGAACAAACCAACCTAGTTCAATTGGAAAGTATATTTCACAAGGATGTATAAGGATGAAGAAAAACGATGTGGAGTATTTATTTGATCGCATTCCAATTGGAACGAAAGTATGGATTGTGAAGTCAAAACAATCATTTCAGCAATTGGCAAAACAAAAAGGAGCCATTGCATATGAAAAAGCCAACGAAAAGGTTGGCTTTTTCTATTGTAATAAGTTGTCTTGACATGTGTACATAACCATGAGTTAATGAGAGTATAGAAAGATAAAGTAAAACTTTAATCAGTGGAAGGTTTTTACCCGCTGACTATCAGCCCGCACCAATCGGGGTAAAAATTAGATAAAGGGGTTGCTCATATGTACTTGAATCCAAAAATTTCGTATATGCAATTTTTTATGGGATTTCTATTTGTTATTACATTCATATTGGCAACTTTTAATATATGTTCTTATCTCGTAGCAATTGTATGTATGGCATTACTCAATCTTACTTTTGTTATTGGAGCATTTCAGCAGAAACAATATACAAGTTTTATAACAGCACTTATAATGTCATTTTCCTTTAGTATTGTAGCGATTGTGCTTTATATAAAATAAACCATCTCGATATCGAGATGGTTTATTTTGTTATGTATAAAAAGTAAAAAAAGGACGAAAACATCGTCCTTTTTACCAAAACATACTTGCGCCAGCAAGTAATGTTGTTACAAGCATAGAAATTAGCATGACATAAACCATAACTTTTTGAGCTTTTTTATGCATCGTTAAACCTCCTTGCAAATCAGTACAATATCATTGTAACGAGAAATGATATTGTGGACAAGGGGAGAGAAGTGACAAAATTCGAGAAGTGTGTGTAAAGTATAACAGGAAATTTGTATGTATGTAGAGAATATATAATAATGATAGAATATAAGTTTTTTGCTATGCAAGCTGAAGAATGGAGATACGATGATGAAAATATACGAAACAAATCGTTTACATTTAAGGGAAATTGATGAGTCGTATGCTGAAAAAGTTCTTCAATATTACGACAGAAATCGTGAATTTTTAAAAGCTTGGGAAGAGTATAGACCGGATGATTTTTTTACGTTAGATTATCAGAAGAAAAAGTTACAAAAGGATAGAAAAGAGTTTGCAGAAGGTAAAATCATCAGACTTTGGATTTTTAAAAAGGGTGATGATACAAAAGTTATTGGGTGTATTTCATTTAATTTAATTGTTCGCGGCATTTATCAATCTTGTGTGCTCGGCTATAAATTAGATAAGGCAGAATTAAATAAAGGCTATACGACAGAAGCACTTAGAAAAGCTATTCAAGTTACCTTCGAAGAGTTTCAGTTACATCGTATAGAAGCACCGATTATGCCGCGAAATCTAGCATCTATACAAGTAGTGACGAAGATAGGCTTTCAATATGAGGGCGTGTCTAGGAAGATGTTAATGGTAAATGGAGTATGGGAAGATCATATGCGCTGGGTATTGTTAAATGAGTAATCGAAAGCAGATGGTTATCTAGACATATAAACCGTCTGTTTTTTGTCTTGTATTTCGAAACTTTTGCGAAATTCTGTTATAATTAATAGTGTTACATACATAATGGTAGTGCAGGAGGCGCAGTCTTATGATTAATCAAGAACGTTTAGTAAATGAATTTATGGAATTAGTACAAGTAGATTCTGAAACGAAATTTGAAGCAGAAATTTGCAAAGTATTAACAAAGAAATTTACAGATTTAGGTGTAGAAGTATTTGAAGATGACACAATGGCTGTTACTGGTCATGGTGCAGGTAACTTAATTTGTACTTTACCAGCAACAAAAGATGGTGTTGATACAATTTACTTCACTTCTCATATGGATACAGTAGTTCCTGGTAATGGAATTAAGCCTTCTATTAAAGATGGATATATCGTATCAGATGGTACTACGATTTTAGGTGCAGATGATAAAGCAGGATTAGCATCAATGTTCGAAGCAATTCGTGTTTTAAAAGAGAAAAATATCCCGCATGGTAAAATTGAATTTATTATTACAGTTGGAGAAGAATCTGGTCTTGTTGGTGCAAAAGCATTAGATCGTGAGCGCATTACAGCGAAATACGGTTACGCATTAGATAGCGATGGAAAAGTTGGTGAAATCGTTGTTGCAGCTCCAACACAAGCGAAAGTGAATGCAATTATTCGCGGGAAAACAGCTCATGCTGGTGTAGCACCAGAAAAAGGTGTATCTGCAATTACTATTGCAGCAAAGGCAATTGCGAAGATGCCACTTGGTCGTATTGATTCTGAAACAACTGCAAATATTGGACGTTTTGAAGGTGGTACACAAACAAATATCGTTTGCGATCATGTACAAATCTTTGCAGAGGCACGTTCTTTAATCAATGAAAAAATGGAAGTACAAGTTGCGAAAATGAAAGAAGCATTTGAAACAACTGCAAAAGAAATGGGTGGTCATGCAGACGTTGAAGTAAACGTTATGTACCCAGGATTTAAATTTGCTGATGGCGATCACGTTGTAGAAGTTGCAAAACGTGCAGCTGAAAACATTGGCCGTACACCTTCTCTTCACCAAAGTGGTGGCGGAAGTGATGCAAACGTAATTGCAGGACACGGTATTCCAACAGTTAACTTAGCGGTTGGTTATGAAGAAATTCATACAACAAACGAAAAGATTCCTGTTGAAGAATTAGCGAAAACAGCAGAATTAGTTGTTGCAATTATTGAAGAAGTAGCGAAGTAATGTAATAGAAAAAGCGTGTAAATCATAATTGATTTACACGCTTTTTATTTTGATTCGATTGCTTTTACAAGGCGGATCAGCCAATATAAGAAAATCCATGGCAGTATATCATTTGTTATAATGCCCAGTAGACTTGGAAGAATCCCTGCTACGTTTATATTAAAAATAGGGAGTAATAAATAATTAATTAAAATGATTAATATAATAATGAGAAATGTATAGTTGAGTTTACTGTGTGATTTCATAACAAATCACTCCTTTTACAATAATATCCATCACTCGTATTAAGTATAGAAAAAATAGGGATAAAAAGAATAAGTAATTATTATATTGTGCATGAATTTGATATAATGAAGGAACAAATGTTCTTTGAAGGGGTGAGTACTATGCGAGAAATGTATCCGAAAAAGGGTCGTGTTATTTTACATGTAGATATGAATTGTTTTTTCGCATCTGTTGAAATTGCTCATGACCCATCATTACAAGGAAAGCCGTTAGCGGTTGCTGGAAATGAAAAAGAAAGAAAAGGAATTATCATAACATGTAGTTATGAGGCGAGAGACTATGGAATACGTACAACGATGCCTCTTTGGGAAGCGAAAAGGTTATGCCCGCAATTAGTTGTAAGGCGTCCTAATTTTACATTATATCGTGAAGCTTCATTTCAAATGTTTCAAATCCTTTCCCGTTTTACTGAAAAAATACAACCAGTCTCAATAGATGAAGGGTATTTAGATATTACAGATTGTTACGCACTCGGTTCGCCTCTTGAAATAGCAAAGATGATTCAACAAGCATTATTAACAGAGTTACAGCTGCCGTGTAGCATCGGAATTGCTCCAAACCTTTTCCTAGCAAAAACAGCTTCTGATATGAAAAAGCCTCTCGGTATTACTGTGCTTCGAAAACGAGATATTCCAGAAATAATTTGGCCACTTCCAGTTGGAGCAATGCATGGAATTGGAGAAAAAACAGCTGAAAAATTAAATGATATTCATATACAAACAATTGAGCAGTTAGCAAAAGGAAACGAACATATCATTCGCGCTAAAATTGGAAAGCATGGTGTTGATTTAAAGCGGCGGGCAAACGGTATGGATGATAGGGAAGTTGATCCGAGTCAAATGGGACAGCATAAAAGTGTTGGTAATTCGATGACCTTTTCAAAGGATATGGATGAAGAGAAAGAATTACTTGATATGTTAGAACGGCTATCAAAATCAGTGAGTAAAAGATTACAAAAGCGAACTCTTGTCAGCTATAATATTCAAATTATGATTAAATATCATGATAGGCGGACAGTAACGCGGAGTAAGCAATTGAAAAATGCGATTTGGGAAGAACGAGATATTTTTCAGGCAGCATCTCGCTTATGGAAGCAACATTGGGACGGTGATTCCGTCCGTTTACTAGGTGTTACAGCTACTGAAATAGAGTGGAAGACAGAATCGGTGAAACAATTAGATTTGTTTTCATTTGAAGAAGATGCGAAAGAAGAGCCACTACTTGCTGTCATCGATCAAATTAATGATAAATATGGAATGCCCCTTTTACAACGAGGTAGTCAATTGTTACGTAAGCAAGAAAAGTCTTTTCAGCAAAAATTAGAAAATAAGTTTATGTAGAAGGTGTCATGAAGCTGTACATATCATGACACCTTTCATTTTTAACTTGCTTCTAAATCTAATGAAGTTTTCCAACCAGCTGCAGTAACGCCAGCTTCTAATAGCATTCTACTCACTATTTTTTCAATTAAGACTGCTGCATTTGTATTGCAATGTAATGTAGCTTGTATACACACTTTTTGCTTAGAATCTACGTCTTCACTATACAATTCTTTTAAACCGATGCCTTCAGAACTGACCATATGCATAAGTAAAAACCGAATATGGGCTTCGTGTTCTTCTGAACAAGTAAGAGAAAGGAAGTAGTTCGTTTGTTCAGGTGATTCTTCTTTTGATTTTTGATTCATAAAGAGAGCGATTGGACGGAGTAGTATATTTGCCAGTAAAACGCCGGTTGCACCTAATATAGCTGCAACGAGGAAACCAGCGCCTGTAAGAGTACCAACAGCAGCTGCGCACCATAGAGTAGCCGCAGTATTAAGCCCTCTAATACTAAAACCATCGCGGATAATAACGCCGCCTCCTAAAAAACCAATCCCACTAACGACTTGAGCGGCAATACGTGAGGGGCTAGCATCGTGATCAAGCATGACGGATAATAAAACAAATATACAGGCACCAAGTGATACGAGAGCATTTGTCCGTAATCCAGCCATCCTGTGTCTCCATTGCCGTTCCATTCCGATGCAAGCACCTACAATAATTGCGATAAATAATCTTAATACAATGTCATACCATACCATCATGGTCACCTCCATACATATAAGTCCATGTTATGTTTTTCAGAATGAGTGGGTACTCCCACTCATTCTCATTTCTATCCCGCTATTTGCGGGCTGATGAAAGCTTCACTTTATAACCAGCTATGAAACTTTTTAATATAAACTTTTTTTAGGAACTGTGTTAAGAAAGCATAGCCTAATAGTATTCCTATTAACCAAGGGAAATAGCTAAGTGGTAATGCTTGTAATCCAACAGCTGCTCCAAGTGGCGAGAATGGAATATATATTCCGATTGCCATAATACAAGCGGTTAATAAAAGAACCGGTATTGATGCAGTACTTTGAATAAATGGAATCTTCTGTGTTCTTATCATGTGAACAATTAAAGTTTGTGTTAGTAATCCAACAACAAACCAACCAGATTGGAATAATGATTGTTCGCTAGCTGTATTTGCGCCGAAGACGTTCCACATGACTACATATGTGATGATATCAAATATGGAACTAATTGGACCGATACAAATAATGAAGTTCCGTAAATTCGCAGTATCCCATTTTCTTGGTTTTTCTAAAAACTCTTTATCCATTTTGTCCCATGGAATAGACAGTTGTGAAATATCATAAAGCAAGTTTTGAATTAAAAGGTGAATGGCAAGCATCGGCAAGAAGGGGATGAAAGCACTTGCTACTAACACACTAAATACATTTCCAAAGTTAGAGCTAGCTGTCATTTTAATATATTTTAAAATTTTTCCAAATGTAGTGCGTCCTTCTAAAATACCTGCTTCTAATATGGTTAAACTTTTTTCGAGTAAAATAATGTCGGAAGACTCTTTTGCAATATCGGTAGCAGTATCAACAGATATGCCAACATCAGCTTCACGTAAAGCTACGGCATCATTAATGCCATCTCCCATATAACCTACAGTGTGTCCGTTTCCTTGTAATACTCGTATAATGCGAGATTTTTGCATTGGATTTAGTTTAGCAAATACAGTTGTTTCTTCGGCTAATTTTGCTAATGCTTTATCAGGTAAAGAATCGATTTCGTAACCAAGGACAGGCTCACCGATATTTAATCCAACTTCTTTGCAAACTTTTCTTGTCACGATTTCGTTATCGCCAGTTAAAATTTTCACTTGTACTCCATGTTTCTGTAATGCTTGAATGGCAGTAGCTGCAGATGGTTTCGGTGGATCTAAAAAGCCGATATATCCAGCGAGAATCATATCATTTTCATCTTGTACCGCGTACTCTGTATCATGTATTGGTCTATCTTTTTTATAAGCTACAGCAATAACACGCATACCTTCACTATTTAATGTCTCACTTAGTTGTTTTACATGTGAGCGCATGTCATCGGTAAGAGAATCAACTTTTCCATCTACTTCAGTGTAGTTACAAATAGATAAAATTTCTTCTACTGCCCCTTTACAAACCATTGTATGTTCACCTGAAATATCTTTCACGATGACAGACATACGCCGGCGTGCAAAATCAAATGGAATTTCATCTAGTTTTTGAAAAATGGATGGATTAAACTTCTGGTTTTCTTCTGTATGTTTCATAACAGCTTTATCTATTAAATTTTTCAATCCTGTTTGATAGAAGCTATTTAAATAGGCGAAGTGTAATACACGATTACATGTATTACCGTTTGGATCTAAATGCCGGACAAGTACGACTTTATCTTCTGTTAAAGTACCTGTTTTATCGGTACAAAGAATGTTCATAGCACCTAAGTTTTGAATAGAATTCAGTTGTTTTACAATTACTTTCTGTTTAGACATGTTAACGGCACCTTTTGCTAAATTAGCAGTTACAATCATTGGTAACATTTCAGGTGTGAGACCAACAGCAATTGCGATAGCGAAGAAGAAAGCCTCTTGCCAATCCCCTTTTGTGAATCCGTTAATGAGAAGAACGATAGGCGCCATAATAAGCATGAATGTAATTAAGAGCCAGCTTACTTTGTTTACACCTTTATCAAAGCTTGTTTCTACTCGTTTGCCGATTACCTTTTTTGCTAAAGAGCCGAAATACGTATCGGTACTTGTGGAGATGACAACAGCTTTTGCACTACCACTTACAATATTTGTACCCATAAAACAAAGGTTTTCCATATCGAGTGGATTGTAATTTTTTTTCATGTTTTTCGGTAACATATGTTTATTCTCTGTATGGTAGCAGTTTTCATACTTTTCCACAGGAAGTGCTTCCCCAGTTAAAGAAGACTGATTCACAAATAAATCTTTAGCTAATAAAATACGCACATCAGCCGGAACGATATCACCGGCTGAAAGTGAAATAATATCGCCAGGTACAAGTTCTTCAATTGGAATTTCGGTTGAATCATTTTGCTTCAAATTCATTACGTTTTTTGTTTCGTGTACAAATCCATCTATTCTAAAGACGCTTGCCGTTGTTCGAACCATAGCTTTTAACTGATCCGCAGCTTTTTGAGAACGAAATTCTTGTAGAAAGCGAATCGTTGCACTTAGCATTACCATTACAGATACGACAATGGTTCCTTGTATGTCATCTGTGAAAAAAGAGAGTGCGCCAAGAGCTAATAAAACAAAAATAAATGGATTTTTAAATGCCAGTAGAAATTGAATGTACCACGGTGATGTTTTATTATGAGCGATTTCATTCGGGCCATATAAAGTAAGTCTACGAGCCGCTTCTTGTTTAGAGAGTCCATCTTCTGTTGTTTCTAAAAGTTGTAACGCCTTGTTTGCACCTTGTGTTGCGACTTCCACCAATAATTCGTTATTTGTTTTCATGCGATCTTGATCGTATGAATGTTTTGTTTCTTGTCTTTGTAAATTTAACATCGGTAGTTCCTCCTTTTTCATGAAGGAGGAAACAATCTGTTACTCGACTATTTAAAATTAGGAGGAACAGCTTCTTTCCTACCTACATGATGAAATATTAATGTAATACATATGGGTATCTGGGCCGAATCATCAATTGCCAACTGTTCCTCACCTCCGTACAATTTAGTAGTTTCTGAATATGCTATGTTTGTTTCATAGTAAGGTGCATATATAAAAAGACCTTTACTCAAAACGAGTAAAGGTCTGAATTCGCAGTTAAAAGAGTCCACAACAAAGACTGTTAGTAAACATAGATAAAAACAGTTTTTGTGTATGACAAAAATACATGCACCTCTCCCTCGTTGAGTTTTAGCACTGTATAGCATAGGTACTGAAACCAGCTACGTTAAGAAAGGCCTTCATTCCGACCTTTCCTGTTGACCCATTGGCGTCTCTCGACATTTTTGGGCAGCAGCGTTTCTCTATACAGGAGCCTCACCTAACAGAGACCATATTCAATTACAATTTGAATGTTAGCACTGTAAATTTATAGTGTCAATATCTTTTTTTGAAAAATCAAATAGGTTTACGATGGTTATATAGTAGGAAATAAGCGGAGTATTTTTGAAATAGGATTGGAAAATAAATACTGTAATGAACATAAATAAAAAGCACTGATTACAGTGCTTTTTATTTATAGATTATGAGATTGTGGCATTTTCAAAAATAACAATTTCTGAACTGTTTGTTGTTGAAACGCGTTGTGCGTAATATGTTAAAGCTGAAGAAATATATGTTGGTAACGAATCATTTGTATGTGTTGTTGTATATTCATGGATTAATTCTTTCAAAGTCGTCCATTCTAATTGTGCTGGGTGATCAGACACGAAAGAACTTACCCAGCGATCAAATGAAGATGAAAAATTAGTTTGTAAACGAAATGCTTCTTTCATAATAAAACGCTCCCTTAAAATGTAATATAATCATTTTAACACAAAACACGAACGATTACTAAGTTTTTTGAGTATAACGTTCGTGATATATAGTTGTCTAGATGATTGGTTATGTAAATTCGATTTGCCATTTGAAATAACATTCCGTAAGATGAAAGGTAGATTATATAAAGAGCTGGAGGAAAGAAAGTGGAATTTGTATTTTTAGGAACTGGTGCAGGTGTTCCTTCGAAAGGAAGGAACGTTTCGGCAATTGCTTTGCAATTGTTAGAAGAACGAGGACAGACTTGGTTATTTGATTGTGGCGAGGCGACGCAACATCAAATACTACATACATCAGTACGCCCACGCCGCATTGAAAAAATATTTATTACGCATTTACATGGTGATCATATTTTTGGCTTACCTGGTTTATTAGGAAGCCGTTCATTTCAAGGAGGGACTACACCTTTAACAGTGTATGGACCAAAAGGAATTAAACAATTTATTGAAGTGGCATTATCAGTAAGTACGACACATGTAAAATATCCACTTGAAATTATTGAGATAACAGAAGAAGGTACTGTATTTGAAGATAATGAATTTCACGTGGAAACGAAAAGATTGTCACACGGCATTGAATGTTTTGGGTATCGCATCGTAGAGAAAGATATACAAGGTGCTCTTTTAGTCGATAAATTGTTGGAGATGGGTGTGAAACCAGGCCCGCTCTTTAAACGTTTAAAAGATGGAGAAGTAGTTGAATTAGAAAATGGTACGATACTAAATGGAAAAGACTTTATTGGTCCGCCTCAAAAGGGAAGAATTATTACCATTTTAGGTGATACAAGATATTGTGAAGCGAGTAGAGAGCTGGCACAAGACGCTGACGTACTTGTCCATGAGGCAACTTTTGCGGCAGAAGATGAACAACAAGCGTATGATTATTTTCATTCTACATCTAAGCAAGCTGCGAGTATTGCACTTCAGGCAAATGCAAAACGATTAATATTGACTCATATTAGTTCTCGTTATCAAGGAGATACATATAAGGAATTATGGAAAGAGGCAAGAGAGCTATTTTCTAATACGGAAATAGCTACGGATTTGAAATCATTTCCAGTGGATAGATAATAATGGTGTAAAAAAATGGTGACAAAAGGTCGCCATTTTTTTATTTCTAAAAAAAAATTAAAATAAATCTGTTATCATTTTATACTTATATGGGATGAAACAGAAAATTTTTATGATGTGAAGATATAGGATAAAAATACATAGTACCGATTATTTAGAGAAACTGTTATATAAGTCAGACGACATACGAGTGGTACAAATACCAAAAATGGATTGTTATTCAGAACTTTTAAAATTCATTAAAAGTAAGCGTTTTATTAAAAACAAGCTATAATGAGGGCAGATTATAATTTATCCGCTATTTGTGGGCTAATAATCAGTGGGATGGATAAGATCTCTACCGATTAAAGTTTCACTTGTTTATGCTATCCTTGTAAGTGGTTCTGTGTTAAACTTTGGATTGCTACCAGACTTTATTCTGGATTAGCTTATATTATTTTTAAATGAAGGTAATGCGAAGTTTCTTATTTATTATGGTCACTAGTATTATTTCAGGATATATTGTTTCACTGTTACTCAAAAACAATCCAATTCGTATAGCGGAATAAGTTCGTAGTACAACTGGAAAAGCAACCGATTTGGTAGCTTAATAGAATAGTAAAAAATTTTTTCATAGAGGTTTAGGGGGAGTTATGATGAAGTATCGCTCAGTATTTGATATTATTGGTCCAGTTATGATTGGTCCATCAAGTTCACATACAGCAGGCGCAGCAAGAATGGGGCAAGTTGCTCGCCAGCTGTTTCGTCATGAACCAGAAAGAGTAAGCATTTCATTATATGGATCATTTGCAAAGACGTATCGTGGGCATGGTACAGATGTAGCACTGATCGGTGGGATATTAGGGTTTGAAACAGATGACTTACGTATTCCAGAGGCGCTAGACATAGCAAAAGAGCGCGGAATTGAAGTAGAATTTATTGAAGAAGATGCAAATGCACCTCACCCAAATACAGCGAGAATTCGTTTGTATAAAGGTGAAGAAGAAATTGAAGTTGTTGCTTGCTCAATTGGTGGCGGTAAAATTGAAGTTGTAGAATTAAACGGGTTCGATCTTCAATTAACAGGCACGAGTCCAGCACTACTTATTGTAAATAACGATCGCTTCGGTGCTATTGCAGCAGTAGCTTCAATCCTTGCGAAACACGAGATTAACATTAGTACAATGAGTGTTTCTCGTAAAGAAAAAGGAAGAAGAGCGCTTATGGTTATCGAAACAGATGAATTATTAGCAGATGAAGTGATTGAAGAGATAAACGCGCAACAAAATATTTGTCAAGTAACTATTATGGAATAATTGCAGGGGGGACACACCATGTTTCGGAACGCAGCGGAACTAGTGGCGCAAGCTAAAGAACAAAATGTAAAAATCGCAGAAATTATGATTCAATGTGAAATGGAAACAAGAAATATTTCACGTGAAGAAGTAATTGCTGGTATGGAAAAGAACTTAGTCGTAATGGAGCAAGCAGTAGAACGTGGTATTCGCGGAGTGAAATCACCAACTGGTTTAACTGGTGGAGATGCTGTAAAAGTTCAGACGTATATGAATAGCGGAAAAGGCTTATCTGGAGATACGATTTTGGACGCAGTGAGTAAAGCTGTTGCAACAAATGAAGTAAACGCAGCGATGGGAATTATTTGTGCAACGCCAACAGCAGGGTCTGCTGGAACAGTGCCAGGTGTACTATTTGCACTAAGAGAAAAATTGCAGCCTACACGTGAAGAAATGATTGAATTCTTATTTACAGCAGGAGCTTTCGGCATGGTTGTTGCAAATAACGCTTGTATTTCTGGTGCAGCGGGAGGATGCCAAGCTGAGGTTGGTTCAGCAAGTGGAATGGCAGCAGCAGCTGCAGTGGAGATGGCTGGTGGAACACAAGATCAAGCAGCTACAGCGATGGCGATTTCATTAAAGAATATGCTTGGTTTAGTATGTGATCCTGTTGCAGGGCTTGTAGAAGTACCTTGTGTAAAACGTAATGCAGCAGGAGCTGCGAATGCGATGATTTCAGCTGATTTAGCATTAGCTGGTGTAACGAGTACAATTCCATGTGATGAAGTAATTGAGGCAATGTTTAGAATCGGACAAACGATGCCAGTAGCACTTCGTGAAACAGCTGAAGGTGGACTTGCAGCAACACCAACTGGTCGTCGTCTGCAAGAAGAGATTTTCGGGAAGACTAATAACTAAACAATATATATTTATAAAAAAATGGAGCTCAAGTAAGATTGAGCTCCATTTTTTTATTTCTCTTTTGTTAGTTGTTCTAATGTTTTCCCAAGATTATGTGATCGTTGTGTAGCCTGTGTAATACAAGAAATAAGTGCTTGTTGAAATTTATGTTCTTGTAATACTTCAATGCCTGCTTCGGTCGTTCCGCCAGGAGAAGTAATTTCCTTTCGCAAAACAGAAGGGTGTTTTTCACTTGCTTTTAGCATTTCAGCAGCACCAATCATCGTCTGAAGAATAAGTGACTTTGCAACATCTTCTTTTAAACCAATTGTTTTTGCGGCTTCTTCCATCGCTTCCACTACGTAATAAATATAAGCAGGTCCACTTCCAGATAATGCAGTGACAGCATGCATATCTTCTTCCTCTACAACAGAGACGAGACCGATCGTTTCAAATAAGGCTATGGCAGTCTGAATATGTTCCGCTGTTGCATGTTTTGAAGGCGAGATAGCAGTAGCTGATTTTAAAATAGCTGCAGATGTATTTGGCATCGCACGAATAATCGGAACATCTTTTTGAAGTAGGTTTCTAATTGAGTGAGTAGAAACACCTGCTAA
Organism: Bacillus sp. FSL K6-0069; assembly: GCF_038007785.1. Lineage (NCBI taxonomy): Bacteria > Bacillati > Bacillota > Bacilli > Caryophanales > Bacillaceae > Bacillus > Bacillus sp. FSL K6-0069. The sequence goes on along the minus strand of NZ_JBBOXN010000001.1, from coordinate 3,967,601 downwards.
TAACGAAATAATAAGCAGGTTATTATGTATATCTTCTTTAAAAGGAGTCAGTGCTTCTGCAACATCCTTCGGCTTCATTGCTAGAAAAAGAATAGTTGTATCAGTAAGTAGCTCTTTTTTATTATGTGTACCTTTGACGCCGTATTTTTTATGTAGCTCCTGCAACCTTGTCTCGTTAGAACGATTACTTACAGTAATTTGTTCGCCTTTCACAACATTTGCATGTAACAAGCCACCAATAATAGCTTCAGCAATAGAGCCTGCACCGAGAAAGGAAATGTTTTGAATAGACATGATGTTCCTCCTTTAAATTTGGTTAGAAATTCTTGTAAATGTACATACATTCGTTTTTTTATAGGAAACACCTCTTTTTATCTGAAAATAATGACAAATATATGTAGAAGATGTAAACTGAAGAAGTATTCATTTTTGAACCGGAAAGAGACAGGGGGGCTAAGCATGACGGCGATTCACCGAATGGAGATTCCTGTGCCATTTGCAGTTGAAACTGTGAATGTGTTTTTAGTTGAGGGGGAGACATTAACATTAATTGATACAGGGACGAAGACAGAAGGGGCAAGAAGTGCGTTAGAAAGTCAATTAGGTGCATTAGGATATACGATAGAAGATATTGAAACAGTAGTCATTACGCACCATCATGCGGATCATTGTGGGCTTTTAAATATATTTTCTGAAAAGACGAACATTATTGGGCACCCTTGGAATGAGCCTTGGATCACGCAAAATCCAGAATTTCTAAAGCGTTATCATGAGTTTTTTAGAGAGACAGCTTTGCAATTTGGTGTTCCAGCAGCATTTTTGAAAGACGAGGCGTTATTGACGTCAAAGACATTGAAGTATTCTTGTAATAGATCGTTAACGCATACTGTGAGAGAGGGAGATCGTATTGATTCTTTACCTGGGTTTACAGTTATTGAAACACCAGGTCATGCTTCCACTCATATTTCATTATATAGAGAATCTGATGGAATATTAATTGGCGGGGATGCTCTCATTAGTCATATTTCTTCGAATCCCATATTAGAACCACCATATGAAGGACAAACAGAAAGGGCACGCCCATTATTACAATATAATCAAACGTTAAAACGTTTAAGTGAAATGAAGATTTCACGCATTTTATCAGGACATGGAGAAGATGTTCTAAATGTGAAACAACTTATTGAAACGAGATTTCAAAAGCAAGAAACACGTGCGTTTAAAGTGCTTGAGTTATTAAAGGAAAAACCAATGACAGCATTTGAAGTATGTGTAAAACTATTTCCAGTATTATATAAGGAACAATTGCCACTTACTATTTCAGAAACTGTTGGACAATTAGACTTTTTAGCATATAATCAACAAGTGATGATTGATGAATCTTCACAACAATTGATTTATTATGCAAAGTAGGTGACAGCAATGACAGGACGTTTACAAAATAAAGTAATCGTCATTACAGGTGCTTCTAGTGGAATTGGAGAGCAAGTTGCAATGCAAGTTGCAGAGCTGGGAGCGACTCCAGTATTAATGGCTAGAACAGAAGAAAAATTAAAAGCGTTAGCAGAGAAAATTAAAGAAACGTATAATACGCCTTGCTATTACTATGTATTAGATGTAAGTGAAGAGACGGAAGTACAATCTGTTTTTTCAAAGGTATTACAAGAAGTAGGACGTATTGATATATTAGTAAACAATGCGGGATTTGGTATTTTTAAAACGTTTGAAGAGGCGTCAATGGATGAAGTGAAAGATATGTTCCAAGTAAATGTATTTGGATTAGTAGCTTGTACGAAAGCGGTACTACCTTATATGGTGAAAAGAAACGAAGGGCATATTATTAATATTGCTTCACTTGCTGGGAAAATTGCAACTCCGAAATCGAGTGCGTATGCTGCGACGAAACATGCAGTATTAGGGTTTACGAATAGTTTACGCATGGAGTTATCTAGTACAAATCTTTTCGTAACAGCGATTAATCCAGGTCCGATAGATACGAACTTTTTTGAAATAGCTGATCAATCCGGTACATATGTGAAAAATATGGGACGATACATGTTAAAACCAACATATGTTGCAGAGCAAATCGTAAAATCGATGCAAACGAAAAAGCGTGAAGTAAACTTACCGAAGTGGATGGGCATGGGTCCAAAACTTTATGCTCTATTCCCAGGTTTATTTGAGCGTGTTGCAGGCAAATCATTAAGTAAAAAATAGGAGATTTCCATATGGAAATCTCCTATTTTTTTATTTTCCAGTCACATAATCGTAAACGATATCCTCAACTGCCTCGTATACATCAATTTCAGTATTTGAATGAATTATAGTTTGAATATGTTTAATTAGCATTTCCTGATCCTCATTTGACATAGGATTACATTGATATTGTTGAAAACTTTTTATAATCATTTTCTCAATGAATTTCTCATTCATGTTTTTCCCCGCCTATATGTACGTATGTATTGTTTTATTGTACTTGAAGTGAAATAAAAAAACTACTATGCAATATTTATGTATAAAAATTCGGATGTGTATATTGTTTTTCTAGTAAAATTAAGTTTTTTAAGTTTATAAAATTTATAAATATTTAATTGACTCTATAAATATACAATATTATAATCATACTTAATTTAAAGAATTGATATGAGGAGGAGCATATGAAAGTCGCAATTATTGGAGCAACTGGGTATGGAGGTATTGAGTTAATTCGGTTATTAGAGCAACATCCATATTTTTCGATAGCATCTCTTCATTCTTTTTCGCAAGTTGGCGAGTGTATTACAAATGTATATCCACATTTTCAAAATGTTCTTGTTCATACGTTACAAGAAATTGATGCGGAGGAAATAAAGAAGAAAGCAGAAATTGTATTTTTAGCAACCCCAGCAGGAGTATCAACAGAGTTAACTCCGAAATTATTAGCAGTAGGTTTAAAAGTAATTGATCTATCTGGAGACTTTCGTATGAAAGATCCTTCGACATATGAACAGTGGTATAAAAGGACAGCTGCAAAAGAAGAAGTTCTTAGGGAAGCTGTATATGGGTTAAGCGAATGGAAAAGGTCCGAAATTCAAAATGCAAATTTAATTGCAAACCCAGGATGCTTTGCTACAGCTGCGTTATTAGCGATATTGCCGTTATTACATAGCGGTATGATTGAAGAAGACTCCATTATTATTGATGCGAAATCAGGCGTATCTGGAGCAGGAAAAACGCCAACAACGATGACTCACTTTCCTGAGTTATACGATAACTTACGTATTTATAAAGTAAATGAGCATCAACACGTTCCTGAGATTGAGCAAATGCTTGCAGAGTGGAATAGGGAAACGAAGCCAATTACGTTTAGTACACATTTAATACCGATATCACGAGGGATTATGATTACACTTTATGCGAAAGTAAAACGAGAAATAGAAATAGAAATAGAACAGCTTCAAAAGTTATATGAAGAAACGTATGAACAATCGCCTTTCATTCGAATTCGCACACAAGGAGAGTTTCCAAGTCCGAAAGAAGTGAGGGGCTCAAATTATTGTGATATGGGTATAGCTTACGATAAAAGAACAGGAAGAGTGACAGTCGTTTCTGTTATAGACAATATGATGAAAGGTGCGGCTGGGCAAGCGGTTCAAAATGCAAATATAGTAGCGGGACTAGAAGAAACAACAGGTTTACAACATATGCCGCTTTATCTATAAGGGGGACATGATGATTAAAGTAGAGTCTATTACAAAATTAGAAAATGGTTCCATTGTAGCACCAAAAGGATTTTCGGCAATCGGTACTGCAAATGGTTTGAAAAAAGAAAAAAAGGATTTAGGTTTAATCATTTGTGAAGTGCCAGCATCATGTGCCGCTGTTTATACAACGAATCAAATACAAGCAGCCCCGTTGCAAGTAACGAAAGAAAGTATAGCGGCTGAGGGAAAATTACAAGCTATTATCGTCAATAGTGGAAATGCAAATGCTTGTACAGGAATGAAAGGCTTACAAGATGCTTACGAGATGCGTGCATTAGGGGCGGAACATTTTGGAGTGAAAGAACATTACGTTGCAGTAGCTTCAACAGGTGTAATTGGTGTTCAGCTGCCGATGGATATAATTCGAAAGGGAATTGTAACTCTTATCCCGACGAAGGAAGTAAGTGAAGCTCATTCTTTTTCTGAAGCGATTTTAACGACGGATCTTATAACGAAAGAAACGTGCTATGAGATGATTATTGAGGGGAAAAAAGTGACGATTGCTGGTGTTGCGAAAGGTTCAGGGATGATTCATCCAAATATGGCAACGATGCTAAGTTTTATTACGACAGATGCTCATATAGAGCATGACGTATTGCAAACAGCATTATCACAAATAACGAATCATACATTTAATCAAATTACGGTGGATGGGGATACTTCTACGAATGATATGGTCATCGTTATGGCAAGTGGATTATCAGAAACGAAACCAATCAATATGGAACATGCAGATTGGGAAACTTTCGTATTTGCTTTACAAAAGGTATGTGAAGATTTAGCAAAAAAAATTGCACAAGATGGTGAAGGCGCTACGAAGTTAATAGAAGTAAATGTGCTAGGAGCTCGAACGAATGAAGAGGCAAAGAAAATTGCAAAGCAAATAGTCGGTTCGAGTCTTGTGAAAACAGCAATACATGGTGAAGACCCAAATTGGGGCCGAATAATAAGCAGTATGGGACAAAGTGAAGTAGCGATTCATCCAAATACAATTGATATTACTCTTCAATCTATCACTGTGTTAAAAAATAGTGAACCTCAAATGTTTTCTGAAGAGGAAATGAAAAAGAAATTAAAAGAACATGAAATTATGATTGATGTGCATTTACATTTAGGAGAAGAGAACGGATCAGCTTGGGGCTGTGACTTAAGCTATGAATATGTGAAAATAAACGCTTGTTATCGTACATAAGGAGAGGGAAGATGAGCGATTATATTGTAGTGAAATGCGGCGGTAGTATGTTGGATCAATTAAATGATGTGTTTTTTGATTGTATAAAGAAATTGCAACAGAAGTATAAAGTAGTGATTGTCCATGGTGGCGGCCCAGAAATTGATGCGCAATTAAAAGATTGTAATATCAAAGTAGAAAAAAGAGATGGGTTACGAGTAACACCAAAAGAAGTTATGGATATTGTTCAAATGGTGCTATGCGGAAGTACGAATAAAAAATTTGTAATGAAGTTGCAAAGGCATAATTTACTTGCGGTAGGTTGTTCAGGGTGTGACGGCAAATTACTTCAAGTTCAACCTGTCAGCGAAGAAATAGGATATGTGGGAGAAGTAAGTTATGTTGAAACATCCTTACTAAAAGGATTGATAAATTTGAACTATATTCCTGTTATTGCTCCGGTCGGGATAAATGACAATGAGATTTATAACATAAATGCGGATACAGCTGCAGCTGGAATTGCGGCCGCATTATCCGCAAAAGAACTCATTTTTATTACGGATGTAGATGGGATATTACATGAAGGGAAATTAGTAAAGAAAACGGATGAATCGGAAATTATTACTTTTATAAAAAAAGGAGTTATTACAGGCGGGATGATCCCGAAAGTACAGGCGGCACTAACGTCATTAAAAATGGGAGTGCAAAAGATAAGTATTGTGAACGGTACAAAAGATTTTACTGAAGTTACGGGCGAGTGTATTGGAACGACGGTAACGAAAGGAGTAAGTATCGTATGACAAGTCATCTTTTTCAAACGTATGGGAGAAGAAATATTGAGCTTGTAAAGGGAAGGGGAACGGAAGTTATTGATGAAAATGGTAAACAATATTTAGATTTCACATCAGGAATTGGCGTATGTAATTTAGGACATTGTCATCCTACGGTTATGAAAGCTGTTCAAGAGCAACTTCATGATATGTGGCATATATCTAACCTGTTTACAAACAGCTTACAAGAAGAAGTAGCGTCATTATTAACAGAAAATACAGCGTTAGATTCTGTTTTTTTCTGTAATAGCGGGGCAGAGGCGAATGAAGCTGCTTTGAAGCTAGCTCGTAAGCATACTGGAAAATCTCTCGTCATAACATGTCAGCAGTCTTTTCACGGTAGAACATTCGGAACGATGAGTGCAACGGGGCAAAATAAAGTGAAAGAAGGATTTGGTCCGCTCCTTCCTTCTTTTTTACATACCCCTTTTAACGATATAAAGGCGTTAGAGGAAGTAATGAATGAAGAAGTAGCGGCGGTAATGGTAGAAGTTGTTCAAGGAGAGGGAGGAGTCATTCCTGCTGATCTATCTTTTTTGAAAGCAATTGAAACATTATGTAATAAGTTCGGTTCCTTATTTATTATAGACGAAGTACAAACAGGGATTGGAAGAACAGGGACATTATTTGCTTACGAACAAATGGGAATAGATCCTCATATCGTTACTGCCGCTAAGGCGCTTGGAAATGGCATACCCGTTGGAGCGATGATTGGCCGGAAAGAACTTGGAACATCGTTTACTACAGGATCACATGGCTCAACGTTTGGTGGAAATTATATTGCAATGGCTGCAGCGAAAGAAGTATTGCAAGTAAGTAAGAAACCATCGTTTTTAAAAGAAGTAAAGGAAAAGAGCGAATACGTATTAGAGAAGTTGCGAGAGGAATTAAGACATGTTGAATGTATTCAAAATATACGTGGTAAGGGGCTTATGATCGGGATTGAGTGTAAGCATGAAGTTGCAAGTTTTATAGAACAACTAGAGAAAGAAGGACTTCTCGTATTACAAGCAGGACCTAATGTGATAAGACTATTACCACCACTTATTGTAACGAATGAAGAGTTAGAACAGGCAGTATATATGATAAAAAAAGTAGTTTGTACAAAAAACGTATCAATCATATAAGGGGGAAATTCCATGTCAACTGTACAAGTACCGAAATTAAATACGAAAGATCTTTTAACATTAGAAGAACTGACGCAAAAAGAAATCATTTCTTTAATTGAGTTCGCTATCTATTTAAAAAAGAATAAGCAAGAGCCTTTATTACAAGGAAAAATATTAGGGCTTATCTTTGATAAACATTCAACTCGTACTCGCGTATCTTTTGAAGCAGGAATGGTACAGCTTGGAGGACATGGCATGTTTTTAAGTGGGAAAGAGATGCAAATTGGAAGGGGGGAGAGCGTTTCAGATACTGCGAAAGTATTATCTCATTATATTGACGGGATCATGATACGTACATTCTCACATGCCGATGTAGAAGAGCTTGCAAAAGAATCGAGCATACCTGTTATTAATGGATTAACGGACGATCACCACCCTTGTCAAGCGTTGGCAGATTTAATGACGATTTATGAAGAAGTGAAGACATTTAAAGGAATTAAATTAGCTTATGTAGGTGATGGGAATAACGTATGTCATTCATTGTTGTTAGCGAGTGCGAAAGTCGGAATGAATATGACTGTTGCGACGCCTATAGGATATGAACCGAATGAGGAAATTGTAAAAAAAGCGTTAAGGATTGCTGAAGAAACAGGAGCTGAAATTGAAATTTTGCATAATCCTGAATTAGCGGTGAGTGAAGCAGATTTCATTTATACTGACGTTTGGATGAGCATGGGGCAAGAAGGAGAAGAAGAGAAATATACTTTATTTCAACCTTACCAAATTAATAAAGAACTTGTTATGCATGCGAAGCAAACATATCGTTTCTTACATTGTTTACCCGCCCATCGTGAAGAAGAAGTAACAGGAGAAATTATAGATGGACCACAGTCTATCGTGTTTGAGCAAGCTGGTAATCGATTGCACGCGCAAAAAGCATTATTAGTAAGTTTATTTAAAAATGTAGAAGAACTTTCTTAAATGAGGTGCATCTCCAGTTGTTAGACATGAATAACAATTGGAGGTGTACTTTTTTACATTGAAATGTCGTATGTATATTTGGTTAATCATCTCTATATCATTTATAATAAAAGGAGTAAACTACATTTGTTTTTCATATCATGTAAGGACATACTAGATAGAAAAAATATAGTTAAAGAGATGATGAATTTGAAAGCACCTAAGAAAACATATTCGTTTTTTCAGCGGATGTGGAGAATATTAAAGTTTCAATATTATAAGTTGCTTCGATCACCAGAAGGAGCAAAGAAAGTATCGTTAGGTTTTGCAATTGGGTTTGGTTTAGAGATGCTGGTCATATATACGGCATCGCTCGTATATGTAATATTTTATCCGATCGTTCGATTAGCAAAGGGATCTTTTCCTGCTGCGGTTATTGGCAATATTATTGGGAAAATATCGTTTTTACCGGTATTTTTATTTCCAGTTGCTTATGCGTTAGGAAAAATGATTTATCCATTTCATGTAAAAAAAATACATCATGAACCATTTACGATATCTGACTTGTTTTCAAGCCATATTTTCACAATGTTAAAGAGCTTATTACAGAGTGAAGTGTATGTATTAATTGGTATGACGATAATAGGAGTTGTGTTTGGGGTAATTTCATATTTCGTTGTGCATTATTTATATGAAAAGAACCGTAAGTTACGTTTGAAGAACAGAAAGAAACGAGTGAGAGAACCGCTCGTGCAAATATAAAGAGTGTCACATTCATTTTCTCCTCGGAATATGTTTAAGAAAAAGGAGGAGAGAACGAATGTATTATTATTACGTACCACAAGTATATCCATATGTAAATTATTATCCGGTTTATGATATGAATAGACAATACGAATTATATCGACAACAGCCATTACAGCAAATACCACAAATACCACCACAACAATCTACTCAAGAACAAAAACCATATTTAACAACATGGCCATATTCAAATGTATACTATGGTAATTATTACGAATCATAAAGCTGCTTCTATTTAGAAGCAGCTTTATGCGTTTGTTTTCAAAATTAAATTTTGAATGGTTTGAAGAGAGTGAATGAGTTTTTCACGTTCTTCCTCAGATAAAGTTTGGAAATTTTCTTTTAATTTGTCTAAAATGAATTGTTGATATTGATTTACTAACAATTTCCCTTCAGCTGTTAGGGAAATTAAAATGACCCGTCGATCTTTTTCGCTATAATGACGCTCTATTAGTTCTTCTTGAATTAGTTTGTTTAATAGAGGTGTCATGTTAGGCCTTGAAATCGCTAGCCGCTTGCCGATTTCGGAAACTGCTAATGTGCCATTTTCATGCAGAAGTAGTAATACTTGTGTATGTGATGGCGGCATATGTCTTTGAGAAGAAAATTCTCCAGGAAGCATAAATTTGCGATAAAAAAGAGGCACTAGCGAAAGAAGATGATCAACAATACGTTCCCACTCGCGTGATTCCATATAAAGGCCCCCTTCCACACTATCATTGTAACAAAAAAGACAGGGTATAAAAATAGAATTGTTTCATGACCGCTTTAATATTTGTAGGATAACACTTGCTTTGTAAACGTATTAGCAATAATCGCGTAGCCGTTATCATTTGGGTGTACTTGGTCAAAGAGTAAATCTTTTTTATCATTTGATATTAATTTACGAATTGGTAAAACGATAGATGGTTGATTTGCTTTTGAAATGGAATAAACGGATTCATTCCAGCCATCTAAAAACATATCTGCATAACTGGCGATGGAGTCATCGAGTTGTAACGGGTTATAGAGCTCTGAGAGAATGAGTAAAGCGTCCGGGTTTTGATCGCGAACTGTCTTTACAATAGTTTTTATATCCGCTTCAAAATGAGCTTTTTCTTTATTTAACATTTTAATACCGTCTATAACACCGACATCACGATTTAAGCGAAATAAATTATTTCCGCCAATATTAATCGTAATGATATTTGCTGCTCTAATCTTTTGTTTTACATCTTCTGATTGAACTTTTTTTGCGAGACGATCTGTTGTAAGACCGTTTATTCCAAGGTTTTCTACGGTAATTGGTTTATGAATTTGTGCTTCTATTTGTCTAGAAGCTAATTCAGCAAATCCCCCTTGTGTCGACCCATATCCTTTGGCGAGTGAATCACCTAGTACGAGATGATAAAAGGAATCGTTTGTTTGTTTATCAATCCAACTTGGAGTAGATGTTTTTTCTGTTTTTTCTTCAGGTTCATTTTGTTTTGTCTCATCGTTCTTCTCAAAATAAGAATAAGAAATGATTAGAAGGAGGAGACAAACAATTGTTAAGATGACTTTTTTCATAAATTCATCCTCCTTGTAATTGGTAATTGTATCATATTCAGCAGTATTAACAATGTAAGGGCATATTATATATTTATGAAAAGTTTACAATAACTTTACAGAAAATTTGTAGAAGTATGTCAAAAAATATTGACGATATGAAAGTACATTATATATGATAATGTCAGATAAGGTGAAATTTTAATGAGTAGGACTTTATTTCCTTCTAATTAAAATTTCAACAATCGGGCGTTAAAGGGGGACTACTCATTAGCGCAGGATGAAATGGAAATCTTGTTTCTAATAAAAGAAAAAAAGGTATGTGGTTAGAGACAAATAGAGATTCATTTCATTATTTTGGGTAATTGTATAAGGGGGATTTTTTGTGAAAAAGTCAAAAAAAATGCTAGCTGGAGCAACTCTTGCTATTGGTGTAATAGCACCACAAGTGTTGCCAACAACAGCTTATGCGGAAGAGAACAATGGGGAGAGTACGGTTAACTTACGAATTCTAGAAACATCAGATATTCACGTTAACTTAATGAATTACGATTATTATCAAACGAAAACAGATAATAAAGTAGGTCTCGTACAAACGGCAACACTTGTTAATAAAGCACGTGAAGAAGCGAAGAACTCTGTCCTATTTGATGATGGGGATGCATTACAAGGGACACCGCTTGGAGATTACGTAGCGAATAAAATAAATGATCCGAAGAAGCCTGTGGATCCTAGTTATACACATCCATTATATCGTTTAATGAATTTAATGAAGTATGACGTCATCTCTCTTGGGAATCATGAATTTAACTACGGTTTAGACTATTTAAACAAAGTAATTAGTAAAACAGAGTTCCCAGTTATTAACTCGAACGTCTATAAAGATGATAAAGATAATAATGAAGAGAACGATCAAAATTACTTTAAACCATATCATGTCTTTGAAAAAGAAGTAGAAGATGAATCAGGTCAAAAACAAAAGGTGAAAATTGGTGTAATGGGATTTGTTCCACCTCAAGTTATGAACTGGGATAAAGCGAATTTAGAAGGAAAAGTGAAAGCAAAAGATATAGTTGAAACAGCGAAGAAAATGGTGCCAAAAATGCAAGCAGAAGGTGCAGATGTTATCGTAGCACTAGCGCATTCTGGTGTTGATAAGAGTGGATACAACGTTGGCATGGAAAACGCTTCGTATTATTTAACAGAAGTTCCTGGTGTAGATGCAGTATTAATGGGACATTCACATACTGAAGTGAAGGATGTATTTAATGGTGTTCCAGTTGTAATGCCTGGTGTCTTTGGAAGTAACTTAGGTATTATTGATATGCAATTGAAAAAGGTAAACGGAAAATGGGAAATACAAAAAGAGCAATCGAAGCCGCAACTTCGTCCGATTGCTGATAGTAAAGGGAACCCATTAGTACAATCTGATGAAAAATTAGTTAATGAAATTAAAGATGATCACCAAGCGACAATTGATTATGTGAATACAGCTGTAGGAAAAACGACAGCGCCAATTAATAGTTATTTCTCATTAGTACAAGATGATCCTTCTGTACAACTTGTAACAAATGCACAAAAATGGTATGTAGAAAAGTTATTTACTGAAAATGGACAGTACAGCAAATATAAAGGAATTCCAGTTTTATCTGCAGGCGCACCATTTAAAGCAGGTGGCCGAAACGGTGCTACATATTATACGGATATTCCAGCTGGAACGTTAGCAATTAAAAACGTTGCAGATTTATATGTATATCCAAATACGTTATATGCTGTAAAAGTAAATGGGGCACAAGTGAAAGAATGGCTTGAAATGTCTGCAGGTCAGTTTAATCAAATCGATCCAAAGAAAACAGAAGAACAACCATTAGTAAATATAGGCTATCCTACATATAACTTCGATATTTTAGATGGCGTAAAATACGAAATTGATGTAACACAACCAGCGAAATACGATAAAGATGGAAAAGTTGTAAATGCAAATACGAATCGTATTATAAATATGACATATGAAGGTAAGCCAGTAGCTGACAATCAAGAGTTTATCGTTGCTACAAATAACTATCGTGGAAGTAGCCAAACGTTCCCGGGTGTAAGTAAAGGGGAAGTTGTATACCAATCACAAGATGAAACACGTCAAATCATTGTGAAGTATATGCAAGAAACACCAGTTATTGATCCAGCAGCAGATAAAAATTGGACGTTTAAACCGATTGTTGCAGATAAATTAAATACAACATTCGATTCTTCACCAAATGCACAAAAGTATATAAAGAAAGATGGAAAAATATCATATGTTGGGCCATCTGAAAATGAATTTGCTAAATATGCAATTGATATAACGAAGAAGAACGATGATGATAAGGAAACTGGTGGAGAGAATCCAACAACACCGCCAACAGGTGAAGGAAATAATGGAGGAAATCCAACGACACCACCAACAGGTGAAGGAAATAATGGAGAAAATCCAACGACACCGCCAACAGGTGAAGGAAATAATGGAGAGAATCCAACGACACCACCAACAGATGAAGGTAATAATACAGGATCTGGACAAACTACAACGGATAATCAAAACTTAAAAGAAACAACAACTGTAAGTGAAAATAAAGAAGAACGTGATTTACCGAAAACTGGTACAAGTGTTGCTTCTACAATTGGAGCAGGCTTGGCGTTTGTTGGAGCGGGATTACTTCTGTTATTTAGAAGAAAGAAAGCAAATAGATAGTCGAGAAATAAAAAAGGATTACCGATTCAGGTAATCCTTTTTTTATTATGAGATTGTAACTGCTTTTTCTTTCTTCCATGAAAGGCCAAATCCAGTAAAGCCAACGATAATTGTTAAGACTGGGCAAGCTAAACAGAAAATTGCGAATGGAAGGTAATCAAATGTCGGAACGCCAAGGACGTTCGATAAGAATACACCACTTACTCCCCATGGTACGAGCGGGTTAATAACTGTACCTGCATCTTCTAATACGCGTGATAAATTACGACGCTCTAAACCGACTTCATCGTATTTATTAGCAAATGCTTGTCCTGTTAAAACGATGGATAAGTACTGCTCACCAAGTAAGAAGTTTACACCAATTGCAGTTGAAGCAGTAGAAATAATTAAACGTGTGCTATTTTTTACGAAGCTAGAGATAATATTCATTAGCTGCGTGATAATACCCATTCCTTGTAATAATCCTCCCATACAAAGAGCTAGGAAAATAAGGGCAATCGACATCATCATGCTTTGCAGGCCACCGCGAGATAGTAAGCTATCAATGTCTTTAATACCAGTTTTAGAAACGTAGCCGTCTTGCATAATTTTCATTAAATCAGCTAAAGAAGTGCTAGGTTTAAAAATAAAGAGAATAATAATTCCTACCACAATTCCTGCAAGTAATGTTGGAACTGCTGGAACTTTTTTAAATGCGAATAAGAACAGTAATAAAATTGGAATAAGTGTAACGATAGAAATCGTTGCATTTTTCTCTAATGTGCTAATAAAGCTTGTGAAGTCAACGTCTCCACTAGTGCCGCCTCCTAAAATGAAAAAGGCGATAAAAGCAATAATGAATGCTGGAACTGTTGTCCAAAGCATGTTACGAATATGCTCAAATAAATCTACACCCGTAACAGCAGGAGCTAAGTTAGTTGTATCAGATAAAGGAGACATTTTATCTCCAAAGAATGCACCAGAAATAATTGCACCAGCGATTAGAGCCGGATCGTATCCGAGAGCACTACCCATGCCCATAAAGGCAAGTCCTACAGTTGCGGCAGTTGTAAAGGCACTACCGATACTTGTTCCAACAATTGCACAAACAACAAAAACAGTCGGAACGAAAATCTTTGGAGATACAAGTTGGAAGCCGTACACCATTAAAGTTGGAATTGTTCCAGCAGCGATCCAAACACTGATTAATACGCCTACAAGTAAGAAAATAAAAATAGATGGAATACCAGCTGAAATACTACTGATCATCCCTTTTTCCATAGTAGACCAAGAGATTTTTTTCATAAATCCAAATGCTAATAAAAGAACGATACCAAATAAAATTGGGATGTGTGGTGAAACTTCTAATTGAATAACACTAAAGCCAATACAGAAAAAGATAAATAATGTTAAAAGAACAGATTCAATTTTTGAAACCATTGTTTTTCCCTCCTAAGTAATCTAAAATAGCTCTTTTTTATATAAAATTCGCCAATATTGTTTATTTCCTTCTAAAATTTAGAATTTTGTGACAAATTACTGGTAATTGTTGATCCTTCAATATGATACGGAAATGATTGGATAAAAAAACGTCCCTGCATATAATTATGCAGGGACGAAGAAATCGCGGTACCACCCTAGCTTGTGAAATGAATGTATCACAAAATAAAGGGTCGTATGATATGCGCTAATAAAATAAAAACGCCCCTGCAATATATGCAGGGACGAAAAATTCGCGGTACCACCCTAAATTGTGAAACAGTTTCGTTTCACCACTCTTTAGATATAACGGTCTATAACCGTCTTTCACTACTCCTTACGTTTCGCAAAAGAAGCTCCAGGGGGTAATTCATAATTCGCTCTGTACTGGTTCGCACCGACCACCAGCTCTCTGAAATCAGAAATCGAAATACTACTAAATCCTATCAATGCCGATTCATATGATGTTAGTTAAATTTTTAACACATTTTCAACTTATATGTCAATAAAAATGTGCAATATTTTTTTAGGGAAATAAAGGTTAAATGTTTTTAATGTTCTAAATTTGTACGTTATAATGAATTTGAAAGGGGAGGAAAGAGTGAAGAAAAAAATAATTCTTTTTACCACCTTACTAGTCATTGGCGGAAGTGCTGGAATTTACACAGCTTTTGCAGCTGAATCAGAGCAGGCGAAGCAAAAGCAAATACAGCAGTCAGAAGTGAAGAAAGTGAAAGAAACGGAAGAGAAGAAGTCGATGGAAAAAGCAGCTGAGAAACTAGGAGTTTCTACTGAAGGGAAAACAAAAGAAGAAGTTACGAAAGAAGTAGATAAGGCTAGATTTGAGCAGCGCCATGATTTATTAATTGAACATGCAAAACAACTTGGAATTGATACAGAAGGAAAAAAAGATGAAGAGATTATTTTAGAAATCGGAAAGATACAACACGGAAAGTAGAACAACTTATCGTATGATAAGTTGTTCTTTTTTAAGAACTATTTGATTTAAAAATAATTGACAGTCATTTGAATTTAATGTTAACTATATTTATAAACTAGTTAACATTAGGGGTGACAATTGTGACTGTTAATAGTAATACGACTGAAAAATCGTCTTATACATATGAAGAATTATCGGAGAAAAATAAAGCTTATGTATGGCATCCGTTTACACAAATGAAAGATTATTTAGAAGAAGATCCTGTCATTATTGAACGTGGAGAGGGAAGAAAGCTATACGATGTAAATGGAAATGAATATTGGGACGGTGTTTCATCTATTTGGTTAAATGTTCACGGACATCAAGTACCAGAGTTAGATGAAGCAATTCGTGAGCAATTAAATAAAATTTCCCATTCTACTATGCTAGGACTTGCTAACGTTCCATCTATTTTATTAGCAGAAAAAATAATTGAAGTTGTACCAGAAGGTTTGAAGAAAGTATTTTATTCAGACTCTGGTTCTAGTGCCGTCGAAATTGCAATTAAGATGGCCTTTCAATATTGGCAGCATAAAGGAAAACCGAAGAAACAAAGATTTGTTACATTAAAAGAAGCGTATCACGGTGATACAATTGGAGCTGTTTCAGTAGGAGCAATAGACTTGTTTCACCAAGTGTATAGTTCACTTTTATTTGAAGCAATTAAAATGCCTTATCCATATACATATCGTTCTCCTTATGGAAATAATAAGGAGGAAATTGTAAAAAAACATTTAGAAGAAATGGAAGAGTTGCTGAAAGACAAACATGAAGAAATTGCGGCGATTATTGTAGAACCTTTAATGCAAGGTGCTGGCGGTATGATTACAATGCCAAAAGGATACTTAAAAGGGCTACGTAATTTATGTACAAAATATAATGTTTTATTTATTACAGATGAGGTAGCGACTGGATTTGGGCGTACCGGGAAAATGTTTGCATGTGAACATGAAAATGTAACGCCGGACATTTTAACAGCCGGAAAAGGTTTAACGGGCGGATATTTACCAGTTGCAATCACCGTAACGACAGATGAAATTTATAATGCCTTTTTAGGCGACTATGAAGAACAAAAAACGTTTTTCCACGGTCATAGTTATACAGGGAATCCGTTAGGGTGTGCGGTAGCAATTGCAAATTTAGAACTATATGAGAAAACAAATTTAATAGAAGAAGTGGCACGTAAAACAGAATATGTGGCGATGCAATTAGAAGAACTCTTTGCATATAAACATGTAGGGGATATTCGTCAGTGCGGGTTAATGGTTGGAATTGAACTTGTGAAGAATAAGGAAACGAAAGAAGCGTTTGAATGGACAGAGAGAGTCGGTGTTCAAGTGTGTAAACGCTCAAGAGAGCTTGGCATGATCTTGCGACCGCTCGGTAATACGATTGTATTTATGCCTCCTCTTGCTTCTACAATTGATGAGATTGATGATATGTTACGTATTTTATATAAAGCAATCTCGGATGTTACGGAGGGAGTATAATGAGTGGTTTTTTTGTAACAGCAACGGATACTGAAGTGGGAAAAACTGTAGTTGCAGGTGCATTAGCAGGTGTATTTAGAGAATTGGGATATAACATAGGGGTATATAAACCGTTGCAAAGTGGACATGTTGCATCTAATCCAGAGGGAGATGCAGCAAGGCTAAAAGCATTATCGGGTGTACCGACAAAAGAAGATGAAATTTGCCCTTATTCTATTGAAGAACCGCTTGCTCCGAGACTTGCCATGAAAAGAGCTGGAAGAGTAGTACATTTAAAGGACATTATGGATCACTATAATGAACGATTGAAAGAGTTTAATAGTCTACTTGTAGAAGGAGCAGGCGGACTGGCTGTTCCGTATACAGAAGATGCTTTAGTAATTGATTTCGCAAAAGAATTACAGCTTCCTCTTATTGTAGTAGCACGTCCTACATTAGGAACAGTAAATCATACCGTTTTAACGATTGCTTATGCGAAGGCACAGGGCTTAACAGTAGCAGGTGTAATTTTATCCGGCTGCAAAGAATGTGAAATGGAAAGAGTACAAGAAAATAAAGAAATGATTGAAGAACTAAGTGGGGTACCGGTTTTAGGATTATTACCATTCTTTGAAGGTGCGTTTACAAAAGAAGAAGTCTTGGAATCTGCTAAAGAGTATATAATGATTTCAAAATTAGAGGAGTTTATCCGAAATGAATCAAACGTGGCGCACACATCTTCAATCTAAATTGCAACAATTAAATGAGCAAGGGCAGTATCGCAATTTGCATGTAACAGAACGAGCAGAAGAGACATGGCTTATTCGAGATGAAAAAAGGATGCTAAATTTAGCGTCAAATAATTATTTAGGGTTAGCTGGAGATGAAAGGTTAAAAGAAGCTGCTATAGCATGCACAAGAAAATATGGAACTGGGGCGACAGCATCAAGGCTCGTTGTAGGAAATTATTCACTGTATGAAGAGGTTGAGAGAAATATATGCGATTGGAAAGGCACTGAAAAAGCCTTAGTTGTAAATAGTGGATATACGGCAAATGTTGGAGTGATTTCTTCATTAGCTAGTCGTCACGATATTGTGTTTAGTGACAAATTAAATCACGCAAGCATCGTTGATGGAATTATATTAAGCGGAGCAGAGCATAAAAGATATCGTCATAATGACTTAGATCATTTAGAGAAGCTGTTGCAAGTAGCGCCGCCAAAAAAGAAGAAATTAATCGTAACGGATACTGTTTTTAGTATGGATGGTGATACTGCATATTTACGAGAGTTAGTGCACATAAAAGAGAAATACGGAGCAATAATTATAGTTGATGAAGCACATGCGAGTGGAATATATGGAATGAATGGAGCAGGATTGTCTCATATAGAAAAAGATGTTGCTCAAAAAATTGATATACATATGGGGACGTTTAGTAAGGCTTTAGGGTGTTATGGTGCGTATTTGACAGGCGATGCAATTTATATAGAGTATTTACAAAATACGATGAGAAGCTTTATTTTTACTACTTCTTTACCACCAGGAACGTTAGGGGCGGTACAAAAGGCAATTGAAATTGTGAAAGAAGATAATGAAAGAAGAGAGAGACTTATAGAGAATGGAGCCTATTTTAGGACACATTTGCAAGAAGCTGGTTTTGATATTGGGAATAGCTCAACTCATATTGTACCGATTGTAGTCGGTTCAAATGAAACAGCTTTACGGTTTAGTAAAAGGTTGCAAGAAGTAGGTATTGCAGCAATTGCAATTCGTCCACCAACGGTTCCAGTTAATAGTTCACGGGTCCGTTTTGCAGTTACGTCCCAACATACAATTGCTGATTTGAACTGGGCTATTCAGCATATTATACGTATTGGTAAAGAAGAGGGGTTTTTAGTATGAAAGAGCTAAAGATTATTTTTATTCCTGGGTGGGGAATGGAAGAGGGTGTTTGGACTTTAGTTCTGCCGTATTTTAAAGGATATTCTGTTCAATGTATCAATTGGCGTAATGTGAAAGAACAAAGTGAATTTGCGGGGCGAATAATAGATGCAGCAAAAGATGAAAATGTGATTTTAGTTGGATGGTCACTAGGAGCGTTAGCGGCAGTTCAAGCTCATAAAAAGGTTAAGGCGAAAGGTATCGTATTAATTGGTGGCACTGCTAAATTTACAAATACGAGCGACTATACGTGTGGATGGAATGCTTTGCATGTAGAACGGCTGAAAAAGAATGTAGCGAGAAAGAAAGAAGATACGCTCAAGCGGTTTTATGAAAATATGTTTACAAAAAATGAGCTGAAAGAGAATAAAAGGTTTGAAGATATGATAAAACGCTTTAAAGGTGATTCTATTCAGTCTTTGCAATTAGGTTTGGAGTATTTAATCGAAGCAGATATGAGGGAAGAACTGAAAGAAGTTAAAGTACCTATACTACTTATTCACGGAGAGCAGGATGTCATATGCCCATTATCTGCAGCGCGTAGTATGGCTGAGAATGAGACTGCCACGCTCAAGGTAGTAAGTAAGGCTGGACACGCATTATGCGTAACGAATTTTGAATATTGTGGAAATGAAATAATTCAATTTGTAGAGGGGATACGACATGATCAACAAAACGTTACTACAAAAACGGTTTAACGTGGCAGCTGTATCCTACGATCAATATGCAAATGTACAAAAAAAGATGGCACATTTATTACTTTCTACATTGAAGCGGCGATATAGTGCAAATTCAAGGATACGTATTTTAGAACTTGGATGCGGGACAGGATATGTTACAGAGCAATTATCAAGTTTATTTCCGAAAGCGCATATTACAGCTATTGATTTTGCTGAAAGTATGATTGAGGTTGCGAAAACTAGAAAAAATGTAAAAAATGTAATGTTTTACTGTGAGGATATCGAAAGATTACGACTAGAAGAAACGTATGATGTCATTATTTCGAATGCCACATTTCAATGGCTAAATGATTTAAAACAAGTGGTAAGAAATTTATTTCATCATTTGTCTATAGATGGGATATTACTCTTTTCGACGTTTGGACACGAAACATTTCAAGAATTGCATGCTTCGTTCCAGCGGGCGAAAGAAGAAAAAAATATACAAAATGAAACATCGATTGGACAACGTTTTTATTCGAAAAATCAGTTGCGCCATATATGTGAAATAGAAACAGGGGATGTGCATGTTTCTGAAACATGTTACATAGAGAGATTTACAGAAGTTAGGGAGTTTCTACATTCTATTCGAAAAGTAGGAGCGACTAATAGTAATGAAGAATCCTATTGTCAAAGTCCCTCACTCTTTCGTGCGATGCTTCGCATATACGAAAGAGACTTCACGGAAAATGAAGGGATAATGGCGACGTATCACGCTTTATTTATGCATATAACTAAAGAGGGGAAGAGATGAAATGAAACAAGTACAAACAAAAAGGGATTGGAAAAAACTTGCATATGACGTAGTAGAAGAGAAAATGATTACGAAAGAGGATGCAATAGCGATATTAGAAGCTGATGAGACCGAAGTTTTAGAAATTATGAATGCAGCTTACATCATTCGTCATCATCACTTTGGTAAGAAAGTAAAATTAAATATGATTATTAATACGAAATCTGGATTATGTCCTGAAGATTGCGGATATTGTTCACAGTCTATTATTTCAGAGGCGCCGATTGATAAATATGCATGGTTAACGCAGGAAAAGATTGTAGAAGGAGCACATGAAGCAATTCGCCGTAAAGCGGGTACATATTGTATTGTAGCATCTGGTCGTCGCCCGACGGATAAAGAGGTGAATCACGTAATTGGAGCTGTTAAGGAGATTCGTGAAACGACAGATTTAAAGATTTGTTGTTGTTTAGGTTTCTTAAACGAAGATCAAGCAGGACGTTTAGCGGAAGCGGGTGTACATCGTTATAACCACAACTTAAATACACATGCAAATAATTACGAAAGTATTTGCTCCACTCATACGTATGACGATCGTGTTGATACAGTTCAAAAAGCGAAACAAGCGGGTATTTCACCATGCTCAGGGGCGATTTTTGGAATGGGCGAGACAATAGAAGAACGTGCTGAAATTGCATTTGAATTACAACGTATAGATGCAGATTCAATTCCATGTAATTTCCTTGTTGCTGTAAAGGGTACGCCGCTTGAAGGACAAAAAGAATTAACGCCGGTAGAATGTTTAAAAGTGCTGGCGATGATGCGTTTTGTAAACCCAACGAAAGAAATTCGCATTTCAGGAGGACGTGAAATCAATTTACGCTCTGTGCAGCCAATCGGTTTATTTGCAGCAAACTCTATTTTTGTTGGAGATTACTTAACAACAGCTGGACAAGAACCAACTGCAGACTGGGGTATGATTGAAGATTTAGGGTTTGAGATTGAAGAATGTGCATTATAAGGTAGGTAAAACGCAAACTTGTAAAAGAGTTTGCGTTTTTTGTAAATAAAATGTAATAAATAGTTGTGAACGCTTGATATTATTGGTTTTTGAGCGGAAAAAAGAATTTTGGTGGACGAATTTTCCAAGCCCCAATTGTACATAGTAAATATGTAATTTATATTGGGTTGGAGGATTTTACATGCACAAATATATATTAGCGATTATGACTTGTCTAATTTTACTAAAAGCAATAAGTACTGATCCAGTTAAGGCCGCCGAAAATCCTGAACAAAAAGAGATGCAACAACGAATTGAGCAACATTTTCGAACGAAAGCTGAACATTTTGGATTGAAAACCGAAGGGAAAGATTTAAAGGAAGTTCGAAAAGAAATTACTATTATAGAAGAAGCGAAGAAAAGAGAGAATGTATGGAGAACAGCACAAACGCTTCGTATACAAACAGAAGGAAAAACAATGGATGAATTAATAAAAGATGTACGGAAAAAAGTAAAAAAATAAAAAAGAGGCCGCAGCCTCTTTTTATTTTTTTATGCCCATTGTTTTGATAAGTGAGCCATTTCAATCGCAGCAACGGCAGATTCATAGCCTTTATTACCAGCTTTCGTGCCTGCACGTTCAATTGCTTGCTCAATCGTTTCAGTCGTTAATACACCGAATATAACTGGGATGTCTGTTTGTAGTGATAAAGATGCAACCCCTTTTGCTACTTCATTACAAACGTAATCGTAATGTGTTGTAGCACCGCGAATTACAGTACCTAGCGTAATAACAGCGTCATATTTTCCGCTACTAGCCATCTTTTTAGCAATTAAAGGAATTTCGAATGCGCCAGGAACCCAAGCAACATCGATATCGTTTTCTTCTACACCGTGGCGCTTTAATCCATCTAAAGCTCCGCCGAGTAACTTACTTGTAATAAATTCATTAAAACGTCCAACAACAACCCCAACTTTTAATCCTGTACCAACTAAATGACCTTCGAATACCATAATGAATCTCTCCCTTTATTATAAGTTTAGTAAATGTCCTAATTTGTTTACTTTCGTTTGTAAATACGTTTTATTTTCTTCTTTTGTTGGCATTTGCAACGGTACACGCTCGATTACTTCTAAATCGTAACCTTGTAAGCCAGCAATTTTTCGCGGGTTATTTGTTAATAATCGTAAATGTTGTAAACCTAAATCTTTTAAAATTTGAGCACCAATACCGTAATCACGCAAATCAGCTGGGAATCCAAGTTTTTCATTTGCTTCTACAGTATCGAATCCTTCTTCTTGTAACTTATAAGCGCGAAGCTTATTAAGAAGGCCGATGCCTCGTCCTTCTTGTCTCATATAAAGAAGAACGCCTTTTCCTTCACGCTCAATTTGAGCAAGTGCAGCATGGAGTTGTGGTCCGCAATCACAACGGCATGAGCCAAATACATCACCTGTTAAGCACTCTGAATGAACGCGTACAAGTACAGGCTCTCCTGATGAAATATCACCTTTTACGAGTGCGATATGTTCTTTCGTATCTAATGAATTAGAATAGCCAATTGCATGGAAAGTACCGAAATCAGTAGGTAATGTAATTTCTACTTCTCTCGTCACTAATGTTTCATGGTGGCGGCGATAAGCAATTAAATCTTCTATTGTAATCATTTTTATATCAAATTGTTTTGCACACTGTAGTAAATCAGGTACGCGTGCCATCGTACCGTCCTCATTGATAATCTCGCAAATAACTCCAGCTGGTTCTGCTCCGCAAAGCTGTGCTAAATCGACAGCGGCTTCTGTATGACCAGCGCGGCGCAGGACACCACCTTCTTTCGCGATTAATGGAAAGATATGTCCAGGACGATTGAAATCAGCACCTTTTGATGCAGGGTTTAACAATTCTTGTATCGTAGTTGCCCGTTCGTGAGCGCTAATTCCTGTTGTTGTAGAAACGTGATCAATGCTCACCGTAAATGCAGTATGATGCGAATCTGTATTATGAGCTACCATTGGTTCTAACTGTAGACGTTCTGCGTACCCTTCCGTAATAGGTACACAAACGAGGCCACGCCCATGTGTAATCATAAAGTTAATCGTTTCCGGCGTAATATACTCTGCTAATGCGATAAAATCGCCTTCATTTTCACGGTTTTCATCATCACATACGATGACGACTTTTCCTTGTTTTAAATCTTCTAGAGCTTCTTCAATACGATGGAACATCATGCTTCCCCCTTATAGAAATCCGTTTTCTTGTAAAAAGCTTTCGTTCATTGAACCTGTTCGTTTTACAGGTTTAGAAATAAAGCGCTCGATATATTTACCGATCATGTCACACTCAATGTTTACGATGTCACCGGCATTCTTTTCTCCGATAACAGATTCACTTACTGTGTGCGGGATGAGTGAGATGGTGATGGAAGATTCATCTATATCAAATATTGTTAAACTCGTTCCATCAATAGCAACGGATCCTTTATGCAAACAATAGCGTAGCAATTCATCAGCAATAGCTATTTTGTAATAGACGGCATTATAGTGCTGTTTTTTGTTTAATATCGTTCCGATGCCATCAATATGTCCTGAAACGAAATGTCCACCGAATCGTCCGTTTGCAGCCATCGCCCGTTCTAAATTTACTTTAGAGTGTGGTTTAAGCATGCGAAGTGATGTGGATTGCATCGTTTCAGGCATTGCGTCCACTGTGAATGAAGTTGTTGTGAAACTCGTTACAGTTAAGCAAATCCCGTTAACCGCGATACTATCACCTAAGTGAGCATCTGATAAAATTTTATTTGCGTGGATCGTTAACTTCATCGCTTCTCCGCTTTGTTGCATGTTTGCAATCGTTCCTAACTCTTCTACAATTCCTGTAAACATTCCGTCACCTCGCTTCGGGCATTCGCAACGATTTTTATATCATCGCCAATTTGTTTCATCTCTTGAATTTCCAAGGAAAGTGCATCTTGTAATGCTGCGAAACCATTTCCGCCAAATAAAGTAGGGGCATCATTCCCGCCAATTAATATCGGGCTTATATAAGTTATAATTTCATTGAAATGCTTTGTTTGTAAGAAGCTTGCATGAATCGATTGGCCTCCTTCAACGAATATAGAAAGAATTTGCTTCTCTCCAAGAAAGAAAAGGAGATCCTCAATTTCAATTTGCTTCGTTTTCATTTGGAATATAGCTACATTTTCAGATTCATAAGAAGCTATTTTCTCTTTATTTACATCCTTACCGACAAAAATCCATGTCGGTGCTAAACCATCTGTTATGACATGAGAAGATGGTGGTGTTCGTAAATGGGTATCTAAAATAACGCGTATAGAATGTTTACCCCCGTTAGGAATTCTTGTCGTTAAATGCGGATTATCAGCTATAACTGTATTTACTCCCACGAGAATCGCATCATGTGTATGGCGATATTGGTGAACATCAGCACGTGCTTCTTCACCTGTAATCCACTTACTTTCACCAGTGACAGTTGCTGTTTTCCCATCTAAGCTCATCGCTGTTTTTATGGTTACAAATGGACGTTTCGTTTTCATGTAGTGAAAAAAGAAACGATTTAATAAGGTGGCTTCTGCTTCAAGAACACCGGTAGTTACGTCGATGCCAGCTTTTTCTAATCTCTTTTTTCCATTACCAGAAACGAGAGGGTTGCAATCAAGAGTGGCAATTACAACCCGTTTGACTCCGTTTTTGATGAGCGATTCACAGCAAGGTGGTGTTTTTCCGAAATGGCTACAAGGTTCAAGTGTTACATAAACGGTAGCTCCTTTTGCTTTTTCACCAGCCATATGAAGAGCATGAACTTCTGCGTGTTCTTCACCAGCACGTAAATGAGCGCCCATACCGACGATGTTTCCATCTTTTACAACAACAGCACCAACCATAGGATTTGGACTTGTTTGTCCGGATGTTCCTTCTGCTAACTGTAGGGCAATCCTCATATATTCTTGATCTGTCATTCTCTTCACCTCTCCTGAAAAAATCAAAAAACCCCAAGGATTTTATATCCTTGGGGTTTGGGAGACGTGATTTCTAGAAATATAGTTCGAATACGAAAGTATAGGAAAGAAACCTAACGATGATTGATATTTTTGCATAAGGAAAAAACCTAGCAAAATATCGAATTTTTCAAACGCTAGTCGTATCTTTTTATTCCAGTATAGAAACATAAGTATACAAAATAAAACATATATAAAGATTCAAAATGAAACTTTAAAAATATGCATACTGAAATAAAAGTGTATTCGCTATATAAAATTACTAGAAAACATATCCTTCTCCCATCCAGACTATACTGTCGGCCCTAGAGTTTCACTAGATCCACCGTTTTCGAGTTGAAAACGGGTCACGGACTTAGAAGTTTGCACTTCATCACCGCCGGTTGGGAATTTCACCCGACCCCGAAGGATGTTGTTTGCTCAAATTATAGCACAAAAAAGAAAAAAGGCTAGTGAAAAATATTCGAATGTGAAGAATTGTGTGAAAGTATATGTAGCCTAGCGTGGAGACAAAAGTGTGAGAAATGTTGTAAGGAGAAGGGATATAACGGAGGTGTAAAAAAGAAAAACATGCACAAAAAAATGTGCATGTCACATGTGAAATTATTCTGCCTCTGGTGCTCTAACAACAGATTCGAATTTACCTTTATGCGAAGCATCGCAATAAGGCATATTTTTTGATAAACCACAACGGCATAAAGAAAAAGCCGGTTTTGCTGGGAATACATTCCCTTGTGAATCGACTAATTCCACGTCCCCTGTAACGCGAAAAGAGCCATTATCATTTACTTTAATTTGTACTTTAGCCAACGCTATCCCTCCTTCCCAAACGCTTAATTTCATCATATAATCAAGAGAAGTACTTGACAATATCAAATGAGCACTTTCTTTGGGAGAGAAGAGAGTGTTATAATGTTTTTTATAACTGACTAGAGTAAGGTGACGAAAGATGGATAAACAATTACGTACATTACGAAATATTGCAAATGAGCGCACGTGGGCATCATTTTTGAATGATAATCATCCATATAGTTTGTTACACTGGTCCATTGCAGGTGTAGGACAAGAGTTAAAGGATGTTTGGTTACTTCAAGATGAGGTAACATTTCAAACGACAGAATTTCCAACGTTAGATGATGCAATGCAATGGATTTCTGAAAATATGGAACAAGTTACAGACGTTTTAGCGCAATAAAAAAACAGGCTTATGCAAGCCTGTTTTTTGTTTCTTTTACATATGAGTTTAAAAATTGATCAACGGCTGCTTCATACTCTTCTTTATTTTCGTTATAAGAGCAAGCGTGTGCGCCGCGTTCTGCAATATAAAGTTGTTTATTGTTTTCTTTTGCTTCATATAGTGCTTTCGTCATATCAGCTAAAATATAATCATCATCTTTACTGTGAATAAAGAGGATGGGATTGTTAATATTTTTTATACAATCGATTGGTGAAACTTCGCGAATCGTATAACCGTCACGCACTTTTAAAAAAGCATTTGCTAAAGGTAATAAAGGCCATTTAGGTAAATGGAATTCAACCTTTAAACGGTGTTGTAATTGCCCGTAGAAATCAGAGAAAGGACAATCTGCAATATAGAAATCAGCACCATCTTCTACAAGTCCTGCGTATTGAAGAAGTGTTGCAGCTCCCATAGATTCACCATGAATACCGAGTGTTATATTTGTTCCAAAACGACTTTTTAGCCAGTCAACTACTGATTTTAAATCATGTTTTTCATAGTATCCATAGCTTGTTGTTTTTCCGCCAGTTTTACCATGACGACGATGATCATAAATAACGACATTATACCCTCTGTTTAAAAATAACCGTGCATATTTTACAGAGTTCATTTTATTTACAGTTACGCCGTGACAAAAAATCATAAACTTATTGGAATGACCAGCAGGAATGTAATATCCGTGAAGATCATAGCCGAATTGCGAAGGAATGTGAATTTCTTCTTTATGAAGAGCATCAAAATCCTCTATACGAAAATGTTTTTTCGTTTCTCTTTCGAGTACTTCTTCCTCTGTTTTTTTCTTTAAGTACATCACTTTATTTGTAAAGAAAATCCCAAGGGCAGTTATCGCACCTAGTATAGTAAACAATGCTGCAAAAAAACGTTTCATACTTTACCTCATCCTCCAAATACCGTTACATGTGATACACTTATATTGTATCACAATGATAGAAAAGGGGAGAAATAGGAAATGATGTATATACAAAAAATTACGCCAGCGATGAAAGAAACAATCCGAATGTTCATGTGTGAGAACTGGGGGAGTTCATTGATGGTGTCACGTGGGAAGGGGCATCAGTTAGAAGAGTTGCCAGGGTTTGTTGCGTTCTTGGATGACAGAATAATCGGAATTATAACGTATGAAGTGACCGGAAATATGTGTGAAATTGTGTCGTTAGATAGCTTTGAAGAAAGAAAAGGAATAGGGACAAAACTTGTGGATTGTGTATTACAAGTTGCAGAAGAAGAACGGTGCGGGCGGGTTTGGCTCATAACAACAAATGATAATATGAATGCGTTACGTTTTTACCAAAAACGTAATTTTGTGATGACAAATTTATATGTGAATGCAGTAGAAGAGGCACGAAAAATCAAGAAAGAAATTCCACGTATTGGGTATGATAATATCCTAATTTTACATGAAATTCAGTTAGAGTATCGTTTAGTATGATGATGTAACAATTTTCAGAAATATAAGTTATTAACCTTGACGAATATTGTAATTTCGGTTACCGTAAAATTGTAATCTATTACCATATTAAGGGGTGACGATGTGGCAACTATACGTGATGTTGCAAAATTGGCAGGTGTTTCAGTCGCAACTGTTTCACGAGTTATTAATGAAAAAGGATACGTTCATGAGGACACAGTAAAACAAGTAAAGGAAGCAATTGAGGAATTACATTATAGGCCAAATAGTACAGCAAAGCCATTGTTTAAAGAGAATTCAACGATAATTGCATTACTTGTAGATAATTTATATAACCCATCAAACATCACTTTGCTACATTGTATTGAGGAAATAGCATATAAAGAAGGATATCAAATCATTGTTTGTAATATAGAGAATAAAGATAGATACATACATATGTTGAAGGAAAATAACGTTGCAGGTGTTATTTTAACAAAATCAGTTTTTAAAAGTATAGGAGAAATTCCATTTCCGTTTGTTGTGATCGACGAAAAAAAATCCCATACAAATTATTATGAAAGTGGACAAAGAGCGGTTTCTTTATTAAAAGAAAAAGGCTGTCACTTCCTTGCTTATTTCGGTGAGGGAGAAGATAGTGAAGAAATGGAAGAGCACGTATCAGGGTTTTTAGATACTGTTTGGGAGGAAGGAATCTCTTATCGAGAAGAATGTGTACAAGGGTATACGAATAAACAGTTTATTACATTATTGCAAACTTATCCGTATATAGATGGCATTGTAACTTCAAGTGATAAGATTACTTTTGAGTTAATGCGAGCAGCGAAAAATTTAAATATCCGTATACCAGATAAATTGAGAATTATTGGACTGAACGGGAGTATAGACAGTGAGTGGACAGGTCCGTCATTCATGCAAATGGAGAGTTGTGTCGAAGAAAATGGGAAAATAGCGTTGCAACAATTAAAAGGAAAAATAAAAAAGTAAAAGGTGCGTATAAAACGCACCTTTTATAATGTAATGGCGGCAATAAAGCCGAATATAAGTAACGGTATATTATAGTGTAGAAACGTTGGTACACATGTATCCCATATATGATGGTGTTGACCATCAGCGTTTAAACCGGATGTTGGTCCAAGTGTACTATCTGATGCTGGTGATCCTGCATCCCCTAACGCTCCGGCTGTACCGATAATTGCAATTGTAGCCATTGGACTAAATCCAAGCTGCATGCAAAGAGGTACAAAAATTGTTGTTAAGATAGGGATAGTTGAAAAGGATGAACCAATTCCCATCGTAACGAGAAGTCCAATCACAAGCATAAGAAATGCAGCGAGTGGTTTGTTATTTCCAATTATATGTGCACTCGTTTGCACAAGAGATTCAACATGTCCTGTTTTTCGAAGAACAGCGCCAAATCCAGCGGCAGCGATCATAACAAAACCAATAAAGGACATCATGCGCATGCCGCTTGTTAATATTGCATCTGCTTCTTTAAGAGGTAGGCTACCACTTACTGATAAGACGATAATCCCTGCTAAAGCACCGAAAATCATTGATTCTGTTGCTAATTGAACAGTTAATGTAGCTATGATAGATAATAATCCGAAAGTAATGCTACGTTTTGTGTAGGGAACGATTTCATTTGCAGTGGTATGAACTTGTTCTGTTTCATACGTACGAGGTTTCCGGTACGTAATGAATACCGCTACACATAATCCAATAATCATACCGATTGCTGGAATAGTCATTGCTTTTGGAATAAGTGTAACATCAAATGTAAGGCCGCTTTGCGCAGCATTTGTTTGCAATACGTCATGATAAATTTTTCCGAACCCCGCTGGAATCCACATATAAGGAGTAATCAATCCGAATGTAATAATACATGTAACAAGTCTGCGATCCACTTTCAGCTCATTTAGTACTTTTAATAGTGCTGGAATTAAGATGGGGATGAAAGCGATATGAACAGGAATCACATTTTGTGAGAAGCAAGCCATCGTTAAAATGATGAATAAAATAAGTATTTTAGAATAAACTTGTTTTTTCGTGTCTTGTTCATTGCCAATCCATTTTAATGCAGTTTGAATCATGGCATCTGGAAGTCCTGTTTTGGAAAGGGAAATAGCGAAACCGCCAAGCATTGCATAACTTAAAGCGATTGGGGCGCTGTTTCCAAGGCCAGTTGTAAAAGTGTTAATCGTTTCTGAAATACCGAGTCCGCCGATAATGCCGCCTGTTAAAGCTCCAACAATGATGGCGACAATGACCTGGACACGTAACAAACTAAGCAATAGCATAACTGCTACTGCGACGAGTACAGCATTCATAATAAATGTAATCTCCCTAAATTTTTATTGTGCTAAGGCAAGTAAATATGAAGCACTTTGCTATATTTATCCCGCTTTAATGGGCAGTAAGCCCCCCACCTTAAAATTCAGCGAAAGCAAAGAAGTTAGGCGGGGGTCAACTGCCCATAAAAGTCCGATTGGTTCAACTAATAATCAGCGGGGGATGAAGAAAACCCCCACTGATTAAAGTTTCACTTTATACATAGTTGCGACATATTATTATAAATTGTTTTCTATGAAATGTAAAAGAGCCTTTGTTACTAATGCTGAAAAGCTAGCTCTTGTTTAATTGCTTGTAAAGAATTAGCGAATAATGCTGGTTCTTCTAAATCAGGAGAATGTGCTGAATTTGGGAACCAAATCATTTTTTTTATGGGTGCTGCTATCACATCGCAATATTCCTGAACGAGTGCATAAGGAGTTTGATAATCATAGCGACCAGAACAAAAATAAACCGGAATAGATAAACTTGAAATAGAAGAAAAGAAATCGATTGTCAGCATTTCTTCCCATAAAACACCAGATTTTAAATTTCCTGCGAGAAACTTGAACCAATCTAATAGTGTATATTCAGGAGAAAAGAAGCCTTTTCGTATGAAAGAAAAGGAAGATCCGTTTTGGATTGCTCCTCCGAATGTACCAAGCCATTTTCTTTGAATAATAAGGCGTCTCGTATCTAAAAATGGTGGTTTGCCTAATTTTAAAAGGGACGCTAATGCTTTTTTGTGATCATGTTTTTTTGCAGAACGAATTAAATGCTGATATAGCAATTCTTCGTTTTGTTTCATATGTACAATCTGCCCAATACCGATGTAAGCCTCGATATACTGTGGATATTGATGTGCTATGTTAAGCCCAATAATACTTCCCCAAGAATGACCAGCGAGAAATAGTTTCTGTTTATTGAACTTTTTAAGTACGTATTGAATCACTTCTTTTGCATCGGAAACGAATTGTTCAATTGTAAAATTCGCTCCGAAATCTTTCATTGAAAAGGATTTACCTGCCCCGCGCTGATCCCAATTAATAACGATGAAGTGTTTCTCCAATTCTTTTTGAAAATGACGAATAAATCCGATTTGTGCCATGCCGGGTCCACCATGGCAGCATAATAAAATAGGTTGCTCTATGTTTTGCCCGCGAATAAGGAGAGTTTGTTTTCGATTATGAATCATAACGCTTTCCATCGTAGCAATACTATTAGGAATGAGTTGTTTATTTTCATTATAAAACTGTGGGGTATGGCTACGAAAAAGCATATTGAAAACCTCCTTTTCTGAAATCGTATGAATCGCACAGGCTATTTGTTTTGCATATACTGTTAGAAAATCATTGTAACATATCATACTAGTGTCATTTCAACACGGGAGGAGGGAAATTGTGACGATTGGAGAAATTATAGATTGCTTAAATAGACGTGAATCCATCGCTATCATAGCAAAACGTCTTGAAATAAGCCCGTATACATTATCAAAGAAGTTAAGATTGATTGGATATGAATATGATGGAGAACAGAAGAAACGTATTTTTGTAGGAGATGGAGAAGAACCTCGTCACTTACAACTCCAAGAAGCGACAGCCCTTCAATATGCGAAAACGGATTATCAATTATTAATTTATGAACAATTACAAAGTATTTATGAATTACTAAGAAAGAGAGAAGAAGTAATCGCGCCAATTATGAGTATAAGTACAGAAAAAAAGAAACGTACTTTTTCTATTAATAAAGAAATATTAGCAAAACTAGATGTTATATCAGAAGCGAAAGGAATTCAAAAATCTAAACTTGTAGAAGAGGCGTTACAACAATTTTTACAGCAATATGACTTTAACAAAACAGCACGTTTGGATGACTAAAGAAAAGGATACTAAGTTCATTGTAAGAACGAGTATCCTTTTTAGGTTTTACTAATATTTTGGATTAAGTAAGTATAAGTGTACCCTTTACAATAAAAATCTGGATCGCATATTAGGGAAATACTTAATTTATTTTTTGAATTCTACCATCAATAATTGGCTGAATTGGTTCTTTTAATTGTTTTACATAATCGACTAGCGCTTCAAAGTCGTTTGGACCAGTTTCTGAATTCTTCCCATTTTTAAATGATACGAATCCGTCACCGCCAGAAGCTAAGAAAGCATTCGCAACTACGCTATACGTTTTAGTTGGAGATAACTCCTCGCCATTTGTTAAGCGTATATTCGTAACCTTTTCACCGTTTGGTTTATTTGCATCCCACGTATATTGAATGCCTGAAATTTGAAGCATTCTTGTTGTTCCTTTTTGCCATTGCTGATTTAAAATGTCGCGAATATCTTGACCTGTTAAATCTACTTTAATCAATTGGTTTCCAAAAGGCTGAATGCCATATAATTCGCCCCAAGTAATATCGCCAGCATCTAAGTCATTACGAATGCCACCTGGATTCATAAGTGCGATTTGAGCTTGCATTGTTTGACGCTGTGCGTCGGCAATTACATTCCCAAGAGTAGATTCACCAGCATCATTTTGTTTACGGTCGATAGCTGCTGTAGATTTTCCTACAACTTCATTTACAAGTGGTGCAATCTTTTCTTTATATTGATCTATTTTTTGTTTTACTTGTTTATCAGGTTCCACACCTTCATGATATGTTGTGATCACTTCAGCTTTTTTCTTTACAATATCTTTTGTTTTACGATCAATTGTTACATCTACGTCTGAGAAAGCTGTTCCATAAGAGTTCGCTTGGACGATTAATTTATTATTTACAGTACCATTTACATACGTGTGACTATGCCCACCGAAAATAACATCAACTTCTGGATCTGTTTCATTTGCAATTCGAGTAAGGTCTCCATTTGTCACGCCAGATTCATCAGTTGTTCCGCCGACATGAGCAAGGACGACGATGGATTTAACACCGAGACGCTTTAATTGTTGCGTTGATTTATTAATTGCTTCTACTTCGTCAGTAATCTGTACATTTTTAAGCATAGTAGGCATCACGACATTTGGTGTATCAGTTGTAACAACTCCAATGAATCCTACAGGAACACCATCTACCATTTTTACAGTAAATGGTGGTAAAAATAAACGACCAGTTGATTTGTTATAGAAGTTAGCGGCGACATAAGGGAAGTTAGCACCTTTGAAATTTCCCGTTTTCTCGTGATATCCACCGTAAATGAGGCGTTTCATTTCATCGATACCTTCATCAAATTCATGGTTTCCGATTGTACCAACATCGAATTTTAAGTCATTCAAAAATTCAATCGTTGGTTCGTCTTGTAACAATGCTGAAACTGGTGGACTAGCTCCGACAATATCGCCAGCATGTACGAGAAGTGTATTTGGGTTTTGCTTTTTACGTTCTTTTAAATAAGTAGCTAAGTAATCAGCGCCACCGGCTTCTTTGTTATTAATTTTTTTAACAGTATCTAGTTGTCCATGGAAATCATTAATACCAAGCATTTGTACGTCTACGTAGCGGTTTTGTTCAGCTGGAGTCTGGGATGGGGGAGCGGCAAATACAGTTGAAAAAGTTATGGTGCTTAAAACGGCAACAGTAGGAATGATTTTTTTCCACATAATTCATTTCTCCTTTTTTTTATAATCTGACATCATACGACATAATTTTAATAGATTCATAGGATTATATCTATATAAAAATTTAGTTTTTTCGAAAAATTAACATATTTACAAAAGCTGAATAATAGAGTAAAGAACCTTTTTTATTGTCGAGTTCATTGTGTATCTACTATAATGGAGAAAAAAGTAAAAGGTGAGTAGCATGAAGAAAAAGAAACAAAGACAAATGCAAAGACAATCACAAGTGAATAAACCAGAGAAAGAGTCGCTTACATTAGGCGATCAATTAAATGATTCACTCATGCAGCAATTAAAGAATAAGAAGAAAGAATTGCAAGTGAGAGAAGAGAAAAAAGAGGCAGCTGAACTGGAAAGAAAGCGCCAAGAACAAAAAGAGCGTGAAAAGAATAAATCATTTGAAGAACTGTTAAGTGAAAGTAGCCTTACTTGGAAAGACTTTAAATAATATAAAAAAATGATCAGTGTATATCGCTGATCATTTTTTTGACGAGCTTGTAAGAAAAGGGGAGTGTAAAATGAGAAGAATTGTAGTCGTTCCGCATGAAAATCATTGGAACGAAAAATTTCAAATAGAGGCTGAACGATTAAAATCGGCGATGCCAGAAATGGTGAAAGTTCATCATATTGGAAGTACGTCAGTGCCAGGACTGGCAGCTAAACCAATTATAGATATGATTATGGAAGTAGAGAGTATCGACAGAGTAGATCATTGGAATGAACGTTTTATAGAGCTTGGTTACATCGTAAAAGGGGAAAATGGTATTTCAAGACGTCGTTATTTTATTCATGGAACTGAGGAAAAACGCTCGTATCACTTACACGTGTTTGAAAAAGGAAACCCTGAGATAGTAAGGCATTTAGCATTTCGTGATTATATGATGGCACGTTATATTCGGAAGGGAAAACTGAATTTGTACGTAATGTTGATGAAAAAGCGAAAGAATGGAAAGAAGGAAATATGAATAATTGAGTTCACGTTTTAGTGTATAAAATTATTATGTAAACTGTACATATGTTTTGACTTTTTGGTTGAATCTTGTTCAAATAAAGTGGTGGCTTATAAAAAATGTAAGAATGAGAGGGAGACGACTGTGCACATTCCAACAACTA
Source organism: Bacillus sp. FSL K6-0069 (assembly GCF_038007785.1). Lineage (NCBI taxonomy): Bacteria > Bacillati > Bacillota > Bacilli > Caryophanales > Bacillaceae > Bacillus > Bacillus sp. FSL K6-0069. Next base: position 3,932,692 of record NZ_JBBOXN010000001.1, on the reverse strand, counting down.
CACTTCATAATGGCGTGAAAATGCCGATGATTGGTCTAGGCGTTTATAAAGCGAAAGAAGGCGACGAAGTAAAACAAGCAGTAAAAACAGCGTTAGAAGTTGGATACCGTTCGATTGATACAGCGACTGTATATGAAAATGAAAGCGGTGTCGGAGAAGCGGTTCGTGAATCAGGAATTCCGAGAGAAGAAATATTTATTACAACAAAAGTTTGGAACGATGATCAAGGATACGAAGAAACACTTGAGGCGTTTGAAAAAAGCTTAAAGAAATTACAAATGGACTATGTAGATTTATATTTAATACATTGGCCAATAAGAGGGAAGTATGTTGATACGTACAGAGCGTTAGAAAAACTGTATGAAGAAGGTAAAGTGCGCGCGATTGGTGTTTCTAATTTTCATAAACATCATTTAGAGCTATTATTACCAAATTGTAAAGTAAAGCCGATGGTAAACCAAGTAGAACTTCATCCTATGTTAGCGCAATTTGAATTGCGTAATTTCTGTCAAGGTGAGCAAATTCAAATGGAAGCATGGAGCCCATTAATGAGAGGCGGGGAAGTATTCGAGCACCCGATTATTCAAGCCATTGCTACTAAATATGAAAAAACACCTGCGCAAGTTATATTAAGATGGGATATTCAAAGCGGAGTCGTGACAATTCCTAAATCTGTTACACCATCTCGTATTAAGGAGAATTTTACTATCTTTGATTTTTCACTAACAGAAGAAGAGATGACTCAAATTAATACGTTAAATCGTAATTTACATGTAGGAACGAATCCTGATAAATATGATACGCTATAAAAAGACGCTACCAGTATGGTAGCGTCTTTTTAACGATGTAAAGCGTAAGTATCACATTTAGCAATTTGCTGAAGTTGTATATATTCTGCTGTTGTTAACTGTGTTTGTTTACTAGCCTGTACATTTTCTTGTAACTGTTTGATAGAGCTTGCACCAGGTATAACTGCTGCAACAGTTTCGTTATGTAAGCAATATTGAATAGCTGTTCCTGTTAAAGAGCTTTCCCTGATTATCTCTTTTACACTTGCGAGTGTCGCATATAATTCATCGTAAGAATAAGAAAGGTAATCTTTTTCTTTTACTCTTTCTATCTTTCTTGCATTATTGTCAGTTAGAATTCCTTTTGCAAGTGGTCCGCGAGCAATAATGCTAATTTGATGTTCACTGAAAAGTGGGAACCATTCTTCAGGGCGACGATTTAAAAGGCTATATTCCATTAGCACACTAACGATATTTGAACGTTTTGCATACTCACGGATGACATTTGGACGTATAGAAGAAATACCGTAATGACGAATGATACCTTCTTTTTTTAATTCTTCAAAGGCTTCAATTGTTTCATCTATTGGATCTTCAATCGTCCCGCCGTGAAGTTGATAAAGATCAATATAATCAGTTTGAAGTCTACGTAAACTTTCTTTCACTTCAGCCTTGATGTAATTCTTAGAAGGATCCCAAGACCAGCCGTTTTTTTCTTCTGTCCATCGATTTCCAACTTTCGTTGTAAGAACAATTTGGTCTCGTTTCCCTTTTAATGCTTTTCCAACAAATTCTTCGTTTAATCCATAATCGTATAAATCCGCTGTATCAAAAAAATTGATTCCTAAATCGATTGCTTCATCGATAATACGCATAGCTTCTGTTTTAGATGTACCGAGAGACATACAGCCAAGGCCCATTTCTGTAACAAACAAATCTGAGTTTCCTAATTGACGTTTTTTCATAGGTCAACCTCCTTACCTTTATTGTACGAAAGGGAAAAGAGGTTGACAAACGTTTACTTTTTATTTGCTGTAATCCACTCTTGTACAGTTGTATACTCTTTGCCATATTGTTTTAGTTTATGGCGAATTTGCCATGCTTTTCCGACTAAAGTGACGCGATTTGGTAAAATATAAACTTTCATTTCTATCACGCTCCTTTCAATGTGGTAAAATGTATGAGGAAAGAATAGGAAATAGAACAGGGAGATGAAGTAGTATGAGTAATCTTGCAGAGAGAACAGTAAAAACTGAACCAATTTTTGATGGTAGAGTTATAAAAGTTCGTGTTGATGATGTAGTATTACCAAATGGAGCAATGAGTAAACGTGAAATTGTAAATCACCCTGGTGCAGTTGCTATTATTGCTATTACTGATGAGGGGAAAATCGTGCTTGTTGAGCAGTATCGTAAAGCGCTTGAAAAGGCGATTATAGAAATTCCGGCCGGCAAGTTAGAACCTGGTGAAAAACCTGAGGTGACAGCAGTTCGTGAATTAGAAGAGGAAACAGGATATGTATGTGAAAATATGGAGCTTATTACTTCTTTCTATACATCTCCAGGATTTGCAGATGAAATTTTATATGTATATAAAGCGACAGGTTTGACGAAAAAAGAAAATAAAGCCGAGTTAGATGAAGATGAGTTTGTGGAATTGATGGAAGTATCGTTAGAAGAAGCGACTACTCTTATGAAAGATCTTCGTATTCATGATGCGAAAACGATGTTTGCAGTACAATATTTACAACTACAAAAATAAACACTCGCCAAAGGCGAGTGTTTTTTAATTGATTTTTGCGTATACGCGTGCATCACGTAAGCTACCATCTGGTGCTATGAAATCATTTTCCATTGTACCTTCTAGAATAAATTCTAAACGTTCTGCTAGGTTACATGCATTTGTATTTGTTGCATCAATACGAATTTCAATTCTTCTAGCACTTAGCTTATCAAAGGCAAATTGAATGGCACCTTTAATAGCTTCAGTCATATAGCCTTGTTTTGTATACGTACTATGCAGCCAGAAGTGAAGTGAAAACTTTGGAATATCCCAGTTTTCAGGTTTAAGCGTTATAGCCCCGATGAATGTACCAGATACTTTATCGTATAAGTGAAAATCAAGTGTTTCACGAAGTAAAAACTGTCCGTGAGCGTTACGAACGATTTCTTCAGCACTTTCTTCTGTTTCAGCGTTAATTGGCATCCACGGTACTAAGTCTTCTAGAGAAGCTTGGATTGCTTCATACACTTCTGTACCATCACCTGGAAATGGCTTACGAACTTGTAAGCGTTCAGTTTGAAATAATGTTGGAAAATCTAATAATAATGGTTTCAAGTGAAATCCCTCCTATTCTCTACTTTTTAGTTTAGCAAAGTAGAGCGGAATTTCAATGTTAATTCGTCATACTTTTTTCTTTCTTTCATACATTTTTAGTAAGAGTGTGAACGGAGGGAAGAAAAATGTGGAGAAAAACTTGGCAAGACCGTGTAATGTCTCACATACAGGAAAACTCTTCATTATATATATTTAACGCTGTTTTATTATTGATGGGAGTAATATTTGGGGCCATTCTCGTAAATAGTCTACAGTTAAATCAAAAACAAGATTTATCATTTTATTTACAACGTTTTTTTGGACAAGTTTCTAAAGGAGAATTTGCTATTGCAAGCGAAATGTTTCGAGAAAGTTACTTTTCGCAATTAAAATACATTGGATTTATTTGGATTTTGGGGATTTCAATTATTGGATTACCACTTATTTTTATTTTATTGTTTGTAAAAGGAGTAGTTGTCGGATTTACAGTCGGTTTTTTAGTCAGTCAGCATGGATGGAATGGATTATTATTAGCATTCGTTTCTGTATTGCCACAAAACCTCATTATTATTCCAGTATTTCTTGTTATGACAACAATTGCCGCAAGCTTTTCCTTACGCATGATTAGGCATCAATTTATTCGGAAAATAACCGAGCCGCTATTACCGTTATTAATTCGTTATACATGCTTCTTTCTTGTAATTGGAGCGGTGTTAGCTCTTGCTTCTAGTGTAGAAGCTTATGCATCACCAGTTTTAATGAAAGAAGTCGTTGAGGCTATTAATAAACAATAAATACTTTATGAGAATAATTATCAATTTGTTTTTATTGTTTTTCTTTTGACAGAAGCCCTTCTTCTGATATAATGGTGTAAGAGTGGCGAGGAGGGAGTAGTACCGAATGGAAGAAAGAATTGAACGAATTAAGAAGCAATTACATGCAGCGAGCTACAAGTTAACACCGCAACGTGAAGCAACAGTTCGTGTGCTGCTAGAAAATGAAGAAGATCATTTAAGCGCAGAAGATGTTTACCTCCTTGTAAAAGAAAAGTCGCCAGAGATCGGACTAGCAACCGTCTATCGAACTTTAGAACTATTATCTGAGTTAAAAGTTGTCGATAAGATTAACTTCGGAGACGGTGTTTCACGCTATGACTTACGCCAAGAAGGTGCGCAGCGTTTCCACCATCATTTGATTTGTACACAATGTGGTGCTGTACAAGAAATACAAGAAGATTTACTTGGTGAAGTGGAAAGGAAAGTAGAACGTGACTGGAGCTTTAAGGTGAAAGATCATCGTTTAACATTCCATGGGATTTGTAAAAATTGTCAAGAAAATGAAACGGATGAAAAATAACCTTTTCCTATTTATCTAGGAAGAGGTTTTTTATTTGAATAAGGTATAAATTGGTGAAAGCTTGGCATATGTTGTAATAACTTATATTTTGGAGGAGTTTACAATGCGCCGAGCTTTAAAATTAACTTTTGATGGAATAAAAGTATTTTTATTATTTACAAGTTGTACGATTTTGTTTTATTTCGCTATACTATGGATAAATGAAGAATATGAAAGCTATCATCGTTATGAAAAGCCACAAGAAGAGACTGTAGAAAAAGTATCAGGGAATGAAGAGCCGGCAAAGGATGCTTTCGTAAATAGAATGATGTTTTTCTATGAAAATGGGGAGTAGTGTAGATTGGAAGATCAATTAAAAGATTTTATTCATTATATGGTTGTCGAAAAAGGGCTTGCGAAAAATACAGTAGTATCTTATGAACGTGATTTAAAAAGTTATGTAAAGTATTTGCAAAATGTAGAACAGGCGAAAAGCTTTCATGAAGTGACGCGCTTGCACATTGTTAATTTTCTGCAGCACTTAAAAGAAAACGGGAAATCTTCGAAAACATTAGCACGTCATATTGCATCGATTCGCTCGTTTCACCAGTTTTTACTTCGTGAACGAGCGGTAGAGCACGATCCATCCGTACATATTGAAACGCCGCAAGGAGAACGGAAATTACCGAAAGTACTATCAATCGATGAAGTAGAAGCGTTACTTCAGACACCAAAAATGACGAGTGCTTTTGGGGTTCGTGATAAAGCGATGCTAGAGTTATTGTATGCGACAGGGCTTCGAGTTTCGGAATTAATTGCCTTAAATTTAGAAGATGTACATTTAACGATGGGATTTGTTCGTTGCATAGGGAAAGGGAATAAAGAAAGAATTATTCCACTAGGAAGTTTAGCGACGGAAGCGATTCAAAAGTATATTGAAAAGGGAAGAAGAGAATTGATGGGTAAAAAAGTAGTAGATGCACTCTTTTTAAACCATCATGGGAATCGATTATCAAGACAAGGATTTTGGAAAATTTTAAAACGATTAGCGAAAGAAGCAAATATTGAAAAAGAGCTTACGCCGCATACGTTGCGCCATTCTTTTGCTACGCATTTATTAGAAAATGGAGCAGACTTGCGTGCTGTGCAAGAAATGCTAGGACATGCAGATATTTCAACGACGCAAATTTATACGCATGTTTCAAAAGCTAGATTAAAAGATGTATATAAACAGTTTCATCCGAGAGCATAGTGACTATGCTCTTTTTTTCATAGATTCAAAAGGCTATAGTACTTCACAAAAACTTCACAAACATTTCGTACATTGTTTTCAGCAGAAGACTAGAATATTATAATGTATTTCCTCTATACTAAGGAAAGTATGAAGGAGGAAATACAGATGAAAAAACTTATTATGACTTTATTTATCGCGATGCTAGCATTGGCTGGCTGTAATACAAACAAAGAAGAACCGAAAAAAGAACAGAAACTAGAAGCTGTAAAAGTAGCAGTTCAAACAAATCCGAAAGAAATTAAACCTGGTGAAAAAACAGAAGTACAAGCACTTGTTACGCAAGGAAAAGAAAAAGTAACAGATGCTGATGATGTAAAATTTGAAATTTGGAAAGCTGGCGACGAAAAGCACGAAATGTTAGATGGTAAGCATAAAGGTAAAGGTGTTTATGCTGTAGAGAAAACGTTCGAGACGGATGGAGTGTACCATATTATCGCTCACACAAATGCGCGTGAAATGCATGTTATGCCAGAAGTAAAAGTGGCTGTAGGAAATGCGAAAGTAGAAGATGCGAAAAAAGAAAATAGTGATCACGGTGCAGGGCATGGCGATCATAAAAGTGATACAATGATCCACCTTATGGCTGGTGACATAAAAGCAAACGCTGAATCGACTATGAAAGTTCATTTAAAGCAAAAAGAAGAAGCGTTAACGGGTGCTGAAGTACAACTTGAGATTTGGAAAGATGGTGTTGAAAAACACGAATTTATTCCAGCGAAAGAAGGAAATAAAGGAGAGTATGAAACGAAACATACTTTCAAAGAAAACGGTGCTTACAAAGTGAAAGTTCATGTTAAAAAAGGCGAACTGCATGAACATAAAGAAGAAACAGTAGAAGTAAAATAAAAAGTAGCTCTTTAGAGCTGCTTTTTTTATTTTTATCCCGCTTTAATGGGCAGTAAGACCCCCACCTCAAAATTCAACGAAAGCAAAGAAGTTAGGTGGGGGATCAACTGCCCATAAAAGTCCGATTGGTTCAACTAATAATCAGTGGGGGATGAAGAAAACCCCCACTGATTAAAGTTTCACTTTATCTCGTTATTTGTGAGCTAATTAATTTTTTACTTTATATGAAGAAATAAATCATGAAATAATTAGCACTTCTTTGCATAATGGATTACAATAGAAGTGTGAAGAAAATGAGAAAATCTACGAAAATGTATTAAAAAGAAAGCGTAAACATGGTATGATATCCGTATCAGATGTCTGACATCTGACTTAGAAAAAACTAGAAATGTTTTTGAGTCGTTTCAAAGTATACGAAATAGGTTAGAGAATCATTTAAAGAAGTACTGTTTGACAATGAGAACGAAAGATAATTCTTATGGAGAACAGTTTCACTTTATAGCGTTTTGAACATACTACAAGAAGTAGAACTGAACTTATAGGAGGTCGCAGTTATGAATAAATATAAACGTATATTCCTAGTCGTAATGGATTCTGTTGGAATCGGTGAAGCACCAGATGCTGAACAATTTGGTGATTTAGGATCTGACACAATCGGTCACATTGCTGAACATATGAATGGATTACAAATGCCTAATATGGTGAAATTAGGTCTTGGTAACATTCGTGAAATGAAAGGTATCTCTAAAGTAGAAAAGCCACTTGGATATTATACAAAAATGCAAGAAAAATCTACTGGTAAAGATACAATGACAGGACACTGGGAAATCATGGGTCTTTACATTGATACACCATTCCAAGTGTTCCCTGAAGGATTCCCGAAAGAATTACTTGATGAATTAGAAGAAAAAACAGGTCGTAAAATCATCGGTAATAAACCGGCTTCTGGAACTGAGATTCTTGATGAACTTGGTCAAGAACAAATGGAAACAGGCTCTTTAATCGTTTACACTTCTGCTGATAGCGTATTACAAATCGCAGCACACGAAGAAGTAGTGCCACTTGATGAGTTATATAAAATTTGTAAAATTGCACGTGAATTAACGTTAGATGAAAAGTACATGGTAGGTCGCGTTATTGCTCGTCCATTCGTTGGTGAGCCTGGAAACTTTACACGTACACCAAACCGTCATGATTATGCATTAAAACCATTCGGCCGTACGGTAATGAATGAATTAAAAGATAGTGACTACGATGTGATTGCTATCGGTAAAATCTCTGACATCTATGATGGTGAAGGGGTAACTGAATCACTTCGTACGAAGTCTAATATGGATGGAATGGATAAGCTTGTAGATACATTAAATATGGACTTTACAGGTCTTAGCTTCTTGAACTTAGTTGACTTTGATGCATTATTTGGACACCGCCGTGATCCACAAGGATACGGAGAAGCTCTACAAGAATATGATGCTCGTCTTCCAGAAGTATTCGAAAAACTAAAAGAAGATGACTTATTATTAATTACAGCAGACCATGGTAATGATCCAGTTCACCACGGTACTGATCATACACGTGAATATGTACCGTTATTAGCATATAGCCCAAGCATGAAAGATGGCGGACAAGAACTATCACTTCGCCAAACATTTGCTGATATTGGTGCAACGGTAGCAGAAAACTTCGGTGTGAAAATGCCAGAACACGGAACAAGCTTCTTAAACGAGCTAAAGAAATAGGGGGATAAACAAATGAATCGTGAACTTATTACAAAATCAGCTTCATACTTAAAAGAGAAATTTCAAGAAACGCCACAAGTAGGACTAATCCTTGGATCAGGACTAGGTGTATTAGCAGATGAAATCGAGAACGCAGTAACAGTACCTTACAGTGAAATCCCTGAATTCCCAGTATCAACTGTAGAAGGACATGCAGGTCAATTAGTATTCGGTACACTTCAAGGTGTAACAGTAGTAGCAATGCAAGGACGTTTCCACTTCTATGAAGGATACGACATGCAAAAAGTAACATTCCCAGTTCGTGTTATGAAAGAACTAGGTGTAGAAACAGTTGTTGTAACAAATGCAGCTGGTGGTGTGAATACATCATTCGAGCCAGGCGATCTTATGTTAATTTCAGATCATATTAACTTCATGGGTACAAATCCATTAATCGGACCAAATGATTCTGAGATGGGTGTACGTTTCCCTGATATGTCTACATCATATACGACAGAGCTTCGTGAAATGGCGAAACAAGTCGCAGCAGACTTAAATATTAAAGTACAAGAAGGTGTATACGTTGGAATGACAGGTCCTGTATATGAAACACCTGCTGAAATTCGTATGCTTCGTACACTTGGCGGAGATGCAGTTGGTATGTCAACAGTACCTGAAGTAATTGTAGCGCGTCATGCTGGTATGAAAGTACTTGGTATTTCTTGTATTTCAAATATGGCAGCTGGTATTTTAGATCAGCCACTTCACCATGATGAAGTAATCGAAACGACAGAACGTGTTAAAGCTAACTTCTTAGCATTAGTAAAAGCAATTGTAAAACAAATGAAGGGGTGACCTCACAATGAGAATGGTGGACCTAATTGCAAAAAAACGTGACGGACATGCATTAACGACAGAAGAAATTAACTTTATTGTTGAAGGATATACGAATGGTGATATTCCTGATTATCAAGTAAGTTCACTTGCAATGGCAATTTTCTTCCAAGATATGAACGATCAAGAGCGTGCTGATTTAACGATGGCAATGGTAAATAGCGGTGATACAATCGACTTATCAGCTATTGAAGGAGTAAAAGTAGATAAGCACTCAACAGGTGGCGTTGGTGATACAACAACACTTGTATTAGGTCCATTAGTAGCCGCTTTAGGTGTACCGGTTGCAAAAATGTCTGGACGTGGTCTAGGACATACTGGTGGTACAATTGATAAATTAGAAGCAGTTCCAGGGTTCCATGTTGAAATCGAAAATGATGAATTCATGCGTCTTGTAAATGAAAATAAAATCGCAGTTATTGGTCAAAGTGGAAACTTAACACCTGCGGATAAAAAATTGTATGCACTTCGTGATGTAACGGCAACAGTAAACTCAATTCCGCTTATTGCAAGCTCGATTATGAGTAAAAAAATTGCTGCTGGTGCAGATGCAATTGTTCTTGATGTAAAAACTGGAGCAGGTGCATTTATGAAAACAGATGAAGATGCAAAACGTTTAGCAGAAGCAATGGTGCGCATTGGTAATAACGTTGGTCGTAATACGATGGCTGTTATTTCTGATATGAGTCAACCACTTGGTGAGGCGATTGGTAACGCACTTGAAGTACAAGAAGCAATTGATACGTTACAAGGTAAAGGACCGAAAGATTTAGAAGAGTTATGTTTAACACTTGGAAGTCAAATGGTATACCTTGCTGGACAAGCTTCATCTTTAGAAGATGCACGTGAGAAATTAATCGAAGTCATGAACAACGGTAAAGCGCTAGAATCATTTAAAACGTTCTTATCAGCGCAAGGCGGCGATGCATCTGTTGTTGATGATCCTTCTAAATTACCACAAGCACAGTTTAAAATTGAAGTAGAAGCGAAGGAAGACGGTTATGTATCAGAAATCGTTGCAGATGAAATCGGAACAGCAGCAATGCTTTTAGGAGCAGGACGTGCGACGAAGGAATCTGAAATTGATTTAGCAGTTGGCTTAATGCTTCGCAAAAAAGTAGGGGACAGCGTGAAAAAAGGTGAATCCCTTGTTACCATTTACGCAAACCGTGAAAATGTGGAAGATGTAAAAGCAAAAATTTATGAGAACATGAAGATCTCTACAGACCACGTAGATGCACCAACTTTAGTGCATGGTATTGTAACGAAGTAATAAAAAAAGGCCAAGGAGTATTTCTCCTTGGCTTTTTTTGCTATTTTTTGTTTATAATAATAATGGGTGAAATTATGATTAGAATTTGTGCAATAACAAAAACAAATGAAGTATTATATGATGTTTCGCTAGAGGAAACAAAGAAAGACCATATTGTATGGTATTGGCTAGATTTATATAAGCCGACGAAAGAAGAGTATACATACATTTTACAAGATCATTTTAAATTCCATCCTCTTGCGATTGAAGACTGTATAGAATATGTACAGAGGCCAAAAGTTGATTTTTATGATGGATATAACTTTTTAGTTCTTCATGCATTTGGTGAGGATGGATTAGAACCGCACGAGATTGATTTATTTATAAGTGATCGTTATATTGTTTCTTTCCACTTTTCTCATAATAATGCAATCGAAAGAGTATGGAAAACACTTGGAGAAAAGAAGCGTATTAAAAATAGTCCTTTACACGTAGCGCATACCATTATCGACCAAATTGTGGACGACTATTTTGCACCTGTATATTACATTGAGGATCATTTAAATGCCATTGATGATAATTTAACGGGTGAGACAGCAGGAAGTGTGCTAGAAGAAGTATTTGATATACGTGCAGATTTATCGAAACTAAGGCGTACAATCATTCCGATGCGTGATTTATTGTATCGTATTTTAAATTCGACTCGTTTTTACGGTATAAGTGATCATGAAATTTACTTTAAAGATATACATGATCATTTACTGAAACTGACAGAAATGATTGAGGCAAGCCGGGAGTTAACGGCAGATATTCGAGATAGCTATTTTTCATTAAACTCACATCATATGAATAACATTATGAAAACATTAACAGTATTCTCGACTATTTTCATGCCATTAACATTTATTGCGGGAGTATACGGAATGAACTTTACGCATATGCCAGAGCTTGGTGGACAATATAGTTATTTTGTTTGTCTACTTCTAATGGCACTAATTGGCGGTGGCATGATGGCTTGGTTTTATAAAAAAGGATGGTTTAAGTAAAAAACACCGAGGAAAATTCCTCGGTGTTTTTTACTTAACCAATAGCATGTAATATAAACATGGCTAAGAATAAGCATGTAACGATATACATAGACGGTGCGACTTCTTTACGCTTTCCAAGAGCAACTTTTAAGATAGGATAAGCAATAAATCCGAACGCAATGCCATCAGCGATACTATATGTGAGCGGGATCATGACGATAATTAAGAATGCTGGAAATCCTTCTGAAAAATCGTTCAGAGGAATTTGCTGAATGCTTGTAATCATCAGGCCGCCAATAATAATTAAGATTGGTGCAATGGCACTATCAGGAATTAGTTTGACAAACGGAAGTGCAAACAATGATGCAAAGAATAACAACCCTGTAACGATAGACGTCAGACCTGTCTTTCCGCCTGCAGTAATACCTGCGGCACTCTCTACTGTTGATACGGTAGGGCTTGTGCCAAATAGACCACATGTCATTGCTGAAATTGCATTGGCTTGGTAAGCACGTGGGAATTTACGGTCATCTTCTAATAAACCGTGCAGAAGTCCCATGTTCTCAAAAATAAGCACCATGCTTAAGGAGAATGTTGCAATCCAAAACGGTAAGGAAGAAAGTTTGCCAAATGACATAGCTCCAAACACATCGCCGTAACTCGCGAATGAGAATGAACTATTTCCGATTTGACTTGTATCAACAAGACCAAATAGCCATGCAATACCAGTTCCTATTGCAATCGTCCATAAAAAGCTTCCACGTACGTTACGAATAAATAGTACAAGTGCAATGATAAGAGTAAGTATTGTCGCAAGAACGACAGGGCTACTTAATTTACCCATTGCAACAGCAGTATTTGGATTCGAAACGACTAAACCACCTTTTTGCAATCCGATAAATGCTAAAAATAATCCGATGCCGACAGTAATAGCTTCCTTTAATGACTTTGGAATCGATACTGAAAGCACGCGAGCGATTGGTGTAAACGCAGCAATTGCAAAAATAATACCAGAGATGAAGACAGCCGCTAATGCTTCCTGCCAAGTTAATCCAAGCGTATGCACAGCAGTGTACGTGAAGAATGCATTTACACCCATACCAGGGACAAGAATAGCAGGTGCATTTGCCCAAAATGCCATGAGCAGACATCCGACAAATGAACTGAAAACAGTTGCTAAAATTCCAGCTTCAAGAGGAATGCCAGCATCGGATAAAATTGATGCATTTACAATCATAATATATACGATCGTGAAGAATGACGTAACTCCAGCTAAAACTTCTTGTTTTGGTGATGTTTCGTGTAAACCTAATTTAAATGTTCTTTCAAGTATTCCTTTCATGTTAAACCTTCTTTTTCATATCCCTCTCCCACCCGTGATATCTCTTTTGTAAGAGCTCACCGTCCTTTATTATATCAGAACATCATGTTTTTACAACAAGGAAAATGATAACGTTTACTTATAAATGAAATTATTTATAAATACGTAAAAATCGCCCGTATTGTTGAAATGATTTCTAATTCTCCCGATTGAATGGGCGGAGCTGCTTGCGCATGTAAAGTAGCAAAGGACGTCACTTCCCGTGGTAATTGGGCAGATTCTTCAACGAATGAGAGTGGAACAGGATTAATGTTTAAATTGTATGTACTCGCAATAGCACGAGCTTTTTCTACCGCTTGTTGCAGAGCTTGAATGAGAGCTTGCTCATAATATTTATTTGGGTGAGATATTCGAAAACGTAAACCTTTTGCTAAGTTTGCTCCATTTGAAACGGCTATATCATATACTTCCCCTGCTTTTTGTACATTTAAAACGGTAATTTCATACAAATGTTCCACACGGTATCCTTGTAGTAATGCTTTATCATTTACATATTCGTACTGGGGCGTAATCGTATATGAAATGGTTTCTATATTTTTGTCGGCAATACCTAGTTGTTTTAGTGCATCTAATAATTGTTGTGATTGCACTGCATTTTCTTCTTGTGCCTGCTTTACATTTTTATGATCTGTACGAATACCAATCGTTAATATAACAACATTTGGTTTTGCTTTTACAACACCTTCCCCTTGCACTGTAATGGTAGCTTCTTTTCCAGTATTAGCTGTACGTACATTGTGTAAATAAGGGTTCATTCCACCTTGCATTTTCCATCACCATCCTTATTTATATGTATATGTGTGAACAAAAAAGAAATTTGTATGAAAAAGTTACATAAATGGGAATGTTACAGAAAGAAAGCATATACAACGAGGGTATTTATAGATTATAATATGTGTAAATATGATAAAAAAGGGACGAGGCTAGTGAACGAAAAAAGAGAAACACTGATTTTAGAATTATCCGGATCATTTCGAAAGATGATACGTTTATTACAAAATGATATTAATACACGTTTTGCAGAACATATGCCATACAATGAATTTTCTGTATTACGCGCGTTATTTTTAAACAGTCCACAGATGGCTTCGCAAATTGCGAGTGAAGTAAACGTAACCTCCAGTCATATTACAGCTGTTACTGATCGTCTCGTACGAAAAGGGTTTGTAGAAAGAAAGCGTTCAAATTCAGACCGTCGTATCGTGTACTTAGAAATTACAGAACACGGAAGAGAAGTAACTGAAAAACTTGAAGCTGTGCGTAAAGAATATTATAAAGATAGATTTAAAGGTTGGAGCGACCAAGAAATAGAAATGGTATTAGAGCTATTTGGCCGCGTATTATAATAAATGAGGATAGGAAGCGAAAGCTTTCCTATCCTTTTTCTTTTGAATAAAAACATTTTGAAACTCCAATACTTTAATTAAAAAGAATCGGAGTGAAAAATTATGAAACGTTTTTCTATGCTTCTTATTATGATTGGAAGTTTTTTCTGCTTTTATCAATTCGCAGATGCCGCAACGCCTCTTCAAGTCGTGCAGAAAGAATTACAACATATTTCAAATAAGCAACCTGTTTTATATTCAAAACTATGGATTCGTTCAATGCAGAATGCTATTTTATTTCATCATAGTGATAACATTCGGCATGAAGACACGATCAGTAATGTAACAAAGTCTTCTCTTGTAAAAGTAAAACAACTGCCACTTCAAAAAGCATCGCAGTACATCCCGAGATTATCACAATACATTTCTAAGTTTGAGGCTGAGAATGTGCAAGTATATTATGTTGCAGCTCGTTATGAAGTGAAAAAAGAAAATCCGTATCAGTTAAATGGAATGAATTATTTTATGCAAGTGTTTATTCAACAAGGGGGGGAATGGCGAATTGCTGAAAGCATAGTTGCTCCAACAGATCAAATCGTGGCAAATGGTGATGGATTTGGAACGAAGCAAGAAAAAGAGTATGGGAAAAGAAGAGAGAATGTGAAATAACCCCTTTATTTAGATCGGGATATATATAATAAAAAAGCATTGCTCTTGTGCAATGCTTTTTTTTATTTGGTTCATATAAGAGTTAAATAATTCATAACATATTTCTTTTGTCATTATATAACTTTTTCGTCAGCTTCTATTTAATGTCATTGTTCCGTGTTTATAGTTTCACATCTATAATGCTTTTTGGAACATGTATCCACCACCTTAATGCATATTTATTTCCCTGCAAAAGCAAACTTCAATTTTAATAGACGTGTAAAAATGAAGTAACTTATGGTAGCGAATAGGAAAAATCCAACATAATAAGACAGTAGTGCATCTCGTCCGCCTAATATTCTACCGCCAAGCAGTCCGAAGCATAGAACAGTGCAAATCATGAACCATTTTTGCAAGTTAGGAAACAATAGTATTTTTCCGTTTTGTTCGTTCGATGTACGTGTGTATAGAAAGGTTGCCATTGATAAAAAGATAATGATGTAAGCAAATGGTGTTAATAGTGTCCAAGGAGAAGGTACAGAAGTACGCTCCATTGGATTGTCCTGTGGTACACTAGAAAGTTTATTGCCATAGTCATCAAATGTTTCTATCGGGTGGTAATCATAAGTAATAGAAAAAGATTCTAATGGTGAAATGATACCTATATGTTGTAAGTATTCATGAGTATGGTTCTCTATTTCTCCCATTGCATCTAAAGACCATTGTGTATGGGAATAAATGAATCCGGAAATTAACAATCCCAAACCGTATGGTAAAAATAATAGAATGATAGTTAAACTACTTTGAGAGAATATATGTCCAGTAATGGTTCCGATAAATAAGGTGAATGTATAAATAGCGATAAGTACAACGGTAGCGTATAGAAAGTAACTATAGAACGGAGCAAAGTTTTGATACTCGTTGTGAAACGACATGTTCTTTATTGCGTACATGCTAATCCAGCAAACAATTTGCACTGTAATAATATTCAAAACACCAAGCCACCATTTTGTTAAAAAAATATCTTTTCGTTTAAAAGGCATCGAGAATAGAAAATCAGTTGATTGATTGTTACGTTCCCATCCAATTAAAAGACAAGCAAGTGCAATAAGAGTAGCTCCTTGAAAGAAGACGGCACCATCAGATGTCTGAAAATAGTAGGAGTAGTAATATGCATAGTCACCAAACTTCATCTCTGATTGTTTTAGCTGCATTTGCGCTTCTTGATAATATTTATAAGGTAGTTGATATAAACTAATTAACCAAAATAATAGAATTATATATTTTCCTTGCTTCCATTGCCTCATCCATAAAGCTTTATGAAACATGCGAATCCTCCTCAAACGTTGTGATAAAAATATCTTCGAGCGACATGGTTAATTCCTCAATGAGCAGTGGCTGTTCTTTATGAAACTTTTCTAATGTAGCTGCTACATTTCCCTCAATTAAGATTGTAAATACTTTTCCTGTTTGATTTAATATTTTAATATTGCTTAAGTTTTCTAGTTTTTGAGGTAATGACCGTTCATAAGCTACTTGTATTTTTGCAAATCGTGATTTTGCATCGTCTAGTGATGTAATAGACGAGATAGTATGGCCTTTTAATATAATGATTGTATCTGCGATTTGTTCCACCTCATCTAAATGGTGAGTTGAGATGAAAATGGTAATCTCTTTATCTGCAACTTCTCCAACGAGAAATTGGAGGATCTGCCGTTTGACGATAGGATCAAGTCCGTTTGTCGGTTCATCTAAAATGATATAGTCTGCTTTTGTAGAAACAGCTAAAATGATGGCAAGCAGTGCTTTCATTCCTTTTGAATAGCTACGAATTCGTTTGTTTGGTAAGTTAAAACGTTCTAACAGTTCATAGAAATATGCTTCATCAAATGCGGTATAAACTTGCTTGTAAAACTTTACAATTTCTTTTACCGTATATCCGTTCAATATGTTAGTAGAATCCGGAACATATACGATTTTTTGCTTTATTTCAGGACACTGATGAATGTTTGTATCTTCATATGTAACAGTCCCTGCATCAGGGTCTAAAATGCCGACCATCGTTCGTAATAAAGTTGTTTTCCCTGCGCCGTTTCTTCCGAGTAATCCGATGATACTTCCTCTTTGTAATGTGAAAGAAACATCATCTAAAATTGTTTGATTATCAATTGTTTTCTTCACGTTCGTCACTTTCAGCATCCGTATTTCCTCCAATCTCTTTATAGTATGAATCTATCCAATCATGAATTTTATCTTTCGTAACACCAAGATAAGAGGCTTCTAATAGTAATTGATGAAATTGCTTTTCAACCATAGCGATTTTCCTTTCGTCTAATGTTGGGGTAATCGATTGGGATACAAATGTTCCTTTTCCTCGTAATGTTTCAATAATCCCTTGTCGCTCTAACTCTTGGTACGCTTTACTTACTGTATTTGGGTTTATAACGAGTAAAGAAGCGAGTTCGCGTACAGAAGGTAGTTTGTCACTTGGAGCTAACATGTTCTTTAATACGAGTTCTTTTATATTTTGAACAATTTGTTCCCATATCGGAGTGTTGCTTCTTGGATCAAGTTGAATATGCAAGAGCAATGTCTCCTTTCTAACTTGTATTAAGTGTACTACTTCATGTAATACACTTAATACAATATAGGTGATAAATGTATTTGTCAACTGAAAACATTAGAAAAATATGGTATTAAAAAATGAGAAATTGGAAAAAATAGGTCTGATATAGAATGGAGGGTTAGTCATGAAGCGAGTTTTTGGAATACTTGTTTGTTTCATGTTATTGCTTTCTGGTACTTCAGTTAGTTTCGCACAATCTGAGAAAACGAAGCAGGAGAAAACAGAAGAAACAACGCCGAAGTTAGCGGAACAAGCGTCGTCAGCAATTGTAATTGAACAAGATACAGGTGAAGTTTTGTTTGATAAAAATCCAAATGAGAAGTTACCACCTGCTAGTATGACGAAGATTATGACAATGCTATTAATTATGGAACAAGTTGAAAAAGGAAAACTAAAACTGACCGATAAAGTTAGAGCAAGTGAGCATGCAGCTTCAATGGGTGGATCACAAATCTTTTTAGAGCCTGGGGAAGAGATGACTGTAAATGAAATGCTAAAGGGTATTGCTATTGCATCTGGAAATGATGCATCTGTTGCAGTAGCGGAGCATATCGCTGGTTCAGAAGAAGGTTTTGTAAATATGATGAACAAAAAAGCGAAAGATTTAGGATTGAAAAACACTCATTTTCAAAACCCAACAGGTCTTCCGGCTAAAGACCATTATTCTACAGCAAATGATATGGCTATAATGGCGAGAGAATTAATGAAGTACCCACTTATTCGCAAATACACAGGTAAATATGAAGACTATTTACGTGAAGATACGGATAAGAAGTTTTGGCTCGTGAATACGAATAAGTTAGTACGTTTTTATCCTGGAGTAGATGGCGTGAAAACTGGCTTTACGACAGAAGCAAAATATTGTTTAACAGCATCGGCTGAAAAGAATGGGATGCGTGTTATTTCAGTTGTTATGGGTGCACCTACATCGAAAGAACGGAACAATCAAGTAACGAAGCTTCTTGACTATGCATTTGGTCAATATATGACAAAGAAATTGTATACACGAGGCGAAAAAATTAAGACTGTCCAAGTAGGAAAAGGGAAAAAAGAAAAAGTAGATTTAGTTGCGTCAGACAATGTGTCTCTTCTTATGAAGAAGGGCGAAAATATGGACAAAGTAAAGCAAGAAGTAATTGCTGAAAAGAAAGTGAAAGCGCCGATTAAAAAGGGCGATGCACTTGGTACACTTGTTATTAAAAAAGACAAAGATGTTTTATTAAAACAAACAATTGTAGCAAAAGAAGATGTTGCTGCAGCGAGCTGGTGGGAGTTATTTAAAAGAAGTTTTGGGATGTTTTCAACATCAAAATAGCGGCAAACATTTTGCCGCTTTTCTATTCGTATGAAAGTAAATAATTGCTGAATGGTTTCACTTTATGGCGAAATAGTTCTTCTTTTGTCAGTAGGAAGGATTCTTATGTTGAATCACGAAAATCTTTATGTATGTAAATGAGTAAAGTTTGAGCATAAGGAGGAAATCGTGTGAGTCTTTCCATGCAATTAGAAGTAAAACGTGACGTCCTATGTGTGAGACTAGCGGGTGAATTAGATCATCATACTGCTGAAGAGTTGCGAACGAAAGTAACAGATATGATTGAGACACATGGTGTTCATCATATTGTTTTGAGCCTAGAGAACTTATCGTTTATGGATAGTTCTGGTTTAGGTGTTATATTAGGCCGATATAAGCATGTAAAGGGATTAGGTGGAGAAATGGTTGTTTGTGCAATTTCACCACCTGTTAAACGTTTATTTGAAATGTCGGGCTTATTTAAAATTGTTCGCTTAGAAGAAAGTGAAGCGCATGCGCTCGCGACGTTGGGGGTGGCATAAATGAGAAATGAAATGAACCTTCAATTTTCAGCATTAAGTCAAAATGAATCGTTCGCTCGCGTTACAGTAGCTGCTTTCATTGCGCAACTAGACCCAACGATGGAAGAACTTACGGAGATTAAAACAGTTGTGTCAGAAGCAGTTACAAATGCAATTATTCATGGGTACGAAGGAAATGCAGAAGGTGTTGTTTATATTTCTGTAATTTTGGAAGAAGCAATGGTGAAACTCACGATTCGAGATGAAGGGATTGGCATCTTTGATTTAGATGAAGCAAGACAACCCCTTTTTACAACTAAACCTGAATTAGAGCGTTCCGGAATGGGATTTACTATCATGGAAAATTTTATGGATGAAGTAGAAGTTATTTCAAACGAATCTTTCGGGACAACAATCCATTTGACAAAATACTTATCAAATAGTAACGCTCTATGCAATTAAGGAGAATAGCCTATGGACATAGAGGTCAAAAATGAGAAGAAGAAACCTCAGTTAAAGGACCACGAGCTAAAAGCGTTAATTCAACAAAGTCAAGATGGAGATCAACAAGCGAGAGATACAATCGTTCAAAGTAATATGCGTCTCGTATGGTCGGTTGTGCAGCGTTTTCTTAATCGAGGATACGAACCAGACGATTTATTTCAAATTGGATGTATTGGGCTCTTAAAATCGGTAGATAAATTTGATTTATCTTTCGACGTGAAATTTTCAACATATGCAGTTCCAATGATTATTGGAGAAATACAACGATTTTTACGTGATGATGGATCGGTGAAAGTAAGTAGATCTTTAAAAGAAACAGGAAATAAAATTCGAAAGATGAGAGACGAGCTTTCGAAAGAATTCGGAAGGGCCCCAACGATTAATGAAGTAGCAGAAGCGTTAGAACTAACGCCAGAGGAAGTGGTTCTGGCGCAAGAAGCGAGTCGAGCTCCTTCATCTATACATGAAACGGTGTATGAAAACGACGGGGACCCAATTACTATTTTAGATCAAATTGCAGATCAATCTGAAACGAAATGGTTTGATAAAATTGCTTTAAAAGAAGCAATTAGAGAATTAGATGAGCGAGAACGTTTAATTGTGTATTTGCGCTACTATAAAGACCAAACGCAATCGGAAGTAGCGGAGCGAATAGGTATTTCGCAAGTACAAGTTTCAAGACTCGAAAAGAAAATATTAAAACAGATGAAAGATCGAATAGATGAATAGCTATCTATTCGATTTTTTTTATGGATTTAAATAGGAGTAGATTGTAAACTTTCGTAAAAGTTTACAGAATTTATTGATAATTTAGTAAATTTAAAATATAATCCAATTATGAACTTGTCACAAAGGGGGAAGGAAATATGGAAACGAGGCAACAATGGGGAACGAGGGCTGGATTTATTTTCGCAGCGGTCGGCTCTGCCGTTGGATTAGGAAACATATGGCGTTTTCCTTATACAGCGTATGAAAATGGAGGAGGCGCATTCTTTTTACCGTACTTATTCGCATTATTAACGACTGGTATTTCATTATTGGCGTTTGAATTTGCTCTTGGGCATCGTCACCGTGGTTCAGCGCCACTTACGTTCTTCCGTATTCATCGGCGTGCTGAATTCATTGGATGGTGGCAAATGTGTGTAACGTTTATCGTTTCAACATATTATGCAGTAATTATTGCTTGGTCTATTTCATATACGTACTTTGCAATTACTGGAGCATGGGGGAAAGACACGCAATCATTTTTATTTAAAGAGTACTTACATGTTGCAGATAAGCCAGGGCAGTTTGGGGGGCTTGTGCCGGAAGTATTAATTCCATTAGCTCTCGTTTGGATTATTGTGCTTGGTGTTGCATTCAAAGGAGTTAAAAAAGGAATTGAAGTAGTTAACCGTATTTTCATCCCTTTACTAGTAGTTATGTTCCTTATTATCGTAGTTCGTGCAGTGACGATGGAAGGTGCGATGCAAGGATTAGATGCATTTTTCAAACCAGATTGGAGTCGTATTTTTGATGGAAAGGTATGGCTTGCTGCTTATGGTCAAATTTTCTTTAGTTTATCTTTAGCATTTGGAATTATGATTACGTATTCTAGTTATTTACCGAAAAACTCAGATACAACAAATAATGCCTTTATTACTGGTTTTGCAAACTCAGGATTTGAATTATTAGCAGGGATTGGGGTCTTTGCAGCTCTTGGATTTATGGCAAACAATATGGGAGTACCAGTTGATAAAGTAGCGAGTGCTGGTGTAGGACTTGCATTCGTAGTATTCCCGCAAATTATTAATGAATTACCGATGTCACCGTTATTTGGCGTATTATTTTTCTTATCATTAACGGTTGCCGGAATTACATCCCTCATTTCGCTTGCGGAAGTATGTTTTGCTGCCGTATCTGAAAAGTTCAGCTTAAGTCGCCAAAAAACAATTGGAATTATGGGGACGCTTCTCGTGCTAGTTTCTCTTGTTTTTGCAACACGTGGCGGGCTTATGTTCCTAGATGTTGTTGATTATTTCGCTAATAACTTCGGATTAATTTCAATTGCATTAGCGGAAGTAGTTACGATAGGACTCATTTTACGCCGTTTACCAGTTTATCAAAATCACGCAAACTTCGTATCTGATATTAAGTTAGGGACGTTTTGGAGAGTGAGTCTACTCGTTATTACCCCGCTTATGTTAGGGTACATGTTAATTGATGGTACAATCCAAAATATTAAAAAGAACTACGGAGATTATCCAACAGAGTTTGTCGTAACATATGGTTGGTCAATTGCAGCAGCGTTCCTTATCATTGCGCTAATCATTAGTCTGAAGAAATGGAATGCACAAATACATTCAGATTCTGCTAAGCTTGAAAAAGAATGGAAAGATCGGGGTGTTTCATAATGAGTGGATCAGCGATTATGATGATGGTTATTGGTATGGTAGTCATTTGGGGAGGACTCGCATTAAGTATTGCAAATTTATTTAAGAAAAAGGCATAAACTAAAAAACATCTGTACCGAAATGGTACAGATGTTTTTTTATGAAAAAATTGTATTAGAAAAAAATTCAATAACCATACTACAACTACGAGGAAGAGTGAAGAGGTGAATGAAAATTGGAACAAACAATTTATATTAAAATGCGTAATCGATTAAAAGTTTCTCCTATGTATGAAGTGAAGCTGGGTGATGTTGCTCAACTTGCGGGAGACGCTCTCGTAGTTCAGTCGTTACAGGATGAGGTAGTTTACAAAATAACAGCTCATGATAAGACGCATGTCGTAATTGATGTTATGAAAATAATTGAGATTATTAGGCAAAAAGCGGCTCATATACAAATTAATTTACTCGGTTCTGGACAAACTCTTGTTGAAATTATATATGAAAAAAAGAAAGTGCATCCAATTTTCTTCGGACTTGTATGGTTGTTACTTTTCATTGGAGCGGCCCTTGCGATCATTTATTTCCATGAAGATGTAAGCATGCAACAAGTGCACCAGCGCCTATATTACATGATTACGGGAGAATTTAAGGCACAACCACTTTTATTTCAAATTCCTTATTCATTAGGTCTTGGGTTAGGTATGGTCTTATTTTTTAATCATGTATTTCAAAAGCGAATTAATGAAGAGCCGAGTCCGTTAGAAGTGGAGATGTTCCAATATCAGCAGTCACTTGACCAATATGTAATTGTTCATGAAAACAAGGACAATATGAAACAACTTGCCGATGATTGAGTCTGGGCTTGTTATTTTAATTGGTTTAGCGGGAGGGATTGCAGTAGGTAGCGGATATGTCGCATTTTTAGCTGTACTTGGCATAATCCCTCGTCTAGCTCAATTAACGAGAAGTGGAAAGCACATTCAATATTTTGAGTGGGCAGTTATTGCAGGTACGTTAACAGGGGCTTGGTGTAGTTTGAAAAACCTTACATTTCAAACGTCGCAATATTGGCTTGTTATATTAGGGATATTTTGTGGCACATTCGTAGGAATGCTTGCAGCCGCATTAACAGAAGTGTTAAATGTTTTACCTATTTTAGCGAAACGAGTAGGGGTAGAGGGGAAAATTGTTGTTTTACTCGTTGCTCTTGTACTTGGGAAAGTAATAGGCTCGTTGTTTCACTGGATTTATTTCGTAAAGTAGGAGGCAATATATAAATGACAGGGCGAAAACTAAAGGATGATTACATAAATAAAGTGAAGGAGTACCATCCGAAACCAAATTATTTCATAAATTGTGTTAAGGCATTTCTTGTAGGTGGACTCATTTGTACTGTCGGAGAAGTATTGATGAAATTTTATATACATTATTTTCATTTCAGTGAACAAGAGGCAGGAAATCCGACAGTTGCAACGCTTGTATTGTTATCGGCGATTTTAACAGGTTGTGGTGTATATGATAAAATTGGTCAATTTGCTGGAGCGGGATCTGCAGTACCTGTTACGGGATTTGCGAATTCTATGGCGAGCGCTGCGCTAGAACATAAGAGTGAAGGGATTGTGCTTGGGGTTGCTACAAATATGTTTAAGCTAGCGGGAAGTGTTATCGTTTTTGGGGTCGTTGGTGCATACGTTATTGGGTTAATACGATATACTTTTAACATTTTTATGTCTTAAAGGAGGGGCTAGTATGAGGTTGACCGGAAAACAAACGTGGGTATTTCAAAATGATATTTATGTGAATGCAACCGGTACTGCTGTCGGTCCAAAAGAAGCTGAAGGCCCTCTTGGAAAGGATTTTGATATTTCATACGATGATTTACATTGCGGAGAGGAAAACTGGGAACTTGCTGAACGAAGATTAATGTCAGATTCAATTCAACAAGTCTTGCAAAAAGGAAATGTAAAAACATCACAAATTGATTTCTTTCTAGCGGGTGATTTATTAAATCAAACAGTGACAGCGAATTATGTTGCGCGTAAGTGGGAGATTCCCTTTTTAGGGATGTTTAGTGCTTGTGCAACCTCGATGGAGACTTTAGCGGTTGGATCAGCCTTTATAGATGGTGGATTCGCAAATCGTGTTTTAGCGACAGTAAGTAGTCATAATGCGACGGCTGAAAGACAGTTCCGTTATCCAACAGAGTATGGGGGACAAAAACCAGGAACAGCAAATTCCACTGTTACAGGTGCGGGATCCATATTAATTAGTAAAGAAAAAAGTGCCATTAAAATTACGGCAGCTACGATTGGAAAAGTGCAAGATTTAGGGATTGCAAATCCTTTAGATATGGGATCAGCGATGGCACCTGCTGCTGCCCACACAATTCAACAACATTTTGAAGATTTGAAGAGAAGTGCAGCAGATTATGATTTGATTGTTACCGGTGATTTATCAGCTATTGGGACACCGATTGCGAAACAACTGTTACTGGAAGAAGGGTATGATCTTGGGCATATATATAATGATTGCGGATTAATGATCTATAATTCCGATCAAGAAGAAGTATTTGCTGGTGGTAGTGGCTGTGCTTGTTCAGCTGTTGTCACATATGGTCATTTATTAAGCGAGATGCAAAAAGGGAATTTACAACGGATTTTTGTTGTTGCTACTGGTGCGTTATTAAGCCCGATGATGATGCAACAGAAAGAAACGATTCCAACAATTGCACATGGTGTTGTATTTGAGAGAGTGAAGGGAGAGTGAATTGTGGATTTTATATATGCATTTCTTGTAGGAGGCGCTATTTGTGTAATTGGACAGGTATTGTTAGATTTTGCAAAGTTAACACCGGCCCATTTAATGGCTACCTTTGTAGTACTAGGAGCAGCTTTAGATGGATTCGGATTGTACGATAAGCTTATAAAGTTTGCAGGTGCTGGGGCGACAGTTCCTATTACAAGTTTTGGACATTCCCTATTACACGGGGCAATGCATGCGGCAGAAAAACACGGATATATAGGGATTGGTATGGGTATGTTTAGTTTAACGTCTGCAGGCATTTCGGCAGCGATATTATTTTCATTTTTTGTAGCACTTATATGTAAACCGAAAGGATAAATCAAATGAGACGAAGGGTTGTTTTGGTCACAGATGGAGATGAATATGCAAAGCGAACAATTGAGCTTTTAACGAAGGAATTTGGGGGAAGGTGTATTTCAGCATCACAAAGTAATCCAACCAAATTGACAGGGAAGAAAGTTGTTGAGCTTATTATGCAAACGCCATATGACCCTGTATTTGTTATGTTTGATGACAGTGGATTTATTGGAGAAGGATCTGGTGAAAAAGCTTTAAAATATGTAGCTACACATAAACAAATTGATGTACTGGGGATTTTGGCAGTAGCGTCTAATACACATCATTGGGAATGGGCACGTGTAGATGTAAGTGTAGATCGAAACGGGGATTTAACCGAATACGGTGTTGATAAATTTGGACTTCCAGATGGTGAAATTGGCAGGATTAGCGGAGATACGATTTATTGTTTAGATGATTTGAATGTCCCTGTCATTGTTGGAGTTGGTGATATTGGTAAGATGTGTGGAAATGACGAATGGGAGAGAGGATCACCTATTACTAGAAAAGCAATTCAATTAATTTTGGAAAGGAGTGGATTTTATGACGAAGCCTAAAAAAGTGGATATCCCTATTTCATCTTTTTTGAGCGATAATGAAAATTATTTAAAGCAAACAGTTGGACTAGGGGTTACATATGATGTTGGCATACGTAAATTTCAAATTTTAAATAAAGAAATTGGTGTGTTATTTGTAAATGGACTTTGTGATACGAATTATATTATCCCTATTTTAGAAGAAGCGGTGGATACAAATGAAATAAGGGATGTAGAAGAAGATACAGTGAAGCTTTTAGAGAATCGTTTAATTCATCAACAAGTAAGTAAAGTGAAAACGATGGATGAGGTAATGCTCCAAGTATTATCAGGACTCATCATTATATTTGTGGAAGGTGAAACAGAAGCGTTTGCAATAGATGTTCGTAGTTATCCGGGCCGAACGCCGACAGAACCAGATACAGAAAAGGTAGTACGTGGTGCAAGGGATGGATTTGTTGAAAATATTGTTGTAAATACAGCGTTAATCCGTAGAAGGATACGTGACCCGCGTCTTCGAAATGAAATGATTCGAGTAGGAGATAGATCGCAAACGGATATTTGTATTACATATGTACAAGATGTTGCAAACCCGGATTTAGTTAAGATTATAAAACAAGAATTAAATAACATCGATGTCGATGGAATTACGATGGCGGATAAAACAGTGGAAGAATTTGTTGTAAAGCAAAGCTATAATCCATTCCCACTTATTCGGTATACAGAAAGACCGGATGTGGCGGCGAATCATATATTAGAAGGACATGTGTTAGTACTAGTTGATACATCACCAAGTGCTATGATTACTCCAACAACATATTTTCACCATTTACAGCATGCAGAAGAGTTTAGACAAAATCCGGCTGTCGGTACATTTTTACGCTGGGTACGCTTTTTGGGTGTCTTATTTTCCTTGTTTTTACTACCATTTTGGTTAGTATTTGTATTTGATCCAACTCTTTTACCAGCAAATCTTGCTTTCATTGGACCGAATAAGATGACGCATTTACCGATTTTATTACAAGTGTTGATGGCCGAGATCGGACTTGAGTTTTTAAGGATGGCAGCCATTCATACTCCAACGCCGTTATCGTCTGCAGCAGGATTAATTTCCGCCATATTAATTGGTCAAATAGCAATTGATGTAGGTTTGTTTGTACCAGAAGTTATTTTGTATGTAGCAGTTTCTATGATTGGTGCATATGCAACACCGAGTTATGAATTAGGACTCGGAAATAAGATTGGAAAATTATTTGTTATTATTTTAACCGGTCTCTTCCATGAGATGGGATTTGTAATAGGTATGACAATATTACTTTTATTTTTAACATCGATAAAGAGTTTACAAACACCATACTTATGGCCATTTCTGCCATTTGATTGGGGAGCTTTAACGAAGATTCTAATTCGCCCAACAATGTCTAGTTTAAAAGTACGTCCAAGTATTGTAAGACCTCAAAATGTAAAAAGACAAAAATAAACGGGATTATACACCCGTTTATTTTTTTAGCAAAAATTTATTGTTTTTTAACAAAAATTAAACATTTTTTGTGTACACTTAGAGTAGATATTGTGTATGGAAGGGGAAGAGGACATGATTAAATTATTTGTAAGTGATTTAGATGACACGCTCGTTTATAATGTGAATCATATGCAAAAAGAAGATGAACGTGCAATTAGTTGGTTAGCTGAAAAAGGGACAAATATTTGTTTTGCCTCTGGCCGCTTTACTCATCGAATTGATGAAG
This sequence comes from Bacillus sp. FSL K6-0069, assembly GCF_038007785.1. Lineage (NCBI taxonomy): Bacteria > Bacillati > Bacillota > Bacilli > Caryophanales > Bacillaceae > Bacillus > Bacillus sp. FSL K6-0069. Next base: position 3,905,126 of record NZ_JBBOXN010000001.1, on the reverse strand, counting down.
TCGTAAATAGGTTTGCATTCCCGTATTACACAACGAGTTTAAATGGAGCGACGATGTTACTGCCGGATGGACAAATATTTCATGAATCAAGTTTTGAAGATGGGATTGCCCAGGAAATATATCGATATATCCATAAAAAAGGACTAGCAGATATTGTTTGTGCAAATGAGCAACGGTATACAAAAAGAAAGAATGAACATCATCATAATTTTGAAACGTATATGGGCGTGCATATTGCTGAGATAGAAGCATTAGAAGAGGAATTTGGTAAGACTGTACATCCTGCGAAATTGTTTGTTTTTGGGGAAGAGGAGACAATTGCAGCATTAGATCAAGAGTTACGAGATACATTTCAGAGCGAAGCAGAAGTTTTTATGTCTGGTAAACGCTATGTTGATATTATGCCAAGGGGAGTAAGTAAAGGAAGTGCTTTAAGGCGATTAATGGAACATTTACAAATTGAAGCAAATGAAGTTGCATGCATTGGAGATTCTTTCAATGATATTTCTATGTTTGAAGTAACCCCGCATTCATTTACTCTTCATCATGCTCATCCATATGTGAAGGAGAAGGCAAATCATGTTGTTCGTTCGGTTGAAGAAGCTGTTATGAAATTGCCGTTACTTGTATAAAAAAAGAAGCTCGCTACTAGCGAGCTTCTTTTTACTTGAATAACGATTTAACAAAATCAATGATACTTGAGAAGAAATCTTTAACTTTATCTAGGAAACCTTGCCCTTCTTCAGATCCTAAAAAGGCAGAAACGTGTTCTTTTGCTTTATTTAACTGACTGCCAACTTGATTCCAATCGATATTAAGATTTTTCATTTTATCAAATAACGCAACTAAGTTATCTAACTGTTCATCCGTTAATGTAATACCAAGTTGATCCGCAATTTTTTTAATTAATGAACGTAAATCTTCAGTCGTTTTTGGCTGTTCTTTGGCAATTTCTTCTTTAATTTTTGCAACAAGTTGAACTGCTTTTTCTTCACCAATTTTATCGCCGAGCTGGGCTGTTTGCACCATTTCTTCATTGGCTACTTTTTTTACTTCCTCAGGAATTGCTTTGTTCGATGTTGTTTCGTAGGCTTTCATTAAACCGGTTAAAGCAGCAGTTCCTGAAACTTTAAATGGTGCAGTAATTTGAATTTCTGCATCTTTTACACCTGCTGTAATAAGTGCATTTGTGTACATTGCATCTGTTATCGAATTAATGTTTTTTGAACGTACAATGAGACCAGATCCTGGCTTTGTGTATGTAATCATAGAAGAGGAAATTGCTCTCGTACCAATTTGCGCTTTTGGAACAATCCCTTCTAGAAATTTATGTTCTTCCGCATTAGACACAGTAATAATTGTAGCATCTTTTGGTGCTTTCATTTCTTTTAACAGATCTTGTTTTTGTTGTTCAGACAAGTTTTCTCCTAGTGTAACAATTGATTCTCCTTCGATGATGTCTGCAAACGAAGCTGTTGGCATCATAAATACCGTTACAGCTAATAGCAGAGCTAGTAATTTCGTTTTCACGAAAAATCGCTCCCTTTCTCTTTCTAAAATTTTCGGGCAACACAGTTATTATAGTATATATTTCTTATTTGTCACCTAGCTTTTACCACATTTCAAAAAAGAAGTATGTAGATTGTCGGATTCTTTTTGTTTCTAGTCATGAATGTGGTAATATAGTGCTGAGATAGTTGAAAGGAGACATATACATATGAAAACTTTAGGATACATATTAATGGAAAATGGTGAAAAAATCGATTTAGAATTTTTCCCAGAAGAGGCACCAAAAACAGTAGAAAACTTTAAAAAACTAGCAGAGCAAGGATTTTATGATGGTGTGACATTCCACCGCGTTATTCCTGGCTTCGTAAGCCAAGGTGGAGATCCAACAGGAACAGGTGCAGGTGGCCCAGGTTACTCTATCCCATGTGAAACTGATGGAAATCCTCATAGACACCTTGTAGGATCACTTTCTATGGCTCACGCTGGCCGTAACACTGGCGGTAGCCAATTCTTTGTTGTTCATGAGCCACAACCACATTTAGATGGTGTACATACTGTATTCGGTAAAGCAACAAGCGGTATTGAAACAGTATTAAACATGCGTCAAGGCGATGTAATGAAAGAAGTTAAAGTTTGGGAAGAATAAGTTAATGGGAAAAGAGAGCTATGGCTCTCTTTTTTGTTTTTTTTAATAGGAATGGGGATTTCGTTTGCGGTACATGATACAAGTAGTACTGTTATTGTAGTGAAAATATGGCGCTTATGAGAACAAAATTTTAACATATTACATAGAATACATTAGATTACATGTTTCAATAAATATTTTTTATTACATTCATTTCGCTAGAATTCATTTGCTCTCAGGTGATGAATATTGAAGTGATAATGAGTGGTGGCTGTATCTTTTCGCTTTCATATAACAACGTTTCACTTTCTATCTACTTAGCAAAAATAGTACTGAAACATATATTTGACTTTCTTCTTTTCGCTTTGTATGATTATCAAGTTGTTTTAAGCCCTTCTCACTCTGTTGAAAATATTGTAAAATGAATGTGATATGAAAAGAGTGGTTGAGGGGATTAATAGTTTGTAACTTTTGTAAGAAGGGATAAGGGTTATGTTAATTCGTTTTAAAAAAAGTTATGAAAAGATTGCAATGGGGCTTCTTTCATTTATGCCAACGGAAAAAGATGTGAAAACATTACAATTGACTATGAAAGATTATGAAGCAAAAGATGATTGGCAATTGTATTTGTGGAAACAAAACGAAGATTTTGTTGGGATAATGGGGATTGTAAAAAAAGAGAATCAAGTTTTGGAAATTCAGCATTTGAGTGTGAATCCATCTCACCGTCATATGGGTATTGGGACGAAGATGGTACAAGAGTTAAAGAGCAAATTTCTTGAGTTTACAATTTGCGGAAATGAGCAGACAGCAAGTTTTTGCAAAAAGTGTAAAGGGCTTGAACAAAATATACATTCGTGAAAGCAGAGATAAGTAGTTTATTATCTCTGCTTTCTTTTTTGTAATTGCTCGTTTCGTTCAGTAATGACTTCTGTTCGATCACGTAATGTGTGCTTATGTACTATATATTCACTAGGAGAAGCATTCACGTCTTTCCAAGGGAGGTTTTGTTTCTGACATAATTCCATGCAATGCTTTTCTAATGTTGTATCTGATAATGGTAAAAATAACGGTGTGAAATTTTCTTCTTTCTGTATAGATTGCAATCTATCCTTGAGTAAGAATGGGAGTTGTGTGGCATTTATTCCTAAACGTAGTAAAGGTGCACTGTTTTTTTCTAAAATCGTTATGGCACTTTTCATCATTTTTTCTGCGCCATTCCAGTTAGAGCGTCTTTGATGGTATAAAGAAACTGCAATTTGAATGAGACCAACTAAATAATGATCGCGATCTCCTTTTGGTTTTCCTTTCCAATATTCTTCCAGTATTTCATGGCATTCAAAATAATCATAATCTCCGTGAAAATGAATTAAAAATTGTATGTATTCGGTAGGATACATGTTCTTCACCCCTGTTTAACGGTTATAAATACAAGTGTATCATAGAAATATGAACAATAAACGACTAGGGAAATGTCCCTAGTCGTTATTGTTCATATTAGCAGAAGCAAGCTGCCCCTACAATAATTAGTAAAATAAACAATACAACAAGTAATGCGAACCCACCGCTAAAACCGCAATCAACGTGACCCATAGTTTTTTGACCTCCTACATTGTTCTTACTACACTGTTATCATATGAAGCGATGGGCATTATGACATAGGCATCGGTCTATTTTTAATTAAATTTCTTAAAAAGGTTGGATAGAACATGAGTATGCTCTATACTTATGATGTTATAGAAAAAATGTGGTGGGATGCTTTGTGCAGTATAATTTTAAAGTAGAGGCTTTTGAAGGGCCTTTAGATTTATTGTTACATTTAATACATCGTTATGAAATTGACATATATAATATTCCTGTAGCGGAAATTACAGAGCAATATTTATCTTATGTACATACGATGAAAGAACTACAATTAGATGTTGCAAGTGAGTATTTAGTAATGGCTGCGACTTTATTACAAATTAAAAGTAAAATGTTGTTGCCGAAACATGAAGAAGATGTACTTGATAACGGTGATGACTTTATAGATGATCCTCGTCAAGAATTGATGGAGAGGTTAATTGAATATAAGAAATATAAGCAAGTTGCTACTGAACTAAAAGAAAGAGAACTAGAAAGAGCACAGCTATATACACGTCCGCCAATTGATTTTACATCATTGCAACAAGAAGAGGAGACAAACTTGCCTCTTGATGTTACGTTATATGATATGCTAGCGGCATTTCAAAAATTAATGCGCCGTAAAAAAGCAAAGAAACCTGTAACAACACGTATTACTCGTCAAGAAATACCAATTTCACAGCGCATGACTGATATTTTAAAGCAGTTAGAAATACAAGGTGGTCGTCAAAGTTTTTATGATTTGTTTGTTGATGATGAACGGGAAATAATGGTTGTAACATTTTTAGCGGTTCTTGAGCTTATGAAAAATCAACAAATTATAATTGAACAAGAACATAATTTTGATGAAATTTTCGTATCAAGCTCTACTAAATCTGCATAGAGTTAGTATGGTAAATGAGATAGAAATAGTTATATCTCATGCTAGGTTTGAATGTATCGTTTGGAACAAGAGAAAAAATATTGAACCGAACGCATGAATTGTGATTCGGTTTTTTGATGTGTATTTTTATGGAGAAAATAGGAGGAAGGAGCTCGTAAAATGGATAGAGCAGAACAGAAATCAATCATTGAAGGGCTTTTATTTGTGTCTGGTGACGAAGGAATTTATCCAGAACAAATAGCGAAAGTCCTTGAAATTGAAGGAAATGAAGTAATCGATATTTTAGAAGAAATGCAACAGGAATGTGAAGGTGTACACCGAGGCTTGCAAATTGTACAGTATGCAAAAGTATATCGTTTTGCTACAAAGAAACAACATGCTTCGTACTATCAAAAATTAATAGATACCCCAACAGCTGCTTCACTCTCTCAGGCTGCTCTAGAAACGTTAGCGATTGTGGCATACCGTCAACCCATTACAAGGACTGAAATGGAAGAGATTAGAGGCGTAAAAACCGATAAGGCGTTACAAACGTTAGTTTCACACTTACTTATAAAAGAAATGGGAAGAGCAGAAGGGCCCGGGCGTCCTATTTTATATGGAACAACGAAAGAGTTTTTAGATACATTTGGACTGAAAACATTAGATGATTTACCAGCACTTTCTGAAGAGAATGAACAAATGAATGAAGCAGATTTATTCTTTGGTTCTTTACAGGAGATATCGAAATAAAAGCTTAGCATTTTGCTAAGCTTTTTTTGTATATCAATTTTATACCGTGCCATACTAATTGAAAAAAGGAGACGAGTTATGAGAGGTATGCGAAGTATCTTATTGTTAGTTTCTGTTTTGTTATGCTTTTCTTTAAATAGTACATCGGCCAAAAGATATATGATGTCTATTCATACCACGTCTCCTTTACATACGCAGCGGCAACATCTTGGTAAAATGAAAGTGAGTTTTTTAAAAGTTGGCCAAGGTGATGCAACACTTATTACATTGCCAAATGGACAAACGATGTTAATTGACGGAGGACCTTATGAAGCTGGTGAGGTTATTATTCAAAAACTAATCGAAAAAGGGATTAATCATTTAGATGCTATCGTCAGTACGCATCCTGATATGGATCATATTGGAGGATTGATTCCGATTGTAGAGCAAATGCCGGTATCACTTATATTAGATAGTGGAAAAACGTATAGTTCTTTTACGTATCACACATACCGGAATCATATTAAAAAAAGAGGAATTCCTTTCGTTTCAGTAAAAGAGGGACAATACATACCACTAGATCCGCATGTTTCCATACAAGTATTAAACAATGGGAAATCAAAAGATGAAAATAATGAATCTTCAATTGTGTTAAAGGTACGATATGGAAAAGCGGATTTTTTACTAATGGGTGACGCTGATGTGCGGACGGAAACGGAAATATTAAAGCAATTTGATGTACATGCAGATGTGTTAAAGGTGGGACATCATGGCTCATATACTTCAACAAGTGAAATGTTTCTTAAGAAAGTAGAGCCACAGTTCGCAATTCTTTCATATGGAAGCAGAAATCCGTATGGGCATCCGCACCAAAGTGTAGTGAGACGCTTAAACAGACATGGTATAATGATATATGGAACAAATAAACGTACAGTAGAAATGGAAACAGACGGCGAGCATATTACAATAGGCACTAGTGGATTAATGCCATTACTTAAATGAGTAATAGGATACGAGGATATTCTCCCTTTTTGGAAAACTGAATAACATATATTATAATTGAGAGAGACGCAGCAAGTGTCCTTTTTGTTAAACAAAAAGGAAATTTCATTCGAATGTCTAGACAACTACTCGTGCATATATTAAGATGGAATTAGGCGAATAAGGTAATAATAACAAGTAGGTATTTCATGGGAAAGGATCGATGAAAATGAAAACGCAAGTTGTCATCAATGCCAAAATTTATACAGGTCAAGAAGTAGTGGAAAACGGATTTATTCGTTACGCAGAAACAATTAAAGAAATTGGTTTGATGGCTCAATATGTATCACAAGAAAATGAAGCGGTTTTAGATGCGGCAGGTAAAATTGTGATTCCAGGTATGATCGATGTTCATATTCATGGTGGATACGATATTGATGCGATGGATGCAAATAGCGATGGATTAGTAACTCTAGGTAAAGAAATGTTAAAAGAAGGAGTTACAACTTACTTTCCAACAACAATGACACAAGCTCCAGAAGCAATCGAAGCAGCACTACATGCTGCGAAGGAAGCGAAAGAAAAAGGAGCACATTTCGAATATATTCACTTAGAAGGACCGTATGTTTCAAAAAAACGTGCAGGTGCACAACCACTTGAACATATTGTTCCTGCGAATATTGAACAATTTAAACAATGGCAGGAAGCAAGCGGGAATCTAATTAAATTAGTAACATATGCACCTGAAGAAGAAGGTGCGTTAGAGTTTGAACAGTATCTTGCTGAAACTGGTGTTGTGGGCACAATGGGTCATACAGATGCAATTGATGCGCAACTAAAAAATAGAAACATTACACATGCAACGCATTTATACAATCAAATGCGTGGATTACATCACCGTGAACCAGGAGTTGTTGGTCATGTGTTATTAAATCCAGATGTAATGGTTGAAGTAATTACAGATGGTATTCACATTCACCCTGATATGGTGAAATTAGCATATAAATTAAAAGGACCGAAAAAAGTAAGTGTTATTACTGACGCAATGCGTGCAAAAGGTCTTGAAGATGGATTATATGAGCTTGGCGGACAGCCAGTACATGTAAAAGATGGTAGTGCTCGATTAGAAGATGGAACGTTAGCTGGTAGTATTCTAAAAATGGATCAAGCTTTCCGAAATGTAATTGAATTTACAGGTTGTTCAATCGAAGATGCGGTACTAATGACATCAGTTAACCAAGCAGAAGAGTTTGGATTAAATCATAAAGGTGCATTAGCGGTAGGAAAAGATGCAGACTTTGTTGTGATGAATGAAGATTTACATGTATATGATACGGTTCGTTTAGGAATTCATATGAAGGAAGGGAAGTAATGAAATGAATATTCTTGTTGTAAAAACTCCAGAAGAACTAGCAGAAGCAGGTTATAAATTAATTGAAGAAGTTGTAAAAACAAAAGAAAATCCAACATTAGGAATGGCTACAGGAAGCTCTCCATTAGGTATTTATGCAGAAATGCGAAAAAATAAACTTGATACAAGCCGTGTAACCACTGTAAACTTAGATGAGTACGTAAATTTACCACATGAAGATAAAAACAGCTATCACTATTTTATGCAAGAACAGTTGTTTGATCATCTTCCATTTAAACAAACTTATGTACCAAACGGGATGGCAAGTGATTTAGAGGAAGAGTGCAAACGTTACGAGGGCATTCTAGCTGCTAACCCAGTTGACCTACAGATTCTTGGAATCGGTGAAAACGGTCACATCGGATTTAACGAACCAGGAACACTATTTAATTCTCCAACAAACATTGTTGAATTAACAGAATCTACACGCCAAGCAAACCTTCGCTTCTTCGAAAAAGAAGAAGATGTGCCAACTCATGCGATTACAATGGGAATCGGAAGCATTATGAAAGCGAAACAAATTCTACTTGTTGCTATGGGTTCTAAAAAGGCAGAAGCTGTTAAAGAATTATTGCAAGGTGAATATAGTGAAGCGTGTCCTGCTACAGTTTTACAACGTCATCCGAATGTAACCGTAATCGCTGATCAAGAAGCTCTATCTTTATGCAGTGAGGCGATTGCTGATGAACATCGACAAGTATTCACCATTTCCGATCTATTATCAGATTCAAGAGTGGGTGAAACAGCTAATTGAGGACGGCGAATGGAAGCCGGGAGATAAAATCCCATCTGAGAATGAACTTTGCGATAAGTTCGAAGTGAGTCGTATGACAATCAGACAGGCGATTAATAATTTAGTGGAACAAGGTTATTTATATCGGAAACGTGGAATCGGTACGTTTGTCCAACTTCCGAAAGTGGAACAAAAATTGCAAGGAATGACGGGATTCACAGAAGATATGATTTCTCGTGGGATGAACCCAAGTAGTCAATTACTTAGTTTCCGCCTAGTTCCAGCTACTGCGAAAATCGCAGACCGGTTGAGAATACAGGAGGGAGAGTCGGTTTATGAAGTGAGGCGTATTCGCTTAGCTGATGATGAACCGATTGCTTTTGAGACGACATATTTGTCGCCAGCTCTTGTAAAAGATATTAACGAAGAAATATTGCAACAATCTTTATATGAACATTTAGAGAAAAAACTGGGCTTTAAACTTGTTAGCGCTACTCAATCAATTGAAGCTTCAATTGCAACGGATAATGAAGCGGAACATCTGCATATTCCTAAAAAGGCGCCAGTGCTTGTAATGCGTCAATGGTCATATTCAGAAGGTGAAGTACCGTTAGAGTATGTGAAATGTATTTATCGTGGAGATCGTTATAAGTTTATTACAAACATCGCACGTAACAAATAATATATTTCAGTTCGTGAAGTACAGTTAATGTCAAATTGTTTAACATGTAAAGAAAAAATACGACTCATCCTTACAAGGAGTGAGTCGTATTTTTATTATGAGCAATTACGTGGTTAACAGCATCTTTAACTGTATTTACTACATAGTGAGCGTGTTCTTTTACTGCGTCATCTGCTTGAGACATAGCAAAACTGTGAGGAGTTAAAGAAAACATTGGGATATCATTATAAGAATCCCCTATGCAAGCAACTTCATCTGGCTGTATTTGAAACTCTTTTAATAAAACAGAAATAGCAGCCCCTTTACTAATATTAGGTGGCATTACATCTAAACATTGCTCTGCTGAAATGAATGTACTAACTTTTCCGTGGAATTTTTCATCGATTTTTTTCTGAAGGATTTGTAAGCTTTCCTTTGTTCCACCGACAGAGATTTTATTTGGAAAAATTGTATCATCAATTTTCTGTAATAGATGCGGTTCTTCAACAGAAGTCATCGTGACTTGTTGTTCGAGCTCATGAATAAACGGTGTTTTTTCTTCAATGTAATAATTATGCTCATCACTTACATAACGAAAATAAGGATCTTCATTTGTCATTGCTAACAGATCAGGTAGAATACTCGAATCGAATGTTGCGGATAATAGTTGCTCGTTTTCATGTGTGTACACGAAAACACCATTTACACTAATGCGATGGAAATTTGTATTTATAGCTTTCATTAAGTCTGCAATCTCATTATCAAGTCGGCCAGAAGCGAAACAAAGAATAACATTTTGCTCAGCAAGACTACGAAGTGCTACAAAATCCTGTTCGTCAATTAATCCTCCGTGTTGCATCATTGTACCATCGATATCACTTACAAACATTTTAATCATGTTGTTATCCCCTTTCTATGTACAGTTGCTCTTACATTATACGCATCATATATAAACATGTCTAAAAAATGAATTTTTATGAAATGGTAGATGTTTTACATTGACGACAAAGAAGAATGTTCTGTAACATAAAAGCAGGCTATTTAAGTACGAGGGTGGTGTTATATGAGTAATTATCTAGAAATTAAAAAAGTTTTAAATAATAATGTCATCATTGCTAGCCATCCTGAACACGAGGAAGTAGTAGTGATTGGTAAAGGAATTGGATTTGGGAAAAAAGCGAAAGACGTATTGGAGCAAGAACAAATTGAAAAAATGTTTGTTTTGAAAAATGAACGTGATCGTGAACAATACAAACTGTTAGTGCCGCATATAAGTGAAAAATTAATTGAATTAATGAATGATATTATGTTCTACATTCAAGAAAAAGCAAAATCACCATTGAATGAACATATTCATATCGCTTTAACAGATCATATTTCTTTTGCAATTAAGAGATTAAAACAAGGACTTACAATTGATAATCCTTTTTTAGTTGAAACGAAAATGCTCTATCCAGAGGAATATGAAGTTGCTGAAGGTGTTGTAGACCTTTTAAATTCTCGTTTGCAAATTATATTGCCAGAAGGAGAAATTGGGTTCATTGCACTCCATATTTACAGTTCACTTACAAATTCAGATTTATCTTCAGTTAATCAAAACTCCCGTCTCATTGCACAGCTTGTATCTTTAATTGAGACAAACTTACAAATTACATTAGACCAAGAAAGTATCCACTACTTACGCCTTATCCGTCATTTACAATATGCTATTGAACGGGTGAAAAAAGGGGAGAAAGTAGAGGAATCACAAAGCTTTGCTGATTTATTAAAGGCGGAATATCCCGTCTGTTATAATTTAGCTTGGAAGCTAGTAAAGGTCATGCAAAAAGAATTGCAACTTCCTGTGTATGAAGCAGAGAGCATATATTTAACGATGCACCTGCAGCGCTTAGTGAAAGCAGAGCATGTGTAAAAAGACGTATATTTTTGTCTAAAATGAAAACGTTAAAAAAAATCATTGAATCGCTTACAATAGTTATGTATAATAACTAATGCAAAGTTATACAAATTTCGACAAACACATTAAGGTAAGTAACGAAAACGTTTGCCTTAATTATAGTGAACTTATAAGTAATCCTATTTTTGACACGTGTTACTGATTCGATCAGGCATGAGTGGAGAAAAGTAAGGAATGTAAGCTTGAGAAAGGGATATACTACCCTTTGTATAGCTATCGTTCTATCTTTTTTTCCTCATGTCTTTTTGGCGTTTGTCGGAAGGTATCAATATAGATAAGAGAGGAAGGGTTTCCATGTTTAAGAAGATCTTTGGTGTTCTTCAAAAAGTCGGAAAAGCGTTAATGCTTCCAGTAGCGATTTTACCGGCAGCAGGTATTTTACTTGGATTTGGTAATGCATTTCAAAATCCACAGTTAACAAATGTTATTCCTGCTTTAAAAGCAGATTGGTTCGTAATGGTAGCAAAAATTATGGAACAATCTGGTGATATTATTTTCGCTAACCTTGCATTATTATTCGCAGTTGGGGTAGCAATTGGTTTAGCTGGTGGAGACGGAGTAGCTGGATTAGCAGCATTCGTCGGCTACTTAATTATGAACAAAACGATGAGTGTGTTCTTAGAAGTAGATAAGCTAGTGAAAGTAACAAGTTCTGGAGCAGATCCAGTAAAAATTGGATTTTCTGATCCAGCATATGCAAACGTATTAGGAATTCCAACGCTACAAACGGGAGTATTTGGTGGTATTATCGTCGGTATAGTAGCCGCATATTGCTACAATAAATACTTCAACATTGAATTACCATCATACTTAGGTTTCTTCGCAGGTAAGCGTTTCGTACCGATCGCAACTGCAACGTTCTCTTTAGTAGTAGGTATTATCATGTGTTTCGTTTGGCCATACATTCAAGGTGGCTTAAATACGTTCTCACATCAAATGATTGATGCAAATAGAACATTAGCAGCATTCATATTCGGTTTAATTGAACGTTCATTAATTCCATTTGGATTACATCACATTTTCTATTCACCGTTCTGGTTCGAATTCGGTCAGTACACAAATGCAGCTGGCGAATTAATCCGTGGTGATCAAAAAATCTTTATGGCACAGTTAAAAGACGGTGTAGAATTAACAGCAGGTACATTTACAACTGGTAAGTATCCGTTCATGATGTTCGGTCTTCCGGCAGCTGCATTAGCAATGTACCATGAAGCACGTCCAGAAAATAAAAAATTAGCAGCAGGTATTTTAGGTTCTGCTGCATTAACATCTTTCTTAACAGGTATTACAGAACCACTTGAATTTTCATTCTTATTCGTAGCACCAGTACTATTCGGAATTCATGCCGTATTCGCTGGTCTATCATTTATGACAATGCAAATTTTAGGTGTTAAAATTGGTATGACATTCTCTGGTGGTTTAATCGACTTTATGTTATTCGGAGTACTACCGGGCCGTACAGCATGGTGGTGGGTAATTATTGTTGGTCTTGTGCTAGCAGTTATTTACTACTTCGGATTCCGCTTTGCAATCCGTAAATGGGATTTAAAAACACCTGGTCGTGAAGTAGCAAATGCGAATGACGGTGCAGGAAAAACTGAAGCGGGTGAACTTCCTCGTGAGGTATTAGTGGCACTTGGCGGTAAAGAAAACATTGCTTCTTTAGATGCTTGTATTACTCGTTTACGTGTGCAAGTTAACGAACAAAAGAATGTAAACAAAGATCGCTTAAAAGAGCTTGGAGCAGCTGGTGTACTTGAAGTAGGAAATAACATTCAGGCTATTTTCGGACCTAAATCTGACACATTAAAATCACAAATTCATGATATTATGTCAGGTCGTACACCTCATGTTGAAAAAGAAGAGCCTGTAAAAGTAGAAGAAGCTCCTCAGCAAGTTGATGAAAACGAAACAATCGTTTCACCAATTGAAGGGAAAATCTTACCGATTACAGAAGTACCTGATCAAGTATTCTCAGGAAAAATGATGGGAGACGGATTTGCAATCGAGCCAACAGAAGGAACAGTAGTTTCTCCAGTTAACGGTGAGATCGTCAACGTATTCCCTACAAAGCATGCGATTGGCATTCAATCTGAAGGCGGAAAAGAAATTTTAATCCATTTCGGTATTGATACTGTAAAATTAAATGGTGAAGGTTTTGAAGCACTTATAGCACAAGGCGACAAAGTGAAACAAGGACAACCATTATTAAAAGTAGATCTTGCATTTGTAAAAGAAAATGCACCATCTATCATTACACCAATTGTCTTTACGAATTTACAACAAGGACAACAAGTCGAATTGAAAAAAGATGGAAATGTTAAGAAGGGCGAAAACGCTATTATTGACATTCAGTAGGAATTTGACGCAAAATGTTTATAATTATAATAGGCGATGTGGTTGACCGAACATCGCCTATTATATACAATAGATGATGTAGTACTCACGTCTATACAACTAAAAAATACTGTAATTTAAAGGAGATAAATTATCATGGAAAAAATCTTTAAAGTAACTAGCGACTCAGGAATTCATGCTCGTCCAGCAACTCTACTTGTAAACACTGCAAGCAAATTTGGTTCTGACATTAACTTAGAGTATAACGGAAAAAACGTTAACTTAAAATCAATCATGGGCGTTATGTCTTTAGGTATTCAACAAAACGCAGAAATTAAAATCACTGCAAATGGTGATGATGCAGCTCAAGCACTAGCAGCTATCGAAGAAACTATGAAAAACGAAGGATTAGGAGAATAATGACTCTTAACATTCAAGGGATCGCTGCATCAAGTGGGATTGCTATTGCAAAGGCTTTCAGACTTGAGAATCCTGAATTTAACATTGAAAAGAAATCAATTACAAACGAAGCTGCTGAAATTGCACGCTTAGACGCTGCGCTTGAGAAAGCAAAAACTGAATTAGAAGCTATTAAGGACCACGCTTTTGCTGAGCTAGGTGCTGATAAAGCTGCGATCTTTGAAGCACATTTATTAGTGTTAAATGATCCAGAACTAGTAAACCCAGTAAAAGATAAAGTAAATAGCGAAAAAGTAAATGCTGAATTTGCAATGGATGAAGTTGCATCAATGTTTATTTCTATGTTTGAAAACATGGATAACGAATATATGAAAGAACGTGCTGCGGACATTCGTGACGTAACAAAACGCGTTCTTGCACATTTACTAGGAATTAACTTCTCGAACCCTGGTACAATTTCTGAAGAAGTAATCATCATTGCTGAAGATTTAACACCATCTGATACAGCTCAGTTAAACCGTAAGTATGCAAAAGGTTTTACAACTGATATCGGTGGACGTACATCTCACTCTGCAATTATGGCTCGTTCTATGGAAATTCCAGCAGTTGTTGGTACGAAAGTTGTTATGGAGAAAATCCAAAACGGCGATATCGTAATCATCGACGGTTTAGATGGAGAAGTAATTGTAAATCCATCAGAAGAAACTCTTCGTTCTTTTGAAGAAAAGAAAGCGAAATTTGAAGAGCAAAAAACTGAATGGGCAAAATTAAAAGACCAAGCTACTGTAACAAGTGATGGACATCACGTTGAGCTTGTTGCAAATATCGGAACACCAAATGACGTACAAGGTATTATCGATAATGGCGGAGAAGGCGTTGGTTTATACCGTACAGAATTCTTATACATGGGCCGTGACAATCTTCCAACAGAAGAAGAGCAGTTCGAAGCGTATAAAGCAGTTCTTGAAGGTGTAAAAGAAGGTCAACCTGTTGTTGTTCGTACACTTGATATCGGTGGAGATAAAGAGCTTCCATACTTACATTTACCAAAAGAAATGAACCCATTCTTAGGATACCGTGCAATTCGCTTATGTCTTGATGAGCAAGATGTGTTCCGTACACAACTTCGTGCATTACTTCGTGCTAGCGTATATGGTAACTTAAAAATTATGTTCCCAATGATTGCAACTCTTGATGAGTTCCGTCAAGCGAAAGCAATCTTATTAGAAGAGAAAGCGAAACTTGTAGAAGCGGGTACAACTGTTTCTGATTCTATTGAAGTGGGTATGATGGTTGAAATCCCAGCTTCAGCAGTATTAGCAGATCAATTCGCAAAAGAAGTTGATTTCTTCTCTATCGGAACAAATGACTTAATCCAATACACAATGGCTGCAGACCGTATGAACGAACAAGTAGCTTACCTATACCAACCGTATAACCCATCTATTTTACGTCTTGTAAAAATGGTTATCGAAGCGGCTCATAAAGAAGGAAAATGGGCTGGTATGTGTGGTGAGATGGCGGGAGATTCACTTGCTATCCCATTATTATTAGGATTAGGTTTAGATGAGTTCAGTATGAGTGCAACATCTATTCTTCCTGCAAGAACACAACTAAGCAAGTTGTCAAAAGCAGAAATGGAAACATTAGCAGAAAAAGCATTAATGATGTCAACTGCTGAAGAAGTTGTTGAACTAGTTAAAAGCATATAATCAATAAAAAAACCTGAGTCGATTTGAAATCGGTCTCAGGTTTTTTCTATGAGAAAAGTAAATCTTATTTTCTTACTATAGAGGATAAGGAACAGAATTAGATAGCGATAGCAACGATATCAGTTGGGCATACACGTAAAATACCAGTAAAAGTATTTCGGTTTTGATTGTTCTTATCGTCTTTATTGTTATCTTTGTTATCTTTGTCGTTATTACGAGCTAAAGCAGAGAAAAGAGCAACACCATTAGCGAAACCTTCAAAAATTACATTGTTGAATGTGCCGTTACCTCTAATGCTTAAAAGAGAAAGCTCTGTTCCAACTGAAATGCTAGCAAGTACGTTACATACAGCTGGTTGTTGTGGTTTTACCTCTCTCTCTTTCTCGCGATGGTCACGATGGTCACACTCTCTTTCACGATGATGACAGTCTCTAAAGTTATCACAGCATCCAAATGATCCAAACATAATCCTCATCACCCCCTTCACACTTATAATCTATGTAAGTTCGGTAGTGAGTGACTGGACAGAGAGTGGAATTTTTTCTAGGGGATTTTCTCATTTTAAATGACTAGCTGGGTGTTTATTACGGGATGATGTTTAAAATAGGATAGATATCACAAAAAAGTGTAAGGACCACCGAAATGAATGAAATAGGTAGCCTTTACACTTTTTTGCTTTTATATAAAACGATGATGTATACAGGAAGAGCTAAGAGTAGTGGTGCAATGGATCTTGCAGTATGTTTTTCCGCTTCTAATTGAAACGCTTCTTCTTTTGGGAATTGTAACACTGATATGTTTGCAGCATCGCCAATAAAATATAACAGCAGTACAGTTACTATGTAGCTTAAAAGTGCGATAAAGCTTCCGTATGAACTCAATGAAAATCCCTCTCTTGTTATCTATTTGTTATCATTGTATCATAATTGTAACAAAAACACACGGTTATATTTCGCTGTTTTAACAAATTTCGACATGAAACGCCATTTTTGTTTATGGGAATAGCATAAAATTTACTATTTTTTTATGTAAAGCTGTCGAATAATACATTGTAATATTACGGATGTGTGACAGAAGAAAAAGAAACGAAGGTAATGAAATTACCTTCGTTTCTTTTTTATCCCGTATTAACAGGCAGTAAACCCCTCATATTGACTAAAGGTTCACTTTCTTATTTTGCCCATTCACTCACTTGTTCTACGCTCATTCGTGGTGCAGGGTGGCCTTTTAAAGTTGATTCACCAATTGTAATAAGCATAATTGGTACGTAACGAGATGAAACATTGAATTCTTCTATAAGTGCTTGTGGGTTGAAACCACCAATAGCACAAGTATCCCAGCCAGTTGCTTTAGCTGCAAGCATAAGTTGCATTGCTGCTAAAGATGCATTTGAAAAGGCTGCATCTCTTGGGAATTGCTCACGAGCATATGCAGACTCAATATTTTTAGCTAAGCGCTCTTTAGCTTCTTCTTTCATGAATCCTTGTTCTACAATTGGACCATAAACTGGTTCAACGTTTTTATAAGCTTCTAAATCACCTAAAATAGCGACTACAGCAGAAGCATCAAGTATTTGTTGCTGGTTATAAGCAATTGGATGTAATCGTTTCTGTACATCTTCACCTTGGAATACGAGGAATTTCCAGTGCTGTAAGTTCCAAGCAGAAGGTGCTTGAGCAGCTCCCTTTAAAATCTCGTGTAACTCTGTAGATGAAATTTCTTTCTCCGGGTTGAATGCACGTGTAGATGTGCGTTCATATAGAACATTAAAAAAATTATCGTTTGTCATTATATATCCTCCAAATTACATATCAAATTATGAAAAAATACATGTAGTATATTCTACTTACATTTTGTAAGTTATTGAATTTAAGAATATAATATCTTTATTTTAATTGTCAAGTTTTAAAGAGGAAGCTAGGGCATTCATACAAACGATACAATTCCGATAATCATACACTAAAAAAGGAATTTATAGAGTGAAAAAGAAAAGAGAACATTCTCAATTAGCTTGTTAATATGTATCCCTCACTCATTAAAATTTTTTGAGAGTAGCTTTTTATAAAATGTTTGTGAGGAATTCAGTAGAACAAGATATATGAAGTGAGTGAAGACTAGTGATGAACATACTACATTTTTTATTAGAGAATACGGTTTTCCAAAATGTATTACAAGATCTTCAGTTAAATGTCCTTTATATAGAAAATGGATGTACACATCAACAAACGATAGAAAATATTCATCCAAAATGTATGTTTATAGCAAATAGTTTTGAAGAAGGAGAATTATTGTTTCAGAGGACTAAACCACATATTGTAATTATGTATGTAACAGATTTTTCTCAAATAAAATATATAAAGAATATGTATAATCCACAGAGTACATTTATTGTCATTTGGGATCAACAAATAACAAGCGAGTTTGCAGAGGTGCTTACGTTAGGAATACGTAATATTGTGATAGCCCCTGTGACCCCACAAATGGTGTTAGAGGAAGTGAATAAGAGTTTGTATCAGCTTTCTTTAGTACGGCAAGTAAGTTTGCAACAAGAACTACTTCAAATGATGTTTGATTTTCAAAATGATCTATTATTTATAGTAGAAGATGATGAGATCGTTGATTGTAATACAAACTTTTTAGAGTTTTTCGGATATGAAAATTTGTTTGCCTATCGTGAGCAACATTTAGTATTTGCTGAACATTTTATTAGAGAAAATGGATACTATTCAACAACCCATGATATAACATGGTTAGATGATACATTATCATATGATAGAAGAATTAAGATGTCCAATTATGAAGGGGAAGTGTCAACTTTTTTATTGCGTGCGACACCACTGCCAGAAGATTTATCAAGATTTATTGTGAAGTGTACAGAGATTACAGAATTAGATGAAATCTATCAAGAACAAGAAAGGCTTGCGATGATAGATTCGTTAACAGAGATTTATAATCGTTTGAAGTTCCAACAAATACTAGAGGCAGAATGGGATAATGCAATGCGTAACGATGAAAAAATAGCGCTCATTTTATTTGATATAGATAATTTTAAAACAGTAAATGACACGTATGGTCATGATTTTGGTGATTTAGCGTTAATTCAGCTTGCAGAGCTTATGAAATCTAAAGTGGAGCAGCAACATGTATTTGCAAGGTGGGGAGGAGAAGAATTTATTATATTAGTAACGAATACTGTAGAAAAAGAGGCATTTCAGGTTGCGGAATCATTACGATTTTTCATTGAAACAAAGCAATTCTCAGGAATTTCGAAATTAACAGCCAGTTTTGGAGTTGCATTATATGAACAAGGGATTACAAGAGAAGAATTAATGCAACGAGCGGATATTGCATTATATGAAGCGAAAAAAAATGGAAAAAATCAAGTATGTGTATATAGAAAAGAAAAAAAATAATTTTTCGCAACAAATTGTTGCGATTTTTTTTTATTCCTTTCGGAAAGAAGACTCCATCTGATTTTTGTTACGGATGAAACCCAACAATTCAGGGGGAGATGAATTACCGTCAGAAGGTAGGCTGAACTCTTTTGTTTCTTTTTGTCTTACGATATAATCGGTGGTAGATAAGGAGGGAGTATATCGTAAGACAACGAAATTGGATAATAATAATAATAATTTGGTTACTTGGGCCAAAAGGGATTACGATGAAGACCATGTTCACATTTTGTTCTGTTTCGTTCCCAATTTTGATTTGTCAAAAGGAATTAACAGTTATAAAAGTGTTAGTTCTTGTTCCGTGAAACGAGATTTCCTAAGATAAAACATGATCTTAAGAAAGAAATAATTTTAATAAACTCTCTAAAAAAGGTGGTGAAAACAATGGCTAGAAAGAAGGCTGTGAAAGTATTACGGAAACAAAAGAAAAGAGAAACGCTGCGACGTTTCACGCAGAAGCAAAATATCGGACGAGCTTGCCTAACTGCAAAAGAATTTCGCTTATTGCAACGCATGTCACATAGTTCAAAAGCATTACGAAATGTTGGATTGTACACGATTAAACAAAGTTATTTGAACCATAATAAAATGGCTACTGTAAAAGAAGTGGACACCGCCATGCAAGCTGATATGAACTACTGGGGCATTCAATCAAATTCTGTTCAAGCGATTCGTAGAGTCTTATTTACAGAAGTGAAGAGCTTTTTTAAAGCAATGGAACAGTGGAAGGGAAATCCTGAGAAGTTCACAGGGCGTCCGAAGTTTCCGAATTATTCTCGTTCAACGGACAAACGAATTATTGAAATCTATCAAGTACCCAAAGTGGATGAGAACGGGTATTGGATGATTCCGATGAGTGTTGTGTTTAGGCAAAAATTCGGTTCCATTAAAATACGTATGCCAAAAAACATAAGAAATAAAAAAATCTCTTACATTGAGATTGTACCGAAGCAAAAAGGTCGGTTCTTTGAGGTGCATTACACATATGAACTGCACGTTTCTCAAATGAAGAAACAATCCACGACTACGAGTAACGCTTTGAGTTGCGATTTAGGTGTAGATAGATTAGTAAGTTGCGTGACAAATACAGGTGATACATTTTTAATTGATGGGAAAAAATTAAAATCCATTAACCAGTACTTCAACAAAAAGATACGTAATTTACAGCAAAAAAATATTGAAAACGGAATTTCAAAACGCGTTGTAACGAATAAAATGGCTGCACTTTGGCATAAACGAGAAAAGCAAATAAATGGTTACATTTCACAAACGGTAGGCCTGTTGTTCAAAAAAGCGAAAGAATTCGATATAGATACGATTGTCGTAGGGTATAACGCTGGATGGAAACAAAAATCTGATATGGGAAAAAAGAATAATCAAACATTTGTACAAATCCCGTTTCATAAACTGATTGCAGCAATTGAGAATAAATGTATAAAAGAAGGCATCCGATTTTTCAAACAAGAAGAAAGCTATACTTCAAAAGCTAGTTTTCTTGATAAAGATCCGGTTCCAGTTTGGACTAAGGATGATAAGACATATTATCACTTTAGTGGCAAACGAATGACTCGTGGTCTGTACCAAAGTAAAGCTGGAAGATGTATTCATGCGGATATTAACGGTGCATTGAATACCTTGAAAAAATCAAAAGTTATAGAATTGGATGAAAATCTTAAAGTGAAAACGCCGATTCTATTAGAAGTGCAAAAACGTAAGGCTGTTGCTTCATGCATAGCTTAGTGGGTGCGTCAACCATCCATGTGTACTCGACTTGTCGGGGCTTGTAGCACACGCCAGATTCATCTGAGTGGTAGCTTCTTCCACAAGGAAGAACTGCTCTTTTTCGAAAGGGTGGTGCAAGTGGGAAAACAATCGTTCGTTGCCAGTACCAACCAAAAACATACTTGGGGTGTTACCATAAGGTGGCACGAATGCTAGAGCGTCAACTGTCTAGCGATAGACGAAAAGACCTAGCGTTATAACTCAAGCCCCCACTGAAACGTTTCAAATCAGTGCGGGAAATTGACTGTTTGATAATAGAATGTGAGGGGGATTTTGAACGAAGGAATTATGGAGGAACAATATGATAAAAAAAATAATGACGATGGCTTTGCTGTCTGCTGTAGTTGGTGGTGGAGTATACTATTTTCTCTATAATCCCAATATAAAGGAAAGTACTGTATTAACAACTAAGGTGAATCCTACTATTGAATCAGAAGTACAAGAGAATATAGAAGAAAAAGAAGAACAACAAATTGATTATGCTAGTATATCTCAAAAGTTAGATCAATATTTAATAGGAAAGCAATTTAATGGAACAGTTTTAGTGACAGATAAAGAGCATGTTATATTGAATAAAGGATATGGGTATGCTGATGTTCAAAATAAGATAGAAAATACGCCTCAAACCAAATATCGTATCGGTTCTATTACGAAAACAGTCGTGGCCACATCTATTTTACAGCTGCAGGAACAAGGGAAGTTAAATATTCAAGACAATGTAAATAAATATATTCCCTCTTTTCCGGTAGATAAAAATATCACCTTATATCATTTGTTAACACACACATCAGGTTTACCAGAAAGCGGAAAAGGGAAAGTGAATGCCGCTTCTCGTATAAACTTAGTAAATTGGATTGGAAGTCAAAAATTAGAATTTCCACCAGGCGCAGGTTGGAGATATACAGATTATAATTATATGGTGCTTGCCTATATTATAGAAAGCATATCAAAAAAAACTTTAGGAGATTACATAAAAGAAAATATATTTACTAAAGCAGAAATGCATGAATCTGGTATGGGAAATATGGCTCAGGGAGATCAGCATTTTACTAAAGGATATGTAAAGAAAGAGAATGTCCTTGAACCTGCACAAAAATTGTTAATGGAGTGGTTATACGGATGCGGTGAGATGTATACGACAGTTGGCGATATGAAGAAATTAGACGAAGCAATTATAAATGGGAAACTTCTTTCTGAACAAAGTATACAAGCGATGTTTTCACCTTCAACAGAACGAAAATATGCATTTAGTTTTTACATATATCCGGATTATTTTTATAATCATGGTGTACTATCTGGTTGGAATACTTTCAATAATTTTAATAAAGAAAAAGGCACTTTTGTTATTTTATTTTCAAATGTGAAAAATAGTATAGATGATGATTTTAATAATGAGTTTCGAAAGATGGTAAGTGATTTATTAGAACAAAGGGGATGAGAAAATGGAACGTAAAAATGTATCAATAGGTTTTATCGGTATTGGTGTAATGGGAAAAAGTATGGTGCGTCATTTAATGCAAGACGGTTATAAAGTATATGTATATAATAGAACAAAAGCGAAGACAGACTCTTTAGTGCAAGATGGTGCAAATTGGTGTGATACACCGAAAGAGTTAGTAAAACAAGTTGATGTTGTAATGACTATGGTTGGATATCCACATGATGTAGAAGAAGTATACTTTGGGATAGATGGAATTTTGGAGAATGCAAATGAAGGTACGATAGCAATTGATTTCACGACATCTACACCAACATTGGCAAAACGTATTAATGAAATTGGTAAAAGTAAGAATGTATATACGCTAGATGCACCTGTATCAGGAGGAGACGTTGGTGCGAAAGAAGCAAGACTTGCAATTATGGTCGGTGGCGAGAAAGAAATATATGAAAAATGTTTACCTTTATTTGAAAAGTTAGGAACAAATATTCAGTTGCAAGGGCCAGCTGGAAGTGGACAACATACAAAAATGTGCAATCAAATAGCGATTGCTTCAAATATGATTGGAGTATGTGAAGCTGTTGCTTATGCGAAAAAAGCTGGACTAGATCCAGATAAAGTATTAGAAAGTATTTCAACGGGAGCAGCAGGTAGCTGGTCATTGAGTAATTTAGCTCCTCGAATGTTAAAGGGAGATTTTGAACCAGGGTTTTATGTAAAGCATTTTATGAAAGATATGAAGATTGCTTTAGATGAGGCGGAAAACTTGCAATTACCAGTACCAGGTTTAAGTTTGGCGAAGGAATTGTATGAAGAGTTAATGAAAGATGGGGAAGAGAATAGCGGAACACAAGTGTTATACAAGAAGTACATAAGGGGGTAAATGAGATGGATCTTCAAAAATTTGATGAGATGATTGATACTGTACAACGAGCAACTTGTATAAAAATTAATGAAAAACAAAAAGAAGCTTTTAAACAAAAATATGATTTTGAGCCGAAATTCGAATATGGAAGAGATGAAAAGGGGCATTATGTTATTCGATCTTCAAAAAAGATGCTAGAAGAAATGGAATTTTATTTGGCATTGAAATATGATCGAGATGGAGTTGATCTATATATGCAAGCTGAGATTGATGGTATATGTCACGTATCTGTTAGCTATAGTGAAGACGTCTTGCACCTACAAGAATTATTTCAATTTCTAGAAGAAAATAAATAAAAGTCCTCATTTGAGGACTTTTATTTATTTTTAATTTTATAATTATAAGCTAGAAGCTCGGCGGCATCGTTCGATTGGGAATGGAATAACTTGTGCGATATGATTAGGACCGAATTGTTTTGCACGAGCATGGCGTACTATATAAAATGCACACAGAATTGAAACAGGAATAGCACCGAATAAGCCGAAAAATAAAGCGCTTACACAAGATGCGACAAAACCTAAAACACCAACTTCCAACTCTTCCATAATAGCTCCTAGAATAACAGGAAGTGCTCCACACGTAACCCCTAGTATAAGTGCGATAAGTAAACTCATGATTATCCCCCTCTGTTTGCGATATTCTTTTCCTTATTAGTTAATTGTAGTATATCATATACAAAACAGAATTTTCAGAAAAAATTCAAAAAAAGTTCAATAAATGTTCAAAAAGTGTTAAAAAAATCACTTAAAAAATAGAAGGAGAGATTGTTTTTGAATAGAAGGACTCATATGTTTGAGAAAATAAAAAATCAGGCTTATTTCATTTTTCGAAATAAGCCTGTTCCATAGGAGGATGTATATATGTAGAGTGAATAAAAGGTTGGAAAAGGGGATCCAAGTCCTTTTATTCAACTAACTACCTTAATAAATTGGAACCCAGCCTTCAGTTGTAACAAAAATACGAATAGCTACAACTTGACGATCATCTTGCAAGGTAAAATAATGTCTTGCATTTTCAGGAACAGATATGAGATCGCCTGGCTCAAGTTCAACGTCAAAGAATTTCCCATCTTTTCCTTCAATGGCAAAGATGCCATGCCCACTAACAATAAAGCGAACTTCATCATCAGTATGATGGTGTTCTTTTTGGAAATTAATTAATAATTCGTCAAGGTTAGGTGTGCTATTTGAAAGGGAAATTACATCATGTGCTTTATAACCTCGGCGCGCTGAAACATCAGCGATTTCTTTTGAAAACACAGCTAATATTTCAGCTTTGTTTTCATCTGTTAACGAATAATTTTCATTTAAATGAGTAGGAAGATGAGCGATATTCCATCTCTCATATAAAACACCTTCCTCTTGTAGAAATTTAGATACTTCCACTTCATTTTCGATGCGAGTATTTACTTCATGAATACGAATTTGCGCCATTAGAAACGCCTCCTTGAATTGATAATAGTTTTATATGAAATTGGAATAAAAACTCATAAGCTTCTAATCTTTTCTTTGCATCAAAGCTATCTCGGCCCCATACGGTAATACCGTGGTTACGGATTAATACTGCTCCAGAATCTCCTTGTATATGCTTGCGGAAGTTTTCACCAAGCGTTGGGATATGGGCATGGTTTTCGATAATAGGAATGTGAATTGTTGCGCCTTCTTCCCAAATATCGAGAGCTTTAATAATTTCTTGATTTTGAAGGGTGACTGCATCACTATATAAATTTGTGATGACATTATTATCAGTTGTATGAACATGAAGTACGCACCCGGCATTCGTATTGTTATAAATATGTGTATGTAATATTGTTTCTGCTGAAGGGCGTAATTCAGTCTCTAATACGGGAACCCCCAGATGATCTACTAATAGAAAATCATCTGGAGTAGTTTTTGTTTTATCTTTACCACTTGCTGTAATAAGAAAAGTAAGTGGCTCATGACTAACCTTTATAGAAATATTACCACTCGTTGCTGGAAACCAATTTCGTATTGTTAACTCTTTTTTTATCTCGCTTAAGTCATACCACTGACGAAAAAGTTGTTTCATGATTTCACCTCCAACAAATGTTTTAATTCAGTTTGAACATCACGGAATGTTTCAAACGGTGTATAAGCAATAGCATTCTCTTCACACTTTGTAATAAGGAAGTCACGAGCAAATACTTTATCTGCTTGTTTCGCAGCTTGTAAATCAGTAATTGAATCTCCAATCACAATATGGAAGTCATTCGAATCACTTAATTTACGGATTAACGATGATTTGCATAATCCGCAATGATTTTGACAATGGTGATCACAAGGATGAGGCCACTTAACGGTAATGAATTCACGTGAAAAGTCTGTTTCATTACAGTAAATTTTCTCTTTTGGAATGATTTCTTGTAAGAGTGGATAGACGAAAAAGTCCATTCCACCTGATATAACGTAAAAAGAAATGTTATTTTCATTTACAAATTGTATAAATTCATGAAAGCCACTACGGATTTCAGCAGTTTCTATTAAAAATTGAATCATATCATCGTGTAGACTAGTAGGTATTAATTGAAATAATTGAGAAACACCTTCTTGAATAGACAACTCTTGTGATAAAATTCTATTCTTTACTTCTTCCGCTTCTGGTGGTGCAAATTTTTCCATAATGGACATAATGTTATCATTATTTGTAATCGTGCCATCGAAATCACAAAATACTTGAATACTCATAATTTCACCCCATGAGAAGGGTTTCCCCATATTTGTAGTGCACTATGCAAATTTATATCATCCACTTCATGGAGTGGTGTATTTTGCAAAGTAGCATCAATTGCAGTACGGAAAGCTTTACCACCGCCTTGCGCCCCGCTTGGATGTCCATGTATCCCGCCGCCAGCATTAATAACAACATCTTTACCGAAATCTCGTAAAATAAAGGGAACGAAACCAGGGTGAATACCAGCAGACGGAACAGAAAAACTCTTCTTGAAAAACGGATCATCTTCAGTTAAATATTTTGAGATAGCAAGAGCTTCCTCTTTTTCTAGTGCAACACTTCCGTATGGAGATGGGAATAATGAAAAGTCAGCCCCAGCATAACGTAATAGCTTTCCGAGTAATAATGGAGATGAAACGCCATATAATTTGGAGGCTGAGTAAGCGCCACTTACAGCAGGGTGTGCCATAATAGGAACTGGGATTTCATCATCTTCTGCTAGTGATTGTAGTACATCTAGTCCATAAGCAAATACGTTAAATAATAGAATGTCAGCTCCAGCGTGCACGGCGCGTTTCGCATTTTCTTTTAAATCAAAGGTTCGACCTGTTAAATTTACGGCATATAGCGTTTTATGGCCGTATGTTTCATATACGGATTGTAAAACTTCTTTTCCAGATACAATGCGTTTCGTAAGTGGTGTGAATGTATTCTCAAATAATATTTCATCATCCTTTACGATATCTACACCACCAATTGCTTGATCACGTAATTGTGTTTTTAAATACCCAATATTTCGTCCAATCATTCCTTTAAAAATGCTCATTAAAAGGGGACGTTCATGCACTTGTAAAAGATTTCGAATACCATCTATACCGAACTTTGGACCAGGGAAATACTTTTTTAACTCGTCTGAAAAGGTTAAGTCAATTAACTTCACTTCGCCATCAAGTGATAGCTTTCCGAATGTAGTTGTTAAAATTGCTGGTAAGTCTGGACTGAAGTTTAATAACGGATATTCAATTTTAATAATCCCGCGTTTAACTTTTTTACGTAAATACAAATTGGTATGTTCGTGTTCAGTTAATTCTTCAACATGAATGACGTTGCCTTTATGCTGTTTTAATTGTTCTTGCAATAAGTGTGGCAAATGAGTCCAAGAGCCAATTGTTAAACCGAGTGCAATTTGCTCGGCCTTTTTTTCTAAATTATGTGAATCATCATGGATTAAATACGTTGCTATAATTCCGCTCATTGTTAAAACCTCCTAGTTAAATAAAAAAACCTCTCAGCTAAGGAGAGGTTTTTTTACAACCAGCTCCTTATCTGTCAGCATAACGCTGCGAGAATTAGCACCGTGTCTACAATTGTAGATCGGTTGCCGGGTTTCGTCGGGCTCGTCCCTCCACCTGCTCTTGATAAGAAGTATTTAGAAATGTTTAAATTTTTAAGATAACTGAATTTTGTCAGATATTTTTCGTGTTGTCAATTACTTTTTGAAAAAATTTAATTTATCAATTCGATTAATGGCTTCTCGTAATCTATCTTCTGTATGTAAGAGACCAACACGGACATACCCTTCGCCATGTTCACCAAATCCAACACCAGGGGCAACTGCAACGTGTGCTTTTTCTAGTAAAATATCAGAAAATTGCTCAGATGTATAACCTTCTGGTACAGGAAGCCATGCAAAGAATGATCCTGTTGGAATGTCTACATCCCAACCAATTGAGTGACAAGCTGAAATAAGAGCGTTTCTTCGAGATTCGTAACTATTTACAAGGTCTACGACGCAAGATTGTGAACTTAATAGTGCTTCACGGGCAGCATCTTGAACTGCACCAAAAATACTAACATACATATGATCTTGTAATAAGTTAATTGTTTCAATGACACTTGCATTTCCCACAGCAAAAGCAATACGCCATCCAGCCATATTGAAAGTTTTTGATAAAGTGTAAATTTCAATACCTGTATCTTTAGCACCGTCTGCTTGCAAGAAACTAACAGGCTTTTGACCATCGAATCCAATCGCACCGTAAGCAAAATCATGAACGACTAATATATTATGTTCATTAGCAAAATGAATCGTTTCATCAAAGAAATCCTTTGATGCAGTAGCACCAGTAGGATTGTTTGGGTAATTTAAAAACATTAACTTTGCACGCTCAGCGATAGTGTCATCAATTTTCGTATAATCCGGTAAAAAATTATTCTCTGCAAGTAGCGGCATTGTTTCAAATTGTGCTTTTGCTAAAGCAACTCCAGATAAATAATCTGGATATCCTGGATCTGGAACGAGAATGGTATCACCAGGGTTTGTAAAACAAATTGGTAATTCTACTAATCCAGCCTTTCCACCAAACAAAATAGCAACTTCTGTTTTTTGATTTAATTCTACGCCGTATTCACGTTTATAGAATGTTGCCACAGCTTCTTTTAAACTTTCATGTCCACGAAATGGCGGATATTTATGATGAATGGCCTTTTCAGCAGCGTCTTGCAAAGCTTTTACGATATGCTGCGGTGTTGGTTGATCTGGATTACCTTGTCCTAGATTAATAACATCGTGACCTGCTGCAACGACTTTGTTAACTTTTGCAACAAGTGAAGCGAAAAATTGTGTTGGCAATGATGTTACTATCTCAGAAGGTTGAAATAATTTCATACTTTCCACCTCTTTTGAAAGTTGTTACAATTCTAGTGACAAATGATATAATCTTTCCAGTATTTTGTAAAGAAAAAAATTAAGAATGGGGCTGACAAAATGAAAGTCGCATGTATTCAAATGGATATTGTCTTTGGAGATGTAGAAAAAAATATTGAAAATGCTAAAAATAAAATAAGTGAAGCGATGAAAGAAAGACCAGATGTGATTGTCTTACCAGAACTGTGGACAACAGGATATGATTTAACTAGGCTTTCTGAAATTGCAGATAGGGATGGATTAGAAACGAAAGAAAAGCTGAAAGAGTGGTCGAAACAATATGGTGTACATATTGTCGGTGGCTCTATAGCGAAGCAAACAGATCAAGGTGTTACAAATACAATGTATGTTGTAACGAATAAAGGTCAGCTAGTCAATGAATATAGCAAAGTGCATTTATTTCAGCTCATGGATGAACATAAATATTTAATCGCTGGAAATAGTACAGGCGAATTTAAGTTAGATAATATAGAGTGCGCTGGTACAATTTGTTATGATATTCGTTTTCCGGAGTGGATGCGTGTTCATACTGCTAAAGGTGCAAAAGTTCTATTTGTTGTAGCAGAATGGCCATTAGTTCGTTTAGCGCATTGGCGTTTGCTACTGCAAGCAAGAGCAGTTGAAAATCAATGTTATGTTGTTGCATGTAATAGGGCAGGAAAGGATCCGAATAATGAGTTTGCGGGTCATTCTTTAATTATCGATCCTTGGGGTGAAGTTGTTGTAGAAGCGAATGAAGAAGAATCAATTTTATTTGGAGAGCTTACATTCGAGAAAATTAAAGAGGTACGCAAAGGAATTCCAGTTTTTGCAGATCGTCGTCCAGAATTATACAAATAAAATATTGACAAATGATTTTTATTCTTGGTATAGTCTTCAACATAAAGTTAAAAATTCAAAAAATTATACAACTCTTATCAAGAGCAGGTGGAGGGATTTGGCCCGATGAAGCCCAGCAACCGACCGTAATACCATTGTGAAATGGGGCGTTTATTTACGCCGAAAGGCACGGTGCTAATTCCAGCAGAAAGTAAAACTTTCTGGCAGATAAGAGGGGAGAAGATAAACTTCAAACCTCTTTCTTTGTGGAAAGAGGTTTTTCTATTTTAGAAAAACCTCTGAATAAAAAGGGGGAGAAGACGATGGGATATTATTCATTAACTGAAACGACAGCTATACAATATGCGAAAGAACATGGTTATTTTGATAAAAAAGCAAATGTAGTTTGTCATGAAATTGGAGATGGCAATTTAAATTACGTGTTCAAATTAGATGATGGAGAGAAGTCTATTATAATAAAACAAGCACTGCCATATGCGAAAGTAGTTGGTGAGAGCTGGCCATTGTCTATAAAAAGAGCGACGATTGAAAGTAAAGCATTACAAATTTTTGCGAAGTATGTGCCGGAATATGTGCCGGTAGTGTACAGTCATGATGAAGAGTTAGCAGTAACAGTTATAGAAGATTTATCAAGACTAACAATTACAAGAAAAGGATTTATAGATGGAGAGGAGTACCCACTTTTATCCCAACATATCGGTCATTTTCTAGCACATGTGTTGTTTTATACTTCAGATTTCGGGTTAGAGTCAGAAGAGAAGAGGGTACTAGAAGGTGCATTTGTAAACCCAGACCTTTGCAAAATTACAGAAGATTTAGTGTTTACAGATCCGTTTGGTCATTACGATACGAATGATTATGAACCAGATTTGCAGCTAGCTGTAGATGAACTATGGAGTGACAAAACTGTCAAACTAAAAGTGGCACAGTATAAATATAAATTTTTAACGAGAAAAGAAGCACTCATTCATGGAGATTTACATACGGGAAGTATTTTTTCATCACCTTCTGAAACGAAAGTGATTGATCCAGAATTTGCAACATATGGTCCATTTGGATTCGATCTTGGGCAATTTATTGCAAATTTATTATTAAATACGTTATCACGTGAAGAGGCAAAAAGAAATGTGCTATTTTTCCATATTGAAAAAACATGGAGTTATTTTGTAGAAACTTTTACGAAGTTATGGATTGGAGAAGGTGTAGAAGCATATACGAAAGAGAAACAATGGTTGCCAATTATTTTGCAAAATATTTTTACGGATGCCGTTGGATTCGCTGGATGTGAGCTTATCCGTAGAACGATTGGCTTAGCGCATGTAGCTGATTTAGATGAAATAGCAAATAAAGAAACGAGAATTCAAGCTAAGAAACAAGCGTTATCCTTAGGTAGAGAACTAATAAAATATGAATCTAAGAACGCTGATATTCAACTGTTCCGAACACTATTCCAACAGACAGTTTCTGGAGGGGTAAAAGCATGAGTACAATTGTTACTATTCCGAGGTCTGTTAGTTGGAAAGGGGATGCTATTGCAGTATTAAATCAAACAAAGTTGCCACACAGTACAGAATACAAAACATTAACGACGATTGAAGAGGTATGGAAAAGTATTATCATGCTAGAAGTAAGAGGTGCACCTGCAATTGGAATTGTAGCTGCATTTGGTTTGGCGCTTGCATCCAAAAAATATAACACTGTACATATTGAAGAATTTCAAAAGAAGTTTAATAGAGATTGTAATTATTTAGGAACATCACGCCCAACAGCAGTCAATTTATTTTGGGCAATCGATCGTATGAGAGAATCCATTCGAGAAATTACTACAATAAAAGAAGCACAAAAAAAATTAGAAGAAGAAGCGCTTCTCATTCAGCAAGAAGATGAATCCGTATGCCGGAGTATTGGAGAACATGCATTAACATGTTTTAAAGACGATGATAACATTTTAACAATTTGTAACGCTGGCAGTATTGCAACTGCTAGATATGGTACTGCATTAGCACCGTTTTATATTGGGAAAGAAAAAGGTGTACGTTTACATGCGTATGCGTGTGAAACGAGACCGGTTTTACAAGGTGGGCGTTTAACAACCTGGGAATTAAAACAGGCAAATATTGATGTAACACTTATTACAGATAATACGGCAGCTCATGCTATTCAAACGAAAGAAATAAACGCGATTATAGTAGGAGCGGACCGAATTGTCGCAAATGGAGATACAGCAAATAAAATTGGAACAATGAATTTAGCTATATTAGCAAAGTATTTTGATATCCCGTTCTATGTTGCAGCTCCGCTATCCACATTTGATATTACGAAACAAACAGGTACTGAAATTGTTATTGAAGAAAGAGATGAAACAGAAGTTACGAAAATTTTTGGAAAACAAGTGGCGCCAATTGGAACTGATGTTTATAATCCTGCATTTGACGTAACGCCGAATGAATTAATTACAGGTATTATTACCGAGAAAGGTATTATACGAGGAGATTATGAACAGGAAATTGCATCATTATTTGAAAGACAAGCTAATACATAATAGCTTGTCTTTTTATCCCGCATTAACGGGCAGTAAGACCTCCACCTCAAAATTCAGCGGAAGCAAAGAAGTTAGGTGGGGGTCAACTGCCCGTAAAAGCCCGATTGGTGAGGGCTAATAATCAGTGGGGGATGAACAAAACCCCCACTGATTAAAGTTTCACTTTATGCCTAAATGTTTTCTTTTCTCTTATTTATATAGTGGAAGGAGGCGGAAAAGATGGAAGAGTGGATCAGGATGGTAGGTAATGTAGGGTTTCCGATTGTTGTAACATTGTATTTACTCCACCGTATTGAAAGCAAATTAGATGGGGTAATTGTTGCAATCGAGAAACTCCCTAAGCAATTACTAAAGTAGGAAGGTCCTTGCGGTAAAAAATAAAGTTTGCTCTTCGGGAGCAAACTTTATTTTTTATCCCGCTTTAATGGGCAGTAAGACCCCCACCTCAAAATTCAGCGAAAGCAAAGAAGTTAGGTGGGGGTCGGGCTGCCCATTAAAGTCCGATTGGTGAGGGCTGATTAAAGTTTCACTTTATTGAGCAGTATAACCACCATCGATAACGACAGCTTGACCAGTTATACCTTTCGCCTTTTCGCTCGCTAAAAACATAGCATAATCAGCGATTTCTTGTACTTGCAATAAGCGTTTTTGCGGTACAAGTGGATAAATAACAGCTTCTAAAACATTTTCAAGTGGTACATTTCGTGTAGTCGCTAAATCTTGTAGTTGATTACGTACAAGAGGGGTATCCACATAACCAGGACAAAGCGCATTAACGGTAATTCCGTGAGTAGCGCCTTCTAAAGCGGCGACTTTTGTTAATCCAATTACGCCATGTTTCGCGCTATTATAGGCAGATTTTCCTGCAAATCCAACGAGGCCATTAATGGAGGCTACATTAATAATTCGGCCATACTTTTGTTTTTTCATAATTGGGAAGGCATGCTTAATTGCGATAAAAGGAGCGATTTGCATAATTTTAATAAGTTGTTCAAACTTTTCGGTTGGAAAATCTTCAATTGGTGAAACGTGCTGCATTCCTGCGTTATTAATTAATATATGTAATGAACCGAAATGATTAACCGTTTGAGAAATTGCAGCTGTAATTTCTTCTTCAGATGTAACATCACATTTTAAACCGATAGCTTGATAGCCTTCTTTTTGTAATTGGTCAGCAGCTTCTTTTGCACGTTCTTCAAGACGATCGGTAATCACAACCTTTGCACCTTCTTTTGCAAAAGCGGTTCCCATTTCATAACCAATACCACTTGCAGCACCTGTTAAAAAGACAACACGATTTGTAACCATGGTGAAAAACATCCCTTCGTAATAAAGTTCTCATATTGCTCTATTTAGAGGGCGGATAATAAAAATCCTGCAAAGATTTGGAAAAAATTGTTAGCTATCTTGTTTTACAAAATAGTCTCTGCTATACTACTTTGTAAAGCAAGATACTTACGCTTATCTATCTTGTAAAACAAGATAGTGGGAGGATTTGAATTATGTCGACAAGTCAAATGCTGAAAGGGATTTTAGAAGGATGCTTACTTGCTATTATTTCTGAAGGTGAAATATACGGTTATGAAATGAGTGAAAAGCTAGCAAAATATGGCTTTACAATGGCGAGTGAGGGAAGTATTTATCCGTTATTAATACGAATGCAAAAGGAAGGATTAATAACAAGTGTAATGAAGGAATCTCCATCTGGCCCAAAGCGAAAATATTATACATTAACAGAAAAAGGCGAGGAAGCGCTTAATGAATTTATGGATCGCTGGGAAGCGATGCAAAGTAGTGTAGAGCGTCTACTTGAGGGGAAGGGGAGAAAAAAATAATGCTATCAAGAGAAGCACGAAAGTTTTTATTAGATATGAGATTATTTTTAGTGGCAAAGGGTGTGAAAGAAAGCGATATTGAAAATTTTATAGAAGATGCAGAACTTCATTTAATCGAGGGTGAGAGTGATGGGAAAAGTGTAGAAGATATTTTTGGAAGCTCACCGAAAGAATATGCAAATGAACTTGTAAAAGTAATGGAAAAGGATAGACAGGAAACGTGGAAGCAAATTGGTTTTACAGTAATGAATATCGTATCGTTTTGGATTATTGCTTCTATCTTAATAGTGAATAACGGAATGTTACAGATATCAATTATTCAGTGCGTTGGGTATAGTTTGTCATTGATTTTAGTTGTTATAGGTCCTAATTTTCTACTTCGTAAAATGACCTTCGTAACAAGTTTTACAAAAACGTGGTTTTCTATGTGGTTTTTAGTTATGATTGCGCCAATGTTTTTAATAGGAGTTGTTACGATATTAGATGTGACCTATCCTACAAAAATGTTTACATTCACCCAAACGCAAAGTTATATATTAGCTGGAGCTATTTTTATTATCACAATAGCAATAAATATATATTTTGAAGGATGGTTTAAAAACTTATATTTAATCATTCCACTTTCAATTATGTTACTGTTTAAAACATTTACTTCGGAAGATCTCATGCCAATGTTATTTCAAATTATATGTTTATACGGAAGTTTGTTTATTTTAATTTTCCTTGAAATTATGCTGAAGACGAATAGAAGAGAAACGGTTAAATAAGGGAGGGGTTATCATGCAGATTTCTAAAGAGGGAGAAAAGTTTTTAATCGATACGAAAGTGTATTTAATAACAAAAGGAATGAAAGAGGAAGATGTGGACGCCTTTCTAGAAGATGCAGAACTTCATTTAATAGAAGGCGAGAAAGAGGGAAAGACGGTAAAGGATATATTCGGTGATTCACCAAAAGAGTATGCGGAAGAATTAGCGAAAGAGATGGAGAAGGATAAAGGCGGGAGTATAAAGAGTATTTTAGGAATGATTATTGGTATTGGTGGATATTGGCTACTAACTAATATATTATTCGAAAATCCTAATCATGAATTTACATTAACAAATGTACAGTTGATTGGGTATCCAATTGTTTTAATGATTACGATTGTAGGAATTATATTTGCTTTTAAGATGTCATCATTTAAGAGCAAAATAAAAGAATTTAGCATCATTTATGTAGCAGCTTTGCTACCAATCTTATTACTAGTATTATTAATGTTTATGAATAAATGGTACGGGACGCCTGTATTACAATTAACGACTATACAAAGTTATATACTAGCTGGGTTTATCTTGTTAGTACTGTTAATTGGGGAAGCGTACATACTGGGGTGGATTGGAATATTGGCTGTTATCGTACCACTATTAATTATCTTTGTATTTAAAGAATTAGGGAAGCAAAACCCATATTGGGGAATCTTAGAGCCGTTACTTCTGTACGGAAGTTTATATGTATTAATGCGATGGTCTTTGAAAAATGAGGAGAAAAAGACTGTAAGCTAGCTTTATATTAATAGTGAACGAATTGAATTTTTTTATTATAGGAAAAGGGCTGCTCTGGATATACAAAAAATTATTTCCAAAGAAATACTATATTTTGATTTTTAGAGGGATTCGGTTTAGGTGTGTAGTGTATCCTTTGCAGCCGTGCTTTCGTTTGTTAATTGGAATAAGTTGTTTTTAAACAGTAACATGACGGTTACTGTTTTTTTCTTTGTAATAAAGAACTTTGTAAAGAGAGTGTTTTTTGTTCGTTCGTTAATAGGGACTGAATATGGACATTTTCAGGGTGCGGGACTATTGGATACATAAGATTTGATGGAGAAGGATGGTGCTCCGAGCCAGTTGGGGAATGAGGATCTGCGTGAGTAAGTTTTCCATGAATACGTCTTGTAAATAAAATATGACCGATTTCATGAGCGAGCGTATATATATTTTTCATAGGAGCAGCCGAATTTGTTAAAACGATATAACCAGTAAGTTGCTGTTGTTTTGCTAAAGAGTAAGCGCAGGCAATTACTGCTGTTTCTTTGAAATAATCACTGCCAATATAACAAATGTAAAGGTCGCATTCAGGAGCTTCATTTACACACGTTTGGAAAAAGGATGCTAATTTTTCCTGACTTTGAATAGAATTTTTATAACTAATTTCACGGTCAGAAAAACGAAAAAGTTCATTTAAAATAATTACGTCTTTAATTTGAAATGTAATCGGGTGCCAAATTGACTCTGCAACTGCTAAATCTTTTGCGATACGGTCATCAGAAATATCGGCGCCTGGAGTAATGCAAATACATATATTGACGTATGGATCCATAAGGAACACCTCAACTGAAAAAATTCTTCTTATAATATATGTTAGGAAAAGACCCGATGTATGGATAAACGCCTTGTTTATTACAAGTCGAAAAAATTTCATAGTTCTATAACGTAGTGTGATCATCTTTTTGATATAGTAAAGAAAAGGGGGAGAATATATGTATACATTAAAAATCGTTTCAGACAGAGAAGCTCTTTATCAATTTGCAAGTTATGTAAGAGTTGTACAAGGGGTTGAAGATGTATATGTAGAGGTGGGAGAACCTTTATATGAACATCCATTAATGAAGTTTTATGTACATATTAAGCTGGAGGAAACATATGAGCAACATAAAGCGTTACAAGAAATAGCAAGATTAGTAGAGTTAGGACGTTTTACATATGTTCATTATCGTAATGATGAAATTGAAGAAGCTTTTGAAGCTGTAAAATATGAAAGTTTTAAGAAATAAGGATGAAAAAAGGGAGGCGAAAGCTTCCTTTTTTTTCTTGGAAATTACATCAACAAAAGGAGAAAAATTTTGTTATGATAAGGGAGGGTGA
The DNA here is from genome assembly GCF_038007785.1 of Bacillus sp. FSL K6-0069. Taxonomy (NCBI): domain Bacteria; kingdom Bacillati; phylum Bacillota; class Bacilli; order Caryophanales; family Bacillaceae; genus Bacillus; species Bacillus sp. FSL K6-0069. The sequence goes on along the minus strand of NZ_JBBOXN010000001.1, from coordinate 3,868,450 downwards.
GGAAAGGAGAGTTTACATAATGGGGTATATTGAAGAGTTACGCAAAGTCGTTGGGACAAGACCACTTATTCTCGTTGGATCAGCAATAATTATACTAAATGATAATCAAGAAGTATTGCTTCAATATCGTTCAGATACATATGATTGGGGTGTACCTGGCGGTGCGATGGAACTAGGAGAAACGACAGAAGAAACTGCTCGCCGAGAATTATTAGAGGAGACGGGATTAACTGCAAAAATAATGCAATTTCTAGGTGTCTTATCAGGAAAAGAAGTATATTTCCGTTATCCTAATGGGGATGAAATTTTTAATGTTATTCATCTGTATCAGGGGCATCATGTGAGTGGAGAATTAAGGCTTGATCATGAGGGATTGAAGCTTCAATATTTTCAGGTAGATAAGTTACCAAAATTGAATGAAACGACAGAGAAAATTTTACAAAAATTTTTATATGCATTAACAGAATAGAAGGTTAATTCCTTCTATTTTTATTATATTAAATATTTTGATTTTTTAGTATGTTTATAGTATGATAGATGTAGACATACATCTTATGGAATTTCACCTAAAAACTGACTAGGGTACATAAGAGAGGGGCAAGTGCAAAATGCATAATGTTGTTATTACAGCTGCAGTTCGTTCGCCAATTGGAACTTTTGGAGGAGCGCTAAAAAATGTAACGCCAGTAGAATTAGCGGTTCCTGTACTTCAGGAAGCTGTAAAACGAGGCGGGGTAGAACCACACGAAGTTGATGAAGTAATTTTAGGTCATTGTATTCAAAGAACTGATGAAGCAAATACTGCAAGAACAGCTGCATTAGCGGCAGGATTTCCTGACACAGTTACGGGTTATACAATCCAACGCCAATGTTCTTCAGGTATGCAAGCAATTATGTCAGCTGCAATGCAAATTCAATTAGGTGTAAGTGATGTTGTTATTGCAGGTGGAGTAGAAGCAATGAGTTCAAGCCCTTATGCATTAAAACAGCACCGCTGGGGACAACGTCTACAGCACGGAGAAATTCGTGATACGGTGTGGGAAGTACTAGAAGATCCGATTCACCATATTATGATGGGTGAAACAGCTGAAAATCTAGTTGACCAATATGAAATTACAAGAGAGGAACAAGATGAAGTTGCGCTTCGTAGTCATACATTGGCACTGCAAGCAATTGAGTCTGGATACTTTGACGATCAAATTGTTCCTATTACGATAAAAGAACGTAGAAAAGAAATAGTATTTTCGAAGGATGAACATCCACGTGCAGATATTACAGCGGAAAAATTAGCAGGATTAAAACCAGCTTTCCGTAAAGACGGATCAGTAACGGCAGGGAATGCATCTGGCCTGAATGATGGAAGTGCGGTTCTAGTATTAATGAGCGAAGAAAAAGCGAAAGAAAAAGGCTTACAACCGTTAGCTAGAATTGTTGGATATTCAGTAGCTGGAGTAGATCCGAAAATTATGGGTATTGGACCAGCACCAGCAATTCGTAAAGGATTAGAAAAAGTAGATTGGTCATTAGAAGATGCAGATTTACTTGAAATTAATGAAGCTTTCGCGGCTCAATACCTAGCTGTAGAGAAAGAATTAGGTTTAGACCGTGAAAAAGTGAATGTAAACGGTAGTGGTGTAGGACTTGGACATCCAATCGGTTGTACAGGAGCTCGTATTACGGTAAGTTTAATTCATGAATTGAAGAGACGTGGTTTAGAAAAAGGAATTGCCTCTCTATGCGTCGGCGGCGGTATTGGGGTAGCATTATTTATAGAAGCACTATAAAAAAGAAGCAGCGCTTGCTGCTTCTTTTTTACGATTCAAATAGATGCTGGAATAGTCGATCACGGTTTTCAAAGAAAAGTTTTGTTGTTTGGTAATGCTCAGTGTCTTCTAAGGCGGATTCATGAATCCCTTCTTGTGTTAAAGAGTATATAGTGGATTCAGGGTAAGCCATTAAAATAGGAGAATGCGTCGCGATAACAAATTGTGAACCTTGTTCCGCTAGTTCGTGCATTCGAATGAGCATGGAAAGTTGTCTCATTGGTGATAGAGCGGCCTCAGGCTCATCTAAAATGTATAAACCTTGTCCTGAAAAACGATGCATAAATAAGGAGAAAAATGATTCACCGTGTGATTGGTTGTGTAGTGAGGTGCCGCCATATGAGTCAATAACTGGATTTCCACGTGCGTATGGATCGGCATCCATTTCATCAATATAAGAAGCAACGTTATAAAATGATTCAGCGCGAAGAAAGAAACCATCACTTGGTGTATTGAAACTTTTGGAAATGCGAAGGTATTCATGTAAAGATGAATGTGAATCGTTTGTGCTAAAGCGGAAATTTTTCGTTCCACCTTCTGCATTAAATCCTAAAGCGATTGCAATCGCTTCGAGTAATGTTGATTTACCCGTTCCGTTTTCTCCAATAATGAATGTTACATTTGGGTGGAAAGCTAGAGATTGTAATGTTCGGATAGCGGGTAGACAGTAAGGATATGCAGAAAAACTAGAGATATTTTCTTTTTTTAATGTGACATTTTTTAAAAAGGGTACGTCAATCAATATATAAACCTCAATTCATAACGGATTTTGATTCTAAAAAAGTAGCAAATACAAGGGTAAGACAACTTGCAAATAGTATTGTATATTGAAGTGCGCCAAAGCCAAGACCTTCCCAGCCGAAAGTCATTCTCTTCCATATGAAAATAAAAAGAACGCTTATAAAACCAACGAGAGCAGGCATATATTTTATAATTTGTAAGTGCTTCCACAGAAAAAAGCCGATGTATGTAAGTACAAAGAAGATAAGCAGAATGAGAAAAAAGACAAGTGTTAATGACACGTGAACCCCTCCTTATTTTCTGAATATTTCATGTGGATTATAACATGTAAACTACCATATTCCAATGTGAAAATAAATATTGCATCAAGATCAATTCTCTCGTTATGATAGATGGTATCCTATTGAAGATTTGAAAAGGAGTTAAAACATGCCGTTTACATTTGCACATCCAGCAGCAATTCTTCCTTTGGTGAAAAGGCGTTCTCAATATATTTCAGTAACGGCTCTTATATTAGGGAGTATGGCGCCTGATTTTGAATATTTTTTACACTTTAGACCGTATGGTGTTATTGGCCATACATGGCTTGGGTTCTTATATTTAAATTTACCCCTTGTATTTTTACTCGCATACATATATCATTACATTTTAAAAAAGCCGTTTATAACACATTTACCTAAACCGTTTGCTGGCTACTATATATATGCAGTAGATGAGAGGTGGGGGCTTCATACATGGAAGGATTTCTTTGTATTTTGCTATTCCGCTGTATTTGGTATGCTCACGCATGTCGTTTGGGATGCGTTTACTCATTATACAGGCTATTTCGTTATGAAAATAGCATTGTTACAAAGAGAATTACATAGTATTCCAGTGTATAAATACATGCAACACGGAAGTACATGTGTAGGTTTATTATTACTATTATACGTACTATGGAAGTATAAAGATGAAACTGGGAAAGATATTATGATAGCTTCAGAAAAAAGGAAGTATTGGGTTTCGTCAAGCATTGTCGCAGCTCTAGTATTTATCGTTCACGCGTTCGTAGATCCCTATTTTCATATTTTCCAAATAGGAGGTATAATAGTATCTGGACTGACAAGTTCATTTTGTGGACTTCTCATTGTTTCTATAGTTTACAAAGCAAGGGACTAATTTACATTACTGAATGATAGTGTTAGGAGAAATTATATGATGAAAGCATGGAAAAGTATTTTTGTTTTATGTAGTTTTCTTCTTATGTTAAGTGGTTGCTTCCATCAAGAAGAAAAGAAAGCTGAACCGAAGAAGAAAGAATCTATTCCTGAAACAAAAGAATATGGTGGGCGTGAGCTGAAAAAAGTAGGACAAAAAGTGAAAGAAACAGGATGGGGTACTTTTAAATTAGAACAGATCCATTCTGTGAATCAAACATTTGAAGTAGCACCAATGAAAATTCACGTACAAGATGTGAAAGTAATCTCTTTATCGCAGATGAGTAAAGATGCAAAAAATACATTAAAAGTATATACGGCATTAACTCCTGAAGAAGTAAAGCGTAGATTAGGAGATAAAGTAAGTCAAGAAGATGCGGAGTTATATGCATCGATCAGTGGTACTGAGATTAGTGATACGATTCGTTACGTTGAAATTACATATAAGGTGGAAAATAGCGGGAATAAAAATATGCAATTTTTCTCTATGAATGATGTTACGATTAATGATAAGCAACATTTTAAAGTAGCAACTCAAAACTTTTTATATGATGAAGATACGCTCGTTGGTACAAAAAATGTATCAAGAGAAGACTATAAGCCTGGTGAAACAAGAGATGGTATTATCGGCTTAATACTTGATGATGGAAAAGAAAAGGTAAAGGATATTAAGTTTACAACAGATAATGTAATCGCAGCAGATACAGAAACGCAAGATGTTGTAAAAGAGCCACAAACTTTTAACATCTCACTTTCTGAGTAAGAGTTTTTTAAAAATATGTAAGAAAAAACAGTCAGCGCTCAAACAACTATGCTGACTGTTTTTTCTGTTCTTTTATGTATGAATCTACACTTTGAAAAGGTACCTTAATTTTAAACGCATCTTTTTGTTCATTAAATTGCTTTTCATTATACGGGCCAAACCGTTTATTATGCTTTACGTCGATAATCCAATAATGCTCACTTTTTTTATTTGCAATTGCCCCGTCAGGGTTATTCGGATCTGATTTTTCCTCAATTTGTTTTGCAATAATGTATTTATCATCCCAAGCTATGTCTGTAAGTTTTGCAGGAATGTATTGTGTGGCATATACAGCATCTTGCGATGGGAAAAGTTCAAATGCATTTCCAGAAGTACGTATGAGTTCGTATTCATCGTTAATCGTATAAGTTATATGATTTGTATTTCCAGCACAACCGGCTAATAGGAATGCGACGAATAGGATTATCCATTTTTTCAATATGGGAACCTCCTTTATAATGCTGTTGTAACACATTGTACAAGAAAAGTAAGAGAAACGCTAGTTTACAATGTTTTTTAGAAGTGGTACGATGAGACGGGTAAAGAAGGATATGAAGGAGTCGACATAAAATGAAGTTAAAGATGCATCGTCCAGCGCTTGTAATGAATCGCATAGGTGCTTCCCTAATTGACATGTTTTTAATCTCGGTTATGTATGGTGCAGTAGTAGCTATTATGACCGGAAATTATAGTGCTATTTTTAATCGCTTTAATATTAGTTTTGGTGATTATAGATATGATCTCGCAGTAGTTTTTATATTAATGGCGATATATTTTATTTTGGTACCCTTTATTTGGAACGGTGTTACACTTGGTAAAAAGGTAACGAGAATAAAATTAATTTCATTGAAGAGTGAAAAATTAACAATACAAACATTAATTATAAGATTTTTTGTATTGTTATTACCGAACATATTTCTACTTGGAATTCCGATATTATGTAACGTATATATGATGTTATTCCGCAAAGATAATTGTGGTTTTCAAGATTTAATTACAAAAACAAAAGTGATAAGTCTTGTATAATAAAACAGAGACCTTTTTATACATAAAATAAGAAGGTCTTTTTTTGTCCCGATTTAATGAGCAGTAAGACCCCCACCTCAAAATTCAGCGAAAGCAAAGACGTTAGGTGGGGGTCGGGCTGCCTATAAAAGTCCGATTGGTGAGGGCTAATAATCAGTGGGGGATGAAGAAAACCCCAACTGATTAAAGTTTCACTTTATTATTCAAATATATTTTAAAGGATATATAATAAGAAAAAGTTAATCCATATCATTTTTGGTTTTAATAGATTGAAAATTAAGAAAATGTTATAATAATTAAAATAATATCTTTATATAATAAGGGGGAAATTGAAATGACTGGAGGTAGCGTAATCTTTTGGGGGATTTTAATTTTCATCGGTTTAGTTTTCGATCAGCGTAATAGTAAGAAAAAAGAAGAAATAAAAAAGTAATCGCTTACAAATGAATAAGCAACTTTTCTTGCTTGCAGACTAATCTCATAAAGCAGTATACTGAATAACGGTAAGACTTATAGAAGGGGTAATGAAAATGAAGCTTGCAGGAAAAGTTGCTATCGTAACTGGCGGTGGCATCGGTATTGGACGTAATACAGCTCTTTTGTTGGCTAAACAAGGCGCAAAAGTAATTGTGACGGACATTGATCAAGAAAGTGGACAAGCAACAGTGGAGGAAATTACGAATCTAGGCGGAGAAGCACTTTTTGTATCCTATGATATGGAGAAGCAAGGAGATTGGCAACGCGTTATCAGTATTACTTTGAATGCATTCAGTCGCATTGATATGCTTTTTCAAAATGCTGGTTTATATAAAATAGATTCTATTTTTTCTCGCCAACAAGAGAACGATTCCAATGTACTTTGTATTAATGACGTTTGGATAGAGATAAAACAATTAACGTCATCTTTTATGAAACAGCAAGAAGAAGTGGTGCTGAGTGACTTACCGATTTTCGGTATTATTGGCACGAAAGGACAATCATTTCATACAGTAGAAGCCCTCGTATAATAATGAAAACCGCCCTCAAAATATGTGGACGGTTTTTTTGTATGTTATATAGTAGAAAATTACTTTTTAACGAATACGTTGTTCAGTTTGGCTATCAAAGAAATGTGCTTTATTCATATCCAATGCTAGTTTAATTTCGTCACCAGGTGAAAATGTATGTCTTGCATCAACACGTGCTGCAAAATCTTGATCTCCAAGTTTCATATATAAAATAGATTCAGCACCAAGTAACTCAGCAACTTCGATTTTTGTTTTGAAAGTAGTAGATTGTGAAGCTTCTAAAAATAAGAGTTCATCATGAATGTCTTCAGGGCGAATGCCTAAAACAACTTCCTTATTTACATAGCCTTGTTCACGTAACATCTTCATTTTTCCTTCAGATACTTTGACCTTTATTGTATTGTCTATAACGAAATCGTTTTCAGTTAATTTACCACGGAAGAAATTCATCGCTGGAGAGCCGATAAATCCACCAACGAAGATATTTTCAGGTGTTTCATATACTTCTTTTGGAGTTCCGATTTGTTGAATCTTTCCGTCTTTCATAACAACAAGGCGTGAAGCCATTGTCATTGCTTCTGTTTGATCATGTGTTACGTAAATTGTTGTCGTTCCAAGACGATGGTGTAATTTAGAAATTTCTGAGCGCATTGCAACACGTAATTTAGCATCTAAGTTGGATAAAGGCTCATCCATTAAGAAAACCTTCGCGTCTCGAACAATTGCTCTACCTAACGCAACACGTTGACGTTGTCCACCAGATAATGCTTTCGGTTTTCTATCTAAATATTGTTCCAGTCCTAAAATTTTTGCTGCATCTTTCACACGACGATCGATTTCATCTTTTGGTATTTTTCTAAGTTTTAATCCAAATGCCATATTATCATACACACTCATATGTGGATATAGAGCATAGTTTTGGAAGACCATTGCGATATCGCGATCTTTTGGAGGGACATCATTCATTAGCTTACCATCAATTGAAAACTCTCCTTTTGAAATATCTTCAAGCCCAGCCACCATTCGTAATGTTGTAGATTTTCCGCATCCAGAAGGACCGACAAATACGATAAACTCTTTATCTTGAATGTGTAAATTGAAGTCTGTTACAGCTGTTACGTTATTATCATATATTTTATAAATGTTTTCTAATTTCAGTTCTGCCATGGTATTTCCCCCTAGAAATAATTATGCAAACGTTTTCTTTGAGTTCATTATAAACTAATAGATTTAAAAAATAAACAAAAAAATAAAACGTTTTCATTTATTGGAGGAATATTAGTAACTTTCATATGTTTTCTTAGAAAAATAAGAACAAAAGTTGTAAGCGCTATTTTAAATTAAGATAGAATCTGTTATCATTCATTAATGAAAACGTTTGCGCCTTAAAAAAGAAAATCGAATTATTAATGAAATGGGGTAGCATAATGGAAAAACAATGGTGGAAAGAAAGTGTAGTATATCAAATTTATCCTCGTAGCTTTATGGATAGTAACGGTGATGGTATTGGTGATCTTCGTGGTATTATTTCAAAGTTAGATTACTTAAAAGAATTAGGGATTGATGTCATTTGGTTATCGCCAGTCTATGAATCTCCAAATGATGATAATGGTTATGATATAAGTGATTATTGTAAAATTATGAATGAGTTCGGAACGATGGAAGATTGGGATGAGCTATTACATGAAATGCATGAACGTAATATGAAACTTATGATGGACTTAGTTGTTAATCATACTTCTGATGAACATAATTGGTTTATTGAATCACGTAAATCAAAAGATAATAAATATAGAGATTACTATATATGGCGTCCTGGAAAAGAAGGAAAAGAGCCGAACAACTGGGGAGCAGCTTTTAGTGGATCAGCATGGAAGTATGATGAAATGACAGATGAATATTATTTACATCTGTTTTCTAAAAAACAGCCGGATTTAAATTGGGATAATGAAAAGGTAAGACAAGATGTTTATGAAATGATGAAGTTTTGGTTAGAAAAAGGAATTGATGGCTTCCGTATGGATGTTATTAATTTTATTTCTAAAGAAGAGGGATTACCAGCTGTTGAAACAGAAGAAGAGGGATATGTTTCAGGTCATAAGCATTTTATGAACGGTCCAAACATTCATAAATATTTACATGAAATGAATGAAGAAGTATTGTCTCATTATGATATTATGACGGTTGGTGAAATGCCTGGTGTAACGACAGAAGAGGCGAAAATGTACACTGGGGAAGAACGAAAAGAACTGCAGATGGTATTCCAATTTGAACATATGGATTTAGATTCAGGAGAAGGCGGAAAATGGGATGTAAAACCATGCTCACTCCTTACTTTAAAAGAGAATTTAACGAAATGGCAAAAAGCATTAGAGCATACCGGATGGAATAGCCTATATTGGAATAACCATGACCAGCCTCGCGTTGTATCTCGTTTTGGTAATGATGAAATGTATCGCATTGAATCTGCTAAAATGTTAGCGACGGTACTTCATATGATGAAAGGAACACCGTATATTTATCAAGGAGAAGAAATCGGAATGACAAACGTTCGATTTGAATCGATTGATGAATATCGAGATATTGAAACATTAAATATGTATAAGGAAAAAGTGATAGAGCGCGGTGAAGATATAGATAAAGTGATGCAGTCTATTTATATAAAAGGCCGAGATAATGCTAGAACACCGATGCAGTGGGATGATCAGAATCATGCTGGATTCACAACAGGTGAGCCTTGGATTACGGTAAACCCTAACTATAAAGAAATCAATGTGAAACAAGCGATCCAAAATAAAGATTCAATTTTTTATTACTATAAAAAATTAATTGAGTTACGTAAAAATAATGAGATTATTGTGTATGGATCATATGATTTAATATTAGAGAATAACCCTTCTATTTTTGCATACGTAAGAACATATGGAGAAGAAAAACTTCTTGTCATTGCAAACTTTACGGCGGAAGAATGTGTATTTGAATTGCCTGAGGACATTAAGTATAGTGAAGCAGAGTTATTCATACACAATTACGACGTAGAAAATGGATCGATAGATAACATGACATTACGTCCGTATGAAGCGATGGTATTTAAATTGAAATAAGAAAAAGCCTTATACCACTTGGTATAAGGCTTTTTTGATTACCATTTTAAGATTGAGAATCCATATGGAGGAAGTGTAACTTGTAATACACTTGCTTCCGCTGAAAATTCTTCGTTTGTATAAATGTTAATGATTTTCTTTCCGGTAACATGGAGAGGGAGTGAAGCAGTGATTTCACTATCAGTCGGATTTAAAACGAAAAAGATAGTTTCATCTTCATATGTTTTCGTATAAGAAATATAATTATGTTCATCATTTGCTTCGATGAATTGGAAAGTACCATGTCCTCCAAATGCTCTATATTGCTTTCGTAATGAAATTAATGTTTGTACATGTGTAAATAATGTATGATCTTGTTTTTTCGTATCCCAAATCATACATTTGCGGCAAGCTGGATCCATACCGCCATCCATACCAATTTCGTCTCCATAATAAATACAAGGAGAGCCGATGAAAGAAAGGTGGAATACATAAAGTAACTTTAACTTATTTTTATCTCCGTTACATGTTGTCAATATTCTTGGTGTATCATGGCTGTCTAATAAATGAAACGCTGCTTCATTTACGTTCATAGAGTAGGAATGTAGAGATTCTGTAATTTGTTTCATAAATTCATTTGCTTTAATGGAATCGTTAGCAAAGTAAGACAGTAGAGCGTTTGTAACAGGATAGCTCATTACAGCATCAAATTGATCTCCTTGTAGCCATGGAAGTGCATCGTGCCAAATTTCTCCTAAAATATATACTTCAGGATTTAATGTCTTTATCTCACTTCGGAATTCTCTCCAAAAGCTGTGATCGACTTCATTTGCTACATCAAGGCGCCAACCGTCTATATTGAATTCTCTTACCCAGTAACGCCCAACTTCAAGTAAGTATTCTTTTACATCCGGGTGTGCTGTATTTAATTTAGGCATAAATGGTGTAAACGCAAAAGTATCATAATTCGGAAGTGGCTCAGTTCTAATTGGAAACTCATGAATATGGAACCACTCTTTATATGCTGATTGCTCACCATTTTTTAGTACGTTTTGAAATTTATCAAAAAAGTATCCACTATGATTAAACACGGCATCGAGCATTACTTTTATACCGTGTGTATGACATGCCTGAACGAGTTCTTTGAACGTTTCTTTCGTCCCGAATTGCGGATCGATTTCCATGTAGTCAATGGTGTCATATTTATGGTTTGAATGTGCTTTGAAAATAGGTGTGAAGTATATCCCTGAAATTCCAAGCTTCACAAGGTAATCAAGGTTTTGAATAATACCAGCAAAATCTCCACCGAAAAAATTAGTTGGAGTTGGCTCAGCGCTGCCCCAAGGAAGAGTGTTTTCTGGATTTAGTGCACGATCACCATTCGCGAACCGTTCTGGGAAAATTTGATACCAAACGGTTTCTTTAATCCAAGAAGGTGCTTTGAATACATCATTTGCATGAATAAATGGAAAACAGAAAAAGTTACCAACGTCATCATTTGGAATGGTAGAGAAAAATCCGCGTTCTGAATAAATAAGCGTTTCTGTATCATTTTTTAATTCGAATCCATAACGTAAGCGCTTAAATTTCGGTTCGATAGAAATGGACCAATAATCAAACAATGCGGTAGAACCAGTTTTTTTCATCGGTGTATTTGATGTAATCCATTTCCCGTCTTTCCAGTCATAAGGATCACCGTAAATAAGAGTGGCGCTTTGAACATCGTCTCTTTGAGTACGTATTCGGATGTGAATCGTTTTTTCATCGTAAGCGTATGCGTAATTATCTTTTGGCCTATGATAAATGGCTTCTTTAAGCATATAGAAAATCCCCCTTTAATATCCCCATACTTATTGTTCCCTTACGTGTAATAATAAAGCATATGTTGCAAACGATTGCCTTTTGCATAGCTTTAATATTGCTTATAAGAGTAGTATTCATTTCATATAAAGTCAATGTATAAGGAGTATAGTAATAATATTTTAAAAATTAATATTTGCAAAATGAATAAAAGAATGTATAATGATAGACAAATAGCGCAAACGTTTTCATAGATTGAGATATTGTTTGCGCTTCTATTAAACCATTCAATGCAAACGTTTTCAATTAGTAAGGTACATATACAACTTAGGGAGGTTTTTGGGATGAAGAAAGCATTATCATTATTAACGATTTCAGCATTATCAATTGGTATGTTATCTGCATGTGGACCGAAAGATTCAGGGAAGAAAGAAGAAAGTAAAGCAAAGAAAGATTACGATCTTCTCGTTTGGGAAGATGATAAAAAAGGTGTTGCTTTAGAACCAGCAGTGAAAAGTTTTGAGGAAAAATATAAAGTAAAAGTAAAAGTTGTTGAAATGCAAATGACAGATCAAGTGAAGAAGTTACGCCTTGATGGACCAGCGGGGACTGGACCAGATGTTGTAACATTGCCACATGATCAAATCGGAAACGCAGTAACAGAAGGTTTACTTTCAGAAGTGAAAGCTGATGATGCTGTAAAGAGTAAATTTACTGATTCATCAATAGCAGCACAGACATATAACGGGAAATTATATGGTTTACCAAAAGCAATTGAGACACCAATCTTTATTTACAATAAAAAATTAATGCCAAAAGCACCAGAAACGATGGACGAGCTGTTTAACTTCTCGAAAGAATTTACGAAGGATGGCAAGTACGGATTTTTAACACTAGGAGATAACTTCTACTTTGCTAATGCATTCATGGCAGGTATGGGTGGCTATGTGTTTGGTGAAAAAGATGGAAAGCCAAATGCAAGTGATGTTGGATTAAATAATAGCGGAGCAGTACAAGGTGCGGAATACCTTCAAAAATGGTACAAAGAAAAGTTATTCCCGAAAGGTATTATTGGTGAATCTGGTGGACCTGCTGCTGATGGACTATTTAACGAAGGAAAAGCAGCATCTATCATGAACGGACCTTGGGCGTTCCAAGCAATGGAAAAGAACGGAATTGATTATGGTGTTGCTCCAATGCCAAAATTACCAAATGGTCAACCAATGAAAACATTTGTTGGGGTTAAAGGATGGCATGTAACAAGTTTCTCTAAACAAAATGATTTAGCTACAAAGTTCACTGAATGGGTAACGAATGAAGAAAACGCAAAAATTCGATTTGAGAAAACAAAAGAAATTCCTCCAGTAAAATCAGTGATGGAAGATCCAATTATTAAAGATAATGAAGCTGCAAAAGCAGTTGCAACGCAATCTGAAAATGGAATTCCAATGCCAAACATTCCGGAAATGCAAGAAGTATGGAAACCAGCTGGAGATGCGCTTCAATTAGTTGTTACGGAGAAAGAGGCACCAAAAGCAGCACTTGATAATGCTGTGAAGCTAATTAAAGGTAATATTGAGGCAAACCATAGTAAGCAAAAATAAGGTGAAATTCGTGCCTCTAATATGAGAGGCACGAATTCTCTCCCAGAAAAAAGGGGGAAGGAACATGCAAACATTGGAACCAGCAAACGGCTTAAACGGTTCAAAACATAGGAAAATGGCAACCATGTTATCAATCATTCCAGGCATGGGCCAAATGTATAATAAACAATTTGTAAAAGGTCTTATTTTTCTAGTATTAACAGGTTCATTTATTGTAGCATTTGCTGATTTATTAAATATGGGATTATGGGGAATTGTAACGCTTGGTACAGAAGTTCCACGTGACCATTCTGTCTTTCTATTAGTAGAAGGAATCTTGGCACTTATCGTCATCGCGTTTGGACTTGGAATATATGCATTTAATTTATATGATGCATACCAAAACGGGAAGAAACGTGATATAGGAACCCCATTAAACTCTGTAAAAGAGCAATACCGTAATTTACTAGATCAAGGTTTTCCATATTTAATGGTTTCACCAGGTTTTCTATTACTTATCTTTGTAGTTGTATTTCCAATCATCTTCGTAATTTTAATTGGATTTACGAATTATGATTTATACCACTCTCCTCCAGCTAAATTAGTAGATTGGGTGGGCTTCAAAAACTTTATTGATATCTTTACATTACCGATGTGGAGAGAGACATTTTTAAGCGTATTTTCTTGGACTGTCATTTGGACATTCGTTGCAACGACATTACAAGTTGCGCTTGGTATTTTCTTAGCGATTATCGTAAATCAGCCTGGTATTAAAGGGAAGGCAATTATTCGAACAATCTTCATTTTACCGTGGGCGGTCCCAGCATTCGTATCTATTCTTGTTTTCTCTGGTATGTTTAATGAAACATTTGGAGCAATTAACAATCAAGTATTGGCGTTATTTGGAATCGAAAAGATTGCTTGGATGACAGATCCGTTTTGGGCAAAAATCGCTTTAATTATGATTCAAACGTGGCTTGGATTCCCGTTCGTCTTTGCAATGACAACAGGTATACTGCAATCGATTCCAGGGGAGTTATATGAAGCTGCTACAGTAGATGGAGCTACAGCTTGGCAACAGTTTCGTAAAATTACATTGCCACTTGTTCTATATGCAACAGCACCAATATTAATTACGCAATATACGTTTAACTTTAATAACTTTAGTATCATCTATCTATTTAATGGCGGAGGTCCTGCTGTAGCTGGACAAGACGCAGGTGGAACGGATATTTTAATTTCATGGATTTATAAGTTAACGATGACTTCAGCGCAGTACGGGAAAGCAGCAGCTCTTACAATGATATTATCGTTAATCGTTATTACAGTTGCGTTATGGCAATTTAAGAGAACAAAATCATTCCAAGAAGAGGATATGATGTAAATGAATATTAAAAGACAAAAGATGTTACGTCTCTCATTAAGTTATTTCGTTATTTTCGTAATGTGTGCCATCATTTTCTATCCGTTATTATGGATTATTGGCTCATCGTTTAATCCAGGTGATAGTTTATCTGGATCAAGTATTATTCCGCAAAATGCAACGTTAGATCATTATCGTAAGTTATTAGATTTAGAGAATAGTAATTATTTACTATGGTATAAAAACACATTAAAAGTAAGTGTTATAACGATGATTTTCTCAGTGTTAGCAATTAGTTTTACTGCTTATGCATTTTCAAGATACCGTTTTGTTGGAAGAAAAAATGGATTATTAACATTTTTAATTCTACAAATGATCCCGAACTTTGCGGCGCTAATCGCTCTATACGTATTAGCACAGTTAACAGGGTTAATCGATACGCACCTTGCATTAATTTTAATTTATGTAGGCGGGGCAATTCCAATGAATACATGGCTTATGAAAGGATATTTTGATACGATTCCGAAAGAATTGGATGAGTCAGCTCGTATGGATGGGGCAGGACATTTCCGTATTTTTTGGCAAATCATTATGCCACTTGCAAAGCCAATCGTAGCGGTTGTGGCGTTATTTACTTTCATCGGTCCATTTACAGATTTCATTTTAGCGAGTGTTATTTTGCGCACACCAGAAAATTATACGTTAGCAGTTGGCTTATATGAAATGGTAGCGAAGAAATTTGGTAATGAATTTACAACGTTCGCAGCGGGTTCAGTATTGATTGCAATCCCAATTTCAATTTTATTCCTATCACTACAAAAATACTTTATCTCTGGTTTAACTGCTGGAGGTACGAAAGGATGAAAAATGGGACGTTACGTCCCATTTTTCTTTTCATCGCCCTATAAAAAATTTTATAGGGCGATGAAAAGAGATTTGACATCACATATGAAAAGAAGTGAAATAAATAGTATATTATAGTATAGGAAAAAAGAGCTATATCCCTTACAATACATGGAGAGGGAGAATATGATAGGTTTTACAAGATAGACTCAATAAAAGTTAATGACTTCTCCAATTACTTGCAACGGGTGCAAGGTTAAAATATAAAAAATGACAGAGAAGTGAGAGGAGGGGGATTTTTATGACAGTTACAATTAAAGATGTGGCGAAGAAGGCTAATGTAGCACCATCTACCGTTTCTCGTGTAATTGCTGATAATCCAAGTATAAGTGAAAAAACAAAGCGTCGTGTTCGGAAAGTAATGAGTGAACTAGGGTATCATCCCAATTTAAACGCAAGAAATCTAGCTAACCAAACAACGAAAACACTTGGACTTGTTATGCCAAGTTCTGCAAGTAAAGCTTTTCAAAATCCGTTTTTCCCAGAAGTTATAAGAGGGATTAGTTCATTTGCACATGTGGAAGGGTATGCGCTTTATATGTCGACAGGTGAAACGGAAGATGAAATTTTTAATGGTGTTGTAAAGATGGTACAGGGACGCCAAATTGGTGGCATTATTCTTTTATATTCAAGAGAGAATGATCGGATTATTCAATATTTGCATGAACAAAATTTCCCGTTTGTTTTAATCGGGAAACCGTATGATCGAAAAGATGAAATTACATATGTAGATAATGACAATTATACAGCTGCAAGAGAAGTAGCAGAATATTTGATTTCATTAGGTCATAAACAAATCGCGTTCATCGGCGGTGGATCAGATTTACTTGTAACGAGAGATCGTTTGGCTGGTATGAGTGATGCTTTAAAATTAGCAGACATTGTATTACCAAAAGAGTATATTTTACATTTTGATTTTTCGAGAGAAAGTGGTCAACAAGCCGTTGAGGAGCTAATGGGGCTGAAGCAACCACCGACAGCAATTGTGGCAACGGATGATCTAATTGGACTTGGTGTGTTAAGTGCACTTTCTAAAAAAGGATTCGTTGTACCGAAGGATGTTTCTATTGTAAGCTTTAATAATGCTTTATTATCAGAAATTGCGAGTCCGCCACTTTCGACAGTTGATGTGAATATATATCAACTAGGGTATGAGGCAGCAAAAGCTTTAGTGGATAAAGTAGAGAATGCGGAGTCTACTGCAAAGTGTATTATTATTCCTCATAAATTACTGAAGCGCCAAACTTGCGATCATTATGCATAAAAAAAGCTAAGAGTTTAACTCTTAGCTTTTTGTTGTAGAAAGGCCTCTAATCGATCACAGCCTTCTTTTAAAGTTTCAATACTATATGCATAGGACAAGCGAAGATAGCCTTCACCATATTCAGAAAATGCTGTCCCAGGAACGACAGCTAATCCAGCTTCTTTTACAAGATCAAGTGCAAAATCAAATGATGAAGATGTTAAATGCCCAACATATGGGAATAAGTAAAATGCACCTGTGGGCTTTTCAACTGTTAAGCCCATTTGAATGAGTCTATTATATACGTAATCACGGCGCTTTTTGTATTGATGACGCATCATTTTTGGTGCATCTTTAGCAGCTGTTAATGCTTCAATTGCAGCGTACTGAGCGATTGAAGTAGCGCACGTTACGTTGTACTGATGAACCTTTAGTATATGTCCTGCTAAATAGCTTGGTGCGAATAATAGACCGATACGCCAGCCAGTCATAGAATGAGATTTTGATAAACCGTTAATGACGATAGTTTTTTCACGCATTTCTGGGAAATGAGCGATAGACGTATGTTTTTGTTCATATACAAGTTCGCTATAAATTTCATCAGAAAGGACGAAAATATTTTTATCTTTTAAAACATCTACAATATCTTGTAGTTCTTCTTTTGATAAAGTTACACCAGTTGGATTAGAAGGATACGGCAAAACGACGCATCTTGTTTTTTCTGTAATAGCATTTTCTAGTGCTTCGGCTGTTAAACGGAAGCCAGTTTCACGAACATCGATAAAAATAGGTGTTGCGCCGCATAATCGAATAATTGGTTCGTATCCTGGATAAATAGGCGCAGGTAAAATAACTTCTGTTCCTGGCTCTAAAATTGTTCGGAATGCTACATCAATAGCTTCACTGGCACCGATTGTAACGATGGTTTCGTTTTCAGGTGAATACTGTAAATCGTAGTTATCTTTTACAAAGTTACAAGCTGCCTTGCGTAATTCTAATAAACCAGCGTTATGTGTATAGCTCGTGTAATTTTCTGTAATAGCCCGTTTTGCCGCTTCTTTTACGAGAGAAGGTGTAGGAAAATCGGGTTGTCCAATTGTTAAAGAGATAAGATTATCATAGTTTTGAATCATGTTAGAGAATTGACGGATTCCAGAAATTTGGATGTCCTTTACTCTAGGATTAATGAATTGTTCCATTGTATCTCCCTTTCTTCCGTTTGAAAATTAAGTTCATTTTAACATATTTTCTATGATTTCGCTTGCGTATATGTTATGTAGAAAGAGAGAGAGAATAGAAAAAAAAGCCGCTATAAGCGACTTTTTAATATCCGTACTCCCAATCTATTTCATCTTCATTCCATAGTACAGAGGATACTTTGCCAAGGTGAACAACTGATTCATTCACAGCACATGTGCAATTTTCATCTCCTGTTTTATGCTGTAACTCTTCATATACCGATTTTTCAACATTTTCTAGAACGACCAAATTTTCTTCTTTTAAAACAAGCGTAGTACCCGCCATATTTATCTTCCTCCTACTAAAATAATGATCACTTATTTGTAAACATAGATAGTATGGATTATATGCTGTATTTTGCTATAGTTGTCCGTCTCATGAAGTATTTTTTTATTTTCTTTGTAATCCGTATTCATTGTATACTGCCAGGCAGAAATTTGGTACAGGGTTTACATTCATTTCGAAAATCTGTAACAATTATTATGTGATGTTAACAAAGAATTAACAAATATGTTAAGAAAAATCAAAATTTTAAAACAAATAAAGCCGTAAAATGATATAATCATATCAAAATACATATAGGGGATGAGAGGCTATGGAGCTTATCCGTGATTTAATGATCCAAATTGCCATCATTATTTTGCCACTATTTTTATATGAAGCGATTCGCCTAAATCGTTATCAAGAAATGCCTCCGAAGCCGAACCGCTACTTTATTATGTTTCTATCTAGCATTACACTCGTTCTCTCCATGACATACTCTATTTGTTTTGGTGACATTTGTGGGTATAACTTTCACCCAATCCCGATTGTTAGTGGTTTTTTATATGGTGGGATTGTTGGTTTAATCCCGGCCGTTATTTTTGTTGCATATGAATGGGCACTAAAAGGAATGAACCTTCTTCCAGTCATAGAAGTAATATTTCTATTAATCGTTCCATTATTTTTATCAAAGAAATGGTCTCTATTTTCAAGAGATAAGAAGCTAATTTTAGCATTTATGATTTCATCATTGTACGTACTTGTTTCTCTAGTGATTGGCATAATTACTGTTCTGTTAGAAACGGGGTTTACACCGCATATTTCGCACATATATAGCGGATATATATTTGCTTCGCTTATTATGGTTATGACAATGGTATTTCAGGTGTACTTAACAGAATATTTAAACGAAAATGCAATACTACGTACAGAGATGCAAAAGTCAGAAAAGCTTAATATTGTAAGTGAGTTGGCAGCAAGTGTTGCACATGAGGTTCGGAATCCGCTCACTGTTGTTCGTGGCTTTATTCAATTGCTAGAAAGTACGGAAGATGTGAAGAATAAGGATTATATGCGTCTCGTCTTAGCAGAATTGGACCGGGCAGAACAAATTATTTCAGATTATTTAAATTTAGCAAGGCCACAAATTGAGAAAAAAGAACACATTTGCTTATCAGCTCAATTGATAGAAATGACAACTCTGATGTCATCATTTGCAGCGATGCAAGGTGTATATTTGCAAGTTGAGATTTCTGAAAGTCTTTATACGATCGGTGATAAGACGAAATTGAAACAAGCTATTATGAATGTTGTTAAAAATGGTATTGAAGCAATTCAAGGGAATAAAGGATATTTAAAAGTAACGGCTATGCAAAAAGATGAAACGATTGTAATAAGAGTTAAAGATAGTGGTGTTGGAATGACGAAAGAACAGTTAGCTAGGCTAGGACAACCATATTATTCTTTAAAAGAAAAAGGAACAGGATTAGGGCTTATGGTAACATTTAGTATTTTACAAGCGCATAATGGTACGCTGGAATATAAAAGCGAAAGTGGGAAAGGGACGGAAGCGATTATTATATTGCCAGCTGTACGAAATAAGGAATAAAAGTTACCGTTGGAAGGTAACTTTTTATTTTATATAGGAAAAAATATATTATTTTATTCAGTTGTTTTTTCTTGTTTTGTTCTGCTAAATAAACTTCTAAATGATTGGAAAAAGCTTTGTTCTTTTGAAGCTGCGACTAATCGTTTTGTTTCTTGAATTTCACGAATCACTTGCATAAGTTGTGCATCGCGGTTGCTGTCTTTATTATAAATTTGATTTACGAGTTTATTCATTTTTTCTTCTTGCTTAGATTCTCGTTTATACATATGATTCATTAATAAGTCCATCTTTTCTTTTTGTAGGGCATCTGTTTGAGCGGCATGATCTACTAACTCTTGTAGCATTTTTTCTTGAGAGCCTTCTTTTACATAGACTTGTTGCATCAATTCATCTAGCTTTTCATCTTTTAAACGATTTTGGGTAATAAGGGTAGAATTTTGATGAATAATTGCTTCATTTAATTGAGCGAGCATTTCAAGCTTTAACATGAACTCCTCAAAGTTACGCCCATCTTCTTTTTCTTTCGGTTGTATTTCTTGCGTATCTTGTATAACTGGTACAGGTGGGGCCTCTTTTTCTTTTAAAATAAGGGGTATTGTTTCTGAAATGTCTTCTTGCAATGTAGCAGCTCTTTCATGTATAGATTTCAATAGTTTTAAATCATCTAATTTATAAATACGAGCATCAGCTGTTTTGGAAATCATATAACCATGTTCCTCTAACAGTTGACTATATTTGCGAACTATATGTTTTGGGATGCCTGTTTTATTCGTGACATCTTTCGTTTTATAGGTAGCTTCCATAATATTTCCTCCCCAAAAAGTATCGTATATATCATTTCAATCTTTTATGAGGACTTCCTTTGAAAAAGAATGTCGGAAGGTTATTAGTTTTCTACAGCATTAGTGAAAAGATGAAGGAAAATGAGAGTTTTTTGGCGGAATGGCGAAGAAGAGCTAAAATAATGTCTGAAAACATATACAGGAGAAGTTTGTTATAATAACTGAGGAAAAGAAACTGGTAGAATCATGGAGGTATACATGAAGCAATTAAAAGGTATTATCATTTCAATTATTGCAATTCTTTCTATTGTAGTAGCGGTTTATGAAGTACTTGTTCCAGAGGAAACAAGTATCAAAAAAACAAATGCGTATGATCAAGTTCTAGAATTTCCGAAAGAGCGATATCCAGAGACAGGGAAACATATTACGGATGCTATAAAAGAAGGACATTCAGAAGTTTGTACAATCGACCGTGGCGGTGCTGCGGATAGAAGAAAATTATCGTTAGCTCCATACCCATCAAAAAAAGGGTATGATCGTGATGAATGGCCAATGGCGATGTGTAAAGAAGGCGGAAAAGGAGCACATATTGAATATATAAGTCCGGCAGATAACCGCGGGGCAGGGTCTTGGGTAGGAAATAAGTTAGACAAATACCCAGATGGTACGCGTGTGAAATTTGACGTAAAGTAGTAGTTACATATTTCATAATGAAGGAGAAGGGGAACGATGGAGTTAACAATTTCGTATTCGCAATTAATGTTGATGAACTATGACGGTGAGCAGCCTTACGTTGACTGGACAGATGAAGATTTTGAAAGAGGTTATGCGAAGGCGGATGGAACTGTTATTTTTGAAGCACTCTCTGATTATACTTGTGAAGTAAAAGTGACCCCAGGGAAACATATTGAAAAAGAAGAAGCGATTAGAACAGTTACAGTTCCTTTTATAGTTGAAAATGAATGTATCGTTGTAACAAGTATTCTTTCAAATAAATTTCAAATCCCTATTCCAAATGGTGAGTATACAGTTGTATTACAGGCAACTCCTCTTGAAGAACCAACGGATGATGAATTATATAAAATACAATACGAATTCTTTTTTGAAAGTAAAGAATAAAAAATGGGTTATCCTCAAAAAGGATAACCCATTTTTGTTATGCGTTTGTTTTTAGTAGGGAACGAGCATCTTTTGCTGCTTGCACCATGTGTTCTAAAGCGGGGATAACTTCTTCCGTTCTTCTCGTTTTTAAACCACAATCAGGATTAATCCAGAAATATTTAGGATCGCATACTTCTAAAGATTGTTCTACGATTTTATACATTTCCTCTTTACTCGGTACACGTGGGCTATGAATATCATATACACCTAGACCGATGCCTTTTTCATATGTTGTATGTTTTAATGTATCAATAAATTCACCGTGACTTCTTGAAGTTTCGATAGAAATCACATCTGCATCTAATGCGCGAATCGCGTCAACAATATCTTCGAAGTTACTGTAACACATATGAGTATGAATTTGTGTTTCATTTGCTACAGAAGAAGTTGCTAAAAGGAAGGATTGTACTGCCCATGTAATATAAGCGTCCCAATCTTTTTCTTTTAGTGGCATTCCTTCACGAAGTGCTGGCTCATCGACTTGGATTACTCGAATTCCGGAAGATTCAAGTAATTCAATTTCGTGACGAAGAGCTAATGCAATTTGATACGAAACTTCTTTTCTTGGAATATCATTTCGAACGAAGGACCAATTTAAAATTGTAACAGGTCCAGTTAACATTCCTTTTACAACTTTCTCTGTTAAGCTTTGTGCATAAACAGTTTCCTTAATAGTCATTCCGTTAATAAAGGCTACATCTCCATAAATAACAGGTGGTTTTACGCAGCGGGAACCGTATGATTGCACCCAACCGTTTTTAGTGAATGAGAAACCAGCAAGACGCTCACCGAAATATTCGACCATGTCAGTTCTTTCGAATTCACCATGTACAAGGACATCAAGACCAATTTCTTCTTGGTAACGAATCCATTTTTCTGTCTCTTTTTCAATGAATTGTTCATATTGTTCATTTGAAATAACACCGTTACGCCATTCTTTTCGCGTTTGACGAACTTCAGTTGTTTGCGGGAAGCTACCGATAGTCGTTGTTGGTAACAATGGTAACTCTAGGGCAACTTGTTGTAATTCGTATCGCTTTTCAAATGGAAGAGGACGTGAAAAATCTTCTTCTTTTAGTGCTGTTCGTGCTACTTTCACATCTTCTCGGTTACGTGCAGCAGACGAACGAATTGTATGATGTACATTTCGGTATGTTTCCAGCTCATTACTAATGCTTTCTGTACCTTGAGTCAGAGCGGAATGAATAAGAACTAACTCTTCTAATTTTTGATTTGCAAATGCTAACGCATCAAATAGCTCAGTCGATAAGTGAGTTTCTTCTGTTTTATCGATTGGTGTATGCAATAAGCTACAAGAAGGCTGAACGATGAAATCTTTCGTTTGGACTTGTTTTTGTAACGTTGTAAATAACGTAAGAACTTCATCCAGGTCAGCTCTCCAAATGTTACGGCCATCTATACAACCGACAGCTAAAGTTTTATCAGCTGGGAATCCGTATTTTGAAATAGCATGTAGATTACCTTCTTTACCATGAACGAAATCTAATCCAATACCGGATACAGGGAATGTAATAATTTCTTCATAGTTTTCTTCTACACTATCAAAATATGTTTGTAAAAGAAGAGTCGCATTTGGAACATCTTTACGAATAGCTTCATAAATTTCTTTTGCTTGTTGCACTTCTTCTTTCGTTAAAGAAGGGAAAATCGGTTCATCAATTTGAATGACTTGTGCACCAGCTGCATGTAGTTCTGAAAGCAGTTGTACGTATGGTGCAACTAATTGTTTTAAAATTGTAGCGAATTGTTCTTGTGTATACCCTTTAGCTAATTTCAAGAAAGTATATGGTCCTAAAATAACAGGCTTTCCATCTACTCCTAATTCTTGTTTTGCCTCTTCGTATAAGCGAAGTGGACGATTATCTTTTAAAGAGATTTGTAATCCCTCTTCATATTCAGGAACGATATAATGATAGTTTGTGTTAAACCATTTTGTCATTTCGGAAGCTACGTGATCTTTAGAGCCACGCGCCATTGCGAAATATACATCAAGGTAAGATGTAAACTCAGAAAAACGTGATGGGATAAATCCTAGCATATAAGCAGTATCCAAAACGTGATCATAATATGTAAAGTCGCCAACTGGAATGAGTTCAATCCCTTTTTCTTGCTGTACTTTAACGTGTTGAAGGCGAATTTCTTTCATCGTTGTTAAAAATTGTTCTTCATCGATTTTATTGGACCAAAAAGCTTCCAATGTTTTTTTCCACTCTCGTTGTAGTCCGATACGTGGATAACCTAAATTACTTGTTTGAATTGCCATTTCAAATTCCTCCCTAATTGAAAGTAAGCATTTCCGTTTACTAGGAAATACCTATAACAAAAAGTATAAAGGCATAGAAAATAAGCCTTCCTTTTTGTTTTAACACCTCATCATCATCCGTGAATCTATCAGTGTTGTTAAAACAGGCAGGTCTCCTGACTTATGCTTCATATAATTTCTTTCACCTTCCCGTTTTCACAGTGGCACTAAAAAGAAATCTCAGCATTTACAGTGGCGGGACCGTGTTGGATTTTCACCAATCTTCCCTTTTAAACACGAAACGAAATTTTCGTGTACCTATTTTCCTTTTGAAAGGAATTTAACAAGCGATATGATATTGAAACAAATTCTAACACAATTTTTGGAATTTTGTCTACTGTTTTAAAATAAGAAAATTCTAAAGTTTTTTATTTTTATTATTCGGATTCTTCTGATTTTTTATGGGGTGAATCGCGGTTAAACATACAAAGAAAATGTACTTGTGCAGAGATAAGATGATAGTTATGTTATTTGAAAATTCGTCCATATTTTGGAATGAGGAAGGGAATTGGATGGTTCATTTGGAAATAGTAAGTTATTACAAGAAAGAACAAGATTTCTGTATAAAGATACATAAACTAAGTTTATAGAAATGGGGAATTTCAATTGGAACAAAGTACACAAAATATATATTCACCGCCAAAACATATAGTTTCAGCAGCGACAATTGTAATGAATGAACAAAATGAAATCCTATTAATTAAAGGACCTAGAAGAGGAAGGGAAATGCCAGGTGGACAAGTTGAAGAAGGGGAGTCTTTGAAAGATGCTGCAATAAGGGAAACGAAAGAGGAATCGGGTATTGATATTGAAGTTTTAAAATTTTGTGGAGTATTTCAAAATGTGAACCATTCAATATGTAACACATTGTTTTTAGCTAGACCAGTTGGGGGTAAATTAACGACTACACCAGAAAGTTTGGAAGTAGGGTTTTATCCTATTGAGCAGGCGTTAGAGATGGTGAATTTTATGAATTTCAGACATAGAATTGAATATAGCTTGGATGAAAATCGACAACCTTTTTATATAGAGTTTTAAGAAATAATCTTCCATTATGGGACTATGGTGATGAAGAAATCCTTGTTATATTTTTGAGCGCAGTGAAGTATCTTATAACCAAAATTAAACAAGCATAATCCGTCCTAAATTAGAACGGGGCTATGCTTGTTTTAGATTATCAAATGAAATAACTTTATTATCTTTTACAGTTGCTTCTGTATAACCTCAACCTTCATTTTTATCAATTTCTGAAAGGCGTCCTGCAACTGCATCTGTAAGGAGGGTATTTAACCATTGCAATTCAACTGTAATATGTTCAATAACACTTTGTAAAATATATAGTTGTGCACGTGGGATTTGTCCTTTGCTACAATCATAAATAGTTTGCATTTTATGTAAATATTGAACGGTATCATTTTTCTTTTTTTCTAAAATCGGAACTAACTCTTGGTCATCACCAAAATGAGCGAAAGAGAGTGCCGAATAAATTGGTTTATATATTTGATTTTTTGCTTCGAATTGTTTTAATAGTAACTTGTGAAATAATTGTTTACCTTCTTCTGTTATATGAAAGATTGTTTTATCTGGTCTATTCGTATCTCGAACAATAGTTGTAATACTAATTGCACCTTGCTTTTCTAATTGCTCGAAGGCGTAATAAAGTGATCCTTTTGCATATTTAATATAACAATCCATTTGTCTTTCTTTCATGATGTGTTGCACTTCATATGGATGTTTATCCCCTTCGAGTAGCAAGCCGAGAATGACTAATTTCATGCTCATGCTATCTCAACTCCTATAAATAAAAACTTTATACATATTATAAACGGCATACCCTTTTTCATAAAGGGATATGCCGTTTCTTTTCTCTATATTAACTTACTTGCTTTTGTTTTTGTTTTTGTTTCGTTTTTGGACCTGTAAAGAGGCGTTCATTTCCCATAAGTAAAATACAAATAATACTTAGTACAGCGGGGATAAGTGCCCAGAAGAATGTGCTGGCAATAGATGTTGCTAGAGCCTCTTTAATACCAGTTAATATTTCAGCTGGTATTTTCTCGGTAGCACCTTGTGATAATAAGAAACTTGTGTCTCCACCTTTTGGAGCTAATTTTGCTAGTTCAGGAGGGAATACAGTGTTTAGTTTATCCGTAAAAGTATGATTTTGAATGGTACCAAAAATTGTTACACCAAGAGTCATACCGAGTGAACGGAAGAATGAGTTTGTTGATGTAGCAGAACCACGGTCTCGCATTTCTAACTTGTGGATAGAAGACATACTTAAAACTGAGAACGAGAAACCAACTCCAAGTCCAGTGAGAACCATAAATAGCGTTACAAGTAGACGAGGTGTATCCATTGTTAACGTGCTTAGTAAATAAATACCAATTACGAAGAAAACACCAGATACCACCATGATATTACGATAACTTGTTCGAGAAGCTAACTGTCCACCTGTTTGACTTCCAATTACAGAGCCAACCATCATAGGTGTTAAAATTAATCCAGCATTTGAGGCTGAACCACCGAGAACACCTTGAACGAAGATTGGGATATAAACAGTACAGATAATAAAAGCGGCACCATAGAAAAAGGCAACGCCTTGGCTAGCTGCGAATAAAGGCTTTTTAAATAGATGGAAAGAAATGATAGGTTCAGTTGCTTTTCGTTCTACGAAGAAGAAAATAATAAGCATAATAACAACTGTTGTAAATAAACCGATAATTACAGTGGAATTCCATGCATATTCTTTACCGCCAAGTTCTAAGGCAAACATTAAGCATACGATACTAATAACAAGTGTAATAGCGCCGGCCCAATCGATTTTTTGTTTTCTAAATTCTAGAGATTCACTGTAGTATTTAGTAATGAAGAAGAAGGAGATAAGTCCTAATGGAATATTAATATAGAAGACCCAATGCCAACTTATATAGTCTGTAATATAAGCACCTAATAAAGGACCGAATACACTAGATGTCCCGAAAACCGCACCGAATAGCCCTGTCATTTTTCCTCGCTTTTCTGGTGGGAATATATCGTACATAATTGTGAAGGCGATAGGCATAAGAGCACCGCCACCGATTCCTTGAATTGCTCTATAAATACTTAGTTGCTCGATACTAGATGCGGTTCCGCAAAGTGCAGAACCGAATAAGAAAAGAATGAGACCACCAATATAAAAGCGTTTCCGTCCGTACATATCAGAAAGTTTTCCGAAGATAGGCATCCCTGCCATTGTTGCCACCATATATGCAGACGTGACCCAAACGAACTTGTCAAATCCTCCTAGGTCTCCAACAATCGTTGCCATTGCTGTTGCAACGATTGTATTATCCATTGCCGCCATTAAAATACCAAGTAATAAACCTGCAACAACAAATTTTGTATTGTTGGAGTCTTTTTTTGATAATTGAGATTCCAAATATAACCCTCCTTTAATAATAAGTAAACTATATGAAGTTTTGAGTGCAGCGCATAAAAATGTAAAGTATAGTTCTTTCAAATCAATTTACACAAGTGCACAAGCCATAAAGAATATTATAGTCAAATTTGACTAAAAGGCAAATTTTTTCTTCCGTCAAAATATTCTGTTGTATGGACTGTGAAAGAGTGAGTAATACTTAATATTGGTATAAAGTCAATGAAGGAAATTGTAAAAAAATATTTCAGTAAGAATACCGTCTGTGAACAGAGGAAAAATGGTTTTTTCTTTACATTGTCGAATAGGATAAAAGGAAGAGTAATAACTATATATCGTTTGTAACAAGCTTTATTAATATGGTGTAGAGAGGCAGAATAAGGTCGTATGGATATGATGCATCTGAAATGGGGTGAATATTATTATGAAAATATGGAAACGAATTTCGGATCAAGGAAGGCGTTCAATACCGCTACAACCGGTGTTATGGATTGATGGCTCAAAAAAGGAAAACGAATGTCCTAATGTAGCAGTTACATTGCAAATCCGTAGTATGTATAAAGAAAAATTTTCATATGAACTGACCTATGATGTAAATGACATACTTATTATTCGAATGGAAGTTGAAAATAAAGGAATGGAAATGATTTCACGAGTTGTAGTAAGTCATATGATTCGAGATTATTTTGCCTATATTCCAAACTCATTAAAGGCTGATAAGGGGATGAGTGAGTTCCTGTTCCAGCTTGTAAGATGGCGGATTGATAATTTGTTACCAAATGAGAAGGTACAACTAATTTGTAAAATAAAAGCAAATAAAGATAAAGCACTTAAAAACGCATTATTTCAGGCTACATATACATTTCAATATAAAGGAGTATCATATGGTCCACTGCAAACAAATGAAGTTGTAGTGCGGCAATGATAAAAAGGAACCTGTACGAAAGGTTCCCTTTTTTAATGAAGGTTGTGTTTTTTGAGTACTTTTTTTTGCTCGATTCCTTTTTTTCCTACATAATTATTTGTATAACCAAAATATAGGATGAAAAGAAAGGAAGCAACATTTACAATAGCGTCTATTTGATCGTTTGTAATAAAGTTCACTCCGAAAGAATTAAACAGTAATTTTAATGATAATAGAAAGCCTGCTAGTAAACGTATAATATCTGATAGATTTTCTTTTTGTAGCATACAGATCACCTCTTCCTAAAAACGATATATAGTATATATATGAAATGGAATAGAAATGGTAGACAAGCTTAAGCGGAAATGTACACTCAATATGTACATTTTTTATTTTGTAGAAAAACATAATTGTTATAGAAACATATATTGGTATAGAAGGGAGGGAAAGTATGAAACATAAAGGGAAAATTAGTGGATTATTACTTGGGAATACAGTGGCAGTTACAGAATGGATTGCGCTTCAGGATGTGATTACAAAACTGGATTCGCGATCATTTTATACCGTCTTTATTATTTATATATTGCAAATGATACTCAGCTATTATTTTGGACATTGGTATGATAAAAGAGCGAGTGGGCGTCTGGATACGGAAGTAGGAGGAATGGCAAGTAATGATTTTGTAGTTGATTTCTTTGAGAAAGTAGCTGCTTTATCAGAGCGGGATTCTCATCATATTACAGTGTACATTCTTTCTGTGAAAGAATGGAAAGGACTAAAAGAAACAGTGCAAGAAAAAAAATTGGAGGTGCTAGTACAAAAATTGGAAAATACGATTGTAAAGACAATTCGTAAAGGAGATGTCGTTACGAAGTGGGATGAAAATAAGTATGTTATTGTGGCGATTGATAACGGACATGAAAAGTCGACAATAACAAACCGATTAATGAGAAGTATTGAAAGCGAAATAGAAAATGGCTTGTTAAGTATAACCTTATTATTTGGAGCTGCTAGTTATCCAATAGAAGGAAAAACTTTTGAAGAATTGTTAAGAAAGGCACAAAATCAATTGTACCAACATAGGGATTTGTAAGAAAATGAGTGAAACTTTGATTTGAAGAAATATGATATGAAGAAGTTTTAAATGTAACATTTTTTTGACTTTTATTACAAAAAGAACTTTTATTGTAATAAAAGTCTTTAAAAATATATGGAATAAGCATATAATTATGATGGATGTGTCAATGCATTTTGCACAATGTGTTTCATTTTAAAAGTGTAGAGGAAAGCATGCTCTACACTTTTCCTTTTTAGGGGATAATAAGAATAATTGTAAGTTGTTGCAAGGTAGCATTTAAACTGTGTAAAATGAACAAAGAAATTATTTGATAGAAAGCGGAAAGGGAATGATAGAATGATAGACGTGAGAGAACAACGAACATCTTTTATCAGGTGAATTATTACTGTTGTTCTTCAAATTATTATGGCTGTGATGAATTCCGTTGTACTTTTATGTAATACATAGTATGAACAAGTTTTAAAAAGTGCCAAGTAAAAGTATATGTAAAGATGGATACGAAATTGCTATTGAGTTCAAAGACGTAAAATGTAATTTCAAGCAATACAATTTGACAAGTATTAATAAATAATATCAATGATTTTCGTAAAAAAGGTGCGAGTGTGGAGTTTATAGAAGGGTATATAATTTTCATAGCTTTTTACACGATGATCGTATATAAGTAGGAGGAAAAGATGTTGAAGTATAGTAAATTAGCAATTGTAACTGCATTATCAATGACTTTATTAGCCGGTTGTTTTGGGCCGAAACCAGAAGAGGAATTATATGTTTCGTTTGAAAATGCTGCAAAGCAAGAAAAAACAATGTTTGAAGATGCAAAAAAACTTGAAACTTTAGAGAAAGAGGGACAAGAATTATATAACCAGATTGTTCAAGAGGGAAAAGATAATAATCAAACTGTTAAGGAAAAACTGAATCAAGCAGTGAAAAATACAGATGAACGAGAAAAAGTGCTTACAAAAGAAAAAGAATCTTTAAATAAGGCACAAGAAGAAGTGAAATCAGCAGATAAGTATGTGAAGAAAATTGAAGATAAGAAATTGAAAGATCAAGCGGATAAAGT
The DNA here is from genome assembly GCF_038007785.1 of Bacillus sp. FSL K6-0069. Classification (NCBI taxonomy): domain Bacteria; kingdom Bacillati; phylum Bacillota; class Bacilli; order Caryophanales; family Bacillaceae; genus Bacillus; species Bacillus sp. FSL K6-0069. Next base: position 3,838,042 of record NZ_JBBOXN010000001.1, on the reverse strand, counting down.
GAAAAGCACGTATGAGAAACGTCATGACTCGTTTAACAAAATGTATGATAGCTATAGTAAATCGTTAAAACAAGAAAAAGAATTATATACAATGCTACAAGATAAAGGTACAAAATTAAAAGATATTAGTGAAAAAGTAAAAGTAGTAAATCAATCTTATAAAGATATTGAATCAGAAAAAGACAAGTTTAATGAATTTACGAAAACTTATAATACAGAAAAAATAGCTTTTTATAAACAAGCAAATATTAAAATTAAAGAAGAGAAAAAATAAAACAGTTTGGCCTACAATTGGCCAAACTGTTTTATTTTTTTGTATAAGTACGACTATACCATGGGACAGGTTCACTTAATTTTTTCTCTTGTTTCAGTGCTTCAGGACCAATATAATCTTGAAGTGTCTTTTTTGCTACTGTTAAAGATAAGTTTGTTTTCGGGTTTCGATAGGAGGATTCAAGATGACCAAGATGTGGTAGGATTCGAAAATCTTCTTTTGTAGGAGGAATATGGAAAAAATAATCACCTAAACGGATAAGAACATCCGATTGTTGTTGGCTAAAGCGTGGATTTCTAGAAAAATGTAATCCTTCTTTAATAGCTTTTTTTTCAGCAATTAAGCGTTCTAAAGCCGTCTTTTTTAACCAATATAAATACTTCGGGTTAGTTGCAGCTTTAGCATGACGATTCACAACGAAAATAGATTGGGCTAGTCGATTAATAGAATGTTGGTTTTGTAATTGAGATTGTGGTTGTGAAGGTTTCATATGGAATCTCCTTTCAATTTTTCATTATTATAACATAAATAAAATAGATTTTTATTATATGCAAAAAGTGATTGTATATATTTTCAATATTAAAGCAATATTGTTACAAAAAACAACTATTTTGTATAATAGTAATAGAATGTGCTTTAGAAATTTGATAATGAAAGAGTGAGAAGTTTGAAAGAAATATTAAAACAGCAATATGCCATTATAGATATTGGATCTAATACAATGCGTTTAGTTATTTATGAAAAGCAAAACGGTGGTTTTTATAAGGAGATTGAAAATACGAAAGTAGTTGCTCGGTTAAGGAATTACTTAATCGATGGTGTGTTGATTGAAGAAGGAATAGAGGTATTGCTACAAACATTATTTCAATTTCAAGAAAGTACACGATTCCACCAGTTGCATCATGTACTTTGTGTTGCAACAGCAACAATTAGACAGGCTGAGAATCAAGAGGCTATTAAAAAGCTTGTTGAAGGAGAAACAGACTTTACTCTTAGAGTATTATCAGAATATGAGGAAGCACGTTACGGCTATTTAGCAGTTATGAATTCAACTTCGTTCTCTGAAGGAGTTACAGTAGATATTGGTGGAGGAAGTACGGAAGTTACATACTTTCGAAATAGAGAAATTTTAGAGTACCATAGCTTTCCTTTTGGAGCACTTTCTTTAAAGCAACAATTTATTAAAGATGATATACCTACTGAAGACGAGTTAGAAAAGATTCAAACGTACTTAGAATATCAATTTCGAACATTACCATGGTTAATTGATAAGAAATTGCCTCTTATTGCAATTGGTGGTAGTGCGAGGAACTTAGTGAAAATCCATCAAAATTTAATTTGTTATCCTATAGCAGGGGTACATTTATATAAAATGAAAGAAGAAGATATTAAAAATGTGAAAGAAGAATTGGAAGCATTGTCGTTCATAGAACTTCAAAAATTGGAAGGATTGGCAAAAGATCGAGCAGATACAATTATTCCAGCAGTCGAAGTTTTTCATACGCTTGTTAACGTTATAGAGGCACCGGCATTTGTATTAAGTAGAAAAGGGTTACGAGAAGGTGTTTTCTATGAAGAGTTGACAAAAGATTTGGGGATTTCATATTATCCGAACGTAGTCGAAGAAAGTCTGCATTTATTATCACATGAATATGAAATGGATATGGAATTTGTAATTCAGCTTATTAAACATGGAAGATTGATTTGTCAACAGCTTGAGGAAACAGGGCTAATTTCTATGTCAGAAAAAGACTGGGAAGTATTCCATCAAGCGGCGAAAGTATTTAATATAGGTAAATATATAGACGAAGAAGCGAGCCGCTTACATACGTTTTATTTATTAGCGAATAAAACAATCGATGGCATGATGCATAAAGAGCGAGTTAGATTAGCGCTTATTGCGTCTTATAAATCAAAAATGTTATTTAAACAACACTTGTCCCCATTTGAAGGATGGTTCGATAAAAATGAACAAAAAAAAATTCGTCTATTAGGGGCTGTTTTACAATTTTCAGCAGCTCTAAATATAAGGCAAAGATCGCTTGTTGAATCGATATCTATAACAGATAGTAAAGAGGGATTAACATTTACAATTGTATGTGAGCAATCGGTATTAGCGGAAAAAGTGCAAGCTGAAAAGCAAAAAAAGCAGCTGGAAAGAGTGTTGAAAACGACTATTCACTTATCCTTCGAATCAAACTGTTAGGTTGTACGGATGTCTTTACAAAAAATTAACACTTTGGAATATTGTAATTTGCTAAAATGAAAGTAACTAAATTATAGTAAAAAAGTTTCAAGGGAAGTGTGAAGAGGATGGAAATGTTGAAGGGGAATATAGTTAATTTAAATGATACAGCTTATTACAATAATCGAGAATTAAGTTGGTTAGCATTTAATGAACGTGTACTGCAAGAAGCACAGGATGAAACGAATCCGCTCTTGGAAAGATTAAAGTTTATTAGCATTTTCAGCTCAAATTTAGATGAATTCTTTATGGTACGCGTGGCAGGATTGAAGGATCAAGTGAGTGCTGGGTTTAACCAACCAGAAAATAAGGCTGGCTTAACACCAAAAAAGCAATTAAACAAAATTGCGATAAAGGCCCATGAATTAATGACTGTACAATATAATACGTTTAAAAATTATGTGTTACCAGCGCTGGAGATAGAAGGAATTGAGCGTTTAACATTCCATGATTTGACGAAGGAACAGAGAGAATTTATAGAAGAGTATTTTGATGAGCAAATTTTCCCAGTCTTAACACCTGTAGCTATAGATGCATATCGTCCATTTCCAATGTTATTAAATAAAAGTTTGAATTTAGCTACTCTTTTATATGATGAGAAACAAGTGGAGGAGGAAAACCGTACAAAGTTAGGAATTGTACAAGTTCCTTCATTACTTGAACGTTTCATATTTTTACCGAGTGAAGGACAAAAGCATAAATTTATTTTATTAGAAGATGTAATTAGTGGTTTTACTCATAAATTATTTACAGGATATAATGTATCATCTGTTACTCGTTTCCGTATTACACGCAATGCGGATTTAACAATTCATGAAGAAGGTGCGAGGGATTTATTAAAGGTAATTGAAAAAGAATTAAAGAAGCGTAAGTGGGGAGCTGCTGTACGTTTAGAAGTTGGCAAAGAGCATATTGATGAAAGAGTATTAGCATTATTATATGAGGTGTTGGAAGTAAAAGATGAAGATGTGTATATAATGGATGGACCGCTAGATTTAACATGTCTATTTTCTTTATATAAAAAACTAGCTCCTTTATATGAACATTTAGTATATCCGGCTCTTATTCCGCAAAGACCTCAAGACTTAGGGGATGCGGAAGATGTATTTGAAAAAGCAATTGAGCATGATATTTTATTACATCATCCCTTTGAATCGTTTCAGCCAGTAGTTGATTTTGTCCGTGATGCGGCAGACGATCCGAATGTACTTGCGATCAAACAAACATTATATCGAGTAAGTGGGGATTCGCCGATTATTCAGGCGCTAAAAGTAGCGGCTGAAAAAGGAAAGCAAGTGACGGTATTAGTTGAGTTAAAGGCAAGATTCGATGAAGAAAATAATGTGCATTGGGCTAAAGAATTAGAAAAGGCAGGCTGTCACGTTATTTACGGTGTAAGTCATTTGAAAACACATAGTAAAATTACACTAGTTGTAAGAAGAAAAAACGGAAAAATTGAAAGGTTCGTACATCTTGGGACTGGGAATTATAATGACGCAACAGCAAAGTTATATACTGATTTCGGGTATATTACATCACGAAAAGACTTTGGGGTCGATGCAACAAATTTCTTTAATTATTTGAGTGGTTATACAACAAAGCCACATTTTCATCATTTATCGGTTGCACCATTTGATATAAGAGAGCAATTTATGGATTTAATAGATGAAGAAATTCGTTATCATAGGCAATATGGAAATGGATATATTATTGCTAAGATGAATTCATTAACAGATAAGCCATTAATAAAAAAAATGTATGAAGCATCACAAGCTGGAGTGAAGGTAGAGCTCATCGTTCGAGGAACATGTTGTTTAAGGCCTGGTATTCCAAATGTAAGTGAAAATATTCGGGTAGTTAGTGTTGTCGGGAGATATTTAGAACATAGCCGAATTTATTATTTCCATCATAATGGAGAGGAAAAGATATATTTATCTTCAGCTGATTGGATGACGCGAAATATGGAAAAGCGAGTAGAAATATCTTTCCCGATATTAGATATTGAAATGAAGGCGAGAATTAAGGCGATTTTACAGCTTACATTAGCTGATAATGTGAAAACGCGTGAACAAAATAAAACTGGTGATTATTATTATGTTATTAATAGTAGTACAGAAGAAATTGATAGCCAAGTGAAGTTGTTTAAGATGGCGTATCAAAACACGGATGCTGAATAATGAGAACAAAGAAAAAAACCTCTTAAAAAAAGAGGTTTTTTTACTTTGTTCTCTACTTATTATACGTTCTCTAAATAGAAGAATCTGTAGAGAGAATAGTTTTTATTGTAAGCATGTTAATAGATTATAGATTAGTCAAGAGAGGGAATAACATTGGTAGAATTGTTACAGTACATTAATAATAGTATGGTTGTTGACAAGGTCCACCATAACAAGGGAAAGGTGTTGGCGGTGGGAAAGGTGGTGGATATGGTGGGTAATACGGTCTAGGACCGAAAGCCAATGCTCCGCCGAGCAGTCCACCAGCAATGCCAGCTAGAAATGGGACGCCAAAAAACGGAAAGAAGCGTGAGTCGCCTACTGGACCAATAGGTGCTGAACGGACTGGGATTGGTTGATAATATGGATACATGAACAAACCTCCTTTATTGGACTCACTTTTATCATATGGTAAATGAAACGTGGATGAGCGCGTACAAGAAAGGATATGTAAGAAAATAGGCGAATTATTGCGAATGTTGGAGCGTGAAAATCGTAATTTCAGGTTTTGACATAAATCGGAATGGGACACGTGTTCTTCCAAGGCCTCGATTGACATAGAGAGCTAAATCTTGAATCGTATAGAAGCCCTCAACATAGTTTTTAGCAAGTGATGGGGTAATAATAGCGCCTACAAAAGGAATTTGTACTTGTCCGCCATGGCTATGACCAGAAAGTTGCAAGTTAACTGGATACTTCGCTATTTGAGGTGCAATATCTGGCTCGTGAACAAGAACAATGTTATAAGTGTGTTCCCTTGCGTGCTGTAGTGTCGCCTCTATTTTTGGTTTACCTAGTAGTATATCATCGAGCCCGAAAATGGAGATTTCACTATTATCCAGTAGACGAATTTTCTTTTCGCTATTTAGTAATAGTTCAAATCCAGATTCACGCATGATGTGCTCGTAGTATTCCGTCCCATATCCACCGTGATCGTGGTTACCATAAATAGAAAATTTACCGAAGGGTGCTTGTATATTTTTTAAAATAGATGCAACGAAAGGAGTGTCAGTATATGTTTGATAATTATCAATGAGATCACCAGTAAAAAGAACAATATCTGGCTTTACATCATTAATTTTAGAAACGATTTGAGATAAATGTTGGAGAGAGAAATAGTATCCAAGATGTAAATCGCTAAATTGAAGAATCTTCATACCATGAAAACTTTTTGGTATGAGCTGTGATGTAAGTGTATGTTCTGTCAAAGCGAGTAAATGAGGCTCAATATATTTAGCGTAATAGTATCCGATACTAGTGGTTATAAATGAATATAGACAAGTGCGCATGCCAACTTTTAAAAAATCTCTTCTTGTAATTTTCTTCATAAAAATATGAGTATACCTATTTGACTTATATTACATATGTTTGTTACATTTGCAGGTTACTCAAATCTCCTTTCAGTTTATTTAAAATATATTTTAAATAATAAAAAAGTAGTATAGATTACGAAATAAACAAATGAAAAGAAACCTCTTTACGTTAAAATATCAGAAAAGTTTAAAAATATAAAGATTTCTATCAAATAAAATGATAAAATGAATGTGTATTCATTTTTTGGAGGGGATGTATGTGAAAGAAAAGGTAGTTATTATAACAGGTGGATCAAGCGGAATGGGAAAAGGAATGGCAATTCGTTTTGCAAAAGAAGGGGCACGAGTTGTTATTACAGGACGTACAAAGGAAAAACTAGAGGAAACAAAGTTGGAAATTGAACAATTTCCAGGACAAATATTACCTGTACAAATGGATGTAAGGAGTACGGACGATATTCAGAAAATGATTGAACAGATTGATGAGAAGTTTGGCCGAATTGATATTTTAATAAATAATGCAGCTGGAAACTTTATTTGTCCAGCAGAAGATTTATCCGTAAATGGCTGGAATTCGGTCATTAATATTGTGTTAAATGGTACATTTTACTGTAGCCAGGCTGTCGGAAAATATTGGATTGAAAAAGGGATAAAAGGGAATATCATTAACATGGTAGCAACATATGCATGGGATGCAGGTCCAGGAGTTATTCATTCGGCTGCAGCGAAGGCTGGAGTATTAGCAATGACGAAGACGCTTGCTGTTGAGTGGGGACGTAAATATGGAATACGAGTAAATGCTATCGCACCAGGACCAATTGAACGTACGGGCGGTGCTGATAAATTATGGATTTCAGAAGAAATGGCTAAGCGTACGATACAAAGTGTTCCGCTTGGAAGGCTGGGTACGCCAGAAGAAATCGCAGGTTTAGCTTATTATTTATGTTCAGATGAAGCTGCGTACATAAATGGAACTTGCATGACAATGGATGGAGGACAACATTTACATCAATATCCATTTTAAAAGGGATGAGAAAATGAATGTTGATTCATTTTTCTACGGTTAAATGTGACGGAATTGTGACATATGAAAGAAAGGTGTTTACAAGAGGTCATATATACGTTATATTTAAGACCTCTTTTTTCTTCATAGTAGAATTGCTAATTCCCCTTAGCATTTTACCCCTCTAATCCCTTCAGGAAAACTGAAGGGATTTTTTATTATTTTTCCGTAAATATCATGTTATAATTTTTGAAAAGTAAAGGGAGGGAAGCACGTTGATAGATGCATTAGATGTAATGAGTAACTTGGATAAAGTCCTTCCTTATTATCAAGCTATTTTTAGTGCTGATGAGCATACTGTAATCGGATATGAAGTAGTAGGACGTATTCAAACAGAAGAGGGCATACAAAGTTTAGCTTCTTTCTTTCATGATGATTCTATTCCAAGTGAGTTTCAACTGGAAGCGGACAATATTATAGTAGAAAAAGCTTTAAATCGTTATTTAGAAAGTGATCAAAAACTATTATTATTTATACATCGGAATGCTAACGTATTAATGAACGATGATGATGAAAGTTTACTTCAACTTTTATTGATGTATGAAGAGCAAGGTTTAAATTTGAAACACATTGTTTTAGAAATTACAGAACATGAATGCAAAGAAGATATAGAGCAATTTAATCATTTGCTTATGTATTATCGTACATATGGTATTCAAATTTCGATTAATAAAGTCGGAACGGGTACAAGTAATTTAGAACGTATTAGCGTGTTAGCGCCAGATATTTTAAAAGTAGATTTAACAAACTTAAGGCAAACTGCACTTTTACAATCTTATCAAGATATTTTATATTCTTTATCATTACTTGCTAGAAGAATTGGTGCGACATTGTTGTATGAAGAGATAGATGCTTTTTATCAACTACAATATGCTTGGAAAAACGGTGGTAGATATTATCAAGGGAATTATTTGAAAGAGTGCTTACCTGATTTTATTGAAACGAACGTTTTGAAAGAACGACTTGGTAATGAGTGTCATCAATTTATTCAACATGAGAAGAAGAAATTACAAAAAATTTATAATTTAACAGAAATGTTACGTGATCGAATTGGTGATGTTCTAGCCAAACAGAAAAAGAATGAAGATATAAATGATTGGTTATTACAATTTAGCCAAAGTGTATCACAGTATAGTTTCCGCATATTTATTTGTAACGAAGATGGTTTCCAACAATCAGGAAACGTTATGAAAAAAGATGGGGAATGGATTGTGATGCCCGAGTATTATATGAAAAACTGGAGTTGGCGTCCGTATTTTCTAGAAAATATTATGAAAATGCGTTTTGAGAATAAGGCAAGACTTTCAGATTTATATGCTGATATTGAAACCGGTGAGATGGTACGAACATTTTCTTTCCCAATTGATGATGAAAACTTTTTATTTATAGATTTATCGTATGAATATTTATATGAAGAAGATGTTTTATTTTAATGCACGAAGAGATTCGTGCATTTTTTGTTTGTTTTTATCATAAATTGGTAATAGTGAAAATGGTGATGAAAATGCTGTCTATCGTTGTAAAGATTTTACGAACGAAACCAGCCCTTTCTTGGCATAATCATTGTTACAATGAATACTACAAAGACAAGTTCTCTTAAAAGGAAGGTGAAAAAATGAGGAAATATGGAATATGGTTAGTTCTATTTGTATGCGTTGCCTTTCTAGTTGGTTATAGTGTCACAACTGTTTTAGGTAAAGAGGAAGTGAAAATCGATCAGAAAGAAGTGTTTACAACGATACAAAAAGGCTATGAAACCCAATTCTCAATTCGTGGGAAGCATTTGCCGATGAATAAGATGATAGAAACGTTATCACCATATTTTACAGAGAATTTCCTTCAAGTATTTACAGATGAAAATAGTAGAAGTGATAAACAAAGTGGTGAATATTTACTTCCGGCAAAAGAAGCACCGTTTTCTTTTCATTCAGAAACGAAAATGTCATATGATGAAGAGCATAAAATTTTATATGTATATGAGCGGGCAAAAAGTGGACAATATCAAATTGTAACATTGCAAAGAGATCAAGGGAAATGGAAAATGGCTGGATATCATGAAAGTCAAGAACTTTTAACTGAAATAAAAAGATTACAACAATTATAAAGTAAAATTTTAATTGGTGGGGGATATTCACTTCTAACTGAGTAATAGCCTGCACCAATTGGGCTATTACTACCCACAAATATTGAATAAGAATAGGCCTTCACCTATTCTTATTCAATATTGAGTAGCTGTTGTAATTTTTCAATTTGAAAACCAGCAACAACTTCTCCATCAATTACAACTGTTGGAGTTGAATATGAATCATAGTCATATAAAAGACGATTGCGTGCAGCAGCGTCTTTTTTTACGTCAAATTCTTCATATACAACGTTATTATGCTTTAAAAATTCTTTCACAATGACACATGGCGGACAATCAGGTTGTGTGTAAACCTCAATTTTTTTCATTGTAATTCCTCCTTTTTTCTGTTTTTTATTATATTCTTCCAGTATAAAAATCGCAATAAAGAAGGGAAAAGATGTTCTTTCTGTTTTTTCCTTCGCATTTCGACAAATTTTTAGTTGAGTTTCTGGCCAATAACCTTTATCCTAGACTGTGGAACATTTTTTCTGTTATGACGGATAGAATGAGTATAGCTGTAAAACCTATTGGTAGGAAGATCAGAGAAAGGAGAGATTTCATGTCTCTACTCCAAGGAATTTTAACTCGACTTGTTAGTCTACAAGAACAAGCTGAAAGCGGTGAAGTAGCACAACGCTATTTTGAAGTGAACGGTGAGCGCAAATGTAGCGTGAAATTTTTCGATAAAAGTGAAATGTATGAGTTAGAAGTGTATCAACAAGGTGAAAAACCTCAAGTGTATCAATTCGATAATATCGACATGGTTGCAATTGAGATTTACGATATCATTTCTTGATACATATAAAAAAGGTGTTGCCATATGGCAACACCTTTTTTAGTTCTATTACTTTTTAGCATATATGTATAGGGATTTTTCATTTTTCCTACAATGGTAATAAAGTAACATTGTAATCAGTAGGGATTCTTCGTCCTATACTGATTATTAGCCATCACCAATTAGTTGTTTACAGATAGCAAAAGCGTGATAAAGATAACGAGGAGGTGTGTTGTATGGAACGTTTACCAGTTGTGATTTGTCCTAAATGTCACAATTCTGCTGAGATTATTCATGTATTAACGGCTCAATCGAATCAAAATGTAATTTATACGTGCCAAGTTTGCCAGTATGTAATTCGAAATATTGAAACGAATAAAGGATAGGAAGTTATAATTTTTATTTTTGTCCCATACAATGAGAATACGAAAAGTCTGTCTAATTGAAAGGACGTGACTATGTGGCCGGTGAACATACATTTTATAATGTTTCAGAGAGACATTTAAATTTTGATATGGTCTTTAGCCGTATTTGTAGCTTCATTGAAAAGGATCCACGAAATTTGTATCGCTTATCTATTGGGACAGACTCACAGGCACATCAAAAGGATACGAGGTTTATTACGGCAATTCATATTCATCGCGTTGGAAAAGGTGCCTGGGGGTGTTTACACCATAAATCAGTGAAAGATAAGCCAGCAACTTTACGTGAGAAAATATATTTAGAGACGCAGTTTAGCCAAGAAATCGCATGCCTATTTACTCCAAAACATATACAAACAATATGGGATTTATTGCATCCATATGCTCAAGATGGGGCTGGATTTATAATGGAAATTCACTTGGATATCGGAAATGATGGTTTAACAAAAGAATTTATTCTAGATATGACAGCGAAAATTCAAGCGATGGGATTAACTGCAAAAATTAAGCCAGATGCTTATGCGGCGTTTAGTTATGCAAATCGATATACGAAATAAAAAACAATTTTTATATATCTTTCACTAAAAACTGAATATTACATCTATTAAATAGGCTGGAAATTTTATATAATAAGAGTAACGATGCGAGTATAAGGAGAGGGGTATATGAAAAGGGAAGTTGTTTTAACAGAAGAAGAAGAGAGTTTGTTACTAGATATTTTATTTCAGCAAAATTATGCGAGTGAAATTTTAGCTGTGGAACTTACAGATATTGAGAATGGTTTAAAACGGACAGATGTGACGCAATATAAAAAAATTACAAGGTTATTTTACAGATTAAAAAATAAGGGGTATTAAGCGCTACCGGAATGGTAGTCTTTTTTTGTGTTGTATGCTAAAATAGCTGTGTAATTTTGTTTTTATTGAAATAAAGTAAGGACAAAATAATAATATGAAAACGCTATCATAAAATGTGAATAGAGTCGGTGATTAAAAGTAGGAAAAAGGGAAGATGGGGGATGTAACATGATTAGTATTCCGAAAGACGAGTTTCAACAAATTTTTGTGAAAGATTTAATGATTTCATCAGAAAAAGTAGCACATGTCCAAATGGGGAATGGTTTAGAGCATGCTTTACTCGTTCTTGTGAAATCTGGATATTCGGCGATACCTGTTTTAGACCCGATGTATAAATTGCACGGGTTAATTAGTACTGCTATGATTTTAGACGGTATGTTAGGGCTAGAGCGCATTGAGTTTGAAAGACTTGACGAAATGAAAGTAGAACAGGTGATGAAGGAAGACATTCCGGTTCTTAAGTTAGAAGATTCATTTGCGAAAGCTTTAGAAATGACAATTGATCATCCTTTTATTTGCGCTGTTAATGAAGAGGGATATTTTGAGGGGATTTTAACACGTCGAGCTATTTTAAAATTGTTGAATAAAAAAGTAAGACAACATAATCGATAATGTGAGAAAAGTGACTTCATAGAAGCGGAGAAGTCACTTTTTTTCGTGCATATCAGTTGTGTATGTATTATATTTAAAAAGATAAAAAATATAAGAGTATATAGTTAAATTAAGGATGAAAAGCTTATTGAGATAAGGTGTATGGAAGCTAAGGAAAGAGGGAGAAAGTTGCAAATTGATGATTTTCAAATGATGGTTGTGTTAGCTCAGGAATCAAATATGAGAAAAGCGGCGGAACGTTTATTTGTTTCACAACCTGCGCTTAGTCAACGATTACAATCTATGGAGAAGCAATGGGGAATGAAGTTTTTTATTCGCTCACAAAAAGGATTGACAATTACACCTGAAGGGGAAAAAGTCGCAAATTATGCAAAAGAGATGCTACAAAAAGAAGAGGATATTAAAAGTGAGCTAGCTGTTTTTAGAACAGAAACTCACGGAACGTTAAAAATAGCTGTTGCATCAGTTATTGGTCAATATTGGCTTCCGCCCGTTTTGAAGAAGTTTGTACATAAATACCCTTCTGTGAAAATATCGCTGTTTACTGGCTGGAGTAGTGAAGTGCAAAAGCAATTTTATGAAGGGGACGTTCATGTTGCTATATTGAGAGGCACACAAGAATATAAAGGTCAGAAACAACAATTATTTGAAGATGAACTTTATTTAGTGGACAAAGAAATAAAAGATATTTCGATGTTAAAAGAAACAAATAGACCATTTATTCAATTTAAAAGTGATTCGACTTATTATGGACAAATACAAAATTGGTGGTATGGTTTATTTTCTAATCCGCCTAAGAGAACAATTGTGGTTGATCAAATTGAGACTTGCAAACAACTCGTTTTAAATGGTATAGGTTATGCTCTTTTACCTTCTACTGTTTTAAAAGAAGTACAGGAAAATATGTATAAAACACCTGTTCAATTAACGAGAGAAACATGGTTATTGACGAGTGAATCGGCCAGACAATTGAAGCAAGTACGGGCGTTTTTAGAAATTATAGAAGAAATTCAAATGGAAAAATAGGATTATTATCTTGCTACTCGCTCTATCGTTTGGTAGAGTAACATTATAAATGGATTTAGGAGGCAACAAGAATGAAAATGATGGACGCTAACGAAATTATTTCGTTTATTCAAAAAAGTGAAAAGAAAACTCCTGTAAAGGTATACATAAAAGGGGATTTAAAAGAAGTAACATTCCCTGAAACGGTACAAGCATTTGTAAATAAAAAGTCTGGTGTATTATTTGGAGAATGGTCTGATATTAAGACAATTCTTGATGAAAATAGCAAGCACATTGTTGATTACGTTGTTGAAAATGACCGTCGTAATTCTGCGATTCCAATGCTTGATTTAAAAGGTATTAAAGCTCGTATTGAGCCAGGCGCGATTATTCGTGACCACGTTGAAATCGGCGACAACGCTGTTATTATGATGAATGCAACAATTAATATCGGTGCTGTAATTGGTGAAGGTACTATGATTGACATGAACGCGGTACTTGGTGGACGTGCAACAGTTGGTAAGAACTGTCACGTAGGTGCGGGTGCAGTACTTGCAGGTGTTATTGAGCCGCCGTCAGCAAAACCAGTTATTGTTGAAGATGATGTTGTAATTGGTGCTAACGTAGTTGTGTTAGAAGGCGTTACAGTAGGTAAAGGTGCAGTTGTAGCAGCAGGCGCTGTTGTAACAGAAGATGTGCCTCCATATACAGTTGTTGCGGGTACTCCAGCACGTGTAATTAAAGAGATTGATGAGAAGACAAAAGCAAAAACTGAAATTAAACAAGAGCTTCGTCAATTAAACCCAGAGAAATAAAAACAAAAAAAGCGTAAGAGCATAACTGGCTCTTACGCTTTTTATAGATAGAGGTGCAAAAATGGCAGTAAGCAAATTCATTCAAATACGTAGAGACTTACACAAAATACCGGAAATTGGATTTAAAGAGTGGAAAACACAACAGTATATTTTAGATTACATAGGAACGCTTTCGAATGAGTATGTGGAAGTGAAAGTATGGAAAACGGGTGTCATTGTTAAAGTAAATGGAAAGAATCCAGAAAAAATTATTGGTTATCGTGCAGATATAGACGGTTTACCAATTACCGAAGAAACTGGATATGAATTCGCTTCTATTCATGAAGGAATGATGCATGCATGTGGACATGATTTACATACAACAATCGGTTTAGGCCTTCTAACAGCAGCTGTAACAGAGCGAATAGATGATGACCTTGTGTTTCTATTCCAACCAGCTGAAGAAGGTCCAGGAGGGGCTCTTCCTATGTTAGAGAGTGAAGAGTTAAAAGAATGGAAGCCGAATATAATTCTTGGCCTTCATATTGCACCTGAATATGCTGTAGGAACAATTGCAACAAAAGAGGGGCTATTATTTGCGAATACATCAGAGTTATATGTTGATTTAAAGGGGAAAGGTGGACATGCAGCCTACCCGCATACTGCAAATGATATGATTGTTGCAGCAAGTCACCTTGTTACACAACTTCAATCCGTTATTAGTCGTAATGTGAATCCTCTTGATAGTGCAGTAATTACAATCGGAAAAATAACAGGTGGTACAGTTCAAAATATCATAGCAGAAAAGTCTCGGTTAGAAGGAACGATCCGAACGTTATCAGTGGAATCAATGAGTCGTGTTAAAAGTAGGATTGAGGCAATTGTTGCAGGTATAGAAGCTTCCTTTCAATGTGAAGCCGCCATTGACTACGGGGCGATGTATCATCAAGTATATAACCATGAAGCATTAACGAGAGAGTTTATGCAGTTTGTAAGTGAACAAACTGATATGAATGTAATTACATGTACTGAGGCAATGACAGGAGAAGATTTTGGTTATATGCTTCAAGAGATTCCTGGATTTATGTTTTGGCTTGGGGTAAATTCAGAATATGGTTTACACCATGCAAAATTAAAACCAGATGAAGAGGCTATTGAGAAAGCTATCGCATTTTTAGATCAATATGTGAAGTGGAAAGGGACTAGAAAGTAAACTTGCTCGCCAAATTTGCAAAAATTTAAAGTGGGTACTTGTTAGTTCCAAGATGGAAACATCTTTTATATTTGTTTTGGATATTCATCGGCATACAAATGGATAAAGTAATGAGCAGTGGTTTTGAGCCGCTGCTCATTATTCATTATCGCTTATTGAGAAGATGGTTAGTTAACTAGCTTATATATGTTTACATTTCGTGTAAAAAGTGTGTAAAATCAATGTGAAACATAGAAAAAAGGGTGGGGAATTACGTGCAAATTAGCAGTGCAATCTTGTGTTTCGTCTTATATGCGTATGTAATTATTGCGGCGGTGTATTTTGGGATAAGTTTTTATGCCTACCGTTTAGTAGATAATCATGAATATGACGAAACATATAAATGGGTGAAGAGATATTTATCACCTGTATTAGAAATTATGAATGGGTTTGTGCTTTTTTTATTTATTGGATTGATTGCTTTCTCAACGAGTTTAGTAGGGAATAAAACGACATTATTTGTACTAGGTATCATTATTTTTATGTTGTTAGGAATACGGATTGGTAACACGGTGTTTTGGAATGAAAGAAAAGTAGATGGTTGGACTGGAATGCTAATCCCGTGTATGTTAGCGGCTATTGTGACAAACATAGAGCATGAGTATTATCAATTGCATTTTTGGCTTATTATCGTTTTAACAATTCTTTCAGTTTTGTATATAAGTACGGTAGTACTAACATACATTGCACATGAAAAAGGTGATGTTAAAGGAACTCTCTTCTTTAGAGGACGAGCATTATTTTGGAGTGTGCCAACGATGGCGGTTATAGGGATTATTGCGATATTAGTAAATGGATATCAATTTACTAATTGGCAACTATTTTTAGAAAATTGGTGGATTTTCATCATTTCGTTTATCGCTTTTTTAGGCGCAACACATTATTTATTCCATCAACATCATTATATATTGGCATTACTATTCGCATTTACACAATTATTATTTGCTTTCTTCGGACAAGAAACGTTATTATTCGTTTTTGAAACATTTAGTTCATTTGGAAATATATTTGTATTTGGTATGTTAATTTTCAGTATAGCATTTTATTTACAACAGTATTTTTATATGCAAAAACAAAAATAAGAATGATATACAGGTTTTTGTAGCAAATCTAAAGTATGTTACAATAAAAATACATAGTATTCGATGTTATTGGAGGAATTCCTGTGGGTGAAAAAGAGAAAGAATTTGCTGTCATTGGGCTTGGACGTTTTGGTGGAAGTATTTGCCGAGAACTTGCTCAATTAGGTATGGAAGTAATGGCAATTGATTCAGATGAGGATAAAATTAATGAGTTTGCAAATATAGCTTCACATGCTGTAATTGCAGATTCGACAGATGAGATGGTATTAAAAAGTCTTGGTATTCGTAATTTTGACCATGTAGTCGTTGCTATTGGAGACAATTTAAATTCAAGTATTTTAACAACATTAATTCTGAAAGAGTTAGGTGTAAAAAATATTACTGTAAAAGCTCAAAATGATTACCATGAAAAAGTGTTAAGTAAAATAGGGGCAGATCACATTGTGCACCCAGAGCGTGATATGGGAAAAAGGATTGCTAATAATATTGCATCAAGTAATGTATTAGACTATCTTGAGCTTTCAGATGAGCATAGTATTGTAGAGATTATTGCAAATAAAAAAATTGATGGTCATTCTTTAATCGAATTAGATATTCGTGCGAAGTTTGGATTGAATATTGTAGCGATTAAACGTGGTAAAGAAGTTATTGTATCTCCTCGAGCTACGGAAAATATTCAAGCGGGAGATATATTAATTGTAATTGGTCATGACGATGAAGTAGATCGTTTTAAACACTTTTTAAGATAAGAGAAAAGGACAATACCATGAAGGTATTGTCCTTTTTCTTATATTTCCATAATGATTGGTAAAATCATTGGGCGACGTTTCGTTTTTTCATATAGGAATGGTGCTAATGTGTCTGTAATTTCATTTTTAATTTCAGACCATTGTGTTGTTTTACGCTCCATTACTTTTTCTAAATGAGTTGTAATTAATGTTTGAGCATCATTAATTAAATCACTACTTTCGCGCATATACACGAAACCACGTGAGATAATATCAGGTCCTGCTGCAACTTTAAACTCTTTCATATCAATGCTTACAACTACAATAACAAGTCCTTCTTCAGAAAGAATACGACGATCGCGTAATACGATATTACCGATATCTCCAATACCATTTCCGTCAATATAGACAGATCCGGATGGTATTTTACCAGCTACGCTTGCTTCATCTGAACGAAGAGCAAGAACATCTCCATTATCCATGATGAAACAGTTTTCTTCTGGAATACCACAATCATTTGCTAACTTCATATGCATACGTTGCATACGATATTCACCATGAATTGGCATGAAATACTTCGGTTTAATTAGACGAAGCATTAGTTTTTGTTCTTCTTGTCCACCGTGTCCACTTGTATGAATGTTTGACAGTTTTCCGTGGATTACATCAGCACCAGCACGATACAACATGTTAATTGTACGGCTTACACTAATTGTGTTACCAGGGATTGGTGAAGAAGAGAAAACAACTGTGTCGCCAGGAATGATTTGAATTTGACGATGAGTACCATTAGCAATACGTGAAAGTGCTGCCATTGGTTCACCTTGACTACCTGTACATAAAATAACAACTTTATTAGCCGGTAGGCGGTTTAGTTGAGATGTATCTATGAATGTATCTTTCGGACAGCGAATATAACCGAGGTTTTGTCCGATTTCAATCGCTGCTTCCATACTGCGACCGAACACAGCAACTTTACGATTGTTTTCAACAGCCGCTTCAACAACTTGTTGTAGACGATGGATATTTGATGCAAAGGTTGCGAAGATAATACGACCTTCTACTTTGCGGAAAATATCTTGAATACTATCACCAACACGGCGCTCAGACATTGTAAAGTTTGGAACTTCACTGTTTGTACTGTCAGATAAGAGACAAAGTACACCGTCTTTTCCGATTTCAGCCATTTTTGTTAAGTCAGCTGGTTCACCAACTGGTGTGAAATCAAATTTGAAATCACCAGTATGAACAACTTGTCCTTGAGGTGTTTTCACAACAACTCCGTATGAATCTGGGATACTGTGAGTTGTACGGAAGAAGGAAACAGATGTCTTTTTAAATTTAATAACATCATCTTCTTGAATTTCATAAAGTTTTGCTTTACGAAGTAATCCGTGCTCTTCTAATTTGTTTTTGATTAGCGCAATTGCTAATTTCCCGCCATAAATCGGGATGTTTACTTGACGTAATAAGTAAGGAATTCCACCGATATGATCTTCGTGACCATGTGTAATGAATAATCCTTTAATTTTATCTTCGTTTCGCACAAAGTAAGTGTAATCTGGTATTACATAATCGATTCCGAGGAGTTCGTCTTCTGGGAATTTAATTCCAGCATCAATAATAATAATTTCATCTTGAAATTGAACAGCATATGTATTTTTACCGATTTCACCAAGTCCACCTAAAGCAAAAACGGCAGCCTGATCATTCTTTAGAAATTTCATATGACTATACGATTTCCGCTAATGTTAAATCAGCGTTTTCTTTTTCATATTCAAGATGAGCACCAGTAACAGACTGAACGAACTCGATATTATATGCGAACTTATTTAATTTCTTACGAACATCCTTTTCAGACGTAGCCTCTAAATATAAAACTTTTGTATTTTCACGTACTGGAACCTCAGTCATTTTGTCTTGATAAAATACTTTAAAAATCATTTGGAAAACCTCTCCTTGTCTATGTTTTGCATTATCTGTTACTTATTATAAAGCAAACAGTCACGATTTTCATGTTTTTTCGAATGAGAATGAAGAAAAAGCCCGAAATGGGCACAATTTAAGCGATTGTCTTTTTACGGACTAGACCTTTTAAATAACGCTTGAGCTTTTTCTTCAGCTTCTTCAGCATGATTACTCCTTCCTTTCCTTATTTTAAACATGCATATTACTAGTGAAAACTCCGCCTCTGATATAAGAAAGAAGACAACAGGGAATGTTGAATCTTGTCCTTTCTCATACAGGGAAAGTTATTCTATAGCAACGATTAGTAGCCGTTAGTTATAGGTATAGTATGAGAAAGAATAGAAAAGAAAATTCATACGAACAAGTATCCACATTTTTTACTAATATATATATGCAGGTTTCATAAATAAGGTCAGAAAGTGAACGCTTTCTTCACAGATGTTTAATATGTTATACTTTTTTTTAGAATTTGAAAAGCGATAATCAAAATGGGAATATAGAGTAACAGAAAGGATTTTGACAAATGAATGATAAAATTGTCTTTTTTGATATTGATGGAACATTATTAGATCATGATAAGAAGATTCCGCAATCTACACGAGATGCAGTAAGACATTTACAAGAAAAAGGCGTGCATGTAGCAATTGCGACAGGACGTGCGCCATTTATGTTTGAAGATATTCGTGAGGAACTCAATATACACAATTATGTTAGCTTTAATGGGCAGTACGTTGTATTTGAAGATGAGGTAGTATTTAATAACCCGTTACATCCAGCTGCCTTACATAAGTTTACTCAATTTGCAAAACAAGAAGGATATCCACTTGTATATCTTGATCATCAAGAAATGAGAGCATCAGTGGAATATCATGATTATGTGAAAGAAGGTTTTGGAAGCTTAAATTTTGAGCATCCGGCATATGAACCTGATTTCTATGAGAAACGTAATATTTATCAAACGCTTCTTTTCTGTGAAGTGAATGAAGAGGAAAAGTTTATTAATCAGTATCCAGACTTTCATTTTATTCGCTGGCATGCATATTCAATGGATATTATTCCAAATGGTGGTTCGAAGGCAAAAGGAATAGAGAAATTCATTGAAAAATTAGGATTTAACCGTGAACAAGTGTATGCATTTGGAGATGGCTTAAATGATTTAGAAATGATTGAAGCAGTTGGGACAGGTATTGTGATGGGGAACGGTCATGAAGACTTGAAAAAACTTGCAAATCATGTGACGAAGGATGTTAGTGAAGACGGCATATATCATGGCTTAAAATGGGCTGGATTGCTATAAGTGAATATGGAACCCATTTCATATAAAAAAGGCGGAAGAATTACTCCCGCCTTTTTTATTATCGCTCTAGAGGTTTTGAATCGTCAGGAGCAGCAAATGGATTTTCTTTATTAATGTGGTCATAGAACATAACACCATTTAAATGGTCAATCTCATGCTGAAATACGATTGCTGGTAAACCTTTTAAACGTAATTTTAATTCCTCGCCGTTGATAGATGTTGCTTTCACTGTAATTCTTGTGTAACGAGGGACATAACCAGGTACTTCGCGGTCTACTGATAGACAGCCTTCCCCACTTTGTAAAAATGTACGTTCAACAGAATGACTAATGATTTTTGGGTTGAATAATGCATGACTATATAACGTACCGTCCGTATCTGTTACGTGAACTGCAATCATTTTCTTTGAAATACCGATTTGCGGAGCAGCTAATCCGATTCCAGGGCGTAAACTATATTTTTCAGCCATTTCAGGATCTTGGCTATTGATTACAAATTCAATCATTTCTTTAAGGGCAGTTGTATCTTCTTCGCTCGCCGGCATTGATACCTCTTCTGCAACGTTTCGCAAAATAGGATCCCCTTCGCGAATGACATCTTTCATTGTAAGCATATGTAATCTCTCCTTTCTTCTTTAGTCTACCAAAGGAGATGAAAAAAGTCATCGACAAGTAGGGAAGCACTTTGGAAAGCGTTTTTACTATAGAATATTTATGTATGTAATAAAAAAACAGACGGCAAAGCCGTCTGTTTTTTTCCATAGTTGTTTCATTTTACATTAGCGAATGCAAGCAGCACCAACGATAATTAAAAGAATAAACAACACAACGATTAAGGCGAAGCCGCGTCCAGACCCACCACAAGAATCGCCATAACCGTAGGAAGGATATGAACAAGTTGGATAGCAATATGAGTATCCGTACATGAGATGACCTCCTTTATCATTTCCCGCTAATATTGCGGTTACTATAATGTATGGAGGGAAGAGTAGAAATGTATGGGTAATTACCTATAAAAGGAAGAAGAGTTTGTATATTTTTGTTAAGAAGAGAGAAAAACTAAAAAGAATTAAATCGTTTACATATTATTCTAAGAGAAAAAACAAGTTAAAAAGGGAATAATATAACAGCAGGTTAATGCTTACTAATACAGATGTGAAAAATAAAAACACGTTTGTGTAGAAGAAACCTGCAGATTATTTATAAAAAAACGTATTCAAAGTAATTGACATCGTAATTAGAATAGTTGTAAACTAAAAAACGTGATCAAGATTGTATTAATATGTTTCTGAAAAAACATTAGTACAGATTGTTAGGTACACAAAATTATTCTCAACCGACAGATAAATTTGTTGGTTTACATTGTTGCGTTTTCAGTCTAGCTAATAGATAGTGAAAGCGTTTCAGAATATGGTTCAAGAGAGGAAGAGGTGAACGGAATGGGTACTAAAACAAAAAAGACCCTATTTAATGTTGATGAGCAAATGAAAGCTATCGCAGCTCAATTTGAGACATTACAAATTTTAAATGAAAAAGGCGAAGTTGTGAATGAAGCAGCTATGCCTGAATTATCAGATGATCAATTAAAAGAATTAATGCGCCGTATGGTGTATACTCGCGTACTAGATCAACGTTCTATTTCTTTAAACCGTCAAGGACGTTTAGGTTTCTACGCACCAACAGCTGGACAAGAGGCTTCTCAATTAGCAAGTCATTTCGCACTTGAAGCAGAAGATTTCATCTTACCAGGATATCGTGATGTGCCACAATTAGTATGGCACGGTTTACCATTATACCAAGCATTCTTATTCTCTCGTGGACATTTCATGGGTAACCAAATGCCTGAGAATGTAAATGCACTTGCTCCACAAATCATTATCGGTGCGCAAATCATCCAAACTGCTGGTGTTGCGTTAGGTATGAAACTACGTGGTAAAAAATCTGTTGCAATTACTTACACTGGTGACGGTGGTGCTTCACAAGGTGACTTCTACGAAGGTATGAACTTTGCAGGTGCTTTCAAAGCTCCAGCAATCTTCGTTGTACAAAACAACCGTTATGCAATCTCTACTCCAGTAGAAAAGCAATCTGCAGCTAAAACTGTAGCACAAAAAGCAGTAGCAGCAGGTATTTACGGAATTCAAGTAGACGGTATGGATCCATTAGCTGTATACGCAGCAACTGCTTTCGCTCGTGAGCGTGCAGTAAATGGCGAAGGCCCTACTTTAATCGAGACTTTAACATTCCGTTACGGTCCACATACAATGGCTGGTGATGACCCAACTCGTTACCGTACAAAAGATATCGAGAACGAATGGGAACAAAAAGATCCAATCGTACGCTTCCGTGCATTCTTAGAAAACAAAGGCCTATGGTCTCAAGAAGTTGAAGAGAAAGTAATCGAAGAAGCAAAAGAAGATATCAAACAAGCAATTGCTAAGGCTGACCAAGCTCCAAAACAAAAAGTTACTGATTTAATGGAAATCATGTACGAAAAAATGCCTTACAACTTAGCTGAACAATATGAAATTTACAAAGAAAAGGAGTCGAAGTAAGCCATGGCTCAAATGACAATGATTCAAGCAATCACTGATGCTTTACGCGTTGAAATGAAAAATGACCCTAACGTACTTGTGTTTGGTGAAGACGTTGGTGTAAACGGCGGTGTATTCCGTGCTACTGAAGGTTTACAAGCTGAATTCGGTGAAGATCGTGTAATGGATACTCCACTTGCAGAGTCTGGTATTGGTGGACTTGCAGTTGGACTTGCATTAGAAGGTTTCCGTCCAGTTCCAGAAATCCAATTCTTCGGTTTCGTTTATGAAGTAATGGATTCAATTTCTGGTCAATTAGCTCGTATGCGTTACCGTTCTGGTGGACGTTGGACTGCTCCAGTAACAGTTCGTTCTCCATTCGGTGGCGGTGTTCATACTCCTGAACTACATGCTGATAGCTTAGAAGGATTAGTGGCTCAACAACCTGGTCTAAAAGTTGTTATTCCATCTACTCCATACGATGCAAAAGGTCTTTTAATCTCTGCGATTCGTGACAACGATCCAGTTATCTACTTAGAGCATATGAAATTGTACCGTTCATTCCGTCAAGATGTACCAGAAGGCGAATACACAATTGATTTAGGCAAAGCTGATATCAAACGTGAAGGTACAGATGTATCTGTTATCGCTTACGGTGCTATGGTTCACGCTGCATTAAAAGCTGCTGAAGAACTTGAAAAAGAAGGTATCTCTTTAGAGGTTGTTGACTTACGTACAGTTCAACCATTAGATATCGAAACAATCATCGCTTCTGTTGAAAAAACAGGCCGCGTAGTTGTAGTTCAAGAAGCGCAAAAACAAGCTGGTATTGCAGCTAACGTTGTAGCGGAAATTAACGACCGTGCAATCTTAAACTTAGAAGCTCCAGTTGTACGTGTTGCAGCTGCTGATACAGTATTCCCATTCTCTCAAGCTGAGAGCGTATGGTTACCAAACCATAAAGATATTGTTGAAGCTGTTAACAAAGTAATGAACTTCTAATTTTTAGCTTTTCATGTGCAAAAGAAATCAGCACATGCTGGTTTCTTTTGTACATATTCCATAATAATGATATGAATCAGGGGGCTGAATTCCGTGGCATTTGAATTTAAACTACCAGATATCGGTGAAGGTATCCACGAAGGTGAAATCGTAAAATGGTTTATTAAACCAGGCGATGAAGTAAACGAAGACGATGTACTTCTTGAAGTACAAAATGATAAAGCAGTAGTAGAAATCCCTTCTCCTGTTAAAGGTAAAGTACTTGAAGTACTTGTAGAAGAAGGAACAGTTGCAATTGTAGGAGATACATTAATTAAATTTGATGCTCCTGGATACGAAAACCTTAAATTTAAAGGTGACGATCATGACGAAGCTCCAAAAGCTGAAGAAGCAGCAGTAGAAGCTCCAGCAGTGGAAGCTACTCCAGCAGCAACTGCAGAAGTAGTAAATGAGCGCGTAATCGCTATGCCATCTGTTCGTAAATATGCTCGTGAAAACGGCGTAGACATTCATAAAGTAGCTGGTTCTGGTAAGAACGGCCGTATCGTTAAAGCTGACATCGATGCATTTGCAAATGGTGGACAAGCAGTAGCAGCAACTGAGGCTCCAGCAGCAGTAGAAGCTACTCCAGCAGCAGCGAAAGAAGAAGCAGCACCAAAAGCACAACCTATCCCAGCTGGTGAATATCCAGAAACTCGTGAGAAAATGAGTGGTATCCGTAAAGCGATTGCGAAAGCAATGGTTAACTCTAAGCACACAGCTCCTCACGTAACATTAATGGATGAAGTTGATGTAACTGAGCTTGTTGCTCACCGTAAGAAGTTCAAAGCTGTTGCAGCTGACAAAGGTATTAAATTAACTTACCTTCCATACGTTGTTAAAGCTTTAACATCTGCATTACGTGAATTCCCAATGTTGAATACTGCTTTAGACGATGCTTCTCAAGAAATCGTTCATAAACATTACTTCAACATCGGTATCGCAGCTGATACAGACAAAGGTCTATTAGTACCAGTTGTTAAAGATACAGATCGTAAATCAATCTTCACTATTTCTAACGAGATCAATGATCTTGCTGGTAAAGCACGTGAAGGTCGTTTAGCTCCGGCTGAAATGAAAGGTGCTTCTTGCACAATTACAAACATTGGTTCTGCAGGTGGACAATGGTTCACTCCAGTTATCAACCACCCAGAAGTAGCAATCCTTGGTATCGGCCGTATCGCTGAGAAGCCAGTTGTGAAAAACGGTGAAATCGTTGCAGCTCCAGTATTAGCATTATCTCTAAGCTTTGACCATCGTTTAATTGACGGCGCAACTGCTCAAAAAGCATTAAACCAAATTAAACGTCTATTGAATGACCCACAATTATTAGTAATGGAGGCGTAATAACAATGGTAGTAGGAGATTTCCCAATTGAATTAGATACAGTCGTTGTTGGTGCAGGTCCTGGTGGATACGTTGCGGCAATTCGTGCAGCACAATTAGGTCAAAAGGTAGCAATCATTGAAAAAGCTAACCTTGGTGGCGTATGCTTAAACGTTGGATGTATTCCTTCAAAAGCGTTAATCAATGCAGGTCATCGTTATGAGAATGCAATGCATTCTGATGACATGGGTATCACTGCAGAGAACGTAAAAGTTGACTTTACAAAAGTTCAAGAATGGAAAAACGGCGTAGTTAAGAAATTAACTGGCGGTGTTGAAGGCCTTCTTAAAGGTAACAAAGTTGAAATCATTCGCGGTGAAGCTTACTTCGTAGATGCTAACACATTACGCGTAATGACTGAAGATGCAGCTCAAACGTATACGTTTAAAAATGCTGTTCTTGCAACTGGTTCTACACCAATCGAAATTCCAGGATTCAAATACTCTAAACGTGTTATCAACTCTACAGGTGCTTTAAGCTTACCTGAAATTCCTAAAAAACTTGTTGTAATCGGCGGCGGTTACATCGGTATGGAATTAGGAACTGCATATGCTAACTTCGGTACAGAAGTTACTGTAGTAGAAGCTGGCGACGAAATCTTAGCTGGTTTCGAAAAAGCTATGAGCTCTGTTGTTAAACGTGCTCTTCAAAAGAAAGGTAACGTTAATATCCATACAAAAGCTATGGCTAAAGGCGTTGAAGAAACAGAAACTGGCGTAAAAGTTAGCTTTGAAGTTAAAGGTGAAATCCAAACTGTAGAAGCAGATTACGTATTAGTAACTGTAGGTCGTCGTCCAAACACTCAAGAAATCGGTCTTGAGCAAGTTGGGGTTAAAATGACTGACCGCGGCATCATCGAAATCGATGAGCAATGTCGTACAAACGTACCAAACATCTATGCAATCGGTGATATCGTTCCTGGACCACCATTAGCTCACAAAGCTTCTTACGAAGGTAAAGTAGCTGTTGAAGCAATTAGTGGCCATGCATCAGCAATCGATTACATCGGAATTCCTGCAGTATGCTTCACTGATCCAGAATTAGCATCTGTTGGTTACACTAAGAAACAAGCAGAAGAAGCAGGAATGACAGTAGCTGTATCTAAGTTCCCATTCGCTGCTAACGGTCGTGCGTTATCATTAAACAGCACTGACGGTTTCCTACAACTTGTAACACGTAAAGAAGACGGTCTTCTTGTAGGTGCTCAAGTTGCAGGTGCAGGCGCTTCTGATATTATCTCTGAGATTGGTTTAGCTATCGAAGCAGGAATGACTGCAGAAGATATCGCTCAAACAATCCATGCTCACCCAACATTAGGTGAGATTACAATGGAAGCAGCTGAAGTTGCTCTTGGAATGCCAATTCACATTGTAAAATAATTTAAGTAATGAAAATAGCCCATCTCTTATTTAAAGAGATGGGCTATTTTTTATTTTAATAAAATGGCTTGCAAGGTCTTTAAATGTACTTGTCGAATGAATATATAATACTTTAAATGAATCGGTAGAACATATATGAATCCAAAAGCTGTATACATGCTTTCGTATAATATGTAATTGATTCAAACATAATCCCATATATTAATAAAATAGAGCATGTCAAAGGAGAAGATTCCATGAGAATATTACATGTTATATTTTATCATTTTTTATTATGGAGTGGTTTTTCTGTTGTATTATCATTGTCAAATGGTGATAAGTTGCATTACAAAGTCATTCTATTTTTTGTATTCCTTTATTTAGCATATGTGATTGCATATTTTGTATTGCATATCAGAAAGCAGGCTTTATTCCTTACGTGTTCAAATTGCATACTTTTCTTAATTATATTTTCTGTTTTTTAAATTAACGTTTATAGAAATACATTGTTCTTCCATTAAATAATTGTAATTCTCCTTCTAATTTCTTCGCTAGAAAACGGCAAAATTCATTTGCTTTTCCTTTATCACCAAATGTTGCATTAGGTGGTAAAGAAATTTGAATAAAAGATTGTTCCTTTTCTATACCAACACCAACATAAATAGAGTCATATCGATCGTGAGTAGATTGTAGTTTTAATGTTGTTGCTGATGTATCCAAAATTTCATAAGGAAAAGCGGTATTTGTATAAGCGTAGTTGATTTGAACACCAGTTTTGGAAGTAACTGTTTTATAGTACTGAAAAAGTTGTTTTATATCATCTGTTGAAACAGCTTGTTGATTGGATTTAGGTACAAGCGTAATAAAGGCATGTTGCATATAAATTTCCTCCTAACCTTAGTAGAATACTCTCATTCTACATCCTACTGAATTTTTTGACAATTAAAAGGAGTATTCCTTTTTTTGTTTAATATACTAATGAAAGGTGATGTAGAAAGGTGGAAACCGATGTTTGAAAAATTGTATGATGAGCATGAAAGTGTGAAGGTACGATTTTTGGGGTTTATGACACATGATACTCGTTATGATTTTGGTGTTATTTATACAAATATGTTTTTTGGAAAGCCACTCATTGTTTGCATGCAAACAGGAAGATCTACTTTACTTGGACGAGATGATGTAGAGAATGTGCAACATATACAGGAAGTTTTTAAATTAGGATCAGAAGAGGAAGCAGCAGAGTTAGCGCAGTTTTTTAAATTTTTAGTCCCATCTACTTCTTTGCATGCGGAATATGAAGAATAATTAATGTAAAACAGTCGTACGTATAAATATGGCTGTTTTTTTGTTTGAATATCGCATACTAATTTAAATTAAAAATATTTAATGTGTTATACTAAAAACCTATTGACGTAAAAAGTATAACATATTAAAATAAAGACAGAAAGTTAAGCGGTTACAAAAGTTTTTGGGATTATAAACTTAGGGGGAAATGAAAAATGGGAACGATCGTATGTCAAGATTGTGAAGGTACAATTGCACACTTCGAGGATGAGAAAGTAACGGTACTTTACGGGAAATGTGGATCTTGCGGATGTGATCACACAGAGCATACAAAAGCCCAATAATGGATAGGAAACGGACAGCTAAAAGTTTTTAGGACCATAAACTTAGGGGGAAATGAAAATGGGAACAATCGTATGCCAAGTATGTGAAGGAACAATCGGTCATTTTGAAGATGAAAAAACGACAGTGCTTTACGGAAAATTTGGTACAAATTGTGACTGTGCTAATAAAGACAAAGCGAAAGCTTAATTATAAATAAGTAGATTATTATTAAAACTCAGGGGGAAATGAAAAATGGGAACAATCGTATGCCAAGTATGTGAAGGAACAATCGGACATTTTGAAGATGAAAAATCAACAGTACTATACGGGAAATGTGGATCTCATTGCGAATGTGACCATAAAGAACATACAAAAGCTTAAATAAGAAAAAGCGCCTACATACATCTGTAGGCGCTTTTTTAATAAATTGTAGTTGTATGACCAACTGTTGCAACGATTGCATCATCTCTAATCGGAATAAATCCTATCGATGTCTGTGGAGTGCTAGGAGAGGCGTAGTGGCTCATGAGACGGCTATCAATACGGGTAATAGTATCGGTCAAGAAAGCTGAAATGAAAGCGTAAGGGACGCGTCGTTCATTTAACGCGTATATAATTTCTTCTTTTGTTTTTACACCTACGCCATGTCCGTAAAAAAAGAAGTTTCCTAGATAGATTGTATTTTCTCCTTGCCACTCGATTGTAGCTGGATTCACTTGTGGATTTTTAAAATAAACGAGGTCGCCGGGAACTAGATCGCC
Organism: Bacillus sp. FSL K6-0069; assembly: GCF_038007785.1. NCBI lineage: Bacteria > Bacillati > Bacillota > Bacilli > Caryophanales > Bacillaceae > Bacillus > Bacillus sp. FSL K6-0069. Next base: position 3,809,327 of record NZ_JBBOXN010000001.1, on the reverse strand, counting down.
ACCCGTTTTTGTTATGAGCTTTAAATCTTGATCGTAGTCCCACGTATAAAGTAAAAGGTTTGCAAAGAGACGGTTGAACGTTTCTTCCTCATACAAGGATAGTAAAGCTTTGTAAAAAATAATGATCATAGCGGTGGCACATTCAGTTCCATATAGTTTTCCGTTTTTGAAAATATCTTGTATGGCAATGGAAGGGGGTATGTTTGGGAGGAGCTCGAATCCCCCAAGTGACGTTCTTTTCCAATACTGGGGGTTGCAAAAGGACTGTTGGAATGTGCGAAACTGAAATCCACTTTGAAAAAGTTCTAATGCAGAAGTAATAATATTAACGCGCAAATTTAGATCAAAGCTGAGTTCATCAGCTGTTCGGAAGGAATAGATTTCTTGATTTCCTGCCATTATAGATAAAATTTGTTGTTTCTCAGATGCAAATGGCTCATATTCATTTGTGATATAAGGATGTACAATAGAACGGCCTATTACAATCATAATAGTATCCCCACCTATACATTACATTACTTCATATCGTATGAGAAAAGGGGAAAAGGGTGAAAGAAAAGCCTATCAACTGATAGGCTTGTACTCTTTAATCACACGTAATGTTTGTAATGTCATATCTTCAGGACCTTGTACAGGTAAACCTGCTTCTAAGTTTTTACGAATATACTCTAAGTTATCTTGTGTAATAATTTCCCCCGGAGTAAAGATTGGAATCCCTGGCGGATAAACCATAACGAAATCAGCTATAATACGACCTGCTGCATTTTCAAATGGAATGACTTCTGTTTCCGAATAAAAAGCATCTCGAGGAGAAAGTGCTAGCACTGGTATTTCTGGGATTTCTACTTGTATTTGAACACCTTTATCGGCTTTATTTCTAAATGTTGCTGCTAAATCTTGTAATGCTGCAATAAGTGTATTTGTCTCACTTTCTGTATCTCCGAAAGTGACAAGACATAGTATGTTGTATAAATCTGAGAGTTCTACTTCAATGTTATATTGCTCTCTAAGCCATACTTCAGCCTGATGGCCTGTAATACCTAAATCTTTTACAGATACGATTATCTTTGTAGGATCATAGTTAAAAGTAGCATCCGTACCTAGCATTTCTTTCCCAGGACAGTAAAGATCCTCAATAGCATTAATAGCATCACGAACTTGTTCCGCTAATTGTATTGTTTGTTCTATGAGTGCTGTTCCTTCTGTAGCAAGACGTTTTCTAGCAACATCTAGGGATGCTAACAAGATGTAAGAAGTTGATGTCGTCGTAAGCATGCTAATAATAGATTGAACATGTTTTACGTTCACAAGGCCTTCCTTCACGTTAAGAATAGAACTTTGTGTTAAAGATCCTCCTAATTTGTGAACACTTGTTGCTGCCATATCTGCACCGGCTTGCATCGCTGACATCGGCAATTCATCGTGAAAATGAATATGAACACCATGAGCCTCATCAACTAGTACAGGGATATCATAAGAATGTGCTAATTGGACAATCTGTTCTAAGTCCGCAGCAAAGCCAAAGTATGTTGGGTTAATAACAAGTAAGCCTTTTGCATCTGAATGCTCTTCAAGTGCCTTTTTGACAGATTGAATTGTGATTCCATGTGAAATACCAAGTTTTGGATCGATTTCAGGATGCATGAAAATCGGTTTTGCACCTGAGAAAATAATAGCTGACATTACTGATTTATGCACGTTTCGTGGCACTAGGATTTTGTCACCAGGACCGCAAACGCTCATCACCATTGTCATTATTGCACCACTTGTACCTTGAATAGAAAAGAAAGTATGATCCGCACCAAAGGCAGCGGCTGCTAAATCCTGTGCTTCTTTAATCATACCTTTTGGATGATGTAAATCATCGAGCGGCGCAATATTAATTAAATCAATTGCTAATGCATTATGCCCAATAAATTCGCGAAATGTAGGATCCATACCCTGTCCTTTTTTATGACCAGGAATATGGAATTGAATTGGATTTCGCTTACTGTGCTCAACTAAAGCGGTAAACAATGGTGTTTCGTATTGGGACAATCTATACACCCCTTCTTCTTCATAATATTTAGTATTATTTGTTTTATATAATCCTGTTCTAAAAAAGTTAAATCCTTTTTAGTATGAGGCTTGTTTTTCTGCCATTCACAAAAGTGTTTTTGAGATGGTAGGTTCACTTTGTTTTCTATAAAACAAAAGCATTATATCACCAATAATTATAGATGTATAGAAAAAAATATTTCTACAGTGAGTATGTTAAATAGTTATTTCCAATTATCTTATAGAGGAAGACAATTCCATCATAAGGAATAAATAGTGTATAATGCAAAGTGGCTATAGTGAAGAAGAAAAAATTCCTTTAAGATAGCATATTGAAATAAGAAGAAATGATAAATGAGGTGCAAAATGGAATATCAATATCCGCTAGATTATGATTGGTCAAATGAGGAAATGGTTGCAATTGTGAAGTTTTATGAAGCAATTGAGAAAGCATACGAAAAAGGAATTATAAGAGAAGAATTAATGGGATTATATCGTCGTTTTAAAGAGATTGTTCCATCTAAAGCAGAAGAGAAGAAAATTGATAAAGAGTTCCAAGAAGTAAGTGGATATTCTATATATCGTGCGATTCAAAGGGCAAAAGAAACTGAAGAACAAAAGCTTGTGAAAATGTAAAAAATATTTTGAAAAATGAAAACTGAAGTGATATAATGTGATAACAACTAAAAACGGACAATATAAATTGTCCGTTTTCTACTATCGATTACAAAGTGCATATAAAGGAAGGAGTGATTGCATCGTAGATTCAATCTTAGCAAGGAATTGTTCGTTGGTCATTGCTGAAAACTCCTCTGGTGATATATGAATACCAACTAATAATTCTGCTTTTTTCACAGTAGCTAGACGTTCAATCATCTTTTGTAAGTCTTCTGTTTCAAGTGTTCTATGTAATTTTACACTTGGTTTAGTATGGTCAATGGACCAAACGAAGTCATTTGGAATATTTGTTTTTAAATCATTTAAATGTTCTAAGAAGGCGTGAGCCGTCTCCACTTTTTGTGGACACTCATAGATTAATCCAAAGTATATGAAGGCATGAGTACCCCATAATCCAATTTGGAAATGTGGTAGCATTTTATATCCGCGTTTATTTGTTGAAAAAGCAACCCAAGTATCGTTTGGTGGATTGACTTTGCGACGTGCATGTTTTGCTACATGATAAAAAAAGTTCTCATCAGTTTGTTTGGATAAATACGTTGCAAACTGTTCCCCTAAAGCTTCCAGCTTAGGATGAATGTTCGTTTTAATTGCACTCATTCGTTCTTCGAGACCATCAACTGTAAAGACCTCAAAATCAGTTGACTTGAATGTTTGTAGTGTCATGATTGTTCCTCCAACTCCTATTTTGCTTTTATTTTAGCATAGCTTGTACTATTCATAAAAAAAACAGCACAAAAAAATTTAAATAAAAAAATATAATTTTGTTGCATAGATGATTTATCCAACATAGTATAGTATAAAACAAAAAATCAGAAAATTGAATCAATTATAGTCCGAGGGCAGACGAATATTGGGAGGAGGCAAATAATATGAGACAGGTGATTAATGCGTTAAAGAGAACAGATGCTGAAAAGAGAATACCGGTGCTACGTTTGGAGCTAGATTATGAATTAGCAACTTTATATGATGCGATGATGGAAAATGATAAACTGAAAAAAGAAGAGTGTGTACAAAAGTTAGAAGTGTTAAGACTTGAAATGATTCGTTTAGAGGCGTAATAATAGTATATGTATAAAAAATTAGTTGGTGCGAACCTTATAAAGGGTTCGTTTTTTCTGTGAACAGTATAGATCGGAGTGTTTAAACATGCAAGAAGTATGGAAAGACATCGATGCACACGCCAAACAGTGGATTCGAGATGCAGGAGAGTTTTTAATGGCATCAATGGAAAACGCACTTATTATAGAAACGAAATCTAATGCAGCTGATTTAGTAACAAATATGGACCGAGAAATAGAACAGTTTTTAATTGGGAAAATTAAAGAAACATTCCCGAACCATAATATTTTAGGAGAAGAAGGTTATGGAGATGAGGTAACTTCGTCTGATGGGGTTGTTTGGTTAATTGATCCAATTGATGGCACGATGAACTTTGTTCATCAAAAAAGAAATTTCGCAATTTCAATTGGAATTTATGAGAACGGTATCGGAAAGGTTGGACTCATTTATGATCCAGTTCATGATGAATTATACCATGCGGTAAAGGGAGCTGGAGCATTTTGTAATGAAGTACCAATACCTTTATTGGAAAAAGGAACTGTAGAGCAAGGTATTGTAGCTTTAAATGCGATATGGCTTACCGACAATCCATTGCTGAATAAGGAAAGTATGATGGCACTGGTTAAGAAAGCAAGAGGCACGAGATCATATGGTTGTGCAGCGTTAGAGATGGTATACGTTGCAACAGGAAGAATAGATGCATATGTAACGCCGAGATTATCACCATGGGATTTTGGTGGGGGACAGATAATTGTAGAGGAAGTTGGAGGCAAGGCGACAACATTTGCTGGATCCTCGCTTTCTATCGTAGAAAAGAGCAGCGTATTAGTTGCAAAACCAGGAGTGTATGAAGAGGTGTTACGATTTATAGCGGAGTAACAAAAAAAGTAAGAGGCTGTATAAGCGCTTCTTACTTTTTGACGTTATTGCGATTTACGCATTTTTCTTTTTGTTACAAAACCGTATCCAACTGTAACAAATGTGCCGATAATGCAAATAATAACACCGATGGGACTATTTTCAGCAACCATAATACCGATACCGATTAAGAAAATAACACCGATAATTGCAGTTAATAAAAAGCGATATTGAATGTGTTCCATTTCTTCACCCTCCAATTTTATTTTACTTTCACAAAAGTAAGAATACAACTATATTTTCATTCTTGATTTTATTTTGATTGCCATTGTATCCCCTTCGCTCTTATAATAGAGAAGGATTAAAAAGACATTAGGAGTTGGACATGTTGAAAAAACGACAAGATTTACGAAATATAGCAATTATTGCCCACGTTGACCATGGTAAAACAACACTTGTTGACCAGTTATTACGTCAAGCGGGGACGTTCCGTGCGAATGAACATATTGAAGAACGCGCAATGGACTCAAACGATCTAGAAAGAGAACGTGGTATTACAATTTTAGCGAAGAATACTGCGATTCACTATGAAGATAAAAGAATTAACATTTTAGATACACCTGGTCACGCTGACTTCGGTGGAGAAGTAGAACGTATCATGAAAATGGTTGATGGTGTTCTACTTGTTGTTGATGCATACGAAGGTTGTATGCCACAAACACGATTTGTTTTAAAGAAAGCTCTTGAGCAAAACTTAACTCCAATCGTTGTTGTAAACAAAATTGACCGTGACTTCGCTCGCCCTGATGAAGTAGTTGATGAAGTAGTTGACTTATTCATCGAACTTGGTGCAAACGAAGATCAATTAGAGTTCCCAGTTGTATTTGCATCAGCAATGAACGGAACAGCAAGCTTAGATTCAAATCCAGCAAATCAAGAAGAGAATATGAAATCATTATTTGACACAATTATTGAACATATTCCAGCACCAGTTGATAACAGCGAAGAGCCACTTCAATTCCAAGTAGCACTTCTTGATTACAATGACTATGTTGGTCGTATCGGGGTTGGACGCGTATTCCGTGGTACAATGAAAGTAGGACAACAAGTTGCATTAATGAAAGTTGACGGAACTGTAAAACAATTCCGTGTAACGAAATTATTTGGTTACATTGGATTAAAACGTCAAGAAATTGAAGAAGCAAAAGCTGGAGATTTAGTAGCTGTTTCAGGTATGGAAGACATTAACGTAGGTGAAACAGTATGTCCGGTTGAGCATGAAGAGGCTTTACCATTATTACGTATTGATGAGCCAACACTACAAATGACATTCCTTGTAAACAACAGCCCATTTGCAGGTCGTGAAGGTAAATTCATTACATCTCGTAAAATTGAAGAGCGTCTTCGTTCACAATTAGAAACAGATGTAAGTTTACGTGTAGATAATACAGATTCTCCTGATGCGTGGATCGTATCTGGACGTGGGGAATTACATTTATCTATCCTAATTGAAAACATGCGTCGTGAAGGTTATGAACTACAAGTATCTAAGCCTGAAGTAATTATTAAAGAAGTTGATGGCGTAAGATGTGAGCCTGTAGAGCGCGTACAAATCGATGTACCTGAAGAATACACTGGTTCTATTATGGAATCTATGGGTGCACGTAAAGGTGAAATGTTAGATATGGTGAATAACGGAAACGGTCAAGTTCGCCTTACTTTCATGGTTCCAGCACGTGGTTTAATTGGTTACACAACAGAATTCTTAACATTAACTCGTGGTTACGGTATTTTAAACCATACATTCGATTGCTACCAACCAGTACACGCTGGACAAGTTGGTGGACGTCGCCAAGGTGTTCTAGTTTCACTTGAAACAGGAAAAGCATCACAATACGGTATTATGCAAGTTGAAGACCGTGGTGTAATCTTCGTTGAACCAGGTACAGAAGTATATGCTGGTATGATTGTCGGAGAACACACTCGTGAGAACGACTTAACAGTTAACGTTGTGAAAATGAAACAACAAACTAACATTCGTTCTGCGACGAAAGATCAAACTTCAACAATGAAAAAGCCACGCTTAATGACTTTAGAAGAGTCATTAGAGTACTTAAACGATGATGAGTTCTGTGAAGTAACTCCAGAATCAATTCGTTTACGTAAAAAGATTCTTGATAAGAGTGAGCGTGAAAGAGCTGCTAAGAAAAAGAAATCTGTAGAAGCGTAAAATAATAGAACAGCTACCTTTGAGGGGTAGCTGTTTTTTTATTGTATTTATTTTTGGAATATTTACTCTTTTTTGTGGACAGTATTTTTTTTGCAGGTTACTCTTGTATTAAGTACATAAATAAAATTTGTTTTTTGTGAGAAAGGGGGATGAATGATGTTAGAAAGAATGTCGTTTTTTGCGAAATTATGTAAAGTTGATGAAAATCCAGAACTAGGGATGTGGTTACTATATGGCACCATTATTATATTAAGCGCACTTGTGTATAATTTAGGTTTTGCAAGAAAACTATCAATAATAAAAAATATAGTGATATATATATCGTTAGCGATTGGGTGTACAGTTTTAACTTTCTTTGCAGTTTTTTTACCTGTTGGAGAGGGGCTTGTTGTAGCGGCGATTGTACTTGGGATTTATAGGTTGCGTTTACGTCAAGCAAGACAACAAAAAGCAGGGTGAGGGGGCGGATTTTTATGCGTTCAGTACAAGATGCACTATATAATTGGTTAACAATTAAAACAGTTGCCGAAGCACGTCCAGATGATCGTGCTGCAAAAGAAACGTATTTGTTATTTCAAAATATGATATATGAAGAACATAAATTAACGGATGTGGAAGTTAAAAAGAACGAAGAAATGTATTTGATTACATATGAAATAAATGGAGAAAAAAAAACTGCCAGGTTTCCATTAGAAGCTATTGATTGCTTTTTGGATCAAATGAATCGTGAGCCTGAAAAATATAAATAAGTCCTTATCTATGTGATTAAGGACTTATTTACATTTTACCAATCGTCTTCGACTTTTTTATCACGATATAATCGGAAATTACCACTTGCATGACGTTCCATCGTACGTTCTGCAATTCGTTCCGAACATTCCATGCACATATATGTATGAATAGGGCGGTTACGCAGTTTTTTTGCCATAGGATTTTCATCATCTAACATATCTTTTTTATCACAAATCATACATTTGACTCTCATTTCGTCACCTCAATACGAATTCTATCAGTATAAGTATATCATGGAAGTATAATGTTTTTGAATAATAGCGGGAAAAAATAATATTTTCGCAATTCGAAAAATAAGTTATGATAAGGATATATTAAGTATATTTGGAGGTGGAAATATGGCGAATGTAGTAGAGCCTACATTAACAGATGATTTAGTACAAACGTTACGTAAAGAATGTATTGTTATGATAGCAACAACAGACTTCGAAAAACAAGTTCCTAACGTAAGTGCTATTTCTTGGGTGTATGCAGTGAGTAAAACTAGTATTCGATTTGCAGTAGATCAGCGTTCACGTATTGTGGAAAATATACGGCATAGTACTGGGGTGGTATTGACTATAATGGCGAATGAATCCGTATTTTCCATAAGTGGTGTAGGTGAAATTTTGACTGATAGAATGGAAGGCATTCCTCTAAAATTAACTGTAATAGAAGTAAATGTACAAGAAGTACGTGATGTTATGTTTTATGGAGCGAAACTTGCAACTGAACCAACGTATGAAAAAACATATGATATTCGCGCAGCGAAGAAGTTGGATAACCAGGTGTTAGTAGGAATAAAAGAATTATAAATGTGATAAATAAGAAAGTCAGTTATTAACTTTTGTAATTAGTTATTGTGATTTTATGTTAATAATTATAATTAAAAGTAATATATTGAATAGAAATGAATAAAAAATAAATAAAAGGTTTAATGACTATGGATTTCGATTCTACCTCGTTTATACGGTACATATAATTATAACAATGGTTCGTCCATATTTTATGGATGAAACCCTTGTTCTACAAATTTAAAAGTGGAGTCAGGGGGTAACAGGTTGGATAAAATTTATGTGTTAGATACGAATGTACTTTTGCAGGATCCTTTATCTATTTTTTCATTTGAAACAAATGAAGTAGTGATTCCAGCAGTTGTATTAGAAGAGGTTGATTCGAAAAAACGTTATATGGATGAAGTAGGACGAAATGCTCGTTATGTATCTAAGTTAATAGACAAATTTCGTGAAATAGGAAAGCTGCATGAAAGTATTCCGCTAGAAAACGGCGGTACATTTCGTATAGAATTAAATCATCGTTCATTTGTTCAACTACAAGATATTTTTGTAGAAAAAACAAATGATAATCGAATTTTAGCTGTAGCAAAAAATTTATCTTTAGAAGAGCAAGAAAAAGAGGATGGGAAGTCTGTTATTTTAGTAAGTAAAGACGTACTCGTAAGGGTAAAAGCTGATGCAATTGGTTTGAAGGCGGAAGATTATTTAAGTGATCGTGTAATTGAAGTAGATAATATATATTCAGGATTTTTAGAAGGGTATATATCAAAAGAGCAATTGGATTATTTTTATGAAAAAGGTGAATTACCTTTATCCGAAATTGCAAATCACCCTTTTTATCCAAATCAATTTGTAGTAATGAAAGATGCATTAGGGGGATCTAGTTCAGCACTTGGTATTGTGGATCACTTAGGTAAGAAGGTAAAGAAACTTATTTTTCACAATGAACAAGTATGGGGGATACGACCACGAAATGTGCAGCAAATTATGGGATTAGAATTGTTGCTTCGTGAAGATATTCCGCTAGTAACATTAACAGGGAAAGCTGGTACAGGAAAAACATTACTAGCTTTAGCTTCGGGGCTCATGCAAACTGAAGATTTAGGGCTATATAAAAAATTACTCGTCGCAAGACCAATTGTTCCAGTCGGAAAAGATATCGGTTATTTACCAGGAGAAAAAGAAGAAAAGTTAAGACCGTGGATGCAACCGATTTTTGATAATCTAGAGTATTTATTTAATACGAAAAAGCCAGGAGAGTTAGATGCTATTTTAGCTGGAATGGGTTCGATTGAAGTAGAAGCTCTTACCTATATACGTGGGAGAAGTATTCCGGATCAGTTCATTATAATTGACGAAGCACAAAATTTAACGAAACATGAAGTGAAAACGATACTAACGAGAGTAGGAGAAAAAAGTAAAATCGTATTAATGGGAGATCCTCAGCAAATTGATCATCCGTATTTGGATGAGTATAATAACGGTTTAACATATGTTGTAGAGAAGTTTAAAGAGCAGCGTATTAGTGGTCATGTAAAGTTTGTTAAAGGGGAGCGATCGAATTTAGCTCAACTAGCAGCAGATTTATTATAAAAGGAGTGAGCTGAGGCTCACTCCTTTTTCTTCCAATTATACACTTTAAATAATTGTGAATTTACGGATGTTACGGATTGGATTTTGTCTATTAGATCCATCATTGTAATATAGATGAACAGGTCCATCCTCTTTTAATGGCTTTCCTTCTTTTGAAAAACCAAGAATAGCATTTTCTACAGTTTCTAATGGAAGTATTATCGTTTGATCTACTGTTTCAATTTCGACTTGCGTAGCGTCATCTGAAATTTCGGCGTTAGCAAGGAATGGATGAAATGGTATACCGAACGTTCCAGTAATTAGTTGTTCTTTTTTATATTTTTTTACACTTTGTTGTATCGGTGGAAACGCAGCACCATCACGAATTTCGCGATCCCAATGTTCTGAAGTGTTTTTTAAATAAGTTTCTAGTTCTGATGTGTTTTCTCTTGTTTCATTAAAGTAAGTTGTCAAATCTACTTTTCGATCATCAAAGATCCAAACAGTTGGATCGATAGTGATTGGAAAACGAACTTTTCCATTAATAAATAAAATTTCGCTCATTGTTGTTCCCCCATTTGTATTATACTCCCACTTTTCAGTATAATAGCATTAGACACGGTTGTCACAAAAAATGTTTCTATTGCAATTTACTAAAACTATCGCTAATATTAATAGATAGGAGAGAGTAGGACGGAAACGGAGGGAATCAATTTGGCGTCTGAGACAGTATCAAATCATCAGGAAAAGGCACTAGCCCTTCTACAAGCGGATGCGGAGAAGATTTTAAGACTTATTAAGGTGCAAATGGACAATCTTACAATGCCGCAATGTCCATTATATGAAGAAGTGTTAGACACACAAATGTTTGGACTATCCCGCGAGGTCGATTTTGCAGTTCGCCTTGGTCTTATTGCAGAAGAACAAGGGAAAGCAATGTTAGGAGAGCTTGAACGTGAGTTATCTGCACTTCATGAAGCATTTACAAACAAACAACAATAACGGGTTCAAATAGGGGGGCTCAAACTGAAATAGTTTGGGCTTTTTATTTGTATAATAAAGCAGGAAGAATCAATGTACATATGGAATACAACAATAATTAAATTGAAACAGAAAGAGGAAATGAAATGAAAAGAGTATGGAAATCAATGGATTATTCATTATTACTTCCTCTTGTTATCTTATGTGTTTTGGGAGTTATAATGGTATATAGTTCTAGTTCCATTGTCGCGATTTCGTCGAAAAATAACTGGCCAGCAGATCACTTTTTTAAAAAACAATTAGTTGCTCTTGCTATTGGAACGGTAATACTAGTGATTGTCGTTATAATCCCTTATAAATTTTGGAGAGAACAAATAGTTCTAGCAGCAATTGGGTTCGGGAGTCTAGCCTTACTAACAGCAGCCTTAGTTTTCGGGCAGGTTATAAATGGTGCAAAAGGATGGATATTAGGTATACAACCGGCTGAGTTTGTAAAAATAACGGTTATTATTACGCTAGCAACCTTTTTTGCTAAGAAACAAGAGAGGCAAACCCCTTTTTTCCAAGGGATAATACCTCCCTTGGTTATTGTCGGTGGATCGATGGTATTAATTTTATTACAAAATGACTTAGGGACTGACATTTTAATAGGTGGAACAGTGTTAATCATGTTCTTTTGTTCAGGGGTTAATGTGAACTTGTGGATAAAAAGATTTTTATTAACATCTGTCGTGTGGATTCCAGCGTTGTATTTTATTGGAAACTACAAATTAAGTGACTACCAAAAAGCTCGATTTTCAGTTTTTCTTGATCCGTTTAGTGATCCTCAAAATGATGGATTTCAATTAGTTAATTCTTTTATTGGAATTGCTTCAGGTGGGTTAAATGGTAGAGGATTAGGAAATAGTATACAAAAGTATGGCTACTTGCCAGAGCCGCAAACGGATTTTATTATGGCGATTATATCTGAAGAACTCGGGTTTATAGGAGTAGCTATCATTTTAATCTGTTTATTACTTATTATTATTCGTTCGTTTAGAGTGGCACAAAAATGTAAAGATCCATTTGGAAGTTTAGTTGCGATTGGAATTGCAAGTTTACTTGGGATACAAACCTTTGTTAATGTTGGTGGTATGTCTGGATTAATACCGCTTACAGGGGTACCTTTACCGTTTATTAGTTATGGTGGTAGTTCCCTGTTGGCTAATCTAATCTCGATGGGTATATTGTTAAATATTGCTAGTCATGTAAAACGACAAGAAAAGCAGCAAAATGAGGAAATGAAAGAAAGAGAACAAGATGGACCGCGTCTTGTTGTTGTAAAATAAAAAACACATTGTGCTTTAGAGCGCGATGTGTTTTTTATTTTTTAAAAATATTAAATAGGATACATTAATCAGTATTTATAATAAAAAATATATCACATTCAAACTAATGTGATATACAATTAGGTTGTTAGAAAAGGAAGAGGTATGCTATACTATTTTTGTGAAACAAATTGATCAGAAAACTTATCATTTGTTAAAAAATAAGGTATGATGGATAAAAATAAAGTGAAGCTTTCTAAGTATAATATAATGTAGAAAGTGAAGAACTTCACGCTCTTTATGGTGTGTATATATTTTATCTCTAGAGTGGTAGGAAAGTAGAGGGGGAAAATCATGACAAAGCTGCAACGTATTCAAAAAGTATTGGTAGCTAACCGTGGAGAGATTGCAATTCGTGTGTTTCGAGCTTGTTCGGAACTTGGATTAAAAACAGTTGCAATCTATTCTAAAGAGGATAGTGGTTCTTATCATCGTTATAAAGCCGATGAGTCCTATTTAGTTGGGGAAGGGAAAAAGCCAATTGATGCTTATCTAGATATTGAGGGCATTATTGAGATTGCGAAAAGTAATCATGTAGATGCAATCCACCCTGGATATGGTTTCTTGTCAGAAAATATTCAATTCGCAAAACGTTGTGAAGAAGAGGGAATTATCTTTATCGGTCCAAAGAGTAAGCATTTAGATATGTTTGGAGATAAAGTGAAAGCAAGAACACAAGCGCAGCTAGCACAAATTCCAGTTATTCCTGGTAGTGATGGGCCAGTAAATTCAATAGAAGAAGTCAAAGAATTTGCTGAAAAGTATGATTACCCGATTATTATTAAAGCTTCCCTTGGCGGTGGCGGTCGTGGTATGCGCATTGTACGTACTAGTGAAGAATTAAGAGAGTCGTATAATCGAGCGAAGTCAGAAGCAAAAGCAGCCTTTGGTAATGATGAAGTATACGTAGAAAAATTCGTTGAAAAACCTAAACATATAGAAGTTCAAATTTTAGCAGATGAAGAGGGCAATGTTGTTCATTTATACGAGCGTGACTGTTCTGTACAACGTCGTCATCAAAAAGTTGTAGAAATTGCACCTAGTGTGTCACTTTCAGATGATTTGCGCCAGCGTATTTGTGATGCTGCTGTTAAGTTAACGAAAAATGTAAATTATTTAAACGCAGGAACAGTAGAATTTCTTGTAAAAGGTGATGAGTTTTACTTCATAGAAGTAAATCCACGTGTTCAAGTTGAACATACGATTACAGAAATGATTACAGGAGTGGACATCGTTCAATCGCAAATTTTAATAGCTGATGGACATGCATTACATAGTAAAATAGTGGGTGTTCCGAAGCAAGAGGAAGTAGTTGTACATGGATTTGCAATACAATCTCGTGTAACGACTGAAGACCCATTAAATAATTTTATGCCGGATACAGGGAAAATTATGGCATACCGCTCAGGTGGTGGTTTCGGTGTTCGTCTTGATACAGGTAATAGTTTCCAAGGTGCTGTTATTACACCGTACTACGATTCTTTACTTGTAAAAGTTACAACATGGGCACTTACTTTTGAACAAGCTGCTGCGAAAATGGAACGTAACTTAAAAGAATTCCGTATTCGTGGTATTAAAACAAATATTCCATTCCTAGAGAATGTAGTAAAACATAAGAACTTCTTATCAGGAGAATATGACACTTCATTTATTGATGCGTCACCTGAACTATTCTTGTTCCCGAAACGTAAAGACCGCGGAACGAAAATGTTAAATTACATTGGGACAGTAACGGTCAATGGCTTCCCAGGAGTAGGAAAAAAAGAGAAACCAATTTTCCCGGATGCTCGTATACCGAATGTATTACACTCAGAGCCGATCCAAGATGGAACGAAACAAATTTTGGATGCGCGTGGAGCAGACGGATTAGTAAAGTGGGTACAAGATCAAAATCGTGTACTTTTAACGGATACAACATTCCGTGATGCGCATCAATCATTACTTGCAACGCGTATTCGTACAAAAGATTTACATCAAATTGCAGAGCCGACAGCGAGAATGTTACCGAACCTATTCTCAGCGGAAATGTGGGGCGGTGCAACGTTTGATGTTGCATATCGTTTCTTAAAGGAAGATCCATGGGAACGATTACTAGATCTTCGTGAAAAAATGCCAAACGTTTTATTCCAAATGTTACTGCGTTCTTCAAACGCAGTTGGTTACAAAAACTATCCAGATAATTTAATTCAAAAATTTGTGGAATGTTCTGCTCAAGCTGGAATTGATGTGTTCCGTATTTTTGATAGCTTAAACTGGGTAGAAGGTATGAGAGTTGCGATTGATGCTGTGCGAGATACTGGCAAAATTGCAGAAGCAACAATGTGCTACACAGGAGATATTCATGATCCGTTACGTAGTAAATATGATTTAAATTACTATAAAAACTTAGCAAAAGAGTTAGAAGCATCAGGAGCACATATATTAGGAATTAAAGATATGGCAGGCTTATTAAAACCTAATGCGGCATATGATTTAGTTTCTGCATTAAAAGAGACGGTATCGATTCCGATTCACTTGCATACACACGATACGAGTGGAAATGGTATATTAACGTATACAAAGGCAATTGAAGCAGGTGTTGACATTGTCGATGTAGCAGTAAGTTCTATGGCTGGTCAAACGTCACAACCAAGTGCGAACACGCTATACTATGCATTAGGTGGAAACGAAAGACAGCCAGACGTTAATATAGATTCATTAGAAAAATTATCTCATTACTGGGAAGATGTACGTAAATACTACGCACCGTTTGAAAGTGGTATGAATGCACCCCATACAGAGGTATATATGCACGAAATGCCAGGCGGACAGTATAGTAATCTACAACAACAGGCGAAAGCGGTTGGCTTAGGAGATCGCTTCGATGAAGTGAAAGTAATGTATCGCCGTGTGAATGACATGTTTGGCGATATTGTTAAAGTAACACCATCATCTAAAGTTGTCGGTGATATGGCATTATTTATGGTTCAAAACCACTTAACAGAACAAGATGTTTTAGAACGTGGGCATTCTATGGACTTCCCGGGATCTGTTGTTGAAATGTTCTCAGGAGATTTAGGACAACCATACGGTGGTTTCCCGAAACAATTACAAGAAATTATTTTAAAAGGGAAAGAGCCATTAACAGTAAGACCGGGTGAATTATTAGAGCCAGTAGATTTCGATGCGTTAAAAGAAGAGCTATTCCATAAACTTGGACGCGAAGTGACGATTTTTGATGTCGTTGCATATGCATTATATCCAAAAGTATTTATGGATTACGAAAAAGTTGCTGAGCTTTATGGAAGTGTATCTGTGCTTGATACACCGACATTCTTCTATGGTATGAGACTTGGTGAAGAAATCAATGTGGAAATCGAACAAGGTAAAACATTGATGGTAAAACTAGTATCAATCGGAGAGCCTCAGCCAGATGGAAATCGTGTTCTTTACTTGGAGTTTAACGGTCAACCACGTGAGATTGTTGTGAAAGACGAAAGTGTGAAAGCAACAGTGGCACAACGTGTGAAAGGAAACCGTGAAAATCCAAACCACATTAGTGCAACAATGCCAGGAACGGTTATTAAAGTAGTTGTTAAAGAAGGCGATGAAGTGAAAAAAGGCGATTCTATGGCAATTACAGAAGCGATGAAAATGGAAACGACAGTTCAAGCGCCGTTCAATGGTAAAGTGAAAAAAGTATATGTTAACGATGGAGATGCAATTCAAACGGGTGATTTACTGATTGAATTAGATCACTAAAATAGAAAAAGAGCTGTGTACATGCAGCTCTTTTTCTTTATCCCCATTGATTAAAGTTTCACTTTATCGCAAAAAATACCTTGCCAATTCGGCAAGGTATTTTAATTTGAATTTATTTTGTTTGTTTAGAAGTTGATTCAGCTTCTTTTGCATTCGCTTTACTTCTTGTACCTAACATAACTAAATAGCATAGTACAGCAAACAAGCAAGAAATGAATAGTGAATGTAATAATGCCATTGCTAAACTAGCATTTGTAAATACGACTAAAATTCCTACGATAGCTTGAAGTGTAACAAGGATAAATGAAATGATCCATCCCCAGTATACGACAGGCTGCTGTTTGTAATGGCGAATAGCGAGAATCATCGCGTATAGTATCCAAGCGAAAATTAACATCGCTGCAACTCTATGTCCCATTTGAACCCATTCATGGAGTTGAGTTGGCATAGGTCTATTTTTGCTACATAAAGGGAAGTCTGGACAGGCTAAGCTAGCTCGTTCGTGGCGTACTAAAGCTCCTGTGTAGACAACGAGATAACAGTAAATTGTTACACCATAAATATGAAATTTCATTTTTTTGTCCATAATAAGTGAACGTGCATCAAATTTTTGGTCAATTTCAAAGATAAGACACGTTAATAAAATAACAGAAGCAAATGAAATTAAGGAAATACCGAAATGGATAGCAAGTACAGCTGGCATTTGTCCCCAAACAACTGCTGCAGCCCCCATTAATGCTTGTGCAACTAAAAATACGAAGGATAAAATTGCTAACGTTTTTGTTTCGCGCACATGTTTATAATATTTCCAGGACAAAATACAAAGGAGAGTGACAAGAATTCCTGCGGATCCTGATGTAAGGCGGTGACTCAGTTCAATAATAGTTTCCATTGATAAATTAGATGGAACAAATTCACCGTTACAAAGTGGCCATGATTTACCGCAGCCTTGGCCAGAACCCGTTTTTGTAACTAAGGCGCCTCCTAGTAAAACTATTAATAAATCAAGACTTGTAATGACTGCTAACCATTTAATAAAGCGTTGCAATCTCTTTCACCATCTTTCTGCTATGAAGTTATTGCGAAATATTTTCATTCCATTATGTATAGAATAAAACGCGCTAGTTCCTATGATATATAAAAAATAATAAAATAGCAAAGAAATGGCGGGGGAAGACAGGGGAGAGAAAATGGGTGTAGAAATAGGATATATAAGGAAAAAAATAGGGGGAAAATAGGCTATTTTGAAAAGAAATGGGGAGAATACGTGTTAAATATGACAAAAAAGTTTATGATAGAAGGTAACATCATGTTATGATAAGGACAAGTAAGAATTAAGTTTTTTATGTTCGACACAAAAAGTTCATGTTTTCTTCACAAAATGTTCGGGAAATATGATTTAATATATTGGAGTATGGGCGTAGATTAGTAGTAGAATGGGTTAACAATGTTTCTACTGTAATAATATTGCTATATAGAAGCGAAATATTTCATTCGAAATAGGCGCGAAAAGAAAGATGAAAGTTTTAAGAGGGGGTTAAAGTGATGAACCATGCAACAAGTGAGCTGCATGATGAGTCTGCTGTTACAAGTGTACCGGAAACAACTCGGTTACAAGATTTAAAAGCGCTCGTTAAAATGGGGATTGTAAACTCAAATACACTTACTGTATTTACAGGATTTTGGTTGGCATTACACTTTAATGGATTAAGTGTGATGGACAATCTGGATAAGTTATTTTTTACAATCGTTGGTTCTGGATTAGTTATGGCAGGGGTATGTTGTTTAAACAACTACATTGATCGAGACATCGATCCATTAATGGAAAGAACAAAGACCCGTCCAACGGTTACTGGAAAGTATAAACCAGGATTTGCACTTACATTTGGATTAGTTATATTACTTCTTGGGTTTGTATTTTTATTATTAACAACACCAATGGCAGTATTAATGGGCTTTATTGGTGCTTTCACATATGTTGTTCTATATAGTTTATGGACAAAGAGAAAGTATACACTAAATACTGTTGTAGGTAGTATCTCTGGTGCAGTTCCACCTTTAATTGGATGGGCAGCAATCGATCCATCTTTAGGCCATCCAATTGCTTGGATGCTATTTTTGATTATGTTTATTTGGCAAATCCCACATTTCCTTGCATTAGCAATGAAACGTGTTGATGAATATCGAAATGCAGGAATTCCAATGCTTCCTGTAGTTCATGGATTTGAAATTACGAAACGCCAAATTATGATTTGGACAGTATGTTTATTACCACTACCATTTTATATGAGTGGTCTAGGGATAACATTTATGGTAATTGCAACATTGTTAAACATCGGATGGATCGTTTTAGGATTTTATGGCTTCCGTAAGAAAGATGACATCAAATGGTCCGTACAAATGTTTGTTTATTCCCTAAATTATTTAACAATCTTATTTGTATCAATGATTGTAGTTACATTCTTCTAAGACAACGACATAATTGGATTTCTTTACGTTGAGATTTACTTTACTTAACTATAAAGTACAATCTAATTCACAAGGAAAGTGGGGGTTGTTTGTATGAAGAAACAGTGGCGACTGCTTTCGTTCGTTTCACTGCTGGCTTTACTGTTAGGGGGATGCGGTAAAGCCTTTCAATCTACTTTAATTCCGCAAGGAGAAGTAGCAAAAATGCAATATGATTTGCTCTTACTAGCAACTGCGATTATGGTAGGAGTAGTACTAGTAGTTACTATTATTTTCTTATATGTAATTGTGCGTTTCCGACAAAAGAAGGGTCAGGAAGATTATATTCCGGAGCAAGTTGAAGGGAATCACAAACTAGAAATTATATGGACAGTTATTCCGATTATTCTTTTGTTAATCTTAGCTGTTCCAACGGTTACATATACATTCAAACTTGCTGATGTAAGTGCGATGGAGAAAAAGAATATTGATAAAGATACTATCGTTGTTGATGTAACAGCGAATCTTTATTGGTGGGAATTTTCTTATAAATCAGAAAAAATAGTAACTTCTCAAGATTTAGTCATCCCCACAGGTAAGAAAGTGTATTTGAATTTGAAGGGTGCCGATATTAAACATTCGTTTTGGGTTCCATCTTTAGCTGGGAAAATGGATACAAATACAGATAATGTGAACAAAATGTGGTTAAAGGCAGATAAATCGGGCACTTATAATGGTTTTTGTACAGAATTTTGCGGCCCATCACATTCTTTAATGCAATTCAAAGTGAAAGCTTTAGATGAAAGCGAGTACAAAAAATGGCTTGCTGATATGAAGAAGATTGATGGGAAGAAAGAAGTAGCTTCAACAAAGGCGCAAGAGGGCCAAGAAATATTTAATAAAAGCTGTATTGGTTGTCACGCAGTTGGATCTAATGATAGTAGACCACCTTCCGCTCGTATCGCACCAAACTTAGCAAACTTTGCGGATCGCGATATGGTTGCCGGTATTGCCGAAAACAATGAAGAAAACTTAAAAAAATGGCTGAAAGATCCTGAAAATATGAAACCAGGAAATAAAATGACTGGTAAATATGGCAACTTAACGGATGATCAAATTGATGCATTAAATGCATACTTACAAACGTTAAAAGTTGAAAAGTAAAGAGGGATTATTCGCGAAGGGGAGGTTGAAAACGTGAGTTCTGTAGCAAAAAAACAGGGGATGGGTGCTGTCATATGGGATTATTTAACGACAGTAGACCATAAAAAGATTGCCATTCTCTATTTAATTGCAGGTGGATTGTTTTTTGTAATAGGCGGAATAGAAGCTCTATTTATTCGCCTTCAATTAGCGATTCCTAACAACGCTTTTCTTGTTGGGGATGCTTATAATCAAGTATTAACGATGCACGGTACAACAATGATTTTCCTCGCAGCTATGCCACTCGTGTTCGCATTTATGAACGCCGCTGTACCACTTCAAATTGGTGCACGCGATGTAGCGTTCCCGTTTTTGAATTCACTCGGATTTTGGTTGTTTTTCTTTGGTGGAGTATTTTTAAATTTAAGTTGGTTTTTAGGTGGAGCACCTGATGCAGGATGGACGTCTTATGCATCTTTAGCTTTAGCCTCTAAAGGCCATGGTGTTGATTTTTATGTACTCGGTTTGCAAATCTCTGGTATTGGTACATTAATTGGAGGTATTAACTTCCTTGTAACCATTATTAATATGCGTGCGCCAGGGATGACGTATATGCGTATGCCGATGTTTACATGGACGACATTTGTAACATCTTCGCTAATATTATTCGCTTTTCCGCCGTTAACTGTAGGATTAGGACTTTTAATGTTAGATCGTTTATTTGGAACAAGTTTCTTTAATCCAGCATTGGGCGGGAATACAATTATATGGGAGCATTTATTCTGGATTTTCGGTCATCCGGAAGTATACATTCTTATACTCCCAGCTTTCGGAATATTCTCAGAAATCTTCGCGACATTTTCGAAAAAGCGATTATTTGGTTATTCATCGATGGTGTTTGCGACGGTATTAATTGGATTCTTAGGATTTATGGTATGGGCGCATCATATGTTTACTGTTGGGCTTGGTCCAGTTGCAAATGCTATTTTCTCAGTTGCAACAATGGCGATTGCGGTTCCGACCGGTATCAAAATATTCAACTGGCTCTTTACAATGTGGGGCGGAAGTATTCGTTTTACGACACCGATGATGTGGGCAGTAGCTTTCATTCCATCATTTGTAATGGGTGGAGTTACAGGTGTTATGCTAGCATCTGCACCAGCTGATTATCAATTTCATGATAACTATTTCGTAGTAGCACACTTTCATTATGTAATTGTCGGCGGTGTTGTATTTGGTTTACTAGCAGGAGCTCATTATTATTGGCCACTGATGTTTAATAAAGTATTGAATGAAACGTTAGGGAAGATAACGTTTTGGCTATTCTTTATCGGTTTCCATTTAACGTTCTTTATTCAGCATTTCCTAGGGTTAATTGGTATGCCTCGTCGTTACTACACATATCTTGAAGGTCAAGGATTGGAAATGGGGAATATGATTAGTTCTATTGGAGCGGTGTTTATGGCTCTTGGAACGATTGTTCTTCTATTCAATGTAATTAAAACAACGGTATCAAAAGAAAAGGCTGGTCGTGATCCATGGGATGCACGTACATTAGAATGGACAATGCCAGCACCTACACCGGAATATAACTTTAAACAATTACCATTTGTGCGTGGATTAGATCCGTTTTGGATTGAAAAACGTGAAGGGAATAAAGAGATGACAGCGGCGGAACCAGTTGGCGATATTCATATGCCAAATCCATCGTTTTCACCATTTATCATTTCGTTAGGATTGTTTATAGCGGCTTTCGGTGCAATGTATATGCAGGGCGGAAAAGATAAGTTTTGGTTATTAGTAGCAATTATTGGTTTAATCATTACCTTTGGAACGATGTTCCTACGTTCAGTAATCGATGATCATGGATATCATATTCATAAGGAAGATTTAGAAGATAAGGGGGGCAAGGCATAATGCATGTAGATGAAAAATTAACGAATGAAACATTTCCAGCAGAGCCTGAAAAAGCAACCCTTGAGGGAAAAAATAAGTTTGTCGGTTTTTGGTTATTTCTTGGAGGCGAAACAGTATTGTTCGCTTCCTTGTTTGGCACATATTTAGCGTTAAAAAATTCTACAAATGGTGGACCGACATCTCAAGAGATGTTCCAAATGCCACTCGTTTTCATTATGACGATGCTTTTATTAACGAGTAGTTTAACGAGCGTATATGCGATGTATCATATGAAAAACTTTAACTTTAAGAAAATGCAACTTTGGCTACTAGTAACAGTGTTGCTAGGTTTAGGATTTTTAGGGTTTGAGATATATGAGTTTTATCATTATACGCATGAATTTAAGCATACTATGAGAAGTAGTGCGTTTGGTTCCGCGTTTTATGCTCTTGTTGGTACGCATGGACTCCACGTATTGTTTGGATTGTGTTGGATTTTAACATTAATCTTTAGAAATGCGAAGAGAGGGCTAAATTTATACAATGCACCGAAGTTTTATGTTGCATCGATTTATTGGCACTTTATTGACGTAGTTTGGGTGTTTATTTTCACTGTAGTATATTTGATGGGAATGGTGGGATAAACAATGGCGATAAAGCAAACGAATAATCCTAAAGTTGATCTTGTTTATCGGAAGAGAAAAAGTGCGGAGGAAATGAAGCATCAAGTTATTACATTTACATTAATGATTTTTTTAACATTAGTTGCATTTGCAGCAGTAGCATATCCGAAAACTTTTAGTCCGACTTTCTCAGTACCATTTATTTTACTATTAGCAGTGGTACAAGTAATTTTTCAATTGTATTATTTTATGCATATGAGTCATAAAGGACATGAAGCGGCGAGTTTCTTTCTTTATTCTGGTCTGTTAATCGGGTTAATTACAATTTTAGCTTTTATGACAATTGTGTGGATTTGAAAAGTGAAAAATAAGGGAGCTTGTGTTGTCACAGCTCCCTCTTCATATTATGTGAAAGGGTAACCTTCAGAAGGTGGGTGTGGCAATGAGCAACTTGTGGATATTTGGTTTTCAAGCTTTATGGAGTCCGATCTTTTTATTATTTATGCTTTCGATTCTTATTGGGTACTTTTTAATTATTGGGCCATATAGAACGCGATTTGAAAATGCGACGAAGGTAAGTAAGAAGCAAATTTTTTATTTTACGACCGGGATTGTTCTTTTGTACTTTGTAAAGGGAGGGCCTATTGATTTAATTGGTCATATTATATTTAGTGCACATATGTTTGAAATGGCAGTTATGTATATTGCAGTTCCGCCGTTATTGTTGCTTGGTATACCAGTTTGGTTATATCGTTATATTACTTCTTTTAAGTTCGTTCAAATTATATTAAAGGTATTTGCTAAGCCGCTAATTGCATTGTTTGTATTTAATGGCCTGTTTTCTTTTTATCATTTACCAGTTGTTTTCGATACAGTAAAACAAAGTCAAATTGCACATCCTATTTGTCTTGCTATATTGTTCTTTACGGCAATCATGATGTGGTGGCCGATGCTAAATCCATTACCCGAATATCAAACGTTAAGTGATATAAAGAAACTTGGTTATATGTTTGCTAACGGTATATTATTAACGCCAGCTTGCGCGTTAATCATTTTTGCGACTGCACCGTTATTTGCAACGTATACGGATTCAGCTGCTTGGATGAAGGCGATGGAACTATGTGTACCGGCGGGAACTTTATCAGATTTAAATATAACAGGACCAGAATTTTTACACTGGATGCCAGTCGTACAAGACCAACAAACAGGCGGCATCATTATGAAAATTGTCCAGGAAATAGTGTATGGTACAATTATCGGCTATGTATTCTTTCGATGGGCGCGTCGAGAACGTGAAAAGGATAAAGAGCAGTTGCAACAATTGCCACCGTATTTACAAACGAAATAAAAGTGAGTGCATCATATTGATGCACTCACTTTTATTTTATTCAATGATTTGGAACTCTTTTAACTCTTTTTCGACATTTTGTAGGAGTTGTTCGCTTTTTTGAAGTACATTCGTTGGGAAAGTTTCACCATCACCATATTCAACGCCATGAGGATAATAATGTTTTCCTAATAAGGGAGGAAGTAACTTTACTTCAGCGTGTCTGCTACCAATGTCACCTTCAACAGCAAAACCTTGTACACGCAAATAATAAACATCGTCTAATATTTCGAATTTATAATCGTATGTAACCCGCTCATAATCCCATTGTCCAGCAAGTACAAAATGGTTCTTTTCCATAATTTCTGTTAATAGTGTTAAATCAACGACTGCCCCATTAAATTTCGTATTTGTAAATTGCATATAATACCTCCTCTTTTCATGTTATGTCATTGTTTTTATAATAGTATGAATAATGAGAAAGTGCAATTCATATTGAGAGAAAAGGGATAATCCAGACTTTTTTTGCGAAAATATGATATAGTGAAAAGAGTACGGTACACACAAAAAAGGAAAGAAAAGGATTTGTGTATATCTCAATTTTATGTTTTGTGCAGGAGGTATATCGAGTGAAGAAATTATTGCGTATCGTAATGATTACATTTTTAATTTTAGCTATTGATTTATACGGGAAATTACTCGTTTCACAATATATATTAACCCCATCTCAATCAAAGCAAGAAAATAAAATTGTGAAAAAGAAAAAACAAGTAAATGAAGACTCGTCCGATACTGTTTTAAGTATAATTGGTGGGGACTCTGAAAATTTATTAGCAAAATGGGGCGAACCATCTCGAATAGAGCCATCTGCTTACGGATATGAATGGTGGGTATACAATCAAGATTTAACTCAGTATGTGCAATTTGGGGTTGCAGAACGAAAAGTTGTAACGGCGTATGTTGCTGGAGAGCAAGTTAAGGTGCCGCCTTATTATATAAATGAAAAGTATGAAGAAGTGTATAAAAAGAATCCACTCTCGCATGAGATTTCGTTAAAAAGAGGGAAAAATAGTTATCAATTTGAGTTATCTGACACGGAAGTGATGGAACAACCATTAATACCTGTAGAAGATGGCTGGGCACAATTATATTTTGATCATTTTACACATGAGCTTGTTGGTGTTCGTTATATGGATGATGAAACATTATTACGCCAAAAACCGTATCAGCTTGTTTATTCAGGTGAATTACTAGCGGAACAACCATTGACTCCAGATAAAATGAAACAAATAGAGAATGGGAATATGCAACAAATTTTTGATTTAACAAATATTATTCGAAGTCGTCATAAGTTACCGTTGTTAGCTTGGGATCAAGAAACAGCAGATGTGGCTATAGGGCATAGTAAAGATATGAAGGATAATAATTACTTTGCACACGATTCACCTACACAAGGTACGTTAGGAGATCGTTTACAGCGCGGGAAAGTAGGGTTTCAACTTGCTGGTGAGAACATAGCGGCGCAACATAGTGATGGAATTGCGGCGGTGCAAGGTTGGTTAAATAGTGAAGGGCATAGAAAGAATGTATTAAATGAACAATTTACAGGGTTAGGTGTTGGGGTATACGATAAGTTTTATACACAAAACTTTATTCGGAAATAAAGTGAAACTTTAAGTTGTGTAGGGGACACCTGGCGTTTCAGTACTTCGTATTTACTGAATTGTAGGTGAGAATCTTACCGTATGCAAATAGCAGGATAAAAAGGTGCATGAATCGTCTAAAAATAGGCGAACCATGTGCCTTTTTTTTCTTACTATATAGTAGATATACATGAAGAGGTGAGGATTATGCCAACAACAAAAGGACCGTTACATCCATCGGTTCAACAGTTTAAAGAGTTTGTAAACCATCACCCTAAAATGGTTCATGAGGTTAGAAGTGGTCACAAAACTTGGCAACAGTTTTATGAAGAATGGTACTTACTTGGTGAAGAAGATCCGATATGGGCAACTTTCAGACCGGATGGAGCGCCAGCTTTTTCTTCGGTAAAGGAAAATAAACAAGAAAAAGATAATCGAACTGAAGAGGAAAAAACTGCTGATGTGATGGGACAAATGCTTTCTTTCTTTAAAAAGCTAGATGTGGAACAGATGCAACACCATTTAGCGAATGTGACGAGTGCTATTGGTAGTGTGCAACAAGTGTTTCAACAATTTCAAGGGAAGCCCGCGCGGCAAGAAGAAAGTACTTCCGAAAATAATCCATTTTTCTTTCAGAAGGATTAGGGGGGAAAGCGGATGAGAGCAGAAATTATGGAGTTTATAAAGGCGGATGAGGATTTATCTCGCTATATTAGGGAGCAACCGTACTGGTATAGAAAATTAACGCGAAACCCTGAAGAAAAAGAGGCATTTGAGTTAGCGGCTATGCAACATTTCAAAAAAACGATACCAGATAAAGTTGAGAAATTTCAAAATCAATTGGCAGTGGCTTCCATTATGATCGATATGTTTCAGTATATGAAGCAGCAAAATACAACATAATTGGAAGGGAAAACTATGTCCGTCATGCAGAACTTTTGATACAATAGAAGCGGATTATTTAAAAAGGAGTTGCAGCATGAGCATGACGGAAATTTGTTTAGTACGACATGGACAAACTGATTGGAATTTTCAAGAGATTATTCAGGGACGTGAAGATATTCCACTTAATGAAGTGGGAAAGAAGCAAGCAAGTCAAAGTGCAGTTGCTTTGCAAGCGGAAGCATGGGATGTGATTATAAGTAGCCCATTAATTAGAGCGCACGAAACAGCTAAGGAAATTGCAGGGGCTACAGGACTGGAATCGATTTTATTAGATGAGCGATTTGTTGAACGTAATTTTGGTGAAGCTTCTGGGAAGCCGGTTGCGACTGTTAGGGAGCTAATTGCAGAAGGTAAAGTAGAAGGTATGGAGCAAGATGAAGAGATTGTAACTCGTTGCTTTGCTGCTGTAAAAGATGTTGCAGAAACTCATTCTGGCAAACGTATTATCATTGTAGCTCATTCACATGCGATAAAAGCAATTTTACATGCAATTGCACCGGAAGATATTTCGTTTAAGACACCATTAAAAAACGCATGTATTAGTTACGTGAAAGAAAATAGTGGGAAATGGGATGTTCTGAAATATAATATTGCGGAACATATTAATGTATAAGTATGTGCTAGAATTATATGGAAAATAGTTAGAGTGATATCTTTCTGTTTAGTGAGGCACTTCAATTAGTAGTTCTATTCTAAATGTGGTATGATGAATACTCGGAGGTGTCTCTCATGATTGTAGCGACGCTGGAAAGCGTATTGATATTAGATAAGGCAGAGCAGCTTGCAAAAGCGATCATCTGTTCAGATATAGCAGAAGATTATCGTAAGTGTTATAAAGAATTGCATGAAGATGTGGAAGTTCAGACGTTAATTCAGCAATTTACAGCGATGAAAGAACGATATGAAGAAGTGCAACGTTTCGGTAAATACCATCCTGATTATACTTTCGTTTCGACGAAAATGAGGGAGTTAAAGCGTTCTATAGACTTACACGACAAGATTGCAGCTTTTAAACGAGTAGAAACAGCTTTGCAAAAGTTGTTAGATGAAGTTAGTGTAGCAATCGGTTCGGAGGTGTCTTCTTCCATCAAAGTTCCAACAGGAAATCCATTTTTTGATGCTGGTGGCTGTGGTGGCGGTTGTGGTACCGGCGGAGGTTGTGGCTGTAAAACGGGGTAAATCACCCCGTTTTTTAGAAGGTAGAAGAAAACGTATACAGAGTTTGTCCTGTAATGTCATAAATTTCTGATTGGTTTTCATAAAATATAAAATATATGTTTTTAAAAGGAGAAGATGGAGAAGATTATGTTCGGGCAACGACAAAGTATGATTGTTTATTTACATTCATTGAAACATGCCAAGATTTTAAGGAAATATGGTAACATACATTACATATCAAAACGCTTAAAATACGCAGTAGTATATTGTGATATGGAACAAATTGAGCATATGATGCAAAAGTTGAACAAACTTCCTTTTGTGAAAAAGATAGAACCGTCGTACCGCCCGTATTTAAAAACGGAATTTGAAAATTCACGTCCTGATCGGGCAAAAGAATACGATTATAGCTAATAAAAAAATCCCTTGCTAATTTTAGCGGGGGATTTTTTCGTTTGAAATAAAGTGTTATTTCATTGGAGGAATGAAATTATTCATTCGTAAAATACCAATTAAATGATTGAAGAATAGTTCTTTTTCTGGGAAAGTTGTGGATGGTTTTACCGTAAAGGTAGTTACTTTTTTTCCTAGTTGTTCAGCTGTTTCTTCAAATAAAATGACGCGTTTACTTTTTTTATTTTCAAGTACAGGAATACCTTCACGACATATGTATAATGGTTGGAAATCACCAGTAGTAGTTGGTTTTAATATTACAACAAGTGAGCACACTTTTTTTTCATTTTTAATCGTTTCAAATTGTAACATATGTGTTATACGTTCTTGATTTGATTTGGCAATTTCAAGTAATTCATATAAATCAGAGTAGCCTTCTCCGAGTTCTATAAAACGTTGAATCATATTTTTTCCTCCTCTTTCTTTTACTTACTGTACCATCTCACTTTTTAAATGAAAAGTAGACAAAGAAAAAAAACCCTGCAAAGCAGGGCCCTTCTTATACTAGCTTGTACTAGTAAGAAGGCAAAGGGAGAGGAGAAACCGGAGGAAGAACTTATGGGGAAACGTAAGTCTTCTCCGCGGTTGGCAACAACATCGAAGGTGATGTTGTTATAATTATTTATGTCCAATCTAAATGAAGATATACATCATGAAATTAAATTTTATGTTTGGCTTTTTATTTTTCTTTTTTTTATTTTATGATAGGATAAAAAAGGTAAAGTGAAATGAATAGTTCGTGTTAGCGAATAGTGAGATGAATACATAAAAATGCTGAGCGATTATTTTAAGCTAAGTTCTTCTAATGTTTGTTGAAAGATGAATGGAATCGTATAGTTTGGTAGCGGTTACCGAATGGAGAAAGGCTTTCTATAATTGCTCGATAGATTGAAATAAAGGTAGTGACAACAGATGAGAGTAGTTTCAGGAAAATGTAAAGGGCATCCACTTAAAGCGGTGCCAGGTAATACAACACGTCCAACGACAGATAAAGTAAAAGAATCAATTTTTAATATGATAGGCCCTTATTTTGATGGCGGTACCGCTCTTGATTTATTTGGCGGTAGTGGTGGTCTTGGAATCGAGGCTATAAGTAGAGGGATTGATAAAGCAATCTTTGTTGATCGAGATAATAAAGCGATAAAGGTAATCCATCAAAATTTAGAAAGTTGTCGAATTCAGGAACAAGCTGAAGTATATCGAAATGATGCAGAACGTGCGGTAAAGGCTCTTATAAAACGTGAAATATCATTCGACCTTATATTAATTGATCCTCCATATAAAGATCAAAAAATTGTATCTTTAATTAGTGTGATGGATCAACATGGATTGTTACATAGAGATGGATTAATTATGTCAGAGCATGGTAATGATGTGGTTTTACCTGAGTCTATAGGGAGACTTGTAAAAGTAAGAGCTGAAAATTATGGGATTACAGCAATATCGATTTATAAGTATGAAGGTGAGGGGACGGAATGACTAGTATAGCTATTTCTTCGGGAAGTTTTGATCCAATTACCCTTGGGCATCTGGATATTATTAAAAGGGGAGCAAAAGTATTTGATGAGGTATACGTAGTAGTTTTAAACAACTCGTCAAAAAAACCGTTCTTTTCAGTTGAAGAGCGCTTAGATTTAATTCGAGAAGCAACAAAGGATATCCCGAATGTAAAGGTAGATTCACATAGTGGACTATTAGTGGAGTATGCGAAAATGCGTAATGCAAACGCGATTTTACGTGGGTTACGAGCGGTTTCTGATTTTGAATATGAGATGCAAATTACTTCTATGAATCGAAAATTAGATGAAAATATTGAAACATTTTTTATTATGACAAACAATCAATATTCATTTTTAAGCTCGAGCATTGTGAAGGAAGTTGCGAGATATGGCGGAAGCGTAGTAGATCTTGTACCTCCTGTTGTAGAACGTGCTTTAAAAGAAAAGTTTCAAACCCCGTTAAAGTGAACGGGGTTTTTCTTTGTTGCTACGAAAAAATAATAAGATAACATATACATATAAACAAAATAATGTGAATATCGGTCCATAATGCACAAAAGATGTCCAAATTTCATGC
Organism: Bacillus sp. FSL K6-0069; assembly: GCF_038007785.1. NCBI lineage: Bacteria > Bacillati > Bacillota > Bacilli > Caryophanales > Bacillaceae > Bacillus > Bacillus sp. FSL K6-0069. The sequence goes on along the minus strand of NZ_JBBOXN010000001.1, from coordinate 3,779,521 downwards.
AATATAGAAGAATGATTTGGTAAAAATACGGGGATATCTTTTTGCATAGGTGAAAAAGAGGTTACTTTTTCATAAAATGGTTTCCAAAATACAAGAGTGAAAATAGGAGCAAGAATACTTTGAATAATTCGCGCGAAAAAATAGGGCTTAAATCGGATGTCTGTTTCAGCTAATATGCTAGCAACTTGTGCCTGAATAGAAAGGCCGCTAAATGCTAAAATAAAGCTTGTTACCATAGCTTGCTGCAGGAGGGGTGTTTCATTTACTTGACTAATCATTTGGCTTCCGAGTGTCATTTCAAAAATGCCTGATAATATCGGAAGGCTAAATTCTGTAGTTAGTTGGAAGAATGATAAAATATGTTGCATAATAAAAGAAAGTGCTGCTGTAATATGGAATACAGTAATCATTTTATTTAAAACAGAGAATAAAATAATAAATCCACCAATCATAAGTAACGTTTGAATAGAAGAAACGATAGCGTCCCCAAGTAATTTTCCTATTGGTCTTTTTTCTTGCATGCGTGTCTCGTGTAGGATTGAAAAAGGGTTTTGAAAAGGACGTTTTTTAGTAGTATGTTTATCATTCGTGGAAACGTTGTTATTGCCGTAAAAACGCATCAATAACCCGACGGCAAAGTTACTTAAATAATGTGCAGTAGCTAACACGATTCCTAATTTCGGATTATTGAAAAAACCGATAGAAACAGCTCCAAAAATAAAGAGTGGATTAGATGAGTTTGTAAAAGATACGAGGCGCTCTGCTTCGATTTGTGTTAGCTGATTACTTTTACGCAGTCTAGCGCTTAATTTGGCGCCAGCAGGGAATCCTGAAGCCATTCCCATTGCCCAGACAAATCCGCCTATCCCTGGAACGCGAAAAAGTGGTCGCATGAGTGGTTCTAATATAACACCTATAAATTTTACAACACCAATACTAATTAGAAGTTCCGCAATGATGAAAAACGGTAAAAGTGAAGGGAATACAACTTCCCACCATATATTTAACCCTCGAATGGAAGCTTGCAAAGCAGCTTGGGGGTGAAGTACAAGAGAAAAGGTTAAAAACAATGTTGATATGGTAAGGAAAGCCGTTTTCCATTTTTCATACATGTAAGTAAATCCCCCTTTGTCCCAAAAACGTTCATTTCAGTATACGTGGATACGTGGTGAATTTAGACCATAAGTATGAAAAAAGGAATGAAAAAAAATAAAGGGTGAGAAAAATGAAAGAACCGAAAATTGGTTTAGCTCTTGGGTCTGGGGGGGCAAAAGGATTTGCTCATATTGGTGTTATAAAAGTTTTAAGGGAAAATGGTATACCGATTCATATGATTGCAGGAAGTAGTATGGGGGCATTAGTAGGTACATTTTATGCAGCTAGCTCAAACGTTGAAAGGCTGTATAAACTGGCAAATGTTTTTAAGAGGAAATATTATTTAGATTTTACGGTTCCGAAAATGGGATTTATTGCTGGAAAACGTGTCAAAGATATGATTAAAATGTTTACATATAATAAAAATTTAGAAGAGTTAGATATCCCGACGGCTGTTGTGGCTACTGACATCTTGAAGGGGGAAAAAGTAGTTTTTACAAGTGGTCCTGTTGCAGAGGCGGTGAGAGCTAGCATATCTGTACCTGGAGTGTTTGTGCCAGAAAAAATAGATGGACGATTATTGGTGGATGGTGGAGTGATTGATCGCATTCCAGTATCGGTTGTGAAAGAGTTAGGTGCCGATATTGTTATTGCTGTTGATGTATCCCCGATTAAAGTGAATGGAGAGGTTACGTCTATTTATGATGTAATTATGCAGAGTATTGAAATTATGCAACATGAGCTTGTGATGAATCGGCAAATTGCATCGGATTTAATGATGCGACCAGCTGTAGAACAATTTAGTTCACGTGCTTTTACAAATATTGAAGACATTATTCGAGTTGGAGAAGTAGAAGCTGAAAAACATGTTGCAAATATTTTTTTATTAATTGAGCAATGGAAGGAGAAACATAATGTTTAAGCGTTTTCGGTTTATATATGCAATTTTAATAGGGGTTATATTGGCGATGTTACTTGTTTACGTACGTTTACCGTATTATGTAACAAAACCAGGGATGGCGGCCAAATTAGAGCCTTACGTTCAAGTGGAGGGTGGAACGAAAGAATCTGGTGATTTTATGCTTGTTACGGTTTCAATGGGACCAGCAAATGTGGTGAATTTAATAGCGGCACAGTTTAATAAATATACACATATTTCGAAAGCGGAAGAAATATTGCAAAAAGGTGAAAGTGATGAAGAATATCAATTTCGGCAAAATTATGCGATGAAAGATTCGCAAAATGCAGCCATCTATAATGCTTATAAACGTGCAAATCGTACTGTTTCTTTTGAAAATAAAGGTGTATTGGTTGCTGGTGTAGCGAAAGGGATGCCGTCAGAAGGAAAGCTTAAACTTGGAGATGTTATCGTAGCTGTCGACGGAAAAACTTTTGAAAAGACGGAGCAATTTATTGAATATATGACAGGGAAAAAAGAAGGAGATACAGTAAATATTGAGTACAAGAGGAATGGAAAACAGTTAAAAGAAGATCTAAATGCAAAGACCATCCCAAATGGAAATGGACGCGTTGGCATAGGGGTTTCTATCGTTACGGAAAGAGAATTAGTGGTAGATCCGAAAGTGAAAATTGATTCTCATGAAATAGGCGGACCATCGGCAGGCCTAATGTTTACATTAGAAATATATAATCAACTTGTGGAAGATGATTTAACAAGAGGGCATGAAATAGCTGGAACAGGGACGATTAATGAAAAGGGAGAAATTGGACCGATTGGTGGTATTCAGCAAAAAGTGGTCGCTGCAAGTGATGCTGGTGCTGAAGTGTTCTTTGCGCCAAATGAAAAAGGTGCGGAGAAATCGAATTATAAAGATGCACTTGAGGCTGCGAAAGATATTAAAACAAAAATGAAAGTTGTGCCAGTTGATACGCTGGATGATGCATTACTGTATTTGGAAAAAATGGGCGAGAAAAAATAAACCTCTCTGAAAAAGAGAGGTTTTTTTATAGAAATTTTGCAGTTGATTCATCATAACGAATTGGGTGGTGTGTTGCATCTTGTTTTAGTAGTTGTGTTCGTAATGGTTCTTGCATGATGGAGAAATATACAGAATTGGCTTTTCTCTCTATATGTAAAATAGGATGGTCAAATGTTTTTGTATGGGTAAGGATGGGAAGTTCTATTTTTTTCTTGTTTTTTGAAAGGTAAGTTTGTCCTTTTTGTGACATGCCTAGTAGACGAATGTACGGTGCATGCTGCTCTATATTTGCGCTATGTATTTCTTCTTTTGTTGTATTTGTTAAAATGTGTGTACAAGCTCTTTGTAATCTAGTCCACGTATAACGCTTCGTTTTTAATGCTTCCATGAATGAATGGAAGGAGGAACTGGTTTGTATTTTTGATAAAATACGATGCTCTAAACCTTCTTCTATTTCATATATATGTCGTAAGTCTTCCGGAGACATCGTCATGAGTTTGTATTTGAAAAATGGAAAGTATTGTTCCCAATTATGTAAAATCCCGTAGTTTTGTTTGTAACTTGCTAAAAGAGAAGCAGTCGCTTTTGGGATAAAAGGTTTAATTTCTGCAAAAGAACTATTTTCGCTAAAAAGTTGCTTGCGAATACTAGTTGCGCTTGCAATATGTTGATCGCTAAATGTTTCATCATGATAATGAGATGCGAATCTTTTTATCGTTTGTGCTTGTATAGAACTATTTTGTAAGAAAATTGATTTCATGTATTGGAATCCTAATATGTTATTCGGTTGTGACATGTCTATGTTTTTTTCGGATGGTAAAATGTGTAGGAAGGCGTCAGATGTAGCTTTTGCGTAACTGTTACCCGCATTCATAAATTGCTTTACAAGACGATTAAAAGTCTCTTCTTCATTTTTTTGCGCAGAGATGGTGTTATGAAAATTTTCGATCTGTCCATCTTCACTACCGAAACAAATTTCAGAAACGTGTAGGGCGTTTAAAATGGAAATAGCACCATTTGCAAAGGTTTCAGCCTTTTGTGTTGAAAAGGCATATGGAAGCTCTACAACAAGGTCTACACCGCATGATAAGGCCATTTTGGTACGATACCATTTGGATAGGAGCGCTGGCTCACCACGCTGTAAAAAAGGGCCACTCATAACAGCGATTGTAATATCAGCGTGTGTTAACTTTTTTGTTTGTTGCACATGATAATCATGACCGTTATGAAAAGGGTTATATTCAACAACAATACCACTGGCTTTTATGGTAATCTCTCCTTTCGATGTAGCATCTTTTTGAAAAACGTGATACTCTATATATTATTTACTATGATGACTTCATTATAGTGTAAAGAAAAAACATTGACAAATATAAAATGGCTAGCTATAATTTTGTTTGTTGCCTTGAGGTGATATGATATGAAATGGTCCATCCATCAATTGAATAAATTGAGAAATAAAGGATTGACATTGGATGAGATGGTAGATGTAAGTGAGCTACAAGAGGTCGAGAAAGATATTCGTGAAATTAATCCTGTTCATGTAACAGGAAGGGTTGATTTTGGCTCCGGTAAGTTTACGTTCCATCTACATATAACTGGAAGCATGGTTTTACCATGTTCTCGCTCTTTAGTAGATGTGACATTACCATTTGACATTAAAACAACTGAGGTGTTCCAAACTTCACAAGAAGAATTTGAAACTGAAGCTGAAATTCATTGTTTAGAAGGAGAAGTACTTGACTTACTGCCCGTAATCAAGGAAAATATACTTTTGGAGATTCCAATGCAAATTTTCAGTGATGATGTTTCTGGTGGAGCACCGATGCAAGGTCAAGACTGGCAAGTGATTTCGGAAGAAAACAAAGAAAAGACTGTTGATCCACGATTAGCAGGACTTGCAAAGTTTTTTGACAAATAATCGGAAGACTGGTTTAGGCCTTCATATGAAAATAACTATTTCTTTTAAGGAGGTGGGAAGAATGGCTGTACCTTTTAGAAGAACTTCTAAAACAGTAAAAAGAAAGCGTCGTACGCATTTCAAATTATCAGTACCTGGTATGGTAGAGTGCCCAAGCTGTGGTGAAGCGAAATTAGCTCACCGTGTATGTAAAGCATGCGGTACTTACAAAGGTAAAGAAGTAATCAGCAAGTAATTGCGGGAAATAAACGTAGAAGATATCTTCTGCGTTTATTTTTTTTGTCTTATTCTTCATTTGTTGTATTCTATCTTTTCTAGTAACTGCATATGTTTAATAAAAAATGCATAGGGAGGACTAGAGAGATGGCGACAACAAGACAAGATGCTTGGACTGATGATGAAGATTTGCTTCTGGCAGAAGTAGTACTCCGGCATATTCAAGAAGGTGGAACGCAATTATCTGCCTTTAAAGAAGTGGGAAGACATTTATCTCGTACACCAGCAGCATGTGGATTTAGATGGAATTCTTACGTTAGGAAGCAATACAAAGAACGTATCGAAGAAGCGAAGCAACTACGTAAAGTAGAAAATTATGAAGTGAAAGAGACGAAGGTATTAGAGCCCACGTCAATTACTTTGAATGATGTTATTGATTTCTTGCAAAATTATAAAGATGAAAACTCCTTAATGGTGTTGCAACAGCAAATTGAATCGTTACAAACAGAGAGAGAGAGTCTTTTGGAGCGATTATCAGTATATGAGGAAGAATATAGAACATTGCTTGATTATATCGATCAAAAAAGAAGTGTAATGGTAGCAGAAAGAAATAGTGCTCGTTCGAATGGGAAGTTAGAAAAGTTAAAGAAATAAAAAAACAGCTGCTATGTAGCTGTTTTTTTATTTCTTATGCAGACTCTTCATTTGTAACCGCATTCAAATTTGTTTCTGGTTTCCAAACATAAAAATCACCATCGGGTACTGATACAGGCTGGAAATTTAATTTATCCCAAAAACCAGCTGAATGGATACGTGCGATCGTTTTAATTGGGAACTGTAGCCCCTTCGCATAATTTACAAGCATTTCTCCGAATCCTTGTTTTTGGAAAGTTGGTAACACTTCAAGTTTATAGAGTTCTAGGTAAGTACCTGTAATTTCGAATGGTTCCCCGCCGTTCCTTTTCATATATAGACTCATACGTGCAATTAGTGATCCGCCATAATAAATACCGTAATATGGAGATTCACTATCATTTTCAATAATATTTGCCTGTAATTCTTCTAACATGGATAGTTCTTGAGCTCCGCAACCTTTAAATTTTTTAAACTCGTCTAATGTTTTATAATTGATGAGCAAGCGCTCAACTTTTGGGAATCCCATAACATCACATCCTTTTCTTGTCTCGTTGAATGCAGAAAAGTAAAAATATTTATAATAATATTATAACTCATTTTTTTATTTTTATGAAGATTATAGTATATTTCTTTTATTATTTTTTTGAGGATTTGCTAAACTAAGAGTAGAAGTATATGAATAGGTAGTATATACATATTGAAGAAGAGGTTGCATTTGTTTGTCAAAGAGCAATGAAATTGTAAACTGTATTCATGCAATTAAGGAAGATAAAGTGAAACTGTAATCGGTGGGATTTGTTCACCTGTAGTTAATTATGATTCCGCACCAATCAGGTTTTTGCGGGATGAAAAGGGGGAGGGAAAAGGGACTTATGTATCGTGTTCATATGAGTTCCTTGTGTGAAAATGAAAATCGGAATTGTAGGACCAGGAGCTATCGGTCTATTGTATGCATTTTATTTACAAAAAAGTAAGCAAGATGTTACGTTGTTTACAAGGACAGCTAAACAGGCTGAGGAATTGAATGTAACGGGTGTAACTTGTATGAGGGAGGGGGAATGTGAAACGGTATTCCCGCCTGTTTTACCAATAGAAAGTATGCTAGATCAGAAGCTAGACTATATATTTATTGCTGTTAAGCAATATCATATAACGGACATACTGCCTTTTGTGCGAGGGGAATCCTCATTAATCTTTTTGCAAAATGGAATGTCGCATCTTCATGCTATGAAGCAAATCGGGAATGAAAATATTGCGGTTGGGATTGTAGAGCATGGTGCGAAAAAAGAAGAAAAACATATCGTTTATCATACAGGGATAGGTGTAACGAAGTTTGGAATCGTGCACGGCCAGTCTATGCAGTTTGAAAAAATATTTAATTGTTTTCCTTTTCCTCATTTTCCGATTCAAATAGAAGATGATTGGAAGAATGTTATGCACAAAAAATTAGTAGTTAATGTATGTATTAATCCTTTGACAGCATTATTACAAGTTCAGAACGGAGAGTTGATTACGAACCCATTTTTTTATCGATTGATGGAACAAGTATTTCAGGAAGTCGTCTTTCTCGTTAAAGAAGAAAAAGAAATGGTATGGGAAATGGTACGCCGCGTATGTGAAAGAACGTCTCATAATACATCATCTATGCTGGCAGATGTCAGAGCGAATAGACAAACGGAAATTGGTGCGATTGTTGGATATGTGATAGAAGAAGCTAAGAAACAGCAACGATCTGTTCCAACACTTCAATTTTTGTTCGATGCAATAAAAGGATTAGAAGTAAAAGAATAAGTGTAATTCTTTGCTTTTACGTGCAACATTGACTACAATGTGGATTGGTGAGAGAACAGGATACGAAAGGAAGAATTATATGGAGATAAAAGAGATCTCTGTTCCGCAACAAGGTGTTGTAGCGGACTATATGAACGGTAAAAAAGAGATACAGTCGTGTTTTGACTATATGTTAACAGAAGATGCTTTTAAGCAGCGTGTACATGATTTGCGTGAGAGGGAGTTTTTCCGCCAAGATTTAGTAGCGCATTTATTAGAATATAATACAAAATTACAAGCGGGAGAAGCTACGATTCAAAATGTAAAAGCGCTTGGAGATGAAAATACATATGTTGTTATAGCTGGACAACAAGCTGGGTTATTAACTGGACCACTTTATACAATTCATAAAATTATTTCAGTTTTACAGCTTGCCAGAGAAAAGGAAGAAAGTTTAGGTGTTAAAGTTGTTCCTGTTTTCTGGATTGCTGGTGAAGACCATGATATGGATGAAATTAATCATACTTTTGTAACGAAGAATAAAAAAATAAAAAAGACTATTTTTCATGATCGTAATCCGAAAAAAGCGAGTGCTTCAGAGTCTGAGCTTTCTTTGGAAGACTGTAGAAAGTGGATTGAAGAAATTTTCAAAACATACCCTGAAACGAATTTTACAAAGGATGTATTGCAATTTATTGATGATTCTTTGGGGAAATCGAATACGTATGTAGATTTCTTTGGCCATCTTATTATGAAAATGTTCGTGAATTCTGGTTTAATTCTTGTCGATTCGCATCATCCTGAATTAAGAAAATTAGAAGTGCCGTTTTTCAAGCGAATTATAGGTAAGTATAAAGAAGTGCAAGAGGGGCTTCATAACCAACAGGAAGTAATTAAAGAATTAGGATATAAACCGATTATTGAAACAAAGTATAATGCAGTGCATATATTCATGGAAATTGATAACGAGCGAGTGTTACTTGAAGATAATCAAGGAAAGTTCGTTGGGAAGGATGGAGCGTATTCCTTTTCGTATGAGGAATTGATGGAAGAGATGGAGAGAAGCCCGGAACGCTTTAGTAATAATGTCGTAACGCGCCCTCTTATGCAAGAGTATGTATTTCCTACGCTCGCGTTTATTGGAGGGCCAGGGGAATTAGCTTACTGGAGTGAATTACAACAAGTCTTCCATACTATCGGTTTCCGAATGCCACCTGTCGTTCCGCGTATTACAATCACTTATATAGAGAGGGATATTGCGACAGATTTACACGATTTACAATTGCAAGACAGTGATCCGTTTTTAAATAACGTGGATACGCTGCGTGAAAACTGGTTATCTAATCAAATAGAGGAACCGATAGATGATCGATTTGTAGAGGCGAAAAAAGAAATCATTGATATCCATACGTCATTGCAACAGTTTGTGAAGAAAATAGATCCTGGATTAAGTACGTTTGCAGGGAAAAATGAATTCAAAATTAATGAACAAATTGAACTGTTGGAAAGAATGTTGAAAAGAAATGTTGAGAAAAAACATGAAGTGCAGTTAAATAAATTCCGTCGCATACAATTTGCGCTTCGTCCATTAGGGGCGCCGCAAGAGCGTGTGTGGAATGTATGTTACTATTTAAATCAGTTCGGTTTGGATTTTGTTGATCGTGTAATGGAAAACCCGTTTTCTTGGGATGGAAAACATCATGTTATAAAACTATAGAATCTTGCTCTTAGGAGCAGGATTTTATTTTTGTCCCGTTGAATTTACTGTGAAGTGAAATTTTTCTGAATTATTAATTTAAAAACGATGGATATCGTAATTATGCAGGATACTTAAATATATGACAAAATAGCACAAAATGTAAACGTATTATTATCTTTTTCGACAGTTTTTTATTTAAATTCCCGCAAAAGATGATAAAATTTAGTATATAATAAAAGAAAATAGCGATTTGTATAGTATGCTGCCTTTGTAGGTAAGTTAAATGAGTCGTTCTTTCATAGTATTTCGTTCTCTAATCGTGAAATGTGCGTTTAGGGGAAGAGATGCATTCAACATAATTAATTGAAAAAAGAGTAGGTGCAACAATGTTTAAACACGTAACAGTGCTTTTAAAGGAAACAGTAGACGGCTTAGATATAAAGCCAGGTGGTACATATGTAGATTGTACACTGGGGGGAGGAGGACATAGTTCTTATTTATTATCCCAATTAACTGAAGGTGGAAAATTAATCGCGTTTGATCAAGATGAGATAGCGATTCAAAATGCGAAAGAAAAGTTTTCTTCATACGGTGAGCAGTTCATAACAGTAAAAAGTAATTTCCGTTATTTATCTGAAAAACTACAGGAATTAGGTATAACAGAAGTAGACGGTATTTTATTTGATTTAGGTGTTTCATCCCCGCAATTAGATACACCAGAGCGTGGCTTTAGTTATCATCATGATGCACCGTTAGATATGCGAATGGATCAAGATGCCCCCTTAACAGCATATGATGTTGTAAATAGCTGGTCATATGAGCAACTTGTAAGAATTTTCTTCCAGTATGGTGAAGAGAAATTTTCAAAACAAATAGCTAGGAAAATTGAAGCATACCGTGAGAATAAAGCTATTGAAACGACAGCGGAATTAGTAGAACTAATTAAAGAGGGTATCCCAGCTCCTGCTCGTAGAACGGGTGGACATCCTGCGAAGCGAGTGTTCCAAGCAATCCGTATTGCCGTAAATGATGAATTGAAAGTATTTGAAGAAGCGTTGGAATCTGCAATTGAGATGGTCAAGCCAGGCGGAAGAGTTAGTGTTATAACATTCCATTCTTTAGAAGACCGTATTTGTAAAACGACGTTTAAGCGAAATAGTACAACTCCACAATTGCCACCAGGATTACCGATTATTCCTGACGAATTTAAGCCGAAATTAAAGCTTATTACAAGAAAACCGATTTTACCTTCTGATATAGAGTTAGAAGAAAATAATCGAGCGCGTTCTGCGAAATTGAGAATCGCTGAAAAACGATAAAAAGGGGAGAGAGGTATGAGTAACTTAGCTGTAAAGTACAAACAACAAGCGCAAGAAGAGGTACAGATTCAAACGCCCCCACAGCAAATGGTTCAGCCAAAAGCTAAAGCGAAGATTACAAGAATCGAAAAACTGTTGTATGTAGCATTTATTGGCTTTTTATTGTATGCCTGTGTAGCGTTTATTGGAAATAAAGCAGGCCTTTATCAAGTTAATGTAGAAGCAGCGACGATAGAACAAAAGATTGTGCAGCAGCAAAAAGAGAATCAAGAGTTACAGGCTGAAGTAGAGAAGTTAAGTCGCTATGAACGAATCGCTGAAGTTGCAAAAAAACACGGGCTAGAAATTAATGCGAATAATGTGAAGGGCCTCAAATAAGGCAATAGGTGTGAAGGGAAAATGAAGAGAAATATGACTAAATTTCATACCAATAAGGGAGCAGGGTACTTTATGATTTTATTCCTCCTGCTCTTTTTGCTATTATTAGCCCGATTTTTTTACATACAAGCAACAGGAACAGTGCATAATCAGGATTTGGATAAACTCGCTCAGCAAAAACATAGTAAAGCAGGAGTTCTCGAAGCAAATCGAGGAACGATTTATGACCAAAATGGTCATGTATTAGCGCAAGATGCAAACTCTTATAAACTTGTAGCGGAATTAAAAGGTGCGAAGCCGGTTGAGAATAAAGAGGACACTGCAAAGAAAATTGCAGGAGTACTTGGAAAAGGCGAAGAGGATATTTTAGCTGCGTTAAATAAAGATAAAAGTCAAGTGGAATTCGGCAAATTAGGTAAGGGCTTGACGAAAGAACAGAAAGATCAAATAGAAGCATTAAAATTGCCAGGTATAACTTTTATTACTGAAAATGCCAGAGTATATCCAAACGGTGATTTCGCATCTTATGTCGTAGGTCATGCGAGACCTGATGATAAGGGGATTGCTATAGGACAATTTGGTTTAGAAAAGAGTTTGGATAAGTATTTAGGAGCTTCTAACGGAGAAGTAGCTTATACAGGCGATCGTAGAGGCGTATCTCTTGACGGCGGAAAAGTGAATGTAAAGGCACCTAAAAATGGAGAAAATGTATATTTAACGCTTGACCAGCGTATTCAAAGTTATTTAGAAGACGCAATGAAAGAAGCGAGTAAACATTATGAACCAGAAAGTTTAATAGGGATTGTTGCGGATCCAAAAACAGGGAAAATACTAGGGATGTCTAGTAAGCCTAGTTATGATCCGAACCAAGAGAATAATAAGTACTTTTATAATGACGCAATTGCAAATGCATTTGAACCTGGATCAACAATGAAAATATTCACGTTAGCAGCAGCTATTAATGAAGGTGTGTATAAAGGACAAGATTATTATCAGTCTGGTACATATCAAGTCGGAAACCGAAAAATTAAAGATCATAACGGCGGCGCTGGATGGGGTTCTATCACATTTGATGAAGGGGTAGAGCGCTCTTCAAACGTAGCGTTTGCGATTTTAGGGGATCAAAAACTTGGTCCAGAACGTTTCCGAAAGTATATTCATAGCTTTGGATTAGATGAAAAAACAAACATTGATTTACCTGGTGAAGGTTCAAATACAATTATATTCGATCAGCAAATACAGCAAGTAACAACAGCATTTGGACAAGGTTCTACTGTAACGCCAATTCAGCTTGTGCAAGCTGCAACTGCTATTGCAAATGATGGAAAAATGATGAAACCTTATACGGTTGATAAAATTGTAAATCCAATAACAGGCGAAGTGAAATTAGAACATAAGCCAGAAGAAGTGGGAAAACCTGTTACAAAAGAAACAGCAGCGCAAGTAAGACAGTTATTAGAACGCGTTGTTACATCGCCGAAAGGAACAGGAACTGCTTATAAAGTCGATGGTTATTCAGTTGGTGGTAAAACGGGAACAGCGCAAATTCCGGATGGAAAAGGTGGCTATATGACAGGAAGAGAGAATTATATATTCTCGTTCTTAGGTATGGCACCTATGGATGATCCGCAACTTGTTGTATATGTAGCTGTTAAACAACCGAAATTAAAAGATGATGAGAGTGGCGCACAACCTTTAGCTGATATTTTTAAATATGTAACGAAGAATAGTTTAGAGTATTTAAAGATTAAGCCTAATGAAGTAAAAGATCCGAAGAAATATGTGAAGGAACAACAAACTGCTGTTCCAGATGTAACCGGAAAAACGATGGAAGAAGCGAAAAAAGCTATTGATAAAGCAAAACTTCGTCCAATCGTATTAGGTGAAGGGAAAGTGCAGCAGCAAGTGCCGAAAGCGACTGAGCAAACATTGAAGGGTGACCGAGTCTTCTTAGTAGGAGATAAACCTACAATGCCAAATATACAAGGCTGGGCACTGCGTGATGTTATGAATTTAGCGAAAACATTAAAGCTTAACCTAAAACCTACTGGTACAGGATACGTAACTGAACAAAGTGTGGCAGAAGGAACATTGTTGCAACCTGGTACAGAGTTAGGTGTAACACTTGTACCGCCACTTGAACCACAACAAGAAGCGGAAAAGCCGTAATGGTAAAAGAGAAGAAGTTCTAATTACATAAGTACAAGCATATATTGGAACAAGCTAGGCGTAAGGGAGGCTTGTTCCAATATGCGTGTATCAAATGTAACGGTTAGAAAACGACTTATTTTTATACTCATATCAGGTATACTTATTTTCACTATCATCGATATTCGTCTTGGGTATGTGCAATTTTTTCTTGGCAATATGTTAACAGATCGTGCGAAGGATTCATGGAGTCGTAATATTACTTTTGAACCTGAACGTGGGAAAATTTTAGACCGAAATGGTGTGGAACTTGCTACGAATAAAAGTGCCCCAACTGTCTTTGTTGTACCGAGGCAAATTGAAAAACCAGCAGAGACTGCAGAGAAGTTAGCTGCAGTATTAGGTGTGGAAAAAGATGAGATTTATAAAAGAATTACAAAAAAAGAATCAATTGTAAGGTTAGATAAAGGCGGAAGGAAAATATCGCATGATAAAGCGAAAGAGGTACGAGGATTAAGTTTGAAAGGTGTTTATATCGCAGAGGACTCGATCCGGTACTATCCATTTGGCAACTTTTTATCACACGTATTAGGATTTGCAGGTAGTGATAACCAAGGTCTTATGGGACTAGAAAAATATTATGATAAAGAGTTAAATGGTGATGACGGTCATGTGCGTTTTTTTGCAGATGCAAAAGGACAAAGGATGCCTAATGTTGGTGATGATTTCAAAAAACCAGAAGCTGGTTTGAATTTAGGTTTAACAATTGATGCACGTATTAATAGAATTATGGAAAGAGAAATGAATATTGCAGAGTCGACATATAATCCAGATGGTATGATTGCGATTGCAATGAATCCGAAAAATGGTGAAATTTTAGGTATGTCGAGTCGGCCGAGCTTTGATCCAGCAGATTTTCAAAGTGTTTCTCCAGAAGTGTATAATAGAAATTTACCAGTATGGAGTACGTATGAGCCTGGTTCAACATTTAAGATCATTACGTTAGCAGCAGCCTTGAATGAAAATTTAGTAGACTTAGAGAAAGATACGTTTTATGATGATGGAGCAGCTGAAGTGGGTGGAGCTAGATTGAAATGCTGGAAAGCAGGAGGCCATGGTAGCCAAACGTTTTTAGAAGTAGTTCAAAACTCATGTAACCCAGGATTTATTGAACTTGGTGATCGTCTTGGTAAAGACCGATTGTTTAAATATATTCGTAATTTCGGCTTTGGACAGAAAACCGGAATTGATTTGCAAGGTGAAGGTAGTGGGATTTTATTTAATTTAGATAAAGTCGGTCCAGTCGAGCAAGCGACAACTTCATTCGGTCAAGGTGTTTCTGTTACGCCAATTCAACAAGTAGCGGCAGTAGCAGCGGCTGTGAATGGTGGAACATTGTATCAACCGTATATAGCTAAGGAATTTATTGATCCGAAGAACAATCAAGTTGTAAGCAAAAAGACACCTGTGGAAAAAAGAAAAGTTATTTCCAAGGAAACTTCAGAAAAAGTTCGGTATGCATTAGAGAATGTTGTAGCAAAGGGATCTGGTAAAGGTGCTTTCATTGATGGCTATCGTGTAGGTGGAAAAACAGGTACGGCTCAAAAAGTGAAAGATGGTAAATATTTAGAGAATAATTATATAGTATCTTTTATCGGCTTTGCTCCAGCGGACGATCCGGAAATTGTTGTTTATGTTGCTGTTGATAATCCGAAAGGTGTAACGCAATTTGGTGGAGTGGTAGCAGCGCCAATTGTTGGGAACATTCTTCGTGATGCACTTCCTGTTATGGGCGTGAAACCGAGAACAGAACAAGTTGAGAGAGAATATAAATGGGGCGATATACCAACGGTGGAAGTTCCGAATTTAATTGGTATGAAAAAGAAAGATTTACAGACGCAACTCGTCGATTTGAAGCTTGATATAAGCGGAGACGGAGATAAAGTTATTAAACAATCCCCAGAAGCAGGAGCTAAAGTAAAAGAGGGCTCAAAAATTAGAATTTACTTCGGGAATTAAAGGTAACCTAGTACGTTTTATGGTACAATTGGTGGAAGTGAGTTCTTTATAGAAGAGTTACTTAATTTGAGACCGTAAGAGTTTCAATTATAAATAAGTCTATTTATTAGACACAGTAGCACTTACCTCCTATTTTACATATTTAGGAGGTAACGTGTTGCTTATTAAAAAAGAGATAAATACACAATGTAGAGAGGGTTTAGTGAAATGAAGTTGCATACACTTGTATCATGTTTGCATGATTTTCCAGTTGTTCCAAAAGAAAATCCAGAAATCACATCTATAGAAGCTGATTCACGTAAAGTGAAAGAGGGAAGCTTATTTATATGTATGAAAGGATATACGGTTGATAGCCATGATTTTGCTAAGCAAGCAGCGGCACAAGGAGCGGCTGCTATTGTTGCGGAAAGACCAATTGATGTTGACGTTCCAGTTGTACTTGTGAAAAACACTTTTCGTTCGTTAGCGATTTTAGCTGATTATTTTTATGGTCAACCAACACACAAGTTACATTTAATCGGAATTACAGGTACAAATGGAAAGACAACAACATCGCATATTATGGATGAGATTATGCGCGCACATGGTCATAAAACGGGGTTAATTGGAACGATTAATATGAAAATCGGTGATGAAACATTTGAGGTGAAAAATACAACACCAGATGCACTAACACTTCAACAGACATTTTCAAAAATGGTTGAGCACGGTGTAGATAGTACAGTAATGGAAGTTTCGTCACATGCTTTAGATCTTGGTCGTGTACACGGATGTGATTACGATGTAGCAGTGTTTACAAATTTAACACAAGATCATTTAGACTATCATAAAACGATGGAAGAATATAAACATGCAAAAGGGTTGCTATTTGCACAACTTGGCAATAGTTATAATCATAATCGTGAAAAGTACGCGGTACTGAATAACGATGATGCTGTAACTCCGGAATATATGAGAAGTACTGCGGCGACTGTTGTAACGTATGGAATTGATACAACAAGTGATATTATGGCCAAAGATATCGTTATGACGAGTGGTGGAACTACATTTACGCTTGTCACACCGTATGAAAGTGTAAATGTTACGATGAAATTGATTGGGAAATTTAATGTATATAACGTATTAGCGGCAACAGCGGCAGGACTTGTTTCTGGTGTAAGTTTAGAAACGGTTATTGATGTAATCAAGCAACTAGCTGGAGTTCCGGGACGTTTTGAAGTAGTTGATGGTGGACAAAATTATACAGTTATTGTTGATTATGCACATACACCAGATAGCTTAGAGAATGTATTAAAAACAGCAAAACAGTTTGCAAAAGGCGATGTATATTGTATCGTCGGTTGTGGCGGAGATAGAGATCGAACAAAAAGACCAATCATGGCAAGTGTTGCAACAAAATATGCAACTCACGCAATTTACACTTCAGATAACCCAAGAAGTGAAGAGCCGGGGGCTATTTTAGATGATATGGTGCAGGGTGCAAATGGGAATAATTATGAAGTAATTATTGATAGAAAAGAAGCGATATACCATGCAATTGCTAACGCGAAAGCTGAAGATATCATCATTATTGCTGGTAAGGGTCATGAAACGTATCAAATTATTGGTAAAGATGTTCATCATTTTGACGATCGTGAAGTCGCTAAAGAAGCAATTACAGAGCGTTTAAACAACGAAGAGTAACAACGTGAGAGGAGGACTACATGTGCTTGAGCAAGGTTTATTAGTAACGGCTGGGGTAGCATTCTTAATTTCTGTTGCCCTTTCGCCATTGTTTATTCCATTTTTAAGGAAATTAAAGTTCGGACAGAGTATTCGTGATGAGGGACCAAAGTCACATCAAAAAAAATCAGGGACACCGACAATGGGTGGTATTGTCATATACGTATCTATGATGGTAACTTCACTTATTATGGCAATTAAATTTAATCATTTAGGTGCAGAGGTTTCGTTATTATTATTAGTGACTTTTGGCTACGGATTAATTGGATTTTTAGATGACTACATAAAGGTAGTTAAGAAGAGAAATCTTGGTTTAACATCAAAACAAAAACTAGTAGGTCAGCTTGTTATTGCTATTGCGTTCTTTTTAATTGGAAAAGGGCAAGCGTTCCACACATACATCATGATTCCGGGAACAGACGTTAAGTTTGAACTAGGTTGGGCGTATTTTGTACTTGTATTATTTATGCTTATTGGTGGATCAAATGCAGTTAACTTAACTGACGGTTTAGATGGTTTATTATCAGGAACAGCTGCTATTGCATTTGGAGCGTTTAGTATTATTGCAGTCGCACAAGAGCAATTTGGAGTAGCTATATTCTGTATGGCAGTTGTAGGAGCTGTACTTGGATTTTTAGTATTCAATGCAAATCCAGCGAAAGTGTTTATGGGAGATACAGGTTCTTTAGCTTTAGGTGGAGCCATTGCAGCTGTAGCGATTTTATTAAAACAAGAATTACTACTTGTAATCATTGGTGGAGTATTCGTAATGGAAACTTTATCTGTTATTATTCAGGTCATTTCTTTTAAAACAACAGGAAAACGTGTCTTTAAAATGAGTCCATTACACCATCATTATGAATTATGTGGTTGGTCAGAGTGGCGTGTTGTTGTGACGTTTTGGTCTGTAGGATTTTTATTAGCTGTGTTAGGAATTTATATCGGGGTGTGGATGTAATTGAAAACTGTAACTGAATTTCAAAATAAAAATATTCTTGTATTAGGCATTGCAAAAAGTGGTTATGCAGCAGCGACGCTGTTACAAAAATTAGGGGCAAATGTTATTGTAAATGACGGAAAGCCTTTAGCGGATAATGTACTTGCTGCAGAATTACAAGCAAAAGGAATGGACGTTGTATGCGGTGGTCATCCTTTAGAATTGTTAGAGAGAAATATTTCTCTTGTAGTAAAAAATCCAGGAATCCCGTATTCTAATCCAATATTAGTAGCTGCGAAAGAAAAGCAAATTCCGATTGTTACGGAAGTGGAATTAGCATATCGTATTTCAGAAGCTCCATTTGTTGGGATTACGGGGTCTAACGGTAAAACGACGACGACAATGCTTACATTTGAAATGCTAAAAGAAGGACAAAAGCATCCTGTAATTGCAGGGAACATTGGAACTGTAGCGTGTGAAGTAGCACAGGATGCAAAAGAAAATGAAGTTGTAGTTACAGAACTTTCATCTTTCCAATTGATGGGAGTAGAATTGTTCCAACCTAAAATTGCTGCGTTTTTAAATTTATTTGAGGCCCACTTAGATTATCACGGGACGAAGAAGGAATATGGTTTAGCAAAAGCAAATATCTTTAAAAACCAAACAGAAAATGATTATAGTGTAATAAATGCAGATGATGCAGATGTGATGGCTTTATCTGCTTATAGTAAAGGGCAAAAAGTACTATTCTCGACAACGAAAGAAATTGAAGATGGTGCGTGTATAAAAGAGAATGCTCTTTATTTTAAAGGTGAAAAAGTTGTTGAAGTAGGCGATATCGTTTTACCTGGTCAACATAATTTAGAAAATATTTTAGCAGCGATGAGTATCGCAAAATTATTGGGTGTTTCTAATGAAGCGATTACGGCGGTGTTAAAACGTTTTACAGGTGTAAAACATCGTTTAGAATATGTAACAACTATTAACAATCGTAAGGTTTATAATGACTCAAAAGCAACGAATATGTTAGCGACTGAGAAAGCTTTATCTGCGTTTACACAACCGATTGTGTTATTAGCAGGTGGGCTTGATCGTGGAAATGAATTCGATGATTTAATTCCGTATTTCAAAAATGTAAAAGCAATTGTGACATTTGGACAAACAGCTCCAAAATTAGTAAGAGCTGCAGAAAAAGCGGGATTAGATACAATTGAAAGTGTCGATACTTTAGATGAAGCTGTAGTGAAAGCTTATGCTCATTCTACAGATGGCGATGTAATCCTTCTTTCTCCAGCATGTGCAAGCTGGGATCAATTTAAAACATTTGAAGAAAGAGGAGACATTTTTATACAAGCTGTGCATAAACTTATATAAAGTAAATCAAAACATCAGTAGGCTAACACCTACTGATGTTTTGTTACATAGGCAAAAGTTTCTGCCTAAAGAGGTGGTGTTTATGGGTAATGAAGAAAACGCCTGATTTTATTCTCATCATCGTTACACTTGCGTTGTTAACAATCGGAATGATTATGGTGTATAGTGCGAGTGCGGTTTGGGCCTCTTATAAAATGGGGGATTCATTCTTTTTTGCAAAAAGGCAATTACTATTTGCAAGTCTAGGTGTAGTGGCTATGTTTTTTATTATGAAGATTGATTATTGGGTGTGGCGTACGTATTCAAAAGTAATTTTGCTAGTTTGCTTCATTCTTCTTATTCTTGTTCTTATTCCTGGAGTAGGACTTGTTCGAGGAGGAGCGCGAAGTTGGATTGGAATCGGGGCATTTTCCATTCAACCGTCAGAATTTATGAAGTTTGCGATGATTATTTTTTTAGCGAAGTTTTTAGCGGAACGACAAAAATTAATTACCTCTTTTAAACGTGGCTTACTACCAGCACTAGGTTTTGTATTTCTTGCTTTTGGAATGATTATGTTACAGCCAGATCTTGGGACAGGAACGGTAATGGTTGGGACATGTATCATCATGATATTTGTCTCGGGAGCAAGGGTCTTTCACTTTGCAATGTTTGGTTTGCTTGGTGTAGCAGGATTTGTAGGGCTAATTGCATCAGCACCGTATCGGATGAAACGTATTACATCATATTTAGATCCGTGGTCAGATCCGCTTGGAAGTGGATTTCAAATTATTCAATCGTTACTCGCAATTGGACCTGGTGGATTATTCGGGCTCGGACTTGGACAAAGTAGACAAAAGTTTCTTTATTTACCTGAACCACAAACAGACTTTATATTTGCAATCTTATCTGAGGAATTAGGTTTTATTGGTGGTTCATTTGTGTTATTATTATTTAGTCTGTTATTATGGCGTGGGATTCGTATAGCTTTAGGAGCGCCAGATTTATATGGTACGTTTTTAGCAGTAGGTATTGTGGCGATGATTGCGATTCAAGTAATGATTAATGTTGGTGTTGTAACAGGATTGATGCCTGTTACGGGTATTACTTTGCCGTTTTTAAGTTATGGTGGATCAAGTTTGACATTAATGTTAATGGCAGTAGGTGTATTATTAAATATAAGTCGCCATTCTCGCTACTAAACCCTGTTTTATAAGACAGGGTTTTTCGTATGTGCAAGAAGAAACATGATGTATATAGAAATAAATACGACTGAAATCAGAAAAGAGAAGCGGAGGAGTTAGTAGTGCGTGTATTAGTAAGTGGTGGGGGCACTGGAGGTCATATTTATCCGGCTCTTGCTTTAATAAGAGAAATAAAAAAATTAAATCCGGAAGCAAGGTTTTTATATATTGGTACGGAGAGTGGATTAGAGAGCACAATCGTTCCAAAAGCAGGTATACCGTTTCAATCTATTGTTATAAGTGGATTTAAGCGTAAAATATCGTTAGATAATGTGAAAACGGTGATGCGTTTCCTAAAGGGTGTACAAGATAGTAAACGATATATTCGTCGTTTTAATCCGGATATTGTGATTGGAACGGGTGGATATGTATGTGGACCAGTTGTATATGCTGCGGCAAAATTAGGTATTCCAACTATTGTACATGAACAAAATAGTGTACCTGGTGTAACGAATAAATTTTTAAGCCGCTATGTTGATAAAGTTGCAGTTTGTTTTGAAGCGGCTGCAGAACATTTTCCACAGTCAAAAGTGGTAATGACAGGAAATCCACGAGCATCAGAAGTAATGGATCAGAATGGAATGAAAGGAAAACGTTCCGTAGGTTTATCTCTTCCTAAAAAGTCCGTACTTATTTTTGGTGGAAGCCGTGGGGCTAGACCAATTAACGATGCTTTCGTTGAGGCAATTGAACAGTTTGGAAATAAAAGTTACGAAATATTGTATGTAACCGGTGAAGTTCATTATGATAAAGTGATGGAAGCTGTGAAGCAAAAAGGGAATCCGAATAATGTTATTATTAAACCTTTCATTCATAATATGCCAGAGGTACTTACAGGTGTAGACCTTGTTGTTTCAAGAGCGGGGGCAACAACACTTGCAGAATTAACAGCGCTAGGTAAGCCAAGTGTGTTAATTCCGAGTCCTTACGTAACAAATAACCATCAGGAAAAAAATGCGCGTTCTGTTGTCGATAAAGGAGCAGCAAAAATGTTACTTGAAAAAGATTTAACAGCAGAAACGCTTATTCGTGATATTGATGAAATTTTATTAGATGCACAAACATTACAAAATATGAAGCTGGCTGCGGCACAATTAGGTATTCCAGATGCAGCAAATAAGCTGTATGAAGTAATGAATAAGCTTGTAAAAAAATAACGTTAGGTGAACGCCCTGCATACTACTGTAATAAGGATAATTAGTATGGGGGAGATTGTTTATGGAGCAATTAGTAAATGAGCTTATAGAAGCAAATGTTGGTCGCGTGTTAGTGAATGAAGCATTAGCGCGTTATACCACTATGAAAATAGGTGGACCAGCTGATATTTTAATTGTGCCAAAGCATGTTGCCGGTATTGAAAAAACGTTGCAGTTAGTAAAAAAATATAAAACAAAGTGGACAGTAATTGGTCGCGGTTCGAACCTTCTTGTATCTGATCTAGGTATAGAAGGTGTCGTTATTCGTTTAGGAGAAGGATTAGACCACTTAGAAGTCGAAAAACATAGAGTAAGAGTTGGTGGTGGGTATCCCCTTATTAAATTATCAACTTTACTTAGTCGTCAAGGGTTATCCGGTCTGGAATTTGCCAGTGGTATTCCAGGAAGTGTTGGTGGTGCAGTGTATATGAATGCAGGAGCACATCAATCGGATATATCAAACATATTATCAAAAGCTCTTATTTTGTTTGAAAACGGAACAATTGATTGGTTAACGCATGAAGAAATGGGGTTTTCCTATCGTACTTCTGTATTGCAAACGAAACGTCCTGGTATTGTTTTGGAAGCTGAGTTTCAATTGCAGGTAGGAGAGCGTGAAGGAATCGTAAGCGTCATGCAAAAGAATAAAGACTACCGCCGTGAAACACAGCCGTGGAATCATCCTTGTGCAGGAAGTATATTTCGGAACCCAATTCCATACTTTGCAGGAAACTTAATAGAAAAGGCGGGGCTTCGTGGTTATCAAATAGGCGGAGCTCAAATTTCTGAAATGCATGGGAATTTTATTATTAATACTGGGGGAGCCAGTGCGCAAGATGTCTTATCTTTAATTGCATTCATAAAACAAACAATCAAGGATAAATTTGGCGTAGAAATGCATACAGAAGTAGAAATCATTGGAAGATAACGGTTATTCGTTCCGCTCATTATCATTTATGTTATAATAAGAAGATAAGAACGGCATGAGGAACATGCCGTTCTTTATGTTACGTAGGGGGATCGTACATGAAAAATAGTAAAGTGATTAAACTACAGGATCGTGTACCAAAGTTAAAAAATCAACAGAAGAAAAACAAGAAAAATGTTAATCATCGGTTGATTTTATACATATCAATTTTATTTTTATTAGTGCTCTTTTTAATTTACTTTCGGTCTCCACTAAGCAATATCAAAAAGATAAGTGTGTTTGGAAATCATTATATGACAGATGAACAAGTGATGAAAGAATCAGGTGTGACGTATGATACAAGTTATTTCCGAGTGACAGCACATAAAGCAGAAGAAAACCTAACGAAACGAAAAGAAATTAAAGCGGTAAATGTAAAAAAACGTTTTCCAAATAAAATTGATGTTCATATTGAAGAATATTTAACGATTGGTTATATAAACAAAGATGGGAAATTACAACCGTTATTAGAGAACGGGAAAACACTCGATGTACTTCCGAACGGAAAACTCCCTGTTGCAGCGCCAATTTTTGAACCTTTTAAAGAGGAGAAAATGAAGGAGTTAATTGCTGAGCTTGAAAAATTAACACCAACTATTTTAAGATCTATTTCTGAGATTCGTTATTCACCGACGAATGCGAATGAAGATCATCTTACTTTATATATGAACGAAGGATACGAAGTGAGCACTACGATTCAAAATTTCGCAAAGCGTATGGAAGCTTATCCGCTTATCCTAAAAACAATTGAGCCGGGTAAAAAGGTATTAATTGACTTAGAAGTAGGGGCATATACGAAAGAATTAGGAGCGGAAGAAAAAAAAGAATAGAAAGATAGTTTTCACTACGTCATGGTAGAAAAAACGAAACGAATGTTCTGCTTGATGCATCTGAATTTACAAGAATGGTTCATTTGATGAAAAAGATGTAAAAATTCTTAGATTCATACTAGGATTGGTACAAGTTTCACTTTTCTATGAGTACATCTTAGTGTAGACTTATACTTGGCGGTAATCTTTACACTTGAAATAGAATTATTTCAAGATAAGCAGTTATTCACAGTTTACTGCGATATTCTTAAATGAATGTTAAATAAAAATAAGAAAAATATAGGGTTAAAAAAGGGAAACGTATAAAGACGTTGAATATTTTTCTTATAAATAGTAAAGTTGCGATTGTTGTTCCATATATTGAGTTGTATGGTATAAATAAAGAAGGAGGTGCCAAAGAATGAACAGCAATGAAATATATGTTAGTCTTGACATCGGTACATCCAATGTTAAAGTCATCATTGGTGAAATGGTTAATGACAGCTTAAACATTATTGGTGTTGGAAATGTAAAATCAAATGGTTTAAAGAAGGGATCGATAGTTGATATAGACGAGACTGTTCGATCAATTAAAAAAGCAATTGAACAAGCTGAGCGCATGGTGGGAATCCACATTGAGCAAGTTGTAGTAGGTGTCAATGCAAACCAGGTACAGCTACTTCCTTGTCATGGAGTAGTCGCTGTTTCAAATGAAGATCGTGAAATCGGGAATGAAGATGTCTTACGCGTTCTAGATGCAGCACAAGTTGTGTCAATTGCTCCAGAACGTGAGTTTATTGATGTGGTACCTCGACAGTTCATTGTAGACGGTCTTGACGAGATTAACGATCCACGCGGGATGATCGGTGTAAGATTAGAAATGGAAGGTACACTTATAACAGGCTCGAGAACTTTACTACATAACCTACTTCGTTGTGTAGAAAAAGCAGGTCTTGAAATAGTTGATATTTGTCTTCAACCTTTAGCGGCTGCAACAGTTGCTATATCTTCAGATGAAAAACATAGAGGAGTAGCCCTTGTTGATATGGGGGGAGGATCTACAACTTTATCTATTTTTAAAGATGGAGAGTTACAAGCGACGAGCGTATTACCGTTAGGTGGAGACCATATAACGAAGGATATTGCGATTGGGTTGAAAACTTCAACAGAAAATGCAGATCAAATTAAGTTGAAATATGGACATGCTTTTTATGATACAGCATCTGAAGAAGAGATGTTTACGGTTCCTATTATGGGAAGCGATCAAACAGAACAATATTCTCAGTTGGAATTATCGGATATAATAGAGGCTCGTGTAGAGGAAATTTTAATGTTTGTTCAAGATGAAGTGCGTAAGTTAGGAGTAAAGCAAGTAGCTTCTGGTTATGTACTAACTGGTGGAATTGCTTCTATGCCTGGTGTTCTTGATCTTGCATATGATATTTTACATGAAAATGTTCGTATAGCGACTCCTGATTATATTGGTGTGCGTGAGCCCCAATATACAAGTGGAGTAGGATTAATTAAACATTCTTATCAAAAAGCTAAATTACGTGGAAAAAATGTGCAGGAAAAGCAAGAACATTTTGAACCAGTACCAGCACCAGCACCAACGCCGGTACAACAGCAACCTGCGAAACAAAAAACTCGTAATCAAAACAATAATAATCAAAATGATGACCGTATGATGTCAAAAGTAAAACGTGTATTCCGTTATTTATGGGATTAAAATTGGACACGAAAAATGAGGTTCTAGGGGGATTTCGACATGTTAGAGTTTGATACTACTCAAGATCAATTAGCGAATATAAAAGTTATCGGTGTCGGCGGTGGCGGAAACAATGCTGTAAACCGTATGATTGAACACGGTGTACAAGGTGTAGACTTTATCGCTGTGAATACTGATGCACAAGCATTAAATCTATCAAAAGCTGAAACAAAAATGCAAATTGGTGGAAAATTAACACGTGGACTTGGTGCAGGTGCAAACCCTGAAGTAGGGAAAAAAGCTGCAGAAGAAAGTAAAGAACAGATCCAAGAAGCACTTCGTGGTGCAGATATGGTCTTCGTAACTGCTGGTATGGGCGGCGGAACTGGAACTGGTGCAGCTCCAGTTGTTGCCCAAGTTGCAAAAGAATTAGGTGCATTAACAGTTGGTGTTGTAACACGTCCATTTACATTTGAAGGACGCAAGCGTGCAACACAAGCAGCATCTGGTATTGCGGCATTTAAAGAAAATGTAGATACACTTATTGTAATTCCAAATGATCGCTTATTAGAGATTGTTGATAAAAATACGCCGATGTTAGAAGCATTCCGTGAAGCAGATAACGTATTACGTCAAGGTGTTCAAGGTATTTCTGATTTAATTGCAACACCAGGTTTAATTAACTTAGACTTCGCAGACGTAAAGACAATTATGTCTAATAGAGGTTCTGCTTTAATGGGTATTGGTTCTGGTAATGGAGAAAATCGTGCTGCTGAAGCTGCGAAAAAAGCGATTTCTAGTCCATTATTAGAAACATCTATTGATGGAGCTCAAGGTGTTATCATGAATATTACGGGTGGAGCTAACTTAAGCTTATATGAAGTACAAGAAGCGGCAGACATTGTAGCTTCAGCTTCAGATCCAGAAGTAAATATGATCTTCGGTTCTGTTATTAATGAAGGATTAAAAGATGATATCGTTGTAACTGTAATTGCAACTGGTTTTGATGATAGTGCTGCGACGCAGCCACCAAAACCAATTATCCGTCCGACTGCGAATCACACGCAACAACAGCAACAGCAAGTAGCTCAACCTTCAAAACAACGTGAAGTTAAGCGTGAAATGAAACGTGAAGAGCCGGTTGTGCATGAGCGTCATACAGATTCAGATGACATCGATATTCCAGCATTCTTACGTAACCGTCGTAGACGATAAAAGAAAAGGAGCTTTCATGCTCCTTTTTTGTTTTATAAAGGAAAAAGATCTGCTAAGCAGGTCTTTTTTTATTTTATATATTTCGATTTATCCAGCTGTTTTTCGGGCAGTAAGCCCCCAACCTGAAAATTCGGCGAAAGCAAACAAGTATAGTATTCTATGAAACATATACTTTTATTTTTTACCGACAGATTCTGTCTAGAAAGCACAAAATAACAAAAAAACACCTCCGCAAATTGACACACTTTCCTATTGGATATGCATTATACTAGTCTCAACTCAAAAAAAGAGGTGAATTGTTTGGTTGTTTACGCCGACGTTGTTTGGTTGCTAAACGCCTGCATTGATTTTCTTTTACTTTTATTAACAGCTACCGTGTTAAAAAAGAAGATCAAAAGATGGAGGCTTGTGTTAGGGGCATTTATAGGTTCAACCATTGTTATTTTTGCCTTTACTCCTTTTGCTTCTATGATGACACATCCAATTATGAAACTACTGTACTCGTTACTAATTGTGTATACAGCATTTGGGTTTACAACGTTTAGAAATTATGCACAAACTGTTTTTACTTTTTACTTTGTAACCTTTATGGTTGGCGGAGGGTTAATTGGCACTCATTTCTTTTTGCAAACGAATGAAATGGTAAATGGATTGGTTCAATCTCAATCCATTTCTTATGGTGATCCAATTAGCTGGTTGTTTGTCGTTTTTGGTTTTCCAGTAATTTATTATTTTTCTAAAAAGCGTATTGAAAGCGTAGAGGTTACAAAAATACACTATGATCAAATTGTGAAATTGAAAATTCAATTAGCTGAAGAGGAACTAGAACTTGCAGGTTTAATTGATAGTGGGAACCAACTTTACGACCCGTTAACAAAAACACCCGTTATGATTATGCATATTTCATCATTAGAACATTGCTTGCCAGCGTGGTTAACAGAACAAATTTATTCCAAAACAGAGATTCCTCAAATACCAGAGAATGATTCTGGGTGGGCGACAAAATTACGATTAATTCCTTTCCGAGCAGTAGGAGTAGAGAGTCAATTTTTATGGGCCGTTAAGCCAGACAGTGTGCAAATTGATTATGAAGGTAGTTCTATTGTAGTCAGCAAAGTATTGATTGGATTAAATACACAACAGTTGTCAACCAATGGAGAGTATCAATGTATTGTGCATCCGAAAATGTTAATTTCGCAAAAAGTAGTAATTGCTTAATAATGGGAGGCGGGATAATATGATGAAATTAAAATTTTATTTAGTATACCTTTGGTATAAAGTATTGTTGAAATTAGGAATTAAGACCGATGAAATTTATTATATTGGTGGAAGTGAAGCGTTGCCACCACCGTTAACGAAAGAAGAAGAGGAAGTTCTTTTGAATAAATTGCCAAAAGGAGATCAGGCAGCAAGGTCGTTACTGATTGAACGAAACTTACGGCTAGTTGTATATATAGCAAGAAAGTTTGAAAATACAGGGATAAATATTGAAGATTTGATTAGTATTGGAACAATCGGCCTTATTAAAGCGGTTAATACATTTAATCCAGAAAAGAAAATAAAATTAGCAACGTATGCCTCACGTTGTATAGAAAATGAAATTTTAATGCATTTGCGCCGAAATAATAAAAACCGATCAGAAGTTTCTTTTGATGAACCGCTTAACATCGATTGGGACGGGAATGAACTTTTATTATCGGATGTATTAGGTACAGACGATGATATTATTACAAAAGATTTAGAAGCTACTGTAGATCGTCATCTTCTAATGAAAGCATTGCATCAATTAAATGATCGTGAAAAACAAATTATGGAACTCCGGTTTGGGCTTGCTGGCGAAGAGGAAAAGACGCAAAAAGATGTGGCAGATATGCTTGGGATTTCACAGTCATACATTTCGCGTTTAGAAAAAAGAATCATAAAAAGATTACGAAAAGAATTTAATAAAATGGTGTAAAGAAGAAGACCAGCCGTTATCTAGGCTGGTCTTCTTCTCTTTCGTTGTATGGGAAGAGACAACGAAAATGAAAAATGAAGAGAAAACCGCATGCATAAAATCCCCTCCAAAGGAAATACTTTACACTGTACAGCAACTCCCGATAGGAGGGAACACTTTGACGAGAAACAAAGTAGAAATTTGCGGTGTTGATACAGCTAAACTTCCCGTACTAAAAAATGATGAAATGCGTAAATTATTTCGTGAAATGCAAAGTGGAGAGATAAGCGCAAGAGAGAAATTAGTGAATGGAAACTTACGTCTTGTACTGAGCGTCATCCAAAGATTTAATAACAGAGGAGAATATGTTGACGATTTATTTCAAGTTGGTTGTATCGGACTTATGAAATCCATTGATAATTTTGATTTAGGCCAAAATGTAAAATTTTCAACGTATGCTGTGCCGATGATTATTGGGGAAATACGCAGATATTTGCGTGATAACAATCCGATTCGCGTATCTCGATCATTACGAGATATTGCGTATAAAGCGTTACAAGTAAGAGAGAAATTGATTGCAGAAAATTCAAAAGAACCAACAGCAATGGATATTGCAAAAGTGCTTGAAGTGACTCATGAAGAAATTGTTTTTGCTTTAGATGCGATTCAAGATCCAGTTTCATTATTTGAGCCGATTTATAACGATGGGGGAGATCCTATTTTTGTTATGGATCAGTTAAGTGATGAAAAACAAAAGGACGAGCAGTGGGTTGAAGAGTTAGCATTGAAAGAAGGAATGAAGCGTTTAAATGATCGTGAGAAAATGATTATTCGAAAACGTTTCTTCCAAGGAAAAACACAAATGGAAGTCGCAGAAGAAATTGGGATTTCTCAAGCGCAAGTGTCACGTTTAGAGAAATCGGCTATTAAACAAATGAATAAGACGATTCAAGGATAAGGTTTCACCATTTATGGTGAAACCTTTTTATATGTAATATAGTTTGTCTTCGCTCATAGTAGGGAAGTTGTGTTCATATAATGAAAATCATATGGGGTTAGTAGAGGTGCTTCCTGTAAATTTGAGAAACGGTGTTTTTTCAATTCGTCATATATAAGGGAGAGGATGAAAGTGATAAAAATTTCGGAGTTGCAGATGAAAGAGATAATAAATGTTTCAGATGGAAAAAGGCTTGGAAATATTGGAGATATCGAAATCGATATAAACACAGGGAAGATCGGGTCTATTATTATTTCCAAACAGGCACGCATGTTAGGGATTTTTGGGAAAGATGTAGAAATTGTAATTCCTTGGAAGGAAATTGTGAAAATTGGGGAAGATGTCATACTTGTTAGAGTAAATCCGGTTAATTCTGTAACAGAATCAATACAAACACCGACAATTTCATAAAGAATATTACAAATTCCTCTTTTTTTTCTGTTGGGATTATGAAAAAATAAAAGTATGGTAAAATAGACAGGAAGTACCATGCTTTTTTATGTTATTTTAATTAAAAAGGGGTCGCTTTGTTATGAGAGAACCATTTAAATATGTGGACGGTATACTGTATTTACAAGCGTGGAAAGAACTTGGAAACATTACTGCTGGATTTACGACAAAAAATGATGGGATAAGTACGGGCTCCTTTCATGCGATGAATTTAGGATTACATGTGAATGATATCGTGGAGAACGTTCATGAAAACAGACGTATTTTAGCAAATAAGTTACAAAAACCATTAGAAAACTGGATTTGCTCTGAACAAGTTCATGATCATCATGTTGAAAAAGTAGGACAACAGGAAAAAGGAAGTGGCGTCTATTCATATGAAGACGGTATTTCAAAAACAGATGGCATTTATACGACTGATAATGATGTTCTTTTAACATCATGTTACGCGGATTGTGTTCCACTCTATTTTTATGCGCCATCACATGGTATGATAGGACTTGCGCATGCTGGATGGAAAGGGACTGTAAAAGAGATTGCAAAGGAAATGATTCAAAAATGGAATGCAGAAGGGATTTCAAGTGATGAAATTCATGTTGCAATTGGACCAGCAATTGGATCTTGTTGTTACGTTGTTGATGATAGAGTGTTAACAGCAGCAGAGCAAGTAGTAAACGGTTCTGTCCCTTATAAAAAAATTTCTGATGGGCAGTACGCAATTAATTTAAAAGAAATTAATCGTATATTATGTGTACAAGCAGGCATAAAAGAAGAGAATATTGTAATGTCATCTCTTTGTACAAGCTGTGAAGAGCAACTATTTTTCTCTCATCGCCGTGATCAAGGTAAGACAGGGAGAATGTTGAGTTTCATAGGTTTTAAGGAGGAAGAAAGCAAGTGACAGTACAAAAAAATTTAACAACTGTAAACGAAGCAATTAAACAATCTTGCGCACGAGCAGGACGTTCGTTGCAAGATATTAAACTCGTTGCAGTTACAAAAACGGTAGGAATTGAAAAGACAAACGAAGTAATTGAAGCTGGAATTATTGATTTAGGTGAAAATAGAAATGAAGGTTTCTTACAGAAGTACGAACATTTCGGTTCAAAAGTGAATTGGCATTTTATTGGATCATTACAAACGAGAAAAGTAAAAGAAATCATTAATGAAATTGATTATTTACATTCGTTAGATCGCCTTTCACTTGCAAAAGAAATTCAAAAACGTGCTGATAAGAAAGTGAAATGTTTTATTCAAGTGAAAACATCATCTGAAGAATCAAAGCAAGGATTGGCAATAGAAGAAACTATTTCTTTTATTCAAAGTTTGCAAGAACTGGATAAGATTGAAGTGGTTGGACTAATGACAATGGCTCCGTTTACAGAAGAAGAGGGAGAAATCAGACGCTGTTTTAAGGAGTTACGTAAGCTACAAACAGAGGTGCAGGAGCTAGAATTATTACATGCGCCATGCAGAGAGTTATCAATGGGAATGTCCAATGATTACACGATTGCAATTGAAGAAGGTGCTACATATATTCGTTTGGGGACGATTTTAGTAGGAAAAGCGTAAAAGGAAGGAGAAACTTATTATGAGTTGGTCAAAAGTAAAATACTTCTTTTTTGATACACCGGAAGAAAAAGAAGCAGCTCAATATAGTTATGAAAAGGAGCAAACAGACATGAAGAAGCAGCAAGATCCGCCAGAACAACAAGATGTTACGTTTCCAAAAGCGCAACCGAAACAAAATGTTGTGAGCATTGAAACGGCAAAGCAATCTTCAAAAGTTGTTTTATTAGAACCACGCACATATTCAGAGGCGCAAGGGATTGCGGACCATTTAAAAGGTAGACGAGCTGTTGTAATTAATTTACAACGAATGTCTACTGATCAAGCTGTACGTATCGTTGACTTTTTAAGTGGTACTGTATACGCTATAGGCGGGGACATTCAAAAAATAGGACCGAAAACATTTATGTGTACCCCTGAAAATGTAGATATTGTTGGTGCAATTTCAGAGTTATTCGGTGAAGAAGAAGACACAAATATAAAGAGGTGGTAATACGCCATGGAAACAGTTTTAAGGCTTTTAGTTTATGCTATCGAGATTTACTCGTGGGCACTTATTATTTACATTCTCCTATCATGGTTCCCAGGTGCAAAGGAATCAACTTTTGGAGATGTTCTTGCGCGTATTTGTGAACCGTATTTAGAACCATTTCGCAGATTTATCCCGCCGCTTGGTATGATTGATATCTCTCCACTCGTTGCGATTTTTACATTAAAGCTTGCTACGAAGGGTTTAGTAAGTATATTCGGCTATTTCTTATAGTAAGAGGTTAAATACATGAGCATCTATGAACATTTCAGACCCGATGAAGAGGTCTTTGTGGATAAGGTGTTAGAGTGGAAGCGAGTAGCGGAGTACCATCAAGTGAAGTTAACAGACTTCCTTGATCCAAGACAACAACAAATTGTCACTATGGTGATAGGACAAGGGGATGTTTCTGTACAGTTTGATGGTGCAACGCCTCATGCGGAGCGCAAAAGAGCACTCATTTATCCGGACTATCTAGTAGTAAATGAAGAAGAATTTCAAGTAGAAGTATTGGAAATTGACTATCCTTCCAAGTTTTATACGCTAGAACATAGGCAAATATTAGGTACATTTATGTCTCTCGGTTTAACGAGAGAAAAGTGTGGTGATATTTTGCTTCAAGAAGATCGTGCCCAAATTGTAGTCGCAAAAGAAGTTGTATCTTATATTGAGATGAACTTACAATCTATAGGGAAAACGAAAGTTTCCTTAGCGCCAGTGCAAGGAGAAAAAATTCTACAGATGCAAGAAACATGGGGAGAGAAATCTGGAACGGTTTCTTCACTTCGTTTAGATGTTATGTTAGCTGAAATGTTACATATATCCAGACAAAAAGTACAACCTTTCATAAAAAATGGTTTAGTAAAAGTGAACTGGAAAACAGTGGAGCAAACTTCTTATGAATGTTATCCAGGAGATGTTTTTTCAGTGAGAGGATATGGGCGAAGTAAATTGTTTTCTGTAGAAGGTAGAACAAAGCGCGACAAATGGAGAATTTTGTATGGTATACTAAAATGATTGGTTTTTTAGAAGGAAATCCTCCTATTTTGTCGAAGAAAAGATATAATTGAAAGAGGAAATTTAGATAATTACTTGGAGGTGGCGTTGTGCCGTTAACACCATTAGATATTCATAACAAAGAATTTGGTCGCGGATTCCGTGGCTATGATGAAGATCAAGTAAATGAGTTTCTTGATCAAATTATCAAAGATTATGAATTAGTCATTCGTGAGAAAAAAGCTTTAGAAGAAAAAGTTGCGCAATTAGAAGGAAAGTTAGATCATTTCTCTAATATTGAAGATACGTTAAACAAATCGATCGTTGTTGCACAAGAAGCAGCGGAAGAAGTAAAACGTAATGCGCAAAAAGAAGCAAAATTAATCGTACGTGAAGCTGAAAAGAATGCAGACCGTATTATTAACGAAGCGTTAGTAAAATCAAGAAAAGTTGCTTTTGATATTGAAGAGCTAAAGAAACAAGCGAAAGTATTCCGCACTCGTTTCCGTATGTTACTAGAAACACAGCTTGAAATGTTAAACAACGATGATTGGGATAAACTAATTGAGCTAGAAGACGAAGTAGATGAACTGTTGAAAAAAGAAGAAACAGTGTAAGCTTGACGTTTTTCTCATTATTACATATAATTTTAAACAACATATTTATTAAGAAAAACGAAGATAGGGATAAGTACCTTTTCATACCTTATATAGCGAACTGAGGATGGTGTAAGCTCAGGATAAGGAGATAATGGGAATATCACCCTGGAGTTCCGCGCTGAACAAATAGAGTAAGCGTAGGCGTATATTCGCGTTAAGAATATAAAGAGGATTGTATACATATGTATAGGATCTACTAGGGTGGTACCGCGGGAGACTTTCTCGTCCCTTTTTGGGATGAGAAGGTCTCTTTTTTATTCCGTTTTTTAAGTGTTTCTTTTATACATGTAAGGAGGAATTGAGCATGGAGTACAAAAATACATTACTAATGCCAAAAACAGAGTTCCCAATGCGTGGGAATTTACCAAAACGTGAGCCTGCAATGCAAGAACAGTGGGCTGAAATGAATATTTATGAAAAGGTACAAGAACATACGAAAGGTCGTCCTTTATTTGTATTGCATGATGGCCCTCCATATGCGAATGGTGACATTCATATGGGACATGCGTTAAATAAAGTGTTAAAAGACTTTATTGTTCGTTATAAATCAATGACTGGTTACTGTGCACCATATGTACCAGGTTGGGATACACACGGTTTACCAATTGAGCAAGCTTTAACAAATAAAGGTGTAAAGCGTAAAGAAATGACAGTTGCTGAGTTCCGTAAGTTATGTGCAGAGTATGCATATGAACAAGTAGAACGTCAACGTGAACAATTTAAGCGTTTAGGTGTACGTGCTGATTGGGATAACCCATACATTACTTTAGAGCCAGCTTATGAAGCGCAACAAATTAAAGTGTTTGGTGATATGGCGAAAAAAGGTTATATCTATAAAGGGCAAAAACCAGTTTATTGGTCTCCAACGAGTGAATCTGCTTTAGCAGAAGCTGAAATTGAATACCAAGATAAAAAATCAGCATCTATTTACGTAGCATTCCCTGTAAAAGACGGAAAGAACGTATTAGAAGGTGATGAGAAATTCATTATCTGGACAACAACACCTTGGACGTTACCTGCAAACTTAGGTATTTCTGTTCACCCAGAACTTGAATACGCTATTGTAAAAGTAAATGATGAAAAATATATTATTGCTTCTGAACTATTTGAGACAGTTGCAAAAACGTTAGAGTGGGAAAATACTGAAGTTGTGAAAACGGTAAAAGGTAGCGAACTTGAGTATACAGTTGCAAAACATCCATTCTACGATCGTGATTCATTAGTTATGCTAGGAGATCACGTAACAACAGATGCAGGTACAGGTTGTGTTCATACAGCACCAGGACACGGGGAAGATGACTTTGTTGTTGGTAAAAAGTATGGATTAGAAGTACTTTGTCCAGTTGATGATAAAGGTGTATTAACAAATGAAGCACCTGGATTTGAAGGCTTATTCTATGATAAAGCTAACAAGCCAATTGCAGAGAAATTAGAAGAAGTAGGCGCGTTACTGAAACTAACATTCATTACGCATTCATACCCACATGATTGGAGAACGAAAAAACCAATTATTTTCCGTGCGACAGCACAGTGGTTTGCATCTATTGAAGCGTTCCGTAAAGAATTATTAGAAGCTGTTGCGGAAACAAAATGGGTACCAGCATGGGGAGAAACTCGTCTTCATAATATGGTTCGTGACCGTGGTGACTGGTGTATTTCTCGTCAGCGTGCATGGGGTGTACCAATCCCTGTATTCTATGCAGAGAATGGCGATCCAATTATTACAGATGAAACAATTAACCATGTAGCAGATTTATTCCGTGAGCACGGTTCTAACGTATGGTTCGAGCGTGAAGCGAAAGATCTATTACCAGAAGGATTTACACATACAGGTAGCCCGAATGGTGAATTCCGTAAAGAAACAGACATCATGGATGTATGGTTCGATTCAGGTTCTTCTCACCAAGCGGTATTAGAAGAGCGCGATGACTTACAACGTCCAGCTGATTTATATTTAGAAGGATCTGACCAGTACCGTGGTTGGTTTAACTCTTCATTATCAACAGCAGTTGCTGTAACAGGTAAAGCTCCATATAAAGGCGTACTAAGCCATGGTTTCGTATTAGATGGTGAAGGACGTAAAATGAGTAAGTCGATTGGAAATATCGTCGTACCGAAGAAAATTATGGATCAACTAGGCGGAGACATTTTACGCTTATGGGTATCTTCAGTTGACTATCAATCTGATGTACGTATTTCAGATGATATTTTAAAACAAGTAGCAGAAGTGTATCGTAAAATCCGTAACACATTCCGTTTCTTATTAGGAAACTTAGATGACTTTAAGCCAAGTGAAAATACAGTAGCTGTAGCTGAACTTCGTGAAGTAGATCGTTACATGTTAGTGAAATTAAATGACTTAATTACAAAAGTAAAAGAAGCATATGAAACATACGACTTCGCGGCTGTATATCATGCAATTCATAACTTCTGTACAATTGATTTAAGTTCATTCTACTTAGACTTTGCAAAAGACATTTTATACATTGAAGGTGCAAACCATGAAGATCGTCGTGCAATTCAAACTGTATTATATGATGTTCTTGTTGCGTTGACGAAACTTGTAACACCAATCTTACCGCATACGGCTGATGAAGTATGGCCATACGTTCCAGGTGTAACAGAAGAAAGTGTACAATTAACTGATATGCCAGAAGCTGTACAATTAGATGGTGCGGAAGAATTAAAAACAAAATGGGATGCATTTATGACATTACG
Source organism: Bacillus sp. FSL K6-0069 (assembly GCF_038007785.1). Lineage (NCBI taxonomy): Bacteria > Bacillati > Bacillota > Bacilli > Caryophanales > Bacillaceae > Bacillus > Bacillus sp. FSL K6-0069. The sequence goes on along the minus strand of NZ_JBBOXN010000001.1, from coordinate 3,743,375 downwards.
TGATGATGTATTAAAAGCGTTAGAAGTAGCTCGTAATGAAAAAGTAATCGGTAAGTCATTAAATGCAAGCATTACACTATATCCAACTGCAGAAATGAAAGCTATGTTAGAGTCTATTAGTGAAGACTTAAAGCAATTATTCATCGTCTCTGAGTATAAACTTGGTGGCATGATGGAAGAAGCGCCAGCAGATGCGCCGAAGTATGAGCATACAGCGGTTGTTGTTGCTCAAGCAACTGGTGAAACATGTGAACGTTGTTGGGTAGTTTCAGAAACAATTGGTAAAGATGCTGAACATGAAACATTATGTGAGCGTTGTGCAACAGTTGTTAAAGAAAACTATGTAAAATAATAAAAAAACTGACTGTGCCTAAGTGCAGTCAGTTTTTTTATTGACGATATATTGAAATAACTTTCACTCTCTTTCCTATGAAGGAAAAATGTGTGTGAGGTAAGCATAGAAATTTCGGACACACTAATCGTACATTGCAGCTGGGAGGAATGTACACGTGAATGAAATGTATATGGAAATCAAAGAAGAATTGCAATTGATGCGAAAAGAGTTACAAGAGAGGCTAGCTAAAGAGGTCATGCACAAATATGATACAGAGTTTAGCGAAGAGCTTGGATATGAAATTAAGGAAGAGATAAAGAAAAAACTCCTATTACATGATATAAAAGAGGACTTAAAAGATGTAGAACGTGCATTATTTAAAATGGAAATAGATATGTATGGTATTTGTGAAGAGACAGGGAGAGTAATCTCGGTAAAACAAATGAAGACGATGCCGACTGCCCGTACCATTCATGAATTTTTCTATGAAAAAGTAAATGTATGAATGCGCACAACGATATTATATTACCTTTTTTTAATTTATTTTATTCTTCTATAAAGGTTCATTGTGAAAAGGTTGCAGCTATGCTAAAATTTTGAGGTACACTGTCTTTGTGGGGGAAATGAAAATGATATATTATGTAATAGCGTTATTTGTCATTGCCATCGATCAAATATCGAAATGGCTAATTGTAAAGAACATGGAATTGGGTACGAGCATTCCGATTATCGATAATGTATTATACATAACATCACATCGAAATAGAGGAGCTGCCTGGGGGATTTTAGAAAACAAAATGTGGTTCTTCTACATTATTACAGTCGTTTTTGTAGCATTTATCGTAATTTATATGAAAAAATATGCGAAAACAGACAAACTTCTAGGAATTTCATTAGGTCTAATATTAGGCGGAGCAATTGGTAATTTCATTGATCGTGTATTTAGACAAGAAGTAGTGGATTTCATTCACGTGTATATTTTCTCGTACAACTATCCAGTATTTAATATAGCTGATTCAGCATTATGTATTGGTGTTGTATTAATTATTATTCAAACATTATTAGAAGGCAAGAAAACGAAGGAGTAATTGAATGAGTGAAGTAGTACAAGTAACAGTTGCAGAAGAACAAAAAAGCGAGCGAATTGATAAATTCGTTGCAGAAATAAACAGTGAATGGTCACGTTCACAAGTACAACAATGGATTAAAGATGATGTTGTTACAGTTAATGGAAAGTCGGTAAAAGTGAATTATAAAGTTAGAGAAAACGATGAAATTACAGTAACGATTCCTGATCCAGAAGAGTTAGATATTCAAGCAGAAGATATGAACTTAGAAATTTATTATGAAGATGCAGATGTACTCGTTGTTAACAAGCCGCGTGGTATGGTTGTACATCCAGCACCAGGTCATACAAGTGGTACGCTTGTGAACGGTCTTATGCACCACTGTACAGACTTATCAGGCATTAACGGTGTAATGCGTCCAGGTATCGTGCATCGTATTGATAAAGATACATCAGGCCTATTAATGGTTGCTAAAAATGATGTGGCGCATGAATCACTTGTAAATCAACTTGTAGCAAAAACAGTAACAAGACGTTACAAAGCGATCGTACACGGTGTTATTCCGCATGATAAAGGAACTATCGATGCACCAATTGGTCGCGATAAGAAAGAGCGTCAAAGCATGACAGTTGATGAAAATGGTAAGAATGCTGTTACGCACTTCCAAGTGTTAGAACGTTTTAAAGACTTTACGCTTGTAGAATGTCGCTTAGAAACGGGACGTACGCACCAAATTCGTGTTCATATGAAATATATTGGTTATCCACTTGCTGGAGATCCAAAGTATGGTCCGAAGAAAACATTAGACATGAATGGACAAGCGCTTCACGCAGGTATTTTAGGATTCGATCATCCTCGCACGGGTGAGTATATTCAGTTTGAGGCACCGATTCCAGAAGTGTTTGAAGATGCATTAAATATTTTAAGAAAATAGTATTGACAAATCATAAGAAAACTGAGATACTGACAACAGTTAAATAATGATCCTTTAACACAGCCCCGTGAGGTTGAGAAGGTAACGGTTTGAAATACATAGGGTATGATGTACCCTTTTTTCAAAAGTCCTCTCGCACACGCTGAGAGGACTTTTTTTATACCATTACTCTCACGCAAGAAAAAAAGCTTGGAGGTGTAGAGCATGCAAGAGAAAGCAGTCGTTTTAGATGACCAAATGATTCGCCGCGCTTTAACACGAATTAGTCATGAAATCGTGGAACGAAATAAAGGTGTCGATAATTGTGTTCTTGTCGGAATTAAAACTCGTGGAATTTTTATTGCACAACGTTTGGCAGAACGAATTGGTCAAATTGAAGGAAAAGAAATGGAAGTTGGAGAGCTAGATATTACGTTATATCGTGATGATCTAACACTACAATCAAAAAATGAAGAACCACTTGTAAAAGGTTCTGATATCCCTGTAGATATTACGAAGAAAAAAGTTATCCTTGTAGATGATGTATTATATACAGGAAGAACAGTTCGAGCAGCAATGGATGCTCTTATGGATTTAGGTAGACCATCACAAATCCAACTGGCGGTTCTTGTTGATAGAGGTCATCGTGAACTACCAATTCGCGCTGATTATGTAGGGAAGAATATTCCAACATCAAGTGAAGAGCGTATCGAAGTTGATTTGCAAGAGACAGATCAACAAGATCGAGTAAGCATATACGATAAGTAAAGCCCTTTTAAATGTAGTCCTGTGAGGCTGCCAAAGGGTCTTGGCTTTCATATGTCAAATTTGGCATACGAAAGTGTAGGACTCTTTGTGCACAGGCACAAAGAGTTTTTTTATTGCAAAGAATTAAACTTAAACTGAAGGAGGATGTAACAATGGAACAAAAGCCAGTGTTAGACGTTAATGAAGTACCGAAACCGGGAAAATGGTTATTTTTAAGTATACAACATTTGTTCGCGATGTTTGGATCAACAGTGCTGGTTCCGTTTTTAACAGGATTGAATCCGTCAGTAGCATTAATATCAAGTGGATTAGGAACGCTAGCGTTTCTTCTTATAACGAAAGGTCAAGTACCTGCCTATCTAGGATCATCATTCGCCTTTATCGCACCGATAATAACAGCGAAAACAGCAGGTGGACCTGGAGCAGCAATGCTCGGTGGTTTGTTAGCGGGACTTGTGTACATCTTAATTTCACTCGGAATTAAGAAGTCAGGATCACAGTGGATTATGAAATTACTTCCGCCAATCGTAGTTGGTCCAGTAGTAATGGTAATCGGTCTAGCTTTAGCACATACAGCAGTTAACATGGCGATGAACGGCGCGGATGGCAAATATAGCTTTACACACTTTTCAGTAGCGTTAGTAACATTAGCAATTACAATTATCTGCTCTATATTCGGAAGAGGGTTTTTCAGTATCATACCAGTGTTACTGGGCATTATCGGCGGATATATCTTCGCTTACTTCCAAGGGCTAGTAGACTTAAAGCCAATAGCTGAGGCAAAATGGTTTGTTGTACCAGATTTCACAGTACCATTTGTAACATATACTCCGGAGTTTTCGTGGAAGATTGTACTCTTGATGGTACCAGTTGCACTAGTAACAATTTCAGAGCATATCGGACATCAAATTGTACTTGGAAATGTTATTAAAAGAGATTTAATTGAAAAACCAGGTTTACACCGTTCAATCTTCGGTGATGGAGTAGCAACATTAATCGCATCCCTTATCGGTGGGCCACCGAATACAACGTATGGTGAAAACATCGGTGTGCTAGCAATTACGAGAGCATACAGTGTATACTTATTCATCGGTTCAGCAGTGTTCGCAATCATGTTCGGGTTTATCGGTAAGATTTCTGCACTGATTCATTCGATCCCAACACCGGTTATGGGTGGCGTATCAATCTTACTATTCGGTGTAATCGCATCAAGCGGATTACGCATGATGGTAGATGATAAAACAGACCTAAGTGACAAACGAAACTTAATGATTGCATCAGTAATACTAGTAATCGGTATTGGTGGAGCGGTACTTCACGTAGGAGAATCGTTCCAAGTTGAAGGAATGGCACTAGCAGCAATTGTAGGTGTACTGTTAAATCTACTACTACCAGAAACGAAACAAATAACACAATCTAAGCAGATTGCTTCATAATAATAACCTTTTAATTCAGTCCTGTGAGACCGGAAAGGGTGGCTTCTTTCTTGCACCCTAGTCTCACATGACTAGGGTATTTTTATACAAAGGTTGTTATAAATATACAAAAGTGGTAACATAAAAATCAGAAAGATGAGGGATGACGATGAGCCATTTGTTAACGATGAGTGAATTATCGGAAGTAGAAATTTCAGAAATCCTAAAAGACGCAGAAGATTTCGCGAATGGAAAAGAGAGCAAAACGACAGAGCAAACTTTTGTTGCGAACTTGTTCTTTGAGAATAGTACGAGAACGAGATTTAGCTTTGAAGTTGCTGAGAAGAGATTAGGACTTGAAGTTTTAAATTTTTCAGCTGATGCATCTAGCGTACAAAAAGGAGAAACCTTATACGATACGATAAGAACACTAGAATCAATCGGAACAAAAGCGGTAATCGTCCGCCATGAGCAAGATCGCTACTTCGATGAACTGAAAGATCAGGTAAATATCCCAATCTTAAACGCTGGAGATGGATGTGGAAACCACCCAACGCAGTGCCTACTCGATCTTCTTACAATTAAACAAGAGTTTGGAAGATTTGAAGGATTAAAGATTGCGATAGTAGGAGATGTTCGTCATAGCCGAGTAGCACGTTCTAATGCAGAAGCATTAACGAAACTGGGTGCAACAATTTACTTTGCAAGTCCAGAAGAGTGGAAAGATGAAGACAGCACATTTGGAACATACAAACCATTAGATGAACTTGTTCCAGAAGTGGATGTAATGATGTTACTTCGTGTACAACATGAGCGTCATGATCATTATGAAACAGACATTATGAAAGAGTATCATGAGAAACACGGATTAACAGTGGAAAGAGAAAAGCGTATGAAAGAAGGAAGCATTATTATGCATCCAGCTCCTGTAAACCGTGATGTTGAAATTGCAAGTGAACTTGTTGAGTGTGAGCGTTCACGCATATTTAAACAAATGGAAAATGGAGTTTACGTAAGAATGGCTGTACTAAAACGCGCCTTACCAAATGTATTAGGAGGAATGAAACATGAATTACTTGTTTAAAAATGGTCGTTATATGAATGAAGAAGGAAAAATCGTAGCAACAGATCTTCTCGTACAAGACGGTAAAATCGCTAAGGTAGCAGAAAATATTACGGCAGATAATGCTGAAGTAATCGAAGTGAACGGAAAGTTAATCGCACCTGGATTAGTAGATGTACACGTACATCTTCGTGAACCAGGTGGTGAACATAAAGAAACAATTGAAACAGGTACACTAGCAGCGGCAAAAGGTGGATTCACTACAATTTGTGCAATGCCAAATACACGCCCAGTACCAGATTGCAGAGAACATATGGAAGACTTGCAAAATCGTATTAAAGAAAAAGCGCATGTCAACGTACTACCATACGGAGCAATTACAGTACGCCAAGCGGGTTCTGAAATGACAGATTTCGAGACGTTAAAAGAACTTGGAGCATTTGCTTTCACTGATGACGGTGTAGGCGTACAAGATGCTAGCATGATGTTAGCTGCTATGAAGCGTGCAGCGAAATTAAATATGGCAGTGGTTGCGCACTGTGAAGAGAATACTCTTATTAATAAAGGTTGTGTACATGAAGGGAAGTTTTCTGAGAAACACGGATTAAACGGTATCCCATCAGTATGTGAATCTGTACATATTGCAAGGGATATACTGCTAGCTGAAGCGGCAGATTGTCACTATCACGTATGTCACGTAAGTACGAAAGGATCTGTACGTGTAATCCGTGATGCGAAACGCGCTGGAATTAAAGTAACAGCAGAAGTAACACCTCACCATCTAGTGTTATGTGAAGATGATATCCCATCAGCTGATCCTAACTTTAAAATGAACCCACCGCTTCGTGGAAAAGAAGATCACGCAGCATTAATTGAAGGTCTACTAGATGGAACAATCGATATGATCGCAACTGATCATGCACCGCATACAGCGGAAGAGAAAGCACAAGGAATTGAAAGAGCACCATTCGGAATTACTGGTTTTGAAACAGCATTCCCACTTTTATACACAAACCTTGTGAAAAAAGGAATTATTACATTAGAACAGTTAATTCAATTCTTAACAGAAAAGCCAGCTGATACATTCGGCTTAGAAGCAGGTCGCCTGAAAGAAGGCAGAACAGCTGATATTACAATCATTGATTTAGAACAAGAAGAAGAGATTGACCCAACAACATTCTTATCAAAAGGAAAAAATACACCATTCGCAGGTTGGAAATGCCAAGGATGGCCGGTAATGACAATCGTTGGTGGTAAGATCGCATGGCAAAAGGAGAGTGCATTAGTATGAAAAGACAACTTATCTTAGAAGATGGAACAGTATTAATTGGAAAAGGTTTCGGAGGAGAAATCGAAAAGTCAGGTGAGGTTGTATTTACAACAGGAATGACTGGATATCAAGAAACATTATCTGATCCATCATATTGCGGTCAAATCGTAACATTCACGTACCCATTAATCGGAAACTACGGCATCAATCGTGACGATTTTGAATCGATTCATCCATCTGTAAATGGTTTAATCGTAAACGAAATTTGTGATCACCCATCAAACTTCCGTAATGAAATTTCGTTAAATGATTACTTAAAAGAAAGAAATATCCCAGGCTTAGCAGGAATTGATACGAGAAAATTAACGAGAAAAATTCGTCAATACGGTACGTTACGTGGGCGTCTATGTAACATGGATGCAGATGTAGAATACATCGTGAGCCAATTAAAAGCGACAGTATTTACAGATCACGTGAAACGCGTATCAACGAAAGATCCATACCCAAGCCCAGGCCGTGGACACCGAGTTGTACTTGTAGACTTCGGAATGAAACATGGTATTTTAAGAGAATTAAATAAACGTGATTGTGATGTAATTGTAGTACCTTACAATACAACAGCAGAAGAGATTTTACGCCTTAGCCCAGATGGAATTATGTTAAGTAACGGACCTGGGGATCCAAAAGATGTACCAGAAGCAATTGAAATGTTAAAAGACATTATCGGTAAAGTTCCTTTATTCGGAATTTGCCTAGGACATCAATTGTTCGCTCTAGCATCTGGTGCGAATACAAGTAAGTTAAAATTCGGTCACCGTGGTTTAAATCATCCAGTAAAACATCTTGCAACTGGAAAAGTAGCAATTACATCTCAAAACCATGGTTACGCAGTAGAAGAAGAATCAGTTAAAAATACAGAGCTTGAAATTACACATGTCGCTTTAAATGATGGAACAGTAGAAGGTCTTCGTCATACGAAGTTCCCAGCATTTACAGTACAATATCATCCAGAAGCTTCAGCAGGACCAGAAGATGCAAATGATTTATTCGAAGATTTCTTAGCAATGATTGAAAACTTCAAGAAAGAAGGGGAAGAGTTATGCCAAAACGCCTAGACATTAACACAATTTTAGTAATCGGATCAGGACCAATTGTAATTGGGCAAGCAGCAGAGTTTGACTACTCTGGTACACAAGCTTGTCAATCTCTTAGAGAAGAAGGTTACAAAGTAATCCTTGTTAACTCTAACCCAGCAACAATTATGACAGATACTGCAACAGCAGATAAAGTATACATTGAGCCTTTAACATTAGAATTCGTAAGCCGAATCATTCGTAAAGAACGTCCAGATGCAATCTTACCAACATTAGGTGGTCAAACAGGCCTGAATATGGCTGTTGAACTTGCGAAATCAGGCATACTTGAAGAGTGCGGAGTTGAAATTTTAGGAACAAAATTATCAGCAATTGAGCAAGCGGAGGATCGTGATTTATTCCGTACATTAATGCAGGAATTAAATGAACCAATTCCATCTAGTACCATTATCCATACGCTAGAAGAAGCACATGAATTTGTAAAAGAAATTGGATATCCAGTTATTGTTCGCCCAGCATTTACAATGGGGGGAACAGGTGGCGGAATCTGTAGTAATGAAGAAGAACTAATTGAAATCGTATCAGGTGGATTAAAACATAGTCCAGTAACACAATGTTTATTAGAAAAGAGTATTGCTGGTTGTAAGGAAATTGAATATGAAGTAATGCGTGATTCAAATGATAACGCGATTGTAGTATGTAACATGGAAAATATCGATCCAGTTGGAGTTCACACAGGTGATTCTATCGTTGTAGCACCGAGCCAAACATTAAGTGACCGTGAATATCAAATGTTACGAAACACTTCATTACGAATTATTCGTGCATTAGGAATTGAAGGTGGATGTAACGTTCAGCTTGCACTTGATCCACATAGCTTCCAATACTATGTAATCGAAGTAAACCCACGTGTAAGTCGTTCATCTGCACTAGCATCTAAAGCAACTGGATATCCAATTGCGAAGCTAGCGGCAAAAATTGCAGTCGGTTTAACATTAGATGAAATTATAAATCCAGTAACACAAAAAACATACGCTTGTTTCGAACCAGCATTAGACTATGTTGTTTCAAAAATTCCGCGCTGGCCATTTGATAAGTTTGAATCAGCAAATAGAACGCTTGGAACGCAGATGAAAGCAACTGGTGAAGTTATGTCAATCGGACGTAACCTAGAGCAATCATTATTAAAAGCGATCCGTTCTTTAGAACTTGGCGTTTATCACTTAGAGTTAGCGCATTTAAAAGAGCTTGATAAAGAGACAATGAAAAAACGCATTATAAAAGCTGATGATGAGCGACTGTTTATTGTGGCAGAAGCAATTCGTCAAGGTGTAACGAAAGAAGAAATCAACGATTGGTGTGAAATGGACTTCTTCTTCTTACAAAAAGTTGAAAACATCGTAAATATGGAACGCGAAGTAAAAGCAAATGTAGGAAATATGGAAGTACTACAATCTGCGAAAGAAATGGGCTTCAGTGATCACTACATTGCAGCAGCTTGGAACAAAACAGAGCGTGAAATTTACGATATGCGTAAAGAAAGCAATATAACTCCTATTTATAAAATGGTAGATACTTGTGCGGCAGAGTTTGAATCTGCAACACCATACTACTACAGCACATATGGTGACGAGAATGAATCGGTTAGAACAGATCGTAAGAGTGTTGTCGTACTAGGGTCTGGTCCAATCCGTATCGGTCAAGGTGTTGAGTTTGACTATGCAACAGTTCACTCTGTATGGGCAATTAAAGAAGCTGGATATGAGGCAATCATTGTTAATAACAACCCAGAAACAGTTTCAACAGACTTCAGTATTTCTGACAAATTATACTTTGAACCATTAACAATCGAAGATGTAATGCACATTATCGATTTAGAAAAGCCAGAAGGTGTTATCGTCCAATTCGGTGGACAAACGGCAATTAACTTAGCGGCTAAATTAGAAGCTCACGGTGTGAAAATCTTAGGAACATCACTTGAAGATTTAGACCGTGCAGAAGATCGTGATAAGTTTGAAGCAGCTCTAACACAGCTTGGTATCCCGCAACCAGTTGGTAAAACAGCAACGACTGTAGAGCAAGCAGTAGCAATCGCTGACAAAATTGGTTACCCAGTATTAGTAAGACCATCTTACGTACTAGGTGGACGTGCGATGGAAATCGTATATCGTCAAGAAGAACTGCTGCACTACATGAAAAATGCGGTTAAAGTTCACGCTGATCACCCAGTATTAATCGATCGTTACATGGTTGGTAAAGAAATTGAAGTAGATGCAATTTCAGACGGTGAGAATGTATTCATTCCAGGTATTATGGAACATATTGAACGCGCTGGAGTTCACTCTGGTGACTCAATCGGAGTATATCCACCACAAAGCTTATCTGCAAAACTGAAAGAACAAATTATTGAACATACAATTGCACTTGGAAAAGGTTTAAATATTGTTGGATTACTAAATATCCAGTTTGTAGTATTTGAAGATCAAGTGTATGTAATTGAAGTAAACCCACGTGCGAGCCGTACAGTACCATTCTTAAGTAAAATTACAGGTGTACCGATGGCGAATGTTGCAACGAAAGTTATTTTAGGTCAAAATCTTGTAGAACAAGGATACGGAACTGGTTATCACCCAGAAGAGAAAGAAGTGTATGTAAAAGCACCGGTATTCTCATTTGCGAAACTACGTTCAGTTGATACAACATTAGGACCTGAAATGAAGTCAACAGGGGAAGTAATGGGGAAAGACTTAACACTTGAAAAAGCATTATACAAAGGGTTAGTTGCTTCTGGAATTAACATTCCAACGCACGGATCAGTAATCATTACTGTAGCGGATAAAGATAAAGAAGAGGCGATGGAAATTGCAAAACGTTTCCATGAAATCGGCTATAACTTATTAGCAACAGCTGGAACAGCACAATCGTTAGCAGAGCAAAACATTCCAGTACAAGTTGTAAACAAAATTGATTCTGAAGACTACAACTTACTAGACATTATCCGTCAAGGAAAAGCGCAGTTTGTAATCAATACATTAACAAAAGGCAAACAACCAGCGCGTGATGGTTTCCGCATTCGCCGTGAATCAGTAGAAAATGGTGTGGCTTGCTTAACATCACTTGATACAACGAGAGCAATCTTACGAGTACTAGAATCTATGACATTCTCAGCTCATTCAATGAAAGAAATTACGCAAACAAAGCGTCACGAGGTGGTACATGCATGATGCAAAAGCAAAATATGATCGTCGTTAATCAAAAAGAAATCGCAAAAAACATTTACGAATTAGTGCTTCAAGGAACGTTAGTACAGCAAATGAACGAACCAGGGCAGTTTGTACACATTAAGGTAGCAGAGGGCATTGCGCCCCTTCTGCGCCGCCCGATTAGTATTTGTAATGTAGATCAAGAGAAGAACGAATTTACAATGCTATATCGTGCAGAAGGACAAGGGACAAAAACATTAGCAACTAGAAAAAAAGGTGAAATGGTAGACGTACTAGGACCACTAGGACACGGTTTTCCTGTAGAAGAAGCAGAAGCTGGTCAAACAGCTTTACTAGTCGGCGGGGGGATTGGCGTACCACCACTTTATGAATTATCACAGCGCCTTGTTGCAAAAGGTGTACGCGTAATTCACATCTTAGGTTTTCAAACGAAAGATGTCGTTTTCTATGAAGAGAAATTTGCAGAACTTGGTGATACGTACGTTGCGACAGTAGACGGTACACACGGCACAAAAGGATTTGTCACAGATGTAATTGATAATTACGGAATTGACTTTGATATTCTTTATTCATGTGGTCCGTTAGCGATGCTTCGTGCATTAGAAGGACGTTACAAAGAGAAAAAAGCTTATATTTCTTTAGAAGAACGTATGGGCTGTGGTATTGGAGCTTGTTTCGCATGTGTATGCCACTTACAAGAAGATCCAAGTGGACATTCTTACAAGAAGGTGTGTAGCGACGGACCAGTATTTCCAATCGGGGAGGTTGTACTATGAACAGATTGCAAGTTGAATTACCGGGATTGTCATTAAAAAATCCAATTATACCGGCATCTGGATGCTTTGGATTTGGTCGTGAATATGCACAGTTTTACGATTTAAGTGTACTAGGATCAATCATGATCAAAGCGACGACAGAACAACCACGTTATGGAAATCCGACGCCTCGTGTTGCTGAAACACCGGGCGGCATGTTAAATGCAATCGGACTTCAAAACCCAGGGTTAGAAAAAGTAATGAATTCTGAATTACCATGGTTAGAACAATTTGATCTTCCAATTATTGCGAACGTTGCAGGCTCACAAGCTGAGGATTACGTAGCGGTTGCAAAGGAAATTTCTAAAGCGCCTAATGTCCACGCACTAGAATTAAATATTTCTTGTCCGAACGTAAAAACAGGTGGTATCGCCTTTGGTACAAATCCTGAAATTGCTGCTGATTTAACGAAGCGAGTAAAAGAGGTTTCTGAAGTACCTGTATACGTGAAGTTGTCACCGAACGTGGCAAACATTGTGGAAATTGCAAAAGCGATTGAAAATGCAGGTGCAGACGGTTTAACGATGATTAATACATTGCTTGGTATGCGTCTAGATTTAAAAACAGCTAAACCAATTTTAGCAAACCGTACAGGCGGATTATCAGGTCCTGCGATTAAGCCAGTAGCGATTCGTATGGTACATGAAGTAAGCCAAGCGGTTAACATTCCAATTATCGGAATGGGTGGTATTGAAACAGCGGAAGATGTAATTGAATTCTTCTACGCTGGCGCAAGCGCAGTTGCAGTAGGTACAGCGAACTTTATCGATCCGTTCGTATGTCCAACGATTATTGAAGAGTTACCAGCACTATTAGATGAATTAGGATTTGATCACATTTCGGAATGTCAAGGAAGGAGCTGGAAGCAAACATGTCACAGTCGTTAATCGTTGCACTAGATTTTCCAGGGAAACAAGATGTAGAACAATTCTTGCGCCACTTTGAAGGGGAAGAGTTATTTGTCAAAGTTGGTATGGAATTATTTTATAAAGAAGGTCCTGCGATTATTACGTACTTAAAAGAAAAAGGACATAAGATCTTTCTAGATTTAAAACTTCATGATATTCCGAATACAGTAAAAAGCGCTATGCGTAGCCTAGCTAGTCTAGATGTTGATATGGTAAATGTTCATGCTGCTGGGGGAAGCAGTATGATGAAAGCTGCGATTGAGGGATTAGAGGAAGGTAAGCAAGAAGGAAAAGAGAGACCGATTTGTATTGCAGTTACACAACTAACAAGCACTTCGGAAGCTATGATGAAAAAAGAGATCGGCATTGAGAAAACGTTAGAAGAAGCGGTTGCTCATTATGCAAAACTAACGAAAGAAAGTGGACTTGATGGCGTTGTTTGTTCAACACTTGAAGTTCCAAAATTACGTGAAGTATGCGGAAATGAATTTGTAACAGTAACACCGGGGATTCGTCTTGCAAGCGATGATGTAAATGACCAGGTGCGCGTAGCAACACCGAAACGTGCGAGGGAACTTGGCTCAAGCTACATCGTAGTTGGACGTAGTATTACAAAAGCAGAAAATCCGCTTGAAGCGTATAAAACAGTAAAACAACAGTGGGAAGGTGTAACAGTATGAAAAAAGAAATCGCATCGCATTTATTAGAAATTGGAGCAGTATTTTTACAACCGAATGATCCATTCACTTGGTCTTCAGGTATGAAATCACCAATTTATTGTGATAACCGTTTAACTTTATCTTATCCAAAAGTACGTCAAGCAATTGCAGCTGGATTAGAAGAGTTAATTAAAGAGTACTTCCCAACTGTAGAAGTTATTGCAGGAACAGCAACTGCTGGTATTGCGCACGCTGCATGGGTAAGTGATCGTATGGATTTACCAATGTGCTACGTACGTAGTAAAGCAAAAGGTCACGGTAAAGGGAACCAAATCGAAGGAAAAGCTGAAAAAGGTCAAAAAGTAGTAGTAGTAGAGGACCTAATTTCAACTGGCGGTAGTGCAATTACATGTGTAGAAGCACTTCGCGAAGCTGGCTGTGAAGTATTAGGAATCGTATCAATCTTCACATACGAGCTAGAAGCAGGAAAAGGAAAACTAGAATCAGCTAACGTAGCATCATATTCTTTAAGCGACTACAGTGCATTAACTGAAGTAGCAGCAGAAAAAGGTATGATCGGACAAGCTGAAACGAAAAAATTACAAGAGTGGCGTAAAAATCCAGCTAACGAAGCTTGGATCACAGCGTAACACGAAAAAAACGACCGCGGGGGAACGCGGTCGTTTTTTTATATTATTGTTAAAAATTCATGTAAAGAACAGATAATAGGAACATCACAATTGAGTTGCAAGTTATCCCGATTTAACCATACCCCTTGCATTCCAGCTGCTGTACTACTAATTGCATCTGTTTCTAATCGATCGCCAATATAATAGCAATCTTTCATTTCAAGATTCGATTGTAATACAGCTCTTTGAAAAATTTCAGGGTTTGGTTTCGATATACCAATTTCACTAGAAGTAAATATGCATTTGAAATATTGTAGAATGTTTAGAGCGGTTAATTTTTCGACTTGTTGTTCATAGTCACCATTACTAATGATACCTAATGAGTGTCCACCATGCTGCAAGGTCTGTAATGTATAGTGTACATCTTCAAACAAGGTCCAGTTGTTCTTATATAGTTCTATATATTGATTGAATCTGTGCTGAGATTCCTCGGGTGATAAGTTTAATCCATATGTTTTAAATAAATGATACATTCGCATCCCTTGTTGTTCTTGAAAAGATAATTCCTTGGATAAAAATTTGTTGAAATATTCTTCGGATAATTCATGCCAGACTTTCGTGGCCTCTAATTCATTATCTGAAAAAATAGTACTATATACTTGAAAGAAATCTATAATACTATTTCTTTCCGCGGCCTCATAATCAAGTAAAGTTCCGTCGATATCAAAAAAAATCATATGACAATCTCCTCGTTAATAACTATTTAGCGTTTTCCGCAACCTCATATCCTTTCACAAACAATAGCGTCATATAAGAAACAATAAATGAGAAGATGCTGTACATGCCAACCCAAAAGAAAAATTTTGGAGTAAAGGCGATAACACCTATTATTAAAAAACTAGCAAACGTTACAATCGGCATGACGTAATACGTTTTCGTCTTGCGTGTTCCAATAACAGAAACGATAAAGATAAGTAATGGACAAATTAATAAGACGAAAATCAATTCATTCATAGTTATGTCCCCTTTGCGAATGGAAGTAATCTGTTTCTCGTAAACGTTTTGAAATAAATACTCTCCTAATATAACTTCGCTAACATATACATAATCCCTTTTGAAAGCCAATAATTCATGATGAATTTTACAATGAAAAAACATAAGCAAGAGAACACTTGCTTATGTTATAGGATAAACATAGCAACGATGGTGGTGACAATTAAGCCAATCACAACTGGTAAAAAGTTTCGGCGTGCAAGTTCAAACGGATCCACTTTACAAATGGCAGCGGCAGGAATAAGCGCCCAAGGAATTAAAGTCCCGCCTCCGGTCCAGATTGCAGCAATTTGCCCGAGTGCTGTTAAGGTAGCTGTTCCATGCCCAAGTGCTGTTCCGAAAAGATTGGCAATCGAACCAGCAAGTGATATACCAGAAAAGCCAGATCCATCTAAGCCTGTTATGACACCAACGATAGTTAATGTTCCCGCTGATACATATTGGTTTAAAGGGACAGTTTGAGATAAGGCGATCCCTAAGTCGTTAATGATTCCATGTGAACCTTTCGGTAAATAGTCCCCGATAATTTTCACAAACCCGCTATCTCCTAAATAAAAGAGTGCAGCAATTGGGATAACTGGACCAAAGATTTTAAATCCAAACTGGAGCCCTTCTATAAAATAATCGGTCGTTTTATTTAGTCCATTACCTTTGTAGGCGATAAGGGAAATGATGATAATCATAATAACAGTCGTCCCGCCGATAAGTGCAGTTGCGTCGCTTCCTTGTAGTTTAAATTGAATCATGCAAAGGATATCGATGGCATATACGATCGGAATGCAAATAGCGAGCCATTTTTTTGTCCGAGAAGATAATGAAGTGAGCGTTTTAGAAGACTCAGTTGATGGAATAGATTCTTGTATAGATAAGCCTGTATGAAATTCTTTTCGTAAGAAGAAAAATGCGATGGAAGTTGTCACAATGCCCATAACGATTACGAGGGGAACACTGGCAGAAACAACGCTGGAAACAGGAAGACCAGCAGCATCCGCTGTTAATTTCGGTGCACCTTGAATAACGAAGTCACCAGATAAGGCGATGCCGTGTCCGAATAAGTTCATAGCAATGGCAACTCCAATTGGCGGAAGACCGACGCGTACAGCGACGGGTAATAAAATAGCTCCCATTAAAGCGACAGCTGGGGAAGGCCAAAAGAAGAAAGAAATTGTCATCATCAAAAGGCCGATAATCCAGTAGGCGAGGGTAGGGGTACGAATCATTTTTGTAAATGGTGAAATCATCGTATCATTTATGCCTGTATGAACGAGTAGATTGCTCATTGATACGATAATGGAGATGATTAATATAGTTGGTAATAGCTCAGTAATAGCGTAAATGAAACTTTGAAAAATACCGCTAATGGCAAGAGGGATAGAACTTGTAGCGGTTAATGCTAATAAAAAGATAAAAACGATACAAATAATCGTCGTATCTTTCCGGAGAATAAAAAAGGCGATAATAGAGAGTAAACAAAGAATATAGAGAGCGTGTAACAGCGTTAATTCAACTCCCATAACATTCACATCCTTTAGGCATTCGTGTAGTTTATTGTATGAAAGCAGTGAAAGTATGTGAGTATAGGAAAAAGAAAAAGTGAAATTTCATGTACTGTAATGGTAAATGGATGTTACAATACAATTAATCCTAAAAATGGAATTTGAGGAGGGCTTATGCACAAAAAAATTGGATTTTGGGGATTCATTATATCTTGTAGTCTATTAATCATTTTAAACCTGTTTACAAACAATGAATGGATCAGTATCATACCTGTTTTCGGGTTTGTATTTGTACTTTTATATAACTGGGATGATATGAAACAATATAGGAAGAAAAGTATTGGAATTATGATAGGTATCATTGTTGTTAGTTCGTTTGTCATAGGGTTTGTTTTAATAGAAGGTCAGAAGCAAATGGAGAAAATGTCTATTTTTCAAGAATGGATGTCGTCTGCAAAAGGTCTTTATATTGTCATTGTAGTAGTTATTTTTCTAAAAATTGTTATAAGCATAGCAAGTTACATATTAAAGGGAAAGTAGAATGGGGGAGTATGAATGAGAGAGAGAATAGGTTATTATGGTGTGCTCGTTTGTTTACTGTTATCTGTTATTTCAGGGCAATTTCTTAAAAGTGAATGGGTGCCAGTTATATTATGTATAGGAGTATTGATTTTTGCACCTATGTATCGCTGGAAAGAATGGAAGGCATATAGCCGAAAAAAGAAAATTGTTTTCAGCATCGAGTTTATCATTGTAATAAGCACGATTCCATTTTTGTTATTGAAAGGAAATGAGATAATAGATGGAATTGTAATGTTTCAAGGCTGGTTATTTATTGCGAAATTGATATATTTAATATGCATTTTAATGTTGATAGCGGTAGTCGCCAAAAAAGTAAATGAAAAGCTATTCGCTAATGAATAAAAGAAAATGCCACCTTATTCGGTGGCATTTTCTCATTTTACTGAATGAGCTTTTTGCATCTTTTTAACTAAACGAATTTGTCCGCGATGATTGATTTCATCTTCAAATACGTGAAACCACTTAAAGTAGTTATTTGCTGGTTTGTCATACCAAAAGTCTGTCGTTTTAAATAGCCATTCATCAGGTAACGATTGAAAAGTCTCGATCGTTTTGGAACGTACTTCTTGTAATGTGTTTATGTAAAATTCTATAGAGTTTCCTTTTATTTTCTCGCGGCCAAGAGCTCCTAACTCAATAGCAGGTAACCACCGTTCTAACTCAGCCTCCGTAGGTTCACGGTCTTCAAAAGTATGAATCTGGTAGTAAAATTCAATAGCGGCCATATGGTACAAAAGCATGCCGATTGAGTTTGCTTCCTCATCATATAAGTAATCAAGTTCTTCAATTGTTAAACCTTCCACCGCTTGCATTGTTGTATGGCGAGCGTAATTCATCATGGAAACAAGTTTTGAAAATTCAGGCTGTAAACCATCTATTTTATCAATTACAAAATTCAATTTAAATTCCCCCTCTTTAAACGATGACTCCAGAGAAAGAATTCTATGTGCAGAGAAAAACTCCTTTTAAAAAAGGTCATGATTTTAGCAAGGAATAACAATTAGTTCCCGATTTGATTTTGTAATAACTTCATATCCGTCTTTTGTAATGACAATATCGTCTTCAATTCTACAACCGCCCCAGTTCGGAATGTAAATACCAGGTTCAACTGTAACAACCATACCTGCTTCTAAAGTAGCCTTACTTTCTTGGGATAAGCGGAGAGGCTCATGAATTTCTAACCCAAGACCATGACCAGTAGAGTGTCCAAAATATTGACCGTATCCATGTTCTGTAATGTAATCTCTCGTTATATCATCGATATTTTTCGCAGTTTCCCCAGGTTTAATTGCTTCCGTCCCACGTTTTAACGCTTCTCGTACAATATTGTATATCTTTTTGAATTCTTCTGACGGTTCCCCAATTGCTACAGTACGTGTTATATCGGAACAATATCCATTATAAAGTGCACCGAAATCTAATGTAACGACGTCGCCTCGTTCGATTATTTTATTTGATGCAACTCCATGAGGGAGTGAAGAACGGACGCCAGAAGCTACAATGATTTGGAAGGAAGAGGATGTAGCCCCTTTTTTTCGCATGAAAAATTCTAATTCATCTCGTACATCATTTTCACTAATTCCTGGTTTTAGAAACGTAAGGATGTGGTGAAATGCTTCGTCAGCAATATTAGCTGCGATTTTCATTGTTTCTATTTCAGGCGTGTCTTTAATGATACGAATATTTTCGATGATTTCGCACACTTGAACCATTTCCGCATGTACGTATTTTTGTAAGTTTTTATATTGTTGCAATGTCATGTTGTTTTCTTCAATTCCGAGTTTTTGAATGTTTAATTTCGATACTTGATTTGCAATTTCTTTTTCTAAATTTCCTGTATGCATAATAATTTCAGCATCTTTTATTTGTGATTTCGCTTGATCTACATAGCGAAAATCAGTGATAAAAACAGCTTTATCCGCAGAGATTAAGACGACGCCAGCACTACCTGTAAAGCCTGTTGCATATTGGCGATTTTCTTTTTTTGTAATCAGTAATCCGTCAATTTCATAGTTTTGAAGTTGATTTTGGATTTTATTAATTTTCAAAGTCATGTTAATTCCCCCTATTCACAGTATTGAATAAAGCAAATAGCGTGCCAAAATGTATATTTGAAGAAAGGATAGTAGGGAAAACATATATTTTAGGGGAGATAAGAAAATAGCCCGCCATTTGCGGGAGACGGTTTATTCATAAAATCCAGATTGCTTCAATAAATAGCAGGGGATGAAAAAATATTGATTGGAGTTACCCTCGTACTTTATTTACATGCTGTAAAAAATTTTATACAAATGTGAAATGACACTGTCAATTTTTTTGACAATATTGAATGGATATAGCAACTACATTGAAAATAAATAAAAAATGCGTTGCTTATAAGCAACGCATTTTTTTTATATTTACGCTTTTAATTTCATTACAGTATCAGCATCCGGCGTTACATATACGGTTTGCTGATTGTCGTACGTAACAAAACCAAGTTTTGCACCACTCGGTTTTTTGACATGGCGTATTTTAGTGAAATCTACAGGAACAGAACTAGAATCTTTTGCTTTACTAAAATAGGCAGCGATTTTAGCAGCTTCTAACACAGTTTCTTCGGTAGGTTCAAGAGAACGAATGACAACATGAGACCCAGGGATATCTTTCGTATGTAACCAAATTTCATCACGACGGGCAAACTTCGTTGTTAAATAATCATTTTGCTTGTTGTTTTTACCGACGAAAATTTCTGTTCCGTCACTAGCTAAATATTTGTCCAATACTGGTTTAGTAGGCTTTTTCTTTGCGTTTTTCGTTTTACGATTGCGCATATAACCTTCTTCAGCTAATTCTTCACGAATTTCTTCAATATCTTTTGAAGAAGCAGCTTCCATTTGTTGAAGTAAGCTATCAAAATAAAGAATTTCTTCATTTGTTTTTTCGATTTGTTCTTCTACAACAACAACTGAATTTTTCGCCTTTTGATACTTTTGGAAATAGCGTTGCGCATTGTCAGAAGGCGTTTTTAAAGGATCTAATGTGATCTTTACAGTTCCACCATTTTCATCGTAATAGTTAACGACTTCAATATCTTTATCACCTTTTTTCAAGGCGTACATATTGGCTGTAAGTAGTTCGCCAAATAGTTGATATTTATCTGCTTTTCCAGCATCTTGTAATGTTTTTTCTAGTTTAATGAGTTTTTTCTCATTTTTATTTTTTTCGTTTTGCATAAAGCGCTCTAAATCATAAGCTTGTTGTTTTACACGGTCGCGCTCTGCTTTTCCGAAAAAGAAACGGTCTAGCAATTCACTAACAGATGAGAATGCTTTGTCCTCTCCTTGCAAGTGTGCAAGAGGGAAAAGATAGAAGAATTCTTTCCCATTTGAAGTGGTCATCGTTGGTGAATATGTATGAGTTAGTAATGGTCGTTGTATGGAGAAAAAAGCGTCCGCTAATGCTTTTTCATTTACCATACCTGCTTTTTTCACTACTTCTTTTGCGAATAACGGCGATATCCCAGTAAAGGTGCCGACAAGCTGTTTATCCATGTTTCCAGATAGAAAGTCTAGTGGTCTAATAAATTCCTCATTTGTTTCAATCTGAAGTGGGTTAATTTTATGTTGTGCTGGTGGCGCAACATATTCAGCTCCAGCGTATACCGTTCGATGTCGGTTCACTGCTAAAGAAACGTGTTTTAAGCTATCTAAAATATTGTTTGTTTTTGTGTCTACCAAAATGATGTTACTATGTCGTCCCATTATTTCAATTACTAATGTTTTTAGCGATTCGTCACCAATTTCATTTCTGCTGCGAACTGTAATTTGAATAATGCGCTCTAAATCAATTTGTTCAATTTTTTCAATGAAACCACCTTCTAGATGCTTACGAAGAAGCATACAAAACATTGGCGGAAGTGCAGGTGAATCGTAATTTTGATTTGTTAAGTGTAAACGTGCATATGTCGGATGAGCGGAAAGAATTAGTTTTTGATTTTTTCCGTTTGCTCGAATATGTAATAAAATCTCATATTTTGAAGGTTGATATATTTTTGAAATTCTGCCCGTGTAAAGAGAATTTGCAATTTCATGTGTAATTGCTCTTGTAAATAATCCATCGAATGCCATAAAAAACACTCCTTTCTAACTAAAAGTTAATTATAGCATTTTTTTGGACGAGGCTGAATAAGCTTTCAATAGAGTATGTCTGGAATCAGGAGGTCGATAGTGGGATGAACTGGTATGGAATGCGCGCACATGAAGTGGAAGAAAGAACGAATACGAATGTGAAGGTTGGACTTACAGAGAAAGAAGCAGAAGGGCGAATAGAAAAATTTGGTGCAAATGAATTGGATGAAGCAAAAAGGCCTTCTGCACTGATGGTATTTTTGGCGCAATTTAAAGATTTTATGGTACTTGTTTTATTTGGTGCAACAATAGTGTCGGCTTTTTTAGGTGAATACATTGATTCTATTGCGATTGTGGCAATTGTTATTATCAATGGTATTCTTGGATTTTTTCAAGAAAGAAAGGCTGAAAAATCACTGGAAGCTTTAAAAGAGCTAGCCGCCCCGCAAGTTACTGTGCTGCGGAATGGAAAGTGGGTAAAGGCACCATCTAAAGCACTCGTTTTAGGGGATGTTATTAAATTTTCTAGTGGTGATCGTATTGGGGCAGACGTACGTCTTGTTGAGGCATCAAGTTTATATATCGAAGAATCAGCTTTGACAGGAGAGTCAGTACCAGTGCAGAAGAAGGTAGAAGCTCTGCAGGGGCAAGATGTTTCAATTGGTGATCAAAAAAATATGGCTTTTATGGGTACGATGATTACACGAGGAGCTGGAACAGGAGTCGTTGTAGCAACGGGTATGAATACAGCGATGGGCCAAATTGCAAATATGTTACAAAATGCAGAGCAAATGGAAACGCCACTACAAAGAAGATTAGAGCAACTCGGAAAAATATTAATTATTGTGGCACTTATTTTGACAGCACTTGTCGTATTAGCCGGTGTGTATCAAGGGAATGAAGTATATCATATGTTTTTAGCAGGCGTGTCGCTAGCTGTTGCTGCTATTCCTGAAGGATTACCAGCAATCGTTACAGTAGCTTTATCGCTTGGCGTACAGCGTATGATTAAAAAGAGAGCAATTGTAAGGAAGTTACCAGCAGTAGAAACGTTAGGATGTGCTTCTGTTATATGCTCTGATAAAACAGGAACAATGACGCAAAACAAAATGATGGTAACACATATGTGGTCAGGTGGAGAGTTATGGAAAGTGACGGGGCAAGGATATGAACCTAATGGCTCTTTTTTGAAAGGTGAAAAAGAAATCAATCCAGCTAAGACGAAAGCGCTTTATCAACTACTCACATTTGGTTCATTATGTAATAACGCAAATATTATTCAAAAGAAAAAGGCGTATGTATTAGATGGAGATCCAACTGAGGGAGCGCTTGTAGCTGCAGCAATGAAAGCAGGGATAACGCGTGAGGCACTGAAAGGGAAATTTGAAATTATTCGTGAATTTCCATTCGATTCAACTCGGAAAATGATGAGTGTTATTGTGCGAGATGGAGAAGGGAAAAAGTTTCTTGTTACGAAGGGAGCGCCAGATGTCCTCCTGCAAATGAGTCAAACGATTTTATGGGGGGATAAGCAACAACCGTTAAGTGAGTTATATAGAAAAGAAGTACAGGCAGCTATTCATAGCTTAGGTAGTCAAGCGCTTCGAACAATTGCAGTAGCATTTAAGCCGTTAAAAGTAACGGATTCTATTGAACATGAAAGAGACGTTGAAAAAGATTTTATGTTGGTCGGGATACAGGGAATGATTGATCCGCCAAGACCAGAGGTAGAACAGGCTGTAAAAGAGTGCAGAGAAGCTGGTATTCGAACAGTGATGATTACAGGAGATCATAAAGTAACAGCAATGGCAATTGCGGAACAATTAGGGGTTTTACCACCTGGTGGACGTGTTGTTGAAGGAGTAGAACTCGCGAATATGGATGTAGAGGAACTAGAAAGTGTTGTAGAAGATACGTATGTATTTGCTCGAGTATCACCCGAACATAAATTGAAAATTGTTAAGGCGTTGCAAAATAAAGGGCATATAGTAGCGATGACAGGTGATGGAGTAAACGATGCTCCGGCTATAAAAACAGCGGATATTGGGATAGCGATGGGAATTACAGGAACAGACGTTGCGAAAGAAGCTTCTTCTCTTGTTTTGTTAGATGATAATTTTGCTACAATTAAATCAGCAATTAAAGAAGGTAGAAATATATACGAGAATATACGTAAGTTTATTCGTTATTTATTAGCATCGAACGTAGGAGAAATTTTAGTCATGTTATTTGCAATGATACTTGCATTACCGCTGCCGATGGTTCCCATTCAAATTTTATGGGTGAACTTAGTTACTGACGGTTTACCGGCGATGGCATTAGGATTGGATAAGGCGGAGGGGGACGTGATGAAGAGAACGCCGCGTCATCCGAAAGAAGGGGTATTTGCTAGAGGGCTTGCATGGAAAATTATAAGCCGTGGTTTTCTAATTGGAGCAGTGACGTTAGTGGCGTTTATTATTGCTTATAATCAACACCCAAATGAGCTGAAATATGCACAAACTGTGGCGTTTGCGACGTTGGTACTTGCACAACTTATTCATGTATTTGATTGCCGAAGTGAACATTCTATTTTCCACCGTAATCCGTTTGGGAACGTGTATTTAGTAGGAGCGGTTATCATTTCTTTACTGTTAATGTTAGTGGTTATATATTACCCACCGCTACAACCGATCTTTAGTACAATGCCAATACAAGCGAGAGATTGGTTGTTAATTGGAGGTTTGTCATCAATTCCGACCTTCTTATTAGTAGGTTCTTTATTAACAGGGAAAAAAGGGAAGAAGGAAAAGCCAGTATTATATAAGAAGGGATTAAACTTGAAATAGTCAATGATATGAAAATGTGATATAATTTACAGAAGGTAGTAGAGCCTTGTCTCTATTACCTTTTTCATTGAGTTATTTCATGGCTTGGATGTGATAAAAAATGATTTGTAGTATGACAGGATTTGGAAGATCGAGAGTAGAAAATGATACTTTTCAAATTACAGTAGAAATGAAATCGGTGAACCACCGTTTTCTAGAGATGAGTATTCGACTTCCGAAGCAAATGATGGTATTTGAAGACAAAATTCGTAAAATAATTGCAGAACAAGTTCGACGTGGGCGCATTGAAGTGTCTATTAGTATAACGGGTGAAGGGCTTGTTGAAAGAAAATTAAGTGTGAATTGGTCGCTTCTTGAGCAGTACCAATCGATTATGGAAGATATAAAAGGAAAATTTCAATTACAAGATTCTATTACACTTCAGCAATTAATGGCAATGCCAGAAGTAACAGCGATTGAAGAAGTGGAAAATGTAAATGAACAATTTGAGAACAGTTTATATGAGGCTGTTCGCCAAGCTGCTCATATGTTAAAAACGATGAGAGATGGCGAAGGAGAACGATTACATAAAGATATAGCGTATCGTTTACAAGAGATTCACAATTGTGTAAATGCAATTATTCCGCATGCACCGATTGTTACGCAAAAATATCGTGAACGATTAGAAAATCGCTTAAAAGAATTACATAATCAAGAACTAGATGAACAAAGATTGTTAACAGAAGTCGCAATCTTTGCAGAGCGTTGTGATATTCACGAAGAGTTAGTTCGTTTGCAAAGTCATTTAGAGCAATTTCGTGAAACACTGCAGATTGAAGAGCCTGTTGGAAGGAAAATGGATTTCATCGTACAAGAGATGCATAGAGAAATTAATACGATTGGTTCTAAGGCAAATGACTTAACAATTTCAAAATATGTTGTAGAAATGAAAAATAACCTTGAAAAAATTCGTGAACAAGTACAAAATATTGAGTAGCTTTCAAAAAATATATAAAGTTATACGTGGTGGAGAAATCGGATAGACTTACTAGGAGGCGCAAACTATGGCCATGCGGTTTTTAAATATTGGATACGGAAATATTGTATCTGCTCATCGAATTATTGCTATTGTAAGTCCGGAGTCAGCTCCTATTAAACGAACAGTACAGGAAGCACGCGAACATAATGCTTTGCTTGATGCTACGTATGGGAGAAAAACAAGGGCGGTTATTGTTATGGATGATGGGCATGTGGTATTAAGTCCAATTCAGCCAGAGACGATTGCACATCGTTTGAATAATAAAGAAGATTTAAGTGAGGAAGGGTAGGTTTTACATATTTATGAGAAGTAGAAGAGGATTGCTCATCGTTCTTTCAGGACCTTCTGGGGTTGGTAAAGGAACGGTTCGAAAAGAGCTGTTTAGTCATGAGGATACACGTTTTCAGTACTCGATTTCAGTAACGACACGTAAGCCACGTGAAGGTGAAGTAGATGGTGTGGATTATTTCTTTAAAGAGAGAGAAGAATTTGAGGAAATGATTCGTAATGAAAAATTACTTGAGTGGGCTGAGTTCGTAGGTAATTATTACGGAACACCGATTGACTATGTTGAAAAAACATTACAAGAAGGAAAAGATGTATTCTTAGAAATTGAAGTGCAAGGAGCAATTCAAGTTAAGAAAGCATTCCCAGAAGGTGTATTTATTTTCTTAGCACCTCCAAGTTTATCTGAACTAAAGAACCGTATTGTCGGTCGTGGTACAGAAACTGAAGATGTTATTGAAAATCGTTTAACGGTAGCGAAAGAAGAAATCGAAATGATGGACGCTTACGACTATGTTGTAGAAAACGATCAAGTTGAACTAGCTTGTGAAAGAATTAAAGCAATTGTGGTTGGTGAACATTGCCGCCGCGAAAGAGTAGCAAAATATTATAAAGAAATGACGGAGGGTCTATAATTATGTTAAATCCATCAATTGATTCATTATTAACAAAAATCGATTCTAAATATACACTTGTAACAGTAGCTGCAAAACGTGCGCGTGAAATGCAACTTGCTGATAACTGTGTTATCGAGCAACCTGTTTCTCATAAATGTGTAGGTAAATCACTAGAAGAAATCGATGCAGAAGTATTAAAATATGTACCAAGCGAAGGCAAAATCATCGATTAAGACATTCTTTTCGACAAATGAAAACATAGACTTTATAATTTTCTATGTAACGGTAACAACCTATTTACAAGTAGGTTGTTATTTTTTTACGATAGGGAAGAAATATTGGTACTGACGAGCTGGGAATTCTGATTCAGTATTATAAGTTTGAAAAAGAAAGAGGACGAGCCATATGCTAAAAGGGAAAAAGATACTTCTATGTGTAACAGGAGGCATTGCGGTCTTTAAAGCGGCTGCGTTAACTAGTAAATTGACACAAGCTGGTGCTATTGTAAAAGTAATGATGAGTGAGTCGGCAATGAAGTTTGTTACGCCTCTTACATTTCAAGCACTTTCTCGCCATGACGTATATACAGATACATTCGATGAGAAAGACTCAGCTGTTATTGCACATATCGATTTAGCAGATTGGGCAGATGTAGTACTTGTTGCACCTGCTACTGCCAATTGTATTGGGAAGTTAGCTGGCGGTATTGCAGACGATATGATTACAACTACTTTGTTAGCTACTACAGCCCCAGTGTGGATTGCACCTGCTATGAATGTGCATATGTATGAAAATAAAATTGTTCAAAAAAATATGATGACGTTAAAAACGTTAGGATATACATTTATTGAGCCTGGAGAAGGTTTTTTAGCGTGTGGTTATGTAGCGAAGGGGAGACTAGAAGAACCGGAAGCAATTATTGCACGATTAGTAGAGGCTTTTTCAGAACAAAAACCATTGCGAGGAAAAAAAATATTAATAACAGCTGGCCCAACTCGTGAAAAGATTGATCCAGTTCGTTTTATGACGAATTTTTCTTCTGGAAAAATGGGATATGCAATTGCGGAAGTGGCAGCGAACTTAGGTGCTGATGTCATACTTGTTTCGGGACCGACAGCATTAAACCCACCATTACATGTAAATACGGTACAAGTGGAATCTGCACAAGATATGTTAGAAGTAGTTCTGCAACAGTATCAAAACGTAGATGTTGTCATTAAAACAGCAGCAGTTGCAGATTATCGCCCGAAATATGTTCATGATAATAAAATGAAAAAGAAAAATGGTGATGCTGTAATCGAACTCGAGAGAACAGTAGATATTTTAAAAACGTTAGGTGAGATGAAGGACAAACAGTTACTTATCGGTTTTGCGGCTGAAACGACAAACGTAGAAGAATACGCAACAAAAAAATTACGTGAGAAAAATGCGAATATGATTGTTGCGAACGATGTAAAGGCGCAAGGAGCTGGATTTGGTACAGATACGAACATTGTAACAATGTATAGAAAAGATGGAGAAGTTATAGAGTTGCCACTTTTAACGAAGAAAGAGGTTGCTCGTGAAATATTAAAGCAAATTGAAATGATGTTAGAAGATGATCGTCTATGAAATTTGCAAGTGTAATTGTTGATGTACCTGCACGTCAGACAGATCGACCATTTGATTATATTATCCCTAAAAAGTGGGAAGATATTGTCCAGACAGGCATGCGTGTAGTAGTTCCATTTGGCCCAAGGAAATTGCAAGGCTTTATTATTGGGATCAAAGATTCGGCTGAAGTAGAAAGTAAGAAATTAAAGACAATCCATGAAATATTAGATGTAACACCAGTTTTAAACGAGGAATTATTAAAGCTTGGATATTGGCTTACAAGCGAAACGTTATGTTATATGATTTCAGCCTTTCAAGTCATGCTTCCAACGGCGATAAAAGCGACGTATAAAAAGCGTCTACAACTTCGTAAACAAGAAGAAGTAGCACCTGAACTACTGTTTTTATTTCAGGACAAAGAAGCGATAGATTGGGAAGTTATTGAGACGCAGCCACATCTATACCGCACGATTCAACAAGAAATTAAAAATGGCACGATTGAAGTTGTTTATCAAGTAAAAGATAAAGTGCAAAAGAAGAAACAAAGAGTCGTCCAACCGGAGTTGCCAGAAGATAAATTGGAATTAGCAGCATTTGAACTGAAAAGTAAAAAACAACAAGATGTACTCTATTATTTTGTGGAAAATTATAAAAGTGTGCCGTTGAAAGTGATAACAGAAGAGTTGCAAATAACAGATGCTCCGATTAAAGCACTTGTTAAAAAAGGGATAATCTCAGAAAAGTATGTGGAAGTATATCGGAATCCGTATGACGATGATGATTTTGAACAAACGAAACCATTCCCACTTACGGAGGAACAAAAGCAAGTTATTACACCGATTTTATCATCAATTACAAATGAAACTTACAATCCATTTTTACTATATGGTGTTACAGGAAGCGGAAAAACAGAAGTGTATTTACAATCTATAGCAGCGGTACTCGCGAAAGGGAAAGAAGCTATTGTGCTTGTTCCTGAAATTGCACTAACGCCTCAAATGGTAGATCGTTTTAAAGGTAGATTTGGCTCGCAAGTTGCGGTTCTTCATAGTGCGCTGTCTGTTGGAGAAAAATATGATGAATGGCGTAAGATTTTAAGAAAAGAAGTGAAAGTTGTAGTTGGTGCACGTTCAGCCGTATTTGCACCTTTTGAAAATTTAGGGATTATTATTATTGATGAGGAGCACGAATCGAGCTATAAGCAAGAAGATAATCCGAGGTATCATGCAAGGGATGTAGCTGTGTGGAGGGGACAATATCATAAATGTCCTATTGTTCTTGGTAGTGCAACACCGACACTTGAATCGTTTGCAAGGGCGAAAAAAGGTGTGTATGAATTACTAACGATGGAAAAACGTATGAACGAACAAGCTTTACCAACAGTAGAGATTGTTGATATGCGTGAGGAACTTCGTGACGGGAATCGTTCAATGTTTTCGAAGGCATTGCATGAAAAAATAGCAGATCGATTAGAAAAGAAAGAACAGATGGTGCTCTTTTTAAATAGAAGAGGTCATTCTACATTTGTTATGTGCCGTGATTGCGGGTATGTTGTACAATGTCCGCATTGTGATATCTCGCTGACATATCATAAAATGAACCATCGTTTAAAATGTCATTATTGCAGTCACGAAGAGAATATGCCGACTGAGTGTCCTGCTTGTCAAAGTACATATATTCGTTTCTTTGGTACAGGTACACAAAAGGTAGAAGAAGAAATTACAAAACTATTTCCAGAGGCACGAGTCATTCGAATGGATGTAGATACGACAAGTCGCAAAGGAATGCATGAAAAATTATTAAAGGCGTTCGGGGAAGAAAAAGCAGATATACTACTTGGAACACAAATGATTGCGAAAGGATTAGATTTTCCTAAAGTAACGCTTGTCGGGGTTTTAACTGCAGATACGATGCTTCACTTACCTGATTTTCGAGCGAGTGAAAAGACGTATCAGTTATTGACGCAAGTAAGTGGACGGGCAGGCAGACATGAATTGCCAGGGGAAGTTATAATTCAAACGTATACGCCAGAACATTACAGTATAGAATTAGCAAAGAACCAACATTATGATGTGTTTTTTGATCAAGAAATGCAAATGAGACGAACAAGACAATATCCACCTTATTACTATGTTGTACTTGTAACAGTATCTCATCCAGAATTATTAAAGGCAGTGCAAGTGACGGAAAAAATTGTCGGTCATTTACGGGCGCACTGCACGCAGCAAACGATGGTGTTAGGACCGGTTGCTTCAGCAATTCCAAGGATAAAAGATAGATATCGTTATCAATGCATGATAAAATACAAACGGGAACCAAACTTAAAGAACGTGCTCAAAATGGTAAATGAACATTATCAAGCAGAAATGCAAAAAGAGCTACAAATCTCAATTGATTTTAATCCAACAATGTTAATGTAGCGGAGGGAAATATGGCAGTTTTAGAAATAGTAAAGCATCCAAATGAAGTGTTAGAAACACCATGCGAAAGAGTAATTAACTTTGATAAAAAGTTAGTGAAATTGTTGAAAGATATGCATGAAACAATGTTAATTGCGGACGGAGTCGGTTTAGCCGCGCCTCAAGTAGGTGTAAGCTTGCAAGTAGCGGTAGTTGATATCGATGATGATACGGGGAAAATCGAGTTAATCAATCCATCGATACTAGAAAAACGTGGTGAACAAGTAGGTCCCGAGGGTTGTCTAAGCTTCCCGGGACTTTATGGTGAAGTGGAACGTGCGGATTATATTAAAGTACGTGCGCAAAATCGCCGAGGTAAAGTATTTTTACTAGAAGCAGAAGGATTTTTAGCACGTGCCATTCAACATGAAATCGATCATTTACACGGTGTGTTATTTACATCGAAAGTGACAAGATATTATGAAGAAAACGAATTAGAATAGGTATTAAAAGGAGCGGTTTTTTAATGATAAAAGTAGTATTTATGGGAACACCGGACTTTTCAGTGCCGGTGCTTCGTCGTCTTATCGAAGATGGCTATGATGTAATAGGTGTTGTGACGCAGCCTGATCGTCCGGTAGGTAGAAAAAAAGTATTAACACCTACACCTGTTAAAGTTGAAGCAGAAAAACATGGTATTCCGGTGTTACAACCGTTAAGAATTCGTGAAAAAGACGAATATGAACAAGTCTTGGCATTAGAGCCAGATTTAATTGTAACAGCTGCTTTCGGTCAAATTGTACCAAATGAAATTTTAGAAGCACCGAAGTATGGATGTATTAACGTCCACGCGTCTTTACTACCTGAACTTCGTGGTGGTGCACCAATCCATTATGCAATTATGGAAGGTAAAGAAAAAACGGGTATTACAATTATGTATATGGTAGAGAAATTGGATGCTGGTGATATCTTAACGCAAGTAGAAGTGGAGATTGAAGAGCGTGAAACGACAGGTTCTTTATTCGATAAGTTAAGTGAAGCAGGGGCACACCTTCTATCTAAAACAGTACCTTTATTAATCCAAGGTAAGTTAGAACCAATTAAACAAAACGAAGAAGAAGTAACGTTTGCATATAATATAAAACGTGAGCAAGAGAAAATTGATTGGACAAAAACAGGTGAAGAAGTATACAATCACATTCGCGGATTGAATCCATGGCCAGTTGCTTATACGACTTTGGCAGGACAAGTTATTAAAGTATGGTGGGGAGAGAAGGTCTCTATTACAGAGAAAGCTGAACCAGGTACAATAGTAGCTCTTGAAGAAGATGGATTTGTTGTTGCAACAGGGAATGAGACAAGTGTTAAAATCACTGAATTGCAACCTTCTGGTAAAAAACGTATGAGTTGTTCACAATTTTTACGCGGCACAAAACCTGAAATTGGAACGAAGTTAGGAGAAAATGCATGAGTAAAAATGTTCGTGAGTTAGCTCTTGATGGCTTAATTCAAGTAGAAAAAAGTGGTGCATACAGTAACTTACTTTTAAACAATCTAATTGAAAAAAATGCAATTGATAGAAAAGATATTGGTTTGTTAACTGAAATTGTATATGGAACGATTCAACGTCGTGACACATTAGATTATTATTTACAGCCTTTTTTAAAAAAGAAGGTTGAGGCGTGGGTAAGAGTATTACTTCGCTTATCTTTATACCAAATGATTTATTTAGATCGAGTGCCCGAAAGAGCGGCTATTCATGAAGCAGTTGAAATTGCAAAGCGTCGCGGGCATAAAGGGATTGCTGGTATGGTAAACGGGGTATTACGTTCGATTCAGAGAGAAGGGGTACCTTCTGTAGATGAAATCAAGGATCCAGTAGAACGTTTGGCAATTGCAACAAGTCATCCAATGTGGCTTGTTCAAGACTGGGCATCTGAATATGGTTTAGATACAGCAGAGAAAATGTGTGAAGTGAACATGTTACCCCCAGTACCAACAGCGCGTGTAAATGTTGATAAAATAACAGTAGAAGAAGCGATTGAGTTGTTGGCTAGTGAAGGTATTGAAGCGAAGCGCGGCGATTTATCAGAGGATGCAATTCAAATTGAAAGAGGGAATGTAGCGCATACAGATGCGTTCAAAAAAGGTTTTCTTTCTATTCAAGATGAAAGTTCTATGCTTGTAGCGCGCGCTTTAGAACCAAATGAGGGAGATGTAGTTCTTGATAGTTGTGCTGCTCCGGGCGGAAAAACAACGCACATTGCAGAGCGATTAAAAGGAACAGGTCAAGTTATGTCTCTTGATTTACATGCACACAAAGTACGTTTAATTAAACAACAAGCAGAGCGACTTGGTCTAGAAAATGTCGAAACAAAAGCACTAGATGCTAGAAAAGTGCAAGAACACTTTGCAAATGAAACATTTGATAAAATATTAGTAGATGCACCATGTTCTGGATTTGGTGTGATTAGACGTAAACCTGATATTAAGTTAGGTAAAAATAAAGGCGATAGTGAAAGATTATCGACGATTCAACTTGCAATACTAGAAAAAATAGCACCATTGTTAAAACAAGGTGGTCGCCTTGTTTATAGTACGTGCACAATAGAAAAAATAGAAAATGAACAAGTAATTAAGCAATTTTTACAAGAGCATCCTGAATTTGAATGGGATACTACGATAAAAGATCGCATGCCAGAAAAGTTAAATCCGTATATTGATGAAGGTCAAGTACGAATTTTACCGCATTATTTTGCAACAGATGGCTTTTATATTGCTTGTTTAAGGAAGAAGGTGTAGCATCGTGGAAACGACTGTGAGAAAACAAAAGAAAAATCTAGAAACGAAGAAACCATCAATTTATTCTTTACAACTTCATGAAATGCAAGATTGGTTAAAGGAACAAGGAGAACCAAAGTTCCGTGCAGGACAAATCTTTGATTGGCTATATAAAAAACGTGTAAAAAATTATGACGACATGTCGAATCTTTCTAAAGGATTACGCGATAAATTGTCGAATTCCTTTGATATTACTACTTTAAATACATTGGTAAAACAAACGTCTTCTGATGGAACAATTAAATTCTTATTCCAATTATATGATGGTTATTCTATTGAAACAGTGTTAATGCGACATGAATATGGAAATTCTATTTGTGTAACAACACAGGTCGGATGCCGTATTGGTTGTACGTTCTGTGCATCTACACTTGGTGGGTTAAAACGAAACTTAGAGGCTGGAGAGATTGTAGCGCAAGTAGTAGAAGTGCAACGTGCACTTGATGAAACAGAAGAACGTGTAAGTTCACTTGTTGTTATGGGAATTGGAGAGCCGTTTGATAATTACGACAACTTAATGTCATTCTTACGCATTATAAACCATGAAAAAGGAATTCATATTGGCGCAAGACATATGACAGTTTCAACAAGTGGAATTGTTCCAAAAATTTATAAGTTCGCTGAAGAAGATATGCAAATTAATTTTGCGATTTCATTGCATTCTGCAAATACAGAGTTACGTTCAAAATTAATGCCGATTAACCGTGCTTATAAGCTACCAGACTTAATGGAAGCTGTTAAATACTATGTAAATAAAACAGGGCGTCGTATTACGTTTGAATATGGCTTATTTGGAGGAGAAAATGACCAAGTTGAGCAAGCTGAAGAACTTGCTGCGCTTTTAAAAGGTGTAAAATGTCATGTAAACTTAATTCCGGTAAACTACGTACCTGAACGTGATTATGTACGTACGCCACGTGAACAAATTTTCTTATTTGAAAAAACGTTAAAAGATCGTGGAGTGAATGTAACAATTCGCCGTGAACAAGGTCATGATATTGATGCAGCCTGCGGTCAG
This sequence comes from Bacillus sp. FSL K6-0069, assembly GCF_038007785.1. NCBI lineage: Bacteria > Bacillati > Bacillota > Bacilli > Caryophanales > Bacillaceae > Bacillus > Bacillus sp. FSL K6-0069. Next base: position 3,709,377 of record NZ_JBBOXN010000001.1, on the reverse strand, counting down.
TTACGTGCGAAGGAGCGTAAAGAAGAGACGAGGTGACGAGATGAAAGCCGTGTTTCTATCGGATAAAGGAAAAGTTCGTCAACATAATGAAGATAGTGCAGGAGTTTTTCACAATTTAGATGGAAATATTTTAGCGGTAGTAGCAGATGGAATGGGAGGTCATCGAGCTGGTGATGTGGCTAGCTCGATGACCATTCAATTATTCCATGATTATTGGAAGCAAACGCATAATATGAATGAACCAAAAAAAGTAGAAGAGTGGTTACATACGAGTGTTGGGATTATTAATGAGCGTATATATGAGTACTCTAAACAACATGTAGAATGTAATGGTATGGGAACAACACTTATAATAGCGATTTGTACGCCAAACTTTGTGACAATAGGTCATATAGGAGATAGTCGTTGTTATATGGTATCAGAGGGGGAAATCTCGCTTGTAACGGAAGATCATTCCCTTGTAAATGAACTTGTGAGACATGGTGAAATTTCAAAAGAAGACGCAGAATATCACCCGAAGAAGAATGTTTTGTTAAGAGCATTAGGAACAGAAGAAAAAGTCGGATTAGATGTGAAAACATTGGTGCTTGAGGAAGATGATCAGTTACTTCTTTGCTCTGATGGATTATCTAACAAAGTTTCTATTGCTGATATGCAACAAATTTTACAGCTAAATGAACAGCTTGAAGCTAAGGGACAACGTCTCATTCAATTGGCGAATGATCGTGGCGGGGAAGATAATATCACCCTTGTTCTTATTGATTATGCGGGTTCGACAAACGAAAGTAGGTGAAGTGCAACGTGCTGATTGGAAAACGCTTAAATGACCGTTATAAGCTACTGAAAATGATTGGTGGCGGTGGAATGGCCAATGTGTATTTAGCTCATGATGATATACTTGGCCGAGATGTAGCGGTAAAAATATTAAGACTCGACTATTCAAATAACGAAGAGTTTATTAAACGTTTCCATCGAGAAGCGCAGTCTGTTACAACGTTGTCGCATCCAAATATTGTGAATATGTATGATGTCGGAGAAGAAGATGGTATATATTATCTTGTAATGGAGTATGTACCAGGACAAACATTGAAGCAATACATAATTGAGAGAGGGATGTTACCTATAGGAGAAGCTCTTGATATTATGGAGCAGTTAACATCCGCCATGGCACACGCCCATCATTTTGAAATTGTGCACCGTGATATTAAACCACACAATATTTTAATTCGAGCTGATGGAGTAATAAAAGTAACAGATTTTGGAATTGCGACAGCTACAAGTGCAACAACAATTACACATACAAATTCGGTACTCGGTTCGGTGCATTATTTATCACCAGAACAAGCACGCGGCGGGATAGCAAATAAACAATCAGATATTTATTCTCTAGGAATCGTTATGTTTGAGTTGTTAACAGGAAGACAACCGTTTTCTGGCGAATCTGCTGTTGCTATAGCTTTAAAACATTTACAAAGTGAAATTCCGTCTCCAAAGAGATGGAATGAAAATATTCCGCAAAGTGTCGAAAATATTATATTAAAGGCAACTGCGAAAGATCCGTTTCACCGATATCAATCTGCCAATGCGATGAAACGAGATATTGAAACTGCGCTATATCCAGAGAGGATAAATGAGCAGCCATTTTACATACCGGAAGATATGGAAGCGACAAAAGCGATTCCTATTATTCAACAAGAACAATTATTCGAAAATGTAACTGATGAAACAATTGTTTTAAAAGGAAGTAAAGTGGATGAACAGAAAAGAAAAGAAGAAACGGAATCAAATAAGAAGAAAAAAAGAAGTAATAAATGGATCAAGGTTTTAATAACGACATTTTTACTTTTAGCAATTGGAATAACGTTAGCGCTTACTGTAATTCCAGGATTCTTTATTCCAAAAGATGTAAAAGTCCCTGATGTGGCTGGTATGAAGTACGCGACAGCGGTAAATAAATTAGTTGAAAAGGGTTTTGAGGTTACGGAACCTAATATTGTATATACAGATGATGTTGAAGCCGGTGATGTGATAAAAACAGACCCTGTGGCAGGAAGAGTCGTGAAAGAAAACTCTAAAATTACTATCTATCAATCAGGCGGAAAAAAGAAAAGTAAGATGAGTGATTTCACAGGAAAAGATTTTGAGAGTATAAGGGCTGAATTAGAAGAAAAATATAAGCAAGTTACAATAAATTATATTGAAAATGATAGGCCGAAAGGTGAAATCGTAGAGCAAATCCCAACGCCGGATCAAATGGTAGTAGAGGCGGAACAAGAACTGAAAATTTGGGTAAGTAAAGGTCCTTATCAAATTAGGCCAGGTGATTTTTCAGGATGGACTGAAAATAGCGTAAATGGTTATTTGAATGAGAGAAAACTAACTCCAGATATAAAACGAGAGTATTCCGATACTGTTGATAAAGGACTTGTAATTTCGCAATCTCCAAAACCAGGAACACCGTTAAAAGAAGGAGATAAAGTGACGATTGTCATCTCAGAGGGTCCTAAGCCGAAAGTAACGAAAACAGTGAAAGTGGATAATATTTCTATTCCGTATGAGTCTTCTATAATAGGTGAGAAAAAACCGCAAACGATAGAAATTTATAAAGAAGATATGCAACAAAAAATGGATAGACCAATTGAAACTAGAACAATTTCAGAGTCGGCAACTATTTCTTTAGAATTTGTAATTCAAGAAGGTACAAAAGGACACTATAAAATTGTACGAGATGGTGTAACGATTATCGACAAAGAAGTACCATACCCAACTCAATAATGATGACTTCCATTTTCTTTCTAGAGGGGATGGAACGTATTACTCTTGCCTGTTATGCTGTCCACTTATAGTGGAATGTATAACAGGCAAAAATATATGATTCAAAAAGTTATAAAAGTGATACTGTTATAAATAATATGTTGAATTTGATGGTAGATTAAATATATTAACTTGTATATATGACGGGTTTTGAAATAAGTATTTAAAGAATTCTAATCCATTCAATATGAATTACAGGTTCACTTTATACAAAATAAAGGAGAATTATATGCCAGAAGGAAAAATTGTAAAAGCTCTAAGTGGGTTTTATTATGTGCAGCATGAAGAAGGGATTACCCAATGCCGCGGGCGTGGTGTGTTCAGAAAAAATAAAATTACACCACTGGTAGGAGACCAAGTTGTTTTTCAAGCAGATAATCCGAGTGAAGGATACGTGCTTGAAGTATTTGATCGAAAAAATGAACTTGTTAGGCCTCCTATTGCTAATGTTGATCAAGCAATTCTCGTTTTCTCAGCAGTAGAACCAGATTTTAATCCGGGACTGTTAGATCGATTTTTAGTGCTGATTGAATATCATAATATTAAGCCGATTATTTGTATTAGTAAGATGGATTTAGTGGATGAAAGAATGAGAGAGACTGTTGAATCTTATGCGAATGACTATCGTGAGATGGGATATGATGTATTATTTACTTCTATAAATACATCGGAAAGTATTGATATTTTAAAACCATTCTTAGAAGGCTGTGTTTCTGTTGTAGCAGGGCAATCTGGTGTTGGAAAATCTTCTATGCTTAACGTTTTACGCCCAGATTTAGAATTGAAAACGAATGATATTTCCTCGCATTTAGGACGCGGGAAACATACGACAAGACACGTAGAATTAATTGCGGTTGGAAGCGGACTAGTTGCAGATACACCTGGTTTTAGTTCACTTGATTTCATAGATATAGAGGTAGAAGATCTTACATATTGTTTTCCAGAGTTGAAAGAAGCGAGCCAATACTGTAAATTTAGAGGGTGTACACATCTTTCCGAACCGAAATGTGCTGTGAAGGCTGCGGTTGAAGAAGGAAAAATTACAGAATATCGTTATAAGAATTACAAACAATTCGTAGAAGAAATTAGAGAGAGAAAGCCGAGGTATTAGTTATGATTAAAATTGCACCATCGATCTTATCAGCAGATTTTTCAAAATTAGGGGAAGAGATTAAAGATGTAGAAAAAGGCGGAGCGGATTACATTCACGTCGATGTAATGGATGGACATTTCGTACCAAATATTACGATTGGACCATTAATTGTAGAAGCTATCCGTCCGATTACATCGTTACCATTAGATGTACATTTAATGATTGAAAATCCTGATAACTATATCCCGACTTTTGCAAAAGCGGGAGCGGATATTATTACTGTTCATGTAGAGGCGTGCCCTCATCTGCATCGTACAATTCAGTTAATTAAATCTCATGGCATTAAAGCGGGAGTTGTATTAAATCCGCATACGCCAGTTTCAACGATTGAGCATGTATTAGAAGATATAGATATGGTATTACTTATGACAGTAAACCCAGGATTTGGTGGGCAGAAATTTATCCATTCTGTATTACCGAAAATTAAACAAGTTGCAGAAATGGTTAAAGAGCGCAATCTAGAAGTAGAAATTGAAGTTGATGGTGGTGTAAATGCTGAAACAGCAAGACTTTGTGTTGAAGCAGGAGCAAATGTACTTGTAGCTGGATCAGCAGTATACAATCAAAAAGACCGCGGTGAAGCAATTCGTGTCATTCGTGGATAATGAATGAACGAGTCTTTATCCCAGTGAAACTTCTAGTGTAGTAAGTTTTCACTATTTATAAAGGATAGAGAAAAAATATGTAAAAAGGCAATCTACCGAATGGCAGATTGCCTTTTTACAATAGAAGGGGAAGGAAACATGATTATTCATATTTTAGCGGGCGGACCTGCGGAATATTGTGCAGATTTTTCTCGATATGAAAGTGAGAAAGTAGTGTGGGCGGCAGTTGATAGAGGCGTATATCGCTTATTAAAAGGAGGGATTACTCCAGCTGTTGCGTTTGGAGATTACGATTCAGTTACTGAAGAAGAATTAGTATGGATGGGCCAGCAAACAAATGACTTACATATTGTTCCTCGTGAAAAAGATCAAACAGATTTAGAAATTGCGATTAACTGGGCGTTAGAACAAAATCCGACATTGATTCGTATTTTTGGTGCCACCGGTGGCAGGCTCGATCACGGTTTAGCAAATATACAGATGCTTTTAAGAGGGTTAGAAGTAGAGATAGAAATGTGTATTGTAGACAATAAAAATGAAATAAGCGTGAAAAAAGTGGGTACACATATAATTGAAGACAATAAAAATTTCCCTTATGTATCTTTTGTGCCGGTTACTGAAATAGTGGAAGGGATTACATTGCTTGGATTTAAGTATCCTCTAACTAATAAAACAATAGAATGGGGATCAACACTTTGTATTAGTAATGAACTCGTTGAGGAAAAAGGTACTTTTTCATTTACTTCTGGCATATTAATGGTGATAAGAAGCACTGATTAAAGAAACAATTTTGCTCCTTACATCATATAGTGAACAAGTGGAGTAATGGGGATTAGGAGGGAAACCATGAGATTTTATACAATTAAGTTACCTAAATTTCTTGGTGGAATTGTTCGTGCCATGTTAAATACCTTCAAAAAAGATTAAAAAAAGCACCTATTACCGGTGCTTTTTTCATTGTCATAGTAAAAAAAGAGCCTAGAGGCTCTTTTTTTTATTATTAAACACGTTCGATTTTGCCAGATTTTAATGCTCTAGCAGAAACGTAAACACGTTGAACTTTTCCGTCGATGCGTACGCGAACTTTTTGAAGGTTAGCGCCCCATTTACGTTTTGTAGCGTTCATTGCGTGAGAACGAGAGTTACCAGAACGAGCTTTTCTTCCAGTGATAGCACAAACACGAGCCATTTATATTTCCCTCCCTTGATACCTTACCATACGTAATTTTTCAATGTTAGTCTTTTTTGCGATGCTAAAAACACTACTATAATTTAACACAACTAAAAAGAGAATGCAACACCGTAGAAAAAAGAAATCAAGAAAAATTACTTGACACCATATGTCGATGATGAAAAGCTGAAATCAAGAAAAATTACTTGACATATTATAGTGGTACATGTTGTATAATAACAATGGACTATTTTGCTCATCATAAAAAATGTGATTTAAAACATAAAATATGAGAGTGAAAAGAAAGAACGATGGAATTTTCTTTAAAAAGATTATATGATAGTAACTAAAGTAGTCTAGCTCACTTTCACCATTTATGAAGGGGGAAACGAGATGTCAATTGAAATTAAAACGAAGTATGGTCAAATTGATATTAGTACAGATGTAATTGCAACAATTGCTGGAGGTGCCGCAGTAGATTGCTACGGTATCGTAGGTATGGCATCAAAAAATCAGTTAAAAGATGGTTTAACAGATATTTTACGAAAAGAAAACTTCACTAGAGGTGTTATTGTTCGTAAAGATGAAGATGAAGTACATATTGATATGTATATTATTGTGAGCTATGGTACGAAAATTTCAGAAGTAGCACATAACGTGCAGACGAAAGTGAAATATACATTAGATCAAACTGTAGGACTAGCAGTAGATTCTGTAAACATCTACGTACAAGGAGTTAAAGTAATAAACTTGTAATGTGCATTAAGGAGGAAAATCTGTGTCAATTCAAAAAATTGATGGGAAACGTTTATCACAAATGATCATGCAAGGAGCGAATAATTTAACAAATAATGTTCAGCTTGTTGATGCATTAAACGTATTTCCAGTTCCAGATGGCGATACCGGTACAAACATGAACTTATCAATGACTTCAGGCGCACGTGAAGTGAAAGAAAATCCTTCACAGCATGCTGGTAAAGTCGGCGTAAGTTTAGCCAAAGGATTATTAATGGGAGCTCGTGGTAACTCTGGTGTTATTTTATCTCAGTTATTCCGTGGTTTCTCTAAATCCATTGAACAAAAAGAAGAATTAACAACAGTTGATTTTGCTGCAGCTTTAGATGCTGGGGTAGAAGCGGCTTACAAAGCGGTTATGAAACCGATTGAAGGAACGATTTTAACGGTTGCAAGAGAAACGGGTAAATATGCAGTGACAGTTGCGAAAAAACAGCGCGACTTTGTTTTGTTTATGGAAGACGTTGTGAAAGAAGCAAATGCATCGTTAAATCGTACGCCAGATTTATTACCTGTATTAAAACAAGTTGGCGTTGTAGATAGCGGTGGTAAAGGTCTTGTTGTTGTATATGAAGGATTTTTAGCTGACTTAAAAGGAGAAACGATTTCTTCTAATGTGTCTGCCCAACCATCTATGAATGACATGGTACGCGCAGAACATCACCGTAGTGTACAAAGCCAATTGAGTACAGAAGATATAAAGTATGGATATTGTACGGAATTCATGGTGAAATTAGAGCCTGAAAAAATGAAAGAACATAATTTCTCTGAACAAAAATTCCGTGAAGATATTAGTGTATACGGAGATTCACTACTTGTTGTATCAGATGATGAGGTTGTTAAGGTTCATATTCATGCGGAACATCCTGGAGATCCTATGAATTATGGACAACGCTATGGTAGTTTAATTAAGATTAAAGTAGAAAATATGCGTGAACAGCATACTGCTTTATTAGATGAGCCTACTATGATGCCTGAGCCGACTAGCCAGTCTAAAGAGAAACAACCGTACGGTATCGTAACTGTAGCTATGGGATCTGGTATCAAAACTTTATTTGAGAGCATTGGCGCGACGAAAGTGATCGAAGGTGGCCAAACGATGAATCCAAGTACGGAGGATATTGTGAAGGCGATTGAAGAAGCGAACGCTGAAAAAATCATTATTTTACCGAATAACGGAAATATCGTGATGGCAGCAGAACAAGCAGCGTCAGTTGTTGATCAAGAAGTGATTGTGATTCGTTCGAAAACAGTTCCTCAAGGTATGGCTGCAATGTTAGCATTTAATCCAGTTGGAACGTTAGAAGAGAATGAAGAAAACATGAAAGAAGCTTTATCTCATGTGAAAACCGGTCAAATTACGTATGCGGTACGTGATACGGAAATTGATGGTGTAGCAATTCAAAAAGATGATTTCATGTGTATCGCAGATGGAAAAATCGTATCAACAAATGCTGAAAAAGTAGGGGCTGCAAAGCAATTACTAGAAGCACTTATTGATGAAGATTCTGAAATCGTAACGATTCTACAAGGTGAAGATGCGACTGACGAAGAAGTAGCTGAGTTAGTTGAATTTGTAGAAGAGAATTTTGAAGATGCAGAAGTAGAAGTACATGCTGGAAACCAACCGGTGTATTCTTTCATCTTCTCTGTAGAATAAGAAAAAATTCGTTTTGAAAATAAATGGATTACTTACTTGCTAATGGATAAGAAGTAGTAATATGAAGTTTATTACTAGTTTTTATTCAAAAGGCTAGCATATTGAAGATGAAAAAGAGCCTTGCTGCTAATAGTGAGGCTCTTTTCTTTCGTGTTGCTTATGATGGATTTGAGTAGTTTCTCTTAGAATGCCTATGATAGAATATATAAGGTAAAATAGAGCGATTACAGATGTCAATCGCGTTAATGGATAATGAATCAAAGAAAATAATGTGACGGAGCGTGAGAATCTTGAATGAAGTTGTACAAGTTCCTGTTACGGATGTAAAGGGAATCGGAGGAGAAACATCTGAATTACTACACGAGATGGGAATTTATACAGTTTCTCATCTATTAGAACATTTTCCGTACCGTTATGAAGATTATGCGATGAAAGATCTTGCTGAAGTAAAGCATGATGAACGGGTAACAGTTGAAGGGAAAGTTCATAGTGCTCCTTTACTACAATATTACGGGAAGAAGAAGTCGCGTCTTACGGTTCGTGTCCTCGTCGGTCGTTATTTAATTACAGCTGTATGTTTTAATAGGCCGTACTATAAGCAGAAGTTAAATTTAGAGGAAACGGTAACGATTACTGGTAAATGGGATCAGCATCGTCAAACGATTGCGGTATCAGAGCTTCATTTTGGACCAGTTGCACGTCAACAAGAAGTAGAGCCTGTATACTCAGTGAAAGGGAAACTTACAGTAAAGCAGATGCGCCGTTTTATTGCCCAAGCATTCAAGGAGTATGGAGAATCTATAGTTGAAGTGCTGCCTGATGGATTGCTTAGTCGATATAAATTATTGCCGCGTTATGAAGCGCTTCGGGCATTGCATTTTCCAGCAGGGCAGGAAGATTTAAAACAAGCACGTCGCCGTTTTGTATATGAGGAGTTTTTCTTATTTCAGCTGAAAATGCAAACATTACGGAAAATGGAGAGGGAAAATTCGAAAGGGACGAAAAAAGAAATTCCTTCAGCAGAATTGCAAGAGTTTATCGATGCACTTCCGTTTCCGTTAACTGGTGCGCAGAGCCGGGTAGTAGATGAAATTATGAAAGATATGACATCTCCTTATCGAATGAATCGTCTGTTGCAAGGTGATGTAGGTTCTGGGAAAACAGTCGTTGCAGCGATTGGTCTTTATGCAGCGAAATTAGCACATTATCAAGGTGCTTTAATGGTTCCTACAGAAATTTTAGCGGAGCAACATTATCAATCGCTCGCAGAGACGTTCTCACACTTTGGTATGAAGGTTGAATTGCTAACAAGTTCTGTTAAAGGTGTAAGGCGTCGAGAGATTTTGGCGAAATTAGAACAAGGAGAAATAGATATCCTTGTCGGAACACATGCTTTAATTCAAGATGAAGTTATCTTTCATAGGTTAGGTCTCGTTATTACTGATGAACAACATCGATTTGGTGTAGCACAGCGACGAGTTTTAAGGGAGAAAGGTGAAAGTCCAGATGTATTATTTATGACAGCGACCCCAATTCCGCGTACGTTAGCAATTACTGCATTTGGAGAGATGGATGTTTCTATAATCGATGAGATGCCAGCTGGTAGAAAGGTAATTGAAACATACTGGGCAAAACATGATATGTTAGATCGAGTTCTCGGTTTTGTGGAGAAGGAGATAAAAAAAGGAAGACAAGCATATGTAATTTGTCCCCTTATTGAAGAATCTGAGAAACTTGATGTACAAAATGCGATCGACTTACATAGTATGCTGACTCATCATTATCAAGGGAAATGTCAAGTTGGATTAATGCATGGAAGATTATCATCTCAAGAAAAAGAAGAGATAATGGGACAATTTAGTGAAAATAAAGTGCAAATTCTCGTGTCGACAACGGTTGTTGAAGTAGGTGTGAACGTACCGAATGCGACTGTAATGGTTATTTATGATGCAGAGCGTTTCGGTTTATCGCAGCTTCATCAGCTCAGGGGACGTGTTGGGCGTGGTAGTGAACAATCATATTGTTTATTAATCGCGGATCCAAAATCGGAAACGGGAAAAGAGCGAATGCGTATTATGACCGAAACGAACGATGGATTTGTATTGTCAGAAAAAGATTTAGAGTTAAGAGGTCCTGGAGATTTCTTTGGAAGTAAGCAAAGTGGTTTACCAGAATTCAAGGTTGCTGATATGGTACATGATTATCGAGCGTTAGAAACTGCAAGACAAGATGCAGCATTACTAGTAGATTCCGAAGCGTTTTGGCATAATGATCAATATGCTTCGCTACGTACTTATCTTGACGGGACAGGTGTGTTCCAAGGAGAGAAGCTCGATTAAAGGGAGGCAACAAAAGTTTTTGTTGCATTCTACTTTTAATGATTATATACTACTGTTAGTACCTAGTCATAAAAATGGATGGTGCGGTATGAAAAAAAGAAGAAGTAAAAAAGAAAGACAAGAATTATTACAACAAACAATAGAAACGAATCCTTTTATTACGGATGAAGATTTAGCAGAAAAATTTCAAGTGAGTATACAAACCGTACGTCTTGATCGTATGGAATTATCTATTCCTGAATTAAGAGAAAGAATTAAACATGTAGCTACGAAGCAACATGAAGAAGATGTGAAATCTTTACCGTTAGAAGAGGTTGTCGGAGAAATTATCGATATAGAATTAGATAGACATGCGATTTCTATCTTTGAAGTGAAGGTAGAACACGTATTTAAAAGAAATCAGATTGCCCGTGGGCATCATTTGTTTGCACAAGCAAACTCACTAGCTGTTGCAGTTATTGATGAAGAATTAGCTTTAACTGCAAAGTCTACCATTCGATACATTCGTCCTGTAAAATTAGGAGAGCGTGTTGTTGCAAAAGCACGCGTTGAAGATGTAGAGAATGATAAAGGACGGACCGTTGTAAAAGTGCGTAGCTTTGTTGGAGAAGAACTTGTTTTTACAGGCACTTTTGAAATGTATCGATCTAGTAATTATAGTGAGGAAGGTAACAACTTATGAAAATCGCAATAGATGCAATGGGCGGCGATCACGCTCCAAAGGCTGTCGTATTAGGAGCAATGAAAGCTATTAAGGAATATTCTGATTTACATATTACGTTAGTAGGGAAAGAAGAGGAAATTCGTCAATACTTAACGAGTGAAGAGCGAATTACTATACTTCATACAGATGAAAAAATCGAATCGACAGATGAGCCAGTAAGAGCTGTTCGTCGAAAAAAACAAGCTTCAATGGTACTAGCAGCGCAGCAAGTGAAAGACGGCGTAGCGGATGCTTGTATATCAGCTGGTAGTACAGGAGCTTTAATGGCGGCTGGATTGTTTGTTGTAGGTCGTATGGAAGGAATTGAGCGACCAGCTTTATCCCCTACAATGCCAACTGTTGATGGAGAAGGTTTTGTTATGTTAGATGTTGGAGCGAACGTTGATGCAAAACCAATTCATTTATATCAATATGCAGTAATGGGATCTGTATACGCTGAGAAAGTAAGGGGAATTAAAAATCCTCGCGTTGGACTTTTGAACGTTGGAACAGAGGATGGCAAAGGGAACGAGCTTTCAAAACAAGTCTTTGCAATGCTTAAGGATGCCCCAATTAATTTCGTTGGGAACGTTGAATCAAGAGATTTATTGCAAGGTGTAGCAGATGTTGTTGTGTGTGATGGTTTTACAGGGAATGTAGCGCTAAAATCATTAGAAGGAACGGCACTTGCATTATTCTCTATGTTAAAAGAGCAGTTAATGAGTTCGTTTACGAGTAAATTAGCAGCAGCGGTATTAAAGCCAAAACTTATGGTATTAAAAGATAAAATGGATTATTCGGAGTATGGGGGAGCGGCATTGTTTGGATTGAAAGCTCCTGTCATTAAGGCTCACGGTTCTTCCAATGACCAATCGATATTTAGTGCGATTCGTCAAACGAGAGAAATGGTAGCGAAAGAAGTAATTCCTACTATTTCAAGTGTAATGGAGAAAGAGCCACTCCAATAAGAGGAGGATTTGAAATGGGAAAACTAGCATTTCTTTTTCCGGGCCAAGGTTCACAGGCAGTTGGAATGGGTAAACAGTTAGCGGAGAATAATAAAGAGGTTGCAAATGTGTTTGCAAAAGCAGATGAGGTGTTGCAAGATTCACTTTCAGAAGTGATTTTTGAAGGACCGCAGGAAAAGCTTACGTTAACGACAAATGCGCAGCCTGCCTTATTAACAACGAGTTTTGCTATTTTGACAGCTTTGAAAGAGTATGATATTACACCAGACTTTGTTGCAGGACATAGTTTAGGTGAATATAGCGCTCTTGTAGCAGCGGGTGCAATAACTTTTGAAGACGCTGTATACGCTGTAAGGAAACGTGGGGAATATATGGAAGAAGCTGTTCCTGGCGGAGAAGGTGCAATGGCGGCTATTTTAGGTGCTGATCCACATATGCTGAAACAAGTTACAGAAGAAGTAACAAGTGAAGGATATGCAGTACAAATCGCTAATATGAATAGTACGAAGCAAATTGTGATTTCTGGAACAAAGCAAGGAGTCGAGATTGCTTCTCAAAGAGCGAAAGAAAATGGTGCAAAGAGAGCAATTCCGCTTAAGGTAAGTGGACCGTTCCACTCTTCACTTATGAAGCCGGCAGCTGAGAAGTTCCAAAGTGTCCTAAATGAAATTACAATTCAAGATACGAATATTCCTGTTATCGCAAATGTAACAGCAGACGTTATTACAAGCGGTACACATATTCAAGAAAAGCTAATTGAACAGCTCTATTCGCCTGTCTTATGGTACCCGTCCATTGAAAATATGGTGAGTCAAGGTGTAGATACATTTATTGAGATTGGACCTGGGAAAGTACTTGCTGGACTTATGAAGTCAATTGATTCATCAGTGAAAGCATATGCGATATATGATGAAGAGACATTAAAAGATACCATTTCAAATTTGAGAGGAGAAAACTGATGTTAAAAGGGAAAGTAGCATTAGTAACTGGCGCGTCACGTGGAATTGGTCGTGCGATTGCGATTGATTTAGCGAAACAAGGGGCAAATGTTGTAGTAAATTATGCTGGTAATGAGCAAAAGGCAAATGAAGTAGTTGATGAAATAAAGAAATTAGGTTCGGATGCAATTGCAGTAAGAGCAGATGTTGCAAATGCTGAAGACGTTACAAATATGGTGAAACAAACTGTAGATACATTTGGACAAGTTGATATTCTTGTAAATAATGCAGGTGTAACAAAAGATAATTTATTAATGCGTATGAAAGAAGAAGAATGGGATACAGTTATTAATACAAACCTAAAAGGTGTATTCTTATGTACGAAGGCAGTATCTCGATATATGATGCGTCAACGTCATGGACGTATTATTAATATCGCTTCTGTTGTTGGAGTAACAGGTAATCCAGGACAAGCAAACTATGTTGCTGCTAAAGCGGGTGTAATTGGATTAACAAAAACATCAGCAAAAGAGTTAGCGAGCCGTAATATTACTGTAAATGCAATTGCTCCTGGGTTTATTGCCACAGATATGACAGACGTATTAGATGAAAATATAAAAGCTGAAATGTTAAAATTAATTCCTGTAGCTCAGTTTGGTGAAGCGGAGGATATCGCAAATGCTGTAACTTTCTTTGCTTCTGATCAAAGCAAATATGTTACAGGTCAAACGTTAAATGTTGATGGCGGTATGGTAATGTAATAAAAGAATTGATTTCAGCTAGTTTTTTTGGCCAATATTTAATATAATATTTGAGGGGAGGTGAATGGAATGGCAGATGTTTTAGAGCGTGTAACAAAAATCATCGTTGATCGTTTAGGTGTAGAAGAAACTGAAGTAGTACCAGCTGCGAGCTTTAAAGAAGATTTAGGCGCAGACTCCCTAGATGTAGTAGAACTTGTAATGCAATTGGAAGATGAATTCGAAATGGAAATTTCTGATGAAGATGCTGAAAAGATTGCTACTGTTGGCGATGCTGTGACTTACATAGAGAGTCATCTATAATGCTTAAGTGAAGTCCCGTTTTTTAGCGGGGCTTCTCGGCTTATATCTGGAGGGACTTATGCCGTACCGAAAACATAGAGAAAAAAAATACGAAACAAAATATCGTGAAGCGTTTAAAGTATTTCAAGAAGAAATAGGTATTACGTTTTCAGATGAAAAATTATTGATTCAAGCATTTACGCATTCATCGTATGTGAATGAGCATCGAAAAAAACCGCATGAGGACAATGAGCGTCTTGAATTTCTTGGTGATGCTGTATTGGAACTCACTGTATCGCAGTATCTGTTTCAAAAATATCCGACAATGAGCGAAGGAGAGTTAACAAAACTACGTGCAGCTATTGTATGTGAACCATCTCTTGTTCGTTTTGCAAATGAATTGTCATTTGGTAGCCTTGTTTTATTAGGAAAAGGCGAGGAAATGACGGGTGGACGTGAACGACCAGCTTTATTAGCGGATGTCTTTGAAGCGTTTATTGGTGCCCTTTATCTTGATCAAGGGCTTGAAACAGTTTGGGGATTCTTAAAAGAAGTTGTATATCCGAAAATTAATGAAGGTGCTTTTTCTCATGTGATGGATTATAAGAGTCAATTACAAGAGTTGATTCAGCGTGATGGTAGTGGCAATATTGAGTATCAAATTTTGCAAGAAAAAGGACCGGCTCATAACCGAGAATTTGTGTCACGTGTTACGTTAAATAACGTGGCTTTAGGTCTTGGTAGTGGCAAGTCGAAAAAAGAAGCAGAGCAACAAGCTGCTGCAGAAGCATTGAAAAAATTAAAAGAACAACTATAAGGAATCCCCCTTTGAATGAGGGGGATTCCTTATGCATAGAATGAAACTTTCTTTTGTTTGTGAATAAAGGGAAGGGAAATCCGTATAATAGCTCGTTTTTGTATAGATAACAGTTATAATAACGGAGAATAGGAGGAAGGCCTTTCGTGTTTTTAAAAAGATTAGAAATAGCAGGATTTAAGTCGTTTGCTGAGCGCGTATCTGTTGATTTTGTCCCAGGTGTAACTTCTGTAGTAGGACCTAATGGAAGTGGGAAAAGTAATATTACTGATGCGATTCGCTGGGTACTTGGTGAACAATCTGCAAAATCGTTACGTGGTGCAAAGATGGAAGATATTATTTTTGCGGGCAGTGATACGAGAAGAGCAGTTAATGTTGCTGAAGTAACATTAACTTTAAATAATGAAGATCAACGTTTACCGATTGAATATAATGAGGTGTGTGTAACACGTCGTGTATCTCGTTCTGGTGATAGTGATTTTTATATTAATAAACAATCATGTAGATTGAAAGATATTATCGATTTATTTATGGACTCTGGTATGGGAAGAGAAGCTTTTTCGATTATTAGCCAGGGGAAAGTTGAAGAGATTTTAAGTAGTAAATCGGAAGAACGTCGTGGTGTATTTGAAGAAGCTGCTGGAGTGCTGAAATACAAACTTCGTAAAAAGAAAGCTGAAGCAAAATTAGCAGATACACAAGAAAACTTAAATCGTGTACAAGATATCATTCACGAATTAAGTAGTCAAGTAGAACCTTTAGAAAGACAAGCTTCTATTGCGAAAGATTATCTTGAGAAAAAAGAAGAATTAGAGAAAGTAGAAGCGGCGCTTATTGTACATGAAATTGAAGAATTACATGAGAAATGGGAAGCGCTTCGAAATCAGTTTGGACATAATAAAAACGAAGAAGCTAAAATGTCAACGCATTTACAAAAAGGTGAAGAAGAGCTAGAGGAATTACGAGGACAATTACAAGCAGTAGATGAGTCTGTAGATTCCTTACAAGAAGTACTTCTTCTTTCTAGTAAAGAGCTAGAAAAGTTAGAAGGACAGCGTGAGTTATTAAAAGAGAGAAAACAAAATGCAACGACGCATTGTGCGCAACTCGAGCAGTTAATTGTTGAATTAACAGAGAAAGCTACAAGTTATGATGGTGAAATTGAATCCAGTACAGAAGTGTTGATGCAATTTGTAAATCAAGTAAAAGAGTTGGAAACGAAATTGCATGATAATGAGTTACTGCTTGCAACTTTTGCTGACAATTTAGAGGAACAAATTGAGAATTTAAAAGGTGACTATATTGAACTTTTAAATCAACAAGCTAGTCATCGCAATGAGTTATCTATGATTGAAGAACAATCTAAACAACAAAACTCTAAAAATGAACGCCTTGATGAAGAAAATGCGAAATATGTAGAAATGCGTATGGAAATTACCGCGAAAAAGACGAAGCTTGTGGAAAGTTATGAACAAGTGAAAGAAAAAGTAGCTGGTATCCTTTCGAATATACAAAAGACAGAAGCGACACTTGGGAAATGCAAGACGCAGTATAGTGAAAATGAAACAAAACTGTATCAAGCGTATCAATTTGTACAACAGGCACGTTCTCGAAAAGAAATGCTAGAAGAGATGCAAGAAGATTACTCTGGTTTCTATCAAGGAGTACGTGAAGTATTAAAAGCTAGAGAAAATAAGTTGCAAGGCATCGAGGGTGCTGTCGCAGAACTGCTAACAGTACCGAAAGAATATGAAATTGCAATGGAAATTGCTCTAGGTGCAGCAATGCAGCATATTGTCGTACAAAAAGAAGAACATGCTCGTAATGCAATTGCGTTTTTAAAACAAAATAAACATGGGCGAGCAACGTTTTTACCGCAAGCTGTTATTAAAAGTAGATCGTTATCATTTGAACAATTACGTATTGTAAATCAACACCCATCGTTTGTAGGTGTGGCGGCAGAACTTGTGCAATATAACAATAAATATGAAAATGTAGTTTCGAATTTATTAGGTACTGTTATTGTTGCGAAAGATTTACGCGGGGCAAATGAGTTAGCGAAACAACTGCAATACCGTTATCGCATTGTAACAATCGAAGGTGATGTAGTGAACCCTGGTGGTTCTATGACAGGTGGAGCGGTAAAACAGGCAAAATCTTCTTTATTAGGACGTCAACGTGAACTAGAAGAGTGGACGAGCAAGTTAACTGATATGGAAGAGAAAACAACGAAGTTAGAAAACTTTGTTAAAGCAGTAAAGCAAGAGATTCAAGAAAGAGAAGTGCAAATACGCGAACTAAGGCAAAGTGTAGAAGTAGAGCGTGTAGATGAACAGAAATTAAGAGAAGAAATTAATCGCTTAGAATTAGAAGAACATCGTATTAATGATCGTTTATCTATTTACGATTTAGAGATTGAAGGATTCTTACAAGATCAAGTGAAGATACAAGGGCGTAAAGAAGAGTTAGAAAAGATTTTAGCGACTCTTCAAGCCGAGATTACGGGATTAGATAGCAAAATTGTCGCTTTAACTAAACAAAAAAGTGAGCAGCATTCTTCGAAAGAAAAAGTTCAAAAAGAAATGACTGAGTTGAAAGTGTTGGCGGCTGAAAAGCAACAACGCTTATCTAATCAAAAAGAAAAAGTTGAACGATTGACGAAAGAAAAAGAAGAAACGGATGCAACGCTTGTCAAAACGAAAGAGGATTTAGCATTCCTAAAACAAGAAATGACATCGAATTCAAGTGGTGAAGAGCAAATTACGAATATGATTGAGAAGAAAGCATATGATCGTAATCAAACTTCAGAGTTAATTCGCTCTCGTCGCGAACAACGCGTATCGTTACAAGAGAGAGTAGAACAGTTAGAGCGTAACCTGAAAGAAACAACAGGTAAGCATAAATACATTCTTGAGATGTTGAAAGATCAAGAAGTAAAAATAAACCGACTTGATGTAGAGTTAGAAAATAGATTACAGCATTTACGTGAAACATATACAATTTCATTTGAAGCAGCAAAATTGAAGTATACAATGATAATGCCTGCTGAGGATGCACGTAAAAAGGTGAAACTAATTAAACTATCCATCGAAGAGCTAGGCACAGTAAACTTAGGGGCAATTGAAGAGTATGAGCGTGTAGCAGAGCGTCATACATTCTTACTGGAGCAAAAAGATGATCTAGAGGAAGCGAAAACGACATTGCACCAACTTATTACTGAAATGGATGAAGAGATGAAAAAACGCTTTTCTACTACGTTTGAAGGAATTCGAATGGAGTTTCAATCAGTATTCTCTGAATTATTTGGAGGCGGTAGAGCGGATTTAGTCATGACGAATCCAGAGGACTTGTTAAATACTGGTATTGATATTGTAGCGCAACCGCCAGGGAAGAAACTGCAAAACTTAGGTTTACTTTCAGGTGGAGAGCGTGCTTTAACAGCCATTGCGCTGCTATTTGGTATTTTAAAAGTGCGTCCAGTTCCATTCTGTGTACTAGATGAGGTAGAGGCGGCTCTTGATGAGGCGAATGTTGCCCGTTTTGCACAGTATTTAAAGAAATTTAGTGATGAGACACAGTTTATTGTCATTACACATAGAAAAGGTACAATGGAAGAGTCTGACGTATTGTACGGTGTAACAATGCAAGAGTCAGGGGTATCTAAACTTGTTTCGGTTCGTTTAGATGATGGAGAAGAACTAGTGGCAAGTAATTAGGAAGGATGGGACAGTATGAGCTTTTTTAAAAAATTAAAAGAAAAAATTTCAAAACAAACAGATACGGTAACAGAGAAATTTAAACAAGGGTTAGAAAAGACGAGAAATTCGTTTGCAGATAAAGTAAATGATTTAGTTTATCGTTATCGTAAAGTAGATGAAGATTTCTTTGAGGAACTAGAAGAAATTTTAATTGGTGCAGATGTCGGAGTTTCGACGGTAATGGAATTAATTGATCAATTGAAAGAAGAAGTGCAACGTCGTAACATCCAGGATCCAAAAGAAGTACAAGCTGTTATTTCAGAAAAGTTAGTAGGAATTTACAAAGGTGATAGTGAATTTAGCAACGAAATTAATATGCAAGAGGATCAACTAACAGTTGTTTTATTTGTCGGTGTTAATGGCGTAGGAAAAACGACGACGATTGGTAAACTAGCACATAAATTCAAAACAGAAGGTAAGTCTGTCCTATTGGCGGCAGGAGATACATTCCGCGCGGGAGCGATTGAACAATTAGAAGTATGGGGCGATCGCGTTGGTGTAGAAGTGATTAAACAAGGATCAGGATCTGATCCAGCGGCGGTTATGTATGACGCTGTACAAGCTGCGAAAGCACGTAAAGTAGACGTATTACTATGTGACACAGCAGGGCGCTTACAAAATAAAGTAAACTTAATGAAAGAGTTAGAGAAAGTGAAGCGTGTAATTGAGCGTGAAGTACCGGGGGCTCCTCATGAAGTATTACTTGTTATTGATGCAACAACAGGACAAAACGGTTTAAGTCAAGCGAAAACATTCCGTGAAGCAACGAATGTTACTGGTATTGTTTTAACGAAGTTAGATGGAACTGCTAAAGGTGGTATTGTATTAGCGATTCGTAACGAAATGGATGTACCGGTGAAATTTGTTGGATTAGGGGAGCAAATGGATGACTTGCAGCAGTTTGATCCAGAACAATATGTGTATGGTTTATTTGCGAACTTAGTAGAAACAGAAGAAGTGTAAGTGAAAGAAGCGGTATTTTCCGCTTCTTTTTCTATAAAAAATATGTGATGTTAAGAAAAAAACTTGACACTCTTTTGTACTCCATGTAAACTAATTCATGTAAAGGGAAATCACTTAACAAAGGATGATCCAACATGCTCGAGAAAACAACGAGAATGAACTATTTATTTGATTTTTATCAATCGTTGTTAACGCAAAAACAAAGAAGTTATATGTCGCTTTATTATCTAGATGATTTATCTCTTGGTGAAATTGCGGAAGAATTTGATGTAAGTCGCCAAGCCGTGTATGATAACATTAAACGGACTGAAGCGATGCTTGAAGAATATGAAGATAAATTAGTATTACTTCAAAAGTTTCAAGAGCGACAGCGACTTGTTGCAAAGCTAAAACAGCTAATCAGCGAAGAAGAGCATGTGAATGAAGAAATGAAACAAGTTGTTGAAGCTATCGAAAAATTAGATTAGGAGGGCGGCAATATGGCATTTGAAGGATTAGCCGACCGACTTCAACAGACAATGCAAAAAATCCGCGGCAAAGGAAAAGTTTCTGAAGCCGATGTGAAAGAAATGATGAGAGAAGTTCGTCTAGCTCTTTTAGAAGCGGACGTTAACTTTAAAGTAGTAAAAGATTTTGTAAAGCGTGTGTCTGAACGTGCTGTCGGACAAGATGTAATGACAAGTTTGACACCTGGACAACAAGTAATTAAAGTCGTACAGGAAGAACTTACAGAACTTATGGGCGGAGAGCAAAGCAAAATTGCTGTTGCTAATAGGCCACCGACTGTTAT
Organism: Bacillus sp. FSL K6-0069; assembly: GCF_038007785.1. NCBI lineage: Bacteria > Bacillati > Bacillota > Bacilli > Caryophanales > Bacillaceae > Bacillus > Bacillus sp. FSL K6-0069. The sequence continues at coordinate 3,688,860 of NZ_JBBOXN010000001.1, read as the reverse complement.
AATGATGGTTGGTCTGCAAGGTGCGGGTAAAACAACGACGACAGGTAAGCTTGCGAATTTGCTTCGTAAAAAGCATAATCGTAAACCAATGCTTGTTGCAGCGGATATTTACCGTCCAGCAGCGATTAAACAGCTTGAAACATTAGGGAAGCAATTGGACATGCCTGTATTCTCTTTAGGAGATCAAGTAAGTCCTGTTGAAATTGCGAAACAAGCGATTGCAAAAGCAAAAGAAGATCATCACGATTATGTTTTAATCGATACAGCAGGTCGTCTGCATATTGATGAAGAACTAATGGATGAATTAGCGAAAGTGAAAGAAGTTGCGAAACCGGATGAAATTTTCCTTGTTGTCGATGCGATGACGGGTCAAGACGCGGTAAATGTTGCACAAAGTTTCCATGAACAGTTAGGTTTAACAGGTGTTGTATTAACGAAATTAGATGGTGATACGCGCGGTGGTGCGGCATTATCTATTAAGGCTGTAACAAATACACCGATTAAATTTGCTGGTATGGGTGAAAAACTAGATGCGATTGAAGCGTTCCATCCAGAGCGTATGGCATCCCGTATTTTAGGGATGGGAGACGTCTTAACATTAATTGAAAAAGCGCAAGCTACAGTTGATGAAGAGAAAGCAAAAGAACTTGAGCAAAAAATGCGTACGCTTTCGTTTACGCTTGACGATTTCCTAGAACAACTTGGACAAGTGCGTCAACTTGGACCGCTTGATGAATTGTTAGGAATGCTTCCTGGTGCAAATAAAATTAAAGGGCTGAAAAATGCGCAAGTTGATGAAAAACAAATTGGGCATATTGAGGCAATTATTCGTTCTATGACTAAATTAGAGCGAGAACAACCGGAAATAATCAATGCTAGTCGCAAAAAGCGCATTGCCAAAGGTAGCGGTACAACGGTACAAGAAATCAATCGTTTAATCAAGCAATTTGATGATATGAAAAAGATGATGAAAACGATGACTGGCATGCAAAAAGGTAAGAAAAAAGGACTAGGTGGATTGAAGTTTCCATTCATGTAAGGAAAAAAGATGGCTCTGTTAAGAAAAAATACTTTACAAAGCAATAGTCTTTTTGCTAATATAATTATCTGTGTGAAATAAATTCGGAGGTGCTTTATAAATGGCAGTTAAAATTCGTTTAAAACGTATGGGAGCTAAAAAAACTCCTTTCTATCGTGTAGTTGTTGCAGATTCTCGTTCTCCTCGTGACGGACGTTTCATTGAGGAAATCGGTACTTACAATCCGGTTGCTCAACCAGCTGAAGTTAAGATCAACGAAGAAGCAGCATTAAAATGGTTAGGAAATGGTGCTAAACCATCTGATACAGTTCGTAACTTATTCTCTAACCAAGGTATCATGGAGAAATTCCACTTATCTAAACAAGGTAAGTAATTGAGGCAATGACTATGAAGAAGTTAGTCGAGACGATTGTCAAGCCTCTTGTCGATCATCCTGAAGATGTAAAAGTTACACAGGAACTTTACAACGGAGAGATAAAGTATCGATTAACTGTACATCCTGAGGATGTTGGAAAAGTCATTGGAAAGCAAGGGAGAGTTGCAAAAGCAATTCGAATGCTCTTGTATTCAGTGGGACATCATAATGATGAAAAGGTAACACTGGAAATTCAATAAACGTAAAAAGGGCGAGGAGTTATTTCCTCTCCCTTTTTTAACATTTAAAGAGAAGTTGCATGTTCCATATATGAAATGGAAATGCTTAATTTATATAGAAACCAGGGGTGACATACTATTTATGACAAAGTGGTTTAACGTAGGGAAAATTGTAAATACTCATGGCGTAAGAGGAGAAATTCGTGTTATTTCTCGTACTGATTTTCCAGAAGAGCGATATAAAGTAGGAAACACATTATACATAAGTAATGAGAAAAGTACAGACTACCTTCCGGTGAAAGTAACTTCTCATCGTCAACATAAGACATTTGATTTATTAACATTTGAAGGATACAACAATGTAGATGAAGCAGAGAAGTTCAAAGGTTCTTTCATAAAAGTACCAGAAGAGCAGTTAGGTGAACTAGCTGAAGGTGAATACTACTACCATGAAATTATTGGTTGCAGTGTTGTAACGGAAGAAGGAGAAGCGTTAGGAACGATAAAAGAAATTTTATCTCCTGGTGCAAATGATGTTTGGGTAATTAAACGTCCAAAAGGTCAAGATCTATTAATTCCTTATATTGATGATGTTGTACTTCAAGTTAACATTGAGAATAAATTAGTAACCATTCATGTAATGGAAGGATTGCTATAATGAAAATTGACATTTTAACATTGTTTCCAGATATGTTTACGGGTGTGTTTGGATCTTCAATTTTAAAGAAAGCACAAGAAAAAGAAGCGGTAGAGCTTCGTGTTGTCAATTTCCGCGATTATACAACGAGTAAGCATAATAGCGTAGATGATTATCCGTATGGTGGTGGAGCTGGGATGGTATTAACCCCTCAGCCTATCTTTGATGCAGTGGAAGAGTTAACGAAGGAAACAGACCGTAAACCGAGAGTTGTTTTAATGTGTCCACAAGGAGAGCGTTTTACGCAGAAGAAGGCAGAAGAGCTTGCTGAAGAAGAGCATGTTATTTTTGTGTGTGGTCATTATGAAGGGTACGATGAACGAATTCGTGAGCATCTCGTAACAGATGAGATTTCTATTGGTGACTACGTATTAACCGGCGGAGAGTTAGCCTCTATGGTTATTACTGATAGTGTCGTGCGTCTTCTGCCAGGAGTGTTAGGAAATCATGCTTCACAAGTTGAGGATTCGTTTAGTACAGGTTTATTAGAACATCCTCATTATACACGTCCAGCTGATTTTCGTGGTATGAAGGTACCGAATGTATTAATGTCAGGAAATCATAAAAATATTGATGAATGGCGACACAAAGAATCACTACGTCGTACGTACACGCGTAGACCGGATTTACTGGAAGAACGAGAATTATCTAAGCAAGAAGTGAAATGGCTAGAACAGATTAAAGAAGACAAGTAAGGGCTAGATATATTTTCTATTGCAACAGTCCTAGCAATATGCTATTATAACACTTGTGCTACTGAAATCAGTGGCCGTATTAACGATGTTCCGCTGTAATTTATTAAGACTTTATAAGAGCATCTGTTTAAAGGAGAGAATTTAATATGCAACAATTAATCGCAGAAATTACTCAAGGCCAATTAAAAACTGACCTTCCTTCATTCCGTCCTGGAGACACTTTACGTGTACACGTAAAAGTAGTTGAGGGAACTCGTGAAAGAATTCAGCTTTTCGAAGGTGTTGTAATTAAACGTCGTGGTGGCGGAATCAGTGAAACATTCACAGTTCGTAAGATTTCTTACGGTGTAGGTGTTGAGCGTACATTCCCAGTTCACACGCCAAGAATCGCGAAACTTGAAGTACTTCGTCGTGGTAAAGTACGTCGTGCTAAGTTATACTACTTACGTAACCTTCGCGGTAAAAAAGCACGTATTAAAGAAATTCGATAAGACATGTATGGGAGCTTGTAAATGCACAAGCTCCCTTTTTCCAATCTATATAAAATTTTGATATAATACGAGCAGCTTACATAATCGTGGAGGGGAAATGCATGAAGAAAGAAAAGAGTTCACTTTGGGAATGGATCAAGGCGATTTTGATTGCTGTTGTATTAGCGGGTGTTATTAGACAGTTTTTCTTTGCGCCAATTCTCGTAGATGGAGTGTCGATGGCGTCTACTTTACATGATCGCGATCGAATGATTGTCAATAAAATTGGTTATCACATAGGAGATCCGAAACGATTTGATATTATCGTATTCCGAGCAACGGAAGATAAGGATTATATTAAGCGCATTATCGGCCTGCCAGGCGATGAAATAGAGTATCGTAATGATAAACTATATGTTAACGGAAAGGCTTATGAGGAGCCGTATTTAGACAAGCAGAAAAAACAAATTGCTGACGGACCGCTTACATATGATTTTACTCTTGAAGAAATGACAGGGAAGAAAACTGTTCCAGAAGGTCAATTATTTGTTTTAGGCGATAATCGTCGTTTTAGTAAAGATAGTCGCTCGATTGGTACAATTTCAATGGACCAAGTGATTGGAAAAGCAAATATACTATATTGGCCGTTAAAAGATGCTCGTATTGTGAAATAAAAGAAAAAGAAGGTGGCAACATGGTAATTCAATGGTTCCCGGGACATATGGCAAAGGCTAGACGCCAAGTAACAGAAAAATTAAAGTTAATTGATGTTGTAATTGAGCTTGTAGATGCTCGATTACCTTTATCTTCTCGAAATCCAATGATCGATGAGATCATTACACATAAACCGAGGCTTGTTGTTTTAAATAAAGCGGATATGGCAGATGATCGTTTAACAAAGCAATGGATTGCATATTTTAAAGAAAAAGAACAAATGGCAATTTCAATTAACGCACAAGCTGGACAAGGTATGAAGGAAATTGCAGCGGCTTGTAAAGTGTTGGTGAAAGAAAAATTTGATAAAATGGCTGCAAAAGGTATTAGACCGAGAGCGATTCGTGCATTAATTGTAGGTATACCGAATGTTGGTAAATCTACGTTAATTAATAAGTTAGCGAAGAAAAATATTGCTAAAACAGGAGATCGCCCTGGTGTGACAACGGCTCAACAATGGATTAAAGTTGGGAAGGAAATGGAACTGTTAGATACACCTGGTATTTTATGGCCTAAATTTGAAGATCAACTAGTGGGTCTTCGTTTAGCGACAACAGGCGCAATTAAAGATTCAATTTTAAATTTACAAGATGTTGCTGTTTACGCACTACGTTTTATGGAGAAACATTATCCAGAACGTCTGAAAGAGCGATATAATTTAAATGAAATTCCAGAAGATATTGTAGAGTTATTCGATGCAATTGGAAAAAATAGAGGCTGTTTAATGGGCGGCGGAATGATTGATTATGATAAAACATCTGAGCTTGTACTTCGTGAGCTTCGCGGTGGAAAACTTGGAAAAATGACGTTTGAAACACCGGAAGAGTTTGCAGAGCAGACAGAAGATGTAGAAAAAATAGAAGAAGTATAAGACGTGCGTTAGTGCGTCTTTTCTTTTTTGTATATAAAGGGAGTGGCATGAATGCAAAAAGTGACTATTCAAGAAGCGGAACGTTTATTGCATGAAATAATGAGTGAAGAAGATGATCGCTTTCAACTATTAATGAAAGACGAGCGAAAAGGGATACAAAAGCTCATTTTGAAGTGGCATAAACAAAAAGAGCTAGCGCAGAAAGAAAAAGAAAAGTTTTTCGAAATGTCTAGGTACGAGATTGCATTACGTGAAAAAGGGCTCAAACTTATCGCGGGTATAGATGAAGTAGGGCGTGGGCCACTAGCTGGGCCTGTCGTGACGGCAGCTGTTGTCCTTCCGGAAGATTTTTATATTCCAGGGTTAAATGACTCGAAAAAGCTGAGTGAGGCGAAGCGAGAGCGTTTTTATGATGAAATCAAAGCACAAGCAATTGCAATTGGAGTTGGAATTGTATCACCACAAATGATTGATGAGATAAATATTTATCAAGCGACGAAACAAGCGATGTTAGATGCTGTTGCGAATTTATCTTGTGCACCAGAATATTTATTAATTGATGCGATGAAACTTTCTACACCAATTCCGCAAACATCCATTATTAAAGGTGATGCGAAAAGTATTTCTATTTCAGCTGCATCCATTATTGCGAAGGTAACGAGAGATCGTATGATGAAAGAACTTGGAGAAAAGTATCCTGCATATGGATTTGAACAACATATGGGATATGGTACAAAACAACATTTAGAAGCGATTGAAGCGCATGGAGTATTAGAAGAACATCGGAAATCGTTTGCACCAATTAAAGATATGATTCAAAAATAAGCTGCGAATATGCAGCTTATTTTTTTATTTTGGTATATGAACATTACTATTTTCAAAAAAGAATAAAGCGATTTCAGTTTTCTGACACTTTATTGTAGACAGCGTGCCAATCATCTTATACAATGGCAATGTAATGTTTTTTAAACATTAAAAAACTTTTCGAGTAAAACAGGAAAACAGGGGAGGATGGGACCATGAATATCCATGAGTACCAAGGTAAGGCAGTCCTTAGAAGCTATGGGGTTAGCGTTCCGAACGGGAAGGTTGCATTTACAGTAGAAGAAGCTGTAGAAGCAGCGAAAGAATTAGGAACGGATGTATGTGTAGTAAAAGCACAAATTCACGCTGGTGGACGCGGCAAAGCTGGCGGAGTAAAAGTTGCAAAAAATTTAGATGAAGTTCGTACATATGCAGAGAGCATTTTAGGAACTACACTTGTGACACATCAAACAGGTCCTGAAGGTAAGGAAGTAAAACGCTTACTTATCGAAGAAGGTTGCGATATTAAAAAAGAATATTATGTTGGTCTAGTTTTAGATCGTGCAACTTCTCAAGTTGTTTTAATGGCATCTGAAGAAGGTGGAACAGAAATTGAAGAAGTAGCAGAACAAACACCTGAAAAAATCTTTAAAGAATATATTGATCCAGCAGTAGGCTTACAAGGCTTCCAAGCACGCCGAATCGCATTTAACATCAATATTCCAAAAGAGCTTGTAGGACAAGCTGTGAAGTTTATGATGGGCTTATACCGTGCGTTTATCGAAAAAGATTGCTCTATCGCGGAGATTAATCCACTTGTTACAACAGGTGACGGTAAAGTTATGGCATTAGATGCGAAATTAAACTTTGATTCTAATGCTTTATATCGCAATAAAGACATTTTAGAACTTCGTGATCTTGATGAAGAAGATTCAAAAGAAATTGAAGCTTCTAAATATGACTTAAACTATATTCCATTAGATGGAAATATCGGTTGTATGGTTAATGGTGCAGGTTTAGCGATGGCAACAATGGATATCATTAAACATTACCATGGCGATCCAGCTAACTTCTTAGATGTTGGTGGCGGTGCAACAGCTGAAAAAGTTACAGAAGCATTCAAAATTATCCTTTCTGACAAAAATGTAAAAGGTATCTTTGTTAACATTTTTGGTGGCATTATGAAGTGTGATGTTATCGCAGAAGGTGTTATTGAAGCGACGAAACAAGTAGGTCTTGAATTGCCTTTAGTTGTACGTCTTGAAGGTACAAACGTAGAGTTAGGTAAGAAGATTTTAAATGAGTCTGGCTTAAATATTGTTGCAGCAGAATCTATGGCAGACGGTGCACAAAAAATTGTTTCACTAGTGGGCTAATAGAAAGCGGGGGAGAAAAATGAGCGTATTAGTTAATAAAGATACAAAAGTTATTGTTCAAGGTATTACAGGTTCTCAAGGATTATTCCACACAAAACAAATGATTGAATACGGTACGAAAATTGTCGGTGGTGTAACGCCAGGTAAAGGTGGCACTGATATTGAAGGTGTACCAGTATTTGATACTGTAGAAGATGCAGTGAAAGCAACAGGCGCAAATGCTTCAGTTGTATACGTTCCACCCGCTTTTGCGGCTGATGCAATTATGGAAGCAGTTGATGCAGAAATCGATTTAGTAGTATGTATTACTGAAGGAATTCCTGTATTAGATATGGTAAACGTAAAGAGATATATGGCAGGTAAACATACACGTTTACTTGGACCAAACTGTCCTGGTGTTATTACGCCTGATGAATGCAAAATTGGTATTATGCCAGGTTACATTCATAAAAAAGGCCATGTAGGTATCGTATCTCGCTCTGGTACATTAACGTATGAGGCTGTACATCAGTTAACACAAGAAGGTATTGGCCAATCTACTGCTGTAGGTATCGGTGGGGACCCAGTTAACGGTACGGACTTTATTGATGCGTTAAAAGCATTTAATGAAGATGAAGAAACGCATGCTGTAATTATGATTGGTGAAATCGGTGGTACAGCGGAAGAAGAGGCAGCTGAATGGGTGAAAGCTAATATGACAAAACCTGTTGTAGGCTTCATTGGTGGCCAAACAGCGCCTGCAGGCAAACGTATGGGCCATGCTGGTGCAATCATTTCTGGTGGTAAAGGAACTGCTGCTGAAAAGATTAAAACAATGGAAGCTTGTGGTATTAAAGTAGCGGAAACTCCAGCGGTTATGGGCGAAACGCTAATCTCTGTCTTAAAAGAAAAAGGTCTATTTGAGACTTGTAAAAACTACTAATCTGTTGAAAGACACCTTCTTGTTTGAAGGTGTCTTTTTACGTAATTCTTGTTTACATAATAAAAATTATGGGTAAGGAGAATTAAGATGAAAAGAGAACGATTATTACATCTTCATTATTTTTTAGCAGATCATTGGAAGGCGATGGAAAGACTACTATATGTTGATCCTGAATTGAAGGGAATATACACTTTTAATGCAGCACAAATGGAATACTACACTGGAATATCCTCGAAAAAATCTTCAGAATTAGTACGTTTTCTTCAAAGTTCAAATCTCTCGCAATATATATCTTATTTAGAGAAAAATCGAATCTTTTATATGACTATCTGTGATGGAGATTATCCACAATTATTACGTGAAATACAAGATCCGCCCTTTGTGTTATATGGAAAAGGTGAGAAGGATTTTCTCAATAAGGCGAATAAATTAGCGGTTATTGGAACGAGAGAACCGACTTTATATGGGCATGAGAGTTTACAATTTATTTTACACCCATTATTAGAAAGAGAATGGCTTATTGTCAGTGGGTTTGCAAGAGGGATAGATACAATGGCTCATGAAATTACAGTAAGACGGCATTGTCCGACGATTGCAATACTAGGACATGGATTATCGTATATGTATCCAAAAGAGAATAGACATTTATATGAAACATGGAATGAATATATATTGTTATTAACAGAGTATCCGCCGCACTATGCACCGAAAAAATGGTATTTTCCAAAAAGGAACCGAATCATTAGTGGTATAAGTAAGGGTGTTTTAGTTGTAGAAGCGAAATCAAGAAGTGGAACACTTATTACTGCGGACCTTGCTTTAGAGCAAAATAGAGAGGTATTTGCACTTCCTGGACCTATATTTATAGATAGTGCATCAGGAACGAATCATCTAATTCAACAAGGAGCAAAACTAGTAAGAAATGCAGAAGATATCTTGGAAGAGATTTTAAATTAACCTTATATTTTCATGTTTTTATTAAACAATTATTGACAAATGGTAGAAAGGCACTGTATGGTATATTCATTCTTGATTGACAAAAACAAGAGAAATCAATAAGATTGATGAAGACTTGAATCCACCTCTTAAGGAGGCACTAGCATGTCAGATTACCTCGTAATCGTGGAGTCGCCTTCTAAGGCGAAGACCATTGAGAAATATTTAGGGAAAAAATACAAAGTTGTCGCGTCTATGGGACACGTTCGCGATTTACCTAAAAGCCAAATGGGGATAGAAGTAAAGAACAACTTCACCCCGAAGTATATTACCATTCGTGGTAAAGGTCCCGTCTTAAAAGATTTAAAATCAGCGGCAAAAAAAGCAAAGAAAGTCTATCTCGCGGCCGATCCAGACCGCGAAGGGGAAGCAATTGCTTGGCATTTAGCCAATACGTTAAATGTGGACGTTGAATCAGATTGCCGAGTTGTGTTTAATGAGATTACAAAAGATGCAATAAAAGAATCATTTAAACATCCTCGTGCGATTAATATGGATTTAGTAGATGCACAACAAGCAAGACGTATACTAGATCGTCTTGTGGGTTACAATATTAGTCCTTTATTATGGAAGAAAGTAAAAAAAGGATTAAGTGCAGGACGCGTACAATCTGTAGCAGTTCGTTTAATTATCGAACGTGAAAAAGAAATTCAAATCTTTGAGCCTGAAGAATTCTGGACAATCAAGACAGAATTTGTGAAGGGGAAAGACACATTCGAAGCAAGTTTTTACGGTGTAGATGGTGAAAAAGTTCAATTAACGAATGAAACGCAAGTGAATGAAATAATTGAACAGATGAAAGATAATGCGTTTTCAGTTGAAAATGTAACGCGAAAAGAGCGAAAACGTAATCCTGCATTACCGTTTACAACATCTTCCTTGCAACAAGAGGCGGCTCGTAAGTTAAACATGCGAGCAAAGAAAACAATGATGCTCGCGCAGCAATTGTATGAAGGGATAGATCTTGGCAAGCAAGGAACTGTAGGTCTTATTACGTATATGAGAACTGACTCAACACGTATCTCAGAAACAGCTCAAACAGAGGCGCGTACTTACATTACTGAGGCGTTTGGTGCGGAATACATAGGAACAGAAAAGAAGAAAGAAACGAAAAAGTCGAACGCACAAGATGCGCATGAGGCAATTCGTCCTACTTCGGTAATGAGAAGGCCAGAGGAACTAAAGAGTTTCTTAAGTCGTGATCAACTTCGGTTGTATAAACTGATTTGGGAGCGATTTGTTGCAAGTCAAATGGCGTCTGCTATAATGGATACTGTGACAGCTAGACTCATTAATAACAATGTTCAGTTCCGTGCAAGTGGATCGGTTGTAAAGTTTCCAGGATTTATGAAAGTGTATGTAGAGTCGAAAGATGACGGGGCTGAAGAAAAGGATAAAATGTTGCCACCTTTAGAAGTAGGGGAAACGGTATTTTCGAAGGATTTAGAACCGAAGCAACACTTTACACAACCTCCGCCGCGCTATACAGAGGCTCGTCTAGTAAGAACGCTTGAAGAGCTTGGAATTGGAAGACCGTCGACTTACGTACCGACACTTGAAACGATTCAAAAACGTGGATACGTAGGTTTGGATAATAAACGCTTTGTTCCAACTGAACTTGGTGAAATAGTAATTGAACTTATTTTAGAGTTTTTCCCAGAAATTATTAACATTGAATTTACTGCTAACATGGAGCAAAGTCTTGATGAAGTAGAAGAAGGAAATGCGAATTGGGTAAAAATTGTTGATGATTTCTACGTAGGCTTTGAACCGCGTTTAGAAAAAGCGGAAAAAGAAATGCGTGAAGTGGAAATTAAAGATGAACCAGCTGGGGAAGACTGTGAATTGTGTGATCACCCAATGGTCTTTAAAATGGGTAAATACGGGAAATTTATGGCTTGTTCGAATTTCCCAGATTGTCGTAATACAAAACCGATTGTGAAAGAAATCGGTGTTACTTGTCCGAAGTGTGATAAAGGTCAAATTATTGAACGCCGTAGTAATAAAAAGAAACGTCTTTTCTACGGATGCGGTACGTATCCAGAGTGTGACTTTGTATCATGGGATAAACCAATTGGTCGTAAATGTCCGAAGTGCGAAGGTATGCTTGTAGAGAAGAAGTTGAAAAAAGGCGTGCAAGTACAATGTATTTCGTGTGATTATGAAGAAGAACAACAAATGTGAGCGTAACTGCTCACATTTTTTTCGGGAAGAAAAGGAAAGGTGATTAATATGACAACACAAGTAGTAAACGTCATTGGCGCAGGTCTTGCAGGAAGTGAAGCAGCTTACCAAATTGCAAAACGTGGTGTCCAAGTAAAATTATATGAAATGAGACCAGTAAGGCAAACACCAGCTCATCACACAGATAAATTTGCAGAGTTAGTATGCAGTAACTCGCTTCGCGCAAACACATTAACAAACGCTGTTGGTGTTATTAAAGAAGAAATGCGTCTAATGGACTCTGTTATTATTCGTGCAGCTGATGAGTGCTCTGTACCAGCAGGAGGGGCTTTAGCTGTAGATCGTCATGAATTTGCGGCAAAGGTAACGGAGTATGTGAAAAACCATCCGAACGTAACTGTGATGAATGAAGAAATTACTGAAATTCCAGAAGGGCCTACTGTTATCGCGACAGGTCCACTTACGTCTCCTGATCTTGCTGCACAATTAAAAGAATTAACAGGTGAAGATTATTTTTATTTCTATGATGCTGCAGCACCGATTGTTGAGAAAGACAGCATTGATATGAATAAAGTATATTTAAAATCTCGTTACGATAAAGGTGAAGCTGCATATTTAAACTGCCCAATGACGGAAGAGGAATTTGACCGTTTTTACGAGGCTTTAATTGCTGCTGAAACAGTACCTTTAAAAGAATTTGAAAAAGAAATTTTCTTTGAGGGTTGTATGCCAGTAGAAGTTATGGCGAGTAGAGGAAGACAGACGTTAGTATTTGGACCGATGAAACCTGTTGGATTAGAAGATCCGAAAACAGGGAAAACTCCATATGCTGTTGTTCAGTTACGTCAAGATGATGCAGCAGGAACGTTATACAATATCGTAGGTTTCCAAACGCATTTAAAGTGGGGACCACAAAAAGAAGTGTTACAGTTGATTCCAGGATTGGAAAACGCAGAGATTGTACGTTATGGTGTAATGCATCGTAATACGTTTATTAATTCACCTAACTTACTTCGTCCAACATATCAATATAAACAACGTGATGATTTATTCTTCGCTGGTCAAATGACTGGAGTAGAGGGATATGTTGAATCGGCAGCATCAGGATTACTAGCAGGTATTAACGCTGCTCGACTTGTGAAAGGTGAAGAGCCGGTTGTATTACCGTCTGTAACTGCAATGGGAAGTATGGCGAATTATATTACTGCGACAAATGCAAAAAACTTCCAACCAATGAATGCAAACTTCGGTCTGTTTGCACCGTTAGAGAAGAAAATTAAGAAAAAAGCAGAACGAAATGAAGCCTATGCAACACGCGCTTTAGAAACAATTCAAAATTTTGTAAATATTTAGTTAAATTTCTTGCAAAGGCTACTAAGTTGTGATACGATTTAGTAGCCTTTATTGAGGTGAATTGTGTGAATGTGAAGAAATTGTTACAATTATTCGTTGGATATTTACAAATTGAAAGAAATTATTCAAAATATACAATTGCAAGTTATCAAAATGATTTAGAACATTTTGTGCAATTTATGGAGCGAGAAGGCATATCCTCTTTTTTAGATGTTACATACGCGGATGTTCGTTTGTACTTAACGACGTTGCACGATGAAAAGTTAGCCCGTAAATCTGTCGCAAGAAAAGTATCAAGCTTACGAAGTTTATATCGTTTTTTGATGCGTGAAGGTTATCGGAAAGATAATCCGTTTGCACTTGCGTCACTCCCCAAAAAAGAATTGTCAATCCCAAAGTTTTTATATGCTGAAGAATTAGAGGAATTGTTTGAAGTTTCTGATACGGAAACGCCGCTAGGTCAAAGGAATCAAGCTTTATTAGAATTGATGTATGCGACTGGAATCCGTGTGAGTGAATGTGTCAATTTACAACTTACCGATATTGACTTCGCGGTGGGAACAATTTTAGTAATGGGAAAAGGAAAAAAACAAAGGTATATTCCGTTCGGAAGCTATGCGCAAGATGCTTTAATTACTTATATAGAGAACGGGAGAAAACAGTTAGCTCACAAAACTGAAGAACACTCTCATATGGTATTTTTAAATGCGAAAGGCACGCCGCTAACAAGTCGAGGGGTACGCTATGTATTAAACGAACTCATTAAGAAAGCTTCACTGACAATGCGGATCAGTCCCCATATGTTAAGGCATACATTTGCTACACATATGTTAGATGAAGGGGCAGATTTACGTACTGTACAGGAGCTACTCGGTCATGAGAATTTGTCGACGACACAAATTTATACGCATGTCTCTAAAGAAAGATTGCGTTCGGTCTACATGAAGCATCACCCACGGGCATAAATTGCTTTTAAAGCTATAAAAACATATAAAGGAGTTTTTTCTATGGGAAATTTCCACGCTACAACGATATTTGCAGTTCATCATAATGGGGAATGTGCAATGGCTGGAGATGGCCAGGTGACGATGGGAAATGCAGTTGTAATGAAACATACAGCTCGTAAAGTCCGTAAACTTTTCCAAGGGAAAGTTTTAGCTGGCTTTGCAGGTTCCGTTGCTGACGCATTTACTCTTTTTGAAATGTTTGAAGGAAAATTAGAAGAGTACAATGGGAACTTGCAGCGTGCTGCAGTTGAGATGGCAAAACAATGGCGTGGCGACAAAATGTTACGTCAACTAGAAGCGATGCTCATTGTCATGGATAAAACAACTATGCTTCTTGTTTCAGGTACAGGAGAAGTAATCGAACCGGATGATGGTATTTTAGCGATTGGATCTGGTGGGAATTATGCGCTTTCTGCAGGTCGTGCTTTAAAACAATATGCAAGTGAACATTTAACAGCGAAGCAAATTGCGAAAGCGAGTTTAGACATTGCTGGCGATATTTGTGTTTATACAAACCACAATATAATTGTGGAAGAATTGTAGAATCGTAAGGGAGGCATTTTATATGCATTTACATTTTACTCCGCGTCAAATTGTGGAAAAATTAGATCAATACATTATCGGTCAAAAAGATGCGAAGAAAGCGGTTGCTGTAGCTTTAAGAAATCGATATCGTCGAAGTAAATTAGCTGAAAATCTACGTGATGAAATTGCGCCTAAAAATATTTTAATGATTGGACCAACAGGTGTTGGTAAAACAGAGGTAGCACGACGAATGGCGAAACTCGTTGGAGCACCTTTTATTAAGGTTGAAGCTACGAAATTTACAGAAGTTGGATATGTAGGTAGAGATGTAGAATCGATGGTACGTGACCTTGTGGAAACGTCAGTTCGTATCGTGAAAGAAGAAATGGTAGTTAAAGTACAAGATAAAGCAGAAGAACAAGCGAACCAACGTCTTGTGGAAATTTTAGTGCCGAGTCCAGAGAAACAATCTGGATTTAAAAACCCATTAGAAATGCTATTTGGTGGTGCTCAAAATTCGAATCAAACATCTGATGCACAGGAAGATGTTGAAATCGAAAAGAAACGTCAAGATGTGGAAAGAAAGCTTGCTGCAGGACTTCTTGAAGATGAAATTGTATCGATTGAAGTGACTGAGCAACAGTCATCCATGTTCGATATGTTACAAGGAACTGGCATGGAACAAATGGGAATGAATTTCCAAGATGCATTAGGAAGTTTTATGCCGAAAAAAACAAAAAAACGTAAACTTTCTGTAAAAGAAGCAAGAAAACTCTTGACAAATGAGGAAGCACAGCGCTTAATTGATATGGATGAAGTTACACAAGAGGCTGTTTATCGTGCTGAACAGCTCGGGATTATTTTTATCGATGAAATTGACAAAATTGCTGGTAAGCAGTCGAATAGCGTAGATGTATCACGTGAAGGTGTGCAACGTGACATTCTGCCGATTGTAGAAGGATCGAATGTTGCGACAAAATACGGATCAGTAAAAACGGATTATATTTTATTCGTTGCAGCTGGAGCGTTTCATATGTCTAAACCGTCGGATTTAATTCCGGAACTGCAAGGGAGATTTCCGATTCGAGTAGAATTAACAAAATTATCGACAGATGATTTTGTTAAAATATTAATCGAGCCTGACAATGCGTTAATTAAACAATATATGGCTTTATTAGCGACTGAAGGTATAGAAATTGAATTTTCAGACGAAGCTATTCGTAAGATTGCTGAGATTGCTTATCAAGTTAATCAGGATACAGATAATATTGGAGCAAGAAGACTTCATACGATTATGGAGAAGCTCCTTGAAGATTTATCGTTTGAAGCATCTGAAATTACGTTAGAGAAAATAACGATAACGCCTCAGTACGTTGAGGAGAAATTAGCAACGATTGCTAAAAATAAAGATGTGAGCCAGTTTATTTTGTAATTGTGTCATCAGGTGACTCGCCCTAGTTTCCAAGTGATGAAAAAATATGTGAGTAACATGTAGGAGGAACTTTTGAAATGGAATTATTAGCAAAAACAAGAAAATTAAATGCGTTATTACAGAGCGCAGCAGGAAAGCCTGTAAACTTTAGAGAAATGTCTGACACAATGTGTGAAGTAATCGAAGCGAACGTATTCGTAGTAAGTCGTCGTGGTAAATTACTAGGTTATGCAATTCACCAACAAATTGAGAATGAGCGTATGAAACAAATGCTTGCAGAGCGTCAATTCCCGGAAGAATACACACAAAGCTTATTCAACATTACAGAAACATCTTCTAACTTAGATGTAAACAGTGCTTACACAGCGTTCCCAGTAGAAAATAGAGAATTATTCGGTCAAGGTTTAACTACAATCGTACCAATCGTTGGTGGCGGTGAGCGTCTAGGTACATTAGTATTAGCTCGTCTTGGTCAAGAGTTCTTAGACGATGATTTAATTCTTGCTGAATACAGTTCAACTGTAGTAGGTATGGAAATCTTACGTGAAAAAGCGGAAGAAATCGAAGAGGAAGCACGTAGTAAAGCTGTTGTTCAAATGGCGATTAGCTCATTATCTTACAGTGAGTTAGAAGCAATTGAGCATATCTTCGAAGAATTAAATGGAACAGAAGGTTTACTAGTTGCAAGTAAAATTGCTGATCGCGTAGGAATTACTCGTTCTGTAATCGTAAATGCATTACGTAAATTAGAAAGTGCTGGTGTTATTGAGTCTCGCTCTTTAGGTATGAAAGGAACATACATTAAAGTGCTAAACGACAAGTTTCTACAGGAACTTGCTAAATTAAAAACAAACTAATTTATAAAACTCTCCTCATTTTTTGAGGAGAGTTTTTTGTGTATAAAAGATTGCTGGTGTTGGCAAGTAGCGTCATAATCGTGTTTTTCGGGAAAGCTATGAATTGAATTTCATTTCTTTGCTTAAAAGAAATACAGTTTGGTAATACTAGAATTCAAGTGTGGACAAAGAAAGTTTTACATTCTTCGCATTTTCGACTTGATTGTAATATTTCAGTATGATATAGTAAGCAGTGGTGTCAGTACAAAGTACACACGTTTACTGATTTAAGTGTTGGTGCTACGTTTGTAGTTTCGCTTAGAGATGAAGTAAACGGAGGATATCAAAAACCATTTAGGAGGAACTATATTATGTCAGTAATTTCTATGAAGCAATTGCTTGAAGCTGGTGTTCATTTCGGACATCAAACTCGTCGTTGGAACCCAAAAATGAAGCGTTACATTTTCACAGAGCGTAACGGTATCTACATCATCGACTTACAAAAAACTGTGAAAAAAGTTGAGGAAGCTTACAGAACGATGCGCGACATCGCTGCTGAAGGTGGAGACATCTTATTCGTAGGTACTAAAAAACAAGCACAAGAAGCTATTAAAGAAGAAGCAACTCGTGCTGGTATGTACTTCGTTAACCAACGTTGGTTAGGTGGAACTTTAACAAACTTCCAAACAATCCAAAAACGTATCAAGCGTCTTAAAGACATCGAAAGAATGCAAGAAGATGGTACTTTCGAAGTACTTCCTAAGAAAGAAGTTGTTCAACTTAAAAAAGAGTTAGAGCGTCTTGAGAAATTCTTAGGCGGTATTAAAGATATGAAAGGTCTTCCAAGTGCATTATTCGTAGTAGACCCTCGTAAAGAGCGTATTGCAGTTGCTGAAGCACGCAAATTACACATTCCAATCATCGGTATCGTTGATACAAACTGTGATCCAGACGAAATCGATCACGTTATCCCAGCAAACGATGATGCAATTCGTGCTGTAAAACTTCTTACATCTAAAATGGCAGACGCGATCCTTGAAGCAAAACAAGGTGAAGAAACTGTTACTGCGTAACAAAGTTGGAAAGGTGATAAGGGGTTCGGCCTTTTATCACCTTTTTTAAGGTATAAACACCTTTATAAAAGGTATAAATACATATTTTAGGAGGATGAATAGTATGGCAATCACTGCACAAATGGTAAAAGAATTACGTGAAAAAACTGGCGCAGGTATGATGGACTGCAAAAAAGCTTTAACAGAAACTAATGGCGACATGGAGAAGGCAATTGACTTCTTACGTGAAAAAGGTATCGCGAAAGCTGCTAAAAAAGCAGACCGCATCGCTGCTGAAGGTTTAACTTTCATCGAAACAAACGGTAACGAAGCTTTAATCTTAGAATTAAACTCTGAAACTGATTTCGTTGCGAAAAACGAAGGTTTCCAAGCGTTAATTAAAGAATTAGCTGCTCACTTATTAGCTAACAAACCAGCTAACATTGAAGAAGCTATGGCTCAAACAATCGAAGGCGGCAAAACAGTAGAAGAGCACATCAACGAAGCAATCGCTAAAATTGGTGAAAAACTTACACTTCGTCGTTTCGAAATCGTATCAAAAACTGATGCTGATGCATTCGGCGCTTACCTACACATGGGTGGACGTATTGGTGTATTAACAGTTCTTGAAGGTTCTACTGACGAAGCAGCTGCTAAAGATGTAGCAATGCACATCGCAGCAGTTAACCCTAAATACATTGACCGCGATGCTGTAACAGCTGAAGAAGTTGAGCATGAGCGTCAAGTATTAACACAACAAGCTTTAAACGAAGGCAAGCCTGAAAAAATCGTTGCAAAAATGGTTGAAGGCCGTCTTGGCAAATTCTTTGAAGAAATTTGCTTACTTGACCAAGCATTCGTTAAAAACCCTGATATGAAAGTTCGTCAATTCGTTGAGTCTAAAGGCGGAACATTAAAAGGATTCGTTCGCTACGCTGTTGGTGAAGGTATCGAAAAACGCGAAGACAACTTTGCTGAAGAAGTAATGAACCAAGTAAAAGGTAGTAACTAATAAAGATTAGGGAACACATTGTGTTCCCTTTTTTAAAATAAAGATGTAAGCAATTGGAGGTTCATTATGAGTAAACCGAAATATAATCGTGTCGTATTAAAGCTAAGCGGAGAAGCGTTAGCTGGCGAACAAGGATTTGGAATTAACCCATCTGTTATTAAATCAGTTGCGGAACAAGTGAAAGAAATTGCAGAACTTGATGTAGAAGTTGCTGTTGTTGTTGGTGGCGGAAACATTTGGCGTGGAAAAATCGGAAGTGAAATGGGAATGGATCGTGCTGGAGCAGATTACATGGGTATGTTAGCAACAGTTATGAACTCATTAGCTCTTCAAGATAGCCTAGAGAACATTGGAATTCAAACTCGTGTTCAAACTTCAATTGAAATGCGTCAAGTAGCAGAGCCTTACATTCGTCGTAAAGCAGTTCGTCATCTAGAGAAAAAACGTGTTGTGATCTTTGCAGCAGGTACAGGTAACCCGTATTTCTCTACAGATACAACGGCAGCACTACGTGCAGCGGAAATCGAAGCAGACGTTATCTTAATGGCGAAAAACAATGTAGATGGCGTATATAATGCAGATCCATCTCTTGACCCAACAGCTACGAAATACGAAACACTTACTTACTTAGATGTATTAAAAGAAGGTTTAGGTGTAATGGATTCAACAGCTTCTTCTTTATGTATGGACAATGATATTCCATTAATTGTATTCTCTGTTATGGAAAAAGGTAACATTAAACGTGCCGTTTTAGGCGAAAATATTGGAACAGTTGTAAGGGGGAAATAAATATGGGACAACAAGTATTGAAGTCTTCAAATGAAAAAATGGAAAAAGCAGTTGCTGCTTACTCTCGTGAATTGGCAACAGTTCGCGCAGGTCGTGCAAGCTCGTCTGTATTAGATAAAGTACAAGTTGATTACTATGGTGCACCAACACCTGTTGTGCAATTAGCGAACATTACAGTTCCAGAAGCACGTTTACTTGTAATTCAACCGTATGATAAAACTTCTATCGGTGATATCGAAAAAGCAATTTTAAAAGCAGATTTAGGCTTAAACCCTTCTAATGATGGAACTGTAATTCGTATTGCATTCCCTGCATTAACAGAAGAGCGTCGTCGCGATCTTGTTAAAGTTGTGAAAAAATATGCTGAAGAAGCGAAAGTTGCTGTTCGTAACGTACGTCGTGACGGTAACGATGATCTTAAGAAGCTTGAAAAAGCTGGCGAGATTACAGAAGATGATTTAAGAGGATATACTGAAGATATCCAAAAAGAAACAGATAAATATATTGCAAAAGTTGACGAAATCGCAAAAAACAAAGAAAAAGAAATCATGGAAGTGTAATAGCGATACCTTCGCAAATATGACCCTCTTCTTAAGGGGGTCTTTTTACACTTTTAGGCATACGTCTGCTTGCTGGAGGGTATGAATGATGTTTAAAAACTTTCCTTTTTTTAAAAGTAAAAAGGTCGCATCGTTTGATCATCTCGTTGAAAAAGTGAAAAAAGGATATATCCCAGAACATATTGCCATCATTATGGATGGTAATGGAAGATGGGCAAAGAGGAGAGCGATGCCTCGTATTGCGGGACATCATGAAGGCATGCAAGTTGTAAAGAAAATCACAAAATTTGCAAGCAAACTTAATGTAAAAGTATTAACTCTTTATGCTTTTTCAACTGAGAACTGGAAAAGACCTAAAAAGGAAGTTGACTATTTAATGAGGCTTCCAGAAGAATTTCTAGGTACATTTTTACCAGAATTGATTGAAGAGAACGTACAAGTCCGAGTAATAGGACAACAAGAGCGTCTTCCTACGCATACACGCAGAGCGATGGAAAAGGCCATGGAAGATACGAAAGAGAATACGGGATTAATTCTTAATTTCGCGTTAAACTATGGAAGTCGAGATGAAATCGTTTCTGCTGTGCAACATATGGTGAAAGATAGTGAGGAAGGAAAAATTCGTGTTGAAGATGTAAGTGAAGAAATGCTTTCTTCCTATTTAATGACGAGTTCTTTACCTGACCCAGAGTTGTTAATCCGTACGAGCGGAGAGCTACGTATTAGTAATTTCATGTTATGGCAAATTGCATATTCGGAATTTTGGTTTACAGATGTGTATTGGCCAGATTTTACCGAGGAGCATTTGCTAAATGCGATTACAGACTTTCAGCATAGAGGGCGCAGATTCGGAGGCGTGTAGAAAGAGAGGGTTTGGTAGTGAAACAGAGAATTATTACTGGAGTGGTTGCTGCCGCGCTATTCATTCCCATCGTAATTTACGGTGGCGTGCCTTTTACGGTTTTAGTGTATGCACTTGCTTCTATAGGTTTATATGAATTAATTCGTATGAATAAGCTTACGCTTATTTCAATACCAACAGTTTTAGCTGCAGTATTATTATGGATTATTTTAATTCCAAGTAGTGCATCAGAACTGTTTACGCAGATTGGATTAGGTAAATTAGAAATCACATTTGTGATTGTTTTATTACTTTTATCATATACAGTCCTTTCTAAGAATACATTTACTTTTGACAATGCTTCATTTTTACTAATGGCAACAGCATATGTTGGAATGGGATTCCTATATTTGAATGAAACGAGAATATTAGGAATTAAATATGTATTTTGTGCATTATTTGTTATATGGGCTACTGATTCAGGCGCATATTTCGTAGGAAAAGCATTAGGAAAAAGAAAATTATGGCCAGAAATTAGTCCTAATAAAACGATTGAAGGTTCATTAGGCGGCATCGTTTGTGGAATTGTTGTGGCAGTTGTTTATAATATGTTCTTCCCAGTTGAGGCTAATGTAGGGATTTTAATTGTGTTGACAATTATCATTTCTATTTTTGGACAAATTGGCGATTTAGTACAATCTGCATTTAAACGTCATTATGGCGTAAAGGATTCAGGTACGATTTTACCTGGGCATGGTGGTATATTAGATCGAACAGATAGTTGGTTATTTGTTTTACCAATTCTCTACTTCTTATTACAATATAATTAATAAATGAACGAGGGGTTGGAGTCATGAAAAACATTAGTTTATTAGGTGCAAGCGGATCAATTGGTACACAAACTTTAGATGTATTACGCTCGCACCCAGACCAATTCCGTCTCGTTGCTTTTTCTGTAGGGAAAAATATTGACTACGCAGTAAAGGTAATTCAAGAATTTTCTCCGCAAATCGTCTCTGTGCAAAGAGAGGAAGATGTTTTAAAATTACAAGCTGTTTCTGGTAATACAAAAATTGTATATGGTAGTGAAGGGCTTTTAGAAGTAGCATTACATCCAGATGCGGAGATTGTAGTAAATGCTGTTGTAGGTAGCGTAGGGTTGTTACCAACACTTCGTGCAATTGAGGCGAAAAAAACAATTGGAATTGCAAATAAAGAAACGTTAGTAACTGCAGGGCATCTTGTAATGGAAGCAGCGCGAAAACATAATGTTTCGTTACTTCCAGTAGATAGTGAACATTCAGCTATTTTTCAATGTTTGAATGGTGAAAATGAAAAAAGAATTTCTCGACTAGTTATTACGGCTTCTGGTGGAAGTTTCCGTGATAAAACGAGAGATGAATTGCATCATGTGACCGTAGAAGATGCGCTTCGACATCCAAACTGGTCAATGGGTTCGAAAATTACAATTGATTCTGCTACAATGATGAATAAGGGGCTAGAAGTAATTGAAGCACATTGGCTTTTTGGTATCCCTTATGAGCAAATCGATGTTGTTTTACATAAAGAAAGTATTATCCATTCTATGGTTGAATTTGAAGATCGTAGTGTAATGGCACAGCTTGGCTCACCTGATATGCGAGTACCAATTCAATACGCACTTACATATCCTGATCGATTGCCTCTTTCAGACACAAAACAGTTAAACTTATGGGAAATAGGAACGTTGCATTTTGAGAAAATGAACCAAGAACGATTCCGTTGCCTACGTTTTGCGTATGAAGCTGGAAAAGCAGGTGGAAGTATGCCAGCTGTAATGAATGCAGCGAATGAAGTAGCTGTTGAAGCTTTTTTACAAAAGAGAATTGGTTTCTTAACAGTGGAAGACCTCATTGAAAAAGCAATGAACCATCACAATGTCATTGCACGTCCGAGCTTAGAGGAAATTCTGGAAATTGATGCAGCCACAAGACGGTTTGTGATGGAACAAATTTAGCAAAGGTGGTTATGGAATTGAATACAGCGATTGCCTTTATATTAATTTTCGGTGCACTCGTATTTTTCCATGAGCTAGGGCATCTATATTTCGCAAAAAGAGCAGGTATTTTATGCCGTGAGTTTGCGATTGGTTTTGGTCCGAAAATATTCTCATTTGAAAAGAATGAAACGGTGTATACGATTCGATTACTGCCCCTTGGTGGCTATGTAAGAATGGCTGGCGAGGATGCAGACACAGTTGAGTTAAAGCCTGGTAAAAAGGTTGGCCTTGTATTAAATGAAAAAGACGAAGTTGCGAAATTAGTTTTTGATGGATATGAAAAGTATCCAAATGTTCGCGTCATTGAAGTCGAACAAGCTGATTTAGAGCATAATTTAACAATTTCGGGCTATGAAGAGTACGAGGAAGAGCTTCAAACATTCCGAGTGAATGAAAAGGCTCGTATTATTACTGCTGGTGAAGAAATTCAAATTGCTCCGTATAATAGGCAGTTCGGCTCCAAGAAATTGGGGCAACGTGCTTTAACAATCTTTGCGGGTCCTGCGATGAACTTCATTTTAGCATTTGTTATTTTTGTGATTCTTGGATTTGTACAAGGTGTTCCCGTTGACAAACCAATGGTCGGGAAAGTGATGGAGAAAAGTGCAGCACAGCAAGCTGGATTAAAAGAAAATGATACAATTCAAGCAATCGATGGGAAAAACACAAGTACATGGAAAGATGTTGTTTCTATTGTACGTGAAAACCCAAATAAAGAAATTACGTTACAAGTAAAGCGTGATAGTGAACAGTTTAATGTGAAAGTAACGCCAACGCTCGATAAAGAAGGTAAAGAAGAAGTTGGTAGAATTGGTGTTTACTCTCCAGTAGAGAAAACAGTAATGGGTTCTATTAAATCAGGTTTTGAACAAACATACCAATGGACGAAACTAATTTTTGAGTCTCTTGTGAAATTAGTAACTGGTCAATTC
The DNA here is from genome assembly GCF_038007785.1 of Bacillus sp. FSL K6-0069. NCBI lineage: Bacteria > Bacillati > Bacillota > Bacilli > Caryophanales > Bacillaceae > Bacillus > Bacillus sp. FSL K6-0069. The sequence continues at coordinate 3,665,121 of NZ_JBBOXN010000001.1, read as the reverse complement.
TCTATTAATGAGTTGTCAGGTCCAGTAGGAATTTATAATCTAACAGATCAAGTTGTAGATTATGGATTTACACGTGTATTAAGTTTAGCAGCAGTGTTAAGTATTAACCTTGGTTTATTTAATTTACTACCAGTCCCTGCTTTAGACGGTGGACGTTTGTTCTTCTTCTTAATTGAAGCGTTACGAGGAAAACCAATTGACCGCCAAAAAGAAGGCATGGTTCACTTTATTGGTTTTGCATTACTAATGTTACTAATGTTAGTTGTAACTTGGAATGACATTCGTAAGTTTTTCTTGTAAAATAAAGTGAAACTTATAATGAAATAGAGATCGTAGAATAAAATCCCTCACCTAACTCGAGGTGAGGGGTTTTACTGCGTATAAGAGTAAAATGAAGAGGTGCGAATAAATGAAACAAAGTATGGTATTCAGTCCTACATTACGTGAAGTTCCAGCTGATGCGGAGATTAAGAGTCATCAGTTATTACTTCGTGCAGGTTTTATGCGTCAAAATGCTTCAGGTATTTATAGTTTTCTACCATTTGGTTTAAAAGTACTACACAAAGTAGAACGTATCGTTCGAGAAGAAATGGAGCGCGCAGGTGCTGTAGAATTATTAATGCCAGCGATGCAAGCTGCAGAATTATGGCAAGAGTCAGGCCGTTGGTATTCTTACGGATCTGAATTAATGCGTATGAAAGATCGTAACGCTCGTGAATTCGCATTAGGAGCGACACATGAAGAAGTAATTACGGATCTTGTACGTGATGAAGTGAAGTCATATAAAAAATTACCGTTAACATTATACCAAATTCAAACAAAATTCCGTGATGAACAAAGACCTCGTTTCGGTTTATTACGTGGAAGAGAGTTTCTAATGAAAGATGCATACTCTTTCCATGCTACACAAGAGAGCTTAGATGAAGTGTATGATCGTTTATACAAAGCATACTCTAACATTTTTGCTCGTTGTGGCTTGAATTTCCGTGCGGTTATTGCTGACTCTGGAGCAATGGGCGGAAAAGATACACATGAATTTATGGTATTATCTGATGTTGGTGAAGATACAATTGCATACTCTGATACATCTAATTATGCAGCGAACATCGAAATGGCTCCTGTTGTAGCTACGTATACGAAGAGTGACGAAGCAGAAAAGGCACTTGAAAAAGTAGCAACACCGGATCAAAAAGCAATTGAAGAAGTATCTACATTCTTAAACATTGAAGCTGACAAGTGTATTAAGTCTATGGTATTTAAAGTAGATGAGAAATTAGTAGTTGTACTTGTTCGTGGTGATCATGAAGTCAACGATGTAAAAGTGAAAAATGTATACGGTGCTTCAGTTGTTGAGCTTGCTTCTCATGAAGAAGTGAAAGAACTATTACATTGTGAAGTTGGTTCATTAGGACCGATTGGTGTAACAGGTGACATCGAAATTATCGCTGACCATGCTGTAGCATCAATTGTTAACGGATGTTCAGGAGCAAACGAAGAAGGATTCCATTATGTAAATGTAAATCCAGAACGTGACTTTAAAGTAAGTCAATATACAGATTTACGCTTCATTCAAGAAGGAGACCAGTCTCCGGACGGAAACGGAACAATTCTTTTCGCACGCGGAATTGAAGTTGGTCATGTATTCAAATTAGGAACACGTTATAGTGAAGCAATGAACGCAACATTCCTAGATGAAAACGGAAAAACACAACCACTTATTATGGGTTGTTACGGTATCGGTGTATCTCGTACAGTGGCAGCAATCGCAGAGCAGTTTAATGATGAGAACGGTTTAGTTTGGCCAAAAGCTGTTGCACCATTCCATGTGCATGTAATTCCAGTAAATATGAAATCTGATGCACAACGTGAAATGGGTGAAAACATCTACAACTCATTACAAGAGCAAGGATATGAAGTATTACTAGATGATCGTGCAGAACGTGCAGGTGTTAAATTTGCAGATGCAGATTTATTCGGCCTTCCAGTTCGTGTGACAGTTGGTAAAAAAGCAGACGAAGGTATTGTAGAAGTGAAAGTACGTGCTACAGGTGAGTCTGAAGAAGTGAAAGTAGAAGAACTTCAAACATATATTGCAAATATTTTAAAATAAGAAGAGGTACCTCGCAATGAGGTACCTTCTCTTTCTTTGTAAACGTATTTTGTAAAAGAAGAAGGGAGAAATCTTTCTTTGTAGTACGTTTCAATTTATAATAGCAAATGGAAGGAGAGTGCTTATGTCTTTAACAAATGAACAACAAGAGCGATTTCAAATTTTGCTCCAGCAGTTGCAAATACCAGATGACCTTATAAATCAATATTTACAAGGCGGTGGTATTGAAAGGCTCGTTATTGATAAAGCGAATAAAAGTTGGCATTTTGATTTACAAGTGCCACGTATTTTGCCTACAGAATTATATGAATTGCTAGAAACAAAGCTTAAGCAATCATTTTCTCATATTGCAAGAACAACATTTGCATTAGAAGCAGAGAATAAACAATTTACAGAAGAAGAAGTGAGGGCGTATTGGCCGCTTTGTACGGAACGAATTACATTTTCACCTATGTTTGCTTACTTAAAGAAGCAGCTTCCGCAGGTGAATGGAGTGAAGTTGCTAATAAATGTGAATAACGAGCTGGAATCTACCGCTTTAAAGAAAAACGTTGCGAAACCAGTAGGAGATCAATACGAAGCTTTTGGATTCCCGCGTTTTCAGTTAGACACACATATACAGCAAAATACAGAAGAAATGCAAAAGTTTCGTGAGCAAACGCAGCAAGAAGACCGTGAACGTGTTATACAAGCTATGGAAGAAATGGCGAAGAAGCAAGCTGAAGAAAGTAGCGTTGTGCATGAAGGACCGGTTGTGCTTGGGTATCTTATTAAGCCAGATGAAGAGATTACACCGATGCGAGAAATTCAAGATGAAGAAAGAAGAAAAACAGTTCAAGGGTATGTCTTCCATGTAGAAACGAAAGAGCTTCGTAGTGGCCGTACGTTATTAACTTTAAAAATAACAGATTATACGGATTCAATTATGATCAAAATGTTCTCACGTGATAAAGAAGATATTCCTATGCTGCAATCCTTGAAAAAAGGAATGTGGGTGAAAGCGCGTGGTTCTGTTCAAAATGATACGTTTGTTCGAGATTTAGTAATGATTGCAAATGATATTAATGAAATAACAGGACCGTCTCGTAAAGATAAAGCGCCAGAAGGTGAAAAACGTGTAGAGCTGCATCTTCACACACCGATGAGCCAAATGGACGCTGTTACTCCTGTTTCTAGACTTGTTGCTCAAGCAGGTAAATGGGGACATGAGGCAATTGCTGTTACAGACCATGCTGTTGCGCAGTCTTTCCCAGAGGCATATTCTGCGGGGAAAAAGGCTGGGGTTAAAGTTATATATGGTGTAGAAGCGAATTTAGTTAATGATGGTGTACCAATTGCATATAACGAAGCGCATCGTTTACTTGCAGAGGAAACGTATGTTGTTTTTGACGTTGAGACGACAGGTTTATCAGCTGTATATGATACTGTTATCGAGTTAGCGGCTGTAAAAGTAAAAGGCGGCGAAATTATTGACCGCTTTGAATCGTTTGCAAATCCGCATCAACCATTATCTGCGACGATTATTGAATTAACAGGTATTACAGATGATATGTTAACGGATGCACCAGAAGTGGACGAAGTGTTTAAAAAGTTTGAAGAATGGATGGGCGACCATACACTTGTTGCGCATAACGCAAGTTTTGATATGGGCTTTATTAACGTAGGTTTTAAAAAGGCTGGACTAGAAAAAACGAATAATCCTGTTATTGATACGTTAGAACTTGCAAGATTCTTATTCCCAGAAATGAAAAACCATCGATTAAATACGATGTGTAAAAAGCTTGATATTGAATTAACGCAACATCACCGTGCGATTTATGATACAGAAGCAACGGGATACTTACTTGTGAAAATGTTAAAAGATGTGATTGAAAAGGGATTTGAATATCACGATCAATTAAATGATAGCATGGGGCAAGGGGATGCGTATAAGCGTGGACGTCCAAGTCATATGACGTTACTTGCCACATCAGATGTAGGATTGAAAAATTTATATAAACTTGTTTCCTATTCTCACCTAAATTACTTTTACCGAGTACCACGAGTACCAAGGTCACTATTAAAAAAATATCGCGAGGGAATTTTAGTAGGAACGGCTTGTGATAAAGGTGAAGTGTTTGAGGCGATGATGCAAAAAGCGCCTGAAGAGGTAGAAGAAATTGCGCAGTTCTATGATTACATTGAAGTAATGCCTCCAGAGGTGTTACGTCATTTAGTAGAGCGTGAACTTGTTCGAGATGAGGGACAGTTAAAAACAATTATTTCTAATTTAGTAAAACTTGGTGAGACGTTAGATAAACCAGTTGTTGCTACAGGAAACGTGCATTATTTAGATCCAGAGGATGGAATGTATCGCAAAATTTTAGTTAGTTCGCAGGGCGGAGCCAATCCGTTAAACCGACATTCATTACCGCCTGTACATTTCCGTACAACGGATGAAATGTTAGAGTGTTTTTCATTCTTAGGTGAAGACGTTGCGAAAGAAATTGTTGTAACGAATACACAAAAGGTTGCATCATTAATTGGTGATGTTCATCCAGTAAAAGACGATCTATATACACCGAAAATTGAGGGTGCAGATGATGAAACGCGTGATATGAGTTATAAAATGGCGCGTAGCATTTATGGTGAAGAGTTACCTGAAATTGTAGAAGCGCGTTTAGAAAAAGAATTAAAAAGTATTATTGGGCATGGATTCGCCGTAATTTATTTAATTTCACATAAGCTTGTGAAAAAATCGTTAGTAGATGGATATCTAGTAGGTTCGCGTGGATCGGTAGGTTCATCATTCGTTGCAACGATGATGGAAATTACAGAAGTAAATCCATTACCACCACACTATGTATGTCCGAAGTGTAAGCAATCAGAATTCTTTAATGATGGTTCTGTAGGTTCTGGTTTTGATTTGCCGGATAAAGAATGTCCGGCATGTAATGTTCCATACGTGAAAGATGGACATGATATTCCGTTCGAAACGTTCCTTGGATTTAAAGGAGATAAGGTACCCGATATCGATTTGAACTTCTCCGGGGAATACCAACCACGTGCCCATAACTATACGAAAGTACTGTTCGGTGAAGATTATGTATACCGTGCGGGTACAATAGGTACAGTTGCGGAAAAAACTGCTTATGGGTATGTAAAAGGTTATGCAAATGATCATAACTTAACGATTCGAAATGCAGAGATTGACCGCTTAGTATCAGGATGTACCGGTGTAAAACGTACGACTGGACAGCATCCAGGTGGTATTATCGTTGTGCCAGATTACATGGATATTTTTGATTTTTCACCAATTCAGTTCCCGGCAGATTCAATAGGTGCTGAGTGGAGAACGACACACTTTGATTTCCACTCGATTCATGATAACTTATTGAAACTTGATATACTAGGACACGATGATCCAACTGTTATTCGTATGTTACAAGATTTAAGCGGTATTGATCCGAAAACAATCCCAACAGACGATCCGGAAGTAATGAAAATTTTCTCAGGACCTGAATCGTTAGGTGTAACGGAAGAACAAATTAACTGTAAAACAGGTACACTTGGTATACCAGAGTTTGGTACGAAATTCGTAAGGCAGATGTTAGAAGAGACGAAGCCTACGACATTCTCTGAGTTAGTCCAAATTTCAGGACTATCGCATGGTACGGATGTATGGCTTGGTAATGCCAACGAGTTAATTTATAACGGTACATGTACGCTGAGTGAAGTTATCGGTTGTCGTGATGACATCATGGTATATTTAATCTATCAAGGTTTAGACCCATCATTAGCCTTCAAAATCATGGAGTCGGTTCGTAAAGGTAAAGGTGTACCAGAAGAATGGGAAGAGGACATGAAAAGTAATAATGTACCGGGTTGGTATATTGATTCATGTAAGAAGATCAAGTACATGTTCCCTAAAGCCCATGCGGCTGCTTACGTACTTATGGCTGTACGTATTGCATATTTTAAAGTGCATTTCGCGCTTTTATTCTATGCGGCATACTTTACAGTTCGTGCAGATGACTTTGACGTAGAGGCGATGGCGAAAGGCTCAGCATCTATACGTGTAAAAATTGATGAAATTGCACAAAAAGGTTTGGATGCAGCGCCGAAAGAGAAAAGTTTATTAACAGTACTAGAAATGACACTTGAAATGTGTGAGCGTGGATACTCATTCCAAAAGGTTGATTTATACCGTTCGCATGCAACAGAATTTATTATTGATGGGGATTCTTTAATTCCTCCATTTAATGCAGTGCCTGGACTTGGTACAAACGCAGCTTTAAGTATTGTAGAAGCACGCAAAAATGGAGATTTCTTATCAAAAGAAGATTTACAGCAGCGCAGTAAGGTTTCGAAAACAATTATTGAGTATTTAGATAGTCAAGGTTGCTTAGGCGATCTACCTGATCAAAACCAGTTATCACTGTTCTAGTAGGTAGGAAAAGTCTTTGCAAATCAACATTTGCTATGGTATACTATTAACCGAGATAACCATGTCATGTATATTGTGTAAAAAAAAGAGTGGGGAAACCCACTCTTTCGTGTTACTATCTACGTTTTATTGATGTGGAGAGGTAAGAAATTTCTGTCGTATATACATATTTTGTTACAAGTTTTACTTCTTAAATTTGGTAATACTAAGACAGATATTCCCTGCTTAACGGCAGGGGCTTTTGTTAGCTAACGAGAAAGAATAAGATAAACCGTTTTATGGACGGAGTCTTTTCTTGTAAATGGTACATGACGGCAGGAAGGAGGCTGTTTATGGATAAGAAAGTCACAGAAGTAGTAGAAGCATTTGCGCAGCCAATCGTTGAAGAGTTAAATCTTGAACTTGTAGATGTAGAGTATGTGCAAGAAGGACAAGACTGGTTCTTACGCGTATTCATCGATTCTGAAAAGGGAGTCGACATTGAAGAATGCGGTGCGGTAAGTGAACGTTTAAGCGAAGCTTTAGATAAAGAGGATCCAATTCCTCATCTTTACTTTTTGGATGTATCATCTCCTGGAGCGGAACGCCCATTAAAGAAAGAGAAAGACTTCCAGCAAGCGGTAGGAAAACAAGTGGCAATTAAAACATATGAGCCGATTGATGGTGAAAAAATGTTTGAAGGAAAACTACTTTCCTACGATGGTACTACAATTACACTATTATTAACAATTAAAACACGTAAAAAAGAAATCCAAATTTCAATGGACAAAGTTGCAAATGCGCGACTTGCTGTTACGTTTTAGTTAGAAGGGGGATCTTCATGAGCACTGAGTTGTTAGATGCCTTGCTCGTATTAGAGTCAGAAAAAGGAATTAGCAAAGATATTATTATTGATGCGATTGAAGCAGCGTTAATCTCTGCTTATAAACGCAATTTTAACCAAGCACAAAACGTTCGTGTGAGCTTTAACCCAGAAGTGGGAACAATTCAAGTATTAGCACGTAAAGACGTTGTTGATAATGTGTTTGATCCACGTCTTGAAATTTCTGTTGAAGAAGCAAGACAAATTAATCCAAACTATCAAGATGGTGACGTACTAGAAATTGAAGTAACACCAAAAGATTTCGGTCGTATTGCAGCACAAACTGCAAAACAGGTTGTAACACAACGAGTGCGTGAAGCAGAGCGTGGTGTTATTTACTCTGAGTTTAGTGACCGTGAAGAAGATATTATGGTTGGTATCGTACAACGTCAAGATGCTCGTTTCATCTATGTAAGCTTAGGGAAAGTAGAAGCTTTATTACCTGTAAGTGAGCAAATGCCAAACGAACAGTACAAACCACATGATCGTATTCGTGTATTCATTACGAAAGTAGAAAAAACAACAAAAGGACCACAAATTTACGTATCACGTACACATCCTGGTCTTTTAAAACGTTTATTCGAAATGGAAGTTCCTGAAATTTATGATGGAACTGTTGAAATTCGTTCTGTAGCACGTGAAGCAGGCGATCGTTCTAAAATTTCTGTACATGCAGAGAACATTGATGTTGATCCAGTAGGTTCTTGTGTAGGACCAAAAGGACAACGTGTACAACGCATTGTAGACGAACTAAAAGGCGAAAAGATTGACATCGTTCGCTGGTCAAATGATCCAGTAGAATATGTTGCAAATGCTTTAAGCCCATCACAAGTTGTTAAAGTACTTGTAGATGAAGAAGAAAAAGCAACAACTGTTGTTGTTCCAGACCACCAACTGTCATTAGCTATTGGTAAGCGTGGACAAAATGCACGTCTTGCAGCTAAATTAACAGGTTGGAAAATTGATATTAAGAGTGAGTCTGATGCGAAACAACTTGGTATTGTAACAGAAGAAGATAGCGTAATCGCATTCGGATTCGATTCAGTTGAAGACGAAATCGAATAGAGGTGATGAGTATGAGCAATCGAAAAGTTCCGTTACGAAAATGTGTAGCAACGCAAGAAATGAAATCAAAACGAGAGCTCGTTCGCATTGTTCGTTCCAAAGAGGGAGAAGTGTCCATTGATTTAACTGGAAAGAAATCAGGACGAGGTGCTTATTTATCAAAAGATAAAGAAAGCATTCTTCAAGCCCAAAAGAAAAATGTTTTGGAACATCATCTAAAAGCGAAAATCGACGGTTCTCTATACGAAGAGCTTCTTGAGCTTGTTGAGAAGGAGTCGAAATAAGTGTCCGATTGGAAATCGTTTTTAGGACTAGCAAACCGGGCTCGGAAAATTATTTCGGGTGAAGAACTTGTTTTAAAAGAAGTACGAAGTGGCAAAGCAAAGCTTGTATTGCTATCTGAAGATGCGTCAGCAAATACTACAAAACGCATCATGGATAAAACGACGTATTACAACGTACCAATGAGAAAGGTCGAAAATCGACAACAATTAGGGCATGCGATTGGGAGAGATGAGCGAGTCGTTGTAGCTGTGTTAGATGAAGGCTTTGCGAAAAAGCTGCGTAGCATGCTCGATACAAATTACCGGGGGTGAAGGTATGAGTAAAATTCGAGTGCATGAATATGCAAAACAACATAATATCTCAAGTAAAGATCTTATGACAAAACTAAAAGAAATGAATATCGAGGTTTCGAATCATATGACAATGTTAGAAGATGAAGTAGTAAATAAATTAGATAATGCGTATCAAACTGAAAAACCTTCTGTTGCAGATGAGTTTGAAGTAGAAGAAAAAGTTGTTCGTAGTAAAAAGAACAGCAATAAGAAAAAGAAAAAAGGCAAAGGAAATGAAGACAAACGTCAAGATAACTTTGCTGGAAGACAACAAACACAAACTGTAGAAACACCAGATAAAATTACTTTCTCAGGAAGTCTTACAGTAGGTGAGCTTGCTAAAAAATTAAGCAAAGAGCCGTCTGAAATTATTAAGAAGCTCTTTATGCTTGGAATTATGGCAACAATTAACCAAGACTTAGATAAAGATACAATTGAATTAATTGCTACTGATTATGGTATTGAAGTAGAAGAAGAAGTAGTTGTAAGCGAGACTGAATTCGAAACATTCATCGATGAGCAAGACGATGAAGAGAACTTAAAAGAACGTCCAGCTGTAGTTACAATTATGGGACACGTTGACCATGGTAAAACAACTTTACTTGACTCTATCCGTAATTCAAAAGTAACTGCAGGCGAAGCAGGTGGAATTACTCAGCATATTGGTGCATACCAAGTTGAAGTAAATGACAAGAAGATTACATTCTTAGATACGCCTGGTCACGCGGCATTTACAACGATGCGTGCTCGTGGTGCGCAAGTAACAGATATTACAATCCTTGTTGTTGCAGCTGATGACGGTGTTATGCCACAAACAGTTGAAGCGATTAGCCATGCGAAAGCAGCTGGAGTACCAATTATTGTAGCTGTGAATAAAATGGATAAACCAGCGGCAAATCCTGATCGTGTAATGCAAGAATTAACAGAATATGAATTAGTTCCAGAAGCTTGGGGCGGAGATACAATTTTCGTACCAATTTCTGCAATTCAAGGTGAAGGAATTGACAACTTACTAGAAATGATTCTTCTTGTGAGTGAAGTTGAAGAATATAAAGCAAATCCAAACCGCTATGCAACTGGTACTGTAATTGAAGCACAGCTTGATAAAGGTAAAGGAACTATCGCGACATTACTTGTTCAAAACGGTACACTTCGCGTTGGAGATCCAATCGTTGTTGGTACTTCATTCGGACGTGTTCGTGCAATGGTAAGTGACATTGGTCGTCGTGTAAAAGTTGCTGGACCATCAACTCCTGTTGAAATTACAGGTTTAAACGAAGTACCACAAGCGGGAGATCGTTTCATGGCATTCGCTGATGAGAAGAAAGCTCGTCAAATCGGTGAATCACGTGCACAAGAAGCGTTACTTGCTCAACGTGGTGAGAAATCTAAATTAAGCCTTGAAGATTTATTCCAACAAATCCAAGAGGGCGATGTAAAAGAAATTAACTTAATTGTGAAAGCAGACGTACAAGGTTCTGTAGAAGCAATGGCAGCGTCACTTCGTAAAATTGATGTTGAAGGTGTTAAAGTTAAAATTATCCATACAGGCGTAGGTGCGATCACAGAATCTGATATCATTTTAGCTTCTGCATCTAATGCAATTGTAATTGGATTTAACGTACGCCCTGATGTGAATGCGAAGCGTACAGCTGAATTAGAGAATGTTGATGTTCGTTTACACCGTATTATCTATAAAGTAATCGAAGAAATCGAATCAGCAATGCAAGGTATGCTGGATCCAGAATTCGAAGAAAAAGTAATCGGTCAAGCGGAAGTACGCCAAACATTCAAAGTAACAAAAGTTGGAACAATCGCAGGTTGTTACGTAATTGACGGTAAAATTACACGTGATAGTGGCGTGCGTATTATCCGTGATGGCGTAGTAATTTTCGAAGGACAACTTGATACGTTAAAACGTTTCAAAGACGACGTAAAAGAAGTTGCACAAAACTATGAGTGTGGTATTACAATTGAGAGATATAATGATCTTAAAGAAGGGGACATCATTGAAGCGTACATTATGGAAGAAGTGAAGCGATGATTATCGCTACACTCTCATTCGAGTGTATGATTTACGATGTGCATTCTTTAAAAGAGAAACGAGCAATTTTGCAACGGGTGCTAACTCGTGTGAAGCAGCGTTATAACGTAGCTGTTTCAGAAGTAGGGCATCAAGATGTATGGCAACGTACAGAAATTGCAATTGTTTCTGTATCCTCTAATCGTGTTATTTGTGAAAAAGAAATGAATCGTGTACTTGAGTACATCGATTCATTTCCTGAAATTGAACGTACAATAACACAATTGGAATGGTATTGAATGAGGTGAAGAGTTATGAAATTACGTGCAAACCGTGTAGGCGAGCAAATGAAAAAAGAATTAGGCGACATCATCAGTCGTAAAATTAAAGATCCACGTGTCGGATTTGTTACAGTAACAGATGTACAAGTGAGTGGGGATTTACAAATTGCTACAGTATATATTTCTGTTTTAGGTGATGAAGAACAGAAAGAAAGTACATTAAAAGGTTTAGCGAAGGCAAAAGGCTTCATTCGTTCAGAAATTGGCCAACGTATTCGTCTTCGTAAAACACCGGAAATTTCCTTTGAATTTGATGAGTCTATCGGATATGGTCATCGAATTGATACACTTTTACATCAAATTAATAAAGACGATAAACGTGAAGAATAATGGATAGACATTTGTCTATCCATTTTTTCAATGCAAAATAAATTTTGGATAATTACTATGAAAGAATTATGATGAGGTGAACATATATGGAAGGTGTAGTATTATTACATAAGCCAAAAGGCATGACATCACATGATTGTGTATTTAAATTAAGAAAGATATTGCGTGAGAAACGAATTGGTCATACAGGAACATTAGATCCAGATGTAACAGGAGTATTACCTATTTGTGTGGGACGAGCAACGAAGATTGCACAATTTTTAACAAGTGAGACGAAAACATATGAAGGTGAAGTAACACTTGGATTTTCAACCACAACTGAAGATGCTTCTGGTGAAGTTGTTGAAACGAAACATGTAAATCGCGTTATTACTCGTAAGGAAGTAGAAGGGGCTCTTGCTGCATTAACAGGTACGATTGAACAAATGCCTCCGATGTTTTCAGCTGTAAAAGTTAACGGAAAAAAATTATATGAATATGCAAGAGCAGGACAAGAAGTTGAACGTCCAGTTCGTACAATTACAATTCATGAATTTGTATTACTAGATGACCGTGAAGTGTTTGAGGGGGAAAATATTTCATTCCGTTTCCGTGTAACGTGTAGTAAAGGAACATATGTAAGAACGTTAGCAGTAATGATTGGTGAAAAACTTGGTTTTCCATCACATATGTCTCACCTTGTAAGAACAGCTTCTGGAGAATTTTTATTAGAAGATTGCATATCATTTGAAGAAATTGAAGAAAACGTGCAAAATGGAACAGTAGAGTCTATCTTCATTTCAATTGATGAAGCATTAAGTAAGTTCCCGAAAATTGTTGTAGATGAAAAGCAAGCAGAGAAAATAAAGAATGGTATGTTCTTAAAAAATGAATTGCAAATAACAGCACCATTTATAACAGTATTTGATAAAAATGATCGATGCCTTGCAATTTTTGAGCACCATCCCAAACACCCTGGTATGCTAAAGCCGATGAAAGTACTTGTGAATAATCAAGAACTAAAGCTATAATGAATTATTGGAAGGATTATTACAGAAAAAGGTGAATTCAAGCGTGAAACTTATTCATTTAACTCATCCACATGAACAAAATAAATTAGAATTACCACCGACTGTAATGGCATTAGGATTTTTTGATGGCATTCATTTAGGACATCAATGTGTAATTCGAACTGCGAAACAAATAGCGGATGAACGGGGATATAAAAGTGCAGTTATGACATTTTATCCGCACCCATCTGTTGTTTTAGGGAAAAAGGAAGCCCATGCGGAGTATATTACACCAATGTGTGATAAAGAAAAAATAGTCGAAAACTTAGGGATCGATATATTATATGTTATTAAATTTGATGAATCGTTTGCAGGCTTATTGCCACAACAATTTGTAGATGATTATATTATTGGTTTAAATGTAAAGCATGTAGTAGCAGGGTTTGATTATTCATATGGACGTTTAGGAAAAGGAAAGATGGAGACTTTACCATTTCATGCAAGAGGGGAGTTTACACAGACTGTGATTGAAAAAGTTGAATTTCAAGAAGAGAAAGTAAGTTCTACAGCATTACGAAAGTTAATTCGAAATGGCGAAATGGAACAAATTCCATCTATTTTAGGTAGAGCATATACAGTAGGGGGAACGGTTGTACACGGTGATAAACGTGGACGTCAAATTGGTTTTCCTACAGCAAATGTAGCTTTAAGTGATGAGTATCTATTACCACCTGTAGGTGTTTATGCAGTGAGATTAAAGGTTCACGATGAATGGTACGATGGTGTATGTAATATTGGATATAAACCAACTTTTAAAGAAGATGAGCGTCAATTATCTATTGAAGTGCACTTATTTGAATTTAACAAAGACATATATGATCAAAATGTTACAGTAGAGTGGCATATGCGTATAAGAGAAGAAAAGAAATTCAATGGCATCGATGAGTTAGTTGAACAAATCGCAAAAGATAAGAAAACAGCACAAGAATATTTTGCGAACGAAAAGAATATACTTGCTTTTTCAAATGAAAAGTAGTATTCTATGTTATGTACTTTATGACAACCATTGCTTGGCATTGCGACTCACCGACGCTTGCTAGGTAATTGGGGGTTTAATTAATAGGAGGTGAAATAGGATGGCTTTAACACAAGAGCGTAAAAATGAAATCATTGCACAATTTAGAACTCATGAGACTGATACTGGTTCTCCAGAGGTTCAAATTGCTGTCCTAACGGAGCAAATTAACACTCTAAACGAGCACTTACGTACTCACAAGAAAGATCATCATTCACGTCGTGGTCTATTAAAGATGGTTGGTAAACGTCGTAACTTACTAACTTACCTTCGTAATAGCGATATCACACGTTACCGTGAATTAATCACAAAGCTTGGCTTACGTCGATAGTCAAAGAAGCGGGAATATTCCCGCTTTTTTGTTAGGTAAAAATATATCTTCTACCCTTTATAGCTTACTTCATTTTCGGTAATACTAGAGGTAGAATATTGTGATATACTATCCATTTACATAGAAGAATTGAATACTTTAAATTGAGAGGGGTACTTAAATGAGTCAAGAAAAGCAAGTCTTCTCGATAGATTTAGCTGGTCGTCAGCTAACAGTTGAAACAAGTCAGCTTGCGAAGCAAGCGAACGGAGCAGTATTAGTAAGATATGGCGATACAGCGGTTCTATCTACAGCAACTGCATCAAAAGAACCAAAAAATGTAGATTTCTTCCCACTTACAGTAAACTATGAAGAGCGTTTATATGCAGTCGGAAAAATTCCTGGCGGTTTCATTAAACGTGAAGGTCGTCCAAGTGAAAAAGCAATTTTGGCAAGTCGTTTAATCGACCGTCCAATTCGTCCACTTTTCGCAGATGGTTTCCGTAACGAAGTACAAGTTGTCAGCATTGTAATGAGTGTTGATCAAGATTGTTCTTCTGAAATGGCAGCTATGCTTGGTTCTTCATTAGCGTTATCGATTTCAGATATTCCATTTGAAGGTCCAATCGCGGGTGCAACAGTTGGTCGTATTAACGGCGAATTCGTTATTAATCCAACAGTAGAACAGCAAGAGCAAAGTGATATTCACCTTGTTGTAGCTGGTACGAAAGATGCAATTAACATGGTTGAAGCAGGAGCAGATCAAGTGCCTGAAGAAACGATGTTAGAAGCAATTATGTTTGGACATGACGAAATTAAACGTCTAATTGCATTCCAAGAAGAGATTGTACAAGCTGTAGGTAAAGAGAAATCAGAAGTGAAACTTTATGAAGTTGACGCTGATCTTAATCAAGCTGTACGTGAAATGTCTGAGAAGGATATGCATTCTGCAATTCAAGTACATGAGAAACATGCACGTGAAGATGCAATTAACGAAGTGAAAAAGCGTGTAATTGAGCATTACGAAGCGCAAGAAGCTGACGCTGATACATTAGGACAAGTAAATGAGATTTTATATAAAATTGTAAAAGAAGAAGTACGTCGTCTTATTACAGTTGAAAAAATCCGCCCAGATGGCCGTAAAGGTGACGAAATCCGTCCATTAGCATCAGAGGTTGGCATTTTATCTCGTACACACGGTTCTGGTTTATTCACACGTGGACAAACACAAGCATTAAGTATTTGTACATTAGGTGCATTAGGCGATGTGCAAATTTTAGATGGTCTTGGTGTAGAAGAATCAAAACGCTTCATGCACCATTACAACTTCCCATCATTTAGTGTTGGTGAAACAAGACCGATGCGTGGACCAGGTCGTCGTGAAATTGGTCACGGTGCACTAGGAGAACGTGCTCTTGAACCTGTAATTCCATCTGAAAAAGATTTCCCATATACAGTACGTCTTGTATCTGAAGTTTTAGAATCAAATGGTTCTACTTCACAAGCAAGTATTTGTGGTAGTACTTTAGCAATGATGGATGCTGGTGTTCCACTTAAAGCTCCAGTTGCAGGTATTGCAATGGGTCTAGTTAAAACTGGTGAGCATTACACAATTTTATCTGATATTCAAGGTATGGAAGATCATTTAGGTGATATGGACTTTAAAGTAGCAGGTACAGCAAAAGGTGTTACTGCACTACAAATGGACATTAAAATCGATGGTCTATCTCGTGAAATTTTAGAAGAGGCATTACAACAAGCGAAAGTTGGTCGTGTGCACATTCTAAATCATATGTTATCTGTTATTGGAGAGCCACGTACTGAATTATCAGCTTACGCTCCAAAGATTATTACAATGACAATTAACCCAGATAAAATCCGTGACGTTATTGGGCCGAGCGGTAAACAAATCAATAAAATTATTGAAGAAACTGGCGTTAAAATTGATATCGAGCAAGATGGTACAGTATTCATTTCTTCAATAAATCAAGAAATGAATGACAAAGCTAAGAAAATTATCGAAGATATCGTTCGCGAAGTACAAGTAGGTGAAATCTACGAAGGAAAAGTGAAACGTGTTGAGAAATTCGGTGCTTTCGTTGAACTATTCAGCGGTAAAGATGGATTAGTGCACATTTCTGAACTTGCACTTGAGCGTGTAGGTAAAGTAGAAGACGTTGTGAAGATCGGTGATGTAATTACAGTTAAAGTTATCGAGATTGACAAGCAAGGTCGTGTGAATCTATCTAGAAAAGTATTGCTAAAAGAAGAGCAAGAAAAAGAAGCTGCTAAAGAAGAAAACAAACAAGAGCAGCAATAAGTAAAAGCCAGTTGAACTGGCTTTTTTTGTTATGTAAAAAATATGATTTATATATATTTTTATGTCAGTATAGGTATAGTTTTCATTATAACGCTCAAATTAACAAAGATAAGAAGAAAAAGGTATTTATATAGTTAATGGGAGGGTTTATATGAAAGTTCGTATATTGGCATACATATGTATATTCTTTTTATATGTCAGTGTGGGCTCTTATTCCGTTTTTGCACAGGATAACTTGTATGAAGAAATTCAAAAACATGCAAAACAATATGAGATTGCACCTCAAAATGCGATGATTGATAAAATATGGAAAGCAACACCGGGATATAATGGAAGACAAGTTGATATCGAAGCATCTTATAATAATATGAAGAAGCTAAGGAAATTTGATCAAAAAAATCTTGAATTCAAGGAAGTATCCCCAAGTGTTCACTTAAAAGATTTATCACCAGCTCCAATTTATAGGGGACATCCAAATAAAAAGATGGTGGGATTAACAATAAATGTGGCATGGGGAAACGAGTATTTGCCGCGTATATTAGAGATATTGAAAAAACATGATGTGAAGGCGACTTTCTTTTTAGAAGGACGCTGGGTGAAAGAAAATTTGCGATTTGCAAAAATGATTGTCGATGCAAATCAAGAAGTTGGAAATCATTCTTACACACACCCTAATATGAAAACGCTATCGTCTGATGAAATACGAGATCAGTTACAAAAAACAAATCGAATGATTGAAGTTGCTACGAATCAAAAGGTGAGATGGTTTGCTCCGCCGAGTGGAAGTTTTCGGGATGAAGTCGTGAAAATTGCTGATGATTTCCAAATGGGAACGATCATGTGGACTGTCGATACAATTGATTGGAAACGACCTGATCCAGATGTACTATTGCAGAGAGTAATGAGAAAAATACATCCAGGTGCTATCGTATTAATGCATCCAACTTCATCTACAGCAGAAGCATTAGATACAATGATTACAAAATTGAAGGAACAAGGATATCGAGTAGGGAATATAACAGAATTACTGGATGAAAAACGTGTGGATTAAATACATTTGCATGACATTCATCCTTAAACTTGTTATCATTAAATAATAGCAATTATTTAGAGAAACTGGCAGTAGGAGGAAAGTTTTTGATTAAAAAATATACTTGTAAAAATGGTGTAAGAATCGTTATGGAGAATATACCAACCGTAAGATCGGTTGCGATTGGTATTTGGATCCATGCGGGATCAAGAAATGAAAATGAAAAAAATAATGGGGTTTCCCACTTCTTAGAGCATATGTTCTTTAAAGGGACGGAAACACGAAGTGCACGCGAAATTGCAGAATCATTTGATAGCATTGGTGGGCAAGTGAATGCTTTTACTTCAAAAGAATACACTTGTTACTATGCAAAAGTGCTAGATGAGCATGCTAAATATGCTTTAGATGTATTAGCAGATATGTTCTTTAATTCAACATTTGATGAGGAAGAACTGAAAAAAGAGAAGAATGTCGTATGTGAAGAAATTAAAATGTACGAAGATGCTCCAGATGATATTGTACATGATATGTTAACGAAAGCAACATATGAAACGCATCCGCTTGGATATCCTATTTTAGGAACTGAAGAAACGCTTGATACGTTTACAGGTGATACGCTACGCCAATATATAAAAGATCATTACACACCTGAAAATGTCGTTGTTTCAGTTGCAGGAAATATTGATGAAGCCTTTTTACAAACGGTAGAGCAATATTTCGGTAGTTATGAAGGAACAACAAACCGTGAACAAGTACATAGCCCAATTTTCCATTTTAATAAGGTAGCACGTAAAAAGGAAACAGAACAAGCTCATTTATGTTTAGGATATAAAGGCTTACAAATGGGACACGAAGATATTTATAACTTAATTGTATTAAATAACGTTTTAGGCGGTAGTATGAGTAGCCGTTTATTCCAAGAAGTACGTGAGCAACGCGGGTTAGCCTACTCAGTATTTTCTTACCATTCTTCTTATGAAGATACAGGTATGTTAACGCTGTATGGTGGAACAGGTAGCCAACAATTAGATACACTGTATGACACAATGCAGGAAACATTAGAAACATTGAAAAATACAGGTATTACAGAAAAAGAGCTTATTAATAGTAAAGAGCAATTAAAAGGAAACTTAATGTTAAGCTTAGAAAGTACGAATAGCCGTATGAGCCGCAATGGTAAGAATGAATTGCTACTTCGTAAGCATCGTTCACTTGATGAGATTATTGAAAGTGTAAACACTGTAACGAAAGCAAATGTTGATGAGTTAATTCGTAACATGTTTACAGATGAATTCTCTGCAGCATTAATTAGTCCAGATGGAAAACTTCCAAAAGGAATAAAACTATAATTGCTTTATATAAAGTATGTAAAAATAACCGTATCTCTTTTAAATGAGATACGGTTATTTTTTTGGGATATACAGAATAGGTACTAATTATAGATAACTTACATTCATAACTTCTGTAGGGGGAGAGCGTATGCGATTAAGTGAATTAAGCGGTAAAGAGATCGTAAATTTAGAAAGAGCCGAAAAAATGGGGGTTCTAGGTTATGTGGATTTAGAAATTGATGAGAAGGATGGTCAAATACAGGCTCTTATCATACCTGCTGGGAAATGGGGAGGCTTTAAAAAGGAACCACAAGAAGTAAGAGTCACGTGGAGCCAAATTAAGAAAGTAGGGCATGATATGATCCTTTGTGATATTACAGATCGTCCAAATTCGAAGTGAAAGATGGCCATTTTGGTCATCTTTTTTTGCGCATTCCCCGCAGAGTATTAGCTCACATGAAT
Source organism: Bacillus sp. FSL K6-0069 (assembly GCF_038007785.1). Lineage (NCBI taxonomy): Bacteria > Bacillati > Bacillota > Bacilli > Caryophanales > Bacillaceae > Bacillus > Bacillus sp. FSL K6-0069. Next base: position 3,645,830 of record NZ_JBBOXN010000001.1, on the reverse strand, counting down.
CGAGCTTTTACGGGCAATCAATTTCCTACATAATGTCCTCTCATATGCGGAATTTTGAGGGGAGGTCTTTCTGCATACAAAGAGCGGGATCAATCATGTGTGCTTTTTGTTTTTCAATCACCTAAAACTCGTACATTACATATGATGTGGAGGAAAAAGAAAAAGTAGGCACTTTTCTTATAAATGACAGAAAAAGAAGGTGAATTAGGGAATGTTGACTGAGATGCATATTGCTGTCATAGGAGGAGATGCAAGACAGCTAGAAGTAATTCGCAAGCTAGTTGAATTGGATGCGAAACTTTCATTGATAGGGTTTGACCAGTTAGATCATGGCTTCACAGGGGCAGCAAAAGAAAGTATACAAAATTTAGATTTCACTTCTGTAGATGCAATTATTTTGCCAGTTGCAGGTACAAATGCCAAGGGAGAAGTAGATACTATTTTTTCAAACGAGAAAGTTTCTATAACGAAAGAACAAATTGAAAATACACCAGAACACTTTACTATATATTCAGGTATTGGCACGCCTTACTTGGAAAATCTCGTATCTACTACAAACCGAAAACTTGTTAAATTATTTGATCGTGATGATGTCGCAATCTACAATTCTATTCCGACTGTAGAAGGTACATTAATGATGGTAATTCAACATACCGACTATACAATTCATGGTTCCAATGTAATGGTTTTAGGATTTGGTAGAACAGGGATGAGTGTTGCCAGAGCGTTTCAATCATTAGGAGCCCATGTCAAAGTTGGAGCAAGACGATCGGAACATATTGCACGTATTACAGAAATGATGTTTTCTCCTTTTCATATGCAAGATATTGAGAAAGAAGTAGGGAATATCGATATTGTCATTAATACAATTCCGCATCTCGTTGTGACAGCGAATGTCATTTCAAAAATGCCGGCTCATACGTTAGTAATTGATTTAGCTTCTAAACCAGGCGGTACCGACTTTAGATATGCGGAAAAAAGAGGAGTTAAAGCGCTGTTAGCACCTGGATTACCAGGTATTGTTGCTCCGAAAACAGCAGGACAAATTTTAGCGAACGTTCTTTCTCAGTTATTAGCAGAAGATGTAATCGCAAGAAAGGAGAATGGGGAATGAATTTAAAAGGGAAAAGAATAGGATTTGGTTTTACTGGTTCACATTGTACGTATGAAGAAGTAATGCCTCACTTAGAAAAATTAATCGCTGAGGGAGCAGAAGTACGTCCTGTTGTTTCTTACACTGTTCAATCAACAAATACGAGATTTGGAGAAGGAGCAGAGTGGATTAAAAAGATTGAAGAAGTAACAGGCTTTAAAGCAATTAATTCCATCGTTGGTGCAGAACCACTAGGACCTAAAATTCCACTAGATTGCATGGTAATTGCACCACTAACAGGGAATTCTATGAGTAAATTTGCAAATGCAATGACAGACTCTCCAGTATTAATGGCAGCGAAAGCGACGTTAAGAAATGGTAAGCCTGTCGTATTGGCTGTTTCGACGAATGATGCTTTAGGACTTAATGGCGTAAACTTAATGCGCCTAATGGCAACAAAAAACATCTACTTCGTCCCATTCGGCCAAGATGCACCAGAGAAAAAACCGAACTCAATGGTAGCTCGCATGGAGCTACTGGAAGATACAGTATTAGAAGCATTGCAAGGGAAGCAATTGCAACCGGTTGTCGTAGAAAAATTCAGATATATGAATTAAAAAACGAAAAAAAACGGACAATTTTTGATGAAACCATCATTCTTACTGTAGAATATGATAAAATTAACGTTATTAAGATTAGAAGGGGTATTGTATACTCCTTCTGATTCTAAGTTATAGAAGGATTGGTATCTAGAAAGGGGCATAGTGATGGAAAAGCAAAAAACTTTTCATGTCGCTGTAGTTGGAGCAACCGGCGCAGTTGGTGAACAAATGTTAAATACTTTAGAGAAACGAGAATTTCCAATCGGGAAGTTAACGTTACTTTCATCTAAACGATCTGCAGGTAAGAAACTTGTATTTAAAGGCGAAGAATTTACAGTTCAAGAGGCAACTCCTGAAAGTTTTGAAGGAGTAGATATTGCACTATTTAGTGCTGGTGGATCTGTATCAAAACAATTAGCGCCAGAAGCAGCAAAGCGCGGTGCGATTGTTGTTGATAATACAAGTGCATTCCGTATGACAGAAAACGTGCCACTTGTTGTACCTGAAGTAAATGAAAACGACTTAAAAGAACATAATGGTATTATTGCAAATCCAAACTGTTCTACAATTCAAATGGTAGTAGCTCTTGAGCCAGTTCGTCAGCAATATGGTTTAAAACGAGTAATCGTTTCCACATATCAAGCTGTATCAGGTGCTGGTGCGGCAGCGATTGAAGAACTTCATGAACAATCACAAGCAATCTTAAATGGCGAAGAAGTGAAGGCAAATGTTTTACCTGTATCAGGTGATAAGAAACATTTCCAAATTGCTTTCAACGCGATTCCACAGATTGATAAATTCCAAGATAATGGATTTACGTTTGAAGAAATGAAAATGATTAATGAAACGAAAAAAATTATGCATATGCCAGAGCTAGAAGTAGCGGCAACATGTGTACGTTTACCAGTTGTATCAGGTCACTCTGAGTCTGTTTACATCGAAGTAGAAAAAGAAGGTGTAACAGTAGAGGAATTCAAAAACTTACTTGCGAATGCAGAAGGTATTGTTCTGCAAGATAACCCAGAAGAGCAGTTATATCCAATGCCAGCTACTGCAGTAGGTAAAAACGAAGTATTCGTTGGAAGAATCCGTAAAGATTTAAATAACGATAAAGGATTCCATCTTTGGGTCGTATCTGATAACTTATTAAAAGGCGCTGCATGGAATTCTGTTCAAATTGCAGAGCGCTTAGTAAAATTACAATTAGTGTAAACGGCTAAGAGAAGGTGCAAAATATGAAAATTATTGTTCAAAAATTTGGTGGCACATCTGTACGTGATGAAAATGGACGTAAGCATGCGCTTCATCATATAAAAAAATCGCTAGATGCGGGTTATAAAGTAGTTACTGTTGTATCTGCTATGGGCCGTAAAGGTGAACCATATGCAACTGATACTTTGTTAAGTCTTGTAAATCAAGAGGAATCTCGCATTTCTAATCGTGAGCAAGATTTATTATTATCATGCGGAGAATTAATCTCAGCAATCGTCTTCTCTAATATGTTAAATGAGAATGGTATAAAAGCAGCAGCGTTAAATGGTGCACAAGCTGGTTTTGTAACAAATGATGATTTTACGAATGCTAAGATTATTGAAATGAATTGCGATCGTATACATGAAGAGCTAGAAAATGTAGATGTAATCGTCGTTACAGGATTCCAAGGACAAACGAAAAAAGGTGATACGACAACACTTGGACGCGGAGGTAGCGATACTTCAGCTTCTGCATTAGGTGTTGCGCTTCATGCTGAATTTATTGATATCTTTACAGATGTAGAAGGTGTTATGACTGCGGATCCTCGCATTGTAAAAGATGCACGTCATCTTCAAACGGTAACGTACAATGAAATTTGTAATATGGCATATCAAGGTGCAAAAGTCGTTCATCCACGTGCAGTTGAAATTGCGATGCATGCGAAAGTACCACTTCGTGTACGTTCTACGTATTCTGATAGTGAAGGTACGCTTATTTCAGCATCGGATGGTGCGACAAAAGGCCGTGATGTAGAAGAACGGCCTGTTACAGGTATCGCTCATGTATCAAATGTGACGCAAATTAAAGTGCTTGCAAAAGAAACAGCATATGATTTACAACAGCATGTGTTTAAAGAAATGGCGAATGAAGGAATCAGTGTCGATTTAATTAACATTTCACCTACTGGGGTAGCTTATACGGTGAGTGATAGTGTATCAAGTCGTGCAGTTGAATTATTAAAAAACCTTGGATATGAGCCAATTGTGACAGAGCATTGTGCAAAAGTATCTATTGTAGGAGCTGGAATGGCAGGCTACCCAGGGGTTACTGCGAAAATCGTTACAGCTTTAGCGGAAAAAGGTATTCAAATTCTGCAATCGGCAGATAGCCATACGACAATTTGGGTTCTTGTAAAAGAAACTGATTTAGTGGAGGCTGTAAATGCATTACATAGTGCGTTTGAGCTTTCAAAAGAAAAGCAACTGGAACAATAAGGAGTGAGACCATGATAGATTTTGGGACAATTGCAACCGCGATGGTAACTCCGTTTGATAAAAACGGAAATATCGATTTTGCAAAGACAACGAAATTGGTAAATTATTTAATAGATAACGGTACAACAGCAATCGTGGTAGGAGGAACGACAGGCGAATCTCCTACATTAACTTCAGAAGAAAAAGTAGCGTTATATCGCCATGTCGTATCTGTTGTCGATAAAAGGGTGCCCGTAATCGCTGGAACAGGTAGTAATAATACGCATGCTTCTATTGACTTAACTAAAAAGGCAACAGAAGTTGGTGTTGATGCAGTAATGCTAGTAGCACCGTATTATAACAAACCGAGTCAAGAAGGAATGTATCAGCACTTTAAAGTAATTGCTGAAAGTACGCCGCTTCCGGTTATGCTATATAACGTTCCAGGACGATCTATTGTACAAATCTCCGTTGATACAGTTGTTCGTTTATCAGAAATAGAAAACATTGTTGCGATTAAAGATGCAGGCGGCGATGTGTTAACAATGACAGAAATCATTGAAAAAACAGCGGACGACTTTGCAGTATACAGCGGTGATGATGGTTTAACGTTACCAGCTATGGCAGTTGGAGCGAAAGGTATCGTTTCTGTAGCATCTCATGTGATTGGAAATGAAATGCAAGAAATGATTGCAGCATTCCAAGCAGGAGAATTCAAGAAGGCGCAAAAATTACATCAATTACTTGTAAGAGTAACGGATTCATTATTTATGGCGCCAAGCCCAACGCCAGTAAAAACAGCGTTACAAATGGTTGGATTAGATGTAGGTTCTGTACGTTTACCACTTCTTCCGTTAACAGAAGAAGAAAGAGTAACGTTACAATCTGTTATGCAATCTATCCCTCGTTAATAAAAAATGACCTAGTGTAGAACTAGGTCATTTTTTATTGGTAAGAAAATCTTTGCCGTTCTTTTCTTACCTACATGAATACTTATAAGATTATTAACCGCTTTTTTATTATGTATTGCAATGTGTATAAGAAAATAATCGTCCCCCTTTAAAAGGATCAAAAAATCATAGTTATTTTAGAATAAACATAATAAACCACCGCTTCTGTTTTTTAGAGAAATCCCCTCAGATGTGACGTAATTCATAAAAAAACTCCATTTTGTAAGTGTTTTTGTTCAATTCTAGAAAAATAAGTCTTGAAAATCCATATTATGAAATGAATTTAGCGTATGTATGGCTATTTCTTCAAAATAATATGGAGTATAAAATCGAAGTAAATATAAAGGAAATACGTTCGATACTTTTGTTATAATTCCGTTCTTTTACCTATTCTTTCGCACGATTTAACTTGTGTTCTATTTCTTGTATCAGGTATAATATGGCTAAGTAGCTTAGTACGGGTATGCTTAGCAAAATTGGTAAAAAATTATAATTTGATTACATTTTCATATCATATCGAATAAGATATTTGATTTATATAATGAAAGAGAGGTGAAACCTGGTTTAAAAAATAAACAAGGACATGATATCGCATAACGGTAAGGACATTCGTCTTGGACGGTGAATATATGGTGGTTGTAGAGTTTCCCCTGGTGTCTCTGCAATTTTAGTGAAATCAGTGTTTGAAAGATTTTTAAACCAGGCAACAACATGAAGAGAAAAGAGAATGAGTCTGTTAAAGTATTTGCTCTTGGTGGAGTAGGTGAAATCGGGAAAAACATGTACTGTGTTGAAATTGATTCTGAAATCTTTATTGTAGATGCAGGGTTAATGTTCCCGGGAGATGAAATGTTTGGAATTGATATCGTTATTCCTGATATTACATATTTAGTGGAAAACCAAGAGCGAGTAAAAGGTTTATTTATTACTCACGGTCATGAAGATCATATCGGTGGTATTGTTTACGTACTTCGTAAATTATCTATTCCAGTGTATGCAACGAAATTAACAGTAGGACTTATACAAGAAAAACTTGGCGAAGCGGGTATGTTAGGCCGTGTAGACTTAAAAACAATCGATTCAAATTCAACAGTAGAGTTTAATACTACAACGGTGTCATTCTTTGGAACGACACATAGTATTCCAGATTCTGTTGGTGTTTGTTTCCATACATCAAAAGGTGCGATTGTATATACAGGAGACTTTAAATTCGATCAAACTCCAATTGGAAATAGTGGAGCAGATCTTGGGAAAATGGCGCAAATTGGAAACGAAGGCGTACTGTGCTTATTATCTGATAGTACAAATGCTGAGCGTCCAGGCTATACAGGTTCTGAAAAAGAAGTTGGTGTAGAAATTTCTAAAGTGTTCTACGGCGCAGAAGGACGTATTATCGTTGCTTCATTTGCATCGAATGTACATCGTATTCAACAAGTATTTGATGCAGCTGCTGAAACAGGACGAAAAGTAGCGGTTGTAGGACGTAGTATGGTGAAAGTAGTAGATATCGCAAGACGTCTTGGTTATTTAGATGTTCCAGAAGGTATGGTTATTTCACTACAAGAAGTAGACAATTTCCCAGAGAAAAAGGTAGCTATTTTAACGACAGGTAGCCAAGGTGAACCGATGGCGGCCCTTTCTAGAATGGCGAAGCAAGCTCATAAACAAATTTCAATTCGTAAAGGTGATACGGTTATTATTGCGGCTTCTCCAATTCCGGGTAATGAAATATCTGTATCAAAAATTATCGACTTGTTATTTAGAGCGGGAGCTGAAGTTGTTTATTACGGTGAAAGAAAAGTTCACGTTTCAGGTCATGGTAGCCAAGAAGAATTAAAATTAATGTTAAATTTAATGAAACCGAAATATTTTGTACCCGTACATGGTGAGTTCCGTATGCAAAAAGCACATGCATATTTAGCTGAAGATGTAGGTATTGCAAGAGAAAATATCTTTATCGTAGAAAAAGGCGATGTAATCGGTTTTGGTGACGATGAAGCGAACTTAGTTGGTAAAGTGCAAGTGGGCAATGTATTAATTGATGGATTAGGTGTAGGTGACGTTGGTAATATCGTTCTTCGAGATAGAAAAATGTTATCTCAAGATGGAATATTAGTAGTTGTTGTAACACTTGGTAAGGATGAAAAGAAAATTGTTTCTGGTCCAGAAATCATTTCACGTGGTTTTGTATATGTACGTGAATCAGAAGCGTTAATTGACCGCTCTACAGAGATTGTACGTATGATTGTTGAGCAATCAATTAAAGAATATTCAATTGAATGGTCTATGTTAAAACAAAATATTCGTGAATTATTAGGACAATTCTTGTACGAAGAGACAAAGAGAAAACCTATGATTTTACCGATTATTATGGAAGTGTAAAAAAGGTCACCTTTACGGGTGATCTTTTTTTCTTTTTAAACTCTATCGAATGAAATTTATAACTTAAGAAATAATAGTGATATACGAGTGAAAGGGGATGCGATATGACAGAACGTGATCGTTATGCAAATGAAGAGAAAGAGGCTGAGCCGAAAGAAACTGGAAAAGAAGCTTCAATAGTGGAAAAAATACAACAGCTTGGACAAACGAATGTACCACAAATGAATGAATCGCGTATTCATTGTTTAACAATCATTGGACAGGTGGAAGGTCATGTTCAGTTGCCACCGCAAAATAAAACAACGAAATATGAGCATATCATTCCGCAAATTGTTGCGATAGAACAAAATCCGAAAATTGAAGGTTTACTTTTAATATTAAACACGGTTGGTGGTGATGTTGAAGCAGGGCTAGCAATTTCTGAGATGGTAGCTTCGCTTTCAAAGCCAACAGTCTCTCTTGTTCTAGGCGGAGGACATTCTATCGGTGTACCGATTGCTGTCTCCACGGATTATTCATTTATTGCGGAAACTGCGACGATGACAATTCATCCTATTCGTCTAACAGGTCTTGTTATAGGTGTGCCGCAAACATTTGAGTATTTAGATAAAATGCAAGAAAGAGTCATACGATTTGTGACGAAGCATTCGAAAGTAACGGAAGATCGTTTTAAAGAGCTTATGTTTGCGAAAGGGAATTTGACGCGAGATATTGGAACGAATGTAATTGGCGGAGATGCAGTGAAATATGGTCTTATAGATGATGTCGGTGGTATCGGAAATGCGATTCGAAAATTGAACGAATTAATAGATGCACGCGGGGATGATCGTGCAGAAGGGACAATGTTACAATGATTTTATATACAATTATGCCAGAGCAACTTGTCTATCCAGCCGATTATTCGCAATGTGAAAGTCAAAAAGTTGTAAATATAAACGGTGTTGAGTTAATGGTTTCTGAAGAAGAACATGGATATTATTCTATTGTACGTGTGTTAAGTACGGATCCACTTCACTACTTAGAGTTTGAGCCTGGTCAGAAAATAACCTTTTAGCAAAAAGAAGGATTTTGTTTAGAAGCTATGGTATAATATAAAAAACAAGACGGTTGAGCAGCCATGAGAGGGCTGCTTTCTTCTGTTTATTTAACAATTTACAAGAAGTGTAAAAATAGAAGATATAAGACCTGAAAAAATAGAGAAAACAGACATATAAGTAGAGCTTTTTTTCAGGAAGCTCTATTTACATGTAGAACACGAGGTGAAGAAATGGCAAAACAAAAGCAAAGAGGGACGAAGGCAAAAGCAAGACGCACGATAAAGCCAACTTTGTATTATGAAATCGTCGGTTTAACTCTTTTTGCACTTTCAATCATTACGATTTTACAGCTAGGCGTTGTAGGAAAATCGTTTGTGTTATTTTTTCGCTTCTTCTTTGGTGAGTGGTACATAATTGGTGTGTTAGGTGTAATAGCTTTATCGGTTTCGTTTGTTATCAAACGTGGATGGCCGAACCTTTTAAATAAACGGTTAATCGGTTTTTATTTAATAGTATTGGCGATATTAATGTTTAGTCATATTACATTATTTAACCTACTTACGAAAGATGGAGCAGTGCAAAATACTTCTGTTATTGTGAGTACGAAAGATAACTTCTTTCTTGAAATGAAAAAGGGTCCAGATAGCGTTCATTTAGGCGGTGGTATGTTTGGCGCGCTTATGTTCGCGACATGTTACTTCTTATTTGATGAAGTAGGAGCCTATATTATTGGAATTATTTTAGTGATTCTAGGCATACTTTGTATAACAAATAAGCATATTGGGGAAGTACTTGCCCCTGTAGGAAGAATCCTTAGAAGTCAATTTGAAGTAATGCAAGGGGATTATAAAGATTGGAGATCCAAAAGAACGGCTGAACAAACAGAAAAGAAAAAAACAACGAGAAGCACAAGGAGCAAACGTGCTGCAGAACAAGAAGAAATTATTGAGCCGATGGAAGAAATCTCAATTGATCCTCCCATTATTTCGAATTTCACTGAGAATTATCCAGTAAATGAAGAAGAGGATAAACGAATTGGCGAAATACAGGAAGCAGAGTTGATCACTTCACCGTCTATTGAAGAGGCTCCGCCTGTTGAAGAATCTAAGAAAAAGCGTGGAGAAAAAATCGTTGAATCGCTAGAGAGTGAAACACAAGCGCCTCCTATGCAATTTTCAAATGTAGAAAATAAAGATTACAAGCTTCCTGCACTTGATATATTGAAATTTCCTAAGAACAAGCAAGTTACAAATGAAAATGCAGAAATTTATGAGAATGCTCGTAAATTAGAACGTACATTCCAAAGCTTTGGAGTGAAAGCGAAAGTAACAAAAGTACATAGAGGTCCTGCAGTTACAAAATATGAAGTATATCCTGATATGGGAGTAAAGGTAAGCAAAATCGTTAGTTTAAGTGATGATTTAGCACTTGCTTTAGCTGCGAAAGACATTCGTATTGAGGCACCAATTCCCGGGAAATCAGCTGTAGGGATTGAAGTTCCGAACTCAGAAGTTTCTATGGTAACACTTAGAGAAGTCCTTGATTCTAAGGCTAATAATCATCCAGAAGAGAAGTTGTTAATTGGTCTTGGACGAGATATTACAGGTGAAGCTGTATTAGCCCGCTTAAATAAAATGCCCCATTTACTAGTAGCCGGTGCGACGGGTAGCGGGAAAAGTGTATGTATTAACGGTATTATTGTTAGTATTTTAATGCGTGCAAAACCACATGAAGTAAAGTTAATGATGATTGACCCGAAAATGGTAGAGTTAAATGTATATAACGGTGTTCCACACTTATTAACACCAGTTGTAACTGATCCGAAAAAAGCATCGCAAGCTTTGAAAAAAGTTGTGAGCGAGATGGAGCGTCGTTATGAGTTGTTTGCTCATAGTGGCACGCGTAACATTGAAGGATATAATGATCATATTAAAGAACATAATAGTCAATCGGAAGCGAAACAACCGGAATTACCTTATATTGTAGTCATTGTGGACGAGTTAGCAGATTTAATGATGGTTGCTTCATCGGATGTAGAGGATGCAATTATGCGTCTAGCGCAAATGGCCCGTGCGGCTGGTATTCATTTAATTATTGCAACGCAACGTCCTTCAGTTGATGTTATTACGGGAGTTATTAAAGCGAATATTCCATCACGTATTGCATTCGCTGTATCTTCTCAAACAGATTCTCGTACAATTCTTGACGGTGGTGGTGCAGAAAAACTACTAGGTCGTGGAGATATGCTGTTTATACCAATCGGTGCATCGAAGCCTGTACGTGTACAAGGTGCGTTTTTATCAGATGATGAAGTTGAGAGAGTTGTAGAATATGTTATTGGTCAGCAAAAAGCGCAATATCAAGAAGATATGATTCCGCAAGATGTTCCTGATACGAAGCAGGAAGTAGAAGATGAATTATATGATGAAGCAGTTCAACTCGTAGTGGAAATGCAAACAGCATCTGTTTCTATGTTGCAACGTAGGTTTAGGGTAGGTTATACGCGAGCTGCCCGTTTAATTGATGCAATGGAAATGAATGGTGTAGTAGGTCCGTATGAAGGTAGTAAACCACGAGAAGTGCTCATTAATGATGTACAAGAAAAAAGTTCATAAAAAAAGCCTAATTGTTTTTACAATTAGGCTTTTTTATATACTGGTTTTGTTATATACTATATTCAGTGATTAAGAAAGGGCTTACATTGGAAGGGGTTCTTTAGAATACGAATGCTTTGAATATGTTTTTGGTGAATGTTCGATATTTAATGTAGAAAAATGTTAAATTTTGTTGACACGTATGAGAGCAAGTGGTAAGATTACTTCGAAAAGAATCACTGCCTCATATAATCTTGGAGATAAGGTCCATAAGTTTCTACCTGGCAACCATGAATTGCTGGACTATGAGGGGAAAAGTGTGTAACAAAGGATGTAAGAGATCTTTGTGCCGAACTTTTTCTCGAAATGAGGAATGTTTATGGTGCAAAGTTTTTTTTATGCAGTAAAGAGTGAAAATTTTATCTTAAAAAATTATTAATATTTATTCGACAATTAAGTTTATTTTTAGTATTTAGCAATTTTTATTATGTTGTAAGTTGAAAAAAGAGAAAAGAAGTCTTACATCAGAGGTCGAATAATTGAAATGCGGGGGAGTCTTATGTCAGTAAAATCCGATAGTCGTCACCTATATTTACGGGTGATTGATCACATCAAAGAAAAAATTAAAGATGGAGCTTACAAAGAAAGACAGAAGTTACCATCAGAGTTTGATTTAGCGAAAGAACTTGGTGTAAGTAGGGCGACTTTAAGGGAAGCGCTGCGTATTTTAGAAGAAGAAAATGTTGTCATTCGTAGACATGGTGTAGGGACATTTGTAAATGCAAAGCCGTTATTTTCTTCTGGGATTGAACAACTTTCCAGCATTACAGATATGATTTCTAGTGTGGGGAAAACACCAGGAACTATCTTTTTATCATCATCTACAACAAGTTTAACAGAAGAAGAAAAAGAGAAGTTTAATAGTGACGATGGTTTTAATGCAGTAATGATTGAGCGTGTGCGTACAGCAGATGGGGAACCTGTTGTATATTGTATCGATAAACTTGCAAAAGAAATCTTGCCGGATTTATCGGGATACAACGAAGAATCATTGCTTACAGTGATACATAACAATACGCATAAACGTATCACATACGCGGTTGCACACATTGAGCCAATTGGCTATCATCCGAAAATCTCACCGATTTTAGAATGTGAACCAGAAACAGCACTGCTAGTTTTAAAACAAATGCACTATGATCAAAATGATGAGCCAATCTTATATTCTATCAATTACTTTAGAGCTGACAAGTTTAGTTTCCACGTATTAAGAAAACGTATGTAGGTAAGTTCCATTTTAGGGAGGTGACAGCAAGAAGTTAGGGACAGCAGCGTAAGAATAAAGAGATATATATAATTTCAGGAGGGGTTTCTAGTATGAAGAAAAAAACAGGTCTTTTATTATCATTAACATTAGCAGCAAGCACGGTTTTAGGTGCATGTGGTAACTCGGATAAGGCGAGTAGTGACAAGAAAGAAGATAAAGAATTCAAAGTTGGTATGGTCACAGATGTTGGGGGCGTTGATGATAAATCATTCAACCAATCTTCTTGGGAAGGTTTGAAAAAGTTTGGTAAAGATAATGGATTAAAGGAAAAAACAAATTATCGTTACCTACAGTCTGAAAAAGAAGCAGATTATATTCCGAACTTAAAGAAATTTTCAAAAGATAAGTATGATTTATCTTTCGGAATCGGTTATAAATTAGAAGGTGCAATGAAAGAAGTTGCAAAAGAATCTCCAAAACAACAATTCGCAATCGTTGATACTGTTGTAGATGCACCAAACGTAACAAGTATTACATTTAAAGATCATGAAGGATCATTCCTTGTGGGTGCGGTAGCAGCTATGTCAACAAAATCGAATAAAGTAGGATTTGTTGGTGGAATGAAGAGTGATTTAATTAGTAAATTCGAAAATGGATTTAAAGCCGGTGCAAAGGCAGTAAATCCAAACATTGAAATCGTATCTGAATATGCGGAAGCATTTGATAAACCTGAAAAAGGTACAGTTCTTGCGTCAGCAATGTATGGTCAAGGTGTAGATGTAATTTATCATGCTGCTGGTGGTACAGGTAACGGCGTGTTCACTGAAGCGAAAAACCGTAAGAAAAAAGGTGAAAATGTTTGGGTAATTGGTGTTGACCGTGACCAAAACCAAGAAGGTATGCCTGAAAACGTAACATTAACTTCAATGGTAAAACGTGTAGATATCGCTGTTGAAAAAGTAGCACAAGAAGCGAAAGATGGTAAATTAAAAGGCGGTAAAGTAGAAGCGTTTGGCTTAAAAGATGACGGTGTTGGTATTGCAAAAACAACAGACAACGTGAAAAAAGTTAACCCTGAAATTTTAACAAAAGTAGAAGAGTTTGAAAAGAAAATTACAGATGGTGAAATTAAAGTACCAGCTACAGATAAAGAGTATAAAGAATATGAAGCTTCTCTAAAAAAATAAATAGAGAAATAGCAAAGGTTAGTTCATAGAACTAACCTTTGTATGTATAAAACTTCCAAATTGCTTAATAAGTTAATAGTGTAATAGGGGAATGTTCCCTGTTAAAAGGAGGAACACAATGGAATACGTAATTGAGATGAATAACATTACGAAAGTATTCCCAGGCATTGTAGCGAATGATGATATTACGCTGCAAGTAAAGCAGGGAGAAATACATGCTTTACTTGGAGAAAATGGTGCAGGGAAATCCACATTGATGAATGTACTATTTGGTTTGTATCAACCGGAACAAGGTGAAATTAAAATTAAAGGAAAGTCTGTAAACATTACCAATCCAAATGTGGCAAATGACCTTGGTATTGGAATGGTTCATCAGCACTTTATGCTTGTTCATAATTTTACAGTTACAGAGAATATTATTCTCGGAAATGAACCGAAGAAAAAAGGGAAAATTGCTGTTGAGGAAGCTGCTAAAGAAATTCAAAAACTGTCTGAACAATACGGATTAGCTGTAGATCCATATGCGAAAATACAGGATATTTCAGTTGGTATGCAGCAGCGTGTTGAGATTTTAAAAACACTTTACCGTGGTGCAGAAATTTTAATATTTGATGAACCGACAGCTGTGTTAACACCGCAAGAAATTCATGAGCTAATTCAAATTATGAAAAAGCTTGTACAAGAAGGAAAATCTATTGTTCTTATTACACATAAGTTGAAAGAAATTATGGAAGTTTGCGATCGTTGTACGATTATTCGTAAAGGAAAAGGGATTGGAACGGTTGACGTTGCAAATACGGATGAAAATAAACTTGCAGAATTAATGGTCGGACGTCAAGTGAATTTTAAAACAGAAAAAATAGACGCGAAGCCAAAAGAAGAGGTACTTTCAATTGCAAATCTTGTTGTTCACGATGCACGTCAACTACCTGCTGTAAAAGGCCTTGACTTAACTGTTCGTGCGGGGGAAATTGTTGGAATTGCAGGGATTGATGGAAACGGACAAAGTGAATTGATAGAAGCAATTACTGGTTTACGAAAAGTTGAGTCAGGTTCTATTGCAATTAAAGGAAAAGAAATAACAAATTGGCCTGTTAGAAGGATAACGGAAGAAGGAATTGGTCATATTCCAGAAGATCGTCATAAACACGGCCTTGTTCTTGATTTTTCTGTTAGAGATAATATAGTGCTGCAAACGTACTATAAAAATCCGTTTTCAAAGAAAGGGATTTTAAATTTTAGTAAAATTACAGAAAAAGCAAAGGCACTTATTGAACAGTTTGATGTGCGTACACCTAGTGAGCAAACGTTAGCGCGCGCTTTATCTGGGGGGAATCAACAAAAAGCAATTATTGCACGTGAAGTAGACCGTGATCCAGATTTATTAATCGCGGCACAGCCAACACGTGGTTTAGATGTAGGAGCAATTGAATTTATTCATAAGAGATTAATAGAGCAGAGGGATAAAGGAAAAGGTGTATTACTTTTATCTTTAGAGTTAGATGAAATCTTAAATGTTAGTGACCGAATTGCTGTTATTTATGAAGGGAAAATTGTAGCAATTGTTGATGCGAAAGAAACGAATGAACAACAGCTTGGATTGTTAATGGCTGGAGGAACAAAGAAGGAGCAGGTGGGTACAAATGGCTAAAAAACTTTTAACAGAACGAACGATAAATATTTTAGTCCCAGTACTATCCGTTATTTTCGGCTTACTTGTCGGAGCAATTGTAATGCTAGTTAGTGGCTATGATCCGATTGTTGGTTATAGTGCACTTTGGACAGGAATGTTCGGTAGCCCAAGTGCAATAGGTGAAACGCTTCGTACAATGATCCCGCTTATTCTTGCCGGCTTATCAGTGGCGTTTGCATTTCGTACAGGTTTATTTAATATCGGGGTAGAGGGTCAATTACTAGTTGGTTGGCTTGCAGCAGTTTGGTTCGGTTATGCAGTTTCGCTACCAGCTGTTCTTCACATTCCGTTATCTATTTTATTTGCAGCATTGGTAGGTGGAATTTGGGGTTTCATCCCTGGGTATTTAAAGGGGAAATTTCAAGTTAATGAAGTTATTGTAACAATTATGATGAACTATATTGCGTTATACGTAACATATGACATTATTAAGCGTTTCTTGCATGAGGGTAATGATAAAACGTACGACATCAAAGCGAGTGCGTCATTATCTTCAGACTGGCTTGCTGCCATCACTGATGGTTCGCGCCTTCACTGGGGAATTGTTGTAGCAATTTTAATCGCTATTTTAATGTGGTTCTTATTAGATCGAACAACTTTAGGGTATGAATTAAAGTCGGTAGGATTTAATCAACATGCTTCCCAATATGCTGGTATGAAGGTTTCTCGCAATGTAGTATTCTCTATGACAATTGCTGGTGCATTTGCGGGGATTGGTGGAGCGATGGAAGGGTTAGGAACATTCCAAAGTATGACAGCAATGTCTTCGTTTACAGGAGTAGGATTTGACGGGATTGCCGTAGCCTTACTTGGGGGGAATAATCCGTTTGGTATTATCCTTTCAGCTTTATTATTTGGTGGTTTGAAAAGTGCTTCCCCTCAAATGAACTTTGAGGCAGATGTACCATCAGAGCTAATTAATGTGATTATTGCATGTATCATCTTCTTTGTTGCATGTAGTTATGTGTTAAGATGGGCGCTTACACGCATGAGCAAGGAGGGGAAATAAATGAGCTTTTTAGATATATTAGCCATTCTTGTGACGGGTACGTTATATACATCAGCACCTATAATTTTTACAGCACTAGGTGGTGTATTTAGTGAACGGTCAGGTGTTGTAAATATAGGGTTAGAAGGACTAATGCTATTTGGTGCATTTATTGGAGTTGTTACAAACTTATTAATGGGTGATACTTGGGGAACGATGACTCCGTGGATTGCGTTATTATTTGCGGCAATTGGTAGTGGATTATTTGCATTACTTCATGCGGTAGCATCTATTACATTCCGAGCGGATCAAGTTGTAAGTGGTGTAGCGATTAACTTCTTATCTCTTGGATTAACGGTATTTGCAATTAAGAAGATTTTTGATAAAGGACAGACTGACTTTATTCAGTACCGTATTGAAAAGATTGATATTCCAGGCCTTTCGGATATTCCGGTTTTAGGGAAGATATTCTTCTCGAACGTACCGATAACGTCGTATATTGCTATTATTTTAGCATTCGTTGTTTGGTATGTTATTTATAAAACACCGTTCGGTCTGCGTCTTCGTGCGGTTGGTGAGCATCCAATGGCAGCTGATACGATGGGGATTAACGTATATAAAATGCGCTATATTGGTGTTTGTATATCAGGTGTGTTTGCTGGAATTGGTGGAGCAATTTTTGCAATGTCAATTTCTAATAACTTCTCAGGGGCAACTATTACTGGACAAGGTTTCTTAGCGTTAGCTGCTATGATCTTTGGGAAGTGGAATCCACTAGGTGCATTAGGTGCAGCGCTATTCTTTGGTTTTGCACAATCGTTAAGTGTAACAGGTGGAACAATTCCTGTATTAGATCAAATTCCGAGTGTTTTATTAACGATATTACCGTATGTATTTACAATATTAGCACTTGTTGGTTTTGTAGGTCGTTCTGAAGCTCCGAAAGCATTAGGAACACCTTATGAAAAAGGAAAACGATAAGTATAAAAAAAGCTCGCACATTAGTGCGGGCTTTTTTACATAGACTATATTTAATACGGAATTTTACGATGTTCCTTACAAATGAAAGTTTTTAGAAAGAGCCTAATGTAAGTAAAGTGAGGAAGAAAAGTTGATTTTTTATTTCTAAAAACTGTATATTGAAGAGGAATATTCCTACATACGCAAAGGAGGGCTATAAATGAAACTAATGGAACAACAGTTACATGAGTTAGGTGGTTTACGAGTACATATTATTCCAACAGATAAATATAAAACAAATACTTTTGTATTTCGTTTGAAAGCACCTTTAAATGAGGAGACGGTGACAGAGCGTGCCCTATTGCCATACGTATTGCAAAGTGCGACAGAAAAGCTTCCTTCTGTAATTCGTCTTCGTCAATATTTAGAAGAATTATACGGATCTTCTTTGGCAGTAGATGTAAGTAAAAAAGGTGAAGACCATATTATCTCTATTTATGTGGACATTGCAAATGAAGTATATTTGCATGATGCACCACCGTTATTTGAAAAAGCGCTTTCTATGTTATCGGATATAGTTTTACATCCAGCGACAGAAGGGAACGGTTTTCTACCTTCTATCGTAGAAAGTGAAAAAAGAGCGCTCTTGCAACGAATTGAAGCTACGTATGATGATAAAATGCGCTATGCAAACGAGCGTTTAATTGAAGAAATGTGTAAAGTAGAACCGTATCGTTTAAGTGCAAATGGGAAAAAAGAGAGTGTTTCTTCTATTACAAATGAAAGTTTGTATCAATATTATCAAAAAGTGTTAGCGGAAGATGAAATGGATCTATACATTATTGGTGATATTTCAGAAAACGCAGTGGATCTTGTAAGTAAGTATTTTTCTATTTCGGAGCGTCCTGTGAGGGAAAGAAATGTACTTCTTCATAAGAGAAATAATGAAGAGAAAGAAGTTGTAGAAAAACAAGAATTAAAGCAAAGTAAATTACACATCGGCTATCGTACGTTTATTACGTATAAAGATGAAGATTATTTTGCGCTGCAATTGTTCAATGGATTGTTTGGAGGATTTTCTCATTCGAAGTTATTCGTTAACGTCCGTGAAAAAAATAGTTTAGCGTACTATGCGGCATCCCGCTTTGAAAGTCATAAAGGCTTATTGTTTGTCATGTCAGGGATCGAAGCGAAAAATTATGAAAAAGCTGTTGAGATTATTAAAGAACAAATGTTAGCGATGCAAAATGGTGATTTTTCTGAAGAAGAGATGCATCAAACGAAAAGTGTCATTCAAAATCAAATATTAGAGGCGATTGATACACCGCGCGGATTTGTGGAAATGCTGTATCATGGCATTATTTCAGACCGTACGCGTCCGGTTGAAGAATGGCTTACAGGTATTGAAAGTGTGACGAAAGAAGAGATTGTGAAAGTTGCTAAAAATATTGAACTAGATACAATTTACTTTTTACAAGGAACGGAGGGAGAATAAATGGAGAAAATTGTTTATGAGCAATTAAAAGAGACACTCTATTATGAAAAACTTCCTAATGGATTAGATGTATATATTTTACCTAAGCAAGGATTTAATAAAACATTTGCAACGTTTACGACAAAATATGGTTCTATGGATAATACATTCGTACCATTAGGTAAAGAAGAAATGATTCGTGTGCCTGATGGAATTGCTCATTTTCTTGAGCATAAATTATTTGAAAAAGAAGATCATGATGCTTTCCAATTGTTTAGCAAACAAGGAGCATCGGCAAATGCTTTTACATCTTTCACAAGAACAGCTTACCTTTTTTCATGTACATCAAATGTAGAACAAAATTTAAATACATTGCTAAACTTCGTACAAGAGCCTTACTTCTCTGAAAAAACAGTTGAAAAAGAGAAGGGGATTATTGGGCAAGAAATTCAAATGTATCAAGATAATCCAGATTGGCGTTTATACTTCGGTTTAATTGATAGCTTGTTTGTAAAGCACCCAATTAAAATCGATATTGCAGGGACAATCGAGTCTATTAGTAAAATTACGAAAGACCTATTGTATGAATGTTATGAAACATTTTATCATCCGAGCAATATGTTACTATTTGTTGTGGGTGCGATTGATCCAGAGAAAACAATGGATTTAGTACGTGAAAATCAAGCGAAAAAAGATTATAAAAACCAACCAGAAATTGTACGTTCATTTGAAGAAGAACCAAATGAGGTAAATGAAAAGAAGAAAATTATTTCAATGCCTGTACAAACACCGAAATGTTTAGTCGGTATTAAGGCGACGAATTTAAAAGAAAAAGGGAGAGCTCTTTTAAAACAAGAAATTGCGCTTACGTTACTTTTAGATTATTTATTTGGAAAAAGCTCCGTTCATTACGAATCTTTATATAACGAAGGGCTTATTGACGATTCGTTCTCGTATGATTATACGGAAGAGAATAACTTCGGTTTTGCAATGGTTGGCGGCGATACGAAGCAACCTGATGAGCTGGAAGAGCGTTTGAAAGGTATTTTATTAAATACAAATTATGATCAATTAGATGAGGCGGCATTAGAACGAGTAAAGAAAAAGAAAATAGGTGGCTTTTTACGCTCCTTGAATTCACCGGAATATATTGCAAATCAGTTTACACGATATGCATTTAATGAATCGAGTCTGTTTGAAGCATTAACTGTATTAGAAGGGTTAACTGTTCAAGATTTACAAGAAGTAGCGAAAACATTATTATCAGAAGAAAGAATGAGCGTTTGTCAGGTTTTACCGAAGAAATAAAAGGTTTCATAATAATACCCTCATCTTATCATTGATAAATTGTAAGATGAGGGTATTATTTATTTGTAGGATAAAGATTTTGTTGAGATAAGAGAGGAATTATATGAAAAAGTATGCATTAGTAACTGGAGGGAGCGGAGGGATTGGCTCTGCTATTTCAAAACAATTAATTCAAGATGGATATACAGTATATGTTCATTATAATAACAGTGAAGAGAAAGTGAATGAGTTGCAGAAAGAATGGGGTGAAGTGATTCCCATTCAAGCCAATTTAGCTTCTGCTGATGGAGCAGAGCAATTGTGGGAACAAATTGAACAGCCTCTTGATGTTATCGTATATGCAGCTGGGAAGAGTATATTTGGACTCGTAACAGATGTAACGAACGATGAATTAAATTATATGGTAGAACTTCAAGTGAAGAGTATTTATAAATTATTATCAAAGGCACTGCCATCTATGATTCAGCGGAGAAGTGGCAATATTGTACTTATTTCGTCTATATGGGGACAAATTGGCGCATCATGTGAAGTGCTTTACTCGATGGTAAAAGGTGCACAAAATTCATATGTTAAAGCTTTAGCAAAAGAAGTATCATTAAGTGGAGTAAGAGTGAATGCGGTAGCGCCAGGTGCAATTGAAACGGAAATGTTAAACGTATTTTCAGAAGAGGATAAGAATGGGATTGCTGAAGAGATTCCGTTAGGCAGGTTGGGACTACCAGACGAAGTAGCGAAAACAGTGTCATTCCTCGTATCGCCAGGTGCATCTTACATAACGGGACAAATTATCGGAGTGAACGGCGGTTGGCATTGCTAAAAATTTCTTACATAAAAAATAAAAAACTGTACAAATTAAGCATGATTCTATTACTAAGTAGTGAGGTGCTTACACATGTCAGTTTTAGATAATTTTGATCAATGGAAGAGCTTTTTAGGAGAAAGATTAGAACAGGCATCAGGAAAAGGTCTTGATGGCGGTGCTGTATCAGATATGGCATTTCGTGTTGGAGATTATTTAGCAAATGAAGTAGAAGCGCGCAACGATCAAGAGAAATTATTGTCTGAGCTTTGGAAAGTTGCTGATGAACAAGAGCAACATACAATCGCAAACTTAATGGTGAAGTTTGTACAACATAAGTAAAAAATAGAGAGGAGATTCTCCTCTCTATTTTTTTTGTATAATAATAACGCGGGTTAGATTATACATTTAGCTTCCCTATTAAGGTGAAATCATATAATATAGTACGTAGGTGTAAAGTAAGCAAGGGGAGTGATCTTGGATGATTGAATGGTATTTTGAATACGAAATACATAAAAACCGACCTGGCTTGCTTGGTGACGTTTCTTCGTTAATCGGTATGCTCGGCATTAATATTGTCACAATTAATGGTGTAGATAATGCACGACGCGGATTACTCCTTATGTGTGATAATCAAGAGCAAATCTCTAGACTTGAATCAATTTTAAATACGATGGATAACATAACGGTAACGAAATATCGTCCGCCAAAGCTAAGAGATAAGCTAGCGGTTAGACATGGTAGGTACATACAACGAGATGCAGATGATAAGAAGACATTTCGATTTGTACGTGATGAATTAGGATTACTTGTAGACTTTATGGCTGAAATCATGAAAAAAGAAGGTCATAAACTAATCGGGATACGAGGAATGCCTCGTGTCGGAAAAACAGAATCCATTGTTGCCGCAAGTGTTTGTGCAAATAAAAGATGGTTATTTGTATCATCTACTCTTATTAAGCAAACTGTTCGTAGTCAATTGATTGAAGATGAGTATAGCGACGACAATATTTTCATCTTAGATGGAATCGTGTCAACAAAGCGTGCTAACGAAAGGCATTGGCAGCTTGTTCGTGAAATTATGAGATTACCTGCAACGAAAGTTGTGGAACATCCTGACGTATTTGTGAGTCAGTCGGAATACACATTGGATGATTTTGATTATATTATCGAGTTGCGTAACGATTATGATGAAGAAATTCAATATAATTTAGTAGATGAAATTGAGCAAGGTACGCAAAATAATTTCTCTATGTTTGACTTTTAAAGAAATATTGAGGTGTTAGTAGTGACAGAATTAGGACAAAAGCTGAAAGAAGCAAGAGGAACGAAAGGCTTGTCTATTGATCAGCTGCATGAGGTTACAAAAATTCAAAAACGCCATTTAGTAGCGATTGAGGAAGGCAATTATGATGTATTGCCAGGAGCTTTTTATGCGCGTGCATTCATTAAACAATACGCAGATGCGGTTGGATTAAATGGAGAGGAACTGCTTGTAGAATATCAGAGTACGATACCACAATCTGAAAAACGCGACGTTCCACAAGTATCAACAGGACAAAAAACACAAGAAACAATGCAAAAATCTTCATCATGGCCAATTGCAGATCATATGCCGAAAATTTTAGTAGCGTTGTTAGTAATCGCATTTGGAGTGGTGATTTGGTTTGTTTTCCAAGCGTTAACTGGAAAAGATGATGAAAAAGTTCCGAACGCTCAAAGTGAGAAAATTGAGGTTAAAAAAGCAGAAAACTCTCCGTTAGATACGAAGAAAGATGAAGTGAAAGCGGAAGAGCCGAAAAAAGAGGAACCAAAGAAAGAAGAGCCAAAGAAAGAGGAACAACCAGCACAACCAACTGGAAAAGAAGAAGTGAAAGTAGTTGGAACAGCCGGTAAAGTATCTACTTTGGAAATTCATAACAATAAAACATTAGAACTGGAAATATCGGGTAAAGGTGCGAGTTATGTAGATGTTAAAGATGATACTGGTAAAGTAATTTTAAACACTACAGTACAAGAGGGTCAAATAGAAAAACATGATGTATCAACAATAAAAGAAGTGCGACTTAATATTGGAAATGCAACGAATGTTGAAGTTAAACTGAATGGCCAAGTGGTCGCTTATCCATTGGATCCAGAAAAAGAACTTCACCAAAGATTGGTGATAAAAAACCAAGGGATAGAGCAACCTGCACAATAACAGTCATCGCTTCGATGACTTTTTTCAATGAACAAATGTTTTTGATATGATGGAGGAATAGCTGTGAATTTACCAAATAAAATTACAATATCTAGAATCTTCTTAATTCCAATTTTTATGGTAATTATGTTAGCGCCCTTTGATTGGGGTTCATACACAATTGGTGATGTTGATTTACCAATTCAACATTTAGTAGGGGCACTTATCTTTATTATTGCTTCGGCTACAGATTGGATTGATGGATATTACGCAAGAAAGTATAATCTTGTAACGAATTTAGGGAAGTTCCTTGATCCGTTAGCTGATAAATTACTTGTTTCAGCAGCACTTATCACGTTAGTTGAGATGCAATACGTACCTGCTTGGATCGTTATTGTAATTATAAGCCGTGAGTTTGCAGTAACAGGTTTACGCCTTGTACTTGCTGGAACAGGAGAAGTAGTGGCGGCAAATCAGTTAGGAAAAATTAAGACGTGGACACAGATTATTGCGATTGCAGCGTATTTATTACACGATGTACCTTTAAATTTAATCCATATTCCAGTTGCTGATATCTTTATATGGATTGCATTATTCTTTACTGTTATTTCAGGGTGGGATTATTTCTGGAAAAATAGAGCTGCTTTTGTAAACTCAAAATAGAAGTTTATGGGGGAATTGGGATGAATGCTGAAATTATTGCGGTTGGAACTGAATTATTGCTTGGACAAATTGCAAATACAAATGCCCAGTTTTTATCTGAAAAGTTAGCTTCAATTGGAATTAATGTGTACTACCATACTGTAGTTGGAGATAATAACAAGCGATTACAGCAGGCGATTGAAGTTGCGGAAGAACGTGCTGACATACTTATTTTCACAGGTGGATTAGGCCCGACAAAAGATGATCTGACGAAAGAAACGATATCTTCTAGTTTGGGTGGAGAGCTAGTGTATGATGAACAGGCATTAGCATCGATAAGCGAGTACTTTAAGCGTACAGGTCGTGAGTTCACAGAGAATAATAAAAAGCAGGCGCTCGTTTTAGATGGAGCAACTGTATTTGCGAATGATCACGGCATGGCACCTGGTATGGGGTTAAATAAGAACGGGAAAGTTTATATTTTATTACCAGGACCACCGAAAGAGATGAAGCCGATGTATAACAGTTATGTAGAGCCTTTTTTACGTAACTTTACAACAGGAGAAAACATTTATTCTCGTGTGCTTCGCTTCTTCGGGATTGGGGAATCTCAATTAGAAGTGAAAGTTCAAGATTTAATTGATGGACAAACGAATCCGACAATCGCCCCCCTTGCGAATGATGGAGAAGTGACATTACGTTTAACTGCCAAACATCAAAATGCTGATGAAGCGGCGAAACTCATTCAGCATATGGAAGATTTGATTTTAGAAAGAGTAGGAGAATTTTTCTACGGGTATGATCAAGAGTTTCTGCATGATAAGGCGATAGAGTTATTGAAGAAAAAAGAATTAACTTTAGCGTGTGCAGAAAGTTTAACCGGTGGACTCTTCGGGAATCAAGTAACAGAAAGTGCTGGTGTGTCTTCAGTATTTAAAGGCGGTGTCATTTGTTATCATAATGATGTGAAGCAACATGTTTTACATGTATCTGAGGGAGTGTTGTCTACTGATGGTGCAGTAAGTAAAGAATGTGCTCGTTATCTTGCTGAAAATGTTAAGGGTTTATTAAAAGCAGATATCGGCATTAGTTTCACTGGGGTAGCAGGACCGGATGCTTCAGAACATAAAGAGCCGGGAACAGTATTCGTTGGATTGGCGATGAAGGATGAACCAACTGTAGTCTTTCCTCTTAATTTAAGTGGAAGTCGTCAACAAATCAGGGAACGTTCGGCGAAATATGGATTTTATCATTTATATAAAAAGCTAGAAGAGATGTGAGTCTCTTCTAGCTTTTTTTAATGCTTAAATGCAGTTTTATTTAATGGAAAATAAAAAAAACGAATAAATGTTCGATTTTTGTTGGCAAATTGAATTGAAAATAGGTATAATAAGATTAGCAATTCAGTTAAGGAGGAATTTTGAATGAGTGATCGTCAAGCGGCATTAGATATGGCGTTAAAACAAATAGAGAAGCAATTCGGTAAAGGTTCAATTATGAAATTAGGAGAACAAGCGGAGCGTAGAGTTTCTACAATTTCAAGTGGTTCTTTAGCACTTGATGTGGCACTAGGGGTAGGCGGATACCCACGTGGCCGTATTATTGAAATTTACGGACCTGAAAGTTCAGGTAAAACAACAGTTTCATTACACGCAATCGCTGAAGTACAGCGTCAAGGTGGACAAGCGGCGTTCATTGATGCGGAGCATGCGATGGATCCTGTATATGCACAAAAATTAGGCGTTAACATAGATGAATTACTATTATCACAACCTGATACAGGGGAGCAAGGACTAGAAATCGCAGAAGCACTTGTACGAAGTGGCGCGGTTGATATTATTGTAATTGACTCTGTAGCGGCTCTTGTACCGAAAGCTGAGATTGAAGGAGACATGGGTGACTCACACGTAGGTTTACAAGCTCGTTTAATGTCTCAAGCACTTCGTAAACTTTCAGGTGCAATTAATAAATCAAAAACAATCGCAATCTTTATTAACCAAATTCGTGAAAAAGTTGGGGTTATGTTCGGAAATCAACTACAAGTTGCTTAATCGTAAAGATTAAGGAGTTTACCATGGGTTTCCCTTGCTAGTGATAGCATGTTAAAAAACCTTGTGAACCTTATTGCCTAAGGGTGTAACTATTCATATAGTTGCTAACGGTGAAGCCCACCATTATTTAGGGTAATACCGTGCCAAGCTTCATATTTATATGGGGAAGGTGTAGAGACTACCGAAAAGGACTTTTAGTTAACTGAGTAGGGTACGGCAGATGATAGGCTACTGCTGGAAGTGCAAGGCTCTCTGTAAAGAGATGAAGAGATAGTCCGGACTATAGAGATGGAAAATCTATAGATAGTGCCAGAAACAACTCCAGGTGGTCGTGCGTTGAAATTCTATTCAACAGTTCGTCTTGAAGTACGTCGTGCGGAGCAATTAAAGCAAGGTAACGACATCGTTGGTAATAAAACGAAAGTAAAAGTAGTTAAGAATAAAGTAGCACCACCATTCCGTGTTGCTGAAGTTGATATTATGTATGGAGAAGGTATTTCAAGAGAAGGTGAAATCTTAGATATGGCTTCCGAACTTGATATCGTTCAAAAGAGTGGTGCTTGGTACTCTTATAATGAAGAGCGTTTAGGACAAGGTCGTGAAAATTCGAAGCAATTCTTAAAAGAGAATACGGATTTAAGAGAAGAAATTGCATTCTTTGTTCGTGATCATCACGGAATTGGTGAAGACTCTGGTGTGGAAGACACGGAAGATTCAAATCTTCAAGATTAAAAAATAAAAGACACGGGACCGTGTCTTTTATTTTTTATTATTATGAAAGCGTTGTATATCGTTGGCGAAAAAATATTTAATCTGCTTAAAAGGCTATGTATAAAGAGGAATATATGCATGTTTTATATGAATAAACTGGAATTTACTAAGGTTTTCCAGGATAATATGCTGTCTGCTTTTTAAATTCATATATGAATTAGGGCTGAAGGTAAAGAAAGTAAAAGTAGACAACGCTTGACAATGAAAATTGCGATAGATACAATGAGAATGTATATTTTTTCTTATATACGAAACACTCTTCTCAAGAAGAGAAGTAATATTCGGAGTAAGACTTAAATCTTGCCGAAATAATAATATGACATTTTAATTGTGAAATGAAGAAAGTCCCTTAAAAAAGTGGGGCGACGGTCTTTGCTGTATGTTGGTATTCAATGTACATGCCGACAGTCTTTTTTCATTCATAGCAAGGGGAGGTGAAATCATGAGTAGTACTACAGTTTGGATACTCATCTCCATTTTGCTTGCAACAGTCGGTGCAGTTGTTGGCTTTTTTGTTCGAAAGTCTATTGCTGAAGCGAAGATTAATGGTGCAGCTAATGAAGCGAAACGTATTATAGACGAAGCGAATCGTGAGGCTGAAGCACTTAAGAAAGAAGCGCTTTTAGAAGCAAAGGATGAAATTCATACACTTCGTACAGAAGCTGAATTAGAAATTCGTGACCGTAGAAGCGAATTACAAAAACAAGAAAATCGTTTAATGCAAAAAGAAGAGAACCTTGATCGTAAAGACGAGACGCTCGATAAACGCGAGCTACAGTTAGAAAAGAAAGAGGATTCTCTTGTAGCGAGACAACAACAGATTGAAGAGTTGGAAAGCAAAGTGGGAGAGTTAGTTCAAAAGCAACAAACAGAATTAGAGCGCATTTCCAATCTGACACGCGAACAAGCGAAAGCAATTATTCTTGGTAAAGTAGAAAGTGAAGTTTCTCATGAAATTGCCGTAATGGTAAAAGAAAGTGAAGTTCGTGCGAAAGAAGAAGCGGATAAGAAAGCAAAAGAAATCTTATCTCTTGCAATGCAAAGATGTGCAGCTGATCATGTTGCTGAAACAACCGTTTCGGTTGTAAATCTTCCAAATGACGAAATGAAGGGACGTATTATCGGACGTGAAGGTCGAAATATTCGTACGTTAGAGACGTTAACAGGTATTGACCTAATTATCGATGATACACCAGAAGCGGTTATCCTTTCTGGATTCGATCCAATTCGTCGTGAAACAGCTCGTATCGCTCTTGATAAACTAGTACAGGACGGACGTATTCACCCAGCACGTATTGAAGAAATGGTCGAAAAATCAAGACGTGAAGTGGACGAGTATATTCGCGAAGTCGGAGAGCAAACAACGTTTGAAGTGGGTGTTCACGGTTTACATCCAGATTTAATTAAGATTTTAGGTCGTTTAAAGTACCGTACAAGTTACGGACAAAACGTCTTAAAACACTCTATGGAAGTTGCATATTTAACTGGACTTATGGCAGCAGAGCTTGGTGAGGATGAAAAACTAGCAAGACGTGCTGGTCTATTACATGATATCGGTAAAGCGATTGACCATGAAGTAGAAGGTAGCCACGTTGAAATTGGTGTCGAACTCGCAACGAAATATAAAGAGCATCCTGTAGTTATAAACAGTATTGCATCTCACCATGGGGACACAGAACCAACTTCTATCATTGCAGTTTTAGTTGCAGCAGCAGATGCATTATCAGCTGCAAGACCTGGAGCTCGTAGTGAAACGCTTGAAAACTATATTCGTCGTCTTGAAAAGTTAGAAGAAATTTCAGAGTCTTATGAAGGCGTAGAAAAATCTTTCGCAATTCAAGCAGGACGAGAAGTTCGTATTCTGGTAAAACCAGATACAATTGATGATTTAGAAGCTCATCGTTTAGCTCGTGATATTCGAAAACGTATTGAAAATGAACTGGATTACCCAGGACATATTAAAGTAACTGTTATTCGTGAAACACGTGCAGTGGAATACGCAAAATAAAGTGGTGAAACACCACTTTATTTTTTTGTGTTGGAATTGGTTAAAATAAAGGAAATTAGCATACAAGTGAAACAAACTTTATTGTAAGGGAATCACTTGAAGCTATAGTAATAAAAAATGTAGTACATAGGAAGGGTAAGACATATGAGAATATTATTTGTTGGGGATGTAGTAGGATCTCCTGGTAGAGGTATGATTCAACAATACGTACCGGCATTAAAGAAAAAATATACACCTACAGTAACCATTATTAATGGAGAAAATGCAGCAGGTGGACGTGGAATTACGGAAAAAATATATCGAAACTTTTTAGAATGCGGGGCACAAGCGGTTACACTTGGAAACCACGCTTGGGATAACCGTGAAGTATTTGAATTTATTGATGATGCAAAATATCTTGCAAGACCAGCTAACTTCCCAGAAGGAACTCCAGGAAAAGGGCTTATCTTTGTGAACTGTAATGGAACAGAAGTTGCAGTTATTAACTTACAAGGACGTACATTCCTTCCTCCAATTGATTGCCCATTCCGTAAAGTGGATGAATTAATAAACATTGCAAAAAAACGTACGAATATTATCTTTATTGATTTTCATGCGGAAACTACAAGTGAAAAACAAGCGTTAGGTTGGTATGTAGATGGTCGTGCTACAGCAGTAGTAGGTACACATACACATGTTCCTACAGCAGATAATCGTATTTTACCAAGCGGAACGGCATATATCACAGATGTTGGTATGACAGGGCCTTACGATGGAATTTTAGGTATGGATCGAGAAGCAGTATTGAAGAAGTTTTTAACAAACTTACCAGTACGATTTGAAGTGACAAGTGGTAGAACACAATTAAGTGCAGTGCTAGTTGATGTGGATCCGAATACAGGAAAAGCTAAGAAAATTCAGCGTATCTTAATTAATGATGATCAACCATTTTTTGAGTAATTTCTAGGTAAAAATTAGAAAAGTTATTATTTTTTAATTTTTTAGAAAAATTACAGAAATTTAGCAGGAATACGCGTCATTCCTCGTGAATATAAGTTAAAGTGAAATAATTGCTAATACTTTTTATAGAAACGAGGAGGAAACGCGGAATGGAAATATTAAAAGTTAAAGCAACGTCGGTCCCTAATTCTGTAGCTGGTGCACTTGCAGGTGTTATTCGCGAACGCGGAACAGCAGAAATTCAAGCCATTGGTGCAGGTGCATTGAACCAAGCGGTAAAGGCAGTAGCAATTGCAAGAGGATTTGTAGCGCCTAGTGGTTTGGACCTGATTTGTATCCCAGCGTTCACGGATATTATGATTGATGGGGAAGAGCGTACAGCAATAAAATTAATTGTAGAACCTCGTTAAGTTTAAACAACCTGTTTGCAGTATGCAAACAGGTTGTTTTTATAATGGAGGAATGGAAATGAAAATTTTTGATGCTCATTGTGATGTACTCTTTCAGTTATGGAGTGCACAGGGGAAAAAGAATTTTAAAAACGATCCGCAATTACATATTACATTTGAACAATTAAAGAAAAGAAAAGGGAGTATACAATGTTTTGCTGTATATGTGCCAGAAACGGTGCTATATGAAAAACGTTTTGAAGTAGCATTACAGATGGTCGATATTTTTTATAATGAAATTTTATCATTACCGGGTGTGAAGTTTATTCAGACAAAAGATGATATTAACGTGTTAAAACAGGACGAGATTGGAGCGATATTAACACTAGAAGGATGCGAAGCAATTGGAAAAGATGCAATGAAATTACGGTTGTTTTATCGTCTAGGAGTACGTTCTTTTGGACTAACATGGAATTATGCCAATTTATTAGCTGATGGTGCGCTAGAGACACGTAGGGCGGGTTTAACGACCTTTGGTAAACATGTTGTACAAGAACTTAATACGTTACATGTATGGACTGATGTGTCTCATCTGAATGAAAGAAGCTTTTGGGATGTGATAGAAATTGCAAAAAATCCTATTGCCTCCCATTCAAATTGTATGAAACTTTGTCAGCATCCACGTAATTTAAAAGATGAACAACTTAGAGCTCTTATAAAGCGAAATAGCATGATTGGTGTTACTTTTGTACCACAGTTTCTAACAAGTGAAAAACAAGCGAATATAGCGGATATAGTAAACCATATCGAATATATTTGTTCATTAGGTGGAGAGAACAATATAGGATTTGGTTCGGATTTTGATGGGATTTTAGAAACAGTTGTAAATGTATCAGCGTATAGAGAATACGAAAATGTAATAAATGAGCTTTGTAAACACTATGCAGCATCTACTGTAGAACGATTTTTACATGATAATTTTGTGGAACGTATAAGCTTTTAAGATTTTTGTTTTAAAAATCCAGAAAAATTAGAATTAATTCATTTGATATTATTGCTTTTTTTAAGACCTAATACTAGAATGAAAAACAAAATAGCTTTATACTAAAGATTCAGGGAAATCAGAAGAGGCATAATTTGCGTCCGTTGTAGTTTATTTGTATAAAAAATGCTAAACTATTACTGTAAAAAAATACACTACAATGAATGCAGCCAAAAGGGGTGTAGGAGATGATTAGTCAACTTTCATGGAAAGTTGGAGGCCAACAAGGTGAAGGAATTGAAAGTACAGGAGAAATCTTCTGTATTGCATTAAACCGATTAGGGTATTACCTATACGGTTACCGCCACTTCTCATCACGTATTAAAGGCGGCCATACAAATAATAAAATTCGTGTAAGTACAACAGAAGTACGCGCGATCTCAGATGATTTAGATATTTTAATTGCTTTTGATCAAGAAACTATTGATTTTAACTTCCACGAACTACGTCCAGGTGGAATTGTAGTTGCGGATGCGAAATTTAATCCGACAATACCTGATAATACAGATGTAAATCTATATGTGATACCGTTTACAGATATTGCTTCAGAATTAGGCACATCATTAATGAAAAACATGGTTGCTGTTGGGGCATCAAGTGCGGTATTAGGATTAGATGAAACAGCTTATCTAGATGTTGTTGAAGAGATCTTTGGTCGTAAAGGAGAGCAAGTTGTTCAAAAGAATATGGACGCAATTAAGCGCGGCTCTCAATATATGAAAGAATTGCTAGGTGAAAAAGTAAACATGATGCAGCTTGAAAAAGCTGATGGTAAGAAACGTATGTTTATGATTGGAAACGATGCAATCGCATTTGGTGCCGTAGCTGGTGGTGCTCGCTTTATGTCTGCATATCCAATTACACCTGCATCTGAAATTATGGAATACTTAATTAAAAAATTGCCAAAAGTTGGCGGGACAGTAATCCAAACTGAGGATGAAATCGCAGCTTGTACAATGGCAATCGGTGCAAACTATGCTGGTGTTCGTACATTAACTGCATCTGCTGGTCCGGGTCTATCTTTAATGATGGAAGCGATTGGTTTAGCAGGTATTACAGAAACACCATTAGTAATTGTTGATACACAACGTGGTGGTCCAAGTACAGGATTACCAACGAAACAAGAGCAGTCTGATTTAATGGCGATGATTTACGGTACGCACGGTGAGATTCCAAAAATCGTAATGGCGCCAAGTACAGTTGAAGAAGCTTTCTATGATATTGTAGAAGCATTTAACCTAGCTGAAGAATATCAAGTTCCTGTTATTTTCTTAACGGATTTACAGCTTTCTTTAGGGAAACAAACGGTAGAACCGCTTACTTTAGATAAAGTGGAAATTCGTCGCGGTAAGCTTGATTTAGAAGCGGAATTACCAGAACGTGAAAATAAAGCATACTTCAAGCGTTATGAAGTAACAGAAGATGGCGTTTCACCACGTGTTTTACCTGGTATGAAAAATGGTGTTCACCATGTTACAGGTGTAGAACATGATGAAACTGGTAAACCATCTGAATCAGCTATAAACCGTAAAAATCAAATGGACAAACGTTTCCGTAAAATGGAGAACTTGAAGTTTAATACCCCTGTTTATAAAAATGTTAAGCATGAAGAAGCAGACGTATTGCTTGTTGGATTTAACTCAACTCGTGGCGCGATCGAAGAAGCAATGGAGCGCTTAGAACAAGAGGGTATGAAAGTAAACCATGCTCATGTGCGTTTAATTCACCCGTTCCCAACAGCTGAAATCGATCCACTTGTGAAAAATGCGAAGCGTGTTGTAGTGGTAGAAAACAACGCAACAGGTCAGCTTGCTAACATTATGAAAATGAATCTTGGTAACGGTGAGAAAATTTCTAGTCTTTTAAAATATGATGGGAACCCATTCTTGCCGAAAGAGATTTACAACGAATGCAAAAAAGGGGTTGTATTAAATGGCAACATTTAAGGACTTTCGTAACAGTGTAAAACCAAACTGGTGCCCAGGTTGCGGAGACTTCTCGGTGCAAGCTGCAATTCAACGTGCGGCAGCTAACGTTGGCTTAAATCCAGATGAACTTGCTGTTATTTCTGGTATCGGCTGTTCAGGTCGTATTTCAGGTTATATTAATTCATATGGTGTGCATAGTATTCATGGTCGTGCCCTTCCAATTGCACAAGGTGTAAAAATGGCAAATCGTGATTTAACAGTTATCGCATCAGGTGGCGATGGTGATGGATTTGCGATTGGTATGGGACATACAATCCATTCTATTCGTCGTAACATCGACATTACGTACATCGTAATGGATAACCAAATTTACGGATTAACAAAAGGGCAAACTTCACCACGTAGTGAAGCTGGATTTAAAACGAAGAGCACACCACAAGGTTCAATTGAGCCATCACTAAATGTTATGGAAATGGCTTTAACAGCTGGTGCGACATTTGTGGCGCAAAGCTTTTCAAGTGATTTGAAAGAATTAACACAAATTATTGAAGCTGGTATTAACCATAAAGGTTTTTCATTAATTAACGTATACAGCCCATGTGTTACTTACAATAAAGTAAATACTTACGATTGGTTTAAAGAGAATTTAACAAAACTAAGTACAGTAGAGGGATATGATCCATCTAATCGCATGATGGCTATGCAAACGTTAATGGAAAATAACGGATTAGTAACAGGTTTAATTTATCAAAATACAGCGCAACCTTCATACCAAGAACTTGTAAAAGGTTATAGTGAGAAGCCTTTAGTGCAAGCTGATTTAAACATGGATCAGAAAATGTTTGATGAACTTGTTGCTGAATTTATGTAATATAAGAAGAGGAGGTTGCCATGTGGCAGCCTTTTTTTATAAGAAAATATAGGATAGTCTTATTTACTTAGAAAATTCAGAATGGTAAAATAATATATAAATCGTTGTATGAAAATGGTGAGTTCATTGCTTATGAAATGTAAGATCCAAACAGAGCATCTTTCTTGTTAAAATTGGCGAAACGCTTCATACTATGGTAATGTTTATAAGGATAAAGCAATATGCTTTTGGGTAGGACAAAAAGAAATATTAAAAGGGAATGTCTATTTGTGTGTGGGGAAGACTTCATTTTTATGAATGATTAGATTGACTACTCAAGTTTCAAAGGACAAGTTATCTCTCAAGCTATCTAACCATTTTTGAGGTGAGTCAAAGCGCATTAAAATGGACTATAGAGTGTGTATAGTTAAGGGTGAAAGGAGATTACCGATGAACGAGCAACAACGATTAGCAAGTCAACAAGCAAATTCCTCTACGAAAAAAGAAGAGAAAGATTATAGTAAATACTTTGAAAGTGTATACCAACCACCTTCCTTAAAAGACGCGAAAAAACGAGGGAAAGAAGAAGTTAAAATTGAACGGGATTTTGGCTTACCTGAAGAGTTTCGTAATTTTGGTACAGGAAGAAAGTTCTATATTCGTACATATGGTTGTCAAATGAATGAGCATGATACAGAAGTAATGGCGGGTATTTTCACTGCACTTGGATATGAACCAACCTTTTCAACTGAAGATGCAGATGTAGTGTTATTAAATACTTGTGCCATTCGTGAAAATGCTGAAAATAAAGTGTTCGGTGAACTAGGTCATTTAAAGTCATTAAAAAGAAGAAATCCGGACCTTTTAATTGGTGTATGTGGTTGTATGTCGCAAGAAGAATCTGTTGTAAATAAAATTATGCAAAAAAATCAGCATGTAGATATGGTGTTTGGAACGCATAATATTCATAGATTACCGTACATTCTAAAGGATGCAATGTTCTCGAAGGAGACGGTAGTTGAAGTTTGGTCAAAAGAAGGGGATGTAATTGAAAACCTTCCGAAAGTACGCCGTGGTGATATTAAAGCTTGGGTAAATATTATGTATGGCTGTGATAAGTTCTGTACATATTGTATTGTGCCGTATACACGTGGAAAAGAGCGAAGCAGACGTCCAGAAGACATTATCCAAGAAATTCGTCATTTAGCTGCGAATGGTTATAAAGAAATTACATTACTTGGCCAGAACGTAAATGCATATGGTAAAGACTTTGAAGATTTTGAATATGGACTTGGCGATTTAATGGACGAACTCCGTAAAGTTGATATTGCCCGTATTCGTTTTACAACGAGTCATCCACGTGATTTCGATGATCACCTAATTGAAGTGCTTGGAAAAGGTGGAAACTTAGTAGAACATATTCATTTACCAGTTCAATCTGGAAGCACAGATATGCTAAAAATTATGGCGCGTAAATATTCACGTGAGCATTATTTAGAGCTTGTAAGAAAAATTAAAGAAGTAATTCCAAACGCGGTATTAACGACTGATATTATCGTCGGTTTCCCAAATGAAACAGATGAGCAATTTGAAGAAACGATGTCGTTATATCGTGAAGTAGGATTTGATACTGCCTTTACCTTTATTTATTCTCCGCGCGAAGGTACACCAGCTGCAAAAATGAAAGATAATGTACCGATGGAAGTAAAGAAAGAACGTCTTCAACGCTTAAATACATTAGTAAATAAATTGGCAGTTGAAAAGAATGATCGTTATAAAGGTCAAATTGTAGAAGTGTTAGTTGATGGGGAAAGTAAAAATAACGCGGAAGTACTTGCAGGTTATACTCGTACGAATAAACTTGTAAACTTCGTTGCACCAAAATCTTTAATTGGTCAGCTTGTGAAAGTAAAAGTAACGGATGCGAAAACTTGGTCTCTTAACGGAGAATTAGTTGAAGAGCCGATCGAGGTGGAATAATAGATGAAAGTATATACGAAAGATGACATTGTTGAGCAAGCGAAAGAATTAGCAAAAATGATTTCTGAAACAGAAGAAGTTGATTTCTTTAAGAAAGCAGAGGCGCAAATTCATAAAAATGAAAATGTAAAGCGCGCAATTGATGAAATTAAAGCACTGCAAAAGCAAGCAGTAAACTTGCAGCATTACGGGAAATGGGAAGCTTTGAAAAAAGTAGAAGCTGAAATTGATGCATTGCAAGATAAGTTGGATAGTATCCCAGTTGTACAAGAATTTAAATCTTCACAAACATATGTAAATGACTTACTACAGCTAGTTGCCAGTACGATTTCTAACAACGTAACAGATGAAATATTAATTTCAACGAATGGCGATGTATTGAAGGGCGAAACGGGCGCAGAGGTAGAAAGTAAAAAAGGAAATTGTGGTTGTTAAAGAGATGTCGAATTGACATCTCTTTTTTTAGTGGGTTAAACGTAAGTTCTTCTCGAAAAAAGAATGACACATTCCGCTATTGTCACGCATATGATTAAGTGAATAGTGATTGAGGAGGGTTACGAATGTCCGAATTTAGAGAGATTATTACAAAAGCAGTGGTTGGAAAAGGACGTAAGTATACAAAGTCAACGCATACATGTGAATCGAATAATGAGCCAACAAGTATTTTAGGGTGCTGGGTAATTAACCACTCGTACGAAGCAAGAAAGAATGGAAAGCATGTGGAAATTGAAGGTTTCTATGATGTGAACACTTGGTATTCGTTTGATGGTAATACAAAGACAGAAGTTGTAACAGAACGTGTGAACTACACTGATGAAGTGAGTATTGGGTATCGTGATAAAAACTTTTCTGGTGATGATTTAGAAATTATTGCTCGTGTCATTCAGCCACCAAATTGTTTAGAAGCTCTTGTATCACCAAATGGTAATAAAATTGTTGTGACTGTAGAACGTGAATTTGTAACAGAAGTAGTTGGAGAAACGAAAATTTGTGTAAGTGTAAATCCTGAAGGGTGTGTAGAATCAGACGAAGATTTCCAAATCGATGATGATGAGTTTGAAGAATTAGATCCGAACTTTATCGTTGATGCAGAAGAAGAGTAATAGAAAGCTAGGGAGAAGTTCTTCCTAGCTTTTTACTTTACATAAGTAATACGTGAATGAACATGATTCTTTATGAAATGTGCTATAATGAAGAAAGACTCCTGAAATAGGAGATATGGATGTCCGTGAAGTGTGACATATATGAAAATTGATTACTATGTAAGAATTACGGAGGATAAGTATGACGCAATATACCCCTATGATACAGCAATATTTAAAGGTTAAGGCAGACTATCAAGATGCCTTTTTATTTTTCCGATTAGGTGATTTTTATGAAATGTTCTTTGAAGATGCGGTTAAAGCAGCTCATGAACTTGAAATTACATTAACGAGCCGAGATGGTGGTAGTAGTGATCGTATACCGATGTGTGGTGTACCGCATCATGCAGCTAAAAATTATATTGAACAACTTGTTGAAAAAGGATATAAAGTAGCTGTTTGTGAGCAAGTGGAAGATCCAAAAACAGCTAAAGGTGTAGTGCGACGTGAAGTCGTACAACTCATTACGCCAGGAACGATGATGGAAGGGCGTACGATTGATGAGAAAGAAAATAACTTCTTAGCAGCATTAACACATTTTGAAGATGGATCGTATGCTTTAGCTTGTAATGATTTAACGACTGGACAAAATACAGTAACGTTGTTAACAGGTTCAGTAGAAGATATTTTATTAGAAGTGTATGCAACTGGTTCAAAAGAAATTGTTGTAGATTCTACATTTTCAAAAGATGAATTAAATAAGTTAACTGCAACATTAAAAATGACGATTTCGTATGAAGATGCAACATCGATTCCAGAGGGATTAGAACATCTTGTGAAAAACGTTTCGCAAGCAAAGTTAATTAAAGCAGTTGGACGCTTATTTAACTATGTGATAAGAACGCAAAAACGTTCGTTAGACCATTTGCAACCAGTGGAAATTTATTATACGAACCAGTTTATGAAAATTGATGTGCATTCAAAGCGAAATTTAGAGCTGACAGAAACACTTCGAACGAAAGAAAAAACAGGATCATTATTATGGCTATTAGATAAAACGAAAACAGCTATGGGTGGTCGTATGTTAAAACAGTGGATGGAACGTCCACTTATTCAGAAAGAAAAAGTGGAAGAGCGTTTAGAAATGGTTGAAACATTTGTAAATGATTACTTCTTACGTGAAGATTTAAAAGAAAAATTAAAAGAAGTATATGATTTAGAACGTTTAGCAGGGAAAGTTGCATTTGGTAATGTGAATGCACGGGACTTATTACAGTTAAGACGATCTTTACTTCAAGTACCAGCTATTTTAGAAGCGATTAGTTTGTTAGATAATGCGTATGCAGCAAGGTTAATTCAAGGTGCGGATCCATGTGAGAGCCTAACTGAATTACTAGGAAGAAGTATTCAAGAAAACCCACCGCTTTCTATTAAAGATGGAGATATTATTAAAGACGGTTATAATGACAAGCTTGATCAATATCGTTACGTTAGTAAAAACGGAAAAACGTGGATCGCTGAGCTTGAAAAACGAGAGCGTGATATTACAGGAGTTAAATCATTAAAAATTGGGTACAACCGAATTTTCGGCTATTACATTGAAGTAACGAAAGCGAACCTTGCAGCACTTCCAGAAGGCCGCTATGAGCGTAAACAAACACTTGCTAATGCTGAACGTTTCATAACAGATGAGCTGAAAGAAAAAGAAACGTTAATCTTAGAAGCAGAAGAAAAAATTGTACAATTAGAATACGATTTATTTACAGCGCTTCGCGAAGAAGTAAAAGTATTCATTCCGAAATTACAGCATTTAGCGAAAGTAATTAGTGAACTAGACGTACTGCAAAGTTTTGCGACAGTTAGTGAAGAAGAACAGTTTGTAAAACCTGTTTTAACAACTAAGCGCGAAATCTTTATTAAAGATGGTCGTCATCCTGTCGTTGAAAAAGTATTGAACGGGAAATTGTATGTACCGAATGATTGTATTATGCCGGAGAAGATGGATGTCTTTTTAATTACAGGACCGAACATGTCTGGTAAAAGTACGTATATGAGACAATTAGCACTTGTAACTGTTATGTCACAGATTGGTTGTTTCGTACCAGCAACAGAAGCGGTATTACCTGTATTCGATCAAATCTTTACGAGAATTGGTGCAGCGGATGATTTAATTTCAGGTCAAAGTACATTTATGGTTGAAATGTTAGAAGCAAAAAATGCAATTGCAAATGCATCAGAAAGAAGTTTAATTTTATTCGATGAAATTGGACGGGGTACATCTACGTATGATGGTATGGCACTTGCACAAGCAATCATTGAACATATTCATGACCAAATTGGGGCGAAAACGTTATTCTCTACGCATTATCATGAATTGACGGTGCTAGAAGAAAGTTTAGGTCAATTGAAGAATGTACACGTTTCAGCTATTGAAGAGAACGGAAAAGTAGTATTCCTTCATAAAATTCAAGATGGAGCAGCTGATAAAAGTTACGGAATTCACGTTGCGCAACTTGCGGAGCTCCCAGATAGCTTAATCGCTCGTGCGAAAGAAGTGTTAGCACAACTAGAAGGACAAGAAGAAATTATTATTCCAAAGCGTACAGAAGTGAAAGTACAAGAAGTTGCTCCAGAACCAGTTGTTGTAAAAGAAGAACCAGCAGAAATACAAGAGACGAAAGTAGAGACTGAGGAAGAATCGCAACTATCATTCTTTGGTGGAGAACAGTCTTCGAAAAAACAAGACAAGCCAGTTTTAGATGCAAAAGAAACGGCAGTACTTACGCAAATCAAAAAAATTGATTTACTTGATATGACACCTTTAGAGGCGATGAACGAACTGTATCGCTTGCAGAAAAAGTTAAAGAAAGGATGAGTAAGTAGATGGGGAAAATTCGCAAACTCGATGACCAACTCTCTAACTTAATTGCGGCAGGGGAAGTAGTAGAGCGCCCTGCCTCAGTCGTAAAAGAACTTGTGGAAAATTCTATCGATGCGAATAGTACATCTATTGAAATCCACTTAGAAGAAGCTGGTTTATCAAAAATTCGCATCATTGATAATGGGGATGGCATTGCAGAAGAAGATTGTATTGTCGCTTTTGAACGACATGCAACGAGCAAAATTAAAGATGAGAACGATCTGTTTCGTATTAGAACACTCGGTTTCCGTGGTGAGGCATTGCCGAGTATTGCCTCAGTTAGTGAATTAGAATTAATCACTAGCACAGGTGATGCGCCTGGTACGCACCTTATGATTAAAGGTGGAGACATTATAAAGCAGGAGAAAACAGCGAGCCGAAAAGGAACAGATATTACAGTACAAAACTTATTCTTTAATACACCAGCGCGTCTTAAATATATGAAAACCATTCATACAGAGCTTGGGAATATTACAGATATCGTGTATCGTATCGCAATGTCACATCCAGAAGTATCGTTAAAGCTGTTTCATAACGAAAAGAAATTGCTTCATACATCAGGGAATGGTGATGTAAGACAAGTACTTGCATCAATTTACAGCATTCAAGTTGCGAAGAAGCTTATTCCAATTGAAGCTGAATCTTTAGATTTCACAATTAAAGGTTATGTAACATTACCAGAAGTAACGAGAGCATCTCGAAATTATATGTCAACGATCGTAAATGGTCGCTATGTTCGAAATTTCGTATTAATGAAAGCCGTTCAGCAAGGATACCATACATTATTGCCAGTCGGACGATACCCAATTGGCTTCTTATCGATTGAAATGGATCCAATGCTTGTTGACGTTAACGTACATCCTGCGAAATTAGAAGTTCGTTTTAGTAAAGAACAAGAATTGCTAAAGCTTATCGAAGAAACATTGCAAGCAGCATTTAAAAAAATACAGCTCATCCCAGATGCAGGTGTAACAACGAAGAAAAAAGAAAAAGATGAAAGTGTGCAAGAACAGTTCAAGTTTGAGCATGCGAAGCCGAAAGAGCCATCTATGCCGGACATCATTTTACCGACGGGCATGGATGAAAAACGAGAAGAACCACTGGCAGTGAAACAGCCAGCACAACTGTGGCAACCACCGAAGCAAGAATGGCAGCCACCACAATCGCTCGTAAGAGAAGAACAGAGTTGGCAGCCATCTACTAAACCGATAATAGAAGAACCGCTTCGAGAAGAGAAACCGTGGAACAGTAACGATGAAGACTTTGAATTAGAGGAATTGGAAGAAGAAGTTCAGGAAATAGAAGAGATTGAAATGAACGGTAATGACTTACCACCGCTTTATCCAATTGGACAAATGCATGGAACATATATTTTCGCCCAAAATGATAAAGGCTTATATATGATTGACCAGCATGCCGCGCAGGAACGTATTAATTATGAATACTTCCGCGATAAAGTAGGAAGAGTAGCACAAGAAGTACAAGAGCTACTTGTACCGTACCGTATCGATTTATCTCTTACCGAATTTTTACGTGTCGAAGAGCAACTAGAAGAACTGAAAAAAGTTGGACTGTTCTTAGAACAATTCGGACATCAATCCTTTATCGTCCGCTCACATCCAACGTGGTTCCCAAAAGGACAAGAAACAGAAATTATCGACGAAATGATGGAACAAGTCGTCAAACTAAAAAAAGTTGATATTAAAAAATTACGTGAAGAAGCAGCCATCATGATGAGCTGTAAAGCGTCCATTAAAGCAAATCAATATTTAACGAACGATCAAATATTTGCTTTACTGGAAGAACTACGTACAACAACAAACCCATACACATGCCCGCACGGAAGACCAATTCTTGTGCATCATTCTACTTATGAGCTGGAGAAAATGTTTAAGAGGGTTATGTAGGGATACTGTCCATAGAGAAAAAATGAATCATGGTTATTTTAATAAAATATAGAGAGAAAAAAAGGAGCGATAGTAACAAGTCGCTCCTTTTTTAAAATTTATTTATAAACTTAACCCATTTATAAATTATATGTGTTTTCTCATTTTTTTGTGAAGAAAGAGGTTTTTAATTTACAGTTTTATCAGAATTATGTAAAGTGTAGATAAAACCATAAAATGGGGTGTTCTTTATGTGTACTAGTTTGACATTACAAACAAAAAACGGTCAGCACCTTTTTGCAAGAACGATGGACTTCACATTAGATATGAATCAAGAAGTAATAATTATTCCTCGACATTACCAGTGGAATAATATAACTGGTGAAATCATTAATACGAAACATGCTACGGTTGGAATGGGAATTAATCATCAAGGAAGGATCATTATGGCGGACGGAGTAAATGAAGCAGGTATGACATGTGCAACACTCTATTTTCCAGGATTCGCTACTTATAGTCAAAGCATAGATG
This sequence comes from Bacillus sp. FSL K6-0069, assembly GCF_038007785.1. Classification (NCBI taxonomy): domain Bacteria; kingdom Bacillati; phylum Bacillota; class Bacilli; order Caryophanales; family Bacillaceae; genus Bacillus; species Bacillus sp. FSL K6-0069. The sequence continues at coordinate 3,603,851 of NZ_JBBOXN010000001.1, read as the reverse complement.
ACAACAATACGAATTTAGCTCCATTTGATTTTGTAACTTGGAGTCTCACGCAATTCAATTCTGTCAAAGAGTTAAAGAAATCTGTAGATAGCCTTACCTTTTTGGATATACCATTACCGGATTTAGGACTTACGCCACCGCTCCATTGGATTTTAGCGGATAAATGGGGAGATTGTATTGTACTGGAGCCGACAAATGAAGGGTTAAAAATGTATGATAACCCACTGGGAGTGATGACGAATAGTCCGGAGTTTAATTGGCATTTGCAAAATTTAAGACAATATATTGGCCTTAAATCGCAGCCATTCGCGCCAACTGAGTGGAGTAACTTACCATTAAGTGCTTTTGGTCAGGGCTCAGGCTCAATGGGACTTCCAGGTGATTTCACCCCGCCATCAAGGTTTGTGCGAGCAGCATATGGTAAACAAAACATTCAAGGTATAGATAGTGAAGAAGAGGGAGTATCGGCCCTATTTCATATCTTATCAAATTGCGAGGTTCCTAAAGGCGGAGTAATAACAGAAGAAGGTGCATTAGATAATACCATTTATACAAGCGTAATGTGTATGGAGTCTGGAACATATTATTATCATACTTACGATTGTAGACAAATTATAGCTATTCATTTATTTCATGAAAATTTAGATACAGATGAGATTAAATCCTATCCATTCCAGCGAAAACAAAAAATATTTTATGAAAACTAAGTAGCTTTGAAACAACGTTTAGTAAATTTTCAAATATATATAATAGAGCAATAATAGGGATTGGAAGGGATATAAATTCAATCCAATGACCTCTAGAAGGCCCATTAAAGTACCATTAGGTGAAATAAACATGGACGTACTCCATTTATAAATAGTAAAGAACAAAAAAGGTGTGGAAAATATCCATACCTCTTTTGTTCTTCTATTATCTATGTGTAAAAAGACAATAAAGCTATTAAATTTTAAAGCCTAAAACAAGCATAACCCCGTTCTAAATCTAGGACGGGGTTAAAATATAGTTGTTTAATTTTCGATATAAGATATTTCATTGTACTCAAAAATATAACAATAAAGTCGTTTGAAAATCTAAGGTTTATTCAACAATAGCGCCTTTAATGAAAGATTAATCTACAATATCAGAGTGAAATAATTACCTGATTCATAGAAAAACCGGGGTTTATGCTGTAATCCATGCCATAACAAAGCATTAGCCAGTTCCCATGTGTTCAATTAATTGAAATGCTGTCGGGGGTGGCCCATTTTCAAGCCTCAAGCGAATTAAATTAGCACACTCTTCAGGTTTTAGTACTGAAGTATCGATTTCTAAGTCATAAATACCGGGCTCATGGACGTACTCTTGCCATAGTTTTACTGGTAATGGGATTGAACCATCTTCTGAGTAACTAACTTTCCATGTTTCTATCCGTCGTTGCATAATAATTTCAATTGGACAATGTACTCCCACAAACATAACGGGCAGTTCCTTTAGTATCCGTGCACATTCGGGCAGAATTCTCCGTGAGACGGAATAATTGTCATGATGACCAACATCAACTACGACGTTTATCCCTAAACGACTGTGTGCAGCGATAGACTCATACATGGCTTTATACATAAGTATAACCAAGGGTTCAATATCGGGTCGCTCGCCACCAGGACGTAACCCAATACCTGGCTGATAGCGTTCTGGGGTCATTTGCATGAACGCATCTACTCCTAAGTTCATCCACACACCTTTAAACGTGCTCTGGATTATAGTGGCGATGCTGGATTTCCCAGATCTAGGAGTACCGTTCATAATAACAATTTGTCCAGGTTTATCCATTGGTAACATACAGGAATACCCCTTTCATGATTCTACCGTGTAATCTTAACTCCGATTTTCCCTTTAAAGGAATAACTTACAATTTCAAGAATGATCCTCAAGAGTCCTTTCTTATTTCACAATCTGATCCAATTGTTGAATAAGATAATAAAGTCGTTTAAAACAACTTTATTATCTCTGTACACTATGTATAAAAAAGCGCTGTATATCAGCACTTTTTAAAAGTACATGAGTTGTATAAGAAAGATTTATTTATTACCTATAACTATACAAGGTCTAATATAGATTCTTATTTGATTAATTGTTATAAGGGCCTATAAGGTTATTTGTTTTTATTATTATTAATTTTTTCTGTATATAACACCTGTTCTTTATAGTGTTTTTTAATTGGGAAAGTATGTGTGCCAGAGCCGTTTTTGAAGTTTTTATTGATGGGATTTTTTAGCGGGATTGTTGTAGTTTCAGTAAATTCATATGGGTAGTTTATTTTAGATTTATCTTCAAACATGAAAATGCCTCCTTTTAGGATTTCCTGAATTCTTTACTATAACATGATATGCATATAGGTTTTTTTTGGACTAGTTATTTATATAGGTTAATGGAATTTAATTCTGTACTTACTGAAATATTTCAAAGAAAAACAATGTGAGAAATGTATGATAATAATTTTTTTCATTTATTAGTGAAAGGAGTTTTGCATATATATTCGTTATAAATTGTTTTTATAATATGGTTTATATAGGTTTTTCCTGATAATATAATGCGAGAGATTATAGTGTTATTAGGTTATTAGGAACATTTAATGCTGTTTCAAAACTGAAAGGAAATTGAAAAAAAACTGAAACTTTTCTCATAAAAATTCAATCTTACTTGAAAAATGAAAGGAAAATGAAATTTTCCAAAAGATATTCTTTGTTAAGATAAAAAGCATACATACAAAAAGTATTGACATATCTTAAAAATGTATTTTCAAGATATAGTGGGGGAAAAGATGAGAGTAGAAAAACAATTAATAAAAAAGATGTATTATGAAACATTCCTAATGGAGAATGAAACAAAACCACCTCTTGACGTACTTGGGGAAGTTTATGTAAACGAAGAAAGAAATGAGATTTCTGATGGATCTTATATTCGTTTTGCACAAGGTGAGTTTTATTATCGTCATCAAGATTTTGAAGCTGCTATTTTTAAATGGGAAAAAGTTAGTAATGAATTAGCGCCGTGGGCACAAAAAAATATTGCGGATGCTTATTTCGAACTGAATCAATTATCAGTTGCTGAAAATGTGTATACTTCTATTACTACTGATAATAAAATATTGATGACCGAAATTGGATTACAATTACTTTCTCTTTACATAGAGCAAAATAATTTTGATTCCGCTTTCTCTGTTATTAAAGAAGCGGTTTCTTTAAATCCCGATTACCCGAATGTCACAAAAATTGCCCGTTCTTTTTATGAGGAGCAGCAAGATTTTGATAGTGCAGTAGAGCTTGCTGTGAATGAGTTAATTCGAACAGAATCTTATCCGTGGTTTGAGGTTTTAAAAGGATATATTGATAAAGGATTCACTAAACATATTTCACCAGATTATTTCTATGAAGTATTAGTTACGTTAAATAATGTAGATCAAGTACAATTTACGCAAATGGTTTCATCACTTTGGAATAGTTATAAAAATGAACAAAATTACTTATTATGGCTTAATACAATAAATGAATTTTTCTTACATATTGAAATACATTCGTCCGATATATGGAACAAAATTTCTTCTCTTTACGAAGAAACGTACTTTGAATTAATTCAAGGTCAATATATGCTTACACAATTGCACGACATCATTCCAAACTTGTTAACAAATTGGTTAAAGGTAGTCAATCCATCTTATGCTGTATTTCCATCAGCAGCTGTATTGGCATGGGATGAGATTTTCCCTTCTAAAATAGATTCAGCAAATATAAAACATGCGGAAAACCTGTTGTTATATTCTATTAATCATGTGAATGGCTTAGAGTATAGTTTGCATCTTTTTGAATCTATTACAGAGTGGGCACAAGAGCATAATATAGAAATGGGTCACCGATTTAGATGGTTAGTTGGCGAACTCGCAGATTTAAGCACAAACCGCATTTTAGTAACAGGAACTTCAGGGAACGGAAAAACTACATTTATTAACTCTATATTAGGAGAAAATATAGTAGAAAAATCAATTTCAAATGTAGTAGTTTTAAAAAATGATGCTCATACAGAAATTAACGCCATAACAGACTCTGCAATTACAACAACGGAAGATGTCTCTGATTACCATAATATGATGTCTCAACACCATCAAACATATAGAGATAGAGCATGTGTGGAATTTAAATTACCATGCAGATTTTTAAGTGAAAATAAACTTACATTTGTAGTTACACCTGGATTTAATAGAAATAACGACACTAGGGATGAGATATTTGAATATTTAAATTCCGTAGACGAATTACTATTCGTATTGAATGCGGATTCACCTTTTACTGACAAAGAACGTGACATTCTATTAAGCATTCAAGAACATACACCAAATTTACAAATTCATTTCTTATTAAATAAAATCGATAACATATACAGTGAAGCAGAAGTGAAAAGAGTATTATATGATACGCAAGCTAGAATAAACACATATTTCCCGCATGCGAGAATTTTCCCTTATTCTTCGCTATATACAAGTAGTCAACAATTAAATGAGTTAACGGAGTTTATTCATTTTAACTGTAATCATAAAGATATTGATGTAGAACGTACTGAAAAGCTATTGTTTTTCATCCGAAAAACAATTACATATCTTTTAGATAAACGCGTTGAGAAAGAAAATAATTTAGTGGATGCGATTAATTGGAATGAAGATATACTAGTGAAACTAAATGGTAGTACTAATAATCTTACTGCTTTTGAGAAGGAAAAAATTCATTTTATTACACAATCATATCGTACAATGAAAACTGAAATTACGAATGATCTTACTGAAAATATTCCGAAGATATTACAAGGGTGTTCGGATTTAATTAGTGAAGAAAGTAATTTCGGGCATATGGATACGGAACTAAATAAAGCAATGAATGAAAGAGTGCATAAATACCTAGAACAAACGGTATTACCTAATCTTGCTCTTTCTATGCAAAATTGGATTGCAACTTCTAATAATGAGCTCCTTCAAAGTCAATCGTACCTAGAAGAACTTAGTGAAGGACTTAATTCTTTATTTGGAGAAAATCGAATACAGTTAGCATGTGATTTTAAAGTGCTTGATGACTGGCGCAGAGATACTGACAGAATGACGACTAGAATACAAATGGATGAAGTAAATATTTTACGTCGATTTACGCCAGCACAATTTTTACTGAAAAGTGCCGGTAAATTATTTGGGGTTCTTCCTAAAAACAAAACTATGCTATATAACAAATATAAACAGTATGTTGAAAATGAGGATTATACCGAGGTAACAGCTTCTATTATGAGGAAGTTTTTCTTGCAATTTGAGCTATTTGAGAACACGCAAGAGAGGGATATTCATATATTCTTTAGGAATCCATTTAACTCCTTGAAACAAGCTGTAGAAAACACTCATTTGGAAATACAAGAAAAACAAGAGATGTTACATAAAATGAAATCAAATCCTGAAGTCTATCATGATTCTATCAAGCTCTTTGAATTGAGATTACGTCAATGTGAAGTAATTTTAAATATAGGTGACAATCATACTTATACAGATGTAACTTTGGAAACAAGCGTAGAATAAAAGTTCTTATACGACATTGCATCATATGTTATAAGAGAGTAAAAGGGAGCAACTGTAATGAGTTGCTCCCTTTTCATATTTAAATTATTTTTCAGTTTCTTTAATTTTAGTTTGTACTTCGCCAGTTTTAATTTTATTACTTTCTGAGAAACGTAATAAATCACCTTCAATAATTTTGTCAGACATTCGTAATTCATTTTGTGCACGGTTAATGAGTGCTTGTGCTTCTTTTTTTGGTAAATCCACAATTTCCCCTGTTATGCGGTCGTAGAAAGTGTTGTTTGTGTATGCATACTTGTCTGTAATAAAGCTACCATCACGTAAAACAACAAATCCGGTATATTCATCTGAAAACATATCATGGCCAAAACGAATATCGTTCCTAGTATCAATCCCAAGTAAATTTAGAATAGTAGGTTTCATATCGATTTGTCCTGTAGGCTTTGAAATCGTTTGACCTTCTTTTTGGCCAGGTATATGAATATATAAAGGTGTGCGTTGTAAATTTAAAGTATCAAATTCTGTTATTTGATCTTTTTCTAAAAACTGTGCCATTGCACGATTATGTTTTTCAGAAATACCATAATGATCACCATACAATACAATAATAGAATCATCATACATTCCCTCGGCTTTTAAACGCTCAATAAATTTTTTGATGGATTCGTCTAAGTAACGTGCTGTTACGATATAACGATCAAATACGCCATTACCAGAGTTGTATGGTTCAATGAATTTTGTATCTTCATCATACGTAAATGGATAATGGTTCGTTAGCGTAAGGAAACGAGCGTAAAATGGTTGATCAACAGTTTTTAATATATCTACAGATTGATCAAAGTATTCGATATCTTTTAATCCCCAATTTAAATTTGTTTCGGGCGTAATTTTGTAATCAAGTTCGTTATAGTAACGATCATAACCAAGAGCAGAGTACATAATGTTACGATTCCAAAATGTTGCGTTATTCGCATGGAATACAGAAGTGAAATAACCTTGCTGACGTAAAATTTCTGGAGTCGCAGTATAATCATTGTTACCGTGTGTGAAAAATACAGCTCCTCGATTTAATGGATATAACGACGTATCAATTAGAAATTCAGAATCGGATGTTTTTCCTTGCCCAGTTTGGTGGAAAAAGTTATCGAAGTAATAGCTTTCATTTATGAATTGATTCAAAAATGGTGTAACTTCTTGCCCGTTAACTGATGCGCCTATTAAGAAGGTTTGCAGGGATTCAAGAGTAACGACAATTACGTTTTTTCCTTTCGCTGTACCAAACATGTTAGGATTCGGTTCACTTTGGTTTGCCTTTACGTAGTTTTCTGTTTCTTGTAATTTACTGCTATCAGCAAGTGCTTTTTGTGATCCTGCTTTTACTTGTAGTGTTAAATCATATATTTGATGAGTGTATAGTCCTAAATTTTTAACAAGCATAACTCGGTCGAATGATCTCGTTAATAGTTCAGGTCGCTCTTTTTCTGCAAGATGTAGATTTGCAAAAAATACACCAATCGTTAAAAGAAAATATACGAGGCGTGCCGGATGAGTTACACGTCCTGTTTGGAAGACAATTGATTTCTTCTTCAATAAAATAAAGAAGAAAATAATGTCTACGAATGCGAGTATAATTTTGTAGTTCAATATTTCTATAATACTGCCGCCTAATTGGCCAAAGTTTGATGTTTGCCCAAGTACTGGTAACGTAACGAAATCGCTATAAAAATCATAGAACATTACATTCCCAACAAGTACGATTGTTAATAAGAAATTAATACATAGCGCGATATAATTTCTCTTTTCACCGGTTGCAAATAATGCTAATCCGACAAATGCTAATGATGCTGCGAGAGGGCTAATAAACAAAATAAGCTCTTGTGTAGAAGACTCAATTTTTAAATCAAAACTGAATCTTGTAATAAGGTATGTTTTTAACCATACTGCCATAGCAATTATTAAAACAAAGCTTATATTTTTCATTTGTAAATTGATTTTATTTTTCATTTTTATACCTTCTTTATACAATTTATTTAACTCGTGTTATATGTTATATTTTTATAACTATTAGAGTATAATGAAACATTTAGCTTATGTTTTCTAAAGGTAATAATGTGAAGTATTCATATACGTACAATGAGGAATTTTAAAGCATAAATCTATTTTTTAGAAACAGAGCAGAAAAAGTCATAGTTGTAGTAAAAAATACTTATAGACATCCTAACATATTAAACACTATGATGATGTTACAAAATATCGAACAAATGAAAAGGGAAATGAATAGAGGCTTTTAAACCTGTTGACATTCAATTTGTTAGAATTGAATGTCAATGGTTATGTTAAATATGTATCTCATAAAACTCGGATTCTTTGCGGCAGAATTGTTAGTAAGCTATTACTATGGAAGTTAAAATATTTGATTGTAATCTTAATGAAAGAAATTAAATGTGAGATAAATATTTTCCGACATACAACCCACTTGCAGCAGCTTGAGATAATGAATGAGTGACGCCTGAACAATCTCCAACTAAAAATAGTCCATGCATACTTGTTTCAAAATGGTTATTGATTTTTATCGTAGGAGCATAGAATTTTCCGTCAATTCCGTATAATAAAGTATCTGTATCGATCGGTTCTTGGATGAATTGTTCTAAGCGTAATAAAAATCCTTTAAGTCCTTCAATATAGAATGGAGGAATTTCTGTATTTAAATCTCCATAATCTCCTTGTAGTGTAGGTTGTATACGGTTATGTTTTATGTCGTTCTCTGTTGTAGGTTGTTTATTTAGTAAATCCTCTAAGCGCTGTATAACAATTCGATCTCTTCCTTGGTTAATGTTTTTAATAATTGAACTTGCGTATATATTAGCTTCTTTGAGAGTTGAAAAATAGCGCGGGATAAATAAAGTGAAATTTAAGTTAGGTGTGCCAGTTCCTTTCTCTCGAAAATTTTGACCGTCAGGCATAACTAAACCTTCTTCGTACTTTCTAATGATGCGTCCTTTTGGATTCATGCAGTACGTAGTTGCTGTGAAGTGTTCATGCTCATAAGAAAGTTTAGTCTCAAATGTATCTTTTAATATAGAACGTAATTGGTGTTCTTTCATCTCTACTCGAATACCTAAATCTACACGAGTTTGCTCCTGAGAAATATTGAGAGAAGTGCACATTTCTTTTAACCAATCCGCTCCGGAACGTCCAGTTGCAAATACTAGTTGCTTAGATTTAACTGTTCCTTCATTTGTCTCTATTGTAAAATGATCTTTCTGTTTCATAATATGTTGCACATCTATATGAAATTGTATATTTATTTTCGTAAGTAAAAATTCATAGAGTTGCTGAAAAATCTCACTTGAAAGGGTAGTGCCAAGATGTCTTACTTCTGTTGTTAGCATTTGTAAGCCACACGCTTCAGCTCTCTTATTGAGAGTTGGATTTTCTGTAGAATATTTCGAAACAGAACTTCCTCCGAACTGACATAGAATTTCATCTACTTCAGCCATGAGTTGTATAAAGCCTTCTTTACCGACTTTTTGCTCAAGTTCGCCGCCAAATCCGTTTGTATAATTAAATTTCCCTTCAGATTTTCCTAAACCGCCAAACCCAAAATATTTATCGCATGTAGTACAAGTACATGCTTTTCCTTCGTCTAAAGGACAATGACGATCTTCTAGCGCTTTACCTTTATCAAGAATTAAAACTTTTTTGTTACTTTTAGCTAGTGAATAAGCTATAAAAATGCTACTTACTCCAGCGCCGATAATTGTAACATCATACATATTCTTTCACCTGCTAACGAATAGTTTGTTTTTATTTTTCTAGTGTATAACAATTTTATGAAGTTAAGAAATAGATTTTATTAATAAAGAGGGAGTTTTTGATTTAGATGCTTTTTTTATTTCTCCGAGTGGAGGAGTAAACACAAATGTTTTTATTTGAAAGAAGAAGTATTTTTAAATGATCACTATGTCCTATGATTAATAAAATCTAACATATAAAAAACAGACCTTTTAAGTGAAGAGGTCTGTTAATGGTTTTAAATCTTATTTAGCAAACACATGGTTACCGATTACTGCTACTGTTTGGCGTGTCGTAATCCATTTGTCTGTTGACGTTTTTGGATTGTAAAAATAAAGCCAATCAGAATGTATTCCATTTGTGGAGATAGCTTCTTCTACTGCCATTTTTGCTTCTGGGCTTGCAGGCTGATTAATTCTTCCATCTGTAATAGGAGTAAAGGCATATCCGTATTTAATAGGTTCATAAATAACGCCTGTTATTGTATTTGGAAAACCTTTTGCATTTACACGATTTAGAATAACTTTTGCTACAGCCACTTTTCCTTTATAGGATTCGCCACCTGCTTCAGCGGTAACTAAGCGTGCCATTAAGTCTTTTTCTTTTTCTGAAATGCTTGAGTTAATTTTTAAATGTTGTCCTGTATAAAGCTTGTTTCCGGCTATATTGTTAATTTGTTGTATAGATTGAACGGTAACATTGTAACGCTTTGCTATCGTTTCTAATGAATCTCCCTGTTGTACTTGATAAATAATTTGTCCAGAAATGTTCGCAGGTCTAGCATTTTGACGAGCAGAGATTTCATTTGAGTTCGTGGAATCTGGAATATTTAACTGTTCACCAATAAAAGTTTGATCGTTTCCTTTATTATTAGCCTGTTTAATGGATTGTATTGAAACTCCGTATTGTTTACTAATGCCCCAAAGTGTATCATTCTTTTTTACTGTATGAATGGTAGAAGCTTCAGCTGTACTTTGATGACATACGAATGTAATTGCAGCTGCAGATAAAGGGATTATATGTTTTATTTTTAATAATTTCATTGTAAATCCTCCTAGAAAAAATTAAGGCAAACGGTTAAGTAATGTAGTTCAGAATGTTTACACATAATATTTTAATGTAAGTATATTAGCACATATGAAATAAATAATCATTATAAGTTTTTTATAAATGCAATATAGAGCTTGAATATGAAATATTGCATATAAAAATACATTGAAGTTCATAGTGCTGATTACTATAATCTAATTGGTAGAAAGGTAACTTTATATGTTATAGAAATTAAATTATTATAGATTAATATAATAATTTATTGTTTATTAATTTGAGGAGTGATGTAATGAATGTATTTAAAAGAATATCTGTTTCAGCTGTAATTATTTCAACATTTTTAGGAATAGGGGACACTGTCAATATTGTAAATGCTGATTCTGTAGAACAGCAGAGTAAATTAGGGATAGAACAAGAAACAGATAAGCAAATCATTGTAAAATTCAGAGCGGATTTGAAATTTCCATATGAAGATGGTATTGAAAAACAAATACAATCTCAAACGAACGATAAAGTACTAGAAGATTTTTTTGCAGAATATCCAGAGGTAACATTCACTCGTTTATTCACATCTGTAAGCCCGGAACAAATACAAAACCTTGAAGTGAAAGCACCTAATAATGTATCTACAAGTTTATTAAACTACTATATTCTTCAAACTCAAAATGGTGAGCAGGAAGAAGAACTAGTAGATAAGTTAAAGACATCTTCTTTAATAGAAGATGTGTATGTGAAGAAACAAGAAAAAATAACGCCACCGGAAGTACAACCATTAAGTGTATCTTTTGATCCTAATAACAATCCTAGATATAAAAAACAAGGTTACCTTGATGCGGCACCATACGGTATTAATGCGCCTTTTGCCTGGGGAGTCCAAGGTGGTAATGGAGGCGATATAACCTTTGTTGATATGGAATATGGATGGCTATTAAATCATGAGGATTTAATACATCAAAATATTGAATTAATGTCTGGAAGAAATATAGATCAGCATGTTGGACATGGAACGTCTGTACTAGGGATTGTATCCTCTGAGGATAATGAGGTTGGGAATATTGGGATTGCGCCAAAAGCGAAAGCGAAAGTGATTTCTCAAATAAGAGATAACGGACAGTATAATACAGCTGATGCAATATTAAGTGCTGTAAATCAGTTAGAAGCTGGGGATGTTTTATTATTAGAGGCACAAGCTTCCTTTGATGGATATGGTGATAAATATTTACCTGTTGAAATACAACCAGATATCTTTGATGCGATTCGTGCTGGTACAGATAAAGGTGTTGTCATTATAGAAGCTGGAGCAAATGGGTGGAATGATTTAGATCAATTTAAAGATAGAAATGGTAAACAAGTCTTAAATCGTAATAGTAAAGATTTTAAAGATTCAGGTGCAATTATGGTAGGCGCGGGTTCTTCATCTTTCCCTCATGAGCGTATGTGGTTTTCAAATTATGGAAGTCGGATTGATGTGTACGGGTGGGGAGAAAATGTAGATACAACTACAGCCGAGCAAAGTCGAAGTGCTGTAAATCTTTATACTTCAAGCTTTAGTGGAACATCTAGTGCTTCACCCATTATCGCAGGAGCAGCGGCTTTAGTACAAAGTATTGCTAAAGAAAATTTAGGACAACCATATAGACCAAGTGAACTAAGAGCAATATTAAGCAACCGCAACACAGGAACAAAATCTAAAGATCCATATGCAGATAAAATTGGTGTTTTACCAGATTTGAAGTCTATACTAGTAAACTTAGGTTATGAACAAAGAAAACCAAACGGTGGGAATGAGTTACAAGTAACAGAAAATGAACCAAATAATGAGCCTAGACAGGCAAATAAAGTTAACTTTCATACACCGGTGAAAGGAACACTACATAATAGTGATAGAGTAGATGTATTTACTTTCCAAATTGACTCACTCGAAAATATTAAAATTTCTCTACTAAATGAACAAAACATTGGAATGACATGGGTACTTCATCATGAATCAGATTTAAACAACTATGTAGCATATGGTGAAAATGAAGGGAATGTAGTTAAAGGAACTTATAATGCAAAGCCAGGTAAATATTATTTATATGTCTATAAGTATGAGAATAAAGATGGTTCATATGTATTGAACATAAAATAAACAAAAGGAACTTCAGATGAAGTTCCTTTAAATTTTTCTAATTCAGTATATGTGAATGATTTTTTAACTTTACTTCTATGCAATATTTCATATTGATAAAATATTATTTATTTTTTATGAACTAGCTTATATCATATTCAATAAGTTTAATATAAAACAGAAAAAGGAGAAATAATAGTGAGCAATAAGAAATTTACTTTGAAATTATTCATATGTAGTATGATATTTATCACATTTGTATTTGCTTTACATGATAAGCAAGTAGTTGCAGCTAGCTCTGTTAATGATCTTGAAAATTGGTCAAAATGGATGCAACCTATACCTGATAACATCCCGTTAGCACGAATTTCAATTCCAGGAACACATGATAGTGGTACGTTCAAGTTGCAAAATCCAATTAAGCAAGTATGGGGAATGACGCAAGAGTATGATTTTCGCTATCAAATGGATCATGGAGCTCGCATTTTTGATATAAGAGGACGTTTAACAGATGATAATACGATAGTTCTTCATCATGGGCCATTATATCTTTATGTAACACTGCATGAATTCATAAATGAAGCGAAACAATTTTTAAAAGATAACCCGAGTGAAACAATTATTATGTCTTTAAAAAAAGAGTATGAGGATATGAAAGGGGCAGAAGATTCATTTAGTAGTACGTTTGAAAAAAAATATTTTGTTGATCCGATCTTTTTAAAAACAGAAGGAAATATAAAACTTGGAGATGCTCGTGGGAAAATTGTACTACTAAAAAGATATAGTGGTAGTAATGAATCTGGAGGATATAATAATTTTTATTGGCCAGATAATGAGACGTTTACGACAACTGTAAATCAAAATGTAAATGTAACAGTACAAGATAAATATAAAGTGAGTTATGATGAGAAAGTAAAATCTATTAAAGATATAATTAATGAAACGATGAATAATAGTGAGGATTTAAATCACCTATATGTTAATTTTACAAGCTTGTCTTCAGGTGGTACAGCATGGAATAGTCCATATTACTATGCCTCTTATATAAATCCTGAAATTGCAAACTATATAAAACAAAAGAGTCCTACAAGAGTAGGTTGGATAATTCAAGACTACATAAATGAAAAGTGGTCACCATTATTGTATCAAGAAGTTATAAGAGCGAATAAGTCATTGATAAAGTGAAACTTTAATTAGTGGGGGTCTTACTGCCCGGCAAATAGCGGGATAAAAGAATAAAGATGATGAGAAAAAGAAGCGATAAAATATATCGCTTCTTTTTATTTTCCAATAACCAACAATAGAAATTGTACTTTTATAATAGAAAAAAATAAAAACATAAGATATAATCATACATATAAAATTTGTACCTATAAATTTTATATGTATCAATGAATTTAATTTGTTGTAATGAAATGGAGGTATATACTATGAGGTTTCCACATGATTTTTTATTTGGAGCTGCTTCAGCTTCTTATCAAGTAGAAGGTGCATGGAATGAAGATGGAAAAGGTGTTACGAATTGGGATGAGTTTTCAAAAATTCCTGGTAAAACATATAATGGAACAAATGGTGATGTAGCTGTGGATCATTATCATCGATATAAAGAAGATGTTCGCTTAATGGCTGAGATGGGATTAGAATCGTATCGTTTTTCAATTTCTTGGGCGAGAATATTGCCGACTGGAGATGGAGAGGTAAATGAAAAAGGGATTGAATTTTATAACAACTTAATTGATGAATGTTTAAAATACGGGATTGTGCCGTTTGTCACTTTATATCATTGGGATTTACCATTACCGTTAGAAAAAGATGGTGGATGGACGAATAAAAGAACAGCAGAGGCTTTCGTAAAATATGCAGAAACTTGTTTTAAGGCATTTGGTGACAGAGTTAAGCATTGGATTACTTTTAATGAGACAGTAATGTTTTGTGGATTAGGTTATTTAAAAGGTGCACATCCACCAGGAATCCAAAATGATGTTCCAAAGTATTTTCAAGCGACTCATTATGTATTTTATGCACATGCGAAAACAGTTGCGGTGTACAAGCAGCTGAAACAATATGGTGAGATTGGGATTACACATGTTTTCTTACCTGCTTATAGTGTGGATGATCAAAAAGAAAATATACGAGCAGCAAATCATGCGAATGAATATGAAACGTATTGGTATTATGATCCAGTTTTAAAAGGTGAGTATCCGTCTTATGTTGTACAACAATTAAAGGAAAAAAGGTGGACTCCTAATTGGACGGTTGAAGAATTAGAAATCATTAAACAAAATGCAGAAGAAAATGATTTTATTGGCTTGAATTATTATCAACCAATACGAGTAGAAAGATACGATATGGATATAAAGAGTGAGGAACATTCTCGAGAAAGCTCAACACTTGCTCCAGGTAACCCTTCTTTTGATGGTTTTTATCGAACAGTTAAAATGGATGATAAAATATATACAAAATGGGGATGGGAAATATCTCCCGAAGGTTTCTTAGATGGATTGCATATGTTGAAAGCGCGTTACGGTGACATAAAGATGTATGTAACGGAAAATGGACTTGGTGATGAAGATCCAATCATTGACGGAGAAATTGTAGATGTTCCGAGAATTAAATTTATTGAAGAGCATTTAAAAGTAATGAAGCGTGCAATTGAAGAGGGGATTAATTTAAAAGGTTATTATGCATGGTCAGTGATTGATCTTTTAAGTTGGTTAAATGGATATAAAAAGCAATATGGCTTTATTTTTGTCGATCATAATGATAACTTAAAACGTAAGAAGAAACTTTCGTTTCATTGGTACAAACATGTGATCGAAACGAGAGGGGAAGAGTTATAACAGATAAAAGAGTATTTTAGGAGAAAGTGTATGAGTGCAAAGTATAAACAAATTGCAGATGTGTTAGAGCAAAACATTCGAGATGGGCTTTTTAATGAAATGAAAAAACTACCTACAGAAGAAGCGTTGATGAATCGATTTGAAGTAAGCCGTAATACGATACGTAAAGTAATTAGTCAGCTTGTGAATAGAGGTTATATTTTTCAAGTGCAAGGTAGTGGCATGTTTTTACGCGAAACTTCTGTAACAGATTACATTAATTTAGGAAGTTTACGTGGATTAACGAAAAATCTTGTTTCACAAAATATTGAAACGAAAGTGTTAGAGCTTGAAGTAATAGATGCGGACGAGGAGATAGCAAAGCGGATGCAATGCGAAGCCGGAGCTAGATTGTATTTTTTGAAGCGCTTAAGAATTGTAGATGCTAAACCATTCTCTATTGAAGTAAGTTATTTCAAAAAGGATATTATTCCATATTTGAACGAAGAAATAGCATTAAGCTCTGTATACAGTTATTTCATTGAAGATTTACGATTAAATATTGGTTTTGCTGATAAAGTTATTAGTTGTGAAAAAGTAAATAAAGAAAATGCACAGCTTTTAGAATTAAATGAAGGTGATCCGGCGCTTCTTATTGAAAATACAGTGTATCTTGTAAATGGAACAATTTTCGAGTTATCTCAATCGATGTTTCATTATGAAAAGACTAAACTTTTAAATCGAATTAATTTTAAATGAAAATTATCGTGTAGAAAAAGCAACTGGTCCTAAGTGATCAGTTGCTTTTTATTTTTAAAGTGGATGAGCAAAAAAACACAAAAGTGGTTGGTCCGTTTTTTGCAAACATCTATTATGATAAGAGAAGAAAGGTAGTATGTTATCAACGTTTTAAAGAGAAAGTTCTTTATTAAAATAGATTGTCTGTAGAGAGGTGAAAATACAATGAGTTTTGCAATTTCACTAGTCGTTATTATTGTAATTGGATCGCTGTTCGGCACCGTGCTAGTAGCACGAAATGTCGAGGAGAATTATGGCAAGTCTACAAAGAGAAATGTGAAAAACTTATCAACTATTTATATTCTCCTTCTTTTCGTACTACTTGTAGGGGTAACATGGTATGCGGTAGTGATTTAATAATTTTGAAAGAAAAGGTTTGTATAGGATGGAGGAGTATGATTTTGATAAAAAATGAACGTCACGTTTTAATTGTTTTTCCGCATCCAGATGATGAGTCGTATTGCGTGGCAGGTACAATTTTAGCTTATGCGCAGCGAAATGTTCCGCTTACTTATGTTTGCTTAACGTTAGGTGAAATGGGGAGAGCGATGGGAAATCCTTCTTTTGCAACACGTGAATCATTATATGCAATAAGAGAAAAAGAACTAAAGAGGGCTACAAATATTTTAGGGATTAAAGATTTGCGTATGATGGGATACCGTGATAAAACTCTTGAATTTGAGACTCCTGGAGAGTTAAGACGTGTCATACAAAACTGTGTGGAAGAATTGAATACTTCGTTAGTCATTTCTTTTTATCCGGGATATGCAGTTCATCCAGATCATGATGCAACAGGGGAAGCGGTAGCCGAGGCGTTAGCTCATATTCCAGAAAATAAAAGGCCAACATTTTATGCGGTAGCTTTTTCAAATAATCATGAAGCAGAAATAGGTCCTCCGCATTTTAAAAATGAAGTGAAAGAGTATGTTCCAAAAAAGCTTGAGGCATTGGAAGCACATGCATCTCAATTTGCGACGAAAGTAACGGAACTGAAAAGAGAGTATGAAGAAGGTGTGCGAGAAACAGTTGAATGGTTAGAGGAAGAACCGTTTTGGATATATTCATTTAAGGATAAGAAAATGTGACTGATTCATACTATTATTACTTGAATAAGGGATAGTTCGTTTTGAAAGGAGGCAACAGGATGGAATGGAAACCAAATCGTGCAGATAAGACACCTGTATATAAACAAATTGCTGATTATATTGAAAGAGGCATTTCTTCAGGTGAATTTCCTTCTGATAGTAAGTTACCTTCTGAGCGTATATTGGCAAAGGAATTACAGGTGAACCGGAGTACAATAGTAGCTGCGTATGAAGAATTAAAATCACTTGGAGTAGTAGAACGGCAAAAGGGAAGCGGAACACGGGTCAATACAGACATATGGGGTGTCTCACATAAACGAATACCGAACTGGGGTAGGTACGTGGAGGATGGATCGTTCTTACCTAACGTACCACTCGTTCAACAAATTCGAACGGAAACACAAAAGGATGATTTAATTAATTTAGCAAGTGGTGAATTGTCACCAGAGTTAATTCCAAGTGATAGATTCCGAACGATTTTGTCGGAGAAAACATTTATGGAAAACCTCGGTTATGACCATCCACTTGGAAATGAAATGTTGAGGAAAACAATTGCAGCACATGTTCAGCAATATAAACAAATTGAAGCAGATTCGAATTCTATCCTTATTACATCTGGAGCACAACAGGCACTGAATCTTATCGTTCAATGTTTATTAAAACCTGGCGATGCGATTGCAATTGAAGATCCATCGTATTGTTTTTCATTGCCGATGTTTAAATCCGCGGGCTTACAAATATTTCATCTACCTGTTGATCAGCATGGAATGAATCCAGATGATTTAATTGATTTGCATAAAAAGCATCGTATTCGCATGGTATTTTTGAATCCAGATTATCAAAATCCAACGGGAACAGTGCTTTCATTAGCAAGACGTAAAAAGATTTTAGAACTGTCTTCTGAATTTGGTATACCGATTGTAGAAGATGATCCGTATAGCTTAACGTCATTTAATGGAGAAGTGAATCCAACATTAAAATCAATGGATCAAAACGGGAATGTTCTTTATATAAGTTCATTATCAAAAATTGTTGCATCAGGATTACGTATTGGCTGGGTAATTGGCCCTACACGTGTAATTGAACGTTTAGCGGATGCGAAGCAGCAAGTTGATTTTGGCCATAGCGTATTTACGCAGTGGGTGGCAAATCAATTTTTAGAATCAGAAGATTTTCATGCACATATTACAATGCTTCGTGAACAATTGAAAGAAAGAAGAGATGTGTTAATTAAAAAGCTTGAAGAAATATTGGGGGACCAGGTTGAATTTTTTGTTCCAGAGGGTGGAATCCATTTATGGTGCAAAGTGCAAGGAACGTTTGATGAATATCATTTATTAGGCGAATCTATACGAAATGGTGTAGCGTTTGTCCCGGGGAGTGTTTTAGGTACTAAAAGTGAATATATTCGTTTTACTTTTGGGAGAGTAAATGCCGAACAAATTCAGCTGGGAATGACAAGGTTTGCTGAAACGTTAAATGAGATTTCATAATAGAGATGCGTAATATTGAAATGAGGGAAAGAAATGAAGTACGTGACGCTTTTACTTCAAGTAGGCGTGCTATATATATTTAGTTTAGTTGGTACGTGGATTCAGGGAGAATTCCATCTATCAATGCCAGGAAGTTTAATTGGGATGTTAATGCTATTTCTACTCCTTGCTACTCGTATTTTACCATTAAAGTGGTTTGAGGAAGGGGCGGAAAAATTAATCGTCTTTTTACCGTTATTTCTAATTCCTTCGACAACAGGGCTGATGGAATATGGGCCTTTTCTTTTCAGTAAAGGGAGCGTTATATTTCTTTTAGTAGTTGTAAGCACGGTAGTAACTTTAATTATTTCAGGGTATATAAGTCAATTATTAGTAACATCAAAAAAATAAAATCGACAAGGTGCAAGATGCAAATGGTCTTAATTATTATTACTATACTAATGTATGTATTGGCGACAAAGTTATATAAAAAAATTCCATTTCCTTTTACGTTACCGGTGCTAACAGTTACAGCAAGTATGATTTGCTTATTTTTGATTTTTGGTATTTCTCATCAAGAGTATAGAGAAAATGGGGGAGATATTCTTTCCGGTTTATTGAGTCCTGCAATTGTAGCGTTAGCGATACCGTTATTTAAAGAGCGAAACATACTTATGAAAAACTTTTTGTCGATACTTATCGGCGTAGTAGTAGGTATAGTGGCTTTAACGAGTATGAATGTAGTGATTGGCGGGATGTTAAATATAGATAAGGAACTCATATTAACGACACTGCCGCAATTAGCGACGATGCCTATCGCCATTTCATTAGCGGATCAAATTGGTGGTATTCCATCTATGACTTCTAGTTTCGTAGTAGTTGCAGGAATAACAGGTGCTATGATCGGACCGACAGTACTGAAGTTTTTCCGAATAACAAGTACGATTGGAAAAGGAGTGGGGATGGGATGCGCATCACATATTATCGGTGTGAGCCGCCTCGTGAAGGAAGGCGAGAAAGAGGCGACAATCGGTTCGGTGACGATGGTTGTAACAGGAATACTCATTAGTATACTCATACCGTATGGAACGAAATTTATTTTTTAAATGTAATGGAGATGATGAAAATGACAACATGGTTTATAGTTACTTTATTTATTTTTGGGGCTCTTAAAGTACTAGTTTCTAGTATGCCAACTTCTGTTGTAGAATCAATTATTAGTAGATTTGAATTACATCAAAAACTTGAGGAAGAGAATACCTCTATATCGATAGATGGAAAAAATATAGAGGGAGAAATGAAACTACAAGTTATTCATGAATTTAATGAAGCTTTATTTTTAGATAAACATTATTTCCCGCCGCACGGGGAAGGGACACCGATCGTTATTAACACGAAGAAAGGGAATAAAGAGATTAGGTTTTCTCTATATAGCTATGAGGAACATGTTGATGTAATCAAGCAATATAAGAAGAAAATCGTAGCCTACCGTTTACGTTCAAAAAGTCTTCAAAATCCCGCATCATTAGCAATAACTGAAGATTATGCTTAAGAAGAGATCGTTGTAAAAACGTTCTCTTTATTATAGGAAGAATCTATATAATTATTAAATTTTTTATTCATATCGTAATCCATTTGAAAGGGTATCAATAGCTTTCCAATCGTCAACAACAATTTGTTTATTATTTTTATGAATTATATTGTCAGCTATTAGTTTTTCGATGACTCGATTAAGATGACGGGTAGTTGTCCCAATTAATGAGGCGATTTCATGATGATCTTTAGTATGAATTTCGCGCCCAAATAAATGAGATGGATTTCGGGCTGTACATAAATAACTAGCAAAGCGTGTTTCCACAGGAGCTAGTAAATTGATACGTGAAGCCGTTGTGCAGGTTTGTAGTTTATAAGTGACGTGATGAATGAGCTCTTGAAGGAAGACTACATCGTGTAATAAGTAACTTGTTACATAATTTTTATCGATAAAAAGAAAATCAGTCTGTTGTTCAGAGGTTACATGAGATTGTATATCTACGGACTGAATTAATTCAATATCTCCCATGATAGAAACGGCAGAACAAAATCTTAGTAATAATGCTTTACCTGTAATTACACTTGAGGTTATTTTTGTACGCCCCGACATTTGAATATATAGGCCATCAATCGTTTCGCCTTCGTGTAATACAGCTTCTTTCGCTTCATATCTACGGATTTCAAATGGATGATTGAATTGTTGGAATAGCTTCTTTATGTACTCGTTATTTAAGTAGCTTAATAATAAGGTATTATCTACAATATTTTGCATAATGCTTCTCCTTTTGGGACATCTGTCCTGTCTATTATAAAATAATTCATATACATTAAAAAGAAAGGAGTGATGTATATGAAATTTATTTTTGATATTGATGGTACGATTTGTTTTAAAGGGAACGCAGTAACGAAAGGGATAATTCAGGCACTAGACGTATGTCAAAGTAGAGGGCATGAGATTATATTTGCATCAGCCAGACCGATTAGGGACTTATTACCGGTGCTACCAAGTCATATGCATCATTATTCAATGATTGGTGGGAATGGTGCATTTATTGCAAAGGGAAAGGAGAATATTGAAGTTATAACTTTTAATCCTGGAACGGTAAGTGCTATACATTCAATAATAGAGAAACATAGCCTTTCATATTTGATAGATAGTCATTGGAATTATTCTTATACAGGAAGCAAGAATCACCCTATCTACAAAAACATAGACCCTAATCAATTGGCTAATAATGTACATATTGATGAAATTAAGGAAGTAGTAAAGGTGGTATTATTTCCTGATAATGTTCAAAAAGCATATATTATGAATATGTTGAAAGAACTTCCTATACGTATTTATGAACATGATAATGAGGGAATTGTAGATATAAGCCCTGAAAATATTGATAAATGGATGGGGTTACAACGATTAGGAATAAAAGAGAGGGAATTCGTAGTGTTTGGTAATGATTTAAACGATTTATCAATGTTTATACACGCTAAGGAAAGTATTTGTATTGGGAGTCATGAAGTATTAGTGAGCCATGCGTCCACATGTTTAAAAACAGATGAACAAAGTATTTTTAATAAAATAATTGAGTTATCTGAATTATATGCGTAATAATATGTATGTGAAACATAATAAAAAAGAGTACTAAAATGTTTGTTAGCCTTTTAGTACTCTTTTTTATTAATTATGAAATGATATACTTTCCAAATAAAAGAAAAGAAAATCATATAGCCAAATAAAGAATATGTATGATTCCAATCCACACTATGAATAAAGAAACCGAATCTTTCAGCAACCTGTTCAAAAATACTAGCACAAATACCTATTGAAATAATAAATAGAATTCTAGAAACTGCAGATAATGTTTTTGAAATTTGTATGAAAATCGTTGTTAAAATCGGTAGTACAAACAAAGTAAAGCCAATATTAACTGAAAATATGGATGAGAACGGTCTAACCGGAAAGGAATACATTTGTTTCGCAACGAAGAAAGCATCTAAGCAAGTTCCAATCATAGAAGAGAGTAAGATTGGAACGACTAATGCGAAAAGGTTATTCTTCTTCTCGAAGAAGGACGTTTTTCTTTGCAAGAATGGCGAGTTCAATTTTTTCGAGCGTTTTACAGTAATCTTCTGTAATTTGTCCATTTATATTTTCCTCCTTATCTACTAAGTAATTTACAACTTGCCAGTCCGTAAACCAATCTTCACTGTCAACTTCTTCATGCTTCATATCTCGCCATGCATAGATGAGTGCAGGACTGTATATACGATGAGCGCCATTACGCAACTGGCATTTCTTTATTCGACGCTTATAAAATTCACGGGAAAAAGATTCATTTACACTTGAAAATAAATGAGGCCAGTAATCTTTCCTTGATCCTGTATGTGGATGGTGCTGGGCCCAGCTTATTATTTGAGATAAGACATGTGTGTCTCGAAATAATAATGAATACAACCTTTTTCCAATTAAGATTCGTTCGTGTAAGGAAGTGAAATGTTTCATTGTATCACCAAATAGTAATACTTTGTGTTTCTTATCATTTTCGTAGAATGGGAAAAGGATATGATTAAACTGAAAGAAATCAAAGAGTTTAAATCCAATACTATTTAGTACAGTCTTTTTAAATTGTCCATTTTGAATCACTCTTTTTTCTAAGTAGTTTTGTTCATTAATAATAGTTGCAATCGCTAATGTTTTTTTGTTGCCTGTTTTCCAAAAATCGTTCCACATCGTTTCCATAAATGTAGAAACATTTAGGTGAGGGAGAAGGTGAAATAACTTTTGTGATCTCTTTATACTTTGTTCGTAAAGTAAAAATTGAGGGTATACATCTTGGAAAATAAGCCAATTCCCTCTTTCTAAAAAAGAAAAAAATATGAATTGATCTTTCTCTGATAAAATTCTCGTATATAAATCGCCCTTTAAATCAGTCATATTCCAACCACCGTTACGTGATACCATATGTCCAAGCAGTGCCCAATGTATTTCTGGATATTGAATGTAAAATTGATAGTATGCGCGTGTTCTCGTCACATTATTTTTATTTAGCTGTTCTGTTTGTATTTTTATTTTGTTGATGATGAGTTGCTCTTCTTTCGTTAATTTATACATGGTACCAGAAGGAATAAGCTTGCTTTTTTGTTTCAATTCATTTTTTATATCGAATAGTGAGAGAGGCAGGGCTTTGGAAGGTCCGTTATATGTATGATTTGAATTATTTCGGTCCATTCCGTTACCTCCCTTATTCATAAATTTAAACATGATTATTGGCTATGAGTCATTCTATTTATTTTATTACGAGTATAAGAAATAAATGAGCGGTGTTTTTTACAAGGATTTAATTATCATACAAAAAGCATAAAAAATCTTACTGTTGTGAGGTGAAATGAAAAACAGAAACTATGTTTAATAGTTTCTGTTTTTTTATTTTGTCAATTAAATGTAACAAACGACGATTATGATTTAAATCAATTGAAAATAATTCAATAAATTTTTATAAATACAATTTTAATTGAAATGTGTAGTAGGAGGAAAAGAAATGCTAAATAAAATAATTTTAATTACTGGTGGTACAGGCTCGTGGGGACATGAACTTATAAAACAACTATTAGAAAAATCACCGAAAGAAATTAGGGTTTTTTCAAGAAATGAAACGGTTCAGTTTGAAATGCAGCAACAGTTTATAAATGATGATAGATTAAAATTTATTATTGGAGATATTCGTGATAAAGATCAACTAGCCTATGCTTGCCAAGGTGTACATTATGTATTCCATCTTGCAGCTTTAAAACATGTTCCAGTATGTGAGTATTACCCTTATGAAGCTATAAAAACTAATATACATGGTACACAAAATGTAATTGAAGCATCTATACAGATGCAAGTTGAGAAAGTTATATATGTTTCAACGGATAAAGCGGCCGATCCATCAAATACGTATGGGATGACAAAAGCAATTGGTGAGAAATTAATGGTTCATGCGAATATGCAAACGAAGAAAACAAAATTCATTTGTGTTCGTGGTGGAAATGTTTTAGGAACGAGTGGAAGTGTAGTACCACTTTTTAAACAACAAATTAAAAAATCTTCACAAGTAGGGATTACCGATGCCAATATGACTAGATTTTTCTTAACAGTTGAAGATGCTGTTGAATTGTTATTTAAAGCCGTATATCAAGGTAGAGGCGGGGAAATCTTTGTTATGAAAATGCCGGCATGTAAAATAACAGATTTAGCAGAAGTATTAATTGAAGATTCGGAAAAAGAAAACATTAAGGTAAAAGAGGTAGGGATAAGACCGGGTGAAAAATTAAGTGAAATGCTTTTATCTGAGGTAGAGAGTAAAACAAGTATAAGTTTTGATCAAAATTATTTTGTGGTACTACCGACGATTTCTATAGAAGGACTTCAAGAATATTATTCTAGCTATCCGCTAGTGGATATGAAGAGTTTTAGTTCTCAACAAGACTTACTTACAAAACATGAGGTGAAACAAATGCTAGGAAAAGGAGGGTTTTTACGATGAAAAAAAATGCGAGCCTTTTAATAACTGGTGCAAATGGTTTCACAGGACGCCATGCTTGCCAATATTTTTTAGAGCAGGGCTTTCATGTAATTCCTATGTTTCAAAATCGTGCATATAGAGAAACAATTGGGAATGGTATTACTTGTAATTTAACTAATAAGAGCGAAGTAATGAAGGTAATGAAACGAATAAAGCCAGATTATGTATTGCATTTAGCAGGAAGGAATTCGGTCATAGAGTCTTGGACAGCTGCTCTTGAATATGTAGAGATTAATGTAATAGGGACATTATATTTATTAGAAGCAATTAAGCAAGAAGCACCTCACTGTAGAACGTTGGTTATAGGATCTGCTTTGCAAGCAGATAGTATGAACGAAATAAAAATTTCAAATCCATATAGTTTAAGTAAAACGATGCAAGTCATTATTGCAGAAGCATGGAGTGAATTAATGAATTCAAATATTATCATTGCAAAGCCCACGAATTTAATTGGTCCAGGAGTATCGAATGGTATTTGTTCTATTCTTGCAAAAAAAATGATAACGATAGAGTCGAATAAAAGTGAGCCAATTATTGAAGTAAACAGTTTGAAAGATAGTAGGGATTTTCTAGATGTACGTGATGCGGTTAAAGCGTATCATGTGTTATTACGCGATGGAATAAATGGAAAACAATATAATATTGGTTCAGGGATAAAACGGTCTTTATTAGATGTACTAGAACAATACAAAGAATTAACACAGCTGAATTTTTCCATAAAAGAAGCAGAGCATAGTGGGAGCGAAGCAAATGAGAGTTTAGTAATAGAGGATATAAAAAGGTTAGGTTGGGTCCCAGAAATTCAATTTCATCAATCATTAAAAGATGTACTTGAGTATGCGAAGTGTAGTGAAATCTGCATTCAATGAAAAATAAAAAGGGTGTAAGAAATATATGAATGGCTATAAAACAATAGATAATCAAAATACGCTATTTCTTTTAATTGTTGATACGCTGGACTGGAAAGATGAGGAAGAGCATGTTTTGTGTATCTATGAGGCGATAAATAAATGTCTAGCCTATGTGGAAGGTAAAAAGGGTGATAGGAAAAGTCCAGTAATAGGTACAGGAACTAGGGCGGTAATTCAAGTCTTTGCTCAGTATGAATGTAGTGAGTATGGAAATGATTTTTATGATCTCGTTAAAGATTTTTTGCAAGATATAGGATTTGAGTTAAATGTTTATATAAATAATAGTAAGTTTACTTACATTTAATAGATAAGTATAAAACAAGATTTTTAATGATAAAGGTGGATATAAATTATGAATAAAAAGATTCTCTTTACTGGGGGCGGTACAGCCGGACACGTAATGATTAATATGGTATTGATTCCTAAATTTATGGAAAAAGGATGGGGAGTTGAGTATATTGGATCTCAAAATGGAATTGAAAAACTATTAGTTCAAAATGTGAAATACAATAGTATTTCAACGGGAAAGTTTAGGAGATATTGGGATTGGGAGAACTTTAAAGATCCTTTTAAAATAATAAAAGGTTGCATACAAAGTTATAAATTGATGAAACGAATAAAACCAGATGTTATTTTTTCGGCAGGAGGATTTGTTTCCGTTCCGGTAGTAATAGGAGCGTGGATGAATAAAGTACCCGTAATAATACGTGAACCAGATAGTACGTTAGGATTAGCAAATAAAATAGCATTACCTTTTACTACAAAACTATGCACAACATTTCCTCAGACAGGAGAAAATGTAAGTAATGAGAAGAAGGTTTATGTAGGACCAATTGTAAGGGAAGAAATTGAGAGGGGCAATGTATTACGGGGAAGAAGCTATTGTAAATTTCAGCAAGATAAACCGGTATTGTTAATTATGGGTGGGAGTCAAGGTGCTCAATGGATAAATGATATAGTAAGGGAAAGTTTGGAAACATTACTATTAAATTTTAATATTGTTCATATGTGCGGTAAAGGGAAGGTGGATTCATCTATTGGTATGGAAGGTTATATGCAATTTGAATATATAGGGGAAGAGTTGCCGCATATACTAAATATGGCGAGTGTTGTAGTTTCGAGAGCGGGTTCTACTGCTATTTCTGAATTGCTATTCTTGAAGAAACCAATGTTGCTTATCCCGCTAACTAACAGTTCCAGTAGGGGAGATCAAGTTTTAAATGCTGAATATTTTTCTCGGCAAGGATATGCAGAAGTTATACTCCAAGACAAAGTAAGTATGAATGTATTCATACATGCAGTAAATAAGTTGTATGCAAATAAGGAGAGATATATTCAAAACATGACTGGCTATACGAAAACAAATGATGAGGGGATTCATCAATTAATAGATATAATAAATGAAGTGGTGCAGTAATAGAAATTTAAATAGTAAAAAGGAAAGAAGGTATCTTCTTTCCTTTTTACTATAGTTGTTCAAATTCATTATTACTTATCCTGATTAGCTATGTATTATGGGTGAATCCCACTTTCTAATAGCTCAGTAAATGCATTAGTATGAATAGGTTTACTGTAATAGTAACCTTGAATAAACTGACATTTATTTTTTTGAAGGAAATTCACGTGTTCTTTCGTTTCTACCCCTTCAGCAATGACAGACATTCCTAATGTATTTGCTAATGTGATGATTGTTTTAATAATTTCCATTCCATCGTCACATGTTTCAGACATTGTAATAAATTCTCTTGGGATTTTTAACGTATCGATTGGATATAAAGGTAAGTAAGCTAGCGAAGAATAGCCTGTACCAAAGTCGTCGATTGAAATGTGAATCCCTAAACTTTTTAGTGTGCGCAATTTTATCAATGTTTCTCGTTCATCCATCATTGCAATTCGCTCTGTTAACTCAAGATCGAGAGAACTTGCTGGTAAACCTGTATTTGCTAAAGTAGAAGAAATAGACTTTACAAAATCCTCTTGTTCAAATTCTTTAGCAGATAAATTTACACCTATTTTTAAATGTGAATATCCGAGTGCATGCCAACGTTTCATTTGCTCGCAAGCTTGCTCTAATGTCCATTTTCCTATTGGAATAATTTGTAGTGTTTCTTCTGCAATCGGAATAAACTCGTATGGAGAAATAACGCCTAATTCAGGATGATTCCACCTGATTAATGCCTCTGCACCAATAATTTTATTAGATTCACTATCAACTTGAGGTTGGTATAAAAGGAATAATTCTTCATTTTGTATTGCGTTTGGTAAATCTTTTTCTAATCGTAATCGTCTTTCAATTTTTTTAGCAATTACATCGTCATAAATAGAGACAGAGTTAAGCTCTTTTGCCTTTGCATCATACATTGCAACATTAGCGTTTTTCAGAAGTGTAGCGGTATCGATTCCGGAATGTGGATAAATTGCGATGCCGATACTTAGTGATAAAGTTAATGTATGCTCATGTATGACAAACGGCTTTTCCATGCATTCAAATAACCGGTTACATAATTGGAATAAGGAATCTTCGTCAGTATAGTTTTCAATTAAAATTGTAAATTCATCGCCACCGATTCTTGACAGATGAGTATGTGATGGAAGATAGGATTGGAATCGCTTTGCTACTTCTTCTAATATGTAATCTCCTGACGAATGTCCCAGTGTATCGTTAATTGCTTTAAAGCGATCTAAATCTAAATATAATAATGCGAACTCACTGTCTGTTGTTCTAGCATTTTTTATAACTCTTTTTAATTTCTTATGGAAAAAGGCACGGTTCCCAATTTTCGTTACAGTATCATGGAATGCTAAATATTTTATTTCTTCTTGCTGTTTTTTTAGTGCAGTAATATCTTTCACCATTATATAGCTTCCTGAAATTTGCCCGTCTATCATAATAGGGACGATGGTAACGTATAAAAAATAAGTAAAGCCATCTTTATATTGAGAACTGAGTTGTAAGGATGCCGATTCTTGTTGTTTCACTTTTTCTAATGCAGATGCTAGTTTATGTTTATCTTCATCTAAAATAATCGAAAAACAAGTTTCACCGAGTAACTCATTCGTTGGTGCTCCCAGTAACATACTTCCAGCTTTATTTACATTTAAGAAGATTCCATTTAAATCAATCGTAAAAATAGGATCAGGATGATATTCATATAGTGATTTGAATTTTTGTTGTTTCTGAGATAGAGCCTCTGATTTATAAACTAAATCAGAAGTTCGTAAAGTCACTTTTTCTTCTAGTTGAGCATTAAATGCCTGTAAACGTTTTGTTAGGGAATTGTTTTGCATACGTACAATAGAATGACGAATGAGTACGAAAATAAAAGTAATACAATTTCCTGTAATGAGAGTTGAAGATGCTGTTTGTTCTTTTAGTGTAAACCCGATTAGTATTGTAACGGCAAGATAGGGGAATGCAACTAAAACTTTTTTTCCTAGTTTAGGGTGTACAATAAAGTAATTTTTAGTGCTATTATAATCATCTGAAATAGAACCAGCTATTGCAATAAGTAATATAGGTATTCTATATAAAAGACGTAATAATGTTATCGTTTCAGTTGATAAATGATTATTTAAGTAAAAATAAATATAGTTAAAAGTTGCAGAACTTATTAATACAAAAATAAAGATATAAATCTTCCGTTTGGAATTAAAAATTGTCGGACGGAAAAAGAGACTAACGCCTAGTAGAAGAAATAATAAATCTGCAATTGGGTATAGAAATGAAAGGAAAACATCTCCTAGTGAAAGAGAGAATATATTTAAATTTGGCTGATTAAATAAATACCACTCCAATGTGAATATGGAAGTAAGTACGATGCATATATCACAAATAAAGAACGCTTTTTCCCATTTATCGCATTCTTTTAAAATTTTATAACAGAAAGCGATAAGACAGAAAAATAAGAAAAACATGTAAAATACATCAGAAATAGTAAATCGATGTATTGGAATTTCGAAGAAGCTATCCTCATATGTGTATACTATTTTCCCTAATAAAAAGCTACCGATTGCTATTGTGATACATATCCAAAATGGATTTGAACTAACTTTTTTAGAATATATAGAGTAAATGAGTGATACAAATGTAATGGCTTCAACGATAAGTGAAGCGAAGCGTACATCCGAATTTGAAAAATGAGTAGGGAACAGATAAAAAAATATAAAATAGATTGAATAGCATATTAATGTTCCAATTAATATATATAGTTGTAAATTTTTATTTAATTTCAATAAAATCACCTTCTTTAATTATGCACTATATTCGTAATATCTATACATAATAATATTATTTAAGAATTGTATCAGATTTCCTTATAAAAATCATGTTTATAAGGAAAGTGTTAAAAAGTGTAATACTTCTTAAAATTAAAAAAGTGTTGTTTTTAATAATATGTACTTCATCAAGATTTTAAATGGGAATTGTATATTTAGTCATCCTTTGGATTCTATAGGTTTTTTAATATTTCGCAAGTGAATATGCATAATTGCATAAAGATAATACATTCAATTTTATATAAAATATTTTCATTATAAAGTATGAACTAAACTTTTGTATGTATTTATTCTCATACTAATGAGGGATTTCAAAAAGAGGTTACGTATATACAATAATACGTAAGCATGTATAAAATTTTTAGTATGGGAGGAAAAGCATGAAGAATTGGGTGAAATTTCGAATAGCACGTCCAACTGATCAGTTTGAAAAGGTTATAGAATTCTATGAAAAAGGAGTAGGCTTAAAACGTATAGGTGAATTCTACGATCATGAAGGCTATGATGGGGTCATGTTTGGACTCCCAGATGAAGAATATCATTTAGAATTTACGAGACATATAGAGGGGAGTCCATGTCCAGCTCCGACGAAAGATAATTTACTCGTATTTTATATGCGTGAAGATAGTGAAATGAAAAAGGTGAGTAAAAGGCTGTATGCATTGGGATATGATGAGGTCGAGCCTGAAAATCCATACTGGAAAGATAAGGGGATAACGATAGAGGATCCAGATGGTTGGAGAATTGTGTTGATGAAACTAGAGGAATAATGGGTAATGATGCTTGAAGTTCAAGTAGGACGAAATACGTAAAAGAGCTTTCTTT
The DNA here is from genome assembly GCF_038007785.1 of Bacillus sp. FSL K6-0069. Taxonomy (NCBI): domain Bacteria; kingdom Bacillati; phylum Bacillota; class Bacilli; order Caryophanales; family Bacillaceae; genus Bacillus; species Bacillus sp. FSL K6-0069. The sequence goes on along the minus strand of NZ_JBBOXN010000001.1, from coordinate 3,573,029 downwards.
TGAGGGGATACACTCATGGAAGGCTTTTTTGTTTGGAATCTGAAAAATAAAATTTGAAATTATATTCTGAAAAGTTGTAAAATAAGAACGTATATTCCTATTGGTTTAAGAGAAGAGTCTGTAAAGATAAGTAGAAAAGTAGGGGGCTTTTTATGAAATGCCGGATTAAGGATACAGAAATATATTATGAAATCATTGGCGAAGGAAAACCAGTCATTATTATACATGGCTGTGCACCTGATCATAGGTTAATGCAGAGGTGCATGGAATCAGTATTCGAAAAATATAAAGGCTATCAAAGAATATATATTGATTTACCTGGCATGGGGAAATCGAATGCTCCAGATTGGATAAATAGTTCAGATCATATGTTAGAACTGTTACTTGCATGTATTGAAGAAATCATTCCAACGAAAAACTTTTTATTAGTAGGAGAATCTTATGGGGGATATTTAGCTAGAGGTATACTCACAAAGCTGTTTGAAAGAGTTAATGGATTACTATTAGTATGCCCTGTTGTTGTAGCGGAGCAAGAAAAAAGGGATCGCCCGAATAAACAGGTAATTGTACAAGATAAGGAGTTTTTAAATACACTAACTTCCACTGATAGAGAAGAGTTTTGCGAATTAGCAGTAGTCGCGAATGAATATACATATACGAGATTTAAAGAGGAGATTAAGCCGGGACTAGATATTGCTAATTATGAATTTATTGAAAGGTTGCAACAGAATTACTCTCTTACTATGAATTTTCATCATATGAAATATGAGAAACCCGTTCTTTTACTAGCCGGAAGACAAGATATATCGGTAGGTTATCAAGACATTATAAGAATTATTGATGATTATCCAAGAGCGACATTAGCGGTGTTAGATATGGCAGGGCATAATTTACAAATTGAACAACCTGAAGTATTCGAGAGTTTAGTAGGCGAGTGGATTAGACGAACAAATCAACAAAGTTTGTAAAAGACAAATGAATATTTTCAAGGAGGAAGTATGAGTACATATGTTTATATGGTTAGACATGGGGAATCACCAAAATTAGAAGGAAATGAAAGAACGCGTGGGTTAACTGAGAAGGGAAGTTTAGATGCTCATAGAGTAACTGACATATTAAAAACAGAGGGAATCGATACTTTCATTTCGAGTCCGTATAAGAGGGCTGTGTTAACGATAGAAAAATCAGCCGATTTCTATGAAAAAGAAATAGTAGTATATGAAAATCTCAAAGAGTGTATGTTTTCAAATGAGGGCCAGATTATATCAGATAAAGAGGTGTATCCACTTGTAAAGAAGATGTTCTCTGATCCGGATTTTGCGCTAAAGGAAGGAGAGTCATACAAGGATTGTCAGGTAAGGGTAGTGAAAGTGTTAAAGGAAATATTAATGAATTTTCAAGGGCAAAAAATTGTAATTGGCACACATGGACTTGTAATGACTTTAATGATGAATTATTTTGATAAGCAATACGGGTTTGAATTTCTTATACACGCATCGAAGCCCGATATATATAAGTTGGAATTTAAGGATGAGCAATTAATGAATGTAGAAAGATTATGGATAGGAGATAGAAAGAACCTTTATCAACTATTTTTAGAATCTTAAATCAATAAGTAATTATTCAGTTTCTGAATAATATAATTGGAAGTTGGTTTAAGGAAACAATTTAAAATATGACAAAACTCCAAACGTTGGATTTATATTCAAACAGAGAAAAAGATGTAGAATTTTGTCTTACTGTCCTCGTTTACTTTTCATTACATTACATATAGGCTTTGTGGTGTAAAGGGGAAAATCACCTTTACACAAAATTTATAAGGAGGACATTGTGATGAAAAAGATTAAAAAGTTTGCGGGATTTGCTTTAGCAGGGACGATTGGATTAAGTGGACTACTGTTTTTAGAACCCAGTGTAAGTGCTGCAGAAACACAGCAGGTGAAAGAAGAAAGCTTCAATGCAATTGATGTAACGATGAATCAAAGTGAATTTTATGTATTGAGTGGTAGAAGTATTGATGTTCTTTCTGGGGATAAAGAAGCAATTCAGCTAAATAAATACACAATTCGTTTTAGTAAACCGGGGAAGTATGTTGTTAGAGTAAACGGTTGTATTTATGATGATGTATATACTTTTATTGTGAATAAATAGTATATATTCTTAAACCGTGAGATGAAAAAAGAAACACCCTATTTGCGGTGAGAATCGTAAATAGGGTGAATTTATTTGAATTAAGCTGTACTTTAAATATGTTCACTAATGTTCTTTTTGCTATGTAAAGTATGTAAAAGTGTTTGAAACATCTTAAATGATTGTTGAAAGATTGGACTTTGAATAAAGGTGTACAGAAAAGTTACGATGAAAACAGGACCTCCTAGCATAAATCCAATAACGAGTACAACACATTCTACTATAATTCTAGCACGGCTAATAGACAGCCCTGTTTTGTCGGAAATAGTAAGCATGAATCCATCGCGAGGTCCAGCACCAATCCCAGCCGCAACGTACATCCCTCCCCCGATACCTGTAATGGCAATGCCAGCAAATAAAATGAGTAAGTTTATCCATAAAAAATCACTAGCGTTTGGAAGGATATTTGATTGTAAGAAAAAGTCCATAATGGGACCGATAAGTAGTGCATTTAAAAATGTACCCACATTTATATATTTTCGATCTACTAGTAAAGAAATGAGAACGAGACATAATCCACATATGACACTCCACGTACCAATCGTCAATCCAAACCTTTGGTAGAGAGCCATGTTTAAAACTTCCCAAGGATGTAAACCGAGAAATTTAACTTTGACTGCAAGAGCATTTCCAAGGCCGAAAAAAATTAATCCTAAGAAAAAAAGAAAATAGCGAAAGAGAGTTAGCCTCATCTTTAAAACCTCCCATATTGTATAATTATGTATATTACATGTAAGAGTTTTAATGTACAAATATTACGACTTTTTAGCTGGTATTTATAATTTCTAAAATACAAATGAAATATATATTCGCAGTCAAAAAAGTTAAAATATTTCGTTTTAAGGACTATAATAGAGAGAGAAACATAAAAGGGAGTGAATGAGTTTGAAACAAGAACTTATTGAAAGATTTACGAGATATGTAAAGATTGATACACAATCAAATGAAGAAAGTCATACAGTACCAACAACACCTGGACAAATTGAGTTTGGTAAGTTATTAGTGGAAGAGTTAAAAGAGATTGGCTTAACAGAAGTAACGATGGATGATAATGGGTATGTAATGGCAACACTTCCTGCTAATACGGATAAGGATGTTCCAGTAATCGGCTTTTTAGCACATTTAGATACGGCAACAGACTTTACAGGGAAAAACGTAAAACCACAAATTCATGAAAATTTTGATGGCAATGCGATTACGTTAAATGAAGAGCTAAATGTTGTGTTAACGCCAGAACAGTTCCCAGAGTTACCATCATATAAAGGACATACGATTATTACAACAGATGGTACGACACTTCTAGGAGCAGATGATAAAGCGGGTCTTACAGAAATTATGGTTGCAATGAACTATTTAATACATAATCCGCAAATTAAACATGGGAAAATAAGAGTAGCATTTACGCCGGATGAAGAAATTGGTCGTGGGCCAGCGCATTTTGATGTAGAAGCGTTTGGTGCATCATGTGCTTATACGATGGATGGAGGTCCATTAGGTGGTTTAGAGTATGAAAGCTTTAATGCTGCAGGTGCTAAGTTAACGTTTAACGGAACGAATACACATCCTGGAACAGCGAAAAATAAAATGCGTAATGCAACTAAACTTGCTATGGAGTTTAATGGGCATTTACCAGTAGAAGAGGCACCAGAATGTACAGAAGGTTATGAAGGATTCTATCATTTACTTTCATTAAATGGTGATGTTGAACAAAGTAAAGCGTATTATATTATTCGAGATTTTGATCGTGAAAATTTTGAGGCGCGTAAACAAAACGTTGAAAATATTGTGAAGCAAATGCAAGAGAAGTATGGACAAGATGCAGTCGTTTTAGAAATGAATGATCAATACTATAACATGCTTGAAAAAATTGAACCAGTGAGAGAAATTGTTGATATTGCATATGAAGCGATGAAAAGCTTAAATATCGAACCAAACATTCATCCGATTCGTGGTGGAACAGATGGATCACAATTATCGTATATGGGATTACCGACGCCGAATATTTTCACAGGTGGTGAAAACTATCACGGTAAATTTGAATATGTTTCGGTAGATACGATGGAAAAAGCTGTTCAAGTTATTGTGGAAATCGCAAGACGATTCGAAGAACAAGCTTAAAAAAGAACCAAGTAGTGCGGATGCGCTACTTGGTTTTTTAGTATAATACTCGCCACAAATAAAAAGTTGCGTAAGACTCCCAGTTGGTCCAATTTGCCGCAAAATCTTTTATTTCATGTTTAGTCGGTTTACTTTCAGAACCTGTTATATATTTAATTGCATTATGCAAACCAACATCGTCAATCGGAAAAGCGGAAGGAAATCGTAAACAGCGCATTAAAACATAATTGGCAGTCCACGGTCCTATACCATGTATAGCAGTTAATTGTTTTTCAGCTTGTTTCACGTCTTGTATTTGCAGTAAAGATTCTTTTGATAGTTTTCCTTCTGTAATAAGCTTTGCAATACCGATTATATATTCGCATTTTCTAGTCGTCATTTTTAAGTTTTTGAGATCCTCTACGTGTAAATTGGCAATTGTTTCAGGAGAAGGGAATATCCAATGTTTTCTATCATTCCACTCTACATAACTTCCAAATTGTTCGACTAATCTTCTTTTTAGTGTATAAGCATATGTGAGGTTAATTTGCTGACCGATAATTCCCCAGGAAAGTGCTTCAAATAAGTCTGGAATACCTAAAGTGCGAAGGCCATAATATTGTTCAATTGGTCTTTGAAGGAGTACATCATGTTTAGCTAATGTATAAAAGGGAGCTAAATCAGTAGTTAAATCAAACCACTCTTTCACATAGTGAGCTACAGCTTCGCATATCGATTCTTCAGATGTAAATAATTTTTCTAAAAAACGTATTTGGATATGTCCATCCATATTCATACTAATTTCCACCAAAGGATTTACATCCTGAACAGGAATAACTTTATAAATTTTGTTATCTTCAATGTGGAACATACATTCATTGTTAGAACGCGATAGATAGCGTAAATTTTCTTGGAAACTAAATTCTGTTGGAACTACTAAAGTTAATGCGCTAGTATGTTCTGCTGTCATATGCATTTTACCTGCGACTTTTCTAATGTAAGCAATTCTTTCTTCATTTCTAATCCACCTCTAAATCCGGTTAATTTACCATTCTTTCCAATAACACGATGGCAAGGAATCGTAATGAGAAGAGGGTTGGCAGCAATAGCAGTAGCAACAGCACGTACAGCCGTAGGCTTTTGCATTCTTTCGGCAATTTCTGAATAAGAATATGTTTTCCCATAAGGAATTTCACGTACCGCATTCCAAACAGATAATTGAAAATCAGTTCCGTAAGCATCGATAGGGAATGTAAAATTTTCTCGTTTACTTTCTAAATACTCGATAACTTCTTTCGCATATGATTGTAGATAATTTGGATTACAGGCCAATATATGTTGTGGCAATTTTTTTCTAGCCCATATATTTAGTTCTTCAAAATTTTCATCTTGTGATCCAATGAAGCATAGCCCATTTTCTGTTGCAGCAATATGAAACTGCCAATTCTTATGTGTAAGTAGCGTCCAATAAATAAATTTATTTTTGTTGGAATTCATTATTATATCCTTCTTTCATTTCGTTCTTTTTTCGATATTCAGTAGGAGTAAATCCAGTTTTCTTTTTAAATAAAGTTGCAAAATACTCGGGGTTTTCTATCCCGACAGCAGTACTAATTTCTTTAATGGATTGATTTGTTTGTAATAGCTGTTCTGCTGCTTTAACAATCCTGAATTGTAGTATATATTCTATTGGACTTATTCCTGTTGTTTTTTTGAAAGTGCGTTGTAAATGAAATGGGCTACCATGGCACATTTCTGCAAGTATATCGAGAGTTAATAATTCATCGAAGTGTTTTTCGATATAATCTTTAATTTGTTCTACCCACTCTTCATTAGGTAAAGTGAGCCCATTTGGCTTACAACGTTTGCACGGGCGGAAGTTTTCACTTAATGCTTGCTCTGCATGATGAAAAATTCGTACATTGTTTCTATTCGGTATTCTTGATTTGCATGAAGGCCGGCAAAAGATTCCGGTTGATTTCACAGCATAAAAGAATTTGCTATCATAGGAAGAATCATTATGAATAATTGCTTGCCAATGCTCATTTGTTAACGTAACTCTTTCATTGCGCAAAGAACATCACCTCTGAAATTAGTATAACCTGAATAAAGTGCGTATGTATGTATTCACAAATGTAAGAGCAAGATTACAAAGATGAAGATATGATTGTTTTTCTATTTTGTGATAGCATGAAATTTGAAAGTGAACATCAAGAGGAGGACTATAGGTGAAGTTAATTTCGTGGAATGTAAATGGTTTGCGAGCAGTTATCGCAAAAGGTGGATTTTTAGAATATCTTGAGGAATCAAATGCTGATATATTATGTTTACAAGAGATTAAACTACAAGATGGGCAAATTGATTTAAATCCAGAGGGATATTATACATACTGGAATTATGCTGTGAAAAAAGGCTATTCAGGAACGGCTATTTTCACGAAAAAAGAACCGCTTTCTGTTACATACGGTTTAGGCATCGAAGAGCATGATCAAGAAGGCCGAGTTATTACTGTAGAATTCGAAGGTTTTTATATGATAACGTTATATACACCAAATTCAAAACGTGGATTAGAACGATTAGATTACAGAATGAAATGGGAGGATGATTTCCGGGCGTATATTAAACGGTTAGATGAGAAGAAACCAGTTGTTTTTTGCGGTGATTTAAATGTTGCTCATAAAGAAATCGATTTAAAAAATCCAAAAAGTAATCGTAAAAATCCTGGATTCTCTGATGAGGAACGAGAGAAATTCACACGTATTTTAGAAGAAGGATTTATTGATACATATCGTTATCTGTATCCTGATCAGGAAGGCGCATACTCATGGTGGTCGTATCGTATGGGGGCGAGAGCAAAAAATATTGGATGGCGTTTAGATTATTTTGTTGTTTCTGAAAGAATGAAAGACAAAATAACAGAGGCGAAAATTAATAGTGAAGTAATGGGATCAGACCATTGCCCAGTTGAATTACACATAAATTTCTAAAAAAAGAAGTATCTCCCTGACATTAGGCGGATACTTCTTTTTTATTCAGTTTGTTAAAATTTTTCAAATCTTTCTTGAAATAATTGCATATTAAATATATACTTAGTAACGATAATCATTATCAATGAAAAAGGTTATCAATGGATGAGGTGTAAAAGAATTATAGTTTAGGGGAAGTGAACGGGAATGAGTTCTGGATAGAATTATTAATCTAATGAAATGTATATGTAAGACAAGTTTCATATAGTTAAATTTTATTAAGAATATAGTTTGAAAATTCGAGAGGAGATATATAAAGATGAACAAGAAGTTATTTACATTAGGGATGGTTACAGTATTAAGTGTAGGATTAGCAGCATGTAATAGCGCTGATAAAACTTCTGGGGAGCAAAAGCAACAGACAAAAGCTACGGAAACGAAAAAAGACGAAAAAAGAAAAATTACATATTTAGGTAAAGAATATACAGTGCCGGCAAAAGTCGATAAAATTGCGACAGCTAGTTTAGAGTCAATGGAAGATGCAGCGGTACTTGGTATTAAGCCAGTCGGTGCAATTACAGTTGGTGGTAAACTACCGAAGTATCTTGAAAAAGATTTAGAAGGTGCAAAATCTGTTGGTGAGAAGATGGAACCCAATTTTGAAACATTACTACAATTAAAACCAGATGTTATTACATCAAGTACGAAATTTCCAGCAGAAACAGCTGAGAAGTTCACGAAAGTAGCTCCGACATTCCCAGTATCGCACGTTTCAACAAATTGGGAAGATAATTTAAAGTTAATGGGAGAATTAACTGGTAAAAAAGATAAAGCAGAAAAGATTATTAAAGATTACAATACGGATGCTGAAAAAGCAAAAGCAAAATTAGGAGATAAGTTAAAAGACAAAAAAGTACTTGTCATTAGACTAAGAGCAAACGACTTATTCCTATACCCAGAAGGAGTATACTTTAATCCTGTAATTTATAAAGATCTTGGACTAACTGCTCCAGAACAACTTAAAACGGTAAAAGCACAAGAAAAGATTTCTTTAGAAAAATTAGCTGAAGTTAATCCTGATTATATCTTCTTACAATACGAGGCTAGTGAAAATAATAAACCGAAAGTGTTAGAAGACATTGAAAAGAATCCAATTTGGCAAAGTATGAATGCGGCGAAAGAAAAGAAAGTATTTGTAAACGTTGTAGATCCAATGGCACAAGGTGGTACAGCTTGGAGTAAAACAGCATTCTTAAAAGAAGCAGTGAAAAATTTATCTAAATAATACAATAAGTAAGGTGCGTTGAATGATATGCAGAAAACGAATACGGTACCAGTAACCATTTTATGTATAGCACCCATATTGATTTTATTTACGGTTATACTTTCTATTTTATATGGTGCGAAAAACATTGATGCTGAAACAGTGTGGAATGCATTATTTCATTTTGATTCAAGCGATGTAAATCATAATATTATTATTACTTCACGTTTACCAAGGGTAGTTGCAGCTCTTTTAGTCGGAGCATTTCTAGCCATATCAGGAGCACTTATGCAGGGGATGACAAGAAACTATCTTGCATCCCCTTCTATTATGGGTGTGACGGATGGTGCAGCTTTTGTTATTACACTTTGTATGATTTTTCTTCCGGGAATGTCATCAATCGGTATGGTTTTATGTTCAATGATTGGTTCTGCATTAGGAGCAGGTATCGTGTTTGGTTTCGGGTCGCTCCTTCAAAATGGTTTATCGCCTGTTAGGTTAGCAATTATCGGAACAGTTATTGGAACATTTTTAAGTAGTGTATCTGCTGCGATGGCTTCGTATTTCCAAATTTCTCAAAATGTTAGTTTTTGGTTTAATGCAAAGTTAGATCAAGTGGACCCTAATGTAATTATAATCACGATACCTTTTGGGATAATTGGGATAGCTTTAGCATTAGTAATATCAAAATCTATTACAATTCTTTCTTTAGGAGAAGAGGTATCTATTAATCTAGGACAACGTACAAAACTAGTTAAAGGGATGGCGATTTTATCCGTTATTCTTTTAACAGGAACAGCAGTTGCATTAGTCGGGAAAGTAGGTTTTGTAGGTTTAATTATTCCGCACATTACTCGCTTTATAATTGGGGTAGATTATAAGTGGATTTTGCCATGTGCAGGTGTTATTGGCGGAGTGTTCTTAGCATTGTGTGACGTTTTGAGTAGATTTGTAAACTATCCATTTGAAACACCAATTGGCGTCGTTACTTCCTTAATTGGAATTCCGTTCTTCCTTTATTTAATCCGTACAAGAGGGGGAGAGAGACATGCCTAAAAGTTCAAGTCAACGTTTCGGAATGACAATGGGGATTATTATATTTTTAATTTTTGGTGCTATTTATATTAGTTTAACGAACGGTACGTTTGATATTACGATTACGGATGTATTTAAAACACTTTTTAGAATTGATCCAGTACCAGAACATGATCTAGTTATCTTTGATTTTCGTCTTCCACGCATCGTAATTGCTGGGTTAGTAGGATTAGGACTTGGCGTTGCAGGTGCTGTTATTCAAGGGATTACGAGAAATGGATTGGCAGACCCAGGTATTTTAGGAGTGAATGCTGGAGCCGGAACAGCCATCGTTATTTTTATGTTTTTCTTTCAAGGGCAATTAAAGAGCACAGACTGGATGTCTATTATGATGATGCCAATGTTTGGTTTAGTCGGCGGATTAGGGGCAGCTATCATCATTTATCTGTTTTCGTGGAAAAACGGTAAGCTAGATTCGCAACGTCTTTTATTAACAGGGATTGCAATTGGATCAGGATTTGGAGCATTTTCTATGTACTTATCACTCAAAATGAAGTCAACTGATTTCGAGATGGCTGCAGTTTGGGTGTCTGGAAGCATATATAGCGCAAACTGGAAGTATATTGTTGCTATGTTGCCGTGGCTTATCATATTAATTCCGCTTATACAAAAGAAAGCTTATTTATTAGATTTATTTCAATTGGAAGAAACGAGTATTACAAGTTTAGGTGTTTCAGTTGAAAGAGAGAAATCTATTTTACTACTAAGTAGTATCGGACTTGTGAGCGCATGTGTTGCTGTTTCAGGAAGTATTGGCTTCATTGGACTAATGGCACCGCATATAGCGAAAAGGCTAGTTGGTATTCAGCATAAATATATCATTCCTACGTGCGGAGTAATCGGAATGTTCCTTGTAATTGCTTCAGACTTTATTGCAAAAACAGTGTTCACACCTGTAGAGTTACCAGTTGGAATCGTTATTTCTATTGTCGGTGTACCGTATTTCTTATATTTACTTTATAAGGCGAAAGCGTAAGAGGAGGAATAAAAGTGAGTATTTTAAGTGCAAAAAATTTAGAAACGAGTTATGAAAAGCTTACAGTGTTTCGCGATTTAAATGTGGAAATACAAGAAGGAAAAGTAACGACAATTATAGGGCCAAACGGGTGCGGTAAATCGACATTGTTAAAAACAATGGGAAGAATTTTAAAGCAAAAGAGCGGTAAAGTATATTTGCAAGGACAGGATTTAAATACAATTCCAACGAAAGAAATTGCGAAGCAGTTAGCGTTACTTCCGCAAACTCCAATTGCGCCAGGAGAGCTTAAAGTAGAAGAGTTAATTTCTTATGGACGCTATCCACATCGAAATAACGTAAATAAGTTAACTTCAAAAGATAAAGAAATGATTGATTGGGCATTAGAAATAACGAAAACTTCTGAATTTCGAACGAGACAAATTGCAAATTTATCAGGTGGTCAAAGGCAAAAGGTATGGCTAGCGATGGCTTTAGCACAAGAGACAGAAGTGTTACTACTAGATGAACCAACGACATATCTTGATATGTCTCATCAATTAGATGTATTACAAATTGTGGAGAAATTAAATAAAGAACATAATTGTACGGTCGTAATGGTACTACATGATATTAACCATGCAGCAAGGTTTTCAGATGAAATTATTGCAATGAAGGAAGGGGAAATCGTTACAACTGGTAGCCCAGAAGAAATTATTACAAATGAAGTGTTAAAAGAAGTATTTCATATTGATGCGCGTGTCATGATTGATCCGTATAACGGGTCTCCTGTTTGTTTTGGATACGATAGCGTTGTATCTCAAGAAGAGAAAGTAGAAATATATGTAACGAGTTAAGGAGGGGGGAAATAAGATGAATACTACTATTGAAAAACAGCAGATTATAACATTTAATACAGAGCAGTGGAAAATGTATTCAAAACTAGAAGGTAAGGAATATCAAATTCTTATTTCAAAGCCGAAGCAGCCAGCACCAGAGTCAGGATATCCTGTTATATACGTATTAGATGGCAATGCCTTTTTTCAAACATTTCATGAAGCGGTTAAAATACAATCAGTTAGAGCAGAAAAAACAGGTGTTTCACCAGCCATTATAGTAGGTATTGGTTATCGTATTGAAGGGGCATTTTCAGGTGAAGAAAGATGCTATGATTTTACGCCTAGCGTAATTTCAAAAGATGCGCCTTTAAAACCAGATGGCAAACCGTGGCCTAAAACAGGAGGAGCGCATAACTTCTTTACTTTTATAGAAGAAGAACTGAAGCCTCAAATCGAAAATGATTTTGAGATTGATAAAGGAAAACAAACATTATTTGGGCATTCGCTAGGTGGTTTATTTGCTTTACATATACTATTTACAAACATAAATGCCTTTCAAAATTATTTTATTAGTAGTCCATCTATTTGGTGGAATAACCAATCTGTGCTTGAAAAAGAAGAGAATCTTATAAGTGAATTAAATAGTGCCAATTTAGAAACGGGGGTGTTCCTTACAGTTGGATCACTAGAACGAGAGCATATGGTTGTAGGGGCAAACGAATTGTCAGAGCGCCTTCTCCAAGTAAAACACGATCAGTTTAGATTTACGTTTTATGAAGCTGAAGGGGAGAATCATGCATCAGTTGTGCCGACTTCTTTAAGTAAAGGGTTAAGGTTTATTAGTCACGTATAGAAGAGGGGAAAAGGTAAGCAATTGCTTACCTTTTTTCATTATTGTTTAAAGGCAACGTATCCATCAATTAAAAAGCTACTGAAAAAGCGAGTGATGTGAGTAAAGCCACATTCCTCCATAATAGTTAGTAGATTTGTTTCGGAAATAGGAAATATTTCTGTTTCAAAAGAATTTTCAAATCGGTCCCAATCTTTTAATGGAATTTGATTTTGCATCATATGGTTGCGCCAAGCATTTAATTGTGCAGAAAACATACTTGTATGGGGTATACCATTTATTGAAGAGAGAAAGAGTGGAGCACCTGGCTTTAAGCGACTACTAATTTCATTAAGTAACTCTTTTTTCTCCTTCATAGTTGGGATGAAATGAAGAACAAGCATACAAGTAGCAGCATCAAATAATGGATTGGTTAATAATGAATGAACAGTTCCATGTACAAAGTGAATTTGATTTTGCAAGTCTTCGTTTTCAATTCTTTTTTTAGCTAACTGTAGCATGCTTTTAGATGGATCAACACCTGTAAAAGATAAGTTGCTATTTTGTTTACCTATTGAGAGAATTTCTTGTCCACCACCAGCACCTATAACTAGTAAATTTGGATTCATGTTTTCTTTAGGGAGTGTCGTAAATAAAAAATGGTTCACCATTTCATAAAGGGTAAAATATCCAGGGATTTTCAACGGAATTGTTCGTTCATATGTATGTACAGTACGATCATTCCAGCTCATTTTTTAGCCTCCTCTTTACAATAAGTTTCACTTTATTATGAAATGAAATGGTTAGAGGAAACAATCCCATAAATCTGGGGGGAAATCAAGATGCTTTATGAACAGGCAACGAAAGAAATAACAGTGTTGATGAAAAGTGAGAGATCAATTAGACAAGTTCAAAAAGAGTTTTTAAATATTTTAAAAAAGGTAATTCCTTTTGATGCTTCCTGTTTTACCGCTATAGACCCGCGCACATTTTTATCAACCGGGGCATATACAGATCGAAGAATTGAACAACTGCATTCGCAGTTATTTATGAATGAATTTTTAGAGGATGATTACAACAAATTTAAAGACTTAGCACGAAATCCTCCTCATGTTGGTGCGATGTGTATTATCACAAATGATAACCCAATAAAAAGTACTAGGTATCGAAACATTTTAAAACCAGCTGGTTTTATAGATGAAGTAAGAGTGGTTTGTATGAGTAAAGGAAAATGTTTTGGACATTTAAGTTTGTTTCGAGATAAGACAAAAGTATCTTTTCAGCATGATGAATGTAAGTATTTATCGAAGGTTGGTTTATTGGCAGGAGATACTTTAAGAACATCCTTTATAATCAGGTCAGAAGAACAAGTAAAAGTAGTAGGAAGGGGCATGATTGTATTAAATGAAAATCTTAGACTAAATTATTGGGATGAAACAGGATACATATGGTTATCCAACTTTAGAAAATATGAACAATTGAATGAAGATGACATTCCGAGGCCGATACGGGCAGTTTGTTCGCAAGTAAAAGCGAATGAAACTAATAAAGAAGCAACAGTCTGTATAAGTTTAACGTGTGGGCAATTTTTGGTTATTCGTGCGAGCAGGCTAGAAGGTTATAGTAGTTGTCATACAGGATATAGGGTTTTGTTCGAAAGTGCACGGCCAGAAGAAGTTTTTCCACTTCTTGCAGATTCTTATTGTTTGTCTCAAAGAGAGAAAGAAGTGATAGTAGGAATTGTTAGAGGGATGTCAACGAAAGAAGTGGCAAAAGAATTGTGTATTTCTACGTATACAGTTCAGGATCATTTCAAGTCAATTTTTGAAAAGGTCGGAGTATGCAGTAGAAACGAACTTATATGGGAGCTCTTTACAAAGTTTTGTTTTTCTCAGGACGAATACTAAAAGAAAAACGGTTTGATTTATTCGGTATTAACAATCGGAAAGCTCATAAGATGGATAGCTGTGGGTTAATAATCAGTGGGATTTTTAGTATAAACGAGAAACATTCAAATAAACATTTGAATGTTTCTCGTTTATACTGTATACTACATACATAATCAAATATGTATTTGAATAAGAGGTGTTACATATGAAGGAAGAGCATTGCGAACTTTGTTATCATGATGAGAAGAAAGTAAAACATGCAAGTGACATGCTTGAGAAAGAAAATATAAGTAGTGTAGCGAAAATGTTTAAGGCGCTTGCAGATGAAACACGTTTGAAAATTGCTTATGCGTTGTATACGGAAAAAGAGCTTTGCGTGCGTGATGTCGCAAGTATTATTCATAGTAGTATTGCAACAGCTTCACATCACTTAAGACTATTACAAACGATAGGATTGGCGAAAAAGCGTAAAGAGGGGAAACTTGTTTTTTATTCATTAGATGACTCCCACGTAAATGGATTAATTGAATTAGCGTTTAGTCACAGTAGTGAAATGAAGCATAAAGATCTTGATATGTAATTATGCATTTTCATAAAGATACTTCTTTATGAAAATGCAACTTTAAAAAGAGAGGAGATAATAAGTATGGTAAAGCTAGTTTTAATACGACACGGACAAAGTGAATGGAATGTTGAAAATAGGTTTACAGGTTGGACGGATGTTGATTTATCTAGTAAAGGTTTGGAAGAAGCAAGAGAAGCCGGAGTAATGCTGAAAGCTAATGGTTTCTCATTTGATATCGCATATACATCTGTTTTGAGAAGAGCGATGCGTACTTTATGGATTACTCTCGAAGAAATGGATTTGATGTGGATACCTGTTCATAAAACATGGAAATTAAATGAGCGACATTACGGTGCGCTTCAAGGATTAAATAAGGAAGAAACAGCGAGAAAATATGGGGATGAACAAGTAACCTTATGGAGACGTTCAACAAATGTACGTCCACCAGCACTTACAAAAGATGACGAAAGATATGAAGCAGCACATCCGAAATATAGAGATGTAAAAGAGTATGAGTTTCCTCTTACAGAAGATCTAGAAGATACAGAAAAACGAGTTGTTTCATATTGGAATGAAGAGATAGCTCCTAATATAAAAGCTGGTAAATAAGTAATTATAGCAGCCCATGGCAATACAATACGTGCTTTAGTAAAACATTTAGATCAAATTTCAGATGAAGATATAGAAAATCTAAACATTCCAACAGGAACACCATTGGTTTATGAATTGGATAAAGATTTAAAACCGACAGGCCATTATTATTTAAATAGGGAAATTTGTATACAATAAACACTTTTATATACCCTACCTATGTATTGTATGTTTGTAACGGAGGTGAGTTAAATTGCTACATTATACGGTTGTAAATAAAAAGAATTGTGAGGCATGTGGACTATGTACTTCTATAGCACCTGATATATATCAATTAGACGGAAGAGGAAAATCATTTGGTGTATTAGATAACAACCAAGGAATAATAGGTATTCCCAAAACTTTCTTGCAGGCAATGTTGGCGGCAAGTGACGGCTGTCCAACAAGTTCGATTCAGATAAGAAAAGAGTCATTTGTAAATAAAGTGAAAATTTAATAGTGGAATTATGAAAGACAAAACAAAATTAAAAGGAGGCATTTATATGGGACATCATCACGGTCACCAACATCATGGGCATGCTCACGGGCATTCCCATGGACATCATCATTTTGAGGAGAGTAGGAAAGGAAATAGAAAAGGATTAATTACAGCTTTAGTCATTACAGCAACTATTATGTTCCTTGAATTTTTCGGAGGACTAGTTACAAATAGTTTAGCTTTATTATCAGATTCAGGACATATGCTAAGTGATACAAGTTCATTATTATTAAGTTTAATTGCTATTGGATTAGCAGCTAGAACAGTTACTTCTACAAAAACGTATGGATATTATCGTTTTGAAATTTTAGCGGCACTAATTAATGGTATTACGTTATTTGTTGTAGCAGGGCTTATCGTATGGGAAGCAATTGATCGTTTTTTTGAACCGCCAACTGTAGCAAGTGGTCCAATGATGTTAATCGCATCAATTGGTTTACTAGCAAATTTAATTAGTGCATGGGCACTTATGAGACAAGGTGACGTGAAAAATAATGTGAATTTACGCAGCGCGTATTTACATGTTCTTGGGGATGCTTTAGGATCAGTGGGCGCATTAGTAGCTGGTGTACTTATGTCATTATTTTCATGGTATATAGCAGATCCAATTATTTCAGTAGTTGTAGCTTTATTAATTTTAAAGAGTGCATGGGGAGTAACAAAACATTCTATTCATATACTTATGGAGGGGACACCGGTTGCAATTGAACTAGAGAAAGTGAAGCAAGCGATTAAAGGAGTAGAAGGTGTCCGTGATCTACATGATCTTCATATTTGGACAATTACATCAGGATTAGATGCATTAAGTGTCCATGTAATGATTGATAAAAAGCAAGATGATCAAGAAGTACTTCAAAATATTATCGATATGTTAAAGCAAGAGTTCCATATTGAACATGCTACCATTCAAATTGAAACACTTAACATTAAACATAATGAAATGATTGTCTAGTCAAATGCAAACAAAAGGCTATGGGGAAATTTGAAGTGAACCCCGAAAACGGGACACCAATCAAAACACCTAAACCACTTGTTCCCTAAATTCTTTAGGGGATAGGTGGTTTAATTTTTCTTGAATTCGCACACAATTGTAGTAATGAATGTATTCTAGCACAATCTTTCGCACAGTTGTGTTGGATACTTTTGTTATCTCTTGTGAATAGAAAGCTTCACTTTTCAAATGACCAAAGAAGCTTTCCATGACGGCATTATCATGGCAATTTCCTCTCCGGGACATGCTGGTGATAATGCCGTTTTCTTTGGCATACGCTTGAAATTCTTTTGCTGTATAAATACTTCCTTGATCCGAGTGAAGAAGGACATCTTTTACTCTTCGCCCTCTCATTGCTTGTTTCAATGTCTTCATCGCTAATGTCAGTGTTTGTGATTCGCTGATGACACAACTAATAATTTCACGATTAAAGGCATCCATGATCGTTGATAAATACAAGGTACGCTCTCCAAATAAGAGATACGTCACATCTGTAAACCACTTTTCATTTGGTCTGGATGCATCGAATTCACGCTCCAATCGATGAGGGGCTACCATTGGTTCCGTACCATTGATATATTTCTTTTTCTTTCGACGTACTTTTGAAAGAATGTGATTTTGTCTCATGATTCGTAATACTTTTTTATGATTCACACACAGTCCCATTTTTTGAAGAGTAGCGGTCACTCTTCGATATCCATACCGAAATTTATGCCTAAAACAGACGTCCTTTACTTTCTCTTCTATATCATCTTTCCGATCTTCCGTTCGTTGTAACCAGCGATAAAATGTGGAACGGGGTAATTCTAATACGTTACACAATTCTTTTATCGTTATTTTTGTTTTTACATTTTTCCATAAAGTAACTACAGTTTCTGGTTTCAGCCCCTTTCGATTTCCAGATACTTTCCCCATACAAGTAATTTTGTTTTTAGATGCTTATTTTCTAGACGTAGTTGTTCTAATTCACTGAGCTCTTTTGGTCCTTTTCCATAAGAATATTGTTTTCCTACAGGTTGTTGAAAACGATACGTTTGATCTGTACGATACCATTTCATCCATGTCTTAATTTGGGAAACATTTTTAATTCCGAGTTTCTCCATAATTGTACGATTTGAATAACCATCATTCTTCATTTCAATTACTTTCCACTTTGTTTCTTCTGGGTAATGAACTCTTGTCGTCATACGAAAAAACACCTCCATTGAATTTGCATACTTAGTATGCGAATTCAGGAGGTGTTTTTTTCATGTACCACTATTCGGGTTCACTTCAATTCTCCATAGCCTTTTGTTTGTTCAAGTAGAATTGTCCTTTTTGAAAGTTTTGTTTCAACTTTTCGTCTAAAGAGACAAAAAGTTGTCACAATTCGGTCACAATTAGCATAAACATAAAATAGACGAAATGAACTTATTTCCAAAAAGCTTGATTCATTCCATTCATGATTAATAGAGCTGAAAAAGCATGGATTAAAAGTTCACTATATTCTCAAGGAGGTAGATCGTATGAAAACTATTCTTGCTATCGCTGGGCTTATTTGGGTTTTATCACATGGCATTCCAATTTATGAAGGAGAACAAATTCGCAGTGCTCTAAATAAAAATTTTAATGAATATCATATCATTGATCGGCAAGATAATGTTGTGACAGTTCGTGTAAATGACTGTTTTCATACGGTAACCGTTGAAGGAACTTCAGTAGTGAATGATACAAAAGTATGTGATCAGCAATAATTATATATAGGAAGAAAGAATTCTCAATTTATACGTGTATAAATTGAGAATTTTGTATTTTTGGATGAATAATAAGCGGGGATTGTGCATCCCCGCTTATTATTGTTTTTTGAAAAAAGGAAAGGGTATTATGAAAATTGAGACTGAGAAGCTAATGAATTGTTAAGAATAAGCATAGAGCGGAAATATACTCATATGGGGTATCATACATAGATAATTAGTGCTATAATTGGTATACTCGTAAAAGCAATTGTTTTGTTGGATGAAGAGAAACTTTAAGAAGGTGATAATATGGATCATAAAGAGCATGAAGCGGTAACACATAGATCAGAAAAAGAAAAAGAACAAATTATAAATAGATTAAAGAGAATTGAAGGACAGGTCCGCGGTATTCAAAATATGATTGAAAATGATCGTTATTGCGTGGATATTTTAGTGCAAATTTCAGCGATTAATGCAGCGATGAAAAAAGTAGGTATGGGTGTATTAAAAAACCATACAAGTCATTGTGTTTCAGGTGCTATTAAAGATGGAAATGGTGACGAAGCAATTGAAGAGTTAATGACTGTATTTGAACGTTTTTCAAAAGCGTAAAAACAAGCTAGTGTGTCACTGGCTTGTTTTTTTTTTTACCTTTATATAGGATTTCGGGGGATTGATGTGAAAAAGTGTGTGTAAAATAAACTTTTAGAAAATAATTGAAAAATCATGATACAAAACCATTGATTACCTTAGGGGGGTATGGTAAGATGTAATTGTGATTAACAAACAATGAAGAAACAAGAGGAGGATTTTAAATGGAACAGTTAACATTACAAGTTGAAGGTATGTCTTGTGGACATTGTGTAAATTCAATTGAAAGCAGCGTGAAAGAACTAAACGGTGTTGAGCAAGTGAAAGTTCAATTAGCAGAAGGTACTGTTGAAGTTACTATCGACTCATCAGTTGTAACGTTAAAAGATATCGTTGCTGTAATTGAAGATCAAGGGTACGATGTTCAATAATTATTTTTAGATATGGAAATAAATCGTACTTTATAGGAAGTACGATTTATTTTGTTAAAAATTATACCTTATGAGGGTATATAGAGGTGAGAGACATGAATGAACAAAAAGAGGCCAATCTTCAAATATCAGGAATGACATGTGCGGCATGTGCAAATAGAATTGAAAAAGGTCTAAAAAAAGTAGAAGGTGTTCATGATGCAAATGTAAATTTTGCACTTGAAAAAACAAAAATAATGTATGATCCCCAAAAAACAAATCCGCAACAGTTTAAGCAAAAAGTTGAATCGTTAGGGTATGGAATTGTCAGTGATAAAGCTGAGTTTACTGTTTCAGGGATGACATGCGCAGCATGTGCCAATAGAGTGGAAAAGCGTTTAAATAAATTAGAAGGTGTGAACGGAGCGACAGTAAATTTCGCTTTGGAATCGGCTACAGTAGATTTTAATCCTGATGAAATTAATGTAAATGAAATGAAGAGTGCAATTACGAAATTAGGATATAAATTGGAAGTGAAATCAGATGAACAGGATGGGTCAACTGATCATCGCTTACAAGAAATTGAGCGACAAAAGAAGAAATTTATCATTTCGTTTATTTTATCATTCCCGTTATTGTGGGCAATGGTAAGTCATTTCTCATTTACATCATTTATTTATTTACCTGATATGCTTATGAACCCTTGGGTGCAGCTAGCTCTTGCAACTCCAGTTCAGTTTATCATTGGTGGGCAGTTTTATGTTGGGGCTTATAAAGCGTTGCGAAATAAAAGCGCCAATATGGATGTTCTCGTGGCACTTGGAACGTCTGCGGCGTATTTTTACAGTGTGTATTTAAGTATTAGGTCGATTGGTTCTTCGGAACATATGACAGACTTGTATTTTGAAACGAGCGCAGTACTTATTACATTAATTATTTTAGGTAAATTATTTGAGGCGAAAGCAAAAGGACGTTCGTCAGAAGCAATTAAAAAATTAATGGGATTACAGGCGAAAACCGCTACTGTTGTACGAGATGGAACAGAAATAAAAATTTTAATCGAAGAAGTGATAGCTGGTGATATCGTTTATGTGAAACCAGGGGAAAAGATCCCGGTAGATGGGGAAATTGTAGAAGGAAAGTCAGCAATAGATGAATCGATGTTGACAGGCGAAAGTATTCCAGTTGATAAAACAATTGGGGATGGAGTAATCGGTTCTACAATAAATAAAAATGGCTTTTTAAAAGTGAAAGCAACTAAGGTAGGAAGAGATACTGCATTAGCTCAAATTATTAAAGTAGTAGAAGAGGCTCAAGGTTCAAAAGCTCCTATTCAAAGGGTAGCAGATCAAATTTCAGGTATTTTCGTACCGGTTGTAGTTGTGATTGCTATTATCACATTTGCAGTGTGGATGCTATTTGTTACACCTGGTGATTTTGGTGGAGCACTTGAGAAAATGATAGCCGTACTTGTTATCGCTTGTCCGTGTGCATTAGGTCTTGCAACGCCTACGTCTATTATGGCGGGATCAGGAAGATCGGCTGAGTATGGCATTTTATTTAAGGGCGGGGAGCATTTAGAAGCAACGCACCGATTAGATACAGTTATTCTAGATAAAACAGGTACTGTGACAAACGGGAAGCCGGTGTTAACAGATGTAATTGTAGCAGATGGATTCCGCGAAGAAGAAATACTACGTTTAGTAGGTGCGGCAGAAAAAAATTCTGAACACCCACTTGCAGAAGCAATTGTAGAAGGAATTAAAGAAAAGAAAATTGATATCCCAAGTTCAGAAACGTTTGAAGCAATTCCAGGATTCGGTATCGAATCAGTTGTAGAAGGGAAACAATTATTAATTGGTACACGTCGATTAATGAAGAAATTCGATATTGATATTGAAGAAGTTTCTAAATCGATGGAAGCGCTAGAACGAGAAGGAAAAACAGCGATGCTTATTGCGATCAATAAAGAATATGCTGGTATAGTTGCCGTTGCAGATACTGTAAAAGATACTTCAAAAGCAGCTATCGCAAGACTCAAGAAAATGGGTCTAGACGTTGTTATGATTACAGGAGATAATACACAAACTGCTCAGGCAATTGCTAAGCAAGTTGGAATTGATCATGTAATTGCAGAGGTATTACCAGAAGGAAAAGCAGAAGAAGTGAAAAAACTGCAAGCGCAAGGTAAGAAAGTAGCGATGGTTGGAGATGGAATAAATGATGCTCCTGCTCTTGCTACGGCAGATATCGGTATGGCAATTGGAACAGGAACGGATGTAGCGATGGAAGCGGCAGACATTACGTTAATCCGTGGTGATTTAAATAGTATTGCTGATGCAATCTTTATGAGCAAGATGACGATAAGAAATATTAAGCAAAATTTATTCTGGGCACTAGCTTATAATGGGTTAGGAATCCCGATTGCAGCGTTCGGTTTCTTAGCACCTTGGGTTGCTGGAGCTGCGATGGCATTTAGTTCAGTATCCGTTGTATTAAATGCATTACGACTACAAAGAGTGAAATTAAAAAAATAAAAATCTATAGAGTAATTGCATATGCTTTTAAACAAAAAACAATACTTTGAAATAAGTATTGTTTTTTGTTTATATAGAAAGAAAAAAGATATAATAAAGCAGAAATATTGAATACTAGATGGTAGAAAAGTTAAATGATAGTTTAGTAAGGAGGTAATAACAGTAAATAAGAATCTATAAAAACTATCAAAATTTACAATTACAGGTTTTATATTTTACAGAATTCAACATATAATATTTTCAGGTGATGAAAAAGGGGGTACTGGTTTATTTCTTATAACCTCTTGCATACTACTGACTTGGATGAATGGTCGTATGCAAGGACAGATCGTTCCTAACAGGAACCTGCCGTCATTCTTTCACAATAGGTGGATGAAAAGGTCACAACCCTTACGGACAGGAAAAAGGTGAGATTCCTTTTCGGTAGTTGGCATTTGACTTGGTTCGCCAACAATTTATAGATTTTTATAAGAATTTTAAACCAGGTTCATATATGTTAAAAGACACGATCATTAGAACATTCCATAAAGAGGATTTAGAACAAGTATTACAGTTGTTCTATAAAACAGTTCATACAATTAATGCAAAAGATTATAACGTGTTACAGCTACAGGCATGGGCACCAGAGCGACTAGATAGAGAAAGTTGGTTACATTCTTTAGAGAAGAATATTAGTTATGTAGCGGATCATAACGGTGTGATAGTGGGATTTGGGGATTATAATGATGATCATTACGTAGATCGCTTATTTACGCATAAGGATTATCAAGGGAAAAGGATAGCTTCCTACATACTACAGGAGTTAGAAAAAGAAGCAGTGAACTTGAGGCATAGGGAGATATATACAGAAGCGAGTGTTACAGCAAAACCTTTCTTTGAAAGTAAAGGTTTTATTTGCATAAAGGAACAAAAGAAACAGCATAATGGTCAGATTTTTACTAATTATGTAATGAAAAAAATAGCCCTCTCATAAACGAGAAGGCTATTTCTTCATTATTTTACAGCTTCTTTAAGTTCTTTACCAGCTTTGAAAGCAGGTACTTTAGAAGCTGCGATTTGCATTTCTTCACCAGTTTGTGGGTTACGGCCTGTACGAGCAGCTCTTTCGCGAACTTCGAATGTACCGAATCCGATAAGTTGTACTTTTTCACCAGCAGCTAAAGTGTTAGTGATTGATTCTACTACAGTTTGTAAAACTACAGTAGCTTCTTTTTGAGAAATCTCAGCATTTTGTGCTACGTTTTTGATTAATTCTGTTTTGTTCATGTTTTTCACCTCATATGTAAATAATGCTATTTAAGTTGTTATTATAACGTATAAAACATTCGAGAACAAGTGTACGCACATATATTCGTAAAAAAAATGAAATTTGTAATATTTTTTAGAGCTACTGTATAGACAGTTCATTTAAGCGGATACAGCTTTTTTCTTTAATTCGGTTTGCTCTTTATTGGAAGGTAATTTCTTATTATAAGATATGAAATAAGGTAATGCTACAAACAACATACCTCCTACTAAGTTTCCGAAGAAAACAAAAATGAAGTTTGGAAAATATTCAATCCAAGTTAACTGCCCGGCAAAAATTGCAGCTGGGATAACAAACATATTGGCTACAACGTGTTGAAAGCCAATCGCAACAAAAGTCATAACTGGGAACCAGATACCGATAATCTTCCCGATAAATTCTTTACTTCCTATACTGAGCCAAACGGCTAAACAAACGAGCCAATTACATCCGATGGCAGAAATGAAGGCTTGCAGTGGTGTATCTTGTAGTTTAGCTTGCGCAATAGAAACTGTTTTCGCTAAAAAAGCGCCCTCTGTTAATCCGACGATATGACCGAAAAAATAAGCAACGAATACAGCACCTATGAAGTTGCTAAACGTAACAATAATTAAATTTCGTATGAAATGAAATAAAGTAATTTTCTTTTGAAGCCAAGCCATAGAAACTGTCATCATGTTACCAGTTACTAGTTCACCGCCTGCAAGAATAACGAGTATAAGACCGATAGGGAATACAGCAGCGCCTAGAAAACTAGTAAATGATCCCCAAGACTTTGGCATTGTTCCAATAACATGAATATCGAGTAAATACCCTAATGCTATGAAAGCACCGCCAAAAAAACCGAGAATTAGCATAGGGAGTAATGATAAATGAGCTTTTTTTCTTCCGGAATTCGCAGCAAGTTCCGTAATTTCTTCTGGTGTAAATACAGACATGAATAATCTCTCCTCAATAAAATGATAGAATGAATAGAAGGAACATTTTTGAAAATCTATGTATTATAAAAATATGTTATGACTTCTGCATAAGTTTGTCAAAGTGAATGGGGTAAAATTGGATATAACTAACATTGTTCGTGTTGTCACATTAATGTAACAATAAGGCTGTAGAGTACTTTTAGAGGTGAGAACATGAATACGCATCATGTAAAAAAAGAACAAAAAAAATCAATCATAAAAATATTCATAATCAGTTTTATAAGTATAGTAATGGTTTCAGTAAGTTTGTATTTCTATGCGACAGAAATTGAACGAAAACTAGTAACAGTTACGTGGAATGAAATAGAAGCATCTACAATTCCTAAAGAGTTTAATAATAAAAAGATATTGCAATTCTCAGATGTGCATTTAGGGACAGAATTTACACTGAAACAACTAGAAAATTTGGTGGAGAAGATGAATGCTTTACATCCAGATGTAGTAGTTTTTACAGGGGATTTAATAGATAAGTTTGGATCGTATAAGGCGGAAAGAGAAGAAGCGAAAGGTATATTACAAAAAATACATGCACCCTTAGGGAAATATGCAGTGTTTGGGAATCATGATAGAGGCGGGGGAGGTAGTTTATTTTATAAAAAGTATATGGAGGAAGCTGGTTTCTCTGTGTTAGTAAATGAAATGCAAAAAATTAAAGTAGAAAACGGAAAATATATTACAATATCAGGTTTGGATGATTTCTTATTAGGAAAGCCGCAAATAGATTCGACTTTAAAACATGTGAGACAACAAGATTTCAATATGCTCTTAGTACATGAGCCGGATGTTGTAGACAAAGTAGCTCGTTACCCAGTTGATTTTCAAATGTCAGGCCATAGTCACGGAGGACAAGTTCAAATTCCTTTTATAGGTCCATTAATTACTACAAAATTAGCTGAGAGCTATGTGGAAGGTATGTATGAATTAGAAGGGAAGTATAAGCCGTTACATTTATACGTAAATCGTGGTATTGGGACAACTCGAATGCCTGTTAGATTTTGGAGTGTACCTGAACTTTCAGTATTTGTGTTAAAGCAAAATAGCAACTAGACTATTCAAGAGTAGTAGGACTTTCAGAGAAAGTTCTCTTTTTTTATTAGTTAAACATGGAATATTATGTGAGTTTTATTTGAAGTGTTAACATGGAAAAGAATCTTTTCATCATGTAGAAGTGAAAAAGTAATTTACATAAATAAAAAACCAACAATAGATTGAAGTGAACCCCGAAAACGGGACACCAATCAAAACACCTAAACCACTTGTTCCCTAAATTCTTTAGGGGATAGGTGGTTTAATTTTTCTTGAATTCGCACACAATTGTAGTAATGAATGTATTCTAGCACAATCTTTCGCACAGTTGTGTTGGATACTTTTGTTATCTCTTGTGAATAGAAAGCTTCACTTTTCAAATGACCAAAGAAGCTTTCCATGACGGCATTATCATGGCAATTTCCTCTCCGGGACATGCTGGTGATAATGCCGTTTTCTTTGGCATACGCTTGAAATTCTTTTGCTGTATAAATACTTCCTTGATCCGAGTGAAGAAGGACATCTTTTACTCTTCGCCCTCTCATTGCTTGTTTCAATGTCTTCATCGCTAATGTCAGTGTTTGTGATTCGCTGATGACACAACTAATAATTTCACGATTAAAGGCATCCATGATCGTTGATAAATACAAGGTACGCTCTCCAAATAAGAGATACGTCACATCTGTAAACCACTTTTCATTTGGTCTGGATGCATCGAATTCACGCTCCAATCGATGAGGGGCTACCATTGGTTCCGTACCATTGATATATTTCTTTTTCTTTCGACGTACTTTTGAAAGAATGTGATTTTGTCTCATGATTCGTAATACTTTTTTATGATTCACACACAGTCCCATTTTTTGAAGAGTAGCGGTCACTCTTCGATATCCATACCGAAATTTATGCCTAAAACAGACGTCCTTTACTTTCTCTTCTATATCATCTTTCCGATCTTCCGTTCGTTGTAACCAGCGATAAAATGTGGAACGGGGTAATTCTAATACGTTACACAATTCTTTTATCGTTATTTTTGTTTTTACATTTTTCCATAAAGTAACTACAGTTTCTGGTTTCAGCCCCTTTCGATTTCCAGATACTTTCCCCATACAAGTAATTTTGTTTTTAGATGCTTATTTTCTAGACGTAGTTGTTCTAATTCACTGAGCTCTTTTGGTCCTTTTCCATAAGAATATTGTTTTCCTACAGGTTGTTGAAAACGATACGTTTGATCTGTACGATACCATTTCATCCATGTCTTAATTTGGGAAACATTTTTAATTCCGAGTTTCTCCATAATTGTACGATTTGAATAACCATCATTCTTCATTTCAATTACTTTCCACTTTGTTTCTTCTGGGTAATGAACTCTTGTCGTCATACGAAAAAACACCTCCATTGAATTTGCATACTTAGTATGCGAATTCAGGAGGTGTTTTTTTCATGTACCACTATTCGGGTTCACTTCAAGATCATTTAAAACCTATTGTTGGTTTTTATATTATTTTTGCAAGGGAATCGCATCAAAATATGTCCTGTAGTTATTAGAGAATTCAAAGTTGTTTTTTGCATCCCAATTAATAGACCAGGACATTAGGCCACGGAATGCAGGATAGCCACTCTGATTTGAAAGTTTATACTTTCCTCCGAAAGGAATTCCTTTAATGATATAATCTAAAGCTTTTTTCATTTCAGTTGGAGAAATATATCCGCCACTTGGAGCGGCAGCTGGTGCTGCAGGAAGTCCAATCATGACTTGATCCGAACGAAGAGCTGGGAAAATATTATTTGCATTACCACCTACTGGAAAACCATGTAAGAGCATATCTGCCATAGCGACTTCGTAGTCTGCAGTACCTTGATTGTAGTTATTACCGTCCATTCCAATCCCACTGCCAGCGTTGTAGTGTTGAACGTGAATGTATGTTAGTTTGTCTTTCACTCCGTAAATAATCGGTAAATATGCACCCCAGATGCTTCCATATGCGCTATAACCGCCTTGAACATAAGCTGTTTCAGGAGCCATGCTTAATAGAAAATTTGTACCATAATGATCTGAGATTGTCCGAATAGCTGAAATAAGATTTACGATTTGAGGAGTCGTTGGGTTTTTGAAATTAGTGTCATTTCCGTTTAAGTAAATTCCTGATTCAAGGTCGATATCTATTCCATCAAAACCGTATTTATTAATTAGAGATTGTATGGAATTAATAAAGCGTTGCTTAGCGGCATTATCAGGAAGTAAAACGACCCCATTTTGTCCACCTATTGAAAGAACTACTTTCTTTCCTTTACTTTTTAAATAAGCAATATCTGATTTGAATTCTGCATCCGTACCATACACAGGAGAAAATTCAACAGTGGAACGATCACCACCAGTTTCACCGAAAGATACATTGATTACATCCCATTTCGGTGAAACGTCTCTTAATTTAATAATGCCAGTACCATTATCGAAGTTATGCCAGTATCCAACGAGTAATTTTGATCCTAAATTGTTTGCTGCTTGTGCTTGAAAGGGAGCTAGCGGTAGCAGTAAGAAAATTACTAAAGTACAACAAATGAATTTGAACTTGTTTACCATATCAACACTCCTATACAAAAAGTTGTCTAGATGTATAATCTTGTTTATTTAATAATATCTGAAAATTCACCCTTTTGTAAGGCGACTATAATTTTCTCAACAATTGTGTATGGGAAATTATTAAACCTAATGAAATAATTTCTGGAGGGGGTCGAATTACGATTGTTAAATTCAGAATATTTTGATATATTTTAAAGTATAGGACAAGATTTTTCGCATAATACTCTTACATAAATTTCAAAATTAAGTTTGGAAGGGGATGTACAAGAGTTGGATAAAAATCTTAAGAAAGACCTCAAAATACGCCACATTACAATGATCTCCATTGGTGGCGTAATAGGAGCTGGTTTGTTTGTTGGAAGTGGTGCGGTTGTGCATTCAGCAGGTCCAGGTTCTATCGTTTCATATGCATTAGCAGGACTTCTAGTTATTTTCGTTATGAGAATGCTAGGAGAAATGGCAGCTATTAATCCGACAAGTGGTTCATTTGCAACATATGCAAGAGAGGCAATTGGTCCATGGGCAGGTTATACAATTGGGTGGCTATATTGGTTTTTCTGGGTAATTGTTATTGCAATAGAAGCTACAGCAGGTGCTGGTATTATTCAATACTGGATTCCAGAAATCCCGCTCTGGTTATTAAGCTTAATATTAACGATTTTATTAACATTGACGAATGTTTTCTCGGTGAAATCATTTGGAGAATTTGAATATTGGTTTTCATTTATTAAAGTAATAAGTATTGTTTTGTTCCTTTGTCTTGGACTAGCTGTTATTTTAGGATTTGTACCAGGAACGGAAGCACCTGGCACTTCGAATTTAGTAGGTCAAGGAGGATTTATGCCAAATGGTATAAGTTCGGTGTTACTTGGAATCACCGTCGTTATATTTTCATTTATGGGATCTGAGATTGTTGCAGTAGCCGCTGGAGAGTCTGCTGAACCTGTAAAAGCCGTAAAAACAGCAACAAATAGTGTAATTTGGCGTATTCTCGTATTTTTCATTGGATCGATCGCTGTAGTTGTTACACTCCTTCCGTGGAATTCGGCGAACATACTAAAAAGTCCGTTTGTGGCGGTACTGGAACATATAGGGATACCAGCGGCAGCGCAAATTATGAATTTTATCGTTTTAACAGCTGTACTTTCTTGTTTAAATTCGGGTTTATATACGAACTCAAGAATGCTTTTTTCAATGGCAGAAAGAGGAGATGCGCCAAAGGCATTTTTGAAATTGAATAGTAGTGGTGTTCCAGTTCGGGCGGTTTTATTTGGAACTTTCTTTGCTTACGTTGGAGTTGTTTTTAGTTACATATCTCCAGATAAAGTATTTTTATTTTTAGTGAATGCATCTGGTGGGATTGCGTTACTCGTTTATCTCGTTATAGCAGTTTCACATTTCAAGATACGTAAAAAAATGGGGAAAGCGGAACAACAAAATTTGAAAGTGAAAATGTGGCTTTTTCCATATGTAACATATGTTACAATTGCTGCGATTATAGCAGTTTTAGTTGCAATGCTCGTAATTGAATCTTTACGTTCACAGGCACTATTAACGATGCTTGTTACTGTTCTTATAATACTTTCTTATTTTATTTTCAATAGAAATAAAAATAGTGCAGTGTTGAATCCTAAAAGTAAAAATGAGGAATCTGTTCGATTCTAATTTCTTGTTTTAGAAGAGAGTTACACCCAATCATTGCTATAAAAGAATCATATATAATCATAGAAACAAGTAATTACTATTGTCATAGTGAATATAAACTTTTTTCTTGACTTTTTATACGAAGGCGAGCAAAATGGTAAAAAAGGAAGGGGGGATGACAATGGAAGAGTACGTATTAGAGCTGTATAACCTGTTATATACGACAGAATGGCAAGATATTGTTTCGTTTCTAGGAATAATGTTTTGTATGAAAATTGTAATTGTATATATGGAAGAGCAAGGTATGTTCTATTCCTTCTCATCCCCGTTCGATGTGCAGCGCGAGCCGTTGCCAAACTATGCCAAGGTAAATTACGAACAAATTCCTTTTGTTATATTCTTTATGATTCGATTTATAACAGCAATTGTAAAGAAAAAGGAAAGTGACGATGAAGAGTGCCACTCAACTTGTAATATAGCGACTGCTTTTTAAGCTAAATACAAGGAGGAGATTTATATGTGGTTTCGATTTCTTATGATTGGTTTCTTTTCATTAACAGCAATTTCTTTAATGGGATATCAAGTGTCTGAAATTTTTCAAGCATATAGCAATACGTTTTTCAACAAAAACTAATTACATTGCTATTTAAATAATAAAGCGATAAAATCCTTCTTAAGAAGTTTTATTAAGAAGGATTTTTTTCTTTGCTCTGTCTTACTGTGTCAAACTATTGTCACATTTACACTGTGAATAATATGTTAAAATAGTGAGGTTACGTATACATATTTGAAGGAAGAGGAGTGACCATTTTGGTGGATCAATCAACTAATCAGAAAAGCTATGCTCCTATTGTGATAACGCTTTCTGTAATTGTAAATGCGATTATTTTATTTTTGTTCTTTGGACCTGTTGGCTATGAAGGAGAAGTACATTTTGATGTAACGATTTTACCAATGTTAAATGCAATTTTTAATAGCTTTACGTTCGTATTCTTATTAGCAGCTTTATACTCGATTATTAAGAAGAATGTGAAAATGCACCGCGGTTTCATCCTGGCAGCATTTACAACGACGTTGCTATTTTGTGTTTCTTATTTATCGTATCATTACTTGGCGCCGGCAACACATTTTGGTGGGGAAGGATTCATTAAATATGTGTACTTCATTATTTTAATTACACATATTATCCTTGCAGCAATTATTGTACCACTTGCATTGTTTGCACTTGTATTTGGTTTTACAAATCAATTAACACGTCATCGTAAAATTGTACGTTGGACGATGCCGATTTGGTTATATGTAAGTTTATCTGGTGTTATTGTTTACTTAATGATCTCACCTTATTACCAATAAAAAATCTCAGCCTGTAGGCTGGGATTTTTTTGTTAGGCAAATATTTTTGTGAAATGAAAAAAATATGGTATACAAAAGTATAGTTGCTTTTCATATAGAAGGGATGGTAAAGGGATATGCAAAATTTTGTATTTCGTAATCCGACGAAACTTATTTTTGGTAAAGGTCAATTAGAACAGTTAAAAACTGAAATTCCACAGTTTGGTAAAAAAGTTCTTCTCGTATATGGGGGAGGCAGTATTAAAAGAAACGGTATTTATGATAATGTACTTTCTATTTTAAAAGATATAAATGCAGAAGTATTTGAATTGACAGGCGTTGAACCGAATCCACGTGTATCAACTGTAAAGAAAGGGATTCAAATTTGTAAAGATAATGGTGTTGAATTTATTTTAGCAGTTGGCGGAGGAAGTGTGATCGACTGTACGAAGGCAATTGCTGCTGGTAGTAAGTACGATGGAGATGTGTGGGAAATTGTAACGAAAAAAGTATTTGCTAGTGAGGCGTTACCATTTGGTACGGTGCTTACTCTTGCAGCGACAGGGTCTGAAATGAATGCGGGTTCTGTCATTACAAACTGGGAAACGAATGAAAAATATGGCTGGGGTAGCCCAGTTACTTTCCCGCAGTTTTCGATTTTAGATCCAGTTCATACTTCGTCTGTACCGAGGGACCAAACAATTTACGGTATGGTAGATATTATGTCACACGTATTAGAGCAATATTTCCATCATGGAACAAATACAGAACTACAAGATCGTTATTGTGAATCTGTATTAAAAACAGTAATTGAAACCGCTCCTAAGCTTTTAAGTGATTTAGAAAATTATGAGCATAGAGAAACCATTTTATATTGCGGTACTATGGCGTTAAACGGCATTTTAGCGATGGGAGTAAAAGGAGACTGGGCAACTCACAATATTGAGCACGCAGTTTCTGCGGTTCATGATATACCACACGGGGGTGGCCTTGCGATTTTATTCCCGAACTGGATGAAGCATGTCGTAGATGAAAATGTAAGTCGTTTTAAACAGTTCGCTATTCGTGTATTCGATGTAGAAACAGATGGGAAAACTGATCTAGAAATTGCGTTAGAAGGAATTGAGGCGTTACGTCAATTTTGGACTTCAATTGAGGCGCCGGTAACATTAGCTGATTACGCTATTGGGGAAAATGAAATTGATTTAATGGCGGATAAAGCGATGGCTTATGGCGAATTTGGTAACTTTAAAAAATTAAATAAAGACGATGTTTTAAGCATATATAAAGCTTCTTTATAAGTGAATCGAGCAAAGAAACCCATTTGATTGGTATATCAAATGGGTTTCTTCTTTGTTGTTTATAACTGTTTATGATTGATTTTGATTATTTATGAATGTTTATGGTTGATTTTTGTGATCATTTTCATTATACTGTAATCAAAGAAGAGGTGAATGAAATGTTAACTCCTGAACGTCATCAAATGATATTGCAACTTGTAAAAGAGCTGAAGGTTGTTAAATTACAACAATTAGTGGAAAGAACAGAAAGCTCTGAATCAACAATTCGTCGTGATTTAGCACAATTGGAAAAACAAAGGTTATTAAAAAGAGTTCACGGTGGTGCGGCTGTTTTAACAGGAAAAGGACAAGAGCCGACGATGGTTGAAAAATCATCCAAAAACATTCAAATAAAACAACAAATTGCGAAGCATGCGGCTAGCATTGTTGAACAAGGTGATTGTATTTATTTAGATGCAGGAAGTACGACATTTGAAATGATTCCATTTTTAATAAATAAAGACGTTACTGTCGTTACAAATGGACTTATGCATATTGAAGCTTTAGTTGAAAATAATATTCGTGCATATTTACTAGGCGGAATGATGAAAAGTAGGACGAAGGCTTTAATTGGTGCTATGGCACAGGAAAGTATGCAAAAGTATCGTTTTGATAAATGTTTTTTAGGCGCGAATGGTGTGCATGAACAACTTGGTTTTACAACACCGGATCCAGAAGAGGCTCTTTTAAAACAAATGGCATTAACATTAGCAAACGAAGGATATTTCTTAATTGATGAAAGTAAGTTTTCAGAAGTTGCGTTTGCGAAAATTGCCAATGTTGAAGAGGCAAATATTATTACAAACCATTTAGAAATTGATTTAGAAAAATATAAAAGACAAACCAATGTAATTGAGGCTGATAAACAATGATCTATACAGTTACTTTAAATCCATCTATTGATTATGTAGTACAAGTTAATTCCTTCGATTTAGGCGCGGTAAATCGAGCAAAGAAAGATATGAAATTTCCTGGAGGAAAAGGGATTAACGTTTCTCGCGTTCTTCATCGTTTAGGTGTTGAAAATGTAGCACTTGGATTTACTGGTGGATTTACCGGTCAATTTATTAAAGATGTATTACAGGCGGAAGGTGTAACAACAAACTTCGTCCAAGTAGACGGAGATTCCCGAATTAATGTGAAAATAAAAGGACAAGAAGAGACGGAATTAAATGGGCAAGGTCCTAATGTAACAAAAGAGCAATTTGAACAATTAATGAAACAGATTGAAAGTATGAAGCAGGGAGATTGTGTTGTACTGGCTGGAAGTGTACCGGCGTCTATCTCAACTACTTTTTATGAATCGATTGCAGCGCTCGGAGCTGAAAAAGGTATTCGCGTAGTGGTTGATGCAAGTGGTAGTGCACTGCAGCATGTAATTAAAAATAAACCATTTTTAATAAAGCCTAATCATCATGAACTTGGTGAGTTATTCGGTGTAGAGATTTCCACAGTAGAAGATATTTTACCGTATGGAAGAAAATTAATTGAACAAGGTGTAGAGCATGTGATTGTATCAATGGCTGGAGATGGAGCTTTACTATTTACGGCAGAAGGTATATATGAAGCAACTGTTCCAACAGGTGTTGTAATTAATTCGGTTGGGGCTGGAGATTCTCTCGTTGCAGGATTTGTAGGGAAATATGAACAGACGAAAGATATTGAAAAGGCATTTCAATATGGCGTTGCAACAGGGAGTGCAACAGCATTTTCAGCTGATTTATGTGAAAAGGAAAAAGTAGAAGAATTATTGTCGCAAGTAATTGTAACTAAGCGATAGGGGGAAGCAACATATGAAAATTACAGAACTATTAAAAAGGGATACAGTTATTATAAATTTGACAGCTTCAAATAAAGAAGCTGTCATAGATGAATTAGTTGAGAAATTAGACGGTGCAAATCGTTTAAATAGTAAAGCGGAATTTAAAGAAGCTATTTTAAAGAGGGAGTCACAAAGTACGACTGGAATAGGGGAAGGGATTGCAATCCCTCATGCGAAAACAAAAGCTGTTAAGCAGCCGGCGATTTGTTTTGGCAGAAGTGTAAGCGGTATCAACTATGAATCGCTTGATGGACAGCCAGCGTATTTATTCTTTATGATTGCTGCGAGTGAAGGGGCGAATAATACTCATTTAGAAACGTTATCCCGCTTATCTACTTTATTAATGGATGAAGGATTTCGTAAGCAATTATTAGAAGCAAAGGATGAAGAGGAACTTCTTCGTTTATTTGATGAAAAAGAGAATGAAAAAGAAGAAGAGGTTGAAGTTGCAAAACCAGAAGGAAATGAACCATACGTATTAGCGGTTACGGCTTGCCCAACTGGAATCGCTCACACGTATATGGCGGCGGATAGCTTGAAAGCAAAAGCAGCAGAGCTAGGTATAGCAATTAAAGTTGAAACGAATGGATCAACAGGTATAAAAAACGGTTTAACGAAAGAGGACATTGAACGTGCAACGGCTATAATTGTTGCGGCAGATAAACAAGTAGAAATGAACCGTTTTGCTGGGAAACATGTCATTCAAGTGCCAGTCGCTGATGGGATTAGAAAAACGGAAGCGCTTCTTAATCGAGCTGTAAAACAAGATGCGCCAATCTTTAAAGGAATAAAGGAAGATGGGAAGATAGAGAGCGCCGAGAAAGAAAAAGGGTTAGGAATTTATAAGCACTTAATGAACGGTGTAAGTAATATGCTTCCATTCGTTGTTGGTGGCGGAATTTTAATTGCATTAGCATTTTGGGTTGGTGGTATAAAAGCAGAAGGGCCATTGGCTGAATTGTTAATGTCTATTGGTGGAGGTAAAACAGGGGCGTTTTTATTCCTCGTACCAATTTTAGCTGGATTTATTGCAAGTTCTATTGCTGATCGTCCTGGTTTTATGCCTGGTGTTGTCGGTGGATTTTTAGCAGCACATGCGAATGCTGGGTTTTTAGGTGGATTAATTGCTGGTTTCTTAGCTGGGTATGTTGTTGTAGGATTGAAACGATTGTTCTCAGGATTACCAGTACAGTTAGAAGGAATTAAGCCTGTATTGTTATATCCAGTCTTTGGATTGTTGATTACAGGAGTTGTTATGCAAAAAGTAGTAATTCCACCTGTAGTAGCAATGAATGAAATGTTAACAGGATGGTTAAATGGTTTGAACGGTACAAATGCTATATTATTAGGTCTTATTTTAGGTGGCATGATGGCAATTGATATGGGTGGTCCAATTAATAAAGCAGCATTTACATTTGGCATTGCTGCAATAGAAGCGCAGAACTTTGGAATTCACTCAGCAGTTATGGCTGGTGGTATGGTACCGCCGTTAGCGATTGCATTCGCAACTACTTTCTTTAAATCAAAATTTACTGAGGCAGAACGTAAATCTGGTTTAACAAATTATATTATGGGAGCGTCGTTTATTACAGAAGGTGCGATTCCATTTGCAGCTGCAGATCCGATTCGAGTAATAGTAAGTTGTGTTGTTGGTTCAAGTATTGCGGGTGCATTATCTATGTTATTCCAAATTACATTACCAGCGCCACATGGTGGATTGTTTGTTATCGCATTAGTAAATAAACCGGTGTTATATATTTTCTCGATATTGATAGGGACAGTTGTTTCAGCTCTTATGATGGGGATTTGGAAAAAGAAAGTTAAATAACACATGAAAAAGGAGGAGCTTTTATTAGCTGATCCTTTTTATTACAAAAAAGAAGGTTAATAATTGGAGAATGATGGATTTTGGTAAAAGATGTAATGAAATATGAATTTTTTGTAACAAAAAAGTAATACTGTAATTTTTTCTGGAAAAAAATTCTGGTGCTTGTACGTGGAAAATATATGAAAACTATTGGGGATTCTATTGGAAAGAGAATTCATTAATATGGAAATTTATGTTACAACTCATTAATCGCATATTACGAATGGTTTGTAATTGTGTGATTTCTAAAAATCTCAAAAATCTGTTGCTATAATGAAAATACGAAAACAAAGCAAATGGAGGCTATTCATGAAAAAATTATTAGGTATAGCAACAGCAGCAGTTTTTGGTCTTGGGATTTTTGCGGGTTCTGCGAAAGCAGAAACGATTGTAACAACAGACGTATTAAATGTTAGAGAAAACCCAAATGTAGAATCAAAGCTTGTAGGTAAAATGTTGAGTGGAAATACATTAGATGTGGTAAATACAGAAAATGGATGGACAAAAATTAAATTAAATGGTCAAGAAGCGTTTGTGAGTGCTGAGTTTACAAAAAGTACATATTATGTAACAGCGGGCGTGTTAAATGTTCGTGCTGGAGCGAGTACGGACTCTGAAATTCTTGGTAAACTTAATAAAAATGATGTAATTGAAACGACAAATCAAGTTCAAAATGAATGGTTACAATTTGACTATAATGGAAAAACAGGATATGTTCACGTGCCATTTTTAACAGGGACGGCACCTGTGATTGAAAAGAAAGAAGTTGTCACGCAAGAAGAAGCACCGGAAAAAATAAATACGCCGGTTAAAAATAATAAAGCAGTTAA
Organism: Bacillus sp. FSL K6-0069; assembly: GCF_038007785.1. NCBI lineage: Bacteria > Bacillati > Bacillota > Bacilli > Caryophanales > Bacillaceae > Bacillus > Bacillus sp. FSL K6-0069. Next base: position 3,536,260 of record NZ_JBBOXN010000001.1, on the reverse strand, counting down.
GAGTAAAGAGTCTGTTAAGAATGTAGAATCAAGTAAACCTGTGGCAAAAGAGAAGACAACTGCGAAACCAGTTGCGAAATCTGCTGAAACAAGTGCGCCTGCTGGTGGACGTGAAATAACAGTAGAAGCGACAGCGTATACAGCGCACCCAAGTGAGAATGGTACGTATGGTGGTCGTGTATTAACTGCAATGGGGCATGATTTAACAGCAAATCCAAATATGAAGGTCATTGCTGTTGATCCTAAAGTGATTCCACTTGGATCAAAAGTATGGGTAGAAGGATATGGAGAAGCAATTGCTGGAGATACAGGTGGCGCGATTAAAGGAAATCGTATTGATGTTTTAGTTGGTTCAGATGGTAGTGCTGATAACTGGGGGCGCAAATCTGTAAAAGTGAAAGTTATAGAGTAGTATATATGTATGAATATGAAAGGCGGTTGCTTGAAATTGTATAAGCAACCGCCTTTTGTGGATTATTGAAAAGGATAAATCGTTTTACCTGTAATAATTTTATATGCACTGCAAAATTGATTTTGAATATATTCTGTATTTTCATTTTCTGGATGTAATGTTGTTTCTTGGAGAGTAGAATGAAAAGAACGTAGCAAACAATTTAAGGCGAAGTATAATTCTTCTTGTGAGCAATTTTGTTCTTTTGTAGCAGTAGCTAAAATGAGGTCTTTTGTTAAAGATGAAAAATTAATGGTGGATTGTTTCATAGTCAACTCATCCTCTCGAAGGTATTTTTTATCATGTATATGCGGAATTGGACAAACTATGTTCTTTTTTATTTATCCCGCTTTAATGGGCAGTAAGACCCCCCACCTCAAAATGCAGCGAAAGCAAAGAAGTTAGGTGGGGGATCAACTGCCCCTAAAAGTCCGATTGGTGAGGGCTGATAATCAGTGGGGGATGAAGAAAACCCCCGCTGATTAAAGTTTCACTTTATAATTTCATGTACCGGAATGAAAGAACTTGCAATCATGCCGTTAAAATTGGTAAGATTGGATATAATCAATAGATGGAGTACATCACATAAAGAGAGTTGAATGATATGGGAGAAGTGCAACGTGAAAAAGTTGCTGTCATCATTGGACCAACTGCTGTTGGGAAGACGAAGTTAAGTATTGATCTTGCTAAAGCGTTGAATGGTGAAATTATAAGTGGAGATTCCATGCAGATTTATCGTACGATGGATATTGGAACTGCAAAGGTGACGAAAGAAGAGATGGACGGAATTCCACATTATATGGTTGATATAAAAAATCCGGAAGAATCATTTTCTGTTGCCGAATTTCAAGAACGTGTTCGTAAGCATATTCGAGAGATTACAGAGCGTGGTAAATTGCCAATTATCGTTGGTGGAACTGGCCTGTATATACAATCTGTTTTATTCGATTATCAGTTTACGGATGATGCTGGTGATACTATATACCGAGAACAAATGGAACAGTTAGCATTAGAACGTGGTGTGGAATATGTACATAAAAAGTTACAAGAAGTAGACCCAGAAAGCGCTGAGCGTATTCATGCAAATAATGTACGCCGTGTCATTAGGGCGTTAGAAATTTTCCACACGACGGGTGAAAAAATGAGTGATCAACTTGAAAAACAAGAAAACGAGTTATTATACGATGTTTCCTTGATTGGCTTGACAATGGATCGAGAAATGCTATACGATCGCATTAACTTGCGAGTTGATATAATGATGGACCAAGGTTTATTAAAAGAAGTAGAAGGATTGTATAATAGCGGGATACGAGATTGTCAATCTATTCAAGCGATTGGGTATAAAGAGATATATGATTATTTTGAGGATCGTGTCTCTTTAGAAGAAGCGGTAGTACAATTAAAGACGAATTCACGTCGTTATGCAAAGCGTCAATTAACATGGTTCCGTAATAAGATGGATGTCACATGGTTTGATGTTACAGACGGTGAAAAAACGTCAGAAATTTTACGATACATAGAAGGAAAGTTACAACTAAAGTCGAATAATAGTAAGTAGAGAAAAAGAGGAGGATTCGACATGAAGCAATCAATCAATATTCAAGATCAGTTTTTAAATCAACTCCGTAAAGAGAATACGTTTGTTACGCTGTACTTATTAAATGGTTTCCAGCTTCGTGGATTAATTAAAGGATTTGATAATTTTACAGTCCTACTGGAAACAGAAGGTAAGCAACAGCTTATTTATAAACATGCAATTTCTACATTTGTACCAAAAAAATGTTTCAATTGAAAAAAATGTTTCAATTGAATTAAACAAGATCGTGGAATTTAAGCGATTCTAAATACATGATGTTAGTGTTGCCTGTTTCAGGAATTGTAATTTCGCATTTAACAGAAAACTAATGTTTCGATCGTAAAAAAGAGTCGCCTATTAGATTTGAAGAGAAGTTGTCAGTTGCGACTGCTCCATTTATTGAAATTTTTTTTAGTTGTAGAGATGGATACGCTAATGACATAAAAACAATACTGTATCTGTGCCGTTGAAGATAATGTTGTTTATGTTAATTGCGATTAAAAATGAAGTTGTTAAAAATACATGTTGTTTGTAACGACAATTGTTGCCACAGGGAAATGTAGGCCCAGTAGGTCCAGTTGGTGTCCGGTAGGTGTTTCAGACCTTGAACACCTTGAGGTGTAACCTGTGTTCTTGAACACCTTGAGGTCCAGTAGCACCCGTGTTACCTTGATTTAACACCCGTGACCTTGAATGTTTAGCACCTGTGCCTTGAGCAGTCCAGTAGCACCTGTGTTTTGAACACCTTGAGGTCCAGTGGCACCAGTGAATGACCTTGAAGTGAGTCGCCTATTAGATTTGAAGAGAACGTTGTCAGTTGCGACTGCTCCATTTATTGAAATTCCTACCTTGAGGTCCAAGTGGGGCACATCCTGGTGCAGTTGTAGAGATGGATACGCTAATGACATAAATACCAGCGTTGATAACAGTAACTGTATCTGTGCCGTTGAAGATAATGTTGTTTATGTTAATTGCAGTATTAAAAATGAAGTTGTTAACCCGTGTTTGCTGACCTTGAGCAAGTAGCACCACCTGTGTTACCTTGAACACCTTGAGGTCCAGTGGCACCGGTAGCCCGTGGTCCTTGAGCACCTTGAGGTCCAGTAGTCCAGTAGCACCTGTGTTACCTTGAACACCTTGAGGTCCAGTAGCACCAGTAGCACCTGTGTTACCTTGAACACCTTGAGATCCAGTGGCACCAGTAGCACCTGTGTTACCTTGAACACCTTGAGGTCCAGTAGCACCCGTGTTACCTTGAACGCCTTGAGGTCCAGTGGCACCAGTAGCACCTGTGTTACCTTGAGCACCTTGAGGTCCAGTGGCACCAGTAGCACCCGCAGGTTGAGCACCTTGAGGTCCAGTAGCACCAGTAGCACCTGTGTTACCTTGAACGCCTTGAGGCCCAGTAGCACCCGTGTTACCTTGAGCACCCTGAGGTCCAGTAGCACCTGTGTTACCTTGAACACCTTGAGGTCCAGTGGCACCAGTAGCACCTGTGTTACCTTGAACACCTTGAGGCCCAGTAGCACCCGTGTTACCTTGAACGCCCTGAGGTCCAGTAGCACCTGTGTTACCTTGAACACCTTGAGGTCCAGTAGCACCTGTGTTACCTTGCCGCCCAGTAGCACCCGTGTTACCTTGAGCACCCTGAGGTCCAGTAGCGCACCGGTAGCACCCGTGTTACCTTGAACACCCTTGAGGCCCAGTAGCACCCGTGTTACCTTGAACACCTTGAGGTCCAGTAGCACCAGTAGCACCTGTGTTACCTTGAACACCTTGAGGCCCAGTAGCACCGTGTAGCACCCCTTGAGGTGTAGCACCCGTACCTTGAACGCCTTGAGTGTTACCCAGTAGCACCAGTAGCACCTGTGTTACCTTGAGCACCCTGAGGTCCAGTGAGGTCCAGTAGCACCCGTGTTACCTTGAACGCCTTGAGGTCCAGTAGCACCGGTAGCACCTGTGTTACCTTGAACGCCCTGAGGTCCAGTAGCGCCGGTAGCACCCGTGTTACCTTGAACGCCTTGAGGCCCAGTAGCACCGGTAGCACCTGTGTTACCTTGAACGCCTTGAGGTCCAGTAGCACCGGTAGCACCTGTGTTACCTTGAACGCCTTGAGGTCCAGGTAGCACCCGTGTTACCTTGAACGCCTTGAGGCCAGTAGCAGGTCCTGTGTTACCTTGAACGCCTTGGTCCAGTAGCACCCTATACCTTGAGGCCCAGTAGCACCGGTAGCACCCGTGTTACCTTGAACGCCTTGAGGCCCAGTAGCACCGGTAGCACCTGTGTTACCTTGAACGCCTTGAGGTCCAGTAGCACCCGTGTTACCTTGAACGCCTTGAGGCCCAGTAGCACCGGTAGCACCTGTGTTACCTTGAACGCCCTGAGGTCCAGTAGCGCCGGTAGCACCTGTGTTACCTTGAACGCCTTGAGGTCCAGTAGGTCCAGGAGGCCCGCCAGAAGGTCCGGTAGGTCCAGTAACTCCTATACCAGTGGCACCGGTAGCACCCGTGTTACCTTGAGGTCCAGTGGCACCAGTAGCACCGGTAGCACCTGTGTTACCTTGAACGCCCTGAGGTCCAGTAGCACCTGTATTACCTTGAGGTCCTTGAGGTCCAGTAGCACCCGTGTTACCTTGAACACCCTGAGGCCCAGTGGCACCGGTAGCGCCTGTGTTACCTCGAGGTCCAGTAGCGCCCGTGTTACCTTGAGGTCCAGTGGCACCAGTAGCGCCTGTGTTACCTCGAGGTCCAGTGGCACCAGTAGCACCCGTGTTACCTTGAGGCCCTTGAGGTCCAGTAGCGCCCGTGTTACCTTGAGGTCCAGTGGCACCAGTAGCACCTGTGCTACCTCGAGGTCCAGTGGCACCAGTAGCGCCTGTGTTACCTTGAGGCCCTTGAGGTCCAGTAGCGCCCGTGTTACCTTGAGGTCCAGTGGCACCAGTAGCGCCTGTGCTACCTCGAGGTCCAGTGGCACCAGTAGCGCCCGTGTTACCTCGAGGTCCGGTGGCACCAGTAGCGCCTGTTGGCCCTGTAGGTCCTTGAATAAATGAAGCAGAATTAACTAGAGCGATTTGTAATGCTGCTATTAATTTAAGAAGCTCTTGAAGTGTGCAAGGGTCAATTCGGAATAGTTTTGTAATGTATAGTAAATAATTAATTAGATTTTGAAGCTCAATAAATACAGCGCTTGCTACGAAGGTTGGGTTTTTTAATATAGTTATTAAATTTTTAATAATAGCTAACCCTTGTGCTTTCAGGGAGGAAGTAGCGTCTAGTGAACAAATAAATTTACTTAGTAAGTTCAATGTATCGATTAGATCTTCAATATTTTGAGGAGATGGATTTGCGAAAAGTTTTGGAATTATTTTTGTTAGATCGATAATGATTGCGCGGAATGTTCTAAGTTGTGCCTTAGTAACTGGGATGGATGGAGTATTTGGGATTCGTCCGGCGCTACTTGGAAAGCATGGTTTGGAGAATTTGTTCTGACTGTCGTTAAAATGAGACATTAAATCTCTCCTTTCTCATGAGGATATGAACGAAACTCATCATAGTAGATGCAAAAATTAGTTAAATGGTCATAGTAAAATCGTTTGTTTAAAGAAAAAATAGAAAAAACGCCTTAGGATAAGGCGTTTTTTCTATTTTCTGCGTATTGATAATATCGTTTGAGTGAAACTTTTGATTTAAATCCAACTAGTTTTATAATTTCTGATTCTGGAGTTTCTTTTTTTATTAAGTTTAAAATATAGGTGTTACGAAAGTGTTGTCCTGAGATTCCTTTACGTAAATTAGCTCTAGATACTTCAAGGCGAATCATTTTTTGGATAGCGATTTCTGTTAATCCCTTTGGTGCATCATTTTCGTATACCCATCTGTATGTTCCGCGATTAAAATCAAAGGCAATAAATAATGGATCATTACTATGGTATTTTGGACGAACGGGCTCTGGGATGCTTTTGTAATAAGTATATAGTTGTTTTTTGTCTTCGCTAGTTAATGTAATTGTTCTTTCTATCCCTGCGGTTGCTGGGATAGATAATGTGTTCGTCTCAAAGTGGACGTGCTGCATAGTTAATGCTGTAAGATCTTGTAAGGATAATCCGTAGTCGATTAATAAATTTAAAATAGTGATATTACGATCCATTAATAAAGGGCGCACAGGACGCTGTTTTTCTGAAAGTCCTTCTAATGAAGTGACTATATGTTTTAATCTTTTTTCTTCATCAGATGAAATGAAATCCTCATTACGAAGTGTGCGGTCTGGTTGAATAGAAATTTCCATGTTCTTTAATGGATTAGGGATGTTTAGAAAGTGATGCATTCTATTTAATACAATAAATACACGGTGCATCGTTTTCTCTGAGTAATGTCGATTCTTTTTTAAGTCGGAAAAGTAATCTTCATAGTCTTTTGTACAAAGTGTAGCCCATATATTACTGGAAGGGAGCTTTTTGTTTTTTTCTAACCAATGTCCGAAATCTTCAATGTCATAAACATAACGTTTAATGGTTGAAGGTTTTCGGCCTTTATTCAATAAAAAAATAGAAAAGGCTTGTATTGTATCATGGAATTCCGTTGTCTCCATAGTCCCACCACCTTCATTATTTCTTATATTATAGCAAACTTTTCTGAAAATAGTCATTTGCAAGGGAGACAGGAATAATAATATTTGGTGAGTGGATAAAGTGAAACTTTAATCAGTGGGGTATTTGTTCATCTCCCTTGATTATTAGTTGAACCAATCGGGCATTTACGGGTAGCTATCTCTCGTCTAACTTCCTCGCGTTTGCTGAATTTTGAGGTGGGAGTCTTACTGCTTGTTCATGCAGGATAAAATGAGGTGAGTGTATGGAACAATCGATGCGAAAGAAAAATAATAATCAAATTAACATTGTGTTAAATCATCGAAAGAAAATTTCTTTACCGGCCGCGGAAAATAAAACGGTAATTTCAAGTGAAACTACTACGAAACATGAGATGCTGCAAAGAATTGAAGAAGAGATGGGAAAGCTCGTTGGGATGGATGATATAAAAAAGATAATAAAAGAAATATATGCTTGGATTTATGTAAACAAAAAAAGACAAGAAATAGGGTTGAAGTCTGAGAAGCAAGTACTCCACATGTTGTTTAAAGGGAATCCAGGTACAGGGAAGACAACTGTTGCTAGAATGATAGGGAAATTGTTGTTTGAGATGAATATTCTATCAAAAGGGCACTTAGTTGAAGCTGAACGTGCGGATCTTGTAGGAGAATATATCGGTCATACAGCTCAAAAAACAAGAGATTTAATAAAAAAAGCAATGGGAGGTATTTTGTTTATTGATGAGGCGTATTCATTAGCCCGAGGGGGAGAAAAAGATTTTGGAAAAGAAGCAATTGATACGCTCGTGAAACATATGGAAGATAAACAACACGGTTTTGTATTAATTTTAGCTGGATATTCAAGAGAGATGAATCACTTTCTTTCATTAAATCCAGGTCTGCAATCCCGTTTTCCATTTATAATTGAATTTGCGGATTACTCGGTAAATCAGCTGTTAGAAATAGGGAAGAGGATGTATGAAGAACGTGAATACCAGTTATCGAAAGAGGCTGAATGGAAATTTAGAGATCATTTACATGCTGTAAAGTACTCATCGCAAATTACATCGTTTAGTAATGGAAGATATGTACGGAATATTGTTGAAAAATCGATTCGTACACAGGCTATGCGCTTGTTGCAAGAGGATACGTATGATAAATATGATTTAATTGGGATATCAAGTAGTGATTTGATGCTTGAAGAGGAGACGCACAGTACGTAAACTGTGCGTCTGTTTTTTGTATAAGTGCTGTTACTCTTTTTTTGCTTTGTCTTGATAAGATTTATGGAAACGTTCCATTTTAGCACTTTTTTCGTGTGCAGAATTAGGGTCATGTCCAATTTGACCTACTGAGCTTTTTTGAGCACCTTTCTTAACATGGTTTGTCATTTGTATTCACCTCGCTTTGAGGATTAGTATAAACATTATGTAAAGAAAAACTCGTTAGAAAAGAAAAACCTCTTTACGTTCTGTAAAGAGGTTGGATTGCTATTTATGCACTGAACGTTCGTTTGTGTCTATACGTCTATGCGGTAAATGCCATTTGTAGTGAATAGAAACCATGCGGAAGCAAACAATTAAAATGAATAAGGTGTATAAAGCCCAATCACTAACAATAATTTGAGCACCGATTAAGAAACCTGCTAGAATTGTCCAAAAAGCATATACTTCAGCTCGAAGAACGAGAGGTTTTCTGCGGGCTAAAAGATCGCGGATGATACCACCACCAATGCCGGTTAAAACAGCTGCTACGATTGTAGCGCTAATTGGTAAATTTAATTTCTGAGCGTATAATGCTCCTTGTACGGCAAATGCTGATAAGCCGATAGCATCAGTGATATTTTCCCACTTTTTCCAGTGTCTAATTAATTTATTTGGAAAAAGAAAAATAATTGTCATTGATAAAAGTGCGATTTGGAATAACATGTCTTGTTGCCAAAACGCGACAATCGGATAACCAATTAATAAATTACGAAGGGCACCTCCCCCAAATGCGGTTGCCATTCCTAAAATATACACCCCGAAAATATCATAATCCTCTTCCATTGCAACAATGGCTCCGCTTAGTGCGAAAGCAATTGTGCCTATGATGCTAAAAATCTCCCATGCCATGAATTTTCTCCCCCGCTAACTAGATGAAATGTGCTTCCTCTGCTATTATATTAGAAGGTTTAAATTTCGAAAAGGATGAGTGAACATATTTGATGGAAGAAAAAGAAAAAGTCATATTAGTGGGCTGTCAATTGCCGCAAGAAGATGATGAAAAATTTATGCATTCCATGAAAGAGCTTGCATCGCTAGCGAAGACTGCGCGAGCAGAATTGTTAGTGTCTACAACGCAAAAACGACCGAAGTTTCATCCGGCGACGTATATAGGTAAAGGTAAATTAGAAGAGCTTACAATGTTAACTGAAGAATTAGAACCGGATGTTATCGTATTTAATAACGAATTAACTCCGAGTCAAATTCGGAATTTATCCTCAGTATTAGATGCGAGGGTAATTGATCGAACGCAACTCATATTAGATATTTTTGCGCAACGTGCGAAGTCGAGGGAAGGTAAGCTTCAAGTAGAATTAGCTCAGTTGCAATATACAATGCCGCGTCTTATGGGGCAAGGATTGTCTTTATCACGTCTTGGTGGTGGTATTGGGACAAGGGGGCCCGGTGAGACGAAACTGGAGACGGATCGTCGTCATATTCGATCACGCATTGATGAAATAAAGAAGCAACTTGCAGTTGTAGTGGAACATCGAAAAAGATATCGTGAGAGAAGAAAAGATAATAAAGTATTTCAAGTTTCATTAATAGGATATACGAATGCGGGGAAATCTACGCTGTTTAATAGGTTGACGGAAGCTGATACATTTGAAGAAAACTTGTTGTTTGCAACGTTAGACCCGACGACAAGGAAAATGCCGTTACCTTCTGGTTATACAGTATTACTAACTGATACGGTTGGTTTTATACAGGATTTACCTACGTCATTAATTGCGGCTTTTCGTTCGACATTAGAAGAAGCTGGTGAAGCGGATGTTATTTTACATGTAGTTGATTCTGCAGATCCTAATTATGTAGGGCATGAAAAAACAGTAAAACAATTATTGTCAGAACTTGAAATTAATCATATTCCTATTATTACGTTATATAATAAAAAAGATGAATTACATCAAAACTTTATTCCGTTTCCGAAAAGTGACTTCTTAATGACTAGTGCTTTTGAAGAAGATGATTTATTACATATAAAAGAAGCGATAGAAACGAAAATGAAGGAAGAAATGAATTGTTATCAAGTGGAAATTCCTCCGAGTGAAGGTAAGTTGTTAACGTTATTAAAAACGGAAACACTTTTAACAAAGATGGAGTTTTTAGAAGGTAAATTTGTATATGATTGCGTAGGGTATATTTTTGCTCATTCATCGCTTAATGTGCAATTAAAGAGATTTTTAGTGGAAGAAGGAGAAAATAAAAATGTTTGATCGTTTGAAAAATGGAGAAAAAATTGCTCCAATCGTAAAAGAAGTAGAGAGCCAAATTACAGAAGTACATAAACGTGCGGATGAAGTAATTGAAAGTAATCAGTTTCGTGTATTAGAAAGTTTTCGTAAACATAAAATTAGCGATTCGCATTTTATTCCGACAACAGGTTACGGTTATGATGATATTGGCCGTGATACGTTAGAAAAAGTGTATGCGGATGTATTTGGAGCGGAAGCTGGTCTTGTTCGTCCACAAATTATTTCAGGTACGCACGCTATTTCTACAGCGTTATTCGGTATTTTACGTCCAGGAGATGAGTTATTGTACATCACTGGCAAGCCGTATGATACGTTAGAAGAAATCGTTGGTGTACGCGGAAAAGGTGTGGGTTCATTTAAAGAATATAATATTGGTTATAATGCAGTTCCGCTTACTGAAGAGGGGCTTGTTGATTTTGGAGCTGTTGCGGCTGCAATTCATAGTAATACGAAGATGATTGGTATTCAGCGTTCAAAGGGCTATGCTACTCGTCCGTCATTTACTATTTCTCAAATTAAAGAAATGATAGCGTTTGTTAAAGAAATTAAACCTGATGTTATTGTATTTGTAGATAATTGTTATGGCGAGTTTATCGAAGAGCAAGAGCCATGTCATGTTGGTGCAGATTTAATGGCAGGTTCGCTTATTAAGAACCCTGGTGGTGGGATTGTTAAAACTGGTGGTTATATCGTTGGTAAAGAGCAGTATGTTGAAGCGTGTGCATATCGTTTAACATCTCCGGGAATCGGTGCGGAAGCAGGGGCATCTTTATACAGTCTACAAGAAATGTATCAAGGTTTCTTCTTAGCGCCGCATGTAGCGGGACAAGCGCTAAAAGGTGCGATTTTTACAGCTGCATTTTTAGAGAAGTTAGGAATGAATACATCACCAGCATGGAACGCACCAAGAACAGATTTAATTCAGTCTGTTCAATTTGATGATAAAGATCGTATGATTGCATTCTGCCAAGCAATTCAATATGCATCTCCGATTAATTCTCACTTCACTCCATATGCCAACTATATGCCGGGATATGAAGATGATGTAATTATGGCTGCGGGAACGTTTATTCAAGGTGCAAGTATTGAATTGTCAGCTGATGGTCCAATTCGTCCCCCTTATGTTGCTTACGTGCAAGGTGGGTTAACTTATTCACATGTGAAGATTGCGATTTGTTCTGCAATTGATGCATTAATTGAAAAAGAATTATTAACGATTTCTTAAGGGGAAGCTGTCGATTTCGACAGCTTTTTTCTTGTGAAAGTAATGATTTATTTCATTAGAAAAAAGAATGAAAAAATTTATAAAAAAATCATGTAAGAAAAGCTAACATCTATTGACACTAAACATAACATGGTATAAAATGAGAAGCAGTTAAGGCGAAGGAGGAACTGAAACAATGAAAGAAGATAGACGTTCTGCCCCGCTGTTTCCTATTGGTATTGTTATGGATTTAACACAATTATCTGCACGTCAAATTCGCTACTATGAAGAGCATAATCTTGTTTCTCCAACCCGTACAAAGGGGAATCGTAGATTATTTTCATTTAACGATGTAGATAAGTTGTTAGAGATTAAAGATTTATTAGATCAAGGCTTGAATATGGCTGGTATTAAACAAGTGTTACTAATGAAAGAAAATCAAACAGAAACAGTGAAAGTAAAAGAAGAAACGAAAGAAATTTCAAAAACTGAGCTTCGCAAAATACTTCGAGATGAACTACAACATACAGGTAGATTTAATCGGACTTCATTGCGACAAGGTGACATTTCAAGGTTTTTTCACTAAAGAGAACTGATTCTGAAGGTGTTTAGAGGGACTAAGGAGGAATTTATAATGGCTAGGTACACAAAAGAAGATATTTTCCGTTTGGCGGAAGAAGAGAATGTAAAGTATATCCGTTTACAATTTACAGACCTTTTAGGCGTAATTAAAAACGTAGAGATTCCAGTGAGACAATTAACGAAAGCTCTTGATAACAAAATGATGTTTGATGGATCTTCGATTGAAGGTTTCGTACGTATTGAAGAATCTGATATGTATTTATATCCTGACTTAGATACTTGGGTAATTTTCCCATGGACTGCTGAAAAAGGTAAAGTTGCTCGTCTAATTTGTGACATTTACAATGCAGATGGCACTCCATTTGATGGAGACCCACGTAACAACTTAAAACGTGTGTTAAAAGAAATGGAAGCTTTAGGATTCTCAGATTTCAATCTTGGACCAGAGCCAGAATTCTTCCTATTTAAAGTAGATGAAAAAGGAAATCCAACATTAGAATTAAACGATAACGGTGGATACTTCGACCTTGCGCCGATGGATCTAGGGGAAAACTGTCGTCGTGATATCGTTCTTGAACTAGAAGAGATGGGCTTTGAAATTGAAGCGTCTCACCATGAAGTTGCTCCAGGGCAACACGAAATTGACTTTAAATATGCAAGTGCAATTCGCTCATGTGATGATATTCAAACATTCAAACTTGTTGTAAAAACAATTGCTCGTAAACACGGTTTACACGCAACATTTATGCCAAAACCATTATACGGTGTGAACGGTTCAGGTATGCACTGTAACTTATCACTATTCAAAAATGGTGAGAACGTATTCTTCGATCAAAACGGTGACTTACAATTAAGTGATGATGCTCGTCATTTCATCGCAGGTATTTTAAAACACGCACCAGCATTTACAGCGGTAGCAAATCCAACTGTAAACTCTTACAAGCGTTTAGTACCTGGATACGAAGCTCCTTGTTACGTAGCATGGTCTGCACAAAACCGTAGTCCATTAGTACGTATCCCTGCATCTCGTGGTATTAGTACACGCGTAGAAGTACGTAGTGTTGACCCAGCTGCAAACCCATATTTAGTAATGGCTACATTATTAGCAGCAGGTCTTGACGGAATTAAAAATAAATTAACTCCACCAGCTGCAGTAGACCGTAACATCTACGTAATGACAAAAGAAGAGCGCGAAGAAGCTGGCATCGTTGATTTACCAGCAACATTAGCGCAAGCTTTAGTTACATTACAGTCGAATGAAGTAGTATGTGGTGCACTAGGTGACCATTTACTTGAGCATTTCATCGAAGCAAAAGAGATTGAGTGGGATATCTTCCGCACGCAAGTTCACCAATGGGAACGCGATCAATATATGTCTCTATACTAAGAGGCTTAAACCCTTGACACATAATGTGTTGAGGGTTTTTTAATTATAAGGAATTTTATAGGAGGAAGATAAAGGGGAAACAAATTCAAAAATGTATTTGCTAATACCTATGTGAAATGAATATCATTTTAAAAATGGAGTTATTTAAATGGGTTAAAAAGCCTGGATCAATTACGTTTCAATACAAAGAAAAACCCCCTGATACTGCAGTAATAGGGGGGGTTCGTCATTTATCTACAGTGAATTATGAAGAATGTTGTCGTAATTTTTGAGCGGGAATTAAGAAGTGGCTAAACAAAAATAAATTGTATTGACTCGTTCTATATAAAGAACTAAAATGACAGTAATTAGGGAGTTTTGTATATTCGAAAAATAAAAATAATAATTTTATTTTTATTTTTTTATGGAATGTTCAACTGAAATCTCATTGGTATTAAATGAGGGGGAGAAGTAATGAATAAGGAAATAAATTTGAAAAATCTATTCACTGTAATATGGAAAAGGATGTGGATACTGCTATTGTTTACGACTCTTACAACGGTAGGAGGAGCTTTGTATAGTGTGTATATGAAAACGCCTCTGTATGCTTCCTCAGCAAGGGTAATTGTTCAAGCTAACGCTGAAACGATGAATACATTGAAAGCGATGGTGAATGAGCCTGTAATATTAGAAAAAGTAGCTGCTGAATTGAATATAAACAGATCAGCAGGTGCATTAAGTGGACAAATAAGTACGGAAAGTGTACAAGGCTCTCAAATTATGAGGATAAATGTAGTGGATATGGATCCTGTGCTTGCACATAAAATTGCAAATACTACAGCGGCTGTTTATAAACAAGAAGTAGCTAATATACTGAATTTTAATAATGTGAGCATATTACCAGAAGATCCAGTTCAAAAATATTCTATGCCTATAAATATAAATCACTTTAAGACGATACTAATCGCATTCACGTTAGGTATGGTGCTCAGTATCGGTTTTATTTTTTTATTGGATTCATTGGATGAGAGAATCAAATCAGAACGACGAATTGAACAATTGTTAGATATCCCTGTTTTAGGTGGAATTTCTAAAATGAATAAGAAGAATATGAAAGATAAATTTAGTGGGAAAAATACAGTGTTATTGGGGGAGGGAACAGAGTGGCATACAAAAATAGATGGAAAACAAATAAAGTTAAAGGAGAAAGTATGATTGCGTATACCGCCCCAAGATCGAAAATTTCGGAGCAGTATCGTTCGCTACGAACTAACATTCAATTATCTTCGTCGATTCATAAAAGTAGAACGATAGTGATTACTTCTCCGAGGTACGGTGAAGGAAAATCAACAATTACAGTTAATTTAGCGGTTTCAATAGCGCAAAAAGGCGAAAAAGTATTGGTAATAGATGCGAATTTACGAACACCAACGATTCATGAAATGTTTGGAGTGGAAAATACAATTGGATTAACTGACATATTGAACGGAAAAACAAATTTGGTGGGTGCTGTAAAAAAAACAAAGATGGAAAGTTTAGATGTATTAACTAGCGGTCCAGTGCCATTCAATCCGTCAGAAGTACTTAGTTCAGAGGCAATGGATATGTTGATTCAAAAGGCGATGGAACGGTATGACATCATATTATTTGACTCTTCCCCTGTATTAGAAGTAACAGATACGAGTGTATTAGCTGATAAGTGTGAAGGAGTACTTTTGGTGATCCGGTATGATCGCACTGTGAACGAAGATGCGCTTGAAACGAAAAGAGCACTAAGCTTTACGAAGAGTAGAATATTGGGTGCGATTTTGAATGGGAAAGTCTAGAAGATATTATTAAATTAAACATTCGTACGTGAAATTGTTCGTTATAAAGAAAAAACAATAGAATTGTGATGTGGTGATGTCTCCTAACCGCTATCAATGGAGGCACTCGATTATGCTGTGGGTTGTGAAAATAACCTTAGATGCCAGTCGTCAAAAGTGTAATGTGAGGGAGGGTTAGATGCCCATGTTTTATTAAAGTTTCTAACTATGTGTTTTTAATAAAGAGAATATAGTTAGAAACTTTAAGTTTGAAAGAGTTAAGTAAGGAATTGATTAAAGGAGGAAGTTATATGACGTATCGCCGGAGGATATCGTTATTGCTTTTAATGGATTCACTGATAGTATTAACTGCTATTTTTTTTAGTTATTTTTTTGTAAATGCTAGCTTCAGTGTTATCACTTTATCATCAGTTATTAGCTCTATCACTTTATTAGTTAGTCATCATTTGTTTGCTTTTATTTATAAGTTATATAAAAAGGCTTTGGAATATGCAAGTATAGGAGAATTGCTAATTATATGCAAGGTTGTTACATTTTCTATACTTACTACAGCGGCTGTGCAGCAACTAGTCATCGGAAAAATGTATTTTCGATTGTTAGTTGTTACTTGGATGATTCATATTTTATTAATAGGTGGTTCTCGCTTTATTTGGAGAATGTACAGAGATATTTATTATGTAAAAAAAGGCGATAAGAAAAGAACGTTAATTGTTGGTGCTGGATCTGCTGGGACAATGGTTGCAAGACAGTTGTTGAAGAACAGTGCTACGGAATTAATGCCAGTCGCATTTATTGATGATAATATCAAAAAACATAATCTAGATATTTGGGGGATTCCGGTAATTGGTGGTATGAACCAAATTGATTACGTTATTAAAAAAATGAATATCGAAATGATAATTTTAGCAATTCCTTCGTTAAACAAAAAAGAAAGAAATATTATTTTAAAAAATTGTTTAAAAACAAATGTTAAAACGCAAATTCTTCCAATGTTAGAAGACTTAGTAACAGGTAAAGTTTCAGTGAATGAATTCAGAGATGTTCAAGTAGAAGATTTATTAGGGCGTGATCCTGTAGAGCTAGATGTGGATATCATTTCAGATTATATAACTGATAAAGTCATTTTAGTTACTGGTGCAGGTGGATCGATAGGCTCAGAAATTTGTAGACAAGTTGCGAAATTTAAGCCCAAAAAATTGATTTTATTAGGGCATGGAGAAAATAGTATATATTCAATAGAAATGGAATTAAATGAAAAACATAATGATAGGAAAGGCGTGTTTATTCCAGAAATTGCAGATATCCAAGATGAAAAGAAGATGCATGTAATAATGAAAAAACATCTTCCTCATGTTGTATATCATGCTGCTGCACATAAACATGTACCATTGATGGAAAACAATCCTGAAGAGGCTGTTAAAAATAATTTGATTGGGACTATGAATATAGCAGAGGCGGCAAGAACGCATGGAGTAGGAACGTTTGTTATGATTTCGTCAGATAAAGCAGTGAACCCAACGAGTGTTATGGGGGCAACAAAGAAATTAGCTGAGATGGTAATACAACATAAAGATAAAATAAGTCATACAAAGTTTGTTACTGTACGATTTGGAAATGTCTTAGGGAGTAGAGGGAGTGTTATCCCGTTATTTAAGAAGCAGATTCAAAAGGGAGGACCAGTTACAGTTACTCACCCAGATATGGTTCGTTATTTTATGACTATTCCGGAGGCGTCTAGACTTGTAGTACAAGCTGGTGCGTTAGCAAAAGGGGGAGAAATTTTTGTGCTCGATATGGGAGAACCAGTAAAAATAGTGGATCTTGCTAAAAACCTCATTCGATTGTCAGGAAACTCCGTGGATGAAATCGGAATAGAATTTACGGGTATACGCCCAGGAGAGAAACTTTTTGAAGAATTACTAAAAGAAGATGAAATGAATGAGCAGCAAGTCTACCCAAGAATTTATGTAGGACAAGAAATGAATGTTCGTATAGAAGAAATAGAGGGATTGATTTCTGAATATACAGAATTAGATAAGTTTGAATTAAGAAAGCGATTGTTAAATTTAGTGAATCAACGTAAAACTTTAAAACTATTAATACCAGTATCAGGTTAATGGCAAAAATTCATAATAAGACGGGTGCGTGGGATGGTGTCTAAAAAAGTTCTGTTTTGTGCAACTGTGGATTATCATTTTAAAGCTTTTCATTTACCGTATTTGAAATGGTTTGCAGATCAAGGTTGGGAAGTACACGTTGCAGCAAATGGGGATATACACCTTCCGTATGTAACTGAAAAATATAATATTCCTATTCAAAGATCACCTCTTAGCATACAAAATCTTCATGCATATAAAAAACTCAAATCAATTATTCATCAAAATAAATATAATATCATTCACTGTCATACGCCTATGGGAGGCGTAATTGCTCGTCTAGCTGCTCGGGAAGCAAGGAGGGAAGGGACGAAGGTCATATATACAGCACATGGATTTCACTTTTGTAAAGGATCATCGTTTATAAATTGGCTTTTATATTATCCAATTGAAAGAAGTTTGGCAATTAATACAGATTGTCTTATAACAATTAACCAAGAAGATTACAATTTAGCAGTTAAACATCGTTTTCAAGCAAAAGATATTAAACTAGTTCATGGTGTAGGGGTAGATATAGAAAGATTTACCCCAGTAACTGAAACGGAAAAACAAGCATTAAAGCTAAAATTTAACTATAATCCACAAGATTTTTTAATGTTTTATGCTGCTGAATTTAATAAGAATAAAAACCAAAGTTTTTTAATTCGTGTATTAGCAAAATTGAAAAATGAAATTCCTCATGCGAAGCTACTACTTGCTGGTGAAGGGCCCTTAATGGAAGAGTGCAAAAAAATAGCGACGCAACTAGGCGTGAGTAGTATGGTTCACTTTCTTGGTTATAGAAATGATATAGCCTCTTTGCTACAGATGTGTAATCTAGCTCTTGCTTCGAGTTATCGGGAAGGTTTACCAGTTAATATTATGGAAGCTATGGCTTGTGGGCTTCCGGTTATCGCTACAAGTAACAGAGGGCATAGGGAGTTAATTATTAATAATAAAAATGGTTGGACTATAGAACGCGATGACATAAAGACGATGGCTGAAAGAATCAATTCTATTTCTAAAAATACTGAATTACAAGCGCAGTATGGACAGTATGGACGTACTATTATCACAAATGAATATTCAGTTAATGAAGTATTGAAAGAGAAAAAAGAAATTTATACAAGTTATATGGATGAAATGGAGGATTTAAATTGGGCGCTCCATTAAGAGTATTACATGTAGTCGTAAATATGAATAGAGGCGGAGCCGAAACTTTAATTATGAATTTGTATCGTAATATAGACCGCTCAAAAGTACAATTTGATTTTTTAACTTGTAAAGAGGGGGTATTTGATGAAGAGATAGTAAAGTTAGGCGGGAAAGTTCATAGAATTCCATACGTTACAGATGTTGGTCATAGAGGTTATATAAAGGCACTAGATACTTTCTTTAGCACTCATCCGCATTATAAAATCGTTCATTCACATATGGATAAAATGAGCGGTTTTGTACTTCGTTCAGCTAAAAAGGCAAGAGTTCCAATTAGGATTGCGCATAGTCATAGTACAAGCAGTGAGGGTGGCGCTATAGCAAACATATATAAATGGTATGCAGGAGCATTTATTATGTCGTGCGCTACACATTTTTTAGCATGTTCAGTAGCTGCAGCGCAATGGTTGTTTGCGAATAGAGAAAGTACAACAAAAATATTAAAAAATGGAATTGAATGTGATGAATTTACATTTAATCCAGACATTAGAGAGCAGGTAAGAAAAGAACTGAAACTTCATGGGGATGTTTTTGTGATTGGACATGTGGGAAGATTTGCATATCCAAAAAATCATACTTTTTTAATTGATATTTTTGCTCAATTAATAGAATATAGGCCGAACTCTATTCTTCTATTAGTTGGAGATGGACCGCTTCGATTAGAAATGGAGAACAAAGTAGAGAAACTGAATCTAACAGATAAAGTGAAATTTTTAGGAATACGTAGTGATATTAATCGTTTATTACAAGCATTTGATGCATTTGTATTTCCATCTATTTATGAAGGTTTGCCAGTTACCCTTATTGAAGCACAAGGGTCGGGTTTGCCATGTATTATATCGGATACTATTACACAAGATGTGGATTTGGGGTTGAATTTAGTTGAACAGTGTTCTTTGCTACATATAAGAAAATGGGTAGGTCTATTACAAAATATAGAAAACAAGCAGGCATCGCGAAGTGTGAAACAATATGTATTAGCTGAAAAAGGATATGATATAAAAAATATTACAGGGTTTACCCAAGAGTTTTATGTTGAAGTATCGAGGTGAGCATATTGAAAAAGCTAACGATTTTTACCCCTACATATAATCGAGCATATTGTCTTCAGGGGTGTTATGAAAGTTTGAAGCAGCAAACGTGTCAAGATTTTATATGGTTAATTATAGATGATGGGTCTGATGATTATACAAAGGAGTTAGTGCATTCTTGGATTTCTGAAGATTGCATAAGTATAAGGTATTATTGGCAAGTAAATCAAGGGATGCATGGTGCTCATAATACAGCTTACGAGATGATTGATACTGAACTTAATGTGTGCATTGATTCAGATGACTCAATGCCTAGTGATGCTGTAGAGAAAATCATTTCGTTTTGGGATGAAAATGGAAGTGACCAAGTAAGTGGAATCATTGCTCTTGATTTATATAAAGATGGGACAGTAATTGGTTCAAAGCTACCATTAAATCTTAACCGTTCTACACTGTTTAATCTTTACAATAAACATGGTGTAACTGGAGATAAGAAATTGGTATATCGTACAGAACTAACAAAGAAGTATCCATATCCGATTTTTAAAAATGAGAAGTATGTAGGTTTGGCATATAAATATTATATGTTGGATCAGAAATATGAAATGTTACTGATGAATGAAGCTCTTTGTTATGTTGAATATCTACCTGATGGTTCTTCGATGAATATGTTAAGTCAGTATCGTAAAAATCCAAAAGGTTTTGCTTTTTATCGTAAGGAACTGATGAAGCTACCATTTGCAAATAGGCTATTTAAATATAGACAAGCTGTACATTATGTCTCAAGTAGCTTTATAGCAAAAAATAAAAAATTTATAAAAGAGTCACCATGCAAAGTGCTTACCCTTTGCGCAGTGCCATTAGGGGTTATTCTATATAGTTACATTACATTGAAGACAAGAATAAAAGTAAATATATAGGGATTTACTTAGGATTGATAAGAGGGAAGAATAATGACTATACTTTGGATGAATTTCTTTATAGTGTTCATACTAGCGTTTTTCGCACGGTATTTTGCTATGCCAGTAACTTCAGAAATGGTGATGTTAAAACCGAATCGACTATTGATTTTAATGGCGACGACATCTCTTGTACTAGTATCTGGTTTTAGAAATAATATCGGTGATACGTATTTTTATATGCATGCTTTTACAGTTACTGATTTTAATTGGGATTATATTCAAAGTAGTAAGGATGTTGGATTTAGTATTTTGCAAATGATTTTAAAGGCATATACGAATGATCCGCAAGTTTTGATTTTGATAACAGCTCTAATAACAAATATATTAATAGTAGCAGTTCTATATAAATATTCAAGAATGATTGAATTAAGTTTATATGTGTATATCGCATCCGGCATGTATTTAGTGTCAATGAATGGAGTAAGACAGTATTTAACTGCAGCGATTATTTTTACTGCTACAAAATATATTTTAGATGGGAATTGGAAGAGATATTTTTTGATTGTACTATTTGCTTCTACTTTTCATCAAAGCGCCCTTGTATTAATTCCTATTTATTTTGTAGTCCGAAGAAAAGCATGGTCGACAATAACATTTATACTACTCTTTATTGCAGTACTTATAGTAATAGGGTTTAATCAGTTTGCAGAAATTTTCTTTGCGACTATAGGGGATACACAATATGGTCACTATAAGGATTTTCAAGAAGGGGGAGCTAATATTCTTCGGGTTGCTGTGGATGCAATACCGCTCATTTTAGCTTATGTTGGAAGACATAAATTAAGAGAGATTTTTCCAGAAAGTGATTATATCGTAAATATGGCATTGTTAGGTCTAGTATTTATGATTATTTCAACTCAAAATTGGATTTTTGCAAGATTCTCCATATATTTTGGGTTATATCACTTGATATTGATATCGTGGGTTATAAAGTTGTTTATAGAAAAGGATCAAAAGTTAATTTACTATGCAGTAATATTATGTTACTTTGTTTACTTTGTATATGAACATATCATTACTTTAGGAATAGTTTATAAGAGTAGTTTCTGGGGATAAAATATATATTTGAAAATCGTTCTTAGATGGGAGTAATTTTCAATGTTTAAACAAGAACGACCAAAAAGAGTGTTACATATCGTTAGTGCGATGGACCGAGGTGGCGCTGAGACCTTATTAATGAATGTATATAGGAATATAGATCGAGAAATAGTGCAATTTGATTTTGTTTCTCATAAAAGTGAAGAAAGTGATTATGATAAGGAAATCATCGCGTTAGGTGGAAAAATACACCGAATATCTAGTTTAGGACAGCTAGGCCCTCTCTCATACATTAAAGAGCTTGTTAAGGTAATGTCTGATAATCAATATGTGGCGGCCCATGCACATACTGATTATCAGGGGGGGATCGTGGCTATTGCTGCTAAAATAGCTGGTATAAAAATAAGGATTTGTCATTCACATAGTAATAATTGGCCGATGGGATCGGGGATAAAAGGGAAAGTTTTATTGAGTTTTTTACGAACAGTTATTACTTATGTGGGAACAAATTATTGTGCGTGCAGTGTAGAATCTGCACGTTTTTTATTTCAAAAAAACATTGATAATTCAAAGGTAAAGATAATGAAAAACGCAATAGATATTAATCAATTTGTTAATGTAAATATACAGGATGATAATACAGTAAGGGATGAATTCAATATACCAGTTGAAAAGAAAGTGATTGGTCATATTGGGCGTTTTTCTGAATCTAAAAATCATATATTTATATTGAAAGTTTTCAATGAGGTATTAAAATATGATCCTAATTTTATGCTTGTTTTAGTAGGAGATGGACCGTTAAAGAACTCTATTGAGCTAGAATCGAAAAGACTAGGTATCTATGAAAAAGTTAGATTTTTAGGAGTAAGAAAAGACATTCCAAGAATTATAAGGATGTTTGATGTTTTTCTTTTTCCGTCACTTTTTGAGGGATTTGGAATTGTTGCATTAGAAGCACAGTGTGCAGGTGTTCCGTGTGTAGTGGCAAATACTATAACTAAAAATGTTGATATGGGATTAGGGATAATATCATTTGTTAGTTTGGATGAAAATCTTAAAATATGGTCTGTAGAAATTCAAAGGGTTTTGGAAAAAGAAAAATTAAATACAGAAATAATAGCTGATACGATCTCGAAGCTCGGTTTTGATATAAAGAGTAATATTCCAGAGTGGTTATTATTATATGGATTAGAGTATAGGGAATCGTAGTTACATGTAATTACTTTCATAAGAATAAAACTAGTAAAATAAATCGGATGAGGGAGTAAGAAATGAAAAAGAAAAAAATTCTCATTACATCATTTGATATGGCAATTGGAGGAGTAGAAAGAAGTTTAATTGGTTTATTGAATACAATCGACTATAGCAAATATGATGTAGATTTAATGTTATTTAAACATGAGGGAGAGTTTCTTTTTTTATTACCTAAACTGCCTAATTTGTTAAAGGAAGTAAAACAATATACTACTTTTAGAAAATCGATTAAACAAATATTGCAAGAAGGGCAAATTACAATTGGAATGGCAAGGACTTTAGGGAAAATTTTTGGAGATGTGCATGGGAGATATGTGAAAAGTGCAGAGGTGGGATATTTCGTTATTCAGTATGGATGGAGAATAACTTTACCATTTATACCAAAACTGGAAGAGGAGTATGATGTAGCAATTAGTTTTTTATGGCCCCATTATTTTGTTGGAGATAAAGTTCGAGCGAAACAAAAGATTGGTTGGATTCATACAGATTATTCAAATATAAACCTTAATGCAAACATGGAGTATAAAATGTGGAGCAAAATGGATAACATCGTAGCAGTTTCAGAAGGATGTCGAGATTCATTTCTTAGTATTTTACCAAATGTAAATAAGGATGTTGAAATTATAGAAAATATATTATCTCCGGAGTTCGTACGTGAGCAAGCACAAGGGGAAGATGTTATGAAAGAACTACAGATGAAATCTGGAAAAATAAAGCTTGTTACTGTAGGGCGGTTATCATATGCAAAAGGAATAGACGTTGCTATGCATGCTTTAAGAAAGTTATTAGATGAGGGATATGATATGGAATGGTATGTAGTTGGGTATGGAGCACTAGAAGCTGAACTTAGAAAGTTATTAGCTGAACTTAAACTGGAAAAACATTTTTTTTTATTGGGTAAAAAGACAAATCCCTATCCATATATAAAAGCATGTGATATATATGTGCAGCCATCGAGGTATGAGGGGAAAGCTGTAACAGTTCGTGAAGCGCAAATCATTGGAAAGCCAGTACTTATTACTAATTTTTCAACTGCTAAAAGTCAGGTACAGGATGGAATTGATGGATTAATAACTGAGATGGGAATAAACGGGATAGTTAATGGAATAAAGAGACTTATTGAAGATAAAGAGTTAAGGGAAGTACTGGTAGAAAATACTCTGAAAGGTGAATATGGAAATCGTAATGAAATCAATAAATTATATGCATTATTTTCGTAAAGGGAGAATAAGTAAATGTTTTTTAATATTTTGAGTGTAATAAAAACACTTTAGGGTAGTGATAGTTATGAAGAAAAAAATTTTATTCGTTATAGATTCGCTACAAAGTGGAGGAGCTGAAAAAAGTTTAGTTTCTTTACTTTCTTCATTTGATTATACGAAATATGAAGTTGATTTGTTAATGTTCTCTGCTAGTGGATTGTATTTACCATTACTTCCAAAACAGGTAAACGTTTTAGAAGTACCGACAATTATTAAAAGACAGGCTGAGAAATTTAATTATTTAATCAAGCATAAATACTTTAAAGAGTTATTTCTTAGAGTTGGGGCTTCTATATCTCTTAGAAATCCATACATAAATAAAAAATTACATGCAGCTCAAGTAGTTTGGAGATGGGTGTCTAAAGGAATGGATAGTTTAAAGGGGACATATGATGTTGCCATAGCTTATAGTCAAGGAATGCCAACATACTTTGTGGCAAATAAGGTTTACGCGTGCAAAAAAATCGCTTGGGTGAATACGGATTATAGGCTAGCTGCATATAATAAAGATTTTGACTTGAACTATTATGAGGAATTTAATGAAATAGTAGCTGTTTCCGATGGTTGTAAGGAAGTATTGATTCAAGAAATTCCTAAAATAGAATCGAAAATTCAAGTTGTCTATGATATTATATCGCCGACATTAATTAAATCGATGGCAAATGAGAGTAAAGGATTTAGTGATCAGTTTGAGGGATTACGAATATTAACGATTGGTAGGTTAGTCTATGAAAAAGGATATGAATTGGCCATAGAAGCTTGTTATAAATTAAAGCAAAAAGGCTATAGATTTAAGTGGTATGTAATCGGCGAAGGAAATCTTCAAAGTGAACTCGAGGATAGGATAAGTAAATATAATTTACACGATACTTTCATATTATTAGGTACATACAAGAATCCCTATCCCTTTATAAAACACAGTGATATATATGTACAACCCTCTAGGTATGAAGGATTTGGCTTGGCAATAGCAGAGGCTAGAATATTTCAAAAACCTATAGTGGTAACCGACTTTGTTACAGTTTATAATCAAATCAAACATAGAGAGAATGGTTTAATAGTGAAGATGGATTCGGAAGCAATATATGAAGGGGTGAAAGAAATTATAGAAAACGATTTGCTAAAAAAACGGTTATTTGAAAATTTAAAGAAAGAAAAGGTTGGAACGGAAGAGGAAATTGAGAAGATATATGCTTTTTTCAATTAAAGGATTTTATAAATAGAAAGAATGGGAGAACTATGAAAAAGAAAATACTTTTTATGGTTATAAATATGAATATAGGTGGTACGGAGAAGGCCTTATTAAATATGGTAGCAGAAATCCCAAAAGAAAAATATGAAGTGACAATTTTAATGTTAGAGAAAAAAGGAGAATTTTTAAATTTTATTCCAAAGGGGGTTCGTATTGAGTATGTAAAGGATTACGAAGAAATGCAATGTATTTTGAATAAACCAACACGGTTAGTTATAGCGGATTTTATAAAACAAAGAAAAATTGTAAAAGCGCTGCAACTGGCAGTGTTGTACGTAATCTCTAAGGTTATGAAAGAACGGAGTGTTATTTTTAAATATTGTTTACAGAATTATGAAGGTGCTTATAAAAATTATGATATTGCTATCGCTTATGCTGGACCAATGGATTTTATTAGTTACTTTGTGGCAAATAAAGTAGAGGCGAGACGAAAGATTCAATGGATCCATTTCGATATTGAAAAGATATATTTTAATAAGCATTTTGTTAATAAAGTATATAAAAAATTTCAACATGTTTTTGTAGTTTCAGATTTAGGAAAGATGAAACTTACTCAAACTGTTCCGGAATTGATAAATAAGACAGAAACTTTTTTAAATATTATTTCACCTGAAATGATATGTAAGATGGCAAATGAAGGAATTGGGTTTGCGGATGATTTTGAGGGCGTAAGAATCCTTACTGTTGGTAGATTGAGTATAGAAAAGGGGCAGGATTTAACAATATCTGTGTTAGCTAAGCTGAGAGAAGCTGGCTTCAATGTTAGATGGTATTGTATAGGAGATGGAAAGGAAAGAGGAATGTATGAAAAGCTTGTGGAAAATTACGATGTCCAGGGTGATTATATCTTTTTAGGAGCAGTTTCGAATCCCTATCCATTTATGAAACAATGTGATTTATATGTTCAACCGTCTCGATATGAGGGATACTGCATAACACTTGCAGAAGCTAGATGTTTTAATAACCCAATTATTAGTACAGATTTTACAGGAGCAAGTGAACAGATAATCCATAACAACAATGGATTAATCGTTCAATTTGATGAGCAGCAAATGTATGATTCTATTGTACAAATATTAAGTGATAAATTGCTAGATGGACGGTTGAGAAAAAATATAGAAAAAGAAGTGGTAGATACGAGAAAAGAGTTAAAAAAGTTATATAGAATAGCCAATTCTAATATGTAACTGGTTTTAGAGGGTATTATTATCGCATTACAGAAATATGGACGTTTCGCTATTATAAATTATGTTTTTTGTGAAAACATCTTCGAGGGTGTTTTTTTATTTTGATATAAAACTTTTAGGTGGTAGAAGGAGATAGTTATGAAGAGAGTGCTATTTATGGTAAGTAGTATGAATATAGGTGGTGTAGAAAAATCACTTCTTTCTTTGTTATCTGTAATACCAAAAGAAAAGTATGATGTCACAGTATTGATGCTGGAGAAGCGAGGGGGGTTTTTAAAACAATTACCAAGTTGGGTAAAGATAGAAGAAGTTACTTGGTTTGAAAACTTGAAGCCTAAAATTATGCAACCACCAAAGAAAACGATTAAAGAGTACTTTGAAAATGCAAAGTATATTAAGGGTTTGAATTTTTTACTCACTTATGTGGTATCAAAAAATTTAAAGGATAGATATGTTTTCTATAAAGAGATTTTTAAAGATATTCCACATAATAAGAATAATTATGATATTGCAATAGCATATCAAGGTCCTACTGACATAATTGATTATTATATAGTTAATAGAGTGACTTCAGAAAAGAAAATTTCTTGGATCCATTTTGATGTTTTTCAACATCAAGTTAATACAAAATTATATGAGAAATTATATAATCAGCTGGATAATATATATGTAGTTTCTAAAGAAGCACAAAAACATTTAATAGAGAAGTTTCCTAAAGTAAAAAGTAAGACAAGTGTTTTTTTAAATATTGTACTTCCAGATGTAATAAATGAAATGGCGAAAGAAAAAGTAGAATTTGATAATGAATATAAAGGTATGAAGATAGTAACAGTAGGTAGACTTTCAAAAGAAAAAGGTCAAGACCTTGCAATTAAAGTTTTATCAATGCTACGTAAGGAGGGATACGAAGTACGATGGTACTGTATCGGAGAAGGAGAGAATAGAGGGTATTATGAGACACTAATATGTAAGTATAATTTGAAACAGGATTTTCTATTATTAGGATCAGCAATAAACCCGTATCCATATGTAAATCAATCAGATATATATGTTCAAACTTCTAGGCATGAAGGGTATTGCCTCACGTTAGCTGAGGCGAAATGTTTAAAAAGACCTATTGTAACGACTAATTTTACAGGCGCAAATGAGCAAATAATAGATGGATATAATGGTTTTGTTGCTGAATGTAATGAGGGAAGTCTATATAACAAGATTAAATATCTTTTGGATCAACAAAGAGTGCGCGAAGAGGTAACGTCTAATTTGTTAGAAGAGGAATTTAACAACTTAGAAAAGGTAAATCGTTTTCTAAGTTAATTGTAAATGAAAGGGTGCAATTATGAATCCTAAAATTAGTATTATTGTTCCCGTTTATAAAGTTGAGCAATATATTCATAAATGTATTGATTCTATATTAAAGCAAACGTTCAAAGAGTTTGAGTTGATACTTGTTGATGATGGATCTCCTGATAGTTGTGGTGAGATTTGTGAAGGGTATGCGACTCAAGATAGCCGAATTAAAGTAATCCATAAGGAGAATGGTGGATTATCTTCTGCAAGAAATGCTGGATTAGAAATAGCGCAGGGAGATTATATAGGATTTGTTGATAGTGATGATTGGATAGAAGTGGATATGTATGAATTGTTATATGGTATGTGTGTAGAACAGGATTGTGATATAGCTATTTGTAGTAGTGAAATTCATTACAAGGATAAAACAGTAATTTCAAGCAATCATCCGTTTGTTATTCATAATAGATATAGCGCGATGAAAGCGATGCTAGAAGGGGATTTGTATGATGAAGTTGTTTGGACTAAACTTTTCAAAAGACAATTATTAGAGGGGATTAAATTTCCAGTAGGTATGTCATATGAAGATACAGCGTTTACGTATAAAGTTATTCATAAGTGTAAAAAAGTATGTTTCATAGGAGAACCTAAATATCATTATATAAAGCGTGATAATAGTATGATGGACCAGGCTGTAAAAGAAATTAAAATTGATTCAGTCTTAATCTATGATGAAATGTGTAAATTTATGGGGCGATATTATAAGGAGTTATATAACTTAGTTATATTAAAACTAGGAAATTGTTCGATGGTAGTTTTAAATTTAATATCAGTGAGTGGAAAACTTAATGAGCATAAGAGTAAATATTATAAGGTTATTGGTATATTGAATCGTTATTTTTATAAAACAATGCGTTTAAAAGAGTATGGGAAAAGTGTAAAGTTTTTATTATTGGCGACCAAGTTACATCCATTATTGTATAAATTTTTAATTAATAATTTTGCAAAAAGGTGATAGGTATGAAGAAGTGGCAGCTACAACTGGGATTTTAAAAAATAGGAGTGAGTATTATCCAAAATAATACAATTTTAATATTCACCTATCGATAGTTTAGTTTAACTTATGAAGGGGATTAATCATGCGAACGATGCATTCAATCAAGAATATATCAATAAGTATATTTTCTCAAATGGTTATTGTTATTCTAGGGTTTATATCTAGGAAAGTTTTTTTAGATAGCTTAGGAATAGAGTATTTAGGGATAGATGGCTTGTTAATTAATGTTTTATCCATGTTGGTGTTAATTGAAGCTGGTATAGGGGCAAGTATAGTATACAATTTGTATAAACCATTGGCAGAAAATAATCAGTATAAAATTATAGCTCTAGTTCAATTATATAAAAAAATTTATCAGATTTTAGCAATCATTATTCTAGTAATAAGTGTTATGATATATCCCTTTTTAAGTTATTTAATGAAAGATGGGGCGTCTATATCGAATGTTGCGATAATCTATTCGATATTCGTGGTAAAAAATGTAGTTACCTATTTAAATGCTCATAAGAGGTCTTTAATACAAGCAGATCAAAGAGGATACATATTGGCTAGGATGGATCTCTTATTTCAAGTGCTAACTACAATATTCAAAATATTTATACTAATGCACACGAAAGATTATATATTGTATTTAATTATAGAGTTGAGTATATATGTAATTCAAAATGTGGTAAACGGTAGGATTGTTAATAAGAACTATCCTTATATAAAGACAAAAAAGAAATATTCTATAGATAATGATACGAAAGAAAAATTAATTATAAATGTAAAGGCGATGTTTTTGCATAATATTGGAGGATATATTGTATTTGGAACTGATAATATACTGATTTCATCTTTTGTAGGCCTTGCTATGGTAGGGATATATTCAAACTATACAATGATAATAAATCAATTAGCAGCTGTAGTAAATCCTATATTAAATGGTATTGAGGCTAGTGTAGGAAATCTAATCGCAACTGAGAATAATGACAAAAATTATGCAATATTTAAAGTGACTTATTTAGTGAATTTTTGGATTTTTTCTTTTTGTACCATATTTTTATTTAATCTGTTAGAGCCATTTATAGGATGGTGGCTTGATAAGAAGTATTTATTAAATAACATAGTTTTTGTAGTGATACTCATAAACTTTTATTTAACAGGGATGCGAACTGCGATAGCTATTTTTAAAAATAAAGCAGGATTATTTGTACAAGATAAGTATATTCCGCTAGTTGAAGCGATAATCAATTTAAGTTTATCTATTCTATTAGCCAAAATGTTTGGATTGGTAGGTATATTCATAGGAACGGCGATTAGTACAATTGCTACTGTACTTTGGATTCAGCCTTATATTGTATATAAAAATCTTTTTAAGAAATCAGTTTGGAGTTATTTTACAACATACGTATTTTATATATTTTTAACTGTCGTAACAGGTTTCATTACTACAAGTATATGTAATTATTTCATAGAAGGTAGTACTTTTATTTCGTTAGTCGGAAAAGGTGTGATTTGCTTATTAGTACCAAATGTAATATACGTATTAACTTTTTATAAAAGCACAGAATTTCAATATATAAGGAATATTTTTAGTATGATGTTTTTACAAATTAAAAAGAAACAAAACGTTATTTAAGTATAAAAAGTATAGGCATTATACCGATTTGAATTATTAAGGAAGTATAGTATTGTTGAAGCCTATTAGTATGAAACGAAACTTGATTTTAATTAGAAAGCATGAAGCATTAGCCCTAACATCGTATTTATATAATGCATAGTATTCTATTAAAGGGATACGTATGTAAGCGGAATATAAAATATTTATCCCAATCTACTGATGTGAGTTTGAATTTTCTGTGAAAGTTCAACTTCTATCTTAGTTGGAGGTTATATATAAATCATGGCAAAATTTCAGGTGACATGTGTTTTGAAAAGTAATCTTCCTGTGTTAAGCGAGGGAGAATTTTGTTTTTGTATAGATACTAATGAGTTATTTATTGGGACGAAAAAAGGGAATGTAAAAGTATCAACAGAGAATACATTTGAGAGGTTAGTAAGTAAACTTAAAAGCAATACATTTGGAGGTTTTAAGTCCAGAAAATCACTGGTTGGAGAAACAGAATCTGCTAATGTGGTTTCGGGCACGTATTTTCTTGAGTTAGAGAGATGGAATGTTAAAAATGATGGAACGGACGCGGATAATACTTCTAAAGGGATTAATAATGCATTATTGTGGGCATCTCAACAAGGATTTATAGAAGTTGTTTTACCCATGGGGACATATTTAATTGACGAAAATACACCAATTGAGCCACAAAGCTTTATGACTTTAAATTTAGGTGGATCTACTTTAAAAATAAGAAGTAATGGATTAGTAAAATATGCAATCGTACGATATCAAAGAAATCAAAAATTTTCTCGAGTTACGAATGGAAGGATT
The DNA here is from genome assembly GCF_038007785.1 of Bacillus sp. FSL K6-0069. Lineage (NCBI taxonomy): Bacteria > Bacillati > Bacillota > Bacilli > Caryophanales > Bacillaceae > Bacillus > Bacillus sp. FSL K6-0069. The sequence continues at coordinate 3,505,043 of NZ_JBBOXN010000001.1, read as the reverse complement.
GAAGGGGATAAAGATACACATGATTATACAACGATTCCTCATACTCATGAATGGGGATATGGGATTGAAGTAGGAAATACGACTCCTGTTGAGGGGAGTAATATGAATTACATTTCAATAGATAATATGGAAATCTTAAATTGTACTGGCGATGGGATAGCGATGGAAAGTACATGGGGACAAATTGGAGAATATGATTTTGCTGGTACATTTGAAATAGGAGGGATTAGTGATGTCAATGGTTCCCTAATAGTAGATGATAATAAAATTAGATCGAATTTAAAAATAGATTTACATCATAGTAGCATTATAAAATGGGGATATTTCGGTTTGTATGGAGATGGCTATGGTGGAACTGGTTCAGAAATATATACAGAATTATATGATGTGTTATTTTATAAGACTGATAATACTTTTGTAACGGCTGCGAAGAGAGTAAAGTTTTTTGAAGAAGTGAGTGTTCCAAAAGAAGCAGATTATGCGAAAATAGTACTTCACCAAGGTACAATACCTGCAGAAAACGGTTGTAAAATAACTGTTAGAATTCCGGAATTTTCCCGAAATGTATTTATTGAGAAATGTAAAATACATGATTGTAGAAGGCTTGGGATAAGCGTATCTGGCGCGAAACAAATTTATATTAGAGATTGTGAAATTTACAAAATGAAAGGTACAGCGCCTCAGGGAGCAATAGATATTGAAGATGGATATCGATTAAATCAATATATAAACATTGAGCGTAATAACATATATGATAATCAGGGATATAACGTTGTTGTAGTCGGTGGTAGATATATTAATATCATTCAAAATAAATTAGTTAATAATTCATTAGTAGTAGGCGAAAATGTAGAGAAAGTGATTGTAAGCAATAATCACTTAAGGGAAGTAAGTTGTGTTTTAAGCGGAGAAGTAACTTTTACGAATAATCAAATGTATGCTACTCGAGTCACGATAGATCAAGGGGATAAAGAAGCACTTATTGGTAACTGTATTTTCCATAATAGCGCATTGTTAATGGGAAGAGATAAAGCTTATTGTATTCAAGTGAACCAATGTGAATTTTTTAGTGATCGAGATTTATTTCATTCTTTTTCACAGTTAGGTTCAATAATTGGTTTTTCAGCAGAACCGCAAACTATATCAGATTGTGTTATTAAAGGAGGCGCTGTAGAGGGTACAAGTTTGACAGGCGTATCACCTGGTATGAAAAATGGATGGAGATTAAATAATATTTCTTTTATAGATACGAAACACCCGCAAGGAATCATTACGAATTTACCGCCAGGAGTATATACGGGATGTAAATTTGAGAACAGCGGTACAATATCATTTGTTACAAAAACTCCTCAAGCAGAATATGAATTTAATGGATGTTCATTTAGTTGGGATGCTTATAATCTTTTTACTGTTGAGTCTTCTCAAAGGATAGCAATGCTAAAAGTGAAAAATAGTAATTTTAGAGGAGGAAGATCGGGCTCCGCATTTTTTTTATGGGACATTGGTGGGAGAATAGAATTTAATAATAATGCATTTGAATACCTTAATTCGGAATCGACAGACAGTATAATTAATTTTTGGAATGAAACATTTACGAGTGAGTTTATGTTAATAGAAAATAATATATTTAGGTCAAATAAAAGTATGATAGGCGTGAATGCAAATCAGATTTCATCCTCAATCACTTTAATTTTTAAAGATAATATTGTTGACACAGTAATTATCAAATTAAGGGATGAACATATAAAAAAGGATAATTATATTAATGGCGTCTTTGATCCGTACATGTAAAGTTATAGAAACTAATGGAGTAACAGGTCCTTTGTAAATAAGCAGTGCTACCCCATGGGAATATTCACATAGGCTAGCTATGTTTAAACTATTTGATGAGATAGAATTAATGAAAGATGACGTAATTAAACAAAACAAGGGGCAACTAACTGTAGTTGTCTTTTGTTTTGTTTAATTGCATATAAAGTTTTAAATGGTTCTTCGTGTTAGGGGTATTAAACGTAAATAAGTAAGGAGGATAGTACATGAAAAGAATTTTTGATGTATGTATTTCTTTATTGTTATTATTTGTATGTTTGCTTCCTATTCTTGTTGTAGCGATTTTAGTTAGGCTTAAATTAGGATCTCCTGTGCTATTTAAACAACAGCGTCCAGGACTGCATGGAAAACCGTTTAATGTTTATAAGTTTCGAACTATGCTAGATAAGAAAGGGAGTGATGGGGAATTACTTCCAGATCAAAATAGATTGACTACTTTTGGGGCAATTCTTAGAAAATATAGTTTAGATGAGTTACCCCAACTGATGAATGTTCTATGGGGTGATTTAAGTTTAGTAGGTCCAAGGCCATTATTGATGGAATACTTACCTCTATATTCTAGTAAACAGGCTAAAAGGCATAATGTAAAACCAGGAATTACGGGATGGGCACAAATAAATGGTAGGAATTTGATTACCTGGGAAGAAAAATTTGAATTGGATGTATGGTATGTGGAGAATCACTCTTTTTTACTAGACTTGAAAATAATTGTACTTACAATATTAAAAGTATTTAAAACAGAGGGAATAAATCATGTAGGGCATGTGACAATGGAGAGATTTACTGGAGGGAAAATAGAAATAAAGGGGGAGGGAAAATGAAAATTTTAATAATAGGATGTGGTGGGCATAGCAAGGTTGTGAGGGATATAATCTTATCAAATGAAGGATATGAAATAGTCGGTTATTTAGATGATTTGTACACAGATATAAATATTGTAGACAATCTTTATTTTGGAGCAATTGCAGATGCAAGGGAAATTATCAATAATTTTAATAATGTAAAGCTCGTGATTGCTATAGGAAATAATAAAATAAGAAGAGAAATTTCAGAAATATTAAATCAACCAAGTAGCATATATGCTACTTTAATTCATAAAACAGCCATTATAAGTTCAAATGCTTATATAGGAAACGGAACGGTAATTATGCCAAATGTGGTTGTTAATGCGGATACTTTCATCGGTAACCATACTATAATAAATACGGGCTCAATAATAGAACATGATAATATAATTGATGATTTTGTTCATATTTCACCACATGCTACACTTACAGGTTCTGTCACTATAGAAGAGGGGGCACATATAGGAGCATCAGCTACTATAATTCCAGGTGTTCAAATTGGTAAGTGGTCTATTGTTGGAGCTGGTTCTGTAGTTATAAACGATTTTCCATCTAATTGTACTGCTGCTGGTATTCCAGCCAAAGTTATTAATGTAGTAAATTGAGAGGAGATGAAGAATGATGATAAAAAATAAGGAGAAAATTTATCTTTCCTCTCCACACATGAGTGGAAATGAACAGAAATATATAAAAGATGCTTTTGATTCAAATTGGATTGCGCCTCTTGGTCCAAATGTAGATGAATTTGAAAGAGAGCTTGCTTCTTTTGTAGGAGTTAAAGGTGGAGCTGCGGTTAGTTCAGGGACTGCTGCCATTCATCTAGCTTTGCGATTATTAAACGTTCAAAAGGGAGATACAGTATTTTGTTCAAGTTTCACTTTTGTAGCAAGTGCGAATCCGATTGTTTATTTAGGAGCTGAACCGGTATTTATTGACTCAGAACCGGAAACATGGAATATGTCACCACAAGCTCTAGCACTTGCGTTGCATGATGCTAATAAAGTAGGGAAATTACCTAAGGCTGTTATTCTTGTTCATTTATATGGTCAGAGTGCTAAGTTAGATGAAATTCTTTCGCTTTGTAATCATTATGATGTTCCTATAATTGAGGATGCAGCAGAATCTCTAGGTTCTACATATAAAGGAAAAGCAAGTGGTACATTCGGGAGGTTTGGGATTTATTCATTTAATGGAAATAAAATCATTACAACTTCAGGTGGTGGAATGCTAGTTTCTAATGATACGGAAGCGATAGACAAAGCAAAGTTTTTAGCAACTCAAGCAAGAGATCCAGCACCTCACTATCAGCATAGTCAAATAGGTTACAATTATAGAATGAGTAATATATTAGCTGGTGTTGGGAGAGGACAATTAGAAGTATTAGAAGATAGGGTGCGTGCTAGAAGATCTATATTTAATCGGTACTATGAAGGGTTATCTCACATACCGGGATTTTGTTTTATGCCGGAATTAGAAAACACTCGTTCGAATCGTTGGCTGACAACTATGCTGATTGATGAAAAGGAATCTGGTATCACTATTAAAAAATTATTGACAGATTTAGCTGAGGAAAACATTGAAGCACGCCCTACATGGAAGCCATTGCATATACAGCCGCTGTTTAAAAAAAATAAATTTTATTTTCATCAGAAAGATAAGGATGTATCGAAAAAGTTATTTAAAAATGGGATTTGCCTTCCTTCTGGGTCCAATATGACGGATGAGGATCAGCGGAGAGTTATTCAGGCTATAATTAAATTAATATAAAATGGAATATGTTGAAGAGAAATAAGAAGTGAATGTTTTTGATATATAGATACTTCTTGATAGTTGGAGAAAGGGCAAAGAATATTGGAATCATATATCTGAATTATCGTTCTTTATAAAGGATGGTTATCCTGAAGTAATTATTTGAATTTACTGTTTTTTTGATTGACTCACGATAAATATAATGCTATTTTTAGCATATCTATACCTTGGCGTAATTGGATTATTTACTTAACCACGGGAGTATATGTTGATTTGTTCTTTAAAAAGAATTTATTACGAAGAGTGTAAGCATTAAATAGATATATATAAGAATTTATAGCAACTTATTACACAATAGGAGGGAAAAATGAGTGCTATAGCTGGCATTATTCACTTTAATAACGAGCCTGTATCGATTGAACATGGAAGAGGACTAATGGGGTGTTTAAGTAAGTACCCTGCTGATGATATTCGAATATGGCATAAAGAACATATATTCTTTGGTTGCCATGCCCAATGGATCACACCAGAATCAATCGGTGAACAATTACCTTATTATGATGTTAAATCGAAATTAATTATTACTGCTGATGCAATCATTGATAATAGAACGGAATTGTTTGATAGGTTGCAAGTGGATAATGTTGAAAGAAAAGGGATTGCTGACAGTGAATTGATTTTACGTGCTTATCAAAAATGGGGAGAGGAGTCCCCGAAGTATTTAGTTGGCGACTTTGCTTTTATGATTTGGGATGAACGTAACCAAAAACTATTTGGTGCAAGGGATTTTTCAGGAAGTCGAACTCTTTATTATTTTCGTGACCATCAACGATTTGCTTTTTGTACGATAATAAGTCCGTTATTATCATTACCGTATGTACGTAAGGAATTAAATGAACTATGGTTAGCTGAGTATTTGGCGGTATCTGGAATGATAGATGCGGTAGATACTTCAATCACACCGTATAAACACATAGAACAAGTACCTCCAGCACATAGTATTGTGATAGATAAAAATAAAATAAAGCTTATGAGATATTGTACTCTAACTGTAAACGAGAGGTTGGAATTAAAGTCAAACGAAGAGTACATAGAAGCATTTCAAGAGGTTTTTCAAAAAGCGGTAGATGATAGATTACGTACAAACCTTAATGTAGGTGCTCAGTTAAGTGGTGGATTAGATTCAGGGGCTGTTGTGAGTTTTGCGGTAAATACAATGAGGAAAGAAAATAAACGGTTACATACTTTCAGTTATATTCCGCCACATGATTTTGTGGATTTTACACCTAAACAGCTAGTGCCTAATGAGAGTGTGTATATCAAATCAACTATAGAATATGTAGGAGGAGTTAGGGAGCATTACTTAGATTTTAAGGGGAAAAATTCATATTCAGAGATAGATAGCTTTTTAGAAATACTAGAGACGCCATATAAGTTCTTTGAAAACTCATTTTGGTTAAAAGGGATGTTTGAAAAAGCTCATGAGGAAGGCGTTGGCGTGTTATTAAATGGTGATAGAGGGAATTTCACCATTTCGTGGGGATATGCCTTAGAGTACTATGCTATCCTACTAAAAAAATTAAAATGGATTCGTCTTTATAAAGAACTAAATCAATATAGTAAAAATACAGGTGGAGATAGATTACGGAGAATACCAGATATATTTAGGATTGGATTTCCGGCTGTGAATCGAATTTTTTCACAAAATAAAGTAAATAAAAAGCCAATGTTAATCAATCCGAAATTTGCAAAAAATACAAGGATTTTCGAGAAATTTAAAGAATATGGGTTAGAACAAACAGGATGGTATTCTGAGTCAAATATATATGAGGAACGCCGAAAACATTTTGAAGATGTTTTTCATTGGAATGCTGGTAGTACACTTGCAGCAAAGCTATCTTTACGCTATGGATTATGGAAGCGTGATCCAACTAATGATATACGTGTAATTCGTTTTTGTTTATCGGTACCAGAAGAACAGTATGTGCAAAATGGATTAGATCGAGCTTTAATCCGAAGATCTACAGAAAAAATGCTGCCAGATAAGATTAGATTGAATCAAAAAACTAGAGGTGTCCAAGGTGTGGATTGGGTCCATCGAATGATGCCATATTGGAAGACATTTATAGATGAAATAGAGCAACTAAGTGTAGATGAAACAGCTTTAGAGTATTTAAACGGTCAGGTCATAAAAGAAGCTCTATACAAGGTTAGAGAAGATGTGAGCCCTGAAAATGCGATTAATTTCGATTATAAAGTTTTAATGCGTAGTTTAATTGTTTATCGGTACATTAAAACGTTTATTTGAAGGGAGGTGATCATATGAAAAAAGAATGGGAGAAACCTATTTTAGAGGTGTTGGATGTGAAGATGACAATGTTGGGGAAAGAAGGAGAGTATACTGATGCTGCTTTTCCTGACCATACTCCAAAGGGTGATATAACTTTTAGTTAGATAATAGAAATAAAGTATTTAACTCATTTTGCTCAAATGTTTAAAGTTAAATGGATTTTATATATTTGATATGGATTGTTTGCATGCTAAATCTCCTTGTACGTGAAAATGTATAAGGAGATTTAATATTACTATCGTTATATTGGGGTGAAAAAATGTTAATAGCTAAAACCAATATAGTATATAAAGCGTTTGGCCTATTTATTATTAGTGATATTTCATTACCAGAATTACCTAATGTGCAAAATAAAATGGATTCAATAGACATTGAGGTAAGGATTAAAGATTTGTCGGAATTATGGATGGATTTAGCTGATAAACAAGACGAATTTGTAATTAAAAAAGATTTAGTAATGTTTCAGGTTCCCGATATTGCAATATTTGCTATTCAAGATGGAAATAAAATATTTGTTTCACCTATGAAAGAGTATGAAGAGGATATGATTCGACTTTGGATTTTAGGAACTTGCATGGGTGCCATATTGATGCAAAGAAAAGTATATCCATTACATGGAAGTGCGGTAATTATTAATGGAAAAGCATATGCATTTGTAGGAGATTCAGGTGCTGGAAAGTCTACGCTTGCGTCAGCATTTATACAAGAAGGCTATCAATTTTTAAGTGATGATGTCATAGCGATAGCATTTTCAAGTGATACAAATTCTCCAGTAGTCATCCCATCTTATCCACAACAAAAATTATGGCAAGATAGTTTGGATAATTTAGGAATGGGTACAAACAACTATCGATCGATATATGGTAGGGAAACCAAATACAATGTTCCAGTTTTTTCCGAATATATTGCTGAATCAGTCCCACTAGAAGGGATAGTAGAATTAGTGAAAACAGAGGATGGCAAGGTGGGAATTCGACATATAGAAAAACTTGAGCGGTTTTATACCCTATATCGTCATACATTTCGCAATTTCCTTATCCAAGGTTTAGGATTAATGGAATGGCATTTTACGATCTCTGCTGCTATTTTAACTAAGGTTGATTTATTTGAATTATGTAGACCAGAGAGAGGATATAGTGCTCCACAATTAGTTTCTCTAATATTAACAACTATAAATAAAGGAGAATAATTTATGATTAAAAATCAGGCAATATTATTAAATCAATGTGTTGCACAAGTTAAAGGGAATGTAGTAAGTGATATGGATGGGGAAAAAGTCATGTTAAGTATAAAAAATGGTAAATATTATAATTTAGGGAAAATGGGAGGAGTAATATGGGAACGTATTGAAAAACCAATACCAGTTACTGAGTTAGTTACTACTTTAATATCAGAGTATGAAGTAGAACAATTACAATGTGAGGGACAAGTTCTTTCCTTTTTAGAAATGTTATTAGAAGAAGGGCTGGTTGAAGTTAAGTAAGTAATTTGATCTAGTATTCTATTTTTTTAAAAAAGTAGGGAGATAAATGAATATAGTAAAAAAGTTAACTGCTTTTTTATCACTAGATATGAAGACAAGATTTTTATTTATGGAGGCATATATATATTTAGGATGGGCTCGTATTCTCAAATTTATGTCATTCTCTAAGTCTGCCCCTACATTAGGTATTTATATGGATGAAACATCTTTAAATTATGTTGAATCTAATATTAGGATGCTTAAAAATATAGCTGAAGTTATTCAAATTACGAGTCGCCATACTCTTTGGGACAGTCAATGTCTTGTGAAAGCGATAGCTGGGATGAAAATGCTAGAGAGACGCCAAATTGAGAGTACACTTTATTTAGGAACTGCAAAGGATGAAGATGGGAAAATGGTTGCTCATGCGTGGCTACGAAGTGGTCCTTTTTACATCACTGGATCGGAAGGGATGGAGAAATTCACTGTAGTTGGAACGTTTGCAAAGAAAATAGATTGAAAAACAACTAAAGGAGAATAAAATGAGTAATGATTTTCATCTTAATGTAGAATGTCTGTCTAAAGAGTTAAAATTATTATTGGAAATTTTGAAGTTGCGTAATGATGATAGCGTACTTGGAAATCAAAGTGAGTGGCTTGTAGATATTGATTGGAATAAGTTTCTTGAATTGGCAATGCATCATCGGGTGCATCCATATATTTATCCAAAGGTGAACGGAGTAACTAAAGGATTAATTCCATCTCATGTTATGAATATATTGCGTCAAAACTTTAAAGAGAATATGTTTCGAATGCTCTTTTTAAGTGCTGAAATGGAGCAAGTAAGTAAATGGTTTATTGAAAATGAGATTAATACTCTTTTTTTAAAAGGACCAGCACTTGCGCATGATCTTTATGGTGATGTCTCCTTGAGAACATCTTGTGATTTGGATATTCTTATCCCGATTAACCAGTTGGAGAAAGCCGAAAGAATTCTTTTAGAACAAGGGTATATAAAAGATGAATATATTCAAACGGTATTAAATGATTGGAAATGGAGGCATCATCATACAACATTTTTTCACCCTGAAAAGCAAATTAAACTGGAAATTCATTGGCGGCTAAATCCAGGTCCTGGGAAGGAAATGAAATTTGTGGAATTATGGAAGAGGAAAAGAAAAAGTACATTAGTAAGTAATCCTGTATATGTATTAGGGAAAGAGGATTTATTTGTATTTCTTTGTTCTCATGGAGCACGTCATGGATGGTCAAGGTTACGTTGGTTAGTAGATGTAAATAAAATGATAGAACAAGAGCAGAATTGGTTAGAAATTAATCAGCTATTAAATAAATATCAATCTGGACATATAGTGGGGCAGGCGTTGATTCTGTCACATCAATTGCTAAACTCAACAGTTATTGAAGAAATGAAAACATGGACAAACAAAAAGCATGCTAGGAGATTAGCGCAGGATGTACTGTTTTATTTAAAACAAATGATAAACCTACACACGCCACCAATCCCGGAAGAAGTATCAAAGTATCACAGCCGTCATTTATATTCATTAATGTCAAAACGTCAAAGATTTTTATTTCTATTGAGTCATTTGTATCCTTATCCGATAGATGCAAAGACTTTACCGTTACCTAAATACCTTCATTTTTTGTATTTTCCCTTACGACCTTTTCTATGCACCTGGAGAAGGGTGAGGAAGCATGAGCTAACATAGGAGGCAATAAAAGTGAAACATCTCTTGTATTTTGTGAATAAATTATATGCTTTTTCTGGGAAAATACTTTATGTAAATTTATTTGGGATGGCATTAGTTAGTTTATTGGAAGGGATAGGGCTTCTTTTATTACTTCCTATGATTAATATTAGTGGCGTTATCGAAATAAATATGGGTTCAATACCGGGTATAGCGATAATTGAAGTTTTACATGAAATCCCTGAAACGGTAAGGTTGTTACTTATCCTAAGCATTTATATTATATTAGTGGTGGTCCAATCGCTTTTACAACAACATCTTGCTCTTCGAAATATGAAAATTATAATGCGCTTTACAAACTATTTAAGGTTACAAATTTATCATGCCCTATTACGAGTTAATTGGAGTTTCTTTGTGAAAAAGAGAAAGTCAGATTTGATTAGTTCACTGACTGAGGAACTAGGACGAGTTATGGTTGGAACCAATTTATTTCTTCAACTTTTAACATCATTTATTTTTACTATAATACAAATTGGAATTGCTCTATGGTTTTCAATAAAAATAACAATTTTTGTGTTATGTACAGGCTTAATACTTGCATATTTTTCTAAACATTATATAAAAAAGTCAAGGGTATTAGGAAACCAAACATCTGAAATAGCAAGAGATTATCTTAGTGGTATAACAGATCACTTTAACGGTATTAAAGATATAAAGAGTAACATGTTAGAAGAGTCTAGGTATACATGGCTCAGTACTTGGTGTGAAAAAATGGAAAAGGAACAACTAGCATATATTAAGTTGAAAAATCAATCGCAATTTTTTTATAAGTTTGCATCTGCTATTCTAATTGTGTTACTTATTTTTACATCAATAAAATTATTTCAGGCTCAGCCAGGACAATTAATAGTCATTGTTCTTATTTTTTCTAGACTATGGCCTAGGTTTACTGGGATTCAATCTAATTTGGAGCAATTAGCTGCAAATATTCCTGCTTTTAAGTCTTTATTAGAATTGGAGAGAGAATGCAACGAAGTAATTGAATTGGGAGATGTAAGACAATCATCTAAAAATATAAAACCGTTACTTATACAAGAAGGAATCAAATGTAATAATGTTAGTTTTCGTTACAACCAAAACGAACCTATATATGCTCTTCAAAATATTAATTTGCAAATTCCATCGAATTGTATGACAGCAATTGTTGGGCGATCGGGTGCTGGAAAAAGTACATTAATTGATATTTTGATGGGACTGATTCAACCGGAAAAAGGACAAGTATTAATAGATGATGCGACTATTGCAAGTGATAATTTATTGGCTTTAAGGAAATCTATTAGCTATGTTCAGCAGGACCCCTTCCTATTTAATGCAAGCATAAGAGAAAATTTATTGATGATTGAACCAAATGCAAGTGAAGATCAGATTTGGGCTGCATTAAATTTTGCTGCCGCTGCTGAATTTGTACAAGCGCTTCCAAATAGACTTGATACTTTTATTGGAGATAGAGGAGTTAAGCTTTCGGGTGGGGAAAGACAGCGATTAGTTTTGGCACGAGCAATTTTGAGAAAACCTTCCATTTTAGTTTTAGATGAGGCAACAAGTGCGTTAGATGCAGAAAACGAAGCGTTAATTCAAAGTGCATTAGAGGAGTTAAAGGGTCAAATGACTATTATCGTAATTGCCCATCGTTTATCAACAATACGTAATGCTGATCAAGTAATTGTATTAGATAAAGGAGAGGTTGTTCAACAAGGGGAGTTTAGCCAACTAGCTCGAGAAAGAAAAGGTGTGTTTCGTAATTTATTAGGTAAACAAGTAGAAGTTGGTTCTTAGAGGGGAAAGAGTGAATGAATTTTTGTATTCATACAGTTCGAATCGAATAAAAGCCTGAGTGATGGCCAGTTATAACAGGACATTATTCAGGCTTTTATTTGTGCGTTTTCTACATTTTTGGAGTGAATATAAATGAGTACCTTGCAATGAATAATACTAAGTGGTATATTATGGATATAACAAGTACCGTGTATTGAACAGTACTGAAATGAGAAAGGGGGATTGACCTTGAACGTTCAGTTTAAAAAAGGTGTGTTAGAACTGTGTGTTTTGGCACTTGTGAAACGTAAAGATTGTTACGGCTATGAACTTGTTCAGCAAATCTCAAATAAATTTTTAATATCGGAAGGGTCAGTGTATCCTTTATTACGTCGCTTAACGAAAGAAGGGTATTTTCAAACGTATTTGAAAGAATCTACGGAGGGGCCGCCTCGTAAATATTATCAACTAACTGAGCAAGGGGAAACGCAATTGAATTTGTTAGTAACAGAGTGGCGTGATTTTGCAAAAGGCGTACAAGAAATTATTGAAGGGGTGGAATGGGATGAGTAAAGAGCAGTTCCTTAAAGAATTATCAAGTCATCTTAGAAAGTTACCAGAAGAAGAGAGGAAAGATATTTTATTTGATTATGAAGAGCATTTTCAGTTTGGGAAAGAAGAGGGGAAAACTGAATCGGAAATAATAAAAGGCCTTGGCTCTCCGAAAGTAATTGCGAAAGACTTACTTGCTTTGTATCGTTTTGATGAAATGAAAAAGGATCCATCTACTTCGAATATAACAAGGGCTGTCATGGCAGCGATTGGACTTAGTTTGTTTAATTTCATTATTGTGTTAGGCCCGTTAGTGGCAATTATCGCTTTTATATTTTCTTTTTGGGTCGGTGGGATTGCTAGTGTAGTGACACCATTTTTCGTTATTGGAAAAGTATTTATGGGTACTTTTATATGGTTGGATGTATTCGTTAGTATAACGTTTGTTGGAGTAGGTTTGTTGTTATGTATTATCGCTTATTATAGTACGAAGTGGTTTAAAAAGTTATGCGTACGTTATGTAATATGGAACTTCAAAATGATAAAAGGGGAGTAGATGATGAAAAAAATATTGTTAGTAGCAATCGCTTGTATCATTATTGGAGTAATAGGGATTTCACAAACGTATGAAAAAGCAGTACAAACTGCAGAAAAAGGAAACAAAGAAGACGTTATTAAAAACGAAACATTAAAAAATATAGAAGTTAAGTTAGACGCTGGGGATATTGTTGTCCAAAAATCTCCCGACTCTTCTTTTTATGTAAAGCACACAGGAGATGCACGTAAACAAGAGGTTCGTATTGCAGAAGATGGTGACACATTAAAAATTATTGGGGAAAGAGAAAAAGGTGGTTCATTTGATTTTTCTTTTTACGATTTTAGGTTTCAAACGTCTACAATAACTCTCCTTGTACCTGAACGTTCTTACCAAGAGATAAAAGTAAATTCATCCGCTGGACAAATAGAAATAAGTGATGTGAAAAGTGATCATGTAAGTGTTGGAACAATGGCTGGGGAAGTAGATTTGAAACATGTCACAGCTAAGAGTGTGGAGGGATCTACAAAAGCTGGTGAGGTGAACTTTAAAAAAGTAATAGGGAAAGTAACAGCGAAGTCGGCTAGTGGGGAAGTGCACATTATGGATCATGATCCTAAATATGATGTAGAGGCAAGTTCAACTGCTGGTGATGTAGATATAACTTTATTGGAAAAACCACAAGATGCAGTTATAACGGGGCAAAGTGCTGCTGGTGAAGTGATGATTTTTAATGAAGAAAATAAAAATATAACGATTGGTAATGGTAGTAAAAAGATTAGCGGTAAAACAGCTGCTGGCGATGTGACGATTGAAACTCGTTCATAAGAAATAGAATATATGAAAATCTATCAAAATAAAAAAAAGAAGATAATTACCGTATGTAAATAAGGTAATTATCTTCTTTTATTATGCTTAATGTAAATCACGATATACGCCAATTACTTTTCCGATAACTGACACTTGTTTTAAAATGATAGGTTCTAATGAAGAGTTTTCCGGTTGTAGACGGAAATGGTCTTTTTCTTTATAGAAACGTTTAACAGTTGCTTCGTTATCTTCTGTTAAAGCGACTACAATTTCACCGTTGTATGCAGACTGTTGTTGGCGAACAACAACTAAATCTCCATCGAAAATACCAGCTTCAATCATACTATCTCCAGAAATACGTAACATAAACACTTGGTCTGCTCCAGCAACAATGCTAGCTGGAAGTGGGAAGTGATCTTCTACACTTTCAACTGCTGTAATCGGTAATCCAGCAGTGACTTTTCCGATAATTGGAACTTGAATAACAGATTGTGTTTCTGCATCCATTCGATCGTCACCTAAAATTTCAATTGCTCGTGGTTTTGTTGGATCGCGTCGAATATATCCTTTTTCTTCTAGTCGTGATAAATGTCCGTGCACTGTAGAACTAGAAGCGAGGCCGACTGCTTGACCAATTTCACGTACGGAAGGTGGATATCCTTTTTCTTGTACTTTTAGCTTAATAAAGTCGAGAATGTCTTGCTGGCGTTTCGTTAACTTTTCCATGTTTTCTAACACCTCGTTTTCTTTCGTTTTTCTTATTAATAAGTATAACATGCGAAAAAACATTCTACAAACATAAGTTCGAACAAAAGGCGAATTTATGTTACACTGGAGGGAAATAATAGTGAGAAAGAGGGGTTCATAATGAATGCAATTATTTATGCACGTGTGAGTACAACGAAAGAAGCGCAAGAAACGTCATTATTACGTCAAAAAGATGAATTATTGCATTTAGCTGAGCGCTATCAAATGAATGTTGCTAAGGTAATTGAAGAACAGGCTAGCGGGTATACGATTGAACGTGACGGTATATTAGAAGTGCTAGATACCATTCGAGACGAACAAATTGATGTGCTACTCATACAAGATGAAACGCGCCTTGGTAGGGGGAATGCAAAGATTGCATTAATGCACTGTTTACATAAAGAGGGAATAAAAGTATACACGCATACGCATAATGGAGAATTACAATTATCGGATTCTGATTCGATGGTATTAGATATTATTGGTATTGTTGAAGAGTATCAAAGAAAGATTCATAACTTGAAAATTAAACGTGGTATGCAACGTGCAGTAGAAAAAGGTTATCGTCCAGAAAATAATTTGAAGAATCGTCATTTAAGCGTAGGACGAGAGAAGAAAGAAGTGCCGATTGAGGAAATTGTACGTTTGCGCAAGAGTGAACTTACTTTCGAAGAAATTGCGGCAACGCTTCGCGGCTTTGGTCATAATGTTTCAAAAGCGACTGTACATCGTAGATATGTAGAATATACAAAGCAATTGCTTGATAAAGAGGACTAACTATTGTATGATAATAATCAGTTTTGAGTAAAAGGGGGATTCGAGATGCAAAGTCACGAACTCATTGAACGCATTAACTTCTTAGCGAAAAAAGCAAAAGCTGAAGGCTTAACTCAAGAAGAACAACGTGAGCGCCAATCGCTACGTGAACAATATTTAAAAGGATTTCGTCAAAATATGTTAAACGAACTTAAAGGAATTAAAGTTGTTAACGAAGAAGGTACTGATGTTACACCGGCGAAATTAAAGGCTTTAAAAAAGCAAGATAATGCAAAATTAAACTAAAAGATGGGCGAAGCCCATCTTTTTTATTTATTATATCCGTTATTTAATAACTTTCCAGTTATTATTGACTGTTGCCTCTATCTTTTTGTGCTTCAATATATAGTTAGCGATAAGTTCAGACATATCTGTTGGTATGTCTTTTATTACGGGCTTATTTTGAAACATAAAGAAGTTTCCTCCGCCGCTTGCGCGATAATTATTCATAACGACGTCATATTCTTCATCCATATTAAGAGGAGCGCCTTTATACTGTAAAGATTCTACTCTCTCGCCAATAGGTTTGGAAATGTTTAATACGTACGAAATCCCTTCCCACATATCGTAATTATAGTGCTGTGGCTTCGGTTCTATGAAGGTAGGGTTTACGATGATAGTTCCATCTGCATGTAATGTGAAATAAGAAGCAGAGAGTTCAAGGGCATTTTTTATATCTGCTCCAGTTATTCTAATTACTTTTAATGTATTTGGATAAATATAATTAGAAACGATGTCACGCATTGTTACATGATCAGGGAAACCTGGAGATGTATTATGGAATAAGCTTGTACAAGAAATAGAAACATCAGCTATATCCATCTGTATCTTATTTATGAATTCAATAAAAGGATGTTCTTGCAAACGAGTTTGCATAGCGTCTGAAATTTGCATATCCCCATAGATTAGTCCAATAGGTTGATCGAGCCAATTTTGTGTTTTCTCTTCATAATCGGTAACCAAGGAAAGCATATGTTGGTCCGCTGTAATTCCTCGCACGGGCAATAATTGTGAATAACTCTCTTTTTTTACCCATTTTTGTTCTGTTTTCTCGAATGTTACTGTTATTTTTCCGACGGAGTGCCCATTGCATCCAGTCTGTAAAACTGTTACACCATTTATTACGGTGTGAGCGATTTCCCGGTGTTGGTGGCCTGTTAGTAAAATATCTATGCCTTCAATTTCATGGCACATTGCATAACCTTGGTTTTCACCTGTTAAAACTTCAGTCGGTACCCCGGTTTGTAAATCGCGTTCAAATCCTCCATGATACGCTACGACTAGTAAATCTGGTTGCTCTTGTTCGCGAATGTAAGAAACCCATTTTTTTGTTGTTTCTAATGCATCTTCAAATTGTAAATCTTGAATGTGATGAGGTTGTTCCCAATTAGGAATGTAATGCGTTGTCATTCCTAAAATAGCGATTTTTATATTTGATTCAATATGTTTTATTATATATGGTTTCCCGAAATAAGGTTCTTTTCTGTTTGTATCTAAAATATTTGCTGATAGATACGGGAAGTTCGCAGTAGAAATAGCGTGGTTTAATACGTCCATTCCATAATTAAATTCATGATTCCCGATAACTGCAGCATCATAACGTAAATAGTTCGCTAATAAGGACATTGGATTTTTCTTATCTTTTGCATATGTAGCGTAATGATAAGTAAAGGGTGTACCTTGTATGAAGTCACCGTTATCAATTAAAAGAACGTTTCTGTTTTCGGAACGTTCTTTTTTTATAAGAGTAGAGATTTTAGCTAAACCAATTTCAGCTTTGGAGTTATCTTGGTAGTGAATTGGATACACAGTACCGTGTATATCACTTGTTAATAAGATGTTTAAAGTTACAGTTTGATTTTGATTCAATATCATTCACCTTTTCTATTGTTATCTACTAGTTAAGCATATCAAATATATGAAGAGAATTTTAATGAGAATGTATAGAATGTGTAAAGATTCTGTAAATAAACAATTATTAATAAAAATGTGTGATATATTTCTTCATGTTTACGGAAGGTAATTTATAACAACAAAAATGGAGGCTTTAATATGTTGAAAAAAGTTTTTGCAATGAGCACGACAGTTGTACTGGCGGCGGGATTATTAAGTGGCTGTGGAACGAAGGAATCTAGTGCAAGTAAAACTGAAGATACGAAAAAAGGTTATGTACCGAAGACGTTAAATGTACAATTTGTTCCTTCTCAAAATGCAGATACGTTAGAGGCGAAGGCGAAACCATTGGAAAAGCTATTAAGTGATAAATTAAATATCCCGGTAAAAGTTAGTATTTCAACGAATTACAATACAATTGTAGAAGCGATGGCATCTAAGCAAGTAGATGTAGGCTTTTTACCACCAACAGCATATGTGCTAGCACATGAGAAAAAGGCTGCAAACGTAATTTTACAAGCACAACGTTTTGGGGTGGCTGATGAAACCGGAGCTCCTACAAAGGATTTAGTAGACTTTTATAAATCTGAGTTTGTAGTTAAGAAAGATTCAAATATTAATAGTGTAAAAGATTTAAAAGGTAAAAAAATTGGTTATCAAGATGTAACGTCATCAGCGGGATACGTATGGCCTGCGGCTGTATTGTTAAAAGAGGGTGTTGATCCGTTAAAGGATGTGAAACCTGTTACATTAAAAGGTCACGATCAGTCGCTTATTGCACTTTTAAATGGTGATGTAGATGCAGCGGTTGTATTCCAAGATGCTCGTAATATTGTGAAAAAAGATTATCCGAATATATTTGATCAAACGAAAATAGTGAAATTTACAGAGAAAATTCCGAACGATACGATTTCGGTACGCTCTGATTTAGATGAAGAGTGGAGCAAGAAATTACAGGATGCTTTCATTGAAATAGGAAAGAATGAGGAAGGTCACAAAATCATTAAAGAAGTATATTCACATGAAGGCTATGTTAAATCTGATGATAGTAAATTTGATATCGTTCGTGAATATGGAAAGAAAGTAAAAACGCAATAATACATATGGAAATGGCGGCTAACTGGAAGGATTTATTTTCAGTTAGTTTGCCGTTTTGAATACATAGAAGGTAGGTAAGATTTGTGATAGAGTTTCGAAATGTTTCCAAGGTGTATCCGAATGGTACAAAAGGATTGAATAATATAAACTTGAACATTCAAAAAGGCGAGTTTGTTGTAATGGTAGGGCTGTCTGGGGCTGGAAAGTCTACACTTCTAAGATCGGTAAACCGCCTTCATGAGATTACAGAAGGCGAAATTATGATTGAAGGTGAGTCTATTACTGCAGCGAAAGGAAAAGGATTACGCCGCATGCGCCGAGATATTGGTATGATCTTTCAAAATTTTAATCTTGTAAAGCGATCAACGGTATTGAAGAATGTATTAGCGGGGCGTGTTGGGTATCATTCGACACTGCGTACAACGTTAGGGCTATTTCCAAAAGAAGATTTGGAGCTTGCCTTTCAATCGTTAAAAAGGGTGAATATTTTAGAAAAAGCATATGCGCGAGCTGATGAATTATCAGGAGGACAACAGCAACGTGTATCGATTGCTAGAGCGTTGGCGCAAGAAGCGAAAATCATATTGGCAGATGAACCTGTTGCGTCGTTAGATCCGCTAACAACAAAGCAAGTGTTAGATGATTTGAAAAAAATTAATGAAGATTTTGGGATTACAACAATTGTAAACTTACATTCTATTGATTTAGCTAGGCAATATGCGACACGCATTATTGGATTACATGCAGGCGAAATTGTTTTTGATGGATCAGTAGAAGAAGCAACGGATGAAAAATTTGCTGAAATTTATGGAGACGTAGCGCAGAAAAGTGAATTATTAGAGGTGGCAGTTAAATGAATGACGTGACTATATATTCGAAATCGATACCGAAGCCGCCGAGTAAGTTGAAACATATGTTAACGGCTATTCTAGTCATTTTACTGTTGTGGGGAAGTAGTGTACAGGTCGACGCATCATTTTCAAAACTAGTAGTTGGTTTTCCTAATATGATTGATTTGTTAAAAGAGATGGTGCCGCCTGATTGGAGTTATTTTCAAGTTATTACAACAGCGATGTTAGATACAATACGTATGGCGATTATTGGGACGACTTTAGGAGCGATTTTAGCTATTCCACTGGCACTATTTGCGGCAAGTAATGTGTTTACTAGTACATTTTTATACGGTCCAGCTCGATTGATTTTAAATTTTATCCGAACGATACCAGATTTATTATTAGCGGCGATTTTTGTAGCTATTTTTGGAATAGGACCACTTCCAGGTATTTTGGCTCTTACTTTTTTCTCAATTGGGCTCGTGGCGAAATTGTTGTATGAGTCAATTGAATCGATTGATCCAGGTCCATTAGAAGCGATGACTGCAGTAGGAGCAAATAAAGTGCAATGGATTGTGTATGGGGTAATGCCGCAAGTGAAAGCACATTTTGTCTCCTATGTTCTTTATACATTTGAGGTGAACGTACGTGCAGCAGCTGTTTTAGGTTTAGTAGGGGCAGGTGGTATTGGACTATATTATGACCGTACACTTGGGTTTTTACAATATCAACAAACTGCATCTATTATTATCTATACCCTTGTTGTTGTATTGTTAATTGATTATGTAAGTACATTGTTGCGGGAGAAATTATAATGAGTAAAACGACGTTAATCGTACCAAAACCGAAGAAACCGAGTATGTATCGCTGGTTTATTTTTATAGCACTTGCATTTGTTTATGTATGGGCTTTTTCAGGCGTACCGCTAGAGGGAATCAAAGATACGGCAGGAGAAATTACAAAAGCAATTATGACAGGTGTATTGAATCCAGATTGGTCGTATGTATCTTTGTCAGATGGTGAAGATTTATTACATGGTTTAATTGATACGTTGGCAATTGCGATATTAGGTACATTTATTTCTGCCTTTTTATCTGTTCCATTTGCTTTTTGGGCTGCAACGAATATGAGCAGTGGAAAATTAACTTCAGGAACTGGGAAGTTTGTACTTAGTTTTGTTCGTACATTTCCGGAATTAGTTATGGCGCTTTTATTTATAAAAGCTGTTGGACCAGGCTCTTTTGCTGGAGTTCTAGCTTTAGGGTTACACTCTATTGGGATGTTAGGAAAACTATATTCAGAAGGAATTGAAAATATAGATAAGGGACCGACGGAAGCGTTAATAGCAACAGGCGCAAATCGCTTCCAAATACTTTGGTATGCGGTATTACCACAAGTATTACCGGATTTTCTATCGTATACGTTATACAGGTTCGAAATTAATGTACGATCCGCTGCTATTTTAGGTGTTATTGGAGCAGGTGGGATTGGTACGCCTCTAATTTTTGCACTGAGTTCACGTAATTGGTCTCGTGTGGGTATTATTTTATTAGGCATCATTTTAATGGTAATTATCATTGATTTTATTTCAAGTTCGATACGGAAGAAAATTGTATAATTTATTTTAAGCACCTATAAAAGGTGCTTTTTTATATAATAAGAATAATAAATGTGAGCAATAGGGGGGATAATTTGGCTTTACAGCATGAGTTTGTATTTGTTTCGAATGAAAAAAAAGGATTGGATTTTATAGATATAGATTGGATTGAACGTTGTTTTCTATATAAAGAAGAGGCAACGATAGATGAGTATGTTGTATTAAGTGATGAGCTAATCGTATATCTATTAGATTTTACTCATTGGATTCCGACCTACTATCCAGCGAAAAGAGCAGAAGGATTTGGAATTCACTATTATGGTATTACGAAAATAGAACAGCAAGGGGCAGTGATAGCAGAACAGTTATTTTGTTCGCTAGTTAGCATGTTTTCTTTAGCGCCAGAAACAATTGAATTGACAGGACAGTTTCAATGGGAAAATGATAAAAATACGGATGGAGAATATGAAAGATACGTATTTAATCGAGATAAATTATGCCAAGATTTACAGTCGTTTATTTATTTGCTTCGTAGAGTGAAAAATGGGGAAGGATATATTTTGCATTATGGAATTTGAAAATGATGAATAAATATACAGATAATTCCCTTTCTTTTTAAAATAAAAACAATGAAAAAGTATGTCATATTGAATGCCCATACATTCCTGAAAACCTTGATTTTTTTATGAAAAACCAAAAAAATATCAACATATTTGTCGATACATGTTGTATAATCTTGCGTGGGAAGCTATCATATAAATGTATAAAACGTTTACTAATATAAGCGAAGGGAAGAATAGCATGTCACATTCAATCGAACAACTTTCTATCAACACGATTCGCACATTATCCATCGATGCGATTGAAAAAGCAAACTCTGGTCACCCAGGAATGCCAATGGGTGCAGCACCAATGGCTTATACATTATGGACTCAATTTATGAAACACAATCCAAATAACCCAACGTGGTTTAACCGTGATCGTTTCGTATTATCTGCAGGTCATGGTTCAATGTTATTATACAGCCTACTTCACCTATCTGGTTATGATGTAACAATGGATGACTTAAAGAACTTCCGTCAATGGGGAAGCAAAACTCCAGGACATCCTGAGTACGGTCATACAGCAGGTGTAGACGCAACAACTGGTCCACTTGGACAAGGTATTGCAACTGCTGTAGGTATGGCAATGGCTGAAAGACATTTAGCTGCTAAATACAACCGTGATGCGTATAATGTAGTAGATCATTATACATACGCTATTTGTGGTGATGGAGATTTAATGGAAGGCGTTTCTGCTGAAGCATCTTCATTAGCTGCTCATTTACAATTAGGTCGTCTTGTTGTGCTTTACGATTCAAATGATATTTCATTAGATGGCGATTTAAATCGTTCATTCTCTGAAAGTGTAGAAGATCGTTACAAAGCATACGGATGGCAAGTAATCCGTGTTGAGGATGGAAACGATATTGAAGCTATCGCGAAAGCAATTGAAGAAGCGAAAGCTGACGAAAAACGCCCAACGCTAATTGAAGTAAGAACGACAATTGGTTTCGGTTCTCCAAACAAATCAGGAAAATCAGCTTCACATGGTTCTCCACTTGGTGTAGACGAAACAAAATTAACGAAAGAAGCATATGCTTGGACTGCTGAGCAAGACTTCCATGTAGCAGAAGAAGTATATGACAACTTCCGAAAAACGGTACAAGATGTTGGTGAAACTGCGCAAGCAGCGTGGAACACTATGCTAGGTGAGTATGCACAAGCATACCCAGAATTAGCAAACGAATTGCAAGCAGCAATGAACGGTCTTCTTCCAGAAGGTTGGGAGCAAAACTTACCAACTTATGAATTAGGATCAAAAGCAGCAACTCGTAATTCTTCAGGTGCTGTAATTAATGCAATTGCAGAGTCTGTACCATCATTCTTCGGTGGATCTGCTGACCTTGCTGGTTCTAACAAAACATACATGAATAACGAAAAAGACTTTACAAGAGATGATTACAGCGGAAAAAACATTTGGTACGGTGTACGTGAGTTCGCAATGGGTGCAGCAATGAACGGTATTGCACTACATGGCGGTTTAAAAACTTACGGTGGTACGTTCTTCGTATTCTCTGACTACTTACGCCCAGCAATTCGTCTTGCAGCATTAATGCAATTGCCAGTAACGTATGTATTCACACACGACAGTATCGCTGTTGGTGAAGATGGTCCAACACATGAACCAGTCGAGCAATTAGCAGCGCTACGTGCAATGCCAAATGTATCTGTTATTCGTCCAGCTGATGGTAACGAATCTGTTGCAGCTTGGAGACTAGCTCTAGAATCTACAAACAAACCAACTGCTTTAGTATTAACTCGTCAAGACCTTCCAACATTAGAAGGTGCAAAAGACGATACGTATGAAAAAGTAGCAAAAGGTGCATATGTAGTTTCTGCAAGCAAGAAAGAAACAGCTGATGTAATTTTACTTGCAACTGGATCTGAAGTAAGTCTAGCTGTTGAAGCACAAAAAGCTCTAGCAGTAGACGGCGTTGATGCAGCTGTTGTCAGCATGCCATCTATGGATCGCTTTGAAGCTCAGACTGCTGAGTACAAAGAATCTGTATTACCAAAAGCAGTAACAAAACGTTTCGCAATCGAAATGGGTGCTACATTCGGATGGCACCGTTACGTAGGTCTTGACGGAGATGTGTTAGGTATCGATACATTCGGTGCTTCTGCTCCTGGTGAGAAGATTATGGAAGAGTATGGATTTACTGTAGAGAACGTTGTTCGTAAAGTAAAAGAAATGCTTTAATGATTTTAGAAAAATCTCTCCGGCATGGAGAGGTTTTTCTATGTAAATGAGTTTTTTCGACAGAAAAAGTTTTTTATCTCTCCGCAGTCAGACAATCATTGCAAAATTTCTTCTATATAATGAAGGGAAAAGGTTGTCCAGATTGGGAGGCAAAAGATGAAAACGTATGAATTGTATTTAATTCAAGAGGATATTGCGAAAGCTTACTTTGGTCGTGAATATTTGTTTTTTGATTTATTTGCTCGATTTTCAGAATCTGGGTCCCTTTCGGAGAAAAAAGTGTTATATAAACAAATGATGTATATAACGAGGCCATTACAAGTAATGAAAATTCATCATAAATTAGAACAAGCTTTGCGTGTTCTTGGTAAATATGATCGAACACTCCATACACATACACTTTATACAGGGGCGGAATACGGCGAAATAATGGTGAAACCGCACTATATTCGGATGAATACCTCTGGAAATGTTTCTATGGAAACGACTTTCTTTGAGGTGTTGAGAAAGTGTGAATTAACATTTTTAGCTATGGATTATGAAAATACAAAGTACGGATGGCTGAATCCTCTAAAACAAGTACGAACATATGTGTAAAAAATGTCGAATTGTATCTTGTCTTATTGAAAAGGTTTTAGTACACTGTAAGGTAGACAACATGAAGGAGGAAAATATATGCCAATTTGGTTAGGTATTCTAGTGGGCGTAGTAGCACTAGTAGCAGGCGTGGCGTTAGGATTTTTCATTGCCCGCAAATACATGATGAACTACTTAGAAAAAAATCCACCAATTAATGAACAAATGTTAAAAATGATGATGATGCAAATGGGACAAAAACCTTCCCAAAAGAAAATCAATCAAATGATGAGCGCGATGAGCAAGCAACAAACGAAATAAGCGCTAAAGGGCACTCGATAAGAGTGCCCTTTCTTATTGGATTTTTAAAGTGTTTAAAACTTTTAAAAATTCTGCATTTTTGGTAAACTGAAAACATCGCTCATTTTAAGGGAGGAGGATAAAAATGAAGGTATTTATTAATTTAGCTTGGTTTTTTAAACAAGAAAAACGAGCGTACATAATCGGAATTATTATGTTATTTGGTGTCGCGCTTCTTGAACTTGTAGCCCCAAAAGTACTAGGTATTGTAGTAGATGAAATTAATAATGGAACATTAACATCTGAGAAGTTGTTGAAGTGGGTTGTTTTATTAGTAGTTGTAGGGATTACTATGTACATATTACGTTATTTATGGCGTATTATGATTTTTGGATCTTCGTTAAAACTAGCTCGTCAATTACGAAAGAATTTATATGAACATTTTACAAAGATGAGCCCATCTTTTTATCAATCACGTCGTACGGGTGATTTGATGGCGCATGCGACCAATGATATTCAGGCGATTCAACAAACTGCTGGATCGGGCGTTTTAACACTGGTTGACTCATTAGCGGTTGGGGGATGTGTACTCGTAGCGATGGGTTTTACAATTAGTTGGAAGTTAACATTGTTAAGCTTAATTCCAATGCCGATTGTAGCGATTTCGACAAATTATTATGGAACGTTATTACATAAAAGGTTTCATAAAGCGCAGCAATCGTTTTCGGAAATCAATGATAAAGTGCAAGAGAGTATGAGTGGGATGAAGGTAATTCGATCACTTGGACAAGAGAAAGAAGATTTACAAGCATTCCGAAAAAAGTCAGAAGATGTTGTACATAAAAATATGTTAGTTGCACGTATTGATTCGTTGTTCGATCCGACAATCTCACTTATCGTTGGATTTTCTTTTTTAATTGCAGTATGTTACGGGTCAGTATTAGTTGTAAGAGGGGAACTAACTGTAGGGGATCTCGTTACATTTACAACGTATTTAGGTACCCTCGTTTGGCCAATGTTAGCCTTTGGATGGTTGTTTAATATTATGGAGCGTGGGCGTGCTTCGTATGACCGTGTAGAAAAAATTCTTTCTCAAAAATCAGATGTAGTAAATAGAGAAGATGCTGCGCATACAATAGCGAGCGGTGATGTTACATTTGCGGTTGATTCATTTTCCTATAAGAAAAATGAACTGTTACAGCTAGTAGATGTTCATTTTGATTTAAAAAAGGGTGAAACATTAGGAGTTGTCGGACGTACAGGTGCAGGGAAAACGACTTTATTAAAATGTCTAATTCGGGAGTATGATCATTTTAATGGTGGATTAAAAGTTGGGGAGCGGGATATTCGCGATGTAACACTTTACGGTGTCCGTTCTGCCATTTCATACGTGCCGCAAGATCACTTTTTATTTTCAGCGAGTATTGGGGAGAATATTGCCTTCGGAAAGGCGGATGCTACATATAATGAAATTACCCGAGCTGCAGAGATCGCTTGTATTCATGATGATATCCTCCAATTTTCAGAAGGGTATGAAACAGTAGTAGGAGAAAGAGGTGTTTCGTTATCTGGAGGCCAAAAACAGAGGATTTCTATTGCGCGTGCTTTATTAACAAATGCAGAAATTTTAATTTTAGATGATTGTTTATCAGCAGTAGATGCAAAAACAGAAGAAACGATTTTAAATGCATTAAAGAGGGAAAGAGCAGGGAAAACGACGATTATTACTGCTCATCGTTTAAGTGCAATTCAACATGCTAATCTTATACTTGTTGTGGATGAAGGTAGAATTGTGCAACGAGGTACACATGAGCAATTAATGGAAGAAAACGGTTGGTATAAAGAGATGTATGAGAGCCAGCAGTTAGAAGCATTAGTTGAGAAAGGAGGCGTATGATGACTGAGAAGAAGCAGAGTGATTTAAGTAGATTGCTTTCTTATATGAAGCCATATAAGGGGTTGCTATCTTTAGCATTTATCTTTTTAGTTGGTGCAACAGTAACTGAAATGATGGGTCCTTTTTTAATTAAACAATTTCTTGATGAACATTTAGTACCACGAAACTTTGATCAATCGGCACTTGTGACTCTATTTGTTGTATATCTCATTGCTCACTTATTAAAAGTATTATTTACTTATTTAGACTTATTGTATTTTCAAAATATCGCTTTTAAAATTGTTCAAGATATGCGTGTTGAAGTATATGATCATGTTCAAAAGTTGTCATTAAGTTTCTTTGATCGTACGCCGATTGGTACGCTCGTATCGCGCATAACGAATGATACGGAAGCAATTAAAGACTTTTATGTCAGTGTATTATCCACATTTGTCAAAAATGTAGTCTTTTTAATAGGTATTTTAGTAGCAATGTTTTTATTAAATGTAAAACTAGCTCTATTTTCTCTCATATTAATTCCGATCATGTTTGCAATTATGGTGCTATATCGCCGAAAAAGTGCAGCTTTTTATTTAGAAGTACGTAATCAATTGAGCGTGTTAAATGCAAAGTTAAATGAGTCTATTCAAGGAATGAATATTGTTCAAGTGTTCAGACAAGAAAAGCGTATGAGAAAAGAGTTTGAAGAAGTGAATAATAAACATTATAGTGCAGGGCGACGGACGTTAAAGTTAGACGCATTACTTTTACGCCCAGCAACGGATTTAGTTCATATTATAGCAATTGCGTTAGTACTTGGTTTATTTGGAATTGATGCGCTGAAGAGTCCTGTTGAAGTAGGAGTTCTATACGCGTTTGTTAACTATATACATCGTTTCTTCCAGCCTGTAAATGAGATGATGATGAAATTATCATTTTTCCAACAGGCACTTGTTTCATCATCACGTGTATTTCATTTAATGGATGAAAAAGATTTAGCGCCAGTTCAAAAAGGGGATGAAAATCCTCAAGTCGTTAATGGAGAAATTGAATTTAAAAATGTTACTTTTTCGTATGATGGAAAACGTGATGTTTTAAAAAATGTATCTTTTCACGTGAAACAAGGGCAAACGGTTGCTTTCGTTGGGCACACTGGTAGCGGAAAAAGTACCATTATGAATTTGTTAATGCGATTTTATAATATTAAGTCCGGAAATATTGTAATAGATGGTGTGGATTTAGAGGGATTTGAAGAACGAGAGATTAGAAAGAAAATAGGACTCGTATTGCAAGATGCATTTTTATTTGCGGGAAATGTAAAACAAAATATTCGTATGTACAATGAAGAAATTACAGATGAAGAAGTAAAAGAAGCGGCACAATTTGTGCAAGCCAATACGTTTATTGAAAAATTACCAGAGCAGTATGAAACAGAAGTAGTAGAAAGAGGTGCTGCATTTTCTAGTGGTCAACGCCAATTAATTGCTTTTGCTAGAACGATAGCAACGAATCCGAAAGTATTAGTACTAGATGAAGCAACAGCAAATATTGATACAGAAACAGAAGATGCGATTCAAACAGCATTACAGCAAATGAGAAAAGGAAGAACGACGATAGCCATTGCGCACAGATTATCTACAATTCAAGATGCGGATCAAATCTTTGTTATGCATGATGGAGAAATAGTAGAAAGAGGTACACATCAAGAATTACTGAGTGAACAAGGATTGTATTATAATATGTATTTACTCCAAAATAAAGGAAGTTTACAAAAGGCCTTGTAATTACAAGGCTTTTTTATTTTGTTTATAAAATATGTTTGCTCTTTATGTCTATAGTATAAACGTCGTGACCCTTTAATAAAGTTGTACATATTGTATGTATACGAGATGAAAAAAATTGATAGGAGCTTTTATATGCAAGATAGATCTAGTTCAAATATTACGTTTATTGATGTGTCTCATTGGGAAGGGAATATTGATTGGAATGCAGTGAAAGGATCCGGTATTTCGGCGGCGTATGCAAAAGCGACAGAAGGTGTGAATATTCTTGATCCTACTTTGGTTCAAAATGTACAAGCAGCGCGGAATGCGAATGTATTAATCGGTGCATACCATTTTGCACATCCAGAACTAAATGATGCGATTTCAGAAGCGAAACATTTTGTGAGCATATTACAAAGCAATCAGACGGACTTAATGCCAGTTCTAGATTTAGAATCACCGATAGATCCGAGTAATAGTAATTTAACTGGTACTGCTATATCTAATTGGGCAAGAAGTTTCATAAATTATGTGAAACAGGCTACCGGAAAAGATGTCATGTTATATACAGGAGTTTGGTATATTAATGAGTTTGGAATTAACGGATTAAGTGATATTCCACTTTGGATTTCTAAATACTCTAGTACGCCGCCTGCTGATGCTGGTGGATGGACAGAGTGGACAGCATGGCAATACACAGATTCTGGTAAAATTTCAGGTGTAGTAGGAAATTGTGACGTATCAGCAGCGGTTTCATTAGAAGCTTTGCAAGGGAACGGAACAAATGGTGGTGGAAATGTTTCCCCTCCTAGTACTGCTACTGCAGTCTACGGTGTTGCCGTAATTAATGGCGATAATGTAAACTTACGGAGTGGACCATCTTTACAATCTAGTGTAATCCGCCAGCTAAATAGAGGAGAATCGTATGAAGTTTTGAACGAACAAGGTAGCTGGCTTGCATTAGGTGGAAATGAGTGGATATACTATGATCCAAGTTACATTCAGTATAAACATTATGTGGCGACTATTACTGGTGATAATGTGAATCTGCGGGATGCTCCATCAATAAATGGAAATGTTATAAGACAGTTACATCATGGTGAGGCTTATAGAGTATGGTGTAAGCAAGATGGATGGCTTGGTTTAGGTGGAAATGGTTGGATATACTATGATCCAAGTTATATTCAGTATGGTGTACAATAAAATGCACGTAAAAGGTATCTCGCCTGAGATGCCTTTTATTCAGCTATTTGCGAGCAACCTGAAACAATCCAATAGGGCATGGAAAAAATCGCTTATTACAGTCTCGCTTCATTAAAAATATGTAATTTTTACAAAGTGTATATTGAAAGCATAGTATAATATAATGGATGTTTATAAAAATAAATGAAAATGAAATGAAGGAGTAAAAATATGGATTATGTGCTAATAGGTGTGATTTTATTATTATTAGCTGTAGTATTCGTGCTGTTCTATAAAAATAAACAGCTAGAATCAGAGAGTCAGCAAGTAGAGTTTGAAAAGAAACAAGCAATTGAAACGTATGAAACTGAAATTGCAGCTACGGTTACAGAGCATAAAGAACAACAAAATACATTGAAAAGTATGGAACAGAAGAAATACAATGATTTACAAATAAGTGCAGCTAGAGAACTTGAAAATATGCGTATGATGAAAAATCAATTAGCTGTGCAACATAGTAAAGAACGTAGTGAAGTGCAAGAAAAGCATAGTAACGAAATACATATGTTTCAACAATTAATTACAAATTTGCGAGAGTATACGAAAAATGGAGCTGAAGTGAATACACACGAAACATTACATTATATGAAGCGAGGCTTTGTAGATCAAGGCATAATACTAGATAATGAATTTCATATTATGCCGAATGTTTTTATTAGAAATCAGCACGGCGGAAATGATTTTCGAATTCATCATCTTGTTTTAAGTAAAACGGGCATGTATCTACTTGAGACGAAAGAATGGACAGGTAAATTAATTCATGGCTTAACGAAAGACAATGCTAGTATTTATTCATTTATGATTGATGAAATTGGCAAGTATCAACAAGAGGAAGAGAAAGAAGAGACATTTGAATGCATCACAGGTGAAGAGTCATTAACGATACAAGTGAAAAATGAAGGGAATCCAGTATATAGGGCGAAGAAACTATCTCATATTCTATACAATTGTTTGAAAGAAATCCAAGTTGATATTGTAAAGGAAAACGTAAAACCGATTGTATATTTTTATAATGAGAGTGGGAAAGAAGTGCTAGATCTTTCTGAAGAAAAAACGCCGAGATTAAAAGATAGAGAGCAAATTGTAACGTTCTTCAGAAATGAGATTTTAACAGGGAAAGTAATATATACAGATCAAGAGTTAGAAAAGCTCCGAGAAATCATTAACCGGATGAATTATAAAATGAATTAAAAAGAGGTGGGATTTCTGAGTGCTATATTAAGGGGTATTTTGTATGTTTATGTTTGTTATTGATTCGGTTCATATGTCAGTAAGTGTAAAAAGTATGTTTGTAGTAGTCATGCCATTTGCTATATTAGTTGTGATTCAAAAGTTCGTCTTACGTACGTCTGTAAATCGTAATACAGAAAAGAAGCAAATGCTAGGTGTAATGATAGTAGGATGTATTCTATTGTTGGTGTGCACTGCACAATTAAGTATGAATACATACACCTCAAAGTTTAATCAAGATCGGTGGTTACATGCTGAAGAAAAACGGGTACATATGGTAGATGATCTAATGCGAAAATATAAATTAGCAGGGAAATCAAATGAAGAAATTACAAAATTATTAGGAACGCCTACTGAAACAAGAAATGGAGAAGAAGGGATTATCACTTCGTACTATCTTGGAAATGAACGTGGTTTTATTTCTATCGATAGTGAACAGCTTGTTTTACAATTTGATAGAGATGGTAAAGTTATGGAATATAAGGTGCATAGAGATTAAATAAATTTAGAAGCTATATGTTATAGCTTCTTTTTTATTTTTCAATATGTTACGGAAGGGAGAGAAGGGTTTTGAAGGGAATAAGGAATGAAAGCGGAGGTGAGGCATATATATAGATGCATTGGGTTGTTTTTTATCGTGCATAAACGGGAAGCCCGATTATAATCAGTGCGGAGTGGACTAAATCTTTACTGATTAAACTTTCACTTTATCATATTGTAAAAATGAAGAGGAGGTAAGACGGTGAAAGCTATACCGACTGATGTCCTGAGTAAAGAACTGATGGAACGAGAAGGGGTTATATCTATCACAGTAAAGGAATTTGAAAAGATAGAAGTAGCTGGAGTAGTAGTCGCTGGTCCTGCGGTTATTTTGATTAATCAAGATTAAGTACATAGTATCAATCTAGACAAGTATGAAAGCATCCGTTCAGGGTGCTTTTGAAGTTTTCAATGATTATGACACTAGTTTTCGCTGGATGTATGTTATGGATGGAATAAAAATAATATAGCAAACTAATATGTTTTACGAATGAATTATGTAAGTAATTCATATTTCCCATATAAAAGGATTTGCTTTAATATAATGAGTGTAAAGTTCGAGTATTCGAAGTACTACTTGAATTATATCCCTATCCCTTTTCTAAAAATGCGAACAAGTTTTGCCCTATTCTATTCAATAATTAATTGCATAGAAATATATTGTTCGATGACCATTATGGAACGTACATAATGGGAAAATCCCGATCCTTAAAGAGGATGCCCCTAATCTTCATGTGAAAATATGATCGGATAAGAAAGCTGACCAATTTATGGTCAGCTTTCTTTTTGTTCAAAAGTTATTTCTTCTTTAATTTCTGTTTGCAATAGTAAAGCTTTTCCGAAACGACGTTTGCATTCCGCACGTACTTTTTCAATGGCTAGTAGCTGAGTAGTGGCGGGAACCGTTACGATAGCTTGGCGCGGTTTTCGATTTTCTTCACAAAAGACACATTCCACAACATATTTAGAAATCATATTTTCATCCTTCCGTTTTTAATTTCTAAGAAGGGATTGTCTATGAAGTTGATGTAAACTTTCGTCATTGTTTTACTATTTTCCTCTTTTTTCAAGGGGAAAATAAAAAGGAAGACGAATAGTAGTAGGGGAGGGATGTATATGGAAAGATGGGTAGGTTGTGCGGCAGTATGTGTAAACGAAAGAAATGAAGTTTTAATGGTGTTGCAAGGGCAAAAAGGTGAAGAAAAAAGGTGGACTGTTCCAAGTGGCGGGCTTGAAAAGGGAGAAACACTAGAAGAATGTTGTATTCGAGAAGTTTGGGAAGAAACAGGTTACAATGTGGAAATTGTAAATAAAATATACGAAAAAGAAGGTATTACATATGGGGTTCCTGTATACGTTCATTATTATGTTGTTAAAAAAATAGGCGGTAGTATGAAAATTCAAGATCCTGATGAATTAATATATGAAATTGCTTGGAAGAGGATAGATGAGATGAAGGAATTAACGCTATCATTCCCGGAAGATTTTGAGATTTTGAATACATATATAAATAAAAAAGCGAGTGTTTAAACACTTGCTTTTTTAATGTATCCACGATAAGAAAAGCGGAACGATAACTAAACTAGCTCCCGCTGTTAAAAGCATAGATAAACTTGCAATCGTTCCTTCTACAGGACCGATTTCGAATGCTTTTGATGTGCCGGTTCCATTTGCACTCGTACCTAACATAATGCCTTTTGCGAGTGCTGTTTTAATACGACATATGCGTATGAGAGAAGGACCGAGCAATGCTCCTGTTAACGCAGTTAAAACAACAAATACGGCTGTTAATTGTGACATACCACCAATCATTTCTGAAATAGCCATTGCAATTGGTGTTGTTACAATATGAGGTGCTAAACTATGTTCTAACGATGAATCAATTTGAAAATAATTTGCTAGTAGTGCTGAAGTGATAACTGATAAAAACGAACCGACAATGACGTTAAGTAAGATAGCTATTCCATGTTTCTTGAGTAAGTCAAAGTATTTATAGATTGGCCATGCAAAAGCAACTGTTGCAGGCTTTAATAATTCAGTTAACCATTGACCACCTGTTTCATATGTTTCATAAGGTGTGTCTAGTCCGAGTAATAAAGCAATTAAAATAATAGGACAGACGAGAAGAGGAGAAAGTAAGCTCCAATTCCAGCGTTGATACATTTTCTTCGATATCCAATATGTGAATAGTGTTAATAATAAACAAAGAAAGCCGATCATTGTGTTGATCCTTTCCGCTTTAGTAGCAATTCTGTTAAGAGTCCTGTAACTAAGGTAACGCAAAGTGTGCTAATCATAATAATTAAAATGAGATCGATTCCATATTGTGATAGTGTATCTTTGTAGCGTATGACAGCGACTGCAGAAGGAATGAAAAATAAAATAAGTTCTTTTAATAAAAAGTCTGCTCCGTCTTGTATCCACTCTTTTTTCACTAGGTTAAATTTTAATGAAATTAATAATAAAAAAATACCGATTATACTTCCTGGAACTGGGAGGTGTGCCTGTTTTGCAATCCATTCACCTGTCCAAGCGAAACAAAATAATAATAAGATTTGTCCGCTTAATTTCCACCATTTCATACAGTAACCACCCCTTTCTTTTTTTACATAAAAATTGTAAAAAAGAATTAACAATTTCTACTATACGTTCATTCAAAAAATTTGTCTAATATATAAATTATATGTTATTAATATATTAGATGTATTAATCGAAAGTGAAAAGGGTGTCCAAAATGGAATTACGGCATTTGCAATATTTCGTTGTAGTGGCAGAGGAGTTACACTTTGGACGAGCAGCTGCTCGTTTACAAATGACACAACCACCGCTTAGTCAACAAATTCAGCAATTAGAAAAAGAAATGGGAGTTATGTTATTTTCAAGAACGAAGAGAAAGGTTGAATTAACAGAAGCTGGAGAAATGTTTTTAAAAGAAGTAAAAAAAGCGTTTGAACAAATTGAAAAAGCAGTAGAAATCGCACAAAGTGCCCAAAGGGGAGAAGTGGGCTCACTTTCAATTGGTTTTGTAGGTGCGGCGATATATGATATTTTACCATCTATCGTAAGGGAGTATAGAAAGAAATTTCCGAGAGTGTCTGTTGCACTACATGAACTGTCAACACCAGATCAGGTACATGCACTTCACGATAACCGTATTGATATTGGGTTTTTACGTCCGCCAATTCCAACACAATTGCTAGAGTTAGAACCAATTCAAAGGCTTTCTTGTACGTTATGTTTACCGAAGGCACATCCACTTGCTGAAAAGGATGAAATACATATTGAAGATTTAAGAGACGAACCGTTTGTATTTATTACAAGGCCCGTATGGCCAGCGTTATACGATACAATATTATCACTTTGCCGTGACGTTGGGTTTAGTCCACATATTGTACAAGAAGCGACAGAATATCAAACAGTTATGGGACTTGTAGCGGCAGGAATTGGAATTACGGTAATACCTGTATCGGCAAATAAATTGTATAAAACAGAAGTCGTATATAAAGAGTTATATGATTCGAATTTTGTTGCAGAAATGTCAGTAGCGTACAAAAAAATGAATACTAATCCAGAACTTTTAGAGTTTTTAAAAATTTCAAGAGAGAAGAAAAGAATAGAAGTTGAGGATGAGATTAATTAATTTGTTTAAAAGTACACCTCATTAAACACTAAAGCGGAAATGCAATAGTATTGCATTTCCGCTTTAGTTTGCTTTTTTTAGTTCTATACTAAAGAGATAAACATGTTCATTTTCTTGTAATAGTTGGTCAATAGCAGTTTTTTCCTCAAGCATTGGAACTCTTACCGTTTCTTTATTCGTTTTTATTATAGCTGTTAAAGTCGTTTTTTGATTATATTTTAATTTTATAGCAGATTGAAGAGTAGTAGATGCAGAGCTATTTATACTTGGAGGTGCTTCTTCAGGAACGAGCATGGAACTACCTTCAATATTAACATACCAATTTTTTTGCTCTTGTATATCTTTATCGAGTTGGGATTGAGGTGGTAAAAAAGAAAGCTTTACTTTCTTTTTTGGAAAATGTGAGGTAGCTGTATTCACAATTTCGTTTGTTTTTTTACCATTTTGATAATAATCAATTGTAGCATGTATTTCATCTTTTTCATTTTTAAGTGTAACGCTATAAAACATGCTGTTTCCTTCTTGAAAAGGGGTCATTTGTAAAATAGAAGATTGCTCTTCTGTTAATTTGTATGGCTCAACAATCGCGATCTCATTGTGTTTAAGAGGGCTACAACTTGTGAGAAATAATAAAAACAAGATTGATAGTACTTTTATACGCATGAAATCCCTCCTTTTTACAATTATATTCTTAATATGATTTTTTTACCATTTTATTTTCTAGGACTAAAGACTTAGAACAAATTCAGATTGTAGTGCGATGTTTAAAATGTCATATTTTTATACACTAGTAGTATAGAATGAGCTTGTTATGAAGTAAGGTAGGGGAAGAACATATGTCTTTATGTCAGTTAGTGAGAAAAAATATAAGAACATTTGCTGCCAAAAGGATGAAGCAATTCATGTGGATTGCTATGATTACTATGATTTTATTTTTTATGATATCGCTCCAATTTAATGAAGTAGTTGTTGAGGAATTAGGGACTATACTTTTATTTCAAATGTGTTTCTATACACTGTTTCTTATATCTATTTTTATATGTATTTTTACTACATATAAAATAACGTTTTCTCTTCTGCAAGTGAGAAAAGAGGAAATTAAATCTTATGTAGCAGAGAATAGGAACGTAATATGTTTATTATGTCAGGAGCAATTATTCATTTATGGCGCGGCGTTTGTTTTTGGATTAGTTAATGGGATGTTATTTTTGAAATTATTTACGATTATTTTTATGAAACTAGTAGGAATACAAGGGATAAATAGTGCACCGATTACAATATATGCAATAGTAGTTGTTAGTATAATTATGATCGTTATCGTCTTATTATCGATGATGCAATGTTTTCGATTTGTTCAAAGTTTACAAGATAAAAATTCATTTCATTTCAAGAAAAAGGCATGAGAAATCATGCCTTTTCCTATTTTACACATAAAAATAATCATGTTACAGTGTAAAGACCTGACAAAGAATGGGAAGGAAAGGTTGTATAGAATGACAAATGAACAATCGATTGTAAAGGTTGAGCGATTAACGAAGCGAATCGGCTCAAAGACACTTGTAGAAAATATTAGTTTCGAAGTTAAAAAGGGTGAAGTAGTTGGTTTGCTCGGACCAAATGGTGCTGGAAAAACGACTTTAATGAGAATGATGGTCGGCATGATTCGTATGACAGAGGGAGAAGTTTGGATTGACGGCCAATCTGTAAAACAGCAATTTGAAAGTACTGCTTCGAAAATTGGAGCAGTAATTGAGACACCGGAGTTTTATCCTTTTTTGAGCGGCTATGAAAATTTAACATATTTCGGACGAATGAATGGTAACGTGACAGAAGAACGTATCGATGAAGTAGTGAAATTGTTAGGGATGGGACAAGTAATTGACCGCAAAGTAAAAGCATATTCACTTGGTATGAGACAACGTTTAGGAATTGCTCAAGCGCTTATTCACGATCCAGATGTATTGATATTAGATGAACCAACGAATGGATTAGATCCTAGTGGAATACATGAAATGAGAATGTACATAAAGAAAATTGCACATGAACAAGGAAAAGCGGTACTTGTATCTAGTCACTTACTTTCAGAAGTTGAATTAATGTGTGACAGAGTTATCATTATTCAGCACGGAGAATATGTGGCGACGCAAAATATTCAGCATAATCAAAGCGAAGAGATGGAGACAATCCGTATACGTGTAGATGATGCGAAAAGAGCAGCGGAATTGTTAGACCAAGATGTTTTAATAAAAGGTAATGATCTACTTATTACTGTAAAAGATGAAGAAATCCCAAATGTTATTCGTACATTGCTTGAGAAAAATATTCAAGTGTATCGTGTATATGAAGAAAGGAAAACGTTAGAAGAGCAATTTTTAGAATTAACAGGGGGAAAAGATATTGTTTAATTTAGTATATAACGAACTGTATAAAATATTTAAGCGAAAGCGAACGATTATTCCCTTTGCAGTTATTGCAGTATTAATAATTGGATTAGGATGGGTTACGGTAAAGTATCTAGAACCAGAAACAAAAGGATGGAAAGCCGATTATACAGAAAGAACTGTAGAAATTGAGAAAAAGCTAGGCATGAAAAAAGAAGCTATTTTAGCAGAGCTATCTGGAGATGAGCTTGTAAAGGAATATCAGCTGAAGATGAAGTATTTGGATACAGATACAGCACCGGCAAGCAGTTCTCCGCTTTCTTTCATGAGAGATACAGGTTTTATCGTATTTCCAATATTGCTCCCATTTATCCTCGTGTATGCAAGTACAATTTTTGCGAATGAATATAGCTGGGGAACATATAAATTTTTAACGATACGACCAGCAAGTCGATTTAAAATTTTGACAGCCAAATTTTTAGCAATCGTGATATTTGCAGCATTATTGTTTATATTTAATATGATTTTCTCCACATTATGTGGGCTTGTTATTTATAAATTCCAGCAGCCTGCATGGAGCGAGTTTATTTTCCAAGATGGAAATATTATAAAACAAAATATTTTTGTAGAAGCTAGTAAGTATTATATTTTATCTTGGTTGCCGACGATTGTGTACGCAGCGTTTGCATTTATGATTTCTGTGTTAACAAGATCTAGTGGAGGCGCGATTGGGATTTCGCTATTCCTTGCTTTATCAGGAAACATTGCATTACTAGCAGCAACTAGATATGATTGGGCGAAATATTTATTGCCAGCAAACACAGATTTATATAGTATTGCAAAGAATGGAAGTTTTATTGATGGAGTAACGTTCCCGTTTGCTTCTTGTATGTTATTACTATATTTATTTGTATTTTTAAGCATTTCCTATACCGTATTTTTAAAACGTGATTTAACTTAATAAAAAAGGAGCCGTTAAGTATCTCTTAACAGCTCCTTTTTTTATGCAAATTGTTTGAGTGCTTTTTCAGCTAACAAAGCGAAGTATTCTGCACTTATAGGTAATGCTCGTTCGTCTACTGTAAAAGCGGGATGATGCCATTCATGTGTACCACTCGTTCCCATAAATACGAATGAACCAGGTATTTCTTGTTGATAAAAAGAGAAATCTTCTCCGGCCATTGAAGGAGTAGGGGAGATGATATTTAAATTCATTTTTTCTGCAACTTGAGTCGATAAGTTTGTTAGAGATGTATCGTTTTGAACAGCAGGAGGACCTGCATAAAAACGAAATTCTGTTTTTACACCTAATGCATCAGAAACCCCTTGAATAATACGTCTCATTAGTGCAGGGATTTTTTCACGTGTTTCAGTTTGGAATGTACGTACAGTACCTTCCAGTGTTGCTTTTTCAGGAATAACGTTCCACGTATTTCCTGAATGGATGTTTGTAACACTAACGACTGCATTATGAGAGGAACTTATATTCCGGCTTACAATTGTTTGGAGTGCCATAACAATTTGAGAAGAGGCGACAATAGGATCTACCCCAGCATCTGGTACAGCTGCATGCGTACCAACTCCGTGAATTTCAATTTCAAATCGATCAACCCCGGCCATGAGTGGACCATCTTTAATACCGATTGTACCTACTGGTAAATCAGGTTTATTATGCATACCGAAAATAGCTTGCACATCACGTAAATGTCCGGCTTCAATTACTTTGCAAGCACCATCGCTACTTTCTTCAGCTGGCTGGAATATAAAGCGTACCGTTCCGCTAAGAGAAGATTCTTTTTCCTTTAATAAATAAGCGGCACCAATAATTGCAGCTGTATGAAAATCATGCCCACAAGCGTGCATCCTGCCGTGAATTTTTGAAGCGTAAGGCAAATTTGTTTCTTCTTGAATAGGAAGGGCGTCAATATCAGCACGGATCGCTATTATCGGTCCACTATGATTCCCCGAAATTTCAGCAATAACGCCTGTTTCTAAACTAGAATTAATAATCGTAATGTTTTTCGCTGCTAACCAATTCTTTATAGCTTTCGTCGTTTCAAATTCTTCGTATGATAATTCTGGATGCTCATGCAAATTTCGACGAATAGAAATTAGTGCCTCCGTTAATTGCTCTAGATTTGCTACCACTTATCATGCCCTCTTTCTTAAATAAAGTCTTTACATTAAGTATACAACAAGAAAAGAGAGGTTTCTTAAATGAAAATCCTCTCCCATTTTATCATTTCCCGACAGAAAACTCCCACCTCAAGGAATGGGTAGGACATGTTCCAATGAGTAGGTGGGAGCTGAATGACGATTAGGCAACAGCCTAAAGGTTCTTCTTGGTGAAGAATCAGTTAAGGTACCGGTATCGTAATCAGTTCGTTCCTATAGAAAGAAAATGTTATAGCTCAGAGGGATTTTTACATCTACGAAATTGTTTCATTTGTATTTTTTTGAAAGGGACAGAGGACTTTCGACAAAAAAGAAGAAATAATACGTGATCAGTATTATTTGGTTATATCATGATATCGTTCCCATGCATATCATGAAAAAGATTGTAAACAAATAAAAAAAAGGAAGTGAGGTGAAAAGCGGTGCTTATCCATAAAGCGTATCAGTTTCGGATCTATCCTAGTTTAGAACAAAAAATAGCTATTACGAAAACAATTGGTTGTTCACGATTTGTATTTAACTACTTTTTGGAAAAGTGGAATGATAGGTATAAAGAAACAGGAAAAGGGTTATCCTATGGCACTTGTTCTTCGCAATTACCTACTCTCAAAAAAGAATTTGTATGGCTAAAAGAAGTGGACAGTATCGCTCTTCAATCTTCTCTTCACAACCTAGCTGACTCGTATGCAAGATTCTTCAAAAAACAAAACAAAGCACCCCGGTTTAAATCGAAAAACAATAAAGTCCAATCCTATACAACGAAACATACAAATGGAAACATTGCGATTATAGATAATAAATTGAAGTTACCGAAACTGGGTCTTGTCAAATTTGTCAAAAGTCGTGAGATAGAAGGACGAATTTTGAGTGCTACTGTCAGAAGGAATCCAAGTGGAAAATATTTTGTCTCGATTCTTGCTGAAGCAGAAGTACAAGAATTGCCGAAGACCGATTCCACTGTTGGTATAGATGTTGGTGTGAAAAACTTTGCTATTCTTTCAACGGGTGAGGTATTCGGTAATCCAAAATGGTCTCGGGTATTAGAAAAGAAACTCGCTCATGCCCAGCGTATTCTATCTAGACGTACAAAAGGCGGAGCGAATTGGCATAAACAGCGAATGAAAGTCGCTCGTATTCATGAACGAATCAAAAATGCAAGAACGGATTACTTGCAAAAACTCTCTACAAGGATCATCAAAAACCACGATGTGATTGGGATAGAAGATTTGCAAGTATCGAATATGTTACAGAATCACAAACTAGCGAAAGCGATTCAAGAAGTATCATGGTCACAATTCAAAGCGATGTTGTTGTATAAGGCATGCTGGTATGGGAAACAAGTGATTGTGGTGTCGAAAACATTCGCTAGTTCCCAAACATGTTCGCATTGCGACTACAAAAATAAAGATGTGAAAAGCCTGAACCTGCGTGAATGGAAGTGTCCTTCTTGTGGTATGTATCATGATAGAGATGTGAATGCAGCGGAAAATCTGAGAAAAGAGGCCATAAGGCTCCTAACCGTAGGGATTACGGGGATTGCCTACTCATAAAACTGAGGGATACCTTAGTGTTCGTAGGAATCCCCCACTTCAAACAGCTCGTTAGAGTGTTAAGTGGGGGTAGTTCAAGCTGCCAAATTTTTTTGTGTATGATGTTTACGATAACGTCCACGCATTGCATAGGCAATTTGCGGGATTGCAATACCGATTAAAATAAGTGATACACCGAACCATTGTGAAGATAGCACAGCTTCTTTTAAGACGAATACAGACATAATTGTTGTAACCGGTAGTTCTGCTGCACCAAGAATAGTTGCTAAGCCAGAACCGATCTTTGGAATACCAATTGTAAAGGCAATAGAAGGAATAACGATACTAAATGTTCCTAAACCTAAACCATATTTCCAAAGTCCTTCAGAAATTGCACCGTTAAAAATAAATGTTGGCGGGAATACAATCATTACTAAAGTTAAAGCGCCAGTCATTAAGAGAACACCGCGCGGTAATGAAGGTACTTCAACAGCAACTTTTCCGCTTACGAAAATGTATGTTGCGAATGTAACAGCAGATAATAAACCTAGTATGATTCCGGTCATATCGAAATCACCTGCTGATTTTTCTAGTAAACCACTTGATAAAAATGTACCTACAAGTAAGAAAATAACGGAAATTACCTTTTCTCTTGAAGGTAATGTTTTTGTTGCGACTGCTTCAATAATAATT
This sequence comes from Bacillus sp. FSL K6-0069, assembly GCF_038007785.1. Classification (NCBI taxonomy): domain Bacteria; kingdom Bacillati; phylum Bacillota; class Bacilli; order Caryophanales; family Bacillaceae; genus Bacillus; species Bacillus sp. FSL K6-0069. The sequence goes on along the minus strand of NZ_JBBOXN010000001.1, from coordinate 3,463,655 downwards.
CCGACCCAAACGAATTGGAATAAAAGTATAATTGCAATAGATGCTGGTACAGTTTTTAATGAAGCATAATAAAAAATTCCAGTGAAACTTGCAGATGTACCTGCAACGAATAAAATTAACGCTTGTTTTAATGGAACACGATGTCTAGAAAATAGAAGTGTAATAGCAAGCAAAATAATCCAACCGAACAAATATTGGCTGCCAATTACCTCTCCAAGTGAAAATCCTTCTGCATATGCAAGTTTAACGAAAATGGCTAAAATCCCATAACTACACGCTCCTAATAAAACTAAAAGAGAATAACGAAGCATGAAAAATTCCTCCCATCTATATGAAATTGTTCCTAACGGACATATATAACTAGAGGGAAGTATACAAAATTAAAAATAAAGGGTCAAATAAAAGAAAAGTGTGACATTTTATAGAATAATAATAAAAGTATGATATTTATGCATAATCTTGAAATTAATAATAATAGAAGTATTATAAAATCAGCTTTGTATTGTATAAAGATAGCATTTGAAAAAAATATTTTTTAATCAATATGTATGTAGACGTACTCGAAACGTGCTAATCATTTGAGAAACTATGTTACCTTTGTTATGTTAATAACAATTAGAGAAGTTTCGTAGTTCAATTGAGATTTTTCTATATAATAGAAGGAAATGAAAACGTTTTATTAGAAACTGTGTGAAAGAGTAGTTTCTCTTATTATTACGTTGGAAAAGTGATTTCACGAATTGTTCACAGTATTTTTATATGTTTTTGCTACAATATGTAAGGAGAGGAGTGGAACAACGGTAAGTGAAAACATAGGTAAACGTGGACATACGTAGTAAAGCATAAGCTTGATGAATGCATGGAGAGAAATGTTTCAACCATCGTCATCACACACAAAGATAGGTTTGTTCGTTTTGATTACGATTGGTTTGAGAGATTTCTTCATAAGATGGGAGTCGAAGTTATCATTGTTACTAATGAAAAGTTGTCTCCACAAGAAGAACTTGCTCAGTATTTGATATCTATCATTTATGTATGTAGTTGTAGGGTATATGGGTTGAGGAAGTACAAAAGAAAATGTCGGAGGATGAAGAGCTATGAAAAAAGCATATCTGATAGAAATCCATCCAACAAAAGAACAAATAACCCGAATAAATCAGACTATTGGTGTGTGTAGATATGTTTACAACCTGTATATCTCTAAAAACAAAGAGTTGTATGAAGCCGAAGGAAAGTTTCTAGGTGGGTATGACTTTTCAAAATGGTTGAACAATGTCTATACAAAAGCATATGACCAGTGGATAAAAGAAGTGTCGAGTAAAGCTGTAAAACAAGCCATTATGAATGGAGATAAAGCTTTTAAGCGGTTTTTTAAGGGTTTATCTAAGTTTCCACGATATAAGAAAAAGAAGAAGCAAGATGTGAAGTGCTATTTTCCGAAAAATAACAAAACAGATTGGACAGTAGAAAGACATAGAGTAAAAGTCCCAACGATTGGTTGGATAAGGTTAAAAGAATATGGATACATCCCTAAAAATGTAACTGTAAAAAGTGGCACAATATATCAAAGAGCAGGAAGATATTTTGTATCTGTGCTTTGCGAATTGGAAGAAACAAAAACGAAACCAATACTCCATTCAACAGGTTTAGGGATTGATTTAGGAGTGAAGAATTTCGCTGTACGTAGCGATGGAAAAACGCACAAAAATATAAATAAAACAATACAAGTAAAAAAGATAGAAAAACGGTTAAAACGTGAACAACGCTCTTTATCACGTAAATTTGAAAATCTAAAAAAGAGAGGTGAACAATCTGTTACTAACAAAAGAGCAAATATAGATAAAAATATTCTTAGGGTGCAAAAGTTATGTGCTCGATTAGCGAATATTCGACTAGAGTATGTAAAGTTTATTGTAAATAATGTGGTGAGAACCAAGCCAACATTTATTACAGTAGAAGATTTGAATGTGAAAGGTATGATGAAGAACAAACATCTATCTAAAGCAGTTGCTAAACAATGCTTTTATACATTTAAAACATTGTTATTGACGAAATGTGAGGAATATGGAATTGAACTACGTCAAGTAGATAAATTCTATCCCTCGTCAAAGTTATGTTCATGTTGTGGTCGAAAGAAAGTAGACTTAAAGCTATCCGACCGAGTATATGAATGTGACTGTGGAAATGTAATGGATAGAGATTTGAACGCGTCAATCAACCTTTTACAAGCAAAAAAATATACAATACTAACGTAAATAGGTTGTATATATGTACGGTGGGCTACATCGGGATTTACGCCTGTGGAGTGTTACAACAAACTGTAGTAGCGAGTTAGTGGCGAGACAGGACACAGAGAAGCAGGAATACTCTAAGAATGTACATTTGTCTATATTTTTAGTAGCAGTGGAACAATGCAAGATATTAGTATTTTTTTAGCGTTTGGCGCCGGTTTTTTATCATTTATTTCCCCATGTTGCTTACCGCTTTATCCGGCATTTTTATCGTACATAACAGGTATGTCGGTTTCTGAGTTGAAAGAAGAAAATGCAATGCTTCGCAAGAGAAGTATGATACATACAGCGTTTTTCTTACTTGGATTTTCAATTATATTTATTGCAATTGGATTTGGTACAAGCTTTATCGGAGGTATCTTTACAGATTATAAAGATTTAATTAGACAGTTAGGTGGTATATTTATCATCGCGTTCGGTCTTATTATTGTCGGTGTGTTTAAACCGAAATTCTTAATGCAAGACCGTAAATTTACGTTTAAAAATCGCCCGAGCGGCTATTTTGGATCCGTTTTAATTGGATTGGCATTTGCTGCAGGATGGACACCTTGTACAGGACCTATTTTAGTATCTGTCATTGGATTAGCAGCAACGAACCCAGAATCAGCAATGATTTATATGATTGCATACATACTTGGATTTGCTATCCCATTTTTCGTGCTATCATTCTTTATTACGAAAATGACTTGGATTAAAAGAAATAGTATGAAATTCATGAAAATCGGGGGATACGTTATGATTGTCATGGGTATCTTCCTATACTTTAACTGGATGACGAAAATTATCGTGTATTTCTCAAGTTTATTTGGTGGTTTTACTGGTTTTTAGTATTATTCTGTGAAAATGTTGGAAATACTAACGGAAAAGCATATAATGAAAGTATATTTTGCATATAGCCACAAAAAAGGATGAGAAAATATGAACATAGTTGTTTTATCCAGTATCGTTGCTGTTTGTATGGCTGTCGGTGCGATGTTTATTCGTTTAAAAGCAGCTAAGAAACCTGCAACATTGAAAAAAATTATACTTCCACCATTTTTTATGAGTACGGGAGCATTGATGTTTGTTTTTCCAGAATTTCGACTAACTCCAGCAGAAATATTAGAAGCAATTGGCGTCGGTTTGTTTTTCTCTATTTTTCTTATTAAAACATCTAAATTTGAAATTAGAGGACAAGAGATTTATTTGAAGCGTTCAAAAGCATTTGTTTTTATATTAATTGGATTACTTGTCGTACGGATTGTATTTAAAACATACTTAAGTCAATCCCTTGATTTAGGACAACTTAGTGGCATGTTCTTCTTACTGGCGTTCGCTATGATTGTGTCATGGAGAATTGCTATGTACCGTTCCTTTACGAAATTACAAAAGGAAATGGAAAAAGAAGATGGTTTTTATAATGAAAAAGATATGAAATTAACTTAAAAACTGTATATGTATAACATAAAAAGACAGCGTTTTTTGACGCTGTCTTTTTATTTATATTGTTAACATCTTCTGTCCCAGCCGCGTCGTATAAAACGTTCCCCATTAAAGAAACAATTTAAATTTGGTGATACGAAAGGACCGATAAACGGAATAATATTTGGTTCTGTAGTCTCATCGACAGGGATAGGTGGTTTAGTAGGTTCAGGTCTTAGTGTATAGCGAATGCGAGCGGTATTTCGAATGAGACCATTTCTTGGCTCTGCTGTTACTTGAACGATAAAACGGACAACAACAGATTGACCTGGATTAACAGTTCCAATAAGAATACCGATAGTTGGATTACTTCCAGGACGTGAAACGCCGTTTACTGTTACTGAATTTGGATAGAAAGTGACTTCGGGAGGCAGTGGATCGGTAATGAGTACATTATTTGCAGGAATAGCGCCATTGTTAGTAAAGGTAAGTGTATATGTGATGAAGTCACCGAGTGAGGCGCTATTTACATCTGCGGTCTTAATAAATGTGTTTGGTTCATTAGGGTTTACTTCTATCGTAATTGGTGGTGTTGTTTTCGTTGTTGTGACAGGTGGTCTAGTAGGATCAGGTTGAGAAGTATACGTAATGGATGCGATATTTGTAATCATTCTATTAGCTGGAAGTGTAATAACCTGTACTTGGAATGAAATAGTTACTGATTCTGCTGGATTAAGAGTTCCGACTGGAATTCCTGTGGATGGATTTGCGTTTGGAACGGGAATGTTATTAATTGTAACACTATTTGGAATGAATGACGTGCCGGCAGGAAGTGAGTCTGTAACAGAGATATTAGTGACAGGAATCGTACCTTCATTTTGGAATGTGATAGTAAATGTAATCGTATCACCTACTGAAACGATGGATTTATCAGCGGTTTTTATCGGATTAATAGTCCCGACGTTTACAGGGGTAGTTGTAGTAGGTGTAGGCGTAGTAACGGATACAGGTGGCTTAGTAGGATCTGGTTGGTATTGGAATAAAACGCTACCTTGGTTTTGAATTTTTCCGTTTGGTGGAATCGAAGTAACTAGAACGCGGAAAGAAATCGTTGCTGATTCAGAAGGAACAAGTGTTGAAATCGGGATGCCTGTGGATGGATTTGCGGTTGGTTGCGGCACATTGTTTATGGTAACACTATTTTGAATGAACGAAGTCCCGGCGGGAATTGTATCAGTTACAACTATATTATTAGCAGGAATGGTACCTGTATTTTGGAGTGAAATCGTATACGGTGCGAGACGTTCTCGAGTAAGTAATGCGGGAGCATAGGCGACAACGAGGACTATTCTTAATTGTAGAAACATCGAAAACAATAAAGAGTAGGATAACTGTTCAGGCGAGTGAGAGGAATGAAGGAGTAACGCCCCGAAACTCTCCCAGTGAGATTCCCAACTGCATACACTCGGCAGAGTGAGATGTTGGAAGCAGGGTAAAACATGCGGTTACGGTTCGTAGTGTCTATATGGATAACCGAAAGCCAGCAGGAATAATAAACCGGCTGGAACTAACTAAGTACCGTATGCTGTCAACCGACAAGGTGAGAATGTGTAAACACTGACGAACTTGCGAATGTACACCTCGATAGGTTTACGGGTCAGAAATGATTCGGAGTCTGAAAATAAGACTTGTCTAATGGATTGGAAACATCGCATAGTGACCAATCCTAACGTTGTTACAGGCAACGGAGCTAGACACGGGGTAAAGCAAGCACCTAAATCGGAGATTGAAAGATCTTTAAAACAACGATAGTCTGAACGGAACGTCGAAAGCCACTAACGTTGGGTCTATGACTCTATCGGCGGATATAGTTGAATACGAAACGGGTAACCGAGGGAAGTATTCTTAATAGTGGTGAGAGTAGTGGCACGACCGTTGAAGATTCTGTAATGGAATTGGAGGAACAGCCATAAGCCTATTTGTAGGAACTGAAATTTCATCTAATCTTGCATGGATTCTGGTAAGACTCAAAAGGTCACCAAATCAATATGAGAGTAGGTGATAGACCATGAATGATAGAACTAAGTCCACGCCAAAGAATAAGAAACTAAGACACAACGAATACTACGGTATCCAAACTTTCTTAGATAACTTATACCAGAAGGCAACAAAGAAAAATTCTTTTAAAAATTTAATGCCTATCATTATATCAGATGAAAATATACTCCTCGCGTTTCGTAATATTAAAGGAAACAAAGGGAGTAAAACAGCAGCTTGTGACAATGTAAACATTAAGGATATTGAGAGAATGGAACAAAGCTATTTCTTGAACGAAGTAAAAAGACGCTTTCAAAACTACCAACCGCAGAAAGTAAGGCGCAAGGAAATACCGAAACCCAATGGGAAAACCAGACCTCTGGGAATACCAAGTATGTGGGATAGGATTATCCAACAATGCATCTTACAAGTAATGGAGCCTATCTGTGAAGCACACTTCTGTAACCGAAGTCATGGATTTCGCCCAAACAGAAGTGCTGAAAATGCTATAGCAGACGCAACAAAACGGGTAAATCAGCAAAACCTTACATATGTGGTGGATATAGACATTCAGGGATTCTTTGACGAAGTAAGTCACGTCAAACTCATGCGCCAACTATGGACACTGGGTATTCGTGACAAACAACTACTAGTCATTATCCGGAAAATATTGAAAGCGCCAGTGCAACTGCCTAACGGCAAAACGATATTTCCGACCAAAGGTACCCCGCAAGGTGGTATCCTTAGTCCACTACTCGCCAATGTTAACCTTAACGAATTTGACTGGTGGATTAGTAATCAATGGGAAACTTTCAAAGCCAAGAAGGTAAAGCCGAGATTGAAAGATGGGATTTGGAGTAATGACACTGTAACATATTGTCTATCCAAAACATCCAAGATGAAACCAATGTATATCGTAAGATACGCAGATGATTTTAAAATCTTTACAAATACACGTAGGAATGCGGAGAAAATTTTCGAAGCAACTCAAATGTGGTTAGAAGAACGTCTAAAACTGCCTATCTCAACCGAAAAGTCTAAAGTAACCAATCTGAAAAAGCAACAGAGTGAATTCTTAGGTTTCACTCTTAAGGCTGTAAAGAAAGGTAAGAAGAACGGTAACACACGATACATTGCAGTAACACACATCTCTCCAAAAGCACTGGAAAAAACAAAACAAGATTTAGCAAAACAAGTGAAAAGGATACAGAGAACCCCAAACTCTAATGAAACAATTAAGAGAATCAGTATATACAACAGCATGGTCATTGGTAAGCACAACTATTATAAAATAGCAACGCATGCTTCCCTGGATTTCAGTAAAATGAACCATAGTCTTGGTCACATGATGTATAACAGATTCCCAAAGTCAAAAATTAGAGGAAAAAGCAACACAAACGGATACACGAATATAGGGAAATATAAAGGGAAAGACAGAGGTATTAAACCATACCTAAAGTCAAAAGCGATGAGATTTCTCATGAAATGTCCTATTTTACCAATCTCCTATATTCAACACAAAAAACCGATGATGAAAAAGCAATCTATTAACAGATACACCGCAGAAGGACGAGCCCTTATACACAAAAACTTGGCAGAAATAACCGAAGCGGAACTGAAATGGTTAAGAGAAAACCCAGTTATAAATGAACGGGCAACCATAGAATACAATGATAATCGAATTTCTCTTTATATTGCACAAAAAGGAAGATGCAGTGTAACAGGTGAGAAACTCTCGCCTTGGGACATCCACTGTCACCATAAGCGATTATGGAGTGAAACAAGGGATGACAGCTACAAAAATCTTACCATCATCAAGCCAAGTGTCCATACACTAATACACGCGACCAATATAGAAACCATAAACCAATTCCTCAATAAATTAAAACTCAACGAGGAACAGTTAGGCAAACTTAATAAATTGCGGAAATTAGTCAAAAATGAGGAAATCTGTATGTAATCACAAAATGAAGTGGATATGGAACATGAACAACTAGCGTTGTTTGCTTAGAGCTTATCATTATTAGATGAAAAGAAAACTACAATATAGGTGGACCGCGGTATGCCGTGAAAGTGGCACGTACCGTGCGGATCGGGGGAAAAGTTGGAGATAACCTCAAAGACTTACCTATCGACAATTAATGATATCACCTAGTGTAACTGTTTCCGGCGTGGCTGTTTTTTGCGGATTTAATATAGCTGTATTTACATTCGTTGTGTTAATTGGAGTAGGGTCTGTAATGGTAATAGGAGGTTCGCCAGGAACTGGTTCATATGTGAAAGTAACAGTCGCTTGATTTCGAATGATACCGCCAGGTGGTACGCTTGTTACTCTCGCTTGGAATTGAACAGTAATTGTATCGTTCGGATTGAATGTGCCTACAGGTATACCCGCTACAGGATTTGCTCCAAGGTCTGAAACGCCATTTATTACAACGCTACCTGGAACAAATGTTAACCCATTCGTTAATGGATCAGTAATGATAACAGAAGTTGCCGGGACTGATCCGCGATTTTGGAAAGTTACGGTATACGTTATGATCTCATTTATATCTACAATTTGTTTGTCTGCTAGTTTATTTGGGTTAGGAGTAGGCGTAATAACGGATACTTCAACAGTTGGAGTAGGGTCTGTAATGGTAATAGGAGGTTCACCAGGGTTTGGCTGGAATGTGTAAGTGACAGTTGCAGTGTTTTTAATAATACCGTCTGGCGGGAGTGCAGTTACAGTAACTTGATAAGTTAATGTAATAATTTGCCCTGGAGTTACAGTTCCAACATTTACACCACTATTTGGATTTGCCCCAGGTGAAGAAACACCATTTACCGTAACGCTATTCGGAATGAAAGTAGTACCAGTTGGAGTAGGATCTGTAATAATAACATCTGTCGCATTAATATTCCCGACATTTTGGAACGTAATTGTATAAGTGACAGTATCACCAAGGTTAATAATTTGCGGGTTTGCTTGTTTGTTAGGGTTAGTAGTAACTTCACTTACTTGCGTCTTTGTAGTAGGAGTAGGGGTAGTAACAGACACAGGTGGTCTAGTAGGATCTGGCTCATATTGGAATGAAACGGTCCCTTGATTTTCGATAAAACCTGTCGGTGGTATTGATGTTACTTGAACTTGGAACGTTACGATGACTGAAGTGTTAGGTGCTAATGTACCGATAAGAATTCCAGAACTAGGAATGATACCTGGTTGTGAAACGCCATTTATCGTAACGCTATTCGGAATGAAAGTAGTACCAGCTGGAATAGGATCGGTTACAAGTACATTTGTTGCAGGGACAGTTCCTGTATTTTGCAAGGAGATTGTATAAGTGATTGTGTCACCTAATAAAGCAAATATTTTATCAGCAGATTTTGTAGGGTTCGTTGTTGCTGTGTTGACATTTGTAGTAGTAGGGGGCGTTGGAGTAGTTACTGTTACTGGTGGTTCTCCAGGATTAGGTTGGAATGTGTAGGTGATAGTAGCTTCATTTACAATAATTCCGTTAGGTGGTATGGAAACAACGCGAACTTGGAATGTTAAAACAACTGATTGACTAGGGTTTAATGTGCCCAGAGGGATGCCAAGGGCTGGGTCAACATTACTAGTTGGTACACCATTAATTGTAACGCTATTTGGAATGAAAGTAGTTCCTGTTGGGATGGGGTCTGTAAAAACGATGTCTGTCAGTTGTACAGTTTGTAAGTTTTGGAAGGTAACGGTGTACGTAATAATATCACCTATATCAACGTTGTTTCGATCAGCTGTTTTCGATGGATTAATAATACTATTAATGATTTCAGTATTAACTGGTGGTGTTGTCTCTGTTTCTGTAATAGGAGGTTCATTTGGATTAGGCTGAGATGTAAAGTTGACTGAACCAACATTTGTAACAACCCCGTTAGGCGGTATATTTGTAATCGTTACTTGGAATGTGATGTTTACTATTTGATTCGGTTGTATAGTACCGATAGGTATTCCGACACTTGGATCAATACCTGGTTGTGAAATACCATTTACTGTAACGGAATCTATAATAAATTGTGTACCTACTGGTGGTGGATCAATGACAGATACATTTGTCATAGGAATATTTCCGATGTTTTTAAGAGTGATTGTATACGTGAGTACACCTCCAATGTTAGCAACTGATAAATCTACTGTTTTAGTTGACTCTAACTCTGCGTTTTGTACAATTGTTTCTGCGATTGGAGTAGGTGTGGTTGTTGTAATAGGTGGAAGGGTAGGGTCTGGTTGAGATGTGTAAGTGACATTTGCTTCATTTGAGATAATACCATTTGGTGGTAGAGCAGTTACTTGTACTTCTAAAGTAACAGTCACTATTTGTCTAGGATTTAATGTGCCAACTGGGATTCCTGTTTCAGGGGTCAAGTCAGGTTGTGAAATACCATTAATCGTAATGCTTCCAGGAATAAATGTAGTTCCAGTAGGGATAGAATCTGTAATAATGACATCAGTTGCAGGTATATTACCAGAATTTTGAAGGATGATTGTATAAGTGAGTGTATCGCCAATACTTGCAAACTCACGGTCTACTGTTTTTTGCGGATTCGGGTTAGCGGTACGAACCGGTAAAGTAACAGTAGGAGTCGTTTCTGTCGTTGTAATAGGTGGTTCACTAGGGTTAGGTTGAGAAATATAGGTTACAACTGCCGTATTTTCTATTTTTCCGTTAGGTGGAATAGCATTTATTTGTACTTGGAACGTAACCGTGACAGTTTCGCCAGGGTTAACAGTACCGACGGAAATACCTGTGATTGGGCTTACGCCAGGTTGAGGAATATTATTTACTGTAACGCTATTCGTAACAAAAGTTGTACCAGGTGGCAAAGAATCTGTAATTGTTACACCTGTAGCAGGGATGGTTCCTTGGTTTGTAAATGTGACAGTATAAGTTACGATATCACCAATTTCTGCAAACGTAAGGTTTGCAGTTTTTGTTGGACTTATGACTACAGTTTGAATAGGAGTCGTAGTTTCAGGAGTCGTTTCTGTTTTTGTGACGGGAGGTAAATTTGGATCCGGTTGATAATTAAATGTGACACTTCCTTGATTGCGTATTTCGCCGCTAGCAGGGATTTTTACTACTCGAACTTGGAAAGTAATCGTCGCTCGTTCGGACGGCGCTAAATTTCCAAGTGAAATTCCTGATGCTGGATTGGTTCCTGGTTGAGGAATACCATTAATCGTAACACTATCTGAAACAAATACAGTACCAGCAGGGATAGAATCAATCACGGTTATATTCGTAGCAGGGACAGTACCGGTGTTTTGAAATGAGAGTGTATAGGTAATGATATCATTTAATGCAACGAAGGAACGATCAGCTGTTTTTTGTGGATGTAGTGTTGCTGTATTAACTGCCGTTTCTGTTTCAGGAGTTGTAATAGTTGTTGTAACAGGAGGTTCATTCGGATTTGGCTCATATGTGAATGTTATATTTGCTTGGTTTCTAATGACTCCCCCGGGCGGGATGCTATTTACTACACCTTGGAATGTAACTGTAATACTTTGACCAGGATTTACAGTGCCGACTGGAATACCAATTTCGGGATTTTCTCCAAGCTGGGATGTTCCATTCACGACAACGCTACCAGGAACGAATGAAACACCAGATGGAAGTGTATCTTTCACAATAACATTTGTAGCGGGCACGGTCCCCCTATTTTGAAATGTTACGGTAAAAGTAATCGTATCTCCTAAATCAGCAATTTGTCGATCAACAGATTTTGTAGTCGTCGGATTTGGATTGTTAATTGGGATGTTCACACTTGGAGTGGTAGTAGTTGTTGTAACGGGGGGCTCACTTGGATTAGGTTGATATTGATAAGTGAAGGACGCTTGGTTTCTAATTATTCCATCAGGTGGTAAATTTGTAACGACAACTTGGTAGGTGATTGTTTTTGTTTCTCCGACAGAAATAGTGCCGAGTTGTAGTCCGAGTGCTGGATCGGAACCAGGATTCGAAACGCCATCAATCGTAACACTATTGGGAACGAAAATAGTCCCGTTAGGTGTAGGGTCTGTAACGACAACATTTGTAGCTGGAACGGTCCCATTATTTGTGAATGTGACCGTATAGGTAATCGTATCACCTATATCAGCAACTTGTTTATCTGCAGATTTTGTAGGTGCTGTAACAACGGTTCCAACTTGTGTTTCCGTTTTAGGAGTAGGGGTCGTTTTTGTAACAGGGGGTTCATTTGGGTTTACAATATGATTAAATGATACACTGCCCTGGTTTTCTATAAGGCCGTTTGGTGGCACGCTTGTAACTTGAACCTGGAATGTAATTGTTTTTGCTTGATTTGGATTTAAAGTGCCAATTGGTATACCGTTTTCAGGATTACTGTTAGGTTGTGAGACACCATCAATCGTGACACTATTTGGAATAAAAGTTGTACCGTTTGGGATTGGATCTGTTAGTACAATATTCGTAGAGGGAACAGTGCCGTTATTTTGTAAACTAATTGTATACGTAATAACATCACCAATATCAACGAAATTACGATTAGCAGATTTTGTAGGGTTAACCGTAGCGGTATTAACAGCGACTGTAGTAGGTGCTGTCGGTTCGGTTGTTGTAACAGGCGGTTTTGTTGGGTCTGGCTGATACGTATATGTCGTTGAAGCTTCGTTTGTAATAACACCGCCAGCAGGAATTTGTGTAACAAGAACTTGAAATGAGAGTGTTTTCGTTTCACCGGGATTAATTGTTCCAACTGGAATTCCTAGTGCTGGATTTGAATTTGGGACGGGAGCATTATTTAAGACTACACTGTTCGGGATGAATGTTGTACCAGCAGGAATTGTATCATTAAAAACTACATTCGTAGCAGGTATCGTACCATCATTGGTAAAAGTAATCGTATACGTAATAATATCACCAATATCAACAGCAGTTTTATCTGCCGTTTTAACAGGATTTGTAATAGCGGTGTTAACAGGAGTAGTGGTAGGTGGTGTAGGATTTGTTGTTGTAATAGGTGGTTTTGTTGGATCTGGTTCATACGTAAATGTTGTAGTTCCGATATTTCGGATTAAGCCATTCTCTGGGAGAGAAGTAACTTGAACTTGGAATGTAACTGTAGCGGTTGTACCAGCAGCGATCGTACCGATTTGTATACCACCAGCAGGATTTACACCAGGTTGTGAAGCGCCGTTAATTGTAACGCTATTCGGAATAAATGTAGTGCCATTTGGAATAGGATCAGTTACAATAACGTTCGTCGCAGCGATATTTCCTGTATTTGGTACAGTAATTGTATACGTAATAATATCACCAATATCAGCAATTTGTGGACTAGCAGTTTTTGTTGGATTTACAATTGCAGTTCGTACAGAAGTAGTTGTTGGAGGTGGTGTTGTCGTAGTTGTCGTTGGAGGTTCAGTAGGGTTCGGTTGCGACGTAAATGTTATATTTGCTTCGTTAGTAATCGTTCCATTAGCTGGAAGAGAAGTGACTTGAACTTGAAATGTGACAGTTGTAGTTTGACCAGCAGGAATCGTACCTAAAGGAATATTTGTTGGTGTTACGCCGGATTGTGTCGTTCCATTAACTGTAACACTGTTTGGAATGAAAGTAGTGCCAGTAGGGATAGGATCAGTGATAGAAACATTCGTTGCTGAAATATTACCGTTATTTGGAACAGTAATCGTATACGTAATGATGTCACCAATATTCACAATTTGTTGGTTTGCATTTTTAGTCGGATTAATGATAGTAGCATTGATTTGTGTTTCAACTATATTACTTGTAGAGTTTCTGTTAATTGGTGGTTGGTTTGGTGGATTATATTGAAAACTTGAAGTGGCACTATTTGGAATAGGGTTTGGTGTAGGTAGGGTATTAACTCGAACTTGAAACGTAATTGTAGCATTCCCGTTTGCAGCAATCGTTCCTACATTTATACCGGTAGCAGGATTATCTGTAGTGGAAGTACCATTAACTGTAACGCTACCTGGTACGAAAGATGTGCCGGCAGGAGGTGTATCTGTAATGATAACATTATTAGCAGCTAATGGAGCTTGATTTGTAGCGGTAATTGTATACGTAATCGTATCACCGACGGTAGCAATTGTTTTATCTACTGCTTTTGTTAATGCGACATTAGCTGTGAAAATATCTGTATCAACTATATTGCTGGTTGTTGTACGTGTGATAGTGGGTGCGTTAGGTGCAGGTTGAAATTCATATCCAAATGATGCTACGTTACTAGCGACAGGTGGTGTAGGAATACTAGTTACATCTACTTGAAAGGTAATTGTAACAGAACCACCAGCAGGAATATTATTGATAGGAATACCAGTCGAGGGATCGCCGGCTGTTGGAGTACCATTAACAGTTACACTGTTTGGAACGAAAGTGGTGCCAGCTGGTATGGGGTCTGTAAATGTAACGTTTTGGGCAGGCAGTGTTCCAGTATTTTGGACAACGATTGTATAGGTTAAACGACTTCCTATTGTTGCTATTGCCATTAGATTCGTCCTTTCTCAATAAATTTAAATCCAATCGATAGTTAGATATTTACAAATAGCATCAATTCAAAATTAAAAACTCGTTCTATTTGTAAAAAAATATGAAAAATGTGCTCGTCATTGCATCCTATTCGAATATAAATGAATAGGAATAGGCAAAGGCTTTTTTTTTGCCTAAATTAGCTCGTACGTATATAAATGGAACTTTTTCTTTTTACTCGCATTAAATGAAATAGCGAATAAATATTTATTTTCATAGAAAGGTAGTGAGGTCTTGGCCTTCGTTCAAGCTTACGGTAAAAATGATAATTTATTTATGATGCATACGGGCAATACGATGGGAATGCGTGGTACTGCCAATACAAACTTTGCTTACAATGCACTTATTACATTGAATACTGACTTAACTTTTGGAGGGGTTCCTTCTTCAACAGATCCAAATACATTTGGCGGTACGACAAATGATTGGACGCTAGATGGTTCATGGGCTGAATTAAATCCATCAACTACGATTGTTCCAACAACAGCGGTTGTAGATTTTGCATTACTTGTTTGGTCAGGTGGGTTGGATACGGCTGTTACAACCGCTGTTGTTGATGCGAATCCACCAAATTTAGTTACGCCAGATGGAACGAGTACACAAGTGACAATAAATTCAGCATGGTCATCAGGAGGGATGAATTTACCTTTCATAGCCAATGTTTATAATCGAGCAGCAGACGTAACATCTTTACTACAAGGATTACCAAATCGAGCAGCAGGAAGGTATAGCGTAACAAGATTACCAACGCGTCAGCCAGTTGGATACGGTGCTGGATGGTCGTTGATCGTTGTATATCGTGATTCCTCTTATCCGATGAGAAATGTGAGTTTATTTCCAGGTTTTTTATTGTCAGGTACACCGCAAACCCTTTCAGGTTTTTTTACACCAGCTACAGGGACGGTGACAGCAAGAGCTTTTGTAATGGCGGTGAATGGTGATCCGAACTTTACAGGTGATAATTTTCAACTGAACTCTGTGACATTAACAGGACCAAATAATCCAATAGGAAACTTTTTTAGAGGGCAAGTAAATGATATTAATGGAAATTTAAATACAATTGGTAGTTTTGCAGATCGTAATTTTTCTGGAACAACTACCAATGCAAATGCGAGAGCTGAGTTTGATATTACAAATGTAAATGCAACGGGTTCTATTGCACCAAATACGACATCCACACAAGTCAACATTACAGGCACAGGCGATACGATTTATACGAGTGCGGTCGGATTACAAATAGACTTGGCAGAAGCTAGATTAACAGCCGTAAAATCAGTAACTGTAAGTTAAAAAGATTGCTATATACTAGCAATCTTTTTTTATGAGGAGGATTTTGTTAGTAAAGATTCATAATGAGAATAATCAATCTCTTTTTCTTGTAGTTTTTTTACTAAAAATTTATGATCGCGCTTTGGTGTAGCAATAATATACCCTTTAATAATTAAATCTTGTGTAATTTGAGAGGCTTTTTCTTGTAATGCTAGTTCTCCAATTTTTCCAGCAATTTTTGATTTAGCAACATCACGAAATAGTTCTGGAACAGGACTTACGAGCTCTTCTAACAATTGTTTTTGTTCGTCATCCCATAGATGCCTAGTTTTATTAATATAGTGCTCTTCCCAATCTAAAATAGACATACCATCTTCTTTTGGTAGTCGTTTTAAAAATTTTCTGAACATGAAGTATCCACCGATAGACATAAGTCCTAATAAAATAACAGTCCATAGCACAATAAACCAACTGAACCATCCTTCGAGCAAGCGTATCCCCCCTTAGTGATTGCGGTTTTCTTTTATTCATATTATAAACAGTGAGATTCATAGAAAGCAAGAACGCTTGGTCATTTTGACCAAGCGTTATCATTTAAACGAAGTATAGTTGTTCCACACATAAATTACTATTATCATCTTCTACGTATTCAATGATTAATGTGCCAACTTTACGATCTTTATCTTCAGTTGTGAAAATAGAGTAAGAAGTAAAACGTGCTGTTGATAGGCCGCTTATATGTGTAGGTAAAGAAATGTAGTCGTTATCGCGGAAGAATTCCATCAGTTCAATATCTTCAAATTCTTTTCGGTCAACTTGTTTGTTTGTATAGCGGCGTTGAAGTTGTTTTAAAGACTCATTCCAAGAAATTGCTTTTGTATCGTATACCATTGTTCTATCTCCTTACTGTATGTAATCATTAAGAACATACGTTCTAAACTAGTATACTCTTTTTATTAGAAAAGGGAAAGCAAAAAATAATGTAAGCTTGGATTTCCAAGCTTACATTATCGATGCGTCCGTCATAATCTCTATTTTTTATTATAAGTTAGATAAGAATAAGAAACAAGATGATATATATATTGTTGATTGTTTTAAAAATTCTGTATATTATAGATGTACGAAAGCGCAAGGGAATGAGAGGAATGGCATATGTAATTTCACTCCAAGGACCGATGGCAAGTGGAAAAACAACATTGGCTAAAAGGTTAGAGCAATGTGGACTTTCAGTTATATATGAAAATCCTTATCCAATTGTAGAAAAGCGAAAGCAATTAAACTTGGATATGAATTCAAAAGAAGGATTTATTATAAATCAAAAAATGTTTATGGAAGCAAAAATAAAGGAGTTTCAAAATGTAAAAGATTCAGTTGTGATTTTTGATCGTGGACCAGAAGATATTGAGTTTTACACACTTTTTTATCCAACGATTATAGGGGAAGAATGGGATATAGAAACTGAATTGAAAGATGAATTATATCGATTAAGAGAATGTCGTTCAGATGCGATTTTTTATTTAGATGTGACGGAAAAGAATGTATATGATAGAAAAAATAATGATAGAACAAGAAACAGAAGTACATTTGAGGAGCAATTTAAATTAGTAGAAATTGAAAAAGATTGGTATAAACAATTTCCTGTAACTTATGTGGACACAAATAGATTAACAGTGGACGAATTAGAGGCATATTTTATGAGATGGTTGAAGGAGAGAGGGCAATATGACGATGGAGAAACTTTTACCTGAGAATGTATAAAAGCTAGCATTTGCTAGCTTTTTTCTTTTTGACATCGATAAATGGCTAACGTTTTCGGATCACGCCATATACCGTTATGAAGTGCCAATTCATTTTCTACTTCTTCTTTTAGCCATTCCTTCATTCCGGCGTAAAGATGTGTATTATCAGGTATATTTAGCGACGGGAACATGCTAGAGATATAGTTTACAATCGGAGTAGCATGATGAAAAACGAGAGCATTATGAATCACTTCTTCTTCAACAGTTGGAAAAACAGACTGTAATATCTCTTTACCATTTTCTAAACAAAATGGAGTAACTGATGATGTTGTTTTCGGCAAATCAAATGCTTCTAACATGCGGTTACACATTTCAACTATACGAGGTAATGTAACGTTAGAATTTGTTGTAGCTAAAAGTGAGCCACCAGGGCGAATTACTTTGTGGAATCCTTGAATTGTTTTTTCGACGTCTTTCATGTGGTATAACATATGTCTTGCGACGATCCAGTCGAAGCAATTAGCTTCGAAAGGAAGTTTACCAGCGTCACCTAGCCTCCATTCAATTATGTTATTCTTTTTGGTAGCTTCAGAAAGCATCGTTTTCGATTGATCCAAACCTGTTAAATGTCCTGTATGACCGTTAGTTTGTAAAAGGGAAAGAAAATTCCCGTTAGCGCACCCAACCTCTAATATTTTTTCGTCTCCTTGAAGTTGTAAATGATATATGACGACGTCATCTAAATTTACATGTTTTTCTTCATAATGTTTATGTGTATCGATACGTGTCTGTAAATGGTTGCTTACGTTGTATTGGCGTTTTACATCATTCATTTTTTCGCATTCCACTTTCGTACAAAATTGCTGAATCGCATGTGTTAATACATCGGTTTTCTTTAAACCTTCGTAATGAAGTGCAGCTTCAAACCTTTCAAGTAATTTTTCTTCAATTCGAAAATGAATATCTTTTCGCTTCGTCATTGAAATATCGCTCCTTTGCATCTGTTAGTGAGACTATAGCACGCCTGAAAACTTTGTGTGAATAATTTGTGTACACAAATGGAGGAGATGAAAAAAATGTTTGAATGTGAGTTTAAACTATTGACGATTTAACCGTTTTCATATATTCTTAAATTAAGAAATATTCAAATAATTAAAAGAAATGAGAGAGTCACATGCTTCTTCAAGGAACACATCGAATTGGTCGTATGGCCATGCTGTTGGCACTTGCGGATGAGAATGAAAGCCCTGTATTATCTATCCCGAAAGGTTGGAAGTATTGTACGGGGAAAGTGGGTTCGATGAATTCGCAAAAAGTTGTAGCAGCAATGGAAACAGCGGCTAAGAGCAACCAAGTTATTGAAACAGACGTTTACAGAGAAACACATGCACTTTATCATGCGATTATGGAAGCTTTGTACGGAGTGACGAGAGGTCAAATTCAGTTAGCAGACGTTCTTCGTACAGTAGGACTTCGATTTGCGATTGTGCGCGGTACACCATACGACGGAAAAAAAGAAGGCGAATGGGTTGCTGTTGCATTATATGGAACGATTGGTGCACCTGTAAAAGGATCTGAGCATGAGGCGATTGGTTTAGGAATTAATCACATATGATTTGCCCATAGTCTATTAGTTAGAAGGGGGCCTTACTTTTTTTAGGACAGAAGTCTGTCTTAAAAAGATAAGGTCCTCTTTTGCCTTTTTAAGGAGGAAAAAGAATGATTACGTTAACAGGACACACATTGACAATTGAAGAAATGAAGAGGTTGTTACTTGAAGGGGAAGGTGTAACAGCTTGTCCAAATAGTATGCAAAAGGTGGCAGAGTGCCGCGAAGTAGTTGAGAAAATTGTAGAGGAAGGAAAAGTCGTTTACGGTATTACAACTGGATTTGGAAAGTTCAGTGACGTGCTTATTCAAAAAGATGATGTAAAGGCACTTCAACACAATTTAATTCAGTCACATGCATGCGGGATAGGCGATCCATTCCCTGAAGAAGTATCACGCGGTATGTTAATTTTACGAGCGAACACGATGCTTAAAGGCGTATCTGGTGTTAGACCGCTTGTTGTAAATATGCTTCTTGAGTTTGTAAATCGTAAAATTCACCCAGTCGTTCCGCAACAAGGTTCACTTGGAGCGAGTGGCGATTTAGCGCCTTTATCTCATCTTGCACTTGTATTATTAGGAGAGGGTGAAGTGTTCTATAAGGGGAAACGCGTTCATGCGATGGTTGCTCTTACAGAAGAAGGTCTTGAGCCGATTGAACTTGAAGCGAAAGAAGGGCTTGCATTAATCAATGGTACACAAGCGATGACAGCGCAAGGAGTTCTTTCTTATATAGAAGCAGAAGCAATGGCTTATCAAGCTGAATTCATTGCTTCAATGACAATTGAGGGATTACAAGGCATTATTGATGCATTTGATGAAAATGTTCATAAAGCACGTGGTTATAAAGAGCAAGTGGAAGTAGCGAGCAGAATTCGTGACATCCTTCACGATAGTAAGTTAACAACAAAACAAGGAGAACTACGAGTACAGGATGCATATTCACTTCGCTGTATCCCGCAAGTACACGGTGCTTCTTGGCAAGTTTTAAATTATGTGAAAGAAAAATTAGAAATTGAAATGAATGCCGCAACAGATAATCCACTAATCTTTGATGGCGGAGAAAAAGTAATTTCGGGTGGTAATTTCCATGGTCAACCGATTGCGTTTGCAATGGACTTCTTAAAAGTAGGAATGGCGGAACTTGCAAATATTTCAGAGCGTCGTATTGAGCGTTTAGTAAATCCGCAATTAAATGATTTACCTCCATTTTTAAGTCCAGAACCAGGACTTCAGTCTGGTGCAATGATTATGCAATACGCAGCAGCGTCATTAGTTTCTGAAAATAAAACGTTAGCACATCCGGCGAGTGTTGATTCAATCCCGTCATCAGCTAACCAAGAAGATCACGTAAGTATGGGAACAATCGCTTCACGCCATGCGCATCAAATTATTCAAAACGTAAGACGTGTTCTTTCAATTGAAATGATTTGTGCGATGCAAGCAGCAGAATATCGCGGTATTGAAAACATGAGTACAGTGACGAAGAGCTTCTACCATCAAGGGCGTCAGCAAGTACCTTCTATTACAAATGACCGCATATTCTCAACGGATATTGAAAATATTGCGTACTGGTTAAAAACGAATTATTCGATAAAAGAAAGATTAGATGTAAACGCAGCACTATAAAATGAGAAAAGGGAGAGATTGAAATGGAAAAAGTTAAACAAACAATTCGCGCGCCAAGAGGTACTGAGTTACAAACGAAAGGGTGGGTTCAAGAAGCTGCACTTCGTATGTTAATGAACAATTTAGATCCAGAAGTTGCTGAAAAACCAGAAGAATTAGTTGTATATGGCGGAATTGGCCGTGCAGCTCGTAACTGGGAAAGCTATCAGGCGATTGTAGATTCATTAAAAACGTTAGAAAGCGATGAAACATTACTTGTTCAATCAGGAAAACCAGTTGCAATCTTTAAATCACATGAAGATGCACCTCGCGTTCTTTTAGCGAACTCAAACTTAGTGCCGAAGTGGGCGAACTGGGATCACTTCCGTGAACTAGAGAAAAAAGGTCTTATGATGTACGGACAAATGACAGCAGGTAGCTGGATTTATATTGGAACACAAGGTATTTTACAAGGAACATATGAAACGTTTGGAGAAGCTGCACGTCAACATTTCGATGGTTCATTAAAAGGTACATTAACACTTACTGCTGGTTTAGGTGGTATGGGTGGTGCACAACCTCTTGCTGTAACGATGAATGGCGGTGTTGTTATTGCTATTGATGTTGATAAGCGCAGCATCGATCGTCGTATTGAAAAGAGATACTGTGATATGTATACAGAATCGTTAGAAGAAGCATTAACTGTTGCGAACGAGTATAAAGAGAAGAAAGAACCAATTTCAATTGGATTATTAGGCAATGCAGCAGAGATTTTACCAGAACTAGTGAAACGTAATATTACGCCAGATTTAGTTACGGACCAAACATCTGCTCATGATCCATTAAACGGTTATATTCCAGTTGGTTACACGTTAGAAGAAGCAGCAAAACTTCGTGAAGAAGATCCAGAACGTTACGTACAATTATCAAAAGAAAGCATGACAAAACATGTAGAAGCAATGCTTGCTATGCAAGCAAAAGGTGCAATTACATTTGATTACGGAAATAACATTCGCCAAGTTGCTTTCGATGAAGGCTTGAAAAATGCATTCGATTTCCCAGGATTCGTTCCAGCATTTATCCGTCCATTATTCTGCGAAGGAAAAGGACCATTCCGCTGGGTAGCACTTTCTGGTGATCCAGAAGATATTTATAAAACAGACGAAGTTATTTTACGTGAATTCGCTGACAATGAGCATTTATGTAACTGGATTCGTATGGCACGTCAGCAAGTTGAGTTCCAAGGTCTTCCATCACGTATTTGTTGGTTAGGTTACGGTGAGCGCGCGAAATTTGGTCGCATCATTAATGAAATGGTTGCAAAGGGTGAATTATCAGCACCGATCGTTATCGGCCGTGACCATTTAGATTGCGGATCAGTAGCATCTCCAAACCGTGAAACAGAAGCGATGAAAGACGGTAGTGATGCAGTAGCAGACTGGCCAATTTTAAATGCATTAATTAACAGTGTAAACGGTGCGAGCTGGGTATCTGTTCACCACGGGGGTGGCGTTGGTATGGGCTATTCACTTCACGCTGGAATGGTTATCGTTGCAGATGGAACAGAAGCGGCAGCAAAACGTATTGAGCGCGTATTAACTTCTGACCCTGGTATGGGTGTTGTTCGTCACGTTGATGCAGGATATGACTTAGCTGTGGAAACTGCGAAAGAAAAAGGCGTTAACATTCCAATGATGAAATAAGGAGGAGAAAACATGCTGGACACTTTACTAATAAATATCGGTCAATTACTAACAATGGATCAAGAAGATGGCTTGTTAAGACGGGAAGCGATGAACACGCTTCCTGTTATCGAAAACGGTGTGATTGGAATTGAAAACGGCGTAATTACTTTCGTTGGAACAGCGGAAGAAGCGAAAGGATTACAAGCGAAAGAAGTTATTGATTGCGGCGGGAAAATGGTTTCTCCTGGTCTTGTTGATCCCCATACTCATCTTGTATTTGGTGGATCTCGTGAAAATGAAATCGCACTAAAATTGCAAGGAGTTCCGTACTTAGAAATTTTAGAACAAGGCGGAGGTATTCTTTCAACTGTAAATGCAACGAAACAGGCGTCGAAAGAAGAACTTGTTCAAAAAGCGAAATTTCATTTAGACCGTATGCTATCTTTTGGAGTTACAACTGTAGAAGCGAAGAGTGGTTACGGATTAGATGATGAGACAGAATGGAAACAATTAGAGGCAACTGCGCAATTGCAAAAAGAGCACCCAATTGATTTAGTTTCCACATTTTTAGGTGCTCATGCAGTTCCGAAAGAGTATAAAGGGAAATCAAAAGAATTTTTACAATGGATGTTAGACTTACTGCCAGAAATGAAAGAGAAGCAATTAGCTGAATTCGTTGATATTTTCTGCGAAACAGGCGTGTTCTCTGTCGAAGAGTCGAAAGAGTTTTTATTAAAAGCGAAAGAGCTTGGCTTTGATGTGAAAATTCATGCTGATGAAATTGACCCTCTTGGTGGTGCGGAAGCAGCGGCTGAAATTGGTGCAGCATCAGCGGACCATTTAGTTGGCGCTTCTGATAAAGGAATTGAAATGCTTGCAAACTCTAATACAGTAGCGACTTTATTACCAGGAACAACTTTCTATTTAAATAAAGAAAGCTTTGCTCGTGGCCGAAAAATGATTGATGAAGGTGTTGCGGTTGCGCTAGCTACAGACTTTAACCCAGGTAGTTGTCCAACTGAAAACATTCAGCTTATTATGAGCATCGCAATGCTCAAGCTGAAAATGACACCAGAAGAAGTTTGGAACGCGGTAACAGTTAACTCTTCTTACGCAATTAATCGTGGGGACGTAGCTGGGAAAATTAGAGTTGGTCGCAAGGCAGATTTAGTTTTATGGGATGCTTACAATTATGCTTACGTACCGTATCATTACGGCGTAAGTCATGTAAATACAGTATGGAAGAATGGTAATATCGCATATACAAGAGGTGAACAATCGTGGAGCACGGCCACTATTTAAAGAAGAATGCAAAGTTTATCGATCGTGAAGTGACGAAATGGAGTGAAATGATTAAAGATTGGGAGGAAGGCGTGGAAATATTCGGTGCTGCCTTAATTGGAGCACCCCTTTCTAAACCATCTATTAGTCATTCAGGAGCGAGCTTTGCTCCAAAAACAATTCGTGCGATGTTAGATGCATATAGCACGTACGCAATTACAGAAGAACATGATATGAAGGAAAGTGTCTTATATGATTGCGGCGATATTACGATGCATGTGACGGATATAAAAGAAAGTCATAACCGAATTGCGAAAACAGTTGGTCATGTAACGAAAGTAAATCCGAACATGATACCAATCGTTCTTGGCGGGGATCATTCGATTAGTTTTCCGAGTATAACAGGATTTGCAAACAGTAAAGGAAAGGTCGGGATTATTCAATTTGATGCCCATCATGATTTACGTAATTTAGATGATGGTGGCCCATCAAATGGTACACCGTTCCGTAGTTTACTAGAAAATGGTGTCATTACAGGAAAACAACTCGTTCAAATCGGAATTCGCAATTTTTCAAATGCGCGAGCGTACCATGAATATGCAAAAAAACATGGCGTGACAGTGTATACAATGAAAGATGTACGAGAGCGAGAAATCAAAGATCTTATGACAGAAAGTATTGAAGTATTAAGAAAGCAAGGTGTGACTTCTATTTACATTTCTCTTGATATGGATGTACTAGATCAAGCATTTGCACCAGGTTGTCCAGCAATTGGTCCTGGCGGAATGGATAGTACGACTTTACTTGATGCGATTGAATTTATTGGTAAAGAACCGCTCGTTCAAGGGATGGATATTGTAGAGATTGATCCAACACTTGATTTTAGGGATATGACGAGTCGAGTAGCCGCGCAAGTGATTATGAGTTTTCTTTTAGCGAGAGAGACAGTCCGCAAGCAGGTTAGTATATAGGCGTGAAATTAATAGGGAATGTTTAACGATTCCGTATAAAAAACACATTACTACTTATATGTAGTAATGTGTTTTTATGTAAAAAGAGAAGGTGAAATTAGAATGTATATATGTTGTGGAAAAGTTAATAAGATTGCGGGTTTTTAGTGATATTTTACGAATTTATTTTCTTAGTTCGAAAGGATTGACATGAAAAATAATTTTATGATAAAATAAAAATTTTGCTAAAAAAGAAATTGTATGTTAAGATTGAGAAGGTTACCATATATGGAGGTGGATTATTTGTTTCAAATTGGCGATAACATTGTTTATCCAATGCACGGAGCAGGTATAATTAAAGCCATAGAAGAGAAGGAAATCGCAGGAGAAAAACAACAGTATTATGTTATAAAAATGTCGGATAGTAACATGGAAGTAATGATTCCGGCAGGGAGAATATTGAGCTCAAATATACGACCAGTCACGGATATAACGGCAATAGCACACATATTGGATATTTTTCAACATGGAGAATCTGATAGATTACTTACGTGGAAACAAAGGTATAAATTGAACACTGATAAAATAAAGACGGGTAAAATACAAGAAGGTGCTGAAGTTGTACGGGATTTATTACGTATGCAGAAAGAAAAAGCACTTAATGCAAGCGAAAAGAAAATGTTAGATAACGCACACGAATTTTTGATTAGTGAACTGGGATTAATTGAAGGTATCACAGAAAGTCAAATAAAAAGCTTTTGTTAAGATTCATTAAAAATAATGTATTACATCCCAAAAAAGATTTTGAATTTTTTGGGAACATAATTATAGAAAATTAATCATTTCAAAGACATTCAACTCTTTCAAACCACTTTTAGAGCATTAACCCCTTTTGTTATTACTACAATCAAACCCATTTTTATTTTTAAAATTCTTTACGAATGTTCGAAGTTTAATTAAACACTTCGATAGAATAGTTACTTGATTTTTGCAATCCTGATTCACACTGGCACGGACGAGGAGCCGTAAGGATGAAAGAGAGGTAGGGCTTTCATTGTTTTAGGTTTATAAGTTATTATTTTTAGAAGAATACTGAACCACTTTCACTTCTATTTTTAAAGTTTTTTATATGTGAAGAGACAATAATTGTTTATTTTCTTTATATAAAAGAGATTAATGAGTTGTCATCCATATACGGTAAACTAAAAAAGGTTTCCTTCCTAGGAAACCTTTTTTTATTTGTATCATTCTGTTTTTTTGATATTCGAATGTTTGATGGTAAAGGCGTATAAATTGACGTTACTATCTAAAAGTAAGTATGATGCGATTGTAGTAATAATTTTTTTAGGGGGAAGAAAAATGACAAGTTCAAATAATAAAGCAGCAAGTATTTATGAAGGAACAAATATAAGTGCTTGGGGATTTTTTGAAAATATTGAAGAAACAAAGTTGTTTAATCAGATTCAAATTGGATCTTGGTCTCTTCGTAATCGCATAGCAATGGCACCGATGACGAGATGTTTCGCAAATCATGAAACGGGAGTAGTTGGTACTGATGTAGTCGAGTACTATAGAAAGCGTGCAGCTGATGGAGTTGGATTAATTATTACAGAGGGAATCGTCATTAGCCCAAGAGCAAAAGGAAATCCAGGAGTACCAGGAATTTATACACAAGAACAAATCGATTCGTGGAAGCCTGTTACAGAGGCAGTACATAAAGAAGGCGGAACGATTATTGCTCAAATATGGCATGTTGGACGTATGAGTCATCACGAAATAATTGGTGGGCAAATGCCACAAGCACCGTCTGCTATCGCTGCAGAGGGAAATGTTCCACGTTTTCGTAAACCGTTTGATACGCCAGAAGCAATGACGTTAGAAGAAATACAAGAAGTGATCGGTCAATACGCACAAGCTGCGAAGAATGCAATTGAAGCTGGATTTGATGGAGTAGAAATACACGGTGCACACGGATATTTAATCGATCAATTTACTTATGAGTTTGCAAATAAGCGTACTGATAAATACGGCGGAGACTTAAAGGAAAGGTTAACGTTTATGAAAGAAGTAACGGCGGCTGTAATAGAAGCTGTTGGAGCTAATAAAACACTTCTTCGTTTCTCTGCTTTCAAAGGTGATAATCCTACTTATATGTGGGAAAGCCCTGAGCTTGCAATTGAAACGTTTGTAAATATGTTCAAAGAAGTTGGATTAACGATGATTCACCCTTCAACGATGAATTATACGGCAGTCATTGCTGACGGAAAGAATTTTCATCAATTAGTAAGAAAATATTGGGATGGTACGATTGTAGGAGTAGGGAATTTAAATCCGAAAGAGGCTGAAGAAGCGTTGCAAGAAGGAACGATTGATGTAGCGGCATTCGGAAGACCTTTAATTGCTAATCCAGATTTTGTTCATCGAATTAAAAATGCTGAAAGTTTAGTTGAATATGATGCGAAAGAGCATCTTGTTACATTAATTTGAATAAAGATAAAAGGAGAACACATCAGGTGTTCTCCTTTTATTATGGATTTTCATAGGAGGAAGCGGGATGAGTGAAACGCTACTCGTTATTATTAGTATATTGCTCTTATTCATGCTACTATTAATTATTTTTTTTATTATTACATTTTTTATTAAAAAACGGACACATCATTCTATATTAAAGCTACATCCATACTTAGGAAGGATGCGTTATTTACTTGAAAAGATAGGGCCTGAATTTAGGCAATATTGGTTTGATCATGATACGGATGGAAAGCCTTTTTCACGGTATGATTTTCAAAGTGTAATGTTTTTAGCAAAGTATCGTTCTGAAATACTTGGCTTTGGATCAAAACGAGATTTTGATACATCTGGTTATTATATTGCTAATACATTATTTCCGATATTAACAGAAGAATTAAGTGTGAATGTAGCGCAAGAACGTGAAGGGAAAAAGTATGTGATTCATAAAGAAGGGTTATTTTCACGAAGAGAAAAATTGACAGCGGATACAACGAATCTTTGGTTATATAAAGAAGATGATGCGGTTATCGTCGGTGAAAATCGTAAATATCCATGGAAACTGTATGGCATGTTTGGAGCATCAGCAACTTCTTACGGTGCGATTGGCGAAAATTATATATTAGCGAGTGGATTTGGTGCGAAGATGGCTGGCGGTTCGTGGATTAATACGGGAGAAGGTGGTGTAATACCAGAACATTTACATACAGGTGCAAATATCGTTGCGCAAATTGGTCCAGGATTATTTGGTTACCGTGATGAGGATGGTAATTTTTCAATGGAGCAATTCATGGAGAAAGCGAAAGAAAGAAATATTAAAGCATT
The DNA here is from genome assembly GCF_038007785.1 of Bacillus sp. FSL K6-0069. Taxonomy (NCBI): domain Bacteria; kingdom Bacillati; phylum Bacillota; class Bacilli; order Caryophanales; family Bacillaceae; genus Bacillus; species Bacillus sp. FSL K6-0069. Next base: position 3,435,919 of record NZ_JBBOXN010000001.1, on the reverse strand, counting down.
CGAATTGAAATTTGGGCAAGGGGCTAAAATACGTGGCGGTCATCTAGAGGGACAAAAAGTAAATGAGAAAATTGCTTCTGTTCGAAATGTACGAGAAGGAGAAACGATTAATTCACCGAATCGATTTTCATTTTTAAATAATGCAGCAGATACACTTTATTTTATTCAGCAGTTGCAAGAAAACGGAGGTAAACCTGTCGGTATGAAAATTGTAATTGGACAGCAGGGGCCGTTGGAAGATTTATTCAAATCGATGAACGAGTTAAACATCTATCCAGATTTTATTACAATAGATGGTTCAGAAGGTGGATCAGGTGCAACGTATAAATCGATGGCAGATAGTATGGGGATGCCGCTTATTCCAGCGTTACTGACATGTATTGATACAGCGAATCATTATGGTGTTCGGGACAAATTCAAAGTGTTTGCCTCGGGGAAATTAATTACACCAGATAAAGTGGCAATTGCTTTAGCTATTGGTGCTGATGCTATAAATTCAGCACGCGGGTTTATGATGGCAAGTGGATGTATTATGGCGCTTCAATGTAATTCGGGGCAATGTCCATCTGGTGTGGCGACGACGAATCCTCATTATCAAAAAGCGTTAGATCCGTATGAGAAGAAATGGCGCGTAATGAATTATGTTGTTAGTATGAGATATAGTTTGTTCTCACTTGCGGCAGCAGCGGGAGTAAAGAGTCCGCGCCATTTAACGAGAGAACATATTGTGTTTAAAGATGAGGTGGGGAGGGTGGTGCCTCTTTCGGAACTGTTTCCTACTAGTAAATAGAAAATAAGCTATGTTTAATAGATTAAAAGTCATACATTTGTATGGCTTTTTAATTTGGGAATGAGGAGTGAAAAAGTGTATGATATATTTTCTGAATATTTTTACTTTAATTTATTTTGAAAGCCGGGTAATCCACTGGGATAAAGGCGTTTATAAAGGTTTTTACATGTAGTGAAATTGGCTTGTTCACTTGAAAGAACAAAAAATGTTTGTTAAGGTAGGGAACCATAAGCGAAAACAAGAAAATAGAAAAAGTCATCTTTCGAAATTTTGAATGGCTTATGTAACTAAGGGAGAGATTTGGTGAAGATTGAGATTATGGTTTCGCTTGCTATTTATATGGCAGGTATGTTGTATATCGGTTATTGGTCTTATAAGAAGACATCCGATTTATCAGATTATATGTTAGGCGGAAGGGGACTCGGTCCAGCAGTTACAGCTTTATCAGCTGGTGCTTCGGACATGAGTGGTTGGATGCTAATGGGATTACCTGGTGCGATGTATGCAACAGGATTATCAAGTGTATGGATTGCGATAGGTTTATTAATAGGTGCTTATGCAAACTATTTAATTATTGCCCCGCGTTTGCGAACGTATACAGAAGTGGCAAATGATTCAATTACGATTCCAGACTTTCTAGAGAATCGATTTAAAGATCGTACGAAAATACTTCGTTTTGTCTCCGCTATCGTCATTTTAGTATTTTTCACATTTTATGCGTCGGCTGGTTTAGTATCAGGTGGACGTTTGTTTGAAAATTCTTTCAACCTAGATTATAAGATTGGTTTATTTGTAACTGTCGGTGTAGTAGTTGCTTATACACTATTCGGTGGTTTTTTAGCAGTAAGTTGGACCGACTTTGTGCAAGGATGTATTATGTTTATTGCTCTTGTATTAGTGCCAATTGTTGCTTTTACAGATGTGGGCGGTGTAACAGAAACATTCAATACAATTAAACAAGTTGATGCATCGCATTTAGATATTTTTAAAGGGACTACAATTCTTGGGATTATTTCATTTTTAGCATGGGGTCTTGGGTATTTTGGTCAACCACATATTATTGTCCGCTTTATGGCGATTACTTCTATTAAAGATTTAAAAACTTCTCGTAGAATCGGTATCGGTTGGATGACGATTTCAATTATAGGTGCAATGCTTACTGGTTTAATTGGTATTGCTTATTACGCTAAAAATAATGCAACGTTACAAGACCCAGAAATGGTCTTTGTAACATTCTCAAACATTTTATTCCACCCGTACATTACTGGATTTTTATTATCAGCTATTTTGGCTTCGATTATGAGTAGTATTTCCTCGCAATTACTTGTTATTTCAAGTGCAGTAACGGAAGATTTCTATAAAACATTTTTCCGTCGTGACGCAAGTGACAAAGAACTTGTATTTATCGGTAGGCTGTCAGTATTAGTAGTAGCTATGATTGCAGTTGCTTTAGCGTATCATCCAAGTGACACAATTCTAACACTTGTCGGTTATGCTTGGGCGGGATTTGGTTCAGCATTCGGACCCGCTATTTTATTAAGCTTATATTGGAAGAGAACGAACAAATGGGGCGTTCTTGCTGGTATGATTGTAGGTGCAGTAGTTGTTATTACTTGGGTACAAATTCCAAGTTTAAAAGCGACTATGTATGAAATGGTACCTGGATTCTTCTGTAGCTTATTAGCTGTTATTGTTGTAAGTTTATTAACGAAAGAACCAGTGAAAGCAATTCATCGTGAATTTAATGAGATGGAAGCAGTGCTGGAAGAGGAAACGAAATAAATTGCAAAGAGAGTAAACTAAATTGGTGTTTACTCTCTTTTTATTTAAAATGAAAATAAGGAACTTGTTGACAACTAAAAGTAAGTAACTTATAATAAATTCAGGTTCAAGATAATTTGTGTTACGAATAAAGATTTCAGATGGAGTAAATATTTTTTTGGGGGTTATCTCGAATTCGAGATAAAATTATAATAGAGGATTTTACTTTGCAGTATGGACAAAATGAATAATGAATTTGAATGTATAAAAGTTTTTAAAATGAAATAAAAAGGGGCGGAGAAAATGGAAAAGAAAACGATGGGAATACATCATATTACAGCAATCGTAGGACACCCACAAGAAAATGTAGATTTTTATGCTGGTGTGTTAGGTTTACGTTTAGTGAAACAAACAGTGAATTTTGATGATCCAGGTACTTATCATCTTTATTTTGGTGATGAAGGAGGGAAGCCCGGAACGATTATTACGTTTTTCCCATGGGCAGGTGCTCGTCAAGGCATTATTGGTGATGGTCAAGTAGGAATCACTTCTTATGTCGTACCAAAGGGCGCAATGGATTTTTGGGAAAATAGATTAGAAAAATTTGATGTTTCGTATACAAAAATGACTCGATTTGGAGAACAGTATTTAGAATTTGATGATCCACATGGTTTGCATATAGAATTAGTTGAAAGAGAAGAAGGCGAATTAAATAATTGGAGTTTTGGAGAAGTTACACCAGAAGTGGCAATTAAAGGATTTGGCGGTGCTGTTCTTTTATCTGCACAACCTCAAAAAACTGCTGAATTGTTAGAGCATGTTATGGGTCTTGAGAAAATTGGAGAAGAAGGTGAATTTGTTCGATTCCGTTCTTCTGCTGATATTGGAAATATTATCGACTTGAGATTATCAAAAATCGGGCGTGGTCAAATGGGTGTTGGTACAGTTCATCATATTGCTTGGAGAGCGAGTGATGATGCTGATCAATTAGATTGGAAAGAGCGTGTGTCTCGTTTTGGATATCACGTAACGCCTGTACAAGATCGCAATTATTTTAACGCAATTTATTTTAGAGAACACGGCGAAATCTTATTTGAAATTGCAACAGACCCTCCTGGTTTCGCTCATGACGAATCGTTAGAGACGATGGGTGAGGAATTAAAGTTACCGGAGCAATATGAAACACATAGAAAACAAATTGAACAAACACTTTTACCATTTGAAGTGAGAAATTTAGACGAAAAGTGATTGAAAGGGGAAAAAGATTATGATGAAACATGTTTTTCAAAAAGGAAAAGATACGTCAAAACCAGTGTTGTTATTACTTCATGGTACAGGTGGTAATGAATTAGATTTATTACCACTTGCAGAAATAGTTGATCCGGAAGCATCTGTATTAAGTGTTAGGGGAAATGTATTAGAAAATGGCATGCCACGTTTCTTCCGTAGATTGGCAGAAGGCATTTTTGATGAAGAAGATTTGATTTTCCGTACGAAGGAATTAAATGAGTTTTTAGATGAAGCTGCAAAAACATATGAATTTGATAGAAATAACATTGTAGCTATCGGTTATTCAAATGGAGCAAACATTGCTGCAAGCTTATTATTCCATTACGAAAATGCATTAAAAGGCGCTGTGCTCCATCACCCAATGGTGCCTAGAAGAGGAACACAATTACCTAATTTAGCAGGGAAATCCGTGTTTATTGCTGCTGGGACAAATGATCCGATTTGTTCATCAGCAGAGTCAGAGGAATTGAAGGCATTATTAGAAAGTGCAACTGCAAACGTAACAATGCACTGGGAAAATAGAGGGCATCAATTAACAATGGGTGAAGTAGAAAAAGGAAAAGAATGGTATGACAAAGCATTTTAAAAAAGAAGCATCTGCTAACAATTAGCAGATGCTTCTTTTATTATTTACGACTGAATCGCAAGATGAGATGAAGAAAGTGGCAATTGAATATCAACGATTGTACCTTGATTTAATTCGCTTGAAATGTGTAATTTACCATGATGTTCCTCAATTATTTTGTAACACATCATTAATCCTAGTCCAGTTCCTTTTTCTTTTAAACTATAAAACGGTTCGCCTAGACGAGAGATACGATCTTCTGGGATACCGCAACCTTCATCAATAATCCGTATTAAAATGAAAGTATCATCAAATGGTTTTGTTTGGATGTAAATATTTCCGCCATTTGGCATCGCTTCTATCGCATTTTTTAATATGTTTATAAAAACTTGTTTTAATTGGTTACCATCACACTGAATATCATGTTTGTAATCAAAATGATCCATAATGATATGGACACTATGCATAATAGCAGTTGGTAAAATAAATGTAACTACTTCTTCAATTAAAGTTTGTATGTTACAAGTTTGGATAGATAATACTTGTGGTTTAGACATCGCCATAAATTGACTTGTAATAGATTCCATCTGTGAAATCTCACTTAACATAACATCGATATACCATTTCTGCTCCTCATTGATTTCAGGGAGTAGCAATGTTAGAAAACCTTTTAGAGAAGTGAGTGGATTTCGAATTTCATGGGCAATTCCAGCTGTCAGTTGTCCGACTACTGCGAGCTTTTCTGATTTTCGTAATAACTTTTCTGTTTCTTTAAGTTCGGTAACGTCTCTACCCATTACGATAAGACCTTTACGCGAGCCGTCAGGATGATAGAGAGGAACTTTCGATATACTTAAGATTAAGTCGAAATCATCTCTATGAATAATAAATTCCTCACCATGAAGAATTTGTCTTTGTTGCCACGCTAGTTCATCAACTTCTTCACAATGTAAAAAAGCTTCTCGGTACGCTTCATTATATTGAATGAGTTCACTATCTTTTTTCCCGTGGTAAGGTACATGGTGGAAATTGAAGCAAGAAAGTGCGTAATCATTTGCTTCAAGCCAGCGCCCTTCATGATCCTTAAATATAACGAACGCAGGCATGGAGTTCACTAATGTACGTAATCTCTTCTCGCTTTCTTTTAGCATGTTCTCAATTCTTTCTGATTTTTCAAGAGGCTTCATAATGGCATATACGCCAGTTAGACGATTTTGGACAAATATAGGAACTAGTTTAGTCACGACGTCTAATAAGAATCCATTTTTATGATAAATAGATAACATATACTCTTGTTGATTATCCGCTTTAGTATTCTTTATATTTTGTAATACTTGTTCAGAAATATGAGCTTCTAAAATAGAGGTAATATTTTTCTGTTCTAATTCTAAAGAAGTGTAACCTAATATTCTTTCGACAGAAGGGTTCGTATGTAGAATAACTCCCTCTAAGTTCAATGAAATAATACTATCAGGATTGTGCTCAAACAGAGATGCGTACATTTCTGCTGAAGAACGATCTTGTATATGGTTTCGCAAACGTCCAGAAATGTTCAGATGACGTTTTCTTTGAAATGATGAATATTTTTTACGACTCATAATAGTTCCTCCGTACAAATAGCATCTAAAAAGATTTGTCTATTCATAACTATAATATAGATGCAATGTATATTTCTATAAAAAATGGAAGTTATATAATAAATTTTGTTTTCTTTATTTTGGAAAAGTGCGTATAGGGTGGTAATAAGGGGAGCTTATATTGTTTTATAAAGCATTTGTAAGTTACAGGAGTAGGTTTTCCTTATAATATTAGGATAGAAGAGGGGGAGAGAAAATGAGAAATTATATTCAAGGTATTGATCATGTACAAGTTGCTGCGCCTGTAGGGTGTGAAGAAGAAGCACGAGATTTTTATAGTAATAAAATTGGTATGGAGGAAATCCCGAAGCCAGAGGAATTACAGAAGCGCGGTGGCTGTTGGTTTAAGTGTGGAAATCAAGAGATTCATATTGGAGTTGAGCAAAACTTCAATCCAGCTAAAAAAGCGCATCCGGCTTTTTATGTTTTAAAAATTGATGAATTTAAAGAAGAGTTAATAAAGCAAGGTATTGAAGTAATGGATGATCATGCACGACCAGATGTAATTAGATTTTATGTGTCAGATCCGTTCGGAAATCGAATTGAATTTATGGAAAATAAAAACTAGGTGGAAATCCACCTAGTTTTTTAACCTTTTCTAAACAATCCTAATACTTCAACCGTTTCTGTAATGTTAACGAATGCATGAGGATCAATTTCAGAAATTGTTAATTTCATACTTGCTAATTCTTCACGAGAAACGACTGTCATAAGTACACGTTTCTTTTCGCTGGAATAAGCACCTTCGCCATCAAGTAATGTAATTCCACGTACAACAGTTGAAAGAAGTTGTTTTTTCATTTTTTCTGCTTCATTTGTTACAATCATAAGTGTAACCTTCCGATGTTTCGTATGAATAGCATCGATAACTTTACCAGTTACATAAATGGAAAGTAAGCTTGTAAGAGCAACATCCCAAGTGAAGAAGAATCCTGCAATGATTACAACGACTGCATTTAAAATAATAAGGAATCCGCCAAGTTTAATGTCACGTTTGCGAGACAACAACATACCGATAATATCAAATCCACCAGTTGATCCATTACAGTTAAAAACAAGACCGATACCAGCTCCGGCAATGACACCACCAAAGATAGATGATAAAAGTGGATCTGTTGCTACGACTTTCACTGGAACATAGTATAATGCAACAGATAATACAATAACAGAGATAACAGTGTTAAAAATAACTTTTTTTCCAAGACCTATGTAGCCTAAAATAAGGATAGGTAAGTTTAATACGAAGTTAATAATACCTGTGTTTACAGGAGTTACAATCCCTAAAATAATAGCAATTCCGCCAATTCCACTACTTAAAATTTTGTGGGGGATAAGGAAAAGATTAAAGGCAATCGCAATAATAATAGAACCAATAATAACACCAAGAAATCTGACCATCTCTTTCCCGTCCTTCACTAAAAAATTCATATTATTTCAAGATTATATATGATATTGAAAGTTTTGGGTAAAAACAGTTTATTTCGGAAAATTAGATTAATCAAAAGAATTCGAGTATTTTATCATTTGAAAGGGGATACAGTTGTGAAGATAAAAACATATCAACAGAAAAGCCCGTTGAAGCAAGAATGTGAGGATTCTTATTTTTGTAATGAAGAAAAAAAGATTTATGGTGTATGTGATGGGGCAACACCACTCGTCCCGTTTCATGATGAAAAGGGACATAATGGAGCATACATCGCTTCACATTTATTTGCAAGTTATTTTAATTCATTCTGCGAAAATCATAGTTTGCCAGTTGCAGTTGCAAAAGCAAATGAAGCATTGCAAAGCAAAATGTTAGAATATGAAGTAAACATGAGAAAGAAAGAGCATTTGTGGTGCACATGTATTGCGGCAGTTCAAATAGATGGTGAGAAAATTGAATATGCACAATTAGGGGACTGTATGATTGTCGCAATACTTCAAAATGGAACGATGCAAGTATTAACGAAAGACACAGTCGAAGGAATTAGTAAACGAGCAAAAAAGAAGAGAGAAGAAGATCGTCAAAAAGGGTTATCTGTACCAGAAGAACATATTTTTCAAGATGTGAAAGAACAGTTAAAATACAATCGTTATCTTGCAAATATGCAGGGTGGGTATTCCGTTGCAAATGGAATGAAAGAAGCGATACATTATTTACAACATGGGGAATTACATATAGATGAAGTGAGCGGGATTTTTATTTGTTCAGACGGTTTATTCCACCCAGATTGGCCACTCGAACAAACTGTTGCATATATAAGAAAGAATAGTATAAATGAATATGTAGCAATTATTGAAGAGCTAGAAGGGGAAAAGAGAATAAGACCAGATGATAAAACAATGATGATTATTGATTTGTAAGGGAGACCGTTCACATGGAAATTAAATGTGTTAATTTAACATTTCAAGATGAATTAGTTCCTTTAGAGAAAATAAATAAATTGATTATCCATCACACATCCGAAGATGGATGGGATGTGTATAAAACACATGAATTTCATCAAAAAGTAAGAGGATGGAGTGGGATCGGTTATAACTATTTTATTGAAGAAGATGGAACTGTAGTTGAAGGACGAGGTTTACATATTGGAGCACATGCGAAAGATAATAATAGAGATACAATTGGAATATGCATGACGGGTAATTTTGATAAATATGATCCAACTATTGCACAAATGAATGCATTATATTTTTTATGTAAAATGTTTATGAGGCAGTTTGCTATAAAGAAAGAAAATATACTAGGTCATAGGGAGTTAGAAGGAGTTACAAAAAGTTGTCCTGGCAGTCGATTTTCTATGGTAGAGTTAAGAAACGAACTATCTTAAATATAGAGGAGTAAGAAATGATGATGAATATAAAAATACCAAATGATAAAAAAGAAGAGCTTGTAGCACAAATTCAGCAATTTTTCGTTGAAGAAGATTTAGATGAAATTGGGCGTTTCCAAGCAGAGCGTTTAATTGAAGAAATGATTAAATTAGTAGGACCGTTTGCATACAATCAAGCAATAGGAGACGCTAGAAAGCTTGTAACAGAGAAACTATCTAATATTGAAGAAGATTTGTATGTGTTAGAGAAGAGTGAAGGGAAGTAAACTTTCGCCAATTATAAAATAAGTATTTGCCACGGCTTCTTTCCAATGTTTTGTTTGGAAAGGGCCGTGAAATTGTTTTTGACCATATAAAATAAACCTTTTCTTTTTTACCAAAAGGGACCCCAGAATTTAAAAAACGTTATTCTTTCTTAACAAGCTAGATGAGAAAGAATAAGGTTTTTTTTGATTGAGATTAAAAATATATTATCTTAATTTTATCTTTTTTTAATAATTTATTTATGGGCAATTTATAGCTGCTATTTATAATTCCTATATATAGCAGCTATGGATACTACAAAGAAGAAATTTGGATGTGTAACACTTTGTGTCCAATTCGCTGTAATCAAAATTTAAAACATGAATTGCTCACATAGAATTTTCTTTTGGAAGATAAGTGGTGTAATTCTTTGTTAAATGAAGGAAGGGATTGGGAAGCTATGAATAAAACAATTTTAAAAACATGTATCATATCAGCAGTTTTAGGTGGAAGTCTATTAAGTGAAACGAATGGAGAGGTGAAAGCAGAAGAGGTTACACCAAAAACGAATCATACTGGTGTATTCAAAGATGTTCCAAAGGGGCACTGGGCATATGAGGCGATTCAGCAATTAACAGGTGAGAAAATCATTTTTGGCTATGATGATGGAAGATTTGGTTTTGGAGATAACGTAACACGCGAACAGGTTGCAGCTTTAATGTATCGTTATTTTAATATGGAAGAAAACAAAAATTATCAAAACCCATACGGTGACGTAAGTGAAGATTCAACAAGCTATATAAAGGAAATTTTATCTTTAACAGAAATGGGTGTGTTTACGGGTGACGAGCATGGGAACTTTAGACCGAAGGCATCCTTAACACGTGCAGAAATGGCACAAGTTCTTACAAATGCTTTTCATTTAAAGGCAAAGAGTGATCACACTTTTAATGATGTTTCAACGAACTCATGGGCAAGAAATGCAATTAGTGCTGTTCAAACAAATAATATTGCAAAAGGAGTAGGAGAAGGGAAGTTTGCTCCAAGTATGGATGTGACACGTGAACAGTACGCACAATTTTTATACAATGCAATACAAGAAACGAAAAAAACTGAACAAACGAAAGGGCAGCTACTAGCTAGTATACTTGGTGAAACAAATTGGCAAGGGACAAAAGTCTATGATAAAGATCATAATGATGTAACGAAAGAAAATCAAAATTTCATTGGGCTTGCAAAATATGATGTTAAAACTGCAAGGTATGAATTTTTTAATGCAAATACAGGAGAGAGTCGTAATGATAGCGGTACCTTTTTTATAACGAATGATGGAAAGAAAAGAGTGTTAATTTCTGAAACGCAAAATTATCAGGCAGTTGTTGAATTAACGCAATTAGATAAGGAGAAATTTACATATAAAAGAATGGGGAAAGATGCAAAAGGGAACGATGTAGAAGTGTTTGTTGAACATGTTCCTTACCATGAAAAAGAACTTTCTTTCACGCGACCTGATAAAAATTTAGAAAGTTCGACGGGGAAAATAGTTACAGAAGTTGATGGAGATGAAATTTTATCTAGTACACTTTGGAACGGAACGGTGGTATTAGACGAACAAGGTAATAATGTAACAAAATACAACTCAAACTTAATCAGTCTAGCAAAATACGATAAAAATACAAATAAATACGAGTTTTTCAATGTAAATACAGGAGAAAGCCGTGGAGACTATGGTTTCTTTGATGTTGTACATGGTAATAAAATAAGGGCCCACGCTTCGTTAGGAAATAATAAATATGGTGCGGTCCTTGAACTTACAGAGTTAAATAAAGAGAAATTTACGTATACAAGAATGGGGAAAGATGCGAATGGAAAAGATATAAAAATCTTTGTTGAGCATGAACCGTATACAGGTGACTTAAAACCAAATTTCACAAAGTAACCTTTTACTCTAGCAAAGGTATTATGTTGGGGAATGTTGGTAAGGGGAAGCCTCAGTGGTTAGGAAGTTATATAGTAGAAGCAAAATAGCAGTTTATAGACAAATAGATGCCCTTAGGCATCTATTTGTCGTTTTAACATAATTTTATCGGCAAATATAAAATACAAACTTTAGTAACTCACTACTTGCCCAACCATACATCCTGGTTCTTTTTTATTTATTCTCTCTATGCTCTTTATATTCATGAACTTTCTCTTTTACATTACCTACAGTATCTTTAGCAGTGCCTTTCACTTTATCCCATTTTCCTTCAGCTTGTAATTTCTTATTATCAGTTACTTTCCCAACAACTTCTTTTACTTCGCCTTTTACTTTATCAATAGCACCTTCTACTTTTTCTTTTAAACCATGATCATGTTTAGTCATACATTTCTCCTCCTTGTAGTTTGATTAGAATTCTCTTTTCATATTGCAAGTTGAATGATGTATCTAGTAATAGCGTAACAAATCTAGTGTGAATATTCAAATGATTAATAGGATAGAAAAGGAATTGTCATAGAATGTATAAGATTGTAATGAAAGGAGAAAGAATGTTAATTATATTTCTTTTGTAGTCCATATTGATTTTGTATAAGCAATTTTCATATGGGCACGTTCCATATTATTTTGACTGCCGCTACCGAACTTTGCTTGCCCAATTATTAAATTACAATTGGATTCAATAGCTGTTTCAATTCGTTTTTGAATTAATGCAGTATGACAGCCTTTACGTTGAAATTCTGGTAAAGTAGCAGATGCAGCTAATGAAGCAACACCGTTATTTATATAGAGAACGCCTATACTAGCAGGAGTGTTTTGAACTTCGGCTATGAAAAAATGCCAGCCGGGTTTATTGTAGAGAATTTCGTTATTTTGACGGACACCATCTTTTGTAAAGGATGGCATATTAAATCCACGTACATATATGTCTGCAAAAATGTGAAATTCACTTTCTTTCAGTTGGCGTACTGAAATGTTAGAAGGAAGCAGGGATGGATCCTTTCTCGGTATACTATATAAAGCGGTATGGAAGCCCGATTGGTAAAAACCTTTTTGAGATAAGTATTGAAATAATTCGGCTGTACCTTGAGCGGGTGTAATTTCAAAACGACAAGGGATTTGTAGCGATTGATAATAAGAGATGATTTCATCTATCTCATCTGTATTTGTAAATGTAGTACCTTTTACGGTATTAAAAGCAGGACCAGCAATTATTTTTGATGAAAAGGCAGTGGCGTTCCCGAATTTTTTCATTTGTATTTGCATTGGGTTTCCACTTGTTGCTTGCAGTATCACTAATCTAGAAGAAAGCATATGTATTTCTGCGTTTTCTATTTCTTGTGCTGTATTGAGCGTCATAATTGTACTCATAAAATTCCTCCGTTAATTAATATATTTCATAGTACATATACGATGTTTGTTTTGAGATTCCTGTTGAAATGTAAGAGAATAAGAGGTTTTTTGGAAGGGAAATGGAAGTGAATTGTCGAAGGGAGTGAAAACAGATTAAAGGTGGTGCTCTCATGAAACAGAAAGACGTGCAGACATGCTCTAATTGTGGTTCTCAAAACATAGGGGAAGGTGAGTTTGTCGGATATGCACAAATACGGAAAAAGGAGACGATGTTCACATCTTCACCAGTAGATGCTTATATTTGTACAGATTGCGGGAATATCCTTTTATTAAAAGTACGACATTATGAAAAGTTTAAGCAGAAGCCATTATGATTATTGAAAAGTGTTTTTATTAAGGAAGTTAATAGGAGTAATATTTTACATATATATGAATATGCCTTATATAAAGAGATGACAACATATACTGTGTGGGATGCTTATTAATAGTTGCACAACATACAAAAATGTATAGAAGAAATTGTGAATTAATATGAGAAAGAAAATTAGTTCTTCTTGGAATATTTCATATCGAAAACTCCTTTAAATGAATAAGGGGGTTTTTGTATTTTTATAGCAAAAACTTCCTTTAATTGTTATAATCGGTTATTGAGATAAGGTGTTTTTATTCATACCATAATCATAAAAGAAAACTAGCTAAATCGTATACAAAACCGCTATTTAACACAATCGCAACCGTAAGTTGACAAAGTGCAACCGCAGGAAGATAGAGATAAGGGCAATGTTTACATACAATTTAGGTAAGAAAACAAAGGGGGACACACATATGGGATTTGGTGAAAAGCTTTTTAAATTAAGAAAGGAAAAGGGCCTTTCTCAAGAAGCATTAGCTGAAAAATTAAACACAACAAGGCAAGCGGTTAGTAAATGGGAAAACGGTCAAGGTTTTCCAGAAACTGAAAAGTTAATAATGATTGGAAATGTTTTTGAAGTATCACTCGACTATTTATTAAAAGAAACTGCAGAGCAAAGTAATGAAAATGTGGAGGGCTATTATGTAAGTCAGGAAATGGCAGAAGGGTATATAGTGTATGGGCAAAAAAATTCTAAATATATTGCGTTAGGATTTAGTTTGCTCATTTTATCTACAATACCGTATTTATTATTTAAAGAAAATGCAACAATGTCAACATTCCTTGTCATTATCATTGCTGTCCTTGGAATTGGATCAATGATGGTACCTGCAACAATAGAAGAGAGTCGATACAATGTACTGAAAAAAGAAGAACTACTATTTGATCAAAACTTTCTAAAAGAATTGACAAAAAGATATGCGATTATTAAGAAGAAGTATGCTGCAGTGATGATTGTTGGATTTTGTTTTATAGCCGCAGGCGCAATACCGTTTTTGTTTGAGGAAAAACATATCACTTCAGGAGAATTAGTGCAGTATTATCCGTATTGTGTTGTACTGATTGCAATTGGAGTCTATCTTTTTGTCCGTGTTGTAGGAGTGTGGGAGATATATCGAATTTTAGTAGAAAATAAGGAATACAGTAATCGTTTTATTTTTAAAATGAAAAAGAAAGTAAGGAAAAAGGTAGATAGTTTATAAAGAATAAAAAACATGTTTCGAATCAACGTATTCAAAACATGTTTTTTATCGTTCTGAATTATTTCCAAAGAAATAATTCAGAAAATACAGAAAAATGTCGTAATCATTTGTAGAAGTCTGTTATAATAAATGAAAAATGAAAACGCTTTAAAGGGGGATGTAACCAATATGATGATGAATGTACCGCTAACAATTAGTTCCATGATGGAAAGAGCAGAAAAACTGTTTTCAAAGAAAGAAATTGTTTCACGGACACATGATACAGTTACGACGTTAACGTATAAGCAGTTAGGTGAAAGGACGAGAAGGCTTTCCAGTTCGTTAAAAAAATTAGGAATTAAAGAAGGCGAGCGTATAGGAACGTTAGCGTGGAATCATCATCGACATGTGGAAGCGTATTTTGCTATTCCTGGTATTGCTTCCGTTTTACACACAATTAATATTCGTTTATCTCCTCAACATATTTCATACATTATTCAGCATGCAGAAGATCGAATTCTACTTATTGATGAGGATCTCGTACCGCTCGTTGAAAAAATTCAATCTGAATTATCAACTGTACAAGCCTATATTATTATGACTGATAAAGATGAACTCCCAGACACTACACTGGAGCCTGTATATCATTATGAAAAGCTATTAGAAGAAGGCGATCCAACTTTCCAATTTGTTAAAGGTATTGATGAAAATACACCTGCTGGTATGTGTTATACGTCAGCGACTACAGGAAACCCAAAAGGTGTTGTATATACGCATCGTAGTACTGTTTTGCATTGTATGGCACTCGGTTTAGCGGATACAGCTGCTTTATCGGAAAGTGATGCGGCAATGGCGATTGTACCGATGTTCCATGTGAACGCTTGGGGGCTTCCTTTTGCAGCTACTTGGTTTGGAACTAAACAAGTTCTGCCAGGACCAATGTTTACGCCAAAAATTTTATTAGAGATGATTCAAGCTGAAAAAGTAACGATAGCAGCAGGTGTGCCGACAATTTGGCTCGGTGTATTACAAGAATTAGAAAATAATAGTTACGATTTATCTAGTATAACGAGAATATTATGCGGTGGTGCTGCTGCACCGAAAAGCGTTATTAAAGCATTTGAACAAAAATATAATGTTCCTTTCGTACATGCATATGGTATGACTGAAACAAGCCCACTCGTAACACTTGCACGTTTAAAAAGTTATGAAACAGAATTATCATATGAAGAGCAATTAGAAATCCGCTCAAAACAAGGATATCTTGTCCCTGGTGTAGAGATGAAAGTAGTCGGTACAAACGGTGAAGTGAAGTGGGATGGTACTGAGATGGGAGAGTTATGTTTACGAGCACCTTGGATCGCTGAAAGCTATTATAACGATGATCGTACTGTCGAAGGATTCCGAGACGGTTGGTTATATACTGGTGATGTTGTTACAGTTGATGAAGAAGGCTGCGTGAAAATTGTTGACCGTACGAAAGATGTTATTAAAAGCGGGGGAGAATGGATTTCTTCAGTGGATCTTGAAAATGCATTAATGGCACATGATGCTATATTTGAAGCAGCTGTCGTTGCGGTTCCTCATCCGCAGTGGCAAGAGCGACCAGTTGCCTGCGTTGTTCAAAAGAAAAATAGTACAGTAAAAAAAGAAGAAATATATGAGTTTTTAAAACCACAGTTTGCGAAGTGGTGGCTACCAGACGATATTATATTTATGAAAGAAATACCGAAAACATCTGTTGGGAAGTTTTTAAAACAGGCGCTTCGAAAAGAACTTGAGCATTTGCATAAAGAGAAATAATTGAAAAACATTTGTAAACCTATATTTAAAATAAGTTGACAAAGGCAAAATAGAAAGATAATATAACTCCTATAATATGTTATCTAAAAATCATTTTAAGTTTACAAATAGGAGAAGCAAATATGAATACAAAAAACTTAGTTTTCGTCGCTTTATTTAGTTCTATTATGGGAGTGTTAGGGTTAATACCTCCAATTGCTCTTTCTATTACACCAGTTCCAATTACGTTACAATCACTTGGTGTTATGCTTGCTGGTGGGTTGTTAGGCTCACGTCTTGGTGCATTAAGTCAGCTTATTTTCTTACTTATTGTAGGAGTAGGAGCGCCATTACTTGCTGGTGGACGCGGTGGTCCAGGTGTATTTGTTGGACCAAGTGCAGGGTATTTACTTGGTTATATCGTTGGAGCGTTTGTTATTGGTTATTTAATTGAGCGTTTACGTGAAGTTTCTATAATAAAGGTATTATGTATTAATATAATTGGTGGTATTTTCGTAGTTTATGTATTTGGTATTATTGTACAAGCTTTCTTTATGGATGTTTCTATATGGCAGACGATGAAAGTAAGTGCCGTATTTTTACCAGGTGATTGCATAAAAGCGATTATAGCAGCGATTCTTGTAACGAAATTACATCGTTCATTGAAACATATTATTACGCCTGCTCTAAAGAGCGGAAAATATACAAATGCAGGATAAGAAAGAGAAGAAACACGTTCATTGCGTGTTTCTTTTTATTATTTTGTAGAGAAAGGACAACTTATATGGGAATTACAAAAGAATATAAAAAACATCTCTCTATACAATCAAATAAAATAGCGATAAAGGAAAATGATCGAATTTTAACATATAAAGAATGGTTTGAGTCAGTGTGTAAAGTAGCAAACTGGTTGAATGAAAAAGAATCGAAGAATAAAACGATAGCAATTGTATTAGAGAATAGTATAGAATTTTTACAACTATTTGCTGGTGCTGCTATGGCTGGATGGGTTTGTGTGCCATTAGATATAAAGTGGAAACAGGATGAGCTCAAAGAAAGAATTGCAATCAGTAATCCGGATGTGATTGTGACAGAGCGATATAAGGTAAATGATCTACCTGGTGAAGAAGAAAGAGTAATAGAAATTGATGAGTGGAAACGTATGATAGAGAACTACCTGCCTACATATTATCCTGTAAAAAATGTACAAAATGCTCCGTTCTATATGGGATTTACATCAGGATCGACTGGGAAGGCGAAAGCATTTTTACGGGCGCAACAATCATGGGTTCATAGTTTTGATTGCAATATACAGGACTTTCATATGAAAAAAGAAGATTCTATTTTAATAGCTGGGACGCTCGTTCATTCTCTTTTCTTATATGGCGCAATAAGTGCATTATATGTAGGGCAAACGGTGCACGTTATGAGAAAGTTTATTCCAGATCAAGTGTTGGATAAGTTAGAAATGGAACATATCTCGGTCATGTATACAGTTCCGACAATGCTAGAATCTTTATATAAAGAAAACAGAGTAATAGAAAATGAAATGAAAATTATTTCGTCAGGAGCGAAATGGGAAGCTGAAGCGAAAGAAAAAATAAAGAGTATATTTCCTTATGCACGAAAATATGAATTTTACGGTGCATCGGAACTAAGTTTTGTAACAGCACTAGTTGATGAAGAGAGCGATAGAAGGCCAAATTCAGTAGGAAAACCTTGTCACAATGTGCAAGTTCGAATATGTAATGAAGCAGGAGAAGAAGTACAAAAAGGCGAGATTGGAACTGTTTATGTGAATAGTGATCAGTTTTTTATGGGATACATATTGGATAAGGTTTTAGTTCCAGAGTTGACTGAAGATGGCTGGATGACAGTACGAGATGTAGGTTATGAAGATGAGGAAGGCTTTATTTATATTGTCGGCAGAGAGAAGAATATGATTTTATTTGGAGGAATTAATATTTTTCCAGAAGAAATAGAAAGTGTATTACATGAGCATCCAGCCGTTGATGAAATAGTTGTAGTTGGTGTGAAAGATAGTTATTGGGTTGAAAAACCTGTCGCCATCGTAAAAGGAAGTGCTACGAAGCAACAATTAAAAAGTTTTTGCTTACAACGATTATCCTCGTTTAAAATACCGAAAGAATGGTATTTTGTAGATGAAATACCGTATACAGACAGCGGGAAAATCGCTCGTATTGCAGCAAAAAATATGATTGAAAACCGGGAGAAGATATATGAATAGAGCGGTTATTGTAGAAGCGAAAAGGACGCCCATTGGTAAGAAGAATGGGATGTTTAAAGATTATGAAGTTCAGCAATTAGCAGCGCCGCTTCTTACGTTTTTAAGTAAAGGAATTGAGAGAGAAATAGACGATGTCATATTAGGTAATGTTGTTGGACCAGGAGGGAATGTTGCGAGATTATCTGCTTTAGAGGCAGGACTTGGCTATCATATTCCTGGTGTAACAATTGATCGGCAATGTGGTGCTGGATTGGAAGCTATTCGCACCGCATGTCATTTCATTCAAGGCGGGGCAGGTACTTGTTATATTGCAGGAGGAGTAGAGAGTACAAGTACATCACCTTTTCAAAATAGAGCGCGATTTTCACCAGAAACAATTGGAGATCCTAATATGGGGATAGCGGCTGAATATGTTGCAGAGCGCTATAAAATAACGCGAGAAATGCAAGACGAATACGCTTGTCTTAGTTATAAACGGACACTGCAAGCAGTAGAAAATGGATATTTACAAGATGAAATACTTACGTGTAATGGCTCTTTTGACGAAGCTATAAAACGAGAAATGAAGTATGAAAGAATGATTAAAAGAACAAAGCCCGTATTTTTACAAAATGGTACAGTAACGGCAGGTAATTCGTGCGGTGTAAATGATGGAGGATGTGCCGTTCTTGTAATGGAAGAGGGACAAGCCAGAAAACTAGGATACAAGCCTGTTCTTCGTTTCGTCCGTAGTGCTGTAGTTGGAGTGGATCCAAAGCTTCCGGGGACGGGGCCGATATTTGCGGTGAACAAATTATTAAACGAAATGAATGTGAAAATAGAAGACATCGATTATTTTGAAATGAATGAGGCATTCGCCTCAAAAGTTGTAGCTTGTGCAAAGGAGTTACAAATTCCTTTCGAAAAATTAAATGTAAATGGCGGGGCAATTGCGCTCGGTCATCCGTACGGTGCATCTGGTGCTATGCTTGTAACACGTTTGTTTTATCAAGCGCAAAGAGAGCATATGAAATATGGAATTGCGACGTTAGGAATTGGTGGTGGAATAGGGTTAGCGCTATTATTTGAAAAAGTAGAAGACTAGAAAAGAACTAGTTTTCTACTTTTTGAGGAACATAAGCATTACTACCAGGTTTTGCTTTTATTTCATTCCAAGCAGCGATAGCATCAGCTTTTGATCTGCCGTTGTTATTTGGATCTTCGAAAAAGTCGCGAGTAAAGCGATTGTATTCAAACTGCGCGCTAATAGTTGTTTTATAAGTAGGATCTTTTTTTCGTTCGTTTTCTTCATACCAAAACGTTATCGCGTCTTCATATGTTTTTCCAACATTCTCTTTAAAAAATTTTTGAAGAGCTACTGTAAAACGGAAGTTTGCTCCGATTTTTTCTTTGAAAAAAGCACGAACATCTTCGCTACAGCGGTGATTGTTAGTAATAATCGTTTGAAGAGAAAGTTCTTTATAAGAGAGGGAAGCTTTACTCACCTTTTGACTAGAGCTGTTTTTTAATATTTTACCAGTATGTAAATAATGTGAGATACGCTCAGTTATTTCAATCTTAGAGCCACTAGCTGGCAAACCATGCTCACGGCAAAATGTTTGCAGTTCTGCTTTTAACCAATAATAGTTTTGGAAATCTTCAAGTGATATAAATTTTGTTAAAGTTGGACGCATGAATGTAACAACTTCTTTCTTCCATAATTTTCTTTAATTATAAAACATACGTTCTTTTTGTGGAAGGATTAATTTGTAAATATAACAGGAAGAGGAGATTACATATGGAAAATGTAATGCAAGTTCGTGTTACGGGAATTTTAATTGAAGATGAAAAAGTATTGCTAGTAAAGCAAAAAGTTGCTAATCGCGATTGGTCTTTACCTGGAGGAAGGATGGAGAATGGTGAAATGTTAGAAGAAGCGATGATTCGAGAAATGAGAGAAGAAACAGGATTAGAAGTTAAAATTAAGAAGCTACTCTATGTTTGTGATAAACCAGATGCTAGTCCATCTTTATTACATATTACATTTCTGCTTGAAAAGATTGAAGGTGAAATTACGCTACCTTCTAACGAGTTCGATCATAATCCGATTCATGATGTGCAAATGGTACCGATTAACGAATTAAGTCATTATGGTTTTTCGGAAACTTTTATAAAACTGGTAAATGAAGGGTTTGCAAATGCAGGGAGTTATCAAGGATTGAAACGAAATATTGGTTTGTAAATATAGTTGAAGGATAGCTGTTAGCTATCCTTTATAAACATGTTTTACACAGCTGACTGTAAAGAAGAAACAAGTTGGTTTAAAAACTCTTCTCCGGTCATAACCGCTTTTCCGCCGCCGCGCGCACTCTTTTTATTTCCGCCACCTTTTCCTTCAATAGCAGGAAGAGCGTCTTTTAAAAGTGCGTTCATATCCAGTGTGACTGTTTTTCCGCAAGCGAGAATACATTGTAATTTGTCCTCATTTTCAATAACGAAATATGTAATGGCATGCTCTTGTTGTTCTGTAATAATAGCAGAAAGCTTTGCGATTTCTTGCATAGAACGATTTGTAAATACTTTAGAAATAAGTATGCCAGCATGTATTTCTGAAGGCTGTTGCAGTAGTTCGTTTGCTTCTGCATATAATAATTTTTCATTCATTGTTTGTATTGTTTTTTCGTTTTCTTTTTGAGAGGTGAGAAGTTGTGCTACTTTTGCTGGAATATCATTCTCGCTACTGTTTAATTGTTTAGAAACATCTTTTATAATTTGTTGCTGTTGCCCCATTAATTTAAGTGTGCGCCAGCCAGCGATAAACGTTAATCTTATGCCACCTTTATTACGCTCCCATCCTACTACTTGAATAGGACCTACTTCACCTGTATATTTCGGATGTGTTCCGCCACAGCCGTTGTAGTCGAAGTTTTCAATTATAACAACACGTATATTTTCTGTTAAAGTCGGTTCTTTACGAAGGGGCAATGTTTTCGCTTCTTCTAAGTTCATCCACTGGATGCGGATTGGATGGTTTTCAAAAACAATTTTGTTTGCAATTTGTACTGCTTTTTCAACTGTTTCTGCATGCAGATTTTCTGTTTCTAAATCAATTGTTACCGTTTCTTTCCCAAGATGGAATCCAATTGTAGGTATATTAAAATGGTCCCAAAAAGCAGCGGATAAAATGTGCTGAGCTGCATGTTGCTGCATATGATCAAAACGGCGTTCCCAATTGATTTTACCTTCAACTTCTTCTGTATGTAATTGTTCTGTAATGAAGTGGCGGATTTCTTCATCGACTTCTTCAACATCGTTTACTGCAATGCCATTTAAAGTTCCAGTATCATGGGGCTGCCCGCCACCTGTCGGATAAAATGCTGTTTCGTTTAAAACAACGTATAAGTTACCGTCTTTATCATAATCTTGCTTTATAATTTTAGTAGTAAAGTCTTTCTTATAAGCGTCAGTGTAATATAATTTTTGCTTCAATTTTCTTTCCCCTTTCGTGTTCAATAGTTTCATTGTAAAGCAATTGAAATTAGTTTCCTAATATTTCAGAAGAAAGAAACTATTTTTAGAATTTTCTTGCTATAATAAGAAAAAGAAAATGCGGGGGTGGAATGAATATGTTATATGAAAACGGCGTAGATAAACTACTTAGTTTAAGCAAAAATATTTCTGAATTGTATCGAGAATTAAATGAAATGACCCGGATTTTAACGGACTGTAATCGAGAAAGTGTGAAGTTCGATCGGTTATACGTAAAAGAGGTACTGTGGAAGAAAGAAGATGTAATAGAGAAATATGACCAGCTACTTGTGCAACTTTGTATAAATGAATGCTTTGATCTAAAAAGTGTCATTACAGGGGAATATAAGTATACATATGAAGAAGTAGAAAGTATCGTTTTACAATTTAATGAGAAATACAATGTCGTAATTTTAATTAAAGATGTTTGTAAAGAATTACAGTTTACATACGGCATAGATATGGATATAACGAGAACAACTCGAGTATCAACAGCTCAAGTATAAAAAGGGAAAAGAAAGCAGAACCTTTGCTTTCTTTTTTTATGTAAGAATAGGAGAGAAGGTTTTTTTAGATGAAAGGGAAGTTACAAAATATTCATCCGTTAGGAATGACAATTATAATAGGGACTTTATTTGCGAGGTTTGCCACGTCAATGAGTATCCCTTTTTTAGCGATTTATTTAACGACTGTTAAAGGTGTATCAGCTGGAATGACTGGTGCTATTATTGGAACGAGTGCACTTGTTGGAGTGTTTGCTAGTTTTATCGGAGGGAATTTATCGGATCGGTTCGGCCGAAATATGATTATAATATGGTCCATGATCGTTTGGGTATTTGTATTCATAGGTTTTTCACTTGCAGATCATGTTTTAAGTTTCTTTTTATTAAATGCTTTGAATGGATTATGTAGGTCCTTTTTTGAACCGACGTCAAGAGCATTATTATCAGATTTAACGAAACCAGAGTATCGTTTACTCGTATATAATTTGCGTTACGGTGCAATCAATGTTGGAGTAGCAATTGGCCCACTTGTCGGATTGCAAATTGGAAGCGCAAAATCAACAATTCCGTTTTTAGTAGCAGCTGGAGTATACATTCTATATACAGCTATATTAGCGTTCCAATTTAAGAAGTATCCAATTGAAAAAAAGAAAGTAAATACAGAAAAGCCTGTCACAATGTTAAATGCAATTCGTATTTTGCGAAAGGATGTCGTATTTTTAGTTGCATTAGTTGGTATTATTTTGAGTAATTGTGGTTTTTCTCACTTAACGACAACAGTATCTCAATATTTTGCAAATGCACATATATTTCAGGATGGAGTGAGATTATTTTCATATATGTTAGCTTTAAATGCGATTGTTGTAGTCGTAATTCAATACCCTGTTATTCAAATGTGTAAAAAGTATACACCGTTAGTATCCATTATGGTTGGAACTTTATTTGTGAGCGGAGGATTGTTTGGATTTGGAATAGTAGAATCTATACTAGGTGCTGCTATTTGCACAATTATTTTTACCATTGGAGAAGTTCTCATGTTTTCAATGACGGATGTATTTATAGATGGTATAGCTGTTTCACATTTAAAAGGCACATATTTTGGAGCAATGGGATTTTCAGGAATTGGAGCAGTAATTGGTCCATGGCTTGGGGGAGTACTTCTCGATTACTACGGGTATCAAAATGGATTTATTGTCTTTTCAGCGCTAGCTATATTTTCAACTGTAGCATTTCCTGTACTTTTAGTTACAAAAGGTTTATTGAAAAAAAGAGATGATAAAAATTGTAATTTAGAATTACATGCGAAGTGAAATAAGCCCCAGTAGACGGCTGGGGCTTATTTTTGTATTTATCCCGCTATTTGCGGGCAGTAAAACTTCCATTGATTAAAGTTTTACTTTATTTTAATTCTCAATTTGAAAAAGAACTTTTTCTTCATGTTTATTAGCAACTTCATTTTTCGAAATATGAATGGCTAAATATCCATTCTCTAAGCAGGCTAGCATCTTCTTATAAATAATAGTAGCGGGTAAAGGAATGATCCGCTGCAAAGAACTATTATTATGAAGTATACAAATATTTAGGCCTGTCTCCATCTTTTTAATAACTACATTTTGTTCGGATACATTTGGTACATCTGTTTCCAAAATGTACTCTTGTTCAGTTTCACAAAGGTCAATATGAATTTGATTTGGAAAACTAAAGTTACTACAAGAATCAGAACAAAATTGATCCATCCATTCTTCGAAACCATCAACATGAAAAAGACAATCCTTCTTTTTCTTGCCCATGTAAGACACCCTCCGTAAAATCTCAATTCATACTATGTTATGCATGAATGAAGTAGGGGTGAAGAATAAATGGAAAAATATAAACATTGTATGTGGCAAAGGTAGCTAGTGTGAACCTTTTGTTTTACATATCATGATGTGCATGATTCTTTTGACGTGAATGGTTACGGTTTTTTACTTTATGAGATCCGCTTAATGGTTCAGGTTGTCCTTTTTTTTCTTTTGCTTCACGATTGTTTTTTCCCATTGTAGGTGACACCTCCTCTTTCTCTTTAGAATGAGAGAAGTTTGCAAATTTATACGAGAATGTTTTTAGAAAAAAAGGTAAAGATAAATGGGACTAACTATTATGGAAAGGGGATTATATAGTGCCATATCATAAAGATAAACAACAAGCTTTTCAAGCAGCGCAGCAAGGAGTTACACAAGCAGAAAACGCATTTAATAACATTGTGAAAAATGATCCAAACTACGGTCATGATTTAAAAGAGTTACGCCAAGAGGTTCAGGAAGCGTATGAACAAATTCAAAATGCATTAGAAGTAGCTTCGGAAACACAACGCCCACAACTTGAGCAATACGAAAATAATCTCCAAAACATTATGCGAAATGTAGATCAATTAGAAAAGTAAATGAGATTGTTGTGTATTCGACAACCTTATTACTTTGACGAACGTTATGCTAAAACAGAAGATTTTTCTATTCGTTTTTTGTTTATTATGCGCAGTACATATATTTCAAGTTGAAAAAGTGGAAGCGAAAATGTTGCTCAGAAAAGAGCTAGAACCAACGGGCTATGTAACGTGGGAAGTACCTAATAATGAAAAGATTATTGCCATTACATTTGATGATGGACCAGATCCAACTTATACACCACAAGTTTTACATTTATTACGTCAATATAAAGCAGAAGCGACATTTTTTATGATTGGATTTCGAGTGCAGCGTAATCCATATTTAGTGAAAGAAGTGTTAAAAGAGGGACATGAAATTGGAAACCATACGATGAATCATTTGTATGCGAGTAATTCATCAGACGAAAAATTAGAAAATGATATTTTAGATGGGAAGAAATATTTTAAAAAATGGGTGAAAGAACCTTTGCTATTCCGTCCACCTGGCGGATATATTAACGATGCTGTATTTAAAACCGCGAAAGAAGCGGGTTATCAAACGGTTCTATGGTCGTGGCATCAAGACCCGCGTGATTGGGCAAATCCAGGGGTTGAATCCATTGTAAATCATGTAGTGAAAAATGCTAAAAGTGGAGATATTGTATTGTTACATGATGGAGGAAATGATCGTAGTCAAACAGTAGCAGCATTAGCAAAAATTTTACCTGAGCTGAAAAAGCAAGGCTATCGATTTGTAACGGTTTCAGAATTACTACGTTATAAACATTAGAAAAAATCCCAAAAGGAAATGGACCTTTTGGGATTTTTCGTTACTGGTTCTTTTTACGTTTCTTATTATTTTGTCGCTCTGCTGGAGTTAAAGGCTCGTTTGCAAATTCTTCATTGTAACCAGCACCTTGTCCTTGTGCAGATGCCGTATTCATTCCTGAAATAGTATGATTTGCTTTTCTTTTACCCATTTTATTTCACCTCTATAACATTTTTTGTGTGTTGAATGATAAGCAGTTCATAGTATGTATGAACTGTAAGCAAAGCGCTCATAGAGCACTTTACTTTATGATAATAGTATTCATAAGGAGCATGAACATTATTCGAATTTAGAAACATAAAGAAAACTTATGATAATCTATAAGTTTCTTATTATTTACTTATTTAGAAAGTTGTAATAAGATATTATCGTAAGGTATTGAAAAGTTTGTCTACATTTTATATTCAGACAACTTAGTCACGTTTAACAGGGGGGAAACATAATGGTCAAACATAATCCATTTCAATCACGTGCAACTTTTGAATTAGATGGAAAAACGTATCATTATTATGATTTGAAAGCGCTTGAAAACGCAGGGGTTGGCAACGTATCTCAATTACCATATTCCGTGAAAGTTTTACTTGAATCAGTACTTCGTCAAGTAGACGGACGTGTAATTACAGAAGAGCATGTTACAAATTTAGCGAAATGGGGAACGAAAGATGTGCAAGATATCGATGTTCCATTTAAACCATCTCGTGTAATTTTACAAGATTTCACTGGTGTACCAGCTGTTGTAGATTTGGCTTCGCTTCGTAAAGCAATGGCAGATATGGGTGGGGATCCTGATAAAATTAATCCAGAAATTACTGTAGACCTTGTAATTGACCACTCTGTACAGGTTGATAGAGCGGGTACGGCAGACGCGCTTGCATTCAACATGGACTTAGAGTTTAAACGTAATGAAGAACGTTATAAATTTTTAAGCTGGGCACAAAAATCATTTGATAACTACCGTGCAGTTCCACCAGCTACAGGTATTGTACACCAAGTAAACCTTGAATATTTAGCGCCAGTTGTTCATGCTGTGAAAAATGCTGAAGGTGACTTAGTTGCATACCCAGATTCATTAGTTGGAACAGACTCACATACAACAATGATTAACGGTATCGGCGTTCTTGGATGGGGCGTTGGTGGTATTGAAGCAGAAGCAGGAATGCTTGGACAGCCTTCATACTTCCCAGTACCTGAAGTAATCGGTGTGAAATTAACTGGTACACTTCCAAGTGGTACTACAGCAACAGACGTTGCATTAAAAGTAACACAAGTATTACGTCAAAAAGGTGTAGTTGGTAAATTCGTTGAGTTCTTCGGTAATGGACTAAAGAGCATGCCTTTAGCTGACCGTGCAACAATTTCAAACATGGCACCAGAATATGGCGCAACTTGTGGATTCTTCCCAATCGACGATATTTCATTAGAATACTTACGTTTAACAGGTAGAGATGAAGAGCAAATTCGCGTTGTGGAAGAATACTGTAAAGCGAACGGCTTATTCTATACAGAGGACAGCAAAGATCCAATTTACACTGATCTTGTTGAAATTGATTTAAATACAATTGAATCTAACCTTTCTGGACCGAAACGCCCACAAGATTTAATTCCACTTTCAGATATGAAAGATGCGTTCCACAAAGCTGTTGTAGCACCAGTTGGAACACAAGGACTTGGATTTAATGAGCAAGAGTTCGATAAAGAAGTGAAGGTTACATTAGAAGATAAAGAAGTAACGATGAAAACAGGTGCAATTGCAATCGCTGCAATTACAAGCTGTACAAATACATCAAACCCATACGTATTAATTGGGGCAGGTCTAGTTGCGAAGAAAGCAATTGAAAAAGGACTTGTAGTACCTGAGTACGTAAAAACATCATTAGCACCAGGATCTAAAGTTGTTACTGAGTACTTAGATAAATCAGGTTTAACAACATATTTAGATCAATTAGGTTTCCAAACAGTTGGTTACGGCTGTACGACTTGTATCGGTAACTCTGGTCCATTAGCAGAGGAATTAGAAGAAGCAATCGCAGCAAACGATTTATTAGTAACATCTGTTTTATCTGGTAACCGTAACTTTGAAGGTCGTATTCACCCGCTTGTAAAAGCAAACTACTTAGCATCACCACCACTTGTTGTGGCATATGCACTTGCAGGTACTGTTGATATTGACCTGAAAAATGATGAAATCGGTAAAGATGCAAATGGCAATGCTGTATACTTCAACGATATTTGGCCATCAGCTAAAGAAATTGAAGATGTAGTTCAAAGTGTTGTTACATCTGAACTGTTCAAGAAAGAATATGCACAAGTATTTAACAGCAATGAGCGTTGGAACGAAATCCAAACTTCAAATGAAGCTCTATATACTTGGGATAATGATTCAACTTATATTCAAAACCCACCATTCTTTGAAGGTTTATCAAAAGAGCCAGGTGAAGTTGAAACGTTATCAGGCTTACGCATAGTTGGTAAATTTGGTGATTCTGTAACGACAGACCACATTTCACCAGCAGGTTCAATCGGTAAGCACACGCCAGCTGGACGTTACTTATTAGAAAACGGCGTACAACCAGTTGACTTCAACTCTTACGGTTCTCGTCGTGGTAACCATGAAGTTATGATGCGTGGTACATTCGCGAACATCCGTATTAAAAACCAAATCGCACCAGGAACAGAAGGCGGATATACAACACATTGGCCAACTGGTGAAGTAACATCTATCTATGATGCTGCTATGAAATATAAAGAAGAGGGCACAGGCCTTCTAGTTGTTGCTGGTAAAGATTACGGTATGGGAAGTTCTCGTGACTGGGCTGCGAAAGGTACAAACTTATTAGGTATTAAAGCAGTAATCGCAGAAAGCTTCGAACGTATTCACCGCAGTAACTTAGTGTTAATGGGTGTATTACCACTTCAATTTAAAGATGGCGAAAGCGCTGAAACATTAGGTCTTGTTGG
The DNA here is from genome assembly GCF_038007785.1 of Bacillus sp. FSL K6-0069. NCBI lineage: Bacteria > Bacillati > Bacillota > Bacilli > Caryophanales > Bacillaceae > Bacillus > Bacillus sp. FSL K6-0069. Next base: position 3,407,662 of record NZ_JBBOXN010000001.1, on the reverse strand, counting down.
TAACGAGTCATTTGAAATTCAAATTGACAAAACAGTTAGACCACGCGATCTTGTAAAAGTAGTTGCAACTGATGCAGATGGCAACGAAAAACAATTTGAAGTAGTAGCTCGTTTCGATAGTGAAGTTGAAATTGACTACTACCGTCACGGTGGTATCTTACAAATGGTTCTTCGTGAGAAAATTGAAGAGTCTAAAGTGTCGAACTAAATAATTGAAATGAACGATAAGGAAGCTAACAACTGTTAGCTTCCTTATTTTATGAAAAGGGATGAAACCATTTGGTTTCATCCCTTTCTTTTTACTTTAAAAAATGGAGGAAAGGTCATGAAAAAATATAAAAGAATATTGTTACCGTTACAGAAAGAAAAAATGTTAGTAATAGCAGCTGTATGCAGTGGATCCTTCGCAGCTATTTTAAACTTATCTAGACCGATTTTAATGGGATTAATTGTAGATAACCTTATTCAACGGGAGTTAAAGGAGGCGTACCTTTACATTATTCTATTTGCAGCTAGCCGATTGTTGATGTGGATCAACAATCTTTCATTTGATTATGTAAGCTCTAAAGCAAGTCAACGAATATTGCGAAAGAAACGTATAGATGTATTACGTCATTTTTTCTCATTACCGTTTGAAGAGAGTGAGAAGATTAAACAAGGAGAGTTAGAGACGTTAGTTGTGTCTGATATTCCAAACTGGGTCAGATTGTATGGTTCTATATTAATAGAATATATACACGCCGTTGCGCAATTTATAGGTGCGTTCATAGCACTACAACATATAGATATGAAGTTTATATTGTGGGTAACTCCGTTTTTATTTTTAAGTGCAACGGTTCCGGTGGTGATGGGGAAAAGGGTAAGAAATATTGCAAGCGTTGCTCAAAATAATCAATCAAGTGTTGTAGAGATGGTGGCACAGTTTGTAAAAGGAGCACAAGATTTACGTAGTTTGCAAAAAGAAAAGTGGGCTATTAGCTTATTTAAAGGAGTAACAGCACAATCTTATAAAACAGAAGTAAAGAAGACGATGATGCAACACTGCATTGGAGTAGTTGGAACAATGATTGAAACAGGAGCATATATCGTTGTTCTCATTATAGGTGCGCAGAAAATAATGAAGGGGGAAATGGAAGTTGGCTCACTTGTTGCGGTATTAGCTACAATTGAAATGCTCTTTTTTCCAGTTCGTTACGTTGGCGATTTATTAATGATGACACAAGTTGCAGTCGCTTCGGCAAATAGAGTTTTTTCCTTTTTAAATAAACGAGGGGCAGATAGTAGTCGAGAAAGAGCGATGGGGATGACGGTAACAAATGTTTCATTTCAGGAAAGTGATGGAGAAAAATGCAGAATTAAGAATATCGATTTGCAAATTCATCCTGGTGAACTCGTTATTATTGTGGGGGAAAGTGGTGCAGGAAAAACAACGCTTTTAAAATTAATGACAGGTTTGTATAAACCATCTAGCGGTAGCATTGTTTACTATGGTAATGAGGTACGTATGACTACAGTGTGGCAAGAACCTCGTTTCTTTCGGACGACAGTAAAAGAGAATATGTATTTCGGAGAAGAGTATTTAGAAGATCGATTAGAAAAAAATATTGAACTTGTAAATGTGAAACCAATTATTAGAGATTTATCTGGGGGGATTCAAACTGTACTACATAAAAGTGGTGAAGAGTTTTCGGGAGGAGAAAGAAAACGTCTTGCATTATTGCGAGCAATAGGTTCAAATCCGAATCTTATTATTTTAGATGAACCGACTGCTGGATTAGATCCGGATAATCAAGAATTAGTTTGGAATATGCTTAAAGGGCTAGGAAGAAATGTAACGAGAGTTGTGACAACACATGATGTTGAGAGGGCGATGATAGCGGATCGGGTTGTTGTCATGAATAATGGAAGTGTTGTGGAATGTGGGAATCCTAAAGAATTACTAACATATAAGTCATTTTTCAAAAAGATGTTAATAAAAAGATAAGAGCGACATAGTGCTCTTATCTTTATTCACTCGTATTAAGTTGATACGTATAAGACTCAGTATCGTTAGTACTAAACTCTTTCACCAGAGTAAGTTGGTTTGTATCTGGATTATATTTGAAAATTTTGACCGTATGTTCGCTACTTAGAGAGGGGTTATATTCTTGAATAGCGAATGTATTTTCAGCAATCTGTGTCATATTACTGGTCGAAACATTTTCTGTAGAATCATGATTTGTAGAAATTTCAACGACTTTTTTACTATTGAAAAATAAAAGAACAATTACTAAAACAACTAAACATATCCGTATATAACGAAGTTCTTTACTTATAGGATGTTCTCCCAAAATAATCATCCTTTCTATAACTTCTGTATAGTAGTGGTAGTCATAGTCGTCGTGAAGAAACTAAGAAAACCAAGGCCGGCTAATAGGATAAATGAGATTAAAGCGATATAGAGGCAAATACGTCCCACTTGCCTTTCTTCAGGATCTTTACTGAAGAGCGAGATGATCCAAGTAATAATGCCGATTGGGGAAAATATAAAACTAAGAATATATAATAGTATTTTTTCAAATAAGTTCATAAAAACATCCTCCTTTTTGAAATTTCTATATGTGGAGTTTTCTTCTTATTAATGCTGCCGTTATGTAGGAAAGTACAGAATAAACAGCACTAAAAATGATCCAAGTATCAAAGCTTTGTAAAGCTAGGTGTATGTCAAATTCAGAAACGATAATGAAAAATATAAACGGGACAGTAAAAGAAATAATAATAGCAGCCCATTTAAATTTGTATAGCAAACTGCTCAAACAAATACATAGTAATGGTAAAGTGAAAAAAACGAAAGTGAAAGGGTTAATTAGCAATTGTAAAATACATATCACCTCGCAGTTTTTGTATATATTTCTAATTATATGATATAAAGGTAAATATTTCATTTAAATTACAAATATTCCGATTATTTCGACTGTGAATATTTCCAAGCTCGTCCGTATAAGCTAAAATAAGATATATAGTATTTTGTTAATTAAGTTATAAGAAGACAAACACGTTAGGGTGATATAAAATGTGGCGGAAGTTTACGATTATTGTAGTGTTACTTTGTTTAGCCGGATATGCAGCGTATGAACAGTTTGGTAAAAACGATCAGGTGGTACAAGGGAAGCAAGAAAAAAGTGAAGCTGTTATGAAAGAGATGATTGCAAGTAATGGTATTGAAATAGGGAAGAGTGCCCCGAACTTTACATTAGCGAAGTTAGATGGAACGAATGTAAAGTTATCGGATTTAAAAGGAAAGAAAGTGATTGTAAACTTTTGGGCAACGTGGTGTGGGCCTTGCCAGCAAGAAATGCCTGATATGGAGGCTTTCTATAAAGAACATAAAGAAAACGTAGAAATTTTAGCAATAAATTATACGCCTTCAGAAAAAGGTGGGGGTATAGAAAAGGTAAGTAATTTTGCTAAGGAAAAAGGAATTACTTTTCCTATTTTATTGGACAAGAATATTGATGTAACGACAGCCTATAAAGTAATTACGATCCCAACTTCGTATTTTATAGATACGAAAGGTGTCATTCAAGATAAGTTCATTGGACCGATGACACAAAAAGAGATGGAGAAACGGATTGCTAAATTAAAATAACGGTGAAAAGGTAGAAGTGGAAAGTTACCATTTCTGCCTTTTCTTTTTCACGTAGTGATAGCAGCATGTTATGATAAAAGAAATATAAACGTTTAGAGATAAAGGAGTGTATGGAGTGGGGAATATATCCTTACCGTTAGATTATGTTGTAATTGATTTTGAAACAACAGGATTTAACCCTTATAATGATAAAATTATTCAAGTCGCAGCAGTGAAATATCGTAATCATAAACTAGTAGATCAGTTTGTTTCCTATGTGAATCCAGAGCGTTCAATTCCGGACCGAATAACGAGTTTAACAGGTATTACAAATTATCGTGTTTCAGATGCACCGACGATTGAAGAAGTATTACCTTTATTTTTAGCATTTTTACATACAAATGTAATTGTCGCTCATAATGCATCTTTTGATATGCGTTTTTTGAAAAGCAATGTAAATATGCTTGGGCTGCCTGAGCCTAAAAATAAAGTGATTGACACTGTGTTTTTAGCAAAGAAATATATGAAGCACGCGCCTAATCATAAACTTGAAACGTTAAAGCGAATGCTTGGCATTCGTTTAAGTTCTCATAATGCATTTGATGATTGTATTACGTGTGCAGCTGTTTATCAAAAATGTGCATCTATTGAAGAAGAAACAAACAGGAAATCGGATACGGAAGTACTTGATGAAACAGCAGTATATGAAGCAGTAAAAAAGATGCTTGTACGAAATAAACGTGATATCGAATGGGTTCGTTGCATGAATGTAGGAAGTTATTTAGATATAAAAGCTTTTTATCCAGTTATGAGAGTAAAAGTAAAAGGGCGAAAGAAATACGTATTAACAGAGATATTAGAAGCTGATGTGAAAGAAATATGTACGAGTTTAAATTGTGAACCGGCGTTAAAAAGTGAAGTTGGTAATACGAGAATTATGCTTAATAGCTTAGAGGACGTCCTGAAATTAGAAAGTTATATTTTAGAACAGTATGATTTCGTACTGCAAGCGCTAAGTGAGTATAAACAAAGTGAAATGAATGCAGATGAAAAGTTAAAAGAGTATTTAAATATGATGGTATAAAAAACGCCGTGTACGGTTTGAAGTGAACCCCGAAAACGGGACACCAATCAAAACACCTAAACCACTTGTTCCCTAAATTCTTTAGGGGATAAGTGGTTTAATTTTTCTTGAATTCGCACACAATTGTAGTAATGAATGTATTCTAGCACAATCTTTCGCACAGTTGTGTTGGATACTTTTGTTATCTCTTGTGAATAGAAAGCTTCACTTTTCAAATGACCAAAGAAGCTTTCCATGACGGCATTATCATGGCAATTTCCTCTCCGGGACATGCTGGTGATAATGCCGTTTTCTTTGGCATACGCTTGAAATTCTTTTGCTGTATAAATACTTCCTTGATCCGAGTGAAGAAGGACATCTTTTACTCTTCGCCCTCTCATTGCTTGTTTCAATGTCTTCATCGCTAATGTCAGTGTTTGTGATTCGCTGATGACACAACTAATAATTTCACGATTAAAGGCATCCATGATCGTTGATAAATACAAGGTACGCTCTCCAAATAAGAGATACGTCACATCTGTAAACCACTTTTCATTTGGTCTGGATGCATCGAATTCACGCTCCAATCGATGAGGGGCTACCATTGGTTCCGTACCATTGATATATTTCTTTTTCTTTCGACGTACTTTTGAAAGAATGTGATTTTGTCTCATGATTCGTAATACTTTTTTATGATTAACACACAGTCCCATTTTTTGAAGAGTAGCGGTCACTCTTCGATATCCATACCGAAATTTATGCCTAAGACAGACGTCCTTTACTTTCTCTTCTATATCATCTTTCCGATCTTCCGTTCGTTGTAACCAGCGATAAAATGTGGAACGGGGTAATTCTAATACGTTACACAATTCTTTTATCGTTATTTTTGTTTTTACATTTTTCCATAAAGTAACTACAGTTTCTGGTTTCAGCCCCTTTCGATTTCCAGATACTTTCCCCATACAAGTAATTTTGTTTTTAGATGCTTATTTTCTAGACGTAGTTGTTCTAATTCACTGAGCTCTTTTGGTCCTTTTCCATAAGAATATTGTTTTCCTACAGGTTGTTGAAAACGATACGTTTGATCTGTACGATACCATTTCATCCATGTCTTAATTTGGGAAACATTTTTAATTCCGAGTTTCTCCATAATTGTACGATTTGAATAACCATCTTTCTTCATTTCAATTACTTTCCACTTTGTTTCTTCTGGGTAATGAACTCTTGTCGTCATACGAAAAAACACCTCCATTGAATTTGCATACTTAGTATGCGAATTCAGGAGGTGTTTTTTTCATGTACCACTATTCGGGTTCACTTCAGTTTACTGTACACGGCGTTTTTTAGGAGTACTAAAACATAAAATTTTCTTGCAAATCTGATTAAAGAGTTTTTCCTTTGCTCATACTATGTATAGTAAGAATGCGAAGGAGAGAGGGTGAACAGCGTGAGAAGAAGTCGCCGTAAATCATTTGACGAACTTGTGAAAGAAAATAAACAACAATTATTAAGCGATCGTGATGCAATCGATCGTATTGAAGAGCGTATTGAAAAACGTTATGAAATGAAACTTTTTAAGCAAGCTGAATAATTCTTAACACTAGTACGATACTAGTGTTAAGGAGGCGATAGTAATGGGTAATCCGAAAAAAAATTCAAAAGACTTTGCACCGAATCATATTGGGACACAATCAAAAAAAGCTGGTGGCAATAAAGGAAAGCAAATGCAAGACCAAACAGGTAAACAACCGATTGTTGATAACGGTTAAAAAGGGAGAATGTTGTCATTCTTCTTTTTTGTGACGGATTTTTAATAGTAAAAAAGGGCTGACTTTTGTCAGCCCTTTTTCGTAATCGTAAAATTTTCAACGAGTAAACGCCAATTTTGCGGGAATGGTAAACCGATCTTCCAGTAACTAATACCACCAATGCCTTGTTCTTTCATTAAGTTGAATTTACTTTGAATAGATCTCGAATCTTCAAACCAAACTTCGTGTTGTACGCCGTTTTCGTCAAAGTAATTGAAATGTGGAGCTTGAGCTGTGAAATCATAGCGGATAGGAACATTGTATTTACGAGCTAGTGCAACAGCTGCGACAGAGCTAACTGCTTTTGCTGGCGGATTCCCTTGTTTGAACGGAAGTTTCCAATCAAATCCGTATAAATTTTGCCCCATCATAATTTTTTGGGGAGGCATTTGAGATTTTGCGTATTGAAGTACTTCTTTTACAGGACCGATAGGAGAAATAGCCATCGGTGGTCCGCCTTGCCAACCCCAGTCGTATGTCATAATAACGACGAAATCAACAATTTGTCCTTGTGCTTTATAATCGTGAGCTTCGAAAAATTTCCCTTTTTGATTTGAACTTGTTTTCGGTACAAGCGTTGTACTTAATGTGTATCCGCTAGGTAATCGTGTTTTCACATTTCGTAAAAAACGATTATACGCTTCGCGATCTTCAGGTGCCACGCTCTCGAAATCAAAATGAATGTCTCGCATACCATATTTCTCAGCTGTTTGCAAAATGTTTGTAATAAATTTGTTTTGAATCGTTGCATCACGTAAAATAACTGATGTCAGATCAGCACTGAAATTTCCATTTTCAATATTTGTAATAACGAGCATAGGGATGGTTTTACCTTGCGTTGCAATATTAGCGATTTTAGCTGTTTCAGTTGGTTCTTTTAACGTACCATCTCTTTTTGCCTCGAAACTGAAGTAAGCTAAGTATGTTAAAAATGGATTAATAGCACGCGTAGCATTAACTAAACTTTCTTTAATAGGTATAGTTGAAGGTTGTAAATAAGCGATGGATTCTACTGCTCGTTTTGTCCCTTTCGGTATATATAATTGCTGCCCGACATGGAGAATGGATTTTAAAGATAAGTTATTCACTTTAGCTAAGCTAGCGAGAGGAACGTTATATGTTTGAGAAATTCGATAGAGGCTATCGCCAGGCTGTACATAATAATTATTTCCTTTCGTATTCACGATTAGTGCCTGACCAACGACGAGTGTTTCAGATGGATTTAGTCCATTGTCTTTTACTATTTCATCAGGTGTTGATCCATATTTTGATGCCAAGCTATATACGCTATCACCGCTACGAACAGTTACAATTTGAATCATATGCTTGCTCCTTTCAGTAAAAGATTCACTGTTTTTATTTTATTTTTGATTCCGCTGTATTATGATTAAATGTATGCAAGGTAGCAGAAGTGAAAGAAGGCGAATAGAAATGTTTGTAGCAGAACATGAAGTTGAAATCCGTTATGCGGAAACAGATCAAATGGGTGTTGTTTACCATTCAAACTATTTAGTGTGGCTGGAATTAGGTCGCACGAAACTTATACAAGATTTAGGATTTTCATATGTTGAGATGGAGAAAGAGGGAATTATTTCTCCTGTGTTAGACTTACAAATTTCATATCGTAAAGCGATGCGTTACGGTGAAAAAGCAATTGTGAAAACGTGGGTGGACACTGTGAGCCCGCTTCGTGTTGTATATGGTTATGAAATATATAACGGTGATGGAGATCTTTGTATTACTGCAACTACGACGAATATTTGTGCGAAAAAAGAAGGGTTCAGGCCCGTATCATTTAAAAAGTTATATCCTGAGTGGTATGCTAAATATGAGGAAATTAAGAAAAAATAAAAAAAGTGTGGCAGAAGCCACGCTTTTTTTATTTTTCATAATTAAATTGCGGGAAATCATCACCGTCGTTAAATGTAACAGATAAATTATGTCCATCGAAGAACCACTCATCATCGCCTTCAATAAAGAAGTTAATACCTTCTTCTTGAGTTTGAACAGCAGGATGTGCAGGGTCATCTTTACGAATACCTAAAGAAAGTCCTTTTTGCACAGTACTGCAACCGCCGTATTGTACGAATAGGCGTAGTGTTTCACCCAATTGTAAGTTTAATTCATTTTTATACCATTGTGCTGCTTCTTTTGTTACGGAAAGATTCATGTATAGTTCCTCCAAATTATGTTGCTTTTTCTTTAGTATAAAAAATAACGCAAAAAGACGCTATTAATATGCTTCACGTTTTCTTTTTGCGTTATGTGGGTTACGATCTTATTTTTGCTTTTTTGAAAAGTTTGCTTTCGGTTCAGTTTTATTTATAATTCGTCCGATATTTGCACGGTGTTTATAAATAACCATACCTGCTAATAAACACATCGCAATAATGAAGATTTTATCCCCGCTAACAATGGATGCAATAACAGCAACAACGGCTGTTACCATAGAAGAAAGTGATACGTATCTTGTTGTAAATAAAAGGCTGAAAAAGACAACAGCTAATATTGCAAAAACAACTGGAGAGTAGCATAATAGCACGCCAGCAGAAGTTGCAACAGCTTTACCACCACGGAATTTTGCGAAAATCGGATACACATGTCCAAGAACAGCTGCTAATCCGAACCAAAGTGGGTGAACATCCAATCCGAAAATAATCGGTAGGCTTGTTGCTAATGTACCTTTTAAAATGTCAGCAATTGTAACGATAAAACCTGCTTTTTTCCCTAGTGTGCGGAATGTATTTGTTCCGCCTAGATTACCGCTTCCGTGCTCACGAATATCGATTCCGTAGCCGATTTTTCCAACGACTAGTGCGAATGGAATCGAGCCAAGTAAGTAGGCAACGATAAATAAAAGATATGTAGTAACCATAAGTTCAGTCTCCTTTATTCAAATGTGTTGATAAAGGGTAAAAAGAGTTTTTCCCGTATATTGTACCATACATTTGTAAAGAGCACATTTCTTTTTTGTAAATGAAAAATTCATTATTTCGTGAAAAAAATTTCACAGGAATGTTACATTTCTCACAGAAACACCAAGACTATATGTAGTAACATTTTAATCAAAAGACAACAACATATTGGTGGAGGGTTATAAATGTTACAACGAAATGTACGTGGAGAAGAATTAATGAGAGTGTTTGAGACGATTGTCCACGGTAGTGAGCAAGATTTAATGCAAGAAAATGCAAATGTAGATGGCCGCTCTCCGATGGGAGTAATGGGAACGTTCGCATCAGAGAGTGCGAAATATTATGCAGTTGAAAATTTATTGTCAGATCAAGTGAAAAAAGCGATAAATCAAAATATATTATATCCACATGATTTAGATTTTTATGCGACAGGAACGACGACTTGCTCGCAAATTCCGTTAGCTCAAATGCTTGCAAACGGTTTTCATACTGGACATGGGCATATGAGACAGCCGCAGGATATTAAAAGTGCATTGGCTCTTTCGTCTATTATTTTTCAGGCGAATCAAAATATGCAGCACGGTGGTCAATCGTTTGCACTCTTTGATATTGATTTAGCTCCATATGTGAGAAAAACAATAGCGAGACATAAGAAACGATTACAGTCATATCCGCTTACGAAAGAACAAATAGAAGAATTTGCATGGAAAGAAACAGAAAATGATACGTATCAGGCGTGTGAAGCTTTCATTCACAATTCAAATAGTATGCATAGTAGGGGCGGGGGACAAGTACCGTTTATTTCTATTAATTATGGAACAGACACATCAAAAGAGGGACGGTTATTAGTTAGACAGCTTTTAAAAGCGACACAAGCTGGTCTTGGTAAAGGAGAAACACCAATTTTTCCTATTCAAATTTTTAAAATGAAAAAAGGCGTGAACTTTGAAGAATGTGATCCGAACTATGATTTATTTGAATTAGCGTTAGAGACAACGGCTGAACGATTATTCCCTAACTTTTCATTTTTAGATGCGCCATTTAATGCCGTGCATTATGACGGGCGACCGGAAAGTGAAGTATGTTACATGGGATGTCGTACCCGTGTTATGTCTAACATACATGGAGAAGAAACAGCGATTGGAAGAGGTAATTTATCATTTACGTCTATCAACTTAGTGAAATTAGCGTTAATTAGTGGTTCAAAAGAAGCGTTTTTTGAAGCGTTAAATTATTACTTAGATTTAGGAATTAAGCAATTATTAGAGAGATTTGAGTATCAATGTACGAAGCGAGCAAGAGATTTTCGATTTTTATATTCACAAGGTGTATGGCGTGGTGGAGAAGAGTTACATCCTGAAGATTCTGTAGCATCCATTTTAAAGCAAGGGACGTTAAGTCTTGGTTTTATCGGTCTTGCGGAGTGTTTAGTAGCTTTAACAGGAAAGCATCATGGAGAAGATGAAGAGTCATGGAAACTCGGGTATGAAATCATTTCCTTTATGAGAGATAGAATGGATAAAGCGACGGAAGAACATGAACTGAATTTCTCAGTAATTGCAACTCCTGCAGAAGGATTATCAGGGAAGTTTGTGAAAAAGGATAGGGAAGAATTTGGTGTGATTAGCGGTATAACGAACCATAATTATTATACGAATTCATTCCATATCCCAGTTTATTATAACATTCAAGCGATAAATAAAATTCGTTTAGAAGGACCTTTCCATGCCTTATGTAACGGGGGACATATTACGTATATTGAGCTAGATGGAGCAGCTATGCATAACAAACAGGCGTTAAAACAAATTGTGCGAGCGATGGCAGATCATGGCGTTGGATACGGTTCAATTAATCATCCTGTTGACCGTTGTAAGTGCTGTAGTTACCACGGGGTTATTGGTAATGAATGCCCAAGCTGTGGAAATGGAGACGAGGCTAATATAGAAAGGATTCGCCGTATTACAGGCTATCTTGTAGGAGATATGTCGAAGTGGAATAGTGCCAAACGCAGTGAAGAGATGGATCGGGTGAAGCATAAATGAAAGTGATGAACATCATTCATGATAGTGTAGTAGATGGAGAAGGGTTGCGGACAGTCGTGTTTTTTGCGGGCTGTCCGCATCGTTGTTTCGGTTGCCATAATCCGAAATCGTGGAATATTTGTAATGGAACTGAAATGACAGTAGAAGAAATTGTGAAAGAGATTGCAAGTAATCCATTAACTGATGTAACATTTTCAGGTGGAGATCCATTTTTCCAAGCTACTGAGGTGAAGAAAGTAGCACAAGCAGTGAAAGATTTGAAAAAAAATCTATGGATGTATACAGGTTATACGTTAGAAGAGATACAGAGTTCTCAAAATAATGATATGATAGAGTTGTTACATTATGGGGATGTTTTAGTCGATGGAAGATTTGAAATCGAGAAAAAAGATTTAACACTTCCATTTCGCGGAAGCTCCAATCAACGTATTATTCGATTGAAAGAGTAAAAAGGCGGGATAGATGATATGAATAAAACAGTATTACTAGTTGAAGATGAAAGAAGACTACGTGAAATCGTTAGTGATTATTTTCGTAATGAAGGCTTTGAAGTAATCGAAGCAGAAGACGGAAAAATAGCATTAGAATTATTTGCAGAGCATGAAATTGATTTAATTATGTTAGATATTATGTTACCAGAAATAGATGGATGGTCTGTTTGTAGACGAATTAGAAAAGAATCAGCAGTACCTATCATTATGTTAACAGCACGTTCAGATGAGGATGATACATTACTAGGGTTCGAATTAGGTGCAGATGAGTACGTAACGAAACCTTTCAGCCCGAAAGTGTTAGTAGCTCGCGCGAAGACGTTATTGAAACGTGCGGATGGCGTGGTAGGAGTAGCGGAAGAAAATACTATGTCTTTAGCTGGAATAGAAGTAAATCGCCTATCTAGAACGGTGTTAGTAAATGGAGAAGAAATTATATTGACACATAAGGAATTTGAACTTCTTGTTTATTTAATGGAGAACAAAGGAATTGTGTTGTCACGTCAACATTTATTAGATCAGTTATGGGGATATGATTACTACGGTGATGACCGAACAGTTGATACTCATATTAAAAAACTACGAAATAAGCTAGGAGATAAAGCGAAGCATATCGGTACTGTTATTCGAGTTGGTTATAAATTTGAAGAATAACCTTGAAAATACTATGTAATTTGGCTTTGGGATATAGCAAATTTATACTCTCTTTTGTAGGTGGAATGTACAAAAAATACTTTTCTTGTCTACAATGTTAGATAAGAGTATTTTTTTAATTGGATTTCACGATGAGTTCACAAGAAGGACACAAACTGTGACTATACTGAAAGTACGAATTCACCAGAGAGGGGAAATAAAACATGGGATATTACGACGGACCGAATTTAAATGAAGAGCATAGTGAAACGAGAGAAGTGAGAAAATCAGGCGGTAAAAAAGGTTATTTTTTCACAGGTTTAGTCGGAGCGGTAGTTGGGGCTGTCACAATTAGTTTTGCAGCACCATATATGCCATGGGCTCAAAATAATGGAGCGGCCGTATCATCATTCAGTTCGGATTCAAAAGTTGAAGGTACTGTAGTTCCTGTTGTCAATAAAGCTAAAAATGAAACTGATTTACCTGGTATGATTGAAGGCGCGAAAGATGTTGTTGTAGGTGTTATTAATATGCAACAAAGCATTGATCCATTTGCAATGCAACCAACAGGCCAAGAACAACAAGCTGGTTCAGGATCAGGTGTTATTTATAAAAAAGCAGGAAATAAAGCATATATTGTAACAAATAACCACGTAGTAGATGGTGCAAATAAACTTGCTGTAAAATTAAGTGATGGTAAACAAGTAGATGCAAAACTAGTAGGGAAAGATCCTTGGTTAGATTTAGCTGTTGTTGAAATTGACGGGTCTAATGTAAATAAAGTTGCCACTTTAGGTGACTCAAGTAAAATCCGAGCTGGTGAAAAAGCAATTGCAATCGGTAACCCACTAGGGTTTGATGGAAGTGTAACGGAAGGCATTATTAGTAGTAAAGAACGTGAAATTCCAGTAGATATTGATGGCGATAAACGTGCGGATTGGAATGCTCAAGTTATTCAAACAGATGCAGCGATTAACCCAGGTAATAGTGGTGGTGCGTTATTTAACCAAAACGGTGAAATAATTGGGATTAATTCAAGTAAAATTGCACAACAAGAAGTTGAAGGAATTGGATTTGCTATTCCAATTAATATCGCAAAACCAGTTATTGAATCACTTGAAAAAGACGGAGTAGTGAAACGTCCAGCTCTTGGAGTAGGTGTCGTTTCATTAGAAGATGTGCAAGCTTATGCAGTAAATCAATTGAAAGTACCAAAAGAAGTAACAAGCGGCGTTGTATTAGGTAAAATTTACCCAATATCACCTGCCGAAAAAGCTGGTTTAGAGCAATATGATATTGTAATAGCATTAGATAATCAAAAAGTAGAAAATTCACTTCAATTCCGTAAATATTTATATGAAAAGAAAAAAGTAGGCGAAAAAGTAGAAGTTACATTCTATCGTAACGGTCAAAAAATGACGAAAACAGCTACTTTAGCAGATAATTCAGCTACAAAGAATCAATAATTGAAATAAAAGAAAGTCTCTTTCATATTGAAAGAGACTTTCTTTATCGGCTATACTAAAGGAATAGGAGGGATAAATTATGACAATTGAAAACCCAACTCGTACGGAAATTGGTGAAGTATTAAAGAAAAGTAAAACGATTGCAGTTGTTGGATTATCGGATAAACCAGAACGTACATCGTATATGGTTTCAAAAGCAATGCAAGATGCTGGGTATCGCATTATTCCAGTAAACCCAACAGTAGATGAGGTGCTTGGAGAAAAAGCAGTTTCTTCACTAAAGGATATTAAGGAACATGTTGACATTGTAAATGTATTCCGCCGTTCAGAATTTTTAATGGATGTTGCAAAAGAGTTTGTAGAGATTGATGCAGATGTTTTTTGGGCACAATTAGGAGTACAAGATGAAGATACATATAAACTGTTAAAAGAAAAAGGCTATACTGTAATAATGGATCGTTGTATTAAAGTAGAACATGCGATGACAAAGTAGTATAGATTTTAAAGAGAGAAAGATTGATTCAGCCCTCGTTATAGATAAGTAGGGCCGATGAACGAGGTGTTCATCATGAGATTTTTTAAAGGCTGTTTTTGGGGATTGTTACTCGTTATCCCATTTTGGATATTGATCATTTGGATCATGATAAAGGTTTGGAATGTGTAATCTTGGCATACATATCCATTTCTCGTTGACAAACGATTATTTTTCTGAAATAGTAGCCTAGAGGAATCCTTGTGAAAAAAACAAGGATTTTTCTATTGAAAATGGTATATAAAAGAGATAAGATAACTTGCCAAAACTATAGTCGAGGCGTTATTCTATAATAGAAACATATGTTCTGATTTGATTAGGAAAGGGGCAAGGAGTTTGGCGAAGCATCAGTTCCAATATAATGAAGATGCAATTCAAGTGCTAGAAGGACTTGAAGCCGTTCGAAAACGCCCGGGTATGTATATCGGGAGTACGGATAGCCGTGGATTGCATCATTTAGTATATGAAATAGTAGATAACTCCGTTGACGAAGCGTTAGCGGGATTTGGCGACGAAATTTCTGTCGTAATACATAAAGATAATAGTATTAGCGTTATAGATAAAGGGCGAGGAATGCCTACGGGAATGCATAAACTTGGGAAACCTACACCTGAAGTTATTTTAACTGTACTTCATGCTGGTGGTAAGTTTGGTCAAGGTGGTTACAAAACGAGTGGAGGTTTACATGGTGTTGGGGCATCAGTTGTAAACGCCTTATCTGAATGGTTAGTCGTAACGATTAAGCGTGACGGAAATATTTATGAACAACGCTTTGAAAATGGCGGTGTGCCTGCAACGACGTTAGAGAAAATCGGGAAGACGAAAGAGTCTGGTACGACAATGCATTTCAAACCAGATACAACGATTTTCAGCACAACAAATTACAATTACGAAACATTATGTGAAAGATTACGTGAATCTGCATTCTTATTAAAAGGGATGAAAATCTCAATAAAAGATGAGCGAAATGATTTAGAAGATGTTTTTCATTATGAAACAGGAATTGAAGCTTTCGTTTCATACTTAAACGAAGAAAAAGATTCAATCCATCCGGTAGTATATTTCACTGGTGAACAAAATGGAATTGAGGCAGAGCTAGCATTCCAATTTAACGATGGCTACTCAGAAAATATTCTTTCGTTTGTAAATAACGTACGTACAAAAGATGGTGGAACACACGAAGCTGGGTTTAAGACAGCAATGACTCGTGTGTTCAATGAGTATGCTCGTAAAGTATCGTTATTAAAAGAAAAAGATAAAAACTTAGAAGGTACAGATATTCGTGAAGGTGTAGCGGCTATCGTTTCTGTACGTGTACCAGAAGAAGTACTTCAGTTTGAAGGTCAAACGAAGGGGAAACTAGGTACAAGTGAAGCTCGTTCTTCAATTGATGCCATTGTATCAGAGCATTTAGCTTACTTTTTAGAAGAAAACCCAGATGTTGCTACACTTCTTGTGAGAAAGGCAGTTAAAGCAGCGCAAGCACGTGAGGCTGCTCGCAAAGCGAGAGAGGAAGCACGTACTGGTAAAAAGAAAAAGAAATCAGAAGGTACATTAAGTGGTAAGTTAACACCCGCACAATCACGTAACCCGCAAAAAAATGAACTGTACCTAGTGGAGGGTGACTCTGCCGGTGGTTCAGCGAAACAAGGTCGAGACCGACGTTTCCAAGCGGTATTACCGTTACGTGGTAAAGTAATCAATACAGAAAAAGCAAAACTTGCTGATATCTTTAAAAATGAAGAGATTAATACAATCATTTACGCTATTGGCGGTGGTGTAGGGAATGAATTCGCTGTTGAAGATATTAACTACGATAAAGTTGTAATTATGACCGATGCCGATACAGATGGTGCACACATTCAAGTATTGTTATTAACGTTCTTCTACAGATATATGAAACCACTTATCGAAGCTGGCAAAGTATTTATTGCACTTCCTCCTTTATACAAAGTAAGTAAAGGAAAAGGGAAAAGTGAAATAATTGAGTATGCATGGTCCGATGAAGAATTAGATGGTGTAACAAAAAAGGTTGGTAAAGGCTACATGCTGCAGCGCTATAAAGGACTTGGCGAAATGAATGCAGATCAATTATGGGAGACAACTATGAATCCTGAAACACGTACGTTGATTCGTGTGAAAATTGACGATGCATCAAGAGCGGAGCGCCGAGTTACGACATTGATGGGTGATAAAGTAGAACCTCGTCGTAAATGGATCGAACGAAATGTACAATTTGGTATGCAAGAAGAAGGAAATATTTTAGAAAATGAAATGATTATGGAGACGGAGGTGGAATAACATGCAGGCAGAGAAGTTTCATGACCTCCCGCTTGAAGACGTGTTAGGTGACCGCTTTGCACGTTATAGTAAATATATTATTCAAGACCGCGCGCTTCCAGATGCGCGTGACGGTTTAAAACCTGTACAAAGACGTATTTTATATTCTATGTATGTAGAAGGAAATGTACATGATAAAGCATTTCGTAAATCAGCTAAAACAGTTGGTAATGTTATCGGTAACTACCATCCACACGGTGATTCCTCTGTATATGAAGCGATGGTACGTTTAAGTCAAACTTGGAAAGTACGTAATGTTTTAGTTGAAATGCATGGTAATAATGGTAGTGTGGATGGCGATCCAGCAGCGGCAATGCGTTATACGGAAGCCCGCTTATCACCAATCGCATCTGAGTTGTTACGTGATCTTGATAAAGAAACAGTAGAATTTGTGTCAAACTTTGATGATACGAGTGAAGAACCTGTTGTGCTTCCAGCGATGTTCCCGAACTTATTAGTGAACGGATCTACAGGGATTTCAGCTGGTTATGCAACAGAAATTCCTCCCCATCACCTTGGGGAAGTAATTGATGCGACGATGATGCGTATTGATAAGCCGAATAGTACTGTTGATGATTTATTAACAGTTATGAAAGGACCAGATTTCCCGACCGGTGGTATTATTCAAGGGATTGATGGTATTAAAAAAGCGTATGAAACAGGAAAAGGTAAAATTATTATTCGCGGGAAAGCTGAAGTTGAAACGATTCGCGGTGGTAAGCAACAAATCGTTATTACAGAAATTCCATATGAAGTAAATAAAGCGAACCTTGTTAAAAAAATGGATGAATTACGTCTAGATAAAAAACTAGATGGAATTGCTGAAGTACGTGATGAGACAGATCGTACAGGTCTTCGCATCGTTGTAGAGCTGAAAAAAGAAGTAAATGCTGAAGGTATTTTAAATTATTTATATAAGAATACAGATTTACAAATTCCATATAATTTTAATATGGTTGCGATAAATAATCGTCGTCCTACACTTATGACGTTACCAAAAATTTTGGATGCATATATTGGACACCAAAAAGAAGTCGTAACAAAGCGTTCTCAGTATGAGTTACGAAAAGCAGAAAATCGTCAACATATTGTTGAAGGTTTAATGAAAGCATTATCAATTTTAGATCAAGTAATTGAAACGATTAGATCTTCTAAAGATAAGCGCAATGCGAAAGATAACTTAAGTGCTAAATTCGGCTTTACAGAAGCACAATCAGAAGCAATCGTTTCGTTGCAATTATATCGTTTAACAAATACAGATATTACAGCACTGGAAAAAGAAGCGGATGAATTAAGTACAAAAATTGCAGAATTACAGGCAATTTTACAAAGTGAAAAAAGACTTCTTCAAGTTATTAAAACAGATTTGAAGAGAGTAAAGAAAACATATAGTGATGATCGCCGTGCTATTATTGAAGACCAAATTGAGGAAATTAAAATCGATGTGGAAGTGATGATTCCGCAGGAAGATGTCATCGTTACTGTAACGAAAGAAGGATATGTGAAACGAACAGGTTGGCGTTCGCATAATGCATCGAACGGGAAAGACTTCGGTATGAAAGAGGGTGACATCTTACTGGAGCGATTCGATACGAATACGACAGAGACAGTCCTCTTATTTACGAATAAAGGAAACTATATATATCTGCCAGTATATGAAATGCCAGAAATCCGTTGGAAAGATTTAGGTCAACACGTTGCGAATCTCGTTTCACTCGAGCGAGATGAAATGATTATTTGGGCGACCGTCGTACCGAATTTTGAAGAAGAAAAACGATTTATCGTATTTGTAACAAAGAATGGCATGATTAAGAAAACAGAATTAAACCAATATAAAGTACAGCGTTATTCAAGGGCGTTTGTTGCTGTAAACTTGAAAAAAGATGATGAAGTAGTAGATATATTTGCAACAGATGGAACGAGTGATATCGTGCTTGCAACCTATGGTGCATATGCACTTATTTTCCATGAAGATGAAGTAAGTCCAGTCGGTGTAAGGGCCGCTGGTGTGAAAGCAATTAATTTAAAAGAAGATGATTATGTTGCTTCTGGTAAACCGTTAAATGGTGAAAAAGATCAACTTATTCTCGTAACGCAGCGCGGTGCTGTAAAACGTTTAAAAGCATCAGAAATTGAAAAATCAACGAGGGCGAAGCGAGGTCTTGTTATTTTCAAAGAGTTAAAACGTAATCCATACCGTATTGTCGGTATTGAAATTGTTCGAGACGATGAACTAGTTTACATGAAGACAGAGAAGCACATCGTAGAAGAAATTGATCCGAAAGCGTATCGAAATAAAGACCGGTATAGTAACGGTAGTTTAGTACTAGATGTTAATGATACTGGTGAAGTTATTGAAACGTGGACGAAAAAACGACCGGAGTAAAGTGAAAGCATCTTGCTATGAATAATAGCAAGATGCTTTTTTCTAGGCAAATTATTATGTCCATAACAATAATCTTGTTATAATAATTGAATGAAATCGTTCTCATAAAGTGAAACTTTAATCAGTGAGTGTTTTCTTTATCCCCACTGATTATTAGTTGAAGCCGGACAGATGGAGGGGCAACATGAAAAGAATAGGTGTAGGGATTGTAGGATTTGGGTTTTCTAGTACAACATTTCACATCCCATTATTACAAACGATAGAAGAATACGATATTCGTGCTATTTTATCTTCAAAAGAAGAACTAGTGAAACAAGCATTACCAAACGCTGAAGTTGTTGGCACAATTGAGGAATTAGTAAATCGTGCTGATATTGAGTTAGTGGTCATTACTTCACCGAATACGACTCATTTTCCATATGTAAAAGAAGCAATTTTACATGGTAAGCATGTAGTTGTGGAGAAACCATTCGTTGTTTCAATTGAAGAAGGGGAAGAGCTTATTTCGTTAGCAGAGCAACATAATGTGGTTTTAAGTGTATATCATAATCGTCGTTTTGATAATGATTTCTTAACGATAAAGAAATTGTTAGAAAAAAATAGAATAGGAAATGTATACGCATATGAAGCGCATTTCGATCGTTTTCGCCCGAATGTACGTGATCGCTGGAGAGAAAAGAATTTACCAGGATCAGGTATACTATATGATTTAGGATCGCATTTAATTGACCAAGCACTATCATTATTTGGGAAACCAGATGCGATAAGTGCAGATGTGATCAAACAACGACCAGGTGCAGAAATTGATGATTACTTCCATGTTATACTTCACTACGGTGTGAAACGTGTCACTTTACATAGTAGCAGTTACGTAAAGCAAGCAGGTCCACACTTTACACTGCATGGAGATAAAGGTTCTATCGTGAAATACGGTATGGATTCACAGGAGGAACAATTAAAAAATGGAATGAAGCCAGGCGATAACGGTTATGGAGTAGATGCGGAAGAGAATTTCGCTATTTTAGATACGGAAGAAAAGCTAGAGCGTATTCCGACAGAAGTTGGCTGTTATGATATGTACTATAAAGGTGTAAGAGATAGTATTGTAAATGGCGATAAACCACCTGTAACAGCACAAGAAGGCTTAGAAGTTATCAGGCTTATTCAATTAGCGATTGAAAGTAGTGAAACAGGTAGAGTTATCACTGTAAAATAAAAAAGACACGAATTTCGTGTCTTTTTTATTAGGAAAATGTGAATATGACTAATTATTTAGCTTAATCGTTTGTCATACATTAGCTGAATTTGTATGCCGTAAGGATCTTCAATAATTCCATATGCTTCACTAAATATATTTTTTTCTAGTGGAGAGATTACCTTCACGTTCTTATCGGAAATTAAATTATTATAAAATCTATTTATTTCTTCTAAATTAGCGCTTTGAATGCAAAGTGAAATGTTATTTCCAACGTTATAACATTCCTTAGGATTCATTGTATCTTCTGCTATCATTAGCTTTGTATTCCCAATTTGTAAAACAGAGTGAGCAATATGATCTTTATTTTCACTTGTAATTTTAAAAGAACGATTTCTTTTCGCCAGTTCTTCATACGTAACAATCATTAACTGCTTAGCTTCTAAATTGCGTGTATAAAAATTAATTGCCTCTTTTGCATGCCCATTCATTGAAAGAAAAATAGCTATTTCTAATGTCATACATATACAACTCCTTTATTAGTTAATAATTATAATATAGACTAAAAAGGTTTCAATACATGACACCTTTCGGGAGGGGAATATGAAAAAAACGGAACGAATTAATGATATGCTTATTTTCTTAAATAATAAAAGGCATTTTAATTTAAAGGACTTAATGGTTAGATATGCTATTTCTAAAAGTACAGCTTTACGAGATATTCAATCATTGGAAGAAATAGGTGTACCATTATATTCTGAATTAGGTAGAAATGGAAGTTATAAAATTATAGAAAATAGTGTGTTATCGCCAATTTATTTTAGTGTGGATGAAATGTATGCGTTATACTTTTCGATTCTCACATTAAATGGATACAAGACAAAACCATTTAATATAGAAAGTATTGCACTTGAAAATAAATTTAAACATGTATTACCTGAAAATGTGAGTAAAAATATTTCAATTATGGAACGAACGCTTTCTTTTGAAGTAACAAATCATAGTAATTTTAGTCCGTTCTTAAAAGAAATTTTACAGGGGATTTTTGCTGAGCGAGTTTATCATTTAACATATTTAAAAAAAGATGTGGAGAAAGTAATGGTAGCTCAATTTATTCGAATCGAATCTAAATTTGGCCAGTGGTATGCTAAAATCTTTAATTTTGAGACAAATCATGTTCAAATCATTAGATGTGATAAAATTCTTTCTATTGAGGAAACAAGCAATACGAATCCAAAAAATCTTGAAGAATTGTTAAGTTATCTTACAACTTTTCATAGAAAGCCTGATGCAACTGATTTTAGTGTCATTGTTAATCAAAAAGGAAAAGACATTTTTGATAAAGAGAATTATCCTTCCATGAAGATACAAAAAGAAAATGAAAATTACATGATAACAGGCTATTTTAATAAGCAAGAAGTTGATTTTATTTCGAACTATTTTCTGAATTTCGGAGAAACGATTATCTCCATTCAGCCTGTTATGTTAAAAGAGTTAATCTACAATAAGGTATTATCTATAAAAAAGCATTTAACTTCTTTAAGATAAAGTTAGTTTTAATCATTTTTTGATGTGAAAAAGCCCTTGAGATTTAAATATCTAAAGGGTTTTTTTGTGATGTTATTTGTTCACTAGAAACATTATTTTTCTGGGACGGACAGTCCATAAAAGAACATCGTAACGATATCTTGTATATGTTTTTCGCGATCGCCTTCAAGAAGCTGTGCTCCGAAATCATCACCTAATTTAGTGAACATTTGAATGTATAATAACATCATTTCTTTAGTAAGGTGAGGGTTAATTTCATTTTTTTGCTGTGCTTGTTCTAATATTTCTAAATACCAAGGTAGGATTTTTTCTTTTTGATAACTATAAATAAACTCTCGGAGCTCTTCATCTCTTTGCATCATTTGTAGTAACATATCTGGCTGAAATAACCCACCAGTATTCATTTTTCTTACAATCATTTTTTGCATCATATCATGAAAAGGTAATTTTTCCGCTGCAAGATCTTTATAATATTGAAATTCAGATATAATAAATTCTTGTATAAGCTCTCGAAATAACGCATCTTTACTTCCGAAATGATTATAAATGGTAACTTGAGAAACGTTTGCTTTTTTTGCAATATGTTCTATTTTCACTTCATTAAATCCACGTTCTGAAAATAATAAGAAGGCGGCCTCTTTAATGGCACGTTTTTTCTTTTCTTTCACTTTTTCAAAGCCGTTCAATGCAATCACCTCAATTAAAATATACAAGAAAAAATAATGGAAAACAATATTTTTGAAATATGGACATATAAATATTTCAAAAAGTTGTTGCGAATATGAAAGATGAGGAGTACAATAATTTTGAAATATCACATATTAAATATTTCAAAAAATGAGGTGGAATTATGATTTCAGTTCAAAATGTCACAAAACAGTTTTCAAATGGAAAAGGTTTGTTTCATATTACATTTGATGTAAAAGAAGGGGAAGTATTCGGTTACTTAGGACCAAATGGTGCCGGGAAATCCACAACGATTCGTAATTTAATGGGATTTATAAAACCGACAGATGGTAAAGCAACAATTTTTGGATTAGATTGTTGGAATGAAGCAGCGAAAATTCAAAGAGAAGTTGGCTATTTACCAGGAGAAATCTCTTTTATTGAAGGAATGAACGGATTAGAGTTTTTAAAGTTAATGCAAGGAATGCGTGGGCTTAAGGATACGAAAAGAAGAGATGAATTAATAGAACGTCTGCAATTTGATGTGAAAACGCCGATTCGAAAAATGTCTAAAGGAATGAAGCAAAAAGTAGGGATTGTTGCTGCTTTTATGCATGATCCAGAAGTGTTAATTTTAGATGAACCGACATCAGGGCTCGATCCACTTATGCAGCAAGTATTTATAGATTTAATAGTAGAGGAAAAACAAAGAGGAAAAACAATTCTTATGTCGTCACATATTTTCACTGAAATTGAGCGTACGTGTGATCGAGTAGCGATTATTAAAGATGGTCGCCTTGTAACGGTTGAAAATATTCATGATTTACAAAGTATGAGACGTCAGGTAATAGATGTAACAGTATCATCGCAAGAAGAGATTGAATCTCTGGCGCAATGCAATTTGCAATTTGAAGCGGTGAAAGGAAGAGAAGCATCAATTATTGTACAAGGAAACTATCAAGCTGTTTTACAAACACTTTCAAACTATAATGTAACGGCACTTCAAACGAGAGCAATGGATTTAGAACATTTATTTATGCATTATTACGATAAGAAAGAAGGGGTAAAGCATGAATAAGCAATTGTTCTTAGCTAGTTTGAAAGAAACACAAAAAAGTATTTTGAGTTATGCAACCGGTGCAGCTCTATATTTATGGTTGTTAATTTGGATATTCCCTTCAATGGTATCGGCGAAAGGGTTAAATGAATTAATAAGTGCTATGCCTGATAGTGTGAAAAAAATCGTTGGCATGGAAAGTCCGATTCAAAACGTAATGGATTTTTTAGCTGGCGAATATTATAGTTTATTGTTTATTATCATATTAACAATTTTTTGTGTAACAGTTGCAACACATTTAATTGCTCGTCATGTAGATAAAGGAGCGATGGCATACTTGCTAGCAACACCAGTATCTAGAGTGCAAATTGCAATCACACAAGCGTCTATTCTCATATTGGGACTACTCATTATAGTAACTGTTACGTATGTAGCGGGTATAGTAGGTGCAGAATGGTTTCTACAAGATAATAACTTAAATAAAGAATTATTCTTGAAGATAAATGTAGTCGGAGGGCTCATATTTTTAGCCGTTAGTGCTTATTCCTTTTTCTTTTCTTGCATATGTAATGATGAAAGAAAGGCACTTAGCTATTCAGCAAGTTTAACAATTTTATTTTTCGTAACGGATATGGTAGGTAAATTAAGTGATAAGTTAGAATGGATGAGAAATATATCATTATTTACGCTATTTCGTCCGAAAGAGATTGCTGAGGGAACGTATAATATATGGCCAGTGAGTATAGGTTTAACTGCTGGAGCACTTTGTATTTTCATAGTAGCGATTTTAGTGTTTAAGAAGAGGGATTTACCGTTGTAAAGTAGAAAGTCCACTGAAAAAGTGGGCTTTTTTTGATGAGGAGGAAATGAATGAATCAGTTGTTCCGGGTGCAGCTATATGTAAATGATATAGAAAAGTCATTATTGTTCTATGAAGAAGTAATTGGTTTACAGTTGTATAAAAAAGATATGCATGCAGCACGTTTTAATCACGACCAGTTTTCTTTATTGCTAGTCAGTGATTCAAGATTGAATGAAAATCACTATTTTTACAATCGAAAAGAAATTAAGGGGAATGGCTTTGAACTAATTATTGTTGTCAATCGGATTGAAGAAGTATATGAACGTTGTAAAGAGAAGCGGTGCACAATACAGGAAGAAATTCAAACGTATCCGTGGGAGATGAGGGGATTTAAAGTTACGGATCCAGATGGATATTTCCTTAGAATTACATCTGAGTAAAGGTAAACATGAAAAATGTTTACCTTTTTTTATGAAAATATTCAAAGAAATGAACCTTTTTCTAGGTTCATCCGTCTAATACATGTAAAGTTAAATTTGAAGTGAGGATGAAACAGGAGGAGCAATTGTGAAAGTAATCCCTTTATATAAAATGATTGTAAAAGAAGAAACCGATGTTTCTTTAGCGAAAAAAGGTAATCATGAAGCGTTTATGGCGCTTATACATACAGAAAAAGTGAAGATGTATCGCATTGCAAAGGCTATGTTACGTGATGAGACAAATATAGAAGATGCGATACAGGCAACAATTTTAAAAGCCTATGAAAATATTAAAAAATTAAAAAAAGAAGAGTTTTTTCAAACTTGGTTAATTCGAATTTTAATGAATGAGTGTAACAATATTATTAGAGCGTATAAAAAGGTAATTGTGACAGAAGAGAATGATTACAATATGAGTGCGTGTGATCAGTATGAAGATATAGATTTGTGTAATGCGATTCAATCGTTACATAAAGAATTAAGAGCTGTTACGGTGCTTTATTATTATGAAGATATGAATCAAGAGAGTATAGCGAAGCTTTTAGAAATACCAAAAGGAACAGTGAAATCGAGATTATCACGTGCGAGGGAACAACTGCAAAAACAATTAAAGATGGAATAGGGGGTGTATAGGATGGATAACGAAAAATTATTTGATGAGAAATTAAAAAAGAGAATAAAAGATGAGAATATTATAGTACCGCCAGAGTTAAATGAAAAGATTAATCGTACACTACATAATCTTCCGGTCAAAAAGAAAGGTTACAGAGCGTATATGATGGTTATAAGTGCTGCTGTTCTAGCACTTTCAATCGTATCTATGTCGGAGTTCTCTGATCAAATTTTTGCTCAAAATGGTGGAGTATTTCAATATGTAAAGAAAAAGGCGTTTTCTGATTATGAAAATGAAGAGGAAATAAAATCGAACGTAAATTATCCAGATAAAGAAAAAATTCATGAAAAGATGCTGGATTCCATTGATTATTTTAAAAATATTTCAGGACAATTTGAAGAATATTCTAGCTCATCAAGAATTGCTACAACATACAAATATGCGATTGATACGGAGCAACAAAGTGGGATCTCTTCGAAAGAAGATAAACTAGCGAAAAAACGAACAATTATATATAACGAGGGCAAGAAAAAAGAATTTGATGATGAGAAGTATACATATAAAGAAACAAAATGGAGCCCAAAAGAAAGAAACTATGAACTATTAAAATTAAATCCCACGGAAAGATTATTGAGAAAATCAGGCGAGAAAAAAAGATATGATGATGAATATGTGGGATTTGCTAAGTATAGTATTCAATCAGAGTTTGCTGATCTATTAATTCGATATAAAGATTGGAATTATAAAGAAACGAAGTATCTTGGACTGGACTGTTACAAAATAGAAGGGACAATAAACATAGAAATGCCTGTAAGTACATCTGAAGATTTAAAAGGGAAATTTGAAATGGTTGTAGAGAAAAATACGGGGATTATGCTAAAGTTCCTTAGTTTCCACGAAGGTATGATTCAATATTCGATTACGACTGAATGGATACAAATAAACAAAGGATTGAAAGAGAATGTATTTCAAAAGGATAGTGCTAAGTATGAAAAATTGAAAAACATATTAGATGAATAGAAAACGGAGGGAACTATATGGAGAATACATCTCCTTCAAGAGAAAAGAAAAATAAAAGAAAATATAAAAAGACAATGATAATAAGTGTATTGTTAGTAGTATTACTATTTGGCGGAGTGGGATATGGTGCTTATGTGTATATGAAAACTTCTAATCTCGTACAAAAGTCTAGTTTACATTTAGCACGTGGTGAAAAATCACATTTACGTGAGAACACCGTAAAACCAATTGCAAATAATGTTTCACTTTTAATTATGGGAATTGATGAAAATCAAGAACGGCAAAAGGAATATAATGGTGCTTTTCATACAGATGCACTACTGCTAGCTACTTTTAATAAGGATGATAAGACAGTGAAATTAACGAGCATACCACGTGATACATATACATATGTTCCAGTTGAAAAGAAAAAAGATAAAATAACGCATGCATATGGAAGTGGTTTCGTTAAAAATGGTAAAGATGGAGGACCACAAGCTTCGGTGGAAGCGGTAGAAAAATTGTTACAAGTGCCTGTTGATTATTTTGTGAAGTTCAATTTTAATGCATTTACTAAAATTGTTGATGGGTTAGATGGGATTGAAGTAGATGTCCCAGTTGAATTTACGGAGCAAAATAGTAAAGATGAGCCTGATGCGATTCATTTGAAAAAAGGACTACAAAAACTAACAGGGGAAGAAGCACTTGCACTGGCAAGAACGCGTCATATTGACAGTGATGCAATGAGAGGTCAGCGTCAACAGCTTGTTATTGAAGCGATGTTAAGTAAATTAAAAAGTGTAGGTTCGATTACGAAACTAGAAAAAATGGTTGAGGCGGTTGACGGTGATTTTAAAACAAACTTAGTAATGGATGATATTTTATCATTTTATAAGTACGGTTTAAACGGTTCAGTTGAAAAAATACAATTAGCTGGTGATGATTTATATTTACCTAACGGTCCAAATGGGCAACGTGTATATTATTATAATCCTAATAAAAAAGATCTACAGAGTTTGAGTAATACGCTTAGAACACATCTAGGATTAAGTGAAAAGCAGATTGAAGAGAATTGAAGCAGGCGTAATGCCTGCTTTTTTATTTTTGTAGAAAAGAGGTTTGTTACGATATACATTATTTATTAACAATAATTTACAAGTGTTTTATAGTGGAGGGATATAAAGGCTATTAAATCAATACATAGAATTCAATGAGATATAGTGTTTCGAAAGATTATGGAATTTTTATGAATATTACTGTAAAAAAATAATTTTTTAAAAATTTTCAATAATAACACTTTACAAAACTCAAAAAATTAGTAGAATAATAGTTAATAAGAATCTTCTGATAAATATATAAAGAAAAACAGAATTATCAGAA
The DNA here is from genome assembly GCF_038007785.1 of Bacillus sp. FSL K6-0069. Classification (NCBI taxonomy): domain Bacteria; kingdom Bacillati; phylum Bacillota; class Bacilli; order Caryophanales; family Bacillaceae; genus Bacillus; species Bacillus sp. FSL K6-0069. The sequence goes on along the minus strand of NZ_JBBOXN010000001.1, from coordinate 3,379,640 downwards.
AATTCTTAAATGAGAGCGTTAAGAATTAGGGAGGGTACAGAAAGTGAAAAAGAAAAAAATCAAAAAATTAACAGCAGTTGTAGCACCAGTTTTAGCAATGAGTATGGCATTGACAGCATGTTCTACATCAGGCGGAGATAAGAAGACAAGCACAAATTCTAGCTCTGGCGGAGATAGCAAATCAGAAGAAAAATTAGCAGCGAAACAAGTACTAAATCGTACTGAAACAAATGAGATTCCGACAATGGATACTTCTAAAAATACTGATACATTAGGTTCTCAAATTTTAGGGAACACAATGGAAGGTTTATATCGATTAGATAAAGATAACAAACCAATCCCAGCTGCGGCAGAGTCAAGCACGAAGAGTGAGGATGGTAAAAAATATACATTCAAATTACGTAAAGATGCAAAATGGTCAAATGGTGATCCTGTAACAGCGAAAGATTTCGTATATGCTTGGCAACGTCTATTAGACCCAAAAACAGCTGCTGAGTATGCATTCATTGCATTCCCAATTAAAAATGCAGAAGCCGTTAATAAAGGGGAAAAACCTGTAACAGAACTAGGAGTAAAGGCAGTAGACGACCTTACTTTTGAAGTTGAATTAGAACAAGCAGTACCATACTTCTTAAACTTAGTAGCATTCCCATCGTACTATCCATTAAATGAGAAGTTCGTAAAAGAAAAAGGGGATAAATACGGTTTAGAGTCTGATACAACAGTATATAACGGACCGTTCGTTCTTACTGATTGGAAGCACGAGCAAGGCTGGAAACTAAAGAAAAACGATCAATATTGGGATAAAAAGACTGTAAAACTAGATGAAATTAACTATAGTGTAGTAAAAGAAGTAGCTACAAGAGTAAACTTATATGATACAAATGCAATTGATTTTGCGCTATTAACAGGTGAATTCGTTGATAAGTATAGAAGCAATAAAGAAGAGTTTGGCACATACTCACAAGTAAGTACTTACTTCTTACGTATGAACCAAAAACGTGGTGGACAAGATACACCGTTAAAGAGCCAAAAATTACGTGAAGCAATCGCATTATCAATCGATAAAAAGAATTTATCAAACGTTATTTTAAATGATGGATCTAAGCCTGCGGACTTCTTAGTACCGAAAGGATTAGCAACTGGACCAGACGGTAAAGACTTCCAAGAAACATTTAAAAATGGTATTAAACCAGATGCGAAAAAAGCAGCGGCTGCATGGGATGAAGCGAAAAAAGAGCTTGGAAAAGATCAAGTTACAATTGAGCTATTAAACTATGACACTGGTAATGCGAAAAAAGTTGGAGAATATGTAAAAGATCAAATTGAGAAAAACTTAAAAGGTGTAACTGTTAATATTAAACTTCAGCCATTCAAACAAAAGCTGAAATTAGAAACAGAGCAAGATTATGATTTATCATATGCTGGTTGGGGACCTGACTACGCAGATCCAATGACATTCTTAGATATGTTCCAGTCTAATCATTCTCATAACCAAATGAGCTTCGCTGATTCAAAATATGATGATATGATCAAAAAAGCTGGCGGAGAATTAATGGGTGACGCGAAGAAACGTTGGGAAGAGCTAGGAAAAGCTGAGAAATTACTTCTTGAGCAAGATGTAGCGCTTGTCCCTTTATACCAACGTGGTGATGCATACGTTCAAAAACCAAACGCAAAAGGCATCGTTCACCATAACATTAGCCCAGAGTATAGCTTCAAGTGGGCATACATGACTGAAAAAGATGGGAAATAATTTTAAACAGTAATACTAGATTTAGGTGGATTTATAAAAGTTTCTTAGCTTATTTTGTAGTGAGAATCTCATCGTCCACAATAGTAAGATAAAATGATAGAGCATTCTAAAAGTAGACTATTTACTTTTGGAATGCTCTTTTATTATGAGATTAAATGTAAATGAATTGATAGATATAAATAATTTGTATAGTAACAATTGTGAAAAATACATTTTACTATAACAAAAAAATAATTTTTAGAATATTTTAAAAATAACTTTACAAAAATAGAAAAGTTAGTAGAATATTAATTAATAAGAATTTTCTGATAACTAGTTATTAGAAAATCTATCAAAATTAGTTCCGTACATATAATTGGGGAGGGTACAAAAATGAAGAAAAAGATGAAAAAGTTCACGGCGGTTGTAGCGCCAGTTTTAGCGATGAGTATGGCGTTGACAGCGTGTTCTGGATCTGGTGGGGAGAAGAAATCAAGTACGACGTCTAGTGGTGGTGGGGAAGAGAACAAATCCGAAATTAAATACGCAGCAAAACAAGTATTAAATCGTACAGAGAATCAAGAAATTCCGACGATGGATACGTCTAAATCTACTGATACGTTAGGGTCACAAATTTTAGGGAACACGATGGAAGGATTATATCGTCTTGATAAAGATAATAAGCCAATCCCAGCTGCTGCAGAATCTAGTACGAAAAGCGAGGATGGCAAAAAATATACATTTAAATTACGTAAAGATGCAAAATGGTCGAATGGTGATCCTGTAACAGCGAAAGATTTCGTATTTGCATGGCAGCGCTTACTTGATAAAAATACAGCGTCAGAATACGCATTTATTGCTTACTATATTAAAAACGCAGAAGCAATTAATAAAGGTGAAAAACCTCTAACAGATTTGGGAGCAAAAGCAGTAGATGATTATACACTAGAAGTAGAATTAGAAAAGCCAGTACCATATTTCTTGAATTTACTAGCATTCCCGTCATACTATCCGTTAAATGAAAAATTCGTAAAAGAAAAAGGCGATAAGTACGGTTTAGAAGCAGATACAACGGTGTATAACGGGCCGTTCGTGATGTCTTCATGGAAACATGAACAAGGATGGCAGCTAAAGAAAAATGATAAGTATTGGGATAAGAAGACTGTGAAATTAGAAGAAATTAACTATAGTGTAGTAAAAGAAGTTGCGACGAAAGTAAACTTATATGATACAGGATCAATTGATTTCACACTACTATCAGGAGAGTTTGTAGATAAATATAAATCGAACAAAGAAGAATATGGCGAGTATGCAGAATCAAGTACATTCTTCTTACGTTTAAATCAAAAGCGTAACGGACAAGATACGCCGTTAAAGAGCAAAAAACTTCGTGAAGCAATCGCATTATCAGTTGATAAAAAAGGTTTAGCAAATGTTATTTTAAATAATGGTTCAAAAGCAACAGATCAATTAGTACCAAAAGGACTTGCGACAGGACCAGACGGTAAAGATTTCCAAGATACATTTAAAAATGGTCTGAAATATGATCCGAAAAAAGGTGCAGCAGCGTGGGAAGCAGCGAAAAAAGAACTTGGCAAAGATCAAGTTACAATTGAATTACTAAGTTATGATGATGGAACTGCGAAAAAGATTGCTGATTATGTTAAAGATCAAATTGAGAAAAATTTAAAGGGTGTAACGATTAATACAAAAATTCAGCCATTCAAACAAAAATTAAAATTAGAGACTGCACAAGATTATGAAATTTCTTATGCAGGTTGGAGTCCAGACTACGCGGATCCAATGACGTTTATCGATATGTTCGAGTCGAAGAGCCCGTATAACCAAATGAGTTACTCAAATGCCAAATATGATGATATGGTATCAAAAGCAGGTAATGAATTAATGGGTGATGCGAAGAAGCGTTGGGAAACGTTAGGAAAAGCAGAAAAATTATTCCTTGAAGAAGATGCTGGGTTAGTTCCTTTATATCAAACAGGAAGAGCGTATGTAATGAAACCGAATGTTAAAGGAATTGTGAAACATAACATTAGTCCAGAATATAGCTTTAAGTGGGCGTATGTAACGGAAGGGAAATAAGAAAAAAGAGCGTTTGAAAAATATATTATTTATTTTTTAAACGCTCTTTTACTATTCAATTAAATTTAAATAAATAGAGAAGAATAAGAAAAGTGGTACTTACATATAGTAGATGGGGGAGAATTCGTATAGTAGTAATAGATTGTTATTGATTTAAATAAATTAATTATTATGAATATTCATTAAAAATACTTTACAAATTACGAAAAATTAGTAGAATAATAATTAGTAATAATTTTCTGATAATTTAAATTAGAAATCTCTCAAAGTTAGTTTCGTACATATAAATTGGGGAGGGTACAAGAATGAAGAAAAAGATGAAAAAGTTCACGGCGGTTGTAGTACCAGTTTTAGCAATGAGTATGGCGTTAACAGCATGTTCTTCTGGATCTGGTGGGGAGAAGAAATCGACTACAACGTCTAATAATGGCGGGGAAGAGAAGAAATCTGATATAAAATATGCAGCGAAGCAAGTGCTAAATCGTACAGAAACGAATGAAATTCCGACGATGGATACTTCTAAAAGTACAGATACACTTGGCGCACAAATTTTAGGGAATACGATGGAAGGTTTATATCGCCTTGATAAAGATAATAAGCCAATCCCAGCTGTAGCAGAATCTAGCACGAAAAGCGAGGATGGGAAAAAGTATACATTTAAATTACGGAAAGATGCAAAATGGTCAAACGGTGATCCAGTAACGGCGAAAGATTTCGTATTTGCATGGCAACGTCTCGTAGATCCAAAAACAGCTGCTGAGTATGCATTTATTGCTTACTATATTAAAAATGCAGAAACAATTAATCAAGGAAAAGCAGAAGTTGCTACATTAGGTGTAAAAGCGACAGATGATTATACGCTTGAAGTGGAACTAGAAAGACCAGTACCATATTTCTTGAACTTAATGGCATTTGCGTCATACTATCCATTAAATGAAAAGTTCGTAAAAGAAAAAGGGAATAAATTCGGTTTAGAGTCTGATACAACAGTATATAACGGACCGTTCGTTCTTACTGATTGGAAACATGAGCAAGGCTGGAAATTAAAGAAAAATGAGCAGTATTGGGACAAAAAGACTGTAAAACTAGAGGAAATCAACTATAGTGTAGTAAAAGAACCAGCTACTCGAGTGAATTTATACGATACAGGAGCGATTGATTTCGCCCTTTTATCAGGAGAATTTGTTGATAAGTATAGAAATAATAAAGAAGAGTTTGGTGCGTATTCGGAAACAAGTACGTTTTACTTACGTCTAAACCAAAAACGTGGCGGGCAAGATACACCGTTAAAGAGCAAAAAATTACGTGAAGCAATTGCATTATCAATTGATAAGAAAGCTTTAGCGAATGTCATTTTAAATGATGGTTCAAAACCAGTGGATTACTTAGTACCAAAAGGTTTAGCGAGTGGACCAGATGGTAAAGATTTCGCAGAAACGTTCAAGAATGGTTTAAAACAAGACACTAAAAAGGCAGCAGCAGCTTGGGAAGAAGCGAAAAAAGAACTTGGAAAAGATCAAGTAACAATTGAACTGTTAAATTATGATACTGGTAATGCGAAAAAGGTTGGGGAGTATGTAAAAGATCAAGTTGAAAAAAATCTAAAAGGCGTGACAGTAAATATTAAACTGCAACCATTTAAGCAAAAGCTGAAATTAGAATCAGACCAAGATTATGATTTTTCATATGGTGGCTGGAATCCAGATTACGCGGATCCAATGACGTATCTGGATATGTTTGAAACGACAAATTCTCAGAACCAGATGAGCTACTCAGATTCAAAATATGATGACATTATTACTAAAAGTAAGACAGAATGGATGGCTGATGCAAAAAAACGTTGGACAGAGTTAGGGAAGGCAGAGAAATTGTTACTTGAAGATGATGTAGCGCTTGTACCTTTATACCAAAGTGCTAAATCATATGTTATGAAACCAAATATAAAGGGAATTGTGAAACATAATATTAGTCCGGAATATAGCTTCAAATGGGCGTATATTGAAGAGAAATAAAAAAGAGAAGAGCATTTTCAAGTTGCGGTATTATAGCACTTGAAAATGCTTTTTCTATGCACTTTTATTTCTTCCCCGAATATATAAAATAAAAAAGGGAGAATCCCATGGAACGAAATACTTACATCGATTTCCTAGCTTATTATGGAATAGGAAGTGCTCATCCTGGTGGCTTTACGCTAACAAAACAATTGTTGGCGCAACTACCTTTTAGATTTGGAGCGAATGTCCTTGAGATAGGGTGCGGTACGGGGAAAACAGCGGCATATATGACAAAAGAATGTGGTTATAAAGTAACGGCGGTTGAAAAGAATGAGATTATGATTCAAAAGGCGAAAGATAGATGGTTAATTGAAGGACTAGACATTCAATTAATTGAAGGGAATGTAGAGCAATTACCTTGTTTGCATAATTCATTTGAGTTCGTACTCGGAGAATCGATACTCGCTTTTACAGAGAAAGAAAGGGTTATCTCGGAGTGCTATCGTGTATTACAGAAGGATGGCAAGCTTGTTGTCATTGAAATGATTATTGATAGGCACATTGAGAAGAGTGAGGAAGAAAAGATTGTCCAGTTATACGGGATGGAAGAACTATTAACTGAGAATGAATGGGTACAATTATTCCAGAAAGCAAATTTTAAAAGAATTATAATTGCTGGCGGTGGTACAATTGCAGAAACGATCTCGGGCTATATAGAAGAGCCAGAATGGAATGTATCCTCGCATATTCCAAATGAATTATATGAGGCATGGGTACAGCATGAAAATGTACGACTTATGTACCAACATATTTTAGGTCATCGTATTTTTATATGTGAAAAATAAATAAAAAGAGTTGGCTAAAGATAGTCAACTCTTTACTATGTTAAATGAAAAATAATGCAGCTAATGTAATTCCGAAGATGAAACCAAATCCAAGTTCAACGCCCCATCCACAACCGCCGCCTCCCCAGCCGCCGCAATTACCGCAACCACGACCGCCACATCCACAGCCACTGAATCCACCACCACAACCAAACCCGCAACTATCACATCTGCTAAGGCCGCCGCAAAGATCGCAACCACCGTTTGTATAAGCGTCATAGTATCCGAATCCTGTATCAAAAGATGAGTGCTGTTGTACTGGTTCAATCCATACAGAGTTTTTTGTCACATCAATTATTTTACCTAAATGGACGCGCCCATCACGATCTTCAATTCGAACGACTTTACCGAAATAACGTTGGCACGTATCATAGCATTTTTGTCTATGCATGTTCTTTCCTCCTTCTCCATTACAGTAATACGATATGTAAGGGGGACAAGTGCGGCTTGTACGAATGCCCTATCTATCATAATTGTTATAGGAAAGGGGAAATATAGGAGAAGGATATATAAGGAGGAAAAGGCAATGAAATCTACAGATCAGTTTCAGACATACGAAGTACCGTGGGAAGAATTTATTGAAGCATTGCGAGAGGAAATGAAGAAGCAAGTAGGGGCAGATATAATTGATACAGTAGTTTGCAATTTAGAAGATGGCTTTGAAGTGTATACATATGTGCAAGGGGATTTGGATTTTGAATATAAGGAAGTACTTGAAAGAAAATACGGAAGCGATGCAAAAACGCCTAATGTGTTAACAATTATGTTATTAGCTAGTATTTATAGTGCGAGTGAAGAGAATATACGCTTGCATGCGGATAATAAAGATAATCCGGTTGTTGAAGTGTATGTGAAGCAATGAAACACGCTGTGAAAGGCGTGTTTTTTATTTTTATGATAAAATGTTAGAAAATTAAGAAAGAAGGTGGCGGTTTGAAAATTAAACATCTTAATTTGACAGTTTCAGATGTAGTAGCTGCTAGAGAGTTTTTAGAGAAATATTTTGGTTTAACTTGTAGCGGAACAAGGGGAAATGGCTTTGCAGTTTTGCGTGATAATGATGGGTTTATATTAACATTAATGAAAGGGAAAGACGTACATTATCCACAAACATTTCATGTAGGGTTTCCTCAAGAAAATGAAGAACAAGTAAATAAGATGAATCAAAGATTGCATGCGGATGGCTTTTTGGTCGAACCTCCTAAGCATGCACATGCTTATACGTTTTATGTTGAAGCACCTGGTGGATTTACAATTGAAGTGATGTGTTAATTCAAAATCAAACTTTTTGTTATGTGTTTTCAATATGAAAAGTAGGAAAAGTCTGTTTTAAGTGTAGAGCTTAAACAGGCTTTTTTACTTATAGTATCGGATAGAAAACGCTAGAAGGAATACTATTCAGTTTATATAACTGTTTACATAATAAAGTTATGCCATGTTAGTTGTCCTAAAATACAAGTCATATATCTTGTTTCCTCTCATAAATTTAAACATAGGAATTTGTCTACAAAGGTGGCGAAGCCTCATCATGAAAATTCGAATTTGTGCCACATTCATGTTGTTTCTATTTATATGGTTACATCCTTTTTGGACTTTTGCAAAAGGAGAGGAGGCAAAGGAAAGGGTCGTTTCACTTGTATATGATGATTCGGGCAGCATGAGAAATAACGATCGCTGGAAATATGCCAATTACGCTTTGCAAAGTTTAGTTGCGCTATTAGATGAAAAAGATAAATTTTCGTATGTTCCAATGAGCAAGCCGAATGATCCATTAAACATTTCGTTAACAAAGGATAAGAGACAAACAGAAATTGAGGGAATTGGGGCATGGAAAACGTATTTAAATACTCCGTTTAGCGCAGTAGAAACGGCGATGCAATCTATAAAAAAGGAAGCAGATATAGATGGAAAACGTGAATTTTGGCTTATTGTCTTAACTGACGGGGCATTTAATGATTTAGAGAAAGATAAGGTTGGCGGGAAAGAACAAATCTTGCAGAAGTTAGCACAGTTTAAGAAGGATATGGATGCAAAAAAAATATCGCTACATCCAATTTTAATTACGATGGAAGAGGATTTAGGACAGCAAGAAAAGGCACAACTAAATACGTTTAAAGAGATATGGAAGAAAGAGATAAACGGAGTAGCGATGCCATCTAGTGGAGAGGATGGTATTGTAAAAAGCGTCAATCAAGTGGCTGCATTAGTTGCAAATCGTGACCCGTTCTCTTCTGTTGAATCGATTGTAAAAACGAAAGTAGTAGGGAAGAAAGTAGAGATTACAACACCATTTCCATTAAAGCGTATGACGCTTGTACGACAATCGCCTTCTTTGTCTAATTATCAGGTCACACAAATTTCTAAACCGTTACAATTACAATCTTCCTATTCCATACATGCACCAGGAGAAGCGAAATTATTCGGAAATATAGTTCATATCAGTACGGAAAATCAGGAAGTTATTAAACCAGGAACTTATACGATAGAGGTGGATCGAGACATTGAGAAAGAAGGACTACAAGTACTAGTTGAACCAGCGCTTAACTATACTGTTTCTACTTATGACAAAGATGATCGTAGTCAAAAAAATGTGGAAGAAATGTACGAAGGTGTTACTGCTGTTATTGAAGCGAAGCCTACCGAATTACCAATTCAGTCTTCATATTTTCAGGCAGAAGTAGAAATAGACGGAAAACAGTACCAGATGAAGTGGGACGATAAAAAACATGTATTTTACTACGAAACGAAGATTGATAAAGGGTTAGTGCGTGGGAAAGTTCATATGAACATAAAGGGATTTTACAGACAGACGAAAGAATTTAAAGTCGAAGTAACGGAAAAACCAAAATTATCACTGCAAACTATTACGAAAGATTATGAAGAAAAAGTAACAAATTTAGAGAATAGTAAACCCTTTATTATACAACCACAGTTAGATGGTAAGCCGATAACAGAAGAGGCTGTAAAGAGACTAATAAAATCTACTGGTGTCACATCTAAACAATCAATCAACTATGAAATCAAACAACATGGTAATCAAATTTATATTTATCCTCGACCTCATTACTCCGACACATTCAATTTTACAGATACCGGCACCGTAGAAGCTACCATCGCAGTGCAAGATTCAAAATTAAAAGAAGTAAAGAAAAGTATTTCACTTCATATTCAAAATGCACCGTTTTATGAAAAATATGCGCTTATCTTTAAGTTTGTTATTCCTATCACTTTATTACTGTTAATAGTAGGAATAATCATTTTAGGATGGATTGTTCGCCCAAGATTTCACCGGAAAGCACTATTGTATTATGAATGGGATCAAGAGGTAGCGAAAGATTGGTTATATCAATCTGAACCAGAGTTACTTAAAAATAAATGGTGGAAGCACTATTTTGGCATTCCGTTTAGGGCAGAAAGAAAGACTGTGCAATCTGTTACGTTTATAGCAAAGAAAGGATCGAAATCAATATTTGTAGCGAAAGAGTCACAAGTAGTAGGAATGATTATTGATGGGATGTTTATAACAGAGGATGAGGTTGGAATGGAGCATAAGACGCTATATCCAAATGAACTTTTAGTAATTGATAGAGGATATGGTAAAGAGATTTACAGGTACGAGTGTGAATAGTAGATAGGGCAAAGAGGGGAATTTTAGCTTTCCCTCCTCTTTTCAAACAAGCAAGAATAGGAAGGTGGTTCACATGACGTTACAAGTTCCAACGATATTAATTGGTTTAGGTGGAATCGGTAGTACTGTAACACATCAAATATATGAAAGACTACCTGAGGAGCGCCGGAAAAAGGTAGCAATGCACGTATTTGATACAGATGTGAATACATTGAGTAAATTTGATCATATTCGAAAGTTTAAAACACAAACGAGTTCAAGTAAAACGCCAAGAGAGTATATTGCGGGAGATCCAACGATTCCAGAATGGTTTCCAATGGACCCGACTATACTTGATAAACCACTGACGGAAGGGGCAGGACAGTTACGCGTCATTTCCCGTTTAGCGTTACGTGCTGCGATGAAAGAAGATAAATTGACATCCTTTTGGCAAGAAATCGAGAAGATTTTTCCGGTTACAAGCGATCAAACGGAATATGGAGTACGTGTCATTATAGTAACGTCACTAGCGGGCGGAACAGGTTCAGGGATGTTTCTACAAATTGCATTATATTTACGTGAAATGCTTCGGAAAAAACTGCAGCATCACAACATTTTAATACGTGGTGCGTTTCTAATGCCTGACGTTTTAGTTAAGACGAGAACGGTTAGTGCGAAAGAGTTTGAAACGGTGCAAGCAAACGGCTATGCATCTTTAAAAGAATTACATGCCATTACGCTTGGTTCTACGGGGGAATTATCAAAACGCGGTGGCGTCACGATTGAATTAGAGTATCGTCCTGATCAAGTAGATGAGGATGGGAGAACGAATCATACGATTAAACAGCATCATTTACCGTACAATTATTGTTTCTTATACGATTATGAAAATCTACATGGACACCATCTGCACAATTTATCAGATTATATGGAGCAAATGGCAAATACGATTTATTTACAGTTATTTAGTCCGATGTCTGCAAACCATTTTGCGCAGGAAGATAATCAAATTCAGCAATTAGCAGAATCGAGCGGGAAAGGACGATATTGCGGGGCAGGAACGGCAAAGATTATTTATCCGTATGAGCACGTGTTAAAATATTGTGCTTTAAAATGGGCAGTGCAAGGTTTAGATGAATCGTGGCTTCATTTAGATCAACTGTTTCAAGAGAAGAAACAAAGATATGATCAAGATGTAAAACGAGGGATGCAACGTGAAAAGCCAGAGCGCGGGAAAAGTTATTTAGAAGACTTAGAACATCTTGCTACTCGTCCGGAACAGGCTCATATTTTCTATAGACAAATGTACAATGAAACGCGTGAAGGAGCAGAAGGTGGTAAGGTTGGTGTAGCCAAATCTAAATTATTTTTAGAAGCTGTAGAAAGCTATGTACAGCGTACGGTGCAAAAAGATGAGGAATTAAACCGTCTGCAGCATGAGTGTAAAATTTCGGCTGCGAAGCTGAAAATGATGGAGCAAATGAAAGGTGAAGTAGCAAGAGTGGATCATGCGGTTCGTTTATATGCGTATGCGATTCCGAGCCGCGTACATGAACATGTAACGACACTTTTATATGACATGATTGAATCAGACCGTTTTTCACCAAGTGGTTCTGAAGGCCAGTCATATCAACTAAATACATGGTTTTTAAAGAAAACAGATCCTGTTCATCCAGTATCAGCTCGTTTTATGTTATATGAAATTCGAAAGCAGTTAGTAGAGAAAATGAATCGTTTACATGAAAATAATGAACAAAAGCGTAATTTAATTCAAAACTACGATAAGAAATTTAATGTAAGTAATATTGATGGAACGGTAACTGCTGTTCGCCGAGTAGAAATCGCGCAGCAACAAGGCTGGTTTGGAAAAATGATGAATAATCAGCAGCGTTTATTTAAAAAGGAATTTGAAGATATTGTAACGCAGTACGTACACAAGTTAAACGAGTATCGTAAAGAAATGCTATTAGAACTCGTGTATCAATCACTATATCAAGCAGTTAATAAAATGATTCAATATTGGGAAAGGTTTTTTGATAATTTACACGAAACACGTGAAAATTTATTGTTCGAAATTCAAAAACGAAGCAAGGAATTTGAAGGGAAAACAAACCCAACGAATGTATACGTATTAGCTGAAGAGAAGTTACAAGAAAAAATATGGCAAGATATGCAGCAACATTTAAATTTAGGAGTATTACCGAAAGATATATCTGCGGAAATTTATATGAGTTTATACGGGGAATATTGCCGGGATGCGAAAACAGAAGAGATTCAATCGAAAAAGGTAGAAGACTTTTATCGTGAGCACATACTAAGTTATTGCTACGATGAATTACAAATACGCTATCGCGATAAGTTAGAACTGAATATCGTTGAGGCGTTACGAAAAGAAGCGGATTATAAGAAGCGTGATCGTGATGAATACGTCCGTGAAAAAATTGAAGACTTGTTCCATTTAGCTAGTCCATTTGTGCCGAAAGTTTCACATCATAGGGAATTACAATATTGGGGTATACATCCATCTTTAAAGAAAGAACTACAAGAGGAATTAATTCAAGAAATGTTTAAAGAAAAAGATACAGTACATGAAGCTTTTTCGCCATTTGAAGTCATTTGTTATCGTGCGCATTACGGTTTATCGTTGCAAGACTTTCCTAAGCTTTCGTCTGGACACATTGCAAATGGATTTATGAATGATAAAGGTGATTATTTTCAGTCATACTATCGCCGTGTAAACAAGTTGAATAGTAAAAAATCTAGTTTAACGCCGCATTTAGATAAGTATTGGCACTTACCAGCATTCATGCCAGACTTAAATGCAACACAAACGAAGTTAGATTACGATAAATGTAATCGAGCTCTTCTATACGCGTATATGTATCGCTGGATTAGTTTAGTTGCTGTTGATGGTCAGTTCGTGTATCAATATAACGGCGTTGGGCGTAGCTTCTTAATTCAGTCGATGGGAAAAAATATTTCAAGTGAAAGTTACAAATTACACAGGGCGTTGCTTCATAATCCGTTTATTTATGAAAACATCTTGTCCAGATTTGAAGAAGAACAAGAAAAAGCTATGATACAGGGCGGACATTTATATACACATCCGTTTGTATTAGGTGCTCAAGATATTAGATGGCTTCGTAAAGAGCATGTCCATAATATTTTAGATATGATTTTAATGTATGATCGTGAAGCGAAATATGACCCAACGCTAGAAGAAACTTCTGATGAATTATTAAGGCTATTCCTTGATGAAATTGAGTTGTATTTCCAAAACTATTACGGTACAGGTGCCGATATGGTTGCAAAGAAAGAGAAAGAAATGTTTATTAAACAATTGTGGGATCGTTCGTATGCGAAAGGTTATGTAGACCCAAATAGTGCTCCTTATAAAAAGTGGCAAAATTTATTAAGCGTTTATGATGAAGAGGAAACACCAAAAACGAATGTTTAATGAATGAAAAGGGAATCCTTAAAAGTGGCAATACAACTTTAGAAAAGAGGGATTCCGATGCCGTTTTTAGGAAGTGTATATCAAATATTTGGATTGTATCCAGAAATTTATTATGGAATGATTTCAGCTGAACTTGCAGAGCAACAAAGATTGGAACAAGCGGAAAACGAAGAACCAGAAACAGAAGCGTAACTGTATAAGAAGTTTCAAAATAAAAATGATAACACGCTACTTACTCTTTACACGTATAAGAGTAAGTAGCGTGTTTTTATTATTTAATGATCCCGTTTTCTAAAATTTTAATAGTAGGAGTTACTTTCACATTAGCTTTTGAAAAGGCACTTGGCCAATCATCTTCGACAGTTTTCCATTCTTTATATTGAAAAGCTCTCGCATAATCACCAAATCCAAACGGATCAAGTTGCTGTTTTTGAATGTTGTGGATTAAATCGTTTAAATCTTTGTTTAGCTGTTTTGTAATAAGAGAAGTTAATTTCTTTCTATCTTTGTCTATATCCATGTTGAATGTAAGTTCAGATACGGAAACTTTAAAATCCATTGCAATATTAAATTTGAAGTGGTTATCGTTATAACCTGTGTGAATGTCACGATTCATACTAAGAACATTTATTGTCACGAAATCTTTGCCGTCTGTATCTTTTAAATCACTATTACTTTCAACTTGAGTAGAAGGGATCTTCATTGTAAGAGAAACTGGTGTATTGGCCTTCTTTTGTAATAGAAGAAGGAGGGCACTTTCATATCGATTTAAAGACATCTTATAAATTCCGCGAGAAGTTAATAGTGCGGAACCGGTAACGATAATATCTTTTTTTCCTTTTTTTATTTCTGAGATAGCAGGTGTTATACCTTTATTAAAAGTTTGCCTATGAAATTCATGGAATGTCGTAAACGCGGTTCGATTGTATAGTTTGTTCGTATTAATTAAATCTGTTAAATATTCAGGAAGTGCAGGCTTATCTTTAAAATTATTATATATAACGGAAGAAATTGGTCCGTCAACTGCAACCATGCGCATATTTCCTGTATTTTTAGGGTCGCGATACCAAACATCAAGGTAAGGCATAGCGCCTTCTTGTTTTAAAAACTTCGTGCTAAATAAAATGAGCTGTAACTTTTCTGTAGATATTAAACCGCTACTTGAACTATTAAATGTTGCTTTCGCTTCTCGAGGGGTATGTACTGTCGCTTCATGAGTTTCGTATTTTTTCTCTACATCTTCATTAAAAATAGGGTTTACGTGGTACACAATTAATTTTCCTTTTGTCTTTGCATCAAACCCATAAATTAATGAAATGGATTGTTTTTCTAAGTCGAGCCGATCTCCTCCACATCCTGTTAAAAAGGTTATGAGAAAGCAAAATATAGTGAAAATAAAGCGTCTCATTTAAATTTTTCTCCTTTTCCAATGCTGATAAAGTGTCATGTATAAGAGAAATACGACTGGGAATAGAAAAACGATAAAATAACTTGCAGTTCCCCAAAATTCTCGTAATGCACTTATTTGATACGAGGATGGGATATAAAAGAATAAAACGAAAACACACCCAAATAATAAAAACCAAACAGGCAATGAACTCTCTTTTTTGTTAAGTAATTGATTGATTCCATCTGAAGCAGTGAAAATATAGGGAATGCAAGAATCAAAAATAATGAAGAGATAAAATGACAAAAGATAATTTCAAACCGTTCAAGAAATGAAAAGTGAAATGGTGTAACAAGAGAAAGAGTGGGCCATAAAAACTTTGTTATACCATCCGGGCTAAAATAAACAAAAGAGACGAACGTGACTTGAAGATAAACAAAGAGCGTAATCAAATTCGCAAGAACAATGCCTTTTTTTGCAGATGATTTATTACTGAGATAAGGATAAAGGACAAATGCAAACTCAAATCCGAGAAACGCAATAATAGTTGATTTTACTGTATTGAAAACGGGTATCCATCCCTCTTTCAGGAGGGGAAGAAGATAAACCCAATGCCCGTCTTTAAGTGGGATAAATAATAATAATGGCATCCAGAGTGTAAAGAAGACAGTAAAAACAGCATAGCGGCTAATAATAAGAACACCTTTACATGCGAGCATAAGCATTGGAATAGATAGTAACATCATAATTAAAAACATAGGAGATCTAGGTAAAATCCAAATGTGAATAACGTATAAGAGGGAGAATATTAAAGAAACAGCTGCAAGTACAGCATATAAAATCCAAAGCAGCATCGCGATTTTTCCTAGCCATTTCCCCAAATAACGTGTTAACACATCAAGTAAAGAATAACCAGGATGTTGCGCCATAATTTGTATAATACAAAGACTTACACAAGTAGTTATAGCCCATCCAATAATAATTGACATCCAGCCATCGGTATTCGCTCCTTGTGCAACTTCACGTGGAAGTGTGAGTACACCAAATCCAACTTGAACACCACTAATTGTTAGAATGTATTGAAATAAAGTAATCTCCCTCTTTGCGCGATTTGTCACTTCTTTTCCTTCCTTTCCTTCATATCTCGTTGTCGGTTTTCTTGTTTCAAGTTAAGAGAGAGAGGTCGTTTTTTCATGATTTTCCATGGGAAACGTATGAGAATGTCTTTTAAATCCGAAGCAAATGACGGAGAAAAAGGACTACCATATGGTACACCAAGTGATTCCATAGAAAGAATATGGATGATGATAATTGCCATCCCGACCATAATGCCAATGACACCGAATAAAGAAGCGATTACCATCATTGGGAATCGAAGAAGCCGAATTCCTGCCGACATTTCCATGTTAGGAATGATGAAAGAAGCGACTGCAGTAATAGATACGACGATAACCATAACATTACTTACGATGCCTGCTTGAACCGCGGCTTGTCCAATAACAATCCCTCCTACGACGCCGATCGTTTGTCCAACGGGACCAGGAAGCCGAACCGCAGCTTCGCGGAGCATTTCAAGTACTAATTCCATCAAAAGTGCTTCTAATATAGGAGGAAAAGGAATTTTAGCTCGAGATTCTCCAATTGTTAACAATAATTTAAGAGGAATCACTTCATAATGGAAAGAAATCATAGCAATATAAAGAGCCGGAGCAAATATTGCAATAAATAATCCGGTGAAACGAAGTAATCGTATGAAAGATGGAATCATTGGCCTAAAGCTGTAATCATCTATCGTCTGAAAAAAAGCTGAAAAGGTCATAGGTCCAATTAATACGCCTGGTGAGCGATCTACAACAACAGCAATTCGTCCATCCAAAATATGATGGGCCGTTGTGTCAGGGCGTTCAGTAATAGATAATTGGGGAAAGAGAGTATAGGAATTATCTTCAACAAATCCTTCTAATTCTCCGGTAGTAAGAATGGCATCCACTTTAATGGATTCGATACGGCATGCCATTTCTTGTACGACATCTTCATTTGCAGTGTCTGCTAGGTATAGCAAAAAAACCTTTGAAGTAGCTCGTTCACCAACAGTGAATTCCTTCACTTTCAATTCGCGATTTGGAATATAGCGACGAATAAGTGCAAGACTGTCGCTCGCTACCTCATTAAATCCTTCGTGTGAGCTTTTTATGGAAGTTTCTGTAGTCGGTTCTTCAATACTTCTTTTTGGCGCAGATTGCGTATCTAGTTCTAAAGCTGTAAGTTGTCCATTTATGAATAAAATGCTTTTTCCATGTAAAAGGGACTGTTCAATATCTGCCCACTGCTGAACTTTCTTTATATTCCCGATTGTAACGGAGGATTCCCAAAAATCGTCCTCATTCCACTCTTTAAATAGGAGTGGGCGAAGAATATCAATGTTAATAACAGTTTTATCTACAAGTCCTTCCATATATATAAGTGCAGCTTCTTTGCCGTTTTTTAACGGAAAAGTGCGTGTAATTAATTCTGGAATACCGCTAAACAGTTTGGACAAGTGCTTTAGATTAAGGGAAAGAGAAGAAGAAATAGCTTTATTTAATAGGTGATCAGCTTGCCCTTGGGCAGAAAAAGATTTTTCACCACGTATCCATTTATTAAAAGACCCCATTTGTTCGCTTACTCCTTGTTATGTTTTATATGGGTTATTATGGATAGTTCTATGCGGACATATGCGTAGTTTAAATTTTATATTGTATATTTTTAGCTTTAACGCTATAATTATAGTGTTAAAGATGGAATCGTGATATGACCTGTTATGAATCTATCGTTTTATTTATGAATAAATGGATTGGTATTTTAGCAAGATGTGCTAATAAACTACTCCACCATGATAATAACGTGCCGAAATGTGGTGCGTATATTTTCGTGGTGGAGTTTTTTTATTCTCAAAAAGGGGGAAAGACCATGAATGACAACATGGTTCATATTACAATTGACGGAAAAAAGTATACAGCGGAGCCCGGTTCAACGATATTGGGTGTTATTAATGAGAACGGGATTGAACATCCACAAATTTGTTACGTGCCAGAAGTAGATCCTATTCAAACATGTGATACTTGTATTGTAGAAGTTGACGGAAAGTTAATGCGCTCTTGTTCGACAATGGCGACAGAAGGTATGAACATTGAACGTAATTCTGCTCGTGCAAAAGAAGCGCAAACAGAGGCGATGGATCGGTTACTAGAAAATCATTTATTATACTGTACGGTATGTGATAACAACAATGGGAACTGTAAACTGCATAATACAGCAGAATTAATGGAGATTGAACATCAAAAATATCCTTATGAACCGAAAGTAGATGTAAGTGAAGTTGATATGACGCATCCGTTTTATCGCTACGATCCTAATCAATGTATTGCATGCGGTCAATGTGTTGAGGTATGTCAAAACTTACAAGTAAATGAAACGTTATCAATAGACTGGGAAGCGGAACGCCCACGAGTTATTTGGGATGAAGGAGTAAATATTAATGATTCTTCATGCGTGAGCTGTGGTCAATGTGTAACCATTTGTCCTTGTAATGCTTTAATGGAGAAAACGATGCTCGGTGAAGCTGGATTTATGACGGGATTAAAACCAGATATTCTTGAACCGATGGTAGATTTAATTAAAGAAGTTGAACCTGGATATAGCGGCATTTTTGCAGTATCAGAAGTGGAAGCGGCCATGCGTGATACTCGTACGAAGAAAACGAAAACAGTTTGTACATTTTGTGGCGTAGGTTGTTCATTTGAAGTGTGGACGAAAGGGCGTAAAATCCTTAAAGTACAGCCTTCTTCTGATGCGCCAGTTAACGCAATTTCTACTTGTGTAAAAGGAAAATTCGGTTGGGATTTCGTAAATTCTAAAGAAAGAATCACAAAACCTTTAATTCGTAAAAATGGAACGTTTGTTGAATCTACATGGGAAGAAGCACTACATGTAGTTGCAAGTAAATTAGGATCTATTAAAGAAGAATACGGTAAAGATGCTATCGGTTTTATTTCTTCATCAAAAATTACGAATGAAGACAATTATGTTATTCAAAAATTAGCTCGACAAGTATTTGAAACGAATAATATTGATAACTGCTCACGTTATTGTCAATCACCAGCGACAGACGGATTATTCCGTACAATTGGTATGGGCGGAGATGCAGGAACGATTAAAGATATCGCAAAATCCGGTCTTGTTATTATTGTAGGTTGTAATCCGACAGAAGGTCATCCTGTTTTAGCTACACGTATTAAACGTGCGCATAAATTACACGGACAAAAATTAATTGTCGCTGATCTTCGTAAAACAGAAATGGCAGAGCGCTCAGACGTTTTTATTAGTCCAAAACAAGGAACAGATCAAGTATGGTTAATGGCTGTTACGAAATATATGATTGATCAAGGCTGGCACGATCAACGATTTATTGATGAGAATGTAAACTTCTTTGAAGATTTCAAAGAGAGTCTGACAGAATATACACTTGAATATGCAGAAGAAATGACTGGTATTTCAAAAGAAACACTTATTCAAATGGCTGAAATGATTCGTGATGCAGATGGTACGTGTATCCTTTGGGGTATGGGAGTAACGCAAAATACGGGTGGTTCTGATACTTCCGCTGCGATTTCAAACTTACTTCTTGCAACAGGTAATTATCGTCGTCCAGGTGCTGGTGCATATCCACTTCGAGGTCATAATAACGTACAAGGTGCTTGTGATATGGGTACTTTACCAGGATGGCTTCCAGGATATCAGCACGTTACTAACGATATGGAGCGTGCGAAATTTGAAATGGCTTACGGAGTGAAAATTAATAGTGAACCAGGTCTTAATAATATTGAAATGCTTCATGCAATTGATGAAGGGAAAATGAAAGCTATGTATCTTGTTGGAGAGGATATGGCTCTTGTAGACTCTAATGCGAACCATGTACATGAAGTGTTATCAAGCCTTGATTTCTTCGTTGTGCAAGATGTTTTCTTATCTAAAACTGCTCAATATGCAGATGTTGTATTACCGGCAGCACCGTCTCTTGAGAAAGAAGGTACTTTCACAAATACAGAGCGCCGTGTACAAAGATTGTATCAAGTTCTTCCTACGCTTGGAGATGCGAAGCCAGACTGGTGGATTGTGCAGGAGATTGCGAATAAATTAGGTGCAAACTGGAATTATAGCCATCCAAGTGAAATTTTTGCTGAAATGGCAAGTTTATCACCACTATTCTCACAAGCAAATTATGAAGTACTTGAAGGGTGGAATAGTTTCCATTGGGGAAGTTTTGATGGAACAAATACACCACTTCTGTTCCAAGATGGATTTAACTTCCCAGATAAAAGAGCTCGTTTTGCGATTGCTGATTGGGTACGTCCAGCTGAATTCCCAGCGGAGTTCGATCTTCACATTAATAACGGTCGTATGCTTGAGCATTTCCATGAAGGGAATATGACAAATAAATCAACAGGTATTCAAACGAAAGTACCGGGCGTTTTCGTTGAAATTTCTCCGGCGCTTGCGAAAGAACGTGGAGTGAAAACAGGTTCATTAGTTCGTCTTGTCTCTCCTTTTGGAGCATTAAAATTACGTGCGCTTGTAACAGACCGTGTAAAAGCGAATGAGTTATATTTACCGATGAACTCTACAGATAATGAAACAGCAATTAATTTCTTAACAGGTCCTGCAGTTGATACGCGTACGAACACACCTGCTTATAAACAGACGAAAGTGCGTATGGAATTGCTAGAAGTTGATGGCGAAAATCCGATGCCAAAAGCGAACCCACGCAATAAAAAACGTCACCCTCAAGCTGGTATTGAGGTAGATCGTAAGTGGGCACGTCCAGGGTATGTGCATTTAACGGATAAGTAGGAGGAGAAAAATATGGCTGCACCTATAAAAATGATTCAGAAACAAGAATTAACTGAGGAAGAAATAAAACAGCAAAAATTAGATGATTTAAAAGAACTTCTAGCTAATAATGAAGAAGCTTTAAATCAAATGTTTAATATTGTCGGTGAATTAAATGACATCGGAATGCTAGAAGCCGCAAATTCTATGCTAAAAGCGAAAGAACCAATCGCAAAAATCGTTCTTGGCCAAGTGACTCGTGAGCCTGTTACAAATTTAATTAATAATATGATGGGTGCTGCAGGTGCTTTAACAGAACTTGATCCGGAACTTACGAAAAAGCTTATAGGTAGTTTATTAGTAGGACTAGAAGAAGGTAATGAACATCTAGAGAGTAATAAAAAAGTAGGGGTATTCGATCTTATGAAAGTATTGAAAGACCCAGACATTAACCGTGCTATCGGGTTTGGGCTTCATTTCTTAAAAGGTATGGGTAAAGGGTTAAAAGACGAATAATCTTCATGAAGTGAATCTTTTCGCCCAAATGTTTGTACGAAATATTTTGGGCGGAAGACTCATTTTGGTAAAATATATAATAAAGTAAAATGAGGATTTTTTGGAGGTATAATTGTATGTCAAAAAAAGTACATGAATTTAATGATATGATACGAAAACTTCGAAAGGAACTTTTCGGAAAAGGACCGGAACGAATTCATACTATTTTTGCTGAAAATATGGCGATTGCGACCCTTTACGGAAACTTAACACCTACTGAAAAATTCATTTCAAGTACGATGGACGGTGCGGAAATGGTTCATTTGGCTAGAACGAAAATGATTCAAGAAGTGTATGCTGCGAATTCCCGTGAACATTTGGAGGAACTTGTTGGAGCGAAATTAGTGAATTTATTTTCAGATATGAAAGTAGAAGAAGATATTGCAGTTTCGGTATTCGTTTTTGATAAAAATATAACGTGAGAGAAGGATACTGATCGTGAAACCGATACAGGTAGAAAGAGAAATCTTTCGTTATGAACAAGGGGCGTTTAAACATATAGAGGACAGCATTGTAACAGAGTTTCCAGTCACGATTAAAATGAACGGACAGGAGTTTGTTACAATGGTTAGTACTCCAGAATATATAGAAGACATGGTAATAGGCTTCTTAGCATCTGAAGGAATCATTCGGAAGTATGAAGATATTGATGACATATGGGTACAAGAGAAAGAAGGATTTGTACATGTCACAACGAAAAAAGTGAACCCGTATTACGAACAAATGCAAAATAAACGTTATATTACTTCATGCTGTGGTATGAGTAGACAAGGGTTTGTTTTTGCGAATGATGCACTAAGCGCAAAAAAAATGAATGGCGTCCATGTACAGGTTGCTGCAGAAGACTGTTTTCGATTAATGAAAGAAATGCAGCAATCTGCAGAGACATTTCGTCATACAGGTGGCGTTCATAATGCATCTTTGTGTGATGTGAATGCTATTATTTTAAGCCGAATGGATATCGGTAGACATAATGCATTAGATAAAATTTACGGTTATTGCTTAAAAAATAATATTTCTATAAGTGATAAAATCATTGTTTTTAGTGGTCGTATTTCTTCGGAAATATTATTGAAAGTTGCAAAAATTGGTTGTGAAATTATACTCTCAAAATCAGCTCCAACTGAGTTGGCTTTGCAGCTAGCAGAAGAATTAGGTATTACTACGATAGGATTTATTCGGAATCAATCCTTAAACGTATATACACATCCAGAGCGTGTTTTAAATATAAAATAAGTAAAAGCGAGGCAATAAATATGAAATCTGTCACATTAGACAAACTACAACGTCCTTTAAAGGATTTACGTATTTCTGTTACTGATCGCTGTAATTTTCGCTGTCGTTATTGTATGCCAGAAGAAATATTTGGTCCTGATTATTCGTTTTTGTCTAATGATAAAATTTTATCTTTTGATGAGATTGAAAGGATAACACGTATTTTTGTTTCTTTAGGTGTAAGAAAGTTACGAATTACGGGCGGAGAACCGTTACTTCGAAGAGGTCTTCCGCAGCTTATTGAGCGCCTGAATAAAATAGATGGTGTGGAGGATATCGGTTTAACAACCAATGGCTCGTTACTTAAAAAGTTTGCTCCTGATTTATATAAGGCGGGTTTATCACGTGTGACAGTTAGTTTAGATTCCTTAGAAGAAGATCGTTTTTTCTATTTGAATGGTAATAGAAGCAAAGTGCAAAGGGTTCTAGAAGGAATACAGGCTGCAGCTGAAGTTGGTATGAAAATAAAAATAAACATGGTCGTTCAAAAGGGAAAAAACGAACAGGACATTTTGCAGATGGCACAATACTTTAAGGAAAATAAGCATATTCTTCGTTTTATTGAGTATATGGACGTTGGGAATTATAACGGTTGGGAATTAAAAGAGGTCGTCTCGAAACAAGAAATAGTAGATGCGATTCATCAAGTTATGCCATTAGAACGGATAGAAGCGAATTATGCAGGTGAAGTTGCGACTCGTTATCGTTATATTGGAAGTGATGAAGAGATAGGTATTATTTCATCCGTAACAGATTCCTTCTGTTCCTCATGTACGAGAGCACGTATTTCTGCAGAAGGAAAATTATATACTTGTTTGTTCGCTTCTAAAGGAAATGATTTGAGAGAATTACTTCGATCTGAATACACTGACGATGAAATAACATATATCGTGCGTGATATATGGAACAACCGAGAAGATCGTTATTCAGATGAACGCTTAAGTCATACAAGTAACAAAAGAGCGCCTAAAATTGAAATGTCACATATTGGTGGTTGATATAAGAGTGACGCTTTGAGGAAGTATATACAAAATGGAAAATGTGCAACGGTTGTAGATTTTCTATTTTATAGTAAAAGTGATGATTGATATCTCTGTAAAAGATGTGCAGAGAAATTAAGCAGCATTCAAAAACCTTTATTTTGAGGAGGTTTTTTGAAGCTGCTTTTTTATTTGGAGAAAATGGAGGAATTGGTAATGGCATTTCATAAACCGGAACAAATTGCTGAGCTTGTCATTGAGGCCGGTGTTCAAAAAGTAAGTCAGACGTTGCCAGCAATGCTTATTCTCGGTTTTTTAGGAGGAGCGTTTATTTCGTTAGGTTTTTTGCTTAACATTCGCGTTTTAGGTAATTTACCTGAGCGCTGGGGTAGTTTAGTCAATATTGTAGGAGGAGCGGTTTTTCCTGTTGGATTAATGCTCGTCGTATTAGCAGGAGGAGAATTAATTACCGGAAATATGATGTCACTTTCTATGGCGCTTTATGCAAAGAAAATTACATTGGTAAGTGTACTAAATAATTGGGTTTGGATTACTTTCATGAATTTCGTGGGAGCTATTTTTGTTGCGTATTGTTTCGGTCATCTTGGCGGATTAACAGAGGGAGATTATTTAAATAAAACGGTAGCGATAGCAGAAGGAAAGTTACATGAAACGTTTGGGAGAACGTTAATTTTAGCAATTGGGTGTAATTGGCTCGTTTGTCTTGCGCTATGGCTCGCTTATGGGACGAGTGATTTTGTCGGAAAAATAATCGGAATTTGGATCCCGATTATGGCATTTGTAGTGATTGGATTTCAGCAAGTGGTAGCAAATATGTTTGTTATTTCAGCAGTTATTTTTGCAGGTCATTTGACGTGGATGGATCTTGCTAGAAATTTTGTTCCTGTTTTTATCGGAAATGTAATTGGGGGAGCTGGATTTGTTGGATTTGCTTACTTTGCTTGTTATCAAAAACAACATTCTAATATGAAATAGAGTTCGTGAGAGGAAGGGTATGTAATGGCTGAGCGGTATTCACGACAACAGTTGTTCAAACCGATTGGGAGTAAAGGACAAGAAAAAATTCAAAATAAACATGTGTTAATTGTAGGAGCAGGCGCATTAGGAAGTGCGAGTGCTGAAAGTTTCGTACGTGCAGGTATTGGCAAGTTGACGATTATTGATCGTGACTACGTTGAATGGAGTAATTTACAAAGGCAACAATTGTACTCTGAAGAAGATGCGAGAGAGGAAATACCGAAAGCAATTGCTGCTAAAAATCGGTTAGAGCGAATTAATTCGGAAGTACTAATAGATGCTTTCGTAATGGATGCAAGTGCAGAAAACATGGAAGACCTATTAAAAAATGTAGATGTAATAATTGATGCAACAGATAATTTTGATATTCGATTTGTAATAAATGATTTATCACAAAAACATAAGATTCCGTGGGTATACGGTTCTTGCGTTGGGTCGTACGGTATGAGTTATACGGTTATTCCGCAAGAGACACCATGTTTACATTGTGTGCTGAAGAACGTTCCTGTTACAGGTGTGACATGTGATACCGCGGGAATTATTAGCCCGACTGTGCAAATCGTCGCAGCATATCAAGTGGCGGAAGCATTCAAAATTTTAGTAGGAGATTTCGCAGCAGTTAGAAAAACATTTTTCATGTTTGATATATGGAGCAATCAAAACCATTTTATAAAACTAAGGAAAATCAAAACAGACGATTGCCCTTCGTGCGGTTTGAATCGAACTTATCCTTATTTATCATACGAAAACCAAACGAAGGTAGCTGTTTTGTGCGGAAGAAATACAGTTCAAATTAGGCCAGTAGAAAATAGAAAGTACGATTTTGACGATATAGAAAAAGTATTAAAAAAACTGGGGCAAGTAGATCGAAATCCGTATTTACTATCTTGCCAACTAGATGATTACCGCGTCGTTATTTTTCGGGATGGTCGTGTTTTCATTCATGGTACAAATGATATTTCGAAAGCGAAACAATTATATTATCGCGTATTCGGTTAATAGAAAGGGTTGTCAATAATGGAAAGAAGAGTGCCAATTACGGTTGAAGAAGCTGTTCGTAAAGTAATGGGATTTGCTAATGAGGGATTAAAGGAGCTGCTACCTATTGAATTAGCTTACGGGCGTATATTAGCAGAGGATTTAGTAGCTGACCATGATGTACCTTCATTCAATCGTTCACCGTATGACGGGTTTGCTATTAGAGCAGAAGATACGAATGTAGCAAGTTATGAAACGCCAATTGTGTTTGAAGTAATTGGTGAAATTGGTGCGGGATCAATATTCCACGAGAAAGTAGGTCCGTTTCAAGCAGTTCGAATTATGACGGGAGCGCAAATTCCGAATGGGTGTGATGCGGTGGTTATGTTAGAGTTGACTCGTCAATATGAGAAAGCTGGCAACAATTATATGGAAGTGAAGCGATCATTCAAAACGGGCGACAATATTTCTTTTCGAGGTGAAGATGCTCGTAAAGGAACGGTTCTTGCAAAAAAAGGATCATACATTCATCCAGGTATTTCAGCTCTTCTTGCTACGTTCGGGTATAGTGAGGTGCCAGTGGCGAGAAAGCCTGTAATTGGATTGTTAGCGACTGGTAGTGAATTACTGGATGTAAATGATTCACTACAGCCAGGGAAAATCCGAAATAGTAATACGTATATGATATTGTCCCAAATTCGAAGAGCGGGCGGCAGAGTAAAATATTTCGGGAAGTTTAGCGATGATTTTCATACATGTTTCACAGCTGTAAAAGAAGCGTTAAGTCAAGTGGATATGCTCATTACAACAGGCGGTGTATCAGTAGGGGATTACGATTATTTACCAGCTATTTACGAAAAGTTAGGTGCCTCTGTTCTTTTCAATAAAGTTGCAATGCGGCCAGGGAGTGTTACGACTGTAGCGCAATTAAATGGCAAGTTATTATTTGGTTTATCAGGAAATCCATCTGCTTGTTACGTAGGATTTGAATTGTTTGTAAGACCTTGTATTCGGACGTATATGTTTATTGAAAAAGCACATATGAAAAGAGAAAAAGCGTTATTAGGAGAAGATTTTCTAAAACCAAATCCATTTACAAGATTTGTGCGAGCAAAACTGACATATAAAGAAGGGCAATTAATTGCTTATCCGTCAGGGTTTGATAAATCTAGCTCGGTTTCTTCCCTAGCAGAGACAAATATATTTATTGTACTTCCAGGTGGTACTAGAGGGTATAAAAAAGATATGTTCGTAGATATTCTCTTGCTAGAAGATAATGAAGGTAGTGAATGGCCTGGGACATTTTATAAAGTGAAACTTTAATCAGTGGGGGTTTTCTTCATCCCCCACTGATTATTAGTTGAACCAATCGGACTTTTATGGACAGTTGATCCCCCGCCTAACTTCTTTGCTTTCGCTGCATTTTGAGGTGGGGGTCTTACTGCCCATTAAAGCGGGATAAAGTGAGAGGTGTTTCTAATGGGACAAGCACTATTTGAAATTGTAGATATACCGATTTCAGTTGAAGAAGTAACGAATAAAGTCGCAAGAAGAGAAGCAGGTGCAATTACAACATTTATTGGCACGGTGAGAGAACTAACAAAAGGAAAACGAACGCTACATTTAGAGTACGAAGCATATAAACCGATGGCAGTGAAACAACTTATGAGAATTGGTGAAGAAATAAATGAAAAGTGGCCAGACGCAAAAGTAGCAATTACGCACCGTGTAGGGCGGCTAGAAATCATGGATATTGCGGTAGTCATTGCAGTTTCATCACCGCATCGTAAAGTAGCTTATGAAGCAAATGAATACACGATTGAACGTATAAAACGAATCGTCCCAATTTGGAAAAAAGAATTTTGGGAAGATGGAACGATGTGGATTGGAGATCAACTTGAAAATACGGCATATCCAGAAGGAAAACCAAAGAAGGAAGAATGAGAAGATGATTACAATTTTATTGTTCGCAAATTTACGTGAGGAAGTCGGATCGGATCGACTCGTAATTTTAGAAAAACAAGAAATGACAGTTCAGCAATTAAAAGAATGGCTGAAAGCAAGTTATTGTTTACAATCGCTTGATAAAGTGATGGTGGCTGTGAATGAAGAGTTTGTAACGAATGAAGAGATGATAAAAGCTGGAGATATAGTCGCATTAATCCCGCCTGTTAGCGGGGGATAAAAAGCTTTTTCGCCAAGAAAATGTTGTATATAAATTCGAATACGAGAAGGGATGAGTGCTATGATTACGCAAGAACAAATAATGAACGCATTAAAACATGTAGAGGATCCGGAGTTACACAAAAGTATTGTAGAATTAAATATGGTTAGAAATATACAAATGAATGGAACAGAGGTTAAACTTGAAGTAGTGCTAACGATTCAAGGTTGTCCATTAAAGGCAAAAATTCAACAAGATGTGGAAGAGTCTCTTCATGCAATTGGTGCATCTAAGGTAGATTTGACATTTGGTTCTATGACACAAGACGAACGAGCTGCGCTAACAGAGAAGTTAAAGAAAACTACGAGAACAGAAACTGGTATGCCGAGCATGCTTCGCCTTGATTCAGGGGTAAGATTTATTACTGTAACGAGCGGTAAAGGTGGAGTTGGAAAATCAACAGTGACAATAAATCTTGCAACTGCTTTAGCTCGTATGGGCAAAAAGGTAGGGATATTAGATGCAGATATATATGGCTTTAGCATTCCGGCTATGATGGAAACGAATCAAAAACCGACGATGATTGATCAAACAGCAATTCCAGTCGTTAGTCACGGTGTTAAAATTATGTCGATGGGATTTTTTACGGAAGGAAATAACCCGGTTATGTGGCGCGGACCGATGTTAAATAAATGGATTCAAAATTTCCTTGCGAATACGCACTGGGGAGAATTAGATTATTTACTTCTTGATTTACCACCTGGTACAGGAGATGTTGCTATTGATGTTGCAGCGATGATCCCACAGGCGCAAGAGATTATCGTTACAACACCACACAATGTAGCTTCGTTCGTAGCATCTAGAGTAGGTGTTATGGCAAAACATACGAAACACGAGATTTTAGGGATTGTAGAAAATATGGCTTATTATGAAGAACAAGATGGATCAAAAAACTATCTTTTCGGAAAAGGTGGGGGCGAAATGCTTGCAGAACAATTGCAAACAGAAGTGATCGCGCAAATACCTTTTGCAAAACGAGAAGAAAATAACGGTTCATCTGTATATGATGAAGACTCTTTTGTAGGAGAAGTGTTTACATCGTTAGCGGAGGATATTATTTATAAAGGATAGAGGGGGAAGTTTAGTATGGCTTGTAATATTGATCATTCTATGGAAGATGTAATGAATAAGCTTGAAAGTCAAAAGAATTTTTTACCGGAAGTGATTTTAAAAGAGGTAAAGGGATTTTTGCAAGGGAATCATTCACAGGAAATATTAAATGATGTCTTTCATCTTCTAAAGAAGTATGACTTAGTTAGTGAAGAAGAACGAGAGATGAGAAATACTCAATTATTGCTGATTATAAAATAAATACGCTTTGGCTTTTGTTTTTTTGCAGAAGGGGTGAATGTAATGAATATGAAAAAGATGATTGAAATGGTAGAAGTGACTAAAGTGACTGACGAAGAATTATCGATTTCTACTTTACATCAAAAGCTTGTGAAGCTGTATAGTCAAAAAGATAGTGCAGAGTATACGGAGTTATTAAGATATATTTTATCATTATCCGTGCATCTGAAGCTGAATCTCGTATTGAAATACTTTGGTGTGCGTCCGGTTGCTGCTGCAGATGAGCGTATGCAATTTCAAGAGATATTTAAATGTTTAGCTAACAAAGATGAAAATGGCGAATGGTTTCTAAATTTCGTTTCTTTATATATAGGACTAATTGTAGTTCTTCGTTTTGATGAAAAAGAGATTGAGAGAAGTTTTTTCGATGAAATGGTAGTGGGTGAAGGGAATGAAATATAAAGTTCTGCTCATAACTTCTTTCTATTTTATTGCTTTAACTGCGATTTTTGTGGGTTATGTAAATATGAAGGTGACTAGTTAATAAAAAGCGTTCTTCAGTTGTTTCCGTCGTTTTTTCATGTTACCATTAAGCGAATTTTTCATAGGGAGAGAAAGCGATGAAATGGATTTATTTTATTATTATTAACGTTATAGCTTTTAGCCTTATGGGGCTTGATAAACGAAAAGCGAAGAAGAAACAGTGGAGAACACCAGAAAGTACGTTGTTTTTATCAGCGGCAGCTGGAGGCGCAGTTGGTGCGTGGATTGGTATGTATATGTTTCACCATAAAACACATAAAAAGAAATTTGTTTTCGGTATACCGTTACTTGTCGTTATAACAGTATGTTTACTTTTTGCTGTATGAGAAATGTCGAAAGAATTGCAGATTGATTATTGGTAAAGTGAGCATGTGGGACCGTATAATGGAGAAAAATGAGAAGAGGAGAAAAAGGAAGATGGGGAGTCAATCAGCACAGCAAAAAAAGGGAATTATATATGCGGCTGGTGCTTATACGATGTGGGGAATCCTACCAATCTATTGGAAATGGGTTGAGGAAGTTCCAGCAGATGAAATATTAGCACACCGCATCGTTTGGGCATTCGTTTTTATGTTACTTGTATTAGGTGTTACGAAGAGATTTCGTCAGTTTATTGGGGAGTTCGTGAATCTTTTTAAACGACCTAAATTATTAATGTCATTAACAATAGCTTCGGTCTTGATTAGCGGAAACTGGTTTGTCTACATATGGGCCGTTAATCATAATCATGTCATTGAAGCCAGTCTCGGATATTATATTAATCCACTTATTAGCATTTTACTTGGTACCGTTGTATTAAAGGAAAAGTTAAACTTTTGGCAATATGTTGCAGTTGGTTTAGCTGGAGTGGGGGTTATCATTTTAACAGTACGTTTTGGATCTATTCCGTGGGTTTCTTTATCACTTGCCTTTTCATTTGGATTATATGGATTAACGAAAAAATTGTTAAACTATGATGCGACAATTGGTCTTACGATGGAAACGATGTTAGTGACGCCGTTTGCGATCATTTATCTCGTTATGACAGGAGTACATGGTTTCGGTTCATTTGGATCTATTTCCATGTTATCGACGTTACTATTAATAGGAGCAGGAATTGTTACAGCTTTACCACTTTTTTATTTTGCAAAAGGAGCACAACTTATTCCGCTTTATATGATAGGATTTTTACAATATATTGCACCAACAATTAGTTTAATTTTAGGTGTATTCGTATTTGGTGAGCATTTCACATCTACTCATATGATGGCATTTTTCTGTATATGGATTGCATTATTTGTGTTTTCAATAGCAAAAACAAAGTTTTTAGTGCAGAAACAACCGAAATTTATAAAAAATAAATCAGCAAAAGTATCATAATGCGTAGTATTTTCTACGCATTTTTCTTTATACTGATACTATAGAATTTCCATTATAGTCAGTAGGGAGCTGAGAACGTGGAAACAATTTTACATAATGATCCGCTTATGGCCGCTGTAATTTCATGGTTTTTAGCACAATTAACGAAAGTAGTCTTTAAATTATTCAAAACGGGTGAATTTGATTTTGCAAAGTTTTTCGCTTCAGGTGGTATGCCAAGTTCTCATGCTTCAACTGTTACAGCACTTGCGACAGGTGTTGGTGTTGTGGAAGGTGTGGAAAGTTCCATGTTTGCGATCGCTGCTATTTTTGCCATTATTGTTATGTATGATGCTTCAGGAGTAAGGCTCGCGGTAAGTAAACAAGCGAAAATTTTGAATGAGTTTTTTCACGGTAAACAAACAGAATATAAGAAGTTAAATGAACTTGTCGGGCATACACCGTATGAAGTAGTAGTCGGTGCTTTAGTAGGGATAATTGTCGGAGTGGGATATTGTTTATGAGCAGAACATTTTATATGTTCTGCTTTTCTTTGTTTTCATACATATTCAACTACTTTTTTGAATATCGTTATACGGATTTCGAAAGGGTGGGTGAGTAACTTGTTATTATATGAAAAAGTGCATGAAGAGATAGCAAGAAGAACAACTGCACTTCAAACGATGCAACGGCGAGATGGAACGTGGCACTTTTGTTTTGAAGGAGCACCATTAACAGATTGCCATATGATCTTTTTATTAAAATTATTAGGTAGAGATAAAGAGATAGAACCGTTTGTAAAAAGATTAGCATCACTTCAAACAAATGAAGGAACATGGAAATTGTATGAAGATGAAGTGGGTGGTAATTTATCTGCTACAATCCAATCTTATGCTGCCTTACTTGCTTCAAAAACATATACAAAAGAAGATGCGAATATGAAGCGAGCCGAAATGTTTATAAATGAGCGTGGCGGGGTAGCGCGTGCTCATTTTATGACGAAGTTTTTATTAGCGGTTCATGGAGAATATGAATATCCTTCGCTCTTTCATTTGCCAACACCAATTATGTTTCTCCAAAGTGATTCACCTCTCAGTATATTTGAGTTAAGTAGCTCAGCGCGTATCCATTTAATTCCGATGATGGTTTGTTTAAATAAAAGATTTCGAGTAGGGAAAAAGTTACTGCCAAATTTAAATCATATTTCGGGAGGGGGCGGGGAATGGTTTCGAGAGGATCGGTCTCCGTTGTTTCAAACGATAGTAAGTGATGTAAAACAAATTATATCGTATCCACTATCTTTACATCATAAAGGGAATGAGGAAGTCGAACGTTTTATGAAAGAACGTATTGATGAGAATGGAACGTTATATAGTTACGCAACTGCCTCGTTTTATATGATTTATGCTTTACTCGCGTTAGGACATTCTCTTCAATCATCAATCATTCAAAAGGCTATAACCGGGATAACATCTTATATATGGAAGATGGAAAACGGGAATCATTTGCAAAACTCGCCTTCAGCTGTATGGGATACGGCTTTACTCAGCTATGCGTTACAAGAGGCCCAAGTACCGAAAGATAATAAGATGATTCAACATGCAGTAACATATTTATTAAAAAAACAGCATTCAAAAAAAGCTGATTGGAGCGTACATGCACCAGCGCTTGCGCCAGGCGGTTGGGGTTTTTCGGATGTGAATACGACAATCCCTGATGTTGATGATACAACAGCGGTATTAAGAGTATTGGCAAAAAGTAGAGGGAACGAAAATGTAGATTATGCTTGGAAGAAAGGGGTTATTTGGGTTAAAGGATTACAAAATAATGATGGTGGCTGGGGAGCATTTGAAAAAGGTGTGACGAGCAATTTATTAGCAAATTTACCAATCGAAAATGCAAGCGACATGATTACAGATCCTTCTACACCAGATATTACAGGAAGAGTGTTAGAGCTTTTCGGGACATATGCGCAAAATGAATTGCCAGAGAAACAAAAACAAAGTGCAATAAATTGGTTAATGAATGTACAAGAGAAAAATGGATCATGGTATGGAAAATGGGGGATTTGTTATATATATGGTACGTGGGCGGTGATGACCGGTTTACGGTCACTCGGCATTCCATCTAGCAATCCATCATTGAAACGAGCAGCTTTATGGCTTGAACATATACAGCATGAAGATGGTGGCTGGGGGGAATCATGCCACAGTAGTGTGGAAAAAAGGTTCGTTACTTTACCATTCAGTACACCATCCCAAACAGCATGGGCGTTAGATGCTCTCATTTCTTACTATGATAAGGAAACACCAGCAATTCGAAAGGGTATCTCATATTTGCTTGCGAATCGTTATGTGAATGAAAAATATCCTACTGGAACAGGTTTACCAGGTGGTTTTTATATTCGTTATCATAGCTATGCCCATATATATCCGCTACTTACTTTGGCACATTATATAAAAAAATATCGAAAATAAACCGAGAGAATACCTCTCGGTTTATTTTGTTGGGTAGTAGGTCCCTGTTGAAAAGAATAAGGTTGTGATTTCCTTATTTTTCTGTTGACTGGCGTTTTTGACGTGCATCAGCGGCATTTGCACGTGCGTTTGCTTCTAAGTCATTGTGGTCAGCGAGTTCACGAGAGAACTCAACATCAATGCCATCAGCAGCTTTGTTTTGTTTGAAATTTTTTTTGTTCATTCGACACAATCTCCTTGTGTTTTATGCGACGTTGCAAAGTTAGTTTGACACAAATAGACTTTTTTATACAAAGAGGAATCGGAAGGCAAAAAGCCGAAATATACAGTATAAGTAATAGAAATGGGGGATAGGGATGGAGTTTTTAAATGGGAAAACAGCTGTTGTAACAGGAGCTGCACAGGGAATTGGAAAAGAGATTGCAAGGGTTTATGCAAAATTAGGGGCGAAAGTATTAATTAGCGATGTAAATGAAGAAAAGCTACAAAAAACGACACGTGAGTTATCGGATGAAGGATATGAAGTGAGTTTATATCGATGTGATGTGAGTAATCAAAATGAAGCGAAGTCATTAATTGAATATGCGGTTCAAAAATTCGGTACATTACATATTTTGGTGAATAATGCTGGGATTACAAGAGATGCAATGTTACATAAAATGGAGAAGTCTTCTTGGGAACAAGTATTGCAAGTGAACTTAACTGGTGTTTTTTATTGTATGCAGCCAGCGCTTCTTTACATGAGACAACAAGGGTATGGACGCATTATTAATATATCTTCAATTAGTAGAGAAGGAAATATAGGACAAGCGAATTATGCTGCTACAAAGGCAGGAGTTGTAGGTTTAACGAAAACAGCGGCGAAAGAAGTTGGAAGTTTCGGTATTACATGTAATGCGATTTGTCCAGGATTTATGGATACAGATATGACAAAAACGATACCAGATAAAGTGAAAGAAAAGATGGTTGGTGCGATTCCAGTAGGTAGAATTGGAACGCCAGAAGATATTGCGAACGCAGCGGCCTTTTTAGCATCAGAATACGCATCCTATATTACAGGAGAAGTATTAAATGTGAGCGGTGGACTGCAAGTTTAAAGGAATACATATTGAAAAGAACCTGACCGGATAGGTCAGGTTCTTTTTCGTTAGTTTAAGTTGAGCCAAACACTCTTCACTTCTGTATAGTTATTTAATGCGTAAGATCCCATTTCACGGCCAAGACCGGATTGTTTAAATCCTCCAAATGGAGATGCTGCATCAAAGACGTTATAACAGTTTACCCATACAGTACCAGCGCGCACTTTACTTGCAACATAGTGTGCTGTTTTAACATTTTCTGTCCACACACCAGCCGCTAAGCCGAATTGTGATTTATTTGCACGTTCAATTACTTCATCAATATCGTTAAAAGGTATTGCAGAAATAACTGGACCGAAAATTTCTTCTTTTGCGATCGTCATTTCGTCATTTACGTCAGCGAATACTGTAGGAGAAACGAAGTAGCCTTGATCGAATGGATTACTTCCTCCGCAAAGTACTTCAGCGCCTTCTTCAATCCCTTTTTCAATGAAGCCCATTACACGTTTTTGTTGTTCTTCAGAAACGAGAGGACCGATTGTAGTTTCTGGACTTAGACCAGCGCCTTGATTTAATTTTTTAGAATAAAGGACGAGATCAGCCATGACATTATCATACATTTTCTTTGGAACAAATAAGCGTGATCCAGCAGAGCATACTTGTCCTTGGTTAAACATAACACCAGAAAGTGCACCAGGAATCGCGCGAGATAAGTCGGCGTCTGGTAAAATAATGTTCGGTGATTTACCGCCAAGCTCTAAAGTAACACGTTTTAATGATTCAGAAGCTTGTCGCATAATTTGTTTACCGACTGGCGTAGAGCCAGTAAATGCAATTTTATCAACGAGTGGATGATTAACAAGAGCTTGTCCAGCTGATTCACCGAATCCAGGAACGATATTAATAACGCCTTTCGGGAATCCAGCTTCTTCAATTAATTCAGCTAAGTATAGAGCGGATAGTGGAGTTTGTTCTGCAGGTTTTAAAACGATTGTACATCCTGTAGCAAGCGCTGCTCCCATTTTCCACATTGCCATAAGAAGTGGGAAGTTCCAAGGAATAATTTGACCGACGACACCAACAGCCTCATGGCGTGTATAGTTAAAGTAATCACCAGAAACAGGAATTGTTTGACCAACGATTTTCGTAGCCCAACCAGCATAATAGCGCATATGTTCAATTGCAAGTGGTATGTCTGCTGCCATTGTTTCACGGATTGGCTTTCCGTTATCTAATGTTTCGAGTTGTGCAAGTTCTTCTTTATGTTCTTCCATTAAATCAGCTAACTTGTACATAAGACGGCTTCGCTCAGCAGTGCTCATGCGAGACCAAGGACCTTCGTCAAAAGCCATGCGAGCTGCAACAACAGCTTTATGAATATCTTCGCGACCAGCCTCAGAGACGACGGCAAGTGTTTCGCCGGTTGCTGGGTTAGGTGTTTTAAATGTTTTACCGGAAGCGCTTTCAATGAAAGATCCATTCACATATAACTTTTTTGTACCTTGAAGAAACTTTTCTACCTTTTCATGAAGATTTACAGCTAGTTGACTCATTGTATAACCCCCTTGAAAATATAATGTAAACGCAGTACGAGACGGCGTTTATTCCGAAATCAAGGATGTGGGAACTAGATGGAAAGCCTCTAATTTAAATCATAATTAACAAATACTGAAAATTCAAATTTCATTTGTGTTACAATTGTAAAAAATATGTAATGTAAGAGAATCTTCTATATGAATTTAAAAAATCCTGCTTGTTTTTGGTTTCTAGTAGGAAAAACTAGAAGAACAATGGTACAATAATACATCGTGAGAGGAGGGAGAAAAATGAAGGATTATCATGATGATCCACGCTTTCGAATCGCCCATAGAGAAGCGTTAATTGGTCTTGGACTTGCTATTATCAATTTTATAATATGGTACGGATTTGCTTATGGGCTTGGTAGTAAAAATCCAAGTGAATATACATATGTATTCGGTTTTCCAGCATGGTTTTTTTATAGCTGTATCGTTGGGTTTGTCGTTATGGTTATTTTACTTAGTTTAGTTGTTCGTTTTGTATTTCAAGATATTTCACTCGATGAGGAAGAAAAAAGTGAGGAATAATAGATGAATTGGTATGTAATCATTCCAATGATAATTTCATTTATCGTTGTGTTTTTAATTGGTGTATATGCTTCAAGACGCGTACAAGCGACTGCTAATAATAAATTTTTACAAGAATATTTTCTTGGTGGGCGTGAGCTTGGCGGTTTATTATTAGCGATGACAATGATTGCTACGTACGGTAGTGCTAGTAGCTTTATTGGTGGTCCAGGTATTGCGTACAATATGGGCCTCGGATGGGTATTATTATCTGCGATTCAAGTTGTAACAGGGTATATCGTTTTAACGGTTATCGGTAAAAAGTTTGCAATTATCGCTAGGAAGATGGAAGCCATTACGCTTATCGATTATTTAAGGGGAAGATACAATAATAAAGCAGTTGTTATACTTTCTGCGTTATGTATTATTATCTTTTTATTTTCAGCAACAGTAGCTCAATGGGTCGGCGGTGGCCGATTAATTGAGTCGCTAACGGGTCTATCTTATACAACGGCACTATTTCTATTTACTTTTTCTGTACTTGTGTACGTATTAATTGGTGGATTTCGTGCAGTTGCTTTATCAGATACGCTATTAGGAATCATTATGTTAGTTGGAACGACAATCATTTTAATTGCTACTGTCATTGCTGGTGGTGGAATTGAAAAGATTATGCAGGAACTTGTTCAAATCAATCCGAATTTAATTACACCGTTCGGAGCGGATGGTAGTTTAACGAAATCATATGTGACATCATTTTGGATTTTAATTGGAATTGGCGTTGTTGGTTTACCGCAAATTAGCGTGCGTGCCATGTCTTATAAAAATTCAAAAGCTATGCATCAAGCATTAATAATTGGAACAGTTGTTGTAGGTACAATTATGATTGGTATGCATTTAACAGGTGTATTTGCAAGAGTCGTACTTCCAGGTATAACGGTACCGGATAAAGTCATGCCGCTACTCGCGATGGAAGTGTTGCCACCTTGGTTAGCCGGTGTTTTCTTAGCTGCGCCAATGGCAGCAATTATGTCTACAGTAAACTCGTTATTGTTACTTGTAAGTTCATCAATTATTAAAGACATATACGTAAATTACATAAATAAAGATGCAGCAGACAGTACGATCAGAAAAGGAAGTTTGTGGATTACTGGTATCGTAGGGCTGCTCGTTTATGCAGCAGCAATTAAACCACCAGATTTTTTAATATGGTTAAATTTATTTTCTTTCGGTGGATTAGAAGCAGCATTCATTTGGCCAATCGTATTAGGGTTATATTGGAGTAAAGGAAATGCAACAGGAGCACTTGCTTCTATTTTAGTTGGGGTAGGCTCATATATGTGTATCCATCTTTTCTATCCAAATCCGTTCGGTATACATACAGTTGTCTTCCCAATTTGTTTAGCGTTTATCGCTTATATCATTGGAAGCATGAGTGCTGTGAAGAAAAACAGTATAGGTTAGAGGAAGAACGTAGTCCTTATAGAGGACTGCGTTTTTTTGTGTGAATTTATTCTTTTTTATTCTGTATATGTAAGGTTATTCATAAATTAATAACAATTGAGGGGATGGAGTTGAGGTCGATGAAAAAAGTATTATTTTTGGGAGACCCAGGAATTGATGACTCTTTAGCCATCATGTACGGAATTATGCATCCTGATATTGATATTGTTGGTGTTGTAACCGGATATGGAAATGTCACGCAAGAAAAGGCGACGAGTAATGCAGCATATTTGCTGCAAATGGCGGGGCGGGAAGATATACCTGTTATAAATGGTGCAAAGATCCCTTTATCCGGGGATGTTACAACGTATTATCCAGAAATTCATGGGGCAGATGGATTAGGGCCGATTAAACCACCAAAAGCTTTTGCGCCAAATATAAAACCTTTTTGTGCTTTTTTTGATATTCTGGAAAAGTATAAAGGAGAATTAATCATTGTTGATGCTGGTAGGTCAACGACCCTAGCGACAGCATTTATTTTAGAAAAGCCGATGATGAAGTATGTGAAAGAATATTATATAATGGGCGGTGCTTTTTTAATGCCTGGCAATGTAACACCAGTCGCAGAGGCGAATTTTCATGGTGATCCCATTGCATCACAATTAGTTATGCAAAATGCTAAGAATGTGACATTAGTGCCACTTAACGTTACATCTGAAGCAATAATTACGCCAGAGATGGTAAAATATATTACGAAACACTCTAAAACGAGTTTTAATAAATTAATCGAGCCGATATTTACGTATTATTATAAAGCGTATAAAAAGTTAAACCCAAAAATAACAGGGAGCCCAGTACATGATGTCGTTACAATGATGGTTGCGGCAAATCCGTCTCTTTTAGATTATGTATATCGCCGAGTTGATATAGATACAGTTGGAATTGCGAAGGGTGAAAGCATTGCTGATTTCCGTCCTCAACCCGACTCAAAAGCTTTAAAGAATTGGGTGCGAATTGGTTGGTCGTTACATTATAAAAAATTTCTTGAAGACTTCGTGAAAATTATGACGTAGACATAATAGGAGAATACAAGTTAAAATAATGGAGACGGTTATTTAAATAACCGTCTCCATTATTTTTTAAAAAGATAAATAGAGAAGAGTTACACAATAGGAGAGGAATTTTACTTGAAAAAAACTATAGTATGCGCAGTAATTGTGGGTATTTTCGTTTTGCTAATATCGGGTAATTTTTTAGTGAAAAAAGTGTGGAGTTCAAATAATGATGATGCGCAGTATATAGCATCCTTTATTGAAGAACATAAAGATGAAAAAAATAGTGCGCTTCTAGTAAAGAGAAATGATAAAATTGTTTATTCTGTAAATCCAAATGTTGTATTGCCAGTTGCTAGTACGATGAAGTTAATCGTGGCGCTTGAATATACGAAACAAGTTACAGAAGGGAAAATTGATCCGTCTAGTTTTGTTTCCATTAATGATGTGAATCGTTATTACGTACCGAATACAGATGGCGGTGCACAAGATAGATGGCAAAAGTATTTACAAAAGACAGACAAGATAACAGAAGGAGCAGTTTCTTTAGAAGAAGTGGCAAAAGGAATGGTCAAATTTAGTTCGAATGCGAATGCTGAATATTTAATGGAAGTGTTAGGATTAGATAATATTAATCGGAATTTACAAAGTTTATCACTTCCAGCACATCAGCCGCTATTTCCGATTGTTTCATCTTTATACATCCCTGGATATTTGCATAAAGAACTACATGTTCCGAAATATAAAATAGAGAAAAAGTTAAAAGAAATGTCTCAAGAGCAATATCGTGAATATGCGATGATTATTCATGAACGCTTAAAAAAGAAGGGGCCATTATTACAGAAGGAAATTCCTCTTTACTTAGAGGAACGTTACGATAAAATTTGGTCAGATCGATTACCAGCAGCTTCTGCAAATGATTATATGGTATTGCTTCAAAAGGCGAATCATAAAGGTGGCCTAACAGAAGCCGAAGAAAAAGTGTGGGCGAATATCGTTGAAACAGATATGAGTGCTAAGAAATACCGTAAAACATTTAGACATGCAGGGCAAAAAAATGGCTATACGCCATGGACAGTTACAAAAGCAGTTTATGCCATGGATAAACGCGGGAACTGTACAGAAATTGTGTTCTTAGCAAATAATTTAAATGAAGACGACAGTGCAGAAATACGAAAACATTTAGCGAACTTACATTTCCAAGTGTTGCAAAGTGATAAGTATGATGCGACTTTTATTAAGTAAACTCGGTGCAGAGAGCACCGAGTTTATTTTTATCCCACTTTAATGGGCAGTAAGACCTCCACCTCAAAATTCAGCGAAAGCAAAGAATTAAGATGGGGGATCACCTGCCCATAAAAGTCCGATTGGTGAGGGCTGATTAAAGTTTCGCTTTATGTACAAGCACTTTTTTTCTATCTCTGGGTATGATGGGTAGTAATACTTAGGTGAGAGGGGAAAAGGTGATGAAACAAAGTAAAGAAGAGTTTATAAAGAGTGAAGGCGCTGATTTCCCTGGGAAAACATATGTCGATTGTGTATTACAACATGTATTTCATTTTCAGCGAGATTACTTATTAAAAGATATGTTTCAAGTGCATAAAGCGCATATTGCGATGCTGACGGAAGAGAATTTAATGAAAAAGGAAGAAGCTAAAGTTATATTACATGCACTAAAAAAGATAGAGGGAATTCCAAAAGATCAATTGCTATATACAGAACAGCATGAAGATCTCTTTTTTTTAGTCGAACATTTAATTTTTCAAGAAGCGAAATGCGATTTTGTAAGTAATATGCATATTGGCAGAAGTAGAAATGATATGGGTGTAACGATGTATCGCATGAGTTTAAGGCGGTATGTATTACGATTAATGGAGCATCATTTGTTATTGCAAGAAAGTATATTGCAACTTTCCTATGATCACAAGGAAACGATTATGCCAGCTTATACACATACACAACCAGCACAGCCAACAACATTTGGTCATTATATGTTAGCGATTTATGATACGATGCAAAGAGATTTAGAACGAATGAAACGAACGTACAAACTTTTAAATCAATCTCCAATGGGAGCTGCGGCTCTTTCTACAACGAGTTTTCCGATTAAACGAGAGCGAGTTGCCAATTTACTTGGGTTTACTAATGTAATTGAGAACTCATATGATGCTGTTGCTGGAGCGGATTATTTATTAGAAGTTAGCTCGTTACTTATGGTAATTATGACGAATACGAGCAGATGGATTCATGACTTCTTACTATTAGCGACGAAGGAATATGATGGTATTACTGTTGCGAAGCCATATGTACAAATTAGTAGTATTATGCCGCAAAAGCGAAATCCAGTTTCAATTGAGCATGCGCGTGCAATTACGAGTAGCGCTTTAGGAGAAGCGTTTACAGTATTTCAAATGATCCATAATACGCCATTTGGTGATATTGTCGATACAGAAGATGATTTGCAGCCGTATTTATATAAAGGAATTGAAAAGACCATTCGTGTTTTTTGTATTATGAATGCAGTGATTCGAACGATGAAAGTAGAAGAAGAAACGTTGAAAAGTCGTTCTTATAAACATGCAATTACGATAACTGATTTCGCAGATGTTTTAACAAAAAACTATGACATTCCATTTCGGCAGGCGCATCATGCAGCAAGTGTTATTGCGAAAATGTCATTGGATCAACAAAAGGAGCTACATGAATTACATTTAAAAGATGTAAATATATACTTACAAGAAAACTTTAAAATATATTTATTAAAAAAAGAGTGGGAAGAGATTGTATCGCCAGAAGCATTTATTCAAAAAAGAAATGTATACGGTGGACCGAGTAAAAAAGAAATGGAGCGCATGATTAAAAATCGAAAAGAGTCATTTCAAAATGAAGAAGAGGTATTTGAAAGGGAAAAACAAAGAATTTTACAAGCTGAAACGGATTTGAATACGTTAGCTTTGAATATTATTGGATCGTAAAAGAAGGATTTAGAGAATTAATCGCCAATACTGTAGGAAACTATAAATAGAGAGAAGAGATTGTCGATGATTCCATTACATGTATATGAAGAGATTCTTACTTTTAAAGAAGAGGTTACGCCATTTTTAGAAAAGAATGAGCAGGAAAATAATCTCATATTAGGTGTATTACAAATGGTCCAACAACCGATATTTATGGGGGTAGTAAAACAAGAGGAAGAAATTGCAGTTGTATTTCTTCAAACAGAAGAGAAGAAACAAATCATTGTTGCTACGTCTGAAATTGCGGAAGAGGACATCGAGGAACTTGCAAAGGAACTAACGAAAGTATATCCAAATGTTCCTGGATTAATTGGTAATAAGAAAATTGTACAGAAATTAGCGGAAGAGATTGCGACGTTAGAACAGAAAAAAACTACTGTTGCAATGGAGCAAGGTGTATATGAATTAAAACAAGTAAAGAAAAAGTGGAACGGAGATGGAATCTTTCGAGAAGTAAGTAGTGAGGAGCTACCATTAATAGAACAGTGGATATATCAATTTTGCGAAGATGTGAAGCTTCCTACTACGAAAGAAGAAGCGAAACAAACCGCCCATACATTAATTACTAATCGTCGTCTTTTTGGTCTAGAAGTAGACGGGAAACTTGTTTCTGTAGCTGCAAAAACGAGGCCAACTACAAACAATATAACAGTTAATTTCGTATATACACCGAAAGAAGCGCGGAAAAAAGGGTACGCATCTAGTTGTGTCGCTGCACTTAGTCAACGTATGTTAGACGGAGGTTACAAAACAACGACTTTATATACGGATCTAGCAAATCCGACATCAAATAAAATTTACCAAGAGATTGGTTATGAACAAATTGCGGAGTCTGTACTTATATTTTTAGAGAAATAAAATGAAAGGCACGCTAGTAGAGCGTGCCTTTTTGTTATTCATCAATTCGAATTACTTCACCGTGCGGGAAATTCTCAGTTTCTAGTAAGCTACGAATTGCTTTCGCAACGTATTCAGGTGATAGTAGTTTTCCTTCTTCTTTTAGTGTGATGAAGCGATCTAAATGTATGAAGTCTTCTTTATTTGTTTCACGAATTTGTGCTTGCATACTTGTATCAACAACACCAGGTGCAAATGCGACGATTTTTACCGGATATTCTTTTTCTGCTTCTTCGGTTGCTACGCACTGTGTAAACATATTTACACCAGCTTTCGTTGTACAATAAGCGCCCCAGCCAAAGTAAGGATTTTTTCCTGCACCAGATGAAATGTTTATAACACGTTTATCTATTTTCCAGTCTTTCGTATGTTTCATAAAAGTGGA
The DNA here is from genome assembly GCF_038007785.1 of Bacillus sp. FSL K6-0069. Classification (NCBI taxonomy): domain Bacteria; kingdom Bacillati; phylum Bacillota; class Bacilli; order Caryophanales; family Bacillaceae; genus Bacillus; species Bacillus sp. FSL K6-0069. Next base: position 3,335,953 of record NZ_JBBOXN010000001.1, on the reverse strand, counting down.
GGTAAGAATCATAGGTGCAAGTAAATTAATTTGAACGTTCGTAATGAGCAGTTCGCTTTCAGCTTTTTCTATTGGTTTCATTGGTGCGAGTGTACCAGCGTTATTAATTAAATGAATAGATGATACAGTGTTTTCTGGAATAGATGAAATGATTTCGTTAAAGTTCGTTTCTAAATTATGTACATCTTGAAGATCTAAGGAGTGGAAAATACAATTGCTGTTATATTGCTCTGCGAGTTTCGTAAGCTCTTTATTTTCTCTTCTAGAAATAGAGATGATACTCGTGTTTTCTTCTAACAATTGCGCAGCAATTGCTTCACCTAAACCTTGTGAAGTTCCTGTTACGATAACATAACGCATAGTGTAGTAAGCTCCTCTCGTATGTGCGGAATTTTGTTGGACAAAGTACATTGCATAGTTTGTCTACATTTTATAGTATAGAGCACTTTTTACTATAATTGAAATGAGATGATTGTGTGCCTTTTATAAATCGTTTTACAACAACAGTACCTGGTGCCGTCACGTTCACTGGGAATACGCTGGGACTTAGTCCTACATCACCTGCACCAGGTAATATTTTTGGTACACTTGCTGTGTTTACGACAGTAAATACAGCGTTGCAAGTACCAGGATTCCCAGCAGGGACAACAGATGAGTGGCAATTGAATTCTTCAAGTGCAATTTTAAATCTTCCAGCGGGAAGCAGTGTGTTATATGCAGAATTAGTTTGGGCCGGTACTTTCCGGACTGATACGGAAGATGTTTTACCTTTTTTAAATGATAACATTACATTTACAACGCCAGCAGGGACGTTTTCTGTTACGCCAGATCCTGCTACCGCGCAACAAGGTTCAGTAGGAAACCAATTTTATTACGCTCGCTCTGCTAATGTAACGAATCTTGTTAGTGCAGGTGGGGCAGGAACTTATACAACGGGTGCAGTGCCAGCCACAAGAACTTCATCTGATCCAACTATCAGTCGTTCGGCTGGTTGGACACTTGAGGTTGTTTATCAAAATGCAAGTTTGCCACTTCGGAATTTGTCAGTTTATGCAGGTCAAGAAATTATCGATGCTTCATCACCACCGGTTGATGCTACTATTTCAGGATTTGCTACCCCAGCCACAGGAGTTGTAACAGGACGAGTGCTCGTAACTGCTCAAGAAGGTGATTCTAATATTGTTGGAGATCAACTTCGCTTTGGACCGAATGCAAATGCTACAGTTGCATTATCCGGCCCGAGAAACCCTGCTAATAATTTCTTTCAGTCACAAATTTGTAACGACATTGGAGAGTTAGATACAACTGGAACGTTTGGAGATTTGAATCAGCCATTAGGGATAGCTTTAGCGGTCCGAAGGCAAGGGTGGGATATTACAAATGTAAATGCCTCTGCATCATTAGTAAACAATCAAACGTCAGCAACGGTTCGATTCGTTACAAATGGAGATGGATACGCTGCAGCTGGTTTTGGGGTTCAAATTGATGCAACGGGGCCAAGTATTAATCCTGTTAAATCGGTCAATAGAACAGTTGCAGGAGTTGGAGATATTCTTACCTACACAATTACAGTTCCTAATACAGGTACAGGAAGTGCAGAAAATGTTATATTACAAGACAGTATTCCGAACGGAACGACGTTTGTTACAGGTAGTGTAACAGTAGGGGGAGTAACACAGCCGAATGCGAACCCTGCTAATGGAATTAATTTAGGCACAATCCCAAATAACACGCAAAGAGTTGTTACATTTCAAGTGCGAATAACATCGTTCCCAAACCCAAATCCTATTTCAAATCGTGCAATGGTCTCATATCAATTCCGTCCTTTTGTCGGTAGTCCACCTATTACTAGTATGTCTTCTTCAAATACAGTACAAACGACAGTGAATCAAGCAACTATAAGTATGCAAAAATCTGTAGATTTACAGACGGCAACACTTAATGATGTATTAACGTACACAGTTAACGTAACGAATAATGGAAACGTCACTGCGAACAATGTTATTTTTGTTGATAGCATCCCTGTTGGAACAACATTTGTCGCAAATAGCGTTACGGTAAATGGAGTAGCGCGTCCAGGAGCGAATCCAGCAAGCAGTATTAATATAGGAAGTATTAATGCATCGCAAACCACTGTAGTGCGCTTTCAAGTTCGAGTAACATCGAATCCTCTTGTCAATCCAATTCCAAACCGCGCGAGTGTAACATTTAACTTTATTCCAGTGCCTGGTCAACAACCAGTTTCAGGGCAAGCGACAAGTAATACTGTAGTTACGACAATTAATATAGCTGAAATAACAACGAGAAAAACAGTGGATAAAGCTTTTGCGACGGTTAACGATGTTCTTACGTACACGGTAACAATTCAAAATACAGGAAATGTACTTGCGACGAATGTTATTTTTCAAGATCCAATCCCAACTGGAACGACTTTTATCGCAAATAGTGTAACTGTAGATGGAATTTCGCAACCTGGAGCAAATCCGGGAACTGGGTTTACAGTTGCTAACATATCTCCAGGTGGAAGTAGGACAGTTACATTTCAAGTACGAGTAACTTCCACGCCATCAGGAGGTACGATTGCGAATCGCGGAAATGTATCTGCTAATTTCATCGTTAAACCGAATCAACCACCAGTAACGATTAATAGACAAACGAATACAGTTGTGACACAAGTGAATACAGGTGGTTTAAATGTAATAAAAGAAGTGAATACAACACAAGCAGCAGTCGGTGACACTTTAACGTACACGATTGCCGTTCAAAATACAGGAAACGTTCCGTTAACAAATGTATTTTTCCAAGACCCTATTCCTTCTGCTGTTTTATTTGTTGCAAATTCTGTAACAATTAATGGAGTACCGCAAAGTGGATTGAGTCCAAATACAGGATTTTCTCTTCCGAATATTTCTGCGGCTCAAACCGTTGTAGTCACATTTGACGTATTAATTGTACAGGATCCAGAAAATGAAGATATTTTAAATCAAGCAAATGTAACAGCGAGTTTTCAGGTGAATCCGAGTGAACCACCAGTAACAATCAATGTTCCGAGTAATGTTGTGAATACAACAGTACAATCAGGGAACTTTGAAGTTGTGAAATCAGTGAACACGGATGTTGCAACAGTAGGGGATGTTTTAGTATATACAATCGAAATTATAAATGCAGGTAGTGTACCAGCTACAAATGTATTTTTCCAAGATTCAATTCCACAAGGGACATTATTTATTGAAAATAGTGTAGTTGTTAATGGTGTTTTACAAGAAGGGGCAGATCCAGAACTTGGATTCCCATTAAATAATTTGCCTACTGGCGCGAGTGCAATTGTTACGTTTGAAGTATTAATTGATGAAATTCCCCAAGGAAATAATGTCGTAAATAATGCGAATGTAACTGGAGATTTCCTTGTAAATCCAACAGAGCCACCAATTACTGTAACAGTACCAAGTAATACTGTTATGACAGCGGTGAATTCTTCAGGGTTAAATGTAATGAAGAGTGTAAGCGCTACTGAAGCAGGAGTAGGAGATACGTTAACGTATACGGTTCGTATACAAAATAGTGGAACGGTAGCAGCGACAAATGTGTCATTCCTTGATCCAATTCCATCTGGAACCACTTTTGTAGCGAATAGTGTAACAATAAATGGGATATCTCAACCCGGTTTAAACCCAACAACTGGATTTCCACTTGCTAATATTCCAGTAGGAGGGATGGTAACAGTTACTTTTCAAGTGACGATCACGAGTGTACCACCAAATAGAGTTCTTCCGAATAATGCGAATGTAACTGCGGATTTCCAAGTAAGTCCTCTCCAGCCACCAATTACAATCGTGACGATTAGTAATATTGTTGTGACGCGAGTAAATGTGGGATCACTAAATGTAATGAAGAGTGTAAATACACCACAAGCAGGAGTAGGAGATACGTTAACGTATACGATTCTTATTCAAAATACAGGAACTGTTCCTGCAACGAATATTATTTTTCAAGATCCAATTCCGTCGGGTACTGCGTTTGTAGCAAATAGTGTGACGATAAATGGAGTTGTTCAACAAGGTGCGAATCCTATGGCAGGATTCCCAGTACCGAATATTCCGGTCGGACAAACGGCTACGATTACGTTTCAAGTTACAGTGACGAGTGTTCCGAGCGGTGGAAATATAAGAAACCAATCGAACGTTACTGCAAGTTTTCTTATAAATCCTGCAAACCCTCCAATAACGACTGTTACGAATAGTAACTTTGTAGTGACGCAAGTAAATACAGCTCGATTAAATATACAAAAATCTTCATCTGTACAACAAGCTGCACTTGGAGAAACTTACACGTATTCTATAGTCATTAGAAATAATGGAACGGTAACAGCGACGAATGTGTCATTCCTTGATCCAATTGCTCTAGAAACAACTTTTGTAGCAAATAGTGTAACGATAAATGGAACGCCTCAACCTGGATTTGATCCAAATATAGGTTTTACGCTTCCTAATATCGCTGCTGGAACAGCATTGACTGTAACGTTCCAAGTAACAGTAGTTGCGCCATCCACACGAGGAGTTGTACTAAACACGGCATCTGCTACAGCTACTTTTTTATTAAATCCTTTACAGCCCCCTGTAACAACGACGAATACAAGTAATACGACAGTAGTTACAATACCATTACCTCCTCCTGGTGAAGTAACAGCAATAAAAACAGTAAATGTTGCCGCTGGAGCTGTTGGAGATGTATTAACGTATACAGTGCTAATAACGAATGTAGGAATTATTCCTGTTACAGATGTACTTTTTCAAGATGTTATTCCGGAAGGGACAACGTTTGTTGACAATAGTGTAACGATAGGTGGAATACAGCAACTTGGATTAAATCCAGAAATAGGCTTTACAGTTAGTCCATTATTAAATGCTGGAGCGAGTATTTCTGTAACGTTCCAAGTGACCATTACGGAAATTCCAGATAATGAAGTCATATTAAATGATGCTGACGTTACATTTACTTCACAACCGAATCCGCAGGAGCCACCGATTACGCAAACGATATTAACGAATTTAGTCGTTACGACAATTAATATAGCTTCAATTTTCCCAGTAAAAATAGTAGATAAAGAGGCGGCGACGGTTGGGGAAATATTAACTTACGATGTCCTAATTTTTAACTTTGGAACAGTGCCGGCAACGAATGTTCAATTTCTTGATTCAAGTACGAGTGGTGTAGCATTTGTACCAGGAAGTGTGAGTATAAACGGCGTCCCGGAACCTGGATTAGATCCGTTTATAGGCTTTACAGTTCCCGATATACCTGTAGATGATTTTGTGCTTGTCACATATCAAGAGATGGTAACGAGTATTCCTCAAGGGGGAACAGTTGTAAACTTTGTAGATGTTACGGCTACATTTGCTGTAAGTGAAACAGAGCCGCCTATTACTGAAACGACAACAAGTAATACGACATTAACAGAAATCAATGAACCTGGATTCAACGTTTTAAAATCAGTAAGTCAGCCAATTGTTGCAGTAGGCGATACAATCACATATACAACAGTAGTTCAAAATACGGGAACAGTGTTAGCGACGAATGTTCAATATAGTGATGTATTACCGTCCTCAATAACATTGGTACCGGATAGTGTAACGATAGATGGTGTGCTACAACCTGGATTCAATCCTAATAATGGATTCCCGCTTCCAGATATAAACCCAGGAGGAAGTGTAGAAGTCACATTCCAAGTAACCGTTGTCAGTGTTCCATCAAACGGAACAATAGCTAATACGGCGAATGTTACAGGAAATTTTATATTAGTACCAGGAGAACCACCAGTTGTAGTGAATCAGCCAAGTAACACAACGCTAACAACTGTAAATAGAGGAAGCTTTACTATTATTAAACAAGTAAATAGAGCAGCTACTCTAGTGGGGGACGTATTAACGTATACAGTGCAAATAACGAATACAGGAACAGTAACAGCAAATAATGTTCAATTTATTGATACGATTTCAGCAGGAGCGTCATTTGTACCAAATAGTGTAACGGTAAATGGAGCCCTGCAACCAAACTTAAATCCGATTACTGGCTTTGGAGTTGGAGATATACTCGTTGGGGAAACGGTTATAGTGACGTTTCAAGCGACAGTTATAAACATCCCGTCATCAGGAACAATCACGAACGTTGCAAATATAACAGGAAGCTTTACTTTAGTACCAGGAGAGCCACCGGTTGTAGTAACTGAACCGAGTAATACGACAATAACAAGGGTAAATAGAGGACGATTTAATGTTATAAAAACCGTGAATAAGCAAGCAACACGATTAGGAGATACGTTAACGTATAGTGTGCAAGTTACAAATACGGGAACGGTAACAGCGACCAATGTTCAGTTTATCGATGTTCCATCAACTAGTTTAGAATTCATTCCTGGAAGTGTACAGATAAATGGGATTCCGCAAGTAGGTTTAGATCCTTTTGTAGGCTTTTCATTACCGGATCTTGCAGTAGGGGATAGCGTATTAATTACATTTGAAGTAAATGTAATCGCAGTTCCACCTTCTAATAGTATTATGAATTCATCGAGTGTAACGGGTGATTTCGAATTGATTCCAGGAGAACCTCCGTTTACAATTACGAATACAAGTAATACGACAGTCACACCAGTAAATAGAGGTAGTTTAGATATGCTGAAAGAAGTAGATCATCCAATTGTTGGAGTAGGAGAAACAGTAACGTATACTGTTCGTATATTAAATACCGGTACTGCTGATGCGATGAATGTTCAATTTATAGATGTGTTATCTCAAGAAGCTGATTTCGTCGTAAATAGTGTAACGATAAATGGCGTTCCGCAGCCGGGGTTAAATCCGCAAGTTGGATTTACGATACCAGATATTCCGGTCGGTGAGACTGCACTTGTAACGTATGAAGCTACGATTACAAGTTTTCCGGATGGGGGTACAGTAGTCAACGTTGCTGGAGCGTTAGCAGAGTATATTTTAGTACCAGGAGAGCCGCCAATTACAGTAATGGACACGAGTAATACTGTTATTGTAACGGTAAATACTGCAATTTTATTTGTTGCAAAAGGAGCGGATTTTGAAGTAGCGATGGTAGGAGATGTTGTCACTTACGGAATTGCTGTTATAAATGATAGTACAGTTCCTGTGACGAATATTGTTTTAACAGATATCATTGATCCGAATACGTTATTTATAAATGGCACAGTAACAGTAAATGATGTACCTTTTCCATTTGCTAATCCGAATACTGGTATTCCGTTAGGTGATTTTCAGCCAAATGATGCAGCAATTATTAATTTTCAAGTTGTAATAACAGGAGGACAAATCAATAATTTAGTTACAAATACTGCTACAGCGAATGGGTTTGCAACTGTGAATCCAAATGAACCGCCTGTAGTAGTTGAAGCTGATAGTAACACAGTTGTTATCCCGTTTATTCCTCAAAATGTTTCAACGGCAGTCGTAAAAACTGCAGATCATCAAACAGCAACGATAGGCGATGTTATTACGTTTACGACAGTTATTACGAATACGGGGGATACTGTCATACAAAATATTCGTTTTCAAGATATGTTAGATAGTAGTGTTCGATTTGTCATTGGAAGTGTAACAGTTGATAATACGCCAGTGCCAAATGTAAACCCAGTATCAGGATTTCTTATAGGAAGTTTAAATCCAGGTGAAGCACGGACAGTTTCGTTCCAAGTAGCAGTGGAGAGTGCACCAAGCGGTTCAGGGAATTATATAAATCAAGCGAGTATTCGCTTTGAACATCAAGTAGGTACAGTGTTACCACCTGTTACACAAATAATAGAAAGTAATATTGTTGTCATACCGTTTGTCCCAACAATTGAACAAATTTGTGAAACAAACTTTAATTGCTTAGATATAATTCCATTTCAATGTTCTCCGTGTAATCAGTTGCACAGGCATAAAAAATAAAACAAAAAAGAGCATCCTAAAAGAATAGGATGCTCTTTTTATGTGTATTGATCATATAGATTCATTTTCGGGCGAGGTAAAAAACTCGTTAATTTTGTTGGAAAGTAGAAATGGAATGGCTCCTTTTATAACAGAAATATCCCAGTCCCACCATGCGAGATTTTCTAGTTTTTCAATGATTTCCTGCGGGAAACGATATCGAACAAATTTTGCAGGATTACCAGCTACAATTGCATATGGTGGTACATCTTTTGTAACGACACTCTTTGCACCAATAATGGCACCGTTACCAATCGTAACACCAGATAAAATACAGGATTGATAACCAATCCATACATCATTGCCGACTACGATATTACCTTTTGAAGAAGGGTGACCAGTAATATGTGCTCCTTCATCAAAAAGTGCATTAAATGGGTAAGTCGTTATCCAGTCTGCGCGATGTTCACCACCAAGTATGAACACGACTTCTTCCCCTAATGAACAAAACTTACCTATTTTTAATTTTGTTTCATCATTCCAAGAAAAAATAGTTGGACCTACTTTACTGTAAGTATAATCACCGATATCATATTTATTATATTCAGGATTTTGATTTAAATATAACATACCAATTTTAGCATCCTCTCTAAAGCAAGTAATGGATATGGAACATTATATGCAACTTAGAATAAGTCGAACTGTGTTGTATGAATTGGTAATGCACAAATATAGTAGTAGATGCAACGAATAAAAAAGGAGTGGAATGAATGATATACGAAATGGGGTTATATAATAAACCTTTTCAATCAATTCAATCAGGACAAAAAGTATATGAAGTACGTTTATACGATACAAAACGTCAGCTTATAAAACAAGGAGATCATATTGTATTTACGAACCTTACGACGTCAGCAACGATGACTGTAAAAGTAACGGAAATAAAACGATACGAAAGTTTTAAAGCAATGTACGAACAAATTGATAAAAAATTATTGGATTGTGAAAATGATAGTTTGGAGGAGATGCTAGAAAATACATACAAAATATATACGAAAGAACAAGAACAAAAGTGGGGAACAGTTGCGATTGGTATTGAGGGAATAAAATGATAAGAAATCGCGGCGCGGCTATCATTGTGCAGGAAGGTAAAATTGCTCTTATAAAACGTATTCGAGAAGGGAAAACATATTATGTTTTTCCAGGCGGAGGAATTGAAAAAGGAGAAACACCTGAAGAAGCAACGAAGCGAGAGGTATATGAAGAGTTAGGGGTACATATAGAAGTGGAGCATCTAATTGCAACGGTGGAGTATAAGGGTACGGAGTATTATTATCATGCCTATATTACAGATGGAGTTTTCGGAAGTGGTGAAGCTGAGGAATTCGAGATGAAAGATAGAGGGATTTATATTCCATTGTGGTTGCCGATACATGAGTTGAAAAAAGTGAATATAAAACCGTATGAAGTGGTCGGAAGTATTTTCAATCATTACAAAATGTAAGGTCTGACAACATACAAAAAAAACCATTGACATAGTCTTCTGATTTAAGTATTGTATTCGAGTATGTTTATAATCAGGAGGTTTATATGAGCAATCAAACTACTACACATCATGTGAAAATGACAACAGCAGATCCATCTGGAATTGGTCTATTTGGATTAGCGATGGTAACACTTGTAGCATCATCTCAAAAGTTAGGCTTAACAGATGGCGTTTCACTTGTATTACCATGGGCAATCTTTTTAGGAGGATTCGCACAAATCTTTGCGTGCATTCACGATGCAAAGCATAACAATACGTTCGGTACAACAGCATTCGGTGCATACGGCCTATTTTGGTTAGGTGTTGGAATGACTTGGTTAATTCAACTTGGAGTATTTGGCGAAAAATTAGCACAAGCTGCAGATTCAAAACAGCTTGGGGTAGCCTTTATCGGATATTTGATTTTCACAATCTTTATGACAATTGGTGCAATGGAAACACATAAAGTATTATTTATGATTTTCGTCCTTATTGATTTCTTATTTATCGGTCTTTCATTAAGTACTTTAGGTGTTATGCCGCATGCAATGCATAATTTAGCAGCATATTCTGAACTTCTTATTTCATTATTATCTTTCTATGGTTCAGCAGCAGCAGTGTTAAATACACACTTCGGAAAAGTTGTTTTACCAGTTGGAAAGCCGTTTGGTATTTTTAAAAAGTAATAAAAAAGCACAGATGATTGTATAGTCATCTGTGCTTTTTTGTATGAAGTAAACGGAAATAATAAAAATATAATTGAAATTGATTCTCATTATTAATATAATGAGAATGAGAATCATTTATTGTAAGAGGGGGATGCCGAAGTGGCGAAAATTTTAATAGCTTATGCAAGTATGTCAGGAAATACAGAGAGTATTGCTGATTTAATTAAAGTTAGTTTAGATGCTTTTGATCATGAAGTAGTATTACAAGAAATGGAAGGCATGGATGCAGAAGAATTGTTAGTCTATGATGGAATTATTTTAGGATCTTATACGTGGGGCGATGGTGAGCTACCATTTGAAGCGGAAGATTTCCATGATGACTTAGATAATATAGATTTATCAGGGAAAAAAGTAGCGGTATTCGGATCAGGAGATACGGCATATGAACTGTTTTGTGAAGCGGTAACGATATTTGAAGAGAAACTTGTAGAACGCGGTGCAGAGCTTGTACAAGAAGGGTTGAAAATTGAACTAGCTCCAGAAGATGAAGAGGATGTTGAAAAATGCAGTAATTTTGCAATTGCATTTGCTGAGAAGTTCTAAGAATGGGAGTGTCAACGTGGAGACAATGCTAAGTGCGACCGCTATCACAAAGTTAAGAGATGGAAAACTTATGTTAGCTACTACATATAATGGCTTATTTATTGAACAAGACGGAGAATGGAAACAAATTTTAAATGGTTTTCAAAAACGAATTAGGGATTTACATAGCGAGGATAATGTAGTGTATGGTGTAGGGGACGAAGGGATTTTTATTCGTAGTATGAATGGTGGAGAGAACTGGACGGTGCAGCGTTTTCCAACAAAAGCAACGAGTTGGAATGTGTGTAGTAATGTACAAGGAACTGTCATTGCTCATGGAGATAAAACGTTGTATCATTCGAATGATTTTGGTTCGACATGGGAAACCATTCATCCATTTCTTGAGTATGGTGGCGAGGCACCATCTATTCGATCGTTATTTTTATATAAACATTACTTATTTATCGGTACGAAAATACATGCTAAATATGGTGGTGTTTGGCTCTTTAATTTGGAGACACGTAAATTAAAGAGGATTAAGATCGTGATGAATCAGATGATCTCAGCGTTGACTTTACACAATTCTTATATAGTAGCAGCCAGTGGGTCGTGCAAGGGGAGTAGCGGGAATATTTCTTTTTGTAAAATAGATGAAAGTATTGATAGTGAAAAAATATATTGGCACACATGTCAAAGTGAGCAGAAAGCAAGTAGCTATTTAGCCTTAAGTGTAGATCAACATGTGCTATATACAACGTCAACGCAAAATAAGGCGGGGATTAGTACGGTTTGTCGTGTACTCCTAGAAGAAGGACTTGTTACAGTATGTGACTCAGTTAAAGGGCATGGCTGGCGCATTGTTAACCAAAAAGAGGGCTATGTTGTAGCTGGATCAGGTGAATCAAAAGCAATGCAGCGGAAGAAAAAAGTTATATAGCAAAAAAAACTTTGCTTTTATTATAGTGATATGATATATTATATCTAAACCATTTTACTTTTAATAATATAGAGATTTAAATGAGCTGTAACTTCCGAGGAGGATAGCAATGTTAAATCTCCTCTGGGGTTGCAGTTTTTTAATGTCTGAAGTATTATTGTAAAGTGGTTGAAAATGAATATGTACATATAGGTACATTGTAGGAGGATTTTTTAAATGCAAAACGGTAAAGTAAAATGGTTTAACTCAGAAAAAGGTTTCGGTTTCATCGAAGTTGAAGGCGGAGAAGACGTATTCGTTCATTTCTCAGCTATCCAAGGCGACGGCTTCAAAACTTTAGAAGAAGGTCAAGAAGTTACTTTCGAAGTAGAACAAGGTAACCGTGGACCTCAAGCTACAAACGTTAACAAGAAGTAATTATGGAAAAAAGAAGGGCTTGCCCTTCTTTTTTTTTGCATTTTTTATTGAATAGCCTCCCATGTACATAGCATAATGAGATTGAATTTTTGTTTTTTAGACGAAGTATTTCATGCATAAAGTGCATGAATGAATAAATAAATACTGAAAATAGAGTATGTGTGTGAAAAGGAATGTAGAAAGAGGTAAATAAATTGGAAAACGCTACACATTTTATTGTGTTTGATATAGAGAGAAATTTTAGGCCGTATAAATCAGACGATCCGTCAGAGATAGTTGATATCGGGGCTGTAAAAATAGAAGCAAGTACAATGAAGGTCATCGGAGAATTTTCGGAGTTAGTAAAACCAGGTGCACGTCTTACTCGTCATACGACAAAATTAACGGGAATTACAAAGGAAGATTTAATTGGTGTGGAGAAATTTCCGCAAATTATAGAGAAATTTATTCAGTTTATCGGAGAAGACTCTTTATTTGTTTCGTGGGGAAGAGAAGATTATCGTTTTCTATCTCATGATTGTACGTTACACGGTGTAGAATGCCCATGTATGGAAAAAGAGAGAAAATTTGATTTACAGAAATTTGTTTTCCAAGCGTATGAAGAACTATTTGATCATACACCAAGTTTACAATTTGCAGTAGAACAGCTCGGTTTAACATGGGAAGGAAAGCAACACCGAGCTTTAGCAGACGCTGAAAATACAGCCAAGATACTTCTTAAAGTATATAGCGAGAGAGATATTCATAAACGGTACAAAAGACATGGTGAACTTGAACTTGTAGAGAACGGAAAACTAACAGAAAAAGCGAAAAAAAAGATGCGCAAATGGGTATTTAAAGAAATGAGAAAAAATACAGAGCGTCCTTTCATTTGGAGTACATTTGAAAGTAGTGACACGTGGGAAAATATAACGGAAAGATACTATATAAGCGAATCTACAATAGAACTGTTGAAAAAGCATTTTCCTACGGCGGTTAGAAAGGCGGAAAGGCTGATTAGGCATTTGGCTGAGATGGAGGAGAATGTAGAGGTGAAATGACATTCTCCTCTATTTCTAGTTATATAAATTTAACGTCATTGTATTGATGGATGAATAAAGTATTCACATTAAGTAGGAATGGATTTGTTGGAATTGGGCTGTTATAATTGCTTTGAAAATTAAGGTATGGTAAAAAATTAGAAATATATTGATAAGAACTCATAGTAATGAAAGAGGGTAGGGTTAAATGGAAGCAACCTTTAACATTTTAACCGTCTTAGTTTTTGGGATAATATTTACTACACTATTAGCACTAATTACACTTCCTTTTATAGCAAAAAAAAGAATTGGAAAACGCTTAATATATCTTTAAATCATGGTGTAATAAAGATTAAAATCGAAGAGTAAGGTAAGAGTTTTATATAAGGGAGGTGTGATAGTGATAGACTTGGATATCAAAGACGTCAACGTACAGATGGAATTAAATGGAGTCTTTTGGAATGAGGATGGGATTGCTGAAATGACCGTGACTACAAAAGAAGAGCATTCTCTTCTTCTTCGTCTAGTAGTTGACTTAGAAAGTAAAACTATTAGGGCGACGAGTGCCAAAATAGTGAATGGATTCTGCCCTCTGTGTAAACAGAAAAGGGACGAGTGTAGTGAACTGAATGACTTACAAAACAAAATGGATATTTTAGAAGAAGCTTACGATTGGGTAAGAGAGCATCCAGAATATCGTTTTCAATTATCTTTTTACGAGTATAATAAATTTGAGGTAGTAAAGTAAAATTTTCATTTTACCAACATACATAGTGACTACTTTAATGGAAATACGCTGGTACAACAAAGAAGGGATCTACTTGATTCTGCAACAAATATCATGTTGAACTAAAAATAAGCATATTTTGTTATAAAGCAGAAAAACTGATTCTTAGTAGAATCGGTTTTTTTATATAACTGTCAACTATGTCCAAAATAAAAGAGCGCTTGTTAACAGCGCTCAGTAAAAATAGGGATATGGAAGGATTTATTCGATCCCGTTCGGATCATAAGAATACTGCTGCTTATTCTCAATCCGCTCAATCACATCTTGCAACTCGTCCGGCTTCAGAAACTCAATTGGAGAGAAGCCTTTCTCAAACGTAAGTGTATCAGCCTCAATCATTAATACGTATCGGTCATTTACCTTTGCGATATGTATTTGATCCCCGAAATCAGCGAGCAGGGCCTTTACAGAGATATGGTCTGCTTTTAGCTTTAATTCCACTTCAGGAGCATGCTCGACGATTTGAGCGGTAGCTTCCATTACTTCTTCGGTTGAAAATTGTTCCATAATTTCGCGTTTCGGACTAGCAGCCCATACTTCCATCGCTTGGTCGAATTGTTCGCGTTCTTCCGTACCTTCTTCAAATACATCTTCAATTTGGTCGTATACCATGTCCATTACTTGTGTTTTCATAATTTCAGGCATAGAGCGTTCGTACTCGACGAATTTTAAGAAGTCTTCAAAGTAGCGGGCGTGTGATGCTTGGTGAATTTTTAGTTCGCCCACTTCGACCATACCTTCTTCAGGCATGTACGGATTGAGTGCACGTAAATTCATGTATCGTCATCGGTTAATGGATGTATAATCAAACGTGGACACAAAAATGGCAACGTACGGCTTATATATTCATAATTTTATCGAGTTTTTCAGATACCGATTTTTGCATGTCAGGAAGAACATGGCTATACGTATTAAGTGTAGTTTCGATATTGGAATGGCCAAGACGATCAGCAATCAATTTGACGTTAACATTTTGTTGTATCAACATCGTTGCATGTGTATGACGTAGGTCATGGAAACGTATCTTAGGTAGGCCGAGTTTTTCCGTTAGATTATAGAATTCCTTGCGTAAATTGCGAGGAATCATTGGTTTACCTGTACGAGTACACACTACAAGATCATTGTCTTCATAATCTTTTCCATAGTACGAACGTTCTGCTAAAATCATTTTTTGGTGTGATTTTAATTCGCTAGCAAGTTTGCCAGGTATGTGTATTGAACGTATGCTAGAGGTGTTTTTTGCACCAACTTTTATTTCCGCTGATTGAGTCAATGTTTGCCTAATGTACATAATATTTCTATCAAAATCGATATCTTTCCACCTTAAGCCCATGATTTCGCCTTGGCGTGCTCCTGAGAGTAATGAAGTTGTTATAGCGATATAACAACGCGTTAAGCGATGAACACTTTTAGCTTCTTTTAAAAAATAATTTATCTGATCTAATGACCATACGCTTAATTCATTCTGTTGTTTTTTTGGTAAAGTAGTACCATTTGCTGGATTATCTTTGATCAACTTCATTGTTTTAGCCTTTTTTAGGGATGCACTAACAATTCGGAAAACTAAATGAATTGTATGTGATGAATAATCTGTCTCATTTACTAGATTGTTTATGAATTTTTGAATGTGAATGGGTTCAAGTTTTTGCAATTTGAAATGTCCTAACCTAGGTTTTATTACATTTCTATAAAAAATGGAGTGTATCTCATACGTAGATTTCTGAAGTGAGATACGCCTTTCCTCAAACCATTCATCTAAATATTTAGCATAGGTCATCTGTGATACATCAATAAATTCCTCATTTAAGATTTCGGCTTGCATTCTAATCAGCGCTTCTTGGGCTAATTGCTTAGTTTTAAAACCGCGCTTTTTCTTCTGTCTTCTTTTTCCAGAATTCGGATCTTTTCCTAAATCAAAAGAAAAGTACCAAGTTCCTCTTTTTTTATCTTCTAATACGCTACCTTTCACAATTAAAACCTCCTATAGGTTCTAATCATTGAAATAATAGCTTCCATTACCTGTATTTTAACGTTTTGGTCACTTGTTGTATAGGGATAAAGTATAAAAGAAAAATATGGTATTATAGATGTTAGTGAACTATATGGGCTCTATTAAATAAAAACTATATTTTATATAAAAAAGGGGATAATTAAAATGAAAAAACTAGTAGACATTATTTCATTCGAACAGGCTGACAAAGAAATACGATATTACATTGATATATATACTAAGAGAGAGGTTAAATTGGAATCGTATATTGATTTAGCTGATGAAAACTTAGAGGAGCAAATTCACATAGAATTACTAACTTACATAGAGAATGATTCAAACCAGGATGAGTTTCTTGTTGTGGGAAATGACGCGGTGAAGGTAAGTGAAATCATACATACAAAGGTTAGGCAGTTAAGATTTTTCTAGTTTTAAGTATCTGTTTGATATTAAAAAACATTAAATCAAATAAGAGTTTTATATAATGAAGGAGGAATAGTTATGAATACTTTTAATCACAATGGTAAAACGTATAATCTTTGTCCAAATAACCATATTTTAAGTGAGCCAGATCAAGAATGTTCAAGGTGTAAAGAGGATAAAAAAATAGAAGAAATAAAGAAAGATTTAAACTTTTATGTAGAGAGACACCCTAGTGTGTGTGATGAAAGTTCTACTATTTATATAATCGAAAATGACAAAAGAATGCATATTGGTGGAACTATTAGAACAAATGGTGGCTGGGGAAAATGGCATATACCGTTTCTAGGTGAGAGTACAGAAGATGTTGATACACATAAAACTGGTGGGACCTCGGTAGGGGATGCGATTGAATCAGTAAAAAATAGTTATATAATGAAATACTTACTTAATAAAAAGAAAAAGAAAAAAGTAGTATTTACAATATATCCAAACACAATGCAGGAAGTATCAGAAGAATTCGAGTTTGAACAAAATACATCTGATTCTGTGATAGAACAAAAGTGGAGAGAATGGGTATGGTATCAAGTTGAAAATTATTCAACCTGGTACGAAAAGGATTGAAAATTATATGATAATAAAAAAATTAGAAAATAGGTAGTATCGATATATTTCATTTAAAACTACCTACTTTCTAATTCTATATTATTACTTTATAGGGAAATTTGGTTTATATTTAAGTGGCTTCATATCTCTAGATGGTAGGTATTTGAACTGTAAAATCTCGTTCCACCACTCAAACTCAGAACGTAGGTATAGATCGTACCAATATTTTAATTGATCTTGTGTTCCTTCTTTTGAAGAATCTTCGCATTTTTCTCCGTAATACCATACATCTAACTGTTTAGTAAAAATAGGTGCTAATTCTAAGGTGAATATATTGTTAATTGTTTCAGTATCGTATTCTTGGAAAAGTAAGTATTTGATTTCACCAGGTTCACATTTTTCTTTTTTGCTATTATCATAATATCTTTGATTCCTTAGTTTTGTACAAATTTTGTTACACATATCACAATCATATTTAACTAATTCTATCGTTTCTGTTATTTCCTTATGATTTCCTTCAAAATTAGTGTCCTGTAAGATGTGAATAAATGAGTTGGTATGTTCTGCAATCCTTATTGCATTAATTCTTTTTTCATCAACAATATCCACCAGAATATTTCCCTTATCTTCATCTGTTTCTGAAATAATTGTACGAAACATAAAAACTACGTCATTTAAAAGTGTATTAGTATAGTTTATTTTAATAAAGTCGTATCTGTATATAGAGCTTAATATTAGGTGGCCGTTATCGTCTAAACTAATCTGCATTTTATTCATCGAAATCTTCCTTTCATTATGAATTATAACGAAATGTAATGTATATAAACACAAGAAAGTAATGGGGAATATTACGTTATATTGAAGTAATAACATTTTTAAGGGATTCATTTAGTTTTTTTATATTATGAATAAAAAAGACGCTTTGTTATTAAGCGTCCTCCTCATCGACCAATATAAGTAGTTCTGATAATTCTATATTCAATACTTCTCGAATTCGTTATATTGTATTTTAATGATATTGTTTTGTTTGATCATTGTATAAATGCCTCAAAGTTTCGAAAGGTAAGCCGCTTTTATTTAATATCACTTTTAAGCTTAAATAAATATTCTTAGATGAAACCTGACGGTTTGAGTGTGGTTTGTCTTCTTCTATATAATTATAGTTGCAAGCTAATTAAAAATAATGTTGAGACAAAAAACCATCTTAAATTAAGATGGTTTTTTGTTTTATTTATTCACTCTAACTAGCAAAAAAGGAGGATTTTATGGTGAACAATATTAACAAAATGTACAAATATCTTAAAGAGGATCATGAAAAAAATATAAATCGAGATGCGTTTAACGACATTAGTAAAATTTTAATAAAATGTGAAAATGCATATCTAAATAGAGAAATGGTTAAGTGGGTTTGCAATGCTTCTATGGGGCATGGAAAAACAACAGCTTTAACATGCTGGTTAAAAAGAATAATAGACGCTCTTTGTATACCAGTTTTAATCGCTGTAAGGGAAAATAGCATGGGATTAGAAATATTAAATGCACTCAATGAACATAGCGAAGGGGCAGCGGTTTATGTGTGCGCAGAAAATAAAAATGAGGCCGAAAAAATAACTCAACACACACAGGTTGTAATTATATCTCATTCTAGATTAGTTAATTTGGCACTTGGCTATGGAAATAGTTATTTATACAACACATATACAGTCAATGGGGAGAAAATAAAACGATTAATGATAATTGATGAAAAACCTCCATTTACTAGTGATTTTAATATGGATTTAGGAAAAAATAATAATGGTCTGGAATGGTTTGACAAATTAGCAGGGCGATTAAATATGGATGTACTTGAAGTTCAAGCTAATAGATCATATATTATCAATTTGATAAGAGAAGAATTGTTGAATAAAGAATCTATTACAAATGCATTGATTCCAATAGAGGAAAGAAATAGTAGGAGTGCTAAACGATTACTGTCAACATTAGATGAAATGATTAACATAGAAGAAAACAAGAAAGAAGTATTGGAAATGCGCCAGTTAAAGTTGTTCAAAAGATTACTCTTCGAAGATAAGGTAGGGAGGATTGACACTTATTCATTCAATGGTATAAAAGGAAGGAAGATAATGATATCTGAAAAAATTCAGTACGAGAAACTTGGAATGAACGTACTAGTTTTAGATGGAACAGCAAACATAACAAGAGATCAATATGAACTATGCAATTATGAATTGAAAAATGTAAAGAATTACAATGACTATTCAAGGTTAGTGTTTCATATTGAAGCCATTAAGACTACAAAAAACAGTCGAGAAAATAAAAATAATGCAGTGCAAAAAGCTATTTTGGATCGTGTAAACGTATTGAGAGAATCTTGCTCTGATTTGATTGTTTTAACGTCTAAGAACGAGTTGGGTATATATAAAAAGTTAGGGGTAATAGATGTCACTTTTGGAGTTATTTTGCGCTTGTTTTAAGTAATATTTTGCATTATAAGTAAATATAAAAACGCTATCATCATATAAAACGATAGCGTTTTTATTTACTTGATTCCGATTACTAAACTATCTCGTGCGGCTTCAACAACTTCTGTTGTTATTGTTTCAAGCTTATTAATTTCGAGTATTCTTTCAATTTGAGTGAACAGTCTCTGTATGAGCCTAAAGTTCCCTCCAGTAATCTTTATTATGCTAGTTATTGCCTCATAATCGGAAAAGTCCTCAAGCTTTATAGAAAGTCCTAACTCTCTCCATTTATATTCCAAAATATGATGGGTTTCATCTTTACTAAGTTTATCAAATTCATGGGCAAATCCAATTCTAGAGTAGAGTTGAGGGTATCGAGCTAATCGCTTTTCAATGCCAGGCATTCCAATTAATATCATCGCTATATCATTTCGATCGTAGATATCCCTAAGTTGTTCTAAATTTTGTACTTTTAGGCGATCTATTTCATCAACAATAATCAGGTCGATATCTTCATAAGCGTCAGTGGAGTACTTTTCTTCTTCTCCCTTAGTAAGTACTTTATACATAGTTCTTACCATGTTCATTCTAATTCCAATAGTATGAATCTCGTCAGTCATTTTAGTGGCTCGTACAGCTGGAGCTGTATAAAAAATTGTCCTAGCCTCAAGTATTTTTTCATCTGCATCTTGGCCAATTTCATTTGCTGTTTTATAAGCTATTTGTTTTTCAATGGAATCCCAATTTGCATAATACCTTGAGGACAATGTTTTTCCTACACCCGGTAATCCATAACAAATGCCTATATATTTATATTTGATACATGCATCACAAAACTCGGCAAATCGCTTATATTCTTTTGTTTCAATAAATTTTTGACCTTTATTCATTGAAATACCTCTTTAACTTTGACTTTGACTTTTTGGTAGGTTCATTTATTTTGTTCTCTAGATCCTTTTTCTTTGACAAGGCAATTTCTTCTACAACAGTTTTTCCAGAATCGAGTTGCTTTTTTAGACTTCTCCGTATTTTATTTCGTGCTGAAACAATCTCTTTTAAATCTACTGTATAATCGGAGATTTCAGGGGAAATAGCCGTACATAAGTATTTATCTTGATAAAACACTCGAATCTCCGCAATGTCTCTTGGATTATAACGAATAATGACAGTTTCTCCAATGTATGCAGCTAGATTTGTGTCTATATATCTAAGTCCTTGGAAGTGAATCCCGTCAGAATGAACCTTCCTTGGTTTCGCTACATTTAGCAATAATAAATCAAGACTTTCCAAACTCTCAGGCATATTGGGAAGAAATCCAGAATTATTCCACGCCTGTATCGGTTCTTTTTTTGTTGTACTGTGAACCCTATGGTGATAGTTACTTATAATGAAATTTGATAATTTTTCATCTAATTCTTTAATGGTAAGAAGTGAAGTGCTAGTCTGATTTCCCAAATAACCGGGTAAATCTTGCAGAAACAATTGATTAATGGTTAAAAAGAATCTCTCTATTTTCCCACGCCCTCTTGGAACACCAACTGTAGAAAAAACTAGATTAATTTTTAAATCAACTGCTACTTGCTCTAAATGGTTGGATGTAAAGTCACTCCCATGGTCTGTATAAAATATTTCAGGAATCCCACATATTTTCCAATCGGGATTGCTTTTTTTCCATATTGCTTGGTGTAAGACCAAAGATGTATGTATAGCAGAGGGATTTTCAAAAGTTAAGAAATATCCAGCGACTGCTCGGCTATAATCATCTAAAATGATTGTTAGCCAAGGTCTTTCTGGTTTTCCTTTTTCATTTAAAACTATAATGTCTAATGGGGTATGGTCTGCTTGCCAAATTTCATTGGGGTAGCTTGCCTCTCTTCGATGAATTAAATCATATTGATTGTTGTATGCTTTTTGGCCATCATGCGCTAACTTCTTCAGGCTTGGCAAAAGGGACTGTGATACCTTATGCACTTGATAATAACTTGGTTTTTCCCAGCCTTTTTTCTGACATTGCTCACAAATCATCCGATGAATAGACGTTAATGAATTCCTTTTGTACTTCAATATCAATTGTTCGATCGACACGACAACTTCTGGCTCTAAATGTGTTTTGCCGGCATCACTTCTTGTTTTTCGAATTAAACCTTTTAATCCATTTTGTTTATAGTCCTGAATCCAGTATTGCAGCGTTCTTTTGGCAATACCGGTTTCTTTTATAATAACAGTTAATGTTTTCTCATCGGTAAGATAAGGCGCAATGATTTTATACTTTACCATTGCTTCTCGACGTTGTTCTTCTGAATAAGCCGTTAATGGAGGATGTTCATTTTGCATTAATAACCACCTTTCCGATTTATTGTCTTTCTAAATAGCGATAAATTGTAGTACGAGATACACCCCATTTTTCTGCGACATCTTTGATAGGTGTACCACTTTCAATTAGGGATTTCATCATTTCTATGTCTTTCAATCCAAACTTTTCTGGTCTGCCACCGAGCCTTCCTCTTGCTCTAGCTGCCGCTCGACCGGCAGCCGATCTTTCTTCTATTAAATTACGTTCAAATTCAGCAAAAGCTGCGAATAAGTGAAACATCAATTGTCCTGTTGCATTACTTTTATCCATTGTTAGGTTTTCTTGAAGACTATGAAAACCAATACCACGTTTATTTAAGTTATTCACAATTTGGATCAAATCTTGCATGTTGCGTCCTAGACGATCCAATCGCCAAACTACAATTGTATCGCCTTCACGTGCATAATGAATTGCTTCCTCTAAACCAGGACGTTGTTTTTTTGTTCCACTCATTTTATCGTGAAAAATCTTCTTACAACCATATTGAGTTAGTGCATCTGTTTGTAAATCTAAATTTTGTAATCCTGTAGATACACGTGCATATCCAATTAACACCAATTATCACTCTTTCTAATTTTTACTCTATTACCATTGTAACATAAGATAGAAACACATTGGTTATTGAACATAGAATAATGAACAGAGTTTTATTACATATAAGACAATAAAACACGCTTCTTTTAAATCAAAAAGAAGCGTGTTCAGAAAAGGACGAGTTTTGGAACAAATATTGGGTTTAAGAAATATTGGCAGGCTGCTTTTTTGATAAAAAGCGCTTTTTTAATTTTGTTCCGCAATCGGTCCATATTCTGGAATAAGTGATTGTATAAATAATTAAATTTTGAGATAATTATCATTAAGGAAAAGGGAGTTTAAATGGAATAAGATTGCTCACTAAAAGAAGTAATGAAAATATGACTTATAAGGGGTAGAGTTATGAAGCATAAAACATCAGAAAGATTATTTAGAATAGATTGCGGATATATATATATCCAAGAGTTTTCCATTAAAGATGCAGATAGTATATACAGAATTTCAAATCAACCCGAAATATTTAAGTTCTTGCCAGACTGGAAATCAACAAAAGAACAAAGGGTAGATTGGGTTACCAATTATGAAATACCAGCAAATAAAGCCTTTCTTGATGCCGCTGTAAATACATCAAACATAGATGGTCATTTTTTAAAACTAGGGGTATTTATTAAGGAAACAGATGAATTTATTGGTTGGTGCTGTACAGGCATTAAAGATGAGCTACCTTCACCGAATAGAGAAATTATGTATGCCATTTCAAGTGAATTTCAAAAGAAAGGATACGCTACTAAAGCGTCTAAAGGATTGATTAACTATTTGTTTACAAATACAAATTTAGATGTCATTAACGCAGTAGCTTTAATTAACAACGTTTCATCAAATAAAGTTATTGAAAAATGCGGATTTACTTATCTGAGTCAACAAACGATAGAAAATGAATTATATAATCACTATATATTGAATAAATCAGAGTGGATGAAAAAGCATTAAATGAAAATGTTGTTGTTCCAGAAAAGGGCGCTTTAATGGAGCAACGAAAAAAGCCTAATTTCTCAATTTTAATGAGAAATTGGGCTTTTTATATTTACTCATAGTGCAAAATAGCGCTTAAAATAGGTGCAAAATAACTCCTAAATTGACAGATTGATAAAACCACAAAAAGGATTATTCTGGAAGAATCTTGAACGGCAAACAAGAAAGGAAGTTCTCAAATTTTATAGTATTGCTATACTTGTTTTCATCCTATTCGCGTTCTATTCAATAATGTTTATAATTTCGACTTTCAAAGGGTTCTTGCAAATGCTTTGTATTGGCCTATTATTCCTTACACTATTAGGTTTTTTATTTGGTTTGTTGTTTCCAAAATGGGCGATTTTTTGGAGGGATGAAAGTGAACGAACACGCCAAAAGGTGAGCGTTTATTATGGTGGAGCTTTCGTGATTCTTATGTTCTTCGGTTTTTTCATTGGGAAAATGCCAGGAAACACCTTATCTGCAGATGAAATAGAAAAACAAAAACAAAGAGAGACAGTTTTAGCAAAGCAAGAAGAGAAAAGTGCCGAAGAAAAAAAGAAACAACAAGAAGAGTTGCAACAAAAGAAAAAAGAAGAATTGAAAAAAGAAGACGAGAATAAACAAAGAGCAGTAGAAGAGGAAAAGAAGAAAAAAGATGCAGCAGAAGAAAAGAAGAATGAAGAAAAACAAAAAGCTTTAGAAGAAAAGAGAAAGAAAGAAGAGAAGTTAGCTGCAGAAGAAAAATTGAGAAAAGAAACGGAGAAAAAGGAGAAAGAAAAGAAAGAGCAAAAAGAAAAAGAACAAAAAGTAACGCCAGTGAAAACGAAAAATGGTTATGATTTTGAAAAAGAAAAGCAAGAGATATTAGACACAATTCAAAAACAAAAAGAATCTATTAAACCTGAAAAAATGGCGAAGCAAGAGCACTGGTTTTCTGGATTAAGCTTTGAAACAAGTGACGACGATACGTTCCTATATTTCGGGAAAATCAAGGACGGGAAACCACATGGGATTGGAGCGTTATACAAAAAAGGATATAACAGTTATGACTTATATTATGCAGGGCATTTCAAAAAAGGGTTTTTTGATGATTTTGGATTGCGCTTCAAAAGAACAGAAGAAAGCTATGCACTGAAACAATTTATTCCAAATGGCATCAATCTTCCTTCCTATTTAGCATATGAAGGATACTTTAAAGACGGAGAATATGAAGGGAAAGGAAACGAACATGACCCAATTTTATTTATTGATGTGATTTCTACTTCCTTAGGAGATGAATTACCAGAACGATCTTTCCGTTATTTAGAAAAAAATGATGAAATACTATCAGCTTGGGGAGAGAACGAACATACAGGTGTTGTCTTTACCGAAGAGAAAACTGTCCCTATGGACACATATGTTTCCCGTACAGGGATTTTTAAAGGCGACAAATTAAATGGAAAAGGAAAAGAGTATAGAGACGAAACAACTCTTTCGTATGAAGGTGAGTATAAAAATGATGAATATCATGGCAAAGGCACGAGCTATTTAAACGGCAAGAAGGAATATGAGGGTTCGTATTCAAATGGAAAATACGACGGTAAAGGCACGCTTTATGACAAAGAGGGGAAAGTTGAACATACAGGAAAGTTTGCAGATGGTGTATGGAAAGGGAGTAACTAAACGGAAAAATTTTCTAGTGTTTTGTTAGGTATTTTGGATCATACCAATTTAGATGAAACCACACGATTTGAGTGTCTGATAAATAAATGAGACAATATAGGTACAACACGATATAAGAAACAAAAGCTGATGCAACAGTATTATTCGCTGTGTTGTGTCAGCTTTTTTTACATAGATTAAAAGACAAAATAAAAGACAAGAGGGGTAATAATATGAAAGATCTAAGAAATTAAAAAAAAGCAGAGTTAATTGAAATATTGGTAGAGGAATTTGGTTATGAAAAAACAGATTTGAAAAATAAGGTGAATATCGAATTGAAAGAAATAATTCAGAAAGAGGAAGAGTTCTCAAAGAAAGAAGAGCAAAAACAGAATGGAGTTTCAACATTTTCCGATGATCATTTGATTCAAGTAATGTGCAGCACATCGGGAAGAGTTTCATATGATTCTGATGTTACGCAGAATACTTATGTGTGGGTTGATTACGGTGATATACAAGCCATGACATATCGTGAATTGGCAGAGATTAAAAGACGTCATCCACGTTATTTGGATGAGGATTGGTTGTTTATTTTGGATGATAATGTACGAGCTATTTTATGTGGCGATGACTCTATCTTTATTAAGCCAGAGGAGGTTGAAAGAATTTTTAATCTACCAACCAAAGAAATGGTAGAAGAGATGCGAAAACGTAAGTACTCTGCATATGGAATTTTAGCCCACAATGCATTTTTGCGATGTAAAAATGGACAAATCACTGACTTAGAAAAAATGAAAGCATTAGTAAATGAGTTTGGATATTATCTTGAAGATTTCCTAGAGTCCTAATACGAGGGCTCTTTTTTTGAAATCATACAACTTGTTCCGAATTCGAAATTCATCAAGGTTTTCATTGAATCTTTTATATTATGCTACTATTTTAGATGACTTTTTTTTAATCTTTCAAGTAAAGTGTTTTAAGTAAGCTCAAAATAACTGTATTAGTAATATTATTATATAAATTCCAAAAAGTTAAGGATTGCATATCGGATTTTTAATATAATATATAAATATAAATCTTTACTTAATGTAAGTTATACATAATTTTAAATTTAGAGGAGTGTATTGATATGCAGAAGGTAATTTATTTTGATGAAGGATCTGCAACAGATATGTTACAGATAGAATATGGCGGAGAACTTATTTCAGTTGATGAAGATAAGGGAACGGTACAGTTTGGAGGAAAAGCCGAAGCTGGAGTGGAGGTAGGTGCAGGTACTAATTTTTTTACAGCGATTAAGGCGGCTTTTACAACAAAAATAAATGTAAATTCCTCATTCGCGAAGGATTCTCTTGTCACTAAAACAATTTCAAATACAATTCTAGCTGATTTTTATAATCTTAGTAGTAAATTAGAAGCTGAGAAAAAAATACATATCTTTAAGGGTTTTCAAATTAGGCCCATCAAAAATTCATTTTCATTCATAAAGATGTATACCCCTTATATAAAAATTTTCAAGGAAGATTCGGCCCTTGTTGAGGAAATGAAAGACTTTGATGTTCAAAACTTTGATGAAATCTTAAAAAATGCAAGGGGATACTATGAGCTCCTTGCATATAAAAATAATGATCGTATAATATTAAGATTTAATATTAACGCTTTGAAAAATGCATATAGTTTAATGGATTTACCTAAAATGAAATTAAACTATTACGCTGTGGAGATAGGTGAAAGTGAAGAAACAGATTTTATAATAGAAAATGAACTAAAAGTGGAAACAGTTTCTGAACTGCCTTCGATAAGCGAGTTAATGGGTGATAGTCCTACTAATCAGGGGGCAAATGATCTCTTGAAAATGTATGATGTTATTCTAGCTGGAGTAGAGGTGAAAACTGATGGAAATTGAAATATTTAATGGACCAAAAGGAGAGTTTATAAAACTAGTACCAACTGAAGGGAGCTTTACACTTACTAATTTGGTTAGATTTATAGATTCAAAAGACTCTTCTTTGCAGGAAGCTCAATACAGCTACGATACTTTAGTGATTCATTCGGATGAATATTCAGGGGTTGCTGATTTTTTTATTGAAGGTTTTTTGATTTATTGCATACATTTCTCTGAGAAATTTGGTTATACAAAAATATTATTACATAATCCGCCTGCTAAAATTTTGAATCAAATAGAATCTGCAAATTTACAATTAGAAATCGAAATAATCAATTATGAATATCCTAGATTAGAGTTGGCAAATTTATCGAAAATAAAACGTGATTTTGAGAATGTTATATATGGTCAGACTAATGTTAAAGATGAACTTTTGAGAACATTATATAGTCTGACAAATCATGGGGTTCATAAACCAACAGTAGTTATGCTATATGGTCCTTCTAGCGTAGGGAAAACAGAGACAGCCAAATTTGTGAATGAAATTATAAATCCAAATCAAAAATTATTTAGAAAGCAGTTATCTATGTTTCATAATGAAAATTTTATGAATTATATCTTTGGTGATAAAAGTAATTCATTTGCAAAGGATTTGCTAGATAGGGAGACAAATGTTATTTTATTGGATGAATTTGATAAAGCGCATCCAATGTTTTATAGCGCATTTTATCAATTGTTTGATGAAGGAATGTACACCGATAAATTTTATGAAGTAAATCTAGAAAATACTATTATTTTTTGTACTTCAAATTACCATAATGAAAAAGAAATAAAAGAAAAATTAGGTGATCCTATTTTTTCTCGTTTTAATCGTTTTATTAAATATGTTGAGCTATCTAATGAAGCTAAAGAAGCAATCATAGAAGCAGTATATGATGAAGAGTTATTAAAATTTAATTATAAAGATATAGAAATAATAAAGGGGTGGGACATAAAGGATAAACTCAAAAGAAATATATCTTCCCTAGATAATGCGCGGGAAATCAGAAAAATTATGATTCAGATGATGACTTATCCACTTATTGAGAAACTATAGTTATGTCAACTTTTAATTCTAAACATAGTGTAAATTTCAGAAGAAGTAAGTATAGGAAAATATAATTAAGAGTAAATTTTTCATTATAGGGAAAGAGCAGCAATAAGCTGTTCTTCTTTATTTTGAATATTTTACAGTTTTTATCATATGAAAAACCTTTAATAGTAAAGAGTATAAAAATATTGAGGGTGGTTATTGCATGTTTTTTAATAAAATAAAGAGTTTAAAGAGAGAATATCAAAAATTGAAAGAATTGTATGGTGAAATACAAGATAGCGAGAAAACACTAAAAGAAGAAGTAGAACGGTTGCTAGAGGTTAAAGAAAATAATGAATTTGTCGAATCTATGCTGAAAAAAGGAAATATAATTGATGGAGTTGAATTTAATAAGAGTTCTGTGAAATATTATGTTTGTGTTTCTATGGATAGTAAGAGCATTACTTTATCCTTACAGAATAAAAGAACAGGGCATCCATATCCAAGATTATATGCGAATTTCTATCAAGATATTCAGAATCCTTTTATTGTTACGTGCTATATTAATGATGTGTTTGCAGTACAAGAAGATATTGGTAATGGTTCAATACTGATACAGTATTTAATTAAATGGGCCAAAAAAATGAATGCATGTCAAGTAAATGGAATGCTCTCATATGTAGATGTAGAAAAGTTTGATAAACTAGAACAATTTTATACAAAGAATGGTTTCACGGTTAATTTTAATAAAAATAGAACAAGTGGAAGTATAAATTTAAAATTTTAATGATTTTTATTAGGTAAAAATATTTGGATGTATTCTGGACAGAAGATAAATAATTTAATCAGTAATCATAATAATATTAAAGATAGATAAAGTAAAAGATATATGTGATGATTGGAAATTTTCAGTGTTGTTTTTGTTTGTTTATGTTTAGGTTATTTTGAATTGTTGATTTTTATTTGTTATGAAATAAAGAATGGATTGAAATGTAAAAGATTAGTAAGATAGTGATTACACAAGATGATAATACACCTGAATATCTGGAAGGGATTGTTCAATTAGGTTCTGCAGAATACAATGATATTGATTGTGAAGTTATGGATGAAAGTTCTTTTACCGAGGATTTACATTCAATGTCGGACTTAGTTGGTAATACAGAGTTTCACTCAAGAGACGAGCTTTGGCTCGTCTTTTTTATCACGTATCGAACCAATCAGATCACCGTTTACTTATGAACATCCTGTTTAGGAACAGTATCTAGATACTGTTGGTATTGGTGTTAAAATATGAATAAAGCGAAATGTTTTGTTACTAAAAAGTTTCATGTGTATAGATGTTATAGTTATAAGGGTATCTCTGGATTTGTCGGTAGGATATAAATGGAAAATGGGAAAGCGGGGAAATTGCTGATTACTATGATATAAACGGAAAAATTATATCTGAGGATACAGTAAGTAAAGCACTGCGTAATACTGCAGATTTATTTGATTTTCAGCTTAATAGAAATAATGTAAAGGAGGAAGAATAAATGAATAGAGAAATATCATTAAATTATTTTAACGAATTAATCGATAAAAATAAGAGTATGTTTTTATGCGGAAATGGATTCAGTATGAATTTTGACAGCGATTTTGGGAATATCTTCGATCGGTTATATGATGGGCATAAAGAACTTTTGATAAACTCCGAATATAAAGTGAATGCAAAAAATAAGGCATTTAATAAAAAGTGTAACGATAATTATAGAAGTGTATTGAAACACTTGAAGTATATAAGGAAAGAAGAGTTACGCAAATTATTTGAAGATGCCTATATATTTGCACGTTCAATTAATGATAATAATAAATTACTCACCGATTTAGATGAAAATGGATTAATTACAAAATTAATTTTTTCGGTAAGTCAGAAAACGATTTTAGAACAGGTATGTAAGGTTGGGAAGGAAAAAGGTCTATCATATGTTAACATAGAACATTGGACTATTTTAATCTATTTTTATTTTGCGATTCAAAGGATTAATCACTCATATTATAAATTTCCAGAAGATAATTCATTTATTGCTGTTATTAAAGCTGGAAATAACTATCCTGCAACTATAATGCTAGGGGATCATATAGAAGAAGATGTATTGTTCAATGGTTGCTCTACTTATTTGCGAATGTTATTTTCAGTAGTTATATTTGCTAAAGAGAAATCAGTTGACATAAATTTGCTAAATAAAAAAGAGAAAATAGATATTAGCATATTAAAAGGGTTTTTAGGGCATTTCAATATATTAACATCATTAAACTATGATCATTTAATGGAGAAAATAACGGAAAGAAAAGTAGAACATTTCCATGGGGAATTTGTTATAAATAAAAAAGAGTATGTATACCATCAAAGCTTTGGTTTAAATCATACGAATGGATATGTGAGTTTTTCCGATGTATTAATTGGTGATTATTTTTTATTTAAATCTATTTTTCCAATAATATGGAATTTAGCGAACGAGAAAACTCGAACAGGAAAAAATATTGAAATGTTTGGTCAGAGAAGTGATAGAATTATTCGTGAAAATAATATTAATACAATCGTTATATTTGGCATGAATATAGAGAATGATCAACATGTGCTTAGGAATCTAATGGCGTCTTCTTATTTTGGAGGAATTAAAAGTCAAAAGATAGTGTATTGTTATTTTAATGAACAAGAAAGAGACGATTTTGCTAATCAATATGAGGCTGTTATTACCTTTGATGAAAAGTTAAGTGATTATGCAAGAGATATAGAAGTGAATTATATTAAGACACAAGATATTTTAAATGCATATTTTTATAAAGATGAGGTAGTTGAAGGATTATTTAAATAACCATCACATTTTGATTAGTTTCATTGTGGGGAGTATTTTTATGGTATTTCCTTTGTATAATGCACTATTAAAAGAAAATAATATGAAACTGTTTTTTATTAGTTAGTATAATGTCTCTTATCATCTCTGTTAGTGTGTATATAATGAAGTTTATATGTATAGTAAAATATGGTATTTTTATTAGTGACAGTATGGAATTTATAAAAGGGAGCGGGATAAGTAAATGTTGAAAAAATGGGGAGTTACGCTATTGATAGTGGCACTAGTGGCTGGATGTTCGTCAAAGACAGATACAGTCAAAGAAGAAACTAAAAATGAAGAATCAAAAGTAGAAGAAAAGGTAGAAGAAAAGGTAGAAGAAACTAAAGTTGAACAAGTTAAAGAAGAACCAAAAGTTAGTTCAGTTGAAGATGAGAAAGAGAAGAGAAAAAAATATGTTGATAATATTATTATCATTATGGAAAAGACTGCAATGGCAAATGATATTATTCAAAAGTTACTAAATCAAGCAGAATCTAATCCAACGTTGTTTGGAGATAGTAAGTGGAAAGATGCTATAATAAATGGATACAAAGCAATTGGAAATGATTATGGCACATTAAAAACATATCCACAACAACATATTCCAGATGCATATAAACAACATCATGAAACATTAGTAAAAAGTTATGAAGTAATGATGGATAGTGGGACAAAAATATTGCAAGCAGTCAATGAAACAAATTCAGATAAAATGAAAGAAGGATTAGAATTAAGACATAAATCTAAAGATTTGTTTGATAAATATGGCAATGACCTAGCGAGTGTCCCAGACCCAAAATAATTAAGGAATTCCTCCAAGGTAGTTTGGGTGAAAGAGCCTATACAAAAGCAGTAAATGGTTTGTTTTAACGTGTGAAGTGATAAAAATAGATGAATGATAAACCACTTTTGTATAATATACTAGAATTATAAGGGTTTTGATGCAAATGGGACAAAACCTTCCCAAAAAAAATTAATCAAATGACGAGTGCGATGAACAAGCAACAAATGAAATAAGCGCTAAAAGACACTCACTAAGAGTGTCTTTCTTTTATTGATTATAGAGTTTGATTATTTTAAAAATACTTTATTTTTCACGAACTGAAGCAATTCTCATTTTATATGTTTTTAAGTTATTTCGTTTTAGAATTTATCACCAATAGTTCAAAGTTTAATAGAGTAATATGTATTTGATTTCAGTAGGCTGCTATCATTATAGATTTGCCATATTAGAGATGTTTTAAAGTCGTTTTTGTATAATAAGGAATGATTTTTTATTAATGAAAGATTAGGGGGATAATTACATAATTAGAATTGCTATAGGAATGAAAGAATTCAACATGATGATTCCAGTAGGAGTTTATTCAAATGGAGATGTAATAGATTTACATATTGATGATTTAACAGATAAAGAGAAAAAAGAGTTCAAAGAAATGGTTAAAGATTTTAAGCAAATCAATAATAAAGTTTATCAGTAGGAGGGTGACGTTATTGGATTCTAAAAAATATAAAATTAAAGCTAGTGCGAGTGTGGGATCAAAAATTGCCTACAAAACAACAGAATATGTTAAACATAAGTCTCTAACTACGTTATTGACAGGTGGAGTTTTTCCTGTTCCGCCTATAGCAAATCCACTGATTAATAAAATAAGATATTCCTCAACTCATCTAGAACCAGGATTAGGATCGCCAGTTTATTGTGACTTATTATTTGGTTTAGCTGAACATTCTGGTATATATATTGGCGATTTTGATGTTATGCAATTGAATAGACACGGATTAGTTGAAGTAGTGAACTTACTTGAATTCACCGATAATATATCAACCACGTCAAGAGATATATTGTTCCCTTTAGATAAATCTAATTCAACTTCAATTGAATTCAAAGATGCTTATTGGAGAGCGATTCTTAATGAAGATGAAAAAATAAAATATAACGTGGTCACTAATAATTGTCATAAATTCACTAGTGGTTGCTTAACAGGTGATTTTGATCAAAACAACCAACTATTAGACTTTATGAAGTGCACAACAGAAAAATTATATGGAAAACAGATAGAATGGTGTAGGTGGGATTGGGAATGGCAAATAAGGGAGTAAATTCTCCTTTATTTTTAATCTGATAACTTCGCACGATATTTCCTTTTGAAAATTCCACATAGTATGTATTTATTGTGTAATTGAACGATTTATTCTTAGTGTTAATTTAGTTGTATTATTTTGAGGGCTCCAGAAAGGGAGCTTTTTTAATTAACTGGATTATATAAGAATAAGCTTGTTAAATCCATGATACTAAGATGTATACCGCTCCTTATGAATTGGTATTCATCTTAGTGATATTAGAATTTACTTTTAGATAATGTTTTTAATATAAGATTCATGATTCTATCTATTAAACGAAATCCCCTAAATATCGAGCTAATAACTTTCTTAACGGCTTTCTCCACATTTACATTTCTATCTTCTAAAAAATTAAATACATACTCTTTAGAACAGTATCGACTTGAATCAAATTGATTTGCTAAATATTCGTTCACAAGGTAAAAGTGTTTATGAGTTTGGATGTTGACGTTCTCACCGCATGTTGAGCATTTGAGAGTTGAATTGATCTTTCTTTTTGTACTCATTTTCCTTTGTTCACATAAATCATCTTATACATTTAATAAAACCCCATTTCAATAGCATTTTTAGATGATATAGTGATTGCTTTGTAATATGAAACTAGATCCTTGAAATAATTAGTAAATGATATCAATATAAGTGTAACATACAAATAATTGAATATGATTTGAATTTAACATATACTGTAAATGTATTCTTCTATATAATTTGTAAGCTAATCACTTTGAATAGATTAATGTGCCAATGAATAAAAGGAGCAATTGAAAATGGGATTTAGAGATTTCTTGTATAATGTACAAAACTCAAAGCTAGGATGCAAAATCACGGAAACAAAAGATGCGGTAAGATACAGTAAAGTAGGATGGGCAGTAAGTGATGCAAAAGACAAAATCGCAGATGCTACTTATTCAGCGAAAGAAGCCATCAATCAAAAGAAATTTGAGCGAGAAATGAGAGACAGAAATATAGAAAAAGAATTTATAAGTCCATTGGCAACTGGTCCAGTCATAACTAAGGCTCGGACTAATTTAGAACCAGGTGTAGGTTCTCCGATATACTGCGATCTAGGGTTTAATAAAATGGAACATTCAGGTATTTATGTTGGGAATAACGAAGTTGTTCATTTGAACGGCAACGGTCAGATTGAAAAAGTAAGCTTGAATGGATTCACAAGCAATGTAACATCTGTACTAAAAGCAATAAGGGTTCCGTTTGATAAAGAATTTGGTATGCCGATTTCCTTTGAATCTTCTCATCAAAGAGCATTGAATAGCGTTGGCAAATCAAGAGATTATAATTTAGTACTAGATAATTGTCATCAATTCACTAGCGGCTGCCTAACTGGAGATTTTGAATCCTGTGATAACTTTCTTACTTATCTTAAATGGTCTACTGAGAAATCCTATGGAGGAAATATTAGATGGGTAGATTGGAATTGGAAATAATGCTTGAGAAGAGGGGAGTGTAAACTACTCTTTTTTAACACTTTATAAGTCTGCACGGAATCCAGATTTTACGAACACTAGGGAGTAATATAATAAAATAGGGGTCATACAATAAAATAAATATATAAGATCGGCTGAAATAGCTTTTAAAGTTAGTAGTTAATTCTTTTCTTAATTATGTTATATGATTGCTCACTAAAGCACTAAAAAACCTCAAATAGAGGTTCTTTAGTGTAGATCTTCTTCGTGAAAACTTGTAGTGATATCGAAAGTAACAGGTCCTGACCAAATGCCGAGCAGTACCAATAAGTGTTCGTGTAGCAAATCTGCTGTTGTATCGAAGCCGAGTGCATCAATCCAAGCACAATCCACTCGATAGATTTTCCATCCCAAAGCTTTTTTAAGATAAAAGTCACGATTTTTATCTTTTACTTTGTCATGATAATCATCACAGTCTATTTCATAGCAAATTTTCTCACCATTCTTGGCATAGAAAACTATATCTAGACTACATCTCCCACATCTTATTTCGAACCCTGGTCCTATGAATCGATTTTCATCCCAGCAAAGACGGTATAACGCATCATACACACCTTGTTGTGTAAAACTTGGTCTGGGAACGAAAATCGGTTTGTTAGAACCTTCATCATTAAAACTATTTTCATGAAGCAACATTATGAATCCTCCTACAAAAATATATTTAGCCCTAGCGTTGCTTCCCCAAGAAGTTTTTCCTCTCTCGAGTAAAAACTTCTTCTATCCCTTTGATAACAATGTATGAGTGAGTTGTGAAAATATGACAAAGAATTATCAGATTAATAGAAGGAAGTGGTCAGACTTTCGATTAGTCAGTCATGTAAGATGTCGTAAAATAAATGGTTTTAGTATCCATATGCTTTTAGTGACCACCAAATAGACACGTAAATGTGACCAAAATAAAAGAGCGCTTAATAATAGCGCTCAGTAAAAAATAGTTATATGGAAGCATTTATTCAATATTAGAACCGAAAATTTTAGTACTGGATGGTCACAAACGTGGTCACGCCTGTGGACACAAAATTGTTATTTTAAACACTTTATTAGTCACTTTTTATGGAAGAATTTATTCAACCCCGTTCGGATCATAAGAATACTGCTGCTTATTCTCAATCCGCTCAATCACATCTTGCAACTCATCCGGCTTCAGAAACTCAATTGGAGAGAAGCCTTTCTCAAACGTAAGTGTATCAGCCTCAATCATTAATACGTATCGGTCATTTACCTTTGCGATATGTATTTGATCCCCGAAATCAGCGAGCAGGGCCTTTACAGAGATATGGTCTGCTTTTAGCTTTAATTCCACTTCAGGAGCATGCTCGACGATTTGAGCTGTAGCTTCCATTACTTCTTCGGTTGAAAATTGTTCCATAATTTCACGTTTCGGACTGGCAGCCCATACTTCCATCGCTTGGTCGAATTGTTCACGTTCTTCCGTACCTTCTTCAAATACATCTTCAATTTGGTCATATACCATGTCCATTACTTGTGTTTTCATAATTTCAGGCATAGAGCGTTCGTACTCGACGAATTTTAAGAAGTCTTCAAAGTAGCGGGCGTGTGATGCTTGGTGAATTTTTAGTTCGCCCACTTCGACCATACCTTCTTCAGGCATGTACGGATATTGGATAGATTTCATGTTTTTTGTTGTGATGGCCATTTCAACGTTACGAATTAGTGTAGATTCATCTGAAATTGAAGCAACTTTCGGTTCAAAGTCACATTTCATAACGAAAACGAATGGATCATCAAAGTATTTGCGTAGTTTTGCTTGCGCAATTAAAAATACACCACCGCGTACAGCACTTGTGTCAAGATATGTATAAACGAGAGGTTCGCTCATATCTTTGAAGTTTTCCTTAGTTTCTGCAAAGCGAATGCGATTAAATAGGTTGTAATGAGGGTTTGAATCAAGTTCGTGTCCTTCTTCTACAATGAAGCGACCGATCTTTGTCGGAGCTTGTTCTGTTTTCGCATGACGTTCTACTTTTCGCTTTGAAATTTTTAATAATTCACCATTCAAAAATTCTTTTAAGGAGCTATCTTCATATTCTTCAGCGTCTAATGTTTGAAAATGTTTGTAGCGTTTATCAACAGCTTCACCTTTTCCTTCTACTTGTACAACATAAAAGGAAAGATAATTTATTTCAAAATCCATATTTATCACCTTGTTTCATTTCATTAACTCTTATCAGTATAGAGATGGAAAAAACTTTCGTCAATTTATATAAGGAAGGGGGAGCCCCTTCCTTCACATATTTTTTATCTTTGGAATTAAAATCCGTCTTCTAATGCTGAAAATGGAATGTTCAGTCTGTTTTCTACTGTACGTAAACGTTGGTTTAAGCGGTTTAATCTACGTGTATGACGCTCAACCGTGTTTTCTAATTGACGTACTCTTTGCTCAAGCTCATTTACTCGTCTTTCTAGTTGACGGTTTCCAGTACCGGGAAAAGAGATTGGAAGTTGGAATTGTCGAGTTTGATCATATGGATTAACTTGTTCTGTTGGCTCTATATATTGTTGGTATTGTGCTTGTAAATCATATTCATATTGAGGTTGATAACCATTTTGGTTATATGGATCGTATGGATTGTAGGGGTACATAAAACATCCTCCATTTCTTTAAAATAGGTTAATTTCACCATAATGTATGTGCAAAAGCGGAGCGGTGGCACGGCAAATACCTATTTATCGGACTTTTATGGGCAGTAAGACCCCCACCTCAAAATGCAGCGAAAGCAAAGAAGTTAGGTGGGGGATCAACTGCCCATAAAAGTCCGATTGGTTCAACTAATAATCAGTGGGGGATGAAGAAAACCCCCACTGATTAAAGTTTCACTTTATGTTCACAGGATGTTCCTTTGTAAATAAGAATATGGAGTTTTTACATTTGTATTTCGTTTGTTTTATGGTATATACTGGATAATGTAATGAGGTTACATAAAGGTTACAATTCAATCAAACTCAAATTTTATGTAAATATGTATAGACATTTGGAAAAGAAAAGGGTAATTTATATAGAGTAAAAAATAACTTGTAACAATTTATAAATATATTGTAAAATGATTGTAACAAAACATACATAAAAATGAAATAATACATAAAAGTAATATTGGGAAAAAGGGGAGAGTATATTGTTCCGTAAAGTAAAGGGTATATTAGTTGGGGTGTTATGTGTAGCTATAGTGAGTGGCTGTGGTGCAAAAGTAAGTGATGTTGCATTAGTAAGTGATATTGGTGGACACACGGTAGAGGCTAAAGCAGAGGTTCAGGATTCTATTAGTTTAGTGGATGGTCGAACTGGTGCGGAAGTGAAAAAGCTAGATTTATCGAGTCTAGGTTATTTTGAAGACGAAGCAAAATTTAAAAAATCGGTAACGAAGGTTGCTAAGGAAGTTGGTAAAAACGTTGACAAAAAGATGGTTCCTTCACGTTTAGCATCTGATGGAAGTTGGCAAGAAGGAAAACCTTCTTATGAATTAATGGAAAAAGAATTAGTAGATAAATTATTAAACGTTGGTATGTGGGATTCTTCATATCAATTACCTATTGTTGAGAAAAAGCCTACTGCAACACTAAGTGATGCGCAAGGAAGTGGTACGGTAATTGGTAGATATGAAACGAATTTAGGTGGCTCAGCAGGTGGCCGTATTGAGAATATCCGTTTGTCAGCAGCGAGCATAAATGGAGTTGTATTAGCAAAAGGAGACAGTTTCTCTTTCAATGCATTAATTGGTGATACAACGCCAGATAAAGGATATCAATTAGGAAAAGAAATTGTAGATGGTAAATTAGTAGATGGATATGGCGGCGGTGTTTGTCAAACATCATCAACATTATACAATGCAGCAGATCAAGCTGGTTTGAAAATGGTAGAAAGAACGACACATTCTAAAACGGTTGGTTACGTTCCACAAGGAAGAGATGCTACAATTGCATATCCATACTTAGACTTAGTGTTTGAAAACACGAATGATGCACCTGTGAAACTTTATATGGGTATTCAGGGCGGAAAGTTAGTTGCTGAAGTACATAAAATGAAATAAGAGTTAAAAAGTCACCTTTTCTGAAAGTTAGAAGAGGTGACTTTTTTATTATGAAAACAAAAATGTATATAAATTCTGACTTTTCTTATTTACATAGGATGATTTTAGTTGTATCCTTCAAAGTAACGGCAATATGTAATGGGAAAATATTGAGATAAGGAGATGGAGTTATTCATGGTACAAATTCATCCGCAAACACGTATTGGTCATGTTGAATTTAAAGTGCAAGATTTAGAGCGCCAAATTGCTTTTTATGAGAATGTAGTAGGCTTAGAAGTAATTAAGCAAGAGGCGAATAAAGCGTATTTATCAGGAAAAGGTGGAGAGAGCACGTTACTTGTTCTTGAAAAGTTAGAGGATGGGAGGCTGCAAGAGCCGCGTACGACTGGTATATATCATGTAGCCTTTTTAGTTCCGACTCGTGAAGCCTTTGCTTCGGCTTTATTTGGGGTGATTCGTAACAAGAATGTAATTGATAGCCCAGTTGAACAAGAAGGGCGTTATACATATTCTAATGAAATTTTACCAATTTCAAGGTTTAATAGTGCAAGTGATCATACGTATAGTGAAGCGTTTTATTTACAAGACTTAGAGGGAAATGGTATTGAAATTTATGCAGACCGTCCGCGTGATCAATGGGGAGAAGGACCAGGAGGAAGTACCCCGCTAGATTTAAAAGAACTGGCAACACTCGTTGATTATGAGGCTGATGGATTACCTGCTAATACTGTCGTTGGGCACGTACATTTACGAATAGCTGATGTAGAGAAGTCACATGAGTTTTATGTAGAGACAGTAGGATTTGAAGTGCAACAACGCGAAGATGACTGCCTATTCATTTCTGCAGGAGGATATCATCACCATATAGGTGCAAATACGTGGAACGGAGTAAATAATCCACACCCACCCGCACATGCAACTGGACTTAAAGTGTATACAATTGTATTACCGCATAAAGAAGCGTTAGATGAAGTGAAAGAAAGATTAATAGAAAAACAACATAAAGTAAACGAAAATACAAACGGATTTACAGTAGTAGATCCTAGCGGTATTATAGTGCAGTTTGAAATAGAAACAGCATAAAAGAAGTCGGAAGGTGTATAATCACTTTCCGACTTCTTTTTGATATGTAATCCAAGTAGCACAAGGATTAAAAGGAAAGGATTTTAATATTTCCATTGCATGTATACTCGTTGAATCGAATTCACCTTGAATGAAAGAATAACCGTGTTTACTTGCATACATAGCTTGTTTGAAAACGAGAAGTTTCAGTAAGGATAAATATTCTGTAGTATGAGTTCCGTACCATCCTAGTTCTACCGTATTATCCTTTTCTGATGTATGGAGGAAAGAGTATCCAATAATTTCATTCTCTTCATCTATCATTACAAAGCTCCCATCTAGTAATGCGTCATCAGCTAAGATCTGTTCTTTCCAAGCTTCGAGCGGGAATGAGGCAACCGGATTTGCTAAGTGAGTATCCTCATAATTCGTTTTTACTAAGTGAGCTAGTTTTTCAAAGAAGCTATTATTGGACAAGATGTTTGATAAGCTTTGTACATCATAATTTGAATGAAGCATTGTATCGATAGGGATGATTTTTTGTACGTCTAATATTGGCATATAAGTTCTTCGGATTTCCGTAAAATTATGTTCTTCATAATAGGCCTTTAAATGAGCCGATGTTTCCCATATAGAGGTTTGTAATGGTAATTTGAAGTTTTCTCGTTTTAGAATCTCGTTTAATAAAAATTGTTCTATGTGTAGTTCTGAATAGAAAGGGTTCGTATATATTCGAAAGTATGTGCAGTATGGATGGAAGCTACTGCTCCAAGTGAAAAAGATGCCTACTACATCTTTTTTATAGCAGGCAACATACGCACATTTTGTTTTACTATCTCGTAATAAGTTAAATAGATAAGAGTCTTCATTATATAAATCAATAAGTTGTTTTACTTTTAGCTCGTTACTTCTACTATATTTCTCTATAATAAGATTATTTTCATTGGATGACTTTTTCATAGCTCAATCCAAAACCTTCTTACTACATTTCCATCTTCTTCAGTGAAATCATCATCACGAAGCCCACCGTTATGTAAAATTGTTTTTTCAGAAGCAGTATTCACTTCGTCGCAAACGACAAGTACTTTCTCAATGTTTAATTCCTTCGTTTTTTCTAGCGATAATTCTAATAACTTCGTAGCATAACCTTTTCTTCTTTCAGAAGGGCGAATGCCATAACCAATATGACCTCCAGCGTTAAATAAATGTTCGGTTAAACTATGACGTATATTAACAGCCCCTACAATTTTATTTTCATTTGTGACGAGCCAATATGTAGAGTCTGGTACCCAAGATTCAGGAAGATTTATGCCGTTATGCGCATCGTGAAGTTCTTGAATCATTGCCGTGAAATTAGATGGATCTTTTGAGATAACCCATGGAATCATCGTTTCACCGCTATCTTTCCATTCTTTATAAAAATCTAAGTATTCTTCTTGTAAATCGGTAGTAGGTGTTAGTAAAAAGACGTTCATTGTTGGTAATCCCCTTTATTTATGTAGTATTTTTAAAAAATTACGATACAAAATGAAAGCGTTTTCTGAACTTTCTCAACCTCATTTTATGCAATCCATATCTCGTTTTTAAATGGAAAGTATAGTTTATGATTTTTCGTATAAAAAGTAGGTTGAATTCAATTTATGTTAATATTAAAAATATTAACATAAATCATCTGGAATATTAAGTGTATTTTAATGAAATGCTTTTATATCGATAAATAGATGTGTGTGATAATTTTTGTTTTATCTATCTATAATGAATGAAAGGGGGAAGGACTCGTGAGTGTAGATGTTGATCTAATTATACGAATCGGTGTTGCGGGTTTGTTAGGAGCAATAATTGGTATTGAAAGGGAAATTCGATCAAAAGAGGCGGGATTAAAAACACATTTCCTAGTAGCGGTAGGAAGTGCTTTAATAATGGTCGTTTCAAAATATGCCTTTTCAGATATTATGAATGAGGAACATATGGCTCTTGATCCGAGCCGTATTGCAGCGCAAGTTGTTAGTGGTGTAGGTTTTTTAGGTGCAGGTACAATTATTATACAAAAGCAGGCGGTGAAAGGATTAACGACAGCAGCTGGTTTATGGGCTACAGCCGGAATTGGATTAGCAATTGGTGCTGGTATGTATGTAGTAGGGATTGGAGCGATGATTCTCGTTTTAATTGGTTTAGAGATTGTGAGTCGTATTTTTAAGGTGCAATTTTTATTTCCGCAAAATATAACAGTGCAAATGTGTATAAATAAACATGAAGCGGTACAACAAATAGTAGAAACGCTACAAGTGAAAGGTATTCCAATACTTTCATATGAAGTAGAAGCTTTACAGCAAGCTACAGAAATAGTTTATAAGGTAGGGATGCAGCTGAAAAATATATCGTCAGAAGAAAAGAATGAATTTATTCAGCATATGCAAACATTACCGGAAGTTACGTTTATAAAGTTAAAATCATAGCGTTGAAAATGAGGATAGATGTAGCAGGAATTTCGCTATTATCTATCTTTTTTTGATATGAAATTCACATAAAGTCAAGTGTTAATTTTGCTAGGCATGGATACGTGTGTGAACGTTCCCTTATTTTTTCTCAATACAGAATAAAAAGTAAGAATAGTAAAATAATGGTGCGGGACACTAAAAAATGTAAGGTAGGGGAGAGCATGAAAGGCTATTCAAAAAAAGTGTTAGTAGGGGTAAGTTTTGCTAGTTTAATGTTAGGGAGTTTCCAAGGGAGCACATTGGCAGAAAGTACAAAGGGAGAGCAAGTTTCTTATCGGAATGTGCTCAAAATGGAGCCAGTTGGTGTACAATTACCAGTGCAAGAATTAGCTCATTCATCAAAAGTGCTTGAAAATAAGTCTTTTGAGAAAAGGCTACAACTTGCTGATTTGTCGCAAAGACCGCCTGAAGTGAAAAAAGAAAGCAAGCAATTAGCTGCAGCGAAAACTTATACAATTGCTGAATTAAATCAATTAAGCAATCAGCAGTTAGTAGATTTACTTGTAACAATTGATTGGGAGCAAATTACGGGTCTATTTCAATTTAATAAGGATAGCCTAGCATTCTATCAAAATGACAGTAGGATGCAGGCGATTATTGATAAATTGAAGCAGCAAGGACAAGCCTATACGAAGGATGATTCCAAAGGGATTGAAACTTTAGTAGAGGTATTACGATCAGGATTTTATTTAGGATTTTATCATACAGAATTAAGTAAACTAAATGAGCGGAGCTATCATGATAAATGTTTACCTGCATTAAAAACGATTGCGAATAACCCGAATTTCAAACTCGGTACGTTAGAACAAAATAGAGTTGTATCATCATACGGAAAATTAATAGGAAATGCTTCGAGTGATGTGGAAACGATAACATCAGCTGCAAAGATTTTTAAACAATATAACGATAATTTTTCTACATTGGTAGATAATCTTTCAGCTGGAAATGCGATTTACGATATTATGCAAGGTGTGGATTACGACATTCAATCGTATTTGTACGATACGAGAAAGGAACCGAAAGATACAGTATGGTACCAAAAAATTGATAGCTATATTAATGAATTAAGTCGTTTTGCCTTAATTGGAACGGTGACGGCGAAGAATGGTTGGTTAATTAATAATGGTATTTATTATACGGGTAGACTTGGTACGTTCCATAGTACAGGAACGAAAGGATTGCAAGTTGTAACAGACGCGATGAAAATGTATCCGTATTTAGGAGAGCAATATTTCGTAGCGGCTGAGCAAATCGCGACGAATTATGGCGGGAAAGATGCAAATGGAAATGTTGTTAATTTAGATCAAATACGAGAAGATGGGAAGAAAAAGTATTTGCCGAAAACGTATACGTTTGATGATGGTGCAATTGTATTAAAAGCTGGAGATAAAGTGACAGAAGAAAAAGTAAAACGTCTATATTGGGCGGCAAAAGAAGTGAAGGCACAATTCCATCGTACGGTTGAAAGTGATCAACCTTTAGAAAAAGGAAATCCTGATGATGTATTAACGATGGTTATTTATAATAGTCCAGCTGAATATCAATTTAATCGTCAATTATACGGTTATGAAACGAATAACGGTGGTCTTTATATAGAAGGAACAGGTACGTTCTTTACTTATGAGCGTACGCCAGAAGAAAGTATTTATAGTTTAGAAGAATTGTTCCGACACGAGTTCACGCATTACTTACAAGGTAGATATGAAGTACCAGGACTTTGGGGACAAGGTAAGATGTATGAGAATGAGAGATTATCTTGGTTTGAAGAAGGAAATGCGGAGTTTTTTGCAGGGGCAACGAGAACAGATAATGTTGTACCGAGAAAGAGTATTATAGGAGGGGTATCTTCAAATCCAGCAGAACGTTATACGGCAGAGCGAACATTAAATGCAAAGTATGGAACGTGGGATTTCTATAATTATTCCTTCGCTTTACAATCGTACATGTACAATAAGAGATATGATATGTTTGACAAAATTCATGATCTTATTAGAAAAAATGATGTAACAGCATATGATGCATACCGTTCTGCTTTAAGTAAAGATGCGAATTTAAATAAAGAGTATCAAGATTATATGCAAATGTTAGTCGATAACCGTGAGAAATATAATGTTCCATTAGTATCAAATGATTATTTAGCAACTCATGCACCAAAACCAGTTTCAGATATTGCGGCAGAAATTACAGCAGAAGCAAAATTAAGCAATGTATCAGTTAAGAAAAATAAATCACAGTTCTTTAATACATTTACACTACAAGGCACGTATACAGGTACTACTGCAAAAGGGGAATATGAAGACTGGAAAACAATTACACAAAACGTGAATGATACGTTAAAACGTTTAAGTGCAAAAGAATGGACAGGCTATAAAACAGTAACAGCGTATTTTGTAAATTATCGTGTAAAT
Source organism: Bacillus sp. FSL K6-0069 (assembly GCF_038007785.1). Taxonomy (NCBI): domain Bacteria; kingdom Bacillati; phylum Bacillota; class Bacilli; order Caryophanales; family Bacillaceae; genus Bacillus; species Bacillus sp. FSL K6-0069. Next base: position 3,291,618 of record NZ_JBBOXN010000001.1, on the reverse strand, counting down.
GCATCAGGACAATTTGAATATGATGTTGTATTCCACGGTATTAATACAGAAGAAGGTACTGTGAATAAAGCACCAGTTGCGGTTATAAATGGTCCATATAGCGGAAATATAAATGAAGCAATTTCGTTTAAAAGCGATGGATCAAAAGATGAAGATGGAAAAATTGTTGCTTATAAATGGGAGTTTGGTGATGGTACTGTAAGTAATGAACAAAATCCGACTCACGTGTATACAAAAGAAGGAACATATACGGCGAAATTAACAGTAACCGATGACAAAGGATTAACAAATACGGTTACAACGAATGTAACGGTTCAAAAGAAAGAAGATAACAGTGTAGAAAAAGAGCCAAATAACTCATTCCAGACAGCGAATAAACTGCAATTGAATCAAGTTTTACGTGCTAGTTTAGGAAATGGTGACACGAGTGATTACTTTGAAATTAATATAGAAACGGCGAAAAACCTACAAATTAATGTAACGAAGGAAAATAATATCGGAGTAAACTGGGTTCTTTATTCAGAAGCAGATTTAAATAATTATGTTACGTATGCCCAGCAAGAAGGAAATAAGTTAGTAGGAAGTTACTACACGTATCCAGGGAAATATTATCTACATGTGTATCAGTATGGTGGGGGAACAGGGAATTATACGGTAGAAGTGAAATAGAAAAAAGGTCGCCGTGATTGGCGACCTTTTTGTTACGCATTATAGAAAAATTAAATGAAATTTATAAAAGTCTGATAGGCAACACCGAGGGAAAGTACGGTAGCTACCATATGTGCAGTCCATTTAGGCATATTTAAATTCAATACGACATTATACAAGATTCCATATAAGATATAAATGATTAATATAAATGCAATGAATTGAAGAATTAGAAAAAATAGTGGTTGTTCTAAAGAATTAATATCATGTTGTTCCATTTATTCTCACTCCCTTTATTTAATATATTAATATAATTAATTTGAAAGTAAAGGGTTTATTTCTATAAAGTTCCAAATCGTGAAACTAAAAGGTACATTAGTAATTTTAATAATTGATGCAAACTATAATGTAACTCAAGATATTATTCCGAAATCAGTAAAAAAAGGTCGCCATGAATGGCGACCTTTTTCTACGCGTTATACCCGAATAATTTTAAATCTTCACCTGAGTCTGAAATTATCTCTTCGAACTGCAATCCTACTTTTTCTAAAAGCTTTCCTGAATTGATGTTATCAATAGTAGTAATTGCTACAATTCGTTTCAGACCGAGCTTTTGTACACCGTAGTCTATTACAGCAGAAGCGGATTCAAAGCCATACCCCTTTGAACGGAATTTCTCTAAAAAGGCGAAGCCGATATCAACATCTTCTAATGTATCTCTTTTTATAAGCCCGCACATACCAAGTGGAGTGAGATCTTCTTTTCGCTCTACTAAGTAAAGGCCAAAGCCCATTTTATTATACATATCAACTGGTCCGTTTAAGATGTATTTTTTTGCATCGTCTAAGTTTTTAATCCTTTTATCACCAATAAACTGAATCCATGCAGGATCGTTTACTAATTCAAGAATAAATGGAGCGTCTTTTATATCAAACCAGCGAAGAACGAGTCGTTCAGTTTCAAGAACTATCAATCCATTGCACCACCTTTAATAGTTATAACAATTAGTATGGGTTGCGAAATACAAAAGTGCAACATATTTTCATTATGCTCTACTTGTTCACATAAAGTTCGTTTGTTTTGTATAAAGGGATATTTTATAATTAGGATTGATTGTAAAGAGTGAGATACTTATACAATGACTCCTAGGTAACTAGGAGTTTTTACTATATAACTATCATTATTACTAAATATGACACACTACACATTCTACTCAAGGAGGTACATAATGAAAAAATTATATAATGCATCGTTTACGTATTTGATTATCGGTTTATTATCGGGGATTTTCGCTAGGGAGTATGGAAAGTATAAGGGGATTGTAGGATCTACTTTGTTAAATCTTTTGCATACACATACACTTGTACTCGGCTTTTTCTTCTTTTTAATTGCTTTAGGATTAGCAAAAGTATTCGCGTTTCATGAAGCGAAAAGTTTTAATAAGTGGTTTGTTTTACATAACATTGCATTAACTTTAATGTTAGGCTCATTGGCAGCAAGAGGGCTTCTTCAGCTAAATGGAGCGGACTTTAAAGGGTTAACTTACATTGTTGGGTTTTCCCATTCGTTAATGGCAGTTACTTTAGTTTGGTTTATGTTGCTAATAAAGAAGTCATTTAAAATGTAGTTTTATCCCGCATTAACGGGCAGTAAGACCCTCACCTCAAAATTGAACGAAAGCAAAGAAGTTAGGTAGAGGATCAACTGCCCGTAAAAGCCCGATTGGTGAGGGCTGATAATCAGTGGGGGATGAATCCCCCCACTGATTAAAGTTTCACTTTATAGAAAAGAACTTGCAGCAATTGTTGCAAGTTCTTTTTGTTTATTCGACAGTGGGAATCGAATTTTATATGTATAAAACTTGAATTATTTAATTTTTCCGATTATTATGTATGAAATAAGTTAACATATTTTGTAATTCAAATTTATAGGAAGTAGGCGAGTATACGATGGAAATAACGGTAGAGCGTTTAGTAAATGAATTAAAGGGTGTACTTCCCGAAGATCGAGTAGTTGTAAATACGACAGTAAGAGAGTTACATAGTAAAGATGAATCTTATCATGCTAGTAGTTTACCTGATGTAGTAGTTTTTCCGAAAACGACTGAAGAGGTTAGTAAATTAATGAAAGTAGCGAGTGAACATAAAAAACCTGTCGTTCCTTTCGGCGTAGGTTCTAGTTTAGAAGGACATGTTATTCCATATGAAAAAGGAATTACAATGGACTTTTCGCTCATGAATAAAATACTCGAAATAAGAGAGAAAGATTTTCTTGTAAGAGTACAACCGGGAGTGACTCGCTCTCAGCTTAATAAAGAATTGAAAAAGTATGGATTGTTTTTTAGTGTAGACCCAGGAGCAGATGCAACGTTAGGTGGAATGGCTGCTACAAATGCGAGCGGAACGACAGCAGTTAAATACGGGGTAATGCGTGATCAAGTTCGTGATTTAGAAGTCGTTCTTGCTGATGGGGAAGTAATACATACTGGAAATTTAGCAGCGAAGTCATCATCAGGTTACCATTTAAATGGTGTTTTCGTAGGATCAGAAGGTACTCTTGGATGCTTTACAGAGTTAACGTTAAAAGTATACGGCATACCAGAACATGTTATGGCTGCAAGAGCATCGTTTCCAACTATAAATGATGCAGTAGAGGCTGTGATTAATATACTACAAGCGGGTATTCCAATTGCGAGAATTGAACTTGTAGATGAATTATCTATGAAACAAGTAAATCATTATAATGAAACAAGTTACAGAGAAGAACCTACACTGTTTTTAGAATTTCATGGCAACGAAGCAGGGCTAAAGCAAGATATTGAATTCACGAAGGAAATTGTTTTTGATCATAAATGTAAAGAAGTTGCTTTTGAGACGGAAACTGCGGCGAGAAATAAATTATGGGAGGCACGGCATAATCTAGCATACTCTTACGTTCATAGCTATCCTGGTAAAAAGCTTATGAGTACAGACGTATGTGTACCAATTTCAGAATTAGCTGGTGCAATCCAACATGCGAAAGAGACGTTAGATAAAGTAGGTCTTGTCGGTGGTATTCTCGGTCATGTAGGAGACGGAAATTTCCACGTGCTCTTAATGATAGATCCAAACGATAAAGAAGAAGTGAAAAAGGGCGACGAAATAAATGAAAGTATCGTTTTATATGCTCTTAAACGAGGTGGAACGTGTACGGGTGAACATGGCGTTGGAATCGGAAAACGAAAGTATCAAGAAGAAGAACATGGGGCGGCATTACTCGTAATGGAAAAAATAAAGAAAGCTCTTGACCCGCAAAATATTTTGAATCCGAATAAAGTTTTTCAATTGAAGGATAGGGGATGATGGGGTGAAAGTACTAGAAGCGATAAGTAATATAGCTGGAAAGTATTTTGCATTTTGGGTTATTTGTATTGCAGCTATTGCATATTTCATTCCTGGACCATTTCTCGGGTTAACTAGTTACATAACAATTTTACTCGGGGTTGTCATGTTTGGGATGGGATTAACATTAAAGGCTGTTGATTTTAAAATCATTGCTACAAAACCATTGCCAGTTATTATCGGTGTATGTGCTCAGTTTATTATTATGCCACTTGTCGCATACGTACTAGCCTACGTTATGAATCTGCCAGCTGAATTAGCAGCTGGATTAGTGTTACTCGGTTCGGTACCGGGTGGCACTGCATCAAATGTTATGGTTTATTTGGCAAAAGGGAACTTAGCGTTGTCTATTGCAATGACTTCATTATCAACATTACTAGCACCGATTGCTACACCTCTTATTTTATTATTACTTGCGAGACAATGGATGCCAGTGAATGCTATGTCTATGTTTCTTTCTATCGTACAAGTCATTATCCTACCTATTATTTTAGGGTTAGTAGTGAAGAAGTTTTTCCCTACAACTGTTACGAAAGGAATGACTGTTATTCCTTTAATATCAGTTGTAGCAATTATCATTATAGTTTCAGCGGTGGTTTCAGCGAATGTAAGTAGCATTACTTCTTCAGGTCTGCTTATCTTTATTGCAGTTATGCTTCATAATGCATTTGGTTTTTTACTCGGATATATAACAGCGTTCGTACTGAGACTAGACGAAGGGACAAGAAGGGCTATTTCAATAGAAGTAGGAATGCAAAATTCAGGTTTAGGTGTTGCGTTGGCAACAGCACATTTTGGACCAGCAGCTGCACTTCCAAGTGTATTAGCGGCAGTATGGCATAACATTGCAGGGCCGATTTTAGCAACCATCTGGTCAAAAAATGCAAAGAATACTTTCAGTGATGAAAATTTATCGGTAAATATAGAAAAATAGGAATGATAAAGAATGCAAAAACGTATTTTACATTTTGAAGGGTTAGTTGTTTTCATAGCCACGATTTATGCGTATTCGATATATGAATTTAGTTGGATTATATTTTTGGTATTCCTTTTAGCTCCGGATATATCAATGTTGGCGTATGGGATAAATAATCATGTAGGTGCTAAAATTTATAATATTTTTCACACATATATTATATCGATAGTAATAGCTATCATAGGTGTATATTTTAAGGTAGATACCGTTATAATGATTGGCTTAATATGGACGGCGCATATTGGAATGGATCGAATGTTTGGATATGGATTGAAATATGAGACGGATTTTAAAGATACTCATATTCAAAGGTTATAAATTATTTTGGGAGAGGGATACATTGAAACAGAGAATTACTATCGAAGAATATAACATCAAATGGGTAAGTGAATTTAATAAATTACAAATTATTATTAACAATGCAATGGAAGAACTTGCTTTGTCCGTTGAACATGTGGGTAGTACAGCTGTTAAAGGACTTGTATCAAAACCAATATTAGATATTGATATAGTAATAGAAGGTTATGAAATTATTTCTGAAGTAGTAACAAAGCTTGAAGCGATAGGATACTATCATCAAGCAGAATGGAGCTTCAAAGGGAGAGAAGCATTTGGCAGAAAGGACGCTTTTGTTCCGTGGGACGGGGAAAGTACAGTTTGGATGGAACATCATTTATATGTGTGTGATAAGAATAGTGAAGAGCTAAGAAGACATATAGTGTTTCGAGATTACCTTCGTGAACATGAAGGTGTAGCTATTGAATATGGAAGTTTAAAGAAAGTGTTAGCAAGAAAATCGAAAAATAGAGCGAGCTATAGTGAAGGTAAGACGGCATTTATTACAAGTATATTGAAGGAAATAAACTAAGGTCGCATTGAGTACATGCGGCCTATTCTTTTTAAATTGAAAGCTGCCACTATAAAATAATGACAAACTGTCCCTGTTAATTGATACGATTACTAAATATAATAAGAAATAAAATAGAAAAGAGCGGAAAAGAGGGAGCTTATGTACATACCAAAATATTTCGCAATACAAGATGAAGAGATGAAGTACGAAATAATGGAACAAAATAGCTTTGCGACATTATTTTCTCAACATAACGGGGAACCATATGCAACGCATTTGCCGTTGTTATTAAATAGGGAGACTCTAACTTTACATGGCCATTTCGCACGTCCGAATGAACAGTGGAAAGATAGTGGGAATCAAGAAGTATTAGCTATATTTCAAGGGCCACACAGTTACATATCACCATCGTGGTATGAAACAAACAATGCAGTGCCAACATGGAATTACGTCGCAGTGCATGTATATGGAGAATTGGAAATTGTTGAGGATGAACAGGAATTAATAGATTCTCTTCAAGAGTTAGTACATAAATATGAAAATCCACAGAGTACCTATTCACTTAATGATGTAGACCCGAATTATATGGCAGGATTAAGTAAAGGGATAGTTGGTTTTAAAATTAAGATTAGTAAAATAGAAGGAAAAGCGAAGTTAAGTCAAAATCATTCTGTGGAAAGAAGAAAATTAGTTGTAGAGAAACTTGAGAAAGTTGGTAGTGAGGGGAGTAGGCGGATTGCGGGGTTGATGAGAAAATAAAGTTTACTTGAAAGGGCAATATTCTAAATAAGCATATTAAAAAAAGACCTTCTGAATTGAAGGTCTTTCGTTTTTTAAAGCGCTTTTACTGCTGTTGTTGAGTTGTAGTCTTTACTTACGTCAACAGATTGAACAAAGTCAGGTCTTTGTGGTGCGGGAAGATCAGCGTGACTTGCTTTATATGTAAATGAACTATTTATCCCAATAGACACAATTCCAATAACAGATAATCCTAATAAGATAGAACTAATTTTTTTTATCATTTTAATGCCCCTTTCTCAAAAGTTTTTTCTTTTGCTTGTAATGCTTTATGAAAATACTCACTTGCTTTTATGTGATTATTTTCATCGTAAAGTTTAACGGCTAATTTTTCTGAATATTCTTGAGTGTAGTTATATAAAGATTCTTTGTCGAAATACGTAATTCCTTCAAGAATAATATTTTCTAGATCTTCAGTTGTCTCATTATTGTTAATAGAATTTAAAATTTTAAAATGAAGTATATATTCATCATTGTTTAGTTCAGTACAAACTTCCAAACCTTTTTTGATAAGTTTTTCAGCAATGTTTATTTCACCAAGTTTAGAATGCTCTCTGGCTTGTAAAAAGAGCGCTTTAAAGTGTGTAGGTATTTTGGTTGACACCTCTGATAAATGTCTAATCGCTAGAGAAGACAGGTTTTGACTTGCATAGAGCCAACCTAGATTATTACGAACGCTTAAAACTAAATCATTTTCGTTTAGTTTTTGTAAAATGGAAAGAGCAGAATTGAACTTTTCCTCTGCTTGTTCATATTGCTTTAAAAATACACATGAGGAACCAATTATATTGTCGCAAAGTGCTAATTTTATCTCGAACCCGTTTTCAGTCATGAAAATATTTCTGGCTTTTGTTGCTTGCTGAATTGCTTCAATAGGTTTATAAAAATGTTGATTAAAGATAGCGAATCGGTAATTAAATTCTGCTTCCTCTAGTTTATCTGAAACATTTCCTAGCAGCTTTTCAGCATTTTCGTAATGTTCGCTAGCTAAGTTGTAATTTGTTGTTAAAGTAGCATGAATTGCTTTAAAGAAATGATAGTAGTAAGAAAGTTGGTGATTAGCTGGAATCGAGTAAGAATCTATCTTATTGAAACTGTCTTTTGTAATACTTAAACCATCAGTTAAAACTTTGAAACGAAAATTTAATAGAGAATAGTATAATGCTAAGTTTTCATCTTCCTCAAAGTTTAGTTCCTTTTCCTCAATTTCATGCTTTAAGTTTGTCGCCTGAGACACATCTTGTTTAAGCATAGCTAAATACCAATCATTAAATAATTTCGTAATTTGTTCATTACCTTGTAGTTGAACGTTCATGAAATCCCCTCGCTTTTTGAATATTCTTATAAAATATAGTATCAAAAATAACAATATTTAGAAATGATGTTTTATATTTCTCAACATTTGTATAGTAGAGTTGTGATTAAGCTCATTGAAATAGAGTGGATTTTGTTTTTGGAGTAAAGAAAGAGCAGAAGAGAGGGGATAAAAAAGGTGTGTTCACTTAATTTGTATGAACACACCTTTTTACATATTAAACAATCAAGTCCCACAAAAAGTACGATAAGGACGATTCGTCGGTACAGGTGGAACGCAGTATTCTTCATGATCTGTAGTATAAGCATAAGGATTGGATAGCGCTTCAAGAAGTTTCTCCATTACGCTATAGTCGCCATTTGTGACAGCTACTTCTAGTGCTTCTTCTACACGGTGGTTCCTTGGGATGATGGATGGATTATTATTTTTCATCATTTCGTAGGCATTTTCTTTCGATTCTTCTTGTCTTTCTAATCGAGATTGCCATAGTTTGTACCATTCTTTAAATTCAGGACTTTCAAATAGGGCTGTATTTTCGAGCGTATCAAGAGTTAATGACCGGAATGTATTTGTGTAATCTGCTTTAAATTTCTCCATCATTTTTAAAAGTTGCTCAATAAGCGATTGATCTTGTTCCTCGTTGCTAAATAGTCCTAATTTCTTTTTCATTCCAAGGAACCACTGGTTTTCATACTGTACGCTAAATTTTGAAATTTCGTCTTGAGCAATTTTTAATGCTTCTTCTTCATCTTCGTGCAGAATCGGTATTAAAGATTCTGCTAATCGTGCCAGATCCCATGCGGCCATATATGGCTGATTTCCATATGCGTAGCGACCTTGTGTATCGATAGAGCTAAATACAGTTCCTTGGTCGTAATTGTCCATAAAAGCACAAGGGCCGTAATCAATCGTTTCCCCACTGATTGTTATATTGTCAGTGTTCATGACGCCGTGAATAAATCCAACAAGTTGCCATTTAGCGATGAGACTTGCTTGTTTCTTTATAACTTCTTGTAGTAATGCAGTATATCGGTTTTCATGAGCCTCGATTTCTGGATAATGCCTGTTTATTGTATAGTCAGCTAGTGATTGAAGATCCTCGATAGAACCACGAGCTGCAGCATATTGAAATGTGCCGACGCGTATATGGCTACTTGCTACTCTAGTTAAAATTGCTCCAGGTAACTTTGTTTCACGATATGTTGGTTCACCAGTTATGACAACTGCTAAACTGCGTGTAGTCGGAATATCGAGTGCATACATTGCTTCACTAATAATATACTCACGTAGCATCGGACCGAGTGCAGCGCGACCATCACCGCGGCGTGAATACGGAGTAGGGCCAGAACCTTTTAGCTGAATATCAAAACGTTTACCTGAAGGAGTAATTTGTTCGCCAATTAAAAGAGCACGACCGTCGCCTAACATATTAAAATGTCCGAATTGATGACCGGCATACGCTTGTGCTAATGGGTGAGCTCCTTCTGGGAGTGCATTACCAGCGAAAACTGCAATTTCAGCTTCCTTTTTCAATTCTTCAGGATTAAAGCCAAGAGATATTGCTAGTGAATGATTTAGTTTAATTAGCTCCGGTGAACTTACGGGAGTAGGGGGGATTTCTGTATAAAATGATTGTGGTAAAGTCGTATAACTATTATCTAAATTCCAACCAGCTTCATTTTTTTTAGTCATTTTATCTCCTCCTTGTTTATTTTTTATTATGTATTTGTACGTATGTATTCTTTGTAAAATTAGCTAAAAGTATAATATGATATTTCCCCTTGCAATCTATTGTAAGGACTTCACTGCACTATGTCTATTTAACAGCAAATATAAAAACTCCATTTTTTTAATGGAGTTTTTATGATTACTTAATTTTTACGATTATTTTTCCTTTTGCTCTTCCAGCCTCTGAATATTCCATTGCTTTTTGCGCATCTTCAAAAGGGAATACTCGATCGATTACCGGTTTGATTTCACCAACTTCAATATAGTGTGCAATAGTGCGTAATTGATCTCCGCTTGGTTTCATAAATAAAAATGAATATTGCGCATTATGCTTCTTTTCAAGTGCAGTAAGTTTTCTACTTGCTAATGAAAATAAGAATGTTTTAAAAAATCCGGAACCAAATTCTTTACCGAAACGAGCATTTGGCATTCCTGAAACGGAAACGATGTTGCCGCCGCTTTTTATAATATTGAATGATTTTTCAAGTGTTGTCCCGCCGATTGTATCAAATACTGCATCATAATCTTGTAGCATTTCTTCAAATTTTTCTGTTTTGTAATTAATAATTTCATCTGCGCCAAGAGACTTTACTAAATCGGCACCAGCTTCACTAGCAGTTGTTGTAACGGTAGCTCCCATTATTTTTGCTAACTGAATTGCAAAAGTACCAACACCACCGGAACCAGCGTGGATTAATATCTTTTGTCCTTTTTGTAAGTGCATGATGTCATGTAATGCTTGATAGGATGTTAAGCCAACAAGAGGGATTGATGCTGCTTCTTCAAAACTTAAATTTTTAGGTTTTAAGGCTACGTCATCCTCATGAATGGCTATATATTCCGCGAAAGTACCGATCTTATTTTTTCTTGGGCGTGCATATATTTCATCACCGACTTTAAAGTGAGTTACTTTTGATCCAACCTTTACGATGACACCGGAAAAGTCATTCCCAAGGATTAGGGGCATTTCATATTTAAGTAACATCTTTACCTTTCCATCGCGTATTTTAAAGTCAATTGGGTTAATACTAGCTGCATGAATTTCTGCCAGCACTTCATACTCATTTATTTCAGGAGTAGGTACCTCTGCCATACGCATTGGAACTTTCCCGTATTTATCAATTATCATTGCTTTCATTTCTTATACCTCCAAACTTCAATAAAAGTAGTGCAATAGCTTTTCAATATCTAATACAAGATTTTTTAATACACCTAATTTTGTACGTATATCAATATAATAAAAGTTTTTTGTACCTTCTTTTCGCATTAAAATAATACCGGCTTCTCGTAAAATTCTAAGATGATGTGATACCGCTGGTCGAGAAAGGTGTGTTTTTTTCGTAATTTCGCCTACACGTAATCCGGTTTGACATTCCGTTTCCATGAGAACGAACAAAATAGTTTGACGTGTTTCATCGCCAATTGCCAATAATACTTTTTGAGAATCAATAAAATCTTTTTTTATAACATTTAATTGTTCTTGTTTATTCATTTCAATTACTTTACCTCCTGGTAATTAGTCGAAAGGTTTAAGATGATGAACCATTATGTCAATAAGGTAATGCTACATGATTGTTGAATGAGCTGCAATATTGGGAAAGAAAATCGAGACGAATGAAATTTTATGTGTTGAAAATGGTAGAGGATAGAAAAGGATTTAATAATACGTTGTTTACAGATGAGTAAGGTTAAGACATTGACGAAAAAATTAAGCGGTTGTAACCCTTTATAATTTATAGGGTTACAACCGCTTATCATGTTTTTATTATGTTGGTGTTTACTAAAGTGAGTTGTTTCGTTTTACTCTTTCATATATGCATAATTCAAATAGATTATAGATGTATGAAAAAGTAAAAGTAATTTGGGGCGTAATCTATTTATATGATAATTTAAAATGAAATATAAGTCTATATCTTTGTTGTTTTTTTGATTATATTTATGTCACTGAGCTCAGAACAATGATGTGGAGGGTAAATATATGAAATCGAATGATGTACCAGTTTTAATTGTTGGAGGAGGATTAACAGGATTAGCATCTGCGCTATTCCTTGCAAAACATAGCGTTGATTATTTACTGATTGAAAGGCACCCGTCTACTGCAATTCATCCAAAAGCAGGTGGAATCACTTTTCGTACGATGGAGTTATTTCGAGAATTAGGTTTAGAACAAAGAATTAGATCGGCGGGGAAAGCGTTAGAAAATTGTCGGGGAAGAATAGCAGTTCAAACAATAGCTGAGGCGAATAAGGAAGAATTGGCACAAATGAGGGCGACTCAGTATGGAAACGATGAAAAGTTACTTCAAAAAATAGAAGAGATTAGTCCATCAAAACAAACGGCGTGTTATCAAATTACTTTAGAAGAGATGATGTTACAAAAAGCGAGATCATTAGGCGGAGAATTATCTTTTTATCATGAATTAGTTTCTTATGAACAAAATGAGCATGGAGTAATAGCAACGATTCGGAATCGTGAAAAGGAAGAAGAAAGTATTATTCATTGTGACTATGTAATTGCAACAGATGGGGCAAAAAGTAAAATACGTGAGCAGCTAGGGATAAGTACTGAGGGACGAGGTACAATCGGTGGCTATTATATGAATATTTATTTTGAAGCGGATTTAAGTGAGTTTATACAGGGAGATGCATTTGGTTTTACTATGGTACTTCATCCGGAAGTTCTTGGTGCGCTTATTCCAGTTGATAACGAAAGAAGATGGATTTACCATGTATCCTACGATCCATTAAAAGGAGAGCGACCAGATGACTTCACTATAGAACGTTGTAAACAAATCATTCAAACAGCAATTGGAAGTACAAAAATTGAGTCAGAAATAGTAAGTGTTTTACCGTGGGAAGCGACCGAAAGTACAGCCGTGAAATTTCAAGATAATCGAATCTTTTTAGTTGGTGATTCAGCACATATTATGCCACCAACTGGAGGATTTGGTTCAAATACAGGCATACAAGATGCGCATAACTTAGCTTGGAAATTAGCGGCTGTTATAAAAGGGAAAGCAAATCCAAAATTGTTAGAAACATATCATCAAGAGAGATATCCTGTTGCAAAATTAACGACGGAGTATGCGAGTAGTTTATTGTTCCGTGCTGCGAATAGAGAGGAAGGCAGTTTGAATAATATGGATGGGTTAGCTGTAACTGTTGGGTATCAGTATTGTTCTGAAGCGATAGTAGATGACTCAGCTACTCCACATAGAATGGATATCGTAGATTTGAGCGGAAAGCCTGGAACGCGAGCACCACATTTTTTTGGCATGTATAAAGGGAAAGAAGTTTCTATATTAGACTTATTAGGTAACAATTTTGTATTACTTACTGAAGTAGAAAATAGTTCTTGGATTGAAGCTACATTGGATGTTTCATCTAAATTAGGAATAAATATTAAAGTACTTCGAGTAGGGGGAAGTGGAGACTTTATTGCTCAAGAAAATGGTTTTCGTGAATTATATGGGATAGAGAATGAAGGAGTTGTACTAATTAGACCAGATGGTTTTATTGGATGGCGTTCGGAAAAAGCGGTGATAAATCCAGATGTAATGCTGGAGGAGGTAATGAGTAATTTATTATGTCGTTTTTAAATAATTACAGAAGCATTGTCTTATATACTTCATTTTACTGAAAAAATAATATTCACAAAGTTTAATAGGTTTGGTATGATTAATTTCGACAAGTTAATCGAGGCCGGAGATATTTGAGATAAGCCATAAATTTATTTAGGGATACAGAAGTGTCCTCTAAATAAATTATGGCTTTTTTTATTGATGAGCTGTAATCAATAAGGAGTTACATGTGAATAGGAGGGATATGGAAAATAAATAGTATAGTAATAACGTAGGGGAATTGTATTTGTAAGATTGGAATTTTCATATAAGCTTATAAAAATAATGAAAGTATATCTTCTATTTCGTGTAAATCTCATTAACTTGTTGAAATTTGCAACGTAGGAAGGGTTAGAAGGATGAGAAAAATTATTAGCGTGTTAGTTATTTTCTTTATGATGGGAAGTATCTATGCTGGGGGAGCTGTTCATGCAAAAGCAGAAGGGAAGCATGAATGGAATACGAATAAGTTTTTAAACATTGCACATCGCGGAGCAAGTGGACATGCACCTGAGCATACTTTTGCTTCTTATGATCTTGTGAAAAAAATGAAAGCGGATTATTTGGAGTTAGATATTCAATTAACTAAGGATGGCCAATTAATTGCAATGCATGATACAGCAGTTGATCGTACTACAAATGGAACAGGTGAAGTACGAGATAAAACATTAAGTGAAATAAAGAGCTTAGATGCAGGATCTTGGTTCAATACAGCTTATCCAGAAAAGGCTAAGCAAGAGTATGTTGGGCAAAAAGTTCCGACTCTTGAAGAAATCTTCCAAAAGTACGGAAGAAGCATGAAGTATTACATTGAAACAAAATCACCAGATGTGTATCCAGGAATGGAAGAAAAATTGTTAGCGTTGTTAAATAAATATAATTTAGTAGGTCAAAACATGTCCTCTAGTCGTGTTATGATTCAATCATTTAGTAAAGATAGTTTAACAAAGATTCATAGTATGAATAAAAATATTCCGTTAGTTCAATTGCTTTGGTATTATCCAAATGAAAACAATGAGATTGTTGAATGGTCTGGAATTACACATGAACCGAAAAGTGTAACGAATGATGATTTTCAAGAAATTAAAAAGTATGCAGTTGGTATTGGGCCAAACTTCCGTAATGATAACGGAGAACTAATTATTGATGAGTCATATATGAAAATGGCTAGGAAAAATGGACTGTTAATTCACCCGTATACAATTAATGAGAAACCAGATATGAGATTGTTAATTAAATGGGGTGCTACAGGAATGTTTACAAATTATCCTGATCGATTACATAGTGTGTTAAAAGAAAAATAAAGTGAAACTTTAATCAGTGGGGGTCTTACTGCCCATTAAAGCGGGATAAATAGGAGAAAAGGTATACCGTTGTTTTAGGTATACCTTTTCTATTATGCTAGATTATAGTAGTAGGATACATATTCCTCTAAACCTTGAACTTCTTTTTCAGGTGGTTCAATACAGCCTTTTTTACCGTAGCAAACATTTCTCAAGTATTCTCCAAAAATCATGGAGCGACTCTTTTCATTTTCCATCCAGTTATATCTATTCATTATAAACTCACCATCGAAACTTGTATCAAATGTAAATGGAATACAAGTAACAGTATTAGGTAGATGTTTTTTTAATACTCTATATTGTCGACCAGCTCCTAAACTTTTACATACAAAGAGTAACCGATTAATTTTTGTGAAATCAAAAATCTTTTTCGCTTCAATTACATTAGCAATAGAATGGAGGGAGCTTGTCTCGAATAGGATAGCGTCTTTTGGTACGCCATGTTCAATTAATTTATTTACAATTACTTCTGCTTCTGATAAATCCCCGTAATTCCAGCTCGGATGTTTCATGCCATGCAAACTAGTACCACCTGTAACGATAATTTGGTTTCCTAAACCTTGTTGATAAGCTTTTAGAGGAGCTTGCCAATTGCCAGGATGAGAACCACCGAAAACGAAAATGGCATCACATTTTTGTGGTGTAATTTCTTTTAGAAAAGTGATTTCTGTAATTTGATTGATTTGTTTTTTCGTAAGAGTAGGGACATCAGGATATTTAGGGATTACCATTTGAAAACCTCCTATATAGTAAAATGACAAATTCATTATATAGCGATTTTGTTAAGTGAAAAAAGAGAAGCTTTTAATTAGAAAGTTCCCCTTTTAAGATAACTCTCCAATAAACCAAATTTCTTTTTCATCGATTGTATCCTCATCATAAATGATCTCTTGGAAGTGCAAGGTTTGGAAGGGGGGACAAATTGATATTCCCTATGTCTTCCAAAAATCAGACTCATTTGAAAGTGGGATCCATTTTTGAAATTCACTATTTCTATTAAAGAAATTATGAAAGTAGTCCTCATTTTTAAATACAATAATTTGTGAATTCCACAAACTTTCTATAGAAATGAAAACAACAACTCGATATGTATGTGTATCGCTCGGTTTTATTTTTATTAAATGGTTTGCTTGATTTAATAAGGTTTGTATACACAATTGTTTTACTTTTCTAGGTGTTTTACACGAATCGATAAAAGTTTGGGAAACTGGTAAAGGCATATACCAATATTCATCGTTATAGAAAGCAGAAGGGAACGTTTTTGTATGTTCTTCAATTCGCTGTATCATCGTGTTTGTTTTACGATTCATCCCACGTATTTTCTTTTCACGCATTGTTAAACCATCTCCATAAATTTTTGTAATGCAGCTGAGTGATATATATCTTTCCTAATAATAAAAGTAGTAGGAACTTTTTTGAATTTATTTGGTAAAGGATTGAATGATAAGTTATGTTCATGCCCCTTTAAAATTGATTTCATCATAATCGCTACACCCATATTTGATTTTACACAGGCGAGTATTGCTTCAATTGTTCCGAACTCTAATACTCGTTTAGGCGAGATGCCCTCTTCTTGAAGCAAGTCTTCTAATAAACTTCTATAATAGCAACCGTGACTAAAAGCGAGTAAATTCATATTTTCTATGTCTGTAAGGGCGGATAAAGGTTTTTTACTAATGAGAACTAATTCTTCTTCACGAAATACATTTGTATGAAGTTCAGTATGCTGAGTAGATCCTGCTATAAATGCTCCGTCTAGTTTTCGTTCTAGCACTAGCCTAATTAGTTGTTCGGTCGTATTTGTTTCTAAAATCAATTCGACTTCGGGGTATTTCTCATAATAGGCCGTTAATATAGATGGAAGCCTTACCGCTGTTGTAGATTCTGTACACCCGATTTTCAAAGTGCCTTTAGGATCAGTTCCATTACTTTGAACCGCTTTTATAGATTGATCCATTAAGTGGATAATTTGTTTGGCGTATGTTAATAAAATTTCACCGTTAGAAGTTAAAGTTACCCCTTTTCCATTACGATAAAATAAAGGCACACCTAATTCATTTTCTAGTTGTTTCATACGCATTGTTACGCCTGATTGTACGTAGTTCAAATTTTTCGCTGCGTGAGAAATATTACTTTCCTTTGCAACTTCGTAAAATACAGTTAAATCTTTTATGTCCATGCATCATCCCTCCGAAAAGGTATCATTTTTTTTGATGGATTATATGATGAATCTTTATTTTATATGATATCAAAACTTTCATACAATGGAAGAGGGGAGGGGTTATTTTGTTAATCGAAGAAAGGATGAATAGTGCTTATAAGTGGGTTATGTTAATTGTTGCGACGATTGCTCAAACAACAGCGACACTTATAACATATGGTGTCGGAGCTTTCGCTTTATTTTGGAAAGAAGAATATGGGCTTACGAATACGGAGAGTGGATTGTTAGTAAGTGTTGTAAATATTGGACCGTTATTTTGCATGCTTTTTGTCGGTCGGTTACTGGATCAATATAATGAAAAATTATTAATTTCTATCAGTTCATTTTTGCTAGGAGGTTCGTTTTTACTAACTAATATAGTAAATGGATTTAATGGTCTGTTATTTGTACTTTTATTAGTAGGAATGTTTTATAGTGTGTCCCAGCCAGGAGGAAGTAAAGTAATTTTAAAATGGTTCCCAAAAGAAAATCGAGGATTAGCAATGGGAATAAGGCAAGCTGGTATACCGATTGGTGGCGCATTAGCGGGAGTGCTAATCCCGTTTCTAACAATACACTATAATGTGACTTACGCGATAAATAGTATGGCATGCATTTGTATAATTGGAGGAATATTATTTTTTATGTTTTATAAAGAGCCACATGTTCAAGAGGATGCAAGGAAAGAACATATTAAAATTTCTTTTTGGACGCAGCTAAAAGTAGTGATATGTAAAAAAGAGTTGTATCCAATATATATAACGGGTATTTGCATGATTTCATTGCAAATGGTATTAGTTGGGCACTTCATGAAATTTTTAGTAAGGGAAGAATCCATTACATCTATTGTAGCTGGAACAGTATTTTCAGTGATGTTCTTTTCTGGAATGATTGGCCGTGTTGTATTAGCAGCTAGTAGTGATTTGTTTTATAAGGGGAATCGGCATACGCCTTTATTTATAGCTGTCTGTGCTTCTATCGGTTTGATTCTATTGTTAGTAATGAGCATACATACAGTAACGAGTGGAGTATTGTATGGTGTAAGCGCATTGTTAGGCTTCTTTTCAATTGGTTGGTTTAGTCTTTTTATCGTCGAAGTTGCTGAATTGGCAAGTGAAGAATCTGTTGGAATAACAGTTAGTTTGGCACTTACATTCAATCAAATAGCGATTATTGTTGCACCTGCTTTATTTGGTTATATTGTCGATGAGAAAGGGTATACGTATGCTTGGTTGTGTATAGTGATATTATTAAGTATCTCGGTAGTGAGTTTATATAGTAAAAATAAAAAATAAAAGAAAGTTAGCAATGTAAATTTTTTATGAAGAAAGTCTAAAGAAATGCCGAATGAGCGACATTTCTTTTTTTATATGTTGTATAATCAAAATATAAATGAGATTCGTTTTCATTGACGTTCGTTACCTCTTTTGAAATTGCCTGTTACTTTAGCCATAATGAGTTGTCTTTCTGTATCGTTATGTGCAAGATTTATTTTGTTTAAAAATTTTTCAGCAGCATTTCCTTTTAATATCATAATTTGTTTCCCGTAATATTCAATTAAAACTATGTTGTTTTTTGTTACCTTGTAATGAAACATCATATCATCTAAACGATTGCGTTTATCAGTATTTTTCATGTTTATAACTCCTTTTTGATAATGTGTAACAAATGTTACATAAGATATTGAAATTATAGTAGGGTGTATCCGATTGTAAGGTGGAAATTTTGCAAGAAAGAAATACAATAGAGAGTAGTCAAAAACTGAATATGAGAAAAAGGAATCTAGTTTAATAAGGTGAATAATAGATAGATAATAATATAAAGTATCTGAAAATTAATAGATATAGAATAGAATGGATGCGCGTTAAGTGAAACTAGATAAAAGAGGGTTCCTATTATGCTAAAGAAATGGTTAATTGTTTTCTTTATTTTTGCTATTTTTTGTGGGAGTGTCGTTGCACTAATACATGCAAATAAAGGTAAGAAATATGATATAAAGGCATTTTCTAATGTAAATAGTAAGCAAAAGGGCGATATGCAGGAAGTTGATGCAAATGAGAAAAAGCGTTATGAAGTTGCAGCTGGAAAGCTAGATCAATATTTAAAAGATAAAGGATTTAATGGGAGTGTTCTTGTAGCTAGTAAAGATCATGTGATTTTACGAAAAGGTTATGGGTATGCGAATGTGGAAGATAAAGTAGTAACAACGCCAAGAACGAAATATCGCATTGGTTCTATTACGAAAACAGTCGTTGCAATATCTATTATGCAGCTAAAAGAAAAAGGGAAGTTAAATATTGAAGATAATGTAAATAAGTATATTCCATCGTTTCCGGCAGATAAAAACATTACGTTGCGAAATTTGTTAACACATACGTCAGGGTTACCAGATCAGGGACAAGGTAGGGTTGATGCAGCGTCACGACTAAAGTTAGTAACGTGGATTGGGGCGCAAAAATTACAATTCCCTGCAGGGACAGGATGGCGATATACAGATTATAATTATATGGTACTTGCGTATATTGTAGAAAAAATAGCAAATAAACCACTTGCTGAATATGTGAAAGAAAATATTTTTACTCCTGCTGAAATGCATGAATCTGGAATGGGTGCAACTCTCCCTGAAGATATTTTTTTAGCAGAAGGTTATACGAGAAAAGATAATGAGTTAATAGCTGCACCCCGCTTAAAAATGAGCTGGTTGTATGGGTGTGGTGAAATGTATACGACTGTTGAAGATATGAAAAGATTAGATGAGGCAATTATGGATGGAAAACTGCTATCTAA
The DNA here is from genome assembly GCF_038007785.1 of Bacillus sp. FSL K6-0069. NCBI lineage: Bacteria > Bacillati > Bacillota > Bacilli > Caryophanales > Bacillaceae > Bacillus > Bacillus sp. FSL K6-0069. Next base: position 3,271,974 of record NZ_JBBOXN010000001.1, on the reverse strand, counting down.
ACAAAGTGTATTAGATATGTTTACTGCATCACCTGCAAGAAAATATGGATTTAGTTTCTATACGTATCCAGATTATTATCATAACCACGGCGTATTATCAGGATGGAATACTTTTAATAATTTTAACTGGGATAAAAGAACGTTTGTCATATTATTCTCTAACGTCCAAAATGGTATGAATGATGCATTTAACCAAGAGTTTAGGAAAATGGCGAATGATTTAATAGAAGGAAAAGAATAATTTTAAAATCGGTATTGATATGTAATTATCAATACCGATTTTTTTATTTCGTAAAGTTCAGCGTGCTAAACAAGTAGGTAAGGAAGATAGTTGAATAAATACATATAGGTAGTTAAATGATAGGAATGCAAAGAATAATTGGTAATTTTTACATTGGAGAAAAAGCTTGAGCTTCACACTATGTGAAGCTTTACATTATTGGAGATAAGAACAGGAGGTTGAAAAAATGAAAAAAGTAGTAAAGTGTTGCTTAATAGCTACATTATCAACGGCGATTATTAGTGGTTGTTCTTTTGAAGGTGGTAATGAAAATGCAAAAGGGAAAGAGAATGCAAAAATAGAGGTACAGAAAAAAGTTGGGAAATATACGATGCCAGATGAAAAAGATAAGCATGAAGGTACATGGCTGCAATGGCCTCATGAATACACATATGGCCAAGAATATAAGCAGGAAGTTGAACCGATTTGGGTTAAGATGGCAAGTGCTTTAACCGAGGGTGAAAAAGTCCATATTGTTGCATACGATGAGGAAGAGAAAGAGCGCATCAATAATCTTTTAATAGATAAAGGACTGAATATGGATAAAATTGATTTCTTTATCGCTCCTACTGATGATGTATGGGCAAGAGATAGTGGGCCGATTTTTGTTTATGACAATAATAAAAATCTCAAAATATTAGATCCGGCATTTAATGGTTGGGGAAAGAAAACTCCTTATAAAAATGATGCTCGTGTACGTGAAAATGTTAGTAAACAATTAGGGATTGAAAGGATTGATTGGGGGAATTTTGTCCTTGAAGGCGGCGCAATTGAATTAGACAGTAATGGGACTGCTTTATTAACTCGAAGTGCAGTAACAAATAAAAATAGAAATCCGGATTTATCAGAAAAGGAAATTGAAAAATATATAAGTGATCTAGGAGTATCAAACTTTATTTGGTTAGACGGAGTACCTAATTTAGATATTACTGATTTCCATATCGATGGATTTGCTAAATTTCATAATAAATCCACCATCGTAACGATGAAAGAAGATGACCTAGCCGAGTGGGGGTTATCAAACAAAGATATGGACACATTGTTAGATGCAAAAAATGCGTCAGGAAAGAAATATAAGTATGAATATTTACCTCTTAGTAAAGAGAAAGTTATTTTAGAAAATGGAAAAGCTCTCGATTATAAGGGATCGTATATTAATTATTATATTGGGAATACAGTGGTATTGGTGCCTAATTATAATGATCCGAATGATAAAATTGCAAATGATACGATTCAGAAGTTATACCCAGATCGTAAAGTAGTTGGTATTGATGTGAGAGAGCTTTATAAAAATGGCGGTATGATTCATTGTGTGACACAGCAACAACCGATTCAATTGAAGTAATCGATTGAAATGTAGCAACATACGGACAAAATAAGTGAATTGTTATTTTTTACCTATTTTGTCATGTTTTATTTTTTGTGAAAAGGAGTAAGGGTATTGAAAGGAATAATCTTAACTAGCTTCATAATGATAGGATTTATGATGCTATTATTCAATTTCATATTTTCATATAAATTTCTATTATTGTATTTTAAAACCCTGTCAAGAGTCAATTTACGGCTTAATGACAGCTTTATATTTTTTATATAAATATATAATATTTCTCCGTGCTATAATCCATTCATGAAATGTGCACGTTTCGAAAATTGTTATGAAAAGAGAAATAGTTGGCATAGTGAAATTAGTTATTCAACCATTATTAAAAAGCGAGGTAAATAATATGGAACAAAAACAAAATGGAATTATTTTTACTGCAATACCAGATAAATCAAATGAATATTATCGTCCATTTTATGAGGATTTGATTTATTTTAATGAATACTTAAATGAAAATAAATCATTTACTGATCAACTTGTTTCTTTATCTGTTGAAGAGCAAGATTTTCATACAAGCTTTTTTGAGTATGATGATATTTGGCTAAGAGATGTTGCACCAGTCGTCACAAATCATTTAGTTAAATTTAAATATCAACCAAATTACTTACCGAAAGATCAATGGCGATATTTAGATCAACAATTTAATAAATGGTTGAAAAAGAACGACTTTGAATATGTGAAATCTCCATTGATATTAGACGGTGGAAATCTTATTTGGAATAAAAAAGATACTGTTATAGTAACGGAACGCATATTTGATGATAATTATGATTGGACGGAAGAAGAAATTATAGAGCAACTGGAATGGGATTTGGATGTGAGCCGCGTTATTATTATTCCTGCTGAAGAAGGGGACGTACTTGCACATGCAGACGGAATGGTTAAATTTATTGATGAACACACGATGTTTATTAGTGATTTTTTAGGGGATCATGAATTTAGATATAATGTTCAAGAGATTATTCAAGAGCAAATGCCAGAAGCTGAATTTATAGTAGTACCATCGTCATATACAGAGAAAGGGCAATATGATCAAGAAATAGCGTCGGCAAAAGGTTTATATATAAATATGTTAGAAACATGTGATACGATTTATGTTCCTAAGTTTGGATTAGCTAAAGATAGGGAAGTATTACGATATATTCAACAGCATACTGAGAAACAAGCTATTCAAATTCATGTAGGAGAAATATCAACAATGGGAGGCGCAATTAATTGTTTAACATGGTATTGTCCTTCGCATTTGTTACCTTCAAAAATGAAAAGATTGAACAATCAGAATGAAGAATTTTCAGTTAGGAAGATTTTTGATTGGCTTTAAAATAAGCGTATAAGAAAATGTATTCAAGGGGTAAGTATATGTATACAATTACTGAGTTTTCGCGGATTTGTAAAATGAGTACACGGATGCTAAGGCATTATGACAAAGAGGATATATTAAAACCAGCATATGTGAACCCGGAAAATGGGTATAGATATTATGAGCAAGGGCAGTTAGAAATAGCATTGAAAATAAAGAAGTTAAGGGAGTATAAGTTCCCTCTACCGAAAATTAAAATCATTCTTCAGTCGTCAGATCAAGATTCATTTATTAAACATATGCAAGCACAAATTATAGAGTTATCTCATGAAGTAAAACAAAATTTACAGGTTATTTCAGAAATGAATGAAATGGTAAATATGAATTCTGCTTTAAATACTGCTTGCCATAGAAATTACGATATATTAATTGGGATGAGAAATGAAATAACAGTAATTTCTCAAAGGTTACAAATAAATATAGATGATATGGATGATTATTTTTATGACTTATATGAAATAGTACACAAGAATAACTTCCAAATAGTCGGCTCGCCTTCTACAGTTTTTTATGATGAAGAGTATATTCCAAATAAGAGTGATATTGAATTAAGAATTCCGGTAATGCATGGGAACAATACAGATGTAGTACAAGAATATGAAATAAAAAAACTAAATCCGCATCAAATCGTTACTACTATGCATTATGGAAGTTATGACTATATAGGTTACGCTTATATAGCATTAGAAAAATGGATTGAAAGAAATGGTTATGTAATAGAGGATTCACCATATGAGGTTTACGTAAAAGGACCTGAATGTGATTGTTTAGTAGAGGAGTATGTGACACAAATTTGTTTTGTAGTTATGAAAATAGACTGAAGATAAGGATTGACATTAACATTATGTCAATCCTTATTCTATTTATGTAAGTAATTCATCATAATAAAAAGGAGAAAGAATATGAAAAAAATAATCATGATTATTTGCCTTATTCTAAGTATGACATGGGTTTCAGCATGTACTCCTGGAGGAGGAGAAGGTGAGAATGGTAGTTTTGTTCTACCTAAGGAGTTGCCTAAAAATGTAGTGTTTAAAAATGGTACCATCTATACTTCAAATGGAAAGCAAGACATTGTAGAGGCTATAGCCGTTAAAGAAGGGAAAATTACATTTGTTGGTTCAAACAAAGATGTAGAAGGATTTATAAATGAAGATACAAAAGTAGTGGATTTACAAGGACGTTTTATACTCCCTGGTTTTGTGGACAATCATAATCATATATTTGAGGCGAGATCACCAGCAGCAGGGAATTGTAGTGTCTCACCAGATGCTTCGCTGCAAGAACAACGCTCGTATTTAAAGGCTTGTAAAAAAGATGTGAAAGATGGCGAATGGGTAAGTGGAACAGGATTTAGTTTGGAAGAGTTGTTAAAAGATATGGACGAAAAATCAGAACAACAAACGCCATTACAAGTTCTTGATGAGTTATTTCCTAATAACCCTGTATTAATTATGGAAAGAACTTCTCATTCTGTATGGGTTAACTCAAAAGCATTGGAAGTAGCGGGAATAAATAAAGAGACGAAAGATCCGCAAGGCGGAAGAATCATCCAGGATCCAGAAACAGGAGAACCTTTCGGGCTTCTGTATGATACAGCAGGGGATATCGTAATGGAAAAAGCATGGAATTCTCAGCCTAAACTCTTTGAAAAAAATTATGAAGGTTTGTTAGACGGTTTAGATGAGGTTGCGAAGAATGGTATTACTACAGTCGGCGATGGACGTCTCTACTGGAAACGAGGCTGGTTAGATGTTTGGAATAAAGTTAACGATGAGAAAAAGTTAACGTCACGAGTAGTACTGCGTCCGTGGGTATATCCGAACTTAAATGAAACAGAACAAATTGAGTATTTCAAAAAAATTAAGCGTGATGATGTATCATCTCGAATGCTTATTAATCAAGTGAAGATGTATAGTGATGGAATTAGCATTAACAGTACTGCTAAAATACTAGAAAAATATAAATTTGAGTGGTTTAAAGGAACACCGTACGGTTTGAACTATATTCCAGAAGAAAAAATGAAATGGTGGTTGACGGAACTCAATAAACTTGGTTACGGTGCACTCATTCATACGATTGGAGATGGCGGGGTAAGAGAGAGTTTAAATGCAATTGAAGCTGCGAAAAAAGAAGGGGCGAATCAGCCTTATACGCTGACGCATGTTGAAATGGTAGAAGATAGTGATATAAATCGTTTTGTTAAGTTAGGTGTTAGCGCTGATTTCCAAGTAGGTCATGATTTTGCAGAAGATCCTAAACAAAGCTGGGCAAGTACGTATTTTTCAGATCAACAGATGAAACGAATTATGCCGTTAGGACGCATTTGGAAAACAGGAGCAAATGTATCGCTTAGTAGTGATTGGGACGTAAATGAACTAAATCCACTTGTGACAATTTCGAATGCGCTAAGTATTGAAGAGAAAGGCTTATCTGATATATATGCAGCTATTGATGCTTATACGATTAAGCCCGCGAAAGCATTAGGTCTTGATAATATTACTGGTTCAATTGAAGTAGGTAAATCAGCCGATATGATATTACTAAATGAAGATATTACTAAAATGAGTGTCGATAAGATTCCAGATGCGAAAGTTTTAGTGACGGTTTTACAAGGAGAAGTAGTGTATCACAAGGAGAAATAAAGAGACACCTTAAAAGTAGTTACAAGTACATGAATATATTTCTGTTGACCTTAACACGATGTCAAAGTTTAGACTAAACTTACATTCGAAGAAGGGGTGAACACGTATGAGAAATATAGAAAATAGTTTGTTTTATATGCCAGCTGAGTGGGAAAAGCATGAGGGGACATGGCTCCAATGGCCTCATGATAAAGCTCATAGAGGTGAAGGTTACAGAACTAAGCTAGATGATATTTGGGTAACGATGGCAAAGGAGCTTCATTACGGAGAAAATGTGCATATTGTTGTATATGATGAGGAAGAAAAAGTACATGTCCAAACGAAGTTAATGGAAGAGAAAGTGGACATGGATAAAATTGATTTTTTAATTGAAAAAACGGATGATATTTGGATAAGAGATAATGGACCGATTTTTGTAAAAGATAAGGAAGGCAATCTCTGCTTAACGCACTGGATTTTTAATGGGTGGGGTGAGAAATATCCGTATGAAAATGATGCTGTTGTTCCGACAAAAATAAGTGAAACGTATAGCATTCCAAAAGTTAATTCTAGTGTCTGTCTAGAGGGCGGAGGAATAGAGATAAACGGAAATGGAACCTTAATGGCGGCAAAAACTTCTATTATAAATGAAAATCGAAATTCTACACTAAGTCAGGAAGAGATTGAAATAGAGTTAACGAAGCATTTAGGGGTAACGAATTTTATATGGATAACGGGCATTCGCGGTGAGGATAATTATGATGAAGATACAGATTACCATATTGATGGGGCAGCACGTTTTGTAAATGAAAATACAATTCTTTATGAATATGATCCTTTCGGAGAAAGTGAATCCTACCTTTTGGAAGCGTACGAAAAGCATTATCAAGAATTGCGACAAGCAAGAAATATAGATGGAAAACCATTTCAACTCATACCAGTACCGGTGACGAGAAAGATGGTGAAAGAAGCAGACTGTAAGGGCTCATATTTGAACTTTTATATTGGAAATGAGGTTGTATTAGTTCCTATATATGGTGATGAGCATGACAAATTAGGGCTTCAAATCATTGAAGGACAGTTTCCAGGAAGAAGGATTGTTGGTATTTATGTAAATGAATTGTTTGCCTATGGTGGCATGATTCACTGTGTCACGCAGCAACATTTAGCATAAAGTAACTGAAATGAAAAAAGCATGCAGAGTATATACTCTGCATGCTTTTTATAATGCTGAAAACTCTTCAACAAGTGAGCTGAAACGATTTAGTGCGCTTTCAATCGGTTCTGGCGTAGTTAAATCAACACCAGCTTTTTTCAGTAGATTTAATGGATAGTCTGAACTTCCACCTTTAAGGAATTCAATATAATGTTTTTGAGCATTTTGATCGCCGCTCAATAACTTATCTGCAATTTGGATTGCAGAAGCGAATCCAGTTGCATATTTGTATACGTAAAATGGACGGTAGAAATGCGGTATTCTAGCCCATCCGTATTTTACTTCTTCGTCAAATACGAGAGAATCGCCATTATACTCTCTAAACAAGTTTTCATAAACTTCGCTAAAGACTTGGGCATTTAATGGTTTACCTTGCTCAGCCATTGTATGTGTGATTTTTTCAAACTCAGCGAACATGATTTGTGTAAAGAAAGTACCTTTAAATTTATCGATGAAATGGTTTACTAAATGATTACGTACAGCAGCATCTTTTGCTTCTTTTAATAAATGATGAATTAATAGAACTTCATTTACTGTGGAAGCGACTTCTGCGACAAAAATAGTATAGTGTGCAGAAATTCTTGGTTGGTATCCGTGTGAGTAATGTGTATGCATGCCGTGTCCACATTCATGAGTAAGAGTGAAAAGGCTATTTAAATCATCGTGATGATTTAAAAGAATGAAAGGATGAACACCGTATATCCCAAAGTTATAAGCACCAGAACGTTTTCCTGGTGTTTCCCTTACATCGATATAGCGTTTATCTTTAAAGCTTTTTAATGTTTCAATATATTCTTCACCTAATGGAGCTAGTGATTCGATCATCATGTCAAATGCTTTGTCATATGGAATGTCTTGTTTTACACCAGCTACTAAATCAACGCCCAAGTCGTATTGATGTAGTTCATCTACATTTAATTTTTCTTTTCGAAGTTCATTATAAGTATGTAGTGATTGAATATTTTTTTTTGTAGTCTCAATTAAATTTTCATAAACTTCTTTCGGAACCATGTCGCCAAATAATGACTTTTCTAAAGCTGATGGATATTTTCTTAGCTTTGAAACAGTAACATTATTTTTAATAGCAGCAGATAAAGTAGAAGCGATAGAATTCTTTAATTGAACGTATGGTTTGTAATAAGCTTTATAGGCTTCTTTACGTTTCTCGCGATTTTCATCTTCTATTAACTTTGCATACATTCCGCGTGTTAGAGTAACTTTTTCTCCTTCATCAGTAGTCACTTCACCAAATAGTATATCTGCATTATTTAACATGCCGTATGTATGCTGAGGAGAGGAAAGTGCTTCGCCCATTTGTGATAAAATCTCTTCTTGGTCCTTATTCAAGACGTGTTTTTTATAACGGTACAATTCAAATAAGTCTTCTTTATAATATTGTAAACCTTCTGCTTCTTCTATGTAAGAATGTAATGTGTTTTCATCTACGCTAAGTAAGAATGGGGAAAAGAAAGATTTAGCCGCACTTACTTTCACATGTAATTGTGATACTTTATCGACAAGAGATTGAGCGTCAGTATCACGCGTATCAAGATCAGATTGTAATCGTGCATAAGCGAACATTAAAGATATTATGCTAGAAGTTTCTTCACTCTTTGTTAAATAGGCTAATAAACTATTGCCATCGTGAATGTTTCCATTAAACTCGTGTAATTCTTTCGTTAATACTTCAATTTTATGGAAGTCGCTTTCCCAATCTTCAATTGTATGGTAAATATCTGTTAAATCCCATTTTTCTTTATCATCTACTTGTAGTCGATCTTTAAGTTCAGTCATAATCATTTCCTTTCTAAATATGTAGTTATATTCCTATATAACTATGAAATACAACAAATTGCAAAAAATCCCTGCTGAAAATTAAAAAGCCTTGCTAAATGGCAAGGCTTAAAAAATTATAATGTAATTCCGAATTTTGAATGTAAAAGATTTTTATATTGTACATCTGTAACGTTTTCTTTCGTTTTTTTACCGTTTTTCGCTATTGTCAGACTATCCTTTGTTAAAGATGTATGCCCGTCTTCAGTTAGTTTTACAATAAGAGGTACTTTGTTAAATGGTGAGCCCTCATGTTCAACGATAATTTTTTGTGCTGCATTTGCTTTTTCTTCATTCACTTCTTCTATATAAAATGCATAGCCTAACGTCCAATCATCAGCAGAAGATTGATCCAAAAACTCATTGTTTTTACGCATCTCTAAAATATAGTTTCCCTTTTCGGTCATTTCTTTACGAATACGATAATCTCCTGTGACGGAGTGAATGACTTCACCTGAGAAAGGGACAGGTGCAAGAGGTAAGTATGATCCGAATCCTACTTCAATTAAATAAAGTTCATTATGGTGTGTTAAAACAGTTGCGATATGACCAGAATCAACAGCCCATATAGAATTTGCAGCATTGTACACTGTTCCTGAAACGAGATGAACATCAAATCCAACGTCTTTAAGGAAGTAATACATAGTAGGATTGAGTTCATAACAAAGGCCGCCCCGGTTGTTTACTAAAATTTTTTCTTTTAGATTTTCTTTTGATATTTCTGTAAAGTTGTTTTCGAGTATATTTAAGTTTTCAAAAGGGACAGTTTGCGCCATCGCGTACATAATGTTAGATAAATCTTCAAATGAAACGTTGTGTTTTTCTTCTATATGTAATCTTGAAAAAAATTGTTTTTGAAAGTCCGTCATAGAAACCCCTCCGTTATGCTTTTATAGATAAATTGTAAACAATCTTGAATAAGATGTGAAATAAAAACTATGGTGTAGTATTTGGTGAATATGTGAAGTTAGACTAAAAAATAATGTGGGAGAGTGAGAGATTGCTACTTTACTAATTGTAGAACGAATATTATAATAATTTCGATAAACTATGCAAACGTTTTCTTGGGAGGGGATGTTGTAAATATGTTAAAAAAAATAACAGTAGTCGGCTTATCGGTTGTTTTGTTTTTACCTAGTATACATGGGGGAAGTAAAGTGTATGCAGATACGGTTAACAATGGAACGTTAATGCAATATTTTGAGTGGTATGCTCCGAATGATGGGAATCATTGGAACCGCTTGCGTTCAGATGCTGGAAATTTAGCTCAGAAAGGAATTACATCTGTTTGGATACCGCCTGCATATAAAGGAACTACGCAAAATGACGTAGGATATGGAGCATATGATTTATATGACTTAGGGGAATTCAATCAAAAAGAAACGGTACGAACAAAATATGGGACGAAAGCACAATTGAAATCTGCAATCGAAGCTTTACATAAGCAAAACATCGATGTATACGGCGATGTAGTTATGAATCATAAAGGTGGAGCAGATTATACTGAAAATGTAACGGCTGTTGAGGTAGACCGTAACAATCGAAATGTTGAGGTATCAGGTGATTATGAAATTAATGCATGGACGGGGTTTAACTTTCCTGGGCGCGGAGATACTTATTCTAATTTCAAATGGAAATGGTATCATTTTGACGGAACGGATTGGGATGAAGGAAGGAAATTAAATCGAATTTATAAATTTAGGGGTATAGGTAAAGCGTGGGACTGGGAAGTGTCTAGCGAGAATGGAAATTATGATTATTTAATGTATGCAGATCTTGATTTTGATCATCCAGATGTTGCGAATGAGATGAAAAATTGGGGGACGTGGTATGCGAATGAATTAAATTTAGATGGCTTTCGTTTAGATGCTGTTAAACATATTGATCATGAATATTTACGCGATTGGGTAAATCATGTCAGACAGCAAACAGGGAAAGAAATGTTTACGGTGGCTGAATATTGGCAAAATGATATTCAAACTTTAAATAATTATTTAGCGAAGGTCAATTATAATCAATCTGTATTTGATGCACCACTGCATTACAATTTTCATTATGCTTCAAAAGGAAATGGGAATTATGATATGAGAAATATTTTAAATGGAACAGTCATGCAAAATCACCCTGCACTTGCAGTTACTCTCGTTGAGAATCATGATTCTCAGCCTGGACAGTCATTGGAATCTGTAGTAAGTCCGTGGTTTAAACCGTTGGCATATGCATTTATTTTAACTCGTGCAGAGGGCTATCCTTCAGTTTTCTATGGTGATTACTATGGGACAAACGGAAATAGTAGCTATGAAATTCCAGCGTTAAAAGATAAAATTGATCCAATTTTGACGGCACGAAAAAACTTTGCATATGGTACGCAGCGTGATTATTTAGACCATCCAGATGTAATTGGATGGACAAGAGAAGGTGATGGTGTACATGCGGATTCTGGTCTAGCAACATTAATCTCAGATGGACCAGGAGGATCAAAGTGGATGGAAGTTGGAAAGAATAACGCAGGGGAAGTATGGTACGATATGACGGGTAATCAAACAAATAATGTAACAATTAATAAGGACGGATGGGGGCAGTTCCATGTAAGTGGAGGATCAGTTTCCATATATGTTCAGCAGTGAATTGGTGATAAAAAAGAAGAGGAAGACTGAAATATAAGTCATCCTCTTCTTTTTATATTTTTATCATCCCTAAATTTTTATTTTCATAAATGAATTAGTCGACTTTTAAAACAACGAGAGATGCGTTGGAATAAATAATATCACCTGTGGCTTCTCTTATTCGGACTCGAAGAACGTCTCCTTGGGTTAAAGGTAATAAATCAGTTCTAGTGGATGTAGCTCTTACCCCAGAACTACCAACTCGTGTAATTCTTTCGTTAATACTTCAATTGTATGGTAAATATCCGTTAAATCCCATTTCTCTTTATCATCTACTTGTAGTCAATTTTTAAGTCCAGTCATAATCATTTCCTTTCCAAACATGTAGTTATATTCCTATATAACTATGAAATACAACAAATTACAAAAAAACTGATGAAAATTAAAAAGCCTCGCCTGAAATAGCAAGGCTTTAAAAATTATAATGTACTACCGAACGTTAAATATAAAAGATTTATATATTGTTTTTCGTAATAATAAAAAATGTACTGTGAGTGCTATAGAACTAATTAGTATATTTCTAACATGATTTAAATAGATATTATATTTGCTTTACGGTAAAATGAATTTAGTGTAAAATTACACTATTAGTGTAAAGTGATAACAAATGGGTGTTTTTACACTTATGGTTATGGAAAGAAGTTCTTTATATACATCATAATTTAAAATCGATAAGGACATTTCTGTATAGGAAGTAGTAGCAAAAGGAGAGGCAATATGAAAAGAACAATAATGAAATATAGCATAATGTTTAGTTTATTACTATTAACATCATGTGATATATCGGATGAAGAAATGGAACAAAAAGCACAAAGTTATACAAAATCGGAGCATGGTATTTCTGTAAAACTAGATCGAATTGAAATAGCCGACCAAGGTAAGGATTTTTTAGGTCCAAACAGACGAATAGCTTATGTACAGCAAGTAGATGAACCATATTTACAATTTCAAATATGGTTCGATGGACGAACCTCTCCAAAGGTAGAGAATGATAATTATAAAATAAAAAAAGGAGCGAACGATTTACGAGAAAGGTTCAATACATATTATGAAGAAAAAAGGAATAATACTATACTTACTTTCGATCGAATGCAGACAGGAGATATTATTTTCGGCAAGGATGAAGAGAAAAAAATATCGAAGAAGCATCCGAAGCATTATGTTACGGCGGTTTTCAGAAGTAGTACTGTTTTAGATGTAAACAATTCTGTACATATGGAAACATTAGCGGAGCTTGCAAGAAGTATTCAGGAATTTAATAAAACGATTGAAGATAGTAAGAGTAGTGTGGATGATATAACGATTCAGTTGCCAAATGTTGATAAGGGTGTATTACAACATATTGCAGTAGATTATATAGTAACGGCTGAAGATGCGAAAAAGACTCTTGAGAAAAAGGGAGATTATATGAAAGTTTTACAATCTGCAAGGGTATAGCCTGACACCTTTACTTCTCACAAAACATATAGTATGATGATTTCAGTAAATTAGATTTCAATGGCTATAATATAAATTAATGAGAGGTGCTTTTTTGTGAGTGCGGTAGGTACTAAATAGGAAAAATTTAATGAAATAAATCGGATAAGACCAGGGGATTTTTATGTATAGCATACCCCTAAATTTGTCATGGATTTATTTCGATACCTATGAAGATACCTACAATACTTTATAAAGCGTGTAATAGGAGGATTGCCATCCGTTTTTTATGGCTTATTTCCTCATATGTTATTACACATGCCTTGTAAATGTAAAAGCTGCGGTATCCCCGCAGCTTTTTTGTATATTTTCTTAATGTATAAAAATGGTAATTGAATCATGTAGGGCTCATTGGAATCTAATGAGTAGGTATCTTCATTGATGATAGAAATCAATCATAGTGAGGAGAAACAAAATGAATACGATGACTTTTGAAAAGTTACAATATAACGAATTAAAGGAAATAGTGAAATCATATTGTGTCAGTGGATTAGGTAAGGAATTATTAAATAAATTAGAGCCGAGTACGAGTATAAAAGTAGTGAGGAATCGCTTGAATGAAACGACAGAAGCTCGAGCTATAGTAGATGCAGAAGGGCATGTTCCTTTCTTCGGTATTTCAAATATCGCAAGTACAATTCAAAAATTAGAAAAAGGGATGATTTTAGACCCTGAAGAGTTAGTAAGTGTTTCAGACTTTTTACGCGGCTGTAGAAAGATTAAAAAGTTTATGTTAGATAAAGAGTTTTTTGCGCCAGTATTAGCTTCATATGCAAATTCAATGACTGAATATAAAAGTATTGAAGAGGAAATCAACTTTTCCATTAAAGGCAATAGTATTGATGCAGCTGCGAGTAAAGAGTTAAAACGAATTCGCAATAACATTGATTCGGTAGATGGAAAAATAAAAGAACGTTTAACCAAGTTTTTAAATAGTAGTGTAAATAAGAAGTATATTCAAGAATTCTTTATTAGTAAGAAGGATGATAGGTATACGATTCCAATTAAATCTTCTTATAAAAATCAAGTTGCGGGAAGTATAGTTGAAGCGTCTGCTAAAGGTTCTACTGTATTTATAGAACCGCATACGGTGACAAAGTTAAATGCGGAACTCGCAAGTTTGAAAGCAGAAGAAGCGATGGAAGAGTATCAGATTTTAGCGACGTTATCAGGGATGGTAGTAGAAAATATTTATCATATAAAAATTAATATGGAATTGATTAGTCAATATGATATGGTATTTGCGAAAGCGAAGTTTAGTAAATCGATTGATGGAATAGAGCCGAAGTTAAATGATCATGGCTACATTCATTTAGTAAATTGTAAGCATCCGCTTTTAAGTGGGAAAGTAGTACCGTTACACTTTGAAATCGGTCAAAACTACCGTAGTTTAATTATTACCGGACCAAATGCGGGCGGGAAAACAATTGTGCTAAAAACAATTGGATTGTTAACTTTAGCGACAATGTCAGGCTTGCATATTGCTGGAGATAAAGAAACAGAAATTGCTATTTTTGAAAATGTATTTGTAGATATTGGTGATAATCAAAGTATCGAAAACGCACTAAGTACATTTTCATCTCATATGAAAAATTTATCTGAGATTATGAGGATGTCAAATAATAATACGTTGCTACTATTTGATGAAATAGGAAGTGGGACTGAACCGAATGAAGGGGCAGCACTTGCAATTTCTATTTTAGAGGAGTTTTATCTTGCAGGATGTATTACAGTTGCGAGTACGCATTACGGTGAAATTAAACGATTTTCAGAAATGCACGATGATTTTATGAATGCAGCAATGCAATTTAATAGTGAGACACTAGAACCACTTTATAAATTAGTAATCGGTAAATCAGGTGAAAGTAATGCGCTTTGGATTGCGAATAAAATGAACGTAAGAGAGCGTGTACTGCAAAGAGCGAAAGCGTATATGGAAAATAAAGAATATACTTTAGAAAAACTGAATGAAAGTAAAATTAGAAAACCAAAATTTGTGCAGGAAAAAAGAGAAAACCATTACGAGTACAAAATCGGCGATCGTGTGAATTTATTAGATTATGATGATTTTGGTATCATCTATAAGGAAATAGATAATTTCTATAATGTCGTTGTATATTATAACGGTGAATTCGTTGAAGTAAACGTAAAACGTATTACTTTAGAGGTAGCGGCGAAGGAATTATATCCAGAGGGATATGATTTAAATACACTATTTGTCGATTATAAAGAAAGAAAACTGCAACATGATATAGAGCGCGGATCGAAAAAAGCGCTTCGTAAAATCCAAAAAGAAATAAGAAAGAATAGAGGATAAGTTAGAATGGTAACGATTAGACAAGAGCAAAAAAACGATTATAGAAAAACAGAAGCAGTGGTACAACAAGCATTTTTACATGAGGAATTTAGTGATAAAACAGAACATAAACTTGTAAAACGTATTAGAGAATGTGACGCGTTTATTCCTCAACTATCAATCGTTGCAGTAGATGAGGAAATCGTTGGTCACATTATGTTATCCAAAATTACGATAGAACAGGATGGAACTTCTGTAGAATCATTAGCACTTGCACCAGTTTCAGTTGCTAGGGGCCATCAGAAAAAAGGAATTGGCGGAAAACTGATTGGAGCTGCGTTAGAAAAAGCGATAGAACTTGGATACGGATCGGTTGTAGTGTTAGGACATCCAGAGTATTATCCGAAATTTGGTTTTAAGAAAGCAAGTGAGTGGAATATAAAAGCACCATTTGAAGTGCCTGAAGAGGTGTTTATGGTGGTGGAATTAAGGGAGAATGCTCTTGAAGGTGTAGAAGGAATTGTTCAGTATTCGAGTGCGTTTGCTGAGTAGGAATATCAGCTAAGGAATGTAATCATAAAAGATGCTATCTTTTTGTAGAGATATACAGAAAGATAGCTTTTTTTATTAAGAAAATTCACTTACGTATATTTTGCTCAATGAATAATTAAGATGGTAAAATTGATATAGCAATGTAAAGGGAGAGAAGAGAATGAAGAATCGAGAAACAGATAGCAATGAGAATGTAGTTACGTTATATGTTACAAGACACGGTAAAACAATATTAAATACGAATCATCGCGCGCAAGGTTGGGCAGACTCTCCATTAGTAGAAAAAGGTGTGGAAGTTGCCACTAATTTAGGAACAGGATTAAAAGATGTTCATTTTGCGAATGCGTATAGTAGTGATAGCGGCCGAGCGATTGAAACTGCTAATTTAGTATTAAAATATAGTGAGCAATCAAAATTGAAACTAGAGCAAAGAAAAAATTTACGAGAATTAAATTTTGGTATTTTTGAAGGTGAAAAGCTTGAAAATATGTGGGATGTGGTTGGAAAAGCTGCGGGTGTTACATCACCAGAGGAACTCATGAAGTTTTCTATTCAAGAAGTGATTAATCTGATTAGAGCAGCAGATCCAACGAAAGAGGCGGAAGATTGGGAATTATTTTCTACTCGTATAAAAGCAGAGATTGATAAAATTAGTGAAGAAGCTGCTGCAAATGGAGGCGGCAACGTTTTAGTTGTTGTTCATGGGCTTTTGATTACTGCATTAATTGAAATGATAGACAGTAGTAAAACAAAACTTGGAGTAGAGAATGCAAGTGTAACGAAAATTTTATATAAAGACGGGGAATATATCGTCGAGTCTGTTGGAGATATGAGTTATGTTGCAAAAGGGAAAGAAAGTGTGGGAATATAATTAAATCTCAAATATAAATAAGAAAAGGAGGCTAGAAAATCTAGCTTCCTTTTCTTATTTATATTTATAAAATTAGGTTGGGGTATTTTGGCGAAAATATCCATTATGTAGAGTGTTTCTTTGTTCAACAATTGGATCATTTAATTGAATAAGGCCATTTTGTTAAAAAGGATATCTCCAATTTTTAACGAATACAGGGTTATAAATAAGAAAAAGTGGTGAGATAAATAGGAAGAGAATTTAATTTCTTTTTGGAAAATAAAACGAAAAAATATATCATTAACAGGCTTCAGAGAGCGGGGTGTGTTTTCGCAGAAGATGAGACCCGGTTACTTATGTCAGAAGCACAAACCCCAGAGGACTTAAAGAAAATGGTGGAAATGCGAGCCGATGGTTTACCACTTGAATATGTTGTGGGATACGCGGCATTCTGTGGATTGCGGATAGAAGTGGACCGAGGTGTTTTCGTGCCTCGTCAACGTACAGAGTTTCTTGTTCACCAGGCAAAAGCTCTGTCATGTTTTGATGATATCGTCGTTGATCTATGTTGCGGGTCAGGGGCTGTGGGTGTAGCTCTGGTGGAAGCTTTAGGACGAGTTGAATTGTATTCTGTTGATATTGACCCTGTCGCAGTACGATGTGCAAGCCGCAACGTAACAAATTTCGGTGGACATGTTTTTGAAGGTGACTTGTATAATGCTTTGCCTCATTCACTTAAAGGTCGTGTGAATACCTTAGTTGCAAACGTACCATATGTTCCTACCAAGGCAATAAAGCTGCTCCCACAGGAAGCTCGCCTACATGAACCAAAGATAGCGCTTGACGGGGGAGAGGATGGACTTCACATTCAGCGGAGAGTAGCAAAAGAAGCATTTCTCTGGCTAGCACCGGGAGGTCATCTTTTAATAGAGACGAGTGAAATGCAGGCAACTCAGACCTTTGCAATTTTTGCTGATGCTGGGCTTACTCCGAAATTGGTTAGAGATGAGGAACTAGACGCTACTGTCGTTATAGGAGTGAATTCTCGTTTTTAGCATAAATTAGTACGTAGTTTTATTTACAAATGAGCACAAAATTTATTCCAAATTTACACGGACCTGTTATTTGAAGAAGAAAGGACATAACATATGTTATGTCCTTTCATTTATTAACTGTTTTCAATTCAGGTCTTGATAAAATCGAATTTAACTTCCTTTTTAAGTGGTAACGATTAAGGGATTAATAAAATCTTCCCTGTACTTTTTCTGCTCTCTAATAATTCATGGGCACGGGCACCGTCTTCTAAAGAGAATGTAGTAGGATTTGCAATTTTTACTTTCTCGGCCATAATCCATTCGAATAATTGAGAGGAGCGTTCTTTTCTCTCTTCATAAGATGTAAGCACGTTCCAAAGGTCTCCGCCGGTTAAAGTTTTCGAAGTATCCATAAGCATACGCGGATCAACGGGCGCAGGATTACCGCCGGCCATTCCGTAAAATACGACAGTACCACCAGTTTTAGTTGTGCTAAAACTTTCCTCTAACGTAGAACCTACTGATTCATATACAACATTTACTCCATCACCGTTTGTTATTTCAAGTACTTTCGCAGGCCATGTTTCCGTATATAAAAATACGTGATCAGCACCAGCTAATGTAGCTATTTGTGCTTTTTCTTTTGATGACGTGAGGCCGATTACTTTTCCGCCTAGTAGTTTAATTATTTGAATAAGAAGTTGTCCAACACCACCAGCTGCAGCATGTACTAAAGCTATATCACCTTGTTTTATTTGATAGCTATCGTTCGTTAAATAATGTGCTGTTAGACCTTGCAATAAGACAGAAGCGGCTGTTTCAAAAGAGATAGCATCTGGAAGCTTAATTGCCTTTTCAGATGGAGCAGCAACTAGCTCTGCATTTGCAAATGGAACGTCAGCAAATGCAATGCGATCTCCGGGGCTGATCGTAGTAACGTCAGCTCCTACTTTTTCAACAATACCAGCTCCTTCATAGCCTAATACATACGGCGGATTGCCAGCGAGATGATAATCACCGCGGCGTCTATAAATATCAGCGAAATTTAAACCGATTGCTTTCGTACGGATAAGAATTTCATTTGGATTTATGATTGGATCATGTATTTCTTTATATTGTAGTACATCTGGACTTCCAAATTGTTCGAAGTAAAGTGCCTTCATATGGAATACCTCCATTTTTATTGTTTGTCGATGCTCTTTATCATACAATACAAATATCAATAGACAAAGAGGATTATTTCGATGGAATCAATCGGAAATATCGATTGAAAAGAGGGATGATAAATGGAGATAAAACAATTAATTACATTTAAAGTAGCGGCAGACACTTTGAATTTTACGCAAACTGCGAAGAAATTAAACTTTGCTCAATCGAGCGTAACGGCGCAAATTAAAACGTTAGAAGCTGAGTTAGGTACGCCGTTATTTGAAAGATTAGGAAAACGTCTTTTTTTAACTGAAGCAGGCAAAAAGTTTCAACTATATGCCGACAAGATGATTGCACTCAGTAACGAAGCGAAAATGGCTGTGAAAGATGATGAGGAAATAGCAGGTACGTTAATAATTGGTGCGCAAGAGAGTCAATGTACATATAGGCTGCCATCTATATTAAAGAGGTTTAAAGCACAATTTCCTCAAATAAAGCTTATATTTAAACCAGCACATTCCAATAAAGATGCGAAGGAACAATTGATGGAGGGAAAAGTCGATCTTGCCTTTATTTTGGACGAATGTAAAACAGAAGATGCTTTACATGTGGAGCCGCTTATGAAAGAAGAGTTAAAAGTAGTAGCTGCTTCAGGGCATTATTTACTCGAGCAAACTTCCGTTTCTATAAAAGATTTAGAAAGGGAAACACTTTTGTTAACAGAACTCGGTTGCTCGTATCGAACTTTATTTGAAGAGCTATTTCGTACAGAAGATGTGTATCCAGCAAATAAGATTGAGTTCGTTAGTGTCGAGGCGATTAAACAATGTGTTATTGCAGATTTAGGAATAGCTGTTTTACCAGCGATAGTAGTAGAAAAAGATATAAGAGAAGGGACGATAAAAGAGTTACGTGTAGAAAATGCAATTTCACCGATTTATACACAAATTGCTTGGCATAAAGATAAATGGATGACAGTGCCACTGCAACAATTTATTGATGTGACGAGGGAGTTTTTTACGACGGATTAAGTGGAGAAATGGGTATTAATATTAGTATAAAAGAGTTAGGATTGTTATTTGATTTTGATATGAAAATGAGAGAGCCTTACTACATTTTATTGTGGTAAGGCTCTTTCAAGTTGTTAATAGTTTAAGAAGATTCATTTACAAGGGCATATCTTTATAATCACTTTTAAGTATCGCCATAATAATTTCATCCGAGTACGTATCGTTATAAAATAAAGATTGACGTAAGGTTCCTTCTTTTACAAACCCAACCTTTTCGTAAGCTCTAATTCCGCGTAAATTATGGTTAAATACTTCTAACTGTAACCGATTTAAATATAGTTGTTCAAAAACAAATTTTAAAACAATTGTAATAGCTTCAGTTCCATATTCTTGTCCTGTTAATGCTATGGAAAGCATTGATATTCTGAATACTGCTCTTTTGTTCTCCTCTTCGATATCTAAAATCGACAACTCTCCAATCATTTCATCAGTGCTTTTTAAACAAATAGCGAAATCATAGCGACTTGAATCATTATTGATATGATCTATATGTGCTTTAATTTGCTCCAATGAAAAAGTAGACTTGGTTCCAGTCATATATCTTATTTCTTCATCCATTGTACTTTCTAATATAATGGGTGCATCTAGTTCACAAAGGGGCCTTAAATAAATTCTTTCACTCTCTAATCTCATTATAAATTTCTCCTTAAGGTTTGTGATAGAGTATCTAAATATTTTTGATAAGAGTTGTATTGTTTGAAAAGTATGAGTCTTACTTTAATGTTACATGAATTTTATAATGATATGGTATACCTAAAATGAATGATAAAAGTTTTATACACAACAAAATATATCAACAAGTTTTTTAATAATCGAATTAACTAAGGTCTGTATCAGGAGGATTGTACCCAAGGTGACGAGCCATTGATACAATTTGTCCTTTATGATGAAATTCATGTGTCTCAGTATGAGTTAAAAGCCATAGTGGTGTTGTACTCCAAGGTTCTTTTCGCCATTTCACTTCATTTGCTATATTTTCGAGCCAGCGGTCATTGTATTCATCTAAAAAACGTTGTACAGTCTCATCTACTAACTTAAATCTAGCACGGACTTTCGTGATATCTGCATGCTCAATTTCATAATCACTAGCAAATGAAAAATCTGCTCGTTTTTGTTTGAATGCGAACGATCCAAGCCAGTATCGATAGCAATCGGCTACATGAATATGCGTCTTTATAATGCTACCGCTCCCGAAATTTGGAACAGTGCTATGTAATTTTTCTAGTGGGATTTCTTCCAAAAACGAAAATAGAGTTTCTCTTGTAGAGCTAATAAGATTATATTGCTGTTTTAAAATATGTAACATGAAATTGACACTCCTCTATTATTTACTAAACTATTTGTGTAGTAAGTAATTCTATATGTACGAGAGGTGAACCTTTTTATTATTTTTACTAAGCATATTAGATGTATTTCTTCATTGTTTCTGATAGATTAAACAAGGTGAAACTTTAATAAATTGAACATTCTTAGTTCATAATAAATGGTACATGAAGAAGGAGAACGATTAAATGAATAGACTAGTTGGCTTAAAACAATTTGAAATAACGCGTGGGGAATTGCTTAAATTTATGGAGAAGCTAGACGATAAAACTGTAGATACACAGCCAGAGGGTTTTAACAATACAATTCGCTGGCATATCGGTCATGTGTTAACGGCAGCAGAAGTTTTCATGTTTGGAAAAGAATTCAAACAATTACCGACTGAATATCCAGGTATGTTTGGGTATGGATCAAGACCATCTAAATGGAAAACAGCGGGGCCGTCATTAGAAGTGTTAGCGGCTCAATTAAAAGAACAAGCAAAACGTATTAACGAAATTCCAGCAGAAGCGTTTGAAAATAAACTGCCAGAGCCATTCCTAGGATTGGAAACAGTAGGGGAGCTTTACGGCATGATGCTTTATCATGAAGCTGATCATATTGGACAAATGAAGGCGATGGAGCGTATTATTAAAGCTCTTTAGTTCTAATTGTATTTAAAAAACGAAAGTACAGATGTTTTGTCAAAATTGAGGTGTAAGTAGTTACAATCTTATTTTTTACAATACAGGTGTATATATAGACAAAAAGGATAGATAATTTATTATCTATCCTTTTTGACGTTGAGTTTCTTGAAGGGATTATGAGTAGGAATAGTTATTATTTTTTGTTTTACATAATAGAAAAATATTGAAGATAATACAGAAATAAGGTTGCAAAACTTGTATGAAATATAAGTATAATAATAGAGAAGAACTAGAAATAGGGGTGAATACTATGATTACATTAGAACAAAAGGTAGAGCAATACACACATACATATGGACAATTAAAGGGAGAACTAAAATGGAAAACGAGTGATTCTCGAACAGGAATGATGATTGCAGCTATGTATGCAAGTAGTGATAAATTGTTTGATCTTGGACGTTTTTTAGAAATTAGTAGTTATATTAAGAATCAAGTAGGGATGTTTTCATACTTAAAGTCTTATCATCGCTTTGTGGTGGCCGCAACATTAGATATTCACTTTACAGATTATAAGAAAGCTTTTCGGAAGTTTTTAGATTTATATGAACAATTGGTTGCTGGTGGTTTTAGCCGAAGTATATTTACTTATCTCGCAGCAGCTGTGCTTTTAACAGAAGAAAATGAACAGCATGGCACGCACGTTCAGCGTTCGATGCAGGTATATAAACGTATGAAAAAGGATCATCTTTTTCTTACAGGTACAAATGATTATCCGCTCGCAGTTTTATTAGCAGGACAATCAGAGAATGTAGAAACACTTATGGACCGTGTAGAACGTCTGTATGAGAAACTAGCGGAAGTAGGTTTGCGTAAAGGGAATGACCTTCAATTTTTAAGTCATATTCTTTCGCTAAAGAAGGATGTCCGTGAAGAAATGTTAGTTGCAACATGTGCAAACATATGGAAGTTGTTAAAACAAGAAAAGGTAAAAGTGAAACAGATGCATTATCCAGCAATCGGGCTAATAGCGTTACTTGAGGATGGAGAAAAAGAGATTCATGCTATTAAAGCGTTGATTGAAAAATTGAAGGGAGAGAAATTGTTCCGTTGGCATACAGATGCGAATATTCTTATTGCTATTCAACTGTTCGTAAGTCAGAAAGGCGAGGAAAGTAAAGCTACCCATACAGGTTTACAAACTATGATAGAAGTCCTCATACAAGCACAACAGGCAGCTATGATGGCAACGATTGCTGCTTCATCTGCAGCAACCTCTTCAGCTAGTAGTAGTTCATAATTTATAACTCCTTTTATAAGGACGGTAAAACAGGTAGCCCATCACTCTCTCATGAGTTATGGGCTACCTGTTTTTACATAATCAGCGTTATCTTTTCGACGCCTTCAAATGTTTAAGTTGTGTAACAATCATAATGCTAATAACAACGAGTAAAAACCATGAGCTAATTTTGCTTAAGTGAACGAGATTCCATGCTTCCCGTTGATTTGGATATTGCCATGCCCCGAAAAATGTTGCGATGTTCTCTGCAATCCAAATAAAGAAACCGATAAGGAAAAAGGAGAGAACGAGTGGCATTTTATATGTAACGCCTCGTAATGAAAATTCTACAAATGTCCGAAAGAAAACGATGAATAATAGTAAAGTTAATACCCATCTAAAGTCATATAGAAAATGATGTGTGAAAAAATTAAAGTAAATCATTGCTCCTAGCGGTACGGCAAAAATAGACCTTGGCCAATGATGCATTTGTAAATGCAATCTTCTCCACGCTTGGCATATGTAACTGGCAACACTTGCATACATAAAACCACTGTAAAGCGGAACTCCAAAAACTTTTGAATATGCCTCTTCCGGATAACTCCATGAACCGAAATGTACTTTATATATTTCTAGTAGAAGGCCGATGAGATGGAAGACAGTAATTACTTTTAATTCGTCTTTCGTTTCAAGTCCAGTTTTGTACATAATCCACTGCATAAGAAGACATACGATGAGTATGAAATCGTAGCGGTATAACCCTGGGATAGAAATGATTTTTGATAGGGCTAGTGTTAAGAAAATAACAACTGGGAATAAGCAAGATAATGCTTGCTCGTAAGTGAAGTGTAGTAGTTGTTTTATGTAGAACATTGTGTCACCTTCGATATTTTTGTTAGAAAACTCAAAATAATGACTAAGTATACTACAATTTAAAAAATAAGCCAGTAGTTTATTTTGCATGTATTTGTAAGTTTTAGAAAGGAATTGTAATAAGTATTTTAATATTTAACGAAGTAAAAAAATAGTTTGCTATTTCAAAAAAGTGGGGATATAATATCTAAATGAAAATGATAATTATTATCAGTAATGATTATAAATTAAAAATAATTATAAAAAACAACTGAATATAAAGGATGAAATGAAACATGTTACATAAGTTTGCTGTACATGCTGGCAATAATCGCTGGATACATATTAAGTTCATATGTTTCATGATCTTAACAATTTTATGTTTAATCGGATCTATATTTTTAGCTATTGCGTTCGGTGCAAAGGATATCCATTTGCAAACTGTATGGACAGCGGTTTTTGATTATAATCCGAAAGTAACGCAGCACCAAATTATTTATGAATTAAGGCTCCCTAGGGTAATTGGAGCAGCAGTGGTAGGAGCAGCTTTTGCGGTCGCAGGGGCAGTTATGCAAGGAGTAACACGAAACCCATTAGCTGATGCAGGTGTGCTTGGGATAAATGCAGGTGCGATGTTTGTAGTTGCACTTAGTTTTGCCTTTTTCCCGCATATGCCATATTCCTATTTAATGATTGTTTCCTTTATTGGAGCGGTTTTAAGTACAGTACTCATTTTTATTATCGGGTCAGCAACATCAGGCGGGTTAACACCGATGAGGTTAACGATTGCAGGGGCAGTTATGGCCGCACTTTTGCATTCGTTAAGTTCAGGTGTCGCGATTTATTATGACTTAAGTCAAGATTTAGCGTTTTGGTACGCTGGTGGTGTTGCAGGGGTTAAGTGGGAACACTTGGAATTTTTAGTTCCTATTATTCTCATAACCATTCTTTTTGCGACAGTGATAGGGCGGTCTATTTCACTCATATCAATGGGAGATGACGTCGCTACGAATTTAGGAGTAAAAACGAACCAAACGAGAATACTAGGGATGATTATAGTAGTCATTCTTGCAGGTGTATCTGTTTCAGCTGTTGGTTCTATCGGATTTGTAGGACTTGTTATTCCGCATATTGCTAGAAAATTAGTTGGTGTGAATTATCGACTCATTATTCCTATGTCAGCTTTACTAGGGGCTATGTTATTAGTTTTAGCTGACTTAGGGGCAAGAACAGTAAACCCTCCTAAAGAACTTGCGATAGGAATTATGGTAGCTCTTGTTGGAGTTCCGTTCTTCCTCTATATAGCACGTAAAGTTGGGAGGGAGCTATAAGTGAAGGAACTTTTGAACACTGATAAAAAGAGAGCTATTACTGTAACTGCAATTTTTAGTTGTATTAGTATCGCTGTCATTTTAATTAGTTTAAATACAGGGACACTAAGCATAGCGCCACTTAAAGTAATTCAAACACTTTTCGGTTATGGTGATTTTGAGAGTGCAACAGTGCTATACGATTATCGTATGCCAAGAATTATAATTACAATGTTAGCTGGTATTGGGCTTGGGATTTCCGGTGCGATTTTACAAGGATTATCACGTAATGCACTTGCAGACCCTGGTATTTTAGGATTACATTCAGGTGCATCTTTCGGGCTAATTATATTTGTTACTTTCTTTCATTCTATTAATGAGAATGCATCGATTTTAATACCTTTATTTACATTTGGCGGGGGAGCACTAGCTGCATTTTTAATTATTATACTTGCGAGTGATCAATCAAAAGGTTTACTTCCTATTAGACTTATTCTCGTTGGTATTGCTGTTTCAGCTGGCTTTAGTGCGATTTCGTTATTTTTCTCCCTCAAATTAAATGATGAGACATATACATTCGCTTCTAGATGGTTAGTTGGTAACGTGTGGGGAAGGGATTGGATTCATGTCCTAGCATTATTACCTTGGATTTTCATACTAACCCCGTATGCATGGCTAAAATCTAAAACGTTAAATGCATTGTCACTAGGTGATAGTGTGGCAGCAGGACTTGGTGTTTCTGTTCAAAAAGAACGGTTACTTCTTTTAGCTACAGCGGTTGGATTATCTTGCGCGAGTGTATCGATGGCAGGGGGGATTGGGTTCATCGGTTTAGTTGCTCCGCATATTGCAAGAAAGTTAGTAGGTACTACCTATCAACATTTCCTTCCACTAGCTGGCATTATCGGAATGATTATTTTAGTGCTAGCAGATACGATAGGTCGTTCTATATTCGAGCCAAATTCTATTCCAGCTGGTGTAGTAGTGGCAGCTTTAGGAGCACCTTATTTTCTTTATTTACTTACAAAAACAAAATAAATACTTCAAAGAGGAGAACATATGAAAAAGAAACTTACTATTTTATTTAGCATAATGTGTATTTTAGTATTAGCAGCATGTGGTCAAACGAAATCTAATGAAGAGGCAACGAAAAAAACTGAAAAAAGTAATGATCCGAAAATCGCTTCTATGTCCATTCACTTAACGAATAATTTACTGGCATTAGGAATTACACCTGTAGGTTCTGTTATTGGAGGAGATTTAAAAGATTTCTTACCGCATGCAAAAGAGCAGTTGAAAGATACGAAGAAACTTGGTGTTGTAACGGATCCGAATATGGAAGCATTACTTCAATTGAAGCCAACTGACATTTATGTGGATGAAAAATACGCGGGCAAAGATTTAGCGAAATACGAAAAAATTGCAAAAACACATTCTTTTAATTTAGATGAAGGTACGTGGAGAGATCAGTTAAAGCAAGTTGGTAAACTTGTAAACCGTGAGAAAGAAGCGGATACATATATTCAAGATTACGAAGAGCAATCAAAACGAGTAAAAAGTTTAATAGATAAAGAATTAGGTAATAACGAAAAAGTAATGGCAATTCGTGTTACTGCAAAAGAATTACGTGTATTTAGTACGAAAAGACCGATGGGACCAATTTTATTCCAAGACTTAGGATTACAACCTGCAAACGGTGTAGAGAAAATTGATGGAAACCGTCCTTTCGAAGTCATTTCACAAGAAGTATTACCTGACTTTGATGCAGATGCTATTTTCGTTGTTGTAAACAGGGATGATAAGGCAAAATCTGCATTTAAACAACTTCAAGAAACACCAATTTGGAAAGACTTAAAAGCAGTTAAAGGTAAGCACGTGTACATTATTAATGACCAACCATGGCTTGACTATTCTGCTTTAGGTAACAAAATGGCAATGGATGAAGCGGAGAAAATGTTTACGAAATAATATTGACTCGTCGTTAAGAAGATCCTCTAAATTTTGAGGGTCTTTTTTTATTGTTAGAATAAATAAAAAATTATACAATGAATGTAATTCAATGTAGAGGAGATGTGCCAATGTCAGCGCTTATTGTAAGTATCCCATGTATAAAGCAGTTTATAGAATAAAGGGATAAATAGGCTAATAATTATCCCTGTTATTAAAAAAGGGGAGTTTGAAATAACAATGAATCTTTTTCAAAATAAAACGATTAAATTATCAGCTATTAGAGAAGCAGATGCTGAAGTAATGGTTATATGGCAAGAGGATAGTGAATATTTAAGAAACGTCGATACAGATGTAGCATTCCCGCAATCTTTACAGGAAATAGCGAGTGATGGGCTATTAAAGGGCCGGAGATCGAATGGTGTCGCGTTCATGTTAAGGACAGTTCAAGATGATCGCTTAATTGGTTTTGTTGCAATTCATGGCATAGAGTGGAATAACAGAACGGGTTTATTAGCAATTGGTATAGGAGATGCAAATGATAGAGGGAAAGGATATGGAAGAGAAGCGATCCATCTTATCTTAAAATATGCTTTCTATGAATTGAATTTGCACCGCGTCGGTCTGGATGTTATTTCTTATAATAAAGCTGCTATTGAGTTGTATAAAAAAATGGGTTTTCAAATAGAAGGCTGTATGAGAGAAGCAGTTCAAAGGGATGGGAAGTGTTTTGATCGTATCATTATGGGGATATTGCGGGATGAGTGGATAGAGCTGCAAGGTTAGAAAGTACATTCGAAATTATATATGTAGTATGCAGGAGATATAATGATAATTGGCGAAAATTTACAGTGTACTGATTGAATTTATAAGGAGTTATGCAAAATGAATTTAGAAAAAGCAAAACCAGTAAATGAAGAAGTCGCTGAATTAAAGGAACTAATTAAAGAATTACATGGAAGTGTACATCAACTTCAAAGTGAAGTGCAGCAGCTAAGGCACGAAAGACCGGTTGTTGAGGTGAGAAAAGGTGTTCAATTATCACCAGCAATCGTTGGACAAATTGGTGGTATGATATTAGGTGGATTAGCAATTATCGGTATATTTTGGTGAACGAAAAAAGGTATGCAATGTAGAGCTGCATACCTTTTTCATTGTCGTTATTTGTCGGTAAGTCGATATTCTCTGTCGAATCGTCGATATAATTAGAAAATCGTTGATATATTTGAAGAAACGATCGATATATTTTAAAAATCGTCGATATAATTTCACGTACTACAACTTTTACATTAAATAACGTAAATAAATATAAGCATGTGATAATAGTAATGCAATGATAGTTAACGGTAAGCCAATTTTTAAGAAGTCCATATACGAGAAAGCATGTCCTTCACGTTTTGCAATACCAGCAACGACTACGTTTGCGGATGCTCCGATTAATGTTCCGTTTCCTCCTAAGCAAGCTCCAAGTGATAACGCCCACCATAGTACTTCGATTTGCGGAGAATCGACAGATAGTCCGAGTCCTGTAGCTAAATCTTGAATAAGCGGGATCATCGTTGCGACAAAGGGGATATTGTCAATTGTCGCAGATGCGATGCCTGATACCCACAAGATAAGTATCGCAGCGAAACCGATATCGCCATTTGTCACGTCGAGTACTTCTTTTGCGAGTGAAGAAATAAGTCCGATATCAATTAACCCGCCAACGAGAACGAATAGTCCGGCGAAGAAGAAAATGGTTACCCATTCAACGTGGGCAAATACATCTTCAATATCATGTTCCTTTACTCCAATTAGCATAAGAAGTGTAGCGCCTGTCATTGCGACAACGGCAGCGTCTACATGAATAACAGAATGAAGGATAAAGCCTAAAATAGTTAGTCCCAAAATCGTGATCGATTTTAAAAGGAGGCTTTGATCTTTAATATAATCTTTTTCGTTTAATATCATAAGTTTTTCGATTTGCTCAGGTGTTGTTTTTAGTTTGTTGCGATACATAAAGTAAATAATGCCGAGTGTAACGATAGAAATAATAATTACGATTGGAGCTAAGTTCAGTAAAAAGGCATTAAAATCTAAATGCTTATTTGCTGATCCAATCATAATGTTCGGTGGGTCACCAATTAATGTTGCTGTTCCGCCTATATTTGAAAATAGCACTTCTGAAATCAAATAAGGAACAGGGTTTACTTTTAAAATACGTGTTATGGACAGTGTAACAGGTACGATTAGTAAAACGGTTGTTACGTTGTCCAAAAAGGCAGAACCGACAGCAGTTAATAGGGATAGTAATAATAAAATGCGGATTGGTTTTCCGCCAGCTGCTTTTGCCGCTTTAATGGCCACAAATTCAAATACGCCTGATTGACTCGTAATATGTACGAGAATCATCATCCCAATTAAAAGGGTGATCGTTTCCCATTGAATATGTGATGTGAAAGCGGTATGTAAATCTACAACTCCAAAAATAATCATAATAGCAGCGCCGAATAGTGCAATTACAGCACGATTCAATTTCTCAGAAATAATAAATCCGTACGTGATTAAAAATACGGCAATTGCAAAATAATATTGCCAATTTGCTACTTCATGTGCTGATTGTTCCAATCATGTCACCTTCTTTAAAGTATGTATTCAATTGTCGAAATGTATCTCGCTGCATAAATACGGGATAAAATATATTGTAGCAAATTCAAAAAAGAAAGAAAACTATTTAACAAAGTGAAGGAAAAAATATGATTTTTACATATGATATAAAAAATATAAAAAACACAGTGCAAATTATTAGGAAAAGTGGGCGTTGTCCTCTAATATAGAGATAGCAATTTACATTATTTTTGCGTAAAATGGTTTAAAGAGGTGAATTCCGATGGAAATAGTAAAAGATAGTTCTCTTATTCAAAATGAAATTGAACGTTTTGTAAATAAAGATGTATATATTCATTTAGAAACAACGAACGGAGCGTATGCGTCACACTTTAACGAAAAGATGATGACAGTTGGAGCATTCATTCGAAATGCAATTATTCGCTTTGAACGCGGGAAGATTACTGGAACGAATCCATACCGAGTTGGTTTGAAAATGGATCATGGTTGGGTATATGCAGAAGGTATTACGCACTGGGAAGTAGACGATAAAGAGCGTTTATTACTTGCAGGGCATGATAATCAAGGTCGCTTAGCAGTTGCACTTGAGTTAAGCTTAACACCATTTAAGTAAGAAGGAGGGAAACTTATGGAGAGACATGTACTTGTTGTATTTCCGCATCCAGATGATGAAGCATTTGCTGCGGGAGGAACAATTCGCTTATTAACAGATCAAGGAGTACCTGTAACGTATGCGTGCGGTACTTTAGGACAAATGGGACGTAACATGGGGAAAAATGTATTCGCTAACCGTGAAACGATCCCAAATATCCGTGAAAAAGAATTAAAAGATGCATGTGAAGCGATGGGAATTCAAGATTTAAGAATGCTTGGTTTCCATGATAAAACGTTAGAATTTGAAGATGTTAATTTCGTTGCAGATAAAATTGAAGCAATCATTCAAGAAGTAAATCCATCTCGAATTATTACATTTTATCCAGAGCACGGCGTACATCCAGATCATGATGCATTTGGCCGCGCAGTTGTTCGTGCTGTATCACGTATGCAAAAAGAAGAGCGTCCAGTCATTCATGCCGTTGCGATTACGAGAAATCGCGAAGCTGTATTAGGTGAGCCGGATGTTGTAAATAATATTAGTGAAGTATTCGAGCATAAATTAGCTGCACTAGGTGCGCATCGTTCCCAAACAGAAGCGATGTTAGAAGAAACACACGTAAAAATCAAAAACAAAGATGCAGCAACATTAAAATGGCTGCAACTTGAACAATTTTGGACTTATAAATGGGAGTAGGCTAGAAGGGAACCTTCTAGTAGCTCTTACATAGAAAAAGCACCGTCATTTGTGACGGTGCTTTTTTAGTGAATAATCTTTATTCTCCGCTATTTGAGAGTAACCTCCACTTTATCGTGTACTCCATTCTTTTGTAAATTCATCATGATATGCTTCGCTCCAATGGTATGGCTGCAACTCTTTTAACGGTTTGAAAATGATATCTTGTTTCGAATTTGTAATGGCGCATAGTACTTCTGGTCCCCAATAAAATAAACGTTCTTGGCATACACCACAAGGTGATAATACTTTTAATTCAGAATGCTCATTTTCTCTTGCAAGACAAATGGAATGTGTAACTTTCTTATGAAATTTATGTGCTTCTAAAATAGCACCTGTTTCCATACAAAGTTCTGTTGAAGCGTTTATTACGTCTGGGGCAACACTTGTATAAATAGATCCATCTTCTACACGAATTGCTGCAGCTCCACCCCAATTATGCGGATACCTTTGTTCAATTAAATTTTTCACTGCATCATATAATTGTTGTTCAATGCTCAATTGTAGTTCCTCATTTCTGCTTAAATTTTGATTCAATGACAGTTATTTTTTTAGTTACACGGCTAAAAAAGAATAGATACTCAATTTCAAACTATAAATGCAAGAATTATTTTTCATCTGCATACTTTCCCTCTAAGGCAATTAATAGAGGAATTGATATAGTTACAAGAATGATTAAAGTAGTTATAAAAGATTTAGAAAGAGAAAAAGAACCTTCGATTAAGGGTGATAAAAACTTGAATGAAAGTATACTTGTTATTAAGGAAACTACTAAAAGGCTAAAAAGAGACACATTTTTATTTTTGATAGATGTTTCTATAAAATCTTTAAGACAGCTTATGACGACAAATATAGTTAATATAATAAGAGAAATAAAATAATGTGTTACATTGGTCATACTAATAGTAGAATCGTCTATTATGTAAGCAAGTAACTTAGATACTAACATACCTCCAAATAATAAAATAATAAAAGCAAGTAATCCTTCTGATGTATAAGTGCTGAAATTATCTTTCTTGTTAAAGAGTTTATAATTCAGAGTAGATTGGCTTATTTGAATTAGGAACAGGGTAATAATCCACACATAATATACAATTGGTAATTCTCCTGAGAATAGAGCGATCAGGAAATTTATTACTGTCTTTAAAATTTCAATCATTACGAAAGGCCTCCTGTTTGTAAGCTTTACGACATTAAAAATGCTAGTCTATTGTTTAATAATTAGTACTATCAATTCAAACTATTCCTAATTATTCCATAAAAAGGTGGCAGCATCAAGTTATCTTTTTAACTAATATTCTAAGGCCAAACACTAGAAAAAGAATCGCAATATGTAATATAATTGAAAAAGTATATTTTAAAATCAATGTTAATATTACCCTCCTATAAGTATTAACATGCGTAATTGAGGTGTTTTCTTTGTTGTTTTATGATCGAATTTCTATAATGGCCCCTCCCGTTCCGTAGCTAAGAAAAGTCTTTTTATTTTTGAGATTTTCATAGTTATAGGAGGGTATGAAATATGAAAAAAGTCTCAGTACCATCACTTTTGTTAATGATCATTCTTGTCGCATTTCCGCAAATTAGTGAAACGATTTACACACCGTCTTTACCTGACATTTCAAAGGCGTTACAAGTAAGTAATAATGAAGTGCAGTTAACGCTTAGTGTGTATTTTGCTGGATTTGCTTTAGGTGTATTTTTTATTGGATGGTTATCGGATATAATTGGTCGTCGCCCGGCAATGTTACTTGGAATTGTTGTATATGGCGTTGGGAGTTTCTTATGCTTTATTGCAAATTCCATTGAAGTTTTATTGCTAAGTCGTTTTATTCAAGCGTTTGGAGCAAGTGCTGGCTCAGTTGTGACACAAACGATTCTTCGTGAAAGTGTAGAAGGGCATAAGAGGCATGTTATGTTTGCTCAAATCTCGGCAGTCATTGCTTTTACACCAGCGATAGGACCGTTAATTGGTGGCTTTCTTGATCAAATGTTTGGACTTAAAA
Organism: Bacillus sp. FSL K6-0069; assembly: GCF_038007785.1. NCBI lineage: Bacteria > Bacillati > Bacillota > Bacilli > Caryophanales > Bacillaceae > Bacillus > Bacillus sp. FSL K6-0069. The sequence continues at coordinate 3,238,907 of NZ_JBBOXN010000001.1, read as the reverse complement.
TCGTATTTTTAAGTTTAGTAATTATGAGTTTCGGAATTTTTCTGTATACGTTTGTTTCTCTTCCAGAAACAAAAACGGACTCAGTAACGAATAAAATAAATGTGTTTTCTGTTTTAAAACGGTTGGTTACAAATCCGAAAGTTGTAACATATGGGGTATTAATTGGAGGAGCGAATGGTGTTTTATTTAGCTATTATGCAGAAGCGCCATTTATCTTTATTGAATACTTTCAGTTATCGCCTAGTATGTATGGACTTTTAGGAATTGTTGTTGCTTCTGCTTCTATTATTGGGGCGAAAGTTTCGAAACGATTGCTTGCCACGTATAAACCAGAGAAGATTATATATATCGGTTGTCTCGTAATGACAGGAGGAGCTATCCTTTTATCTGTTATTACGTTTGTGGGATCAAATCCCAACGTAGTATATATGATTGGATTTTTAGTAGCGATGTTTATATTGCTATTAGGAATTGGAGTAGCGTTACCTAACTGTTTAAGTTTAGCATTAGTAGATTTTCAAGATGTTATTGGTACAGCAGGAGCATTATTTAGCTTAGGGTACTATGTAATTGTAACGATGACGATTTGGGGAATGAGCCAGTTGCATACGGGCTCGTTACTCGTGATGCCACTTTATTTTCTAGCTATAGTAGTTATCATGATGGTGTTTACTAAAGTGTTTATTTTAGGGAAACAAACTTCAAAAATGATATAAATATGAAATGGTAAAAGAGTCTCATTTTTTAATGAGACTCTTTTATATTTTATGAAAATGATTAGTGGATATACGAACAAAAATTAAAGGTATTGTTGGTAGATTTAAGTGTAATTATATTTTTCTTAAAGTAGGGGATGGAGATACAGAAGTTAGTGACTTTGTAGTTTACTAATATATTAAATTTATACGTGATGTGTTAATTGTATGTGTAAGCAATTATAGTACAACCTATAATTAGTGAAGTATATGCAGTATGAAACCGAGGAAGAAATACTCTCCTCGGTTATTTATATTGTAATAATATTCATGCCGGAATCATATTGAATAGATGTATTTTATTGTTAATTTAGTTAAAAATTAATCAGACTTATGTATAATAATCTATCGAAAAAATAATTGAACTTTTCAGATAAATGAATTAATATAAGGTAAGTAATTTTAAGATTTATAGAATATTGGAAGATGAAAGGTTTTGAGAATTTTGTAAGGGGCAAAAAAACGATTTTAGGATAGCTTTAAAGTTAGTCTAAAATGACGTTTGCTTCATCATTTTCAGGCCGAAAGGAATTAGGGGAAAGCATCTTGTTTTAAAATGCGGCTATGAATCATCTAAGAGGGGGAAATGAAGTGGCAAACAAAGAATTGAAAAGAGGCTTAGAAGCACGTCATATTCAAATGATTGCTTTAGGCGGAACGATTGGTGTTGGCTTGTTTATGGGGTCAGCCAGCACGATTAAATGGACAGGTCCGTCAGTAATGCTTGCGTATGCAATTGCAGGTATTTTTATCTTCTTCATTATGCGTGCGATGGGTGAAATGTTGTATATGGAGCCGAGTACAGGTTCATTTGCGACGTTCGGTCACAAGTATATTCATCCGTTAGCTGGTTATATGACAGCGTGGAGTAACTGGTTCCAGTGGGTTATCGTTGGGATGTCAGAAATCATTGCGGTTGGGGCATATATGAAATATTGGTTCCCGGACTTACCAGCTTGGATACCAGGTGTAATCGCGATGGTTATTCTTGGCGCAGCTAACTTAATTTCTGTTAAGTCATTTGGTGAATTTGAATTTTGGTTTGCAATGATAAAAATCGTTACGATTCTATTAATGATTATTGCGGGATTTGGACTTATTTTCTTTGGAATTGGTAACGGTGGAGAAGCGATTGGTATATCTAATCTTTGGTCAAATGGTGGTTTCTTTACAGGTGGTTTTTCAGGATTCTTCTTTGCATTATCACTTGTAGTTGGTGCATACCAAGGGGTGGAATTAATCGGTATTACTGCTGGTGAGGCGAAGGATCCGAAGAAGACACTTACAAGAGCGATTCAAAGTACAATTTGGCGTATTTTAATATTCTATATTGGTGCTATTTTCGTTATTGTAACTGTGTATCCGTGGGATCAATTAAGTACAATTGGTAGTCCGTTCGTAGCAACTTTTGCGAAAGTCGGTATTACGGCAGCAGCTGGACTTATTAACTTCGTTGTTATTACAGCGGCAATGTCGGGTTGTAATAGTGGTATTTATAGTGCGGGGCGTATGCTTTATACGTTAGGTGTAAATGGACAGGCACCGAAATATTTCACGAAACTTTCTGGGAATGGTGTGCCTTTATTCGGTACAGTTGGTGTCATTATCGGTTTAGCGGTTGGTGTTGTATTAAGTTATATTGCACCGAAAAACTTATTCGTATATGTATATAGTGCGAGCGTACTCCCTGGTATGGTACCATGGTTCGTCATTTTAATTAGTCAAATTAATTTTAGAAAAGCAAAAGGGGCAGAGATGAAAGATCATCCGTTCAAAATGCCATTTGCTCCTGTTACAAACTATTTAACAATTGCCTTTTTAATTATGGTATTAATCGGAATGTGGTTTAACGATGATACTCGTATTTCACTAGTTGTAGGTATTGTGTTCTTAGCTATTGTAACAATTAGTTTCTATGCTTTTGGAATAGGGAAGCGAAAGCCGTTAGATATTCCAAATGATCAAGAGATTTCAAGTAAATAAAGATAGTAAAAAGTCCGATTTCTTATTTGGAAATCGGACTTTTTATTATTAAAACTTTTCTAAAACGATTTTCCCAATTGTACTTCCGCTTTCAAGCAGGGCATGTGCTTTTTTTACGTTTTCAGCGTTAATTGGTGTTAGTGTTTCATTTAATGTAGTCTTAAAAATGCCTTCATCTAGTAATTCACTTACTTTATTTAATAGTTCGTGCTGTGTAATCATATCACCAGTTTCATACATCGCTTTTGTGAACATAAACTCCCAAACGAGTGTAGCACTTTTACTTTTTAAAATACCCATTTCAAGAGGGTGTTCATTTTCTACGATAGAGCAAATTTTTCCTTGTGGTTTAATGAGGTCACATATTGCTTGCCAATGTTGATCTGTATTGTTTAAGCAGAAAATATAATCTACATCTTTTATCCCAAACTCTAATATTTGATCTTGTAAAGGTTGGTGATGATTAATAATATAATCAGCACCGAATTTTTCAACCCAGTGTATCGTTTCAGTGCGGGATGCAGTTGTAATTACATTCAATCCAGCCCATTTCGCCATTTGAATGGCAATCGAGCCAACACCACCAGCACCGCCTATAATTAAAATGTTTTTGAATGTATTCTCATCTTTCTTATTATAATCAATACCTAAACGTTCAAATAAACCTTCCCATGCTGTAATAGCTGTTAAAGGAATTGCTGCAGCTTCAGCATCATTTAACGTTTTAGGTTTCTTACCAACGATTCTTTCATCAACTTGGTGGTATTCACTATATGTACCTTGTCTCGTAATGCTTCCAGCGTAAAACACTTCGTCGCCTTCTTTAAATAACGTACAACCTTCGCCAGTTTGTACGACTACACCACTAGCATCCCAGCCAAGTATTTTCGCTACATCTTCTTTTTTATCTTTCGGAGAGCGAACTTTTGTATCAACCGGGTTAACGGAAATAGCGTTAATTTTAACGAGTATATCTCTTCCTGTAGCAACAGGTCTTTCAACTTCAATATCAATTAAACTGTTTTCTTCTTCAATAGGTAAGTATTCATGTAAACCAATTGCTTTCATTTCTATTCCCTCCATTAAAGTAAGAGTCATTTTCTCTTTTATTATAGATGGTGAAATGCCATTATGTAAAAAAGTACACTCTTTTTTATTTATGGTGGTATGAAAGTGTGGAAGGAGTTTCTTTCTAAAAAGCAGAATTTTTTTACTGTGTTACTTTATCTCAAATTAAATGTAAAGGTGGATACATAATGACAGTAAAGAAGCTTTATTTCATTCCAGCAGGCCGTTGTATGTTAGATCATTCTTCTGTTAATAGTACGCTTTCGCCGGGGAATTTATTGAATTTACCTGTATGGTGTTATCTTTTGGAGACAGAAGAGGGGCTTATTTTAGTAGATACAGGTATGCCAGAAAGTGCGGTTAATAATGAAAACTTGTTTGAAGGGACATTTGTAGAAGGGCAGATTTTACCGAAAATGACTGAAGAAGATAGAATCGTAACTATTTTAAAACGTGTAGGGTATAAGCCAGAAGACCTTCTATATATTATTAGTTCGCACTTGCATTTTGATCATGCAGGAGGAAATGGTGCTTTTACAAATACACCGATTATTGTGCAGCGTGCTGAATATGAGGCGGCACAACATAGTGAAGAATATATGAAAGAATGTAAATTGCCGAATTTAAACTACAAAATTATTGAAGGGGATTATGAAGTTGTACCAGGAGTTCAATTATTGCATACACCAGGCCATACTCCAGGGCATCAGTCATTATTAATTGAGACGGAAAAATCCGGTCCTGTATTATTAACGATTGATGCATCTTATACGAAAGAGAATTTTGAAGATGAAGTGCCGTTTGCGGGATTTGATCCAGAATTAGCTTTATCTTCAATTAAACGTTTAAAAGAAGTTGTGATAAAAGAGAAGCCGATTGTTTTCTTTGGGCATGATATAGAGCAGGAAAAGGGATGTAAAGTGTTCCCTGAATATATATAGTGCAAAAAGTCATGAGTTTATTCGCTCATGACTTTTTCGTTTAAATAATTTTTTTTAATAAGTTATAAACTTTTTTTGAATTATCTTCATTTAATTGATAGTACGTAAGGTTTACATCATCAGGAGTATCTTGCTGAGCAATCATCACTTCGTTGTTGTGATGGTCAACTATCCATATGAAATATTTTTTATAAGTTCCATCTTCGAAAGTAATCCACATATCACAATCTATTAAATCTGATCCTTCTTCATCTAATGTTAATTTTCCTTTTTTGGCTGTATCCATACTGTTAATGAATGTTTTTAATTCATCTGTTTTTGTAAGAAAGATATCCTTTTTTGTTTTAATTGACTCGACATGTATATCTTTTATTTCCTGTTTTCCTAAAAAGACAGGGGGCTCATTTGGGTCTCTTTGCGTTGAAATGATAGTAGCTTTCTTCTTTGGTTTATTTGCTGTATAGAAATCTTGAATAGATTTTCCAGAGTTGAAAAACCATACGATACTAAAAATAATCAAGGCGCTACCTAGCAGTAAAATGATTTTTTTAATAGAATATTCTCCTCTCTATTACTTCGTGTGAAGAGCGTTTCTATTAATATATGATAGGTAAGCGTAAAGTATTATAGTTGAACTTGGTTATGTTCCACAGTTTTTATCGGACGATCCACGAGTAAATTGTAAGTGAGCCCGATTAGTACGAAAATGCCACCGACGACTTTGCCCATTGAGAGTTCGTGTGACAAGATGAAATCAATGATAGTCCCCGCAAATAATTGTCCGATAAAGATGAGTAACGTTAAATAAAATGCTGATATTTTAGGAGTAATATAGTTCGATAAAGAGATGACGATAACGCCTACTAATCCACCTAAGTACACAGCGATAGGAATTGATTGTAACGTCTGCATTGGAATATACAATGAATCTGAACTGAAAATTAAAAATAATGTAGAGAAAAATAATCCAGTAATATAATTAAAAAACGTGCCTTCCCAATTTCCAATCTTCGCTGCTAAATTCGCGTTAATAATTCTAGCCACAACGATAGAAACACCAGCTAAAATAGCAATCGTAATATATAACATTTTTCTGCCTCCATTAATAAATTGTCATGATTATAATTCCTGAAGAGATGAAACATAATCCAATTAGTTTTTTCTTTTCAAACTTTGCAACTTTCATTCCTAATAAGCCGAAATGATCAATAACGATGGAAGCAATGGATTGACCAAGTAAACTTAATGCGATCGTAATAGAGGCACCAAGGACAGAGAAACTTATATTATTAAAAAGAACAGTGAATACTCCAATCGCTCCAGCACTATACAGAAAAAGTGGAATGCTTTTATCAAAACGGATTTTATTTTTGTTTATAATTAAAACGAAAATAACTGCAATTAAACCGACAAGGTGAATGACAACGCTCGCTGTATACTTGCCAATTAACTCAGATAAAATCCCATTCAATGGCAGCATAACGGCGATGAGCACACCAATAAAGACAGAAAGAAAGTTATACAATGTAATATCCCCTTTAATTTTCATATTTGTAATGACTGTATCATGCTGAAATTGTGTATTACTATGACATATGTCATAGTGAAAGAAGAAAATTTTGATTACAATGGGGATGAGTTGTAAAGGCGGGGGAACTATGAAGAAAATATGTAATTCTATTAAATTAGCAGAGTATATGAAACAAAATAATATTGACTCCTTTTTTAGTAATGATATGAAACCGTATATGGAACTCATATTTTTTAAAAAGAACGAGTTTATTTGTAGAGAAAATGAAGAGATAGATTATTTATTTTTCTTCGTTGAGGGAAAAGCGAAAGCGTTTAATACATTAAGTAACGGTAAATCTGTATTATTATGCTTTTATGATAGTTTGCAGCTGTTAGGGGATGTGGAGTTAATTCATTCCCAAAAGACTGCTTCAAACGTACAAGTGATGGCAGATTCATATTGTGTTGGTTTACCTTTAGGGAAAGTGAGAAATCAATTATTTCATGATGCGAAATTTTTACGATGTATTTGCGGATCATTAGCACATAAGTTAAATCGACTTTCAAAAAATAGTACAATTAATTTACTATATCCACTTGAAAATAGATTGGCGAGTTACATGTTAGCAGCGGGGGAACGAGCGGTGCAGCACGGAAATCGAATTGTGTTTAGTGGGAATTTAACGGAAACAGCTGAATTGTTAGGAACGAGTTATCGACATCTATTACGTACATTAAATATTTTTTGTGATAAAGAGATTATAAAGAAAAACAATGGTTGCTTTGAAGTAGTGAATGTGGATGTTTTGAGGGAACTAGCGGCAGATGTTTATAAATAGGAGGGGATTATAAATGATTACACCTATATTTAGAATTTTTGATATTGAAAAAGCAAAGCTATTTTACATAGATTTTTTAGGATTTAAAATGGATTGGGAACATCGGTATGAGGAACATATGCCATTATATATGCAAATTTCGTTACATGATGCTGTAATACATTTATCAGAACATCATGGGGATGCTTCGCCAGGCGGTGCGATTCGGGTCAAAATAGATAATGTAGAGGATTATCATTCCATATTATTGAATAAAGAATATGCGTATTCACAACCTGATATAGAGAGAACACCGTGGGATACAATGGAATTAACTGTGATTGATCCGTTTTCAAATAGAATTATATTTTATGAGGAAAAGGTTTAGAAATTGAGATATCCTAAATAATTTATCAAAGTAGGTGCTACAATGAATAGGAAAATAGCGATCATTTCAGATGTTCATGGAAATAGTCACGCGTTAAAAGCTGTATTAAAAGATATTGCACGTCGTAATGTCGAAATGATAATCAATTTAGGCGATAGCGTGTATGGGCCGTTAGATCCTTTAGAGACAATTGAAATATTAATGAATAACGAGATGATACATATTAAGGGAAACTGCGATCGCATGCTTTGGGAACCTATACAAGAGCAGTCTGCTACACTAACTTTTGTCCAAAATCAATTAACAGAAAGTCATATAGATTGGCTAAAACAACATCCTTCGCAATGTATTGTAGACGATATTTTATTTTGTCATGGTACACCAACTTCAGATGAGGTGTATTTACTAGAAGAGATGGACGAGAATGGTGCAGTATTAAAGAGTGAAAAAAATATATTGGATCAACTCCAAAATATAGAACAAAAAATAATAGTATGTGGTCATACGCATATTCCTAGAGTTGTTTATTTGGCAAACGGTAAGATAGTTATAAATCCAGGGAGTGTAGGACTTCCTGCATACAAAGATGAATTACCTGTTATACATAAAATGGAGTCGGGAACCCCGCACGCAAAATATGTAGTGATAGAAGAGGTTTTTGGAGAATGGATAATTGAAAAAATTTCAGTTCCTTATAATTGGGAAGAAGCTGTGGGGTTAGCTGTTCAACAGGAAAGGCATGACTGGGCACAGGCACTAAAGACTGGGAAGATAGAATGAAGGGGAGTTTACTTTATAATAAACTGCTCTTTTTTATTTTGAGTAAATATTGAATGATGTAAAAATAAAGTGTTATGATTACAGAAACGTATGAATATATGAACAAGTATTCATGTATTGTGAGAGGGAGGGGATTAAAATGAAAGATATAATTATCGTTGGAGCTGGTCAAGCTGGATTAACAATGGGATATTACTTGAAGCAAGAAGGGTATAATTTTTTATTACTTGAGGCAGGAAACCGAATTGGGGATTCATGGAGAAACAGATATGATTCTTTACAGCTCTTCACACCGAGGGAATACAGTAGTTTACCAGGTATGATAGTAAAAGGAGAAGGACAGGGATTTCCATGTAAAGATGAAATGGCAACGTATTTAGAAGAATATGCAAGGCACTTTACATTACCGGTCCAATTGCAAACCGAAATCTTTAAAATAAAGAAAGAAAAAGATATATTCGAATTACATACTCCTACAGAAACTTTACAATCAAAAAAGGTTGTTATCGCAACAGGTGGTTTTCAGCAACCATACATCCCCTCATTTTCACAACATCTTTCATCGCATGTTTTTCAAGTACATTCATCACAATATAAATCACCATCACAAATTCCTAAGGGAAAAGTACTAGTAGTAGGTGGCGGGAATTCCGGAATGCAAATCGCAGTAGAACTTGCAAAAACTCATGAAGTTACAATGTCTATCAGTCATCCGCTAACATTTTTACCGTTACATCTTTTTGGAAAAAGTATTTTTAGTTGGTTAGAAAAATTGGGTTTATTGTACGCTGAGCTAAATACAAAGAGGGGAAAGTGGTTTCAGAAGAGAAAGGATCCTATTTTTGGTTTTGCAGGTAAAAAACTTATTCGTAGTGGGGCAATTAAACTAGAGGAAAAAGTGGTTCGTGCATCAGAGAATAATATTATGTTTCAAAATGGTGGCACATATAGTGCAGAAAGCATTATATGGTCAACTGGTTTTATTCAGAACTATAAATGGATTGAAATAGAAAAGGCAGTGAATGGGAATGGATTTCCTAATCATGTAAGAGGAATAAGTCCAGTAAAAGGATTATATTATATCGGTTTGCCGTGGCAATCTCAAAGGGGCTCTGCACTTATTTGTGGTGTAGGAAAGGATGCAGCGTATTTACTTTCTGAAATCAAAAAAATAGATCAGTAGCAACAGCAGCTACTGATCATCCATATGTACATGAATTAGGAGAGGTCAATCATTTATTAACTTTATTATAATAGATTTTCATAATAATAAAAACTGAAAATTCTAATTTTATGTTGAGAAAGTTTTTTGTATCGAAATATATAAAAAAATAGGGATTTTTAGTAAAAAGAAATATGATATTTATATTTTAATAAATTGTGATATAGTTTATAAAGAATAGATTATCTAAAATGTTATTTTATTACATAGAGGTCGCGTTTTGGATTAAGGAAGGGGGAAATGGTTGTGAAGTTTGATGATCAACGCTTGCTAGGGGTACGATTAGGCTCTGTACTTGTAACAGAGGAAAATCAATATTTAGTAATTAAGAAAAAAGATCATTATGCATTATTAAATATACATAATTTAGAATGCACACATGTTGAAGTGCAGTTAGAACATGTTGAAGAAATGTTGCAGGAAGATTTCCAAGAAAGTATAACGGAGATTATCGCACCAGAACATATAAAAATTGTTGCGAAAAATATAATATAAGGAAAGAAGCTGGAAGGAACAGCTTCTTTCTTTTCATTATAAGGATAACGTTTTTAAGACGTCACCAATAATCCCTTCCATTTGATGAACACCTAAGTCAGTGTTCGTCATTATAACAGCAGCATTACCTCGGTATGGATAGCATACTAGCATACATTGAAATCCAACGCCCCATCCAAGTGAATACATTTGTAAGTCTTCATTCGAATCATCTAGAAAAACCCCTAACCCAGTCCATTTTGAGCAACCTTGAGGTAAAATCATATCTTGTACTGTTTTTGGAGAAAGTTTTAGTTTGCCCTTTCCTTGTAAGGAATGAATGATTTCGATAACTAAAGCTGATAAGTCTGTTGGTGTTGTCCAAATACCTGAAGCAGCTGCGAATGGATAAAATGGATATTTTTCATCTGTGACAATCCCATCCTTATTATGTCCACAAGCAAAGGCCTCCATTTTATTTATATTTGCAGTAGAGAATAGCATGCTATTTTTCAGTTGGAGTGGCTGAAAGATATATTCCTCAAGTAAAAGATTGAATGGTTTTCCAGTTATATCTTCAAGTAGTAGTTCGATAATACAAAAGTTTGCATCAGAGTAGTGAAATTCACTTTCTGGTTTATAGGTCACTTCAATAGGTACGGAGCAATATGATGTTTTACCAGCAAGGATTTCGGACATGTTTGGTCGTCCTTGTGCAAGTGTATAATGCTCAAAACTATTAGGAGGATCAATAATTCCAGATTGGTGACTTAATAAATTTCGTAATGTAATTTTTTTCTGTGAGGTAAATAGAGTGGTAGGTATGTTCCAAGATGTAAGTCTATCATTTACATCTTCATCTAAATGTATGATTTCTTGATCTGATAACGTTAGTACGAGCATTGTAGTGATGAATTTACTAATTGAACAAGAGTTGAATATAGAATTCGCAGTGACAGTTCTAGTTGTTCCAGATTCAAGTGTTCCGAAAGCAGCGACTTCGTCTAGTATACCATCACGTATAGCGGCAAGGCTTAAACCTGCAACGGAATATTGGTTCATTTTTTCGTATATATTGTTACTTTTTAAGTTCATAGTGACTCCTTTCTTAAAAAGACAGAATGTTAGTTCTATTATACAGTAGTTAATAGAGAGAATAAGAGAAAAAGAAAAAACTTCATCTTTTATCGATGAAGTTTTTTAGTTAATTCGAAGTGAATACTTTAAAAAATTTATCTCGGTACATGTACATTAACCATGAGGCTGTTAGTAAGGAAATAATACTTTGTTTGTTTTGAATTGGCGCATTGAAAACAAGCCAGCCAACGATATCAAATAATAAATGTAGTGCAATTGAAAGAACTGCAAATTGTAGTAACGTCTTAAAAAATCTTTTCATAAAGTGTCCCCCTAAAATAAAAGGTTTTATCAACAGTGTTGTATATTACTATTATACATTAAATGTGTCCTGTGGTAAAATTTACATAAGTTAGTGAAATAAAACAAATGAAAGCTAATGAGGAGGAATAGTCATGGAATTTTGGATGATCATACCGATAGCGGTCTTTGGGTTTATTTATATCGCTGAAAAATTAAATAGAATCGAAAAGAAAACGGATGCACGTTTAAAGAGAATGGAAGATAGATTACAGCTAATTACGAAAGAAATGGGAATTATAGATAGAGAACCTGAAATTAATAAAGAGTTGCGTCAGCTTATGGAAGAAGGAAAAACAGTTACAGCAGTTAAGAGAGTAAGAGAGGCTTTTGGGTTTTCTTTACTAGAAGCGAAGCAATATGTTGATAAATTATAAAAAAGATCATCCATTTGGATGATCTTTTTTCACTGTACCATGCGTGTATTTACATAAGCAGCGATTATAACGTGGCCAATTATAATGATAGGAAATAAGATTTTTGCATTAGGAGTAGTGAAGACACTGCCAATTGTGGCAATAGCACCAGCAATTAAATTATAAAGACCCACTATTTTTGATAACTTAACTTTATCTGATACACGGCGTTCGTTGAATCCTGATAAGAGCCAAGTGTATTGCTTAACTCCGATGAAATAAGCTAGTGCAAATGAAATGATTGCTAGTATGAATAATGATGGGGAAGCGAAGAGAGTCATTGAAAACACCTCCGTTAAAGGGCTGTAAATAAATTATAGTATGAATGTTAACGTTTAACAAAATTAAAGCGCACAAAATTTTGTGTGCTTTTTATTAATGATATGAAAATATGTAAGAAAAAATGGAACAAATTGTTAAGGTGAATTGTCTATCATAGGTAATAACTATTTCGTTTGAAAGAAAGGGTGGAGAAAATGAAAACTACATTATTAAAATTAGGGGTATGTGTTAGTTTACTAGGAACAATTCAACTTGTTAGTACAGTTTCTTCTGTGAAAGCGGAACATACGCTAGAGCAAAAAGTAATAAAAAATGAGGCAGGAACTATTTCAATTTCTCAGTTAAATAAAAATGTGTGGGTTCATACGGAGTTAGGTTATTTTAGCGGAGAAGCAGTTCCTTCGAACGGTCTAGTTCTTACTACTTCTAAAGGATTAGTGCTTGTCGATTCTTCTTGGGATGATAAACTAACGAAGGAATTAATAGAGATGGTAGAAAAGAAATTTAAGAAGCGCGTAACGGATGTCATTATTACACATGCGCACGCTGATCGAATTGGCGGAATAAAAACGTTGAAAGAAAGAGGAATTAGAGCACATAGTACAGCACTAACTGCAGAACTAGCAAAGAAAAATGGATATGAAGAACCACTTGGAGACTTACAGACCATTACAAATTTGAAGTTTGGAAATATGAAAGTAGAAACGTTCTATCCAGGGAAAGGACATACAGAAGATAATATTGTCGTATGGTTACCGCAATACAACATTTTAGCTGGAGGCTGTTTAGTGAAATCAGCGTCCGCTAAAGATTTAGGAAACGTTGCTGATGCTTATGTAAATGAATGGTCTACATCGATTGAGAACGTGCTGACGCGATATAGAAATATAAATGCAGTAGTGCCTGGTCATGGAGAAGTAGGGGACAGAGGATTACTTTTACATACATTGGATTTGTTGAAATAAAAAAACGAGGAGAAACAAATTTCTCCTCGTTTTCTTCTAACTATATTTAAATGCAAAGTCTGCATACGTTACTGAGATTTTAATTCCAAGTATACAAATACCAGTACTGTCATAATTGCTATAACAACGTAAGTAATATCAAGCATTATAAGTGTTTTTAAAGTTTCAGTCATCCTAATTCACCCCTGGTATGAAAATATAACATAATCTCTTATTAATTAGATAAGAGATTATAAAGATTGCAATGTACATGAAATTTCTTAAGTAGTTTCTATCATAAATATATCATATAAATAATGTAAGTAATGTTAAGATAGTGTAAATATATTGTAAAGAAAGGGGGAGTTTATCCTTTTCGGCAAGAAGACTCCATCTAATTTGTATTACGGGTGAAACCCAACAATTCAGGTGGAGATGAATTGCAGTCAGTCAATAAGGCTGCACTCTTTAATTTCTTTCATAACGATGTCCCCGGGCAAATATTTGTCTTTTTGTCTACGATACAATCTACCGCTTAGATAAGCGGGGGATAGATTGTAAGACAACGAAATGGGATAATCATAATCATTTTGTTACTTGAGCTAATAGGAATTGCGATGAAGGCCCCAATATGAATGTGTCAAAAGTAATGAACTTTCTAAGAAAGGTGGTGAAAACAATGGCTAGAAAGAAAGCAGTGAAAGTATTACGTAAACAAAAGAAAAGAGAGACCATGCAACGCTTCACCCAGAAACAGAATATCGGACGAGCTTGTCTCACAGCTAAAGAATTTCGTTTACTTCAGCGCATGTCACATAGTTCAAAAGCATTGCGAAATGTTGGATTGTACACGATTAAACAAAGTTATCTGAACCATAATAAAATGGCTACTGTAAAAGAAGTGGACACTGCCATGCAAGCCGATTTGAATTACTCGGGCATTCAATCAAACTCTGTTCAAGCCATTCGTAGAGCCTTATTAACAGAAGTGAAGAGCTTTTTTAAAGCGTTGGAACAGTGGAAGAAAAATCCTGAGAAGTTCACAGGGCGTCCGAAGTTTCCAAATTATTCTCGTTCCACTGACAAACGAATCATTGAAATCTATCAAGTTCCAAAAGTGGATGATAACGGGTATTGGATGATTCCGATGAGTGTTGCATTCAGGAAAAAATTCGGTTCCATTAAAATACGTATGCCTAAAAACGTAAGAAATAAAAAAATCTCCTACATTGAGATTGTACCGAAGCAAAAAGGTCGGTTCTTTGAGGTGCATTATACATATGAAATGCACGTTTCTCAAATGAAGAAACCATCCACGACTACGAATAATGCTTTGAGTTGCGATTTAGGTGTAGACAGATTAGTAAGTTGCGTGACAAATACAGGTGATACATTCTTAATTGATGGGAAAAAGTTAAAATCCATAAACCAATACTTCAACAAAATGATACGTAATCTCCAGCAGAAAAATATTGAAAATGGACTTTCTAAACGAGTTGTAACGAATCAAATGGCTGCACTTTGGCATAAAAGGGAAAGACAAATAAATGGTTACATTTCACAAACTGTAGGCTTGTTGTTCAAAAAAGTGAAAGAATGTAGCGTAGATACGGTTGTAGTAGGATATAACGCTGGTTGGAAACAAAAATCAGATATGGGAAAAAAGAATAATCAAAAGTTTGTTCAAATCCCATTTCATAAACTGATTGCAGCAATTGAGAATAAATGTATAAAAGAAGGTATACGATTTTTAAAACAAGAAGAAAGCTATACTTCAAAAGCTAGTTTTCTAGACAAAGATCCGGTTCCAGTTTGGTCTAAGGGTGATCGTACGCATTATCGCTTTAGTGGCAAACGAATGACTCGTGGTCTGTACCAAAGTAAAGCAGGAACATGTATCCATGCTGATATTAATGGTGCATTGAATACATTGGAAAAATCAAGAGTTATAGAATTGGATGAAAATCTTAAAGTGAGAACGCCGATTCTATTGGAAGTGCAAAAACGTAAGGCTGTTGCTTCGCGCATAGCTTAGTGGGTGCGTCAACCATCCATGTGTACTCGACTTGTCGGGGCTTGTAGCACACGCCGGATACATCTGAGTGGTGGCTTCTTCCATAAAGAAGAACTGCTCTTTTTCGAAAGGGTGGTGCAAGTGGGAAAACAATAGTTTGTTTCCAGTACCAACCAAAAACATACTTGGGGTGTTACCGTAAGGTGGCATGAATGCTAGAGCGTCAACTGTCTAGCAATAGACGAAAAGACCTAGCGTTCTAACTCAAGCCCCCACTGAAATGCTTTATCTCAGTGGGGGTAGTTGACACGCATTCTGAAATGTTGCCAGCACACGGTTATCCGCAGCTGAAAAAATATAAACATTTAAAAGGGAACATTGGTAAGGCATGGTATGATCAACGACGTCTTTTTGAAAAATTTACAGGTGCCATATTAGCGACAACGAACTGTGTTATGCCAATTAAAGGATCATACTCTGATCGATTCTTTTCATATGATATTGCCGGTTTAGAGGGTGTACAAAAAATTGAAAAAGATGATTTTGCACCGTTGATTCAAAAAGTGCTAGAACTTCCAGAAGTACATATGGAGTCGGATGAGCAGTTAGTAACAGGGTTCCATCATAATACAGTATTATCATTAGCTCCAGAAATTATTGAGGCAGTAAAAGAAGGAAAGATTAAGCGTTTCTTTGTCATCGCAGGTTGTGACGCCCCGGGAAAAGGCGGAGAATATTATCGTGAATTAGCAACGTCTCTTCCGCAAGAAACCGTTATTTTAACGACTTCTTGCGGGAAATTCCGCTTTAATGATGTGGATTACGGTATTGTACCTGGTACAGAGATTCCGCGTTACATTGATTTAGGGCAATGCAATAATTCAATTTCTACAGTGAAAATAGCAGCAGCTTTAGCGGATGCTTTTCAATGCAAAGTGAACGAATTGCCAGTAAGTATTGTCCTATCATGGTTTGAACAAAAAGCGGTTGCCATTTTACTTGGACTATTTAGTCTTGGTATTCAAGATATTCGCATCGGTCCAAAGGCGCCTGAATTTATTTCACCTGGCGTGCTTGATGTATTACAAGAAACATTCGGTTTGAAACTGATTACAAATGCAGCAGAAGATATGGAAATGATGCTATCGTAACAGAAAAGATGTTTGCATTTAATTATGCCTTTATAAATCATTTGTATGTGCGTGAATAAACGTACATACAAATGATTTATTTTATTAATAAAGAGAATCTACTATATCTATAAATTTCATGATTTTATAAAATTTTTAAAGTATCCACCACATGCTTATCAACCTTTTAGTATGAAGTAGCCCTTGAATATATTGTTTTTTATTTACAGATATAAAAATGATTCATTTGTCTTGTTGATAATGGATAAACATTATTATAAAATGTTTATGTATATTCAAACTTAACTTATTTTTGTTTGGTTTTTAAGGTGGATAATGTTAAGGGAATGGTGGATATATCATCTGCAAGAAGAATGAAACCAATACGGAGAAGATGATTTCGTTAAAAAGTTCAAAAAATAAGTGTTATTAGCTCTTGAAGAAAAATGGTTAGAAAAGTTACAAGCATATGGAAAATAGGGGTATACAAAAAATCCTAAAGGGGGACGGGATTATGGAACAAAGAAAGTATTCAGTAACACCTCAAGATCGAATGAATTATGTATTAGGTCTTTATTCTGCAGATCAACAAATTAATGCAGTTCTTTATTTTCCTGTAGGTATATCAAAGGAAATACTTGAAGAATCAGTAGGGATAACGTTACAATTGCAGCCAGTTTTGAATAGTCGGTTTGTAGAAAATGATATTCCTTACTGGGAGGAACATTCATCTGACACTAACTCATCTGTTTGCTTTTTTGCAGAAGGAAATAATCAAGAAATTGAAATAATGGCGATAGATTTTATTAAGGGACCTGGTGATCGTATTCATGGGCCTATGGTTCAAACAAAATTATTACGGGGCACTACAACAGATATGTTAGTTCTGAAATTATCTCATCTATGTTCAGATGGTGCAGGAGTCAAGGAATATATTAAATTACTTGGAACAATATATACTCACCTTTCATTGGGACGATCTAAGAATCAAATTATAAAGGAATTTGGTGAGGGAAATGAGAGTTGTCGGGATCAATCACATGTATTCAAATATGCTGGAGTATCGGACATAAAAAGTGCGTATCGTCCTAACAAAGAACAACAGGCATCGTTATGGTCTTTTCCATCTCAACCTAACAAAAATAAATTCCCCCAGATATCCGTAAGGCGGTTGAGCCATGAGCAAACTTTACGTCTAACCCAATGGACAAAAGAACAACAGGCTACCTTGAATGATGTAATCATGACTGCATACTTCCGAGCTTTATCACATTTCACTGTGTATGCAGAACCTCGCACCGCAGAAAAAATGATTGGTTTGACAATTGATTTACGTAGATATCTGCCTAATTATACAACTGGTGCTATTTGCAACTTATCTGGTATGGAAATGCCAGTGATTAAAATGGAAGACGATGAAACATTTAATCAGACTCTTGTTCGAGTTAAACAATCAATGGATAAAATAAAGTCTCAAAATCCAGGTCTTTCTTCAGCAGCAGGAATGGAGCTACTGGCAGATATGAAGCTATCTATGGTGAAGGAAATGTATAATCAGCAATACGAACAGGCTGTACAAATGGGGATGGCGTTGCCGTTACTGACAAATTTCGGAGTGATTGCTGATGAACCTATTCAGTTTGGTGAAATTCAAGCTAAGGACGGGTATATGACATCACCCATTATGTATGCACCATTCTTTTCAATGGGAGCAAGCTCTTATAATGAAAGACTTACATTTACGATTGGTTATCACGCGCCGGATACATCAAAAGAAAAGGTAGAAGAATTTTTAGATAGTGTTGTGAATCAACTATCCAAATAAAATAAAAAAGAAAAAATTTCTAGCAGAATTGTATTTTAGGGCCTTGTATCATGTACGGCTAATCTTTGGGAAGTTTCTCTAATCGCACTTGCCTTTATGTATTATGTGTATGGGAAATTGTAGTGAGAAACAATTTATATCGTGAAAAAAGATATATCGGTATAGAAACAATAAAAAAAGAGCTGATATTGCAAGCGAATGACTGATTATAAAAGAACAACTATTATAAAAGCTAGCTGTATATAAATAAGGAAATAAGGTTAAATATATAAAACAGAGATGCTCTCATCTTTTCGGTTTGGAGCATTTCTGTTTTGCTAGGTTGATGGCCCTTACAACAAAAATGTACATATTTTTGTTGTAAGAGCTTTTTTAGCTTACTAGCTATATGGATAGTAAGCTAAAAAAGTAGGTTGTATCCGGTAGGGTAAAGCGGATTTTAAATTTTTTTGAAAATTGAGTTGACATTCATCGCTACTTAGTCATACAATGTAGTTGTAATAAGTAATACTGAATAGTGTGATTTCACTCAAAAACTGTTCAGTAAAAATTCGCCTTAGTACTCTGTGATACTGAATATAAGTCAGACAGAATAGGGGGTAAAGGAGGATCAGGACATGGAAAATTTAACTGAAATGCTGAAAGGTTCACTGGAAGGGTGTGTACTGGAAATCATTAGCCGCCGTGAAACGTATGGCTATGAGATTACCCGCCACCTGAATGATCTTGGGTTTACTGAAGTTGTAGAAGGGACGGTTTATACTATCCTCGTACGATTAGAAAAGAAAAAGCTTGTAAATATCGAAAAGAAGCCATCAGATATGGGACCGCCTCGTAAGTTTTATTCATTAAATGAGGATGGCCGTCAGGAGCTTGAATTGTTTTGGAAAAAATGGGATTTTGTATCTTCAAAAATTAACGTCTTGAAGTCAAACTAGCCTCATAATATAAAATGTTTCGGCCCATAATTGGAGAGTTCCTTGTTCTGCTTTATAAAAAAGGAGGAAAATAAGATGTTGGAAATGTTTAAAAAATTAATTGGTGATAAAAAAGAGTACAAAATGATGATGGCACGTGTTGGAGCACTACCGGAAGATTATCAGTTTGTGTTTAAGAAAATTCAAAACTACATGTGGAATTTCTCAACGGGTAATGGGATGGATATGCTGCACATACAGTATGAATTAATCGATTTGTTTGAAGCTGGTGCAGCGGAAGGCAGACAAGTGCTTGATATTACTGGGGAGGACGTAGCATCTTTTGCTGATGAACTTGTGGCAAATGCGAAAACGTACGTCTCCAAGTATCGTGAAGATTTGAATGAAAGCATTATGAAGAAATTGAGAAAAAAATAAGTGGAATAAGTCATACCGACTGATTAGCTGGTTACCAATGTGAAATGCCGCCATCGCTATTCAGTTATATTTTTAAATCACTACTAAGTAATACAGATTATCGGTGATACTAAATAGAGGGTGTAGGTAACCTATTTTAATAAGGGGGAAAAAGTATGAGCAACGCAGCGATTTCTATAATAGGGTTAAAAAAATCTTTTAAAGATAAAGAAGTCTTAAAGGGTGTGGATTTTGAGGTGCAGCGTGGCGAAATTTTCGCGCTGCTAGGGTCAAATGGAGCGGGAAAGACGACAACGGTCAATATCCTTTCGACGTTAATGAAACAAGATGATGGTGAAGTAAGTATTTGCGGTTTTGACGTCCAGCGTCAATCAGATCATGTTCGTCAAAGCATCAGTTTGACAGGACAGTTCGCAGCTTTAGACGGCATGCTTACTGGGAGGGAAAATTTGATAATGATTGCCAAGTTACGTGGTGTTTCCAGTCCCGCCCAAGTTGCTGACAATCTACTTGCAAGATTTAGCCTGACAGATGCGGCCAACCAAAGAGCTGATCAGTATTCCGGCGGGATGAAGCGCCGACTTGATATCGCGATGAGTTTGATCGGGGCACCAGCAGTTATTTTTCTTGACGAACCAACGACTGGACTTGATCCTGAAGCGCGGATCGAAGTGTGGAATACAGTTAAGGAACTTGCTGGCAGCGGCACAACTATCTTGCTCACGACTCAGTACTTAGAGGAAGCCGAACAACTAGCAGATCGTATCGCAATTTTGCATAACGGAAAAATTATTACGACAGGTACCCTTACTGAACTGAAAGAGATGTTCCCGCCAGCTAAAGTGGAGTATATCGAGAAGCAGCCGACATTGGAAGAAATTTTCCTTGCGATTATCGGTAAAAAGGGGGAGATGTAAATGAAAAGTAAAACAGGGGTATTACTAGGGCGCTTAATGCGTAATATTATGCGTAGTCCAGATACAATTATTACTGTAGCGATTACACCGATTATGATGATGCTATTGTTTGTTTACGTATTTGGTGGGGCTATAAAGACAGGAACGGATAACTACGTCAATTATTTATTGCCGGGAATTTTGCTAATGGCCATCGCATCCGGTGTGGCTTACACTTCTGTACGATTATTTACAGATATAAAGAGTGGGCTAATGGCACGATTCATTACGATGCCTATTAAGCGCTCATCGATATTATGGGCTCACGTTTTAACCTCTCTTGTTGCTAATGTGCTTACTATCGTGGTGGTTATGCTTGTTGCGCTCTTAATGGGCTTTCGTTCTAGTGCTAATATGCTAGATTGGCTTGCAGTAGCTGGAATACTGGGGATGTTTACGCTAGCGCTAACATGGCTAGCTATCATTCCAGGGCTGACAGCGAAGTCTATGGAAGGGGCGACAGCATACTCGTACCCACTCGTTTTTCTTCCATTTATTAGTTCGGCCTTCGTACCTACCGAAACGATGCCAAAAATTATTCGTGCGTTTGCAGAGAATCAGCCTGTAACTTCAATCGTGAATGCGATTCGTGCCCTTTTATATAACGGTACTGTTGGCAATGATATATGGATTGCACTCATTTGGTGCGTAGGCATCATGATCATCTCTTACTTTTTCGCTAGTAAAGCATTTAAACGTCAGTTAGGATAAGTGAATTAAGTCACTCGAAATTATATATATTTGAAAAAGCACGGGAGGTTTTCCATGCTTTTATTATGTATTGTGCTCTCACGGTAAAAAATATGGGCAACTGTTAACGAATTAAACTCAATATTTTTGATTTAACGGATTATCGCTCAAGGGCAATATAAGGATAGTCGCTCTTGTAAATCGTTTAATACTTCTTCAGGCATTTCCCTGATTGTAATATCCTTCCCTAGGAAAAGCAGCCAATTTGCTAACTCTGTCAGTTTATCGGAATTATTAACATCGATAAATGTTTTTAAAATGGCTGTAGATTGGTAAGGGTTTGTGTAAGATATTGAAACTTTGAAAGGGTGGTATTTTTTGAACTGGGCAATCGCCTTCGGTCCTAACTCAAGTACGAGATTGATTATTTCGTCCTTCCTACTTAGTTCTTCTAAAATCTTTTTCTTACTTAACCTTTTTTTCGTTGTGTACGGTTCAATATTGATGAGGTCATCGACAGGAAAAATCAGCTTCTTTTCTTCTTTTAAGTCAAACCCTTCAATGATCCAATGGCTTTTTTCTTGATAAAGGTGTAATAGATAAATTGGATAAGACTTGATTTCTTCTTCTTTGACGGTAATCAATAAATGTCTATCGGAAAGAAGGATTTGGATGAGTTTTTCTAACATAGGGTGAGGGAGGTCAGAAAGCTCAAGTAGGTCGGGATTATGAGGGTTAGTCCCTTCAAAAAGAAAAAGTTGATTTAAAAGAACAAGGTCATCTTGCTGGGTTTCTGAAATGAGACCTAGTAGCTTTTCGGCTAAAGATTGGCGACTTTTTAGATAGGGAAGTTGTTGGTTTCTTGTAGCCATAAAGGCAATAAAAAGAGCTTTGACTTCGTTATCAGTAAAACGAACAACGGGCAGGATAGAATTATGCATGACAAAATATCCACCAGTTCTCCCAACTTCAGCGACAAGTGGCATGCCCATAGCTTCAATTTCTCTAATGTCTCGAATAGCTGTCGATCGTGATATGTTAAATTCTCGGATGATTTCAGTAATTGTAAAGTGAGAGCGATTGTTGATATACCGCATAATTGTATTAATCCGTTCAACTTTTTTCATTGGAGTCTCCTAAACAGTATCATTTTTTGACATGATTTAAAGTTATTATAAACTCATCAGATGAAAAGATAAATCGTTTGATTCATTTTAAAAAAAGGAAGGTATTAAATATGAAAAATTATACGATAGAAGAAAAAGATAGCTTTATTGTGTTAGGTATTGGAACTGAAATTAAGAGTGACTATACAGACTTTGCTGGAATCAATAAAGAAAAGGAAGACTTTTGGTCAGCTGTTAAAGAAGATGGAAGGTTGGACACTTTAAAATCTCTAGCTACAAACGAATACATTTTTTCTGTGAGCGAAGCAGTGAATAACAAGATGATGTATTATGCTGGTGTCATGACAGAAGCACAAATAGAAGAAGAATCTAGAGTGATCCAGTTTCCGAAGGGAGAATACTTAGTAGTGAAAGGGGAAGATAAAAAGGCTGAAGAGCTAAGTAATAAGCTGACTGGCATCGCCTTCGGTCAAGCTTTACGAGAAGCAACAGATTTTGCTTATGTTGGTGGGCCAAATACAACAGTTGAGATGGGGCAAAGAGACGGCTTAGTATTTGGTGAAATGTGGATCCCAGTTGTTAGGAAGTAAAGTGATAAAAGGTACGAATATGGAAAGTAGAGGCTAACAATTTTGAATTGTTAGCCTTTTTGACATGAATATAATATTCATATACTGCTACACATTATGTTCTGATAAAATGGAATAAAAGGAAATTAATGTAAGGTGGTGGCAGATTGAATAAAAGACGGATATTTGAGCTATTCATAGTAGTGTTTGTTTTTCTATTCCTTCATGTAAGCACGTATACCAATGAAAAATTCAACGATAAATTGGGGTCTTTTACTTTCGTTGTTCTATTTCTTATCGTTTATATCAACGCTATATTTATAGAACGGTATTTTGATGATATCCAGAAGTGGGTTCGAAATATCATAATTTGTTTTGCTTTGTTAGTAGTTGCTGCAGTATCACTATGGATAGGGTACTTTTAAACCTTTACTTAATTGATCTTTTCTTTCCACAGGCATGATAAGATTTACAATAGGAAGTTTTATGTAACATGAAGGGGGAAGATTCATGGTCAGCTTTAGTACTTTGTTAGCGTTTGTAATTGTTTCACTTAGCATGGTTTGTTCACCTGGGCCTAATATGATTTATCTTATCTCTCGTTCCATTACGCAAGGACGTATGGCAGGATTTATTTCTCTCTTGGGCATTATGCTCGGATTTGTAATTTATCCCGCTTTAATGGGCAGTAAGACCCCCACCTCAAAATTCAGCGAAAGCAAAGAATTTAGGTGGGGGATCAACTGCCCATAAAAGTCCGATTGGTTCAACTAATAATCAGTGGGGGATGAACACCCCCCCACTGATTAAAGTTTCACTTTATATAATCGCAACAATGTTCGGACTTACAGTGCTATTCCTTGCAGTACCCGCTGTCTACGAAGCAGTCAAATGGGCAGGTGCTGCTTATTTACTTTGGCTCGCCTGGAATTCGATAAAACCGGGTGCTACTTCTATTATGGAACCTCGTACTATTTCTAATGAGCCACCACGGAAATTATTTTTGATGGGGCTTATGACTAATCTTCTAAATCCAAAGATTGCTATTTTGTATGTGTCACTGTTACCTCAATTTGAAGATCCTGAGAAGGGATCGTTACTTATACAAGGTGCAGTTTTAGGCCTTACGCAAATCACTGTTAGTTTTATAGTCAACCTTCTAATTGTGTTTACAGCAAGTAAAATTGCAACATGGTTTAGCACACGCCCAACGTGGCTGCGAGTACAACGTTGGCTTATGGCAAGTGTGTTGACGGGTCTTGCTGTACGTCTTGCTTTTGAACGCCGACAGTAGGAGTATCTAAAAATTTGAAGGTCTATTTTAATGTTACGGCAGGAATGTCATTTTTTATTTTAAGGGTAGGATAAAAAGGAGAGGTATGTGAAGAATATACAATGATAAATGAAATTCCTACTTACTAGCGATAAGTCAGTTTTTATATAAATATATGAATAAACCCCTCTCATAAACAGAAAATACTTTTTATGAGAGGGGTTTATTCAATTTAAGGCTATTAAAAATGGAATAAAAGCAATGCAAGTTCTCACTTATCTAGAATAAGTGAGAAGATGATGTTTTATTTGTTCAATAAAATATTGATGGTGTATATTATCGTTCGATACTCGACTTGCCATAATAGCGCCCTCCATTGAAGATGCAAGAAAAGAAGCGAGCGATCTAATGTCTATATCTTCTTTAAGTTCATGTTTCTCTATTCCTTCTTTTATGAGAGAAGCCATTAACATTACTGTATCATCATAACCTTTTGCTGCTGCTGTTTGTAATTCTGGAAATACTCCAGTACTTTCAATTGCGCTATTAAGCAATGGACAGCCTCCAGCAATAGGAGGATTATTAGCTGCATCTTGATATACAAGGAAAATTGCAAGAATTTTATCGATTGCTGTCTTTTTATTTTCCATTGCTTTATGAAAATGCCCCCACATAATCTCACCACTTTTGTCGTAGGCAGCAAGGACAATTTCTTCTTTATTTTTGAATCTACGATAAATAGCTCCTTTAGATAGTTCAGTAGCTGTCATTATATCCTGGATGGATGTGTAAGTTATCCCATTAGTATTAAATAAATATAAAGATGTTTCAATAATCTTTTCTTTTACCTTATCAACTTTAGTCATGCTTTGTGGCCCTCCTAATAAAACGAACTTAATATTTAAGGTGATTTTTACTATGATTTTTCTTGAATTTTTATTGTAAGTAAAAATAAGTTTAAAGTAAAAATATTTTATCAATCCCTATCTTATGGGAACTTAAAACAATACAGTTTGAGGTTAATTAAATTATATTATCTATATTATTCGAATGAATTTTCTGTCAATTATAATATGACCAATTGGTTAATTCAGTCATATTATACAACTAATTTTACCTAAAATCATAGAATAAGTAAAAATATCGTTAATTTTAATGTATAAACATATGACTATTATATCTAATTTTTATTAATAGGATTAGCTAAAACTAAAGCTAAAGGGGGCGGGCTACTCCCACTTTCACTCCATTCTATAAACGATTAATCATTAATAATTACTGGAATTTGATTGTAAATAAGCAACTGAGAAATAAATATATTTGGTTTTTAACATATTTTTTGTTAATACTTTGTAAAAAGGGTTTAAAAAACTAGAAACATATAGTATTATTGAACACTGAAACCGAACCGAACGGTCCGGTTCGGTGAATTATATGAATATATTTGGAAGGAGAACTTTATGCAGAAAGAAAAATCAAAGATTGTAGGTAATTTAATTAGGAGGATAATAAAATGAACTTTATAAAAATGAATAAAAAAGAACTTATTATGCTAGTAATTTTAACACTGTTCTTACCATTTCAAATGGGTTTGTTCATATTATTTGGCATATCACTTTTAACTAACAACAATTTAGTTGAATCAGAATTTGCTCTTGGTGCCATCGGTTTTACTGTACCTGCTATTGTTGGAATAATTTTATTTAAGAACGAAATTATTGAGAGTTTTGCATATTTTAAAGAGAAAACACTTTTGAAAATAGTAAGTATTCCTATGGTGGTTTTACTTATGATAATTATTGAGAATTCTATTATGCATTTTCTAGCAACTGGTCAGCCAGAGAACCAAGAACAACTCCTTGAAGCAGGTGCGGAGGTACCTCTTATATTTACATTGCTTGTATTTGGTATTCTGGGTCCAATACTTGAAGAAATTGTGTTTCGTCATATTTTAATAAATCGCTTTTCACATTATATTGGTACTGCTATTGCATCTATCATTTCGATTCTAATCTTTACATTCCTTCATACGAACCAGCTTTCGGATTATGCCATTTATTTACCAGGCGCGGTGATACTTACTATTGCTTATCTGATTTCTAAAAGATCCCTTGCATATGTCATGGCGATACATATGTTAAACAATTGCCTTGGTTTCATACTGTAAGCAATTAGCCTTGCATCTATTATAGAGTTAAAAAACTAGAAACAGATACTGATAAATCATTAGACAGCCAACTAATGATTTATGTAATTCCTTGTACGTTGAAAAACTACAGTTTAGGTGTAAACTGTGGTTTTTTTATAGAGAGACCCAACACATCGTTATTAATCTAAACTCATACAACTTCAATTTTTGTTTTGTTAGCTTGATAGAGATGTGGCAAGAGCCCTAATACATTTAAATTAATATGTTCATATTGTTTTAGGTATTTTTTTTATAATATAACTTAATAAATTTCGATATATGTTATGTATAACAGATATGTAGTTTTCTGTTATAATCCCTGCACATAATGAAGAAAAGTACAGTAGGAAATGTTTGGATTTAATTACAAAGGTATCAGAGGCATATAAAAAGAAAACCATTGATTAGCCTTTTTCAAATCAATGGTTTTTATTTTTGAAATAAATATATATTTTTATAAAAAATATTTTTTGACCCCCATAAAACTTTGTATTCCTCCGAATATATATTAGTGAAGAAAATTAATAGAAGAAAAATGATGATGAAAGAACATTGAAGTGTTAATAAATTACTAGGTTAAGTGGGCATCCGAAATAAAAGGATGAAATTACCAATGGTATAGAGAAGAGTTATTCAAGTATTGCAGATAAAATAGAAAAAGAGTAAGCAAAACAAGCGGAAGAAAATAAGAAAGTACATTAAAATATAGGCTTAACTATAGTGTCGAGAGAAAAGAGCAATCATTAGGAAAACGGTGAAAAAAGTTAGTCTCGAAAAATATAAGTAACAGCAAGAGGACAAACCTCAAGAAAAGTACTAACAAAATGTGGTTGAATGGTCACTTGTTTAGTGACCTTTTTGCTATTTGAAGGAGGCTGGGAGATTACTAGTGTTGAGTTTAGTAATGAAGATCCTAAGAAAACCGAAAATAGAAGATATCGTATGTGACATACAAAACAATGGAGGAGATAAGGAAGCATTTATCGTACAGTATCAGCCTTTTATTAGAAAATCAATATCGTCTGTCTGTCGCCGATATATTACAGAACAGGATGATGAATATAGTATTGGACTGTTTGCGTTTAACGAAGCAATTGAACAGTATTCATATAAAAAAGGGAAATCTTTTTTAGCGTTTGCTGATCTTCTTATAAAAAGAGATGTAATTGACTATATACGTAAGGAGTCTAAACATAACTTTGTCTTTTTAAAAGAAGATGAGCAAGAGGAAATGTTAGAAATGCAAGTATCGCTCACGGAGTATATGAAAGAGATGGAAAACAGTAACCGTAAGGAGGAAATTCTTCATTTTCAAAGTGTGCTAGCTGAGTTTAAAATCACATTTTCAGAGCTTGCTAAAGAATCTCCTAAGCATCGTGATACGCGTGAGCACCTAATAGAAATTGTGAAGATTATTATAAAAGAAGAGGAAATGATGGAAGAGCTCTTCCGAAAGAAAAAATTACCCTTAAAAGATATTGAACCACGTGTTAGGGTAAGTCGTAAAACGTTGGAACGACATAGAAAATACATTATTGCAATGTGCATTATTTTTGCAAACAACTATACATATATTCTTGATTACATAAGAGGGGAAAAGCATGATGAATAAAGGAATTGTGATGGATATAAAAAAGCAAAACGTAGTTGTTTTAACTCCAAATGGAGAGTTTATTACATTTAAAAGAAAAGCGCACCCATACATGATAGGAGAGGAAATCTCGTTTAACAAACAAGAACAAAGAGTTCCGCGTTTTTCAATACCACCTTTCTTAAAGCCTACAACAGTCATTGTTGCTGGTTTTCTATGCGTATTGCTGTTTTTCTACAATCAACCAGAAGAAAAAGTGTTTGCTTATGTCTCAGTTGATATAAATCCAAGTTTAGAGGCGAGCGTAACGGAGGATCTTCGTGTTATAGATTTACGGGCTTGTAATGATGACGGAAGGCGTATTTTAAAAGAAATGAAAGGATGGGAAAATGAGCATCTGCAAGATGTAATACGTACTATTATAAAGCAGAGTCAAGAGGATAAGTACTTAACAAATGATAAGAAAGTTATGCTAACAGCTGTTGCAAAGGACAAATCGCTAGAACCACAGTTGGAAAAAGCTTTGCAAGAATTAAAGAAAGAGTATGAGATAAAACATATTACAGTTGAATATCAAAGCAGTACGATGCAAATGCGGGAGGATGCCAAGAAAGCAGGAGTTGGAACGGGCGTTTATATAAAACAAGAGAATGAGAAGAAAAAATCGCTTACTCCACCTGTACTGCCGTCTAATCAAGAACAACAAAAGTCATCTTCTGATGCATCATCGGACGCACCTCCTGTAAAAGAAGAAAGCAACGAGAAGAAAGAGTATATAGAACAAAAGCAATATAAGGAACAACAACCGAAGCAGATAAAAGAAAATAATGAGAATCAGCAAGAGAATAACGGAAGAGGCTCGCAAGGAAATAATGGGCACCAGCAAGAGAATAACGGAAGAGGCTCGCAAGGAAATAATGGGCACCAGCAAGAGAATAACGGTAGAGGGTCGCAAGGGAATAATGGAAATGGTCAAGGAAACAACGGAAGAGAATCACAAGGGAATAATGGAAATGGTCAAGGAAACAACGGAAGAGAATCACAAGGGAATAATGGGAGTGGTCAAGGAAACAACGGAAGAGAATCGCAAGGGAATAATGGAAATGGTCAAGGAAACAATGGAAGAGAATCGCAAGGGAATAATGGAAATGGTCAAGGAAACAACGGAAGAGAATCGCAAGGGAATAATGGAAATGGTCAAGGCAACAATGGAAGAGAATCGCAAGGGAATAATGGAAATGGCCAAGGAAACAATGGTAGAGGGTCGCAAGGGAATAATGGAAATGGTCAAGGAAACAACGGAAGAGAATCGCAAGGGAATAATGGGCACCAGCAAGGGAGCAACGGCAGAGGGTCTCAGTAAGGAAGGCCCCTACCAGATAATATCGAGTGAAAGAATAATCTATAGAATAGGGAGGATTCCCTCCATCTGAAGAGATTTTTTAATATTTTTTTAAAATGACGGACATAAAATCGTATATCCTTTCGAATTATATATATGGATATCATTAATAGTTATATAAAAGGAGAGAAAAAATATGAGAGAAATGTATGAAGAAATCACTGAAGTATTAAAGGTGCTGGCGCATCCGGTCCGTTTATCATTAGTAAAAATAATGCTTGCAAAAGGTCCTATTAACGTAACGACAATGTATGAAACATTACAAATGCCTCAAAGTACAATTAGTCAACATTTATCTAAACTAAAAGCTACTAAAGTCGTTACAGGTACTCGGAAAGGATTAGAAATTTATTATGAAGTAACGGATAACCGTACAAAAGCGATATTATTAAGTTTAGCTTAAAGGGTGACTGTTTAGACTTCAAAAGAAAGCACTTCAGTAACTGTAATGTTCTTAGTAACGTTAGTCGTATTTGTTGTTGTTTTTCTATTTGTCTAATGTATTTCTTTATTTGGGTCTTGCCGTATCACTATCAAGCTAAATTTTAAATGGACTGTAAAAATGAAAGCTTTCTTATTAAGGTCTTTTTGTTAGCTTGATAGTGATGTGCCGTTCCCGCTAGTCTGTAAAGAAATGGGTACGTTTTTTTAGTCATGTAATCTTTTGATTTGATGATCTTTTCCCCATTCACATAGTTCATCCATAATTTGCATTAAAGATTTCCCGTACTCGCTTATTGTGTATTCAACTTTTGGTGGTACTTCTTGATATACAGTACGATGGATAATCCCGTCAGCTTCAAGTTGCCGAAGTTGTTGTGTAAGAACTTTTTGCGTAATGTTTGGGATTTCTCGCCGGATTTCATTTGTTCGCATTTTTCCATCCATCAAAACACATAAAATATGAACTTTCCATTTTCCGCCGATTACATCAAGTGTCGTTGCAATTGGGCAGTCTTCATTTTGATTCATATAACACCTCCAAAGGTACTTTAAGGTTCCTATAGCACTTTAAAGTACGTACTTTTCAATTATATGTGACTCACTCATACTAATACGTAAAGGATTGAATAATTTGAAAAGGGGATGGGAAATGATGAGAACACTTGTAATTGTAGCACACCCTGATATTGAAAAATCAAAAATTAATAAAAGATGGATAGAAGAACTTGAGAAACATTCGGATGAAATTACGGTGCATGAATTGTATAAAGTGGCACCGAATTGGGAGTTTAATGTGGAAGAAGAGCAAAAGCTGTTAGTAGAACACGACCGATATATATTTCAATTTCCGCTTTACTGGTATAGCGCACCACCATTATTAAAAAAATGGTTTGATGATGTATTAACATATGGATTTGCGTACGGATCAAAAGGAGATAAAGTGAAGGGGAAAGAATTTGGTTTAGCTATTTCTATAGGTGGATTAGAAAAAGACTATGAAAATAGCGGAATTACGATGGATGAGTTGACGAAACCATTTCAAGCTACGTGCTTATATACAGACATGAAATTTATACCTTCATTTTATTTATATGGTGCCGAATATAAATTAAGTGATGAAGAGATTGATAAAAGTGCGCCTGAGTATGTACGATATGTGATGAATAAGCAGTATTCTAATATATAAAAGGGAATAGCCATTTACTTGTTAAGTAGATGGCTATTTTTATTGATTTTATATTCACTAAGTGTAATCTTTAGTAAATTAATAGTTAATCTGGTAAAATAAAAAACCTAACATATATAAAGGGGAGTTTTACTTGAGAACGATACAAAAATTATTACAAAAAAGAGCAATGCTGTCACCAAATTTGGAAGCGCTTGTAGGCGGAGAGAAAAGGTATTCGTTTCAACAGTATAATGAACGCGTAAATCAGCTTGCACACTATTTGTTACAGAACGGTGTACAAAGAGGGGATCGCATTGGAATACTATGCAAAAATAATCATCCGTTTCCAAGCGTTATGATGGCAAGTTTAAAAATTGGAGCTGTATGTCTTCCGCTAAATCATCAGCTTACTGCGTATGAATTAGAAACGATTGTAAAAGAAGCAAAATTAAAAGTATTAGTTATTGATGAAGAATTTCATGAAGTTCTAAAGATTGATGCTGTTAAAGAAATTCCTTATGTAATTAAAACGACAGAAGAAGGCTTTGGTACATTTGAAGTAACATTACAAGAACAGCCAATGACAGAACCGAACGTAGAAGTTCATGAAGATGATGATGCGATTTACTTATTTACTTCAGGAACGACTGGACAGGCAAAAGCATGTGTAATTGGACATAAAAACTTACATCATTATTTTACTGAAATTGCGGGCCAAAGAGAATTTCCAGCAGGTGAACGCTTTTTATCCGTGCATCCTTTATTTCATATGAGTGGCGTGCTGTCTATTTTAAATTGTATTTATCATGGTGTTACGATGATCTTCTTAGCTGATTCGAATCCTACTCTTATTTGGGATAAGATTGAAGAAGAGAAGGTTACGACGATGCTTGCGTTCCCAGCTGTTTATAGCTACATGCTTGATGAGCTAAATAAAAAGGAACGAAACATTTCAACTTTTAAAGTAGCACAAAGCGGTGGTACAAAAGTGCCAGAAACACTTATTCAAAAATATATGGAAAAAGGAATTTATATGGTGCAAGGCTATGGGAGTACAGAAGGTTGGGTTGTAACTTCATGGCATCCAATGATGGGAAAAGAAAAGATGTCTTCTGTAGGGAAAACACTGAAACATGTAGAGTTAAAAATTGTTCATCCAGAAACAGGTGATGAACTAATAGCAAATGAAGTCGGAGAGATTCATGTAAGAAGTCCATACATGTTTAAAGGGTATTGGAATAATGAAAAGGCGACAAAGAAGGTAGTAAAAGATAATTGGTTTAACATGGGCGATGCTGGCATGATAGATGACGACGGGTTCCTGCATATTATGGGAAGATATAAAGACGTTATCATACGTGGTGGTGATAACGTATATCCAGATCAAGTAGAAGATGTCATTCATGAACTACATGGTATTTTAGAAGTTGCGGTAGTTGGAGTTCCGGATGACTTTTGGGGAGAGATTCCGACAGCGTACATTGTAAAAGATATGCAAACGCCTTTAACGGAAGAAGAAATTATACAGCACTGTAAAGAAAAACTAGCAAGTTATAAAATACCCGAAGTTGTATTTATGGAAGAATTACCAAAAAATGCGTTAGGGAAAGTATTGAAGAGGGAATTAAGAGAAGGTGTACTTGTAAAATAAAAAGTGATTAGATGATGAGGAATCCAGTTATGTACAAAGCATAGCTGGATTTTTTGTTTATGATTCTGTTAGTGGATATTGTTAATATTTGAAACTTTTTGTTTATTTTTAGTGTAATATTGAAAATAAAGGAAGTTAATTAATTTCAGTACAAGGGGGAGAAAATGTGGCTATAAAATTAGAATCTGAGAATTTATGTATAGAACCTTTTACCAATGATGATGTATGTAGAATTAAAGAATTAGCTAATGACAAGGAATTAGCCAATATTCTTGGGCTTCCACACCCATATAAATTGGAGTTCGCGCAAGATTGGGTCGATATGCAACCAGAAATTATGAGGCAAGGAATCGAATATCCTTTAGGAATCATTTCTAAAGAATCAAGAGAAATTGTAGGTACAATTACACTAAGAATTGACAAAGGTAACAATAGAGGTGAGCTTGGTTATTGGATTGGTAAGAATTATTGGGGGAAAGGTTTTGCAACCGAGGCTGTAAATAGAATGATTCATTTTGGCTTTATTGAATTAGGTCTAAATAAAATTTGGGCATCTGCTATTTCCAGAAACAGATCATCGATTAAGGTGTTAGAAAAGTCGGGTTTGTGTAAAGAAGGCACATTGAGACAGAATAGACTTTTATTAAATACATATGAAGATGTCGATGTTTATGGAATATTAAAGACAGAATATACCTTTTTAAATCATAGATAACATTGGTAGTGTGATGGCAAAAGGAAACCCTTCAGAACGGGGTTTCCTTTTTGTATGTCTTAAAAATCGGCATTGTAGTTTGACAGAGCTCTGTTCATCAAAAACATAATAATTTACTAGATTTTCTATTTCTTGTAAGATGATAAAGAATATTCAATCAATAATTAAAGGAAGAGATATAAATGAAGCTGCCGCCATTACAAATAGAGACAGAGAGACTTATGATTCGTCCGTTCCAAAATGATGATTATGAAAGTTGGTTCGATGGATTTCATAAGAGGTTACCATCGCAGTACAAATATGACGATGGCTATCAAGTTATGGCATCATCAACAAAAGAATGGTTCACGGAATGGATAAGAGGGTTTGATGAAGCAGCACATCGAGATGAGATGTATGTATTAGGTATTTTTCGTAAAGAAGACGGGGCTAACATTGGAAAGCTAGAGCTTATAAAAATTTTACGTATGGACTATCAATGGGCGATGATGGGGTATTCCATACATAATCAATACTGGAAAAATGGGTATGGCATGGAAAGTGTGAAAGCTGCGTTATCATTATTTTTTAATAGTCTTCATTTTCATAGAATTGAATTACATATACATGTTGATAATGAGCCATCCGTTCGCCTTGCGGAACGAGCAGGTTTTTCTTTTGAATGTAAGAGAGAGGCGTTTTCTTTAGAGAATGGTAAGTGGATGGATTTTCTTATTTATTATAAAAATAAGGAGATGGATATATGAGAGTGTTTATTACAGGTGGAAATCGCGGATTAGGGTTACAGCTAGTCAAAATATTTCATGAAAATGGGCATGTCGTTTATCCGTTAGTTAGAACTGAGGCTGCGGTAACGCAATTGAAGCAAATGTTTAGTTGTAGATGTTTTCCTATATTGGCAGACTTATCGATTGATGAGAGTACGGAGCAAATTAAGAACCAGCTCGAAGAATATACAGAGTATTTGGATCTAGTTATAAATAACGCTGGCATTACTGGAAAGGAGACTGAGGTTTTACGTACGAATTCAGAAGAGTTAACGGACTTATTTAATATTCATTGTTTAGGTGTAATTCGAGCTGTAAAAGGTACATATGTATCTTTAGAGAAATCGGATCATCCGAGAATAATAAATGTGTCCTCTCGCTTAGGATCATTATATAAAATGGCGAACAAAGAATTTCCACAAGGCCAGTTCTCCTATTCCTATCGAATTGCTAAAGCAGCGCAAAATATGTTAACACTCTGCTTACAACAAGAGTTTGAAAGTAAAGGAATTCGTGTAACGGCAATTCATCCTGGAAAATTAAAGACTGACATTGGTGCCTTTGATGCGAATATGACTCCGGCTGAAGGTGCACAAAATATATATGATTGGGTAATAGATTCAAATGGGGATGCTTCAGGGAAGTTTATTGAGCCTGGTGTGGGGGAATTGAAGTGGTAAAGTGTGATTTTATAAGTATTCAATAACTATTTGGATTTTTATGGATAATATGAAATGGTTTGCTACACATAAGTACAATTGGATAAAAAAAGAAAGCCCAGAATACATCCGGACTTTCATTATCTGTTCAATACCTCAATATACGAAGCATCTCCAGTTGTTCTTAAAGCAGAGCGGAAATTGTTGTTTTCTAACGTTTTAGCGACTTGTTGTAATTGCTGTGCATCATCATGATGGATAAGTAAGCTGTCAGCACCGCTTTCTTCTATATGAATGTGTTCGACATTTCCAATGGCATCATGTACCGCTTTTAAAAATTCAGGTTTCATAGTGTCCTCCTATATGTATGTAACGTTGTTGTTAGTATTTCCTCATTTTTGAAATATAAAAGTAAATGAATTTTTGTTATATTAAGATTTTTGAAGGGGTTTCCTATTTGTTTGTCAAATAATAGTAAAGTTGTCTTTTTAATTAAGGGAATCTTCGGGATTAAAGGGTGAGAAAATGGACATTTCAATAATTGCTGCACAACTCGTTAAGGAGAAAGTGATTTCACATTATCCAAATAGTGTGAAAGTGTTGAACGGAGGAACGACAAGTACTGTATATTTGTTGGATGAAAAATATGTAGTAAAGCTGAATGAAGCGGAAGTAATACGTGAAGAATCTCATTTTCTTTCGTTTTATGAGGGGAATACTTTATTGTCAAAGCTTTTGTATAAGGAACCTTTCCATACATATTTCGTGTATTCTTTCCTTGAAGGCAGTACGTCGTACGAACAAGGATATAAACGAAGTACGCTTCGTACACTTGTAAAAGAAGTTATTAATAAGTATAAAATTGTTCCAGAGGCAGATGGCTGGGGATGGAAAGAAAATCCGGTTCAATCTTGGAATGAATTTTTAACGGGAAACGTGAAAACAGCTTATGAAAATGTAAAACGTTACATAAGTGAGAAAGAGTATAGAACAGTTCTTAAACTAGCAAATAGGGATGCCGGAGTAAATCAGCCATTTTTATTACATGGTGATTTCGGATTTCATAATTTTATCTTCCAAGAGAATGAGCTGCATGGAGTAATTGATCCATTTCCAGTGCTGGGAGATCCTTTATATGACTTAATTTACGCGTTCTGTTCAACTCCGGAAGATATAACGAAAGAAACGATTAATTATGTGATGAAACAATGTGTATTTCATAAACAAGAACGAGATTTGTACGAGGAGATAGTCATAGGATTATATTTGCGTATAGATACATGTTTGAGGCACCACCCGAAAGATTTAGAAGATTATTTAGTAGCTTGGCGTTATTGGATGGACGAAATCAATCCGGCTTTATAGTACAAATAGTTGGGGGGAGATAGTGAAATGAACATAGCAGAAGCAAAAAAAGATTTAGCGCAAAAAACGAAGAAGGGAGTTCCTGTTATAATAGCTGGTATTTTGTTTTGGATTGTAGCGAGTGTAACGGGTATCCTTCTTTCTGAAAAGCAAGTTGTGTGGGTGTATTTAATTGGTATGGGTTGTGTGTTTCCTTTAGGTTTAATGATAGCTGCCATATTAAAAATTGATATGTTTGCGAAAGGAAATCCGCTAGGGACTTTAGCTGGATTAATTGGCGG
This sequence comes from Bacillus sp. FSL K6-0069, assembly GCF_038007785.1. Classification (NCBI taxonomy): domain Bacteria; kingdom Bacillati; phylum Bacillota; class Bacilli; order Caryophanales; family Bacillaceae; genus Bacillus; species Bacillus sp. FSL K6-0069. Next base: position 3,202,717 of record NZ_JBBOXN010000001.1, on the reverse strand, counting down.
GATAAATGTATTAAATATTCCGTTTGTATTACTTGCCTATCTTCAATTTCCAGAGTGGTTACCTTTTGTAGTAGCAATGTTAATAGGTGTTCATTTCGTACCGTACGTATGGATTTATGAGAGTAAAAGTTATGGTTTATTGTCAATAGGGACTGTATTCGTCACGTCAGTTTGCGGAATTCTTTTTGCAGACAATGGATTTACTGTCATTCCATTGTCAGTTACAGCTGTCTATTTACTGACTCTAATAGGTTTATTAATCGAAAATAAAAAAGTAGATCACTATCAACAAAAAACAGCTTAATAAAAATATAGGGATTAGGGGGAATTATTATGAAAAATTTCGTTTGTACAACGTGCGGCGTACAGTATGCAGCGAGTGTGGAAGAACCGGTAAGTTGTGTTATTTGTGATGAGGAGAGACAATATGTGAATCCGAAAGGGCAGTCTTGGACAACTTTAGAAAACTTGCAATCGAGTGGCACATATAAAAATGAAATGATAGAAGAAGAAAATGGGCTTTATAGTATTACGACAAAACCGGAATTTGCGATTGGTCAAACGGGATATGTAGTAAAAGCGGAAGCGTATCGTTTACTATGGGATTGTATTACTTATTTAGATGAAACGACAATTGAGAAGATAAAGGAGTGGGGCGGGTTAGATGCGATAGCACTATCTCATCCTCATTATTATTCAACACAAGTAGAATGGGCAGAAACGTTTGATGTACCAATTTATATACATGAAGACGATAAAGAGTGGGTAGTACGCCCGAGTAGTCGTATTATTTATTGGTCTGGCGAGTCTTTACAATTAGCGGACGGAATTACTATTCATCGTCTCGGAGGACATTTTAGCGGCGGTTCTGTATTACATTGGGAAGAAGGAAATGATAGGAAAGGTATTTTGTTAACAGGTGACATTATTCAAGTCGTAGCGGATAGGCAGTGGGTGAGCTTCATGTACAGTTATCCAAACTTAATTCCATTACCAGCGAGAAAAGTAGAGGAAATGGCGAATCGCGTGAAGCCATTACAGTTTAATCGTTTATATAATGCGTTTCACCGAGTAGTGAAAGAGAATGCAAATGAGGCAGTAGAACGTTCTGCTGAAAGATATATTAAGGCGGTAGAAGGGAAGTTATTTCGTACGTAAAAGGAGAATTGGCTCTATGAAAACGTTAGTATGCTTTGGTGATAGTATTACAGCTGATGAAATGTTTTTTGATGGAACGCCGAGGTTAACACCGCGTCTGCAAGAGATGTTTTCAAATTGGAAGGTAGTAAATGCGGGTGTTCCAGGTGATAATACGTTCGATGCGTTACATAGGGTTAAAGATGATGTACTATCCCATAAACCAGACTTTGTAACTGTTTTTCTTGGTACGAATGATTCGGTATTATTTGATCCAGTAACATTACAAATATACAAAGCCAATTTAGAGAAGATTGTAAGTATGATTTCACCAGAAAAAGTATTACTTATTAGTCCTGCACCAGTTGATGAAGAACGCCAGCAGAATAGAACCAATAAAGTACTTGGTCAGTATGCAGACGTAGTAGAGGAATTGGCGAAGGAAACAGGAAGTTATTTTCTAAACTTATATGCTGAGATGATTCAAGAACAGAATTATAAAAAATTTGTAGAAGATGCTGAAAAAGACGGTTTACATTTTGGTCGACAAGGTTATGAATATTTAGCGGGGGTAATTGGTAAAAAGTTAAAAGAGATTTTGTAAGAAGCAAAGTGTGCGCGCTTTGCTTTTTTGCTCTTGCCAAATTTTGAGGCGGTGCACTCAAATAGTGGGATAAAATGTACTTTAAAGAAGTGGTTAGCTGTAACACTCGTACAAAAGAAAATGATTTGTTCCGCTAATGGAATGTACCCAAGACTTAACAGTTGATTAATTGAACTGTAAAGTTTAAAATTACAGTATAGTTTTTAGAAGTGAGTTGCCATCGTTTGTAAAAAACAGATAAATTAAATATTCTCGAATAAATAATATAACGTGTATTTCATTCTAAACTGTAATTTTTTTTAATACATTTCAATAATCTATATAATAATTTTAAAAAGTAAAGGTGTGTGTAAAATATGGTGATTTTATATACGACAGCAAGCTGTAGTTCATGCCGAAAAGCAAAAGCATGGCTTGAAGAACATCAAATCGATTATACCGAAAAAAATATCGTATCAAATTCGCTTACAGTTGATGAACTTAAATCCATTCTTCGTTTAACTGAAGATGGTGCTACTGAAATTATTTCAACTAGATCTAAAACTTTTCAGGAATTAAATATCAATATTGAGGCGCTTTCGCTTAATGAGTTTTATAAATTAATAATTGAGTATCCTCAAATGTTACGTCGTCCAATTATGCTGGATGAAAAAAGATTACAGGTTGGTTTTAATGAGGATGAAATTCGAAAATTTTTACCGCGTAGCGTTCGAACATTTTTGAATATGGAATTGCAAAAAATGGCTAATTAATAAGTAATATTTTGAAAGGAGGAAATAAAAGTGATTGAAGTATGTGTTACAGTTAATTATAAAGATAGAAACTATCGCACAAATGTTATTGTGAGTAAAGATACGATTTGGACGAAAATTAAACAATTGGCAGAAGAACAAGTTAAGAAACAGTGGACTGTTTAAATTTATTTGCAACTTAAAAAGTTAAATGAAGTTAGGAGATATAGGGGAGTTCTGATAGAATATAAAGGGATTTATTTTTTCATGCTAAGTATGTTTCTTATATATTTTAACGTTTGACTAACCTATCTGTAATATTTATGGCTACAGTATGTTACTAAGCGAGAAATCATATTTTTTATCGTAGGAGGACAATAATGAACAGCGACTTTACCTTGGCCATTCACAGTTTAACTTATTTAGCTTTACAGCCAGATCGGATGTCAACAAGTAATGCTATTTCAGAAAGTGCAGGTGTTCATCCAGTACGCATTCGAAAAGTGCTAAGTTTGTTAAAAAAACATAAGTTTATACAATCAAAAGAGGGAACTGGTGGAGGTTTTATTTTTGCCCGTGATTTAAGTGAAATTAATCTTTGGAATATGTATCAAATAACCTCTGAAGGTGCATTGCAGCCGAAGTGTCCAGAATCAAATGATCAGTGTATTGTAGGTTCGAACATGCGGAAAGTTCTTTTTGCTATTTTCTTAGGTGCGGAAGAACATCTAGGTGAATATTTAAAGAATTATACAATGAAAGAAGTTGTTGACCTTATTAATCAAGAACGTTAAGCGGCTTAATTATTATGTAGCCGTGAGTTCTTAAAAATTAAATGTAATAAAAAACATTACAGTTTAAAATGGTTTTTATATCTTTTTTATCGTTACAAAAAATATTTATAAGAGGGTGAAAAAGTATGTTGTCAAATAATAATCATGTTTTAAAAACGGGAGATTGGGTTCGTGGAATATCAAATGAGGGTGAATTCATAGTTGGTTACATTGTATCACTTGATGAAGTGGAAGATGTGGTTACAGTTAGCATTGTGAAACGTGACGACAAGTACACAAAGAACGAAGCGATTTTACTCTTTAGTAAACACGTTAACAAACTCCCTGAATCAAAGGTAATAAATAAGGAACAAATCCTATATCTTATAGACCTTGCATTATTAACAGGGGATGAAGAATGGTTTATTGAGCTCTCTGCAAAATTAAACTCGATAAAAGAGCTAGTTAATGAAGGATTTTAAAGATTACATTACTTGCCTTTAATAGGATGAATCATTACAAACATAGAAATATCCCTGAAGAAGAGTTGAAAAAACTAAAATTAAGATGACATTGAAGTGATTTGCTTGCTCACTCCTAATAATGATAATAATGTAAATAAGCTGTCCGTATATGGGCCATAGCCATCAACTTAAGGAAATGAATAAAATTTAACTAAATGGGTCATCCTTCCATGCATACCGCAAGGAAGGATGACCCATTTTATGTATAAAATTAATGATGTTACACAAGAAGAGTTACGTTTACTAGGTGAAGAATTTAAAAGTAAATTTTCGATTCACCACTTACAACTACTAGCAGTTAAAACTGGAATGATTCGACGAAAACGAAAGTGTAGAGCACAAGACCTCGTTTCATTATGCGTGTTTCTCAGCCAAGCAATTGGGACAGAATCCCTAGTTAGTTTATGTGCGAAACTAACTAGAGCTACGGGAATCCAATTATCTAGTCAAGGTCTGAACGAACGATTTAATGCACAGACTGTACAATTCTTAAAGGAATTGTTTTTACAAGTATTTCGAAAGAAGTTTTCTCCAATGACTCCTTTATCTAACCGTTTTACACGTATCCGTATACTAGATTCAACAGCCTTTCAGCTTCCAGCTCAATATGCATCTTCTTACAAAGGGATAGGGGGTGGTGGTTCAGAAGCTGGTGTGAAAATTCAATTAGAGTATGAACTGATTTCTGGAGAATTTTTAGAAACAGCTGTAAGCGATGGAACAAGTAGCGATTGCCGTTATGGACAGGAACGTACGCAAACATTAGAGCCAGGGGAACTTTCTCTTCGTGATCTTGGTTATTTTTCTATTTATGATTTAGAAAAAATTGCGGATCGAAAAGCATTTTATGTGTCACGTATTCGCTGGAATACACAAGTCTATCAAAAAGAGAAAGATGGAAAATGGACTCTTCTCGATTTAGAAAAATTGACGAAAGATCTAGCTGAAGGACAAATATTAGAATTACCAGAAATCTATATAGGACTTCGCCAAAAACATAAAACACGCCTTGTCATATATCGTCTAACACAAACTGAGTGGGCGAAACGTTTGGAACATCACAAGAAAGCGAAAAAGAGGATGCCGAAATATGCAAGTCGGATCAACCTTCTTATTACGAACGTATCTAGTAAACACCTTCCGCACAATGAAGTGTATGAACTGTATTCTTTGCGGTGGCAAATTGAAATTATATTTAAAACATGGAAGTCTATTTTTAAAATTCATGAAGTGAAACCTGTGAAACTGGAACGATTTCAATGTCATTTATATGGGCAATTAATTGGTTTGTGTTTGGTAGCTAGCATTACATATCGAATGAGAAGACTTATATGGGAGAAAAAACAAAAAGAGGTTAGTGAGTATAAGTGTACATATATCGTCAAAATTTACTTCTCTAGTATACACGACGTGCTTTTCACAACCTTTCAACATCCTGTATCAGTGCTAACCAGGCTCTTTCAGGATCTTGTCAAAAACGGAAGAAAAGCACGAAGGTATAAGTGTCGTACACCGTTCGATATCCTTAGTATCACTCAAGAATGTACGAAAAGACTTCACAAAGCCGTATAAAAAATACGAAATCCGGAGAGTCTTATTTGAGTATGTCCAAAACCGTACTCTTCTACTCCCTATTGTAAAAAAATGAGTCCGATGCCAAAAGGCATCGGACTCATTTTTTTAACTTGATGGCTATGGTCCGTATATGGGCAGCTTATTTTATGTTTTTGTTTAGCGAAATGTTAGCGATTTTCTCGTTACCAATCAAGTTACAAATGTATATGAATGCAACTTCTGCAATATATATCCTGAAAATTGGTTTATGTATTTGAAGGGATACTTCTTTTTAACCACATTAATTATTTACTAGAATATCTTTTTTAAATCAAAATAAAATTTTTCGGTAAAGAAATATATAAGTATTTTTAAAATAAGTAACTTAGATAAACAATATTTTACTGTGTTTTTTGCTGATCAATTCCGTTATAAGTGATAGGAACAAGGGTTTCGTGCTAACTGTAAAATATTATCCATGTAAAATTATATCCAATTAATATTTCTGAAAATATAAAAATATTAATTTTATAAATATACACGTTATAATGAGTGCGTTGAGAGAAATTTTATTATCTCTGGAGAAAATATAAAAAATGCGATTATTAGTAAGAAGGGTGTGTGGTTAGAGGCGAAATGTATGTAAAGTGCTTCAGTGGCTTGTGTAATCAATACCATAAATGCTGCCGAAGCTATTAAAGTGATGTATAGAATTGAGAAAGAAATGCCTCACAAATGATGAGAGGCTGGTTTAGCTAAAATTACTGTTAAAAGTAAAAAAGAGAAACCATTAAAGTAATACACTGTTATTAAAAATGTTGCAACGTATTATATGAAGTCTATTCTATATTGTTCTCTTAAGCGGTCTTTATATAAAGAGCGGATATTACGAGTAAACAATTTTGTGAACGCTAACAATTATATTAGGACGCTAACTAGCGAGTGTTTCAATTTGGATTCATGTTGATGAAGGACATACAATGTAGGGCAACTTGTAAGGAATTCATTTTCTAAAATAGGAAATGTTCGTTAGCGATAAAGAGAGACGCGAGAATAGAATACAAGGGGGAGCTATTATATGAACGGGAATACTGCAAAGAAAATAGAAGTTCAAGCTGAAAATACCGCACTAAAAAATGAGCAATATGCAGATCCGAAAAAGTGGCATAAGCAGGATACTACATGGGCATTGAGCCTATTTGGAACTGCAATTGGAGCAGGGGTGCTCTTTTTACCGATTAATGCAGGTTCAGGTGGATTATTATCATTACTACTAATTACATTGCTTGCATATCCAGTTATGTATTACTCACATAGGGCACTTGCTAAAATGATATACGCTTCTAATTCTGCTGATGAGGGGATCACAGGTACAATTAGAGAGTATTTCGGAAATAAAGCAAGTATCATTTTTAACATCGTATATTTCGGTTCAATTTATACAATCGTACTAATGTATTCGGTTGCGCTTACAAATACTGCAAGTAGTTTTATCGTGCATCAATTGCACATGCCAGAGCCTCCAAGAGCTATTTTATCACTTGTATTAGTTCTTGGTCTTATCGCTATATTGAATTTTGGTCAAGATATTACTGTAAAGATCATGAGTATGCTAGTGTATCCATTCATAGCTTCTCTACTGTTTATCGCAATATCTTTAATTCCACAGTGGAATACGTCAATGCTTAGCTTCTCAGCTGTTTCTACTGCTTCAACAGGAACAGGATATTTTGGAACGATATTGTTGGTTCTACCAATCATCGTATTCTCATTTAATCATTCACCTATGATTTCATCATTTGTTGTGAAGCAGAGAGCTACGTATGGCATAGAAGCTACTGATGCTAAATGTGCGCAAATACAAAAAGTTTGTTATATCATGACATTCGCTGTAGTTATGTTCTTTGTTTGGAGTAGTACATTAAGCTTGACTCCAGAGGATTTAAAAATGGCAAAAGAGCAAAACTTATCAATCCTTTCATATCTTGCGAATGAGCTTAATTCACCTGTAATCACGATTGCAGCTCCAATCATTGCTTTTGTGGCTATTACAAAGTCTTTCCTTGGCCATTATATCGGAGCATTTGAAGTAATGCGTGACATAATTATTAAGTTCGGTAAATCGCGTGGAAAAGTAATTGAAGAAAAAACAATTAAGACAATCGTCCTTACTTTTGTTGTATTATCATGCTGGTTTGTTGCTTATACAAATCCAAGTATTCTCGGACTTATTGATTCTCTAAGCGGTCCATTAGTTGCTGCTATCTTATGTCTATTACCGATGTATGCAATCAATAAAGTACCAGTACTAGCTAAATACAAAGGGAAAATGAGTAACGTATTTGTTATTATTGTAGGTGTACTTACTGTTTTAGCAAGTATTAAATCATTATTCTAATTCACGATTGTTAGTTCTAATGCAATATAAAATAGAACGATTTTGGGACAGGCTTCTCCGTTTGGAGAGTCTGTCCCTTTTTTAATGAGTGACAAAAGGTCATCTATTACATAGGCTCCTTTCGTATATAAGGTTGCTTTAATGCGTAACAATTTTACCTTATTGATTTTACGTGATATTTCCGCATAATTGTAACTAAGGGAGATGATTCTAGGTTGAGTGAACTGAATATTAGCACAACAGTTTCGGGAGATATAATTGTTACCAGTCTTATCGGCAAGATTAAAACAGATGATGTTTATGAATGGTTTAATGGCTTCGAGCAAGTTTGTCAGCAATTCATTTCCGAGGGGCGGAAATACAAGGTGTTGGTGGATAGAAAAGGATATACGCCAGATCATTTTTCTGTTCAAAAAGTATGGAAAGATAAGTTTTTCAATGAAACGATTTTGAAACACAGTAAGGCAATTGCTTTTCTTCTTGAAGAAGGGGAGATACTGAATTATTTACAACAATCCAATACAAAAGAATCTGTAAAATTTTTCGATGATCGTGAACAAGCAGTCCTTTGGTTGAATGAATATCCGATATGAAACTGTTAGCGAACCGGTTGCTTAAGTAACTGGTTTTTTTATGCTTGTATGTAGCAGGAAGAAAACTGCTATACGAAATGTTTAGCACTAGAGGACATACATTTTTAATGAGTTAAATATAATTCATAATAGCACCAAGAAGAGAAGAGTACGTTTTACGGTATTAGTTATATGGAAAGGTCGTACGATAGAGTCGCATAAAGTGAGTAAGGGGGATAAACATATGAGTACTTCAAATTTGAATGAAATCAGTAAACAAATTTTAATAGAGGAGGAAACACTTCAATTTTCCTCTTTTACAAATGAAGATGCTTTGCAAATAGGTTTATTTATCGTTGAAACGGCGAGGCAAGAAGGGAAATTGATTGCTGTTGATATAGCGAAAAATGGTGTGCAACTATTTCATTTCAAGATGACAGGGACAACTGCGGAAAATACGCAATGGATTGAGCGTAAAAAACGAGTTGTTTCTTTGCATAATCATAGCTCGTATTATATGCAGATACAAAGTGAAATAACGGGCGTTCCATATAATGAAAAGTATCTTTTAGATAGGTCGGATTATGCTGCGTTTGGTGGATGTTTTCCGGTCCAAATAAAAGATGTAGGGGTTATTGGAATGATAACAGTTTCAGGATTACCACCAGAAGAGGATCATGAATTAGTTATAAGAGCGGTTAAAAATCATTTGAAGCAATAGTAAAAAGGCAAAATCGAACAAGAATATGTTCGGTCTTGCCTTTTTATTATTCAGTTCAACATATTTCTAATAAGATGTTACGGAATTAATATCTTTAATTCGAGACAGTTTTCTTGACGATAATAATCTATGTAGTTAATATGTAGGACATAACGTAACTTAATTACTGAAAGTAATTAAGTTACGTTATGTAAGTTAAGGCGAGTAAGTAGTATGTGGTAAAAATGCTTTGAATTGCCACTATTAATATTGGGGACAATTAGAAAGCGGCAAATATAAAAAATTAAAAGTTAAGAAGCAAGAGTGAATCAACAATAATGGTAGCTTCTGTACAATGCATTTTTACTATAGTAACAATGACTATACATCACGAGGGGGACTGAAATTGGAATCAATGACCTTTGTTTTATTTGGAGCAACAGGGGATTTAGCTAAAAGAAAAATTTACCCCGCGCTATATAATTTATATAGAGATCAAAAGCTTCCAAAGCAAATATCCGTTATTGGGCTTGGAAGACGTGAAGTATCTCATTTAGATTTTCAAAAAAGAGTAAAAGAATCCATAGAAACTTTTTCTCGTCGCAGGGAAGAAGGTACTCCGGAAGTAGAAGATTTTTTAGAGTATTTTCGTTATTGTCCGTTAGATGTGAATAAGCCGGAAGACTATAAAAGGTTATTACAAGTAGTTCGTGAAAGGGAAGAAGAACAAAATATACAAGGGAATAGAATGTTCTACCTTTCAGTTACTCCTGACTTCTTTGAGACCATTGCTTTAAATATTAAGGGAAGTGGACTCGATGAAACGGATGGCTGGAAGCGCCTAATGATTGAGAAACCGTTTGGTCATGATCTTCCATCTGCTCGAGAGCTGAATGATAAGCTTAGCCGAACGTTTGAAGAAGACGAAATATATCGTATTGATCATTATTTAGGTAAGCCAATGGTTCAAAATATTGAAGCACTTGAATTTGCAAACCCTGTTCTCCAATCGATTTGGAATAAAGAACATATTGCGAATGTACAAATAACAGCGAGTGAAACGGTTGGGGTAGAAGAAAGAGCAGCATATTATGATCATGCAGGGGCCATTCGCGATATGGTTCAAAATCATATGTTGCAAATATTAATGATGACTGCAATGAATTTGCCGGAAAAGATAAATGCATGTGAAATTCGTGAGGAAAAACGAAAGGTAATGGAGACTCTTCGTAAAGTGAAAAAAGAAGACGTTCAGAACCATATCATTCGCGGACAATATGCTTCAGGGGAGATAAAGGGCCAACAAGTTGCAGCGTATAGAGAGGAGCCAGGAGTAAATCCTTCTTCTCAAACAGACACATTTGTTGCGGCTCGCCTATGGATCGATAACTCATTTTGGACGGGCGTTCCTTTTTATATACGAACAGGAAAAAGAATGAAAGAAAAATCTACTCGTATTGTAATTGAATTTAAAAATACATTAAAACAGCAATATCAAGATAGTAATCCAAATGCGGAGCCTAATTTGTTAATCATTGAAATTAGCCCAAATGAAAATGTTTCACTCCAATTAAATAGTAAAAATCCATTGAACAATGGCGAGCTTGAACCGATCCGTATTCATTTTACTTGTGAGCAAACAGGAGTGGGAATACCTGAAGCTTATGAAAGACTTATCTATGATGCTGTATGTGGAGATTCTACATTCTTTGCGCACTGGAGAGAAGTTGAATTGTCATGGGAATGGGTACAGCCAATACTTGAAGCATTCGAGGAAAACTTGTTACCACTTCATGAATATAAGTCGGGTTCGTATGGTCCAGATGCTGCGAATGCTCTGTTACAAGAAAGTGAGTTTAAATGGTGGTTAGATGAGGAATTGAAAAAATAAGTACATTCTTACAAGTGAAGCAATATGACAAAAAGATATTCATCATTGTATTAACATGTATTTATGATGAAAGGTAATTCAAGGAGGAATTATATTATGAGAGTAGGATTAATTGGTTTAGGAAAAATGGGATTAAATTTAGGGAAGAATTTAATTGATCATAAACATGAAGTAGCAGCATTTGATTTAAATACGAGTGCAGTGGAAGAAATGAAAGAGTACGGTGCTACAGGTACATCTAGTTTAAGCGAACTTGTTCAATCATTGGAATCACCAAGAATTCTTTGGGTAATGGTTCCGCATGCTGTTGTTGATTCTGTTATTAATGAGATTACACCGCTGTTATCAAAAGGAGATATTTTAATTGAAGCTGGTAATTCACATTATAAAGAGTCTATTCGTCGATATGAGCAACTAAAGAAAGATGGCATTCACTTTATGGATGCAGGAACTTCGGGCGGAATGGAAGGCGCTCGTAATGGTGCTTGTTACATGATCGGAGGAGATCAAGAAGCTTGGGATATCGTTGAACCTATTTTCCGTGATACAGCTGTAGAAAATGGATTCTTATATGCTGGAAAAGCTGGTAGTGGTCACTTTTTAAAAATGATTCACAACGGAATTGAATACGGAATGATGGCCGCTATTGGTGAAGGATTTGAGGTTTTAGAGAAAAGTGAATTTGACTACGATTATGAAAAAGTATCAAGAGTATGGAACAACGGTTCAGTTATTCGCTCATGGTTAATGGAGTTGACTGAAAATGCATTTTCTAAAGATGCGAAACTGGATGAAATTAAGGGCGTTATGCATTCTTCTGGTGAAGGGAAATGGACAGTAGAAACAGCATTAGACCTGCAAACTGCAACTCCTGTTATTGCAATGTCTTTATTAATGCGCTACCGCTCATTAGACAATGATACATTCACAGGAAAAGTTGTAGCAGCACTGCGCAATGAATTTGGTGGACATGCAGTAGAGAAGAAATAATATAACTCGTTAACGTTTAAAAAATGGAGGGAATAAAACATGAAGTTTTTTATTGATACTGCAAATCTTGAGGACATAAAAAAGGCATATAAACTAGGTGTTTTAGCTGGTGTTACAACGAATCCGTCTTTAGTAGCGAAAGAAGGCATTAAGTTTGAAGACCGTATTGCAGAAATTTGTCAGGCAGTACCTAACGTTGAATCTGTTTCGGCAGAGGTAACGCCAGATGCTGTTACAGCCGAAGAGATGATTGCTCAAGCAGAAGAACTGATTAAAATTAACGGTGGCGATGAAAAAGTTACAATAAAACTTCCGATGACACTAGCAGGGTTAGAAGCTTGTCGCTACCTTGCTGAAAAAGGTGTGAAAACGAACGTTACACTTATTTTCACTGTGAACCAAGCTCTATTAGCTGCTCGAGCAGGTGCAACGTACGTTTCTCCATTTTTAGGGCGTTTAGATGATATTTCTGAAGATGGCGTATTATTAGTTGCTAAAATTGCTGAATTATTCGATGTTCATCTATTAGATACACAAATTATTGCGGCTTCTGTTAGACACCCAGATCATGTGACGCGTGTAGCGATGGCAGGTGCTCACATTGCAACAATTCCTTATAAAGTAATTGAACAACTTGCTATGCATCCATTAACAGATCAAGGTATTGAAAAGTTTGCTGCGGATTGGGCGAAAGCGCCTAAGTTATAAGGAAGTAAAGTTTTCACAAATTTCTATTTCATGAGAGGACCAATCTCTATGTAACTTCATCCTGTAAAATAAATCCCGAGTTTGGTAACTTATTACATGAAAGCAGCAATATGAAAAGACACCATGCAGTTTCAAAACAGCACAATGGTTATAAAAAGGCCCCATTATGAGAGTGAAGTTTATGAAAACGTAGCTCTCATAATGGAGTGTCTTTTTTGTTATCGGAATAATTTGAAAGGGGTTACATAGTGGGTTCGAAATATATGATTGGTGTAGATATTGGAACAACTAGTACAAAAGCAGTTTTGTTTTCGGTTGATGGATCTGTTATTGCAAGTCATGGAATTGAATATCCTTTATATTCTCCTACGCCAGAAACAGCAGAACAAGATCCAGAAGAGATTTTTCAAGCGGTCATACATACGATTAAAGAAACTATACAATCAAGTAATGTGCAGCCAGGTGATATTCTTTGTGTTTCTTTTAGTTCGTCCATGCATAGTGTCATTGCTGTAGACGAAGCAGGGAAGCCGTTAACGAGATGTATCACTTGGGCAGATAATAGAAGCGCGAGCTGGGCAGAAAAAATAAAGAATGATATGAATGGGCATGAAATTTACCTTCGTACTGGAACACCAATCCATCCTATGTCACCACTTTCGAAATTAGTTTGGCTTAAGAATGAACATGTAGAGTTATTTGCAAAGAGCTATAAATTCATCTCTATTAAAGAGTATGTTTTCTATAAGTTATTTCAGAAATATGTAATTGATTATTCTATTGCATCAGCGACAGGAATGTTCAATTTGAAATCTTTAAAATGGGATGAAGAGGCCTTGCGTGTTGCAGGAATTACAGATGAAAAGCTATCTACAGTTGTTCCAACGACGCACAGTTTAATCGGGATACATGAAGAACTTGCAAGAGAGATGAATGTACTTGTTACTACTCCTTTTATAGTCGGTGCGAGTGATGGGGTACTATCGAATTTAGGTGTAAATGCAATAGAACCTGGAGTAGTTGCTATTACAATTGGTACGAGCGGTGCGGTGCGAGTTGTCACAAATCAGCCTGTAACGGATCCGAAGGGTAGGACTTTTTGTTACGCGTTAACTGAGGACCTTTGGGTAATTGGTGGACCGGTGAATAATGGCGGTATGATTTTTAGGTGGGTTCGTGACCAGTTATGTGCGTTAGAAGTTGAGCAAGGGGAGCGCTTAGGAAAAGATCCTTATGAATTGCTTACGGAAATAGCAGCAAAAGTGAATCCTGGATCTGACGGTTTATTATTTCATCCATATTTAGCAGGAGAAAGAGCTCCCTTATGGAATGCGAATGCGCGGGGGTCTTTCTTTGGGCTTGGACTACATCATAAGAAAGAACATCTTATCCGTGCTGTTTTAGAGGGAATCATTTATAACTTGTATACAGTGCTTCTTGCTTTAAAAGAGCTAATTGGTGAACCGAAAAAAATTCAAGCGACAGGTGGCTTTGCAAGATCGAAACTTTGGAGACAGATGATGGCAGATATTTTTCATCAAGACGTATACGTTCCAGAAAGTTTCGAAAGCTCTTGCTTAGGAGCGGCAATCCTTGGGTTATATAGTTTAGGTGAAGTAGACTCATTACACGTAGTTTCTGAAATGGTAGGTGCCAACTTTTATCATGAGCCAAACATGGAAAGTGTGGAGAAATATAAAGAGTTAACACCGATCTATATTCGTTTGGCACGTCATCTGGAAGAAGAATATGAAAGTATAGCAGCTTTTCAAAAAAAGTGGGTTTAGAGGCTATTTGGCAGGGAAATATGGTAACTTATAAAGAGGTACTCAAGTTTTTTTAGATGTTCTTTCAAAAAATAGTTTAAGGTTGTTCTGTAAAAAATATGATGAACAAAAACTATAGGGAGAGGGTTATGAAAATGGCGGATAACAAAGAGTTTATTGGATATGTTGGAACGTACACGAAAGAAAATAGTGAAGGGATATATAAGTTTACGTTAGACACGGCAGCGCAAAAAGTTAGTCATGTAACACTTGCGGCTAAGCTGGATAACCCTACATATGTAACGATTAGCAAAAATAATAAATATCTCTATTCTGTTGTGAAGGAAGGCGAATATGGTGGTGTAGCTGCTTATTCGATTCATAGTCATACTGGAGAGTTAACAGAACAAAACAGACAAGTAGTAGAAGGCGCTTCTCCTTGTCATATTAGTGTCGATAGTGGAAATCGTACGGTAGTTACAGTGAATTACCATAAAGGAACGATTGAGTCTTTTGTAGTAGATGAGGAAAATGGGACTGTTAATGCTGCCTCTATTATTACACATAAAGGTTCAGGTCCGAATAAAGAAAGACAAGAAAAACCACATGCACATTACGCGGGATATACTCCTGATGAAAAATATGTGGTAGGTGTTGATTTAGGGATTGATAAAATACTTACGTATGAAATAAAAGATAGTAAGTTAAAAGAAGTGAATAGCTTGTCTGTGAACCCAGGAAGTGGTCCGAGACATATTGCTTTTCACCCGAACGGAAAGTATGCTTATGTGATGACTGAACTTAGTTCGGAAGTTATTGCATTATCATATAATCCGGAAGAAGGGTCCTTTACAGAGTTGCAATATATTTCTACCGTTCCGAAAGAATTTGATGACAATAGTCAAGGAAGTGCGATTCATATTTCTTCTGACGGACGTTTTGTATATGCAGCGAACCGTGGTCATAATAGTATTGCTGTTTTCAGTGTGGATCAAAATTCAGGTGAGCTTACATTTGTTGCACATACATCTACAGAGGGAAATTGGCCGAGGGACTTTGTATTAGATCCGACTGAAAAGTTTCTTATTGCTACAAATGAAAAGTCACATAATCTTGTGCTATTTTCAAGAAATGAAACGACAGGGAAGTTAACACTGCTGCAATCTGATGTTGTTGTACCAGAGCCTGTTTGTGTGAAGTTTTTGAATGTTTAATTGGAGTTTCAATGCATAAAGTAGTGTCGTTATTTGTCGGTAATTCGATATATTAAAAAGTCGTTGATATAATTTCAAATCCCCCAAAACAGTAAAAAAGCAAAGCGATATCGCTTTGCTTTTTATTGTTTCTTTTTAGGTCTACGTACTAATTCGCCGCCGCAGTTTGGGCAAACGTTTTGTCTTTCTTCTGTACAGGGTGCACAAAATGTACATTCATACACGCAAATGTAAGCTTCGGAATTTGATTCGAGAGATTGATCGCAAATTTGACAGTTTGTTTTCATTTCGAGTGCCATAGTAAGTCTCCTTTTAGTTTGAAAATTTATAATTTAATTATAATTCAATGAGCAGAGTTAGTCCTTTTCAATTGAAAGGAAATCAAATGAGAAAGTTATGATTTGAAATGAAAGATGCTATTTTATTTTAAAATTGATTATTTAGTGCAGTTGGAATATTATGAAATAGTCAAAAGACAACAGGGGGTATATATTTTGACTAATCATAACGATCATTTAAAAGCAAACTGCGAAAAATGCTTCGGTTTATGTTGCGTGGCGTTACCATTCGCAGCATCGGTAGATTTTGCGGTGAATAAAGATGGCGGGAAGCCATGTACTAACTTACAATCAGATTTTAAATGTAGCATACATAAAAATCTTAGAGGAAAAGGTTATAAAGGTTGTACAGTATTTGAGTGTTTCGGTGCTGGGCAGAAGATTTCGCAAGTTACATTTAACGGGATTGATTGGCGGAAAGATGCTAAGCATGCGAGAAAAATGTATGATGCTTTTCCGATTATGCATCAGCTTCATGAAATGCTTTGGTATTTGAATGAGGCTATTCTTTTACAGGCGACACAACCGATTCATAAAGAACTAAGTAAAGCAATTGAAGAGACGGAGCGTCTTTCAAATTTACATGCGGACGAGTTAATGAAAGTAAATATTCCGTTACACCGTGCAGAAATAAATGTGTTACTTTTAGAAACGAGTGAGCTAGTTTGGAAGGAAATGAATGCAACGCATAAAAAACGAATGAGTCACCGCGGGGCAGACCTTATGGGGGCAAATTTGAAAAAGAAAGATTTGCAAGGAGCGAACTTAAGAGGAGCATACTTAATTGCGGCAAACTTAAATGGAGCAAACTTAAGAGGAGCAGATCTCATCGGAGCTGATTTGCGAGATGCAGATATTCGAGGAGCAGATTTTACAAATAGTATTTTTCTGACGCAAGTTCAAATTAACGCGGCGAAAGGGGATACACATACGAAATTACCGAAAATGTTGTCCCGTCCATCGCATTGGAGTGCGTAAAGAATGTGGAATGAAATAGTTTGGATATGTTTCAGTATTTAGAAGAAATGCAAGAAGATATATTTTCGTTACCAGTAGAGAGAATAGAATTGAAGTATTTTGAAATTTGTAGCATGTTAGCATCTGCAGAACATGCAGAACGAATTAAAGCAATTGATTTAGAGTCATATAAGGAAAGTATTCGAGTAGGTTTGCATGCAGCTGTAGAAATGGCTACTAATGAAGAAGCAAAAGCGATTTATTTTGAGTATGATCTTGATAACGAGTGGAATAGCCAGTTTTATATTTGTGAGGAGTATGTTCCGCTAGAAGAAGAGGATGATGATTGGGCTTCTGAATGGACATATGATGTTGAGGGACCGAAGTCTATACAATTAGCAGATATGTATGTTGAAAATGGTTTTGATACGAATGAAAAGGCAATTGGGATAACTTTATATTTAATTGCCAGAACGGTATGTAGTTTTATAAGTGCATGTAATGATGTTCAAAGTAGTATACCAATTTGCATTGGTTTTCATGATCAAGACCCAATTATGCGAACAGGCAGAGATTAAAAATCTCTGCCTGTTTTTTCATTTCTTTTCAAAAGTAGTAATGAAAACACTACATACAATAAGAATACCACCGATAAAAAAGTTACTATTTAATGTTTCATTTAATAAGAGCCAACCAAGTAACGACCCGACGATAGGTTGGAAGAAGAAAAATAATGATCCGATGCTGGCGTCCATTAATTCCAATCCTTTATTCCAAAGGAAAAAGGCACCTGCTGTTGAGACGACTCCTAAGTAAACTACGCCTAATATTACGTACGTATTTACTGTTTCGAAAGAGGTTGATTGTAGTTCCCATATCATAAAAGGTGTGATGAAAAAGAGTGAAAAGAATATGGCGTACGTTGTAATCACTAAAGATGAAAATTGAGCGGAAGCAATCTTCACATAAATGGATAGTAAAGCCCACGTAATAGCTGCCCCGACCAATATGATTGTACCGATAAAATAGGAGCCAATTTCAATATCCCATCCAATGACGATAATGACACCAATTGTCGCTATGATAATAGATAGAAGTCTACGGGCAGTTAGTTTTTCTTTTAAAATGATCGCTGCAAATATAACCATAAATGCAGGTGTAGCTGATGTTACTAACGAGCCTGTATGAGCGTCAGATAATTTTGTTCCGATAAATTGACATGTAATCGAAATGAAATAGCCGATAAATCCAATCCAAGCGAATAAAAGCCAATCTTTTTTGCGAATGGTTACTTTCTTCTTTTGCTTTGTCTCAGCTAATTTCAAAATTGCATATAAAACAACAAAAGCTATGATAAAGCGTAGCCAAACGAGTGTCAGTGGTGGGATAAAGTCGAGTACGTATTTACTAACAACGTACATACCGCCCCATATACTTGCTGCTAGTGATAAACATATAGCTCCTAAAATTGTTTGTTTCATGTAAAGTACCTCCGTCTATTTTTAGGGTATTATGAGTTCCCTAAGACGAGGCATAGTGTACGTGTTATAGGAAGGCCCGCCTTAGTTTATAGACGGCCTACAGGTTGATCGTTTTCGAATGAAGTGTTGTAGTACATGAGTGCATTCCTCCTTCATAATTTTATAATGATATTATAACTTAATTTTCAGTTTATTAGTGGTGTTTCTTTAGAAAATGGAAATGGTGGTTGTCTAAGAAAGCATAGTATATGGTAGAAAAACATATTTTTAAAATAAAAGAAACCAATTACATAACTGATAAGTATAGTAAGAGTAGGATGAAAAAGTAGATTAATAGAGAAAGAGGAGGAGATTATTATAACTACAACCGTTATTTCTCATTTTTATAACGAAGAGTATTTATTACCGTGGTGGCTTGCTCATCATACGAAACTGTTTGATCATGGCATTTTAATTAATAAAGGTTCAACAGATCGTTCGGTTGAAATTTGTAAAAAATTCGCACCACACTGGGAAGTGCGAGATTCTGCAAATCCGGAATTTGATGCACTAGCGACAGATCATGAAGTGATGATGGTAGAACAAGAAGTAAAGGGATGGAAAATGATTTTAAATACGACTGAGTTTCTTTGTGTACAAGATAAAAATCAGTTTTGGAAATCACTGAATGCATTGGGAGGGAGGATGTATTGGCTGGAAGGGCTTATTATGGTCGATGATCTTAACTATAATTATCCGGATCTTAACTTTGGAATACCTTTAATGAAACAGCGATTTCACGGCTATTTACCAGAAGATTGGGCGTTATGGAGAAGAGGTAGATTTATTCATAATCATGCACACGGAAGTTATACGGTTGGAAGACATTTATCTGCACATGAATCTATGATTTATCCGCCACTTGCTTGTATATTATGGTTTGGATTTAGTCCGTGGAATGATGCGATGAGAAAGAGAAAGTTACAAATTGGTCCGACTCTTTCTGAAGCTAGTAAGCATGGTGGGATGGGAACGCATCATATTATTACACCTGAAAAATTAGAAGAATGGTATAAGGATTTAGCGAGAGGAGCGAAGGATTTACGTTTTAGTGGTGCGTATCGTTATGTTTTTTTATAAATGATTCCCACCATAAAATTGTTTCTTCGATTCCTGTATTTAGATCGTATGTTGGTTTCCAGTTTACTTCATTTTTTAAACGTTCTACATTAACGCCGACGAATAAAGGTTCATCTTTAGAGAAAGGGATCGCACCTAGTTTAATTAAATGTTCTTTTCCTATCTTTTTAGCAATGATAGAAGCTAATTCTTTAATTTGTACAGATTGACCAGAAGCGATATTGATTGTGCCTATAACGTCGTGTTCCAATACTGTTACGAGAGCGTGAGCGACGTCACCCACATGGAGGAAATCTCTTGATTGTTTTCCATGTGTACATAGTGCTTCCTCATTCTTTAATAAGGAAGTGATAATGTTAGAAACGAGCCGATTACCTTGTTCGTGAGGGCCATACATATGGAAAATGCGGCCCCAACACATGCTGAGGCCTGTTTGCTCAGCGTATGATTGTAGCCAGGAATGTAGTGCGTTTTTACATAATGAATACGGGGTTTTATAGGAAAGAAGCGGTGAATCTTCAAATAGTACGCCGTTAAACCATTCATATTCTGCGCCAGTACCTGCAACAACGACTCGCTCTCCGCCGCATGTTGTGAAGTGTTGAATTAATGAGATGCTAGATGTAAGCCAATAGTAATTATGAATAGACACATAACACGCTGGTGGCACTGCTTCCCAAGCTAAATGAATGAGATGACTAGGCTTCATGTCGTAAATGAGTTTTTTTACTTCTTCATCGCAAAGTAAGTTTACTTTATGCCAATGACAAGAAAGGTGAGAAGGTTTATTTGTATTGTAAGTGGCGTGCACTTCATAGCCCTTTTGTATAAGAGAATTTACAACATATTTACCAATCCATCCACTACCGCCTGTTATAAGGATTTTTTTCATGGCTCAATTACCTCAACTTCTGGTATCGTTACTAAAAATTTGCCGCCCCATTCGCGAATGAAAGAGCATTCTTTCATAATTTCATCTTTTAAATTCCAAGGGAGAATGAGGATGTAATCAGGTTTTGTACGCTTAATTTCTTCTGGAGATTGTATTGGAATGCGGGTTCCTGGTAGAAGGAGATTTTGTTTGTGAGGGTTTTTATCTACTGTATAAGCTAGAAATTCTTTTCCAATCCCGCAATAATTTAAAAGGGTGTTTCCTTTAGCGGGAGCACCATAACCTATAATTTGTTTGTTTAAAGCTTTTGCTTCGATAAAAAATTTTAAAATATTTATTTTCAATTGTTCGATGTGTTTAGAGAAAAGGAGATAGCAATCTAATGTATCTAGTCCGTGATCTACTTCTTTTTGGATTAAGTTTGTAACATTGGAATGGATAGTGGATGAGTCATTATGATGGTTTATAAAAATACGCAATGACCCACCGTGCGTTGAAAGTTCTTCTACATCAACAATTTGTAAATGATGGTGAGCTAAAACCTTTTGAAGACTTATAAGTGAGAAATAGGAGAAATGCTCATGGTATATAGTATCAAACTGTTTACATGATATAAGATTTAATAAGTGCGGGAATTCAATTGTTATCGTGCCATCTTGTTTTAATAACGTTTTTAAACCGGCGACAAAATCATGTAAGTTCGGAACGTGTGCTAATACGTTATTTGCGACGATTAAATCTGCTTGCGGTAACTTTTTTGCTAAATCATTGCTGAAAAAATTTACTTCAGTAGGAATACCTTTTTGGATAGCGATTTCTGCTACATTTTTTGCTGGCTCAATTCCTAACGTCTCGATATTTTCTTTTTGAAAGTATTGTAATAAGTATCCATCGTTACTCGCGATTTCAATTACTTTCGAATGGTTTGTTAAATTAAAACGCTTAATCGCCATTTCTACATATTGCTTAGCGTGTAGTAGCCAACTTGATGAGTAAGAACTGAAGTATAAATAGTCATGAAAAATATTGTGCGGAGATTCAAATTCATCTAATTGTACAAGCAAACAAGAGTTACAAACAAATGTGTGCAGCGGATAAAATGGTTCCATTTTATATGAGTTTTCAGGAGCGACAAATGAGTTGGCGAGGGGGGAAACTCCTAAATCTAAAAAAGTATTTGTTAGTAATGAGTGGCAAAAACGGCATTTTTTCTGTTCCATTTTATAGCCCCCTTATAAATTTTTGAATGCATCGATTTGTTGTCGTGTGAAAGATTCCATATTTTCACCAGATGCATATTTTTTGTACCAATCAACAGTCCAAGCGATAGAATGGTCTGTTGATAACTTAGGTGTCCAACCGAGTTTATTTACTGCTTTTGTACTGTCGAGTGTTAAGATAGGTGATTCATAAGGAGTGTCTGTATGAGGAGTAAGGATTGTTAGTGGTTGATTCCATAATTTCATAATAGATTGAATGACATCATGAACGGTTCTGTTAGGTTCATTCATCGGACCGAAATTCCACGCTTCTGCATATTCAGCGTCTTTCCACAGCTTCTCAGCTAAAAGGGTATAGCCATGTAAAGGGTCTAATACGTGTTGCCACGGGCGAATAGCGTGTTTATTTCTAATATTTAATGTAGCATCTTGTAAATATGCACGAATGACATCTGGGAATAATCGGTCTTCTGCCCAATCACCACCGCCGATGACGTTACCTGCTCTTACTGAGGCAAGATTCTGAGTGTTAGTGCGAAAGAATGATTTTTGATAGGAAGTTGCAACTAGTTCAGCACACGCTTTACTAGCACTATAAGGGTCAAAACCACCTAACCGGTCACTTTCCACGAATGCCTGGTTACCGCTCCCGTCATTTTCATAGCATTTATCACTTGTAACATTAATGATACTCCGTATACTGTCTATCTGTTTTGCCGCTTCCAATACGTGAACAGTACCTAAAACATTCGTTTTAAATGTTTCGATAGGATTTTTGTATGAAATGGTGACAATCGGCTGGGCTGCTAAATGAAATAGTATGTCCGGGTTATGTTGCTGTAGGGCACGGAATAAAGAATCGTAATCTGTAATGTCGCTATTAATTGATGTGCACTCTTTTGCTACGTTACCTTGTTCAAAAAGGTTAGGAGTTGATGGAGGATGAGAAGAGTAGCCGATTACTTCTGCACCTAATGAAGTTAAAAAAAGGGTGAGCCATGAGCCTTTAAAACCGGTATGTCCTGTAATAAATACTTTTTTCTTATTCCAAAAAGATGATGAAGCCATATTACCAAACCTTCCACGGAGCGTTATTATTTTCCCATAGCTCGACTAATTTATTTTTATCGCGCAATGTATCCATCGGATGCCAAAAACCAGTATGCTGAAATGCGGCTAATTCGTTTTTGTTTACTAGCTGAACTAAAGTGTCTGTTTCAAAAACTGACTTCTCTCCACTGATGTAATTGAAAACATCAGGATTTAAAATGAAAAATCCACCGTTAACCCATCCACCATCACCTAAAGGTTTCTCTTGAAAAGATGTGACAGACTGTTTATCTAAGACGAGAGAACCGAATCTCCCAGGAGGTTGTACGGCTGTAACAGTAGCTATTTTTCCGTGTTTTTTATGAAATGCAATAAGATCTTGTATATTTACATTGCTTAATCCATCACCATAAGTAAGGCAAAAAGGTTCATCCCCAACGTAATTTTGTATTTTTTTAACCCGTCCACCCGTTTCAGTATTTAGACCGGTATCGATCAGTGTAACTTTCCACGGTTCAATACGATGAGAATGGCTAGTAATTGTATTGTCGCTTAAATGGATTGTGAAATCTGACATGTGTAAGTTGTAATTTAGAAAGAATTCTTTAATTGCATATCCTTTATAGCCTAAGCAAATAATAAACTCAGTAATGCCGTAATGACTATACAAGCTCATAATGTGCCATAGAATAGGCTTTGTTCCAATTTCAATCATAGGTTTTGGTTTTAAATGTGTTTCTTCCCCAATCCGAGTCCCGTATCCACCAGCAAGAATAACAGCTTTCATTTTTTTCCTCCTAAAATAAAAAATATAGCATATACAGTATTCATATTGTATGCAAACGCTTTTGTTTTTGACTAAGTGAATACAAATATGTGAAGAGTATTAAGGTTTGAATTTGGGGAATAACTGTTGAAATTCAGGGTGGTTACGTAGGTCTTGTATTGAGCTATTAAGGGTTAAAAATCGAGTTTCAAGTTCGTCAGAGGACTGGCCATAATGTGTTTGGAGTCCCATTTGAATACCCATTTTTGAAAGGGTAGGTGTAATTTGTAGTCTTCTTGCCTTTGCCCGATCATTCCAAGGACTAAAATAAAATTTTAAAATGAAAGAAGGGTAGTTATAAACGATATGTTGGTGTCGCGAATAATGTCTACCAGGGAAATACGCGCCATCATGATGGTTGTGTATAAATCTCCAGGCACATCCCAATGCTGGATTATAAGGGAAAAGTCCATGATACCGTTGTTCTACTAACGGGATAGCATATCTTAATTTTGAATAATTGTAATCATGCTTATCAATCATGACAATCATTCTAATCGCATACATATTTTGGTTTAGCGTATGAAGTGATGAGAAAAATTTATCTACATTATTACAACAAAGAAATTCCGTAGTATTTAATACCATCTTCCAACCTGAAACTTCTCTTTCAATTTCCATCACTTCAATATCAGTATTAGTGGGATCGAAATCAAGAAATCTCGAATTTCGTACTTCCCAGTTGGGAGCAAATAATTTACAAATCTCAACGGAACGATCTGTAGAACCTCTATTAATTAATATGCCGTGATCAAATATTTTTGTATGATGCATAAGCCACCATGGTAATAAATATTCCTCATTATAAAAGTGAGAGATAATTGTCCTAGTGATTTTAATCTCCTCCAATTACATAAATAATGATTTTATTTCAATATTATTATCATATGTTTTATCTTAAGTAAGGTTGAAAGAGACGTGTGATTCCATTTTTATATTTTTGTATCGTTATATTAAAAAAACACTAATAAAACTATATAGATAGAATTATAGAGTGTGAATATACTACATACTTAGATGGCATGTGAAATTTTGTATAAATTATGAATAAGAAACCGTCACGTTTGACTGTACAGTTTATGTATTGTATGATGGGAGTAATATAAACAAGGGGGGAAGATCGTTGGGAAGGTGTATCGAATCGGACAGTTGGCTCTCATGGCTCACGTGTCGAAACGAACGATTGATTATTATACGAATCTAGGAATCTTAAAAGCGGAGCGATCTCAATCTAATTATCGCTATTACGACGAAACAGCATTTGAGACATTACAATTTATTGAGAAGTGCAAAGAAATGCATATGCCGCTTTGTGAGATTAAAGAGAAAATCGAGGAGAAGAAGAAGCTGCTCGGTATCAATGAACACGTTTCGAAACAAGTGAATGAAGTGACAGACCATATTCATCGATTAGAAGCAGAGTTAACGGAGTTAAAGCCGCTTTTAGATGGATTGACTGATTCACAACGTGAAAAAATATCGAAATCTTTATCTGGTCAAACGACAGCTTTAATACAGACACTTGCTCTATTATTATAGAAAAAGTGAAATCCGACCTCTTTAATTTTTGTATCGGGCTATGTTTTCTAAGAAACAAATAAGAAAACATTATAGTATACAGGAGGTGGACACCTTAGTTTTTTAAACTAAGGGGATTCATTGGAAATATTTAATTTAGTCATGGTTGCGATTTTAATCGCATTTACTGGATTTTTCGTAGCAGCAGAGTTTGCGATTGTAAAAATACGTTCAAGTCGTATTGATCAGCTTGTTGCGGAAGGAAAACGCGGTGCTTTAGCAGCGAAAAAAGTAACAACAAATTTAGATGAATATTTATCTGCTTGTCAATTAGGTATTACAGTTACAGCTATGGGATTAGGTTGGTTAGGTGAACCGACAATTGAAAAGTTACTACACCCGTTATTTGAGAAATGGAACTTAAATCCTTCTGTTTCATCAGTATTAACATTTGGTCTTGCTTTTATGTTAATGACGTATTTACACGTTGTAGTAGGGGAATTAGCTCCGAAAACGATGGCAATTCAAAAGGCTGAAAAAGTAACGTTGTTATTGGCAACGCCGTTAATGATGTTCTATAAGATCATGTATCCATTTATTTGGGTATTAAACGGTTCAGCTCGTGTTGTAACTGGCTTGTTCGGTTTAAAACCAGCTTCAGAACATGAAGTAGCTCATACAGAAGAAGAATTACGTCTTATCCTTTCAGAGAGTTATGAAAGTGGCGAAATTAATCAGGCTGAATACAAGTATGTAAATAACATTTTTGAATTTGATAATCGTATTGCAAAAGAGATTATGGTACCGCGAACAGAAATCGTTGGTTTCTACCTGGAAGATTCAGTAGAAGAACACATGAAAGTAATCCAAAATGAGCGATACACACGTTATCCGATTTTTGGAGAAGATAAAGATGATATTATCGGTATGGTCAATGTAAAAGATTTCTTTATTCGATATATGACCGAAGATCAAAAAGATTTATCATCTATTCGCTCGTATATGCGTCCGATTATTGAAGTGATGGAAACGACTCCAATTCACGATTTATTACTTCAAATGCAGAAGAAGCGAATTCCGATGGCTGTTTTATATGATGAGTACGGAGGAACAGCTGGAATTGTAACGCTTGAGGACATCTTGGAGGAAATCGTCGGCGAAATTCGTGACGAATATGATGAAGATGAAGCACCACCAATTCAACATGTAAATGAGCAACATATCATTGTTGATGGAAAAGTGCTTATCTCAGAAGTGAAAGATTTATTTGGATTGCACATTGAAGAAGACGATGTGGATACAATTGGTGGCTGGATCATGATGCAAAATCATGAAATTGAAGAAGGACAACATGTTGAGGCAGAAGGCTATGAATTTAAAGTGTTAGAAAAAGACGCTTACCAAATTAAACGTGTTGAAATTCGTAAGATGGAACAAGAGCAAGAAGAAGAGAAAGCAGCAACTGTGTAAGTTGCTGCTTTTCTTCTAGAGTATAAAAATGCGAAATTAGGAGCGGATATTTTGATTCAAGCAGCCTTACGTGTATATCGATTACAATTGTATGCGATCTTTAGTGGTTTACTACTTATGTGGACGATTACTCCGTTTGGAAAACAAGTAACAGGGTTTGGTATCGGATTAGCTGTAAGTGCATATTGTCTTTGGTTATTAGCTCGCAGAGTGGAGAAACTGGGGAAAAGTATCGTAATGAAAGAAAAGGCTCCTGGATTAGGAGTTTTAAACCGATTTGCAGCAGCCATTTTAGGAGCCATTATCATGTATGAAATTGAGCATGAAATGGAAATGTGGGCATTTGGTACAGGCATTTTAGGTGGTCACTTTTTAATGATTGCAAATTTAGCTTATGCAAATATACAGTTAGTGAAAGAGGAAGAGAAGCAAAGGGAACATGCTTCGAAAAACATAGAGCTATGATGAAAGGGGCCTAATGGGGTTCCTTTTTTGTATTTAAGCGAGCTAATGAAAGGAATCAAATTTGCGACAAATATAATACGCTTCTTTTTTACGTTTTTCAATAGTATGAAAAATAATGTAAAAAAATTAAAAAACCCATCGATTTCTAAAGGTTATGTATGTTATTATGACAAAAGACTTTTTGAAAGAGGTGGATACCAATGTTACAAGCGTTACTTATTTTTGTGCTTCAAATTATTTACGTTCCAATTTTGACAATCCGTACGATTTTGCTTGTAAAGAATCAAACAAGATCCGCTGCTGGTGTTGGATTGTTAGAAGGAGCTATTTACATTGTCAGTTTAGGTATTGTGTTTCAAGATTTATCAAATTGGATGAACATTATTGCCTATGTCATTGGCTTTAGTACGGGACTATTATTAGGCGGTTATATAGAGAACAAATTAGCAATTGGTTATATTACGTATCAAGTTAGTTTACTAGACCGTTGTAATGAATTAGTAGATGAATTACGTCACTCTGGATTTGGAGTTACAGTATTTGAAGGTGAAGGTATTAATTCAATCCGTTATCGCTTAGATATCGTTGCAAAGCGTTCTAGAGAAAAAGAACTGTTAGAAATTATTAATGAAATTGCACCGAAAGCGTTTATGTCTTCTTATGAAATTCGCTCATTTAAAGGCGGATATTTAACGAAGGCAATGAAGAAGAGAGCATTAATGAAGAAGAAAGATCATCATGCATCGTAAAGACGAGGGAGTAGTGCAGCTTTAAAAGCATGGCATAATCTCAAAAATAAAAAAAAGAGGAATCTATTTTGAAAAAGGTTCCTCTCTTTTTCATGGAAATTACAGTTTTTACATTTTAAAATAATGATAGGGAATAGATGAATTCATTCACTTCGGAGGTAGTTACTTGAACATTAACGAGAAGGCAATTGAAACGTTTGAACAAAATAAATGTGAGGAAGCAATGGAACTGTTTCAACGAGCAGTACATGAATCTAGAGGTGTACAATCTCTCAATAATCTTGCTTGGATGTATTTTTATGAGGAAGAGGATGATGATAAAGCTCTTGAATTAATAAGAGAAGTTATTAAGTTGAATCCTTCCTCATACTTTCCTTATAACATCTTAGGGGACATTTACATAAAACAAGAAAGATGGGAAGAAGCGAAAGAAGTATTACAAAAGTCTATTTCGATTCAACCATCGGATGAAGCATTTCACAATTTAGCTGTAGCACATTATAACCTTGGAGAGTTTGAAAAAGCTTCGGAATTTTTCTTGCGAGTTGCAGGGGATTCGGACTATATCATGTATATCTATGTAAAATGTTTAATTGATTTAGGACGAACGACAGAAGCGAAAGAGAAGTTAGATGCTTTTAACAGGAAATCTGATGATTTTGTAGGAGAAATTAATGTAGCAGATTTATACGTTGAGTTGAAGTGCTATAAAGAAGCCATTCAATGCTTCGAAAAGGGATACAAAGAAGTTTGGAAAAGCCCAGATTGGATTGGTAGATTTGTTTATGCTCTATATAAAGCTAATAATTTCACGCGTATAAATGAAGTGATACGGGAATCTATCGAAGCGAAAACAGCAGAAATAGAAGATGTTAAAAATGAAGAAGTAGAAGAAAACTGGACAGAAGAAGATAAGAAAGAGTTAATTGAGGAATATACAGAAGAGAATAATTGTTATAAAGCAATGATAGCACGTATCAAATCTGGATATGTTCCAGAGTTAGAATTTGAAACTTATCATTTAGGGGGTTGCTATTTATTTGGTTGTAAAAGACATAATCATCTTGAATATGGAGAGTGAAAAGATTCGACTGTCACATATGATGGTCGAATCTTTTTATTATAGGTCGCTTGTCTAAAGGTACCATCTCGACTGAAATTTGTTAAAGGTGTTTCGTATCATTACATAGGTATATATCTTCTTTAGGAAATCCTTTTTTTATATTTAAAATATGTAGTGAAATAAAACCAATAAGTCCTATTCCACCGAAAATAAGCCATGGTGTATATATCCCGCTTAAATTGGATGTAAAAGATGTACCAGTATAATTACCGATGATAAAACCAAATGCGAGTGATAGTTGATAGAATCCAAAGTAAGTAGCTGTATAGGATTCGTTACTGTAATTTGCAATAGCAATATCAGCGTTAGGTAATACGAGCGTTTCACCGATAGTAAATACAATTACACAAATAAATAGCCAATACGGGTGTTGAAATAAAGGAATTAGTAAAAAGGAAATACTCATTAATAAAACACCGTATTTAATAATCGAAAGTGTGTTGTATTTATGAAATAGTTTTCGGAATAACACCATAAATATGACGCCTGTTATTGCATTTATCGTAATAACGAGTGTAGCAAGCTGATTGCTATTACTAATGTTTTTCATATGAAGTGGAAGTGCGACAGTAAGCTGAGTAAACATAATATAGAAGAAAATCATGATAAATGAAAACAGAAGAAAATGCTTGTTTTGTAAGATAGCCTGTATTCCTAATGTAATAGACGTGTTTTCAGTAGTAACTTGGAAGTGATTTTTAAGTAAGTAAAAGATAAAAGCGAATAACAGCATAAGTAGTCCTGTTAGAGAGAAGGCATAGATTGGATCAAGTAAGAGTAAGAACCCTCCCGCAATTGGTCCAATTATTGCACCGCAATTAAAACTAAGGTTTAAATATGTAAATAAATTTTTTCTTAAATGAGCTGGTTGTGAGCCGAATATGGCGCGCGCAGCAGGTTCATAAAATGCAGTTCCGAAGCCGATAAGTGCCGAAGAAATAGAAATTGTATAGAAATCAGAGCATATTCCTAAAGCGATAAATCCGATACCTCTTAAAAATAATCCGGCTATCATCATAATGATATAGCCTATTTTGTCAGCAATTAATCCTGAGAATAAAGGGATAACTCGTGATGTGATTGTCATAACCGTCAATACTGTTCCTACTTGAACAGCTGAAAAATGAAGAAAGGTTAATAGATAAATAGCTAAAAATGCGTATACCGCAAAATACCCAAAAGACATAAAAAATGACGAAATAAGCATGAAACGTATCGGTATTGAGAAACTTTTCATAGAACTCCTCCTAATAATGTAACCAGTAAAATGATTTGATGGTTAACTATTTTATATTATAATTATACATAAAGTCAGAAAAAAGTAAATTTTAAGAAGAAGGTGGATGGAATTGAATCAAAATGCACCAAATGAATTAGAATATATTCGGGAATTTTTAAATACATGGAAAATACCAAACGATACGAGAGAGCCAATGGACTTGCTACAAACAGAAGAGGATATAAAGCTTTTTATGAAAGAATATTTTTATGAAGAGCTTCCATTTCATACGATAGAGGAATTAAAAAGTTTTCGAGAAGATATTCGGGGTACAATTGAAGGCGGAGAATCATTGCAAAAGTGGTTAGAGAAATATCCATTTCATGTACATGTAATGGAAGATATGAAAGGTATTACGTATAAACCAATACACGAAGAAAATATATATACAAAAGTATTAAGTATTGTTTTAATGGCGGTTCAAGAAAATTTGTGGGGGAGGTTAAAAGCATGCCCAGATTGCCGCTGGGTATTTTATGACAATTCGCGAAATGGAAGTAAAAGATGGTGCGGTATGTACGCTGGAGAAGAAGGAGGAAGAGCGTGCGGGACAATCGCCAAAGTGAAAAATTACCGAGCGAAGAGAAAAGGAAGATCGGATTATGATGTGTAATTTATAAGTAGGAGAAGAAAATGGGATGGGGGAATGTAGAATATGAAAGATACACAAATGTTAGCTTTAAATAAAAAGTGCTGGGATACAGTGGCACCATATTTTTTTCAAGTAGATTGTTTACCGAAATATGGCCCGTATACAGCGTCTGAAGATGAGATTCATTTGTTTGATTCAATTAGAAATAAAAAGGTTCTTGATATTGGATGTGGAAGTGGGCATTCGTTGCAATATATGGCGGAACATGGGGCAGAGGAAGTATGGGGTCTTGATCTTTCAAGTGAACAAATTAAAACAGCGAATGAAACGTTAAAGTGTTGGAATCCAAAGTTAATATGCGGAGCAATGGAAGAGGAAGTGGATATTCCGAAAGGGTATTTTGATATTGTATACTCCATTTACGCATTAGGATGGACTTCGAATTTAAGAAAAACGTTGGAACTGATTTATTCGTATGTAAAGCCAGGAGGAAGTTTTATTTTTAGTTGGGAGCACCCAGTATATTCAAATTTACAGTATGGTACAGAAAAAATTGCTTTTAAGTCTTCTTATCATGAGGAAACCCCTATTACGTTTGAAACATTTAAAGGGGAAAATGTACAAGCGACATTATATAAGAGAAAAATAAGTACATACATAAATGAGTTAAATAGAGCGGGATTTATAATTGAGAGAATAGAAGAGCCTGAACCATCGAGCTTATTTGATGAAGAACGAGCTGAACCTTCTACGAAATATTATTCTTTACATAAAGCTAGAATGGTGCCGACTACCTTTATTATTAAGGCGAGAAAATAAAGTGTTTTACATAAAGAAGCCTATCGTTTCAAACACATGAAATGATAGGCTTCTTTATTTTTAAAAAATGAGGTCAGGTGTGTACTTTTCTTATAAAAATGCATTTCATATAAAAGGTGTAATTATTTTTAGGAAGGGGGATTGTTGTGCATCGTCATAGAAAGTGCAAAAAATTTGGAGTGGCACTGCCTCTTCCACTTATAGGAGCAACTGGCCCAACTGGTGATAGTGGCCCAACTGGTCCAACTGGAGGGCATGAAGGTCCGATCGGGCCTCCAGGAATCACTGGACCTAGAGGAGCAACTGGTCCACAAGGTCCTCAAGGTATCGAGGGAATACAAGGTCCACGAGGGACAACAGGAGCTCAAGGAATACAAGGTGCCATTGGTGATACCGGAGAGCAAGGAATTACTGGTTCGATTGGCTTACAAGGTCCTCAAGGATTAATTGGAGAGCAAGGTCCAGTTGGTGATATTGGCTTACAAGGAGTAGAAGGTATACAAGGAATTACAGGCCCTGCTGGTAGTCAAGGTATACAAGGCGCGCAAGGAATACAAGGAGAAATAGGTGAGCGAGGACAAACGGGTGCGCAAGGAATGCAGGGAGAAATAGGTGTAACCGGGATATCAGGTGTAACGGGCCCTCAAGGTCCTCAAGGAGTGCAAGGAATACAAGGGGAGGACGGAACTACAGGTATACAAGGAGAAGACGGCCCCCAAGGGATACAAGGAATTACCGGAGAGCAAGGGCACCAAGGTGATCAAGGTATACAAGGTGTAATAGGCCCAACTGGTTCTACTGGAATACAAGGTCCTCAAGGTATAAGTGGAATACAGGGGATAACAGGTGCAATAGGCCCTCAAGGTCCACAAGGTATTCAAGGAATACAAGGAGTAAGCGGATCCACAGGTTTTCAAGGAGTAAAAGGGGTACGAGGGATAACAGGAGCAACTGGAAGTATTGGTATGCAAGGACCAGAAGGCCCTCCGGGTGCTCCGACGGGAACAACCGGTCCAATTGGTCCATCTAGTGGAGTGACTGGTCCATCTGGCCCACCCGGTCCACCTGGGGGTCCAACAGGTCCAACAGGTGAAACTGGTGCACATGGTGTAACAGGCGGAACTGGTGCAATCGGAGTACAAGGGTTACAAGGTATAACTGGTCCCACTGGCCCTCAAGGTGTAAGGGGAGCACAAGGTTCTCAAGGGGTAATTGGTGTAGCAGGAATGCAAGGTGCACAAGGTTCTCAAGGTAACCAAGGAGTAACAGGAGCAACAGGTGCAGAAGGTCCCCAAGGAACTCAAGGTCCACAGGGAGAAATTGGTCCAACTGGTGCAGAAGGTCCTAAAGGTGTGCAAGGAATACAAGGGATAACGGGTCAGGCAGGAGCACAAGGAATACAAGGGTTACAAGGAATAATCGGTCCCACAGGCACAACAGGAGCGGCAGGAGCCCAAGGTCCACAAGGAATACGAGGGGAAACAGGAGCAGCTGGAGCACAAGGTATACAAGGGCCTCAAGGAATACAAGGAGAAACAGGAGCAGCTGGATTGCAAGGGATACAAGGACCTCAAGGAATACAAGGGGTAATTGGATTAACTGGTGTGCAAGGTGCTCAAGGCCTTCAAGGAGTACGAGGAATAATCGGTCCAACTGGTGCGATTGGTTTGCAAGGAACTCAAGGAACACAAGGTATAGTAGGCCCAACAGGAGCGCAAGGTTCTCAAGGTATGCAAGGGATACAAGGAATAACAGGTCCGACAGGTGCACAAGGAATTAGAGGGCCTCAAGGGAATCTAGGAGAAAACGGGATAACAGGATCACAAGGAGTGCAAGGTGCACAAGGTAATCAGGGACCTGAAGGACCACAAGGAAATGTTGGGATTACGGGGGAAACGGGAGAAACAGGAGCGACGGGAGAAACAGGGGCGACCGGTGCGCAAGGTATACAAGGTGCTCAAGGGATTATGGGAATACAAGGAAATACAGGAGTGACCGGCCCAACTGGAGCAACGGGAGTAACTGGAATACAAGGAGTCCAAGGCATACAAGGTATCCAAGGCCCAACTGGAGTAAGTGGAATGACAGGGGTTAGTGGTAGTGTAGGCCCAGTCGGAACGCAAGGTAGTCAAGGACCGATTGGAGCTGTAGGACCTACCGGAGCAACTGGTAGTCAAGGGGCTATAGGCTTTTTAGGAATTGTAGGTGCAACAGGAGCGACTGGTTTACCAAGCGGAGGCGGTTATTTCTTTTCTACTTCAACGAGTGCAATTGCAGCGAATGCGTTAATACCAATTAATTCTGGATCTACAGTTTTTGGTTCTGATGTGAGTTTAACAAATGCAACAACTGTAACGTTAAGTACGCCGGGAATATATTTAGTAAGCTATTATTTTCAAGGTGATCCAAATGGGGGGAATGAAACGATTTCCGTGAGGCTTACTTTAAATGGAACGCAAGTCGCAGGAAGTTTTATTTTTTATGTTACAGGAGGGACTTTTGTATTAGAACCAGCGATTTCTAATACGATGGTCATTAATGTTGCTTCTTCAAATGCTACTTTATCTTTACAAAATGGCCCATTAGTTATTGGGCATGTAACGACATTATCTGGTGTGATAACTGCTAGTTTAAATGTATTAAAAATAGTTTGATACGTTATAACGGGGGGAGATGCTTGTGAAGGATCAAGATAAGTGTAGTAAGTTTCAAGCACCTATTCCTTTTCTGCCTTCAGGTATCACAGGACCAACAGGACCAACGGGTCCTACAGGTTCTTTAGGTGGACCGACTGGCCCGCAAGGAATACAAGGCGTACAAGGGCCAATTGGTCCAACGGGTCCTACAGGAATTCAAGGAGTGCAAGGGGTGCAGGGAGAGATTGGTCCGATTGGTCCAACTGGTTTAACAGGACCACGGGGTCCTCAAGGTAGTCAAGGGCCGATGGGGGAACAAGGTCCACAGGGAATACAAGGAGTCCAAGGTATACAAGGTGAAATTGGTCCGACTGGCCCAACCGGAATACAAGGTATACAAGGAATACCAGGGCCAATGGGAGAAACAGGTCCAACCGGAATACAAGGTATACAAGGTATGCAAGGTGAAATTGGGCAGGCGGGTCCAACCGGAATACAAGGTATACAAGGAGTGCAAGGTGAAATTGGTCCGACTGGTCCAACGGGAAATACGGGTATACAAGGTGTTCAAGGGAATTTAGGAGGTAGTGGATTACAAGGTGTAACAGGTATACAAGGTATTCAAGGTCCGATGGGGCCGACCGGTCCAACAGGTTTACAAGGAATACAAGGAGAACAAGGGCTGATGGGACCAACAGGTGCAACTGGTGTTCAAGGTTTACAAGGTCCACAAGGTGATATGGGCCTAACCGGCCCAACTGGTTCTCAGGGGATACAAGGAGTGCAAGGTGTAATAGGACCAACAGGGGCAACTGGCTTGCAAGGTGATCCAGGTCCAACAGGATCGACAGGTCAGGCGGGAGTAACTGGTCCAACAGGATCTGCAACGGGTCCAACCGGAGCAACAGGTCCAACCGGTCCGCCAGGAGGCCCGACCGGTCCAACGGGTCCAGCCGGATCGCCGGGAGGTCCAACCGGTCCAACTGGAGCAACGGGGGCAACTGGGGCGACAGGAGCAATAGGCGCGACTGGAATACAAGGAGTACAAGGAATACAGGGACCGACAGGGGTAACAGGTTTAACAGGTTTGCAAGGCGTACAGGGTCCAATGGGGGCAACAGGTCCAACGGGTGACCAAGGGATTCAAGGTCCACAAGGAGTAGAGGGGGCAACCGGCCCAACCGGAATACAAGGTTTACAAGGAGTACAAGGACCAATAGGAGCAACCGGTCAGGCAGGTCAACAAGGAGTGCAAGGGGCACAAGGGCCAATTGGTCCAACCGGCCCGCAAGGAATACAAGGAATACAAGGTGAGCAAGGAGTAATGGGAGCTACTGGACCAACAGGTTTACAGGGTCTGCAAGGAATCCAAGGCCCAATCGGTCCAACAGGTCCTCAAGGTTTACAAGGAGTGCAAGGTCCAAGTGGAATAACTGGTCCGACAGGTCCTCAAGGAATACAAGGAATTCAGGGGCCACAAGGAGGTATAGGTCCAACCGGTGCGACTGGAATTCAAGGCGTGCAAGGTCCAGAGGGTCCAACTGGTCTAACGGGTGCAACAGGCCCGCAAGGAATACAGGGAATCCAAGGAATTCAGGGTCCAACCGGTCCACAGGGCATTCAAGGTCTGCAAGGAATTCAAGGTCCGATTGGTCCAACAGGCCCAACTGGACCTCAAGGAATCCAAGGAATAACCGGATCAACAGGTGCAACCGGTCCAACTGGGGCAACAGGACCGACGGGAGCAACTGGTCCACAAGGAATCCAAGGAATTCAGGGGCCGCAAGGGGTAACGGGGCAAGCGGGAGCAACAGGCGAGACAGGAGCAACCGGTCCACAAGGCGTGCAAGGAATCCAAGGGCCACAAGGGATAACGGGTCCGACGGGAGCAACCGGAGTGACTGGAATAACAGGCCCACAAGGAATCCAAGGAATTCAAGGTCCACAAGGTGTGATGGGAGCAACCGGATCAACGGGAGCGACGGGAGTGACTGGTGCGACAGGGCCGACAGGAATACAAGGCATACAAGGAATAAGAGGAGCAACAGGGGGAACGGGAGTAACAGGCCCAACCGGTGCCACGGGCCCAACAGGCTTAACAGGAGCAACCGGATCATCTGCAATATCAACAGGGGGCGGTTATTTCTTTTCTACCTCAACGAGTGCAATTGCAGCAAATGCCAACATCCCAATTAATTCTGGATCCACTGTATATGGAACTGGTGTATCTTTAACTAATGCCACAACGGTTACCGTATCTACACCAGGAATATATTTGGTAAGTTATTATTTTCAAGGAGATGCAAGTGCTGGGAATGAGACAGTATCTGTCAGATTATTATTAAATGGAGCTCAACTAACAGGGAGTTTTATACAAAACGTAACGACATCAACTGTAGTAATCGAACCTGCCATTTCAAATACACTCCTTGTGAATGTAACGAGTGCAAATTCAACATTAATATTACAAAATGGTCCGTTAGGTGTAGGGCATGTGACCACTATAGCAGGTGCGATTACGGCAAGTTTAAATGTAGTGAGAATTTTATAAGAAATATAAAAAACACAAGGAATGTCTGTATAGACACACCTTGTGTTTTTCTCTTTATCTTTTCGGTTGAAAAATATGTTGAAAGAAGTATTTGTGATGTAAGTTATCTACAACTTTATTTGCTTGATATGTGCGGTGTTGTTCAAGTCGAAGTCTTTGCTCCATCATTTTTATTGCGTGATCAGATAAACGTAACATTTTACATTTCTCCTTTTCTATAAATATAGGTGACTAATTGGCATCGATTCCATATTTATAATTAAGGAGGCAAAATGTGTAACATAGGCAAAAAGCACCTTCCTCTCCCATTACGCTTACGAGGTTAGCTGTCGGACTCGGGAAGTGAGAGTTTCCCTACTTAAATAAGATTCGCCCCAAGTAGCATGGCTACAAAAATGGTTCCCCCGCTCCAAAATTTGGACTCAGCAAAAGGTTTTATAAAGTAAAAGATAACATGAATAAATTAATTAGTCAAACTATTTGTTGTTTTCTGGTTTTTTCAAGGGAGGTTAAAATTACACCATCGGGTAATATGATATCCTTTATTTCAATAAAACCATGTTTTTTATATAAAGACAGAGCAGGGGTATTTTCTTTCCCTGTTTGTACAATATATGTTTTGGAAGGGGAGAACATGTCAAATACATATAGTAGTAGTTTAGTTGCAATTCCTTTATGAAAATGATCAGGGGATACTACTAAACGATGAATATCAACTTCCTCTTCATCCATTTTAAAAGAAATAAACCCGGCAAGTGTATCTTCATAAAAATAGCCATAAAAAATTTCATCACATAATTGAATATCAGCTACAGTATCATAAAGACGAGGGATGGCCGTACTATTTATATATTTTGCTTCAATTTCATAAGCGGGTATTTGAATGTTTAAAATAGAAGTAGCAGTGTTGTGAGAAGTTGTAATTAATTTTTGAATCATAGGGTAAAACCTCCTTGTAGGCTATATTTTCATAGATTTGACAAGATTTTTCTTTATTGGATATAATAATTATAATAGTTACATAAAAATTTAGTATTAAAAAGAAATACACCATAATAGAAATGGAGGGCTAAAAATGGGATGGATTATCACATTAATAGTTGGTGCTATTATAGGTGCAATTGCAGGTTCTATAACGGGTAAAAATTTTCCGGGTGGTATGTTTGGAAATATTATCGCAGGTTTATTAGGTGCTTCGTTAGGTGGTAGATTATTTGGATCTTTTGGGCCGTCATTTGGTGGGATTCATGTCGTGCCAGCATTATTAGGTGCAATCGTATTAATTCTTATTGTATCATTTGTAGTGAAAGCTGCAAGAAAATAAAGATATAGATCATGATGAAAAGCCCTGAATAAGGGCTTTTCATCATTCGAAGAGGTGGTTTCATTGGAGAAATTAAATATTAGAAAAAGAGATAAGTTGAAAAAGTTTTTTAGAGAACAAAATTATTTAGCGGTGTTACTCGGCTTTGCGTTATTGTTTATTAACATATTACTGCTAACGAAAATTTCTTTTGTTTTTACTCCGTTTATCGTCTTTTTAAAAACAATTTTCTTCCCCGTATTATTAGCGGGCGTGCTATTTTATATTTTGCATCCATTCGTTTCGCTTTTAGAAAAGAAAGGTGTTTCCAGAATCGTATCAATCGCTTCTATATATATAATAGTACTAGGATTATTTGTATTTTTAGTTGTAACAGTAATCCCGATTATTAAAGATCAAATTGATGCATTAATAGATAACTTACCGTATTTCGGTCATGAAATTGAACGAGCGGCACGTAGATTCGGGGAAAGTAATTTACTAGGCAAAATTCAAGAGAATTTAAATATTGATGTAGCGAGTATGGTAAAAGACTACACAGTTGATTTTACGAAGTCGCTATCATCAGTAACTGGAAATGTAACTGGATTTTTAAGTACTATTACAGAGGTTGTTTTAACGTTTGTAATGGTTCCGTTTATATTGTTCTATCTTTTAAAAGATGGTGAACAATTACCGAACCACTTTTTAAAGTTTATTTCAGAGCAAAGACAACCAGCAGCGATGAGAATACTAGATGATATGCATTATGCGATTAGCTCGTATATTAGAGGACAAATTATCGTTAGCTTGTTTATCGGTATTATGCTATTAATCGGTTACCTTATTATTGGTATTAAATATGCGGTACTACTCGCTATTTTAGCGATGATTGTAAATATCGTTCCGTACGTAGGACCAATTATTGCAATTACACCAGCATTAATTATCGCATTTATTGACTCGCCATCAATGGTTTTAAAAGTAATTATCGTAATGATGGTCGTACAATTAGCAGAAGGTAAATTTATTTCACCGCAAGTCATGGGGAAAAAATTAGACATTCACCCAATTACTATCATTTTCATTATTTTAACTGCCGGAAATTTATTTGGTATTATGGGGATTATTTTAGCAATTCCAGGGTATGCGATATTAAAAGTGTTAGTAACGCACGGTTATCGATTTGTTAAGTTGAATACGTGAAAAAAAGAGCTAAAACAGGTAATACTGTTTTAGCTCTTTTTCATTTATAGTTTTGTTATAGTAAACAAATTCACTTTATGCGTAGGCTTTTAATTCAATAATAGGTAGATTGCTTTCCTTTAGTTTGTAATCAAATATTAAATCGTCTATGCGAAAATTAGCGTCTACTTCAAGAGAAATGAAAGTACCCCCGATCTCTACTTGGTTTCCGTTCTCATTTTCAAAAGTGAGCGCACCGTCAAATGTTTCTATGTACTCATCGCAGGTGTATACATATATAGCGATAGGTGTGAAATGTATAATTACCCCTAAAGTATCATCTTGACTTTTATCATCGTTCTTAAACTCATCAATCTTAAGCGTATCATTCTTTTTAGTAAACCAACCCAAAACATCACCTCGTTTTTGTAGTGCAAATCGATTCTATATATATTGATTATATATCGTTCGGAATAAATTGGTAATCACTATTGCTAAAATCTAACAAAAAAAGAAAATTCAGTTTTAGATGAACGAGAAATGTGATAAACTGTAAAAAATAACGAAAAGCAATGAAAGAGAATAGTACATATTCGAAACTTTTCAGAGAGCTGATGTGTGGTGGAAATCAGTAAGGGATGAATATGGAATGGGCTCTAGAGCTTCTAGCTGAAATGAGTAGGCAAAGACGGTTACTTCACGTTACGAAGTTGAAGCGAGCTATTAATGATAGCTAATGAAGGTGGTACCGCGGGAGTCTCTCGTCCTTTTTAAGGATGAGGGGCTCTTTTTATTTTGAGAAAGGAGGAGTTAGGTTGAGTGAAAAAATAATGTTAACAGGAATTAAGCCGACAGGTTATCCGCATTTAGGGAATTATATTGGTGCGATTAAACCTGCACTGCAAATGTCAAAGAGTAATGAAGGAAAAGCATTGTATTTTATAGCCGATTATCATGCATTAAATGCTGTACATGATCCGAGTCAGTTTAGTAGTTATACGAAAGAGGTAGCAGCTACTTGGTTATCACTCGGACTGGGAGAGGATGTTATTTTTTATCGGCAAACAGAAGTGCCGGAGATTCTAGAATTAGCTTGGATATTAGCTTGCCTAACTCCGAAAGGGCTTATGAATCGTGCTCATGCGTATAAAGCGAAGGTGGAGCAAAATAAAGAAGCGGGTTTAGAGGTCGATGCGGGAGTGAATATGGGATTATATACGTACCCGATTTTAATGGCAGCTGACATATTATTATTTCAAGCTACTCATGTACCAGTCGGGAAAGACCAAATTCAGCATATTGAAATTGCGCGTGATATTGCGACGTATTTTAATCGTACATTCGGCACGACATTTACACTTTCGGAGTATGTCATACAAGAAGAAGGAGCTATATTACCTGGTCTTGATGGAAGGAAGATGAGTAAAAGTTACGGAAATGTAATCCCGTTATTTGCAGAACAAGAAAAACTACGAAAGTTAATATTTAAAATCAAAACAGATTCTTCACTTCTAAATGAACCGAAAGAACTAGAAACGTTATTTACGATATATAAAGAATTTGCGACGGAAGATGAAATACAGTCGATGCGCGAAAAGTATGAAACTGGCATTGGATGGGGCGATGTGAAAAAAGAGTTGTTTCGCGTTGTAGACCGCGAATTAGCCGGACCTCGTGAGAAATACGCTATGTATATGAATGAGCCAAATTTATTATACGAAGCGTTAGAAAAAGGGGCCGAGCGGGCAAGAGAAATCGCGAAGGTAAATTTAGCGGAAATTAAAAAACGGATTGGATTTGAAGGGGGACGTTAAGCGTTCCCTTATTTTTTTACAAAAAAACCGAACGAAATTTCAATTTGTTACCAATATAGAGTGAGGAGGGATAGAAATGATTACAACTCTCGAGTTAAAAGTGTTGCTAGTTCAAATAGGAACAGAAATTGTACCACCTAGTAATCTAAAAGAAAAAATTCTAATTCAGGTTAATTTGGTGGAGGGAATAAAACTTAATAATGTTGAGGTGAATAATGATGAGTGAAGTTGTGTTAGCAGTTCAAGGTTTAAGTAAGACTTATGAGAGTGTAGATACAAATGTTAGGGCGTTACAAAATGTATCTTTGGAGTTAAATAAAGGAGAACTCCTTGCCATAATGGGAACGAGTGGATCTGGGAAGAGTACATTACTTAACATACTTGGTGCTTTAGACAAGCCTGATGAAGGAGTTGTATATGTAAATGGTGAAGTGCCTAACAATATGTTTGTTGAACCATATGCGACAGAATACAGGCGGGATAACATTGGATTTATATTCCAGTCATTTCATTTATTAAAGGATTTATCTGTAGAAGAAAATATTGCATTACCCCTCATATTATCATCTGTTTCAGAAGAGGAGATACG
Source organism: Bacillus sp. FSL K6-0069 (assembly GCF_038007785.1). Lineage (NCBI taxonomy): Bacteria > Bacillati > Bacillota > Bacilli > Caryophanales > Bacillaceae > Bacillus > Bacillus sp. FSL K6-0069. The sequence goes on along the minus strand of NZ_JBBOXN010000001.1, from coordinate 3,161,179 downwards.
AGAAAAAACAAATAAAATATTAGATGTTCTTGGTTTAGTAAATTGGAGAAATCATCGACCAGTTCAGCTTTCTGGGGGACAACAACAACGTGTTGCAATTGGTAGGGCGTTAATAACATCTCCTCCAATTGTTCTTGCAGATGAACCTACTGGAAATTTAGATTTCAATACGTCTAATGATATTTTACGAGTACTAGTCGATATGAAACAAAGATTCAATCAAAGTATGATTCTTGTTACTCATGATCCTCACATTGCTACGTATGCAGATCGGGTTCTCTTCTTTCATGATGGAGAAAATGTTGATGATTATACGTGTACTCATGGAGTAAATGATATGAATATCATTTTAGATAAATTTAAAAAATTAATGGAGAAATCAAAATGATAAAATCAGTACGAGGATTAAGTTTACGCTTTTTTAAGACGAATAAATTTACTGCTATTTCCTCTATAGTTAGTGTTATGTTGGCTGTTTCTCTAATTGTTACGATGATTGTATTTTCGAATCATGCGAAACAGTCTGTTATAAATGAAGTGAAAAATGTATATGGAGATATGGACTTATCTGTTGGATATAACCCTGATCAAAATAAATTGATGGATAAATCTTTACTACAAAATATTAAGGAAAAAGAAAATATTGAATACATGTCAAAAGTCTTAGTAAATCATTTGCAAGTAAATAAATTGAATACAGCTATTTATACAGTAGGTGTTCAAAATGATTCGTTATCTAAAAGTCGATATCACTTCTCTAAAAATCTATCAAATGAGGAAGTAACATTAAATGATGGATTAGCGGAAACTTTACAAGTAGAAGTTGGGGAAAGGATTGAAATAGAAAATAAATCCTATGTAGTAAAAGAAGTGTTACCTGATATAGAAGCTGGAGGTTCAGCTCCGGATATACTTGTTTTATCAGAAGGTGCAGTGAAACAGCACGTATATGAAAAAACAGGTAAACACAATGAGGCTACTTATGTGTTGATAAAAGCAAAAGAGAATGCCGATGTATTAGCATTGTCTAGTCAAATTCATAAAATAGACAAAGAATTAAGAATCGATATTGCGGAGGAAGATGAGTTTTTAAAAAGTAACTTAGCGTCATTACATATTTTTATAGTTATTGTATCTGTATTAATACTTATTATTACATCGTTATTATTAATGTCTAATTTTGAAGTGTTTTTATATAAATATAAAAACCAATTTGCTATTATGCGATCAATGGGAGCAACAACGAAACAAATGTTTACAGTTATATTTATTCAATGTAGTGTAATTAATTTTTTTGGTGGAATATTTGGTTTGTTACTAGCTGTAATAAGTAACCGTTTTTTACAAAGTTGGCTAGAACAGTTATTTGCTTTTCAAATTAATTCGATGAGTTTTGACTATAAAATAGCGATTGTAACAATGATTTGTAGTATCTTTTTTATTGAACTGTTTATGTTATATCCTTCATACAGAAGTTCGAAAATATTACCAGTAAAGCTTATGCGCGAAAATGAAGAATCCGACTTTTCTAATGAAAAAACACGCAGTATGATGGGGAAAGTCCTTTTAATTAGTAGTATATTTTTAACAATTTTTGGTGGCTTTGTAGCAAATACAGGAGACACGCAGGCGATAGTGATAGTAATTGGATCTATATTTCTCGTTTTAGGGTTGTATGTTTTATTTCCTATTTATCTTTCTTGGATATTAAAATTATGTCTACCTATGATGAAAAAAATATTTGGAAGGAATACATTTGTTGCTATTAAAAATGTAATTCCGCAAGTAAGGAAAAATACATTTGTTATCTTAATGATAAGTACAATGATGGTGATAGTTGTCTTCGGCTCCACTATATTTAAAACGATGCAAAAAAATAATGAAAGATATTTAAAACGAGAATTTCCAACACATATTGTTGTGGAAAATCGTTTGACTAATGATTCAACCATTACCTTACCTCATATACAAAATATATTTAAAGAAATAAGTAGTGTAAAAGGAGCTAGTACAATTAGTACGAACTCACTGGCAGAATTAAAACAAGGTGAAAATTATATTACTTTTGACTATAATTTAGGTGATTTAAAGGAAATGGAAAAGCAAGGATTACTGTCAGAAGTACCTGCAAATTTGGAGAATAGTATAATTGTTACAAAAGAGTTAGCGGAGCGGTATAAACTTCATGTAGGTGATATCGTTCAATTGGGTCTATTTTCAGAACAGGAACAAAAAGTTAGACCGACTAGTAAGGTAGAAATCGGATTAATTGTTAATGAGCTACCGAATTCTCCTTCAGTACTTATGGATTGGAGTAATGTAACATATAAACAAAATTATACAGTTTTTGAGCGGGCATTTATTAGTTCAAATAATGAGAGAGAGACGTTGGAGCAATTAAAGAAATTGAAAGGTCAATATCCACAATTAAAAATAAGTAGTTATACTCAATCGTTAAAACAATCTAGTTTAATGTTTCAGCAAAGGTGGTCCATCTTCATTGTTGTTATTGTAGTAATTTTGTTTAGTGTAACATTAGGGGTATGTAATACACTTATAAATAATATTCAATCTAAAAGAAAAGAGTTTGCTATTTTGCGAGCAATAACAGTTAAGAAAAAAGGGATTGTACAAGTTATTTTGACGCAAATTAATTTATATGTACTCATTGGGACTATACTAGGGGCTGTTATAGGCATATTATTAACCTACATGGTAAGTATAATAGATCGTACACCTTTATTTTTTGATTTCAAACTTATCGTAACGGTAATAGCGGGGATGTTCGGAATGGTCCTTATTATTTTTATACCTTTTGCTAATAGAATAGGAAAAAGGGATATTGTTCAAGAGTTAAATAAGGATAATAAATAAAAATATAGTCAAGATGAATTCCATCTTGACTATATTAACAATTCAATTCGAATTCCGAAAGTCAGTAACAATCCTCTCAATAACAAAAGGAAGGTTACTAGGTAACTCATCAAGTGAAAAAAAGCATAGTTCTTTCGATTCCGTTTGGTCGCATACAAGCTCACCGTGAAATTCACGACAAATATAAACAACGAGTACACCGTGTACTTGATCGCCGTTTGGATAGATTTGAAAGAAATCAGGTCCTGAGTATGTACGGAATAGTTCTGGGTTTTTAATAATAAGTCCCGTTTCTTCATATACTTCTCGCTTTAAAGCGTCTTCTAACGTTTCGTTATATTCTAAGGCGCCTCCAATTATGCCCCAACGGTTAAAATCTGTACGGAGCTGCAGTAATATTTCATTTTTCTCATTTAATATAATGGCGTGTGAACCTATTAAAATAAGTGGATGATTTCCTACTAAATTTCTCATGTCTTCAATATAACCCATACTTATTCTCCTTATATGTTAATAATAGTTAGGAAGTTCTTTTAACATTCTTTCTGTTTTACGTGCAGTAAAGGCTAAGTTATGGTCATCTTTCGTTCTGAAAAATAATGTGCGTAAAAAGGTTTTAATGTTGGCACATAAAATACAATACTCATTAAGCGAAAGGCGTTTTCTAATTTGAGGAAGCCTTTTTATTTTTTTATGAATAATAGAGACTAACTCATCTTGCGGGAAGTCATGATACAGCATTGCTAGTAACGGCGTAATAATGCGTTCGTCTTCGTTATTGTGAAAAAAATCAGATGGGATAAAAATTTTATTTAATAAGCAATGAATTAATTCTTCATACCATTCAAAGGTCGTATAGGAATTGTGAACAATTTCAGTAAAGGCATCTGATACGTGGGCAAGACAATGAGCCCATCCTTTATTTTCAATATAGCCTCGAAAATCCGTTTCTAAGTTTGTATATGAAATGAGTTTGTTTTTTATTTCTTCAATATCTTCCTCTGTGAAAAAGTAGTGCGAGTTAGCGAATTGGAGTATTAGCGCGATTAACGAAACAGTGTAAGAACGTGTGAAAACCCCATCTGTATGTGGGGAGTGAATATCACAATATAAATACTCATCGCTTAAACAAGTTTGCAGAAGTAATTTCAGCTGATCATCCATAAGGAATTCATGATGAATGAAATAGGAAAAGCATTTATATATAAGTTGGTAACGAACATAACTATCAGTCGTTCCGACATACTGAAGCATATTAAGTGTTAACTCATTAATATCTATATGTTGCAGTTGCGTATAGTCATTTTGTTGTATAAGCTCTAACTGTTGTTGCAATGCTGTAATATCCAATGGAGAACCTCCTCCGCACTTTAAAGATGCGATGTTTTCTAGTATTCTATATATTCAAGGACAATCCTGCTCATGCAAGGAGAACAAGTAGAAATTCTAGGATGACATAGATGAGGGAAGTATATGATGACTATAGAACAGTTAGAAAAACATTTTAAAATAAGAAGAAATGCTTCTTCTATTATGATAAAAGAAAATAATGCAGAGCCTTTTACAGAAGAGCAATTAAAGGAAATCATGCAGTATTGCGTTACTGAGGCTGAAAAAGAGGGAATAGAAAATTTACATTTTGAGATTTCTTCAAAAAGTCCAAATTATGATGTGTATAAAAAATGCTTCGGAACGTATGCATTTGAATATATTACTGAAAATATGATTGTGTTTAAGGATATATATGAAGTAGAAGATGTAGAAAGTGAGATTGATTTTAAGCTTATTGAAGAGATTGGCGAAGGCGTTTTTTACTCACTGTGGAATGAAGTGACGGGAGAACAAATCGATTATGATCAATTTGTAAATATGATGTTGCAAGAAATCGGTGAGCAATGGAAAGAACATTGTTTAACAGCGAGTATCAATGAAGAGCCGATAGGAATTGTAATCCCGCATATTGAGAGAGGTACTTTAGAAGAAGGAAAACTCATGTATTTCGCAGTCGCTCCAAATATGCGAAATAAAGGGTATGAAGCAGCATTCTTTACAGGAGCAATGTTTGTCTTAAAAGAAATAGGTGCATCGTATTATATTGGCGAGACAAATGTACAAAATGAATGGATGAAGGATGTTTTTGAAAAGAACGGATGTCAGTTGTTAAGTTCTACTGAGCGATATGTGAGGAAGTTTTAGGAGGATGAATGGTGTATACTCTCGAACTCGTATAGCGGGAGGGGACTATATATGATAAAGCAATCCATGCATTCATTCGTTTTACTGTATCCACATGTATTGTTAGAGAATTGGAAAGTTGAAAAGGTTTCAGAACGTTATGAAGGTGAAAAGTGGGAAACTTTTTGGCTTCAGGTTGTTACTCCAACTGGAATGTTTCGGGTAAAAGAGTTTTTTCTAGATATAATGGAGCCAGTATTTCCAGATAGTTGTATTTCTCAAGCAAAAGGAGATTGTTTTCAATATAAATGGCTTGTGTATTGGAAAGGTGTAAATTATAAAGGAAAAGAAAGTTACGTTACATCTCGATGGAAAACACAAATTGAAGTTTCTGTTGATAGCGGATATATAAACCAAGATGAAATGGAACGATTTCTAATTGAATTACAACCGGTAAATATGGAGCTTGCGAAAAGGATATTACATACACCATTTCACTTATTAAGCTTTCAAGCGAAGAGAGGTGAAATGGGTGAGATAGGAAGATGTCGTGAGTGGAATGCTCCTGAAGACGTATCCTATGTTAAATTATCAATTCATGAAAAGTTAAGTTGGAAACTTGAATCAGTTGGTTTCGGAAATGATGAAATACAGTATGTATACTGGGATGAAGATAGTAAACTATATGCACTTTGGGTTTGTCGGCATAAAAACAAAGCGTACTATCCTGTTTCTTCTTGGACAATGAATTATGGCCCAAAACAAATTATAAATGGATTAGAGTTTTATTCGCACCCTGATCGCGGGACAGTTGTATATGAAGATTTAGGTGATGAACAAATCGCATACGTATTTCGAGGGAATCCGTGTACAACTTATGAACAAGTAAAAGAACTTCTTGCCTATTTGTAAGATAAAAAGAAAAATGAGAACGACAAAATAGATATTTCTATAATACAATAAAGAAAGATTCGATTATATAAGAAAGCGTTGGTGAAAGAATGGAGCAGCAAAGAAATTGGTTACAAGCGACTGTAGAAAGAAATGAAGATAATACGTTATATATAAAGTGGGAAAATAATATAGAAGAAGTTCGTATTTACTGGAGTACTTCACCAGAGCATATTGAAGAAAATGGAGAATTACTTGCAACGATAAATGGAGAGTCATCATGTACAATTGAAAACCCGAGTGAAAATGAGCGTCCATATTTTAGACTAGTAGGAAGTAATGGACAAGCAGTGACAGTAGCTGAGCGTAGATTACCATTACAAGGGGCGTTTAACTTCCGTGATATGGGAGGATATGAAACGACTGAAGGCCGTAAAGTAAAATGGGGCAAGTTGTACCGTTCTGAAGAATTAGCAGGACTAACAGAATGGGACATCGACTATTTACAAAAGTCTGGCTTAAAGTTAATTTGTGACTACCGTACAGATTTTGAAGTGAAGCATAAGCCGAATCCGGATATTACAGGTGCTCGTCAAGTGTGCTTACCAGTTATGCAAGATTTAGCGAAAGACTTAAATATAAATGAATTTTTCCAAGTTGGTGACCTTTCTATGTTAGGGAAGCCAGGTGAGTATCTTGTGAAAATGAATCAAGATTTCGTAAGTGGTAATGAAGCATTCGTGAGCTTCTTAAACTTAGCGCAAAATCCAGAAAACTTACCGCTAGTAAACCACTGTACAGCTGGAAAAGATCGTACAGGATTTGGATCGGCATTATTATTACTTTTACTAGGTGTACCAGAAAAAACAGTAATGGAAGACTATTTACTAAGTAACGGTTTTCGTGAAAAGTTAAATGAAAAAATGATGGCCTTTTTAGGGGCGAAATTACAAAACGATGAAAGTAGAGCGATATTAGGTGCGATGTTTGAAGCGCGTGCTGAATATTTACAAGCTGCGATTGATGAAGTGAAAAAGCAATACGGTTCAGTTGAAGCGTATGCTGAAAAAGCACTTGGCTTTACGAAAGAGTCGCTAAAAGAAATGAAAGTGTTATTGCTAGAAGAGAAATAAGAAGGAGGGAGGCTAATTGGATTAGCCTCCTTTTCTATTATGAAATTTTTCGTTGCCTTATTATTCCTATGATAATTGGAATAACTGTCCCAATTAACAATATCGGTAAAAATAATTTTCCAAAACCGCCGCTCCAATCTAGAGCGATTGAAATGGTTTCAAATTGGATGAAAGCAAAAATAAGTAAACAGACATTTTTTAATTGATTTAGCATTTTTCTACTGTTTAAATAAAACTGTTTAGCATTCGATTCATTCAGTCTTTGTGGATAGTTATGTACTTCTGGAAACTTCTCTAAAGTTTGCATTAAAAGGAGTATGAATAGCCCTATTCCTGGCAGAAGTAAAAGTTCCCACTTTGATCCCCAGCGATCTACAGCCCCATATGCATTATAATGTGCGGGCACTTCCTCGGGTAATTTTCCCCAAATGATGATCAAAAAAATGATTGATCCAAAGAACAATGAATATCCAATGGTATCTCCAATCCATTCACTTTTTGTTTTTGGGATTTGTACTTTAGGTCTTTCCCATGAATTTACTATGTTTTTCCGCCCCTTTCTATTCCTGTATTACCTTTTTAAAAATTGGATTCATTATCCAAATTATCTCAAATTTATAGTATTTTCACAATTAATTATTTTTGAATAACATAACTCGTATGCCTTAAAGCAACTTTAAATTCTCTGTACAGTTACTATTTATAAAGGGAAAAAGTTCGACTTAAGAGCCAATTAATGAGAAAATACAAGTTGTAAATAACGTACTAGTTGAGGAGAGCATAATGAAATATAAAATTATATTATTCGACGTAGACGATACATTATTAGATTTTCCTGAAACGGAGAGAAACGCATTGCATAACGCGTTTGTACAGTTCGGGATGCCTACAGGGTATAATGATTATCTTGCAAGTTATAAAGAGATTAGTAATGGATTATGGAGAGACTTAGAAAATAAAATGATTACGCTAAGTGAATTAGCGGTAGATCGATTTAGACAATTATTTGCCCTTCATAATATAGAAGTAGATGCACAGCAATTTAGTGATGTATACCTTGAAAACTTAGGGAAAGAAGTACACCTTATAGAAGGTGCAGTGCAATTATGTGAGAAACTACAAGATTGCAAGTTAGGTATTATTACGAATGGATATACGAAGGTACAACAATCGAGAATTGGAAATTCGCCTTTATGTAATTTCTTTGATCATATTATTATTTCAGAAGAGGTTGGTCATCAAAAACCAGCACGTGAGATTTTTGATTATGTATTTGAGAAGTTTGGGATTACTGATAAATCAAGTGTACTAATGGTTGGAGATTCGCTAACTTCTGATATGAAAGGCGGAGAAGATTACGGCATTGATACGTGTTGGTATAATCCGAGTTTGAAAGAAAATAGGGCAGATGTTAAGCCGACTTATGAAGTGGAGAGCCTGCTACAAATTTTAGAAATTGTGGAAGTGGCGGAAGAAAAGGTAGCTTCATTTTAATTGTGTTGATATTTTTCGATAAGTCGATATATCGAAAAAATCGTTGATATAATTTGAGTTGCGGCCAATATATAGGTAGGATAGGTGTAATAACTAGAGGTGAGTAAAGAATGTTAACGTTTTTATTTGAGTTAGACAAGGCTATTCCGCAGAAGGATGAGCCAAAGTATGATGCTTATACAAAGGGCTTTATTGAAGGGGATTTAACGATTCGCGTTAGTGACAGCGTACTTTTTCAGAAGTCATGTATGAAGGTCGCAGAGCTCGGTATTTATTTAGGACAGTGGATGGAACAAGTACAACACGGTCAAAACGTACATATGAATTATGAAACGAGTGACCGTGAGGAAGTAATTCTCGGATTCTTTTATGAAGAGGACGATCAGTGGAAAGTTTCTTCTAGTTGGCAACAATTTGAACTTCAAGAGCGTATATCTACGACAACATTAGTAGAGAGCGTCGGGCGTTATTTATATGAGCTAAATAAGGAACTGCGCGCGATAGAATATCCTGTGACATTTGATCAGTACTTAAGAGGAGAGCGAATGATGCAGCTTTCTTACAAACGACTGTGTGATAGTAAAGCGGATACGACGTCGATAGAAGTTTACAATGAAAGCGAAAGAGTAGGCGCAGTACGGGGCTATTATAAAAATACGTTGATGAAAGTGCTAGACTTTATTCCGAAGGTTGGTAGTAATATCATTTACGAAATAAAGGATAGTAAAGACAATATTCGCGTCATTGCAAAGGATGTAAGTAGGCAACGTCAAAGAAGGATTTTAGTAACGTACATCGATCATAATGATGCAGAGCATGAAATACTTGTATGTGACGGAAAGTTACTAGATGCAAATTTCCTATTTACCTTTACATATAAGACAGAAGAATATGTTGTTCACAAAACTACAATTGGGCTTGGAAAGTTATTACGCAACGGCTATGTAATCGCAGATTGGAATATTCGTCTTGAGGAAGATATGTATGACATCGAGATGAATGTATATGATGAGGGTTATATAGAGGATCAATACTTACTATTAGGCGTATTTCATGCTGTTTTGTATGGTTGATAAATGAGAAATACCGGTGTTCTTTGTGAAAAGAATACCGGTATTTTTCATTAATCCTCAAAAATAAAAATCTCATCAATCGTACTATGCAGTGCCTTCGCTATATCGTGAGCAAGCTGCAAGGAAGGGTTATATTTTCCTTTTTCGAGATGGCTAATTGTTTCACGGCGTACACCAACAGTTTTCGCTAAATCTTCTTGTGTCATGTTCGATTTGGCGCGGTATTCTTTTATTTTCGTTACGAACGCCATGGCGCATCTTCCGTTTCATCAACAGGTTTATCGTAAAAGAATATAGAGAAGCCGAACGTAAGAATGAGTGTGCTGAAAATAAGAGCGATATCAATCTCTTGTAGCACCGGATTTGGAAATAACATTTCAATAAACATAATGATAGCGGTAGTTAGTAATGTAACGATAAAGGCATTACGGCACGATTTATTGATGATTTGTTCAAATAGTTCATCGTGTTGAACCGTTCTATACGTTGTAAAAAAGGAGAAGAAACAAAACATAGTAAACAATCCTTTTTCATAAAAAAAGCCGAGAAATCCGAAGAAACCGAGAAATCCTAAATATTTAATCCAAGTTGTTTTCACGATAGATTCTCCTTTCAATGTTAGAAATAAAGTGAAACTTTAATCAGTGGGGGTTTTCTTCATCCCCCACTGATTATCAGCCCTCACCAATCGGACTTTTAGGGGCAGTTGATCCCCCACCTAACTTCTTTGCTTTCGCTGAATTTTGAGGTGGGGGTCTTACTGCCCATTAAAGCGGGATAAATCACGTTATGTTATAAATATATCACATATAGAAATGTGTGGTAATAATAGTTTTCCAATTCTTTTCATAATAATAGTAAAAAGAGGAAATATACTGCGAAATAAAGAGGATAATATTGTAAAATGGTTGTAAGGAGGGGGAGGAAGGAATGCTAACTTGGATCATGATCGTTGTATTACTTGTAGTAATTACTGTAGTGGCAACGGTGTTAATTGGGCGGAATGGTGATGCGAATTATAGTAAAGCGACAAAAGGGAATATTAAACGGCTGACGATAATCTATATTTTACTGGCTGTCGTTTTAATCGTTGGATTAGGCGTGTATATTTATTTTAAAGGTTAAAAAAACTGAAAAAATATAAAAATCTAAAAATAGAAGTATGCTATAATGTTGATATAGTTATTTGGTAATTAAGGAAAGGATTGGATGTAATGATTGAAATTACGAATGTGTCGAAAAGTTATAATGGGTCTACTTATGCAGTAAAAGATTTAAGTTTATCTGTGCCTAGCGGAGAAATTTTTGGATTTTTAGGGCCGAATGGTGCGGGTAAATCAACGACAATTAAGATGATTACTGGTATTCATGGGGTGGACAAAGGAACGATTACGATTAATGGTATAGATATTATGAAAAATCCGATGGAAGCGAAAAGGACGTTTGGTTATGTCCCAGATAGCCCAGATATGTTTTTACGATTAAAAGGAATTGAATATTTAAACTTTATGGCAGATATGTATGAAGTGCCGAAAGAAGTACGACAAGAGCGAATTGAGTCTTTAGCGAAGAAATTTGATCTTTACAATGCGTTATCGGATCAAATTCAAAGTTATTCGCACGGTATGAGACAAAAAATCGTTATTATTGGTGTGCTCGTGCATGAGCCAGATATATGGATTTTAGATGAACCGTTAACGGGGCTTGATCCGAAATCCGCATATATTTTAAAAGAAATGATGAGAGAACATGCGGATAAAGGAAAGATTGTATTTTTCTCGACACACGTATTAGAAGTAGCAGAAAAAATATGTGACCGCGTTGCAATTATTAATAAGGGGAATCTTCAGTTTAAAGGGAATTTAGATGAAATGAGAGATCATTTTAAATCCAATGAATCACTTGAAAAAATGTTCTTGGAGATGACGGGCAATGAGTAAAATTTGGACGTTAACGAAAGTATTATTAAAATTAAATTATGCAGATTTTATAACAGATAAGAAGAAGCGATGGGCGTATGTATTTTCATTTGCAGCCATTTTATTTGTCGGCTTTTTACTATTTGGTTCTATCACGCACGCAATGTATGAGGGAATGATACATTTAGGGCAAGATCCAGGAATGATTATCGCAATGGGACTTGCGATTGCGAGTATATGGGTATTTTTAATGAGTATAACGAACATTTTAACTGTATTTTACTATAGTAATGACATTGAAATGTTACTACCATTACCATTAAAACCAGCCCAGATTATTTCGGCAAAATTTTTAACAGTATTAATAACACAATACGTAATGAGTTCATTCATTTTATTACCAATCTTTATTACGTACGGGTTAAAAAGTGGTGCATTTATTACATATTACATATACATGATTTTTATTTACTTACTCTTCCCGATTGTGCCGTTAGTATTAGCTTCATTACTGATGACAGTTATTATGAGGTATACGAATATAGCGAAAAATAAAGACCGAGGCAATATATTTATTGGAATCGTAAGTATACTATTTATTGTAGGAATTAATGTATTTTTACAGTGGAAAAATAAAAGCTCGTTTTCTGAAGATGCAATTACGAATTACCTTGCGAACAACCAATCTTCACTTTTAGTACAAATGACAAATTATTTTCCAACTACATATTTCGGAGCAGTGGCATTAGTAGAAAATGCAAATTGGAAAGGTCCGTTATACGTAATCATCTTTGCGCTTATTTCATTTGTATTCTTTGTGTTGTTTTATTACATTGCAGAGCGTACATATTTAAAAGGGGTTATTGGCCTTTCAACGAGCACAGCAAAAAAAGAGGTTATTTCAGCTGAAGGTTTACAGAAATCAACGGTACAAAGTTCACATTTGAAAGCGTATGTGAAAAAAGAATTTAAAACGTTATTCCGTACACCGCAATTTTTCTTAAATTGTATCGTACAAACTTTCGTTATGCCGATTATGTTATTCTTTGTTTTATTCGTGAAAGATGGAAACTTAAAGTGGATCACAGGGTATATTGATAATCCAAAATCAGCAGGTCTTGCAATTGGCGTTGGTCTTTGTGCATCGCTATTTTTAATGGGAAGTAACGTTATCGCAACAACATCATTTTCACGTGATGGAAGTTCATGGTTTGTAAATCGTTATTTACCTGTAAAAGCTTCAGATATCTTTTTTGCGAAAGCGATTACTGCTTGGTTAATTAATGTGATTATTTTAGCAGTATTCGGTATTACGATGGCAGTTGTAGCAGGGATTTCTCCTGTGTTCATGTTACTGTGGTTTTTACTAAGTGCGAACGGGTTATTGTTAATTAATTTAATCGGTACACGCTGGGATGCACAAACTGCAGATATACATTGGGATACAGAGCAGAAATTATTTAAGAGCCGATATACAACTTTGTGGAACTTTTTAGCGAATATTTTTATAGCTTTAGTTATTGTAGCGGGAGTAAGTTTATTATACTTCTTCCTTCAAGTAGGACTGTGGGTTATGTTTATTGTTTTATTTGTATTGTTTACCATTGCCAACTATATTTTAATCAAAATATTAAAGATAGGTGCAGAACGCATATTGGCAAATATTGAATAAAAAGATAGATCCTCTGTATTCGTGCAGGGGATTTATCCATAGATGGAGGAGAAAAGGTGAAGAAAATAGCAATTGTAACAGGGGCAACTCGTCTGAATGGAATTGGTGCAGCTGTATGCAAGGTGCTTGCTCAAGAAGGGATAGACATTTTTTTCACGTACTGGTCTCAGTATGATAAAGCGATGCCGTGGGGAATGCATGACAAAGAGCCCTTTTTGTTAAAAGAGGAGATTGAAAGTTTAGGTGTTCGTTGTGAAATGGCAGAAATCAATTTATCGCAGTCGTATTCGCCAAATCGTTTGTTTTATATGGTCTCAGAACGTTTAGGTGATCCATCTATTTTAATTAATAATGCAGCGTATGCTACTCATACGAGAATTGAAGAATTAAATGTAGAACAGTTAGATAAACATTATACAGTGAATGTCCGCGCTACTATGTTATTAAGTTCATTATTTATAAAACATTATGAGCTGAAAACGAGTGGCAGTATTATTAATCTTACGTCAGGGCAGTCGTTAGGCCCGATGCCAGATGAATTAGCATACGTAGCGACGAAAGGAGCAATTGAAGCATTTACAAAATCAGTAGCACCGGTTGCGATGGAGAAGGGGATTACAGTAAATGCAGTTGATCCAGGACCGACGAATACAGGATGGATTACAGAGGAGCTGAAGCATCATTTAGTATGGAAGTTCCCGCAAGGTAAAGTAGGGGAACCGTCGGATGCAGCACGCTTAATTTCTTTTTTAGTAAGTGAAGAAGCAAAATGGATTACAGGGCAAGTCATACATTCAAATGGTGGTTACTCATAAATATATTATGTTAACAATTGTTGAGAAACAAAAAAATGAAAGAAAATTTTATTTTTTTGTTTAAATAAAATGTCAGTAAAGATAAAAATTTGATAGGAGAGTATATCGTCATATGAAGATAGTAATTCTTCATGTGACAATATACTCTTTTTCTTTTGCTGCAGAGAAGAAAAATGAAGTAGAAGAAACTCGAATGTTCAAATAGGTTTATCGTTTTTTGTACGTATTATTATGAAGATTACTGTCGGAAAGATGGTAATTCGTATGAAAAGGGATTTTTTAAGGGAAAATCGAATCGTAAAGAGGAGGATAAATTATATAAACATAGGGGGATTTATATGAAAATGAAAAAGGTCGCTATCGCATCGATAACAATTGGTACAATGCTTACTATGGCAGCTTGTAGTCCTTCAACAGATAAAGAGAAAGACAAGAAAGAACAAGTAACAGCGCAAAATGAAGGAGAAGCAAAAACGACAAGTGCAGATGAGACGTCAAAAACAACGAAAGATAATGAAAAAGAAACAAATACTTCTTCAAATGAAAAAACAGATAAAGATGCAAAAAATACGAAAGAATCATCAGGAACAGAAAGTAACGGTAAAACGTCATCTCAAAATGAGAATGTGAAAACAAAAGAAAAAGAGACGACAGGAAAAACGAATGATCAAACGACTAGCGGAAAAACGACAGATCAAAGTACAAGTACAAACTCAAACGGAAAAACAACGAAAGATCCGAAGAAAAGCGTAGCTGTGAAAACAAATGTTAAAGAAGTTGCTGCATTAATTGAAAGCTTAGACAAGCAATTAGCTGCAAACCCTAAATTAGAAACAGTAAATAAACTTGGAAAACAAATTAATGAAAAGTGGGATGTAATCGAGAAAGAGTTAGAAGCATCACATCCAGCTGAATCTAAAACAATCGGACAAAGTATGTATCCGTTAATTGTAGGAGCGGAGAAAGAAAAGATAGATATTAATAAAATGAAGTCATTAACGACGAAAACGAAAAAAGATTTAAATCAGTTATTAACGAAACTTTCGTAGTTTGAAAAGCCTACTTACACGAGTAGGCTTTTTTATGGTGTTAAAGGAGGGAGGCGTCATGCCCATCAAGTTAAGGGACTGTCATTTCAAAAAGAAATGATAGTAGGCGGAGGAAAAACTACTCTTCAAAAAGCTAAATGTTCTGCTTAAAAATAGGCAGGAAAAAGAAACGTCAAATTGGGCGTTTTTATCAAAATCCTCTTATGCATTAGTTATCAATACATATTTTCTATTGTTGTATAGATTCTTTCTATAATTCATTACTTAAAAAGAAACTTATAATTAAGTCGATCATTCAAAATACATTTACAGAAATACTAAGAATGTTATTAAGATTAGACTTTCAAAATATGTTTAAAAGTGGTGAATAAAATGCAAAAAGTTGTGGGGATTATTGGGGGCATGGGGCCTTTAGCGACTGTTGATTTAATGAACAAAATTATTTCTTATACACCTGCAATGAAAGATCAAGATCATATCCATATCATTGCAGACAACTATTCTCAAATACCTGATCGGACAACGGCTATTTTGGGAAATGGAATGGATCCAACCTCGTACATTGTACAATCAGCACAGCGACTGCAAAACGCTGGTGCGGATTTTCTTGTTATTGCATGTAATACCGCTCATTTTTTCTATAAAGCAGCTAAAAGATCTGTTAATATTCCGATCTTGCATATGCCCTTAGAAACGGCTCGTTTTGTGCAAGAAAATAATTTTAGAAAAGTAGGTTTGTTAGCTACGGATGGGACGATTAAGACGAAACTATACCAAAACAGTTGTCAAAGTTACAGGATTGATGTCATTGAACCTGATAAAGAAATGCAAGAAAAAGTGATGGAAGGAATATATGCTATTAAAAGTGGAAATTTAGAAACAGGATGTTTATATCTTTCAAAGGTTGCTCATAAATTGAAAGATAGCGGAGCTGAGGCTATTATAGCAGGTTGCACAGAGGTTCCTCTAGTATTGAAATCATCCGAAAATATTTGCGTTATTGATCCAACAGAAATTGTAGCTAAAATGGTTATTAAAATAGCTAATAGAACAGAGAAAGAAATAATAATAGTGTAATTTAGAAGTTGAGAGTGCATTCTTATTTTATGAATGTTTGATGCATACGATTTTACGTGCACATGTTATAGTAAATTATAATAGGGAGCCAAAGTAAGGAGCATTTAGACATGAATATTGAAAATATTGAAGCTTTTATATATGTTTGTCAACTTGGTAGTTTCAATAAAGCAGCCGAAGCTCTTTATTTAACCCAACCTTCTGTAACAGCACGTATCCAATCGCTTGAACGTGAAATTAATATAAAGCTTTTTCATCGAAATGGCAATAAGATTTCTTTAACTGAAAAAGGTGATTATTTTTTTCCACATGCACAAAAAATTTTGCAATCTTATCAGGAAGCAAAGTATGGGTTGCAACAAGTAACACTCCCATATGACTTGGTAATTGGGAGTGCTTCATCAATATCTAATAATATCCTTCCTGAAATTTTACCAGGTTTCAAATCTGAATTTAAGGATGTTAGAATAAAAATTGTAACTGGTCATTCACAAGACATCTTACAGAAGGTTATTAATAAAGAAGTTGACTTCGGCATCGTACGAACAGAAACACATCCTCAAGTAGAGTCAATTCGTCTTTATAATGACCCTATTGGCCTTTTTGTGCCTCGAAATCATTTATTGTTAAAAGAAGAAAAAGTAACAATAGAACATGTAAGTAAACAACCTCTTATCTTCTTCGATTATGGATCAATGGATTGGCTAATGATTCATCGGCTATTTTCAAGTAATGATGTAAGCCCGACTATATTTTTAGAAGTAGATAATATGGAAACAGCGAAAAATTTAGTGATACAAGGGATGGGCATTAGCTTCTTGCCTGAACATTGTGTCAAACAAGAATTAGAAAATGGAGAATTGATCAGAGTGGAAATGACACCTCCAGTGAAGATTAATATTAGTATTGATTTTATCTATTTAAAAGGCAGACCAAAATCTGTTTTTATTGACTTTTTAAAAGAAAAGATGTGTAAATAAAACAAACTGATTGGTTTATCAATCAGTTTGTTTTTGTTCTGGAGTTCATATGCATGGGGAAAAACGTTTACTTCTAGAGAAATGATCAAACAAAATTTAATGAAAATTAATATTAAGTATACACCTACATAAAGATATATAAATGTAAAAGAAGGAAAGAGTTTAGTTAATAAAGAGTAGTATTCATTATTGGTATAAAAGATGTAACGTATTTAACATGATTAATATAAAATTTTTTTGGAAATGGGGGCAGTGTTGAATGGTAGGTAAAAGTTTAGCTAACGGATTAATGGCAGCAGACGGGGAGCAATTACCTCTACAGCTTGCAGCACGAAATGTGGCTATTGACACAACGAGTCGTGCATCGTTAGCCGCTGCAGGACAAGCAGCTTTTACTTTTGCTGCAAATGCTATATTTGTATCAGGAGGAGCATTTGTTATAATATTGCCTCTAGTAGGTGCTTTTGTCGGATTAAAACAGAGCTGGCGTGTTACAAATAAATTAAAGAAAATTCTTGCGAAGAAGGAATTTAGTCAATTAGAAAAAAGTTTACATGATCTAGTTATAGTTATGAAGAAACAACTAGGTTTGAAAGAAGAAATAAAGAAAGAAAAGTGGCAAGGAATTTTACACGAAATTTTTAATAGAAAACCTATAGCCAATTTAGAAGCAATTCATCAAGAAAGAATCCAATTTATCGGTAATATGAACAAAGAACTAACTGCAATTGAACAAGAAATAAATAAAGATGCTTTACGTGCCTTTGAAAGGTTATTTGCGGTCTTAACAAAATCAGGAATTCATGTACACAGTATTCGTAATGAACTTATGAACATAGAAAAAGCGATGAAGGCATTACATAAGAAATTATAGAGTTTTTCTTAAGTGAGTAATGATAAGCTCTAAGTTATAACTTCATTTTGTCATCCGATTTATATTTTGGGACAGCATCTATAACGAGAATGAATCATTTTTTAGTGGGAATCCTAACGAAAAAGGATAGTGATAAAAATGACAATCGATCGAGTTTGTACAATTGGGCCAGCAAGTAATAATAAAGAAACGTTAGCGCAGTTAATAAGCAATGGTATGAAAATAGTACGATTGAATTTATCACATGGCACGCATGAAAGTCATAAAGATATTATTCGTTTAGTCAAATCGCTAGACGATTCTATTAAAATTTTAGGCGATGTACAAGGTCCTAAAATAAGGTTAGGTGAAGTAAAAGGAGAACAAATTACACTTCAGGCGGGAGTTTCTTTTATTTTACATACACAACCAGTTACAGGGAGCAATAAAGAAGCAAGTGTTGATTATGAAGGAATTGTGAATGACGTGAAAGTTGGAAGTAGAATTTTAATTAATGATGGCGAAGTTGAGTTAATCGTTGAAACGGTAAGTGCGGATAAAATAGAAACAAAGGTGAAAACAGGTGGTAATATCTCATCTCATAAAGGGGTGAACTTACCAGGGGCAATCGTTAGTTTACCAGCTATTACAGAGAAAGATAAAAAAGACATTCAGTTTCTGTTAGAAGAGGATGTTGATTTTATCGCGTGTTCTTTCGTAAGAAAACCTAGTCATATAAAAGAAATACGAGATTATATACAGCAATATAAAGAAACATCACCTAATATAATTGCCAAAATAGAAACGATGGAAGCAATCGAGAATTTTCAAGATATATGTAAAGAAGCAGATGGAATTATGATTGCAAGGGGCGATTTAGGAGTAGAGTTGCCGTATCAATTTATTCCGCTCTTGCAGAAAATGATGATTCAGGAATGTAATCGAACGAATACATATGTTATTACAGCGACACAAATGCTTCAATCAATGGTAGATCATTCTATTCCAACAAGGGCTGAGGTAACTGATGTGTTTCAAGCTGTGCTGGACGGAACGAATGCTGTTATGCTTTCTGCTGAAAGTGCGTCAGGCGAGCATCCAATTGAAAGTGTAAAAACATTACGTCTCGTTTCTGAATTCGCTGAGCATGTGAAAAAAGACGGTCCTTTTGTGATGAAAGATGTACTGGAATTGCTGCATGAGTCTCTAGATGAGTGATAAATAAAAAGAGGGCGGATAAGCATCCGCCCTCGTGTTTTTCATTCCTATTCTTCTTGCTCTTGCTCGTCCAAAATTTTATCAAAAGCAGCAGATACTTTGTCAAACTCTTCATCATTTTCAATGTATGAAAACTCATTATCTTCTTCTACTTTTAAAAAGAAAATATCAATGTCTTCCTCAGAATCTGTTTGAATATCTTCTACGAAGGCAACTGCAATATATTCTGCGCCTTCGACATCCATTGCTCCTAGTACTTCTACTTCCTGATCCTCATTATTCTCATCACTAAGTGTAAACACTTCGCCAACTTCAATATCAGACATATCCATTCTCCTCCTGTTCGACTCTAAAAAATAGAGCGCTCAAACTGTATACATACTAACATATCTTTCCATGAAAAATCAATTTCATACATTAGAAAAACAACTGAGTCTTCAATAGAATAAGTATTTAGCTAGAAGGAGTTTCATTTGTGAGTGCTATATTACTTAATCCATTCAACAATTGTATCCATTGTCTGTCTTGTTTTATCACGCTTTGGATCTTCTTTACGGTAACCAAAGGCAACCATAACAGACACTTCAAGATTATCGTCTTTTATAATGCCTTCTTGACGAAGTAAAGAATCTATTTTCTCTTTATCAAATCCTTCTATTGGACAAGAATCAATGCCAATTTGAGCTGCACTCGTCATCATATTCCCTAAAGCAATATAAGATTGTTTAGATGACCAATCAAATACAGCACGATCGGATTGTAATAAGTTAAAATCTGTTTCCTGGAACTTTTTGAAGAATTCATATCTAATTTTTTGAGTGTCTTCAGGTAATCCAATAATATCGTTCATCATATATTTAATATACTCTGCATCATAATGCATATCTTTAATATTTCTTGAAAGAACAATAACAAAGTGACTAGCTGTTGCAAGTTGCCCACCAGCGCCCCATGAATACGGTTGTAGTTTTTCTCTTAATTCTTTATTTTGTACGACAATAAATTTCCATGGTTCATAACCAAAAGAAGAAGGAGATAATCTGCCTGTTTCTAAAATGAAATGAAAATCTTCTTCTGAAATTTTGTGCATAGGATCGAAATCTTTACATGCATGTCTGAAATGGAAAGCCTCCATAATTTTTTCTTTTGTAATTTGTTTTGTATTTGTCATAAAAGTACCTCTTTTCATTAATTTATTTTTGTAAGTAAATTATATTTTTAAAGTAACATAGATACAAGTACGCAC
Organism: Bacillus sp. FSL K6-0069; assembly: GCF_038007785.1. Classification (NCBI taxonomy): domain Bacteria; kingdom Bacillati; phylum Bacillota; class Bacilli; order Caryophanales; family Bacillaceae; genus Bacillus; species Bacillus sp. FSL K6-0069. Next base: position 3,140,710 of record NZ_JBBOXN010000001.1, on the reverse strand, counting down.
ATTTATGTGTTATAGTATCAAAAAAGATACTATTGGTAAGGGAAGGGATTTATGATGGATTGTTCGAATGAAAATAATATAAATTACCCATTTTTAAATAAATATTCTTGTCCAGTTGAAGCTATGGTTGAGGTTATTGGTGGGAAATGGAAAGGGGTTATTTTGTATCATTTATTAGATGGTACAAAGAGGTTTAATGAATTAAAAAGATTAAAACCTAATATCACACAACGAATGTTAACACTGCAGCTGAGAGAACTTGAAGCAGACGGCATCATACATCGTGAAGTATACCGTGAAGTTCCTCCGAAAGTAGAATATTCGTTAACTGAGCTTGGTGAATCACTACGTCCAATGATTTTATTAATGATGGAATGGGCAACTCATAATATGGAGAAAGTTTTGGAGAGTAGAAATACAAAAAATAATAGTTAAGAGTTGTAGAAATAAAAGGTGTTTTCCATATGTGAAGACACCTTTTATTTTTTTACTTTCTAAAATTTTGGTTGTAATTAAAATGCATGAGAATCTATTCTTGGGATGTACTATTGATTTTGCTATGAATCAAAAACTTCCTTTTTAGTAGTAGAAGCAGCATCTAATAAAAGGAAAACGGCTGCTATAAAATGTAGAACCAGTTCTATATAAGGAAAGAAGGCAAATAGGGTAACGATAATACCGATAGAATGAGGATACGTATTCATGCCTTCTTTTTTAGATAATAAAATAGTAGTGATATGTAAAGCGATTAATAGTAGTAAAGGTATCCCATAAAGGTTAACACGACTTAGAAATAAAAAACAAAAAGGAATCAATAAAAGATGATAGATCCCTGTGGTCCACTTTAGTGCTTGTATGTAAGTTTTCAAAGTAAATCCTCCTAAAATTATTCATATCTATATATTACCAAAATTGATAGGTGATTGGATATTAAATACTTGTGGTTTTTAGTAGAATATAATTATTTTATGTTAACTAATTGTTTCGTTATCTATTAAATAGAAAAACCACCCAAACGAGGGTGGTTCGTATTATAAATAACTACTTAAAGAAGAAAGGGGAACCTTCACTTCACTACCTTCCTTCATATTCCGCAGCATAACGGTTTCTGTACTAAGTTCTTCGTCCCCAATAATAAGCACATAAGGGATATTCTCTTTATTTGCATAATTAAGGGCACGTTTTAATTTGCGTCCTGCTAGTTCGAGTTCGACTTTTAGGGAAGTGGTAGCACGTAATTGCTGGGCGATTTGTAAGCATTGTAATTCTGTCCCGAGTGGGATGATAAATACATCCGCTGTAGATGATATTGTTTCTTTCTGTGATAGTGCTGTATAAATAACGTCTAAACCGAATGAAATACCGACTGTTGGATAGCTCATATCATCACCACGGAATGCTCCAATAATATTATCGTATCGACCGCCACTACCGATGCTGGATGTAATCGATCCATCTTTTAAAAAGATTTCATACACGGTACCTGTATACATTGTAAGTCCTCGTGCTAAAAATGGATTGAATATAGCATTCTCATTTATTCCAAGGGCGATTAAATATTGCTGTAATTGTTGTAATTCGTTTACTCCTTCGGCAACGAGTGGAGTATTGAAAGCTTCTGTAAAGTCAGCAATTGAAAGCTTTAGACAAGATAAAACGGTATTACATATCGTATCAGCCATTTCTTCAGTAATTCCGCGCTCTAATACATCTTTTCGTACACCATCAATCCCAATTTTTTCGATTTTGTCTAATGATAAAATGACGTCACTCGTTCGTTCAGTAGGGATGTTAATAGACTGGAGAATACCATTTAATAATTTTCGGTTATTATATTGGATCGTTACTTCTAAGTTTAACGTTCGGAACAGTTCAAACGCCATGCTCATAAGTTCGGCTTCTGCCATGACTGATTCTACACCAACGATATCAACGTCACATTGTATGAACTCACGAAATCTTCCTTGTTTAATTGGCCCATCTCGAAAGACTTTTCCAATTTCATACCGTTTAAAAGGAAAGCGGATGCTCGGATTCATTGCCACGACTTTTGCGAATGGAATTGTTAAATCGTAGCGTAAGGCAAGGTCGCGTTTTCCTTGATCTTTAAGCGTATATATTTCTTTTAAAATTTCATCGCCACCGCCGTACTTGTAAGACATAAGCTCATACATATTTAACGTTGGTGTTTCTAACGGTTTACATCCGTATCGTTCGAACGTGTCTTCACAAGCTCTTTTAATTTTATCCTTTTCGGCAAGAAGACTCCATCTGATTTGTGTTACGGGTGAAACCCAACAATTCAGGTGGAGATGAATTGCCGTCAGTCAATAAGGCTGAACTCTTTGGTTTCGTCCATAACAATTTTCCAAGGGAGAATATGTGTTTCTTTTGTCTTACGATATGTCGGAAATAAGGAGGGAATATATCTTAAGATAACGAAATTGGATAATAATCATCATTCAGTTACTTGAACCAAAAGGAATTACGCTGAAGACCATATTCATATTTTGTTCCGTTTCGTTCCAAGTATTGATTTGTCAAAAGTAATTAATAATTTTAATGAACTCTCTAAGAAAGGTGGTGAAAACAATGGCTAGAAAGAAAGCAGTGAAAGTATTACGTAAACAAAAGAAAAGAGAAACTATGCAACGATTCACGCAGAAACAAAATATCGGACGAGCTTGTCTCACGGCTAAAGAATTCCGCTTACTGCAACGTATGTCACATAGTTCCAAAGCGTTGCGAAATGTTGGATTGTATACGATTAAACAAAGTTACTTGAATCATAACAATATAGCTACTGTAAAAGAAGTGGACACTGCTATGCAAGCCGATATGAACTACTGGGGCATGCAATCAAACTCTGTGCAGGCTATTCGTAGAGCCTTATTTACAGAAGTAAAAAGCTTTTTTAAGGCATTGGAACAATGGAAGAAAAAACCTGAAACCTTCACAGGTCGTCCTAAGTTTCCGAATTATTCTCGTTCGACTGACAAACGAATTATTGAAATCTATCAAGTTCCAAAAGTGGATGATAACGGGTATTGGATAATCCCAATGAATGTTGCATTCAGAAAAAAATTCGGTTCCATTAAAATACGTATGCCAAAGAACTTAAGAAATAAAAAAATCTCCTACATTGAGATTGTACCGAAGCAAAAAGGTCGGTTCTTTGAGGTGCATTACACATATGAAATGCACGTATCTCAAATGAAGAAACAATCTACGACCACGAGTAATGCTTTGAGTTGCGATTTAGGTGTAGATAGATTAGTAAGTTGCGTAACGAATACAGGTGATGCATTTTTAATGGATGGGAAGAAATTAAAATCTATTAACCAGTACTTCAACAAAAAGATACGTAATTTACAGCAAAAAAATATAGAAAATGGAATTTCAAAACGCGTTGTAACGAACAAAATGGCTACACTTTGGCATAAACGAGAACGACAAATAAATGGTTACATTTCACAAACTGTAGGCCTGTTGTTCAAAAAGATGAAAGTATTTAACATTGATACGGTTGTCGTAGGGTATAACGCTGGTTGGAAACAAAAATCTGGTATGGGGAAAAAGAATAATCAACAATTTGTTCAAATCCCATTTCATAAACTGATTGTGGCAATTGAGAATAAATGTGTAAAAGAAGGCATCCGATTTTTAAAACAAGAAGAAAGCTATACTTCAAAAGCTAGTTTTCTGGATAAAGATCCGGTTCCAGTTTGGTCTAAGGATGATAGGACCCATTATTACTTTAGTGGCAAACGAATGACTCGTGGTCTGTACCAAAGTAAAGCAGGAACATGTATCCATGCTGATATTAATGGTGCACTGAATACGTTGGAAAAATCAAGAGTGGTACAATTGGATGAAAATCTTAAAGTAAAAACGCCGATTCTATTAGAAGTGCAAAAACGTAAGGCTGTTGCTTCGCGCATAGCTTAGTGGGTGCGTCAACCATCCATGTGTACGCGACTTGTCGGGGCTTGTAGCACACGCCGGATTCATCTGAGTGGTGGCTTCTTCCACAAGGAAGAACTGCTCTTTTTCGAAAGGGTGGTGCAAGTGGGAAAACAATCGTTCGTTGCCAGTACCAACCAAAAACATACTTGGGGTGTTACCGGAAGGTGGCATGGATGCTAGAGCGTCAACTGTCTAGAGATAGACGAAAAGACCTAGCGTTCGAACTCAAGCCCCCACTGAAACGATTCATCTCAGTGGGGGTAGTTGACGAACGCTTCGTGGGTCAACAGGAAAAGCCCTGTACCCACGAAGAAAAATTTTTCTTCGGATACACGGCGTTACGTATGATGATGAAGTTGGAAAGAAGTATTAATATTTCGCATGACGAATCTCTCCTTAACATAAGTTTTTCCAAATTATATCAGGTGATTTTTGAATTATCGATATTTTTAGTTTTGAAATATACGTGAAGTTATGTAGGAGAAATGGAAAAGAGTGTATAATAAAACTTAATAATATGAAATAACCTTTTAAGGAGATCACTATGAAAAAAGATAAAACAAATGCGATGCGAATATTAGATAAAGAAAAGATCGAATATTCGATGATGTCATATGATCCGGAAGACGGAAAAATTGATGGTGTATCAGTAGCTGAGAAAATTGGACGAGAAGTGAGAGAAGTATATAAAACGTTAATCGCTCAAGGGAATAGTAAAAATTATCATGTGTTTATCATTCCAGTAGATGAAGAACTAAATTTAAAAGCTGCTGCAAAAGCGGTTAGTGAAAAGAAGATTGAAATGATTCCTGTAAAAGATATTACGAAAGTATCAGGATACATTCGCGGTGGTTGCTCACCAGTCGGAATGAAGAAGTTATTTTCAACATGCATTGATGAGAGTGCTCAATCGCTTGAAACGATCATAGTAAGCGGCGGGAAAATTGGTATACAAATTGAGCTGAAAGTGGATGGCTTAGCGAAAGTGACGAGAGCACAGTTTGGTGAAATAACGAAGTAAATATACATAGGAAAAGAAGTTCTTGTTTTATTAAATTTAGATAAAGATTTATAGGATAATTAGTCCATTATGAGGACGGATTATCCTTTTTTCTTGCTACTGATAATGAGACGTTATGTTAACCGGGTGTGTATACAATATTCAACCGAAAACAAACAACATATCAACTCTATAAAATGGTAAAATAGGGAAAAGGTCATTCTGAATAATACCTTTAGAAACCACTATTTATCATATAGGGGGTTTCAAAAAGTAAAGGGGGGGGATAAATGAAATATATTAATGGATTGTACATATCACTTATATTGATGATGTTCATTAATTTACTTAATTTCACAATTTTTGATAATAAATACTCAGGGATAACAATGTATCTTTCTTCCGTTATATTCATAATTGGGAGCGCATTTTTTGGAAGTGCAAAACGGCTTAAAATGAGTGAGAAAAAATAAACCTTTTAGGAGGTTATAATCATTAATGAAACAACAAGAACAAGTTATCTTTCGTGAGGTTCAGCGATCCCCAATTTGGGTATGGATACTCATATTAGGGATCTCCATGCTGATGTGGTATGGATTTATTCAACAAATAATTCTTGATATCCCGTTTGGAGATAAACCAGCTCCTAATGGTGTCTTAATTGTTATGTGGTTGTTGTTCGGGATTGCCTTTCCTGTATTAATGCTTGGAGTATTGAAACTGATCATTGAGGTCCGTGAAAAAGGTCTTTATGTCCGCTTTGTTCCTTTTCATTTTCAATATAAGCAGTACTTTTTCAAAGATATACATCATTATGAATGCATTACTTACAGTCCAATAAAACGATTTGGAGGATGGGGAATTCGTTTTAACCTTAAGAACGAAAAAGCCTATAACATGAATGGAAATAAAGGAATAGAGTTAAAGTTGCAATATAACACAGTAGTAATCGGCACTCAAAAATCAGGCGAATTAAAAAAAGCACTGGACTCAGTACAAAAAGTATAATGAAAATTAAACTTTAACAAACGGGCACAATTCAACAATTTCTACTAGGTATACCTACTTTAAAAAGAACTTAAATTTACTTCCTATATTGAAAATTATGTAAAAAATCTGTGGTGAGATGAAATGTTTGATTTTAAAGCACTTCAAAATCTTAGCTAGATGACCACGTACCGGTACCCCACAATAAAAAGGCAGGAACATATCAAATATGTTCCTGCCTTTAATTTTAAAGAGATGTTTCCTAACAGTTGATTTTGTTAACGAAAGTCGACTTTAAATCCATATTTTGTGTGAAATAAAAGCATATAATAAAAGTATGAGGTGATGATGTGAAGGAGATAAACATTCATAAAATTATTGCGGATAAGAGAAAACAAAAGGGAATTACACAGGAAGAGTTATCGGCGTATATCGGTATTACGAAGGCGTCTGTTTCTAAGTGGGAGACAGGGCAGAGTTATCCGGATATTACATTTTTACCATTGTTAGCATCGTACTTTAACATAAGTATAGATGAACTAATCTGTTATACACCGCAAATGAAACAGGAAGATATTAAAAATTTATATCATCGACTAGCGGAAGCTTTTAGTGAAGAACCGTTTGATAAAGTAATGATAGAGTGCAGAGAAATGATTAAAAAATATTATTCTTGTTTTCCGTTATTACTTCAAATGGGACTACTTTTTATAAACCACCATATGTTAACAGAGGATACGGATAAAAGAATTGAAATTTTAGAAGAGGCAATGTCTCTTTTTAGCAGGGTGCAGGGAGAAAGTGACGATGTTTCTCTTGTGAAAGAGGCGGTATCGTTTCAAGCAACTTGCTATCTTATACTCAATAGACCAAATGAGGTGCTTCAATTACTTGGCGAAACGATACGTCCTAACGTCCCAGCGGAAGATCTAATCGCACAGGCGTATCAAATGCTTGGAAATACTGAAAAGGCGAATGAAATTATGCAGATTAGTATGTATCAACATTTAATACAACTCGTTGCAACAATACCGAATTATGTAGTAGTAAATGCTTCAAACGCTGAAAAGGTAGAGTTAATTTTAAATAGAGCTTTCATGTTAATAGATATATATGAAATAGAAACATTACATCCCAATATGACTTTAAAAGTATACTATGCTGCTGCACAAGTATATTGTATGCAAGGGAATTTTGAAAGAACATTAGAAATGTTGCAGAAATACGCAACAGTTTGTGCAGCTAGTTTCACAGTAAATAGTCTGCATTTACACGGCGATTCCTATTTTGATGCGATTGATGGATGGTTTGCAGAATTTCCACTCGGTGCTAAAACGGTTAGAAATGAAGAGATTATAAAGCGGAGCATGTTAAAAAGTATTGCAGAGAATCCAGTTTTTGCTCCGATGAAAGATGTAAGAGAGTACAAAAATATAATAGCGAGTTTGAAATTTAAATTGGATATAAAAGAATAGAGGGAGGACAAAATTATGGCCTTTGATGAATATGAGGTAGTGATAAATAGTGAATTTACTTTGCGCGGTACGATTACGAAACCGAAAGCTGATGGGAAGTATGCTGCTGTTGTCATTATCGCTGGATCTGGAGAAATTGATCGTGATGGAATGATCGTACCGTTAAAGCTTGCGTCGAATATTTACAAAGATTTAGCACATGTAATAGCGAGACTTGGAGTAGTAACGCTCCGCTTTGATAAGCGCGGGGTAGGAAAGAGTGGAGGGGAATTTCAGAAGACTGGAATGTGGGATTTAGTTAGTGATATAGAGGCTACGATTACGTATTTGAAAGAACAACCATTTGTTGATCCGGAAAATATCATTTTAGTGGGTCATAGTGAAGGGTGTATGTTAGCAACTGTAGTAAACGCAAGAACACCAGTTAATGGACTCATACTTCTTACAGGAGCTGCGGAATCGTTAGAAGAAGCTACGAAAAGACAAAGAGAGATTATTTATAAGGAGTTAAAAGAACAAAAAGGAATAAAAGGAAAGTTAATGCGTCTTCTCAATATTGAGAAACGAGGAGAAAAGCAGGCGCAAAAAGCAACAGAGAAAATGATAAACTCAAAAAAAGATATTGTTAAAATTGGTTTTAAACCGATGAACGCAAAATGGTATAGAGAGCATTTTCAGCATGATATTTATAAAGATTTAATGAAAGTAACGTGCCCAGTATTAGCGATTGCTGGTGATAAAGACTTTCAGGCGAACCCTGAAAAAGCGAAGAGAATTGGTGATTATGTACAAGGCGATTCTGAAGTATATGTAGTAAAAAATATGGATCATACCTTAAAATATTTTGAAGGTGATTTTAAAGCGTTACAATTTAAAAAGATTTATGCGGAAGGTGCAGATAAGCCGCTTCATCCAGAGTTAGAAGGGATAATTGTGAATTGGATGGATGCGCGTTTTATCTCGCATAAGAGCCCTACATCAACATGAAGTGAATATGAGGGAGATGGAAAGGAGAGTAACTGTCTGTAAAAGACGGATTAGCTTAGATTAATAATAGGTATAAGTTCTTTAGTAGTTCCAAGAATATCTCCCTGACCGTACATTCTATAGTAAGATAATAAGCTTTTATTATTAGATTGCTATAGTAAATCCTCTTAATCAATTCAATATACTACTAAATTTTGTATAGGGGTGTTTATATAAGGTTCGAAGTATAAATTCATATTCCGCTTCAAAACTTTTATCTAAATCAATATAGGTGTAGGCTCAAAATAAAGTTAGAACAATTATATAACCCCCTATAAATAATCCAGGCTATTTAATATTAGGAGGAGGCCAACTATACACATAATCCATGACAGAGCTGATCCTGAATAATTAGCGATTTTCATTCGAAGCCTCTCGAGAGGTTTTTGCATCCATCGACCAAATAGGAGATAGAGGAGAAACAGCAAGAGAGAGGGCAATACCATGATAAAGTTGTATCCAGCTAAAATAGAAGACCATGCTATCCATGATAGATTAGAAGTAGTTAGTATGCCAATTGCTGCAAAATAAGGAAAGGCAGTCCCCGCTTCAATTAATGTAGTAGTGAATCCGAGCGCAATTATTGAAAGAATGCTATTTGATTTTGGTGAAGAGAGCTTTGAACGTTTCTTTGGTGGAATATAAAAGCTTGCGATGAATAATAGGGATCCAATAATAAAGAACGTCCAGCTTACGATTCGGTTTTGAAATACGCCAGAAAAAATCTCAAACAAAAAATCTAATCCTAGCATTAGTGAAATTCCAACAGCAAAATAACATCCAGCTACCGTCAATAAATAAACAAATAAACGTTTCGTAAGACGCTCTTTATCTGTTAAAAGTAGATATATTGTTACTCCTATTGTAGTAGGGCTTAGCGTGTCCAATATAGCTAATCCGCCTATTAGGAGAAGTTGTTCTGTACCCATCGCTCGTTCTCCCTTATTTCGGCTCAGGATTATTTTTTTCAGTCATAAAAATGTCATATGCCTCGTTCATAAACTGAAGCACATCTTGATCAATTGGATATAAACTAAGTTTTTCTGATTGTTTTGGAGACATCCTTATCTCCCAAAGCTTATTTAGAAATTCATCCTCACCTTCAAATTCTTCTAAGCGTTTTTCCTCCATTCTTCTCATGATATTTTGAACTTTTGTTGCTTTTGGGCCATCCTTCATATAACGCTTTAACTGGCCGATGAGAGCAATCCATTCAAGTGAATCAGGACAGTCACTTGCCATTTTAGGAACCTTTTCCAATAGCTTTATTTCTTTTTCTTTAAATATTGATTCGCGATAATACTGTTGTATATCTTTATCTTTATCTTTGCTGGATAATTGCATAATCTTCTGAATCGCAATCCAGCTTTCTTCCCCTTCTATCGCAATTCCATTTATCAATTCCCGTAAGGATAATTCTATTTTCTTTAAATGTTCCTGCTCTTTTATTACGTAAGATAATTGACTCTGTAAACTATCCGACCAATCCCATTCATTGAAATCGAGCATATTTTTAATCTCTTGCAACGGAAATCCAACTTTTTTTAAAAATTGAACTTGCTGTAGTTTTTTTATTTCTTCATTTGTATATAAACGATGGCCACCTTCTGTTTTTGATGCTGGTTTTAATAATCCGATTTTATCGTAATAACGCAGTGTCCTTACTGTAACACCAGTCAATTCTCCAACTTTATTAATGTGTATCAACTGATAAACCTACCTTTCTGAACGTTAAGGTTTTATTGTTAACGATTATTTTCTTCATACCACATCTATTCTTCTTTACTAAAAAGATTTTTAAGTAAGTAGCCTGCTCCTAATCCAATTAGCACACCAGGAAATGCATGATCCAATGTCAGTCCGATTCCTGCACCTATAATGACACATCCATAAATAATAATATCGCCTTGTTTCATCTAAAAACCTCCTATTTTTCTAATTTCTTTTATGAAATTGCTAAATAGTAGCTACTTAACAGTATATAAAATGACCCAACGTCAACTTCAAGTGTTTTTGAGTTTTATTAATAAATTTATATAACTCTTTAACTGAAGGCTAAGTTTCAAAATGTTTTTATGGACTTATCGTTCCGAAATATTTATACTAAATTATATAATAGGGGGTGTTGTTAATTGGGTAGAAAGATTCGTTTTAACAAAGAACATGCTTTAAATAAAGCGATGCATTTATTCTGGGAGAAAGGTTATGATGCTACATATATATCAGATCTTATTGAAACGATGGGCATAAGTCGCTCTACTCTCTACGATAGTTTTGGAGATAAGGATGCACTATTTAAACTAGTTTTGGAACATTATAAAAACTATGGCTCTCAAAAGAGAAATTTACTTTTTAGCGGTATAAACACAAAAGCATCACTTACATCCTTTTTTTATCAACATATTGAAAAATGCTATTCAGATGAAATTCCAGAAGGCTGTATTATAACTAATTCTTCTTTGCTTATTGGACAAATTGATCCTGCCATAGAAGAAATACTCATAAATGATTTTAATGAACTTGAAAAAATATTTAAGCAAGTTATCGAAGAAGGAAAAAGGAGAGGAGAAATTTCACAAGAGGCTGATACTGAATTAGTTGCATATTCTTTATTAAGTTTAAATCATAGCCTGAATATAATGTCTAAATATAAAAAAGAAAAAAATTTAGCCTATCGTCTAGTAGATAAGACTATTGCAGACCTATAGTCTTTCTTTTTTAAACATTTCGGAATGAACGTTCCAAAAAAGAAAGGAATGATAAAGTTGAATAACAAGACAAATTTTCTAATCTTTATTTTAGCGATTAGTTGTGGCTCACTTGCTGCAAATATTTATTATGCACAGCCAATTGTACAATTCATTGCAAAGGATTTGGATATCTCTTCTGATTTATCTGGATTGCTTACTACTTTAACGCAAATTGGGTATGGATTGGGATTGTTTTTTATCGTACCAATGGCAGATTTATTTAAAAGTAAGAAAGTAATAGGGATTCTTATCGGGCTAACTATTTTTTCTTTAATTGGTACGCTAATTTCGACAAATGGAATTATTTTTTTACTATTAACAACTATAATTGGCATTGGAGCCTGTGCGGCTCAAATGTTAGTTCCGCTAACAATGAGGATTGTGCCTATTGAAGAGACGGGTAAATATGTGGGGAAAGTAATGAGTGGTTTATTGATTGGGATTATGATTGCTCGCCCATTATCTATCGGAATAGCTGATTGGTTCGGCTGGAGAATGGTATTCCTTGTTTCATTAATAGTCTTAGTTGTTGTCTTACTGTTAATTATAAAATTTTTACCCAACTATGAAGTGATATCGAATAGTAACATGCGATATCCAAACTTGATAGCTTCTATGGTAAAACTACTACTACATACTTCTTCGTTACAACAAAGAGCTTTTTATCACGCATGCTTATTCGCAACATTTAGCCTTTATTGGACAGTTATTCCCATTTTATTAAGGTCAGAGCCATTACATTTCTCAAATAATGAAATTGCCTTGTTTGGATTTGTTGCAATAGCTGGAGCTTTATTAACTCCTACTATTGGTAAAATAGCAGATAAAGGTTATATTTTTACAATGACTAATGTATCAATGGCGCTTGTATTATTATCAATCACACTATTATTTTTTGTTCAAGATCATTCACTATTTAGTATGATATTAATACTTATCTCAGGCATTTGCATCGATATTGGTGTAGCAGGAAATTTATTATTAGGTCAAAAAGTTATCTTTAGTTTGAATCCCAAGATAAGAAATAGACTGAATGGATTATATATGACTATTTTCTTTTTGGGAGGAGCCTTTGGTTCATGGATTGGAAGTTATACGTACTATAAATTTAATAGTGAAGTAACTTTACTCATTGGAGCAGCTTTTCCTTTAATCGCCTTATTTGTTCATTTCATAATAAATAATACAAAAAAATTATCTGAAACCAAAAGTAAATACATATCTTGACTATTCATTTCTCTAAAAAGTCAGGGTTAAAATCCAATGTGGGGTACCTTTGAGGGACATGGGGATCGTCACATTAGTTTAGTATTTTTGATTGCAAGTTTTTTTGTGGTATCATCCGCTGGGGAATGAATAATATCATCCTTTTTACATGTAAAAACGAACATTTTAATTATTTTTAGTTAAAATGTTCATATTTAGATTGCGTGCACACTAAAAGTTTGATATATTACCAATATAATAATTTTGAATATCATCACTCGTATATACTCGGTAATATGGTCCGAGCGTTTCTACCTAGTTCCCAATGAAAGAACTGGACTACGGGTTAAAGTATTCGGCCGTGCTATTTCATGAGCGCTACCGATCTATAATTTGGCATTTGTTTTATCTTTTGCTCAATTAACTTTGACTACCGTAGTTCTAGAAAGTAGAGATTCTTCTACAATTTCTAGAACTTTTTTGTTTGGACCAAAAGCATCGAGTATAGAAAACAACAAGAGAAAGAGGAGATTATTTATGAAGAACAATATGCTGAAAAAATGTGCGGCGCTAGTAACTACTACGGTATTGTCATTCTCAATACTTGCGGGGTGTAATGGAAGTCCAAAACAAGTAGTAGAGGCAAAAAGTAATCAACAACCTATCTTAATTCAAGGGCCAATGCCGATAGAGGCTGAGAAGTTTGCAAAAAGATTAAAAAATGTGAAAGAAGAAAAGTCTGGAACTTTCGTATTTTATAAAGGCACTGTCGACAATTATCCTGTAATCGTAGCGAAAACAGGTAAAGGAATGGAAAATACAGCAGCCGCTACAGCAGTGGCTATTGAAAAATATAAGCCTAAGGCGATTATTAACCAAGGAACATCAGGTGGACATGATCCAAATTTAAACGTATTTGATATTGTTTTAGGAAAACAAGTAGCAAACATAGGTTCATTAAAAACAACAAATATGGATGAGAATCAAGGGATTGAACCGACAAAATGGATTTCAATGGACTTAATGGCTTCTGAAGGAAGTGCAGGAGAAGATCCAAATGCTGAGAAAATCCGATATTACGAGGGAGATAAGGATTTACTTGCAGCAGCTAATGCGGTAAAAGATAAATATACAAAAGGTAAAGTGGTGGAAGGGACTATAGGTTCAGCAGATCTTTGGAATAATGAAGTGGATAGAATTAAGTGGTTCCATACAAAATACGGTACATCTGTAGAAGAAATGGAAGGTGCTGCAGCAGCGCAAATTGCAAAAGCTTATGACGTATCATTTTTAGGGATTCGAGTATTATCTAACAATAAAACAAACGGGGGCAAATACAATCCAAATACAGCGGCGGCGAATCAAGAATATGTATATGAAGTAGTTAAAAAGTATATTGATACGTTGCCAAATAAATAGTAGTAATTCTGTCTCAACATAAAAATGTTATCATTACTGCACAATGTGTTGTGAACTCAGAATTACCAAAGTTCCTTTCATTAAAATAGATTGGTGCCTTACATGGTATCCAATCTATTTTTGTGCTTATTCTTCAGAGGAAGAAGGGTTTTACATAAAAAATAAAGACAGTTATAGAAAAAGGAAAAGTCGATTTATCAAATATGCATAATTGCATAAAAAAATTGGGATTTATGAGTTAACATTAAACTACTTTTTAATTGTAAAGAATATTTTAATAATCTTTACTAGAGAAGGATATTCCTTGAGAAGTAGATAAACCAAAAGTATGGAAATAATACAGACTCAATAGAGTTTTGTATTAAATAAAAGGAAAAGGATGGCTATGGCTTTCTAAAAGTTTTTTGGGGGTTAGAAAGCACTTTTTAGTTAACAGCTTCAAATTATATTTTAAAGGGGAAATGGGTATATGAAGTTTCGAAATACAAAGCTTGCTATGGTTACACTATCTTCATTTTTTATTTTAGGTACGGCATCTCTATCATTCACAGATATCATACACGGTGAAGTAGCTTCTGCATCACCACAAGAGATCACTGTAAAAAGCTATGACGATACATATTATAATAATGCAATAGGAAAAACGGGTTTAGAATTAAAGAAGGAACTTCATAATATTATTGATGATCATACAAAGTTATCATACAGTGCGGTTTGGGAAGCGCTAAGAGATACGGATGAAGATCCAAATAATAAAAACAATGTGATACTCTTATATACTGGGCGTTCGCAAGGGAAACTTACGAATGGTTCAGGAGTTGATAATTGGAACCGAGAGCATGTTTGGGCAAAATCTCACGGTGATTTTGGAACGACTGCAGGAGCTGGAACAGATTTGCATCATTTAAGAGCGACGGATGTATCTGTAAATAGTTCACGTGGAAATCTGGATTTTGATAATGGTGGTGTGAATCATTCGGAAGCGACAGAATGTAAATACGATAGTGATTCTTGGGAACCTCGTGATAGTGTAAAAGGAGATATCGCTAGAATGCTATTTTACATGGCTGTTCGTTATGAAGGAGACAACGGCGAAATAGACTTAGAATTAAATGAAAAGGTGAATAACAATAAAGATCCATACATGGGCAAACTATCCGTTTTACTAAAATGGAATGAACAAGACCCGGTAGATGATTTAGAGCGAAAGCGTAATGAAGTGATTTTTACGAAATATCAACATAATCGTAATCCTTTTATTGATCATCCGGAATGGGTAAATAAAATTTGGAAGTAAAATACCTAAAGGTATTTTACTTTGAGAGAAGGGATTGATCACTATGATCAATCCCTATTTATATCTATACTAGAATAAATAATGTTTATAGGGTTGGATTGGAGAATAGAATATATATTTTATCAAGTTAAGTATAATATGAGTCTTTTAATACGGTCCCCACTCAATATTCACGCCAATAATAAGAAAAATAAGTCCGATGATAAACCAAATGAATGCAAGTGGAGCCATGAATCGAATCCATTTTCCGTAAGAAATGCCGCTCGCTGCGAGTACGCCCATTAAAACACCGGAAGTTGGATTAAGGCAGTTCACTACTCCTTCGCCAAGCATCACAGCTTGTACTGTAACTTGGCGTGTAATGTGCATGAAATCGGCAAGTGGAGCTAATATCGGAATGAAAATAACAGATTCTCCTGTCCCGGATGAAATGAGGAAATGTAATGCGGCACTACTTACATACATACCGATAACACCAAATACAGGGCTTTGTCCTTCGAGAGATTGTGCGAGCTGATTCACAATTGTATCAAGTAATTTGCCTTGTTCTAGAATGACTGAAATACAACGAGCCATTCCGACGATTAAAGCACCGTATATGAGATTTTGGCAGCCTGCTAGAAAAGTAGAAGCGATATCGTTTGCTTTCATGCCGCCTATTATTCCCGCTGTAATTGCTATGAAAATAAAAGTAGCGGTCATTTCTGCGTCTGTCCAATGTAGACGGAAAGCACCTATTAAAAATGCAATTAATGATAAAGCTGAAACGAGTAAAATTAATTTATGACGTATTGTCCAAGGAACTTCAGTTTTCTCCGTTTCTTTCTCACTTGAAAGAGCATTACTTGGAAACCAGTTGTCTCCGAGTATGCTTCCTTTATTCGATTTTTTTAATCGTTTTACATACCAATTAATATATAAAATGGTGGCAATTAAAAAAGAGATATAGATTGCTGTGCGTAAACCAATTCCTGAAAACATAGGAAGTTCTGCGATTTTTTGTGAAATGCCTAAAGGTGAGGGAGATAAAATAGTAGCATTAAAACCAGCATAAGTGCCTAAATAAATAATTGCTACGCCGACGATAGCGTCCCATTTTAATGTGCGTGCAACGATGATGCCGATGGGGATAAAGCCGATAACTGAGTTAACGATAATGCCAGTCGTTCCGAGAATAGAAAAGAGTGCAGCGACAATACAAATGAAAAGTAATTGCTGATTACGAAATTTGTTAATCACATGATAGATTAAACCGTCAAGAGCACCTGTTTTTTCAAGAATGGCAATAGCTCCACCTGTAAATAAAATTAAGAAGATGATAGGAGCAGCAAGCGTCATTCCTTTTTCAATAGCGGTAAAAAAAGAAACAAATCCTACTGGCGATTGTGGAACAGAATGATAACTTCCTGGTATTGTCGTTGTAACAGTACCATTTGTAACTCTTTTAAACTCTCCAGCAGGAACGAAATATGTAGCTATTGCACAAAGTAAGGCAATAAAAAATAGTAGTACGTACGCGTCAGGCATTTTAAATTTTCGTTTGCTCGGCTGCTTTTTTACCTCGGTCTGTAATTGCATAAAATCCCTCCTTTTTCACTTGGTTAATTTTTAATATTCTGAAATTTATCTGTGAAATAGATTATAATAAAGGTGGCTTCTTAAGGCAATAGTTTTTCTGTCCTTTTCTTACATATACAAATTCTTGCAACATTAGACAGGGAAACGAAAATAATCAAAGAATATGTTATATAGAAAGAATAAGGAAAAGAGGGAAAAAGATGTGGAAAACTACCGATCTATGTGATGAGTTTGAAAAGGAATTACAAATATGTCGCCAGTCTTTTCGGTCGTTTGGGAAGAAGGAACAGTTTTACGGGAAAATTGCAACGGTAAAGGTGAAGGATGATAATGTACTAGTGAAGGAAGGATTGCAAACACTACCAGAAGGAACGGTATTAGTTGTTGATGGTGGAGCGTCCACGAATTGTGCGTTACTGGGCGATAATTTGGCAGCTATTGCGGAGGAAAGAAAGCTGGCAGGGATTATTGTAAATGGATATGTTCGTGATTCTAGTGAACTAAAGAATATTAATATTGGTATTTTAGCGTTAGGGACGATGCCAAATAGAAGTGTAAAAGAGGGAAAAGGAGAGCGGAATATTTCGTTGCAATTTGGACGAGTAGAATGGAAACCGAATGAATATGTGTATGCGGATGAAGATGGCGTCATTATTAGTAAAAAGAGTTTGCATCGTTAAAGGTTAGTAAGTTATTATTCTTAGAAAATAAATCCGATAAAGCATGGACAAAATTCTTTGTCAATAGTAAAATAATACAGAAATTTAAAATTAACAGAATGTATAGGTTTATCGTTTTACGATAACTGAAATGGAAGTAAGTTGTGCCTAGAAAAGTGAATGTTATCACAATGATACGTTCATAAACAAAATTATTTTTCCTATACAAATATAGCCGCGAATGATGCGGGTCGGAGGTGTTGCACAGTTTGTTCGACACTTACAAAAAAAGAGTGTCAAATGCACGCCCTTGAAGGGCCTTTTTTTGTGTAAATAGTAGTAAGGGAGGAAATTTTGGGATGGCAATGTTGAAAAAATGGCTGCTTACGTCGTTAATGGCAGTTACACTTGTATTTGTTTCTTTTGTGAATACAGTACATATTACGTTTGCTGAAGGAAATACAGCAAAACTTGCAATTATTGGTGAATCACAAAAGGGCATTATGTTATGTCCGAAAGAAGAGCAGATTACAGATGGGGAAACAGCTTTAAGTTTGCTGCAAAAAGTCATGGGGGACAAAGTAACAGCAGAGACGATGTCTTTTGGAACGTATGTTAAAGGCATTGACGGCTTAATGGCTGGGGACACAAGTGGCTGGTTGTATGATGTAAATGATAAATCTGCAGAAGTTGGAGCAGATAGTTATAAATTAAATGCTGGAGATGTTGTTGTCTTTCGTTTTGTTGCAGACTGGAGCAATATGAGCCAGGAAACATTACAGCAAACATTAGATAAATTTGGTACTTGTAAAACTGTAGAAGAACCAAAGACAGATGATCCAAAACAAGAAAAACCAGAAGAACCAAAGACAGATGATCCAAAACAAGAAAAACCAGAAGAACCAAAAACGGATGATCCAAAACAAGAAAAACCAGAAGAACCAAAAACAGATGATCCAAAACAAGAAAAACCAGAAGAGCCAAAAACAGATGATCCAAAACAAGAACAACCAAAGCAAGAGAACATTCAAATTTCAGCAAAACAAGTAAATGATGCTATCTCTAAGACGTCTGAAAAGATGTTACAAGATGGAATTGAAAGTGATTGGGTAGCTTTAGGTCTTTCACGTTCTGGAAAGAATGTTCCAATTGATGCGAAATTAAATTATGTTAAGTCGGTAACTGAAAAAGTAGAAAAACGCATTAACCGCTTTTCAGCGACAGATTTAGCTAGAACAATTATTATGATGAATGCAATGCATGCAGACCCTACAAAGGTAGGCGAACATAATTTAATTCAAAAATTGTACGAATCAGATAAAGTAAATTCTGTTACAGGTTATACATTTGCTTTACTTGCATTTGATACGAAGAAATATGAAGTTCCAGTGAATTCAAAATGGAATCGAGTTGCTTTAGTTGATGCGCTTTTAAACGCGCAACATACAGATGGCGGCTGGACTTACGATAGCGCAAGCAGTAAAGACAGTGCTAGTAGCGTTGATGTAACAGGTATGGTTTTATCAGCATTAGCTCCTTATCAAGATCGACCGGATGTGAAGCCAGCTGTAGAAAAAGCTGTTGCCTATTTATATAACGAACAACTAGAAAATGGTGGTTTTTCTGCTGATGGACAAGAGAATTCTAATAGTGCTGCGCAAGCGATTATTGGATTATCACTTGTTAAAGATGCAGATCAACATCGTCTACATAAGGCAATGCAAAATCTACTATCATACCAACTTCCAAATGGTGAATTCAAATGGTTACCAAGTGATCAAAACGGTAGCGGAATGGCTACAGAGCAAGCATTCTTAGCTTTACTTCAGTTTAAAGACCTTGGGAAATCGATTTATGACTGGTCAAATGTATCTGTTCCTGAAATCGATAAGAAACCAAATGTGGATTCAGAAAATGTTGTAGTAGAAAAAGAAGTTACTGAACAACCACAAGAACAAAAACAAGTACAAGAAGAAACGAAAGATGACACGCTAAAAGTTGTTGTCGATAACGAACCAGTTAAAAATAAAAAATCCGGAAACGGTAGCACGTTACCACAAACAGGAGCATCTTCTCATAGTGCAGCTACAGAAGTAGGTATGGGTGTATTATGTATTGCTTCTGCATATGTATTATGGAGACGTAAAGCAGCTTAACAAAAATTAGGAGCAATCATTTGCTCCTAATTTTTAATATGAAAGGTGAGAGACAACATGAGTAAGATGAAGTGGTTTATTTCTTTCATGCTTTCACTTGGGCTACTTGCCGGATGTGAAGAGGCAGCTGTAAAGCCTGAGAAGAAAGTAGAACCAAAGCAAGAAGAGGTAGCAAAACAAGAAGAGAAAAAAGAAGAAGCGAAACCGGAAGAAAAGCCGGAAGAAAAACCGGCTGAACAAGAGCAAAAGCAGCAAGAAGAGCAGAAAGAGAAGCAAGAACAAAAAGTAGAAGAGAAGCCAAAAGAAGAAAAGCCACAGGCACAACCGGAAGTAAAGAAAGAAGAGAAACCGCAGGAACAGCCTGCTGTTAATAAACAACCAGAACAACAAAAAGCACAAGAAGAGAAACAACAAGAGCAACTAAAAACGCCAGAAGTAAAAGAAGAAGCAAAGGTTGTGAATCAGCCGAAAGAAACACCGAAGCAGGAGCAAAAAGTTGATCCGAATAAAGAGGAGAAAACGATACCGACTCCGACCGTTCCAAAGCCAGTACCACCTAAACCAGATACAGTACCAGAACCACCTAAACCACAAGCAAAACAAGTTACTATCTCAGTAAAAGGTAATGAAGGATACTTATTAGGTGCGAAAAAGGTTGATGTACAAGAAGGCGATACAGTTTATAAAGTATTGCAACGTACCGGATTAGATGTGGATGCGAGTGGCTCTAAAGGTGATATTTACGTAAAAGGGATTAATGATTTATATGAAAAAGATGTTACAGCTACTAGTGGATGGAAATATCGTGTGAACGGTTCGTTTCCAAACCATAGTGCAGGTGTAGTAACAGTTAAACCAGGAGATACAATTGAGTGGGTGTATGTATTAAAATAAGAAAGGCATTCGGTAAAGGACTATGAAAATAAATTTTTCTTCTTTACATCCTTTTGTGAATTTTTTCTATTATATCGGGGTGATGATACTATGTATGATGTGTCTTCATCCTCTTTTTTTAATTGGGGCAATTCTATTAATCGTTATAATCAATGTGATGCAAGGGAATAGCGAAAAGATAAGAAAGATGTTACCGAGCACAATCGTTTTCTTTTTTATGGTCATTTTATTTAATTCGTTATTAACGCATAGAGGTCGAACTACGTTATTTTGGTTAGGTGATAGTCGTATTAAGCTTGAGGCGATTATGTTTGGAGTAGTAATGGGATTATTACTAGTTGCGATTATGTTTACGTTTGCTTCGTATAATGATATTATTTCGAGTCATAAATTTTTATATTTGTTTTCTAGAATTTCACCGAAAGTAGCATTGTTAACGATGATTACAGTGAGGTTTGTTCCTTTGTTTATGAGGCGATTACAGAAAATAACACTCGTCCAAAAAACGAAAGGTGTACAAGTAGATGCAGGCTCAATTGTGGAACGAGTGAAAAATGGTATGCAATTGCTGCAAGTATTATTAATTTGTTCGTTAGAAGATGCGCTGCAAACAGCAGATTCTATGCAAGCTCGTGGATTTGGTGTGACGAAGCGTACGACATATATTCGGTATAGAATGGAAAGACGCGACTGGTACACGCTCAGTTATTTAAGTATTCTACTTATCATTGCTATTATATGTAGTACGTATGGCGGAGGAAAGTTAATCATTTATCCGAAAGTCGAATCTATTCTATTTCAGCAATACGATGGAGTGATGTTCGGAGTATTTATGATGTTTATTAGTCTACCAATTATAATGGAAGGAAAGGAATGGATATGGTGGCGCATGCAGAAATAAACAATTTATCATTTGTATATGCTGATGAAAACGAATATGCGTTACAGCATATTTCTCTTTCTATTCAAAAAGGAGAGTTTATTGCACTTGCTGGAGGATCAGGTTCTGGGAAGACGACTTTATTAAAGCATTTTAAAAAGGAGTTACTTCCAATCGGTACACGTTCAGGAGAAATTTTTTATGATGATGTTTTATTAGAAGAAGTACCTGATTTATTATCTGCGCAAGAAATTGGTATGGTATTTCAAAATCCAGAAAATCAGCTCGTAATGGATACGGTCATTCAAGAATTAGCATTTTCTTTAGAGAATGTTGGATTACCATCACATATTATTCAAAAACGAATAGCAGAGCTTATTAGCTTCTTAGGATTTCAAGATTTATTGCATCAATCTGTTCATACGTTATCTGGCGGGCAAAAGCAGCTTGTCAATTTAGCTGCGGTATTAGTTATGCAGCCAAAATTATTATTATTAGATGAACCGACGGCGCAGTTAGATCCAATTGCTGCGAAAGAGTTTTTAGGATTGTTAAAACGTATTAACGAAGAACTTGGAATTACGATCGTTTTAAGTGAACATCGTTTAGATGAAGTGATACCACTTGCTACGCGCGTTATTTGTATGAATAATGGCCAAATCGTATATGATGGTAATCCTAAAACGGTTGTAGCGAACATGTGGGAAGTTGAAAAGTTCCGTCCATTTATTCCGCAAATTCCAAGATTGTTTTTAGAGTGGAATGCAAGAGATATTCCGTTTACAGTGCGAGAAGCGCAAATGCAACTGAATCATTCTTCTGAGATATCATATGTGAATGAGCCAATAGCACAAAGTGAAAAGCGAGAGGTCATTTTAAGTGCAGAACATATTTCGTTCCAATATGAAAAAAATAGTCCGCATATTTTACGAGATTTAACCGTATCGATTGAAAAAGGAAAATGGGCAGCTCTCGTTGGAAAAAATGGTACAGGTAAGTCTACACTGTTAACGATTTTAGCTGGATTGCAAAAAGCGAGAAGAGGGAAAGTAAAGTGGAATGGGAAAGTTATACATAAAATTGATTCGAAAGAACGATTTAAAAGAATCGGGTATGTATCACAACATCCATATTATCATTTTACATTTGATACAGTGTGGGAAGAAGTGTATGAACGTGCATGTGAATTATACGGAGAACAAGGGAAAGAAATAGCAGAAGATATGCTAAAACAGTTTTGGTTGTACTCGCTTAAAGAACGCCATCCGCATGATTGTAGCGGGGGAGAGCAACAACTACTTGCGTTATGTACAACGTTATTATCAAAGCCGACTTTATTATTACTCGATGAACCGACAAAAGGATTAGATCCATGGAAGAAAGAAAGAGTAGGAGAGCTATTTAGGAAGTTACAACAAGAAGGTACAACTATTGTAATGGCAACGCATGATATTGAGTTTGCAGCAAAATACGTTGATCAATGTATGATGTTATTTGACGGAGCGGTTATTATGAACGATGCACCGAAAGAATTTTTTAGTGGAAACTTCTTTTATACAACATCTATTAATCGATTCATTCGAAAAGAGTTGCCATATGCATTAACGTGGGAGGATGTGTACGAAGCGTGTCCAAACGATATATTGCATTCATAATATGTATTTTTGCAGTTATTATAGGCACATTACTCTTTACTACACTTATCATGGATGGTTATTACATGTTAAGTAGTTTGTTTTTATTAGTTGTTATTATGTTACCGTTTTATATCCGCTTTGAAAGGAAGGCGTTTGTTTCACGTGAAATTGTTCTCGTTGCTGTGTTAGCAGCAATTGCAGCAGTTAGCCGCGTACCATTTTCTCTTTTACCAAGTGTACAACCGACTTCTTTTGTCATTATCGTTTCTGCAATCGTGTTTGGAAGCGAAACTGGTTTTATGATCGGTGCAACAGCTGCGATTGTATCTAACATCTTTTTAGGACAAGGTCCGTGGACGCCGTGGCAAATGTTTTCGTGGGGAATGATTGGTTTTATAGCTGGATTATTACGGAATACATTTTTAATGAAAAAGCTATGGGGAAGATTACTCTACGGACTGTTTGTTGGATTTTTATTTGGCTGGATTATGAACTTATGGGGGCTTCTCGGGTTTATACGTGAGGCAACGTGGGAAGCAGTCGTTTCATATTATATTGCAAGTTTTTATTTCGATTTGAGCCATGCGATTTCGAATGTTATTTTCTTACTATTATTTAGTACGTCTTGGATTACGATTCTTACAAGATTCAAAAAGAAATATGGCATATTAGATAAGCATAACATGGCATAGAAAAGCATATTCATATAAGGTAGGGTCGCGACTTACATATTCGTTTGCCTCTTTCATGCTTCTTACATATTGTAAGGAGCATTTTTTATTGTCAAAAAATCGATTCAATATATGTCCGTTATTATATGAAATTATTTGTATAATAGTAGGTGAGAACTATTTTCAAAAGGGAGGTGTATAGTTAATGAAGTTAGTTATTCCGAAGCAACATGGTGCATGGGCCATGCTCGTTATACCATTTCTATTAAGTGTCATACTTGGAAAACCTACTATGTATCATATTCCATTGTTTTTAGCTTGGTTCTTTATCTATTTAGCTACGTATCCATTTCTTACATACATAAAGCAAAGACGAAAAAAAGAGTTGTTACATGCTGCAATTGTATATTTTATCATCGCGTTCGTATTTGGAATGATTTCTCTATTATATGAATGGCGCATTCTTTTATTCGTAGTAGTAATGATTCCATTATTTATTGTAAATATGTATTACGCTCGTCAAAAGAATGAAAGAGCGTTACTTAATGACATTAGTGCCATTATTGTTTTCTGTATTGGCGGTTTAGTTAGTTATTATTTTTCAATGAAACTTATAGATAAAACAGCACTATTTATTGCGCTTATATCATTTTTATATTTTTTAGGAAGTACGTTTTATGTGAAAACGATGATACGTGAGAAAAATAACCCGAAGTATCGTTTTATATCATGGGGGTATCATATTCTATTAACAATCATCGTATTTGCTATCAATCCGTGGTGCTCTCTTATTTTTATACCGAGTGTCATTCGGGCAATTATGTTGTACGGTAAAAAGATTTCTATTATAAAAGTAGGTATTTTAGAAATTGCTAATTCTGTATATTTTTTAATTATAACGGTAATAATTATGAAGTATGCCATTTGAAAAAGCTTCCCACCTTATGATGGGAAGCTTTTTCAATCTTGTTCTAAAATGTGAACCGTGTAATCACAACGTTGAATAGCTTGTTCGATCGCATAAAGGGATTGTTCAATACGTGCGCGATTAAAATCTTTTTCCACAGTCTGTAGTGCTGCTTCTAAACAATGTTTTGCTTCTTGTAATGATTGAAATGAATCTTGTACATATCCGCGAGCATTTTCGTGCATTTCATAATCCTCCTTGCATATTCATATATGTATAGTATGAGCAGTAAAGAAGAAAATATTATTTGTTATATTTGTTTGACAATTAAAATGAAATTACGTATAGTAAGAATTAAGTGAATATTTTCTTATCCAGAGAGGTGGAGGGACTGGCCCGATGAAACCCAGCAACCGCGATGCAGGTGCTAATTCCAGCAGAACATATTTGTTCTGGGAGATAAGACGAAGATATATACGTAACTTCTTCTTATCGGAGAGGTTTTTTTGTTGCAAAAAAACCGATTACGAAAATTTATATTAAGAAGAAAGGGGTTGCGCATTACTGTGACACTCGAAAAATACGTAAAACTGCGTAGTACAGTTTATGAATATATGATAGAGCAAAATAAGCCAATATCATTGTTAGATATTCAAGAACATATCGTTTCGCATCATGAAGGAAAATTCACGAAAAAGATGTTACATCAATTTTATTTATCAAGACTATTAGATGAACTAAAACTGGATGGGAAAATTACATTAGCTGATGAATATCTCTATACTGAAAAAGGGGTATTTTATAAGGCGAGAAAAGGGAGCTAAGCTCTCTTTTTTTTGAAGTATGTAGAGTAAAAGACTGCTTAAGCAGCCTGATACAAGGGAATGGTGTTGAGTGTGTAGTGTCAAAGATTGAATGTGCCTGAAAGAGGCACTTCATATCGGCTGCAAATGAAAAGAGACACCTCCGCCGAATAGGTGTCAGTCGTTTTGTCATATAGACTTGCTATTTGACAGTTATTAGAATAACATGCAGGGGTTATGGAAGTCAAAAGGGAATTAAAGGAAGAGGTGTTGTTATGTACGCTTACTTATTACAGGATATAACGAAATGGATTCCTAAGTACATTTTGGATAAAGGGTATGAATATTATGAAGAGGGACATGTAGAAGATGTTGAAATACAAGACAAGAAAATATTTGCTTTCGTTACTGGAAATGCAGGGAATTATGAAGTAATTATTGACCTTGAAGATTTTACAGAAAGTAGCTGCGAGTGTCCTTATGAGAATCTTTGCAAGCATATGGCCGCAGTTGTTTATGATATTCAAAGTGCTGGTGAGAGTACGGTGAAAGAGAAATTGAAAGCTTTAGACAAGGAAGAGTTACTTACCGTATTAAACCGTTTATTACAAAGTTCAAAAAACGTGCAAATTGTAGAGAAGATGTTAAAGAAGGGGAAACCTTAACTTATAGAGGGAGTTGTTTTGTAGTGAATGTACTAATTGTATACGCTCATCCTAGTCCTTCCAGTTTTAACGCGGCGATTTTAAAGCATGTGCAAAAAGGATTACAAAAAACAAATCATTCGGTTACGGTACTTGATTTATATAAGGAACAATTTGATCCAATTCTTGTATTTAATGAGGAGAAAAAAAGACGTGATTTAGTAAATGAAGAAGAAACAGCTCGGTACAGAACGTTAGTGGAAGAAGCAGATACGCTTCTCTTTATATATCCAGTATGGTGGTGGGGGATGCCTGCTATTTTAAAAGGATTTATTGATCGCATTTTCGTTGCTGGATTTGCTTATAAATATGAAGGAGCCTTGCCGAAAGGCTTATTGAAAGGTAAGAAGGCATGGGTAATTAATACGTTAGATTCACCGTTATGGTACGTCGCACTATTATATCGATCAGCAGATTGGATTATGATGAAGCGAGGTGTGTTACGTTTTTGCGGCATTCGCGATATAAAACGGTCAGTTTTTCAATCTGTGAAAACGAGTAAAGTAGAGAAGCGGGAGAAGTGGTTATTACAAATAGAAGAAAAGGCTCGTACATTATGAGTGAAATGGAACGTATAATAAATTGTTGTCAGTATGATAATGAACTTTTCCGTACATATATTAATTGTTTAATCCAATTGAAGAAATGTAGTGAAATGTTTCAACAAATACAGATTCAATTAAGAAATGATTATTTAATAAGAGGAATCTGTGAAAGAGAAGTGGATGAGGTAGTAAGAGGAAGTAAAGAATATGAAACGTATTTTCTTCCTAAAGCGTTACAGTGGAATTTCCTTAAAAACAATCCACATGTAATTGAAAAAGTATGTGAAGACTTTTTTGCATTTGAGGCGTTATATCTTACGGAGATAGAGTGGGAGGACGTAATAAATTGCGTGGGAAATAAGTGATTTATTATGTAAAAAAGCTAGTATAAAACTAGCTTTTCGTTTAAATAAATAAGAAGCATAGACTAATGATAAATCCTGCATATAGTAAGTTAACAACGCAAAATCCCATAATATCACGAGCACCTAAACCAGCTATCGCTAATGCCGGTAATGCCCAGAATGGTTGAATCAAATTCGTCCAAGCATCGCCCCACGCAATTGCCATTGCTGTTTTTGCAGCAGGTACACCAAGTTCAGCGCCAGCTGGAATCATAATGGGTGCTTGCACAGCCCATTGACCACCACCAGATGGAACGAAAATATTAACGATGCCAGCACTTAAAAAAGTGAAGAGCGGGAAAGTCGTTTCGTTTGAAATGCTAATAAAGAAATTCGAAATAGCTCCTCCAAGTGAAAGTCCTTCACTATTTGCTCCAATCATCATTCCCATAATTCCAGCATAAAACGGAAATTGAAGTAAAATACCAGAAGCACTTTTCGTAGAGTCTGAAAAGGCACGAATATATTGAATCGGAGTATGATGGAAAATAAGTCCAGCAATTAATAACATAAAAATAACGATGTCTAGCGTAAGGTTAAAGCCTTTCGTATAAAAGTAATTGAAAATATAAATGAGACCTAACAATCCAACGCAAAGTGTAATAATGATACTATTTTCCATTTTTTCAGCGAATGTATTGTTACCTACTTCTTGAGCGGCAGCTTCTTCATGGAATACGCTAGGATCTACAGTTATCGTATGTTTTTCATCTGGATGCATCGCTTTATTAATGAGAGGCATCGTAACGAGAAAAATAATAACTGGAACGAGAGCGTATGGTGAGAATAGCGTTTCTGTTATGGGAATCGCTTCTTTAATACTTCCAGCGGTCGTTTTAATTAACGTTTCACCACCAGTTGCTAACGTAAGAGGGATAGAAGCAGAAAGTCCCGCATGCCAAATGAGAAATCCAGAGTAAGAAGAAGCAATGGCTAGTCTATAATCTAATCCTTCAAGTTGCCTTGCCACTTCTTTTGCATATAAAACAGATACAACAATACCAAATCCCCAGTTTATGTATGCCCCTAGTAAACTTACGATTGAAATGGCAATAATACCTTGTCCATTCGTTTTCGGTAGTTTGGCCGCTTTCGTTAATCCTTTTTTAATGAGGGGAGCATTTGCTAAAGCAGATCCTGTCACGAGTACAAGTGCCATTTGCATAGAAAAGGCGAGAAGTCCCCAAATTCCATTACCCCAATGATTAATCATTTCCACAGGTGTTTGGTGAGTCGCAAACATGCCGAAGAAAATAACAAAAACAGTTAATAAACATGATAAAATAAACGGCTCTGGCAAGAAACGTTGCACTAAGGCGACGCAACCATTTGTAAAAGAACGAAACAAAATAGATCAACCTCCTTATGTATATGTATTACAATTATTCGAGGTTGTTTCGTTTATAACCTTTTAGAATTAGAAAATTCTGATATTTTTTAGAGGGATTGAAATATTGTCAAGAAGAGTAGTACCATCATCACCCTGACAGAAAAAGTTGCTTTTCCTCAATATGAAATATTGCATATAAAAATGAATTGATGCAAATGCAAAAGCTTATTATAATGAAAGCATAAATATACAACACATCTTAATACAGCAAAGAGGAGGAAGTAATATGGAGATCGCAATGGCAGTTTTAAAATTTTTAGGTGGAGTAATTCCTTTAGTTCAAGAACTTTTAAAAGCGTTTATGTAAGTTTATTAGTTAGCTATCATGTATCAATTATTATTATATCTTACTAAAAAAGAATGGGGTGATTTTTCTGAATAATAAGAAAAATACCAAGAGAAGAAAGTTCCTTGCATGTTTATTAGTTAGTCTGTGCACTCTTAATTATTCATCTATTTCTTTCGCAGAAACACAAGCCGGTAATGCAACTGACATAACTAAAAATGCTAATGGCATTGATACTGGTATAGCAAGCCTTACATATAATAATCAAGAGGTTTTAGCTGTAAATGGTGATAAAGTAGAGAGTTTTGTTCCGAAAGAAAGTATCAATTCAAATGGTAAATTTGTAGTAGTGGAACGCGAGAAAAAATCACTTACAACATCACCAGTCGATATTTCGATTATTGATTCTGTAGCGAATCGCACGTATCCAGGAGCTGTACAACTTGCTAATAAAGCTTTTGCAGACAATCAACCGAGTTTATTAGTGGCTAAGAGAAAGCCTTTGAATATTAGTATAGACTTACCTGGCATGAGAAAAGAAAATACAATCACTGTACAAAATCCGACATATGGTAATGTAGCTGGAGCAGTAGACGATTTAGTATCTACTTGGAATGAAAAGTATTCGACAACACATACGTTACCTGCAAGAATGCAGTATACAGAATCTATGGTTTATAGTAAATCACAAATCGCAAGTGCTCTTAATGTTAATGCTAAATATCTTGATAACAGTCTAAACATTGATTTTAATGCGGTTGCAAATGGAGAGAAAAAAGTGATGGTAGCGGCATATAAGCAAATATTCTATACCGTAAGTGCTGAACTACCTAACAATCCATCCGATCTATTTGATAATAGTGTTACTTTTGATGAGCTAACTCGTAAAGGAGTAAGTAATTCAGCTCCACCTGTTATGGTCTCAAATATAGCTTATGGTAGAACGGTTTATGTAAAATTAGAAACAACATCTAAGAGTAAAGATGTACAAGCTGCTTTTAAAGCTTTACTTAAGAATAACAGCGTCGAAACGAGTGGACAGTACAAAGATATTTTTGAAGAAAGTACCTTTACTGCTGTCGTATTAGGCGGAGATGCAAAAGAGCATAACAAGGTTGTTACAAAAGATTTCAATGAAATCCGAAATATCATTAAAGATAATGCTGAATTAAGTTTTAAAAATCCAGCATACCCAATTTCATATACAAGCACTTTCTTAAAAGATAATGCAACTGCTGCTGTTCATAACAATACAGATTATATCGAGACGACAACTACAGAATATTCAAGTGCTAAAATGACACTTGATCATTACGGTGCTTACGTTGCTCAATTTGATGTATCTTGGGATGAATTCACATTTGATCAAAATGGGAAAGAAGTACTAACACATAAAACATGGGAAGGTAGTGGCAAAGACAAAACAGCTCATTACTCTACAGTTATTCCTCTTCCACCAAATTCAAAAAATATAAAAATTGTAGCAAGAGAATGTACAGGTCTTGCATGGGAATGGTGGAGAACAATTATTAATGAACAAAATGTTCCGTTAACAAATGAAATAAAGGTTTCAATTGGAGGAACAACATTATACCCAACTGCTAATATTAGTCATTAGGTTGGAGTGAAGCGCCCTGTTTATAGGGCGCTTTTTAGTAGTGCTTAGTGACTGATACTTTCTATACATTCATTTGATTGTTGAATATGAAGGTATGAATCTCATCGCTCTTATGTTTTACCTGTTTCGATTTAAAAAACAGAAAATTTAAAATAAGAGTTGTGTGAAATGTGTTAAATATTGTAAAATGAGTTGGTACCATAAAAACTAAGTTGGTACCAATGGTTTAGGGGGCGGATTATGAAACAAAGAATAGTAACAGAAACAAGTCAACAAATTCAAACGAAGGGGTTTACATTTACAATAAGTGACTTAGCGAAACAATTAGCTGTGAGTAAGAGGACAATTTATGAGCACTTCTCTTCAAAAGATGAGATAGTAGATGAAGTTATTCGTCATGTAATAGAAAGTATTCAAGAAAAGGAAAAAAATATCGCTGAAGATGATACGTTACAAACGGTTGAAAAAATAAGACTCATCTTAATTTGCATTCCACAACAATTTAAATTCATGGATGCACGTTTATTAGTAGAATTAAAAAAACATCATTATAATCAATGGTTAAAATTAGATCAGTTTTTACGTGAAGGCTGGTCTACTGTAATCGGTTTATTAGAGAAGGGAATGAGAGAAGGAAGCATAAGAAAAATGCAAATTCCGTTTTTTATTGAAATATATTTGGGAGCACTGAATCGCATATATGATCCGATGTTTATTGAAAAGAGTGATTATACATTAGGGAGTATACTTGAATCTATTATGGACATATTGCTGTATGGAATTTCTAATCTGGAGTAGAAGGTGGGAGAATAGTGCAGTGGATTTATTTATGCTTAGCAATTTTATTTGAAGTAGCAGGTACAACTGCGATGAAACTCTCTGATGGATTAACGAAACTTGTACCAAGCATACTTATTTTTGTATTTTATGTAGTAAGTTTTGTATTTCTGTCATTCGCATTAAAGGGGATGGAGATGTCCGTTGCATATGCGGTTTGGTCAGGTATGGGAATTGTAACGATCACGACAATTGGTTTTATTTATTTTGGAGAAAGTATCAATATAATTAAGATACTAGCAATTCTTTTTATTTTAATTGGAGTCGTAATATTAAATTTTAATAGTACGGCACATGAAGCGAAGAAAAAAGAAATGGTGGAGGAACGTATACATTGAATCAATTAAAGTATTTTTTCTTTATTACTGATTTTGGGTTTGTTGTATATTGGCTCATAACAATTTCTCATATGATTCCGCAAGAATATTTGTTTAAAGATTATGAAGACCCTATTTTAGTAGCATGGAACTGGTCTTTTTTACCCTTAGATTTGTTAATCTCGTTAACGGGATTTCTAAGTTTATATTTACATTCTAAACAAAAACATATTTGGAGCCATTTTGCGTTCTTATCATTAATTTTAACTTTTTGTTCAGGGTTACAAGCTCTAGCATTTTGGACAATCCGTTTAGATTTTGATATGTCTTGGTGGATTCCTAATTTATATTTATTAGTTTATTCATGCTTCTTTTTTAAAAGTGTTTGGAGAGAGTGTGGATCGTATGAGATTAATGCGAGAAAAGAATTCATGTAATATAGATAATAACTTTAAGCACATTCGAATTCTAGATTTTAAAACATTTCAGCTTCTAGATCAGTTTTTTCGCCAGCCATACAGCAGAAGTCAAAAAAATTTCGAAATGAAGATAGCCGATGTTTCCTATGGCAAGGAAGCATCGGCTTGTATTATATATGTTGAGTGAGTTCACGTTTCTGGAATAATTGTAATAGCGATGGTCCGAACTGGAGCCTTAATTTCTTCGTCTGTACTTTGGCTATTGTAGTATTTAATCATTAATTCGTTAAGCTCGTTTTGAAATTTTCCAAAGTGTTCCTCATTTAGCTTTAATTCTACTACAGAAAAAGTAGCACTATCTTCTTGACTGTTTTGTTCTTCTAATTTCTTAAGATAGCTTTGATATTGTGTCATAAGTGATAACTGGTAGTAGGAAATGTAGTTTAACTTTTCATTATCAGATAAGCCTTTCCATTCACTTCCTTCAATTTTTGCATCTTCTTCATTAATTGCGTAATATTTTTCAGAAACAGATTTCACCTTTTTTTCTTTAATTACATGGACGATACCAGAATCAACCATAGTTTGTAGCTGTCTATATAATGTTGCTTGTGGTACATTTTTAATGATTTTTACCATTTCTAATGGTGTTAGCCCATCTTCCTTATTTCTCATTAACACTTGGCAAATTTTCATTCTTACCGGATGCATTAAAATTTCAACTTTATTACTCATTCGCTCACCTTATTTATTATGTATTTTTATTCTCATTATAAATAATGAGAATAATGTTTGCAATTCATTCGTTTATGTTTTATCATTATCAATAATGAGAATGAATTTAGGGAGGAATGACAATAATGCAACTACACTATGGATTGAATGATCTTAAAGACATTGATATTATGACTTTTCTACCCATTATATTGCCAGTTATTGCAGTGGGGGCACTTTTAGTCTTCATTGCGTTCATTGATTTATACCGACATAGAAAAACAAGAAAAAATGTAATTGTATGGACGTTCATTATTCTTTTCGTTAATATATTGGGACCTATTTTCTACTTCGTTATAGGGAGAAAGGACAGTGAGAAATTATGAAATTAGAGATTAAAAATGTAACAAAAGTATTTAAAAGAAAAATTGCTGTCAATAATTTCTCGATGGAACTGCAAGCGGGGGAATGTGTCGGATTAATTGGACCAAACGGAGCAGGAAAATCTACATTAATAAAAGTAATTTCGGATATTATTCATCCAACTGCTGGTGAAGTTTTATTGAATGGGATAAAAATATCAAAAATGAAAAGTGAAATTGGTTATTTACCGCAATATCCTAATTTTTTTCATTGGATGACAGCGAGAGAAACGCTTACTTTTATGGGCCAACTTTCGGGTTTGAAAAAAGAAGAATTGTCAAAGTCGATTCCAAAGATTTTGGAGAAAGTTGGACTAAGGGGCGAAGAAAACGCAAAGGTTAGTACATTTTCTGGTGGAATGAAACAACGACTTGGTATTGCACAAGCATTATTGCATAAACCGTCACTTATTGTCATGGATGAACCGGTATCCGCATTAGATCCAATCGGCCGACGGGAAGTATTGAATTTAATTGAAGAAATAAAAAAAGATACAACCATTTTATTATCAACCCATATATTAGGCGATGCAGAAGAAATCTGTGAACGATTTGTCATTATAAAAGATGGAGCAAAAATAGAAGATACAACGATTACGGAACTTTTACACCGGAATAGTGAAAATAAATTAATGATTGAAATAACAGCTAAAGATCAAAAATGGATTGAAGTTGTAAAAAAATTACCGTATGTGAAGGACGTTGAAGTGGTTGGGCTTAAAATCAAAGTGAAGGTTGAAAGTATTGAAATAAATAAAAATATGTTATTGCAAAATGCACTCGAACAAAAAGTGGACATCGTTAAATTTGAAATGAACAACGATACTTTAGAAGAAATTTTCTTGAAATTGGTGGTGAAAAAATGAATAACTCAATTGTATTGATAAAAAAAGAAAGTGTTCAAATGTTACGTGATTTTAAGATCATTTGGCTACCAATTGTTTTTATATTTTTAGGCGCGACACAACCGATAGTAACTCATTATTTACCATCAATTTTAGAAGCGTTAGGTGGAGGACAGGGAATTACCATTGATCCAAGTATGGCAGCACAAAAAGGAGGCGAAGTATTAGCGAGTACTTTGGGATCCCAGTTTGATCAGCTTGGACTTATGATTCTAGTGATTTCTATGATGGGTACTATTCAAACAGATAAAGCAAATGGTATGTTGGCTTTTATTTTAACAAGACCCGTTACTGTTACTTCATATGTAGGTGGGAAAATAGTGTCGAACTATTTAATGGTAGCTTGTAGTGTAACAATTGGATACGTTACTTCTTATCTATATGTAAATTATCTTTTTACTGCTGTTTCATTTGCACAACTAATTACTGGATTACTATTTTATCTAATTTGGGTTCTTTTTATCGTATCTTTCACAACAATGATAAGTGCTATTTTTCACAGTCAAGGTATGATTGCGTTAATTTCAATTGTTTTCCTTTTAGCCTGTAGAGTAATCGCCGGTTTGAATCCAATAATGGATCAGCTTAATCCAGCCAGCATGAGTAAGTATGCAATGGAAACGTTAGTTACGGGGGGAGTAAATTCAAACGCAATAATTACTGGATTACTAACTATAGTTTGGATTTTATTGACAATCTTCATAACGTATTATTGGATTGCTAATAAAAAGTTTAATGATGAATAACCGTTATGAGGATAATGGTTTTAAGTAAAACACCCCGACAAGAAAAAGCTTCCACTACTGTGGAAGCTTCTCTAAATGATGTGCAATATCAATATACATATTTGAGTAAACTGAATGGATTTCATTACTTGGTGTAGCGTTAGAAGAGAAGTGGACGATGATCATATTTGCTGTCGGATCGATGTAAAGGGTTTGTCCGTAACTACCTAACACTTCAAAAGCATCTTGTTCATTGTGCGGAATCCACCATTGATTATGATAAGAAATGGAAGCTCCAGGACCAACTGCAAGTTCACCTTCTTGGACATTTTTTATATCTTCAGAAATAGAAGAAGGGAGAATTTGTTTTCCGTTATATTCCCCGTTGTTTAATAGTAATTGCCCGAATCTCGCCATATCTCTAGCAGTTGCATTTAAGCCTGCACTTGCTTGTTCTACTTTTGTTTCATCTGTAACGTAATACGCGTTTTCTTCCATACCAATTTGAGACCATATTCGTTCGCTAACATTTTCCGCTAATGATTTACCAGTGATCGTTCGAATCACCCAAGCGAGTGTTTCAGCTGACCCGTTATCGTAAGAAAAATCGGAACCAGGCAGTTCAGTTTCTTCTACTTCTCGTAACATATCATAAATTTTCATCGGGCCGTCGTAGTTTTTACCTCGAGGCAAAATATTGCTCGCTAAATATAGTTGTGCATCTTGATTTTCTAACGCTGGATGTTCATATCCGTGAGTAGGATATTCTACAGAAACTTGCATGTCCATTAATTGCTGAAGTGTGGCATTACCGAACGGTGTATTTTTTAATTCTTTTATATATGTGTCAGCTGTTTTTTCTAAGTCAATACGGTTTTCTTCAGCGAGCGATTGTATAATTGCACCGGTAAAGACCTTCCCTAATGACGCCATGCCATGAGGTTCACTCTCTTTATACCCATTGAAATATCGTTCATATACAAGTTGTCCATTGTGTACAACGACAAAAGCATCCGTTTTATTATCGTCTAAAAGTTTTTTTAGAGGAGTCGTTCCAAATCTACGCTCTACAGCAAAATCGTCTAAGTTTTGCAATGCGGTAGAGAAGTGGGATACTTGATCCGGGTTATTTTTCACCTCGTTAATTAAAGTGAATTCTTTCATATGTGTATACGACCAACGTAAGTAAGGATCATCTAACCAATTTTTCTTCGTCACGTTATTTTTCGATGGGATTGTTTTATTATGTTTGAAGTATGTAAAACCGAGCCCTGTAATTACAAATATAAATGTGATTATGAGTAAGAGTAGGGGAGATTTTTTAAGTTTCATAGGGGTCCCTCCTTTTTATTTCTATTATAAGTATACGCTTCTAGTGAAAGAAATACAAAATAAGGAAAGTAAACGGGGAAGTTTACTTTCCTTATTCATGTTAAGCGGAAACTTTTCCGTCTGTATGTTGTTTCTTGAATTTTTGTTTTCGTCCGTGTAATCCATAATAGAGAAGTAAAGTGAATGCAACGATAATAGCTGCGATAAAATACATATTATGGTAACTTGATTTCGCTGCGACGATACCTAAAATGAAAGAACCAAAACCGAGACCACTATCAAAGAATGAGAAGTAAGTAGCTGTCGCAGAACCACGTCGATGGTTTGCAGCGGCAGAGATCGCAATCGTTTGGAAACTTGGAATTAATGTTCCGTACCCTAAACCGATTAGCATACCTGCACCAAGGAACCAAAACGGAGTTTGCGCTTGGCTT
Source organism: Bacillus sp. FSL K6-0069 (assembly GCF_038007785.1). NCBI lineage: Bacteria > Bacillati > Bacillota > Bacilli > Caryophanales > Bacillaceae > Bacillus > Bacillus sp. FSL K6-0069. The sequence continues at coordinate 3,104,347 of NZ_JBBOXN010000001.1, read as the reverse complement.
AAAATGAACATCCCAATTGTGAAAATAATGATAGCTGGGTAAACAAGTACATTTTCACCGAAGCGATCGAAAATCTTTCCTGTAAATGGACGAGAAATTACAACAACGAGTGCGTATAAAATAAAGAAGTAACTAGCAACTTCTCCTAAACCGAGCTCTTTCGCATAAATAGGAATAAAGGATAAAATACCACTATAAGAAAAGGCTAAAACAAATCCTGTCAGAGCGATCGGAATAGAGGCTGGTTCAATTAAGTCCTTCCATTTCATTTTTTCTCGTTTTTGTTTGCTCACTGGTACTTCATGCGGAATATTTACAAGTAGTCCTAATAAAAATGCAAGCAATGAAAATACGGAACAAACGATAAATAGTACAGTAAATGAAAAATGAGAAATAATTGTTAAACCTAAAAAAGGACCAATTACCATCGGCAAACTCATAAATACGCCGAAATATGCAAGTGCTTCGCCTCGTCTATGAGCTGGTGCAACATCAGTTACAATTGTTCCTGTGGCTGTTGTTGCCATACCGAACCCGATACCATGTAAGAAGCGAAGGGCAAGTAATAAAAATAAACTTTGCGCACCGAAATACATAACGGTAGCAGCTAAAAATAATGAAAGTGAAATAAATAAAATCTTCTTCCTTCCTAATTCATCAAGCCATTTTCCTGTAAATGGTCTACATAAAACAGATGAAATAAGAAAAACAGTTGCAACTAAACCAATTTCCTCAGGTTTTCCTTTTAGGCCGTCTATTACATAGATAGGTAAAGTAGTCATAAGCATATAAAATGTTAAGAAGAGAAATAGACTACTAAAACAAGTTCCGAGGAAATCCTTCGTCCAAAGTTTCTCACTTTGCATCGTCATCCCTCCAATTTAATCTAAGTTTTTAATGATTTGTTGTAACACTTGAAATGCTTGGTGTAACTCATCTTGGTTAATACCTTCTAGTGTCTTTTCTTCAAAAGTATCAACTTCTTCTTGCCATATCGGAATCATTTTTATCGCTGTTTCTGATAAAGAAATGAGCTTTTCACGGCGATCTTTTCCTTCAGTACGAATAATCCAACCCATCGTCTCCATACGTGTTAACGTACGAGTCATCGTTGGTGATTCAACATTTAAATACTGACATAATTCTGTTTGCGTGCAAGAACCGGTTTGATTAATGCGGAAAATAACGGCCCATTGTGCACTAAATAGCCCAGTTGGAGATACGCGTTCATTAAATTTCTTTGTGAATTTTCGAGAAGTCTGGCTGACAATGTGAAAAAAATGTTGTTTTTCGTCCATATAGTTAGATCCTTTCAAATTAGTTACCTAGCTAACTATATACTTTTTTATTATAATTGTCTAGTAATAGACATGTTGATTTATGTAAAAATTTCGTATAGGTTTTATGTTGAGAACATACATTCTGCATGTTATTCTTTAAGTAAGTAAAGAATTTTCTTTCTATTAAAAAGAATGGGGGAACTTGTGATGATTAAGCCTGCAACAATGGAGTTTGTTTCACTATCGAACGGAGAAACGATTGCGTATCAGGAAGTTGGAAGGCAAAATACAGAAATTCTTGTACTCATTCACGGGAACATGACATCGTCACAACACTGGGATTTAGTTATTGAAAAGTTGCAAGATCAATACCATATTTACGCTCTTGATTTAAGAGGATTTGGCCAATCAACATATAATCAATCGATAGATTCATTACAAGACTTTGCAGAAGACGTAAAACTATTTATCGATCAATTAAAACTAGAGAAATTTTCATTAATGGGCTGGTCAATGGGCGGAGGTGTTGCGATGCAATTTACAGCAAATCATCCAACGTTTGTCGAAAAGTTAATTTTAGTAGAATCAGTGGGCATGAAGGGATATCCAATTTTTAAAAAAGATATAAACGGGCAGCCAATCGTATCAAGTTTAGTAAAGACGAAAGAAGAGGTTGCACAAGATCCCGTACAAATTGCTCCAGTGCTAGATGCGATAAAAAATATGAATAAATTATATTATCGTACAGTATGGAATCTATTAATATATACACATAATCAACCTGAACCGGATCGTTATGAAAAGTATTTAGACGATATGTTGACGCAGCGTAATTTCGTAGATGTGAATTATGCGCTCATTACATTTAATATTTCGGATGAACATAACGGGGTTGTAGAGGGAAATAAGAAAATTCATCATATTAAAGCTCCAACACTCGTCATACAAGGTGACAGAGATTACGTCGTACCGCAAGTAGTCGGTGAGGAATTAGCAAAACATTTGCCAAATGCAGAGTTGAAGATATTAGAAGATTGCGGACACTCACCGTTTATAGATTGTTTAGATGTATTTATAAAACATGTTGAGGATTGGTTAGAATAGGAATAATCCCCGAAAGTAAAAGTATTGCATATACTATAACATTTGTATGCAAAAGGGGAGAATGTCAATGCACCACCCATTTTTAGTCGCGTATTCGCCATATAATTATCATGTATATACAAAAATGGTGATAGATCCGCTGTATATGCAAGTTTCACCAGCTGTAGTTCCTTTAGAAATGCAACATACGCAGCCACCAATTACTAACGCACAGCAATACGCATACGGAACTGCATTTTATAAAAATCCGTATTTTAAGCAATTTCATAACAACGTGAAAGCACAAGTTTGGGAAGGATAAGAAGCTAAAAGGTTCATTCTTTTAGCTTCTTTTTTATTGTGAATATTCGTACACGCATTTGAAGAAACAGTTTATAATGAAAAGTGGAAAGTGCGAGAAGGAGAGGGAAGAGGATGTCGATGCGTTTTACTTTTTGGATTATGGTTGGAATTGTAGCAATCTCGGGTTTATCACAAGGGATGCTATTACCTGCCATTGCAATGATTTTTGAACAAGAAGGGGTTAGTTCAAGTATTAACGGTATTCATGCGACGGCATTATACATTGGGATATTAGTTATTTCACCGTTTCTTGAAAAACCGATGCAAAAGTTTGGGATGAAGCCAATTATCGTTATTGGTGGGTTTCTCGTTATTATTTCATTATTCTTCTTTACACAAACCTTTTCATTTTGGGTATGGTTTATTCTTAGATTTTTAGTTGGAGTCGGAGATCATATGCTTCATGTCGGAACACAAACATGGATTACGACAACATCAGACCCGAGTAAAATTGGTAGACAAGTATCGATATACGGTGTATTCTTCGGAATTGGTTTTGCCGTTGGTCCGTATTTAGCAAGCACTGTGCAGTACGGTCTTGCAACACCATTTATTATATCTACTATACTTTGCTTAATAGGTTGGCTTTTACTACTGCCAACGAAAAATGCATTCCCAGCGCAAGATGAAAGAGAAGTGAAGAGCGAATCATCATTTTCTCGTTATAAACAAGTTGTTGGATTAGGATGGATTGCATTACTTGGACCACTTGCATATGGCGTACTGGAAGCAATGTTAAACAGTAACTTACCAGTATACGCGCTTCGAAAGGGATGGTCTGTTTCAGAAGTATCCTTCTTATTACCAGCGTTTGCAGTTGGGGGCATTATTACACAAATTCCGCTCGGTATATTAAGTGATAAATACGGAAGAGATCGTATTTTAACGTGGACGTTCAGCGTAAGTACGGGTATTTTCCTGCTCGCAGCAGTATTTGATCAATATTACTGGATCGTCTTTGCCTGTATGCTATTAGCTGGTATGGTCATTGGATCGTGCTTTTCATTAGGTCTTGGATTTATGACAGATTTATTACCGAGACATTTACTACCAGCGGGTAATATATTATCTGGAATCGCTTTTAGTCTAGGAAGTATTATGGGACCTGTATTAGGCGGCGTATTTATAGAAAAAATACAGTATACAAGCTTTTTTATTGCGGTTATGATTATAATGGGAATTCTCGCAATGGTATATATGGTCTACATGAAGAATCAATTCGCATCAAGAAAAATAGAAAGTAGGTTAGGGCATGACAAAACAACCTAATAAAAAGAAATTTGAAGTACTCGAAAACGAAACAATTACAGACTGCTTAGCACGTATGGAACAAGAAGGCTATGCACCGTCTCGTCGCATGGAAGAGCCAATCTTTCATGAAGTGAAGAAAAACGGCAAAACAGAAGTTGAACCGTGTGGTAGAAAGATTGTATTTGAGGGAAAATTGAAGTAAGAAGTTATATAAAAAGAAATTGCTTTTGGGTACAAGCAAGGTAAAACATATAGTCCCATAAGAAAACGCTATTGATTCCAATATCAATAGCGTTTTTATTTTTAACAAATATATAGATCAAAATGAATTTCTGCTTGAATGGAACTAGCAAAATTAATAATCTCTTTTTGTAAATACATCGCGGGTGATTCGTTATTCTCCACTTGAATGACTACCATAAAAAGAAACTGTAAATCATACTTCTTCTTGAGATATTTTAATTGTTCTGTTTTTCCTTCAAGAGATTTTAGAATAATATGCAACTGATTATTTATATCGTAGGACTCTTGGTATCCAGTGCTTAAAGTCCAATCCGTCTCTTTTCTATATAGGTTTTTGGTGAATACAAGATTCGGATTATCACGTCTTGCAACAACATCTCCTTTTCTATAAGTTCTTGTAGGCTCGATACTTAGGGCGTCAGTAATTGCTTCAAGGGGGAATATATCACCCGTTGCACTAAAATAAGCCATAACTTTGGTTTTATCCAGAAAGGTTCCTCCTCTATTATTAAAATGTTAATTTTATTACATTATAAAAATTTATGAATGTAAATAGAATTTTTATCCCGCTTTAATGGGCAGTAAAGCTTCTAATGGGAGAAAAGTAGAGAGCCAATTTTTCATAAAAGCTCACTAGTTTCATTGTATTGAATTCCGGCGTTGGGACATTAGTTAAAGCTGATACCTATACCTTTGTAGGAAAGAAAAATTATACAAAAGTAGGATGCTTAAAAATATATTAATTTGTATGATAAAAACAACAAAATTTTTTAAAAATCAGAAGGTAGAGGGGAAATATATAATGATAAAAAGCATATACGAAACCCATTTACATGTAAGAAATTTAGAAAAGGCGATAGATTTCTATCAAAATAAGTTAGGCTTAACAGTAGCAAGAAAACTATCGAAAAGACGAGTTGCGTTCTTTTGGGTAGGAGAAAAGAAAAAGCAAATGCTCAGATTATGGGAAGTACATAGTAATGAAGAATTTGAGACGAAACACTTCGCTTTTCGTGTAGATTTAGCGTTTTTAAAGACTTCCAAATTGTGGTTAGAGAAGCGTGGAATAGAGGTAGTAGGGAGTCAGGGAAAAGGAAATCGAGAACCAATTGTCCAAAGGTGGATGCCAGCTGCAAGCGTATATTTTCTAGATTGTGATGGAAATAAATTAGAGTTTATTTCTATGCTAGATGATGATCCAGATGAACTAGAATGTGCAACGTATTTAAGTGAATGGAATGCGGAGCACTAAGAAAAATAAAGTGAAACTTTAATCAGTAGTAGTTTTACAGCTTTGTATTATGTTAAATAGATAGGAACAAAATAAAATCCTTCAAAAAAAGCCACGTTCTTGAAGGATTTTTTTATACTTTATATATTTTATATTGCTTGTAACCTATTAATGATTTTCAATTTTAGCGATCTCAGCGCGTTGAATATAACCATCAGAGAAGCTGAAATAAAGAGAATAGCTTCCTCGATTATATATAAAGCCTTCGCTAGTCATATCCCCTCCAATTTCATCTGGTTCACCAAACCACTCTTTTAATTCGTTAATAGAGATATCCATTTTCACCCATATATATCTAGCGTCCGAAGGGTACATATCAATATTATAATCTCCGTATACCGCTGTATTAGGTGCATCACATTCTGTACATGGTGCTTTTTTCAAAACATCAGGCACTCCATATTCTTTTTTTACGTCAGATATATCTTTACCCAATGAATTTAATTTAAATGGACCAAACGTTCCATTCTGTAAAGCTGTTGTTAACATTTGTTTCATTTCTTCTTTTGAATTGATGTTGAAATTATAATCTCTGTTTTTTGCTATTGCATTATATAAAAATTGTGCATATTCCTCACGTTTCACAAGCATGTTGCCATTGTAATTACCTGCCTCATCACCGTAGGATATTCGGTTACTACGTAGCGTATTTACAAATTCATAGGCCCAATGATCTTGAGGTACATCTTTAAAGCTACTTTGTCCTTTTGATTGTAATTGAAATGATTTTTGTAATACTACTGCCATTTCATACCGAGTTAATGCATCATCTGGACGAAAAGCACCTGTTCCATCACCTGTCATAATTCCAGCCTGTACAATCGCTTTAATATCTTTTTCAAACATATGATTTTTAATATCGTTAAACATATTGCTCTGTTCATTGTTTGCTGTTAAACCTAAATGACGAGCGATTAAAGAAGTTACCTGGCCTCTAGTAATATTATCCCCAAAACCAAATTTTCCATTTCCATATCCGTTAAAAAGTCCTGCTGACGCTAAGTAATCAATAGCATCTTTTGACCAGTGGTCCTTTGGTACATCTGTAAATGCAGTGTTCGCATTGCCAGCTACTTTATAGTTATTCGTAGTTGTTTGTGCGTTTGCTGTGCCTACCATCATTGTAGTTGCTAGTGCTGTAGTGATTACGAATCCCAAAATTTTTTTAGCTTTGCTTGTTTTCTTGCTCATTTGCGAAAGCCTCCCCAGTTTAATTTAACTTTATTAAATATACGTATTACACATATACATCTAATGCAGCTAAATGTACACATCGTAATTATAACATGTAAATGATGGTTATTTGTCATTCATTCCCTTAATGTGGATAAAATTTCAATAATCTATATGAAACTATAATTTTTAGATGATAAATATTCATTGCTATTTAACTGAAGAAAAACGCGAAAGCTTTTTATAAAATATGGAAATGTTAAAACCCCTTTGATAAAATAGCAATATGCAAAAATAATTGTTTATTAATTCTTAATGTAATGAATATTCATGTTTAAATATACGAATTTAACTACATAGTTATTGTAATAAAGGGGGAGAAAGATGTTAGATGAATTGTATAATGCTTTTTTAAATGCATCGGGTTTTACAGAAAGCGCGAGGAAACGAGATCAGTATGATAAATTACATGATTATTTAAAAGATCAAGAAAGAGAGTTAAAACGCTTTATTCAAGATGCTGAATCAGCGAAGAGAGATTATGAGAGTAAAAGTAATGGCTTAGAAGCTAATAAAATTCCGGCAGTTGAATTTGAACAAAAACGTCATGAAAAGGATGAAGACTTACATACAGTATTATCCTACTTTAAAAGTGCATTAAGCGATGTTGGGTCTGCGATAGGTACAGCTTATGCAAAGTATTTGGAATATAAAGCGAAAGCAGAAGCGGAAAAAGCGTCAGCATACGCTGCAGCGACCAAGGCTTTTGAAGAAAAGAAAAAGGAAATTGAAAAACTTATCCATTAAGCATACAAAGAATGGGGGAATCAATATGAGTGGTAAAGAGGTTGAAATTATAGGAAGTAATACTGCAAGTGCCATTTCTTACGCACAAAACATAGAGAACGGCATGAAAGATTCTTTAAATCAAGCGAAAAACTTAAAAGCGTACGTTACATGTGCGAAATGGAATGGAAAAACGAGAGATGCCTTTTTAAGTTATCTAGATTTAATCATTCAATATAACTCAGAAATGGTAGAGGCATTTGAAGGACATACGAAAGCTTTGAAAGAGTTAGAGAAAAGTATTCAAGCGTATGGCGATATATCGGAAGTAAGGGCGATAAAACAGTTGTGATGGAGAAATGAGGGATAAAAGAATGGGAAAAGAAATGAATTTTGCACCTGCTGAATTATATGTTCTCGCAGGTGCAGCTGGGGTTACGGATATATTTGGATTGCCAAACCGTGACGTAATTATTTTACTTGATGAAGAATGTGTCACGAAAGCAACTACGAGTTTAAAAGAAAAAGGCTTACTTACAAGTGAAAATGGAATTACCCCTGCAGCTTTTCAAATAATTGAGCTATTAAAGGAATATGAAAATTGTCATGAATACACGAGAATGAATAATGTATTAATTGGCTTTTTGAAAGAGGATAAAGACCGAGTGGCTGTATTAACAGAAATAGAACCAAATAAAAAATACGAGATCGACTACATACCAAAGCCAGACGTATATTTTTCCTTATTAACACGCATCCCTTTCTTATTGAGAGAACCGAGGGACATAGAAGATACATTTTTCTCAAAGAGAATGACAGAAACAGAACAACAAACATTTGAGGAAAAAGATTTATCAAATAAAGATGTTATAGCGATAGAAACGTATACGAGGCCTCGTAGTAATAGAGGAGGAAAATGGGAATGTTTCTTATATTTCACTGAAGGAGAAGATTACGTTCAAATAGACGTAGAACGTAATCGATATGACTGGGTGAGTCTCTATGCGGTAAATAAGAAATTGTATGACGTGTTAAAAATGCCGTATAAAAAATTAATTGACCCGAGACAATTTTCGTTAGGAGGTATTGAATAATGCAAGTATCAATGGGAGACGGTGGTTCTGGTGGTGGAGAAGAAGTATTAGTTAATTTTCAAGAACTACTTGATATAGTAATGAAATTAGAAGATATATATAAAATCCATGTAGACGTCATTGGAACGAATATTGAGAGTTTATTAAGCAGTGATTTTTATCAAAAAGGTGAAGCGATGAGAGTAATTGAAAAATATCCTGATATATTACACAAAACGCTTGAATTTGCTGAACACTATTCTAGGTCGGCGAGACTTGTAAGGGTCGCATGTGTAGAAATGCTTGAAAAGGACGAACAATTACGTGAAATATTAAGTAAGTTGTAGAAATCACCATACGGCTGGGGGGATGAAAACGAAATGGATGTGAAATATAGACCTGAACCATGGCAAAACATGGGGGATGGTATGAATCGAATTACAAAAGATGCACTCATAAAATTACAGCGCGCAAATGAATTATTGAAAAAAATTGATGGAAGAATACGAGATTTAGACTCAGATGGCAGTATACATTTTAACCCAAAAGATCAATCGCAAAAAATCGGGGAATTACTTGATAGCTATTCGACATTACAAAGATATTGCGGAGAAGCAGGGCGATTGGTCTCTGAACATATAGATAAACCTTTTTTAGTAGAAATGGATAAATTCGCTCAAAAAATGAGAGATACATCTATTCTCAGTTTCGAAACAAATAACCGAATTGGCTCCACAACAACGACAGTATTACCAGATGCGCACGCAGGGTACGGAAGTGTACCACAAACAATAAAAACAAAAAAAGATAAAATAACAGTAGAAGATATTTTTAGAGATTCACCTGCATTTGATAACGTACTGAGAGAGGAATACAAAGAACTAAAAAAACAAAATCCAGATGCAAAATTAAATTATGAAGAATACAAGAAAGTAGTCCCATCCACACGAGGATTTGAATACAAATCGATAGAAGATGAACAGAAAAAACTAGAAATGGTGCGAGACATAGGAATAGGCCTAGGAATCATCATCACAACAATCCTTTGCCCACCACTCGGAACCGCTGCGGCAGTTGTATACGGCGCTGTACAAATCAAAAGCGGTATCGACGGAGAAGACTGGGGAACACACCGGAAATTGAGCCAAGAAGAGCGGGTAGGAAACATCATTTTTGGCGGATTAGATGCAATCCCAGTTGTTGGAGCAGTAGGAAAAGGAGTAAAAGCATTCAAAGGCACGAGTGAATTAGCTGATTTAGCGAAATTATTAAAATACAAAGAAGGAATGCCTGGTTTTAATCCAAATTTGGGTGGAAATGTGGTACAATCATTGCGTGATAATAAAGCTATTATGCTTGACAGTTTGAAACTAGCGAGCCTTAAAATGGAGAAATCCGGAAATAAAAAGATGTATCAACTTGGCGAAAAAATAGCCAAAAGCATAGATGATAGGACAGCCAAATCGGCAAGTTTTGAAGTTGACGGAAATGGCTTACTAATATCTAAACAAGGTGGTACAGATTTTCAAAGCTGGGTGAATAAGCATCATACAGAAAGTAATAAGATTATAGATGATAAGATTAAGGGTGTAGAGGCTTCTCTTGCTAGTAAAAGAGTAGAGAATACTGGTAATAAGGTCGCTGGACTTGATTCAAGTGGGAAATTTTTTGATGATGTATTAGAATCTAAGTATCAAGATTATGTAAAAAGAAATACTAAATCTGGTAAAAATGTTCGTGACCGATTAGATTGGAAAGAAGCTTCTGATAAGTGGGCGAAACTACGGAATCAAGGAAGAGATTTTGAAATAGAAGCAATTAATGAATTTAAGAAAGTGGCTACTGATGTTCAAGAACAGATAACAATTGTAACTAAGGACGGAACAAAAATTAGAGTAGATGCAATTGGATATGATAAAAAAACAGGAGCATTGTTGATAGAAGAATATAAATCTTCTGCTACAGCTCCACTAACTTCAAATCAAAGAGATGGATTTGTGGAATTACTTGAAAGTGGAGGAGTTATTGTAGGAGAAGGGAAGGGGATATTTATTAATGGAGTCGAGATTCCGCCTGGGACTGCTGTTAAAATCGTTAGACCCAACATAAGGGAGTGATATAATATGAAACTTAAAAGAAAAGATTTAGATAAGAGGATTAGTGCCTCGATAAAAAAAGAATTGAAAAAATATAAACTAAAATCAAGAGGTGGAATTTATTATAAGAAAATAGGACAATATTTTATATATATGCATATTGGTGCGACTGGTTTGGAAAATGATATTGTTAGAATTAGAGGGTATGTGAAGCCATATATAACAGATGATATTTTTTGGAAAGTTTTTAATATGGAATCTAATAGTAATGAACCTATTGGATTACGAGCAAACGGTGCATACAAAGTTGACGGATTTGAGGCTTTTTACAATGATGTAAAATATGGTGATGTAGAAAGTCTAGGAGATGTTGCTAATGAATTAATAGGTAAATGCTATGAATATTTGGAGCAGACTGTAGAGTCTTTTGAAGGTTTTGAAGATTTTCTTTTTTTCTCGAAATCTTCGGATAAAAATCAACTTTATGATTATAACCTTGTTGATATGTTATTATTAATAAATACAGGAAAGTATAAAGAAGCTAAAAGTATTGCAAAAAATCTAATAGAAAAACACCAATATGGAAGATTTATTAATGAAGAAAAAAATATATATGAGTACATTGTAGATTATTGCAATAGACATATATAGGATAGGAGAAAATATGGCAGTTATAGATGTGGATCAGATAGATGCAATTGGAGTAGAAGGTAAAAATCTAAAGTTGTTAATAATAGACTATCTAGATTGGGAATATGAAGACATGCATCTAGACGTACTACAAGAAAAAATTAATAATTACTTAGTGTATATTGAAGATAAGCAGTATTTTAAAGATTATGGAGACAACTTTGAGAAAAAAATAATTGATATAAATTTTCAACATAGTGTTTCGGAAAATGGAATGAAATTTCTGAACGTAGTTTCCAGTCAATTAAATGATACTGACATATTCATCAATATTCACTTACCAGGAGAATAATTTTTTATGACTTGTTTACGTTCTAATTTATTTTGTTAGATCTTTGAAACAAGGAAAAGTTTTGTAGAATTGTAAATTTAATAAACTATTTTACCTAGCTTTGAGTAAGTGAAGGGAAAGTAACAGATGGGCTTGATGTATAATTATAAAAGTTAATGAAAAATGATGTTGAAGAAGTATTTGACTTTAATTGAGAGAATACTTGTAAGTAAGTAAGTAAGTAAGTAAGTAAGTAAGTAAGAGTAAGCGGTAATTGGTAACCCAGTTACCGCTTTTTGTTTTAACTAAGGGTACGGGTGAAGTTTCTAATAGTAGTGAAAAATTAAGTAGAATAGAATACTTGCGTAATAAATATGGTCGATTTACTCCACAAGAATTAAATCATAGAATTAATTTGCGTGGTGCTGTAGAAAAAGAGGTTGAAAGATTAAATACATTAGGGCTAACCAAAAACGAAATGGGTCCAGCGGTTGCAGGAACATTTGATAAAAATACTGGAAAATATTATTTTGGAATTAACAATACTGACGGTGATATTCCAGTTACATTGCACCCAATTATTAGGGATCGGATAGAGAACATGCCTAGTAGTGTTAGAGATGGTTATAAATTTACGTATGGAGCAGGTTCCCACGCAGAGGTATACTCCTTGAATCAGGCATTACTTGCGAATCCCAACGCACAGCCAACAGATTTTATTACCCACGTCGTAAGATCTGGTAAGAAATTGAAACCGGCTGGTATGATGATGCCAACCTGTCCACATTGTAATTTTATTACTGAAGGATTTGAATTTAGTTCAGAGGTGAGAAAAATTGGAAAATAAGATGGATGTATTAAGTAAAGAATATGTATTAGAACAGGGTATAGATTTTGATGAGGAACTATGGTTTACCTCTTACAGCGATGAAGTGCTGGATAACCCAGAAGATGAAGATGGAAAACCTTTTACTGGATTAGCTTATGAGTTATATGAAAATGGGAATCTAGCGTATTACTGTTATTATAAGAATGGTTTTAAAGAAGGTAATTATGTTAAATTTCACCATAATGGGAAACTTAAATCTATAGATTACATGATAAAAGGACAAACAAGAGGTATAAGAAAAATTTGGTATGAAAGCGAAGAACTCAAATATGAAGGAACGTTTAAGTTTGGCGTTTGTTTAAAATATACTGAATGGGATAAACAAGGGAATATAATTAGGCAAAAAGTTGCTCCAACAAAAGAGGAATTAGGACTAATTACCCGATTATCTGATTGTGATGATAATGAATAATTTTGATGAAAAGAAATTAATACAAGAGTTTTCAAAAATCCAAAGTGAATTATCACCTAGAATTAAATTAGAAAATAATTTTCAAATAGAAGAGATACAATTTATCGCAGGGGTAGATTTGGCTTATTGGGATGTGAATAAAACTAAGTATGGTACATGTTGTATTGTAATCATTGATTATGGTACAAAGGAAGTTGTCGAAAAAGTATACAGTTATGGAGAAATACCAATCCCTTATATTCCAGGTTTCCTTGCATTTAGAGAGTTACCTTTAATAATAGAGGCAGTTAAAAAGCTAACAAAGCAACCAGATATATATTTTTTTGATGGTAATGGATATTTACATTATCGTCACATGGGTATTGCTACTCATGCTTCCTTTCTTCTAAATAAACCAACCATTGGTGTAGCAAAAAGTTATCTTAAAATTCGAGATGTAGATTTTATTATGCCAGAGAATCTAAAAGGATCTTACACTGATATTGTAATAAATAATGAAGTCTATGGTCGAACTTTAAGAACGACCAAAAATGTTAAACCTATTTTTGTTTCTTGTGGGAACTGGATTGATTTAGATACAAGTACTGAAATTGTTATGAACTGTATTAATAATGAAAGTCGTTTACCTATTCCTGTTAGATTAGCAGATTTAGAAACACATAAAATGAGGAAGAAGTTAATGGAAGGATAAAATAGTGTATTCTATATTTATTAAGCAATAAATACAAGTAGAATGCATTTATATAAACTTGTAAGTTTTACCTAGTATTTGTCACAACATGTAAAGGCTGTCGAACTGTTACTAAAAAACTTACAAATTAAACACTACTTAAAAACATATAAATTTAAAGCACTTGATTGTCTACGAAAGGCAACAAGTGCTTTTTTATAGATAGGCATGCTATAAAATTTTAAAAATTATTTTTGTGAATTAAGGCTAACCCAAATTACTGGTATTATATAATTGGAAATACATTAGCAAAAGGTGCGGACTCCGTATCCCCAATCTTTAAAGCTGGAGAAATACTGCCAGATGGAAGTGTCGCTAGAACTGGAACGAACTATGGCGGGAAATTCTAAGAAGCCCATGATGCCTTAAAGGCGAGTATTCAGAGTAGGATCTCGAATTTGGAGAGTGGTGGGGTTAAGGGTACGGGTAGTAACGTAAACCCAAACAAAATTACGCTAACTCAGGAAAGAGAAAAATATTATCGAAAGAAAATAGATGAAGCTAAAGCGCGAGGAGATTATAAAGCAGCAGATGATATTAGATATGATCGTCATTGTGAAGAAACGAAACAACCTTTAGAGCGTAAAGATTGGGATGCTAGGACTGAAAATTTAAGAAAGAGCCAAGAGCGTGGAAGAGAAGAAGAAATAAAAGGGAGAAAAGCTTTGGGAGAACACCTAAATCGTACATTAGAGGACAATAACTCTGGCAAGGTTGTTACGTATACATCCAGTGAAGGGCATCTTACGCGTCCAGATAGTATAGGTCGTAATGCTAAGGATGAAATCGATTTAGTTCATGATCACAAACACAAAATAAGTGACAAAGAACACGTTATTCATAATGACAGTCAAATGCGTGCTGAAAGAGAGATGCTCGAAGATAAAAGTGGAAGTCATATTGTGACAATATCAAGTGATAAACCCGATTTGAATGGAATTCCTCCTCATCCAAGACCAAGTGGACCTTTAGCGAAGGAGAGTGACATTTTCTATACTGATCCGAATAGTGGTAAAGTGACACATAAGTGGGAAACACACCCAGATATCCCAGGTGGAGGTATATGGATAAAAATATAGATAAGTATGTAACTTTACTTTTTAGTATTAAGGGGGATTTAAATGAAACCTAATTATTTTACAATTGCAATGTATCCTACAGTATCGATTAATCAGGAAGAGATACTAGGTCGTCTTTTGGACGTGTTTGATTCGAATGAAAAATTTGCTCCTACTCATTGGGGTAACAGTGAAACCGTACGTGTAGAATATAATCGTGGGGAAATTCTTGAAAAGGTGATTTTGGAACGTAAAGTATCAGAAGTACACTTGTATCGTGATAAAGCAGTGCACTATAGAGGAAGCTTTAAAGTTAACTGGAGTCATAGGTCATATCTTGAGTTTGAGTTTCATAAATCAATACCTAAAAGTTTATGGTCTGCTTTTTTTGAGCTATCCGATCAAATCGCAGAAATTGTAAAACCACGTTTTGGGGTGTCGCAAATTTTTTGGAAAGCGTCTTATCCATGGAATACTGAACGTGAACGGTTACATATGTGGATGAATATGTCTGCCTTACCTATACCGGTAAGGTTTCTTCCTAACGGTCCTTTGGGGATAGGCGCTAGAACATATTTGAGTGGTCATATTTTAGACATGTTTGATAAGGAATTATTACTAAATAGCCCAGCTGTCGTATCAGAGCTGGATTGGGGTGGGATTTGTATAGATCTTTTACAAAATCCATTAGAAGCCGATATAGATATGTTACTTGATAGTTGGTTACATGTAATGAAATACTTAGAACCAGCTCAAGTAATGGCCATGCCAAGTTTTCATGAAAGTCGAATGGTTGTAACTTATTCTCCAAATGTTGCTTGGAAGGAGTATCTGGAAAGTTAAATGAAAGGAATTTTTAATCATGGATGAGAAAAATAATGATAGAATAAGAGTCATGGAAATATTAAATCAATCTCAATACAATGATGAAATTATAGATGGGCTAGATATGAGCAATTTAGACCTTACTTTTTCTGATTTGTCAGAGGTGATGGCAGAGGGTATCATGGCAAAACAAGTCCATTTAAGAGCTTCTTCACTAATGAGAGCATCGTTTTTTGATTGTGATTTTGAGTTTGCTGATTTCAGAAGCTGTAATTTAGAGGAAATACATATTGCAGATTGTAGATTTGGTGAAGCTAATTTCTCTAAAGCCAATATGAAATATGCAAAGGTAAATATAAGTAGTTGTTTTGAAACATGTTTTGATGAAGTTGATTTTTCATATGGAGAATTAGTTGGAACGATATTAAATCATGCTACTTTTCGACGAGCAAATTTATATAAAATAGATGCAAAACAGGCCGACTGTACGGGAACGGATTTCAGCAGCGCGAATCTTACAGAAGGCCATTTTGAAAAATCATATTTAGGAAATTCAAATTTATCAGAAGTAAATGCTAGAAATGCTGATTTTACAAACGCAGATTTAACAGGAGCAATCCTTTTAAATGGGAATTTCACGGATGCGAATTTTACCGGTGCTAAACTTGACAATGTAGTTTGGAAGGGAGCAAAGGTAGAAGGAGCCAAGTTTGACGAAGATGTTAAGGAACAAGTCTTAAAAATGATTTAAATATGATGGGAAGTATATACATTTAAGCACTCGAAAACCTATGATTGGTAGCGAGTGCTTTTTTCTTAGAGATATTAGAGATTGATAAATAAGTAAAAATCAATATAGATTATTTTTAAGGATTGTTAGATAGATTAAGTCGTGAATATTATATAATTGAAAATACATTAGTAAAAGGTGTGGACTCCGTAACCCCATTCGCTAAAGGTGTAGAAATCATGCCAGATGGAAGTGTCGTTAGATCTGGAACGAACTATAACTATAGCGGGAAATTCCAAGAAGCCCATGATGCCTCAAAGGCGAGTATTCAGAGTAGGATTTCGGATTTGGAGAGTGGTGGGGTTAAGGGTACGGGTAATAGAGAGGCTGAAGTTCCACCAGCCTTCAAGCAAGAGGAATTTGCCAGTACATATGAATCAAGATTCAAGCAAACACCCGCAGAAACGAATTCAAATGTCGTTTTTGAAGGGGTTAGAGGTGAGTCTTTATGTACCCTAAAACCACCACCAGATCCTACGTTACAGAAAATCTTAAATGAAGCTGGTATTAATGGAATTGAGTATAAAAATGGAGTTCCTGATTTTTCACCAGTAGCAAAAGCGCAATTTGAAATTGAATACATGTTAGGCGGGACCGGCAAGCACGGAACAAAAGCTAGAACTATTAATTTTAAACAAGCAGATCAAAAGTTGGCTGAACAGCTTAACAATTCACCAGAGTTGGCAAGCAAATTTGGAATGACTCCTGGGAAAATTAAAGCGGGAGACATTGCAGATTATCGAGAAGAATACAAGTTAACGTGGCACGAATTAAATGATGTGAAGACTATCCAACTTGTACCATCAGAAATAAATGGCAAATTTGGGCATCTTGGCGGCGTAGGAGAGATAAATGCAGGAGCGTTTAAGCCAGGGGAATTTGCCAATAAATAGAAAGGGGAAAATTTAAAATGAAAATAAATGATGAAGTTTTTGGTGAGCTTGAATATGATTATGTCTGGAGTAGAGATACTACCATTGAGTTTTGCGGCAAAGAAGCCGATATTGCTTTGATGATAGATGGTGAAGAAGATGGTGAATTTAGTGAAAAACAGTATGCTTCGTATAATTCTTTAATACAAAATTGGGGGCATCTTCAACAAAGTATTTTGCAACCAATTTTAGATTATTACAAGCAAAAACGACATGAGCTTGGGTATGATGTTTCATATAATGAAAATTATCCTTTAATTGAAACAATTGATCAGCTTCTTGAAAGGATCAGGCTAGTGGGGATTTATGTCCCATCTGCTAGACGCTTTGAAGGCAGATATATTGGACTAACATTTGACTGTACATGGGACATGGAAAATGGGGTAGGTATTCGTCTAATAAATGAAGAAGTAGCTAGGGTAGGATACCAAGATGTTGCAATTTAAGCATTACTATTTGTTATAAATACACATAACAGAGTATGAAAAATTAGTTTGTTTTGGAAGTTAATGAAAAAACAGTAGAGATAGGTACTAGAAATCTCTGCTGTTTTTTTATGCAAATGGAAAAATTAATCTTGAAGGTTATTCCTATCGTACATACCATTGAGGTCTTTTCCTAAAGATATTGAATTTGTAAATCCATCTGATAAGGGTACGGGTGAAGCTACTAGGCTTATTCCAGGTACCCCTGGAAAGGTTACAGGAGGTAGTTATACAAAATTAGGGCAAAATTTATTGGAATCCATGGGGCTTCCGCGTTCTGCATCACGGAAAGGATATCAGGCGCAACATATAATACCTAAAAACTTAAGAAATCATCCGGTATTAAAGAAAATTGGAATGGGTATGGATCATGCTGATAACGGGATATTTTTACCGATACCAGGAAAAGATCCTAGTGCTTTGTCTAGGCATAGAGGATTTCATAGTGTATATAATAATGTGGTTAAAGATCAGTTAGATAAATTAAATATCAATCAAAGTATTAAGGAGTTGGAACAACAAGTATTTGAATTGCAACAAAAATTAAAAAAAGGTACAGAAAGTGGCTTGCCATTATACAAATCAAAGGTATTAGAAATTGGTATTGAGAAGTTTTACAAGACAAAATTAAATGAAGAAATAAAGATTTGGCAAAGAGGTGGCGGTGCTACTGAAGAACTTTGGGAAAGGTGGATAAATAAATGAAGTACGGAAAAAACACTCAATTAGTCGAAGAGGTTATTAATTTCATTACAAATTTGCAACTTTTTCATAATGAAAACCTTCTAAATCGTGATGTTGTTATGGTTAATGAGTATGAAAGAGCACAAGAATTAGCATGGTCTCAAGATTTGGATGAGGTTGAAAACGTTTGGGAAGATATTAAATCCTCAGAAGGTGGGGAGATAATAGGACAATTATATGAGCATGATTTAAACTCTATGGAGCGTCCTATAAGGGAGATTATTCAATCATCCGAGAACTATCCAGGTGATTTTGTATTACAATATATTGATATTTTTGAAGAAATAATTGGAGATTTACATATGTGTGCACTAAATCGTTTAGTAAATGGAAAAGTTGATAATTTTTATGAAAGAATCTTTGAGGTTTATAAGCTTGGGGGATGGCCTTGTGGATGGGAAGGTGAATATTCAGAAGGGAGAGTAATTGTATATTCACCAGATAAAAAATAAATTATATTTGCAGTGGAAAGAAAAAGAATAAGCTGTTAAAAAGTAAATACTCCATGATGGTTGTACCGTCATGGAGTATTATGTGCAATGATAGAATAGAAAAAGAATTACGAGCTTAGGCGAGATGACATTTTACTGGGCGATGAATATAAACCATGGAATGCATATTAAACTAACGAATTCGTACAAACACGTAAGTTTTAACGTAGTAGTTGTTACCACATATAAAAGGTGTCATACTGTTACTACAAAACTTACAAATTTATGCTGCTTAAAAACAGATGAAACTTAAAGCACTTGATTGTCTATTTGAGGCAACAAGTGCTTTAACATCAAAAGCAGGAACATTACCAGCTACAGGTGGAAATATGTACTTTACGTGGTTCTCAGTCGGAGCCGGTCTTTTGTTATTAACTCTTGGAGCAATATTATTTATGAAACGTAGAAATGCATAATTATTAAATAGTCTTTTAGACAGAAGATATGGATAGGAAATAAAGTCATAAAGAAAGGCTCTCTTTTGATTCGTTTTTTCAAAAGAGGGTCTTTTCTTAGTAACATGCTGGTTGGTAAACGAAATGTTACTAAGGAATATATGTATAGAACTAGATACAAGTAATAGTTGAGGAAAGGCCATTGTTGGAGTGGTGAAAAATAGAAATAAAATTTATGATAATTAAATAGGAGGACATAGTGAACAAGAACAGGCAGTTAATTCAACAAGTAAAAGTCGTGATACATAAGTTGGAGAAAGACTATGTGAAAGATATTAATAGTGGTATTTTACAATTAATATATAAAAGATATAAGAAAGCGTTAGAAATATTAGAGAATAACGGGGATATTAAGGGAATAACCATTGTGGGTGGCGTACGTGCATATATGGACAGTCACAATGATTATCCACATACATTATTAGAAGAATTACATAAAGCTGAAACAATCGCCAAAGAATTAACTAACAGATAGTGATAGAGGAAAAAAAAGAAGTGATAAAATAAGGGAGAAGTTTTTTACAAAAAGCAAAAAATAATTCTTGTACAATGCTTGAGAATAAGGAGAGCTATTATGAAGTTATGGCAACTTATTAAACTATAAATTTTTTGAAACTCTTCAATAAACCCTACTCAAAGTATGGAGGGTAATAAATGTCATTAGAAAAAAAGATATTTATTTTAAAAAGAATACGTTTTCTGGACCATGAAGATGATAGTATTGAGCTATTTGAGGAAATCTTAAATGAAATATTGCAAAGGGCAGATAATAAAGTAATTATTGATTTGTGCAGTGTATTTCATGATGAAATAGATGAACCTTCGATTGTTGGTGATTTAATTGAATCGATTTTTTATATAATCGAAAAAAATGGAGTTGAAGATGGTTTAAATAAAATTATTGAAGGAATAAGCATTGTTTTGCCACAAGCTAAATATTGTGCTAAAAGATTCTATAGAAGTCTTCTAGCCTCAGATGATTTTATTATTCCATTTATTAATGTATTGAAGAAGGCTAAAACTACAAATAAAGAAGACGTTATTAAAATTTTGAAAGAAATAAGTGAGAAACAACCACAACAATATTTTGAAAAAGTTGATTTGATTTGTAAAGGGGTTATTTAATACTTTAATTATAAAATAACTCTAAAGTTTGCGTGTAGGATCATGAAAATAGCTTTAATATGTTTCATTAAAATATCAATCTAGATAAATCATATGGTTAATACTATCTAGAGTGGTTTCGAAAAATATTTGAATAGCACGCCAAAAGCAATGGGCAATTTGAAACCAATTCTCGTAATGGGGTGTACTATTGAGGATTACTTTGTGTAATTCTAGCCTAGAAAAGGATTGAATATTTATTAGAAGGTGAAGTTATGTGGAGAGAGAAGATTAGTCATATATCCAAAATAAGAGAGAAACGAAATCGAAAACTCAATTTACCTATCAACGAAAAGGAGTTATCAAAATTTCGTAAATCTGTAGTAGAAAAATTTGGTGAAGATGTCCTGCCACAGCAGTACTATGAATTTTTACAAACAGTTAATGGAATTGAATTTAATGGATTAATAATATATGGGATTGACCAAAGTTTTTTAGATTTTAAGCCAATAAATCAGGTAGATAGTTTTTTTGATGCTAATGAAGTATGGGAATCAATTCAAGACGAAGATGAGCTGATTTTTTTCGGAGATTCAGATATAGCTTGGTATTGCTATAATGTGTCAAAAAAGAAATTTGTTGAGCTAGACAAGCCTTCAGGCGAGCATATGGAAACCTTTTGCGATTTTGATACTATGCTTAAATCCGCTCTCTCAGTAGCACTTAGCTAAATGTATCCGTAATCAATGTCTAACTGTTTAAGCTAGATGAAAATAATGCAGGGGGATTCTATGGAAAGTAAGGAAAAAGCGATAAAAATCTATGATTTAATTGACAATGGTGATATAGAACAAGCGAAAGAGATCATTATTACTGATAAAAGTTTACTTGATTTTGTAACGACGTTTGGAACTTGGCTACATGTTTCGGCTAGAGCTGGTAAACTGGATATGATAAAATTTCTTGTTGAATCTGGTATGGATATTAACCGTAATGAAGGTGTACCAAAGTCAGCACCTATTGCACATGCAGCTAGTGAAGGTGAAATTGGTATTGTAGAGTACTTATTTGATAATGGTGCAATATTAGATGTTAGTGATCCAAATAGAAATCCTCTATTCTCAGCGATTTATGGTGGGCATCTTAATATTGTAAAGTATCTTGTTCAGAATGGTATTGATAGTACTGTAAAGTATACAGGGGATACTATGAAAGAGATGGGAGCTTACGAATTTGCTATTGAAAGAGGGCAAGTAGAAATTGCTGAATATTTAAAAATGTACACTTGAGATGGCAGGCATATATTGATGTAATAGAAAAGTTGAAAACTAATGGTCATATTAATTTAATTACCCAATTCATTTAAAAGGAGAAATTTATATGGACTCTCAATCTGAGGTTAAGAGATTATATAGTTGTAGATTTTTAAAAAATCAATCGGAATGTGAAGAGTTTGACAGTGTATTAGAAAACTTAGCAGATTGTACTGATGAGAAGCTTATTAAAGAATTGTGTATAGTATTTGAGGATGAAACACAAGCGGAAGAGGTTATGTTTGGTCTAGTTCATTGTATTGAAAGTTTTGAAATGGAAAAATATTTAACAGAGATGCCTAAAGCTTTACCAAAAATGGTTGAGGGTGCAAAAGAGTGGGCAATGCTACTAAACAAAAGAATTTTAAATAGTGATTTATGTAGAAGTGAGTATGCTAAAGTACTTGTAGGAATGAATCATGATATACAACTAACGGTAATTAATTTACTTAATGAAATTATTGCTGATAACCCTAAAAAATTTGAGCGCACTGCCAATGAGGTTCTTAGTCAATTACAAGGAGTTCATAAAATTAAATGAATATTGTAGAACTACTGTATATAGATAAAACTAAGAACACCCTAGCGAAGAGCTAGGGTGTTTGTGTTATATAGTTTCACCATATGCTTCCGAATTAGGAGCAGGAGTAATCAACGAACCTTTTGTAGCGTTTCCTATAATAGAATGTAGGTGTTTAACATTTAAATATAGGAAGAAAAACAATTAAGCTTTTATTTTATTTAAAATGGATACTCTATTAGTAGTGAATAATAAATAATTTTGTTTTACTGTCTTAATTAAAATACGATCAGTTGTACCATATGCTGTTCCAATTCGGATTGTGCTTTTTTCTTCAACACCAGCATATGTATTATCTTCCGTTACCTCAGTGATTTCACATAATGGAATATGAATTTTAGAGAATTGCCATGAAATAATTAGTTCATCTTTTATTTTTTCAACATGAATACCTAACATATTACCAGAATCTTTCTATAATAAAATTTTACTCTTATTATTTTACTATACAAATTTATAGATTTTATTTCTATTTTTTTACAGGGGGATACAACTAACAACGAGAAAAATGTTCATAATTACTTTCATTCCTATTATAACGAATTCTACAATAGAAAACAGAACGTATATTTGGTATAATCAAAATATACTATATGAAACGATGTACATGAGTTTGGGATTTATGAAAAAAGGTAACATAATAATACATACGCTATAGGATTCAGTTCATGTTATACAAATCAATCGTTAGAAAGGAAAAGAAGTATGAATCAAATTTCATTCGAAGATTTATTTGAAGAAGAAAACAAACGAGAAAAGGTGGAGGTAGCTGAGATTCCCGTACCTTTATCGCCCCTACAAAAGGATATTTTAGAATTAATTAATTGTGAAGAAATAAGTGCACTTGAGTTATGCGAACAATTAATACGAGCTGGTAAAATATCAGATGAAAGATTCACAACGAATAAGCCTAAAGCATATGGGCAAGTATGCTTACTATTAGAAGGGTTTGTTAAAGAAGAAAAGCTTATTTTTGTCAAAAGTGATGAGAAAAGAGATAGAGTATATAAATTGAAAGACGAAGTTTTTAACGAATAAGGTGTACAAAGGGGAGTTCATTCATTTTTCTCATGAAAAAGGTGTCAATCTTACTTAGATTGGCACCTTTTTCGATAATTTAACATCTTACATACTTACGTTTGAAACCAAGTCTTCCTCTATCAAGTTCTTTCTGAATACTCTCTGTAGCATGTAGCAAACTGCTTTTTTTATTATCACGTTTGATTTCAACTATACCAACTTCTTTTGCAATCTCGACTGCTTTTTCGTGTAGTGGTACATATGAAATTGCTACTGTGTTTAGGAAATTATTCATAGCGGATTTTGTTCGTTCTGGAGAATGATGAATTGTATCTTTCACCATTTCAAGCATAGCGGAAATTTTACTTTCGGAAAATTCATTATCTTTGCGATTTCCTAAAAGCCAACAGTAGCAACTCCAGCCGGCAGACATTTTAAGCTCGTCCCCACTTGCGATCCATTGATCAGCAACGTCTTGTGCAATATTTGACTCCGATAAAGTTACTGCTACAACATAATCAGATAGCATATAAAAATAAGCCCCATCTATCCAACGATTAAAATCCGATTCACTCATAGCTTTTGGGTCGGCAATAATGCCTGCAAAATACATAGCATCGTAGTTGCCTGTGGCATAAAGTTCTTCAGCTAATTCTTGATTTAATTTTATTTTTTTAGCGATTGGTTTCATGGCACCTGTAGCTACGCCAAAAACTGGCTCATGCGCACCGTTAGATATGTATATTTTTTTCGTTCGTTCCTTACCTAGAGTTTCAAGTTCTTGCATAACTGTTTTAAAGTCCATAGCTGTGCACTTCCTTCCTTCATGTAAGAGCCTTTTTAAGTCTTTCATATTTCTTATGTTAATACTAATTGTATTCAAGAGGTATGTCTACTTTCTAAAGGTATCGAAACCAGTTAGTGATTTTGAAGACTTTAATTTTGTAACTACTACAAGCTATCTATAATGGTAAGAAGATCACTGTAAGGTAAGGAAGAATGAAAAGTATGTATAGTTTTTCCAATAAATATTTGGTATGATGGTGAATGGGAAAAATATACAAGTTGTTAGTGGCTCATAAAATGGGGATTGTATTGAAAAGAACGCTTGAATTCGTACTAGGTTTAATTGGTGGCATCATAGGAATTATTATTTCCATACTATTAATAGTTGTAGCGTTTAATATTATGGAAGGTTTTGATTATGAACTTTTAGCTTATTACTCTATTATTTTAACGGTTCAAATAGGGTTGCTTATTTTATCATGTTTAGTAAACAAGGTTAATAATAAAGTTTATGGAGTTTGTATGATTGTGATTCCTATAGTTACGTTATTTATGTCATTATTCTTTTTACTTATTCCAACAATATTACAAATTATGTCTGGTTCATTTGCATTTAGAACACTAAAGTTAGAATCGAATGTAGGATAAATGTAATTATTCACGTCTGAATATTCGGTTTATTCGATGTTTTCATTTGGAGTTCAAATTAACATAAGGTACAAAATTGTGCGCTTTAGGAGGAGAAATAGATGATTATTTGGTCTGGTTGGGGTTTTTTAGTCGCAATTATTGTAATTATTAATACTCTTTTGGGTAAGGTTATCTTTGGATCTATAACGGGGGACGCTACATATTTTCAAGACCATAGTTGGCCAATGGCAATAATGCTTATTATATCAGGGGTTATGTCTTGGTATTTAGGAAAATATATTAATAAGCCAAATGGGAAAGTTTATATAGATGCCGAAACTGGTGAAAAAGTTATGTTCACCAAAAAGCACTCACTATTTTTTATAAAAATGGAATATTGGGGACCGATTCTAGGGGTTATTGCGATTGTAACTTTAATTACAAGATAAAAAAAGAGGATGGGTATAGTAAGAGTAATTTATCCAAGTAAAAGGAGAAATCAGTCATGAATGCAAAGAAACTACTAGGGGTAGCAGTTCCGGTCATGTTGTTATTTGGTTGTGGAGTGTCTGAGAAAACGAACACTTCTAAACAGGAGAAAACAGAAGAGTCTAAAGTAAAAGAATCGAAGTCTAATAGTAAGAAAGAAAAAGTTTCAAAGGAAGACTATCCTAATAAAGTGTATAAATTAGGGGTAGAGTTTGATAAGTTGTTTGCGGAGCATAACAACATTATGAGAGAGGTTTTTGACGGTAAGAAAAAGAAATCAGATATAGTAGATAGTGTGAAAGAATTAAATAAAGTGTTAGATAAATTTGAGTCGATAGATCCGCCTGCAGAGTATGTAAATCAACAAAAGGATTTTGGAAAAGCAATTGGTTATTTTAGAGAGTCTTTTTCTTTAATAAATGAAGTATTCACCCGAAAAGAAAAAAGAGAAAAAGGTGATAAAACTGATAAAGAGTTAATGGAGAAATCCGAAAAGTTAGTGAAAGAAGGAGATATTTACTGGCTTAAGGCATTCAAAGATCTTGAAGGAGATATTAAAATCGGTGACGGTACAGTATCTGTGAAAGATTTGAAAGAGTTAGATAAGAAAGCTGGAATTAATACGGATAACGTTATGAAGAATGTGAAAGATGGTACGGAATTAATCGGTAATTGGGGATTCAAAGGAACAGACGGTTTCATTATGTCACTCATTCTAAAAGGTGATAAGACATTTGAAACGTATGGTAAAGGTGAGTATCCAAATAAAAAGAATTATATTGAAGGCACTTGGGAATATGATAAGGAAGCTTTTACAATCTATTTACATCTCAATAAACGTTTAGTAGACGGTGTAGAAGATACAATTCAAAAAAAGAAAATAGCATATAAAGTTCAAGATTATGATGGGGAAAACTTACGATTATTTAATGAGGCTTCATTCAATACAATTAAATATGTGAAGCAAAGGTAAAGTTATGTAGGACTAGGTTTAAATGGCCTGGTCCTTAATTAAATTATGGGAATGCAACTAATATTTTATCGTTGGCTTTGCCTATTTTATATCATGTTATTATTTAATAAATTGATAAATGGAATTTAAATGTAAGTATGAGGAGTTGCTTATAAATGATAAAGAAATTTACTACAGTAGTACTAACTACGGTGATGCCAATTAGTCTTATCATGGGTTGTGGGAACGCTGAAAAAACTAAAGCACAAGAGACGAAGGCGGTACAATCTGAGAATAAGGATTATATGGATTATTCATATGGTAGCAAAGGTATATTAGTAAGCAGCAAAGCGAAAGAACGTCAACAATACGAGGTTGGATTTATAGATGGCAACAAGTTAATAGGTATTGATGAAAATATTGAGGACTGTATTATTTTAGATAATAAAGATGAAGCAAGTCTCGTTTGGAAGCAAGTAGAGCGGGGAGCTATTATTGAAGTGCAATTTGGTAAGGACCGCAATGATATCGTAGGCGTACAATTAGTAGGAGATCGTGATCCATATGAAATTAGTGATAAGTTTGATCGGAATACGATAAATGAGATTGTTGAAAATGTTAAAAGGAATTTGTAATAGATGTATTTCGATAGTGTATAGGATCTCTTATCATGAAATTGTGAATCAACGGCATTTTAATATGAAAATGCCGTTGATTTGTGTTAAAAAGTACATGCTATTCTATAGTCTTGTAGAAAAACACGTATTAAATATAAATAAATTATTCTTCTTTCAGCTTTGATGATCGCCGTAAGGTTATTATCCAAAATAAAAGAGCGCAAGCACTAACAGATACACCTAATATACATACTCCATCCCAACCATATTTTGCATACGTATTTGTTGAAAGAATTGCACCTGTTGCACTACCGATAGAATAAAAAATCATGTAACTGGCAGTAAGTCGGCTTCTTGCTTCGGGACGCACTGTGAACAGCATGCTTTGATTGGTGACATGTACAGCTTGAACAGCTAAATCTAAAAGGATAATGCCGAAAACAAGTAACAATAGAGAGTGGTTAATAGATTTAATTAGGAGCCATGAGAGTGTTAATAATGATAACGCTATGCCAGTTGTTCTTTGTCCTAATCCTTTATCAGCTAATTGTCCAGCTTTAGTAGCAGCTAATGCACCCGCCACTCCAGCAAGACCAAATGCACCAATAGCTGTATGTGAAAGATTGTGTGGTGTAGCACTTAGAGGCAATACTAAAGAAGTCCATAAAATACTGAATGAAGTGAAAATAAGCAATGCTAATATTCCGCGAATGCGTAAAAGTCGTTCTTCTATAAATAATAAGAAAACAGAGTATATTAATTTTCGGTAAGATAGAGTTGTCACTTTTTTATGTTCAAGAGTAGGCAAATTTCGGTGTAACAAAAAAGTTACGCAGAGTAAAAGAATAGCAGAGGTGAGATAAACGGACCGCCATCCAGCTAAATCCGTTAATATGCCTGCAAATGTACGAGCAAGGAGAATACCTATTACAACGCCACTTGTAACGGAACCTACTATGCGTCCACGTTCAGCTGGATTAGCTAAAATTGATGCATATGCGACGAGTGTTTGCGTAACAGTTGCAAGAATTCCTACTAAGGCCATACCTATAAAAAGTACGATGGTTGAGGGAGCGACTCCAATTATAATTAAAGCGATAACGGATAAAAGCATGTGCGCAATAATAAGTTTCTTTTCGTTTAATAAGTCACCAAGTGGAACGAATAAAAGTAATCCAAGTGCATAACAAACTTGAGTAATAGTAATTACAATACCGATAGTTGAATGGCTAATCTTAAATTCATTTGATAAAGAATCAAGTAGTGGATGAGCGAAGTATATATTTGCAACAGCCATCCCGCAAGCAATTGCGAATAATAGAGTCATATAACGAGACATTGTTGCATGAACAGGTGAATGTATCTGAGTGTGAGTATGTTTTCGAATGGTCACCATTTTTTCTTTACTATTCATAAAATCAGCTCCTTTTTGTATTATCGAAAATAACGTACCGAACGGTATGTTATTTGTAAGTAAAATATAATCTCGAAGAAATATATATGTCAAGTTTATTTTGAGTTAATTATGATTTTTTGACATGTCGTTTATAATCTAATACGATATATAATATACCGATTGGTACATAAATGGTGATGTGTAATTTTAATAATCAGTTGTAGAAAGGAGATGGTTTTAAATGGCACGACTACGTGAATTTGATGAAGAAAAAGCTTTAGATGCTGCTATGCAACTTTTTTGGGAGAAGGGATACGCAGCTACTTCATTAAGCGATTTAACTGCTAAAATGGAAATACAAAAGCCGAGTTTATATTCAGCCTTTGGTGATAAAGAGGGTTTATTTGAAGCGGCATTAAGGAGATACACAAATTTACATGCGGCTACTATACGAACAAAACTTCAAAACGAACAATCTGTAAAAGAAGCTATTCGGACGTTCTTTGAAAATATGGTGGAAGAGGAATATAAAAAAGAGTTTAGTAAAGGTTGTTTTTGTATTAACACAATGGTTGAACTTGCTCCTCATAATGAAAAATTTGAAGTACTGACTAGAGAACATCAAATGTATCTTACAGTTATTTTTCAAGAATTAATTACGAAGGGAATTCAATCAGGAGAACTACAAAATGATTTGAACGCTAAAGCAGTAGCGCAAACATTAGTCACGTCCTTAATTGGATTAACAGTGTTAATGAAATCACGTCCAGAACGTTCTGTTATAGAAAATTCGGTATCGATAATAGTATCGTTAGTAAAATGATCTTTGACTGAGGTGTTAATCAGCAAATTAGATAATAAGAAAGTCGATTGCTTATTAACATAAGCAATCGACTTGTTATAATTATTTATCCCGCTTTAATGGGCAGTAAGACCCCCGCCTCAAAATTCAGCGAAAGCAAAGAAGTTAGGCGGGGGATCAACTGCCCATAAAAGTCCGATTGGTGAGGGCTGATAATCAGTGGGGGATGAAGAAAACTCCCACTGATTAAAGTTTCACTTTATTTTGTAAGTTGTCTTTCCAAAAATTATAGCTATTATCAATAACGTCTTTTAATTTGAAATAGTTTTCCCAAGTATCTTGCACATGGTAGATCGTAAGAATGTAAAAATGTTAATATTTTCAAAGAGAGAAAGTACAAAGAAACAGGATTTATTTTATAGATACTTGATCGTTATGAAAAATTATAAAGATCCTTCTTGTTGAAGAAAATCAGTAAACGGTATCCTAATCTATTTTTGAGAAGTAGTAGTGTGTATGAGGATAAGTGCTTTTGACGGCAATTGCAATTGGTTATAAAATAATGTCTGTTAAGGAATTTTATAGAAACTATCATTCACCTGCTGGGGACAAAATGCAAGTATTTATAAAAGGGGGGAATAAACATAGTTTTATACATACATAGTAGATTTATAGTCTTTCGCTAATGAGAAAATAAAGGGAGGTTAGGATACTTATACGAACTGTGTAGGTATTTCATACAGCAATGAATATTAAAAAAAGAGTAATCACACTATCAACAAGTTTAGTAATGTTAGGGAGCGCCCCTTTAGCAATATCAGCAGAAGAGAATAAAAATCTTCAAACGGATCAACTTCGTATTGCACAAGGGGAAGTTGGAACGAGCGGATTAAGTTATTCGAATTTTAATCTAGAAACTCCAGATCACATGCAAATTAACGAAGCGGAAGTATCAGAGAATGAGAAAATTCTTTTAGAAGAATATAAACATAAGCATGATGAAACAGAAGAGTTACATAAAATGAAAGAAGCGAAAATAGGTCAAGTAGCGGAAGATGAAGCGATTTCAAATATTGAAAAGGCTTTTGAACATGTAGATGGTCGAAATGATGGTTCCACTCGCGAAATGAAGCCAGTTGAAAAGCCAAGAGCTATTCAATATAGTGCATCGATGACTACGAAGAAATATGGAACACTTGCAGGTGTCCCGTTTGTAGAGTGGATTGTTCCAGCCGGAAATCCTGATATTCGCCCGGCTAATCCGATGAAAGCACGTTATATTACAATTCATGAGACTGCAAATACAGCTCGTGGTGCGAATGCTGAAAATCATGCGAAGTATTTGTATAAACAAGCAACGGAAGGTACGTTCCGAACAGCTTCATGGCATTTTACAGTAGACGATAAACAAATCTATCAGCACTTACCAACAAATGAAAATGGTTGGCATGCAGGAGATGGTGATGGATCAGGAAACAGAGAGTCTATCGGTATTGAAATTTCAGTTAACCAAGATGGAGATTATAATAAAGCGTTAGAGAATGCGAAGCGACTTGCGGGATATTTAATGAACAAAGAGGGAATTAGTGCGGACCACATTTATAGGCATCAACAATGGAGCGGAAAAAACTGTCCTGATATTTTAATTTCTCGTGGAAATTGGAATGGGTTCGTACAAGGTATTCAATGGTATGCAAATATTAATGCACAAATTGACGCGCCTTTACAAGAAAGAAACGAGCGATTTGATTCAAATGAATTTAATCCAGCGGAGCCTAGTATGGAGCTAGTCGTTAATGGTGACGGTATAAATGTACGTAGCGGTGCAGGACTTGAACATCAAACCGTTCGTAAGGCTTCAAAAGGTGACCGTTACAAAGTGTTAGCAGTTAAAAACGGCTGGTATAAAGTAGGTAATAATGAGTGGATCTTCTATAATCCAAGTTGGATTAAGATAAACTATAATGTACCAAAAGAAGAAGTACAAAAACCAAAAGATGATATTACAGGTGGATGGTTTGAAGGACATATTCGTAAACTATACAGTCTAGGTATTATGAGCGGGGAAGGAAATGGTGTATTTGCGCCTTATCGTAATGTAACGAGAGCTGAGTTTGCGACATTAATCTCAAATGCTCTTCAATTACCAGAAGGAAATAAAACATTTGTAGATATTAACAAAGCGCATCCGTCACTTCATAATGGTATAAAGCGTAGTGCAAGTGCAGGAATTATTAGCGGTCGTGGTGGAGGCATTTTTGACCCGAATGCACCAATCACTCGTGAAGAAGCATCAGTTATGATTGACAAGGCATTACAGTATAAAGGTGTTACAGGTAATGTAGTCGCATTACCATTTAGTGATCAACATTCGATCGCATACAAACAGCCTGTTCAGCGATTATACAGCTTACAGGTAGTTACTGGTGTTGGAGATAACAAGTTTAATCCTAAAGGTACAACAACTCGTGGTGAGGCAGCTGCCTTTTTAGTGAAGATGTTAGATGTAAGTCAAAAATAGAAAGAATGGTAAAGGAGCTATCCAAAATGAAAATTTGGAACAGCTCCTTTTTTTTAGCCCCTATGAAGCCCCTTCCAAGCCCCTTATAAGCACCTACCAAGTAATAAATCACTAAGAAAAAACAAAACAAAAACAAAAACAAAAACAAAAACAACTACAAGAACAAAAAAGCACGAAAAAATAAAACCGTCGTTGTAGTAGTTAAAAAAATTTGGAATTCAAACGCAAAAACCAAGCCCTCCGTCCTATATGTATATGGAAGGATTGAAATCTGCCTTTTGATGAATAAAAGGAGGAGGTAAACATATGGCGGTGTACCGTAATGTGCAAGTGAACTTTTGGCAAGATGAATTCATATTAGATTTAACGCCAGAGGAGCGTTATTTTTATATATATTTGTTAACTGGTACAAAAACGAAGCAATGTGGAATTTACGTATTACCGAAGCGTGTTGCTGAACTGGAAACAGGCTACAGTATGGAAACTGTTGAGAAGTTGTTAAGTAGATTTGTGGAATACGGGAAGATTTTATATGATGCGGAAACGAAAGAGGTATACATACTAAATTGGCTACACTATAACCCTATTGTAAATACGAATGTAGAAAAGTGTGTGTTACGTGAATTAAAGACTGTGAAAAATAAAGAGTTCGTACATATGTTTTTACGTACATGTCTAGAAGAAGAATGGAAGATTCCATTGTTATTAGAGTATTTTGGTATGCCGGCAGAAGAGGATAATAGTAGTTTAGAAGTAGTTGCTGAGGAGGAAGTTATAGAAGAGGATACTTCGCATAGTGAGGTTTATAAGTTTTACGAACGACATATAAGTAGTCTATCTCCCTATATCGTGAAGGAATTGAAAGAGTGGATACAAAAAGTTTCAGGAGAGAGAGTATTAGAGGCTCTGAAGATTGCGTTTGAACAGAATAAGCGAACACTTGCTTATGTGAAGGGGATTTTGAGGAATTGGTGTAGCAAATATGGTGGAGAGAAGAGTGTAATGGGAAGTTTAGAGAGAAGGAGAAGTGTTTTGAGTAGTGTGTTTTAATTTACATTAACTTAATATAGAATGTATGTTCGTTTTTCGTGAGTTTTATGATATACTAACAAGTAAATAAGGGTATTTTTATAGATGCGGGGGAACAAAGTTTGACTACAAATACAGTTCAGTTGTTTCAATATATTCATATGACAGAAGAGCAGGAACAATTATCATTACGTTATTTAAAAACGAGAGATGATGAGATTTTAAATTATATACAACTAACGACAATTAGAGATCAGAATAGAAGCGATTTTGCAAAGAAGTTTATAAATGATTTTAGGAAAGTATATAAACAAGATCCGGCTTTCTTTCGGTTATTTTATTATTTGTTAGGGGAGCAATTGTTAAATGTTCTTATAATAAGGTTTAAATATGTGGATTTTGCTAATATGAAAATTTATTTAGAAAAAAGCGAGCTTTCTTTAGATAAACTTGTAGGAAGTGCATGTAAATATTTAACTAATATTTCAAGTTATGTGGAAGAAGCGTATATTTTTCTTCGAGAATTAATAGGTGAGAATCCAAATTATATAGAAGAGCTGCTATTAAAATTATCAAACCAACAGCAACTATCACTACTTCTCGTAATGTTTGAAGTAGATTATGAGAGGTTCCATACATATAGCTCTTTATTGGACGAGAGATTAGAAGAACATGCTGAATTTATATTAAATTTGCATGGAGAAAAGGAAAAGATTGAAGCAGTTGAAAGATATATAAAAGGTGAAAGCGATAGGGAATTATTTTTAGGTGCAAATTTACCAGAATATATTTGGCGACTATTATTTAATATTCATCAGGCATCAAATATTGCGAGGCGGTATGTTGAAATATTTGCGAAGAAAAACGTTTGGGGTTTTATGAATCATGCTACGCGTTACGTGTGTCAAGCTCTTGATCAGCCTGAAAACTATAAAAGAACTGGTAGTGTAAATAAGAAAACGTATGATGAAATTCAAAGTTTTTGTAAACAGTTTTGGATTTCTGAGGAAAGATTCTTTGCACACCGCCTGAGGCAACATAATTTAAATAGTGAAGAATTTTGTAAGACGTATGAATATGAAATGTTATGCTCTGTGTCGGAAGACAATCCTGAATTTGTTCAACGTACTTTGCAATATGTAAGTAAAATTAATTATCTTATTATCGCACGAATGTTAGCTGAAAAAGGACATGGGTTAAATAGAGGGAGAATGCGAGAAGAATTTTTTGTCGCTGCTTTGCAACTTAAGTTGTCTACGGTGCGGGATACGTATCGTGATTATTTACTAGGGAAATTGTCATTTGATGAAATGAAGCAAATACTTAAAAATCCGAAATATAGAAATATGTATTGGGATATGCCAGTTTTAGAAGTTGTACTTCTTTGGGATATAGATGATGTGGTAAAAAGAGAAGCGGCACTCACCTTGCAATTTGGAGATGTTTATAGTGTTTATTTATATGAACTTCTGTATGAGTGTT
This sequence comes from Bacillus sp. FSL K6-0069, assembly GCF_038007785.1. Classification (NCBI taxonomy): domain Bacteria; kingdom Bacillati; phylum Bacillota; class Bacilli; order Caryophanales; family Bacillaceae; genus Bacillus; species Bacillus sp. FSL K6-0069. The sequence goes on along the minus strand of NZ_JBBOXN010000001.1, from coordinate 3,070,215 downwards.
CAGCTAGAGGGATAGAACCAGAAAAAATAATAGAAGATCTACTTTCTTACGGGCTAAGTAAAGAAAAGCTGATTGATTATTCAGTTGAGCAAGTCTCACATTATGTAGAAGAGAGAAATAAAGCGAAGGAAGCGCTCGTTACGATCATTGTAAAAGAACAGGCATACATAATGGAACGATTTGATACGTATTCTGCTGAGGCAAAAGCGTATGTTCTGAATGAATTAGCAAGAGATAACAAGGCTGAAATACGTCCGGTTTTAATTAAAAACTTAGGTGATTCATCTAAAAAATTACGTAAGTCTATAGTTGAACTACTTTCAAAAGACATAGAAGCGGCAGAATATGTAGCAGCTGAACTTCATAATAAAAAGAAAATTGTTCGTGAAAATGTGATGAAAATATTGCTAGAGTATAAGATTGAAACATATATGCAGCTTGTACAAGAAGCATTGAAAGAAAAGAAAAATGCCTCTTTTGTTGAGAAATTTGCACCGTTACTGGAAGTGGGGAGGAACTCAGAAAATATAGAAGAAATTTGTGGTCATATAGTAACGGAACAAAAAAGAAACTCACTTCTGCAATTGATTGGGGATGAACCACAAATCCGTCTTCGTCATTCAAATGAAATTGCGGATGCTACAATTCCATTAGCTTATATACAACAGTACATTTCAGATTCTGTCATCGAAAAGAAAGAGGCGGCTGAAGTAATTGGTAGTAGTTTAAACGAACAAGACTTAAAAGAATATGTACAAGCAATATATCAAATGTGGATTTCTCAAGATGCAGATGTGAAGAAACGCGGTATTCTCTCTTTATATGGAATATATAGTGATGACAAAATGGTCGGTATACTTAAAAAGCAAATCGATGAATGGGTGCTCGATATGAGAGGGAAAATTGCAGCTGATGCTGTTCGTGCTCTAGGTTTGTCCTCATCTAAGCTTGCACTTATGTTTATTCATGCAATGGCATTTAAATATAAACATAAACAAGTGCGTAATGCGGCAAAAGAAGCACTAAGTCTTGCTGCGAAAGCACGTGGTATAACGGAAGAAGAGTTGGAAGATCAACTGGTACCAGATCTTGGTTTTAATATATGTGGCGAGAAGAAGATTGATTTTGGGAATAGATGTTTTACTGCTATTTTAACTTCTGAGTCAAAAATAGAATTGGAGACAGAAGAAGGAAAACGTATGAAGTCACTTCCAAAGCCGAATACAAAAGATGATATAGAAAAAGCTGAATTAGCTAAGAAAGAGTTAGCCGCTTTAAAGAAAGAGCTTCGAAATGCTCTTTCCATGCAGAAACAACGTTTGGAAGCTGCTCTGTCATTAAAACGCTATTGGTCATATGATACGTGGAATTCGATATTTTTGGAAAATCCAATTATGAAGCAATTTGCCACTTCACTTATTTGGGGTGAGTATGCGGAAGGCGAGTTACTGAAAATGTTCCGTTATGCAGAGGATGGTACCTTTTATTCAATAATAGGAGAGAAACATGAAGTTTCATCTGGGACTGTAATCGGTTTAATTCATCCGCTAGAATTATCTGGAGCGGAAAAGGAAATGTGGAAAGAGCAACTGGGAAACTCGAAAATTGTTCAGCCATTCCTACAAATTGAACGTCCAGTGTTTGTAGGAGAGGAAAACGATAAGGTTACTGTTGAGAGGTTTGGCGGTATTTTATTAAATGGTCGCTCGTTATTCGGTAAGATGACGAAACTTGGGTGGATTCGCGGTTCGGTTCAAGATGGCGGTGTGTATTATACGTTTTATAAAGAAGATACTCGCACTGGGTTAGGAGCGCAACTGTCATTTAGCGGAGCACCGATTGGCTATGAAGATGAAGAGGATATATGTGTGTATGACATTGAATTTTATAGGTCAGGTACAGTAAAACGAGGTTCATATGAATACGATGAAATTGATGATGAAAGACGCATTGTACCAAAACAAATAGATAAGCGCTTCTTTAGTGAAATATTATATGATGTGCAATTAGCGACCGATTCAAATCTTGGTCATAATGAAAGCTGGCGTAACAAACGTTAAGAAAACCCCCTTCATTTGTAGAAAATGAAGGGGGTTTTTCAATTTTTCTAAAAGGTTCTTCCTTAAATAGGAGCGAATAGTTTGAGAAAGGAGGGGTTATATGGAAGTCGTCATAAAGAAGAAACGAACTAGAGGGAAGAGAATTTTCATTTGGTCTAGTAGTATCGTTCTTTTGTTCGTTATTTGTACAGTGATTTTTTTGAACATATATACACTTAGTTCTGTGCCAAAGATAGATGGAACGATAAAGCTAGAGGACATACAACATGCTGTTACTGTAAAGCGAGATAGTAAAGGGGTACCGCATATTAAAGCGGAAAATGCACATGATTTATATTTTTCGCAAGGGTATGTACAAGCGCAAGATCGTTTGTTTCAAATGGATTTAAGTAGAAGGCAAGCTTCTGGGATGTTAAGTGAAGTGATAGGGGAAGCAGCTCTTGATAGAGATAAATTGTTTCGAACGCTCGGTTTACGGCGAGCAGCCGAAGCGTCTGTTAGTCAATATGACGGAGAAGCGAAATATGCTCTGCAGTCATTTGCTGATGGGGTGAACGCTTTTATACGCGAAGCAAAAGAGGAAAAGAGATTGCCGGTTGAGTTTACTATATTAGGTTATGAACCTGCTGAATGGTCTATTGTTGATACGTTAACGATTGGAAAGTATATGGCGTTTGATTTAGGCGGACATTGGCACGGACAGGCGTTTCGATATTGGGCGCTGAAAAATTTACCGAAAGAGCAAGCAAATGAGCTATTTCCTACATATCCGAAAGATGCGCCTAGATTGCTAGCTGAACTGAAAAATACAAATGTGGACGTAGCACAAAGTTTTGCAAAAACGATCATTCCGCCAGAGTTTAACGGTAGTAATAACTGGGTCATAAGCGGTGAGAAGAGTGCGTCTGGTAAGCCAATTTTAGCGGATGATCCTCATTTATCTCTTGCGACGCCTTCTATTTGGTATCAATCACAACTTGAAATGAAAGATTTACATGTGAGTGGCGTTATTTTCGCTGGAGTACCGGGTGTTATATTAGGACACAATGACAAAATAGCATGGGGCGTTACGAATACAGGTCCTGATGTGCAAGATTTATATATTGAGAAGCGAAATCCTAATAATGATAATGAATTTTTGTATAACGATAAGTGGGAAAAAGCTACAGTTGTTGATGAATCGATTAAAGTAAAAGGCGGGAAAACAATTCCTTATAATGTTACTGTTACGAGGCACGGTCCAATCATTTCAGAGTTTGCGGATAAAGGGAAAGAGAAAACGAAAACAGTATTCGCTTTGAAATGGACTGCTTTGGAGCCTTCCGCTGAATTAAAGGCTGTTTTAAATATGAATAAAGCGAAAGATTGGAATGAGTTTGAAACGGCGCTTCAAGACTTTCATACACCAACTCAAAACTTTGTATTTGCATCAAATGATGGCACAATTGCTTATAAAGCGAACGGAAATATACCAGTGCGTAAAAAAGGAGATGGGAGTTTACCAGTACCAGGGTGGACAGATGAATATGAGTGGGAAGGGTATATCCCATATGATCAACTGCCAAAAGTAATCAATCCAAAACAAGGGTTTATTTCAACTGCGAATAATAAAATTGTGGATGATAATTACCCGTACCATATTAGTAATACGTGGGCGCAGCCATATAGACAAATGCGTATTCAAGAGTTTTTACAAGAGAAGGAAAAATATACGGTGAAAGATTTAGAAGAGTTACAGATGGATCAAAAAAATTTATATGGGAAAGAGTTTACTCCTATATTGTTAAAAGAGTTAAATAAAGTATCTTTAAATGAAGTAGAGAAAGAAGGCGTAAAACAATTAACAAAGTGGAATTTTTATGATAGTAAAGATGAAGCGGCACCATTACTCTTTCATTTATTAATGAAAGAGATTTCGAATACGTTATTTTCAAAAGAAATACCGAAAGATGTAATGGAGTTATTTGAAGGGAAGTCACAAGTTGTTGATGAATTGATTCGAAAAGAAGTAGCAGGAGAAAACGGCGCTTGGTTTACGAAGTACGGCGGATTCACGAAAGTTGTGCATACATCGTACGAAAATGTAATGAAGAAATTGCAGAAGGAATATGGACCGAATGTTGCGGAGTGGAAGTGGGGCGATTACCATCAACTAGCTTTTACACATCCAATTTCAAAATCATCTAGTATGTTAGCATTACTTGCATTTAATCGTGAAGCACCAGTTCCAATTGGCGGTAGCCAAGTTACCGTTCAAGCAGCGAGTTACGGAGAAAACGGTATTGTCAATCACGGAGCTTCTTGGCGATTTGTGATTGATACGAAAGATATGTCAAATGGTTATCATATCGTAGGGCCAGGACAATCGGGACATTTTAGAAGTGATTGGTACCATGATCAAATCGATGATTGGGTAAATGGAACGTATCATACGACTACGTTGAATACGGATGGGATAGAGGGGAAAGTGTTAACTTTAGAGCCGAAGTGATAATATCTCCACTGATGGAAATTGTTAAATTAGAACATAACCAAGTTCTTAAGTAATTTTAAAAGCCTACTATCAGTTAAATTGATAGTAGGCTTTTGTATTTTAGAGGATAAGATTCAATGATTTTATTATGACAAAACAGTAAATGTTTTAACATTTACTTATACGATAACGGGCCTTATTTACTCTGTTACAAAAGAAACCACACAAAGCGTTCTGTTTCTTTGTTACTCATTTTTATATACCGCAAAACATGTTGTTATTTAATAATTCCAATTTCTAGAGCCTTTTGAACAGCTTCTTCTTTGTTACGGACTCCTAACTTTGTATAAGCTGTGGAAGCATAATTTCTGACTGTGCCACTCGATAAATATAATCTTGATGCTATGGTAGTGTAACGAAGTCCTTTTGCTACTAGCTGCAATATTTCTATCTCCCTAGCTGTTAGTTCATAAGCGGTTGCTTTTGATTGTGGTGTCTCTTTTTGCTCATCAAACTTCTCAAATATTTTGTGAGACATTTCCTGATCAATTAGTGTCCCACCTTTGTGAATAAGTCGGATCGTATTAGCTAGCTCCAACGTTTCAATAGATTTAAGTAAAAAACCATCCGCACCGTTGCGAAGTGATTCCAATGCCTGTTTGGTATCTTGAAACGTTGTAAAAATCAATACGCGGATATGTGGCCATTGTTGCTTAATCTTTTTGGTTGCTTCGATTCCATCCATGTGCTGCATATCTAAATCCATAAGTATAACATGGGGTTGAAGGCGCCCACACAAATCGATGGCTTGATTGCCATCCTCAGCCAAGCCGACTACATTTAAATCTTCATATCTATCGAGTAGTGTCCTCAAACTTTCCCGAACAAATGGCTGATCGTCTACAATTAACAAACGAATAAGTCCATCTTTTATTTCAGTTTGTCGCGGTATGGTGCATGTAACAAGCATTCCTTCCTCTGGTTTTGTATATACAGATAAATGACCTTGCAAATTCATTGCCCGTTCTTTCATCGCATTCATACCGAAGCCTTCTTGCCATTCTACATTTCCTTTTCCATTATCTTGAACTTCTAACCTCGTATATTGTTCGTCAAACTGCAATGAAACTATAATTTCAGTCCCTTGACCATGACGTACTGCATTCGTAAGAGACTCCTGTAAGCAACGAATGAATGCAATCTTCGCTTGCCGAGATAGTTGATATTCCTCTCCGAATGTCCTAAAACTTACATTTACCTGAGCGTGCTCCTGAAATTCGGCTCCAAGATTTTGTAGAGATTGAATTAAGGAAGGCGATTGACACGGAGAATCCATTTGATGTAGGTAACCTCTCACGTCCTCAATACTTTTACGTCCCATTTCAAGCAGAGAATCTAGCCTCTGTATACCCATCTCAGTAGCAAGTTCGGTACGCAACGTTTCCATCCCCATAATAATAGAAGTATAAGCGTGACCAACTGTATCATGAAGCTCACTTGACAGTCTGTTCCGTTCTTCTGCCAGTGTAATACGTTCAATCTGAGACATATATTGCTCAAGTACCGCGTTTTGTTTACGAATCGCTTCATTTTGCTTATGATTGACGATTAATAAATGGAAAGCGAAGCCCATTACATAAGCAAGTCCATAGTTGGTAACCATAATCCAATAGCTATTACTTGGCGCAACCGCATAGAAAATTCCAGTTGTTATAAAAACTGTTGTTGGAGCTGTCCAATAATAGGACAAATGCTGACTATTCGCAGCAATCAGAAAAACCGATATAAGAAATGTAACGTTAGCTCCTGGAAATAAAGAAGTTAAATATATACACAGTCCACCATATAGCAGTATTTCTGTGAACAAATAATATTTATAATTGAATAGTAAGGCTACCCATGGAATAGAGAAGGCAATAATTTCCCAAAGAATAATAATCCAAATTGGCAATGTTAAACTATCCTGAAAATCTAATGTGGTTATGGCGATAGAGACACTAACAAGTATACGGACTCCTAACATAATCCAATCGTACCAAAACCAATACTTAACCATATCTAACAAGTCATTTACCCCCTAAGTAGCCTACCTTTTTACTTCCTATATTATAAATTAATCCTTCATACATTGTTATACTTTTTAATTTCACACTGCAATTCTCTCACAGAAGGCAAACTTCTATTGATTTAGTTGCCGGATCATGCTACGTGTATAGCCCCCGATTTTCTTTGTCAAACGATCTACTATTTTAATACTTATGGAGGTAAATGCTATACCCATAAACATTACAATGAGTGACTTAGTAAAGGTATCTATCTGTATGAATATAATGTTCATTTCGATGTATTGATACAGTAGTGGTGCCAACAGCAACATAAGTGGCATTACATAAAAAATGATTGCGCTAATGAGACTGAACATACCAATTACTAATTTCTGCATTAGCCAAAAGACAGCAGACCAATTGCGACGATCAGTAAGCACTAATTTTACCTGAGCCCAGTTCGATGTATCTATTGTTATACTTCTATCATAAGAGTCTGTTGAAATATCTGTATAAATTTTCGTCTGTATGCGCTCGAATTGGATAAAAGGTGTCGTAGTCTGTAGTACGCGTATAACTAGTGGAATCCCAATTACCGTAAATGAAAGGGTGAAGCTGAATAGCAGAGCTATTAGATAAAAACAAAAATAAAACAATCCTGTAACGAAAGTTAGCAATAAAAAATAACCATTCTGGATGAATCTTGATTTCATAAAGTTCTCGCTCCTATCTATGTAATAACCGAATTGTACTGCTTTTTTTGTCATTCTCACTAGTGTAAAAGTGTCATATGACATTTTTAAATGATGCTAAAAAGGGGAGAGTAACCTACTTCTGGTTAAAAAAGATGCTTATATGAATCAACATAAAACAATCCCGTTCTTGCAGATGCAAGAACGGGATTGTTTTGTACTTTTATTTAATATGAGATGGACTTGTTTTTCGAATATGAAACATAATATCAAATTGCTCAAGCAATGACGTATCAAAGTATGCCGATTCGTTCGGTAAAAGTCGTGCCCCTATACTTAGTAATGGTCTTTTTGCTTTAACCCATTTCTCTGCTGGTCCTTTAAGGTGACGGTTATCCAATAAAAACATTTTATATGGTACTTTTCCAAGGGTATAATTGAAACTATTTACATCTTGTGGAATCGGATCCGTTTTAATCTTATCTTGGGTGTCGCTGTATAAGGTAAAATGCCCCTCCGTAGTTGTACTGCCAATTGTGACATAATTATTGTCTAAACGTTCCTTCAAATTCTGCCCCGCAACATAAGGGTATAATTTCTCATCGATAATTCCTTTAGCTATATGAATATTGTGTCCCCATACCATCGTTTTACCACCCAATGTCTCTTGTGCCCACATTACATGATCTGCCAAGTATTGCTCATGTAGCTTTAACATACTTGGATAGTCGTTAGGAATTAGCATTGTTGTAAATTTCTCTATTGCACTTGCCGTTGCTTTCGCCCAGATGTACTCGGGTGAAGCTATTTCTGTGTTGGCTTGCCCGTTCTCATCTTTTAGTAATTGAGCTACTCTCTCAGCGTTTGCTTTGAACTTTTCCTTTATTTCAGGAGCAAGGTCCATATATTCCTGTAAACCTCCATTAAAAGCCGACAATTCTTTATAATTTTCTTCTACTTCTGCCAGCAAATCTGGTCGATGCAGCCTTACATAATCAATTACTTTATTAAAGCAGCCTTGGTCCAACTCCTTTAAGTCGAGCCCAATAAATTGGATCTTTTTTTTATTGGATGGATCAGCATTATAATCTTTCATCCACTCAATCATGGCTATAATTTCATCAGTAGGATATAAATAATTTAAAAATTCCCTAGGGTTTCCTTTTCCTGTTTGGATATATTCATTTAGTTTTAAGCCGTTTCCCCAATCTTCTTCCATTGTGAAATTTGTAAAACCCATCTCAGTAACCAAATATTTCACAAGGCGAAACTTCATAGTAAAAATTTCAGAGCTTCCATGAGTATTCTCTCCTAATCCTACATATTGTGCGCTCCCAATCATTTTCTTAAGTGGTTTTAAATCCTCAAATGATTTTGACGGCTCTATCGTTTTTAATGGGTAAGCCTGTGATTGTATGGATTTAACTATATTTTTTTGGATTGATTGACCTGAATTTTCGACTGCTACTGTTTGAGCCTTTCCTACTTCTACACATCCTGTGACTAATAAAGCTGTACTAACCATTGCAATTATGCTTTTCTTATTCATTTTTTCCACCTCAATTGAATTATTTGTAAAAGCAAGATTGATTCATGTACTTGCACAAATCAATTGCCTTAATTCAATTGTTATCTATCCCATATCATATTTTCTAGTTACATATTGTCATAAGGTTAATTGACACAGGTCATATGCTAATCATTACACTTTTGTACTATCGGCTATGACAACTTATAAATAATAATTACATGGATGAGTCGTAAGTAAGACTAGACTATAAATTTGGGAGGGATTTTAAAGATGAATGAATCTGTATACAAAAATATTTTTATTCTAAGTTGTGTCTGTAGAAATGACAAGAAGTAAATGAAAGGGGAAGGGCGGATTACAATGATATTACACGCAAAATCGTTCCATAATAAAGATAAAATCCAACGTGCTAAAATAGGACTTCAACTCTTTCTGAGTATCTTAATCATTACTTCTATTATTTTAAATGTAGGAGTAATAATTACGGAAAGTAGGGCGCTTATTGTGGTATATATGTTTACCCCAGCATTATCTTCTATTTTGACTCGCATAATACTGAAAGAAGGGTTTAAAGATGTATCTTTTAGTCTCGGTAACTTAAAGATATGGAAGGGAATCGGTTTTGCTCTGCTAATCCCTATGATTATTTGTGGAATTACTTATTCTATCGCCTGGTTGAGTGGAATTGCAGGGTTTCAGTATCCCGAAGGTGGTATGATGTTAGAACCGATCTACAATATGCTTGGGCTTCAGTATGTAAAGGCACCATTCAGCTTCATTTATCTAGTAGTATTGAGCGGCATTTTCGGAAGTTTGCTTAACTTAATCCCAGTTTTGGGAGAAGAAATGGGTTGGCGAGGTTATATGCTCACAAGGCTAGTCGATGCAGAGTTTTCACGGCCCATCCTTATTAGTGGATTGATTTGGGCAACGTGGCATGTTCCAATAGTTATTGCTGGTCTATATGTAGCGGGACCATCTGTCGTTCTTTCAGTACTTGGTATCTATCTTTGTATTGTACCATTCGGTTATATTATAGCTTATTTACGACTTATCACAGGTAGCATTTGGCCTTCGGTTATCATCCATGCTACTTGGAATGCCATTATTCAAGGACCTTTCACACGTGCAAGTACAGGATATCAAACTGAGATTTGGGTTGGAGAATCTGGCTTGATAACCGCTATTATTATCTTAATCACTGCAATAATTACGTCTCGAATAGTAAATTCCACGAAATAGCATATGGATGTGTTGTAAATTCAATTAGTGAAATATGACGAGGCAAAATAAGATGCTCCTAAAAATATTAGAAAAATATAGTTAACTCATGCATTCATAATTAGGCAGATGTTATATGTGAATACGATTGAGGTGCAATTATGAATATCCAAAGAAATGAAAGAACTACGAATGAAGTAAATGTAAAAGTAATACAAACAAAAAGCGAATATAGATAAAATTTTTTGATACATTTATGAGTATAAAAATTTATTTATACGAAAAATATAATTTAGTTAGACCGTTAGAAGGAAGGCGATAATTTCAATTGTATAAGGACAAAAAAGGAGCGGAAATAAGCTCCTTTTTTATTTACCTTACTATTTTTAGGAGGTTAGTATGAATAAGGTGTGAATAAAGGATGAATAGAATTTTTATGGATGAAAATTCCACTCTTTTTTATATGGAATATATGTGAAACGTTGTATAGAATAAGCAAGTATGTCAAAAATAATAGGAGGGAAGTTGTGAAGAGAAATAAGAGTTTAGTAAGTTTTTTAGGAGTGTGTATGATGTTGTTTTCTTTTTGTTTCCAAGGAAATGTACAGGCAGATATGAATACTGTTCAATCTGGAAAAATAAAGTCAGGAAACGTAACGGTATGGGAAGTTGGAAATGTATCGAAAGTGTTAGCAGATGTGAATCGCTTAAATTTAAATACAGTAAATGTACCGATTCAAGTGGATATTCCGAATGTTACTTCTACTAATATGGTAATTAACCAGGCGCAAAAGAAAAAGGCTATTATTTTAATTCAAGAATTATTAAAGCGTAATATTCAAGTTATAGTGGAACCGTTCCCGTATATTCAGCAAGGAAATGTTGGGGAAACGGAATGGAATCCGAGTAATATTAATGATTTCTTCTGGAATTGGAAAACAGTTATTCTACAAGACATCTTTCATTCCATTACAAGTAAATACAATGTGTATGGACTCAAGATTGCCTCTAATTTCGTGAATATGGAATATGCAGAGGGATACTGGAGCGATACGATTGATTTTGTTCGTAAGCAGTATAAAGGAAATGTTTTGTATCAAATGAATTGGTGGTTAACAGCAAGTTGGGATCTTTCGTATGAAGCGAAGTTTAAAGAGAAAATCAATCGTCCGTATTTAAAAAAGGTGGATATTGTAAGTATCGATAGTTGGTTTGAGGTTTCAGGGAAAAGAAATCCAACATACGAAGAAGTAAAGAAAAGTTTATTTGCGACGACAGTGTATAATCGTGGGCAAAATGTTGTGCAGCAGTTGGAACAATTACATAAAGCAACAGGAAAGCCCGTTTATTTTGGTGGATTTAACGTTCCGGCGCGTGAACTTGGATTACAAAATCCGTGGAATCCAGATGTTTCAAATGTGTTTTCAAAAGATGTACAACGAAATGGATGGCGTGCTTACCGAGAAGTATTAGAAACGAAACCGTATTTTAAAGGTTTTTCTATTTGGTTTATTGGTTCTCATAATAGTACGCATGCGTATCAAATACATAGTAAAGAAGCAGAAACGGTTATTAATGGTTGGTACCGAAAATAAATTTTATTAAATAGGTAAGTTTTGAATTTTACCACATATATTTCTAGTGAAAGGCCTTTCACCATCTTATCACCTAGGGGGCAATCATAATGAAATTTTTGTCTTACCTTACAGTAATTTTGGTGATTCTTGGCGGTTTGAATTGGTTATTTGTAGCGTTAGATTACAATGTAGTTGAGAAATGGTTTGGTTCAATGCCGGCGCTTGTGGACACTATTTATTGGCTCTTTGGTCTTTCTGCTATTTATCAAATTTTTGATCGGTTCTTTACGAACAATTAGCTATCATTCTTTTATTATTAAAGTGTTAAGTACGATTATGTACTTAGCACTTTTTTGTATGTTTATAAAAAGTAGTTTGCACATGCAAGCGATTCCATTGCGTCTTGCGCCGTAATAATAGAAAACAAATTGACCATATATTATATTTTAGGTTATAATTCAGAAAGTTTAAAAAATAATAAAATGAGAAATAGGGAGGTTATTAGGGTGATGGAGAGAGTATATAATTTTTCAGCTGGACCATCAATACTCCCTTTGCCAGTTTTAGAGAAAGTGCAAAAGGAGCTTGTAAATTATAACGGGACAGGCATGTCTATTATGGAAATGAGTCATCGATCTTCTTATTTTCAAAGTATTATAGATGAAGCGAGTAACTTGCTTCGTGAATTAATGAGCATTCCTGATGAGTATGAAGTACTGTTTTTACAAGGCGGTGCGTCATTACAATTCTCTATGATACCGTTAAACTTAATGAATACGTATAAAAAAGCAGGGTACGTATTGACTGGCTCATGGTCTAAAAAGGCGATGCAAGAAGCTGAAAAAGTAGGAGAAGTACAAGTGATTGCTTCTTCTGAACAAGCGAAATTTACTACAATTCCTAAACTGGATGGTTTACGAAATGATGAAAAACTAGATTATGTACATATTACAACGAACAATACAATTGAGGGAACGAAATATGTGGATATTCCACATTTAGATAAAGTACCGCTAATTGCAGATATGTCCTCAAATATTTTATCAGAACAATACGATGTGACGAAGTTTGGTCTTATATATGCGGGAGCGCAAAAGAATTTAGGGCCAGCGGGCTTAACGATTGCGATTATAAAAAGAGATTTAATTGGGGGAGCAGATCGCTCTTGTCCTACGATGTTAAACTATGAAACTTACAGCAAAAATAACTCCTTATACAATACACCGCCTTCCTTTAGTATTTACGTAACGAAACTTGTACTAGAGTGGCTGAAAGAGCAAGGCGGGGTATCTGCGATTGAAGAACAGAATAGAATGAAATCTTCACTTCTTTACAATTTCTTAGATGAATCAAAATTGTTTACTTCACCAGTTGATCCTACGTATCGATCACTTATGAACATTCCGTTTACAACACCGTCAGAAGAGCTGAACAGTGAGTTTTTACAAAAAGCGAAAGAACGCGGCCTTGTTACGTTAAAAGGACATCGCTCAGTCGGTGGTATGCGCGCTAGTATTTACAATGCGATGCCAGTACACGGCGTACAGCAATTAGTAAATTATATGAAGGAATTTGAGCTTGAGAATAGATAGGGAGATGGGGATATGTTTCGTGTTCAAACGTTAAATCAAATTGCAGAAAAAGGTTTGCAAGTACTTAGCGGAGATCGATATGAAGTAGGGGATAGAATGGACCACCCAGATGGTATTTTGCTTCGCAGTTATTCTTTACATCAAGAAGATTTTTCAAAAGACTTAAAGGCGATTGCAAGAGCTGGTGCAGGTGTAAATAATATTCCTGTTGAGCGATGTACGGAAAAAGGGATTGTAGTATTTAATACACCAGGAGCGAATGCTAATGCAGTAAAGGAACTTATTATCGCCAGCCTTATTATGTCTTCACGTAACATTATTAACGGAGTAAGCTGGACGAAAAATTTAGAAGGTGAAGAAGTACCGCAGCTTGTTGAATCTGGAAAAAAACAATTCGTGGGATCAGAAATTGCAGGGAAACGTCTAGGTGTTATCGGCCTTGGCGCAATCGGTGCTCTAGTTGCGAACGATGCGCTAGCTTTAGGGATGGACGTTGTCGGATATGATCCTTACATTTCAGTTGAAACTGCATGGCGTCTTTCTACACATGTGCAAAGAGCATTTAGTTTAGATGAAATTTTCGCAACGTGTGATTATATTACACTGCATATTCCACTTACGAATCAAACGAAGGGGATTATTGGTGAACACGCTGTAGAAAAGATGAAGCAAGGTATGCGTTTATTCAATTTCTCAAGAGGAGAACTTGTAGATGAAAAAGTTCTTCAAAAAGCGTTAGAAGAAGAGGTTATTGCGCATTACGTAACAGATTTCCCGAATGAAAATGTAATAAAGATGAAAAATGTAACAGCGACGCCGCACCTTGGTGCATCTACGTCTGAATCGGAAGAAAATTGTGCGATCATGGCAGCGCGCCAATTACGTGAATATTTAGAGACAGGAAATATTCGTAATTCAGTCAACTATCCAAACGTAGAATTACCGTATATCGGAAAGAAACGAATTACGATTATGCATCAAAATGTTCCGAACATGGTAGGACAAATTACAGGATGTTTAGCAGAGCATCATATTAATATTGCCGATATGATTAATCGTAGTAAACATTCTTGGGCGTACACAATGATTGATATTGATAACGGAATTGATGATATAATAAAAGAGAATATAGTGGAAAATATAAGCAAAATTACAGGTGTTGTAGCCGTTCGAATGATTGTGTAAAGGAGAGAGGAAAACTTGGCAAAAATCCGACCGTTTCGGGCCATTCGTCCAGTAGAAGAAAAAGCAGCGGAAGTTGCAGCTTTACCGTATGACGTATTAAATAGTGAAGAAGCAAGAGAGGTTGTAAAAGGGAATCCGTATTCTTTCTTACACGTTGATAAAGCAGAAATTGATTTAGATCCGGCACTTTCACCGTACGATGATCGCGTATATGAAAAAGCGGGTGAAAATTTAAATCGGTTTATACGAGAAGAAGTGTTCATGCAAGACGAAGAGCCAGCACTATACATTTATGAATTGACGATGCAAGGAAGAACGCAGTCAGGCCTTGTCGTTTGTACATCTATTGATGAGTATGAAGATGATACAATTAAAAAACACGAGAGAACGCGTCATGAAAAAGAACTAGATCGCATTCGTCACGTAGATGTGTGTGATGCGAATACAGGTCCTATCTTTTTAACATATCGTACAAAAGAAGAGATAAAGCGTTTCATTGCTAGATGGAAAGAAGAACATGCACCAATCTATACATTTACAGCAGAAGACGGTGTTAGGCATGTTGCGTGGAAAATAGCTGATGGAGAAGTAATCGCAAGTTTAGTAAATTTATTTGAAGATATTCCGAATCTGTACATTGCAGACGGGCATCACCGCTCAGCATCAGCAGCAAAAGTAGGGCTCATGCGAAGAGAACAATACCCGAATTACACAGGAGAAGAAGAGTTTAATTTCTTCTTATCAGTTTTATTCCCTCACGATGAATTATCCATTTGGGACTATAACCGAGTTGTAAAAGATTTAAACGGCTTATCAGAAGAACAATTTTTAAAACAAATCACGCAATACTTTTATGTAGAAGTAGCATCACTTTCTCCGTATAAACCAAATGAGCCAAAAACATTTGGTATGTATGTAAATGAGAAGTGGTATAAGCTTACAGTGAAAGAGGAAACGTTTGATGCGAATGATCTTGTTAAAGGTTTAGATGTATCTATTCTGCAAGATCATTTATTAAGCCAAGTACTTGAAATACATGATCCGCGATCTGATTCACGCGTTGATTTTGTCGGAGGAATCCGCGGATTAGAAGAATTAGAACGTCTTGTAAATAGCGGTGAATATAAAGCAGCGTTCTCATTATATCCGACATCAATGGAAGCTTTATTAGCAATCGCAGACGCTGGAGAAGTTATGCCACCAAAATCAACGTGGTTTGAACCGAAACTGCGCAGCGGGTTGTTTGTACATTCATTAAAATAAATAGACTTCTTTAGATTGAAAAACCGAAATGATTATAGTTTCGGTTTTTCTTATGTTAAAAGAGTTTTTGAGGAGGGGCATGGGATGAAGTTGCAAGTAGGTGAAAAAATCACTTTTGAACGAACGTTTACAAAAGAAGATGTTGCGCTATTTACGGAAGTATCGAAAGATGAAGGTGTTCATCATGTTACACCAGATGAGCGGGGGAGATTTGTTGTACAAGGACTGTTAACATCAACATTGCCTACAAAAATTGGCGGTAATTATAACGTACTAGCTCGCAAGATGGATTTTGAATTTTTACGTCCTGTTTTTAGCGGTGATACAATTCGTTGTGACGTAACCATTGAACAATTTGAGCCCGATGAAAAAAATCGCACAAAAATTATTGCGATGTTTATATGTAGGAACCAACTTGAAAAGGAAGTTATGAAGGGGAGTTTTTCGGGGATTATTCTTTAATTGATAGGAAAAGTAATGAATAGGTGGGGGCCATGTCACTTGGGATTAGGTTTTTAATTCCACTATAACGAAAATGATATGCACTGCTGCATACTGATAATATACTCTGTTATTTCTTATTTTGAATAAGCTCGTCAACAAAAAGGACATTCCTAGTATTACAAGAAATGTCCTTTCCACTAAATATTATAAGGTATTTAGCTAACATTTAAACTCTAAAATTAGTTTACTAGTTTGACCTGTAAACTGATAATGATAGGACCCTCTTAGTTTTTCTAAGTTACCGGTAGCTTTAATAATTGTTCCTGGGGAATCTAAATTTCCTTTATCAAATATTCCTTGCTCTATAGCTGTAAATGTCCCTTGTTGCCCCTTATAAACCCCTTCAAAGTGTAAAAATCCAGAAATTTTAGCAGTAGCTAAGTGACCATCATTTATATTGGAGTCTAAATAATATAATAAGTATTCAACAAAAGCTTTTCCTTTTAATTCACCATCAATATCATATTCGACATGTGCAATATTAATAGGGAAATCTTTTTTAGTATCATCGATAGGTTTTTCATCCCATTTACATACTGTAAATGTTACTTCCATACACGTAATCTCCCTTCAATTATAAACTTTTAAAAAGTATTCATGTACAGTCATATCTCATGAGAGTGTTTTTATTCATTCCACGCCACTCTCTAAAATAGAGAAAGCCCCATTTTCACAATCAATTTCTGCCATCGCGCCGTAAGGTAAAATAAACTTCGGTTCAGTATGGCCAAAATTTAAATTATAAAGAATCGGCAAATCTTCTAAGTTATGTTCTTTCATAACTTGCAGTATTTCATGTTTATATTCTTCATAATACATTTCGTCTTTTGGTTTACCAAAAATGATGCCTTTTGCTTTTGGGAGGATGCCTTGCGCTGCGTAATTTCGTAAGCAATACTTTATATAACTTGGTTCTGGATGGTCTTCAGAAGTTTCAAAGAAAAGGATGCTATTCTCCCAATGTTTTTTCTCAGGCCAAAGCTCCGTTCCTTTTGCAAATTCCAATACTTCTATACAACCACCAATTAAACGCCCTTGTACAGTGGTGGAGCCTTGTAGTAGCTCATATCCTTTGTTTTGTTGCATCGTACGCCTTGTATCCTTATTTATCTCTATCCATTCTAAACGCTCACTCGTCCATTCATGAGCTGGTTGAATTTCGCCAATCGTTTCATTTGAAAAGAGAGTTCGGTTTACCATTTCAATTGTATATGGATCCATCTCTATATTTTCGGCAAAATCAGTTAAAATGGCTGGACCGTAAAAAGAGGAAATTCCTGCTTTATGACAAAACAAGTGTGAAACGGTAACGTCAGAGTACCCCATAAAAATTTTCGGGTTTTCACGTATTACATTAAAATCTATATAAGGAAGTAAGCGGATGCTATCTTCACCGCCAATATTCGCAATAATTGCTTTCACGCGTGTATCCTTAAAAGCTGTCATTAAATCTTCAGCACGAGCCTGTGGATTGTTATAAATGAATTCGCTACCTTTTAAACTATTCGGCATTGGAACAACCGTAAGACCAAAAACTTCTTCTAATCTTTTTACTCCTTGATCATATCGCCATCGTATCTCAGAATCACCTGCGCCTCCCCATGAAGGGCTGACTGTTGCTACGATATCACCTGGCTGTAATCTGTTTGGTTTAATCAACATTTTAACTCCTCTCCTGCATAATGTAATGGACTACGACTATACATGTAGCTTTGAAAAAATATGATGCATCACATTGTTTTCTTCATCATCAATTCGTTTACCTGCTGGTATTCAAGAATTTAGCATTCGTGTTAAATATATTTAAAAGTTACAGTATGCAACATTGCATAAGAAAGATGGTTGCTATTTTCTACAACCTGTAACTATAATAGTTACAGGTTGGTCGTATCCAATCAAAAAATATAATCATCATGAATGGAGAGGTTACATATGGGTATGAAAAAATTAATTTTAGCAGGTGCTTTAGGGATCGCAGCATTATCAGGAACGAATTTACCAGGATTAGAACTGTCAAAAGCGAGTGCGGCTTCTATTGAATCGAATTTCTCGACGCTAGAAGGACGAGTAATAGAAGTAGATAAAGGTGTGATTGTTGTAAAATCTAAGCAATATGAAGAACCTGTTAGTATATACATGGATTCATTTTCAAATGTGAAAGTAGGGGATGAGGTTAAAGCTACTGGATCTATGATGCGTAATTTCACGGAATATATGATTGCAAATACAGTTGAAAATACGTCAAATAAATTAGGTATGCACATGAAAGAAGACGGCTCTCCTGATTATGTAATTGGGGAAGTATCAAAAGTAGGAACGAGGGAAGATGAAGGAGAAAGTTCTACTAAATATGTCGTAGTTGAGTATCCATCACTAAACGGGAAGAAAGTAATTATTGATGTTTTCTTAACGAAGGGGCAAGTGTTTAATTCGGGTGAGAAAGTAAAAATTGATATGAAGTATGTAGGCTGGGGCGGAAGTTCTATTAACTGGAACACAACGGATCATATTGAAAAAGTGTATGAGGTAAAGAGCAACGGCGAAAATAATGATGATGTTTGGATTTGGTCTTAATTAGATTCTTGTAAACATGTATCATGCAGTACCCATCGAATGATCATATGTATGACAATTCGATGGGTACTTTTTGTTTTGTGTTTTTTGAGAATAACGGATTTCCGATTAGAATATGATGTTAATATTGGAGAGAAGGTAAAAAAATCCAATATGGAAAGAGGTGTTTAAGGGTGGAGCGAGATGAGGTTTATTTACGCGCCAAAAAAAGGGTGGAGAATTTAAAAGCTTTTTACATTCATTTAACGGTTTATATACTAGTGAACGTAATGCTTTTTATTATAAATATAATCTCTGATTCAAGTAAATTATGGTTTTTATATCCACTTGCAGGTTGGGGGATCGGTATCGTTATACATGGTTTGACAACTTTTCCAGTTGGGATATTCGGAAAAGAGTGGGAAGAACGAAAGATTAAAGAATATATGGAGAAAGATAAGTAAATTTATTTCTGGAGTGTATAAATATAAAATCTCTATGATCACACGCTGGATGCGAAGTTTATTCTATAGCTTCGCCTATTTGCTTTGTATTCAAATTTTGTGCGAGTGAGAGTGCTTATATTCATTTTTTAGGCTGAATGGCTTGTGAAATCAAAACTTTATTTGTAGTACATAATAAATACAGTTGTTTTCCTTTTTTAATTACATGTGGATATAGGATGAAGTTAATTTATTATCCTATATTAAAATAAAAATAAACCACTGTTCGATTTGAATATTCCACGATATAATGGTGAGAGTTTATGACAGAATAAATATTTACATAAGAAGTGAGGTACTGTATGAAAAAAAGAACGACAGACATTATTTTTATTATTATCGGTGCATTTCTTTTTGCGTTAGGTGTCAATTTGTTTGTTATCCCGAATGAGTTTGGTGAGGGCGGGGTAACAGGTATCACGATTATTACGTACTATTTATTTGAATGGTCACCGGGTTTAGTTAACTTAATTTTAAATGCGATTTTGTTAATAGCTGGTTATAAATTTTTAAATAAGATCACAACAATTTATACGATTATCGCTGTAGTTACGAACTCACTATTCCTTCATTTGACAGAAGGCTGGACGATTGCTTCGGATGAAATGCTCGTAAATGCCATTTTCGGAGGAATATTTATTGGGTGCGGGATTGGTCTTATTATTCGCGTTGGCGGAACAACAGCAGGTACTACCATCTTAGCAAGGATGACGCATAAATATTTAGGATGGAGCATTAGCTACGGTCTACTGTTCTTCGATTTAATCGTTGCGTTTTCATCTTATTTCATCATTGGTGCAGAAAAACTGATGATAACAATTATTATGCTATATGTAGCAACGAAAGTGATGGAGTTTGTAATTGAAGGTTTAAATCCGAAGAAAGCCATTACGATTATTTCTGATAACCCGAACGAAATTGCCGGGAAGGTCACTACCTTAATGGGCAGAGGGGTTACTGTGTACTCAGGTCATGGCTATTACACGAAAACGCCGAAGGAAATTCTTTATGTTGTTATTAATAAGCAAGAAGTAGTGAAGCTAAAACGGATTGTTCAAACTACAGATCCAGCTGCGTTTATCGCTATACACGATGTTCGTGACGTATTTGGAGAAGGCTTCGTTGATATTTCTAAAGCTTAGAACTTATTTTTCATTAAAATAATCTTAATACTAAAACGTAAGAATCTATTTTGAATAATCTTTTTTCAAAATAGATTCTTTTTATTTATCTTAAAATGTGGGTTTGTTTTTCTTTTTCTTGCAAAAAATCCAATTGTTTCTTAAGGTAAGGATGTAGAAGGATGAACAAGAGAGGATTTAATGAAGATGATACATATTTTATTAGCTGATGATGATAAGCATATTAGAGAGTTGTTACATTACCATTTACAAAAAGAGGGGTTTAAAGTTTTTGAAGCGGAAGATGGAAAGGTAGCGCAAGGCGTATTAGAGAAAGAGAATATTCACCTTGCGATAGTGGACATTATGATGCCGTTTGTTGATGGCTATACGTTATGTGAGGAAATCCGGAAGTATCATGATATACCGGTTATTTTATTAACTGCGAAAGATCAGTTAGTTGATAAAGAAAAAGGGTTCATTTCTGGTACGGACGATTATATTGTAAAACCGTTTGAGCCAGCTGAAGTTATTTTCCGTATGAAAGCATTACTACGTCGTTATCAAATGCTGAGTGCTGATATTATTACACTGCACGGTACGACAATTGATCGAAAAGGCTTTGAAGTGAAGTGTAACGGTCAAACAATTCTGCTTCCATTAAAAGAATTTGAATTGTTATCGCAACTGGCTAGTTATCCTGGAAGAACATTTTCAAGAGAAGAATTAATTGAATTAGTATGGGGAATGGATTTTGAAGGAGATGAACGAACAGTTGACGTTCATGTGAAACGACTACGAGATCGTTTCTCAAAACGAACGGATGATTTTCAAATTACGACAGTACGCGGACTCGGTTATAAGTTGGAGTTGAAATAAAATGAAATCATTATACTCTAGATTTGTTTTTATGACGGTTGGAATCATGCTACTTAGTAGTATTATCGGTTTTTTATTAACAAATGTGTACTATCAAGTGAAGTTAAAACCGTATAACAGTGAAAAGATTTTAATGTACGCGGAAGAAGTTAAAGCGTTATATGAAAAACAAAGTGAAGAAAATAAAGAGGCGTACTTACAGTCTATTGCGAAATTAGGATATGAAATTTACATTGTAGATGACAAAAAGAATGGAAAGCGTATCGGTAATGCGTTTCGTAAAACATCTATTAGTGATGATACCGTTCATAAAGTATTGCAAGGGGAAACGTTTAACGGCGTTTCCACATATCCAACGCGCCTCTTTATTACAGGGTTTTTCGATAATGAATTAATTAATAGTGTCGGTGTACCAGTGCAACACAGTGATAAACAGTACGCTTTATTTATTCGTCCTGACATTCAGAACCAATTTGGCGAGATGCGAATTTTTCTAGCGGTATTACTCGGTTTCATCGTTGTATTAAGTATCATTTTTATAGCGATTGCAGCAGGTTATATTGTTCGTCCGATTCGCACATTTACGAAAGCGACGCAAAAGATTGCAAATGGTGAATATGATATCGAATTAGATGAAAATCGAAAAGATGAAATAGGTACATTAGCAACTAATTTTCAAAAGATGACGAAAAGTATTAAAGAATTAGATGAGATGAGACAAGAATTTGTTTCTAACGTTTCTCACGAATTCCAATCGCCGCTTTCTTCCATTCAAGGGTTCTCAAAAACGTTACAGTCAGAAGAGATGAGTGCGGAAGAAAGAAACCATTACTTACAAATTATTGAGGGCGAAAGTAAGCGAATGTCTAGTTTATGTAAACAGTTACTTACGCTTGCTTCACTAGATAAAGAAGAAAAAGTTCTACAAATAAAAGAATTCAATTTGCAGAAGCAAATTAAAGACGTCATTTTTATGCTCGAATGGAAATGGCGTGAAAAAGATATCGCCGTTGAATTTGATGTGCCGGACATTACAATACAAGGTGATGAAAACTTACTTCATCAAGTATGGAGTAATATTTTTACGAATAGCATTAAGTTTTCAAACGACGGCGGAACGATTGAATTTGTTGTAGAAGAATTAGAATCAAGTGTGATGATCTCTATATCAGACAACGGAATTGGTATGGAAAGAGAAGAAATGGACCGTATATTTGATCGTTTTTACAAAGTAGATACAGCTAGGGCAAGAAACGTAGAAGGCAGCGGTTTAGGGTTATCGATTGTACAGAAGATTGTGGAACTGCATCAGGGGAACGTTTCAGCGTATAGCATGAAAGGGGAAGGGACTACTGTTCAGGTGGAGCTTCCGAAATAGATGCAGGGAAGAGATCATTTGGAATGGTCTCTTTTTTTGTTCGTTAGTCTACGTGTAAAGTGAAAAAATGGGAGTCATTTTCATTACATAATCGGACGAGTTTGTGGATTGGGAACAGGAGGAAGTTTATTTAAAAATGTAGAATCTCTACAGAGTTAGAAGGATTGTATTAAAACTTGAACCGTGTAGGGGGGAAATTACTTTGAAACGAACTGACTTGTTATTAAACGTACTAGATTCAACATTCGATAAAGAGAGTTGGTATGCACCGTTTAAACATGCTATAGAAGGACTTACAGCCGAACAGGCTATGTGGAAACCATCTGGTGAGGCAACGAATACCATTTGGGAGAGCGTTAATCATCTCATTTATTACAAAGAGAGGCTTGCTGCAAACTTGGAAGGCCATGAATGGACACATTATCTTGACGGTAATGACACTTTTTATCTTACTAAGCAATCTAATAATGACACGGAATGGAAGGAAGTCGTTGAACGTTCTGAAAATGCTCAGCGTAATTTAAGACAGGTATTAAGCGCAATTTCCGAAAAAGAGCTTGAACAAAATTCACTTGAGGGGAAATTATTAGACATCATGCTTCATGATGCTTATCATACAGGCCAAATTATTCAATTAAGGAAAATGCAGGGGTCTTGGCCATCAAATCGTTAATTGAACGTTATAGTTGGTGCTATTGTTATATTTTTAGTGAAGTACTGTACATTCAAAATTAAATAACTACAAACATAACCCCGTCCTATATTTAGAACGGGGTTATGTTTGTTTCTACTATAAAGCCGCACCTTTCCCGCGCTCTACTTTAAACCGAACCCCAAAAGTATCCGCTGTAATTTCATCAGCTTTCGGCAATGCTCGTAATTTCGGATGAAGTAGCCATACGAGAGAAATGAAGAAAATCCCTATGCTAGCCAGTGCGAAAATGAGTTGGCTACTAAATACATTCGCAGCATATCCACCAATTAAAGAGCCGAATGGCATAGCAACTGTGCCCATACTTCGCATGACTGAGTTAATGCGTCCAATATATTGGTTTGGAATTACAATTTGACTAATTGTCGCAAATAATATGTTGGTTGCACCAATTGGAATCCAAGCTAGGCCGAATAAGAAAATAGAAAGCCATTGAAACGGTACAATGGTAGAGAGAAACCAAAAGATAGCGCCAGTCGCAAAGCTAATAATGGAGACACGGCCAACATTACGTTTGCCAACCCATGAACTGAATAATGCACCGATGAGACTACCTGCTGATATAGCAGCTAAGAAGAAGCCGTATGATTTCACGCCTCCTAAAGAGTCAGCGTAAGAAGGGAGTATTGCCATCGTCATACCAATGGAAAAATTAGCGACTACTGAACCGATTAAGAATACGCCCATTAATGAACGGAAGACGATTGAAAAACCTTCTTTTAAATCAGAGAAATATTGTTTAGTTGAAAGTGATGTATTGGTTTCTGCTTGCTTTGGCATTTTTAGTAAAAAGAACAAAAGGGCAGTAATGGCGAATGTAAAAGAGTCGATCACATATAAAGTAATTGCGCCAAATAGTGCTACTAATATGCCAGAAAGCGTCGTGCAAATTAAATCAATGCCTTGATACGCAAACGAAAAGAGTGAATTTCCTTTTAATAATTGTGTTTTATGCAGTAGAAGTGGTAAAGCTTTTGATTGTGCGGGATAGGCGAATTGTTCGATAAAGGCTACGATGGGCATGATGATAAGTAGTAGTTGAACTGTTAATAGATCGAAGTAGTGTGTAATAGGAATGATTAAAATGAGAATGCATTGCAGAACTTGTGTAATGATGAGGGTGTTTTTGATTGCCCATCTATCAACGAATGGGCCGGTAAGGAATTGTAATGCAGAAGGTAATAATGTAAGGAAACCAGCCAATCCAGAATAAAAAGGATTACCACTCAGCTTATATACGAGCCACATCGCGGCTACATAATACAAACTATCTCCTATGTTTGTAAAAATTCTTCCTAAAAACAATAAGAGGAAATTCCGATTTTTTAATAAGTCCATTTAATCTACTCCTTTATAAAAAAATTATTCGGTAAAATAATTTTGACCGTTAGTGTAAAAAAAATCGTATTACGATTTTTCTTCTTTTTTCACAAATCGCTGCATCGCTCGTTCGTCGATTTGAAGTGCAGTAGTAGAAATGTAGTAAGATTTACTATTGGGATCTTTATCTGCGTCTTTTGCGATATCATTTAATTCAGCCATCAATTCATGAAATTTTTTCACCCACACCTGAAATTGTTCTGGCGTAGCATCAAACTCCCAGCAGGATGAAACGTAATTCCACTCAGCTGGATCTTCGCTTACTTTTCGTAATGTAAAAGCTTCTTCTGGTGCAGCGAGAATATGGCTTTTCGTTCTTTCTGTCATTTGTAAAAAGATTTGGCGACCTGATTCGCTTAACATTTCTAAATGAGGTAATAGGTCTGCGGCAGGGGTGAAGCTTCTAGCGACAGATTGATAAAACTTTTGAATGATACCATTCTTTTCTTCTGTATAAACAATTTCTATAAAACCATTCTTTTCTAATTCTTTTAGATGATAATGAATTTTCGCCCTTGGAATGCCGAATTTCTCAGATAGTAGTTGTCCTGTATAAGGACGCTCGCATAGACGCATCATCATTTCGACACGTAGTGGATCGCTTATTGCTTTTAGTTGGCTATAAGTAGTAAGTGTTAACATGGGCTTCAAAGTGATCAACTCCTTAAATGAAATTACTCGGTCAAGATTATTTGACTGAATTGTATCAAGGATTTTAATTATTTTCAATACTTTCTGAAAATTAAATCTTCCCCTCTGTAATCTTCTGTTCATATTCCGTTCATATTTCTTTTTTATGATAAGTGCATAGAAAGAAAGAGGAAGGAGCGAGCGAAATGTTTTTAGCTCTGCGTGAATTGAAACAATCAAAATTAAGATACGGATTAATCGGATTGATTATGGTGTTATTATCATTTTTAGTCCTTGTAATTTCAGGATTAGCAAATGGACTATCATATGATAATGCTTCATCGATTCAAAATATGGAGGCAAATAAGTTCGTTTTAGCAGATGATGCGGAAAATAAATTACTTCGTTCACAAATTAAGAAAGACGATGTAGATAACGTAGTAAATCAAGTAGGCGAGAAAGAGGCCGTTCCGTTTCGTGTGAAAGTTTCAACGTATGAAAAGAAAGATAGTTCGAAAAAAGTAGATGTTGCTATTTTCTCAAGTGAACGTGATTCATTTTTAGAACCGAAAATTGTAAAAGGTGAGAAATTAGGTACAGCAAACAACGAAATGGTTGCTGATGAATCAATTAAAGAAAAAGGAATCGATATCGGGGATACAATTATTGATCCTGTTTCAAAGAAAGAATTTACAATCGTTGGATTTACGAAAGATCAAATGTTTAGCCATACACCAGTCGTTTATGTAAATGAAGATGTATGGAGCTCTATTTCACAACCAAATCAAAAAGATTATAGTGCAATTGCGCTGAATACAGATAAAGAAATCAAAAATGCACATGTTATCGACAAAAAAGAAGTACTGCAAAGTATTCCAGGATTTAAAGAAGAGCAAGGAACATTAACGATGATCATTGCATTCTTACTTGTTATCGCTGCGTTACTAATCGGTGTATTCTTCTACGTCATTACACTGCAAAAAACACAGCAATTAGGTGTATTAAAAGCAATCGGTACAAAGAACTCTTATTTAGCAAATAGTTTAGTCGTGCAGGCGTTATTCTTATCAGTTGTTGCAATGGTAATCAGTATTGTTCTTGTACAAGGATTAGAACAAATTTTACCAGCGGGTATGCCGTTCTTATTAACAACACCGATGATTGCACAATACGCAGCAATCTTTATCGTCATTAGTATTTTAGGAACACTTATTTCGTTATACCAAGTATTAAAAGTTGATGCATTAGAAGCAATTGGAGGCGGGATGTAATGACTTCATTATTGAAATTAGACAAAGTAAGTAAAGTGTACGGAGAAGGGAATACGGAAGTAACAGCCCTTCATCCGATGTCGCTTGATGTGAAAGCTGGAGAGTTTATCGGAATCGTCGGTCCTTCTGGATCAGGAAAAAGTACGTTATTATCAATCGCGGGTGCATTATTATCACCTTCAAAAGGGGATATTTACATTCGTGAGAAAAATATTACGAAGTTATCAGAAAAGGAAATGACAGACATTCGTTTGAAAAAAATCGGCTTCATTTTCCAGTTCGCAAATCTTGTTCCATATTTAAATGTAAAAGAACAATTACTTTACATTGCAAAGCTTAAAAAAGACAATAAACAAGAATCAGAAAAGCGTGCGGATCATTTATTAGCGGCATTTGGATTAGGCGAAAGAAAAAATCATTATCCAAATCAACTATCTGGTGGGGAAAAACAAAGGGTAGCAATCGCTCGTGCGTTCATGAACAACCCAGACTTAATATTAGCGGATGAACCAACGGCAAGCTTAGACTCAAAACGCGCACGTGAAGTCGTAGAAATGATGAAACGTGAAGTGAAAGAGAGCCAAAAAGCAGCAATTATGATTACACATGATGAAAGAATGCTTGATGTATGTGATCGTATATTGACACTTCGAGATGGGAAGTTAATATAAAGAAAAAAGACAATCGCACAAGTGTGCGGTTGTCTTTTGTATAAGTGCTTTATTTTGAGAATAACGCTTTAATTTTATTACGCGTAAGTAATAAAACGCCGCCTAATACAGATAACATACCTAAAGCCATATTGTTTGATTGCTCACTACCAGCGTTAGGAAGTTTTTTAGCATTATTGTTTGTGTTTGTAGTACCAGTCTTTGTTTCAGTTTGTTTTGATTGAGATACTTCATTAATTTTGTTATCTACATTTTGCTTCGTTGTATGTACCTCAGCTAATTTGTCTTCAATTTTTTTCTCAGTATGTTTAAAGTCGTTGATTTTAATATCTAAGTCTTGTTTTTTCTTTGTTAAATCATCTGAAACAGTTTGTTTCGCTTGTTTTATCTCGTTAATTTTATTTAGTAATTCTTCTCTAGCTTTTTGTAATTCAGCAAGTTTGTTTTTTATATCTTGTTTAGCTAGTTCTAAGTTAGCGGAAAGACTATCTAAATTGCCTTTAATTTTCTTAAGTTCCTCTAACGTGTTACCAGTATTCGGCTTATTTTCTTTTAGCTCAGCAAGTTTGTCCTCAGCAGTTTGTTTTGCTTTCTTTAACTCAGCTAATTTTTCATCTACCTGTTTTTTAACTTCCTTAAGTTCATTAACCTTTTGATCGATGTTCTCTTTATGTTGCTTAATTTCATTCACTTTTTCATCGACAGTTTGTTTATGCTCTTTAATCTCATTCACTTTGTTATCGATATTTTGCTTATGCTCTTTAACTTCAGCAACTTTGTCTTCTACTTGTTTTTTATGCTCTTTAATTTCAGCGATCTTATCTTCGGCGATTTGCTTGTCTTGCTGAAGTTTTGCATCTAACTCTTCTTTACGTTGTTTAATCTCATTGATTTTTTCATCAGCAATTTGTTTACGCTCATGTAGTTCATTAACCTTCGTATCAACATTTTCCTTAACTTGGTTAAGTTCATTCAATGTTTGATCCACGTTTTCTTTGTGCTGCTGCAATTTCGCATCTAACTCTTGTCTATGTTGCTTAATTTCAGCTAATCGATCTCCCGTACTTTGCTGAGGAGTAGCATCAGTTACTTCCGCATGAGCAGAGTTTGCGCCAGCAATCATTGCTAAAGCTAGTGTAGACGCAGCGATTGTTTGTTTTGTTTTCATATTTTTGTACCTCTTTCCTATGAATGCACTCTATTGTGTAAAATTGAGCATATAATAATAGATTATTACATCATTATATACCATGTACGATGTCTAGAGGAAGTATTTGCATAATAATCTATCATTATGTAATTCTCATAGTCTCCTATTTTGGAGTAGGTGACAAATCTTTAACAAGATGCACAATTTCTTCTATAGTAAAGTTTATATCCTTGCTATTGCGAATAACAAACAAATAATCAGCCTCGTTTTCTATAGGATCTACTACATCTTCTTGTAGTGATTCAGACTGTTGTCGATCGAGTACTTCTTTGAAACTAGAATAACTGCCTCTAAAAATATTCGTACTTCGCGGGCTTCGAGCTACTCTTTCGTAAAGTACATCATCTGGAATATCAAAATGAACGAGTATGCGTACATAGTCTTCTTTTGGAAACAATTCATTTAGTAAATACATCCGGCCATTTCGGCTTCTATTTGAGTTGCAAATAATAAGGTGTAAATTTGTATGTTCTTTTGCATAATCAACAATGAATTTCGAAAGACCGTGTTTAAAGGTGTTGGCGCCTTCAGCCGGCTGTAATTTTTCATAATGCGAGTTAATAAATTCTGCTTGGTTATCTTGATCCATAACGAAAGAGTGGGGTAACTCTTTTTCTAGTTCTTGAGCAAATGTAGTTTTTCCGCTGTGTGTTTTTCCTACGGTAATGATCACTAATCGTTTCATATTGGCCTCCATATGTATTGTTATAATTTGGAACATTCTGTGTGGATCGACAATTTTCCTGCTAGAGAATATACAAATTGTTGGAGTGATAGCAGGCTGAAAAACTTGACAAAAAAACTTATTTATGCTATAATTTACCAATATAAAAATAAAGTGTATAATAGGGTTCTCCTGGCCAGGGGAACCCTATTTTTGTTGTGAAAATGAAGGAGTGTATGTGCGTGAAAAAAGGTGAAGCAAGTGTAACGTCGCTAGTATCAGCTTTCGGAAGGGCGTATCATAGTGAATTTGATCGTCCTAAAATCTTTGATGATTATGTAGCTAAAGATTTCATTCCACAAAAGGAACATAACGATATTGAAATGAACATGGTTCAAGGAATACATTTTTTTAATACAGACATTGCAGAGAAGTTTCAAGACAATCCACAAGAAATATTAAAATGGATTACACAAGTTCAATTATCACCAACACCTTTGGCACGCGCGGCATATTGTGAAAGAGTATTACTACATGAAATTATATTAGGCGCAACATAATACGTCATACTCGGTGCAGGCTTAGATACATTTAGTTTTAGACATCGAGAATTAGAAAATCAAATAGAAATATTTGAAGTGGATCATCCTTCTACGCAAGCGTTTAAAATACAAAGAGTGAAAGAAGCAGAGTATGAAATGCCAAACAATCTTCATTTTGTTTCGATGGATTTCACTAAAGATTTCTCGAAGCAAACATTAGTAAATGAAGGATTTGAAAATAAAAAGACTTTCTTTAGCCTATTAGGTGTTACGTACTATTTAACGAAAGAGGAGCTTTCTAGATTAATAGAATATTTATTCGAGATGGTTCCAGAAGGAAGTTCTATCGTATTCGATTATCCGGATGAAAACTTATTTACGGAAAAAGGATTGTCCAATCGAGTTGAAAATATGGTGAAAATGGCTACAGTAGGCGGAGAACCGATGAAATCGTGTTTTTCTTATACCGAAATGGAAGCACTATTAGAGAAGGCGGGCTTACTCATTTATGAGCACTTATCACCAAAGGATATCCAAACAATATATTTTGAAGGACGAAATGATTATTTAGAAGCTTTTGAGACGGTACATTATGTGCATGCGGTGAAGAAGTAAGGAATTAGTAGGCATGGGGAGGAATCTCTGTGTCTTTTTTTGTGGAAAACAAGAGGATGGGATTTATTGAAAAAGATAATGATAGGTATATTGCTACATGAGTTACTACATCTAAATGAATATCAGGAAGAATGTGGGGTGTATTTATATAAAAAAACAGAATATTCAACAAAAATAAACAATTATGTTATATAATGATTTTAATAAACCATATTTTAGAAATTAACCCCGATTGTGTAGAAATTATATTTTGTTTGGATAAGCTAAGATGTTTAGCTAAAAGAACTTGTAGTGGGGCTTGCTACAAGTTCTTTTATTTGTAAAATTTATATTGGATAAAATATGGAAAAAGGGAGGGTGTAAGTTTGATAAGAAATTTAAAGAAAGCAGCACTTAATTCGTTAGATGGGAAATGGGGAGTAAGTATAGGGGGATCGGCGTTATACTATTTTGTACCAACTTTAAGTGCATCAGCAATCGCTAGTTTTATATATTTAATATTTGGCTTGTTTATTGGGGTAATTGGTTTGGATGTTTTCTTTATTTATTCAATTGGTGGGCAGCCGCAAGTAGATCCAACAGCACTAGTTTTACTTATTCTAAGTTATTTTTTTATAGGACTGATTTGTTTTTTTATTTACAGTGTCATACAAGGTATCTTTAATTATGGGTATTCTGTTTTCACCTTACGCTTAGGTAAAAATGAAGATGCTAAGGTGGACGATGTATTTGTAGGGTTTAGGAAGAACAATTTGTTTAGATCAATGAAATTAGGAGTATTGCAGGCTATTTTTCTATTTTTATGGAGTCTGTTATTAATTGTTCCAGGTATTATTAAATATTTTTCTTATTCAATGGCATATTACATTTTAATAGAGAATCCGGATTATACAGCAAGTGAAGCATTAAGGGAGAGTAAAAGAATAATGAAAGGACATAAGTTCAAGTTATTTGTTCTTTGGTTATCTTTTATTGGTTGGTTTTTATTAACTTCATTTATAGGCATGTTTACATTTAATCTATCATTCATATTCATTTCCCCTTATTACAACACAACTGTCTCGCATTTTTACTTAGACTTAATTAAGAAACAGGATGCAAGAGAAGCGAGGCTAAGTATATAAAGAATATAAGTAGTAAGAAAATATGTATAATGTATCTTTTCTCGATTGTGGACATGCAATTAAGCATATCCCTTTTTAATGTGATATTGAAAGAAATAAAGAAGCTGCAATTGGATATGTTTTACTTATAATAATTTGGATAAGGATGTTATAACATTGGAGGAATTTAAAATGGGAAAGAGTGAAATGTTTCAAGATTTTAATTTTAAATTAGTAGTAATTGAAGCTTTATTAGATAAAGAGCCACTATTTTTAAAAGAATTAAAAGACTTAATAGATAAGTATACGAATCATTTTGAATGGTATGCAGGAGCTGGTCCGATTGTTGAAATTAGAGCTTTTTTAGAAGAGTTAATTTTGGAAACAAGTGATTTGGAAAAGATTGAATCCCTTTGCTTTGATGGAGGGAATGAAATTTATCATATTTTAAAACCTGATTGGGATGGTGAAGACAGTTTATTTGATGTAATATCTGTTGAAGGATTTCAAAATTTAAAAAATCTAAAAACAGTGGAATATATTTCACTGTGTTACCCGAAAGTATTAGAACCATTAAAACAAGCTGGAATAGAAATTGAGGATTAATGAGGGACAAGTTATATAATAATGGAAGTGATTCTTATTTAGAAAGAGTCACTTTTTCTTATGCAACAAACAAAGCAGAATGGAGGATACTATGATACTAATCGATAAAGATGGTGAAGGCTACTGGAGTAAAACTGTTGATTTAGGCATTTTAGGTAAATTCAATAGCATTTTTATAGATTTAGATGGATGCGATATAACAGGGGCGACGGATAATATGACTCAAGAAGAAAGGGTAGAAAAAGCTACAAAATATTATGGTAATAGATTCAAAGAGTTAGAAACAAATGTTGGATTTATAAATGAGCAATTTCTAATGTGGATTATAACGCATTTATGTGATATAGAATATCCATTTTGGGAATTCGGTGATAAAGAAGAAAGTAGTGAAGGTTATCCAGATTATATAGTAAAAGAAGAAATAAAAAAATTCGAAGATGAAAATGGACAATTGCAACATGATCCGTATAGTCCAAGTCCGATTTATAGAGAAATTCAGAAATATAATGCATTTAATAATGAAGATAATTTATTAAGCTATGAAATCCTAACGAAATATTTACCGGTTCTTGATTTCAAAAAATTTGTAGATACAATTAGACCTAATAGTATAGATACATTTGAAGATAACATAAACTTTCAAGTGAGTAGTGAGGTTTGTGGTGGAATGTTACTTTGTGCTACTTACGGAACAATTTATGCTAATAATGAGCTAGAAGTTACGCATAACTGTTAATACAAAGATTAGCGATAGGTATATCGCTACACATCTATTAATTGAAAAATATTAATTACAATCGAGCGTAAAAAAACGCGATTCTTAGTAAAAAAATAGTGTTTTTTTACTATTCAAATATGATTACATCTGAATTTAATGAAGATTTCTTCTGCAAAAGTAGTAGTTTTTTTATTTGAATTTACTACCTCAGTTGGATGTATCATATTTCAATCTCGATAGAATAGTAAAATGGAGTTTATATAGTATATTTTTAATAATTTATTTTATATGTATCGTTTGGATGAAAGAGAGAAGTGCTTGAAGAGTAGTTCTCTTTTTTATTAAGTTTTTGAAACAGCGCATTATGTATATACAGTAAAGAAGTAGAAGATTAGTAGGCATGGGGAGAAATCTTTATGTCTTTTTTTATGAGGATTTTTAATTTTAAAAATATATTGTAAGAAATAATTTACAATTTGTAAAAAATAAATTACAATTATCTAAAGAGGTGTTGCTATTGTTGCATAATAAAATTGTAGTTTGTCGAGCAGAAAAAGGTTGGACCCAAGAAGAACTGGCAACAAGAGTGGGAGTTAGTCGTCAAACTATCGCTACTCTTGAAAAGAATAAATATAACCCTTCTCTAATTCTTGCCTTTAAAATCGCAAATGTATTTGAAAAGCCGTTAACCGACGTATTTGATTATCTAGAGGAGTGATACATATGTTGTTGTTAAAAATTTTGTTATTTGGTTTAATAGTGATAAGTAAGATGTATGTAATAAAATTTCAATCAAGTGATGAAGCAAACGACGAAAGAGGAAGAGAAATTCTATATAAAACAAATAATGCTTTGTACAATATTCTATATTTAGGTATCCTTGCCATTATTGTTTTACAATTAATTGATATTATTCCTTTGAAATTTCTACCTGATTTGTTGTTATATTTTGCACTTTCATTAAGTGTGTTAGGCAGTATTTTTATATTTATCAACAGAAACAGTAAAAATTACTAATACGAGTTAAGTGTTTAATCTTGTTCTGTTAGTTGATTAAACAAAATGTTTTTTTAGTAGGCTACATAAAATAATCAATCTTTTTTATAAAAACTTAAGGAAGCCAGAAGAACCCCACACATTTTAATCAAAATGTGTGGGGTTCTTCTTTTTATAGAATAAATATTTGCAGCAATACTTTGTTCAAATTCTAATTAAAACTAAAATCCACCTTTTCTATTATAAATTTTTGTAGTTTGGAATATATCTATTTGATTAACCTAACTAGTATTTTAGGGGCCTTAACTGAAACAATAAATATAACTTCATATCAATCTTGTTAATGAATTTCATTGCCCTCGGATAAAGGACAATAGTAGAACTTTGATTTTTATTACAATTTTGTAAGGTTAAGTAATAAAAATCGATAGAATGGGATACTCTGATTGATGGGTAGAATATTCTGAAAAAGGGGTAGAGCAAATGAAGAATAGGCAAAAAGCATCGATAATATGCAAAAGTATTTTATGTTTAATGATTTGTATATTCATTACGAATGAAGCATGGTTTACAAATGTGGTGAGGGCAGAATCGGGCACATTAACTGATAGAAGTATAGAGGATTTCAAAAAAAAGCTGGATGAACAGGTACCAAAATGGCAGGAGAATTATGAGGTACCAGGGGTTGCAATAGGGATTGTACATGAGGGGCGTATTGCTTATACACTTAATTACGGTTATGTAGACAAAAAGACAAAAAAAGCGGTGAGTGATGATACATTGTTTCAAGCTGGTTCCATATCTAAAAACCTTACAGCGTGGGGAATCCTACATCTTGTAGATGAAGGTCGTTTATCACTAGATGATCCCGTTGGAAAATATCTGACCAAATGGAAATTACCTAATTCAGAGTTTAATAATAATGAAGTCACAATAAGAAGATTGTTAAGCCATACAGCAGGGCTGTCTGCACATAAAGGATACCTCGGGGTTGCACCAGGGAAACATCTTGACTCTATTGAGGAGTCTCTATCTGGAAAAGGATGGCTTAATGAACCAGTGGAGGTTACCAATAAACCAGGTTCAGAAACAATTTACTCTGGTGGTGGATATACAATTTTACAACTTGTAATGGAAGAGGTTACCGGAATACCGTTTGATCGTTATATGGAAGAACAAATTATGAAACCTTTAGGAATGAAATCTAGTTCATTCTTACAACGTCCTGAAAACTATAACCTGTCGAAAGCTTATGGATATTTTGGAGAGGAGCTCCCTAGTTACCAATTTACCGAACAGGCTGCTGCAGGTCTTAAGACAAATGTTACCGATATGATGACATTGATACTTGCAAGCATGGATGCAAATAATAAAGGGAATGGTGTCATCAAAAGTGAACGTGTTACGGAAATGCAAAAGCCGGTATTAGGGGAGAATGGTTTAGGTATATTTGAAAAAAAACTATCTAATCAATGGAAATTAATTTATCACTCTGGTGACAATCGAGGGTGGCATTCTTTTTATGGTTTCATTCCTAATACAAAGGATGGATTGGTAATCCTTACGAATAGTGAAGGTGGTATAGACCTACGACAGGATATTTACCACGCATGGATTGAATATGAAACGGGAAAATTACCTGAAAGTTACTTCTCTCTAGCTGAGCAGAGAAAAAACAACTCTATTACATCAATTGTTATTGGAGCCACACTTGGTTTATATTTGCTGCTATTTGTAATTAGATTGTACAAAGGTAGAAGAACTTTCATTTTTAAGCAAGAGAAGAAACCTTACATAAGATTAGTAGTTAGGGTATTTTTACTTAGTATTACTGCTATCCTCGTTTTTTGTGCTGCCTACTTGTGGAGAGTTTTCAGCTTGAATTCCGGTAATACAATAAATTTTATTCTAATAATGGTATGGATTATAACATTATTAATTAGTGGATTTTTCCCGAAAATTAGAAGTAATAAAAAACAACGTATGAAAATAAAAGATTTAACATCAAAATTTACATGTATGTAATGTAAAAGGGTAGAAAGCTAGATTGGCGTGAATCGCTAATTGTGGTTTGCAAAAAACGACAAAATCTCTTAAAAAACACTTAACTTTTAACTCCATCTATCTTTACAATCCCTCCTTATAATGTGAATTGGACAAGCACCTAAGAGAAAGCAGAACATGTCAGTTTGTACATTCTATTATTAAGGGGAGAATTTGTATGAAAAAGACAGTTGCTTCGTTAGCAGTTATGGCGGCATTATTGCCGACGTTTTCAGCACATGCGGAAGGGAAAGAGCAAGTTCGAAAATCAGCTACAACTTTTAATGTTATTAGTGATATTCAAGGGGACTTAGGGGATTTTGACCACGTATTAAAAGATATGAACAAAGTGATGCCACTTTCTAGAGCACTTATTATGAATGGGGATATAACGTCAACTGGACAACAGTCACAATATGATGATGTGAAGCGTGTGCTAAACAAAAATAAGCATCCAGAGAATGTATGGTCAACTGTGGGGAATCATGAGTTTTATGCTGGTAAATGGACAGCTGATGGGAAGCTCTCTCAAAGTACATGGCCAAATGGTGTAACGGAAGAAACGTTATTCAACCGCTACTTACAATTTAGCGGGCAAGAAAAGGTATATCATAAAAAAGAATTAGACGGTTATCCGCTTTTATTTTTAGGAACTGAAAAATATATGAAATACCACGATTCAAAAATGTGGGATGAAGTATTTATGAGTGATGATCAACTAGGTTGGTTAAAACAAAATTTAGAAGACTACAGTCAAAAAGATAAAAATAAGCCAATCTTCATTTTCTCTCATCACGTTTTACCTGATACAGTATCTGGATCGAGGCAATCACCGTACTTACAAGATTATTTAAACGTCGATAAGTTGTACGATATATTAAAAGACTATCCGCAAGTTGTTTTCTTCACGAGTCACACGCATTGGGATTTAAACTTACCAGATTGGGCTGGTAAAAAGAAAATTGCAGGCGGAGATAAAAAAGGATTTACTGTAGTAAATACAGGCGGAATTGAAACGGGCTGGATGTCAGCCGGACCAAATGGTGGAGAGAAGACTGCTCCTGATGGTTATTCATTTAAACAAGGGCTACAAGTGAAAGCATATGGTAACGACGTAATTGTAACAGCTTACGACTATAAACGTGATAAGGATATAAAGAAGCTATTAATTAGTGATGCGAAGGTCGCACAAATGGCACCAAATGTCACCGCTGATGATAGTAAAAATATAATCGTCGGTGCAACGGAGTATATGGAGTACTCTGTAGAAGGAACGAACGAGTGGCTGACGTATAATCAAGGAAATCCTCCAAAATTTGATGGGAACAAGATTGTATACGTACGACATAAAGGAGAAATGAATTTAGAACCAGGATTAACGCAGCTACTTCGATTTTCGGCAAATAAGTGATTGGTAAGAGCCTACTTTTGAATGAGTGGGCTCTTTTTGTTTTGTCACTTTTTGTTGGTAAGTCGATATATTTGAAAAATCGCCGATATAAATTTCATGTACCGTAATGAATTTTATATCCTTAATGCAATTTCATGCACCAAAACCAAATTCCAATACATTTTTCCTCCAGAAAGGTGACTTCATCATTTTTACATGCAATAATAGTATCGTTACATACATTGTGAAAGAAGTACAAAAGGAGCGTTATTAATGAATTTAGCTAAATTCCCGAGAAAAAAATATACAGAATCATATACACCAATTGAAAAATTAAACAATTTTTCTGAGGCACTTGGCGGGCCGACTATTTATTTTAAACGAGATGATTTACTTGGTTTAACAGCAGGTGGTAATAAGACGAGAAAGTTAGAGTTTCTAGTTGCAGATGCACAGGCAAAAGGTACAGATACATTAATTACAGCTGGTGGTATTCAGTCAAACCATTGCCGTCTAACTCTTGCAGCTGCGGTAAAAGAAAAAATGAAATGTATTCTTGTATTAGAAGAAGGGCTTGAGCCAGAAGAGAAGCGAGACTTTAACGGAAACTATTTCTTATATCATTTACTAGGTGCTGAAAATGTAATTGTTGTACCAAACGGAGCAGATCTTATGGAAGAGATGCATAAAGTCGCGAAAGAAGTAAGTGAGAAAGGTAGTACACCATATGTAATACCAGTTGGTGGATCAAATCCTACTGGTGCAATGGGATACGTTGCTTGTGCGCAAGAAATTATGGCGCAATCATTCGATCAAGGAATTGATTTCAGTTCAGTCGTTTGCGTAAGCGGTAGCGCTGGTATGCACGCTGGTTTAATTACTGGTTTTGCTGGAACACAAAGTAACATTCCTGTAATCGGAATTAACGTAAGTAGAGGAAAAGCAGAACAAGAAGAGAAAGTAGCAAAACTTGTAGAGGAAACTTCAGCTCATGTTGGTATTCCGAACTTTATCTCGCGCGAAGCTGTGACATGCTTTGATGAGTATGTAGGACCAGGTTACGCGTTACCAACGCCAGAAATGGTGGAAGCAGTTCAATTACTTGCGAAAACAGAAGGTATTTTACTGGATCCAGTGTATACAGGTAAAGCGGTAGCGGGACTAATCGACTTAATTAAAAAAGGTACATTTAATAAAGAAGACAACATTTTATTCGTACATTCAGGTGGCTCACCAGCTTTATATGCGAATACGTCTTTATTCGCGTAAGTGTAAAAAAGCATTGGGTATCCAATGCTTTTTTGTTATATAATGGAATTGTTAGAAGGTGAGAGGAGGGCGTATATGAGTTCAAACTTACAATGGATTATATACACGGTACTCGGCATTTCTATTTTACTCATTTCATTTGTGGCTTATGGGATTTATTTGTATTTCACTTAAGTAAAATAGTAACCAAACCAAAGGAAAAATAAAATGATCGCTGTGTTACATAGCGTAAAACATAAACCGATAATGGCTAACATTTTCTTCTCAGCTCGGCTACAAAAAGAGACAACTGCTAATAGGATTGCTATAACAGCGGAAGCTAATATGAAGTAGGCGAAAGGCACGACATAATCTACTCCAACTCGGTCTAAAATAGGTGTGAAGAGAAAGAGATTCATAGTAACGAATATACTTACAATGAGAAACGTATAACTTTTCCAAGTGTATGTTTGTAACTGCATGGAACGATACTCCTTTCTCTTTATTATTTATATCTTTAAGTTTAAATTAATTACCTTTATTTTACAAATTAAAATATTTTGTATTGAAAAGAGGGGATTAATATGAAATTTAGAAATTGGTCTTTAGTTATTATTAGTATCTGCATATTCATAATAACCGGCTGTTCAAATGTAATAGAAAATGAAGATCAAAGAATCGAAGTGCAAAAACGTATTGGTGATAATGAATATGAAGATCTTAAGGTAGTGACAGATAATAATGAAGTGTTGCAAGTAAAGAAAATATTACATGATACTACTTTTGAAAATAAAAAAGTGGAAATGTCTCGTCCAGCTGATTATCACTTTATTTTTCAATTTAAAAATCCGAACATAGAGGCGAAAGCTGTGTTGTATCAAATTTGGGTAAGCAAGAATAAGGATAAAGTGGGAATTAAAGAGGGGGATAATCAGTACGCTCAATTAGAAGGGAAACATGCAACCACGTTGTTTCAAATCGTTACAGGGGAGAAGTTAGCTGAATAAACGTATATAGAATTATAGGAATCCAGTTCGTATTTTGCATTTTGAGAGATACTTAGTTTTCAATAAAAATAGTTATCTTTTGATATTGGAATAAATATTGAGAATCGGATAAAATGGAAATTGGACATTGACTTGATGAGCATAGGTTTCTACGCTTATAAGCAGATTCATGCACCTTAACGTGTGCGGTAATCTGCCAATGAATAATAAAATTAGGAAATATATTGTTTTTACAAAGATTCGATGTTATGTTTAATTTTCTTAATATAATATTTCCCTTATATAGGAGTGGCTATTTGAAGAAGTTAATATTATTAGTTTTATTGGCTACATGCTGCCTCACCATTGCAGGATGTTCTAATAATAGGATTATAACAAAGGATGAGTCTAAAACTTCAACACCTGTAAAGATTAAACGTATCAATAAAGCGTGGTACAAACATATATAATAGTTTAAAGAATCTTGAAATTGTTGATGATAAAGATTATAAGGTGCAATTAGTTAGGCCGATAGTAAATGTTGTGAAACATGGCGGAAAGCAGGGAGCATGATTTGCATTTAAATGTATATAATATGCGACATTAAAATAGTCACAAAAAAGAGTCTACATGTAGTCCTTTTTTTGTGGATATTTTTCATAAATAATAAACACCCTATGGTGCTTCCCTCTGATTTGAACGATCTGAAAAGTATTTTATCAAGTTAAGTAGTATCGTTCTTCAAAATTTGGCGAATGCGAGGGGCACGTAATAGCTCGATTGTTGTGATCCTTTTCACTTTATCTATCATTTTTATATATCTTACTATTAAAAAATCTAACTTTAATCGATTAAATGAGATAAATTCTGGTTAAAAACAATGAAATTTTAGGGAAAATAAGGTACACTATTCAATGGTTTTGGTTTAAAATCAATTGACGTTTATGTATACGGGGGAAAGATTGATGAACAATAATTCAGTAAATGAATCTGTTGAAGAAGTTGAGAAAAAACGGGTAAGAACAAAAAAGCGTTTTACAAATTGGAAACTTATCGCAGCGGGTGGCGGTGTAGTTGCAATTCTTATTGGGGGATTGAGTTATTACCAGGCAACTCACTTCAATTCAAATGTTACGATTAATGATACAAAAGTCGGTGGTTTGAGCGCTGATCAGGCAATGCAGGAATTAAAAACATCTGGACTAGCAAACAAAGTCTATATTGATCAACAACAAATTTTAGATGAACAAGATACAAAAACGGAGCTAACGGAAAAAGACTTGCCACAAGTTAAGAAACTATTAAAAAGCCAGTGGACATTTTTCCCTTCTACAAAGGAAAAAGATTATTCATTGTTACCGAAAGAAGCGGATCAGTATCGTAGTGAAACGATGAAAAAACTTGTAGAAGAAAAGCTTGTTTCTATGAATGAAAATTTAAAAGCGCCTCAAGATGCTATGGCGAAGCTCGAACAAGGAAAAGTTGTAATTTCGAAGAGCGTTGATGGAAAGCAGTATGACGTTACGAATCTACTAAAAGATTACGACAAGCAGAAGCATAAAAGCGAAATTCATTTAAAGTCTGCATACATACAACCTATTAAAGAAGACGATCCAATTATCAAAAAAGAAGAGAAAGCATTACAGAATCTTCTTGGGCAGTCTGTTGATTATAAAGTGCAGAATGAAGTGTACTCATTAAAAGCGAAAGATCTCATTCAAAATGCGTCTATGTCAAAGGATATGAAAGTGACAATCGATGCGAGTGATATTAAGAATAAGATTACTGAAATTAATAAGGAAAAATCTACACTACATAAAGACTTCGCTTTTAAAACACATTCTGGTTCGGTCATATCAGTAAAAGGACAAGGATACGGCTGGGCACTAGATGTGGAAAAAGAAACAAAACAAGTTCAACAAGCCTTTGAGAAAGGTGAAAAATCGCTTTCTGCTTCTAATATTCACGGAAATGGTTGGGAGAAGGAAGGTATCGGCTATGAAACAACATCGAATAATGGCATCGGAGATACATATGCGGAAGTTTCCATTGCAGATCAACAAATTTGGATTTATAAAAATGGAAAATTAGTCGTTACAACAAATGTCGTAACGGGTAAACATAGCACGGGTGAAGATACATCACCAGGTGTGTGGTACGTTTTATATAAACGAACTCCATACACGCTGAGAGGCAGCGCAGTAGGGAAAGCTGATTATGCAGTGAAAGTAGATTACTGGGTCCCATTCACAAATAGCGGTCAAGGATTCCATGATGCCGGTTGGCGAAAAGACTGGGGAAATAATGCTTATGTAACAGGGGGATCAGGTGGGTGTGTAAACCTTCTTCCTAATGTTGCAAAAACTGTATATGATAGTTTGAACACGAATGATCCAGTTATCGTGTACTAGAAAATAGCTACGTATTAAGAAATACATAAAGCAGGACATTTTACTTGATGGTACATGAAAAGACACCTCTTGAATTCGCATACGAAGTATGTAAATTTAATGGAGGTGTTTTTTGTTTGAAGACAAGAGTTCATTGCTTATAAGAAATAAAGTAGAAAGGGATTGAGGTGAAGTAACAGGTATTCAAAAAGTCAATAAAATTGACATTGAATATCATTTTCATTTATGATGGAATCGTCGCATGTAATTTTATATAATTTTTATGAAAAAGTTTACTAATATAATAGATTTCTAATAAGATATCCCATTTAAGAATTTAAAAGTAGGAAAGGGTAATATAAAAATGAACTGGAAAAAAGGCGGATTATGGATTATTATTTTTTTCATTGTAAAAGGTACAATTTCTACACTTTTAATCGTTACAGGTGCTAAATATTTTGATTTGTCATTTATGCAGATTTTCGTACTAATACTGATTTTATTACTGATTTCTCTCATAAGTCGAAAATTGCTGCATAGACATAGACAAAACAAAAAGCAAAAAGAGCTAAATATATAATAATGAAATGAATCCGAATAGTGGTATATAAAAAGACACCTCCATTGAATTCGCATACTAAGTATGTAAACTCAATGGAGGTGTTTTTCATTTGAAAGTAAAGTTTTATGATCTAGAAGAAATAAAATGAAAAAGGGTAGTTATTCAAATCAATAATCGCTTTTCTTAATGAATTACAATTCGGAGAGTTCTTTCTGGACTTTCAGACGATAGTCTTTATTACCAAGTAATTTTGATTCGAACGAATTCAAATTGTTTCGAATGAGCATTCCCTGCCATAAGTTCAGTTTATCTGTTAAGATAACCATTTCAATCTTATCGCTATTATGATTTTCTGAGTATAATGCGTCGTTTGCTATAAATGCAGTTGATCCACCTTTTGCACCAAGATGAACAAAACGCTCATGGTTGCCTTCGTTCATCTGCATTGGCCACTCAAGTAAATCCCTTGCTGTTTCAGCAGCTTTCACTGGAAGTTGATCATTTGATATAACAGCTAATAACTTCCCATAATCATTGGCTGATGCACCAATTAGACGATCGGACCATACTTTTTGTAAATCTAAGGACAAATCAAATGAATAGTCTTCACTTTTGATCGTTCCTTTTTTCATTTGCTCACTTAAATCTTTCGCTAAGTTCCGGTATTTCTCAATCGGCATCGCTTCAAGCTTTTTTACTAATTGTTTGTTCTCCGTTGATCCACTTTTCAAGTGCTCTGAAATTAAGAGGGCACTTACAATCGGATAGACTTCCTCATGTTGCGTAAGTCCAAGAGATTTTGCCCGTTCATTGATAGCTGCTACGCCAAGCACATCAATAAGATAATCTGTATTGGCATTAGAGCTATAGCTTATCATTCCTTTTGCAACGTCATGTAGGCTTACTGCATTATTTTTAAGCCTTTTTTCACTAGCTATCGATTTCAGCCACTCTTCATGTGCATTACCATCCGTACCTTTTAAATAATAACGGGTTAACTCATCAAGTGACACAGTGCTATCTTTATCTAACAAGCCTGCATCAACCTGCATCGCATATTCTACAGCTATTAGCATCTTCACGGTGCTTGCTAATGGTCGAACGACATCTGATTGATAAGTAATTAATTCAACACCATTTTCCGCCAAGTAAAAAGATGTTGTTTGCGGATTGTCTTTCAAATGGTTCAAAACGTAATCAGGATTGTCTCGGAATACAGAGTAGGCTGCAATTCCTAACATAAGAATAATCGAACCATAAACTAGTAATCTCTTCTTTGTATATGTTTTTTTATCGAATACAATCATTGCAATAAAACCGACCACAACTGCAAGTAAATAATTTACATTGAAAAATAAAACCGCAATGATAATTGTTAGCACAATAACTAATGTCACAATAACTTTTCTAATTTTCTCTTTTGTCCTGTTCTCTTTTTTTAGTAAAGGCAAAGGTGCGGTAATTAAAATTCCTAATATCCCAATCCAAGCCCAAATATTCATACTGCCGACCCCTTTCTTACGATATATAGAAGTGACTTAATATTTTCTTCTTAGTACCGTTATGATGGTTGTATGAAGGATCATTAAACCTGAGATTAAAAACCAAATAACTAATTTATATGTAGCATAATCCAGGTGACTAATGAATTGGTCATACAATTCGATCAAAAACCATCCTAAAGGCATTAAAGGAAATACAATACCATAGGATTTATTTGAAATGCTCTTCCCGCGCTCATCCTTATTCTCTTCGCCCATTTCGAATTTCAGTGAAATAAAGACTGCAATAAAGAAAATAATTACATAACTAATACGTAGAATAGCTAGAAAAATTTCCATATTTATTTCTCCTCCTCTATTTCATATTGAAAAACTTCATGTAAATCCACATTGAACATGAGTGCTATGTCATAAGCTAATTTTAAAGATGGATTATATCTGTTTTTTTCAAGTGAAATAATTGTTTGGCGGCTTACACCGAGCTTATCAGCAATCTCTCTTTGTGATAATCCCCGTTCAGCTCTTAATACAACAATCCTATTACGAATCTTTCTTTCGTTACTTAACGGCATCTCAGCTCACCTCTTATATTTAGAAAGGTAATATATTTTTGACCTAAAGTAAAGTTTTTTTTACATTTAGGATGAAATATATTACTTGTATT
The DNA here is from genome assembly GCF_038007785.1 of Bacillus sp. FSL K6-0069. Classification (NCBI taxonomy): domain Bacteria; kingdom Bacillati; phylum Bacillota; class Bacilli; order Caryophanales; family Bacillaceae; genus Bacillus; species Bacillus sp. FSL K6-0069. The sequence goes on along the minus strand of NZ_JBBOXN010000001.1, from coordinate 3,025,735 downwards.
AGTGTGGGTATTAAAAGTATGTATAGAATCTATAAAAGAACTAAACTAGGATGGAATTTTAGTATTAAAAAAGTAAAGTACATAGAAAACTGCTTTTTCCTATGTGGACATTTAGAAATGAAAAATCAATGGAGGTGAAAAAAGATGACTCGTTTTATGCTAAAATTCATTTAGTGTATATTTTCGTTAAAATGTGGGTGGCCCCCCTTTTAGCAAAACCGGAGTGGAAATGATGAGTATAAACAGTTTTGTGGGATTGATAAAAGAAGACTTATTAAAAGAGGTAAGCATAAGAAGTGAGGATGAATTCGAGCCTGTAGTAGTTAAAGATATTCCTAGACTTTGGAAGTGTTTAGGGATAGGTAATTATGCTGCAGTATTTATGCACAAAGAGTACAAAGATTGGGTAGTGAAAGTTTACGCACGAGAAGGAGAAGGAATTGAAAAAGAGTCGGAAGTATACCGAAGAATCGGAGACCATCCTTCTTATTCGAAGCTTATATATAAAGGAGAAAATTTCATAGTATTGAAACGTTTAAAAGAAATTACTTTATACGATGCTATTCATAAGGGGATTAAAATTCCTAAGCAGGTAATCCTTGATATCAATGAAGCTTTAGAGTATGCAAGGGAACAAGGATTAACCCCTTGTGATGTTCACGGGAAAAATGTGATGATGGAAAACGGAAGAGGATATGTAGTCGATGTATCTGATTTCTTAAAAACAAAAGAAGATAGTAAGTGGAGAGACCTAGAAAAGGCATATTTTATATTTTATTTGCCTTTCATTTATAAATTTCCTTTTCCTATTAAAATACCATATTGGATGTTAAACATTGTTAGACGTTCGTATAGAAAATATAAGAAGTTTAAAAAGAAATTCAAATGGTAAAAGGACCACATACTTATCTTTAGGTTAGATAAGTGAACCACTAGTAAACAAAAGGACCGTACATTTTAGATATGTCTATTATGTACGGTCCTAATTTTATAGCCTCATGAAGTAATCAGTAAGCTTTACATTTTCTTTTTCACGCAATCACTTATTTTTTCTTCAAGCTCTTTATTCTTTTTCTTGTTTATTCCGCAAGAATTGATGCGTTTTTTGAGCACTGTATGGTTATACAGTGTGGTTTTATTCGCTCCGGCTTCTTTCTACCACAATCTTGAAGTTAATTATATTTTTCGACGTACGAAATAAAAAGCTAAGGACCCCATAATTACAGGTACAACGAAATCAAAGAAATGGGAAACATTAAATGGAAAAAGAAAAAGAAATGGTATAAGTGTATAGATAACTGCTTGTCCTATAAATATAGGAATTCCAAATTGAAATTCTCTACATCGCTGGATTTTCCTGTATAGCACTTCTCCAATTAGACAAGCTACAAGAGCCGGTATACTACCATAAGTGACGATCGTTTTAATAAATCCTAATACAACGTTCGGGTGAATAAAGCTAGGATGAGAAATATATGAAATCAAGAACCATCCAAAAATAAAAGCAAACAGACTTGCAGCATAACTAATTCCAAATTTTATCAACGTAATCATCCTCACAGTTTTCTAATAGTAACTCCATTGTATGACATAACGTCCTATTAACAGTAGTCAATGATGCATATAATTTTCTTTTTTGGGGGTAGGTGCATTTCTTAGCTTGATAACGATGGGATAAGTCCTCAATAGTGACAAATATCCATACTGCTATTAACTGGTTAATTAAAGAAGAATTTGTTCCACAACTCTTAAGTTATTATAATATGAAAAAATGAAATTCTCCTTCTGTAATTCATTCAAATGGCTCAATCTTTGCATCTTTTGAATTCCCTGAAGTGCTAAACATAAGCAAAATAATTAACTATCCTATGCAAGAAAGTTTAGATAGCTAAAAGCATATGTTTTATTGAAAGGATGTGATTGAATTATGGAAAAGCCGAATTGGGGAATTGGAGGATTAGTATTCGTTGGTTGCATGTTTCTTGGCGGAGGAGTGGGATCTATATTAGGCGATACTCATGCTGGATGGCTAGTAGGGATGGGGGCTGGATTTATTGGGATGGCTTTAACGAGACTGATCAGAAAGTAATATAATGGGAGTCCTCTTATGGTGAATAATGTAATTAATGGCATAAGAGCTCTATAAATTATAGTTAGAACCTTATCTTTAGTATTTGTCATTTCTAAATTTCTCCATACATAGATATGATTCTCAAGTCGGAGGATGGCACCTTAGGGTGTTTTTTTTTGTGCTCTCTAAAAATGCCTTACCATATAATAGACTTCGTTAGATTTCGATAATATTTTTTGTAATAGAATAGATTCATTACCGTTTCAGACCTAAGTATTCATTCATAACCTAACAGTAAAAGGGGGGATGATTAAAGGTATGGCGTGTAATGATGAATTAATTTGTCAACAGTTTGCAAGGATTATCGGTGGCCAAGAAGGGTTCGCCGGTGGAAAATGCGTGGCTACAATAAATCGGGATGAAATACAAGCAACTATCTTAGGAAAACGTTTTAGAGTAACAACTTCCTTTTCATTCGAATCACGAGATAATAAAACAGGACGAGCATTATGTTTAGGCCGGATAGCGCTATTGCAAAGAGAAGTCAATGGGTTTGTTGCTACAATTATTAAACAAGGAATAATCGTTTCGTCTATACACAATGAGTGGTTATGTGATGAGCCGAATTTAATTTACGTTAATATCGAAGACGTTGATGATCCGCTAAGCTTCGCAAGGAAAGTTAGAAGAGCTTTATGCAACTAACCGATTTTTTAGTTAAATGAGTGAGTATGTTGGTTAGAATATTTCAGATTGTTGACTCGTTTTATAAAGTGAAAGAAGACGTTCCATAATTGGAATGTCTTTTCTTGATGTTTTTATAATTTGGAAAACGAGGAACCGAACTTGGAGGAAGTATGTTTGAGGAGATTAAAAGGAAATGGTTTTTAAGTCTTGGCTATGGATCTATCCTCCTGTTCTAATTAACTAAAAGAAGAACTTTCCCATACCGATTAGACTACTAAGCATTCCGATTCCATTCATGGTACCTTTTCCTGCTGTCAGTAAGTTTCCAAGCATTCCGTTATTCCCCCATCCCATGGGACTTACCTGTCCGCCCCAGCCTGGATGGTTTCCAAAAATACCCCAGTTATTATTGGTATTAAAATGAAAAGGCTTGACTGGCGGTGATAATAAAGCGGCGATATGACCTTGTGCGAACATCCCTGTATGATTGAATGGTTGGGGCCATGCAGGTTTTTGAAAATTAAAACCTGCATGGCCTTGTAATGGAGCCCAATTAGCAGCATGTCCTTGGGGTATCATCCCTGCATAATGGATTGGCTGACCTAAAGGGAAGGGAGGGGGCACGGGATTGAAACCCGTATAATTGGCTGGTGATTCCCAACCAAATGGATAGACTCGACAACTCCAATTTTCAGGAACTTTCAAATCATTCATTCCCTCAGTTTTCGCTATTTGTTGCTGTAAATATAATGATGACATTGCAATTTGGTTATTATATTGCTCCCCGTTTCCATTTGAATTCAAATACCAATATTGGTACATAAGCGTATTCCCCTCACTTTAAAAATGTAATGTTAGACTTAGCCTATGTAATATTCCTTTTTATGGATGGTTACATAACTAGATTTACAAGCCTGTATTTACAGGAATAGGTGTATGTTCTTGTTGATTTATCCGGCTATTTGTGGACAACAAAACACTTCTACCTCAAAATTCAGCGAAAGCAAAGAAGTTAGATGGGGAGGATGCTTGTAAAAGTCCGACTGATTAAAGTGTCACTTTATTTTAGAAGGGGATTTTCAGTTGCTCCTTTTGTTTATTTCAGCATAATTTAATTTTGGATAACAAACGTGTTTATCAAGGTTTAATCAACAAAAAAAATTAAAATGTTATGTTGAGCAAGTAGAATTACTAAAAAGAGAATATCCATTCGAAGAGTTTGGCAAAATACTGCAAGGACAATGTATCCTTATGCAGATATACAAACGATTTAAACTGATCAATGGAATTTATAATGAAGGGGCAAATGAATATATGAGTGAAACATTACATAAAAGAAAACCACCATATTTAATGCTTGTAATCCTTTTTATTGGGGCATTTGTTTCATTTCTAAATAACTCGCTTTTAAATGTAGCCTTACCATCAATAATGAAGGATTTAGACATTAAAGATTATTCGACGATCCAGTGGCTTTCAACAGGGTATATGCTTGTAAGTGGTATATTAATTCCGGCATCAGCATTTTTAATAACCCGATTCTCCAATAGGAGCTTATTTATTACATCTATGGTGATTTTTATTTTTGGTACGGCCTTAGCAGCTTTAGCACCGAACTTTAGTTTATTACTTACTGGCCGGATGGTTCAAGCAGCAGGTTCTTCAGTCATGGGGCCTTTGTTAATGAATATTATGCTAGTAAGCTTTCCAAGAGAAAAAAGGGGAACAGCAATGGGGATTTTTGGGCTAGTTATGATTACCGCTCCAGCAATTGGACCGACACTATCGGGTTATATTGTAGAGTATTATGACTGGCGTTTGCTTTTTGAAATGATTTTACCGTTAGCGATCATTAGCTTACTGTTAGGGATTTGGAAATCGGAGAATGTCATGAAACAAAACAAAAATGCAAAACTTGATTATCTCTCATTACTATTATCTTCTATCGGTTTTGGCGGTTTGTTATATGGATTCAGTTCTGCAAGCTCCGACGGTTGGACGAATAAAGTTGTTTTAACAACCTTAACCATAGGCGCTATTGCCCTAATTGCTTTCATTGTCCGCCAATTAAAAATGAATGAACCGTTATTGGATTTACGTGTTTACAAGTACCCAATGTTTGCACTTGCGTCTGTAATTGCGATTGTTAACGCAGTGGCCATGTTTTCGGGTATGATTTTAACACCAGCTTATGTACAAAACGTCCGCGGTATTTCGCCGCTGAGCTCTGGGCTGATGATGCTTCCAGGTGCGGTAATAATGGGGATTATGTCACCAATTACAGGTAAACTATTTGATAAATATGGCCCGCGTATTCTTGGTATAGTAGGACTTTCTATTACAGCTGTTTCAACTTATATGCTGGCCAACCTGCAACTCGACTCTAGTCACACACATATTATTCTTATTTACACACTGCGGATGTTTGGGATGGCTATGGTGATGATGCCACTTATGACAAACGGACTTAATCAATTACCAACTCGTTTAAATCCGCATGGTACAGCTGTTAATAATACAGCTCAACAAGTGTCCGGTTCGATTGGTACTGCTATTCTTGTTACGATTATGAATTCTGTAACAAAAACAAAAGCTGAAAGTCTAATGGCGGATGTAGATCCAACAACCTTCACCGAAGCTACGAAGGCAATGTTAACTCAGAAGGCTTTATTATCCGGAATTCAATATTCATTCTATGTAGCGCTTGGCATGAATGTTGTTGCACTACTATTAGTTTTTTTTGTTAAACGTGTAGATACAAGTGCGGAAGCTGTCGAGAGGTTAAATCGGTAGAGCAAAATAAAACTTTAGGTCATGATTCATATAAGTTTTTACTGCTTAGTTAGACTATGAAGAAATGCAAATTTCTGCTGCTAAGGCGCTGGTATTTAAATCTGGAAAAGAATCAGCGAAATAATTATATATAGTAAAAAGGATCTGATATTCATATCAGATCCTTTTTCATTAGCAACACAGTATACTTATTTATCGTATTTGTTTGAATTGATATGAGAAGCTACTGGTTTTCCTAATACTACAATCTTTAGCTCTCAATTTCTTATAAACATTATAATAATATACTTCATTTTCATTTAGTATTTTTTCTGTAAGTTATACATGTAATAGCAACAAACAACTTAGATTACCAACCTTATAAGCAATATCATAATCGTGAATAGTTAGGGAAAAGATAAAATAAGGTAATCAATTACATATCTTTATCCCAGGCGATTCATTGTTTATTGAATGGGATATTTTATTTCATGTTTTTTTGAAAGGGTGTTCTTAATGGATAAAAAAGTATCTGCCATTCCTCAACCGAAAACATATGGATTGCTGGGGAATCTCCCGTTAATCGATAAAGATAAACCGACCCTATCCTTTATCAAGATAGCGGAAGAGTATGGTCCCATTTTTCAAATTCAAACTTTAAGTGATACCATCATTGTCGTTTCTGGACATGAACTGGTAGCAGAAGTCTGTGACGAAACACGATTTGATAAAAGTATAGAGGGTGCTTTAGCAAAAGTTCGCGCCTTTGCTGGAGACGGATTATTTACAAGTGAGACTCATGAGCCTAACTGGAAAAAAGCTCATAATATTTTGATGCCTACATTCAGCCAACGGGCAATGAAAGATTATCATGCTATGATGGTCGATCTTGCCGTACAACTCGTTCAAAAATGGGCACGGCTTAATCCGAATGAAAGCGTAGATGTACCGGAGGATATGACTCGCCTTACATTGGATACAATTGGTCTATGTGGTTTTAACTATCGATTTAATAGCTTTTATCGTGAGACCCCTCATCCTTTTATTACTAGCATGAGCCGTGCTCTAGATGAGGCGATGCACCAATTACAGCGGCTGGATATAGAAGACAAACTCATGTGGAGAACGAAACGTCAATTTCAGCATGATATTCAATCTATGTTTTCTTTAGTAGATAATATTATTGCTGAACGTAAAAATAGTGGAAATCAGGAAGAGAATGATTTACTTTCCCGTATGTTAAATGTGCAGGATCCGGAAACTGGTGAAAAATTAGATGATGAAAATATTCGTTTCCAAATTATCACTTTTTTAATAGCTGGGCATGAAACAACAAGTGGATTATTATCTTTTGCAATCTATTTTTTATTAAAGAATCCAGATAAATTGAAAAAAGCCTATGAAGAAGTAGATAGGGTTTTGACAGATCCTACTCCAACATACCAACAAGTTATGAAACTTAAGTATATCCGGATGATTTTAAATGAATCGCTACGTCTATGGCCTACTGCTCCAGCATTCAGTCTCTATGCAAAAGAAGATACAGTGATTGGTGGGAAATATCCAATTAAGAAAGGAGAAAATCGTATTTCTGTTCTTATTCCACAGTTACATAGGGATAAAGACGCGTGGGGAGAAAACGTGGAAGAATTCCAACCTGAACGATTTGAAGATCTGGATAAGGTTCCTCATCATGCTTATAAGCCATTTGGAAATGGTCAACGGGCATGTATCGGTATGCAGTTTGCACTTCATGAAGCCACACTTGTAATGGGCATGCTTCTTCAACATTTTGAATTCATTGATTATCAAGACTATCAGCTGGACGTAAAACAAACATTAACGTTAAAGCCTGGTGATTTTAAAATTAGGATTCTACCCCGAAATCAGACTATTAGCCATACTACTGTTCTTGCGCCTATAGAGGAGAAACTGAAAAACCATGAAACCAAGCAGCAAGTTCAGAAGACTTCTTCTATTATTGGAGCCGATAATCTTTCGCTGCTTGTTCTGTATGGCTCGGATACAGGGGTAGCAGAAGGTATTGCAAGAGAACTAGCAGATACAGCTAGTTTAGAAGGTGTTCAAACGGAAGTGGTAGCTCTTAACGATCGAATTGGAAGTCTACCGAAAGAAGGAGCGGTTCTTATTGTAACTTCTTCTTATAATGGAAAGCCGCCAAGTAATGCAGGACGGTTTGTGCAGTGGTTGGAGCAATTAAAACCAGATGAGCTAAAAGGTGTTCAATACGCAGTTTTTGGTTGTGGAGATCATAATTGGGCGAGTACCTATCAACGAATTCCAAGATACATTGATGAGCAAATGGCTCAAAAAGGAGCAACAAGATTTTCTACACGTGGAGAAGCGGATGCAAGTGGTGATTTCGAGGAACAGCTCGAGCAATGGAAACAAAGTATGTGGTCTGATGCGATGAAGGCATTTGGGTTGGAACTTAACAAAAACATGGAGAAAGAACGCAGTACATTAAGTTTACAATTTGTTAGTCGTCTTGGAGGATCTCCTCTTGCGCGAACATATGAAGCGGTTTATGCATCTATACTAGAAAATCGTGAGCTTCAATCATCTAGCAGCGAAAGAAGCACGCGACATATTGAGATATCCTTGCCAGAAGGCGCTACGTATAAAGAAGGAGACCACCTTGGGGTGCTGCCAATTAATAGTGAGAAAAATGTCAACCGAATTTTAAAACGCTTTGGATTAAACGGAAAGGATCAAGTCATATTGAGCGCAAGTGGGCGCAGTGTAAATCACATACCTTTAGACAGTCCTGTTCGTTTATATGACCTTCTTAGTTATAGTGTAGAAGTGCAAGAAGCAGCCACTCGAGCACAAATACGAGAAATGGTGACATTCACAGCATGCCCTCCTCATAAAAAGGAATTGGAATCATTATTGGAAGAGGGAGTTTATCATGAACAAATATTAAAGAAACGTATGTCAATGTTGGATCTTCTTGAAAAGTATGAGGCTTGTGAAATCCGATTTGAACGTTTTTTAGAACTTCTTCCTGCGCTCAAACCGCGTTACTATTCTATTTCAAGCTCTCCACTCGTTGCGCAGGATTGTCTGAGCATTACGGTTGGTGTTGTTCATGCACCTGCATGGAGTGGGGTAGGGACATATGAAGGAGTCGCTTCTAATTATTTAGCTCAGCGCCATAATAAAGATGAGATTATTTGTTTCATTCGAACGCCACAATCAAACTTTCAATTACCTGAAAATCCAGAAACACCAATTATCATGGTTGGACCAGGTACTGGAATTGCACCATTCCGTGGATTCTTGCAAGCGCGTCGTGTTCAAAAGCAAAAAGGTATGAACTTAGGAGAAGCACATCTATATTTTGGTTGTCGTCATCCTGAAAAAGATTATCTCTATCGTACAGAACTAGAAAATGATGAAAGAGATGGATTAATCTCTTTACACACAGCTTTTTCTCGCCTAGAAGGATATCCTAAAACATATGTACAGCATTTAATAAAACAAGATAGAATCAATTTAATTTCGTTATTAGATAATGGGGCTCATCTTTATATATGTGGTGATGGAAGTAAAATGGCTCCTGACGTAGAAGACACCCTTTGTCAAGCATATCAAGAAATTCATGAAGTCAGTGAACAAGAAGCAAGGGATTGGTTGGAACGTGTGCAAGATGAAGGACGATATGGAAAAGATGTTTGGGCTGGAATCTAAATTCTTCTTAGTTAGATAAGTAATATTTCATTCACGAACTTCTCTCGACTAAGTATAACTTTAAACAAAACAAACTGATTTATAAAAACCCTGTATTTTTTATTGAATATGGGGTTTTCTTATTTTTAAATAAAAGGGGCGTATATGTTGATTCAAAATCCAATAATCTTTATGCATTATATACACAACATGTTAGATTTGAAATACTTAATAAAAAGGGGAAACATCAGGGAGAAGTAGACTTTAATTTAAACTCAACAAAATGCGTAATTGTTGTTACTCATTCACAAGAAGTTGCAAAAAAAATCAGATCCAGCATTTTATTTAAGTAAAATGAAGTTAGTAGTAAACGAAATTTAGAATAGTTAAGAAAAAGCTATTTTTGTCCTTAATTAACATGATTTTCGAAATGTATGAATGCTAATATTTGTTATATGATATATTTATCAAATTATTATTCATGTAGTTTCTATGATGAATCTGTAAGATAGTTTAAGGGTTGGATGTGGATTTGAAATAAAGAAACGATTTTTTGAGAGGAGAAAAGTAAATGTTTATAAGAACAGAAAGATTATTAATACGAAATTTTGAGTTCAAAGATTGGCAAGATGTCCATGAGTATACATCAGATAGCAATGTTATGAAATACATACCTGAAGGGGTTTTTACTGAAGAAGATACAAGAAACTTTGTAAATAGAAATATGGGTGAAAATGCAGAGAACTTTCCTGTGATACTGGTAGATGAAAATATTCTGATTGGTCATATTGTTTTTCATAAATATTTTGGTGACCATACTTATGAGATTGGGTGGGTATTCAATCCTAAATATTTCAATAAAGGATATGCTTCTGAAGCAGCACAAGCTACATTAAAATATGGGTTTAAGGAAATGAAATTACATAGAATTATAGCTACATGTCAGCCCCAAAATACCCCGTCATATCGATTGATGGAGAAAATTGGAATGAGAAGAGAAGGATATTTCAGGAAGTGTATACCCCATGGAAATGAATGGTGGGATGAATATTATTACGCTATTTTAGAAGGAGAGTAGTGTCTCAGAACGCATTGTTTAAATCAAAATCATAATTAAAATCATAATTAAAATCATAATTAAAATCATGCTATTCTTTTTTGAGAATTGCTTGGCCCATAAAATAATTAAAATGTGGGCGGTGCTCTATGCCCATCAAGCTAACATTATATAAGTTTAATTTCATGTAAGATTTTTTAAAAAATTAAAATAAAGGTTAATTTTCTTAATACAGTATAGTATCTACAGCAGTTTATTCAGCAAACGGGCAGGATTGTGAAAGTATTGAGTTCGAGATATCTTCCTAAAAAACATTACTTATAATAAAAGGATGACAAAATTTTTATGGTTAGTATGATAATTTGGAAACAGAAGTCAGCTTAATCTATGAAAAACTTATCAGAGGAGTGATGTAAGTGAAACAAAATGTTTACGATAATCCGAATTTCTTCAAAAACTACACAGCGTTGCGTGAAAGTGGAATAAACGCTAATGACTTCATAGAACAGCCAGCAATCAAATCATTAATTCTGTGTTTGAAAGAAAAATCGGTATTAGACTTGGGTTGCGGTGATGGTCATTTTTCAAAGTATTGCATAGAAAATGGTGCAAAAAACGTAGTAGGTGTAGACATATCCAAAAATATGATTGAACGTGCTAAAAAGTTAAATCAGGATGATAACATAGAATTTATGTGTCTTCCTATGGAGGATATGGGACTAACCAATCAAAAGTTTGATCTGATTATAAGTTCCCTCTCTATACATTACATTGAAGATTACTCGGCAATGATTCAAAAGATTAATGAACTATTAAAAAGCAGTGGTGAATTTATCTTTTCAACCGAACACCCAATAGCAACAGCTCGCAAAGGGAGCAACCATTGGATAAAAACTGAGGATGGTAATAAATCACACTGGGCATTAGATAATTATCAAGAAGAAGGAATCAGAGTACACAACTGGTTTGTTGACGATAGTGTGGTTATTTATCATCGAACAGTTGCCACATTAATAAATACTTTAATTGAACACGGGTTTTCGCTGGATAAAATAATCGAACCACAATCAACTTTGGCAGGGATAGAGAAAATGCCAGATTTAATAAACGAATCGCGAAGTCCATCTTTTATTATAATCAAGTCAAAAAAACAAAATAATATTTAAAAATATCTACCGCAATCTGGGAGCTTTTATTGAATTATGAAAACAGCCGTTAAACTGTATGCATTCGAATTGAAAATATTGAACATAGGAGTGAGTGAAAATGGCATATTTACTACAAGTTGATTTTCCGTTTGAAGGTCCTTTTGGTGAAGAAATGGAAAAAGCATTTTTGGATTTAGCAAAAAGTATTAATAAAGAAGAAGGATTCCATTGGAAAATATGGACGGAGAACGAAGAAACGAAAGAAGCTGGAGGCATCTATGTATTTGAAGAAAAACAAGATGCTGACAAATACGCCGAAATGCACAAAAACAGACTGCAAGCATCTGGTATTAAAGATATTAGAGTAAGAATTTTTCACATCAATGAAAAGTTAACGAAACTGAATCGTGGTTATAGTAAATAATGAGGGACACGTAATTCAAAAAATCTCTATATAAATAGGGATTCGTGTATCTTCATATAGTTCCTTGGAAAAGGTAACGTATGAGAGTTCTTAAACTTGTGAAATTGACGAGAAAGTACTGCGGAAAAAGTTGTATTGAAATAATGATTTATAAAAGGGTACGCCCCTTACTGGGAGGTAAGGGGCACAGGAAATGCAAATTTATTTGTAATTTGCTAAGTTGATTATAACATATATACCCGTCTATACATGTTACAAAATTATGAACATAACTAATATTTAGTAACTAGGAGTAATGAAGGTTGTAGGACTTAAAAATGCGAGAAGAGACCTGATAACAGTTCCGTTTTTGTTATTGTTTTGGCATATAATAAACAATGTTGATTCTCGCGTATCGATACGGGAGAAATAGAGGGAATATCTCATCGCTATACTTTCCTATGAATCTACAGAAAGAGTAGCGTGTTTTTATTTAGGAGTATTTTTTTATTAGTTTAATACCGATGTGACAATACCTCTTTATTATTTTTCAGGTTACAATACATGTATTGCATCACTAACATATGATCATTCTTAAGAATGTCATTAAAATGTTAGTGCAGCAAAATAAATTGTGTTATGATGTGAGCAAATATAAAGCTATGTAACGGAGGGATTCACATGCCGCATGTTGTGTTTCGTGGAATTACTACTGAACAATTAAAAAGGATAAGCAAGCCATTAGTAGAAGAACTCGCAGAAATCTGTGAGTGTGGTACGGATAATTTCACATTGGAACTACCAAGTTCTACGTTTGTATTCAATGGAGAAGAAATAGAGGCGTTTCCTCTTATTGAAGTGAAATGGTTCGAGCGTGGACAGGAAATTCGTGATCGATTTGCCAAGGCTATTACTACATATGTAATGGATTTTGGACTTCCAGAAGTAGAGGTTGTATTTACGGTTTTCACAGAATCAGCGTATTATATTAACGGGAAGCATTGTGCAAGTTAGAGCTATTTGAAAGATTTTTATAACATTAAGAAAAGAAATAGGAGAGAATATCCTATTTCTTTTTATTTTTATAATAAAATATAAATGCTAAATCTAAAGTAATGATAATAATTAGAAGTGATAGGTGTATAAGTGCATCAGTTTTTCCGTTTAATAAAGACTTTATAAAGAAATCCCATTCTGTTTCATAGGGAGGCTCTGACCAATTTCGTTGCATTCCGAAAGCTATTCCATTTATCTCTCCGTCTCAAAAAACTCAATCCATTCTCCATCAGGACCAGCGAAGAATATGTAACGTGTTCCATCTGGTAATGTTTCAATTTCTTCTCCTAGTAAAAAGGTTATTTCGTGTTTTTTGAGTCTTTCAATCTCATCCTCTAATGAATCCACTTTAAAGCAAATGTGATGTACTTTTCCTTCTGCCGGAAGAGAAGAGTTGTAGCCTTCAATTAATTCGAGTATCGTTTCCTTCGATTCTTCCACACCTAAAAAAGCGAGTTGTAAGTCTGGATTCGGGTGCCCCATCCGTTTAATGAGCTGTAAGCCGACTACTTCTTCATAAAATGAAATAGATGTTTCTAAGTTTGCAACCATAAGTCCAACGTGTTCGATTCTTCTAACTGGCATGTAGATTCCTTCTTTCTGAAAATTATATACAATATATTATTGAAAATTAAGAAAATATGCAAGATAAAAACCTTACAAATTTTAGCGTGTTATATGGTATAGTGAGAAAGTATGTTTGGGGAGAAGGAAGGAGATTATACGATGAATACACCTACTCAAACTCCTTCATTATCGGCAACGATGAAAGAGTGGCATTATGCATTAGCGTATGAAATTAAACATTGGAAAACGATAGGTGGTAGTAAAATTTCTATCATGAACGGTCGTTTTTTATATACAGATTATGAAAGTACAGTATACGTATTTCAGCTTATTTCGGAAGTAAGCTTACCTGAAGGTTCACCAATTCGAATTGAGTTTGATGGTGAGGAAGCGACAGGGGAAGTATTATCTGTACACGGATTAGAAATAGAACTGAAATTAAATGATTATATACAAGGTGAAATACGAGAGGCTGTTTTATACAGTGAACCGTGGCAATTGTTAGAGCAACTACAAGAGCGATTGAAAGAGGCACATAAAGATAAGTTAAAACGTAATCGTATAAAGCGTCTTGTTGATGGGACGAGCAGTCCGAAACATATTGAGAAGATGAAAAATCCGAAAAATGAATTGGCGTATCGTTCGTTTTACAATCCGACAACGTACGTGTGGGGACCACCTGGAACAGGGAAGTCTTATAATTTATCACGTATTATTTCGGCGCATTATCAAAAAGGAAAATCGGTACTTGTGCTAGCTCATAGTAATGCAGCAGTGGACGTATTAATGAGTGAAGTAACGAAGCAAATTGAGAAGAAAAAGAAATGGACGCCTGGCGAAATTGTTCGTTACGGTTATAGCCAACATGATCATATACGAAATCATGAAACGTTGCTTGCATCGAAGTTAGTTGAAACGACGAACGGATCTTGGGGAGAAGAAAGACTCTATTTAGAGGAAACACGACAAGATCTCCGTGAAAAGATTTTATCATATAAAGCGACTTCTGCTGATAAGAAGCGTATACAAGAGATTGAAAGTGATCTTCGAAAGCAAAAAGCGAAAATTAAAGAAGTAGAAAAAGAATACATTGAAAATGCAAAAGTAATCGGTGCAACTTTATCGAAATGTGCCATTGATTCACTGATTTATGAGCGTACATTTGATTTAGTTGTCGTAGATGAAGTGAGTATGGCATATGTTCCGCAAATTGCATTAGCTGCATCACTTGGAAAACGCATCGTCGTATGTGGTGATTTTTTACAGTTACCTCCAATTGCGATGGCGAACCATGAACTCGTTCGAAAATGGCTCGGGGAAGATATGTTTTACCATGCCGGGATTGTTGAGTCTGTCAATAAGTCAGAAGCACATCCGAACCTCTTTATGCTGCAGGAACAAAGACGTATGCATGCGGATATATCTAAGTTTACAAATTCATTTATTTATAAAAATAGAGTGTATGATCATCCGTCTGTTTCAGACCGTAAAGAACTTGCGCAATTGCAACCATTTGCAAATGAGGCGAGTGTTTTATTTGATACGAGTCTAATGGGTGCCTTTTCGTTAAAAGACGCTGCTTCAGGTTCTCGTTTTAATATTATGTCTGGTTTAGTAGCGATGCAAATGATGTTAATCGGACTGTTAGATGGTGTTCAATCGATCGGTGTTGTTACACCTTACAGGGCACAATCCCGCTTTTTATCAACGTGTATCAGGGAAATATTGCAGAGAACGAAATATCAAAACATACCTGTTTTAGCAGCGACGGTTCATAAGTTTCAAGGGTCTGAAAGAGATATGATGATTTTTGATACAGTGGATAGTTATCCGCAAGAACGACCAGGCGTGTTATTCTTTGACCATAAAAATCATCGCCTCGTCAATGTTGCAGTGACAAGGGCAAGAGGGAAGTTCATTCAACTATCAGATTGTCATTATATGCGTAAAAATCTTTCGAGAAAACAAGCGTTATCACAATTAACAGCTCATATAGAACGTCACGGAGATGTGTATGATCGCACAACATCAAGACAATTGTGGGAGCGGAAAATTTCGAAACGTTTACGCTGGTTTATGGAAATGAATCTTGAAGAGCCGAAAGTGTTATTAAAAGATATTTTAGCTGCAAAACGAAAGATTATTATTTCACTTCCAAGCACAAAGCAAGTGGATAAACGAGTATGGCAAGCGTTAATGCGTACAAATGCGCAAATAACAGTGTATAGTGATGGACCAGTTCCGTTAAAAAATGTAAAGTTACAAAGACAAAACAAAGCATTCCCGTTTATCGTAATCGATGATGAAATCTTCTGGGCAGGAGCGCCACTCACATCTCAAATGATGTTTGAAGGTAGTACGGAATTTCCATACGTATGTGCAAGGCTGCAAGCACCAGAAACAATTGGTGTATTAAAAGGGTTTTTAGATATTCGGTAAATTCGGATAGGAATTCCTTGACTTTTAATCGGAATGAACTTAGAATGAATGTAATTTAATATAATTTTATGAAAATTCTTATCAAGAGAGGTTGAGGGACTGGCCCTATGACACCTCGGCAGCAGATTCGTTATGAATACTGTGCCAATTCCAGCAAGGTAACTTGAAAGATAAGAAAGAAGCTCATTTTGACTGTATATGCAGAAGCCTCTTTCTATCTTTTAGAAAGAGGCTTTTTTATGTGAAAATATAAGGGGGAAGAAAAATGGGAGCGACAGGAGTAACGTCACAAAGAAAAATAATTGAAGAGAGTATCGAAAGAAATAAGGAAAAGTACATAGAAACAAGTCACGATATTCATGCGAATCCGGAGATTGGTAACCAAGAGTTTTACGCATCAAGAACGTTGAGTTTATTACTAGGAAGCGCAGGTTTTCAATTACAACACAATATAGCTGGACATGAAACAGGTTTTATCGCGCGAAAAAGTTCAGGAAAACAAGGACCAGTTATCGCATTTTTAGCTGAGTATGATGCTTTACCAGGACTCGGTCATGCGTGTGGTCACAATTTAATTGGCACAATTAGCGTTGCGGCAGCGATCGCATTATCAGAAACGCTTGAAGAAATTGGCGGGGAAGTTGTCGTGTTTGGTACTCCGGCTGAAGAAGGAGGGCCAAACGGTAGTGCGAAAGCGAGTTATGTAAAAGCTGGTTTATTTAAAGATATCGATGCGGCACTTATGATTCATCCGAGCGGAAAAACAGCGACAACGAGCCCTTCACTAGCAGTCGATCCACTTGATTTTCATTTTTACGGAAAAACAGCTCACGCCGCAGCTTCACCAGAAGAAGGAATTAACGCATTAGATGCGATTATCCAGCTGTATAACAGCATTAACGCACTTCGCCAACAACTTCCGTCAGATGTGAAAATTCATGGTGTTATTACAGAAGGCGGAAAAGCACCTAACATTATTCCTGACTACGCTGCAGCAAGGTTCTTCATCCGTGCAGCAACGAGAAAAAGATGTGCGGAAATAACAGAAAAAGTAAGAAATATCGCAGAGGGAGCAGCATTAGCAACAGGTACGAAAGTGAAAATTCATCAATTCCAAAATGAAATCGATGAACTACTCGTAACAAAAACATTTAATGACGTCGTAGCCGAAGAACTAGAATTACAAGGTGAGGACGTAAATCGGAAAGAAAGATTTGGCATCGGCTCAACAGACGCAGGAAACGTAAGTCAAGTCGTACCAACAATTCACCCATACATTAAAATCGGTCCAGACAATTTAATTGCACACACGAATGAATTTAGAGAAGCAGCACGTTCAGAATTAGGAGATAAAGCATTAATTACATCCGCAAAAGCACTAGCAAATACAGCGTATCGATTAATTACGGAAGAAGGGTTGTTAGAGAAGGTGAAGGAGGAGTTTAGAGGGGCGCAGAGGAATCAGGGGTAGATGGTTAAAGGGAGTGGGGGGATCCACTCCTTTTCTTTTTTGCGTAACACTGATGCTAAGATTTTTTTGCAGTAAAATCAATGTTAGTAGAATTTTTTTAATCAAAATTTTTTCAAAATTAACATAAATGCTTGCAACATTTAAATTAGTACTATATAGTTCTAGTTATGACAAAGGTAAAATTAATGAATCAAAAACGTGTGATTGAAGTAGCTGCAACATTATTTTTAGAAAAAGGGTTTGCTTATACAAGTATGGATGAATTAGTACGTGTAAGCAAAGTTTCAAAGTCTAATGTGTATTATCACTTTTCTAATAAGGAAGTATTATTAGAAGGGGTCGTTGATTATTGGATTGAAATGTATCAATCTGCAATTGATGACGTACTTTCTCAGAACCAATTTTTAGTTGAAGATCGTATTCAACTGTTTTTAAAGCAATTATCACAAGGAGTTCAGTCGAGAGAGTATAAGGGGAGCTGTCCATTTATTACTCTTTATATTCAAAGTCCTAAACAGGCCACGCAAATAAAAGAAAAAATAGGTCTTTTTTTTACAGGATTACAAAAGAAAGTTTCTCTATTACTTAAACAAGGGGTAGAGAATGGAGAATTCAGAAATACGATTAATATTGATGAGGTTGCATCCCTTTTTATTACAAATCTTGAAGGAGCGTTATTTATTTCAGAAACATTGAAGGATGCAACTGTAATTACGAAAACAGCAGATCATTTTTTAAAATTGCTTCGATAAAAGAAGCATTTTTTTTACATCAAATTAGTACTAATTAGTACTAAAAAGGGGATTTTATATGAGAACAGTATTTTTAACTGGTGGAACAGGCTTTATTGGAAAGCAATTAGTAAAAGAATTAGCCAAAGAGGATGTTAAAATTCTTCTTTTAGTGAGGTCGAAAAGTAAAGCAATACGCCTTTTTCAAGAAAGAGGCATCTTAAAAAAGGCAGTTATGCACTTTATTGAAGGTGATTTGACGAAAATAGATTTAGGTCTAAGTGCTGAAGATAAGGAGAGGGTATTGAAAACGGATGTGATTATTCACGCAGGAGGCCCTATGGATATTCAAGCGACAAGTAAAGAGGCAGCTTCCGTATTTTTAAATGGTGCAAAACATATTAGTGAATTAGCTAAAAGTATTCATCAATTGAAGGGCTTGCAACAATTTATTCATGTTGTAGGTTATATGAGTCCCTTTGATGATAAAAATAGCAAGATTGCAATTGATGTGTTTAAAGAAGGAAACAATGATTTGAAAATAAAAAATCCATATGAGAGAACAAAATTTTTAGCAGATCTTTATATCCGTCACCAGGCATCAGCGGTAGGTTATCCGCTTTCTGTAATTAATCCGCCAACTGTAGTCGGTAGTAGTAAAACAGGGAGTACAGAGCAGATAGCAGGATTAGGTTTGCTTGTGATGAGTATGCGAAGAGGGCTCATGCCAGTGATTCCTGGAGGTAAGGGATATAGGTTACCACTTATTTCAAACGATGAGCTTGCGAAGTTTATTGTGCAGGTTTTCAGATTGGAACAACCGACTATTCAAACATATACACTTGTTGAAGACAAACAGCACGATCAGAACATTGCTGAATTATTAAGTATTATGTCGGAAAGTATGAATATGAGGGCACCAAAAATCTCTGTCCCAATGCCACTTATGAAAGCAATTATGAATAGTGGAGTAAGTAAAATAACAAAAATTCCTTCGGATGGACTGAATTTTATTACAAAACGAAAATTTTCAAATGTTTCAGCGAAAAAAATTATGGGAGGAGATTGGTTTAAGGAGACGAGTGTAATAAAATTTTTCCCTGCCGTAGTAGCAGATCTGGATTATCGAATGATATATCAAAATGGCCAGCATAATCATTTATTTAAACGAACATTATGCGATAACAATACCCTTTACCAATTAAAAGGAGAGGGTAAACCGTTTATTTTATTACATGGTTTATTGAGTGATGGAGAGGATTTATTTCCTTTAGCACAAGAGCTTCATGAAAAAACTGGTCAACCTGTATGGATCTTGGATCTTCCAGGTTTGGGACGTTCTCCTTTTAAACGAGAGAAAAATCTTCTAGATGTCTATTTGAATGTAGTGAAAAAGTTATTGGAGAAAGCTACTCATGGTGCACATCTAATTGGCCATTCATTCGGTGCGTTTATTCTTCTGGAAGCATTGGTACAAGAGTACATAGATAAGAAGTATTCAATCACTTTACTTCAGCCACCTGTTGCTAAAAAAAATGCTAAATCGCTAAATGTTCCTCAATTTATGAACAAATGGACATTAAAACTGGCAACTACTAATTTCATAGGGCGATATTTATTAAGTAATGGTTTGTTTGAAAGTATGGAGAGCATCCCTGAACATTATATCGAAAAAATAAGGAACAGTTTTACTTCTCCTAGAATTTTAAATACTACGGTTCAGCTTAATAGTTTACTACTGAAAAACGATCAAGGTGATTTCAATGAAGTAACAAAGTATAATCTTCACATTATTTGGGGGGATTATGACAGAGGCTATTCTGCTCCATCGCATCTTGGTAAGGTTGATTTTGTTCCATATGGCCATCATTTTCCTCTTAGCCATCCGAGTGAAACGGCAACATTAGTAATAAAAAATAGTAATACTAGCAGATGAGAGTGTGGGATAAATAAAAAGTGTGTAGTAAGATCGTTGTGTCTTTGAAATAAAATTGTACTGTTTTGGGTCCCACCACATCACCATCAGACTAAGAAACGCAAATACCTCAAAACGAAAAAATGAGCATTTTGTTACAAGATAGTACAAAATTTCGTTTTGGGGGTGCTATAAAATCTTAGGTTGATGGCGATGGGGTACCGCCACATGCCCATCAAGCTAATCAAGTAATTTACTAGATATGAAACGATCCTTGGTTCAAAACTAACAATTGATAGAAAAGTAGGCATACTAAAGAAGCCTATTAAAATCTGATTTTTTCGCTAGGCAGTTTGTCTATGCTTCACCGTCGTTTTATACACAATCCCTAGAATATAAAAGACGGTCATTTTCTTATACCGATGACATTTACGACCGTTCTTTTTGAGCAATAGATAAAGACGATGCAAAATTTTCAAAAGTTGTTCTGTGCCAATGGCTATCGCTTGAAACAGTAACGGAAAGTAATCTTTAATCATATAAATCGTTTTGTATTCACTTAGCTCCTGATTTGTTTTTTCAAGCAAAAACTGTCGCATTTGAAACATCGTAGAAGAACAGAGGAGAATACCGATTAGTTGTCCATATAAATGGCACTCTAGGCGCTCTCTTTTAATGTTTTTATATTCATCAATTTCAAAAAATGACTTCCACGTTTTAAACAAAATTTCAATCTGCCAACGAAGTGAATACAGTGAGTGCACGTAGTTAGTTGGTACTTCTTCTAAAGACGTGTTCGTAATATATACATTCATGCCCATTAAACGTTTATTTTTATCCTTCATGACAATGCCTTTTTTCTTTTCACGTATCGCTTGGTTTTTTAGGCGTGTTTGCGTTTGATCATCGGTTAAACGATGGATAATGACACGTGCTGGAAGTTTTTGATTTTGGCCAATGTATGCCTCGGGAATTTCTATCGTTTCACCAGGGATTAGATCTGACATTATTTGTGTCATATCAAGCTGTATGTATTCTGTTTGCTTTTTTAACGTGCCGTTGTTGAAGTATTCTGGCTCAGGGTTCTTGATATAAATCCGCGTATTTAGCTTCAACCGCGAGATGTAGTAAGCCCCTTTATCATGAATAGTTTGTAAGTCTCCTAAATCGAAGTAACCAAGATCACGTAAACACAAATCACCCGCCTCTACGGTTTCAAGGCAGATGGTACCGTATGTTTTATCATTATTCTTTCCTGGTCCAAGCTGCACGTTAAGAAATTGACCACTAAGTAAATCATATTCCAATTGGATTTTTACGCCTGCCGTATTACTACTTCCACCTGAACCTTGATAGTCAGTGGCGAAATGATCAGGCAGTTGAAACACTGTCGCATCTAAAATACGGATACGATTGAAAGTAGAGACCATGTGTGCAGAAAGCGAGTGATTTGAACAGAGTTTTTGTGTGAGAAGAGAAGTAAAGACTTCTCGAAGAAATGCGACAGCTGCTGGATTAAAGCGTTGATTCAATCCTTCTGAGCTCATCAGTACTCCAGTTGAGGCTTCTAACTGACTGCACAATTGTGTAAGCGATGTGCTAGCGATTTCTTGACTGAGCCATACGCAAAGGGCAATGAGTTCGTTTGCTTGATACTTACTAGATCGCTGTACAAAACCAACTTGTTTGGCGATATCTTGTAGGACTATTGGAGATAAAAAGTATTGTAGCTCTTGTGCGAAAAGATTCAGTTCATTGGAAATGATAGGATTCATCAAAAACGCCATCCTTTCTGTATATTTCTACAAAAAGAATAGCGTTTTTTTGATTATATGGATACAAATTTATCTTAGCTTGATAGCGATGGGGCGGTACCCCTAATACCCCAGAAGGAAAGGAAGAGTTTGAATTCTTTAACGTACAGGGCGTTCCATATATCATTGTAAAAGATCATGAAAATAACACTCAAAAATCAATTCTTGGATTCAGCACTCAATCATTAGAAGAGGCTATTTTATAATAATCATCCAACACCATGAAAAAGAAACGAACAAAAATGTTCGTTTCTTTTTCATGGTGTTTAATGCTCAAGAAAACTTATAACCGCATAAGTATATAGAACGACTAGAGCAAAGGCACATATTCCCATAATGATAATCGCTAGTGCGCTTTTCTCTTGTCTAAACCCTATAATTCCAAGAATAAATGCACTCAACATTGTTACCTTAAGCATTGTAGAAAGATTGGGAATTGAATATCCACTCAACCAGGTAGAGAAACTTACAATTACGGAAAAAGAGAACAAAGTTAGAACAATAGATAATATATTAATGTGCTTCCCATACTTCAGTTGCATTTCGCTACCTCCTTTTCTTTTCATTAGTGAATAATAGGTAGGTGACCATATTTTTATTTTATTCTAAACTTTCTTAAAAATCTATAATAAAAAGAAGAGGTTGTCCCAAAAGTCGCTGAATAATTACTTTTAGGCAACCTCTTTTCTTTATTTTTTACTTTCCTCTAGTTTAGAGATACTTGCTTCTTTTTCAGGTAACGTATCAACAAAATCCTTTTGAGATTTTAATAGGTCAGATTGTTGTATCCAAGCCATAAGATCATCTAAAGATTTACGGGCTTCTTTTACATCGCCAGTAATATCATTCATGTTCAACTTATTAAATGTAGCTAAAAATTCTTGTTGAATCTCACCTTGCAATGCATTTGCTTGCTTTGTTAATTCTTTATTTTCATCACATTTTGCCTTTTGAACATTATTCATAGCTTTCCCGATTTCATGCTTATCAAAAGCATCTTGCGCTTTCTTTAAATTTTCGGTTTGTTCTAACTTACTTTTAATCTTTTTATCATCCTTCAACTTCAAAGCCTCTTGATAATTCTTTATAGCTTCGCTATATTTTTTATCCTTAATGTTCTTATCAGCTTTTGATGTATAATCTTCAAAGGAATTACTACTACAAGCTGCCAGTAGCAAGATGAATGCTAGAATCAACCCATAAAACTTAACATTTTTCATAGAAACTATGCCTCCTCTTCTATATGCATACACTTATAATATTACAATTTCTGTAAAAATAGAAAGGGATACATATGTTATCAATTTGATAAATATTCTATTGGAGGCATTATGTATCATTTATTATCTTTTTCGGTAGACTGAATATATTCAAAGAAATCCGGTGGTTCTTTCATTGCTTCTTTTTTTAATTTTTTCAAGTTCTTCACGTTCACGCGGAGACAATCTTTCTAGTAGGGGTACCCCCCATCACCATCAAGCTAAGAAATGCAAATACCTCAAAACGAAAAAATGAGCATTTTGTTACAAGTTAGTACAAAATTTCGTTCTGGGGGGTACTATAAAATTTTAGCTTGATAGCGATGAGCACTAGCCCCTAAACCTCTAGCCAGCACCTACACCAAAAAACAAGGAAGGAACTCTTAAATACTTGCTAGAATTTTAAATGAACAGATATTGCAAAATCACTTGAAATGACGCCACAAAAAGGCCATTTAATGGTGGGGAAATTTAATTGAGGAGGGAAACTGTGAGAATACCTTTTGTACCTAAAAATGTTGAGATTAGTCAGGATCGCTATGATTTTATTAAAGAATACCGAGGCGGAGGATTTATGTTAATTGCAGGTGCTGTTTTTTGGTTATTAGCATTTATATTAACTTATGCATTACCTAAAGTAGCAGTAGTAGAGTTTTATATATGGGGTGGATTGCTTATTCCTATAATTGGAGTAGCTTTATTTAAAGTGATGAACATGTCTGCAAAACCTAATCAGTATTCATCATTGGTCGCATTTTCCTCCGGTGTCGTAGTTGTTTGTATCCCAGTATTGCTTCTCGTTAAAGAACTGAATGTAGATATGTTACTTCCCGTAATATGTATTATAAATGCCGCCCATTTTCTCATTCTTTGCTGGGTTCATTTAGATTATTTATATTTCATACTTGTTATATTGGGAGCTTCACTTGGGTGCCTTTTTATTTATACTCTACCAAGCTCCCAAGTACATTACCTTGCATTAATTTGGGGATTAATTTCTTTAATAACTGGAGCTATTACTCATTATTCTACTCAACAGCCTTTAAAGGGATATGACTTTTCCATCAAAGGATAAATCCAGCAACCGGTTTTATTAATTAATAATTGTCAAGAAATAAAAATTTCGTTTTGGGGGTTCTTTAAAATATTAGCTTGATAGGCATGGGGTACCGCCAACAAGACGCGAATTTTGCACGCTAAGCAAAAAAAACAATAAGCTGTCCACATGGACCATAGCCATCAACTTAAGGAAATGAATAAAATTTAACTAAATGGGTCATCCTTCCATGCATACCGCAAGGAAGGATGACCCATTTTATGTATAAAATTAATGATGTTACACAAGAAGAGTTACGTTTACTAGGTGAAGAATTTAAAAGTAAATTTTCGATTCACCACTTACAACTACTAGCAGTTAAAACTGGAATGATTCGACGAAAACGAAAGTGTAGAGCACAAGACCTCGTTTCATTATGCGTGTTTCTCAGCCAAGCAATTGGGACAGAATCCCTAGTTAGTTTATGTGCGAAACTAACTAGAGCTACGGGAATCCAATTATCTAGTCAAGGTCTGAACGAACGATTTAATGCACAGACTGTACAATTCTTAAAGGAATTGTTTTTACAAGTATTTCGAAAGAAGTTTTCTCCAATGACTCCTTTATCTAACCGTTTTACACGTATCCGTATACTAGATTCAACAGCCTTTCAGCTTCCAGCTCAATATGCATCTTCTTACAAAGGGATAGGGGGTGGTGGTTCAGAAGCTGGTGTGAAAATTCAATTAGAGTATGAACTGATTTCTGGAGAATTTTTAGAAACAGCTGTAAGCGATGGAACAAGTAGCGATTGCCGTTATGGACAGGAACGTACGCAAACATTAGAGCCAGGGGAACTTTCTCTTCGTGATCTTGGTTATTTTTCTATTTATGATTTAGAAAAAATTGCGGATCGAAAAGCATTTTATGTGTCACGTATTCGCTGGAATACACAAGTCTATCAAAAAGAGAAAGATGGAAAATGGACTCTTCTCGATTTAGAAAAATTGACGAAAGATCTAGCTGAAGGACAAATATTAGAATTACCAGAAATCTATATAGGACTTCGCCAAAAACATAAAACACGCCTTGTCATATATCGTCTAACACAAACTGAGTGGGCGAAACGTTTGGAACATCACAAGAAAGCGAAAAAGAGGATGCCGAAATATGCAAGTCGGATCAACCTTCTTATTACGAACGTATCTAGTAAACACCTTCCGCACAATGAAGTGTATGAACTGTATTCTTTACGGTGGCAAATTGAAATTATATTTAAAACATGGAAGTCTATTTTTAAAATTCATGAAGTGAAACCTGTGAAACTGGAACGATTTCAATGTCATTTATATGGGCAATTAATTGGTTTGTGTTTGGTAGCTAGCATTACATATCGAATGAGAAGACTTATATGGGAGAAAAAACAAAAAGAGGTTAGTGAGTATAAGTGTACATATATCGTCAAAATTTACTTCTCTAGTATACACGACGTGCTTTTCACAACCTTTCAACATCCTGTATCAGTGCTAACCAGGCTCTTTCAGGATCTTGTCAAAAACGGAAGAAAAGCACGAAGGTATAAGTGTCGTACACCGTTCGATATCCTTAGTATCACTCAAGAATGTACGAAAAGACTTCACAAAGCCGTATAAAAAATACGAAATCCGGAGAGTCTTATTTGAGTATGTCCAAAACCGTACTCTTCTACTCCCTATTGTAAAAAAATGAGTCCGATGCCAAAAGGCATCGGACTCATTTTTTTAACTTGATGGCTATGGTCCACATGGACAGCTTATTTACATAATTCTCGGTATTGGAAGTAAAGTAAACCTCTCTTATTTAAAGAAAGGCATTAAATGCTATTCCGAATGCAATAAAACAAATAAAATACTAAGACAACAACAGTAATAATACTCGATGCTGTTCTGAAAGTTTTGTTTTCATACGTTTTATTTAACAAGAAGAAGAACAAAACGACCCAGACCCCGTTGGAAAAGAATGATGTTAGTGCATTGAAAACAACTCGAAACGCAAACATAGAGTCTTCCATTAGTTTTTCGCCCCCTTTTCCTTATTTTACCACTTGGGAGAAATGATATGTTGTTTGATTTTGGTTGTATATTCTATACATGTGAGATTAACATAATGTCTTATTATCGGTAGCAAGTTTTTCATAGAATCCTTGTTTTTACTAAATTTTTTGTCTCTATGTCTATCTATCTCTTACACAAGATTTTATACATCATTGATATAGCGGGGATTCTAGGGATCTTCGCTATTCTTTTTTGTATAACATCTTGTATGAAAAAGTAGTTAGATTAGCGTGTTTTACTCCGGTTCATTTCAAAATATAATTGAAAATTCATCTTTAAATAAAAAAAGAAAGTGTTACCTATATATATTAATAATTTCGAAATATTGTATAACAGATAATTTTTATTGTGCTAACGAATCAGGATATTGTGGCGACCGACCAACTAAATAGTTGTTTATCCTCAATTATTAGAAGGGAAGTTCTATCATTTCGCGAATTTATTAGACATAGACGAGCGCTATAATTTTCTATATGTACATAAAGAGGTGAATACGCATGAATCAAAGACCTTCAGAAGAAGAATACGCCGGGAACTCCGGCGAATATATCCGTTTGGTGCCGGACGGTAACATCATCGATATTCTGTTCGCCCAGGAAAAGCAAATGACCGAGCTCCTGGCATCGTTGACCGAAAGCCAGGCCGTATATCGGTATGCGGAAGGAAAGTGGACGCTGAAAGAAGTCGTGGGCCACATTGCAGATGCGGAACGTGTCATGACCTATCGCCTGCTCCGGTTCGCAAGAGGTGACCAGACGCCTCTGACTGGTTTCGATCAGGAATTGTTCATGCCTCCTTTCGGAAGTTGGACAACCACGCAATTGGCCGAAGACTACCGGGCCGTACGGCAATCAACGATCACATTGCTGCGTGGGCTACCGATGGAGGCGTGGACCCGCAAGGGCACAGCCAACGACCTAGGTATTACGGTGCGCGCCCTCACGTACGGCATCGCAGGACACGAACTTCATCACATGGGGGTCATCCGAAATCGGTACTTGAGTTAATCGTCGGCTGAGGCCTTTGGAATGGAACTAACACCTCTCATACACCCTTAGATACCGTTCTTATTGGGGTTCCGCTCCACAACCATCAACTTAAGGATTTAGACTATTTTTGAAATGAAAAGCACATTACTATTCTCTTATGTTAATGAGAAAGGGTGACGTGCTTTTTATGAATATGTAAGAAAAACAAGAGTTATCTTTATTTGCCGAAGAGTTATATCGATTTTTTTCATTTGGGGGTATTTGTTTTTCTTAGTTTGATGGTGATGGGGCACTACTCTATAATGGTCAAATTAAAATTTAAAACAGTTATAGAGACTCCATTCCTCAGAAATATTTTAACTATTAAGTTGTAAAAAGATATGAAGCGAGGAAGTTTTTTTGCTAAATCAAAAAAACTTGATGAACTAGTTGCATATAGAACTCATCTACATATATACTATAAATATCAAAAAAAGTTGATGAAGGGAGAGGGTATTACAGTGGCGCAAGATTTTCAGCTCTATGAGAAAAAATTCAAAGCATTAGCAGACCAGAAGCGTTTAGAGATTATGTATGAACTTTGTCAGCGAGGCCAGACTTGTGTGTGTGATTTAACAGAGATTTTTGAAATGACGCAATCTAAGTTGTCCTATCATTTAAAGATTTTATTAGATGCAGGTTTAATTGTAAAAGAAACAAAAGGTACGTGGAGTTATTATGATTTAAATGATGCGGAAGTAAATAATTTATTATCAGAAGAATTGTGCTGTATTTTTAGAAAAACAGGCAAAGGTAGCTGTTGTTAAAATTTTGTACTATTAATCAAAAAAAATTGATTAATAACATATAAAGAGGAGGAAGTTGCTATGAGATATGTTCACGTTGGTATAAATGTTACGGATTTAGAGAAGTCTATCGAATTTTACGAAAAGGTATTTGGTGTGTCACCAGTTAAGGTGAAAGTGGATTATGCAAAATTTTTATTAGAGACGCCAGGACTTAATTTCACGCTGAACGTACGAGATGAAGTGAAGGGAAATCAAGTAAATCATTTCGGTTTCCAAGTGGATACAGCTGAAGAAATTACATTTCATAAAGAAAGATTAGAAAAAGAAGGGTTCTTTGCGCGTGATGAGATGGATACGACTTGTTGCTATGCAGTTCAAGATAAGTTTTGGGTAACGGATCCTGATGGGAACGAGTGGGAATTCTTTTATACAAAAGCACAGAGTGATGTTCATACAATTGAAGAGTCATCTTGTTGCACGACTTCTAACGTAGTAGAAAAAAATTCTTGTTGTTAATAGGAGATGGAAAATAAAATGAAACGTTTATCTTTTCTAGATCGATATTTAACACTATGGATTTTTCTAGCTATGGCTGTTGGGATTGGTTTAGGGTTTGTATTTCCTAGTATAGTAGAAGGACTGAATACATTACAAGTTGGAACAACGTCTATCCCGCTAGCTGTCGGTTTAATTGTCATGATGTATCCACCATTAGCAAAGGTTCGTTACGAGGAAATGGGCCGAGTATTTAAAGATGTAAAAGTATTGGTTTTATCTTTAGTACAAAACTGGATTATTGGACCTGTACTTATGTTTGTTCTAGCAATTATTTTTCTTCCGGATAAGCCAGAATACATGGTCGGACTCATTATGATTGGTTTAGCACGTTGTATTGCAATGGTAATTGTTTGGAACGACCTTGCAGATGGGGATAAAGAGTATGCAGCAGGTTTAGTGGCTTTTAACTCAGTATTTCAAATGTTATTCTTCTCCGTTTATGCATACGTGTTTGTAACAGTCATTCCAGAATGGTTAGGAATTGAAGGGGCTATTGTCGATATTACAATGGTAGAAGTGGCAAAATCCGTATTTATCTACTTGGGAATTCCTTTTATAGCAGGTATGTTAACACGTTTTGTACTTGTTAAGTTAAAAGGAAGACAATGGTATGAAAAGGTGTTTATACCGAAGATTAGTCCACTTACATTAGTTGCATTACTATTTACAATCATCGTTATGTTCTCATTAAAAGGGGAAATGATTGTTAGCGTACCATTAGATGTAGTAAGAATAGCAATTCCGTTATTAATCTATTTTATTGTCATGTTTTTTGTTTCTTTCTTTATGGGAAGAAAAATTGGTGCAAACTATCCAGTGACTACAACGTTAGCATTTACAGCAGGTAGTAATAACTTTGAGTTAGCGATTGCAGTAGCAGTTGGTGTGTTTGGTATTCATTCAGGTGCAGCATTTGCAGCTGTTATTGGGCCGTTAGTGGAAGTACCTGTAATGATTGCACTTGTAAACGTCGCTTTTTGGTTTAAGCGTAAATATTTTAATGATCAACCAGTATAATTTAAAAATAAAGGCGGAAAACAACATGGAAAACAAAAAGACAATCTATTTCTTATGCACAGGAAATTCGTGCCGAAGCCAAATGGCAGAAGCATGGGGCAAACAATATGTAGGAGATAAGTGGAATGTATATTCTGCAGGAATCGAAGCACATGGAGTAAATCCAAATGCGATTAAAGCGATGAACGAAGTAAATATTGATATAACGAATCAAACATCAGATATGATTGATGCAAATATTTTAAATAACGCTGATTTAGTCGTTACCCTTTGTAGTCATGCAGATTCTGTTTGTCCTTCGACACCTCCGCACGTAAATCGTGTTCACTGGGGATTCGATGATCCAGCAGGAAAAGAATGGTCTGAATTTCGACGTGTTCGCGATGAAATTGGAGAACGTATAAAGCGATTTTCTGAAACAGGGGAATAAATAAAGGAAAGAGCCAATCTTCTATCATATAGGAGATTGGCTCTTTCCTTTATTAGTCATGACTGTATTGGTTCGCATAAATTACCGAAAAATAGAGGATATTCTATTGGATTGATAAAGTTAGAAATGTATTTAATCATGTAGGTGTTCACAAATAATAAAGTCATTTAAAAGATCATAAAGTTGTTTAGAATTAGAGATGGTATGATGAATAATCACACTATCTTTTCCTTTTTATGTATAATTAAATAAAAGGATTTTTGGATATTAAAATAAAGGGTAGTATATTAGCGCAAGGGGGAGAATGATGGATAAGTTGTTACAAGAAATCATAAATTGGTTAAAGATGAGAGATGAACAAATTGTTATCGGTATTTCAGGACATGGTGCAGCTGGAAAAACGACGTTTACTAATAGACTCGTAAAGCTACTAAATCAAAATGAAGTAAATTATATTAATACAGATCCTTACATTGTTAGTTCGGATATCCGCAAGCATGCAGTGATTCACTATACATATCAAAATGAAAATCATCGTTATAAAATGACAGCTTGTCATCCAGCGGCGCACCATTTGGCAGCTTTAGAAAGAGATATTCATATGATTAGAGCGGGGTTAGATTTTTATACGATAGATACGCATTATATGAAAAGTAAGTTGATTTCTTCGGAAAATAAAGTAACGATTGTGGAAGGAATGAGCGCCGCATTTATTAATCCTGATTTATTTGATTTGAAAATTTATTTTTATACAGATGGCGAAACGGAACTAATGAGAAGATCAAGCCGGGATATAGCTGAAAGGGGAGCCGATATAAATTATTTAAGGCAGTCTCATGAAGAACGCCGGATTCAATATGAAGTATTTATGCATTCGTATAGTCAGCGTTTTGATATAATTATCAAAACTTCTGATGAAACAATATGTTTAGAGAAAAATACATTTGAGTTTTATAAAGTTTAAATGAAAATCCTCAATTTGTTAATTGCATTATGACGGTTATTTTTTCTGATTTAGTACTTGTATTAAACAAATGTATTATTTAATCAATAATACATTCACTATGAAATAACTAGATTTTTAAAAAGATTTAGTAGCCTTCTTTCATCTACATAAATAGAAGGCTACTGTAATTTTGGCGGCAAAATTATATAACTGCATTATTACTCACAGTAGGATAGGATTCTCTATTTGAATACATTAGGTGTATCATAAAAATTCTCACTTTAAAAGGTTTTTATTAGGAAGTACAAAAATGAATTTTTGTATGAAAGGAGAATAGTATGAAACAAATAATAAAAGACATAGTAATAAACTACTTTAAAGAAATTCGTACATTAGTAGTTGAAGAAGAACTACATAAGAACAGTTGGCATACAGATTTACACTATAAAATCATGGTGAATGGGAATCGGTATTCCGCACGGTTTATAAATAGCGATCGAACAATCAATCCAGCCTTTGGAACGTTATCAAATGAACAATTGAAAGAGCAAGTACGGTTTACGTATTATTTACGAGAGCATGGAATACCGTTTATGCAGATTAAGGAGAATAGGGCGGGAGATTCCTTTACATGTGTCACTTGGAATGAGGAACAGTACCGGTTTGTATTGTCTACTTGGATGGAAGGGGAACATGTTACTCATTGTACAGAAACGATGGCAGAAGTCTTCGGAAAGGAAGCAAGAAAGATACATGATATTTCTAGTATGTTTCAAAGCTCGACTTTTCAAAAGAAATCTCATTTAGATGGATATGGTGAATTTATAAAGCTATTAGAAAATAAGGGTGGTACATGTAAGGAATTGCGAGGGTATATAGATCTCGCTAAGTATCATATAGAATGCGCACATGCGAGTAATTTGGAGTTCATTGTACAAACTGATTTAAATCCTTTAAATGTCATATGGGATTTAAATCAATGTGTAAAAGGAATTGTAGATTTTGAATCGATTGGATATGTTGATCGTATGGAAGGACTAGCCTTTTTAATAAAGTGGTATTCCCGGAAAGAAGGAATAGAGTCACATGTAGTATGTTCGAAAGTTGCTAGAGCATTTTTAAAAGGGTATGGAGCTAATAATATTTTAACTTTAAATGATTATAAAAGACTTTCTTCACTACTATGGTTATCCGGCAGTTTAAATTGGAACTTCGTTAAAAAAACGACGAGTCTATTAGGTGAAGAGAATGAATTAGTAGAACATTTGAGAGTTTATAAAATAAGGGGAGAAAATCTATATGTATTAGTAAGTAAAGAAAGAGCCAACTCACACGAGTAGGCTCTTTCTTTTTATGTAATATGAATCTTCGTAATAGAACGATGTTGCAGCATTCCTTCTATAGAATATAAGTCTAAAAAAGTCCCATTTAATCATAAAAAAATGCTCTCATGCACACTTTACAGGTTATCTGATGTATAGTCGTATTTTTTATAAAAAAATGTTTTTAAAAAGTGTTGAAATATTTCGAAAATTAAATTATTATTATCCATGTAAACTACTAAGTAATCGTTTACATGGATGAAATAAAGCTTTAAACGAAACTGAAGTAAACGATTTCTTGAAAACTTAGAAAGAGTGATGAAATGGCTAAGTCTACAATTAAAGATGTTGCAATGGAAGCGAATGTGTCTACAGCTACAGTATCTCGGGTGTTAAACGAAAGCGGATTTGTAAGTGACGACATTAAAGATCGTGTTTATTTAGCTGTGAAAAAACTTAATTATCAACCAAATGCGATTGCTAGAAGTTTAAAGCAAGATAAAACATATACGATTGGTGTTGTGATTCCAGATATCACAAACCAGTATTACATGACAATTTCAAAGGCGATTGAAGATATTGTACAGCAAAAGGGTTATAACCTTATTTTTTGTAGTAGTCATGAAAATCCTAAAAAAGAGGATAAATTGTTGCAGCTACTAGTGGAACAACGGGTAGATGCGATTGTGTTGGCGACTGCTGGAGGTTGTGAAGAAAGAGTAAGAAGTATTCATCAAGCCGGTGTACCAATTGTTTTAGTTGACCGGACTGTTGAGATTGGAGGTCCAAAATTAGATTCGGTTATAGAAAGTAATTTTGAAAGTGCTTATACATTAACGAGTTATCTTTTAAAACAGGGTCATAGATCGATTGGTCTTGTGAATGGATTGTTGAACGTTAGTACAGGTAAAGAGCGCTATGAAGGATTTCAAAAAGCTTTGGAAGAGTTCGGGATTCATGAAGATGAAAACTACACGTTTAATAGCACTTTCACAAGAGAAGGTGGAATGAAAGCAGTTGATTATTTTCTTAATTTCACTGAGAAACCGTCAGCTATTCTAACTTTGAACAATGAAATGGCATTCGGTGTTCTTCTTGAATTAACGAAGAGAGGATACTCAGTACCAGAGGACATAGTGGTAGCTTCATTTGGTGATGTGGAAGCAGCGCAATTATTACGAGCACCTGGGATTATATCAGTAGCTCACAAACCATATGAAATGGGAGAAAGAGTAGGTGATATTTTACTAAAGCGTTTAAATAATGAAGAAGGTCCTTTTAATGAAATATTTACACCGAAATTACTAATAGATGCACAAAGTGTAAGTAGTTAAAACGATTAGAAATAATGATTTTCGTTCAGATAAAAATTGGAAGGGAGATAGAAATGCTAAAAGGAATACCGAAAATAATGAGTCCAGATTTAATGAAAATTCTTTTAGAAATGGGGCATGGGGATGAGATTGTTTTAGCGGATGGAAATTTCCCCGCTGCCTCTTGCGGGGCGAAGCTCATCCGGTGTGAAGGGCATGGGGTTCTTGAAGTTTTACAGGCGATTTTGCAGTTCTTTCCGCTCGATACGTATAGCGATCATTCCGTTTCATTAATGAAGGTTGTACAAGGGGATCCTACCACGCCCGTCATTTGGGAAACGTATGATGCAGTGATCAAACAATATGACACTCATTTTGATAGTTTTGAGATGATTGACCGCTTTGCATTTTATGAGAGAGCAAAGAAAGCTTATGCAATTGTTGCAACGAGTGAGAGTGCTCTTTATGCCAATATCATTTTAAAAAAGGGCGTGGTTACGGATTAGCGCAGTATGAAACTTATATATTGTTTCATTTAAAAAATCATAGGGTAGTAGGTGATGGGGTGAGTGAATTGCTACTGAAAATGGATGGAATTAGTAAAGCGTTTCCTGGTGTGCAAGCGCTTTCTAATGTGCGGTTTGAATTGAAAAAAGGCGAAGTTCACGCGCTTTTGGGGGAGAATGGAGCTGGTAAATCCACATTAATGAAAATTTTAACAGGGATCTATCAAAGGGATACTGGAACGATTGCATACGAAGGAAAAGAAATAGAGGTACCCGATACAAAAGCAGCACAAAGACTTGGGATCAGTATTATTCATCAGGAACTTAATTTAGCTCCGCATTTAACAGTTGCCCAAAACATTTTTATTGGAAGAGAACCTAAAGGGCTATTTAATCTTTTTTTAGATGAAAAAGAACTCAATAACAGGGCGAAAAAACTATTTGAAAGGTTAAACATTCATTTAGATCCAAGGGAATTGGTAGGGGATTTAACAGTTGCGAAACAACAAATGGTGGAAATCGCTAAAGCTCTTTCCTTTGATTCAAAAGTATTGATTATGGATGAGCCAACCGCAGCCTTAACGGATACTGAAATCGATTCATTGTTTGTTATGATTCGGAAATTACGGGGGGACGGTGTGGGGATTGTTTATATTTCTCACCGTATGGAAGAGCTAAAGAAAATTACGGACCGTGTATCGATTATGCGAGACGGTACATACGTAGGAACGATGAACACGAAAGATGCAACGATTGAACAAATAATTTCTATGATGGTTGGAAGAAAAATTGATAACAATCAAAAACCAGAAATGAAAGAGAAAACGCGAGAAAAAGTGTTTGAAGTGAAAAATTTAAAGAGAGGGAACACGATAAAGGATGTAAGTTTTGAACTGTATAAAGGAGAAATCGTTGGCTTCGCTGGATTGATGGGAGCTGGAAGAACGGAAGTAGCCCGTGCCATATTTGGGGCAGATCCATTAGATTCAGGGGAGATTTTCATAAATGGAAAAAGGTTGAGTATCAAAAGCCCGACTGATGCAGTACAACATGGAATTGGCTATTTGTCCGAAGATCGAAAACAGTTTGGGCTTCTAGTTGGGATGGATGTCAAAACAAATATTGCCATGGCATCCATGAAAGATTATGTAAAACCTCTTGGCTTGATGCATGTATCTAAAATTGATCAACAGTCTGATGAATTAATTAAAAGGTTAAAAATAAAAACGCCGTCAGGTAATCAATTAGTGAAAAACCTTTCAGGAGGGAATCAACAAAAAGTAGTTATTGGCAAGTGGTTGACTAGAGATTCAGATATCTTAATCTTTGATGAGCCTACACGCGGAATTGATATTGGGGCAAAAGACGAAATTTATAAGTTACTACACGATTTAGCTGAGCAAGGAAAATCGATCATTATGATCTCCTCAGAACTTCCTGAAATTTTAAGAATAAGTCACCGTGTAATTGTCATGTGTGAAGGAAAGATAACTGGAGAATTGAAAAATGATGAAAAAGCATCGCAAGAAGCGATTATGACGCTTGCAACAAAACGAATTATGTAATGAATATTAACGGATGATAAAGGAGTGAACAGGAATGGAAATACAAAAGGTAGTCGAACTTCCAGTTGAAGGGAAGATGAGGAAAGGGATGAATTCAAATGCTCTTCAGCAGCTTCTAGCATTTGCAAGTTTAATCGTACTTGTTTTCATTTTTTCAATTGCTTCAGCTAATTTTCTGCAATTTGATAACATTATAGGAATCTTTTTATCGACAGCTGTTACAGGCATCCTTGCTTTAGGGGCAACGATGATTATCGTTACAAGTGGAATTGATTTATCATGTGGAACCGTACTAACTTTGTCTTCGGTTATGACAGGCGTTTTTGCTGTCAATTTAGGTTTACCGGTTTGGGTAGCTGTTATCGGAGGTATTTTAATAGGTGCGGTAGTAGGTTTGGTTTCTGGGGCTGCGATTGCAAAATTGAAGATTCCACCATTTATTGCAACGTTAGCGATGATGATGATTGCGAAAGGATTGGCACTTGTTATTTCGAAAGCCACTCCAATCTATTTCACTTCTATACCGAGCTTTAACAAAATTGCGATGGGTTCTATTATCCCTGGTTTTGCTATTCCGAATGCGGTTTTCATCTTTTTTGGAATGGCCATTTTCGCAAGCTTAATTTTAAATAAAACGATAATCGGAAGGTATACATTTGCACTAGGAAGTAACGAAGAAGCAACGCGTCTTTCTGGAGTGAATGTAGATAAGTGGAAAATAATTATCTACATGATTGCAGGTGTTTTTACTGGTGTTGCAGGGATTATAATGGCATCTCGTTTAAATTCTGCTCAGCCTGCTTTAGGAGCAGGATATGAATTGGAAGCAATCGCAGCAGTCGTTATCGGAGGAACGTCTTTAAGTGGTGGTAAAGGAACAATTCTTGGTACTGTGATTGGTGCATTGATTATGAGTGTGTTAACAAATGGTCTACAAATCCTTTCAGTGCCGCAAGAATGGCAAACAGTAGTTGTTGGGGCTGTTATCTTATTAGCAGTTTACGCAGATGTGTTGCGAAACAAAAAAGCGAAGAATTAACTGAGATATTGCGTTTAATATAAAACAATATATAGGGGGAATTTTAGATGAAAAAAGCAAAAAAAGGCATCGTTTTATCGTCAATTCTCGCAATCTCAATGTTTATGGGAGCGTGTTCTTCAAACAATGCAAGCACGGGAAGTAAGGATAGTAGTGCTCCTCCAAAAGATGACGGTAAACGTTATGTTGCGATCATTTCAAAAGGGTTCCAGCACCAGTTCTGGCAAGCAGTTAAAAAAGGGGCTGAGCAAGCAGCAGATGAATATAAGGTGAATATTACATTTGTAGGTCCTGAAACGGAAGCACAGGTTGATAAACAAGTTGAAATGTTACGTAGCACGCTTGATAAAAAACCAGATGCGATTGGTTTTGCTGCATTAGACTCTAAGGCTGCTCTTCCTTTATTAGAACAAGCAAAAAACAAAAAAATTCCGATTGTTGCATTTGACTCAGGTGTTGAAGGAGATATACCTGTAGCAACAGCTGCAACAGATAATAAAGCGGCAGCGGCTCTTGCAGCTGAGAAAATGGCTGGATTAATTGATGAAAAAGGGGAAGTAGCAGTAGTTGCTCATGATCAGACAAGTAAAACTGGTGTTGAACGCCGAGATGGCTTTGTAAATACAATCAAATCAAAGTATCCGAACATCAAAATTGTAGACATTCAATATGGTAGCGGTGACCAATTAAAATCGACTGACGCTGCTAAAGCAATTATGCAAGCACACCCAAATGTAAAAGGGATTTTCGGTACAAATGAAGGTTCTGCAATCGGTGTAGTAAATGCTGTGAAAGAATTGAACAAAAAGAGTGTCGTAGTAGTTGGCTTTGATTCTGGAAAACTACAAATTGATGCGATTAAGAGCGGAGTAATGGCAGGTGCGATTACACAAAATCCAATTGGAATTGGTTATGAAACTGTGAAAGCCGCTGTTGAAAACTTAGATGGGAAACAAGTATCAAAAACAATCGACACTGGTTTCTATTGGTACGATAAAAAGAACATCGATGATCCAAAAATTAAGGAAGTTCTATATCAATAAAATATAAAACGAAACTAGCAGTGCAAATAACATAGAAACTGAGGTGTATAACATTGACGAGTGTAATCAATGATTTGAAATTATATGCAAATAAGATTGTCCAAACGGGTCTTGTCGTAGGGGCAGGTGGAAATTTAAGTATGAGAGATGGGAATATGATGTATATCTCTCCTAGCGGTTTTGATTTGCAAGAGATAGAAGACGATCAGTGGGTACGTGTCGATATTGAAACTGGTGAGATATTGGATGATTTAAAACCATCCTCTGAAATATTAATGCATCTGGAATGTTTTCGTAAGCGTCCGGATATAACAGCTGTTTTACATGCGCATCCAAGCCATTCGGTAGGTGTATCATGTACTGGCCATACGATTCCGAGTCTATTCCCAGATTTTCCGGCAATGATTCAAAGCGTGGCTTACCTTGACTATATGATACCGACTACAGAAGTATTGGCTAACGCGGTATCGGGTGTAATTGAAGAAAATGATGTAGTGGTAATGAGAAATCACGGCGTCCTGACGGTTGGTAAAACAATGAAAGAAGCATATTTTCTTATGCAAATTCTAGAAGAAGCGGCAAAGGTATATACGATTGCATCGACAATAGGAGTGCCAAGAGTACTGACAGAGGATGAATGTCACGAGTTAAGAAATCTATCTTCCGAGAAATATAGATTACAACTATTAAAAGATGCGGAATAGTTATATGTTTCTGAAGGGTGTGAATGAATGGAAAAAGTTTGGGCTTTTGATTTAGGTGCATCCAATGGGCGTTTAATGGTAAGTGGATTTGATGGAAAACGCCTTTATATTGAAGAGGTTCACAGGTTCTCCAATCGCCCGGTTTACGCAACAGGTCATTATTATTGGGATGTGTTAAGGATATTCCAGGAGATGAAAAATGGAATTGGTAAAAGTATTAGAAACGGACATAAATCAATTGAAAGTTTATCTATCGATACGTGGGGAGTTGATTTCGGGCTTCTATCTGAAACAGGTGAATTGCTTAGCAATCCTTATTCTTATAGAGATCCGCATACAAATGATAGCCTAAAGGAAATCACGGAAGTCATTCCGCCGAATGTTTTGTTCTCTCGATCGGGAGTTACACCAGCAGCAATTAATACGATTTGCCAGCTGTATACGATAAAAAAGAATAATCCAGATTTAATGGAAAAGGTAAAAACTCTTTTATTAACACCAAACTTATTGAGTTATTTATTTTCCGGTGTAAAGGCGAATGAATATACGATCAGTACAACGACATCGCTATTTCATATTCATGAGCGCAATTGGGATACTGCCCTTATGACCGAGCTTAGCCTTCCTACAGAAATCATGGCAAATATTGTGATGCCAGGAACGACTCTTGGTCCGACGCTTTCTTCGATTCACAACGAATTTGGAATACAGCCTGTTAAGGTTATTGCTGGAACGGGACATGATACAGCCTGTGCTCTTGCTGCATTGCCTATAAAGTCAGAAAATTCAGTTTTTATGAGTTGCGGTACGTGGATCTTAATGGGAGTTCAAGTAAAAGATCCAATCGTTAATAAACAGGCATTGGAATGGGGCTTTACAAATGAAGGAACAGCAGATGGCGAGTTCCGGGTACTCAAAAATATTATGGGATTATGGCTCATGCAAGAATGTAGAGCCGTTTGGGCAAAAGAAGGGACGATTTTTACTTACGAAGAAGAGGCAGAGTTGATTCGACATACAAAACCGTTTACACATTTCATAGATCCTGATGATCCTGCTTTCTTCAATCCAGAAAATATGCCGAAACAAATACGGGATTACTGTATAAAGAGTGGTCAACAGCCGCCTGAAACGGAAGGGAATTTCCTCCGTTGTATTTTGGAGAGTCTTTCACTCAGGTATAGGTGGGTTTTAGAAAAACTAGAAGCTTTAACTGGAAGATCAATAGAGGTTATCCATATGGGTGGCGGTGGCATTCAAAATGATTTATTTTGTCAATTTACTGCAAATGCGACAAACCGCCCTGTTATAGCAGGACCGGTTGAAGCGAGTGCGATTGGAAATGCATTATCCCAATGGATCGCACTCGGAAAAATAAAAGATTTAAAGGAAGGTAGAGACATTGTTAAAAATTCGTTTCCTGTTAAATACTATCAACCTCAAAATCAATCAGAATGGCAGGAAGCATACGGCCGCTTTACCGAAATAATCGACCAAAATGTAATGAAAAAGGGGTTTTAAAATGAAAACTGTTCATAATAGATTTTACAATAAATTACCGAAAATTGGTATAAGACCAACT
The DNA here is from genome assembly GCF_038007785.1 of Bacillus sp. FSL K6-0069. Lineage (NCBI taxonomy): Bacteria > Bacillati > Bacillota > Bacilli > Caryophanales > Bacillaceae > Bacillus > Bacillus sp. FSL K6-0069. The sequence continues at coordinate 2,985,721 of NZ_JBBOXN010000001.1, read as the reverse complement.
GTTGATGGGAGAAGAAATGGTGTACGTGAATCTCTTGAAGATATGACGATGAATCTAGCAAAATCGGTAGCGAACTTATTAACTGAAAATTTGCGTCACTATAATGGGGAAGCAGTAGAATGTGTCATTGCTGATACATGCATTGGCGGTGTGGCTGAATCGGCTAAAGCGGCTGAAAAATTTGCAGTAGAGGGAGTCGGTGTTTCTATCACTGTTACACCATGCTGGTGCTATGGTTCTGAAACAATGGATATGAATCCCGATATTCCAAAAGCAGTATGGGGATTTAATGGAACAGAACGTCCCGGGGCAGTGTATCTTGCGGCTGTCCTAGCTGCTCACAATCAAAAGGGAATTCCGGCTTTCGGCATATACGGGAAAGATGTGCAAGATTTAAGTGATACATCCATTCCTGAAGATGTGCAGGAAAAGTTACTCCAATTTGCAAAGTCTGGTCTTGTTGTTGCTACTTTAAAAGGAAAATCGTATCTTTCGATGGGATCTGTCTCTATGGGGATTGCTGGTAGTTCAGTCCAACCTGAATTTTTCCAAGATTATTTAGGAATGAGAAATGAATACATCGACATGTCTGAATTTGTAAGAAGGATAGATGAAGAGATCTATGATAAGGAAGAGTATGCAATGGCTTTAAACTGGGTGAAGGAGTATTGTCCAGAAGGCCCAGATAATAATACGGAAGAGACGCAACGCTCAAGGGAGCAAAAGAATAAAGATTGGGAAACGAGCGTGAAAATGACGTTAATTGCAAGAGATCTTATGGTTGGAAATCCGAAATTAGAGGAACTTGGCTATGGTGAAGAAGCATTAGGGCATAATGCCATTTCTGCAGGTTTCCAAGGGCAGCGCCAATGGACGGACCATTTCCCGAATGGTGATTTTATGGAAACAATTTTAAATTCGTCCTTTGATTGGAACGGAATTCGTCCTCCATACATTATGGCTACTGAAAATGATAGTTTAAATGGGGTTACGATGTTATTTGGCCATCTATTAACAAATACGGCTCAAGTTTTTGCAGATGTAAGAACGTATTGGAGCCCGGAGGCGGTAGAACGCGTGACAGGGCATAAACCGGAAGGATTGGCGGCAAATGGATTTATTCATATGATTAACTCCGGTTCCGCTGCGCTTGATGGTACAGGACAACAAACGAAAGATGGAAAGCCTGTTATAAAACCATTTTGGGAAATTACGGAGGAAGAAGCTCAAAATTGTCTAGCAGCGACTTCTTGGAGACCAGCTTCAACAGGCTATTTCCGCGGAGGTGGATTCTCAAGTGATTTCTTAACGAAGGGAAATATGCCTGTAACAGCAGCTCGTCTCAACCTTGTAAAAGGATTAGGTCCTGTTTTACAAATTGCAGAAGGTTACACAGTTGAAATACCAGAAGAGGTTCATGACGTATTGGATGAAAGAACCGATCCAACTTGGCCAACAACTTGGTTTGTACCAAATTTAACAGGAGAAGGTGCCTTTAAAGATGTTTACACTGTAATGAATAATTGGGGTGCTAACCACTGCGTAATTAGCTACGGGCATATTGGTAATGATTTAATTACTCTTGCTTCCATGCTCCGAATTCCTGTAAATATGCATAATGTCAAAGAAGAGAATATCTTCAGACCGAGTGCATGGGGTATGTTCGGAACGAAAGATCCAGAAGCAGCAGATTACCGCGCCTGCCAAAACTTTGGCCCATTATACCATTAATGATAAGATCCCCTGATTGCATATCGGGGGATTACTATAGAGCATATTTTTCTGCATTGGAATGAAATTGTACCAACTGTAGTGCTGAAAAGAATTGCAAGTACGGATACACACTATTTTCGTATCCGAAACAATAAAAAATAACGGGGGTAAAAATATGGTTAAAAGTTTATGGAACGAAACAAAGGAATCACAATTATCGCAAGGAGTAGACGAATTAGTGTATCGTTCGAATTTAATTGGAACAGACCGTGCAGTATGTAATTGGGGCGGCGGAAATACATCGGTAAAAACAGTGGAAAAAGATTTTCGCGGTCATGATGTAGAGGTCATGTGGGTGAAAGGAAGCGGATCTGATTTAGCGACTATGAAAGCACAAAACTTTACTGGTTTAAGAATGGAAGACATTCGTTTATTAATGGAGCGCGAAGAAATGCCAGATGAAGAAATGGTAGAGTACTTAGCGCATTGTATGATTGACAGCAAGCATCCGCGTGCGTCCATCGAAACATTATTGCATGCTTTCTTACCTTTTAAACATGTAGATCATACACATCCAGATGCTATTATTAGTCTTTGCTGCGCGCATAACGGAAGACAAATTGCCGAGGAGATTTACGGTAACCGTTTCGTTTGGGTTCCATATGTGCGCCCTGGATTTACGTTATCTAAAATGATTGCAGAAGGCGTGAAAAATAATCCAAATGCTGAACTAGTGTTAATGGAAAAACACGGCTTAGTCGTTTGGGGAGATACGGCGAAGGAAAGTTATGAAAAAACGATTGCTGTTATTAATGAGGCAGAACAATATATCAATGAGAGAGTGAATGAAAGTACTGTATTTGGAGGTCAAAAATACGAAGCACTTTCAGTAGAAGAGCGTAGAAGTATTCTTGCAAAAGTAATGCCGATTATTCGCGGGGCAGTTAGTGATGAAAAGAAAATGCTATTATCTTATGATGATGCAGATGAAGTACTTCAATTTGTAAACAGCCACAATGCACGAGAGCTTTCGCAAGTTGGGGCGGCTTGTCCAGATCATTTAGTTCATACAAAGCGCAGTCCTCTTTATATCGATTGGGATCCGCAAACGAAAGACACGGACGGATTAATAGAGAAAGTGAAAGCTGGTGTGGAAAGCTTTAAAGAAGAGTATAAAGCTTACTTTGAACGTAACAAATACGAAGGTGACAAAATGTTTGAATCTGCACCTCGCGTTATTTTAATTCCTGGTATCGGTATGGTGAATACTGGTAAAAATGTGGCGATGTCAAAAGTAAGTGGTGCGCTATATCATAGGGCGATTTCAGTAATGAAAGGTTCCACAACACTTGGACGCTTCGTTTCTCTAAATGAAAATGAATCTTACAATGTAGAGTACTGGCCGTTAGAGCTGTATAAATTATCGTTAGCACCAGCTGAAGCGGAATTTTCTCGCAAAGTTGCTTTTATTACAGGTGGTGCTGGCGGAATTGGAAGTGAAACAGGACGCTGCCTCGTTTCAGAAGGCGCACATGTAGTGCTTGCTGATTTGAACTTTGAAGGAGCAGAAAAAGTTGCGGCTGAAATTAACGAGAAGTATGGCGAAGATCGTGCGCTCGCGGTAAAAATGGATGTAACAAAAGAAGAAGAAGTGAAAGCGGCATTTGAACAGGCAGCACTTGCTTACGGAGGCATTGATTGTATCGTGAACAATGCAGGACTTGCGACATCTAGTCCATTTGATGAAACAACGCTTCAGGAATGGAATTTAAATATGAACGTGCTTGGAACGGGATACTTTTTAGTAGCACGTGAAGCGTTCAAGCAAATGAAACAGCAAGGAATTGGTGGGAATATGGTATTTGTCGGCTCAAAAAACTCTGTATATGCCGGGAAAAATGCTTCGGCATATAGCTCTGTAAAAGCACTCGAAACGCATTTAGCGAGATGTATTGCAGCTGAAGGCGGCGAGTATGGTATTCGTGTAAATTCAGTTCTTCCAGATGCGGTTCTGCAAGGATCAGCTATTTGGGGTTCAAAATGGCGCGAAGAACGTGCCGCGGCATACGGTATCGAGCCTGATCAGTTAGAGGAGCATTACCGTAAACGCACAACATTATTGGTTAATATTTATTCGAAAGACATCGCTGAATCGATTGCTTTCTTTGCTTCTTCAAAGGCGGATAAAACAACGGGATGTATGATTACGGTTGATGGTGGTGTAACAGCAGCATTTACTAGATAATCATGTCGCGTATATAACAAGAAGTATAATGGGCAAATGTTTTTTGCCTATTATACTTTCATATAAAAGAATAGCGAATTTCATGGGGAGAATAGAATAAGTCAATGCGTAGAAGGGGACATTTTACATTCGCTTTTCAAAAGGGGATGGAAATTTGAAACTTAAAAACTTATTAACAGGGGGATTGCTTTTCGGTACTTTATTATTCTCTTTAGGAAGCACGGGAGAGTTTAGTAAGGTAGAGGCAACATCACCTATTACAATTGAAACTCCAAAACCAGAAGGAAAGAAATTAACGCTTTGGTACAATCAGCCGGCAAAAGATTGGGAAAAACAAGCATTGCCAATCGGGAATGGTTATATGGGCGGAATGGTTTTTGGTGGAGTCCAGCAAGAACGTATTCAGTTTAATGAAAAAACACTTTGGACTGGCGGACCGAGCAGTACGAGTGAGTATACTTTCGGGAATCGTGATGGAGCAGCAAGTCATTTAGGGAGCATTAGAGAAAAGTTATCAAAAGGTGATAAATCAGGAGCAGAAAGGGAATCTTCACAATTTCTTACAGGTCTTCAAAAAGGGTTTGGTTCCTATCAAAATTTTGGAGATATATACTTAGATTTTAATATGCCAGATGCGTCTTCATTTTCCAATTATCGCAGAGAATTAAATGTGAATGAGGGAATTGCTACTGTTTCTTATAACTATAAAGATGTTCAATACAATAGAGAATATTTCACAAGTTATCCTGATCGCGTTATGGTCATGCGTTTAACGGCTAGTGAAGCGAAAAAGATTTCATTAGATGTTAGACCAACGAGTGCACAAGGAGGGGAAGTAACGTCCGTAGATAATAAAATCACGATGAAAGGACAAATCACGAATAATGGAATGAAATACGAAGCAGCATTCAAAGTACTGAATGAGGGCGGTACGTTAACAGCAGAGAATGGAAAAATAAAAGTAGCAAATGCAGATAGCGTAACAATTATTATGACTGCGGCAACTGATTATGAAAATAAATACCCTACTTATAAAGGAGAAGATCCACATCAAAAGGTTGAAAAAGTCATGTCTGCTATTTCGAAAAAGAGTTATGAGGTTTTAAAATATACGCATATTAAAGACTATCACTCTTTATTTAATCGTGTTTCTTTAAATTTAGGAGGGGAACAACCATCTGTTCCAACAAATGAACTACTAGCGTCTTACAGTAAAGAAAACAGTAAGTATTTAGAAGAACTATTCTTCCAATACGGAAGATATTTGCTTATTTCTTCTTCAAGACCAGGAACGCTTCCTGCAAATTTACAAGGTGTATGGAATAATTCGAACACACCACCGTGGGAAAGTGACTATCATTTCAATATTAACTTGCAAATGAATTATTGGCCGGCAGAAGTGACAAATCTGTCTGAAACAGCTGTGCCATTAATGGATTATGTGGATTCATTAAGAGAACCAGGAAGAGTTTCAGCTGAAAAACATTTCGGTGTTAAGGGCGGCGGATGGACCGTTAATACGATGAATAATCCATTTGGATTTACTGCGCCTGGCTGGGGATTAGGCTGGGGCTGGGCACCTAGTGCGAACGCCTTCATTGGTCAAAACGTTTGGGAACATTATAAATTTACAGATGATAAACAATACTTACAAGAAAAGATTTATCCGATTCTTAAAGAAGCAGCAGAGTTTCATAGTAAGTTTTTAGTGGAAGATCAAAATAAGAAGTTAGTTGTTTCTCCGTGCTGGTCTCCTGAGCTTGGTGGCATTTCTAATGGATGTGCCTTTGACCAACAGTTAGTATACGAGTTGTTTTCAAATGTAATTGAAGCGAGTGAAGTTTTACAGATTGATAATGTATTTCGAGATGAGTTAAAGGCGAAAAGGGATAAATTATTCCCGCCAATTCAAATTGGTAGATACGGTCAGGTGCAAGAGTGGAAGGATGATATAGACGATCCTGGTGAAACACACCGGCATATATCCCAGCTAGTGGCGCTATATCCTGGAAGTATGATTAATCACAAAACACCAGAATGGCTAGAGGCAGCTAAAGTTACTTTAAACCATCGTGGTGATGAGGGAACAGGCTGGAGTAAAGCGAACAAAATTAACTTATGGGCACGTTTATTAGATGGTGATCATGCTTATAAAATTTTGCAAGGGCAACTTACAGGAAGTACGCTCAGCAACTTATTTGATACGCATCCACCGTTTCAAATTGATGGAAACTTTGGCGCGACATCAGGAATTGCTGAAATGTTAATCCAAAGCCATACCGACTCTATTCAACTATTGCCTGCACTTCCGAAAGCTTGGAAGGACGGTTCTTACAAAGGACTAAGAGCACGCGGTGCATTTACAATTAATGCGGACTGGAAAAATGGTGTTCCTACAGTTATTCAGGTCACTTCTGATCACGGGAACGATGTAAAGTTAAAAAGTGCGATGTTCAATACACCATTTACTGTAACAAGAGTTGGGACGAATACACCGGTGCCATTTACGAAGGATGGCGATACGATTTCCTTTAAAACGGAAAAAGGTAAATCTTATAAAATTGAGTCTATGCTCAGTTTCGATTTAGAATCTACGAACAGTGTAACAGCAGGAAATACAGTGAAGGTAAAAGCTCATTTATCAAACTTTGGTACATTGAAATCTTCTTCTGGAGAAGTGGTTGTAAAGGCTCCTGAGAGCTGGAATGTGAAACCAATTAAAGTAGCTTTTGAAGGTATGGAACCAGGAGGATCTAAAACAATTGAGGCGGATTTACCTGTTCCAATTGATATAGTTGCTAACAAGTACGCCATTGAAGCGGAAGTAAATACAGATAGTGGAACGGTTAGTAAATCGAATCAAATAGAAGTAACTCCAGCAGTAAAGCTTATTTCGGCAAAGGTAGAACCAAATCCAATTATTGTTGAAGGTGGTTCTACTACATTAAAAGTAAAAGTTCAAAATGAAATAAAGGAAAAAGTGACACCTGGCAAAATTGAATTGCAATTACCAGAAGGATGGAATGCGCAGCCATCAACAACGGACTTTCAATTACCGGCAGGAGGAGAAGAAACGTATTCGTTTGTTATCACTCCGCCAACTCAGTTTAAAGGAATGAAAGAAGTTGGTGTCTCCGTAAAATTGGGGAATTCGGTCGTGACTTCAACGAAAGTGCAAGTCGCTTCTGGTGGTATTTATCTGAGTGACATTCCATGGGTAAAAGCAACTGCCGGATGGGCAACAGTTCAAAAAGATAAAAGTACCGATGGAAACCCAATTTCATTACTCGGAACGACAGGCCCGATTACGTATAAAAAAGGAATCGGAACGCATGCAAAATCAGAAGTTACCTATGATATATCAAAGGCAACTTACAAACAATTTAATTCTTATGTAGGAATTGATCAAGAACCTGGCGGTAAAGGCGGTTCGGTCGTGTTTAAAGTACTACTTGATGGAGCGGAAGTATTTAACAGCGGCACAATGTACTATAATACCCCGGCCAAATTTGTTGATGTTGATCTTACTGGTAAGAAAGAATTAAAACTAGTAGTCGACGATGCAGGTAACGGTATTGGAAACGATCATGCCGACTGGGGCGACGCTTGGTTGAGTTATAAATAAAGATAGGCTAACAATCTAAAAAAAACGCTATTCTTTCTGTAGAATGATAGGAAAGAATAGCGTTTTTGTATGTGTATTTTTACATTTGATGTATGTTACTTATTTGTTAGAGGAATTCAAGACGTCTTATCTAAAGTATTATATAAAGTTATATTTTTTGCCTACAGCTCGTAAATAACCGATAAAGTGATTTTTAACGATGAGGTGTTCAAAAAATGAAAATACAAATTGTATTGTTTGATGGTTTCGGAGAACTTGTCTCCTTTGCACCATTTGAAGTACTGAAAAGAGCAATAGACGAAGGGGCTCCATTTACGGTTGAACTCGTAGCAAGTGAACAAAAACAAGAGGTTACTACTTCGTTTGGAGTTACGATTACACTACATGATTTTTTACGAATGGATAATCGTCCAGATTTGTTAATTGTACCTGGTGGTGGCTGGAATCATAAAGCTGAGAACGGGGCACGAAAGGAAGCAGAGCTTGGTACTCTGACTAAAATGATTAGAGAGATGCACAACGAAGGAACGATTGTTGCGGGAGTTTGTACAGGAGGTATGTTACTAGCTGCATCCGGTATATTGAATAATAAAAAGGCGACAATGCATCATTTGGCGCAGAGTGAAATGAGTCAATATGGGGCAGAGCTTCTTCCTTACAGAATTGTGGATCAAGGAAATGTTATTACTGCAAGAGGAGTTACTTCAGGAGTTGACTTAGGTCTTTGGATTACGGAAAGGTTCGCAAGTCCTAAAATTGCGGCTGCTGTTGAATATAGAATGGAATACGAGCGGCGAGGTGTTGTTTGGAAGTGATTTGACTGTAATCATAGTTTTACAGATTTTAAAGAAAAAAAACCTACTCGTATGAGTGGGCTCTTTCGTTTATTATTAATTAGGTTGAATACAACCTAATATCACACATACGATAGACGTGTATTACAATTATTAAATTATATTAATTTCATAGGCGTGAAGAGGTAGTCTAACCATTAACTGAAATGATAAGCGTTGGGTGCTTTCTAACTCTCGTATTCTATACAAATCATTTACGAAAAAGGGATTTGGATAATTTTGTCGAATTTACTTATTCTGAAAAAACGATTTTGCATACAAACTAATTTACATCTAATAATTAGAGGAGATTGAAAATGAATCACTTTTTTGTAGAATTTGGCGAATATGAAGCAAGGGTTTGTGAATGGGGAGATAAAAGTAAACCTCAAATCATTTGTTTTCATGGTTTAGGAAGTACAAAATTAAGTTTTATCGAAATAGCGGAACTTTTACAGGATAAATATCATATTGTATCGTTTGATCTACCTGGACATGGGAAAACACCAAGTTTTGGGAAGGATGAAGATTACGGTGCATCTCATTTAACAAATTGGGTAGTAGCATTACTTGAGCGAATAGGAAAAGAAACATTTCATATAGTAGCACATTCATGGGGAGCAAGCGTTGCGCTTCACTATGCAGCAGAATGCCCAGAAAAAGTGAATAAAATGGTTTTGTTAGATGGTGGTTATCATCATGGTAAAATGAATGCAAATTATTTTGCGGAGCTATATAAAGGTGCGAAAGAAGGAGAGTGCCCACCTCGGTCATTAGAAGAAGAAATCACCCATTACGAGAAAGATTTTGATGAATATATTTTTGGCAGTAAAGAAGCATTCATCCAATCAGAAAAAATGGTTTACACTAGATGGTCACCATTAATAGAACATGCGGTTTATGATTTAATGAGAGAAGAAGATAATAAAGTGAAATGGCATGCTACTGGCGATACTGCTAGAAGTGTAATTAAGTTTCAATATACGGTGTATAAGACATTGAAATCGCATAAAATTAAAAACAATATTTTACTATTGTATTGTGATCTTCCAGATAATTATTTAGAAATAAGAGAATTGCAGATTGCGGAATTTAGGAAGCATATTAATATTACGACTAAACTTTATACAGATACAGGGCACCTAATGCATTGGGATAGACCGGAAGAGATTGCCGAGGATGTTTTACATTGGTTCATATAAAGAAGGTCCGTTGTTCGCATTTGAGCAACGGATTTTCTTTTGAAAGACTTAATGTAGTTGTTATAGCCAGTTCCTTGTAAATAGACATAATAAAACCTAGTTATAAGTTCAAAAGGTTGTAAGCCTAATATTCATGTATATCGGCTATACCTCATCACCATCAGGCTAATATTTTAAAGTTCCACTAAACAAAAATAGCACCAAAGTTCACTTTTACCGTTTTAGGGGTAACCTGTTCTGTTAAGTTGATGGATATGTGACGCTACCCCAATTCATTTTTTTACTTTTGTTTAATGTTTTTATTTAATTTTTCTTTTATTATCATCATGGAAACACGAATCTCATTAATCTCATTATCACTTAGTCCGTTAAACAATTGATTTATTTGTTCATCTGACTGAATATGAATTATATCTAGTAGTTCCTCTCCTTTTTTTGTCAAAAAGAGCAAGTTTTTTCTGTTGTCTTTTAGTGAGCTTCGTTTCTCTATTAATTCTTCCTTCTCAAATCTACGTAAAATTCTACTCATATAGCTTCTGTCAATATTAAGTTCTTGCACAAGAGTATTCGCAATACACTCTGTTCTTTCGCTTATTTCAAATAGTATTCGTGTTTCGGTTAATGAATAATCTGTATCTAGAATTTGATTATTAAATAAACCAAGTACCTTTGTATAGAATCGGTTGAATTGTCTGATGTCATAAATAATTTTTTTATCCATAGAGTCTCCTTTAGTTGACTAAGTCCACGTTTAATATTAATATAACTGTACCTTTAAAATGTGGACTTAGTCAACATTTAGAGGGGCCATTTTCAAAAATCTGTCGTAATCTTTAATAAAATTTAATTGAAGGAGATCGTATATGATGATTCGAGAAATGAAAAAAGAAGACAATGCAAGAGTAAAAGAAATTATACAAGATTCATTAAAATCACTTGGATTAGCGCTTCCTGGAACAGCTTATTTTGATCCTCAACTTAATGACCTACACCAATATTATAATAATCTAAAACATGCGAACTATTGGGTAGTGGAAATGGAAGGAGAAGTTGTTGGTGGAATTGGTATAGCACCGTTTAACGAACATGATAAAGTTTGCGAATTACAAAAGCTATACTTAAGTCCAAAAGCACAAGGTTTAGGGCTTTCCAAGAAACTAATGGAAACAGCTTTGTCATTTGCCTCTACACATTATGAAAAGTGCTATTTAGAAACAATGCATGAATTAAAAACTGCATGTCTATTATATGAAAAATTTGAATTTATACTTTTAAATGAACCCCTACCAGGTTCTGAACACTCTACTATGGATGCATGGTATATAAAATCTTTAAACGCCTCTATTTGAAAAGAAAGAGGAGGAGTTGAGCGAATACAAAACGATTTTTATAATTAAAGATTACTTTCCGTTACTGTTTCAAGCGAACAAATCACGTTTTAATAGGCTTCTTTAGTATGCCTACTTATCTATAAATTATTAGATGCGAAACAAGGATCGTTTCATATCTAGTAATTTACTTTGTTAGCTTGATGAGCATGCGGCTGTACCTATTATTAGAAAAAACGATATTTTGATGCAAAGTTATGGTGCAGGCAAGAGCATGAAAGTTCTATCGCCAATTCTTTTTTTGATATAATAGATGTGAAGCAGAAAATAGATAGAAAGATACTGCTAGTCATTTATATTTAAAATGTTGGGAGATTGAACAGAGTTATGGGGAATGAAAAAGAAATTAGTTCCGCTAAATTAATATGGAAGATGACGCGCCCGCATACATTAACGGCGACGTTTTCTCCTGTAATTTTAGGAACAGTAGCATCACTTTATGTTACAGACATTCATTGGCTTTTATTTATTGCGATGATGGTTGCATGTTTAGCATTGCAAATAGCAACGAACTTATTTAATGAGTACTATGATTTCAAACGTGGATTAGATACCGCTGATTCTGTTGGTATCGGTGGTGGAATTGTCCGTCATGGATTGAAACCGAAAAATGTGTTAACAGTTGCGCTTTTATTGTATGTAGTAGCAGCAATTATTGGAGTTTATATTTGTATGAATAGCAGCTGGTGGTTAGTCGTTATCGGTTTAATCGGGATGGCGGTTGGGTATTTATATACAGGTGGTCCATTACCAATTGCGTACACTCCATTTGGAGAATTAGTTTCTGGGTTGTTAATGGGGACATGTTTTGTACTTATCGCTTTCTTTATTCAAACGAATACGATAACAATTGAAAGTGTATTGATTTCCATTCCAATTGGAATTTTAGTAGGTGCAATTAACATGTCAAATAACATCCGAGATATCGAAGAAGATATTAAAGGTGGAAGAAAGACATTAGTAATCCTCCTTGGGAGAGAAAAAGCAATCGTAACACTAGCTGTAGCCTTTTTCGTTGCTTATGTATGGATCGCTGTGATTGTATTGATGGGTTATATAAGCCCTTGGGCATTAGTTATGTTCCTAGGTTTGAGAAAGCCAATCTCTGCCATTCAAAGTTTCCAAAAAGGAGCAAAGGATCCAGGATATATGCGCATCGCAATGAAATCAACAGCGATGACAAATACGATTTTCGGCTTCTTATTATCGGCAGGATTGTTAATCAGTTACTTGTTTTAAATAAAAAATATTATTACGTGACTAAACCCCAATTTTTCGATTTTAATATGGAGAGATTGGGGTTTTATTTTTATAGCGTGTATTTTCCCTTTTAATCAAAAGCAAACTTTAAAAACAAATAAAAATATCAAGCATGTGAGCATCAAGAACGGAAGTGCATGGAATATACATCTTTATCTTGATGGAAATGGGGCGGTACCCCTGGTTTTAAGTTGAAAAAATCCCCGGAAATAAACCTTTTATAAATATGATTATTTTATTTCGAGGGGCTCCTTATAAATCTTAGCTATATATTTTACAAAATCAATGACGGGATAGTGTATGAGTGAACGGTGCTGCGTAAAACGGATCCCTTCTTTTTCCATTTTCGAAATGAGTTGTTCAATTTCCAACTCTTTTTGTTGTATCCTATTATAATTTTGATATACAATGTTTTTCCATTGATAGGAAGAACCGTGAAAAAAATTCTCCCCTTTTACCCTGTGACTAAATATAATTTCTATTTTTTCTCTACGTTGTTTTTCCTTCATATGCGCTTCTGTTGACTGCATGTTTATCGCCTCTTCCCTTTTTTGTATACTGTTTCACAAAATTTGGTCTAACTCATCATAGCCAATGTGCATTAAGCTTGTTGGGAATTGTCGTTTAAGGCTATCTCATCAACTATATTTTTTTCAAGCGCTTAATCTAATATATTGGATTATAATCTTACGTCTAAATAAGTTGATAGTGTATATAAAACACTATCAATCTTTATTATAAAACGATTCTTTATAGGCATGCACCTTTTTACACTCACCAAAATTTACAACATGACGAGTATCTTTATCGATGAATGTTATTCTGTATTTACTGAGGTTAGTTTTTATTTTGACTAACTAACATATTGTTTGCCTCAATATCTATTTTATAAAAAAATAGATGTAACGGTCCCTCTTTTGATAAAAAAATCCTATGAAAATATAGCGCTCTTAAAGAGTTTTGTTACAAGTTTGTTATGTTTGATTTAAAAAAAGGAAAGTAATATTTATTTGTAGAAAATTTTTAAGGATAAAAATAAGCTGAATATTTATGGTAAGAAAAGGGGGCACTTATATGCTAACAAATGATTTAGATTTCCGATTAGAACCACGTTTAAAAGAACTGTATGAACAACATAAAATAAGAGCGCAGAAGATAGACTGGGGTTATCATGAGTTTTTACCATGGGATAAGGGAATGGACTTTAAAAGAGTTCCTTGGGATGAAAGTCAAGTTACTCTCCCTTCTGGTGTAATTACGGCCATTGAAACAGCTTTATTAACAGAAGTGAATTTACCATGGTTTACAACGTATTTATCTGCGACTTTTAAAGGCTCCCTTTCTGTTATTACAGACTTTATTCATACTTGGACCTCAGAAGAGGATCAACATTCGAATTTATTAGAGACATATTTACTACTCACTCGAAGTGTAAACCCTAAACGTATACATGAATTAAGAAAATCAGTCGTTGAGTGTGGATTTGAGCCTGATTTTCATACACCAATCGAAGCCATGACGTATACGACGCTACAAGAACTTGCAACAATGGTGTTTTACAATAATGTAGCTAAGGTGGCAAGTAAGCATGATCCAGATCTTGCTACATTATTACGCCGTCTTGCAAAAGATGAAACACTTCATTATGCGTTTTATCGAGACGTTATTCGAACACATTTAGAATTGGAACCAAATTATTGCTACCATATTGCCAATGTGATTAGGAATTTTAAAATGCCAGGTGCCGTCATGCCTGATTTTGAAAATAGAATGGCTGTGATTGCAAAAGAAGCAAACTATGGGCCACTACAATATTTTGATCAAGTACTTGATGTAGTGGTTGAGTATTGGGGGTTAAAAGACTTACGACCAATTGCCCCTCTAGCAGAAAAAGCAAGAATTGAGATTTTGGAGTATCATGTAAGATTGAAAAAAATACGGGATCGATTTGGCCGTTTTCAAGGAAAAACTGATCTACGTTAATGAGTAGAGATTTCAGAATATACGCGTGGGAATTCCCTTTTCTTTTATTTGAAATCTAGAACGCTCTCTATTATTTTGCGGCTGTTTTCCTTAATTTAACTTCCGAAGAAAAAAGTGATTGACATCAAAAATAAACTCATGATATTATTAAATATTTGATAAAAAATAACATATGTGTTAAGCTTGAGAAGGTTACCACATATGGAGGTGGGTTATATGTTTCAAATTGGCGATAACATTGTTTATCCAATGCACGGAGCAGGTATAATTGAAGCCATAGAAGAAAAAGAGTTCTCAGGGAAAAAGCAACTTTATTATGTCATAAAAATGTCCATTAGTAATATGCAAATCATGATTCCTAAAGGCAAAATATTGAGTTCGAATATACGCCCAGTTATTGATATACTTACATTAACGCGCATTATACACATTTTTCAGCATGGAGAATCAGGCGAATTAATGCCTTGGAAACAAAGGTATAAAGTAAACACAGATAAAATAAAAACGGGTGAAATACAAGAAGGTGCTGAAGTTATACGTGATTTAATCCGTATAAAGAAGGAAAAAGCACTGAATACAAGCGAAAAAAAATTGTTGGATGATGCATATAAATTTTTGGTCAGCGAGCTAGAATTAATTAAAGGAATCACTGAAAAACAAATAAAAAGTTTCTGTTGAGATTTATTATAAATACTGTATGACATCCCTCGGAAATATCCTGAATTTTCTGGGTATATGTTGATTATTAAAAGTAAAGTATTTCAAAGGTATTCAATTTCTTCAACTCACTTTTAGAGTAAATACCTCTTTTGTTACTACTTCAATCTAATCCATTTTTATTTTTAAATTTCTTTTACAAACGTTTGAAGTTTCATCAAATAACTCGATTAAATAGTCACTTGATTTTTACAATCCTGATTCACACTGGCACGGACAAGGAGCCGTAAGGATGAAAGAGAGGTAGGGCTTTCATTGTTTTAGGTAATATACTATCTAAGTCATTATTTCTAGAAGAAAAAACAATCAATCTCACCACTATCTGTAAGAGTCCTTATATCTACTGAGACGGTGAATAGTAATTGTTTATCTTCTTTACGTAAAATTGATAAACGAACTGGTAACACCATATGGTCAACTACAAAAAATTGGTTTCCAGACCAGGAAACCAATTTAAATTTTATTTACATACCAATAGTAAATTAAGCAGTAAGAAGGAGACACACATGAAAAAAATGTTAACAAAAGAATTAAGTAATGAATTAAAGAAGCGAGAAGGGATCATCTCTATTACAGTTGAGTCTTATGAAAAAATCGAAGTTGGTGGAATTCGTGTAGATGGACCAGCTATTATTCTAATTAATCAAGAATAGGTAAAAATAGTTGCATACAAGGAGAAAAGGATCGGCCTTTAAGAGAAGGGGGATCCTTTTTGCTTATTGCAGCTAATATGGGATATACATAACTTTTATCTGATTTGTTGGGATTAAAAGGAAGGAGAGGGTCGGGATTATCATGGTGGAGAGCTTAATATTGGTAGGATTTCTTTTTACGTTATATAAATTAGTTGATAAAAAACAAACTAATTATTTAAAACGATAGATTGTTTCCTTTTTAAGGGCTAGATTTATTTGAGAGTGAAATGGATTATTTAAAGGAGGAATTTAGATGGATGCAAGGAAAGAACGCATAAAATACGAGAAGATGTCAAAGAATTATGATCGTATTTATTTAGTTTCGTTTATCCTATTAATTGTACTTGTTTGTAGTAGTGTGATTATCATAGGAGCTACAGGGGGGAAATATGGAGTGTTTTTATTGCTAGCAATTTTACTTAACGCACGTATTACGAAAGAATCTCAAAAAAAGTATGAGTACTATTCTAATAAAGGGCGTATTTAAAATGATACATATCTTGAAAGGAACAACTTAGATGTACATTCAAAATATCCTTATATCATCACCTATTAACTAGTAAAAGTAACTTTATATAAATAATTTTTTAGCAATTTAGCAATAGAAACCGTATCTTATTAAAATGTTATTTTCGTTCATATAATGAATTATCCTTCTAGCATATTTATAAGATTTACATCATATATTAGGAGAAAGAATGCGAGTTAGAAAGGAGTCTTATAGAATGAGTTATTTGGAGGGAAATGACTTTAGTAAACAAAATATGGTAAGTGTGTCTAATCCCTATGTATATCAGACATTACAATCAGTAATTGGTAAACATGTGGTTATTGAAACTGTAAGAGGAAATATAAGAGGTAAATTAAAGGATGTGAAACCCGATCATTTGCTCATTGAAGATACGGTGCCATATATTGTATGTATTCAACAAATTGTATGGATTATGCCAAAACAATAATCAAATTACATGTAATTTGATTTATAACAGATTAGCGTCATAGAGCATCAAATAAAAACACAGGGTTTTATCTCTGTGTTTCTTCAAATTTTCGTTTTTGGATATATGCTTGAGCATGGATAATTTCTTTCTGAAGTTCTTTTAATTCTTTCGTAGATCCAGATTCAACCCTCATGTACGTAGTAACTAGACTATTCATCATATCCATCTTCTCTACTATATTTTGAATGACCTGTTCAGATTGCTCTTTTTTAGGGTGTTGTATTGCTATTAAAGCATTTTCTATATAATTGTTTTTTCGTTGCTGGATATCATAAATAAACTGTTTTGTGTTTGAGTTCATTTGTTATTCCTCCGTTTTGGATATACTTCTATTCTATCATATTTAAATGTAAAATATTTGATTATCCTAAATTCACACCTGTCCAGGTTTTAAGGTATTCATAATGTGTTCTAAATCAACTTTGATGTACTGAGACTGTTTTTTTACTGTTCCATTTCGAAAGTATTCAGGAAACTCATTTTTGATATACACCATATTATTTAGTTTAAGTCGCGATATCATAGTATTTCTTTTGGTTTTTTATTTGATTCAAATTCATTCCAATTACAAAATTACAAAACCATATAGTCCTCCTATTTTATTAGCAAGAGAAAAACGGTTAATAGAAAGCCGATATTCTTCCGCTGTTAATGTATCAACTGCAGGCACATTAACGAGTAGTGGCATCCATGTACATTTCCCTTCTCGTACAATAACTATAGATGGAGAAGATATAAATTTGACGCATACAGAATTTGAAATAGCATCGTATCTCATGCAAAATCAAGGGATCGTAATTTCGAGAGAACAACTAATTAATAAAATTTGGGGTTATGAATTCGCTGGGGATGATCGCACTGTTAATAGGCATATTCGTAATTTGCGTCATAAATTAGGACAAAAGGCAGCTTGTATTGTAACTGTTGTACGAGCTGGTTATAAATTTGAGGGACAAGTATGAAAAAAGGAATTGTATTAAAGTTATTTATATTAACAACAGCATTATGCACACTTATTTTAGTAACTATTTTTATTGGACAAACTATATTTTTTAAGCAATACTACGCAAATCGAAAAGTGAATGATATTAAAACAAATATTCAATCCTTTGAAAAAGCATATGTAAAAGCTGGGGATGACGCGAAAGCAATTCAAGAATTGGAACAAAATTTCTATCAAGAGAATGCGACATGGATTACAACGTTAGATCGTGCAGGTAATATAAAATATGCAAATGATTTCTCTTTAGAAATTCAATTAGACCCTAGCGAAAATAAGAGATTTTCTGAACGTTCCATTCACATACCGTTGTATAGTTTTATCAATTTAGAAGATATAGAAAGGATGAAATATAGTTTAGAACAAGGGAGCCATATTATTATCGATGGAGTACAGAAGGGGGATATAGCAGTCCCTGCGATGTTAACGATAAAAGAGAAAAATGTTGGGCTGGAGAACAAGCAACTGTCAGAAAGATTGTATGGGCCAAAAGCTGTATCTTCAAAAGAAAGTTCACAATTATATTTAGCAGGAAGCATTCAGAACGTGGAATTACCAGAGGGGGCTGTAGGAACGAACTTTATATATGGAAATCGTGTGCTTATAGATAGAATAAAGCAATTTCAGGTTGATTTATTATTGAATCAAAAATCTAATGATGCTACTTCTACAGAAATAATGGATTACGAAGAAAATAATATTAAATATAAGCTATTAATCAAACCAACAACAGCTACAGATGGTGAGATAAACTATATTTTTGCTATGACATCATTGCAACCAGTTAATGAAGCAGTACAAATGATAAAGGATTATTATGTATATTTAATTATCTTTGTACTAATTTTAATTGTGTTGATATCGTTCTATTACTCAAAAAAATAGCCAAACCATTATTACAAATAAATAACACTACCAAAAAAATTGCAGGTTTAGATTTCTCTGAGACGATACCTATTACTACAAACGATGAAATAGGTGATTTATCACAAAATATTAATACGCTTTCTACAGCTTTGCATTCGTATATTCATCAATTGCAGCAAGATATAGAAAAAGAAAAGCAATTAGAAAATACACGTAAAGAATTTATCGCGGGTGTTTCACATGAGTTAAAAACACCTTTAAGTATTATGAAGAGCTGCATTTCAATTTTGGAAGATGATGTTGCTAGTAATAAAAAGGAGTATTACTTTAAAGCAATGTCCAAAGAAGTAGATAAAATGGATATGCTCATTATAGATATGCTGGAGTTAGCAAAATTCGAATCTGGTACGTATAAAATGGAAATAGATGTCTTTCATATTGATGAGATGATTGATTATATATGTGAGCAATTAACCTCGGATATAACAGCTAAGCAATTACATGTTCATAAACAACTTTCTAAAATTGAGGTTGTTGCAAACCAACATCGCATAGAACAAGTTATAACGAATTTTATTACGAATGCGATTCGCTATACACCAGAGCAGGAGAATATTATTATTTCTACAATAGAAGAGAATGAACGTGTAAAAGTATGTGTAGAAAATAAAGGTGCACATATTGAACTAGAACATTTAGAAAAAATATGGGATCGTTTTTATCGTGGAGATACGTCTCGTCAACGCTCCAAAGGTGGAACAGGATTAGGCCTTGCTATTTCAAAGAATATATTAGAGTTGCATGGTGCGGAATATGGTGTTTCGAATACAGAAGATGGAGTATTATTTTATTTCTATTTAAATAAAAACGTGTAGAATTTTTGTTCTACACGTTTTTATCATTTTTAAATGAAATCGACATTATCTGCATTTTATCTTTATCCATCTCTATTAATCTATTTATTGTAAACACCGGTTGAAACTAATAATTCAGCCTTACAAATAATGAATATGAAAATTAATAGGGAAAGGATCGGAAAATCATGAAAGAATCGAAAAATAAGAAAAAAACAAGTGTAGTAACGAAGGCAATCATATCTTTAGGAGTTGTTTTAGCAACGACCTTTTTCACATTCTTCTTAATTGGGAAATGGAACTCTACTCCAGCGAAGGGAGTAGCTAATGAAAGTAGTAATCAAGTTAGTACGCAACAACAAGAAAAGAAAAAGGAAACACCACCAGCAAAACAGAAAAGACCTGATGGAAAACCGGTAGGAAAAGTTGTGTATTTAACATTCGATGACGGTCCTAGCGAATTAACTGGGAAATTTTTAGATGTACTAAAAGAGCAAAATGTTGCCTCGACATTTTTTATGCAAGGTAGCAATTTACAAAATACAGGTTTTCAGGAAAATGTAAAACGAGCAGTAAAAGAAGGGCATTATATTGGTGCACATAGTATGACACATAATAGTCAGAAGTTATACAAAAAAGGACAATTTGTACCAGAGATGAAAGAAACGTTAGCTCTTATCCACAATATTACAGGTATAACGCCTAAACTAGTCCGTCCGCCATATGGATCTGCACCAGGATTAAAGGGAGAGGAAATTCGTAATCAAATTGTAGAAGCAGGGATAAAAGTTTGGGATTGGACAATAGACTCAAATGATTGGAAGTTAAAAGATAATCCAGCTCAGATTATAGAAGATGTAAAGAAACAAACAACAGAAGAAGTAGAAGTTGTTTTAATGCATGAAAAGGCGCAAACATTACAAGCACTTCCTGAAATTATTAAATTTTATAAAGAGCAAGGATATGAATTTGGGGTATATAATGACGAGGATCATTTTCGTTTAAACTTCCAGAAAGATCAACGTCTATAGTATAAACATAATTATCTTAAAAAGTTTTTTTACTACTAAATCAATAATTAAGCCAAAAGTCGATTTCCTATACGATAAAGAAATCGGCTTTTTTTATGAAATTTTGCTTCGTGAATGAAGCTTGTGCTTTAAGGTGAATATATTGACCTTATTTTCAAATGACATTCGTATCACAAACTATTTATAAAGGGATAGCGCCACACCTAGTAAGCTGATAAAAACAAAAGGAACTGAATTCTTAAATCGATGGGTATGTGGTGGTACGCGACTTATAAATATAATGAGGGAAATAGTGTGACATGAAAGAAGAAACAAGGTCTAAATTATATAAGAGTGTGTACCTTTTTTAGAGAACAGTGTTTTCCTAAAATACATATTAAAATAGGGGGGGTATAATAAAAGGAGTTCATTACCTGCTATATACAGGTGATGAACTCCTTTTTAACCCCTTGGTATAAAATTATACTTTCAATTAATAAATATATGGGAGCCTAGTAAATAAAGATCATAAAATAATTCATTATTAGCTAGCTGCATCAGGTTGTTTCATATTAAATAATTCATCCCAATTGTTAATATTATTTGCCTCTAAAATTACTCCGTATTTATCAACTATCATAGCTTTAGGAGCTTGCCGGATATTATAGTCTGCTATAATTTTATCTGAATGGACATATGAAATGTTATTTTGGGTGAGTATTTCAATATATTTATCTTCTATTTTTCCTAGACTGATAAATAATAAATTTTTATAAATGGGTAATTCAGGTGTATATTTAATAGCAGTTATTAATTGCTTACAAGTAGAACAAGAAGCAGATATAAATATTATGGTTATGGGTTTTTTCATAGCTGCGTTTATCTGTATATCGTGATTGAATTGGTCTTTTATTCTAAAAGGAATAGCTGAAGATCCTTTTTGAATTTTTTGTTTAAAACTAATACTTTCTATCTTATATAGCTTAGTCACAAAAAATTTTAAAGTGTTATATAATTTGTAGAGAATTATACTTTCAACCAATACTAATATGAATAGAAAAATAATGTTAATTAACCAGTATGTATTCATAGTACACCCCTCAAGTATTTCTCTTATCTTCAATTAGCTGTACCTTACTCATAAAAATACGTAATGACTTTACAAAGCTATAAATGAAGTAACCTTGAACAGCAATAATAACCCACAGTAAAAAATAAGCAATAACCCAAATTAATTCCAAATTTATTCCCCCTTAGTCAATAGTTTTATGTTCTGTTTTAAATCAAACATTTCTTTGCTAGTAAGAGTCACAAGAATTCCTAATATATACACACTGTTCATCAGGAAGAATTTATAATCAAACGCCATTGCAAATAATG
This sequence comes from Bacillus sp. FSL K6-0069, assembly GCF_038007785.1. NCBI lineage: Bacteria > Bacillati > Bacillota > Bacilli > Caryophanales > Bacillaceae > Bacillus > Bacillus sp. FSL K6-0069. The sequence goes on along the minus strand of NZ_JBBOXN010000001.1, from coordinate 2,963,948 downwards.
AGAACGGTTGGACTGTAAATCCTCCTATTAATACAAATATCAAAAGTATATTTCTGAAAACTAAATTTTTAGATAATTTATGTGCACCTACTAAACCACCACATCCACAATCAAAATCAACTCTACCTTTTACAAGGTTTATTAGTATAGCAATTGTATAAATGATTAATAATAGAATTGCACCAGGTATGACATAGAAGGTTGCAAAGCCAAGAAGGAAGCCAACGCCTATAAAAAATTCGAATAGAGTCTCTAGCCATATAAAAATGCGTATAAACTGTTTAGGTATAATCTTATACAGAATAACTGTGTTATAATGATCTTCCATGTTTTTAAGTTTGTTTATACTTGAAAATAGGAATAAATATCCATAAAAAAGATATACAATAGTTAATATTTCTGACATATTTTTCACACTCCATAGACACTTTCCTTTTTTTCATACATATTAGCTTGTTGAGAATAGAGCTTGTAATAATGCATTTTTTGATCTATCAGTTCTTCGTGTGTTCCAATTTCTACTATTTCACCTTCTTTCATTACAATAATGCGGTCAGCCATGTGACAAGCATACATTCTGTGCGAGACAAAAATTGAAGTCTTGTCTTTGGAAATATCTATTAATTTCTTAAAAAGGTTAGCCTCAGTAATAGGGTCTAAAGAAGATGAGGGTTCGTCTAGAATAAGGGTTTGTGCATTTCTAATCATTGTTCGTGCAATTGCTACTCTTTGCCACTGGCCACCTGATAAATCTTGGCTATTTTCAAACATTCTTCCCAATATTGTATCGTATTGATTGGGTAAGTTTTGAATAAATTCATGTGCCCCAGCTTTATCTGCTGATTTCATAATAGAATCAGTATCAGCAGTCTTTACATTTCCTAGACGTATATTATCACTTACACTAAATTCGTAACGTACATAATCTTGATGAACAACAGAAATATTTTCATATAAACTCTCCCTATTAATGTCCTTTATGTTGATATTATCAATTAAAATAGCTCCTTCCTTAATTTCATATAATCCTGTTAAACATTTTATTAATGTTGTCTTACCGGAACCGTTTGAACCAACAATAATAATATTTTCATTCGGCCTGATGTCTAAGTTTATGTTACTTAAACTTTTCTTATTTGCTCCTGCATAGGTGAAGGATACATTTTTAAATTGTATTCCCATTTTTTGAGGAACAGGGAACAGAGTATTCTTCCTTTCAATGTCAGCAGGTGTATCTAAAATAGTGAAAACATCCTCTAAAAATAAGGTGCGTTCTCGTAAAGAAGATATTAATAATGTTATCTGGTTTATTGAACCCTGCGAACGCTGTACGGCCTCTGTTACAGTAACAAAGTCACCGATTTTAACAGTTTTTTTTGTTATCATCCACAGTAAATAGATAGCCAAATAAACATAAACTGATGCCGTAAGAATATCTAATAGCAGCGTTCTTTTTTGTTGTGAAGATAATTGTTTAAGAATAGCTCTATTATTTTCTTTTAGACTAGTTCTCCAAAATTTAAATAAATAATTGTGAGATTGGTTTAATCTAATTTCTTTGTTAGATTGGCGGTTAGTAAATAAATTAAAAATATAGTTTTGTAGTCTTGCATTAGGAGTTTGGAATTTCATTAAAAAGTATTTTTGTTCTCCAAATTTAAATTGCATTAATAACATTGGTATTGCTGAAAGTATTGTAAGTAATGTGAATAGCCAATGAAACTGCAGCAAAAATATTTGGACAGAGATTAGGATAATACTATTTTTAAGTATATCTAGAAGTTGGATCATTGGATTAAGGAATTGAGATCCTAGGTCGCCTTGGAATCTTTGAATTAAGTTATAGAATTCGTGATTTTCAAAGTTCTCATAGTTTATGTTAACTACTTGTTGTGTTAATCTTCCTTTAACATCCATTTCAATATTTTGTTGCATCCGGGTAAATAAATACAATTCTACCTTTTCTAGTAGTGACGTGGAAATTGTTAATATGAATTGTAAGATTAAATAGAACATGACTTCTTTAGTTGAATTATGGGTTGTACTCACAAGTGTTTGTAAGCCGTTTAAAATTCTTTGGGTTGTGAGTAGCAAAAGTAGCGGCGTAAAACTTTCAATTATTTGTATAATGATATACAGTGTCAACTCTAATTTACATACACATCCAACTAATTTTATAGATCTTGTTAAATAGGTATTAATCATTAGAAATCCCTCAATATATTGTATTTAATTTCGAAAATGTAATTTATTAACAGTATAATATCATGTTAAAATGAGATATGGAAGAGTAATAGTTTAATTTTTCAGAATTATTAAAAATACACTTCCCATAATATAACATTATGTTAAAATGTACGGTGGAAGGAGGATAGAGTATGCGAGTATAAATGCTAATTTAAAACGATACTATAGTAAAAGGGGGATATTTTGTTGTTACTAGTATTTCCATTTTCATTTGTAATTATTTTGTTATATGTAACGAATCGGACGCGCGCGCAGTTATTACAAACTTTAGTAGACCTATCAGAAAGGGAACAAGGATCCCAAATAAAAAATGGACCGGGTCTAGTAGGGGAAGTAGCCCCAAACTTTAGCCTCCAATCTATTTCGGGGAAAATATTTACCTTAAAGGATCTATTAAAAAAGCCACTTATTCTGTTAATCGTTGATGTACATTGTCAGTACTGTTCACTAGATATTAAAGAATTTAGTGAAGAAGCTAGTTTGTATAAAGACGAATTCAATTATGTATTAATCGTCAATAATCCAATTAACCAAAATTTAAATATAGAACATTTTGAAGAATCACCCTTTCTAACGCTCTTAGGGTCTCCAGAGTTTATGAAAGATTATAACATTCAGTTGTTTCCTACATTTCTTTTGGTGAATATGCAGCAACAAATTGCTGGATTACCAAGGTTTACTGCGGATTTAAGAGGTTACTACGGATAATTTTTTGAATTTTTTAAAAAATAAATTATTTACAATTTAAAGAAAATTTGGTATTTTCTTTAAAGAGGGGGTGTTAAAATGAGTGGTTTATTAGGAGCTATATTATGTGATTGTAGTGGTAGATATTATTGCAATCCTAATTCTAAGTGTACATCTTATATGGGTAATCATACTTATGATGTTTGGGATTGTAAGACTGGAACATCTTGTGGGTCTACTGTGGTCTTTAGATGTTCATGTACAGTTGGTAAGCCGATTTAAGATGGTTCATTAAAATTAGTAGTTTATTGAAAAACAAAGGGATGTTAAACACATCTCTTTGTTTTTATTTTTATATACTAATATCGTCATATCAACTGCACTAGTTTACAAAACTAATAAATTGGGAGAATAAAGATTTTCTTGTTAGAATTTCTTGATTAAAGGAGAGGGCTAGATGGATATATTGAAGGCGGTTAAAAATAATATTGCTCAGATCATTGTTGGAAATGACGCTGCAATTGAACTAGTCATGATTGCTTTGGTAGCAAACGGACATATCCTTTTAGAGGATGTTCCTGGAACAGGAAAAACATCATTGGCAAAAAGTTTAGCAAGAAGTATAGATGGTAAGTTCCAACGTTTACAATTTACATCTGATACATTACCAGGTGATGTCATTGGTCTCGAATACTTTGATATGAAAGAATCTGATTTTAAAACTCGAATGGGTCCTGTTTTCGCAAATATCGCACTTGTAGATGAGATTAATCGTGCGGTACCTCGTACACAATCGGCCTTATTAGAAGTAATGGAGGAGCGTACTGTAACTATTTCTGGTCATACTTACAAATTGCCGAGCCCGTTTTTAGTAGTAGCTACACAAAATCCTTTGGAATCATCTGGTACATTTCCACTCCCAGATGCACAATTGGATCGTTTTTTATTAACTGTTCGACAGGGGTATCCAAATAGGGAACATGAAAGAGAAATGCTACGTAGATTTCGTCTAGGGAATCCAATGGAGTCTTTACAAAGTGTTTTATCATGTGAAGAGATTCTAGATTTACAACAACAAGCTCAGAATATTTTAATCCACGAAGAAGTAGAAAACTATCTATTAGATATTGTTAAGGCTACTCGCGAACATAATTTGGTAGAAATTGGTGTTAGTCCGCGAGGTTCTTTAGCTTTTATGCGTGCCGCCCAGTCAAGAGCATTATTAAATGGACGTAGTTATTGTACACCAGAAGACTTTCGATTTCTTGCAAAACCAGTTTGCTCACATCGATTAACGCTAACGATTGAAGGAGAAATGAAAACAACTAAGACACAAGTTATACAAGAAATTTTAGAAACTGTATCAGCTCCAGTGGAGTCAGTCTGATGGAGACTATCGTTATAAAACATCGTATAGCAGAGTTATCTAGTATTATAGTATTTATAATTATAACTATTATTCTTTGGTTAATTTATCAAAATTTCGTTGTATTTCTTTTGTTGTTTTCTTATTTTTTATTAATTGGATTTGCCCATTGGTATGTTAGTAAAATCTCTAAAGTAAAATGGAGAATTGTACAGTATCATGAGCGGCTTTTTATTGATGAAAAGGGACATTGTAAAATATATATTCAAAATGATATGAAAATGCCTATTCCCTTTCTCAATTTCTGCTTTCGTTCACAAAGAGGGATAGACTGGCATATAAAAGAAAACTGGGTAAAGCATGGAAACTTTTATAGTATTCCATTATCTCTTTCGAAAAATGAGGAGATTGTCATTGATTTGTATGCGCAAGCTAAGCAACGTGGTAAATGGAAATGGGATCATATAGAAATTGTAATGAGTGATCCTTTTCGCCTCGTTACTTTACATTATACATACAAATATAAACAAGTGCCTTTATTTCATGTTTATCCAAGAATCGCGAAGGTAACTATCCCAGAAACGAAGCGATGGCAACAAGGGTACCGTACAGCAACGGTTTCGCCTTTATATAACGAAACAAAAATTATAGGTGTAAAACCATATGAAGGAGAAGCGTTTCGGTCTATTCATTGGGGAGCAACTGCAAGAACAGGAGTATTAAGTGCTAAAAAATACGAACCTTCGCAAGGGGACCGTTATGCGATTTATCTCAATCTTGTTGGTAAAAATTCTTATACATGGCGTACAGATATAGAATGGCTAATTGAGGTAACGACTGGGGTGTGTAAGCAGTTACTTGTACAAGATTGCTCTTTTGAACTATGGGTAAATAGTGTACATAATAACGGTATTTTACAAATCCGTTCGGGAGGAAATCGCTCACAATTATATAAGGCTTTACAATTGTTGTCTACAATTACGGAAAACGACCAGCCTGTGTCCTCAGAGGTATTTTATAAAACCGGTTTCCGAAAGCAAGAACCGGGTGCTATCCCACTTATAATTGGATATCCACCAAAGCAGCAAACAAACTGGTTGCAGGTTGTAAAATAGAAAGGAGATAGTATGGACAAGTGGATGGTTGCTAGGTTTCGCTTAATTGTATTTTGTATTACTATAATTGTTGCCTTTTTTCTAACACAAGGAGCCCTATATTCACGCGAAATATTTCAGGAATGGATGATTAATAACACAAAATTTTATCTTATAGATGGTTTTGCAGAAACGTTGACCGGTGGAAAGGGTAAGGAAGACTTTTATGGTGAAGCGAATAATAAATCGGATGACGAAAAGGGCGGGAAATTATGGATTGATGAACCTAGAGAACCGGGGGATGAAAGTTCACACATTCCTCTTTTAAAGGGAGAAATTACATCTAAGAATAATATAATAATTTACTCTTGTATTATCATATTATTTATTGTTGGACTCATTTATAAGTCCAGAAGAAATAAAAAACAATTGCTACAAGATAAGATAGATGAAAACCCCCTCCCGTACCAAATAGATCAATCTCCTATTGGAAAGAAAAAAATAAATGCATTGCCTCATAATCCTATACGTGCTGAATTAGTGAAATGGGAACGGAATTTGCCATTATCTAAACAAAGACGTTCCTATGAAACGATTCAACAATGGTTAACACGTATCGGTTGTTCACATGAAATTGTAGAAGTGTACGAGAAAATTCGTTATGGGGATCTAGCCTTTACTCCAGGTGAAAAACAATTTATACATGAATGGATACAAAAACATATATAAGCTGTAGAATGATATAATCGGATTGACTTAAGTCAGAAAAAAAGATGGGAAAAAATCGTATGCCATCGTTTGGGGAGTACGGCCTTTAGTGCTACAGTTGATTCAACTGTAGCAGAGCTATTAAAAAGAGAAAGAGTCTACTCATCAGAGTAGGCTCTTTCATTTGTGTATTATGTCACAAGAACTCCCTTACTTTCTCCGGAATGTCCTTTTTAGAAATCTATGCAACAAAGCCTTTATAGTAAGCGTATCTTGTTGGGAATGATTAAAAATTCCATATTGTAATATAAAAAATCGCTATGATATGAAAGGATACCTTGCAACAATCCCAATAAATTCTTCTCAATAATTGAAAATAAAATCAATCCGGATTATTATATTGTTATTGTAAATTTATTTTATTGAAGGAGGATACATAGATGAAAAGCTCAAAAGGCTCTATTGAATCAGAGATAAGCAAAGCAATTACTCACTGGGAAAAGGACTACCTAGGACGCGGGTCTATATCCGTTAAGACAGATATATTACGGGATATGATTATCGTAAATTTACAAGGTATTTTAACGCCGGCTGAATATACTGTTTGCGAAACAAAAGACGGTATGCTAACGATAAAGAAAAATCGTTCGGAGCTAGTTGAATCTGGAATTGAAGATTTAAAAGAGATTATACTAGAATTAACTGGAGAGAAAGTGAAAAGCTTTCATACAGATATAAGCTCCCGTACAGGCGAACGAGTAATGATTTTTAAATTGCTTCATAATCTTGAGGAAAAGTTTTAAAAATAAAAAACACCTTAAGGTTAGGGGAGGATTAAGAAACCTACAAGTTTTGCACTTTATTAACATACTAATAATTAAAAGTTTGAAGTTATTTAGGTATAATAAATCTTAAAAACTGATAAAGAAATTGACAAACTCCTTAATATGGTTTATCTTATAATTGTTTTAAAAAATTGATAGATGCTCATTTTAACAGTTTGCTATAATTAAGGCTTTAGCATTTTTTTAATATGTAATATTGACTAAATGAAAAAGTTTCTTAATGAAAAGATAGCGTATAACATAAATTGATATATTGATTGCATAATCTAGGAGATCAGAAATATACTTTTCTTTTTAACAGGAGTAATACATACAATCCTTTATAAAATGGGAGCTCTTCAAAAAACTTTATTGAAGTTAGTTGAAGTGAAACCGACAATCTCCATAATTCAATGATGATATAAAATCATTGAATTATGGAAGTTGTCGGTTTTTTTTATTGATAAAAAAACGATGTACTAAAAAGAGTGAATGAAAATTGAATTTAAAAAACTATCTTACTTAAAAGGAATTTTTATAGGTTATTTTCGTTTGGAAGGGAGTATTGTACATGTTAATTTCGCTGAGTTCATCAACACTGTTAACATTATTTTTTATGGCGCTTAGTGCTTCTTCGTTAAGTGGATTATTGTTTTTAAATACAAGGATACCTTTACGTTTTGTTCATATCCATATTGGTATCGCTGCTTTGCCTTCATTGGTTTCTTTACTCGCACTTGTTAATCACAATGGAGATAGCGTTGTAGGGCCTTGGCATTTAGATACTTTAGCTTGGTTCATGGCTTTCTTTGTTCTTACAATTGGCTTAATCATTCAGCGTTTTTCTATACGTTACTTACTGGGAGATCGCTCATATCGAAAATACTTTGCACTTTTTACATTTACTACAGGTGTATCTTCGGTTGCATGGTTAAGTAATGATCTTCGTTTTATGATTATTTGTTGGGGAGCAACTCTTATAGGGTTGGTTTTACTCATCGGGCTAAATAAAGGGTGGAAAGTAGTTAGCGGAGCAACAAAAATTTCTAGTTATTTATTTACAATAAGCTGGATCGCTTTGCTAGTAGCTATCATTTGGCTTTTTCAAGTCACTGGACAGTGGCAGCTAACATCAGTTTTAACGAATGAAAATGTAGCTCAATTTGGAACATTGGAGAAAACAGGAATTAACTTATTGATTATAGTAGCTGTGATGATTCCAGCAGCACAATGGCCTTTTCAAAGATGGTTAATTGAGTCAGCTGTTGCTCCAACTCCTGTTTCTGCTATTATGCATGCTGGTTTAGTAAATGCTGGCGGTATCATGTTAACTAGATTTTCACCTCTTTTTCATGATGATATTGCACAAATCATTTTACTAATTTTCTCTAGTATTTCTATCTTAATAGGTACAGGAATTAGCCTAGTTCAAGTTGATTATAAACGTCAGCTAGTGGGATCAACTATTGCACAAATGGGGTTTATGCTTATTCAATGCGCATTAGGAGCCTATTTAGCGGCTGTTATTCATTTAATTTTACATGGTTTGTTTAAAGCTACACTGTTTTTACAAGTTGGTTCTTCCGTACAACGTTTTGGGGCAGTGAAGCAGTCTAATGAAGAGATATCTAATTTATGGATTATGGTCGGACGTGTTTTCGGATTATTTATAGCGATTGCTTTTTGGTTTACGACTTCTAGAGAAGGGTATCAATTAGTTAGTGCGTTTATCTTAGGGTGGTCATTGTACTTTTCATGGAAACAGCTTGTTGTTTTTGGAGAGGGAAGAATAGGACGAATTGTTGGCGTATTTATTTTAGCTGGATTTTCTCTCATTTACTTTACCGTTCATAACTCGCTTTATAAATGGTTGCATACTGACATGTATCAAAATGTTCAACCTTCAGCTTCAGCCGTTATTTTTGTTATATGTCTCTTATTATTTGGTAGTGCTATTAGTACTCTCGTTACTCGTAATCAATCCTCTACAATATTTGCTGTAATGTATCTTTGGTTCGTTCGAGTAGGTGAGGCGAGACAAAAGTCAGTAGAAAGTCATCCAAGCTATCTGAAACATTATGTATCAAAGGGAGGTAATCAGTGATGAGCATATCGTCAGTAACGAAAGAAACTTTAAAAAAGAAAGATACAAACATTGAAGTACAAGAAAAGAATATGAATAATTTAGTTGAATCTGCTAGCCGAGTTGTTGCACCACTTTGGCCGATCGCTACATTTGCAGCTCATCACCCTTGGATGGGACTTGAAAAGCAATCATTTGAACAAGTCGCAAATTGGTTAAAAGAAATTCGTAATGTGGATATATATCCTAGTGCTTCTATGATTCATTCGGCAAAGGCGAAAGGTGAAATTGAGGAATCATTTTTACAAAGTGGCTTGTCTCGTTGGCTTGATTCACAATCTTTTCATATCCCGCGAAAGAAAGCGGAGCAGTTTTGCCAAGCAGCTTTAAAATTAGAGGAATTACCTTCTAGTCTATTATCATCGCCACAATTAAATAAACTAGCAGAAGAAATGAGTTATATAAATACAGGAAGTATGAAAGACTCTTCTATGCAACCTGTAAGTTCACTTATAGAGAGGCAAAAGGGTGAAAACCTATCTGATATTCTTAATTATCATATCATTAAATGGTGTAAATTATATCTTGATGACTCTGGTTCAAGTTGGACGATGCCAAATCGAGAGAAAGGTTTGTATCGTGCATGGCACCACCTTATTACATTTGATCCAGCGCTCAGTAAAAATGAGCGTAAAGTTTTAAAGGATTGGCCACAGGATGCCAAGGTAGCTTTAAAGAGAGCGTTATGTGAACTAGGAATTTCTGAATCTAACATGCAAGCTTACCTTGAAGGACACTTGCTTGCTTTGCCTGGGTGGGCAGGAATGATACTATGGCGTTCCCAACAGTCGACTCAGGAGCAGGAACTTCTCATAGAATATTTAGCAGTTCGAATTTCTATGGAGCTGGCCATTGTCAAACCGTATTTACCTATAAAAAATCAAAAGGCTGAGAAAAAAGTTGCGATTGTCCCACTTATAGCTTCTTGGATCTATTGGGGGAATATTTCAACCCGGGAATGGTCACAAATGCCTGCAGCTGAACAACGTGAATTATTAGCATTTGCTTATCATTTTGATGAAAATATTCGCAGGAAACTTTGGCTGGAAGCTTGGGAACAGACGCATGCAGAGCAATTAAGGGAAAAGATTGTTGCTAAACAACGTGCAACTAATGATAAAAAACGTGTATTAGCTCAATTAGCATTCTGTATTGATGTACGTTCAGAACCGTTTCGTCGCCACCTAGAAAAATTAGGTCCGTTCGAAACGTTTGGAATAGCTGGTTTCTTTGGGTTACCAATTGCGACTAGTGAACTAGGTAGTAAAGACAGTCATCCTTCTTTGCCAGTTATATTAAAACCGAAACATCAAATTAAAGAGCTCACGGATGAAAATGAATTTAAAAATTATCAACAACGCAAGAAGATAGACAGCTCAGTAAGTTATACTTTTAAAACGATGAAACAAAATGTACTGACAAGTATGTTACTACCTGAGGTAAGTGGCCCTGTACTTGGTTTACAAATGGTGACAAGGAGTTTTGTGCCAAGAAGAGTAGGTAGTTTCATTCGTAACCTTCGTAAAACGATGTTACAAAAGCCTGATACAACATTCTCGCTTAATCATGTTCGTGATACAAAATGTGAGATACCTATCGGTTTTACGAAAGAAGAAAAAGTGAACTATGTGCGCCAAGCTTTAAAAATGGTGGGATTGACAGAAAAATTCGCGCCTTTAGTTGTAATGTGCGGCCATAGTAGTCAAAGTATGAACAACCCTTATGCTGCAGCGCTTGAATGTGGTGCTTGTGGCGGAGCGGCGGGGGGATTCAATGCAAGAGTTTTTGCTACTTTATGTAATCTTCCAGAAGTGAGAGAGGCTTTGTCTGCTGAAGGTATTAACATTCCGGAGGATACCATTTTTGCAGCAGCTGAACATAAAACAACAGTGGATGAATTGGAATGGATTTACGTCCCAGAACTTTCGGAAACTGCGCAAGAAGCATTTGATAGTATTGAGTCGGTTATGCCAAATGTCAGCCAACATGCAAATAGAGAGCGTTTAACACAATTACCTAATTTTAAAACGAAAATAAAAAATCCGAGTAAAGAGGCACATCGATTTGCAGAAGATTGGAGTGAAATACGTCCAGAATGGGGATTAGCCCGTAATGCATCTTTTATTATCGGGCAACGAGAATTAACTCAGGATTGTGACTTAGAAGGAAGGGCTTTCCTTCATAATTATGATTGGAAACAGGATGAAAGTGGCGATATATTAACTAACATCATTGCAGGACCGGGAACGGTAGCTCAGTGGATAAATCTCCAATATTACGCTTCAACTGTAGCGCCTCATTATTATGGTAGTGGAAACAAAACAACCCAAACCGTAACGGCAGGTCTCGGTGTTATGCAAGGAAATGCAAGTGACCTGTTGCCAGGCTTACCTTGGCAATCGGTTATGCAGTCAGATAGTGAGACGTATCATTCACCACTTCGTTTACTAATTGTAATTCAAGCGCCTATTGAATATATAGAGCGTTTGCTAAATACCAATCTCACATTTCGAGAAAAAGTTCAAAATGGATGGGTTAGACTGGCGAGTGTTGATCCAGAAGGACAATGGAAAAATTGGTCATAACCATGTAATGAATAATGAACTATCCTTACTAGTTTAAAAGTTCTATAAATACAATAATGAAGAAGGAGTGCTCCATATGAATTCAAAGAATAAAAAAGTATTATTATTAACAGACATTGAACATGGAATAGAGCCTATTATCCAACAAGAAACTAATATTCAACAAGAAAACATGTTGACTATACACAGCTATGATTCTGTAATTGTACATCCTTATGGAGATATAATGAGATCTATTATTATTGCTATTTATGAAGAAAATGTGGAAGAAATTTTTGTTGTAGGAATAGAGGATAAAGCAACGGATGTAGTTAATCTACAAATTCAACGTGATTCGATAAAAAATAACAGAGAAATAGACTATCTCTTTAAAAATTGCATGCCTGAATTTTCAAGTGGTAGCCTGAATGCATGGCTAAGTGGACAAGAAAATGTTGGTGAAAATATCGAGAAGAGTATAGATATGATTCGTAATCATCCGTTAGTACCTTCTGATATTAAAGTTCATGGTTTCATGATTGATCGAACAGGTGAAAAAGAAATGGTTGCTAAAATTTCTACTAATAAAATAGTTGAAAAAGTTAATTAATCTATGAAAGACAAATAAATTTTTATGTATAAATCGCTGTAGTATAATAAATTTTATTATATTTTAAGAATTAGAAGAGGTAGTCATGCAAAATAAAATTATCGTTATGTTTCAAAAAGATTTTCGTTTATATGATAACCCAGCTCTATTTGAGGCTGTTCAGTCTGGTGAGGTTCTTCCGGTATATGTACAAGATGAAACTTTTTCAATAGGTAGTGCATCAAAGTGGTGGTTACATCATGCTATAATAGATGTCCAAAAGCAACTTGAAGCATTGGGCTCTACTTTAATAATTCGCAAAGGAAATACACAGGAAGAAATACTTTCTCTCATAGAACAGTTAGGTATCACGGCTGTATATTGGAATATTTGTTATGATCCGGACAGATTACAATCTAATGAAAAAATGAAAATGATGTTAGAAGGTAAAGGTATTGTCTGTAAGGAATTTAATTCGCATTTATTATTAGAACCGTGGATTATAAAAAAGAAGGATAACACTGAATATAAGGTGTTTACGCCTTTTTACAATGCATTTCAAAAGCAGGTAATACCTAAACCTATTAGTAAAGTGCAGAATATAAAGGGAGAAAGCTCTTTAACATTAAGTTTATCTGTCTCAGAATTACACTTGCTTCCGACAATACCGTGGACATCCCATATTGAATCAATATGGGATCCGACAGAAGAAGGGGCATACAAAACATGTAAGAAATTTTTCTCTAGCAAATTAGCCTCTTATAGTGAAGGAAGAGATTTTCCAAATGAAAATGCTCATTCGATGTTGGCACCTTATCTTTCATTTGGCCAAATATCAGTTAGGTGGATGTATCATTACTTAATAAATAAAAGTACCGAAAGACAATGTAGTCTTTTTGAAAAACAAGTGAATAGTTTTATACGTCAATTAATTTGGCGAGAGTTTTCTTATTATTTGCTATATCATTATCCGTTTACAGTATATAAACCTCTTAATAAGAGCTTTGAACATTTTCCGTGGAATAATGAAGAGGAATTATTAACAGTATGGCAGAAGGGTGAAACTGGTTATCCGTTTATTGATGCGGGAATGCGAGAACTATGGCAAACAGGTTTTATGCATAATCGAGCAAGAATGGCTGTAGCCTCTTTTCTTGTAAAGCATTTGTTAATTCCGTGGCAGGAAGGAGCAAAATGGTTTATGGATACACTACTAGATGCTGATATTGCAAATAATACAATGGGATGGCAATGGGTTGCTGGAAGTGGAGCAGATGCATCACCGTACTTTCGTATTTTTAATCCCATCACACAAGGAGAAAAGTTTGATAAAGATGGGGAGTATATAAGAAAATGGGTACCAGAATTAAGAGATATGCCTAATAAATATATACATAAACCTTGGGAAGCACCTGAGCATATGTTACAAAATGCCAATATAGTGCTTGGTCATACATATCCTTTGCCAGTTGTTGATCATAAGGCGGCACGAGAGAGAGCACTTTGTGCATATAAAAGTATGAAAGAATTCGTATGAAATAGATTAAACAATATGTATTTGAAATTTAAATATTAGAATGTTATCCATTAAAGGGACAGAATAATCATATAGAGTTTCTAAAACCTTCTATTGAAAAAGGAGAATGTTTATGAAAAAGTCTAGTATTATAGTGTTCTTACTAACGTATGGTTTGTTTTATGTTTCTAGTATTTTATTTCCTATTGATCGTATGTGGTACGATGCGCTAGAAAAGCCGTCTTGGACACCTTCTGGTATGACAATCGGAATAGTTTGGGCTGTCTTATATGGACTTATTGCATTAGCGGTTGCAATTATTTACAACAAATATGGATGTAAGCCAAAAACATTTTGGTTTGTATTCCTTTTAAATTATATGTGCAATCAAGCATTCAGCTACTTTCAATTCAGTCAAAAAAATTTATTTTTAGCAACAGTAGATTGTTTACTAGTCGCTATTACTACGTTACTTCTCATAGCTGTTTCTTCCAAATTATCTAAAGTATCGGCATGGTTGCTAATTCCATATTTTTTATGGTCTACATTTGCTACATATTTATCTTGGACCATTTATAGTATAAATTAAAGACGTAAATAAAAACTTGAGCATAATAAAAATGCTCGAGTTTTTATGTTGATTAATGATAATCTAAAATATAGAATATATAAATCTTAGGGAGGTCATCTTTGTGAAGAAATGGATGAAAATTATTCTGTACTCTTTACTTGGTATTTTACTTATAGGAAGTATTAGTTTTTTTGTATGGTCTCAGTTTAGTTATAAACCGACGAAAGAGGCTTTGTCGTTAGTGGATGATAAAAAAGATGAAGATCATATCGTTTTTGGAGAGAAAGATGCTAAAGTAGGGGTTATTTTTTATCAAGGAGCTAAAGTAGAAGCTGAGGCTTATAGTTACTTAGGGGAAGCTCTTGCAAAAGATGGGCACTTTGTAGTAATGCCTAAGTTGCCATTAAATTTAGCGATATTTGGAATCAATGCAGTAGATAGTGTAATGGAACAGTATCCTGAAGTTCAAAAATGGTATGTTGCAGGGCATTCAATGGGAGGAGCTATGATTTCTAAGTATGCCTTTCAACATGAAGACAAGGTAGATGGGATCATTTTCTTAGGTTCGTACCCTGCAGATGATTTCTCTACGAAATCGATGCCGATGTTATCTATTTATGGAGAAGTAGACGCTTTAGCAACTGTAGAAAAAATAGAGAAGAATAAAAAGTTCATGTCAAAGAATACAACTATGCACATGATAAAAGGCGGAAATCATGCTCATTTTGGCATGTATGGTGATCAAAAAGGTGATAATGCGAGCTTAATTACAGCAAAAGCACAACGAGATGAAACAGTGAAAGTAATGGAAGAATGGTTGTTAAAACAATGATAGACCGGAGAGCCAACTCATACGAGTGGGCTCTTTTATTTAACTTCTATTTCCAATTTCCTTCTTATTTTCTTCGGAATATCCTCTTCAGTGATAATGTCGTAAGAATACACATACTTTCCTTTCACATGAATTTTCAAGTAAGTTTTTCTTATAAAATCATTAGGCGTGTTCGTTCCAACTTTATATTCTTTTTCATTGTTTAATTCATCAACACCTTTTAGGGCGTACATAGCTCGTCCTTTACGATGATAATCCGGAACACCATATCCTTTTGCAACCGCATATACATTTTTTTCTTCAGCAATCGGATTAAATCTGTCTAAATCCCCGCGTAATATGAAAGGAAGTAAGTATATAGGAAGGCCTACTCCTAGTATGCAAATTATGAATTTCTTCATGGTCATGTCTCCTCTTGTTAAATTACTTATTTTTAAGTATAGGAAAAAATTCTTATGAATTTAGAAGTGAATTTCTTAAGTTTTTCTTAAATAGGTGTTTAAAGGAGGGATAACAGTGTATGGTTATTCTTTCGTGCAAATCGTATTATTTTTTATTTATACCTTCGTGGCTTTTATGCAAAATACAACATTTCTAGATAAAATTAGACCTCCTTATATATATTAGAAAATGTATTTTGTTAATTAATTATGAATATATTTTATTTTGAAAAACATCCCTTGATAAATAAACAGAATTATTGTAAAGTGATGATAATTAAAATGTATATTGCTTGAAAGTGATAAAAGGAACTTGTGAATCCATCTTTGTGAGAAATCGAGAACGCTTCAATGTGAAGTTAGTAATCGTTTCCAGCTACAAGCAGTTAATAAATTAAGTAAAGGGTGTATATTTTTACGTTTTTAACTAGGGTGGCAACACGGGTTAACTTTCGTCCTTTTTATAGGAACGAGAGTTTTTTGTATTTGATTTAGTTAAAACCCTAATTTGAAATTTGAAAAAGGTGAGTTCCTTCATTAATAAATATAAAAGATTAAGGGGATATTGTTTATGGATAATCAATATAAATTAATAGAAGAATTTAATAATGCGGAATTTGATAAAAGTTTAAAATGGTTTTCTCCACCCCAAGATTGGGAGGTTAATAGTAATCAATCGAAGTTAATAATCAAACCGGATAAAGAGACTGATTTCTGGCAAAAAACACACTATGAATTTCAAGTTGATAATGGCCATTTTTTATACTATGAACTAAATGGAGACTTTAGATTGATTACGAAAGTAAAATCTAAACCAGCGAATAGATATGATCAAGCAGGTTTAATGGTTCGATTTTCAAAAGATACTTGGTTAAAGACATCGGTTGAGTATATACCTGATGACAATAGTAAATTAGGTGTTGTTGTAACAAAGAATGGCTATTCTGATTGGTCTAGTCAGGATTTTTTGGGAGATTTGAATTCTCTTTATTATCGCATAACAAGAAGGGGAAATAATTACTATGTTGATTATTCCTTAGACGGGACAGTATGGAAACAAATAAGAATGGCTCATCTTTTTGAGGAAAAAGATTGTATGAAAGTTGGCATTTATGCTTGCAGTCCACAAGGAGATGGATATGAAGCAGAGTTTGAATTTATTAAGATTGAAAATATAGATGATAATACAAAAGTTTATTAAGATTGTAAAGTTATCTTATTTATCCAGCGAGAATGTTTTTTTTCATTAGATAATTACTTTACCAATAATCGAGATGTTTGCGGATACATTTATTTTTGGGATACATAATTATATTTAGAGAATACCCAGTTACAGTATTTGAATTTTTAATAAGAAGGGATGCGAAAGAATGAACTCACAGAGACAAGGCTATGTAGGCTGGTGGCAAGGCGGGCACGGTGGTGGTTGGCCGGGCGGACACGGTGGTTGGCAAGGTGGACACGGCGGTTGGCAAGGTGGACACGGTGGTTGGCCGGGTGGACACGGCGGTTGGCAAGGTGGACATAGTGGCTGGCAAGGCGGACACGGTGGTTGGCAAGGTGGACACGGTGGTTGGCAAGGTGGACATAGTGGCTGGCAAGGCGGACACGGTGGTTGGCAAGGCGGACACGGTGGTTGGCAAGGCGGACACAGTGGTTGGCAAAGCGGACATGGATATTAAAAAAGATACTATAAAATCATTTTTTTATGCAAAGTTTGTATATTTTCATTTGTATAGTAAGTATATAGTGAAAACAGCAAAAAAATTCTGTGAAGTAAGAATTCTATCCGTAAAATTAAAGCAGTGAAATGTCAAAAGAACAGAAGACACTGCTTTTTATTATTCAAAGAGAAAGAGACTATCAAGTTCAATCGAAAATCGAAATTCCTCTTTGGAAAGAACAACTAAAAAGAACGAGATAACATTGATTAACGACTATATCCAAAGTTAAATCTCTTATTTATAGAAGGTTATGGAGAAATAAGTAAACCGGATGAAAATTATAATTCTGCTAATATCCCTGAGTGTGTTATAAATGATATTGCTGCTTGGGTGCAAGGAAGATTGCAATTAAATTAGCAACCATATGTTTTAATAAAGACTTTATTTCTGTAATCAAAATAGAAACATTTTTATTAGGTTATATGTTTGTTAAAAGCACTCTTTAAAAAGGAGTGTTTTTTTATTTTTCTAAATAGAAATTTTCTATAAAATAAGGGGCTTTTCTTTTAAACAAATCGTTTTTGTAACACTGCTATTAAAGGAAAGTGCTCGTGACATCTCGTTAATATTGAAAAACATTAATAACCTATTGTATTAAATTTTTTGAAAATTTAGGTTTAACATATTTAAAATAGGTGTATTACATATTACATAACAACTAAATAAAAAATCTAAAGGAGGAAATATACAATGCATAAGAATGAAAGAAAACCGGTGGTTCATGAATATGAAAATGAACAGGAAGTAGTTATGAAAGTAAAAGAGCTAGAATTGCAAGGGATTCACCAAGATGACATTTACGTCTTAGCACATGAAAAACATCTAACAAAAAAGATTGCGGATGATACAAACATAAATACGATTGGAGTAAAAGAACAAGGATTAGGAACAAGTATTATCAACTTTTTCTCCAAAAAAGGAGACGAGCTCCGAAATCAAATGGAGGAAATGGGGTTGTCGAAGGCGGAAGCTAATTTATATGAAGAAAAACTAGATCAAGGGAGAATTTTACTTCTAGTAACAGCTGAAACACAAACGTCGACTGATAGGCAGCTGCAAAACTATCATTCTCTCTAATAGATTGCAATATCTCATAAATAGATAAGTTAATTATTTTAGGTTGTAGCATGGAAGAAAATAAAAGTAGAGAAGGGTGAGAAAAATGAAACATACAATATTTAAATATGCTGCGATTGGGATTACGATCGGAGTCATGGTTTCTCTATTAAAAAAAGAAAATCGGAAAGCTATACAAACAACAGGAAAAAGCGTAAAAGACAAACTACAAGAAGGAAACATAAAGGAAACATTAGAGAAGGTAACAGAGACAAGTAAACAATTCTCTGTAACTGCAGCTAATGTTGCAAAACAAACATTACCGCAACTACTTACAGCCACACCAGTTGTCATTTCTACCATTAAAGACTTAAAAGAAAACGAAAATAACAAAAAGAAAAAAGATGAAAAAGAATATATGAAAGAAGGGAAAGAAGAGAGTGCTTAGATTTAATTCTAAAAAGAGAAAGTGAGGAAAAAAGTATGAAATCTCTATATGCAATTGATGTAGGAATTGGTTTTACTAAGCGGGCATATCGACAGGATGTAGATTCTGAGGTGACGATTAAGAGTGAAGCTTCCACACTAGCCCCTGTACCTAATCATGTTGAAAGTGAAGATTTAACAAAGGTAAGTTTTATAGACTTAGACTTTGCATACTACATGGGAAATGAAGCACATCAATCTGACGCTTCATTTCTTCCTCCATTTGACGAAGAAATAGAAAATTATTATGAAAGCGAACAGTTTAAACAACAAATATTTGGTTGCATTGCAAAGGATTATAAAGAAAATGTCGTGTTACCTTTAGTTGTTACCGGGCTTCCCGTTACTTATTTTGGTAGTCAGCATGAGCAATTACAACGTGCACTAAAAAAAGAAACTTCCGTGCAAATTGATGGGAAATTTATTAATATTACGGTGGAAAATACTTTGATTCTTCAGCAACCGGTCGCTTTACATGCCTATTTCTTAAAAGAGGGAATCATTCAGGAACAAGATCGTATCTTAATTATTGATGGTGGATTTCGTACATTAGAAATGACAGATATGAAACAGAATGTCATTTTAAATCATTATGAGACGGAACTAGGATGTAGCAAGCCTTTGAAAAATATTAAAAATATCCTGCAAAATCATGCAGGGGAAAGTGATCACTTGCATATTAACGACATGCCAAACATATTAGAAAAAGGATATGGAGGTCAAGAAGAAAATCATCAGACAAGTCAGGTTGATACTTTGATTCAAAAAGAGTTGGATACACACTTCCAAGACGTTATGCGTGTATTACAAGAACAATTTAAGTTAGACCAGTATGACACTATTATTTGGACAGGAGGAATAGTAGATATCCACAAAAAACGAATTGAAAAAATGCAAGGTGAAATTTCTTCTTTCCGTATGGTAGATGCTTCGAAAGAGGCTGCACTTCATGGATACTATATGATTGGAAGTCAAGTATTTGACGACATCACGAATCAATCTGCATATGAATCCAAATTATAATAACGACCGAAATGAAGTTCGTTGAATTGACGTGCCAAAGTATGTGGCTTCTTTTCCACAT
Organism: Bacillus sp. FSL K6-0069; assembly: GCF_038007785.1. NCBI lineage: Bacteria > Bacillati > Bacillota > Bacilli > Caryophanales > Bacillaceae > Bacillus > Bacillus sp. FSL K6-0069. The sequence goes on along the minus strand of NZ_JBBOXN010000001.1, from coordinate 2,944,017 downwards.
ATAAATAAGAAAAGATGAAAAGTGCTTGTATAGAGGAAATGTTTAAAATTTAGAATCCAAATAACTAATATATAGGGGGTCTTCCTTGTAATAGAAGGAGACCTCCTATGCCATTTAGTTTGTAATTTAGAGGATCTAAAAACTTTTCCTCGAAGACATGAATACCTACATATAAATTTCATATTACGGATATTATTCGATTAAACATTAAACTATTCAGAAAGGAAGAATAAGATGGAATGCATAAAAATGCCGAAATGGGATTGGTATCATGTGAAAACTAGTGAACTTGAAAAACTTTCTTCTATAATCCCTCGTGATGTAACATCTTATTTCTCTCAATTTGTAAAAAAAATAAGTTCTCCTTGTGAAAATGGATTATATGTTTATACGTTTTCCCCAAGTCAAACTTGTGTATATGGTTCGTTTTTATATGATCAAGATAAAAAGGACGCCAAAATTCAAAAATTTCTTCATTATTTCGTAGCTCATGGAATACTGATAACGGTCCAAGAAAAAGAGGAAGAGGATTTTCAAGAATTAATACATAATTTCCCTATAGGTATAAAAAATTGTAATAGTTCCGCTGAAGGACTATGTGCTATCTTATCAATATTTATATCTCACTATTTACGAAAGGTTGACTATTTTGAAAATAATTTCAGAAATGTGTTATGGGATTTTTATCATCATAATAACATAGCAGTTTTAGAAAGAATTTATCATATTCGTCATGAATTATTTATGAACACACATGTGTTTCGCTTAATACAAGAAGTGTTACAAGGCTTGGAGGAAGCTTGGCTAGAAAACCTAACAAACACCCTTTGTTATAAACAAACACACGTAAAATTAGAGCGTGGATTACAACTCGTTAAAGAGTACCAAGAAGAATTAGACACGATGATTCATTTACAAGAAGTTGTTTCTTCTCATCGTGGGAATGAAATTATGAAAGCTCTTACTGTATTAACTGCTGTAAGTACGCCGTTGACAGCTTTAGGAGCGTTATGGGGTATGAACTTTAAATATATGCCTGAACTAGAATGGAAATATAGCTATTTAATCGCTCTCTTATTTATTATTTTCACAACAGGGGGGATGTATTTATATATGCGATTCAAGGGATGGACAGGTGATTTATTACGAGTAAAGAAAAAGAAATCTTTTTTTAAATCTAATTAATCTTATTTTTAAAATATATGATAGATATTAACATAAATATGGTTAGTAATATTTATGAATTGGGTTAGTGCCATATCCCCCTCAAGTTAAAGTTTTGATGTCTCCGTAATGATAAAAATAAAGTTTTTATAACAGATGCTCTTGGATAAATCCAGGAGCATCTTTTTAAATGCGGAGCAGTACACCACTGTAATCAATTTAAAGAATCGAAATCTTTCCTAATGAAATTTCTATTCATTTTTAAATAGTGATATTGAGATGTTAGGTTGATAAATCTCCATTAGTTTCGAATTGAATATTCTTCTTAATAGCTAAAATGTGTGGATTAGCTTTTTTAGGTATCTTAGCCGTATTCGTATATTGCTATATTAATATAAAGAAAAAGATTTAAATAACACTCAAAACAAAGATTTTTTTTCAGGAAAAAATAAAACATTATTAATTTTTATAATTAGTAGAATTTTTATAGAAATAATTCTCTTAATATATTAAAATAACATTGTATTATGTCAGATTTTAATTAGGGGAGAGAAATTTTATGTTGAAAAAAATCATTCCAGTTGCTTTAGCAATAAGTACAGTTACTTTTACTAGTGTATTTGCTGCGCCTTCAGCACAAGCAAGTACAGAACCAAACCGCTACATAGATGTGCAAATGCTCGGTATTAACGATTTTCATGGGCAACTAGACACTGTAAAAAAGATTAACAATAAAGATGCAGGGGGAATTGAGTACTTAGGGGCTTATTTACGTGATCGTGAAAAACAAAATCCGAATACATTAAAGGTACATGCGGGCGATGTTGTTGGAGCAAGTACTCCTGTTTCAGCACTATTACAAGACGAACCTACGATTGAATTTTTAAATGATTTGAAATTCGATGTTGGGACTATAGGAAATCATGAATTTGATGAAGGTGTTGCGGAAATGAACCGCCTTATTTATGGTGGATACCATGAGAAAACAGGGAATTTTAAAGGAGCAAAATTCCCATATGTTGCCGCAAATTTTTATAATAAATCCACTGGTCGTTTATTTTTACCACCATTTACTATAAAAAAGGTACAAGGAGTTCCTGTTGGATTTATCGGAGTCGTAACAACGGATGTTCCTAACCTTGTTATGCCTACTATGCTAAAGAATGTAGAAATTACAGATGAAGTTGAAGCTATTAACAAATCCGTAAAGCAATTACAAAAACTAGGCGTTAAATCTATCGTTGTTCTTGCCCATAACGGAGGTACAACAGATGGGAACGGCGTAACAAATGGTGATATCGTCCGATTAGCAAATGAGACTGATCCAGAAGTCGATGTTATTTTTGGTGGGCATAGCCACACCTATGTAAATGGAACTGTTAATAATAAACTTGTCGTACAAGCAAATTCTTATGGTATGGCTTTTGCTGATGTTGATGTAAAGATTGATCGTAAGACACAAGATATTGTTGAGAAAAAAGCAGAAATTGTTACAACTTACCATGAAGGCATGGAGCCTGATAAAAAAATAAAGAAGAAGATGGAGAAATATCAAGCAAAAATCGCACCTCTTGTTAATGAAGTTGTAGGTAAGTCTATTGCTCCACTAGATCGCAAACTCAATCCGGCTGGTGAATCTACTCTCGGAAATTTAGTTGCTGATGCCCAGCGTGCAACAATGCAATCTCAAATTGCACTTATGAATCCTGGTGGTATTCGTAATGACTTAGATGCTGGTGATATTACATGGGGAGAGATATATGGTATTCAACCATTCGGAAATCAATTAATAAAAGTAAATTTAACGGGTCAAGACATTCGTGATATTTTAAATCAACAATGGCAAAAAGATATAACAAGAATGCTTCAAATTTCAGGGATCCAATATACTTGGGATGCGAACAAACCTAATGGAGAAAAAGTAACAAGTATTCGCTTAACAAATGGAGAAGAAATTATTCCTTCTAAAACTTACAGCGTCGTTGCTAACGCATTTCTAGCTTCAGGTGGAGATGGATTTGTATCCTTTAAAAACGGTAAAGATGCTGAAACAGGACCAACTGATTTTGAAGCATTAGTAGATTATATAAAAAAATCAAAAGAACCAATTCAGTCTATTATTGATGGAAGAATTCAAAAAATAAATTAGTTTTTTATTAATCTCAAAAACAACTAGATTATCTGCGCACTATACTTTTTCGTGTGCAGGTAATCTATTTTTTATGGGTTTGAAATAAAGTCTTACTGTGGCCAATGGGTATACCGTCTAGATGCAGAGTGCAGAAAAAAATGAAGTAAACAAAAGCTGATATTTTGAACGTACAAGGAGTTTCTTTTCGGACACAAAGTGAAATGGTTTTATTATGTTCAAACATGTGGAAAATATAATGGATAAGTATATCCGAAACACCAATCATTGCCCCTCATTATTAGTGATAGGATAGCTATTTAAGGTCAAAAAAGAATGGGCTAACTTTTGTGCAAAATGTAATGGAGGCTCTACCGATTGGATATGAATATACATAATTAAGGGATCCATGTACAGCCAGTGATTATGTAAAGCACTTACAATAATTCCTTGTTGTACAATTGATTTTATAAATGCAGGAATTTCTTCTTGTAGAATAGCGATTTCGCCTAAATTCAATGCATTACCATTTGGATCTAACGATTCAAAACTTACTCCGACGGGCACTACAGAAGTACTCGGTTTTCCTTGAACAAGCACCCTAAAATCGCGGTGAAAAGACACCGAACAACCACCTTGACTTAGTTTACTTTTTCCTTTAAGTATTGTAGCAAATTGTTCACAAAGGAAATTAAAATTTTGCATAAATTCAATTCCTTTCTTGTACAAAATTATGTAATTAGAGATTCGATTGAGGAGATATAGATAAACAATCTTTCTTCAACATTCAAAAAACAGGCTGTGATTTTAATGTATTCAATGTTTATTTTCAAAGAAATACACGCGATATTACTTGGATATTCAGAATTTCATTGAAGATGATTCATGTATCCGGGTTAATAAATTTATAAGGTATGCAATTATACGCTTTTAGTTTATGTAGGTTAGATAAATAGGTGTCTAAATTTGAATGATAAAACTAGAAAAACAACGTTGAGAAAATAACCAATAATAATTTATTTTCTATAAACAAGCACTGCTAATTAGTACTCTTTTTCGAAATAAGTCTTTCTTATATAAGTATATTACTACTATGAATTAAATACAGGATTTAGTTTGAATACTAAAGAACGGGTTCTAAAATACTGTACCTATTCACGAATAATTTAGTTGTTTCTCCTTGTATCTATTTACATTTTAAGTATAGAAAACATTTCTTATGAATATAGAGGAAAATTCTTTAAGTTTTTCTTAATAAGATTTTAATAACGGTTATTTTAACCAAATTTTTCATGAAAACACCTTTAAAAAGAACATTAGTTCGTATATAATAAGAACAAATGTTCTTTTGTTAGGAGTGATAACCTTGTATGATTATTCTCTTTTACCAAATCGTATTATTTTATGTGTAGATCTTCGTAGCTTTTATGCAAGCGTGTCATGTATTAAAAAAGGACTTGATCCACGATATACAAAATTGGCTGTTGTAGGAGATGTAAACCGGAGTGGATCAATCGTATTGGCAGCAACACCGCCATTAAAAGCGTTAGGAATAAAGAAGATGGCAAGATTGTACGAAATACCGAAGCGGCCAGATATTATTATTGTGAATCCGATTATGCATACGTATATGAAATGTTCAACCTATATAACAAGTTTAGCTTTACAGTATGTTGCGCCGGAAGATTTTCATCAATATAGTATCGATGAGTTTTTTATGGATATGACCGCAAGTATTCATTTATTTGCGAATAATCCGTGCGATTTCGCATTAAAATTCAAGCGAGAAATATATGAACGTACACGGATTGAAAGTACGATTGGTATTGGACCAAATTTATTATTGAGTAAAGTAGCACTGGATGTGGAAGCGAAAAAGAATAACGATGGAATAGCGCAGTGGACGTATGACGATATACCCGAGAAGTTATGGAGTATTAGACCACTCAGTAAATTTTGGGGTATATCGTATAAAACGGAAATGAAATTAAATCGAAAAGGTATACATACGATTGGGGATTTAGCACAATACCCGTTGAAGTATTTAAAACAATCATTTGGTGTAATAGGAGAAGAATTACACTTACATAGTAACGGGATTGATTTCAGTAGAATAGCAGAAAAATACGTTCCAGCAACAACATCTATAGCAAAAAGCCAAATATTATTTCGTGATTATTCAATAGAAGAGTTCATCGTTATTTTATTAGAGCATGTAGAAGAAGTTTGTTACAGATTGAGAAGCGAAAAGAAATACGCGCAAACGATTCATTTTTCAGTTGGATATAGTAGGGAATATGGAGGAGGAATAAAAAAAGCACATACGTTAAATAGAGCAACAAATTTGACGATGGATATTTATAATGTTTGTACCTATTTTTTATACGAGCAGCATACAGGAGAGCCGATTCGATCAATAAGCCTTTCATTAACAAATTTAATACATGAAGGGGAAGAGCAAATTTCGCTTTTTGATAATATTATACAAAGAGAAAAAGAAATGAGACTAACGAAAGTTATGGATGAAATTCGAACGCGATTTGGTAAGAACAGTATTTTACGTGGAATTTCCTACACAAGCGTCGCAACAGCAAGATATAGAAACACATTATTAGGAGGGCACAAATCGTGAAGAATGCTAATATGCCAAAAGGAAGAGGAATGGTAAAGTGGCAACCATTCGTTATCAAGACCTAAATTGTAAAAAATCATAAAAAACAAAGGATTTTACGTATTATATATGACTAATATGTAAAACAATTTTACTTCTTATTCAACAAACGCGCTCGATTGTTGAATAACTTTTTTAAAAATTATTCATGATAAAGTTCAACAAAACTCATTGGGAAGGAAAAGATTTTTATACCCAACCTCCATTATTATGTATAATTGAATTATCTGAAGGTTATAATTATATGTTTATGGAGACGATATTATGAATTGTATGGATTCTACTAATTTTGTTTTACATGCAAAAAGTAACCAGTTTTATTGGGAAGGGAACGGCCAATTATCCATTAAAACATTTTCTAACGGAAAAGCGCATTACAAGACTAGTAAAGGTTTTTTTGCTGTCGAAGAAAGCAGATATTTACTTCTTAATGAAGGATCTTATACAATTTCAATTGATGAAAATAAGGAAGTAGAATCTTTTTGTATCTTTTTTAAAGATGGATTTGCAGAGGAAATTTTAAGCTCACTAAGAGAAACGAACAATAGACTTCTTAGCGATCCTTTTAAGGATAAGAGTTATATTGGATTCTTTGAAAAAACTTATGATACAAGTAAAATTCTACTGTCTCAAATAACGAAATTTAAAGAAAACTTATCTATTCTCGAGAATGATCCAGTTGGTTATGAAGAACAATTTCACAAGTTAATGCAAATTATACTAATTGAACATTTCAATACATGGAGAGAAGTCGAATCATTAAGTGCACTACGTAATTCTACACGAGAAGAATTATATAGAAGGATTAGTATCGCACATGATTATATAAGGTCCTATTATGATAAAGCAATTAAATTGAATGACATTGCTCAAATTGCTTGTTTATCGCCAAACCATTTATTAAGAACATACTCACAAATATATGAGAAAACGCCTCATCAGCATATATCAGAGTTTAGAATTCTAAAAGCGAAAAAGCTTCTAACGCAACTAGATTTCAATATGACTGATATAACATTTGAACTGGGATTACAAAATCCTGTATCTTTTAGCAAAATGTTTAAACAGCATGTCGGGGTTTCTCCTATTGAATTTCGAAAAAAGGTGATTTTGGATAAGAAATACTAAGTTAAACCGTATATTATTAGAATGAAATAATATTCGAAAGGGGAAATTCTCATTGGAAACTACTATGATTCAGAAAGTCGGTCAAATTGGGGTGCCAGTTAAAGATTTAGATAAGGCAATTACTTTTTATAAAGAAAAACTAGGATTATCGCTTCTATTTAATACTGACAACATAGCATTCTTTGAATGTAACGGGTTGCGTCTTTTTTTAAGCCTTCCAGAAAAAGAGGAATTTGCTCAATCTAGTTCAGTCATTTATTTTCAAGTTGAAAAAATTAAAGAGACTTATGAAGACTTATTAAGCAAGGAAATTGTTTTTATCGATGAACCACATATTGTAGCGAAAATGGGACAAACAGAAACATGGATGACATTCTTTAAAGATACAGAAGGTAATACCCATGCTTTAATGAGTGAAATACAAGCTTAATGAGAGCAATGAAAGAGGCCGTCTAATATCAACGATCTCTTTCATTTTTTTAGCATCTCACAAGCTAGATAAATTTCTACTTTGCTTTACCACTATTTATGGTGGTACGGTTCGCCCTGCTTAATATTAATCCAATAATTATTTATTAACAAAATGGCACGATTATTGAATATGTAGGGAACGGAGTGCCATTAGATTTTTTTATAAACATCTGCATAAGCAAATTTTAGCTGCTCGCGTATTTCTTTATTTTCTCCATCCAATTTCTTAATTTTCCGTTTTAATGAAGCAATAATGGCATCCTTATTGTTCTCATCCGTTTCCCGTTTAATTTGCTTTGGAGTAGAAACTTGAGCTTGTTTCTGGCGTAAAGATTCAATCCGTTCGCGTATTTCAGTAGTGTTATAGAGTGTTGCTTTAGCAACACCCGCCTCATTTGCTACGCTATTAAAATTGATGTTCTGATTGGCTCGCACGAGCCTTTGAATAGCTTCATCAATTTTTTGAGCGGTACCTGCCTTTCTGGATGCGTGAATTGCTTTTAACTGTTCTCTACGATCATAATTATTCATATTTCACACCATACTTTCTCTTTATACGATTTTGTCGGCCGAAAATGATATTACCTTCTCTAATATTATTTAAGATACCTTGATATCTGTTTAAATTCCTTTCATGTTTCTCAACCATATCCTCACGATTATGCTGTTTAGCTATTTCTACAGCCCTCGTTGTTGTTTTAATGTGCAACTCATATTTTTCAATATCCAGCTCTGAAAATCCAATCGCTAAGTCTTTGCAAGGGCTACCACTATTACATGTCAAACAAGGTGGTGCTTCCATATGTGGACAATCTCCTTTCAATCGTGCGTGGCATGTTCCATAAGGGTTGTCCATCGCATTTAATTTATGCTCTTGCCAGAGTGCTTGTAAGATATCCTCAGGAATATCTTCACCCGCATTAATCTTTTGCACCTCACCATTCAAATCAAAGCTGAAAACTCCTTGATTTATAACAGACTCGAATGCTTTTCGTTTGGTTTCATCCAATAGCTTAGCATACCGTAAAGTCATTTCAGGAGATGCATGAGCTAGTAATTCTTGTACTGTTAAAATATCTGCCCCGCCATTCAATAATTTCACAGCATATGTATGACGAAATTGATGGGTCTTAAAACGAAAGATATCACCATTTTCATCTACAATGTTTTTCTTTTCTGCTAGTTCATTCAAATGTCTTCGAATCCAACCTTGCGTATAGGGCTTACCTTTTCTTATTCCTTGATATCGTACAAAGATATATTTTTCTGGATTATTATCTTGTGTGCTATTTTCTTTGGAATTTGAAATTAAAACCGAAAGAATTTTTGCGAGCTCCTCATCAATTGGAATTCGATGACCTTGTACAAACGTTTTTTCAATATCAGTTACAATAGAATATTTACCATTCAATTGTACAAGGCAATCTGTTGTGAGTTCTAATACATCTGAAATGCGAAGCCCCGTTTTAAACGCTACCCATACCACCGGTATGATGTCTTTATGAAGTTCGTTAAGATGAACGAATAATTGTTCCAGTACAAAGTCAGGAATGTAATCAATTTGCCCATAGGGCTTTTTTTTCACTTTAGGTTTATCTCCTGGGAAAATTAATAATTTTACGTTTGTAGTTGGAGCAATATCATATTCGTATTTTTGAATGTCTCCTAAAAACTTACTTATAAGTTTCACACCTTCTGATATATATCTTTCTGGATTTTCAATTCCTTTATTTTTGGTGTCTTCATGCAACCATTGAATATATAGCTCCATGTGAGATCGTTTGAGACCTTTCAAATCATTCCATGTTGGTTCTAATGAAAATATGAAAGAAAAAAATTTAGTTAAAGTTCTTGAATAGCCCCTTGCTGTAGCAAACGAAAGATCCTGTCGTCCCATTAAACGTTGCTTGATATATTTTTTTGTACTATCTTTTATTTTTATTGGTTCTATTTTAGTGAAATCAAGAAAATGCGCGGTTAAACTTTTGCTGTAGGATATCCCATATTTGGTATGTAATATCCGTACATCCCAACGATCTTTCTCCCATTCATCACGCGGATCTGCTAACACCAAGAAGTTGGAATGAATGATACGAAAATAGGTTGCTGCGGGGGATTTATGTGTATATCCGTCGAACATTGTGGTCTTTGATGTCTTTGTTGTAGGAATTCCATGTTGTTCTAACCAAAACAACCATTCTCGTTCAGCCTTCTCCATATCCAAATCAAATAAAGAGGGAAGATGGGGGTACTTTTCGTTAAGAAAAATGGATAATTTGTTTAATAATGCAGCTTTTTGATTAAAACCACTACTTAATGCCCACTGTTCTTTGAATAATTTTTGATACCATACATATTTTATTTCAAGATTAACAGTTGGACTATTTATTCGAAAATGCACATTTCGACGTTTCCCCTTGTAATTATCCGCCATTTTCCGAAATTGAGGGATACTTTCTAAGAATTTGATATTCCAATTGTTATTCATTAAAAAATAGGGGTTTTCCACACGGTTAGTGGTAACAGACCCATCAGATTGGATTGTTTTTTCTATATAATTAGAAAGCTCATATTTCAATCGTTCATGAAAATTTACTTCTCCTATATTTATTTGTCGTTTTCGCTTCATATTTACCACCTTCAGCTTTTCTCATCGATTTTAAATGCATCTTGTGCTTTTTCCCAATCCTTACGGATATCTTCGTCCGAAGGATGGAGGTACAAATTCATTGTTGTTTGAATTTGAGCATGCCCTAATCTCTCTTGTACTTGCTTGATGTCCTTTGTCTCTTGGTAGTATATGGTGGCATGTGTATGTCGTAACAGGTGAGGATGAATATCAATTTTTGTTTTTTTTCGCAAGCGTTTAAAGAGAGATTCTACATCGCTATAATTCATAGGTCTACCCATATTTCTTCCACGTAGCTTAATAAAGACAAAGTTTGTTTCAATATTCAGTCCATCAATAATTTCATATAGATAATCATCATACAAATCCATAAGGTGTTGTGATACAAATATCTCCCGTTCTCCTGTTTTGAGCTTTGCACCATTCTCTAATTCTCCTCGGTCCCTCAAGCGAATCCGATGTCCTTTTTGATGGTCAAATATAAAGTCCTCCAAATATAGAGAAAGAGCCTCTCCAATACGTAATCCCGTTTCAAACAGAAGTTGAATAAGAAAAGCATCCCGTATATTTGTAGTAGCTGTGAAAGTTTGTCGCACTTGCTCTTTTGTGAGTATTTGAATTCTTTTACGAGGCTCTTTTACTTTTAATACATTTCGAATAGAGGGCTTATTCTTATTAATATGATGTAGAAAACTCTTATATCGTGTTCTTCCTCCTGTATAAATCTGACGCATTAGTTTTTCATTCATGTCTTTAGATATTTCTTCGTTACGGTATAAATAATCATAAAAATTTGTAACTGTAGTAATGGTTAAGTTTACTGTTTTTTCAGTCTTTTTGGATTTCACAGGAGTAATAGACGCTACATTTAAACTAGTATACGGATGACGTAACCAGCCAACAAAATCTGCCAAGTCTTCTAATTTTATTTCTTTGTAATTTTTTTCAGTTTCTCTTAAATATAAAAAATATTGTTTTAGGGCATAACAATATGTCTTTTGAGTATTCCTACTTTTACCTGTACTATCCAAATATTTGAGATATTTTACTACCGGAACAATCGGAATCCCTTTTTCATCAATTAACATGTATTTTTTACTGTTCTCAAGCAAGATCTCTTGTACACGCATAGAATTCCTCCTCTAGATTTTATGCTAAATCTAACAATTATTTTTACACCTACCTTATAGAAGATATCCTCCAGCTACAAAAACTCCTTACATTTTAAACATAACATACTAAATTACTAACATATAGTTAATCATTATATGATGTGATAAAAAAGAACAATAGACTTTTATATTAAACATACTATTCGCTTTTTATTATAGTAGAGTTAACCGTTTGCTAGTATGCCAGAGCAGTTCGTCTGTATTAAAGACATGATACAGGAGCAAACAAAGATCCCGCGTCCAATCTTAACGCAAGATGCCAAAGAAAGGATTGAAAATAAGCTGTTAATTTCATATTTAGGTGAAGAAGAGATTTTACTTACATATTATAAAAATGGCTATCTATATAAAAATTACATAACAGTAGCCGATATAAATCCGTTAAATGAGACGATTACTTGTACGGATGCTTTTCATAATCAAAGGATATTAAAGTTTAGTGATGTAATTGAAGTGGATTAGAGGGCGGGAATATCTCTTCCTAACTTAATTATATCATGTAAATCAAGTTCGAAATAGACTGTTTATTCGTATTTACTCCTGCTACAATCAAGAACACATGCATAGTAAGGAGAGATGTTACATGAGTTCTTTCGTTCTCGATTTTCAGGAAATAGAAAAAACGCAGCTTTCACTCGTCGGTGGAAAAGGTTTGAATTTAGGGGAGTTAACAAACATTCAAGGTATACAAGTACCTGAAGGTTTTTGTGTTACAACGGTAGGATATGAAGAGGCTATCGAGCAAAATGAAGAGCTTCAAACTTTGTTGCAGCAACTAACAAAGTTGAAAAAGGAAGAGCGAGCTCAAATTGGTGAAGTGAGTAAGAAGATTAGAGAAGTCATTATGGCAGTAGAAATTCCTACTGATGTAGTGGAAGCGGTAGCTCATTATCTCTCACGTTTTGGAAATGAACATGCGTATGCCGTGCGTTCTAGTGCTACGGCTGAAGATTTACCGTATGCTTCATTTGCAGGTCAACAAGATACGTATTTAAATATTATCGGAGAAGAAGCGATTTTGCAGCATGTAAGAAAGTGCTGGGCATCTTTATTTACAGAGCGAGCAGTTACGTACCGCATGCAAAATGGTTTTGAACATAATCAAGTTTCTATATGTGTTGTCGTTCAAAAAATGGTTTTCCCTGAGGCTTCGGGCATTTTATTTACTGCTGATCCGGTTACTTCTAATCGAAAGGTGCTATCAGTTGATGCCAGCTTTGGACTTGGTGAGGCGTTAGTATCAGGACTAGTTTCTGCCGATAATTATAAAGTAAAAGAAGGCGAAATTACGGAAACGATGGTAGCAACTAAAAAATTAGCTATTTATGCTGTAAAAGAGGGCGGAACAGAGACGAAACAGATTGATCCAGCTCAGCAAAAGCTTCAAACATTGTCTGAACAACAAATTTTACAGCTAGCACAGATCGGAAGACAGATTGAAGCTTATTTTGGTTGTCCGCAAGATATTGAATGGTGTTTAGCCCATGATACATTTTATATTGTCCAAAGTCGCCCCATTACGACTTTATATCCAATCCCTGAAGAAAATGATGGGGAGAATCATGTGTATATATCGGTTGGACATCAACAAATGATGACCGATGCGATGAAACCACTAGGGCTATCTTTTTTCTTGTTAACGACTAATGCCCCTATGCGTAAAGCGGGAGGAAGGCTATTTGTGGATGCTACACCAAGATTGGCTTCACCTGCTAGCAGAGATTTCTTAATAAATACTTTAGGGAAATCTGATCCGCTCATACAAGGTGCATTAACGACTGTAGTTGAGCGAGATGACTTTATTACATTGTTACCAGATGATGAAAAAGGGAAGAGTGCTGGCAAAAGTGTGCCGCCTGCAAGCTCGCAATCAGAAGTCGAAAATGATCCGGCAATCGTTACGAATTTAATAAAGAATAGTGAAGCATCAATCGAAGAGTTAAAACGAAACATGCAAATGAAATCAGGGGTGAATGTACTTGACTTTATTTTGGAAGATATTCAGCAATTAAAGAAAGTATTATTTAACCCGCAAAGTATTGCTGTCATTATGGCTGGTATGAATGCTTCAACATGGATTAATGAAAAGATGGAGCAATGGCTAGGCGAAAAGAATGCAGCGGACACACTTTCTCAATCGGTACAAAACAATATTACGTCTGAAATGGGGCTAGCATTAATGGATGTTGCTGATGTGATTCGGCCATATCCGGAAGTTATTGCGTATTTACAACATGTAGAAGATGATAGCTTTTTAAATGAACTAGTTCAGTTTAAAGGCGGGGAGAAAGCTCGAGATGCCATCTCTGCTTTTCTAAATAAATACGGAATGAGATGTAGCGGAGAAATTGACATTACGAAAACACGCTGGATTGAAAAGCCAACTACTATTATCCCGATGATTTTAAATCATATAAGAGATTTTGAAGCTGGTGCGAGTAAGCAGAAATTTGAAGAAGGGCTGCAAGAAGCTTTGAAAAAAGAAGAAGAGCTAGTAAATCGATTGCAGCATTTGCCGGATGGTAAACAAAAAGTAGAAGAAACGAAGCAAATGATTCGCAACATCCGGAATTGCATCGGTTATCGTGAATATCCAAAATACGGCATGATTAATCGTTATTTCATATATAAGCAGGCGTTATTGAAAGAAGCTGAGCAACTTGTGCAGAGCGGTGTCATTCGTGAGGTCGATGATATATACTATTTAACTTTTGAAGAACTTCACGAAGTTGTTCGCACGAATAAACTAGATTACGAGCTTATTCATAAACAAAAAAATGAGTACAAATTATATGAAAAACTAACGCCGCCGCGAATTATGACATCTGATGGAGAAATCATTACAGGTAAATATAAACGAGAAAATATCCCGGCTGACGCGATTGTAGGTTTGCCTGTTTCATCCGGAGTTATAGAAGGAAGAGCTCGCGTTATTTTAAACATGGAAGAAGCGAATTTAGAAGAGGGAGATATATTAGTTACTGCTTTTACTGATCCAGGCTGGACACCGTTATTTGTTTCAATAAAAGGGTTAATCACTGAAGTGGGCGGACTTATGACGCACGGAGCAGTGATTGCACGTGAATATGGATTACCAGCAGTCGTTGGAGTGGAGAATGCTACGAGATTAATAAAAGACGGACAACGCATTCGGGTACATGGAACTGAAGGGTATATTGAAGTGTTGTAATGAAATAAAAGATCATCCGCTATTGTAGTGGATGATCTTTTGTTATATAGCCGGCTTATTTCTTTAAACCAGCCGCATAAAAAGGTCCATGAACTGCGATTGTAGATAAAATACGAGCAATTTCCTCAGGTGTTTCTTTTTGCCCGTTATTTAACCATTGCTGAATAACACCAATATGAGCAGATGCCATATAAGAAGCTAGGTATTGGCTTGGGACAAGTAAATTCTCCTTATTAATGAGAGCACCATTCGTATCTTCAAATATTGTTTTCCACATAAAGTCTTTCAGTTTTGTTTGGAAAGATAAATCTCCTTTTGGGCTCAGTACAGCTTTCATAAAATCACTATTTTCATTTAAAAATTCAAGAACAGAAGTGATAAGTAGAAACGGCATTGTTGGAGAAGGATTGGAACCAAGATCAGCAATAACTTCAGGCAATCTCTGTTTGGCGATGCTAGAAACCTCATACATAATTTCTTCTTGGCATTTCGTCATTAAATCAAATTTATCTTGATAATGCGCATAGAAAGTACCACGATTTATGTTTGCTTTCGTTGTAATATCTTTCACCGTAATGGCGTCAAAGCCTTTTTCTTCAATTAATTCCACCAATGCATTTCGTATGGCAGTTTTCGTACGAATAACGCGCAAATCTAAATTACTATCACGCAAAGTATGTCCCTCCTTCATTTTAGCCAACACATTTCAAGGATGTGTCTTATAACCGACACATTCACGATTTTTGATTATTGTATAAGGTTCAACTCGAACATATAATTCAAATATAAATAAACAACACGTTGTTGGTTATTATAAATCAAATGATAGGAGGAGAAAAGAAAATGTTTAAAAATAAACTGTTATATGTATCACCAGTTATTGCACTACTTGTTGTTTTTATTTTTTCATTAACATTATTTCCAACTGTTCAACCTCAGCCGAAAAACTTGCCAATCGCAATTGTAAATGAGGATCAAGGAGTAGAAATTCCGAATCAACCGAAGATGAATATGGGGCAAACGATTGTTGATAATATGAAAAAGACATCAAAATCAGAGGAAGAACCTGCGGTGAAGTGGGTAGAAGTAAAAGATAAGGAATCTGTGCAAAAAGGATTAAATAATCAAGAATATTACGCAGCATTAGTTATTTCGAAAGACTTTAGCACAAAACAAGCATCATTACGAACACCACAGCCATCTTCGCCAGAGGTGGAAATATTCATAAATCAAGGAATGAATACAGCGGCATCAACTATGGCTGGGCAAATGTTAAATGGGGTAGTTGATAATATGAACAATACTGTTCGCGCGCAACTATTAGAAGGATTGAAAGCAAAAGGAGCTACATTAACAGCAGACCAGGTTTCAAATGTAGTAACACCGATTGCAAAGAAAGTGACAAACGTAAATGAAATCGGTAAAAATAGTGCGAACGGTAACTCGCCGATGTCTTTATTCCAGCCGTTATGGATTGCAAGTTTAGCGAGCGCAGCACTTATCTTTATTGCGATAAGTAAAATGCCAGTAAGTACAAGAAAAGAAAGCTTCGTATTAAAACTAAAACAAATCATAACAGGAGCTGTCGCGGCACTTGTAATTGGATTTGGCCTTACATGGATCGCGGATGGTATGGTAGGATTAAATATTTCGAATTTCACCGATACAGCTTTATTTTTAGCCATTACATCGTTTAGTTTCTTCTTAATGATATCGGCGGTACTTTCATTAGTTGGACTAAAAGGAATTGGTGTATTCGCTCTTTTACTATTCTTCGGGGCACCATTATTATCACTAGCACCGGAAATGTTGTCGCCATTTTACCAAGACTGGGTGTACGCATGGTTGCCAATGCGATTTATGATTGAAGGGCTTAGAGAAATATTCTTCTTCGGAAAAGGGTTAAGCTGGAGTACACCTGTAACAGTGCTCGTTTGGATTGGCGCAGTAAGTATCGTTATTATTTTAGCGACTGCTTTCAAAGGTAGTGTAGTAAAGGAACATAAAACGGAAGTAAATGCATAAAAGATAAAAACGTTTCACTAGGAGTGAAGCGTTTTTATCTTTTATTAGCTTATAGGGAAATCAAGCAGTGATAGATAGATTTTTCTAATCGAAGAGTTCGGATTTGCGTTTTCCTTTTATATACATGCTCCTGCTATTTCAAATTGCATAAAATGTTATGCGAAAGAATGGAGGGGATACGATGTATAATTCGAATTATTATGATACGTATAGGCAAAATGATAAGTTGATTCGTGATATTGAGAAAGCAATTAATGGAGAGTTTAGTGCAATAAGTTGTTACGCGAAATTAGCTAACATGGCTCCGAATGAAGCGGAACGAAATCAAATTCTTGAAATTCGTAACGATGAAATAAAGCATTTCCATCAGTTTGTACAAATCTATACAAATTTAACTGGTCAGCAGCCGAAACCACAAATTACGGAAGAATGTCCAAATACGTACTTACAAGGATTAGAATTCGCTATACAAGATGAACAGAAGACAGTAGATTTTTACTTGGAAATTTCAGATGAAACATCGGATGCGCAACTAAAAGAGTTATTGCGCAGAATAGCTGCAGATGAACAAAATCATGCGGTGTGGTTTTTATATTATTTTGTGAAGACGAAGTGAATGACTAGGGGATTAAGACCGTTTCACTAGTAGTGGAGCGGTTTCTTTGTGGAATACAAGCTGTAAAATAGAAATCTTGAAGTGGTAGTGATTAATTTTGGTATATAATGTATAAAACGAAAATTAATAAAGAGAGAATTAAGTTTTGAAAGGGGAACGGCAATATGGAGCGAAACATAGTTAAAGAATATACAATTCGAACTGCTACTGAAGAGGAAAGCGATAGCATAATCACTCTATTAAAAGAAGTAGCAGAGTGGTTACAACATAAAGAAGTGGATCAGTGGCAGTATTTGTTAGGCGGAGAAGCTACGGCTGAAATACTAGAAGGTATAAGAGAGAAGTATACATATGTGGTTATGAAAGAAAATGAAATTGTCGGTACAGTTACAGTATCTCCTAAACAAAATGAATGGGATGAGCGTATTTTTGGTAAAGAGAAAGATTCCGATTCTTTATATATTCATAGATTTGCAGTGAAACGGGAGTATAAGGGGAATGGAATCGGAGAATGGATTTTAAAGTGGGTAGAAGAGAATGTACAATATGAAAAAGAGTTTTTGAAACTAGATTGTGTTGGGCATAATCGTACGTTGAATGATTTTTATAAGAGGAATGGTTTTGAATATGTTGGGAGTACAGAAGGAATTAGTAAGTTTCAAAAGAAAAGGAGAAAGTGAATGACTCAAATACATACAGATTTAGCTAAAAGGTTAATAGGGGAACAGTTTCCTGAATGGGCACATTTAGAAGTGAAGCCTGTAAAGCTTAGTGGGCATGATAATAGAACGTTTCATCTAGGGGATGAGATGAGTGTAAGATTGCCAAGTGACGCGGCATATGCACCGCAAGTAGAGAAAGAAAATAAGTGGCTACCTATATTAAGTAAAGAGCTTTCTTTACCGATTTCTGCACCAGTTGCGAAAGGAAATCCAACTGAAGAGTATCCATTGCCTTGGTCTATTAATAAGTGGATAGAAGGAGATACTGTTACGAAACAAAATGTCCGTGACCTAAATGAATTTGCGGCGGACTTAGGATCATTTTTAGTGGAATTGCAAGCTATTGATGCGAGTAATGGACCGGTCGCTGGGGCACATAACTTTTACCGAGGCGGGCTTATATCTATATATGATGAAGAGGCGAGAGGTGCGATCGAAAATAATAAGGATGTTTTTGACGAAACGGTATTAAAGCATCTTTGGAATTTAGCCCTTCAGTCAACGTGGGAGAGTAAACCAGTTTGGGTTCATGGAGATGTTGCACCAGGAAACTTACTCGTTAAGGACGGAAAGCTTTGTGCTGTAATTGATTTTGGGATTTTAGGAGTAGGCGATCCGGCTTGTGATGCAGCGATGGCATGGACATTTTTTGATAAGAATAGCGGAAATGTCTTTAAAGAAGTATTGTGCATAGATGAAGAAACGTGGAATAGAGCAAGAGGATGGGCACTTTGGAAAGCGTTAATTACATATGATGCGAATAAGACTAGTAATAAAATAGTGGCAGACGAATCGTATCGTGTGATTCAAGTGATTGTGGATGATTATGAGAGTAGTAGAAAAAGCCTATTTTAAAATAGGCTTTTTTATATGCTGAAATATTAGAAACTGAAAGAAGGAATCCAACATTATTATACAGAATATTTAGATAATAGGAGGTGTCGAATTTTGAGTGAAATTGAATTAAAAAGGAATGTAATTAAGACTGGGAGTGAGAAGGGGGTTATTCTCCGGTTTATACTCGCTAGTCTAGTTGGGGTGTTTATGTTTTTCGTACCAGTTACGATAAATGGTGCTTCTTCCATTATGATTGATCATATCGTATCATGGATTCGGACTTCGGTTCCGAGCGTAGTACCTTATTACGCTCTACTCGTTATGATAATGGGTGCAATCTATCCGTTTTATACGAAAAAATGGAATGCATCTATCGTAGATATCTGTTTTTCTATTTTAAAAGTAGTTGGCGTCATTTTTGGTGTATTATATTGTTTGAAAGTAGGGCCAGCTTGGTTCTTTGCACCAGATGTAGGGCCGTTTTTGTATGAGAAACTCGTAATATCGGTAAGTTTACTCGTGCCAATTGGCTCAGCCTTTTTAGCGTTATTAGTCGGGTACGGATTACTTGAGTTTATCGGTACGTTTTGCCGTCCCATTATGAGACCGTTATGGAAAACACCAGGACGATCAGCAATTGATGCGGTTGCTTCCTTTGTGGGGAGTTATTCACTCGCTTTATTAATTACGAATCGCGTGTATAAAGAAGGAAAGTATACGACAAAAGAAGCAGCTATTATCGCTACAGGTTTTTCTACAGTATCCGCAACATTTATGATCATCATCGCAAAAACATTAGACATTATGCATTTATGGAATGTTTATTTTTGGACTACTCTCGTTGTAACATTCATCGTAACTGCTATCACCGTAAGAATCCCACCACTTAGTAGAAAACCAGATACATATGTAACGGAAGAAGGGTTCCCAGAGCCTGTTTATAAAGAGAAAATGTTAGAGCGCGCTTGGGAAGATGCGCTAGAAGTATCGAAATCTGCACCGAGTATTATGAAAAATATCGCAGTGAATTTAAAAGACGGTTTTATTATGACGATGGGAATTTTACCATCTATTATGTCAGTAGGATTAATTGGTATCGTCTTAGCGAAATTCACGCCAATATTTGATTGGATCAGTTATATTTTCTATCCATTTACGTGGGCTTTACAATTACCAGAAGCAGAACTAGCTGCTAAAGCGGCATCTGTTGGTATTGCGGAAATGTTTTTACCTTCTCTTTTAGTTGTAAGTGCACCACTTGTGACAAAGTTTGTCATTGCAGTTGTTTCGGTATCATCTATATTGTTTTTCTCAGCTTCCATTCCTTGTATTCTATCAACAGACATTCCGCTAAAAGTATCGGAACTTATTATTCTCTATGTACAAAGAACGATATTAACGTTACTTATTATTACGCCGATTGCTTATTTGTTGCTTTAAAGTTTTAAAAAGATAAATCTATAATAAAAGAAGCCTTCTGTAAAAGGAAGGCTTCTTTTGATTAAAAGCGGGGTATTCCCACATCACTATCAAGCTAAGAAAATCAAATATCCTAAAACGTGAAAATGCACTATTTTCTGTTTTTGTGATGTTTTTATTTATTTTTTGAATATGACGTCATGCTTCTTAAGAAGATTCCTAGTCCTGCAAAAAAGAATCCTAAGCATAATAAACTGCCAGGTGTTCCCCAAGTAATTTGATCTAGCATTTTTATCCCCTCCCGTTTATCATTATATAGTATTTATTGAAAATTATCAAAATTTTCCTTTTTAAAGGTTATTGATGAGCCTTCCCACCTTATACGAGGAGAATATATTTGAAAAGGAATTCTTTTAAAAATATCTTATTATTCTTATAAAACGTTACTATATCTTATGATATAGTAACAACAAAGGGGGGCTTACAAATGGAAATGATTCACGAAAGAGCAAAGTTACGGTTAATAGTTAGTGATGATGTCGAAACTTTGTTTTCGATTGTAGAAGGAAATCGGGATATTTGGGCGTATTTAATCTCTAAAATGGATACTGCGCAAGATATGCAGCAATATGTGCAAAAAGCGATTCAGGGTTATGGGAAGGGGACTCAAATACCCTTCGTTGTAGTGGATCAACAGACGAATACGATTGTAGGAAGTACACGTCTATATAATATTTCAGTAGAAGATAAAACAGTCGAATTAGGACAAACGTGGTATCATCCAAGTGTGCAACGTACGAGTATCAATACAGAGTGTAAGTATATGCTTCTCGAGTATGCTTTTGAAAAACTGCATATGCTGAGAGTACAAATTAAGACGGATGCAAGAAACGAAAAGGCACAACGAGCAATTGAAAGATTAGGTGCAGTTAAAGAAGGTGTGCTTAGAAATGAAAGAAAATTGCCAAACGGTCATGTGAGAGATGCAGTTGTGTATAGTATTATCGCAAGTGAATGGCCAGTTGTGAAAGATCGTTTATCGGAAAAATTAGAATTGTATAAAGAAAAGTTATAATTCGTGTTTTGAAAGGTATATTGTTCGTGATGTAAGAAAAATATACCTTTTTTCTTACAAAATGCTACTTTATTTTAATTCCTTTTGTTTCATCGTTCCCTTCTGAGAAAAAATTCGTTACAATGTAGTTGTATGGTAATAAACTTATGAATTTAAAACATGTAATGAAAACCGCAAATAAAAATGAATTGATAATCCTCAATTTTAAATGAAAACCCTTTTATACATAAATAACAAGTAAAGTTCCTTCTTTTAAATAAACTCAAACAAAACGATTTGATATAAATGTTTTTTTATAGAAGTATGGATGATGTACGGAGGCAATTACAAATGAAAGAAAATAAGAAGAGTAAGAAAAGACGAATCTTTCAAGTATTTTTACTAATGATTTGTTCTGCTATTTTATATGTAAGTTATGCAGCTTACGATATTTGGAGTTATCGTTTTAAAACAAATGATGGCGTGAAAACGGATGCTGGTATCGTACTAGGAGCAGCTTCATGGAACGGAAAACCATCTCCTGTATTTAAAGAAAGAATTAATCATGCAATTTCTTTATATAAGAACGGAGATATTAAAAAGATTATTTTTACAGGTGGTACAAAGTTCGAGGCAGAGCTTGAGGAATCACGTACTGCAAGAGTATATGCAATGAAACAAGGTGTAAAAGACGAAGATATTTTAATTGAAACAAAATCCCTTTTCACTGAGGAAAACTTAAAGAATGCGAAGGAAGTTGGACTAGAGAACGGAATACGCACATACACGATTGTAAGTGATCCACTTCATATGAAACGCGCAATGAGAATCGCAAAACATATTAATATTGAAGCGTATGCTTCACCAACGCCGACATCAGCATATAAAACGTTAGACACAGAAATACCATTCTTCTTTAAAGAATTATTCTCGTACATTGGATATGTAACCTCTTTGCCATTAAAGGCATTGAAGGGAGACTAACATAAGAAAAGAACCTATCTTAAAATAGGAACTTTTCTTATTGGTCAAAAACATTGTATTTTTATCGGAATAGTGAAACAATAGAGAGGTAGCTTCATATAATCATAATGAAAAAGTGAGCGGTTGATGAATCGAACATAAAGGAGATTATAGTATGGCACTCTCATTTGTTGAAACAGAAGAACAATCTTTCATTATTGCACAAATAAATAAATTGATTCCAAAGTTCATGGAAAGGGAGCATCAACTAAGTGAATTAGGATCATTTCCGTATGAAAATATAAGTGATTTGAAAGATATCGGATATACGAAATTAACGTTACCGAAAGAATTTGATGGTAGTGCGATTTCTTTATATGACTTCGTTTTATTTCAAGAAAAAATTGCAGAAGGCTGCGGAGCTACTGCATTATCGATTGGCTGGCATCTTGGTATTGTGAAAGAGTTAGCGGAAAATCGTTCTTGGAATGATGAGATGTTCAAATGGTTTTGCGAAGAAGTGCGTAACGGTGCACTCTTTAACCGTGCAGCAACAGAGCCAAAAACAGGAAGTCCGACGCGTGGCGGTAAACCAGAAACAATAGCGGTTCAACAAGGCGAGAAGTGGGTAATAAATGGAAGGAAAACTTTTACAACGATGGCGCCAATACTTGATTATTTTATTATTTCAGCAAGTATGGAAGGCCGAGAAGAAGTTGGTGAGTTTGTCATTCCAAGAAATACGCTCGGTGTATCCATTGAAGAAACGTGGGATAGCGTTGCGATGCGAGGGACTGCAAGTCACGACCTTGTCTTACAAAATGTAGAGATAGAAAGTCGCTTTTTTACGAATGTATTGGGCGGGAAAGTAAAACAAAAGGGTATTGGCTGGTTGCTACATATACCAGCATGTTATTTAGGAATTGCACAAGCAGCAAGAAATTATGCAGTTCAGTTTGCGGGATCATACAAGCCAAATAGTTTAAATCATTCTATTAGTTTATTGCCGAATGTTAGAAGATTAGTTGGAGAATTAGAACTTGAGCTTATGCAAGCTCGCGTCTTTTTATATCAAATTGCGAAAAAGTACGATGAGGCAGAGGATAAACTATCATTACAAGCCGAATTAGCAGCAGTGAAATATGCCGTAACGAATGCGGCAATATCTATTGTAGATAAAGCAATGCGCATCGTAGGAGCAAAAAGTTTATCAGAAAAAAATCCGCTTCATCGCTACTATTTAAACGTCAGAGCAGGATTGCACAATCCGCCGATGGATGATGCAACACTGTCTATATTAGCGGATGCGGCGTTTCGGTCGTAGTTTTTTTAACTTACATTTTATTGTTTATGGACAATATAGTTGTTTTGAAAGCACGTGTTTGATTACTAATCAAACACGTGCTTTTTATGTGTACGACGTACCAAATTGAGATGTAGGTTTTTGATATAAATGATTATCATGATTTTGGATTGTTATTGGCTGAAAGAATATTTATTGCAATGTTAGTTTCGTAACTTTTAATCCCAAATTAAAGGTCTTTCCAAGTTTATCATCCGTAAATATTGTAAAAATTGACCTGCATGGACCGCATCATGATAGGCAATTCGTAATAGCATGTCGCCTAAATATCTTTGATAGCCAACATCGCTTCGATCAATAAGGGTTGAATCTAGCTCAGCTATGCTTATGGATTGAACATATTCTATGAAGTCAGTAAAGTATACTTGTGCCAATTCAATTTCTTTTTTTACACAAGTAATTGGCTCGTCATCATACGGGATATGTATGTCATTTATTGAGCCGTTGTTTTTTAAAATCATATGATAGTAAAAAGTTGAGGTCCAAACATGACGAATCATCTCACCAAAGGACATGGCCTCATGATCAGGCTTCCAATTAAGAAAATTATCGGGAAGAGAATTCCATAATTTTTCTGAGCGCCTTCTCGTTTCTTTCAAATTTAATATACTAAGATCAATTGCATTCATAATACATTCTCCTTTACTATTAAACTTAAAATAATTGTATCAGTTTAATAGTTAGGGTATCATCGAAATATGAATGTATATCCGAATATCTCATATATAGCCAAACTAATTGCTGAACCTACAAGAGCAATTATCTTAGATTGTTTAATGAACAATCAGGCACTACCTGCTAGCGAATTAGCTTATATGACAAAGGTGTCACATCCAACGATTAGTTCTCATCTTTCTAAATTAGTGGAGGGGAATCTACTTACAGTTGAGCAACATGGTAGACATCGTTACTATCGACTTGCTAATCAAGAGGTAGCAGAGGTTCTTGAAAAGTTAGGAACAATCGCACCAACAGTCCAAGTTCGTTCTTTAAAACAATCGAATCAACTAAAACAAGTTCGTTATGCTCGAACTTGCTATGATCATCTTGCAGGAAAACTCGGTGTAGAGATAACCGAAAAATTATTAGATAAGGAATTTATCATTTTAGAGAAAGGAGAATACATTGTAACGGAACAAGGTAAGCACTGGTTTCTGAATTTTGGAATAAATATTGAAACGGCAAATATAAAGAGAAGAATATTTGCAAAACCTTGTCTTGATTGGAGTGAACGACGCTACCATATTTCTGGTTGGTTAGGATCTGCAATAGCAAAAGTATTTTTTGAACAGGAATGGATTACAAAAACAGATAAGAATCGGGCTGTTCATCTTACAACAAAAGGTATGAAGTTCTTGAAAGACCAATTAGGCATTGACATGGAAAATAAAAAAGTCCATCAAAATGCAATGCCTCCTGTCGAGTAAACGGCATGAAATAACCTGAGTTCTATATTTATATAGACTCAGGTTATTTCATTTCTTTTAAAATTTTTGAGGCAATTCTATTAAATTAGTAATCATATTACTTAAAAATTATGCGTAAGAATATAGTAAATGAAGGGAGATATAAAATGAATAAAATTAAACTGAAAGTATTAAATGTAAGATATGTAGTGATATGTATTTTATTCACTATTATATGTATCCTCACTTCATTCTTTATTTCTAGTAATTCCAGCGTATTTAAATCATTTTATATGAATCAATTATTGGGAACGAATTCTACTAAAGGTCTTATGTACATGATAGGAAGTGAAAATCGTTATTTTGCAGAAGAATTCCATAAAGAAAAAGGACGAGCGTCTTTGGAATCTTTTTTACTGTCACTTTCTACAAACATTAATGTAAACGACCTCCGAAGTTTATTAACTCGAGAACTTCCTAATATGAATCAATTTTATTCGGAAATATTAATTGCTGGGGAAGGAACAGATTATACGAACATTCCGGAAGAATCCAGTGTTCCTTTAGATAACATTAAAGATAAAGGTACTGCTATTGAACACCCAAAGAGTGGGAAAGAAAACAATTCTACTGGTGAAAAGTCAAATACACAAAATAACGGTGAAAATAAAGTCTTTATTTATCATACACATAGTTGGGAAGCGTTTATTCCTCTTATCCCAGGAGCTTCGATACCTGATGATGCTTCCAGTACAAATAATGAAGTGAATATTACGTTTGTTGGAAACTATTTAAAACAAAAATTAGAAGAAAAAGGAATAGGTGTTTCACATGATACGACAAATATGAGGGATTTTCTACGAAATAAAAATTTAAATTGGGCCCAATCTTATAAAGGGTCCCGTCAAATATTACAAGATAAATTGGCACAAGATAAAAATATTATGTTTCCGATGGACCTTCATAGAGATGATGCACGAAAAAATATTACAACAAAAAATATTAACGGAAAGAATTATGCTCGGCTTTATTTTATTTTAGGACGAGAAAATCCTAACTATGAAAAAAATAAAAAAATAGTAACGGCAATAAATTCATATTTAGACGAGAAGTATTACGGTTTAAGCCGAGGGATTTTTATTAAAGATCGTAAAAGCGGGAACGGAGTATATAATCAAGATCTTTCTCCCAATGCATTACTTATTGAAATGGGAGGGGTAGATAATACACCAGAAGAATTGTATGCGTCAGTTGACGCGTTAGTAGAAGCATTTAGCCACTATTATAATGAAGTAACGAAGAAAAATAATTAAAATAAAAAGGAGTGATACCTAGTCAGAAGTGCTAGGTGTTACTCTTTTTTTGTAGAATATAAAATTACCAATAAACGTCGTCGAATGAAAAAAATCTTTCTTTTCATTCTTCTTTTTACAGATTTACAGGAGAATGCTAGGTTTCTTATTTTTACTAATGTTATAATAAGAAAAAAGCACGAAAAGAGGTTATCTCATGCTAGAGGTTATTGCAACATGTTTAGAAGATGTGAAACGAATTGAACGAGCTGGCGGGAAGCGAATTGAATTAATTTCATCTTATACAGAAGGCGGTTTAACGCCGAGTTATGCATTTATTAAAAAAGCGGTAGAAGCAGTACATATACCGATTCACGTTATGATTCGTCCGCATGCGAAGTCTTTTACATATACGGAAGAAGAAATTGAAATGATGAAGGAAGATATCATCATGGCGCAGAAGTTAGGTGCAGCTGGTGTTGTATTAGGTGTATTAAACGAACGAAATGAAGTGGATGAAGAGAAATTAGCGGATTTACTATCTGTTGTAGATGGAATAAATGTAACGTACCACCGTGCGATAGATGATATAGAAAATCCAGTAGAAGCGATGAGGATTTTAAAGAAGTTTCATAAAGTGACTCACGTGTTAACTTCAGGTGGACAAGGAAATATAGTAGAGAATATTCCGGTGCTTGCAGAAATGCAAAAGGTAAGCGAAGGTCAAATTCAACTTGTTGCTGGAGCTGGTGTGACGAAAGAAAATATAAAGCGATTGCTAGATGAAACTGGAATTACGCAAGCGCATGTCGGTACAGCGGTAAGAGAAGGGAAATCATGTTTTTCTGAAATTGATCTTAATTTAGTACAAGAATTAGTTCAAATCATACAATAAACACGTAAGAAAGAGGAGAAACGATGAAGGAAAATACGAAGAAAGAATTATTCTCATGGGCTAAAACGATAGGATTTACACTAGTATTAATCGCTATTATTCGCGGTGTTTTATTTACACCTTCATTAGTACAAGGCGAATCGATGATGCCTACTTTAGAAAATAACGAACGAGTGCTCGTGAATAAGATTGGTTATAGTATAAGTGGATTAGAGCGCTTTGATATTATCGTCTTCCACGGTAAAGAAGGGTACGATTTAGTAAAACGAGTAATTGGTTTACCAGGCGATACAGTTGAGTATAAAAACGATGTGTTATATGTAAACGGAGAAGCGATGGAAGAACCATATTTAAAAGAGTTTAAAGAAAAAGCGGCAGGCCGTGTATTAACTCCAGACTTTACGTTAGAACAAATTACAGGAAAAACGAAAGTGCCAGAAGGCCAAGTGTTTGTTTTAGGAGATAATCGTGAAGTTTCGAAAGACGGTCGTATGTTTGGATTTATTTCAGAAGATGAGATTGTCGGAAAAGGACAAGCTGTTTTCTGGCCGTTGAAACAAGTAAGAGCGTTATAAAGCATGTATGGGAGAAATATTCTTCCGGTGGATTTAAATCACATTTTTTGTAAAACTGAATGTTCATTTAAGAAAGACAGAGGTCATTTTGATTATTATTTTTCAAAATGGCCTCTGTTTATTTGAAGATAGTATTGCAAGGAGGGAATTTAAATGATAATGAAAGAAACAGAAGTTATCTTAAACAGGAAAGGAGCCAGGAAAGTAAACGAAATTCCTAAAGAGGTCTTACAATTACTACAGCAAGGGAAAGTAGAAAGTGTAAATCTAACAGAATGGCTAGCAATAAATCATATTGAACTACTTAAAAATGTCTTACCTTCAATAGGACTCAAGAAAAGTTTGGAATGTATAGTAGCTGAATTAGAAAAACAGAACGTTGAAACAGGAATGAAAGTCATACGAATAACAGGAACTTTATTGGATGAAATTATACTCAAAGAGTATGAAGGAAAGAAGGAAGACATACTGTTAAAATTATCTGATCATATTTCAGATAGTGTACGATGTTGGGCAGCGTTTATGAATAAAAAATCAAATAGTACATTAAAAGATACATTAACGTACATTCGACCTTTTGCGGCGGATCATCATTTTGGTGTTCGAGAAATTGCTTGGATGTCTATTAGAGAAGATCTTTCACAAAATATAGAAGAAAGTGTGGAATTGTTAGTAGAATGGGCAAAAAGTGAGGATGAGAATATTCGTAGGTTCTCTGTAGAATCTATTCGTCCTCGAGGTGTATGGAGTAAACATATTGAAGTATTAAAACAAGAGCCTGAAAAAGCACTTCCCATTCTTAATTTACTTAAATCAGATCCATCAAAATATGTACAAGATTCGGTTGGGAACTGGTTAAATGATGCAAGTAAAACGAAACCAGATTGGGTATTGAACCTGTGTGAAGAATGGGAAAAGGATACTGATATAAAATCAACTAGTAGAATTATTAAAAAAGCTAAAAGAACGATTTTGAAAAATAAGTAATATGTAACTAATAGACTTGTTAGTTGTAAGAAGGAACAATCAATCATGTTAAAAAAGAATATTTTGAATAACTAGGAGAAGAGCATGTATTAATCAATACATGCTCTTTATATATTCTTTTATATTAGTGTTATGAATGAAAGGTGATCAAATTTCATTTCAAATCTAAACTTCCGTACTTTTTATTGAAACTTTTATTCTAATAGTTTTGTGGCAACATGTACTTTGGAAAGTGAACCGTCTCTATTTCTAAAAATAATTTTATATTCACCGTCAGCAAGCCAATCAGTCCAGTGAATATCGAATTCGCTTATTGCTTGTTCCCCAGGTTTTAAAGTTCCGTCAATCATCCAAGCACCTTTAGCGTTATACAAAGTATAACTAAAAGGAGAATCACCTGTATTTTGTACAAGAACGCTTAAATTATCTCCATTAAAATAGTTGAAATTATAAGTGGTTGATCCAAAAAATGCAACGTCCTCGTTAGTTATGGCACGTTGTTCAATTTGAGAGTTTAGCTTCGTATCTTCATTTGTCGCAAATGTTACATTATACCCCAAACAAAAAGATAACATAATAGCGGGAATCACTAGTAACTTTTTCAAAAGAAACACTCCTTACATTTTGTTTTACATATATTATGATAAATGAAATATATTGGGGATGTAATAACTTGATGTGAAAATTTACAAAATCATTTAATTATTTACGTTTTTTAAACTACTGACAAATATATCGGATCATGAGCTTGAAAAAAATATTGATAGAATTGAAAGAATATTTTATAATTTTAAATTATACATTTGTTTCGAAATACGGAATTAAAGTTCCGAAAATCGGAACAAGAGGGAGATAGAATGAGTATAAATAAAACGGCAGTTAAGACAATGGATATTTTAGAGTTGTTTTATGAGTATGAAGAGCTAAGTTTAACAGAGATGGTCCAGCTTACGAGTATGCCGAAAACATCTGTTTATCGTTTAATTGGCTCGTTGGAAGAAATGGAGTTTTTACAAAAAAACGAGAAGGGGAAATATCGTCTCGGAGTCGTTTTTTTACGATTTGGACAACTTGTTTCACAAAGATTATCAGTAAGAAATATTGCGATTCCCTATATGAAAGAGCTTAGAGATAATTTAGGGCAGGCAGTTAATTTAATTATTCAAGATGGTAATGATGCGATTTATGTGGAAAAGATGGAAGGGGCTCAGCCTGTACGCGTGTATACTGCGGTTGGAAGAAGAGCACCACTTTATGCAGGTGCATGTCCGAGAATTTTACTATCGTATTTCTCTGAGGAAGAGAAAAGAAAATACATAGAGGAAACGGATTTAAAACAGTTTGCGGATGGAACCATTGTGGATAAGAAACAATTGCTAGAAGTGTTACAAATGGCGAAAAAGGAAGGGCACACAATTAGCTATTCTGAGTTAGAAAATCATACAGCCGCTATAGCAGCGCCCGTTTTTGCAAGTGATGGAACGGTTGTAGCGGGGATTAGTATTTCGGGATTAGCAATTGAGTACAGCGAAAGTAACATTTCATATTTTATTGCGAAGGTGAAAGAAACAGCACATCGCATTTCGAAAGAACTCGGCTTTTTGGCATAGAAAGAGGGAGTGGGATGAAGTTTTCTACGTTAGGGGATCAAGCAATTATTGTTACATTTGGTGAAGAAATGGGGATGGAGACATACGAAAAAGTGCAGCGATTATTTCAAGCGTTGAGACGGCACCCATTTACAGGAATGGTTGAGTGTGTGCCGTCTTTCACTTCATTAGCGGTCTACTACAATGTATACGAAGTATGGAAGCGAAATGGGAGAAGTGAAGGGCCGTATCATTACGTTTGTCAATATATAAAAGAGTTGTGTGATTCGTATAAAGAAGAAGTGAACCAAGATGTGAAACATATTTCTATACCTGTTTGCTACGGGGGAGAATATGGACCTGATTTAGAAGAGGTCGCGCATTATAGAGGATTACAGGTAGAAGATGTCATTCGTATACATAGTGAAACAACATATTTTGTGTATATGTTAGGTTTTACACCAGGATTTCCGTATTTAGGAGGGCTATCAAAAAAACTAGAAACACCTAGAAAAGAAACGCCAAGATTGCAAATACCTGCTGGTTCGGTAGGTATTGGCGGAAATCAAACAGGTATATATCCGCTTGAAACGCCAGGTGGATGGAATATTATTGGCCGAACTCCGATCTCCTTATTCAATCCAGAAGAAGAAACACCAACCTATATTCAAAGCGGTATGTATTTACGATTTATCCCAATAACGAAGGAAGAGTATGTATCACTTGAGGGGGCTAAAAAATGGATGTAGAGGTTTTACATGCAGGGATGTTTACAACAGTCCAAGATTTAGGGCGGTCTCATTATCAACAATATGGTGTACCGGTTGGCGGGGCCATGGATCAAAGTGCACTTCGAATGATCAATATGTTGGTCGGTAATGAAGAGAATGAGGCAGGACTCGAAATGACAATTATGGGACCTAAATTGTTAATTAAAAAAACGACTTTACTTGCGATTGGCGGAGCGGATATGGAACCTTTACTGAATGGGAAGCGTATTCCATTATGGCGTCCCATTTTAGCAGAAGAAGGTAGCATGCTTTGCTTCGGAAAAGTGAAAAGCGGTTGCAGAGCGTATGTGACTTTTGCAGGCGGTATACATATTGATCGCATAATGGGAAGCAAAAGTACTTACATACGTGCTGCGATTGGTGGTATAGAAGGAAGGATGCTGAAAAAAGGAGATTATTTTCAAATTGGTACGCACTCAAAATTAGCGAGGCGTTTCATTCAAGACTTACAAAAAGATAAGCGAATCAAAACAAAATGGGTAATTAGCAGCAGCGTACTGCCAAAGTATATGAAATATCCTAAGCTGCGTGTCATAACTGGTTTTGAATATGATCAATTTACAGAAGAAAGTGTAAGGGCGTTTTTTACGAAAGAGTATAAAGTGTCTAATTACGCTGACCGAATGGGTTATAGAGTTGAGGGAGAAGTTTTAAATAGAGTGGAAGAAAAAGAGATTTTATCGAGTCCAGTTACATTTGGGACCATTCAAGTTCCAAATGGTGGACAGCCAATTATATTAATGGCAGATAGGCAAACGACAGGTGGCTATCCGAGAATGGGCAATATTATTTCAGTAGATTTACCACTTCTTGCTCAATTAAAACCGGGAGACTACGTTTCTTTTGAGGAAATTACGCTGGAAGAAGCGGAACAATTGTACATAGAACAAGAAGTAAATATGAATCTATTAAAGAAATTCGTCGCTTTACGAGGCTGACAGTAGGAGGGAAACATCGTGATGAAAATCGATTTAAACTGTGATCTAGGAGAAAGTTT
This sequence comes from Bacillus sp. FSL K6-0069, assembly GCF_038007785.1. Classification (NCBI taxonomy): domain Bacteria; kingdom Bacillati; phylum Bacillota; class Bacilli; order Caryophanales; family Bacillaceae; genus Bacillus; species Bacillus sp. FSL K6-0069. Next base: position 2,911,933 of record NZ_JBBOXN010000001.1, on the reverse strand, counting down.
TGGAGCTTATAAAATGGGGAATGATAATGAAATTCTTCCGTTCGTGTCCTCTATAAACGTTGCTTGTGGTTTTCATGCGGGTGATCCGACTGTAATGAGGAAAACGGTCGAAAAGGCAATGCAGCACAACGTAGCAATTGGCGCGCATCCTGGATTTCCTGATTTAATTGGATTTGGAAGAAGAAATATGAACGTTTCACCAAATGAAGTATACGACTATGTATTGTATCAAATCGGTGCATTAGACGCTTTTGTGAAAGCAGCAGGCGGGAAAATGCATCATGTAAAACCGCACGGTGCTCTATATAATATGGCAGCGAATAATCCGGAAATTGCAGATGCAATCGCAAAGGCAATTAATCATAGTAATCCAAATCTATTACTTTACGGATTAGCAAATAGTGAGGCGTTTATACAGGCTGCGGAAAAATACAATATAACTCTCGTACAAGAAGCTTTTGCTGATCGGACGTATAAGCAAGATGGGACATTAACAAGTCGTACAGAAGAAAATGCGCTCATAAAAAATGAAGACGAAGCGATAAAGCAAGTGCTTCAAATGGTGAAAGAAGGCTATGTAAACGCGGTGAACGGAGAGAAAGTAACAGTTCAAGCACAAACGATTTGTTTACACGGTGATGGAGAGAAAGCAGTGCAATTTGCGAAGAGAATATACAGAACATTCGAATTTAATGGTATTTCAATTTGTGCACCGAAATAAAGTGAAACTTTAATCAGTGGGGAGGTTCATCCCCTGCTGATTATTAGTTGAACCAATCGGGCATTTACGGGCAGTTGACTTCCCATCTAAATTTTTTTGACTTAATCGAATTTTGAGGTGGGAGTTTTACTGCCCGTTAATGCGGGATAAAAAATAGGGGGAAGTGCTGGAATGATTAAATTAATCGGGATACTACTTGTGGCAGTGGGCTTTTTGTTTAGATTAAATACACTTTTAGTAGTTATGGTTGCAGGTATTGTTACTGGTATGGTTTCAGGATTAAGCTTTTATGATGTGATTAGCATGTTCGGTAAATTTTTCATAGAAAATAGATATATGTCTATGCCGATAATACTAACTTTACCGGTAATCGGAATTTTAGAGCGTTACGGTTTAAAAGAAAGAGCAGAAGCACTAATAACGAAATCAAAAGGAGCAACAACTGGAAGAGTATTAATGTCATATTTTACGATAAGAGAATCATCAGCAGCACTTGGACTGAACATTGGTGGTCATGCACAAACAGTAAGACCGCTCGTAGCACCGATGGCAGAAGGGGCTGCGCAAGGTAAATATGGTAAGCTCCCTGAAAAGTTAAGAGAAAAGATTAAAGCAAACGCAGCAGCTGCGGAAAATACAGCTTGGTTTTTCGGAGAGGATATATTTATCGCGACTGGTGCAATTTTATTAATGAAAGGATTCTTCGATTCAGTAGGTATGCATGTCGGTGTGTGGGATATGGCGCTTTGGGGCATTCCAACTGCAATATCAGCGCTTATTGTGAGCTGGATCAGATTTAGAAGATTTGATAAATATATAGAGAAAACGATGACATCAAAAGAAAAAGAAGAGAAGGAGGCAATATAAAATGAACATCATCACAATGGATACAATTTATTATGTATTAGGTATAATCGTGGCCTTTATCGCTGTTCGTATTGCATTTGATCGTGAACATCCAAATCGATTTGGTTCTAGCTTATTTTGGGCGTTATTTGCAGTTACATTTTTATTCGGAAATGTAATCCCTTCGTTTTACGTTGGTTGTATCGTGCTCGCTATGGTCGTGTTAGCTTCATTAAACAAAGTAACAAAATCAGAGGAGAAAGAAGTACCGGTACAAGAACGTGTGAAACATGCGGAGAAATTAAAAAATAAAATTTTTATGCCTGCACTATTAATTCCTATTTTTACAATTATCGGTACGTTAACGTTAGGGAAAATCAAATGGGGAAATGTTTCCCTTGTTGATCCAGATAAAGTAACATTAGTTGCATTAGCACTTGGGGCGTTACTTGCATTCGTTGCAGCGATGCGTATTACAAAATCAAAAATAACAACGCCTGTACAAGAAGGAAGCAGACTATTACAAGCTGTCGGCTGGGCTGTTATTTTACCACAGATGTTAGCGGCACTTGGCGGTATTTTCGCGAAATCTGGCGTTGGACAAGTCGTTTCTGATTTAGTCGGACAAGTATTACCGACAGAGTATCCGTTCGTTGCTGTTATGGCATATTGTTTAGGAATGATGCTCTTTACAGTCGTAATGGGAAATGCATTCGCAGCGTTTGCCGTAATTACTGGCGGAATTGGTTTACCTTTAATTGTACAAATGCACGGAGGAAATCCGGCAATTATGGCAGCACTCGGTATGTTTGCTGGATATTGCGGAACGCTACTTACGCCAATGGCAGCAAACTTTAATATCGTTCCGGCAATGCTTTTAGAGCTAAAGGATAAAAATGCAGTTATTAAAGCACAAGTACCAATTGCTCTTTCAATCTTTATCATAAATATGTTTATCATGTATGGTCTTGTATATCGTTTCTAATTAGGAGGGAAAACTATGAAAACAGTATTACTAACAGGGTTCGATCCGTTCGGCGGAGAAAGCATCAACCCAGCTTGGGAAGTCGCGAAAAGTTTGCATGAAAAAACAATTGGAGAGTACAAGATTATTAGTAAACAAGTACCAACTGTATTCCAAAAATCAATCAGCGTATTAAAAGAGTATATAGAAGAACTAAATCCTGAAATGGTTATATGTATCGGACAAGCTGGAGGTAGACCAGATATTACGATAGAGCGTGTCGCAATTAACGTTGATGATGCAAGAATTGCTGACAATGAAGGGAATAAGCCGGTAGATGTACCGGTTGTAGAAGAAGGACCGGCTGCTTATTGGTCTACGCTTCCGATGAAAGCAATTGTAAAAAGACTTCAAGAAGAAGGGATACCAGCTTCCGTTTCACAAACAGCGGGAACGTTTGTTTGCAATCATTTATTCTACGGTCTCATGCATGAACTAGAAAAACAGGATAAGAAAATAAAAGGTGGATTTATTCATATTCCGTTCTTGCCAGAACAAGCGAGTAACTACCCAGGCCAACCGAGCATGTCACTTTCTACTATTCGTAAAGGTATAGAATTGGCAGTTGAGGTAACGACGACAGTTGAGGTCGATATTGTGGAAGTTGGAGGTACGACGCATTAAGTAAGATGTTGGGGTAGTACCGAGGTGCGTATGTAGTTGTTATTTTTGTTTGGAGGAAAGATGTATCGTTAGCTTGATAATGATAGGATACATTGCACATTTTAAACTCTCCCATTTCCATGTATAATTATTATAAGAATCTGAATTTTTAAAAACGAGGTGGATATCTTGAAAAGTTTTGGCATGTTAGTAATCTCTACCGTGCTTTCGGCGGGCCTATTATATTATAATGCTCAATCCTTCTATAATAGGTTTGCCTCTGGAAATATATATTACTGGGTAAACGGTATCCTAGCAGTTATCTTCTTTGTATTCCTTTACAAAAATGCAAAAGATATCATCAAGAAAAACTATATAAAATAAGGAAGTTTAAAGAGTTCTTTATGCAAAGACAACACCTCCTGTAAACAACTGGTATAATAATTATAGGAAAATACATAGAGGTGATTTTTGTGCAATTTGAAGAAGTACGTTCAATTTTAGAAAAAGCGAAGAAAATTACAGTGTTAACAGGTGCAGGAGCAAGTACGGAAAGTGGTATCCCAGATTTCCGTTCAGCAAATGGATTGTATGCCGATGCGAATGTGGAGATGTATTTATCAAGAGGATATTATAATAGAAATCCGAAAGAATTTTGGAAGCATTATAAGGAAATCTTTCAAATTAATACGTTTTATCAATATAAACCAAATCGCGGCCATCGCTTTTTAGCTGAATTAGAAGAACAAGGGAAAGATATTACGATTTTAACGCAAAATATTGACGGTTTACATCAACTAGGTGGTAGTAAGCATGTCATTGATTTGCATGGAACACTTCAAACAGCACATTGTCCGAAGTGTAAAGCGGGATATGATTTGCAGTATATGATTGATCATGAAGTGCCTCGCTGCGAGAAGTGTAATTTCATTTTAAATCCAGACGTTGTTTTATATGGAGATACATTGCCGCAATATCAAAATGCGATAACACGTTTATATGAAACAGATGTACTTATCGTTATGGGAACGTCATTAAAAGTACAACCCGTCGCTTCATTCCCGCAAATCGCAAAGAGGGAAATAGGGGCAACGACAATTTTAGTAAATGAAGAGTTAACAGGGCAAGAATATAACTTTGATTTTGTTTTTCAAAATAAGATTGGTGAATTTGTTGACGGGGTATCGTCGGTTAAATAAATTATTATTTTTATGAAAAACTGAGGTGTATAGAGAACACTTCAGTTTTTTTTGTTTGAATAAAATTCATGTTATTCCTTAATAAGGGAATGGTAATAAATAGGTCGTAAAATTAAAATACTGAAAATTAAATCTTTTATTTCTTTAGTAATTAATATAAAATTCTATATATATCATATAAATAAATTTGATACATAATGATTTTGCGTAGAAATGTTAATAGAATGAAGCGAGGGAGCGAAATGAGACAGAAAAAGGAGCAGAAGAAACAATCGAAAAAGAAAAAGACTCATATTCCATTTCGATTAAATGTACTATTTTTTATCGTCTTTCTTTTATTTTCAGCTATTATAATTCAATTAGGTAAAGTACAAATCATTGATGGAGAAACGTATAGAAATGAAGTGAACAAAAAGGAAGATGTAACGGTAAGCACTCCTGTTCCTAGAGGGAAAATGTTTGATCGGCAAGGTCAAGTGATTGTAAATAATAAACCACTACGAACCGTTACATATACGAAAATGAAAGGAGTAGATTCGAAAGAAGTTTTACAAGTAGCAAGAAATTTAGCCCAACTTATTGAAATGTCGCCAGAAGATATCAATAAGTTGACAGAAACCGATAAAAAAGATTTTTGGATGCAGTTAAATGAAAAACGAGCAGCAGAAAAAGTAACGAAAGAAGATGAGAGTGCATTTAGGAAGCAAGAGATTGAGGGGAAAGAATTAGATAAAAAAGTTGAAGAGTTGCGCCGTGAAAGAATTACGCCAGAAGAATTAAGCGAACTATCAAAAGAGGATCTAGAAGTACTAGCAATTAAAAGTAGGATGAATGCGGGATATAAAATGACGCCGCAAATTGTTAAAAAAGATGTAAGTCAAAATGAATATGCAATCGTAAGTGAAAGATTGGCAATTTTGCCAGGCGTGGATACGACAGTGGATTGGGAACGTGAATACCCAAATGATAAGATACTTCGTTCTATTCTTGGTAGCGTTTCTACTGAAAATGAGGGCTTGCCAAGAGAACAGTTAGATTATTATTTAGTGCGTGATTATAACCGAAATGATCGCATTGGTAAGAGCTACATCGAGAAACAGTACGAAGATACATTACATGGAACGAAAGAACAGTCTAAAAATATTACGGATAAAACGGGAAATATTATTCGGACAGAAAAAGTGACTGAAGGAAAAAGTGGAAATAATTTAATGTTAACAGTGGATATGGAGTTACAGAAAAAAGTAGAGGAAAGTCTTGAAAAGAATTTACGAGCATTTCATTCTGCAGAGCCGATGATGGATCGTGCGTTCGTTGTAATGATGAACCCGAAAAACGGGCAAATCTTATCAATGGGTGGCAAGAAAATTGTAAATAAAGATGGCGGCATGCAAATAGAAGACTTCGCTTTAGGAACGATGACAAGTTCTTATGAGTTAGGGTCAACTGTGAAAGGGGCTACATTATTAGCCGGATATCAAACTGAAGCAATTAAACCGTATACGCACTTCTTTGATGCACCAATGTATTTTAAAGGAAGTTCTAAACCAAAGAAATCGTGGAAAGACTTTGGTGATATTGATGATTTAAGAGCTTTACAAGTTTCATCGAATGTTTACATGTTTAACACTGCTTTAAAAATGGCAGGTATAAATTATGTACCAAACAATCCGTTAGACATTAAACTAGAGACATTTAATAAAATGCGCTACTACTTTAGACAGTTCGGATTAGGTGTACCGACTGGAATTGACTTGCCGAATGAATCGATTGGTCAAATGGGTAGAACGGATAACATACCTGGTTTTTTACTTGATTATGCGATTGGGCAGTACGATACATATACACCGCTGCAACTTGCTCAATATATTTCAACAATTGCAAACGGCGGTTACCGAATGAAACCACAAATTGTACAAGAAGTGAGAGAGCAACCACATAAACCAGAGGATGTTGGAAAAGTTGTTCGCTCTATTGAACCGGTTATTTTAAATCGAGTGGATATGGACACTTCATATATTAATCATGTAAAAGAAGGATTTAGAAGAGTTTTTCAAGAAACTGACGGGACAGGTACTGGGACGTTTAAAGGATTACCGTATAAACCAGCTGGAAAAACAGGAACAGCTGAAACAGTATATGGTGGAGAAAGTGATATTGGAAGAGATGAAAACTATAACCGAAAAAAATGTTATAATTTAACTCTTGCCGGTTATGCACCATATGATGCTGATCCGGAAGTTGCTTTTTCAGTTGTTGTACCTTGGGTGAATGATGACAAATCAGGAATTAATTCCGCGATTGGTAAAGAGATTTTGGATGCGTATTTTGAATTGAAAGCGAAAAGAGCGGGTGGAAATCCAGTCCCAGTAGAACAACAGAACAAGCCACAGTAAAAATAGTATCACTGCATGGAGACTTATTGTGCAGTGATCTATTTTTTGAGTTAAAAAGCGTTTAAATAAGGTGGGAATGGATATGAAGCAGGAGATGAAAAGAGGCTGGGGGAAATACATACTCTTCGTGTTTGTTTTAGTAGTAGCCTATCATTCTTTTACTTTATGTAAAGTGGAAGGAAAATCAATGCAACCAACTTTATATGAAGAAGACTACGTATTTGTAAATAAAGCAGCAGTACATTTTTCTAATTTAGAGCACGGAGAAATTGTCATTATAAAGGAAGAGGATGAATCGAAATATTATGTAAAACGTGTAATAGGACTTCCTGGTGACGTAATTAGCATAACGAATGGATCAGTATATGTGAATGATAAAAAGCAAGAAGAACCGTATACAAATAAAGATTTATTCAATAATACGCAAGTGTTTTATAACTTTCAAAAGACAAAAATCCCGCCAAATAAGTTATTTGTAATGGGTGATAATCGTGAACTTAGTAGAGATAGTCGAAACGGCTTAGGGTATATTGAAGAAGATAACATAATAGGCAAAGTGGAATTTGTATATTATCCTTTTTCAAAAATGAAGATCATAGAATAAGTGGGGTTTTGTATAACCCCACTTATTAAAGTTTCACTTTATCTTCTTTAAATAACCTTTTGGATTAAATGATATGAAAAATTTATGTTTAGATTCATCGATTATGAAGTTGTTATTTTTAGCTAAAAACTCTTCTACAGCTTCCATTGGACCAGGGCCCCAATCAGGATAGAGTGGATTTCCGTTAATACTTGTATCTTCGACAATCAAGTAACTGCCTTTTGTTACAATAGATTTATAAAGTAACAGTTCTTTTGAGACATGCTCTTTACTATGATCAGAATCTAAAATAACTAAAATCACATCATCAGGTTTGCGCATATTTAAAATTGTTTGGACGGCCTGTACAGAAACAGAAGAAGCTGTTAAATACGTAATTCGATCATGTGATGGTCGATTTGGTTGAGGGAATATATCGATAGTAAGTACATGACCTTTTCCAATTAAATCTAATAAAGAAGCTAAATACAGTGCGCTACCACCATAACACGTACCACATTCAATAATTAAATCGGGTTTTAATTCGTAAACAATTTCTTGATACAAAAAAAGGTCAGAGGGAAGTTTGAAAATGGGGACACCGAGCCAGTGTGTGTCATGTAACCAAACGTTGCTGTCGTAATAAAGTTTTAGAAATTCATTGCTTATAGTATCGATGTTAATTCTCCTTTCTAAAAAGGATTCTTTCGCTTTACGTAAAGTGTTTACGTATGAAAGTTGTACTATATATTATGTAGTAAGGAATTGTAAGGCGAGTGTTTTTACTTAAAAATAAGCTAAATAACTCATGTGTAACTGAAAGGAAATGGACGTATGTATAAGTACACAATTTGCTTCATTAGAAAAGGAAATGAAAATGATGTGAAGGAGATAACTTAAATTATGGCATTCAAAAGTGAGGAAGAACTGAATAAAGCTTTCGAGGCAGCTAAAGCGAATCTAGCAATAGAAGGTATGATTATTACAAAAGAAATGGAAAAAATTAATAAAGCAAAGGTAACAGGAAAGATAACGCACGAGCAACTTATTACATTAGCTGATGCGATTGCGAGATGTGAACTTACTTAACAATCTAAAAGGCACCACAAACTTTTGCTAAATAAACGGGAAAAAAGAGATGGTAAATCCAACTCTCAGGCTGTAGACAAACTATTTTTGGAGAGTTCAGATGCTAAAAAATAGTTTGTTTCTTGCTTTATGGCTAATTTATCCAACAATATATATACGTAGTACGTTCTATGGTACAATTTACTATAAGTGAGGAAGGAAGGTGTCTTATGAAAATATCTGTTTATGTTGCAAGTGCATTTAGCAAGGGTCATAAAGGCGGAAATAAAGCAGGAGTGGTATTTATGGAGAATACATTGACCACTACTCAAAAAATGGCAATAGCCAAACAACTGGGCTATGCGGAAACCGCATTTATATCAGAATCTAAAGTTGCTGATTATAAAATTGAGTATTTTACACCTAAAGAGGAAGTTGATTTATGTGGTCATGCGACAATTGGCTCTTTTGCGATACTGATGCATGTAAATAAACTTTTCAAGAATCGCTATACGATTGAAACGAACAGCGGTGTTCTTACTATTACCATAAAAGATGACATCATATTCATGGAACAAAACGAACCGATATTTTATGATGCTATATCTCCAAATGAGTTTATCGACTGCTTTGACATTAAAGATATAGACAATACATACCCAATTCAAATTGTCTCTACGGGCTTAAAAGATATTTTAGTTCCTATAAAAAGCGAAACACAATTACATACACTGGAACCTAATTTTGAAAAAATTAAAGAAATCAGCAAGTATTATGATGTTGTCGGGATGCATCTATATACTATTAATGACAATCGAATTATATGCAGAAATTTTGCTCCGCTATACGACATCAATGAAGAAGCAGCGACTGGAACTTCAAACGGTGCATTAGCTTGCTACCTTTATGAACAGCACTACTTACAAAAAGAAGACTATGTATTTGAACAAGGTTATTCTTTACACTCGCCTTCCGAAATATTAGTTAAATTAGCAACCGATAGCAACAATAAAATAGAAAAGGTTTATGTTGGCGGCAAAGGCTATTATTGTGAAACTAAGTATTTAAATTTAGAAAATATTGAGTGAAAATAAAAAAAGAGATGGTAGATCCATCTCTTTTTCATATGCTCCATGATTAACTGCGAATCGCCTTAATCATAAAACGATGTTGCTTCACATCAAAATAACCTTTTTGTAAGATGATTTCATGTATACGATATAATTCCTCATAATACCTTTCAACAGTGAAATCAGGAATTTGCCACGGAATCGCTTTTAAATAATAGACGATAGCGCCAATGTCATAAAAGCGTTGAAAAGGGAACTCTTCTTTTTTTTCTAAAATAGTAACTCCATTTTCATTTAACTCACAACATGCAGTTTCAAGCGACCAACTTACAAATTCGCTATTTAGCGGCGTGTTAAACTGCTCATTAAGTTCCGCGCAATCGAGACCGCCAACTTGTTGGGTAAGAAATATTCCATTAGGAGCAAGGAGTCTGTTTACCTCAGGTGCAGCATATGATTCATGTTGATTTATGATCAAATCAAACTGGCTATCTTGAAATGGTAAAATAGTATCATCCGTTACCTCTACAACTATAACCCCTAAAGGTTCTAATTTCTTCTGAGCGATTGGCACGTTTGGAGCGTATCCCTCAGTAGCATAAGTAGTTGACGGGAACGGTTGTAACATAGATAAAAACTCTCCGCCACCAGTACCCATATCGAGCATTGATTCTGCATGTTGCATAAGCTGAAAAGCAGTGCTGCCGTACGACCACGATAAAGGCTCGCTCTTCATTCGCCCCGTTTCTGAAATGAAAGAAAAATCCCAACCGCTAAAATTTGTATTCGCACTTTCTAATAAAGTTAAAAATAATGGATCACGTTTCATAATTGAATCCTCCTATTTTGTATGTAATTGATATGATGAGAAAAGAAAAAAGGAGGACCTCTTATTAAAGTGGAACGGTTTTACGTTTCATATTCGAATAGATTCATATAAATTCGCTCCTTGTGAGAATAGTTATTTATATATTCGGGATAATTGAGTGGAATTCCTTTAAAGTTATTAGGGAAGGTAGTTGTTTAATGGAAAACTGGATGGAGTATACAGACGATTGGAAAAGAACTAATAGCAAGCTTTGAACAAAATAAGCCGGAAATCTTTCAAAATATTTTAAGGCAAGGATAATGTTTGCAAGAGAAAACCGCTTATACTTCATTCTTGAAGCATAAGCGGTTTTATTTAAAATACTCAAAAAGAAAAATCTTTTGGCAAATTACCACTTTTTATCACCGTTCTTAACCCATGTTTTATAATCCAAGGGTTAACAGGATGCTGTTTATCACGTAACTGCTGCAACCATTGAAAAACGAGTTCTTTATCTTCTTTCGTAATATCGTTCATATGATTGGCTACTGATTTTTGGACATATTTAGACGGGTCATTCATTAATGGTTCAAGAAGCTGTAAATTGTTCTTAAAGTCACCTTTCAGAGCTCCCATTTTTTTAGCCCAAGGAAGTCTTGGTCTTGTACCTTCGGAAACTAATCTCCTAATGTGGCTGTTTTCGTCATGAATCCATTGTTGTAATATGTTTAGTGTGTCTTCATGGTATGTTTCAAGAAAAGGACGAATGGCATATTCAGCAGTATTTCTTTTTGTTATTTCATACATGGCGTTACATGAGGATTCAAAATCGTTAAGCCCATATTTTTCAACGTATTTTGCAATCGGCATGTACATATACCCGTTTGTAAATGTGCCTACTTCTGTTGTATTTTCTGGTCCCAATGTTTTCAATAAAATATGTATTGCTGCATTAAAATCTTTTTGTAATACATCGTGTAATGCATCTGCTATTACTTCTATACGCTGCTTTAACTCTAAATTTTCAACTTTACATGTTACTGAATCTACAAAGATGCTTTTAGAGAAAGTAGGATCGTGTTTACAAATAGAATCAGCCATTCTTTCTGCTAATTCTTCATTAAATAAAAATTTCAACGGAACATATTTACCCATTTTTTCACCTCAATGGTTAGCTAAAACAATTTTTATTTTTTAATCGACAACCCATAAACCAAAGTCTCACTCGGAGTCGTAATACTAAAACCAGTCGTCTTATAATCAAGTTTCACCGTATCACCAGTGTAGTCTTTCGTAAATGAATCCATTTGTACGGTAAAATCAGCATCTTCATATACAACGTCATCTGCATTATATGTATCCCAAATTAAATCCACATCAACGAAAATACTACAAGAGTTTGTCATTGTCCCTCTAATGCGAATGATCTTTTTGTCTTCGCGCTCTAATCTATGTATAGCTGCTTTTGCTTCATCAGTAATGCGAATGTTCCTAGTAGTATCCCAACCTTTATTTATATTTCCTTTATTATTGCAAAAACAGGAGCAATAGGGAAGGGAGAAGCACCGGAATAAAAAACGAGCAAACAAATTTGTTTGCTCGTTTTACTTTATTTTAGTTCACATTTATCAAGCGGAATCACTTTCGTTTTCTTCGTAAATTTATATCCTAACCATAGTACTAAGAAGAGTGGTAAACCGATGTAAGAAACGAGTACGCCGTTCCAATCGATTGCTTCGCCCATAAATGCGCCGTAGTTTTGACCTAAAATGACGATGACACAAAGTGCAAATGCGAAGATTGGACCGAATGGGAACCATTTTGCTCTATATGGTAAGTCTTTTAAATCTTTACCTTGTGCGATATATGCTTTACGGAAACGGTAATGACTTATTGCGATTCCGACCCATGCGATAAAGCCAGACATTCCAGATGCGTTTAATAACCAAATGTATACAACGCCGTCACCGAATAAAGAAGCAATGAAAGCGATACTACCGACAATTGACGTTACGATTAATGCGTTAACAGGTACACCACGGCTGTCTAATTTTCCTAAGAATTTTGGTGCTTTTCCTTGGCGAGCTAAGTCCCAAAGCATACGAGTTGATGCATACATTCCAGAGTTACCAGCAGATAGTACTGCCGTTAAAATAACAGCGTTCATTACAGAAGCGGCAAAGGCAACGCCCGCTTTTTCAAAAATAAGTGTAAATGGACTTACTGTTACATCACTTGCAGCAAGGCTTTCTGTTGTATAAGGAATTAATAAACCGATAACGAGAATCGCAAGAATATAGAATAAAAGAATACGCCAAAAGATAGAACGAATCGCTTTCGGAATATTACGCTCTGGATCAGATGTTTCACCAGCAGCAACTCCTAACAATTCAGTACCTTGGAATGAGAAACCAGCTGCCATAAATACACCGATGATTGCCATGATGCCGCCGTTAAATGGTGCATCTGCAACAGTGAAGTTTTTGAAGCCAACAGTTTCGCCGCCCATAATTCCAAAAATCATCATAAAGCCGACAATTAAAAAGATAATAATAGTAACGACTTTAATAAGTGCAAACCAATATTCAGATTCACCAAACCCTTTAACAGATAAATAGTTTAAAAGGAAAATAATAGCTAAACATAATCCGCTCCAAATGAGGGAAGGGGTATCTGGGAACCAAAATTTCATAATTAATGTTACAGCAGCGAGTTCAGCAGCAATTGTAATGGCCCAGTTATACCAATAGTTCCATCCAAGTGCAAAGCCAAGGGACGGATCAACAAATTTTGTTGCGTATGTGCTAAAAGAACCGGTAACAGGCATGTAAGCAGCGAGTTCAGCTAAGCTTGTCATTAAAAAGTAAACCATAATCCCAATTGCGGCGTATGCAACTAATGCACCGCCAGGACCAGCTGAATGGATGACACCACCGCTGGCAAGAAATAATCCGGTACCAATTGTACCACCGAGAGAAATCATCGTAAGGTGCCTTGATTTTAAACTACGTTTTAATTCACCTTTTCCTTTTGTAGTTTGCGTTTCAGAGGTAGTTTGATTCGTTGCGCTATTCATGTTCAACACTCCTTTTCTTGTAAGATAGGAAGGAGCGGGGGAGAAAAATACAAAAAACCGCCAAAGGAATTTGGCGGAACGTTTCATAAATAACCACCCCATCATACCCTTCCGTTAAGATAGCACCCCACGTTTACACGGTAATTTTGTAAACGTGACAGTTCTGTTCCTTTCGGAGACAGCCCCAGCTCATATTTCCAGAGAAGAAATATAAACTTCGGCAACTTTTCCTTTCAAACGGAGTCGGTGACATTCCCTGCGTCTCGTCCGTCTTACTCTTAAAAGTCGCAACCTCTACCTCATCGGATTGATGAGGATTTGATATATTGCTAAGATTTTTAATATATGGCAATTGTAATGAGTTTCTGAATATATTGCAAGATATTTTGTTAGGAAAAGTCAAAAAATATCGGTTATTGTATAGGAAACGCTTGCAAAACTCCACCCGAACCTACTGTTATGTAACAAAAAAATAAAGAAAGAAATTGTTATACAAATGTTTCGCAAAAAATATTGAAAAACCCTTTAAAAATAAAAGAAAATTCTGAAAATATAATTCGACATAACTATCAAAATAGGATTATTCCTTAAATTCGTTTCAAAGAATAAGTATAAATCTGATAAATAGAATGAATATTCTTTTTATTTCTGATAAAATTGAGATATTGTTTAATTGAAAAGGGGAAATTAACATGAAATTAGAAACAGAAAGGCTCTATATAGTGCCGTGTACAGAAGAGAGTATGCAAGTTGCTAACGAGCAAGGATTTAATAGTGGTCCACATATTGTAGGGCATGTAGAAACTGTAAAACAAGATGCGGCTTTATTACCTTGGGGAGCGTGGTATGTCATTCGAAAAGAAGGTGACATCGTTCTAGGTGATATAGGGTTTAAAGGGAAACCAAATGAGGAACATATAGTAGAAATTGGTTACGGATTTATTGAGAAATATTGGAATAAAGGATATGCGACAGAAGCTGTAAGAGAACTAATAAATTGGGCTTTTCAAACAGGAGAGGTAGAAACGATTATTGCAGAGACACTTCTTGAAAATAACAGCTCGATTCGTGTATTAGAGAAATTACATATGAAGAGAATTAGCACTACAGAAACGATGATCAATTGGAAAATAGAAAAATAAAAAATACCGCTCGAAGTATATCGGGCGGTATTTTTATCATTATGGTAGCATTTGTTTTTGATCATTCGGATATCCAGCTGTCGGTGCGTTAGAATGCTTGGAATGATTGCGAACAGCGATGAAAATAGAAATAATAACGACAAGACCGACTGCCACGTAAGAAAGTGAAATAATAGTTGGATCCACTTTAAATGTAGTAAGCAGTGTACGAATGTTTGTAAAGATTATAAGGCCCCCAACTAATACGCCAAGTAAATGAGAAGGAACGATGCGTACTAACCATGCGGCGATTGGTGCCGCAACGATACCACCAAGCATGAGAGAAAATACCCAAACCCAACTTACTTGTTCCCAGCCAAGTGAAATGAAAAATCCGATTGTTGCAGCGAGTGAAACAGGAAACTCACTCGTATCTACAGATCCGATAACTTTTCTAGCTTCATTTCCTCTTGCCAAAAGTACAGGTGTTGTAATTGGCCCCCAGCCACCGCCACCAGTTGAATCAACGAATCCAGCGAATAAGCCAAGCGGAACAAGCTGTTTAGCAGACATACGTTTTTTTGAAGTGACAATTTGTTTTTGAATAAGGAATCGTAATAAAATATAAACCCCTAAAGTAAATAAAAATACGGAAATATAAGGTTTAATTACATCACCAGGTAAATTGCTCAAAAAACATGCCCCAATAAATGCGCCAATTGCTCCTGGTAATGTAAGCCTGGAAACGGTATATTTATCCACGTTTCCGAATTTGATGTGTGATGCACCAGAAGCGGCAGTTGTAACAACTTCAGCTAAATGAACTGATGCAGATGCAACGGCTGGTGCAATACCAAACATTAATAAAAGCGAGGTAGATGTTACCCCGTACGCCATTCCAAGCGCTCCATCGATTAATTGAGCGAAAAATCCGATAATAGCAAAGACAATTAATTTCTGCATAAATAATCCCCCTGTAATAATAAATGAAAAAGACACTTTTCCCGTATGAGAAAAGTGCCTTTGGTTTTTCCAATCAGCAATAATTAAATTTGTTTTATTATAATACATATTAATCGTATAAATCAACTAGGTTTTAAAGTTTTTGAATTGAATGAAAGAAAAATAAAATATACAATAAAAGGATGGAGAGAAAGGGGAGAAAGACATGTTACGATTTGATCATCTCGTACACGCAGTACATGGTACACCGGAGGAAGCGGCAAAACAAATGCAGGAGCATGGATTTCATACTGCAGTAGGCGGAGAGCATACTACTTGGGGTACTTGGAATAGTTTATGTTATTTTGATTTATCATATATAGAATTTTTAGCAGTTCAGCATGAAGAAAAAGCGAAGAAAGCAGAAAATCCATTAGTACAAGAAACGGTAGTGAAATTACAAGATGGAGAAGGTATGTTACAAATCGCAATTCGAACAGACGCAATTGAAGAACTAGCAGTTAAGTTTAATAAACATGGAATACATACGATAGGACCATTTGAAGGGAAACGAATGAGAAAAGATGCCCGCCTTTTAGAGTGGAAAATGTTATTTGTAAAGCAAGAAGAGAACGGGCCGAAATTGCCTTTCTTTATACAGTGGAACGAAACGGATGAAGAAAGAAGAAACGATTTACGTAACATAGGAACTATCACTGAGCATAAAAACAACGTACAACAAATTGAAACGATCCATTATGCAGTGAAAAATGTTCGAGAAACAGTACAAAAATGGAAAGAAGTAATGGCGCTAAATGCAAGTCCGGTCGTGAAAAATGAAGAATGGAATGCGGAATGTCAAAGTGTAGCGTTTGGTGACATTCATGTGCAGTTTTGTGAAGCAATTGGAGAAGGGCTAGTACTAGAACGATTGAAGCATCATGGCGAATATCCATTTGCAGTGGAGTTTACAGGTGAAAGTAAACGAGAGAATGAAGTGCTAGGTAGTTTGTACATATATTGATAGAGGTGAGCGTTGTGAAGGAAATTCTTAGAGAGATAGAGAGAAAACTAGAATGGCCTCGTATTGTAAAGTGTACAGCTATTTCAAAAGGTTTTTCACATGAAGAGAAATATAAAATTGAATTAGAAAACAGAGTAACATATTTTGTGAAGGTATGTGAGGCTGTAAACTTTGAACGTAAACAAGAAGAATGTACATATATGAAACAATTAGAGTTATTACATATTCCAACACCGAAGTTAATTCATTTTATAAAGCTTGAAGAATTAAATAAATGTGTTCAAGTATTTGAATGGATCCAAGGTGTAAACGGTGAAGAAGGTTTAGGGAAGCTATCAGTGGAAGAACAGTATCATGCAGGAAGAAAAGCAGGACAAGTATTAAAGAGGATTCACTCAATTGAAAGAGAAAGTGCAAGTAATAAATGGGAAACGGTTCGATGGAATAAATACGAAAGATATGTAGAAGCATTAGCAAACTATGAAATAGATTTCCTTGATTTGAAGCCAGTATTAAGATTTGTAGGGGAGCATAAACAATTATTGAAAAATCGTCCAATCACATTTTTACACGATGACTTCCATCCAGCAAATAGTATGATTCATATTAAGGAGTTTATCGTTATCGATTTTGGTGGATATGATTTTGGCGATCCAATACACGATTTTTATAATGTAGCGATTTTTACGACAAGAATAAGTAAACCATTTGCGGTTGGACAAGTTCACGGTTATTGCGGAGGTGAACCATCGCTTCATTTTTGGAAACTGTACTCCTTATATGCAGCAATGACATTCCCAGCGGATATCGTATGGACAAACCGAAGCACGCCTCATTTAGTAGATGATATGAAGGAAAGATTAAACGGAATTTTAGAAGATCATAATCATTTTTCGTCCTATATTCCAAAATGGTACCAATCACAACATACGGATATAATAAACTATAAGTAATGGAGGGATTCATATGGATAAAATAGCAGTAATTTCAGATATTCACGGTAATATTCCGGCATTAGATTCTGTACTGAAAGATATTAAAGTAAGAGGAATTGAACGCATTATTTGTCTTGGAGATTTAGTTGGAAAAGGTCCTCATTCAAGTGAAGTAATTGAAATCATTCGTAAAGAATGTGAAGGAGTTGTAATGGGGAACTGGGATGATTTCATTACAAAGCCGACTGAATTTGAAGCGTTAAAATGGCATCAAAAACAACTATCGGAAGAACAAAATGACTATTTAAGAAGCTTACCATTTTCAATGGAATTTTATATGAGCGGTAAACTGATCCGTATGTTCCACGCTTCACCGAGAAGTTTATATGAAAGAATTCAACCACACGCTTCAAGAGAAGAACGAGTTAGTATGTTCGAAAACAGTGAGCTCACAGAGAATATAGAAGGAGAAAGAAAACCAGATGTCGTTTGCTACGGTGACGTTCACCAAGCATTCGTTCAAAGTTTCAGAGGGAAAACATTATGTAATGCTGGTAGTGTAGGCAATCCACTTGAAATTACACAAGCTTCCTATTTAATATTCGAAGGAACTTACAATGAAAAAGAAGCCTCCAGCTTTTCCATACAACTTGTACGTGTACCGTATGATATTGAATTAGCTATCAGGCTAGCAGAAGAACTCGAAATGCCAGAAATTGAAGAATACAAACAAGAGTTACGGACTGCTTTATATCGAGGGTTTAAGGGAAAGTAAGCCAATCATAATATATCAACGATTTTTCAAATATATCTATCATAACTTAAAATATATCAACGATTTTTCCGATATATCGACGATTCGACAAAGGATATCGACTTACCGACAAATAGTGACTTGGATTGTTATGCATAATTATATTATGTAAACTGAATGTAGGGAGGAAATACCATGAACCGAAAACAACGAATCAAAGAAATTGCAGATTATATTTTCAAATTAAACTTGACCCATCCAACAAGAGTTGGTGTAAGCGGTATCACAGCGTCAGGAAAAACAACATTTGCAAACGAATTAGCAGAGGAAATGAAAAAGCTCGGAGTTCCAGTAACACGCGCCAGCATCGACGATTTTCATAATCCGAGAGCAATTCGATACGTGCAAGGAAAAGAATCGGCAAGAGGGTATTATGAAGATGCACACGATTATACAGCTTTCAAAGAAAGGTTATTAAAGCCTTTAGGACCAGACGGGAATTTACAATATGAAACAATTTCTCATAATTTAAAAACGGATATGCCTGTACATAATGAGCCGTTAAGGGCCCAGCACAATATGGTACTAATAGTAGATGGAACGTTTCTATTGAAAAAAGACGTTGCACATTTATTTGACTATAAAATTTTTGTAGATACAGATTTTGAGATTGCGAGAGAACGTGGTGCAAGGCGCGAGACTGAGGCTTTTGGAAGTTATGAAGGAGCAGAGAAAATGTTTTTAAACAGATATCATGCGGCCTGTAAAATGTATATAGATGAGCATAATCCGAAAGAGTGTGCGGATGTATTATTTAAAAATAGTGATTTAGAAAATCCAGGAGTTATATTTCGTGAAAGAACGTAATACATAATCAGAAATATATGTATAGCCTTATATTTGTTGTTATAATTCTTGTATAATCAAATTAATTTTATGAAATAAACAACAGGGGATAAGACCGTTAATAAAGTACAAAGGGGACAGGAAATCTAATGAATGAAGTACTAGAACTAAAAGAAGAACTACTACAAATTAAAAATAATAATTATGCTGTACCAGAAGACGTAGATGCATATCCATATGCGCAGTGGATGCTAGATTATATCGGATCACCTGATGCTGAATTACGTGATGATTTAATTTATAGTACGCTTCACACATGGATTACAAATGATGTATTTAGACAAAAAGAGTTACGAGGATTAATGTTACAAGCGATTAGTCCTGATTATTTATTTTATAAAATTGGTGAAAAGGGCACAGACTCTGTATTTAAACGTGCATTCTCCGTATTAATTCCGCCACTTATTTTATCTGTTCATGAAAGAGAACCACTGTTATCTGAAGAGCAACTGTACAGTGTGGCAGAACAAGTGTTGGAATATGTATATTTAGAAGAAGATGTAAGAGGTTACGTAGAAGGAAAAGGCTGGGCACACTCTACTGCACATGCAGCGGATGCACTCGATGCGTTAGCACGTACAATACAAAATCGTGAGTTTTCATATGCAATACTAGCTGCTGTTCGCCAGAAGGTTCGATTAAGTGATTACGTATATGTGCACTTTGAAGATGAGAGATTAGTAACGCCAATTATGTCGTTACGTAACCAAAATATTTTAACTGGAGAAGAGTGGAGCAATTGGCTGCATAGCATAGCAACTGTGGAAGACATCCGACATCCGCAGCATGCTATTTTAGTACAAAATATTAGAACTTTCCTAAGAAGTTTTTATTTCAGAGTTTTAGAGGCAGAGGGAAGTACAGCCTTTACTGATGATATATTGGAGACTTTGAAGGGTTTGAGTAGGTATTAAAAAAGAGGAATAAAAGAAAAGAATAAGCGTAAAAAACCGATTATACCTGTAGGCCCTCTACAAAAATAATCGGTTTTTTAGTTGAATTGAAATTTTAGACTTAACTATACACGAGTGTATTAAATATGTAATTGTGGATGCTTTTCATATAAACTATTGACATACTGTTTTAAATTCTTGATGAATAATAGAATATCTTGACTAGCCATTCTAGCATGTAGAAGATGAAATATATTTCCTTTTCCAATTTCAAATTCATTTGAAGTTAAAGTAATAGGGATATTTCTAAAGATATGCCAAGGGAAATATAAGTGTACAAAAGTTTCTCTAAAATATATACCTGATTGACAAATTAATACGCCATCAGATCCTTTCCCCATATTCCCAAGAACAGATGTATCTAAAAAAGCGATGATCTGTTCTTCTTTTGGAACGATAAACCGTGCCTCAATTGCTTTTAATTTTTTGTCTGAAATATGAGTGTCTACAAATAATCCATTATCAGGTTCTAATAATTCATTGTACGTTTCAAATAAAGAGCAAATTGATTGTATCTCATTAATTTCTATAACTGGATGTATATCATGTTGTTTTGAAGTTTGGAATGAATTCGTTAGAGCTATGAGTAATTCTTTAAATAATAGTGGGGGATAATCACTCCCGTTAATATTGAAACTTTTTTGTGCATCAAAAGATAAGAAACCATCTTTATCAATTTCAATTTGTTGCACTTCATTTAATTGATCCCATTTCAAACTTCCTTTACCTAATAACCAATTTTTCCAGTATAAACCTGAACTCGTAAAGTAAACACCATACTTACCTGATCCAAATAAATTACAACTTAAAAAAGCAATAATTTGATCTTCCGTTGGGATAGAAAAACGTTTTTGGGCAATTGATAAGAAATCTTTAGGGATTCTAGTAACATAAAATCTAGATTGCTGATACTCTAAACAAATATCAGTTAAACGATAAATATTTATATTCACCTGAATCATTCTCCATTTCATATTTCGTCTCGATATAATAAATTATAAAGTTTTCAGGAAAATATTAACACTTAAAATTACCTTAAATTAAGAAGTAAAGGATTTATAAAGTAAATGTATATTAGGCTAAAATTATGATCTGTATTATGTATTTGGAGTAGTAAAGTCTTGTTATGGTAATAAAAAAGTACATAAAACAAAAACCTCCCAACCATACTAATAAAATGTGTTGGAGGTGAATGTTATGGACGAAAAAGACTTTGAAAAAGTTTACAATGATTACTTACATCAAGGAGAAGAGCAAGCTCAATTTAAAGTAGACCATGAGGTCAATTCAGGAGCAGAACAAATTGTTGCTGTTCGTAAAAATGATGATGGTGATTTAATAGCGTTTAAAACAAGTAGCGGAAGAGAGTTAGATTATATTATGGCTCTTAGTGAAGCGAAATTAGGGAAGTTAGCTCATGTGGACGTATTTCATAAGTATGGTAGGGATATTATACGTAGTGAACCGGATGGAATAAAAGAAAATAACTTAGATAATTTACCATCTTTTTAAACGGGTAAACCTCAAGAAGAGAATGTTCATTCCAATATTCTCTTCTTTTTTTATAAAGCTTTCCCTACAAATAGAAGGTTCATTTTTATTGTGCAATCATACTTTTAAAGAGTGCTCGAAATTTCTCTTTATCTTCTGCTGTAAATGGTTTCGGTCCCTTTGTACGCTTACCGCTTTTTCGAACCATTGCACTTAAATATCGTGTTTGTAATAGTTGGTCAATATTTTCATTCGTATACTTATAGCCTTTATGGTGTAGAACGATACAGCCTTTTGCTAAAGCGAGCGAAGCAAGACCGTAATCTTGTGTTACGATTAAATCTTCTTTTTTTGCTAACTGCATTATGCGGTAATCCGCAGCATCTGCTCCAGAATCAACATAAATTGTTTCTACACCTTTTGGTTGCTCCGCATTAGAGTAATGAGAAAAGCTAGTAACGAGGGTTACAGGGATTTCTGCATTCGTAGCCTCAAAAATAATCATATCTTTTACAGGGCAAGCATCTGCATCAACGTAAATCTTCATATTTATCACTCCTAAAACTAGGTTCGTGTTGATGATAATGGTAGATTTTTCTTTTGTCAAACGAGAAAGCTTTATCTCATGTTATTTTCCACAAACTAAAATAGCTTCTCGCAAACGAGAAATACCTTCCTCAATTTGATCAATATTCACTTTTCCATAAGATAAACGAATATAACCATCTTTCGCACCGAAAATACTACCGGGCATAAATGCGATTTCTTGTTTTAAACTTTGCATAATAAGTTGTTTTTCGTTTATCGGTTCGTTTAATTTTCCCCATATGTATATACCACCAGTCGGATTTGAAAAAGAGATTTTATCGTGAAGTTGCTCGTTTAGGGCGCGAACGATAACGTCTCTTTTTTCTGCTAATTGTTTTCGTAACGGTACGATATGAGACTGAAATGGTACAGTTTCGAAAAATTGTTGCATAAGCCACTGCGGGAAAATGCTCATACCTAATTCCATTTGGTGCCTTGCGTCGGATAACCTTTCGACTACAGACTGCGGGGCGACAAGCCAGCCAACTCGTAAGCCTGGTGCAATCATTTTTGATAAGGAATGTACATAAATGACTGTCCCATTTTCATCTATTGATTTTAAAGTCGGGCAAGGTTGTTTCTTTTCTAGCGTAAGTAAACTGGACGGATCATCTTCCACAATCGCAATTCGTAAATCTGCGCAAAGTGATAACAGTTTTTTTCTGCGGTTTGGATGCAGCATTGTTCCCGTAGGATTTTGGAAGTTTGGATTTAAAAAGATCATTTTAATCCGATGCTTTCTGTATAATTCTTGCACATCATCTGGATTAATACCGTGTTCATCGACAGGTAACGGGAAAATACGAATACCTGCTGATTGGAATAACGGTAAGGAATAACAGTGTGAAGGACTTTCGAAAGCGACCGCATCACCTGGATTTAATAAACATTGAACGATGAGGTGAAGTGCTTGCTGTGCGCCGGAAGTAATCATAATGGATTGTTCAGTCGCTTCAACTTTTAAATGTTCTTTCATATATTTTACGACCGCTTGTCTTAGCGGGAGATACCCTTGCGGATGATCGTAACTTAATGAATGCGTTAACGGTTGTTCTCGTAAAATCGTTTGTAGTTGATCGTGCGGATAGAGGTTACAACCGAGCTCCCCGTTTGCGAAATCAATGATGTTCTCATTTTGTTGTACTTCCGCACGAATATGGCGAAGTAACGGTAAGTTTGGTAAAAACGTACCACCTTCTACGAAATTTCTCCAGTTCGGCGTTAATGTTGGAGAAACGCCCCACATATGTGTACTTACACGTGTACCTTTACCAGTCGTACTTTCTATAATTCCCATAGCGCGTAGTTCATTATAAGCAGTCGTTACTGTACTTCGGTTTACATTTAACTGTGTAGCTAATTTCCGTTCGGAAGGGAGGAAGCTACCAGGTGGAAGTTCTCCGTATGTAATACGTTTTTCAATAAAGTCAACAACTTGCTGATAAATTGGGATTTTACTGTCGTTATCTAGCTTCCATTCCATACAAATGCCTCCGTATCTCTTAACTACATCAAGTATAACAAATTGGCTGGGTAAAAAAACAGCCAATTGGACGGTGTTATATCCAGCCAATTTTACTATGCTAAATATGGAAGGGGAGATTCGGATGAAAAGATGGCAAATGGAATGGCTCCTAGTATCAGTTGCATTAGTATGGGGAGCAAATTATACAATAGGAAAGTATGGCGTGGCATATATGTCATCCATTCAATTTAATAGTTTACGATTTTTAGTAGCATCACCGGTATTATTACTTATTACATTTATGATGGAACGCTCATTACGTATTGAAAGAAAAGATTGGTTACGATTAGTAGCAGTCGGTATCGTTGGTACGGCGATGTATCAAACGATGTTTATGCTATCTGTGAAATATACTTCAGCAACGAACGCCTCATTATTAATTGCAATGTCACCTATTTTTACAGGGATATTAGCAGTATTACACAAACAAGAACGTTTTTCGATGAAAGTACAAAGTGGTTCAATAATAGCGTTTATTGGTGCAGCATTCGTTCTATTAACAGGACATACAGGAGGAGCTACTTATGAATATGCGTGGCTTGGAAATGTAATTGGATTAGTCGCAGCGATTGCGTGGGGATGGTATCCAATTTTAGCGCAACCTCTTATTACAAAATACTCCGCAATGAGAGTCACATCATGGTCTACTTTAATTGGAATTGTACCGCTAGTTATATACTGTTTATTCAATGTAAATTCTTTAACATGGCCAGTAGATACGCCAAGCTGGGGATCACTTGCATATTCAATCATCTTTGCGACCATCTTCGGACTAGCAATGTGGTATGTCGGTATTAGTCAAATAGGCTCAACGAAAGTAATGGTTTATATGTATCTCGTACCATTGTTCGCGGTTATCTTTGCGGCGGTAACAATTGGAGAGCAAATTAATATGATGCAACTCGTTGGCGGACTTATTATCTTCATCGGCTTATATGTTGTAAAAAAAGGCGGAATCAAAAAGCCTGCTCTCAATTTGAAAAAAGTCAGTTAACAGTAAAAATGAGCTCTTTCATATAGAAGGAGCTCATTTTTTATTTCGTAATACAAGTGCTTGTTGAACGGCCCATTTTTGATGATCATGAAGGAGAAGCTCTATAGCAAGTAAAGGAGACATCCATCGTAAAACATGATCCTCCTCACAATTTTCAGTTTGTTTTTGCACCATGTTCGCAATATAAAAGAACCCATCGTTTAAATAATATGTATCTTCTTTCTCTGCATAAAAATCTCGTGCCGCATTACCGATATACTGATCAATTTCAATTACCCATCCTAATTCCTCTAGTAGTTCACGGTGCAAACATGCATCTTTTGTTTCATCACCTTCCATACCCCCACCAGGTAAAAAGTAACGATCTCCTTTTTGGATAACGGCAATCATTGAAGAAGATGAAAGGAAAATAATCGCATAACAACTAGGTCTTAATACATAATGAACAGTACGTTTTTTCGAGCCAAATGTGAGTTTCGAAATCATAAAATACGACCTTTCTCTATAAAATACATAAAAGGGATATTAAGGTAAAAGCAGAATTATATAAGTATAATCTTAATAGATTGGAGTGGTAACAGCATGATAAATCGAAAATGTTCAAGATGTAAAGAAATAACGGGTACAATACATGGGGGTAAAAAAATAAAGGAAGAATTTTTATGTGAGGACTGTTTGCAAAAAGGAATTGCGAGCGGGGAAATCGAATTATCACAAGTGGAGCAAGAACAAACTTCGTATCTTTCTATAAAAATATTAAAAATAATGAGTGTAATTTATTTAATAGGATCAATTTTTATGACTTTTTCAACCGGTCCATTTATACATAATATAGGATTTGATGAAATGTCCATTTCAGGCCCAGAATTAGGTTTAATAAGTATTGTTATGTTAGGTTCTTTATTCCAGTCTGTTCTTGTATTTTGCGGGATTTGGGTATTCATCCTTTTAGTAGAAACAGTCATTAAAATATATGAAAAAATGAAGTGAGCGAGAGGGAGAAATATATGCGAGTAAGAAACATCCAAGGGGAAGATTATGTAAAGATTCATTCTGTTTTAAATGATTGGTGGGGCGGAAGAGATATGGCTGCTATGTTGCCAAAATTGTTCTTCGTCCACTTTCAAGAAACGAGTTTTATCATTGAAGAAGATGGCGAAACGTTAGGTTTCTTATGTGGATTTTTCTCACAAACATATAAAGATGAAGCATACGTTCATTTTATCGGTGTAAATCCGAAGTATAGAAGAAGAGGAATCGCATCGACATTGTATTCTTATTTTTTTGATGCCGCTCGTGAAAATAACCGTAAAGTTGTAAAAGCAATTACGTCACCAACTAATAAAAAGTCGATACAGTTTCATCAAGAAATCGGTTTTCGAATTGATGCCGGGGATGATGAGATAGAGGGAGTATCGGTACATACAAATTATGATGGGAACGGCGGTAGTAGAGTTTTGTTTTTGAAAAATGTGTAAAAGTAGGCTAGCTTAACGTTAGCCTTTTTGTTGTGAGGAGATAAAAATATGGAGAGTAAACAAAGTAGAAATGAGTACTTAAGACGCATTTATAAAGTGCAAGATTATATAGAATCAAACATAGATAATCCACTTTCAATTGAAGAGTTAGCGGATGTAGCAGGATTTTCAAAGTTTCATTTTCATCGTATTTTTAAAGGTATAGTAGACGAGCCATTATCACGGTATGTAAACCGATTAAAGTTAGAAAGGGCAACAAATCTACTTACATATCGCACAGATATGACGATTACGGATATCGCTTACCATTTTGGTTTTACAGATTCGGCAGTTTTCTCCCGCACATTTAAAAGTCATTACGGAGTAAGTCCGTCGCAATATCGAAACGACAATAGCAAGAATTGCAAAGACGTAAGCGGAACTTCTCAATACAATGAGTGTAAGAAGGTTCGAGGAAATGTTGAAACTGCATCAGCGGACGATATACACGTCGCATACATAAGACATATCGGTACATATGAAGAGTTAACGATAGCTTTTCCAAAAATGATAGAGAAATTATTTCATTACGCAGCGGAGGAAAACTATCATGTATTTGAGGATACGAAAGTATTAACCATTTACCACGATCATCATGAATTTACTGTGGACAATCATTTAAGAACTAGTTTATGTATAACAATTCCGGATGGGTCCGCAGTTGAAACGAGCGATATTGGAATCATGGTAATACCTTCTGGAAAGTATGCGGTAGGTCATTTTGAAATATTCCAAGATGAATATAAAGGAGCATGGGATTTCTTATACGGTGAGTGGCTTCCCAATAGCGGATATAAGCCGAGAGATTCGTATCCTTTCGAAATGTATAAAAATGACCCAAGGCAGCACCCGGAAAATAAACATATAGTTGATATATATGTACCTATCGAACCTTTTTAATCATGGGTTAAAGGGGAATGAATAATGAAAACTGCTGAAAAGTTAGATCTGATTATAAAAGAAGAATACAAAAATATTAATGGTATGTTAGTAGTACAGAAAGGTAATGTTGTTTTTGAAAATTATTATAATGATCACGGTTCAGATGATGCATTTCATGTAGCGTCAGTTACAAAAACGATTATTTCTGCGTTAATTGGGATATGTGTAGATAAAGGTTATATAAAAAGTGTTAATCAAAAAGTAATAGAATTTTTCCCGGAATATAACGTTCATTCATCTGAAATAACAGTACGACATCTGTTGACAATGACAGCTCCACATCCTTTCGTAGACTGGCAGGAACCGTTAGAAGAGCTATGTACGCAACGAGATTGGGTACAGTATACGTTAAATAGGATAGGAGCAGGCGGAGAAGTTGGGATTTTTAAATATTCATCTGCAGGAGCGCATGTACTATCAGCAATCATAACGAGCGCAATAGGAAAAAGTGCCCGGGACTTTGCGAATGAGTATTTATTTCGACCACTCGGCATGAGAGAAATTCAAAACTACAATATGAAAGCATTTGGATTCGATGACCTATTCGGAAAAGATGTGAAAGGATGGGTTCACGATCCAAATGGTATTTCAACGGGCGGCTGGGGACTTACGTTAACAGCTAGAGATATGGCTAAGTTTGGACAGCTGTATTTGCATGAAGGTATTTATAATGGAGAACAAATTCTTTCAAAATCTTGGGTAAAAGAATCAATAGCAATGAACCCAAATCATTACGGTTACTTATGGTGGTTACGAGAAGAGGATGGAATCTTTACATACTGTGCAATGGGCGATGGTGGGAATGTAATTTGCTGCGTACCAGAGAAGGAACTGGTGGTGGCGATTGCTTCTGAAATCATACCGAATGCAGAGGATAGATGGAAGTTAATTAAAGAGTGCATACTTCCTTATTCAAAAGATTAAGATGTGAATTTTTATGAAAATAAAAGGATTAGTTATACTTGTTATATTCACCATGATTGAAATTAGCGTTGTGAGAACAAAGTCGTTCAACTAAGATTAGAAAACTTCAACACCTATACGATTATTGAATAATTGCAAGGTGTTGAAGTACTTATTGAGCTAATTAATATACACAAAAATGAAATGTTTTTTTATTGGTAACTATTTTTTAACTTTTCGATGTATTAGATACATCATGCCAAACACAATTACTAGCAAGATAAATTTAATTAATTCCATTAGGCTAATATCCCATTTTGTTTCTACTCCATCTGTTAAATAAAATACATTAAACATACCATGTAAAATTGCAGGTGTTATCACAGAATGGCTATACTCTCTTGTATACGTCAAAATTATAGATAATATAAATAATAACGAGAGATAGCTTAATATACCTACAAACCATAATTCATAGTTTTTATAAAAGATTGATACTGGTAAATGCCATAAAGACCAAAGAGATGCAGTAATGATTGCTGTTTGTTTTAATGAATATTTTTTTTCGTAAATGGTAATGAAAATTTCCATGCCATATGATTTCTTCTAAAAATGCAGACAAAGCAGCAATTGTAAGACCAATGAGTAGGAGAACTCCTAATTCATTCCAATGATGAAATAAGAATTTTATATTATAAATATAAAAATAGAAATGCAGACATAGACCTAGAAGTATTGGGAATAAAATGGAGAAAATTAATGTTCTTATTTTTGGACGTGAAATTCCAAATGTATGAACTATTTTTTGTTTCTTATATAATTTCTGATATAAAATAGCAGCTAAAAGCGGAACAACCATCGTAAACCCTAAATAATTACGACCATTTTCTATGTTCAGTAAGATGATATATACAAGTGATGTAAGGCAATACATACATAATGTTGTATGATAAACTATGTTCCTATTCATATTGTTCACCTACCTTAGTATATATAGTGTTAACCGTCTACTTCCATATTTAAAATTTGAACAAGTTGATCATTTAAATAACTAGTACTATAAGAAAAATCATTTTGATACCACTCAATAATGATGCCAATAATGGCATTCGCTTGGTAGGAACAATAAAGTGAATCATTCACCCCTTCTTTAAGCAAAGACCCTTTATCTTGAAATAATAAATGCTTTATTTCCTCAAAAAATAAATAATAGTACATTAAAGGAACCTTTTTGGAAAAAACAATTCTATAGAACGTTTTATATTTTTCGATATGATGAAAAATCCGAATTGTAGAAGGATCTAATTTACTAGTTTTCAATACTGATACGTAGCGATAAGGCTCTTGATAAGAACGGGTCAAATCTGCTGTGATTTCTTTGAAATACTCCTCAAATAAATCTTCTACTTGTTTATAATGCAAGTAAAAGGTGCCACGATTTATTTTGGCTTTTCTGCAAATTTCCGAGATAGAGATGACTTCTAAAGTTTTTTCGTTTAATAATTCTAGCAATGCGTTATGTAACGCCTCTTTTGTTTTTATAATACGCATGTCTGTACGCATCATTTTTTTCACCTCTTATTGAACACATTTCTTACAATGTGTTAAGTATTGAACATTTATCAGTTTTTTGCTCATTGTAAGAGTTCTTTTGTATTATTATAATTTTTATTGAACAACTGTGCAATAAAAGACAAAGGGGGCCGTTTCAGATGAGATTAAAAGATAAAGTAGCAATTGTTACTGGTGCTGCGTCAGGCATGGGGAAAGCAATTGCAGAAGGTTATACGACAGAAGGAGCAAAAGTTGTAGTATCAGATTTAAACTTAGAAGGGGCTCAACATGTAGTACAAGGAATTAAAGCTACAGGTGCAGAGGCCATTGCTGTTCAAACAGACGTTACCTCAGATCAAGATATTCAACGTCTTTTCGATGAAACAATACAAGCTTACGGGAAATTAGATATTCTTGTTAATAATGCAGGTATCATGGATGGAATGGAGCCTGTTGGTGAAGTTTCAGACGAACGTTGGGAGAAGGTTTTCTCTGTAAATACAGTATCTGTAATGAAAACAATGCGTATGGCAGTAAATCTATTCTTGGAACAAGGACACGGTACAATCGTCAATAATATTTCTGCAGGTGGATTATACGGTGCACGTGCTGGTGCTGTTTACACAGCATCTAAACACGCAGTCGTTGGCCTAACAAAAAACACTGCGTTTATGTATGCGAACAACAACATCCGTTGTAACGGTATCGCTCCTGGAGCAGTCATAACAAACATTGCTTCTACAATGACAAATGTGAGCGAATTTGGTGCGAGCCGCCAAGCATTAGGTATGGCAATTAATCCACGTGCTGGACAACCAGAAGAAGTTGCACAATTGGCTATCTTCCTAGGTTCAGACGAAGCTAGTTTCGTAAACGGACAAGTGATTTCTGTAGATGGAGGCTGGACTTCGTATTAATTTTAATTCAAATATATATAAGTAAATAAATTTTAAAAAGGAATGCTCCTGTCAATTCGGCAGGAGCATTCCTTTTTACATTATAAATTAATACTAACATTTAAATAGCTATTTTTATCGGTTCGAAAATATTTTTACGTACTTTGCATGACTTTGAATAAAGTAAACCATGTTTTGCGACGAAACAATGATACTTTCACCCTACATATGCTTTATCATATCGCAAATAGTATAAGGGGAACTTCCTAATATGATGAGTGAAGGAAAAGAAATTCTATCAAAATCAAGGATAAAAGAATCAAAATCAATATTGTTACTTATGGTGGTTACGAGAAGAGGGTGGCATCTTTTCATACTGTGCAATGGGCGATGGTGGTAGTGATTGCTTCTCAGGTTATATGAAATGCAGAGGATAGATGGGAATTGATTGTGAAATATATTCTTCCTAACAATTAAATTTAAGATATAAAGGCGGTATGAGATCTCATACCGTCTTTTTTACATAGAAAAGGAGTTTGGAAAATAACTTAATGTCATTAAGTTAACTGAAGAATAAACGCAACGTAAAAAATTGTTAATATTTCGATTGTTTTATTTTAACCTCCATTTTTCTATGTATAATGAAGCCGCATACTAAAAATATTTTACAAAAAGGGGATGAAGTGTGTATAGAAATTTTATGAAAAGTTAATGTGTATTTTATGATGATTTTGGGAAACGGAATAATATTTTAAAATTTTCTTGCCTAAGTGTAGAGTTCATACGAAATGAAAATTGTTAAAAAGGATATATATCTTTTTGAAAGCTTTTAAAATACGGAGGGAATATGAAGCTACTATTAAAAGAAATAGCAGTGAACAAAAAAATATTCATTATGTTATTTATTGGATTTACGTTAACAATTCTGCCCATACTTATAGCGATGTCGATTCGAAATGATTACGATGAAGAATTTTATGAGCGAAAACATGGTTATTTTAAATATTACTATTCTGTTCAGCTTACTAGTTTTGGGGAATTGGATTTCAAAGCAATTCAAGAGTTAACAGAAACCACTTTTAAGAACTCAAGTGTTATTACAAATAATATGAGAATTGGAATCCCCGGCATAGGGGAAGTAACGATGATTGGACTTATAAATACGAATTGGTCTCCTCCATTAATAAAAGGTTCTCGAATGAAAGAGGGGGAAGAAAATAGTGTAATTGTCGGAAAGAACATTTATAAAGAATCTGAAACAATAAAACTGTTTAGTAAAGAATATAGAGTTAAAGGCGTGAACGGAGCGAATGATGAACATATTTATAATAACAATGTTTACATCGGTTTAAAGGATATGCCTGATGAGATAAAACGACGTATGAAAAATGAAACTACATTTGAATGGAGGCATTTCATACAGCCAATGTTAATCAGTACAAGAACGAGTTTGCTCTTGTGCTCATTGACATCCACTGGAGGATGATAAATCTGAACTCCAATGCCTGCTGTAAGCCTCATAATAAAGTTATATTACTTTTGATTTTGTATTCACTTTTTGTTTTTTCCTATGCATGGAAGCGAGGCTGGTAAATAAAGCTATTACTACTAGAATACCACCTATTACAGCATTCGCTTCAATGCCTAGATGTTCAATTGTAATACCTCCAATTGTCGAGCCAAATGCCATTCCTACATGGACTGCTGAGTTGTTTAGACTTTGCTGAATGTCCGATGTATGAGGAGCGGATACGATTAAATAGCTTTGAATAGCTGGTTGAAGTGCCCAGCTCAGCATACTCCAAACTATCATAACAATCAGGAAAAGTACTGTATTGAATGTAGTAAAAGGAAGAATGAAAATGGATATTGCAAAAATGGGAATGATAGTAACAATCGTTTTCTTAGGACCTATACGATCTGACAACAATCCGCCTATACCTCCGCCGATAATAGCAGCGATACCGACAATCAAATACATTACGCTTAGCCAGTTTCCATCAAGACCGAGTGCTCCTTGTAAGAATGGAGTAAGGTAGGCATATAGTGTTAAATGGCCTCCAAAAAATAAAACAGACGTAAGTTGAATGCGTATGATTTTTTTGTTTTTTAATGTTTGTAGTTGTGCTTGAATCGAAATACTTGGTTTCGGTTCCATTTTTCCTAATAATAATTGGATACATACAATTGAAATTGCAGTTAAAACGACAATAAAGATAAACGGAGCGCGCCAACCGAAAGCGTTACCTAGCATTAATCCAAAAGGAACACCTAAAACGAGAGAAGCACTAACACCCATTAATACTAAACTAATCGCACGAGCACGGTAAGCTTCTGAACTAATATTGGAAGCGATTGTTAAACAAAGGGAAATTAAAAGTGCTGCGCACATTGCCGAAATGATTCTGGTAACTAAAAGTAAAGTGTAACTTGTGCTTAAAACAGTTATCATATTGGCAAACAACGCCACAGATAAAGTTAAAAGCATCAGTCGTTTTCGTTCCATCTTTGATGTTGCAGAAAGTAGCAAGGGACCTGATATGGCAAAAGTTAAAGAAAAAACGGAAATTAACATCCCTGCTTGCCCTAAGGAAATACCGAGATCATTTGCGACTAAAGGAAGTATACCGCCGAAAATCATCTCTACTAGGCCGACGACAAAAGAAACGATCGTCAATAAATAAACACGTTTGTTCATAAAACACCTCTCTTTAATAATTTTTTAAAATGTACTTCAGTATGAAAGATTACCATTCTATTATTTAAAGCGCAAGCTTAATAATAAAAAAAGAATTCATAGTAATTTTATAAATTAAGAACTATCATTTTATTTCAAAAAAACAAATTATCCCGTAACTTTTAAGGGCAAAAAATCGTTTAACAAAAGAAAGGATTTTCAATCACGAATGGGGGAGAACTATGAAGATTTTAATTCTAGGTGGTACACGTTTTTTAGGAAGAGCTTTTGTAGAAGAGGCATTAAAAAGAGGGCATGAAGTTACATTATTTAATCGCGGAACAAATAAAGAAATTTTTCCTGAAGTAGAGCAGTTAATCGGTGACAGAAATGATGATGTCTCAAGTTTAGAAAATCGAAAATGGGACGCGATAGTCGACACGTGTGGATTTTCTCCACATCACATTAGAAATGTTGGAGAAGTCTTACGGGATAATATAAAGCATTATATATTCATTTCAAGTCTTTCCGTTTATAAAGATTGGATTCCGCATCATATAAAAGAAGATTATATATTACAACCTGAACCTACGGGTGATCAAATAAAGGCTGTGGAGAATGGTGAAGTTTCTCCTTATAAGTATTACGGTGCGCTGAAAGTATTGTGTGAAAAAGAAGCAGAGAAGTATTGGCCGGGGCGCGTTTTACACGTAAGAGCAGGACTTCTTTCAGGAATGTTTGATTATACAGATCGGCTTCCATACTGGATTGGTCGTGTAGCAAAGGGCGGAGAAGTGTTAGTTCCAGGGAGAAAAGACCGTCCAGTGCAGATAGTTGATATAAAAGACATCGCAAACTGGGGACTAAATATGACAGAAAACAATAAGACAGGCACATTTAATGTAACAGGTCCAAGTTATGAATTGACGATGGAAGAGCTATTAAGTACGTGTAAAAAAGTTACGAATAGTGATGCTGCATTCGTTTGGGTAGACGAATCGTTTATGAGTGAACATAATGTGCAGCCTTGGACAGAGATGCCACTATGGCTTCCTGAAACTTTTTCATTAGAAGGTGAGACAAAGCCGTGGGAAGGTGGTTTTTCTATTAGTATTGAAAGTGCTGTGAAAGAAGGACTTACTTTTAGAAGGTTAGAACATACAGTTACAGATGTGTATGAGTGGATGAAGAGTGTGGATGAATGGGAATTAAAAGCAGGTATTTCAGGAGAGAGGGAGAAAGAGTTGTTAGAAAAGTGGTATCAATAAATTTAGATGAGCCCTTTGAATATACTTGATTGCACATAAGGAGGAGAAAAGGTGATGTGGAAAAACACCATTCACAGTATCTCACCAAACTTAAATTTGAAAAACCCAGCTATGACGGATGAACTAACTGATATACAAAACTGTTTACATGTGGAGTTACCGAATGAGTTATATCAATTATTACAGGAAACAAACGGTGTAGAAGGTGAATACGGGGATTTTATATGGTCTACTTCAAAAATTAAAACTGAGAATATGAATATGAGAAATATAGTTGATTTCAAGGATTTATATATGCCTTTTGACTGTTTATTATTTATTGCTGATGGCGGAAATGGTGATTTGTTTGGTTATTCCATTTTGAATGGAATCGTGCAAAGAGATGATCTATATGTATGGAACCATGAAAATGATAGTAGAACGTGGGTTGCTCCTTCTTTAAAGACTTTTATGGAGTGGTGGGAGAATGGAAAAATAACAATTTAAACATAGTATCAAGAAAAAGTGCCTTGTTACTAAAGAAACAAGGCACTTTTTTACGTATAATTAACCTACCACTCAATTGGTTCTTCTCCGTACATTTCCCATAGCTTAGGAAATATCTTTTTTAAACCTTCTTCATCGTCTTCATTCCAGTCAAATTCAAAATCTAAATCGTCGAATTCTTCATTAGATAAGACATGGTAAAGTGTAAAGTAAGTATCATCTTCGTCACCAGTTTTTTCTGCGTATACAGTGAAGCCGAAATATAAAGAAAGTTCTTCTATTTCTGGAACGTCATACTCACTCAAATTTTCTAATACAGGAATTAATCGTTCTGGATCTTCAATACAAGCTTCGTATGTCTCTTTTCCTTGATATAATAACCATCCGCGGAAGTAGTCAAAAGTGTCATCTGAACACCCACCAAAAATAATATAGGCTGCTGCCCATAAACGTGACGTATAGGAATCTTTTAGTATGCGATGCATATGCGTATCAAAAGCTACAATTTCGTGTACTGTACGTTTAGCGAGATGAGAAGTAAGCCATTCTATTTGTTCTTCTTGATCTTCACCTTTTGTTTTTGCACGATTAAGCAGCTCCCAAAATTCTTCTTCTGTTATCGTTTTTTCTTTTATGTAATTTTCCCCAGGGCATGGGTCTGTATATCCCTTTTTACGTTTGGAAGCAATTAGTTTGTTAGCTTCTTTCATACATTCTGCTTCTGTTTCAAACTCTTTCGCTTTCACACTACCAGCTGTGCCAATTTTTCCGTAAAATACAACATAGTCCTTTTCTTTCACAACGATTTTCCAAAACTTATTTGATTTCTCAGTTTGCTGGATTAATAATGTTTCCATTCGTACCCCCATAATGTTTTTCTGGTGTGCCCTGTGATTGTATCATATGTATATATACCTGTAATGATAAAGATTAAGTGTAATTACCAGAAAGTTCAAAACTCATTGAATGAAATAGAAAAATTTAGTAATCTTATTTGTACAGTACATACATTTATATAGCAATTTTTAAATTCAATATAGGGGGCAATCATTGTGGATTTAACGTTTAAAGTGGAGGAAACATGTTTTAATTACCGCGTTGGAGCAATTTGTAAACACGATAATAAAATACTCATTCTGCAAGGTGACGGTGAAGATTTTTGGTACGTACCAGGCGGAAGAGTGAAAATGCTAGAAAATAGTGAAGATGCGTTAAAACGAGAGCTTGCGGAAGAGTTAGCAGTTCCTATTGAGGTGAAGAGATTAATATGGTCGGTAGAAAATTTCTTTACACTTTCTGAACGAAAGTTTCATGAAATCAGTTTTTATTATGAAGTAGAGCTTCATGAGTTACCTGCGAATGGAGCGGATCAATATATTTTGGAAGAAGAAGGTAGAACGTATTTCTTTAAGTGGGTGCCGGTAGAAGAGTTAGATACATATAACTTACAGCCAGCAGTTATAAAAGAGAAAGTAAAGGATGTATTCGTTCATACAGAGCATATCGTTTTACAAAAGTAAATGTATGCGGAGGGGAAAAGGATGAAGGGGACTAAAAAAGAGATTCATGTAGACAGCAAAGTAATTCCATATACACATATCGAAAAAGGTTCCAGTACGGTTTGCTTTATGTTCTCAGGTTCAGGATATAATTATGATAAACCGTTATTTTACTATGCGACGATGCTTATGCTCGAAAATAAAATAGATGTAGTACATATTCATTATTCTTATGACGAACAGGTAATGAATAAATCAATGGAAGAAATAACGAAAGTAATGATGGAGGATATTAATCCTGTAATGAAGGAAGTATTAAAAGGTGAGCAATACAATCATACAATGTTTTTAGGGAAGTCACTCGGAACAATTCCGATTGCAAATGATTTAATGAAGAGAGAAGAGTTTTTACATTCAAAAATGATACTACTTACACCTTTACTAACTTTTGATTCCATTTTTGATTCAATCCTACTTAGTCATCATGAAGGGCTATTAGTAATTGGAGATAAAGATCACCAATATAATGCAGATCAAATCGACCAGTTACATAAAACGAATTTACAGATTGAAGTTGTCAAAAACGCAAATCATTCTGTAAATGTTGGGGGATTGGAAACAGAGAATTCAATTAAAGCGATAGCAAAAATAATAGAAAAGCTTAAAGAAGTTGTTAGGACAAACTAACCTATCAATACATGAAAAAAGAGGTGCAATTTGCACCTCTTTTTTATTTAATAAGCCCTCAACACATGAAGTAAATAATCCTTACGATTCAGCGGATTATAATCAACACGTTTTCGAGTAGGGAAGGGAGCCTTCAGTTTTGTGTAACCAGTGGGATTCACTGTAAATATACCGTCTCCTTCTGTAAATGAATGGAGTATTCGCTTAAAATGCTCTGTTTTCGCAACAGGTAATGAGCCTGTTAACTGGTAAGAATCATTGTATAATTTAGGCTCGCTAAAAGTTGCTGGAATGGCAGCGAGCTTATACATCGCGGTACTAATTGCTTGCTCTGGGACAGTTAATTCGAATTCGTTTACTGGTTCATATACACATGTTCCGGCTTGCTTTAATGCATCCATTAAAACGAGTGGTGTTAAGTTTCTAAAGTCACTCGCTGTTGTAACAGGACTAGCATAACCTGTATGTGTTAACGTGACGATAATGTCCGTAACTTTCCATCCATATAATCCTTGTTTTAACGTTTGAAATACAGTATCTTCAATCGCTTTATGAAATGCTAATGGAAGTGATCCAAGTTCAACACCTAACGTATATGTTATGCCAGAATTAAGTTCACCCCGTTCGATTTTAAAACCAATTGTTGCGTAAAATGGATTCGCTTTTTCGCCCATTACTTCAACGCTATTCCCTACGCCAATTGGTTTCTCAATACATACGACCCGCGTATTTGAGAAAGTAACTTGCAAATTATATTTCTCCGAAAGAGTTGTTTCAATTACTTCTTTTTGTACTTCACCGAAAAGGCGAATATATAGTTCATTATGAATATCATCTTTCCACACTTTAATAAGCGGATCTTCTTCACATAGCTCCATAAGTGCAGCGTATAGATCATGAATACGTTCTTTTGGTAATGCTTCAATAGCAGCTTCCATTTGTGGTTCGGCAAAGTGAATATCTTTTATATAATCAGTCCGTTCACCGATAATATCACCAATTTTAATATCACTCAGTCCCCACACTTTGCAAAATTCTCCGCTAGGAACGATAGAAGCTTGAACCGCATTTCCGTTATGAAATAGGCATATTTTTTTAATCTTTTCTTTATGTGCTGGAGCTTCATCACGCTGTATATGAACATATTTTCTAACGTGTAAACGACCAGAAAAAACTCTTACATATGCAATCTTTTCCCCAGAAGGTTCACGTTCAATTTTAAAAACAACACCGGATAATGTTTCATTTTCAGCAGGCTTATTAGCGGGAATTAAGTCTGAAATATTTTCGAGCAGTTCAGTTACACCCATACCTGTCATGGCTGATCCAAAAAAGATAGGGAACACATTTGCTTGTGCTATTTGTGTAATGAGCTTTTCTCTTAATAATGTGTCCGGTACGATTTCGTCATTTACATATGACGCAAGTAATGATTCATTATATGGTGCTAACAGTTCCATACAATCGTCATATGATTTGTATTCAATAATTCTTGCTTCCTTTGTTCCTGCGTTTTTTACATAGTAGAAAGGGAATGCTTCATTTGAAAGAACCTCTTTTATTTGTTTCATAACTTTTTCAGTATTTGCGCCACTACGATCAATTTTATTAACGAATAAAATAGTCGGTATGTTTAGTTTCTGTAATGTTCGCATTAAAATTTTTGTTTGCGCTTGCACACCTTCAACGGCAGAAATAACTAAAATTGCACCGTCTAAAACGCGGAATGATCGCTCTACTTCAGCGATAAAATCAGCGTGTCCAGGTGTATCAATGACATTTACTTTTAAGTCATTGATACAGAAAGAAACGACAGAAGCTTTAATCGTAATTCCGCGTTGTCTCTCTAATTCCATTGAGTCAGTTTGCGTATTGCCACTATCAACCCAGCCAATTTCTTTAATTACATTCGTTTCATAAAGAATACGCTCAGTCAAACTCGTCTTGCCAGCGTCTACGTGCGCGACAATCCCTATATTTATTGTTGTCATATGTGAATATCCTCATTTCATTTCCCATTTTTAATTCCTCATTTCTATTTGTGTATTGCCGCATTACAATCACTCTCCAGTCATTTAAATTAGTACTATTATAGTGCAATTAACATTATTTGTAACGCGACAAAGCGCCTTAATTTGGAAAATATAAATGAAAACAAAATGCTTGCATTCTAAATCGATATAGATTATATTAATTGACATATCAACTATTGATACATCAAACATTTTTTGTTTTGTATGTAAAGGAGGGATAGTTTGACAAGTTCATGCTCAAAAGAAGCGATTATTTTATATAAATTACACTTTCTAAATAAAGAAGTAAGTTCGAAGTTTGAAGGGTGTACGGGTATGAGCCAGTCTCGATTAGAGCTTATACTTCAGTTATATGAAGTAGGTGAAATAAGTCAAAAAGCACTTCAACAAGAAGTGAATATTGACAATGCTGCGATTACAAGACATTTAAAGCAGCTAGAGGCAAATGAAATGATAGTAAGACGTAAAAATCCAGACGATAACAGAATTACGTTAGTGTCTCTTACTGAAGAGGGACGAAATAAAATTCAGGCGTTTCAAGAGGAAAAAGAACGTTTTGCAGCTTCAGCATTTAAAGGATTAAGTGAAGAACAGCGCGACAATCTTTTAAATGTGTTAAATCACATTCAAGAAAATATAAAAGAACTTTAAAAAAGGGAGAATACAACTATGACTAACTCAGTAAAAACAAATGATTTTAACGAAATTTTAACAGGACGCCGTTCAATTCGTAAGTACGATCCTTCCGTGAAAATTAGCAAAGAAGAAATGACAGAAATTCTTACAGAAGCAACACTTGCACCATCTTCAGTAAACATGCAACCATGGAGATTTTTAGTGATTGAAAGTGACGAAGCGAAAGCAACACTTGCGCCACTTGCGAAATTTAATCAATCTCAAGTAGAAACATCTTCAGCGATGATTGCTGTATTTGGTGATTTAAACAACTTTGATAACGCAGAAGAAATTTACGGTACAGCAGTAGAGCGCGGTTTAATGCCAGCTGAAGTAAAAGAAGATCAAATGAAAAAACTTTCAGGTTACTTCTCAATGGTTACACCAGAAGTAATGAAAGATACTGTTTTAATTGATGGTGGACTTGTAGCGATGCAATTTATGTTAGCTGCTCGTGCTCACGGTTATGACACTTGCCCAATTGGTGGATTTGAAAAAGACCAAATCGCAGAAGCATTCGGATTAGATAAAGAACGTCACGTACCAGTTATGTTAATTTCAATCGGAAAAGCTGCTGACAGTGGTTACCAATCAGTACGTCTTCCAGTTGAAAAAGTTGCTGAGTGGAAGTAATTTTATAAATACAGAAATAAGTGAGATATGAGAGGGGAAACACCATGATTATTATTCACGCAATATTTCAAGTAGATCCAGCAAAACAACAATCATTTTTAGGAGAAATTCGTCCGCTCATTCATAGTTCAAGAGAAGAAAGTGGAAATGTATCTTACGATTTATATAAAGATACCGAAAAAGAAAATGTATATACGATGGTAGAAGTGTGGAAAGATGCAGAGGCAGTTGCGAGTCATAATACGAGTGAACACTTCACATCTTTCGTTAGTAAAGTAAAACAGTTTTTAACTGCTCCACTAGATATAAAAGCTTATAATGGAGAGTTAGTGAAATAATAAGGTAGAAAAAGATGACTTTAGCGTATAGCTGAGGTCATCTTTTTTTGTATAAGTAGAACCTACTTCCGACACAGTTAGGTTGAAAGGTAAGTGTTGTTCTTATCTTTAGTAATGGTGATGAATTGTATGTTAAATTCGAACATTCGGTTTATCGGAAAATTTTTACGTGTTATAATTTTCTTGTAAATAAATGGTAGAGGGGAGTAAGTAATGGGAGAATTTCAAAGTAATTTGCATACGGCAACGCAACTTGCAACGAAAATGAGAAATGCTTCAGATAGGATGCAAAGTGCTACTAGTCGCACTATAAATAAGGCAACGCGTACTACACTATCTGTGAACTTCAAAGCACAAGAAGCAAATCAACAAAATTTACAAATCACGAAACAGTTTTGCGCTGCTTTTCAACAAACAATTGATAATATCCATTCCGTAGCAAATGAATTTGAGAAAATGGATACCGGACTTCAAAAGACTTTTCAATAATGTAACAACCTACGTAAAGGGGAAAAGGTAGGGAGAAAAGATGAGTCAAGAAATTGAAACGAGAATCAGTCAATGTAATCAAAAATTACGAATTATATTTGAAGAACAAAATGAAAACCGAATCGCGCTGCAAAATCAAGAACGAGCTGAGGCTAGTTTTCATGAATGGAAAAATAGAAATAATCGTTTATTTAACCGAATACTAGAAACTTGGTATGGTGACAAAGAAGCATTTCACCTTTTTACGAATATGCGGCAAGAGATCGGGCAGTATGAAAGAAAACTTACATTCGAATTAGAAAACGAAAAAGAGACGTTGCTTAAAGAAAAACGGCATCTCAGCGAGAAAGAAAACGACCTTTCCTATGAACAGCAGCAACTACAAAGGGAGGCCAATACATGAGTTTAAACATGTATTTGGGAGAAGTACAAAGTCAAACGCAAAGTATGAACGCTATATGTAATGCTACGATTCAAAGTATGGAACAAGCCATTCAATCTATTGATGCCTTTGCGATAGACACAGTATTACAAGGACAAACATACAGTAGTGCAAAAGCCTACCTTGTCCAAACATTTCGGCCATTAGCGCAAGGAATCATATGCTTATGCGAAGAATTAATTCGCCAAAACGAAGCATTTCCAAACGATTTTCAAGCAAAAGTTGCTTCAACAGATGTTATCGAACATGAAATAAGACAACAAATACAAGAAATCAATCAATCCATTGCAAGTATAGAAGCAATAGAAGTACTTACACCAATGCCTGGAGTAGACGCAATTACTGCAGTCTTAATTGCAATGAGAAAAAAACTAGAAGAAAAACTAGAGCGTCTATATGAATTCAATCATTCATCCAGCAACAACTACAGCACCGCCCTCCAATTAGCCGCTAGCATCACAGCCGGACTCGCTGAAGTACAAAGCGGGAAAGGATTTAGTCCTGTGAGTGGGACGTTTAGTACACAAGGTTTGAATATGGATTGGGTGAGTTCGATTCAGGGGATTATAGAAGAACAAGCTCGTCAAACCGAGATGAAACAAATTACTTTGCAAAAACAACAATTTAACTTACAAGAACAGGAAGACGATAGATCATGGCATGAAAAAACAGCCATTTATGCGCAATCATTTTTGCATGGAGTTATCGAATTTTTTCAAGGCGCTGGTGATGCAGCACTAGAAAACTTTTTTGGACTACAACCACATGAGAATGATAAATTAGAAAGTAAGACAACTTACCAAGCTGGAAGGTTGGCTGGAAATGTTATCTCAATAGCCGGGTCCATTGTAGAAATATTTGAAGGTATTTCGCTCATAGGTGGATCTAATTTCTTAACTATCGTGGCAGAAGTAGGAACTGGTGGGTTAGCGTCACCAATTGTTATTCCATTAGATATAGCAGCAACAGCTGCTGGGGCTAGTCTTTTTGCACATGGCGGATTTGTTTGGAATAAATCGATTCAAAATACTAAGGATACTATTCAAAAAATCCAGTCTTCTGGTGGGGGTGCGGCTAACGGTAAACCTAGCAGTAACAAAAATAAAAATGTAGATAATTTTGATGCAAAAACAGCTACAAATAAGCAAAAAGGGAATTATGGTGAAATAAAATCTAGTGACAATTTATTGAATAATCAAAGTTTAAAAGAAGCTGGATTTGATTTAAAGCCAGTCGGAAAAAGTGCACCATCAGGTATAAATGATAAAATAGTAAAAGGAATTGATGGATTATATGAAAATGCAAATCCAAATTCAAATATTAAATATGTTATTGATGAAGCAAAGTTTGGTAGTTCACAATTAGGAAAAACTAAAGATGGACGACAAATGTCAGATGGTTGGTTGAATGGTGCGAAAACCCGAAAAAGTAGAATATTGAAGGCAGTTGATGGAGATGCAAAATTAGCATCAAAGATTACGAAAGCATTACAAGATCAGGAAGTTGAGAGAGTGTTATCAAAGGTTGATAGTAGTGGAAATGTGAAAACATTTAGAATAGATGCAAAGGGAGACATAATTGGAGAATGGCCATAATTTAAG
This sequence comes from Bacillus sp. FSL K6-0069, assembly GCF_038007785.1. Taxonomy (NCBI): domain Bacteria; kingdom Bacillati; phylum Bacillota; class Bacilli; order Caryophanales; family Bacillaceae; genus Bacillus; species Bacillus sp. FSL K6-0069. Next base: position 2,868,666 of record NZ_JBBOXN010000001.1, on the reverse strand, counting down.
GCACTAGGAGGAATTGAATAGTATGAGAGATCCTTTATGTATAGAAGAAAAATGTAGAGAAGGAATAGAATATAATAAAGAGTTTATTGAGGAAAATAGAGAGGAGATTAAAAGTTTTGAAGAAGATGAAAGGAATGGTATTCAAAGAAAGGCTAAAGATAATAAAAGTCTTATAGAAGGAAGGTATCTATTAAATTTTAATTATGAGTTAGAGGATATTATTGCAAAATATTCTCTAGGAGAATCTATCCATACAATAGAAGGAGATTTTGACAACGCTCTTATTGATTTGAGGCATATAGGGGAAAGAGAAGTTGGATATTTAAATCTAATTTGGATGATATCTCTAGGGATTTTATTAGAGACGGAGAAAAAGAATCTTGTAAGTTTAGCTAAGCTAGTTGAGAAGGAAAATATGAACGACGTAGTAATCGATTTCCTCTTATGCGCTAGTGATATCGGATACACAAAAATGACGAACAGATATTATAAAGAAAATCCATATGCAAAAACGAGAGAGATTATAGAACTTGCACAAACAGATAAAAAAGAAGCGCCTAAAAGATTACAAACGTATATGGAGAAAGAATGGTTTAAAGGCCATTATGATTATGAATGGAAAAATGCTCATAAAGAACCTGGATATGTAGGATATTGGAGTTTTGAAACAGCTGCACTAGTAAAGATACTCGAAATTGATGATACGAGTTTAAAAGGTAATAACCATTATCCATATGATTTGGCACATTATAAAAATGAAATGAAATTTAAGCATATAGACCTAAGTGAATATCACTATGAAGATGAGACAGAAGAAATCGAGGATATAGTAGAAGGAATTGAACATAATCCTGCATTGGAAAATATGATTCCGCCACAATGGCATTCATTGGTCAATGAATTGATTCATGACTATGAGAATATGGATGATAGTAGTTTTTATGAAAAATACAAAAAAACGATAGGAATAGGTCAAGTGTGGTTCTTACCACAAGAGTATGAAGAAGAAAATGAGCAAAAGGATTTATTAGGAAGTTTAATTGTGTTTGCCCTGACGGTAAGAGATTATATATTACAATTGGACTATAAAGAAGATTTAGAGGACTACATCGATAATCTTAAAAATTTCTGGAATGTTTCAGAAACAAAGTTAGTTCAATTTATGTTAGAGAATGATCAAAATTATTATGCATGGGTACCAAAAGAAGTAAATATCCCAAATATGTATGAAGTGAAGATAGAGAGTGTCGATGTAGAGGAAGTTCTATAACGAATAAATTGAAATGGTTGTCATCATATGTAATATTAGAATACATTTTACTAGTTAATTGAAAAAAATGCATGCGTTGGAGAAAAAAGAGCGTATAGTTACTAAAAAGTAAAGGGAAAGAAGGCTGTTGAATTGAGATTGGCAGATTTTATTAAACTAGATAAAAATGAAGTAATTCACTTTGATATTAAAAACCTTTCACCATCATTTGAAGTGCAAAAAGAATTACATCCTGTAAAAAAAATTATTTTGTACAAAAAAGATTATCAAGAAAGAGTTTTAAACAGAGTAAAAGAAAAATTTGACTGTGATAGATGTGATCTTGTTTTAGATATATATTCTAAAATATATGTAAATAAAAACTTGAACAATGTAGATTTAGATACTATGAATTCTTTTTATCAAACGTACCGGCTTTTATTGCTATCAAGTGATAAGTCATTTTGGGAAAATGATTTTAATGCATTCTGTAATAATCGTGGTGTGAAGCCTAAATTAATTAAAAAAAATGCCTTAAATCTGTTAAGGTATGAATGGTTATTGTCTGAAAAAGTGTTTAATCATTATGAAAATATTAATAATCATCCCGATGTTATGCGTTTTGCTACAGTGACACATACAATAGGAAATATGACATTATTGCCTAAAGGATTAAACGTTGGGCGTGCTATTGCAACTAGAGATTATTGTGATTTAACATTAATGTCACTACAAAGTTTTTTAGGCCGTTCTTTCGATACTTTCGTAACAGATTATTATATGCAAGACTTTATTGATGATAAATTAGAGTTATGGGAGGGACATTGTTTTGAATACCCATTGCCAAATTCATTTAATAAAGTAAAGGCCCGCAAACTATCGGAAATTCAAAAAAATCAAATTGTTCAAAGCAGAATTTTTGAATTTATGGGAAATGCCAATGATAAAATCGAGAAACGCTCTGAACGATTATATAAAGCGTTATTAGTTAAATAGAAGGAGAATATAAACAGAGTGAAAATTAATGAAATTCAACGATAAGATTGTGATAGCGAAAAATATGTTGCCATAAGAAACGGTTTATTTGCAAAGATCTAGTGGTTGTGATGAAGGTGATTCAGGTTGCTATATAGGTCCCATCAATGAAGAAGTATCAGGAGAATTTAAAATCATATACGCCTACGAATTATTAAAAATGAAACCTGCAATTATTCAAGTGCTAGCCTTACCGTATAATTATTTAGTAGTATTTGAGAAGGGCAAAATGAAAGCGATTTTAAATGAATGTGATGTTGATATTTTGGGTGAAATAGTAAAATAATGAATGTGTATAAGGTGTCAAATGCCCAATATGAAAATCACGTGAGATAAGCACTTTATTGTCAACGGAGGACAATAGGTGCTTTTTTACGTGGAGTAAAGAAAAAATATAAGTTTGCTTGTTGCTCTGTTTCAACTTAGTGTCATATGTTATAATTTGGAAAGTATATATTCTTAATTTTTAGAAAATTTAAAGGTGGTAGTTTACTATATGAGTACATTAAAGAAAATTACGGACAATATTTCGAAGGTTATTATAGGAAAAGATGAAGCGATTGAACTTGCAGCTATAGCACTTATAGCAAGAGGGCATATTTTATTAGAGGATGTACCTGGGACGGGAAAAACAACATTAGCAAAAAGTTTGGCTAAAAGTGTAGACGCTAAATTTCAAAGAATTCAATTCACAGCGGATACTTTGCCTGGAGATATTATTGGTCTTGAATATTTTGATGTGAAGGAATCGGATTTTAAAACGAGGTTAGGACCCATTTTTGCAAATATCGTATTAGTGGATGAAATTAATCGAGCTGTACCGAGAACACAATCTTCGTTACTTGAGGTTATGGAAGAGCGTACTGTTACAATTGCGAAACAGACACATTCATTACCAGACCCTTTTTTAGTTATTGCAACACAAAATCCACTCGAATCAGCGGGTACATTTCCGTTACCTGATGCTCAGTTAGACAGATTTTTACTCACAATACGCCAAGGTTATCCTACGAGAGAAGCAGAAAAGGAAATGATGAATCGGTTTCAAATGAATGATCCGTTAGAAACGTTACATTCTATTATTTCAACTGAAGAAATTATTACAGTGCAAAAACGAGCAAGAGAAGTGTTAGTAGGGAATGATGTGCAAGATTATCTACTTGAAATTATTGAGGCAACGCGTAAACATGAGTTAATTGAAATTGGAGTAAGCCCGCGGGGGACGTTAGCATTTATGAGAGCGATTCAAGCACGGGCAATATTAAATGAAAGAGATTATTGTACGCCAGATGATATAAAGACGCTTGCTGCATCTGTTTGCGTTCATCGTTTAACGTTAACGATTGAGGGGGAAATGAAAACGACGAAAGAACAAATCATGAAAGAAATTCTTCATACGATTAATGTGCCAGTGGAGAATGTACAATGAATCAACAACTTGTGTATACACCGTTAGCGGAGCCTTTCGTAATGGGAGTTATGTCAGCTATAGCCGTTATTTTATGTGTATTTTCAAGTAATCTATTGTTTTTATCTCTCGTATTTTTGTATGTAATTTTAATAGGTGCGATGCATGTATACATACGTAAAGTATCTCGTGTTGAATGGGAATACAGTCAAGGGAATTCAAACGTTTTTATAGGTGAAGCGAATGTGTGCAAAATGAAAATTTCAAACAAGTCGTTATTCCCTATTTTCAATATCGTATTTCGATTTAAATGTGAAAATAAGCTAACTTGGAATCATGATGAAATAAACAAAAATACGAATACAGGTTCAAATTATTATATGAATTTTAATTTAAAAGGAAGAGAGTCCGTTTCATTTGATTTGCAAGCTGTAGCTGTAAAAAGAGGAATTGCGAAATGGGAAGAAGTAGAAATTGTCATTACTGATCCTTTTGGATTCATAACGAACCATATAACATATAAACAAGTTAATACGCCGTCCTACTTAGTCTTACCAGCTGTTCCGAAAATGCAAGTTCCTGAATTACAAGAATGGTCACGAGGGTTTCGAAAAGCGATGTCATCACCCTTATATGATGAAACGAAAGTAATGGGAGTGAAGTCGTATGAAAATGAAGATTTTCGTTCTATCCACTGGAGTGCAACAGCGAAAACAGGGACGATAACCGCGAAAAAGTACGAGCGAACACAATCAGATAAATATGCGATATATCTCAACTTGCAAAATAAAAGCGGTATTTCTTTGAGAAATGATACAGAGGAACTAATTGAATTAACAGCAGGCATATGTAAACAACTGCTTATGCAAAACTGTTCATTTGAAGTTTGGATCAATAGTGTAAAAGATAATGGATTGTTGCATATAAAGAACGGTCATAACCGGAAACATTTGCAAAATGTATTAAAAGTACTCGCCTCAATATCGGACCAAGATACCCCTGTATCTTCTAGTTATTTTTACACAGCAGGTTTTCGTCGTAAAGAATTGGATGCAGTTCCTTTAATTCTTGGTACTTCTCCAAGGAAATACACCAGAACGAATAAATGGGTTGTAATTAAAGAATAAGAAAGGGTTTATGTCATGGCTAATAAAGAGCGACATATGAAGGTGAAGATTTGGAGTATTAGAGTTTTCATGATACTTTTCTTTACGGTTAGTGCGATAACGTTATCACAAGGTGTTGTGCATGTACAAGACATAGTAAAAGGGCTTTTTTCTAGTAAGACGGAGACAATATCGGAAAGAAACTATGATTTTACTAGTTTAGACGAACAGTTTGATGAACCTGAAAGAATTATAGATGAAGAAACAGGAGTTGTAGATACAAGAACAAAAATAGATAGGAAAATTCCACTTTTTGTACGAAAAAATTCATGGACTGATGTGTTTTCTGTTCTTTCAAATGCATGGATTAGTGTCGTTTTTTATGTAATTATTGCAGTGGTTATTCTATATGTTTTTTATAAATTAATGAGGAAAAAGGTAACGAAATCAGAAATAGAACAAGATAAACAATCGATAACAAAAGAAAATACGGAAAGAACCGAAAAGAAAAAGAAAGTGATGCATCAGTTTGAACAGCCGTTACCTAAAGATACGATAAGGAAAACGTTAATTGAATGGGAAAGAACTTTACCGTTTCACGAACAGAGAAGATCCTATGAAACGATGCAACAATGGTTAAGCAGAATTTGTAGAACGAGGGATATTATCCCGATATATGAGTCTGTCCGTTATGGAGAAAAGACGTATACGGGGTTAGATGTAGAGAAGACTGTACGATGGATAGAGCGAGACGGGAAAGCGTGACATTAATATAAGTAAATGAAATTAACTGTAAATTAATTTCATTTACTTATATTTAATTACATGGTAATGTATACTTACTTTTTTATCCCGCTTTAATGGGCAGTAAGACCCCCACCTCAAAATGCAGCGAAAGCAAAGAAGCTAGGTGGGGGGCAACTGCCCATAAAAGTCCGATTGGTGAGGGCTGATGAAAGTTTCACTTTATATCTCTACCAATGGAAAAAAGTTGCCTTAGTAGAGTATTGCTCGTTACATTTTTTATGAGTTTATCTTCGCTTCATCAGTATAGAATGAAAAAGAGATGAATTGATTACGGGTAGCATGTAAATAAAAAATTATAATGTATTTTTAAATTTTTATAAGGATGTGAAAATAGAATGAAACCTGTATTGAAAAACATACTCCTTTCCTTTATTTTTTCTGCAGCAGGGATGTGTTGGTTTCTGTTTATGTTAGTTAGAGGAGGCGGAGACTGGTTATTGTCTTGGGTAGGTGTATTCATGGCCTTTTTATCTTTATACACGTTAATAGATTTATATTGTAAGTATACATACGATAAAAAATGGAGTAAATTGTTTATTAAAGCAACAGTTACTACCTTTAGTTTTGCAGTATTGGGAATCACCTTTGGTATTATACACGAGCTATTACAGCCATGGAGTCTCAGTTTAATGGTTTGGTATTGGTTGTTAGTGTTACTTTTATTTGTAACGACCATAATATTATTAGTTTTTGTATTATTTGTTAATCGTAAAAATTATAATATTCCTGGGAGATATAGAATACTTATACTGCTTAATCTATTTCTTACGTTAGCACCAGTGCTGTGGCCATTAATACTTACTATTATCGGGAATGGCATGAACGCTAGTGCAGGATGGTAAAAGTAAATGAACTAAAAAGTTGATATAGGGTTTTAAATATGTAAAAGAACGAGTTTTCATAAATTGAAAACACGTTCTTTTTTTATTTTCATACATTACTTTTTCTCATCTGGGCGTCTAATTTTGAAAGTAAGTATTTCGTAAGGAATGGATAAGAAAAAAGAGAGTTTTATCATTTAGGATGAAAGTATAGCTTGAATCAATACGATATGAATAGAGGAGAGAAAGCCTTATGAAAAAATGTTATTCCATTAAGTTAGCGAGTTTGGCAGTTTTATTAGCGGGTACTACTTTATTCACACCCGGTTTTACTGTGAAAGCAGAGTCTATTCAAAATATTTCTAATTCATCAGAAGCACATGACCAAAAGAATCGGAATGGTTGGAAACAAGTCATGCAGGAAACAATCCAAATTGGAGCGCCAGGGGTATTAGCTAAGACGTATAATAACGGGAAAATTAGTAGTTATAATGCTGGTTTGGCGGATTTAAATAGTAAGAAACCAATGAAATCGGATTATCGTTTTCGGATTGGAAGTGTGACGAAGACTTTTACTGCTACGACTGTTCTTCAATTAGTAGGAGAAAATCGTGTGCAGCTTGACGATTCGATTGAAAAGTGGCTGCCCGGCCTCATTCAAGGAAATGGTTATGATGGCAATCAAATTACGATACGTCAACTTTTGAATCATACGAGTGGTATAGCTAATTATTTAAAGTCAAAAGACGCTGATATTATGAATTCGAAAAAAACGTATACAGCAGAAGAAATAGTAAAGATAGGACTTGCTCTACCCCCAGATTTTTCGCCAGGTAAAGGTTGGTCGTATTCAAACACAGGATACGTAATACTAGGAATGCTTATTGAAAAAATAACGGGTAATAGTTACGCAGAAGAAATCGAAAAGCGCATTATTGAACCTTTGGATCTATCAAATACGTTTTTACCAGGGAATTCACCCGTTATTCCAGGTAAGAATCATGCTCGAGGGTATATGAAAATTGACGAAACAAGTGAATTGAAAGACATGACGTATTATAATCCGAGTTTAGCTAATTCAGCGGGAGATATGATTTCAGATGCAGACGATTTAAATAAGTTCTTTTCATCTTTACTCGGTGGTAAGTTATTGAAGGAACGCGAGCTAAAAGAAATGCTTACTACAGTTCCTGTAGAAGGAAAAGGGGTTGGTGATGGATATGGTCTTGGAATCTATGAGACTAAACTTCCAAATGGTGTCTCAGTATGGGGTCACGGAGGATCAATTCCTGGGTTTATGACTTTTGCAGGCGGAGTAATGGGAGGCAAGCATACATTTGCTGTCAATGTTAATTCTTTAGGTCCGGTTGATATTCTTACACAGTTTGATAAAATGATGCAAGTTGAATTTCAGAAATAGATGGAAAGAATGTGAATGGAATCCTGCTTTAAAGGACAGTATTAACATTCATAGTAGAACATCAAGAGTAATTCAACAATAAAAAAGGATGTCAGTTACACGACATCCTTTTTTATTGAGAATCAAAGAAGTATGTTTTGAATTTTGAAAATTGTTATTTTTGTAATTGTTCCATATAATAAAGGGTAGAGGGGTTATACAGGGGAGTTATGAATGGAGAATACTTTAGTTAGTTAATTGTTTTTATTTTAATAAATAAAAGTAAATTGATGTGGAGTGAAATTCATTGGGAGAAAATCAGTTTAGATGGAGTAACAAGCAATTAAGAGAACATGTTGAAGTAATAGATGGTAAAAGAAGTCCGCACATTTTATTGAAGAATGCAACGTATTTAAATTCCTATATGCGCGAGTGGGTACAAGCAAATATTTGGATCTATGATGATCGCATTATTTATGTAGGAGAAAAACTACCAGCGCAACTACAAGAATGCGAAGTCATTGATTGTGATGAAAAGTATGTAGTTCCTGGCTACATAGAACCACATGCACATCCATATCAATTATATAATCCTGAAACGTTAGCAAATTATGCGATGCAGTTTGGGACGGCGACTTTTATTAATGATAATTTAACTTTATTTTTCACATTACAACGTGAAGAAGCATTTCGTTTATTAGATGAATTTGAAAAGATTTCAGCAAGTATGTATTGGTGGTGTCGTTTTGATGGACAGACTGAATTGCAAAACGGGGAATCTTTATTTAATCGTGAAGAAATAATAGAGTGGCTAAAGCATAAAGCAGTTCTTCAAGGCGGTGAGCTAACAGCGTGGCCAAAGTTATTACATGGCGATGATGAAATGTTACATTGGGTGCAGGAAACGAAACGATTACATAAAAAAGTAGAAGGACATTTTCCAGGTGCATCTGAAACGACTTTAGCAAAGTTAAAACTGTTAGGTACAGATTGTGATCATGAGGCGATGACAGGGCAGGAAGCTTTCGCTCGTCTTATGCAAGGTTACACGGTTTCCTTAAGAAATTCTTCAATCCGCCCAGATTTAGAAGTGTTATTGAAAGAATTGTTGGAACTAGGAGTAAAACAGTTTGATAGATTCATTCTTACTACAGACGGCTCACATCCTTCATTTTATGAAAATGGAATGACAAACGTAATGATATCTACCGCGATAAAACAAGGAGTGCCAGTTATAGATGCTTATCATATGGCAAGCTATAATATCGCCCGTTATTATAATATGGAGCATCTACATGGTTCAATTGCGACAGGTAGAATTGCTAATATAAATATTTTAGAAAGTAAAGAAAACCCGGTTCCAATAAGTGTAATTGCAAAGGGGAAATGGGTGAAGCGCGACGGAGTAAATAAAAATGAATCAGTACAAATAGACTGGAGTAAATTCAAAGTAACTCCATTATTATTAGACTGGTCCATAGAAAAAGAAGATATGATTTTCCCGCATAAAATGGGTATACAATTATTGAATAATGTTATAACAAAAACATACACGACTGAAATTGATTTAAACCGTGATGAACTTTCACTAGATCATGATGAGTGTTTTCTAATGATGATTGCTCGTGACGGTGCGTGGCGAGTGAATACAGTTGTGAAAGGTTTTGCAAAAGAACTTGGTGGGCTTGCTAGCTCTTATTCTGGTACCGGTGACATCATTCTTATTGGGAAGAATAAAGAAGAGATGCTTACAGCTTTTCATAGAGTAAAAGAGCTTGGCGGGGGAATGGTAATAGCTGAAAAGAATGAAGTATTACACGAAATCGCATTACCATTGCTTGGGATTATGTCTAATTTGAAAATGAATGAATTAATACAGGAAGAGAAACAGATGGTGAAATTACTACAAGAGCGTGGTTACGCGTATGACGATCCGGCATTTACCATTTTGTTCTTTTCTGCGACGCACTTGCCTTTTATACGGATAACACCTATAGGACTATATGATGTGAAAAATAGTAAGGTACTGGACTCACCGGTAAATTTAATAAAGCAATGTTAATATGAAAGGCTCTATAAAAGTCCAATTTATAGGGCCTTTCACATTGTTAGCATAAGAATATTGTAAGCCTCAAATAATATAGTATCTAAATTACTTGAGGTGAAACATAAGTATGAAAAAAATATTGTATATTTTAACTGTATTTATATTATGTGTATCTATTCAACAAGTTGTACATTCTCAAACAGATGCACCAGAGCTATCTTCTGATTGTCTTGAAAAAAGGAAAATTCGAGATGACAAGCATGTGAAGAATATAATAAGTGATATTAAATCCACATTTAATTTAAAAATTGATGAACATAGTTTTTTGGAAGTAAGTAAAAGAGACCTGGATGCGGCCTATTTGATATATGGCGGAAAAGAAAATGATTCTTATTATAATTCGCTAACTAAAATTTATGATAGTGGTGGATTTAGCGAGCAGCCTAGCTTATTCGTGAGGGCACAAGAAGCATTTTTACTTTATAAAGAAAAAGATAATATCAATGTAATGAAACGCCTAAAACTAGATGTTGAAAAAGGGGAATGGCTCGTTATAAAAACGAAAAAGAAGAAAGGGAAAAAAGTTAAATTCAAGCCGTTACAATGTGAAAAAGATTATATGAAAAAGAGAAATGAGTACCATAATCTAAAATGAAATAACGGAATTTTAAGTGAGGAAGATTTGTTAATAATTGTAAATTAAGTGGTAGAAATTCCTAGTGATTTTGCCATAAAAAAACGCCATTTTTTATTTTTAAAATGACGTTTTTTTATATACTTAAAGCTTTTGCATCGCACTTTCAATCCCCTTCACCAAATCAGCAGACACTTTATGAAAATACCCCAAAACAACCTTTCTAATATCAGCAGAGATAACTTTCAAATCACCAGCTAAATTTTCAGCAAGATGTTCTTTTTCTATCGGTTTTAAGTTCGCATAAAATTCACCAGGCTGCGTAAAGTCATCCTGTTTCGATATAGATGTTCTTTCAAGTTTACCTTCAACGTATCTTCCATCGCCGCTCGTTATTTGATTAGCAGGTGTCCAATTTCGTTGTTGGTTAATCGTTAATTTGCGGAATTCAGGTCCAATTCTTCTTCTTTGAGAATCGCTATAAATGTTAGCGCGTCCTTGCAGCATTTTATCATCTGATAGTTCTGCACCGTCTAGTAAATTAGAAGGAGAGAAGGCGACTTTTTCTACTTGTTCCATATAATTTTCAGGATTTTTATTTAACACCATTTTGCCTACTGGTATAAGAGGATACGACTTTTCATCCCATACTTTTGTATCATCTAAAGGGTCATAAGAAAGATGTCCTTCATCTTTCGGATCCATGAGCTGGACATATAATCCGTATTCCACTGGTTTACCATTTGCAATTGCATCATATAAATCTTTCCCGCTATAATCAGGGTTTTCAGCAGCCAGTGTATTCGCTTCCTCATTAGTAATGAATTGTACACCTTCAAATGGGTACCAATGATACTTTACATACTTTCGGTTACCTTCTGCATTTCTCCAAACATATGTATTTACACTATGTCCTGGGATGTGGCGCAGACTTTTGGCCGTACCAGCATCAGAGTATAAATGGACAACGAAATGAATGGATTCAGGTGCTCTAGCGACAAAGCTCCAAAATCTATTCGGGTCTAGTAAGTTATTTATAGGTGAAGGTAACAACGCTTGAATCGTTTCTGGGAAGCGCATCGGATCACGAACAGAAAAGACAGGAATGTGATTACATAAAAGATCGAAAATACCTTCTTTCGTATAGAACTTTGTGGAAAAACCGCGTACATTTCTAGAAGTATCAGGTGTGCCTTTCGTACTAACAGCTAATGAAAATCGCACCATAACAGGAACTTTCTCATTAGAATTTTGTAGAAAGCTTAGTGTAGTATGTTCAGACATGGGATAGATCGTTTGAAAATAACCGAACGCACCAAATCCTTTTACATGAACAGGTCTTTCTAAAATTTTTTCGTGAATAAATTCTTGTAACGTCTCGTGAAGTACACTATCTTGCTCTAGAACAGGTCCACGCGAACCAACTGTTTGAGAGTGAAGTGTAGCTTGTTCATTACGTTCACTATCTTCATTAAAGTCATTCCCTAGTAAAGATTGCCCCTGTTTATCATAGTTTTCATCCATCGATATAGCCTCCAAATCTTTTTTGTCCTTTGTTACTAAATATGATTTCATAGCCTTGATTATGTATGACATGCAAAGTAGTAACAGACCGCTAGATGAAAAAAACGCGTATGTAGTGGACCTGTTGAAATAGAAGAAATTATGGAAAAATGAATATCGAGAAGAAAATTACGATTAAAATTACAATCTTAAAAATGAATTTAAACATGACTTTATAGAGAATGAACATAAATAAACAGGGAAAATAACTAGGAGGAATTTAAAATGTCGGATTGGTTTCAATTAGATAAAGAATATATGATGCCTACGTATTGTCGTACGAAGGTTGCAATAGAAAGAGGAGAAGGGTGCAAGCTTTATGATGTGGATGGTAAAGAGTATGTAGATTTATTTTCTGGTGTTGGAGTGAACGTATTAGGATACAATCACCCGAAAATCGTGCAAACGACAATGGAGCAAGTTACAAAATCGTTGCATCTGCCGTTTCATTTTTTAAACCCAATTGCGATTGAATATGCAAAGAAATTAGTTGATTGCTCTTTAAAAAACGGAAAGGTCTTTTTTACAAACTCAGGTACGGAAGCAACAGAAACAACGTTGAAATTAATTGATAAATATAGAGCTAATATGGGTGAAGAGCGTGAAGGAATTGTAGTGCTGAAAAATAGTTTCCACGGGCGAACATTAGGAGCACTTCATTTTACGAGACAAGAAAATGTATATCAAAATTTCCCTAAAACATCGATTCCGGTATATGAAGTAGAGCGCGAGAATATAGAGCAATTAGAAGAAATAATTGTTAAAGAAAATCCAATTGCGATTATGCTAGAGCCGGTTTTAGGAAGCGGGGGTATTTATCCTTTATCAGGTGAATATTTACATGGTGTTCAAAACTTATGTGAGAAATATAATGTACTACTTATCGTTGATGAAGTACAAAGTGGTATGGGGAGAACTGGTAAACTATTTGCTTATCAAAATTTTAATATTACACCAGATATTATTCAAATTGGTAAAGGGGCAGGGGGCGGGATACCGCTAGGTGGAATTATTGTAGGTGAAAAGTTATGTGATGTATTTGCACCAGGAGATCACGGCACAACATTCGCTCATTCATCTATGGGAACGGCTTTAGGGCTAACAGTATTAAACACATTGATTGACGATGGTTTAATGCAAGAAGCGTATGAAACGTCACTATATTTAAATGATAAATTGCAAGAAATTCAGAAAGAAAATGCGTATTATATTGGGGAAGTACGTCATGCTGGCATGATGTTTGGAATTAGTTTAAATGATACGAATGAAAATGTGAAGAAATTACAGGTAGAGCTAATGGAGAATGGGATATTAGTTGATGTTACACAAGGGAACATCATTCGTTTACTTCCTCCATATATAATTACTAAAGAAGAAATTGATGTATTTGTTAAGGAGTTTATCTCTTGTATGCATAGTTTAGCAGCTACAAGTGTTTAAAAACTTTAATGAAAAAGTACCTTTTTTTCTATTCAAATAGGAAGAAAATAAGGGTGAAAAAAATAAATTTACAAATTAAAATAAAAAGCTGAAAAAGGTACTCATATAGCGCCTTCTTCAGCTTTTTATTTTTAACAAATTACTTAACCTAGGGAGCATCTCATTGGACAAATAATTAATTATGTGAAACAATAATAACAGATAAGGAGACATTAATTTTCCTTAAGTGCTTCGAATTAATTTTATTCAATAAGAGAAGGTGTGCTTAAAGAAGTTAAATTAAATAAGGAGCTGTTTTATTATATGCAACAAAATAATGATTTAAATTTTGAACCTCAAGACGTTAATATTGTCAATCCTAAACAAGCCAGGAAAGCAGTAATTGCTACTGGTATAGGGAATGCAATGGAGTGGTTTGACTTCGGATTATACGCGTATTTAGCGGTTATCTTAAGTCAATTATTCTTCTCAGGTGTTGATAATAGTGGATTGCAACTTGTACTTACATTCGGTACATTTGCAGCAGCTTTTCTCGTTCGACCAATCGGAGGTGTATTCTTTGGTAGAATAGGAGATAAGTACGGCCGAAAAATCGTGTTAAGTACTACTATTATTTTAATGGCACTTTCTACATTATTCATCGCATTACTACCAACCTATGAACAAATTGGTGTATGGGCACCAATACTACTTTTAGTTGCCCGAATGATTCAAGGCTTCTCTACAGGCGGCGAATATTCAGGTGCAATGGTTTATATCGCAGAATCTTCTCCAGATAAAAAGCGTGGTATACTCGGTAGTGGTCTTGAAATTGGAACACTCTCAGGTTACATTGCTGCATCGGTAATTGTTACCATTTTGACGTTATTGTTAACAGATGAACAAATGCTCAGCTGGGGCTGGCGTATTCCTTTCTTAATAGCTGCACCAATTGGTTTGGTCGGTTTATATTTACGCCGTCATTTAGATGAATCTCCCATCTTTGAAGAGATGGAAAAAGCACAAGAGGAATCTGAAGACAACGAACAATTTTCATTTATGGATATATTAAAATATCACAAAAAAGACTTCTTATTAAGCACAGTAATTGTCGCCTTCTTTAATATTACGAACTATATGATTCTTTCGTATATTCCTTCTTATCTAACTCAAGTACTTAAAGTCAAAGAAACAACTGGCTTATTAATTATTTCTATTACGATGGCACTTATGATTCCACTAGCACTATATTTCGGTAAATTAAGTGATAAAATTGGTAATAAACGCGTCGTGCAAATTGGTTTACTCGGTTTAACAGTATTTGCAATTCCAGCATTTTTACTAATAGGTAACGGACATATTGCAGCTATATTTGCAGGTATTTTCATTTTAGGATTCTTCCTAAGCGTATATGAAGGAACATTACCTTCATTATTACCATCACTATTTTTCACTGATGTACGTTATCGAGCGCTTTCGATCTCATTTAATATTTCTGTATCGATATTCGGTGGTACAACGCCGCTCGTATGTTCATACTTAGTTCATGCAACCGGTAACCCGCTTGCACCGGCATTTTATTTAACAGGTGTAAGTATTATTGGATTAGTCGTGTTTAGTGTACTATTCGTTACAACATCAGGACGTGCGCTAAAAGGTTCATATCCTACAGTAGAATCGAAAAAAGAAGCACACCAAATTGCTAAAGAAGATCCTGAAGAAACACTTTGGTGGCATGAAGAGTCATTAGAAATTGAAGCAGGGAAAAACGCTTCAATTTAAAAAGTAACGTAGAAGTATAGAAAGACTCCTATGGAAATAGGAGTCTTTTTGTTATGTTATTTCTTTCTTTTCTTCAAACTTTTCTGATACACATATAGCTTATGAACCTCTTCCTTAAATTCCTGAAGTAGCATCATATTCTCACCATTAGAATAACGCACTGTATTATAAGCATCTATAATAATATGACTCTCAATATTTACATCTTCTTCACTATTTATTCTATCTAACCATGCCTCAATAGTTTCTCCTCGATTTCTATTTAAAGGGGGAGTTAACTTACTTTCAAGCTTAAAAATCTCTTTTCTAATTTCGTTATGTGGCGGTTTGTTTCGTTTCAAACGTTTTTGGCTCATTCCTTCTTTATCAGTGATAATAGTAGATTCGAAGGCAGGCATATTTGGTAAACTAAATTGTTTTCGTCTTTTTATTATTTTCCAAACGACGTAAATAGCAATAGTTGTACATACTATAATTGTAATGCTATTTATGAGAGTTGGATCAAAATCACGCTGTCCAAATTCCTCCTTAATTTGAGGGTCTTTTAGATTTCCTTTATTCGACCAAAAATCGTCTGTCTCTTTTGATTCAGCTGCTGAAAATAACGGATTGATCGCATATCCGAATCCTAATGCAACTACTTGGACAATATAAGAAAAAATAAGACGTACATAAGGAAATACTAGAATAAGTAAAGCGCTAAATGTTCCAATTGTAATAATAGAAGTAAAACGTAATAACTGTTGATTACGATTGGAACCTGTTAACCAAAATGCAATCATAATGTGTAAGACTAATAGTAACAACTTCCATAATGGGGGAAAAGGTGCATAAAATATAGCTGAAAAGACGAAACATACTATACCACCTAATGACTTTTGAACTGGATATCCAGGACCGACTACATGTACGATAAAGAAGAAAAGCGGTAACATAATTGTGCCAAATAGAGAGAAAGGGAGAAAGATTGAGCAACCGATTATTTGAGTAATTAACAGTATGACAAATCCTATTGTTCTTTTCTTCATAAATGTATGAATTAGAAATACACCCATATAGCCTGTTACTAAAAATATAGCAATAGAAACAAGTTCATCCCTTTCTGTTAATAACGAAAGGAGGAGGAGCAGAATAAAGTCATGAACGTGATATAACCAAGTTTTCAAGCTGTTCCACCATCCCTTCGTTATTTATGAGAAACGTAGGCTGAGAGAGAAGAGGGAGTTCATTTCTTTGTAAACCAATATATATCATTGTAGACGAACGTTCCCTTTTTCTCTCTACGTAGTGAAGGAATCCTTGTTTTGGAAGTAACGTACTATCATCTGAAATACGCGCTAATTCCTCTAAAGATATTCCGTAATGTGTTTGCCCTGCGTTTAATGGTAAATGCAGAGGACCACCTTCAGCTAATACACTTATAAATAATTCAAATGGTATTTGATGCTTCGTTGCGTATTGGCAAATGTATGTTGCAAATGATATAAGGTCTTCTATATTATCCTTCCAACCAAATCCGCGATCAGCAGCTAAAGAAAGACAGATCGTCCAACTATAATTTTTTACAGGTTCATATTGCTTTGCCTGTAATGCCTGCATTTTAGCAGATGCTTTCCAATGAATAGAACGGAAAGACTCACGTTCATATCGTTTAACGCCGATAATAGATGTTTCATCATTGTAAAAAGAAAAATTCGTTCGATAAGATCCCGTTAAAAGTTGCTGAAGTTCTTGCAAACCTGCCACTTCTTTTGGAGAAGGGTACACAATAATTTCAGTCCGTAATTTATCAAAAATGGGTAAATGTACAGTTAAAAGATGAAAAGGATCTTTCAAAACGCATTCGAATTGTTCAATTTGAAATACACCACGCTTCGTTGCGGTTAATGTTAAATCCCATTTTTGCGCCGAATGAGCAGGTTGTGAAAACGGGAAAGAGAATAGTGTTTTTGATATTTGTTCAATTCCTTGATCTTTTTGTGGTAGTAGGGACGGATTTAAATGAAAATAACAAACACCGTTAACGAGTGGTATATTTGCACCATTTTTGAAATGAATAAAAAACTGTCCAGATTCATTAGGGAATAACCGAGTTATTTGTTTCTCGTTTATTACTTGAAACCTTTTCTCTATATAAGCGACATATTTATAAATGAAAATCGCAAATAAATAATAGAAGAAAAAGAGAAACATAATAATTCGATGCGGCATAAAAAATGTAAATAGTATAGCGCCTGGGACAGTTAATTGAATAATATGAAGTTGGAAAAATAACGGTACCGTTACAACGCGCTGTCCATTCATGTTTGCTCAATCTCCACTGGTACGTCAACTTCTTTTAAAATCCTTTGAATAATTTCATTTTTTGTCGTACGTAATGCACCTTCCATTGATAAGACGATACGGTGATTCCAAATAGAAGGAACTAAAAATTGTATATCTTCAGGCGTACAATATTCTCTGCCGCGTAAAAAGGCTAACGCCTGTACTGCGCGCACTAAAGCAAGTGTGGCACGTGGACTTACACCATTAGCGATGTAATCATGATTTCTTGTAGCATGAGCAAGTTTAATAATGTAATGTTCTAACGGTTCTGATACAAAAATTTCTTTTACTCGTTTTTGTGATTCTAAAATGTCTTCTAAAGAAATAACAGATTTGACGCTGTCTAACGGTACATCGCTACGAAAACGTCGCATCATTTGTAGTTCATCCTCTGGAGATGGATACCCAATTGAAATGGTCATTAGAAAACGATCAAGCTGTGCATCTGGAAGAGGAAACGTTCCTTGTGATTCAATTGGATTTTGCGTCGCAATGACAAAGAACGGTTTTGGAAGAGGAGTAGATTGTTTTTCGAGCGTTACTTGTCGTTCTTCCATCGATTCTAATAAACTAGACTGTGTTCTAGGCATAGCGCGGTTAATTTCATCTGCAAGCAAAATATTGGTCATAACTGGTCCAAGTCTTAACTCGAATTCGCTCGTTTTCAGATTAAAATATTCAATACCTGTTACATCACTCGGAAGTACATCCGGTGTAAATTGAACGCGAGAAAACTTACCACCTATACTTTTAGAAAGTGTTTTCGCAAGTAACGTTTTCCCCGTACCAGGCACATCCTCAAGCAGTACGTGTCCATCAGCAAGCAATGAAACGAGTAATAAATCAATAACATTTTCTTTACCGACAAAAACTGATCCTATGTTTTCTTTCAATTTATTTATCATATGTATCATTCCTTTCAAAATAAAAACGGATATTTCTATATTTTAACAAATTATTCAGAAAATTGATATGATTTTTCAATTCAAAGAAATAAATATCCAGTTATTAAATTATACTTGCATATTTTGGAATGTAGTTATACAATATCGATATAAGATATATCGTTAGTCGATATATCAGAAAGCGATGTATCGGAGGTGGTTATAATGAATGCGAAAGCGAAAAAATATATTCCGTTAACAGAGGCGACATATTACATATTGTTATCACTTGTGAAACCAATGCACGGATACGGAATTATGCAAATGGTAGAAGAAATGACAAATGGGGAAGTAAAGCTCGGTCCAGGTACTTTATACGGGAATACGACAAAGTTACTAAAAGAGAAGTTAATAGTTGAAGTGGCTTCTACAGATAGAAAAAAGTGCTATGAATTAACTCCGTTTGGGAGAGAAGTGTTGGAGCTAGAGTACAACAGATTACAGCGTTCGGTTAAAAATGGGAATAGTATATTAGGGGAGTGAATGGAAGATGGAGACAAAAAGGGTATTCAAATTTTTTACGGCATGGAATTTAGAAAAAGAAGAGGCTTTTTTACGAAATATGCATCAACAAGGTTGGGCATTACAAAAATACAATTTAATGTATACGTTTAAGAAAACTGAGCCAAAAGATGTAATATATAAAGCTGATTTTAGATTGGTTTATAGGGATTCGAAAGAACAACAACAAGAGTACTTCGAAATATACGAAATGTCAGGTTGGGAACGCGTAACAAGTTTTACAAGCTGGAATTATTTTTGTAAAGAAGTAGAAGAGGTAAATGAATTACCTGATATATACTCAGAAAAGGAGACGAGGGTACAAAAACTAAATGAGTTATTGCTATTTCTTCTTATTATATCAGCAAGTATATTACCATCGATGTATAACCTATTTTTAAGCCCGATGGAATCAAGAGTGCCAATTTGGGCGAAAGTTATGACAGGTCTTACAGGTTGCATGTGGATATACTTCTTTATAAGACTCTTTTGGAAAATTAAGAAATTAAAAAGTGAGATATTATAATAAAAAGCAAAGTTAAAAAGAAGTTGATTTTGCAGGGTGAATATCGGGATCAACTTCTTTTGTCTCTATATTATTGTGTTTTTGTTCACTCTTTTTTATATAATAAAAAATTATATAAAGGCGCAAAATTAACTGTTACGAAGAATCATACCCGAAAATAATAAATGAAGTAAAAACGATTCATATCGAAGATCAAAAAATAAAAGATGACTAAAAAGGCGTGGGGTGTAACTTATAATAAGGAAGAAAAACATTTTTGATTAACATATTAAATGGAAAACCCCCTATAAAAATTCCATAGGGGGGAATAAAAATGTTTAAGAAAAAGACTGATTTTGCGCAGGTTTAATAAATTGCTCCGGGTTTTCAACAAGTCCGCATACAGCGCATTGAACGCGATAAGTTGGTCCTTGATAGGCCATATGAAAAGCATTCATCGTTTCATTTGTGTATTCTTCTTCTACTTGACCAGTTTGTGGATTTAACTTGACTGGTTTTACTTGCTGCTCAAGAATATTAAAGCGAGTACGGTTCGTTTTACAGCTTGGACATAGCATTGGTTCCATATGTATACACCTCCATTTGTAGCATTTCTTAAACCTATTAATTTTATGCAAGTAAAAAAACTTTCTCAATATAAATGGGTGTTTAAAGTATTCAAAATTCAGAAAAAATAAAATATAATAAGGGTACGAACTGGTTATGTCCAAACCAAATCTCCTGTTTTATGCCAATAAGCTGGGGGGCCGAGAAATCGGCCTCATTTTTTTGTGCTCATTGCTATAGGAAACAAGGTTTTTATGAGACTTTTGTCGAAATTTTAGGGATAGATATAAAGGGGGATGTAAAATGAATATAAAAATGAAGTATATCATTTTATACGTAGAAAAGTTTGAGGAATGCCTAAGATTCTATAAAGATGTATTACAGTTACCTATAAAAGCAGAGCATGGTACATATATTGAGTTTAATACTGGTTCTACAATTTTAGCGATGAACACGAGGCAAGATGTGAAAGAATTAACAGGACTACCACTTACAGAAGGCGAGTTACAATCTTCTCATTTTGAATTGGGGTTCGTTGTTGATCATGTACAAGAAACAATCGAACAATTTAGAGAGCAAGGAATTAAGATTTTAGTTGAACCAATTGTGAAACCATGGGGACAAACAATTGCATACATTGCCGATCCAGATGGAAATTATATTGAAATTTGCAGTTCATTAGAATAGAAGGAGAAAAAGAGATGGGGTTTCCGAAACTAGAAACAGAACGTTTATTATTAAGAGAACTAACACTGTTAGATGCAGAAACGATGTTCCGTTATTTTTCGAAAGAATCTGTTATACGTTATTTCGGAATGGATTCTTTCGAAAATATTGAGCAAGCGAAAACAACAATTCAAACGTTTAAAAATCGTTATGAAGAGGGAACTGTATTTCGCTGGGGAATTGAGAAAAAGGGCACGGGCCAATTAATCGGAACGTGCGGATTTCATTTAATAAATAATCATCATAAGCGAGCTGAAATTGGTTATGAATTAGACGATACATATTGGGGACAAGGGTATGCAACGGAAGCGTTACAGGCAATTTTAACTTACGGATTTGAAACGCTGCAACTGATAAGAATTGCAGCTGTTGTATATGTAGAGAATAAAGCTTCTCAAAAATTATTAAGTAAAGCAGGGTTTCAAGAAGAAGGATTACTTCGAAAACATATGATTCAAAATGAAGTTGCTCATGATACGATTTTATATTCTTTATTAAAAGAAGAGTGGAAGAAGTAATGGATACAAATGAGCTAATAAATATAATGAAGAAACATAAAAAAAATAGGTTCATTCTAGGTATAGATGGTTTAAGTCGATCGGGTAAAACGACATTCGTGGCAAATTTAAAAGAAAATATGAAACAAGAAAGTATTCCGTTCCATATTTTTCATATTGATGATCATATAGTAGAACGTAATAAACGGTATCATACTGGATATGAAGAATGGTATGAGTATTATTATTTACAATGGGATATTGCATACTTGCAGAAGAAGTTTTTTCAAAAGTTACAAACTGAAACAAAACTGACATTACCGTTCTATTATGATGGGATAGACTCAAGTGAAATGAAAAAAGTACAGATCCCTATAGTAGGTGTAATCGTAATTGAAGGTGTTTTTTTACAGCGAAAAGAATGGAGAGATTTCTTTCATTATATGGTGTACTTGGATTGTCCAAGAGAGACAAGATTTCTGCGTGAGAGTGAGGAAACGCAGAAAAACCTTTCAAAGTTTGAGAATCGGTATTGGAAAGCAGAGGATTATTACTTAGAAACTGAATTGCCGAAGGACCGAGCGGATTTAGTCATAGAATCATTGAAAAATAGAAGGTGAACAGAATGAATATTTTATGGGATTTTGATGGGACGTTATTTGATACGTATCCAGTTTATACAAAAATTATTTCTCAAGTTTTAGGGAAGGAAATAAGTGAAGAAGAAATCTATACAAAGTTAAAGGTTTCATTTTCACACGCAATTGATTATTATGAAATATCAACAAAACAATTAAGTGAAATTGATGTATTAGAAAGTCGCATTATGATAGAAGATATTAAGCCATTCGAAAAAGTGGAAGAGGTTTTAAAGTTTGCTGATAAAAATGTGATTATGACTCATAAAGATAGAGCAGGGGTATTATCAATATTAAATCATTACGGCTGGGACAAATACTTCGTAGACATGGTAACAATTGATGATGGTTACCCCCGAAAACCGAACGCTTTATCTTATGATCATTTACATAAAAAGCACAATATCGATCTAGCTATTGGAGATAGGGAGTTAGATCTAATACCTGCAAAAGAATTAGGTATTCTAACATGTATGTTCCAAGGGAATTGTGATGTAGCGGATTATTCTTTATCGCATTACTCGGATTTTTTTAATGTAGTGGTTGATAGAGAGGCTTCTTTATAAATGAATTAAATAAAACCTCTATTTTTAGCTTGAAAGTAGAGGTTATTTTCTATGCTTTATAAAAATGATAGAAAATTAATACTTTCAATTATTTAGAAGGGGATAGGTATAACGATTTGAAGTATATATTTATAGATAAATCTATAAATGAAAAGATTTCTATAAAGCGAGTGATCACATGAGTATTTTCATTTTAGAAGATGATGTCATACAAGCACAGCAAATGAAACGGCTAGTTGAAGAGATTTGCGAGAAATATATGTTGCCTTTTGATTTTATAGAGGTGACTAGTAAAAGTGAAAACATCATTACCAACATTCCTAAGGCGAAGTATGTTCCAATCTATTTTTTAGATATAGAGATTAAAAGAGAAGAGCGTAAAGGATTACAAGTGGCACAAGAGATACGAAAGTATGATACGCAAGGGATTATTGTATTTGTAACGACGCATTCTGAATTTGCACCTATTTCATATCAATACATGGTATCAGCTTTAACTTTTATTGATAAAGGGTTGCCATACGAGGATAGGCGTAACGTTTTTGAACAATGTTTACTCCAATATGAAGTGCGTAATAATCATCTTATTCCGTCCGATGATTTTATCGTTGAGAATAGTAATGCGACTGTGCGGGTTCCTTTTCATGAAGTTGAATATGTTATGACTGATGAACCACACCGTTTAGCGTTAGTGACGTTAGATCGTATCGTTTATTTTTATGGAACATTAAAGGAGATTGAAATAATAGATGAACGTTTATTTCGCTGTCATCAATCATATATCGTGAATACGAAGCAATTGTCTTTTTACGATGCGAAGCAAAAAATGATAGTTTTAAAAAGCGGGAAACGTATTCCGGTATCACGTCGTTTAGTGAGTAAAGTACGAAACATGTTAAAGGGTGAGATGTAATGTATATTTATGATTTATTTGCAATACTGCTTACTAGTATAAGCCATACGTTTTTATACATTCAATTAATCCGGTACAATAGATTGTCATATAGAATGTTAATAGCTTTAAGTGCGGTATTCATTATTTTACTTGCGGTTGTTGTAACAGTAACGAGATATCCAGAATTGAATAGTACCATTGTGTTGTTTCTAATAAGTTTAGGATTAATGCAAAATGAATTGAAATTTAAGCATAATGTATATTTTGCACTAGTGAGTATGGTGATAATAACGTTAGTGAAAATGTTGCTATTTGATTTAGGAATGAAAATCTTTATGTTAACGCCATTCAATTTATATTTATGGACAGGTAGCTTGATTCATCTTACCGTATCGACACTTACTTTTATCGGTATTTTTGTAGCTCGCAAAAGAATCCAAAAAATTGCTCAATATATAGTAGGTAGTCTGCTATACTATGTAACTTATATATTATTAATTGCCGGATTTATTATTGAACTAATCTTAACTCAGCCATCTTCTGCGTTATTAGCACAATTAAATCAACAATACAGTGAAGTAAGTTATATTTCAGCGATTATTATATTTTTATTATTACTAATCATGGTGTTAATAAGCTCACACTTATCGAAAGAAAAGTTACAAGAAGAACACGAGAAACGTTTAGATAAAGAGTTATTAGATTATGTAGAGAAATTAGAGGATATGCACGATGAGCTTGCTAGTTTCCGTCATGATTATATGAATGTATTACTTTCGTTAGAGGAGGGCATACGTACAAAAAATGTGAAAGAAATTGAGCAAGTGTATTATGACGTGATAGCTCCTACATTAAAAACAATAAATGATCATGAACTTGATATTGCGAAATTATCTCGTATACATATTCCTGAAGTGAGAAGTGTATTAAGGGCGAAAGTTAGCACTGCCCAGCACCAACAAATAAAAGTAATGCTCGATATACCAGAGAACATTGAAAGTGTTTCGATGACGATCATTTCATTTATTCGCATCATTTCAGTTTTAGTAGACAATGCAATTGAAGAAGCAGTACATAGTGAGGAAAAGATGTTGCAAATCGCATTCTTTGAAATGGATTCCCGACAATATTTTATCGCGCGTAATAGTTCAAAGAGTGAAGCGATTGATTTGCAAAAAATTTATGAGAAAAACCATTCAAGTAAAGACGGAGCTCGAGGATATGGGTTATTTTCGTTAAAACGGATTATGAATAAAACAAATAACGCAACGTTAGAGACAACTTATGTAAGTCCTTATTTCACACAAACACTCATATTAAAAGAGATGAAATGACCATCTATGATGAAAATGAAACCGAATAGGAAAGAACTACATACTTCCTTTACTCGTTTTTATACACTTCAAGTAAGAGGTGAAGCGAGATGAATGGTCTTATTTTTACAACAATGATTAGCTTTGGTTTACCGCTTGTAGCACTTTTATATGCTTTTTGGAAGAAACGCTATATTCCATATATGCTAGGTGTATTGGCTTTTGTTGTTTCGCAAATATTGATTCGCATACCAGTATTGAATTATGTAAATGGAAATAGCACAAATTTTCAAATTTTTTCTGTTATGCAGCCTGTATTATTTGTACTTTTTCTTAGTTTATCAGCTGGAATTTTTGAAGAGATAGCTCGTTTTATTGCAATGCGTTATTTTATGAAGCAACGAGATTGGCAGTCTGGCTTTTTATTTGGAGCAGGGCATGGTGGTATTGAGGCAGTGTTGATAGTTGGAATTCCGGTAATATCTCTATTATTGTCACAAACAGTCATTCAAAATGGCGGCAGTTACTATTTCGCCGGTATTGAGCGTATCTTCGCGATGGTATTGCATATTGGACTTTCCATCATTGTATTGCAAGCTGTCGTCCAAAAGAAATTTCGTTATGTTGTATATGCAATTCTCATTCATGGGACTGCAAATGCAATAGCTAGCATTATACCGCTATATGTACCAGGGAAAAGCGGGATCATTTTGTCAGAAGTTTCAATAGGAATTTGTGCTGTACTCGTTTTTAGTTATAGTTTCATTTTAAAAAGAAAGGGTGTATGAAAATGAGAAGAATGTTACTTATTATTATAAGTGCTATCGCGGCGTTCGCACTGGCAGCTTGTACCGGTAATAAAGTAGATGAAAGTACGTCAAAAAAATTTATTCCGAAGGCGGAAGAAATTCTAACATTATTAAATGAGGCGAAGTATAAAGACGTGCATGAAAAATTTGATAGTAAAATGAAAGCTGGATTGCCAGAAGAAAAAATGAAAGATCTTACACCTGTAATTGAGAAAGCCGGTACGTTCGAAAAAATTGAAAAACAATCGATTGAAGAAAAAGATGGTCTATATACTGTTATTCTTGTAGCAAAGTATAGCAAGGAACAACGGACATATATTATAACTTATAATGATAAAGAAGAAATAGCAGGTTTATTTATTAAATAAAAACAGATGCAGTGGAGGTTTCCGCTGTATCTGTTTTTTTGATTTTAACCAAATTATGGTTATTTGTGTTAATATGAACACATAGATATAGAGAAGGGTGGAT
Organism: Bacillus sp. FSL K6-0069; assembly: GCF_038007785.1. Classification (NCBI taxonomy): domain Bacteria; kingdom Bacillati; phylum Bacillota; class Bacilli; order Caryophanales; family Bacillaceae; genus Bacillus; species Bacillus sp. FSL K6-0069. The sequence goes on along the minus strand of NZ_JBBOXN010000001.1, from coordinate 2,842,639 downwards.
AAGTATGAAAACTGAAATAGTTCCTAAAAAGAAGTACAGCATAATTAGCTACATATCTTTACTCATCGGCATTTTATGTTTTCTGTTCGTTTTTATTACTCCGACAAGGATAGCGAATGTAGGTAATGTAGTGGGAGATTATATTACAGTTGCCCTCACAGTTGCAGGTATCATACTTTCTAGCATTACGATGACGAAACAAACAGAGAAGAAGGGTATTGCTATTATTTCAATAATACTGTCCTTATCATTACTTATATTTTGGATGATCACGATTATATTATTATTTACTGGTCAAATTAGTTTTGCGCCGTAATGTGCAATAAAAAGAGTCCTTCTCGTAGGAAGGACTCTTTTTATTCGCTGTCTTCCGGTTGATATTCTAAAATATCCCCTGGTTGGCATTCTAACGCTTTACAAATAGCATCTAAAGTTGTAATTCTAATTGCTTTTGCTTTTCCATTTTTTAATATAGAAAGGTTAGCCATTGTAATTCCAACCTTCTCTGAAAGTTCAGTTACACTCATTTTTCTTTTTGCTAACATTACATCAATATTAATTATTATTGCCATGTTATTCACCTCAGACCGTTAAATCATTTTCTGATTTTATATCTATCGCATCTTTTAAAAGTCTTTGGAGAACGGCAGCAAAGACTGCGATAACCATTGAAGCAAAGATAAGGATCATGCCAATTATAATAATACCTGGCGCATCATCTCTCTCTGCTACAAGATAGAAAAGTGGCATACCTACTACATATAATACACTAATTGTAACAGCACATTGTTTTATCTTCTTTAAAGCTCTAACAGATAATTTCGAGAAGGCGTTACCATTGTCAATGTAGCTTACAAGTTTAAAGGCTTGATATAGGGCAAAATAAAAAGGTATCACTGTTGCATATAGATTGATTAAAACAAGATATTTTATATATGCAATATCCGGGTACAATTTCGCTGTATAATTCCCGATATTAGGAATTAAAAATATACATAAAGCAAAAACAGGAATACCGATAAGGATGATTGCTGTCTTTAAAAAGAGTGTTGATCCTTGTTTCATATAAAGCACCTCATTTTTAAATTATCTCTTTAATTTAACATGAAATTTATCGTTTAACAATAAATTCTTATTTATTTCAACCTGATTTTTATTGATAAATAAATTTTTGGGAAGAGAATGATAAGACATTTTTATAAAATAGGTGTGGTCCCTAATTATTTGAACATAAAAATCTATGATATGTAGCGTTCGTTGCCTTACTAATAAAAGAAAGTGAAGGTAATGATTATTAGCTTCATGAAAATTGGGGACTAATAAAACATATATAAATGAATGTAAAACATACGGAGGAACAACAATGTCGAATTTGGGTTTACTGATGAAGAAGTTACTGTTAGTAGGAACAATCACACTAAGTATGTTATGTACGGAAAGCATGATGAATTATTATTCGGTGGAAGCGAAGGTGAAAAAAGTAGAACGTCAACCAAAAAATATCATCATAATGGTTATGGACGGAACTAGTTCTTCAGCAACGACATTAGCTCGCTTGTATAAAGGGAAACCACTTGCATTAGATGAAATGGTAACAGGAGGAGTACGTACATATTCGGCTGAATCAGCTATAACGGATTCAGCCCCAGCAGCTACAGCTTTAGCGACTGGTAATAAATCGAATTCAGGATATGTAGGTGTATTACCTTCTATTGTAAGTTCACCGGGCTTAAAACTAATAAAAGAAGAGGACAAGTTACGGCCAGTTGCCAATGTTTTAGAAGGTGCCAAACGTACTGGTCGCGCAACTGGAATTGTTGCTACAGCTGAAATTCAGCATGCTACTCCGGCCGGGTTCTCTGCCCACCATGTAAACCGCAAGCGTTTTGACGTAATTGCAGAGCAACAAGTGTATCAAAATATAGATGTCGTATTAGGCGGGGGAAAAGCGGCACTGCTACCTATAAAAAGAAAAGATGGTGAGGATTTAGTAAAGGTGATTCATGACAAAGGGTACGATTTTGTTGAAACGAAAAATGCATTATTGAACTCTAAATCTAAGAAGATTTGGGGCTCTTTTTCACATAACGCTTTAGCGTTCGATATGGATCGTGAAGCAACAAATCCGGAGCAACCAACACTTTCGCAAATGACGGAAAAAGCAATTCAAACGTTATCAAAAGATAAAGATGGTTTCTTTTTATTTGTTGAAGGAAGTAAACCAGACTGGGCAGCTCATGTGAATGATCCGATGGGGATGATTAGTGATGTATTAGCATTTGATAAAGCGGTAGCAAAAGCATTACAATTTGCCAAAAATGATGAGAATACACTGCTCATCGCTTTAACTGATCATGGTAATAGCGGGATTTCTATTGGGAATGCGAATACAACAAAAGGCTATAATACTACGCCGGTCTCTGCATACATTAATCCATTAAAAAAAGCGAAAATGACAATTGAAGGGGTAACCCAAAAAATAAATAATGATTTATCAAATATAGTAGAAGTTGCTGCACTTTACGGTTTAAATAACTTAACGGAAGCTGAAAAGGAAAAATTAAAAGTTGTACAAAAGAAATCGGATATTGGTCCAATACTTACTACATTACTAGCTAACCGTGCAAATATTGGCTTCACAACAGGAGGGCATACAGGTGAGGATGTGTTTTTATATTCTTACGGTCCTCAAAAACCATATGGCTTGATCCAAAACACAGACGTTGCGAAGACGATGGCGAAAGCAATGGGCTTTAATTTAGAAGAAGTAACAAACAAATTATTTGTAGATAGTGAATCAGCTTTTAAACAAAACGATGCAACAGTCACTATAGATAATACTGATACAGCAAACCCGGTGCTCATAGTAAAACGTAATCATGTAAAAGCTCAATTATTTGTAAATAAAAATATAATTCGTATTAAGAATAAAGAATATGAATTAGGTAGTGTAGTTGTAGAAAGTAATGGCAAGTTCTATGTACCAGAAGAAGCAATCCGTTTATTCATAAAGCATTCTCGTTAAAAAAATGCCAATTCCTTAGCTAATACTTAGGAATTGGCATTTTTTGTGTAGCTAAAATTTCACTTGAAAACAAGATTAAAGAGGATCACAACTTCTAAAAAGGACTTCTTGTAAATTTATTTATCTTATATTTTTCACCCTAAAAAATATTTCTCAACATTTTAGCTCTTTAAAAAGATTGAATATTCGTATTATAACGAATATTATGTTCCTATCGGCAAAAAAAACGATAATTTGCAGACACTGGGGAGGAAAAGCATTGAAAAAGAATAAGAAGTTAAAACCATTATCAGTTTTAGCAACAGCGGCAGTGCTAAGTAGTACGTTTGCTTTTGGAAGTCATGCAGCGTATGCTGATACGCCATCATCTCTACCAATTGATGAGCATTTAATACCAGAGGAGCGTTTGGCAGAAGCGCTGAAACAAAGGGGAGTAATTGATCAATCTGCATCACAAGCTGAGACATCAAAGGCTGTCGAAAATTATGTTGAGAAAAAGAAAGGCGAAAATCCTGGAAAAGAAATCATGACAGGAGATAACCTTACGCAAGAAGCTTCAGATTTTATGAAAAAAGTAAAAGATGCAAAAATGAAGGAAAATGAACAGGCGCAGCAGCCAGAAGTAGGACCGGTTGTTGGACAAGATGCAGGGTTGAATTCTAGAAAATTAAATGGAAAAGTACCTACTACACCAGCGAAGCAAGCTGAGTATAATGGAGCGGTTCGAAAAGATAAAGTACTTGTTTTACTCGTAGAATTTAGCGATTTTAAACATAATAATATTGATCAAGAACCAGGTTACATGTATTCTAAGGACTTTAATCGTGAACATTATCAAAAAATGTTATTTGGAGATGAGCCATTTACGTTATTTGATGGATCGAAGATTAATACATTTAAACAGTATTATGAGGAACAATCTGGCGGTAGCTACACAGTTGATGGAACTGTAACAGAATGGCTTACTGTTCCAGGAAAAGCATCAGATTATGGTGCGGATGCGGGAACTGGTCATGATAACAAAGGTCCTTTAGGGCCACGTGATCTTGTGAAAGAGGCATTAAAAGCAGCTGTCGCAAAAGGTATCAATTTAGCAGATTATGATCAATTTGATCAATACGATCAAAATGGTGATGGAAATAAAAACGAGCCAGATGGAATTATTGACCACTTAATGGTTGTACATGCGGGCGTGGGTCAAGAAGCTGGCGGTGGTAAATTAAAAGATGATGCGATTTGGTCTCATCGTTCAAAACTAGGATCAAAACCATATGCGATTGATGGTACGAAATCTTCTGTTTCGAACTGGGGCGGCAAGATGGCTGCATACGATTATACAATTGAGCCTGAAGATGGAGCAGTTGGTGTGTTTGCCCATGAGTACGGTCATGATTTAGGATTACCGGATGAATATGATACAAAGTATTCTGGACAAGGTGAACCTGTTGAATCATGGTCTATTATGAGCGGCGGTAGCTGGGCTGGAAAAATTGCAGGAACAGAGCCAACGAGTTTCTCACCACAAAATAAAGAATTTTTCCAAAAGAATATGCAGGGTAACTGGGCGAATATCGTTGAGGTAGATTACGATAAACTACGCACAGGAATCGGTACTGCAACATATTTAGATCAAAGTGTTACAAAATCAAAACGACCAGGAATTATTCGAGTTAACTTACCAGACAAAGATATAAAAAATATCGAATCGGCATTTGGTAAGAAGTTTTATTACAGCACAAAAGGAAATGATATTCATACAACACTTGAGACTCCAGTATTTGACTTAACAAATGCAAAAGACGCTAAGTTTGATTATAAGGCATTTTATGAACTGGAAGCGAAGTATGATTTCCTTGACGTAAATGCGATTGCAGAAGATGGAACGAAGACGCGAATTGATCGAATGGGCGAAAAAGATGTAAAAGCCGGCGTAGATACTACGGATGGTAAGTGGGTTGATAAATCATACGATTTAAGTCAATTCAAAGGAAAGAAAGTAAAACTGCAATTTGAGTATATAACAGATATTGCAGTAGCTTATAAAGGATTTGCATTGGACAATGCAGCATTAACTGTAGATGGAAAAGTTGTATTCTCTGATGATGCAGAAGGACAGCCAGCAATGACGTTAAAAGGATTTACTGTGTCAAACGGATTTGAACAGAAAAAAAATAACTACTATATTGAGTGGCGAAATTATGCTGGATCTGACACGGCGTTACAATATGCACGTGGTCCAGTATTTAATACAGGAATGGTTGTATGGTATGCGGATCAAAGCTTTACAGATAACTGGGTAGGCGTTCATCCAGGCGAAGGATTCCTTGGGGTAGTAGATTCTCATCCAGAGGCAATCGTAGGAACATTAAACGGTCAACCAACTGTGAAGAGCAGTACACGTTATCAAATTGCCGATGCGGCATTCTCATTAGATCAAACGCCAGCATGGAGAGTAGATTCACCAACTCGCGGTATCTTTGATTATAAAGGATTACCAGGAGTGGCGAAGTTTGATGATTCTAAGCAATACATCAATAGCGTTATTCCAGATGCCGGACGTAAGTTGCCGAAACTAGGATTAAAGTTTGAAGTAGTAGGTCAAGCTGATGACAAATCTGCAGGTGCAGTTTGGATCCATCGCTAAAATAAAATGAAAAGGAGCTGTCATAAGTCGGTGAAATCTGACTTATGACAGCTCTTTTCTTCTTGTGAGAAAAAACTGTTACATAAATACAAATCGAAAAAAATTACCATTTAAAAAAATGAAAAGATGTGCAGAAGTGAAAAAGTCCTCTGCTTTTTTATATATTTATTGGAAAAAATAGATGTTTCTTTTATAATTGAAATGCTCCATCAGTCCGATTATGTAAGGTTTTTTGACCGTAAGGAATTTGTAAGTAATGAGTAAGAAAAAAGAGATTTTTATATTATATAATATTTATTACAGCTACTTTTAACACCTGATACTAATAGTATGCTATAATGTGAATTAGCAACATAAAGGAAAGGAATTAGACCAATGACATTAGAAAATACTAAAAATTTAAAAAAACAAGTTGCTCCGTATGAAAAATCAACGATTAAAAAAAGTGTGTGGCAACTTTTTAACACAATTGTGCCATTCATTATTTTATGGTACCTTGCTTATAAAAGTTTGTCCGTTTCTTATTTGTTATCAGTAGTTCCATCTCTGTTAGCCGCTGGTTTTATGACGCGAATTTTCATTATTTTTCATGATTGTACTCACTATTCATTCTTTAAAAGCCGTCGTACAAATAGAATAGTAGGGACATGTATGGGTGTTTTAACTTTATTCCCATTTGATCAATGGGGGCATGAACATTCTATTCATCACGCTACAAGTGGTAATTTGGATAAGCGAGGTACAGGAGATATTTGGACACTTACTGTGGATGAATATGCAGCTGCGCCATTTAGACTTCGTTTAGCATATCGCTTATATCGCAATCCATTCGTTATGTTTGGATTAGGGCCGATTTATGTTTTCTTGCTTAAAAATAGATTTAACCGAAAAGGTGCTAGACAGAAAGAACGTATGAATACTTATTTGACGAATATTATAATTGTTGCTTTAATCGCTATACTTTGCTGGGCAATTGGATGGCAATCGTTCTTATTAGTACACGGTACGATATTCTTAATAGCAGGTTCAGTAGGGATTTGGCTGTTTTACGTACAACACACATTCGAGGATTCTTATTTTGAAGAGGATAAAGATTGGGAATATGTGAAAGCTGCAGTGGAAGGAAGTTCATTCTATAAACTTCCAAAAATCTTGCAATTCCTAACTGGTAATATTGGATTCCATCATGTTCATCATTTAAGCCCAAGGGTACCTAACTATAAACTAGAAGAGGCGCACAATAATACGCTTCCGTTAAAAAATGTACCTACGATTACTCTTGCTACAAGCTTGCGTTCACTTCGCTTCCGACTATGGGATGAGAAAAGTAACAATTTTGTTAGCTTTAAAGAATTCAAAAATATAATTAAAAATAATGTTTCTGTTCGAGTGAAATCTGAACTATAATTTTATCTTATATAAAACTCCCCTTAATCATTTTCGATGTAAGGGGAGTTTTTGCTATATATAACTGATATCGAGGGCGTGGAATACTCATGTGTAGGTATAAATTTAAGAAGACGGTAATTTTATTATGTAAATAAGGTGGATCATCATAATTTTTATTATTGTGAAGGACATCGTACATATATAATGGAAAGCAGAAGGTAGATGATAGTATTGAATAGAACACATACAACGTAATAAAATAATTCTTTCAAAAGGAAGGGGAAATGAAAGATGTTGAAATTACAAGGAAAATACAATGAAGCGAAAGTATTTACGAATAACGTTGATGAGACTGCGACTGGGCAGATTATTGATCTTTGTAACCAAGAATTCGTAAAGGATAGTCAAATTCGTATTATGCCAGATACACATGCAGGAGCAGGTTGTACGATTGGGACAACAATGACAATACAGGATAAAATTGTTCCTAATCTTGTAGGGGTAGACATTGGGTGTGGGATGGAAGTTGCTGTGATTAATAAGAAAAAAGAAGAAATTAATTTCGATTGCTTAGACGAAACAATTCGTAAATTTGTTCCAAGTGGTTTTCGTATCCGAGATAAAGAACATCGATTCTCAAAAATGATCGATTTTGATAGTGTGAAGGCCCCATATACATTACAAAGAGCTCAAAAAAGTATAGGTACTCTTGGAGGTGGAAATCATTTCATTGAATTAAATGAAGATGATAAAGGGAATGTATATATTGTCATTCATAGTGGTTCTCGTAATTTAGGTAAACAAATAGCAGAATATTACCAAAACTTAGCATATGAACAATGCATTGATGTTACATCAATGAAAGATGAGATTATTAAGAGATTAACTGAAGAAGGGAGAGCAAAAGAAATACAAGAAACTTTACGTGGGATTCAGAAGCCTAAGATTCGTAAAGAGCTAGCTTATTTAGAAGGGCAAGGATTCAAAGATTATATGAATGACATGAATATTGCCCAAAAGTATGCTGCGTTAAATCGTAAAGCAATGATTGATGAAATTGTTACGAAAATGGACTGGAAAGTTACGGATCAATTTACTACAATACATAACTATATTGACATAGAAAATATGATTCTACGAAAAGGTGCTATTTCAGCTCAGAAAGATGAACGAGTCATTATTCCCATTAACATGAGAGATGGTTCAATTATTGCATTTGGTAAAGGGAATCCAGATTGGAACTTTTCTGGTCCGCACGGGGCAGGACGTATTATGAGTCGTAAGAAGGCTAAAGAATTATTGAGTCTAGAGGAATTTCAAAATACGATGACAGAAGTGTGGACTACATCGGTAGTAGAAAGCACAATTGATGAAGCACCAATGGTTTACAAGCCAATGGATGAAATTATCGAAAATACGAAAGAAACAATAGATATAAAGCATATTATTAAGCCATTATATAATTTTAAAGCGAATTAAAAGGATAAAAGACCGCACATAAAGTGAAAGATATGTGCGATCTTTTATATATAAGTATAGTATTACATAGTCTCGCTAATTTTAGTTTCACTTTGAGGGTTAGTAGAAATTCTTTTCTTAACTTTAAAGTGATAGTAAGTGTAGCAAAAAATGATAAATGGTACAGTGCAATAAATTCCAAGTCGTTGTTCAGGGATAAAGATAAGACTAATTAATATAATGCCATACAATCCAAAACCAAGAATTGGTACAAGTGGATAAAGTGGAGTTTTAAATTTTAAGTCTTCTAATCTTCCACCGTCTGCTAAATAATGTTTACGGAAAAAGAATTGGGAGACACAAATTGACATCCAAACAATGATTGTAATGACACCAGAAATTGAAATTAACCATAAGTAAACTGTTTCAGCAGCTACAACGCTTGTTAAAAGAGAAAAAGCAGAAATAGAAATTGTCAAAATCAAAGCGTTTAGAGGTATTCCTCGTGATGATAATTTCTTTAAAAAGGCAGGAGCCATTTCATTTTTTGATAATGACCAAAGCATGCGAGTTGCGGCGTACAGTCCAGAGTTTGCGACAGAAAGAACAGCTGTAAGAATAACAAAGTTCATAATATCAGCTGCATATGGAATACCGATATTATCAAATACAGCAACGAACGGACTTTTTGTTAATCCAGCTTCTTCCCAAGGAATTAAAGCAACAAGGACAAAAATTGCTAAGACGAAGAAAAACATCGTGCGCCATATAATATTTCTAATAGAACGTGGTAAAGTTTTTGCTGGATCTTCACTTTCACCTGCTGCGATTCCGACAAGTTCTGTACCTTGGAAGGAATAATTAACTGTAACCATTGTTAATAGGATAGCTGCAAGTCCATTTGGGAATAAACCGCCGTGATTTACGAAATTTGATAATAACGGGGCTGGTTCGTCACCTTTTAAATCAATAAAACCGAACATAGCGGCGCCGCCAAGGATAATAAAAGCTATAATGGCAGATACTTTTATACTTGAAAACCAAAATTCTGTTTCTGCATAACTACGAGCAGATAATGCGTTAATAGTGAAGATTGTAACGCCAAATATTAAACACCAAACCCAGACGGGAATATCAGGAAACCAGCGCTGCATTGTAATGCCGGCAGTTGTAAATTCAAGACCGGTCGTATTTGCCCAGCTTAACCAATATAACCATCCGATCGTAAAGCCAGTTGCAGGGTTGATGAACTTAGTGGCATATTCTTGGAAGGAACCTGAAACAGGCATAGCTACAGCAAGTTCACCAAGACAAAGCATAACGAAATACATTAATAATCCACCAGCCATAAAGGCAAGCACGGATCCACCAGGTCCAGCTTGACTTATAATAAAGCCAGATCCGTTAAATAACCCCGTTCCAATCACACCACCGAGTGCAATCATGAATAAGTGTCTACTTTTCATCGTACGTTTTAATTCATTGTTTGTATTGTTTACTTGCGACATTGTTTTCCTCACTTTCGTAGTTGATAGAATAAAGTTTGATGTTTTCCGTATTGTGGAATGTATTCCGTGATGTGAAATCTTGTTATAATTTTCAGATAATTAAAAAGAAAAGTCAATATTTTTTTGTTTGCGCTTTCAAATTATTATTAGCGACATATTTTTATTTTTAGAAAATTGAATAAATGGATTGATTTCATTTTGAATTTTTGTTAAATTGATAGGTAATTGAGCGTACTAACATATTACAAGTCAAGTTGAGGTGAGTTATGGTACAGTCCATTGATCGAGCGATAAGTATTATAAAGTTGTTAAATTCTACTAATGAAAAAGAGTATTGGGCCATCTCTGATATAGCGGATAGAACACATCTCCCAGTTAGTACAGTACATAGATTACTTAATTCTCTAATCAAACATGGGTTAGTTACGCAAATTTCAGAAACGAAACAGTACAAAATTGGGCCAATGTGGATGGAAATAGGATTACGTCAATTGGAGAAAGTAGATTACAGATCTGTAGCCAGAGAAGTGATGAAACGGTTAGCCTCTGAAGTGGAAGAAAGTGTGTATTTAAACATTCCAAATGGAACGCATTCTATTATCATTGAAAGAATTGATAGCCCTTTAAAAATTCGAGTTATCGATAACTTAGGGGAACAGATTCCACTTTCAATTGGTGCTGCAAACAAAACGATGCTTGCCAATATGAAAACGAATGAAATGGAGCATATTGTAGAACATTTACTTTCTTCTTTACCAGAACAAAAGCGCATTCTTTTAGAGCAAATAAAGCAAATAAGAAATGAAGGATATGCGGTAAGTTATGGTGAAAAAACAGAAGGGACGGCTTCAGTAGCTGCACCTATTATCGGATTTAATCATAAAGTAGTAGGAGCATTAAGTGTTGGGTTAATTAGTCATCGCATTAATGATGATCGACTATCTTTTCTTATTAGTAAGGTAAAACAAGCAGCTCATGAAATTTCAATAAAAATCGGCAGTACATCAGAACTATAATTTTGATAACTGTCGTCATTTTTTATTCATATACTGGAATTCATTTTCATAATGCGGAAAAATAGGGGGATTTATATGTCAAAGTGGCAATCAAAAGAACAATTGATTCAATTATTAAGCGGTCTCGTTGAAATTCCTAGTATTACAGGTACAGAAGCAGAAGTTATATTGCCAGATTTTGTTGTGGAACAATTATCTGATTTACAGTACTTCAAAGAAAACCCGCATCATTTGCAAAAAAATCCGACGGGAGACGGACGATATTTTGTTACAGCTCTCGTAAAGAAAAGCGATAGTACAAAAAATACAGTAATTCTAGTTAGTCACTTTGATGTTGTAGATGTACAAGATTACGGAGTGTGGAAAGAAGATGCATTCAATCCTAAAAAGTTAACGTCTATGTTTTATTCTCATAAAGATGAACTACCAGATCATGTACGTGAGGATATAGAAAAAGGAGATTGGTTATTTGGTAGAGGAACAATGGACATGAAATGCGGTCTTGCGTTACAAATGGCAATGATTGAGCAAGCTTGTGAAGGAAGATTTGACGGGAATGTTCTTTTATTAGCTGTTCCAGATGAAGAAGTGAACTCTGTAGGGATGAGAGCTGCTGTTCCAAGACTACTAGAGTTAGCAAGAGAACATAACTTGGATTATAAAACGGTATTAAATTCAGAGCCTATGTTTTCACGACACCCTGGTGACCAAAATAAGTATATTTATACTGGTACTATTGGTAAAGTGTTACCTGGATTTCTTTGCTACGGAAAAGAGACACATGTAGGTGAACCATTTGCAGGCTTAAATGGGAGTTATATGGCTTCATTAATAACAGCAGAATTAGAGTTGAATACAGACCTTTGTGATATTGTAGAAGGGGAAGCGAGTCCTCCGCCAACTAACTTACTTCAAAGGGACTTAAAGGAGGATTATTCTGTCCAAATTCCGCATCGTGCTGTTACATTATTTAATTTGTTTTTACTAGAAAAATCAATGACAGATGTCGTGTCATTGTTACGTCAAAAAGTAACGAAAGTAGCAGAGAAAATAGAAGAATCATATGAAAAGCAAGCATATCGTTTTTCTAAATATAATCCGTTTATACCGCCTAATATGAAAGTAAATGTATTAACGTATGAAGAGCTTATTGCTTATGCAATTGAACAACATGGGCAAGAGAAAATAGATGATATTCAATCTAGTATAATAAATAATAGAGAAGATAAAGATGATCGCGCGGTAACGATTGATTTAGTAGATAAACTAGCTATTTTATGTAAAGAAAAGGCGCCGATGATTGTACTTTTCTTTGCTCCACCATATTATCCAGCTGTAAGTTCACGCAACAATACGTTAATTAAAGAAGTAGTTGCAGAAATGGAAAAGTATGCACACTACAATCATAACATTACATTTGAAAACCAAAATTATTTTGGAGGAATTTCAGATTTGAGCTATGTGGGCTTACAGAATCCCTTACATTCAATGAGCTCACTTGTAGACAATATGCCATTATGGGATAAAGGTTACTCGATTCCGCTTCAGGAACTAGAAGATTTTGACGTTCCAGTATTAAATATGGGGCCGGTAGGAAAAGATGCACATCAATGGACAGAACGTTTAGATGTAAATTACGCATTTGAAACATTATTAGATATGTTACCGAAATGCATTGAAAGATTACTTGTTTCTAATAAAATTACACAATCATATTAGGTAATAGAGAAGAGTTAAAACTAAAATTTCAAAAGAAGATATAAATAAAATTATCTCAGTATAACCAAAAGGACGGACAAACTCAAGTATATATGAATTTGTCCGTTTATCATTTAGTGAAAGCGAGAGAGTATGTAATCCACTATTTTTTAACTACATTCATAGCAAACGTGATCTCTTTTATCGTTTTATTTTTTTGTTTGACCAGACAGCTCAATAGATTTTTGTGTACAGCGCTGCATAGCTGAAATGATGGCTGTGCGTAAGCCTTTTTCCTCTAATGTTGCTACAGCTTCTATCGTTGTTCCACCAGGAGAACAAACCATATCTTTCAATTCACCTGGATGTATTCCTGTTTCTAGTACCATTTTAGCAGAGCCTAATACAGCTTGAGCTGCGAATTTATATGCTTGATTTCTTGGCATACCGTCTAGTACAGCAGCATCTGCCATCGCCTCTATAATCATATATACGTATGCTGGTGAAGAACCACTTACTGATGTAACAACATCCATTAATTTTTCACTTACGATCTCTGCTTGACCAAAGCTATTGAAAATGTTTAGCACATCTTCTAAATCTTTTTCTGTCACCATCTCATTAGGGCATAATGCAGACATTCCTTCTCCAACAAGAGCAGGGGTATTAGGCATTACACGTACAACTTTTAATTTCTTATCAAAAGATTCCTCTGTACTTTTGATGCTTTTTCCAGCAGCGATCGTTACGACGATAACATCGTTTTTGATTACTTCTTTTATTTCGTTAATGATTGATGCGTATAGGTCTGGTTTAATTGATAAAATTAAAATATCAGCATTTTTAGCGACTTCATTATTGTCAGTAGTTGTAGTTAGCCCATATTTTTCGCTAGCGTGTTTTAAATTCGTAGTGTTTAAATCCGAACAAATAACTTGATTTGCAGACACTATCTTTTTGTTTAGCATCCCGCCAATGATAGCCATCCCCATATTTCCGCATCCGATGAATCCAATTTGTTTGTCCATAATTATTCAATCTTGCTCCTTTTATAATAAATTATATCCTTTTGAAATTATTATTTTAAAATAACAATAACATCTTCATGCAATATAAAGAAACATTCTAAGAGAATATATTCCTTTTTGCAACAGTAAAAGATAAAAATCAATTACATTCAACATTCTGTAAATATATACACTATCATTTAATGTTTTATATTTATGTATATGAGTTAAACTTATATCGATTTGTATTTTCATTCATTAGGGCAATATTTTCATACAAATACCATGCCGCTCTATTTATTTTTAAAAATACCTCTTGACACCAAATTAAATTATATCGCATAATATAAAAAATTAAACCGAAAATCGTTGAAGGGAAATAGTACATATGTCTTCTTGCGAAAGAGAGTGGAATTCACCGGCTGAAAGATTCCTCGTATAGAATATATCGAACCTATCCCTGAGTCTTAAATGAAAGTTTAAGCGTTCGCCTGCGTTATAGGCGCCAAGTGGATATCTATGTATATCAATTAAGGTGGTACCGCGGAACAATGACCGTTTCGTCCTTTTTATTTTATTAAGGGCGAAGCGGTCATTTTTATTTTGCTCTTTAATAGGCTAGGTGCAGCATTGGTGAGGATAGAAGTCGCTGCAAGCCAAATGAATAAAAGTGTAATCTATAAAAAACTTTGATTTTAGACTTGGGGGATATAAAAGTGAAAAAACAACGAATAGTTGTAAAGATTGGGAGCAGTTCCTTGGCAGATAGTCACGGAGGCATTTCTAAAGAACAACTTTCAGATCACGTTGCCGCATTGGCTCGATTGAAAGAAGAAGGACATGAAGTTTTGTTAATTACATCTGGGGCCGTCGCTGCAGGTTTTTCTGCTCTAGGCTATCCTAGCAGACCTGTGACAATTAAAGGGAAACAGGCTGCTGCGGCTGTTGGACAAAGTTTGTTAATGCAGGCGTATACGGAGGAATTTCGTAAATATGGCATCGTTACTGCGCAACTATTGCTGACGAGAAGTGATTTTTCTAGAAAAGAACAATATAGTAATGCTTATGCTACTTTAGGAGAGTTACTAAACCGTTCTGCTCTTCCAATCATTAATGAAAATGATTCCATCTCATTAGAGGAGCTGACGTTTGGTGATAACGATATGCTGTCAGCTTTAGTAAGCGGGCTTGTTTCGGCGGATATGCTAATGATTTTTACGGATGTGAACGGTTTGTACGACAAAAATCCTCAGAAAAATGCGGATGCGAAAAAGTATTATTTCCTTCCTGAAGTTACAGAAGAAATCGCTTCTCTTGCAGGAGATGCTGGGTCCAAACTTGGGACTGGCGGTATGAAATCAAAAATTGATGCTGCGAAGAGGGCACTTTCTCTTGGCGTGAGTGTATTTATCGGAACAGGGCGTGGACAAGAGAAATTTGTAGATGTTTTAAAGGGCAAAGGTGATGGAACATACGTCGGAAATGCTCCTCAAAAAGAAATAAAGATGAACAAGCAATGGATCGCTTTGCATTCGCTTGTTAGCGGACAAATTGAAGTAGACGCTGGAGCAGCTACTGCTATCATTCAGCATGGTAAGAGTCTTCTTCCTGCTGGCGTTACAAATGTGTCAGGATTTTTCAAAGTTGGCGATGTCGTAGAAGTCATGACGCAACAAGGGCGCGTCATTGGAAAAGGGCAATGCACATATAGCGCAGAGGAACTAAGAGATGTAAAAGGTATGCAAAGCCAAGATATTCAAGCAAGAGGCGATAGGCATAATTATGAAGTCATTCACAGAGATTATTGGGTTTCACTTTAAGAATAGTGATGTTAAAAAGGAGGAAATAAAAATGAATGAAGTGTTGGCAAAAGGAAAAAAAGCGAAAGAAATTGCTAGAGAACTTGTACTAAAATCTACAAATCAAAAAAATGAAGCACTTGCTGCTATTGCGGATCAGTTAAGAGTAGAAGTAGCTTATATTTTAGAGGAAAACAAACGGGATTTAGAAGAAGGTAAGGCAAAAGGATTTTCTGATTCACTTCTAGATCGTCTAATGTTGAATGAACAGCGTATTATTGATATGGCAGATGGGATTAAGCAGTTAATTGAATTACGTGATCCTGTTGGAGAATGTGTAAGTGAATGGGAGCGACCAAATGGATTATTTATTCAGGAGATGCGTGTACCACTGGGTGTTGTTGGTATGATTTACGAGGCAAGGCCGAATGTAACAGTAGATGCTGCTACAATTTGTTTAAAGACAGGAAACGCAGTTATATTACGTGGTAGTTCTTCTGCTATCAATTCTAACAAAGCTATCGTTGCTGTTATTCACCGAGCACTCAAACAAACAAGCTTGCCTCCAGAAAGTGTACAGCTTATAGAAGATACAACGCGGGATAGCGCAAAGCAGTTGTTTACATTAAACGATTATCTAGATGTTCTTATTCCAAGAGGTGGCAAACAATTAATTGATACTGTAGTGAGAGAAGCGTCTGTTCCAGTACTTGAAACGGGTGCAGGAAATTGTCATATTTTCATTGATGAAACAGCGAATAAACAAATGGCAGTTGATATTATTATAAATGCAAAAACGCAGCGTCCATCTGTATGTAATGCAATTGAAACGATTGTACTTCATGAGAAGTGGGCACAGCAATTTGGTAGCGAATTGTTTTCAGCATTGAAGGAAAAAGGCGTGGAGTTACGTGGTGATCAAAAAGCACTGGCGATTGATTCTTCAATTGTACTTGCTTCAGAAGAAGACTGGGGTACTGAATTTTTATCACTTACGCTGGCAGTGAAAGTAGTTTCTTCTATAGAAGAAGCGATTCATCACATAAATACGTATGGATCTATGCATTCTGAAGCAATTATTACAGAAGACGAGGAAAACGTCGGTAAATTCTTCACAGCTGTAGATGCGGCTGCACTGTATCATAATGCATCAACTCGTTTTACTGATGGATCTGAATTCGGATTCGGCGCAGAAATTGGCATCAGTACACAAAAGCTACATGTAAGGGGACCGATGGGACTTCCTGCATTAACTTCTACAAAATATATGATTCGTGGAAATGGACAGATTCGATAATAATAAAAGACACTCAATTCGTTTGGGTGTCTTTTGTTTTAAAGATTATTTATTTACCATACAAATAGTCCAACGAGCATAGCACTTAATAAGGATACAGCCATTCCGCTAACAAGAAGCTTCCAAACATTTTTACCGATTATGGATGATTTTTCTCCGCCAAATAATGAATTGTAAGTTCCGTAAATCATACCTACTGTACTAAAGTTAGCAAAAGAAGCTAGAAATGTCGTTGCAACCGCAATCGTATGTGGTTGTAACGACTTTAAATTTGATTTTAAATCCATCATGGCAACAAATTCATTCGTCGTTATTTTGATCCCCATTAATTCAGCTACATACATAGCATCATTACCTGATAAGCCGAGTAAGAAAGCAAAGGGACTAAAGATAATGGAAAAGATTTTTTGAATTGTTAAGCCTGTTACGAAAAAGCTTAAAATACCATTTAAACATGCAGTTAATGCCACGTAACCAATTACCATAGCTAAAATAACGATAACCATATTCATCCCGACTAACATACTGTTTGAAATAGTAGAGAAGAAATCCTTTTTTTCATCTTTTGAAGGTGTATATACGACATCTTCTTCTTTCGTAACTTCCACAGGATTTAATACATTGGCCAAAATTAATGCGTTAATACAGTTTAAAGGGATAGCACTGAAAATATATGTTGCCGGAACCATTGATAAATAAGCGCCAAGAATGGATCCGCTAACACTACTCATACTCATAATTCCAAAAGTTAATAAACGATTTTCTTTTAAAACGGATAATTGATCACGAACAACCGCAAGTGCTTCGGTGTTTCCTAAAAACATCATTTGAATCGAAAAGAAACTTTCTAACTTTGGTAAACGAGAAATCTTTGAAATAACTGCACCTACTTTATCAATAATCCAAGTTAAGATTCCAAAATAAGAAAGGATATCAAAGAATGTGATAACAAAAATGATAGGAAGTAATGCACT
This sequence comes from Bacillus sp. FSL K6-0069, assembly GCF_038007785.1. Lineage (NCBI taxonomy): Bacteria > Bacillati > Bacillota > Bacilli > Caryophanales > Bacillaceae > Bacillus > Bacillus sp. FSL K6-0069. The sequence goes on along the minus strand of NZ_JBBOXN010000001.1, from coordinate 2,824,824 downwards.
AAAGAAGAAATCAACAGTTGGATTTTCCATAGCGGAAGGAAATGCAAACCGAATACCTTCATTCGCACATGATAGTAGCCAACTGAAAAATGACGCAATTTTATTAATGATAATACTGCCCAGCTTCGTGCCTAACATAAACCATGTAATAAAGAGCTCCAATGTGATTAGAATAACGATTGGTCTCCATTTTATTTGTTTTTTATTAGGCGAACATAGGAAAACGAATAAGATTACAATGAAAATCCCTAACATATTTAATATGAAATGCATCTCAACAACTCCTTGAGAGTTATTATTTGTATATAAAAAAGCTCCTATTCTTCCTAATTTAGATTACAACGAAAAGTTATGAAGAATGTAAATGATGTTAGGGACCATTCATATTGTTTTTAAATACTGAAAAAGAACCATAGCAAACAAGCAGGTAGAATTGAAAGTTTTTCAAGTAACGAGTAGAAAAGGGAAACTAATAACTATATCCATTTTTAAATTGTTTAGGTGAAACACCTGTATGTTTTTTAAAGACTTTTGTAAAATGGCTCTGGTCATGGAAATTTAATAGTGTAGAAATTTCGGATATAGAATGTTTTGTGTAGGTCATTAAACTTTTTGATTCATCAATTTTAGCGCGCTGTATATATTCGCCTAGTGACATTCCGATTTCTTTTTTGAAAAGAGAAGATAGATAACTAGGATTTAATCCGACTATTTTTGCAAGGTGAGATAGTGTAATTTCTTCGTAAAGATGAGTAAATATATAATTTTGACATACGTTTATAGGTTTTGAGTGTTTTTGTATCGTTCCATTCTTTACTCGTTCTGAGAACTCAAGTAAAGCAGTCTCCAAAAATGGAAAAATGGCTTCACTTTTATTTATTTCTTCGAGTTTTTGAATAAATAAATCACTGAGTGTATATGCGATTTCAGGAAATAGTCCACCATCTATAGCTGATCTTGTCGCAAGTGTAATTGCTGCGATGGCAGAGTTTTTCTGGCTGCGCAAGTGACTTGTTTTTGACAATACACCAAGATCTCCTGATTCAGGTAGACTCCTTAAATTTTTGATTAAATCATCTTTTTTTCCCTGCTTAATACATTCAAATATTTTTCTTTCAGCCTGAGGGTCAATATGAGTTAATGTACTTTGACGTTGCGCCGATATATGTATATCGGGTTGTTCAATTTCAAATTCTGTCTTTTTTATCATTATATTTTTTTGGAGAATATCAGCAATGTCTAATTTTTGTTGATACAACATGTAATATAAAATCATACTTACATTTATAAATTTCAAATTGCTTAAAACGGGGAGGGATTGATAATATTGAACCATTTCCTCCGTGTTTATTTTTAGATGAAGATCATTTATGAGACCTTTAATGGAGGCTTCCGATAGTTTGGAATAAAGTACGGGTCCAACGATAATGTTCCCACTAAGTTGATCATTCAAAGGTAAGTTAATGGAGAAAAAATTTTCAAGAAAAGAAGTTTCTTCTAGTACCGGAAAATTATAAGCGGAATTTTCTTTGAATAGTTGATTACATAACTGCTCTTTTGAAGAATAGAAAGGGTGCTGCTGAAAATTAGGCGAGATTTCAAATGCCAAATAGCCTTTGTTATCAATAAAAAAGATAGGTGTTTTATGTATGTCAAAGACTAACTTACAAATATAATATAAATCTTCTAGTTTGGAGCCATTCATGATTTTAACCTCTATTCTATAAAAATTAGCCAATGTGAGTGTGGATAGTCATAAATAATTAACTAAAATTTTTACAAGTATTCTAAAGAATATACCATAATATCTAAAAAATAATAACTATAATAACATTAGGAAAGCGTTTACTTAATTGTTTTTTAGGAGGGCTATCTATTATGACAAGAGATATTAAGAGCATTATTTCACAAATGACATTAGAAGAGAAGGCAAGTCTATGTTCTGGATTAGACTTTTGGAATACAAAAGGAATTGAGCGATTAGGGATTCCTTCTATTATGGTAACTGACGGACCACATGGTCTTAGAAAACAAGCAGAGGGGGCAGATCACTTAGGGATTTATAACAGTATCCCGTCGACTTGTTTCCCATCGGCAGTAGGATTAGCAAGTACATGGAATAAAGAGCTAATCAATCAAGTAGGGGTTGCATTAGGAGAAGAATGTCAGGCTGAAAATGTAGGGGTTCTTCTTGGACCAGGTGCAAATATAAAACGTTCGCCGCTATGCGGAAGAAACTTCGAATATTTTTCAGAGGACCCGTATTTATCATCACAAATGGCTGCAAACCATGTTAAAGGTGTACAAAGTCAAGGGGTTGGAACGTCACTAAAGCATTTCGCTGCTAATAATCAAGAACATCGCAGAATGTCTGTAGATGCAATTGTTGATGAAAGAACATTGCGTGAAATTTATCTTGCTAGTTTTGAAGATGTTATTAAGGAAGCACAGCCTTGGACAGTAATGAGTGCTTACAACAAAATAAATGGAGAATACGCTTCGGAAAATACGTATTTATTGAATGATATTTTAAAAGATGAGTGGGGATTTGAAGGCTTTGTTGTATCTGATTGGGGCGCAGTAAATGAGCGTGTTGCAAGTTTAGCGAACGGTTTGGAGTTAGAAATGCCTTCAAGTTTCGGAATTGGTGAGAAGAAAATTATTGATGCAGTTAACGGTGGTGAGTTAACAATAGAGAAACTTGATCAATCAGTAGAGCGTCTTCTCAACATTATTTTTAAAGCCGTGGATAATCAATTAGAAAATGCTGTGTATAGTAAGGAAGCGCATCATCAACTTGCAAGAGAAGTTGCAAGTGAAAGTATGGTGATGTTACAAAATGAAGATTCCATCCTTCCGTTGAAAAGAGAAGGAACAGTAGCAGTAATTGGCGAGTTTGCAAAGCAACCACGTTATCAAGGCGGTGGAAGCTCTCATATTAATCCAACAAAGCTTGAAAGTATTCTTGAAGAAATTGAAATGGTATCAGGTGAAAAAACGAATATATTATTTGCACAAGGCTATGACCTTGCAAGTGATGATGTGGATGAAAACATGATTAATGAAGCGAAAATAGTAGCAGAGAGTGCAGATACAGCTGTTCTTTTTGTTGGACTTCCAGATCGCTATGAATCGGAAGGATTTGATCGAAAACATTTACAAATGCCAAAAAATCACGTGCAATTAATTGAAGCTATCGCTGAAGTACAAAATAATATCGTTATAGTTTTAAGTAACGGTGCGCCAATTGAAATGCCATGGATAGGAAAAGTAAAAGGAATACTTGAAGGCTATTTAGGAGGGCAAGCGTTAGGCGGAGCGATTGCTGATATATTATTTGGTGACGCGAACCCAAGTGGGAAACTAGCAGAAACATTCCCGAAAGTGTTAAGCGATAACCCATCTTACTTAAACTTCCCTGGTGAAGGTGACATAGTGGAATATAAAGAAGGTGTGTTCGTTGGCTATCGTTATTACGATAAGAAACAGATTGAACCATTGTTCCCATTTGGGTTTGGATTAAGCTATACAAACTTTGAGTATAGTAATATTTCAATCGATAAGAAAGAAATAAAAGATAAGGATACGGTTTCTGTTCGTGTAAACGTGAAAAATACTGGTAGTATAGCAGGGAAAGAAATTGTCCAGCTTTATATAAAAGATGTTGAAAGCAGTATGATTCGGCCTGAAAAAGAATTAAAAGGGTTTGAAAAAGTAGAATTGCAACCGGGAGAAGAAAAAACGGTTAGTTTTACTCTAAATAAAAGATCATTTGCTTATTACAATGTTGAATGGAAGGACTGGCATGTCGAAACAGGTGAATTCGAAATTTTAGTAGGGAAATCTTCAAAAGAGATTGTTTTACATGATAGCATTTTTGTTCAATCAACAACTATAATTCGAAAACCTGTACATCGTAATACGTTACTAGGGGAAATATTTATGGACCCAACCTTAGCGCCAATCGCAAAAGAGCTTATGGAGAAAGCATTAAAAGACAGCCCGTTTAGTAGTATGGCTGAAGGGGATAGTGATGCCTCTGAAATGATGGAGGCTATGCTGAACTATATGCCGTTACGAGCGTTAGTGAACTTTAGCGCCGGTGCTTTTACAGAAGAAATGTTAGGTGAAATCATTGGGCTATTAAACGATGCGCAAATGAATCAATAAGTAACGAATAACATAAAAAACGCAGTTTGCAAATAAACTGCGTTTTTTTTACGTTCCATAAAGTTTTAAAATTCTAAAAAAATAGAAGGTATAATTCGATAAAAATAGAATTTAATACGTAGTAAAATAAGGAGGCGATAAAATGGAAGTCTTTCACGTAACGAGTAGAAAGAGGGAAACGTACAATGTTCAAATAAAGTATTCGATACTTTTCGAATGCGCATTAGGTATTGCAGCAATTACTCATAAAAGGTTAATCGATACTCTTGAAAAGAGTCAAAATGAATGGGCAGAGATTAAGGAATCATTAACAGAAGAAATGAGAGAGCACCTACAATTTGTAGAAGAACATAATACGTGGAAAGCGTTGCTTCAGTTATTGTATGAAGGAGAGTTTCAGGACTTATCACAGTTTCATGCTACAATCGATTCGCTTTCGGAAGAAGATTTGAAGTATATATGTTTACCGTTTTTAGGTGAGAAGTATGAAGAGAAAAGACATTTAGCGGCAAGTGGAGACGTAACTGCAATACATGAACTAATGGAACTGACACATGATCATCAGTTTTTCTCCGCGTATATTCGTTTTATATGTGATGTTCATGTACAAGTGCTGAAATCTCATTTAATCGCTGTTATGACAGGATGGTATGAGAGTGTTATTCAGAAAGAGGAAGAGCAAATATTATCTATATTAAAAAGAGATTATGAAGCGAAAAATGAAATGAATAAAAAGATGAAACCAGAAGAGTTTGTCGAGTGGGCGACCGGCGGTGTGAACTATATGCCAGAGCCAAGTGTTCATTACGTACTTCTCATCCCGCAAATGATATACAGACCGTGGAATATTGAGGCGGATATTGAAGATACGAAAGTATTTCATTACCCAGTCGCAAACGAAAGCATCCATCCTGAAGATCTGTATGAACCGAATTATTTTTTAGTTCAAAAACATAAAGCGCTTGGGGATGAAGCGAGATTACGCATTGTAAAAATGTTGTTCGAAAAAGAACGAACATTGCAGGAAATTACAGAAAGACTGCAACTCGGTAAATCGACTGTACACCATCATTTGAAATTGTTGCGTGCAGCGAAGTTAGTTGATATACATGACGGGAAATATATATTAAGAAAGAAAGCAGTACAGTCGTTAGCGAAAGAATTAGATGCGTTTTTAAATAGATAATATGCAACTAGAGAATGTACATAAAGGGAGGCTTTTAATAGAAAAGTTGGTGTATGAAATTGAAAAATGTGTTGAAAAATCGTTCGTTTTTTTTCATGTGGATTGGAAGCGCGATTTCAGAATTGGGCGGGGCTTTCGGAACGTTATGTAATTCGATTCTTGTTTACGAATTAACAGGGTCAAAAACAGCATTAAGTAGTATGTGGTTACTATATTTTATCCCATCGCTCATACTACAACTTATAAGTGGTCCATTTATTGATAAATGGAGCCGGAAATGGATTATGATATTTTCGCAATGGGTACGGGCTTCGGCTTTCTTACTACCGTTAGTGATGTTACTTACTAGTAGTATAGAAGTTTGGCATGTGTATGTCGTACAAATTATAATCGGGCTTATTACACCGCTGTATACACCTGCAAGTCAAGCCATTACACCGAGCATTGTAAGTGAAGAACAACTTCAAGACGCAAATGCATATATTGATGGGATGGCTCGACTTATGATGTTTCTTGGACCAATATTAGGCGGAGTGGCCATTCATTTGATGGGAGTAGAACTTACACTATCTTTCGTATGTATTTGTCTATTTGTTAGTGGCACTTTTTTACTTTATATAAAAGAAAAGAGAACAACACAATCCATTCGGAAAACGTGGCTAGAACAGTTTCTTCACGGTTTTACATATTTTTTCACAAAACCAGTTATCGTTTGGCTCGGTGTCTTTCTTACTTTCGTGCAATTTGGGGTGGGGGTAACGCTGGTTACAAACCTTCCTTATATAAAAGATGAGCTGTCAGCAGGGTATGTGGAGTTTGGTTATTTTATGGCTGGTTTCCCGTTTGGCTATGTAATTGGATCTATACTAGTCGGAAAAGTAACATATAAAAGCCGGCGTATACTTATGCTTGGTGGATTGTTTATAGGAGGACTAACATACATTTCTCTAGGGTTCAATCATAGTATAGTAATTGCGGTGTTCATTGAAGTAGTTGCAGGCATTTGTATTTCATTTTTCAATGTTCATAACACAACCATATGCCAACAAACAGTACCGAACAATATGATAGGACAAATATTTTCAGTGCGTTTATTTTTCATACGATCCGCTATGCCGTTAGGTGTGTTATTAGGAGGCATATTAAGTGAAATGTGGGGAATAAGAGCACTATACTTTATTATCGGTGCGATTATATGTGTTACTTCTTTAATAGGGTTATTCCTTCCGTATTTCAAATTTTTAGATGAAGCTGTTGAAGAGAAAACAGCATAATTCAAACAATTAAAACTTTTAATTGAAAATAATTATCATAATCAATTATAATAGAAGAATACTAGTATTCGTATTAAAAAGAGGGAGTGGAATATATGTTTATTGAAACGAAAACATTTACAGTAAAAGAAGGTACATCAAATATAGTTGTAGAACGTTTCACTGGAGAAGGTATTATTGAAAAATTTGAAGGCTTCATCGACTTAAGTGTTCTTGTGAAAAAAGTAAGACGCGGAGATGAAGAAGTTGTCGTTATGATTCGCTGGGAATCTGAAGAAGCATGGAAAAACTGGGAAACAAGTGAAGAACATTTAGCAGGGCATAGAGCGAGTCGTGGGAAACCAAAACCAGATCATATCATTAACGTTGATCACGCAGTTTATTATGTAAAATCATCGAAAGCGGCTTATCAACAGTCGTAATATAAATGTAAAGGTAGAGGATATTTGTTTAGTAATAAACAAATATCCTCTTTTTTTGATTTATAGTAAAATATGGATGTGATATATGTTTTATTGTTTCGTTATAAATGGAGGTAAATGAAGTGAAAAAAATATTACTAATGGCAACTTTAGCGACGACATTATTATCAGCGTGTAGTAATAATAATGTGAAAGAAGAAGTATCTAACAATGAGGAAGATAAACGTGAAACTAGTGCAAAAATAGTAGAGCAGAAAGAGTATATTATTCTTGATAAGAATTATAATGAAATATTTCTAAAAGATGCTAGCTCAAATAAAGAAGATAGTGTGAAAGTAAGTTTAAATGATTTAAATCCAACAAAATGGGAGGCACCTGTAAGAAACGGTATCCTAGATATAGGTGATCATATTTCTTTGGAAAAAGAAGAGGATAAATATACACCTACATTAGTAAAAGATCTTGTTGGTGAAATAAAGTATGATGGTACAATTAAATATAAAATTTTAGAAGCAACTAATAAATCAGTAAAGTGGTTTCCGCTAAATAAAGAGAACAATGGAGGATATGTTCCGCCTGAGATGGTAAAAGTAGTGAATGCTTCGAAAATAAAAGCTGGAGATATTGTTACAATTCAAGATAAAACAAAAAGCAGTAAAGACGCAATTGTATATGAACTGACAATTGTTGAATAAGTATAGAAGATTGTAAGAGAAGTACAATATATTTAGGTAAGGACTAACCCCATAATAAAATATTTGGAGGTTACAAATGTTAGAAGTACAAACATCTATTAAACATGAACAACATAAAAAATTAGTACAAATAATAGTAGCTGAAATCTTATCAATAGATAAGGTAACTGGATGTATGCTTATCGGATCTGTCGCAAGGGGTGATGCATATCCTGATTCGGATTTAGATTTATATATTCTGTTAGAAGACGGACAAAAGAAGAAGTTTCATTCTGAAACGAGGGAAGAAATTTTAGTTGAATATAAGTATGCAGACGTTAATCAAATACTAGTAAACTTTAAAAACAATCCGATGGAACTATACTCATTTTTAGAAGGGGAAATTTTATTTGATAAAAGCGGCGAGTTGAAAAGGTTAAAGGAGATAGCTACCTATGAATTTGAAAACTATCGTGTTTCTAGTGGCAAAGTGAAAGGTATTTCTCATTGGTTGCATAGTTCGCTCATTAAAATTCAGTCTGCTTTGAAAGCAAATGATGAGTTAAAAGCTTCATACATCGTTCATACGTCAACGTGGACATTGTTAGAAGGGATATGGGCTATTAATAACCAACCCACGCCGCCAGCGGGCTCTGTTTTAAAGTATATTCAAGCGTTGCCTAATAAACCAATTCAATTGGAGGTATTGCTTCATAAACTATTTTTAGGTGCTACGAAAGAACGTACCTCTTCAGCAATTTTCTTGATTGATTGGGTTTTACATAATTTGAAAATTAAATAATGTGGGTATTTTATTTAGGTACATTCATATTTCATGTCGAATGGTTCATGTAATTGCATTCATTAAAAACGTTCTAGGCGATAGAAAAAAGTATTAGACTATAAAACATAGTCTTAGATGGAACGCTTGAATATCTTGTCTTACATGTTTAGGTGTTATCAATATGAGCCTATATAACTTCTGTTTAATAGGAGATGAGTGAATGAAGTTAAATCATTTGAATCTATGCGTGGATGATTTATTAGAAGCGAGACATTTCTTTGAAACATTTTTTGATTTTCAATTTTTGGAGCAAAAGGGAAAGGCACTAGTAGTGATGAGTGACGAGAGTGGATTTCTACTTGTGCTAAGCGACCCCAAAGCATTTAAGGGGAATAAGGAAGTTATGTATCCTGAAGCTTTTCATATTGGTTTTTTAGTGGATACTTCAAATGAAGTGGATCAAGCATATAATCGTTTAGTAGCTGGAGGTATTGAAATAGAAAAGGCACCGTATTCTATGAGAGGTAGTAGTTACGGTTTTTATTTTACAATCTTTAATGGATTGTTAATTGAAGTGTCTTGCCTTGACTATAAAGATGGTAAGAAAGTATCAACAAGAGTAATTGTTTGAAGATATAAATAAAGCCCCTTATCCTGAAGTGAACCCCGAAAACGGGACACCTATCAAAACACCTAAACCACTTGTTCCCTAAATTCTTTAGGGGATAGGTGGTTTAATTTTTCTTGAATTCGCACACAATTGTAGTAATGAATGTATTCTAGCACAATCTTTCGCACAGTTGTGTTGGATACTTTTGTTATCTCTTGTGAATAGAAGGCTTCACTTTTTAAATGACCAAAGAAGCTTTCCATGACGGCATTATCATGGCAATTTCCTCTCCGGGACATGCTAGTGATAATGCCGTTTTCTTTGGCATACGCTTGAAATTCCTTCGCAGTATAAATACTTCCTTGATCTGAATGAAGAAGGACATCTTTTACTTTTCTCCCTCTCATTGCTTGTTTTAATGTCTTCATCGCTAATGGCAGTGCTTGGGACTCGCTGATGACATAACTAATAATTTCACGATTAAAGGCATCCATAATCGTCGATAAATACAAGGTACGCTTTCCAAATAATAGATATGTCACATCTGTAAACCACTTTTCATTTGGTGCGGATGCATCGAATTGACGTTCCAATCGATGAGGGGCTACCACTGGTTCCGCACCATTGATATATTTCTTTTTCTTCCGACGAACTTTTGAGAGAATATGATTTTGTCTCATGATTCGTAATACTTTTTTATGATTCACACACAGCCCCATTTTTCGAAGAGTAGCGGTCACTCTTCGGTATCCATACCGTAATTTATGCCTCAGACAAACGTCTTTTATTTTCTCTTCTATCTCATCTCTCAGGTCCTCTGTTCGTTGTAACCAACGATAAAATGTAGAACGGGTTAATTCTAATACGTTGCACAATTCTTTTACCGTTATTTTTGTTTTTACATCTTTCCATAAAGTAACTACAGCTTCTGGTTTCAGCCCCTTTCGATTTCTAGATACTTTCCCCATACAAGTAATTTTGTTTTTAACTGTTTATTTTCTAACCGTAGCTGTTCCAATTCATTTAACTCTTTTGGCCCTTTTCCATAAGAATATTGTTTTCCTACAGGTTGTTGAAAACGGTACGTTTGACCGGTACGATACCACTTCATCCATGTCTTAATTTGGGAAACATTTTTAATTCCAAGCTTCTCCATAATGGTCCGATTGGAATACCCATCCTTTTTCATTTCTATGACTTTCCACTTTATTTTTTCTGGATAATGAACTCTTGTTTTCAAACCAAAAACACCTCCATTGAATTTGCATACTTAGTATGCGAATTCAGGAGGTGTTTTTTTCATGTACCACTATTCGGGTTCACTTCATCCAGTTTGGAAAGGGGCTTTATTATTTTAAGGGACATAAAAGTAAAAACAAACGAATTTTAGTCATGAAAATGGCTTGTGAGACAGCTTCTTTATTAATCTATCTTAATTTCAAATTCAAGCACAGTTTGATCTTTCCTAAACGGCATATTGAGTTCTTTAAATCGTAAGCTTATTCCAGACAAATTATTAGGAAGGGCAGGAGATATAACGAAATGATGACTAAAATGTCCATCAGTGCCGCCACCACCTTCTGGCCAGCAATCATATGTATTATCTATTGATAATTGGAAAAAATTATGAGGCTTATTTTCATTAAAAACTTCATCAGTGGAATCCCAATCACTATATAAATAAACTACACTAGCATTTGCATATTGCCGAATAAAAGTTACTGTATACATAATGTCTTCATGTTCATGTGTTTTAAAAACCGGTATATGTTTTTGGAATGTAGTTGGTTCAACGCGAGGTTTAAATTCACCTTCGTCCATCATGGAAGAGAATAGTGAATTTAAATAGTCTGGATAAAATCCGTATTGCTTTGCCCATTTACTAATGGCTTCATCATGTGGAAAACCTGGATCACCACCTGAAAGTTCTTTCCGTTCTTTTAATAGTGCACAAATTTTTTCATCGATCGTATATAATTTTTCATCGTAATAATCAGTAGGGCGTTCAAAAGTCATACGTTGCATAATTATTCCTCCTTTTCTTTATTTTAACAAAAAAGAAAGGACGATACATTTTTAAATGTAAATATTAATTGTAAATGTAAGATCATTCATAACTCGAATATTGTAGATTTAAAATGAAGTCTGATAACAAGGTCTATTTTGCAGAGGGATTGCTTATGCATAAAATAATAATAATGTATGAATCAAGCAGGTTTCCCATATGGTACAGTACGAAATTATTATAAGTAGTACAGTGATATGAATAGGAGGTTATCGCTATGACAGATGTATTTAAAGATATGGCATTCCAGCTAAAAACGGAACGACTCGACCTAAATATGTGGGAAGAATCTGATGCGGTTTGGCTGAGAAAATTAATTGGTGAACGTGGTGCGGACATGCCAACCATTGAATCTGTTCGTAGCCATCTTATCGAAATGCGCAAGAAAGCAGCTGAAAATGGTATTTCTCTTCTAACTATTCGTAGGAGAGAAGAAGGGGATTTCATCGGATACTGTGGCTTAATCATCGGTCGTTCCACACTTGAAGAGCCGGAAATTGCATACGAGTTGTTCCAAAGTGCTCATCGTAATGGTTATGCGACAGAGGCAGCATCAGCAGTGCTTGAGGCTGCGATTGCTACGGGCCGTCATAGACTTTGGTCTACTGTAGGTGCTTGGAATACGGCGTCTTTTCGGGTATTAGAAAAGATAGGGTTTAAGCGGCATCACAGTACGTGGGGGGAGCGCGGTGAGATTGTTTGGAACGTACGCGATTTGTAGAAATTTGACCCAATTCAGAACAAAAAATGAAAAAGAAAGCCTCTATGTTAGATTACTTAGTAATCTAACATAGAGGCTTTTCCTTATAGTAAATATTGAGTTTATATATATGTAAGTGTAATAGTCTGTCGTTTATCCCGTTTTAATGGGCAGTAAGACCCTCACTGATTAAAGTTTCACTTTATTTTAATTTTTTACATCTTCATATAATTGGAGAGCCTCTTTCACATTCATTCCATTCTTCACAATGCCATGAATCGCTTGAATCATGGCAGCAGGATGTTCAGATTGCCATATGTTTCGGCCCATGTCTACGCCGATTGCGCCTTCTTGCAGTGCATTGTACGTAATGTTTAATGCGTCTTCAATTGAATCTAGTTTTGGTCCACCAGCGATTACGACTGGAGCAGGGCAAGTACTTGTAATTTTTTCGAACCCTTCGCAGTAATACGTTTTAATAATGTCAGCTCCCATTTCAACGCATACGCGGGAAGCGAGTGCTAAAAAGCGAGCTTCACGTTTTTGCAGTTCTTTCGCAACAGCGGTAATACCGAGTACTGGTAGACCGTAATCGTGAGCTTCTGAAACTACATTTGCGAGATTTGAAACTGTTTGTGTTTCATAGTCTGATCCGACGAAAACAGAAACACCGACGCCGATTGCGTTTTGTTTCACTGCTTCTTTTACAGGTGTAACAATTGTTTCATTCGCTAAATCTTTGCCGACGACAGTAGCTCCGCCTGATACACGCATAACCATCGGTGTGCTGCAGTTTTCAGGAATACAGGAGCTAAGTACACCGCGCGTTAAAAAGAGGGAATCTGTATAAGGAAGTAAGTTTTTAACTGTTTCAAGTGGTTGTTCTAGCCCGTGAATGGGCCCTAAAAAGTAGCCGTGATCTATCGCTAGCATAACCGCTCTGCCATCAGGTAAAATTGTATTTAATCGATTTTTAAATCCCCAAGTCATTTGAAATCACTCCTTCGTTAATGTTGGATTTTCCGTTTGTACCGTATCTTTATTGGGTAAATGTGGTGACTTAATAAAAACTGCTTTAAAAGGTTTGTCAGAATGGTTAATAAGATAGTGAGATTCATGGGGGCGAACTTGCAATACATCGCCTTGTTTAATCGGGACTCTTTCGTTATTCACATAGAAATCTATTTCACCTTCTAATGCATAAAAGACTTCCTCGCAAGTTGTATGATAGTGATTTTGAAACTCTTGCCCAGGCTGAATGACAACAAGGCCAAGATCAATATTCGGACCTTGTATTAAATATTTTGGCCCGTTATCACCGAAGCGATAGGAAAAGTCATTTTCATTCGCTTTTAACATTTATTTCACTCCTTTATGTAATGTGTTACAGTGCACCAGGCGCAATCCACATATGTGAGGTGAGCCCTTTATCAGCTAAAGCGAGCTGACTGTCATACACAGTTTTCCATGTTTCATAGAATTCTTTATATAGTTCATGATTTTCAGTAACTGGTTCAAATGTATGCTCCCACTGTACAAACTGTTCAGCAGTTTCTTCCATAGATGAATATATGCCAGCGCCAACTCCAGCAGCAATCGCAGTTCCTAAAGCAGCTGCTTCTTTCACAACGGGTACTTTTACAGGAATACCGAGTACGTCTGATAGAATTTGTGGCCATAGTTTTCCTTTAGCAGCACCGCCAGCAAAAATGACTTCAGAAGGGAATGTTCCTGTGAGATTTTCTATTAATTTTAAGTTACCAAGTGTAACGAAGGCAGCATTTTCCTCAATAGCACGGAACAGTTCTTTTTTTCCGCATTTGTCAGCATCTAAACTTAAATTTAAAAAAGAAGGTGCAGCATGACGCCAAGAAATGTAGTTCATAACGTTTGAAAAAGTAGGGATAATACCATATGAACCGACAGGTACGTCTTTCGCTTGTTCTTCTAATAATGCATAAGCATCTACACCGAGTTTGTCAGCAAGTTTCTTTTCCTCTTGGCAAAAAGCGTCTCGAAACCAGCGCATAACAAGGCCTGGAAAAAAGGCGATTGTTTCATATTGCCAAAGGTTCGGAACGACGTGACAATTTACCCGAATTGCAGCTTGTGGATCTGTTATCGGCTCTGTAATATTCACTTCTTGTTGCCAAAAACTACCGCCGCATATTAATGTTTGATTAGGCTTCACGACTCCAGTTCCGAGCGATGCCATTTGAGCATCTCCGCCCCCGGCGACGACAGGAATTCCTTCACGTAATCCAGTTAATACTGCACACTCTTTTGTAACGTTGCCGATAACGGTACCAGCTTCATTTACTGTTGGTGAAAATGGCAACGTTAGACCGCACTCCTTAGCGACATCGTTATCCCACACTCTATTTTGTAAGTCAAAAATACCGGACGTACATCCGTTTGAGGCATCGATTTGCAGTACGCCGCTTAATTTATATAAAATCCAATCGTTTAACATCGTAAAAGAATGAATATTGCTATAGACGTCTGGTTCATGTTTTTTAATCCAAAGTAGGCGGGGTAAAGCACCTAATGAAAAAGTTTGCCCAGATCTTGTATATAAATCTTCTTCAAGATGTGACCGAATTTCTTTTAGTTCACTAACTTCAGTTGATGCGCGCCCATCAACATTTGCGCATGCCCATATTTCTTGCCCATCTTTATCATATAAAACAAAACCTTCTCGCATACTAGTAGCGCTAATAGCTTGAATAGAAGAGGGAGGTATATTACTTCTTTGCAGAACTTCTTTCGTACATTGTTGTACAAGTTGCCAGTTTTCAATGACATCAAAATTCATAGAACCTGGGTAACGAGGATCCGTTTTATGAATCCATTCTTTTTGACTGACCGCAATTTGATTACCTAATAAATCAAAAAGAACAGCTCGAATGCTTCCTGTACCAGCATCAAAAGCTAATAAATGAGACATTAACAATCACCATCCTTTCGTAATAAGGAGAGAGCCGTTTCCTCATCGGTAATTAATGTATGAATGAACTTTCCTTTTAAAGCACCAAAAATTGCATCTATCTTTTCTGTACCTCCAGCAACACCAATGACATGCTTCATTTTGCGAAGGATAGAGAGCGGAGTACCAATAAGGCGGTTGTGATGTGGGAGCTTTAATAAATCCCCATCTGTATTATAAAACTGCCCTAAAATATCGCCCGCCCCGTTTTGACTACGAATATATGTCATCTCACATAGTGTTAATTTTTCTTCTTTTACAATCGTAGCGTCTTGAGATAATCCTCCAATACCAACAACAGCCGTATGAGCAAGTGAAGCGACATGAAGCATATCCTTTACACTTGGTTCTGATAAAATGCTTTGTGCCATTTCGGTTGTGGATGCTAGAAACGGCGTAGGGATAATATGAAGATCGCCTTGCATGTAGTGTAAATAGTTTTGTTTTCTTGGGAGATAGTGATTTACTCCGCCAGTTAGCGTTACGATTGAAAGATTAATGGAACTTTCAAAATGAATATTTTCTAGCATTTTGCTAATCGTTTCACCCCACCCAATGCCGAGTAAATCGCCTTGTTGGAGCTGAGTTTCTAAATACTGTGCAGCAGCTTTTCCGAGAGAAGCATGATAATTGTCTATTGGAGTAGGGATAATAAAAGCATCTTTTAAGTGGAATTTTTTCATTAGGTCACGTTCAATACTTAAACAGTGCAAACCAGTACCTTTTACGTGAAATGTAACGATACCTTCACTGCGCGCCTTATCTAATAACCGGACGACTTTATTTCTAGAAATATGAAGAAGTGAAGCGATCTCCTGTTGTGTTAATTGATCTTTATAATAGTACCAAGCTACTTTAGTTAATAAATTCTCTTCAAAGTTCAGCTGTGTCATACTCGTCATCCCTTTCAACAATTGACCAATGCTTAAACATATGTGCCGTATATTTTGTTTATTCCAGTTGAAACGATTAATAGTCTGATGAAAAAAATGTTCTAGATATGAAAAAAGGAATATACAATGCTACAAAACAAGTAGAACAAATAATCATTTTCTCAAAAAATGTTCTGTATAAAGGCAGGTGACATCATGTGGATAACGTACCTTTATTACAAGTAAAGGAAATGAGTAAGGCGTTTTCAAATCAACTTGTACTAAAAGAAGTAAACTTACAAGTAGAGCGTGGTGAGATATACGCTTTAGTTGGGGGAAATGGTGCTGGAAAATCAACATTAATGAAAATATTAACGGGGTTATATTCGTATGATAGTGGAGAAATGTATGTAAAAGGAATGAGGAAACAGTTTGCAAATCCGAAAGAAGCACACAGAGAAGGGGTTTACTTAATACCACAAGAACCACTCATTTTTCCGCATATGACCATTGAAGAAAATATATGTATCGGACTGAAAAGGAAGAAAAAGGAATTAAAAGTAAAGATTCAGCAATTAATTGACAGTTTAGGATGGGATATTGACCTTAATGAACTAGGAGGATCACTATCCATTGCGCAGCAACAGTTAGTAGAAATCGTAAGAGGATTAATACGAGAAGCAGAGATTCTTATTTTAGATGAGCCAACATCGACATTAACAACTCACGAAATTAAGAGTCTTTTTGTGCTGATGAAAAATTTACAAGAAAAAGGAATTGGGATGATATATATTACGCATCGCTTTCCAGAAATCTTTGAAATTGCCAACAAAGTAGCGATTTTACGTGATGGAATGATTATAAGCCAAGGGGATGTATGTAACTATACATATGACATGCTAATGGAGGGTTTATTGCCGCAAGGGTATAAACAAGAAGAGGAAAGAGAAATAGTGCAAGAGACAAAAGAAACGAAAAAAATATTAGAAGTATCTGATATAACGAGTCACGCTTTCGAAAATATATCATTCACTGTACATGCTGGTGAAATTGTAGGTATTGCGGGCATTGTTGGATCGGGCAGAACTGAATTAGCAGAATCGATATTAGGATTAAAATCTATAAAATCAGGTTCTATTTTATTAGAAGGAAAATCAATTGATTCATGCTCTTTGCATAAAAGACTAAGAGAAGGACTTGTTTATGTGCCAGAGGATAGAGCCAGAAATGGTATTTTCTCAATTGCATCGGTTAAAGAAAATATGACTGCAGCATGTTTACATCAGAATTGTCGCTTTTTCATTAACCAAGAAAAAGAAAGCGCTTTAGTAAAGTCGTATATAGAACAATTTCGAATTGTTGTACGAAGCATGGATGAAGTTCTAGCATCTTTATCAGGAGGTAATCAGCAAAAAGTCGTACTTGCAAAATATCTTGCGTGTAATCCGAAAATTATTATTCTTGATGAACCGACTCGCGGAATTGATGCGAAAGCAAGGCTTGAAGTATATGAGACGATAGAAAAAATGAAAAGGGAAGGACTCGCAATATTATTAATCTCTTCAGATGTTGAAGAAATTGTTCAATTAGTAAACCGTGTATATGTAATGCGAAATGGAAAATTTGTTTCTCATTTGGAGAAAGAAAAGGTGAATGTAGATGAAGTTACACGTCTTGCTTACGGAGGTGTAACGGAATGAAACGTATGTATAAAATGCACGAAACGTCTATCATACTGTTATTACTAAGTTATATTGCCATTGTCGGAATGATAAATCCAAGTTTCGTTCAACTTAACTCGTTATCTTTAATGATGAAATCTAGCGTTATTTTAGTCGTGCTAGCAATTGGCCAATCGTTTGTCTTATTTACGAAAAATATAGACGTATCAGTTGGTTCAATTATGGGATTAAGCGCAGCGGTTTGCGGGATGTTGTTAACGGATGGATTTAGTGCAATCTTGTCTATTACTGCCGCTATAATACTTGGGGCTATTATTGGTTTTGTAAACGGAGTTGGCGTTGCGAAGCTTCGAGTACCAGCTATTATTATGACATTAGGTATGTTAGGGATCATTAGAGGTGCGATGTTAATTTTCACAGGCGGAAAATGGATTGAAGATATTCCAAACAATTTTAAGCAACTCTCATCTATCGTCATACTTGGTCTGCCAATAACTGTATGGGTTGTTCTGATTATTTTATTACTACTATACTTCTTTTTAAGGAAAGTACCATACGGGAGATACTTTTATGCGGTAGGTGATAATGAAGATGGCGCGAGACTTATTGGTATACCAGTTAATAAAGTAAAGATATATGCGTTTATTATATCAGGCATAAGTGCTGCGCTCGCTGGTTGCATTTTTGTTATGAATATCGGGTTCGTTCCTAACCAAACAGGTACTGGGATAGAACTACAGGTTATCGCAGCCGCTGTACTAGGAGGAATTCATTTAAAAGGAGGAACGGGTTCTATATTTGGAGCTGCATTAGGAGCGTTATTTTTAGAGGCGATAAGCAGTTCACTCGTATTTTTAAAAATACCAGCATTTTGGAATAATGCTATTTCAGGTTTCTTATTATTATTAATCGTCATATTAGATAGTGTTATGAAAAAGTGGAGGGCAGAAAGGAGGATGAATCTATGAAGTATTTATATAGATGGGAAGGTGTTCTAATTGTATTACTTTTTATAGAATTCATTCTCTTTAGTTTTATAAGTAGTGATTTCTTAAATATTAGTAACCTTCTTTTTAGTACAAATGATTTTCTATTTATCGCAATCGCTGCGATACCAATGACTTTCGTTATTGTAACAGGAGGAATTGATGTATCGGTCGGCTCAATAATGGGGCTCACTTCAATCTTGATCGGTGTGCTTTGGATGAACGGAATACCTATTTTATTTGCTGTCATAATAGCCCTAATCATTAGTTGCTTAGCAGGAGCTTTAAACGGAATCATTATAAAAATGACAGATGTAGAGCCACTTGTCGTTACACTCGGAACGATGTTTTTATACGGAGGAATTGCACTCGTCATTTCGGGAGGGGCAGGAGCTTCTGGATATGAAGGGATAAGTGGTTTACCTGAATCATTTGTACAACTGGCAAATGGTAGTTTTATAGGGATACCGAATTTATTATGGATACTGATCGTATTAACAGTTTTATGTACTTTATTATTCCACCGAACTGTATATGGGCGTCACGTAAAATTAACAGGAGCGAACGAAAACGCAGCAAAATACACAGGGATTAAAACGAAACAAGTAGTTATCATCGCTTACATAATTTCCGGGTTAGGAGGTGGATTAGGGGGCGCTTTTTTAACTGCATATTTCGGTTCCGCACGTGCAGATATGGGAAGTGAAACGATTTTACCAATTATTACAGCAGTTGTATTAGGAGGGACACTTATTACAGGGGGAAAAGGAAGCATTATCGGTACTGTACTGGCAAGTATTTTTATAGGGTTAATGCAGTATGGTTTGCAAATGACGGGTTTAACAAATGAACAATCCAACGTAGTAATTGGTATTATTCTTATTCTTTCAGTTATTATAAGACATTTCAAATTACATCAAATTACACCGGGGAAAAGAAAGAATTTGCATAAGGGGGAAATGTCATGAAGAGAAAACTAGGGATTGTATTCATTGTATGTATTTGTTTAATCGGTTTAATAGCTTGTTCTAGTCAAACGGCAGATAAGAAAAAAGCGGATGATGTGAAATTTGCATTCATTCCGAAACTAACTGGGGTTGGTTTCTTTACATCTGGTGGTGAAGGAGCAAAAGAGATGGGAGATAAACTAGGCGTACAAGTGAAGTATGATGGACCGTCTGAAGCAAGCGTATCAGGGCAAGTGAAATATATAAACAATTTTATTAACCAAAACTATGATGCACTTATGATCTCCTCTACTTCAGTGGATGGTCTATCACAATCATTACAACGCGCTAAGAAAAAAGGGATGACGGTGTTAACGTGGGACTCTGATGTGAATCCGAGAGACCGTTCATTTTATATAAGCCAAGGTACACCAGATCAACTTGCTAACTTATTAATTGAAATGACTTCAATGCAAATTGGAGATAAAGGCAAAGTAGCCTTCTTTTATTCAAGTCCAACAGTAACGGATCAAAATCAATGGGTAACGAAAGCGAAAGAAATTATTAAAAAGAAATATCCGAACTGGGAAATTGTTACGACACAGTACGGTGAAAATAATGCGCAAAAATCGTTATCAGTAGGGGAGAACATTTTAAAAACGTATCCAGATATTAATGCAGTCATTTGCCCGGATGCAACGGCACTTCCGGCAATGGCACAAGCAGCTGAAAACTTGAAAATGGATAAAAAAGTAGCCGTAACTGGCTTCTCTACACCAAACGTTATGCGTGATTACGTAAAACGAGGAACAGTACAACAATTCGGATTATGGGATGTAAAACAACAAGGTGCACTCGCAACGTATGTAGCAAATGAAATAGTAGTTAAAGGGAAGAAGTTAAAAGTAGGGGATAGCTTCGAAGTAAAAGGAATCGGAAAAGTGAAAGTAGAGCCAAACTCCATCCAAGGTTATGATTATGAGGCAGAAGGAAACGGAATTATCGTATTACCAGAGCGAGTTGTATTTACGAAAGAGAATATTGATAAATATAATTTCTAGTAAAGAAAAAACGTCCGAATATATCGGACGTTTTTTAATTTCTTCATTAGTTATGAACTGTTTCTTTTTCATTTAATCCAAGCGTACGACCAGTCGAAGTGTGAAGATCTTGGAATAATCTTGGATTTTCAGTTAGTGAAATGCCGTAAGAAGGGATCATTTCTTTTATTTTTCCTTCCCATTCTACCATGCGGCTTGGGAAACATTTTTCTAATACTTCAAGCATGACGTGAACGGCAGTAGAAGCACCTGGTGAAGCACCTAGTAACGCAGCGATTGATCCATCAGCCGCACTAACAACTTCTGTACCGAATTGAAGAGTACCTTTACCACCAGCATCAGTATCTTTAATTACTTGTACACGTTGCCCAGCAACTACAATATCCCAATCTTCACTTTTCGCGTTCGGAATGAATTCGCGTAATTCTTCCATACGCTTTTCGTGTGATAACATAACTTGCTGAATTAAGTATTTTGTTAGTCCCATTTCTTTTACACCAGCTGCTAACATCGTTAAGACGTTATTCGGTTTTACAGAACCAATTAAGTCAAGGTTTGAGCCAGTTTTTAAGAACTTAGGAGAGAACCCAGCGAACGGTCCAAATAGTAAAGCTTTTTTATTGTCTATATATCTCGTATCAAGGTGAGGTACAGACATTGGCGGAGCGCCAACTTTAGCTTTACCGTAAACTTTCGCATGATGTTGCTCTACAACTTTTTGGTTTTTACATACCATAAATAGTCCACTTACTGGGAATCCACCGATATGTTTTGATTCAGGAATTCCAGTCTTTTGTAGTAGAGGTAGGCTACCGCCACCGCCGCCAATAAAGACGAATTTTGCAGTATGATGCTCAATTTTACCACTATTCATATCGTGTACTTTTACTTCCCACAAACCATTCTTTGTGCGTTTAATATTTTCGACACTATGTTTGTAGTTTAGCTCGACATTTTTAGTTTGTAAGTAATCAAACAACATACGTGTTAATGCACCGAAGTTAACATCTGTTCCAGAGTCAATCTTCGTCGCAGCCATCGGTTCGTTTGGTGTACGTCCTTCCATAATGAGTGGAAGCCATTTTTTTAATGTTTCAGGAGCATCGGAAAATTCCATACCTTGAAACAGTGGATTTTTTGAAAGCGCTTCAAAACGGTTTTTTAGAAACTCAACATTTTTTTCACCTTGTACTAAACTCATATGAGGTAGAGGCATAATAAAATCTTGTGGATTACGAATTAATTTACTTTTTACAAGATATGCCCAAAATTGTCTTGAAAGCTGGAATTGCTCATTCACTTTTACAGCCTTACCAATATCTATAGATCCGTCAGATTTTTCGGAAGTATAGTTCAGTTCGCATAGCGCAGAATGCCCTGTACCTGCATTATTCCATTCATTAGAGCTTTCTTCCCCGGCACTTGCGAGTTTTTCAAAAACTTTAATTTCCCATTCAGGTGCTAATTCTTTTAGTAATGAGCCTAACGTTGCACTCATAATTCCTGCACCAATTAAGATAACGTCTGTTTTTTGCTGCATGTTGCTCATGATAATCTCTCCATCCCCTATATTGGCAAAAAAGAGTAGGTGTTCACTATATCTAAGCCGTAAAAAGAAAACACCGCCTAGGCCCCACCTAGGTATTTACCTTTTTTGTCTCAATTATATAACCATCTCATACTCTATTATAATAATTAATAGACTAAAATATCTAGTGTTATCTGATAATTTTAAACTATTTAACGTTTTATTCGCTAAAAATCTTATTTAACAAGCTCTTTTAAGGTGGTAAATAGAAAAAAATTACAGTTTGAAATTATCTCGAAAAAGCTTACGTATCGTAAAGTGGGTAGAAAGGATACCTTTTTATGGAATTTTTGCACTAGAAATAGTAAGATTATTCTGTGAAAAACAAAAGGAGGGATACCAATGCGTACACAAGAACAAATAGCAAACTTATTTCGAAATTTTTCAATAAAGGAATGTAAAGGGTCAAGTGACTTATATGAATACTTATCAATTCAAATTGCTGAAGATGAGGAAGTGCTTACACTATCTTCCTACGCTCAAGTAGGCCAACCAGTCCCAAACTTATTATTAGGCGCCGTACATTATTTATTACTTGCAGGGAAAGAACATCAGTTAAAAACGTATTATAGTAGCTTAGTTGAAAATAAGAATACAAATTTAGACCAAGTGTTTGATCATTTTAAAGACTTTTGTAAAAAGTACCGAGAAGATATCATTACTTTGTTACAAACGAAACTCGTTCAAACGAATGAAGTAAGGCGATGTGCGTACTTATACCCAAGTTTCTGCTACATATTTAATAAAGTGAAAAAGCCGTTAGCGTTAATCGAAATTGGGACAAGTTCTGGATTACAACTATTTTGGGACCAATATAGCTATTCGTACGGAACAGATGAAACATACGGAAATATAAATTCGAATGTACATTTAACTTCTGAAATAAGAGGGGAGAATGTACCTCATTTTCTAAAAGAAAGTCCATCTGTCGTAGAAAGAATCGGACTAGATTTGCATGTAAATGATTTACATAGTGATGAAGATTATTTTTGGCTACGTGCACTCATTTGGCCAGAACATAAAGAACGACTTGAAATGTTTGACCAAGCAGCATCTTTAGTGAAAAATGAATCTGTCCAATTAATAGAAGGAGACGGGGTGGAGCTATTACCATCTATTATTGAACAAATAAGTGAAGATGCTGTAATCTGTATTTTCCATACACACGTCGCAAATCAAATACCAGAACAAGTAAAACATAAATTAGAGAAACAAGTGCAAGAAATCGGTGCAAAACGGGATGTATTCCACCTGTATAACAATATGTGGGACCGGGATCTTCATATTGATTATTATATTAACGGAAACGAATATCGTGAAACCGTTGGAGAAACGGAAGGGCATGGGAGATGGTTTAGTTGGAAACTTGGGAATGAGACGTTTTGTTAATATTTGAAGAATTTTTATTTTCAAGAAATTAGATAATGAAATTCCAGAAAAATGAAAGTAACTAGTTACTTTCATTTTTCTTTTGTGATAATATGTTAGTAATTACTTACTAACATATTGGATGGAGGAATAAAGATGGGGAAATTAACAGCACGAGAAAAAGTTATGGAAGCTGCTACGTTATTATTCGGGGAAAAGGGGTATACAGCGACAACAATTCGTGAAGTGGCAGAAAAAGCTGGGGTAAGCGAGTTAACGATATTCCGTAATTTTAAAAATAAGGAAAATTTATTTAGAGAGAGTATTATTTTACGGACGACACCAGTGGCTTTGTTAGAGGAAATTGAAGAACAATTTACTGGTAATTTACATAAGGACCTTACGAAAGTGGCAGAAACATATATTCAAACCAATTTGCCAAAGCTGAACTATATTTGGGCTGCATTAATAGAATCAAGACAAAATAGTGAAATGAAAACATTACTACACGAGTTGAATTCACATTTAGTAGATCACCTAGAAAATTATTTAAAGCAACTTGGAGAGGAAGGACACATTTCCCCGTGTAATTACCGTGTAATAGCGAATATGTTTTACGGACAACTGTTTTTATGCATTATGAACGTTAGTATAACGGAAGAAGAAATTCAGTTAGAAGAATATATAGAGACGTGTGTAAATTTATTTATGAATGGAATTTCAAATAAAGAAAACGAATAGGGGTGGGAGAATTGCGGAATACATTTGCATTAATAGCTTTAATTGCAGGTTTTTTTATGGCAATTTTAGATTCAAATATTGTGAATATCGCATTACCAGAAATGACAAAGACATTTCATACGTCAATTGATACAATTTCATGGATTGTTAATAGTTATAACGTCGCCTTTGTATCGTGTTTATTAATTGCAGCACGTCTTGCGGACCAGTTTGGTCGCAAGAAGCTGTATATTATTGGTTTATTGGGGTTTTCTGTTAGTTCGTTTATGTGTGGTATAGCCACTTCTTTTCATACATTAGTAGCTTTTAGGGTAATACAAGGAATTTCAGCCGCAGTTATCGTACCAGTTGCTATGCCATTAGGCCTTAATTTAGTACCGAAAGAGAAACAAGGTATGATAGGAGGTATCATGGGAGCTTTTGGGGGATTAGCAGCGGCAATTGGCCCTTCACTTGGAGGTATTTTAACTCACAAATTGAATTGGAGTTGGGTGTTTTTTATTAATATACCAGTTGGTATTTTATCTTTCATCTTCGTGATTCTTTGTATTAAGGAATCCTATGATCATGCTGCAAGCTCTAAAATAGATTGGGCAGGTATGATTACTTCTGCATCTGCACTATGCTTACTCGTATATGCACTCATACAAGTAAATACAAATCATTTAAGCATGATAAGCTTAATACTTCTTTTTATGCTCTCACTCATAGGTTTTATATTATTTTTTATTATTGAAAAGAAAAGTGAAAATCCAATGTTGCCATTAAAGTTATTCACAAATAAAGAGTTTTCAATCTCGAATTTTTCTTTATTCTTTGTTGGAATGGGATTAATGAACTTTTTGTTTATACTTGCTTTTTATTTCGTTCAAGTAGGAGGTATGACTGAATTACAGTCAGGTTTAATAATTAGCACGCTAGCGATAGTTTCAATGATTGTTACATCAGTAGTGACACCAATTGCAGCAAAGCGGGGAAGTTCATTAATAGGTAGTGTAGGACTACTAATATTTATCATAGCATCATATTTATTTAGTCAAATAGACTCCACCTTTACTACATGGGATTATATTTGGCGATTAATGATTGTGGGGATTGGAACTGGCTGTACAATAGCACCGTATACAACAACGGCAGTTTTAAGTGTGCCAATTGAAAATTCAGGCGTTGCTACAAGTGTATGTAATATTTCTAGAACAGTTGGAGGCATTGTTGGGGTAGCGATTCTGGTGATGTTTTTGAATCATCAGTTGTTAGTTGAAAAAGTGAAGATAAATAAGGAAGTAGTGACTATGATTAAAAAAAGTGATTTGTCAAATTTAGAAAAGGAACAAGTAGTGCAAGCGATAAATAAAAAACAGCAAATCGACTTAAAAACTGATGAGGAGGGCAAAATTTACAAACAACTAAATGCGGAATATAAGAAAGGAATTATTCGTAGTTATAATTTAGCATTTTTAATCGGAGCTATTATATTTTGTCTCGCATTTATTTTTAATATAGTAAGAGTCTTAATAGATAAGAAAATAAGTAAAGAAGTAAAATCTTATATTTCGTAAATGTTATTATATAAATTAAAAGATATTGTTCAAACTGTTAAATATAACATGAATGTTTATTTAACAGTTTGAACAATATTAAAACAGTTAAAAAGGCGGAATACTTTGCGGGAAGTTAAAAATATTTTTCGGATCATATTTTGCTTTTACTTCCATTAATCGGTCAAAGTTGCAACTGAAGTATGCATCTGGCCAATCTCTAATGGATAGGTCGGGAGTATTAACGTATACACCTTTTGTAAATGGCAGCATTGCTAAGCGAAAGTCTTCCACCCATCGAATACTTGCAGCAGCACCTTCTGGTTGCCCCCAAGTGGCGAAGATTGACATATTTGATAGTGCTTTTCGGTAATAATAAGCAGTCGCTTCATTTGGTACTTCAGCAACAGCCCCGTCTAATCCGTGGAAAAATACGGAGGTGGTGGCATGGGGAGGTGAATTTTTAATAAAGTGATCAATTATGGATAGGCCTTCTTCTGGTAGGAGTTCATATACATATGGACCAACACTTTTAAAGGGTAAAGGTGTTGCAGGTTGCTTTTCGGCTATTTTCGCTGCTGCTTCTGCCCATGGTATTTCTTCTATAGTTACTTGTAATGGTGAACCGGCGTTTAATAATGGCTGTAGCAGTACCTGCAATTCTTGAACAGAGCCGAGAAATACACCTTGCATTAATAAAGATGGTTCGAACTCTGCAGACATGAAAAGAGTAGTTGTAAGTCGTTTATCAGCGCAAGGTAGTGTGTAAGTTTGCCAAGTGTTTATTACGTCTTTTAAATCGGATATTCCCCAGCTTATTTCTGCAAAGCCTACCGTATTAATTTTATGCGTTCGAAATTTGAACGAAGTACATATGCCAAAGTTTCCACCACCAGCACCTCGTGAAGCCCAAAAGAGGTCAGAGTTACACTTTGTATTAGCACGTATTACACAGCCGTTTGCGTCTACCATTTCAAATTCAATTAAATGATCGAGAGTTAATCCAAACGGACGGGAGAGAATGCTATGTCCGCCTCCTAAAGTAACACCTGCAATACCAGGTGTTGGACAAACTCCACTTGGCACAACTAATCCTTCAGCTGCAAGTGTTTCAATTAAAGAAATGTTCCTCCAGCCTGTTCCGATTGTTACAGTCTCACTTTTGTGATCTATTTCTAATTGTTTCATTTCACTTACATCAATTACAAGGCCAGCATTACTAACGGATAATGCCTCATAATTATGACGTCCAGAGCGCATACGCATAGGGATGTTATGTAGCCTCGACCAGCGAACAGCATTCACTACATCTTGCGTATTTTGAGCAAAGACAATGATTAACGGGAATTTGTTAAAGAAAGTGTTGAACTCCTCACGAGCTGAATTATAGTCCGGATCATTAGGTGTAACGATACAACCAGTAAGTTCGATTTTTTGATTACTCATTTTCTCTTTCTCTCCTTGTCACAAAATAAAATGCTTTTAACGTGAAAAAGCAGCAAGTAATACAATGACTCTACTTTATGAGTAAATGAAGAAAGAAAGGGGATTATTCCGATAAAGAAAAAGGCAGTGCTTCATATGTAGCACTGCCTTTCTGTAATTATATGTATATACTCAAAATTTCCCCAGGCAATCCATCAATCTCGCAAACTTTTTCAGTGGTGAAACCGACGTTTATTAAAATTTTGCGAGCGGGGACATTGTTCGGGTCAATAATTGCTTTTAGTACGTTTATATCAGTCTACTTTGCTATATTCATGAGTTCCATTGCAATCCTGCTACCGTATCTTTTTCCCAGTGCTCTGGCAAAATCATATAACCAATTTCAGCTTCTCTAACATTCTCTTCGTTTACCGTAACATGTCCAAGACCAACATATTCATTTGTAATAGAATCATACACTTTATAGGAGCCGAATAGTTGATGGTTTTCATTACGTTTTAACAGCCTTGTAAAGTCATTTTGCGCTTCATTTAACAGAATAGTGCGCTCAGTAATTTGTTCCATTACTTGTTCATTTGATACGAGTTGGAAATATAAATTGAAATCTGTTTCTTCAAATTTAATAAAATACACCTATTGCATAATATTCCTCCAAACCAAATTTCAATTGTTCTTCAGAAAAGAAAAAGAGATATTAAATCGTAATTTCAATTTGATTACCTTCAGGATCGCTTATTACACTTTCGTAATAGCCATCTCCAGTGAAGCGTGGCCCATTTAGTAAAGGATAACCAGCATCTTTTAAGATTGTAGTAATTGCATTTACACGCTCCTCACTGCCTACTGAAAACGCCATATGTGCATAGCCAGTTATATTAAGATTAGGCTCATTTTCAATACCTTTTTTGCGCATAAGTTCAAGCCTTGCTCCAGTTTCAAACGTAATAAAATAAGATTCGAATTGTTTCGCTTCATTATGATATAAAGAGTTTGCTTTACCATTAAAGTACTTTGTATAGAAAGTACGCATTAATTCTAAATCATTTGCCCAAATTGCAATATGTTCTATTTTCATAATTTTCACCAGCCCTAACTTAACTAATTAGGCTTTCACTTTATAAAAATTGTTTTTGCATTGCAAGAATTTTGACTGGGTGTAAAAGAGGATTGTTAATTTTTGGTTATATATGAGCATATAATGTGTAAGTAAGTAAAGAATCAACATAGTTTTTACAGAAAAGGGTGAATGAAGTATATGAATCCATTTGAGCAAATGATGTACGTTGGTGTCATCATGTCTATTGTACTATCTGTAATGATTTTAGGATCTTTATATTATAATCCGCGTCTTTCGTTAACTGATTATCCAAAAGATATTCAAAAGGTAGTTTTTCCAAAATCGATTTATGAAAAAAAGCAAACAATCTACTTTAATATTGCATATCATGCGATTCTTTTCGGTACTCCGTTCGTTTCTACATATATACTACATAAACATGAAAAATTATTGTATATAGATGCCTATTTACATACTTTTGGTATTTTAATGATCTTCAATTTAGTTGATTTGTTTATAATCGATTGGCTAATTTTTTGCTGGATTACCCCGGAATTTGTTGTTATTCCTAGTACAGAGGGGATGAAGGGATATAAAGATTATAAGTTTCATTTAAGAGGTGCTATAGTCGGCACAAAATTGTTAGCAATCGTAAGTTTGTTTTTGGCGGGAATTGCGACAACGATTTAGTATGCAAAAGGGCATGAAGAGTTTATAGAAGATGAAGAGATTGATAATGTATAGAATTAGAAATGAGAATTTGATACTATTGAAGTAGGAAGTTTTAAAAACAGTATATTAAGCGGTATTAATATACTATTGCAAATGTTTTGATACGCTGTGGAATTTCCTGGTTTTATGGAAATTTTTCATAGAATACAAAAAATGTAATGGAGGCTAATATGAAAAAAGTAATTGGCGCAGCAACAGCAACTGTTTTTGGGTTGGGGGCTTTTACCACAACTGCTATCGCAGAAACGATCGTAACAGCAGATGTACTCAACGTACGTGAAAAACCGACTACGGAATCAAAAATTGTCGAAAAGGTAAAGGAAGGACAAGAGTTAAAAGTAATAAATACCGAAGATGGATGGTCAAAAATTGATTTAAACGGTAAAGAAGTGTTTGTCAGCTCAGAGTTTACAAAAGATGTGTATCATGTAACAGCGAATTTGTTAAATGTCCGTTCTGATGCAAATACTGAATCAGAAATACTTGGTAGACTGAAAAAAGATGATGTTATTGAATCAACGCATCAAGTAAAAGACGGATGGCTGCAATTTGAGTATAAAGGAAAAACAGCTTATGCAAATGTTTCTTTCCTAACAAGTACAGCACCAGTTGAAAAAAAAGCTGAAGAGAAAACGAAGCAAGTAGCAAAAGTACAAAAAACGGTTAAAGCTAAGGAAGAAGTGAAAACACAAAAGGTAGCAAAGCTTAAGGAAGAAGCGAAAGTACAAGAAGTAGCAAAGCCTAAGGAAGAAACGAAAGTACAAGAAGTAGTAAAACCTAAAGAAGAAGCGAAAGTACAAGAAGTAGTAAAACCTAAGGAAGAAGCGAAAGTACAAGAAGTAGCAAAGCCTAAGGAAGAAACGAAAGTACAAGAAGTAGTAAAACCTAAAGAAGAAGCGAAAGTACAAGAAGTAGTAAAACCTAAAGAAGAAGTGAAAGTACAAGAAGTAGTAAAGTCTAAGGAAGAAGCGAAAGTACAAGAAGTAGTAAAGTCTAAGGAAGAAACGAAAGTACAAGAAGTAGTAAAGCCTAAGGAAGAAGAGAAAGCCCAAGAAATAGCGAAGGCTAAAGAAGAAGCAAAAGCCCAAGAAATAGCGAAGGCTAGAGAAGAAGCAAAAGCCCAAGAAATAGCAAAGGCTAAGGAAGAAGAGAAAGCAAGAGAAATAGCCAAAGCTAAGGAAGAAGAGAAAGCAAGAGAAGTAGCAAAGGCTAAGGAAGAAGCAAAAGCCCAAGAGATAGAAAAGGCTAAAGCAAGAGAAATAGCAAAGGCTAAGGAAGAAGAGAAAGCAAGAGAAATAGCAAAGGCTAAGGAAGAAGAGAAAGCAAGAGAAATAGCCAAAGCTAAGGAAGAAGAGAAAGCAAGAGAAGTAGCAAAGGCTAAGGAAGAAGAGAAAGCAAGAGAAATAGCCAAAGCTAAAGAAGAAGCAAAAGCAAAAGAAGAGTCTAAAAATAACATACAGTCTGCTAAACGTGAATTAACGGTAGTAGCGACAGCATATACTGCTGATCCAAGTGAAAATGGTACATATGGTGGACGCGTTTTAACTGCGATGGGGCATGATTTAACGGCTAATCCGAATATGAGAATTATCGCAGTAGATCCGAAAGTAATCCCATTAGGATCTAAAGTATGGGTAGAAGGTTATGGCGAAGCTATCGCTGGTGATACTGGAAGTGCTATTAAAGGAAATCGTATTGATGTTTTAATGGGCTCAAAAAGTAAAGCTATGAATTGGGGAAGACAAACAGTTAAAGTTAAAATTTTATAATAAATATAGTTAACTAGATAGAAGTCAGTCCTCTTTATTGAGACTGGCTTTTATTTTTGAGTTAATATGATTGATTCATGGAAAGAAAAAGTAAATATATTATATATCAAATCATTTACTATATACTTTCACTCGTAATAGTGTAATTAAGTTTAAAGTATAGGTGTATTCTAGTGTTAATTTTTTTATAATGAAGTGGATTAGATTTATTTAAAGCGAGGATGAAATATGACAATGGAATTATATGGGGAACAGTACAATGACATGAAGGGGTATAGGGTAGTAGAAGGGAAAGATTCCTATAATCATTACTTTGGTGGTGAAGATTGCAATTTGCCAGTATGTAAGTTATGCAGTGAGAAGATGCATCAAATTCTCTGTTTTGATTTAAAAGATAGGAAACTTGCTGAGCTTAAAAGTAATGAATTAAGTATTTTACCACTCATTTCATGCTTGAACTGCGCGATGGTGTGGGAACCGCAATATTTTCAGTTAAGTGATGGAGGTAAGACGGTTCGAATCATACAGCAGCAAAATACAGAAGAATGGATAATGGAAGAGGAATATAAGTTACCAGTTTCATTACCAAAAACAACGGTAAAGCTTATAAATATGAAAAACGAAGATATACCTTCTGATGAAGATAGTTACTGGGAAGCTTTTGACTTGTTCGGTTCTGAATATATATGTAGATTATTAGGGGCACCATTATTTAATGATTTTCCAGAAGATTTGACATGTCCATGTTGTTCTAAAGAGATGAAGTATGTTGCTACAATTACACAAGATATCGAGGAACGCGGACTTATTTCGGTAGTCGATTTCCAGTTTGGGGAAATGAATATATATTATTATTTATGTAAATATTGTTCAATTATAAAAACTGAAATACAAAGTACATAACAAGACTAACATATTCTGTTAGTCTTGTTTTTTGATCAAAACATCAGTAAGAATCGCATCAAATATATCTTTTTGCGTGAAGTTATCTGTAAAAATAGCTTCTCTGGTAACTTCAATTGTATCGTGCGGATTATACCATTTCTTTAGGGAATCCTCACCAAATTCATGTCGTTTGTCCCTTGTGTTATGTCGTCGAATCGTTTCTTTTAACGATAAATCAAAGTAATATGTATAGACGTTTCCTTCGAAAAAATGTATTAATTCTTTCAGCATATCATCGTATCTACGACTGTTTAAAATGCCTTCTAAAATAACAAATTCACATTTTACTTTTCCATACTTTGTAATTTCAAATAGTAAATCCTGTGATAAATTCCCGATCGTATCGTGTACTCTAAGCATATCTCTACGTACAACATCCTGTGATACTAAAAGTGTACCTTGTCCGAAATGTTCTTGTAGTTGCTTTGCGATTGTTGTTTTACCACTTGCGGAGTTGCCTCTAAGAATGATTAAAGTTGATTTAAGTATAGGATTAGACATAATGTATTCCCCCAGCGCGAATGAGTATATAGAAAATTTTAACAAATAAAGTGCGGAAAGTGTATAATTAATAGGATTGAAATAAAAAGGTGGGAGTTAAATGGAACATGAATTAAATAAGGCGCAGCCGATTTGGAAAAGGACATGGTTTCGCTATCTAGGGGCATTTATAATTGTTCAATTACTATTTATTATTTGTGAGATTACAGGATGGGCACCAAATTTTAAGCCAAGTGGAGAGTTTTTAAATAGAATTTTACATTCTGAATTTTTCACGGAATGGTTCACTCCATATGAAATTCCTCATTTTAATGTGTTTACAGCATTTTTTGTGATTACATTGTTACCATACGCATTAATAGGTGCAATAAAAGAATTCACAACAAGGAAAAATATAAATAATTAAGAAGAGGTATTATATGCTATTTCAAAAAGATTATGTATCGGTACGGTACGTAAAAGAAGAGGATGCACAGGTCATTTCAAAATGGTTAACGGACCCAGAAGTCTTGCAGTATTACGAAGGGCGAGATAATCCGCAATCTGTAGAAATGGTACTGGATCATTTCATACATAATCCCAATAGTCATGAAAAAAGGTGTGTAATAGAGTTTGATAATATGCCGATTGGTTATATTCAAATGTATCCAGTTGATTCTGAGTGGAAAGCATTATATGGCTATGAAGAATCTCAAAATATATGGGGAATGGATCAATTTATCGGTGAGCCGACTTATTGGGAAAAAGGAATTGGAACGAAACTCGTTCAGGCAGCAATTACATATATTATGGAGAACACGGGAGCAGAAGCAATCGCAATGGACCCGAAAGTAAATAATGAACGTGCGATAAACTGTTATGAAAAATGCGGATTTAAAAAGGTGAAGATATTAAAGGAACATGAGCTGCATGAGGGGAAATTAGAAGATTGTTGGATGATGGAGTATAAAACTATTGGGGGTAGATGATATAAATGAAGGCGCTACTTGTATTAGATATGCAGCAGGCGATTTTAGAGTGTAAAGATTTTTCTGTTGAAAAAGAGTTAATCACAAATCTTTTAAAACGATTTAAAGCAGAAAATGAACCTATTATTTTCTTAAAACACCGAGATAATAATCCAGAAAGTACGTTGTATTTTGAATCAGCCGGCAGCGAATTAGTAGAAGAATATGCCGAGTTTGCGGATTATGTAGTTAAGAAGACAACACCTAGTGCTTTTAAAGGAACAAGTGTTGAAGAGATATTAACAAAACATAAAGTTGATCATGTTGTAATCGTTGGATTTAATACGGAATTTTGCTGTTTATTTACAAGTATCGCTGCTTTTGAAAAAGGCTATAAAGTTACGCTCATTGAAGATGCGACAGGAACTGCTAACGATGAAGAAGTATATGAAATGCCTGGGCTTGATATAAAAGATTTTATCGGATCAGTCTTGAATTGGTCTAATGTAATTGAAGTTTTGTATTATGATGAATATATAGAGACATATGCAAAAAAAGGGAGCTGCGCGAAATGAAAAAAGCTTTAATAGTAATTGATGTGCAAGCAGGTATGTATACAGCAGGAATGCCAGTACATAATGGGGAGAAGTTTTTAGAAATATTGCAAGAACTTATTGGGGAATGTCGATCTAATGATATTCCAGTTATTTATGTACAACATAACGGACCAAAAGATCATCCGTTAGAAAAAGGTACAGAAGGCTGGAAAGTGCATGAGGCGATTGCTCCGCAAAAAGGGGATCGTATCGTTGAAAAGACGACGCCGGATGCATTCCATAAGACAAACTTAAACGAAGTGTTAAAAGAAAAAGGGATTGAACACGTTATGATTTCAGGTATGCAAACAGAGTACTGTGTGGATACGACAACGCGAAGAGCGTTTAGTGAAGGGTATAAAGTAACGTTAGTGAGTGATGCGCATAGTACGTTTAATACAGAAGTGTTACGTGCGGAAGACATTGTAAAGCATCATAATGTAGTGTTTGGAGCATTTGCTAATGTTGTTACGTTAAAAGATTTGAAAGGGACTGCCTCTAAATAAGAGGTAGTTTTTTTATTATATGAACGATATCTTGAAAACATCGTTCATATAATTTCACGTACCATAATGAATACATAAAAAAGGAGCACCACATAATTAAAAGGGCGCTCCTGCATCAAAAAGTTACTTCTTCTTATCTTTATCCAATATATTCTGCTCTTCAGCAAATTCCGTACCATATGCAAAGCGGCGATTAATATGAATGTTATCATTGTTGTGCCTTGTGTGTGAGTTAGAAAAGCGATGCACAATTACTTCAGATAATGTAAAGACAGTAGCGGAAAGGAAACTGCCCCATGCAATTTGCATGTAATTGTCTAATAAAATATTACCGAAAATCCATACGCTTAAATACGTTAGTAAGAAATCCGACATAATGGCGCCAGTATTGCCAATTCGGTTTAATATGATTTTGTCGACGAACATATAGGATACGATTGTAACAAAGAGACTAAATGAAATAATTTGGACGAATGTTGCAGGGAAAAATAAAGCGAGTCCAATACTAAATGCGATAATGCACGATATAAACTTAATAAGTACTACAGTAAAACCATTCAATATTTACACCTCCGATTTATACATAGTTTTACAATAAATTTAGGAGTTCATACATTGTAACAAATATATTTACATAAAACTTTTTCACGTTCGTTTTTTGTCTAAATATTAAAAAAACAAAGAAAAAATGTTATAGTAAAATGAGAGTATATGACATTTTTAGGTAAGGGGGAATCCATGGTGTGGATTACTTCAGAAGTAGAAATTCCAGATGAGTTAATTGATCATCTTGAACAAGGAAAGTTAGTACTATTTGTTGGAGCGGGAGTTTCTATGAAAGGGAAATCAAACTTACCGAATTTTGATGATCTAGTTGATGAAATTGCGAAAACGTTATATGTGGAAACACGTGAAATAACAGAACCACATGATTATTATCTTGGTAAAATTGCGAAAACAAAAGATGTACATCAAGTTGCAAGAGATTTAGTTCATACTGAAAAGTCAAAGCCGAATCCACTTCATTATGCGATTCCGAGGTTGTTTCCTTTAGATACAGAAGTCCGTATTGTAACGACAAATTTTGATCGGCATTTTACAACTGCGATGAAAGAAATGAATAGAGAATTAAACGTATATTACGCACCTGCGTTACCTACAGGTCGAGCGTTTAAAGGTCTCGCTTACATACATGGCAATATAGAACAAGAGAAAGAAGCATTAATATTAACAGATGGTGATTTTGGAAGGGCTTACTTGACGGAAGGATGGGCAAGAAGATTTTTAGTGGATTTATTCTCGAATTATACCGTTTTATTCGTTGGATATAGCCATAATGACCCAGTAATGAAATATTTAGCGACGGGTTTACCGCCAAGTACAAGGCGTTATGCATTTGTTGCACAAGGGGAAAATACGTACCACTGGGAGCATTTGGGAATACGGCCGATTGTATATCCGAATAAAGGAAATAATCATCAATCACTCGTTAAAGCAGTGAAGCGATGGGCGGAATTAATGGGAGATAATTATATTACAAAACGAATGCGAATTCGTGACATAGTAACAGTTCCGCCTTCAGTAGAGCAGGAACAATTATCATACATAAAACAATCCATAAAAAAAATTGAAACAGTCCGCTACTTTGTTGAATTTGCTCATGATTATGAATGGGTGGAATGGCTTGAAGCAGAAGGGAAATTACAAAATTTATTTTTAGTTACATCAAATGATAATGAGGTAGATGAACTACTTGCAGAATGGTTAGTGGAACAATTTCTTTTTAGTCATCAAAAAGAATTATTTCAATTAATTTTTAAAAATCATTCTAAACTATCTCCGTTATTATGGAAAACAATTTGTAGCTACTTAAACGAGACGAAAATTGAGATGGACCCGTTGTTGTTTGCGAGATGGACACTTCTTTTACTAGAAACAGCTGAAAAAGATAGTAAATCAATTGAAAAAATTTCTTATTTACTGCAAAAATGTTCTTTTCCTGAGCATAAAGAGATTGCTTTATTGTTACTAACGTTTATTTTGGATGGAAAGCTTAAGTTGAAGCGGGAAAGAAAATGGGGAAATGATACACAAGAATCGATAGAACTTGAGGAATCAAGTCGTTTACCATTGTCTACATTTTCTTATGTGGAGCAAATGTGGAATGAGAAGATGAAACCGTATATTTCCTATTACGCCGTACCAATTATGATGATGGGAGTAGAAAAGATGCGACTGTTATCACTACGACAAACGGCTTTGAAAAAAAAGGATAAGGAAAATGCTGAAAAAGAGTTTCAGCAAAATGATCTTGCCTTTTTAATTCAAATTGTAAAAGAGTGTTTAGCTTATTTATGTGAAAACAATGAGAAAAAAGCAAATTATTATATTACAGAAATGATAGAAGCAAACAGCGTGCTTCAGACCCGAATTGCAATTGATGCAATGAATAAAAACATATTTGTTAGCGCTGATGACAAAATAAAATGGTTGTTACATGAAGGACTTCTTTTAGATGTCACGTATAAACACGAAGTTTTTCAACTTATAAAAAATCATTTCGCATCTTCTCTAGAAAAAACAAAGGAAGAAGTCATTCAGATTGTACTGAAAGACCTTGCAGAGGAGAGAGCATTTGATGTTTGTTTCGTATTAGATTTATTGTTCACTTGTGATTCAAATAGTCCATCTACAGCAAAAGGTTATGAGGTAATGAAGCAAAAACATCCTCACTTTCATTCTGAGCGATACAGTGTACAAAAGAAAGAAACCGCAGAACAAAGTATTACTTGTAATGTAACTGCTGATGGATTATTACAGCTGAAAGACGATGAAATTATGAAACAAGTTCGGCAATTTTCTCAAGACGGAGTTTTTGAACAACGTCATTTTTTAGAGATGTTATCGAAAGCATGTAAATTGAATATAGAATGGAGTATTTCATTTGCTTATCAATTAGTTAGTATGCATGAAATAAGTAATGAAGTATGGTTTGTTTGTATTAGAGAGTGGCGAAATAACCGAGGATTGACAAATGAACAAATCCAAAAAGTTGTACCATTATTGCAGAAATTTGTTAGAAATACTGCTTTCCATTGGTTAATTAGCAGTTTTCTATATGAAATTAGTAATCGATTAGAGGATCTAGAGGAAAACAGCATACGCAACGTAAAACGGTTTGCTTTTGCGGTATTTCCTCAAGTAATGAAAAGTGATACAGATTTTAAGCTTGGAAAACAAGATTTTTACAATGAATCGATCCAGCATCCTGTTGGGAAAATGACAGCTGTATTATTAAAACTGTTATCATATGATCATTTATATGATCGTAACGTGTATGAATATTTATTTTTATTTGAAGAGCAAGTAAGGGTTAGTTCAGAGCGGACAAATTACATGTTAGCTCGTTTAGTAGCAGATATTACATTTCTTTATCATATTGAGAAGCAATGGTGCCGAAAATATTTGTTACCGTACCTAGATTTAAAGAAGGAAAATGAGATTACGAAATATGCATGGGCAGGCTTATGCTACACGCAAATCAATTTACCTTTATTTACAGAAATGAAGCGATTTATTAAGTATGCGGTAGAATATTTGGAAGTATTGCATCCGCATACGAGGGAAGCTTTCTTAAAATGGCTTAGTTTTGTATTTATTAAATGTGTACTGTATTGGGAGCAAAAAACAGATTGGTTATACCCATTGCTTATACAAGAAAATGAAGAAAATAAAATTAAATTTATGCAGTTTTTATGCTATTACGTCAAAACGTTAAGTGTAAAAGAACAACAAAAATTTTGGACAGCTTGGCTCAGTATATTTTTGCGAGAGCGACCGAAAATGGGTGAAATCACAGCTAGAGAATATGTAATGCTTTTACGTATTATTTTATTTATGGATGAAATAGTAGAAAGAGGATTATCGATAATATGTAAATCATTTTCGGACGTGGGTGGAAAAGGGAATCAAACGGAGATAAAACAGTTATTGAACGAAATACTTGAAAAGACAGAGCGTATAAAAATGTCCAAAGATTTGTATGCAAATGTATTTTTTACTTTACTGCAAACGCTTCAGGAAGCCGATTTACTTGAAACGGAAATCATTCGAATAAAAGAAGTATTAATCCGGTACGGAGTAGAAAAGTATGTATTAAATGCAATAGATAATGAGATAATTCGCATCGGAATTGTTATGGAGAATTTACAAGAAGAAATGTAGGGCGAAAGTGGAATTTTAAAAAATATATAAAAAGTTGTTGACAGTGTTTTGAAAAGCGTTCTATAATACGAATCATACTTATTCAATTTCAAAAAACATTTGAATAAACAAAGTGCAATGAAGAGATCACAGTAGTGGTTAGTCTTACTGTAACAGAGAGCTGGTGGTTGGTGTGAACCAGTACAGGGATAATCATGAATTACAGTCTTGGAGCATCTTTTTCGTAATAAAGATAGTTTCGTCTTTATGAAGAAAAAGCGGTCAATTGATCGTTAACAGTGAAGAGAGGTAGACGGAAAGTTAGTCTACAACTAGGGTGGTACCGCGATAAATATCGTCCCTACTGATTTATTCAGTAGGGACTTTTTGTATTTTAGTGGTCCAACTTGAAAATTAAATATACATGCGTTGAAAGGAAAAGCAGTAGTTGTTGTTTCCCTGTAACAGAGAGCTGGTGGTTGGTGCGAACCAGTACAAAAACAAGAGCGAATTACAGTCCTAGAGCATCTTTTTCGTAGTAAAGATAATATTGTCTTTATGAAGGGAAAGACGGTCAGATGATCGTTAACAATGAAGAGAGGTAGACGAAAGAAGTCTACAACTAGGGTGGTACCGCGATAAATATCGTCCCTACTGATTGAATCAGTAGGGATTTTTTGTACAAAAAAGTGGGTTTTTATCTAGTAGATAGTGTCCTTATAGTAAGTATTCGTTTAGAATAAGAAGAGGTATCGATTCCACTTAAAATTTGTATAATTTATCAGTTCAGAAAATAGAGAATTTTTCATTCTCTTACTATACTTTTAAAACATTAGAGGAGGATTTCCAAATGGCAAATCATGAATTAGATCAATTACGTAAACAGGTAGATGAAATTAACTTACAACTATTACACCTTTTAAACAAACGTGGTGAAATCGTTCAAAAAATTGGAGAGCAAAAGCAAGTACAAGGTACGAAACGCTTTGATCCAGTACGTGAGCGTGAAGTACTTGATATGATCGCAGAACATAACGAAGGACCATTCGAAACGTCAACGGTTCAACATATTTTCAAAACAATCTTCAAAGCAAGCTTAGAATTACAAGAAGATGATAACCGTAAAGCATTACTAGTATCACGTAAAAAGAAACAAGAAAACACAATTGTTGATGTAAAAGGTGAATTAATTGGAAACGGAACACAAACGTTCATTATGGGACCATGTGCGGTAGAAAGCTTAGAGCAAGTTCGCCAAGTAGGGCAAGCGATGAAAGACCAAGGATTAAAATTAATGCGCGGTGGTGCGTTCAAACCGAGAACATCTCCTTACGATTTCCAAGGTTTAGGAGTAGAAGGATTACAAATATTACGCCAAGTAGCAGATGAGTTCGACTTAGCGATCATTAGTGAAATTTTAAATCCGAACGATGTTGAAATGGCATTAGACTACGTTGATGTAATTCAAGTTGGAGCACGTAACATGCAAAACTTCGATTTATTACGAGCTGTAGGTAAAGTTAACAAGCCAGTATTATTAAAACGTGGATTAGCAGCAACAATTGATGAATTCATTAACGCAGCTGAATACATCATTGCACAAGGTAACGACCAAATTATTCTATGTGAGCGCGGTATCCGCACATACGAAAGAGCAACACGTAACACATTAGACATTTCAGCAGTACCGATTTTAAAGAAAGAAACACATTTACCAGTTATCGTTGACGTAACGCATTCAACTGGACGTAGAGACTTATTATTACCAACAGCGAAAGCAGCACTTGCAATTGGCGCGGATGCAGTAATGGCTGAAGTACATCCAGACCCAG
Organism: Bacillus sp. FSL K6-0069; assembly: GCF_038007785.1. Classification (NCBI taxonomy): domain Bacteria; kingdom Bacillati; phylum Bacillota; class Bacilli; order Caryophanales; family Bacillaceae; genus Bacillus; species Bacillus sp. FSL K6-0069. Next base: position 2,784,636 of record NZ_JBBOXN010000001.1, on the reverse strand, counting down.
CAGTTGCATTATCAGATTCTGCACAACAAATGGATATTCCAGAATTCCATAGATTCATGGATGAGTTAAAAGGATTCAAAAATAAATTATCTTAATTCCATATCATATATGCGCTGAAGAGGAAACAGTAGTGCTTATCTCCCTGTTATAGAGAGCTGATGGTCGGTGTGAATCAGTACAAAGATAAGCATGAATTACAGCCTTGGAGCATCTTTTCCGCCAACTGTTGGAGGTAAAGACGGTCAAATGATCGTTAAAGAAGAAGAGAGGTAGACGAAAGTTGTCTACAACTAGGGTGGTACCGCGATAAAAATCGTCCCTACTGAGCGCTCAGTAGGGACTTTTTTGTACAAAAAAATAGTAAAGGGGCAAGAGAAATGAGATACATTACAGCTGGAGAATCACATGGACCGCAGTTAACAGTTATTTTAGAAGGTGTACCAGCAGGTTTAACATTAACAGCGGAACATATTAATAAAGAATTATTAAGAAGACAAAAAGGGCACGGACGCGGAAGACGTATGCAAATTGAAACTGATACAGTTGAAATTGTAAGTGGTGTTCGTCATGGGATAACACTCGGCTCGCCGATAACGTTAATCGTAAAAAATGATGATTTCAAACATTGGACGAAAGTAATGGGTGCAGAGCCAATTTCGGAAAAAGAAAGTAAAGAAATGAAACGTACAATTACAAAACCACGTCCAGGACATGCGGATTTAAACGGGGCAATTAAATACGGTCACCGTGATATAAGAAACGTGCTAGAGCGCTCATCTGCAAGAGAAACGACAGTTCGTGTAGCTGCTGGTGCAGTTGCGAAACAAATTTTAAAAGAATTAGGCGTAGAAATTGCAGGGCATGTACTTGAAATTGGGGGAGTAAAAGCAAAACATATTTCAAACTTATCAATTGAAGAGATTCAAACAATTACTGAAAACTCACCAGTTCGATGTTTAGATAAAGAAGTAGAACAAGAGATGATGGATGCGATAGATAACGCTAAAAGTAGCGGAGATTCAATCGGCGGCATTGTTGAAGTCATTGCAGAAGGCATGCCAATAGGTGTTGGTAGTTACGTTCATTACGATCGTAAATTAGATGCAAAACTAGCTGGTGCAATTATGAGTATAAATGCATTTAAAGGTGCTGAAATTGGTGTTGGTTTTGAAGCAGCAAGACAGCCAGGAAGTAAAGTGCATGATGAAATTTTATGGGATGAAGAACAAGGATACACGAGAAAAACGAATAATGCCGGCGGTTTAGAAGGTGGTATGACAACAGGCATGCCAATTGTCGTAAGGGGTGTTATGAAACCAATACCTACATTATACAAACCGTTAGCAAGTGTTGATATTGATACGAAAGAATCATTCCAAGCGAGTATTGAAAGATCTGATAGTTGTGCAGTACCAGCAGCAGGTGTAGTAGCTGAATCTGTTGTAGCATGGGAACTTGCACACGCACTAGTCGAACAATTCGGAAAAGATCGTATAGAATTAATTCAGCAAAACCTTACGCAACATAACAAATACGCAAAAGAATTTTAATAAAAAGGTGGTTTTAACATGCAAGTAAAAGATCAACTCTCATCATTACAACCATATACACCAGGTAAATCACCTGAACAAATGAAAGAAGTGTACGGAAATCATACATTTGTGAAATTAGCATCGAATGAAAATCCATTCGGCTGCTCACCACGTGTTTTAGATGAGTTGCAAAAATCGTGGTTGGAACATGCTTTATATCCTGACGGAGGTGCTACAACGCTCCGTCAAACAATTGCAAATAAGTTACATGTACAAATGGAACAAGTACTTTGCGGTAGTGGATTAGATGAAGTCATTCAAATAATAAGCCGTGCAGTACTTAAAGCAGGAGATAACATCGTGACGGCTGGTGCGACATTCCCTCAGTACCGTCATCATGCAATTATTGAAGGCTGTGAAGTGAAAGAAATCCCTTTAAATAACGGAGTATACGATTTAGACGAAATTTCGTCAGCCGTAAATAATAATACGAAAATCGTATGGATTTGTAATCCAAATAACCCGACAGGCACATATGTGAATGATCAAAAATTGACTCAATTTATTGAAGGTATTAGTGAAAATACGTTAATTGTCATTGATGAAGCGTACTATGAATACGTAACAGCAAAAGATTTCCCAGAGACATTACCGCTTTTAGAAAAACATAAAAACATTCTTGTACTTAGAACATTTTCTAAAGCATACGGATTAGCTTCTTTCCGCGTTGGATATGCGATTGGACACGAAGAGCTGATCGAGAAATTAAATGTCGTACGTTTGCCATTTAACGTATCTTCATTAGCGCAAAAAGCAGCGACGATTGCTTTTGGTGATGACGAGTTTATTGAAGAAATAGTTCGTGTGAATACAGAAGGATTACAACAATACGAAAGCTTTTGTAAGGAAAATAAAATTTCATTTTATCCATCGCAAACAAATTTCATCTTCTTGCCAGTTGAGAATGCTGGGGATATTTATGAGGCTTGTGCACACGCAGGATTTATTATTCGTCCGTTCCCAAATGGTGTCCGTATTACAGTCGGAACAAGGGAGCAAAATGAAGGAGTGATTTCAGTGTTACAACAACACTTTGAAAATAAAAAAAGAAAGTCTCGAGATGAGGCAAATGCGTAAAAAGGTAGTTTTAATTGGAACTGGTTTAATCGGAGGCTCTCTCTCATTAGCAATTAAGAAAGAGCACGATGTAACGATAACAGGTTATGATATTTTTCAAGAACAAGTAGAGCGTGCAAAAGAATTACACGTAGTAGATGAAGTAGCGGTAGATTTACAGCATGCTTGTGAAGAGGCGCATTTAATTGTTTTTGCTTCTCCAGTTGAAGAAACGAAGAAGTTATTACACAAATTAGCGTCATTTCGTTTACGGGAAGATGTTATTGTAACCGATGTTGGTAGTACAAAAGGGACGATTATGAATGAAGCGGAAGCTTTATTTTCAAAGGAAGTTTCTTTCATTGGTGGACATCCAATGGCAGGTTCTCATAAAACGGGAGTTGAAAGTGCAAAAGCACATTTATTTGAAAATGCATTTTACATTTTGACACCGATGAATCATGTGCCAAATGAACATGTAGAAGAACTAAAGCGTTGGTTACAAGGAACAGGATCTCATTTTCTCGTTTTAAATACGGAAGAACATGATTATGTAACAGGAATTGTTAGTCATTTTCCGCATCTTATTGCAGCAGGATTAGTAAAGCAAGTGGAGAAGCATGCAGGAGATAATCCACTTATTCATCAACTAGCTGCTGGAGGTTTTAAAGACATTACACGTATCGCATCTAGTAGCCCAAAAATGTGGAGTGATATTGTTAAGCAAAATCGTGAGCATTTAATGGTATTATTAAAAGAGTGGATCTCTGAAATGGAAGATTTATATGATACAGTTTCTACCGGAGATGCAGACGAGATTCAAAACTATTTTGCAGACGCGAAAGAATACCGTGACTCTTTACCAGTACGAAAAAGAGGAGCAATTCCTGCCTATCACGACTTATACGTCGATGTTTTAGATAAAGTAGGAGCATTGGCTCACATTACGAGCATTTTAGCGCGCGAAGAAATTAGTATTACGAACTTGCAAATATTAGAAGCGCGTGAAGGATTGCTTGGGGTGTTACGTATTAGCTTCCAAAGAGAAGAAGATCGTATGAAAGCAAAGCTAGCGCTTGGAGAAGAAAAATACCAAACTTATGAAACAATTTAAATGAGAAGGTGAAAACGTGAAGGAAAGAACGATACAACCTGTTAATAACGGATTAAATGGCAACATTACAATTCCAGGTGATAAATCCATTTCACACCGCGCTGTCATGTTCGGCGCGATTGCAGAAGGAAAAACAACAATTAAAGGTTTCTTGCCTGGTGCAGACTGTTTAAGTACGATTTCTTGCTTTAAAGAAATGGGAGTAGACATCGTGCAAAATGGTGATGAAGTCACTGTAGTTGGTAAAGGATTAGAAGGTTTACAAGAACCGAAAGCTGTATTAGATGTTGGTAATTCTGGTACAACAATACGTTTAATGTCAGGAATTTTGGCAAATACACCATTTTTCTCTTGTGTACAAGGTGATGCATCTATTGCAAAAAGACCGATGAAACGTGTTACAAATCCATTAAAACAAATGGGTGCAAACATTGATGGCCGCGAAGAAGGAACGTTTACACCGTTAACGATACGTGGCGGGAATTTAAAAGCAATTGAATACACTTCACCTGTAGCAAGTGCACAAGTTAAGTCAGCTATTTTACTTGCAGGACTTCGAGCAGAAGGTGTAACAGCTGTTACAGAACCACATATTTCACGCGATCATACGGAAAGAATGCTTGAAGCATTTGGCGTTAAAGTAACGCGCGAAGGAAAAACAGTAAAACTTGCAGGTGGACAAAAGCTAACAGCAACAGACGTTCAAGTGCCAGGTGACGTATCGTCAGCAGCATTTTTCCTAGTAGCGGGCGCAATTATTCCAAATAGTAAACTAGTATTACAAAATGTAGGGATGAATCCAACTCGTACTGGTATTATTGATGTATTAGAGAAAATGGGTGCTACGTTTACTGTAGAACCAATTAACGAAGGAGCATCAGAACCAGCTGCAAACATTACAATTGAAACATCTTCATTAAAAGGAACTGAAATTGGCGGAGATATTATTCCAAGATTAATTGATGAGATTCCTGTTATTGCATTAGCGGCAACGCAAGCAGAAGGAATTACAGTAATTAAAGATGCGCACGAATTAAAAGTTAAAGAAACGAACCGTATTGATACAGTCGTTGCAGAATTAACGAAGCTAGGAGCTCGCATAGAAGCAACTGAAGACGGAATGATTATTTACGGGAAATCAGCTCTAAAAGGTAATACAGTAAATAGTTACGGTGACCACCGCATCGGAATGATGCTTGCGATCGCTGGATGTATCGCAGAAGGAAAAACAACAATTGAAGATGCAGAAGCAGTAGGCGTATCATATCCTACATTCTTCGAAGAACTTCAAACGTTAGCTAAATAAAGTGAAACTTTAATCAGTGGGGGGTTCTTCATCCCCCACTGATTATTAGTTGAACCAATCGGACTTTTACGGGCAGTTGATCCCCCACCTAAATTCTTTGCTTTCGCTAAATTTTGAGGTGGGGGTCTTACTGCCCGTTAAAGCGGGATAAAGTAATAAAAAGCAGATACGGGATGTATCTGCTTTTTTATATTGGATTCGTTTCGTGAAGTTCATATAATTTCATTCACCGTACTGTAATATTGAGAATTATGGTACAATTCAAACAAGGAATGGAGGAGAAGTATATGAACGTTATACGATTAAAAGAAGATAAATTCAAAGAAGCATTACGCTTATCAGAATACGCTTTTCAATATAAAGTTGAAGAGGAACGATTGCAGCAGCAACTTACAAAGATGAAAGAAAGTCATGAAATATACGGTATTATGGAAGGGGAAGATTTAGCAGCAAAACTGCATCTCATTCCGTTTCATATATACATAGGCAAAGAAAAATTTAAAATGGGTGGCGTTGCAGGGGTAGCGACGTATCCAGAGTATAGAAGAAGCGGGTATGTAAAAGAATTGCTTCAAGACTCATTACAAACGATGAAAAAAGATGGATATACAGTATCGATGCTACATCCATTTGCCGTTTCATTTTACCGTAAATATGGATGGGAACTTTGTGCGAACCTCCTTGTATGTCAAATGACAAAGAGCGATTTAGTGATGAGAAAACAAGTAAACGGTACTGTGAAACGTTTCAATAAAGAAAATCACTCAGAAGAGGTAGAGAAGCTTTATGAAACATTTGCAAAATGTTTTTCCGGTATGCTAGTTCGCGATGAAAAATGGTGGTTACAAGCTGTTTATGATGATTTAACATTAGCGATTTATTACGATAAAAATAAAACGGCAGCAGGCTACATGCTATATAAAATTGAAAACAACAAAATGACAGTAGAAGAATTTGTTCCACTGCATAATGAAGCACGAAATGGCCTGTGGAACTTTATTTGTCAGCATGATTCTATGATTAAAGAACTTGAAATGACTATAAGTGAAAACGAACCGTTATTATATACACTAGAAGAGCCGCGAGTAAAGGCAGAAATAAAGCCGTATTTTATGGGCAGAATTGTAGATGTAGAGCAGTTCCTAAAACAATATGAATTAAACTGGAACAATGTACAGCAAGAAGTGATTTTACATATTACAGATTCGTTTGCACCGTGGAATAACGTATCAGTGAGGCTTGCGAATCATGAAATAACAATTATGAAAGAGGAAACAATAGATAAAGGAATTAAGCTGGATATAAATGCATTATCTGCAATAATGTTTGGATACAAACGTCCGTTAGAACTTAATGAACTAGAATTCATTACCGGAAGCGAAGAGGAAATACAAGCATTTGAGAATATAGTTCCAGTACGTAAAGCTTTTATTTATGATTTCTTTTAAGATTTAAATAGGAAATGGGGCTGCCTCAAACAAAATTTGGGACGGCTTTCTCTTTCGTTCTCGTTTTTGTCGGAAAGTCGATATATTCTAAAAAACGCTGATATAAATTGATTCACAAACAAGGGATTAAAATTGCAACTATACGTAGTTACGCACTTGACTTTTATTCCCTGTAATTTATAATTAAAAACGGAATGAATTTTCATTCCTGAAAATAGAGGTGGAAAAAATGGCTAAAAACAAACAAGAGGATATTTTTGATGCTGCGATGCAACTTTTTGCAGAGCGTGGTTACGATGGTACGACAATTCCAATGATCGCTGAAAAAGCAAATGTCGGTGCGGGTACTATTTATCGCTATTTTGCAAATAAAGAGGCACTTGTTAACTCATTATTTTCAAAAAGTATGTTACAGCTTTCTGAAATGATAAAAACGGATTTTCCTGTTGAAGCAAATATTCGTGAACAGTTTAGTCATACGTATAACCGTTTATTTGAATTTGCGAGAAACAACGTGGATGCTTTTTTATTTACAAATTCTCACTGCGATAGTTATTTTCTTGACGAACAGAGTAAGAAAATATTTGACGATTTTATAGGCTTCTTTATGAATATTATTGAAGATGGAATCGCAAAAGGTTTTCTTCGTCCATTGCCTCCAGTTGCTTTAATTATTATTGTATATCAACCGTTAGAAAAATTAACGAAAGTAATTGCAACAGGGCAATTAGAATACTCGAAAGAGTTAGTAAAAGAATTGGAAGAAAGCTCTTGGAATGCTATTAGAATCATTTGATTCTATAGCTTTATAAGAACAGGAATGAATATTCATTCCTAAATAGATTTAAAAAATGAAAGTAGGAGAGGATATTTGTGCAACTAAGGGAATGAACATTCATTCCGGGAAGAGTAGTTTAATAGAGTTTATAAAATAAATTAATAGAATGATAGGAATGAACGTTCATTCCTAAAAATAGTTTCGAAATAATAAGAATGAATATTCATTCCTAAACTAACGTGAAACTTTCAAAACGGGAGATGATTAATATGAGTAGGCTGAAAAATTGGAGAAGTTTATCTTTTCTATTATGGATAGTTATTACTATTACAATGATCGTAACGATGCCTAATATGGATAAATTAGTGAAAGAAAAAGGGCATATTACGATTCCTAATACAGAGCAAAGTAGTATCGCTGACAAAATGATAAGAGAGATGGATAAAGACGGGACAGAAAAATATGATGTTATAGCTGTTTTTAATAGTGGAAGTAAAGCAGCTTTAACAACTGAGCAAAAAGATGAAATAATAAAAACAATCAACGCCCTGCAAAATGAAAAAGAGCAATTAGGAATTAAGGAAGTTGTTTCACATTTAGATAATAAAGACTTGGAAAAACAATTGATATCTAAAGACAATACGACCATTTTAACGCAAATCTCTGTGGATAAAAAACATGGTGAAATATCAAAAATTGCAAATGGGCTTCATAATAAAATTAAACCGAAGGGCGTTAAAACGTACTTAACAGGAAGTGATTTAATAGCGGGTGATTTTCTTACATCCTCTCAAGAGGGAGTGAAAAAGACAGAAATTATTTCTATCATTTTCATTTTAGTTGTATTAATCATTGTATTTCGTTCACCAATTGTTCCAATCGTTTCTCTTCTTACAGTTGGTGTATCATATTTAGTTTCAATGGGGATTATCGCCCATCTAGTAGATCAATTTAATTTTCCGTTTTCTAACTTCACACAAGTGTTTGTAGTTGTTGTCCTGTTTGGGGTTGGAACAGATTATAACATTTTATTATATACAAGGTTTAAGGAAGAATTAAGTAAACAAGAAAATGCATTTTTAGCTACGAAAGAAACGTTTAAATCGGCAGGGAAAACCGTTTTATATAGCGGGATAGCGGTACTAATTGGTTTTGCATCTCTTGCTTTAGCGAGTTTTAAATTATATCAATCTACTTCAGCAGTAGCAATTGGTGTCGCAGTATTATTACTCGTATTAACTACGTTAAATCCATTTTTCATGGTGCTATTAGGAAAAGGAATGTTTTATCCAGTAAAAACATTTAAAGGCCATGAGGATAGTCGTTTATGGGGATTTCTTGCGAAAAACTCAGTAGTAAGGCCATTCGCAGCTTTAATCATTGTATTTGTGATATCGATTCCTTTCGTAATGAAATACTCTAATACACTAAATTACAATGATTTATTTGAAGTAGATAATAAATATGAGTCGAAAATGGGGATTAACGTAATAGAAGATCATTTTCCGCCTGGTTTTTCTTCACCAAGTACGTTAGTGATTCAATTAAACAAAAAATTAGATGAAGGAACGTCTCTACAAACTTTAGATGAGTTAACTGATAAAATTTCGAAAGTGAAAGGTGTTTCAGAAGTATATTCACCGACGCGTCCAACTGGGGAAAGGATAAAGGAACTATATATAAATAAACAAGCTGGAGAACTAAATACAGGTTTAGGAGATGCTAATGGTGGTATAAAGGAAATTAATGATGGATTAACTACCGCGAAAGATAAAATGGGTAGTAAAGACTCAAATAGTCTTACAAACGTTCAAAAATTAATTGATGGAACAACGGAAGCGAAAAATGGTGTTTCAGCATTAGGAACAGCTTTAAATCAACTTTCAAATGGCATAAATGACGGAGCACAAGGTGCGCAGCAAATTGAGAGTGGATTAACTTCAGTAAATGAAAATATAAATGTTTTATCTAATGCAACTTCACAACTTCATGCTGGTTATTCGCAGTTAGAAAAAGGTTTAAGTTCTTACGATCAATACTTCGGAAGTATTTCTCAAGCCATTGATGGGGCGAAAAAAGGCTATGAACAAATTGAAATGCTAATGACCAATTTCATTCAAACGAAACCAGAATTAGCAAATAATCCGAACATACTGCAAACGATAGGAATTGCTAAAGAGGCTCAAAAGCAATTAGGTGTGCTTTCAAATGAATTAAATCAATTAGCAACGCAGCATAAAGCAGCGATGGGCTCATTTAAAGAAGCAAATCAATCGTTATTGAAAGTGGATAACGGCTTAAAAGAAATGAACAATGGAGTTACTAAATTACAAAAAGGAGCAGCGGATCTTAAAAATGGATTAGATGAAGGTGCTTCAGGTTCAAAACAAATTGCGAACAAGTCATCTGAGTTACAAACCGGATTAACAAAAATAAATGATGGGCAAGGCCAGTTATTAACCGGGCTGAAAGACTTGCAAGAACAGATGGGGCAATTACAATCAGGATTATCTAAAAGTACAGAAGGGCTTGAAAAGGTAAGTAACGGACTAGGGGATGCTCAGAAATATTTAGGAGAATTGAATGAATCAAAAAGCTCTGAGAAATTTTATATTCCAAAAGAAGTTCTAGAGGGAGAAGATTTCCAAAAAGCATTGAATACGTACATGTCTCATGATAGAAAGACTGCTAAAATGACAATCATTTTAGACGTAAATCCGTATTCAAAAGAAGCGATGCCAATCATTGAAGAAATTAATAAAACGATAGACGGTACGTTAAATGGTACAGAATTAAAATCAGCCAAAAAAGCGATCGGCGGTACAACAGCAAGAAACGTTGATTTAAAAGAAGTAACAGGCCAAGATTTCTTACGTACAGCTACGATTATGTTAATTGGAATTGCGATGGTATTACTCGTTATTACACGGTCATTTTTAAATACAATCTTTATTATTGGATCTTTAATATTAGCTTATTTTGCATCACTTGGTATAAGTGAACAAATTAGTGCACACTTACTAAACGTAGAGTCATTAAGCTGGAATGTACCATTCTTTAGTTTTATTATGATTGTCGCTTTAGGTGTGGATTATAGCATTTTCGTAATGATGCGTTACAATGAGTTAGAGGGAGACCCAGCAACGAAAATTGTAAATGCCTCTCGTCACATAGGAGGAGTTGTATTATCAGCGGCGCTTATTTTAGGTGGAACATTTGCTGCATTAATCCCTTCAGGTGTATTGACACTTATACAAGTAGCATCTGTTGTTAGTGTTGCGCTGTTACTATTAGCTATTATTGTAATGCCAATATTGATACCTGCTTTAATAGGGTTAACGAATAAAATGAAGAATTATACGAAGAAATTAAGCAAAAAAAAATAAAAGAATCCCCTTTTAAAAGGGGATTTTTCTTATTTAATAAACTTGTCCATCACATCTTTATATTTTACAAATTCTTCATCTATCATATCTCTATTCATTATGAAATTCGCTTCTATATAATATTGTTTCGTTAAAAACATACATTTTATTCAAGGTAGAAAAGGGATGAATAGCAATCAACCGTTGCTATTCATCCATCTTCTACTATATAATAGCTATAGTCTACAATAATTGAGTCGTAATATGCGATTTTTTAAGACAATCGGTGAGAAAACGCTGAAATAAGCGGTATTAGTAGGAGGACACAAATGATTACAGTAAGTAACGTTAGTTTGCGTTTCGCGGATCGCAAATTATTTGAAGATGTTAACATAAAATTCACGCCAGGTAACTGCTACGGATTAATCGGAGCAAACGGTGCTGGTAAATCGACATTTCTAAAGATTTTATCTGGAGAAATTGAAGCATCAACAGGTGACATACATATTACGCCAGGTGAGCGTCTAGCAGTATTAAAACAGAACCACTTCGAATATGAAGAGTTCCCAGTATTAGAAACAGTAATTATGGGTCACACGCAACTTTATAAAGTTATGCAAGAGAAAAATGCCATTTACATGAAGGAAGATTTTAGTGATGAAGATGGTATGCGTGCTGCTGAACTTGAAGGTGAGTTCGCTGAGCTTAACGGTTGGGAAGCAGAATCAGAAGCTGCAATCCTACTTAAAGGTTTAGGTATTGGTGAAGATCTTCATGATAAGAAATTGTCAGAATTAACTGGAGCAGAGAAAGTAAAAGTATTACTTGCTCAAGCTTTATTCGGTAAACCAGACATTCTATTACTAGATGAGCCTACCAACCACTTGGACTTAAAAGCGATTCAATGGTTAGAAAACTTCTTAATGAACTTTGAAAATACAGTAATCGTTGTATCCCATGACCGTCACTTCTTAAATAAAGTTTGTACGCACATGGCTGATCTTGATTTCGGTAAAATTCAACTTTATGTTGGTAACTATGACTTCTGGTATGAGTCAAGCCAATTAGCTTTAAAATTAACACAAGATGCTAATAAGAAAAAAGAAGAGAAAGTAAAAGAGTTACAAAACTTCATTGCACGCTTTAGCTCAAACGCATCGAAAGCGAAACAAGCAACTTCTCGTAAAAAATTATTAGATAAAATTACATTAGATGATATTAGACCATCATCACGTCGTTATCCATTCGTTGGCTTTACACCTGAGCGAGAAATAGGAAATGACTTATTAACTGTTGAAGGTCTTTCTAAAACAATTGATGGCGAAAAAGTGTTAGATAATGTGTACTTCACTTTAAATAAAGGTGATAAAGTTGCATTTATCGGTCGTAACGATATTGCGATGACAACATTATTTAAAATCCTTATGGGTGAAATGGAGCCAGATAGCGGTTCATTCAAATGGGGCGTTACAACATCTCAATCTTACTTCCCAAGAGATAACTCTAAATACTTTGAGAACAGTGACTCTAACTTAGTTGATTGGTTACGCCAATTCTCTCCACAAGATGAGTCAGAAAGCTTCTTACGTGGTTTCTTAGGCCGTATGTTATTCTCAGGTGAAGAAGTTAAGAAGAACGTTTCTGTATTATCTGGGGGCGAAAAAGTTCGTTGTATGCTATCTAAAATGATGTTAAGTGGTGCGAACGTAATCACACTTGACGATCCAACGAACCACTTAGACCTTGAGTCTATCACTGCATTAAACAACGGTTTAATCGCATTTAAAGGCACAATGTTATTCACATCTCATGACCATCAGTTCGTACAAACAATTGCAAACCGCATTATCGAAGTAACGCCAAACGGTGTAATTGATAAAGAGGCTACTTACGATGAGTACTTAGAAAATGAAGAACTTCAAAAACAAGTAGATGCAATGTACAATGGTCAATAATAAATGATGAAAAACCTTGCTCTCGTAATGAGAGTGAGGTTTTTTTATAATCATTGATTTTATGAACTGTGAATAATTATACAAAAATAGCTTTGAGGTTGTAGGATATTTTGATGTTGCATATAGAGGAATGGCTGCAGCATGAATAAACTTCAATTACATGAAAGGATGTAATATACACTGAAAAAAACTAATGCTATTTATTGTGAATTTCATTATATTACATTAATGTTCCAGAACTGGAGACATATTTATTTGCGAAGCAGTGAATAAAGGTTTATAGTATGTGGTGTCATAATTAGTGGATGAATCTTGGGAGAAAAACGAAAATGTTACAAAATTATTTTGTTAAATAGAAACCAAGGTCAAAATATTTGTAAAGAAATAGTTGAATAAATAATAGCTTCAAATTATAATTACTAATATTCTTCATATAGTAAAATAAATAAAAACTATTTGGAGATTAAAAATTGAATAGAGAGACAGACTTATATCAAAATAAGCCTTGGATGATCAAAAGAGGTGGAGAGATGAAAAAGTTCTTATTAAAGAGCAAAAGTGTGTTAAGCAATCACTTTGGATTTTTTGTGTTTGCCGTTGTTTTATTCTGGTTAAAAACATATGCAGCATATGTGACAGAATTTAATTTAGGGATATCCAACACAATCCAAAAGTTTTTACTGTTTTTCAACCCGTTAAGCTCAGCAGTTCTATTTTTAGGGCTCGCATTATTTGCAAAGGGGAAACGTGCTTACATTTGGTTAATTGTTATTAATTTGTTAATGTCTATACTTTTATACGCAAACGTAGTATATTATCGCTTTTTCAGCGACTTTATTACGTTCCCGACGTTAACACAAACGAATAACTTTGGAGATTTAGGCGGTAGTATTTTTGCATTACTACACGCATATGATCCACTATATTTCTTAGATACAATCATTTTAATTGTTTTAGTAGCAACAAAATTTGCAAGTCCAAAACCTATCCGTGTTGCAAAGCATAAATTATCACTAGTATTTGTAGCAGGTATTTTATTATTCAGCATTAACTTAGGTCTTGCAGAATCCGATCGACCTGAATTATTAACAAGAACATTTGACCGTAATTATATTGTGAAATATTTAGGGGCATACAACTATACGATTTATGATGGCATTCAAAGTGCGAAAGCATCAACAGAACGTGCGTTAGCTGATGGAGATAATATGACTGAGGTTAGAAATTATCTTGCATCAACATATGCAAGTCCAAATCCTGAGTACTTTGGTAAAGGAAAAGGAATGAACGTAATTTATATTCATTTAGAGTCATTTCAAAACTTTTTAATCGATTATAAATTAAATGGGCAAGAAGTTACACCGTTCTTAAATTCATTTACAAAAGATGCGAATACGTTATACTTTGATAACTTCTTCCATCAAACAGGACAAGGTAAAACATCTGATGCGGAGTTCATGCTAGAAAACTCAATGTTTGGATTACCACAAGGATCTGTTTTTACAAATAAAGCTCATAACACGTTTCAATCAGCACCAGCTATTTTAGGTCAACAAGGATACACATCAGCAGTGTTCCACGGTAACTATAAAACATTCTGGAACCGTGACGAGATTTATAAATCATTTGGTTTTAATAAATTCTTTGATGCGTCATACTACGATATGAACGAAAAAGATGTAGTAAACTATGGATTAAAAGATAAACCGTTCTTTAACGAATCCATTCCATTATTACAAACATTGAAACAACCGTTCTATACGAAGTTCATTACGTTATCAAACCATTTCCCTTATCCGATTGATAAAGAGGAAGCGACGATTGAACCAGCTAAAACAGGCGATTCATCAGTAGACACGTATTTCCAAACAGCACGTTATTTAGATGAGTCTGTAAAAGGATTCTTGGATTACTTGAAACAATCTGGTTTATACGATAACTCAATTATCGTTATGTACGGTGACCATTACGGTATTTCTGATAATCATGGCGCAGCAATGTCTCAAATAATGGGTAAAGAAATGAACTCATTTGAAAATGCACAACTGCAACGTGTACCATTAATCATTCGTGTTCCAGGAATGAAGGGTGGCGTACAACATCAATACGGCGGAGAAATTGATGTTCTTCCGACACTATTACACTTACTAGGTACAGATACGAAAAATTATGTCCAGTTTGGATCAGATTTATTATCACCAGAGCATAAACAAGTTGTTCCATTCCGTAACGGTAACTTCGTAAGTCCAACGGTTACTGCACTGAACGGCAAATACTATGATACAGCGACTGGTAACCCTGTTGAATTAACAGACGAAGTAAAACAAAATGAACAAATGGTTCAAAAATCACTGAAATACTCTGACCAAGTCGTAAACGGTGACTTATTACGATTCTATACACCGGAAGGATTTACACCGGTAGATCGTTCGAAGTACAACTATAACCATCGTGATAAAAATAAAACGAAGGTAAAGACGACTGAAGACGGAGAAACGAAATAAATATTAAAGAGCGCTACTCCTATGAGTAGCGCTTTTGTTTGTACATATAACGTTGTTATGATATAGAAACATCTTTCTTTTTTTGTTTCATCTTTCCAAAGAATACTACACCGGCAATGATAATAATGATAAAGGCCCATTTTATGAAAGGGTTACTTTCGAAAAATCCAGCGAACCATTTCTCATCTACAATCATTTTCGCGGCAGTATAAGCTAAAACAGCTGCTCCAATTGTAATGATGACAGGGAATCGGTCCACCCATTTTAAAATTAATGTACTACCCCATACTACGACTGGAATGGATACTAATAGTCCGATGATGACTAAAGAAAAATTACCATGCGCAGCTCCTGCAACAGCGAGCACATTATCAATACCCATTAATGCATCAGCAATGATAATGGTTTTAATAGCAGACCAAAATCCTTCTTCTGCTTTAATATCATGATCTTTGCCTTCAGCAATTAACTTGTATGCAATCCATATAAGGAGTACACCACCAATTAGAAGTAGCCCTGGTATTTTTAATAACCAAACGACAATTAAGGTAGCGAGGGCTCTAATCGCGATTGCCCCGATAGTTCCCCATATAATCACTTTCTTTTGCTGATCTTTCGGTAATCGCCTTGCTGCTAATCCAATTACAATGGCATTATCCCCAGCTAACACTAAATCAATTACAATGATGGCAAGTAGGGCAGACAAATATTCGGCTGAAAAGAAATCCATATACACATCACTCCTTAAGAGTAATATGTGCTAAAGTGTTGATAATATAAAAATAGGATTGAATTTGTATATTCAATCCATAATTTCTTACTGTATTTTGATATATATGTTTTAATTCCGTATAAGTCGCTTTTGCAATCTTTTTTGCTTTTCGTTTCTTTTTCTTAATTTTCGATTCATCTTTTTGATACGGTTTTCTTTTCTATTATCCCAGTTATCACTTCTGATTTCATTAATAGATTTATCTTCCTTAGCACGAAAACGTCTTACTTTTTTTACGAAGGAAAGGGGGATTTTGCCGATAACACCTTGTTTTTCTAATGAAGCCTCTTTACCTTTATACCAATCAGGATGAGATAATAAATAGTCGAAGTCGAATATTAATCCGTACTCTTTATCCATAAAGGTAAACCATTCTTCTAATGTTGGTTTATTTGTTTGATGAAAATACTGAGAACTATCACCCATGGCACAACACCAATAACTAATATCACTCCATAGTATCCATTCGTTCGGTACGTCAAGTGTTAAAATTACCATTTTTGAATTTTTTCTACCCCAAGCTTTATGATTTCGGTTTGGATAATTATTTGCTTCCCAGACCCAAATAGGATAGTTACCTTCGTAGTGGTGTAACCTTTTTTTAGCTACACGTACCATCCAATCGTATGAATATATAAAATCGGGATCGATGTTTTCTTTACTTCCTTCTAAATAACCAAGTTTTTTAAATTGTTTCCATGCTGCTTCAGCTTGAACTGTATAAACTATCATATGACACCTACTTATTTTAAACTAGGCTATAGTATAGCATGACATGTTTTAAAGTTACATTTATTTGATTGTTTTTTACTAAAAGGAAGAGACTTATATTATTAATACCGTGAAATCTTGTATAGGTTTTCTATGTAAAGAAATTTCCCAATACGATAAAAAAGACTCAATAACCTACTAGAGGAAATAGAGTCTTTCACATTACATACGATTATCGTGCCAGAAGTTTAATGGGAAGTGTTCGTTCTCATTATAACTTTCTAATTCATATCCTTTTTCTTTCAGTCCTTTAATAATTCCAGGTACTGCTTTAACGGATTGTGGATGAATATCGTGCATTAGAATAACTTCTGTTGGCTTGTCAGCTCCATTTACAACGTTTTGTACAATTTTAGCTGATGCAGCATCAACAGGCATTTTGTTGTATGTCCAGTCTAAAGAATCAATTGTCCAATCCCAAACTTTTAACCCGTTTTCGACAACTTTGTTGCGAAGTGCTTCATTTAACCCTGGCATTGAGCCGTAAGATGGGCGAGTTAATACTGGCGATTTACCAAGAACGCCAGCAATTAAGCCTTGGTCTTCCTTCATTTCATCTACGTAATGACCTTCAGTGTAAAGCTTCTTGTAGTTATGAGTCATACTGTGCATCCCAACATAGTGGCCTTCAGCATCTTCACGTTTTACAAGTTCTGGGAATGCTTTTACATTTGAACCGATTAGGAAGAATGTTGCTTTTGCATTTTCTTTCTTTAACATATCTAAAAGCTCGGCTGTGTATTTTCCAGGACCATCATCAAATGTTAAGTAAGCGACTTTTCTAACTTGCCCGTTATATTGTTTTGGAGCTTCTTTCGGTGCAAGAGATGATTGAATTTCACTTACAAGTTGAACAGATTTTGTTTCATCCTCTGTACTTGCTAGAGCAGTATGTGTTGATCCTAAAGTTGCTTCGTATGTAAATAATATCCCCGCGCAAATCAACATAGCCCTTTTTACTAAAGTTGTCATTCGAATTCCATTGTGCATAATTTTCCTTCTCTCTATAAAAGTTCTACTCTACTATATTAGCAATTATAGGGCGGTAATTGCAAAAAAACTTTTTTACAAGCACAAAAAAGTTTGGTCAAAAGTATGCAAGATTTCAATGTTTTACAGGTGACTAAAATGAAACGAGAATTGAATGAGAATGCATGTAATTTGTGTATCCATATATGGTAAATCCAATGAGTGTGCTAGTGGGGGATTATGCTAGTAAAAAGAGTGTCTGTTGCTTAAAAGCACGTTTGTAAAATTTCATTTACCGAACTTAAAAAATAAATATAGGAAAACAAGAAAATAATGTAGAATATAACGTACATACATATGTGGAGTCAACAAAATATAAAAGAGGTGGGCATATGTTACTTGAAGAAGTAATGCAGCAACTAGAGGAATATGGAACAGGACAAAATCGTAAGATCTTTAAAAATCATGGGGCAAAAGAGCCGTTATTTGGAGTTAGTTTTGCCAATTTAAAATTGTTAAAAAAGAAGATAAAAAAAGATCATGATTTAGCGATTTTATTATGGGAAACAAAAAATATGGATGCAATGACTTTAGCGACTATGATTTTAGATCCGAAGAAAGTTACGACAGCACAACTAAATAAATGGGTACAGGAAGTTGATTATTATTGTTTAATGGACGTTTTGATGACCGCTATTTGTACGTCCCCAATCGCGATAGAAAGAATGGAAGAATGGACAAAGTCTGATGATGAATGGATTGGAAGAGCAGGCTGGTCGTTATTAGCAAATATAGCGATTAAAAATAAAACGTTACAAGATGATTTCTTCTCTCCGTATTTAGAAGAAATTAAAGTAAATATACATAATGAAAAAAATAGAAAAAAAGAAGCGATGAATAGTGCATTAATTGCGATAGGAATTCGTAATGAAGACTTAGAGCAAACAGCGATTGAAATTGCACGTGAAATTGGAAAAGTAAAGGTTGATCACGGAGCAACGTCATGTAAAACACCTGATGCAGAAGCCTATATTAAAAAAACAAAAGAAAGAGCTGAACAAAAGAAAGTGAAATAAGAATAGGAGAACGGCTATGAAACCAATGGAAGCGGCACAAAACATCATTACATCACAATTTCCGAATTGTGATGTAGCTTTACTGGGAGGAAGTGTTGTACGAGGGGAAGCGACAAAAACATCTGATTTGGACATTGTAATAATAGATCGTAGTTTGTCATCTTGTTATAGAGAATCTTTTTATAGTAATGGATGGCCCGTTGAGGTGTTTGTACATAATTTTGAAACGTATAAAACCTTTTTTAAAATGGATTGTGATCGTGGAAGACCCTCATTGCCACAATTAGTTTCAGAGGGAATTGTATTAAAAGGTGAAAATGAAATTGTTGAGGAATTAAAAAGAGAAGCAAATGATTTACTAAATAAAGGACCAGCTAAATGGACTGAAGAAATGATGAAGCAGAAGCGATATTTTATTACGGATACTTTGGATGACTTTATCGGGGCGACAAAAAGAGAAGAAGAATTGTTTATCGCGAATTTATTAGCTGATTTAGTACATGAATATGTATTAAGAGTAAATGGTAAATGGCTCGGAAATTCAAAATGGTTTATAAGGGTACTTAGAAGATATGATGAACAATATGCAGATCAATTTGTAGCGGCGTTTGATCATTTTTATACAACGGGAGAGAAAAGTAAATTAATTACTTTTGTAGAAAAAACGCTAGAACAGTATGGAGGAAGGATGTTCGAAGGGTTTTCTATAGGAAAATAAAAAGGGGATAGCACAATGAATGTACCATTCGTTCAATTAAGAGAACTGACACTAGATGATGTAGAAAGTCGTTATCAATGGTCATTAGATACAAAAGTAACAAAACATCTAGTTGTACCAGATCAATATCCACCGTTTACTCGTGAAGAAACGAAAAAATGGATTGAAGCATGTATAAATCGGAAAAATGGCTATGAACAAAGAGCAATCACTGCAGAGAATGGCATACATATTGGATGGATAAATCTTAAAAATTTTGATAAAACAAATCAAAATGCAGAACTGGGAATCGCGATTGGTAATAAAGAATACTGGGGTAAAGGGTATGGAATAGCGGCTCTATATAGTATGTTACATCTAGCATTCTATGAATTTGAATTAGAAAAAGTTTGGCTACGTGTAGATGAAGATAATTTTCAAGCTAGAAAGAGTTATGAAAAGGCTGGTTTTGTTTGTGAAGGGCTAATGAGAAATGATCGATTACGTCAAGGGAAGTTCATTCATCGTTATCGTTATAGTATGTTAAGAGAAGAATACGAATCATTAAATAGTGGTTTATAAAAATATTATGTTAACTTAAAGGGGCTGGAATAGTATGATCCGATTACTTACGAAAGAAGATGCGAAACAATATTGGGAGTTACGTTTACAAGCATTACAAGTAAATCCAGAGGCATTTGTAACAACTTATGAAGAGGCAATTCGCCAGCAAAATCCGATTAAGCGAGTGGAAAGTAATTTAACAGCTAATACTAGCTGTACATTTGGTGCTTTTAATGAGGATCAACAATTAGTTGGAGTTGTCACTTTACTAACAGAAGAGAAAGAGGCGTATAAACATAAAGGTCATATCGTTGCGATGTATGTAGATGCAAGTAATCGAAGAAGTGGCCTTGCACGTGAGTTAATACGTAAGGCAATTGAAAGGGCAAGTGAAATGAATTTGGAACAATTAAATCTAGGTGTTGTGTCCACAAACGAACCAGCAAAAAAATTATACGAATCAATGGGCTTTCAAACGTATGGAATCGAAAAAAGAGCTTTAAAAATGAACGGTGTATATAGTGACGATGAATATATGGTGTTATTCTTGTAAGAAAGGGAGTTTAGTATGAAAGATCTCCATTTAGACAAAAATATGAACCCACAAGTAGCGATTTTGTATGCGATGGTTACAGATACATATAAACGATTGCAAAAGTTAGTAGAAGGTACTGATGAGAAGGAACTGTTTTTTAAAGGGGCAGAAAATAATGAAAATAACATCGGACAACTACTTCAACATTTATCAGTTGTTGATTTACATTGGGTGTATCGCTTAAAAAGAGAAGCAGTTCCACTGGCACTTGAAAAAATATATGGACCTATGTTAAATGAAGTAGGAAAACTGCCAAGTTTAAGAAAACAGACTCTGCAACAATTAATGCAAGATTATGAAGCTGTGCAACGTATGTTATATGAGGAATGTATGAAACTAACAGAAACTGATTTAACAAGGGAAGTTTTTTATGAAATGGGAGAAAATGCAACTATAAGGTGGGGGATATGGCATATAGCCGATCATAATCGGTACCATCAAGCTCATATTAGTCGGTTGAGAAAATTGTACAAAGAATATCAACTACATATAATCTAAATGTAAGTGTGAAAAACTCCCCGTAATTAATAGATTAGGGGGAGTTCATTTTAAATTGGCTTTTTTTTCTTTTCTTCCCAAGTTAACATCAAATTTTTATGGTAGTCTTTTGGTTGCGCCATTAAATACCAGTAAATTATATGCGAAATTGTAGGTTGCCATTTTTTATGGCGTATTCTTATATTTTCGTGATGAGTATAGTGAGTGGAAATTACAGTCGCTTTTGTTTCTGGGAAACCGCTGTATACAATATCTTCTATCTCATACCAATAAACTTTACTCCCATCTAAATCAATTATAATACCTTCATCATCCCAATAAAAACCGGTATTCTCTTTTCTTTTTTTCAAAAGATAAAAACCATAGTATATAAAAATGCCTGGGATGATTAAGATTAGAATACCAAGGAAGAAAAATTCATCTATTAAAGCTAAAATACAAATGAATAGAAAAGAAAGTCCTGCAGCTAACATCAATAAGGTGAATACCATGGAAATTTTATATGTTTTCAATATGATCACATCCAAATAACTAATTTATTTCTTAAGCCAAAACTTTTCATCGGTACGATATGCACTAACCATTATGCATATAGCAGATATAAAATGCATACACATCTCGATTAACGGAATCTATGAAACGAATGATGTAGCGATTCCTCCTGATTTTATTTTAATATATTGTATAATAAATAAAAACACTATTATTTTTATAAGTTAATATGCTGTTAAAAAATTTTGCATCCGAATAGATTGAGAGTTATTTAATAAAAACTATTATAAGGGGTTTTATAATGAAAGCTATTGCAGTAGGGATATTGGCATCATTTTTCTTTGCCTTTACCTTCGTTTTAAATCGGGCAATGGACTTAGAAGGTGGAAGCTGGATTTGGAGTGCTTCATTACGGTACTACTTTATGGTTCCAATGCTTTTACTTATTGTCATGTATAGAGGTAATTTAAAGCAACTCTTTCAATATATGAAAAATAATCCGAAAGAATGGCTAGTGTGGAGTATCGTAGGATTTGGTCTCTTCTATGCACCACTTAGTTTTGCTGGAGCTTTTGGACCTGGTTGGCTCGTTGCATCAACATGGCAAATTACAATCGTCGCAGGAATTTTATTAACACCATTTTTTGCTGTAGATCCATTACATAAAAAACTTCCAATTAAGGAATTAGTTATGTCGGGTATTATTTTATGCGGTGTTGTACTCATGCAAGTAGAACATGCTTCTTCATTAGGAATTCGTGAAACTGTTTTATGTGTAGTTCCTGTCCTTATTGCAGCGTTTGCGTATCCTCTTGGAAACCGGAAAATGATGCAAGTTTGTAAAGGAGAGTTAGATGTATTCCAGCGAGTTCTCGGTATGACATTAGCAAGTTTACCATTTTGGTTTTTACTATCTGGTTATGAAGTATCAACAGGCGGGCTACCGTCAAGTAGCCAAGTTTTCCAATGTTTTATTGTAGCAGTTAGTTCTGGTTTAATCGCGACAGTATTATTCTTCTTTGCAACAGATCTTGTAAAAGATGATCCGCAAAAACTAGCAACAGTAGAAGCAACACAATCCGGTGAAGTTTTATTTGCGCTAGTAGGAGAGCTCATCTTACTATCTGCTCCAATTCCGTCATCTTTATCTTGGATTGGTATGAGTCTTGTTATTGTCGGAATGATACTACATAGTTATGTAGCGGTCGTTGTGAAGAAAGCAGAAAAAATAACGGCGTAATGAGATTAGCTCTTTTTATAAAGAGCTAGTCTTTTTTCATAGAAAGGGATGGAAGAATGAATTTACAGCGTGTTGAACAAATTGAAAAAGATCCAATTTTACATGTACTACAGTATGCAATTGGTCCAAGTGAAACTAGCTTAAAGAAAGCAGTTTTATTTTATGAAAAGAATAAAGGGACTTTTTATAAATATGAAGAAAAAGCTTGTATAGGTATTGAAATAATCGGAGCAAATAAAGCGGAAATTTGCCATATAGCAGTCGCTCCGAAATATCGTTATAAAGGAATTGCATTGCAAATGATAAAGGAAGTATTAAGAATACATCAATTGACTTATGTAGAAGCAGAGACAGACAAAGAGGCAGTAGAATTTTATAAGAAAATTGGTTTTCTGGTTAAAAGTTTAGGAGAAAAGTATCCGGGAGTCGAAAGGTTTCAATGCTATCTGGAAGGATAGCATTGAAAATATGCAAATATACATATTGAGTATAGTTTGAAAAAAGTAAGAATTACATTATATAATAAAGGTATCTGGAAAAATATAGATAAAAGAAATTAGGTGTATAACACATGAGAATGGATAAAAGTAAATTTATAAAAATTGCTACTTCAATTGGGGTGTCATCTTTTTTATTAACAGGCTGTGGCGATTATGAAGAAGAAACGGCCCAGAAAGAAAGTACTGCTGTTAAAACAGATGGTGGAAAACAGGGAAATGAACGAGAAACATTAAATTGTGATGATAAAACTCCTACTAATGAAAATGCAGAAAATGATGAGTTATGCAAGGAAAATAACCCATCATTTTCATCGTATAATGAAAATTCACATTTACCAATACTTCCATTCGTAGCAGGATATTTATTAGCAAGCAGAACTTCAAATATGAATTATACAGCAAAACCAAATATAATGAAGAAACCGTATGCAAATAATGTTATTCCATATCGTGAAAAAGACCAAGGTAGAACTGGTGGAAGCGGTGGTGGAGGTTATTACGGCGGAACTAACAGTAACAATAATAACTCTTCCAATAAAGTAGATTTAAATAAACAACAGCCAAATTCCTCAAATAAAGTGACGCCAGATACAAATGCGCCGAAATCATCTACGACACAAACGCCAAAAGTGAATTCTGGTTCCAGTGGAATTGGGAATGCAAAAGCACCAGCCGGATCATAACACGAAAGGATAATGGAGTCATGTATACAGAACAAGAGCAGAAAGAGTATATGAAAGTATGGTTTTCACTTGCGGAAGAGGCTGGTAGGAATGGATTTACATGGCCGAGCCTTTTAGAGAAAGAAGAATGGAATCAATATATGGCAACGGGTATGTATCGTATGCCAGTAAACACGTATACTGCAATTTCAAAAGCGACAGAGGAAATTATGTATGTATTATATAGAACGTATCAATATATTGTAAATACGACAGAATATTTTCAAAAACTAGGATGTCCAGCTGAAACGTGGGAAATTGTGAGAATGAAACATATTGGTTTGTTTTCATATTTTACAAGGTTTGACTTTATCGTAAATGGCGAAGATATAAAATTAATAGAAGTAAATTGTGATACACCAACAGGTTATTTAGAGCCGTCTGTCGCAAATGAAGTGTTATGCCGTTATCACGATGTGAATCACCCAAATCATATAGAAGAGCATATTGTGCAGGCGTGGGAACAAATTAAACATGACTATAATATAAGTCCTATAGAGACGATATATTTTACTAGTTATGATTGGCACGATGAAGATCATCAAACAGTTCAATTTTTAAGAAGCTATTGCTTAGATCAATCAACGGACTATATAGGCATACAAGATATCGTCGTTGCAGATGATGGTATATATACGCAAAATGGTGAACGAATCCATTATTTATATAGACTATATCCAATTGAATATTTAGTTTCAGATGCCGATAAAAATGGGAAAAGAATTGGACATCAGTTTTTAGATCATATAGCGCAAGGAAGAGTGAAAATCATTAATCCACCTGCAGCTTTTCTTATGCAAAATAAAAGTGTACTCGCATTAATTTGGCAACTGTTCGAAGAGGGAGTTTTCTTTGAGAAAGAAGAGAGAGAAATCATTCAGAACTACTTCATACCAACATATTTTACAAATAAGCCGTTTATAGAAAGAGATGAATCATATGTTTCTAAGCCTTTATACGGCCGTGAAGGTGGAGGGGTATCTATTTACGAAAATGATGAACTAATAGCTGAAGATAAAACGGGGTATTACTTTGAACAGCGAAAAATATACCAGCAATACATAGAAATGCCTGACTATACAATTGACACATGGGATGGTCCGTATACTGGTAAACTATTAATTGGTTCACACTGTATTAGCGGGAGAGCCGCAGGGCTATTTTTACGTGTAGGCGAGAAAATCACGGGAAACTTATCGATGTTTACAGGGGTTACGATTGAAGGGTAAGAAATATATGAAAAAAAGTATTAATGGTAGAGCACTTTGAAATTAAAAGTGCTCTTTTTATTTTGAAAAAAATATTATTAAAGAGCGTATTAATTAAAGTGGGACAAATTATATAAATATTAGTATAATTCGATAGTGGTATATTTAATGGGAGATGCTATGATATTTAATTTTTTGAAATGGGGAGAAGCATATGAAGAGTGATAATATTTCAAAAACTACTTCACTTAGTACACAAGTATTAAATCAAGGGGAGGTACTTGCTGCATTAGAACGTTCACTAGCTATGATTGAGTTTGATCCCTATGGAAAAGTAATATGGGCAAATCATAATTTTGCATATGCAATGGGCTATGAAGTGGATGAACTATTAAACAGTCATCATCGTCAGTTTTGTACTTCACAGTTTGCTCTAAGTCCAGAATATGATATCTTTTGGAGAAATTTTCGGAATGGAGTCTCATTTCAAAGGAAAATACAGAGAATCACTAAACAAGGGGAAATTATATGGCTAGAAGCGACATATGCCCCTGTTGTAGATAAGAATGGAAAAGTTCAAGCGGTTATTAAAGTCGCTACAGATATTACTGTGCGTGAGAATGGGACGGCAAAGGTAACACTTGAATTGCAAGAGATGGCGGAAAATCTAAAGGAACGTGCGCAAGAAGGGATTAAGCGTAGTCATATGGTTTCCGCGGCCATTAAACAAATAGTCGAACAAACTAATGACAATATGAAGTTATTACACGAGCTTAACGTACAAACTAATATGATACGCGACATGGTAAAAACGATTAATGAAATTGCCACACAAACTAATTTATTGGCCTTAAATGCTGGAATTCAGGCCGCCCATGCTGGTACCTATGGTAGTGGTTTTAATGTTGTTGCAAATGAAGTTCGTAATTTAGCAAATAAAGTTAAAACTGTAACTACAGATGTACACTTTAATGTGGAGAATATAACCAAACAGGTACAAAAGATTAGTGCAGGGACCCTTCAATCAGAAAAGAGAGTTACTGAAAGTTACTCATGTATAGAACAAGCAGTTCATGAATTCAATGGTATTGGTGAAGCGGCCCAGAGACTTGATATACAAGCAAAAACTATAGTAGAGCAACTACAAGGGCAAAAATAACTTCAAATGTTCCTGAAGTTCGAGGTTTAAATACATAAATTGAAAAATATTTATAAGAAACACATTTTAAAATTAAATATGCCATTTTTTGTTGAAATGGGGCATCGTTATCTTATAGAAAAAGAATCACTAACATAAAATGTGATTCTTTTTTTCGGTGTTATTTTTGTTAATTGATAAAAACTACACGTTTTTAAGAGGAATTAAACGCTCTTTCTGTATATGTTAAAAATCAATTTGTTTTTATAGTTCGCTATTTTATAAGTATAAAAATGATTAAGTTAAAAATTAAGAAAAATATGATAATATATGTATGTAGTAGTTTTAAAAAATGGGGGAACAATCGTGAAAATGAATGACATAGTGGCAAGTACACAATTGCCAAATACAATCAAAACAATTACAAATGATTTAAGAGAATTAGGGTTAGAAAAAGGAATGACGGTTATTGTGCATTCTTCGCTCAGTTCTATTGGCTGGGTATCTGGCGGAGCAGTTGCGGTAGTAGAGGCGCTAATGGAAGTTATTACGGAAGAGGGAACAATTATTATGCCAACACAATCTTCGGATTTATCTGATCCGAAACATTGGTCAAGACCACCTGTACCTGAAGAATGGTGGCAAATTATCAGGGAAAACGTACCGGCATTTGAGCCACATATTACTCCAACAAGAGCAATGGGAAAAGTAGTTGAATGTTTTCGTACATATCCGAATGTAGTACGTAGTAACCATCCATTAGGGAGTTTTGCTGCATGGGGAAAGCAGGCAGATGAAATAACGATGAATCAGTCGCTATCAATGAGTTTAGGAGAAGAATCTCCATTAAGAAAAATATACGATTTAGACGGATATGTATTATTAATTGGTGTTGGATATGATTCCAATACGTCTGTACATTTATCTGAAGTACGTACTGGTGCATGTGAGTTAATAAAAGTAGGGGCACCAATTATAGAGAATGGGGCAAGAGTATGGAAAGAGTTTGTTGATATGGATTACGATTCTGATAAGTTTGTAGAAATCGGCGTAGAGTTTGAGCGAAAGGGAACTGTAATAAATGGAAAAATAGGAAATGCAACGTGCCGTCTTATGAAGCAACGAGATATCGTTGACTTTGGAACAGAATGGTTTCGTAAGAAAAATCAGTAAGGGATGGTTACAATGAAGGGGAAAAAGGTATTAATTACGAGCGGTGGTTGTTTAGAAAAATGGGACCAAGTACGCGGGCATACGAATATGGCGAAAGGCACAATTGGGAGAATAATCGCCGAAGAGCTTATTAATAAAGGGGCACATGTTATATATTTACACGGTTATTTCGCCGAAAAACCGAACGATATATATAATCAATTGGAATTACATCCATTTGAAGGAATTGTTGATTTACAAGATAAAATAAAAAGTATAATTACGCATGAAAAAGTAGATGCAGTTATTATGGCAGCCGCTGGATCAGATTGGATTGTAGATAAAATTTGTGATCAAGATGGTAAGGTACTTGATATGAATGGGAAAATTTCAAGTGATATAGCACCAATTATTCATTTTCAAAAGGCTCCAAAAGTATTAAAACAAATAAAAGAGTGGGATCCAGAAACGGTACTAGTTGGCTTTAAACTTGAAAGCGATATAAATGAAGAAGAACTGTTTGAAAGAGCGAAGAAAAGAATGGAAGAAGCGAAGGCAAGTGTAATGATTGCGAATTCACCACATTCTTTATATTCACGCGGAGCGGTACACCACGTAATTGGAGAAGACGGTAAAGGGAAGTTATGTAACGGGAAAGATGAAACAGCGAAAGAAATTGTCAAAAGGTTAGAAGTACTATGTAATCACATTACTGTTTTATAATTTCAAGTATTTGGATAAGAATGAATCCGCATAATATATATAGGTAAGCGAAACTTTAATTAATAGGAATTTTACTTTTACACGAACATTAACCATTCAAGTTGGATACATAGAATAATTGGTGAGGAGTGTATTCTATGGAACATTTATTAAAGCAAGCTATAAAACTAAGAAATGAAAAGAAATATGCACAATCGAGAGAGATACTTATAGGGTTAACAAACTTTACGCGGGATGCCGAAGTGCTGTTTCAATGTGCCTGGATACATGATGTAATGGGACTTGAAACGGAAGCTTTGCCGTATTATGAACAGGCGATTGCAAATGGTCTTGATGGTGAGTCACTTTGCGGTGCATATATCGGTCTTGGCAGTACATATCGTTGTATAGGTGAGTATGATAAAGCAATTACAGTTTTAGAAACAGCTTTGCAGCAGTTTCCGGATAATGACGTGATTAAAGTGTTTCTCTCATTAGCAAAATATAACGTAAACGATCATGAATCAGCAATGAAATTATTACTTGAAACAGTTTTGAAAGTAGAGGAAGTAAAAGAATATGAACGTGCTATTTCATTTTATAAAGACCATTTAGGCGAGGTTTTTAAATAGAGGGTGAACGTATGAATGCCACACTATCACGAAGGCGAAAAGGTATTTGGTTTGGACTAATATCTTTCATCTTGTTATCGAACTATGTATTGTATGCTCTTCCGATTGTACCAGCTGCTCCGAAAGAAGTAGTGCTTGGCTCTTTGCTTGATTGTATGTTTGTAATTCCAGTCATCACGTATTTCTTTATTATTCGAAAAAGATACTCGTTAACCTATATAATACCTGTCGTAATAGCTGGTTATATTTTTGCAAGGTTTATTATTCCAAATGACTATTTTCAAGCTTTTTCTTACGTTTCCTATATTATAGTTGCGGGAGAAATTGCGTTTGTATGCTTAGAGTTATTCCTTCTTTATAAAATCGTTAGAATGCTGCCTAACATAGTAAAGAAATATAAAGAATATAAAAGAGAGTGTTCTTCATTTTCTTATGCGATTGATGCAGCATTTGAAAACACTATGAAAAATAATAAATTAGTAGATGTCATTGTAACAGAGTGTAAGCTAATCTATTATGCATTTTTATCGTGGCGTGAAAAAGTGCCAGAAGGTGAATTTGTATACACCTATCACAAAAAGACTGGTGCAATAGGTGTATATATCATGATCATTCATGCGACCTTAATAGAAAGTATCGGTTTTCATTATTTGCTTCATCAATGGAATCCAGTACTAGCATGGATGTTACTTGTCTTAAACATATACGCAATGTTTTATTTTTTAGCTGAAATACAAGCAATGCGTAAAAACCCAATTATCATTACAGATGAACAAATAATCATTCAAATCGGATTAGGAAAGAAAATTGTTATACCATTTACACGAATTGATAAAATTACGTTTTATAAAGGAGAATCTTTAAAGAAAGAGAAACAGGTCCTTGACGCAACTGTGATGGAATTTATAAAGGAACCGCCAACATTTGAAATAACACTAAAAGAGCCTGTAAAAGCGCAATTGTTATATGGATTTTCTAAAACAGTAAGCCGCGTTCACTTAAATGTTGATGAGGAACGGAGATTTTATGATATGGTCACAGAGAAGTTGAAACATGAATAATGCTACTAACTTTCATCGTGCGTTTGGTGTGTATGGCATTTGTATTGAAAACAATAACATATTAGTAATTGATAAAATTAAAGGTCCATATAGAAATCGGTATGATCTACCTGGTGGTAGTTTAGAAGATGGAGAATCATTATTAGCTGGACTTCATAGGGAGATAAAAGAAGAGACTGGGATAAAAGTAAAGGTAGTAAAACAAATAGGTACAATTGATTTTCAATTTCCATCAATATTTAAGGAGTACACACATGTACATCATATCGCAGTTTTATATAGCGTTGAAAAATGCGAAGGTGAATTCAAAGTACTTGAACAATTTGAAGAGCAAGATTCATTAGGAGCAAGATGGATTCCTATAGAAAGCATTACAGGTGATAATTCCTCTCCTCTTATATGTAGTGCTGTGGAGTGGTTAAAAGAATCTAAGCTTAGTTTAGAAGTAAAGGCTTACAAATCATGGGTTATAAAATAATATTGTTCTTGGAGTTCCTTCTAACTTAGAAGGAGCTTTTTTGTGAAGTAGAAAATGAAATCATATAAATTTTAACTTAAAAAACAATAAATGAATAGACTGAACGCTTTCTTAGCGGAAATATAAAGAGTTATAATGAAAGAACTAAAATAAAAGGGGCATTTAAAAATGAGTTGCTTAAGTCCGTCAGGGATTGAAATTATTGAAAGAAAAATCCGATATGATGCTACAACTGTAGATCATGCTTGTTTATTAATAGAAACGCAGCCAGATAATATTGTTTTATACCATGAAGTACAGTACTCTTTTACAATGGAAGCGAACGATAAGAAGTTAACGATCCCGAAAGGAAGTTGTACAATTGCATACTACTGGAGGAATCGTCCGTATAATTTATACGTTTGGAGAAATCAGAGTGGGAGTTATCTAGGTTCTTATTTTAATATTGTAAAGAATACTTGTATAACGGATGAAGTGGTATCCTTTGAAGATTTAATCCTTGATATTATGGTACTTCCAAGTGGAGAGTTTTTTATATTGGACGAGGATGAATTACCTGAGCCGTTAGAACAATTTGAAGACGGATATGTAGAAAAAGCTCTTCATACAGTCAAAAATACAATTCAAGAATCGCTTCCAAACATCATTTCAGAAACTGCTACCATTTTTAAAAATAAATAACGTTCATTAAAACCTAGTTGACTTATCGGAAATATTTGTATAAT
The DNA here is from genome assembly GCF_038007785.1 of Bacillus sp. FSL K6-0069. Taxonomy (NCBI): domain Bacteria; kingdom Bacillati; phylum Bacillota; class Bacilli; order Caryophanales; family Bacillaceae; genus Bacillus; species Bacillus sp. FSL K6-0069. The sequence continues at coordinate 2,753,526 of NZ_JBBOXN010000001.1, read as the reverse complement.
ATGTAGGTAATTCAATAACGTATAGCTGATTGGAGAAACCAAAGGCATTTCATTACAAGATGAAATGCCTTTGGTTTTTTTATTATCCAAATGTTGTATCTATTCATTTGGATGAATTATTTCAAGGAGGGGAAGAAGTGACTGTTTCAATTAATGGGGTATCAAAATATTTTTCGAAACAAACTGGTACGGTCCAAGTATTAGAAGATATTAATTTTCAATTAGAGAGAGGGGATTTTGTCACTGTAATCGGACCGAGTGGTTGCGGAAAAAGTACGCTTTTGAAAATTGTTGCGGGATTAGATGACGAATTTGAAGGTAAAGTTGTTATCGATGGGGAGAAAATCGTAAAACCGAGTAAGAAACAAGGATTTATTTTTCAAGAACACCGCTTGTTTCCATGGCTAACAGTTGAAGAAAATATTGCTGCAGATCTATCGTTAAAGGATAAGTATGTAAAAGATAAAGTAAAAGAATGGGTTGAAATCGTTCGGTTAGACGGTTTTGAAAAATCTTATCCGAAAGAAATTTCAGGCGGGATGTCACAACGTGTTGCGATTGCGAGAGCTTTATTAAGAGATCCGAATGTATTATTACTTGATGAACCGTTTGGGGCACTTGATGCTTTTACTAGAAGTCATTTACAAGAAGTATTGTTGAACATTTGGGAGAAGAAAAAAACGACAATGTTATTCGTTACTCATGATATAGACGAAGCGATATATCTTTCAAACCGAATGATTATCATGAGTGCAAAGCCTGGAAAAATACATAAAGTGATTGAAAATAATTTGCCTTACCCTCGAAATAAAACTTCACAATCATTCCAACAACTTCGAACGAAAGTGCTACATCAGTTTGAATATGGGGGACTGGTTCAAACGAGTATATAGGAAAAGGGTGGATTATATATGAATAAAACATGTAAAGTTATTTCATTTGCGTTAGCTATATCTCTATTTTTATTTGGATGCGAAAAAAGTACAGCAAGTAGTAAGAAAGAAGATGTAACCATTCAAATAGGTATACAACAAGGATTAAGCCCGCTCTTACTGGCACAGAAAAAGGGATGGTTTGAAGAGGAGTTTAAAAAAGAAGGAGTTAAGGTGAAATGGACAGAGTTCCAAAGCGGACCTCCTTATTTTGAGGCAATCGCATCAAATCGATTAGACTTTGGTGAAGTTGGCAACTCTCCAGTTATTTCCGCTCAAGCAGCAGGTATCGAATTTACTGAAATTGCCAATACAAGTTACGCGAGAAAAGGAACAGGCATTCTTGTACAAAGAGATAGCAAGATTACGAGTGTAAAAGATTTAAAAGGTAAAAAAATCGCAGTAGCAAAAGGAAGTAGCGCATTTAATTTATTATATCGAGCATTAGATAAAGAGGGTATTAATACGAAAGATGTAAATGTCATTCAGTTGCAGCCAGATGAGGCACAACCGGCATTTGAATCAGGATCAGTAGATGCATGGGCGATTTGGGATCCATTCATTTCGCTACATACGTTAAATAAAGGCGCCAAGGTTATTACAGATGGTGAAAGATTAAATGTTTCTTCTCCAGAATTTTTAATTGCGCGAACAAAATTTGCGAAAGAACATCCAGAATTAGTTGAGAAATTCCTTAAAGTTTATGAAAAAGCACGTGTGTGGCAAGAGTCAAACTTAGATGAAGCAATAAAAATATATACTTCTGCAAAGAAAATAGATGCTGAAATTGTAAAAGAAGTGTTTGATCACGACAAGCCAATTTTAGTTCCTGTAACGAAAGAAATAATAACCGAACAACAAAAGACAGCGGATTTTCAATATAAGCTCGGTTCTATAAAGAAAGAAATAAAGACAGATAAAGTTGTGGATAATTCTTACGTAGAAAACGCGTTAAAGGCGAAGGGAAAAGAGGTTTTGTAAATTGGAGAATACGAAAGCTGTTATAAAAAGGGCGAGTATAACGATTGGGAAAAACAATGTAAAGAAAGTGCGAAAAACGAATGTAAGAGTATTAGTAAGAGCGATTACGATACCAATTGTCGTATTAATTATTTGGCAGTTAGCTGGCGTATTCGATCTAATCTCTAAAACTGTTTTACCAACGCCATTAGATATATTTCTAGCTTTTCAAGAACTTATAAAAACAGGAGAGTTATTCGGCCATCTAAGTATTAGTGTATTCAGGGCTGCGGCTGGTTTCTTTATTGGCGGGAGTTTAGGAATTATTTTAGGAACGATTGTTGGATTTTCAACGAGAAGTGAGCAATATTTAGATCCGTCTGTACAGATGTTAAGAACTGTGCCCCATTTAGCAGTTGCACCGCTTTTCGTACTATGGTTCGGTTTTGGAGAAACATCGAAAGTATTATTAATTGCGGACGGCGCATTTTTTCCTTTATACGTAAACGCGTTTTTAGGGATACGAGGTGTAGATTCAAAGCTATTTGATGTTGCAAGAGTTTTAGAGTTTAGTAAAAGAAAATTAATTACGAAACTGATTTTACCTGCCGCATTGCCAAACCTATTACTTGGAGCAAGATTATCTTTAGGAGTTGCATGGGTGAGTTTAGTAGTAGCAGAACTTATGGGATCTACAGAAGGTATGGGCTATATGATTATGGATGCAAGGCAATTTTCAAACACAGATATCGTATTTGTCGGTATTATTATCTTTGCATTCGTCGGGAAATTTTCTGACTCACTCGTACGTTTACTAGAAGTGAAATTTTTAAGATGGCGAGATAATTTTAAAGGGGAGACAGGGAATTAACATATAAAGTGAAACTTTAATTAGTGGGGGGCTTCATCCCCCACTGATTATTAGTTGAACCAATCGGGCTTTTATGGGCAGTTGATCCCTCACCTAGCTTTTTTGCTTTCGCTGAATTTTGAAATGGGGATCTTACTGCCCGTTAATGTGGGGTAAATTATTAGGGGTAATTTATATAGAGTATTTCAGTATACGTTTTAATAAAAATAAGGGATGTGTAAAGTTATGGATTTGTTATGGTTTATTCCAGCTTATGGAGATGGTCGATATTTAGGAACGACAAAAAGAGGAAGAGCAGCTGAATATGGTTATTATAAACAAGTTGCACAGGCAGCTGATTATTTAGGATATACGGGTGTGTTACTTCCAACTGGTCAAGGTTGTGAAGATCCATGGGTATTAGCATCGGCACTTGCCGCTGAGACAGAGAAATTGAAATTTTTAGTAGCAGTTAGACCAGGACTAATGTCACCGACAGTAGCAGCGAGAATGGCAGCTACATTTGATAGAATTTCAGATGGGAGGTTACTTATTAATGTAGTAGCTGGAGGTGATCCAGTCGAACTGCAAGGGGATGGATTATATCTTGAACATGATGAAAGGTATGAAGTTGCAGATGAATTTTTAAAAGTTTGGAAATCTACGCTACAAGGAGAAAGTATTTCTTTAGAAGGAAAACATATTAAAGTTACAGATAGTAAAGTTGTGTTCCCGCCAGTTCAAACACCGTATCCACCAATTTATTTTGGCGGATCGTCTGCTGCAGGTAAAGAAGTTGCAGCTGAACATAGTGATGTATATTTAACATGGGGCGAACCACCAGAGCAAGTGAAAGAGAAAATAGAAGAAGTAAGAAAACTTGCAGAAGAGAAGGGACGTACAGTAAGATTCGGCATCAGATTACATGTGATTGTAAGAGAGACAGAAGAAGAAGCATGGGAAGAGGCTGAGAGGTTAATTCAATATGTAGATAATGAAACAATTGAGCTCGCTCAAAAAACATTTGCAAGATATGATTCAGTCGGTCAAAAACGAATGACACATTTAAATAAAGGTACGAAAGAGTCGTTAGAGATAAGTCCTAACTTATGGGCTGGCATAGGGCTTGTAAGAGGTGGTGCAGGTACTGCCCTTGTAGGAGATCCGCATACAGTAGCAAATAGAATAAAAGAATATGAAGCGTTAGGAATTGATACGTTTGTTTTATCAGGATATCCGCATTTAGAAGAAGCGTATGAAGTAGCAGAATTATTATTCCCATTATTGAAAGACGAGAAGAAACAAGAAAATAAAATTGTTGGTGAAATGATTGCTGATGCATATGCATTAAAAAAATAGTGAGGATTAAAGTTTCACCTATGGTTTGCTTCATTTTGTTTACTTCCTGTTAATACAGCATAAAAAACCCGCAAGTATTTCACTTGCGGGTTTTCATCGTAAACTATTAGAAAATATGGTAAAATTAAATAGTAACTTAAGGTACGGTTGGTTGTTCAATTATCACTTCTCCAAAGTAGGAGGGGGGTGATAATACGTGAGTGAAATAGCGTTGCTACTGCAGGGTGGACTGTTTCTCGTTGCATTGTTAACGTTCGTCGTCGTTTTAATAGACAAGCTCAAAAAATAACAACCCACCTATGCCAATAGAATGTGGGTTGTTTTGTTTGTAAGAAACAAATAGGATAAATGAACAATCCAATCTGCTAAGTTACGTGGACTAGTGTGTAGCCGCACACTGGTCTTTTTTATTTATTTACAATTAATAATTGGTTTATGTGATTGTATTGTTCTTTTCATACTTATTATAACACAGTGTCTTTTCGTCAAGAAAGGAGACCGTATGTTCTGATTCCGATTAAATAGAAGGTTTTTTTTCTTTAAATAGCCCATCCATATACTGTTTTAAAGTTTGGACATAAAATTCCTGCCTATTTACATCATTTACGCCGACAATTGGAGATGAAAGTTCATATCTCTTTTCTGATAAATGAACGACAACGTCAAATATATCAAATAGACGAATGAAACAGAACAGGCCATCTTTATCACTTAATAAAATAAAGTAATGGTTCTCACTATTTGTATTTAATGTATTCCATAAAGAACTTTTACTTAAATCGCGAACTATACTTTTTTCTTTTAATTCCATAAAATCGCCATTTGATAGAATGTTAGAAATATCAATCGCATCTGGATCTTCAAAATAGCCATCAACAGCTTGTACAGCGAAAGTATAAGCCATTTTTAATACACTCATTTTGTATTTACGGTTATCTAAAAGTAATTCACGTTGAATAGAGCTAGCTACTTTCGTTACACGTTCTTCTTTCCAAATTTCATTATGTAGTGAAATATCGTGCTTTTTACATAGTTTCATAATTAATGCATTGGAATAAAGTATTTCATCACTTACTTCAACAACATCTGTCTCAGCAGCCGCAAGTTCCTCACCATGTTCATTCGTAAAGAGCGGGGAATCAATTTGTTTTTTCATTTGCTCAATCTTAAATTGACTTAATTTATGCCGAATTAAGGGACGATCAATATTTGTTGTCATTTGTTCATGGCAAGTATCACAAATTGAGTTTGTGAAATAATATCCACATAATATTTCGGGGATGACATATTGTTCACTAAGTTCTTTCGTATCTTTTCTGCATATGATGCATTGTGTCATTTTTATCACCTTTACCTGCAAATTTGTATGTAATCTCATTGTAGTGTATTTATTGGTATTTTGGAATATTGTAAAGGAAAATATTATGTGAAATTCTTGCTTATTTTGGTACAATGAAGAGAAGTGCTAGTTTAAAGGAGGACGTTTTTTTGAAATCGAAAGTGCACTTTTGGACATTAGAAGTGCTAATGGTTGTAGCGATCATATTTATTTGCACAAAAATATCGTTTCTATTTCAACCGATTGGTATCTTCATATCAACGTTGTTTTTCCCAATCTTAATCGCGTTATTTTTATACTTCATATTTAACCCATTGTTAGTCTTTTTGGAGAATAAAAAAGTACCTAGAAATTTAGCGATTTTACTGTTATATCTTTTTATTATAACATTAACTGCAGTTGGAGTTGGGGTAGTTGTTCCAACGATCTCACAACAGTTAATGGATTTAGTAAAAAATATGCCCGGTTATATTAAAGAGGGAAAACTATACATACAAGATTTATCCCATCACAGATTATTTGAATGGTTATCTACACAAAACTACGTTTCCATTGAAACAATTGAGAAAAATGCGATTGAATACTTAAAGGATATACCAAACACGATTACGTCGAGTGCAACGGCTTTATTTGGTATTATCACGAACGTTGCATTAGTTATCTTCACAGTACCATTCATTTTATTTTATATGTTTAAAGATGGACATGCGTTTCCAGGTAAAGCAGTAAGCCTATTACCAGAGTCTTACCGTGAAGAAGGACTTCGCATCATTAAGGAAACGAACGAAACATTATCTGCATATATTCAAGGGCAAGCGCTCGTTTGTATATTTGTAGGTGCTTTTACTTTTATCGGTTATTTAATTATCGATTTACCGTACGCTTTCGTTTTAGGAATTATAGCAGCATTTACAAATATCATTCCTAACTTAGGTCCATTTATCGGTGCAGCACCAGCTGTTATTGTAGGTCTGTTCGTATCTCCGATGCAAGCGTTGTACGTAATTATTATCGTAACAATTGTACAACAGTTTGAAAGTAACATCATTTCACCGCGTATTATGAGTTCAAAATTAAATATCCATCCGTTAACAATTATTATTTTAATTTTAGGGGTAGGTAACTTTGCGGGAATTATCGGAATGATTTTGGCAGTACCAGTTTATGCAGTAACAAAAACAGTTGTATCGAACTTAGTGAGATTGTTTAAGACGAAACGAAGTAATCGAAAATAGTTTATGCTGAGAAAGATACACCGCTTTTTAAGTGGTGTATCTTTTGTTTGTTAATCGATGTTAAAAAGTGTATTGATGCAATTTTATTATATATTTATTACATATCAAATGTAACAGAAAACTTGTATAATATAGCCTCGATAAAACTATGTGGAATCCCTCTGAACTATCCAAATCATTTCCTTAGAGCGTGCTATCAACATCATAATCGACTCCTTTCAAGTTTTATATTGTGATTATAGGTGAGAGTAGTATTTGCTTCTACGATCTCGAATTTCATCTATAACCTGTTTATATTGTTGTTCTTGTTTTAATTCAGCTTCAGAAAAGGTTTTTTTCTGAATTGTAATTGTTAAAAAGAAAAGGTGAAACTTCATAATACATTCCTCCTTTCGAAAGGAATTATAGATGGCTACAGTAGTGACTTTGACGTTCTTTTACATCTTCCATAGCTTTATTAATTTGTTGATCATGCAATATCTCACTGTCCGAGAACTTAGTTTTTTGAATTGTAATTATTAAAAAGAATACTTTAAATTTCATAAGTGTATTGCCCCTTTATAAATGATTTAGAAAAGACGGTTGCAATAAAAAGCTTGACGCTCTTTTACTTCGCCCATAATAGTTTGAATGTGTTGTTCGCGTAAGATTTCTTTCTGTGAAAGCTTACGTTTTTGAATAGTGATAGTTAAAAAGAATGCTTTAAATTTCATAAGTGTATTGCCCCTTTAAAAGTTATTTAGAAAAGACGGCTGTAATAAGAAGCTTGACGCTCTTTCACTTCGTCCATAATAGATTGAATGTGTTGCTCACGTGAAATTTCTTTCTGTGAAAGCTTACGTTTTTGAATGGTAATCGTTAAAAAGAATGCTTTAAATTTCATGAAGGTATTTCTCCTTAAAAATATATTTTTAATACATTTGCGTATAGTATGAACTTTTAATGTCAGTCATTTTATCAGTTAGTTGTTTTAATTGTTGTTTACGAATGATCTCATCTTCAGATAAAGTGTTTTTCTGAAGTACAGTCGTAAAAAAGAAAATATGAAAAGTCATAAATGAATTCCTCCTTTCGAAAAGGAATTACAGGTGATCACAATAAAGCGCTTGGCGCTCCTTAACATCATTCATTGCTTTTTCAATTTGCTCATTATGAAGAATTTCATTTTTGGAAATTGTATTTCTTTGAATCGTAATACTTAAAAACAATACGCTAATAGTCATCGAATGTTGCTCCTTTCTTAACAAAATGATATAAGAGGCTAAAAAATCGCACAAAAAAGCCACAGGAAGATATAGTTCTCCTATGGCAGGGCGCGAAAAAGCCACAGGAAAGTATACGACCTCCTGTGGCGAATTTATGAATTAATCGAAACAATGTACGATTTTCAATTCTCCATTAGGGTGGTCGAATTCATATTTAATTGTCCGAAAAACAAAGGTGCAGTTAACGCTAAAGTTAAAGCATGTAATTGTAATTTCATCATTTCCTTCGACCTCCTTTTAGAATATTTTTCTTACGTTAGTAAGTATATACAATTAATGGATAATTGTAAACAGGAAAATTGAAAATTTTTAATTTTGATTAAAATGCGTATATTTCAAAGGGTTTTGAGAAGATGTATTATAATTAACTAAATATTGATAAAAATGGGGGAAGCTAAATGAAATATATGCATCGTGATGTGATTGTTATGCTAACAATTTTTTTATTTATTGCTGCTTGTTCTAACGGAGAAAGAATAAAAGAAATATCTGATGTTGAACCTAGTGATTTTAAAAAATATGCTGGGACATACGTTGGTAATAACTCAGTTGTGGTTGCAATTGTTAATCATTTACCTGGTGGTGATACATTTCAAAGTATTAGTTTGGAGAATGAAAATATAAAGGTAAACTATGGTGCAAAAGGAAATGGAACTCTGACAGAAGACATGGTTGAGACGTATTGGTTTGATGGTAAGGACACGATGGAGAAGAATTTTCTCTTTAACGTTATTTATCTAGCTATTTTAGTACCAAATGCGAAAAGTTACGAGTTTCAAGTAGAAAATAAAAATTTCAAGATAAAAAGAGAAGAAATACTATCAATCTTGTATGAAAAAATTGATGATTTTCCAAAAGAAGATGATATATGGGATAAAAAGAAAGTAGTAAAGTTCCTTAGCGACAATAACGAAAAAATTACAATGCTTATAAATGATAAAGATTTTCGGAAATCTTTATTTGCTAAATATCCAGTGCAGCAGTTGAAATGATGGGAGGAGAAAAGGTGGAGTTAGTATACAAAATTATTTATCATCGAATGCAAGATCATTATTTACCTAAGCTACTACAGGCAATAAGGCTCATTAATGAAGAAGATTTGTGGAAACAAAGGGACTCTATTAATTCAATTGGTGGAATTGTACTGCATATTTGTGAACATTTACAGAGAAATACAAAGCGCTATAAAGATTCAAATATAGTTTTTGAAAATGGAATTGAGGAGTACTTTCCGGTAAAACAAGTAAGTTCCGAAGTTTTGCTAATAACGGTTGAAGAAATATTTAATGAATGGGGAAAAGCATATATACAGGTATGGGAACAAAATAGACATATGGATCTTCATAGTTTATTACATTTAGTGGAGCATACAAGCTATCATTTAGGGCAAGTAGTAGATCGTACAAAGTCTATAAAGGGACAACAGTTTAACTTTTGTCAAAATGGTATAAATGAAAAGAATTTGAGAACAAGAGTTGAAACTTCAAAATTTTAGAAAGAGAGTCATTCTTAAACGAATGACTCTCTTTTTTTATAAAAGAAATTTATGGAAATAAATATTTTTATGTGATATGGTTAATTACATAAGTAATGAACCTATCAACCTAAGGTGGTGAAGTTGTGAAACCTACTCTAGAGCAAAATAAATTAATATACTTACAAATTGCAGAAACGATTGAATCTGATATTTTAAAAGACATATTACTGGAAGAAGAACAAGTTCCATCAACAAATCAATTTGCGAAGATGTTACAAATAAATCCAGCTACTGCAGCTAAAGGGGTAAATGTATTAGTGGACGAAGGGATTCTATATAAAAAGAGAGGGATCGGGATGTTTGTTGCAAAGGGAGCGAAAGAAGTCGTACTTAAAAAAAGACAAAATACTTTTATGACCGAATATTTACCTAAAGTATGGGAAGAAGCAAAAGTATTAGAAATATCCAAAGACGAATTGATGGATATGATTCAAAAAATTACGAAGGAGGGGAAAGAGGGATGATTGCACTTGAAACAAAAGATGTAACGAAAAAGTACAAAAAGAAAGTAGCAGTAAATGAAGTAACGATTTCATTGGAAGAGCATAAAATATATGGTTTACTCGGTAGAAACGGAGCAGGAAAAACGACACTATTAAATTTACTTGCAGGCCAAATTACTTCAAGTAGTGGAAGTGTATCAATATTTGGTGAACATGTTTTTGAAAATAGTAAAGCGATGCAAAACATTTGTTTTGTTAGAGTGAAAGAAGAAGCGCATTTCAGTTATAAAGTAAAAGAAATATTTAAGATGTGCAGCATGTTTTATAAAAACTGGGATGGAAATTATGCTGAAGAACTCGCTGATAAATTTCAGCTTAATATGACAGTGAAATATCATAAACTATCACACGGCATGCAAACAGTTGTCGGAATTATTCAAGGATTAGCAAGTAGGGCACCTATAACAATTTTTGATGAACCGACTACAGGTTTGGACGCAGCACATCGAGAGTTGTTTTATAGTTTGCTATTAGAAGATTACGGTGAGTATCCACGAACAATTATATTATCAACACATTTAGTAGAAGAAGTAACCCATGTGATTGAAGATGTAATCATCATAAAAGAAGGAAAACTAGTTGTTCAATCATCAGTGGAGGATTTATTGCAACAAGCTCATATTATTTCAGGAAAAAAAGATACAGTTGATAAATTTTCGGTAAATAAGAAAGTAATAAATCGAGAAGTCTATGGGAATAAAGGCATTAATGTTATATGGGAAGAACTTTCTAATGAAGATTATTACTCTCTTGAAAAAGAAGGTTTAGTAATCGATAGAATTACATTACAAAAACTATTTATACATATAACTGGTGGTGAAGTGAAATGACGATGTTAATGAAGCAGTTGAAGTTACATATAAATTTTCATTATAAAGCAATTGTAATATTTTGGATTGTAGCTTTATTAATAAAAGGGGCTTTAAATGCTGCTCATTTAAATGGAGTAAACATTGGTTATTTACCTGAAATTATAAATAACCCCTCAATAGCAATTATGTTGTTTATAGTAGGGAGTGTTTTCAACATTCAAGATGAGCTTTTTCGTTTAGCTGTTTCATTTGGTGTAACGAGAATACAATATTTTATCGGGGCAATTTGTTATATCGTATTGCAATCTGTATTATTTTCATTTCTTCAAGTCATGCTTTTACAAGACATAAAATATAATTTAGTAAATGTTAGTTTTGGGGAGCAATCGGTACAACAATTTATTTTGCAATTTTTATTTTATGTTACAACAGCATGTTTCTTCCAAGTGGTAGTAGTTTTTAAACAAAGATTTCAGTGGATTGGTCTGATGATTGGTGGATCCCTTTTCTTATCAACAAATAGTGTGCTTTATGGGGAAGCAGGGATAACTGGTTTATTATTTACCAGTGATGGATCTTTAGTAGATATTCCATATTTTACTGTTATTTCAATTGGATTAACTGTTCTTTATATCGTAACTAGTGGTATATTTATTCGAAAAGTATCATTCGAAAAAACGATTTGAAATAGTATTAGATTACTAAAGAGAGAAGGATAGCGAATGAGAGATACATCTTCACTCATTACCGTATTTTTATGTATTGCACTACTAATATTTTGGCGTCGTTATCGTTCTATGCATAAGCCAATTAAGGGGACGGGAAAACGTATTTTGTGGCCATTATTATTTTTAACACCAGGTGCTTTATGGTTTTTTGGTCCTATGCATCCAGCTATTTTACAAGTTATTATAGCAGCATTCATTGGAGTTCTTTTCGCCGTACCACTTATAGTTTTAACAAATTATGAACGGAGAGATGATGGGAATATTTATACGAAAAAAAGTGCTGCTTTTTTAATTACTTTTATTGGACTTGTCATTTTGAGATATGGTTCAAGACAATTTATTGTTGATTTAGATCAACAAACGATTGGTTTATTATTTTATGTTGTTGCAGTATCGTATATTATTCCTTGGAGAATTGCTTGTTATATAAAGTTTAGGAAAGTTTGGCAAGAAAATAATAATCACACTATATAAAAACTTCTTATTTGAGAAGTTTTTTATTCTTACATGTAAGCAAAACAAGTTGTTGAAGGGTAGACTGTCATAGATTATGATAATGAGGGGAAGTTGAGGGGATAAAAATGCGTACAATTTTAGTTTTTCTAAATAACATGTCCATCGATAAAATAGAGAACATTAGACAAAAATATGATCCTTTATTTGGGTTAATTCCACCTCATATAACAATTGTATTTCCATTTAAGAGTGATATTTCAGATGATGAATTAAAATCTCATATTTTGAATTTATCAAAAGGGGTAGGTAAAATTGAAATTGAGTTTGCAAATCGTATCACTAGTGTAGGAAACTATTTGTTTTTAGAAGTTGAGGGAGGGAAAGTACAAATAGAAGAATTACATGATTTGCTGTATACAGAAGCTTTATTACAATTTTTGAAAGAAGATATACCGTACATACCGCATGTAACAGTCGGGAGAAAAGAAAGTGCTGAGTTAGCTGCTGAAGTAGCTAAAGATATTCCAAGTTTCCCTGAAAAGTTACAATGTGTAGTTGATAGAATTAGTGTAGAGCCAATTGGAGAGAACGGAGAATCAATTATTGAATTTGAAGTACCGTTGCAAAAAAGCTGACAAATGTCAGCTTTTTTTATTCGTAACATGAAGTAGAGCACCAATCGCACCGCTATTACCACCATCTTGTAAAAAGATAGGTGTTTTATTTTGATATTTTGTGTAGCTACTAATAATATTTTGAAGGTGTACGTTATTACATAGAGTCGAACCAATATAAATAATATGGTCAATGTTTTTTGTTTCAGCGAATTGAAGGCTTAATGCAGTAACAACTTCACCGACGAGTCCTTGTACAGTAGCAAGTATATCTGAGCTATTATAATTTGATTCTGTAATAGCGGCTTTACCAAAATTACTTGCAGTTAAGCTATTATCAATAGGTGAGAGAATGCCATCATAAATATCTCCAACAGTAATATCTAGTGCTTTTCTAGAACCTACTTTTGTTAAAGGGATCACATCTTCAAAATGATCTATATTTGTTAATAATTTTGAAAGCCCCATAATAGTACCACCGCCAACACCGGTACCACCAGCGCGAATATATTGGTCATTATAAACGTAATGAATGGAAGTACCTGTACCGATATTTGTTAATATAAAGTTATTTATATCATATTTCTCTTCTTTTAATATGTATCGTACACCTACAAGAGTAGCTTCAAATTCGTTTCGTTCTACTATTTTATATGAGTGTGAAAGTAATTGCTGTAATTGTTTTGCTTTACCACCTGTTATACATATTTGTTTTATACGAGTGTTTTTCTTAAGCCAATCTATTATTTTATCTTGTTCATTTGAATAAAATTTTTCAAAAGCTAATTGCTTTTGTTCGTTCAAATAAGCAATTTTCGTTAATGTTCCTCCAGCATCGATACCGATAGTACTTTCCATTTTCTTGCTCCTAACCAAGTGATTTGTTTACTCTGTTCATGTTGGTGAGACGAATTTGTAGGAGGTAGATCCCCCGCGGATTAAATCGTCTCTAATCTGCTTGATATATTAATAGCTTTTCCACAGTTACAATTGGCTGATTATTAACAGTTGCAGTACCTTTACCGAGAATAAAACCTCGACGATTGCGAGTTAATTCATAATGTAAATCAAGTTTATCACCAGGATATGCGTTTCCATGGAATTCAACCCCATCTAATGAGGAGAGGAACCCTAGACCTTCAGAGTCATTTGGATGTACAAATGCACTAACCTGAGCAAGTGCTTCTACAATTAGCATATGAGGCATATGTTTTTGACTATCATTTATAAACCATTCATTATTTGTAATGAGTTTATATCCTGTAACAGATTCACCAAGTTTTACATTTGTTACTTTATCAATCATTAAAAATGGATAACGATGAGGAAGAGTGTCTTTAATGTGCATATGAGAGTACCTCCAATGAATAATACCCCTGCTACAGTTAAGCAGGGGAGTTACCATTAATTTTTAACTAATTCATTTACTTTTTCAAGAGAAAAAATACCACTATTTCTAATGTTTTCAACAACTTGTTGTAACACATCTTTATCTTGAACGAGTGCAATACGTACAAAGCCTTCTCCGTGAGGCCCAAATGCATGACCTGGTGTAACAACGACATTCGCACGATCCATTAATGCATAAGCGAAATCTATAGAAGTCCAGCCTTTCGGAATTTCGGCCCAGACGAACATACTACCAGCTGGTTTATCAACATTCCAGCCAAATGTTCGGAATCCATCAACTAAAGTATCTCTACGTTCTTGATAAATACCGCGATTTTTCTCGCAAAACGAAGCGCCATTTCTTAGTGCAGCTGATGCTGCTTTTTGAATTGGTAAAAACACTCCGTAATCTGTATTTGATTTAAACTGCGTAAGTGCACGAACAATTTCTTCATTACCAATCATATAACCAATACGGCTACCTGCTAAACTATAACTTTTTGACAAAGAGTTGATTTCTACGCCAACTTCTTTAGCGCCAGGTACAGAGAGGAAGCTAATTGGTTTATTACCATCAAAATAAAATTCAGCATAAGCAAAATCATGGACGACAATAATGTTATGCTTTTTTGCGAATGCGATTAATTCTTTAAAGAAATCTTCATGAGCCATAGCCGGAACTGGATTCCCTGGGAAGTTTAAAATCATCATCTTCGCTTTATCGGCAATTTCTTCAGGAATTAGCTCTAAGTTAGGTAAGAATTCATTCTCTTTCTTTAATGGCATGTAATAAGATGTTGCACCAGCCATTTGAATACCTGTTTCATAAGCTGTATATCCTGGATCAGGAACTAATATAATATCTCCCGGATTCGCATAAACCATAGGTAAATGAACGAGTCCGTCTTGTGAACCCATTAATAATAAAACTTCTTTATCGGCATTTAAAATAACGTTATGAGTGTTGTTGTAATATTCAGTTACAGCTTCGTGAAATTCTTGAATACCACTTAATGTGTATCCATAGCTTTCTTTTTCACCTGCTGTATGTACCATTTCTTCTCTTACGAAGTCAGCAGGCGGCATATCAGGATTCCCGATACTTAAATCAATCATTTTGTGACCTGCTGCAATTTTTTCTTTTTTATAAGCCCCTAATTCACTAAATATAGAAGATTGGAATGCTTTCATTCTAGTTGCTAACGTGTAAGTCATCAAAACCCCTCCTAAAAACAGTGTTTTCTATCTGCGTTTTTAATTATTCTGAAAACACATGATTACATTTTATCATTTTTTTATGAAAATTAAAACGATTGACAAATTTAGAGGGAGGATTAATCTTTTTTGAAAGGGCGTTGTAAATAAGGGGTGGTTAACTGAACTGTTTATTATATCTTTCTATGCGGTTTAGGATGATTTATAGTTTTTATTAAGTATATCCCGCATATTTTGGATGAAAAAGAACACGAAAACGAGGCCTAATATACCACTAAGCCAATAGTATGAATTTCCTGTCGTGAATCTTTCATAAAATGAAAGTGCACTCCATAGGATTAGGATAATGGAACAGATTGTTGATACAATTAATGAACTTAAACTTCTCAAAAAAAGCACCTCACATTATAAATATTGTTATTATATAATATTACATTTAAATTTAAAGATTTAAAAGAGGGAAATGTTTTTAAGTAAGTTTTGTAAAACAGAAAAAACGCAGAAAATATTTTCTACGTTTTAAATGAAGTGTAATCATTTCTTTTTATATGTACATAATTTTTCAACTGCATAAAAGTATACGTTTAATTTTCCATCGACAACTTTTAAAGTTTGATCCGATGTAAATGAGTTACCATAATCAATGTGGTACGCATTAGAATCCTTTACAAAGGAACCTTTGTATAAATCTTCTTTTTTCTTCGTTGTTTGCATTTCCACTAAGTTTTGCACAATTTTTTCTTTCTTTTCTTCTTTTACAACTGTTTCAAATTTATAAGATGTAGGACAGAGACCGTTTTTGTTATCAATGACTTCCCAAGAACCGTATATGTCATTATTGCTACATCCGCTAAGTAGAACGATGAATATAGGAATAATCAATAAAATCTTTTTCATTTTGTGCTCCTTTCATTTCGTTTTCAATAAACGTGCGAATACGATAGGGATATTGTAATAAATAAAGTTTAAATTTTTATAAAGAATTATTTAATTTCACATAAAAATTGGGGAAAGGGGCGGTTTTTAAAATAAAAAGGCATGAATCTAACGTAATCCAGATTCATGCATAGTGTGCTATCTTATATTTTGTTTTTTGAGGATAAATGATGCGGAAAAAAGGATGACAATACCGTTTAAAATATACACGTTTACAATAGAAGAGGATAGGTTAATTGCTCCAAAAACAGCGTTATCGAATGTAGAAGTGAGTGCAGTTGTTGTCAAAAAAATAATAGGTGTTAGCAGTAAAAATATGAAGCCTGCCACAACTCTCCTTTTAAAGCTATGTTGAGATAGGGAAATTGCTAAAAAGTTTATGATGCTAAACATAACGAATATAACCAAAAGGATAATCAATAACTGGATGCCATTAGACATTTTGCGCCTCCTATATACCGTATTTATATATTATATTCGAAAGCAAAAAGGGGTACTCCTTTAAATCATTTCAGTAAACGTAATAAATAAGATTATATATAACAAAGAAGCATGGATCATTAGATTAATCCATGCTTCTTTGTTATGTTATAAATTCGCAGATTGCGAAGGTTGTTTTTCATACTGTTTCTGTTTAGATAGTGATATGAAAATAATTAGTAATGAAATAACTCCGAAGATTAGAACCATATATTGCAATCCAATCGTATCTAAGAAGAAGCCTGTGCCAAGTAAGACAATTTGGAACATAACTCTCTCAAACATATTACGGAAAGAGAAAAGACGACCGTGATAGCTTTTTTCCACTTTCGTTTGGAAAATTGTCGACATAATTGGGAAGAAGCAACCGACACTAAAACCAAACAAACCAAATGATGTAAGTGACATCCATTTTATATCGCTAAAGAACAAAGAAAGGTGTGCAAAAGCGGTACAAACTGCGAAGAAATATAATAATTTTTCAGGTTTGAAATGGTCAGATAAACGTTTAATAACGAAGGCACCTAACATAAATGCGACACCTTCAATGGTATATATAAATCCTTTAATCGTTGGATCATGTTGCATTTCACTTATGTTAATTACCATTAAATTAAATCCAGCTATAAATAATAGAGGGATAATACTTAATATAAGTGCTGTAAAAGCAATAGGAATTCCTTTTAATATACGAAATACTTCCATAAAGCTATTATCTTTTGCAGCTTGCTTACTTGGTGTTGTTGATTTCTTATCCTCGAATTGTAGGAAGAAAGTTGAGAGGAATAATAAAGCGTACGCTGCCATTGAGAAGGCATACATATACTGTAAACTCATTACAACTAAAAGAATTCCACCTAGTGAAGTACCTGCAATACGAGCGATTGTACCTACATTCATATGTACACCGTTCATCTGTAATAATTCATGCTCACGTACGATGAGTGGGATTACAGATTGTAATGCAGGGAAATAAAATGCTGCAGAAATTTGAAGAGCAACCATAAATGCAATCATAAAGGCGATACTTTCAAATTGGATTGCGAAAAACATAAAGATAACACTAATAACACGACCGAATCC
This sequence comes from Bacillus sp. FSL K6-0069, assembly GCF_038007785.1. Taxonomy (NCBI): domain Bacteria; kingdom Bacillati; phylum Bacillota; class Bacilli; order Caryophanales; family Bacillaceae; genus Bacillus; species Bacillus sp. FSL K6-0069. Next base: position 2,735,833 of record NZ_JBBOXN010000001.1, on the reverse strand, counting down.
AGCATAAAGAAGAACTTTTTTCTTTTCATACTGATCAATGACACGACCTGCCATAGGGCCAACTAGAACACCTGCTAATAATCCGATAAATAATATAACTGATTTCATGAAATCAGAAGGGACATATTTTTGCATAAACTCAAGGTTGCCAAGAATACCAAGCCATAACCCGAGACCAGCAATAAACTCCCCAATTAACACAATCCAAACATTTTTATTACGCCACATAATGTAAAACCTCTCCGTCTTTTAAAATGAAAAACTCGTATATAAAACCTCCTTATTTTATGTATTTTTATTAACGAACTTTTTTAGAGTCAGAGTCTATATTACGTGTTTCATGAGTGGATTTCAATCTTTTTGATTTGTCAAAAAGATGATTTGTTAGTTGATGAAATAAGCAATGAAAATGTAAAAGAAATGTGATGAAGTATCTATTGAAAGTAAGGATAAATTTGAACAAAATAAAAAAGCAAGAACGTACAAACTACGTCTCGCTTTTTTTTCAAGTACAAGTTTAAATTTTAGATTTAGCTAGCAACATTTACGATCTTGTCCAATAGCTAAACCACTAAAAGAGAGTGGACCAACTATATTTGCACTAGCACCACTAGTTAGGTTTTCTACAGTTAATGAATATACATGAGTTCCACAGTTTAAATCTTGATCTATAGCTTGAAATGTTTGAGCGTAGAATTGTTCAGAATCTGTTGATTCAATACCTACTTGTGTATTGAAAATTTCAACATTATCACGAAAAATTCGGAATAAAACTTGTGAAATCTCAGTTATACCTTCGACTCCAACTGTAGCAATTAATTCAACACGATTATTACCTGCGTCTCTTTTTGAAATTTTTAATTTAATGTTTGCAAGAATTGCTCTATCTGGAGAAGCTGGAATTACAAAAGTTATTTCACCAGTTTTACTTAAGGGTTGAGTAGCTTGATAATCAATGATATGAGTCATATTCGTCACCTCCTCATATACTAAAATATGAAATTTACGATAAAATAGATTGGACATATAATAGAATGTTTTAAGAGAATGGAGCACAATTGTTGAAATGAGGGGGATTATATGGGGGCATTAAGAATATATCACAATTAAGTGAGATATTCTTAATGCTTTTTTAATTAAGCAGAATATTCTTCTTTACGTACTTCGAAAAATTCGTTACGACGTAAGTAATTATAAACTTTCTCGGAAACCTCTTCTTCTTCAGACATTAAGAAGCGATGATCAAAAGCATAGAATGATTGACCTTTAATTAATTTTACGTAGTATATTTTACACGCCTCCTCTAGCAGAATTGGAACTTACCTAATCTTATGATGGCCTATATGCTTGTGAATCATACTTGAAGTTTCAAAGGATAGAAGCTAAACAAATTGAAAAAGCTTACAAAACTGTAATGTTGTTGTCACGTTTTCCGATAGTTAAATACAATTACTCCCATCTATACTACAAATAAGTTACATAAAATAAGGGGGTAAAAAGATGGATGAAGTAATTGGAGAAGTAGTAGCAGGTATTTGTGAATTTGTGGTGGAAGTAACGGCGGATGCTATTGGTAGCCTAACTTCAGGAAATGAAAAAAGGGAAAAAGAAACTATATAGAAAGATTTAAAAAACAGATTTTAGCATACTTAAAAAACTGTGAGATACATTCTTACAGTTTTTTATTATTTTTTTCAAAATAATAAATGACATATGTTTAAAAGAGGAATTGAAAATATGAAATAGAACTTATTAGTTATCTGAATCGTGCACAAATAATAATAGAAAGAAGATGATAAAATGAGTAAAGAAGAGCTTGTAAAACAACAGTTTGGTAATAATGCGGAAAAGTATGTGAAAAGTAAAATTCATGCTAAAGGGCCGGATTTACAATATGTAGTTCAACAAGTTGAGTCTCGTCATAATTATCGTCTTCTTGATATCGCTACTGGCGGTGGACATGTTGCAAATGTATTAGCTCCATTTTTTAAAGAAGTAGTTGCCTTAGACTTAACTGAAAAAATGTTAGAGAGTGCGAAAAATTTTATTATAAGTAATGGACATGAAAATGTATCTTTTGTCGCTGGAAACGCTGAAAGTTTACCATTTACAGATAGTTCTTTTGATACGATTACGTGCCGAATTGCAGCACATCATTTTATGAATCCATCTCAGTTTATAAATGAAGTAAATCGTACGTTAGAAGATAACGGATTGTTTATTTTAATAGATAATGTTTCACCGGAAAATAATGAATTTGATACATTTTATAATTTTATAGAAAAAAAGAGGGATCCGAGTCATGAACGGGCGCTGAAAAAAACAGAATGGATTACCTTGTTAGAAAAAAACGGTTTGCAATTGCAGTCATGTCTTACTTTTGACAAGAAATTTGAATTTGACTGGTGGTGCGATATGATGAATGTACCTTTGCAGAAACGCGTGAAACTCACAGAATGTATGATGAAAACATCAGTTGAAATGCAAGAATTCTTTAACATTGAATATGAAAATAATAAAATTATATCGTTTTATACTGAAATGGCACTGTTTGTATGTAAAAAAAGTGCGACATTAAAAAGATAAATTTCTTGCAGTCTTTTCAAAGTACGTTATACTTAGTACAGAGAAAATGAGAATTGAGGAAATGTAATAATGATTCGCGTACGTATTGAAGGAACTGAAGAAGAAATGCTTGAATTTATGGAGAAAATGCCGAATATTCCTGGATTTGAAAAAACACATATGAGAGAACCGAGAAAAGGAAATAATCCAAAATACGATTCAAGTAAAAATGTACTAGCATATTTATCGTATAAAAAGATTGAAGTCGCCAATAAATAGGCGGCTTTTTAGTTTGCACCGTTTCACAGCCTTGTCTTTTTCACATAATAATAATAGTAGATTATGCTGAAGAGGGGTGAGGATAGTTAATAAGAAAATCATCTTTTTTGGAGACTTTGGTATTGACGATGCGGTGGCATTAATCTATGCAAATAAAACATGTAAATTAGATATTATAGGTATTGTTGCTGAATACGGGAATGTATCACGAGAAATTGTAACGGAAAATGTGTATTTTTTAGAAAGATACTATGCTACAGAAGTAAAAATCATAGAAGGTGCGGCAAGACCGATGACGGCTGAAGAGCCTTTGTTCTTTCCTGAAATTCATGGGGATCACGGTTTAGGACCTATTATTCCACCTGAAATGAGGATTTGTAAACGGGAAAATTTTTGTGAATTAATTAAATTAATTGAACCTTGTCCAGAAGATATTATTATCGTAGCGACAGGACGATTAACAACATTGGCGACGTTATTTTTATTATATCCAAATGTAATGGATAAGGTATGTTCGTATTATATTATGGGCGGTGCTTTTTTATTTCCAGGTAACGTTACTCCTGTATCAGAAGCTAATTTTTATGGAGATCCAATCGCCGCAAATATTGTGATGAAGTACGCAAAGAATGCGACTATTTATCCGTTAAATGTAACGCAAGGAGCCCTCATTACTCCTGAAATGGTGGATATTATTAATAAAGAAGGAACAGGGCAGGCTAAGCTTATTAAACCAATGATTGATTTTTATTATGAGAACTTTTATAAAAAAGAATACCCAGGTATTGCTGGAAGTCCAATTCACGATTTACTTCCGTTCATTTCTTTTATAAATGACGAAATTTTCGAATATAAAAAGTCTGCAGTTTGGATTAGTACGACAAATGACGTAACAAGAGGACAAAGTGTGGCAGACTTTAGAAAAATAGCTGAGCCGACAACATTTGATAATAGGCCTGTTCAAAAAATTGCAGTTGGTTTTAACTATCCTGCATTTAAAGAAGAGTTTATGCGGACAATATTAAAGCCTGACTGTCCTTAATATGTGTAATGCGAATAACATCAATCCTAAGTCAAAAAATGGCCGTTCATTATTTTAAAATAAATTAATAGTTGATCTGTATGAATAACTACTGAAAAATGTAACATAACTAAGGATAAGCAATTGTTTCTAATTATATTTTGATCTGTGAAATATAAAGGAGGTTATCATATGATTTGGTCTTTAATCGTCGGTGGTATATTAGGATGGCTTGCGAGCTTAATTACTGGAAAGGATGTACCTGGTGGTGTAATTGGTAATATTATTGCTGGTATTATCGGTTCTTGGATTGGTTCGAAATTACTTGGTAGTTTTGGTCCAGTCATTGGCGGATATGCAATTATTCCAGCTTTAATCGGTGCGATCGTTTTAATTTTCATCGTAAGCTTCTTATTACGAGCAATGCGAAAATGAATGTAAGGACTGTTTACATTTGTAAGCAGTCCTTTTTATATGTTATGCTAGTATTATACAATCAGGAGGTGTCAGCATTGAAAACATTTACAGTAAATTTCCATCAAGAAGATAATGCTAAAGCGACAACAGTACATAAATTAAGTGAAGAGGACTTCAATAAAGCAACAGAAAAAGGTACTCGTCATCTATTTGATTTAGATACAAACGTTGGATTCTTCGTATTCTTTGACGCAGAAGATGCAGAAGGTAATGATCAATACTTAATGTTACAATACGAAGGGGATCATGAAGAGCCAACTGCGTGCTACGGATTTGATTTAAAACTATACTATCAATTTTTAGCACTATACTTAAATGATCTTGAATTCCACGGTGAAACAGATGAGGAAGAGGAAGAGTATGGCCCAATTCATCATTTAGCTCACTTACTATATCATATTGTTGAAGATGGTAAGTCAATCGAAGTGTAAAAATACATATGTAAAGCTGTCCCTTTTTGGGCAGCTTTTTTCATTATTATGATGAATGTTATGATTTACATAATGGTAAATGGATTTCTGATGGTGATAGATGGTTCGATTAAACAAAAAAGCAACAAGGAAGGCTCATCCTTCTTTGTTGCTTTTTCTATGTTTAAAGGGAGGATTTTAGTGTAAATGGCGAGAAGGGATATATTAAGGAGATGGGAAAAATGATAAATAATACAATCCCGAATTTTTTAAAATTATGGGAAAGTGACGATGTAGAATTAGAAGTTCTTAATCAATACTTTACTTCGCATCCAGAGATATTTGATGAATACTTTAAATATCATTGTCCTAAAACGAGAGAACGTCTTTCGAATGCCATTAAACAATATCCTGAAAAAATAGAAGATATTCGTATCATTGCAGAAGCATTACTGACTATTATTCAAGAGATAACGAATGCATATCATTATAAATATAACTTTGATGTAAATATGAAGTTTCATCTGTTTGTTGGAGGATTTGGCTCTAATGCATTTGTAGAAAGGAAAATTATTGGTGACATATTTTTTGCGGCAGAAAAATTATCTCCAGATTCGAACCATCTTCGCGTTATTGTCGCTCACGAAATAGGCCATATATATCATAATGTTATGTTACAAAATGATGGCATAGATTGGGCAAAAGCTGAGTGGACTGACGCAGCAGTTACTTTGTATCGTGAAGGTGTCGCAACATATTTATCAAAGCAAATTATAAAGGGCGTCAATGAATCAGTGTATTACTCATATGACAATGAGGGTGAACGTTGGTTACAATATTGTATAGAAAATGAAGAACATATAAAGAAACGTTTTTTGGAAGATTATATAGAAGGATGGACGTTTGAAAAAGAGAAAGAATGGTTCCGTTTATCGGGAGGGAATTATTTCGGATATAACCGACTCGGTTATTTTTTAGGAACAGCTTTTGTAGAATATGTGGTGCAAGCATTAGGTGAGAGTGAATCATTTACTTTTTGGAACAAACACAATTTGAAAAGTAATGTAATGGATTGGTTATCGAAATGAATAAGATTATTATAAGGGGCTGAAATGTATGAAATTGTATGTAAAGATAGTTATGTTATTTCTCGCTTTTACATGCATATTTGCATTAGCAGCATGTAAAGGGACAGACGAAAAAAAGGAAACAAATCAGACATCGGAAAATAGTAAAGACGATCAGAATAACTCTGCTGAAGAAAAGAAAGAACCTGATGCAAAATCAAATAATGAAGGATCAACAAAACCAAAGACTGATTCAAGCACGAAAGATACAGTAATAAATCAAAAATCAATTAACTATGTTAAAGATTTGTTTGAACTAGCGAAAGAAGGAAAAGTACCTAACGTTCCGTTCGCAGCACATACAGGAGATATTGAAGAAATAGAAAAAGCTTGGGGGAAAGCAGATAAAACGGAACAAGCAGGTAACGGAATGTACGCAACTTTTACAAATAAAAATGTTTCCTTCGGTTTTAATAAAGGATCACAAGTTTTTGATGTACGCTCCTATCATGCTGAGCTAAAATCAATTACATTACAAGAAATAGAGAAAGCATTAGGAAAACCAGCTTCAGTTAAAGTAAATGGGGAAGATAAAATATATGTATATAAAGTAAACAATCAGTTTGAGTTAAAATTCATTATTCCAAAATCGACTGGTAAGGTAAATCATATTTCGTTATTTTCGCCAGAGGATAGTATTAATAAAATGGCAGGGTAATAAAAAGGATGTCACAAAAGTCTTGAGATTTTGTGACATCCTTCTTTTTATAAAGAAAGCATCCTATAAAATATGAGGAGTATGCTCTGAAACATCTTTATTTATTTTACTACGCTCTACATTTTGAATAAACAGCGCTTGAATAATGCCTCCGAATACTAAGAAACAAGCACAAATATAAAATAGCATACTACCGTTTAGTTTACTTAGTAAAACCGCACCAATAACAGGACCGCACGTTCGAGATATATCCCAATGTAATCCATAAATTGAAAAATACAATCCACGTTTATCTGTAGGAGCGATTTCTGAAACGAATCGAAATAAATGGTTTAAAGCAATACTTTCCCCAATAACTAAAAAGAGTAATGTGAAAAATAATGAAGCGATTATTTCTGAAAGCCCGTAGCCAATGGCAGCTATTGTATAGCAGGTGTAAGAAATAAGAATAATTTTCGCCATTGAAAATCGTTCAGACCATTTCACGAGAAAAACTTGTAGAGTGATTTCCATAATAGCTTTGCATGTTGTAATAAACACGATTATGCGTTCGAAATCCGGAAGTGTATGTTTCACGAAAATAAGATAATTTGTCTCAGTTTGTGCATAAAAAAAGCTAATAGGAAGTGTAGTAATCATCAGTGCTAAAACGGTGTAATGTTTGTGTACAAATTGTTTTGGAGATGATACTTCAAGTTTTTGTGTTGGTTTTGTCATTGCTGGAGCGGTTTCTGGAAGTTGCGTCCAAATAACGACTGCATATACTATAAGTGCAATGCTTTGCACCGTAAATACATATTCAGGGTGAGTCCGATAAAAAATAGTACCAATTAAAGGGCCAATCACGGAACCGATTGCAGCCATCGTATGCAAAAGAGCAAAAATTTCTGCTTGTTGTTTTTGTTTTGTTAAATCAGCAATTTGTGCCCGTTGAGCGGGAATATATAAGGAACGGCCAACCCCATTTATGACGTATAACAATGCAAATATAAAAACGGATTGAGCAAAGACGAAGCAGCCGATTGCAATGCCTTGTAGTAATAAGCCGAGTAACATAATTTTTTTTCGTCCATATTTATCAGTAACTCCCCCAGCAATAATTGTAAATACAATATCTGAAAGCGGTTGTAATCCGAAAATGAGCATGGTTATTATTATATTACCGTTTAACATTTTATTAACGTAAATAATCATAATGATGGCTAACATGGATTCTGTTGTTCGAGTTAATAATTCACCGCATAGTCTAATGATGATTGGTTTATTGTAACGTAATAAGAGATGATTCAATATTATTTCCTCCTTTCTATATTGAAATGATAAGATGAAAGGAGAATTGGAAAAAGGGTAGAAAGAATAAGGAGTATTTTTCACCTTTTAGGGGGAATATGATGTTTATTTTAGATCAATACATTGAACTATGGATTGCCTATGGCAAAAGGGAAAAAGAAGGAGAACAATTAGAAATAACAGTGCAAAATATATCCGAAACATTATTTTGTACGGAGCGTAATAGTAAATTAATAATAAAAAAATTAGAAGAACTACGTTGGATTACTTGGTTTCCAGGACGCGGGAGAGGGAATCGTTCTAAATTAATCTTTCAAAAGCAACCAATTCCACTAATTTTAGAAAGAGGAAAAGAACTAACGAAAAAAGGAGATGTGAAAAGTGGAATCTCATTTGTAGAACGCTACAGCTCACAATTTCCATTAGTAAAGAAAGAGTATAAAGTTTGGGTAGATTCAATATTTGGTCATCAAATAGAACGGACACCTGAAGGAAGAAAAGACGTACTTCGTTTGCAAGTACAGATGAACCTGGACATCGCTTTAGATCCGGTTTACGCTACAATGCGCTCAGAATGTCATATGGTTAAACATATTTTTGATACACTCGTATATGTAAATGAGGAAACAAATTGTATAGAACCAAGGCTTGCTTTTCACTGGGAATATAATAATGCTGACAAGGTTTGGACATTTTATTTAAGAAAAAGCGTATATCTTCATAATGGAAAACGACTTACTGCACATCATGTTATACATTCGTTGAATCGATTTATGGAAGCTGAAAACAACCCACACGCATGGATGTTACAACATGTTGAAAATGTTCGTGCAGTGGATGAATATGTTGTTGAAATTCAATTACATACGGAAAATAGGATGTTTTTACATATGCTAAGTGCAGAACAATGTTCTATCGTACATGAAGATGAAACAGGAATCTTCATTGGTACAGGTCCTTTTATATTACGTGAGAAAAATGCACAGTTATTTGTATTAGAAGTGAATGATTTATATTATCGTGAAAGACCTTTTCTTGACCGAATTGAACTAATGAATGTAGAGCAAAATGTAAATACGTATGATGTATTAGTAAAGGCGCAGTATAAAGATAAAGAAAAGCCTAATAAAGAGTTGTCTCGGCTTGAATCGAACGTGACATATGTAACGTGTAATCTTGTAAAAGAAGGGCCAATGCAAGATGAGTTGTTTCGAAAGGCGCTATATAAAATTATTCATGGCGATAAAATTGTTCAAGAGATCGGCGGTGAACGTGGAGAAATAGCGAAGAAACTAATATTAGCAAATGAAAGCATAGTAGAGATTGAGGAAGATATTGCTAGTTTAATGAAAAGGAGTATGTATCAATATGAAGTGTTGCAACTCTACACGTTTACAGGACGAGATCACGTAGAAGATGCAATATGGATACAAAAAGAGTGTGCGAAGTACGGGATTCGTGTAGAAACTAATTTTCTTGAAATAGAAGAGCTGTTGGAGATCAGTACGATACAAAAGGCTGATATGATGCATGATAGTGCAACTATTAGCGAACGAATTGAAGATAGTCTGCTATATATGTTTCTAACAAAAAATAGCTTTATTCATGGGCAAAGCAACATGGACTTTCATAAAACGTTGTCACCGTATTTTAAACAAGAACAAGTAGAAAAAAGAGTTACATTGTTACGCGATATTGAGAGTACATTGTTACGTCAAATTCATATTATTCCTTTATACCGGAACAAACAACAAGTAACTTCTCACGAAAAAGTACAAAATATAATGATTAATTCACAAGGGTGGATTGATTTTTATGAAATATGGTTTACATGTTGATATATAAGGGTTTTTACGCATTTTATAGGATGCGTGAGAACTCTTTTTTTTTGTGTGAAATAGGGTTGTTTTACACATTGTTACGTTACTTGTGATAAAAGTCTATTTACAGCGTAACAGTGTTATGTTACATTGTTATCAGGAAGGAGTGTTATACAGTTGAGTACAGATTTAATTTCAAAAAAAGATTTATTAGAACTAACTGGTATTTCATACGGACAGTTATATAGGTGGAAAAGAAAAAATTTAATACCGGAAGATTGGTTTGTACGAAAGTCAACATTCACGGGTCAAGAGACATTTTTTCCGAAAGAAAAGATATTAGAGCGTATTGATAAAATTCAAACGATGAAAGAAGATTTATCCCTTGATGAACTAGCGAATATGTTTTCACCGAGTGTAAGTGAAATTCTTTTAACTAAGGAAGACGTCTTACGTAAAGGGATTGCATCAGAGCCAGTTTTACAATTCTTCATAGAACAAACGAATAAAACAACAGAGTTTCAATTTGTAGATATTCTTTATGTGTATATGTTAGAAGAATTACTACAATCAGGAGAGATTAGTTTAGAAGAAGGAAAAATGGTCCTGCAAGTTTTACGTGAAAATTATGAAGCGATTAAGCATAAAACTTGTGATTTAATCATCGTTCGAAAGTTAGGGATTTCTACATGTTTTTTAGTTTCAAACGTGGATGATTTAATTTTTGAAAAAGGAACCAAAATTGTTTTACGCGAAGCGATTATGAAATATACCGAAGCATTAAAAACTAAACTGTTGTAGTGGAGGAGAAAGTATGCGTACAGATAATTTGATTATAAATGGTTACGGTTCATCGAATGGCGGCGAGTTTCATAAAGTGCAATTAAATGGAAAAGGGACTGTTAATGGAAATATTGAATGTGACCAGTTTGAATGTAACGGTTACGGTGCTGTTACTGGAAATTTGAAAAGTAGCAATGCAAGAATTAGTGGATCGGGTAAAGTCGATGGCACAGTTCATGCAGAAACGATGCGCATTGATGGAAAAGCAACAATTACGCAAGATGTGAAGGCGAACAGTTTGAAAATTGCAGGAAAAGGTACGATAGGTGGAAATGTAACTGGTGAAGAGTTTAAAGTCAATGGTCAAGCGACGATTGATGGTAATTGTGAAGTGGATACTTTTTCTTCAGAAGGCCAATTTACAATTGGTGGATTATTAAGCGCCGATGAAATAAATATTAATATTCACGGTACATGTCGAGCGAAAGAAATTGGTGGTCAAACGATTAAAGTAAAACATAGACTAAGTACTTTTAGTAGACTGTTTAAATCAGTATTTGGTATGCAGTTAGAGGCTGAACTATTAGAAGGTGACAATATTGATATTGATTATGCTCACATAAGAACGGTAAGAGGAAACAATGTGACAGTAGGAGCGAACTGCGAGATTGAACTCATTGAATATACGGGTGTTCTGACTGTCGATAAAAGCGCAAATGTAAAAGAAATTAAGCAGGTTTAATGGGAGGGGAAAAGTAATATGGAACATCAACATAGTCTTACTGTCAATGGCTCTGGTAGTTCAGCAGGCGGGGATTATAACAAAGTGAAGATACGCGGCGAAGGAACGATTTCTAATGATATGAATTGTAATGAATTTAAAACGTACGGAACGAGTGATGTACAAGGTAATATGAAAGTGAAAAATTATGTCGTGTATGGAGATAGTGAAGTACAAGGAAATGTAACTGCGGAATATGTAAAAATATACGGAAATACACAAATGAATAGTGATGCTCATATTGAAAAAACGAAAGTAAGAGGTATGATAGAAGTTAAAGGGAAGTTTACTGGTGATTTCGTAGATGTGAAAGGCGCTTTAAATGTGAAAGGAGATATCGAAGTTGAAGAACTATCACTAACTGGTGGTCTTGAAAGTGATGGATTACTTAATGCTGAAAATATTGAAATTTCACTTCGTTATGAAGGAAGTAAAGTGAGAGAAATCGGCGGTAAAAAGATTACTGTTCGTAAAAAAGCGAGATTTATTCCATTTACAAGTCACGCAGGAAGCCTCCAAACGTCTGTCATTGAAGGAGATGAAATTTATTTAGAGCATACTATCGCTGAAGTAGTAAGAGGTAATAACGTTACCATTGGTCCAGGGTGTGAAATTAGTTTTGTAGAATATCATACTAGTTTTAACCAAAAAGGTAATGCAGTTGTAAAAGAGCATAAACAAATATAAGTAGTACGAGGGAGAGCAAGGTTATGGTTGAGAAGAATAATAAGCTCGGCTTTGTTGTGGCGGGCTTATTGCTAGGTATTTTAATGGCATCAATGGATAATACCATTGTCGTAACAGCAATGGGAACGATCGTTGGTGACTTAGGAGGCCTTGAAAACTTTGTATGGGTCGTTTCTGCCTATATGGTCGCAGAAATGGCAGGTATGCCGATATTCGGAAAACTATCAGATATGTATGGTAGAAAAAGATTCTTTATTTTTGGTTTAATCGTCTTTATGATTGGTTCGGCACTTTGTGGTACTGCTGAAAATATTACACAGTTAGGTATTTATCGTGCCATTCAAGGTATTGGCGGCGGGGCATTAGTGCCGATCGCGTTTACTATTGTTTTTGATATTTTCCCTCCTGAAAAACGCGGGAAAATGGGTGGATTATTCGGAGCAGTATTTGGTTTATCAAGTATTTTTGGTCCGTTACTTGGTGCATATATTACAGATTACATTAGCTGGCACTGGGTATTTTACATTAACTTACCGCTTGGCGTTTTAGCACTTATTTTTATTACATTCTTTTATAAAGAATCACGAGTTCATAGAGAGCAAAAAATTGATTGGTTTGGTGCAATTACTTTAGTTGGTGCAGTAGTTTGTTTAATGTTTGCTTTAGAGCTTGGCGGACAAAAGTATGATTGGGATTCTAGCTTTATTTTAAGTTTATTTGGCGGATTCGCTATTTTAATTATTGCATTTATTTTTATTGAACGTAAAGTAGAAGAACCGATTATTTCATTTGAAATGTTTAAACAACGTTTATTTGGAATGAGTACTATAATTGCATTATGTTACGGTGCTGCATTTATGTCAGCAACTGTATACATACCGTTATTCATTCAAGGTGTATACGGTGGTAGCGCAACAAACTCAGGATTATTACTTTTACCGATGATGTTAGGATCAGTCGTAACAGCGCAATTAGGTGGATTTTTAACGACGAAGCTTAGCTACAAAAACATTATGATTATTTCTGCAGTTATTATGCTAATTGGACTATTTTTATTAAGCACATTAACGCCAGAAACAAGTCGTATATTACTAACGCTTTATATGATTATTATTGGCTTTGGAGTAGGTTTCTCATTCTCTGTACTAAGTATGGCAGCTATTCACAACTTCGGTATGGAACAGCGCGGATCTGCAACTTCAACGAGTAACTTCATTCGTTCATTAGGAATGACACTAGGTATTACAATCTTCGGGATGATCCAAAGAACAGGTTTCCAAGATCAATTAGAAGAAGCATTTAAAGGTATGAGCGGGGGAATGAATACAAACGCTTTAGGAGATTCAAGAGCTATCCTATCAGAATCGGCAAGATCTCAAATCCCGCCGCAAATATTAGATAAAATTATTGACGCCCTTTCTAGCTCCATTGTTCAAACATTTATGTGGGCATTAGTACCAGCAGGTTTAGCCTTCGTATTTATTTTCTTTATGGGAAATGAGCGCATGGTAATTAAGAAACAACAAACGAATAAAAAGAGTGAAACATCAAAAGCGTAATGAAAAAGCTACTTTCCAATTGGAAAGTAGCTTTTTCGTATGTACGGATTTAGATTAGCCTTCGATAATTTCGTATTCTTCGTCTGCTAATAATAAAACTTGTGTTTTCTTACCTTTGTTTTGAACTTCGATTACATCGTATGCACCTAAGTCTCTTAGCTTGCTTTGAGAAGCGTTAACCATAACTTCCATAGAATCAATTAAGATATCTTCTTCAATGTATGATTCAGGCAATGCCATATCTTCTGTTTCTAATACACATGCATATAGATTTTGTAAGTTTTCAGCAGTTGGATTTTGTTCCTCAACATCAATGATGTTTTTTACTGCTTCCATATTTTCTTCTTTTGCTTGGTATACTTTAATTTTAGCCATTGTTTTATTCTCCTTTATAACGTAATCGTAGAGGCTACACCTTATTATAACGTTTTTTTCATGAAAGATGAAATTGTTATATGTATTTATAGGAGAATTTATGTGTTATTACTCATTATTGACGTAATTTCATTATTAATGTGATGAGTAAGTAATTATATTCCGAGCTTAAAGTTATATTGTCCAAGCTTTTTTATACGCCGTTCATATTATATGTATTAGATAAAATATATAGAGAAGGGATGGAGTGTAAGTGGGTTGTGAGCCGAAACGAAATTATCGATGTTGCCAAAATAGTATTTGTGAATTTTTGCGAAATCTAGAGCCTTCTACAAAAGTTGAGAGTATTGTAATCGCCGGAAACGAAATTGTTGTATCTTATTTTCTTTCATTTAATAAGAGGAATGGCATCGTATCCTTCGTACAAGAGGATAATGAGGTTATTTTTGTAGATTGTTCTAGGATTGATGCAATTCGAATAGGAAAAGTTTGTAGTTGTAAAACGAAAGTTAAATTTATTGAAGAGGATTTTAGTCTACTTGGAAATGTTTGTCCGCAATGTTTAACGGAGGGAAGTACACTCTTTTTCGACTTTCATAATCCTGAATTGAATGTATCACTACAAGCAAAAACAATTGATGCACCTAGTTGTACTGAGTTTATAGATGAGATGGGGAATGTCGTAAAGCAAATTACTATAATAGGTGAAGCGATTGTTTCTAAAGATTTTGTTCAAGTGCCTGAACTATTAAACTTTCGATTAGTTTTATCTGATACGGCTGCGAATCCTGTAAAGTTTGGAATACTGTTCATTAATTTCCCAGATCTTACGTTTATTATTCTTTTCGCATCGAGTGGATATCTCAACATCTCGAACTGTTTGGAAATCGAGAGTGGAGCTGGTAATACTGAGATAGAAGAGATGAAAAAGATGATATCGAATGATGATAATACGTACACATCAGTTGTTCAAGTGACTAAAGTATATAAAAACGGAGGAACAGAATCATTTGTTTATAAGAATGAGTTATAACATATGTATTTAAATGAACCCTTAAACTAATGTTGAGGGTTTTTACATAATAAAATATAGATTGCGAATTATTATTAAGTATATTATATGTAAACCTTGTTACAGGACAGCCATTTACTTATTATTAGATGTTATAATAATTTTATATTTATGAATAATTTATAATAATATGAAGTTTAGTAGAAGTTTGCTTATATGTAGAATAAAAGGACTTATGAAAAAAGTAGAAGTACATTGATTCTAACGAAAGAAGGAATGCGAATGATATATGAAGCGAATATATATACGAGAGAAAAATTAGTTACTATGTTCGAAGATTTCAATAATGTTGTTTTACTTTCTTATTTACAAGGACATATGGGAACTGCTTGGGTAAATGATCTTGAAAATCCAACAGTAGTGCAAGTTACGGTAGGGATCTTTACATTTTACGCTGGGGATTCGAATGCGAAAGAAACTGAAGAATTAATACGTAACATTCCTGATAGAATGTTAGTAATCGCAAATAGTGAAGAGTGGAAAAAACGCCTAGAAACATGTTACGAAAGAAAAATAGATAAGTTTTTACGCTATAAATTCAAACGTAATGCGGAAGTTTTTGATCGTTCAAAATTACAATCTTTTATATCTTCGCTTCCAAAAGGATACGAGTTACGAAGAATAGATGAACATATTGTAAATATCCCTACATTACATAAGGTTTCTGAAGATTTTACAAGTCAATTTCAATCAGTAGAAGATTATTTAAACCGAGGTATAGGGTATAGTATTTTGTACAACGGAGCAGTTGTATGCGGTGCATCATCATACAGCATTTATGATGATGGTATTGAAATCGAAGTGGCGACTGATCGTAATCATAGAAGAAAAGGATTGGCGACTATAGTTAGTGCAGCATTAATCTTGGATTGTTTAGAAAAAGAGATATATCCAAACTGGGATGCAGCAAATACTACATCTGCTAAACTAGCTGAAAAGCTAGGATATGTTTTTGATAAGGCGTATGATACTTATTTTGTGGATAATAGTTGAATTCGTTTTAAATAAAAGAGCAGCTAGCAAAAGCTAACTGCTCCTCTCCAAGGGAGAATGGAGAAATACAATCATGTTATTTACATTATTGACGGAACAGTAATTTTTAATCAAATAACGATATAAGTTTAGATAAAATATCTTTGATTAAACCTGATGCTCCGATAAAGAGTACTGATAGAAAAACGATTGAGAATATACTTTTTTTAGGTTTTTTAAACTCTAGGTAAATGTTAATAATGGCACCAATTACAACTACAATAAAGATAACGAGTCTTACTACATCTATCATGAATAACGCTCCTTTTTATTACTTAATTGTATTTTATAGGAATACGTCTTCTGATTAGTTTATTGGAATACGATTTAAGCTAACTTAAAAAAATAATCTTTTATACGAATGTAATGTTAGGAGAAAAAGTAGTAATTCTATCTCTTGTAGAAGCTGATGGTGATCAAAAAAAGTACGTTTTTTATTTGAGTGGGAGAAATAATTTATATTTTGATATACGATCTTTTTAGGCGCACTTACAGCTTACATAATAAAACATGCTTATCATAATGATCTAAACACCAATTATATTTTTTTAGAATAATTGGATGAACTACTTCTTTCGTAGTATCGACCTCAGTATAGCCATATTTTTTATAAAATTCTTCTAATTTTGCAAAAGGAAGACAATATACATGTTGTACTTGTAATTTCTTCGCAGTTTCTACTAAAAATGAAACAAGTTCCCCAGCTAATTGTAGACCCCTAAATTGAGGGAGAATAAAAATCCCACCCATTTCTATAGTATCTTTATCTATTTGGACTAAACGACCAACACCTGCATATTCATTGTTGTATGTAATGATTGCGACTTTCTCTCGATTTAAATCACTTCGTACAAATCCTATTGAGTCATATTGTTTATTAATCCATTCTAAATTATTAGAGGTGGCTAATTGAATACTCATTTGTATCACTCCTTTGGAAAATTCGATATATTTGTATTATACAGAATGTAAAGCGGTTAAATTTAGATGATTTTTAATAACAGTTCAAGTTTTGAAGAATAGTGCATACAATATAAAGTCTTTTCCTTTCTTCATTTAAGTTTTACGTATATAATTTAAAAGTACTATTTTTATTTTATATTTTTTATATTTATAACAGAATAGAGGTTTAAAAATGGGTGTTAAAATCATTACGGATAGTGCAGCGGATTTACCGGTAGAATTGCTGCAAGCATATGATATTGATTTAATTCCACTCCGTGTTTATGATGAAGCAGAAACAGAGTATTTAGATGGAGTTACATTAGAGTCAGTTACATTATTGCAAAACATGAGAGAAGGCGCAGTTTATAGAACGTCATTGCCATCACTTGAAACTTTCCAAGAAAAATTTGTTTCTTATGCAAAAGAAGGTAATCCTTGTATATATTTAGCTTTTTCATCTGAACTATCTGGTACATATCAATCGTCAGTTGTTATTAAAGAAGAAGTGAAAGAAACATATGCAGATTTAGATTTAGAAATTATTGATACGAAATGTGCTTCGCTTGGTCAAGGGCTGGTCGTATTAGAAGCGGCTAAAATGGCGAAAGACGGCGCATCAAAAGAAGATATTTTAAAACGTGTCGATTTTCTAATGAACCATATAGAACATATCTTCACTGTAGCTGACTTACAGTACTTAGTGAGAGGTGGGCGTTTAAGTAAAGTAGCTGGTTTTATCGGTGGTTTACTAAACATTAAACCGATCTTAAACGTGCAAGAAGGAAAGCTTGTACCACTTGAAAAGGTACGTGGGAAAAAGAAAGTACTTAGCCGAATTGTAGATATTATGGAAGAGCGCGGAAAAGATCTTAAAGATCAAACAATCGCTATGACCCACGGTGATGACTTAGAAACAGCTGAAGCATTAAAAGGATTAATTACAGAAAGATTTGGCTGTGAAGTATTTATCGTAAATACAATTGGAGCAGCAATCGGAGCGCATACAGGACCTGGTGCGTTAACATTGTTCTTCTTAAATGAGGTAGAGTAAAGGATTGATCTTTTGATCAATCCTTTTTTCTTATTAATCAGTAATAATTGGTCGATATGGTATCGGTGAAGATAAAATCATCGAAGTTTTGACTGTTCCAAATGGTATAACGATATCAATTAATTCCTCTAATTCCTTCATAGAGTGAACTGCTACTTTTAAGTAATAGCTGCTTTCACCTGTTACTCGATGACATTCGAGTATTCTATATTCTTCGTAGATTTTTTTCTCGAATTTTTTACAAGGAATCTTTAGATTTTCAATTCTTAAAAATGCTTGAATTGATTTTCCAACTGCATCTAATGATATCCGTGCGGTATATTTTTCAATTATTCCAGTATCTTGTAATCTCTTTAGTCTTTCGGTAACACTAGGGCGGCTGAGGTGTAAGTGTTCGGTCATTTCTGTAATTGTCATTCTGGCATCTTCTTGTAGTAATAGGGTTATTTTTTTATCAATTTCATCCATGAATAATGCTCCTTTGCAAAATTGAAAGTAAATTTCTGAAATAAATACATAATATAAAATCTCACGTTAAATTACATACACTTTTGTATATTGAATAGACTGATAACTTTCTATAATTAAAATATAAATGGAGGTGCATGTAATGTCTAATCATTTTGATGAAACAATTTCTATTACAAAAGGAACAGCCTTATACGTCGGAGCGGTTTTAGGATCGGGAATTCTTATATTACCTGGTATGACAGCAAGTGTAGCAGAAGGGAATGCGATTGTTTCTTGGCTTATTATGATATTACTTAGTATTCCACTTGCATTCACATTCGCTTTTTTATCGATTGAGTACCCAAGTGCAGGTGGAATTGCCACGTTTGCAGAAAAAGCTTTCGGTAAAAATCTAGGTGCTATTATAGGATGGTGTTTCTTTATTGCAGGTAGCGTTGGACAAATTGTTGTCTCAATGACTGGTGGAATGTATATAGTGAAAGTATTTGCTTTATCACCGTATTTCTCTTACGTTATAGCATTTATTATTTTAAGTATTTCAATAGTTTTCAATTTATACGGGTTAAAAATGAGTGGATCGTTTCAAATATGTATTGGTGTATTAACTTTCTTTATTTTAATTGTAACAGTTATTAGTTCACTACCTTATATTGAAATGAAAAATATAAATATACATATTTCTATGCAAGAAGTAAATATGATCTTAGATGCATCTTTATTAATTTTTTGGTCTTTTTTCGGCTGGGAAGCTATTGCAAGTTTAGCTCCAGAATTTAAAACACCTAGAAAAAGAAATATTATTTTATCAACGACATTTGCCATTTTTATTATTGGAGTTTTATATATTGGTATTGCATTATCAGTAATTGGAACGAAATCCTATCATATTAATGCTGATAATACTACAGCTCTCGTGCTTGTAATTAAGCAAACATTAGGCGACCAATTTGCATGGCTAATTGGATTTGTAGCTTTTATCATTTGTTTAGGGACGACAAATGCATTTATTGCAAGTATGGGGCGCTTAGGTTATTCACTAGGAAAAGAAGAAGTGGCACCTCGTTATTTAGCACATATTAATAAAAAAAGAGAAACACCAACAAATGCAGTAAAAGTTGTTGGTTACATTGCAATAATAGGTTTATTAATAAGTTTTATTTTTCATATTAGTATAGATAAAATTGTATTAATACCAAATTCGTTAGGAATTGTAACATATATAGTCGGTACTGCGGCTGGAATGAAATTAATAAAGAATAGGTTAGGTAAAATTTTTTCTATCGTAGCTTTTATATGTTGTTTAGTTGTTTACCCTTTTATTGGAGGAGTAATACTGATTCCAGTAGCCGTAGCATTCATATGTTTATGTTATGTGCGTTTTAGTAGCAGAGGAAAAGAATATAAATAAGAATGCGTTTATAGAAATCTAAAAATTTAAAGATATTAAAATTTTCTTGTTTCATATATAATTGTGTAGGGAGAAATATCTGTAACTATTTGTAAAAATAGGAGGCGGCTAAAAAATGCATGAAATTGCTAGATGGGATTTAGATCGATTGTATCCAATTGAGGATATTCTAACTCCAATATTGGGGTTCAAAGAACAATATTATGTGACAAAAGATGTAGAGATTCTTTCAAAACTTATACAAGCTATTGAAAAAGCAGAATACTATATGTATTGCCGATCGGCTGAAGAAAGTGTTACATCTGAACTTGCTATAGCGTCTGCGACAGTAAAAGATTTGAAAAGAGAAGTGCAGCAAGTAATACAACAAAGTGAAGTGAAAACTTCCGATAATACTAAGTTATTAAAAGATGAACTTAACGCATGGGAAAATATGTACATACAATTAAGGAATAAGATAGAAATAGAGCACAATAATAAGCAATTATCATTTGGCCAAGCAAATCATATTGCAATGAATAGTGATAATGAAAAGGAAAGATTAGAAGTATTCGAGTTATTAACAGGTGCCTTACATAAGGAAAAAGAAATCTTCGCTACTGTCTTAAATCAAATAGGGAGATTACGCAATACAAATAGTAATGAATTAGAAGATAGAGAGATTTTAACGCAATCTCTACATGCGAATGGTATTTCTGAAACTGTATTATTACAAATGTGGAATGCGACAGAAGAAAATCTTGATACATTAGTAAGTGCTTTAAACGTGTATAAGAAGGGGAAAGCTTCGATTACATGGCATGAACTTATGACCGTAAAGGAGAATAATGAGGTTCATATCCCTTTTTCAGTAGCAGTTCAAAACATATACGATGCGTTTGAACATATAGATAAAGAATTAGCAGAATTTGCACGGAATGCAATAGAGAGTGGATGGGTGGATGCGGAACCGAGAGATAATAAACCACCTGGTGGATTTTGTGCTCCTTTTTTCAGTGAAAAAGAATCACGAATCTCTATGCGTTATGACGGAAGTATTGATAGTGTAAGAGTACTTGCGCACGAACTAGGACATGCTTGGCATTTTTATAATATGAGTTTTGAGCAATCTACTTCTTTTTTAGATGATTATTTGCCAATGAGTACGGCTGAATCGGCGTCTATTTTCTTTGAAACTGTGCTTATAAACTATTTAATTCAAACAACAGATAATATAGATATAAAAAAGTCATTGCTTAGTTGGAAAATAAGAAACTGTTTTAATTATGTAATGGCAATTCGAGCATCATTTGAATTTGAAAAGAATTTTTATGAAAAATGTAAAGAAGGCCCCTTAAGTGCTGATGAAATTGAGAAATTATCTATAGTAGCGCAAGAAAAAGCATACTGGAATGCATTATTAGAATATCAGCCGTTTGTTTGGATGAAATATGTTCAATTTTATATTGCAGATGTTCCTTTCTATAATTATCCATATACATTTGGGTATTTAGCTAGTTTTAGTTTATTAGAAATAGCTCAAGAAAGTAAAAGTACTTTTCATTCAAAATATAAAGAGTTTTTACGAGAAACAGGAAAATCTCCAGTGGAAGAGCTTATGAAAAAACATTTTGAAATAGATATAACAAGTTATACATTCTGGGATAAAGCTTATAAACAAATTTCTAAAGATATTGATGAATATTTGCAACTTATGTAAGGGGAGAGTATAGTGGATTACCAACTTATAAAGGGGATACCTTTTTCAACTTTAGAATATGAAAAAGCTATAAGGTTATTAAAAGATTGGCTACATGAACAGCAAGAGAAACCAAGGTTTGTAGTAACTGCAAATCCTGAAATTGTTATGTCTGCAAAGGAAAATACGAAAAAATCAAAGCAGTTTAAAAAGATGTTACTATCTGCGGATTTAATAACAGCGGATGGGATTGGCGTCATAATTGGCTCGAAAATATTAAAAGGAGCTTTGAAAGAACGTGTTACTGGGGCAGATATCACTCACGATTTAATCAAATATTGTAACGACAATGGATACCGTGTCTTTCTTTTTGGAGCTGCGCCAGAAAGTAATAAAAAGGCACTAAAAAAATTAAATGAGCAGTTCCCAGGAACACAGTTTAAAGGACAGCATGGATTTGTAAATGGCGAAGAAATAGAAGAAGTAAAAATGAAAATTAAGCAATTCAAGCCGCACTTACTACTAGTAGGACTAGGTTCACCAAAACAAGAAGAATTCATCTATGAAAACATACAAACATTAAACGTTCCGTTATCTATTGGTATAGGAGGCATGATTGATATAATATCTGGTACTGTAAAAAGAGCGCCAAAAATTATGAGGGATACAGGAACTGAATGGCTATATAGGTTACTCTCACAGCCGAAAAGGTTAAAGAGACAACTCGTACTTCCGAAATTTTTATTGTCCGTTATGTCTGAAAGAATTAAAGGGATTAATTAATAAAGGAGACTACATTCATGAACAGAATCGGCATTATCGGAGCAATGCAAATTGAAATAGACTTACTTTTAGAAAAACTAGCTATACAAGAGGAACACACGATTGCGGGAATGCCCTTTTACATTGGCGAATTCATGGGAACAGAAGTAATTATTACACGTTCTGGTGTAGGGAAAGTAAATGCAGCCGCATGTACGCAAACATTAATTCATAAATTTGATGTAGATGCTATCATCAATACGGGTGTTGCTGGAGGGTTACACCCAGATGTAAAAGTTGGTGATATCGTTATTTCAACGAATGTTACCCATCATGATGTAAGTAAAACTCAAATGAAAAACTTATTCCCGTTCCAAGAAGAATTTGTCGCAAGTAAGGAATTAGTAGAGTTAGCACGTATTGCATGCAATAGTAGTAATTTACATATGGAAGTTCATGAAGGAAGAATCGTCAGCGGTGAATGTTTTGTTGAGGATTCAAAACTAAAAGCGAAATTAATAGACGATTATGCACCACATTGTACAGAAATGGAAGGCGCAGCAATTGGACATGTTGCGCACATAAATGATATACCGTTTCTCGTTATACGATGTATTTCGGACAGTGCAGACGATGAAGCTCAAGTTTCCTATGATGATTTCGCAAGAACTGCCGCAAATTATTGTTCAGAAATTATCGTTGAGATGCTGAAAAAGATATCGAGTCATACTTATAGTTCAAAAGGAGAGAATGAAATGTTACAAGCATTAATTTTTGATATGGACGGAACGTTATTTCAAACTGATAAAATTTTAGAATTATCGCTAGATGATACTTTTGATCATTTACGTTCATTACAATTATGGGATACAGTAACACCTATTGATAAATACCGTGAAATCATGGGTGTGCCGTTACCGAAAGTTTGGGAAGCTTTACTACCAGATCATTCTCTTGAAGTAAGAGAACAAACCGATGCATATTTTTTAGAAAGATTAATTGAAAATATTAAGAGTGGAAAAGGTGCTTTATACCCGAATGTAAAAGAAATTTTTACATATATAAAAGAAAATAATTGTTCAATATATATTGCTAGCAATGGTTTAACTGAATATTTACGAGCAATCGTATCTTATTATAATTTAGACCAATGGGTTACTGAAACATTTAGTATTGAACAAATAAACTCACTTAATAAAAGCGACTTAGTAAAAAGTATTTTAAACAAATATGATATAAAAGAAGCAGCTGTAGTTGGAGACCGTTTATCTGATATACGTGCAGCGAAAGATAATGGCTTGATTGCGATTGGATGTAATTTTGATTTTGCACAAGAAGATGAACTTGCTCAGGCGGATATAGTAATAGATGATTTATTGGAGTTGAAGGGGATATTGCCTGAAGTAAAGAATAAGCATGTTACGAATTGAATAAAGTAACAATCATAAAAATGCTCAGAATAAATGATTCTTGAGCATTTTTATGTATTTTCAAATTAAGGGGGAAATCAATTGAAAGATATACATATTCAACAAATAGAAGATTTAATGATATATGAACACGATTATCTTGTCCAAGAAAGCAAAGAAGAAGGATTTCATTTCCTAATAAGACTTATAAGTGAATATGAAAATAAAATAAACATGTTTAATAAAACTGGTGAATGTTTATATGGTATTTTTCAAGGGGAAAAGTTAATTGGAATAGGAGGGGTAAATGAGGATCCATATACAGAAAACAATAAGATTGGTAGGGTAAGGAAATTTTATATTGCAAAAGAATACCGAAGGAAAGGAGTAGGGAGGTTACTGTTATTGCGAATTTTAAGCGATGCGAAAAAATATTTTAATACTGTTGTCTTGCATACAGATACAGAACAGGGAGACAAATTTTATACTTCAAGTGGATTTGTGAAAGGGACAAAATATGTAGGAGCGAGTCATTATGTGTACATATATAAAAGGATGTAGTTAATTATTATTTAACTCTTCTATCGGAACTTTCGTTCTATTTTTAGGTGGATGGGTGGTATAATTTATATGAATCTACTATTAGAATGGGGAATTGGATAATGGGAGAAAATAAAATTATTAATGATTTCAATGAATATTCAATTTGGATAAATACATTGAAAGGTATGAAAGAGGAATTGTGGGTGGCACCAATATCAGAGGGGAAATGGACTGTTGGTGAGATCGTATGTCATATTATGAACTGGGATGACTATCTATTACGTGAGACATTATCATCAGTGCGAGAAGGACAGGCAATGGAGTTTCCTGATTTTGATACATATAATAAACTAGCATCTAATTATGCTAAATCTGGAATATCTAAGATGAGACTTCTTGAAGAAGCAAAAGCTAAAAGAGAGTTACTCGTAAAAGAACTTAGATTACTGCCTGCTGGAAATCTAAAGAATCCTTTAATGGCTAATGGGGTATCACACTGTCCTCATACTGGAACGCCTTATTCTCTTATATATATTATTAAAGAATTTGTAAATCATGATAACCATCATAAAAGACAGGTTATTCATTTTTTAAATAAAAATGCAGTTGCTAACTTATAAATAAAAATCCCGCAAATGATATTTGTGGGATTTTTATTAAACTATAATTTAACATTCATTTCTTTCAATAATCCCTTCGGATCACCTTTTACATAATAAAAGTGCGGATTATTTTCATCATCGTAAAGCATAATATAAGGCTTTTGATTAAGTGGTAGAAGAATTAGTACTTCATCAATTGTTGTATGTAACCATTGATTTGTAATAGAAACTGGTTTAGATAAAGGAATTTTTATCATATGACCATCTTTTGGAACGACGTTTAAGTTTTTAAATGGGCCAGTAATGGATTTAGCATATTGAACAGCTTCTTTTTGAATAGCTGGATCTAAAGATTGTTTTTGAATGACCATTTCTTTTTGACAATCAAATACTTCAATTTGTTGATTTGTATTTGCGAGCGCATTTGTTGATAATAAGAAGCAGAGAAGAGTAATGACCCCGATTTTTTTAATCATAATACAACACCTCGTCTTTACTATACCCTTAAAAGGTTCAAATATTTTTCTGTCACATTGATGTAACAAAGAAGTTGTATAATACAATTGGTTTTTGTTTAAAAGCAATGGAGGATAATGCATGAGAGTATTAATCGCAGATGATGAACAAGATATGTTAAGAATTTTAAAAGCTTATTTTGAGAAAGAAGGCTTCGAAGTTTTATTAGCGAAAGATGGAGAGGAAGCACTTCAAATATTTTTTGATGAAAAAATTGATTTAGCTATTTTAGATTGGATGATGCCGAAACATAGTGGTATTACTGTCTGTCAAGAAATAAAAAAGAATTCAAGCGTAAAGGTATTAATGCTTACGGCGAAAAGTGAAAGTGAAGATGAATTAGCAGCGCTTCAAAGTGGGGCAGATGAATACGTAAAAAAACCATTTCATCCAGGCGTACTCATTACGCGAGCGAAAAAGCTAATACAGCACGATGATGTCATTCAAGTTCAAGATTTGAAAATAGATTTCACTAAAAATAAAGTTTATAAAAATGACAAAGAGTTAGATATTACAAAAACAGAGCTAGAATTAATAAAGTGTTTTTTAAATCATAAAGGCATGATTTTAACTCGTAAAAAATTGTTAGATATCGTATGGGGATTTGACTATTTTGGTGAAGAGCGAACTGTTGATACACATGTAAGAAGATTACGTAAAAAAGTAGGAGAGAATATCATAAAGACGCACCGCGGGCTAGGATATAGTTTGGAGGAGCAAAGTGAATAAACTTGGAAAAAAGCTATTTCTCAGCATTTCTTTAACTGTTATTCTTATTTTTACAATCTCTTTATTATTAATTAACTATCTTTTACCGAAATATAATATTTACAAAACGCGAGAAAGCTTAGAAGGTATAACAGCACAAATACAGTCCATACCGAGTAAACAACTGGATGAAGCAATTACTAGCATTGAAAATGAAGGAAATGTTACGATTGCGTATACATCCATAAAAGACTCTGAAGATCATATTAATGATGAATTACGTATGCAACTTTCAAGAAAAAGGGTTGCCCTTAATAAACTTTGGATTACTAAAGAAGAAATAACGAAAGTAAAGCACTTCGGGCAATCGAATAAAATATATGATCAAGAGAAGATGAAATCTAGCTTTTTTGTGAAATACATTGCGAAAGACGATATGTTGATTTTAGTAGGGGTTTCGATCGCAAATTCTAATGAAGTCATAAAAACGTTAAATACATTTTATTTGTACATTTTAGGCATTACGATTTTTCTCATTATCGTACTTGTATGGATACTTTCAACAACAATCACTAGACCATTGAAAGAATTAAGTGAAGTGGCAGAGGATATTTCAAATTTGAAATTTGAACGAGCGAAAGTGAAAACGAATGATGAAATAGGGGAATTAGCTAATAGTATTAATGTCATGAGTGATAAATTACATGAGGCACATGAAGATTTAACAGATCGAAATGAACATTTAAAACGATTTATGGGTGATGTAACGCATGAATTAAAAACTCCAATCGCATTAGTAAAAGCATATTCTATGGGAATAAAAGATGGTTTAGATGATGGTACATACATAGATACTATTATTAAACAAACGGATCACATTTCGAATTTAATTGAAGAGTTATTACGATTTGCTAAACTAGAGAGAGATGTTTTACAAAAAGAACAATTTCCTATCGTATCACTAGTCCAAAGTATATTAGATAAGCATAAGATTGAACTGGAATCGAAAGAAATTGATTTGCATGTGAACTATAATGTTGGCGATGCAATTATTTATGCAGATATAAATAAAATGAGAATGGTGTTTCAAAATTTAATATCTAATGCGATAAAATATACAGCAAATCAACATATAAAAATTACTTTAGAAGAACGAAATGACAGTGTATATTTTCAAATCCAAAATGGTATGAATGTAGAACATATGAAAGATATCGATAAAATTTGGGAACCTTTTTACGTCTTAGAATCTTCTCGTAGTAAAGACCATTCCGGTACAGGACTAGGTTTAGCGATCGTGAAAAGTATTTTAGAAAGACATGGTTTAGATTATGGTGTCTATACAATAGAGGGAGATATACGATTTTATATTAATATGAAGAATGACTAATTCAATACTATTAGAAACATCGTCTATTATTAGGCGATGTTTTTTATTGATTATATGAGAGTAGGAAATTAGAATATATAATCTCGAAAGCTCGTTTGAAGGATGTTCTACCCATTTTTCAAGTTATCGAATAAATATAAACTGAATTTTCAGTAATTTTGTTGTATAGTAAAAAGGAGACATATATGGGGAGGAAAGAATATGGGGAAAAAGAAAATAGCAATTACATTATCGACAATCGTATCTTTATCAGTTACATCAGGAGTTTCTAGTATGACTGCGTATGCAGACAAGAAAGAAACAAACTACATAAATGAGAATGACGTGAAGTTAAATGGGAAAGTTGCAGAAGGACTACAATCGAATACGAAGATCGAATTAGAAAATGGGATGACAAAGCCGATTTACTCGCTTGATGAAGCAATTATCGAAAATCTATTTGTAGAGACGGAAGTTGATAGTGATCGAGATGGAAAAAAGGATCGTGTATCAGTAAAGGTTATGCGTCCAAAAACAGATCCTAATGTGAAAGTTCCTGTTATATATGAAATGAGCCCATATCGATCTGGTTTAAAAGATGTACCTGTATATAATGTAGATGAAGAATTGTATGCGTATGAAAGCAAACCGTATGGAGCTGTTAATCTTGGTTCGTACGGCAATTATTATGTGCCAAGAGGCTATGCAGTCATTTTAGGTGAAAGTATCGGAACTGGCAAATCAGAGGGATGTCCAACTACTGGGGATGAGCAAGAAATATTAGGGACAAAATCTGTTATTGATTGGGTAAATGGACGTGCGAAAGCATATACAGAAAATGGTGAGGAAGTTAAAGCTGATTGGTCAACAGGAAATGTAGGTATGACAGGAGTATCTTATAATGGTACGTTACCGAATGCTGTTGCGACGACTGGTGTTGAAGGGTTAAAAACAATTATTCCAATCGCAGCGATTAGTAGTTGGTATGATTATTATCGTGCAAACGGTGCAGTCATTGCGCCAGGTGGATACCAAGGAGAAGATACAGATAATATGGCAGAAGCAGTACTAACAAGAGAAAATCCTGAAGTTTGCGGACAAGTAATAAAAGAGCTAACAGCTGGACAGGACCGGAAAACAGGTAATTATAATGATTTTTGGGATAAACGTAATTATGTAAAAGATGCTAAAAATGTAAAAGCAAGCGTATTTGTTGTTCATGGCTTAAATGATTGGAATGTTAAGACGAAGCAGTTCGCGCAATGGTGGGATGCACTTGGAGAAAATAATGTTCCTCGTAAAATGTGGTTACATCAAGGTGGACACGGTGGGACATCAACGAATGACTGGCAAAGAACACAAAATAAATGGCTCGATTATTGGTTGTATGGAATTGAAAATGGAATTATGAATGAACCAATGGTTGATGTACAACGTGAAAATAAAACTTGGGAAAAATTAAAAAACTGGCCGGATCCATCGGCTGTGCCGTCAAAAGTTCGTATGTATTTAAGTAACAAAGCAGTTAATTTACCATTAAGTATGGGCTCTGCAAATAAAGTTTTCTCATTCGTAGATGATGCAAAACTGAAATCAAATCAATTAATAGCAAACCCAGAATTAGAATTAGCAAATCGATTAGTGTATACAATGCCGGTATTACAAAAAGATATGAGAATAAGCGGGACACCAAAGATTTCAATTACAGGAAATATTGATCGTCCTGTATCAAATTTAACAGCATTACTTGTTGATTATGGCGGAGCAAAGCCTGAAATAGTTACGAGAGGTTGGATGGACCCACAAAACTTAAATAGTATAAAAGATTCAACAGCACTTAAACCAGGCAAGGATTATACATTCACATGGGACATGCAGCCAGATGATTACGTATTTAAAGCGGGGCATCAAATAGGGGTTGTTTTACTCGCTAGTGACTATGATTATACAATTAGACCGAAAGCGGGAACGAAGCTTTCAGTGAAATTAAGTGAAGTGACATTGCCAATTGTGAAATAAAGAGTTATGGATAAAGAGCTTACTGCATAGTAAGCTCTTTACATTTTGAAATGAGAGTTTAATGTGAATTTTTATTGGTAGAAACAAAAATGCTTACTATAAATAAAAAAATAGCATTTATGATCAATAGACTACTAAAGGTAAGCCCAGCAAACCCTCCAGCAAATCCATCTCCTACTTTTTCACCAATTACGTGTAAAGCGGTGAAGAAAACAATGGGGGAAGAAAGAATGAAAATACCACTGGCTATTTTCCATATTCGTGGATAGCTCTTTGCTATAATGAAAATCAGTATATTAAAAGAAGTAAGAAGGAAAATAAACCCAATTAATGAATTCATCATATCCTCCTTTCAGTATAAGTCTGAATTTTCATGTATTAATTTCGGGTGGAATATTATACAATATAATTATATTGTATGGAAAGCGAGTGATATATTATGACAGTCGGCTCTTTCGAATTTTTATTAAAAATAAAGGTACAGGAAGATTAATTGAATGAAAATCTTCCGTACGTAAAAAACGGAGGAGAAAATAAATGTTTAGTT
Organism: Bacillus sp. FSL K6-0069; assembly: GCF_038007785.1. Lineage (NCBI taxonomy): Bacteria > Bacillati > Bacillota > Bacilli > Caryophanales > Bacillaceae > Bacillus > Bacillus sp. FSL K6-0069. The sequence continues at coordinate 2,705,869 of NZ_JBBOXN010000001.1, read as the reverse complement.
TTTATAGTACACTTTGTACGGAACTGTATGATTACACAAAGCCTGTCGGTTATTCTTTAAATGGTGATATTGAGTATTACGAAGAACGTTTAAAAAAATGCACTGGAAGAATTCTCGAAGCGGCAGTTGGATCAGGGCGTGTTATCATCCCACTTCTTGAGGCTGGTTTTACAGTTGATGGGATTGACTATTCGTCTGAAATGCTAGAATCGTGCCGCATACGATGTAAAGAAAGAAGCTTACATCCTCATTTATTTGAAGGAAGCTTACAACAATTTTCACTGCCACATAAATATGAGGCAATTATCATTCCAACTGGATCTTTTTGTTTAATTGAAAATCGAACGGATTCTATAAACGCATTGAAATGTTTTTATGAACACCTTAATCCAGGCGGGCGATTAATCGTAGATATTATGCTTCCGCATGACTGGAAAACAGGAGAGATTTATACATCGACTTTTTCTTTGCCGAGTGGAGACGGAATTACATTAGAAAATAAATCAATTGAAATAGATTGGCTGAACCAAGTTACTCTATCCTATTTAAAATATGAAAAATGGAGTAAAGGACAGTTAGTACAAACAGAACTACAACGCTTCGCGCTGCGCTGGTATGGAATAGAAGAGTTTAAACTTCTGTTAGAAAGTATAGGTTTCTCTAACATTACTTGCTCCGCTGACTATGTTTATGAAAAAGAACCGTCAAATGCAAATCAAATGTTTACTTTTGAAGCTGTGCGAAACGAAAAATAAAGAACTATGTATGTAAACAAGGGAGTCGATATTATATCGACTCCCTTGTTTTAGTTGTGATTCCCTTACAGGTTATTATATATGCATTGTCCAAGCATTCTTCTATTAATTACATATACTATTTATGTTAAAGTCAGTCATTATTTTAATTAGGGCTGTTATTTTACTATAAATGATATTTTAGTGAAGGGAGAGGAATCAAATTGGAAAATGAAGAACAAGGTAGAATTGAAGATCAAGTGTATTCAAACCGGGTAGTAAGATCAGAATTTGATGAGAATTGGGAAACATGTATTTCAAAAAGTGGTTATGTAATTTATGTAGCAACGAGTAATAATGCTGAAGTAATAGTACTTCTGGCTGATGGTTCAAGTAAATTATTAATTTTTGAAAAAGGTGGAAAAGTAGCAGTAGGCGGCGGTGGAACAAGTCATTACAGTAAGCCGCATATTGCAAGAAATATATAAGGTAGAACATATTAATTGAGAAGAAGCTGGAAGACGGTTAGTCATTTAGAATGACTAACCGTTTTTATTTGAATCATTTTAAAAGAACTTGATTTGTTATAAATACTTTTAGATGACCAGAGAAATTAGGAGGGAATTGTACGGGTAAGGGTTTAAGAAATAATGAAGGTTTGGACGTACCATATTAGTGATATAGAAAAAGCATTTCCTATTTCGGGAAATGCTTTTTCTATGTTATAGTATAATAGTGTTTTAAAACGATGTTATTTTAATATACTTCAATTTTTGTTGTGTAGTATTTTTATATTAAATTAGGGGTGCAAGTATTTTTTTATATAAGGAGTAATAAATAGAGAAATGAAAAATATAGACTTTATATTAGAAAGTGACGAGGCATTAAAACCGTCTGAACGATTAGTACTATTATTATTAGAGAAGCATAGAATGTTATATACGAACGATCTATTAGCATTATCTAATTTATCATATAAAACATTAACGGATTCATTAACGGCGCTAGTTTTAAAATCATATGTGTTAAAGGAAACAGGTAAGGGAAGAAGACAGAATTGTTATAGATTGGTATGATAAGACTGCTGAATTTAGAGAGTTTATAATAAGTTTTTTTCAAATGCAATGAGAAATATCGTTTTTGTTTTCAAATGAAAAACGTACTACAATGCGTGCTTTAATATTAGGATTTCATTTTTGTTAACGATAATTCTATTAGTGTTAAAAATAGAAAAATAAAATAAACTGCATAAAAAAGAAATAAAAAAACAATCCGTTTTAAAAATGGATTGTTTTTTATTGGAATAATATTATTTGATATGTTGAGAGTAGGAATAATTATTCTACTTCGCTTGTATACTTTTCAGGTAATAATTCCATTACGTTACATTTTACAAGTTTACCATTATAAGAAAGTATAACATTCGTATTTTTTCCATAATCACTTATCAATTCTCGACACATACCACACGGAGCAACAACCCAACATTTTTCTATATCTTCATGAGGATGTGGGTGAGCAACAGCTACAATGGTATCAAATTCATGATCGCCTTCTGAAATAGATTTTCCAATCGCCATAGCTTCACCACACACTGTTATTCTTCCAACATTCGCTTCAACATGCACTGCTGCATAAATATTACCTGTTTTAGTTCTTACAGCTGAACCGATATGATGACGACCATATTTATAGTTTTTTTCAATTACTTTTTCAGCAGCTGTAATTAAATCATAGTCTTCACTATTTAAAGGCATTACTTGTAACATAATTTCTCCTCCGTATTAAACATGATTATTTTATTTTAACAGAAAATTTTAATATTTAAAACAAAAGATGGAAATTAGTTAGATAATATTATTATGTAAACCTCTATTTTAACAGGAAAATAGCATAATCAATAGAACATATAGAAGAGTATGCTTAAATATTTGAAAGATAGGAGATTATTATGGGAATTTTACAATCAATAGTACAAGCTGTTATAAGTGGTAATAAGGAAGAAGTGGTGGAGTTTATAAAGACAAATCCAAGTGCTGTTAACGAATTTAGTGACGATGGCTGGACTCTCCTTCATTTAGCGGGTTATTTTGGGCAAAAAGAGATAGCAAGTTTCCTTTTAGAAAGTGGAGCAGATATACATAATAGAGCAAAAAACGAAAATGAAAATACACCATTGCAAGCTGCCATCGCGAATAAGCAAAGTGAACTTGTTGCTTTCTTAATTGAAAAAGGGTCGGATGTAAATGTTATACAAAGTGGCGGTTGGACAGGCTTACATGAAGCGGCATTATTAGGAAGTGTAGAAATAGTTATGCTACTTCTTGAAAATGGAGCTAATAAAGCGATTAAGAAAAATGATGGAAAAACAGCATATGATATTGCGTTAGAAAAAGGATATGATCACCTTTTACATCATTTAAAACAGGAAATGAACGTATGATAAATAAATGGAGTGTAGGCATATTTTTATTTAATGATGTAGAAGTGTTAGATTTTGCAGGACCATTTGAAGTCTTTTCTGTAACCGAAGCAGATAAAGAAAAACCATTTACTGTTTATACAGTTAGCCAAAATGGAGAAATGATTACAGCAAGAAACGGATTAAAGGTACAGCCGGATTATAGTATTGAAAATTTACCACCAGTTGATATTTTACTCATTCCAGGTGGTAAAGGCGTTAGGGAAAATGAAGTAAAAAATGAAACTATAATAAATTGGATTAGACAGCAAATGAAAGAAGTAAAGCTAATGACTTCAGTTTGTACTGGAGCGCTATTACTTGCGAAAGCTGGTTTACTGGAAGGCTTAAAAGCAACAACGCATTGGGCTAGTATTCAAACTTTCAAAAAAGACTTCCCGAATGTAGAAGTAATGGAGAATGTAAAATTTGTAGATGAAGGACACATTATTACATCGGCAGGTATTTCAGCTGGTATTAACATGTCATTTCATATTGTGAAAAATTTGTTGGGTGTGGAGGTTGCTGAGGAAACAGCGAAAAGCATGGAATATGATATAAATTTACAAAATTAAAAAGCCCGATTTGGGCTTTTTTTATATTGAATGTATATAGGTAAGTTGCCGTAAGAATTGATCTATAATCCAACTTCTAATTCTGAATTAGTAATGTCCGTTTTATCGAATGTACGAAAATACAGCTTTTTTCTCCTTGAATTATGTGAAAACGAGGAGAAATTTCGTATGTAAAAAAACTCTTCTACAATAGTAGAAAAAGAATAACAGGAACTACTATTTTATGGCAGCATACATAAAAAAATGCAATGTAAATATGGAAATGTCGTCGAATGCTATCTTTAATTGGTTAATTTGTGAGATATTTTTGTGAAGGAGCTTATTTTATAAGAATAGAATTACAGTTAGTAAGAGATCATGCCGATGGTAGTGAAAATATATGTGTTAGGGGGATTTCATAATGAGGAAACTCAAGCGAATAAATGTTCCTAATATACAAGAACAACTATCACAGTCTAATGAGAATCGAGCAGTTAATAAGAAAAAACTAAGGCGATTTATATTCATGTTTATATTTATTGCGGCGGCTACTTTGTACGTTCAATTTATTTTAACGAAACAACAAGAAGTAATCGTAGAAAAAAAAGATACAATAACGAATCAAAAAAAGCAATTGGTTTCTTTAAAGAAAGATAAGACTTCTTTAAAGACTAACATAGAAAATTTAACAGATGATGAGGAAGAAATTTTAAAGTTTGCGAGAAAAGAATATCAATTTTCTAAGTCAAATGAAACTATATTTGTGCTACCGAAGTAGTGTAATAGAACAGTTAGCGATTGCTAGCTGTTTTTTCATGTATGGATGGCATGGTACAAGAAACAATCTATTGTAAAAATGAAGAGTTTGAACTGTTTTCATAATTATGGAATATATACCGAAATAAATGTTGTTAAAATTCTGTCAATTGTATTATAATACAAGGTAAGCGGATACATTTTTTGATCAATGTTGAGTTTATCGCTCATACGACTATTAAGAAAACCGTTATCCCGTATTAGAAAGGAAGATAGCTGTGTACGCTTCAAATACAATTTATGTCGTAGGGGATGCGAAAGCACCTCAAAATAATCCTATTACGGAAAAGTTCAAAAGTTATTTTGTAGCGTTTGTACTTGTTAAGGAGACAGGGGAAATTGTAGATGCAGATTGCTCAGCGACAATTGCATTAACATCACAATTTGTTAAATATTTGTTTCTACATAAAAATATTAATGATCCACTATTGGTAACAGAAATAAAAAATAGATACTTTGGTTCGTCTCAAAAAGCACTCCTTGTAGCATTAAAAGATGCACAGAAAAAATATAATCAAATCGCTGCTTTGTCTACCCATTCCTAGACAAAATCCAGCCGTAAGAATCTTCTTATGGCTGGATTTTTTTATTTCACATTAATTTCTTGCATGAAAGGTAAGTGAAAGAGGAGATTTATTGTTCCGGAAAATTGGGAATTAATGATCCACTTTGTCAGAGAACGAAAGGATGAACAATATGAAAATTACTGATGTAAAAGTAAATCGTAGGCATGTAAATCTTCATACACCGTTTAAAACGGCGCTTCGTACTGTAACCGAAATAGAAAGTATAGATGTATATATTCATACAGATAAAGGAATTGTTGGCAAGGGGGCAGCAGCCGCAACACCAATTATTACGGGTGATTTTGCTAACGGGATTGAAGTAGCAATTTTAGGACCGATGCGTTCCTGTTTAATTGGTAAAGATATCATTCAGTTTCAACAGTTACTACAGCACATTCAAATGAGTTGTGTTGGAAACCCAAGTGCGAAAGCGGCAGTAGATATAGCTTTATATGATGTGTATTGTCAATATCAAAACGTTCCACTTTACGCATTATTAGGCGGGAAGAAAGAAATTCACACAGACATTACGGTGAGTGTAGATGAGCCTTTCGTTATGGCAAAAGAGGCAAAGCAACATGTAGAAAAAGGATTTCAAACTTTAAAAATTAAAGTGGGGAAATCTGCTCATTTAGATTTAGAACGTATTGAAGCGATTCGAAATAGTGTACCAAAAAATACGACGTTACGATTAGATGCAAATCAAGGGTGGAATCCAAAAGAAGCGGTTACGATTATTAAAGAGATGGAAAATCGTAATTTAAATATCGAATTTATTGAACAACCTGTGCATGCGAAAGATTGGGATGGGTTAAAGTACGTCAAAGATCATGTACAAACGCCCATTATGGCAGATGAAAGCATATTTTCAGCGAGTGATGCATTGAAAATTGTTCAAGGAGGATATGCAGACTTACTCAATATTAAATTAATGAAATGTGGTGGCATACGTGAAGCGTGGCGTATTGCAGATATCGCTGAAACAGCGGGTATAAAATGTATGGTCGGTAGTATGATGGAATCTTCCACTTCCGTTAGCGCTGTAGCCCATTTAGCTGCGGCACATCCTAATATTCATTACTTCGATCTAGATGCACCACTTTGGTTAATGGAAGAACCGGAAGGAATGACGTATTCAGGGTCAAAGGTAAACCTTCAATCGACAGTGAATAGTAAATCTTAGGAGAAGAGACTAGTAAACTATCTTTTAAGGGGGATATGTATGAAAAGAGTAGGAACTGCGTTTTTAACAACTTTATTTATATTTTCATCGTTTACATCAGCACATGCCGAAGAGAAGAAGGATAGTAAAGCATTTATCGATGTATCTGCCGCAACACTTTGGACTGCACCTGATTCATTACGTCCAATTGATGCACCGAGTGCCACAAATCCAGTTGATTTGTGGCAGTGGACGAAATCAATGACGCTTGATGAAAAGCTTTGGTTAACAAATGCAAATAAATTAGAAACGCAAGCGTTATTAGGTCAAGAAGTAACGGTTGTTGATAAAAAAGGTGACTGGGTGAAAGTACTAGTACATGGTCAGCCAACACCACGAAATGAAGAAGGTTATCCAGGTTGGATACCTGAAAAACAGTTAACATATAATCAAGAATTTGCAGATAAAACAAACGAACCTTTCGTTTTAGTAACGAAACCGACAGCTATTTTATATATAAATCCTTCTGAAAAACATAAATCGCTTGAAGTGAGCTATAATACGCGACTGCCACTACTTAGTGAAGATACAATTTCATACCGCGTGTTGTTACCAAATGGGCAAAAAGCTTGGCTACGAAAAAATGATGGAACGGTTTATCGCTCTCAAAATGATATTCCAACCCCGGTGGCTGATGATTTAATAAACACAGGGAAAATGTTTTTAGGATTACCATATATATGGGCTGGTACAAGTGGTTTTGGATTTGATTGCTCTGGATTTACACATACAATTTATAAATCGCACGGTATTACTATTCCGCGAGATTCTGGTCCGCAATCGAGAAATGGAGTTGCGGTTGATAAAGAAAACTTACAAAAAGGAGATTTAATTTTCTTCGCACATGATCAAGGAAAAGGTAGTGTTCACCATGTTGCTATGTATATTGGTGATGGAAATATGATTCACTCACCGAGAGCTGAAAGATCGGTAGAGATTATACCGCTAAATACACCAGGATATATAGAAGAATACGCTGGTGCTCGTCGTTACTTACCTTAAAAAATAAAGGGGGTTTTCAAATGAAAAAAGTTGTTCGTTACTCATTAGTTAGTACACTCTTAGTTTCTTCATTTTTAGTTGGCTGCGCAAAAGAAAAAACAACGACAAAGCCGAAAGATGAGAAGAAAGTATTACAGTTACTAGAAACGGGTGAAATTCCGTCGTTAAATTCAGGGAAAGTAACAGATGCGGTATCGTTTAACGTTTTGAATAACGTAATGGAAGGATTATTCCGTTTATCGAAAAATGATGAACTGATTGAAGCTGGAGCACAAAAATATGAAGTGAGTCAAGATGGAAAAACTTATACATTCCACTTGCGTGATGCGAAATGGTCTAACGGAGATCCAGTAACAGCACAAGATTACGTATACGCTTGGAAGCAGCTTATTAATCCGGATACAGCTTCTCAATATGCATATATTGCATACGATGTGAAAAATGCGGAGAAAATAAATAAGAAACAACTAGGGCTAGAGGAATTAGGAGTGAAAGCGAAGGATGATAAAACGTTCGTAGTAGAGTTAGAACATCCTGTACCGTATTTTACGAAACTACTTATTTTACCGTCTTTCTATCCAATTAATGAAAAATATGCGAAAGAACAAGGGGATAAATACGGATTAGAAGCAAATAAAGCGGTATATAATGGGCCGTTTACATTATCTGATTGGAAGCATGAAGCGAGTTTTACAATGAAGAAAAACGATAAGTATTGGGATAAAAAAGAAGTGAAACTTGATGAAGTAAATTATCAAATCGTTAAAGAAATTTCAACCGCGGTAAATTTATATGAAACAGATAAAGTTGATAGAGCTGTCATTTCAACAGAATTCGTAGATAAATATAAAAATAATAAAGAACTAAAACAGTATACAGATCCGGTTATGTACTTCTTCCGATTCAATGAAAATGTACCGATTCTTAAAAATAAAAATGCAAGGCTCGCGCTAAGTACAGTGTTTGATAAGAAAGGGCTTGCCACTTCATTTTTAAATGATGGTTCGGTTGCTGCAAACTATTACGTGCCAAAAGGATTTTTAAAAGGTCCAGATAAAAAAGACTTTAGAAATACGGCTGGTGAGTTTAATAAGACAGATGTAAAACAGGCGAAAGAATATTGGGAAAAGGCGAAGCAAGAAACAGGTACAAATGAAGTGACGCTTGAGTTATTAAACTATGACTTAGAAAACTTCAAAAAAGTAGGAGAATACATTAAAGAAGAGCTAGAGAAAAACTTACCAGGCTTAAAAGTAAATGTAAAATTACAACCACATACGCAAAAACTGGCGTTAGAGAAGAAGAAAGAATATGAAATGTCGTTATCACGTTGGTTGCCGGATTATCCAGATCCAATGACTTATTTAGAAGTATTCCTTTCTGGAAGCAGTGTAAACAATACAGAATATGCAAATCCGGAATATGACGCGTTAATTAAGAAGATTAAAACAGAATTAGGTAATGATGAGACAGCTCGTTGGAAAGCAATGCAAGATGCGGAAAAAATGCTGCTAGATGATGCAGTAATAGCACCGGTATTCCAGCGCGGATTATCATACTTACAAAAACCATATGTGAAAGATTTGTATGTACATCAATTCGGTCCGGCAACAAGTTTAAAATGGGCAGATGTACAAAAATAAAAGTATGGAAAAACAGACTTCACATGTGTGATAGTCTGTTTTTCTTATTTAAAGTTAGAGAAATAGTCCGTGGTATAATTTACTAGTCTGTATTAAGCATTTGGAGGGGAATGATGTTTATGTTTGAAGAAAAGGAAGTAGTATGTACAAAAAGATTGTTCATGAGAAAACCAACTATAGAATATGTTGATCAATTTTATAACATATTAAAGAAAGAAGCTGTTGGCAAATGGCTTGCTAAATCAAGAGGAATGTCAAAAGAAGAAGCAAATGATTATATTAGTAAGCTTATATTACATTGGGAACAGTATAATTTCGGTGTATGGTTGTTATTCAATAGTGAAACAGGAAAGCTTTTAGGACATTGTGGTTTAAGAAAAGTGGATGAAACTGATGAAATAGAGATTATGTATCTACTTGATCCGGAGTATTGGGGAAATGGATATGCGTCAGAAGCAGCAGGGGCTTCTATTCAATATGCAAAAGAGACGATGGATGTAAAAAGAATAATTGCTAGGGTGAAAATAGCAAATGACAATTCGAAAAATCTTTTACGAAAGTTAGGTTTTACATATACTCATGATGTTGATTATAGTGGACGTACCTTAGCTTATTTTGAATTTAATATAGCTCCTGATGAATTATAGACATTTTATATGTTTTTTCGCTGTTTAAAAATAAAATTATTACATAAATTTCAGTGTGAAATTTATGTAGAATCTTGTATAATTAACGTGTTTCTATGGAAACATTTTCTTGTGATATTTCTATAGGACTGAATAGAACAAGAAAAGAAATACATACATGTATATAATAGATAAATAGAATGGAACATGTATAGAGAAAAAGGAGAGAAATGATGGCGTGTCAAAAACAAGGGTTACAATTTAATAGCGATAGAAAGAGGAAGAGACGATGAAAATGAAGCATGCTTTTGGCCCGATAATTTTAGCGTGTGTGCTTTTTTTCATTATCATACTCATTCCATCAAAAAGTTTAGTATCACTTATTAGTGATAAGAAGGTAGAAGATGCGGCAACTTCCTTACAAAAAGAAAAATTACAAAGTGTTTTCTTACAGCAAAAAATGTTAGAGAATTCGCAGTATTTACCGATGTATGGTTCATCTGAATTTTTACGAATGGATGCATATCACCCATCTAATTACTTTAAAGTAAATCCGGCAGGTTTTACACCATATTTAATGGGGATTGGCGGTACGCAAAGTTTAGCTCATATATTAAATATGACGTCTACAATGGATGAGTTAGAAGGTAAAAAAGTAGTCTTTGTTTTATCGCCACAATGGTTTACAAAGACTGGGGTATCACAGGGGGATTTCACAAACAATTTCTCCAAACAACAAGCATATCATTTTATTTTTAATGATGAGATAAGTGTTGAAATGAAGAAGCAAATTGCGAAACGACTATTAGACTATAAAGTTGTTCAAAAAGATGATATATTAAAAAATTCTTTAGAAGGAATTGTATATAACGATACGAAACATAACATAAAAGCAGGTCTAGTCAAACCACTTGCTTATATGCATCGAAATATTTTAGATCATAGAGATTTATTTAACTCCTTATTTAAGATTGAACCGATGAAAGAAAAAACAAATATGGGATTACGTTCGATTTCTTGGGTAGATGCACGTAAACATGCAGAGGAAGAAGGGAAAACGGAATCTACTACAAACACATTCGGAATTGAAAATCCGTATTACTATAAACATAATTTAAAGAAAAAATTAAAAGGTTTAAAAAACTTTAGAGCAAATGAATCGTATGAAGAATCACCTGAATATGATGATTTACAAATTGTTTTAAATATTTTTAAAGAGAAAAATGTAAAACCACTCTTCATTTCTGTACCTGTAAACGGACCGTGGTATGATTACGCTGGCTTCCCAAAAGAACGCCGTGAAGTATATTATAAAAAAGTCCGAGAGCAAGTTGAGAAAGCAGGATATCCAGTAGTCGATTTCTCTGGCCATGAATATGATAAGTATTTCTTAAAAGATACAATTCATTTAGGTTGGAAAGGCTGGATTTACTTTGATGAAGCAGTGCAAAACTTTTATACTGAAAAATAAGAGTGGAGAAGAAGGAACGGCTATAAGCTGTTCCTTTTTTAGTATAGAGTATTTTGATGTGGGCAATTCGGAAAGGCATGTATATCTTGAATTTGTCTAAAATCATAATGCTTCATTGCGAACTGCGCTTGATAAAGGTATTCATACACATATAATTGACCATCATGTGCTGAACATAATACACCAGAAGTTCCTTGCCCGTTCATGAAAGAAATGCCGATAGGACGTCCGATTAAGTATTGTATTTTTTGTTGCCAATGCATAGGGGAATCACTCCTTTTTGAGATAATATACGAAATGGATGAGTGAAAGGGTGCTTATCCATGTAAATGTTAAACTGAAGGTCTTTCTTGTCATATTTAAGGATTAGTCAATTTTAATAAAAAAACCGCTAATATTCGTATTGAATATATAACGGTTTTAGTTATTATCTTAAGCAAGCTTTTTACGTTTTTTTGTCCATTTTTTAATGATGAAGTATAAAAGAATAAGTATGACGCCGCCAATTGCGAACGATTTCACATACGGTCCAGCAACATCGTTAATATTCTCCCAATTCTCACCTAGTTTTTCACCTAAATAAATGAAAATGATAGACCAAGGGATGATTGCGAGTGCTGTTAATGTAGTGAAACGTAGGAATGACATTTTTGTAATACCAGCAGGAATTGAAATTGCATGGCGTACTACTGGGATAAAGCGTGCTGTAAAAATGACGCCAGTTCCGTAACGATTAAACCAATCTTCAGCTGCATCTATTTGTTTTTTATGGATGAAAATATATTTTCCATATCGTTCTAATATAGGTCGTCCACCGTATCGTCCAATCCAATAAATAAAGATTTGGGCAATAACACCGCCAATTGTACCAAATACAACTGCGCCTATAAATGAGATACTACCGTTGAATACTAAGTAACCTGCATAAGCAAGGACAATTTCACTTGGAATAATCTCAATCATAAGTCCAAGCATAATGCCCCAATAACCTAACCCTTCAAAAAACGTTAATACTGAGTGAATAAAACTACTTAACATTGTTGCACCTTCTAATTTATGGATTTTTGAATATATGCCCCTTTACTTAACAATATAAAAGGTTCACTATATGTAGATTATACCTTATTTATATAGGGGATTGCTATTTCAATTCTTTTATGTCTCTCATACGTATTATAGTAAAGGATATAAGCCCGGTTTTCATGAAGAGTTAATGAAAAGATTATTAAAAATTTCTCATAAATAAATAATAATGTTATGGGCTTTTAATTTACAAAGTGAGAAGAGTAATGTCTGCAAAATAAGAATCAAATTTATGGACTATTTCCTATTTGGGATAGTGATATGATTCGATTGATAAAAACAAAAGTATTTCAAAGGTTGGCTTATAGGTTCAAAAAAATAAAAATAATTCAAGGAGAATAAAAACATAAATATTCTCTTATCACCTAGACAGGTACTTCACTTTCAAATAACGAATTATAATGTTAATAAAATTTTTATAGAAAATTAATATGATGAAGGTGAAAATATGAAAAAAGCATTATTAGAAAAGGCCTCGTATCTACATAAAGAAGAAGTAGAGCAATTAAATAAAGCTATATTAGTTTCCGAGAAAGCACATGAAGGACAATTCCGCGTTTCCGGTGAGCCGTATATTACTCATCCATTTACAGTTACAGAAATTTTGTTAGATTGTAAGGCAGATATTATAACTTTAGTTGCAGCATTACTACATGATGTGGTGGAGGATACAGATTATACAATTGACTATATACGTGATATATTCGGTAAAAAAGTTGCAGATATTGTAGAAGGATTAACTAAAATTGATAAAAAACAAATTCCTAATAAAGAAGAGTATGAAGCAATAAATTTAAAGAAGTTATTATTAGCTACGCAAGGAGATATACGAGTAGCTATTATAAAAGTGATAGATCGTCTACATAACATGAGAACTTTACAGGTGAAAGCTGTAAAGAAACAAGTTCCTTATGCAAATGAAACACTCAAAATTTTCGCCCCGATTTGTAAAAGACTAGGGCTATTACATATTCAACACGAGTTAGAAGATTTAGGTTTTTATTATCTTAACCATTCTAAATATAAGGGAATGAAAATTCTTTTACAAAATTATGCTAAGTTATTAGAGGGTTTGTCTCAAAATATCATGCAAGATATAAATAATTTTCTAAATCCATCTTTAATATTTGAAGTTAACTATGAAGTAAGCCCTATTTATACAGCTTATTCTCGTCTCCAAGATATTCAAGACATTACAGCAGTGTCAAAAATAATTATCACGGCCTCAAATAATTTAGACTGTTATAAAATATTAGGAGTTATACATCAACTATACCAACCAATTCCATATCAATTTGAAGATAATATAGCAATTGAAAGTGATGTATTAAACAAATACTTAAAGACTAAAGTGGTGATCAATAACCATGAAATAGTGATATGTATTGAAACAAAAATAAATCAGGAGATACGAGATAAAGGAGTATTTCATGTACTTACAAAAAGTATAACTGATAAGGAGATGCAAAATATAATTCATAAATTGATGGATCATTTTATTAAGACAAATGATCTAGTAACTCAAAATGCGATTGAATTTTATGATTTAGTATCATATGAACTATTCCAAGATAATATTGTTGCATTTACTCCTAAGTTAGATTCCGTGAACTTACCGCAAGGTGCTACTGTAATTGATTTTGCTTTCGCATTAAATCCTGAGATTGCTAAGTATATGTCAGGTGCTAAAGTTAATGGTATAAATAAATCGATAATAACGAATGTTTCACATCTAGATATAGTTGAACTTTTGGTAACTGAAAACATTAGTAATGTGAGACAGGGTTGGTTAAGTTTTGCTAATAGCTCAAGAGCTCAAATCGAAATTTATAAAGAGTTACAAAGATGAAGGGATTAAATTTATCGAGAAAACTTATTCGAAATATAATAGAATGAAATGATCATTTTTGAATTAATAATAGGCGATTATGGCTTTTTATAATTAATATCTAGAGAAACAAGCATCAACCTGTTCTAAGTATGTAACAGGTTGATGCTTGTTTTCGTTATAAAAAAATAGAAGCATTTCTGCTCCTATTTTTACGGTTTCACATCTAAATTTTGTAAAAATAACGTTGCTGTTACGTAACGTTTTGCTAACATTTGTACATAAGCGGTATGCACAGATAATGTGGCAATAATAATCGCGTTACGAATCGCTTCACGTTGCTCGTTATTAATTTGATCGAACTTGCTTGCAATTTTGTCAGCTCTTTCTTTTACGATGTTTTCAATTGTATGGATTGTATCTGTTGCATTTAGTTGTAAGCAGTTCCCTTGATTGAGTTCTTCAAATAGAGAAGAGTATGCTCCATATAAATGAACAGGATTGATTAAGTCATCACTTCGATCGGCTGGGTCATTTACGATAAGGCGTAATAGCTTACGAATGGATTCAAAATCAAGTGCTGTTTTTAAATCTTCGACAATGAATAGTAAGGCAGCTTGTTCAATTGAATATTTTTTCCCTTTTTGAGGAGAGCCAATCATTTCTTTAATATCTCGTTTTACCCAGTTTTGCATGGCCGTTACTGAGAAACTTGTATTTTCAATTTGATTTCCAAGCGCAACTATTTCATTTAATGAAAAACCGACGTCTGTATCGTCAATTTTAATCAGTTTTTCAAAAATAGGTGAAAGTGCGGTAGTAATAAAAGCAGTTACGCTTTGTCCGCTTTCAATATCTTTTTTATGTGACTTTGCCCACGCTTCTTGTAAAATACCGAGAGGCTTTTTCGTATTCCATCCTCTTAATGATAGAAGAAGGGTAGCCATTTCGTTTCGTGTGAGATGAAATGTTTCCATCTTTTCACCTCCAAAAATAATAAAAAGTTCTTATGAACCTATAATATGTTTTGTTGCATTTAAAGTCAATTCTGTTTTGCTTAATTTTTCCTTTGTCACCAAACTGTCGTAAGTAAATAATACTTGCATATTTCGGCAAAAGTTCATATAATAAGTTCATAAGAACCTTTAAAATGTTTTTAAAAACAAATCTATCATTCTGAATTTACTAGAAAGGTAGATTTCACATATATCTATATAAAAGGAGAATGGATATAATATGTTGAAAAAACTTGTAGCAGTCATGACAGCATTCATGGTTATCTTTGGAGCTAGTAGCTTCATGTTTGTAGATCACGCAGCAGCGAAGAGTTACAAATCTGGTAAAAAATCATACACACCAAGTTCTGGTCAAAAGTCAAAAGTTGATTTGAACAAAAAAGATAGTAACGTGAATTCACAAAAAACAACAACAGATTCAAAAACAAAAGCAACAAACACAGCACCAAAAAGTAATAAAGGAAGCTTTATGAAAGGTTTATTACTAGGTGGTCTTGGTGGTTTACTAATGGGTAGCTTATTTGCAAATATGGGAGCTCTTGGTTCTGTATTAGCGTTTATGGTAAATATGTTAGTAATGGCTGGTATCGTAATGTTAGCAGTTCGTGCATTTAAATACTTCAAAGATCAACGTAAGAAAAAGGAAGATGAAGTAGCATGGAAACAATAAAAATTTCTGAACAAGAACTTATCAATGCACTTTGCGTATATATCGCTGAAAAAAGACAAGTCGGTCCAGAAGAAGTTTTAGTTGAACTAATGTATGACGATGACTACGGTTTCTCTGCTGAAGTAGAGGTAAATGGTCGTAAACAAATTTTAATTCAAGCGAACTTAATCGAAGCACTACGCTTATTGCTTGACAGAGAATATAATGTCAATTCATTTGCAGCAAGATTACAACTTGAATTAGACGATGAAGAAGGCATTTACGCATTAGCGAAATTTAATAACTCAGAAGAGTAGAAAAAAGAGCTGTTGAGAGTAATCTCAGCAGCTCTTTTTAGTATGTGCATATGCCAGGGAATAATCACGCCAAATTTCATTCATTTTCCGTCTACCGACATCAATCATCGGGTTAAATTGAATGGCAGCTTTTTGTCGTACGGTATGTACATGTTGCACCGCTTGTTGCAAGTGTTGTTCAACCGAATGAGATTTTGTATTTGCTTGTTTTACGATTGAATATCCAGCAACAGTTCCTTGCGCCATCGCAATCTTTCCGCTTTCAATCCCAGTGATATTGCCAGCTACAAATAAACCGGGAAGAGGGGTTTCCATCGTTTCGGAATGCAGTGGAACATGTCCGCCTAACTCCGGAATGTAACGGAAAGGACAGCCAGCTACAGCAGCAAGCTCAGCAAGAGGGTATAAGCCACCTGCAATACAAACAAAGTCTGCCTCATATATTTGTTCCGATCCAGTTATTATGTTTCCTTTCGTATCGATATTAGCAACGCGTACACCTTCAACTTGCTCTGTACCGATAATTTCTAGGGCTGCTTTTCGAAGGTGAAGTGGTGTGCCATTTATTTTCATACCGTTATTTGGATAGAAGTTTAATCCAGCTTGTTTTGCCCAATTATATTTCATCAATCGACTACCTAAACGTAATAAAGGCGAGGGGGCAAGGTGTGCAGCATGTAATAGAGAGTTTAAAACTTCTTCTGGTTCACCAGCCTTTTGACTTAATTCACTTTTTTCAGGAAGTACGATGTGTTCCACTTTAATTCCCGCTAATTGTAATTCATTTAAAATAGCGAATGACAAAATGTTAGCACCAATAATTAATCCTTTTCGCCCAACTTGAACGCGATGTACATTTGTCATTACTTGGGCTGCCCCGATTGACATAACTCCTGGAAGTGTCCAACCAGGAAGGGGAATAGAGTACTCAGCAGCGCCAGTAGCAAGTAAAATGAACGGTGCTTCTAACGTACCGATATTCGTATGTACGTACCAAGAACTTTCATCTTTATCTAAATTATAGACGGAAATACCACATCGAATATCAATTGAAAGTGATTTTGCTTCTTCGTGAAGGCGTTTTGACTCTTCTATACCATTCCACCATTCTCCAGTAGGTTCTTGATGTAATTGTCCGAGCAACCTTCCGCCAGGCTTCATAAATTCATCAATAACAAGTACATTTAGTCCAAAGCGTGCACAAGAGATGGAGGCTGATAAACCTGCGGGTCCAGCTCCGATAATAATGACATCGTTCATCGCTTTTTCACCATCTCTCTGACGATATTGGGATGCTGTTTACCACTGGCAACAACCATATTGTCTTCTACAACGGTTAAACATGCTCGTACGTTTGTTTGATTGTTTACTGTGACGCGGCATTCAGAACAATGTCCAATATTACAGTAAATACCCCGTGGCGTCCCGCTATCTTCATGCACTCTTAAAGTTCTTATTCCGTTTGCAAGTAAAGCCGCCGCAATCGTTTCATGTTCATATGCTTCATATTGTTGTCCGTTAAATTGGAAAGTGATGCGCTTACTACTATTTAAACTCCCTAAAATAGGATGATGTGTAATTCTATTCATTGATTTTCACCTACCGCTCCAAAGGTAACTGCTCGCACAGGTGGTTGATATTTTAATGGGATTTCATTAGGAATTGCATCAGGATTCGCATTTTCAATCATTCGATCTATCATCATTCTACATGTGCGGCCACCGCAAAATCCCATGCCAGCACGTGTTCTTAGTTTTAATTCTCTTGCCGAGCATTTATATTCAGCAATTGTCGATTGAAGTTGACCGTATGTAACTTCTTCACATCGACAAACAATTAAGTGATCTTTATTCGTCATATGAATTCCTCCTCTAGTTCGGTTTGCATAAATTATTATGCAAAAAACATGCCAATATAAAGGAGGAAATGGTTATTGTAACCCAAGTTTTTTTAATCGATTATATAAAGTTGCCCTTGTAACACCAAGCTGTTTCGCGCATTCTAATTTATTCCCATTCAAAATACGTAATGCCCTCTCGATTACTTTTTTCTCATGTTCATCCATCTCTTCTTGTAAAGAGAGGATTGTATGATTGTTGCTGAGTAATAGGGAATGAGTCGTATGATTGTCTAACGTTTCAGTTGTATGAAATGGTAAATATTCTTGTTTTATAATACCGTCAGTCGCAAATACGACAAGTCTTTCAACAACGTTACGAAGCTCGCGAATATTACCTGGCCAATTGTAATGAAGCAGTTCATGCATAATGCTTGAAGGTAAGTCACGGATTGGTCTGTTGTAGTTGATTGAAAAATCGTTTAAGAAAGAGTAGGTTAATTCAATAATATCTTCGCGTCTCTCGCGCAGCGGTGGAATATGCAAGCTAACTACATTTAGGCGGTAGTATAAATCTTCTCGGAACGTGCCTTTTCTCATTTCTTCTTGTAAATCACGGTTTGTAGCAGCGATAATACGGAAGTCAATATTAATCTCTTTCTCGCCACCAACTCGGTAATATTTTCGTTCTTGTAGTACACGCAATAGCTTTACTTGCATATCAAGCGGCATTTCTCCTATTTCATCAAGGAATAATGTACCGCCCTGTGCGAGCTCTATTTTTCCTTTTTTCCCTTTACTATTTGCACCAGAAAACGCCCCGCGTTCATACCCGAATAATTCACTTTCAAATAACGCTTCTGGAATGGCGCCGCAGTTAATTGAAATGAAAGGTGCCTTAGCTGCCTCACTAGCTTCATGTATCGCCTTTGCAAAAACTTCTTTTCCAACTCCACTTTCTCCAAGTATTAAAACAGTTGATTTCACTGAACAAACCTTTCTAGCTAATTGTATTGTTCTTTGTATAACAGGGCTCTTTCCATTCATTGCAAGGAAAGGATCTGATTCATCTTTATATTTTGCGACTTCTTGTTCTAATCGGTGCATTTCATGTGACATATTGAATAGTTTTTCGTTTAAAGCAACTTGATTTGTAACATCAGTTTCTGAAACGACAGCCCCTATAATTTCATCGTTACAATACACTGGGTTTGAATTTATTAATACGAACAAATCTGGGCGAGGCTGATGGAACTGAGCGATTATGCTTTTTCCGTCATGTAATGATTGCAAAATTTCCAAATCTTTATAGTCAAAAAATCGAGTGATAGGTTGTCCAATAATTTCATTATGATTGACTGAAAAAATCTTTTCAGCACCATCTGTCCAAGTACGAACATGTTCTTTCTCATCGATGACTGTAACGGAAGAATCAGTTGTTTGTATTACGGCGTTATAAAAAGATTGCAGTTCATTGTACGACTTAACAAGAAACGGAATGATTTGCTGAGTCGTTATACAGCATAGCGGCTCTTTATTTTCGTTCATTATGATAACGACTATTTCATTGGAAAACGCGTCAATTAAAGCGGTGAATGAGTCATCTTCATATATTACTGCGCAGTTATATTCTTCTGTAGTAGAAGGGTGGTAATAATACTTTTCGTGAACTTGCTGGGTATGTTGCAAGTTGTATGTATGATCAATTGATAAAGTTTTTAGAAATTCTTTTATTGTGGGAAATGAGAATGCCATATTGTCCTCCTGTTATGTATAAAAATTTTGACAGTGATAAAAAAATAATACACCTATTTACGATAAATTTAAAATATTTTTACAAATAAAAATATTATTTATAAAAAGTGTATATATGTACAGTTGGCACGTCAATTGCATAAAAGAAAGTGAGGGATGAAAAAGAAAGAAGGGAGGGGTGCTACGTGAGGCACTGTGACGTTTTAATAATAGGCGGTGGTATTATAGGCTGTTCTATCGCTTATTACACATCAAAATACGGAAGAGACGTAACAATCATTGAAAAAGGAGAATTTGTCAGTGGGACGTCTTCACGGTGTGACGGGAATATTTTGGCTATTGATAAAGACCCAGGATTTGATAGTCAAATGTCGCTAGTAAGTCAAAAATTAGTTACTGATTTAAGTGAAGAGTTAGAGCACTCATTTGAATATAGGGCGCCAGGAAGTATTCTCGTATGTGAGTCAGACGAAGAAATGGAAGCAGCGCAGCAATGGGTGAATCGTCAAAAAGAAGCTGGTTTACCGTTTCGAATGCTCGATAGGCAAGATATAAGAGAGGAATCGCCATTTTTTGCAGACGATTTATTAGGCGGATTAGAATGTGCAACGGATTCGACTGTAAATCCATATCTTCTTGCTTTTTCACTTCTTGCAGAATCGAAGAAGTTTGGTACGAAAGCTTTTAATCATACGGAAGTGAAAGAAATGAAAAGAGATATAGACGGTTCCTTTATTGTAGAAACGACTAACGGGACGTTTACTGCGAAGCAAGTGGTGAACGCAGCTGGTGTGTGGGCTCCGAAAATCGGAGAAATGTTGGATGTAAATATCCCAGTTGAACCGAGAAAAGGGCATATTATTGTAGCTTCAAGGCAACAACACGTTGGTTGCCGTAAAGTAATGGAATTTGGTTATTTAATTTCTAAATTTGGCGGAAAACGAAAAGTGGATGCTTTAACTGAGAAATATGGGGTAGCTCTTGTATTTGAGCCGACAGAAAGCCAAAATTTTTTAATTGGTAGTAGTAGAGAGTTTGTAGGTTTTCATACGAAGATAAACAACGAAGTTATTAAATGTATTGCAAACAGAGCAATTCGTTTTTATCCGAAAATGGCGGATATGATGGTGATTCGTTCATATGCTGGATTACGCCCGTGGACAGAAGACCATTTGCCAATCATTTCACGTGTGGAACATATCCCGAACTACTTTATAGCAGCTGGGCATGAAGGGGATGGCATTAGCCTTGCAGCAGTTACTGGAAAAGTGATTGAAGAGTTATTAAATGAAAAAGAAACAATCATTCCAATTGAACCACTTCGTTTGAGTCGTTTTACAGAAAGGGTGTTAAACGGATGAGGTCACAAAGAGTCTTTACGACGATTGATACACATACGGGCGGGAATCCAACGAGGACATTGATAAGCGGACTTCCAAAGTTAATTGGAGAGACGATGGCAGAGAAGATGTTACATATGAAAAAGGAGTATGACTGGATTCGCAAATTGTTAATGAATGAACCGCGTGGTCATGATGTAATGTCAGGCGCATTATTAACAGATCCATGTCATCCTGAAGCTGATATTGGTGTTATTTACATAGAGACAGGTGGATATTTACCGATGTGTGGTCACGATACAATTGGTGTAAGTACAGCTTTAATTGAATCAGGTTTAATTCCGGTAGTTGAACCGATTACTTCGTTAAAGTTAGACACACCAGCTGGCTTAGTTGAAGTGGATATCTTTGTTCAAGATGGAAAAGCGAAAGAAGTCTCCTTCTGTAACATACCAGCTTTTTTACTTAAACATATCACTGTACAAGTCGAAGGAATTGGAACTGTAGAGGCCGATATTGCGTATGGAGGGAATTTTTATGCCATTATCGATGCGAAATCAGTAGGTTTAGAGTTAGTACCAGAAAACGCATCTACAATCATCGATAAGGCAATTCATATTAGAAATATCATAAATGAGAAATTTGAAATCGTTCATCCAGAGTATTCGTTTATTAGAGGATTAACCCATGTTGAATTTTATACAGATCCTACTCATGAAAGTGCGCATGTGAAAAATACAGTTGTCGTTCCGCCAGGAGGAATTGATCGTTCTCCTTGTGGTACAGGAACATCAGCGAAATTAGCGGTATTATACGCTAATCAAAAAATCGAGATTAATGAAGAGTTTATTCACGAGAGTATCGTTGGCTCTCTATTTAAAGGGTGCGTCATTCATACGACAAATGTTGAAAATATGGAAGCTGTCGTAACAAAAATTACAGGTTCAGCTTGGCTTATGGGAATGCATAGATTTTTTTACAATGAAAAGGATCCACTTAAAGAAGGCTTTTTGCTAATTCCGCCGATGGAACATGAAACGGAGGATGTAAAATGAACATTCAAAAAATGTATACAGCAGTAGACGTACATGTAAATGGTGAAGCATTTCGTGTAATAAAAGATGTACCATGCAAATATTACTACAGTTTAGAACATTTAAATGAACAATTTTCAGGTGAATTAGCAGAAGAAATGAAGCTTTTATTAAATGAACCACGTGGTTTTATCGGTTTAAATGGATGTATCGTCGTTCCTTCTATTTATGCGGAAGTCGATGCAGCTGTATTATTTTTTAATCATGAAGGTTCCATCCCTCTTCATTATGGAGGCATTGTCGCAGTCATTACGATGTTACTAGAAAGCGGTTATTTAAAAAAGAGAGGTACGAATCAATACAAAATTGAAACGTTATCTGGCATATTTTTAGTCCATGCGTATGTAGAGAATGATGAAGTTGTATCTGTTTCATTTGAAAGTAAATTATGTTATATGATTGAGAAAAATTTACAAATTGGTAATATAAGTTACTCCCTTATACAGGCAGATAAAGTATATGCAGTTGTAGAAAAGGATGCATATTCACCAGAAATCAGCATTGAAAACATCTCTAAATTAAAAAAATGGGGTGAAGTTACACTTCAAGCTATACAAAAACAGTCATTAATAAAAAGACTTATTTTAGTAGAATCTATGCAAACAGAAAAGAACCATATAAAGTCGATTACATTTCATGAAGATAACTTTATCGTACGTTCGCCTGGTTTTGTTTCTACTATTGTATCTTATGTTCATACATTATTTAAAAATGATTATATAGCGGATAAACCTTTTAAAAATGAAAGTATTTTTAATAGCTTTATAACAGTGGAACAAGTGAAGAAAGAAGAACTAGGCTACATTTTCCGATTTGAAAGTAGAGGATTTATTACAGGAATGCAGACGTTTCTATTAGACTCTACAGATCCGTTTCCGACAGGATTTTTATTAAAATAAAATAGTAAAGGGAGAGATAATTATGAAAAACATTAAAGGGGCATTTCCAGTATTAATCACACCGATGGATGAGTTTCAAGAAATTAATTGGAATGGTGTAAAACAAAACGTAAACTACTTTATTGAGCAAAAAGTAGCTGGGATTATTATTAATGGAAGTACAGGAGAGTTCGTTAGTTTATCAAAAGAAGAACGATTTAAAATGGTAGAAACAGTATTAAAAGAAGTAGATGGCCGTATTCCAGTTATTGTTGGAACTGCAGCAGAAACGACGAAAGAAACGATTGAATATACGAAACATGCAGAAGCGCATGGAGCAGATTGTGCATTAATTATAAACTCGTACTATTGTAAACCGAAAGAAGAGGAAATTTATTTTCACTTTAAAGAAATCTCAAACGCTGTAAATATACCAATTATGTTATATAATAACCCGTTTACATCCGGTGTTGATATGAGTACGGAGCTCATGCTACGTATTGGAAAAGAATGTGAAAATGTTACACATATTAAAGAATCAAGCGGGGATATTCGAAAAGCTAGAGATTTAGTAAGACAAGGAGAAGGTGCTTTTCAAGTCTTCTGTGGGTCTGAAGATTTAGTTATGGAATCTTATTTAGTTGGTGCGACGGGATGGGTTTCAGTGGCAGGAAATATTGTACCAGGACTTGTTACGAAAATGTATAAGCATTTCCAAAACGGTGAATTAGAAAAAGCTTGGGAAATAAACGATGCGATTTTACCACTTTGTGAGTTTCTTGAAGGATCAGGAAAATATGTACAAATCGTTAAACGCTCAATGGAATTACACGGGCAAGCTGGGGGACCTTCTCGTTATCCAAGACTCGGATTAACTGAAGAAGAAGATCAAAAACTTCAAACGATTATTTCAAAAATTGCAGCTCATGCAGCTGTTTAAATAAGGAGGAGATCATATATGTTAACGACAAACATTGAGCTGAGACCAAAAGTGAAAGCGTTTTTAAATGAAGAAATTAAAATGTTTATTAATGGTGAATTTGTCCCTTCCGTTAGCGGGAAGACATTTGAGACATACAATCCAGCAACAGAAGATGTTCTAGCTGTCGTATGCGAAGCGCAAGAAGGGGATATTGATGTAGCAGTAAAAGCGGCAAGATCTGCATTTGAATTAGGACCTTGGGCAGAAATGACTACTGCTGAAAGAGCGCATCTTATTTATAAATTAGCAGACTTAATTGAAGAGCATGGAGAAGAATTAGCGCAGTTAGAAGCATTAGATAACGGGAAACCATATCAAGTTGCACTGGATGATGATATTGCAGCGACTGTAGAAAATTATCGTTATTATGCGGGATGGGCTACAAAAATTATCGGGCAAACTATTCCGATTTCAAAAGATTACTTAAATTACACACGCCATGAACCTGTTGGGGTTGTAGGTCAAATTATTCCTTGGAATTTTCCACTCGTTATGTCTTCTTGGAAAATGGGAGCAGCATTAGCAACAGGTTGTACAATCGTATTAAAACCAGCAGAACAAACACCATTATCGTTATTATATACAGCAAAACTCTTTAAAGAAGCAGGTTTTCCAAACGGTGTCGTAAACTTTGTGCCAGGTTTCGGCCCTGAAGCGGGAGCTGCAATCGTAAACCATCATGATATTGATAAGGTAGCCTTCACAGGTTCAACTGTTACAGGGAAATATATTATGCGTCAATCTGCAGAAACAATTAAACATGTAACGTTAGAACTTGGTGGTAAATCTCCAAATATCATTTTAGAAGACGCTGATTTAGAAGAAGCGATTAACGGTGCATTCCAAGGCATTATGTATAATCATGGCCAAAATTGTAGTGCCGGTTCTCGCGTGTTCGTTCACCGGAAACATTACGAAACAGTCGTAAATGAACTAGTAAAAATGGCGAATAACGTGAAACTTGGAGCAGGTATGGAGAAGGAAACGGAAATGGGTCCACTTGTATCTAAAAAGCAACAAGAGCGTGTGCTACATTACATTGAACAAGGAAAAGCAGAAGGCGCTACTGTTGCTGCTGGTGGTGAACGGGCATTTGAAAAAGGATATTTTGTACAGCCAACAGTATTCATAAATGTTACTGATGATATGACAATTGTGAAAGAAGAAATTTTTGGACCAGTTGTCGTTGTACTTCCATTTGATTCAACAGAAGAGGTCATTGAAAGAGCGAATCGCTCTTCATACGGACTCGCTGCAGGCGTATGGACACAAAATATTAAAACAGGACATCAAGTTGCCAATAAATTAAAAGCAGGAACAGTATGGATCAATGATTATAACTTAGAAAATGCAGCTGCACCATTTGGTGGCTTTAAACAATCTGGTATCGGTCGTGAGTTAGGTTCATATGCGCTTGATAACTATACAGAAGTGAAAAGCGTTTGGGTAAATATAAAGTAATAGAGAACCTAACTGTTATTAAATAGCAGGATGAAATAATGAGAGATACGGACAACTGTAAGGTTTAATAATAGTTGTCCGTTTTCTTATATATAAAATAGTTTTCAAAAGAATGTTAAGGGGGATTTGGATGGAGCAATTAGTAGAGTGGTTAGTAGGGCAAGTATGGAGTATTGGGTTAGTTGTATTTGCATTAGGAGCAGGTGTGTATTTTACAATTGCAACTCGTTTTCTACAAATTCGTTATTTTAAAGAGATGATTAAACTATTATTTGAAGGGAAGAGCTCGGAGACAGGAATTTCGTCCTTCCAAGCATTTTGTTTAGCGTTATCTGGTAGGGTTGGAATAGGTAATATTGCAGGGGTCGCGACAGCTATTGCTTTTGGCGGACCTGGAGCTGTATTTTGGATGTGGGTAATGGCACTTTTAGGTGCAGCGAGCGCATTTGTTGAATCAACATTATCTCAAGTATATAAAAGTAAAGTCGGAAATGAATACCGCGGTGGTACACCATATTTCATTGAAAAAGGCCTGAAAATGAAATGGTTTGCTGTCATTGTAGCGGTCGTTGTAACACTTTCATACGGTGTTTTACTACCAGGCATTCAATCTAGTAGTATCGCAGTTGGTTTTGAAAACTCTAATGGCATTAGCAAATATATAACTGGTATATTGTTAGTCGTACTATTAGCGGCGATCATTTTTGGTGGCGTAAAGAGAATTGCTGGCGTTTCGCAAATGCTTGTTCCATTTATGGCAATAGGTTATGTAATTGTTACATGTATCGTATTACTTGCGAATGTAACAGAAATTCCAAGTATGTTCGCTTTAATTTTCTCTAGTGCTTTTGGTGTAAATGAAATGTTTGGCGGAATCGTCGGCGCAGCAATCGCATGGGGAGTAAAACGCGCTGTATTTTCAAATGTTGCTGGCGTTGGAGAAGCGACGTATAGCTCAGCTGCCGCTGAAGTATCCCATCCTGCCAAACAAGGCTTAGTTCAAGCGTTTTCTGTATATATCGATACAATTGTTGTTTGTACAGCGACAGCTCTAATGATTTTAATAACAGGCATGTATAATGTTATACCGGAAGGGAAAAGCGCTATTGTAAAAAATATAGGGAATGTTGATGCAGGTCCGATCTATACACAACAAGCAGTTGAAACTGTTATGACAGGGTTTGGTCCATTATTCATTTCAATTGCAATTTTCTTCTTCGCATTTACAACATTACTCGCATATTACTATATCGCTGAAACGACACTTACTTATTTAGATCGTGAGCTTAAACATAGATGGTTAAAACCAGTTTTAAAAATTGGATTTTTAATTATGGTTTACATCGGTAGCGTAGAATCAGCGTCGCTTTTATGGAATCTTGGAGATTTAGGAATCGGTAGTATGGCATGGTTAAACTTAATTGCGATTCTACTATTAAGTAAAATCGCATTAAAAGTGTTAAAAGATTATGAAGCGCAGAAAAAAGAAGGGAAAGATCCTGTATTTGATCCTAAAAATGTGGGAATTGAAGGATTAACATTTTGGGAAGAAAGAAGTAAAGAGATTGAAAGGAAAAACTATAAGGAACAATCAGTAGTGGATGATAGTCTGAAATTGTAGTTATAATAAACTGAATATTCATTCTTTTTCGAAGGGTATATTGCCTTCTTTTCATCACATACTACAATAGGTACACATAATTTGAATGGGGGTAATAATAAGATGGAACACGAACAACATAGTTCAGTAAATGATGTTCTGCATCATTATAAAGAAGGAATTGGTAGTTTTACAAACCAAATTCCTGAAATTGCTGAAACATATAATGCATTCACGCAAGCTTGTTTTCAAGAGGGTTCTTTAACAAAAAGAGAAAAACAACTTATTGCATTAGGAATTAGTCTAGCAACGCAAGACGAATATTGTACTATTTATCATACAAAAGGTTGCCTTGATCAAGGATGCTCAGATAAAGAAATTCTGGAAGCATGTGGTGTATCAGCAGCATTTGCTGGTGGAGCTGCAATGAGTCAAGCTGTAACTTTAGTACAAGAATGTTTAACAGAAATGAAAAATCAAAATCATTGAATGTAAAAAACGTTTTAAACTTTATGTTTAAAACGTTTTTTATGTGAGATTGAATTTGAGTATAAAAATTATCTGGTATGTAATGTATTAAAGTAAGAATTTTAAATTTAGTGGGAATGAGAAATAACAATTATTTATTTAGTTTTAAGTTTTCCGAAAAAGTTTCAATTGTTTCATATAATCAATGGCCTTTGTTTTGTTCTTTTGTTTACACACATATTCGAATTCATTCTTATCCCTATAATAACTATTCATCATGTCTTCTGTAACAATTCCATCGGAAATAGCTTTTTTAATTGCGCAGTGTGGTTCATTTGTATGAGAACAGTTAGAAAATTTGCATTTCTTACATATCGCCTCGATATCTTCATATCCAAGATCAAAGTTATCCTCATGATTAATTAAGTCAAATCCTATTTTACTAATGGTTAATCCCTCCACTTTTCAATGATTTCTTTAGAAGTACACATAAAAATTCTATCTTTTTTAAGTTGTATGTAATTTAACATTCCATATTTTTATAAATCGACTTCTCTATGTCAGGAAGAACTTTGTATATGCTCTTACCGATTAAAGATTCTAATTCATTCTTAATTGTATAGAAGCCTTTCCAATGTAAAGAAGAATGAGAGGTTGTTCCATGTCGTAAACCAACTGAAATTAATCTTTTTTCAAGAGTAGTAAAGCCCTCTGCATCAGCAAGTGCGTCACAAAGGGTAATGACCTTATTGTATAAGTCGTAGTCACTATTTTCATTTAATATTTCAATTAATCGGCTTTTCATATAATCAGGAACAAGGGACCACTCCGCTGCTATATCTAAATGTTCATTTTTGCACGGGAATGAATGTGTCACGCAAATAATCGCGTTTCCTATATACCCTAAATCATTCATATACATATAACCATCATAGGAATGAATAACAGATTTAGTAAAACCTTTATACCTTCCTATATCATGCAGTAGGGCAGCATTATATGCAATGTCAGTATTTAGGTCATACCCATTATGAATAAGTTCCACAACTATCTTTTCAGTTGCTAGAGCAACATTACATGAATGTTCGAACCACGGACCAGGGTTTTGTTCATATGCCCACTCGAGAAGTTCTCTTGCGTATGTCCTATCTAATATATACTTCATATAAGTATCCTTTCTCTGAAAAAATTGTACCTTAAATAATTTCATCTTAGTAACCTGTTATTCCTTCTATAAAACTTGGTACAATGAAACAAAAGGGGGATTAGTAATGCAAAATATAGTAATTGAAGAAATTAAGCAAATAAAAGATGATGTGGAAGAGCTTTCTAAACTTTTGAAAATGGTTGTAGATGATGGGGCGTCAATTGGTTTTTTACCTCCACTAGAACAAAAAGAATCCGCGAAGTATTGGGAAACTGTTTTAGCACCAGAAGTGATCTTGTATGTTGCTAAAATAAATAATGAAGTGGCAGGGTGTATTCAATTACATTTAGTTACAAAGCCTAATGGGATTCATAGAGCTGAAATTTGTAAGTTAATGACTCATCCAAACTTTAGACGTAATGGCATTGGACGTTTACTTATGCAAAAAGCAGAGGAGCGAGCAAAGCAAGAAAATAGGTCTCTTTTAGTGCTAGATACGAGAGAAGGAGACCCTTCTAATAGATTGTATAAATCATTAGAGTATCAAGAAGTTGGAAAAATACCAGAATACGCAATTTCTCCGAGTGGTGAGTTAGATGCCACAGTTATTTATTATAAAGTTTTATAAGTTATGATTAAAAAGCTACTATGCTAAAAATAATAAACTCTGATTTTTAACACCGCCTATATTTCTCTAGCGGTGTTATTTGAATGTATCAATAAAATTTATTTAATGTACTAATTGAATTTGAGAAAGTTTTTAGAGGGTTATGTTTGTATAGTCTCTCATCTTATAATGAATGTAGAGGAGATGACTAGGCAACTATAGTTGTTTTCGCTTTATTATGCGAAAGGGGATGTCGGGATGAAAGCGAAAGGTTTACAGAAGGTGAAGAAAGTTATATTAAGTGGTAGCATATTACTTACGGGACTATTAACATTTGGATTTTCAGAAAAAGCTTCAGCTCATGGATATGTTGAATCACCAGCGAGCCGTTCTTATTTATGTAAGCAAGGGATAAATGTAAATTGCGGTCCGATTCAATATGAGCCGCAAAGTGTAGAAGGAATAGGTGGATTCCCTCTATTAGGACCTTCTGATGGACAAATTGCAGGAGCAGGCCATTTTCCTGCTTTAGACGTTCAAACAGTAGATAGGTGGAAGAAAGTTACGTTAAACGGCGGGACGAATACATTTAAGTGGAAACTAACCGCACCTCATAGTACGAAAGAATGGAAATACTACATTACGAAAAAAGATTGGAATCCAAATAAACCATTATCACGATCTGATTTAGATTTAGTACCTTTTTATGTGAAAAACGATGGGGGAACAAGACCAGGAACTTCCGTAACACATGAAGCGAATGTACCTACTGATAGAAATGGATATCACCTTATTTTAGCTGTATGGGAAATTGCAGATACGGGGAATGCATTTTATCAAGTTATAGATGTTAACCTTGTAAATAACGGGTTGGCATCGAATTTCGCGCAAAATCATGTAGTGCAAGTTCCTACACTATTTTAAATGAAATATACATTTTGATCATCTAATTCACTTTAGATGATCTTTTTTTACGAAAAACGATGAAAAATATAGAAGAAAGTGCAATTATTTATAAAAAATTGGGCTTTAAATATTGTCATATTTGCTTCTTTAAGATATCCTTTTCATGAAGAGGTGGAAAACATGGAAAAAGTACTAGTTTTCGGGCATAAAAACCCAGATACAGATGCAATTTGTTCTGCAATTGCTTATGCAGAATTGAAAAAAGAATTAGGAATGAATGCTGAGCCTGTACGTTTAGGCGAAATCAGCGGTGAAACTCAATTTGCGTTAGACCATTTTAAAGTAGAAGGACCGCGTTTTGTTGAGACAGTTGCAAGCGAAGTGGACAACGTTATTTTAGTTGATCATAACGAGCGTCAACAAAGTGCTAACGATATCGAATCTGTTCGTGTGTTAGAAGTTATTGACCATCACCGTATTGCTAACTTTGAAACAAGCGATCCTATTTACTACCGTTGTGAGCCAGTTGGTTGTACAGCTACAATCTTAAACAAAATGTACAAAGAAAATGGCGTTACAATTCGTAAAGAAGTTGCAGGTTTAATGTTATCTGCAATCATTTCAGATTCTTTACTATTCAAATCTCCAACTTGCACAGAGCAAGACGTAGCAGCAGCTCGTGAATTAGCAGAAATCGCTGGTGTAGATGCTGATAGCTACGGCTTAGAAATGTTAAAAGCTGGTGCTGACTTAAGCGGAAAAACAATGGAGCAATTAATCTCTCTTGACGCTAAAGAATTCCAAATGGGTAATGCGAAAGTTGAAATCGCACAAGTAAACGCTGTTGATACAAACGACGTTCTTGTACACCAAGCGGAACTTGAAAAAGTTATCTCTGCAGTAGTAGAAGAAAAAGGTTTAGACCTATTCTTATTCGTTGTAACTGATATCTTAACTAACGATTCTGTCGGTCTTGCGATCGGTAAAGCAGCAAACGTTGTTGAGAAAGCATACAACGTATCTCTAGAAAACAACACGGCTACTTTAAAAGGTGTTGTATCTCGTAAAAAACAAATCGTACCAGTATTAACAGAAGCATTCCAAGCTTAATAGTATTGAGCACGATTTAACAAAAAAGGACAAGTAGTCAGATTGGCTACTTGTCTTTTTTATCTCTAAAAAACAGAAAATTAAAAACGGGAGGATTGTGTATGTTTAATGATTTAGAAAGTAAATTACAGTCACTTTTAGAGCGAAATATAACTTCTGTTTCAGAATTAGAGCGTTGGCTTTTAGAGGAATTGCGTATAAACGCTGAAGTAGAAGAGGAGATAACAAGTAGTTTGATCGCCATGTATAGAGATACAAATGACAGAAATATACGTGACTTACATATGTATAATCAAAATACAATTCAACCACTTTTAAAAAGATACAATGCAAAATTTGACCAGAAATTGAGAGAGTGTCCATTTTCTAATTTATTAGATGAGCAGAAATATGGATTTATGAAAAAAGCAAGGGTAGTAAAAAGTAAAATGTTTAATGAAAAGAACATTACTCTTTCCATTAAAGAGCAAGAACTTATTACGAAATATAGAGAAATAATGTCTAACATATCTATTAATTGGGAAGGTGAGCAAAAGACGTATGCATACGTAAAAGCAAAGCTAGATAACCCTAATAGAGCTATTCGCGAAAAAGCTTGGTACGCTTTATGTGAAGCAAGAAGTGCAGTGAAAATAGAAATAGATTGTATTATGAATGAACTCGTACAATTGCGGAATAAGATAGCTTTACATGCAGGATGTAATAATTATAGTGAATATGCTTTTAAACAAAAAAATAGAGACTATAGTATTGAAGAGTGTTATAAACTTCATGAATCTATAGAAAAGTATGTTGTACCAATATGGGAGCAGTTAGGAAGTCTTTCTAAAAAGAATCTCGGTGTAAAAACGTATTGCCCTTGGGATCTAACGCCTTGTAATTTACCAAAAGCCCCATTTCAAAATACCATTGATTTATTGGACGGGGTGGAAGAAATGTTTCGGAAGACAGATTTATATTTTTATGAGAAATTTCTTCATATAAGGAAAGCTGGATTCATTGACGTAGAAGAACGTGAAAATAAAGCGCCAGGAGCAGCTTGCTTTACCTTACCTCATAGTAAAGAGGTTTTTGTGTATTCTAATTTTAGTCCATCATTTTATGCAATTAATGCACTCATACATGAAGTAGGGCATGCCTTTCATTTTTATAGACAATTTAACAATGGTAGCAGCATGCAGGAAAGATATCTTCGTGAAGAAGTGGCTGAGCTTTATTCCCTTAGTCTTGAGTTGCTAGTAATGGATAAGCTGGATATCTTTTATAAGCAAGAGGATAAATATAAAGAAGTGCAGTGCGTACAATTATATCGTGCTTTGTCTTTATTAATGTCGTCAATTGCAGGAGATGTATTTCAACACTGGCTCTATACACATCCAAATCATACACGAGAAGAACGTGATAAGAAATACGCTGAAATATGCAAAAGGTATCAATATTCATCAGTCGATATTACAGGATTAGAGAATGAAATCGGTGCAAGCTGGTTAGAGTCATTTCACTATGTTCAGTTTCCTTTTTATCAAATTGAATACGCCATTGCACAAATAGGAGCAATGCAATTGTTTCAAATTTATCGGAAAGATCCAGAAAAAGCGATTGCTTACTTTAAAGAGGGAGCGAGTGCAGATTGGAATTTAACTATACAAGAAATATATGAAAAAACAGGTGTCACGTTTGATTTTTCGGAAGAAAGGATTGAAAGTACTGCAAGTGTTATTTTGGATCTGATTAGCGAATTAAAATAAGGATAGCATTAGCTATCCTTATAACTGTTTATTCGTAGATTTTTTCTTGTTTATATAAAATGTAATAATAGCTGCAATGATGAAAATAGGTATGGCATACGCTTGCCCAACAAACAATTTCCAGCCAACATGATTATAACCTTCAGATGCTGGAGCAATCATAGCGATTATGCAAACAATAATATAGAGTACTAGTGCAGGGATTATATTTTTCATTTGTTCACCTCCTTTTCATAAAATCATCACATGTATATTTATATAATACATTATAGTTTAAAAAAAGATATGTACTTTTCTAACATTTATGTAAATAAAAGGGTTGTTTTTAAGTGGAATAGAATAGGTATATATAGAAATGATATAGGGGTGTTATATATAATGAACAATATATTAAATCGAATAAAGAAAGATATAAATATAGAATTATTGAATACGCTATGGCCTGGTTTTAATAGGACTGCATTTGCATTATATAATGATGAACATGTGTATGTATTTCATCATCCAATATTTTTGAAAGATGATGGTGAGTATGCCGTTTTAAAGCGGGATGAACAATTTAAGGCTGATTCATTTATCTTATTAAAAGATTATCCGACTGCCATTGTGAATATGAATAGGCATAGAGATTATGAAAGTTTACTTGCAGTTGTGGTGCATGAACTTTTTCATTGCTATCAATATTTGAATAAAGAAAGTAGATTTCCAAATGAATCTTTAGGATTTCAATATCCTATAACAGAAGAAAATATAGAATTGCGAAATAAAGAGCGAATTTGTTTATATAATGCTGTGCATTGTAAGTCAAAAGCTGAGAAATATAATTATACGAAGCATTTTATCGAATTAAGAGAACAAAGAGCTCGTTTTATAAAAGAAGAGTTTCTAACTTATGAGTGTATGGTTGAAAGTATAGAGGGGCCTGCTTGGTATGTTGAAATGAACGCCCACATTGCAGTATGTAAAAATGATGAAAGTGAAACATTACGAAAATATAGCGGACTTATTTTAGATACATACGATGCTAATTATAACATTAGGAAGAGCTGCTATAGCTCAGGAATGCTTTTATGTTTATTATTAGATGAAATCCATCCTGAATGGAAAACGAATTTCTTTAATAGTGATAAATCGTTATATGCTTTTTTAAAACAAAATATTAATGTTGTTTTAAGTTTAAATAATGAATTTGCAATAAGCAAAGAAACGAAGCAAATCTTTCATTTTGTTCAAAACGAAAGAGACAAGGATTTTAAACAATTTTATAAGGAGAAAGGATATCATTTGTATATTGTAGGGAATATACAATTAAATTCGTTTAATCCAATGAATGTAAAATTAAACAAAAATTAAGCGTTACATAAAACCTTTTTAAGTGTACGTATACATAATAAAACATATATAATAAATCAACCTGTTTTAGCATCTTTTGAAGAAGATTTTAAAAATATGAAAC
Organism: Bacillus sp. FSL K6-0069; assembly: GCF_038007785.1. Classification (NCBI taxonomy): domain Bacteria; kingdom Bacillati; phylum Bacillota; class Bacilli; order Caryophanales; family Bacillaceae; genus Bacillus; species Bacillus sp. FSL K6-0069. The sequence continues at coordinate 2,671,492 of NZ_JBBOXN010000001.1, read as the reverse complement.
AAGTTCATATTATAATGAATGAAAAGCCAATAGAAACAAATAATGGTTGGAACGTAGTGGGTATTGGAGATATAGAAGCTGAGTATGAAGAAGTAGGGAATTCTATATTTTTAAATTTAAAAAGTTAGAAGTGAGGTAAGAAATAACGATGAAAAGGTTATGCATAATTCCATGCGGAAAAAAGAAAATTTGGGATAAGTATCCAGATTACGGGCCGATGGAGGCAAAAGATGTATATGTTAGTCCATTCGGAAAAGCATGTCAGGCGTATGCAACTATGTTTTTTGAGAATTGGTTTATATTATCAGCGAAGCATGGATTTTTAAGACCAAATGATATTGTACTAGAAAACTATGATCTTGCCTTTGATTCAAAGAGCGATGAAATTATTAGTATGGAACAATTAAAACAACAATTGATTGAAAAAGACTTACTTCAGTATGATGAAATTGTTTTACTTGCAGGCAAGAAGCATAAGAAAGTAGTGACACAATTGTATCCAGTAGAAATCATTACGTACCCATTAGCTGGGTGTAAAGGAATTGGATATATGTTGCAGAGATTGAAGCGGGCAGTGGAGGCGCAGAAGGAAGTATAGGGATAAATTAGTAATATAGATTCAAATTATACCAAATGAATACATTTAAAATAGACTAGTAAACAAGCCTTTTTCGTTTTTAAACATAGAATATGATGAACGCTATAGAGGGGAGAGTCATATTCATGTGTAATAATTGTGGTTGTAGACGTAGAGATTGTAATAGATTTTGGGATGATTTAATGTTTGGAAGATGCAGACGCAGAGATTGTGATGATTGTGGTTGTAGACGTAAACGTGACTGTGATTGTGATGATTGCCGTCGTAATCGTAAACGTGACGACGATGATGATAAATGTCGTAAGTGGTAATATTTTCAAAAGAGTACTTTGAAGTAAAGTACTCTTTTTTGTATGAACCTTTTAAATTCCATCTTGAACAGATTTTTTTACGATTTCCCATGTGTCTTGTTTTTTAATCTGTATAGCTACATTAGTTCCGGTAGACTCCGTATAAAAGATATATCCATTGTTTTCATCCACATATGTTAATGGTTCACCTATGCAATCTCGCGAACAAGAAGTATTAATTAGCTCGATTAATGTTAGTTGGCTCGGATCGGTTTTACTTGAATCTATAATAGTATCAAGGTCTGTTTTACGATAACCTTGTAAGTTCACATGGAAATTCTGTTCAATTTCTCCTGTAATACTAGTATTCATTACTTCAACAGAATGTTTCTTTTCTTGAAGAAATCCGTTTTCATAAAGTAATTTTGTATATCCAAGCCATCCAATTAAAACTAGCATAATAAACATACTACATATTTTAAGTGTTCGAAGCCGTTTACTAACAATCGTTTCTGAGTATTTCATTCAGTTTAATCCTCCAATGTTTTTAATTAAAAGTATGCCTAGATACATACTTTTAGAAGAAAGATAGAAGTTAACGAGCCCTTGAACCAAAAAAGAAAGCATCCGAAGTTAGATGCTTTCTTTTTTGCGTATTATTCACTATCTGTTCGTTACTTGTTTCATAAGTGGTCTTATTTCTTTAACGGGTGGTTTTTTATCATAAGCATCAACGTAAGAGAAATAGTAATTTAAGTTTCTGAGAAGGCCTTTTCCTATTTTAGCGCTTAAGAATGGAAATACTTGTCCAGTATAATCGTCGAGAGATTTACAGTAGTATTTTTCATCTAAATATATACTGTATTTACATGTTAGTTCTACTAACGAGTTACCTTCATCATCAATTACTTCCTTAGAATCAATAATGTCTATTAATGCGAATTTTTCATTTAGATAAACTTTCTTTTTTTTCTCGTGTTTATTTGTGAGTATAAATACAAGACCAATTGCGTTAATCAAAAGATTTCCTCCTATAAAAAACGGATATAAATAAAATATATCGATATACGTTAAATGTAAAGAGGAGAGGTGAAATTTCATTGACAGAAAGTTTAATAAGCCGATTTGCTTTTTCAAATCGGCTTATTGTTATTGAAATACTTGCGGGAATTGCTTTACGATTGCATTTGTTATCATATCGGCCATTTCCAATGCCTCTTTTTCAATTTTATCGTATAGTTTTACGCTTGCTTCAAAATCTTTATTTAGGAAGGCAAGTGCTTCTGCTTTTGTTAAGGCTAAATGTTCATAAAACATTTTCCGAAATGCTTCTTTTTCTATATATGGGTTGATACTGTTAAGAAAATCGACAATTTGATCAGCGTTAGCATACCATTTCTTCTCTATAGCGGCAGCGGCATTTTGGTCACCAGCTTTTGCGGCTTTAACAAGATCTGCTGCAATGACTAAGTGGTCTTTAATTAAAGCACTATATTTTTTTACAGCATCTTCACCATAGAATGGTTCAAGTGATAGTCCCATATGTGTTGCGTTTTGAAGAAGTCGCCCAACCGTAACGTTAACGTCTGGTAAATTAAAGACAATACTTATAATAGCTAATCTCGTCCAAGCAACGTGTTGTTCCCATAAAGAACGCATATAACCTTTTAAAAAGTTCTCGTTTTTACTAATTCGGTAATTACGGACAGATGTATCAAAGTGGACATAAGGGTTATGATAGGGGGAGTAATACGATTGCCAATAAGTATACATAAACGGTAACACTCCTTTGAACATGTATAACTCAAAGTATGATGGGAATTTATTTTTAGTTACGTGTCCTAGATTAATTTCAAAAATTGACATGGAAAAAGATGAAGTATTTCATTGTGGTATATATAAATAAAATGAATATAAAGTAAAAGAGGCTCTGCAAGGGAAGTTGCAGAGCCTCTAAGGGTATTGCCGAGATGTCGGACTCGACTAAGTAATATTATCATAAAATTCTTTTAAAAAAACCTGGTAAATGTGTCCAAATGAAAGTGAATCTTTAATAAAGTCAAAGGGATCCGCTTCCCGCAGCAGATCCCTTTAACTAGATAATGTTGATGAGCAAAAACTCATCTGGAGTACTTTTATAGTAACAAGTGAAAACCGTTTTGTGTATTGAGAAAAAAAGAATTGAGTAATTAAATGTTAAGAATTTATATTTTACCTTTTGTGATTATCACCATTTGTGGCGAGTGGAGTTTGGTAATAAAATGGAGAAAAGACTTGCAAGCATTTACAAGTGTACTGAAATATATAATATTCAAAAAAAGACCTGCTAATATAGGCAGGTCAACTTAAGGGGTTTATAAAAGCAGAATATTTCATATGATAACAGCTGTATTATAGTAAGTCTATAAGGTATATATTGAGAAAATTATTATGAATGATATATCACACACATTAACGTTTAAAAAGTTGAGAAAGAAAATGAAAAAGTTTTCTATAAGAAAATAATGGCTGGTACTTATAATACGATTCATATTTCCACGCATCATGATTTGAAAACTGAAGTTGGTTCGGTACTGTTTTCTCTTGGATAGAACTAATATTCTGCTCCTTCATATAGTAACCTCCTGAATTCATATGTATAAGATTAGTAGTATTCAAGGAAGAGTAATAAAATGTATAATTATTTTGTAATTCATCTTAGATGTGGTTGATTCAGGTTTTAAAATTTATAGACATAAATAGCAATTAAAACACCGCTGCTAAACAACATTTAAAACGTAGAGAAGCGTAAAATAATGAAAAGCAAGCTGTTAGTCATGTATTCATCACTTTCAAGACGCTTAAGTGATGATATAATAGGAATAGATGAAAGATATAGAAAAGCAGGTGACTCTTTTTTGTTTACAAAAGCACAAGAACTTTTAGCGTCTTATTTCGGTTATTCGTCATTCCGAAGAGGACAAGATGAAACAATTAAAAATGTATTAGATGGGAAAGATACAGTTTGTATTATGCCTACGGGCGGTGGTAAGTCAATTTGTTATCAAATTCCCGCATTAGTATTCGAAGGAACGACATTAGTTATTTCACCTTTGATTTCACTTATGAAAGACCAAGTAGATACATTAGTACAAAACGGTATTTCAGCTACTTATATTAATAGTTCTATTTCTATTACAGAAGCAAATCAACGAATTCAATTAGCGAAACAAGGTCATTATAAGTTACTTTATGTGGCACCAGAGCGCTTGGATTCAATGGAGTTTGTTGACCAACTTATCGATATGAAAATCCCGATGATTGCAATTGATGAGGCGCACTGTATTTCGCAGTGGGGACATGATTTCCGTCCGAGTTATTTACATATACATCGCATATTAGATTATCTTCCAGAAAAGCCGCTCGTATTAGCATTAACTGCTACGGCAACACCACAAGTTCGTGAAGATATTTGCAACACGCTTGGAATTAATCAAGAAAATACGATTATGACAACGTTTGAGCGCGAGAACTTATCATTTTCTGTTATTAAAGGACAAGATCGTCATGCATATTTAGCGGATTATATTCGTCAAAATCAAAAAGAATCTGGGATTATATATGCAGCTACTAGAAAAGTAGTTGATCAATTGTATGAGGATTTAATGAAAGCGGGCGTTTCGGTATCAAAATACCATGCTGGTATGAGTGATACCGATCGAAATGAGCAGCAAGAACTCTTTTTACGTGATGAAGTGAGTGTAATGGTAGCGACATCTGCATTCGGTATGGGGATTGATAAATCAAATATACGTTACGTTATCCATTATCAACTGCCAAAAAACATGGAAAGTTATTACCAAGAAGCAGGACGTGCCGGACGTGACGGATTAGATAGTGCATGTATATTGCTATATTCTTCTCAAGATGTGCAAGTACAGCGCTTTTTAATTGATCAATCGACAGGAGAGTCTCGTTTTTCAAACGAACTTGAAAAACTGCAAAATATGACTGACTACTGTCATACAGAACAATGTTTGCAATCATTTATTTTGCAATACTTTGGAGAAGAGCCGAAAGAAGATTGTGGCCGCTGCGGTAATTGTACGGATGACCGCGAGAGTATCGATGTGACGAGAGAATCACAAATGGTTCTATCTTGTATGATTAGAACGAACCAACGATTTGGTAAACAAATGATTGCACAAGTGCTAACTGGATCTAAAAATAAGAAAGTTATTGAATTTAATTTTCATACTTTACCAACATACGGATTACTATCAAATCGTAGCGTAAAAGAAGTCAGTGAATTTATTGAGTTTCTAATTTCAGATGAGTTAATTGCAGTTGAACATGGTACGTATCCGACATTAAAAGTAACGGAAAAAGGGAGAGAAGTGTTACTTAGTAAAGTGAATGTTTTACGTAAAGAACGAGTAGAGACAAGACAAATTGTTCAAGATCATCCTTTATTTGAAGTACTTCGTGAAGTACGTAAAGAAATTGCGCAAGGAGAAGGTGTACCTCCATTTGTTATTTTCTCTGATCAAACGTTGAAGGATATGTGTGCAAAAATGCCGCAAAGTGACTCTGAACTTTTAACTGTAAAAGGGATTGGTGAACATAAACTTGTGAAGTATGGCTCTCACTTCTTACAAGCAGTTCAGCACTTTATAGAGGAAAACCCAAACTATGCTGAAACAGTTAAAACAGAAGTGGTGACAGAGCGGAAAAAGTCTGGGAAAGCTTCAGCAAATTCTCATTTAGAAACGTATGAAATGTACAAGCAAGGCATTGATCTAGATGAAATTGCGAAAGAACGTGGCTTATCAAGACAAACGATTGAAAATCATTTAATCCGCTCTTTTGAAGATGGAATGGAAGTAGATTGGAACAGTTTTGTTCCTGCCAAATATGAACAAATGATTGAAACTGCCGTGCAAAATGCAGAGGGCGGCCTGAAATCGATTAAGGAACAACTCCCAAATGAAGTGAGTTACTTTATGATTCGTGCTTATTTACAAATTAGAAAATAGAGACATATAAAGGGGATAGGGATATATGTATCACGTTTTCGTGTATGGCACGTTAAGAAAAGAGCAAACGAATGCTCATTTTATGCAAGGTGCAATATGCATTGCAGACGGAGCATGGATGTATGGGAAATTATTCGATACAAACGAAGGGTATCCGGCGATGATTTGTTCAAATGAAGACAAAGTATATGGAGAAGTTTACGAAGTAAATGATGATGTTCTGCAAAAATTAGATGAACTTGAAGAATACACAGGTAATGCAGAGAGTGACCTATATGACCGAATCACCGAAACGATTTATTTAGCTGATAGAGAAATACGTGCATTTGTGTATGTTGCTCAAGATAAAGAGATGCTGAAGGAAGTTATCGTTTCTGGTGATTGGGTGAAGTATCAACAAGGATAATAAAGGCAGCGTAGAAGCAGATAGTGGGAACATCCATTATCTGTTTTTTAAATTGATACTTTCAAAATTCTGATTATTTTGATAAAATGTAAATAAAGGGAAATCAAAAGGAGGATTTTTCATGGGGATCAGAAATTTAGTTTCTCACCTGTAGCAGAAAAATAATATACAGGAGGAGAATATTAATGAACGAATTAAATGTAAAAGAATTTTATAAAAAACAATTTGAACTACTAAGCTATGATGTAAATAATGAAAATTGGTTACAGGAAGTTGCTAAAGAAGTACAAGAACAAGTTGGATATACATTTCAGTCGATGTTAGAACTAGGAGCAGGAAATGGTGGATTTGCAAGAGCGATGTCTAATTTGAATGTAAAGATGACTACAGTTGAGCTAGTACGAGAGTTAGTTATGTTTGCGAAAGAACATTCTACTAATGATATTGTTATTCACTGTGCTGACTTTTATAAAATTAATTTTGAAGAAAAGTTTGATGTCGTTACTTATTTGGACGGATTTGGTGTAGGAACGGATGCAGAACAATTATTTTTATTAAAACGCATCCATAGTTGGTTGAAAGATGATGGGTGTGCACTTATTGATATTTATCAACCTTTATATTGGGAAAAAGCAAATGGACAAGAAATGCCGATTTATTCTGCAATGCGAAAATATGAATATGATAGTGAAAATGCTAGAATGCTGGACCATTGGTGGGAAATGGATTCTTCAAATGATATTGTGACACAATCTTTACGTTGCTATACTATAGATGAGATTAATAATTTATGTGCAGAGGCTCGCTTCAGTATAGTTGGGATTTTCCCAGGAGGGGCGTATGACTTTGAAGAGAGAGCATATAAAGAGCAAGCGTCATTAAATGAATGTTTATCATATCGTATAAAAGTAAAAAAGAGTAAGGATTAATTCCTTACTCTTTTTTACTTTTATAGTGTGAATAATTGACTGTCTTTCGTATTTAATTGCCGTTCTTTTTTATCCTTATGGACCTTAGTACAATCCCGATGCCCAGAAATAAAACAGTGGCAACGAAACCATTAATAGGATTTAACCAAAAATCACTACTATTTGTAAGCGTAATAATACCGGTTATAGTTATTAAAACAGTAGGAACGGCATCTTCAATCGCATGCATGATAACACATGGCCATACTGACTTTGTAAGTCTATATATTTCAACATACATAATAGACCAAGAAACCATAAGTATGCATCCTGATAAAAGCATATTTAACCTAGAAATAGATTCAAAATATTCATTTGGTAAAAAAACTAAATAATAAGCGGCATGCCAAAGAGCCCAAATTAAACCAGAAATAATATAAATAAACCAATCGTTTAACTTTAGTTCAATCAGTTTTGGAGTTAAATAACCGCGCCAAGAGAACTCTTCGAAAATATTTTTAATAAAATTACCTATAGTAGACATGAGTATGAGAGAACATAATGAGGACATCTCAAAGTTAGATATGTTAACGACTCCGAAAAATAGAGCTAAGCATATAGTTATTAGTGTAACGAATGGATAAATAAGTATTGCTACGAAATACCATTTAAAGTTTCCTTTTAAATTTGGTTTGATACCAAAATCATTCCAATCTCGACCAATAATTCTAAGTAAGATACTTGCGAGAAAGGGTAATATTAGCCATAATCCCATACCTAAAGAGTTTCCTTCAGGCTGATCTATTAGAAGAGAATCGAGAAATACACCAATCCAGCCACTTGCTAGCACAATTAACACAAAAATAATTAAATGTAACTTTACATGCTTTCTATTGGTTGTAGTCATTTCGAATAAACTCCTTTTTTATTTTTGGTATTTATCTATTGACACTTCTCATTATTTTACAAGTGAAAGGAGGAAATTGATAGAAAGGGATATGAGAACTTTAGTAAGTTAGTGTATAAATCGTTATTATTAATAGAAATAGCATTTATATGCATTGTTTTATTATATGTAAAGTGTTGTAATTTAGATGTTTTATATTCTTATAATGTAAAAATAACGATAAGATTTCAAAATTAGAAAGATGAAAAGTGAGTTTTTTCGGAAAATTTAAATTGAAACTATTGACTTTATAAACGAGTTTTTAATACAATTGTATCTCGACTGAAAAATTAGAACGGACAGGAGGGAATCATCAAATGAACAACATTTTTGAAGAAGAGTTACAAAAAATGAAAGATACATTAAGTACGATGGATGATCAATTAGAACAGCTCGAAAACATTCCGGTTTATTATGGAGATGATTTTAAAGAACAAATTTTAGAAAGTATGAGAGAATCTAATAGACAAAACTTACGTATTGGAGTGCAAGAGCCGTACTTTGGAAGATTAGATTTTCAGGAGGATGGCAAGGAAGATGTTATGCCGATCTACATCGGTAAAGTAGGTGTTTCACATAAAGATACAATGAAACCAATTGTAATTGATTGGCGGGCACCTGTCGCAAGTATGTTTTATTCGTTTACCGGTGGTGACGAATTAGCGTTTTATCAGTCACCAGACGGATTAGTAGAAGGTGATGTGTATTTAAAGCGAAACATCTCTATTCGAAAAAGAGAACTAGAACGTGTTGTTGATACATATGTAAAAGGAAATGAAGATGTCTCGCATGCCGATGATTTTCTTCTATATCGATTAGGTGAGAATAAAGATAATAAACTAAAGGATATTGTTTCGACGATACAATCGGAGCAAAATGATATTATTCGTGCGGAAAGAAACTTACCACTACTTATTCAAGGGGTTGCAGGGAGCGGAAAAACAACGATCGCTTTACATCGCCTTGCTTTTTTAATTTATGAATACCGTGAGCAATTAGAAGCTGAGAGAATGATTGTATTCGCTCCGAATAGTCTGTTTTTAGACTATATTTCGAGTGTGCTTCCGGAATTAGGTGTAGGGAATATTAGTCAAACAACATTCGCAGATTGGGCATTACGTATGTTAGATGATTCGGTGAAATTAAAGCAAACAGAAGAAAAGTTGAAAGAAGCATTTTCTATTAATCGTGATGAAGAAAAGGTTATGCTCGGTAAATTGAAAGGCACGCTGGAATTTAAGTCCTTTATTGAAGAGAGAATGGTCCAATTTGAAAAGGAATTGGTACCAACAAGTGATTTTGAGGCATGGGATAAAGCTATTATTCCAATAGAAGACATAAAAAAATGGATGCAGGTTGAATATAAACATTATCCATTAAAGAAAAGAAGAGAAAGATTAGTCGGCCGAATGAAGCGCTGGATTGAAATTGAACTGAAAAAGTATGGAGAAACAAACGAGAAGAAATTACTAAAAAAAGAAGCGACAAAGAGATTGAACACATATATGAAGTTTTGGCCGAAAATGAGCTCACTTTCACTATATAGTTCAATATTGAAAAGTAAAGAAATACTCGAAGTATTACCTGAAGATCTTGTGAAAGAAACTGAAAAGAATTGTCGTAAAAAAGAAGTATATGTAGAAGATTTACCAGCTTTAATTTACATACATCACCGAATAACAGGTATTGAAATCGGACAGAAATTCCATCACGTCGTTATTGATGAAGCGCAAGATTTCTCACCATTCCAAGTGTATGTATTAAAAGAAATTACACTAGGTAATTCTTTCACTATATTAGGTGATTTATCTCAAGCGATTTATGATTATCAAGGAATTGAAGATTGGAGTGCTTTTAAGGAAGTATTTCAAGAAACAGGTTATTATGAATTAACGAGAAGTTATCGTTCTACAAAAGAAATTATAGAATTTGCGAACGAAATAATTAAAAATGCAGAGATTCCAGTTGGACTCGCAACACCAGTTTTTCGTAGTGGTGAAAAGGTTAAAGTAATCCATGTAGAGGATCAATTTAATGAGATTATGAAGACGTTAAAACATCTACAAAATGAAGATGTGAAAACAATTGCGGTAATAGGAAGAACAGATGATGAATGCCGCGATATATATGAGAAATTAACAAATGCAGGATTAGCTGTAAACGTCATTGAAGCAGATCAAAGTAAATATGAAGGTGGTATTTCAGTAGTACCTGTATACTTGGCGAAAGGGCTAGAATTTGATGCGGTTCTACTAATCGACGTTGATGAAGAACATTATAAAAATACAAAACACGATGCGAAGTTATTGTATGTTGGATGTACAAGGTCGCTTCATGATTTATGGATTTTCCATAGCGGAGAAGCATCGCCTTTAATTAAAGGATTAAAATAAATATGAAAAACAAGAGGATTTTCTAGTAACAAAAAGAAGAACCTCTTGTTTTTCTATATAAAGACATGGGGAGAAACTAACTATGATTACAAAGGTAATAGCAAAAAGAAATTGGGAAATTGCAAAGATAAATGGAGAAATTAATGAAATGTCACTAAAAGAAGAGGGATTTATTCATTGTTCATTTTTAAAACAAGCTTTAGAAGTTGCTGAAAAACATTTTAGTCATGAAGAAGATGTTTTATTACTGACAATTGATCCATCCTTAATAAAAGCAGAAATAAAATATGAACTTGCTTCTAACGGTCTAGAATATCCGCATGTATATGGAGTAATTCATATTGAGGCGATTGTAGATGTTACCCCATTTATTAAAGAAAGTGGAGAGTTTATATTACAAGAGGTACAAAATTAAGATTGTTATAAGCATTTAAATAGCCAGAAAAGCACAAATTATATAGTTTGTGCTTTTTTATTATCTATTTTTTGGTAAATTATTATTGTTTTTATCACTACAATACTGTACGATACATAGTATAAAACACATACTGTATGACATATAGTAATGAAAATGAGGTGAGTGAATGGATGCTTTATTAAATTCGTTAATTACTGAATTAAGAAGAGGTACATTAACATTAGCGGTTTTAAGCCAGTTAAGAACGCCGCAGTATGGGTATTCACTTGTCCAATTATTGGAACAATCAGGGATTACAATCGATCAAAGTACGTTATATCCACTGCTTCGCCGATTAGAAAAGCAGGAGCTAGTAACGAGTAGTTGGGATAAAACGGAGAGTAGACCTCGTAAGTATTACGTTTTAAGTGAATACGGATTAGAGATATTTTTGCAGCTGAAGAAAGAATGGATAAAGGATTCGAAAGAGCTTTATAACCTATTAAAGGAGGAGGACAAAAATGAATTTGATTGATATTTATGTAGAAGAAGTAGCGAAGAGATTACCTGAAAAAAATCGTGAAGATATTATTCTTGAATTACGGTCAACAATCGAGGATATGTTACCTGATGATTATAGTGAAAACGACGAAAAAAGAGTTCTTGAAAAATTGGGAAGTCCCGTTTCATTGGCTAATGGATATTTGGATAGACCGATGCATTTAATTGGACCACGTTATTTTGATGTATATACGACGTTATTAAAAATGATTATACCAATTGCAGCTGTTATCGCACTCATTGCAATGGTTGCAGAAAATTTTGTAGGATATAATGGTGAGCAAGCGGTATTAAATGTTATTTTAAATGTGATAGGTAAAGGAATTGGGGAAATTATCGAAGTAGGCCTCCATGTGTTTTTCTGGTTGACACTTGTATTTGCAATTTTAGAAAGAACAGATAAAGACAAAGGTACCCAACCGTTGACGACAAGTTTAAAAAAATGGACGCCTGATGATTTAAAAAATACTTCGTATGTCCCAAAGAAAAAGTCGATTTCAAAGTTCGAAGTATTTGGCGGGTTAATGTGGACTGCAATATGGGCATCACTTTATTTTTATGCGAATCATCTTGTAGGTGTATATCATGGTACAGAAAACGGACTGAAGTTTGTCACGCCTACCTTTAATCAAGATGTGTTACTTCAGTATTGGCCAATCGTTGTAATTATAATTGTTTTTGAAATAGCTATATCTCTTTATAAATTAGTACAGGGACAATGGACGAAAAAGTTGGCAATTGGGAATGCTTTTCTTCAAATAGCTGGAACAATAGTATTCATTGTAGTTGTAGTAAATCCGCATTTATTTAACGAGGGATTTATTACGTTTGTGGCAAATGTGTTTACTACTTCTCCAGAGGAATTTAAAACGTGGTTAATAGGTGGAGGTATTATCATTTACATTATATCAGCCGCATTAAATATATTTGATGGTTTCCGAAAAGCTCGTATTCGTATATAGGAGTGAAATTAGAGGAAAGGAAGAAAACGATGATAAGGGAAGCAAGGAAACAAGATGTAGCATACATGTTAGATATTTATAATGATGCCATACTGTATACAACTGCCGTATATACGTATAAACCTGTAACCTTTGAAAATAGAATAGACTGGTATGAAACAAAAAAGGCTGAAGGTTATCCAATTTTAGTATGCGAATTAGATAATAAAGTAGTAGGGTTTGCGACATTTGGACCGTTTCGAGCTTGGCCCGCCTATAAATATTCAATTGAGCATTCCGTGTATGTTCATAAGGAATATAGAAAAAATGGGATAGGATCTGCTTTAATGAAAGCATTGATTGCAATGGCAAAAGAAAGGGAATATATGACCTTAATTGCTGGAATTGATGCAGAAAATAAGAAAAGCATTGCCTTACATGAAAACTATGGATTTGTTCATGCGGGGACAATTAAGAAGGCTGGTTATAAGTTTAATAGGTGGTTAGATTTAGCTTTTTATCAATTGGAGCTAAATGGTCCTAAAAAGCCTACGGAAGAGTAAATGTTTGCGTTATGCGAATTATGTATTTTAGAAAGGTAGCATAGAGAAATTTCATGCTATCTTTTTTATTGTATACATAAATATCATGTAACAAAAAAGGTTTTTTATATTCTATATCGAATTTTGAGAAGATGATAAAACTATATAAAAAGAGGTAAGAATATGGAGACTGTCATAGAAAAAATGAAAGAAATACAATTTGGTCAACTTGGAGTGGTTGTGTACTCAACAAAATATGATAATATAATTGCCTCCTATAATAATGAACTGTATGTTCCTTTAGCATCAGCAGCAAAAGTGGCAATTGGATTTGCAGTAGCAAACATGATAAAAGACAAACAAATTAGTTGGAATGATATACTTCACCAAATTAAATTTAATCCGAAAGAAGATAGCGCACAATTATATCCACATTTGCAAGGGAGAGATACATTAACACTTAGTAAAGCTGTTGAAGTGATGATAGCGTGTCATGATAGTTATATTGCACAGTCAATTGTAATGCACTGCGGAGGATGGGACTTTATTAGAAAGTATGTTTCAACGTATTTTTCCAAGATACATGTCCAAGAAAACCCTAGAGATGAACAGAATGTTGGAGAGTTAAATCAAGTACATTCACTTTTAGTACATATTTTTAAATGTTATAAAAGTGATTCGAAATTATGGGAACCAATAATAAATGGAATGGTAAGGCAACAAGGAGAATATGAAGGGATACCTTATTATCATATAGCTCATATGACAGGTGGCTTGCCCACAGCAATAATAAATATTGGTATAATGGGGATGTTTCATGAATACCCGCTTCTATATGTTATTGGAGGCAAAGATTTGCCTAATCGATTTGATAATAACAAAGTAGATGAAACCGTTGTATCGACTTTGAAATGCATATACAAAAAATATAATGATGGCCTGCTAGGGGTGAGAGATTGAAACGAAACTTAAAAAATTCAACAATAATCATATTAATCTTAACAATTATTGCTTTGGAAGTTGGAATCGCGGTTTACGATCATACTCTGTCATTAGATACGATATACTTTGCAGCAATCCTTATTTGTATTGTATTGCTTTTTGGCACACGTGTTTCTGAAGAGAAAGAAAGTACATCGAAAGAGAGTCGAAGAAAAACAGCTCTTATATTTTGGCCATCTATTTTATTGTCTATCGCTTGCTTTGCCGTTATTAGTTATATAAGAATAGGCTATGTCTCTGTGCCAGGGATAATTGGTTTTTCATGCTTTGTTACTTATGGTGGATTCATGTTTATTAGTATTTTAAAAAGAAAAAGTAAAAATTAAAGGTAGCTTATTAAGTTGAAAGGAAGAAATATATGAAACACATAGAAAATGGTACTCGTGCCGAAGGAGAATACATAAAAAATAAATTAATTCAATATAACATGTCTATTTTAACAGATGAAGAAAAACAGCCGATGGAGCAAGTAAGTTTCGTAGTGAAAGATGAGGATGGAAAAATATTCGGTGGGGTAACAGGAACGATGTATTTTTATTATCTGCATATAGATTTTTTATGGGTTGATGAAACAGTTCGTCATGATGGTTATGGCAGTCAACTGCTACATAAAATCGAAGACATTGCGAAGGAAAAAGGTTGTAGATTAATATTATTAGATTCATTTAGTTTTCAAGCACCAAACTTTTATAAAAAGCACGGCTACCGAGAATACGGTGTTGTTGAAGATTATCCTAAAGGACATAGTCAACACTTTTTAGAGAAGAGGTTATAGGAATCGTATTCGTGCTCTAGAAGAAAAGTGGATTTTAAAAGCATCACCAAATAAGGTGATGCTTTTTTCTTTTGTATATAGCAACTACTTAATCTGATGCAATTTTGGGAACAAATAGTGCGGTTCGTAAAACTAGGATTTTCTTTTTTATTGGAAATGAGTTACTGTCTTTGTAGAAGACACTTGTAGTATAGGTTTTTTCTAACTAGTGCTGTTGAATTTTTAAGAGCAGAAGAGCAATAAGACGAGCTCTGAATATAATACTAATAAAGGAGGTGTTAAGCAATGGGTTACATTGTAGATATTTCAAAATGGAACGGTAACATTAACTGGGATGTAGCCGCTCCACAATTAGATTTCGTAATCGCTAGGGTACAAGATGGATCAAATTATGTAGATCCTTTATATAAAAATTATGTCCAAGCAATGAAAACTAGAAATATTCCATTTGGTAACTATGGATTTTGTCGCTTTATTTCAACTGCTGATGCGAAGAAGGAAGCGCAAGATTTTTGGAATCGCGGTGATAAGAGCGCTACAGTTTGGGTGGCTGATGTAGAAGTGAAAACAATGGATGATATGAGAGCTGGTACGCAAGCTTTTATCGATGAGTTACGCCGACTAGGTGCTAAGAAAATTGGTTTATATGTTGGGCATCATGTATATGAGCCTTTCGGTATGGCGAACGTAAAAAGTGATTTTTTATGGATTCCTAGGTATGGTGGTAATAAACCAGCATATCCTTGTGATATTTGGCAATACACGGAGACAGGTAATGTACCTGGTATCGGTAAATGTGATTTAAACCAATTGATAGGAAATAAGCCCCTGTCTTGGTTTACTGAATCGGTACCAAAACAAGAAAACATACAAGCACAAGTTTCGAAACAAAATATCATTCAATCTGGAGCCTTTTCACCTCATGAAACTCCAGATGTTATGGGAGCATTAACTTCTTTAAAAATGACTGCGACCTTCATTTTACAATCAGATGGCTTAACGTATTTTATTTCCGATCCAACTAGCGATGCGCAATTAAACGGTATGAAAGGTTGGCTTGATAGGAAGGGTTGGTGGTATGAAATTAAATGAAGATAAAAGCCGTTCTATTGGGCGGCTTTTATCATTAGTCAACTTAATATATTACGTGCTATTTTTAATATAGAAGTAATAGGAAAGGATGAGAGAGTGGCTGTATATATTGCAATTGTAAAATTGATATTATAAATTAATCTTATGTAGGTTTTCATAACAAGCTGGATTCTAAAGTTTTATATTGGAGAAAGTAAGACAAATTAAATATAATGGGCAGTTTGATGGGAGAAAGAAAATGTACACGTATAAATTGCAACATGAACAGCCGATCTGCGTAGGCAAAATAAAAAAACTTTATGACTCTGTCGGTTGGTGGCCAGAAAGAAAAGAAATCGATATTCAAAATATGTTAAAGCATAGTATAGCGATTGGGGTATGGGAAGAAAATGAATTAATCGGATTTGCTAGAGTTGTTTCTGATGGTGTTTTTCGAGCATACATAGAAGATGTTGTCGTGCATGAGAGTGTAAGAAATAAAGGTATCGGGGAGAAGATGCTTACAATATTACTTCAAGAGATATCTCATGTTCATATTGTTAGTCTATTTTGCGGAGAGAAATTAATAAAGTTTTACGGCGAACAGCAATTTCAAGCGACGAAACAAATTGTAATGCATCGTAATCAAATTGTGAAAGAATAAGAGGTGTTAATGAGAATGAATGCAACAAGAATATATTGTTTATCGAAAAGAAAAGCGACAGAAGATTCACCAGATGGTTGGAATGCAACATGTATGAGGCTTAATAATAAAATATTTGCGATAGTAAACGATGAAGAAGGAGAAAAATCTGCGATTACATTAAAATGTGATCCAGAACTTGCACTAAGAGTAAGAGAAGAGTATCCAGAAGCAATCATTCCGGGGTATCATATGAATAAAAAACATTGGAATACAGTGTATATACATAAAGGTGTAGAGCAAGAGCAAATTAATAAGATGATTGATTGGTCATATGATTTAGTTCTACAATCATTTTCAAAGAAAAAGCAGCAAGAGTTATTAGATTAGTATGTATAAGGAGTGGGCGTATTGAAAGACACGATCAAAGGTACATATGATAAATTAGCGAGTACATATAAAGAAAATCTAGACTCGGCAAATCCATATAACAGTTATTATGAAAGGCCAGCGATGATGGAGATGATTCCAAAGAATTTAGAAGGGAAGAGTATACTAGATGCTGGATGTGCAGCTGGATGGTATACTTCTCAATTTATAGAAAGAGGGGCAAACGTTACTGCAATTGACGTAAGTTCTGAAATGATAAAATCTGCAAAGGAAAGTATAGGTGATAATGCAACGTTTCTTTGTCATGACCTGCAAGATGTATTACCATTTGCAGATAATACATTTGATATTATTGTAAGTTCGTTAACGCTTCATTACTTAGAAAATTGGAATAAAGTATTTAAGGAGTTTCGCCGAGTATTGAAGCCTGGTGGAGAATTTAT
This sequence comes from Bacillus sp. FSL K6-0069, assembly GCF_038007785.1. Taxonomy (NCBI): domain Bacteria; kingdom Bacillati; phylum Bacillota; class Bacilli; order Caryophanales; family Bacillaceae; genus Bacillus; species Bacillus sp. FSL K6-0069. Next base: position 2,654,171 of record NZ_JBBOXN010000001.1, on the reverse strand, counting down.
ATACTCCATTCATCATCCTTTTATGGACTTTACAAAGTTTACTAGTGAAAATTATTTCGAAAAACAATTATTAGTAGATACTTGGGTTAAACCAAATATTACAATAGAAGTTAGCTTTTTTAGAAGGGCACTCCAAGACATAGTTAATGAAACAACAAATTATTTCGTGTTAGAAAAAATGGTGGAACCGAGGCCAGTTGAAAAGATGAGAGAAGTAAATGAAAAATCATATCATTATCTAAATACAAATCCACATTTTCTTATTATGAAAGCCATTAAAAAATAGGTAGTAAAATAATTATATTTTACTACCTATTTACAATTTTAAATTACATATTAGGAGATCTTGAAATGAAAACGAAGCGAAATAGACTATTGTATGCACTGTTTACTATCTTTGTAATTATTTTAGGTCTTAGCTCAAGAAAGTTAGCTTTTGCGTTACCTTTTCTATTAAACGAGTACTTAGGCGATGCTTTATGGGCATTGATGATTTTTACTGGATTCGGATTTTTATTTCCTAAAATAGAAACGAAGAAATTGGCTTTTATTAGTTTGCTATTTTGCTACGGGATTGAAGTGAGCCAATTGTATCATGTTGAATGGATAGATAATATTCGTGCAACGACTTTAGGTGGACTCGTATTAGGTTACGGATTTTTGTGGAGTGATTTAGTTGCTTATACAATTGGTGTTGGAGTAGGATTTCTATTTGAGTTTATATTACGGAAGAAATAAGAGATATAAACAGGGGTATTTATGAAAAAAATAATATTAATAGGTTCTGGTGGTTCAGGAAAATCTACATTAGCAAGGCAATTAGGAAATAAATTAAATATTAAAGTACATCATCTTGATGCGTTATTTTGGAAACAAAATTGGGAGGGTGTACCGAAAGAGGAGCAAAGAAGGGTTCAAAATGAATTAGTTAAAGAAGATGAGTGGATTATTGATGGGAATTATGGCGGGACAATGGACATAAGAATTAACGCAGCTGATACAATTATCTTTCTTGATATTCATAGAACAATATGTGTTTATCGTGCTTTTAAAAGGATTGTACAATATCGGAATAAAACAAGACCGGATATGGGGGCTGGATGTGAGGAAAGGTTTGACTTGCAATTTTTTAAATGGATATGGGAATATCCTAAGACGAAACGACCTTCAATTTTAAAGAGGCTAAATCAATTGAGTACAGATAAAGAAGTTATTATTTTAAAATCCTCAAATGAAGTAAGACTATTTTTAGAGAAGTACGATACCATAAATAGTTAGATTATAAAAAGAAGTAACATGGGGGGGATCGGATTGAATAGATTCATTGGCCCGGTTGATTCTAATATGGTGAAAATTCCAGAAGGAAAAGTAGTATTAAGAGATGATCGAATTAAAAAAGAATGGCAAGTCCAAGTTAAACCATTTCTTCTAGCAAAGTATGTTGTGACGACGGAATTATATGATGCGATTGCGAATCATAAACCAAATTTATTCAAAGATAATAATAAACCAGTTGTAAATATTTCTTGGAATGATGCCATTTTATTTTGTAATTTACTTTCAAAAAAAGCGGGATTAAAAGAATATTATTCTATTAGTGATGATAGTCTAATTGTTAGTTGTAATTTAGCTTCAAATGGATACCGATTACCTTCTGAAGCAGAGTGGCAATATGCGTGTAAAGCAAATACGACGGGATATACATATGGGACACTTGAGAAAATAGCATGGTATAATGAGAATTCTAATGGACAAATTCATGACGTTGGTCAAAAAGAACCAAATGCATGGGGACTATATGATATGTTAGGAAACGTTTGGGAATGGTGCTATGATTTGTATGATGAAAAAGTATATGGATCATACCGAATTTTTCGAGGTGGTAGCTGGGCTGAAGCAGCTAGAGGTTGCGGTGCGACTTGTCGCCGGCGTAGCCACCCTACATTTCATATAGATGATCTTGGATTTAGGCTTGCAAGGTCAATTTAATAAAAGCATGATATATATATAAGTGTTTGGAGAGTATCTATATTCTTAACATAATAGACAAGATTTGACGTAAGGAGTGTTTATAATGGCACGTGTTTTATTCATTAATACTGGATCAGAAGGACATATAAATCCAACATTGCAAGTCGTAGAAGAATTAGTTTCACGTGGGGAAGAGGTAATTTATTTTTCAATAGAATCTTTTCGAGAGCGTATTGAAAAGACAGGTGCTACTGTACGAACAATTGACGAGCAAAAGTTTATAAAAGCTTTTCTTTCCGGTGGTCGAAATTATTTATTAGAAAGAATTAACGGCCTTTTGCATACAGTGGATGTTGTGATACCTAGTGTTCTAGAGCAAATTGAAGGGGAACATTTTGATTATATTATTCACGATTCGATGTTTGGCTGTGGCCATATAATTTCTCAAATTCTAAAGCTTCCAGCAATAAATTCTTCTACATCTTTTGCACAGGATGAAAAAGCATTTGAACAAATGTTAGCCCACTTGTCTAAAAATATCCCAGTAGAAGAGCAAGATAGGATACATAATGATTTTGAAAGCTTAACTAAGGGAATTGCGGAAAAATACGGAGTTAAAATAAACTCGCCGTATGAAGTTTTCTGTAATCCAGCGCCACTTACTATTGTGTATACAATAAAGGAGTTCCAACCTTTTGGAGATATGTTTGATGAAACATTTACATTTGTGGGTCCATCTATCTCTACACAAGTGAAAAATGAAGAGTTTGATTTTACTGCAATTGAAGAAAAAAGCCCGATTTACATTTCACTAGGTACTGTTTTTAATGAATCGCTTGATTTTTATAAACTATGTATGAAGGCGTTTGAGAATAGTGATTATACGATTGTGATGTCTATTGGCAATAAAACGAAAATAAGTGATTTAGGTAAAATTCCTAAAAACTTCATTGTGAAAAATTATGTACCACAAACAAAACTACTTACATATACAAAGTTATTTATTACACATGGCGGGATGAACAGTACACATGAAGGACTATATAACGGGATTCCGCTTATTGTAATTCCGCAAAGTGCAGATCAGCCAGTTATCGCAAAGCAAGTGGAGAATCTTGGAGCTGGGGTTAAGTTGTCAATGAAGGAACTAACTGAAGAACAACTACGTGAAAGTGTAGAACTCATATTAAATAATCCTTCATTTAAAGAAGCTGCTTTGAATTTGAAGGAGTCTTTCCAAAAATCCGGTGGGTATAAACAAGCTGTTGATGAAATTTCTACATTTGTAGGTCAGTAATCAGTATAAAATTACACATGAAAAAAATGCCTATATTAAATGATATAGGCACTTTTCTATTATTTGAAAAAAGGATGAATATCAATTTTGATAAAAGCACCTGAAATTCCCAGTATGTACCATTACTTAGGGTATAATTTTACATGTTAGTAATGATGTCACTGTTTCTGCACAACTTCTACACATATTTAGATGATTTCTATGTCATGATATATTCAGTAAGTGAAATGTTTCTTTACCACGGTGTATATTTACGTATACACTGATACAAGATTGTCTCTTGTTATTCTTTTACATCGAAGCCCACATTACACTACAAAGTATAACAAGAAGGGGACAGGAATATGAATAATCGATTTTTAAAACAACTACAAAATATGAAAATGAACAAAAAAAGTCTAGGAGTTGTTGCATTAACAGCCGGAATTATTGGCTCGACACTTATTCCTCAAAATGCATACGCGCACGGTTTTGTTGAAAAGCCTAGCAGCCGATCTGCTTTATGTAGTCCAACTTATGGCGCACTAAATGTAAACTGCGGAAGTGTTATGTATGAACCGCAAAGCTTAGAAGCACCAAAAGGATTCCCGCAAGGTGGCCCAGTTGATGGACAAATCGCTTCTGCAGGCGGAAAATTTGGCGGTATTTTAGATCAGCAAACTGAAAATCGTTGGTTTAAAAATACAATCACAGGCGGGGAAAATTCTTTTACTTGGAAGTATACAGCGCCTCACTTAACGAGCAAATGGCATTACTATATTACAAAAAAAGGATGGAATCCCAATAAAGCGCTCACAAGGGCAGATTTTGAACCAATTGGAACTGTACAACATGATGGTTCTGCAGCCTCAAATCATTTAACTCACAAAATCAATGTACCTACTGATCGTAGTGGATATCATGTGATTTTAGCAGTATGGGATGTAGCTGATACAGCAAATGCATTCTATAATGTAATTGATGTTAATCTTATCAATGATGTGAAACCAGATATAGAGGCTCCAAGTAGTCCAAATGGAATTCAGGCACAAAAAGTAACAGCGAATAGTATAGAACTAACATGGAACCCTTCTACGGATAATGTAGGGGTAAAAGGGTATCAAATCTTCCGTAACGGAGAGATGATTGACACAGTACCAGGAACTCATTTTATTGATAAAAAATTAAAACCAAGTACAGAATATTCGTATACTGTAAAAGCAATTGACGCAGCTGGAAATGTTTCGAAAGAAAGTACAGCACTTACAGTGAAAACAACAGTTGAGGCTCCTGATACAGAAGCACCAACACAACCAAAAGGATTACATAGTATGGGAACGACAATGTCAAGTGTAGACTTAATGTGGAGTCCATCTGACGATAATATTGGTGTAGACCATTACGATATTTATAGAGAAATAGAAGGATCAATGAAAAAGATTGCAACATCCAATACTACTTCTTATATGGATAAAAATTTACTCTCCAATACTACTTATAAATATGTAGTGAAAGCAGTTGATGTAGCTGGAAATGAATCTGTACAGAGTGATATTTTCACAATCACTACTAAAAATGAAAGCGTTTCATATGAAGAGTGGGATGCGAAGAAAGCATACGAAAAGGGAGATAGAGTACTACACGAAGGAAAAGTATATGAAGCAGTCCAGGGTTATCAAGGAAATGGGGATCCAAACTGGATTTATGCCTTATCATTATGGAAAATAGTGTAAGCTTTATCTAGGTATAAACTAAGAGATGTTGGGCTTTGATGTAAAAGGAAATCTTGAGAATTTACTTTTCTATAATTAAAAAAGGGTAATATATGAATTCATATACTACCCTTTTTATTATGATAATACTTTCGTCATGAGAACGTGCGGAATACCATCTTCCATAAATACTTCAGATGAGGTTTGATAGCCTAATTTTCCATAAAACCCTTCAGCTTGTGTTTGACCGTGTAGTTTTACTTTTGTGGATTCTTTGTCACGAGCAATTTCTTCTAACGCCTTAATTATTACTTTTCCTAATCCGTATTTACGATAGTCTTTTAATATACAAATACGTTCTAATTTTCCTGCGCCGTCAACAAATCGTATACGACCTGTACCTACAGGAAGCTCGTTATAATAAACTAAAATATGTTTACATTCCTCACCGATTTCATCGAATGTATCGAATTCATCCTCCAGAGGGACATTTTGTTCTTTTACAAATACTTCTTTTCGAATATGAAAGGCAGTTTCTAAATCTGTGAGTTCTGTTATGAGTTTGGAGTGCAATTTGTTCAGCCCTTTCTAATGTGATGTGCGTTTGTTTTCATAGTATATCATAATGCTACGCTATAAAGAGAAAATATAAAAAGCTGACTGTAAGAGTCAGCCTTCATTATAATTGCTTTATTCCATTTTTTGTTCCAATAATCGCCTTACTAGTCATATTAACAAATAACCCTGTTTCAACTACGCCTGTAATCATTTTTAATTGAGTATGTAAGTTGGCAGGATTAGATATGTCATGAGGGAATACACAATCAATAATCAAGTTATTATTATCGGTAATAAACGTTTCATTATTTTTTAAACGTAACGTTGTTTGACAACCTAAAGCTTGAATTTTACTTTCCGTTTGTTTCCATGAAAAAGGTGTAATTTCAACAGGTAATGGGAAAGTACCTAAATGCGTTACAAGTTTTGATTCATCAGCAATGATAATTAGTTCTTTAGAGGAGGAGGCAACGATTTTTTCGCGAAGTAATGCGCCGCCACCACCTTTTATTAATTGTAAATTTGAATCAATTTCATCTGCACCATCGATTGTGAGATCGAGTATACCAATTTCATTTAAGGGGATTAATGGAATAGATAACTGTTTAGCTAATACTTCCGTTTCTTTTGACGTTGGTACAGCTTGAATTGATAATCCTTCCTTTACACGCTCACCTAATTTTTGTATCAACCAATATACAGTAGAACCTGTACCAAGTCCAACTTTCATCCCATCTTTTACAAAGTTAGCAGCATATTCACCAGCAAGCTGTTTTAAATTCATCATATTATTCTGCTGGACGCGGGCCTGCATCAAGACCTGAATTTTCTACTGTAAGTATAGGGCGAACGACTATATCTTTATGTACGTGCATTTGGCATGATAAACGTAAGTGATCTTCAATTCCTTTTTCCGTAATCGCATTTTTTTCATTAGAATTCGCTTCACAAAACTCACCTGCTATAATTTCTACTCTACAAGTTGTGCAGCGGGCTTTCCCGCCGCAGCGATGGAGAATGCGTACACCGTTATCTTCAATCGCTAATACTAACTTTGTGCCTTCTTTTACATCAAAAGTTCCCGCACCTTCAATTGTTAATTTTGGCAAATTTGTTCCTCCTCACGTAATATTGTACATAACATATTTATGACCGCGAATTATTAAACATAAACATAATTTTTTTATATGCCCCGTAACTTTTTTATTTGTTGAATCGTTTATTAAGTAAGCGCTGAAAAGGAGTGGTTATTTTGTGCACAAAAGTAACTCATATTTTTAAAAATCATATCGATATGAATCATTCAAATATAAATTTTTTAATTGAGCAATACGGAGAATTGAAAAGGTACTGTACATTTTTAACGAAAAACAAATGGGACGGCGAAGACCTTGCCCAAGAAACTGTTTGTAAAGTTCTTCAAAAATATAGTAATAAAGATATTTGTATGACACTTGTATATAAAATAGCTCGCAATCGCTGGATAGATCAGATGAAATCAAAATCAGTTCATGAAAAAATAAAGGGACAAATTACTTTTGAAGAACCACAAGAGAACATTGCAGATTTGCATGAAATGGTAGGAAAAGTATTATCGTCACTCAATGTACAACAATCCACCATTTTATTATTAAAGGATGTTTTTCAATATAGTATCGCTGATATTGCTAAAGTATGTTCCATATCGGAAGGTGCAGTAAAAGCTTCTTTATTTCGGAGTAGAAATAGGCTGAAAACTGTAAGTGAAGAAGGGATTGAGATAGTCGAATTCACAGATGATATTGAAGTTGTAGTAACGTCTATTCGTGAGGAAAAGCCGGAATTGTTAACAAAGCTTCTTCCGACAATAGATTTTACTAAGTTACCATCTAAACAACCAGTCTTATTATTTAATGCAAAAAAACCTTCTTCCTACAGTTGTATGCTTTGCGTGGCATAACAATTATTGGAGGGATTAAAAATGAATGCAATTCCATATGTAGTAGAACAAACGAAATTAGGAGAACGTTCCTATGATATATATTCAAGGTTATTAAAAGACCGCATTATTATTATCGGTTCAGAAATAAATGATCAAGTAGCAAGTAGTGTCGTAGCTCAATTATTATTTTTAGAAGCGGAAGATGCCGAGAAAGATATATTTTTATACATTAACAGCCCAGGCGGCTCAACGACAGCAGGCTTTGCCATATTAGATACGATGAATCTCATTAAACCAGATGTACAAACGCTATGTATGGGATTTGCAGCATCATTTGGTGCATTGTTATTATTATCAGGTGCAAAAGGGAAACGGTTTGCACTCCCTAATAGTGAAATTATGATTCACCAGCCACTAGGAGGTGCGCAAGGTCAGGCAACGGAAATTGAAATAACAGCAAAAAGAATACTAAAGTTAAAGCGTGATATTAATAAAATGATTGCAGAAAAAACAGGGCAATCAATTGAAAGAGTAGCACATGATACAGAAAGAGATTATTTTATGACTGCAGCAGAAGCGAAAGAATATGGGATAGTAGATGATGTTGTTACGAAAAAATAAGATAAAAACAGGCTAGAGGATATGTTTATCCTCTAGCCTGTTTTATTAATCTTTTACCCATTCATCAACTAGCGCTTGATTCTTTTTAATCCATTTTCGCGCCGCTTCTTCAGGATCTTTCGTTTTATTTAACTCGACCATTAATGTACCAAGTTGTTCATCGTTCATTTTCCATTTGTCAAAGTATTTTATGATATCCGGATGATCTTTTTCGAAACCTTTACGAACAGAGTAATAAATGTCATCTTTTTCACCATATACTTTCTTAGGGTCTTTTAAATATTTTAAGTCAAATTCCGAAAAGCCCCAATGCGGATTCCAAAGCGTAACAGCGATTGGTTTCTTTTTCGTATATGCTTTCTTTAGTTCACTCATCATCGCAGCTTCAGAAGATTGGACAAGTTTTAGTTTAATATCATATTCCTTCATTGCTTTATTCGTTAAATTCATAAGACTACTACCGGGTTCGATGCCAACAATTTTGTTATCTAGCTCATCTTTATGTGCATTTAAATCCTCAATACTGTTAATGTTTTTCATATAAGAAGGGACGACGAGGCCAAGTCCAGTACCTTCATACCATTTGGATTTTAAGACAATATCATCTTTATAACGAGCATTTAACGGTTTATCCGTAACGGGTAGCCATACTTCTAAATTAGCATCAACATCACCGCGAGCAACACCAGTCCAAATTGCCGCTTTTTCTAAGTACATGAGTTCAACTTTGTAACCTTTTTGTTCTAATAAAACTTTCCACATGTTTGCCGTGGCAATGTTTTCTTTCCAACTTGTTACACCTAGTTTAATTTTTCCTTTCGAATTTGCATTTGTTGCATTACATGAAGAGAAAATCATAGTAATAAATAACGAAAGGCATATAAGCCATATTTTCTTTCTCATTGAAACCCTCCTAAGAAACGTTTGCCTTTTTAAATAAATGTATAAGTAAGCATTCTTATTATGAACGTAAACGAGAATTTTAAAGAAATCTTATGAATGTCATTTTTATGTAATATTTCTTTGCAAAATCGCAACACTATGTGAATAGATGGTAGAAAAGGAGTTGTGACATGGATAATACAAAGGTGCGTGTTGAAAACGTAACAAAAGTATTTGGGAAACACCCGCAAAGAGCGCTTACCTTATTAAAAGAAGGAAAAAGCAAATCGGAAATTTTGAAAGAGACAGGAATGAACGTTGGTGTGAAAAAGGCAACGTTTGAAGTATATACGGGAGAAATTTTCGTAATTATGGGGCTGTCTGGTAGCGGGAAATCTACGTTAGTTCGTATGTTAAACCAATTAATTAGACCAACAGCAGGGCATATATACATAGATGGTGAAGATATCGCGACGATGGGGAAAGAAGAGTTACGAAGAGTGAGAAGAACGAAGATGAGCATGGTTTTTCAAAAGTTTGCTTTATTTCCGCATCGTACAGTGATACAAAATGTTGCGTACGGATTAGAAATTCAAGGAGTTCCAGTAGAGGAACGAGAGCATAAAGCATTAGAATCGCTACAGTTAGTAGGACTTGATCATCATAAAGATAATTATCCAAGTCAACTTAGTGGCGGTATGCAACAGCGTGTTGGAATCGCAAGGGCATTAACAAATAATCCCGATGTATTGTTAATGGATGAGTCATTTAGTGCATTAGATCCACTTATTCGAAAAGAAATGCAAGATGAGCTGCTAGAATTACAAGATAAAATGGAAAAAACAATTATATTTATTACACATGATTTAGACGAAGCGCTTCGAATTGGAGATCGGATTGCATTAATGAAAGATGGAGAGATTGTTCAAATTGGAACGCCAGAAGAAATTATGATGAGTCCTGCCAATGAATTTGTCGAGAAGTTCGTGGCGGACGTGAATTTAGGAAAAGTCATTACGGCGGAATCTATTTTAAAACGACCAGAGACATTATTGATTGATCGTGGACCACGTGTAGCACTTCAAATTATGAGGAACGCTGGTGTATCAACTGTATATGTTGTTAACAAAAAGTATGAGTTTTTAGGTATATTAACTGCGGACGATGCAAGTAAAGCCGTTCAAAAACAGTGGCCAATTGCGGATTTATTACTTAACGATATCCCGCATGTGTATGTAGATACTTTACTTGAGGAAACATATGCAAAAATGGCGGAGATGAAATATCCGTTACCCGTAATTGATGAGAAGAAAAGACTAAGAGGAATTATTAAACGTGAAAGTGTCATTCAAGCTCTTGCAGGAAATATTGAGGAAGAGGTGAAAGACGATGAGTAGTATACCACGTATTCCATTAGGCGAATGGGTCGATTCATTTGTTGCAAGTTTATATGAGCACTTTGAAGGCTTATTCCGAGGGTTCTCTTATATTATCGGCGGATTCGTTGATTTACTCACTAATTTTTTAACAATAATACCAGCCATATTGATGATTATTATCCTTTGTTTCCTCATTTGGTACACAACGAGAAAAGTATCTTTAGTTATTTTTACACTCATGGGTTTATTATTTATTTTAAATATTAACTACTGGGCACAAACGATGCAAACATTAGCACTCGTACTTACATCTGTTATTATTTCAATTATTGTAGGAATCCCAATCGGAATTTTAGCTTCTCAAAATGAACGTTTTTCAAAATTTTTAAAACCGACATTAGATTTTATGCAAACAATGCCCGCATTCGTATATCTCATTCCTGCGATTACATTTTTCGGAGTAGGTGTAGTACCTGGGATTATTGCATCCGTAATCTTTGCAATGCCCCCGACAATTCGGTTTACTGACTTAGGAATTAGACAAGTTCCAGAAGATTTAATAGAAGCAGCGAATGCGTTTGGATCTACCGCATCACAAAAATTATTTAAAGTACAATTACCACTTGCAACTGGGACAATCATGGCTGGTGTGAACCAAAGCATTATGCTTTCTTTATCTATGGTAGTAACAGCATCTCTTGTAGGGGCACCAGGTCTTGGGGTTGATGTATACCGCTCTGTAACACAAGTAAATATCGGAATGGGATTTGAAGCAGGACTAGCTATTGTTGTCATTGCGATTATATTAGACCGTATTACACAAGGTTTTCATCAAAAAAGAAGATAAACAAAAAACACACTTTATTATACAAAGTGTGTTTTTTGTTCAGCAAAATTACATACGAACGATAACAGAACCACCAGCTGGTGCACAAACTTGGTTTTGTTGTTGTTCCATTGATTTAATTAAATGATTATTTTCTTCGATTAATGAGATTAATTTCGCTAATTGGCTTTCAAGATTTGCGATACGCTGCATCATATATTGTGAATCATGATGCAATGTGTTCCTTACGGGATGGGGGGGATACACATATTGTTGATTTATATTTGGATTCCAATGAGGATGTATTTGAATTGTTCCTCCTTAAATAAATTACTGGTCTTTCTTATAGTAAATGCCTATATATATTCAATGGTTACTTGAATTTTTTTCATTATAAAAGGAGTATGTACAGAAAATGGAAAATATTATATGTGAAGTTAAATCACATTTTTTGGAAATGTTTAAATGAGATAGTGTTTATAGTAATACATTCAAGTAAATGTATGTTATTTAGGGAGAAATGATGGGAGGAGATGCAATTTTGGCTAAAAATAATAAAAGAAATGACGCATTGGCAATAGGTATCGGTATAGGGGTTGTAATCGGTGTGTTTCAAGGGGCCTTTACTAGTAATTTAGTAATTGGAATTGTGATAGGGATCGTAATTGGCGTTGCATTTTTGAAGAAATATTGAGTTTGTAAATTTATTTAAAAAATCTCTTTATTAAAAGAATGAATTTTCGGAATATAAATCCTGTTTTTCCTTTTTTTATGATATTATAAATAAAAAGGATGGTGATGGATATGTCAACAAACAATCAAGTAGAGCAAAACTGCTTTATTTGCGAAAAACATAGAGGAAACATTACAGTTCCAGGTGGAGCTATTTACGAAGATGAACTCGTTTACGTTGGACATGTTCACTGGGATAGGGAAGAAACATACCTTGGTTATGTAATGATAGATATAAAAAGACATGTACCTGGCCTTGCCGAACTAACAGATGAAGAAGCAAAAACGTTCGGACTTATAACAAGTAGAGTAAGTAAAGCGCTAAAAGAAAGTGAAGGTGCAGAACATATTTACACTTTTGTTTCAGGGAATGGTGTACCACATATGCATATGCACATCATACCGCGATATCCAAATACACCCAAAGAGTTTTGGTCACCTACTGAAATAGCGAGATGGGCTGGTGCACCATATGGTGACGCAGAGAAAATCAAAAAACTATGCGAAAGAATAAGAAAGTATATGGGGAGTGAATATGCATACAACAAATAATAGACAATATTCATGGGTTGGAAATAAGAAGATGTGTTTAGACGAAGTTTCAGTAAAACACTATGGTGATATCGTACTCGGTACATATGGCGGGAATATAAGTGCCGGAGCAAAAAAGAATGAAGATGGCGCGTTAGTTTGGTCAAATGGTGATTGGGAATTTGCAGCCATTTTAGATGGACATAATAGTGCGGAAAGTGTTGATTTGGTAGTAAATACAATCCAAAAAGAATATGAAAATATAAAAGCAATGATGAATGAATCGATTGATACAGTATTTCGATCTGTTGAAAATCATATACTTACAATTTTTCAGTCCTCTTCATTTAAAGAAAAGTGCCAAAAAATTAAAGGTGAAACAGCTTGCTTAATATGTGTAAGAAAAGAAAATTATATATGGTGGTTATCTATTGGCGATTGCCTCATTTATGTATTTCATGAAGAATTACATAAGTTAGGACAATATGCATTAAATCAGCGTCATTTTTATGAATGGATTGGAAATGTAAACACATTTCATTTACCAGTCCCTTGCTATTCAACAGGCATTCGCGAATTACGTACTGGAAAGAATCGAATTGTAATGGTTACAGATGGAGTATTAGAATGCGGCAAACGTCATTATGAAACACCATTGAATCTATATAATGATATGAATAGAAATAATATAGAACTTGACGAAAGTGTTCATTATGTATTAGAACATGTTCATCATCAATTCGGACGAGATAGTGCGACAATTATTAGTTGGGACATTGAAAACAAAGAGCATGCTACATATCCGAGTGATCAGCCGAATAAAAGGTAAAGGAGGAGACATCACTGTTTTTAGTTAAAGTAATTTTATTAGTATTATGGATCATATTTGTAGTTATTTTGGAAAAAGTAGTGAGAAAAAAATTAAATATACCGAAACAAACTAACTGGAATAGTAAATATGTAAACAACTCTCATAAATGGGGGACTAGGGGTCTTATCATTTCTTATATAATAGTTACGATGATATGTGCCACTTTAAATCCTATTTATATTAGTAATTTACCCATTTTATTTTTAATAACTTTATACTGTTTTCAATCTTATATGGAATGGAAATTTGATAAAGAATCAAGGGAATATGTCATTTCTTTAGGAACAGTTCCATTATTAATAATAACAGGAATTATGTTTAATCTCTTCTTTTATAGTTATTGGATTTAATCATATGTGGAATAAACGGAGTGACAAAATGAAAATACCTAAATTACGTGCTGAAGTACTGATTGTAAATGAAGATCGTTCTAAAGTAATTGTACAATGTGATTTAAGTGAAACATTTTATCGTTTTCCAGGCGGTTCTATTGAATTTGGTGAAACAGCAAAAGAAGCAATAATGCGAGAATTAATGGAAGAATACGATTTGAAGATCGATATTCAAGAGTTAGCCGTTGTAAATGAGCATATTTTTGAGTGGAACAACGAAAAGGGACATCATTGCACATTGATACATAGGGGGACTGTTCAAGAGAGAATTACAAATGAAATAAGACATAAAGAATACGAGGATATTATATTAATTTGGAAAAGTATAAATGAATTAAAGGAGAAGCCCACATATCCTGAAGGGATTATAAATTATTTAGAAGAGGATAACCGTAATATAGTCCACTTTATTTCTAAAAATATATAAAGTAATAGGGGGGATCACAATGGGAAACTCTACTTTTTGGATAGTAATTTTCGTTTTTTGCATAGCTGGCTACTTTTTCGATAAGTACTTGAGAAAAAAATTGGATATGCCAAAGAGTCGTTTTTGGGGATATAAGCATGTGAATAGCTTGCATGTAAAATTGGAAGTAGGACTATTTATAATTTATTTAATAACTAGTTTTATTTATATATATAAATTCGAAAACGCTAATATTGGATATGCTATTATTACTTATTTAGGGGTAACATGGATTTTAAGATCATGGATGGAGTGGAAATTTGATAGAGAATCGAAAGAATACATCCTTTCAACAATTGGTTTACTTGCATTTGTAGTTATGATTTTATTGCTACTTTATTTCGATCCGATTTCAGCGTAAACGTAAGTTTATAGAAATAAATAGTCGAGTGAATGAAACTGTTTGGAGTTAAATAAGAAACCATTTACTACTAAATGGTTTCTTATTTAAATTCATCATTTATCCCACTTTAATGGGCAGTAAGACCCCCACCTCAAAATTCAACGTAAGCAAAGAAGTTAGGTGGGGGATCAACTGCCCATAAAAGTCCGATTGGTTCAACTAATAATCAGTGGGGGATGAAGAAAACCCCCACTGGTTAAAGTTTCACTTTATTTTGGCTAATATGGATGTAACGAAATTTGTTTTATCCTCAGCATATTTATGTTTATCATTTTGATTAGCTCGTGAAAGTTGAATCTTTAACTGTTCATACTGTATACGAGAAGCTTTGTTGTTTATTAAGTAATCTCTGAATTGTAATTGCTCTATTAAATATGTATTTCCTTGTTCATACATATGAATTTGATGAGTTCTTGGCTCTCCTTTATTAAAATAGTATCGTTCAGGTAGTACATCTTTTCTATATTTATAGTTAAGTAGTTCTAACTTTTTAATGCATTTTAAGCCGTCCTCATAATCTTCTAATTCGATTGCTATATCAATAATAGGTTTTGCGCTTAAATGTGGAATAGAGGTACTACCAATATGGTGTATCGCTAAAATGTATTCACCAATTTGTTGCTCAATGAGTTGTTTCTCTTTCATAAACTCAATTTTCCATTCTTCAGTCCACGGAACTAAAAACACTTTTCCATATGGTAAACCTAACATTTAATTTGCACCTCTTTCAAAAGTCTATTACATTTTCTTAAAGCTTCTCAAAACAATGTATTCCCACAATCTCCAAGGAAGAATCTTCTTCGCGAAGATCATAAATTTCACACCTTTTCCAATCGGATATCGTAAATTCGTACGCTTAGATTCAGCGATTTCTACAATTTTATTAGCAACATCTATCGGATTACCAAATGTATCACTGCCGCTATTAATATGTTTTTGTATTTTATCCATATATTCTTTATAAGGAGAAGATGTATCAGATTGGTTTGTAGCTAGTTGTTTACCAACTTCCCAAATATTTGTGTTATAAGAACCTGGTTCTATTAAAGCAACATCTATTCCGAACGGTTTTACTTCTAAACGAAGAGATTCACTCCATCCTTCTAATGCATATTTTGAAGAAACGTAAGGGGATAGACCAGGGAATCCAACTTGACCACTGATGCTGCTTATATTAATGACTTTCCCACTTTTTTGTACTCTCATATAAGGTAATACAAGTTGAGTAATTGATATAGCTCCAAACAGGTTCGTTTCAAATTGTTTACGGTATTCCTCTACTGGAATTTCTTCTACAAAGCCCCCATTTGCATATCCTGCATTATTAATGAGAAGGTCTACTCTGCTTATTTCTTGTAAATGCAATTGAAAGTTATGTATAGAGTTTTGATTGGTTACATCTAATTGCTGAATTTTTATGTTTTGTTGTAAGTTGAGTTTAGTAGCTTGAGATATTAAATCTTCTTGCTTATTAATGTTTCGCATTGTGGCGATAACTAAATAGTCTTTTTTCGCAAGCTCAAGTGTTGTTAAAAGTCCGAATCCACTTGAAGCCCCAGTAATAACAGCGATTTTTTTATTCATTTTTTGCTCGCTTTCTTTTTCTTTTATCATAACGAATTGTATAGCGAATAGCTATTTATTGTATAAAGATATTTGTTATAATTGAAAAACATTATCAATTAATTGATGGTTTATTTATAAAAGGAGTGTGGATTTCATGAGGACTAGCGGTTTTCATGATATTTTTCATAAATATTTTCATGAATTACAAATGGAAGATGAGAGACATATGTATGTAGCAAATATATTAGGTAAAGGAGAAATACGAAGATGGACGTCGTTTTCTGGAATGGAAATGGTGTTATCAAACTTTCAATTCCATAATAATCGCCATATTCAGTTTGCATCAGATGCAGCAATGGTGGAACTTAATTTTTGTTTGCAAGGTTTTGCGGAGGTGCAAGTAGGTCATTCTTCGTATGAATTAAAGAATGGAAATAGCTATTTATATTTTATGAATGATTTTGAAGTGTTATTTGAATATGAAAAAGAGAAGCCGCTATATTCATTAGCTATTGGAATCCCTGTACCATTATTTAATCATTTTATGTTGGATTATGCGGATGAAGGAATGCTTAATTTTCACGCTATATTAGGTAATAACTCATTTAAAAAGTTGCAAAGTCCAATTGACTCTCTATCAGCTAATATTATTTCAAAAATGATAGATTTTCCACATCAAGATCGTATATATCAACTAGAAATGGAAAGTAAAGTGCTTGAATTACTCTCCATACATTTTGGTAGGTTTTTGTTAAAGAATCGTAATGAAATAAAAAGAAGAGTTTTATCAAAAAGTGATATAAATAAAATAAAACGTGCTGAAGAAATATTAATGCAGCGGATGGAATTACCACCATCATTATTAGAACTAGCTAAGTTAGTAGGGTTAAATGATTATAAATTAAAACTGGGATTTAAAGAGTTATTTGGTACATCTGCATTTGCATATTTAAGAGAACGGCGAATGGAACGAGCAATGTTTTTATTACGTTCTGGAACTAGTAATGTAACTGAAACGGCAATCGCTGTTGGGTACAAAAATATGAGTCACTTTTCAGAGTCATTTAAAAAGAAATATGGAATAAAACCTTCTGAAATTTTACGTATATATTAAAAATCCGCTATACCGTAAACTCCTCCGTTATTTGGTAGTTGTATTTTGTAATGGTCAGTATAATTACAATCAACATCTAATTGCAAATAACTATTTATGGAGGAATTTAAATGAATGAACGGAATGAACATCACTTTTGGGTATTTGTATTAATAGGAATGTTCCTTATTATAACAACAACCGGTTTTGCACGTATGGCATATGGAATTATATTGCCATTTATGCAAGAGGGGCTTCACTTATCTACAGCTCAATCAGGTATGTTAGGAACTATACTTTTTTTAGGCTATTTATTAACTGTAGGAACATCTGGAATATTTACTATCCGTTTTGGCGCTAAATTCGTTTTATTAATAGGGAGTTGGCTTGTTGTTGTAAGCTTATTGGGATTAGCTTTTGTTTATTCATTTTGGCTACTCGCTATTTGTATGCTATGTGCTGGAGCTGGTAGTGCTTTAGTATATACACCACTCATGTCAATAACGGTAGGGTGGTTTCCAGGTAAAAGAGGAACTGTAATGGGGCTGTTATTAAGCGGTGCTGGAATAGGTATGCTATTTAGTGGAATAATTGTTCCTTATGTAGTACGTGCATTTCCCGAGTATAGTTGGCGCGGTGTATGGTTTTTGTTTGGAGTTATTACATGTATCGTAGTATGTATCGCTTCAATTATTTTGAAAAATCCTGATGTAACCGAAGATGAGGAGAAAAGGAATCATAAATCGTTTTTATGGAAAACAAAAGAACTATATGTTATTGCATGGATGTATTTTATTGTGGGCATTGTTTACTTAATCCCGAATTTATATCAAACTAGTTTTATGATTGATAGTGGTATTTCGGCATCAATGTCAGGAACCATTTATGCAATTGCCGGTATGTTTTCAATAGTAGGAGCTCCTATCTGGGGATTGATTTCAGATCGGATTGGCATAAAGAAAACGTTATGTAGTGCACTTTTATTAGCGGTAATAGGTGATGTGGTGCCAATTCTTTTTGAAAACATAATGGGTTTTATCGTATCGGCAATAATTTGGGGTTCTAGCCTCGGTGGTATCCTTTTATTAATACAAGTTACAGCATCAAAGCAAGTATCCCAAAAGTATGTATCAATGGCAATTAGTTTTATATCTGTTTTTTATGCAATTGGTCAAATGATTGGACCAGGACTTGCAGGCTGGATTATTGGGACAAGTGGCTATACAGCTGCTTATGGATTAGGTGCGTTCGGTTTCTTTATATGTATATGTATGGGATTGCGTTTAAAAAGAGGAAATCTTACAAACTCAGCGTATTTAGAGAAGTGAGTATTGTCATAAAATGAAGCTTTTTTAAGGAGGGACGTAAAGTGGTACATGTGAAAGATGTATTAGCAGATCAATTATTAGCGAATGCGAACGATCCCAGTTGGTATATGCCATTTTCAGATGCTGTGAAAGATCTATCTGAGAGAGAAGCTTTCTGGAAACCGAATGAAGAGAGTAATAGTATAGCTGAAATTGTACAACATTTATTGTATTGGAACTCAACGTGGCAAACTAGGTATAAAGAATCGAATGTAAATGCCGTGCCCGCTATTGGTGATAATAACAAAAGTTTTATGCTTTCAGATAATCAATCTTTCGATGAGTTAAGAGAAAAACTACTAGAGAAACTGTTACAATGGCAAAAGCTTATAAATGAAGAGAATGTTGAAAGCGATGTAGTTGGATTTCCTGTTTCTGCAAAGTGGTGGGAAGTGTTAGCAAATGTAACAACCCATAACGCTTATCATATTGGTCAAATTATTTACATCCGGAAGTTACAGAAAAGTTTTGATAATGAATAAGATTGTGATTCTCAAATTAGGTGAACAAAAGTGGACAAAACGAGACATAAGTCTCATTTTGTCCACTTTTTTATTTTTAAAGGAAAGAGAAAAGCCATGAAATCAAGGTTTAGAATTTGGCACAGTACTTGCAATATAAAAGGTGAACAAGAAAATAGGAGGGCTGGACATGTTAAAAACAACTGAAAGTAAAGGGAATGAAATTACGAAAGAACAAGCTCGTTGGATGTATGAAAAAATGTTAGAAATTCGTAAGTTTGAAGATAAGGTACATGAATTATTCGCGCAAGGCGTTCTGCCAGGTTTCGTTCATTTATACGCAGGTGAAGAAGCGGTAGCAGTTGGTGTATGTGCCCACTTAACAGATAGTGACAGTATTACAAGTACGCATAGAGGACATGGGCATTGTATCGCAAAAGGCTGTGATTTAAATGGGATGATGGCTGAACTTTTTGGGAAAGCGACAGGGTTATGTAAAGGTAAAGGCGGTTCCATGCATATTGCCGATTTAAATAAAGGAATGCTTGGTGCAAATGGGATTGTAGGCGGAGGTTTTCCACTTGCTTGTGGCTCAGCATTAACAGCTAAATATAAAGGAACGAAAGATGTAAGTGTTTGCTTCTTCGGTGACGGAGCAAATAATGAAGGGACATTTCACGAAGGGGTTAATTTAGCGGCGATTTGGAAGTTACCAGTTATTTTTATCGCAGAAAATAACGGTTACGGTGAGGCGACAACATTTGAATATGCTTCAAGCTGTAATTCCATTGCAGATCGCGCGAAAGCTTACAATATTCCAGGTGTTCAAGTAGATGGAAAAGATTTACTTGCGGTGTATAGAGCAGCGGAAGAAGCAGTAGAACGTGCGCGTAATGGCGATGGTCCAACAATAATTGAATGTATGACATATCGCAATTACGGTCATTTCGAAGGTGAAGCGCAAACATATAAAACTTCAGAAGAAAAAGAAGAACATTTAAATGAAAAAGATGCGATTGTGAATTTCCGTAAGCATTTAATTCATGAAGCTTTATTAACTGAATCTGAACTTGTTGATATGGAAAAGGCAGTAGATGAGGCAGTACAAAAATCAATTGAATTTAGTGAAAATAGTCCATATCCAGAGGACGAAGAATTATTAAAAGATGTATACGTTTCTTACAAATAAGAGGAGGGTGAAAAATAATGACTAGAACAGTTAGTATGTCAACTGCAATCAATGAAGCGATGAAAATATCAATGCGTCGTGATGAAAATGTAATTTTAATAGGAGAAGATGTTGCAGGCGGTGCACAAGTGGATCACTTGCAAGATGATGAAGCATGGGGCGGTGTACTCGGCGTTACGAAAGGGCTTGTACAGGAATTTGGCCGGAATCGTATTTTAGATACTCCAATTTCTGAAGCTGGTTATATGGGAGCAGCAATGGCAGCTGCGGCAACAGGTTTACGTCCAATTGCTGAATTAATGTTTAATGATTTTATCGGAAGTTGTCTGGATCAAGTATTAAACCAAGGTGCAAAATTCCGCTATATGTTCGGTGGTAAAGCGAAAGTTCCAGTTACAGTACGTACGATGCATGGTGCTGGTTTTAGCGCAGCAGCACAGCATTCGCAAAGTTTATACGCATTATTTACGAGTATTCCAGGTATTAAAGTTGTCGTTCCTTCCACTCCATATGACGCAAAAGGCTTATTATTAGCGGCAATTGAAGATGATGATCCAGTAATCTTCTTTGAAGATAAAACACTTTACAATATGAAAGGCGAAGTACCAGAAGGGTACTATACAATTCCTTTAGGGAAAGCAGATATGAAACGTGAAGGTTCTGATGTAACAATCGTCGCAATTGGAAAACAAGTTCATACAGCACTTGCAGCTGCTGAGCAATTATCGAAAAAAGGACTTGAAGTAGAAGTAATCGATCCACGTTCTTTATCACCGCTTGATGAAGATACAATTTTAGCATCTGTTGAAAAAACGAATCGCTTAATTGTTATTGACGAAGCAAATCCAAGATGTAGTATTGCAACAGATATTGCGGCAATTGTAGCAGATAAAGGATTCGATTTGTTAGATGCACCTATTAAACGAATTACAGCACCACATACACCAGTTCCGTTCTCACCACCACTGGAAAAGTTATATTTACCAACGCCGGAGAAAGTAATTGAAATTGTATCTGAAATGATCGGAGACCAATCTTTATTACATGTGTAATGAAACGATGAGAAGGGAGAGAGAAACATGGCTGTAGAAGTTGTAATGCCGAAGTTAGGTATGGCGATGAAAGAAGGTATTATTACGAGCTGGAATATTAAAGCGGGTGATCATGTAGCAAAAGGTGAACTAATTGCTAGTATTAACTCGGAAAAAATCGAAACTGAAATAGAGGCACCAGCTGATGGAACTGTTCTTGATATAGCTGTAAGTGAAGATGAGGGAGTTCCACCTGGTACTGTAATTTGCTACATCGGTAAGCAGAATGAAAAAGTAGAAGTTCATGAAAGTACACATGTTGTAGAAGAAAAAATACCTAATTTAGAATCTAAAAATGTACAACATCCAGAACCATATGCGAAAGAAGTAGCAAAGCAAAGAATTAAAATTTCACCTGTAGCGAAGAAAATTGTAAAGTCTGAAAATCTGGATATCAAGGTATTGGTTGGTACAGGTCCTGGCGGAAGAATTACAAAGGTAGATGTATTAAAGGCGCTTGAAGAAAGAGTGCTGATTCCAGAAGTACTTGAACAAGAAGAAAGTAAAGTCATTCCTGTTACTGGTATGCGGAAAGCAATCGCAAACCGTATGCATGCAAGTTTACAAAATAGTGCGCAATTAACATTAACGATGAAAGTAGATGTGACAGATTTAGTGGCTTTACATAAAGACATAGCGGAAGCTGTACAAAAACGATACGATAACAAACTAACCATTACGGATTTTGTTTCTCGTGCTGTAGTATTAGCGCTTGGAGAGCATAAAGAAATGAACAGCGCGTATATAGATGACGCAATTCATCAATTTGAACATGTTCATTTAGGCATGGCAGTCGCGTTAGAAAAAGGATTAGTTGTCCCAGCTATTCGCTTTGCTAATAATCTATCTGTAGTAGAGTTATCTAAAGAGATTAAGAATGTGGCACAAAAAGCACGAGCAGGTAGTTTAAGTAGTGATGATATGCAAGGAACAACATTTACAATTAGTAATTTAGGTAGCTTCGGTATTGAATATTTTACGCCAGTATTAAATACACCTGAAACTGGTATTTTAGGTGTAGGTGCAATTGAACATGTTCCTGTATATAAAGGGAAAAAATTAAGAAAAGGCAGTATGTTACCTTTAAGTTTAACATTCGATCATCGTGTATTAGATGGTGCACCAGCAGCTGCATTTTTACGTACAATTAAACGTTATTTAGAAGAACCTGTAACAATTCTTTTATAAAGAGAAGGTGAGAGAATGAGTAAATTAGTTGTCATTGGGGGCGGTCCTGCTGGCTATGTAGCAGCAATTACCGCGGCTCAAAACGGAAAAGATGTCACTCTTATTGATGAAGCTGATCTTGGTGGGACTTGTTTAAATGTTGGTTGTATGCCTACGAAATCATTGCTAGAAAGTGCAGAAGTGCATGACATTGTGAGAAAAGCGAACTATTACGGAATTGCTCTTAATGAAGGAAGTATTTCAGTAGATTGGAAGCAAATACAGGTGCGGAAATCACAAATCGTAACGCAACTCGTGCAAGGAATTCAATATTTAATGAAGAAAAATAAAATACAAGTTATACAAGGTAAAGCGAGATTTGAAACAGATCATCGAGTGAGAGTTACACATGGTGATAAAGAAACTGTAGTAGATGGAGAACAATTCATTATAGCCGCAGGTTCAGAACCAACTGAATTACCTTTTGCTCCATTTGATGGGAAGTGGATTTTAAATAGTAGCCATGCAATGTCCCTAGAAAAAATACCAAAATCATTATTAATCGTTGGCGGTGGTGTAATAGGTTGTGAGTTTGCAAGTATTTATAGTCGTCTTGGAACAAAAGTTACGATTGTTGAAATGGCACCGCAATTATTACCTGGTGAAGATGGAGATATCGCACAAATATTAAAAGCGAAACTAGAAAATGATGGCGTAGAAATATTTACAGGAGCAGCTCTAAAAGGATTAAATAATTATAAGAAACAAGCTTCATTTGAATATGAAGGAAATATCCAAGAAGCCAATCTGGAATATGTACTTGTTTCTGTCGGCCGAAAACCACGTGTACAAGGATTAGATTTAGAAAAAGCAGGCATTCAATTTTCAAATAAAGGGATTGCTGTGAATGAACATATGCAAACAAATGTATCACATATTTACGCAGCAGGTGATGTGATTGGTGGAATCCAGCTTGCTCACGTTGCTTTCCATGAAGGAACGACAGCAGCATTACATGCGAGTGGAGAAGATGTGAAAGTTAACTATCATGCAGTACCTCGATGTATATACACATCCCCAGAAATCGCAAGTGTCGGTTTAAATGAAAAAGATGCAAGAGAGCAGTACGGTGACATACAAATTGGCGAATTTCCTTTTACAGCGAACGGAAAAGCGCTTATTATTGGAGAACAAACGGGGAAAGTAAAAGTTATTGTGGAACCTAAATATCAAGAGATTATAGGGATTTCAATTATCGGTCCTCGTGCAACTGAACTGATCGGACAAGGAACTGTAATGATTCATACAGAAGTTACCGCTGATATAATGAGAGATTATATTGCAGCGCATCCAACTTTATCTGAAGCGATTCATGAAGCATTATTGCAAGCGATAGGACATGCTGTACATGCTTAATGAAAATATAATAAACCACTATTCTCT
Source organism: Bacillus sp. FSL K6-0069 (assembly GCF_038007785.1). Lineage (NCBI taxonomy): Bacteria > Bacillati > Bacillota > Bacilli > Caryophanales > Bacillaceae > Bacillus > Bacillus sp. FSL K6-0069. The sequence continues at coordinate 2,630,253 of NZ_JBBOXN010000001.1, read as the reverse complement.
AAATGAATAAGAGAATAGTGGTTTGAATTTTTACAGAAAAAATTGAATATCCTATTATTTTTTTACGTCAATCGCTGAAGTAATATCGTTCCAATCAGCAGCTAAATTAGCAGTTTTACCGTACCAATCAGCATGTTTAAATACAACACCTTTTCCATATCCTTGTGTAGAAGTATGCTCCCAAAGTGTCGTTGAATAACTTGCTGAAGGCGATGCTGTACTTACAGAAGAAATTCTATCATTCCAGCTAGATGGTAAGTTTTTAAAACCGCTGCTCCAGTAAATATATTGGCCACCTTTATCTTTATGTTCATAAAAATCAGTACTACCAGCACCGCTACCTAAAGGATTAATTTTATTTTTAAGTGCTTTTTTATCCTTTTCAATATAAGCATCTAATGTTTCACGGCTAGTAAAACCGTAAGCTAGCCAATCTCCATTTTCATTTTGCTCAGGTAATACCATTGTAATTTGGATGTTTTTCTTATCCTGATCACTTAATTTTGCAAATGAATTAACATTCTGTTCATCCACTTTTAAATAGTCAAATGACTTAATTGTGTTACTTTTTTCTTCAGCACTTACTGCACCTAATCCTCCAGTTAATGCGAATCCCGCTACTAGTGTACCTGCTACTAATTTCTTCAACATATAACCATCCCTTTTTGTTTAGATTTTTGTACAGGTGAATCATTGTACTAGTACAATGTATTCCAATTGAGAACTATTGTAAATATTCTGAAGTTTTAGAAATAAAAGGCGGAATATTTACAGTTTTGCATTTTTTCTTTAGAAAAAATAGTTATTGGAATGATATAATAAATAGATATATCGCTTTTGTTGGATGTTAAAATATTTTAGGAGGGAAGCTATTGAAGTATTTCAATAAAAATTGGTATAAAGAAATGCAAATTATAGAATTTGTAAGTTATATAGAGTCTATAAAAGAATGGTCAGAAATGGATATACAAAGTTTAATTGAGGAAATAAAGGAAAGGAAAATAGATTTATTAAAATTCCTTCCTGAATCCATACATCCATTTATTCATAGCATCACAATTAATTCAGAATATCCTTCTAGTGAATTGAAAAAACTTATGAAAGTATGGATAGGGGATTGTGAGAAAAGAAGGGCTCAATTAGATCGATTCTATTTAGATCACTTCCATTCAATTAAGAAAAAACTCCCAACAAATGTTATTCAGTTACATGAATACTCACTACATGACAGTGTATTAAAATCAGTAGAGAGAAGATCAAAGGATACGCTAATTATTACTTTAGATTGCAGTGGTACTTTCAGTGAGTTTGATAAACTGCAAGTAACTTTTACAGGCGTAACGAAGTGTTCAATTCCGGAAAATTTTGAAGGTGCTTTGTGGTTAAGTCATGAAATAGATCTTACTAATGAAGGGTTCGAATTAGGTGTTTTATTTGATTGCCCATTTGAAGAAGTGACAATTTGTGCAAAAGACGTATTGCTTGAGATAGGTAACTAGTAAACTTTATAAATTTACAAACAAAAAAACAGTCTTATAAGACTGTTTTTTATTTAGATGCTAAATTATCAAGTTTCCAAAATGTATCTGTTAACGGTGCAGCTTTACTATCTATGTATAAATACATAGAATTTAAATCTTTTGGTGAAGTTTTCATATTAAATACAATGTCGCTAGTTAAAGAAAACTCAGAAGGAACCTTTTTAGCATTTTCATTTTGTATAACTTCACCTTCGTATTTTTCACCTGTTTTTTCATCTTTTATGAAATATTTTATTTCTGAAAGATCTATCGTTTGTCCGTCAGTACGAGCATTATTTATAGTAACGCGAGCTGTGAGACGCCACTCTTTGTGTATTTTCTCGAATTTTGCATTTTCAACAGTTGCTCTATAGTATTCATTTTTATATATTTCCCCATAGTGCATTGCATCCTTTTCAAGAGCGCTCTTTTCTTGTTTTGGTGTAGTATTTCCATTACATCCTGCCATTAGTCCTGTGAATAATAATGCTGTACAAGTTACTTTAATTATAGATTTCATAATAATTCCTTTCTGTGTTAAAAAATAAAGCATAGGAATAATTTTACATGAATAGGAAGGTAAATGGAAGTGTATTTATGTAATATACAGATATACATTTATTTAGTTTTCAAGTTAATGGGATAGAAGGTGGGAGTAAAAGGTATAAAACTGAATAAATAAGAATTGAAAATATTGTAATGCAGAAAAAGCATGCATATAATTAAAATAAAGATGAAATTTCAGAATCTTCAATGGCGGTGGTGGGTACATGTTTACTGAAGAGCGTAGAGAGAAAATTTTAGAGTTACTTAAGAAAGATGGAAGAGTAATCGCTAAGGATCTTGCGGAAAGTTTTGATATGTCTATTGATTCGATAAGAAGAGATTTATCTATTATGGAGAAGGACGGCCTATTAAAAAGAACGCACGGAGGTGCAGTTGAACTTACACGAGTGAGAAACTTAGCGACTGAACCATCGAAACGTTATCGTGATAGTTCAATAGAGGAAGATGCGATTGCGAAAGTTGCTGCATCCTACATACAAGAAGGCGATTCCGTTTTTATTGGCGGGGCTTCTATTCATTATGCGATGTTAAAATATTTACCTGAAATGTCATTTACAGTGATTACGAATTCTTTAGAAATTGCTAGTAAGTTACGGGATTATAAGAATGTAGATACGTACTTAATTGGTGGAAAGGTGAAACCATCAGGAAATATGACAGATACACTTGCCTCAGAATTGATAAGTAGATTCTCTATTGATCTGTATTTCTCTACAGGCGGTGGCATTTCATTGAATGGTATAAGTACTGCTACGCCGGAAGTTGCTTATTTTGGAAAAACAGTAAGTAAAATTGCTAGAAAAAACATTTGTTTAGCTCCTCATACAAAACTAGGAATAGACTGCTTTATAAAAGGAGAGTCAATAATAGAAATTGACCTTATCATAACAGATGAAGAGGCTAGTAAAGAAACAATTCAACAATTTGAGAAACAAGGTAAAGAAATTGTAATAGCGTCAATACACCTCATTTAAAAGGAGTTTAAGATGATTATAAAAAGACAAGAGTTTCATATAAATGGATTAACTTATACAATTCGTTCTGCGGCTGAAACGGATGCGGAGCAGTTATCAGAAATTAGAGTGCAGATCGATGGCGAAACTGAAAATATGGATAGAGAAGTTGGAGAGGGATTTATAGATAAGAAAGGGTTTCAAAAAATAATAAAAACAGATCGTGAAGAGATAAAGAATCTGTTTTTAGTTGCAGAAGTGCACAATCGAATCGTAGGATTTTCAAGATGTGAAGGTTCTAATTTGAAAAGATTAACCCATAAAGTAGAGTTTGGTGTTTGTATTTTAAAAGAGTTTTGGGGATATGGAATGGGTAAAAGTCTATTGCAACAATCTATTCATTGGGCTGATGAAAATGAAGTGAAAAAGATATCATTACAAGCGTTAGAGACAAATGAAAAAGCCATTCAACTTTATAAGAAATTAGGTTTTGGAGTAGAAGGTATTTTGAAAAATGATAAAAGACTGTCGGATGGGAAGTATTATAATACGGTAGTAATGGGAAGGTGTATTTGAGGCTGTTCATAAAAGAGGTGGAAATGTATGTATTATAGAAGAAAGTACTATATAGTAAAGAATGAATTTATAGAAATATTTAATGAGCATTTTACTAATACGAACTTACCTAATCAATTAAAGCATGGTTCCAGGCTAATAGGACGCTGGATGAAAGATAACAATGATGGTACAACTGAAATATTCGCCATATGGGAATATGATAGTTATGACGAGTATAAAGAGATAGAATCGAAAATTAGAAGCGACGAGAAGCATGTTAAAAGAATACATGATTGGTATGAAAAACATGGCGGAAGAGAATATGTTTTACAGAAGTACATAGTAGAGTTAAAAAATGAAGAGTTAGTATGTACTGTAAAGTGATAGAGGAGTGAGGAATGATGAAAATTAAAACAAAATTATATTTTAGTTTAGCATCTACCATTTTATTTGCAATAGCGGTCATAATTTTCTTTATAAATGATACTCCACAAAAGTGGTTTTGGTTATGTATTTTCTTTGCTTCCATTATACAAAATATAGTTCTACTAAAAAAGAATAAAGAAGTTCATTAATATATACTAATTATTAACATATTTGTGTCGTCTTTCTAGTTTTATTGAAAACGCTTTTATTCAGTTTTATAATAAAAGTATATTTTTACAGATCTCCAAAACAATGAATAGGGAGATGATACAATGTTAGCTTCACCGTTTTACTTACATACATGGAAAAAGTTTGTTGATGAAGGTGTTCTTGATTCGAACCGTATAAACGAAAGGATTTCAGAGTCATGGTATCGATGTAAACAAGCAAATGTGAATCCTCATATGAATAAAGGTCAGAAAATTTTGTCTTCTAATGTTTTTCAGGATCAAAAGAAAAAGAGTGAAATCTTCCTTGATATAGCAATACCTCAAATACAAAATATGAGAAAAACCATTGATGAACTGCAAATGATGGCATTATTAATCGATCCAGATGGTTACGTTCTATCGTTAAGTGGAAATCAACAAACGTTGAAACGAGCGAAACATATTAATTTTATTGAAGGTGTGAAATGGACAGAAGCAGCTGTTGGTACAAATGCGATAGGAACCGCGTTACAGATTGAAGAGGCCATTATGATAAGTGGTACAGAGCATTATTCTATCGCATCTCATAGCTGGAGTTGTGCGGCCGCTCCCATTCATAATGATGATGGGAAATTAATTGGAGTTCTAGATTTCTCCTGTCCAATTGAATTTTCACATCCATATATCCTCGGAATGGTAACTTCGATTGCATATGCGATTGAACGTGAATGTAGTATTCGAGTGCATCAAAACGAACTACACTTAATCCATCGTTTTTTAGATGTAATTGACAGTGATGAACAGGTTGTTATATGTAACCATCGTGATGTTATCGTTTCTGCAAGCAAGAGTGTACGGGAACGAGTTTCGAATTGGTCACGAATGAAACTTGAAGATTTAATGCAAAATGGATTGAAACCTAAATTAGAAGTACCAGTATATAGTAAGGATAGAATGATCGGGAAATGTATGTATGTAAAGGAAAATAAACAGGGGAATGTATTTTCAACGTCCACATTTATAAGCGAAATCACTTTCCCTGGAGTGATTGGGACAAGCAATGCATTTCAACATACTTTAGAAGAAATTAAGCTTGTATCTCCAACTGACGCTAGTGTATATGTTTGTGGTGAAACAGGTGTAGGGAAAGAATATGTAGCGAGAGCGATTCATGAAAATAGTCCAAGAAAAAATGGTCCTTTTATAGCTGTTAATTGCGGCTCATTGCCGAAAGAATTAATGGAAAGTGAATTATTTGGTTATGCTGAAGGAGCGTTTACAGGTGCACGCCGCCAAGGATATAAAGGGAAATTCGAACAAGCGGACGGAGGAACAATATTTTTAGATGAAATTGGTGAAGTACCGCCAGAGATGCAAGTAGCATTATTGCGTGTTTTACAAGAACGAAAAGTAACCCCAATTGGCGGTTCAAAAGAGGTACCGGTAAATATTCGTATTATTACTGCGACACACAAAGATTTACTGCGATTAGTAGAAGAAGGGAAATTCCGTCAAGATTTATATTATCGTTTACATGTATATCCGCTGTATGTTCCATCGTTAATGGAAAGAAAAGAAGATATTCCGTACTTCATACAACATTTTTGTGAACGAAAGAATTGGAATGTTGTATTTCCAAAGAGCATTTGTAATCAATTTTCACACCATGCATGGCCAGGAAATATTCGAGAATTATTAAATGTATTAGAACGTATTTACATTTTGTCGCAAGGACGGGAAATATGTGAAAAACAAATCTCTTTTTTATTACAAACTATGATGGGAAATCAACATCAACTTGCATTGCAAGCAGAAAATAAAACAGAGCATACATTAAATTTCCGTGAAAAAATACAGCGTGATAGCATGATTGAAGCGTTAGAAAAGACGAATGGAAATGTATCGTTAGCTGCAAAATTGTTAGATGTACCTCGAAGTACATTTTATAAACGGATGCAAAAATTTAGTCTATAAAAGTAGATTATTGTAATCTACTTTTTCTTTGTGGGCTCATGTTCTGTCGGAATGTGCGCTTACCGGGGAAATAATAGAATAGTCAGAAAGTAATTTCCGGAAGGTGGACTATGTGAAGTATATTGAAATTGGCATCGGAAATAGGTGGTTCGTTCGAACAGAAACAGAAAATAAAGATGGAACTGAATTTGAGGAACGAGGAATTATAAAACCAATTTATTTTGAGTCTTTATATGTACGAATTTGGTTTCGGAAAACGTGTTTTATTTTTGATACGAATGAAGGGTTTAAGAAAGTAAGAAAAAGTAGAGATGAGTATAAGTTTATTGTTGGAATTGTTAGTAGGATAAATAAAGAAAAAGAGTGCTAATATACGTAATTATATTGGCATGGAAATTCTTTGGACTTTTATCAAAGTCATGAAAAGCAATTTTTACAAATATAAATTGTTAAGAAAGCCGCTAAGGAAACTTAGCGGTTTCTTTTTAAATAGGAGGGATTTGCGTATGAATAGGATCTTAACGATTTCCCTTGCAATTATTGTAATGGGGTATTCCATTTATAGTTGGGATGATTCTTCGAAACAAAGTGTACTAATTTTACAAACGCTTTTAGGGTACATGTTAGTTAGTATGGGGGTGCAAACTTTAAAAAATAAAGAAAATAGGAGTATAGGAATTGCTTTACTACTTGTTGCTTTATTTTTAATTGTTGTATCGTTTATAAAATATTTTATATGAATTCTTATTTAAATTACTGAAAAATGATTTTCTTATTACAATAAGCATCCTCGCAATAAAAGTTAAAATTCTACTTGTATTTCACTATATAAGATATGGCATAATGATTTAGTTAATATAGAATTGGATAGGGTATTTGAGAGGGGCAGTTTAATGAGTTTCGCACTAGAAATAGTAATAAAAGCACCAATTGATGTAGTTTGTGACTATATTGTAGAAGATGAAAAAATAAAAGAATGGAATACGTTTATAATAGAAAATCGTTATCCTTCAAATATGGATAAAGAGAATCCATGTGTAGGAGATAAATATATCTCTGTTCAAAAAGTCGGTAAGAAAATAATTGAGGCAGAAGTAGAAATCATTGAATACGATGCACCACATATTATTTCACTAGGAAGTGAAATGAAGCAAGGTTATTCAGCGATGACTTATATGTTAGAAGAAGATGAAGAAGGTACAGCACTAACATTAATTTCAGAATATGAACCTAGTAATTTTTATTATAAAATCATGTATAAGTTAACAGGCTGGATATCACGAGGTATAACTATGGAACAAATAGAGCGTCTAGCAGAGTGTGTAGAAACTGCTTATAATAAAGAAAATTAATATTAAAGACGTATTAAGGGAAAAACGTTACTCAAAGGATTGAGTAACGTTTTTATTATTTGAAGATTTTTCATTGGAAATTTTAATAGCTCGTTCAAATATTTCTTGATCAATACGAAATTTTTCTGTTATCCAATAAGTAAGTTCAAAAGAGGTAAGGTTATGTTCTTTTTTCTTACCTTGGAAATATTGTTTTAAAACATTATCATTTATAGAAGTTGGAATGCCATCAATATAACTGAAAATTCGAATTTTTTGTAACGCAGGAGAAGTCCGCCAATCATTAGACTTTGTAATAAGTTCTTTCATACTTGATAAATGTATTGACTCTGTATGTAAGGTTTTCGCTAGACCTGAATCTCTAGTAATTTCAATACTATTATTTGAGACTTCATAAGTAAAAGTTTCTCTTACATTACTAACTTGAAATGATTTAAAAAGTGGATAAGCTTGGAATAAAGGTGCACAGTAACCAACATCAACATAATATGGTTGCTCTAAGTTAACTCGTAAGCATAAATGTCCAGGATCCATATACATATAATGAACATCAAAACCAAGATTTGATAATAACCAATGGAATCCAATCGAGTGTGTCCAACAAGTACCGCTTCAATATAGAAATTGTTATTGGGACCAGCTTTAGCGTTACCATACCCAGATAAAATATTTTTATAGAGGTAAAATAGCACACCTTACTTATTGAAGGTGTGCTATTTATATAACCCAGTCGTATACATTTCCGTCAATGTATGTACTAGCTCTTCTAACTCTACATTGTTATTATTTTTCACAATCGTCCAAAGAAACATCTCATTCATCGCGAACCAAGCACGTGCTACAATTTCTTTATTTAATTCAGGCTGTGCTAATCCACTTTCTTGAGAGTATGTAATATCCTGCGTAATATTGTTTATAAAGCGTTCCCGTATCTCGTCCCATTTTTGACGTATCTCTTTTGATAATCCAATCGCTTCTTGTACAACTTGCAAAATAGCTCGTTCTTTCTTTGCTAGTTGTAGAAATGCTCTAACTTGATTTTGAATCATTATACGTGCTTCTTCTTTCGTTTGAGGCGAAAAGGAGCGGTCAGCAATATCATAAAATTGATTCATGACATCTTCCATTAAAACGATGAGGAGGTCGTCTTTGTTTTTAAAGTATACATATGCGGTTCCATAACCGGTTTCTGCATGTTTAATAATTTGTGTAATTGTCGTTTTTTGAAATCCGTTACTTATAAAAATAGTGTAACCAGAGTTTAATAGTTTCTTCTTTGTTTCTAAGGAGCGGTGTTTTCTTGATGAAAGAGTATTGTTTTTCAAAGAACCACCTCTTTATACTGAAATATCTGAAAATATAACTGTATTGTAAAAGAAATGCATATATAAAGTCAACTGACATAATATCATTGACGTTATATCAACTAAGGTGATATATTTCAATTAGTTAGAATAAAAAGAAAATTAAAAGAAGGTGACACCATGTATAAAGAACCATTTCAACCAACTTATGAATATGCGCTTGAATGTGATAAACATGATGAACTGAAAGATTTTCAAACTGAATTCTATAAAAAAGAAGGAACAATATATCTAGATGGAAACTCATTAGGACTACTTTCAAAAAGAGCAGAGAAATCGTTACTTATGTTGTTAGATTCATGGAAGGAGTATGGGATTGACGGCTGGACTGAAGGAGAGCATCCGTGGTTTTTCCTTTCGGAGAAATTAGGTGAATTGACTGCACCTCTTATTGGAGCTTTACCGGAAGAAACAATTGTAACCGGTTCCACGACGACGAACATTCATCAAGTAATCGCGACATTTTATGAGCCGAAAGGAATACGTACAAAAATTCTTGCTGATGAATTAACATTCCCGTCAGATATATACGCTCTTCAAAGTCAAATTCGTTTGAAAGGATTAAATCCAGATGAGCATTTAGTACGAGTGAAGAGCCGAGATGGAAGAACACTTTCTGAAGATGATATTATTCAAGCGATGAAGGATGATATCGCGTTAATCTTATTGCCTTCTGTACTATATAGAAGCGGACAAATTCTTGATATGAAACGTTTAACAGCGGAAGCGCATAAGCGTGGTATTCATATCGGTTTCGATTTATGTCATTCAATCGGTTCTATTCCGCATCATTTCAAAGAATGGGATGTTGATTTCGCTATTTGGTGTAATTATAAATATTTAAATGCAGGTCCTGGTGGAGTTGCGGGGCTTTATGTAAATAAAAAGCATTTTAATAGACTTCCAGGATTATCAGGTTGGTTTAGTTCTAGAAAAGATAAGCAATTTGATATGGAACATACATTAACAGCTGCTGATCATGCAGGTGCTTATCAAATTGGTACACCGCACGTATTAAGTACTGCACCGTTAATCGGTTCTCTTGAAATCTTTAAAGATGCTGGTATAGAACGTTTACGTGAAAAATCGCTACATATTACAAGATACATGCTTAATTTAATTGATCATGAATTAAAAGATTTTGGATTTACAATTGGCAATCCATTAGAGGATGAAAAACGAGGCGGACACATTTATTTAGAGCATGCTGAAGCGGCACGTATTTGTAAAGCGTTAAAAGCAAATGGAGTTATTCCCGATTTCCGTGCACCTAATGGAGTAAGACTTGCACCGGTCGCTTTATATAACACATACGAAGAAGTGTGGCATTCTGTTCAAGTTTTAAAGAAAATCATGAAAGATGAAGAATATAAGCAGTTTGAAAATAAGCGAGAGGTTGTGGCATAAGCATGAAAACTTCAGAGTGGATTGATATTTCACAACCGCTAAATAATGATATTGCCACTTGGCCAGGAGATACAACGTTCTCGTATGAAGTTTCATGGTCAAAAGAAGAGAGTGGATCAGTAAATATCGGAAAGTTAACGATGAGTATTCATACAGGTACTCATATTGACGCACCGTTTCATTTTGATAATGATGGTAAGAAAGTAATAGATTTAGATGTCCAAGTTTATGTCGGTCCAGCGCGCATCATAGATGTTTCTAATCTTGAAAGCATTGGGAAAAAGGAATTAGAAAGCTTTCATTTAGAAGGCGTAGAAAGATTGTTGTTACGCACATCTTCACATGGCAAAGTGAATGAATTCCCAGATGTAATCCCGCATTTACGTGCAGATATAGCACCGTTTCTTTCAGAGAAAGGTATCCGTTTAATCGGGGTAGATGTACCTTCAGTAGATCCATTAGATGATAAAGAGTTAGCGGCGCATCATCAATTGTTTAAACATGGCATACACATTTTAGAAAATGTCGTATTAGATCACGTAGCAGACGGCGATTATGAATTAATCGCATTACCACTTGCTTTAACAGATGCAGATGGAAGTCCAGTTCGAGCAGTTATTAGACCAATTTAAGTAGAATTATATAAAAGGGGCGTTTGGCTAATATGAAAGAAAACGAAAAAGTAATTATGGAAAAAGGAATTCATACGGATTTTAAAGAGAATATGACGTACGGGGAGTATTTACAATTAGATAGTTTACTATCTTCTCAAAAGAGATTATCAGACCATCATGATGAAATGTTATTCATCGTGATTCACCAAGCAAGCGAACTTTGGATGAAGCTTATTTTACATGAGTTAAATGCAGCAATCGAATCTATTAAAAATGATAAATTACAACCAGCTTTTAAAATGTTAGCACGTGTATCAAAAATTCAGTCGCAAATTATTCAATCTTGGGATATTCTTGCGACATTAACGCCATCAGAGTACATTGAGTTTCGTGATTCACTCGGTCAAGCTTCAGGTTTTCAATCGTATCAATATCGTATGATTGAGTATGCACTTGGCTATAAAACGCCGCATGCATTAAAAATTTATGAAAAAGATCCAGAATTACACGCTCGACTTCATACAGCGCTACATACACCATGTTTGTATGATGTCGCAATTCAAGCTCTTGTAAAAGAAGGATTCCCGATCCATCAAGATGTGTTAAACCGTGATATTACGCAGCCTTATGAAGAAGATGCAACAGTAGAAGCAGCTTGGATTGAAGTGTATGCGGATGTGAAAAAATATTGGAATTTATATCAACTCGCTGAAAAATTAATCGATATTGAAGATTGGTTACAACAATGGCGTTTCCGTCATATGAAAACGGTAGAACGTATTATCGGACATAAAATGGGAACAGGCGGCTCTTCTGGTGTGTCTTATTTAAAACGAGTGCTTGATCAACGTTTCTTCCCAGAACTTTGGAATGTTCGTACAAAATTATAAAAAGAAACCTGTCAGTTCATAACTGGCAGGTTTCTTTTTCATTTGAACGCAACTATGTTTTAATGAAAGATACAAGTTATAATAAATCAAATAGCAATCTAATTGGAGGTAAAGTTTTGGATTTTAAGCAACTAGAAAACAAATTTGAAAAGAAAAAAGTAAATACATTTCTTGTTTATCAAAAAGGCGAGTTAACAACTGAGTATTATAAAACGTTAGAATGTGAAAATAATCTATTTAAAATAAATTCGATTACAAAAAGCATCGTATCTATATTAATTGGTATTGCAATAGATAAAGGCTATATAAATGATATACATACACCGATTACAGCGTGGATTGAAAATGTATCTGAGGAAAAGCAGGATTTGACTCTGTATCATTTATTAACGATGACTACAGGTGAGGATTGGAAAGAGTTTGGAAATGGAGTAGTGTTCCCAAATGATTTTGTAGAATCGGAAAACTGGGTCCAGTACATATTAGAAAAACGAATAATTGAAGAACCAGCTACCAAAATGAATTATAACTCAGGTTCTTCGCATTTGCTTAGCTACATTATTCAAAAAGCTACTGGAATGTCGACAGAGCAGTTTGCGAAAGGGCACTTATTTAATCCGTTAGAAATTACAGAATATGAGTGGCAACAAGATCCCCAAGGAATACATGTCGGCGGGTTCGGCATGAAAATGAAATCTAAAGATTTATTAAAGCTCGGAATATTATGTTTGCAAAATGGATATTGGCAGGGAAATGAAATTGTATCATCGAAATGGTTAGAAGAATCAAGTACAGCTCTATTTGAAACGTATGAACATGTCGGGGCGTATGGGTATCACTGGTGGGTTTTGAATAACGAAAGATTTCACATACCGTATTTTATATATTTTGCTATGGGATATGGCGGACAATACATCGTTATCATTCCGCAGTTAGAGCTTGTTGCTGTCATAAGCAGTCATATGCCAAAACGTGGACTTGTTCCATTGAAATTATTTTTGGAGCATGTACAGGAGAATAATAAGTTTATATAAGAAGAGGAGAGAATGTATGAAAGGTGTAAAAACATTATCTTTATTTAGACTATGTTTAAGTCTTTTAGCATGTAGCGCGATTATTACGCAATTTATAATAAGAGCACAAGTGAAACCATTCAATCCAGTTAATTTTTTTAGTTTTTTCACGATTGAAAGTAACATCTTAGTAGCAGTTATTCTCCTTCTTAGTAGTATTGGAACTACTACATTTGTTCGATCAGAGCAGTTTGGTATACTTCGTGGTGCGGCAACTGTATATATACTTACGACAGGCCTCATATATTTTTTACTATTAAGAGGATTAGAAGAATCACTTCAAACCGCAATACCATGGGTAAATACAGTGCTACATTATATCATGCCAATTGCCATGCTTTTAGATTGGATTTTAAATCCACCAAGTAAGAAGATTACTTGGAAACAAGCTGCAAGTTGGCTCTTATTCCCGTTTTTTTACGTTGTATATAGCTTAATTCGTGGTTCAATCGTAGATTGGTATCCATATCCTTTTTTAGATCCGAGAATAGGGGGATATGGTAGAGTGCTTTTATACAGTATAGGGATAGCAGTTGTAATTGGCGCTATTTGTATATTGGTAAGGTTTTTAGGGAATCGAAACTTTAGGAAAGAATTTTAAAAATGAAAGAAACCCCACTGTTCATATTTTTAACAGTGGGGTTTCTTTCATTTTATCTACTCGTCTTCTGAAACGACATTTTTATAAACTTATCCGTCTTCGTTTCAAACTCTACATCAACAAAAACACCATATTCTTTCCCATCCTCACGTAGCCACAATTTAAATTTTTCGATTGTTATTTGAACGGTTTTTGGTTTTCTACCTATATGAAGATAATCAATAATCTCAGCTTTTGGGTATTGTTCTTTCGTCTTTTCTACAGCAAGTTTCCCCCATTTGGCATACGGAGGCTGCGCGTGAACAATTGATGGCCCAGTATATATGTTTGAACATGTTGTTATGAACAGGATGACGAGTGCGATACGTTTTAACAATTTCTTCATAATGAACTCCTTTTATCTTTTTTTATATTGTTTACATATTTTTTTAACGATATGAGTTTGGATTTTTTTGTCTTCTTTACATAAAAGCGAGCCTTTTACAAAACATAACCAAGAAATCATTTCCGGAATTAAGGAGGGAAAATTATGCGTCAAAAAGCTATTTTTAAAATAGCAATTTTACTTGCGTTCATCGGACTATCTTTGATGGTAAGTAGTATACAACTAAAAAATGTAGAAGCTTTTTCTAATCAAGTCATTCAAAGAGGAGCATCTGGTGAAGATGTCATTGAACTGCAATCTCGTTTGAAATATAACGGATTTTATACGGGAAAAGTGGATGGGGTTTTCGGATGGGGTACATACTGGGCACTTCGAAATTTTCAAGAGAAATTCGGATTACCTGTTGATGGTTTAGCTGGAGCTAAAACGAAGCAAATGCTTGTGAAGGCAACGAAGTATGACAAGTCGACTGCTAATAAAGGAACGACAACGAATAAAGGAAATAGTGGTGGTACTGCACAAGAAAATAAACCACCTCAAAATAAAGGGACAAATGTTCCAAATGGTTATTCTCAAAATGATATTCAGCTCATGGCAAACGCAGTATATGGAGAATCTCGAGGTGAGCCATACTTAGGACAAGTTGCAGTAGCAGCGGTTATTTTAAATCGTGTTACAAGTGCATCGTTTCCAAATACCGTTTCGGGTGTAATTTTTGAGCCAAGAGCATTTACAGCGGTAGCAGACGGACAAATATATTTAACGCCAAATGAAACAGCGAAAAAAGCTGTATTAGATGCAATTAATGGATGGGATCCAACAGGAAATGCATTGTATTATTTCAATCCAGATACAGCGACAAGTAAATGGATTTGGACTCGTCCACAAATTAAAAAGATCGGAAAACATATTTTCTGTAAATAGAGCGGAGGTGGAACTATGTTACGAGGTATTATAATCGTATTATTAACAGTCGGTGTAGTTGGAACGGGTTACTGGGGCTATAAAGAGCACCAAGAGAAGAATGCAGTATTAATTCGAGCAGAAAATAGCTATCAACGTGCGTTTCATGATTTAGCGTACGAGGTTGATTTATTGCATGATAAAATCGGAACAACACTTGCGATGAATTCACGTGCATCTTTATCACCTGCATTAGCAGATGTATGGAGATTAACATCTGAAGCGCGTTCGGATGTAGGACAACTTCCTTTAACATTAATGCCTTTTAATAAAACGGAAGAATTTTTAGCGAATATCGGTGATTTTAGTTATCGTGCAGCCATTCGTGATTTAGAAAAAGAGCCGTTAAATGATCAAGAATACAAAACGTTGGAAACTTTATATTCAAATGCAGGAAATATACAAGATGAGTTACGAAAAGTACAACATCTAGTTTTGAAAAATAATTTACGCTGGATGGATGTTGAGATGGCACTCGCATCAAATCGTGACCCTGCAGACAATACAATTATTGACGGTTTAAAAACAGTAGAGAAAAACGTAACATCCTATTCATCTACAAACTTCGGACCTACCTTTACTAGTGCACAAAAAAATAAAAAAGGCGGATTTGAAGCTGAAGGGAAAGTAATTTCTAAAGATGAAGCAGCGAAAATTGCAAAATCGTTTTTGAACTTAAAAGGAAATGAAAAAGTAGATGTTGAGAAAAGTGGAAAAGGTGCGAAAGAATCTTTCTATAGTGTGAAAATAAAAGATCCAGCAACGAATAATGAGTTTTATATGGATATTACCGGAAAAGGCGGATATCCAATTTGGGTTATGAATAATCGAGAAATTAAAGAACAGAAAATTAGTTTAAACGATGCAGGAAGTAAAGGTTTGACATTCTTAAAGGATCATAAATTTAATAATATGGAGCTTTTTGATAGCTCACAATATGATAATGTGGGTGTATTTACGTATGTAGTAAATGAAAATGGCGTACGAATTTATCCAGAAGCAATCCAAATGAAAATTGCTTTAGATGACGGTTCTATCGTTGGATTTTCCGCAAAAGAATATTTAGCATCACATCAAAAACGAACAGTTCCATCAGCAAAGCTAACTGCAGCAGAAGCAAGAAAGAAAATCAATCCAGATGTTAAAGTTATGGAAGAACGAAAAGCTGTCGTAGTAAATGATTTGCATAATGAAGTACTTTGCTATGAGTTTATAGGTACTTTAGGAAAAGATACGTACCAAATTTTCATTAATGCAAATAGCGGTGCAGAGGAAAAAGTGAAGAAAATGCAAGCTGTTGAAAAGATTTATGATTAAACTTTAATAGTAAAGTGGTGAAAATAATGAAGATCCTAATATATATGTTGATGCTTTGCTTTTTAATAACTGGATGCAGTATTGGAAAAAAGGACAATCCAAACGAAAAACCAGAGCAAAAAAATGTTTCGACGAAAAATGTTAATTACACGAACAAACCAAATAAGCCAAATGAAAAAGCAGCGGACCATTTAGCGTCTTTAGCCGCAAGTGTGCCAGGTGTGAATGATGCAACTGCCGTAGTAGTCGGCAAATATGCTATTGTAGGTATTGATGTAAAAGCGAAACTTGATCGAACTCGCGTTGAGTCAATTAAATACTCTGTTGCAGAAAGTTTGAAAAACGATCCAGATGGTGCTAATGCAGTCGTTGTAGCAGATGTTGATACGTATGAACGACTGAAACAAATTGGAAAGCAAATTAAAAAAGGAAAAACAGGTGAAGGTATACTTGATGAGTTAGCTGCAATCGTTGGCCGCGTAATGCCGCAAGTTCCAAATGATATGATTGAAAATCGAGAAACGAATCCAATTAAAGATAATGATAAACAATTACCAAAAGATGAAGAACAAGAACTAAGAAAAGAACAGAATGACCAATCAAATAATCATTTGAATAAATAAAATTAACCCCGTACTTAATTGTACGGGGATTTTTCAATATAATATTTAATATTCAGTTTATTTTTAAGGGAATATATGGTTTAATTATGATGGGAGGGACAACTGTTATGATGAAAAAAAGCGCATTAATAGTATGTAGTTTATGCTTAGGTTTCAGTATGACAGCGTGTGAGCAGAAGAAAGAAGTGAAAAAACAAACAGCGACTTCTTCTACTGTGATGGAAAGGCAGCAGAAAGATTCTATCAATATAAATCATTTCTTGAATATAAATGAAGGAATGACTTATACAGAAGTGAAAGATTTAATTGGCTTTGATGGTAATTTACTTATAGAAGAAGGTGTAGAAGATTCTACACAAATTAAACAAATTTTTTCTTGGAAGGGTAGCGATCCAACTTCATTAGTTGAAATTACTTTTTTAGATGGAAAAGTGCATTCAAAAGCGCAGCAAGGTTTAAGTTAATATGTTGAAAAATGGGAGAGTTTAGCATGAACATACATACAGGGGAAATTCAATTAGTTCCGTATAAGGAGAAATATAAAGAAGTTATACAAACATTTACTTTACCAAGTGAACAAGTTCAATTCACATCAGATCCAGGCGAATTATTGGAGAAAGCAAAAAGTGATCGAACAAAAAATGTGATTGTTATTTTAGATTACAATGGGTTACCTGTTGGTCTTTTCGCATTGCAAACAGGGGATAGAGTACAGGAATTCACAGACAATCAAGATGCTTTACTTTTAACATCATTTTCTATAAATCACAATAGACAAAGAAAAGGATATACTAAAAAGTCATTGGCATTATTACAAGAGTTTGTAAAACGTTATTTCCCGATAAAAAATGAGGTTGTACTTGCTGTAAATGAAAAAAATATTCCTGCACAAAATTTATACGAAAAAGTCGGCTTCCAAGATAAAGGCTTTAGAAGAATGGGACCAATTGGTCAACAAATTATAATGCATTTACCTATTATAAAATAATGAGAAGAAAACTTACTCTTGCATAACAAAGTAGTAAGTTTTTTTATTTAGAACGATAAGAGAATATATGTTAAAAGGCTTTATTTAAGAGTAAAGAAATTATAGCTAGATACATAAAAAAATAAAGATATTTGAAAAACATTAAATTTAGTTAGTTCGACAATCATTAAATAATACTTTTTGGGGGCGTAGCTGTATGGAAATTATTCAATTACTAAAGAAGGATGACTTATTTAATAAGGCAATAGATGTTTTTTGGAAAGAATGGGGTGAGGAAGGTGGGCGTGCATTCTATAAAGATTGCATGACTAATGCTTTAACTGATCCAAATGACATACCGAGTTTTTACATTGCAAAAGTAGATGATAAAATTATCGGAACATATGCATTGATTCGCAATGATTTAAATAGTCGTCAGGATTTGAGCCCGCGGCTAGCATGTTTGTTTGTAGATGGAAAATTTAGAGGTAACTCTATTGGTGAAAAATTGTTGAATCATGGACTGCTAGAAGCTGCAAAAAGAGGGTACCATTTTCTTTATCTTACGTCAGATCTTAACGGCTATTATGAAAAATATGGATGGGATAAAATTGGAGTTGCTTATGGGCCTAGTGGAGGGTGCATACCTTTGTTTAAAAAGTCAACGGCTCTATAACGAAAGCACTTTTTATTCAACAAACAGATGCTTTCGTTGAATAAAATTTAACCGCTATAAGAACCTTACTATAATAAAATGTAGTAAGGTTCTTATAGGGTATTAAATATCTTTACATCAACTTTGAAACACATTTAAATGAGGAGAAATGATATGACAATTTATATTGCATTACTAAGAGGAATCAATGTAGGCGGACATAAGGTAATCAAAATGGCGGATTTAAAACAAATGTTTGAATCCATAGGGTTAAAACAAGTAAAAACATATATTCAAAGTGGTAATATCGTGTTCGAATCTGAAAAAGATATTGGTTTTCTAAATAAACAAATACAATCGGAAATTAAAAACGTTTTTGATTTTGATGTTCCAGTCATGTTAAGAACACGTGATGAATTTATAAATACGATAAAAAGGTGTCCTTATGAAGTCGATTCATTGCTTGAGGGGGAAAGTATACATGTTGCCTTCTTAGCAAATGAACTTTCTGAAAAAGAAAAGGATCAGCTACTTATGCAAAAAAATGAAACTGAAGATTGTTATATAGATGAAAAGGTAGTGTACTTGTTTTTCAAAAATAGCATTCGAAATTCTAAATTAATGAGTCAATTTCAGAAGCTACATACAGCAGCTACAGTAAGAAATTGGCGGACTGTGAATAAATTAAAAGCGATAGTTGAGGGTATATAAACTTAAAAAGGTGAGATTTTCTGTATATAGAAAATCTCACCTTTTTATTTATATTGTTTTGCGACTATAAGTTCGACAATAGGATAAATAAAGAAAGAAGAACAAAGAGAGATAAAAAGAGGAAGATTCTTTATTTCATCGAGTAATAGGAATGCAAATCCTTCTGATGCCATTAAAATAAAAAACATAAGGCCTATTAGTACAAAATAAGCAATTTTAAAGCTTTTATATTTAATTTGTTGTCCCATTTCATCTTGGCTTTCTTCTGATACTCCGTTTGGATCTCCCCAATTAATTTGATTAATTAAATTACCAAGTATTAACGAAAAAGCGAATATTGTCCCTCCAAAAATCGAACCTTCTGTTACATATTTATATGCGCCATATATAAGGACTCCGATTAATGATAAAACGATAATTATGAAAATAAATTTTTTATGATTCAATTTAGAAATGACACCTCCTATTATGTAAAAAACTCTTTACATCCATAGTATAAAATTGGGAAAGTTTTATGTCAAATACTTTTTACATTAAGGGGCGATAATGTGATATTTTGTTTTTACGATAATTAAAAAATTACATTACATTTGAATGTAAAAGAATGGGCTCGCATATATTTGGAAGGGATGTCAGATTAATTTAGGGGGTAGTTATGTCTATTCTATTAAAAGCTGGTGCTGATGCAGGAAATAACGGTTTGAAGTTAATGGTGAAAGGGCAAGACCCTATTTTTATTCCGAGTATATATTCTTTATATATAGGAGAGCCTACAGGATTGTTAGATGAGGGGGATGTTTCATTATCTGAATTAGAAAATCACATTGACGTGACCATTAGTTCTCCATCGCTAATGTTAAATAACGTGCGGTATATTGTTGGAGAAAAAGTCATTCAAGATCAATTAAAAGGTACTGAGGTTGAGAAGAAATCGAATAAGTCAACGGATGAGTTAATGGTTATTACAATTCTATCTGGTTTAGCGGTAAGTGCTATGCGTCAAAGTCCAACTTCTAGTCATATTAATATTCGTTACGATTTATCTGTTGCTCTTCCTATGCAGCTTATTACACAAGAAATAGCTGCGGAAAATGCGAAACGTTATATGGGTAATCATAAAGTTGTGTTCCATTATCCAAACGGACGTGATGTTACGATTAATGTATCTATCGAGTTTTGTAAATGCCTACCTGAAGGTGCTTCCGGGACGTGGGGCATTGTATATGATGAAGAAGGAAATGTTGTGAAACATAAAATAGAATGTGAACAAAATCAAGTTTCAGAAATTGATTTTGTTGATAAAACACTATTATCTTTTGATATTGGTGCAGGGACGACAGAAGAAGTAGTTTCACTAGGTGTGAACTTTAGGCCACAACTAAGTAAGGGCTTATCATATGGTGTGAAAGAAACGTTGCTACAAATTATTACGAGATGGAACCGGAAGTATCCAACAAAAACGATCGATAGCATTACAGAGTTTAACCAAATTTATTTACATGAAAAGCATCCAAGAAATGCCTTATTAGTTGAAGAATCACAACCAGCATTATTAGGTTTAGCAGCGCGTGTCGCAACGGATATCATAAATAAAATTGATGATATGAAAGACGATCCATACGTATTTATTTATGGCGGGGGCGCAGTAATTATTAAAAACAGTTTGAAAATGATTTTAAAACAAAAAGGACGATTAACAAATGTAATTTTTGTAGATAATCCGTTATTTACAAATGCACGTGGATTATTAGTATACACTTGTTCACCAAAATATAGAGAGCATAAGCAAAAAGAGTTAGGGTTTACAAACTTAACGATAAGTTAGTTGGTGGAAGCATGCGATCTAGGCGATATAAACGTGGTGATCGAGTAAAAATCAATATTCATAAGTCGGTATCACCTGAAATGCTTGCATGGCTAAATAAACAATCAAACCCAACGAATTTCTTTTTCTTTGCAGCGCAGCAACTTTTTAAACAAGTAGGAGATATTGATGTGTCAAAAGCTATACCTAGTAGCCATGTTTTCTCATTATACGTAGAGCCATCTTCCATATTAAA
Source organism: Bacillus sp. FSL K6-0069 (assembly GCF_038007785.1). Classification (NCBI taxonomy): domain Bacteria; kingdom Bacillati; phylum Bacillota; class Bacilli; order Caryophanales; family Bacillaceae; genus Bacillus; species Bacillus sp. FSL K6-0069. Next base: position 2,609,124 of record NZ_JBBOXN010000001.1, on the reverse strand, counting down.
AGTTGAAGTAAACCCTTTTAAAAACGTACCACTAGAAGCTAATAAATCCACCGAAAATATAAAAAAAAAATCATGGGAATCTGTTGATCAATTAGATTGTCCGTTTTTTTAAACATAGAAAAATATAAGAAGTGCCCATCACTATACATATGGATACAGTGATGGGCTTTTTTCATGTAACGAATAAAAGGGCACAAATTGTGGTGTGCCCCTTCTATACGTTATTCACCTATATTTTAGAAGTATGTTCAGTAACAGCATGAATTATGTCTTTCCAGTCATCAGGATGATTCTCATGTCCTGCGCCTTCGAGGGTTAATAGGACTGAGTTAGGAATTTCATCAATAAGTGCGAGAGCATGTTCAAAAGGGAGTGCGGTATCATCTGTTCCGTGAATGACTAATGTAGGTGCTTGTATGGAGTGAAGCACACCTTCATATGTATCATCTCCTCGAAGTAGAGCGTGGTTAAACATACTTAATAAATTGTTAGCTCGTTCTATTTCTTGTTTTACCTGTTTATAGACTCTTTTTTCATCTAATGTTCGTTTTGATCCACATAAAAGCCGAGATCCTGAAACTAAATATTCTGCTACAACTTTATCATTTGTCCAATCTAAATGCGTGCCATTTGCGTGATGTGTTAAAATCCTTTCATCCATCGGAGGTAAATCGCGCGTGTTATCGTCAGAGCCTATTACACTTGTAGCTAGTAATGTTAACGACAATATTCTTTCAGGATGTATTACAGCAGCAATTTGAGCTATCATACCACCTAATGACATACCAAATAGATGTGCTTGATTAATATGATAAGCATCAAGTACTCCAATTGCATCTTCTGCCATATTTGTAACTGTATAATTGGAAGTACCGGGTTCATATGCAACAGAGCGCCCTACATCACGGTTATCAAAACGAATAACAAATTTCCCTGTGTTAGCCAACTGTTCACAAAATTCTTCATCCCAATAAACCATTGAACACGTAGCACCCATAATTAATAAAATAGCTGGATTTTTAGGGTTCCCAAAGCTTTCTGTACATATATCAATCCCGTTTATTTTAAATATCTTTTCAGTCATAAATTTATCCCCATTTCTTTTTTAATGTAATTAAAAATACAGTTTTGAATGATTCTAATGTTTCTTATGTAATTACCTCCGAAAATAAGTTTATGATAATTCAAGGCAAAAAATTTTGAGAAATATTTGTATGTTATTAAAATAAACAGCAAGGAGGAATGGAAATGAAAGCAATTGTTATAGATCAATATGGTAGTGTTGAAGAATTAACAGAAAGACAAGTTTTAAAACCGGTTGTTAAAGATAACGAGGTATTAATACGTATTCTCGCAACATCTATTAATCCTGTTGATTGGAAAATAAGAAAAGGAGACTTGCAACAACAGTTACGATTTTCATTTCCAATCATTTTAGGGTTAGATGTAGCTGGAATTATTGAAGAAGTTGGGGAAGAAGTAGAGTGTTTCAAAATAGGAGATAAGGTGTATACGAAACCTGAAAATATAGGACAGGGCTCTTATGCTGAATTCATTACAGTAAAATCGGATTTAGTATCCTATATGCCTACAAATCTAAGTTTCGAAGAGGCAGCTTCAATTCCTCTTGCAGGACTTACAGCGTGGCAAAGTCTTGTAGATTACGCAACAATAAAAGAACATGACCGAGTACTTATTCATGCTGGAGCTGGTGGAGTTGGAAGTTTAGCAATCCAAATCGCAAAATCATTTGGAGCTTTTGTTGCGACAACTGCCAGTAGTAAGAATGAAGAGTTTTTAAAGTCTTTAGGAGCGGATCTTGTTATTGATTATAAAAAAGATAAATTTGAAGAACTACTATCAGATATTGATATTGTGTTAGATACAATTGGTGGCGAAGTACAAGAAAAAAGTTTTCAAATTATAAAACCTGGTGGTGTTTTCGTTTCGATTGTTCATGAGCCAATTCAAAAAGTAAAAGGAATAAAATCAGGTTTTTTATGGCTAAAACCAAATGGAAAGCAACTAGAAGAATTATCAGATTTAATTGTACATGAAAAAATAAAACCAATCATAAGTAAAATTGTTCCGTTTAATGAAGCAGGGGTTAGAGAAGCTCATATTTTGAGTGAAGGTCAACATGTTAGAGGTAAGATTGTAATGAAAGTCGGAGGATAATGTTTGAACCACGAAAAAACTTAGAAACAAATACTATCCCAAAAGTCACATTTTCATTTTGGGATAGTATTTCTTATTGGACATGTAATGTTATCTCTATTATATACAGTTTCGTATTGTATCATGTAATCTCTCTAAACCAATTAACATATCTTTTTCATTTAACATAGAATAGCTAATCCTTAATTGGTGATTATTTATTTCGGGATTTAATAGACAAGCTGTTCCTGGTAAAAAAGAGACATCTACTTCATTTGCTTTTTGTAATAAGGTAAAGGGATCTATCGAATCAGGAAGTGTAATCCATAAATTAAAGCCACCATTTGGTATTTCAAATCTTATTTCTTTAAGTGGTAATAACAAATCAATCGTTATATCACGTCTAATTTGTAAAGCCGTACGCAATTTTTCTAAATGGTTTTTCATACGTTCTGCACGCAGGAAAGGTAGAAGTGCTTTTTGTGTTAATAAAGGGCTACCGATATCCATTGAACCTTTGACAGCATATAACCATTCGAAAATAGGACCATCTGCAATAAGTGCTGCAATACGCAGTCCGGGGGCTAACGTCTTACTAAATCCTTTTATATATATTACGTGGCCATTCGTATCAAAGTTTTTGATAGGAGGAGGAACAGTCGCACCCTCAAAATATATCTCTCCGAAAGAATCATCTTCAATTATAAAAAACTCATATAGCTCCGCTAGTTCTATAAGTTCCATTCTCCGTTCTTTACTCATTACGGTACCTGTTGGGTTCTGGAAAGTTGGATTCGTATACAATAATACGGGATTTTTACTTTGACAAATATCATCTATTAAGTCAGAGCGAACTCCTTGATTATCAAGAGAAACTGGAATAATTTGAGCACCTTTATTGATGAAAATATCAAGTGCAGCACTGTAACACGGACTTTCCACTAATACAATATCACCAGGTTTTAATAATGTTTGAGCAATTAAATCAATTCCTTGTTGTGCTCCGCTTGTAATTAATAATTGAGAGGGATCTGTCACTAATTGCTGATGTTCTTTTAAGTAAATTGCTATTTCAACTCGCAGTTCATAATCGCCTTGAACTGGACCATACGTTGCTAGGAGCATTTGGTCTTTATTCAGTATTTTATGCATTTCATCGGCTAAGAATGGATTTGGTAATAAGCGAGGATATAAAATTGCTTGTGAAAAATCGTAATATTTCCGGTGCTGATTCATTGTATATTGAGATCGCATAACATTAATCGTTTTCGTTTGTTGCCATTTATACGTAATTGGTTTGAAGTCTTTCTTTCCATGTTTATGTATATAAGCACCTTTTCCTTGCTCAATGCGTATATATTCTTTCTTTTCTAGCTGCTTATATGCTTTACGAACTGTTAATAGGCTAATCTGTAAATCTTCGGCCATAGTGCGTAAAGATGGAAGTGCGTCACCATGTGAAAGCATGCCACTTTGTACTCTTTCAACGATTTGCATATATATTTGCTTGTAATACGGTATGTTGGATTCTTTATGAAGGACAATCTTCATGGTTTCACCTTCTTCGTTTTTATTTAATTAAAGCGAAAAATATATAGAGAATCAACTACAATTTTAGGCAACTGTTATATACATAGTTACACTGTTATACACCATACCTTCTATACTCATGGTAAGAGTAAAAAGGAGGAAGAAAAATGGTCATTTTCAATTATATTTTAGTATGTATTATTTTCGGAACAACATTTTTAACGATAAAAATCGGAATTGAAGCAGGAGCACCTCCATTATTTTCAGCAGGCATTCGTTTCTTTTTAGCAGGAGTAATTCTGATGATTATATTTAAGTTAAAAAGGAAAGAAATTATGCCACATGTATTTTCAAAACGAATTATGTATGCTGGTTTTTGTTTAACATTTATGACATTCGCATTACTGTACTGGGCAGAACAATATATTTCTTCGGGATTAGCTGCTGTGCTTTCTGCAACGGGACCGATGATGATTTTGTTATTACAGGCAAGGAGAAATAAGACAAAATTAAAAAAGGAACAATTTTTCGCATTAATTATTGCACTAATAGGCGTTGTTTTTGTATCTTTACCAGGTATGCACCAAGAAGTAAGTTTCATATGGAGTATTGCTTGTGTTGTTTTAATAATAGGAGAGTTATTTTACGGAATAGGCTCTATTCGATCAAAAGAAATACTTTCGGATTTACAAAATGTCTCACCATTTCTCATAAATGGTATTCAAATGTTTTATGGAGGAGTTTTACTATTAATCGTGTCTGCCGTAGTAGAACAACCGAATGTATCTGTATTAGCCTCTTGGAGTGTACAATGGCCTATTTTATATCTAATCTTTATTGGATCAATTGGTGGGCATGGATTATATTATTGGCTCTTATCAAAAACAAATCCTGTATTCCCATCAACGTGGTTATATGTCTCACCGTTAATTGCTATTATAGTAGGCTATATCATATTAGGCGAACCTTTAAACCCCGCAATGGGAATAGGTGCTTGTTTTATTTTGGCTGGTGTATTTTTAGCTAATCGATCCACACTCCGTACTTATTTTAAACAAGGGAGATTATTTGAGAAGGAAATGTAGTGGTATAAAGAAGCAGCTCTGTATAAAATAGAGCTGCTTTAATTTTATTAAAGATACGGATTGACTTTATTTATTGGAAAGTCGTAATATTATTAAGCTATATGAAAGAGAACTATAAAAGAGGGGGAGTTATTATGAAAATAAATTGGACTGAAGTAAAGCGAAAAATTCGACCGCAAATTTCAAAACCATCATATGAAACTTGGTTTACGAATACTACTGTTTATTTAGAGGATGATTTATTAACAATTTACTGTCCGAATGAATTTGCACGTGACTGGTTAGAATCTCATTACAAAGAATTAGTATTTAATACATTAAGAGAAATGTTTAATACGACGTTTGAAATTCAGTTTGATCTATGTAATGGCGAACCACATAAGTTGAATGATATTCAAAAAGAAAGGCTTAATAGCTGGGATGACGTTAAGAAAGCATTAAGACCAAAATTAGCAGAGAAAACTTTTATGAAGTGGATTAGAAATACAAATGCTACGATAGAAGATAATACATTAATAATCTTTTGTGAAGATGCGTTTCATCGTGATTTGCTTGAAGGAGAGTATAAAAATATAATTTCAAGTACCGTACAGAATCTTACAAATGAAGAATATCAAATTTGGTTCGAAATAGAATCAAAAACCACTTCTATAGCACAGATTCTTAACATGCAAAATCATCCACTCACTTCTGGACAAGAGGAATCCAACACGATTTGGGATGAAATAAAAGATAAAATCCAATTAACAATTTCAAGACCTTCATATGAAACGTGGGTTAAAGAAACGACAGCCAGAATAAAAGAAAATTCATTGATCATTTATTTTGAAAACGACTTCCAACAAGGATGGGTTGAAAAGTCTTATAAAGATTTAATTTCGCAAATAGCTAAAGAATTAACTGGAAATACATATGAACTTCAATTTGAATTAGAATCAAATAAAGATGCAAACATTAATGATGAAAAATTAAAATTACCTACTGAAAATACTATTTTCGAATTATGGGAGCAGTTCAAATCGTCCAATGATGAGTTAAAATATAATAATGTACTGGATAGCGAAAAACGCATTCAGGCATTAGAAGAAAAAATAGTGAACTTAGAAAAAGTGATTGATACATTAGTGGGAAAATTAGATGTAGCAGAATCAAAAACACAGTTGGAAAAATAACCAACTGTGTTTTTTTACTTAATTTACTTTTTTTATAAATCCTTTATAATGACGTTTCACAAGCTGACTTTCTAATGTCTTCATTGTTTCAAGTGCTACACCGACGATGATAAGTAAGCTTGTACCACCAATTTGTGCAGAAGGTGGTAACGTAGCAATTTTCGTGAATACGAGCGGTAAGATTGAAATTGCACCTAAGAAAATTGCGCCAATAAATGTTAATCGATATAAAATCTTAGTTACATATTGTTCTGTTGATTTACCAGGGCGAATACCAGGCACATATCCATTTTGCTTTTTCAAATTCTCAGCCATTTGTTCAGGATTTACTTGAATAAATGCGTAGAAGTATGTGAAAGCAACGATAAGACCGACATAAAGTGTCATTCCAAATGGATGTGCAAAATCAAGATTTGCAACGATCCATTTGGAGACGCTTGAATCAGGGAAGAGCTGCGCAATTGTACGCGGCGTCATTAAAAATGCGGAAGCAAAGATTACTGGAATTACACCAGCACTATTTACTTTAAGAGGTAAATGAGTGTTTTTTGCTCCTTGATATTGATTGTTTCCTGAAACAGCTTTTGCATATTGAATCGGTATTTTACGCACAGCTTGTTGTATGTAAATTACGCCAACAACTATCGCTAAAATAACGAGACCAATTAAGACCATCTTTATGATGTGCATGAATAATTGATCGCCTGCATTTTGAAATTGTTGCAAATAAATTTGGTTCGCAACATTTGGAATCGCTGCTACAAGTCCTGCGAAGATAATCATCGAAATACCATTACCTACTCCATTAGCGGTAATTTGTTCACCTAACCAAAGTAAAAATGCAGTACCTGCAGTTAAAACTGTCGCAATAAATAAGTATGTAGTCCAGCTTTGATCTGTTATTAATTGTCCACCTGCTATATTATTAAAACCATAAGACATCCCAATGGCTTGTATGAATGCGAGAATGATTGTAAAGTATCGAGTGAATTGAGCTGATTTCTTACGGCCCATCTCTCCTTGCTTTGCCCATTCCGAAAATTTAGGTATAACGTCCATTTGTAGTAATTGTACTATGATGGAAGCTGTAATATAAGGTGTAATACCTACAGCAAAGATTGAGAAGTGTTGCAGTGCTCCTCCGCCAAATACGTTTAGCATACCTAAAACGTTAGCTTGATCTTGTACTTTTAATACCTCTGCGTTAGTATGAGGAACTGGAATAAACGTGCCAATTCGAAAAACAATTAGCATCGCTAATGTAAAAAGAATTTTGTTTCTTATCTCAGCTACTCTCATGAAATTTGAAATCGTACGAAACATTATGTCGCCTCCTATATTTTTATCAGTTTAAAACTGATTATTATATCCCGATGAAGTAACCACAAACCTCCTTCCGCATTAAATTCATTTGACAAATGGATTTACATACATTTTGTAGTTTTCTCGGATATAAAAATATAAGGTTTTTAGCGACCTATAAACTTTTCATAATCATTCAATACACATAATATATCGAATAAATTAACAAATGTACATACATACGCATGAAAAATGAATGAATAGGGGCATTTTTTTACAATTATTTAATATTAAATTGAATGGATACGTTTTAAATCGTCGGAATTTTCTTTATTATTATTTTCACATATAAATCGCAAAGCTTATTTTTAAAGTAAATGCTATGTGAAGAATGAATATCTGGACTGGACAATGAGTAGCGTATTTTGAGAAATAGAGGAATGAAAAAAAGCACCTTTAATAGGGTGTTTTTTATTTATACTCACAAGTTCATAAAACTTTTATTAAATATTTAACAGCACCATTTTGGTTTATTAATAGTTTGACTGTTAGGAAATTCTATATAATTTAGGTAGATTCGTTGTAATAGATACAATTTACCGCTGGCTGGATCCTCAATGGTAAAATAGTCAGTTCCAGCTGCTGTAAGAATCCCTGTGTACGATTGCGTACCAAGTGATGAATCTCTTGCATATGTCAAAACCGCCGTAATTTGTCCACCTATATTGGTGCATAAAAAATCTTGAATGCTACAATCGCAATCATTATACGAGTTTTTTGCATTAATATGTCTCCTTTAGTTTTTAATATACTATTAAAATTTCTAGTAATATGCTTAGACGATGAAAAGGGTTCTATTAAGTTATTTAGTATAAAAGAATGTATTTTGTGAACTTTATTTAGAAGATAAGCGGATGTAGTAGTACATAATAAAAAATATTATTTTTTTGTCACAAAAATGAGCATTCTGGTTTCTCTATAATGCAGGCATCAAACGAGAGAGAGGTTTTACTTACATGCAAACAATAAAAAGTGAAGAGAGGAATGTTTCACAAATAACATTTGAAGAGTTGTTTAAACAAAATTATGCGTATGTTGTTAAACAAATAATATGGATCATTAAAGAACAGACAGTTGCTGAGGAATTAGCACAAGAGGTGTTTTTACAACTGTATCATTCAGATTGGAAAACAATAGAAAATTTACGTGCTTGGCTTATAAAGTCGTCTACTTATGTCGCCTATAACTACATTCGCTCTGAAAAGAGACATCAGGCAAGAATCGATAAAGAAGCTCAATATCAAGAAGTTCAAATTGATTCGTCACTAGATGATGAATGGATTAGAAAAGAAGAAATTACAAAAGTACAAATGGTGTTGCAGCAAATGAAGGAACAAGAAAGAACGATATTGTTAATGAAATTTTCAGGGTTTCGATATAAAGAAATCGCGCAAGTACTTCAAATTGACGATTCATCTATTGGAACATTGTTGGCACGAGCTAAGCTAAAGTTTCGGAAAAATTTTGAACAAATGGAGGGGAACTAAATGACCTGTTATGAAATGGGATCCATTCAATCATATATTGATGGCGAACTTTCCCGTGAGGAAAGAAAACAATTTATAAAGCATTTAGACAAATGTAAGGAATGTCAAAATTTATTAATTGAGCTAACGGAATTAAATCAATGGGAAAATTCAACACTTGCCGAGGAGAAGCTTCATGAGACTCCAGAAATAAATATTGATGTCGAAAAAGCATGGCAAACATTTAATAGTCATAACCAGTCTAATAATGTACTTAGTACAAATCAAATGATAGAAAAAAAGCAGGGAGTATTTTCAAATATGAATAAAAAATCAAAACGTTTCATGTATACGGCGGTTGCTGCGGTAGGTATTTTTACTACAGCTATGATTCCGCAAGTTCAAGTTGCAGCAACTAATATTGCTTCTTACTTTGCTAATGAGGTTTTAAATGATTCAGTTGTAAATGAAGGAAGTAAAGATGAAAACGGTGTACAGCAAGAAGGTATGTTGAAAGGGCAGTTTATCCCTATCGATGAAAAAATAACGGATCAAGGAATAACTGTACATCTTAAAGAATTATATGTGGCAGATGCGCGCATATCTGTTCATTATAGAGTTGAAAAAGCCGATGGAACTCTTATGCCATTTGAATTTGATACAAATGGATTAGATATAAAAAGTGATGGGAAAATAAACGGACAACAAGAAGAAAATCCTGAGTATAACATAGGAAATGGTATGTTTTCACAATTATCATTTATTCAAAGTGAAGACAATTTACCATTCGAATTAATGTCAGAAGGAAAAAAGTTAGAGCATGTAGGCATACGTGATAAAGACAGACCAGAAGGTGTCATTACATTTGTTGAAGGTCCTGAAGGAAAAGGTTCCTTTAAACAACCTTTAACATTAGATGTAAACATAAATAAAATAGGAAAAATAGCTGGATCTTGGAAAGGGCAACTTCAAATTAATCCTGAAATGTTAATAAATAAAACAAATTAATATGAAAAAAAGAATAAAACAATACATGTCGAGTGCTATCTTTATCTATTGTTTTGCTTTCATCATGTTTGTTTCTTACATTATTTTAACTATCTCTATTATCTACTAATCAAATAGTACCGGAGAATTTCAATGTATTAGATAACGAATTTTTAAAGGCTATTGTGCAGAGAAACCACTAAATAAACAATTGAATGAGACGAGCATATACTAATAAATGACACAATGCATTTATGATTTTTAATCGTATGTAAAGAGCACCTTAGGGAGCTCTTTTTTTATTGAAATTAATGTACTTATATGAGTTGTTCTTTATTTATATCATCGTCCTTACAGTATGTAATTCTGCATAATATTACATAAATTATGTATTTTCTCTTTTTTTCGACAGAAACAGCAAGTATACTTTGTACAAGCTTTCTATTTCAAAAATTATACGAGGTGAAAAAAATGAAAAACAAAAAGACATTAACTAAGGTAGCTTTAACAACTGGCTTAGCTTTAACAGCTGTAGCACCATACGGAGTAGGTCATGCAGAGGAAACAGATCAACTACAAGTTCAAATTCAAGAAGAATCGTTCCGTTCAGGTGAACTTACACAACCGTCACAAAAGGCACCAGAGAATGTAGTACAAGATGCTCTGAAGGAGAAAACAGAACAAGCTCTTTCTCCAAACCAAGTCAATGGGGAAACAGGAGTAGATTATAAAGTTCTTCAAAAACGTGGTTCATATGATGGGACTACACTTGTACGTATACAGCAAACATACGAAGGAAAAGAAGTATATGGTCATCAATTAACTGCACACGTAGATAATAAGGGCGTTATTAAAAGTGTTTCAGGCGATAGCGCGCAAAATTTAAAACAAGAAGAATTGAAAAAACCTATCAATCTATCAAAAGATGAAGCAACACAATATATTTATACGAAGTACGGGAACGATATCAATTTTATTGCTGAGCCAGAAATTAAAGAAGTTATTTTTGTTGATGAAAAGAATGGACAAGCTAGCAATGCATATCAGGTTACATTTGAAGCTGCAACACCAAACTATGTTTCCGGAACTTATTTAGTAAATGCACAAAATGGTGATATGTTAAAAAATATGGTACAAGAATCTAACTTAAAAGCAAGTGAAAAACTAGTTGGCGCATTAAAGAAAAGTAAAAAAAGCAATCTTACATCATTAACTGGAACAGGAAAAGATGATTTAGGTATATCACGTACATTTGGTATCTCTAAACAAAGTAATGGCAAATATGCCCTTGCTGATTATACAAGAGGCCAAGGAATTGAAACATATGATGTAAATTATAGAGACATTACTAAAGAAGAAAGCTATTATCCTGGTACATTAGCAACTAGCACTTCGACAACATTTAGCGATCCAAAAGCAGTAAGTGCTCATTACTTAGCAACAAAAGTATTTGATTTTTATAAAGATAAATATAAGCGTAATAGCTTTGATAATAAGGGACAAAAGGTAGTTTCAGTTGTACATGCTTGGGATTCTGGAGATACGAATGATCCGAAAAATTGGCAGAATGCTTTAAGTGCGAATAATGGAAGTATGCTTGTATATGGAGATCCTATCGTCAAAGCATATGACGTAGCTGGCCATGAATTTACACATGCTGTTACTTCTAGCGAATCTAATCTTGAATACTACGGTGAATCTGGTGCGATTAATGAGGCGCTATCTGATATTATGGGAACATCTATTGAGAAATACGTAAATAATGGAAGCTTTAACTGGACGATGGGAGAACAAACTGGATCTATTTTCCGTGATATGGAAAACCCGGCTTCTGTTCCATCTTCACTTGGTGTACCTTATCCAGATGATTACAGTGAATTTAATGATTTTAATGGATGGGATCAAGGTGGCGTTCATTTTAATTCAAGTATTATTAATAAAGTTGCGTATCTCATTGCAAAAGGTGGAACTCATAACGGTGTAACTGTTAAAGGGATTGGTGAAGATAAAATGTTTGATATCTTCTATTATGCAAATACAGATGAGTTAAATATGACTTCTAATTTCAAGGAATTGAGATCAGCATGCATTCGAGTGGCAACGAATAAATATGGAGCGAATACAGCTGAAGTTCAAGCAGTTCAAAAGGCATTTGATGCAGCAAAAATTAAGTAAGTTAGAAATATAGTTTTCATTCATATATTATTACATTATGAAAAACAGCTGCTGTCATTTTAAAGATAGTAGCTGTTTTTTTATGCAGCAATGTATGAGTGAAAATAAACTTACTAAGCGATAATGAGGCTGTCTATCTTCAATAAGTTGCGACAAATATATAAGGATTAAAAATAAAAAACTGAAAATTAATAATATATTGACCTATTGATAGGAAGTACTATAGAATGAAAGCGATAACAAACGATTGCTTTAAAATAATTTCCCTGATCTTTTAGTAATTACGAATATATGTAGACGGAATCAAATATATTTTTTTAACAATTAATGCAAACGTTTTCGTAATAAAAAAGATCATTGAAATACAAATGTGAAAATAGCCAATATGGGGGTGAAGTAAAAGAGATTTCTAGATTAATTTAAATAGTGTAATTTAGTACGAGCATAATAAATTGTGCCTACTATTTAAAGAAAGGGTGTATGTGGTGAAAATGATAAAAAGATTAGTTAACAAATCAATTTTATTACTTACTATTATCGTAATGTTATCATCTGTTTTCTCTTTTCAAAGTGTAAAGGCAGTTTCAAATTCGAAAACAACTGAAGTTATCATTCATTACAAAGAGCAATCTGGAAATACAAAGAACTGGAACCTTTGGACATGGGGAGAAAATGCAAATGGTAAATCATATGAATTTACTGGTAAAGATGAATTTGGAAAGTACGCTAAGATTAATATAGATGGTGAATATAATCGTGTAGGATTTATCATTTGTACAAATGAATGGGAAAAAGATGGTGGCGATCGTTGGATTGAAAATATAAAGGACGGTCGTGCTGAAGTGTGGATTCTTTCTGGTGATGATAAAGTATATAACTCTAAGCCTTCTTCGGATCTATCAATTCAAAAAGCAACTATTGATAGTTTCAATGAGATTACTGTAACGACTAATGTCCCGTTTCATATTAAGGAACGGAAAATTGAAATTGAAGGCATTAAAATAAAGAATATTAGCCCTTATGATAGAAACAGTGGAAATGTTACGAATAAGTTTAAAATAATTACGGAGCAGAAAATTGATTTAAAACAATCATACAAAGTGAAAATCGAAAACGTAGCTGATGCGTATACGGAAATCGGTAAAGTCATTCGTAGTGAGGAATTTGATGATTCATTTTATTATGGTGGTAACGATTTAGGTAATATATATACGCCGCAACATACGAAGTTCCGTGTATGGGCTCCTACTGCAAGTGAAGCGAAGTTAGTTACATATGAAAAATGGAACGATAAAATAGGTACTGAAATAAACATGCAACAAGGTGAAAAAGGAACTTGGAAAGCAGAACTTAAAGGGAACCAAAAAGGTCTCTATTACACATATAAGGTGAAAATTGGTGATAAGTGGACTGAAGCAGTTGATCCGTATGCACGTGCTGCTTCTGTAAATGGGGATAAAGGTGCAGTTGTTGATTTAGAAGAAACAAATCCGAAAAAATGGAAAGCAAACAAAAAGCCAAAATTTAAAAACCCGGAAGATGCTATTATTTATGAATTGCATGTACGTGATCTTTCTATTCAGTCCGAAAGTGGCATTAAGCAGAAAGGGAAATATTTAGGCGTAACAGAAAAAGGAACAAAAGGGCCTGAAGGTGTGAAAACAGGACTAGATCATATAAAAGATCTTGGTGTTACGCACGTTCAGCTTTTACCAATATTTGATTATGCATCAGTAAATGAAGAGAATTTAAACGAACCACAATATAACTGGGGATATGACCCGAAAAACTTCAACGTTCCAGAGGGCTCCTATTCTACAAATCCATATGAGCCTACTGTCCGAATAACTGAATTAAAGCAAATGATTCAAACACTGCATGATAATAATCTTCGTGTTGTAATGGATGTAGTATATAACCATATGTATAATGCTGCTGAATCTAATTTTCATAAGTTAGTTCCAGGTTATTATTACCGTTACAATGAAGATGGAACATTTGCAAATGGAACCGGAGTAGGAAATGATACCGCTTCAGAACGAAAAATGATGAGAAAATTTATGGTGGATTCGGTCACATACTGGACAAAAGAATATAACTTAGACGGATTCCGTTTTGATTTAATGGGTATTCATGATTATGAAACGATGAATGCAATACGTAAAGCTGTTAATCAAATTGACCCTTCTATTATATTGCATGGAGAAGGCTGGGATTTAAATACACCTCTTGCAGCTGAGTTAAAAGCAAATCAAAAAAATGCGGAGAAAATGAAAGGGATTGCTCATTTTAACGATAATATACGAGATGGATTGAAAGGTAGTGTATTTGAAGAGAAAGAAAATGGCTTTGTAAATGGGAAGGAAAACATGGAAGACCGTATTAAAAAAGGGATTACAGCAGGCATTGACTACGATATAAATTCGTCTACATATCAAGATCCGGAGCAGGTGCTAACTTATGTGGAAGCACATGATAATCATACATTATGGGACAAATTTGAGTTGACGAATCCAGGTGACAGTGAAGAAGTGCGAAAACAAATGCACAAATTGTCTTCTTCGATTTTATTAACATCACAAGGTATTCCATTCTTACATGCAGGACAAGAATTTATGCGCACGAAATATGGTGATCATAACAGTTACAAATCTCCTGATTCAATTAACCAAATGGACTGGTTACGCCGTGCAGCATTTAATAATGAAGTAGATTATATGAAGGGCTTAATAGAATTACGCAAAAAGTACCCAGCTTTTCGAATGACATCTGCAGAACAGATTAAAAAGCATATAACTTTTATCGATGTTCCAAAAAATGTTGTCGCATATTCAATAAATGGAAACGGTAATGGGAATAAAAGCGAATACTTTATGGTGGCTCACAATGCAAATAGGGAAGACATTGACATAACGCTTCCATCAAAAGGTCCTTGGAAAGTACTCGTGGACGGTAAACTAGCAGGTAGTAAAACACTTTATGTTGTCCATGATAATAAAATTAAAGTTCCTGCGTTAAGTTCATTAGTTTTAAAAACAGAGAAACCAATTAAATAAATTCAAAAAGCGGAGTGAATGTTGTTTTCACTTCGCTTTTAAAGTTAAAGTACTATAATTTCACGTACTGTAATTTTATTACAATTTAATAAATGAAATAAACAAAAGGAGGAGAACTCACTAAGGTTCTCCTCCTTTTTATGTGTAATTAGGATTTCCATAATTGTAGTTACAAGAATTTTTGAAAATAGAAAAAGGCAAGGCGATGAACAGATTTACAAAGTGACGAGAAAATGACAAAACTGTAAGAATGCACGAACGTTTGTAAGAAAGTTCGATGTTTTCCTTTTTCTTTTTTTATTAAAGTGAAAAAGAAGAAAGCGATGTCATATGAGGTTGATATTTAGATGAGTAAAATAACCAAAACTATTCATGTAATGAAGGTATATGGCAATTGGTAAAACACCTTACAAAAAAGGAGGTATTTGAATATGTCTTTTTCTCAATTCAATATTGATATTTTTCGAGCAATTAATGATTTAGGTAAACAATATTCATCCTTAAACTCAACCATGGTATTTTTGGCAGAATATATGGTATATATTTTAGCTTTAATTATTTTAGCTTATTGGTTTACTGGGTCCAGAAAAAGTAGGATGATGGTTATTCAAGCGATGGTTGCTTTTGTAATTGCTGAGGTGATTGGAAAAATAGTAGGGGAATTTCATCTGAATTATCAACCATTTGCAGTATTGCCTAATGTTAATAAACTTGTCGACCATACTGTAGATAATTCATTTCCTAGTGACCATACGATTCTCTTTTTTTCGATTTGTTTTTCGTTTTGGCTTGTTCGTAAAAAAACTGGATGGTTATGGCTTATACTTGCATTTAGTGTAGCGATTTCTCGTATTTGGGTAGGGGTCCATTATCCATTTGATGTTGCAATAGGGGCTTTAATAGGATGTGTTGCAGCGTTATTTTCGTATTGGTTAGTACCGGAATTTGCTTTTATCCAGCAATTACTTACTCTATATGAAAGAGTAGAGAAACATGTTTTACCATCCAAAAACAAATCAAAGGGATTTTGAGTATAGAAATATAAAAAAGACGTTATCCTTTCCTATAATTCTACAGAAAGGATAACGTCTTTTTCGTTTTATCGAAAGTGCAAAATATTAGATTTATAATGATGTATAGGGAACCCATAGTTGAATATAAGTCTCTTCAACTCTATCCAACCATTCAAAATAGCTTATTTTTGTATTAAAAAGTGTACCTTTTAAAATGACGTGATTTCTATGAGTACATTAACAATCCCTATGTAGATATTTAAATAGGTTCTCTATATTTATTGTATATAAATTATACAATAAATATTTTTTATATTACATACATTAAATTAACCTTAACCTCTCTCTTTTCCTATAATCCTCTTTACGCTTTTGGATTGGCTTTTCGGTTTTCTTGACCAGGCCAATGAATAACTACACATAAACTCCTTATATCTATAGATAAACTACTGATTAGCTCCATATAGACTCTAGATAACATATATAGAATACAAGTTATCAAGGAGGTAAGAAAAAATGAATTTTATGAAACGCGCAATTCTCAGTTTGAAAAAAAGGATAGGAACATCATTAATTTTAATGGCAGTATTTCTGATTGTTACAAATTTGGTTCTTTCAGGATTCACAATCCAAAATGCATCAAAAAAGGCAGCTGATGCTGCAAGAAAAAAACTTGGTGCAGATGTTACTTTAGGTCTTGATTTCGACAAATTAGGTCAAAAAGCTCAGGAAACTGGAGAAATGCCAAAGCCACCGCAGCTCGATACAAAAGAAATAGATCAATTAGCGAAATCCAAGTATGTAAAAGACTATAATTACATAGCTAACACTTTCGGTATTTCTGATGGACTTAAACTAGTAGGAGCTTCAGATGAAGAAGAAGGGAAAGGTAAAGTGGGAATGGCGGCTGTGCGAGGCGGTTCAAGCTCTGGTACAGAAATAGATATGAATGCTTCTTTTATGATTGAGGGAGTCCGCAAGACTGCATTACAAGAAAGC
Organism: Bacillus sp. FSL K6-0069; assembly: GCF_038007785.1. Lineage (NCBI taxonomy): Bacteria > Bacillati > Bacillota > Bacilli > Caryophanales > Bacillaceae > Bacillus > Bacillus sp. FSL K6-0069. Next base: position 2,592,122 of record NZ_JBBOXN010000001.1, on the reverse strand, counting down.
TTTAAAAACGGAAAAAGTAAAATCATTGATGGAAAACCAATTACAGAACAGATGAAAGATCAGAATGTAGCTTTAATGGAAAAACGATTAGCGGAATTAAACAATTTGAAAGTAGGAGACAAAGTAAAAGTACAATCAGGGGATAAGAAGGAAACCCTCGAGATTGAAATTATAGGTATTTACGAAACGAATGAACAAGCAATGGGTCAACAGGCTCCTCCTATTATGGATCCAGCTAATAAACTATATACGCCACATTCAACTATGAAAAAATTAGAAGTAGACCAAGGTATAAGTAGTGTTCAAGTCGTGTATTTCTTGAATGATCCACAATATATTGATGCATTTAAAAAAGAAGCAAAAAAATCTAATATTGATTTTAATTATTATAAATTAGATGCGCATGATTCATTGTACAAACAAATGATTGGTCCTATCGAAAATATCTCTTCGACTTCTCAAATGATTATTTATATTGTATCGATTGCAGGTGCGATTATTTTAGGATTAATCATTATGCTATCAATTAAAGGACGTCGTAAAGAAATGGGAATTCTATTGTCTATTGGAGAGAAAAAGTGGAAGCTGATGGCGCAGTTCGTAGTAGAAGTAGTGTGTGTCGCTATTTTAGCATTTGGATTATCCATAACAACAGGAGCTAAAGTTTCTCAATATATCGGGGATAATTTACTTTCGAATGAAATTGCTACAACAAGCGAAGAAACGGACAACATGCGAAATAATAGTACTGTAATGATGTCTGGACCTGGTGGCACGCTACAAAATCAAAAAGAAGATCCAATTGATAAAATTGATGTAAGTGTAACAGGAGAAGATGTAGGGAAAATGGGAGGGATTGGACTAGCTATTGCTATAATAGCAACGCTTCTTCCGGCATTATCTATTCTACGTTTAAACCCAAAACAAATTCTTTTAAAAGATGAATAAGGAGGCTTAACATGGAAACGATTTTACAATTTAAAAATTTGGATTATTATTATGAAAGTAATGGGAAAAATGTAGCGATACTAGACAATGTTAACTTTTCTTTTCAAAAAGGACATTTCTACACGATTTTAGGACCATCTGGATCTGGTAAAACTACAACTCTAAGCTTAGGTTGTGGACTGGATGTCCCTAAAAATGGTTATGTACTGTATAATGGCAAAGATATTCGGAAGATTGGTTTAGATCGATACCGTAATCAAAATGTATCTGTAATTTTCCAATCTTATAACTTAATTACCTATATGACAGCTCTTCAAAACGTCTTAACAGCAATGGAAATTACAGGTGTCAAAGTGAAAAATAAGACGGTAAGGGCATTAGAATTATTAGAGAAAGTAGGACTCACAGAAATAGAAGCGAAACGAAACGTCTTGCAACTAAGTGGTGGGCAACAACAACGTGTAGCAATTGCTCGAGCATTATCTTGCAATGTTGATTTACTTATTGCAGATGAGCCGACGGGAAACCTCGACGAAGAAACGGCAATGGATATTATAGAACTGTTTCAAGAACTTGCACATAAAGAGAATAAATGTATTATTGTTGTAACGCATTCACAGGAAGTTGCAAAAAAATCCGATCGTGCAGTGTATTTAAGTAAGAAGAAGTTGGTCGTAAACCACATCTAATACAAATATCTTAGTTTTTAAATCCACAAAATTTTCAAAAAAACAACCATTTCAAAAGCTTATATTTGATATATAATAAAATTAAACCATAATCAAAATGGTCTCCCTGTATTGAATGTGAAGATAGTTTGTTGTTTCCTTTTTAACAATATTTGAAAAAGAACTTGTAGGATATTCTACAGGTTCTTTTTGTTATGATTAGTTACCTATATTATTGAGGAATCACATATAAAAAAAGGGACGGTAATTAGATCATAGATCTAATTACTGTCCCTTTTAACTGTTTATCTACATAGTTATTGAAGAATTAAACCTACTATCATAATTAAACTAAATACTATCATCCAGCCAAATGCACAATAGCCGAAGATTCTAATCCATTTAGGTAATTGATTCATGTTAACCTTATTTGTGGGAACTCCTTGCATAGAAAACATCATTTTTTGGTCTCTATCCCTATTATTTTGTTGTTCATACATAACATCATCACCTTTCTAGAACTATTGTGTTTATAGTATATCTGCCTGAAGAAATTATGTACAGAATAGAAGGGGCTAGCTTATATCTAATGTGAAAAATTTTATAACTAAAGAAGTTTAATTGTCCATGTCTCTATGCGCTAACCATTTGGAATAAAGAAGTGATGTATCAGTTATACTATGTAATATTTCTTCATTACTAAATATGGTGGTAAATATGACTAAGCAAACAATTACTTTATTTCAAGTTTCTATGATACTCATTGGTAGTATTGGGATAATTAATCATGTCATTATGATTCCTATGTTATTAGATACATCAGGTAGAGATTCATGGATTTCTATCATATTAGTAAGCATTTTATACTTGCTTTGGATTTCAATAATATTCATCATATATAAAAACATAAAAAATGAACATTTGTTTTTGTGGCTAAAAAATAATTTCGGGAAATTCAGTGTATATCCAATCATATTCATAGTTGCACTTTATTTAATAACGATTGGTGTCGTTGCACTAAAAGAAACCTTAACCTTTTTCTCTTTTTATTTACCAGAAACACCTCACTTTGTATTAGGAATACTTTTTTCTTTGATTTGTCTCTATAATGCTACAAAAGGAATTCAATCTATTGCACTTACAACAGGTGTTTTGTTACCAATTGTATTTTTACTTGGTTTTTTTGTAATGTTTGCAAATGTTCCACATAAAGATTATTCTTTACTTCAGCCAATGATGGAAAATGGAATGAATCCAATATTTAGGGGAATGGTTTATCCTGCAGCAGGATTTCTAGAATTAATTTTTATTCTTTTTTTACAACATCATATTTGTTCAAAAGTAAAATTATATCAATTGATTGCTTTAGGTATTGTTATTATTGGTATCACAATAGGCCCAGTTATGGCAGCTATTATAGAATTTGGTCCCTTCGCAGCAGCAAACCAACGATATCCAGCATTTGAAGAATGGAGACTTGTGTCAATAGGAAGGTACATTGAAAATTTAGACTTTCTCTCCGTGTATCAGTGGCTTGTAGGGATCTTTATTCGTCTATCGCTTGTTGTTTTTCTCATTCCAGATTTGTTATCAATTACAAATCAGAAAACAAGAAATGGGGTTATGTTTACAATACTTTTATGTATTTTAGTAATAAGTATACTACCCATCAGTGACTCTAGTTTCTATTGGTTTGTATCTCAAATTGTTTTACCAGTTTCAGCATTAGGACTATTTTTGTTTTCTATATTACTAATGGTGTTTGTGTGGGTTGTTAAATTTAAGAAAAGCTCTTGAAAGAGTATGAGAATGTATTTTATATAAGGTTGCTGAGTTTGAAGGAGACAATGTAGATGAACAAACGAGTAGAATTAAACAAGAAGATAATACTAGAGTGGTTTGAAGGGTGCAACGATGTAAAAGTAATAAAGCGTGAATTAGATGAAAAAGAAAAAATAAGGTCAGTATTGTTTATTTATTGTCAAAACTTAATTGATAATACAAAATTAAAACAAGCCACATCATCTCAAGTTTGCAAAAATCTTTTAAGTAATTCTATAGAAGAATTTAACCTTTCAACATTAATTCCTCAGTTATCAGTAAAGAAATTAGATATAGTAAATTCGAATGAAACTATATCTAAGATTATATTTGAAGGTAACCTCCTCATTATTTTTGAAGAATCTAAACAAGGGTATATAGTTGATATTGCCCAAATACCTACAAGATCAGTTGAGCAAACAAATACAGAGATGACCATTCGTGGTGGACGTGATGGATTTGTTGAAGAGTTAAACATAAATATAGGATTAATTAGAAAAAGGCTAAAAACAAGTTCTCTTAGTTATGAAGAATTTATTATTGGAGAAAGAACACAAACTAAAGTAGCCCTCTTGTATTTAAAAGATATTGCATCCCGAGATATCATTAATCAAGTTCGATTAAAATTAAGACAAATTAAAATAGATGGGATAGTTTCAAGTGCACAGATTGAAGAATTAATTACAAACAATCAATTTAGTGTATTTCCTTTAGTTGAATATACAGGACGTCCTGATTATGCTGTGAATTGTTTGTTGTATGGGCGTTTTATTTTATTAGTCGAAGGGTCACCGACAGCCACTATTGCTCCAGTTACATTTCCTTTTTTTGTGAATACATCTGAAGATCAAGATTTTTTCTATATATTCGGTAGCTTTGTACGGCTTGTAAGTCTTTTGGGGATAGCAATTTCTATATTTCTTCCAGGAATTTGGATAGCATTAATTACATATCATCCAGATCAGATTCCCTATACGTTGTTAGCTACATTAAGCTTATCAAGAGAAGGGATTCCTTTTCCTGCTCCTTTAGAAGGGCTAATAATGATGACCCTATTTGAAGTTTTGAGGCAAGCAGGATTGCGTGTTCCTGCGGTATTTGGTCAAACATTATCTGTGGTAGGGGGATTGATTATTGGACAAGCCGCCATTAGTGCTGGAATTGTTTCAGCATCTATGGTCATTATAATAGCAATCTCGGTTGTTTCGACATTTGCTTTAACTAATCAGTCGGTAACAGGAATAATAAGTATATTGCGATATATAGTATTTGTAGTGTCTTCTTTATTAGGTATAGTAGGATTTATCTTCTGTGTTCTTGTGATGGCGATACATGTAGTGAATTTACGATCTTTTGGAGTCCCATTCTTTACACCATATTCACCCCCTGTATTTAAAAGTATGCTAGCAGCCACATTTAGAATTCCTTTCACGTATATGAAAAAAAGACCAAAAGAATTGCATACTCAAGATAATACAAAGAAAAGAGAGAGTACCGATGAAGAAAAATAAAAGAATAGTTATATTTCTTTTTATAATGTGTACATTTCTAGCAGGGTGTTGGGATCAAAGAGAGTTGCATCACGTTTTGTATATAAATAGTCTAGGTATCGATTTTAAAGATAATAATTATATCATTCGTCCGCAATTTATTAATTTTTCTAACATAGCTAAACAAGAAGGGAGCACTACTCGTAATTATAGCCAGGCCTATATTGGAAAGGGAAAAGGACCCATTTTAGATGAGGCAGCATTTGATTTTTATAAGGGGGCTCAACAAGAAATCTCATGGGAGCATCTCAAAACAATTGTTGTAACAGAGCGATTTTTAAAACATGGTGACATAAATCAATTTAATGATTTTTTCTCTCGTTTTTTTCAATTTCGAGACACTATGTGGATATTTGGAACTAAGGAACCTCTAGAAAATATATTAGCGAACAATAATATTTTAAATATTTCTCAATTATATACAATCATTAATTTACCAAAAGAGATAACCAAGCAATATACAATAATAGATCCTTTACCTTTATATAAATTCCAAAGAAATTATTATGAACCTGGGATGACAACTCGTATTCCTTTCTTAGCTACGACTAAAGCATATTGGAAAAAAGGGCATACATCATTTCCAATGTTAAAATTTAGTGGTTATGGTTTTATAAGTGATAAATCCTATATAAATCATTTAAACAGCCATGATATTGCTGGGATTCGCTGGACGGATGAAAATACGAAACGAGCTCCATTACTTTTAAAATTTAATCAGAAAATTATTGGACATATAGTATTGAAAAACCCGAAGATAGATACAAAACATTTTGTGAAAAATGGAAAGTTACACATGCTTATGAACATCCATTTCGATGCTGATATTTTTCAATTAATACACTCTATGACTGTAAATGATATTAAAAAAATTGCAGAGGCCCAAGTTGAAAAAGAAATTAAAAAAACGTACCGAAAAGGAATCGAAAGAGGGATTGACACGTATCAGTTATCCCATTCTTTATATCGGCAGAGTAATAAATTATGGAAAAAACACAAAAAAGAGGGGGGGATATCTCTTCAAAATAAAGAATTAGATTTAAATGTCTCGATTAATATAGCTACAAATGGAAAATCTAAAAATAAGCGTAATATGATTGAGCATTAGAATGGTTGAAGGTGAGAGGAAACATAAAATATTAACTCTAAATAGGAGATTCGAACGTGAAAGACCATTCCGGTGTGGTGGCATCTTCAATAGTTAGACAACGAAGGAGGATATTGCCTCCTTCGTTGTCTAAAAACACGCTTACATTTCTTGGTGTTTAGATAAAGTAGAAGTCTTTCAAACTATATGTGCTGCAAAATAGGAACGGCTTAAACTTATTACTTTGATTTATTCTTTACTTTTAAAGAATCTAACACTATTTTAGTTGCGTCCGCAATAAGTTTATCCTCATATTTCGCATCCTCTTTAGCATGATTAGAAAGTACCGCAAGAACAATTGGCTTTTTATTTGGTGGCCAAATAATCGCGATATCATTCCTTGTTCCATAAGACCCAGAGCCAGTCTTATCGGCTACTTCCCATTCTTCTGGAACTCCAGCACGGATTAAGTTGTCCCCCGTAGTATTTCTTTTCATCAAATCAATTAAAAAGTTCCGTTTCTCAATTGGAAGGATATCACTTAGCGTGTAAGTTTGAAGACTAGTAGCTAATGCCATTGGGGTACTAGTATCACGAGTGTCACCTGGCTGTACTTCATTTAATTCTGGTTCAAAACGTTCAGGATTTGTAACGGAATCTCCTATTTCTCTTAGTGATTTTTTGAATTCACTTGGCCCACCTAATTGTTTAAGAATAAGATTTTGTGCAGTATTATCACTATATCGAATGGAAGCATCTGCAAGCTCCTTCAGAGTCATACCTGTATCTACATATTTTTCTGTAATTGGATTGTAATTCACAAGATCTTTGCTGGTATACTTAATTTTTTGATCTAAATCTTCTATTGATTTCTTTTGTAACAGTGCTCCAACAGCAAGGGCTTTGTGGGTAGATGCGTATGCAAAGCGTTCATCTGAACGATAAGTAACAGTTTGATTCGTACCTGTGTCCAATGCATAAATACCGAGTTTAGCATCATATTCTTTTTCAAGCTTTACAAAAGAATGCCTACTTGTATTTTCTTGTTTGGCTTGTTTCGGTGGTTCGGATTGAATATTACTATTGAAACAGCCTATAAGCGTTACACATGAAAGTAATACTACAGGTAGCACCTTTTTATAATGTGCAATGTGAAAAAACTTCTTTGAAACTATCATACATTTTCAACCTCTTTCAAGAATATATGGATTTTGTATACCTATACAATTAACAAATGCACTGGATAGCACTACTCTTGTATTTCTTATATTACAAAATGAGAGGACTATCAAGAACACCTTTTTTATACGTAATAGACAATCTAAGTAACACATTTGTTCCATTTATGATTGAATTTTTTTACATATCTATTTACTTTGTTTTTAAGCATCGCAAACTCCATTTTTTGAACTCCACTTAATTTAATATGGATTTAGATTGAGTTTTTCTTGTAACGGGAATTTCAATTGGATAGCCCATATATAACAACCTCGTTTCGGATAGAATAAGTAATAACAACTACTGATTTTATTTTAAGATTGGATGGTAGAAATAAAGATCTAAAAAAAACGAAAAGTCCACTTATTGATTCCTAATAAGATTATACTTACTACAAAAACAAACAAACTCGTCCTACTAAGAGGGGAGTTTGTTTATTGTTTAGATAAAGGAATGTTCATGCAAAATTGCACACTGTGTTCCATATTTTTTATAGAATACTTTATATTTAGCGTTTCAAGAATTTGTTTAACAATATATAGCCCCAAACCACTTCCTCCAGTATTTCGATTCCTAGATTTTTCAATTCGATAAAATGGTTTGAAAATTTGTTGTATATCTTCATCTTTAATATTGACACCTGTATTTATAATTTGCATTTTGATTTGACCATGTTTAGAATCCTTATTTAACTTTATATAGACTTTTTCATTATGTGGTGAATACATAACTGCATTATGGATAATATTTTTACATGCTTTTTCAAAAAGAACACGATCTGTATAAACAGAAAAGTCAGAGTCAATTTCTTTTATTATTTGGATGCTTTTTTGAGAAGCGAAAAATTCGAGATCTTTTGTGATTGTACCTATTAACTTTAAAAAATTAACCTCTTCTATTTTTAGTTTAAAAGTGTGTTGTTCTAACTTTGACATACTTAAAATTTCACGAACTAATTGTTCCATACTTTCAATAATTTGATGATTTTTCTTTAAATATTGATCACGATTTTGATAAGGCCCAATATTGTATATCATCCCTTCTAAGTATCCTTTCATTACAGTAAGAGGGGACTTTAATTCATGTGCCACAATCGCAAAAAACTCTCTGCGTTTAGTTTCTATTTCTCTTTCTTTTTCAATATCATTTTTTAATTGTTCATTTACTTTTTTTAAATCAAACATAGCTTGTTGTAAGTTAATAGACATGTCATTCAAACTATTAGATAATTCTCCTAACTCATCTGTAGAGCGAACCTCAATTTTTTCGGAGAAATCTAAATTTGCCATCTTTTGTGCACCCTCATTAATATAAATAAGTGGCTTTGTAATAAACCTGGAATAGAAATAAGCACTCCCTATACCAATTACGAGTACAATGATACTAATATAGGGGAGAAAACGTACTAATACTTGCGAAGCTTCATCTATCGGTTGAAATGTTGCGAACACTACAAGCGTTAAACTACCATCTTGGAATTGAATTGGTTCCGTAACATTATACGAATTGCTAATAGTACCCGTATTATCAATTCGTGTTGCCTTAGTAACTACTGTTGTTTGTGTACCACTTTGAATAAAAGAAAATGAAGGCGAGTAAATAATTACTCCTTCTTTATTTTGAAGCGAAAGCATGGCGTTATTTTTTTTTGCGTATTCATCAAAAAGTGGTATCGCATCTTGAAACGTAATATTTTTGGACTTATCAATTATCTCTTTTATCCCTGTTTGAAGTTGATCTGTTTTGTATTGCTCATAAAACGTAGGGAGAAAGAAATATAAAGTTAAATAAATCAACACTGCAAAGGATAACAAAATGAGAGATGTAGTCATAAAGAGTTTATAAGTAATTTGCTTCATCTTCATGACTTTTAAAATTTTATTCATCAACTTTATAACCAATACCCTTTATTGTTTTAATGTAGGGGATAGCTAGTTTTTTACGTAGGTTTTTAATATGTGTATCTATTATTCGTGTTTCCCCAAAATAATCGTATCCCCAAACTTTTTCTACGATATTTTCTCTTGTCAGTACTTTTCTCTCATTTTGAAATAGGAGTTGTAGAATTTCGAACTCTTTTGTCGTTAACAAAATTTCAACATCATTTACATATACTCGATATGCATCAACATCAATGCACACTTCTTTAAATACCAAATGATTATTTATATTTTTATCATAACTTCTTCTAAGTACAGCTTCGACTCGTCTAATCAAAACATGAAACGAAAAGGGTTTTGTTATATAATCATCAATCCCAAGATCGAACCCTTTCATTTGATCTTCCTCTTCTTCTAACGCAGTTAGCATAATAATTGGTATGTTTGACTGACTTCGAATCATTTTAGCAACTTCAAATCCATTAAGATTGGGCATCATTACATCTAGAAGAACTAAATCAAAGGATTGCTTATTAAATTGTGTCATACCCTCTAGTCCATCTGAAGCAACTACCACTGTATACTGTTGTGTCATTAAAAATTGTTTAATTAATTCCTGAATTTCTTGATCGTCCTCAACCACGAGGATATGATAGTTTTTCATAATATCACCTCTGGTAGTCATTATAGCCGTACTATCTGTAGTTTATGTGGAGATACAGTAGGAAACTTCATAAGACGTTTAACATATTAACTCCATTTTTCAAGATTGTGTATTCTCCGTAAAAAAGTAGTATTACCGAACTTCCCTTTTTATGGAGAAATATTTGTGTGCATAAAAAAACTTATCATATAGAAAACTGAACGATTAATATTTACGAAAAACTAATGTATAATAATGTAAAATGTATGTAGTTTTTTAAACTTTTTGAAAATATATTTTCGGAACTTTAATAGAAGGGAGAAAGGGAGATGAATTTAAATATAAAAGAAGCTGGCGAAATTCTAGAGCGTACGCCACAAACTTTGGAGTTTTTTTGCTAATTTAGTAAAGGCCTAAGGTGCGAACTAAGGATTATTTAAATTATGTGAGAAAGGTTGTGAAATTATTTGATGGGTTATAAAGTGATGCTGTTTGATTTAGATGATACGTTACTTGATAGGGATAAAGCAGTAGATAACTTGTTTTTATTAGTTTTAGAAAAGTGTTATGAGGATGTTAGTGATACAGTCAAAAACAATATGTTACAGAAATTTAAAGAGTACGATAAAAGGGAATATGGCATTAGTGATAAAACGATAGTTATAGAATCATTATTTGATGAATTCGCGCCGAAATATAGATTGCCGCGCAAGTATATCCAAGATTTTTGGAATGAACATTTCCCTAAATGTTTTTCAATTGACCAAAATACTATTCATTTCTTAAATCATATAAAGAAACACTTTAAAGTGGGAATAATAACAAATGGCTCAACTCAGAGGCAAAAGGCTAAAATAATTAATACGAATTTAAACAATTACTTTGATACAATCATTATTTCGGAAGAAGTGGGATTGAGTAAACCTGATAAACGTATATTCGAACTAGCATTAAGTAAGCTAAATGCACAGCCGGAAAATACCTTATTTGTTGGGGATGACTTAGAAAAGGATATTGCTGGTCCTCAAAATGCAAATATAAAAGGTGTGTGGTTTAACCCTCAGAAAATCAAGAATACTACCCAAATACAACCATATGCCGAGATTAACACTTTGGATAGTTTGTTAAGTTATGTTACTCCACAATATTTTTATAACAAGTAAAAGCAATTTCATATATATATTCAAAAATATAAAAAAGAGAAACTATCATTAATTTCATTGACCGTATTAATACTAAAAAGTATATATTTACAATAAAAAATAGAGGCGATTTTAATAGCTACGGCTAATTTAATCTATGATTAATACTAAGTTTTGTAAAACGACTTTACTCATACTGTGTAAATTATATAGGGGTGGGACTATGAAGATAAAGAAAGTAGTAGTCGATGGAATCAATATTGCGGTCATTAGAAACGATAAGGTATTAATATCGGATGTTCAGTCTGCATTAGATACTATGGCAACAGTTCAATATGAGGTAGATGCAAAACATATTATTATCCCAAAATCTTTAATAAGCGAAGACTTCTTTGATCTAAAGACACGTCTTGCGGGCGATATTCTTCAAAAGTTTATAAACTACAAGGTAAAGTTTGCTATTGTTGGGGATTTCTCTATGTATACTAGTAAAAGCTTAAAGGATTTTATTTATGAATGTAATAAAGGTAGAGATATATTTTACTTATCAACTGAACAACAAGCAATTGAAAAACTAAGTACATTAAAGTAATAATTATATCCTGCTAAATTCCCTCATTTCACTTAGTTCATGATTATATACGATATAGAAGAACTGATGTTTGTGATAAACTAAGAGGTGAATAAAGGGGGAGTTTTCTTGAACAAATTTAATGATGTAATTGGAAATTTAAACAATATAATTTACAAACCTAACAAATTAATAATCACGAATCTAAAAGAAGAACAGCAAAACGCAGAATATGCCGGTTGTTTATTTCACTTAAATAACAAAACTACCCGTTTTAGAGTATCAAAAATTACGCCTAATAAAATCGGGCAATTTGTTTCTTTTTGGGAGAAAGATGACAATATGCAAAATCAAGCATTTTCTTATGACGCTGCTCCTGACTTATTAGTTATCACTTGCATTGATGATAATAAACTAGGACAATTTGTTTTCCCTAAAGAAATTCTTCTTAAAGAAAAAATATTGAAAACGCAAAGTCAAAAAGGCAAAATGGCTATGAGAATATATCCGCTTTGGGATACTCCTGTTAGCAATCAAGCGAAAAAGAGCCAATTGTGGCAACTTCAATATTTTGTTGATTTAAGTGATGCTAATAATTTACCTATAGATAAACTATTAAATTTGTATTTGTAGCTTCTTTTCTTATGTAATCTAGTGAGTTGGACTTTTTGTACCGGTACAGTTAAATGAAATGTACATTGTTTCAGGACCCCCTCAAATTTACAATCAGCATATGCTATTTTAACTTATACATGTTAAGGGGTGCTGACTATGACAAGTCTACAACATAAGCTTTTTACAAGATTGAATCTTGCAAACCGTACTGAAGTGAACTTTGAAGAATTAAACACAATTCTCTTTGCATTCGCACACACTATACCATTTGAGAATTTAGATGTTATAGCACGTAATGCGAATACAATTACTATGGAAAATTTACAGAATAAAATTTTAAATACGTCCCGCGGCGGACTTTGTTATGAATTAAATACTCTTTTTTACTACTTTTTACAAGATTGTGGTTATGATGTACAACTTGCACTTGGTACCGTATATAAAAATGAAATCAACGCATGGGCACTTGAGGATGGACATATAACGATTATTTTAAATTATGATAACGTACGATACTTAATTGATGTAGGTATTGCTTCTTTAGTACCTCTAGTCCCTGTACCTTTTACTGGTGGGGCTGTTTCCTCTAAAAATGGTACGTATCGAGTGAGACGAAAAGATACAAGTAAAGGAAATTACGTTCTAGAAAGAAAAGATACGAACGGTGAGTGGAAAGTTTGTCATGCATTTTATAATCGTATCATTGATGAGGCAGTAGTGAATGATGTTCAAAAAAGAGTAATAGAAGATGAGAAATCTATTTTCAATAAAAGACCAATTGCAGTTAAATTGACGGTCTCTGGCCATGTCTCTTTAACGAATACGAGTTTAACTGAAATCATTCATGGTGAAAAAGTGAAACGTGAAATTACAGAAGATCAATATAGAGCGTTTTTATATACTTTATTTGCTATTGAGTTGTGATGACACGAATAGCTAGCCGGTTCTTACGCAGAATCGGCTATTTTTATTAACTTTTATTTAAAATAACTATTAAAGTTTGATTTTCTAATTAGATATAATACACTAGAACAGTATGAAAAATTATAAACAATGAATTTTGAATGTAAAGGAAGATTTTTATGTCAATTATTGATAAATTGAAACTTAATAAGTATACAAATATGGTCGTAATTAATGAACCTAATGATTATGACATTTTTACAGGAAAAGAAACTGCATTTTCAAAAGAACACGATGCCATTTTTATTTTTGTAGAAACACTTGATGAAATGGTGAAACAAACGAATTATATTATTAGTAATGAAGAATTACTACTTGAAAAAGGCTACATATTCTTCGCGTATCCGAAAAAAGGTAATTCTCGTTACAGTACGTTTATTCACCGTGATGAAATGTTCCCAGCATTAAACGTTGGCGAAGATGGGTATGTAGGACAGAGTGATATTAAGTTTGCACGAATGGTAAGTATGGACGATGTCTTTACTGTAGTAGGTTTAAAGCGTGAAAAGAAAAAAGAGAAGAAAACGCCTGCTATGAGTCAATGTGTTGCCGATTATGCAGATCGTATTAAAGACGTTGAAGCACTCTTGGCTAATCATCCAAATGAACTTACGTTTTATCAAAGTTTAACACCTGGATATCAAAAAGATTGGGCACGTAATTTATTTTCTGTAAAACAAGAAAAAACACGTGATAAACGTCTGGAGAAAATGATTGAAATCCTTTCACAAGGTTATAAAACAATTGAATTATTCCGTAAGAAGAAAAAATAACGATAAGGAAGTCACAATGATGCAACAATTAATTACACTTAGCACATTGAAAAAAGAATTCCTTTCAGTATACTAAAGTATGTTCTTATATTTAAATAATTAGCAAAAGAGAAAAGGTGTTTGAAATGAAATCGTATATTGTAGTTGGAGCTGGTATTTTAGGAGCGTCTACTGCTTATCATCTTGCTAAAGCAGGTGCGAATGTTACTATCGTTGATCGCCAACAATTAGGTCAAGCAACCGATGCAGCAGCAGGTATTGTATGTCCTTGGCTTTCACAGCGTCGTAATAAAGCATGGTATAAAATTGTTAAAGGCGGTGCACGTTACTATTCTTCGTTAATTCAACAATTAGAAGAAGACGGTGAAACAGATACAGGTTACAACCGTGTAGGTGCAATTAGTTTACATACTGACGAGAAAAAACTAGATCAAATGGAAGAGCGAGCTTATAAACGACGTGAAGATGCACCAGAGATTGGTGAAATCACTCGCTTATCAGCTGAAGAAACGAAAAAATTATTCCCAGCATTATCAGAAGAATATAGTTCTGTTCATATTAGTGGCGCTGCACGAGTAAATGGAAGATTATTACGTAACGCATTAATAAGTGCTGCGAAAAAACATGGTGCTACTTTTATAAAAGGAGATGCTGTATTAGTTCGTGAAGGTAATCTTATTACTGGAGTTACAGTAAACGATGAAACAATTTTAGCAGAAAAGGTCATTGTGACTGCAGGCGCATGGGCGAACGAACTCTTGAATCCATTAGGAATTAATTTCTTAGTTACATTCCAAAAAGGACAAATTGTTCATTTACAAATTGAAAATACAGCAACAGAAAATATGCCGGTTGTTATGCCGCCAAACGATCAATACATTTTAACATTTGACAATGGTCACGTCGTAATTGGTGCAACACATGAGAATGACACTGGTTTCGATCACCGTGTAACAGCAGGTGGTTTACATGAAGTATTCCATAAAGCATTAACAGTTGCGCCTGGTTTAGAAGATAGTACTATGCTTGAAACGAGAGTTGGATTTAGACCATTTACTCCAGGATTCTTACCTGTTATCGGACCATTACCTAACTTTAAAGGCATTCTCGTTGCAAACGGATTAGGTGCTTCTGGTTTAACTGCCGGTCCATATTTAGGATCAGAACTTGCTAAATTAGCACTTGGCCAAACAATAGAATTAGATTTAAACGATTATGACGTTGCTGGTGCAATTGAATAACAAAAAAAGATTAGGATACGCTCCTAATCTTTTTATTTATAGCTAATTTTTTAATTGCTTTAATAACCGTTTGTTTAGTTCCCATAATGCTGTTTTGTTACTATCCCATTTCAAAAGCGTTACTGCTTCCTCAAAGCATAACCATTTATAATTGAGGTGTTCTTTTGATAATGAAATATTTTTTGTAAGAACTTTAACTCCAAAAGAAAATTCTTTTATTACATAAATATCTTCTCCCCAAAGAAATTCTCCAACTACATCCTCTACAGGTAGTGAAGACACAGAATCTAATTTAATATAGGGATATTCTCTTAAAATACCAGCCTCTTCAAATGATTCTCGTTTTGCTGATTCAATAGGAGTCTCACCATCTTCTCCACCACCAGCAATTCCTTGCCAATAACCATAATCACTTCGGTTAAAAATAGCATATTGAATAGAATCATCAGTTATTATATAAGGAAATATCAATACTTGATATGGTGCTCTCATTGTATAACTTCCTCCACAAAATAATCTTTAAATAAATATGAATAATTAATTGTTCATAAACATGTTTAATCATAACTGGGCAAAAACTGCTTTTTACCTATCAAAATTTACTTAGCGTGGTTTTTCTCCGAACTTCTATCGATACCCCTTATAGTTAATTGTTATATGAAGTGGGTGTTCTTTTGAATAAAAACACAACTGATAAAACAAAGATTACAGCCTTCAAACCACCCCAATATGGATAAATAGTATGGTTTGTTAAACTAGCATATTGAAAGATATTCTCTAAACCAAAAATCCCAATAACGACTGCTAAGAGAAAAGCGGCTTTTCCAATTGTACTATTACGATATAGGGTAAATAAATATAGAGCACATATAAGTGGTACGATGATTTGTAGTAAGATTGCCATGGATTGTCCCCCTAATTTATATTTTATACTTACATTATATCAAAAAAATTCAATAAAAAGGAATGTAAGTTAATTGATGCTAAATAGAAAACAGACTTGTACGAACAGGGATATCACGCTTTCATGTCTATAGTTTTGATACTAATTGAACCACTCTAATCATATTCTTCTATTAAAAAGAATAAAAAGAGGTGTACAGTTAATTGACAAAAGTTAAGGTTCGTTTACAGCCCATCGTTCATAACTTAAATTTACCAACTGTAATAAAAACAGCTATACTTCCAGGTGAATCGACCGAAAGGCTATTTATCGCAACTCAATTAGGGGAGGTTTTTTACATAGGAGACGGAGCTATAAAGACATTTTTAAATATTCGTCACCGAATTATTAAACTAGGCACATTTGAAGAAGGTGTTGCTAGTAGCGGTTATGATGAACGCGGATTGCTGGGATTAGCGTTTCATCCGCAATTTAATCATAATGGCTTATTTTATCTTCATTATTCAATGGCTGAGACTCAAGGAACAGGTGCACTTTCTGAACAATTTAAACCAAATCCGTGTGACCCGAAAACTTTAAACTTAAAGTGGATAAATAGAGATACTCAATATGATCATATTGATACAATTGAAGAATGGATTTTACAATCAAACGGTCAACCTCAAAAGCGACGAACATTACTGAATATAAAACGGCCATTTTTTAATCATAATGGAGTAAATAGCTTAAACTTTTCACCTGAGACTGGAAAACTGATTTTTACAAATGGAGATGGCGGTTCAGGCTATGATCCATTTAATTTAAGTCAAGATGATTTAGAAATAGCGGGTAAAATAATTGAAATCGATATAAGTAAAAATACGTCCATAAACAATCCTCCAGTAGTTACACGCTTTAATGAACTTCCTTTATCTATACAAGAAACACTTACGGTAATTGCAAAAGGCGTTCGTAATATAACAGGTATTTCATTTCAAAGGTTTTATAATCAATATATCAAATATACCGGAAATGTTGGGCAGGATATTGTAGAGTCTATTTTTTCTTTTGTTCAATATAAACCAATACCAGTTACCGAACTTGTTCAAAACCATTTAATAAGAGATACTCCCACTCAATATGGATTTATTAATTTTGGTTGGAGAGGGTGGGAAGGAGAATTACCTACTTCTTTTATAAGGCACTGTTCTGAGAATCCTACTTTAGATGAGAGAACAATGGCTTATTATAATGAAACAATAGAAACCTCCGCAAAGCGTATCCAGCCTTTAATCAGTTATTTTCATAAAGATTCCAGACCAGATAAATTTGGAGGAACTTCACTTACAGGAGTCCAGCCCTATATGGGAACTGCACTACCTAGTTTAACGGGTAGCATCGTGTTTACTGATCTTGCTAAGAAAGAAAAATCTCAGTCTCCAGTAAAGGGTGCGTTAGCCTATTCTAGAGCTGGTATAGACGGGACACGTAATGATTTTCAAGTTATTGAAACTAATTATGATTTTGGTGAGCAAGCAGCTTATTTTATGAGTTTAGGAACAAACTTAGATCAAACCAGATTATATTTAGGAGTTTACGGTTCTATGAAAGTAACTGATTTTAACAAAGGTACTATTTTTGAAGTTGTTCTTTAATATGATATAAACTCGCAGATTCATTCTTAATACAATTATTATCTATGGTTTACTTGAAGAAGGTAATAAATAAACAAAATGTGTATGAATAAAAATAGAAAGTGATAAATTATATATCTTTAGGGGGATTTTGATGAATCACTTTAGAAACTATTGGTATCAACCGATGATCGCGCATGATACCAATTTTGTTCACAAAAAAAAGATGACGCCAGCAAAAAGGTTAGTCATTACAGCGTTATTCGGTTCACTTGCTGCTATTTTTCAATCGGCGGGGAACTTAATCCCTGGTATTGGCTTATTTATTAGCCCTTTTGCTACGTTACCGATTTTTTTAGCTATTTGTTATTCTATTCGCGAGGGAATACTTTCTTATATTCTTACTATTCTCCTAATATTTATTATTGAGCCAAGTGAATTAATTGTCTTTCCTTTTACTACAGGTTTATTAGGTATAGCGTTAGGAGTATCCTTTATACAATTCAAGAGGAGGATTTTGGTGGTTTCCTTTTCAGCGATATGTTTACTTATAGGAATTATGGTCGTTCTTGATGTCTTTCGATTTCCTGTATTAGGTCCTACTGTTCATACAACTATGGATATAAAAGTTATATTATCGATATTTATACTGAGCTTTCTATATTGTTGGTTCTATGCAGGCCTTTGTAGAATAATGTTGAATAGAGTATATAAAGTATTGTCTTAACATTTTCAAAGATTGGAGATTTAAGTCGTGTATAACGTTGAAATAAGAAGGCCAAATTCGGATGATTTAAATGAACTTAATTTGTTTTTTCGTCTTGTTATTACTCATACATTTAAAAATGAATGGTTATCAAAATTATTGGATGACATAGAAAATGAAATACATACGAAAAAACAGTATTTGAAAAATGATTTGGAGAGTAACGGAGAAAGTCGTTACTTTTTATTAGCAATTGATACAAGTAACGATAAAATCATAGGAACAATTGAAATCGGTCCAGCAAGTACATTGATTCATAGTTGTACAGGCGGTGTTCTTAAAGATTTATATGAAATAGGAACAGTATTTGTACTACCTGAATATCAACGAAAGGGCATAGGCAATGTATTACTAAATGCAATGTATATTACATTACTTAGCAGAGGAATAACAGAATACTGTTTAGATAGTGGATACAAAAAAGCGCAAAGTATATGGACAAAGAAGTTTGGAGAGCCTAGTTATGTACTGAAGGATTATTGGGGAGAATCAAGTGATCATATGATTTGGAAGAAAAGTTTACATGATACTCCTATAATATTTGAATTATAAAATGAAATATGCCTCTGAACATAGCTTTTCTTACATATGTATGCTATTATTTATCTTTATAATAAAAGAGGACGTGAATGAACTTGATTAAAATTAATATTCCTGAAGCTAATGTTTCAATTACTGAACGTAAACAAGTTTTTAAAGGAGACGAGCCAATAATCACTCCAATTAATGGTTTTATCGATTTCCACTTGTTCCCTAGAGATAAAGGCGGCATTTTTATGTTTTACAATATTAATGACGAACTTCTTTTCGTAGGTAAAGCTCGTAAAATTAGACAACGTATTAAGAAGCATTTTGAAGACAATGTTTCACCAATTAAAAATCACCGTGATGAAGTATACCGCATTGATGCATGTATCGTAGAAGATCCAACAGAAAGAGAAATTTACGAAACATACATTATTAATGAATATAAAGCAAAATATAACGTTGATAAAGTGTTCTATAAATAAGTAACAAAAAAACAATCCTAGCATATATACTAGGATTGTTTTTTATTGTTTCATTCTTCATTTCTTTCTCCTTTTTTAAAATGATTAGCAGCAATTAAACAGAAAAGCCCTATAAATAAAATTATGATTCCAAGCGTTTTATGTTTCCCTTCAAAAAAAGGAATATCTGAAATAACATTTGTCATACATAACCCTACAAACACAAGGATTGGTCCTATCCAAAGTAATACATTGCCGAATTTCGTATGTTGCCACATAGTAACCCTCCTGACCCCTTTTTTACATATATATCCATAAAATGAAGGTAAATTCATAGAGAAATATAGTTTTTTTCATATCGAAAATTTAACCTTCATATATTGGTACAAGCAAACGAGAAAGGGGACTATCATGAATTGGTTAGAAGCTTTTATTTTAGGGATCATACAAGGTTTAACAGAGTTTTTACCGATAAGTAGTACGGGTCATCTTTATTTAGGAAGGCATTTGTTTCAATTAGATGAAGCAGGATTGTTTTTAGATACGATGTTGCATATTGGGACTTTGCTTGCGGTGTTTATTTATTACAAAAAAGAATTTATATATTTAATTAAAAATCCATTTTCAAAACTCATGTTATTACTAATTGTCGGGACGATACCCGCAGTTGTAATTGGACTGTTATTTAAAGACTTCTTTGAAGATATTTCAAAAACAGGTATTACAATTGGTTGGGAATTTTTAGTGACAGGATTCTTTCTCTACATGGCAGACAAACAAAAGAATGGTCGTAAAAAAATGGATGACATTACATATAAAGATGCATTAATTATCGGTTCTTTTCAAGCTGCAGCTATTTTCCCAGCAATTTCTCGTTCTGGAATGACAATCGTCGCTGCATTATGGAGGAAGTTAGACCGTGAAACTGCTGCTTACTTTTCTTTCTTGTTATCAACGCCAGCCATTGTCGGAGCTATCATTTTGCAATTAGCAGATGTTTATCAAGGGAAAGCAGAATCTATTTCCAGTACATCTTTAATCGTCGGAACGTTATCCGCAGCATTTTTCGGTTACATAGCTGTTTCATGGATGATTCAATACTTAAAACGTCACTCATTAAAAGTATTCGCGTATTACGTATGGGGATTAGGCATTTTAATTTTAACGTTGCAATATACTAACGTGTTTTAATGTGGTAACTATTCGTTTAGATCCTGTTTCATTCATACAAGGCAGGATCTTTTTTCATTAAGGAGGAAAATATGTTTAATAAGGCTATTGTGATTGGCGGAAGTATCGCAGGGAAACTCGCAGCAAAAGCATTATCAACTACTTTTAAAGAAGTAATCATTATAGAAGCTGGTGAAAGATGGGATGGAAAAGCTTCGAGAAAAAGAGTTCCGCAAAGTAGTCATCCACATGTGTTATTAAAGGGTGGAGAAAAAGCAATTGAGGAATTGTTTCCTGCTATCACTAATGAACTAATTGAAGCCGGTAGTATCGTAAATAACTTTACTCGTGATATAAAATGGCACCAATTTGGTTTATGGAAACAGCAATTCATAGGAAAAGTACATATGATCCAACAAAGTAGGTTTTTGCTTGAATGGCATATCCAAAAAAGAATTGATGATATTTCAAATGTTACGACTAAATATGTAACATTGGTGGAAGGGTTATTAGTAGATAGAAATCTAAACAAAGTATGTGGAGTAAAAGCTAAATGTTTAGAAACTAGCTCGCAGGAAGAAATCCAAGCAGATATTGTCGTTGATGCGAGTGGATTTGGTTCAAAAAGTATAGCGTGGTTACGCGAACACAATATCGAAGTGCAAGAAGAGAAAGTGCGTATTGATTTATTTTACGCAACTAGAATGTTTAAACTCAAAGAAAATGAGAAATTTGACTGTTGTAATATGCTAATGTCTCCAAGTTTCCCTGACAATCCGTATGGTGTTCTTATTCAAACAATCGAGGATCATCGTTATTTTGTTACTTTCAGCGGGTACGCAAATGAGAAAGCACCACAAACTGATGAAGATTTTTATAATTTCGCTGAAAACCTATCAATCTCTAATGTTACAGAATTTCTAAATAAAGCAGAAGCCATTTCAGATATCAAAACGTACAAAATTCCTTATCAAGTACGTCGGCGATTTGATTTAGTGAATAATCTACCTGAAAGACTGTTAGTAGTTGGGGATGCACATTGTCGTTTCGATCCTGTTTTCGGGCAAGGTGTTTCAGTTGCTGCTATGGAGGCTCACCAATTACAGTTACTTTTGCAAAGAAGACAAATACTTGATAAAGCATTTACTCAGCAGTTTTATAAAAGGACCGTTCATATCATACAAACTCCTTGGGAAATGACTACAACGGAAATATCACGTCATCCTCAGCTAAAAAGAGAATTATCGATAAAGCAAAAATTTCAGCAATGGTATACGAAACAAATATATCAACTATCTGCAATTGATTCTGACGTTTATATTCGATTGGTAAGAGTAATGAATTTAATTCGTAGTCCATTGCACCTCTTTCATCCGAAAGTGCTACTTGCTGTGTTACTGAAGCGAAAGAAATAGAAGGAAAATAGTTGATTAAAAAAGAATATATAACAGTTAGTAGATATAGAAGGAGTAAGTGAGATGAAAATATACATAGAACAATTAAAGAAACACGATGCGAAAGATTTATTTACGTTTGAACTTACGAATAAATCTTTTTTGAAACAATGGTACCAAATCGTGGCTCGCAATATTTTGATTTTGAATATTTTCAAAAACTACTAGATGATTTATTAATAGAACAAGCGGATGGAGATTCTTATTTCTATTTAATTCGTAATGAAGAAAAAGAAATTGTAGGACGAATAAATTTAGTAGATATAGATGCGGAAAATCGAAGCAGTTCGTTAGGTTATCGAGTCGGAGAAAAGTTTACTAAAAAAGGAGTTGCAACAGCAGCTGTACAATTAGTGCTAGACGTAGCGAAAAATAATGAAATTAATGAAGTTCTTGCTAAAACAACTACTAATAATCTCGCATCACAAATTGTACTAGAAAAAAGCGGATTTTCTTCTTATCAAAACGAAGCAGATACAAATTCTGTAGAATTAAACGGGGAACATATGAAGTTTGTACATTATATATGGAGAAATACTTCGCGCTTATAATAAGGGGGACTTATTCATGAATGATTTACGTTATCCAATTGGCCAATTTACTTACAAACGTCCTATAACTGAAGAAATGATTGATACATGGATTCAAGAAATTGAAGATTTACCTGATGAACTAACAAAGGCAATCAAAGATTTAGATCAGAAGCAGTTAGACACACCGTATCGAGTTGGTGGATGGACAGTACGTCAAGTTGTACATCACGTTGTTGATAGCCATATGAACAGCTACATACGTTTTAAATTAGCACTAACAGAAAAGAATCCAACGATTAAACCATATAAAGAAGAGAAGTGGGCAGAACTACCTGATTCTAAATTACCAGTAGATGTTTCACTAGTAATGTTAGATTCATTACATAAAAGATGGGTTAACCTTTTATATTCTCTAGAACTGGAAGATTTAGAAAAGACATTTAACCATCCAGATACCGGTGAAACAAAACTTGCTGCTGCAATTGGACTATATGCATGGCACGGACGTCATCATACTGCTCATATAACTTCATTAAGAAAACGACTAAATTGGTAACATGGAGATTAGTTTAAAGAAGGCGATAGAAAATGATGCAGCAGTTTTATTTCAAATGCAAAAAGACTCATTTAACCCTTTATTAAATAAATATAAAGACTATAATACAAATCCAGCAAATGAATCTATTGAAAAAACTATTTTAAGGATAAATAATCCTAACAGTAACTATTATAAGATGATATTAGATTCAAACCTTGTTGGAGCCATATGTATATCTCAAAAAGAAATACCATATAAATTTTGGATTAGTCCAATGTTCATTCATCCAAACTATCAAGGGAAAGGAATCGCTCAGAAGGTACTTATTCTAATTGAAAAGATGTTTCCAGAAGTACGGAGTTTTGAACTTGCTACGATTTTAGAAGAAGAAAGAAATTGTTTTCTATACGAAAAGATGGGGTATAAAAGAACGGAAATAATAAAGAAATTAAATGATAAAACTACACTTATTTATTACAAAAAAGAAAGGTAAAGCATTTAAAATACGCTTTACCTTTTTATGTTATTTAAGATTAAATATACAAATTCAATGCATATTCTTCCAAAATAATCGGGTTAGTAATTTCAGATGTGAATAAACATACAAAAAGACGTTATTTTGTCGTATATGTTACTAACGCTTTTTGAATGCTTAAAACACTATCGTCACCTTTAAATTCTTTCGTAATTGGCGTACTCAAACTAGATACCCAAATTTTCAGCTCAGCATCTAAATCGAAATGCCCAGCTGTTTCAATGCTAAATTGTGTAATGCTTTTATAAGGAATTGAATGATACTCTGTTTTTTTACCAGATATCCCTTGTTTATCTACTAAAATAAGACGACGGTTTGTAAATACGATTAAATCACGAATTAATTTATAAGCATGCTCAACTTTCTCATCGTCTAGCATAATCTTTTCTAAATCACGTTCTACACTTTCTGTACTCGCATTTGATGCATTTCCTAAAATACCGCTAAATAAACCCATATAAAATTCCTCCTCCATTATTTATGGATAGTGTTACTTATATTGTACCATGATATTTACTAAGAAATTATGACATTGCTTTAGCAGTTTCTGGTTATAGTTGCAAGCAATTTATATAACCTCATCTTAAAATCTTGTGCTAACATGTAAGTAAGAAAAAAGAAGCAGAGGGATATAGTATGAAAAATATCGGTTTAGTATTAGAGGGCGGAGGAATGAAAGGGTTATATACTGCGGGAGTACTCGAATATTTTATGGAAAAGAACTTATACTTTCCTTATGTAGTCGGCGTATCCGCAGGAGCATGTATGGGAGCCACTTATTTATCACGCCAACAAGGAAGAAATAAAAAAGTAAATACAGAGCTAGTATCAGATTACCGGTATATATCTTATCGCAATTTGATTCGAAAACGTGAATTATTCGGAATGGACTTTTTATTTGATGAGGTGCCTAATAATATTGTTCCATTTGATTTTCAAACTTTCTTAAACTCAAGTGAACAGTTTGTCATAGGAACGACGGATTGTGATTCAGGAAAAGCAGTTTATTACAATAAAACAGAACATGGAAATGATATTTTAAAAATCATTCGTGCATCAAGCTCTGTCCCGTTTATAGCACCTGCAGTAGATTATGACAATCGAAAATTGCTAGATGGAGGGATTATTGATCCTATACCGGTTCTAAAAGCGCAAACTGATGGTTTTCAAAAGAACGTTGTGATTATGACGAAGCCAGAAGGATATGAGAAGCAGCGTAACAAATTTTCAGGTCTGGCTAAAATGTTATATAGAAAATACCCGAATATCGCAGAATCTTTAGTAGAACATTATCGTTTTTATAATGAGACGATATCTTATATGAATCATAAAGAACAAAAAGACAACTTTTATGTCATTCAGCCTAGCGTACAGCTTCCTATAAGCGGAATAGAAAGAAATAAAGAAAAACTCGCTAATTTATATAATCTCGGCTATACAGATGCTCAATATCATTATGAAAAATTATTAAGTTGGATAGAGAAATAAAGGGGTGGAAAGTTGCTATTAGTTAAAAAGATTATTTTTAATGAATTACAGAAAATGCATAGTCCACTGCAAAAACCATTTCCGTATCGTGCTATAGGAAAATTGCAGCGAGATTTAAAAAGTAAATTTACCGAAGATGACTATATAAATGCTGATTTTAATCATTATTGGATGCATACAGCAGGCACTTTAAGTTCTGTACTAAATGGAAACGAACAGAACATTACGTATCAGCAAATAAAGTGGCTAAGGAAATCTTTTTTTGAATGGTTTCCACAATATCGTTCTATAGAATCAGAAATTGTAAAGTATCCCGTTTTGTATAGAGATTTCATGAATTATGAGAAGACCCGAAAACTATTACTATATTATCTTACTGAATAAAAATTAAAACGTACAAGTTATTCTGCTTGTACGTTTTTTGTTCATAAAAAAGACAATATTTATACCTTGTTTAAATAGGGATTTTAATGTGCAGAAAGAAGTACTTATAGAATGATGTAAGGAAGGAGAGAGGCATTTAACGATTGTTTTCCGCTTATGCATTGTCCAACTCAAATAAAGTTTGTTATTTATGTTAAAATATTTTGAGTAAAATTAAGTGCTTATTTTATCAATAACAAAACGAGAAGGGACAACATTAAAATGGATAACGTATCAAATATAGATAAATTGGAATCAATAAAATCTTTACAATCGACAATTCGTAAACTTGAAAACGCACTATCACAGATGACTGAAAAAGGTGCAAATACTACATTAGTAAAAAAACGACTTAAAGCAGTTTGCGTAGGTTTAGCAGTGCTAGAAAACGTTTGGAATCAAGAAAGTCACCAGTATAGTCAAGAAGAGTTAGCAGAAGCTCGTAATGTCCTTGCTGGTTTACTTCCATCAATAGAGAGGGCCTATGATAAGTCTAAAGCTGGAAGTCCTCAAAGAACACTTTTAACAAGACGGATAAAAGCATTGGAACTTTCTATTCAAGCAATTGATAAACTTTCTAATAAATAACTCATCTACATACATAACATCCTAATCCTAAATTTTATAAAAGCAATCTAGTGAAAAGAAATACAAAGGAGGAAGATGGGTGACTTCAATAATTAGTCCTAAGTTAGAGGAGCTTAATAATCAATTAAAGAATGGAAACGAGAAAGCTTTTTATACTTTTTTGCATGAAATAAAGTCGAATAATACGCCACTAATAGAACAATGTCCTCTAGATAATAAGTATAGGCATATAACGTATATTTGGTTAGGGGATCGAAAAACTGAAAACGTTTATGTATTCGGCAGTTTTCCTGGTTGGGATCTGTCTGTAAATCAATTAAAACGATTGTTACAGACAGATATTTGGTATGCGACGTTTAGGACGGATAAGAGTTTTATTTCAACGTATTATTTTTCAGTAAACGATGTTTTCGAAAATGATTGGATAAAGCGTAGTGAACAGTACGAACTAGACCAATTTAATAGAAATACATTTGGAGAAGGTACCCATAAAGCGTCTGTGTTAAACATAGGCATGGAAGTGCAGTACAGCAGTCGTTTTCCTTCAAACCATTATCCATCTGGTAGAATTGAAACATATTCTTTTCATAGTACGATTTTAAATAACACACGTAAAATTCATATTTATACGCCTCATGATTATTCTCACACTTCGCATCTTCAAGAACTTCTCATTGTATTTGATGGGAATTCATTCATTAATAATCTTTCAATCGCAAGAACACTCAATTATTTAATTTACGAAAAAGAAATCCCATCTTGTATTGCTGTTGCAATAGATCCTGTTGATCGGCTAGAAGAGCTAACTTATAACGATAAAATGAATACATTTTTAACAGAGGAATTACTTCCATGGATTCAGGCGAAGTATCGTGTGCATCAAGAAGCGAAACATACAACAATTGCTGGGTTCAGTCTTGGTGGCTTAGCAGCTTGTTATGCAGCGCTTCAAAATCCACACATTTTCGGAAACGTGTTGTCAATGTCTGGATCCGTTCATTGGAAAAAAGATGGTCATGAAAATAAAATTCCTTCGATTGAAAATCAAATTTCAACTATTGGTCCAAATGCAACTCAACCTCATTTTTATATAGCAGCCGGAGAGATTGAAAACGAACCTCTTTTAACAGCTAATAGACGCCTATATAAAGCTTTAAAAGAAAACAGATACCAAATTACTTATGAAGAGTTCCAAGGCGGTCATGACGGCATTTGGTGGCGAGAAAAGTTATTTGACGGGCTGAAAGCTTTAAAACTTACAAAAAACACACTATAAAAATAAAAAGGAGAGAGAATCTATGAATCAAGAAGAACTAGATAAAAAACTAAAAAAACAAGAGATATTAGTAAAAGATGAGAAAGTTTGGTCCTATACGTATGAGGATCATATTAGTTCTATCGTTAAAGAAGCAGAAAAGAAAGGGTCTTTTGATAATATGCCTGGTAAAGGGAAACCTCTAAATCTAGATAAAGACCTTTCGTACAATCCTGAAAAGCAACTTTATAGAACGTTAAAGAATAATCATGTTTTACCTAGGTGGATTGAGCTTTCAAAGGAAATTGATGATTTAAAAGAAAGGCTAAAAAAAAATACAAATACTGCAGAAGCAGCGGATTTAATTCGAACTATTAATAAAAAGGTTTTAGAACATAACTTACTTTGTCCACCAAGTGCGCAAAAAACGAGGGTGAAAGGGTGAAAACGGACTTTTAACAATTTTCAATGAAGCTATCTCTTGCTATATAATTAAGCAAGGCATTTTCAATTCATTATTAAAGGGAGGCAAATGTGATGAAGAATACGTATCAACTTCAAATTCCGAAAGAACTAGAGCAGTATCGTAGTATTTTAGAAGAAAGTGTGAAACCGTATATTAAAGTGTCTGGAACATTAGCAGAGACAACGCTTTTTGAAAGTAAGTTTGGTGGTTATCCGTATTTACCTATAGATCAAGAGCATCCTAAAGATTCAAATGGACAACCTATGATGTTACTTGTGCAGCTAAACTTTGGAGAAATGCCGCATGTTGAATATATGCCTCAGGAAGGAATGTTACAATTTTTCGTAAGTGCTGATGATGAGCTTTACGGAGCAGATTTTGACCATCCAACAACCCAAAAAGACTTTCGAATTATTTATCATTCTACAATTATAGAAGATTTAAATAATGTTATTACTGATTTTAGTTATTTAAACACATTAGAATTAGAGAACTTTATCATACCTGAAGCAGCAAAATTAAAGTTTGAATTAGGTTATCAACCAGTAACACCAAGGGATTATCGATTTGAAAAGATGTTTAGCGAGGAAATTGATTGGGAAGAAATTGTTGATGAAGAAAATAATACAGAATTAGGCGAACTGTATGATGATTTATGTAAAGATCAAGGGCATAAAATTGGTGGTTATCCATTTTTCACACAGACAGATCCAAGAGAATGGGAAGAAAAATACCAACAACATGATATATTATTACTGCAAATCGATACAGACGATTCATTAAATATTATATGGGGAGATTCTGGTGTTGCTAATTTCTTTATAAAAAAAGACGATCTGTTAAATCTAGATTTTTCCAATGTTATTTATAATTGGGATTGTTATTAAAAATTTATAAATGAAATACTAGCAAGCTAAAAAATCTTCCTGAAGGTGAGGGAGATTTTTTTATGTTAAAAATGAACGTTATGTTAACTAGAATGTAGAACAATGAATGTAATGAAAGTCAAGCGTAAAAAACATAAATAGCTACAAATAAAGTAAAGTTATCAAATGTGTGCAAATAGCAATAAATTCATTAAGTAAAACATAAAATAAAATTATTATTTTATGTTTTGTATAGAAATAATTTTTCTGTATAAAAATTTCTTGCCGCTCAAAAATATTTTTGATTCGTTAAATCTAAAGCGATTATTGATTAAAATCTGCTGTGATGGATTTATAACAAAAAAAAACGATAAAAACTGTAGAAATTCGTTTAGATAAGATTTTATGTGAATCTCACTAAAAATCTCTGTTCCGTCTCATTAAGTATAGTTTACTTGGTTTTTGATACCTGATATTGCTTTATTTCTATAACTGCCTATAATATATATTATGTTAACTAACTGAAAATAATAAACTTATTAAATATTAGTTTAAGTTGTTAGGCTCCCCTTTTCATTGGATTTATTCTGTGTGATCGATTGTGTGCTTATTTGTTGTTGTTTTATGAGTTGTTGATGATGTCTCCAGAAATAAATCATATTTAAGACAATAAAAAATGCAATTCATTTAAAATGAATTGCATGGATATGATTCATAATAAGTTTTTAAAATTAGTTTGCTACAGCAATTGCTTCGATTTCAATTAATAAGTTATCGTTAATTAACTTACTAACTTCTACAGCTGAACTTGCTGGTGGATTTTTAGTATCAATGTATTGATCTCGTATATCTCTAACAATGGCCATTTGAGAAATATCTGTTAAGAAAAATGTTAATTTCACTACATCATTAAATTGTAATTCCAAAGTTTCTAATGCACATTTAATATTTTCGAATACTTGTCGCGTTTGTGTAGCTAAATCACCAACACCAACTATTTGACCATCAGTATTTATTGCTACTTGCCCAGATATGTAAATTGTTCGTTTTGCGTTACTAATTTCGACTACATGTGAGTATCCGAAAGTTGGTGGCATTGTTTCTGGATTGATAAATTTCTTTTGCAAGGTGTCTCTCTCCTTTTTTAGTAAATTAATTATAAAATCTATGTATTTACTATGTTCTATAAATAAAAATAAGAATCCTTTAATGATTTCAACTAAAAAACCTTAGTATGGCTATGTTAATACCTATACTAAGGTCATCTAGAATTTTAAATTTAGTTATTGGTAGTTGGATTTATCAAAATTAATTTCTTCATACTCTCTTTTAAATTGATTATCATTTTTTAGCCAACGTTTAAAAGTTGATTCGCTTATTTCTAAATTTGAACAAGCTGTAGCACTACATTTATTTTCCGCATATTCTTTAAGAAAATTTTGTTTTCTTTGTTTAACAGCAGTTTGGGTTTGTTTTAGTTTTCGATCTTGTAATTGGTCTAAACTTAGACTTTCTTTCTGAAACACTTTATATTTTCTATGCAAATAAATATCTTTGTCTTTATA
This sequence comes from Bacillus sp. FSL K6-0069, assembly GCF_038007785.1. Lineage (NCBI taxonomy): Bacteria > Bacillati > Bacillota > Bacilli > Caryophanales > Bacillaceae > Bacillus > Bacillus sp. FSL K6-0069. Next base: position 2,561,849 of record NZ_JBBOXN010000001.1, on the reverse strand, counting down.
AATCCAATTTGAAAATAGTTGTATTGATTTTCTTCCAGATAAAATAACGCGATAATCCTACAAAGCTTACTATATAATTTTCATACTTGACGTAACCATCCCCATCAAAATATCCACGAACAAAATGATGTAAATATTCTTCTGGTACAAATGGAAATTCAATGTTAAAAGATTTACACGGCTTAATTCCGTGAATGTTCATAAGGTCGTCTTTTATTGTTTTGCTATTAATGTTTAGCATATATACGCCTGTGTTTTTGTTTTGATATAGTGGCTGGTTTGTGTTAAGTTCTTGTTTTATATCTTCTAAAATGTAACTTTCTTTTTGAGATATACTGACACATTGATTTTCTTTTTGTATAACACCATCTGCTGCTATAAACCCTAAAATATAAGCCATGTTATTTGACCACGTTTTAAAATAATCTTCTGCTATTGCATACTGCCTCTTCCAACTCCCTATAGCGCGCCTTGGAACGTTATTGTCTGTTAAAACCATACGAATATACCTAGCAGACACATTAGCAAGCGTAGCTATTTCTGGGGTACTCTTCCCTTCTGTATATAGCTGTGTTATTTCAGATTTTGATAGTTTACATTTTGATTTCTTGTTTTTTTCTGTTTGCATTTACAACTTCTCCTTCCTTTTATTATTTAGAGATCTATTTACTTCTATAACACACAACGAAACGTATGCTCTTTGTTGCGTATAAGAATGAATTTACTAAATCACAACAATTTACATTTACTTCATATTAGTTTCCTCTGCTGCTATATGATTTTCATTTTATATATAAGAATAATGAATTTGACAAATTTATGAAATGTACTGCGTTTAAGATGAAAGGTAAGATAATTTCGTTTACACTACAATTAGCTACAATAACAACATACGTATATTGTTAAACGTAAAAAGGAGAACGAATGAAAAAGAAATATATAAATCAAATTCATACTGATGTAAGTTTTAAACCGAAAGATATTATCGGTTTAATGACTGATTACTTTAAAATGAAATCAAAGCTGCGTCCTTTAAAAAATTTACCTATTGTTTTATCGGATAAAAATAATGAGTCTTTAGAGAGTGTGACATGGTTTGGGCACTCTGCTTCTCTCTTGAAAATAGAAGGGAAAAAATTGTTATTAGATCCGATGTTTGGAGATGCCTCTTCCCCATTTCCTGTGTTCACTAGTAAACGTTATAGTGGTGTTTTTTCTTTAGAACGTGAAGATCTTCAAGAAATTGATGCGATTATCATTTCTCATAATCACTATGACCATTTGAATTACAAGAGTATTATGATGTTAAAAGATCGTGCAAAACACTTTTATGTCCCAACTGGAGTTGCACAATATTTAATTAAATGGGGTGTTTCACCTAGTAAAATTAGTGAGCATAATTGGTGGGACGAAATTGCGTTTGATACTATAAAGTTAGTTTGTGCACCTGCAAGGCATTTTTCTGGACGAAGTATGACAGATAGAGATCGTTCGTTATGGTGTTCATGGCTTATTCTTGGACAAGAGACTAGAGTTTTCTTTAGTGGTGATAGCGGTTATGCTCCTCACTTTAAGGAAATTGGTGATAAGTACGGTCCATTCGATCTTACATTGATGGAATGCGGACAATACGATACAAGATGGTCTGCTATTCATATGTTACCTGAAGAGACAGTTCAAGCTCATATTGACGTGAAAGGAGATCTACTGCTTCCGATTCATTGGGGTGCTTTTACATTGGCATTACATGAATGGAGTGATCCAATTGAACGAGTAACGAAAGAAGCTAAGCGTTTAGGAGTTAAAATCGCAACGCCGCAAATTGGTGAATCGATTACGTTAAAATCTACAGACTATCCATCATCAGCTTGGTGGAAAGAAATTTAATTATAAATAAAAAAGAGCGAACCTTCCTATAAGTGATTCGCTCTTTTTCTGTATTTAAGTTTATTTCACTATGTTTGCCTTTACGCTATCTGAAACTCTACTTGTTCGTATAGATGTGCATTACTGCTTTTTACAATCGAATTACATTATCTATAGAACTATCCTGCTTAATCAATTCTGCATTCTTATAATCTATTAATTTATGATTAGATAAAACAAAATTGTGCTCTAATATTAATTCATTGTGGAGTAATTCCGGTAAAAAATTAGGTATCATCTCTCCTACGCCGTAATTATAGTCACTTAGAATCCAAGAAATCTCTTTCCAGTCTAGAATTCCTTCTGAGACCTTTTTTGGAGTGTGATATGTAAATTCATTCAGTAGCTCTATTAGATAAACATACATGCCGCCAGAATATGAAGAGTCCTCCCATTTAATAATACCTTTAAATTGAATGTGGTCATACGTAACTTCTATATTAGTCTCTTCTTTTATTTCACGAATTGCATTTTCTAAAGGTGTTTCTCCCTTTTCAATCTTTCCTCCTACTCCATTCCACAATCCTTTTACAGGGTCATATTCTCTATTTAACATGAGTATCTCTTCATTTCTTTTTATAAAACATAAAGTATGATTGTACATAATGTGATTCCTTCCTACGTTTTTAATTAGCTCTTACTGGTGATATAAGATGTACTGCTGCAGATTGCGTCCCTGCTTCAATTAATATTGGTCTCATAGAACCACTGAAACTTAAAGTAACCGTTTCTTCTTTTATCGCCTTTAAAGCATCTATCATAAATCGCCCATCAAAAGATATATTTAATTGTTTTTCACCTTGAATCGCATCTATCTGTTGTGTCTCGGATATTTTACCAATCTGAGAAGCGTTAGAAGAAATTTTCAATGTGGATGCGTCTATGATTTCTAAGTTGACATTGTTATTTGCCCATTCACTTGCTAATAAGTTTGATCGATCTACACCTTGTAAAATCTTTTTTCTATTTATGCTAATGACTGTCTGAAAATCATTTGGAATTAAACTAGATATATTAGGATATTTCCCTTCAATTAGTCTTGAATATAAAGTAGTTGTGCCGAATGTAAAAATAATGTGACTTTCTGAAAGATAGATGTATACGAATTCTGAATTACTGCTCATTAATTTTAAAAGTTCACTAATAGTTGCACTTGGTACGATACAACTTGCTTTCACATCTGTAGATATCATCGTTTCGCGTATAGCAAGTCTATGTGAATCAGTTGCTACGCAAATTAATTTATTATGATCTAACTCTAAATGAACGCCAGTAAGAACCGGTCTTGATTCATTTTTAGCTACTGCAAAGACAGTTTGTTTAAATACTTCAATTAATTGTTCTGTTTCCACTTGTATTTTTGTATGACCGTCTATAAGTGGTACATTCGGAAACTCATATGCTGGAAGTCCATTTAAGTTTAATGTAATTTCTTCTGATTGTATCGTAATGATTTGCTCATTCGTACTTTTTATTGATACATCGCTTGGCATTTTCTTTATAATTTCAATGAAATATTTTGCAGGTACTACAATAGTTCCTGCTTTTAATATAGTTGTAATTTGGTCGTTTTCGTTGGAACTAGGGATAAATTTTTCAATGAAAATATTTGAATTGCTTGCGATTAAAGTAATTCCAGATTGATCTGCGGTTATTTTTATACCAGATAATATAGGTATTATAGCTTTAGTAGATACAGCTTTACTTACCTCAGAAAGTGCTTGAGTGAAATGTTTATGATTAACGATAAACTCCATTTTTTCCCCGCCCTACATGAAATGATAATGTTATGAAGATTGATGAACGATTGTTCCGTTAAAAAAGTAAGGTACTGTTTCTTTCCTATGTAATATCTTTAATAAGTGTTCTGGTATACGTAAATGCGGTGCTGCTCTATGTAATTCCATCCAGGTAATCTCTTCAATTTCTTTTGGCCTTGTTATATTTGTCTCTCCTTCAATTATTTCACCTGAAAAATTAAAGAAAATTGCATGGTGTCCTCTCTCTTCGAAAAAAGCTTCGCTAATGTAACAAATGCCGTTTACAGTTATATGGAGACCAGTTTCTTCTTTCACTTCCCGAATTACTGACTCTTCTAACGTTTCTCCCAGTTTTACTGCGCCACCTGGTAGCGTGTAATATGAACCATTCTTCCCTTTGTTTTTTACCATTAAGATTTTTTCGTTTGTTTTATCGTATAAAAGTGCATATGTAACATTTACTTTTTTCATACGTACCTCCTCTATTTTTAATAAAAGGAATTTTCTGTCTGTTTATCATTCTATCATTAACTCGGTTTAATAGTAAAATTGATTTAAATTAATACTAAATGAAAATGCCAGAATAACTCCTAAATTAATAAAAACCCCGCTCTCATTTTGAGACGAGGTTAAACTTTTATAACAAACAGATTCCAAATTAACCTTTCTTTAGATCAATATTAAAAGTATACATATGAGACCCGTATTATTTGTTATTAGCCAAAGATTTTTACTTCCCGATTTCACAAAGTAATTTTATCTCTTTGATTTGTTCTATATGACGTTGTTCATGCAAATAGATCAGTTCTATCCACTGATCAAGAAGTAATTCCCCAAGTGCAGGATGCATCACTGATTTATTCGTTAGTTTAGATTCATCTTCTATTGTACTAAGGAAACGCATCAATTCTCTTCTTGATTCGTTTAGCATATCAATCATTTTTTGCACTTCAAATGGTTCTAAGCTTGGTTCGATCATTTCTGGAGCTTTAAATTTTATTGATCTATCTAGTAATATAGAGTGGATTTCTCTACGATCTTTTAGGGTACTATCAATCTTTTTTAAGCCAGATGAAATGACATTTATAACCCTCTCATCTAATAACACTAAGTGATGACATACTTGTGCTATATTCCATTTGTTACTATCTGGCTTATTATTAAATTTAGCATCATTCAATGGCGTAATTTCCTCTAATAGATGTTTTCTCGTTTCTTCAAACTTGCCTTTTACAAATGAATTCATAACATATCCCCTTTCATCTGAATGCGTATATTTAGAGTCCTACTTTACATATATTCGCTATAAATAATTAGTTTCCCGTAACTACTTCCAATCCGATCTTTTCTTGTTTTAGAAGCGCCTCTAATTCGCAGAGGGATGTATGAATTTTCTCGATATCTTATCAGATTAACTCAAGATTCTCTTTTAAATGCATAATCCAAAAGGATACATTTGTTTTCTAAATACTAATGTTAATACATTCTATATACCTTATAACCGTTTTTCTAAAAAGTAATGATTATGTCCTTTCGGATGATCTTCACTTACTCCAATTACTTTATATCCATGCTTTTTATAAAAATTAGGTGCCTGAAAACTAAAAGTATCTAAATTGATTAGCCTACACTCTTTTTCAATTGCAAATTCTTCAATACGTTTTAATAACTTACTTCCATATCCTTCGTGTCTATAATCTTTAGAAACCCAAAGGAAATCGACATGCACGTGGTGCCAAAATGTAATTGCAGTTATTCCACCTACAATTTCTTCCTTTTCATTTTTTACTATAAAACTAATTTTTTCTGAAGGCTTTTTCTCTTCATCAGCAATATGTTTTTGGTTATATTCAATTACTTTTTCTCTTATGTAATCACTATCTTCTTGGACCCATTGCTGTACTATTTTCATTTTAATTATCACGCTCCTCTTTACTTATTTATTCAATCACTTAATGATATTGTCCTGTCTTTTAATAAAAACGGGAGCAAAGTTAACGTTACATTGAAAAAAGAGCCCTATCATGAGGACTCTTTTCCAGAATTAAGCTACTTTTCGATATAAATGTTGTGTTTCTTTTTTCTTTTTTGCTTTTGGAGGACGAATTAATATCGAAATAATAAAGGAAATAACGCTTAAAACACCAATTATAATAAATGTCGGTTGAAATCCACCAAGTAACGCTCCGATGAACGCTCCTGCAAGTGCACCAAATCCGAAACCTTGATATACAATCCCGTAATTTGTACTATGGTTTTTTAATCCAAAGAAATCTCCGACAATGGCTGGGAAGATTGTGATATTACCACCAAAGCAAAAGGCAACACTTGCTACACAAGCGAAATAAATTCCGTAATTTAGAGGAATGAAACTTAAAGTAAAGACTGACAATCCAATTATTATAAACGTTGCAGAAACAATTTTCATTCGGCCAATTTTATCTGATAACGTTCCAAGTACGATTCTACCTACTGTATTAAAGATTGCGATCATTGCAACGGCGTTAGCAGCTGTTGCTGCGCTAAGTCCAACGAGCTGTACGCCAATATCTTTTACCATACCGATTAAATATAGACCGCCCATACACGATGTAAATAACATAAAAAACAAGAGATATACTTGTTTCGTTCGCATCATTTCACGAGGTGTATAGTCATTTTGTACGGATTCAGTTACGGTGTTACTTACGATTGCTTCACGTAAGAAGAACGATCCGATTAAAACTAAAAGCAAGACGATGATACCCCAATATAAAAATGCTTGTGATACACCAAGACTATCAATAAGACTTCCGTTTATATATCTAAAGATTAAGCTACCCATTCCATATGCAGAAACAGATATGCCAGAAATAAGTCCTTTTCGATTTGGAAACCATTTAATTAAATTAGATAGTGATGTAATATAGGCAGTTCCATCTGCATAACCAACAACGACACCAGCTAATAAATATAGTAATGGTAAGGAAGAAACTTGTGAGCTAAGTATTAACCCAAGTCCCAGAACAATCCCTGCCGTAGCGATGAGTTTACGAAGTCCTAACTTTTGCTGCAACTTTCCTGCAAATAAGGTTGAAAATGATAAAGAAAAGCTTGTTATGGAGAAAGTTATCGCAACGGCATTGAGGTTCCATCCAAACTTACTGACAAGGGGTTGATTAAATAAACTCCATGTATAAATTGTCCCAAGGCCAATTTGAACAATGATTGTACCTAGAACAATTAGTAACGGATTTATAGAAGTTTGTTTCATACTAACTGTCCCCTTCTTTAATCATGACATGAATTTTCACAGTTAGTATATCCATCATAAATTGCAAAATACTGTACGGAAAATGGTAATTCAGTTCATGTACACAAAAAGACACTCCATAATGAAGTGTTTTTTTGCAGGTTATATCAGATTTACTTAAAGAAAGCTTTGTTAAGATAAGACATTTTCAAATGCTTATGTATATATGATATCAAAATACTTCTGTCATGTGATGGGACTTAAGATGTATTTTTCATTCATCATATAGTCGGATGGATAAAAATTAATATTCGATTTCATCAAAATCCTTCGGTTGCGGTACCGTCTGCATATTAGCTGCGTCTTTTGGATCGCTATAAATTGCATTTTGTTCTGTTTTTACATCTTTAATGTTTTGCTTTTTGTTTGTATTCATTTTATCTTTCACTTTTCTCACTCCTTTTCATTATAGGAGTAATTATGCCCTATTACTGTTACGAAATGTATCTGCGACTAAATTGCTAAATTCACGTAAATAATATAAATAATTATCACCGCCGTAGTTATATCTTTTATTATACATTTTCGCAACAACTACATTATATTCAGGTATTACTAATATAGTCGGTCCTGTAATTCCTAATATTTGATACGACCCTTTTGGAACTCGTTCACCAAGTTCACTTAAAAGTGCAGGTTCATTTTGAACGAACCAAAACAACCCATTTTGTGGTAGCTCTTTGTTTATATATGTTGGACTCTGCAAGCTCGTTGCAATTTTTATAACTTCTTTTGGAACAATTTGTTTACCGTTTATCATACCTTGATTTAAATGAAGATTGCCCCAATAAGCAAATTCTCTAGCTGAGACAAACAGATTTTTTTCAGTACCATCATCTACCGTACCAATTTCACTGATTGCGTCTTTATTTGGGTCATTAACTACTTCAACTAAATTTTCATATTGCTGAATTCTCCAACCTGTTTCTTGAAAATTAACAGGTGTAAACACACGCTCTTTTAATAATTCAGGAAAACTTTTGCTATATAGCTGATAAATAAGACGTGTTATCATTCTTACATTAACATCTCTATACGCCCATGCTTGTCCAGGTTCAAATTCACGAAAAATTGTTCCGTCATTCGTTTCTCCTAAACCGTGCGAATGGGTTACTAAATGTCTTATCGTTGTTTTACCGAGCAATGCAGAATCAAAGTCTTTCAAATACTTTATCGCTTCATCGTCAATAGAGTTTATTTTCCCCTCGTAAAGCGCATATGCTACCATTAAACCTAAATAACTTTTTCTAGCAGAAGCAACATTGAACTGTGAAGATGCGGTCACTTTTTTATTAGTCGATGTATTTGAGTGATATCCACTATAATGCTCTAGTACAATTTTGTTATCTTTTATAATGCAAAGTGCTGTTGCAGAACTATGATTTTTTTCTTTTATATTTTCTACCCAAGAAATTAACTTATCGTAAGTATACAAATAAATCCTCCTTAATACGCATAACAATTACATTTGAAAGAAAAGTGCAAAATAATTTCCACACCTTTCTTTCAAGTAAAATAGTTTTCTTTCTATACTTAAATGATCCACCAGTTCCAGCAGTTAAAACAACCGAAACATCCAGCACAGCCTACACAACGACCGCCACCACAACCTCCGCATCTTCCGCCGCCACATCCACCACAGCGTCCACCACAACCTCCGCATCCGCCGCAACGACGTGCTTCGTCTTGAATGTAATAGTATGGATATTGATTTTGTTGTAGTTGATCCCAATACACAACATTACCAGATTGATAATCATTAAGGTTTAATGATTGTAAGTCTTGTTGAAACTGATTCATTACGAAACCCTCCATTTATAAAAATAAATTCCGTCCAAATGTTAAAGTTTATATATTTTTGCAAACAAAGTAGAAATAAGACTATAGACTAAATGCGTACATCAACAAAATATGAACTTACACTAGGTGATGTACCTTGTTTTTTAGCCTATTTTCTTAATCTGCTTTCGGTGGACGTATTTACTATTAATAGAGGTGCTTAAAAATTGCTAATCCAACAGTTTAGTAGTTCATCGCTTAATTTTCTTTCTAATAACTCTTTAACTGATGGCGCTGGCATGATTTTATATGTATGTAAAGCTTCTTGATTATAATCTATCCAGTGAAACGCTAAATGAGATTCTTTAGATTTTGGTATGAAATCAATATGTAACTCTTGCGAATCTACTTCAAAAATGTGATTAATTTCATGATGAAGAACTTCACGGTCTTGCCATTGATTTTCTATTACGCCTAAAAATTGTTTTATGTTACAATTTACTCCGAGTTCTTCTCTTAGTTCTCTTATTAATGCATTCTCAGCCGATTCGCCAACTTCAACATGACCACCTGGTAAAAAATAATGATGGCCAATATATTCAGCCAATAATAATTTATTATCCTTTAACATTACAGCTCGTACAATGTGATGAAATTTATTTTCCAATTGTTATTCCTCCTAGTCTTTTTACTTTATATTTGATTAAAATAGTCATTTAATATAGGGATAATATAAATCATAAGTGTTTCATACGGGTGAATTTCGTTATTTTCCCGTTTTACAAACTCCAACTGTATTTAGTTCATTCCGTAATATCTCAATGTATCCTTCAGGAATAAAGTGAAACTTTATTCAGTGGGGGTTTTATTCAGTGGGGGTTTTATTCATCCCCACTGATTATTAGCCTTCACCAATCGGACGTTTACGGACAGTTGATCTCCCACCTAACTTCTTTGCTCCAACTGGATTTGGAGGTGGGAGCTTTACTGTCCGTTAACGCGGGAGAAACACCTCGATTTTCACTTCCGAAAATTGCATATTTCCTTTCACACCTTTACTTCATAATATTTAAACGAATAAACGATATACTTGCTCACCATCATAATCATGTCCCAATGGTTGAAAACCGTAATGTTCATATAGTGTCTTTGCAGAGAGATTCTCTTTATGTACGGTTAATCTTATTTCTTTACACGCCTTACATGTATTCTTTATTAAGTAAATACTTTCTTGTAACGCCGCTTTTCCATAACCATTCCCTTGCTGCTTTTGATCAATAATAAATCCATTGATCCAATACATATCAGTTGTTTCTCTTATAACAGCATGCATAATAAAACCAACCATTAGATTACCGTCGTATATTGCAAATGGTATGTACTCCACATTGTCACCATCTGGTTTTATATATACTTTAGCAAGTGAAACTGCTACAGCTGGAACAAATTTCGTTTGATTTTCTTTAACTTGTAGCTTTAAAGCATCTTCCCAATTCTCTCTCGTAACAACCTTTAACTGGACATTCACTATTGTAAGCTCCTTTATAAAGAGAATGTATTTATATATTCAACGTAGTGAAATAAATCCCTGTTTCGGCAGCGACTTATAGCATAGTTTTAATAAAGTCTTGAATAAATTTTTCTTCATCTATTTCTAAAGCTATACAGGCTCCTTCTGATATAGAACTAGGTCGAAAATCAGCAAATGTTTGGCCTTTCGTATCTCCGTATGTATCTACATTCACTGTACGATTTACAAATTCAAAAAAACTTGGATTTACTAATCCACTTATAGCAACAACATCATGAAGCAATGGCCCTTCGATAGATGGATTAAGTTTTTGGTATGCAGAAAAATAGTAATCATACATTGGTTTCATTATCGTATGAAATGGATTCTTTGAATTAGCTTGAATATAGTCAAACATATTTGGCGTTAACACAGCTTTGTTTGTTACATTTAAAGGATATATAAATAAATTATTTGCTTGCTGAAAAACAATTTTACTTGCAATAGGATCTCCATACACATTTGCCTCTGCTAATGGCGTAACGTTTCCTACTTCTAAAAAGACACCACCCATGAAATATATTCCTTTTACATTTAGCATTAAATCATTCCATAAATTAAAAGCAATCGCTAGCGAGGTAGATCTTCCTACATCGACAATTGTTAAATCCTTTCCGTACTTTACAAGAATCGAGGCAATACTACCAAAATTGTATATTGGGATAGACAGTACACTTTCTGGCACATGAATAGGCCCTAATCCTTCTGGTCCATGAATTTCAGGATAATATGTAGTAATTTCTTCTGTAAGTGGTTTTGTTGCACCGCTAATCACAGGAATGTCTTGTCTATTTGCTAACTGTAAAATATACGCTGCATTATGCGCAGCATGTATATGTTCAACATTTCCATATCCAGTTACAATACCAACAATTTCAATTTCAGGATGCAGTAAACCAAACATAATGGCAAACGAGTCATCAATACCTGGGTCTCCGAAAAATAATACTTTTTCCAAAGGATGCCTCCTTTCATATAGTAAATAGCAGTTGATAACTATGTATATGTAAAAAAATAATTAAACTATACAATTTTATATGGATATTACTAGTAAGAATTGTATAAATAAAAAGGATTAACATTATGCTAATCCTTCCACTAATAAGAAATCTAATTAACAGTTCAATTACATCTCTTACAAGTACTAACCAAACTACCTTGCTGTATTGCGGTACTCTTCACTTTGTATTTCTTTTTTTAATGATACATGTGCAATTAAAACCCCAAGTATAGTAATTCCCCCGCCAATTATCGAAACAAATGTCGGCACTTCACCTAACCATAACCACGCAATAAAACATGCAGTTACTGGCGTTAAATATAGAGAGCTTGTTGCTTCAGCAGCACCAGAATGAGAGATGATATAAGCCAATGCGATATATGGGAGTACTGTTGGAAATAAACCTAAATAGAAAACACTCATATTCACTTCAAGAGGAGCTGCTAGTATTTCTGTATACATTCCCGGTAAGAAAATAAGCATACATACAGTACTAGATAAAATTGTATATATGGTAAATGGTAAGAAGCCGTATTTTTTTAAGTAAGAAGTTTGGAAAACGAAAAATAGGCTTTCTGAAATCGCTGCTAATAATATAAATAATCCTCCACTATTCAATTGAATAGCATCTCCTTGACTAAATGATATGAAAGCAATTCCTATAAAACTAATTACACCACCAATCCAGCCATTTACTTTCATTTTTTCGTTCAAAAAAACAGAGGCAAAAATAGCCGTTACGATTGGTGTGACTGAAACAATTAAACTTGCAGATCCAGCATTGACTGTTTTTTCGCCGTAGTTTAATGCAATGTGATAAATAGTAAACCCTAAAACACCAAATATAAAAATTGCTGGGATATCCTTTAAATCTGGTAGCCGCAATTTATATATAAAGGAAAACAAAAGAAGTATAAATGAAGCAATTAATAAACGTAGTAAAGTAAGGTGCTCTGGTGTATAAGATTCGAGTCCCATACGAATTGCCGGAAAAGCGGTTCCCCATATTAAAATCGTAAAAGCGTGAGCACATATGATGCGTAAATCCCATTTTTTATTCTGCATGTTATCTTTCCCTCCCTAATAAACCAACCACTTTCAAATTACCAATTATTTCTTTTCATCATATTTAATAGTTGTTACAATGTCTTCAACCAGTTATTTATCGTAAAAACCAACCACTTGGCATTTTTAAAGTGAACGAGGGAGTTTTTTTATGACAACTAATAAAAAACTGCCTAAATATCGGCAGATAGTAGACTATATGAAAGAAAAAATCGAAAACGGAGAATGGCCTATTGGAAGTAAGATCCCTAGTCAACGGCAGTTAGCCAAATTATTTCAAGTAAATCGTAGCACTGTAATAACTGCACTAGATGAACTTATGGCAGATGGATTGATTCAAGGGCAAATCGGAGCTGGAACAATTGTAACGAATAATACATGGTCTTTATTAGCGACGAATCCACCGCCTGATTGGAGTGAATATGTAAAGGCTGGTATTCATAAACCTAGTAAGTTAATGGTACGAGACATAAATGAAGCAGAAGCAAATAAAGAACTTATTCACCTTAGTAAAGGTGAACTCGCGCCGCAACTTTTCCCACTAGAAACTATGCAGTCCATTATGAAAAGTGTAAGTGACGAATTAGATTATTTTGGATACGAAGAACAAAAAGGGTTTTTACCGTTACGTGAAGCAATTAGTAAATACGTAAAATCATTTGGAATACATGCATCAGCCAATTCTATATTAATCGTTTCTGGTGCGTTACAAGCATTGCAATTAATATCAATTGGTCTATTGCATAGAGAATCAACCGTTTTACTCGAGCAGCCTTCTTACTTATATTCACTTCATGTGTTTCAATCAGCAAATATAAATCTAGCTGGTATATGTATGGACCGTCACGGTATCTTACCTAACGAGTTATTAAAACGAATCAAATATAGTCAAAAGAAAAATATTTTATATTCTATCCCTTGTTTTCAAAATCCAACAGGGATATTAATGTCTCAAGAGCGAAGAAAAGAAATATTAAAAATATGTGAAAAGGAACAGTTACCTATTATTGAAGATGATATTTATCGCGAATTATGGATTGATGAACCACCTCCAGCTCCTTTAAAGTCGATAGATAAACATGGACATGTATTATATGTTGGTAGTCTCTCTAAAACACTTACTCCTGGTCTTAGAATTGGATGGATTATTGGACCAGAACCTGTAATTGATAGATTGTCAGATATAAAAATGCAAACAGACTATGGATCGAGTTCATTATCCCAAAGAGTTGCTGCTGAATGGATAAATAATGATTTTTATGGAGAACATGTTGCAAACATAAGAATTCAATTAAAAGAACGAAGACAAATCATGATACGTGCTTTAAATAAGTACTGTGCAGATGTTGCATCATGGGATATTCCTACTGGCGGATTTTTTATATGGCTAAAGATTGTACCTAGCATTCCGATGAAAAAATTATTTTCAGAGGCACTGTCAAAAGGAATTCTTTTAAACCCAGGGCGTATCTATGAAGAAGAATCAGATCAGTATATTCGTTTATCATATGGATATGCTTCTCCAGAGCAAATGACTAACGGGATTAATGTATTAGGTGAATTAATCCGTAAGTTAATGACATAACAAAAACTCCTCTTTTATTTATAGAGGAGTTTTTGTGTCTCGTATTTACCACAATCTCATTTCCTGCCCCAACATAATAAGCTCTTCATAAGGATCTCCGTCGATATTTAATACTTGAGCAAAAGCAGGTTCTGTTTTTAAACCGTTCTCTTTTAAGTGAAGAATTTCTTCCCTTATATGTGGATGCTGCATTAATAGCATGTGCTCTACGATCATATGTCTATATGCATTTTGGTTACGTACTGGCTTAGGCTGAGCAAATAATTCAAATTCAAAACCTTCAAATTCAAAATTTACCTTTATCGATTCGGTAGTTTTAATTTTTTTCTTTTTTATTTTGAATCCTTTATAAGAACCGTATAAAGATCTCATTTCCTGTTCAAAAACATCAAAGTTATGTACTTCCATTACTATATCTAAGTCGGATTGAATTGTATCAATTCTTATAGGGATTGTCCCGCAAAGAACTGGACTATACAAAGTTAAATCCTCCATTATGTTTAATTTATTCAAAACATCATACACTTTTTGTTGCTTCTCATTCCCAGATTGTAAATATGTAATAGATGTAAACATGGAAGTCTCTCCTTCATTTCACGTAATACGTGACTCACTAAATTCAAGAAAAATTTGTCCGTTTAAATTTGTTCTAGAAGTACCTTTATTTCAGTATATTAAGGCGAATAAACAATATGTTTCAACTTTTCTCCTATACTGCAATATTATAAAAATAAAAAAGGAGGAATTATTATGAGCATTTTCAACGTTCTTTTAACCATCCACATATTATTTGGAACAATATGTTTAATCACCGGTATTGTAGCGATGGTTGCTCAAAAGAAGAAAGGAAAACATACGGAATGGGGTGAAATATATCATGCATCCTATGTTGTGATCACCGTTACTGCAATTATATTATCCATTATGAACTGGGATAAAATCGCATATTTATTTTATGTAGCAATTTTTTCTTATTCATTTGCGATTTATGGCTACCTAGCACGAAAAAAACGTTGGAAAAATTGGCTGCATCACCATATTAGAGGTATGTTAGGTTCTTATATTGGTGCAGTAACTGCACTTTTAGTAAACGTCGGTATTCATATTCCTTTAATTAATTTACTGCCACCTATATGGTTTTGGTTTTTACCTACATTAATCGGTATTCCTC
This sequence comes from Bacillus sp. FSL K6-0069, assembly GCF_038007785.1. Taxonomy (NCBI): domain Bacteria; kingdom Bacillati; phylum Bacillota; class Bacilli; order Caryophanales; family Bacillaceae; genus Bacillus; species Bacillus sp. FSL K6-0069. The sequence continues at coordinate 2,546,701 of NZ_JBBOXN010000001.1, read as the reverse complement.
TCGTAGCCAGTGTATCAAAAAAATATAAAAAACGTAGTTAAAATTCATTACAATTTCGTTACTTTCTGATGGTAATTACAAAAAATCATACTCAATGTAATATTTTATTAACAAATTCAAATTCATATTGCTTTAAGTTCGTCACTTAGAGTTAAATAAAAAGAATCCAATAAAAATATTGGATTCTTTTTCGGATTTCATTTTAATATCGGCTCTATGCATTCAATGATGTTACCATTTGGACCACAAACCATCTTTGTATAATTGTGGCTACTTGTTTTATTGGTTCAGTGATAATTACACCATTATAGTTTAAGATTGTAATAACGAATGTAAACGATCTGGGTAATTCGTAAACATCCCGTCAACTCCCCATAAAAGTAACTTTTTCATGTCTGTTTCATTATCTACAGTAAATGGATGAACTTCTAATCCATGTTTCTTTATTCTCTTTACATAAGCTGAATCAATATTTTTATAGTTCATCCCAAGGCCAATACAGTATGTTTTATACTTTTTTATCTCTAATTCAGTTAATTGAACTGCCTTTTTGTAAGATAATAATTGTACTAGAGGTATAGTAACATCTAAACTATGAATTTTTTGCAGACTTTCTTTACTAAATGATTGAATAATAACGTTATCACTTATTTCATAGTGCTTTATAATTTCTAATAGCTTTTCTTCCATACCAGCATATTCATCTGGCGATTTTGTTTCAATGTAATAGTTTGCACCATTCCCGAACGTTTCAATAATTTCTTCTAGTGTTGGGACTGTAGCATCTTCAAATTCTTTCCTCGTTAAACTTGGTTGCTTTTCATTGAAAAAAGAACCTGCATTTAGTTTCTTTATTTCTTCTAATGTATGTTCCTTAACTAGCCCCGTACCATTTGTAGTGCGGTTTACTGTTTCATCATGCATAGCTACTAAATGTCCGTCTTTTGTCATTTGAAGATCAATTTCTATATAATCACCTTTTAATTGTTGTCCTAATGTATAAGCTGCTATTGTATGTTCCGGCGCATACGCAGAAGCGCCTCTATGTGCAATGTTTTTTATATGATTTATTTGATTAATAGCTCTCGTGTACTTAAGTTCATTTGCTTTATGAAAAACAAAAGTACTAATTACTATAAAGGTGCAAATGATTGTAACGATATATATTCTTTTCATAATGATGTATTAACTCCTACATGAAAGCAATTTGGCTTGGATAATTTATTCAAATAAATGTCGATTTTCAAATACTGTCATTTGTCCAACAAATTGAAAGCCAGCCTTTTTATAAATATTAATTCCATCAGGTGAAGCTTGTAATACGCATTGAGCAACTTTCAATTCTTTTGCTTCTTGCAGCAAGTAATTAAACATAGTAGAGCCAAATCCTTGCCCTCTCATTTCTTCTTTAGTTGCTATATCATAAATACCAATACTATCTTTTGTACATACTAATGAACCAACCGATACGACTTCATCTTTAAAAATCCCTAAATATAGTTTCATATTTTCACTATTCCATAAATCGAAAGAAGCAGTTTCATTGTAAAATGTTTGCACATGTATACCTTCCTCTGACGTACCAAATAGATTAGCTAACGTTTCCCCAAACTTTTTAATTTGTCCTAACGAAGATGCTCTTTGTATCGTAAAACCTTCTGGCATTTTTATTGTTGGTTGAATTGTCTTTAAGTCTGCTACCATCGCGATATTTTGTTCTGCTTCTTTTAAGCCAAGTTTTATTAATTCGTTTTTTATAGTTTGCTCATGCCTATCATCCCAAAACCAAATACTCATTGGAAATTTCTTTTGATTATATGCGCTTACCACTTTATATATTTTCTCAATACCTTCCGTTACATCATTGTTTAGTAAAGTAATGATATTAAATGTATCTGCAGGTAAACCACAGTCTACAGCAATATAATCCTTCGTTTCTTTTACATTCATTCCACGTACCTGTCGCGCAATATATGACGTTTTATATGTGAAGTTATCTATTAATAACTGTTTATAATTCATTCTTTTTTCTCCTTTCATAAAAATTCGTATTCGAATCGTTCAGTATTAAATATAACATATATGAAATGTGCCTATTTCTATAAAAATAGCTCTATACATCACTCTTTTCACCCTAAAAGAATTAAAAATGATATAACGTTGTCGGAATGAAAAAAGTGGTATATAATAAATATTAACATTACTAGTAATTATTTTAGGTATTCCTAGAATAAAGGAGCGATACATATGAAAATTACTATTTATTTCGGAAGTCATGAAGATCAAGATGTTCGTACTATGGACTGTCATATAGATGTAGAAGATACAGAAGAGATTGTTTCTGTATCATAATATAAATTGTATGGATGAACCCTCTTCCCTACAGCGTTTAAGGCACCTTTTACAGGTGTCTTTTTTGTTGTTTTTTTCGTCAAAAACCCTTTACTTTATAGCGTTTTAATAGTAAAATATAAATATACGAACAAACGTTCTTTTTATTTTAATTGTACATGAAGGGATGATTTTTACAATGGCTCAAGCAAAGCGCAGAGGAAGAAAAAAGCAAACACCTATCATTTCAAATACAGGCTTTATCGGCTCTGTCTTTATTGATACATTGGAGTTACAAAAGAAATCCTATTATTTCGCTCGTAAAAAACTTCAAATTGTTCATCACGTACTTGATGGCCTCTCTGGGGCAACAAGTTCTCTATTTAAAGAACATAACATTTCAGCATACATGTCATGTGTGTATTTACATAAACAAAAGAAAATCGGCTTTGTTCTTTCAACGAAACCATTTGAACAAAGTGACGGCGTTGCTTATTTTGTAAATTATTTAATCGAAAAGGATTTTTACGGTAATGATGAAGAAGTAGAATATCAAGAAGTATTTAATACAGGTTTTATCGGTGTAGTATTCGCTGATTTATGTAGCATAGATCGCTTTAATTTCGAGTTTGAAATGGGCATGTTAACGAAATTAATGAAAGATATGATTATTCCGGTTAAAGAACTCTTTTTACGCCACAATGTACCGGCTTACATCTCCACTTCTCATTTAGAGGAACAAAACAAATTAGGTTTCATTCTATCTGTAAAACCGTATGATGAACGTGCAGAAGCAGATTTATATTTTGAGGCGTATTTAAAAGAACGAGGGTTATTTATCGGTGATGAAGAAGATGATATTGATAGGATTGTTATTAGAAAAACAGCTGAATTACGATAGAAAAGCGCAGGATGTAGATCCTGCGCTTTTTATAATTTATGTGATTTACCAAATAAACGGTATTAGTTTTTTGTTTATACACTGTAAATTGTTCCCCATACTTGTTTTGTAAGTAATCATCAGATTTTAGAATATAGTCAAAAACAAATACTAAGAATAGGCCTAGCGGGATAAATAAACTAAAAATATTGCAAGAGATTAATGCTAAACCAAGCACCAAAATGCAATCTCCAAGATAATTAATATGAATCGCATATTTAAATAAACCGCCTGTATATAGCTTACCTTGATTTACAGAATTGTCTTTAAAAGGTTTTCTAAGTAACTCTGAAACTACGAAGCACTATAATCTTTCGAATGAACTTCTAATGTGAAACGATTTGATGAAATTTTAATTACTATTAAATATAAGATTCCACCTGCAATTGGAATGATATAGGCTGGGATATTATTTAATAATAGACCTGATATTGCAAGTGCTATTGGCTGCATCATTTTCCCTAAGCTTAATCCAATACTAAGCACTCTTCCCCTATATTCATCAGGAATCTCTTTTTGCATGAAATAAATTAAAGGAATATCAATTAGCGCTATAATAATCCCTAAAAAGATCATAACAACACAATACGTAATAACGAATACAAAATCATTCACTTCATAGCTTTTGAATAAAACTGGAATCCCTGAAAAAATCATCATAACTGACAACATAGAACTTAGCTTTTTCAAAAGATAAGAGTAAGAAAAACGATTAGTTATCTTTTTTACTACAATTGCACCAATTATCATCCCTACTGGAAAGGTCCCTTGAATGATACCAAATTGCTTAGAACTAAGATTGAGTACTGTGTTAATAATGTATGGCAATGGAACGGTAACAGCAAAGCCTAAGAAGAAATTAAACGAAATTAAAATATGAAACGTATTCTTTAAACTTTCCTTTTCAAGTAAGTAAGAAAATCCCTCTTTTATATCTTTAATAAAATTAACTCTTCTTTTTGAATTTCCCCCATTTATATTACACTCGAACAGTTTAAAGTGAATAAATAGTAATGCTATCCCTGAAAGAATAAATGAAATACCGTTTATAATGATAAAAGTTTTAATATCAAATACTGAAAAAACGATACCACCTAACATGGGTCCAAGAATTAGAGATACAGAATCAATAATTTTACTTATAGAGTTAATACTCATAAGCCTCTCTTTAGAGACGATATTCGGTTTCGCAGCTTCTAATCCTATTCCAAAAAAGGTTGAAAAGACCGTCATTAGAAAGGTCGTAGTATAAATGATGAATAAGTTTAATCCATAACGGCTGCTTACTATATAAACAGCTATTAATAAGCAGCCACTTAGTAGATCCATACAAACAACTAGTTTCTTTTTATTAACTTTATCAGCAATTACACCAGCAAATGGATTTACAACAATCATTGGAATTGTTCCTAATATGAGCGTAATCGCGAAATTTAACGCTGATCCAGTTATTTGTAAAACATATAAACTTAATGCGAAGCTATACATAGAGGTCCCGAATATTGATACTGTTTTTGCGATTGAATATAAACAAATATTTCTTAGTTCCGGGTTTCTATTTTTATTTTCTATATGTAATCGTAAACTTCCCATAACAATTCCCCCACTATTCTTTGTATTACATTAAGTGTAAGTTATTGGGTTAACCCAATATCAACACGTACTATTTGAAAAGTTTTAAGGGGAAATAAATAAAAGATGGGGTTAACCCCATCTTTTTCCGAAAAATGAATATGTATAAATTTCTTCTCCTTGAACAAAGAAATCCTCGTACTTACCTCCTCGTTTCAAATAGTTTGAAGTACTTTCATCAATCGAATGAAACTGTAGATTTTGGATTTCTGTCGTTACTTTTGAAAGTGTAAAATTCGCTCGGAATTTATTTGTAATTTGGCTATTTGAGCTGAAATTTTTAAATAAAATAAATAAGCTTAATAAATAGCAATCTATTTTAAAAAGCGGATTTAATTCGTGAAGTAAAAAACTCTCATGTTCAAAACTATAATTGCTCGTACCAGAATGATCAATTATAATATCAACAGACTGATTCTGAATAGGGATGTTCAAAAAATCAGCACAGATAAAGAGTATGTTTCTTTTCGGATTTCTACTCGTTAATACATCCTTTAAAAATAAAAGTTTATTAAAATCTCGATCCACTGCAATGTATAGGCAATCTTCTGGCAGTTCTTCATAAATATTTCTCAAAAAGAATCCAAGTCCCGATCCTATATCCAGTATTAATTTGTTATTTAAATCTAAATGTATTAGTTTCTTTTTCGCCCATTGCCCTTCTCTATGCATATTTTCCAAATATGCATTATCAGTTTCATGAATATAATCCGAAATAGTTTCTTCCATTGCCGTTTGCTCATTTACTTTAAATGTTTTATCAGCAGTTATAATTCCTGAAGTAATACTATATTCTTCACCACAATTACAAATTAACTTCCCCTCGGTAATTTGATTGTTATTAATAATTCCATCTTGAAGAATTAGTTTTTTGCTACACTTAGAACATGTCAGTAAATGTAGTACACTTAAATCTATCCCTATAATTGAATTAGAAGTTTCACTTGTTGATATTAAATCATGTAACACTTCCTTTAATTTATCCCGTTTTTTCTCCAAAAGTTCTATTTCCTGTTCCAACTTGTCATATTTCAGCTTAAATAAAGATTGGTAAAAAGTATCTTTTTCGTAATTCATAGATTTCGCTAAATTTTTATAAAAAAATAGTTCTTTAATTTCATTCAAGCTAAACCCTAGTTCTTTGTAATGTAATATAAGTTTTAAATCTGTTTGACAATACTCATCAAAAAAATAATGCCCTCCCTTTTTTTCAGGAATAATGAGACCCAGGTCCATATAATGTCTAATTGTATCAATACTTATGTTATTTAATTCTCCAAATTTCCCTATTTTCATAGCATCACTACCATTTATATATTTTTTTATATAGATTTCTATTTTTATATTTAAAAACCCTTTAAACTTTCGAAACAACATTATTTACGTTATGTATGGGATATTTGGATGCCACATATTTTATAGGTGTATAATCCTTTTATTTAATTAAATTTCCATCGCATAGAATATACAGGAATTTATAACTTAATATAGAAAATTAAAAGGAGAAGTTTATATTCTAAATAAGGGGATATACATACGGAATGAGGGATTAGAAAATGAAAATTGCAATAGTCTGCTTCGATAACTTTACTGATATAGATGTTTTTTTACCATGGGATTTATTAAATCGTGTACGGTTAGTTGGCGATGTTTCTGATTGGAACGTTCAACTATTAGGAACGGAAAAAACTCATATATCCATGTCTGGTTTACGTATTCCCATGACAGGAAGCATATCTGATATTCCTTCTGCTGACGCAGTAATATTTGCAAGCGGTAAAGGTGTACAAGATTTATATAAAAACCAAGAGTATATTAATAGCATTCATGTAGTTCCTCAAAGACAATTAATAGGATCTATGTGTTCTGGTTCATTATTACTAGGAGCTAAAAAATTGCTAACAGGTAAAAAAGCGACTACATATCCGTCCGTAGTAGAACAGCTTAAAGAATTCGATGTAGATGTTATTGAACAAAGTTTCGTGAACGAAGGAAATATCTCGACTGCTGCAGGCTGTTTTGCTGCTCAAGATCTCTCAGCTTGGATTATAAGAACCTTAATCAATGAAACAATGGTCGATACTGTACTAGAAACTGTTCAGCCAGTAGGCAAAGGTTTATATTTTTAATTTCGTTGCTCCTAAAAATAATAAAATGAGACTTTTTGTTTGATGGCGACGTAATATGCTTTCATTTTCAATTAAATTAAATAAAAAACCCGCGAATCATTCACGGGTTTTCCTCTTAATAACTAATTGCTATTGTACCTTCACCTGCATGAACTGCAAATGAAATTGGTAATGGATATAATTTGAAATCCATTTCAGGGAATGCTTGTCTAATATCTGAAATCCATTCTTCAGCTCCATCTTTATCGTTAGCATGGAACATGTGAAGTACTTTTGGTAATTCTTTTTCCAGTTCATTTTTAATATATTCTCGACATTTTTGGATTTTACGAACTTTCTTTTCAAGTAAAAGCTCTCCACCTTTTACTTCTAATATTAAGTTAACACTTAATAAGCTTCCAAGTAAAAATTGAACCCCTTTTACACGTCCACTTGCGTAAAGGCCTTTTAAACTTTTCGGGAATACGTGGAAAGGTCTTCTTTTTTCATCTGCTAATGTATTGTGTATATCTTGTAACGTCATACCATCATTGTATAACGATTTCGCTTTTCTAATTAGTTCATCCATTGGATAGCTTGTTGTTTCGCTATCTAATACCGTTAATGGGAAACCTGCCATGTCTGCAGCTAACTTCATGTTTTGATAGGTTCCACTTACTTTTCCGCTAATAGCAACTGCAAATCCCTCTTCATATTCTTCTTTACATTTCGAAAATAACTCTACCATTTCCCCTATGTTAGGCTGTGATGTAGTGACAATTTTACCTTCGTTTAACGCATTATAGACGCGCTCACGCACACCTTCTTCACAATCTTTGTACGACACACCATCAATAATAACTTCAATTGGGATAACAAAGTTATCTCCTTCTGTTGTAAAACTCGCAGTTGTACTATCAGTAATCCAAGCAACACGCTTCATGTTGTTCCTCCCTTAATTCAATTCCTCTTTTCTGACTTTTCTATATATTTATGTTACGAAAAGAGAATATCCCTGTAATAGTAACAGGACTTTATTATTTTGGCTATAGTTGATGCATATTAAATGTGAATATTTTTTGTCATTTTTACGAAAAAAAGAAGAAAACGGAAGTATTTGCCCAATTTTCTTCTTATCGTGCATTATTTAAAAGTTTCATTATCTAAAATTACAACATAATCATTCGTCAATCGGCCAGCTTCTTTCGTGTAACTAACAAGTCTTTGTATGTTATCACAGCTAAGTTTTGCTCCCCATACGAGTAATGGCACGCCGATAAAATCGATGTGGAACCTTCTAGAAAATAGTCCACCGAAAGTCATAGGTAAAGGGACAGTTGGTGATGTATTAGAAAAAATAATTTTTTCCTGGCTGTGATAATGTTTTTGCAAAATCTCTCCTAAATGCTTCATCGCAGGTACAACGACTTTGGATGCCCCACACCCAATTGTATATACAGGATTCCCAAATTCATCTACTCCATGAAAAATGATTTTCCCCATATCCTCTGTTTTCAATTTATTAAAGTAATCTACATTTAATATTTCTTCTTTCGTTAATTTGCGATCCGTTGGTAATTTATTTAAATGATACGCTGCAGCGAGTGCAGTTGAATGCGTTCCGCCGAAATCTGTGTAAATGAATATCATATCATCATCCCTTGTTGTAAAAATTCAATGTTATTTAGTATTACCGTTCCCAGCATTGTTAAACAAGGGATACATGTATTTACACTTTTTGTATTAACTCATTATATTTTTTCCAAATATAATATCGTCTACTTATTACTGTACCTAATGTGACGCATAAAAAGGCATTCATTACAACCATTAATGTGTTGTGAGTACTGCCAGAAAACATACTTTGCTTAATTACAATTTTCGCACCTAAAATAATAAGAAGAATTATTGTGCTTAACCAATTTCCTTTTCGTAATACATGACCCGTTTCACTATCTATTCGAAATGTTAAAGCTTTTCCTCTAATAAACCCAAGAACCAATCCAATTCCGAGCATGGCAACAAATAGTAGTAATTGTAATATAGTTAATTGTCCCATATGAATAATGGACTGGATTGTTACAAAGCACAACAAAGCCGGAACGAGCCAAATACGATTAACTTTCACTTTACGTTCCTTACTTTGCATTAATACGATAATAAGAATAACAAGTAAAATATCCATTTAGTATCCCCCTTTATACTTGTTTACCTATAAAATTATATTCACCTCTTTTTACTCCATACTTAAAATGCGATAGCCACTTTAAATTGTAAAATATGGAATGTGATTCCTCATCAGTCTGAAGCATTATTTTTTAAAATAAAAAGACGTACTTTTTACTCGTACGTCTTTAGTATCTATATTCGTATTTTCATATACCTGTTTAAGCCATTTATTTTTCAGTTAACTCCATACCTTTAGGATTAGTTTTATTTAACACTCGAAAATTAAATTTACTTGCTAGCATTAAAGTGATTTTATAAATAAAATATCCAACAATAGAACCTATAACGTTACAGATCACATCATCAATATCAGTAATACGTCCCCATCTACTAAATAAAGACTCCATTAGTTGTAATAATTCGATACTAATTGATATAACCAAACCTAATAAAATAGTGTTTTTAAGCTCTTTAAATTTATCCCATATAATTGGTGCTAAAAATCCTAAAGGCATTAATAATAAAATATTCCCGCCTACATTTCTTACTATGATACCAATCATAAATAGGACATCACCATCATAAGCAATTCCTATTTCCCCTATATCTTTAATAATTGAAACAAAGGGGATAATATTAATTGAAAGTCTAATATGTTCAATACTAGTTGAAAAACCAATTGGTATGGGGAATAAAGTTACCGCAATAACCATACCAATATAAATTGCGAACAGAAAACTAATTAGTTCTTTCCACCAATTTACACCTTTTTTATTTTTCATTCCAATTGAAACAATTCGTACAAGCAAATAACAGATAACCCCCAATAAGATAAACACACTACCATTGATCATATACAAACAATTAGCACATCCCTTCATAGTTATATTATAATTTTCATAAATTTATAATATAATAATTACGTGTTTATTTGTATAGAATTATATTTCATTCTAGAAAACCTTTATTTATAAAATAAAGGTTTTCTAGTTAAAATACTTTTCAAAACAAAAACAATCGTGAACTCGTTTAAATTGTTTTCTGATCTCTTCTTTATTTTCACCCGTATAATGAGCAAATGTTTGAACTGGATATAACTGATCTATATTACTTTTCATTACACCTTTTATCTCGTCTGTATGATCGGAGTATATGTGTAAATATGAATCTACATTTACAAAACCGTTCTTTTCATACCATCCATGTACCCATAGGTTGTCTCTAGTCCATGCTTCTAATCGATTGAGGTTAAGTTCTTTCGCGAACTTCTCTGCCTCATTTAATAGTTGATTAGCAATCTTCATTCTACGGAAATCCGGATGAACTGCAATATGCCAAATCATGCCGCCAAGACCAGTCCCTCTTGAGCAAACTGTACGTTCTTCTAATTCATATTCAATATCTATTAAACCCACAATTTGATTTTCATATAGAGCTACTAATTCAATAGCAGGATTTTCATATTTTTCTTTTTCTCTAAATACGTTATCGTAATATGCTGTATCTAAAAAAGACAACACACGACAACGTACCCAGCCTGTTTCATCAGATTTTTTATACGCTCTAATCTTAATATCCATGTAATCTAAAAACTCCCTCTATATTTTTATTAATTTTTTAATTCCTATATCGTTAATTTGGATATATACCACTTGAACACTCTAATCCATAGTGTAATTCTTTTACACTTTTAAAAATTACATGCTGTGTATTGATCATAATGCAACTAAGAATCTTCCACCTAATTATTATTCAATATATAGATGGAAGAATCCTCTAGTTACATACACTAATTAAAGAGTGACACTTAAAATTATTTAGAATCTATTGTTTCAGTATGATATACCTTGGATCTTGAAGGTAATAAAGTAAACACACATAATACGATAGTAATAAGTAGCATTACTAATGAGCCTACAATAACCACAAGTTGTATAGAAATAAATTGAGTTGCAACTCCGAACAATATTGTAATTAAAATGGTGATGCCCGCAATCACAAGCCCATATATACTCCCAATCCGTCCCATAATATGGACAGGGATATTATTTTGATAAAAGGTATAAAATCCTGTATTTGCATATGCCATAGAGAAAGATAAAATAAAGAATCCAATAGTAGCTATTAAAAACTCATTTGAAAAAGCATAAATTAAATAACCAATTGCGATGAATAGTGATCCTATTCCAATTAAAAATGAAGGTGTTAATTTTTTTGATAAAATTGTATTTGTTATGGCTCCTAAAATAAACCCAGCTCCAGCGATACTAACTAAAAAGCCATATTCACTATCTGTTAACAATAAAACCTCTTTCGCAAATGATAATTCAAGTGAATCATTTGCGGCAGCTAATACCATCATTCCTTGAAATAAGAAGTACACAAAAACGATATAAAAAGATTTTTTACTGAAATTTAAAACGATGTTCCAATCTTTTTTTAGTACAGCTAAAGATAACGTCTCATTTGATGTATGAATATCGGATTTTTTATCAAGATTAGGTAACAGCAAAGTAATTACTCCAGATAAGAGAAATGCTATAGCATTCATATATATAGCAAACTCTGGCGTACTTGCTATTAACAATAGTCCCGCTATTGCTGGACCAATTAAAGATGCACCAGATCCTATTAAACTACGTAATGAGTTGAAACGTTGTCTTTGCTCTACTGGTACTAATTTCGTCATATACGTCATAGCAGTTGGCTCATAAATCGCACTCGCCATACTTATAAAGAATACGAATACATAAACAATCCAAAGTGATGGAAGTAAAGGTAAAATAGCGATAAATACCGCACGATATATATCGAGATGAATCATTAACTTCCGTTTATTTAAACGATCAATCATACTTCCTGACCAAGCGTTTGTAAATAAGGTGGCTAATGGTTTAATTACATATAAAGTAGCAACAGCTAGGGCTGAGCCCCCCATATTATAGACGAGTACATTCAGTGCTATTAAGTAAATCCACGCCCCTAAATTCGCAATACCAACGCCAGACAGTAGTAATAAAGGATATTTCCAATCTTTAAGTAAGTTTTTCATTTTAGGCCCCCGCTTTCCAAATTGTTTTAAAAAAATAAAAAAATCCCACCCCCAAGACTTTTAGTCTTAGGGACGAGATTTATCATCGCGGTGCCACCCTAGTTTGTTAATATGTCGCCATATTAACCTTATCAGGTACTGCATTGTAATTCATGCTTATACCATAGCTCTATAACGGGAGCTCCCGTCACACCATCCCCTAATAATAGGTTCCGATGCGCTGCTCAGAGGCTTGGTTCAATAAAGAATTTTTACTCCTTTTCAGCTAAATGGAGCTCTCTGTGAAAAATTCATTTTATTTACTCTTCTCTTCACTGCATTTGATTTTTTCCATATTATCACAAATCAATTTAACTGTAAATAAAAAATAATCAGATATCCGATAACGTGTCGCTACTGATTCTCTTATTTATTATTTTTTCTAAAAATTACGGTGCGTGAAATTACTTTAATTTATAAAATAAAGAGCCTATTGTATATAGACCCTTCACTTTGTCCGAATTAATTTGTATTTGCCTCTACTAACGGTTGTAAAGGTGGTTCTAAGTTTAGTTCTAGTGCATCGCCTTCTTGTATATCTTGTCCCTTTTCAATGCTTTGACTCGTTACGTAGCCTGTACCAGTAGTTTTTAAATCTAATTTTAATAACTTGGAGAAATACATAACATCACGCATAGACCAACCTTGTAAATTAGGCATTTTTGCGTTGTTTCCTAATAAAAATATACGATCCCCTTCACTCATTACTTCACCTGACTGCGGATATTGTTTTATTATTTTTCCTTCGCCTAAAATGATCGGTTGAAGCTTTTCTTTTTTCACACTATTCTCTACCGTATCCATGGATTGATTAACATAGTTTTGCACTTTTAATTGGGATTTTTGCGTAGCATCTGCCATTTGTTTTTCTGTATATGGCTTCACCTTTAAATATTCAAGGCTATTTTTCATAACTGGTTTAAATATTTCTGCAAGCGGCTGAGCTCCATACTCATCTCCCTTTAACTTTGGCTGCTTAATAGCTAAGTATACAATTAACTCTGGGTCATCAATCGGAGCCATACCTAAAAATGAAAAAATATAATTTTCTTTCCCCTCCATATATCGTCCATTTTCAGGATTCGGGATTTGTGCTGTTCCTGTCTTACCTCCTATTGGATAACCATCCACTTTATACATTGTACCAGTACCTTTTGAAGACGTAATAACACGCTCCATTAAGTTCCTTACCTTGTCCGCTGTCTCTTTTTTTATCGGATTCCCAATTTCTTTCGGTTGATTTTCCATAATAACTTGTTTGTTTGTTGGATTTACAACTTTGTCAACGATATATGGTTGCATCATTTTCCCGTCATTAGCTATAGCAGTAGCTGCTTGGATTAATTGAATCGGAGTTACTGTAGAACCTTGTCCGAAAGAAGTTGTGACTTGTTGAATTTGTGTATTTAATAGTAAAGTATTTTTACTTTCACCAGGTAAATCTATTCCGGTTTTTTGATTGAATCCAAATTTATTCATATATTGCTTAAATTTATTTGGTTTTAATAACTGATCTTCTAAAATAGAAAAAGCTACGTTTGATGATCTTTCAAATCCTTCATCAAATGTAATAGATCCCCATCCAAATCCACCGTTATGATCTTTAATATCAGATGAACCAACTGAATATTTTCCTGATTGGAAATATTCTTTCCCGTTATATACACCTTCATTAATTGCGGCAGCTAACGTAAATATTTTCATTGTTGAACCTGGTTCATATGCATTTGCGATTGGATCATTTAAAAAATATTCGATATCGCCTTTATTAGGATTAAAACTAGGTTTACTTGACATTGCTAAAACTTTCCCTGTCTTTGGATCTGCTATGATTCCTACTAGCATAGCAGGATCATAGTGCCCTTGTGCTTTATTCATCGCTTCTTCTAAAAAACTATTAATTTGTTTATCGAGCGTAAGGTATACGTTATTCCCATTTTTAGCTGGTTCTATTTTTCCTATATCATTTGTAAGCGGGATTCCTCTTGGTGCTCCCACATATTCTATTTTCCCATTTGTCGAGCGCAAATATTTATCCAGACTCTTTTCAAGCCCAAATTTCCCTTCTGTATTTCCTTTATTATCAGGTCTAGCAAAACCAAGTATATAGGATGCAAAATCTTCATTTGGATATACTCTTGCTTTCTCTGTCATAAAGGATACACCTGGGATTTTCAATTGCTTTATTTGTTCCTTTACTTCTCTAGATAAATTCCGGCCAACTTTTCCAATTTCAACTTGCGTACGTCCCTCATGAAAATTTTTTAATACATCCTCTTTATCAATTTCAAGTGCATTAGCTAATCGCTCTGCGGTTTCCTCTTTATTGTTCACCTTATCTGTACCTTTCAAATTCACAACAACACGATACGTTGTGGAATCTTGGACTAGCACTTTTCCAGCTTGATCATATATTGTGCCGCGATTCGCTTCCAAAATACCATTTTTATTATGTTGTTCATTTGCTAGATCCTTTACGTCTACATTATGCACAACACCTACTGCCTGAATATAGAAAAAACGCAAAAGCATAATAAGAAATAAAACAATAAAAGCAACCATAAAATACCGCGCGCCTTTATTCGTTTGAAGTTTATGCATATTTATCCCCTTTCTTTCACAAATAATTACTGCGATAGTGTGCTAGAAATTATGTAGTTTTTGCTTTCAATATTATAACTTTCGAACTTTTCCTTTTAATTCCTTTAAATCGTACTGAAAGTAGCTATTGTTTCTGTTTTTTATTTTATTTTTGTATTCATATTACGGTGCGTGAAATTTACGAATATTCCG
The DNA here is from genome assembly GCF_038007785.1 of Bacillus sp. FSL K6-0069. NCBI lineage: Bacteria > Bacillati > Bacillota > Bacilli > Caryophanales > Bacillaceae > Bacillus > Bacillus sp. FSL K6-0069. The sequence continues at coordinate 2,531,637 of NZ_JBBOXN010000001.1, read as the reverse complement.
TCATTAAATAGTTAATTTATAATAAGCTACAAATTTAACGAATTTCCCGAAAAAATTCTCCTTCCTCAAACGTGTGAAGGGCGTAGCCCAACGATAGGTGGGAGATGAATTTCGGTTTGATAGTAGTCAAAAAATTTCGGTAAAGTAGCTATATGAGGTTCTTTGATAACTTGATATAGAAGGTTGCAGGAAGAAAATAGAGTGCGAAAACCAAGCCATTCGGTTCCTGCGTAAAATATCAACCGTAAAAAGAGAACATCCAAGCGTTGGTCATCTAGGGATGGAACGCTCAGGGAGACGAAAGGTTGCTTTCGTCGTGGAACTGAGAAGCTCCCACTTCAAGCTTTGCTAAGTGGTGAGTAGTTCACTAGGTACTAACTCAGTTGTACTTTCGCAACTCTTTTAATGCATATATATCCTTTTCTTGTGCACAATAAAAAAGTTCCCCTCTGGATTTCCAAAGGAGAACTTTTAAACAAACTTACAAATAGTTATTTATAAGAATTAAGCTATATGATTATATTTCGCTAAAAAAGGAATTCGTTTCGCTACTAATGCGTACATTTTAAATACAAATTTCGCTATCGGTTCAAACATACGTGGACTTTGCACTACTAAACCGCTCGTAATAAATGTTAAGAAAGCAGCGCCAAGTATATCTAGAGGATAATGAACTCCTACGTACATACGTGAAACACCAACTAATACTGCCCAAATAAGAGCGACATATTTAAGTTTTTCTCCTCTAAGTAAAAATACAAATGCAATAGAAAATACAAGTACAGAATGATCACTTACAAATGATGAGTCTGCTGCATGTGGCACTAATTGATGTACATCATGTGATACAAACGGACGTGGATGGTAATATACCGCATGTATCACAACATTTACTAGTAATGCGATAATGACTGAAAGTGTCGTATATAACACTGTGTATTGTTTTTTAATTGCATTGACTTTCTTTCCATTATTAAACCATAAGATAAACATAAACAAAATTGCTACATATACAGCACTATTTGTAATAGCGATCATTAGCGTATCTAATAGTTTGGACGATCCAGCAAAATTATTAAACCATTGAAATACTGTGTAATTCATAATACTCTCTCCTTACATAAAAGCGTTCTTAATTTACACAGTATACAACATCAATATGAAAATGGGCTTAAACTTTTCTCATCAAATTCTCATTTTACTAGTACTCATTTGACAAAAGTAAGACTAATTATATCGGCTAATTATGTATAAAGCTGAAAAACCTTTAAAACAATACGAATCATACGCTTTTTATGTGTAGAATACATAACATAGCTATTTAAATATACTAGTTGCGAAATCATATTTTATTACATACGAAGTGCGATATTACCAAATTGTTCTCCTTGTTCCATACGGTTTAACGCCTGAATGGCTTCTTCTAACGAATATACTTTATCAATAATTGGTTTAATTTTATGTTTCTCTATAAACATAACCATTTCATGAAATTCCTCACGGCTACCCATAGATGTTCCCATTATATCGATTTGATTATAAAATAATGCTCGTAATGGTAATTCAATTTTATCTCCTGAGCTTGCGCCGAAATTAACAATTCTCCCATTTGGTTTTAATACATCAAAATATTTTAAAAATGTTGCTGGACCTATACTATCAATTATTAAATCTACTTTCTTTCCGTTTAAACTCTCTTCCCAATTTCCAGAACTATTAAAAGAAAAGTCTGCGCCGTATGTTTCGGCAAACTTTCTTTTACTCTCTACTCTTGAAGTAACACTTACTTTTGCACCAATTGCTTTTGCAAATAACATGGAAAATGTCGCTACACCACCGCCTATCCCCGGAATTAAAACATGTTCTCCGCACTTTAATCTACCCTTTGTAAAAAGTGCTCTATATGCAGTTAGTGCCGATAAAGATAGAACCCCAGACTCTTCCCAAGTAAGATATGACGGTTTTGTCACTACATTTTCAGCTGGCACAATAACATATTCTGCAAACGTTCCATCTTTCGGTCCACCTAACACCTCTGGTAACTCAGGTATTTCAGCAATATTATCCCATCCAATACTAGGATTAATAATAACCTCGGTTTGCAATAAAGCACCTGAAACCCCTTCTCCAATTTCCGTAACAATACCTGCACCATCTGATCCTAGAACTAACGGTAATTGCATTTCTTTTCTATTATTCATTATAAATAAGTCACGATGATTTAAGCCGGCTGATTTTAATTTCACTTTCACTTCTCCAGCATTGGGTGTTATCTCTGGTAATACTTTATATTCTACCCCTTCAAATCCAGGTTTATATTGTTGTACGATAGCTTTCATTATTATTCCCCCTTAATGATTCTAATGTACTAGAAAGTTCGGGATAAACAAAATAATTTGACCATAAAAAAGAAGGAATGCACAAAACATCCCTTCTTTCCGAATTATTTAAGTGAAACGGTAGGCAGTGTAATCGTAACGATTGTTCCATCGCCTTCTTTGCTCTCTATTTGTATCGTTCCGTTGTATTTCTCTATAAGTCGTTTTGCAATAGACAAACCTAGACCATTTCCACCCTGTTTTCGACTTCTTGCTTTATCCACACGATAAAAGCGGTTAAGAACAAAAGGTAAATCAGCTTCGGGTATTCCCGCTCCACGATCTATAATACGAATTTTAACTTTCCCTGATTGTACACTAGATTCAATACAAATATATTTATTAACTTCTTTTGTATATTTCACTGCGTTATCCATTACGATAATAATAATTTGTTCTAAGTAAGATGAAGGTATTGAGACATATGCCGCATCTCCACCTAGTTTCATATCAAATTGAAATTCAGTTTGAAGTACGCCAAAGTTTTGTGTAACTTGTTTTAATATGCTATTTACATGGACTGGATCAGCTGCGATTGGATGCATCTGTTCTGATTCAGCTCTTGATAGTTCTAGCAATTCTAAAACTAACTTATTTAAACGATCAACTTCCTTTAAACTGGATTGAAGCGATTTATCTAAAACTGCTGGATCATTTTTCCCCCACCGATTTAACATGGACAAGTGTCCTTGAATAATTGTTAGTGGTGTTCTCAATTCATGGGATGCGTCTTCTACAAACTGTTTCTGTTGTGTAAAAGAAGTTTCTACCTCATCCATCATTTCGTTAAAAAGAAACGATAATTTTGCAAGTTCATCATTATTTTCACGTACTGGAACTCGTTCATTTAATCCATTTTTCTTAATACGTTTCATCGTATCCGTTATATTTTGAACGCTTGATAATAGTTTTTTCGTTATTAGTAGCCCACCTAAAAAACTAAAGATTAATCCACATATTCCGGCAATAACCATTACCACTAAAATAATTTTTAATAAATGATCGAAAGCCTCTAAGTTTTTCGTAAGTTCAATAGTACCAGTGAACTCTTTTGTTTGAATTGGTATACGCTGAACTAATATGCGATCTTCTACATGTCTTTTTATAAATAATTCCTCTTGTGTAACTTGTTTTGGTTTTATCCACGCTTCATTAAACTCTCGAGAAACTGTAACAATTGTTTTCCCGTCCATACCGATAATACGAATCATTTGATGTTTATCAATCATATTGTTTAAGAAATCTTTACTGTTTTCAAACGTTTTACTTGAAAGGGTATCATTTTTATCTTGGAAATAGGCCGCTATTTCTGTCACTTGTCTATTTATTTGTTTCTGTTCATAGTCTATAGTCCACTTATTTATTACAATAAACTGCAGAGCACTATATAAAATGAATAAAATAAATACTAGAGTCGTCGACCAAAGTGTTAGTTTCCACTTTATAGGTAGATTTCGAATTCGATGCACAATATTTTTAATCATTTCATTATATATCCAGCACCGCGGACCGTTTGGATATATTCCTCCTTATCCACACTATGTAACTTGTTACGTAAATAACGAACGTATACATCAACGATATTTGTCTCAACCATCGCGTCATATCCCCATACTTGATCCAATAAAACATCACGAGTAAGTACTCTATTAATATTTTTCATAAACATCAGTAATAGTTCAAATTCTTTATTTGTTAGTTCGATTTCTTCATTTCCTTTCGTAATCGTTCGCGATTCAATCTGAAGCTGTAAATCTTTGAATGTAAGAGATGAAACATGTTTATTTTCTATATGTTCTTCTCGTCTAAATATAACTCTCATTCGCGCTAACAGCTCTTCAATTGCAAATGGTTTCGGAAGATAATCATCGGCTCCGCTATCTAATCCTGTCACGCGGTCCATAATACTATCGCGTGCAGTCAACATAATAATAGGTGTATTTTTAGTTGCCCTTAATCTACGACACACTTCTAGTCCATTTAACCCAGGCAGCATTAAATCAAGTAAAATAAGATCATAATTTATTTCAAGTGCGGCCTCTAATCCCTTCCTTCCATCAAACTGAATGTCTACCTTATATCCTTCATACTTTAATTCTAATTCTAAAAAATCAGCTAAACTTTCCTCATCCTCAATAATTAATATGTGTTGCAACAGTAATTCCTCCTATACAGTTAAATGAATGAGTAATCCTATCCCAAATATAATTGCAATGATTTGATGTGCTTTTCTATACAATATCAAGTTTGTTTTTTTATTATGTTTCTGTAAGAAAAATCCAACGATTCCTAGTATGATTAAAATGAAAAGAGAGAATATACCACTATAAAATATAAGCAAATGCCGACTTCCTTTTAATAAGAAATAAATGCCGTGAGTAATTGATACAGCTAATACAGTATATCCAATTAACACATGAAACTTTTTAATAAAAAGGTATACATCCTTTATCAATTTAAACCCAATTATATTTTTCTTTTTTAAAAATAACCATATATGACGTAAAATCCATAACGATGCAGCTAAAATTGCGCCGTATTCACCGAAAGAACCTAATTTCTTATTTAACCATTTCATATTTAATGCGTTGCCGTATATTACATTAATAAATAACAATGCTATACTACAAAAAATAATAGTAATGCCTATAATTTTAACATACAAATGAAAATATTTATTTCTTAGTAGCTTCTCCAATTCATTCAAGCTCCTTCCTTATAAACCTTCTGTAACAAGCAGAATATCAAATTAAAAAGAAAGGAACATGAGAGAAAGATTAAAATAAAATGAGAATTTAAAGATCACTTGAATTTTCTATTGATCACTTTTAGCTAATTTTATTATATTTTGAATAAACGGCGCTTTTGCACTTGTATATGAAACACGATCAAACGGATATGTAGCTGCAAGTTTCTCTTTTAATTCTCTATATTCAATTTGTGCCCATTTATGTTCTATAAGAAAATCACGAAATAAAATGTTATTCTTCCACTCCTCACTATTATAAATATAAACATGTAAATGATGGGTACCAGCTCTCCATTTTCCCTTTCTAAAAAAACGCCAATTAGGTGTTTCTTTTGGAACATATTCATATCCAATTTTTATTAGCGCTTCAATCCACTTTTCGATAATTTGCAAATCCGTTACGCCAATCATCATATCTATTAGAGGTTTCGCTCCTAATCCCTCTACAGATGTACTTCCAATATGTTCAATAGCAATACAATCTCCTCCGAATAAAGAAATAAATTTCTCTTTTTCTATTACATACTCTTCATGCCAGTCATTCTGATATGGTTTAATTACGATTTGTTGTTCCACTTTTTCCACCTCCTTATAATTGTTTATTATTATATTTATAAAATTTCATGTGATTAACATAGGGTTTTCACAAAATATGTCGAATACTGAAATATACAACTTAATTATAATAAATGCGAGGTATATTATGAAAGCTAATCCAGTTGAAATTCAGTTGAATCAAATAACATTCCAATTAAAAGAACATCATAATTTTGATTGGCTTACGAAATTAGGAACCGTATTTGCGGTTTTTGACCAGCAAGATTCAGGTAATCTATCTTTCGGTGTAGAAAAAGATGGGCATAAGAAATTTATTAAATATGCAGGAGCAAATACAATTGCATATAACGGTAGAACCAGTGATGCTATTGATAGATTAAAAAATTCAGTTTCCCTATATGAGACATTAAAGCACGAGTCGCTTATACAATTAATTGAGCATTTTCCCGTTCAATCTGGATATGTTTTAATTTTCGATTGGTTTGATGGTGAATGTCTTCATTCGCATTGGAGTTTTCCGTCCCCTGAGAAATATAAAAATCCAAACTCTCCATTTTATAAATTTAAGCATTTATCAGTTATGGAACGCATTCAATCCTTAAATTCAATTTTTTCTTTCCATACATATGTCGAAGAGAAAAACTATGTAGCAATAGATTTTTATGACGGTAGTATTTTATATAATTTTCATACAAATGAAACGCTGATTTGTGATATAGATTTATACAATAAGAAACCCTATGAAAATACAATGGGACGACTATGGGGATCCTCGCGTTTTATGTCCCCTGAGGAATTTCAGCTAAACGCTATGATTGATGCGAGAACAAATGTATTTAATATGGGGGCAATGGCTTTTGCTCTTTTAGGTGGTGAAAAAGATCGTTCCTTTATAAAATGGGAAGCAAATAAGGAGTTGTATGAGATAGCTTTCCGTGCTGTAAGTGAAAACCGTATGGAACGATATGCATCAGTTGAAGAATTTTATGAAGAATGGTTAAACGTAGCAAATACTGAAAAGATATAAACCTATATTTTTCAAAAAAATATATAGTGTATACTATTATCATGTATAACATAGATACTTTCATAAATATTGTATATTAGTACTGTCTACTTGATTAAGTCTATTTTTTTAAATGACATTTCAACGATAATTTATGTCTATTTTGTATAAGTGTTAGCAAGTTCCTTTACAAACTTGTTAGCACTTTTTTATTTCTTCTAATACTAAACCTTATAAATCCAACATGCTATGCCGTTATATCCCCGGTCTCTATTCTCTGTATTTCGTAACACTAAGTAATTTTATAAAAATGCCTATGTATATATTGAATATAATACTTTTATTTATTAAAAGGATATAATATTATATAGACTTCAGTAATTTTCGGCATCTTCTCAGTAAATACTCCCAAACCATATTTGTACTGAAGTAATGCATCTTCTGTTGAATTTCTACCTTTATGTTCCATTTTATTTTCAACTCCACATCTATCATGTATTAAACACAGATTAGTATGGGCCTAAACAGGTTTGATTACTCTAAATCGGTAACAGAAAAGAGGTTTAAAAATTTTGAATTATATTTTTCTTCAATCTCTATTGCCGTAATGAATCCGAAATACTTATTCATAAAAACTCCACATAATTTTACTAAAAAGAAAAATACTAATACTTGTTCCAATGCTTTACTTCAAAGGATTGAGACAAATTTATTACTAACTACGATACAAGGAGGCATCACTGTGGACATTCGTGAAGGATTAATTCCAACAGCTCTAGGTACAGCAGTGACAGCAGCAGGTTATGCTCTTAAACAAACTCGTGGAACTAATAAAATGATTGCAAATACAGTATTTGGTTTTGGTTTAGCTCACGTTGTTTTAGGTGTAATTGATCTTGTTGAACATCGTCGTTAGAACGAAAGGCAAGCATTAATATATGCTTGCCTTTTTGGCAGTGCAATTATTATGCATATTTGAAATTGTATTTGTATGACGTAATCTTATTAATAAAATCATATGGTTACACTACAGGAAGATTAGAAAATAAAACTTTGTACATTGAATTATACAAAATGAAAAGGTGATAAAATGGAATTTTCTTCTGAAAGTAAAACATATCATGCTGGTGACATTGTCTATATTTTTTACCGAAATCCTCATACTCAAGACGTAGCTAACATACAAGCTGCAGCAGTTGTAAATAATCCTGAAAGACCTAATGAATTGGCACTATTTCTTTATGAAACGTATTATCCACTAACAAATGAAATGGCTGTATATGCTACAGAAGATGAGGCTAACCGAGCGTACACTTACTATTATGGTGATATTTCAGAGGGGCTGTTGGAATGAATAAACCATTTATGCCTAAGCTTGTATATTTTGAACCTAAAGCATTAGATTATCCTTTGGGTAGAGAGCTTTTTGAGAAGTTTTCAAAGATGGATGTTGAAATTCGTCATACTACTTCGCATAATCAAGTGAGAGATTTGCCAGGCGATAACGATTTTCAAAAATATCGAGTAGCAAAATCTACACTTGTTGTTGGTGTTAGAAAAACGCTGAAATTTGATACTTCCAAACCTTCAGCGGAGTATGCGATTCCTTTTGCAACAGGATGTATGGGACATTGTCATTATTGTTATTTACAAACAACGATGGGAAGTAAACCATATATACGCACGTATGTAAATGTTGAAGAAATTTTAGATGCTGCTGACAAATATATGGAGGAGCGTGCACCTGAATTAACAAGATTTGAAGCGTCGTGTACTTCAGATATTGTAGGAATCGATTATTTAACGCATACTCTTAAACGAGCCATCGAGCATTTTGGAGAATCGGAATATGGTAAATTGAGGTTTGTTACGAAATTCCACCATGTAGATCATTTACTTGATGCTAAACATAATGGAAAGACACGATTTCGCTTTAGTGTAAACGCTGATTATGTGATTAAAAACTTTGAACCAGGAACTTCTCCCTTAGCGAAACGAATTGAAGCAGCAGGAAAAGTAGCTAGAGCAGGCTATCCTCTTGGTTTCATTGTAGCCCCTATTTACCTTCATGAAGGCTGGCAAGATGGATACTATCACATGTTTGAGCGCCTAAATGCTGAATTACCTCTCGATGCTCGGGATGATATTACATTTGAATTTATTCAACATCGTTTTACAAAGCCAGCTAAGAGGGTGATTGAAAAAAACTACCCGATGACAAAATTAGAATTAGATGAAGATAAAAGAAGATATAAATGGGGGAAATATGGAATCGGAAAATACATTTATCAAAAAGAAGAAGAAGAGGATATAAAGAATTATCTATATTCCTATATGAAACAGTTCTTTCCTAATGCAAAGTTAGAATATTTTACATAAAATGAATGCACAACATTCTTTTCTTCACCACTCTAAGAAATTACTCACTCTAAAATATGATGCTAATGCAACATACCCTTTAGAAGCATTAGAAATTCAAATCCTAAACCTTCTAATTTCTTTTCTCTATGTTTGATAACTGTAAAAATTGAAAATTATAAAGGAGTGAATAAAAGTTCTCGAACAAATCCTCTATTCATAATTTATCTAATAAGAAAGAGTTTAATATCTACTATATTAAATGAAGGGACTATTTTGTAGAACAGATTAATATTTCAACCGTATTAGTTAAAGCTGATGCTAAAGGAATTCTATACAACCAGCATTTTCTAACAGTGAAAGTAATTCATTTCCGATAAAAAAGAAAATCGTTGCTTCACGAATTGTACTATTTGTTCCCATGATTGCATCCGCTTTGGTAGCAGCTGCAACCAAAAGAAAAAGCACCACCTTTTTGGCGATGCCTTTAAAACCAACTTTGCTTTTCAGTTCTCCATTAAATTCTGCTGCAAATACACCGGTAATATAGTCAATTGCTGCCATAATAATAAGAACTTTCAACGTTGTATCCCATCCTCACAAAAAGTATCCGCAGAAGCCACCGAATGAAACTATAAATGCTTTCAGTAATACATCAATACAATCCATCTTTTCACTCCTTATTTATAATAAAAAAAGAGAGATGCTTGTCCCTCTCTCAATAAGTACTTTTATTTTTATATTTTAAATCATCCCTTTTAATATTAAACCCAAAACCGACATAGTGATTGCGCTAATAATAATTCGTAAAATCCAAGTTGTATTCGTGCTAATTTTTTCTAATTGCTTATTAATTGTTGCTATGTCTTTCTCATTAATTGTTGTGCGAGTTTCTAAGTTACGTATATCTCGCATAATCTCTTTTTGTTCTGCTTTTAAACTATCAATTTTCACATAAACATCTTCCAAAACGTTCACATCCTTTTGTAATCTTAATAAATCAATCTTTACATGATATGAGACAACCTTATTCATGGTGAATTCATCGCAGGAAATTCCATACAAAATAAAAAGAGCTTACGGCTGCTCTGATTTCTCATTTATTAATTTTCGAACAAACTCTTCTAATGTTGCTATCTTGTTGTTCATTAATGTAATTTCTTCATTATGCTTACTCTCCATTTCTTCTAATTTCACATTTTGATTTTCTTCAAGTTCCTGTAAAGCTTTGATTGTTTTTCCTTGATTTGATACTACATTGTTTAAATTACTAATCGTAGAAGATAATCGGCTTGCAGTTTGTTCTATTGTTGTAACTTTATTTTAAATTCAATGTAATAAAATACAAATCTCATCCATCGCTTTTTTTGTTCATTGTGTTCATTTGTTTTGTTAGTTCTTAAATCGAATTACAACTATATCTTCGTATTTAATAAGTATAAATTTAGAAAACCCTTAAACAAAAAAAGAGTGCTGTGAAGAAACGCACTCATTCAAAAGACTTTACCAATCCTTACGCTTATCACAATCACAGTCACGATCATGATTACATCTACGACGACATTCATCACAATCACAGTCGCGGTCACGTCTACAACGACGGTCATCACAATCTCTCTGTCTGCGTCTGCAGAACATTAAATCATCCCAAAATCTATTACAATCTCGGGAACGTCTGAAATTACAATTACAACCCATAAATATAATTACCTCCTCTTAACTTTAGGATTCATCATATTCTATGCAAAAAAACAAAAATGGCTTGTTTACTAGTCTACTTTCTACATTTTAAAGTAATAATATTATTATCTAATCTCTAGGTTTCAAATATATTCTCCTTATCTTTCCTTAACAACAAACAAGACGCCACCAGATCACGGCAGCGCCTACAATAATTGCTATTAACTAAATCAAACTTATTTATCCTCATATTATTTATTTCTTTGCTTCCATATCCCATTCTCTTTGCGATAAGTATTTTTACCATCCATGAAGTCAGCTGTATTACCAGGAATGCTATATTTCTTATTCTTTTTCTTAGCCTTCTTCATCAGCCTTTTCTCTTCTTGAATATTTTGCAAATCTGCCTTCCATTGTTTCAACAAATCCTTTTCACGTCGCATCGAATTTGTACCCCTTGGTTTAAATATGAATCAAATAATTAGATTCTTCATATTTATATACTTATTTAGACCAAATGTCCATTTTGTTCTAGTATGCGGGTAAGGATTTGCACCTTACATAGAGTTGTTTTATTAAAGACGACTATCATCACTTACCTAGGAACGTATCTGAGTTACTACAGTGTCTACCTATTCCACCACCGCATTACGTTTAATGTATAATTTCTATATAACAAAGAAAAAAGCACCTAAATGGGTGCTTTTTTCCGAATCATCTTTTTCTATATCGTTTTCTTCTGCTTCTTTTTACTTCCTTCATTTCTTCTTGCTTAACTAGTTTTTCAAGGTATAAACATACTAGCTTATAAACACTCTCTTTCCGCTGATTTTCCTGCTCTTTCTGTTCTTCTTTTTCTTTCTGTTCTCTTCTCTTTTCCTGTTCTTCCTGTTCTTTCTCTTTCTGTTCTTTCTCTTTCTGTTCTCTTCTCTTTTCCTGTTCTTTCTTTTCTTTCTCTTTCTGCTCTCTTCTCTTTTCTTCTAGCTCTTTCTCTTCAATACAAATGTCAACCAGTTTACTAAAGAAAATAATCTTACTATGCTTCTTTTTCCCAGGTCTCAATACGAAAAGAATAAAAGTTATGATTGTAAAAATCCAGAAACCTGTTACGGTAAATCCACTAATCTGCATAGAATTAGTGGATCCATTAATCATCTTTGCATTAACGAAAAATCCAGTTGCAAGTGCAGAAAATAAAACCGTAACAGCTGGTAGAATCATTGAATCCATTTTAAGTGGATCATGGTACTCAGATAAACTTTCTATTCTTGCTTTAACATACTTTATATCATTTTTTTCTAACTCCATTAATTTATCCTTATTAGATAAACTATCAGTATCATTAGAAAACTCCTTGGTATGTACATAACTATCTACGATAAATTCAACAAATCTCTTATCTTTTTTATAAAGCAGATTTTTTTTAAAATCCTTTTGGTCCTGTTGTGTAATTTTAAACACTAGCATTCACCCTCTATTTAGACATTTAAAATTAATCAAAAGTAATACTATCTTTTCATTTAAATTTTAAAGTAATATTCGAAAAATGAATAGCAAAATCTTCATTACTACACTATTCTTGTATCCAAAGTTAATGGGAAGTAACCTTTTTTATAAATTCCTTTATGTCACTTATGAATCTAGTAGAGAAAATACTAAATTTAATAAAAAACACAAAAGCCACGACACTCACACTGTGGCTGAATATATAAATATAATTGGTCTTTCTTCCTTTTTGCGGGTTTTTACCGCCCTTTCCCGTTCTCCGGTAACATTTTGATAACAGGGCTATGATCATTGATTGTGAGCGCATAGATACACTATCCCCACGTTATACTCTTTTCAAAGAACAATTAACTGTAGGAATAACTGCCATATTTTCTGTAACTAAAGAATTTCAAAAACCAGAAAAAAGAAAGTTTTGGATTACATTCGAAACTTTAATTCTAATCGGGGCAGCTTGGATGTTAATAGGACTTCTCATGTAAACTACATAATTAGTACCTCCCCTGAATAAAACCCATTATTCCGTCAATAATGTAGACAACCCATTAAGTTACTTTCTCCTTGTTCCCCCTTGGAGAACCAAGCAGTTAGCCTTTGCTGACTGCTTTTTTGTGATTCATCGTCACATTATGATGAAATAGTCATATATTATCTCGAAGTAAAAAAACCTAATTCACTTTTCTCTTAAAGAGCACTGTTCAAAGGTGCTCTTTTTAAGTTTGTCCGAATAAAATTTAAAATCCTGTACATACTGTTGATAACGCTTTTCTTAGATACTTTTCCATTGAATTCTCCTTCTGGAATGAGCAGTTAGCTTTTGCTAGCTGCTCTTTAATTTATGAAAAAAAGATTAGATTCTTTATAATTTTTTCTTTATTTCTCAATATAAAGAGTCTTGGATTTTTGCTAACATTCCTTTACTATATAAACAAAGAGTAGGGTAAGAGTTACTCTTTGCCATTTTAGGAAAGGTTCTGTTGGGGACAACGGGGCCTTTTTCGTAAAAGGATTATTTTGTTAAGTTCCTTGTAAATTATTTTCTTCTATCTCTTGGCTTTCTTCTTTTATTTGACCGATTAATGAAACTACTGAGCCAACTGCTTGGACCCAACTCCCCGTAATTACTATAAGCTGTCCATCCTCCTCAAAAACCTCCTCCCTTTTATCCCGACTGGCTTTCAATTCATCTATCCCGCCTATTGCCTGCAATGAATTACCTGTCGCTTGTAACAGATTCCCCAAAATGTTATACGATTCATCTATATTTGAACTATCCTCTATTTCCTCACCTATTGCGGTAACACCACCTAATGTCTGTACCCAGTTCCCTGCAATCACTAATTTTTTTTGCGTTTCATCTTCAAAATCTATAATGAGTCCTGTTAGAACCGTTATATTACCGATTGATTGGATTCCGTGACCAATAAATTCAAGGGATATTTCTTGTTGCCCATCAGCTTCCAGACCATTCCCCGTCGCCTGTAATACATTGCCCCATATGCTCAAGTCTTTTCTTATTTCACTGTTCAAACTTTTTAAAGGGGTACTCCCAATCGCAGCAATAATTGTCCCTACTGCAACAAACCAAGCACCAACTATCTCCTTAATTGGATCATCCATTCTTAATCTACTCCATCATTAATTTATTACTTATAGGATATGAAATTGCGCATATCCAGGTTAATATCCTACTTCTCTCATCACTTGAATAAAACTCAATATTCCGTAAATAATATAGACAAGGCTTTAAAAGATCCGCCTTAAATTTTTCCCACTCTAATTCTCTTGGCCGAGAACCGAGCTGTTAGCTTTTGCTAGCTGCTCTTTTGTGATTCATCGTCACATTATGATGGAATGGTCATATATTATCTCGAAGCAAAAACCCTAATTAACTTTTCAATATCTCACTTTTCCCTTAAAGAGCACTTTATTTAGTGCTCTTTTTTGGTATTTCAAATACATACAATATGAAATTTTTATTGTAAATAATGAACTTCCAACGCTACTCAATTGTAAACATACATACAATATCATTTATCTATAAAGGGGCGTTTTTATATGAATCTATATCAAAGAATATCTTTAATAATGGTTATTTTAGTACCACTCCTTTTCTTAACTGTCAGCCTATTAACTGGTCGATGGGGGTTCTTCTTTTGGAGCCTACTGCCTAGTTTTATAAGTGGGATAACAGCTTTCACCTCTTTAAAAAAAACACGACAGTAGACAAAAAACTTGCAAAGAGTGCCTTTACAAGGCGCTCTTTTTTAAAAATACTTACCAAATAGCGTTTTTGTTGATTTTCCGTTGACATTTTGTTGATTTTTTCTTCACATTTAAAAAAAACAAACATATGGATATTGTATGTAGTCTCTCCGCTCATAGAGATCTACCTTTCTTATCGAAGAGCACGCTTATATGTGTGCTCTTTTCCCGTTCTTATGAAATAAAGGCTTCACATACATTAAAAACGTACATACAATAATCATGATCATTTCATTTAAGCCTTGGTTGTAATTCAAAGCTATTAATTTCACCTGCAGCTTGACGTATTTTTAATCCGGATTAATAATCTGTCTCTGCCTTACTATCAAATACATGGCCGTCTAGTTTTACTTTTTTGTTGTTATATTAACTCATTGTTTTTCTCTTTTTCTTTACTGATTAACTGAGTAATTTCATAGACACCGTTTATCAAATATTCCATGTATCTTCACCCCTTGAATATTTTTTTAATAAAAATACATACTATTTTCAAGCCGCCGTATCCACGGCTAATACCTCTTTCTTTTGTTACAGTTGTAGGCAGGTAGGTTCTTCACTTATCTGCTTCCTCTGTATATTTTTTAAAATAACGAGAACAATACTTACAAGCTGTTTGAACTAGCAGCATCACTCTTCTTGTAATGGGAAAGCAATTTATCACAATTAGCTAACTCGTTCGACTCACTGGCAGACAACCAAAATTGTTGTCTGCTTTTTGTATGAGATTTTTGATTTTACATATACTAGTCTTGAGCCTGTTACCAATGCAAGCCATTTTGGTGTTTTGAATTCCGACTAAGTGTTTTTGTTGCATAGATTATTACATCTTTGACAACACTGTTTTTAAGCACGTTTCTGGTTATTCGTAGTTCTAATCCAGAATAATTTTTCTCCTATAAAGGACAGCAGGTACGACTGCTAGTCCTTTTTTCTTATACCGCATTTTCCCCCTTCTGGTAGCTTCGTACAATATTTCTCTCAATATGTAAATAAAAAGCACTCATAATGAGTGCCTTTTTACACGTTATAACCAATCCATTTTTGTTCTAAAGGTGTATTAATTAAATACCATACTTGGTTTACAGTAACATTTTGCCACTCAACATAACCTACTGCATTTGGGTTGCCTGGACTATTATATAGCGGCTTTTTATTCATAACATAATGCTTTAATTGTAAGTCATCATCCACCCAAAGTATTGACTCAACATTTCCCACTACCATAGTTGGTGTAGAACCAATACCCGTAAATACTAATGCTAATGCAAAAAATACTGCTAATAACTTTTTCATCTTTCTTCCTCCCCTTGAATTGTTTTATATTGCCATTGATTACACAGCTTGATTTTCTGAATATTATAAATATTAAATTAGTAGCATCTGACAATCGTATCCTATAACTGAATTTGTTCATATATGGTAAAATGTATCTATCGCTGATATGTCCAAACATGTAATTTTCATAGCATCAAAATTACAACTAGACTTATACAACATGATTCAAAACAAAATGAAGGAGTGTATTGAGTGAAAGGACATATTCGAAAAAGAGGAAATAAGTACTGTATTGTTATTGATCTAGAGACAGGAAAAAGAAAACAGAAGTGGTTCTCTGATTATAAGACGAAAAAAGAAGCTGAGAAAGATGTGGCGAAAAAAATTACGGAGTTAAATGAAGGGATTTTTGTGTAGCCATCTAAGCTTACTTTAAAAGACTATCTGGTTCAGTGGTTAGAAATTAAAAGGATGAGTTTAGAAAGAAATAGCTACGTTTTTTATAGTAGCAATGTACCCCACCATGTTTATACCTAGCATAGGAAAGATTGCACTTCATAAATTAAATGTTATGCACATTCAAAAATGCTATAAATCAGCACTAGATACTGGTATTTCAAATAATTACATACTCCTATTGCATCGAATACAAATTAATAAAGAGAAATTACGAACGGTTTCTGCTTATAAAGATTTAGATTTAATTAATTGCAATAAGTCGGGTGGGGTTTTATTCAGAAATGTTTTCAGGGAAAAGTTTTATAAGGAAATAAAAAATACAGCAGTGAAAAAAATTAAAATTCATGATTTAAGACATACACACGCAACTATACTATTGAAACACGGAGTTAGTCCTAAAATTATCAGTGAGAGATTAGATCATACAGACATTTCATTAACGCTTAGGGTTTATTTTCATGTTTTACCGAATATGCGGGAAGAAGCAGTAAAAAATTCCGGTAAAAGTTGCTTTAGCTAGCCAAACAAACCTTGTATTATCAAGATTTGTTCAACTCAATACATGTTATCATGTATAATACATATAAAATGGAAATTCAAAATAACGAGGAAAATATTATGAACTTTGTTTATATTAATCAAAATGTATTAAATAACCTTCTTTACATTTTAAGTAGTATATTTATTTTTTATTTTATATATGATAACGGGCGCTATATAAAGAAATATAAAACACTACTTATTACTCTTTGTTCAAGTATCCCACTTATTTTATGTATGAGATACCCTATCTATATGGATGAGAGCTGTATTCATGATTTAAGACAAATTCCAGTCATAATTGGTACACTTTATGGCGGGTTCCCTGTCGGTATCATATTGTTTACAATTTTACTAATTACAAGATTTTTATTTTATGGCTTTAACATGCTAACTGTCATTGTTTACGGGATAATGTTCATTATTACAGCATTCGCATCTTCAAAATTTAATACATATAATAGAAAACTTAAAGTAGCTTATGCAATGTTTTTAACATTTTTTCTAGCAATATTTACAACCGTAATTGTATTAACTTTATCAGATTTTGAAGTAAATAATTTATATATTATTTATTTCATAATATTACCGACTACTTTAATGTTATTTATTGTTTATATAAATGAAGTTATAAAAGATGCAGTAAGTATGCGATCAAAATTAATAAAAATGGAAAAAATGGAGATTGTTAGCCAACTCGCTGCTAGTATATCGCACGAAGTAAGAAATCCCTTAACTGTCGTAAAAGGATTTACACAGCTTTTAAAAACACCGAATTTAACTCCTGAATCGAGAGACGAGTATATTAAACATATACTTGAAGAGTTAAATCGTGCCCAAGAAATTATCGATGATTACTTAACGTTTGCCAAGCCTGCTCCAGAAAAATTAGATCATATTTCAGTAGAACAAGAGTTAAATCGAGTTATTAATATGATTTTTCCATTATGTAATATGAATACAATACATATTACAAAAGATTTCTCTAAGGCAACGATTGTTGGTAATAAACAGCACTTTCAACAATGTTTTTTAAACTTAATAAAAAATGGTATTGAAGCAATGCCTAATGGTGGTACTTTAAATATCTCTTCATCTAGTAGTAATAATAAAGTTATTATACGAATTGAGGACAGCGGCATTGGTATGTCACAAGAGCAAATAAATCGATTTGGCGAACCATATTTTAGTACGAAAACGAAAGGTACAGGTTTAGGTACCATGGTTGCTGTTAAGATCATTGAAACGATGCAAGGTAGTTTAAAAATCCGAAGCGTTATTAATAAGGGTACATCTTTGACAATTACATTTCCAAAATGGAATACGAACTCATCTGAAAACAAATAAAAAAGGAGCATTTATGCTCCTTTTTTATTTGTATCGATACATAAGTATCTTCTATGTTTTTTTAGTTTACATTTGTGGAGACTAATTAGAAATTAGTACCCTCCGCCCCAGCAGCTGCATCCTACGATAATTAATAAAATAAATAACACAACTAATAAAGCGAAACCTCCACCAAAACCACAAGAACCACCGTAACTCATAATTTCTCCTCCTTTTGGTTTGAAAACTAATAGGTAGTTGATCATTTTAACTGGTTCGTATTATACATTATGTAAATATCCTTTTTTTGAGCATGTCTACAAAAAAATAAGTAAAAGCACTCATTTGAGAGTGCTTTTACTTATTTGAGAGTGCTTTAAAATGGATACCAAAAGTTTTGAAATACATGTAACTTTAAATATACTGCTACAATTAAAATAAAAACGCCTATAAATAAAGCAATGAAATCCCCGCTTTCAGCTTTATTTGTATAAAACCACGTACGTTTATCTTTTTTTCCAAATCCTCTTAAATCCATTGCATTTGAAACTGTATCGATTCTCTCTAGTGAATGAATAATTAAAGGCCAGAAAATTAAGACACGGTTTTTCATACGAGTCCATAAACTTGCTTCTCCTTTTTCAAAGGCTACTCCTCTCGCCTCTTGTGCATGTTTAATAATTTTATATTCAGACTGAATATCAGGTATATAACGTAACGCAATTTTTATTGCATAGGTTATCTTATAATGAATTCGAAATTTACTTAAGCTACTCACAAATTCACTTGGATCAGTCGTATAAATAAAAATAAGTGTAAATGGTAATAAAGTAAAATATTTTAATGAAAGTGTAGCCGCATAAAATATTGTTTCATAAGTAATTGTCGCATATCCGATATGTAAAAACGAAGTATATGATTCAGTTAATTCAGATCCATGGGTTGGTGTAATAAATAAAATCATGACAGAATTTAATAAACTAAATGTAAATATAACACTAAAAACTATTAAAATTTTACGAAATGGAATTTTTGCAATTAGAAGTCCGATACAGCCAATCACAAATACTATAAACAATATACGAAAATCAAAAAACAAAAAAGTAAGCGTCATACAAAAAATAAATAACAACAATTTCACTGCTCCATCCATACGATGAAAGTATGTACTATACATGTTCCTCCCTCCTAGTAACCTCAAAATAAAGTTCTATAAACCTTTCAGGATAGGAAATTCCACTAAAATTAACTAGCTTGAATAAAGAACTTTCCCTTAGGCTCGCTCTTTGTAGCGTTTTTGAATGACTTAATACAATAGACGCAGTATTATTTGCAATAATTTCCCCTTCATGTAAAATGATTGCTCTGTCTGCATATTCTAATGCGAGATTCATATCGTGTGTGATAAAAATAAAAGATATTCCCTTTGCAGCTAGTTTTTTAATAAACGACATAAATTGTTTGTAATGATAATAATCTTGTCCCGCTGTCGGTTCATCTAAAATGACCAGTTTAGGATTTGTTGTTAGTACAGATGCAATTGTTACTCTCTTTTTTTGTCCATAACTTAATGCCTGAATTGGCCAATTACGAAATGGATACAAACCACAAATTTTTAACGTTTCTTCCGCTCTAAGCTTAATTTCTTCCTTTGAAACCTTTTTTAATTTTAATGAAAATGAAACCTCTTCTATAACAGTAGGTTGCGTAATCATATGATTTGGATTTTGCATCACATAAGATATAATCTCTCCACGTTTACGAATAGACCAAGAATTAATATTTACTCCATCAAATAAAATCCTATCATTTTTTGTTTTGTTTATACCTATAAGACTATGAGCTAATGTTGATTTTCCAGCTCCATTATGACCTAAAAGTGCTACAATTTCCCCTTCTTTTATTGAGAAATTTACATTTTCTAATACTTTTTGTTTATTAGGATAGGAGAACGACAAATTTTCAACTTTCAATAATTCTTTGTTTGTAGGAGTGCTTTTACAAAAAACTTGCTTCTCCATCCACTCATTTATTGCGCTACTTACCCTTTCTCTTTGAAGATTTTCGAGTGGATATATTACGCCATTATTACCAACAAAAGGTAATCTCTTTAATCCTTCTATGTACATAGGTTCTCTTAAGCCGATAGATGGTAATATATTTGACGTTAAAATCTCTTGTGGAGTGCCTATCGCAATAATTTCCCCGTCATCCATTAAAATGATTTTATCTAAATCCAGATTTAACATTTCCTCTATACGGTGTTCAATAATTACAATAGTTTTATTATATTGTTTATGTATATCTTTAATAAGTTCTATTGTATGTAAGCTACTTACAGGAGCTAAATTCGCTAAAGGTTCATCAAATAATAATATATCGGCATTCGTTGTTAACAACCCTGCTAGAGAAACAGTTTGTTTTTGTCCCCCTGATAATTCATGTGGACTTTGTTTATGAAAAGAATGCATCTTTACCTTTTTTAATGAATCTGAAACAATTTTTTTCATAGTGTTTTGATTTACACATTCATTTTCTAAATAAAAAGCTACATCTTCTTCTACTGTAAGACCAATAAATTGAGCATCTTGATCCTGCAAAATTGTTCCTACCTGTTTACTCTGTTCAAAAATACTCCCTTTCCTCGGGTCTTTTCCAGCAATTAAAATATTCCCAGTACTAATCCCTTCATAAGAAAACGGGATTAGCCCATTAATACAATGAGCTAACGTTGACTTCCCTGAACCACTACGTCCAGCAATTAATACTTTTTCCCCAGGATATATATGAAACGTAATGTCTTTTACAGTAGGCTGCGCCGCATGCTCATATTGAAAGCTAAATTGTTCAAAAGAAATAATTGGTTGCATGTTAACATCCCTACTTTTCAATTTTTAAATGTGTGTGTTTCTTATTAGACTTAGCTAGACCTATTGTAATTGGTAACCCAAGTACTAAAAATACAATAACATCCGCAATTGTTGCTCCTAATACTTGTATAACAATTTTGTCAAACGGTTCTCCCATCACAATAATATCGAATGCACCAGCAAATATAACAGCAATGACAATACCAAGTAACCCCGCAATAGCTAAATAAGAAATATTCGCCTTATTATACGTCCCGTTTTTCACACTAAAGCCAACTCTTTTTTGAATGAGTCCCATTGCAAAGCCGATAATGCCTGAACTAATAACCCATCCCCACCAAATACCCCAACCAGCGATTGTATCCGTTACGGTATGACCGATAAGTCCTATTAGCAGTCCTGCCACTGGGCCAAATAACGCTCCAAAAACTGTTAAAATAGCTAATGCAGGTTTAATAAATGTATTTGGTGCAATAGAAAATCCCCAAAGTCCTAATATGCCGTATAATGCTGCTCCAATTCCGATTGCCACTACTAACTTCGTTGATAATTTGTTCATTACAATTCCCCTCTCATATTAGTCAACTTTTATTACTCTATATTTATTTTGAAAATGAATTATGCATCGACACTCCCTTTCTATACAACAAAAAATGACCCCTTATATAAGAGGTCATTTTCTTTCACGTTCAAGAATCCTCTTATCTTCCAAAAAACACATCGTGTCCTCTGCGGAATTAGCACCTTCCTATAAATGTACATAGGGGTTGCTGAGGTTTCAAAGGGCCGTTCCCTCCACCTCTCTGGATAAGTATTAATTTGTAATTCGTATTATGGCACTAAGAAGAATAAATTTCAATACTTTTCTAATTATTTTTATTTTTTGTTAAATGATACATTTAAATCATTGTATTCTTATCGGAATTGTGAAATAATGAACTCAAAATTGTTTCGGGAGGAATGTATGATGAAAGTAATTGGTTTAATTGGTGGACTAAGTTGGGAATCTACATCGTTATACTATAAACATATTAATACACTTACACTCTCTCAATACGATCAAAATGCAAAGCTTGTTTTATATAGCATGGATTTTGGTGAGATAACTACCTTACTACAAAATCATCAATATGAAGAAGTGAAAAACGAATTAGTAACCGTTGCAAAAAAGGTTGAAAATTCCGGGGCTGAATGTTTATTAATGTGTTCCAATACAGTACATTTATTTGCTGAAGAAGTAGAACAGGCAATATCAATACCACTCCTTCACATCGGTGATGTAAGTGCTAAAGAAATGGTAGAGCACAATATAAAACGTATTGGACTATTAGGAACAAGACAAACGATGGAACAAGACTTCTATAAATCTCGTCTAGCGAATTATAACATTGAGACAATCATCCCAATTAAAGAAGAGAGAGATTTTATACATCATGTTATTTTAAATGAATTAAGTAAAGGAATTATTTCAGAATCATCAAAAGAAAAGCTATTACAAATTGCAAAATCATTAATTCAAAATGGTGCAGAGGGTATATTACTTGGATGTACTGAAATTCCTTTGCTTATTTCTCAAAACGACCTTACTGTACCTGTTTTTGATACTGCTTTAATACACGCAAATACTGCTGTGCAGTTTGCAGGATAATAATATAAAAGCATAAAGGTTGCATCTCTATGCTTTTATATTGTCCAAACTATTTATTTAAAAGAGCTTTAATAACTTCGATTGCTTCTTTTGAACCACCGCATTCTAAAAAACTATCATTCAGTTTTCGTATACCATGTTTATACTTTTCATTTGAAAGAACGTCTATTACCGCTTCATTTAGAGTTTGCACATTAACATGCTCTTTCAATAATCTATGTGCTGCTTCCAGCTCAGTTAATCTTTGTGCTATCATTGGTTGGTCTTTATCATGTGGAATTATGACAAATGGGACATTAAAATAAATAGCATCGTGCACACTATTCATGCCGCCATGTGTAATAAAAACATCTGCTTCACTTAATATTTCTGATTGGGGTACGTATGAAGCAATTATAAAATTGTCTGGCGCTTTCTTAATTTTAGAACGATCATTTCTATCACCAATTGCCATTACAACTATTCCATCAAAATCTGAAAAAGTATCAATGCAAGTATTAAAGAATGGTTCGAGTCCTTCAAGCAGTGTTCCCATTGAGATATAAATAACTTTCTTATTTTTAAGTAATTCAAGTGGAAACTCTACATTAGTTTTACGCTTTGAAATACTCGGTCCAATAAAAATGTTATTTTCTCCGAACGCATCGCTATTAGGTTGAAAATAACGACTTGTGTACACGAGAGAAATATCACCCTTATTATGCATAAATTGAAGATTATTTTTGGGCTTTACTCCAAATTCGTGTTCTATTTGATATAATAACTTTTCAGAAAGTTCATCAGGTTGAAATTGTATATCTGCATTTGGATGAAAAGGTAAAGTTTCCAAAAATTCTGGAGGAATTAAAAATATAGGAGAAGAAACTACGCCAGGAATTTGTAAATACTCCTTTACTAACTCTCCAGCACCAAATATATCATAAATTACGAAATCAAAATTTATTCTTTCACATAATTCTTTTGTAATTTTCAATATATATAAAGAAGTTTGAACATGTACATGAAAGAAAGAATTCAGCCCAGATGAAGTTTCATTATCAATAGAAATCTCCTTTAATAAATCTGGATGAGTATATACAGTCGCTCCCAAATCTTCAATTCTGCCTTTAAAGTGTTCTGTTGTAATATAATGTACATGATCCCCCCGTTCAGTAAAGGCTTTGACTAAACCCAATGTAGGATTTACATGTCCTTCTGCTGGAAAATTAACCACTAAAATATTTAGCACTTATTTCTCACTCCTTACATTTCAATACTCTTATTAATCATACTGTAAATATTACCGTCAATCTTCACCTAATAGTCCTAATATGCTTGCTACTTAAGGTTGATAAATAATTGTCAGTTAATAACAAAAAAAAGCATCTACATAAGTAGATGCCTAACCGTGATAAGGAGTGTTCTGTGAGGATAGAATAAGCTTTTCAGCTTGTCCTATGCTATCAATATATGATTTATTTTATAAAAGGTGAATAATTGATAGAATTATTTCACCCATTTTATTCAATTAAATAGATAATATACTATTTCTACTTTACCTATTATACCTCGTTTCTAATTTATTCCTATGAAAAAACGCCTCTAGTTCACATGATTGCTAGAGACGCTTCGTACATTTTAATTCTCTTTAGGATCATCTATTTTTGGCGATTCTCCACTTAAACGATTGTTTTTCAATTCGAAATAAGCATCTAAAACTTCTTTTCCAATATCAGAGTTAATGCCAGATTTATCATTAATAACCCATGGTACAACAACAGAGAACGCTACTTCTGGATTATCATATGGCGCATATCCTGCTAACGTTAAATTATAACATTCCTTTCTCTCGCCTTTTTCATTTCTTCCGATATCACTTTCACCACCGTAAACTGTCTGTGCTGTCCCTGTTTTACCTGCTGGTTTATACGATGCTTTTTGGAACGCCCTTACCCCAGTTCCATCACCTTCTTGGAATACCCTTCTAAATCCTTCCTTTACTTGATTTATATATTCCTCTTTCATATCTATTTTATTTAAAACGATTGGCTCTACTGAATGTACTACTTTACCAATTTCATCTTTTTGCGACGTTTGCTCTCTTACCTCTTGAACAATTTGCGGCTTCATTCGATATCCACCGTTTGCGATAGTTGAAATATACTGTACAAGCTGAAGCGGTGTATACGTGTCATATTGACCAATTGAGTAGTCTAATAAGAAACCAGGCTGATTATCTTTTTTACCAATTTGTCCAGCTGTTTCATTTGGTAAATCAATGCCTGTTGGAACACCTAGTCCAAATTGCCTGAAATAATACCTCATTTTATCAAAGTACTCCTGTTTAATATTTAATGAGCTATTTTTCACATAATCCACACCTGCAATTTTTAATGCTGTATGAAACATATAAACGTTTGAAGAAACTTGTAACGCTCTTAAATCATCAATATTTCCGAACTCTTTCCAAGACTTTTTTTCCTTAGTTCCTTTAAACTTCATTGGTGCATCATAAAAATAAGTACCTGGTGTTATAGCTTTCATTTCAAATCCAGTTAAAACTGTCGCACCTTTCACTGTTGATCCAAGCTCATACGAACTAGTCATTGTGCCTAATGCGTAGTCTTCAACTTCTGTTTTCCCATCTTTTTCTACAAGTCTTTTCCCAGCCATTGATAATACTTGTCCGTTTTTCGGATTCATCATTACAACGAAAGCACGGTCCAACATCGATTCTGAACCTTTATATGCTTTTAATATTTTTTCAATACTTTCTTCTACTTTTTTCTGCAGCTCCATATCTATTGTTAAAGTTAAGTTCTTACCACTTTTCCCCTCAGAAACTGTTTCCGTTCTAATTGTATTACCTTGTTTATCAGCAACGCTTCTTACTTCTCTTTTTGCCCCATGAAGTACATCTTCATATTGCTGCTCGATATAACTTTTTCCAACCCTATCATTTCGGCTATAATCACGTACCAAGTAGTAATCTAATCGTTCACTCGGTAATCCTTCATCGGAATTAGAAACATTTCCAAGAACGGATCGGAATAATCCATCATTTACATACACCCTCTCCCAATCAACCGATACGTCTACTCCCGGAAGATTCGCTAAACCTTCACTAATTATAGTAAATTCTTTTTCACTAACATCTTTTTTAATAATTTGAGGAGCCATTTGATACCCTGCAGTCATCTTACTTTTAATAGCTAAAACTTTTATATCTTTATCTGTTAATTCCTGAAGATTTTTATTTGTAACTCGTTTTCTTTTTAATTCTTCTATTTTTTTATCTAGCTTCTTACCGCTAATATCCTTCTCTCTAAATGTATCTATTTCTTTTTTAGATACTAGATTTTCAGCCAGTTTCGGATTTAATTGCATCCAAAAATCTTTCTTATCTATCTCAGTTAACTTAGTAATATCTTCTTGCGGCATTTCAATTATATCTACAAGTTGTCTTGCAGTTTTTAATATATCTTCTGATTTTACACCTTTCATCTTTGTGTACGTGACCGTTCGTAAAGATTTATTATCAACAACCGGATTTCCTTCACGATCAAATATTTTACCGCGCGGGACGGAAAGACTCACAGTTGCATTTTCTCTCTTTTCTACTTCATTTTTATACGTCTCTCCATCGAGAATTTGCACTTTCCCTAACTGTATAATCATTGCAGAAAACAATAAAAATACACAAAGAAATAAAATATTTAACCGCGTCGGTATTGCTCTACCACTTTTTTTCTCTTGCTTATTCACTTTGTCATAACCTCCTCCTTACAGTATCCCTCATAATAATAGAATCTATATATTAAAAGTAATGCACATTTTCTATACAGTACTTTATACAAATATTAATATACCGATAAAAACTTAATAGAAATTAAAACAAAGGTAAAGAAAAGGTAAAGTTTATTAAATTAAATATAAAAATACCCAATGAAAAAAGTTTAGCTTTTTTTCATTGGGTATTTAATCATCTATTTAAGAATGAATGCTAGAACGTATCGATATACATCTATCATCACAATTTGATAGAGGTTCTTTACTCTGAACTTTCGGCAAGTAAATCGTTACTGTTGTCCCGACACCAACCTCACTCATAATACTTATATTTCCTTGATGGCTTTCAATAATTTTGTAACTTAACATTAATCCAATACCGGTACCTTTTTCTTTCGTACTATAAAAAGGCTCACCTAATCTCTTAATTCTTTCTTCAGGTATTCCTATTCCTTCATCAATTACATGAATAATGACACCATCATCGTTTATTTCTTTTATGTGGATTGTAATTTTCCCACCATTTGGCATAGCTTCGATAGAATTTTGCAAAATATTAATAAATACTTGTTTCAATTGATTTTCAGAGCACTCAATACTTATATCGTTGGATTCTGCATATAATTCGACTTGAATATTTGTCATAATTGCTTTTGTATTCATTAACGATACGACATTTTTATAAATTTGATAAATATTTTTTTGTTCTGTATTCATTTCATCTGTTTTAGCAATTGACAAAAATTCTTGGAGGATCGACTCTATTCTTTCAATTTCCGAAAGCATTAGATCAAAATATTTTTCTTGATCCTCTTTATTAATTTGGAATAACTGTATAAACCCTTTAATGACTGTTAATGGATTCCGCACTTCATGAGCTACCCCCGCTGCTAATTGACCGATTGCTGCAAGTGTATCTGATTTATTTAGTAATTCTTCTGTCTTTTTCCGCTCTGTAATATCACGTACAATGATCATTATTTTATCATGTAATAATGGTAAGCATCTAGCTTCAAAGAAATCGATACTCCCATTAATTGTAAGTGGATATTCAACAATTACATTCGTTCCTTTTTCCTTCACTTGATGAATTGCTTCCTGAAACTGCTGTGCTACTGGAGAAGGTAATACTTCGAAAAACTTTTTTCCCATAAAAGCTTCTGCCGGTACGTAAAATTTCGAAGGGGATCCTGCTTTATAATCTATAATTGTGCCATCATCTTCTGTTAAAAAACATAAATCTGGTAAAGCCTTAAAAATTAATTCCAATTCAGACGTTTGTTGTTTTAACTGCTCTTCTATCGCTTTTAAATGTGTAATATCTACACCGACAGCCCAGTAGCTATACCCTGTTACAGGAAACTGTTCCGATATATTGGACCACATGATTGTTTTAATTTCACCATTTTTACATGTTAAGTGCATTTCCCAATCCCTGAAATTTTTTCCACAAGTTAAAAATTTCGTTTGTATTTGGTGACGATAATTATGATCTGGGTACAATAATTGAAGGGCATTTGGATTTCCTATTATTTCTTCAGCGGTATAACCTGTTACAATTTCACACTCCCGATTCCACAAAACAAAATCTCCATTATAATCAAGCGCATCAACCATAACAGGCATGTTTTGTAAAATCGTATGTAGTTCCTCCTCTTTTCGAGTAAACAACATTGTATTTTTGCTTTGAAATACTTTTGTTGCTCCATCAATAATTAGATTTGAAAGCATTTCAAAGTATTTTTGACAATTGTAAATTTCGCTTTTGTTGGACCATACTACAAAAGATCCTAAATGTTGATTGTATAAAAAAATGGGGATTTCAATTTTGGGAAGTTTACATATTTTCGTCTCATTTATTCCAAAAGAAAATATACATTCTTTTTCAGCATCAAGAAGTTGATGTGATATGTTGGTTAATTTATAAAACTGTTCTGCCATGGTTTCTATTGTACTCACATCAATAAGTTCCATTAGCCGCGCATTCATTCCTTTTTCACCTCAATATGTAAAATTAATACAAATTCAAAATTTATACTTCTCCATTATACGAAGAATGTGCCTTTAGGTATATAGCTGTAGAATAATTATTCGAACAAATTTTATTTTTCAATTAAAAACAGAAAAGAATTCGCATGAAAAATGAACTTTTAATCCATTTGTATTTACTCATCTCATACATGGTTTTCATATGAGAGTAATACATATCACCTTTAGTTGTATAAAAATACAAAAAAATATAAAGTTCATAAAATTTTCACAATTAACATGAAAAATATAAACATTTATTCCAATATATTCTATATAATAAAAAGTAATAAGGCTTCTATGAATCTCATAGAATACCTTACCCCTAATAAAAAGAAAAAAAGAATCTATTTGGATTCTTTTTTTCTTTTTATATTACATTACATATTTATTTAAGGCATGTGCAACACCGTGTTCTTCATTTGATAAGGTTTCGTATTGACACATCGCTTTTATTTCTTCTACTGCATTCCCCATTGCAATTGATATATTCGCTTTTTCCATCATGGAAACATCGTTTAGCCCATCACCGATCGCTACAGTATTTTCGACTGGAATATTCAGGTGTTCTGCTAAAGTATATAAGCCATTTCCTTTTTGGGCATCACGATGATTAATCTCTAAATTATGCCAATATGAAGATGTAATTGCTAAATCAGTATTATGCAGAAACGCAGCTTTTAACTTTTGTAATTTTTCTATGTCATAAGAAAATGGTAAAAGTTTATGCACATGTATATCAGTTTCTACAATTGGTTTACAACTTTCTGCACTATGAAATGCTGTATGTTCAAGATATAATGCTGCAATCGTTTCTAACTCTTTCACATCAAAACTTTCTTTTGAATTCTTCACATATTCGATCTCATTACGCACACTCTCTACGCCATAATCTGGTACATATACACCTTTATTAGTATAAAGCTGATAATATAAGCCATTCTCTTCAAGATAGTCTACAATCTCAAGTGCCTGCATATTTTCAATTGGATATCTCTTCATCATTTTTTTATCTTTATATATAAGCGCACCATTTTCCGCAATAATTGGACAGTCTAAATTAACCTCTAACAACAATCTTTCAATATCAACAATAGAACGCCCTGTACAAATTGTTACAACATGGCCAGCTTCCTGACATTTTCGAATTGCATCCGCATTCTCTTTACTAATCATTTTATTCCCCGAAAGAAGAGTTCCATCTAAATCAATTGCGATTAATTTCATTATTTCTTCACCACTTTCTTTAAATACACGAGTTCAAATTAAACAAAAGGTATCGTTTTCATACTGAAATCGTGAAGTACTCCTTATTTATAATTTATGAAAAGCGTTTCAGGTCAAGAAATAATTAAAAATAAAATCAAAAGCTTTTCTTTTTAAAGAAAAGCTTTTGATTTTAATCTATGAATTATAACTAATATATTTTGTCTCACACATGTACACATTTTTTTCTTCAGTTGGGACATATACTTTAAACTTTTCTAAACGTTTTCCGTAAATATGAATCGTGACAACACTTTCGTTTTCAGCTATTTCAAGAATATGACAATCTGCTGGTGGAATAACTGTATCTGTTTCTCCTTCTCCCAAATAAAGATTTTCTGTATGCGTTAAATAAACAAGTGAATTTTCAAGCTGCTTAGTTTGTATAAAATTCTGCACCATTATCCTTCCTGTAAAAACACCTTCTACTCCCCATGTACCATCATGATCATGTAAAGGTGTAGATTGTCCATCTTTCCATACAAGAGCTAATACTTCAAATCGCTTTAAAGGATCTTCATATAATAAATGTCGTGCATATTGAGCCGAATTCGCCTTCTGTTTTTCTAGTGGAAGCCATGTTTTCTTTTCTAAAAGTTCTTCTAGTAATTTTTCAATCGCACAAACAATTTGATTTTCTAACAAATTACTATCAATTAAATCCGTTACAGCTTTAATAAATGTTTGAAACGTTTTACTTCCTTTACACGTTAACATAAGCATCCTCCTCTACTCTTTTCACACACTTCCATATTAAATAGGCCACTAAAAATTCACAATTGAGAAATAAAAAAACAAGGTACAATAATTTTGCACCTTGCTGATCAGGTTATTGAGTTGTCAAGCGAATAGGTAAGAATTTCAAAGTTTGTTCATTAAACTCTTCAACGATATTAACCTCACTATATTTCCCGATATGTTGTACAAGTTCATTTGCGATAGACTGATATGTAAATATAATAAAAAACGAATGATTAATAGAAATATTCTACGCCACTCGTTTTTTATCGGACTTCATTTTACTGTACTTTTATTTTCTTTATGAGTTATTAGAAAAATAATTGTCTATATAAGTCTTTATTTTTTCAAAATCCTTTTCCATAAATAAGATTGCTGGTACTTCAATTATTGGAAGATTATTTTCATTATCAAAAGGTGGACACGGTTTGGGAACTACCAAATAGTCAACTGAGTTTTTATCCCTAATATAATTAACTGAAACGTCATAATACTCAGAGAAATATCCCTTCAAATCATCCTGATTCCTTAAAAATGGTAGAGAAAATATTGAACCATAATTTATACCAGCGTCGACAATTAATACAAAGCATATTTTTTTCATGATACACCCTCCTCGTATAATAAGTTTTAAGTTAATAACTGTTCCTTGAAAATTAAATAGTTTTTATCTTCAAGAGCTACATCAAAAAAATGATGTATGGGTAAAATTTAGTCTTGGATAAGGTAACACTGATAAAAACAGGTTTCCTTTTTCTTTATATTCAATTAAATTATATCATTATTTTACATGAATTTCCAGACTTTGTCTTTTTTATTTTATTGGTAAACTTATGCTTAGCATGAATTGGAGGGATATATATGATAGATTATAAAATAATTTCAAGAGAAAACTATTCAAATAAGATTGGAGAGCTTGTAACAATGCTTGAACATACAAGAGATGTTACATTGAGCGAAATCTCCAATTTAAACCAAAGTGATTTAGATTTCTTACCAAACGGTAGTTCAAACACTATTGGTACTCTCTTATCACATATTGCAGCGATGGAGTTTGTTCATCAAGTTATCTCGTTTGAAAAAGAGATTTAACTGAAAGTGAATATCTAAAGTGGCGAATTATTACAGAAGTCATTGAATTTAGTAAATCACGTATTGAACATGAATTGCTCTGGATTACATCACTTATGAAGAAAATATGAAAAAATAAAAAGAAAAGTTAAAAACAATGAATGAAAATGAGATTTATTATCAATACTATAATTAATAAAAGGGCAACCACGATTTGGCTACCCTTCAAAATTTTATATTTCTGGATCGAAAGTTTTGCAATCTGTTTCTTCAGTAGTTGATGCATGTTTCCCTTTATTACTTACTACATAAATTGCATCTGCACTACATTTATTGCCGTTAGCCCAAAATTTACAGTTGTTTACTTCACATAAAACGTCTTGTGCCATAGTATCACACCTCCTTGTTCTATTATCATTAACAAAATTCGGAGGTATGATACTCTTTAGACTGCATTTTTTATTCCCTTTTTAGCTTTCTTAATGATTCAATATCTCCTTGTACAATCGCATCTATATTTTCAGTTATTTTTTTAATGTCAAAATGCCACCATTGAATTTGCAACAATTCTTCTATTATTGTATTTATAAATCGGTCCTTTATTTTATTTGCAGGGTTACCACCGACAATAGTATATGGTGCGACGTTTCTAGTCACAACAGATTTAGCTGCAATAATTGCACCATCCCCTATTTTTATTCCGGGCATAATCGTTGTATCCATACCTATCCAAACGTCATTTCCTATAACTGTATCACCTTTGTAGGGTAAATCAGACAAATTAGGTGTATACTTCTCCCACCCATTTCCAAATATATTAAATGGATATGCCGAAAATCCATCCATCCGATGATTCGCTCCGTTCATAATAAAGGTAACTCCATTTGCAATACAACAAAACTTTCCAATCGTAAGGCGATCTCCAAGAAATTCATAATGATGTAATACACGATCTTCAAATGTTTCTCCATCTTTCGCATCATAATAAGAATAATCACCAACTAGTATATTAGCTTTTGTTACTGTATTTTTTATAAAATGGACATTTTGATTTCCTTCAATAGGATATTTAACATTTGGATTAGGATTCATGTTGTACAGCACTTCCTTCACCATTTATTTCACTTTCTACCGTTATTACTGGTTTTAAATTATATATAGGTAAAATACATAATAATCCAATTATAAAAAGTAAAGCTGTACCTTCATACATCGTACTTAATGAGAACATCTCCTTCAATGAGCCCGCAATACTCATCGTTACTACCATTGATCCTGTAAATAATGGACTTAAAATACCGTTTACCCTTCCAATAAAATCTGTATCGCTATTTTGAATAATGAGTGTATTAATGCCTATTTGGATACATGGGAGAGCTAAACCACTAAAAAGTTGTGCTGTAAGTGTCACCCATAAATTTGTCGAATAACCTATAATACCAATGCCAATCGCCTGACCGAGCATCCCTACAATTAACATCTTTTGCGGTGCAACATTTTTCGCAAATACCATTGCTAAAGCACCGCCAACAATCATTCCTGCACCATTTACTGTTAGTAACCATTGTAAACTCTCTTTTGACAGCCCTAACTGCTCAGTTACAATAAATATACCTAGAGGCTGAATTAAACCGATACCCAGTCCTGCTGCCATAAAACAAAGCCCTAGCAAAGTTAATGCTTTTTTCTTTTTTACATATTTAATACCGTCTAGCATTTCCTGTAATAGCGTGATTTCTTTCTTCTCATTATCGTTCTCAAGATCTTTCGGAAGAAATAACAACACTGCTGCTGCAAGTAAAAAAGCGATACCTGTTATGATGATTGAAATATAAATTCCAAAACTATGAAAAATAAACGTTCCTAGTATTGGCCCTAACACCATAAAAATCGCAAATATTGTTTGATATATAGACATCGCCAATTGGATTTGTTCCGCCGATAAATGTTGTTTAAACAACTTCATACCCGATGGTTGAGAAAACTGCGAAAGGATTGCAGAAATAAGCGTGACAAAAAATACGATTTTCCACGTTCCAAACATAAGTGTAATTAATACAGCGAATACTGAAATAGAACTTAACGTTTCACACCATATCATTGTCTTCTTTGGCTTCCACCTATCAGCAAACGTTCCACCAATGAATGAGAAAATAAAAATGGGAGCAAATTCAGCTACTGAAATCATTGAAATAGCAAAAGCATCACCTTTCGTCATTTCCATTACATACAGTAATACGGCAAAGTTTCGAACCCATATTCCAATTTGTAAAAATAATGCTGAAGCTAAAATTCCCTGTACAAATCTATTTTTCAATACTTGTGATACCCCATTATTTTGTTTCGTTACTACATTTTTCGACATAAAAAGGCCTCCTATTTCGTGTTCTGAACAGGAGGCAGCACAAATCATATAAAAAGACTATATATTCGCAGAGCGAAATACATCCCTTTTCTATACATGTACAGACTAACCCTATTCAGAAGAATATTTCGTTTTTTAACGAAGATCTCTTACAAATAGAATTAGTTGATCATTGGGATGTTTTCACCCTTCCGTTTCGAATTTAAATAACACATACATACTCTATGTAAAGCATTTTCTATGTATGCATGTCTAAAAATAAATATTCTAGAATGTTAATGGTAATTCCTCTAAAGAACGCATTAAATAATTCCCCTGCCATTTAACATCTTCACGATTCCCTTTTATTTGTAATTCAGGCATCCGATTAATCAAAGTAGTAATAGCAATCTTCGCCTCCAACCTAGCAAGTGGAGCGCCTAAGCAGAAATGGCTACCATGTCCAAAGGCAATGTGACGATTATTCTCCCGAGTAATATCAAATACTTCTGGGTTTTCAAATACTGTTTCATCGCGGTTTGCCGAAGCTAATGCAATGACAACCATATCCCCTTTTTGGATTGTTTGTTCGTGAATTTGAAAAGGCTCAGCTGCCCATCTTGCAGTTGTAACCTCAACTGGAGAATAATAACGCAATCCTTCTTCAATTGCAGAATCGATTAATTTTGGGTTATCTTTTAACAACTGTAATTGATTTGGATTTTCAAGAAGTGCTAATACCGTATTCGTAATTAAATTCACTGTTGTCTCATGTCCTGCTACGATTAATAGCATTATCATTGAATATAGCTCTGGAGCACTAAGTTTATGCCCTTCATTTTCTGCAAGTATTAGCGCGCTAACCAAATCTTCTTTTGGATCTTTTCGTTTTACATCAACTATATATTGAAGATATGTAATAAACTCAGATAGTTGTTTTTCGGTTTCTTTTATTTCTTCAGGTGTTTCTGGCGATGCAATAACAGCATGAGACCAAATTCTAAATTTCGCTTGATCTTCTTTTGGAATACCAAGCATTTCACTTATTACAATAATCGGTAAAGGGAACGAATAATCATCCACAAGATTTAAAGTTCCTTTCCGCTCTATCTCACTTATTAAATCATCCGCTATTCTCTGAATTCTCCCGTCTAATTGTGTAATCATCTTCGGTGTAAAAGCTTTTTGAACTAAAGATCGTAAACGACTGTGATTAGGTGGATCTGAATTTAACATATGAGTTGTTAAATGATCACTATTGTCAACGGAAAGATACATGTTCGTTGTATCTTGAGGAAACACATTTGTCATATCTTTTTTCAAACGATTATCTTTTAAAAGTGGCAGAGCATCTTCATATCTTGTAATGAGCCATTCTTTACCAAGTTCAACTTCATTTACAAATAATATAGGTTGTATTTTTCGCGATTCTTTATAAATTTCATAAGCATCTTCTTTAAACTGCGCTGAAGCTAAATTAATACCATCCTCTATTCTTTGCCCAACTTTGTTTTTCATTGACATTGTATCCCCTCACTCTCATTTTTTTGAAAACGAACCAACAGTTGCATTATACTCTAATAAAAACGTGAAAATTGTAAATTTTTAATCAAAATCTTACTTCTTATATTGAAAAATAAAAAAGTGAGAGAGTAAAATCCTTCTACTCTCTCACTCTTATTTACGCAAAACACATGAAATTACTAATTTGTTGATAGCGATAACTTACTTTACGACGGCGACCACCTTGCCAAGTGTAACCTGAAACCCCATTTCTCCTCACTTCAGTCGGGAAGAACCATAAGTCCCTTCCGAAAGGTCCAGGACGATGCAAACGTAAATAGCCCCATCTTCCTAGACAATTACACATCCAGGATTTCATATTGCCTGCTTGCGCTGGAGAAGAAAATGTAGATGGTAACGATGGCGCTTGAGACGGTGGTGGTGACGTTGGAGCATCTTCCGCATCATCTGGTCTATAATCTTCTTGTTCCATTTCTCTCACTTCATTTACAGATTCATACCCGTAGTTTTGTGAATTATAATACATCCCTTGATCATATGGATAATTTTGTTGGTTATACATATTAACAAATCACCTACTTTTCATTCAGTACCTTTAACATTCATATGCGATATGCCCTCTATAGGAAGCTTATGTATAGCCTAAATTTAATAAAAAATAAAGCTCGTATTTTTTAAATACGAGCTTTTTCATAAAAATAATATATATATTATTTTTTCAACTTCACACTATAAAAACGCATTTCATTTAACGAACCTTCAAATTCAAAAACTTCTTTTTTTATTAATTCCTTTAAGCGATATTCTAAAAATGTATCGCCAACTGATTGCTCTACAAGACCAAGTGCCTCACCAATTACTCTAGGAGCTTTTAGGAACTCACGATCAGCACCTGCACTTTTCGCACATTCAATCATAAATTGATCAAAATAATCTTCTTGTACAGAATGCACTTCATTTTCTTTCCAAACTCTTAAAAACTCCGTACTTTTCGATAGACTATCCCACTCATGTTCAAACTGCATACGTTTCTCTACAGTTAAATATGGCAATTCTACAAAACTTTTTTGAATTAGAGCTAAACTTTCAGGTGCTAACTCTCCAGTTCCACGAATATCATATTCTTGTTTTAATATTTCTTTACTTGCTTCAGACGTATTCATAACGCGAATGTTTTTCTTATCTTTTAATTGTGCAATTACAAAACTTAAGCCTACATGTTCATGTGCGTTATCTGCCTTCCAAATGGTAATTGGTGTTTCATTTGGAATTGAATGTAGAACTTCTAAAGTTTCCTTAAATTTTGGTAAATACTCTTCTTCAAAATAACAATCATAAGAAGTTAAGTTATTTAATAACCACTCTTTTCTTGCTAATTGACCTTCATTTGTATGTAATTGATGAACAGGCCCAATTGAAAAGAATTCAGAGAATGAAACTACACTCTCCTCAAGTAATCCTTCCTGTTTCAACATATATTTTAAACAACCAGCTGTTGAATCATCAAAGGCGATATGAATGTGTATACTTTCTCTTACGTTCTTTTCCTGAGTCGCATGACTTGTCAATTGCTTAGGAATACTCGTTAAATTTTTTATCATATCTTCGTTATAATTCCCGTCTAATACATCTAATTGTATTAGAATACTTTGAAGTAAATGCTTTGCTTCCTCTTCATACATATCCTCTACAACATTTTTGATTTTATCTATCACACAAATCCCTCTATTCATTTCAAAACTAACGTAGATTATAGTTTATCATTTTAGTATCGCTCTTTAAAAGTTTTTTTAAGTAAAAGCATTTATTATTTAGATTGCTACAGCTAAATAATATTTTTAATAGCTAAATAACTTTTTGTAAATCCCTTTATTTAAATGTATAATTATATAGAAAATAAAAAACACAGGAGCTATATGTATGGATAAAGTATTTACTACTTATAAACATTATCTAAAAAATTGGAGATTTATATTTATTTGTATATTACCTACTATCGCCTTTTTATATACTTTCGATGTCATCTTTGAATTACTATTTCATCAAGATTTCTATTTATCTAACTTAATTTTTGCTATTATATTATTTTTAATATTTATTAACATCAAAGATATGTTTAAAATTGAAAGTTAAAGAACGGGATAAAAAAAGAGCACCCTGCAATTGGATGCTCTCATGTGATAGAGGTTTTTTCTGAGTATTAAGTAGGACACGAAGGTCTTGTCCTACAATATAATATATGCTTGTACTTATTTTATTGTGCATCTATTACACATCAAATGTATGCGTATTGCTAAAAATTTTGCTCATATATTCATTGTACAATTATCATATTTATAAATAAAAAAACATCCCTATGGATGTTTTTTATGTACCGATTTTTAAGCTTCCATAAATTTAGCCGGTACACCAATTTTTTCAACTACAGAAGATATATTAGTAGGATTAATCATTACATTTTCAATACTAACTAATTTATTTTCTAATAGTCCATTCTCTGTAGTAATAAGTTCTTCAAACCGATCTAGAGTCATCGAGAATTTGTGTTCGCTTCCACCATTCATACTTACTTTTACATACTTCATAGTGTCACCGCCTTTCATAATAATCTATATTTCGATAAGAAGACGCTTACATCCTTTTTATTTACTACTAGATTTCTCACTTTTACTCCTTGCTAATTCACGTTTATTTTAAAGAAAGCAGGTACTATTTTCTGTTCACGATATTATTGCTAGTAAGAATGATAAAGATAAAAATGCACAAAGTGGTATATATAAAACAGTATCCATTTTAGCAAATTGCGTATCTTTTTTTCGCTTAAAGATACCAAAATAATGAAACTCACCAATCACTCTTATTAAAAACACAATCATACAAATCCAGGATCCTATTTGAACAATAATATTAGGAAATGCAAAATGAACAACATTGGTTTGTTGTAATAAAATTATTGCTGCCATACTTAATAATAACGCAATGAACAATGTCA
The DNA here is from genome assembly GCF_038007785.1 of Bacillus sp. FSL K6-0069. Lineage (NCBI taxonomy): Bacteria > Bacillati > Bacillota > Bacilli > Caryophanales > Bacillaceae > Bacillus > Bacillus sp. FSL K6-0069. The sequence goes on along the minus strand of NZ_JBBOXN010000001.1, from coordinate 2,493,288 downwards.
TTCCTGTACCTGGTATAAACGCCTTTTCTCCAGATTTTGTTGGAATGACACTATTTGTCGCCCACTTACCTCCGAAAGCCCAGTAAACATGTAAAAAACTAACTAAAAATAATATACAGACCGAAATGTATGTAATAATAAGCATTTTATCCTCCCATTATTTTATTTAAGTCCTCAACTTTAGAGTATGCTACAATTTCCACATTAGTAATCTATAAATTACATAAAAAACCCCTTTAATGATACATCATTAAAGGGGTTACTGAAATATTTTATACATTATACCTATTCCTACGACGTTCCATCCTCGTTTGTCCTTGAGCAGTACCTTCTTTATATTGTTGTATTTGCTCTGTCATTTCATATGTTGCAGTTGCAGCTGAAGCTGGTTCTTCGTAATTATGCTCACGTATGTTTTCTGGCGTTTTTCGTTTTGATGCTTTTCCACTAAACTTAAATAATTTTATCTTTACTTTCGGTAATTTTGGAAGTGGAATCTTAAATGATAATTTTTTGCGTTTCTTTTTTTGTTGAAGTAGATTTATATTTTCTTTATTATCATCCTGCTCTTTACGATGTAATAGCATCGCAAGTAATCCACCTAAAATAAGTCCTCCAACTAACAATAGAAGATATAAGTAATGACTTGTCATTAAACTCGACATACGTTCAAGTATAACTAACGACTGTACTTCTTTAATATCCCATAGTAAAGCGGCCCATAATGAGAATAAGCCTAAAGTAAGTCCATATGTACGAAAACGAAATAAACATGGAATTAAAGCGATACAAGCGGCAATTTTCGCATTCGCTATTATGGAACTTATTGAAATATCTTGATGCCAAATAACTAACAGTAGTGTTATAATTGGCGCGTAAGCTATCCAACTACATATACGTGAATATATTTTTTTCGCAAAATAGCTACCGAAACTAGTAAAAAATAATAGGCCTCCAATATATAAAGATTGTTCAAGTGGGATTTGCTTCATAATTCCTGCAACTGGAAAGAGGCCGCTTAATAGCATTAATAACACATCTAATTTCTTCACAATTCCTCATTCCTTTCAAATTTCTTTTGAATCAATTCATATTGCTTTTCCATATGATGTAGATTTTGTATTTCTAAAAAATATCTTAATCCTGTATGCAAATAAAGTAAATACATAAAAGAAAAGATACATGACAAAGGATATCCTTATTTACATGAAAAAATGACAAATCCTGATCAATATAACGAGCAGGATTTGTCTACTATTATTTAAAGCAGAAAGATTGAATCATTCTTTTCTATTTTCATTATATCTACATCCAATTCATCATCAAACTCTTTAAATTCTCTTGCATCTATATCCGTCATATAGCTCTTTATTACTTTCGCCATATGCATAAAATACGGCATATGTATATTTTTTTCCTGAAGCATACTTGAATTACAGCACATATAGTGTATCATTTTAGCGATGTAATTCCTTTCTACAGGTTTTACACCTAGCGTTAATATTTCAAGTATGTATCGCTGCGATGTTTCACTACCATTTAGCGAATATTCACCAGTACTATAATACATCCCTTTTTGATCTACATATAAACTTGTGCCCTCAGGAACATCATCACGTTCTATCACACCGTATTTTGGTGTATCAAAAGATGTATTTATTCTTATAACATTTAAATTAGGAACCTTTAGCACATCAGGAACAATCTCCGGTAAAATATCTATATCAATTTTTTTATTTTGTAACTCTTTCATCCAATATTTTCTTAAATGCGCATCTACAATGAAATACACTTGTTCATTTTTCTCTTTTGCACGTTGTAAAATTCCCTTTAATGTTTCAAAAACAAATTGTTTAAATTGAATTCCCATATCATTTCTTTTTGAAGGCTGTGGTAAAAAGGTATTATGCTTATTTACATTTAATAACAAGCAATCAATCGTTTGCCACTCTGTATTACCATATAATTTATATGAAATTTCTTTTCCTTTTATTTGTGAAATAATAGGTAAGAAATCAAATTTCGAGATTCGTTCAATTGATAAATTAACATATGTACAAGGTAAATTTATTTTATTCCAACTACGTTTCAAAAATCCTTTTTGTTCTAATAAACTAAGAATACAATTTATTATTGTTTTATGGGTTACACTTTGGCCTATAAATAAATTAATAAATGCTGAAATACGGTTTGTTCGTGCAAACCCTTCTCTAACGATTTGCTTTGGATCGATTTTTTCACGCCCATCACAATTTTTCATTGCGATTAACGCCAATGTCGCATCATTGCGCTCACCTGCAGTAGCATAAACCGCTTTCATAACATCCTCTACTAAATTTGTTTTGTATTTCTGGCAATATTGCATTTTATATGGATTTTGCAATACTTTTTCAATATTACATCTTACTATTTTTAACAATACTGGAGAATCTGCATTTAAAACAAATAATGACTCACCGATTTGAGCTAACACAATTTCACTGTCAAATAACGCTTGTTCAACTTCCAACGAGATTTTTTCAGACCATATTTCTAACGTTATAGTCTCTAATCCTTTTGGTGCAATTAAAGGGAATAATTCATTTTCATTATTTGTTGCTACCTTTTTACATTCTGGTAGTAATGTGAAATTAACGAATTTTTGCTGAAACCCTTTAAATAGATGCTCTTTTTCTTTTACTTTTATACCAGGTTTTATTTTAGTACCTTGAACTTTATATATTCTCTCATTGTATGGAAGCAACACCCTAATATTTGTTCCTATCATATAATCTTTCGGATATTGAAGAATATGCTCTAATTCAACTTCTCCACCTATACGAAAATCATCTTTTAAATTTCTAAATATCTTAATCCATTTTATGCCGTTTGTAGCCTGTTGAACTTTTAGTTTTACAAACCGTAATTTCTTATTATTCAATGCAAAATCTGGAGTAGAAACCAATATCATGCCCCGTTTTCGTCTTAATAGCAAAGGAATATCTGGATGGTTATATTCTTGGTAAAACCTCCGAATTCCTATAGAAACATTTAATAATGGAATATTTTCGCCCCCGCGCGTGATACATTCGAAACGATATACATAGGCGAAATAATCTTGAGTTTTTTCATCTTTAATAGGCTCTGACATTGCCTCACAAATATTTTGTGATCTAAGAGGAGAAAAATATATATCTTCTTCATTGATATTCTCTATCCGTACAGGTTGTTCACAAAAAATATGAGAAATTAAAGCAGGCACCCACTTAGAATATATTTCATTATCATGTAGTACTGTTAAGTTAGAAATTAAATCATAATGCCATTCATATTTTGGCAATTCTATTAATTTATTAGGTTTCCAATCATGAATTACCTCATACCAACTTTGGAAAATATAATCGAGTTGTTCTTTTCTAATAGGTTCTTTCGATACAATCCATGGTGTATTTTCACTTAATACATACGGATTATGCTGAATAAATAATATATCAGAAAACATATCATATAATCTTTCATTCAATCGTTTCAACTTACTTGTTAATAAAAATGTCTTATAATGTATCTCTACAATATCAAGCCAATCAATAGGGAAATATATAAATGATACACTTTCGTTTAAAAGAGGTTCTACTATATTTTCAAATGTTAATAACTTTAATTTTTCCATAAAATGATTACTTCCTTTCTTCATTTTTCTTGATCACAAAAAACTAGAAAAATTATCACTTAATCTAATCGATTTATACCAAGTATTTAAAAGAAAAGTATAAAGATTCCTCCGAATAATAAATTATTAAAAAGACTGATTTAAAAATTAAAAGTAACTATCATATAGGACACCTCTAGTATCTTTATTTTAATACATTCAAATTATACAATATTATTAATGTAATGTATTTATTATTTACAGTAATTTTACAATAACACTAAAAAAGAACACCTTAAAACGATGCCCTTTTTTTACAGATATCAACCTCTATGTAATTGAACATACTGATAACATAAATCCTCCAAATGTAACTGCACCTAGTAATCCTAATACAAATCCAGTTATACAAACACAATCAGCAAGACAAATGGAAGACTGCGATAATGGAACAAATGATCTACTTGTACTCGATCCATATTGTTTTATTTTCTCATAATTTATATCTAACATTAATTGTAGACATGCTATACCTTCCTCAATAGAATGAAAAGATTCTTTTTCTAATCGATCCAATAATTTACTATTAAAAGTAATTGGAAGAGGATACCGTTTATCTAATTTCATATTTTGATAAATTAATTGTAAACGAGATAATATATTATTTTTCTTTTTTTCACATGTTACTGTGTGTTTCATTTTATTACATTCATTTAATAACAGTGTCAATTCATCTCTGTTTCCGTATAAATCCCTTGCTATTTTTCTCTTTAGTTTGTACGAATGGATCATAGATTTAATTTCAATCATTTTAATACACTTCCTAATAAAATTTTACTTACCCCAATATTTTAAAATACACTCAAGTGTCTTCATTTACTATCGATTAACATTACATTAATCTTACATAGTTGTAATAATTTCTTTCGCTACCCACTAACTAGAAGCAACAGATTTCTTATTTTATGGTAAAAAATACAAAAAAGCAATGATTAGGTTTTAAATCTACTCATTGCTTTTTCGATCTTATCTTGATTTACAACTAAAAATCTAAATATCTTTCTTTAACTTGAATGCTACATGTGTATTAATTAAATTCTTTAATAAAAATTATATAATGCTTCACTAATGGATTCCTTTTTTCTTTTATCAATATTCATATGTTACAATAGTACCAGTTGTATCAGTAGTACCACTAAAACCATTAAAACAATTTGAACAACTACCACAGCTACCACAACCGCCGCAGCCGCCACAACCAAAACAACCGAAGCAACCAATACAACGGAATCCACCACAACGAAATCCACCACAGCGACCTGCACAACCTCCACAACGCCCTCCACAGCCTCCGCAGCGACGAGCAACATCTTCAATATAGTAATATGGATTTTGGTTTTGTTGGTCCCAATATACGATATTTCCAGGCTGGTAATCATTAAGGCTTAACGCTTGTAGTTCTTGTTGAAAATTATTCATTTTCATGCCCTCCGTTTATAAACTTCAACTTTTTCAATACTTTCTTATATTTCTGTTCGTTAAATCTAAGTAAAAATAGCGCTATAAAGTGAAACTTTAATCAGTGGGGGTTTTCTTCATCCCCCACTGATTATCAGCCCTCACCAATCGGACTTTTAGGGGCAGTTGATCCCCCACCTAACTTCTTTGCTTTCGCTGCATTTTGAGGTGGGGGGTCTTACTGCCCATTAAAGCGGGATAAACTAAGTTCAATACGTACCCCTACAAAATATGACCTAACACTATATGATGCATCTTGTTCATACACCTATTTTTAGGTTATTTTTTCCATGGGTTCATTTTTATAAATTGAAAAAAGACGCACTTAGATTAATGCGTCTTTTTGCGATACTTCTTTGGTGAAATCCTATTCATAAGTATTATTCATACCTGTGAATAGCAATACCTCTACTCATTATCCAATTACATTTTTTATTTCTGTATTCACCGGCCACTTTTCTAAAGTATAGGCCATTTCCCAAAATGAATATTCATATTGACTACTAATAATAAAGTGCTGTTTCATTCGATTTCGGTCTGCCTCTGTCACTTTTTCAGCTATAGTATCTAACCGTGTAATTTGCTCTTCAACTAATGTACGGAACCAATCAGATCCATAAGCAGAAATCCATTCGTTATATATTGGCTCTTCTGGCTGACAATCTTTTAAACGTTCACCAATTTCATAATACAACCAATAGCAAGGTAAAATTGCTGCAATGATATCACCTAAATGTCCTTCATACGCAGCACGATACATATGTGAAGTATATGCATATGCAGTTGGAGCAGGGATAAAACTCTCTTTTTCTTCTTGAGTTATCCCTAGTTTTTTCGCAAAATTCTCATGTAAAGATAATTCTGCTTCATATGTATTTTGAGCATGGTGTGCCATCCGAGCTGTCGTTTCTAATTCTAGAGCCTTTGCAGCTCCTAAAGTCTGTACTCTAGCGAAATGACTCAAATAATATGAATCTTGAAGCACGTAATAGCGAAAACTAGCTAAATCTAACGTTCCTTCACCAAGTTTTTTTACAAAAGGGTGTTGAAAACTAGCTTCCCAAATTGAATCTACTTCTTTACGTAATGATTGTGAAAAAGTCATTTAAATCCCTCCAATTATGTATAAAATTTAAGTATTTACCCACAATTATTAAATCTGTAAAACAAAAAAACTTTCTTTACAGGCGTAAAGAAAGTGAAATTGACAGTATTTATTCATAAAATAGTAATGTCTTCCCACTTCCCTACGCTAGTATTAACCAGATCAGGTACTAAGAGTCTCAAATTTGCATTTAATCTCAGCCTATAATAGGCCCCCCTAGTGGATAAATATTTAATTTTCGTATTGTATTCATCATAACATACTTCATGTTACTGTCAAAAGTATTCATGCTACCACTACTTAAAATCCTTCTTCTTGTCTTACTCTTACTGAAGTTTCAATAATCATATCTAATAGTTTACTATAATGAATTCCAGCCGCGTCTGCACTTTTTGGTAGTAAACTTGCTTGTGTCATCCCTGGTAAAGTATTAATCTCCATTACATATGGAATACCGTCCTTCACCATCATATCAACTCTCGCATAAACGCTGCATTTCAAAGCTTTATAACAAGCCAGTGACGCTTTGTTTACACGTTCCTTCAATTCAGCTGGAAGTTCGATAACTTCTTCAATTGTACCAGCATCATCATATTTCGCATTGTAATCAAAGAATTCAGCTGCATGTCGAATTGAAATAATAGGTAACTGTTTTCCATCAAAAATTGAACATGTAATCTCGTCACCTTTTATATACTTCTCTATTACTACTTCAGAATCCCATTCGAACACAGTTTCCAGCATCGAGATTAATTCGTCTTTATCATAGACAATTTTCACCCCAACACTTGAACCACCAGAGTTGGGTTTTACCACTAACGGAAACCCTAAATTATCTAATTCATCAAGATTTAGATCCTCCATTTTTGTAAGTTCAATCCAATCTGGTGTTTCTATGCCTTCATAACGTAAAATCTTTTTCGAAATATTTTTGTCCATACATATACTGCTAGATAACATATTGCTTCCGCTATAAGGAATACCTAAACTTTCAAGTGTTCCTTGAACTGTCCCATCTTCTCCGTATTTTCCGTGTAATGCGAGCAACGCGAAATCAATGCCCTTCGCTTTTTCGATTAAATCCATTTTTTCATCTAACGTAATTGGAACTATTTCATACTTACTTTTATCTAAATGTGCGATCATTTCATTTCCAGTCATAATTGATACTTGTTTTTCAGAAGATACTCCACCCATAATAACGCCAATTCTCATTTCCTCAACTCCAAATTTCATTTTTTATTGTATCACCAATTATTTTGATTCCCCGAACTATATCTTCTTCTTTCAGACGTGAAAATCCTAATCGAAAAGTGTTTGCTCCTCCTCCATCAGAATAAAAAACATCTCCTGGAGAAAATGTAACCCCTTGCTCATAACACTTTTGCAAAAGCGTACGGGCATGAATTTTTTCTTCTAACTCTATAAATAAATGGAGGCCACCATCACCGGTCCTTCTTTGAAACGGAATGTACTCGTTACACGCCCCAACAGCTAACTCATATTTTTTCTTATAAACTGATCTTGCCTTTTTTAAATATTTTTCAAAATATCCTTCATGTAAATATTGAAATAGAACAGCTTGATCTAACGTAGATGTGTGAATCGTTCTTGCTCTTTTTACACTTTCTAAATGATGAATTAGTTCTTTATCTGCAATAATCCATCCTACACGTAAACCAGGGAAAAGTACCTTCGAAAAGCTACTAATATAAATCACATTATTACCCGCGCCAGCAAAGGTTAATAATGGTGCTAAATGTGAACCTGAATAACGTAGTTCTTCATTAAACCCATCTTCTATAATAGGAATTTTATATTTTGAAAATAATCTCATCAGTTCCGTTCTTTTCTCCGAACTCGTAACAATACCAGTTGGATTATGATAAGAAGGAATTAAATACGCGAAATCAAAATCCTTTTCACGCAAACTTTTTTCTACTTCGTTCGTATCGATGCCATCTTCATTCATATTAATTCCATGCACTTCAAGTCCATGTAAACGGAAAAGCTTCAGTGCAGCATGATGCGTCGGGTTCTCACAAATAACCCGCCCCGATTTTTTGGATAACGAGGAAAGTACAATATCCAATCCTTCAGTAAACCCATTTGTAATTAAAATATCTTTGTTCGAAATATCTACGCCTTTCATTTCCATATAATGAAGTAGATAATTCATTAACGGTCTATAACCTTTAGCATATCCGTAGTTTAATACAACATCACCTTCAATGGACATACGAGTAAGAAAAGCTCTTTTGAAGTTTTCCACATCAAATAGCTTTTCGTCCGGAGCAATGCTGTTAAAAACAATCATTCCTTTTTCCCAGCGAACACCATGTTTCATTAAATCTAATTCATCCGCTAGTAAGGTAACTGTATTAAGTTTATTTTTCCAATCTATTTCAACTGACGAAGTGTTCGATATATCAACCTTCGCAACAAAATTTCCTTTTCCTTTAACTGCATAAATGAGTCCTTCTTGCTCTAAATCGGCATAAGCAGCGAGTACAGTATTTCTGCTCACACTTAGTAATTCGCTTAGCTCCCTTGTTGAAGGAATTTTTTGATCCCCAAGCAAATGCCCTTTCATAATCATCTTTTTCAAATAATCTTTCAATTGAATATAAACGGGACGATCTTTGACAACTTTAAAATCTTTAAACAATTCCTTACCCCCTGCAATCATTTTTGCATAATTATTTCATTCTCAAAAGGTCCACTACATATGTATTTTTTATAAAGGGCGGTACGGTATTATAAAAATAAAGGCTAATAATCAATGGTGGATGTTACTCCTCACTAATACGGTACAGATCTTTACGATATAAGTTAATAATATCTTTTAAAGCTGCTGCTGCGGCTCCGCGTGGATTAGAAGCACCACCAATTGTAGTAACTTGTCCCATCGTATCTGTAAAGAACGTAATCCCTTTTTCTGTCCCATTTACATTTGCTAGCGGATGATCCTTATCTATTTCGTACGGTTCTACTTTAAAAGCAACTTTACCATCCTGATCCTTATATGCTGAAGCTATTAATTTAATATATTTATTATGTTCCTTAGCATTTCGAATTTGTTGTTGTGTAACATGTTCGATTCCTTTTATATGTATATCTGCAAGCGTATTTTCTGTTCCCATTAAACTGTTTGTCAAAAGTAACAATTTACAAGCACTATCAGAACCACTTACATCTAATATTGGGTTCGTTTCAGCAATTCCTTTACGTTGCGCATCTTTCAGCGCTTCTTCAAACGTAATATCTTCCTCATTCATTTTCGAAAGAATATAATTAGTAGTCCCGTTTAATATTCCTTCTATTTTTTCAATATGGCAACCAGCTAAACTAAATTGACCAATATCAAGTGTCGGTAATGCGGCCGCGGTCGCACCACTATATCGAATTCGTACATTTGCATTTTTTGCTGCTTCATTTATTTCTCTCCAGTTTGTAACGAGTGCACCTTTTGAAATTGCTACTATATCCATATGTTTCTCAATCGCTTGTTTTATATATTGTTTTCCTGGATTTCCATCTTTAAGATTTGTAACAGTCGATTCCACCAGTACAGTACCACTTATGTTATCTGTTGCTCGTTCCTTCGGATGATGTTCAATATATTCTTCAATTGCAGAGCTACCGCCACCATACCTTAATAAGTGATGAATAGATAAGCCATCCTCATTATGAATTGCAACATTTCTACCTAACACGCCACTTACAATTAATTGAATCCCATATGTTTCATATATATATGAATATTTTTCGTTTAATAATTTTACAAACTCTCTGCCAACTGTTCCATATCCTGATAATACAACTTGAATTTTCATAATATCCCCCCATATTTTTCTACCAAATCCCTCTTTCAATATAATGTCAACTACCCCCACTGAGATATAACATTTCAGTGGGGGCTTGAGTTAGAACACTAGGTCTTTTCATCTATCGCTAGACAGTTTGACGCTCTAGCATTCATGCCACCTTATGGTAGCACCCCAAGTATGTTTTTGGTTGGTACTGGCAACGAACGATTGTTTTCCCACTTGCACCACCCTTTCGAAAAAGAGCAGGTCTTCCTTGTGGAAGAAGCCACCACTCAGATGAATCCGGCGTGTGCTACAAGCCCCGACAAGTCGAGTACACATGGATGGTTGACGCACCCACTAAGCTATGCGCGAAGCAACAGCCTTACATTTTTGCACTTCTAATAGAATCGGCGTTTTCACTTTAAGATTCTCTTCCAATTCTATAACTTTTGATTTTTTCAAGGTATTCAATGCACCGTTAATATCCGCATGGATACATGTTCCTATTTTACATTGGTACAGACCACGAGTCATTCGTTTGCCACTAAAGTGATAATACGTCTTATCATCCTTAGTCCAAACTGGAACCGGATCTTTATCAAGAAAACTAGCTTTTGAGGTATAGCTTTCTTCTTGTTTGAAAAATCGGATACCTTCTTTTATACATTTATTCTCAATTGCCGCAATCAGTTTATGAAACGGGATTTGAACAAAGTTTTGGTTATTCTTTTTCCCCATATCAGATTTTTGTTTCCAGCCAGCGTTATACCCTACGACAACCGTATCTATGTTGCATGCTTTCACTTTTTTGAACAACAAGCCTACCGTTTGTGAAATGTAACCATTTATTTGTCTTTCCCGTTTATGCCAAAGTGCAGCCATTTGATTCGTTACAACGCGTTTAGAGAGTCCATTCTCCACATTTTTCAGTTGCAGATTACGTATCATTTTGTTGAAGTACTGGTTAATGGATTTTAGTTTTTTTCCATCAATTAAAAATGCATCGCCTGTATTTGTTACACAACTTACTAATCTATCTACACCTAAATCGCAACTCAAAGCGTTATTCGTAGTCGTGGATGGTTTCTTCATTTGAGAAACGTGCATGTCATATGTGTAATGCACCTCAAAGAACCGACCTTTTTGCTTCGGTACAATCTCAATGTAGGAGATTTTTTTATTTCTTACGTTTTTCGGCATACGTATTTTAATAGAACCAAATTTTTTTCTAAATGCCACATTCATCGGAATCATCCAATACCCGTTATCATCCACTTTTGGAACTTGATAGATTTCAATGATTCGTTTGTCAGTGGAACGAGAATAATTCGGAAACTTAGGACAGCCTGTGAACTTCTCAGGATTTTTCTTCCACTGTTTCATTGCTTTAAAAAAGCTCTTCACTTCTGTAAATAAACTTCTACGAATCGCTTGAACAGAGTTGGATTGCATGCCCCAGTAATTCATATCGGTTTGCATGGCAGTATCCACTTCTTTTACAGTAGCCATTTTATTATGGTTCAAGTAACTTTGTTTAATGGTATACAATCCAACATTTCGCAACGCTTTTGAACTATGTGACATGCGCTGAAGTAAGCGAAATTCTTTTGCAGTCAAGCAAGCTCGCCCGAGATTTTGTTTTTGCGTGAGTCGTTGCATGTTTTCTCTTTTCTTTTGTTTACGTAATACCTTCACTGCTTTCTTTCTAGCCATTGTTGTCACCACCTTTCTTAGAGCGTTCATTAAAATTATTTTTGACAAATTAATATTTAGAAAGAAATGGAACAAGAACATGTTCTTCATCGTAATTCCTTTTGGATCAAGTAGCGGAATGATAATCATTATCCAATTTCGTTGTCTTACAATCTATTCCCTCTTCATCTACATTATATCGTAAGACAAAAAGAAACAAACATTCGCACTCAAAAAATTACTATGAGCGAAACAAAAGAGTTCAACCTACCTTCTGACGGCAATTCATCTCCACGTGAATTGCTGGGATTCACCCGTAACACAAATCAGATGGAGTCTTCTTCTAAAACGATTATGTCCATGTTTCTCAGCATGTGCGGCACCGTAGTGTACTGTTCCACCGTTAATTTTGGCATATAATTCACATGCACGATCCCAGTTACTAGAAACTTGCCCAACAGCTACGGTATGAGCTGTATAACCATTGCGTTTCAAATCTTCCTGTATATCATGAACACCATCACAATATTTAACCCCTAGCATTTCCTCTCTACCCCATCAGGCAAACCCGTTTACTAAAATGATCGGATAATTATTTTGTTGACTCTCTTCAGCGTATAATACTTTCGTTGCGAATGAACATACAGTCATCAAAGCAAAAAAACATATTTTTAAAAATAACTTCCCCATACTCTCTCTCCTAATAAAACGTTTACATTTGTTTAATTCACAGCATGCTATAATAACTTAAACAAAATGTAAAGCATTTTATATAGGTTGTATATATAGAAAATATATACAACCTATATAAATATTTACTTTTTACAATACAACTTGTAAATCTGTTTATTTGAATTTATAATTAGAAATAACTTCCTCATGTTAAAAAGATTTAATACCATAAGTAAACTAATTTCATCGCCTGAAAAGGAGGAAAAAGCATGCAAATTGGCTCAAATATTCATAGATTATCTCAACCTACTAAAATAACTCCATCTAACCTTGAGCATAATAACACCACTTCTACTAAACTGGAAGATAAAAAATCAAATGATCCAATCAAGTTTGATATTCGTTCATCTGAAAAAGAGATGAAACAACCTGCGCATAAATTTAACGAATTAGATTTATGGAAGATGTTAAAAGATAAAGGTGTTCCTTTATGGATTATACTTGAAATGTTACAAAAGGCCCGTAAAGAAAAGGAAGCTCAAGATAGTTCGGTTCAAAATCCAAATGTGATCGAAGAAACAAATGAGACTCGATTAAATGAAGTAATGTAAGTTATTTACATGGTATTAAAAAGAGTTCGAGGTTGATAAAGTTTCTATCAATCTCGAACTCTTTTTTAAGACTTTTCTCCAATCGTTACAAACTGAAATGATACTTCCCCTTGATGATCTTTAATTAACTTTTCTACTTTTACTTTTTCATTTATTAATGTATTATCTGTCGACATTTTAGGTTTTTCATCACCTAAAGACTTGTTCAGATGGAGAAGATGCATTTTCGTTTCATTTGCTTTTAATTCTTTATACACACTATCTTTTGCTACAATCACATACCATTGCGTTGGATATTTACGGGCGTTACCTATCCAAGCATCACTACCGTATTTAACAGCAATCTCCTGTCCCTCTAATTCAATACTTTTTAAATTTTTTTCATCTTCTTGTGCCAACAAAAGCGAGCCTTCTTTTGGTAACTTGGGTAACGTATCTATAGGTCTAAATTGGGATCCATTCTCTCTATGACGAAAAACCTTAGTTTTAATCAATGCTTGTGCTGTATATTCATTTAAAATTAATACTTGTCCTTTTCCAAATGTAGCTGTTTTCACAGAAAACACTTCATTTTCTTTCGTAATTTCCTGATAACGATTCATAATTGATAAAGTATTATTTTCATCTCCAATGATTAATACACCGTTAGCTGGAAATCTGTTTTCATTTTTAGAGCATGCACTTAAACTTATTAACATTAATATACTTAAAATGAAAATAGATAATATTTTCTTCATCACAGTTCCTTTCATAACTCAAATTATTTTTACATGCTTTTATGCAGTCTTACTTGCTCATATTCCCTACTGTTCCATAGTTTTATAAAGCTTTTGTAAATAACGCCAACGGGTTATATAGAAATATAAAACTTGTATACAGATAAATGTAATTAAAATTACAATGGAACTATTTAAAATAGAAAAATCGACTAATTGTTGCAATGCCATATAAGCAACCACTGTGTGTATTACTGCAATGATAATCGGTAAAAAGAACATTAATAATAACTGTCTCGTTACAACTTTTTTCAACTCTCGTTTACTTAATCCCATTTTCGAAATCATCTTATATTGTTGTTGATCGCGATCCAAATCAGTATATAACCGGAAGTAAATAAAACTAGCGGCAAACGTGAAGAAGACGATTCCAACTAAAACACTTGCCATAAGTAATAATCCATTCGTTTGTTTTGCCTCTAACAAACTTAAAGTCAAAGCTTGAAAATAGAAATTACCTTCCCTTGCATCTTCATCGAATATACTATTTAATTGATTTGAAATTTCTTTCGTCTTTATCCAGTCATCTACAACAAATCCGTATGTACGATGTTGAATAACTTCATCTTCTTGATTGATATTAAAAGGAATACCGTCATATACACGATCTTGAACTGCGATAAAAATACCGCTAGTATCATGTGGTAAAACTAAATTTTCCACAGCTTTTTTCACACGAAATGTCTTTATCCAATCTCCTTCAATGACTTCAATATTCTTTTTATAATCACCATTTTTAAATTCTTGTTTTTGCGATACCATTCCAGGGATTAGTAATATTTCATCTTCTTTTTCAATTGTTTCTTGTTGATATCCTAGTGCTCTCGCAAGTTCGTTATATTCACTTAACTTCATTACATATACATTACTTTCTGTATATTTATAAGAAGATGAAGCCGTTCGATATGGAATATTCGCATCAGCAAGATGTTTTTTTATAATAGAGAGATGTTTATCCACCACTTTGTCTTTTTCAGGTCCAACATATAGAAACGTATATGGGTTTGTCATCCTTACCAATTCTTTATTCCCAACAGCAGCTGTAGTTCCAATCGCTGTAAAAGCAACCGCTGAAATAATAGACACTATAAAAAACATCGTTGCATTATCTTTCATACGGTAAATTAATTCTGAAAACGTTAGTATATTGGTTCTCTTTAAAAAGAAAGATTCACTTCTTTTCGCAAGATGCAATATATAAACACTACATTGTGTATATAAAAAGTACGTTCCTATAATTACTAAGAGTACACCCATTACGAGTATAATAAAACTATGATTTTGAATAAAGCGAAATACTGAAATATATCCACACCCTATACTAATTAAAGAAAGTAACGATAATATTATTGAAGCTTTCGGTTCAGGCTTTGGCTTTTCTCCAGCTTGAATAAGTTCCACAAGTTCTGTTACTTTAACCGTTTTAAATGTAACTAACGAAACAATTAAAAATAAGACAAGAAACGTAAAAACTGTTAATAATACAGCCTGAACTGGTATATAAAAAGGTAAGCCATTACTAATCATTAATACACTGGCACTGATTAGTAAAACTAGTTTAGAAAATATGAGACCGATGAGGATCCCAATACAAATTGAGCCAAGTCCAATTAACATATTTTCAATTAACAATAACTTCTTAAGCTGTTTCATTGACATACCTTGCATCATTAAAATGCCAAATTCTTTCTTACGCGTTTTTAAAAACGAGCTCACTGAATATAGAATAAAGAAAAAAGAAAATACAAAAATCAAACCTTGGGATATTTGAAATCCTAACGTACCAAATGTACTTATTGTTTTACTTGTCGATTTCAACTCCCCCTGTAAATCCGGATGGAATAATAAAAGTGCATACGTAAAGAAAATCATAATCGAAAATGCACTACTTAAAAAATGGGCTGCATATGTACGCTTATTTCGAAAAATATTATTAAATGCGAACTGACGAAAAGTCATGCCTTTTCCCTCCTAACAAAGAAAGGACATCCATAATCTTTTGATAAAAAGTTTGCCGACTTTCACCACGATAAATTTCGTTATATAGTTGACCATCTTTAATGAAAATTACCCGGCTGCAAAAACTAGCTGCATACGGATCATGTGTAACTAACATCATCGTTGCCTTTTCTTCCTTGTTAAGCGTATCAAGCATCTCCATTACATCATTTGAAGATTTAGAATCTAAATTCCCGGTTGGTTCATCTGCAAGTAATAATTGCGGCTTATGAACAATTGCACGAGCGATTGCTGTTCTTTGAGCTTGTCCCCCTGATATTTCAAACGTTCTTTTATTCAATATATCTGTAATATTTAATTTCGCTGCAATTTCTTCTACTCGTTTGTTCATTTCTTGTACAGAAACACCATCTAATGTCATCGGCAATACGATATTTTCCTTCACTGTAAGCGTGCTAAGTAAATTAAATGATTGGAATACAAATCCTAATTGCTTTCTACGGAATAAAGCTAAATCTTCGGATGATAATTGAAAAGGATTTGTACCATTTATTACTATTTCTCCTGAGGATGGGGAGTCGATAGTAGATACCATATTTAATAACGTTGTTTTTCCACTACCTGATGGCCCCATGATCCCTATAAATTCACCTTCTTGAATTGATAAATCAATATCCACTAATGCTTTAAAAGGTATTTTCCCTTTATATACTTTACTAATATTTTTCGCATGTAAAATTTCCATTTCTATTCTCCCTTCATTTGCACTTCTCATAATAGAGTGTAAATGAATTGTCTTATAGCTCATATTGATTCATCTTTCATTTATCTTACACGCTTGTAAGATTTCTGAAAAAACTGATAATAAAACTATTTACAAATTAAAATTAACGCATAACTATCTTATAATAATTGTATAGTGATAGAAAATACAATTGTATATCAAATCTTTATTATAAAAACGAGAAAAGACCGATTGCTTGATCGGTCTTTTACTTCCCAAAGTTATATTTTTAACTAATGCCTTTAGTTGAAATTTTTTTGAGATACCCTTTTTTATTGTCTTCCACTTTATAATAACCTCTACAAAAAATTGATTTCTTCGGTTTAATCGCAATTAATAATGAATTATATATATCTGAAGCAGAAATTATTGCGTTTATCCAACATACAAATAATAAGATTGATTTAATATTGCCTGATACAAAAGATGATATAATGGCCGGTATTACCGATAGTACAATAATAGGAAAACTCATAAAGATCCAAAATCTCGCTTTGGATAGAATTGCATTCGTATTTAGCCAAAAAAATATTCCACTACAAGTTAAGCTAATATCACCTTTATTATTTATAACAATAATGTGTAGGCATTCATGAATAATGAAGACCAAAATGCCTATGATGATGAGATATAATATATTAAGATCGGTGAAACTTGCTCCAAAATAATGCGGTATTAGAAAAATAATGATTTGAAGTACATATACAAACTTCATATAATGTTTTCGGTGCCAATCATTTTGTATAAAAGGAGTCCATTCTGACAAATCCATACTTATTTGTGGTAAGTGACGAAACCAAATGATAATACGCTTTCCCCCCATTTAAAATTTCATATTTTAAAACATGCAATCCACTTACACTCAATCATTAATTTTAAATGCAAACCTTTGCTGCCTTCACTTTTGCCGTGCATTCTTCTACTAAATCATGTGTAGGATGATTTGAGTAAGAAATTAGTGTTTTCATAGATACATATATTCGACAAAATTCCCCAAATACCTTTTGGATATACTGTTTATGAAATAGTTCTCGCATGTACTACTTGCTACATTTGTTTTTGGTGAAACGCACATCCAGAATCTACACATAATTTGGTTAACTAGTACTTTAAAATGCAAAAAAGCTTAGAATTTTAACTCTAAGCTTTTTGCATTGCATGATCCCCTTTAAAGAGCACTATTTTTTACCCATTCGGATTTACTCAATACATAATGATTATAAATTTGGTTTTCTATCGTCTGTTGACTCAAATAAACGAACCCGCATTTTTCAATCACTTTATTTGACGGTACGTTATTAATTAATGCAATTGCGTTAAGGACATCCACATTTGTATTTTCAAACAAATAGCCGATCAAGCCTTGTGTCGCTTTCGTTGCATATCCATTATTATGATATTCACTTGAAACAGCATACATAATTTCTCTATTCGGTGCAGGAAGCTCATCTTTCAGACTTGTGCAGCACCATCCAATAAATTCATTTGTGGTTTTCTTAAATATTCCTAGCCTCAATATGTGATCATCTATGTTAGTCGTAGTTCTCACTGCATCAAGAAATGCTTTGTTTTCTGGTATTTCATCATTTGTAACCCAATTAACTCGTTGTTCTTTCGTTGATTTCCAGTCGGGTAAAAACTTTTCTATTTCTGGTTGATTTGCTATTTTATAAATACTCTCTGCATCTTTGACCGTAAACTCTTGTAGGTATATATCACCACAATCTATTTTAAATAACTTAGTCAAACTCTCTTTTCCCATATTAATCCCCCTTATTTACGTTAAAGCGCCTTGATCTGCTTCGTAAGCTCCATAAACCGTTCGTCCAGTTCTTTATATTCTTTGTCTTTAGAAGTTAAAAAGCTTAATTTACCTAATACTTCTTGTCTCTCTGTTTCTAACGTTAAACGTAGCTCTTCAATTTCATCTCTTGTTTTTGTAGGTTCTTCTAGCTGCTTTTGTATCGTATTGTTTAAAAACACAAGTTTTGCGCTTGTTGTTTTCTCCAGAAAATATCGATCGTGAGAAACAATAATGAGTGTTCCGTTATACTCAGCTAATGTATTTTCAAGCTGTTCACGTGAAGGTAGATCAAGGTGATTCGTCGGTTCGTCTAAAATAAGTACATCTTTTTCATCTAAAATATAAGCCATGAGCTTACATTTCACTCTTTCCCCCATACTCATATACTCAATTGGCTCTTTCCATTGAGAAGCTTGGAACCCTAAATGTTTCATTAAATTTTGGACTTTTCCTCTTTCTTCAAATGTCTCTTTATAAAATAAATCTTCTGGTGTTTTATCAAGCGGTAAATCAAATACTTCTTGTGTTAAATATCCAATGTTTGCTGATGGTGAAATCCATACTTCTCCTTCGGTAGTTTCTGTTCCCATAATCATCTTCAGTAAAGTTGTTTTTCCGCTACCGTTTGGTCCAATCATCGCAACTTTCTCACCGTGCTGAATTGTAAAATTAACGTTTTCAAATAATGTCCGATTATTAAATTCTTTCCGCAATTGTTTTACTTCTAAGAAACGTTTTCCTACTTTTTTACTCGCTTGAATGGCAAATTCAACTGAATACTCTTCTTTCACACGTTCTACCTTTGTTTTCTCCAGCTCTTTTTCGAGGCGTTTTCGTTTTGATTTAACTTGCGCGTCCATTCGCTTTGCCTTTACACGATAAAATTCTTTCACTCCTTCTTGTTTTGTAGACTGTGCATGTGCCTTTTGTGACCATGAACTTAATTCTTTAATATGTGTTTCTACTTGTTCTATCTTTTTTTGCTGTTTTTCATATTCACGCTGCTGCGTCATTCTTTTATGTTCACGTGCTTTCATATAACTCGTATAATTCCCGCTATGGTCAATTAATTTCTTATCCTCAATTGACCATATTCTAGTTGCGACAACATCTAAAAAGTATCGGTCATGCGATACGACGATAACTGTACCTTTCATATTTTTGATTTGTTTAATGAGAAATTCCGTACTCATCTCATCTAAATGATTTGTCGGTTCGTCTAATATTAAGACATTAGGATTTTCGGCAAATCCTTTTGCTAATCGAACTTTTAGCTTTTCACCACCACTTAAAGTTAGAAAATCGTTCGTTGGCACGCCCCATTTTGCAAGAAGTTCGGCTTCTTTTGCAATCATATCCTTACTAACAAAAAATTCTTTTTCTTGTTCAACATATGCTGTTGTCATATTCATTTGCATCCATTCAACAGTACCTTTTGATGGTTCAATTTTCCCATTTATTAATTGAAGTAACGTTGATTTACCAGCCCCGTTTTTACCGATTAATCCGATAACATCCCCTTGCCTTACTGTCACATTCATTTTCTCTAACAAAGTGTTTTCCTTTATTTCAACATAAACATCATTTAATTTTAATAGTTCTTTCATAATACCGATCCCTTTCATTAAGGGAGAATAAAAAAATCCTCCCAAATAAATTTGGCAGGATTAGTCGTTAAAATATTTATACCCAAATAAGCTATTGCGCAACATAAATAGCAATACCGTTGTATGGAAATTGGGCAGACTAATCCTATTTTTTAGAAATTGAAATTTATTTAATTTCAACATTTAAAAATAAGATTAGTTAATCATCGTCCACCCATCATTCCTTTCCGTCGTTAGTAACCATATTGTACCATGATAGTACTGTATGAGTAAATGCCATTATATGTGCTATTATAAAGATTGTTTTCTTCTAGGTCTATTTATCATTTCTTAACTTCAAATTGAACAAGCATACTTTATTTTAAGATTCCCCTAATAATCCCCTTCTAAGCACGCCCTCTTATATAAATTTTATATAACTGTATGATTAATTTTATATTATACATACTACATTTCAGTTTTTATAATAAAGTTATCATTTTTAAGGAGGGATTCTACAATGGAATTTAGCAAACTCGGAAACAGTGGATTAACAGTAAGTAAGATTGCATATGGGAACTGGATAAACCATGGGGGAAAAGTAAATGAAGATACTGCAAATGAATGTGTGAAAGCCGCATTAGATGTTGGAATTACAACGTTCGATACTGCAGATGTTTATTCGGACACTATTGCTGAGGAAATACTTGGTCGTTCTTTGAAAGGAATACGCCGAGAAAGTATAGAACTTTGTACAAAAGTATGCCATCCGACCGGACCCGGGAAAAATGATCGTGGATTATCACGAAAACATATTATAGAAAATTGTAATGCATCGTTACAACGGCTACATACAGACTACATTGATGTCTATTATGCACATCGATTCGATACAGCAACTCCTCTTGAAGAAACGATGTTAGCTTTCTCAGATCTTGTAAGACAAGGTAAAGTCCTTTATTTAGGCGTAAGTGAATGGACCTCGGGGCAAATTACACGCGGTGCAGCACTTGCCCGAGAATTGAATATTCCTCTTATTGCTAGTCAGCCTCAATATTCGATGTTGTGGCGAGTGATCGAAACAGACATAATACCTACATGTCAACGTGAAGGACTTGGTCAAGTTGTTTGGTCTCCCCTCGCACAAGGCATTCTCACTGGAAAGTATCAACCGGGCAAACCAATCCCTACCCAATCACGAGCTAATTCAGATGCGGGAAAACCGTTTTTTAACAAACTCGTACAACGTTGGATGAGTGATAATGTACTTAATGCTATACAAAAACTTAATCCTATTGCACAAGAAAATCATCTCACCCTACCTCAACTTGCAGTTGCTTGGGTACTACAAAATCCAGCTGTTTCCTCTGCTATTATTGGCGCTTCCAATCCGGAGCAAATAAGAGAAAATGTAATTGCTTCTAGTGTTACATTGTCACCTGAAATTATGGGTCAAATTGATAGTGTGCTAAAAGGTTTCATTGAGTATGATTCAAGTAAAACAGGTTGATTGATTAGTGACTTAACAATAAATATAGTATCTTTCCAAGTTCATTACTGCCCATCCAACAAGATGGGCCTTTACTTTTCAAATTCAAGTTGTGAAGTCTTATAAATCTCTCTAACAACTGCTAAAAAGTTCTCGAGTACGATAGACTTTTCATCTTGTCTCCATCCAGCGTATAAGTTTATCTCCGGTGTATGTTCCTGAATGTCTTTATACGTGACTCCCGATTTTTTATAACTTTCCACCGAAGATGGAACGACAGAAATCCCCATTCCTGCTGCAACTAAATTTACAATCGTCTGCATTTGAATTGCTTCTTGAACAATATTTAAACTTACTCCATGTTCCCAAAAGTAACTAATAATTAAATCATAAAAGTTAGTACCGAAATGACGAGGAAATAAAACAAATGATTCATCTACTAGTTCTCTAATAGGAATATTGGGTAACGAAACTAATGGGTGATCTTCATGTAAAACCAATTTTAAACGTTCTTTAGAACAAACTTCAGAATACAATATTTCATTATTCTGCTTAGAACGAATAAATCCAATATGAATTTGTTTTTCATAAAGTGCCTTTACTTGCTGGTCTGTTGTCATCTCGCGTAATATAAGCTGAATTTTAGGAAACCGCTCTCGAAAGGTTTTTAATATGTTTATAACCGTTTCTGTAGAATCGACAAAACCGATGATTATATGTCCGATCTTCCCTTCATCCGCGAGCTGTGTTTCTTTAATGGTTCTATCTACTTGAAGTAACGTTTGCCGCGCACCTTCTAAAAAGATTTTCCCCGCATCAGTAAGTTCAACCATCCTTTTTGTCCTGTGAAGAAGTTGAACACCTAATTCTTCTTCCAACTTTCGAATTTCTTGACTTAAAGGTGGTTGTGCCATCATAAGACGTTCTGCCGCACGACTAAAGTTTAATTCTTCTGCCACTGTTATGAAATATTTCATTTTACGAATATCCATTACAATCCCCCCAACATTCACAACTAGCAAAAAAGCCCTCCTTCTAATAAATTATAAATAAAAATAGGAGGAAACTATATCAATTCCTTTTCGTTTCTTTTTTATCATAAATCATTTCGTAAAAATACGAGAGATTTATACTAAATTGAATTACATGTTTTGGGAAATTCCATTACTTTCATATATTATTTGATTTACCATTTTGTTGAGTAACGAGTACTTGATATTTTATTCATCTAATTATAAAAACAAAATGTTATTCGTTATCCAATAATCAATTGTTGTTTTTCGATAAATATTTATTGATTACTCCCTTGCAATAAGCTATTATATGTTTGTAGAAAATTTTAATGTAAGGATTGAATTTATGGACAGGACATTAAAAATCACAAAGTTAAATATGTTTTTAAGGATTTTTCTCATCCCGATTATAGTAGGGATTATTGTTGGTATACTAACTAAATTGGGGCAAGGTATACTTCCAGGACATTGGAATTCATTAGCTAATCTAGGAAGCGTTTGGTTAATTCCATCCTTTTTTGTGGCTAGCTTTAGTTATTCTAAGCGTACAGCTATACTTTCTGGTATCCTTGCACTACTCGGTATGATATTAGGCTATTATGGTTATGCAATAGTTATTACAAATGTAGCTCACTCTATTTATTTTATATCTGTATGGATTGTATGTGCATTTATAGGAGGAACTATCTTTGGAATTGCAGGTTTTCTATGGAAAGACACTACAAATCCACTTCATAAATTCGGAAGCGCACTTATTAGTGGAGTTTTTGTAACGGATGGACTTCACATTCTTTTAAATTTTGAAGACTATAGTCACATGTTACCTGTTGGATATACCGAAGTGATAGTCGGGATTATCTTGATTCTTGTATTAGAACGCTCTAATGCTAATCGAATTTCTTCTTTCTTAATGATGGTCCCTATCACTATTTTAGGATTAATCGGATATAAATTATTAAGTTTGTTTACTTAATTACAATACTGTATCATGAAAAAACAAAAGACAAATTCTATTATAATCTACAAAACATATTACGAATTCAAAAATTATACTTATTAATGTTGATACACTTATTCATAGGATGGATTCATAAAGCTATCTCTTTCAAAGGGATGGCTTTTTTCTTACAAAAATATTTATCAGCTTTTTATTAAATACTTCTAATTTAACAATCGTATTTATTAGTGTGTCATCATACATGCTAAGATGACCTTTTACCATTTCATATAATCACTATAAAATAAGGCTAAAAAACTTATCTCCAAAGTTCTTTAGCCTAGTTCACTTATTTACACATTAAAAAATATAATGCGTACAACGGTACCTTTACCAACTTCTGAATGGATTTCTACACTATGTCCTAATTGTTTCGTAATTTCATATACAAGATATAGCCCCATTCCAGTTGATTCTTTAAAATCTCTACCATTTTCTCCTGTAAAGAAAGGTTTAAACACTCTTGGTAAATCTTGCTTCGGAATTCCTACACCACTATCGATAATTTCAAGTATGACGTTATTACCTTCCTTACAAGCATTTACTTTAATCTTCTCTCTACTACCTGATGAATATTTAATCGCATTCGATAGTATTTGTCCAATTAAAAATTGTAACCATTTTGCATCACTTTCCACAGTAATACCCTTATCAATTTTAAGCTCTGGATATACAAAATTCCGGATAAAGAAGCGTTTATGTTCATGCACGGAATCATTCACTATTTTATGTAGCTGTACTTTTTCCACATAAAAATCTTGTGTAAATGCTTCTAAACGTGCGACATACAAAGCCATCTCTAACCCCTTTTTCAACCTATCTGTTTCCTCATTTATACTTTCAAAACGTGGGTCTACTTCATCCTGTGTAATTAATTCTATTACAGATAGAGGTGTTTTCATTTGATGTATCCACTGGTTCATAAAGGTTAAATGATCACTATTTTTTCTCTCTTGTATTTGCAGCTGATTTTGATAATGGCGATATTGCACCTCAAGTAGGTCTTGAAGCGCAGTAGATACAGCTGAAAAATCAGATTTTTGAACAGATTCATCCAAAGATTCAAGCGGATTTGCTAATCGTTCATAAAAAGAGCGAAGTGTAAAGTAACGAAATACTAAATAACTCACCATAAAAAATGCACCTAAAAACATTGCATATAATGCCGTTGCAATATGATTATGCCCATCAAACCAATATACAAGAAATATGGCTAGTAGTTGGATTGCTGTAAAACAAATAAGTGGTATATGATCTCGAATAAACAATCTTATCATTTTTCCATACCAGTATCCCAAGTAATATGTAATCTATAACCGACACTACGAATCGTTTCAATCGCATCTTCAATCTGTAACGTTTTTAACTTTTTACGAACACGAGTTGTATTTACGCTTAAAGTATTATCGTCAACATAAGATTCGCTATCCCATAATTTATTTAATAACACTTCTCTACCCACAACACGCGGATAATTTTTCATTAACATCTCTAATAAAATAGCTTCATTTCTTGTTATATCAATCTCTTGATTCTTAAGCTTTAATACAAGCCTTTCGGGATATAAACAAAGACCGTGTTGCTCAACCATCCGCTCTTCTACTTTCGGTGCATAATCTCCGTAAGCACGTCTTAAATGACTACGAATTTTAGCCATTACAACTTCGTAATGGAATGGCTTTGAAATAAAATCATCGCCACCGTTTTCAAGCGCCATAACTTGATCCATCGTGCCTTCACGAGCCGAAATAAATAGTATCGGACATGTAGAAACTCCGCGAATTTGACGACACCAATAGTAACCATCAAAACTTGGTAAATTAATATCTAATAAAACTAACTCTGGTTGTTCTTCTAAAAAAATGTTTAATACATTTTGAAAATCCGATACAATAATTCCTTCGTATCCATATTTCGCGACATGTGTTGATAATAGTTCTGCAATTTTCATATCGTCTTCTACAATCATAATTTTAACCATGTGATTACTCCTTTTTCGATCCACAATCTTATATTCAATTATATAAAATAAATACTACCTTTTTTTATATAATCCGTAAATCAAAAAAGGATACTTTTATACAACAGCATCCTTCTTCTATTATTTCTTATTTAATATAAAATTCACTCAAAGTAAATCCCAATTGCTCCACATAATTCATACCTAATTCCATCCGAGCAGTCTTCAGCGGATCCACAACTTGGCAAATTTTCAAATTACCTGCAGCAGATAATAAAAGCGTTGCATCAGCTTTAGACATTTCTAATTCTTCATGTAAAAATGTCACCATATTACGTACAGCGCGATTCGCTGCATCATCTAACAATTTCTCTGAAGCAATCGTCATTACTTTTTCTTTTTGGATAGCCATTGGTAGTGGCCATTTCTTTCCTTTTATAACTTGAACTGTTACGGTTACCTCACCAGCAACCTCTACTCCACTAACACCAATTTCACCATCACCCATAGCCGCGTGTAAATCACCTAATGCTAATAGAGCGCCAGGAACATTTACAGGTAATAGTAATGTTGTCCCTTCTTTTATTTCTTTACAGTCCATATTACCGCCGTGATCATGCGGAGTGCCACATGAAATACTCTCTTCTTTCGGCGCAGTACCAATAACACCAATCATTGGATTAATCGGAATTTGTAGTTCATTTGAAAACAAAACATGTTCATTATGTATTGGGACAATTTTCACTGTATTTTCGTTTAAATCTTCACCCATTACGCCAAGATTTGTTCCTGTAGTTAAAACACCTTGCTCTGCAATTTTAATCTGTTCAATCGATACGACTAAAATATCACCGGGTTCTGCACCATTAATAAATACTGGACCAGTCGCTGGATTAATTCGGTTCCAATCTAATTCTTGAAACGCAACATCTTCAGAGTCAATTTGATTTTCAAAGCAATCATATGTTTCAAATACAAGACGACTCCCTACTTCTACTTCCATACAAGGCTGATTATCTGGTGACATTGCGTAAACGATATGTTCTTTATGAATGCGATTCATGTTATCTCTCCCTTTTTATATTACTCCACAATTATTAATTAGCTTTTTTCGTAAAAGCTCCTTTTAATATTTATTGATATTTACATATAGAAAAGCACATAGCTTATTTTCATACATACACTCTTTACTATAACAGGTAAAGAAAGGTGGTAGCACTATGCCCCTTATTCCATATAACGAAAGCGATGTTGATTTGCTAGCTCGATTAATTCGTGCTGAAGCTGAAGGAGAAGGTCGACAAGGTGAACAACTTGTTGGCTGCGTAGTAGTAAATCGTGTATTTTGTGATTGCTTAGATTTTAAACAACTTCGATCTGTACGTGATGCAGTATATCAAAGTCCCGGTGGATTTGAAGCAGTGCAATACGGATATTTTTATCAGCGTGCTCGCGAATCAGAAAAAGATATCGCAAGAAAAGTTTTACAAGGTGAATGGCGCTGGCCAGCACGATGGGCTCTTTGGTATTTTCGTCCAACTGGAGCTTGTCCACCTGAATGGTATAACCAACCGTTTGCAGGGCAATTTAAAAGTCATTGTTTTTATGAACCTCGTGGTGATGAATGTCCAAAAATGTATTCACGATAGCAAAATTTGAAACGCAAGTACTTAAATCTCTGAGTACTTGCGTTTCTTTTAGATTGTTTAGAAATCTAATAATGCGATGAACTTTTCAACTCCCACAACATGTATTAATAACGGTATACGTGGGCCGCTAGACTGATTCATAATGAGCCTATAAATTATAATAAATAATTGTTTTTGATTTTCTTTCATTATCTTTTTATTTTCATGATGGCAAATCGAATACAACTGTTCCATTAATTTTGAGTAGTCTATATTAGAACGAAGTATTTTACAAACTTCTACTAGACATTCTTTCTGTCTTTCATCTAATGTGTTGTAAAACTCTGTATTTCTCTCTTGATTTACCGCAATTAATTTTTCAGATTGAAAGTTTCTTATCCAATACTCTGCGCGGTTACATATCGCTATCATAGCATCTAATGTATAACTTCTATCTATTTTTTCTAATGTATCTTGTAAAATAGATGAATCAAAATTTAATAGTGGTAACGTTCCTGCTACTTGGTTAAATTTCGGATATTCTTTAAACCCACTATCAACTCTAGAGAGTTTAATTGCATCAAATAAATCTTCATTTTTGAGCATTTTATTCTCATAACTATCTTTCAATCGTTCATATTCTGTATAATTGCGAATCACATCTTCATCAAGACCGATATGAAAAGCTGCGTTTGGTCTATATTTAGCAAACATGAAAAGAATCACTTCTGGTAAATACACTTTTAACAACTCACTAGGTGTAATACTATTCCCTGAAGAACTAGACATTTTTTCGTGATGCCCTTTTATTCCTATGAAATCATACGCAACGTAATGAGGAGCTTCACGATTAAATATTTCTTTTGCGATTTCCTTGGATACATTATAACTACCCGTTTCCGATGAATGATCTCTTCCACCCGGTTCAAAAATAACATCCTCTATCATCCACCTCATCGGCCAATCGATTTTCCAATTCAGTTTCATTTTATTTGTATTTAATACTGATAATTCATTTTGATTTCCACATACACATTCATACTGAACTGATTTTAATACTTCATCAAAATGTGTAATCGTTGTTGCATCTTTCCCGCATTTTTCACAATATAATGTAACTGGATAAAAGCTCTCTCGCTCTTCTTCACTACACTCTCCAGTTTTAAAACCCATTAAAATATCATATATTTCTTTTCTTTTATATAAAGACTCGAATATATTTTCGTTATACCGTCTGCTTCTATATTCAGCATGTTGATTTATGAATTCCACTTCAATTCCAAATGCTTGAAGAGATTTCTCAAACTCTTTTTCAAAATGCTCTGCATACGAATTATGACAGCCATATGGATCTGGAATATCACAGTACGGCATACCAATATATTTTGCAAAAGATGGATCAATATTTTTAGGAACTTTTCTAAATCTATCATAATCATCCCATGAGAATATAAAACGAGTCTTTTTCCCTAAATCTTGTAGTGCTCTTACCACGAAATACGTCGTTATTATTTCACGGAAGTTCCCGATATGAACAGAACCAGATGGACTTATTCCAGATGCGCAAACAAACGTTTCTTTGTTTGGATGTTTTCTAATTAATTCATGTGCTACTTCATACGCCCAATGCATATGTTACTCACCTCAATTATTATTTGTTTTCACATTTTCAAATTTATGCAATAAAAAAACTCCCACCCCCAAGATTATTCATCTTGAGGACGAGAGTTGTTAGCTTCGCGGTACCACCTCAGTTTGTTAATACGTCGCCATATTAACCTCTTCAGGTACGGCAAAATATGCTTATACCCTATCTCTCTAACGGGAGAACCCGTCGCACCATCCCTAAACAAATTAGTTCCTTGCGCAGCTCCAAGTCTTTTTTCATTAAGATGTATACCGCTCTTTCTCAGCTACCAGAGCTCTCTGTACGTATTCTTTCTTAACTATTCTTCTCTTCCATGCCATTTTAAATATTAGTTTTTTCATATGATAATTTATAATACTTTTATTGTCAAACTTTTCCGGACAAAAAGACTATCTAAATAAATGCTTTATTGCTTCTAATTGAATTTTATGACTACATTCATCACAACAATATGTCCCTTTCGGTTTCTCTTTAAATTGCTTATATTTTTCGCTTCCTTCGTATACACGGAATATATTTTTACAAGAAAAGCAAACAATTTCATAAAACATCATATGCATTTTCCTCTCCATGTTTATACATTTTTTAATCACTTGAGAAAATCAGTTTTCCAAAGTACAAATCTTAATATCTTCTGACTAAAGGTTTACCTCTATTCTTATCGAATTATATAAATATCTTATAAAGCGAGGTGAACATCTTGATCAGTAATATAGAATTAGTTTTAGATGCTAAAGCAAGTTTAGCTGAAGGGCCATGTTGGAATGAAAATAAACAACTTTTATACTGGGTTGATATTATGGAGAAACAATTATGCATATTTAATCCTACTACTAATACAAACCGAGTAATCGCTCTTAATCAACAAATCGGCTGTGTTGTTCCATATTTAGAAGACGTACTACTCCTAGCTATGGAAAATGGCTTTTATTCTATTCATGTAAAAACAGAAAAACTGACACATATTTTTGACCCTGAACCACATTTATTTGAAAATCGTTTTAACGATGGAAAATGCGATCCAGCAGGACGTTTTTGGGCAGGCACTACAGATACATACGGTATTAATGCTGCAGGTTCCTTGTATTGTTTAAATAATAATTTAAGTGTCGAGAAAAAAATTGCACATGTAAATACATCAAATGGCATTGCTTGGTCACCTGATTATCCATACCTTTATTTTATTGATACACCTACTAAAAAAGTAGTTCGTTTTCATTATGATATAAGTACTGGAGAAATTCGTAATCCAAATGATGTAATCATTTTCCCTGAAAATGACGGTCTACCTGATGGTATGACAATAGACGAAGAAGGTTGTTTATGGATTGCACATTGGGGCGGTTCAAAGATTACTAGGTGGAACCCTTTAACTGGAGAGCAAATATTAAGTATCCCAATCCCAGCGTTATATGTAACCTCGTGTACATTTGGAGGGCCTAATTTAACAGATTTATATGTTACAACAGCCAGAACAAGAATGACAAATAACGAATTAAAACAATATCCACATGCTGGTGGTATTTTTCGAATTCAAACGAATATAAAAGGTTGTCCTACCCATTCATTTCGCAATAATAATATTGGAGCTGAAACTATATGAATCGTATCGATTACATAAGACACGAAGAAAAGAAATATCATGACCTTTGCTATGAACAATATAAACTATTCGAAACTGGCTCTTGGCTTTACAAACCGGTTAAAACAGTTATGGACTTAATGGAGTACTTTGAAGGACAAAATAACTTACAAGTGCTTGATCTCGGCTCTGGCGTTGGAAGAAATAGTATTCCAATTGCACAAAAGATACAAAATGGTAGTGGTACTGTTACTTGTGTGGACTTACTGGATTCCGCTTTAACAAAATTACAAACGTATAGTAAAGAACATGATGTATTTCAAGTCATACAAACAGAACAAGCAGCAATTGAAAACTACTACATCCAACCTGATACTTATGATTATATCGTTGCAGTATCAAGTTTAGAGCATGTCAAATCAGAAGAAGATTTAAAAAACGTGCTCCATTCTATGAAAAAAGGTACAAAAGCTGGTGGTATCAATTGTTTCATTATTAACTCGAACATACAAGAAATAGACTTACATACGAATGAAAAATTAGATGCTTTAATTGAAATTAACCTTCCTACTGAAGAGATGATATATCTATTAAAAAGCATTTATAAGGAATGGAAAGAAATTAAAGTTGAAGTAAAAGAATTAGTCTATAATATTGTTCGCGATGAAAGGCATATTCAATTAAATACAAATGCTATAACATTTGTTTTTCAGAAATAAAACTATAAAAGGTAAGGTTTTCCCTTCATATATTCATAGAAACACCCTTACCTTTCAATCATAAATTCTTTATAAAATTGCTTCGTTATTAGTTTTAGCTTTTTCTAAAACATTATTTTTATTAGAAATTCTATTCAGCTATTAATTGAATTCATTCATTTATCAATAATTGCTTGTCGAGCTTTTTCTTTATCATCAAAATGAATAGTCGAATCCTTTAAAATTTGATACGTTTCATGCCCCTTCCCAGCAATTAAAACGATATCATTAGAAGATGCCATGTTTATTGCATGTTTTATAGCCAGTTCACGATCTACTTCTACTTTATAATTCAAATTATTATTCTGTGAAAATCCTTTTTCAATATCTTTCATTATTGCATAAGGGTCTTCTGAACGTGGATTATCAGAAGTAATATAAACAAAATCACTATAACTTCCAGCAATTTCACCCATTATAGATCGTTTTTTTGCATCTCTATCTCCACCGCAACCGAAAACAGTAATAATTTTACCTTTTGAAAACTCGCTAATTGTAGAGAGGGCATTTTCTAACGCATCTGGTGTATGAGCATAGTCCACGATTACAAGGAAATCTTGATTTTCGTCTATGATTTCCATTCTACCTTCAATGCTCTTTACATGAGATAAACTGTAACTAATGTTTGTAAGCGGAATATCTTCAACCAATGCAGCTGTTATTGCTGCTAATGCATTATAAACATTAAAATGGCCTACTAGATTTAGATTGATTTCTTTTTCCCCATTAAATGTAGAAACTAAAAACTGAATTCCTTTTGGGCTTAAAGTTATGTTCTTCGCTTGAACATCCGCTCCATTATGTATCCCATACGTAATCACTTCAGCAGAAGTAACTTTTTTAAAGTATTCTACTGATGGATCATCTGCATTCAAAATAGCAATTTTTTTATCTGTAGTAGAAAAATCATTTCCTAATCTAGAAAAAAGAAGACCTTTTACATGCTTATATTCCTCAAATGTACTATGATAATCCAAATGATCTTGCGTTAAATTTGTGAAAACAGCTATTTTAAAGTTACATCCTTTAACTCTCTCCATATGTAAGCCTTGTGACGTAACTTCCATAACACAATAATCTGTATTATGATTTTTCATCTTTTGCAAATTCCGCTGAAGTATCGGTGGCTCTTGCGTATTAATATCAGTAGGATACCATTTCGAACCAACTTTCACTCCGTTATTCCCCATAAGCCCTGTTTGAAATCCATGATCAGTCAAAATTTTTTCAAGTAAATAGGATGTAGTGGTTTTACCATTTGTTCCTGTAATTCCAATGATCTTTATTTTATTAGATGGGTAGCCATAGAAATGTGATGCGATAATTGCCATAGCATACCTTGCATCTTTTACAATTATTTTAGGTATTTCAATGTTTACATCTCTTTCTACAATTAACGCCACAGCTCCATTTTTCACTGCATCTTCAACAAATTGATGTCGATCTTCAAGAAAACCATCAATACCTGATACACATATAAAAAGATTTCCGCTAGTGATCTTTCTAGAATCCATTTCTAATCCCGTAATTTCTACATTCATATTCCCAATGGTATCTTTAATCAATAACAAATCCGCCAACTCTTTTAGTTTCAAATCCCTCGCCCCCTTACACATTTACCCTACTTATTTTATCACTTCATATAAAATAATGGTTTAAAATTCCATATCAGTCGAACGAATTTTAATTATCTTCAATATACATAAATAAAAGAGCACTTGTTTCCGCAAGTGCTCTTTTTGGGGATTTTGAGATATCCTATTAAAGAAAGTTAAGGTTACTTAAAGTTAATAGGTATTTCTATTATATGCTTGTCCTTTTTATTTGTGCATAATCAATATATAAACATCTTTAATCATATTTAATAACTTTTAATTATAGTTCTTTCTTACATTTTATCATTAAGAAATTAATTGAAGGCTTATTTTCCATGATCTTATTTGGTTCATCAATTTCTGAAACTTGTACTAATCCGTACTTATTAAAATCTTGTTTTATAGATTCAGAATCATAGAAGAACATTTTTACACCTTCCATTATCTCAAAATAATCTTTGTCCAACTGTTTTCCTTTTCCATACATTGGAGCTTTTTTAGAAACAGTTGTGAAAACCATATATCCACCTGGTTTCAACTGATTATAACAATCTTTAATAAATTTCTCTCGCTCATGCTCATTTAACAAATGAAGAAGTGCATGACTAAATATCCCATCATATAGTTTATTATCAAAAGGCATCTCGTTTACTGAGCCATGATACATACTAACATCTTCTAGCCCGTTTTCTCTTGCTAAATCGATGGCTGTTTTTGAAATTTCAATACCTGTTACATTTATACCCTTTTCGATAAACACCTTTGCATTTCTTCCATATCCAATACCCGGAACTAATATGTCCTTAACGTTCTTTTCCAGAAAAAAATCTTTTGTCAAAATTGCAGATTCAGTAGGTTCAAATCCCCACATTGTTTGTTTCTCAATAAAACTTGATTCCCAAAATTCCATTTTATTTTTATCTCCTTATTCTTATCTCATGTATAGCATCACATGAAAGACCTATTAATTTTTTACGCTGCTTTTCCCCCCACAGTCACTATAGGTCCATTGAATATAGCATATTAATAAGCCTATATCTAATTTAAAGATTGGCTGAATATCTATACTAAATATTAACCATTACGTTTAGAGAAAATATAAAAAAGCTAATACTTCCGTTGTAGTATTGGCTTTTCTAAAGAGAAATTATTTTTTTATTTTGTGCTGTTCTAATATTTTTTCTAACATTTCTAAAGTTATCGGTTGAGCTTTCTCTATTAATCGATAACCAATACGTCCATTCGGTTCGGCTGTAACTTGTTGTAAACTCTTTAAATCATGAATCCCTTTTTCTCTTAATTGCATATATAGTTGTTGTTCTGACATTTTTGCCTTTATCAAGTTCGCTTTAATAATCTGACCGTTTTCAACGATT
Source organism: Bacillus sp. FSL K6-0069 (assembly GCF_038007785.1). NCBI lineage: Bacteria > Bacillati > Bacillota > Bacilli > Caryophanales > Bacillaceae > Bacillus > Bacillus sp. FSL K6-0069. The sequence continues at coordinate 2,459,295 of NZ_JBBOXN010000001.1, read as the reverse complement.
ATAATGCTACTGCCATTAAGGAATTGTTCCACCTTCCTTGATTTCAATTCAAAGAAATGAATGATAAGAAGTATGCTTGCAAATATTACAGCCGCAAATATAGATGGGACTACTTTCCTACTTAATACAGGCTCTACAATAATACGTCCAATTGATACTACTATAATGATTTCAGCTCTTGTCATTTGGCTAACAGATGTACTACCAGTCATTTTTAATGCAATCATTCCGGTGAAAATTAAAATAATACTCTCCAAAATAATATTCATTATGGCCCAATCCTTTAATAGTGAATGTTATTAGCATTCCCATTTCATATAGCATTCTAAATGAATTTTAATTAAACTTTTTTGTGAAAATCATACTTACATATTCTGAAAAGAATCTATTTTGATCAATCTTCCATTGCCCCCAAAATAAAAAGCACCCGAATGGATGCGTATAGATTAAACTAATTCATTATTACTTTCTCCACTTTTATCATCAACTGATTTCAAGTCTAACATGCTGCCTATATCAGGTGGTAAAGCTAACTCTATACCAGCTACTGGTTGATTATCTTCATTAAACCATTGTTTCTTAAATTTACTCAATGCTTCACTTTTCTTTTTCTCATCCATATTAGCCCGCCTTTTATGTACATGATATTAAACACTTTACTTAATATGTACATTGAGAAAGATAATATACTATTTGTTCATAATGAAAGAGCAAAAAAACTTCTTTGTTTACACAAAACGTTGCACCTGTAAAAAATCCCTATAGTTGTTATCCCTCGTTTTATTATCATATTCATGACGAAACATACGTGAGCTATGTGACATGTACCTGATCATTTTGTTCATATGAGACAAATACTTTTAAGGGGGTAATTATCCCTTCACTCAATTCTTCAAAACATTTTTCAAGAGCAGTATAATGAATCTCATGTTGAAAAATCTCTTCTATCCATGGTGTTCTTTCTATCTGATTAAAAAACCAATCTGCATGTTTTTGATAATCATATCCGTCACTTGAACCAATGATCTGCAATTCTTTTCGATAAAAGTCGGCGGTTAATGTTAAGTCTTCTATATTACCATCAGAAAGAATGCATATAGCCCCATTACTTTTAATAGCCTTTTGCAATGTGTGAAACCCTCTATTTGTAGCAGAACATTCCAAACCGTAATTATATGTTTCTATTATTTGCTTTTCTGAATCAAAGAGGTTGTTCGCACCAAACTTCTTTGCAAATTCTTTTCTATTTTTATTAGGCTCCACAACATCCACATGTTCCACACCTACATAGTATTTTAAGAAATAACAAGCGAGTAAACCGATAACTCCCATTCCAGTAATAAGTACTTTTTCATCCTGTCGCGGGTCTAGCTTCAATACCCCTTTAGCAGCATCACACGAAAGAATAGATAATAAAGCAACTTTAGATTTTATATAACTAGGAACTTGAATGACTTTATCTCCCTTAACTATTCCTACCGTTTCATGTCCATAAAAAGAGACTACTTTATCCCCTACGTTTAAATTTGTTACTTTATTACCAACTTGAATAACTTCACCATAACTTTCATATCCAGTTTTTCTTGGATAAATAGGATTGGTATCTGAAACATCCGATTCTTTATACTGTGGTAACTCTGCTCCAATACTTATTGCACCTGCGATTGTTTTAACAATAATTTCATCATCCTGTATGGACTTAATTTTATCAGTTTGCCAATTCAATTGTTTAGGTCCTTCTAAAACTAACTTATATTGTTCCATAGCTTCCCTCTCACTTTATAAAAATATATTCTCACTAAATTGCAAACCATGTATAATAGATTCATCTAAAATTTAAGCTATAAAGTTGGTTAGCAACCAACAGTGATAATATGATAATTGAATTTGATGGATATGGAATTAATGAGTATGTTATTAGCCTTAACTGTTCTCTAAACGAATTAAGAACAATGTATTTAAATGTGAAAAATGAAGAGATATCTAATGAAGAGCTTCTAAGCTTATTTTGTGTACATTACCATTATGAAAAAACCCCAAAATTACTACGAGAAGACATCATGAGCGATGTTGTCATTGATTTAGATACGGACTATATTTATGTTCCTAATAGATAACAGTAAACTAGATGAAATGAATAGAAATTAAGATTCAGCTAAGTGTTTAATAAAATAAGTGACTGCCCAAATTAATGTCGCAAATTGAGTGACAAAATACATTGTCCATTCAAAACCAGTCAGTTTTCTCTCTCGTTTAACTTTCTTTAAGTATCTATAAAATATAAATGTACTAAAAAACATAAGTAACAACGATAATTGTTGTAAATCATCGACTATACGTACCGCCATAGACTCCATCACCCTCCTATTCAAAATAAACGCTACACTTTAAGAGTACCATATATTGGTAGTTTATTTCCGTTTCAAATACTTATGTCACAAATAAAAAGAGTATGCAGCTCTTGAGTGCTCTACAAAATATAAATTAAACAGCTTTTCCTTAAAAGAATTTCATGTAATTCCCTTTACTTTTTATAACTCAGTTCTATCACTTCCGGTATATGCTCACTATCATATTTCCTCGTATAGATTTCTCCATTTGGGGTAACTAATTGTAATACAATCTCACCACAAACTCCATTTAGTATTACAAATTCGCCTTGTGTATTTGAAATACTACGTTCCTTACTTTCAATTGAATCTTCATAAATTTTCACATTAGATATAGGTTCGTTATTTTGATCTACGATAATACCTCTTGAATACTTACCAACTGCAATACATTGATCATCTTCTTTATAATATTTAGTCACAATGATAGCTCCAATTATTATAACGATACACACAAACAAGAGAATTATTTTGCGTCTCACAACAAACCTCCTTACTTATTTTTTTCTTTTTTAAATTGAAAGGTTATCCGTCCCACTTGTTTGATTTCCTCAATCAATTTACGAATACCTTCTTCAATTTTATCTTCTTTTACATTCGATACGTTTAACTTTAGCAACTTTTCTTTATGAAAATCATTTAAATAATTTCTTTCAACTGAATCGATACTAATTTGATTTTCTCTTAAATTTTTTATGATTGTTTCTATAGCTATTTTTTTTTCTATTTCTAAACAAGTGTGTATTCCCAATGTGTTTTGTCTATTATATGCAAATAATGATGGGTTTTCATTTTGCACTTTTTTTAATGTTTCCGCTAATTTTATTGATCTATTGTAGTAGGAAGATTTAATTTTGTTTTTATGACGTTCAAACATACCGCTCTTTATATAAATTTCTAAAGCCGCTTGAGAAATCATCGGACTATCAATATCTAATATCTTTTTATATGTATGGAAATCATTTGCGATGGATGGTGGAATGACCGCAACTCCAACCCGTAAACCTGGAAAAATAATCTTAGAGTAACTTTTTAAATATATTACATGATTACAATTATCCAAGCTATATAACGGATCTGCTTTTGAATCTGTTTCTAAATCTGCTAAATAATCATCTTCCACTATAAATACATTATATTTCTTAGCCAATAACACGATTTTTTCTTTCTCATCTTTAGAATAAGAAGTTCCAAGCGGATGATGATATCTCGGTATCGTATAAAAGAATTTTATTTTACCTGTTCGAAATATACGCTCCAATTCATGCAAGTCAATACCTTCATTCGTACGTTTAATACCGATTACAGGAATTTTATTTATTTCTAGATACTCAATATATAAATGATATGTTGGCTGTTCAATTAATATCGTTTCATTCTCATTTGGAAATGGTATAGAAGTTAGTATAGCTAGCGCTTGTTGTACACCTGACGTTATAAAAATATTTTCTTCTTTAGTGAAGACTTGATAATTTGCTAATTGTTTTTGAATGACCGGAATTAAAGACGGTAAACCTTTCGGTGTTCCATATACGAACAAGTCATTTTTATACGTATCAATGGCCTTATTAATACAATGCTGAAAATCTAAATATGGGAAAACATCTGGATCTGGTGCTGAGGAAGCAAAATCAATTATCTCGTTATTTTCTATGGTATTCCCAGATTTTTTAACAACGTAGTATCCACTTTGAGGCACAGAATAAATAATATGACGCTTTTCTAATTCATGTAGCGCCCGTATAACCGTTGCCTTATTACACTCATATTGCGTAACTAGTGTCCGAATAGACGGTAGTTTCTTACCTTCTTTTATCTCCCCATTTTGAATCATACTTTCTAAGTCGTTGAAAACATGTAAATACTTATACATCATTACCACCTCATCATTTAATTTGTACTGGTACAGTTTGTATTTGTTCACATTGTAGCACTAGATCAGAAAGTTTACTATGTACGTATACTGGCCAGTAAGAAATCAACTACTATGAGGTGAAATTATGAAAAATACAACAAAAGCATATATATCAGCATTACTCTATTCATTTATTATTGGATTTTCCTTTTTATTCGTGAAACTAACACTAACCATAACAAACCCTCTTGATACTCTGGCTCATCGTTTTACAGTTGCTTTCATAGCAGCAAATATTCCGGTTATTTTTGGATTCATAAAGTTAAATATATCATTTAAAAATATACTTTCTCTTTTACCAATTGCGATTTTTTATCCAGCACTTTTTTTTGCTTTTCAAGCTTTTGGATTAGTGTATACAAGTTCATCTGAAGCAGGAATTATACAAGCGGTGATCCCAATATTTACGATGATCTTAGCTTCCTATTTTTTAAAAGAGTATACAAATACATCACAAAAAATCTCTGTACTCATCTCCGTTATCGGTGTCATTTATATATTTATAATGAATGGTCTAGGGGCTTATGAAACTAGTATCATCGGCGTTATTCTTATTTTGTTATCGGCATTATCATCTGCTTGCTATAATGTATTAGCACGGAAAATGGCAAATAATTTCAAGCTAATGGATTTAACTTATACAATGACAGCGATTGGTTTTATTAGTTTTAATTTAATTGCTATCGTCAGCCATATAAACAAAGGGACATTAACTATATACTTTAAACCATTTATGAACGGAACATTTCTTATCTCCATTTTATATTTAGGTTTGCTATCTTCTTTACTAACAGCATTGCTATTAAACTATTCGTTATCTTATATTGAAGCAGCTAAAATAAGTGTTTTCAGCAACTTATCTACACTTATTACAATTATCGCGGGTGTTGTATTCTTACACGAACAAATCGCATACTATCACATCATCGGAACAATTTTGATTGTTCTTGGAGTAGTGGGCACAAACTTCTTAGGAAAAAAAAGGGATTGTAATAAAGAAGAAGAATACTTCCTTAAGTAAATAAAAAGTGAGGGATATATATTGCAACGTGTAAATACGATTGATATTAGTAACATTCTAGAATTAGAAAAGACTCTTTCTACTTTATTAAATGAAGCGATTTCTTCAAAACTAGAGCTTGAAAACTGGTTAAAAAAACAATCTACAGTCATTTGGAAAATTGAAGAACAATTAAGATCACACTATATCGCCTTTCAATGTAATACGGATAATAAAGAAATAAAAGATACTTTTGAATATGATCAACAATTTGTAAGGCCTCTTTTGAAACATTATCAGAATTCATTTGATAATAAATATTTAGAGTCCCCTTTTCGAATGGAACTTGATCAAAAAACGTATAGCTTACTAGATAAAAAAATAAAGAATGCGCAAACATTATTTTGTGAAAAGAACATTGATTTAGAGGTAATTGAAGACAAACTAGTAACACAGTACTTCGAAATTACAGGTGGTTTAACTGCGCTATGGAACGATGAAGAAAAGACAATTACCGAACTACAGTCTTACTTACAAGATCCGGATCGTCATATACGAAAAAAAGCAAAAACGCTCATTTCTGAAACATTCTTATCTGTTGAAGATACATTACAACATATATTAAATGAATTAATCGCAATCCGTCACCAAAAGGCGCAAAACATTCGATTAGATAAATATTGTGATTATATATTTAAGAAATATGAACGATTTGATTATACACCTGATGATTGCTATGAGCTTGCTGAATCTATTCGTAAATACGTATTACCACTTATCGATAAAATATTGAATGAGAAAAAATCTGAACTTCAAGTAGATAGTCTTCGTCCATGGGATCTAAAAGCAACCGCACCAAATCAAAAAGCATTAAAACCTATCGAAGACGCGAGCGATTTAATCGAAAAAAGTTCTCATGTTTTACACAAACTAGACCCTGAATTTGCAACATTACTGAACCGTATGCATAAAAATAATTGCTTAGATTTAGAAAGTCGTAAAGGAAAAGGACCTGGAGGATTTTGCGAACACTTACCTGCTTCGCAACTATCTTTTATCTTCATGAATCTCAATCATACACATTATGACATTACTACTTTCCTCCATGAAATGGGCCATAGTATTCATAATGAATGTATGAAGCAACTAGAGCTACAAAAATATTTAGAAATCCCTTCAGAATCAGCTGAGCTTGCTAGCATGACAATGGAATTATTTTCGATGGAGTATTGGGATACATTTTATGAGAATACGGAAGAATTTATAAAAGTAAAATTAGATTTCTTTAAAGATATTGTTAAGTATTTACCATCAATGCTTATCGTTGATCAATTCCAGCATTGGATGTATGAAAATCCTAATCATACCGCTAAGGAAAGAAACGAAAAATATTTAGAATTACATAACACTTACCAATCAAAAGTCGTAAATATCGAAGGCTATGAAAATTGGATAGCAACTGGCTGGTTACCTGTATTGCACATATTCGAAATACCATTCTATTACATCGAATATGCTATCGCACAACTTGGTGCATTGCAAATGTATAAACAATATAAAGAAAATCCTAAACAAGCACTAGAAAATTATAAAAAGGCTTTATCATTAGGTAGCTCTAAATCTTTAACTGAAGTATATGAAGCAGCTGGTATTCGTTTTGATTTTTCTGGAGAAACGATTAAAGAACTAATGTTATTTGTAGAGGGCGAATTAGAGTCACTTGAACAATTGTAAGAAGGAAGCTGTTCCTATATTTTAGGTTCAGCTTTCTTCTTTATTTTATTTATCAATTCTATGTACTGAGAATCACCGTATCCGATTGTTGGAAAAAGTTGAAACAACTTTATTAATAATTCATGATTTGATAAGCCTTGATTTTTAGAGATAAATTTCATTACGATATTATCTTCTTTTAGCATTTCTAAATATAAGTCTATAGCCTGATACATTACAGGCGGTACCTTACGGGAAATTTTTTTATGGTTTACTAATACTTCATTGTATATAGAAGAATAATTCCCCAATTCAAGTTCAATTTGATCTACTTTAAATTCATCCTCTCTGAAACTATTTAAGTAGACCTTCCCTTCATAAGAAGACTGTTCAAGGTAAGAAAGCATGGTAAGTAGGTTCATTTGGCAAAACATATCTTCCCCGAACCATAAAACAATACATTTATACGTTTTCGTAAAAAGGTTTTCTAACGGGTCTATAACCTTTTTTGTATAACTTTCTATTGAACTGTTATGACCTTCTGCTCTTGTTTTAATAAACTCTTCATTAAAAACTTGTGCAGTAGCCACATTTACACACATTGCTTCGTTAAAAGGCGCATAATCAGACTCACCCATTAGCTTCTCAGTTTTAAATTCTTCATACATCATTTGACCATTTAATATGTTTAGTACATCTTTATCAAACAGCTCTCTTTTCGCATTTTGTAACTGCTCAACCTCTAATTTTCTAGAAACGTTCATTTTAAACTCCCCTTCTATTTTTAGTTTAATAAATGACTGAATAGGCATTTTGTTAAGCTGGAATTCTCTTGGATTCATTCCAAAAACATTCTTAAAAGCTCTACTATAAGCCTCTTGAGAAGAATAATCGTAATCCAATGCAATATCTATTATCTTTCTATCATTCGTCAAATCCCCCGTAGATAAATACAATCTTCTCAAAAGAATATAGCGCCTAATACTAATGCCTGTTACTTGGTGAAATCTAAAAGAACAGTAATACGGAGAATAACCCATATAACGAGATAATTCATTTAATGAAAATTCTTCTTTTAAATTGCTCTCAATCCAATCAATCATCTTCTGTATATGTTCATTCATTTACTTCCCCCCTTATTAAGCATTATAAAAGATGTTCATTACTTTCTTTTGATATTTCTTGTGTTTTATAACATGAGCCATTCATTACGTCATGCTTCATTTTAAAGGAAATCAAAAATAAAGCACGAATGTTGTAAATTAAGAATCATTAATTCTCTAGTCAAAAAATTTCAGTTTAGAAAGGACGTTACAATGAACGATCACGAAAAAGAAATACTTCAATTCATAAATGAACAATATTCGTTAAATTTTATTAACATGAAACCAATAACGAATGAAATGTATCAATGTTTTACAGAACTAGGTACATACTTCATTAGAATTACAAACTACAAATCATATGAAGAACAGTTAGAAGAAGTTACATATACGAACTTTTTATATGAAAATGGTTTAGCAGTTCCTCCAATAATACCTTCTCTTAATGGGAATTTAGTAGAAAGGTTAACATTAGACAAGGAGATTTTTTCCGTATTATATAAAGCTGCTCCTGGTATACATTTACCAAGGTGTGAATGGAATTCTAATATATTTAAAAAGCTTGGTAAACAAATTGGAAAATTACATCGTATTTCTAAAAGCTTTGAAAAGACTAAACCGGTTAAATATATAAACGATTGGTATGAAAATGAAGAATATAATTTTCTTAAGTATATCCCTAAAGATGAAACTACTATAAGAGAAATTGCCTCTGACGTTTTAACTTCTATAAAGGGGCTAGAGAAATCTACTTCGAATTACGGCTTAATTCACGGTGATTTATGGTTAGAAAACATTTTAGTTGAAAACAATTCAAACTTAACAATGATTGATTTTCAAGACTGTGAAAAACATTTTTATATATTTGATTTAGCAGTTCCTATTTATAGTGCGATAGAATATTCATTTGCTGGAAATGGGAATATCGCAGACTATGAACATTCTATTACAAAAGCAATATTTGACGGATATCAAGAGGAAAATGAGCTACCTAAAGAGTTGATAGACAAGTTGCCTATGTTTATTAAATTAAAGGAGATTTTTGAATATAGCTTAATGCATATGTATTGGGATAAAGAAGAATTAACTGAGGAACAAGTACGGATAATGAACCTTTATAGGCTGAAGATCGAAAATAACCGTTCTCTCATTAAAATTTAACAGAAATGTTGTTCAACTACATGGTAATGATAGTTGAACAACATCCTATAATCACTAGATTATTTTAAATGGTATTCTACATTTCATCTTTTATAAATTGATGTTTCTTCCCATGTTTTTTCTTAATTACAATTGCTTTATACAAAGATGCTGTACCTAATATAGCAAATAAGATGATTATAGGAATACGAACAATATGTGGAACATAGCGCGGTAGAAAGAAAAGACGAACATTTTCATCTACACTAAACATCTCAAAAATTAACGGGACTACACTTTGATGTATCAAAAAAAAGATACCCATAAATACTAAAAGAACAACAATAGCTAGTTTTTTCTTAGGTAATTCAACCGCTTTTCCGTTATCTTTCTTTTTGTTATCCCCACGCAATATTTTCATGCCATTCTTCATTTCAAATAGCAATTCAGATCCACTTTTTTCAAGTTTTAAGTAAGCAATTCGCCCAAACCACCAAGCAAAAAACATTCCTGTACAAATGCCAGTCAACACACCTAGCCATTGTAAGAGCTGTACATGTAGTAATGTCCCAAGCCATACAACTAACAAAGCGGGTATAGTTGTTGCTAGTACCATCACCATCATTAACCACGTTGTTATAAACATTTTACTCGCATTCATATCATCACCTGAGATAACACTCCCTCTCCCGCGGCGATGAGGATCAGTTATTGGTACTAAGTTACATACAGAAAATAACATAATAAGACCTGCAGCTCCACCAAGTAATGCTGGTATTACTGCAAATACCCAAGGATAAATGAAAGTAAGTCCGCTAGAGATTGTGAAAATAATTGTTGTTATAATCGCAATTGGACCAACCGCTAGCAACCATGCAAATTGACGGCCACGCACATCAATTCGTTCTGCGTCAAGTGTCGTCAAAGTTAACCATAGTGCACTCCCATCGAAACCATACATATTACAGGAAAACATACTTGTAAATACAATCATAATTATCCCTGCCCAAGGCATTAAGTACAATATATTAGCGCTTGTAACTAAAATACCATAAAATACCCCTATCCAAATACCCATCCGGAGGAAACGGCCTCTTTGTGGATCTCTTCCCCAACTTTTTAATTCTTTTATAATTGTTGCTCCAATTTTCGTTTCTGAAAAGAAACGTAAAGCTTTTCTATGTTTATTAGTAGTAATCCTTCCTTCGCTTTTCTTAATCACTGTACTTTTCATCAATAATGTTGTCCATATAAAAAAGAGCAATCCACATAATATTGTTAGAAGCATTAAAAAAACAAAAGCTAATAACCAATTGGATTGAATCGCATACTCTATAGCGAGTATCGCCCAACTAGACGGAAACATGTAAAGTAAAGTTGAATCACTAAGTGTCATCTTATTAATAGCAGGAAGTACATACCATCCCACATTTAGAAACGCTATAATGAAACCAAAGAGCATTGCTCCCACTTCCATGCCAATCCTTGATTTCAACGTCTCACCAATAATACTAACTACTACTTTTGATAACAATACTACAAATATTAACTCTAAAATAATTGCTGGAACTGCAACTATAGTTGCAGTTAAGCTAACCCTAGCTGCGTAAATGAATAGTCCTATGAAGGCCATTAAACTAACGCTTGGTCCTAATCCTATAAAAGCCACAACAAGTAACGCCCTAGCAAGTTTATAAGAAGTAAATGGAAGCAACGCGAAATATTCAGGACGTAATATTCCATCTCCTCCAGCGATAATTGGACCCAAAACCCACCCTACTGTCCACAGAGCAAATGCAATGTAAAGAATACTATGTGAAACGTTATGTTCCGTAGGATAAAAAGAAAAAAGTAGAATGGTTCCAACTGCAATCAATAAACCAACTATTCCTGTAATAATGAAAAGAATTGCTTTACCACTATGCATTGAATTTTTAAGGATAGATAACTTCATTCGAATCAAAACACTAACCAAGACAGCTCCTCTCCTTTAACAGCAGGAATCCCTACTAACTGAACGAAAATGTCTTCGAGAGTTTCTTCACCGCAAACATCTCCCATTGTTCCTGAAGAAACCACTCTTCCTTTTGAAATAATTGCAACGTGATCACAAAGTTGTTCAACTAACGCCATGACGTGACTTGAAAATACTACAGAACCACCCGAACTAACAAATTTTTGTAAAATCTTTTTGATAGTAGCTGCAGAAATAGGGTCTACCGCCTCAAACGGTTCGTCGAGAACGAGTAATTTCGGCGCATGAAGAAGTGCAAGTGCAAGACCGATTTTCTTACGCATACCAGTTGAATAATTAATAACTAGAGTCCCCTCAGTATTATTTAACTCTAATATTGTAAGTAATTCTTCTGTCCGCTTAGCAACTTCCTTGGCATTCATTCCTCTTAATAATCCCATATATATTAATAATTCACGTCCAGTAAGTCTTTCCGGTAAACCTAACCCATCTGGTAATACCCCAATCAGCGTTTTAGCTTGTTTCGGGTTACTCCAAACATCAATTCCAAAAACTTTTGCGCTCCCACTATCTGGTCGTAACAAACCAACGGCCATCGATAATGATGTAGTTTTCCCTGCTCCATTAGGCCCAACAACTCCGTAAAATGATCCTCTTGGCACAATTAAATCAATATGATTAACTGCTATAAATTCTCCGAAACGCTTATGTAGTTTCGAAAGCTGTAGTGCCGGAGCAACTTGCTCAAATTCAGTATGCATTGAAATTGGTTCACCAATTTTCATAAAATGGACTCCTTCTTTACAAATGTAATACCCGATTACAAATCTCAATAACCTTACTCATCCACTTGTATTGTTAGAACGGTTATAATAAAAAATGAATTTAGGAAGAGCTTTTCTTTAATTACAATACTGCGCTACCAAATCATTTAAATATTCATTGTTAGTAGCAGTTACATTTTCAGATACTCTAGCCGCAATAATGATAGGTGCCCATTGAAAAATCTCATCTCTCGATAATCCAGTATTTCTGCAATAAATATGCAAATACATTTCAGCTAATTCTACCGAAGATTGTGCGTACAACAAGTATGTCCGAAACACATCTGCACGAATGTCACCTGAACTAGCATCAACCCAATCTATAATATTCACACTCTTATTACTCAAAATTAGATTAAACGGATGAAAATCCCCATGACATAATCTTGGTTCAAATTTGATTAAATGTAGCTTATTCAATATATTTCCCTTTTGCTTTTCATCCAATTTAAAAACAGATTTAATTTGTCGCTCTAATCTTTCTCTCATTGATTCTATTTCATCTGTGTTCATACGAATAGAATGAATCTTCTTTTGTTCATTCACACAAATATTTATGTAATGCTCTGCCTCATTTAGATTATTTAGCAGGAGATCACCAATACTATTTCCTTTTATGTATTCCATAATAATTGCCTGCCTATTTTGTATCTTTGTCACTTCAAATACGTTTGGAACTGGTAGCCCGCATGAATAAGCATATTTTTGTTTTTTTGCTTCATTTATAGGCTCTGTATCTGGAAGATATTCTTTAAATAATTTTACAACCTTACTATCATAGAGATAGATTTCCGCTGTATTCCCTTTAGCTATCGGATTTCCTAAATTCAATTCATTTCTCTCCTTATTGTAAATTAAGCTGACACCTTATACTCCTATATAAATTCAGTGTAATTATGCGGAAACCCTTCTCTAAGAAAATATAAAAAACTTACCACTTTCTATCCTTAAATAGAAAGTGGTAAGTTTAATTTACTAGGAACATTGGAAGGAAAATGTGGTGTATGCACAATTGAAAATGCATATCCCTGCTCAATAAATGATACTTCATTATGTTTACATTGAAATGGGACGCTATTTTTCTTAAAGTTAATTTGGATTTGCTGTAATAATGCAGGGTCCGGTGTTCCGAAAGAAACATGTACTTTCGGTGGTAAAGCTTTCATCGCAATCGGGATCCAAGGTCGCTGCCACCAAGTTGCAACGATGTATGCGGTGCCACCAATAACAAAGTTGAAAATATCCCCATCTTCCATCGTTTTCATATTTAGATTTGATTTCAACCATTCGCGAAATACGGGTACACTTTTAACAGGAAGACCAATTTCCCTTACGTATAAAATATTTAAAGGGGAATGTGGAACTAATACATCTTCTTTAATATAACTATGTGCGATAATTTCGAGTAGATTTCCATCCCCGTCTTTAAAGTATACATTGAATAGACCATTCTCTTCACCAATTACATTTCCATTTTGCCATTTCACAATGAGTAATCCAGAATCTTTTAGCCATCTTGCTGTTTCATGGAATTTTGAATATGGAATCTCAAAAGCGAAATGTGCAGGTGCGATTGGTTCGTATACTTCTTGAAAACTAATTGTTGTATATGGTGTTACTTCAAATTGAATAAATGATGCTGTTTCTTTTTTGATTGGAAAAGATAATATGTCCTTATAAACTTGTTTTACCCCTTCTATGGAAACCGTTTGTAATTTTATATCTGATATATGTGTAATCACGTTACATTCCCCCTGTTTCTTATTATCTATCCGTATTGTATTACAATTATAAATAGATAAAATCAAACGGAAGGGTGGATTTTTCAAAAAAAACTACAACTTTAGTATGAATATTTAAATTTATCCTGCATTGTTTCCATACAAAAAAGCTGCCTTTCCTCAAACGAAAAGCAGCTTCTACAATAAAACACATTATGATTTTACAGCAATAATCATAAACCTTTTTGAATTCGTACGGATCCCTTTCTCAGAACTATTTGCATCAATGAACTTTTGTAAAATAGTAAAATCCTCATCCTCTTCTCCAAACCTAGGAATAATAGGCGTATGTTTTAATAAGAAAATGAGATCTTCAGCCGTACTGTAATAATCAGTAACATCATATTCACGTACTTGCACGAGTTCAAATCCTGCATTTATAAGTTCAGCCATACACTTTTCTTTTAAAGTTCCATCTCTTTCGCCTAAGCATTGTCCTCTTCCAAATGCTTCTTTTAGGTTCAATTTATCATGTTCGCTAACTTGTTGCGTTAAAAACAAAGCACCTTTTTTCATTACTTTTGCTAATTCGGATGCTATAAATGGCGCGTGACAACTAGAAGCAATATCAAAATGCGCATGTGGAAACGTTAAAGCTTCAGAATCCATTTGAAGAAACTCAACATTTTGTACACCTGATTTTCTCAAATTGGAATGTGCTTTTTCAATCATGCCATTAGAATTATCTATTCCAATTAAAGATTTAGCCGAAGATGCTATATTAAGTACATTTTCTCCTCCGCCTGTACCAACATCTAGTAAAATATGTGATGTCTTGCATCTTTCTTTTACCTCACTATAAAAGTCCCATGAATCTCCTACAGTTTCACATTTTACTTTACTAAAATCCCATCCATTTATTCTTCCTACTTTATCATAAAAGTTTTTGTACTCTAATTCGTTCATTTTATGCTTTCCCCTTTGTTGATGCTTATATATTCCATAGCTTCTTAATGAAAATGAGCCATCAATTATTTATTCTATATACGCAAGCCAAGCTTCATAAAACGCTTGAACAGTACGGTACCTTTTACTTTTTTCTTTATGTAGCGCTTTTTTACATATATTATATAATTCTTGTGTACTTTCCCATTTTTCATAGCTTTTATCATTTTTCCCGCCGATAAAGGAAAAAGTAATTCCGGCTAACACATACACATTCGTTTCGCTTGTAATTTGTGCATGCAGTTCATATTCCTCCGGTGCTTTAAAGCGAGCTGTTCCCCAAAAATCCTCCCCAATTTCATTGAATACAGGTGTTTTTTGAAAGAAATCAATATCACAAATCGTCAGTTTTGATTGTTCAAAATTATATAAAATACTACCGTCATAAAAATCAACCATGACATAGCCTAGTGACTCCACATATGCTGCAAACTCAAAAATTTGTGTCAATATGTTAAGTCTCTTCGACACACATAATTTTCTTAACTTCACAAAAGGCGAATTTGGTGAATGGTGCTTTTCAAACGGTGTAAAGTCCCAATGATTGTGCATGCATTCCCCATCAATCCAATGAAACCTTAAACAAAATCCATTTTTCATTTGAATCGAATTAATATACGGAACTAGTAAAGGATGTTGAATTTGTTCATATACTTCCTTTGCTTTCATTAATCGTTGAATTGCATCCTCTACATTACCTTTGTACTCTAAATTACGTGCACCGGCATACTTCAAAAAGTAACGATGTCCATTTTCAATAATACCAAAGCTAATATTTCCTGAATCTTGCTGATCAATAACAGTAAATACTTCTACACCCTTTAACCAATCAAAATTATGTTCCTCAGCTAATGTTATTGGGTATTGATTTTTTCCTATTGTAATATTTATCATGCGCTGCTCCTAGCTTTAAGCGAACGTAGTTTATAGAGGCATGATACGCATACTCAAATGATTTTTACCTCATACTTTGTTTTCGTCTGTTTCTTCATAAAACATCACTCCTTTCAAATAAAGGTCCTTAATTTCATTCAATAACTACCGAAATATCCTTACTTTCTATTATATATTATAAAATACAAATTATAAGGAAAATTCATTCCTTGTGCATAAATAGTTTACATAATATTTTTATAGTTTATTTCTATTTATATAATCTAAATGTCTTCTTCCCCAACCACACATACTATCTAACACTGTACTTACTGTTTTTCCATGCTCTGATAAACTATATTCCACTTTAGGTGGTATTTCTGGATAAATCTCGCGTTCTATTAGTTGATCTTGCTCTAATTCCCGCAATTGCTTTGCTAACGTCCCTTGAGATATATCTGGTATTAATCGCTTTATTTCACCAAACCGTTTTGTTCCATCTGTTAATAATATAAACAAAATGAGTGGTTTCCATTTTCCGCCGATTATTTGTAGTGTTGCTATTACTCCTTTTAACTTCGGTTCTTGTAAATCTATTTTTCACACCTCTCCTCTGACATCACAAATCTTTTTTCACATTGCATATCCGCATGAATAGTGATTAGTACGAAATATGCGACTATGTACATAAAAAGTGTGTACTTTTCACTTGCTATCTTTTAGCGAATAATAAAGGCATAACAACTTTATTTTAACGTTTTTATTAAAGGAGTGGCTTAAATATGTCTATTACTACTTTAAAAGGTAGCCGAATCATTATCATTGGTGGGAGTTCTGGTATTGGGTTTGCAACAGCACAACAAGCAATTGAACAAGGCGCACATGTTATTATTGCAGGAAAATCCAAAGAAACATTAATGATTGCTCAAGAAGTAATTAATAACAATCATCTTCAGACTTATGTATTGGATAACCAAGATAAAAACCAATTACAAGATTTTTTCAAAAGAGTTGGCAATTTTGATCATTTATTTACACCAGGTGCCTCCTACTCACTTGGACCAATAACCGCTACAGATAATATTGCTGAAAGTAGCTTTATCGGAAAGTTTTGGCCGCAATATTATGCTGTAAAATATGCAGTTCCTTTTCTTTCAAACTCTGGATCTATCGTATTAATGTCCGGTGCATTTAGTCAAAGGCCACTTAAAGGAGCACCTGCTTACGGAGCATGTAATGGTGCTATTGAAAGTTTAGGGAAAGCTTTAGCTGTTGAGCTAGCTCCAATTAGAGTTAATGTTGTTTCTCCCGGAACAATACAAAGAGAGAATGAACAAAATGAAAATAGACTAGCTGCTTATGAAACTTATAAATCTCTATCTCTTGTAAAACGCCCTGGGCACAATGATGAAATTGCGCATACTGTACTATATTTAATGCAAAATAGTTTTTCTACAGGTAATGTACTGTTTCCTGATGGAGGATACACTTACCATTAAATTATGTAAAACAAAAGCCACTTATAAAGGTGGCTTTTGTTGCTAATTTAGAATCTGCTGAAGCCATATAGGATCCTCTTTTAAAAGTTCCGCTAAAAACATAAGTTGCGGAAACGGTTGTAAGATTAAATCTTTATTTATTTTTTCTTTCAATATAGCCATTCCACCTTGTTTAATATAATCGTTTAGTGTTATTTCCTTACTACAAATTAGCTTAATATCACTTACTGAAAGCAATAATAACCCGTTTGTTTCAGAGGATGGAGTTGGTTCATATTCTGAATGTGCCATATACATAATAGATAAAGTTTCATCTGGGCTATCAATAATTAATATTGGATTGATTTCATTTTCTACTCTTATTTTCTTTGATTGTGCATTCCAATTCTCTTTATAATATGTACTTGGTGAACTGTATATTGCAATATCGATAGCAGCTTCTTCTTTCACTTCTCTTTTAGCAGTTTCTACTGCCGTTTCATCGGCTTCTTTCTGTCCCCCCAGCCTTACTACACCTAATGTACCCCCTTTACTCGTTGGACCAACTTGAAAAACAAATAAATTTTTATACACTACATATGCACCAGCTGTTCGCACATTCTTATCTATTTGTATCAACATTTTCCCTCCTAACGACCTTTGAACAAAATAGTTTACTATAATTTTATTATGTATTTAAATTATCTTCAATCCAACACGCAGCATCAAGTAGGTTTTGCGCTATATACTCAGGTACTGTTTCTTTCCACGAATTTCTATACTTTATTAATGAGCTTTCCCCCCATCCTGTTCGCACTAAAATCTTTTTCATATTAGCCCTTTCAGCTGCAATCATATCTGTACTCCCTGTATCTCCAATAAGAAAACATTCTTTTAAGAATAGACCATGTTCTTCCGCTGCTTTCAAAAGTAAACCTATATTCGGTTTTTGGCAGTCGCAACTATTATTCATTTTATGTGGACAATAGTACATTCCATCTATATATACATCTTCATCTTTTAAAATTTGTTGCATCTTTTGAAATCCTTTAAGCAGTTCTTTTTCGGTGAAATATCCCCTTCCAATTCTAGTTTGATTTGTATATAAAAACACTTTTAATCCTAAGTTATTTAACTTTTGAATTGCTTTAGGTGCAAAATCAAATAATGTAAATTCATTCGGGTGAATACCTCTACCTGTCCCATCTCTATCTAAAAATACTGCCTTCATTTTTATTTCCTCCTTTAGATTTTAAAATGCCCCTAAAAAGTAGGATTCATCTAAAAATTACAGAATTCTATACATAACGAATATTGGACGGATGATTTTAAAATTCCTCTATAATAAAGGTGGTTCAAACAGTTATGAAATTTATACTAGAACGCAAGGTTACCGTAAATACAACTTTTTCGAAAGAATACAAGATATTTATTTTTGGTTTACTCATTTCACGAATCGGGGATTCACTGTATACTTTTGCGCTTCCTTGGATTGCCTATCAATTAACCGGTTCAGCTGTAATTATGAGTTCTTTATTTGCTATAAATGTATTGCCAATTGTTTTATTTGGCCCTTTAGTTGGTGCAATAATTGATAGATACGATCGAAAAAAGTTACTTTGGATAGCGGATATTACCAATATTATTTTAGTAAGTCTTGTTCCCATTCTACATACATTACATCTATTAGAAATCTGGCATTTATACATAATTACTTTTATCTTAGCAGTTATGTCTATGCTTTTTGATGTAACAACTGTTACAGTCATTCCACACATCGCTGGAGCATCATTAACGAAGGCTAATTCTTTCTATCAAATGATTAATCAATTGGCTAGTTTGTTTGGTCCAATGATAGCTGGGATTTTCATATCTTTTATTGGAGGCTTTCAAGTGCTTTGGATTAATGTTCTTTCATTTATTGCAACATTAGTTGCTGTGATGTTATTACCATCAATTAAAACTGTAAACAGCCAAAATAATGATAAAAATACACTTCAAAATATTCTATCGGATTTGTTTAATGGGTTTAAATGGCTCAAAAATGATCGCTTAAATATAGCTTTATCTTTTCAAGCTATGATTGGAAACTTTGGAGCAAGTGCAGTTTTAGGTGTATTCATGTATTATTTACTATCCACATTGCAACTTCCCCCGGAACAAAGTGGCTTTAATTATTCATTAATTGGCATCGGTGGGATTTTAGGAAGCTTGATTGCAGTTCCTTTAGAAAAGAGATTGCAGCGCGGCCTCCTAATTCCTTTACTCCTATTCGCTGGAGCAATTGGCTTAACTTTCGCACTTTGGAGTACATATTGGTTTGCTCCTGGCATTGCTTTCGGTATTGCAATGACTTGCAATATTGCATGGAATATAATTGTAGCCACAGTTCGCCAGGAAACTGTTCCATCAAATATGCAAGGAAGGGTTTTAGGATTTTCACGTGTACTTACACGATTAGCCATGCCACTCGGGGCATTAGTAGGAGGTATTATTTCAGCCTATAATCCAGTACTTGTATTTGCTTTAGCTGCTTTCACGAAGCTACTTGAAGTTATTATTGCGTTATATAGTCCGATACGAAAACTATGATGGAAGGAAAGATAATTATGTATGATTGGTTAATTGAAATCGAAGAGCAAAAATATCCAGCACCTACTATAAATGAAGATTTTTATATAGAAAAGGCACCACCTGTATCTTCAAAGACTTCTCTCAGTCCAATTTGCCAACTTTTCAGTGGCATGGATTTCATACTTGAAGAGGACGTTTATACGTCCTTTCCCATTACAAATGACATTACTTTAAATATAGTTAAAAATGAATTAATCCCTCATTATAAAGATGTGAAACAAGTTTATATTAATAATGAATTACATGAAATTTTCATGATAGGTTTAAAGGAAGAATCAAAACAAACTTTAAAAGCACTTCTAACTAACGGTATATATCCTGTAGTGCCTGATTTATACCGAAGTTGTTCTTTTAATAGAATTGTCGGTAGAAGAACATTAAAATATTATTCTGTACTATTCGATTACATTGATCCGATATTCTTAAAAGAAACTCAAGAAATAGCATATTTCCTCAAACATTCATTCTTTCAAAAAGAGGGTTGTATTTCTTTAGTACCAACAGGTTGGTTTTTAAAAGAGTCATTAAAGGATTCCATTACACTCCGCTCATTTTGTACATTTGCAAGTCAACTACCCCGACTGATTTGAAACGTTTCAGTGGGGGCTTGAGTTAGAACGCTAGGTCTTTTCGTCTATCGCTAGACAGTTTGACGCTCTAGCATTCATGCTACCTTATGGTAACACCCTAAGTATGTTTTTGGTTGGTACTGGCAACGAACGATTGTTTTCCCACTTGCACCACCCTTTCGAAAAAGAGCAGTTCTTCCTTGTGGAAGAAGCCACCACTCAGATGAATCTGGCGTGTGCTACAAGCCCCGACAAGTCGAGTACACATGGATGGTTGACGCACCCACTAAGCTATGCACGAAGCAACAGCCTTACGTTTTTGCACTTCTAATAGAATCGGCGTTTTCACTTTAAGACTTTCATCCAATTCTACAACTCTTGATTTTTCCAATGTATTCAGCGCACCATTAATGTCAGCATGGATACATGTTCCTGCTTTACTTTGGTACAGACCACGAGTGATTCGTTTGCCGCTAAAATAATATTGGGCTCTATTATCCTTAGACCAAACTGGAACCGGATCTTTATCCAGAAAACTAGCTTTTGAAGTATAGCTTTCTTCTTGTTTGAAAAATCGGATGCCTTCTTTTACACATTTATTCTCAATTGCCGCCATCAGTTTATGAAATGGGATTTGAACAAATTTTTGATTATTCTTTTTCCCCATATCAGATTTTTGTTTCCAACCAGCGTTATACCCTACGACAACCGTATCTACGCTACATTCTTTCACTTTTTGGAACAACAGACCTACAGTTTGTGAAATGTAACCATTTATTTGTCGTTCTCGTTTATGCCAAAGTGCAGCCATTTTATTCGTTACAACTCGCTTAGAAAGTCCGTTTTCCATATTTGTCAGTTGGAGATGACGTATCATTTTGTTGAAGTACTGGTTAATGGATTTTAATTTCTTCCCATCAATTAAAAATGCATCACCTGTATTGGTTACGCAACTTACTAATCTATCTACACCTAAATCGCAACTCAAAGCGTTACTCGTAGTCGTGGATTGTTGCTTCATTTGAGAAACGTGCATTTCATATGTATAATGCACCTCAAAGAACCGACCTTTTTGCTTCGGTACAATCTCAATGTAGGAGATTTTTTTATTTCTTATATTTTTAGGCATACGTATTTTAATGGAACCGAATTTTTTTCTGAATGCAACATTCATCGGAATCATCCAATACCCGTTCTCATCCACTTTTGGAACTTGATAGATTTCAATAATTCTTTTGTCAGTGGAACGAGAATAATTCGGAAACTTAGGACGTCCTGTGAACTTCTCAGGATTTTTCTTCCACTGTTCCAATGCCTTAAAAAAGCTCTTCACTTCTGCATATAAGGCTCTACGAATAGCTTGGACAGAGTTTGATTGCACGCCCCAGTAGTTCATATCGGCTTGCATGGCGGTATCCACTTCTTTTACAGTAGCTATTTTATTATGATTCAAATAACTTTGTTTAATCGTATACAACCCAACATTTCGCAATGCTTTTGAACTATGTGACATGCGCTTAAGTAAACGAAATTCTTTAGCTGTGAGACAAGCTCGTCCGATATTCTGTTTCTGGGTGAATCGTTGCATGGTCTCTCTTTTCTTTTGTTTACGTAGTACTTTCACTGCTTTCTTTCTAGCCATTGTTTTCACCACCTTTCTTAGAAAGTTCATCTCTTTTGACAAATCAATATTTGGAACGAAATGTGAACATGATCTTCACCGTAATTCCTTTTGGTCAAGTAATCAAATGATTATTATTATCCAATTTCGTTGTCTTACGATATATTCCCTCCTTATCTAAGAGCAGATTGTATTGTTAGACAGACAGAAAGAAACAAATATTCGCCCTGGGAAAATTGTTATAGACGAAACAAAAGAGTTCAGCCTACCTTCTGACGACAATTCATCTCCACCTGAATTGTTGGGTTTCACTCGTAACACAAATCAAATGGAGTCTTCTTGCCGAAAGAGATAAATTACTAAATGGCTAGCGTCAGGAAAATACCGATTTACAACGATAAGGAAATTCCAAATTAAAAAGCCCAATTTCTCTACAAATCAAAATAGAGAAATTGAGCTTTTTAGTTACTTCATTTATTTATTGAATTCATTAACTGGAAGAAGTATTCAGGTTTATGAGTCTTATTTAGGTTATACCATGAATGTAATGTATCTGGTGTAAATACATCTATTTTTTTCAGTACCTCCATTGCAAATTCCAGAGGAGCTATTCCTGATGCAGTAACTAAATTCGCATCAGATACCGCAGATTCCAACTCATAGAACTTTTCTCCTTTATAGTTAGGACATACCATTTTAGTATATTCTAAGTTATTACTTGTATGCTTTCTAGTATTTAAGTATCCCATATTCGCGAGGCCCTCAGTTGCACCACAAATTGCCGCAACAATAGTACCAAGCTTTAAAGCTTGGCCAATTCTTTCCAAGATAGGTTGATGAATTTCTTCACTCCAAGTAGTCCCTCCTGGTAAAATTAAAAGATCTTTACTCTCAAGAGTACATTCATCAAGGGAAATATCTGGTTTTATGCTCAGTCCTCCCATAGTAGTAATCATTTCTTTATTAGCTCCTACTGTAATTACTTTTAAAGGTGCTAAATCTTTTTTGAAATATCTTCCTGAGTTTAATTCCGCAATTAAATATCCATATTCCCAGTCCGACATTGTATTAAATACATATAGAAATGCTTTTTTTGTTTGCATCCAATAACACTCCAATCACAATTTATATAGCTATTATAATATAACTTCCCTGACAGTTAACGTCAGGGAAGTTATCATACTTGATGAAATTTTATTAATTCCGAAAGAACTTCAATAAGTCTTTTCTTAAGACTTATTGGCTCAATAACTTTAATAGATTTATTGTACGGTAAAAGTAAATAAGGTACATATGTATGTAATATATCTTTTTCAAGAAGAAAAACTGCTTGATTTGAAGTCCGTTCTTGTAAATAATGTCCTAAAAACCAATGTTGGCAAATATCAGCCAATACACTTTTATCCCCATTAATAACCAAAGAAATAGTCCCTTCCTTATCTTCTATAGTTGGAAGAAGACCATTTATAAAAAAGTCACGTGCTGAAAAATTTTCTGGTCGTTTAAACTTATTTTCTGTTAGCATTAGACTTTCAATTCGATCTACTCTAAAACTACGGATATCATTCCTAAGATGACAAAATCCAATCACATACCACTTATTATTCCAATAGATAATTTTGTACGGATCGACCAATCTATAATTTAATTGCTTTTCGCCACTTTTATGGTAAAGAATTTTTACTGAGTAGCCGTCAGCTACGGCCTGCTCCAACTCCTTCAAAAAAGGTTCCATAGGGAGTGAACTTAATCGACTTATTACTTCAAGACTAGCTAAATGTTGGTTTATCTTTGTTTCCTGCTCTTGATTTGAGTATTTACTTAGTTTTGAAATGGCCCGATTTAGTGCTTCACCTCCATAATATCCGGCTTCTTCTGCAAAAACAGCAGCGTGAAATAGTGCAGTTTGCTCTTCAAAATCAAAAAAAAGAGGCGCCTCAATAAAATTGTTCAATAAAGTGTATCCACCGTTATGTCCTGGTTCTGAAATGATAGGTACGCCACTTGTTGAAATTGTATCTATATAACGATACACAGTCCTTATATTCATCTCTAACTTTTCTGAAATTTGTTTTGCAGTAATTTTTTCACCTGAACGAAGCATCCATAGAATCGCTAACATATTGTCAATTTTAGGCATATAATTCCACCTCAATATCAAATTTATTTTCTATTATGTATTTCCGATTTTCGGTATAATTCATCAACTGTTCCTTTCCCATAGCTTTCTATATATTGAAGCCCTAGACACATTTGTAATTTCACAAATTTGATTCACAGTCATATCTCCCTCTTTATAAAGCTTTACTGCATAATTCATTCTTGCATGATTTTTATAGTACTTCTTTAACCGACCTTTAAACTTTCCTTTTTTCTTAGCCAGTTCAATTCCTTCACGCTACCGCATACGGATAAGATCACGTTCTGATTGGTTTACACCCGCCATAACCATAATATTGCACCATATGTCACCTTTTTGCTGGGAACATATTAATTTGCTAGGAGAATACCATTTTAATTCGGAGAAAGTGATCTAATTAGATTCTTTAAGACCACTGAAACTTTCTTAACGTTGTTAAAAACGGGAGAATCGTCAGAAAAAAAGGCTTAGCATCATTGTAAATCCGTATTTCCCTGACGATACCCCATTGCCATCAACCTAAGCTTTTGAGATACCCCCCACAACGAAATTTCCATATTTTTACAGATTTTTATGAGAATTCAGCTCATTTTTTCGTTTTGGGGAACAATCAATTTCTTGAGTTGATGGGTATGTGATAATGCTTCCATTTGAACAAATTTTCCTTTTCCATACCGATCACACATCTTTTGTAGAGTAATAGTATCAGCATATCCCAGTTTAAGAGGTTACTTACAAAATATTTGAAATTTTTTTGCGAGAATCTAAATATTTTCATTTATAATTCTCTATTTGTCTATACTTTTCATACCGCTGTTGTATAAGCTCTTCCGAGGATAATAGTATCAATTTTTTTAGAGATGATTCGATTACAGATTCAATCATTTTTGCCTGTGATTTTATATCATTTTGTGCTCCACCTTTAATTTCAGGAATGATTTCATCAATAATTCCTAAATGTTTTAAATCTTTTGCTGAAATTTTCATATGTTCAGCAGCTTCTGGAGCATACTTAGCGTCCTTCCATAGGATAGATGCTGCTCCTTCTGGCGAAATTACCGAGTACCATGAATACTCTAACATATGGATATGGTTACCGACACTAATGCCAAGAGCTCCACCACTTGATGCCTCTCCAATTACAATACAAACAATTGGCACTTTAAGTGTAGTCATTTCAAATAGATTTCGAGCTATCGCTTCAGAAATTCCACGTTCTTCAGACCCTACCCCTGGATAGGCGCCTATTGTATCAATAAATGTAATAATAGGGCGATTAAATTTATCAGCTTGTTTCATAAGTCTTAGCGCTTTTCTATAACCTTCTGGATGTGCCATTCCAAAATTTCTTTCTATACTTTCCTTTGTATTTCTACCTCTTTGATGACCAATAATCGTAACGGGCATTCCTTTAAATTTTGCAATACCACCTATCATTGCTTTATCATCACCATGTAATCGATCACCATGAAGTTCGAGAAAGTTTGTAAACAATAAAGGTATATAGTCCAATGTCGTAGGTCGGTTACGTAGCCTTGCAATTTGAACTCGTTGAAAAGGTGTAATATTAGAATAAATCTTATCTTGCATTTTATTTAAACGTTTTTCTAATTCATGAATTTCTGACGATAAATCTAC
Organism: Bacillus sp. FSL K6-0069; assembly: GCF_038007785.1. Taxonomy (NCBI): domain Bacteria; kingdom Bacillati; phylum Bacillota; class Bacilli; order Caryophanales; family Bacillaceae; genus Bacillus; species Bacillus sp. FSL K6-0069. The sequence continues at coordinate 2,433,556 of NZ_JBBOXN010000001.1, read as the reverse complement.
ATTATTTTCTTTCATTATTTTCTTTAATTCATCAAATTTCTCTTTTAATTCAATAATAGGACGTTCAAAATGCAAACTCATTTTATCCTCCAAATGTTATGACTTACCTCACTCTAATCAAAAGACTTAGAAATAGAATCAATAAATAATTCAAAACCATCCACAACTATTTTTTGTTCTGATTCTGATAAATTATTGAGAATACTTTGATAAAATGTAATGGATTGCTCTCTTAAGCAATTAACAGTTATGTGACCTTTTTCTGTGAGGTGCAGAAAAAGTTCTCTTCTATTTTTTTCATTTACTTCACGATAAATAAGACCCTTTTTTACTAACTTATCTACCAATCTACTTACAGTTGAAGTCTCTAATCTAAGTTTATTGGATAGTTGCCAAACAGTTAATTTTTCCACCTCTAGTTCCTCTAACGCCATCATTTGAGAAGTTGGTAAAGGTTTTTCAAATGGTCCTTTGGGCAAATTTTGAGATTCAAAAACCCCAGTTATTATAATCATTTTCTTAATATCTGTTCTTAGTTTTAAGGCATCTTCTCTTTTCAAATAGGTCACCCTCCTACAACTAATGTATCATACATCAATTGTATTATACATGAATATGTTTTTTTCACAAGCTTAACGTAAGCCAATATTACATCATGGACGAGATATTTCTCCTTGTTAAAATGGGATAAGTGGATTGTTTTCTACAAATGGCAGAACATCAATTATGTATTAGGGGACTTTATGGGGTACCGCTCATCGCAATCAAGCTAAGAAAATAAAACTACCTAAAAAACAAAAATTTTGTGAAAACTTGTAACAAAAAACTCATAATTTTTTGGGGAGTTCTAAATTCTTAAGTTGATGGGTATGTGACGGTACCCCATAAAGAAAAAAGGCATTAATTATATGCCTTTTTTCTTTATCATCATTTAACTGGATAACAAACTTCTGTAACCCACTTATTAGGATCTGATTCCATCGCTGGGCTCACATGATAAATATTATACATTGGACCTGCTATTTCGTAACCTTCTGTCTCAATCCATTTTGCTGCAGCCTCATTTACAGCTGTCATCTGTTCATAACTTCCATTAACCGTTATGGAAGCTACATTAGTGGATTCAATTTTTTTAAATGTAACGTCTTTTGTATTTTCATGCTTACCTAAAATACTTAGCTGTATTTCTACATCTACATCATTTTCTTTGTATTCACGATCATGGAAAACCGCAATACTATAACTCGGATGGGCAATACTAATATTTTTCATTTGAATTTCTTGCATTAATATACCCCATAAATCCCCTTCACAATTATATGATGGAATAATCTTTCTAACACTAGCTACATTTCTATCTGGAATCTCTTTTATTGAAACATGATAGTTCATCTCAACAACATCCTCTCTCATCGTTTTCATTGAGGCTTCGAGAAGACGTAATTGTTTTTGGAAGTCATCCATATCATCCTTTATTTGAGCACTACGATTTTTAAATTGTGATTTTATTACTTCCATATTATCGCTTGCTACTATTTCTTTAATAGTAGCAATATTAAACCCCATATCTTTTAACATTTGAATTTGATTTACTTTCTTTAATTGGGCCGCTGAATAGTATCGATATCTACTTTGTTCATCGATTTTTACTGGCTGTAGCAATTCTACTTTATCGTAGTGTCTCAACATACGAATACTAATGGAAGATAGTTTTGAAAAGTCACCTATTTTAAACATATTTTCCTCCCATAAATTACATCTACTTCGAAGCTCAACTTCATCTTAAACAATGACATCGTGTGAGAGTCAACTGTTTATAACACTTGAATTATATTTCTTTAATTATTTCCCCTTTTACTCTCTTCCGTCTTAAGGCTATAAAGATTGATATTAATCCGTTCACAACTAATAAAGTTACTATAATATTTGTAAGAAAGGCTACATCTGCCGCAAATATTTTAATTGTTTTCCATGGTGAGCTTGTACTATAAGTAAGAAGCGGGATGAAAATAATAGATAATAGTAGAAATAAATTTCCTACAAATAACCAAGTTAGTTTTTCAACATTTTTCTTATGCCTATACTTCTTAACAAACATAATTGGCGAAATGAAAAGCACGAGTATAACTATCGACATAACAATTTGTGTAAATGGTATGTTTCTAGGTGGATCAATTGGTTCTTTTCCATTCAAAATACTAATAATCCCATTTTTCAACACTGATAACGCTGGCTCTTCTAATACATGATTTTTATTTGTTAAAATAACACCACCCCAGCCACTTTTATTTAAAATAAATATTTCTGCACGAGCATCGGGCGTGGATCCTGAATGCCAAATCATCGTTTCGCTTTCATTTATATTTGTTGTTCTTAATCCAAAACCATAACTTTTTTCTGAATTTATTTTATAAAGTGGTGAAAGATAAAGATCCATGTTTTCTTGCTTTAAAAATTGAGCATCCTCAGGCCGATTCAAAAACATAATATATTGAATCATATCTTCTAAATTTGCAGTAATATAGCCATACGGTGCCCCAGAATTATCATAGGACACTACACTTTTTCTTGGTATGCCAAACCAAGACTGATAACCTGTTAAATAACCCTTTTCATATGCAGTTTCTTTACTTGCTGCTGCACCATTCATATTTAACGGCTGAAAAACATGCTTTTCCATATATGATGAATACGTTTCATTTGTGACCTCTTCAATAAGAGCACCTAAAACAATATAATTCGCATTACTATATTGATATTTTTCTCCTGGTGAGGCATTTAATTTTACATTTAAAAGTTTCTTTACATTTTCTTTTAAAGCTGAAGAACTTTTGGATTGTATATCTGATAATGCCAAACCTTCGTATGTGTTTATTCCGCTTGTATGAGTTAGTAGGTTTCGGATTGTTATAGTGGAGGTTAATTGATTGTCTTTTAATTTAAACCAAGGAAGGTGTTGTTGAACTGAATCCTCTAATTTTATTTTTTTATCTTCAATTAATTTCAATATAGCTAAAGCTGTTAAAGATTTACTTATTGAGCCAATTGCGAATGGTGTTTTACTAGTTACCTTTTTTTCAGATTCTCCAGTAATTCCTATCGTTTTTGTGAAAAATACATCTTTTTTATGTACAATTGCAACAGAAGCTCCTGGAATATTCTGCTCTTTTATAAATTTTTCAATATACTTATCCAAGGCAATTTTAATATTTTGCTGAGCGTAAACTTTTGGATCTGTAATACATAACATTAATACATTACAAAGAATATAAATTAGAGATATTTTATAGATTGCATTCTTCATTATGCTTTAGAGAGCTTTCTTTTTTTATAACTTACTAAACTAATGAATACTACTATAGAGAGCATAAAACTAATCATTATTAATAATGAATTCCACCATTGATTTTCTGAAATACGATATAGAAGATTATACTGAAATGTATTTTTACTATTAGTTGGATTTAATGATCTAGTTAAAAATATTGTAAATGTAGTTTGCGAGATGAGGTAAGTAATAACTGCGATGAATATGCCGCGTAAGAAAGATTTGTTTAATTTACCCTTTTCATTTTTAAGTTGTTTCATTTTAACTTGTAAATCAATTTCATTTATTTCTAAATAATCTTGAACAAATAATTGAGGTGTACCTAAATCATCTATACTATCTTCACCATGTTCACGACATTCTTGAATATGTTCTAATATTTGTCGCTTAACATTTTCCATTTCTTCTAAACTAATATCGTATTGCTGTAATTCCTTAAGTACGTCTGTTAAAAATTGCTTTTCTTTACCTATTAATCTATTCCTCATTTCAGAAGGTCTCCTTTCGAGCCGTTTTTTAATAATGTTTGAATATCCGATTGCAATTCTAACCACTCATTAATTTTTTTCTCAAGACGTATTTTCCCGTTTTCATTAATTTCATAATAAATCCTAACTTTACCACTGTCTGTTACTTCTTGATAAGTATTAACCCACTCTTGATTTTTCAACTTAGTTAGAATAGGGTAAATACTTCCTACTCCTTTCAATTTTAAATTGTTTACTTCAAGTTCTTTCATAATCTCATAACCATAACTTTTCTTTTTCGACAAAATAGATAATACACACATTTCTAAATGACCTTTAATTAAACTTGTTCTATCCATAGGATAAATTTAACAGAAATATATACTTCATTCAAGTATATATTTCTGTTAAATTTAAAAAATCAGATAACAAAACAAAAAGATTAATAAACAAATATTATCACTCACGAACTTTTTTACCCCTATTTATCTCTTTTATAATATAATAATTACATAATATATCAATCATTTCACAATTTTATTTGTTTATCTCTCCTTCCCTTATACCTTATACTTCTTTCTTTAGTGGAAAATATTGTATGTGGGACATGAAAACACTAAAAGATCCAATTTCTTAATTGTGACATTAAGAAATTGGATCTTTTCATTACCTTGTAATAATTAAACTGCGTTATTATTAACATTATAAAGAATATACGTTTTATATAAGTTATGTTAATAACACCTTAACTAATAAAATTTTATTGATTACTCTCAAGACATTCATAAACCGCCATCATTTCTCGTTTATCCAATTCGCGAATGCGATTAAAAATTGGTATTTGCGAAACAGCTTCTGTTAATAAGCTCTCATCCACAACATCACTAACTTTTCCAGTTAACCATGTTTGTACATCCACGCCCTCAACAACTTCTTTTAACCCTTCGTCATTAATACCAGTTGCATTACATGTTACACATGGGATTGTTAATTTAAAGACACCATCATGTAAATTATCTTCAGTTATAACTTTCTTTCCTTTACAAAATGGACATGGGTTACTTTTTCTAATTTTATTGATTTGGGTAACTAACTTTTTGTATCCAAACGCTTCGTATACATACGTAAGCTTTTTATATTTACCATTTGTGAAATACTTATCTATAATGTTTTCTCTCGTTTCATAAACATTAGGGAAATCACATACAGTTACTTGATTATTAACACTAATGGATTCAATATTTCCTTTTATTTCGTCCCAGAATGGTAAAACATTTTGTAACACCATTTCATAGTTTGAAAAGCTTACCTGTTCTAATTCAAACATTTTCAGTGCAACTTGTGCTTTTCTTGGCAATAAAGAAACATCTTCTGTCAATCTCATATCGCCACCAACTATAGACTTTAATTTATGAAGTGCAGGTAAATCACCGACTATTTTCAACACTTCATCAACTGGCTGATTGATCATTTCACGAATATCAAAGTTACCAAATTTAAGGGGTTTATGATGCTTTAAAACCGTCCCCTCACAAATTGGACAGGTCATCATTTCTTTAGAAGACTTAATTTCTTCTTTAATAGCTGCTTTAGAAATAACAATATATCCACCAATAATCGTATTAAATCCTACCCATGTTCTGCGTGTCTTTCCTTTTTTATCATAAAATGATTTTTCAAAATATCCGTACCAAAACGTATACTTTTCTTCTTCTGACATATCATTATAGCTCTTTGATAAATCGTGACCAAGCTCATTTTTTATTTCTTCAAATAGAAATTCTATTTTTTCATATTGATAAAATTTTAAGACTTTCATGATTTCCGGATCAAATAAACCGTCCCAAAATGGAACATTTTTATCTTGAATTGTAATCTCTTTATCGAAAACTTCAATTTGAAGACGTCCAGAACAAGATGGACAATGATTGTCCTGTGAATAGAAATCAAAACTTCTCGTATCTTTATTAGTTGGATGAGCAGCTACAATATGATTAATTAATCCACCAATTTCATATAAGAAACTATATTGACTATATAAATGTCTTTCAAGATCAATAGCAACAACAGGTGCAATTGTATCAGATTCATATTCACCATAAATTAAACGGGCCATTGATGATAAACTTTTTAAAATACCACCCTTATAAATGTTTTCGGCATTTTTAAAATAGTTAATATGATTTTCTTCTAAATAGTGAACGCCTTCTTTATGCTTAAGCGCTGAAGAAATATGTATTTGCTCAGCTTTATTCACACTGCTTTTTTGGCGATAATAATCTTCATGACTTACTACATCAAGATGCTTTATAGATTCAGGCTGTCTTTTCCCGAAATCTACAATATAATCAGAGCTTTCTAACATGTAACTATTATGTTCAATCATAATGATAGAGACTGATTCATCTTGCAATATAGCTCTAACACTATCTATAAATTGATTTAAAATATTTTGTGATAAACCTTTTGAAGGCTCATCAAAAATAAATAATGTATGTGGATTTCTAGTGTTCGCAAATAACTCCGAAACTAAATGAACACATTGAAATTCACCCGTTGATAATGTTTGTGTTTTTCGTTCTAACGTTAAATAACCAAGTCCTAATTTAATAAGTAGACTCAAGCGTTTATATGCAATATCTTCATTTGGAAGTTCATCTATAATATCCTCAATCGAACGCTCAAAAATATCATCAATTTCTTCGCTATACTTTGTTAGTTTCTTTTTAATATCTAGGAAAGTGGCTACAGTTGATCGACTTGTAATGGATTGATTTCGATCTTGTCCGACCATAACTAGTTTATCTTTTGGATATCGTTTCAAGAAATCTGTAGCTAAACATTCGTTAACAAGTGTAGATTTCCCGCATCCAGATTCTCCTGTAACCGTCACAAGCCTATTTTTAGGAATTTGAAACTCCGTCATTTGGATATTACGGCAATATAATTCTTGGAATGTATAATATTCTGCTGGTACTTCTTTATTTAGATCCGATAGTATTGGTTTTGGCCTTGGTGATTCTTTCACAATTTGTCCACCATATTTTCCGCTACCAGGCCCAAAGAACAATTGCTCATCTGTTGTATCCAGTACTGTATCTGAATGATCAATAAGCCAAATTTGATTTTTACACCCTAACTGCTTAATCTCTTCTAATATTTGTAATAATGTTTCATGATCAAGTCCAACTGAAATCTCATCAATAATAATTACAGCATTTTCACTTACTGCCATGAATTCAGCCAAATAAAGTCGTGTTAACTCTCCACCTGACAACGTACCCATAATTCGATTTAATGTTAAATAACCAATATTCATATTAATTATATTTTTCAGTATATGTTGTTTTGCTTCACTAATATTTAACACTTCTGCTAACGAAAGAATAGATTCAACACTTAAATCATTAATATTTGAAATTGTATGTGGTTTAGCAAATAAATCTATCGTATGTTGTTCGATTTCTTCACTATAACGTTTTCCCTTACATTTTTTACACTCAATATTTTTAGTAGTGCCTCGGCCTTTACAACCAGTACACCAACCTAACTGATTATTAAACGAAAAAACCTCAGGGGAAAGATGAAATACTTCAGAAAGTTTTTCGCGAACTTCAGTAAACACACCAGTATGAGTACCTATCGTTGAACGTGGGTTAGAAGAAATCGATGATTTTCCTAGAAAAAGTACTAAAGGCATATCCTCCATCTTAATAGCACTAAAATTTGTTTCCATAATATTAGGAAATAAATATTGATATTCAGCCTTTGGCAATAAAGAAACTAATCGTTTTTTTGATTCTTCGCCAATCGTTTGACAAAAAGTTGTTTTACCTGATCCTGATAAACCAGCGATTCCAAACGACTTATTAAATGGGATAGCTGTATCTAATTTATTTATGTTATTAGCAATTAATTGATTTACTTTCATATTAACCTCTATTCTTATTTTTCATAAAAGACATTTTTACGATATAATAATTACATAATAAATATATTATATTACGTAATTACCCTCTTACTTCAAGAAACTTACCTTTATATATTTCAAACCACTGTTGCCATTCATCTTTAGAAAATTCTTTTTCTTCTCCTTCTAGAACGGAAGAAAAAAGATCTAAACAAATATGCCAACCTGCTATGTCTTTCGGTGTATGATCTGTTAAATCATGAATGTATTCTTTAAGAAGTAAAAGAGTACCATTTTCCTCTTTATGTATTTCAAATCGGACACGATCTTTATCCCAAGTAAATTCAAGCACTGCGTTTACTTGACACTCTAAAATATCAATATTTATAAATGAACCGTCCATCAAGTCAAACTTTATTATTCCACCTGTTTTAAGGCTTTCAATTTGTAAATTAGACATCCATTTTTTAAGCTTACTGTTTTCTGTTAAAACAGACCAAACCTCCTCTATTGTATATGGAAATTCGCGTTCAAATTTTACAATATACCCATCAGTTACTTTTTCAATTTCAGCTATCATATTGATTACCCCCTGCACAGAATGTATGTTCTTACTTTATTTTACACGAATATAAATATAAAATAAATATTTATGTCACCGAAGTATTAATTTAAAGTTAATGGCGCTGAAAAACTTAAGTATTTTCTAAATCGAGTTCTATTTTATTAGGAATTAAATATCATATATGCCCATTTCCTTATTAAAAATAAACTTACGTATAAAAAAAGCCGCATTTGCGACTTCTGAAATGATAGAATTTACTCTTGTTTTTTGTTGAATGACTTACCGCTTAATCGCATCGACAATTAGCGATGGAAAACCAAGTTTATCGCCTTTATTTCTAGAATCATACTTTTTAGAACGGAAAATAACACCATCGTTTGCATCCCATTCGTTGTAATAAAACTGACCATTTTCATCACAATATTCAAGTAAAACTACCTCAAACCCCGCAGTTTCAAACATTTTCGTTAATGTTTTATAATTATGAACGATTTTATGACTTGCTGCTGGATGATCTTTCGGACCTGGTCCGCCTATTTGAACTATATTTTGGTACGCTTCATCTTGGAAAAACGCATCAGGAACACCGCATCGAATGTGCCCTGCTGACTTTAAAAATTCATAACAAATTTCTGCTGCCCTTACACCTTCTTCAAATGTAAGGTGTTCCCATACATGTTCAGCTAAAATAGCTGAAATAGAATTGTATTCAAACCTTTCTTCCCACATAGCTTTATCTAGTAAATTAAGTTCATCTTTTTGCGTTTGTATCCAACCTGGATTATTATTAAACATTCCAGCTCCAACTACTACTTTAATTTCATCTTGTTTTATTGCCACTACTTTCACCTCGTAAACATATTAATTATTAATATATTCTATGTTTACTATTATTCTACCTTCTTCGACAAATTTAATAGCATAAGTCCAGTACAATACCGAACTCATGCTGGAAATTTTTCTAACACAACGATTTTCTAACTTTATGGAATCAGTTTATAATACACAACTGTTTTTATACTATTTATATACGATTTTTCTTACATAAACATAACACACCAAACATTAGCACAAAACCAGTCACGTAAAAACTTGTTGTTCCGCTGCCACCAGTATTAGGAATTATCCATTTATTTTTCACATTTTTCACTGTTAGTTTTTGTGTCCTTACCGCTTCTGTAATTTCTATTTCTATTGGATCTCTAAGTAACATATATCCATTTGGCGCTTTTATTTCTTTAATCGTATACTTTCCAAATACTAACTGATTGGAAATCCCCTTTCCTTTTTCATCCGTTGTTAATCTAGTAACTTCTTTACCTTCTTTATCTAAGACTTGAAATACAGCACCTTTTAGTTTTAGATTAATATCCTTATCATCAACTTTCTCAATTTCAATTTGTCCAGTCGGATCTGGTAATTTCTTATTTCCTATTTTAATTTCTACTACTGTATCTTTTTCTATTTTTACAGCTATTTTATCTTTTAATAATTCATAACCTTTAGGTGCTTCTACTTCCACTAGAGTATAGTTACCTATTGGCAATTCTTTTGATATCGCTTCTCCTTGTCCATCTGTTACTAACTCACCAACTACTTTTTTATTTGAATCTTCAATATGAAACTTTGCTCCTGCTAGCTTTTTATTTTTATCGCTCGTATCTACTTTTACTAACTTCATTTTCCCCATTGGATCTGGTAATTTCTTATTCCCTATTTTAATTTCTATTACTACATCTTTTTCTATTTTTACAGCTATTTTATCTTTTAATAATTCATAACCTTTAGGCGCTTCTATTTCCACTAGAGTATAGTTACCTATTGGTAACTCCTTTGATATCGCTTCTCCTTGTCCATCTGTTACTAACTCATCAACTACTTTTTTATTTGAATCTTCAATATGAAACTTTGCTCCTGCTAGCATTTTATTATTATCGCTCGTATCGATTTTTACTAATTTCATTTTCCCCATTGGATCTGGTAATTTCTTATTCTCTATTTTAATTTCTACTACTGCATCTTTTTCTACTTTTACAGCTATTTTATCTTTTAATAATTCGTAACCTTTAGGCGCTTCTGTTTCCACAAGAGTATAGTTACCTATTGGTAATTCTTTTGATATCGCTTCTCCTTTTTCATCTGTTATTAACTCGCCAACTACTTTTTTATTTGAATCTTCAATATGAAATTTTGCCCCCATTAATTCTTTATTATCATTATTACTATCTACTTTTTTTATCTTTACTTTTCCTGTACTAGGCTTGTTCCAATGTTGCCAGTTAAATTTGAAATTGTGAAATTCAAATCCACCAGTTTGTTGTACCGCACCGACAAATGCTTGTCCATTAATTGAACCACCTTTTGTTTCTAATACAGCATTTGGAGCAAACACACTCCCAACAACACCATACCCCTCTGTTGTAATTTTTTTTGCATTAGGAAAAACCCACATCACTTTCCCGTATAACTCAGTAAACGGTGAATTAGGAGAATAGGGTTGTGATGTAGGAATTATATCTGTAGCCCTACCAATATTGTTCGTGTCATATAAGATAGCACCATTTTTAAATGTAACCTCTATTGCATCTGAATACATAACGATAAAATCTTTTCCTTTCGCATTAGGTAAAAAGACATCTCTTATATCTAAATTGATTTTCCCTACCAATTCTGATGAAACATAAATATTAGGATTGTTTATATCTTTTCCGATTCCATAACTCATATTTGGAATTGGGGTATTCGTTTTATATTGACCTGCATTTTTACTGACTTGGTTCACTATGTTGTGAAATTCATTAAAATTCGCGTCAATTTCTAGTTTTTCTTTATAAACGATACGATCATAAGAAGATTGTATGATATGATCTGGATCACTCTCTTTTGTCATTACAACTATTCCGTTTTGAATAATAAAAGATTCCTCTCTTGATTTTTTAAATTTTCCAGACAATAACAAGGATGGATATCCCTCATCATCCCATTTTTCCCCAATTATATTAGATGTTCCCGCTGCTGCACCTACAATCGTATAACCAGATGCATCCATATCACCTTGAACTGCAATTGCTCCTTCAATATCGCCACCTACTGCTATATGGTTACCAAAGACAACAGCATTATAACGCGATATATCCCCTAGACCTTCTAAGTTAGTCGTGGATCCATATGCTTCTTTTGGTGCATATATGACAAAACTTACACATAACATTAACAAGACCATAAAATGAATACTTACCAACTTTAATCGTAACCTCAATTTCTTTGTTCCCACCTTTATCGTATTTTTTCTACAGTCGAATAAAGTCAAACTTTTTCCAGTGAGGATTTACTTCATCCCCTATATAACTTCTTTGCTTATCTCTGGATTTTCGGTCCCACTGCCCATTAATACAGGATAAATAAATTCCTTCTATCGAGTTAATTTTTTCTTATAAATTACGACTAGAAACACACATAATAATAGGATTAAGATTACTACGGTCCACTTATTAAACATAAATATCTCTTTACACATTTTTTGTTTTTCTTTCTCATTAAACTCCACACGCTCACCTCGAACCAGTAATCTATTTGTATTTACTCCATAAGGCGTACATGTAATTAATGTAATATAATCTTTATTTTCCACAATTTTTAAATCGTCCGTTTCGTGTGGTAACACTACTTTAATTTGATCTACTTTATAAGCAAGAACTTTGTCTAAAGAATGAATATAAAAAAGATCTCCTTCACTCAACTTATCTAAATCTGTAAATAATTTCGCTGATGGTAAACCACGATGCCCTGTTAAAATAGTGTGCGTATTTTCTCCACCTACTGGAAGTGAAGAAAAATCTAAATGACCTACCCCGCGACTCAATACTTCCTCAGAGGTCCCTTGATAGATTGGTAGTTTTATATTAATTTTTGATATTTCAATATACCCCATTACATCACCTAAATTTAACGCATCGGCATACGCTTGATGATTATTTTTTTCTTCAGAAAATGGATCTGAAAATGTTTTCATGGAAGTTTGAACTTGTTTATTATATTCGGTTGCTTCTTTTTCCCTACGTTCAACTTCTTTCTTTTGTAGTGCTTTGATCTTCTTATCGTAGGAGCTAATCTCAGAATAATGTGCACGAGTCGCCAACCAATTACTAATAGTAGGATATAAAAAAATACCTAATCCAAATAAAAAAATACCTCCTAAAACAAGATTTCGTTTCATATTTTCACCTCTGCATATACTAAAATATCGAAAAGAGGGAAGCATTTTGCTTCTCCCCTTTTTACATCACTTGGTTACATGGTCCTAAAGCCTTAATTATTAGCAAACTTTTTTCTAAAGAAAACAAATACCGCTGTAGCCATTAACGCAAGGCCTAGTACAGTAAATAGAGTCGTTCCGATACCACCCGTTACAGGAAGAATCCATCCACTTTTATTATTTTCAATCGATAATTTAACCGTTTGATTATTTTCGCTAATCTTTACATCAATAGGATCCTTTAATAATTGATATGAAGCTGTTGTACCATCTTCTTTTGTATAAGTTGGTGCTTTCGTTTCAAAAATTTGATAGTCTCCATACGGAATGTTAGTCCATTTAATAACACCATTTTCATCTGATACACCTGTGACTTCTTTACCTGCCACAACAACTATTTTTCCATTTTTATCTTTAAGTACAAACTCCGCACCTTTTAATTTCTTCTTATCAGCACCATCAACTTTTGTTAACTCGATAATTCCAGTTGTCGGAACAACAACTACAGGTTTAGATTCCTTTTCTCCAATTACATCATTTTTATTTATAAAATCAATTTTTGCTGTATTTAAAATTTCTGAACCAGATAGCACTCCTTCTTTTACTTGTGATTTAATTTGTAAATGAAATTCTTTTTTACCATCTAACTTTGTGAAATCTTTTACTGTAGCTGTTACTTTTTGACCTTCTACAGCGACCTCTACAATGCTTGCATTTACTTCCGCTCCATCAATTTTCACGATTGGTTTTCCTTGAATCATTAAACGATTGTCTAATGTATCTGTTACTACATATTTTTTGTATTCTTTAATGTCTTCTGGAATTAATGTTTTGATATCATAATTGTAATTAGTTAACGGATTAATTGGTAACGCTTCCAAATTACCGTTAATCTTTTTATCAATATTTGGTTCTTCATAGTTTTGCACTTCTACTTTAACTACTGTACCAGAAGTAATTGTTCCATCTTCGTTAATAGTTCCGGAGGTCTTTATAAAAAACTCGTGTTTAGTCGGATCTAGTACATACCCTTTCGGCGCTTTTGTCTCTTGGAAATAGTATTCCCCATACTCTAATCCTTGCACGCGAATATGCCCATTACCATCTGTTGCTAACTCTTTTTTCACTTCTGTACCATCTTTTTTAAATAAAGAGAATACTGCACCTGCTAATGCTTTTTCATTTGCACCACTCTTTACTAAATCAACTGCACCACGTTTAATCTCATTTTTCGGATACATATGAACATCATAGTTTAGCACCTTACCCTCTTTATTCGTTAATGGAATATCCACTGTATACGTATTTGGATTTAGGTTAACATGCGGAGGTCCTGCCACTTCTTTCACTTCATAACGTCCTAGCGGAAGATCCTTTAATACAGCTTGTCCGTTATCATCTGTTACTACTTGAGTTGGAGTTGCTCCCATTACAGGCTTCACATCTTCTTTCACGATTTTCCCATCGTTTGAAATTTTTTCAAACGACGCAACCCTTTTCACTTCAAACGTTACACCTTTTAACGGCTTCGCATTTGTTGGTACCTCTTGATTTACAGAGCCATCTCCTTCTATCCCCTGTGCGCCATCTTTTTCTTGTTCATATTTATGGATCGTTAAAGTACCTTTGGATGGTGAAGCTGCCTTTACTAATACACTAGACCATGTAGAAAATGTTAAGAAAAATACTAAAAGCACACTAAATATTTTTTTCATTTCTCTTATCCCCTTTACTACTTCTATCATTTTAAAAATCTCTTTATTACTATTACCCTCTTAAAAGTAATAGTGTGCCAAGTACCAGATTTAAACGAGGAACCTAAAACATAGTCGTCCAACAATCCATTGTTTACAATCACTTATTCACTCTTCTTATTTGCTATTATTACGTTGTCTCTCCATACGATATATGTAGTTTTCCCCCTGAATTACACTTATATCTCTACTTCAAAAATCGTTACATATTAACTTCTATCGCAAATTCCCAATAATTACTTAACTTAACTTCAATTCATTGATCTCTCCCTTCCTATCCCTATTTAAAATCCAATCTTAATCATTTTTGATACATATAAGCAATGAACAACGAATAAGTGTGACAATTCATATTTTACGTTACTCTCTAAAACTATTACCTGTATATTCAAATAATATGTGCTATTCATGTTAAATTATGGTATTATTCTTAGAAGTTTATAATTTTTATAGATAAAGTTTTTCCGTTTCTACTTATGAAAAAAGGGGATATATAAACATTCAACTATTACACACAACTGTAAGGAGGAATAATATGACTAAAAAGCTCAGTCTAGTTGAGATAGAGTACATTTGTAATATGTTTTTCCAATCTTTTGAAATTCCAGTTTGTTTTTTAGATTGTAACAAAAATATTCTTTTAGAGTTTACATCAAAAGATGATTCACATTCGTTCTATAAATCAAAAATAGAACAGTTACATGTGCTTTTTCAAAAAAATGATTCAAATAATTCACCTATCTTCAGAACTCACCAATATTTAGGGCACTTCATTTTAATTCACATAAAGAGCCATTATATGGTGAACGGTAGTGTTATTATTGGGCCCTTGACACATGTAAATTTTTCTACAAGTAAAGCGGATAGTAACCTTAATTTTATTTCGAATTATAAAAGAACAAGAGATCATTATTTTTCATTGTCAGTCAAAGATCAAAATTTCTTTGTAAATATAGCAATATTGTTCTATAACATTCTCTATAAAAAAAATTCAGATGTAAGTACCTTTTCAAATAACAGTGACTCATTTCATGTAAGTCATAGCAGTATCTTAAACGAGGGTGTATATATTTCAATGCAAAAAAACGAAGCTATCTGTCATAATTTGTATATAGAGAACCAACTACTTGGAGCTATAGAAAACGGGGATAAAGAAAGCGTACTCAAATATTATTACGAATTCCAACAAGAGACTCTTTCATCCTTATCTTCATTCCATCAATTAAGACGTCATAAAAACATTTGTATTTCATCCATCACTCTTGCAACTAGATATGCTATAAAAGGAGGACTTCCTTCCGGGATTGCTTACAAGATTTACGATCTACACATCCAAAAGACAGAAGATTTAAAAGACACGGAATCTGTTTGGGATTTATTAAGAAATGTTTTCTGTACTTTTGCAGACCATGTAAAAGCACAAAAAGTACAGAAACACTCAAAGACTATCGCTATTTGCAAAAACTATATTTTTAAAAATATTTACAATCAAATATCTGTTAAACAACTTGCTAAATTTGCAAACGTAAATTCAGATTATTTATCTATATTATTCAAAAAAGAAGTCGGTATTTCATTAATTGAGTACATTCAACGTGAACGAATCGAAGAAGCAAAAAAATTATTAACTTTCACAACCTATCCCTTATCAGACATATGTGCTTCGCTCAACTTTAGTGATCAAAGCTATTTCACTAAAATTTTTAAAAAATTCACTAACGAAACACCTGGTAAATACCGAAAATCCCATGTTGTCATATAGAGTTAAACTTTCATTAAAACAAAGTGTTTTTAGTAACTTATCAATGGCAGATTAAAATTACTTCCACATTCATGACCTTTTGAATTTAGGCTATTTTTAAATCAAAAAAACACGTTACTATTCTTTTATTTGAATGAGAATAGTAACGTGCTTTATATGTAATGTAGGTCTGTAGGCAAAATAGCGTCCAAATGCAAAGTTTTATAGAAGCAAAATACACCACTTAAATACTAAAATCTTATTAAGTAAAAAATTCATCTAATAATTATTGTGTGAGAAATAAATCCTACTATTATTTTTGTATCTTTCTAAATTTACGAACGAAAGTGAGTACTGTACCTGCAATAATCATCCAAATGCCCATTGTTGCACTGTTAGTTGTACTAGCACCCGTGTTTGGAAGTTCTTTATATGTAGATTCTTTTTTATCGGAATTACTGTTGTTCGGGATATTATTGTTATTAGTAAGGCCATTAGCTTTGCTAATGTCTTTATCTTTCACCAATACTTTTTGTATTGTATGAACCTCATTACCTACGGAATCTTTGACACTATATATGATTTTAAAAGTACCAGCTTTAGAGGTATCTACAGTTCCTTCATACGTTACGTTAGAAGTAACGTCACCGTCCTCTTTATCAGTAGCTAATACTCCTACCATTGGATCAAATTGATCTCCCTCAGTAATTGTAGTTGTAGCAGGTACTTTAAGTATTGGTATTTCATTTTTAACTTCATCTCTAACTTTGACCGTTACAGTTTGTTTCGCAGTTACTTTATGACCTTTAGAATCTGTCACTGTGTATGTTATTACGTAAGTACCGGCTTTTGAAGTATTTACTTCACCATTAACTTTTACTTTAGAAGTAAGATCGCCGTCTTCTTTATCAATAGCTAATACTTTTGCCATAGGATCGAATGAATCTCCTATGTGGATTGTCGCTGCAGTAGGCACTGTTAATGTAGGGTTTAAATCTGATGTTTCTCCATTACCCTCTACAATTATCGCCTGTGTAGCCGTTGCATTCGCCCCTTGAGAGTCAACGACCGAGTAGTCCACAATGTATGTACCTGGTTTAGAAGTATCTACATCACCTTTATGTTTTACTTTATTTGTTAAATCACCATCTTCTTTATCAACAGCTTTTACATTACTCATCGGGTCAAACGTATCACCAACACGCAGTGTAATTGTAAGAGGTACAGTTAATTCAGGGAGTTGGTTTTCTGCAGTTTTTTCGTTTTCTTTCACTGTTCCTTTAATTTTTGCTGCATCAAAAGCTTTTTGGACCGCTTCAACCTCAATTGAGTTCGCACCATATTTGTTTGTTGCAACTTTCAGACACGCTATTCTTAATTCAGAGAAATTAGAAGTCATGTTCAATTCATCTGTATTTGCATAATAGAAAATATCAAACATTTTATCTTCACCAATACCATTTACAGTTACACCATCCTGAGTTCCACCTTGTGCAATTAAATACGCGACTTTATTAATAATACTTGAGTTGAAATGGACACCCTCATTATCTTCTCCGTTTAAATCACTGTATTTGCTATAATCATCTGGATACGGTAATCCATTAATAAATTTGACTGCAGATGGATTCTTCATATTACGAAGAACTGATCCAGTTTGCTCTCCTATTGTCCAATTAAATTCCCCATTATTTATGTATTTCTCAATAGCCGTTCCCATAATATCAGATAACGCCTCATTAATTGCCCCAGATTCTCCGGAAAATTCAAGATTAGATTCGCTAGATGTAACCGCATGTGTAAATTCATGGCCCGCTATGTCAAACGCTTTCACCATTGGATCACCATATATTAGCATACTAACATCGCTAATATTAGCACTAAATGCATTCTCCCAATTTTTAGGTTCATCTGTTTCTCCAGAATCCCATGCATGTACAACTGATACTACTTTTTTCCCCTTATTATCAAAACTATTACGTTTATATTTATCTTTATAAAAATCATATACCTTTGTTGCTAAGAAATGAGCACTTACCGCCTTTGGATCATTAAATATTGTTGAAGTGCTAGTTGCTAATATACCAGGATAATATCTGTTTTCAAAAGTAATATCTCTATAATTTACATCATATGTCTCAATTCCTTGCCCCCTTGTGTAATCAGCAAGCGCATATTTCCCATTACTTTGTTCAGAAATACCAAATGTGCGAATTATACCTAAATCATCTTTACCTGTTCCGGTTAATGATTTGACATTGCTTTTTTTACTCTCCTCAATAGATTTAACATGCTCTTCACTTATTTTTAAATCTGACTCTTGCACCATATTTTTCAACATATCTCCATTATTAGCATTCACCAAATAAGCTCCAGATACATAGTTTGGTGTTGCAGCCGTAAATGTAACTTGATATGCATTGCTAGCCTGCCCATTATTTTCATTTACAAAAATAACTTCCTTGACTTCTGGCTCAGAAATAAATGTAATATCATTCCCGTACTTCGTATAAATAAATTGTTTTGCCTCTTCTTTTGACAAGTTAATGGGATTATTTAAATATTTTTGTGTTAAATTTTGTGCACTTTCTCCTGAAACGCTTTTTATAATACCCTTTCTATCTACATGAGCAGTCAATTGGTGTCCATACACTTCTTTTCCTTCATATATTTGTTGCATACGAACAAGTGTAGTCCCATCATAAGCCCCACGTTTTTGAACAACCTTGTAATCTACCCCTTTGTCTCCACTAACTTGTTTTGGAGACAAAGCATGCTCGGTCTTTTCCTTAAGTGCATCTTTCACTACATTCTCAGGCGTCTTTTGTGATGGGTGTGTAAGTTCACCTGTACGAAACGAATCCTCTTGAATTTCAACTTGCATTGGATCCTTTTCCTCTGCATAACCTATTCCATATGGTGTTACAGTTGTTAAGGCTAATCCTGTTGTTAATGCAACTATAGCTATTTCTTTTTTATTTTTCATGTTATTTCCCTCGTATAATTCCCTAAAATATGAAACTGCTTAAATGTATTCCTATCAAAATTAGAAGAATAAAAAGTACGACACATTACGTAAAGCTATATTATAAAAAGATGACTTCTGTAGCAAACAAAAGTCATCCCTTCGATATGTAATATCCCTAATATATTTTTAATGCATAATTTCTATATAAAAAGAAAAAGCATTCATTAACGAGCATTTTGCATTACTTTTATTAGGTCATTTATATTTTCAACTTTCTGCTGAAACTGATCAAATCTGCTATGTAGCAATGAAGGATTCTTATCTTCAGTTGAAATAACTTTTTTTAATTCCTCTTCTAATTTATCATATGTATCAAAGAAATTATCAAATTCTACACTTACAAGTTCTTCATTTTCACGATAAAATCTTTTTGATTCTATATAAGTCATATATGATTTATTTAAAAATCCTAATGAAATTAAATATTTAGAAGTGTTTTCTTGATAAATAGCAATATCACATGCTGTTTTAATATCAGAATAAGTTTTTTGAACGAAACAATGTAATTCAAAAATCTTAAACTTTAATCCATTATTCATTTCATCCCCTCCCATCCTATCTATTCTACATAAAAAAAGAACATTATACAAAGTAAAATATCAATATAGTACAAAAATAAAAAGCGTAAGAATAACTCCTTCCGCTTTTTATATCAAAACATACATTTCATATTGTGCTAAAGAATTCTTTTCAAATCCAGTTTTCTTTAAAAATCCTTCTAGTAAATTGTTGTTTGGAAACCCAATTGATAAACTTGTTACATTCAACTCATCTCTTGCTATTTGTAATAATTTTGATCCAATATTACGATTTCTATAGTCTTTGTCTACGAAAAGAAAACTAATTTTACCTTGTTCATTCACACATATAGCACCCTTTAAATCATTATCAACATATGCGCCGTAAAATGTATTATTTGTTTTTTCGATATAATCCATATCATTTTGCCAATTTATATGGAAGTGTAACCATTTCTGAACTTCAAGTTTAAAAGATGGAAAATCTAATTGTTTCACTTCAATTCCCTTGCAATCTTTATTTATTATTTCAGTCATATCTTTTAAATTATAATAAGATAGATTGTACACTTTTTCATAGCCTAATTTCGTATAAAAATGAATCGCTCGGTCATTGCCTACAATAACTTCAAGAAAAAGTTGCTTACACTCATTTTGAAGCGCCTCTTCTTTATGCAGTTCAAATAACTTTTGACTCACACCAATACCGCGGTAATTAGGATGAACCGCTAATGTTCCACAGCGCATTGTTTTTATGTTTTCATAATCCTTTATCCCGCCAAGTATTACACCAACAGATTTATTATCGTCTAAAGCAAGAAAGGAATGTTTTAGTGAATTCCCTTCTGGTCCAAAAAATCTATTTATAAAATCTTCATTTGAAACTTCCATTTTAATAATGTAATCTGAAAATCCATCTTTAAAAGCTTCATACACTAAATCTATACTTACTTCACTGCATCTTTTGTATTGGATCATATAAAATTATCCCCCACTTACTCGTGTTAAATTTAACATTCAAATACATAAAATGTACTAGTTCCACTCTACCCATCATTCTTTAATTTTCAGTTCTACCATTTAATTTGAAATAAACGGGCATTTTCCTACATATCTCTCACTATTAATTTGTTTTATAACAAACGGTGCAATATCACTATTTTGAATTTTGATTCCTGGCATATCTACTAAACTCTCTTTTATATTTCCAATACCATTCCCTTCCATAACAAATGGTAATCTAACAATTGTCCAATCTACATCACTACCTTGAATAATTTGCAATTCTTTATATTTAACTTGCATCATCTTTGATAAAAATACTTTAAACAAGGTAGCTCCTATTTTATTTATAATTCCCTTTTGATCTCCTGTAACATCTAAAGAACCTCCAGAAATCAGTATATATCTTTTTATTTCAAATTCTTTCATTGCTTCTAAAATATGCTTCGTTACTGTACTAAAAATATAAGATTCATTTTTTGGTTGACCAACCGCATTTATTACAACTCGACAACCTTTAAGTAATTTCCGTATTGAAGAAAAATCACGTGCATCTCCATTAATAATCTCTAAATTTTCATTTGTTATTTTGATATTATTAGAATTTCTTTTTAATATTTTTACTTGATATCCCTTTTCTAACGCTTCGTTTACAAGGAATTTCCCGGCTTTTCCATTTGCGCCTAGAATAGCTATTCTATTTGTACTTTCCAATATTAACCCCTCTAACTATCTATTATTTACTACATTAATCTCATACACTCGTAAAAAAGCAATTAAATGCTCGCAGGCTCGTTCACATGCTAACATTTTAAAGATTTTTTGTTCCTCTTTCGTTTTATCATTTGCTTGATCTGAAGCAGCTTTTAAACATAGAAAAGGCTTGTTATTGATTTGGCATACATAAGCGAATGCTGCTACCTCTTGATCAACCGCTAATGCTCCATATACAGTATGGAGTAAATATCTCATTTCTGAACTACGGATACGTTGATCTCCAGATAAAAATGTACCGAAATGAATCGGTTCATATGATCGCATCTTTTTTATTCTTCTTACAATTGACTTTGTTGTTTCAATAGGTGCTGTTCTACCATTATATAAATTAAAAACATCTTCCCCCGAACCAGCAGCAGTAACATCGTGTTGTATTGCATTAAGGGCTACTACAATATGACCATTTTTCACCTTATTTGATAAACTTCCGCATATCCCTGTCATAAACAACTCATCTGGCTGAAACTCACTAATTAATAATTGTACACAACTTGCACAACTTACTTTGCCAACTCCAGTTATAACGGAGATAACTTCCAAATTATTTATATAATGAAAATGAAATTCCCAAGCTGCTCTTTTTTCAATGCGCTCACTTGGATAAAATTGATGCAAATATGTAAGTTCTGGTTCCCATGCGGATACGATTGCAATACGTTTCATTACACGCTTCACTTCCCCTATTGTTATCATGTAAATAATTTATCTATACTTTCTCGTTCATAATCTGGAATCCACTCTTTATATTTCTCATATAAATTTCGTATTGTTTCTTTATTCTTCGCAATGACTTCACATCCTCTATCATCGTAAATAAATATGATAATATCTTTCGATACATTTACAAGAAATACATCTGGATAAAAAATTTCTTTTTTGCATCCAAAACGAGGATAAAGACCCGGAAAATCTTCATGATTTGCAGCTTGAATAAGTGGTTGGTATTTAATATCTTCCGCAAGGCATTTTAACGAAAATTGATATGTACAATATAAATCAGCTTCTTCATCTTCAAATAGAAAGGCTAACGTTTCTTGGTTTATTTGGAACTTTAAATCCCTCTTTTTAATAAATTTATTGTATACATTTATTTTCTGCGAATTTTTCATATCTTCCTTTTTAAATCGATAAACATTTGTTACTAAAAAGACTTCATCTTCTTTTGAAAATATATCTTCAAATAAGTATTTATTATATGTATAAAGTTGAATAAAGTATTCCCTATTTACATCTTCGGTTCATTCTACATATAGGCCTTTCCCTTTCCCAAAATGAAAATGTAAATGATTGTCCCACTGAAAGTATATATGGGGTACTAATGTAACCCCAGGAAATGTTTGATTCATATATTCTTTTAATTGCATACTTAATTCCTTTCTACTCTATAATTTCTTTTAACTGCCAATATGCTTCTTCTAGCCACGGGTGTACAACTTTCAACGTTTCTTTTCTATCCCACAAATATGAAATATATACGAAAGCAGCATGTTCTAAAGATTTTTCTAATCCTTTTTTTACATCTACTAAATATGGTGGTGTCCCATTATGATCCCATTCTATTTTATCAGCAACAAATAACACTAAATCCATCTTCGTTGCATGTTTACGTAGTGTAGTATGACAATTAATTGCATTTAAAATTTCTTCATCTTCCACTCTAAATATCTCTTTTGCAATTATTCTCGACAGTTTTTGATGAATAATCATCGGGAAGTCTCGTTCTTCTTGTAATATCTCTATTCTAAATTGTTCAGCAACTGCAATCCGCTCTTCATTCTGAAAGATTGCACTAATATCATGTAAATATGCTGCAATCGCTACCTTTTCCTCGTTTTCATGATACTTAATCGCAATTTTTCGAGCTTCATTTGCCACCCGAATTGAATGTTTATATGTAAGTTCTTTGTTGTATTTTAATAGAAAAGCTTTTATATCATTTTCAATTTTTCCAGTTGGAGTAAATGAATAAATCTCTTTATATACTATAGTAAGTCCCCCTTATTCTTCACTTTCAGTATAATACATTATTCAAATATCTTTCTTCTTTGTATTCGTTACGAATGTTTTAATCCCTTTTTATACGTTACATGAAATTTTATGTGGAATCATTGCTACAAAATACATAAATGTTTGATATTATAGTAATGTTAATGATTTGTTAGGAAAGGAACTACATAATGAATAAAAATATATTAATTATTGATGATGATAAAGAAATTGTTGAATTACTTGCTGTTTATTTGCGAAATGAAGGCTATAACATTTATAAAGCATATGATGGCGATGAGGCATTACAAATGATTTCTACATATGAAGTTGACCTTATGGTTCTGGATATAATGATGCCAAAACGAAACGGATTAGAAGTTTGCCAAGAAGTGCGTGAAAATAATACTGTACCTATTCTTATGCTTAGTGCAAAAGCAGAAGATATGGATAAAATATTAGGTCTTATGACAGGTGCAGATGATTATATGATTAAACCATTTAATCCATTAGAATTAGTAGCTAGAGTGAAAGCTTTATTACGAAGATCGTCTTTCCAAAATGCCACTTCCCCCAAGAATGAAGATGGTATTATTCGTATTCGTTCTGCTGAAATACACAAACATAATCATACTGTTAAAGTAAATGGAGAATATATTAAACTTACATCTATTGAATTTGATATTTTATATTTACTTGCGAGTAATACCGGAAGAGTATTTAGTTCCGAAGAAATTTTTGAACGCGTTTGGAATGAAGATGGTTATGGCTCAAATAAAACTGTAATGGTCCACATTAGTAATTTACGAGATAAACTTGAAACAGGAATGAATGGAGAGAAGTTTATCCATACTGTTTGGGGAGTAGGCTATAAAATTGAGAAATGAAGCATTTGATATATTAAAAGATATCCCAAAATGGAAGTTGATTTTTTGGTTTATGTTAGCTATTACACTTACTCCTATTACTGAATTAATTATATATCGCCTTGTTACAAGTGTAATTGAAAGTTCACTCACGTTAAGCGAGCTCGGAAAAGAATTCATTAGAATTTTTGGATATGAAAAATATAAAGGAATAAAGGAATCTCTATGGATGATGATTGTATCTTATTTGTTTTTATTTTCTATTTTCTCATCCTACCTATACATTTTTTATCGTCATGAAAGAAAGATTTACTATGAAACTTGTATTAAAAAAATGATAGAAGAAATTCGTTATATTGCAGATGGAAACTTCAATCATAAAGTGTCTATCGTAAATCATAATTATCTGGAAGAGTTAGCAACCGGAGTAAATCAGATTGTTGAACAATTAAAAGTCTCAATTGATGAAGAGAGACAGGCTGAACAAGCAAAAAGTGAACTTATTACAAATGTATCGCATGATTTACGTACTCCTCTTACCTCTATAGTTGGATACGTAAATTTAATCCATCATGATAATTATAGAGATGAAGTGGAATTACGCCATTATATACAAGTCATTTACGATAAAGTAACCCGTCTTAATGCATTAATGAATGACTTGTTTGAATATACACGTGTTCAAAATAAAGAGTTAAGTTTATATTCTGTTCCCATTGATATTGTAGAGCTACTTGGACAATTAACTGTTCAATTCCGCATACAAGTTCAAGAAGCTAATATAGAATGTCGCCCTTCTTTCCCATCTCAAAAACTCATGGTATTAGCTGATGGAGACAAATTAGTGCGTGTGTTTGAAAATCTTATTATAAACGCTATCGCTTATGGAAATGACGGTGGATATATCGACCTTGCTGCCTATGAAAGCAATAATATGATTACTATAGACATAACAAATTACGGCCAACCTATTCCTAGTACAGATTTACCTCATATTTTTGAACGTTTTTATCGCGTTGAAAAATCTCGCTCTACAAACACCGGTGGATCTGGGCTCGGATTAGCAATTGCAAAAAGTATTGTCGAATTGCACAAAGGATCAATTGAAGTATATAGTGATGATAAAAAAACAACTTTCACTGTAAAACTACAACCACATAAATGTTAATACAGCTTAATTTTAGGTCCAATTTCTTACCATATAAGAAATTGGACCTTTTATTTCCCATTAAAATCCAAAATTTAATAATCCTTTATAATTCTTTAGAAATTCTTTACCTTTTCTTTCTTCCTAATTAAGCATTCCTTTTTACAATAGTATTATTGATGTCATAGTAGGAGGATCGCTTATGCAATTCCTGAAAAAGTTCACAATTTTATTATTATCTTTTGTTATTACAGCGCTTATTGTTTTATATTTTTATCTTTATGTAAATGGTCCAATTATTCAAGCTAAATCAGCTATTTTAATAGATGCTAATTCAGGTGAAGTTATTTATAGAAAAAATGAGGAAATTCCTATACAATCAGCTACTTTATCTAAATTAATGACTGAATATATCGCAATGGAACAACTGAATGAAGGCAAAATACAGTTAGATGAGTTAGTAAAAATAAGTAACGAAGTTTTCCGAGCAGAAACGAGCCCTATACAAGTAACTTCTAAAGATCAAACGACAGTTCGTGATTTACTGCATGCATTGTTTTTGACAGGGAATAATCGTTCTGCACTTGCCCTTGCAGAACACATTGCTGGAAA
Organism: Bacillus sp. FSL K6-0069; assembly: GCF_038007785.1. NCBI lineage: Bacteria > Bacillati > Bacillota > Bacilli > Caryophanales > Bacillaceae > Bacillus > Bacillus sp. FSL K6-0069. The sequence continues at coordinate 2,407,600 of NZ_JBBOXN010000001.1, read as the reverse complement.
TGAAGATAACTTTACACTTCTAATGAATGAAAAAGCAACACAACTAAAGTTATCACAACAATCCCCATTTCTAAATGCTACTGGAATGAATAACGATACGAATAAACAATCAACTACAACAGCAATAGACGTTGTTAAACTAGCAACACAATTAGTAAAAGATTTTCCCGATGTATTGAATATTACGAAGCTAACCTCTTACCAATTTACCTTCAAGGATTCCAAAGTTTTCAACACAAATAAAATGATTTATTCCCTTAATAAAAACATTAAACTCCAAGGTGTTGACGGCTTACAAACTAGTTTTCCAACCAATGGTAATTATAGTTTTGTCAGTACAGCAAAACGAGGAGATACTAGACTTATTTCAGTAATTTTAGAGGCTGATGATGAAAACAGTACTTTTATTGAAACAAAAAAGTTACTACAGTACGGTTTTGATCCTTCCTCATACTCTGCGTTCCAAGCTTTTAAAGACGCTGTTACATCTTGGACAGTTTTGCTTCAGTTTCAAAATTTAATCATACAAACATTATTGATTTTCTTCATTATTACATTTTTAATGTTTTTACATATACGCCAGAAAAAATCCGAGGATTTCAACTAGGAAATCTTCTTATATATATAAAATGGCTTACACTATAAGTGTAAGCCTATAGTCCTCTTCCGATTAAATTCGCTGAAACAGGCTGAAGATTTAACTCTCTCGCCCATATAGATAGCTGACCAATGTGATGAATTTCGTGTACAATTACATATCTTAAAACTTCACCATATGTATATGTTTTATCTGTCCACGAAGCTTTTAATATCTTACATTCTAGGCTAGATGACCACAACTGCAAAAAAACTTCTAATTCTTGTTTATATAAATCAGATAACGCTTTCACTTTTTGGATGGATTGATAATCTTTAAATTTCGGTTCATTATCTTCTTTTCCTTGAAGTGCGCTAATCCAGCTGTATTCAACATCGACAATATGGAATAATGTTTCTAAAATACTCCCAACACCCCCGACACGCTTGCGGTATAATTCTTCCTCTGAAAGGTGTTCACACCACTTAAACCAGTCGTCCCTTACTTGCCAATTGTATTGAAATAAAGTGTACATATTTATCTCTCCCCTACCCAATAATCCACTTAATAGCATCTATCACATAATATGGCTCATCTTTTTGAATATAGTGACCACTTTGTTCTGCAATTACAAATTTATTATTGCTTGATAGTCGTAATAAATCTTTTTGCAATTGCAACCATTTCATTTGTGCATCTGGCGAATAAAAAGCTTTTTTACCTGCAGCTAATACGACAAGTGGGATATCATTCATTGATTTACAATATCTATCTACTTCACTTAAACTAAATGTAAACTCTTCATATGAACTTTCATATATAAACTGTTTATAGTAGGCTTCTTGAAATTCAGTAGACATGATTGGTAAAAATGCTTCTTTATAATTTTCTGGTGTCGAATCCACCAAAACGATTCCCAACAAATCTTCGGGATAAATAGTCGCAAATAAACGTGCATTTATACCGCCAAAAGAATGTCCTACAAAAATATAAGGTGGTTTCAATTGTAATTGCGCTAAGCAACACTTTAAATCTTTTACCATTTCAGAACTAATACCTCTCTTGGAACTCTTCCCACTTTTCCCTAATCCCGCTCGATCATATGTAAGTACCGTCCCATATTCCGTCAACTCTTCAGCAATATGATCCCATGTCTTTGAATAATCGCCATAACCTGCCTCCATTATAATGACTGGCTGCAGCTTCTTTCCTTGGAACTTTTTCGTATACATTTTAAAATCTTCAACTTGTACATATTCCTCTATGCATTTAATCATTGACAATCACTTCTCTTAGGCCAAGTTCCTCTATAGCCTGATTCATTATTTCACTTACAGATAAAGATCCATCCAATACAATATCCGAATTTGGCTTAACAGTATGAATTGCCTCTAAATAAGCTTTTCTCGCAAATGTCATGTAATGTTTCAAATCATTATGTATTTCATCTATTGTACCTTCTTTAAAATCCCGCAAAATTCTTCTAGCCATCGCAATATCTAAAGGCGTGTCTATAAATATAGTTATATCAATGAATTGTCGCATTTCACTATTTAAGTATGCAAAAGGATAATCTATAATAATATAATCTACGTTACTATCTCGTATAAGATCCTGAATATCATGAATTAATGGTGTAAGTACCCATTCATCATAATTTGCTCCACCATCAATCCATTTACAAATATCACTAGGACAGTTTTTAAAGTGATAAGTATCAAAATATAGCGCTTTTGAATTTGTTAGCTTTTGAGTTAATTTTTCTGTAACAGTAGTTTTACCTCCTCCTGAAACAGCTGCAATTGTAATGATTTTCGTTTTATTATTCATAATTCCCCACCATACCCCATCTAATTAACATAATATAATTACAGATACCTATCATTTTTTATCGCTCCATTCATATTCTAACATACTCATTTCCCATAAATTCCAATACGTTTCTCCTACTTTTTTTGACTCCCGCAATAAGCCTTCTTTTACAAATCCTATTTTTTCATAACATGTGATAGCCGACGTATTAAAATCATAAACACCAAGGGTTACTCTATGTAGTTTTAATTCTTCAAATGCAATTTGTAATGCTGCTTTCATCATATGTTTCCCTATAGAACGTCCTCTCATTTTCATATCACCAACTAGCACTTTTCCAATCCTTGCAGATTTATTTATATTGTCTATTTGCCCAATTGAAATATGGCCAATGACTTCTTTACTCTCTACATCGATTACTTTAAATGCAAACGTATTCGCACTTTCTATATATTTATCTAATTGCTGTTCATTTAATGGGTATGTAAATGCATTTCCTGACCATTGTATTAAAAATTGTTCAGAGTTTATCCAATTCATTAATTGCTTAAAATCAGTTTTTTTAAAGGGCTCTAGTTTGACCACTACCATTCTCCTTACGTTTTCTATTTTTATAACCTCAAATTTATTTCTATAAAAGGGATATAATCTCCTTTTATACATAATTAAAATAAAGCCATTCATAAGAATGGCTTTACAGAAAAATAATATAATTATGCTTTGTTTGCTACATCGACACCGTTAAAATCAAACCCAGCAGTAACCGTTGTAACAGGAGGGAAAATTGCTTCAATTTTGCAAATCGAGATAATTACCCCAACTGCTCCAGGAATAGCTGCAAGCTTAACGACGTCACAACTTACAGACGAAATTGTACCTACATAAGTACGTCCCTCTGTGTTAATTTGTACCGTTTGATTAACTAATTTCTTAAGCTCATCTCTAATTCCTTGTACACAAGAGTCATCACATTTCTCATTCTGTTCTTTTTTACACTCTTCGAAAACATCCCAACAATCATCCTGTTTACAATTACACTTCTTTTTACAATTATTAAATCGAGAACCCAATACCTCACCCCCTAATCATTTCTATTAATATAGTATGTCCACTAGCTTCAAAGTGTACGAGGCAAAAACATAGAAAGAAAAAAACAAACAATTGTACTAAACATTCGTCTTTATCCTGCCAAGTTTGTGAATCATCGAAACGTAAATTATTCTTTTTAGAAACACCACGTTTTCCTACAATAGCTGAATCTACTCTACTTTTTAATCGAACTTCACATAAAAGAATCATATTTAATCTATTACTCTTCGCCAAGATTCAACCAGCCGTCTATAAGTTACCTATATTTTTTATTTGGTGTAACTAAACCTAACGCTAAATCCACTGGTATTCCTAGCTTCATAACAATTTATCTTTTCAGTTACTTAATATATTAACAATGAGTAACCGTTAATTACCCAAAAGGCGATTTGATGATACTCGCCTTTTAATTTTTAAAGGAATCATACTAATCTCTCTTTCTATCATATAACTATTTTATTTAATTTGTTAAAATACTACCGCTTGTCCATTTCACTTTGATCTGTCATTACATTTACTATAAGTAATACGATTTTTAGAGGTGATAAATACTGGACGAGTTTTTATCCTTTGCTGTACCTAATCCGGGTTTTATCGGACCTATACTTCCACCTGCTCAACCCTTTCAATTCCCTACTGGCCCCACCGGTTCTACTGGATCAACCGGACCAACCGGATTTAATCTTCCTGCTGGACCTGCATCTATTACCTTGACTTCTAACGAAACCACAGCATGTGTATCCACTCAAGGAAATAATACTTTATTTTTTCGGGTCAAGTATTAGTAAACGGTAGTCCTACTCCTGGAGTAGTGGTCAGTTTTTCATTTTGTAACCCTTCTCTTGCTTTCATGGTTCCTCTTGCTGTCATTACCAATGCTTCAGGTAACTTTACCGCTGTATTTCTAGCCGCTAATGGACCTGGAACAGTAACCGTTACTGCTTCACTTCTTGACTCTCCTGGAACAATGGCTAGCGTCACTATTACCATTGTGAATTGTCCGTAATGGTTTTATTTTTAAGGACTACGCAATTTCTAATACGATGAGCACTGATTTACAGTGCTCTTTTTTATCATTGAGATGTTACTTTCAAATCAGATTTCGTAACAACCTACTAAAATAACGCTTTTATTAAGAACAAATGATCTTTATATTTCTTAAACTTGTCATCACAAGTAATTTTTATTATTAGTTAAATTCTCAATATAGTTTATGTATATAATTCCATTCAAAGATACATAATACCCACGTAACTATTTAAAAACACTTCATTTTATATCTAAATTCAAAAAGGAGCTACATAACATGGATAAAAAAGATCTATTAAGTCAACAACTTGATCATGTGTCATCGGATGCGTTGAATACTCCTAGTAAGGCCCAAGAGCAAATGCAAGAAGCATCTCAGCAGGCACAGGTTTCAAACAAAAAGGACAGTACTGAATCTTTACATGTTGAGGATTTACCAATTTCAGATGTATATAAAACAACGAACAAATAGTAAATTTTAAAGGGAAAAACTTAAGAATAAGTAAACGTAATTTTTCCCTTTTCCTATTTTAAATAACACTTTTATATTTAACCCGTATACATTGTTAACATATTCACTATCAGAATCCCTGTTTCCCAAGGGATATCTCCAATTTTTTACTTTTCGCTCCACTAAATTATTATTCTTAACAAAATTCAATTACTCCATTGTATAGACATATGTAATAATACTAGTATCATTTTTCTACTCCAAATATACTTCTTCCCTCTTCTCTTTTTATAAAAATAAAAATGAGCTCTATTTAAATAGAGCTCATTCCTAATTTTATAATTTACTAGACTGTAACCCCTGAATAAACGGAACTACTTCAGGATTTACAAGTGATGATAAATCACCTAATTCTTTTCCTAAGTAAGCAGCTTTAATGACGCGTCGCATTACTTTTGAATTACGTGTTTTTGGTAAATCTTCTACAACGTGAATATCTTTTGGACATAATGCTTTTCCAATATGGGAATTTACTAAACTCATTAATTCTTTCTTTAACTCTCCTGTGAATGTTACATTGTCCCTTAGTACTACAAAACAATGACAAACTTCACCTTTTATATCATCAGGTACACCAATCGCAGCAGCTTCTATGACATCAGTATGCTTTACAAGAATAGATTCATATTCAGCAGGTCCAATACGTTTTCCAGCAATATTTAACGTATCATCTGAGCGTCCTGTAATAATATATTGCTCACCATCATAAATCACCCAGTCACCATGAACCCATTTATTTTCAAAACGTGACCAATATGTGTTCACATAACGCTCATCGTCTTCCCAGAAACTTTTCGTCATACCAACCCAAGGCTTCTCTAAACATAATTCTCCAACTTCATCACGAATTGGATTACCTTGATCATCGAGCACAACCGCTGCCATTCCTGGTAAAGATGCATTAAAACTAATCGGTGCAATTGGTTTAATAAGGACGTTTCCGAAAATCCCACCAGAAATTTCAGTTCCGCCTGAATAGTTACAAATTGGTACATTACTTTTTCCAACTGTTTCAAATAGCCACATCCAAGGATCTGGATTCCAAGGTTCACCTGTTGATGCGAATACTTCTAAACTCTTGAGTGAATGTTTATTCACATATTCATCACCTTTTGCCATTAACGCACGAATTAATGTTGGTGATATACCAAGATGTGTAATTTCATATTTATCAACTGTCTCCCATAACCGATCTGCTTCCGGGAAATCTGGAACACCTTCGTACATAACCATCGTTGCCCCATTAATAAGAGAACCGAATAGTAAAAATGGTCCCATCATCCAGCCCATATCAGTTACCCATAATACACGGTCACCTTGCTTGATGTTCATTCCAAATCCTGCATCAAATGCAGCTTTCAAAGGGAAACCAGCATGTGTATGTACTGTTCCTTTCGGTTTCCCAGTTGTTCCAGAAGTATATATAAGCATTAATGGGTCATCACTGTTCATTTCTTCTGCATGTACAAATGGCTTTTCTTTTTCTAACGTACTCCACGAGAAATCATAATTATGCGGTGTATAGTCATTTCCTGCATGACGCACGATAACGACTTTTTCAACAGTTGGACAATGTTCACAAGCTTTATCTACTTCGTCTTTTAATGAAACAACTTTACCTCGGCGTGAAAAACCATCTGCAGTAATGATCATTTTTGACCCTGCAGCTTGCACACGTGTCATGACTGCATCAGACGCAAAGCCTGAGAATATTGGTGAAATAATTGCACCGATTTTCATAACAGCTAGCATCGCAACAACTGTTTCTGGAATCATCGGCATATAAATTGTTACACGGTCGCCTTTTTCAATACCCGCATGTTTCAAACCGTTTGCAACGCGGCTTACCCAGTTGTCAAGTTCTTCATATGTAAATGATTTTGAGGTTCCATTTTCTCCCTCGTACTGAAGTGCTGGTTGTTTTCTTGTTTCATCATCTGCAAGCCAGCGGGATAAAACTGATTCTACAACGTTACATGTTCCGCCATTATACCACTGTGCAAACGGCGTACCATTCTCTAGGTCTAGCACGTCTGTATAAGGTTTCATCCATTGATAGCCTACCGCTTTCTCAGCTTTTCCCCAAAACCAAGCTGTTTCTTCGATTGACTTATTATAAAACGTTTCGTAATCTTCATATCCCAATGATTTCATCCAACCATATAAACGTGTTTTTTCTTTATACTCTTCTGTTGGAAACCAAACTGCTTGTTTCAATGTTTTCCCCTCCTTGACTTTTTGAGCAAGAAAGCCCTAAATAGGGCTTTTAAACTGGATAAACAGGATGTTTACGATCCGTAAATACTTGATATTTACTCATATACATTTCGAATCGTCCTTTTAACTCTTCTCTTAAATTGTTTGGATGAACAATACCATCAATGACCATCTCTGATGCCAAATGGTAAATATCAATATCTTTCTTATACTCTTCGCGTTTTTCAGCAATGAAGCTATCACGCTCTTCTTCTGGTAAAGCTGCAATCTTATTTGCATATACAGCATTGACCGCAGCTTCTGGGCCCATTACCGCAATAGAAGCTGTCGGTAAAGCAAGGCAGCAATCTGGTTCGAAGGCTGGACCTGCCATTGCATACAAACCAGCACCATATGCTTTACGAACAACGATAGAAATTTTCGGTACAGTTGCTTCACTCATTGCAGAAATCATTTTTGCACCGTGGCGAATAATACCAGCACGCTCTACTTTTGTACCAATCATAAATCCAGGTACATCTGCAAGGAATAATAATGGAATATGATATGCATCGCATAAATTAATAAACTTCGCTGCTTTATCAGCTGAATCGTGGAATAATACGCCGCCTTTCATACGCGGTTGATTTGCAATAATACCAACTGGCTTACCATCAATACGTGCTAAGCCTGTAATTAGTTCCTGAGCAAATAATTTTTTTACTTCATAGAAAGAACCTTCATCAATAATTCTGTTAATGAGATCTTTCATATTGAAAGGAGCATTTTGATTTTCTGGAATGATTTGTTCTAATGTTTTTTCGAATTGTTTCGGTTCTTGAGGTGTAACCAATGGAGTCTTCTCTAAGTAGTTGTTTGGAAAATATGAAATGTATTGTCTTGCTTGTGTAATCGCATCTTCTTCGGTCTTACATAAAACATCTCCGCATCCTGATACTGAGCAATGCATACGAGCTCCGCCCATCTCTTCTAAAGTTACTTTCTCACCGATAACCATCTCAGCCATACGAGGAGATCCTAAATACATAGATGCATTTCCTTCCACCATCATAACAACATCACAAAAGGCTGGAATATATGCACCACCAGCTGCAGAAGGTCCAAATAATAAGCATACTTGCGGAACTTTACCTGATAATTTCACTTGATTGTAGAAGATTCTTCCTGCACCACGGCGCCCTGGGAACATTTCTACTTGATCAGTGATACGCGCTCCAGCAGAGTCAACTAAATAAAATAACGGAACACGTAATTTTTCTGCCGTTTCTTGAATACGTAAAATCTTTTCAACTGTACGTGCGCCCCATGATCCGGCCTTTACTGTTGAATCATTTGCCATTACGCATGCAGTACGACCATGTATTTTACCTGTTGCCGTAATAACACCATCAGCAGGTAATCCCGTTTGCTCACAATTTGCAAATAATGCATCTTCTACATATTCACCATTATCAAATAAAAGAGCTAAACGATCTCGAACAAATAGTTTTCCTTTTTCTTTATTTTGTTCATGATATTTTGGTGCGCCGCCTTGTTTAATCGTTTCAACTCGTCCTTCAAATGTATTCGATTCTTGTTTTTGATCTAACATATTTACTCCCCCTTATACATTGGTGTGCGTTTTTCCTTGAATGCCTGTAATCCTTCTATTCTATCTTTCGTATGGATTACACCCTCATACGCTTGTTTTTCCATTTGTAATCCGGTATGTAAATCAACTTGAATACCGTTTGAAATTGCTTCTTTTGCTAATCGAACAGCAATTGGACCATTACTAGCAATTCTTTCTGCCATTTCAATCGCTTTCTCTTCAAGTAAATGAGCTGGTACAACGAATTCTACTAGACCATATTCTTCCGCTTCTTGCGCCGAAATGCGTCTGCCTGTATAAATTAATTCTTTCGCTCTACCAACACCAATTAATCTTGGCAAACGCTGCGTACCACCTGCTCCTGGTATAATTGCAAGTGTAGTTTCAGTAAGACCAAGACTTGCAGTGTCAGAAGCAATTCTAAAATCACAAGCTAAACTTAATTCTGTACCACCACCAAGTGCGATTCCATTTATAGCAGCAATAACTGGCTGTGGTAATTGTTCAACCATTTCCATAGTAGAACGAATCATACTAACAGCATGACGAACTTGTTCTTCATTCATGCCGGCACGTTCTTTTAAATCAGCTCCAGCACAAAATGCTTTTTCACCAGCACCTGTTAGAATAACTACACGAGTATTTGACTCTTCATTTATTTGAGTTAATATGTTTTGTAACTCTTCTAATAACGCTAAAGATAATGAGTTTGCTTGTCTTTCACGATATAATGAAATCTTTACAACGTGTGGTGTTACATAATCAACTGAAATGTTTTGTAATTGTAGCATCTTCTCACCTACTTATCGTTTTATGTTGAAGCGCTCTATACACATGACTCGGTAATTGGATATTTAATTTACTTTGAATAAATTGACTTGCTCTCAATAACTTCTCTTCATCAATATTCGTTTGGACACCTAACTTATGGAGCATATGTACTAAGTCATCGGTTGCAACATTGCCTGATGCTCCTGGTGCATATGGACATCCCCCAAGACCACCACAAGAACTATCAAATGTTGTAATACCATATTCTAATGACTTAACTACATTTGCCAGGGCCATTCCATACGTATTATGGAAGTGCATTGCAAACTGAGAAGCATCATATTTCTTTAATAAATGTTCTAATACGCGCTCTACTTGTAACGGATTCGCTACACCAATCGTGTCACCAAGAGAGACTTCATAAATGCCATATGAGAATAGTTGATTACATAATTCGTCAACTGCTTCGACACTTATGTCCCCTTCATAAGGACAACCAAATACAGTAGAAACATAGCCTCTTACCTTTTTTCCTTCGAACGTTGCCTGCTTTGTTATATCTTCAATGACAACTAATGCTTCTTTAATTGATTTATTAATATTACTTTTATTATGAGATTCACTTGCTGATAAAAAAACATTCACCTCATCTACATTTTGCAAAAAAGCTCGTTCCAAACCATTTTGATTTGGAACAAGCGCTGCATATGTAACATTTGGATCCCTTTTCAGCTCAGAAAACACATCATTTGCATCTGCTAATGCAGGAACCCATTTAGGGTGAACGAATGAGGAAACTTCAACGTACGATAATCCCGCCTCTGTAAGTAGTTGAATCCATTTTACTTTATCTTTTGTGCCAACAATCTTTTTTTCATTTTGTAAGCCATCACGTGGCCCGACTTCTTTAATGACAGCAAAATTAGGTAGTTTCAATTCACTTCCCCCTATATCTCCCTATTCAATTTCTAGTAATACATCTCCTTCATTTACAAAGTCGCCTTCTTGCACATTAATTTTCATAACTGTGCCAGCTTCTTCTGAAATGATTGGAATTTCCATTTTCATAGATTCCAAAATGACGACATCCTGCTCTTCCTCTACTGTATCTCCTACTCCTACAACAATCTTCCATACATTTCCTGCCATCGATGCATATACTTTCGTCATCATTTTTTCCCCCTTAATATTGTTAAACCTTATTTTTTAACAAGTTGTTTCGTTACAAAACCCGTAGTATAAATACCACTTTTGAACACATCATCTTCCAATACTTGAATTAGCATTGGTGTGTTCGTTTTAATACCTTCTACTTTTAATTCTTCTAAAGCATCATGTAATTTTGAAATTGCTTCTTCACGAGTTTCACCATGAGCAATGACTTTCGCAATCATTGGATCATAGAAAGGTGTAATCGTTACTTGATTCTCTAAAAAGTGATCAATACGAACGTTTGTTGGCAGCGTTAAATTTGTAATTTTCCCAGGTGATGGGAAGAATGTTTTCGGATCTTCTGCATAAATACGTGCCTCGATGGCATGACCACTACGTTTTACATCATCTTGTGTAAACGATAATTTCTCACCACATGCAATTAGAAGTTGTTGTTCTACAAGATCTAAACCAGTAATTTCTTCTGTAACTGGATGCTCTACTTGTAATCTCGTATTCATCTCTAAGAAATAGAAATTTTTCTGATCATCAACTAGAAACTCAACTGTACCAGCATTTGTATATCCAAGAGCTTTGGCAGCTTGTACAGCGACTTCACCCATCGCTTTTCGTGTACCTTCATCTAAAAATGGTGAAGGTGCTTCTTCAATCACTTTCTGATTTCGGCGTTGTACTGAACATTCACGCTCCCATAAATACACTGTGTTACCATGTGTATCTGCTAAAAGCTGAATTTCAATATGGTGTGCATCTGCAATATAGCGCTCTAAATACATTTCTCCATTACCGAAGAAGTTTTGTGCTCTTGTTTTGTTACTTTCAAATGCTTTGGTGAGCGTTTGCTCAGTTTCCATCAACTGCATTCCAATGCCTCCGCCGCCTGCGGATGCCTTCAGCATTAATGGATAACCAATCTGTTTAGCAATTTCAATTGCTTCTTCAGCAGTTTCAATATTTGTAGTAATACCTGGAACTACTGGGACATCTGCAGCTTGCATTGCAATACGAGATTCGATTTTACTTCCCATCTTCGTAATGATTTCTTCTGATGGACCGATAAATACAATCCCTTCTTCTCTACAGCGAACCGGAAAAGACGGATTCTCTGATAATAATCCATATCCCGGATGGATTGCTTCAGCATTTGTCTTCTTAGCTATTTCAATAATTTTTTCAAGGTTTAAATAGCTTTCTTGGACACGCGGTCCACCTACTAAGTAAGCTTCATTTGCCATTTTTACATGAAGGGCATTTTCATCTGCCTCAGAATAAATAGCAACAGTGCGAATGCCAAGTTTTTGACAAGTTTTCATAATACGAACTGCGATTTCCCCGCGATTAGCAATTAATATTTTTTGAAACATAGTGATTCCTCCCTTTTATCTACATCCTAAATGTCTAGCAATTACGAGACGTTGAATTTCAGAAGTTCCTTCACCAATTTCTAATAGTTTCGCATCACGAATATGTCGTTCCACTTCATATTCACGCATATAGCCATATCCACCATGAATTTGTACTGCATGATTTGCAATACGGCTTGCTGCTTCAGATGCGAAAAGTTTTGCCATAGCCGCTTCTTTACCGAAAGGTTTATCGTTATCTTTTAACCAAGCTGCTTTATGTACTAAATTACGCGCTAGCTCTACTTCAGTCGCCATATCAGCTAATTTAAATTGAATCGCTTGGAAATTAGAGATTGATTTTCCGAATTGTTGACGTTCTTTCGCATATTGCAGTGCACGTTCAAATGCAGATTGTGCAATACCTACTGCTAATGCTGCGATTGAAATACGTCCTCCATCAAGTGTATATAAGAATTGTTTAAATCCTTTATTTACATCACCAAGAATATTTTCTTTCGGTACACGTACACCATCAAGTACGATTTCACATGTATTAGAAGCACGAACACCCATTTTATCGTAAGGACTTGTGATCGTTAATCCTTCACTTGTAGTCGGTACAATAAATGCCGAAATGCGTTTTCTACCATTGTCTTCAACGCCGTTGACAGCGGTTACAATAATTGTATTTGCATACTCTGCATTTGTAATCCAACACTTTTCACCACTAATTACATATTCATCACCATCTAATACAGCTTTCGTTTGTGTACCACCTGCATCAGATCCAGCGTTCGGCTCAGTTAATCCGAAAGCACCTAACGTTTTACCTGATGCCATTGGAATTAAATATTTCTGTTTTTGTTCTTCTGTACCGAAATAATAAATTGGTGAAGCACCTAATGAAATTGTTGCAGCGTAACTTAATCCTGTGCCACCACAAGCACGACCAATTTCTTCAACTGCTAACGCGTACGATACAGTATCGCCACCTGAACCTCCATACTCTTCAGGGAATGGGATGCCTAATAATCCTAGTTCGCCCATTTTTTGAAATGTTTCATATGGAAATTCCGCAGTTTTGTCATAATACACAGCTTTCGGTGCGATTTCCTTTTCAGCAAAGTCACGTACCATTTCTTTAATCATTTGTTTTTCGCGAGTTAGAGTAAATTCCATTCCGCTACACACCCCTTATCGAATATTGAGTTTCGACAGCGTGCGAGTTTCTACTACAATCGTTACTACTTAAAGACAAGAATATTAGTTAGATAATTGTTATAATTCTGTCATAACTTAATTTTAAAACAGATTCTGTACTAATGCACAAAAAAATTCCTACATTGTTCTACAACAACATAGGAGTTTTCTTGTCGAAATATGTAATTTAATGTTTAATAATCTCTACCTTTACCCGAATCTGAAATCTCTACTAAAGCTTCAGGGTATGGTTCGAAATATGTTTGTCTTAATAAATACTTTTCATCAAATCGAAGGGCCCATGATTTTAAAATTGCCATTAGACTACTAAGCGGGATTTTCTTTTCTTTATATTTTTGTATCAAATCTAAAAAATGATCTTTTTCTTGTTTTTTCAGCTTTGTTTTAAAATATCCGAAAATATGCTCACATACATTTACATTCGATGTATAGCGGGGTGTTCGCATAAATAATTCATATAGAGTCTTCTCATAGTTTTCAAATACAATTTCAATCTTTTCATTTTTTTGATTTGCAATAATACGCCCTAATTCCTTTTGTTTTACCTGATTGTATGCCATAAATAAATATTTATTGTCTGACTGAAACGATACAAGGTCTTTCATATTTTTATTATATTTAATCATTTTGTAATATGCGATTGTAAATAACCTTGTAAAGAAATGTTCTCTAATAATAAAATTCGACAATCTACCTTCTTCTTCAATTGGAAGATGTGGAAATTTTTTTATTACTGCTCCGCCAAATAAGCCAGATCCTTTTCCTTTTGCTGGCGCTTTTTCAAAACCAGAATAAATTTTCACATCACGCGTACCACAACTTGGCGAACGATTCTTTAATATAAAGCCATCTACATCAGGTATCGTTTGTAAAAAGTCTTTTGAAAATTGCTCCATTTTTCCAGTTACATCTGCCCGCGTCGACGGCTGCACAAGCTTATTCACACCATTTTCTTCTACAATTCGTATCGTTTCACGAGGAGTGCCCAATCCGATCTCGACTTCTGGACAAACAGGTATAAATGTAACAAATGGCTGCAAATTTCGTATTGTTACATCTGGAATCATCTCGCCATTATAACGACATGCATCAAATTCTAAACATTTACTTACAACAATTTTCGGTTTTATAAATTGGCGCATCACATTACCTCCGTGGCGTTAATCCGTACAATATAAATTGAATCGTATTTTCAATTTCCAATTCATCATCCCATTTTTCTTCAGGCAATAATAAAAAACGTGTTAATAGTAATCCTAATACAGCTGATAAAGTAAGACGTAATATAGAAGATGGAGGCATTTCAATAATTTCCCCTTCTTCTTGAAACTTTACAATCAACTTTTTAAAATGTGAAAGTAACTCTGTTTCTACTAAATGTTGTATTTCATTTTTCAGTTCCGGTTGAAATGGCACTTCTTGAATTAATATTTTTATCATTGGAAAGTGCTTTTTTGCAAATTCAAAACGATTATGAATAACAACTCTTAGTAGCCCTTCATACGATTCATATTCCGATTTAAATATTTCCTTTGCGAAGGCTTGTACGAAAAATGGTGCAGCAAACTTTGTTAATGTCGGCATGACGACCGCTAACAATAAATCCTTTTTCGTTTTATAGTAGCGGAAGATTGTTCCTTCCGCTACACCAGCACGCTTTGCAATTTCACTTGTTGAAGTTGCAGCATATCCTTTTTCACCAAACATATCAACAGCCGCCTCTAATATACGCATTTGACGTTCATTTCGTTTATCCGTATTTGTTGCGGCTATTAATTCTTCTAGCCAATCCTTCTTCATTTATTATGCTCCTTTGTATCATCATTATATTTTTCGATGTTTCTTTAATGCAAATACATTTCCTATTGCAAATAACAAAGAAAAAAGTAGTAATACAGTAAGATCTAATGCAATTTCTGTAAACCCTTGATTTCGAATCATCACTTGTCTCATCGCGTCAGCGCCATATGTGAGCGGAAATAATTTCCCCAACATTTGGAGCCACTTATTCATAGATTCAATTGGAAACAAACCAGAAAAGAAAATTTGTGGCACAATAACAAGTGGTATAAACTGGATCATTTGAAATTCATTATTTGCGTATGCCGATAAAAACGTCCCTAAAGTTAATGCAGTTAAAGAAAGCATAAATGTAATAAGTAGCGTTAGCCATATAGAGCCAGCTACATATAAGTCTAAAATATAAACTGAAAAACTTACGATTATAAAGGATTGTATAAATGCAAAGATTCCAAAACCGATAATATATCCTACAACTATTTCCCATCTTCTCACTGGAGTGGACAATAACCTCTCTAATGTACCACTTAAACGTTCTCTTACAAAAGAAACTCCAGATAATATAAACACAAAGAAAAATGTAAAAAAACCAATCAACACGGGTCCTAACCCATCAAACATTGTAAAATCTTTAGAACCATGTAAATAATTCACTTCAGGTTTCATAATCGATACATCGTTCTTCTCTGTACTCTTTTGTAATACTTGAAGTACAGCACGATTTTTTGATGAATCACTACCTTCTAATACAACATGCATTTTTCCACTTTCTAAATGAATGACTGCATCTATCTTTTGTTTTTCCAACTCAGACAATGCCTTTTCTTTACTATATTCATAAATTGTCGCTTCCTGATTTTCCATCACTTTTACTACCTGAGCTGGCATATCAACAACTGCAATATGCGGAACATAGTCTTTTTGTGTAAACACTAGCGACAATAACCAAAGTAATAACATAGGTGCTCCAAACATCATCGCTAACGAACGCTTATCTCGAAAAAATTGGCGAATAATACGAATGATTACACCAGTAACTCTCATGATAGGGCCACCTCTTCCAGCAAAAAGACATCTTCAATCCGCCCTGATGATACCCGCTTTTTCAATTCTTCAGGCGTTCCAGTCGCAACTAGCTTTCCTTCTCTAATCAACCCTAGACGCTCACAAAACTCAGCTTCATCCATAATGTGCGTTGTTACAATAATGGTAGTGCCTTTCTTTTTCAAATCATAAAATTTTTCCCAGATCGTTTTTCTAAGAAGTGGATCTATCCCCACTGTTGGCTCATCTAAAATTAATATTTCAGGTTCATGAAGGAGTGCTATCGCTAATGATAAACGCTTCTTCATCCCACCTGAAAAATGCTGAACTTGCTTTTTCATTTGTTGTGATAATTGAACAAGGTCAAAAACCTCTTCAATTCTTTCTTTTTTATGCTTTCCCTTTAATCCATACATTGTTGCAATAAAATCTGCATTTTCATATGCTGATAGTTCTTCGTATAACGCATCAGCCTGAGCCATATAACCAATTTTTTTCATTTCATTTAAATTAGGCATGTTCGTGTTGTAAACAAACACTTCACCTTCTGTTGCCTCATTAATACCTGCAATCAATTTAATAAGAGTCGTTTTCCCTGAACCTGAAGGCCCCACTAAACCAAATATCTCTGCTCTTTCAACTTGCAACGAAAGATTGTGTAACACTTCTTTTTTCCCAAAACTTTTTGACACAGTTCGCAAAATAATGGAAGGTTGCTGCACGTTTTATTCCCCCTTTTCTAAAAATGAGTGAGTACTCACTTTTATTTTACTCTTGCGTAATTATATGTCAAACTTCATTGATTAGTATGTATTTTCAATCTTAAACAATGAAACAGAGTCGACATTAGAATATCATTTCTTAAAGTCGACTCTGTTTCATTTACATTATATATTTTACTTTACGTTTTTAAATTCATATACTTTCTAATTCTAGCAACATCTAAAGAATATTCGATAACTAACTGCTGTAACGGTAAAATAACTGTGTCAGGATATAAATGTGCATATTGTAATGTTTCTGCATATTTTTCTAACCTTTTTTCTAAATACTTTATAATTTGATCAGGATGACTAACTAATAAACATTTACAATAATAATGTATTTGTTCCTCAATCGCCGTATATTCTTCAATCTCATATTCTTTATGCATGTGTACACCCCTTTAAGTTTTTTACGTGAATTACTTATCACAATTTTCACTCGACAAATTTTAAGTTTTTTGATTATTTACACTATAACAAACTCTTCGGGTCAAATTTTGTTACTTTATGTAACGTAGAAAATTTTTAACAAAATTGTAATGTTAACTTGGATAAAATGCATATGACCTCTTTTTTTACTGCGCAAAAAAATCGTACAGTTCAATTTAACTGTACGACTACAAGTTCTGGCCTATTGAAAATTCTTTGCGGAATGACACTATTGCCTAAGCCTCTACTCACTACCATAGATGTATTTTGTTTTTCATATAAACCTGCTGTATATGTAGGGAATATACCTTGATTCGGAGCAACTAATCCTCCGATAAATGGCAATCTAACTTGTCCTCCATGAGCATGCCCCGATAACACTAAATCTATTTGTTCATCAGCATACTCTGTCAAAAATTCAGGCCTATGGGATAGTAATACATTATATGTATCCGGCTTCATTTCAAATTTTGCTTTTGAAATTTCATCTTTGACAACATTTCCTTCATCACGGTTTCCAGTTACAAATTCCGGATCATCAATACCAAGTAAATTTATTTTTTGTTCCTCTATTTGAATGGTTATATGTTCATTTCTTAAAACAGTAACATGGTGTTTCTTCAACTCTTTCTCCAAATCATTATATTTCCCTGACCATTTTTCATGGTTTCCTGTCACAAAATATATTGGATACTCCTTTACAAGTTCTCGTATTAATCCCATACTTACTTCTGCATCATATGATTTACTGTCAATTAGATCACCTGTAATAACAATAATATCCGGATTTTCACCTTTTACCTTTTGAATTAAAGTTTCTTGATTGTCGCCAAATTTTTTATTATGTAAATCTGAAATTTGTAGAATTTTAAACCCCTTAAAGATAGAAGGAATTTTAGTAGATTTTATATTAATTTTAGTTATACTTATTACATTGTTCTGTGCATATAAAAAAATACTCATACCAATTAAAGTAACAATAAATAATATGATTCTTTTAATCTTTTTGTTCATATTTCCTCCTAAAATCTTAATTAGTACTACAATTCTCACTAAACAATCCACTAGATTTTTTTTAAAAGGGGTAACAATTTAGTTTTGGTAGTTACGGACAAGTTTCTAATTAAGGAACTGAAGAACTTATATAATTCTGATGAAGTATACATGCCAGGCTCCATTCTAATCGTAACTTTATGATATAACATCAAAGCCGAAATTCCTATGTAAAGGAATTTCGGCTTTTTGAGTTCAAACAAATATATAAGTTTTAGTACTACTTACCTTGATTAATTCGAAACACATTAACATATTTGTTCATAAATTTATCGTTTAATGATCAAATATCACATGATATTCATTAAAATCCCATAATAATACTCAAGTATTAAGCAATCAAAAAACTACATTTATATCTTGCAGTTGTACCACTTAATACATACCAAATTTCTTTCCATAATCAACTTTGTATAAAATATTTATCTCGGTGATTACTCCTAATGAATATCTTGCTTTTTAAAGTTTCCGCCTTTTACTTCCGCAACATCATATACAGTAACAAAGGCATTTTCATCAATTTCTTGAATAAGTTCCTTCATTTTATTTTCTTCTAAACGACTGATAACACAGCTAACTTCCTTATAAGCATCTTTCGAAGAACCTCCATAAATTTCACTATAGATTGCACTTCTTCCGAGACGTTCCCATATTGCGTCTATCATTAATTTAGGTTCTTTTGTAACAATTTTAAACGTTTTAGATCCACTTAATCCCACTTCAATGATATGAATGACTTTAGAAGCAATAAAGTAAGCTATCGCAGATAAAATTCCACCTTGAAGACCAAATACTGTTGACACAAAAATAAATACGAACATATTTAAAAACAAGATCAGATCACTTGTTCCAAACGGTAATCTTCTAGACAATAATACCGCTAGCATATCAATTCCATCTAATGCTCCGCCATTACGAAGAGCCAATCCCATACCAAATCCAATAATAACACCACCAACAACAGTAACTAACAATGTATCTCCTTCAATAATTGTAGGCACATTATGCATGACCACAGTACCTATTGCAAGTGATACAATACCAATAACTGAATACATTGCAAATCCTCTACCAATTTGTTTATAACCTAACCAAACAAATGGTATATTAATTAATCCAATTAATATACCTAATGGTAACCCAAATAGCTGAGAGCTAACAATACTAATACCTGTTACACCACCATCTGAGACATTATTAGGAATTAGTACAGCCTCTAATCCATACGCCGTTATTAATGCTCCAATAATAATCAAAATCGCTTGCGAAATTTTTTTAAATGTATTAACGTTTTTCTTTTTTGTACTTTCCATCTCAATTCCTCACTTCACACATTTTTCTCGTCATTTCATTATTACATCAGCTTCTTTATACTTAGTGTCGCACCTACTATGTAATTTCTCTCATGCTATAACTTCCTATACTTAATTAAAGTGTACGAATACGCTAAACGGTATGTGTATAGATTGTTATAACTAAAATCTAATCATGAGTTATCCTATTAATTTCTTCTTTACAAACCACAAACATAACAAATACTATAAAAATAATTGGTTAAACTCATATTTTCTGCCACCCAGTATAAAGATTTACACTTCTTTTTAAATCTACTGCTAATGTAAAGATATTTATCGAAATATCAATTTTCAATCGATCCCCCTAACACGTAACCATTAAATTTCAAAATCTACTACGAAAATATTTCCTCCTAATCCGTTATCCTCTTTACCATTTAAACACTTTGAAATTATTGTTAATAGACTGCACACAGAAACTAATAGATATTTCACCTCGAACTGTTTATAGGATCCAAGTCATTATTAGTAGTCAATTCCTTTCAAACCCATAGTTAATGGAATCAATTCCATTAACGTGATGAGTATAGATTTACAATTTTAAAAATAGCACTAATTGACCGATATACTCATTCGGTCAATTATAATATACCTAAAACTAAGAAAATATTCCATTCGTTAATATTATTTCTTTCTATGTAATTCATAATCATAATGTACGATTATTTAAGTTTTTTGTGAAAATAAGTAAGTTATATATAGCCTATTCCCAAAGGTTTTCATCATGTGAAAACTATTTTAAATTACATATCTATATAGAAGTATTTCGCTTCAATACTCCCCCTCATTTACTATATCGCAATAAATAGTCCATGAAATAATAATTTTCCACTTATATATGTACTATTTAAAAATACAAAAAGCGACTCTTTCACATTAAAAAGAATCGCTTTCCAATTTCTTATTTTCAATTACATTACATAAAGGATTGAGATGCTATTACCTAATAGCATTAACTATAACTTCAGTTGCCTCTGCAATAAGTTGATTATCATAGGTAGCCTCTTTCTCATCTTTACTGGATAAAATTGCGATAATAATTGGTGCTCTATTCGGCGGCCAAACGATAGCGATATCATTTCGTGTCCCATAACTTCCAGCTCCTGATTTATCTCCAACTATCCAGTCCTTTGGTACTCCCGCACGAATAAGTTTATCTCCTGTAGCATTTCCTCTCATCCAATCTGTCAGAATGTTACGCTTTTTATCTGGAAGCGCATTTCCGACTGTAAAATCCTTAAGGTTCGTAGCAATTGCTTTCGCCGTACTAGTGTCACGATTGTCTCCTGGAATAGCCTCGTTTAATTCTGTTTCAAGGCGATCAGACATAGTAACCCGATCCCCAATCTGTCTAAGCGCTTTTTCATATCCTTTCGGTCCGCCTATTTTATGAAATAAAATGTTCCCTGCAGTATTATCACTGTAACGAACAGCAGCCTCAGCAATTTCTCCTAGTTTCATTCCAGTATCTACATGTTTCTCAGTAACAGGTGAATAATCCACTAAGTCTTCTTTCGTATAAGTAACAACTTCATTTAATTTTTCAGTAGAGTTTTTCTGTAGTAATACCCCTGCTGCTAACGCCTTGTAGGTTGATGCAAAAGCAAACCTTTCGTTAGATCGATAAGAGATTGTTTGATTTGTACCAGTATCTATTGCATACACACCTAATCGAGCATCGAATTTTTTCTCAAGTTGAGAAAAGTCTTTATACGTCGCATGATTATTATGTTTAACTGGTTCTGTCTTTTCTTTCGCTTCAACTTGTGATGCCCCTCCTGTAAAAGCTTGTAGACTTGAAATACTTAAACCTAATATACCAACGCATATTCCTATCTTTAGCATCCTCTTGTTTTTCAAAATCATCATTCCTTTCAAGTTCTTAACCCTTTTTTACATACACATAATAGACAATCACAGAAACAAGTTTGTTCCATACACATAAAAAACTTTATAACTAGTATCAGATTTATTTATAAAATAAGAGATAGCAACTATGATCACCGCTATCTCTTATTCCAATTCTCATTTTTATACTTTTAAAAACTTTATATAAATAAAATCTCTTTCCGTAAGAAAAATGTACACATTTTACTAATTTTGATTCGGAACACCTGTATTAGTAGCTTCACCATTTATACGTTGCTTTTTTAAATCAAAATATACATCTAAAACTTCTTTTCCAATTATAGAATTAATTCCACTTTTATCGTTATGAAGCCACGGAACTACTACAGAAAAGGCTACTTCTGGATTATCATATGGAGCATATCCAACTAACGTTAAGTTGTAACATTCCATACGTTCTCCTTTCGCATTTCTACCAATTGGATCATCTCCACCATATACAGTTTGAGCTGTCCCTGTCTTCCCTGCTGGCTTGTATGGAGCATTTTTGAAATACTTCACACCAGTTCCATCACCTTCTTGGAATACCCACCTAAAGCCTTCTTTTATTCGATTAATATGTTCTGTCTTCATATCAATTCGATTTAATACGACAGGCTCTATAGAACGAATAACTTTGCCAACCTCTTCTTTTATTGATTGCTCTCGTATTTCTTGTACAATTTGAGGTTGCATTCTATAACCTCCATTAGCAATCGTTGAAATATATTGTGCTAATTGCAACGGCGTATACGTATCATACTGACCGATAGAAAAATCTAGTAAAAACCCAGGCTGACTATCTACTTTTCTAGTTTGGCCAATTATTTCATTCGGTAAATCAATTCCTGTTGGCACGCCTAATCCAAATTGTTTAAAATAATAGCGCATCGTATCAAATGCTTCTTGTTTTATATCCAAAGAACCATTTGGTACGTAATTAACGCCCGCAATTTTTAAAGCTGTCTGGAACATGTATACATTCGAAGATACTTGTAGCGCTCGTAAATCATTAATATTACCAAATCCGGATACATTCCACGATTTCTTAGCTTGTGTGCCTTTAAATTTCATCGGTGCATCATAAAATTGATCTCCTGGTTGTATTGCCCCAGTCTCATATCCAGTTAATAAAGTTGCACCTTTTACAGCTGACCCTAGTTCATACGACGTCGTCATATTACCTAATGCCAAATCCTCGATTTCCATTTTCCCTTCTTTTTCTACTATCCTTTTGCCTGCCATAGATAAAATTTGTCCGTTATTCGGATTCGTCATAACAACAAAAGCTCGGTCCAATAGTGGCTCTGAACTCTTAAAAGCTCTCAAATTTTTCTCTAAACTTTCTTCCACTTTCTTTTGTAATTCCATATCAATCGTTAATGTTAAACTATTACCGCTTTTTCCTTTAGAGATTATCTCTGTGTTTATAATGTTTCCTGATTTATCAGTAATGTTTTTCATTTCTTCTTTTGTACCGTGTAACACATCTTCATATCGTTGTTCAATATAACTTTTTCCTACACGATCATTACGGTTATATCCACGTACTAAATAAGAATCTAAGTTTTCTTTCGGTAGCCCTTCTTCACTACTCGTAATATTACCTAACACAGAACGAAATAAATTACCATTTACATAATTACGTTCCCAATCAACTGTTGCATCTACTCCTGGAAACTCAGCAAGGTTTTCACTTATTCGCGCATACTCTTGATCTGTTACATCTTTTTTTATAATTTGTGGTGTTAGTTGATAACCTGAACTCATTTTACTTTTAATAGCTAACACCTTTAAATCTTGTGCTGTTAATTCTGCCAGTTCTAATTCTGTAACACGACTTCGTCTTAAGTCTTCTATTTTTTTATCTAACTCTTTTCCTTCTATTCCCTTATCTTTTAACTTTTCTATATCTTTTTTAGTAATCATAGTCTCCGCACGTTGCTTATTCAACTGCATCCAAAAATCTTTTTTATCGATGTCTGTTAATTTATTTATATCTTGTTCAGACATTTCAAGCACTTTCGCTAAGTCTGTTGCTGTTTTTAAAATATCTTCGCTAGTAATTCCCTTTACCCTTGTATACGTAATCGTACGAAGAGATTTATTATTAACAACTGTTTTCCCTTCTCGATCTAGTATTTGTCCACGTGGAACTGGAATGCTAGTTGTTGCGTTTTGACTGCTTTCTACTTGATTCTTATAAGCCTCTCCCTCTACGATTTGCACCTTTCCTAGCTGAACAATAATAGCTGAGAATAGTAAAAATATGCAAAGGAACATTATATTTAATCGTATAGATATATACGTCTTGCTCTTTCCTTTTTGTTTTTCCATAAATCCTCCATTTAATTCCTTATATGTTACATACCGATGACCGATTATAAATATCGTTTCGACTTTTTTGCTAAATCCTTGTTAGCATTCATACCTTTTCGTTTAGCTACGTAATTCATAACTCTCCTTTCCTATTTTCTCTCTATTTTTTGTCGCTAGCATTAGAAATGCTAAACTATATACTGGCCCATATAAAACTTACACATAGATTTGCTAAAAACTTTTCATACTGATTATTCCTTTCTTCATGCTGTAATACTTAATAGACAACCTAAATAATAAAGTTGTTCCACATTTACAAAAAAAATAATTAACTATAAGATGAAGTAAGCTAAAAAGGGAGGGTTTTATGTTACATACAAAAATAAAAAGATGGAGATTTATAGCGATTCTTTCTATTGTAGGTTTAATTTTAATAATTTTATTAAAAAGTAATTTCATTTCAATTACTACCGAGACGTCTTCAGCTGAAAGAGGAAAAATTCTTGATCAAAATGGTGTAATACTAGCTACAAATAAGAAAGTTAAGTCTTTATATTGCACTTATAATGATGAAAAGCTATCGAATCAAGATACATCAAGAACATTGGCTTTTTTCAATCAATTTTCAAGCGAGTTTCAACATGACATTTCTACAGAAGACATAAAATCTCAATTACAACAATCTTGTAAAAAGCAGACTATGAATGATATACCGTTATACTCTGACATAACTGAGAATGAACTTACATTCATAAACAAAAACAAACCCAATAATGTAATAATCAAAGATGAAGTGATTCGATATTATCCTAAACATGAAATTGGTTCACAGGTAATTGGATATGCAGAAAATGCCCTTAATGTACCCGTTGGAAAAAGCGGGATTGAGCTGCAATATGAAAATGATTTAAAAGGAAAACCCGGAAAAACTCTTATTTTTAAAATGAATAATAAAAAGTTCTTATGGAACATTCAAAAAGTACAAAAAGGAAAAGATATCCGGCTAGCTTTAGACTCTAAGTTGCAGCAAAAAACAGAGGAAGCATTAAGATCTCAAATCAAGAAAATAACTGATGTTAATGCTGGTTATGTTGTGGTAACCGATGTGAAAACTGGCGCAATTTTAACTATGGCCAACTCAGCAGTGTTTGATCCAAATACATTATATGAACAAGTATCATCTAAAAAAGAAAATATCAAATCACTTTCGCAAAATAAAGCAATTCAAAAATTAAAGTATGGTGAATCTTATGTAAATATGGCCTCAACTATAAAGCCACTTACTATTTTAATTGGATTAAACGAAAAGCTTTTTCAACCTGAAGATACTTATTTAGATAAAGGTACTTTTCAATATGATAATCAAAATAACATTACGAATGCACCTGGAACGCCAACAGGTGAGATTACACCGAGGCAGGCTATCATTAATTCATCTAACACATTTATGACAGCAAAAGTAGCTCTACCCTTATTCAACCAAAATAATGGGAATATAGAAAAAGTTGCACATATATGGACAGAGTATTTAAAACAATTCGGCCTTCGTTCTAAAACCGGGGTTGATTTACCTTTTGAAGAAGACGGACAATATGAATTTCATCCAACAAACAAGTTTGAAAATGGTATCTCCGCCTTATTAAATGCCTCTTGGGGAGGAAATGAAGTACACACTCCTCTTCAACTTGCTCAATATGCAGCAACTTTAGCCAGTAAAGGTGATAAATATAAACCTCAAATCGTAAGTGCTATTATTGATCAAAATGGTAAGGATACAAAGAAATTCAAACCAATTCTAGAAAGTTCAAATCAGTATCCAATGAACTTTTGGAATGTCGTGCAAGGTGGAATGAGTCAAAATATAGAGGAAATTAAAAGCTTACCCTTCCATGTCGCAGGTAAAACAGGCATAACAGGTGCTCCGAATGAGCAAGAAAGAATGATAAACCATTCTCTTTTCATTGCATATGCTCCTACCGAAGATCCACAAATTGCCGTTTCTGTCGTTATTCCTGGTAGTAATTCAGAAAAAAACATTGCTGCTCTCGTTACCTCAGAAATTTTAGAGTACTGGAATACTCTTCAATAAGAAAATAAAAACAAAGAGGAAGGTTCATTAAAGTGAACCTTCCTCTTTACCATATAGAATCTATATTCGTTATTTTCCATTTACCTTCATGATCCTTTTCGAACATGAAAGAATATTTAATATCAGTTAAAACATACTCTTTTTGTACATATCCAGTATTACCGCTAATTGTCGATACTTTTATATATCCATTATTCTGCACTTTTTCTGGAATCCAAGCTTTTACCATTTCATTAGATACTTCATATAAAACTTGTGATTCTCGCTTTGGTTCAGCTAAAATTTTCGTTTTATTTCCAGTAACAGTTGCATATATATAATGCGCTTGCTTTGGTTCGTTACTTTCTGTCAATCCACTTGGTACTTTGTATGCTTGCTTTGTGTCATTTGTAAATTCTCCCCCCATTGTAAGAGCAACTTGCAACTCATGAAAAATATCTTCATCAAATTTCAATTCATCCTTCTTATAACTCTTCCCTTTAAATAGGACTTCATCATTTAACGCTCTATACAAGTCATTTTCATTTTTTGAATTTGTACTTTGATATAATTCATTCATAAATTGTTTTAATGTTGGATCTTGAGCAGATTCATCTTTAGTTTTAGGCTTAATTTGTGTACTACTTTGGACCGGTGATTTATTATCATCAAGCCATGGTTGTTGAACGATAACAAATAACATTGTACAAACAAAAACAACTATAATAGGCAGAGCTTTTTTACGAAACGGTCTTTTATGTTTTACAAGATCCGCTTCATTATTTTCATATATAGACTGCTTTATTTTAAAAATAAACTCTTCTTCATCGTTACGATTCTCCATTGGGCCTTTTTTTAATTGTTTATACCAGTCAGGATTTTGTTTATTGTTCATCACTACTACCCTCCCCTATTAATTTTGAAACCTTACTTCTTGCTCGGCTTAATCTAGATTTTACAGTTCCAATGGATACTCCTAGTGTTTCAGCCATTTCTTCATAAGATAATTCATATTTTGCGTCTAAAATTATTATTTCACGGTGTTTTTTAGGTAGTTTTAATACAACCTCCCACACTTCATTCATTTCCTCTTGCTTAAAAAATTCACGTTCTGCCGATGGAGATTGCTTATCGTCACTAAAAAATCCTATTAAAGATATCCTTTTAAAATAAGAAGATTTCAAATAGTTTATTGCCGTATTTCTTGTAATTTTTAATATCCACGTTTTAATAGATGACTCCTTTCGAAATGAATTCCAGTTTTTAAATACCTTTATAAATACATCTTGCGTGATATCATCTGATAAGTGTGGATCTTTCGTAATAATAAATGAATAATTCCATACATCTTGCCAATAATCGTTTATAACATAGTCAAGCTCATCATGATTACATTTTTCAATAAACTTCTGTTCCATTTCCACACCTCGAACTTATTTGAATAAAGATAAAACTGCCCTCACTTTTATTATGGTTTCAATATATAGACAAGATACAAGTTTCATTTGTTCCGTTCTTCATCTTTTTTTGATAAAAAAATCCTCCTAAAAATGTAAAGGTGTGCAATTACTTTCATAAAATAATCATCTATATATTCTTTTACATGACAGGCTCCTAACAACAAGTAAAGCATACAATGTTAAAAATACACTCATAAAAATCTGATTATTATTTTTGAATTTCACGCAACACTCTACTTGTACTATATTTTTTTAGAGCATACTTATTTGTATGCTCTATTTATGTTTTACTAAATAACTGGTTTTTTAGTTTAAAACTTGTCCATTTCAATTTGTTCACCTCTTCTATTTACTGTCAGCAATCTCACCCTTTCAAAAATGAAAATAAAGATGGGAATGGGGTATCAACTTTCTACACCCACAACAAAAAAGCATTCTCGATTAAGAAGAATGCTTTTTCGAAGCTTACTTATACTTTGTTTTGCATGATTTATACCTTTGTGTTAGGCAAACAATGAATACAGTAAAAGATTTTACTTTATAATTGATTATTATTTTTGGAAAATATGTTTTATTTTTTCAGCTGGTACGTTACTCCCCCCTCTTCCTTTTACATCTTCGATCATCATGGTAACGATCATGTCGGGCGCATTTGCATCAAAAGCTGCAAACCATCCAAGTTCTTTTCCGTCTGCTTCTTTCGACTCCTTCAGTTCTGCTGTACCGGTTTTACCAGCAAGAGTTATACCATCAACCTTAGCAATTCTCCCCGCGCCATCAGGGTCATTAATGACTTTTATTAATGCGCTCTTTAATATCTCTTGATTCTTTTTAGAAACCACATTTTCTTTCCAATTCCCCGCTACTTTTGCTTCTTTTAAAAGATGAGGCGACGGAATATTCCCTTCATTCACAATCGGTGCATACGTTAATGCTAAATGAAGTGGTGTCATTAATACTTGTCCTTGTCCATATCCCGTGTCTGCTAGTTGAATATCATTTTTTATCCCATCTCTTGCAATGATTGAAATAGGAAATTCGTATTCGATTGGTAATTTTTCATGAAATCCGTATTTCTTAAATTCATTTACATACTGATCTTTTCCCATTTTCAAAGCTTGTTGAGCAAAATAAATATTATCAGAGTACTTCATTGCCTTATCAAAATCAATTGGACTAGCTTCCTTCACACGTGTTATATAATAATTTCCCCAAGATGAATCTTTTGCCCACTTTAATCCTTGAATTTTAAATTCTTCCTTAGGGTTTATAGTGTTTGTTTCCAAACCAATTGCACCAGTAATCGTTTTAAATACGGAACCTGGTACAAATGCTTGTGTGAAACGATTCATCATTGGTAGTTTCGAGTCGTTATTCCATGCTTCTCGTTGGGCTTTTGACGCGCCTCTAACTAATGTATTTGGATTATAAGCAGGGCTACTTACAAGTGCAATAGTTTCACCCGTTTTAGGATTGACCGCTGCACTAGATCCTGCCTCATTTTTCATCTCATTAAAGATTTTTTCTTGAATTGCAGCATCAATTGTTAACGTAACGTTTTCCCCTTCTTTTGCTTCTTTTTTCGCTACATTTTTAATCTCTTTTCCATTCTCATCTTCTATAAATACGCGTCCACCTTTTTCACCACGCAATTTATTCTCTAATACTTTCTCTAAACCTGTCTTACCTACTAAATCATCTGCTTGATACCCTTTTTTTTGAAGCGATTTTAACTCCTCTGCATTCACCTTTCCTATATAACCAGTTAAGTGTGCGGCCGCTTCTCCTAATGGATACGTCCGAATATTTACTGGGCGAGATGATACTCCTTCTAATTCAATATAATCATTCTGTCTAGTTCCTTCTTTTAAAATACCAATTGGTACAAAGGAGTCTGGTTTTATCCATTTCGCTGTAAGCTTCTGATCGACCTCTTCTATAGACATATCAAGTAATTGTGCTACTATTTCTTTTGTTTGCACTGCCGTTTCGCCTAGTTTCTCTGGAATAATTCCAACCTCAGTCGCTTTACCATTTGTTGCAAGAGCTTTCCCATTTCGATCATATATTTCTCCACGTTTTCCTTGTTCTATTTGCATACGTACTTTGTAATCTTTTTTCATAGCTGGAAAAATGAAGTCTGGTGTCCAATCTATTTTCCAAGATTCTTTTTCTTTCACAAGTTTTGCTTCATGGATAAATGAAGCTTTTCCTCCATCCGTATCCATCTTAACTTCAAAAAGAAAAACTTCTTTATCTTTAGCATTTTCTGCTTTCGTATTAACTTTTAAATTCTTAACGCCAATACCTTCATAAATTTTTTGATATTTCTCTGTGAATTCCTTTTTAGAAATTGCTTTTTGGGCATGTTCTGATAAATGATCATACATATTTGCAAATTTTCTATCATTCCATAAATTTACATATTCTTCAAATGCTTGTTTTGGCGATTCGTTTTTATTACATCCTACCAATATAACTGCAAAACAAAAGAAAAGCAGCATCCATAATTTTTTCAATTCAATCTTCTCCCTTAGTTAAAAATGTTTATTCCTTTCTTGATCTATTAAATAAAAAATGTTGTAACGCTTAATAGACAGTGTAAGTAATGAAATTGTTCCACATTTACAAAAAAAATTGATTTATGATCAAGTTACATTCGAAGGAGAAGATTTTAAGATTCTTACAAACAAAAGTAGCGGATCTATTTAACACTATTATTTAAAATATCTTATTGTTTAGGTTCCCCGCTCTTATCCTTTTTGTAGATATTTAATACAAATAAGGACCCTTATTCTAAGGGTCCTTCAACAAAAAATAACAAAGTATATACAATATAAAAGAATTAATTAAAGTTTAATTTATAGACGCTGTATATCCTTCTATTTCGGATCAAAACCCCTGTGCTGTATGCGACTGGGGATTCATTCACTCTAAATCTTATTTAGAAGAGTCATGTACAGGTAAACTACTATGAATTAATTCAGCAACTTTTACATATCCTTTTGAGTTTGGATGAATTAAATCCGTAGACCAAAGCGAATTATCATTAACTAATGGATGATTCCAACAGTCAACATGATGAAGCTTATACTCTCTACTCAGTGAAAGTATAACTTCGTTAACCTCTAATAATTGTTCTTTTAACATTTGTTTTTTTTCAGAAGAAAATGGAAGCCGAACTGTAAAATCTGGAAGGTTTGCTATAATAATATCAGCATCTGTTTTACTTAATGTATCTATCATAAATTCCATATCGTTCTTATATTCTTGATGATTCCAACGTCCTTTTAAAACATCGTTTGCACCTGCAATTAGACTAACTAAATCTGGATTAAACGTTAATGCCTTTTCCAATTGCTGTGAGCGAATTTCTTTAGTTACTAACCCACGCTTTGCAAAATTAGCATATTCCATATCGTTTACACAAAGTTGAACAAAATGATCTACCCAGCTTTTTAATGCTATTCCCTCAACTTCATCCCCTATGCCCTCTGTAAAACTATCACCAATCGATACAAATCGCTTCCACATATGTAGTCCCCCTTTATTATTAACCATATCTATACTATACAATAGCTCACACCGTAATTGTTATTTCTAAGTAGTTTTCGATTTCAATTATATTCCACTTTATTTTATTTACATTTAGAATCCAAAATTGACCGATTCCTAAGTATACTTAGGAATCGGTCATATTCGTATATTTACTAATGAAATAAAATCTCTCTAGGAATTATACTTTTTTCAAAAAATTGGTTGTTCTTTGTTTTGCCCAGTTAATACATTTCTTTTCGATTAAATGATACGAAATTATAGAAAAAAGTAGTGTCATTGCAATGCACAAAGTAAGAAGGAAAAAGATAGGTATCTTTGTATACAAAAGTTTAAATAGTACCATCATGATTGGAAAATGACACAAATAGATACTGTATGAAATTTCTCCTAAATATACAAATACACTCTTATTTAAAAATGCTTTTACTTTTAGATTACTCATAACCATTATAATAAATATAATAACCCCCATTACGACACCCCAATCTTTTAATAAGAAAGTAGTATCATTACGGGAAAAACCATAAATTAAAATGGAATATAAATATAAAATAATCCCTAATGCAATAAGAAATCCTTTTTTAAATTTTTTCATATTCCTATATGAGTAAATAAGTTTTTCCTGATACTTAAAAAGTAACATTCCAACCATAAACATAGATGTAAAATGCAGTGTATCAGCATAACCATTATAAAATCCTTCAGCTTTCCCAATATGCAACATATTAAGAAAAACACTAATGAAAGAAAAGCTCAAAGCAAATAGTATCGTTTTCTTCCAATTCAGTTTATAAAAAAGAAGGAATAAAAAAGGAAACACAATAGATATACGCATTTCTTGAGCCAATGACCAAATAACTGGATTATAATTTTCCGTAAAAAAGTTATTAAGAAGCACAAAGTGGTTTAGAATATCTAATTTTGTTATAGACCCTTGCCACCTATCATAGAACCAATCCCGTAGTCCTACCACTTCATACGACGAAAATAAAATAAATAAAACAAAGGTAACGATTATCCAAAAATAATAAGGAATATAGATTCTTACAAATCTCTTAATTAAATATCCCCAATAATTTGTTTTTGAATGATAAAGTGCCACAGATAACACAAAACCACTTAGTACATAAAAAACGATAACAGCTTCCCCGCCCGCCCATAAAAACCTAAGCGGGGAAAATTTAATAGAATTAGGCAACGATGGTAGCATTAAACAAAAATGTCCAAATACCACAGTAAGTGCCGCTAACCCTCGTATAGAATCTAATTCTTTTATTCTCTTACTCATAAAATGTTCTCCTTGTAAATTGTAGATTTTGCTGTTCATAAAGGCCACTATACTAGTGTAGTGGGAGAATTGTACATAATGTCTATCTAGATCCCAGATATAAGCAGTTCAAAGTCAATCTATGCATCTGTTTTCTGGTCTCCATTTCCTTATATAAATAATTTAAAACAAAATATTTAATACAAAGAAAAGATTTTATTAAATTTTTATAAAATCTATTTACAGAAATAAGTACCGGATATTCATTTTTTATTGTCATTTGATGAAAAAATGGATGTTTTTTCATCATGTAACTTTATTAAACTAACTTTGTACTAGAATGCATTGAATCAAAACATACATAATAAACGCCATCCTTTCTGTATATTTCTCCAAAAAGAATAGCGTTTTTTGTTTTTATAGATACAAATTTATCTTAGCTTGATTACAATAAGAAAAATTCCGAAGAATCCAATTTGAAAATTAATACCATCTTCCATTCTAAACTATCTACATAAGAATTTATAAAACTTCGAAACTCTTTTTTCAGATTAATATTTAGTTTTATTCTATAAAATTAGCTTTTTACTATATCAACCGCACTATCCCACATATTGCTAAAAAAAGATCTGATGTTACGCATAAAACGTGTAAACCAATTTGCTTGTTCTATATCAGATTTTGTTACAAGGTCTACTTGTAATGATTTACCTAATAAGAACCCAGGATCTTTACTATCTTTAGGCGAGATAATCATTTTACTAATTGTTACACCTTTTTTAATAGGTGCTTCTTGTACTTCATTCAATACTTTAAATTCTTTTTTATATACGTCTTTGTTGCTCTTTGGTATTGGAAGTGAAACAGCTTGCTTCGTTTGAACGACTACATCTTTGTCTTTTGCATTTGCTACTCGCACTGTTTCATGCCCGTTTACTACTGAATCTTTTCCATTAACTTTCTTCACTTCAAAATTCGCAAATCCATAATCATATAATTTCTTCGTTTCATCAAAACGTGCTGCATGAGAGTTTGCTTTTATCACTACAGAGATTAGACGCATACCGTTTCTTTCTACTGTACCAGTGAAACAATCACCAGCTTCTGGGGTAGTTCCTGTTTTTAACCCATCTACACCTTCGTATTGCTTAATTAAACCTTTTAACATCCAGTTAAAGTTCGTCATATCAATTGGATACTTACCACCTTGTTGGAATGTTTTTTTAGGGATTTTTGCTGTATCTAATATTTTCGGAAAATCTTGAATAAGACGTTGTGCTAAAATCGCACAATCTCTTGCGGACATTTTATTTTTCCCATCCGGAGTTGTCCCTTCTGGATGATGTCCTTTCAAATCATGGTTTGTTAAACCTGTTGAGTTTACAAATTTATAATTTTTCATTCCAAACTCTTGTGACTTATCATTCATCATTTTTACGAAATTAACTTCTTTTCCAGCAATTTCTTCAGCTAAAGCAATTGTTGCACCGTTCGCAGAGTAAATTGCCATTGCCTCATATAACTCTTTTACTGTATAAGAGCCTCCATTTTCTAATGGAACGTTTGATAATGAGCGATCTTGCGAAATCTTATATGCATATTCAGAGATTTTAACTTTTTGATCCCATTTAAGTTTTCCTTTCTCCACCGCTTCATGAACTAAATATTCACTCATCATTTTTGTCATACTAGCAATTGCTAATGATTCATCTGCGTTTTTTTCATATAAAATTTTCCCGGAATTTGCTTCTACTAAAATTGCCGATCCTGCTTCTACGTCTATAGCAGAAACTGTTTCCGCTGTTGCTCTTCCAGATGTAACAACTATGCTACAAAATAGTGTAAGCACTGTTACTATTGCAATAAATCTCTTGCACAACATATCTTTCACTTCTGTTACCTCCAATATCTTTGTACTCAAAAAAACGTTATTACTGCATAATCCCTATAAAAAATAGACAGTTTTATCAAATTACATATAAGACGTTAGTATCGCTGTCATATAAACCCTCTTATCCCACACTATTAGGACACTGATACTTTGTATCCCCACACACGTCCCTATTTTTAATACCTTTGTATTTTTTAAAATGATTCATACTTTTATATTTTTTAGGATTACAATTAACAGACAACCTAAATAATACATTTGTTCCACATTTACAAAAATAAAACCAGTGTATCCCGATTAAATATCGAGACACACTGGTAGCCAAACATTCGTTTATTAGCTATCAAGGATTTTAATTATTTAATTCAGCTATTTGCTATACTCATACCTAAGATGAATTTTCCTTAGTCTAGACTATTAATTTTTTATGATAAAAAACTACATCCTATATAGAATGTAGTTTTTTCACAGACTTATCTATTTTTTACTTCCTTTTTATAAAAATCATATAATAGTTTAATAGATGAGCTAGATAATATAGGCATTGCCTTCTCAACTAATTCTCTATCCCAATCAAACCAACGCATCTCCATTAGCATATTCATTTCTGAATCAGTGAACCGCTTCTTTATTTCCTTAGCAGGATTTCCACCAACTATTGTATACGGCGGAACATCTTTACTTACGACAGATCCTGCTGCAACGATTGCACCTTCACCGATTGTAACGCCAGGCATTATTATAGCATTCATTCCAATCCAAGCATCACTTTTAATGACTGTATCACCCTTCGGTTCATATGAATGTTCAATTTGCTCAGCGAATGGATATACTGTAATCCATTCTGAGTGATGATTATGATTACCACCCATTAAAATGACTACTCCACTGGCAATACAAACATAATTCCCAATAATGAGTTTATCAAGATGCCATCCCATCTGTTCAATTGGATTGAAAAGCGCTCGGGACTTAGCATCCCCCCACAAATACCTTACACAGCCATCTTCAAAATTTTGATGACCATAGTAACCTGAATAATAGGAGTACTCTCCTACCTCAATGAGTGGATTTGTTACTATATCTTTTAAATACTTCGTTTCTGACCAATGATTATATAATGGATGTTTCATACCTTTATTCCTCGCTTCTAAGTATTGTAGATCTTTGTAATTCACTTAGAAGCTTAATACAACTGCTACATTTTTTAGCTTTCTCAAACGACGAATCATTATATTCAAGCCTTTCTTTTATAATAAAAAAATCATAACGTGATAAATTACATAAGTCAAATTGTAAAATTATGTACTAAAACTTAAAGTGTGAATTGAAATTTAAACATTAAAACAATCGAGTTTTCAAATAACAAATGCCAATTACATATGATAAAGATTTCTTTACTATACATCTAACTTCTTTCCTGTATTAGCCGTAACTTCCTCGATTTAGTTTTATTATTTATTGATTTGTCAGATAAATCGATAAATGTTAATATGATTATAGAAGATATTATCATCCATTAGATTTCACAGCTTGTTTTTCACAAAAAAGATTTCTGAATCCTTTATTAACTAGGAGGTTTAGAAGATGAAACTTTTAAAGAAATCAACAATTATTGGTGCATTGACTGTTGGAGGAGTTTTATTATCGAGTACATTTTATACAATCACACCTGTGTCTGCCCAATCGCAACTTACACAAAAAGTATCACCATTTTTAGATAATTGGCAGTGGCAAAACTATTTTTTATTACATCATAATGCAGATTTTATAGAAGAATTAGCAGTCGGTGACTTAAAACATGGAGATACATTCGATGTTACTATATATACTGGTGGTAAAGATACTGGTATTGTAAAAATATATCAATTGAGTGGAAATGAAAATGATGACATAAACTTGCATAGATATAAAACCATTTATGACTCAGGTTTAAAACATGATTATGGTAGATTTGTAACCCCTATTACTAAGGCTTATAATCCTGGAACATATGTAGCTGTTATGAAACTTGGAGACAATTATTATTATGGGGGCAGCTTTAAAATCTCAAAATAATATATATTTATCTCACCAGTAAACAAAAACTATTTTAAAAGCTTCTCTATCTTATATAAGATAGAGAAGCTTTTTGATTTTTCCCCCTTTTTAAGAATTAAAAAATCCTTACTTTCTTTATAAATTATAATTTTTATTCAATAATTGTTTCTACCTCTTTTAGTACCACAATTCAATATGCAATATTGCATATTTTATATGTTCACTCTTTAAAAATGCGATAATTTATTTATAAAAATATTTAAAATTAATATTGGAAGGAGAATACTTGGTCTCCTCTTATTTTCTTAATAGTTGTTGCAATTATCATTTCTATTCAAAAGGCTAAGAAACAATAATTTATTATTTGGAGGTGTAATAATGTCATTTGCAGCATGGGGTGCAATTTTTATGACTTTAATCGGAGCAATTTCTGGAGCAGCCTTTGGTACAATCTCCTCTAGAAATAAAAGTGAAAATTAAATACTAACGTAAAAATGAATTTCTAATACAACGCTATACAAAAAAGTAGCCTATAAAATTTTATAGGCTACTCTTCATTTTATGAATATTATTTAGCTAATTCTTTCGTACCCTTCATTACATCAACGAAGAATCCCCAGTTATTCACAACAGAAGAAATACTAATATGCTCATCTGGAGTGTGAACATTAAATATATCTGGACCGAATGATATTGCATCTAATTCAGGCATTTTTTGAACGAATGCACTACATTCAATACCTGCATGCACTGCAAAGATTTCAATCTCTTTATTGTATTTTTCTTGATGCACTTTTTCAAACAAATTACGAATTTGTGAATTCGGATTGTATGGCCATTCTGGATACTCTGACTCTATTTCAAATGTTGCACCAACTAACTCGGCGATACATTTAATTTCATCTGCAACGTGTTGTTTTAAACTACTTACAGAACTTCTCACTTCGTTACGTAATTTAATTTCATCTTGCAACGTTTCAATAACGCCTAAATTTGTTGAACTTTCTACTAGACCTTTAATATCCAAGCTCATACTTTGGATGCCGTTTGGAATTAAGAATAAAGATGCAATAAGTTGCTTTTGTGTCTCTTTAGCAAATACTTTTTCTACTTTCTCATCCAATTTTGTAAGTGTAACATGAACATCTGGATCAACAGCACGCATTTCTTCTTGTAATACTCTAGTCCAAGATACTAGTTTTTCTTCTACTTTCTCTAAATCTTCTGTACGTAATACAATTGTAGCTACACTTTCACGCGGAATTGCATTTGTTTTTAATCCGCCGTGAACTTCACTTATGTCAAATTGAATATTTACTGATAAATCGCGTAATACTCGTCCTAATACTTTATTCGCGTTACCACGTTGTTTATCAATTTCCATACCAGAATGTCCGCCTTTTAAACCACCAACATATAGACGGTATGCATCTGTATCCGCTGGCGCTTCATCCCATATTACTGGAATTGTTTCAACAGCTTTCGCACCACCAGCGCTACTTACAAGTAATTTATGATCTTCTTCAGAATCAATATTAATAAAAATCTTACCATCAAAGTGATTTGCCTCAACAGCGAAAGCCCCGCCCATTGTTGTTTCTTCTTCAGTAGTAATAACTACTTCAAGTGCTGGATGCGGAATGTCTTTTGAATCTAATAAAGCCATTGCATACGCAACTGCAATACCATTATCAGCACCTAAAGTTGTTTGATTTGCATATAACATGTCCCCAATGATGCGTAATTCAATTGGATCTTTTTCAAAATCATGTACGGTTGCTTGATTTTTTTCACATACCATATCCATATGACCTTGAATGATTATAGCTGGTACATTTTCATAACCAGTAGTTGCTTCTTTTTTAATAATGACATTTAATGCTTCATCTTGAATCACTTCTAAGTTACGCTCTTTTGCAAAACCAACTAAATAATCACTAATATCCTTTTCATTACCCGATCCTCTAGGAATCTTTGAAATTTCTGCAAAATGATAAAATACAGGGTGCTTTGTTAATTGTTCTAAAGTAGAATACATTTTTAAGCTCCTCTCAAAATGACAAAATAATATGTAAGTCTTTTATCATTATACCATGATTCTTTATTTTCCCTTTCTATTTCATACTTTATAATCCACTTGTTAAATATTTAATCGTATAAAAAAACGAAAGAAAATGCACTATGCATTTTCTTTCGTTTTTTTTGCTCTCATATATTTTGAAGTACCATTATTCATTAATTTCTCTAAACGATTTATATTTTCCGTTAACGCACCTTTCACAAGAGAGAAATCTGTATTTGGTTCTTCTTTTTTTTCTTTAAAAAATGAAGACTTTTGTACATTTACTTCAGCCATCTCTTCTCCCCCTTTTCAAAAAGATACAACCTTCTATTTATATTGTATCGCAAATGTACGCAGCATGTACAAGTATCATTTTCTTTTTAATTCTTCTTCTAACTCTTCTACTTGCTGTAATGTATCTCCTTTTATCAACGAGAAATCTGTTGTATCTTCATTATCTTCTTTAAAAAAATCATTGTCATAATCTTTTATCACTACAATCACCTCTACGTGCTAGTGTAGGAATGATTGTCCGATTTTATTCAACTTTAGCCGATTTATTCCGAATTTATGTATAAAAGAGTAGGACAGAAAGTTCTGTCCTACTTACTAAAATAACTATGATGTATTGTTAAATTATATACATTTTCAAAATCTCGATCTTGCAGGTTATTTTTCTTCCCATCAATAACAATGAAAACATCACTTACAATTTTTGCTGGTATAATTCCGACATTTTCTACTTGCACTGCTTTCTGCTCATTCAATTGCTCAATGTGTTCAAACGGAACGATAATACTAAATTGAGAACGGATACCGCGAAAGTTTGTATTCAATTCCTTTGCCGCTTCAAATACAACAATTTTCGCTCCAATCTTTTCTCCATACGAATCTAAAAATACGTTTAAGCTTTTTGTATATTCTTCTTCCGTATGCCATTCCATCGTACCGAACACTGTTGGATTGACATTTTGAATTATTGTTGTATATATTTCTCCTCTTGCTTTAGAAGCAATTAATGACCGTTTTATCGATTGAACAGTCTTGCCGATATCGCTAAATTTCGCTCCCCATATTTCTGAAATATTAGGTGTTAAAATAAATGCAATATCAACGAAAATAACCATTGCAGTGAACATTAAAAGATTTTTCCAGAGGGTTAAATCAATTCCTTTTATCATGAAATACACGGTGACTGATATTATAAACAACCCATACCAAGTCTTTCTAATACGTTGCTTTTTCTCCTCATACAACTCTTCATTTCTCCAGTAAAAGAAAACAAGAACGAGAAAAACGATTGCTAAAATAAATAAGCCGATTCGAATGTTAGAGATCACCAATGACATCACCCTCCATTCAAAAACTACTCACGATATCATTACATGCACAAGCAGCTCTCTTTATGACAAAAGACGTGGACAAGCTTCTAAATTTAGCAATATCGCATATACATTAGAAGGTACCACGTCTTTTATCATGAATCTACATTGTATATGTAGACAAGCATGCGTTTCAAATTTTCATGTTAAAAAGAAATATGTTTCGGAATTTCTCCTTCAGGTACTTCTCCATCCATACTTAAGTAATAATGACGAATTGGACGTAAATCTTCGTCTAATTCATACACAAGCGGAATGCTCGTTGGAATATTTAATGAAACAACACCATCACTTGAAAGGTTATCTAAGAATTTCACTAGCGAACGAATCGTATTACCGTGCGATGAAATAATTACCTTTTCTCCATTTTTTAATGACGGCGCAATTTCTGAATGCCAATAATCAAGTACTCTTTTCTCCGTATCCACTAAACATTCTGTTAATGGAAACTCACCTTTTTTAAGTGCTTTATATCTTGGATCATTCATTTCATATCTAGGATCATCCTCAGTAAGAGCAGGTGGTCTTACATCAATACTTCTTCTCCAAATATGAACTTGCTCCTCACCATATTTTTTCGCAGTTTCATCTTTATTCAATCCTTGTAGTGCTCCATAATGTCTTTCGTTTAATTTCCACGATTTATGTATAGGCACCCAAGTAAGATCCATCTCATGCAGAACTATCCACAGCGTCCGAATTGCTCGTTTTAATACCGATGTATAAGCAACGTCAAAAGTATATCCATTTTTCTTTAATATCGCTCCTGCTTCTCTCGCTTCACTTAACCCATTTTCTGATAAATCTACATCTGTCCATCCTGTAAATCGATTTTCAAGATTCCATAAACTTTGTCCGTGACGAATAAGTACAAGTTTTATCATAATAATTCCCCTCTCGGAAATGTGAATTTTATTGTTCCATTGCGTACACGTATAAAGTATCTAGTAATGTATCTTTTTATCCATTCACTCTATGATCAAACCATAGTTGCCAAATGTATGGATAAAATTTGTTCTTTTTCAAACTATAAAAACAGATATATTTCTTATTATTTTTGATCGATTACAACTTCTCGTTTTGATATCCAAGCATCAAAACCTGATCGACTATTTGCCATTTCATTCATAACTTGATGCCAATTTTCTTCACACGATTCACCAAATTTTGAAAAAATAGCACTCATTTGTTCTCTTTGAACATCGCTCAGTTTTTTCTCTAAATCTACACCTATTTCTGTTAAAGATAACTGTTTCACACGGCGATCATGTGTAGCTTCATTACTCTCAATTAAACCCTTTTCCACAAGTTGTCGTAATGGTCC
The DNA here is from genome assembly GCF_038007785.1 of Bacillus sp. FSL K6-0069. Classification (NCBI taxonomy): domain Bacteria; kingdom Bacillati; phylum Bacillota; class Bacilli; order Caryophanales; family Bacillaceae; genus Bacillus; species Bacillus sp. FSL K6-0069. The sequence continues at coordinate 2,366,560 of NZ_JBBOXN010000001.1, read as the reverse complement.
GTGAAGAGCTTGTTTACTTATTTCTAGCATTGATAATAACTCATTTACACTTATCCCTGGAAATCGTGCGATAAAAAATAAAATTCGATGATGTACTCGTTGTATGCCATACTCTTTTATAATTTCATCTGGCTTTTCAGTAAATGTTTTATATGCAAAGTAAAATAATGCTAATGCTTCATTCATCTGTTCTTCTTTATGTTGTGTCATCTACTTTCCCCCTGTATGTAAATTATACCACAATCCAGTAATCAATATTTTAATGAACGCATTGGAACTTAGTCTATTGAAATATTCATTGCAAAATTAGGAGATGATTCACTTGAAAACGCAATATACTGTAAGTACATATTTACTAGACCGACTAAGCGAATTAGGAATTGAACATATTTTTGGTGTCCCTGGTGATTATAATTTGGCTTTTTTAGATGATGTACTAGCACATGAAAAGCTAAAGTGGATTGGTAATTGTAATGAATTGAATGCGGCATATGCTGCAGATGGATACGCTCGTATAAAAGGAATCGCCGCTCTTATTACCACTTTCGGTGTTGGAGAATTAAGCGCACTTAACGGCGTTGCTGGGTCATACGCAGAAAACGTACCAGTTATAAAAATAACTGGTACGCCAACAACTAAAGTAATGGAAAATGGAGCACTCGTTCATCATACGTTAGGTGATGGAAAGTTCGATCATTTTTCCAATATGTATCGAGAAATCACGGTGGCACAAGCAAAATTAACACCTGAGCATGCTGTTGAAGAAATTGACCGTGTGTTACGTGCATGTTGGATTGAGAAACGCCCTGTTCATATTCAATTACCGATTGATGTGTATAATAAACCAATCAATAAACCTACGGAACCAATTTTACATAAACCAGTTGTAAGTAATAAAGATGCGCTAGATAAAATGCTTCTACATGCAACTTCAAAAATAAACAGTGCCAAAAAACCTGTTATTTTAGCTGATTTTGAAGTGGCTCGTTTTCATGCGGAAGAATATTTGCATCAATTCGTAGAAAAAACTGGATTTCTTATCGCAACGTTAAGTATGGGGAAAGGAGTCTTCCCTGAAAAACACCCTCAATTTATAGGAGTTTATACTGGTGATGTTAGTTCTCCATACTTACGAAAAAGAATTGATGAATCTGACTGTATTATTAGTATTGGCGTGAAATTAACTGATACTATTACTGGCGGCTTTACACAAGGCTTTACGAAAGAGCAAGTAATAGAAATCCATCCCTATACTGTGAAAATTACAGATAAAACATATGGGCCCGTTGTAATGAAAGATGTTTTAGAACAGTTAAGTGATTTAATCGAATATCGCAGAGAGGAAACACTTGAAATTAAGTCATTTATTTCAGAATCACTATCGATTACTGAAGAGTTTAATCCAAAAGCACAAATGGTTACACAAAAACGTTTTTGGCAACAAATATACCATTTCTTACAAGAAAACGATGTTTTAATTGCAGAGCAAGGAACACCTTTCTTCGGTAGTGCTACTATCCCTTTACCAAGCAACACTACATATGTAGCGCAACCTTTATGGGGATCGATTGGTTATACATTACCTGCTCTACTCGGTACACAGCTCGCTGATTTATCGCGGCGTAACATTTTAATTATTGGTGATGGTTCTTTCCAAGTAACTGTTCAAGAGTTATCGACTATACTTCGTCAAAATTTAAAACCGATTATATTTTTAATTAATAACAATGGATACACCGTTGAACGTGCAATTCACGGCCAAAACGAACCGTATAATGACATACAAATGTGGGATTACACAAAACTCGCAAACGTATTCGGATCAGAAGAAAAAAGTCTACCTTGTAAAGTGGAAAATGAAATAGAGTTAGCAGAAGTCTTAACGAATATAACTTTAAATAAGAATCAACTTATCTTTATTGAAGTTGTAATGAGTCAAGGAGATCAGCCTGAATTGTTAGCTAAACTCGGTGAAAGATTCGGCAAGCAAAATTCTTAATAAGAAAAGCGTAACCATAAATAATAACAAGTTCAACTAAAAGATATCAAACTTGTTTATATACTCAAAATACACAAGAAAAAGGATGGCAAGTGCCATCCTTTTTGACATACATTAAACTTCCCCTATTTTTAAAGCCATTCTTCAATTAACCCCAGTTTAACAGGAAAAAGTTTTTAATCCATCTTTATCTTTATAGCTTTTGTAGCGATAAAAGTTTTAATATGATTATCTAATATTCTAGTTCCACCAAAATCATCCTCATAAAAACCAGTTATAACTAAACCAGCTTCAATTTGACCTTGAATTTGGTCTTCAAGAGTATGTGCATATTCTATTGTTTGATTAGAATTTACATAATCTTGAACTTCATCCTCTGGTAAATAATCTAGTGTTGATGATGGTATTGAATGTTTAACATCAAGTATACCTTGTTGCTCTTGATTGTCATCAAAAATCCATAGTAATGGATTTGTAAATCCTGAAATAAGAATACCTCTATCCTTTAGTACCCTTGATACCTCATTCCATACTAGATGAACATCTTTTACAAACAAATTAGAAACAGGATTTACGACAATATCAAAATATTCATCTTCAAAATCACTAAGGTCTGACATATCTCCTTGCACTGTATTTAAAGTTAAACCATCCCGTTCCGCTACCTTTTTATCTTGTTCCAACTGCTTTTTTGATATATCCGTAACTGTTACATCTGCTCCAGCAGCAGCTAGTACTGGTGCTTGTTGCCCTCCACCTGATGCTAAGCACAGTATTTTTAATCCCTCTAATGACTTTGGAAACCAATCTCTAGGAACAGATTTTTCTGTGGTGACTGTGATTTCCCATTCACCTAATTTGCTTTTTTCAATAACCTCGCTACTCACTGGTTGCGTATATCTAGAACCTTCTTCAACTTTTTTATCCCATGCATTACTGTTTTGTTGGATTGTATCCATTATAACTATTCCCCCCAGCTATCTTGTTACATTTTAAGTGTAAGATCATTTACTATTTGTGCTTCCCTTTTTCTATTAACCTAACCAATAATTAATACATATTTTTCTATATTTATATTAATAGATAAAAAGTAGCAAGAAAAATAAAATATTCTAAATAGAAACAAAATTATACATTCATTTAAATCCATCATAGAATTGATGAATATTAAACAAATCACTTTACATATAAAAAGGCATTCCAAACCTGTTGATGATTGGAATACCTTTTATGTATTATTTGAATTTTCAACTTCTTAATTAAACTCATTAAACAAATAAATTACATTTTTTATTCCGCAAGCGTTAACTGCCAAGACACACCATACTTATCATTTAACCAGCCAAACTTTTTACTAAATGGATAAGAACCTAAAGGCATTAATACAGATCCATCCTGCGCTAGCTCATGAAAGACCGTTTCAATTTCTTCTTCTGTCTCACAAGTTACATAAAGAGACATAGATGGTGTAAATGTAAAACCATGCTTTACATAACTATCAATGCACATGAATTCTTGACCATTTAACGTAAACGTTGCATGAATAACAGAACCCTCTTTACCAGGTCCATTTTCATCGTAACGAGAGATACTTACAATTTCTGATTGATCGAATAGCGATGTGTAAAAATTCATCGCCTCTTCAGCTTTACCTTCAAACATTAGAAACGTCGTAATTTTTTGATTTGTAGAACTCATATTGAGACAGCCCCTTGTTATGTATTTATGTAAAACATACATCGGCTAGCAAAAACCGAACGTACATTCCTGTAAATATATTGTCTATAAAAACGATACGTTTGTCAATTATCTACTTTCTTATTTCTTCTTAAATAATGCTGTCCAAAGAAATGATTCTCCAAACATAGTATTTGGTTGTTTAATTTGCCTCATCTTTCGAATTTCAATTACTTCAAATTCTTTAAATATCTCTCTCAGTTTTTCTTCAGAATATGCAAGACCACCTTGTAGACTCCACCCTCTATATACATCCCAATCCGTTATTTCCGATCCATTTCTCTCATCTAAATCGCCTGCTGCAAAACATGTTAATCCAAAATACCCACCCGGTTTCAATGAGTTTTTAATTAAATTCACATAACTTATTCTTCTATGTGGTGGAATATGATGTAAACAGCCCGAATCGTACACAAAATCAAAATCATTTTGAACCTCTAAATTAAAAATCGAATCGCAAATAAAATCAATTTCTACTCCTTTTGCTAATGTTCTCTCTTTCGCCCAATTAATGCCTTCTATAGATAAATCCACTGCTGTTACTTCAAATCCTTCATTCGCCAAATAAATTGCATTTCTTCCTGGACCACATCCAAGCTCCAACACTCTCCCTTTGGAAACCCATCCTGTTTTTATATATGAAACTAGATTTTCATCTGGAACATTTTCAAAAAACGGAACATCCTTTTCTCTATTCTCATAAAATTCATTCCAAAATGGTTCTGCTGGTCTTAATAATGAATCAAGCATTTTAATAATATCTTCTTGCGTGTGCAACGTTTCATTTTTCATTTGTACCCCTCCAAATTTCAATAATCAGAAAATTATTATATATCTTTTAAAGCTTTCAGACAAAGAAAAACTCCTACATTCAATAGGAGTTTTTTTTCTTTAAAATCCAAGTATAGCTAACCATTTTAACAACTTCTCTTCTCGTACTTTTAAATCATCGTTCCTAAGCTTACCTAACTGTATTTCACTAACAATTTCTCCGTCCGCCATAAAAAGAACTCTTTCTGTTTTCGCTGCTACTTTTACATCATGAGTCACTAACATAATGGTCGTTCCATCACCGTTAATGTTTAATAATATTTGCATTACCTCTTTTGTTGATTTTAAATTTAGAGCACCAGTTGGCTCATCAGCAAAAATAACATTTGGTTTATTGATAAGCGCTCTACAAATAGAAACTCTTTGTAATTGCCCTCCAGATGCTTCGGTTATATAATGAGACGCTATATCCCTTATCCCCATTTTCCTCATTAGCTCCAGAGCACGTTGATTTACTGTTTCCTTACTCTCACATTTCGCTACATATGCTGACAAGATGATATTATCAAATAGATTCAAGTTTCTAAGAAGGTTGCTCTGTTGAAAAATAAATCCTATTTCAGTAAGGCGCAATTTGGCTAGCTCTTCTTCTTTCATACATGATATTTCTTTACTATCAATTTTCACACTTCCTGATGACATTTGATCCATTCCACTAATATTATATAGTAACGTTGATTTCCCAGAACCAGAAGGGCCCATGACCGATACAAATTCTCCTTCATAAATCTCTAAATCTATATTTTTTAGCACATGATAATTTGCATTTCCATCTAATGAATATGTTTTGTTTAATTGCTTTACTTCTAAAATTTTCTTCACGTTACACCCCCTACTCCCCATTTCGTTTTAAATCGTCTGTTTGTTTCATAGTAAAACTACTGAAAAGTGTTGTTGCAGTAACAGATATAAATAAAATAGCTGGACATATTACATAAGAAACGATAGGATTTACAACAAACTTTATATGAGCTGCTCCCATAAATGAGCCTAACCAACTTACTAACATTTCCCCAAACGTAGCAGCTAGTAATGTCCCTGTTAGAATACCTATTAATACAATGACAATAGAACGGGTTATATACTGTATTCGAATATCTTTGTAAGAAAAGCCGATATTTTTCATAATTAATATTTGCGAAGAATCTTTAGCTAATAACATTTTAAAAAACATCGCAGTAATTAAAACTGATATCAATATGGCAATTAACATTGCCACTTGAGTCACGAATCTTAATTGTTTAATTGTCTCTCCTAAAGTTTGCGTTAAATAATCATCTGTATCTGTTATTTTTGCAGAACTAAAATTATGTTTATACTCCTTCACTTTTTCTTGTAAATTCATAGTAGGCTTTATATCTACATTTACTACATACCATAATATATTTTCGCTATTATAAGAGAAGCTCGCTTTAGCTGTTTTTCCGCCATTTGTTACATCTTGATATATCCCACTAATAGTTAGTGCTCTTTCTTTTCCTTCTACAAATAAAACAATTTCATCCCCTACATTCTTTTTTAATTCATTTGCGTTCATATAAGAAAGAGCAATTTCATCTTCATTTTTTGGTGCCATACCTTGAATATAGTCTAATGGGAATTTAGAGAAGTCTCCTACTTCTACATGTAAGTTTTCATGTGTCCCATCAGTATTCACCACTTTAAATGTACTCGTTACAAATGCTGCATACTTTTCAACTTCTTCATCGTTTCGTATATATGAAATTACTTCCTTAAATCGTTTCTCTATATTTTCAGATTGCTGTAAATCTATTCGAATATCACTTTTTCCTGTTCCCATATAATTTACAAACTTCGGTGACTGAATCGTATACAAAAAGTTAACAGGTACAACAATCATGAACACAGCAATGATTAAAACGATACTTAACACGCGATATAACTTAAATCGTTTTACTACATCTTGCATACCAATAAATATATTTACATTTGTAATTCTAGTTTGAGAGAGAGAAAAAGTCCTTTTTCCCTTCTTCTTTCCTAGATTATCTCTTGATCTTAAGGCATCTATTGCTGTAATTCTCCTAAAATTCCGCAAAATGAGACGACAGAAAAGGATAACGGCTAGAAATAACAAAGTTGTGACTATTAATGGGACAATAAAATGTAAAACACTTGTATTTGCTGTCCCCATATAAAGCGAGATATTAGAAGTAAATATTTTTGTAACAAATAACGAAAGAATATATCCACATATACATCCGCTAGCAGCAATAACAACATATTTTGTTACATATAGCTTTTGAATCTCTTTACTTGTTATGCCGATAGCCTTCATTACACCTATTTCCCGATAATCTTCTTCCATAGAAGTCATAATCGTAAATCTAATACATAAACTTGCGATTAACATTAATAATGCACTTATTATAATAAGCACTGCAGCTATTATTCCATCTGTTAATGAATTGAGAGTTTTAAAGAGTGAATACGTAATAGAGGGACCTTTTTGAGGTAAGTTCGATGACTGGTATAGAGTTTCAAATTCATTAATTTTATTTACATCTGTTAGCTGGAATTCAATAAGATATTCGCTTTCTCCAAAATTCCCCTTTATTCTTTCGAAGTCTTCATCGCTTATTACAAATCGTTTTGAACTAACGATTGATGGGTTCATTTGAACATCACGAACAAATGACGAAATAGTCAATTCTAGTTCATTATTATTTTTAACAACCCATATTTTATCTCCAATACGCAATTTGTATTTTTGCATATAATAAATTGGTACACCTATTTCCCCTGTTCTAACATCAATCACTTCATTATTTAAATTTAATAAAAAATCAAATTTACTATTTTGTTTAACGAAGCTAATGTCCATTACACTATTATGTTCCGCTTCATTTTTCTTCTTTATAAAAATGTTGGACCCAGCTATTTGAATCATCTCAGCCGTTTGTTGTTTTTCTACAAAAGGAGTTTTTGCTACAAATGAGTCGATTGACTTTTGATTTATTTCTCCGGCATGCATTTGTACGAAGTGCGGTGCGTTTGATACTTTAAACAATTGATCCATCGAGTTCAATAAATTTATAACGTTACTTGAAGCACTAGCCATTAATAGACTTGATAACATGATAAACATAAATAAAATGGTAATTATCATTTTATTTTGAGAGAAATCTCTTTTTAACATTCTCCTAATCATATTAAGCTAGTTCCCCTCATTCCATAATATTTTCTTCGTCACGATCGCTATTATTATCATTATGAAACTAATAGCTAATATAGGTAAATAAATTTTCATATTGAATTCTTCAAACATAAAACCATAAATAACTTGCCCAATTGGCGCCATACATTGAGATACCGCTGTTATAATTGCCATTACTTTTCCTAGATTTTCATTTGGTGTTTTCTTTTGGACTACAGTAATTATATAGATGGATACAATTGTCATGATCATTGCAATTAGAATAGAAGAAAGTATAAAGAGGATAAATGGTGGATAGTATCCTAAATTAAGAATAAATGGCGTAACTGATAGTGACATTGGTATTACTAATAAAGCTATTAAAAGCATCCAGTAATACAATGTTTTCATCTGTATCTTTTTCGCAAAAAAACCTATTGATAATGCACCTAAAATAGTAGCAAAATCGATCAATCCCATTCCAATTCCGTATATCATGTCGCTACTTTTCATTGTTACTCGTATAATAATTGGAGCACCAACTACAAATAGCGGTGTCAGTATTAAATTTAGTAATGCAGCTAAAAGCATAGATTTCAAAATAAATGGTTGTTTTAAAACGTATATAAAGCCATCTTTCATATCCTTTACAATTGTCGGTATGATATGGCTTTCTTGTGCTCTTTTTATAAAAGGTATTGTAATAAACATTTCTAAAATCGCAGATAAAAAGAAAGCAAGACAGCTTATTATTACGAGCATTTTCAAACCAATTATGCCGTACAATATTCCTCCTAATACAGGAGCAACTATGTTAGATAATGCTTGCACGCCATTTACGATACCGTTCGCTTGTTCTAACTTTTTCTCTGGAACTAATTGCGGAATACTCGCCATTACAACTGGTGAGTACATTGCACTAATGACAGCTAGTAAAAACATAATTGTCCCAATCAGTGTAATAGATACCGATCCAGTAAATAATAAAACTAAAAAGCTTAATACAATCGCAGTGTTTATAAAATCAAAAATGACCATTAAATTACGGCGATTGAAACGATCAGCTATCGCTCCGCCAAGAGGGGCTAACAAAAACGGAATACTCGTAACCGCGTATAATCCTGCGAATATATCAGCACGCCCTGTTATATCTAGCACATATAACGACAGAGCAAAACGTAAAAGTGTTGATCCTAAAATAGTAATAATTTGCCCACTCACCATTAAGTGAAAATCTTTCATAGAAGATCTTATACTTGCTGGCATCCTCATCACACCCTTCTTTTAATTTAGACCGACTGTCGGTCTGTAGTGATTAAACAGAAAATGATTATTTCTGTTTAATTACAACCTCAACCATATAATCAAAGGATCCTTCTTTCGCCCCAACAGATACTTCCATCATTTTTATATAAGCTTTCGCTCTTCTCATCATTTCTTCTGGCTTCCACTGGAATAAACCTTCATCAAATATGACTTGTGCCGAAGAAAGTAATAATTCAATCGTTTCTTGTGGGTATGGTGTAGAAAAGATACCTTCTTCAATTCCTTGTTCTAAAATCTCTGCTAAAACAGGAGATAAATGAATAATGGATTGCACTATGCTTTTTTGATGCATTTCCGCATTATTTGGCTGATGAAATTGTTCAATCATTTTATCTTTCACATCTCCTGATTTTGGCGATTGCTCCATCAAGACTCGAAATAACTTTTCTAAAACGGGGATATTTGGGTTAGAGACGATTACTTTCGCTTTCGCAACATCTTCTTTAATGATCCTCATAATGATCTCATCCATTACTTCTTCTTTCGACTTAAAATAGTGATAAAACGTCCCCTTTGCTATCCCTATCTCTTTTAAAATGTCATTTACTGTTGTTTTCGTATAACCTTTCGTAATAAATAAACGTTCAGCAGTTTCTAAAATTTCCTTTCTACGCTCCTCATACTCCTTTACTATTCGCATTCACGTTCTCCTTCCCACCAGACCGACTGTCGGTCTATTTAAATTATATGTTTAGTTAGTAAAAAGTTTCCTATTATCGTACATATACAACACCCTACTTTCTATTTCCTTTATAAATTTTAATTTTTTTAATACGGTGAATGAAATTTTAAAGCGTATTTAAATGCAATCATCCTTGTACTTATATCGATTTCGTTGTATACAAACAAAAAAGAGCCGCAATAATCTGCGACTCTTTTCAATAATAACTATTTAACGTCCACGTCTTTGCTGACCTTGTTTTGTACTGCCTTTTTTATTACTTGGCTTGTTAAATAATCGGTTGTTATCATTTCTCGAACTATTTCTGGAGCCACCTTTTGAACCACTTCTTGAACCTTCGCGGCTATCTCTTTGACGATATTGATCTGATTTCTTCGGAGCCGGCTTTGGTACCGGTTTTCCATTTTCATCTACACGTTTTATCTTCGGTTGTTCAATTATTTCTCTTTGCAATGGTGCACCGAGCGTTTTTTCAATTTCTTCTAAATGTTTTTCATCTTTCGCTGCAACGAACGTAATTGCTATACCTGATCCACCTGCACGTCCTGTTCGGCCAATGCGGTGAATATAACTTTCTACATCTTCAGGAATATCAAAGTTAAATACATGCGTTACACCATCTACATCAAGTCCACGAGCTGCTACATCAGTCGCAATTAAGTACTGAATTTTAGCTTCGCGGAAACTCTTCATGACTCTTTCACGTTTCGCTTGAGGTATATCACCATGAAGTTCAGCACAATTATAACCTAGTCCTTTTAAATTATCATAAAGCTTACTTGCTCTAACTTTTGTACGACAGAAAATAACTGCTAAAAATGGCTGATCACGGTCCATAACAAAACGAAGTGCATCTGGCTTTGCACGATCTGTCGTCTCAATGACACGCTGCTCAATTGTATTTACCGTTACTTCTTCACTTTCTACTTGAATCATTTGTGGTTCATCCATATAACGCTTCGCCAATTTTTTAATATCTTTTGGCATCGTTGCTGAGAATAACATCGTTTGTTTACTACCAGGTGTCTCATCTAAAATATCTTCAATATCGTATAAGAAACCGAAATAAAGCATTTGATCCGCTTCATCTAATACAATCGTTGAAAGATTACTTAAATCAATTGTTTCACGACGTATATGATCTAATAATCGTCCTGGTGTCGCAACAACAATATGTGTATTGCCTTTTAATTTTCTCAATTGTTGTGCTACATCTTGCCCGCCATAAATCGCTAGTACATTGATATCTTCTCTTTGAACAAGCATTTTTTTAATTTCAGTTGTAATTTGCAGTGCTAGTTCCCTTGTTGGTGCAACAATTAAAGCCTGAACATCACTAGACGCTGGATCGATTTTTTCTAAAATCGGTAACACGAATGCTAACGTTTTACCCGTTCCTGTTTTCGCCTGCCCAATAATATCTTTACCTGACATAATAACAGGAATTGCCTGCTCTTGAATTGGTGTTGCTTCTGTAATTCCATTTTCACGTAATGTATGATTAAAAGTTTCACTAATTCCTAATTCTAAAAAATTTTTCAAATAGACCACTTCTTTTCCTTATTTTTCACATTAGCTTTCATTGTACCATTTGTTTCGCCAAATATGAAAAATAAAAAAATTCTTATCTTCTTTTTTTATATTCATCGTGCACTAGTTGTACAAATTCTATTTGTTTTTTCTCGGAACTTATTAATGCTTCCATATTAGTCGTAGACAAAATTAACTTTTTAATTTTTCTATTACTCCAAATTAAACTTGTATACTTTGTATCTTCGTGTAGCCTTCGAAACCACTCGAATTCACTTAACTTTGCAATATGATGTTTTAATTTCATATCATTTCGAGGATAGAATGTAATTATAGCCATTATTACATCAAGCAGTAAACTCATCTTCTCCCCTCCTATACATATATATTTCAATGTTAAGAAAACATAGTTACATGGTGATAAAATTGACCAATACATTCATAAAGATTTTTTGCGTATTTTTCTTACTATATTTTCAATCCAACACAATTATAATGGCGAAATCTCAAACAGATGTAATAAGTGAATTCAAACATGCTTTACTCAAAAATGATAAAAAATTAATGAGGTCATATGTAACAGATGGAGTTGAACTACCTACTTTCCAAACAAATAAACAAATTCATGAAATTAAGATAGTACCGTCTCCAAAAGAAGATACTACAATTCTTATTTCTTATTTCAAAGACACTGATGATAGATTTACTCTTGGTTACATTTTAGAAATAGTAACAAAAAATAATAAAATATCTCGAATTAATCAAATTTATGATGGAACGAATCCTCTTATGAAAGAAGCTACTATTGTAAAAAAATATGAAATGAAGTGTAAGGAACATATACTTACTCCTACAAAATTCCCGTTCGAAATTCACGAATTTCAAGGGTATATCTATAACAATTACTTAAACCTCCAATACTACAATGACGATATTAATGGGATTTTTAAAATCACTGTTTCTCCAGTTCAAAACAAATTAGGCTTCTATGTACTTAGGGGAGCTAAGTTCTACACCTTAAAAAATAATATAAAAGCATTATATAATCCTCATTTTGATTCAGCATATGAGCTTATCTTTCAGCAGAATGGTTTTCAATATATAATTGCAATTGGTAACAAACGCTATATAAAAGGAACATATAACGTAAAGGATTTAATTCAAATTGCAGAATCTATGAATTAAAAAAACCGATCTTTTCGATATGGGAAAGATCGGTTTTTTAATGTTTTATATATTGAGTTTTCCTCCATGATAACAATAATACGTTGCTGCTTTAAGGTTTTTAATTCTCTTTAAAGATTCTTCCGCTTTTTCTAAATCTAAACAAAAACTTGGATTAGCTATTACTAATTCATGATTATCTTGAACAGCCGCATCCCCTGTAATTACACAGTTTGAATTCGGGAAATATAATGAAATATGCCCCGAAGTATGTCCTGGAGTCGCTACTATTTGACATTCATCATTCAAAATCATTTGACCATCATATACTTTTTCATCGACGGAAATATGTCTTATATTTTTTAACTGTTGTATAAACCATTCACCAAATTCTTTCTCTTCAATTGGCATACGTTGTAACATGTCTTCTGCTTGAACTAGTCTCTCCGATTTTATATCACCATTAATGTAGTGGCATTCAATTTCACTAGCAATAATATTAACTTGAGGATATTTCACTTTGAAATCATATAAAGACCCTATATGATCATCATCATAATGAGTAATAATTATATTTTTTAAGTTTTTCATCTCATACCCATGTTTTAATATTGCATTTTCAATTAAAGGTAAAAAACTTGGATATCCTGTATCGACTAACGTTAATTCATTATGTAATATAATTAAACTTGGGTAAACACATTGTTTTTGCCCGTTAAATTCGAATTCAATTGGTAGTTCTATTATTTTCATTTTTCTCCCCCCATATCGCTTATTCAACATTTAATAATAACCACTTCGTCCACATATATTTTACTATACATATTAAAAAATTTTTTCAGTATTTTGTTTTAATGTTTTTTATTGGTTAATTCTATTTTTAAATGTGGTATACCAAAGATATTTTATATCTATTTCTCATATGTGTTAGCAAGTTCGTTTGTAAAATCATATACAGGGTTTTCACTCATAACCTAAGCTGATCCTTTTTATAAATGAACTTACCCCTTATTGGACAAGTATCCGTTTCGTATTATTAAAAAAATGAATATCCTACTAATAGCTATTAGCTAATTGATAGGATGGGAGATGTTTTTTTGTCTGAACGTTGTAAGAAGTGTGGACATAGACTTTGTAACTGTAGTTGTCATAAAGAATGCAAAACTTGTGTACAAAAAGTTTTTATTGAGAGCGCACCAAGTGTATTCTCACCGGCTTTCGGAAATTTTTATCAGACTAACTTTATTACATTGGTCAGGAATCAACCTATGCCTTGGAATGCTACTGGGCAGACTGCTGGTGGAGTAAATCTTGACTCTGATGGAGTGACTATCCATGTTACTCAAGCTGGTTCATACTATATCGATTACTATGTAAGCGTGAATTATAATCCTGATACTCCTGGTGGTGACAGGGATTTGGGGTTATTCATAAACGGGGTGGAAGTTCCCAACAATCAAACGCGATTTGGGGTTTCTGATTACGAAGCCGATCGCAATGGTTGTGCCACTGTTTCTGGTGGATCTATTGTATTCATCCCAGCTAACGCTACTGTTCAATTGAGAAATGTATTAGATGAAATTATAGACACTTGTGATGGTCGAAAACTTGCAGCATCGATTAATCTAATTAAATTATCCTAATACTCTTTTCTTAAATACCATAGTAATTGGAAGTATAATATATTATCTATAAGTGATAAAAGCACCCTTGAGTGGGTGCTTTTGCTATTTACAAATATTTCTTATATTGACTTTTATTTCCAAAATATAAATTTACCATTATTTATCTAATATAAATAGTTTTCGATATTGTAAATACCCTCTTTTTTTCCAGCTAAAATATACAAATGAAGTGAATCCCCCAAAACGAGATATAGAACAAAACACCCAAATTACTTATTCTGAATATTCTTTTTCAGATAGATAGTTTAAATTTTTTTGAAAACCGTATTTTCATATGTAATAAAAGAGACATCTCATAAAATTAGAAATGCCTCTTTTAAATTAATAAAACAAATTTAGTTGTATTTCTTTTTTTGAAAAGTTTCTTCATCAATAAATTATACATTTTCAGTGCTTGTACTACAACTTGTCGAGTATAAAATTGGTATACCACATATAGCATCATTCATTACATCACGAAAAACTTTTGCAGCGACTTCTGTAAAAGTTTGGCATAGATTAGAAATATCATCATTAAAAAACTGAATCACTTTTGCAGCAAAAACCGGAAAAACAACATTCGCTCCACCTGGGAACTGCGGCTGCACAACAACTTGCTCAAAATACAAGTTGCTTTCTAAAGCTACTTGAAAAAGGTGTGCAATTTCAAAAGCGTCTAAAGGACAAGGAATTGGGTTTACAATTCCATCCCCAATAACACTAACAACAATAGTTACATTTACATTGCCAAATTGCACTGTAGGTTTAAGAAGTGTAGCTAATGCAATCGCTTTTTCAAAATCCGTAGTTTGTACTAAAATTATAAAATTTCCATCAGTCGGTATTAGCGGACCTACTGTTACAGTTGGATCAGCTCCTATCGAATTTCTAAGTTCGTTAAAATATGTGATCCATGGCGGTGAAAGTTGAGGTTGTACACGCTCGTCCATTCTTTTTCCACCTCCTTATACAATTCTTAATACTATAATATGGAATAATTCTAATAGTGCATTAGATATATTTATTATTTTCTATAGCATTTTCGTATCAATTTAAGAATTTTGTGTGTTTAGAAAACCTTTTAGAAACATTTAGCCATTTATTGTACGTCAATAATATAGTAGTGAAAAATTTACAGGTGAAGGATATAGAAAGAAGAAGGTTGCTAGTTCATTAATTGTAAAAATACGGCATGTTAAATGAATAAGCTTCATTTACAGTAATATACCTTTACTATTATGAACCTTATATTGCAGCGATTCACTGATAAGACGTACAATCTCTATCCTTTTAGAAGTAATTAAAACCTTAGGTGAAATCATCTTTAGATAGATAACGTTTGCAAGTTGTTTGATTTAACAAATACTACTTACATACTATGTAATAAAACAGTGTGAATCATTGCATAATCCACATTATATTATTTTAAACAGGTAATCCCCTATTTTTATGGAAATATATAATTAAGAAAAACAATAAAATTGATTAATCTCTCACTTCTTTGTCCATCCTTTTAAAAAATCTATGTTTTTGTAAAAGGAGTGTTTATATGGAGAAACAGGTACTTTGGAAAAAGTTCAAAAAAAGCTCTGTAAACCTCGGTAAATCCACCGTATATGAAAGTATTATCTTATTCTACACAATGAAAAAGAAAGAATTGCCTACTAAAGCCAAATTCATAATATTAGCCGCTTTATCTTATTACGTATTAACAATCGATTTCATTCCAGATATAGCTGCTATTATTGGAATTGGCTTATTAGATGATGTTTTAGCAATCGCTATAGCGCATAAATTTGTAATGCGCCATGCCGACGCTGAAATTCGCGAGAAGAGTAGAATGAAAATGGAGTCATTATTTACTTCAGCTCAGGCATGACTTAAAATAATTAGTCATTTATCCTACCTTTTCTAGTTTTAACTACACCCAATCTTTAGTTAATGTAAACTCTATGTATCCCACTAAATATTATCCTGCATGAATTGCGCTTTTACAGGATAAATCGTGTCAGAAACAACAGAAATTCTCTTAACTCTTTAGCCTTAGCAAATTTGGGTGCCAGCACTTATTCTTAAGTTCCGACACCCTATCCTTCGTTTTTATGCAGTTACATGCGTCCCCCTATACAAAACTGCTATTGCCACTACTATAAGAATCATCCCCATAAAAGCAGGTGCAGTATGACCAAGTGATACATAGATTTGCCCTCCAATCATTGGACCAATCATTCTTGCCAAAGCTTGAATAGATTGGCTACCGCCTTGAATCCTTCCTTGTTCACTAGAATCGACAGACTTTGAAAGCATCCCATTGAATGAAGGCCCGAAAATTGAGTCACCAAAACCAAACAGTAACATCCCAACGATTAGAAGAGGATATAAGGAAAATAAAGCAGATGCTGCAATAAAACTGTAGCCAATAACCTCCGAAACCATGCCAAGTATTGCTATTTGTTTATCACTAAGCTTGATTACAAGCTTTGGCATTATAAAAGCTTGTGAAATGATATCTTGAAAGCCCATAATTGAAAACATAAGTCCAATTAGTGCAGGTTTCCAGCTAAAAGTATCCATCGTAAATTGTGTGAAAATTGCTTGTAAAGATCCGTTAGGTATCCAAAGTAAAAACGCTGAGACAAGTAACCATTTTAAGTTTTTCATTGAAAGTATGTTTGCCAGCTGTGCAAAAGGATTTATCCTTACAAAAGTAATTTCTTTTAACCTATTATTTTTGTCAAGACTCTCAGGCATATATTTCATCCCATATAGAACATTTAATAAAGTTATAAGCGCTCCAAAATACAAAGGTACAGAATGACCAAACTTTGCAAGTAATCCCCCAAGAGTTGGTCCAATAATGGTTCCTGCACCTACCACTGCACTCACCCACCCAAAATACTTCGTTCTCTGTTCTGAGGGAATGATATCTGCAAAATATGCAAAAATTGTACTGATGCTCCCGCCTGTTATTCCTTCTATTATACGTCCAGCAAATAGTACCCATAAAGCCCCTCCTATACCAAAAACTAAGTACCCAATTGCAGAACCGAAAAGGCATATTAAAAGTAATGGACGGCGGCCATATTTATCGCTCAAAGCTCCGAGTACAGGTGCAGTGAAAAATACGCAGACCGCATAAACAGAGGTCAGTAGCGTAACAACTAGAGCCTGTTCTTCCGGACTACTTATATAAGGCTGCACTAAGAATGGCACTACTGGCATGATGATACTGAAACCTATACCACAAAGAAATACAGAAATAAGGCCAAATATTAAAGCATGTTTATCTATGTTTTTTTCAGTTTCATTTTCATTTTGTGATCTAAATATAGACATTTAATTTCTCCTCTCAAAACATTTTGTTGATTCGTCAACAAAATGATAACTCCACTTTGTTGATTAGTCAACAAAATTTAAATAATAAAAAGGTAGCCTGTTCACGGGAAGGCTACCTTTTTATTATTTAAATATATCTGGCATTAGCAGGAAAATTCACGACTTAATATGTATACCTTGTTTCTTTATTTCTGCATCCAAATGCCTACTATACTTTTCCACGAAGTTAATAATACTGTCGAATTCTGCCTCGGTTACTTGCTCAAATACAGCTTTATCCCGCTGTTGAAACTCATTGTGCAACTCCTCGTGAATTATATATATTTCTTTCCCTTGTTCAGTAAGCCTAAAATAGATTTCTTTTTTATTCTCTGATTTCTGGTAACTTTCGATAAGGCCTTTGTTTATGAGCTTCTTAGTCATTCTACTTATTGCACCGCGAGTCACATAAAAAGCCTCTGCAAGTTGTGTCACGTTAGAATCGGCATTGTTTTCAATATATTCAATACAATGTACTTCAGAAGACTTAAAACCTTTAAGACCTTCTTCCATTTTATCCTTATTAAGCCAAACCATCTTATTATATAATTCCCTGAAACCGTTCATGACCTGTTCTTCCTTGTTCATGGTCTATCCTCCTAACAGCTCATTCATACTTTAAAACCATTATATTAAATTTCTGTTTCCGTTTCGACAATATTGATATAATTATTTGAGCTATCTATGAAAGCAGACGATAAAATATAATAATTCACTATACGGAAAATAAAACATGTGTATTATAACATGCCCTACACGGTAGACAAAAAATAAGAGCTAAGATTAGTTGTCTTAGCTCTTATTCCATAAAATTTATCCCGCTTTAATGGGCAGTAAGACCCCCACCTCAAAATTCAGCGAAAGCAAAGAAGTTAGGTGGGGGATCAACTGCCCATTAAAGTCCGATTGGTGAGGGCTGATAATCAGTGGGGGATGAAGAAAACCCCCACTGATTAAAGTTTCACTTTATGTTTTTCAAATACTATTTCACTTCATTTGCTACAAAAAATTGCTCGCAAACACTGGAAATGCGCTGCAAGTCTACGTTTCCACCAGATATAACCGCGACTACCTTTTTCCCTTTAATATATGGATCCACTTTCCCTGCAAGTAGAGCAGCAGTAGCTAATGCGCCAGCCCCTTCTACAACAGCTTTACCACGTTGTAATAAGTCTTTCATCGCTACTTCTAATTCACCTTCTGATACAGTTACAATATCATCTACTAATTCTTTTACTATTTCAAAAGTTAAATCGCCTGGTATTTTAACTGCGCAACCATCTGCTATAGTAGGTGCCTCATAATGTTCTACAATCGTACCTTTTTCATAAGATGCCTTCATCCCATGAACATTATCTGCTTGGACACCAATAATATTAATGGATGGATTAAAAGATTTTAATGCAACAGCAATACCAGAAATAATTCCACCTCCGCCAATTGGTACAATGACAGTATCAACATCCCACATATCATCAAGAATATCTAATCCTATTGTACCTTGACCAGCCATTACTTCTACATCGTCATACGGATGTAAGTATGTTTCACCTGTTTCCTTAATAATCTCCTCACATTTTGCCTTCGCATCATCAAAATTTTCACCATATAAAATCACTTCTGATCCGTATCCTCTAGTTGCTTCAACTTTCGCCTGAGGGGCAGAAATCGGCATCACAATTTTACTCTTAATACCAAGTAAATGAGCAGATAAAGCGACTCCTTGCGCATGATTACCAGCGGAACAAGCAATTACTCCTCTCTCTTTTTCCTGATCTGTCAGCTGTGACATTTTATTAAATGCACCACGGAATTTAAAAGAACCCGTTAATTGCATATTTTCTAATTTCAAGTGAATCTCTCCGCCTGTTTTACTAGTCAAATAAAATGATTTTACTAATGGCGTTTTACGAGCATTTCTGTCTAAAATGTTTTGAGCTTTTTTAATATCATCTATATGTAACGGTAGTTTTTTAGTTATCATACTAACACCTCTTCCAATGATCTATTCCTAAGTTTTCGTATGTAGCAACTCCTTTATACGAAACCATCTATATTAAGAAAAAGTCTTTATATATGTACCTCACTCTGTAATACACACAGTTGTAAACAATTCAACATCCTCTTCATATCACGTTCTTTGTAATGGTTCAGGCATGCAATTTGGATCCAGTTATTCTTTTGTAAATACGCTGATTCATAATGGACGATATATCCTTGTAACGCCAACGCATCGCCTACATCTTTAGAAGACTGATCTTCTTTTAATTGAATGGTAAGTATGATTGGCGCAGCATGTTCTTTAGGTGAAACAAGTTTTAAACCCATAGTAGTAATAGCTTGTTCGATATATGCATACGTCTCTTTTATTTTTTCAAATGCCATTTCATCATCAAATCTTTTTAAGGCTTCTTGCAATGCATACATTAAATTCCATGAATGAGAATATGGAATACTGTCATTTTCTTCGTACATGCCAATGTCCATATAGGCCGGTAATGCCTCATTTACTTTCACATTGTGATTATAAAAAACGAAAGATAATCCAGTAAACGATTTAATTGCCTTTCCACTAACACCACTTGCAAAATATACATCATTCAAATCCATCGGTATTGCTCCAATTGAGCTAATGCAATCTACACATAGTTTCACTTTATACTTTTTACATAAAACATTTAGTTCGTCTAAATCATTTAACATTCCAGTTGATGTTTCATGGTGAACAAACCAAAGCCATTCATAATTGCCAGTTTCCATTATTTTTTCTAATTCGGTATAAATAAACGGTTCTCCCATTTCTTTTTTATACGTATCAAAATGTAATTGCGCGCGTGCTGCGTGTCCAACTAATCTAATACCGAATTCCCCATTTGTTAATACTAGTCCTTTTCCTTTTAAAGAACGTAACTGTAAAGCAATCGCATCATTCGCTAACGTCCCTGTTCCTAACAATATTTGCACACGTTTTGCTTTTGTCATTTGCAGTAAACGTTTTTTGACATTTTCCATTGTCACTTGAAATGACTTAGAACGATGCGAAATAGGCTTAGTAGAAAATGCTTTTCGAACATTTTCTTCAATATCTACTGGACCTGGTAAAAATGTGTATTCTTTCGTCATAATCCCACCAACACTCGACTCTTCAAACATAGCAGGTGTAACATACATTGGCTGGAAGGCTGCTTCTTCAGTACCAACTAACGTATGGAAAGATTTGAATCCCATTTGTTCGTATAAAGGTAGTTCACGTGTTGTCGCAGAAATGAGTGCCAATTCATATCCATTTAGAAGCAAATAACGATGTAAAAAGCGAATTAAACCTAATAATGCTCTTCCATTTCGGTATTCACGTTCTACTGAAAGTAAACGAATTTCATATACATTTTCTCCATGTTCTTGCAAATACAAATCTAGATTTGTAATTTTATAGTCTAATGAGAATGGTCGTTTTCCTCGCAATGCAACCATACCTACTAACTTATCGTCATCTAAACAAATTAAATATGTATTTTCATCATGAAAACGATCAATACGAACACGCTCTTTCATTTCTTCGTGTTGCGGAATTTCTTCTACAAATGTTTTATAATTCAATTTATGTATACATTCAAATTCCCAAGCTTGATCAGCAACTTTATATATTAACCCCATGTTGTATCTCCTTTATGTATTTAATAAAAATTATAAGTGGAGATTTACTCCACTTATTAAAAGTTCGTTTCATTCTCGATTTACATATAAAATAAGTACAATGATAAGAGCACTTAAAATAGTCGTAACAATTGAGTAAGAATATAAAATCATGCAAACTGGTAAACAAGCGATTGTAATTAACCCTGGCTTAGTAAATCCTTTAAAGATTAAATAAAATATAATGAAAACAGCAACAAGAGTAAGCGCTATCAAATAATCAAATGCGATTAATCCTCCGATAAATGTTGATATGCCTTTTCCGCCCTTGCCTTTAAATACAATTGGATAAATATGTCCAAGTAAAACAGCCATTAAAGCTACCATTACAAATGTTGAATCTCCAAAAAGGTATTTTGCAATAGAAACTACGATTGCCCCTTTAATTGCATCACCTAAAAATGTAGCGATGAAATACCCTTTTCCATATACGCGCCCCATATTTCTTGCACCAGGATTACCGCTTCCTTCATCCCGAATATCAACGTTATGTCTCCATTTTGTTACTAAATAAGCGGTTAATATGTTTCCAAATAAATAAGAAGCCACCAAATACAAAAATTGCATACTATTAATCATGTAATCATTCACTTTCTACATGGGAGTACTTATACAATATTCAAGAACTTTGTATATTGTACTTTTTTATACATATCCCTTTATACATTTTAACATCATATATTTACAAATCATACAAAAATTCTCATACAGCTATTTTTTAAAATATATATTCTTCATTAAATAATAGCTTCCTTTCACTGCTGGTTCTGATTGTAGTACAAATGTAACGTCTCCTATACTTTTCTCACAGCATTTCTTAAATTCAGCATATATTTCAGGAACAAAACGCAGTATGCTGCCACTTACTGCAATTGAAGCGAATAAATTAAACTGCATCTTATTGTAAATATTCACCGTCATTCTTGTTAATTCCTTAGCCGCTTGTAGAATAATTTTATGTGCATCATCATTCCCATTTCTCGCTTCCTCAATAATTAGCGGTGCAATTGCTGCAACTTTATCTTTTGAAAAACTATATACTATTTGTTTTATATGAGACGATGTTAATAGTTGAAACTCGTCTTGAATCCTTAAGCTTAATGGACAAAGTGTAACTCCTTGATCAAATTGATTTGCCATTCTCTTTAAACCTTGTAACGCAATCCAATATCCGCTTCCTTCATCTCCTAAAATATGTCCCCATCCACCACTATACTCGTACACCTCACCTTTCCTTCCAATACAAATTGCACCTGTACCGCCAATCGTTAAAATTCCATCCTTCCCTTTTAAAGCAGCTGCATGTGCAATCATTGCATCATTTAAAACTTCAATTTTTGTTCCGTACTTCTTTTTTAAACGTACTGTTAATTCATCCGTATTTATTCCACTTACCCCCGCTAACCCTAAACAAATACAAACGCAATGCCCATTTAATAACCCTTTCTGGCATTGATCAATCACTTCTGTAATATGCACAAAAGCTTCTTCAAAATCTATTAATATATTCCCAAAACCACTTGTAGCTCTTACAAGTTCATTTCCGTCTTTATCAAATGCAATTGCTTCTGTCTTCGTTCCCCCGCCGTCTATTCCAATCATGTACTTCATATGTTCGCCTCATTTTCATCATCTTATTGGAGGGAATGTTATATTCCCTAAAACTACAGATTGCGTTGCACCTGTTGCGCTCGGCACATTACTCGGATTACGATGATATGTTTCATTTGCTAAAATAGCAAATGCGATTGCTTCTTTCGCTTCTGAAGAATAGCCTATATCCTCCTGAAGGAATAATGTACATTTTTCTTCTTTCAATCCATGCCGTATCATTTCTACAAGTGTATCATTATAACTTCCGCCACCACCTAGAATTACCTCATCAATTTCATAATACGGCAAAATAAACTCCTTATAATGATAAACAATTGAATTTGCAGTAAACATCGTGACAGTCGTCAATATATTTTCTTTACTATGCTTTTCAAACCGCTTCAATAACTCACTGACAAATTTTTCTCCAAACTGTTCTCTACCAGTTGATTTCGGTGGATTCATTTTCAAAAATGGATGACTCATACAATATGTCAAAATTTCTTCCACAACTACTCCTTGTTTTGCAACCTTACCATTTTGATCATATGGCAACTGAAATAACCTTTGACATACTTCATCCATTACCATATTACCTGGACCTGTATCAAATGCTATTACGCTCTTCTCACTTAGTTGACTTGGTATTACGGTAACATTACTGATCCCGCCAATATTTTGTAGTAGTCTATTTTTAGTTTGGTGACGATACAAAATAATCTCTGAATATGGTACAAGTGGTGCACCTTGTCCCCCTGCTGCCATATCCATCGTTCGAAAATTAGAAATAACTGTCGTTTTCGTTTCATACGCAATTACTGCTGGTTCTCCAATTTGTAATGTGGAAGGAATCATAGTACCATCTTGCTTTGGCTGATGATAAATCGTTTGTCCGTGAGAACCAATTACATCTAATTGTCCCAAAGGAAATTTGGCCTCTTTACAAACTTCCTTTACAGCACCTGCGAAGCATAAACCGAGTTTGAAATTTAAACTGCATATAAGTTGTACATTTGAATTTTCTATTGATAATGCCTGCTGGATCTCATTTTTCATATCATTACAAAATGGCACAGTAGTAAAATGGATGAGTTCAACTTTAGAACCTTCACCGCTTCCTTCTATATGAACGAGTGCTACATCTACTCCGTCTAACGAAGTACCGGACATTACCCCTACAATATACATAACATGCATCTCCTCTCCTTTACTAAAAAACAATCATGTAAGTTACAAACGTACAACCGATCGAAAATAATATAAATCTAAAAAATAACTGAGTCTTTGATGCAAATGATCCATCAATAAAAGAAATAACTACTGTAAGCAAAATACTTGCCGCAATGCTTGTAACGAGCCATATACTATGCATTTGAGATAAATTTAGCATTCTTAATAAAGGTACAAATAGTAAATTCGCACATATCACTCCAAATAGTAATAAAAATACACCTTTATAACTAAATTTTATATTCATTCCATTTCACCCTCTCCCTGGACTACATGTGAAAGAAGTGATAGGCAAAATACCTATCACTCATAAAGACAGTTTAAAAATCACGGATTAACAGATTCTCCGTCTCCACTCTTTTCAATTTCAAGCATATTTTTGTCGTACATTTTAAAGAATGGTAGATAAATAAGGAATGATATTGCTATATTTATTAAAACTAATACAACTGCACGCCAATCTCCTCCTGTAGCTAAATATGCACCAATTGGAGCTGGTAATGTCCACGGCGGCATAATATGTGTTGGTGTTACAAATCCCATTGCAGTTGCAGAATATGCTATAGTAGCTGTTACTAGTGGTGTAATAACGAAAGGAATAATTAAGATTGGATTTAGGACAATTGGTAAACCAAAAATGACTGGTTCATTAATGTTAAAAATTCCAGGCACAATACAACTTCTCGATAATGCTTTCGAATATTTTGATCTACCAAAAACAATCATAGCTAATACAAGTCCTAGCGTTGCGCCCGAACCACCAATCCAAATAAACCATTGATAAAACGGCTCTGGTGCAATGAATGGAAAATGACTCGCGCCACTTGCTACAGCTTCACCGTTCTTCCCTAAATATACATCCCAAAGTGGTCTCGCGACAGTACCTACAACGGATACACCGTGTATCCCGAAAGACCAGAAAAATGTAATTAAAAATACTGGTATAATAACGCCAAAGTAACTATCACCAGCTTTAACTAATGGTGCTGCTAATTTATCCACAACGTAATGTACATCTACTTTAAAAACGACAGTAATAATGCTCATAATAATAATAACGAAAGCCGCAGGTATAAGTGCTTCAAACGAACGCGCTACTGACGGTGGTACTTGTTCTGGCATTTTGATCGTTACGTTTTTCTTCTTACAAAATCTTAAAATCTCAACTGATAAAATAGAAACAATCATCGTCACGAATAATCCATGACCTCCGAGATTTGTCATCGGAAGCATAAAACCTTTTTTATCAATTAATTCAGGCGTTAACGTTAATAGCAAGGAACATACTGCAAGCTGTGCCCCTGATAAAGCATCTAGCTTATAACTTTTCGCTAAATTATATCCTATTCCAAATGCTATATATAACGACATAATAAACATCGTTAAACGATATGGTATTAATATACTTGTTTGATTTTTTAATGCCCAAACGGATATGAAACTATCTTTCGGTAATGGTGGAAATGCTACGATTAAAAAGAAACTTCCTACTATAATAAATGGTAACGCTGAAATGACTCCATCACGGATTGCTTGTAAATGCCTCTGTTCAGAAAGCCTTGCCATCGGTCCAGATAAGTTTTTATCAAGAAACGTGACAAACTTATTCATAACGCTTCCCCCTAACTAATTAATTCATTTACAGTTTTTAATAAAGTTGGTCCGCCAAGCGGTGTATATGCTTGCGGCGGAATGATACCACACGGAATAGATTCCTCTTCTGCAAATTTTTTAACTGAATCGAATCGATGTCTTACTTGAGGTGCAACCATTACAACATCCCAGCCATTCTTCACTTCTTCTTCTACCTCATTTGTTCCAATCGCATGCACTTCCATGTTTACCCCTTTTTTCTTCGCTTCTTTTTTTAAAGCGTTTACAACAATTGCACTGGACATTCCTCCAGAACAAACGAATAAAACCTTCATTTATTAATCCTCCTATACTTATAAATTAGCCCCTTCGAATGAAAGGAAGTTTCACTTTACTAACAAGCATATGAAGAAGTGAAAGAATTTAGTTATGATGAAAGTAAATTTCACTAAAAATATTTTTCCTATTAAATTAATGTTTCAATGTGTATTTTTCTCAATTGTAAGAACAACCTCACCTCGGATATCATATTAGTTAACGATATAATAGGGAGGCGTATAAATGATTGTTAAACGTTTATTAATGATATGTTGTATCGCCATCTTTTTTATTCCTTTCTCTTTCATTTTTCCTCACTCTACTTACGCTGAAGTAAATGCTACGTACAAAAAACATGAATTACGTGCTGTATGGATTGCATCTGTTCTTAATATTGATTGGCCCTCAAAAACTGGCTTACCCATCGAAAATCAAAAACAAGAATTTATTAGATTATTAGAAGATGTAAAAAACACCGGTATGAATGCAGTCGTTGTACAAATAAAACCAACTGCTGATGCTTTTTACCCTTCCCATTACGGTCCTTGGTCTGAATACATTACAGGTACACAAGGAATAGATCCTGGATACGACCCGCTCGCATTTATGATTGAAGAAGCTCATAAAAGAAATATAGAATTCCACGCATGGATTAA
Organism: Bacillus sp. FSL K6-0069; assembly: GCF_038007785.1. Taxonomy (NCBI): domain Bacteria; kingdom Bacillati; phylum Bacillota; class Bacilli; order Caryophanales; family Bacillaceae; genus Bacillus; species Bacillus sp. FSL K6-0069. The sequence continues at coordinate 2,340,012 of NZ_JBBOXN010000001.1, read as the reverse complement.
TCCGTACCGAATAACGATGAATCACACCGATATAAATCGATTATCAAATAATCATCCTGCAAGGCAACATCCGGATTGGGTTGTACCTTATGGCGGAAAATTATATTACAATCCTGGTATTCCAGAAGTGAAAAATTTTATAACTGAAGGTGCTTTAGAAATCGTGCAAAATTATGATGTTGATGCGATACATATGGATGATTATTTTTATCCATATAAAGTAGCAGGTGAAGAATTCCCCGATCAAAAAACGTACGAAACCTATAATAACGGTAGATTTACAAATATAGAAGATTGGCGACGTGACAATGTAAATGAACTTGTCAAAGATTTAAATACTGCTATAAAACAAGAAAAATCATATGTAAAGTTTGGTATAAGTCCGTTTGGCGTATGGCGAAATATAGCCGATGATCCAACTGGCTCTAACACTACCGCAGGTCAAAGAAACTATGATGACCTTTACGCTGATACACGTGAGTGGATACAAAAAGGATACATTGATTACATTACACCGCAAATTTACTGGAATATTGGTTTCACACCAGCTGCATATGACATATTAGTAGATTGGTGGGTAAAAGAAACAAATAATAAACCGATTCACCTATACATCGGTCAGGCGGCTTATAAAATTAATAACAACTCTGTCCCCGCTTGGTTTGATCCAGAAGAATATCCAAGACAAATTGCATTAAACCGGTTATATCCTGAAATAAAAGGTAGTACGCATTTTAGCTTAAAAGATATTAATAATAATCCACTAGGGGTTAAAGATAGACTCGCAAAAGACATATATAAACATCCTGCACTTATTCCGCCTATGCCTTGGCTTGATCATGAGCCACCAAAACAACCCACTTTAAAAGGGGCCATTCCAAGAGATGAAGGTATTGCTGTAGGTATCATTGATGATAGAGAGAATGACTCTGCTTATTACGCTATTTATCGTGTGAATGGAAAAAATGAAGTGGATATACAAAACCCAAAAAATTTACTTACTACTGTAAGAAAAACAAAACTTGGAGAAATTTATGTAGATAAAACAGCTATTTCTGGAGAAACGTATACGTATGTAGTAACTGCAGTTGATCGATTGCATAATGAAAGTGTTGCTTCTAGTAAAACTACCGTAAAGGCAAAATAACATCTAATAAAAAAAGCGCCTTAAAAGCTAAAAACTATAGCTTTAAGGCACTTTTTTTATTTATTCTTAAACTTCTCAGTCGCTGCTCTCATCTTCACATTCAAATCATGATCAATCGAGTCGCGGATATCTCGTTCTACTACTTCCATTTCTTTTTGGAAATTTTGTAAGTAGATTTTTAACTCTTCTTCTTTTTCTGGTCGTTGTGAAGGTGGTAATTGTACGACTAACGATAGCATCGCCGTTAAATCTTTCATTAAGAACGTTTCAAGTTTATGTTGTTGTTCAAACATTCGTTGTTCTTGATAATACGGAAGTGCATTTAATACTGAAATTGTAATGTCATCAACCGTTCTTTGTAATGAAGGATTTATTGAGCGTTTATACGCTTGAATTGTATTTAATGCATCTGGATATCGATCATAAAAATACAATTTATAAAACGATAAGTCTGTCGGTTTTACCGTTTGCTGCGTTTCTTGTCTTAAAAAATCTTTTACTTTCATCGCCGCTATATCAATATCTTCATTTGTAAGTTTTTTCGTTGTTTTTGCCATTACATGTACTTTTTTCTGTTTTTCTTTCGGTAACATTGAGAATACTTGCTCTCTCGTACGTTGACCTGATGCACAGAAAAGAGTGTTTAATGTATACTGTTCTTTCTTTCCTTCCGTACGAATCCAACGATAAAAGAGTGGGTGTTGTGTAAATTCTTGTAGAAACGGTAATGATTTATTCGATAACTTTTCTAAAGAATCATGTGCTCTTTTATATGGCTTCGTCCATGAAAAATACAGTTTACGTCCGAAATATACAACTAAAACAACGACAGTAAATGCGATTAAAAGCAATGTACCTAATAGTACTAATACGGTTTGAATGAAACTCATTTTTTCACCTCCTCTAAAAGTCTGCTATTTTCTTGGGCGCTGAATGAGTTTTTGTTTCATTTCATCATTAAATGTGTCTAGTTCAATAACAAATTTCTTACTTGACTCGATAATACGTTCTGACGATTTCTCAGAAGCTTCAATCGCAGCGAATACGTTTTGGAATGATTCACGTAATTTATCCATGCTAATTGCAGGATTTTCAAGAAGTTTTGTTGTTTCTTCTGTATTTTGTTTTAATGCTTGTGAGTTACTTAATACCATCGATTCAATTGCTTCATTTGTCGCATTCACTGCATCAATTGTTTTACGTTGATTTGTTAATGCTAGTTGGATAGCAGCAGAAACTGTTACAACGTTTTGCGTCATCGTAATTGCATTACGAATTGCCTCTGTTAACTTTTCATTATTTTTCTTAATAATATCTACAGATGCGATAGATTGTAATAAAACACTTTTCGCTTGCTGCATATTACGTGTACGCACTAGAATCTTTTCTAATGCATCGTTAATTAATGGAATATCTCTTTGACGTTCTGGATTTTGTTTCTCAGCTTCCAGCATGCCAGCAAGTTTTCTACCTAAGTATACTTGCTTATCAAGAGCGTGAATTTTATCGTGCGATTGCTCTTTAAGCATTTCAAGACCAACTGTATCTTCTTGTAAGTTGTCACGACCAATTAGAAGGGATCTTATAATCTCCTCAATTTGCTTATCTATAGATTGATATTTATGCACGTATGTTTCAAGTGGATTTTTCTTGAATACTTTAAACATAATTTTCTTCATACCACTTGCTTTTAAGGAATTCGGATCAAGTTCTGATACCACTTTTCGTAATTCTAACAATGTATTTGGAATTTCTTCGTTCTTTCCATTCATCATCGCTGTTACAGGACGTTTTAATGCTGACAACGTTTTTCCTGCTGCTTGTTGCTCTTTATCTCCTAAATCTCCTAGCTGAGACAATACTTTTGATAAATCTGTATTTTGCTCGCTATTTAACTTTTGTACATAAAGATCAGCTTCTTTATTCAGTTCCTCTAATTCTGCATCTTTTATAACTGTATCAACCACTACTTCTACATTATTATCTTTCACAATCGATACAGGTTCTTTTTTCTCGAGTTCAGTCAACAAAATCGCTCCTTTATTTATATGTGCGAATTTATATGCACTATATTTCATCTATTATATCGTATTTCATATACATTCTGGTTGCTTGAAATCGATTTATTTAGAAATGCCTGTTTATGCAGTCATTCCCTGTTTCTTACTATAAGTATACCTGTTCTCAACATTATTTTCCTCAGACTTAAGACCTAGAGAACAACATGCTGAAGGCGGATTCTTCGTAAGTTATATATATAAATTATGTTCTTCTTATCCTACTGTACGCAATCTTTTGACATATACCCTTTTACAATGTGATAATTAAATTGCGCTCACTCCTATTTCTTCTTGCGCGCTACGAATGCTCCATTTTGAAATGCTAATAACACCGTTTCAAACATTTCATCTTCTTCAATCATGTTTATAAACTCGGCTAACTCACTCGCATGAGAAGTAGCATTATCAACAACAAGAAAACCCTTTGGTTGTAAAATGCGTTTTATATGCTCAAGCCACCACATGTATTGCGTACGCTCTGAATCTAGGAAAATAAAATCAAATGAATGATTTAGCTGTGAATCTAAAAATGCCCCTGCTTCTTGATTATGAACATCAATCCTTTGCAAAAGGTTTACCTTTTCAAAATTGACAAGTGCCTCTCCAACTCGTTCCGAAGAAAGCTCTACAGTCGTTACACTTCCATTTGTTTCTTCTACCGCGTTAGCTAACCACAATGTAGAATAGCCATTAGAAGTTCCAATTTCTAAAATGTTTTTTGCTCTACATCCTTTTACTAAAATTGATAAAAATTGCCCCATTTCACGAGAAATATTTCGTAATTTTTCTTCCCGTGTTTTTTTATTTCGATCATGCTCTTCTCCATATTGTTCAAGTTGAAATAATAATGAATCTAACGTATCCATTTTTTTCATCGCCTTTCCAAAGCAATATGATGAAAAAGCTCTTGCTGCCCGTCTACTTTCATTATATGCGAAACGAAAATCTTTTTCTCGTTATACGACAAAGATTTAAATTTTTTTATAGCATATTGTTTCGTTTTTTGGTAAAGTTAATTTCTACGTGCAATTATTCCATTCATACTATTTTTAATTCAATTGCAGTTGTTAAATCATATAAACCCCAATTAAATGAATCGGTATTTCAAATTCAATTAAGCGCCCTTTTCGGACGCATTTTCTTTTGTTTATATATTTCTAGAAGAAAGGATGCTTACAATGAACGTGATTAGCTTAGATGCTGCTCGAAAACGAAAACAGCATAAAAAATTAATGATTACTATACCGATTATTTCACGTATTTATGAAGAAGATGGGGAAATTAAATTTGAGGTAGCTGGCGAAAAAGATGTACCTCTTGAAATGTTAGAGAAATAAAAAAAAGACGCACTTCTAAAGAAATGCGTCTTTTTTATACTGTTACATTTAAGTGCATAAGTTTTTCAGGATTAACCATCATATAAATGTTTGAGATTTTCTCATTCTCAAATAAAAATGAAAGCACATAAGTCACTTTATTATTTACTTTAACAATAACGCCTGGGGCACCATTTACCATCTTATAATCAACATCGTACTCTTCCGGGAACTTCTTCCCAATTCCAAAGAATAAACGTATAATTCTATCCGCAGAATAGATTGGATGGATTGCAGTTGTAGCTTTACCACCACCATCAGCTTTTAATATCGCATCTGTTTTTAATACTTCTAACATGCCTTGCGCATCCCCACACTGCAATGATGATATAAATTTCTCCACATAAGCAGCCATCTTTTTCGTACTTAATGTTGACTGCTTCGGCTTATCCAAAATACTTTTTCGTGCACGTTGAAAGATTTTTCGGCAGTTCGCATTACTCTTATCTACAATTGAAGCGATTTCTTCGTAGTCATAACTGAAAACCTCTCTTAATATGAAAACAACCCTCTCTACCTCAGTCAGTTGTTGTAAAAGTAATAAATATGCCGTAGAAATTGATTCTTTCATTACAAATGACTCTGATGGATCATTAATCTCTTCAACAAATGGCTCTGGCAACCACATCCCGACATATACGTTACGTTTATGTGCTGCCGAACGTAATTTATCAATTGAGCGGTTTGTTACCATTTTACATAAATATGCTTTCATATTTTCAATAGATTGAATGTCCTCCCTTTTATTAAGCGATATAAATACGTCATGGACGATATCTTCAGCATCCATAACACTCCCAAGGATTCTGTATGCTACCGAAAATAATAATGATTGATACGTTTCATATAATTGCTCCGCTTCCATGATGAACTGCCTCACTTTCGGATTGCTTTAAAATGTGTAACGCTGCACGTTTTCCGCTTGCTACCGCAGCATCAGCTAATATTTCATCATGTCCAACCCAATCTCCTGCAATATAAACACCTGGCATTTCACGTATATTAGGGCCAGGGTTTTCAACACGGTCAATATGAGGAAAATCATGTACTACCGATATTTTCGGTAAATATTGCTGTGCAACAACTTCTCTTTTCCAATTCGGATGTAGCAATTCCATTGTATTTTCTAACTGTTCTTTATCTTCTTGAATATGATTCAGCTCTAGCACAGGGTTGTGATACTTAATTAGACTCACTGCAATTGATCCATCTTCACTTAATTTAGCTGCTCTCGATTGATTTGTGAAAAATATAGGTTGATCTAATCCCAATGCAAAATGATGCAAAGGATTCGGTAAATGTTTTAAACCGATATCTAACGCTGCCGCGGTCACTTGTATAGATTGTTCACTCCATTTTTGCAAACTTGTTCCTTCTGCACCTTTTATAATTTTACAAGCCTCTTTCGGTGGAGTTGTTACAATGACTGCACCTGCTTCAAATATTTCATCGTCAAAACATTGTATTCTTTGTTTCCCTTCACAATACTCTATTTTCAACACATTCTTTTTAGCTAGAAATTGCACACCACTAGTACTTGCAATACCCCTTAAATTTGTTATTATCGTCTCCCAACCACCATCTACATAAAGTACTCCTTCTTTCATTGAAAGCTGTATTTGTTTTAATACTGAAGATGCTAATTGTATTGTAGGAGCATACGTATATGTTGTTGTTCGGCATAATGCATAAAATATATTTCGAACCATTGGATCTTTAATTTCATTTTCTGCCCATTTAGTTAGGCTCATTTTCGGAACTTTTCCTACTTCTAATTTCCCTAAATGAATCATAAGACGAGAGAACTGTACTTTTGCAGACCATGAAAGTAACGGTGTTGATAAAATTGAGCGAAAATCTGTTGGGATGGTAAAAATATCCCCTTTCCATATTCCATGTGCTTTTGTAGATGGGATTCCACCTGGAAGATTTACACCTAGCTCATTAAAAGTTATAAACGCTTCTCCACCTCTATATAAAGCATGTGCACCAAGATTCATACAAATGCCATTATTATTTTTAGTCATCCCTCGACCACCAAAGTGACTGGACTTTTCTAATACAATAACTTTCCTTCCAGCTTTCGCTAAATATATAGATGCTGTTAATCCAGCAAGCCCACCACCAACAATTACTACATCCAAATTTTTCATAACAAAATCCCTCCTTATCCATTCTACATACAAGACGAACGATTAACGAGGGATGTGACATTCAGTGATACATAATTTATTTTCTAATCCATTACATGCTGGTGCCAAATTTCACTTTCTTCTTCACTCATCCCTCCTATTATTTTTGAAAAATCTATTTTCCTATCAAATGAGTCTTTTAACTTATAAAATTGTTCAAACGATCCTGTAAATATTTTTAATGAATGAGAACAACAAATTGTTTCAAGGTTATCAATTGTTGTGCCATCTAATTCTAATTCTATTAGTCCTTTCATTTTACCTAATGCGGCTCCATCCTTTACTTTTGTATCTGTCAACTTTATATTTTGAATTGACGAATTGTGTTTTAAGCAATTTAAATTAGCAATGATGCTATTTTCAAATTCAATTGTTATTAGTTTTTTTAAATTCTGCAAAACAAGCAAATCCAATTCACTAACATTCTCTAAACTTAAAATATATAAATGCTTTAAATTATCTACTTTCGAAATCGCATAGAGCTGCTCACAATTTGAAATATGTACTGTAAGAGATTCTAAATTTTGAAACTTCGGTAGCAACGAAAAGTCTTGAATACTAGTATGTGAAATATCTAATTTTTTTAATGATGATATTTCTACAAGTTCCGATAGATTATTTATCTTCGTATTCTTTATATTCATTTCTTGTAAGTGCTGCAAACGTAATAATGGCGTTAAATCTTGAACCGGGTTATTTACTAAATACAACTTCTTTAAAGAATCTACTCGTTCTAATCCTGTTAAATCTTTAATTTCATTTCCAGATAAAATTAGTTCTCTCACTTCCGTACACATCTGTAACGGACTAATATCTACTAATCCATTTTCACCTAAATATAATCGCTTCTCTCTAATAAACTTACCTGCACACTCAAGTGGACCCACTATATTTCTCCAATTCTCATCTAAACTATCGTACCAATCATGAATGTTATTTTCAGATTGAAATATAAATTGAGGATGTAAAACAGGTAATTCAATATTAAATAAAGCGTCTAAAAAGTGTATATTATTGTTAGCACCATAACTCCAATATACATAGTCTTCTTCTTGGTGAATGGTGAAATTTTTATTTTTTAGCGTTTGTAAAATAAATAGTAACAAGTCTGAAATTCTATTCGCAATTACATATTTTACTTCTTCATCTCGTCCAAAATTAATAACTTGCCCCACTTCTCCCTTTTCATCTGGATCAACATCTATTCCTATATTGTTACCGCCATAATCTTTACTAATAGGTATCCAATTGTGATTCACATATCTTTCCTTAATACATTCTGTTGGTATTGAAAATGCATCAAAATTTAAAAAATCATCCTCTTCAATTCTTTTCCATATTCTCCACTCATCCAAAACTTGATTTAATGAAAGAAATGGCAAACCAAAAAATAACCCTGGTCCTGATTTATCCTCACCGTTATGTGCAAGATAAAGATTACGTAATTCATCTGGAAACGCAATTCCCATTTCATTTTCAGCATCTTGAATTTCTTCTATTGTTGCAGGCGCATTCAAAAACGGTTTAAAGTAATTTTTTAATTCAACTTCCAACTCTTTTAAAATAGTTTGATTCATTTTCTGTACTCCCCTTATAATACAAATTAAAAAAGTGCCGTATTTTACATTAATTGTAATTAAATGCACCTTTTTTCGCAATGAAACTGTTGTAATTATATTGCATACCAACGAACAATTTTATCACTTTACAAACCAAGAGCAGCAGCACTTTCACATTTCAATAACTAGACTCATATCTTAAATTCAAATTGCATGAAAATATAAGAAAGGCGGGTAATACAAATGACTTCTAGTATCGACTACACTTCCCCCTCAACTAATTTCACCTATGATTTAAGTAAAAGTAATTTTTTTAAAAAAGATGCCCAAAATTATATAAACGTACTTGGCGTGAAACAATTAAATACGTTAGAAAATACTTCTTTACTAGATATTTATTTAAGTACTGGAAATGTTGTAGAGCCGCATATTCATCAAAATGCAGCTGAACTTGTTTACTGTATTTCAGGATCTGCTGTTGTTTCTATACTGAACCCTTTTACAAATCAAATATTAAACTTACCGATAAAACCAGGGCAAGTTGCCAACATTCCAAAAGCGTGGTGGCATTATGAAATTGCTACAACAGATAGTACTCATTTATTAGCTATTTTCGACGCCCCGACACCAGAAGTTATTTTTGGTTCTGATATTTTAAGATTAACTCCCGCAAATTTGATGGCTCATACTTACTGCCTTGATGAACAACAATGGAAACAAGCGGTATCCCCTATTCAATCCACTACAGTAATTGGTCCTTCAGCAAACTGTAATCAAAACCGCGGAATGATAAACCCACCAACACAGCCTCCTAGTCCACAACAAAATTTATATTATCAAGATTCATATTATTTCCCTCTTTACTGGGGATATTAATTTATATCATGAATAAACAATAAAAAATCTCCTTGGAAAATACGTAGGAGATTTTTTATTGTTTACACTCCATTCCTATTTTTAGCGTAACAATTAATAGAGTACATACATATAATATTTATATATTTAATTGGAGGTGATAGTACTATGAGTAATTATAACTATCGAAAAAACTACTCTCATAATAAAAATAGTAGTTCATCAACATCCTCTCAGTCTTCGAATTCTCAATCTTCCAATTCCCAATCACAAAGAGATTTAGCCGAGCAAGGATATGTAAAGAAAAAAGGATGTAACTGCAATAAAAACAAATAGTTTATTATTAATTTGAATAATAATATTTCAACACTCTCAATAAATAATTTCCTTCCCTTGTATACCGTTTATGTAATGGATGAATTCTATTTTTAATAGAATTCATCTTTTTTATTTATAGGTAATTTTTCAAACCATATAACTTATTTCATAAACAATAAAGTGTAAATCATACATTTTGATGTTCCTTTTACCCCAACTTAACAAAGAAGAATTCCTCAATTGATTTATCAACTATCTTCCCATAAAATATAGCCCACCCTAATAAAATTAGGGTGGGCTATATACAAACACCAATTCAAATTTCAAACAGGCGTTGTAACAAACTAGACGATATTAATACCTGCACTTACAAATCCAGCTACTGCAGCTATTGGACTTGCTGCTGTTAACGAAACATACAGTAGTACTTTATCTCCAGCAGCTACCGGAATAGCTTCAGGTATGATACCTGATGCTGTGTCCAAAATAGCTATAACAGCAAATGCCGGTGTTAATAATAAAGGTGCTCCCTGAACTGTAAACGTATTACTTGCTGCTGGCGCAGTTAATATTTGTATCTGCACTTGAACAGGTGATAATGGCGCTAATGCAGCTGTTGCACTAAAGAAACCTGCTAACGACGTAATAGTTCCTGCTCGTGGTGCTACGAATGCATAATCACCTACACCTAGCGCTAAAGTAATACTAGTTCCACCAGTTAAAGCTACACCAGGCTGACTAAATCCAAATCCAAGAAGAGTTCCTGTATTAGCTACTAATGCGTTAACTAACGCTGCTGGTGTTGTACCTGAAGCGAATGGAATAATAGCTCCGCCACCTGTTGCACCAGTTGATCCAGTTGCTCCCGTCGGGCCTGTTGCTCCCGTTGCCCCTGTTGCTCCTGTCGGGCCTGTTGCTCCCGTTGCTCCTGTCGCTCCTGTTGGACCTGTTGCCCCCGTTGCTCCTGTGTCCCCAGTTGGACCTGTTGGGCCTGTTGCTCCTGCTCCTGTCGCTCCTGTTGGGCCTGTTGCTCCCGTTGCTCCTGTCGCTCCTGTTGCTCCGCCACCAGTTCCTGCTGGACCTGTTGCTCCCGTTGCCCCTGTTGCTCCTGTTGGACCTGTTGCTCCTGCTCCTGGAGTAGCTCCAATTAATTGAGTTAATAAGTTTAATAGAAGTTGTAAACTTGCAGGATCAATAATTAAAGAGAAGAAGAATGGTGCAAGAGCGCTGTAGAATTGTTGTAATAAAGAAAGTAATTCGCTTATGTCTGGATTAGGAGATTGGAGTACATTGATAATACTTTGAATTAATTGTTTTAAATAATTACCTTCTGGAGATGGTGCTAATCCATTTAGTAAATTTAATAGTTGAGTAAACAAATTGAGTAAATTTAATCTGTTTGCGTCACTTGGATTTGCAAAAAATGCTGCGATAGCCGAAATTAAAGAATTTAGTAAAGTGATTAATTGTCCTAATTGAGTGCTAGTAATTGGAACAGTTTGTGGATTATTGCAACATTCCGGAGTGAAAACTATCGGATTGCAGTTATTATGACCAAAACAATTATTATTTGTCATATATTTCCTCCTTACTTAAATTATATTTGAGTGTTTTCCTATTATAAGAACTATAAAATTGTGTATAGGTTTCATTCACTTAAAATAGGAAACATGAATAATAATTAAACTGAAAAAACGTTATTTAATTATGTTCATGACTCACATATTAATTATATGTTTTTAATAATTGACTGCTTAGATTAAACACCTAAACTTACGAGTTTATTTTATTTTTCCACGTTTATCTCTTAGGTCCAAAAGCACATTTTAATTTGAGTATAAAAACTAAGCATTAGCATACAACCAACAAGTACCAACACTAGCTTTTCAGATATGTAACAATAATAACTTTCTTAAAATTATGTTCTCTCAATAATCATGTAGCCGTCTCTATTATTGAAAACTCTCATACAATATATCGGACAAGTTATTCTATACTTCGTTCCCAAAAATTGAGGAGGTGAGAGTTAATTGCCAATCATCCAACCATTTATGGCATCTAGAAGATTTACATCTACACTAAGTGCTGGAACAGGAACAGGTGCAGCTTTTGCAATTGCTGCAACAGCTTGTTTAAATGATGCCGGTACAACTGCAACAGCATTTCCAACTTTTACGTATTACAACTTATATGTAAACGGTATTCTTCAACCTAGTGTGAACTCCAGTGTTACTACTGGACCAACTGGTGCTATTACAATTCCTAATGGAGATGCATTAGACGGCGGAATTCCAATTACAATTGAATTTATCGTCACTTAGTGTAACTACTTTAATGTAGAAAAAAAAGACAGATTCTTTTCATTTAAGAATCTGTCTTTTTTAATTAATAATGATGAATTGCAAAATAATTGAAGAACCTTGCGATGGTGGTTGATCATCCAATAAAGTTAACTGACCAGTACTAACCTGATAAAATGGTTGTGGTTGAAGTATTCCATTAATAAACAAATTAATATAGGAAACCTCATCAGGAGATAATATTTTAGTTGTACCATATTGAGCTATCCCATCTGAATCTGTATATATAAATTTCATCCCATCTGCAAAAGCATAAAATAATAAGTTAGTTGTTGTTATGGGACCAATAACTCCAGTTGGACCTGTTGCTCCGGTAGTTCCTGTTAAACCCGTCGGTCCCGTTAATCCCGTTGCTCCTGTTAAACCAGTCGATCCTGTTAAGCCTGTTCCTCCTGTTAAACCAGTCGGTCCTGTTAAGCCTGTTGCTCCTGTTAAACCAGTCGATCCTGTTAAGCCTGTTCCTCCGGTTAAACCAGTCGGTCCTGTTAAGCCTGTTCCTCCTGTTAAACCAGTCGGTCCTGTTAAACCTGTTGCTCCTGTTAAACCAGTCGGTCCTGTTAAGCCTGTTGCTCCTGTTAATCCGGTCGGTCCTGTTAAACCTGTTGCTCCTGTTAATCCCGTTGCTCCTGTTAAACCAGTCGGTCCTGTTAAGCCTGTTGCTCCTGTTAAACCAGTCGATCCTGTTGCTCCTGTTAAACCAGTCGATCCTGTTAAGCCTGTTGCTCCTGTTAATCCGGTCGGTCCTGTTAAACCTGTTGCTCCTGTTAATCCGGTCGATCCCGTTGGAATATAAATTGGTGGAAGAACCGGAAAGGTAGGTCCAATATTTTCAGGTCCTATCATACCTTTATTCAAGGATAATTTATCATTGTGGTTCACTTGAATACCTCATTCCACATGTTTTTTTATTCATTCAAATCATTAAAATCTATTATTAAAGAATAAATTAATAACTATCCTCTTTTTTCAAATGACTAGCCTATTAAACATGTTACCATTGTTATAACTACTACTAAAAACTCTCACTTCCCAGCTTTATTTTTTATTCCACAATATCCACTTCAAATTAATTAAATAAGTCCACTTCACCGGATCTCCCTCTAACAATTATACAAAACGATTAAAAAATGATTCATACTTTTTATAAGTCACTTTCTTACATACTTAAGTAATAAAGCGAAAGTTTTATCAGTAGGAGTTTTATCCGCCCCCACTAATAATTAGTTAAACCAATCGGTCGTTTATGTGAAGCCCGCCCCCACCTAAGATCTTTACTCCAGCTGAAATTTAAAGTGGGGGTTTTACTACCAGTTAATACCGGATAATAAATACATTACACTATATTCATAGTAGAAATTATCTATACTAAATTTTCCGTATATACATTATCAATTTACACTTTTCCCTGCGGATGTTACATTGAACAAGAAGCATTTTCTCAAATGCGAACCATCTCAAAGCGTACTTGAGAAACATACTCCAATCCTATACGCGAGAGCAATACTATGTTGACACTCAAACGAGTGTCCTTTTTTATGAATTAATAAAATAAAACCATCTCTTATAGATGGTTTATCAACACACATTGCTTTATATCCTTGATGTAATTACAAGTTTATGTAGCTGGATAATAAATGGTCATACTTAATCGAGTTAGCGTTCGTCCAGAATTATAATACGAGTGCGTTTTATCCGCCTTAAAGCGAATTGCATCTCCACTCTTTAATGTATATTGACAATCATTTATTTCAATTGTCAATTCCCCTTCAAACACCGTTATAAATTCTTCTGTCCCTTCTTTATGACCTTCTGAACTTAATTTTCCTTCTGTTTCAATTTCAACGGTATAGATTTCAAAGTTCCTATCATCTTGAAAAGGAAAAGAAGGATACACTTTATATTTCCCACTGTCTTCTGATAATACTTGAACATCATTTCGTAACACAATTTTTGTATCCGGTTGCGGATTATTGATTAATGAAGTAAAAGACACTTTCAAACCATTAGCGATTTTCCATATCGTTGTTAATGTTGGGCTTGACTCTCCTCGTTCAATTTGTCCAATCATCGTTTTACTCACACCTGTTAATTGAGAGACCTTTTCTAAACTCATTTTCTCTTTTTCACGTATTGTTTTTAAATTTTTTGCTAAAATAAGTTGAATTTCTTCCATAGGAAACACCCCTACACCATATACAATATAACGACCGTTATGTATAATAAAAAGCACACGTTATATTGTTCTTTTCGGTCATTATAACACACAAAATAATTAGGGGGTTTTGAAATGCCTATATTTTCTTTTTTATTATTTGTTTTTATAAGTAGCTTCACACCCGGACCTAACAATTTTTTAGCTATGACATATGCCAATCAACATGGTTTGAAACGGAGTATGCAATTTTGCTTTGGGGTAGCTTTCGGATTTTTCATCCTCACTTCCTTATGTAGCTTCTTTAATATTGTACTAATTAATATCCTACCTATAATCGAATTCCCTTTAAAAATTTTAGGTGTAATATATATGCTATATTTAGCCTTTAAAATACTCACTAGTAAAACTAGTGCAGATCCAGATGAAAAACATAATAAAAACTTATTTACAGTCGGGATTTTTCTTCAATTTGTTAATCCTAAAGGGATACTATTTGGGCTGACTGTAGTGTCAACTTTTATTCTCCCGTACTATAATTCATATTCAAGTTTTCTACTTTTCTCATTATTTCTAGGTATAGTTGGGTTAATGAGTACATTTAGTTGGAGCTTATTTGGTTCCATGTTCCAAAAACTTTTATTAAAACATACGAAATCATTTAACATCATTATGGCCGTTTTATTAGTTTTCAGTGCTATTTCAATTGTAATTAATTAAATTCAACTTCTTTTCTTTTTAAAAGTATGTTTTACAAATATAGCTGATATCTTAATGAACCTCCCACTAACATATAGCACTTATTAAGTTTTAAGGCTGGAGTCTCCTTTATCTAATTATATTTATACGAAATAATATTATAAAAAGAGGATTACTCATAATAAGTAATCCTCTTTTTACAGCATATTTTTTTAAAAATATGCTGTTCTATTAAACTAATACCTTTACTTAACTTCGTACCACCAACCTTTACGATCAAGGTAATCCGTCATTCCTTTAAGTTGAGTGTCTGAAGTTGGTTCAGAAATAAAATATGTTAGACCATCCGATTGTAAGATAAAGTTAGCTGTCATTTTTAAGGACGTTAGCGCCCCCATAACATCAGGTGTTTCATACGGTGAAAAAGCTCCTGATTGAATGATATTTTGTTTTGTGGGTGGAGTTGTCCCACCAGATTGCCCAGTTAATGCATATACAATTGAATTAGCAATCTTATCTGGATCCCATTTTGCCATATCTGCTTCATTATCGATAAATCCAAGTTCAATTAAGATTGCAGGTGCTTTCGTATTCGATAACACATAAAGGTCTTTTCGTTCCTTCGCACCACGATTTGACCAACCAATATCTTTTGAAAGTTGTGCCGCTACCTTAGCTGATAAAGCTTGTTGGTCATAGTACAAAACTTCAACACCATTAGCTTTCGTATCATATGAGTTTAAGTGAAATGAAACTACTAAATCTACATCATGTGAGTTTGTTTTTGATACAATGTTATTTAAATTTTGTGCTTGCGTTGTCCCTACTTCATCGGTATCATCATAAACTGTATGCCCCAATGCTCTTAATTTAGCAACAACTGCATCCTTCACTTGGCGATCCAAAATGTGTTCTTTCCGATTCCCATAATTCGCACCTTGTACAATACTATTGTGACCTCCATGTAAACTATATCTAGCCATTGTTCCACATCCCTTTTTTATTACTATATTCAAAGCTCGTCTTATTGTCCGGTCAAATATCCAGTACATCTCCAGCAAACAATAATTAGGGCACTAATCTAGTTTTTAAAATCTAGATTATTTATTTTCTAAAACAAAGGACTCATAAATAAAAACCACAACTCATATTTTTAAGTTGCGGTTTTTACGCATTTAAACTGTTAATTTCAAAATCTTTTTATTATAATACAGAAAAATACGTTATAATATAAGCTACTGTTCTTTAGGAGGGGTTTAATGGCTGATAAATATAAATTTTTGATTCTCTTTGTTACAGCATTTTTTTCTTTCTTTTCCTTAATAAAAGATTTCCGTAACATGTCAAAAAGTTTCTTTTGGGGGAGCTTTGCAATCCTAACAAGCTTTATATTATTATTAACTCAAGCTTTAGAGTTAACTCCAATACTTCTCTATTCAGCTCAGATGGCTCTTGAGATTATTACAATACCACGTAAATTACTTCTTCCATCTGGCACTGAAGTTGCTATTTTTTGCTAACAATTCATGTATCTTAAAAAATCCAACTCTATATTTCTAATTACCTTTATAAATATAAAAATGCGGTTTCTCCTTCCTAGAGAAACCGCACTATATTAAATTTAAAACTGACTAGTATACTAATCTCATACATCGCTGTTTTTTCGTTCATTGATTCCATTTGTTTTGTGTAAAAGAAAAAGCACCCAAATGGTTACTTTTTACCGAATCATCTATTTCTATATCTTTTTCTTCTGCTTCTTTTTACTTCCTTTATTTCTCCTTGCTTAACTAGTTTTTCAAAGTATAAACGTACTAGCTTATAAATACTCTCTTTCCACTGATTTCCCTGCCCTTCCTGTTCTTCTTGATTCTTCATACGGACGCACAATGCTTTGTAGTTTTTCAGCTCTTTCACCACAAGTCATCGTATCTTTTTTTATCGATGTCTTCAAAAAAATGACAATTGATTGATTCATACGATACGGCTCCCCTCCGTTCGATCTGCTCTGCTGAACTTTTACTTCATCCCATTTCGAGAGCAGTTAGCTTTTGCTAGCTGTTTTTTTATTTGTAACCCTGTTAGACAAGCTTTCATATAATATAGTCATTCCTTTCTTAAAAATTAAGCTAGTCACTGGAGTTATGAAAATAGGATTAAATCCTATAACCTTTTCAGAAATCATTCATACTTTATTTCTGAAAAAGTGCTTTGTTTTATAAAAAGGTGGTTGCGGAAACAACCGCCTTCTTGTTTATGAAAAAAGGTTTATTTTGTTGAGTTTTATTTTCATGAATAAATTCACATTATTCATATATTGTTTTAAATTTGTTACCTCCGTCATATAATAAAAGTTAAATTTCATATTTTTGGAATTTGATTAACAGAGCAGGAGGAAAACTCAATGAACAGTCTTTACGACAGAAGACCTATTAGCACTTTAACTGTAATGATTGGTATCTTTTTAATTCTTATTGCTTACGTAGGTTTGGTTTATGCTAGTCTACCATTCAGTTTTACATTTATAGCCCTTGCTGGTGTCATTGCCCTATATTTAAACTATGGTACATACGGAATTAAGTCAGCGTTTAGTCCCCTCCAAAAAGGAGCAATTAAATTTATTTTAATTGCTTATATATGGAATGCAGTCCAAAGCTCACTTGTTGCAGTAGTAATCACATATGGTTTTGACTTTCCGGTTGCTGCTAACGGAGCGACTAATATTTTCGTAGACAACACACCTGCACAATTCATCTATAACGCTATAGATATTATATTTAGTTTAATCGGTGAAGAATGTTTCGTTTTAATTCCATCTATACTAGCGATTTACTTTTTGAAAAAACATAGAGTAAATGAGAAACGATCAATGATTATTGTTACAATTATTGGCGCATTCTTTTTTGGTTTGGCACATTATTCTACATATAACGGTAACCTCGTTCAAATTTTCTTTGTTATTGGTTTAGCTAGATTGCCACTTAACTGGGTTGCATTTAAAGCTAATTCATTATGGGCCAGTTCTATCACACATATCTTATTTGATTTCACACCATTCATAGCAGCATTACTATTTTCCGTCCTACGCTAAAATAATGATTCAGGATCACTTTTCAAAATTGCTCTTTTCACACCCCTATAAAATAACGCTTTCATTCCAAAGTTATATTGTTTTAAATTATCTATTCTACTTCCCTTCTTTTATTCATATACCGAGTTGTTTATTCATAAATTAAAAATAATTGACATAACTGAATGGAGGCTAACTATGTCTTTTGCAAATATTATTAAATACGGACGTGTTCCGCACTTTAACTCTAACTTCCCTTTGATTTTATTTTGGAGTCAGAAAAGTGGCTGTACTTCACTTGCACATTGGTTTTTTTATCAAATAAATTTATTTAAACAAGCCATAAAATACGATTCCTTCATCCATAATTATGAAAATGAAATATACAAAGACTCCTCCGACTACTTTATTGAACTAGCTGCGGCTTTATATACAAATGAAAAAGATTCCTATAAATTAGTGAGAAACCCTTATACAAGAGCTGTAAGTTCATTCTTTTCACTAATTGCCCCCCCTCACATAGAAAACCCAGCATGGAATCCTATTCGGCATTTTTATTATGGTAATGAATTTTGTAATAAGCCTATTTCATTTAAAATCTTTCTCTACTATTTAAAAGCGCAAATGATAGATTTAGAACAAGTAGATCCACATTTAATGCAGCAATATGAACCAGCTGAAGAGGAGTTTGTCACAAAATATATCTACCTTGAAAATTTCTCTACTGAAATTGTGCGCTTAGAACAAACATATCAATTAAAAACTTCTCCTTTACACATACTAACTAAATCATGGCATCATCAGAAGGACAGGGCGATTTTTAGGGGTGATTTTGCAGATGCTGATATTACCGACCCTTTATTCCCACGCCTCCCAACATACGATAGTTTTTATGATCATGAAACTATCCAATTAGTACAGGATATTTTTAATAAAGATTTTAGCACGTACAATTACCCATTAACTCCTTTAAAAAATAAGTGATTTTCTAATTGTAGTTTCATATATTATAGAGAAACTTAAATTCATCTATTTAAGTCTCCTCATAAAACTCTCGTAGTAAGTTGTGGCACTGGAAACAGTGTCTTTTTTTAATGAAATTCAAATTGTATTATTTATTAAATCATTAAAACGTATAAATATAACATAAAACACTCATTAAGGTTGTCTCCATGCGTTCTATTTGTTCCACTGCCGTTGTATAATCAAAGTTCAATTATTTCACTATTAAATACAAAAACTTCAATTTCCAAACGATTAGCCTCAATTGATGAAAAAACAATTGAAGCATTATAATAATATAAAAATTATAAGACACACTGATAAAGCAATAGTAGGTCAAGCGTATTACTGACTGTGATTTAGTTGTTAGCATCAAAAAAGCTACATGGGGTTGTCTTAATGGACTTCATGATATTTTTAAGGCTTATTTAATTAACTCCGAATTTTTAAAATTCAATTTCATAGTTTATGTCATACTCATGCAACACTTTTGGGAACAATTTGTATATCCAAAAATTACAAGTTGACATTTGGGTCAAAAAAATGTTTTTATAACCTTACGCATGTTTTACCTTGGATGCAAAAAATACGCAGTTAAAATATTTAGTGAACAACTATTTGGATAATAATGTTTACAAATATTAAAATGCGGTCTCTCCTTCCTGGAGAAACCGCACCATATTAACGTTTTTATTAGATTTTAAACTGACTCGTATACAGATCAAAGTAAAACCCTCTATCTTCCATAAGAGATTCGTGATTCCCTCTTTCAAAAATACTTCCATCTTTTATAACAAGGATTTGATCTGCTTTTTCAATCGTTTTCAGTCGATGAGCGATTACAAAACTAGTTCGACCTTTCATTAAATTATTTAGTCCTTCTTGAATTTGTAATTCTGTTCTCGTATCAATATTTGAAGTTGCTTCATCGAGAATTAATATATCTGCATCCGCTAAAATTGCTCTCGCAATCGCAAGAAGTTGTTTTTGACCTTGACTTAAATTCGATCCTTCTGAAGCGATTTTTGTTTCATATTGATTCGGTAAATGCTTTATAAAAGAATGTGCAGATGCTGCCTTAGCTGCATTGATTACCTCTTCGTCACTTGCATCTAGTCGACCATAACGGATATTATCCATAATCGTCCCAGCAAATAAATACGTGTCTTGTAAAACTACCCCTATTTTACTTCGCAACGAATTCATATCATAATCTTTTATACTTTTTCCATCGATATGAATTTTCCCTTGCTGTATATCATAAAAGCGTGTTAACAAATTAATAATTGTTGTTTTACCCGATCCAGTGGGACCAACCAAAGCAATTGTCTCCCCTGGCCGCGCCTTTAGACTTACTTCTTTTAAAATCGTTTTATTTTCCTCATACCCAAATGAAACATTCTCAAGTGCAACATGCCCTTGTAAATTTTGTACAACGAACGCATCTTTTTTATTTTGAATTTCCGGTACTTCATCCATAATTTCAAAGACACGTTCTCCACCAGCAACTGCTGCTTGAATCGTGTTCATTAAAGTTGCGAATTGACTGAGTGGTCTTGAGAATTGACGGGAATAATTAAT
This sequence comes from Bacillus sp. FSL K6-0069, assembly GCF_038007785.1. Taxonomy (NCBI): domain Bacteria; kingdom Bacillati; phylum Bacillota; class Bacilli; order Caryophanales; family Bacillaceae; genus Bacillus; species Bacillus sp. FSL K6-0069. The sequence goes on along the minus strand of NZ_JBBOXN010000001.1, from coordinate 2,319,641 downwards.
AAAAGCCGCAATGACACCTACTGTTGTCATTCCATTTAAAACCATAATTGATCCAGTTCCAATTACAAGTCCCATACCTAAGTTATTAATAAAGTTCATACTTGGAAAAATAAAAGCTGAAAATGTATCTGCCTTCGTAGCTGAGATTCTTAGTTGTTCATTAATTTTATTGAAATTTTGTACAGTTTCTTTTTCTTTCCCGTATAACGTTGTAACATCCGCTCCTGTTATAGCTTCCTCGATAAAACCATTTAATTCTCCTAAATCTTTTTGACGCTTTGCAAAGTTTTTACCACTATAAGCAACCAGTTTTTTTGTAACGAAAAACATAATAGGAACTGTAATTAAAGTAACAATCGCTAATATCCAATCTAATGCGAACATCGCAATCGTCACACCTATAAATGTTAATGCCGATGAAATAATTTGCACCACACTTTGTGTCAACGCTTGATTCAAATTATCTATATCATTTGTCACACGACTCATTAAATCCCCTTGCGAACGTACATCAAAAAACCGTAAAGAAAGTGTTTGGATTTTCACGAAAATATCTTGTCGTATTTTTTGTATCGTTTTTAATGCAACGTTAACCATGACAAATGTTTGTAACCATGTTAACAATACTGTTACACCGTAAATTGCAATAAGTAACAAACACATTCTCGCCGTACCGCTTAAATCTTTCGGTACAATATATTGATCTATAATTACTCCCATTAAATACGGACCTAATAATCCAAGTAAAGTCGTAACAAATACTAAAAATATAACGAACGTAAGAGCAGCCTTTTGGTACCCCATATAGTTCCATACTCTCATTACAGTTCCTTTCGTATTTTTAGCTTTACCCATCTTAGGCGCGTTACGCCCACCTTTATTAGCAAATTGCCCTTGAAAATTACGCATGTTCTTCCCCACCTTTTTTATGTAAATTACCACCTTGGGAAAGATAAATTTCTTGATATACATCACATTGTTCTAACAGTTCTTCATGTGTACCATCGCCAACTAATTCACCGTTATCTAAAACGAGAATTTTATCAGCATCTATTATAGATGAGATTTTAGATGCGATTAATAATGTTGTTGTTCCTTTATATTCTGTTCTTAACGCCGATTGAATGTTAGATTCTGATTTCGCATCAACTGCTGATGTAGAATCATCTAATATAAGAATGGATGGCTTTCTCACAAGTGCCCTTGCAATGGATACACGTTGTTTTTGTCCACCTGATAAATTCGTCGCACCTTGTGTTAAATGATGTTGATATGAATCTTCCAGCTTGTTAATAAACTCAGTCGCACAAGCTGATGCAGCTGCTACTTCCAGTTCGTCATTCGTTGCATCTTCTTTACCATAACGTAAGTTCTCTTCTATGCTACCTGAAAACAACAATGCCTTTTGAGGTACAAACCCGATTGAAGCACGAAGTTTTTGTAAATCGTATGATCTAACATTGATTCCATCAATGCATATTTCACCTTGATCAACATCGTATAAACGCGGTAATAGTTTTGCTAAAGTAGTTTTACCACTTCCTGTAGAACCGATAATTCCTACTTTTTCACCTTTACATATGTTAAATGAAATATCTTTTAAAACATATTCATTATTTTTCGTGTAACTATAACTAACATTTTTAAAGTCAATTTGTCCCTCGACTTGCTTAGGTGCAACTGCATTTGTTTCGGTCGTAATATCAACCTCAGTATTTAAAACTTGCTGTACACGATCCGCAGATGGAAATGCTCGCGCGATTTGCATAAATACCATACTTATAGACATAAGTGACATTAAAATAATATTCAAATAGTTTATAAACGCTAAAATAGCTCCTACTTGAAGCGTTCCATCAAATACTTTTTCTCCACCAATCCATAATGTTGCGACAATCCCGCCGCTTACCACTAACATAATGATTGGCATCATTATAGAAATAAGCTGCACCGCTCGAATATTTATCTTCGTTAAATCTGTATTCACTTTGCCAAACTGAGTGATTTCATATTTTTGTCTTACATACGCTTTAATAACACGTACTCCAGATAAATTTTCTTGTAACTTTGTATTCACTTTATCTAATGCTTCTTGCACTTTTTTGAACGTCCCACTCGCTTTACTTGCAATGAATATAATCGCAAGTAATAAAATTGGAACAACTACAAGTAATATAGGAAATAACTCGCGTGCTGTTACAAAAACAATTATTATACTTCCGATAAATAACAAAGGACCACGAACAAGAACACGTAATGTCATCGTCATCGCTGTTTGAATAGAAGTAATATCATTTGTCACAATCGTTAATAACTTTCCAGTTCCGAACGAATCACGATTTTCGCTAGAAAATGTTTCTATTTTCGCAAACACATCTTTTCGTATGTCAGTAGCGAAATTAACAGCTGCTTTTGTAGAATACATCATACACCCAAGTCCTCCAACTAAACCGAGTGCTGCTGCTCCTATCATTAGAAGCCCCATTTTTATTACATAATTCAAATCCCGATTTGCTATCCCAACATCAATAATATGTTGCATAATAGTCGGTTGAATTAAGTCCATCGCAACCTCAAGTACCATAAATAGCGGTCCAATTATAGCGAAGAACATGTATGGTTTTAAATACTGTAATAACTTACGAAATGATTTCATACATAATCTCCTTTTCCCATGAAATTACCACTGAATAATTCATATCCCTCCTTATTTAAGCGATGTAGTTTGTAATTTCTTTCTTATTCCTATTATATTATGTAAATTAATATTTAACATTATTAAATGATACGCATTAATGACTTTTCGGTCAATAAATGTGCTTTATATTACGCAATTAGAAAAACCGTATTCTTAAATTGAAAGAATACGGTTTTTATCTATATGAGTTACACTGCAAAATTCATTCTCAAATTCATTTTTTCAGGTGGACTTCACATATATAAACCTATTTAAATAGTATTTATACTTATATACTCCCCATCAAAAATATTTATATAAACAATTAGAACTCTGTTAATACTGGGAATTTATAACCTTTAAAATCTAACTCTTTATTACTTCGCACCATTAAATACTTACTAGACTGTAATTCTGTAAACTGTACATCCTCAATCCCTAATTGATCTGGAGAGAAATAAAATTCGATTTCTGTAAATCTTTCAGAAATTCCCTCGCAAATTTCATCTAAAACTGGAATTACTGGTGCAAACACTCCATATAATTTCAACTTTTCATTATCTACTTCATACACAATTAGAGCATCTAGTTTCTCTGAATAATACAATTTCTCATTCCATTCTGAGTCATACATATTCAAATAAAACGAAGGATGGAAGTTTAATGTTGAAAAATTATTTGAAAGTCTTTGACTACTATCAATAGTTTCATGTATTAACTTTCTATCCTCTTCCATATAATAATCTAACTTTCTAAGTAAGGAATCATTATTCTTCTTTTTATCATATGTAATAGTCATCAAATACTCCTGCACAACTTTAAACCCAAATGATGCATATAGTTCAGGTTTTTCCGTAAACAATAAAGTACATTCACATTTCTTATCGATTTCTTCTATCATTTTACTCATTAATAGTGTCATGAGTCCTTCTCTACGAAAATTAGGATGTGTCATTACCGATTGAATTCCCGCTGCATTTATTCTTTCACCATTTACTAGCAATGGTAACGAAAATGAAGCAACATTCGCAATCGCTTTATCGTCATGTAAAAATGATAAAGCTTTGTATGTATCATCCCAATAACCTCTCTCCGAAAAATCATTCAATGTTTGAATTGTAATCCCAAACACTTCTTCAAATAAAGGAAATAACTGCTCTCTTTTCGGTTCTTCTAAAAGAAGTTTTTCAAATTTTTCAACATTCCCCATGTTGTCCCTCCATACGTTAATTCCATCAAATTAGATATAGTTGTAGAACCTGCTCTTAAAGTAATAGGTCTTACCAATCAATATACTATCATAAAATATAAAAAAAAAGTCTAATTAATTTTATGTTTTGACTATTCGAAAATAAGTCGAATAAAACAATATTAGGATTTTTGAATATTAATAAGTTTATTATATAAAAATAGTGCTTTCTAAGTCGTTTTTACTAATAGAAATGCACCATTTATAAAAAATATTTTTTTATTATTTTTTTCCTTCTAGTCTCTCCTGCGTGTTAATTTCTTCTCCCTTCATTCGCTTTTCAAATGTTCGTCTCCAACTTGTAGAAAGTGCATGAACATCTAAAATCCTTTTTAATCCTTCTATATTTTGTTTTTCCTTATGCATGATACGATTAGCAAATGCCACTGTTACACCTTTCGGATCAGACTTCAGTAACTTTAACGTATCAACAGGTGATACCCATCCTTCTTTTAATACGCGAAAATAAAATCCTGTATATCCTGTTTCTTGAAAATACAGTGGCAACTTTGGAATATTGTATTTCTTAGCTAATTTAAAACAAGGTTGCCTTGGCTGTGTTACTTGTACAATTGCTTCTCCAATTTGAAATGTATCACCAATACAAACATCCTCTTCACGCATATCACTAATTGTTATATTTTCTCCGAATGCTCCATACACAAGGTCTTGATTCAACTCTTTTTCCCAATATCCATAATGTTCTCCGGAATATACGCACACCGCTTTATCTACTCCGCCATGATGAACTAAATCCGCCTGTCCATCCCCATTAAATTTTACAAAAGATAAAAACACCGCTTCCTTTACTTGTTTCTTATTTATACCTGTATGAATTACCTTTCCTCCGTATGTAACTTCTTTTGGTAACCCTATATTTAAAGATAATAATTGATATTCATTAGCCATTCTATTTCCTCCTTTAAAGGTGTTACATGAATTTTCTCACTCAATTTATATTCGCACTATCTCTGTTATATAAAGATGATTATAAAACCCGAAAAATTATTGTTCAATCCTATTATTTATATAATAATGATAGGTATAACCTATCATTAAACTTGAGGTGATCCCAATCGAATTACGACAACTTGAATACTTTTTAGCTGTTTCAAAAGAATTACATTTCACAAAAGCAGCTGAGAAATTAAATATTTCACAGCCTTCTCTAAGTCAGCAAATACGTGCATTAGAACATGAAATAGGAATGCCGCTTTTCGATCGCATTGGTAAAAAGATATCTTTAACTGACGCAGGAAGGATTTTATTATTACATAGTAAAACCATTTTTCATGAAGTTGAACAAGCTCGTTCCGCCATTCAAGACTTAAACGGATTACAGCAAGGTTCCTTAACAATAGGATCTTTGTTAACCGTCGTAAATTACTTACTACCACCAGCTATTTTTAATTTTAATCATTTATATCCAAATATAGAGCTTTCTGTATTAGGGCTTCGTACAGGAGATATTCGCGAAAAATTATTACAAAACGAACTAGATATTGGCATTACATTTCTCCCGGTGCAAGATAAAGAAATTATTTCTATCCCGCTATACAAAAGCGAACTTACATTAGTCGTACCAACCGGTCATAAATTAGCTGCATGTAATCATGTATCTATTGCCGAATTACAGAGCTATCCTTTAATTCTTTTACCTAAAAATTTCTTTTTAACCGAACTAATTACATCTCATTGTCAAAAATTTAACTTTAAACCAAAACCAATTTTAGAAATTAGTACGATGGAATCTTTAATCCAAATGGTTTCAAAAGGAATGGGAATTACCGTATTACCAAAACCGTATATAGACTTTTTACAAAATAAAAACATTCAAGCTATTAAAATAGAAAATCCTACTCCAACTATAGAAATAGGGCTTATTTATAGAAAAGATAAATATATGTGTGCTGCAACTCGAGAATTTATTGAGCAACTAAAAAGTACAGTACGTTCTTTACAAAGCTAAACGAACAAAAGAGATTATCCTATAAAACCGTTTCACAACGCTCTAGTAGAATAATCTCTTTTCAAAACAAAATACAATATAACTTTTAAACTCAAATAAATTTCAATGTACCTTTTTAGATATTGGAATATATTTCGTAAAATATGCCCCCACTAGTAATAAAACAATTGAAATTAACCAAATAAAAATACCGCCAAAGTTAAACCAATATGCAAGCAAATTTAAGATTGCTAGTGTAAAGAAACAAATTAAAGTTAACGCACTCTTCAATCCTTTTACCCCTGCTTTTTTTCTTTTTTCATAAGTAATATACATTGAAACGGCAATAAATAAGATAAGAACAATCGGTAACATAACTTTTAGCAATGGCAATCCCTCCCGTATATACATCTTGCTATTACCATTTTATCTCATTTATTCTTTTGGAATCAATTTATTATGCTCTTCTCTCCAAAAATCAGCATATGTTTTATTTTCAAATTTCACATTCACCTTAGAAAAAGGTAGACTATCTCCAACTTTCAATGAGTACCAGTCGTTTAAAATTGGAGATCCGAAGCAAATATTCATTGTACGATTATGTAAATCAAATAAGACAGAATGCAAAGTTCCAAACCATTCTTCATAATTATGTACTGTCAGCCCAGTAGGATACTCTTTTTCTACTAAACCTTTTAAAGATTCCATACTCACTTGTTCATTTCGGTTTAAATGATCATACAATGTGTGATATCTGTTTGTAGATTGTTCTAATCTTCTATTATTCAATTTTTGAATAGGCACACTAATCGCATGGTTTGTTGATACGATAAAATCATGACTTTCCTCCTCAATTGTGGTTATTGATTTATATCCGTCAAATATTTCAATACGCGCTGCGTCTAGAGGATCCGCTACAATTAGATTGACATTACTTGCAATTGGCATTTCATCTATTAGTAATTTCGCCTCCTGCACACTTTTACATTTCTCCAATAATACTCGAATTACCGCAAAACATTGTAAACCATTTAACACCGGCTTTCGTAAGCCTTCAATATTCCCTACTGGTTGACCACATGCTGAAAATGTAACAGCTAACCCATGTTCATTAACACCTTCTGTTCGACCAAAATAAAAAGTAGAAAATCCACTATGAGCATATGCGCCTTCAACATGTGTTGAGCAAAAACGCATATCATCTATTTTTGGCGACAAATCATAGTTTCTTAATACATATGTGTGCTTTGAATCTGTCTTTTTAGGTAATACGACACAATGACTACATCCTGCTTTTAATAATGTTTGATAATAATACATCATATGTTTAGAAGGAATTTTCAATACTTCACAAAAACCTTCAATTTCTTCATTAATTCCAGGACAATATTGATTTAATATATTTCTAGATTCCGTCCAATAGTTTTCTGATACTAAATGTTCTTGTTGTATAAATTGTGGAATGAGATACGGATGACTTTTCACAAACTCTCCTTGTTTCCTTCCAATATCATAATGACTTCCTTTTAATGATGAAAAGTACCCCTTTACTTCATACATCATATTTCCCCCTCTCATTGATTATATCCATATCATACCAAATGGATTTTAATCATTCTTGATGTTTTTTACTGTCTTTCAAATCAAATTTGGCTGGAATAAAGAAAACAATTATAAAATAAAAATTAGGAAACTGTAATCATTAACAGTTTCCTAATTTACCTATACTATATTATCCCCTCTTCCACCAACGTTTCTGCAATTTGAACTGAATTCCAAGCGGCACCTTTTAATAAATTATCGGCAACGATCCAAAGATGGAAACCTTTTGGTGTATCTGGATCTTTTCTAATTCTCCCAACAAATGTATCTATTTTCCCTTCTGCATATAATGGCATTGGATACAACTGTTCACTAGGATTATCTTGTAATATAACACCTGATGCACCCCGCAACACTGCTCTTATTTCTGCGACAGTTGCTTCTTTTTCAAGTTCAATATAAACCGATTCTGAATGCCCTGAAACAACTGGAACACGCACACAAGTAGCTGCCATTTTTAAATTGGGATCTTCTAAAATTTTCTTCGTCTCTTGAACCATTTTTACTTCTTCAAATGTGAAATCATTATCTGTGAATATATCTACTTGTGGCAGTACATTAAACGCAATTGGATAATGTATTTTATCTTTTTTCACGGGCAGTATAGCACTTTCCACTTCTTCACCTGCAAGCATTGACTTAGCCTGTTCTTTCAATTCATGAATCGCATGAATTCCTGATCCTGATACAGCTTGATATGTTGAAACGATAATTCGTTCCAATCCGAATGCTTCTCGAATTGGCTGAAGTGCCGTCACCATCTGTAATGCTGAACAATTCGGAACTGCAATGATACCGTTATGTTCCTTTAAAGTGTGCGCATTTACTTCTGGAACAACGAGCGGTACATCGTGAGCCATTCGGTATTCACTCGTGTTGTCAATTACGATTGCACCACTAGACACTGCATGATTAACAAATCGTTTAGAGACTTCTCCTCCAGCGCTAAAAAAGGCAATATCTACCCCTTCAAAACTAGTTGTTTTTGCCTCTTGTATCATTATCTCTCGTCCTTGAAACTGCACTACCTTACCAGCGGATCGTTTTGACGAAAGCAATGTAACTTCAACTATATTAAATTTAGTTTCTTTCTCTAACAGTTCAATAATTTTCTGCCCAACTGCACCTGTAGCACCCACAACAGCTACATGATAGCCCTTTTCAATCATCTTTTCTCCTCCAATACCACTTGAATGAATATTTCTACAATTTTATTTTATAAAGTATTTAACCATTTGGAAAATTGAAATACGTGATATAATCATTCACAAATCATGATAATAAAAGAGGGATTGTTTATGGAAATGAGACATGTTAAAACATTTTGTGCGATTGTTAAGTATGGCAGTTTTTCTAAAGCTGCTCAAGCATTAGGGTATGCGCAATCCACTATAACAGCGCATATGAAAGCATTAGAGAACGATTTACATCTCCCTCTTTTTGATCGATTAGGGAAAAAAGTTCTTCTTACAAAAGCAGGTCATCAATTTCACCCTTATGCCCTAGAATTACTAGCTATTTATGAAAAAGCACAAGAAATCCCTCAAAATAGTGATCATTTAAAGGGAACACTTAGTATTACATCTAACGAATCATTAGCAGTGTACCGATTACCACAATTATTACGTGCTTACAAACAGGAAAATCCGAAAGTAAATATCGTACTGGAAACAACTACAAACGAACATGCAATGAATAAGCTACGTGAAGGAGAAACAGATGTTATTTTCATAATTGGAGAAAGTATGGAGCATAATGATTTTATTACGCGTACTTTTTGTAATGAATCATTTGGATGGATTTTACCTCCCCACTACTCTACGCACTCTAATCCATTTTGTTTATTAAAGGATACCCAGTTTATCTTTACAGAGCAAAGCTGTGGCTATAGACCAATGGTAGATCGTTTTTTACGTCAAAGCGGGAATATTCCAGCTAAAACATTTGAAACTTCCAACGTTGAAGTCATTAAACAATCTGTCATGTGTGAGTTAGGAATTTCAATTCTTCCTTACATCGTTGTACAAGAAAGTTGTCAAAAAGAGCAACTCTGTTTTCAGCCTATCGAAACGCCAGCAGTTATTCAAAGCCATGTAATCTATCATAAATCCAGATGGATTTCACCCGTTTTACAATCGTTTCTTTCCTTACTAGAGAAAAACTAAAAAGTGCACACAAAAAAGAGTAACTGCCTAATAAGCACTTACTCTCTTCCAATGTTATCTTATTTATTATTCTGTCCCCCGCCTGCAATTAATTTACTGCCTGAATACGTACCTTTTTGCATAAACAATTGATTGATTAATTCTTTTTGTTCCGCTTCTGACAGTACTCCTTTCCCTTCGCCTAAATTCCCGCTTTGTAATTTCCAAATCTTATTGTGATCCGCGTCCATCTTTTCATATTTCCCTTGTTTCCATCTCTCTAAAATGTCTGCATATGTATTTCCTTGTACTCGATCATTACTCTTTACAATATCAAGTAAACTTTCAATACGTTCTTGTGTGATAAAAATATAACCCCACTTTTGATCAGCTTTCGTTTTTTGATGTGCCATTTCATGTAAAGCTGTCTGTATGTTCTCATCTGTCCACTTGAAATTTTTATTAAAGCCGCTATTTGGTAATGAATGATTGCCATTTTCTAAAAGCTTTGCATCTTCAGCTTTTACATTACTATCAGCTAGTACCTCTGCCGCTGGAGCAGCTGGTGATGCCTTTTTAGCAGCTGGTTTACTATTATTCAGATAATACAGCATACCATATGTTACACCTACTCCGATTACCGCCATACCAGCTATTATACCTATTATTTTAAATAATGTTTTCATCTTGCTTGTTTCCTGGTTTAAAATTCTTATAAAAATCTATAAATTGTTGGCGAACCAAGTCAAATGCCAACTACCGAAAAGGAATCTCACCTTTTTCCTGTCCGTAAGGGTTGTGACCTTTTCATCCACCTATTGTGAAAGAATGACGGCAGGTTCCTGTTAGGAACGATCTTTTCTTGCATACTACCATTCATCCAAGTCAGTAAGTATGCAAGAGGTTATAAGAAATAAACCAGTACCCCCTTTCTTATTTAAATTTTACATACGAATTGTTGATTGCTCATATAAACAGTTTTGTAAAGAATGCTCCACAATTTCCAATTGTGATATTCTTTCCACGTTTGAATTGTTTGTAACCATTTTTTATATACTTTTTGCGTATTCTTTTTACTTTCTTCCATGGAAGCAACAAGAATACGCAGTTTTGTTGTAATTTGGTTTTTTAATAATAATATAATCTCTTTTGGTAATTGTTCTTGCAATTCTAATCCACGTCTTGCGATCGTGAAGGCGGCTGCTTCATGAACGCTAATACCGAAATTTTTACTGTATTTTAATTTTCCGATCAGACTTGTATAAGCGGGGTTTACTGTTTTAACAGAAAATCCGTTACGAAGAGCCATACGAATTAAACTGTTCAACATCTTTTTATACGTAAATTGATGGAAATTACGATTACTGTATTTATCAGTATCATGAGATTGTTGAAACTTTAAATCTTCTAAAACAATTCCACCTACATTGTTTTCCAATAACCATGTTTTAATTTGTTGTACAATTTGTCCAATTATCGTTGTGCGTTTGTTTGTTGAAAACACATTCAGATTGTGTAGATAAAAAATTTTTGAACCTTTAAAATTACCTTGTTTTGTACATAAACTAACTGCAATGCGGTCCGGATTTACATCAATTCCTGCAATTACATCTAATTGTGGTGTTTCCTTGAAATCTAGTACACGACCTATTTCTGTTTCATCAAACGTAATATTTACATAAAATTCATTTTGTTTACGAATGATTTCTACACTATATTTTTGATGCTCTATAATCGGTTTTCCTTTTGGATTTACACCGATTTGCTTTCCCATAACGACATTTGTGATTTGATGATAAAAATGATATGGAATGATAATCGGAACTTTGATTCGTGGGCTTTTTGTTTTTCCATTTGTTCGTCCTAATGGATTTGCAATTTCTAACCATCCTTGTCCATAGTCATCAACTGTAATGCGCATGTTCAAATTCCCTTTTTTGCTTTTATCTCCACGAGAATATAATTGTCGTGTCCGCAAATCTTTCCATTCTTGATTGGATATCTTGTTTTTCATTCTTTCGTAGAAATTTTTCCGCCCACCAAAAATAATAGGAGGTACTGTTTTATTTTTAATATGTTTTGCATACGTTTCAATTCTTTGTTCTAATTTTTGTTTTCGTTTTCTTAAACCAATTAAACAAGTTTCTAATGAAACTTGTTTAATTCTTTTTTTGCCGCGTTCATAATCATCTATTTTTTGTAACGTCTTTTCTAACTTTTTTTGATTGTTTTCTAGGTAAACAGGAAGAAGTTCTTTTTGAGAGAAAAGGATTGTTTGCGCTTGTAAAATCGCATCTTCACAAAAACGTTTATTTAACAAATATTTAGGTTGTAGTTTTTTTATCAATTCTTTCTCGTTTTCGCCCTCAATCAAACAATTAAAACTATATCGTTTTGCACTTTCGAACGTACGAATCAAAGTAATTAAAGCTTCCGTTTGTTCTTTTGTAATAGAATTGATTTTACAAGTACGTGTTGTTTTCATCCTTTTCACCCTTTTCTAATACGGATTTTATTGTATTTTCTAATTTTCTACCTCCTCTTTTTCCGTGAATTTTTGCAGAAAAACAGGTTGTAATCGCTATAAGATCTTCCACTAATTCGGCTTCTTCGTTTTTTTCAATGTGTTCTATGCAATATAATATGTTTACCCCTAAATCTTTTAAATAAGATTCAATATAAGAAAAACCGAACCTAGCTAATCTATTTTTGTATCCAATCAAAATAACAGAAGGTGACTTTTCTTTACAATCTCTCAACATTGTTTGAAATCCTTTTCTGTTTTCGTTTAATCCACTTGCGATATCTCTATAAATACCTGTGATTTTGTATCCTTTTTCAACTGCGAATGTAGTTAATCGTTGTAATTGTCTATCTAAATTACCGCTTTCAAGTTGTTTTTTTGTAGATACTCTTCCATATATAAATACATCATTTGTTTCTGTTTTTGAATGTGTTTCACTTTTCTTTTGAAATGCCACAATTTTTTCAAGATCATATATTCGATGACCTTTTAGTGTTCTATCCGCAATAAAAACACCTTCTTTATACCAATTTCGTAAAGTTTGTTGCGTTTTTCCTAATATGTTTGCAGCTTTCCCAATTGAAATATAATTTTTCATTTTCATCACCTGAAAATATGATATGTTGAATTTTGTAAAATATAAAACCTGTAATTGTAAATTTTTATAGTTTTTTATAGATTTTTATTTACTGTTATTTCCTCCCACGTATCCCATTTCATATTTTCTATTTCCAGAGCCACATACATATTTCCTTATATTATATTTCTTTTCTTTGTTAATTGAAAGATTATTCTGTCAAAACAGCCTGTGTAATTCAATTCCAACTCTAAGCATTTCATTTTTCATTTATAAAAATATATGCTAGCCTACATATAAAGGAGATGAATAAATATGAGTTTATTGTATAGCGGTTTAACTTTTTTGAACTTTGATGATACATATTCATTACAAAATAAACTTCATTCTTATTCACATGAAGATATTGATTTTAGTCATTTAGAGCACTCAAATGTGTATTGCGAGACTCCCTCTTTAATGCGAATAAAACGAGAATTATATTGTAGAAAGCAAAAAGGAATCACTTTTATCGGTTCTGGAAATTATCATTATGTATCTTATTTACTACTAAAAGAAATAGATGAGCCATTTACCCTTATTTTATTTGATCATCACACTGACATGAACTTAAAAGAAGAACATGAACATACTCCTATTTCTTGCGGGTCATGGGTATCATTCGCTCTTCAAAATAACCCGAAATTAAAGAAAGTAATTATTATTGGACCTTCTTCTTTAACAATACATTCTAATGATTATTCATGCGTAGAGATGTTCCCGATAGATACGTCAAATGAAGTATCTACTCATACAATACTTTCACATATTCATACAAACACTATATATGTAAGCATTGATAAAGATGTTTTAGATTCAAAAGTAACTATTACAAATTGGGATCAAGGACATATGAAACTCTCTTCACTTTTAAAATATATTCATGCTCTTATTAGAGATAAAAATGTCTATGGTATTGATATTTGCGGTGAACTACCTGTTTATCCTTCTCAGCTTTTTCTAACTAAATATACAAATGCCATTAAGAAAAATGAAGAAGCAAACTTACAAATTTTAAAATCAATTTATAATACATAAAAAACAACGAGCACCTTATAAGGCACTCGTTGTTTTTATGCACGTTGTTCTTTTAACCACTTCGTAATCATATCTAACCTCGAAATATCAAAACGGCTCTCTTCAGACACATTTAAATTGTTTAAACTTTTCACAATTGCTAATTCATTCGATTTTACACTTTTCGCATCAATCATTTTGCAATACCCGTCTGTAACAGCATTTAAATTTTCATAATAACGTTGAAACGATTTTGATATTTGTAAATGTTTTTCAAAGTTTCTTCTTCTTTTTGTCTCGTCAGATTCTTTCCGTTTTCTAAGTTCTTCATCATTCGTATATAAATAAAAATATTGATCAGGAAAACCAATCTCCCCATGTATCAGCTTTTCTTTATAAAAGTTTTCTATTAAAGATAACGGCTGATTAAATACATCAAAATGGAAACACCAATTATAACTAAGTGGCTGATAAATATCACCATCAAGTATTACTAATTCATACTGCTCTGACTTCTGCACTGCTATTTCCCAGCGCTCTACTTGTTTTTCAAAATACCAGGTTGTATGCTCATTTTTTGGTCTTTCAAATAAAAAATTCACTTCAGGTATAATATAAGCACCATAATTTTTTTCTAACTCACGACAAGTGCTGCTCTTACCAACAGCACTTGCTCCCTCAAACGCTATAATCCCCATTGTTTCTCCCACTTTCATTAACTTAAATCTCTTTGCTTCGCTTTTTTCCCCCATAACTGTCTCCATAATACAGTTGAAGCGATAGAAAGCATGATTGTTGTTATGATACTCCCCTCAATTCCAAACGAGCCTCCATGAAGGAATTCCGATCCGTTTGTTACAGGTTTAAAGAGTGGCGTAGAATACATCGTCATTCCACTTACTGCAAAGCCATAAATATTAAACTGTGCCCAATTCCACAACGAATGCCACGCGCATATCCCCCAAAGACTACTGTCCTTCAAAACATAAAAAGCTGCAAATACACCAACTAATATTATATTCGAAATTGAAAGAATTGTAATACCTGGATTTAGTAAATGAAGAAAGCCAAATAAGAAAGAAGTTACAACAACTCCGATCCATATACGGCTTCTAACAGAAAGGACTGGAAATAACCAACCTCGAACAACTATTTCTTCTGTGGCACCTTGTATTAAAAAAGCAACTAAAGACCCCACAATTCCAAATATGGCGGTTGGTGTAATTTGTTGCATTTGTAGTTGTACATTTCCAGTTAATAAAAGGAGCATGACTGGTATTGAAATGAAAACAAACCCTATTAATGCACCTCTCAAATATTTTCTTATCCACTCGTTTCTCCAAAAACCAATAGATGAAATTGATCTTTTTTCTACGAATCTAATCCATAAAAAAACAAAAAATATAGCACCGCCAAACGTCAATATCATCTCAATATCGCTATAAATCGCCTTCATTAAAAGTGATTCTGCTTTCGGTAAGAACAACATAAATAACATGAACAATTCACCTAAAGTTAAAAATACAATTGCAAGTATTACAGCGAATATTGGATGAACTTTTTTTCTTCCTTCTTTGGCTGCTTCAATTATTTTAAATTGCAATATTCTCGCCTCCTTAACAAATACATCAACACTATTCTTATACTTTATATCGTTTTCCTAACACAAATTTCCAATAAAAATATTCAATGTTTAGCATAAACCCAAATTTGGAATAATATATAAATAAAAGAGATGACTTTGTGCGTTTTACTATTATCACCAAGATTATTCACTGGTATTACCAGCACTTGCTATTTCCCACCATTTGTTGTAAGATAGTAATTAAGGTCAATTTAACACTATATTTTCTTTGCATATTATCAAGTATCAATCTGGAACATTTTGTACTCCTTATGGGTTTTTGATAATATGTGAACTTTTATTTTTCATTCAAATAAGGCCGATCATATTGTAATCTTTTTAAATTTTAGGAGGCATTACCATGACATTAACAGGTAAAGTAAAATGGTTTAACAGCGAAAAAGGTTTCGGTTTCATCGAAGTTGCAGACGGTAACGACGTATTCGTTCACTTCTCAGCTATCACTGGCGACGGCTTCAAATCTCTTGACGAAGGTCAAGAAGTTAGCTTCGAAGTTGAAGACGGTAACCGTGGACCTCAAGCTAAAAACGTTGTAAAGCTATAATTCAAACAATAAAAAGGTTGTTACCAGCTCGGTTAACAACCTTTTTAATATATAACTAAAATTTTTTACATAAAAGGAGTGGTTATATGTATCGCAATCGAAAGAACGATGTAGCAGAGGTACCACCAGAACAAACGCCTGTTTGGGAATGTGAAGCAGATGATTGTTTAGGATGGATGAGAAAGAACTTTTCATTTGAAGAAGAGCCTAAATGCCCTTTATGTAAAAGTAGCATGAAAAGCGGAGAACGTTTATTACCTAAATTAGGTTAATTTTTACTTAACCCCTCTTTTATAAGAGGGGTTTTTTATTATAAATTTATATTCTCTACATCCGTTCGAACTATAGAATACAATAGTGCATCATGTTGCTTATTTCCTTGATGAATGTATCCACGTAATAACCCTTCCTTATGAAAGCCTATTTTAGATAACATTTTACAAGAAGTAACATTTTCAGGATATGTAATAGCTCCAATTCTAAATAAACCTAAATCTTGAAATCCATAATGGATAATTTCTTGTGCCGCTTCTGACGCATAACCATTCCCCCAATAACGAGGATGTAAGTCATAGCCAATTTCAGATCGTTTACTCCATAGTTGTAAATTATTTAATCCTATTGTACCTACTAAAGTATTTGTTTCTTTTAATACAATCCCCCATCGTATCGCCTTTTTCTCGAAGTAATTTTTTGAAAAAGATTCAATCATACGTGAAGCTTGTCCAAACTCTGTAAAAGAATTCATACCGTAATAACATGTTACTTCATCCAATGAAAAAATTTCATATATTTTTTGACAATAAGATTGTTCTATTTCAACTAAACGTAAACGTTCTGTTTCTAATATAGGAAATGCCACAGGATCACTCCTTTCTTTCTACACATTCATTATAGCAGAAAAAGTATTTGTAATTAGGAAAGTCCTTAATGTCCCATTAATCAAATATTTCTAGAGAAGCTTATCCTCTTAATTCAATACGAACTAAGAGTAACCCTTCTGACTTTTACATGAATAGAAAAAATAAAGAGATGATCAAAGCGCTATGATCATCTCTTTATTCTCTATTTTTAAAATGAATTTTTTCATTTCCATCACTTCACTCAAAATAATATGTCTAATAATTTCGATTCCGTACTCACTTTTCCCTTCTAAAACAACACCCTTCCCCATACATTTATGGTAAAATATAGTTAACGTCATATTATATTGTGGAGGTGTAAATGTTCTATGTATATATTCATCGGCTTGTCCCTCTTACTCATATTACTCATTTTTTTATTCGCAAAAAAGTTCGCTCCAAACTCATTTATGATGACTAGTTTTAAAGGCAATAGCTTTAAAACTTTTTCAATCGGCATTTTAATCGCAGCCACTCTTTCTCTTTCATATGGAATCTATCAAGCAGCAACATATCAACCTAAACATTTAGATATCACACTACAAAATCAAAACTTTACTGTTTTCGGTAATGTTGGAGAGGTTGGATATTTCTCAGAAGAATTACTAAAAAAAGATACAGAAGTTGAACTATATTTCGCCTCTTGGAAACCAATGCAATTAAATAACCCAGAAATAATAGTAAATTATCCTTCCGGTAAACAGGAAACATGGAAACCGAACATAACATTCATTCCGGCCAATAAATTAAAAGAACAACATAATATAAAAGAACTCTATCAACTCTCATCATATTCATTTAAAGAATCCGGGAACATAACCTTAACAATTACTGAGAATAATACAACAAATAAAAAGGTCTCAATTCAAGTAAAATAAATAAAATGTCCCTCCAACATAACGGAGGGACATTTTATTTATATATGTATTATTAATTTGACGGTTCATGCAATGTTGCCATTATTTCATTTGCAGTGTTCTTTCCATTTCCAATACATGCGCCAATTCCGACACCGTAATATGACGCACCAGCTAAGTATACATTAGGATAAAGATCCGTCATTTTTTCTTGTAATGTTTCAACCGCTTGATTATGTTCTAAATGATATTTCGGCATTAAATCTTTCCAATTTGTAACTTCAACTACTTCTGGTTCACCTTTAATTCCGAGACTCTTTTCAATATCATATAAAGCGACTCTTACTAATTCTTCTTCACTATAATTTTGAATCGTTTCATATACTGGATTGGTACTCTTATAAAACATTCTTACTAATAGCTTTTGTTTTCCAGATGTATGTTTCCACTTCCGGCTTGTCCATGTACAAGCATCACAATGTAAATCACTGTTTTCCGTTACGATAAATCCCGTGCCGTCCGCCGGTAATTGTTCATCTAGTATGTCAAATCCTAAGTAAATACTTATAAGAGATGAGTTTTTAAATGTATGAAATTGCTCGTTTAACTCATTAGACTGTAATAAAGATTCTGCGATATTATGCGGAGCTGCTACAACAACATAATCAGCTTGGATGGATTCATGATTCGCAAAGGCGATTTCATAACGATCACCTTGTTTCCTTAGAGCTGTCGTTACAGCACCTTTCTTAACAACAGTCTCAGTCAGCACTTCTTCTAAACGATTAATAATCGTAGATAGTCCACCTTTAAATGATACGAACTTTTTGTTTCCGGCTGACTGAAACTGTTTTTTATTCTCTTCAAAACCTTTAATAATACTTCCATATTTATTTTTATAATCCAGTAAATACGGTAATGTCGATGCCATAGTAAGTTCATTCAATTTACCGGAATATACACCTGAAAGCACTGGGGCAATTTGTCTTTCCACTAATTCTTTCCCTAAAAAGCTTTCTAAAAATACAGCAAGTGAAGTATCTTTTGTAAACTCTTTATTTTTTGTTATAAAATCTTTTAAAGCAACAATTTTTCCTTTCGTTGATACTAGCGTACTGCTGAACAATGACTCGACACTCATCGGTATCCCAAATATAGTGTCAGAAGGAATTGGATGTAAAGTATTATCAGAATATATGTAAGAAATACCCGTTTCGTTATATACCATTTGTTCTTCTAAATTTAAATCTTTTACAAGTGGCATAACATGTTCATTACGAGCAACGATAGAATCTGCTCCTGATTCCATAATAAAATCTTTTTCTTCTACACTATGGATTTTACCGCCTAAATACTTTTCTTTTTCTACAAGGATTAAATTTAAATCAATATTATAATCCTTTTTAAATTTTTCTAAATAAAACATAGTAGAAAGTCCCGTTATACCTCCACCGATAACAACAACTGTTTTCATATGTGCTGCGCTCCTAACCGATACAATTAATAATTCCTTTATTATTATACCCAAAAGTCCTTATATTCGACTAGCAGCTTGTGCATTCTGTAAGAAATTAGACAATATATTCGAATAGATTTCCGGTTGATCATTATGCACTAAATGACCAGCAAACGGAATTACAGCAATATGTATATTGTGGTTTAATTGTTTGAATGTTGTAGCAGCTGTAACTTCATCTTCTGAATCTCCCCCAGCAATACAAAGTGTAGGTACTTGAAGATTAGCTACATTACCTGTTTCATCAAATGGATACCAATCTTTAACTTGCCACGACTCCAGCAATGCTTTCCAATCACTTTTTTCATGAATTTGATTCATATAAGTTACAACTTCTTCATTTTCCATCAACTGCTGATGACACTTCGCTTCATACTCCTGAGACTCCTCCCAATTTTCTCTCTTAACCGGAAAGATACCTGAAAAACTTAATGTTCTCACTCTATCTGGATAGTTTTTTGCAAATAATAAAGCGACTAATCCTCCTAAGGAAACACCAGCTATATGACATCTATCAATTTGTAAATGCAATAACGTATCATGTACATCCTTTGCAGAAAGTAAGAAATAATTCTCCAATGTCCCCCCTGACTTTCCATGCCCTCTTAAATCAGGACGAATCACTTGATAATTTTTTTCTTGAAAAAATGCTACCTGCTCTTCGAATTCCACTAAACCTGTCATACCTCCAGAATGTAAAAGCACAATTGGTTCTCCTACACCTGAAATGTGCGTATGTAATATCATTCATGTCTCCCCCTTTCAAATTGAATATTCTATTAATTAACAGTATATAGAATTTATATCTGAATTTCCAAATAAAAAAGAACTAAAACATTTTCAAATCATGTCATAGTTCTTTTTATTTTAAAAACATAAAGTAATTAATTAATTTGTCTATTTCTTGACTTAATGCCAATACTTTTTCATGTTGAATACCGTAATCCGATACTAAATATAAAAGTTCTTCTTTCTTTATTTCAATGACTTTTTCCAATTTCACTAATTCCATGTCGTTTTACTTCTCTCTCCAATACTAAAATGTATGTATTTTAGTATAGCCTATTTACATAATTAGTAAAAGTAAAATACGCATGTAAAATCTTACAAATTCCAAAATAATATATTTTCAACAAAGAAATTTTAATTTTAGCCCTTTATACAGATTATTAGATTCCATTATGTATTAATAATAAATCGGAATTTCTCTAATGTTATATCTTTATATTTTGGAGCTCTCTTAATATGATCAAAATAACTATATGAGAATTTAAAGATATGCCCAAAATCCCAGTCAAATGCACCATAGTCTTTTAGCCAAAATTGATTTTCTGTTGGTAATATATGAGCACGTTTAGATTCGACTAAAGGTAAACAATCTATTGGTGAGTGTAAAGTTATTTCACTATTTGACGTTAAGTTTTGACTAGCACGTAATACATATACTAGTTTTAACAGCGGACGTACCCCTCGTTGGAACATATCTCTATGACCTAAGTCGTACATAATATTAATTGCATGAGAAAAAGTAAGTAAATGACCAATTAAGTCATGGTGTGCTTCTGCTCTATAAATAATATTAAATTGCGAAAGCTCTTTTAAAATAAACGTAGATAATTGTTCTGGATTTCTTAATTCACTTTCTATCTCTTCTTTTATACTTAATTGTTTTACTTCCTTTGTTGTAAATCCAATCCACGATCTACCAGGAATTGTTTTTCGAAACGAAAATATAAGGTTAGTAATCCCTTCAATCTCTTGATTATCGCCCCCATTTTTGTAACTCTTTTATAGCTAATAGACTTAATGCAGCATAAATGACATTATGCCCCACCCAATGAAGTTCATCTATTGTTTGTTCCAATGATTTTATAATCATTCTTTCAGCACTTTGAAAATCAATTTCTTCTTTACTATCAATAATTTCACATATATTATGCTTGTTCAGCATCCTCTTTGTTTGGGAATACATATTACGAGTTATTTCTTTTTCCATATTATTATCTTTTATGAAAAAATAACTAGCAATTGCAGCTGCTCCGAAATGCGCATGCCAAATATCATTTGTTTGTCTTTTACATTGAGCAATAATTGAAAGGCCACCTTTTAAAACAGTTTTATTTTCCATCTTTTTATCCCCCGTAATAAAAATCACTTTATACTCATCCTAAAGATGGTGTCAATACAAATAAAATATGATTGGATTCATCACTTTTATTCAAAAAACGATGTTTCACATTTGGCGGAATACGTACAACATCGCCTTCTTCTAAAAAATATTCTTTTCCTTCTAACTCCACATACACTTCTCCTTTCATGACAACAGCAATCTCTTCCTTATCTTCATGTGAATAATGACTTTCCGTTGTTTTTGCTTGTTTATTTAAATCCATCATTAACATTTCAATACGAGCTTTCATAAAATCCGGTGTTAATACATCATATACAATGTGATCATTGTTTTCCCGATATACTTTTTTCCGATCTCTTTTCTTAGAGATAAGTGAATCTGTATCGATTTCATTAATAAAAAGTGTAAATAATGGTACATTTAATGCTTTCGCAATTAATTCCAATACACTTAAAGAAGGATTCGCATGTCCTCTTTCAATTTGACTAATTAGTGACGTGCTAATCCCTGCATAATCAGCAAATTCACGAATTGTCATATTATTTTTCTTACGATAATTTAATACAGTTTGTCCGAGTCTATCATGGATCATAGTAAAAACTTCCTTTCGTCCATCATATTGCATCTTTCGCTGTCTTTGTGCTGACATAGTAAACAAAAGCAAATAATCCTTTCCTATCGTCTTAGGGACTTATATACTTACTTTTGTACATTATATCGTATTAAGTTTATTATAATAAACATTTTATCGGAGGGACAAACTGTGAAATCACCTATTCTTTCATATTGCATCTTATTTTTCGGCGTATTCGCCCTATCAACTTCAGCGATTTTTGTAAAATTAGCAGATGCTCCTGCGGCTATCGTTGCTTTTTATCGATTATTTTTTGCTGCACTGATTCTATTACCGTTATTACTATTTAATAAAAATAATCGAAACGAGCTAAAAACAGTAACAAGAAGACAATGGGGATTCGGATTCATATCCGGGCTATTTTTAGCTGCACATTATGTACTATGGTTTGAATCATTACAATATACTTCTGTAGCAAGTTCTACAGTTATCGTAACGTTACAACCTTTATTTTCAATGATTGGTGGTTACTTTCTATTTAAAGAGAGATTTACGAAAGGAGCGGTTACTGGTTGCCTCATCGCTATTTCAGGAAGTGTCGTCATCGGATGGCAAGACTTCCAAATTAGCGGAGAAGCATTATACGGAGATATTTTAGCATTTATTGCGGCCGGAATTATTACCGCTTATTTTTTCATTAGCCAACATGTTCGTAAAGATTTATCACTTATACCGTATTCAGTAATTAGTTATGGAAGTAGCGCCTGTTTTCTCGGTATATTTGCTTACATGCAGCAAAAATCTTTCCTCCATTACTCTACGCAAACTTGGGTATGCTTTATTGGCTTAGCTTTCATTGCAACGATTTTAGGGCAAACAATTTTTAATTGGTTATTAAAATGGATGAGTGCTACTGTAATATCTATGAGTATTTTAGGAGAAACGATTGGAACTTGTATACTAGCGTACTTTATATTAAATGAGACCATTTCTATACAACAAGCACTAGGTATTTCAATTATTTTCATTGGTCTAGCATTATTTTTATTACAACCAAACTCTAATAAAAAAGCATGACATGATACTGTCATGCTTTTCACTATTCATTATGTACGATTAAACCATCAGGTCTAAAACGACTCATCATAATTTCATTTATAAACTTTCCGTGAGCCTTCAAATTCCCTATCTTTACTCCCTCTTCCACAAATCCGAATTTTTCATATAGTGACTTCGCTTTAGGATTCGTTTCTAAAACACCAAGCTCTACTCGCTCTAACATTAACCAATTATCAGCTAAATCAAGCATTTTTGTAAGAAGTGCTTTTCCAATACCCTTATTATGATATTCACTATCTACCCCTATAAATAAATCACCCGAATGAGATCTACGTCCCGGGCTTTGGGTTAACCCAACAAATCCAACAACTTCCCCATCATACTCTGCAACAAATTCAAATTGATTTGGCGCTAAATTTCGAATTCTATTTTCCATTGCATCTACACGCATGCTTGGTAAGAAAACCATATAAGGTAAAACATCATCTTGTATACATATACGATGAATAGCTCTAGCATCTTGCATTTCTACCGCTCTTACTTTGATCCCCATATCTACTCTCCTCCATATCCATAACAATACATATTCATTCTAGAACCCTGGGTGAAAGCCCTTCTCTTCTGTATTTCTTTATGTTATTTTTACATAATTATTTCAGTATAGTGTCTGATTTACGAACACCTTACCTACACCGAATTACAGGTTAACTTTTTATTTTATTATATAACTCAAGTAGATTTTCAATTAGAATACCATTTATTTTCATACCAGTTATATCACAATTTTCTATTTCAATATTTTTCAGATTACTATTACTAATCGTACTACCTTCTAAATCACATCTTTTAAATAAAATAGGATGTTTATCTTCTCCAAGACTTGTATCTTTAAATTGAACTCCACCTAAAGTCACAAAATTAAATTTACCACCAGAAAGATTTAAATCTGCAAATAAAGAGCTTTTAAAATTTATATTTCTAAACTTAGATTGACTTACATTACAATTACTCATATTCATATGCATTATATTACTCCCAACAAATGAACTGTTTTTTGCATTCACTTGATAATACTCTGTATTTGCTAGATTACAGTTTTCGTATTGGCTATTTTTCATATCTTTATTCTTCATTAGGTTCCCTTCAACCGACTCTACAGTTATTCTTTTTACATAACAATACTCATCTTCAGATTTAAAAATTATTTCATAGCCCATTTTTTTATAAAAATGATGATTATTACGTTGTCTACTAGATGTTTCGAGATCCCAAATCCTTATACTTGGATATTCCTCTTCTATTAATTTAATAACTTTTGATCCAATTCCTTTTCTTTGATAAACAGGCTCTACAAAAATACGATCAATTCGACCATATGACTTACCTGAGATCGTAACTATAATTCCCCCGATTATTTGTCCACCCATTATCACTTTGTAACAATCCAATTCTTCAATCGAATATTTCATCATTTCAACTGAAGAATAACCTGGTGGTTGGATGTTATAGTCAATTACATCACCTTGACCGCATAGCCATCGTTTTGCTTCTTCATCAAATGTTCTTGCCATTATTTCTGTTAACTTTACAGCATCTAAAATTATAGCTTTTTCTATAGAAATTATCGTCATTTTATTTTCCCCTTCATTGTTACAGGATAATAAGTTTTGCGAGTGATATAGTTATAAAATAAGGAAAATTAAAATTAATCACTTTATTTACTATTAAACTACATATCAACCCATATTATCCACTAATACTTAGTATTAATGGATAAAAAAGAGAACATGCTATATAAACATGTTCTCTCTTTTATTCATTTTCAATTGTGTATAATTAAAGATTAGATATTACTTAAGCCACTCGTTACAACTATTACTTAACTTCTGTAAATCCTCTATAAATCGACTCGCATGATACCCATCACAAACCGAATGATGAACTTGCAATGAAACTGGTAGCATAACCTTATTCTCTTCATTAAAATATTTCCCACAAGTTATAATCGGTAATAGAAAATCACCATCATTAGTAATATTTAGATTAAATCCAGTAAAACTAGCCCAAGGTATGCTAGAAATCGGAAAAACATTTGATGGAATATTTTCTTTCGTGAAGAGACCATGAGCACTAGCATAGCACCTCATATCCTCTTCGTAGTTTTTATAGAAAATGTGAAAATCACTAGAATAATCCGTCCATATACTTGAAAAAGATTTATCATCTTTATGGAAGATTGTATAACTTGGTATCATTTGCTCCCAATATCCTAAAACTCCTTCATCGTTAAAACATGTTCGAAATTCTTTATGATTATTTATTACTCTAGAAATTAAATATATAAAAACGGGATAAAATTTTATTCTCTTTTGATGTAATTCCTTTAATAACCTCGTAATATCAACATTCACAGTCATACTAAACGTACATTTCAACTTTAAATAATGTGTAAAATACTGCTCTCTATTCCAATTATCTCTGTCAATTATATAAAAACTCATTTTAATAGCCTCCTAAAATTTCATTTCATTTTATTTTAGAAGGCTAACTTTCTTGTTCTCACCACAACTTTTCACTCCTTACAATTTAAAATTATCCTCAAGTTTTTATATAATTATATAACATCTGCAAAAATCCATTCACATATTTCTAGAAATACATCCACATACTATACATAAATCAAATGAAATTCGGAGGATGCATACATGAATAATAAAAATATAAATAAAAAAGAAAATGTCACCGAAAACGCTATACCTATTCAAAATGATAATTCTGCAAATCTTAATATCGAAGAACAAGCAATGAATGGCTTATATGGAATGCCAGAAACTGCTATTGAAGATGCTGATCATGCTGTAACTGATGATTTGAATTCAAAAAATTAATAAACTACATAAGAAAGCCAAGGAAAATATCCTTGGCTTTCTTAACTATGCATCCACCTTTTGTACTTCTTCACTCTTTCTTGAAAGCTTTCCTGGCCAAAAAGCAAAGCGTCCTAGAACAACTGTAATTGCTGGTACAAGTAACGGTCTTACGATAAACGTATCTAGTAATACTCCAATTGCAGTTACAATACCAAATTGAACTAGAACTTGAATTGGCAGTGTACCTAATACTGCAAAAGTTCCTGCTAAAATTAAACCTGCGGATGTAATGACACTACCTGTTTGTATAACGCCATTTTTTACTGCATCCAGGTGATTTTGTGTCTTTCTGTTTTTCCATATTTCTGAAACCATAAAAATATTATAATCTTCACCTAAAGCAACTAAAAATACGAATGCATACAACGGTATCGCACCTTGAATGGCCGGCGCTCCCATACCGAAGTGAAGTAATATCCATCCTGCGCCTAATGCTGAGAAGAACGATAAAACAACAGTTACAATTAAATAAATCATCGCGACAATTGATCGTAAGTAAACAAGTAACAATAAAGCTATAATACTAATCATTACTGGAATGATAACTGCTTCATCACGTTCTGTAATTTGCTTTGTATCGTATAATGACGCCGTTTCTCCGCCAATCCACAATTGATCTTCAGCATTACTAATCTCTGCATTTTTCAATACTTTTTCTACACTGTTTTTCAATTTAGGGATTTGATCTAACGCTTCAATTGAGTATGGATTTTCAGCTAAAGAAACCTCATACATTTGTATTTGCTTATTTTCTTTACCCTCTTTTGGGTCTTTCACAGTTTTTACGAAAGAAAACTTCTCTAGTTCTTCTTTAATAGGAAGCTCTTTTCCTTTCGTATCAACAACAACTTTTACTGGCGCTAGTTCGCCAGCTGAGAAATGATCACTAATTAACGTAAATCCTTCACGTGAAGGCATATCTTTTGGGAACGATTCTAATAAGTCATATGTGTATTGAATACGTGGTACAAATGATGCCAATCCACCTAATACAAATACAGTAAGCATAATTATTGTCCACGGTCTTCGTACTACAACATCTCCAAGTTTTTTACTAAAGGTACCTTTTGATTTTTTAACTTTTACGACTTTCTTTTTCTTTCTTGCAAATTCTTCATTCATTGAAGCTGTTCTCGGTATAAATGGGAAGAATGCAGCTCTACCAAAAATTAATAAAAACGCTGGCAAAATCGTTAAAGCAGCAATTCCCATTATGAATACAGCCACACTAAATGGCACTGCAAATCGATGAAAGGCACCATACTGAGCAAGTAATAATGTTCCTAATCCAAGTACAACAGTTAACGCACTCATTATAATTGCTCCGCCAGAAGCTTTAATTGCAAGTTGTAATGCCTTATATTTACTTTCTTCTTCTAGCAAGTACTCTCGATATCTTGAAATTAAAAATAAGCAATAGTCCGTTCCAGCACCAAACAATAATACTGTCATGATTGATATTGCCTGAGCATCTACTTTAATCCATCCGTGATCAGCTAAAAAACCAAGAGTCGGACTAATAATACCGTATGCAAAGCCAACAACAAGTAAAGGTAAAATTGCTAAAATTGGTGAACGGTACAGTAAAATTAATAGGACTAATACGAGTAGTACAGTTGCAATTAATAATTTCACATCTGCTTGACTAAATAAACTAACTGCATCCGTTTGAATACCTACAGGTCCAGATAATCGAACATGTAAACCAGAATCACTTATTTTTTGTCTAAATGGATCTACATCCACCTTACTATTCACTATGTTTCTTAAATCTTCTAGATTTCCTTTTAATATATCTGTTCCAGCCGACTTATTAAAGAATACTGGTGTAACAAATGATGTACCATCTTTTGATGCACTTTTTGATAATACTTGTTCCGGGATTGTGTCAAATGGTGGTAATGTTGATTGCTCCTTTAAAGGACTAGCTTTTAACTCTTTATAAACGTCTTGTATGAGTTTATAATCCTGTGACTGTAATCCACCATCTCTATACCATACTACTAACAAAGGATTCCCTGCATTATTCGGAAACTCTTTTTTCATAATTGCTTCCGCTTGCTGTGACATAGCTGTTTCAGGTAAATTTTTTGGATTCGGTTCTTTCGTACTGTTTACTTGTGGCAACGTAAATGAAAGTACTAATGTAATAAGAATCCATACCGATAAAGTTATCCATTGCGTATGCTTCCCTGCTACAAGCCTCCCTAACATATGTAACGGGTGCTTTTTCATAAAAACCCACCTTCCTTTTCTCCTTCAATATTAATTATATATACTGGTCGGTTAATTAATCAAGAATGAATAAAAATTTATGTTATAATTATCTCAATAATACATGTCAGGAGCGAATGGATTTGGAACAAAAACAACGTCCTCTTGGAAGGCCTCGTCAAAATAAAAATACAAAATCTAAAAAAGAAATGATTTTAGAAGTTGCAACTCGGTTATTTCTTACTCAAAATTATCAAATTGTTTCTATGGATGAAGTTGCGAAAGTTTGTGGTGTTACGAAAGCAACCGTCTACTATTACTATTCAACGAAAGCCGATTTATTTACCGCTACTATGCTTCAAATGATGATACGTATACGAGAGAATATGCACCAAATACTCTCTACAAATAAAAACTTGGAAGAAAGATTATTGGACTTCGCTAAAGTTTACTTACACGCAACGATGGATATTGATATGAAGAATTTTATGAAAGATGCAAAACTATCATTATCTGAAGAGCAATTGAAAGAATTAAAAGACGCTGAAGATAGCATGTATGAAGTATTGGAAAAAGCACTCGATAATGCAATGCAGATTGGAGAAATACCGAAAGGAAACGCTACATTTGCTGCTCATGCTTTCGTATCTTTATTATCAATTGCGAATTTTAAAGATGAAAATCACAATCCTATTATTGCTAATATAGATGAATTAGCACAAGAAATCGTTTCTTTTTATTGGAACGGATTAAGCCATTCATATTAAACTGATTTACTTTAATAAAAGAGCATGTTTGAATTTTTTCAAACATGCTCTTTTATTAAAAAATATATAAATAAACCAAAAAGAAGAAGCCCCACTATCTTATTATATGTTTTGTCATTCCAACAGAAAATGCCTCAAATCCTATAGATTCATAATAAGATTGCAATTTTTCCACACACATAAGTTGGGGAATAACCTTGTTTTGTTCACAGTGCCGGATTAATCGCTTTACTATTTCTTTTCCGATACCTATGGACTGATACTCTGGCAATACACAAACACCACAAATAACACCCGTAATTACACCATCCGATATAATACGCCCCATCCCTACTAATTTCTTATCATCAAAAGCATACATTGCATACCAACTTTGTTTACACATTTGTTCTAACTCGTTAACCGTTAATTGAAGCGAATTCCATCCTAAAGATTCATATAACGCTAATAATCCATTGAAATCTGTCGGTTGTTCCATTGTGTAATTTATACTATTATTCATGTGAATACTCCTTATTTTCTCGTTTGTACTGCATAAAATTATCCTTAATATGAAATTAACTTAAACAAACTTCCATAAGAACAATATAATTCCTTCTCAACATAAAATAAAAAGAAGTTAACTTCTTTTATATAAATCTATCATTATTTTATCAACCAAAAATCATACAGCTACAAACGATCAGGACAAACAAAACTAATAAACTGTTTGAGAAATAACCCATAGAATTTTACCCCTTTATTTCAATATGTTAAAGATTTTACCATAAAATTATTTACAACATAATAACTGAAAAAGACATTGCATGCATTACTTATTTGTATTTAGTAATATTTCCTTTCCGGTCATACTCTCCTCTCCTAAAAGCATCGCTTCTGCTCTTCTATTTCAATTCGTATAGTTAAAAAACAAAATTATAGTAAACTTTAATTTACTATAATCGATTAAATTATTTGTTTTATTATTAAAATAGTAATAAAATAGTTACTAAATACATAAAGGAAGCGAAAATGATGGCCCAAAACGAATTATTAAACGAATACATGAATTTGTTATTAAATATGTCAGGTACTTTCAAATTATTATCGGAAAAATCATCTGAATTTACACATATAGAGCAACACGTAGTGGAATATATCGCACAACAAAAGGTGCCTGTAAATTTAAAAATGATTGCTAGTTATTTAAACATCCCTAAACAACAATTAAGCGTAACAGTTCGCAATTTAGAACTAAACGGATATATTATAAAAAAACAAGATACGGTAGACAAAAGAGCTATACTCATTTCTCTGACAGAAAAAGCTGAAAAGGTACATTATGAGAGATGGAAACAAATATATAATAATTTCACTCATAATCTTGAGAAACTAAGTGAAGAAGATCAACGTGATTTAACTTACGGATTGTATAAAACAAATAAAATGCTCTCAAAAATGCTAAATAACGATTAAAAATACAAATAATTTTTCATTACACGGAGGATGTTTCATGGTTAAAGAAATAGATATACATTCAGTACAAGGTACGATGCTTATTCCTCTTTGGGGACGGGCGTATGGCAGTGAGAGCAATAAAGATATTTTAGATGATCCAGAGGCTATTCGTATTATTAAAGAATGTGATTTTGACTTCTTAACAATAGCAAATACATTTGGTGAATACGGATGTATCACATACATTACTCGCGCACGAAAAATTGATGATACGATAAAAAAATTCATTATAAAACATCCAAATGCTACTATTGTAAATATCGGTTCTGGACTAGACACTACTTTTTCTAGAATTGATAATGGTACGATACATTGGTATAATCTTGATTTGCCCGATGCTATTTCATTTCGAAAAACATTAATTGAAGATACACCAAGAAACATGAGCGTCGCTAAATCATTTTTTGATACTTCTTGGTTTGACGATATAAAATATAATCCAAACGACGGTATTCTTTTTATATCAGCTGGCGTGTTTTATTACTTTAAAGAAGAGGATTTGAAGAAAATCATAGTCGCTATGTCAAAACGTTTCCCTGGAGGCGAATTATACTTTGACGCTGAATCAAAATTCGCACTGAATCTTTCAAATGCTACAGTCAAAAAATCAGGTAATAATGGCGCCCTAATGTATTTTTATATAAATAATCCAAAGACACTAGAAAAATGGTCTTCAAACATAAAAGTATTAAGCTGCTCTCCCTTCTTTAAAAATATACCTACAAATAAAGATTGGGATGGTAGTACGCGCATTATGATGCGAATTGTAAACTTAATAAAGATGTTGAAGTTTGTTCATGTGCGGTTCAATAGAAAATAAGTAAAGGAGACCTTAAGTTTTCAAGGTCTTCTTCACTTATTTTTCAACCGCTTTAGTTACTGACTTATAATTGTATTGTATAGATGTAAACTCTTCACAAAAATATATTCACTACTTCTTACCCTCCTTTATAAGAATAGCTTTTTTACTCGAAAATAGATTTTTAAAAATCCCTATCCCCATAATTAATAGACCTATCCCAACTAATTTATTAATTTGTAATGGAATGCTCTCTATTCCAAATAATCCGAATGTATCAATACATAATGCAACAACTAATTGAGTAATAAGACTAATGAGCACCGTATACGCTGGACCTAAACTCTTTATTGCACCCATTATACAAATAATTAACCCAATGCCAAACAATCCACTTACATAAAACAAATAATTTGTAGTATACACTTTAATGCTAATACTGTTTTCTGTAATGATATAAAATAGAATAGAACTTATGAGACCTATTCCAAGAACACATGAAGTTGTTAACCACTGTCCTACACTTTCATTTACCTTTGCATTAAAAACAGATTGCAAGCTAATGAATACACCTGCTACTATAGCTAAACTAAATCCAATCATACTCCCTCTCCCCTTTTCATTGCTCATATATATTATTTTTAGCAATTTCCTTCATTCTCAAAAAATCTTTAATTACAATAACTCCATTGTTCTTTTCAATTAATTTCTCTTTATAAAATTTTTGTAACACCCGAATTACGTGCCGATAACTTACTCCTATAAAATCCGCAATACTTGATACAGAAGTCGCATCCAAATCTTCTTTATACATATTTCCGTTACTATCAGTGGAAATAGAAAGTAAATAACTAGCTACACGTACTTCTACCGGATAAAGTAAATTAAGAGCTGTAAAACGTGTCGATATTTTTAATGTGTTCGCAATGTTTGCAAGTAAGAAGTTCATAAATATAGGATCATGTAATAACTTGTTTCTAATAATCGTATGAGAAATGGAGATTGCTATAACCTCTGAACAAGTTTCAACAGCATTATGCGCTTTGCTATTTTGTATGAATTCAATATCACCAACAACCGCCAATGGATTGATAAAACGAAGGATCAGTTTCTTTCCCTCTGGTGTAATCGTATAAACTTTTACTTTACCTTTAACAACAAAAAATAAATGATCCATTTCGTCATCTATATTGCAAAGAAGCTCGCCTTTTTCAAAATAATTCACTTGAAAATAAGCTGTATCTATTTCTGAAAAAATTTCAAGCATTTTATTAATTTCTAAATAATGTGTAATTAAATCTGATTTATTCTCCACTTTCATTTCCTCCTTTCATTTACATATTAAATACAACGATACCTATAATCATTACTATTGTTCCCACAATATGATATCTCTCCATCTGTATCTTTTTCATTTGAAATAATCCTTTCATCTCAATAAAAGTTGCTGTTAACAATTGAGCAACCATAAGTGTCCCAGCTGTTAATGTAACTCCCATTGAATGTATCGCTATTGTTTCTGCACAAATAATTAACCCGCCAAGTGCACCAGCTACTAAATATATTTTTTTCACATCCTTCAATTCCGCTATTTTCTCGTCTTTCTTTAACAAAAATATTGTTGTTGCAATAAGGAATCCAATAAAATGCGTAATAATACTCGTCGACCATATACCAATATGTGAACTAAGTTTCGCATTAAATGTGCCTTGAAGTGTAATAAATACGCCAGCTAAAACAGCAAATACAATACCTTTCAAAAAATCATCTCCTAACCTTCTATTTCTGACTTAATTAAACGCTATAATCCTATACAGGCAAAAGGACAAATGTCACATCCATATGAAAATAATTGCGGATGAACATAAAAAAACACACCTCAAAATATTTGAGGTGTGTTTTTTTATTAATATATATAATTTAAATAATTTTAACTACGCTACATTAACAGGTTTATTCTTCATAACAAACTTTCCAAATAAGAAACGCACAAGCGGCCCCATAATTATTAATTGTAATGGATACGCCATAATGAAATTTTTAATAAAAATTGAAAAATACATTGAAATAAACGAGTCTCCTTGTAGACCACCATGTAAATACATCATAGCCATTCCGTAAAAAGACATAAAGAAAACCATTCCAATTACCATGGCTGTCGCCATCGCAATAATAATATTTACTTTATTCGATTTATCAAACGGTAACGCAAATACAAGTTTTTTCGCACAAGGCCCAACGATACATATTTCAATTAATAGTGCAATAATGAATCCGATTAGTAGTTCTAATGCGATCTCCTTAATATGAATTGGTCCTCCTATTCCGTTCAGTATTAAATTATAAAACGTCATTACAATAACCATCCCAAGGCACATCATCATACCAAACTGGAGGTTTTCCTTTCTTGTTGTTGGCAATTTCTATCATCCTTTCTGTTTAAGTCTTTGTCATTATATCGATTGTGGAAACCTCTTCGTAAGTGAACATTTTGTGAACAAATTTAAAGCGTTATCATATTTTCTTTACTTACTGCTCAAATTCTTACTTTTATTTATGAAGGTTTTATATATCTCAATGTTGAATTATTAAATTTAACTTTGTAATACCTGATAGTTACTACTAGGAGGATAACCATGAATAAACAAGAGTTTTACGCATATCACATCGTAACAAGGAAAAAAATGAAGATGGGACAAATCATTCATTTCGAAAAAAATCAAACGAATACCCTCTTTCATTTCTTTTTTGAAAGAGAACATTTAAATTCTAACGGTCAAGATACTATGCAAATTTTAAAAGAACATTATACAAATGAAGGATTACTTATAAAGAATGAAAACGCTAAAGTAGTTATGAATTATATGGATCAAACAATTAGAGCGGTTAGAGAAACGATTGTAGAAATGGTAAGACTACAAGAATTCCCTGAATACCCTTCCCGATTATCTTGTTTATATGCTGCAAAGAGCTATGAAGATACTTTAAAATGGAAAGCATTATTTGATTCTTACAATCGAGAAGTTTTACAGA
The DNA here is from genome assembly GCF_038007785.1 of Bacillus sp. FSL K6-0069. NCBI lineage: Bacteria > Bacillati > Bacillota > Bacilli > Caryophanales > Bacillaceae > Bacillus > Bacillus sp. FSL K6-0069. Next base: position 2,285,396 of record NZ_JBBOXN010000001.1, on the reverse strand, counting down.
TTGTTAAACTACGAGTAATTGGACATTGTTTTGAAGGTGACGGAAATCTTTTACCGAAAGAAGATGGTATTCCTTTTTCTCAAAAAATTGAACAAGCTAGAGAGTATTGGAGAGGAAACGTTAGTAATGAACTTCCTGAGTTACTGATCAATGGAAAAATTGAAGTGGTGGAAATTATTGATGATTTTTCTGCAATTCATATCTAATTCCAAACTAAATCGTATAGGATGGAGATTATAATGGGGAAAAAAGTGTACTTCAATCATGATGGTGGTGTAGATGATTTAATTTCACTATTTTTATTACTCCAGATGGATAATGTCAAACTTACAGGTGTTTCAGTTATCCCTGCAGATTGCTATTTAGAACCAGCATTGTCTGCAAGTCGCAAAATTATTGATCGCTTCGGCAAAGGAAATATTGAAGTAGCTGCATCAAATTCCCGTGCGAAAAATCCATTTCCAAAAGACTGGCGGATGCATGCATTTTATGTAGATGCTTTACCAATTTTAAATGAGTCTGGAAAAGTTGTAACACCTATAGCGGCAAAACCTGCACATCACCACTTAATTGAAACCCTACTACAAACTGAAGAGAAAACAACTTTATTATTTACAGGTCCGCTTACCGATTTAGCGCGTGCACTATATGAAGCACCTATAATCGAAGAAAAAATTGAGCGCCTTGTTTGGATGGGAGGAACATTTCGTACTGCCGGCAATGTACATGAACCAGAACATGATGGAACAGCTGAATGGAATTCGTTTTGGGACCCTGAAGCAGTAGCTCGTGTTTGGGGATCAAAAATTAAAATTAACTTAGTGACACTAGAAAGTACAAACCAAGTTCCGTTAACTATAGACATACGTGAACGTTGGGCAAAAGAGAGAAAATATATTGGTATTGATTTCCTTGGTCAATGCTATGCAATGGTCCCTCCTCTCGTTCATTTCTCAACGAACTCTACTTACTATTTGTGGGATGTATTAACTGCTGCCCTTATCGGGAAAACTGACCTTGCAAAATTACAAACAATTTATAGTATTGTTCATACATATGGACCTAGCCAGGGGCGTACAGTGGAAACTGTTGATGGACGACCTGTAAATGTAGTATTCGATGTACACCACAATGCATTTTTCAGCTATATAACTGAATTAGCGAAGAAAGCTTCTACTTGAACCACTATCTATGCGAAAAATAAATAGAGTGACATCACTTCATACTTTGAACCCCATATTTAGAAATTGGTTGAAACCAGCTATTTAACCATTGAAAAGAGTATTGAATTAAATTTCAATACTCTTTTTGTACCGTACAATTATATTTGATTCATGTAGTGTCTTACTGATTATCCATTTCATAACCATTTACAAAAAACGTTATTGTTTCTAGTTCATCTTCATTTAATTCTCTATCTACGTCTCGTTTATACGCTGCCTTTATGCTCTCTTCATGACCTTTATGAATTTCTGTATAAGTTCCCACTGTTTTTAACAAATGCATTTCTTGTAAAAACTCAGCCCGACTTATAGCTGTCCCATGAGAAAGAATATAAGTTTCAGCATCAAATAGCTCCAACTCTTCTATTAATTTAAACGTTCGCTTCGTCGTATAGTTCCACTTTGAAGAAAAGATATCTGCATATATACAGTCTCCTAAAAATAATATCTTTTCTTCTTTCACGTAAATAACAACTGAATCATGCGCATGATCTCCGCCGACATGTTTTAACACGCATGTCACTTCACCAAGGTCTAATTCAATTTGATTCTGGAACGTTAAGGTTGGAGGAATGATTTTAATATTTCTCGCTTTTTCTTCAAACTCTTTTTTGATGCAATCCGCACAAAATGCAATTTCAGTACCCTCTTTTACGCGTGCATCCAACGCTTCATCTGTCCATTCATAAGATACTAATGACTGCATTTCTTTTTTCGTTTCAGCATGCGCAATAGTTAATGCATCTTGTAGTACAGGCAATCCAAAAATATGATCCCAGTGCCAATGCGTTAATGCTACGAAGTTAGGTTTTGATACATTCTTTTCTTGTAGCATTTCTAGAAATAATTGTGTATGTTCTTCTGAATTCCCTGCATCAATCATTACCGTTTTTTCTTGTCCAACGACCATTCCTAATATAGGTCTATCTGTTTCAGAAACAGGTGTCATATACCAAAATGAGTTTCCTATTTTTTTAATTTGTTGCATAACAAATCCCTCCATTTACTAATACTCTCTTCAATTATTATCTATAAAACCTTCATCCAGCACATAGCATGAAATAACACTATTTTTTCTTCCGGCAAACTACTACCATAGAATAGCAGTCTTCCCCTAACTCATTTCCTTCCCAATCATTAAATATATGTAATAATTCAAAACCATTCGCTGCTAATAATCTTTCTAACTCCTGCGGATATGTATAGCGCAGATCAATCGTTGTTTTCAGTTCCTCTACTTGCCCATCATCCTCATAAAATCTTCTTGTTGTTATGTAGTGCTGTATTTGCTGAATTGAATCGTATGTCATTTCAGTATATAAATTACATTTTCTTCCCATTTCATCACGAATAGTTGTCCAATATTCTTCTGTAGATGGTTGTATTAATTCTTCTTTTGAAGGAAAACGTGTATCGAATATAAATATACCATTATTAGCTAACACATGATGGATAGATGTTAATAAATTATTTTGATCAGTATTCGTAAGAAAATGCTGAAATCCGTGGCCAACCATAAATGCGAACGGAATCGTTTCTTCAATCTTTAATTGTAAGCAGTCTTGTTGTAGCCATTTTACTTTTTTACACTCCGTAGATTTTCTCTTCGCTTCAGCAAGCATACCTTCATGTATATCTACACCAATCATTTGATATCCATTTTCTATAAATGGAATTGTAACCCTTCCTGTACCGCAGGCAATATCTAGAATCCATTCATTTTGTATATTTAGTTTTTGTGCCCATGATAGTAATAACGGAAAATCTGACAAACTTTTATTTTCTATATCATATCGTTTTGGATTTTCATATTCAGATAGACTCCATTTTGTATGCAAACGTATTCCCCATTCCATTTTCTCATTTAAATATAATATATAAATTATAACAAATTGTTAGTTTTTTCTCTATAATCAAACACAATTACTTGGACTAATCTAACTTTCCTTTTCGTAAGCTAAAAATAAGTGGAAGAATCGGAGTGTGATATGATGGAACGATTATGGATTCCTATGATAGTTACATTTTTTTCATTCGGTGGATTACTATTAGGCGGTGCTGTCGGCATTGCTACGCGCCAGCTCATTGAAGAAAAAATGCATCGTTTATATGCATTATGTGGCGGAATTTTGCTCGGTCTTTTATCCCTTGAAATTATTCCTGAAACATTTGCAAGCTATGAAATAATTGGCCCTATACTCGGTATAGCTATCGGTATTTTAGTTATGAGCTTATTAGATAACTATTGTCATCATCCAACAATACATAAAAAAGATCAACAAGCATGGCAAACTTTCCTTTTTCTTTCTTTTGCTATATTTATTCATAATTTGCCGAGTGGCTTTGCATTAGGTACAGCATTTATAAATCATAATGACTCTGCCATTCCTTTCTTACTTGCGATTGTAATTCACCATATTCCTGAAGGATTAGCTTTAATTATCCCCTTCCTCTTTACAAAACATAAATATATTTCCTTTTTATTAACAACTTTATTACTTTCCCTTATCCTCGGTACCGGTACTGTTTTTGGCATTTTGATGGAAGGAAAAGCCCTACATTTGCAAGGACTCATTATGGGGAGCGCTATCGGTTCCCTTGGCTATGTTACAATTCATGAAATGCTTTGGAAGGCAAAGAAACAGCTCTCTTTCCTTTCATTTCTTACGTGGGCTACTAGTGGATTTTTACTTATAACAGTATTTACACTATTTACTGGTCACCATTAAAACTAATATATTTTATCATTTGTATATTTTTCCTTTTTCTCCAAAACATAATAGTAACTACCTATTATAAGGAGGAAAAAATTATGTTTGAGAAAACAGCCGGTGAAGCACTAGTTGACCTATTAATTGACTGGGGAGTAGAACACATATACGGAATGCCTGGAGATTCTATCAACTCTATCATTGAAGCTTTAAGAAAAAAACAAGATAAAATTAAATTCATTCAAGTTCGCCATGAAGAAGCTGGTGCACTAGCAGCAGCTTCTTATGCTAAGTTAACAGGAAAACTTGGCGTTTGTATGGCAATCGCAGGGCCCGGTGCTATTCATTTATTAAATGGTTTATATGATGCCAAACTCGATAAAGCACCTGTTCTAGCAATTTCAGGTCAAGTAGAAACCGATTTACTCGGGACGGATTTTTTCCAAGAAGTAAACTTAGAAAGATTGTTCGATGATGTCGCGGTTTATAACCAGCGCATTATGTCAGCAGAACAGCTACCAGCTGTCGTGAATCAAGCGATTCGAATGGCTTATACGAAAAAAGGGGTATCCGTTCTTACAATTCCAGATGATGTTCCGAAATTCGAAGTAAAAAGTGGTGCTCGTGTTACAAATACTTCTTTTACATTACCTGAATTATTTCCGCAAGAAGAAGATTTACATGCTGCCAAACTCGCAATAAATGAAGCGAAAAAGCCTGTTATTTTAGCTGGAAAAGGTGCGAAACATGCGAGAGAATCTTTACTTACATTCGCGGAACACATTGGTGCTCCAATCGTACTTACATTACCAGCTAAAGGGATTATCCCTGATGAACATCCACTTTGCATCGGTGGATTAGGATTAATTGGAACGAAACCTTCTTATGATGCAATGAAACATGCAGATACTTTAATTATGGTTGGCACTTCTTATCCGTTCACCGGTTTCTTACCCGAAAAAGCAAAAACAATCCATATCGATACTGATCCTGCCCAAATCGGAAAACGTTACGTTACAGATATCGGCTTAGCTGGTGATGCTGATAAAACATTAATATGGTTAATTGAAAATGCAGAAAAACACGAGGACCATTCCTTCTTAGAGCATCATCAAGAAATGATGAAAAAATGGGAAGAAAAATTACACGATCAAGAAGTCGATACTTCTACTCCAATTAAACCACAACGCGTTATGCATGCACTGCAACAAGTAGCTCATGATGATGCAATATTATCAGTCGATGTCGGAAATGTAACCGTTTGGACAGCAAGGCACTTCCGTATGACAAATCAGCAATTTATTATTTCTAGCTGGCTCGCAACACTTGGCTGCGGTTTACCTGGTGCCCTTGCTGGAAAAATTGCTTTCCCAGATAAACAAGTATTTGCTGTTTGTGGTGATGGTGGTTTCGGAATGACAATGAACGATTTCGTAACAGCTGTTAAATATAAACTGCCAATCGTTGTCGTCGTTTTAAATAATAATAAAATCGCCATGATTAAATTCGAACAAGAAGTTATGGGGAATATCGAATTTGGTACAGACTTAACAAACCCTGATTTTGCAAAATACGCAGAGGCATGCGGAGGTATTGGATACCGTGTTGAGAATGTAGATGAACTACTTCCTACTTTCGAAAATGCGGTAAAACAAAATAGACCGTGTATTATTGATGTAGTTGTAGATGCAAATGAAGCACCAATGCCAGCAAAAATCACCTTTGGTCAGGCCGCTGGTTATACGAAGCATATGATAAAAGAATTATTTGAAGAAGGTAAGATTGATTTACCACCACTATAAACAAAAAAAGATAGCTGAAAACGATATGTCTTCAGCTATCTTTTTTATTTTTGTATCTCTCTATAAAAAGAAAAATCATTCACATTAGTTTGTACTCGTTTTTCTTCCTTTACTTCTTTATCCTTGCTCTTAGGTATTTTTACATTTCCTAATTTAATCGCATCTTGCATACTATTACTAATTAGATTGCCTGACAAGATCGTCATACTATAGAAAGCAATTGGTATAAGTACAATCCATGTATGTGTGGTTAAATGGCGGAAGTTTTGACCAATCAGGCCAGTCCATTCTTTTGTTACACTATCTGCATCTAATCCAAATAATATCGTTCCTCCAAAAAATAACTTAAGTAATCCAAGATGCAAAAGAAGCAATAGTACACTCACAAATTGTTGGGCTACTAATAAAAGAAATGATGGTAACATATGCGGCCATATATGACGCTTCAACCTATGCCACTTACTTCCGCCGAGCACAGTAGCTGCCAACATAAATTCTTCTTTCTTAATACGCTTTACTTCTTGCGCTACATACAACATAACCGTCGGTACAGCAAGGCATACAAGTACTATAATTTGAAATGCCACACGAAAATATAACGGCACAACTTCCGCTCCACTATCAAACGTTAAAACTTCATTTAACATAAAATAAGAAATCATAACCATCGGTACAATACTAAAAGGATCAAAAAAGGATGAAATAACCGGAAAAGAACGTTTACCATACATACCAAGAAGTAAACCAATTCCCCCGCCAACTATAACTCGTAAAATCGCTATAATTATACTCGCTCCAACTGTCCACTTCGCGCCTTCTATGATTAATTGAACAAGGTCACGGCCTTTCACATCACTTCCAAACCAAAATTTACTTGATGGCGAAAATGGGGCTGCCTCTAGTTCCCCTTTTTCGTTATACATCATCGTAAGTTCACGAATATTCCCATCAAAAAGCACCGTATATCCAATACTAATAATCATTAGTACACTCAAAAAAGTAACACCTATCCAAAATCTCACATCTCTTTTTACAACTTGCCACATGTTACACACGCTCCTTTATAACATTTTGTAAAAGCGTATGCAATATACGAAATAGTATAAAAAGCGGTACGTATAATATTACTAGACTCACTGTAAATATTTCTAATTTAGAATTTTCTTTTACAAAAACAAACATACCATATGTATTAAATATCCATTCAATAATATATAAATTAGAAAGCATAAATAAAATATTTGTTTTCGCGTAATAAATTGTCGTTAATAAAACATTTCTTGAAATATGCTGTGTCAAAATATGCCGTAAGCTTAGCCCTTTACTCTTGGCAAACAAACTATAATCTTTCTCTAATTCTTCTTTAAACCGTAATAACAACAGTTTAATAAACAATAATGTTGTTGGCATTGTAAGACATATAATTGGTAACAAACGTATCCTTTCTTCCCCTAATCCAGCCAGTTTGACCGGCATAAATCCTGTTTTTTGAAACATAATTACGACAAGAAGTTGCGATAATAAAATAAGTAAAATATCCGGTATACTCTCAAGCGTAAGAAAAACCCCGTTCCACATTTTTTGTTTCATATGAGAACGCTGCAATACCCAAACGACAAGTATATACGCTATAAGCAAAGATAGTAAAAACGCTGTTAGAAATACAATCATCGTTTCAAAATAATGAATCCATATTTGCGGAAATAATTTTCTTGAGTCTCGAAATCCATATGTAATTTCACCCGGTTGAAGTATCTTCCCTCCAAGAAAGACAATCGTGTTCCAAAAACCGATTAAATCAATTTGCAATCCCTTAAATAAACGCGGTAGCGCGCCTAGACAGATTATACATAAAATGGCAGCTACTAGTTGTAAACAAGTAACCCCACACCATTTTGCAATTCGCATCAACATAACGATTTCCCCCTACCGTTAGATAGAATATTCAGAAACCAAAAACCACATATATTACATCTCTTCAGCTATACTTTGCACCCGTTTCTTCCCACTAGGTAAAATGGCTTGATATAAACACGTAACAAAAAATAATAAACTAAATAAAATAATAAACAACGTATCTGCACGAATCCATTTCGGGAACAACATCGCTATCGCACCGAGAGATAACAGCTGGAATCCTGTAGTTAATGGACTAAGTAAACTTTGAACACGTCCCATGAATGATTCTTCTACAATTTCATACATCCAGCCCATAATTGCAACATTAATAAACGGTAAAAAGAAAGTCGCAAAAGCGATACACACATAAAAAGACCATACGTGGTTTACAAAGTAACACATACCGAAAAAGACCCCTGAGCCTGCCATACCAAAGACAATAATAGGCTTGGGTGCATATTTCTTCCCTACACTTGTTGCTACTATACTTCCAATTAGTAATGAAATCCCTCCAACTACACCACCCACCATCGCTAAACTTTCATACGTTGTTGGTGCTAATTTATATTTTAATATGTAAGTAGTGGATACGCTTAAAATACCATTTAATAGTCCAAATACGATAAATCCTAAAAGTAATTTTTTTAAAGTGTCATTTTGATATATATACTTGATCCCTTCTTGAAACTCTGTTATTAACATTTTCAAATTAACTTCTTTCCATTTTGTTCTACCGTTTGGCAAACGCACTTTTTCTGGAATGGAGATCGTTTGAATCAAAATACCACTCATAATAAAAGTGAGCGTATTTACTAAAATACTCCCGTATATTCCAAAAGTCCAGTACACCATCGTTGCAATTCCTACACCAAACAAAGCATACAAACTATTCACCATTTGATTCACACCTGCTGCTGCACCGTATTGATCGGATTCAACTACTCCCTGTATCATCGACTGTTCTGATGGAGAGAAAAATTGTATACATGCATTTTCCAAAAATAAAAATATAAAGACGAGTATAATCATCCCGTAATAAAGCGAAATTAGAATTCCAATATTACAGAGCGAACAACATATGTTACTTACCGTGCATATACGCTGTCTATCAAAACGATCTACTACTGTCCCTACTAATAGAAAAAAGATTAATGCAGGTAATGCCATCATAATTTGTGTCATCGTTGCGTAAACTGGTTGTTTTCCGTATTGATCTAGCAAATAAAACATTAAAGAAACTCCAGCAATCATAGAACCGAGTCGCTCTAAAATATTTGCTAGAAAAAAACGTGCATACACTTTGTTGCGAAATAACTGTAGCATTTCTTTCATACTTCGTATCCTTTCTCTCGACAAAATTTTATTAATCTAGTCATTTCTTGGAAGTTATATTATATTTTTCGACTATTATCCAATCTTTTCCTTCTGTATCGAGAACATTATAAAAAGACTCTTGTCATTTATACAAGAGTCTTTTTATATAACTTCGCTTCAGTTAATACCATGCATCAAAAATCTTGATACGTCTCGCTAACTATATTAATTCTCTAAAGTTCAGATACACTTTATTTATTTTACAAATGTATCGCACATCCACTTGTAAAATTTTTCTTTCTCTTCAAATTGTGGATAATGAGCTGATTTCTCAAAAGTAATAAATTCTTTTTGTTCTGCTTCAATCGTATCAAAATATGTTTTTGCTGCCTGAAATGAAGTGTTATAGTCATATGTCCCCATAAGGAAATAAAGCGGTAATTTCATTTTAGTCACCTTAGTAGGCAATGGACTCTTTAAATCCTTTTCTAATAAGACAGTTTGAGAATGTGATAATCCAACATTATAACGAATTACGTCTAACAAGTTATATTCATTACTGAGTAACATTCCGATGTTATCACCATCTGGATTTTCAATAAGTCTTGATGTTCCACCATATTTCGCAACATAATTTCTCGGAGTGTATGTATCACCATTTTTAATTTTTTCGGTCAACCCATTTAAATAGGAAACCTCATCTGTATTCCCAGCATTTTGTGCCTGTTCAATCACATAGTTTAGACTATCCATTTCACTTTCTACTGTATCACTCATCTGCCCTATGCCAACATATGCTTCATATTTTTCAGGAGCTTTATTGGCAGCTTGCATTCCAATATATGTACCGTAAGAATGACCAACCAATATTACTTTTTCTTTACCAAGACGTTTTGAAACATAATCTGTCATAGCTAATACATCTTCTACAAGAAGATCTGATGTAATATTCGAATAGTCTTCAAAGAAATGATACGACTTCCCGCTCGCTCTTTGATCGTAATTAACAACTGTGAATTTCTCTTCCAATAAGTTTTGGTATTTTTGAGCATATGGTATTTCTGAAGTACCTGGTCCACCATGTACAAAAATAATAACCGGATTGTTCCTATCTTTGCCGCGTATCATAATTTCATGACCACTTCCATTTATCTCTACTTGCTCTAATGTACTTATACTGTTCCTTCCCTTTATTTGCGAAGTCCATGTAGGAAATATTAGTGCTACGATTAATAATAGTGTAGTGATGACCCCAATAAGTTTTATTAGTTTTATTAATTTTTTTATCTTCTTCATAAGTAGTCTCCTTTCTTTTAAACTTATATAAACATCAATTTAATTCTGTAAAACTCCCTCAAAATAATATGAATATATGACAATTTCATCTTGCTCTTTTGCACATACTTAATATCCCATACACTTCTTAACTTTCCGCTATATAAACCCTTAATATTTTCTTAATTTTCAATACACAATTCGTAGAAAGACTCGATCACAATGTATTACAAATATAGAAAAGAGCCCTTGTTTTCTAAACAAGGACTCTTTTCTTAAACTATTTCGTTACTTCTTCTTTCGGCATTACCATACCTTTATAAAGTTGGACGGTAATCCAGTAATAAATGAAATAAATGACTAAGAAAATCCCGATTGGCACCCACACCTTTACAAACGGGTCAACTAGTATAAAGCTGAATAAGTTAAGCCCTACTAACACGTGTGAAATTCCAATGATTGCTGGGAAGATAAATAAATATGAAATTTCTTTATATATACTTTTTGTTAACATACTACGTCTCACACCGATTTTTCGTAACATTTCATAACGGCGTACATCACGAGAAGCACCTGTTAATATTTTGAACATTAGCGAACTTGCCATCATTGCTAAAAAGGCAATTCCAAGGAAAAATCCCATAAACATTGTTCCACTCATGAAACTGTTCATAAACTGATAAATTGTCATTTTTGTATATAGTTCTACTTTTGTACCTGTTGTTGTTTCAATTAATTCTTTTTGCCTCTTATCTATATCGAGCAACAATGGTTTATATTTTTTCATATCATCTACTATTGCTAATGTTACACTATGTTCCGTTCCTTGAACTGCTTTGTAGTGTTCTTCATCAGCAATTCTTACAGGTTTTCCGTTAAATTGATTATGTGTAATTTGTATTTCTCTTACAACTGCATCTTCCCAATCTTTTGGCATACGAGGCAGCTTATTCGCTGCTTCGGGAGCTTCCAAAGCAGAATATACAGGTTCAGTTAAAGATTCAGCCACACGTTTACGAGCAGGCTCTTTTAAAGTTTTTGTATCAAAGTGATCGGAAACAAGTGGTGGTTTCGCAGTTAAGTCGTTACGTAAATAATAAACCGCTTCTCCATCTACTTTATACTTATATTTGCTTTCTTCCACAATTTCCATTTCTTTCAAGGCCGCTGTATCTTGATCATTTGGATCATGAATTACAACATCATATACACGAGAAAAGTCTGTCATAATACCCACGTTTTTTTGAAACGCCATACCTGCCGTCATTGCTCCTGCACCTAATGCAATTAACATCGCTACCGTACCTAATACTCTCGATAAACTATTTACGCGAAAACGTAGCTGGGCATATGTAAAACTATTTAAGCCCGTTTCATTTCGTTTTTTATTCCCTTTAATTTTCATCACAAAAAACGGGAGCAATGAACTAAAGATAAAATATGTTCCAAGTGTTGTAACGATTGTCGCTATTATAAAACCAAGTTCGGCATATGTTTTTATATTTACCATAAAGTAGTATCCTGTACTTACTAGCAATATACCGAGTACTGTCATTATAATAATACGAGTTTTACTTTTCTTCACTTCATCTAGTGTTTCATCTTCACGAATTAACTCTAGTTCTGTTTTGCGTAATAACCGGATGCTATTCATTAAACCAGTAATAAAAAATAGTATTAAGAAGAAAATAGCTGTAACTAAGATTGCTGGTGTATATACAGATGAGTAACTACCTTTCGCTGAAATTTCCATACCATTCATTAAAAAGTTTCCTGCTACACTTGCAAGTAACATCCCTACTAAAATCCCGATAATAATACTGACAATACCCATACCGAATGTTTCAATAAATAATAATTGCGCTACTTTTTTCTTTTTCGCACCGAGCATCATATACATACCGAGTTCTTTTCTTCTTAATGTGAGCAAGAAAGAATTAGCATATATAATATAAAATACAGTAATGAAAGATAATAGTATTGCCCCTACCCAAAATACGAGTCTAATACTACTAATAAGACTATTATCCTTCGTGAATTCACTATTCATCGCCATCGTTTGGAACATGTAGAAAATACTAATACTAATAACGAGACCAATAAGTAAAACCATATAATCTTTTAACATTTTTTTCATACTATGACGTGATAATTTAAATAACATAGTCTCGCCCCCCTATTTAGACTCAGCAGCTGAGCCCATATGAGCGAGCACACCTAAAATGTCTTGATAGAAATTTTCTCGTGTTCCTTGACGCTTTAACTCTTTGTATAGAAGGCCGTCTTGAATAAATAAAATACGTTCACAATAACTCGCACTAAATGCATCGTGTGTTACCATTAAAATACTTACATTGTGATTTTCATGTAAATCTTGCATCGCTTCTAATAAGCTTTTTGCATTTTTACTATCAAGCGCTCCTGTCGGTTCATCTGCTAATACGATTGCTGGATTATGTACTAAAGCTCGAGCTGCCGCTGTTCTTTGCTTTTGTCCACCAGAAACAGCAGTTGGATATTTCGTTAAAATTTCAGTAATCCCTAATTTCTTCGCAACCTCATTCACCTTTCCAGTAATCTCACTTGAAGGTACTCCTTGCAAAGAAAGTGGTAAAGCAATATTTTCATAAATTGATAAGTTTTCTAGTAAGTTAAAATCTTGAAAAATGAACCCTAATTTTTGAGATCGAAAATCTGATAAAGCATTCCCCTTCATTGAGGTAATATTTGTGCCAGCTATTGTCACACTGCCACCTGTCGCTTGATCCAGTGTACTAATCACATTAAGTAGTGTCGTTTTTCCAGAGCCAGAAGGACCCATAATCCCGACGAATTCCCCTTCTTTAATATTTAATGATACGCCCCTTAACGCTTTTGACTGATTCTCATTTCTTTTCCCATACGTTTTTTCTACACTTTCTACAGTAACTACATTAGTTGACATCTCTTTCACTCCATCCCTTTTGTATAAATTTAATTTCTCACATATTTCTTATCTTTTTCTCATGTAAATCCTTAATAATTTTTTAATTTTTCAATCAGAAAGGATTGTACGAGTTACGCAATCCTTTTTCCTATTTCATATTCTCACTTTTCTAACACTCGTTCCTTCGATTTCGCTTACATTTACCTTACATTTTTGTAAGGTAAAAAAGAAAACACACCATTTTGAAGTGGTGTGTTTTCTTTTCAAACTCTATTTCCGATTATTTATTTCCTCTTTCATACTTTCCACAAATACACCTAATTCAATAACTTCTGATTTTTCTTCCCCATATTTACGTACATTTACAGCTCCGTTCTCCATTTCCTTATCCCCAATAACAAGAACATAAGGAACTTTTTGCATTTGTGCTTCTCTTATTTTATATCCTAACTTTTCATCCCGTACATCTCGTTCTACACGAACACCAGCTTGTGCTAATTTATCTGCAACTTCATCTGCATATTGTACATGAACTGCATTTGAAACAGGAATGACTTTTACTTGAACTGGTGCTACCCATGCCGGGAATGCACCTCCAAAATGCTCAATTAATATAGCTAAGAAGCGGTCTAAAGATCCTAAAACTGCTCGGTGAATAACAACTGGTCTTTTCTTTTCATTTTTCTCATCTATATAATTTAAATCAAACTTTTCTGGCATTTGAAAATCTAGCTGAATTGTTCCGCACTGATGACTTCTATTTAAAGCATCTTTAATGTGGAAGTCAATTTTCGGTCCGTAGAATGCACCGTCACCTTCATTTAGTCTATATTTACAATTTAATGAATGTAATACATTTTCTAACGCCGCTTCTGCTTGCTCCCATAACTTATCATCCCCCATTGAATCTTCTGGACGAGTAGAAAGCTCTACTTCATATTCGAATCCGAAAGTTTTATAAACGTAATCAATTTGCGCCATTACGGATTTAATTTCATCTTCAATTTGTTCTGGAGTTACAAATAAATGAGCATCATCTTGGCAGAAAGTACGTACTCTTAATAATCCGTTTAATGCCCCGCTAAATTCGTGTCGGTGTACTTGACCAAACTCACACATACGAATTGGTAATTCACGATAAGAATGTAATTTATTTTTGAACATTAGCATATGTCCTGGGCAGTTCATCGGTTTTAATGCAAAGCTTTTATTGTCTACCTCTGAGAAATACATGTTATCCTTGTAATGTCCCCAGTGTCCTGATTTCTCCCATAATTCTTGGTTCATCATAAACGGAGTACGTACTTCTTGATACTTATACTCTTTTTGAATTTCTCTTAAAAATGCTTCTAATTCATTTCGGATAATCTGGCCTTTCGGTAAATAAAATGGCATTCCCGGAGCCTCTTCTGAAAACATAAATAACTCTAGCTCACTACCTAACTTACGATGATTTCTCTTTGCGGCTTCTTCAACGAAATGTAAATACTCTTCTAATTCTTTTTGAGAAGAGAACGCAACGCCATATATACGCTGAAGCACTTGATTGTTACTATCACCTCGCCAATATGCACCGGAAACGTGAGTTAATTGGAATGCTTTCAAATAGCCTGTTGACGGTAAGTGTGGTCCTCTACATAAATCTACAAATTCACCTTGTTTATATAGTGTTACACTTTCCCCACTAGGAATTGCTTCTAACAATTCTAATTTCAGGTGATCATTCATTTCATGAAACAGTTTTTTCGCCTCTTCTCTTGAGACTTCAACTCGCTCTATTTTTACATTTTCATTTATAATCTTTTTCATTTCTTTTTCGATTTTCGGTAAATCTTCTACGTTCACACTACTAGGAAGGTCCATATCATAATAAAATCCATTTTCAATAACAGGCCCTACCCCAAGGTTTACATTGCCATACATTCTCTTTACAGCTTGCGCTAAAATATGTGCCGCAGAATGTCTTGCAATTTCTACCCCTTCATTTGAATCTATAGTAACGATTTCTACTTCCGCATTTTCTTCAATATTTCGGCGTAAATCATATAACTGATTATTTACTTTCCCCGCTACTGCTTTCTTTTTTAAACTACCACTAATGGATCCAGCAATTTCTTCTAAAGTAATTCCTTTTGCAAATTCTTTAACACTACCATCTGGAAATTTAATTTCAATCATTTGTTCTTTCATTTTTCATCTCTCCATTTCATAATAAAAAGCACACTCATCCCTAAAATAGGGACGAGTGTGCTTATACCCGTGGTTCCACCCAGATTCCCATCGTAAACATACAATGGCTTCTTTTACGGTAACGTCGTTTACACGGCACTAGATACTTAATTTCCCCAGTGCAGCTCTAAGGTGGTAAGTTATTTTTCTGCGTTAGGAAGTTCTCAGCTTTCCTTCCTTCTCTGTATAACCGGGTAAAATAACTCGTGTCCTTTTCTTCGCTTATTATGAAATTGAATGCAAAAAAGCATATTCATCCCTAAAAATTAGGGACGAATATGCTTATATTCGTGGTTCCACCCAGATTCCCATCATAAAAAACATAATGGCTTCTTTTGCGATAACGTCGCTTACACGGCACTAGATACTTAATTTCCCTAGTGCAGCTCTAAGGTGGTAAGTTATTTTTCTGCGTTAGGAAGTTCTCAGCTTTCCTTCCCTCTCTGTATAACCGGGCAAAATAACTCGTGTCCTTTTCTTTGCTTTTATAAGTACATCCATTAATTGTTATTTACTATATCCTATTCATTTTATTATTGCAAGTGTTTAAAAAAGTTTTTTTATTTAATAAAAAAAGAAACCAAAAATAGATTCTTGGTTTCCTCTTCTCAATTTTACCAATCTTGTGGTTCGTAATTTAAGTCTGAAAATAGACGTCGTTTCTCTTTCTTCGATAAATCTCTCCACTGTCCAACAGGTAAATTATTCAATTCGATATTCATAATTCTCGTACGTTTTAACGTGTATACTTGATAACCTAAAGCTTCACACATACGACGAATTTGGCGATTTAGCCCTTGTGTTAAAATAATGTTGAACTCATATTTTGATAACTGTGTGATCTCACAAGGAAGCGTTTTTGTTCCTAAAATTTTCACACCAGCTGCCATTTTTTCTAAGAAATCAGGTGTAATTGGCTTATCTACTGAAACGATATATTCTTTCTCATGTTTGTTTTCAGCACGTAAAATTTCATTAACGATATCACCATCATTCGTTAACAAAATTAAACCGTCTGAGTCTTTATCAAGACGTCCAATATGACTAATTCGTAAAGGATGGTTCACTAAATCGATAATGTTACCTTTTACAGCTTTTTCACTCGTACATGTAATACCTACTGGTTTATTTAAAGCAATATATACGTGATCTCGAGCAATACGAAGTTGCTCTCCATTTACGCGCACATCATCACCTGGATTGACTTGGTCACCAATTTTTGCAACCTTACCGTTAATAATTACTCTTCTCTCATTAATTAATTTATCTGCTCCACGTCGAGACGCTTTTCCAGCTTCACTAATAAATTTATTGATACGCAAATTAGGCACATCCTTTTCTAAACAAAATTTCAAGCTCACACTGCTTCTACCGTACAATACAAAAGGGTAAGCCTTCTATTATAACTTAAATATATTAACATGAAAGGGTATATAACGTCTTCTATTAATTACTCGTTTATAAGAAAATATCTTTATTATACATTCATTTATGCACGTTTTGTACACTTAATATACAAGCCACTCTTCCTTACATATAGCTTGTTTACCTCTTATATCTTCTAAGTCATCATGAATATTAGCTAGTTTATACAACTCAGGGAAAATCTCTTCTACATAATTTCGATGTGCCATTTCATCTTTCCAATAAGTTAACACTATGTAACGATTTTCAGTTTTTAAAGACTTCCCAACAAATCCAGCTAACATCCCTTTTGCTTTTTCCATTCCTGTATTCCAAATTGTTTCTTGTTTATGTAAAAAATACTTTTCCTTTCCAACCTTTACATCACATATAGCAACTCTTACGAATGTTCCTTCTGTAACAACGTCATTCAAAGGCTTTT
Organism: Bacillus sp. FSL K6-0069; assembly: GCF_038007785.1. NCBI lineage: Bacteria > Bacillati > Bacillota > Bacilli > Caryophanales > Bacillaceae > Bacillus > Bacillus sp. FSL K6-0069. The sequence continues at coordinate 2,268,171 of NZ_JBBOXN010000001.1, read as the reverse complement.
CAGTTATATCATACAACGTTTGAAACAATTCAATTTCACATGAAAGAAACGTATCCTCTTGATTACTATTTACATAAATGGTATCGTGAGTACCATTCATAAATGATTGATATGCACCTCGATCTTCCCATAAAGTAAATACACATGCCTCATTTTTATTCCATCCACCAAATTGTCCTTGAAATCCATCTAGATGCTGTATATCACGCCATTTTTCTTGTGCGATTGAAAATAACTCTTTTTTCTCTTCTTCCACTTTACAGTAGATTGTTTTTAGTAACATTTTTAATTCCCCCTTATGATACGATCCATTTCCCACTTTCAATACTTTCTACTTTTCCACCTACACGAACATTAATTTTACTCCCTATTTCTTTTTGTTTACATAATATAATTATATTATTCTAGTTATCTACAGTATTCAAAAAATCATCCGCTTTTTCTATCAACCATTCACCAAATGTATCTAAAAACATTAAAATTTCATTTATATCATTTACCGGCTCAATTACATATTGTAATGTCTTTCTCATATTTTTTTCTTGTTTGGGAAAATACTTACTAAATAATATATATGCTGGGTATAAGTCTCTAGAGTAGAGCCCTTCTCTATCAATCGTTAGTGCAAGACCTGCCCTGATTATTATCTTCATTATCCAACGACAACAATCTTCTATATCTTTCACGCCTTTATTATGTATTAACTCTTTGCGTGCTTGTCCAATTTGTTTCCGCAGTTGAATAAGGTGTACATAGGCTAACTCTTGATTCACTTTATATTTAGGTAAAGACAATTTTACGTCCTCCCCCAGTATACAAACACCATGTGTCTGTATAATAAAGCTTATAAAAGAAAAACGATTGGGATTTATCACTTCTTTTTCACTGTAAAAACTTAACTCCACTCCTGATATACAATTAAACTTTTTTAAACTTTGAACTTCTAGCTTCTCTCGCCAACTTAAGTCTATTAATTTTGGATCCTTTCGCACCAATATAATTACATCTATATCAGCAACCCCTTCAATTCCAATCCCTCTTGGAATTGAACCTCTTATATAAACACTGTGTAAATCATCCTGTAACAATTCACAACAAGTATTTTTTATTTCCTGTATTACCTCCATAAACATAGGTTGCACTTTTTCAATATGTGCATCATTTATAATATATCCTTCATCATCTGTAGGACAAAAACGTCCTATTTTTTTTATACTTGGCAAATTATCACCTCACTTCCATACAAAAATCATTTTATTCCATACGTATATTATAATTCGAATAATTCAGAATTAAAAATAGAAAAATAGGACGTAAACACTCTTATAAGGGCGTTTACATCCTTTCACTTTTATCATCATTTATTTTTCAAATCATACCGCATATCTTTCCATATGCTGTCTATATAACTTCCAGCCATCCATTTCTTTCTTAAAAACTTCCATCGCTAAAACGGATGCTACTTTTTTATCCTGCACATAAAAATCTACAATTGCAGATAAAATCAGTTCGCTCTCCGTTCTTAAACTGTTTGCTAAATCTTTATATTTCCAATAGGGTTTTTGTCCTTCATAACTTTTTAAAGTTTCAATATTATCTTCTTTATATGTATCGCCTCGGTATACCTCATAGTCTTTATCACTGTAATACCCAAAGTAACCTATAAAATCATCTGATACCCAACTATTTATTTTCTCAATGTTACCAGCATTTAAATCTTTACGATATTCCTCAACCGCACGTATGGCTTCGTTTTCCATTGAATATATCTCCTTTTATTTTCTTATACCATTTTTGTATTCTCTTCTTTATAACAAAACACCTTGTAATTGATAGATTTAACCTCTTTTTAAAAATACAAATAGCCATAAACTACTTAGTAAAATCGCGTTGTCTATGACTCATTCCATTTACTTTTCAAATAGGTAATACGTAATTTCTCCTGGATAATGTAATACAGTTACCTTCCTCTCTCCTTTTTTAAAACTAACAGTATGCCCGTTTTCCCCTAAGTTCTCCCATCCACTTGCCTTTGTAATAGGCATTACACTTATATATTTATAATCCTCTTCTTTATCATCGTTAATATAGATTGCTGACATTGGTACTGGAAAATCTTCAATTTTAGATTCTTTGTCCAGATATATGAGTGCAAATAAGCTAACTAATAGCATGGCCATTGAAATATTTGAAACTAGTTTTTTTCTATTCATTTTCACTAAAAACCCTCTTTTCTCTTATATTACTTTCACCATTTTGCTTATTTTAATTATTTATGTATAGAAAAAATATAATTTAAATCAATTCCAGACTATTTTCTCTATTATCAACAATATTATTGTTATATATTATAATTAAAAGATATTTATTTTTGGAGGTATTACCCATTGAAGAAATTATTTTTTAATAAATGGACAATAGTTATTTCTATTTTTATTATTACCTGTACGATTTTCTACACAACCACAGATAAAAAAATTAACGAAAAAACTACCGTAGAAACAATTGATACAAAAAGTTTTAAAACTAAATTACAACCAAAAATTGATGAATTAACGACAAATTATAATGACATCATCGAAAAAGATTGGTTGCCTGCCTGGGAAGAGATTAACACGAACGCAGATTCAGTAGACAAAGATAAACTATTAGTCACAATGACTGCTATTTCCAAGCAATACGAAAAAATTATAAACGAAATAGATACTTTGAAAATTAATGAAAATATATCGGAAGTACAAATACAAGAACAACTAGTTTATTTCACAACTGAATTTAAGACTGCTTCTAAATTTATGAAAAACGCAGCAGATTTAATCATAGACGGAGCAAATAACTCTACTCCATCCAATGAAACAATTGAAAATACTAAACATGCTTTAGGGCTTGCAGATCAACATATTGTCAGCGCTTTATCTACTTTAACTGAAGTTGAAGAGAAATTAGGACTTGCAAAAAAATTAAACTGTTTACTATTTTAAAATAAAAAAAGATTGCAATTCACATTTTGTCTGTCTATAATGTTTTTATTGATTTACAATCAATGTTCTTATAATTTTTATAATTCGGATGAACCATTCAGGAGAAGGTCTATTGATCTACCGACGGGGCAAAAAGTTGCTGAACCAACTTTGAAACTCTCAGGTCTTGGTTACAAGTAGAACTGCATGGGGACGAATCTCTGGAGAGACTCCCTCTCGCTTTATATAGCGCGGAGGAAAACGAGCACCGAAGGAGCAAATCCGCTACTATAGCGGATAATCTCTCAGGTAAAAGGACAGAGACAAGCGAAAGAAAAAGCCGATTTGTATCGGTTTATTTTTCTATCCCTTGTTTCTCCAGAGACCATTTCATTTACTTGAAGTGGTTTTTATTTTTTCTAAAAAAGGAGAATACAGATGGAAACAGTAAGTAAAGTTTTAGAACAAATGAATCACTATGTGTGGGGATTACCAACGTTGTTGTTACTCGTTGGTACTGGTATCATTCTCACAGTGCGTTTAAAGGGTTTACAGTTTAGTAAACTATTATACGCTCACAAACTAGCATTTAAAAAATCAGAAGATGCATCTTCCGCTGGAGATATTAGCCACTTCCAAGCCCTTATGACAGCTATGGCGGCAACGATTGGTATGGGAAATATAGCCGGTGTTGCAACTGCTGTGACAATCGGTGGACCCGGTGCAATCTTTTGGATGTGGGTTACTGCCTTGTTCGGTATGGCAACAAAATATGCCGAAGCAATTCTTGCGGTGAAATACCGTGTTAGTAATGAAAATGGTGAATATTCAGGTGGACCAATGTATTATTTAGAGCGTGGTTTAGGTAAGAAATGGCTTGCGGTTTTATTTGCTATATTCGGTACAACTGCTTCTTTCGGTATCGGTAATATGGTGCAGTCTAACTCAGTAGCAGAGGCAATGCGAATTAATTTCTCTTTCCCTCCTGCTTTAACTGGTATATTCATGTCCTTTTTAATTGCTATTGTTATTTTAGGCGGCGTTAAAAAAATTGGGAAAGTAACAGGATATATCGTTCCTATTAAAGCTTTCTTTTATATCATTGCTGGTCTTATTATTATTTTCTATCACTACGATCAAATTCCAGAAGCATTCTCACTTATTTTTTCTGGTGCATTTAATGGTACTGCAGCTGCTGGTGGTTTTATCGGTGCAACAGTTGCATCAGCTATTCAAATCGGAATGGCGCGCGGTGTATTTGCAAACGAAGCTGGTTTAGGTAGTGCGCCAATTGCCGCGGCTGCTGCAAAAACAGATTCCCCTGCAAAGCAAGCTTTAGTTTCTATGACTGGTACTTTTCTAGATACGTTTATTGTATGTACCATTACAGGGCTAGTATTAATTACTACAGGTGCATGGAAGTCTGGTAAAACTGGCGTTGAAGCTACCACACTTGCGTTCCAATCTGTATTTGGCACTGCTGGTAGTATGATTCTCGGTATCGCGATTATATTATTCGCCTACTCTACTATTTTAGGCTGGTCGTATTACGGTGAAAAATGCGTGGCTTATTTATTTGGAGAAGGCGCTGTGAAATATTATAAAGCAATCTTTATCGTCATGATTGCTATTGGTGCGAATTTAAAATTAGGCATCGTATGGACATTTGCTGATATTGCAAATGGACTTATGGCGATTCCAAACTTAATTGGTCTAATTGGTTTAAGTGGCATTGTTGTAGCTGAAACGAATCGCTTTTTACAAGAAGAGAAATTGAAAGAAAGTCATAAAAAGCAGGCAAGTTAATCTATTGATAAAGGAATGACTCATACATAATGAGCATTCCTTTTTTCGTTATCTTATTCAATCTTCATATGAAAGAGTGACCTTAACAATCAAAGATTCTCTTTCCTAGAAACTATATTCCCCCTTCTTTCTGAACATATGTCACCCTTATCAATTAGCACCTTACTGTATGAAACAAATCTTTTGCTTTTTCATTTCCGCTTTTCTATCAGCCTTTGCAATCCCTTTCCCTTCAATTTCACGTTTATTTATAGTTTTATATTTTACATACGTATGAAATTCCGTTTGAAATGGAAACGGTGTAATCCGAATTGTTTCCTCGTCCACCCACTCTGCTTGAACAGGTTTCTCCTCCTTACTATTAAACATTTCTGTTCCTTCAAAACCATCTTTAAACAAATCAATTTCATCTTTCTTTTCTACACCAGGTTTATTCATACATACATATAAAGAAAGTTCATCGCAAAACTTTAATAATCTATAATGTTTATCGAACATCGCAAATTGTTCTTTTGTTAACGTTTTCAAAATTATTTTTTGTCGTTCCAATTCATGTTTATAAAAAGACATCATCTCTTCATCTTCCTCATTTAATGGGAATGATAAAAAATGTTTACTACAAAGTAATGCTCCGTATGGATTTGAATCTTCAATTTCATTCAAACCAATCGTATAAAAAACAAAGCGTAACGAGCTAGGACAGTCCATAAATGTATACGGAATATTTTTAGCATCATTCAAAATTGGTACTTTATCAAGTTCTATCCATCCTCTATCATGCTCATATATTGCATCAATAGCTGCTTTTAAGTATGTATCATCTTCAAAAAAATCTTCTTTTATATGCTTCGCAATTTCTCCAGCTAAAAAACCATGATCATGTTGACGAATTAATATACTTTCTTTCTCATCCTTTTCACGAAAAATCATCCGTATACTCCCCCTCATCCTCATGTTACAGTGTTTTCTATACATCAATTCTTAATTAATCCCTAATTATTAGCAGGGATTCAGTTTCTTGCAACGAAATTAACATAACTATATAGCATTCTTTCTAACAATATGAATAGCTTTCTCTATACTATCCATTATACTAAAACATTCATTCTAAAAAACTTTTTATGAGGTGAAAACATGAACAAAACAGAATTAGTTAAAAACGTGGCACAATCCGCTGATATTTCTCAAAAGGAAGCTTCTGCAGCTGTACAATCTGTTTTTGACACAATTGCTACTGCATTACAATCTGGCGATAAAGTTCAATTGATTGGCTTTGGAACTTTTGAAGTGCGCGAAAGATCTGCTCGTACAGGACGTAACCCACAAACCGGCGAAGAAATTCAAATCGCTGCTGGTAAAGTTCCAGCATTTAAAGCAGGTAAAGAGTTAAAAGAAGCTGTGAAATAAACAAGAAACCAGCCTATAAAATGGCTGGTTTTTTGTTTTCTATTTAAGCAGATTCTTTATATTCTCTGCATGATACACTTCACAAATATAAAATATACATTTGCAGTTACTTACAATTTGATATTTTCTAGTTGGATACACATTCGCCGTAACAGAGCATCCATCAAACAATTCAATAATATTCCCAGATGGCTGATATCCTTCGTATAATACGTTTCTTCTCACTTCCATCTTTTCTATAAGTTTTTCAACTGGAATATTTCCACTCTCTAATTCACTCTTAATTGTATTTGGTAAAAACGAAGTGTCCGCAAAAATTAGATTTTCAGATAACACTTTTCCTTTATAACTAACATTGGATACACGGTAAAGAAATGTTCCGTTTTTATCAAAGAAATTCTTTGCTTCTTTCGGGATGTACTGTCTATCAAGTACCTCTTGTTCGAGAACATCAAACTGAACTGTATCATTCAAAAGCTTTTCTAAAGCATAAATAGATGATGTATCTCCAGAAAATAAAATATTTTTAATTGCTTGTACATTATAAGTGAATTCATTTGTTCTATTTTCCGCTACTAACATGAGGAACACCTCTTCTATAAGATTTTTTATTTAACTTATCTATAATTTAAAAGCGCTACTGCATCTATCTGTGTGATTTCAGTTACTTCTTTACTAAATATTGCAATGGAAGCAATATAATCTACACTTGGCTTTATATCTTCCATCATTGTATTTTCTACTAATTCTTGTCTATCCTTAAAAACCAACAAATTTGGAGAATCATATGGAGCCGATACGGTAATATGGACTGGTGGAATCATTAGTCCTTCACCTGTCGCTTTGAGTACCGCTTCTTTTCGAGTCCAATATGTTAAAAAACCTTCCATTTTCTGTTCATCTGGTAATTTCATAACTTGCGCGATTTCAAATTCTGTTAATACGCCCTCTGCCATTTTCATAACATCTACATTTGGATTCATTTGTTCAACATCAACGCCTACAAGTGCAGACTTAGTAAATGCAACAACAACCCACTCACCCGAATGCGAAACAGATAACTGTGGCATTCCTTCTGGTAATTGTGGTCTGCCATGTTGTAACTTACATACTGGGCACATTCGATCAATTGGTACTTGAACTGGCGACATAGAAAGTATTTGCCCAAGAACTAACCTACTAATTACACAACCTATTATAAAACGTGCGCGATCTGCCGAATGATGGTATGAATTTGCTTTCTCTCGTTCTACATCATTTAGCAAATTGTAATGCCATGATTGTAAATCGGAAATTCTTGCCCACCATATTTGACAATCATTCTCACTAAGAGTTGGTACAGAATCTACAACTTTACTCTCTATCATGTAAACTCTCTCCTTCTAACAAACAATATCATTTTATTTCAAAAGAGTATTATTATTCTATAACTTATTCGTTTACAACTTCTTTCTCTTTTTGTAATACAGGTAACGACTTTTTCTTCTTCTTTGACATTATCTCTTTATCAGAAATACGTAAAGAAAATAGTAATGCTATGAGTAAAAATAGTGCTGATCCAATTAATGCAGCTTGATAAGGCAAGAAATCTGCCTGTGTATTATTCTGTATTTCATTACTTCCAAACCCAGATAATATGCTAGCTAATACAGCAACTCCTATTGCAGATCCTAATCGATTTTGCACATTGAATATTGTTGTTGCTCTTCCCATAGAAGGTGGCGTTATATTGTTAAATGCAGAAAATTGAACTGCACCGACAGACTGACCTAAGAAAATACCGATACCAAACAATAATGCCCGTATTTGCCAAGGATTTGTATCGTGATTTACAAAACTTAATAACACAAAGATAACCGCGGTACAAGCTAATCCAATAGAAATTACTTTGCGAGCTCCTAATTTCTTATATGACCATGGCACAATCTGTGACGATATCATTAATCCAATCGCCTCTGGGAATGTCGTAAGACCTGATTCCAGTGCGGAAACTCCTATTACATTTTGATACATAAGTGGAAAAACAAATAGCATGCCTAGTAAACCGGCAGATGAAAACAATGAAATTAGACTCATTTTTCTAAAGACTGGTTCTTTTAATAAGCGTAAATCTAACATCGGTTGCTGTACTTTAAGTTCAACGATGATAAACAATGTAATGAATATAATCCCAGCTATTCCAGTACTTATAATCTCTGGAGAAACCCAGCCTTTTGATGGACCTTGGCTAAGTGCATAGATTAGCATCGCAAATCCTGGTGCTGAAAGAACAAAACCGAGAGAATCAAAGCGACCAGCTGATTTTTCAATATGCTCTTTTAAAAATAGTAGACCGAATAGTAACGCTACGATTCCAAACGGTACATTAATATAAAATGCCCAGCGCCAAGACATTTGATCTACAAAGAAACCACCAATAATTGGTCCTACTGCCGGTGCGACAGCAATTGGCAACACAATAAACCGTGAAATTTTCGGCCTTTCCTCTGGTGAAAATGTTCGGAATAACATCGCCATCCCCACCGGTGTTAAAAGCCCCCCACCAGCACCTTGCATGATACGAAAAATATTCAATGAAGTAATATCGTTCGCTACACCGCATAATGCAGACGCAGTTGTAAATACGAAAAGAGCGGTTAGAAATACTCTTTTCGTACCGAAGCGATCTCCTAACCAACCAGAAATAGGAAGGAAAACAGCTAAGCTAACTAAATACCCAACATTAACTGTCCCCATAGCAGATGGAGGAACTTGTAATTCTTTACTTATCGTTTGCAGTGCTACATTCACAATTGTTGCATCCATCGCAGCCATAAACATCGCTGTTATATATACGATACTTACAACTACTTTCGGATTTATTTTTTCCTTCATTATCGTTTTCCTACTAATATTTTTTCGCCAACTTGATTACTTTTTGGATTCAAATCTTCCCAGTTATTTTCAACATATTGTAAACAATCATTCCTACTAGCCTCTTCATGTACGACATTCCAGCCAATAGGTACATCAAGAAAGACAGGCCAGAGAGAATACTGGCCCTCCTCATTTTTTAATACTTTATATGTGTAATTATCATTTTCAAATGGATTCGTCATACTTTACTTACCCCTTTCTTTTCCTGCAAGTATTTCGCCAGTACTTGTCCGATTTCTGTAAGCGGACCCGGCTGACATAAATCTTTATGTCTACAATCAATATCGTGCTGCACAATTTCTCCGTCTAAATAATTTAACCACGTATTTGGAGAAATAGGATCAAACCAGTCTGGTATAACAGTAGATCTAAAGAATAAAATATCTCCGTTATAAACTTTCGGTACATATTTCCCTAACAATCCTACTGAATTCACATATGTTTCTTTCAAATTCAAAATCGTCTCTTCTTCAAGACTTGCTAATGCACTTCCATCTTTACGAAGTATTTCAACTGCACTTTCCATCGTAAGTGGTTTTCCATCCATATTATCTGGATCATATCCACCTAAAGCAAGTAATGCGATTAATGCTTCTTCTTCAGTAGGTGCTTCCGTATTCGGTAAGAAGTGTCCAGGATAAGAATCCAGCATAACGAGTAATTCTACTTCTTCTCCTTCATTTTGTAGTTGCGCTGCCATTGCATGAACAACATTTCCTCCAAGTGACCAACCGAGTAACCGATATGGTCCGTGAGGCTGTACTTCACGAACGTTTTTTAAATAATCCGCCGCCATCTCCTCTAAACTTTTTGGAAGTTCTTCATTTTTAGCGATACCACGTGCTTGAACACCATAGATTGGATAATCTGTTCCTAAAGATTTCATAAGTCCTGCATAGCACCAACTTAATCCACCTGCTGGGTGTACACAAAATAGTGGTAATTGCTCTCCGCTTGCTCGTAATGGAAGCAACACATCAAGTGCACTTTGACCATTTCCCATTTCAAGTCTTTCCGCAAGCCCTGCAACAGTAGGTGCTGCAAATAAAGTTCCAATATTTAGTTCCACTCCAAGTGCTTCTTTAATTCGGCTCATAAGCTGCACTGCAAGAAGTGAATGACCACCAAGATCAAAGAATCCGTCATCAATTCCAATTTGAGGTACACTTAAAATCTCTGTAAATAAGTCACATAACATTTCTTCTTGCGGTGTTCTTGGTCCACGACTAGAAGATGATGCGATAAATTCTGGAGCTGGCAATGCCTTTCTATCTAATTTACCGTTTGGAGTTAAAGGTAACTCATTTACTACTACAAAAGCGTATGGAACCATGTAATCTGGTAAACTACCTCCAGCATATTGACGCATTTCATTCGTATCAATCATTTCATGATTAGATGCGACAATATATGAAACCAACCGTTTATCCCCTGGTTGATCTTCCCGTACAATTACGGCTACTTGCTCAACTTTAGGATGTTTCATTATGACCGCTTCTATTTCCCCTAATTCAATTCGGAATCCACGAATTTTTATTTGGTGATCTGCACGCCCTATATAATCTAGCGTCCCATCTTTACGCCAACGCGCTAAGTCTCCTGTACGATACATTCTTGTACCTGACTTACCAAATGGATCTGCGATAAAGCGTTCTGCAGTTAAGCCCGCTCTTCCTAAATAACCACGAGCAAGCCCAGCACCTGCAACATACATTTCTCCCACTACTCCGGGTGGCACTGGTTGTAAATAGTTGTCTAATACGTATACTTTAAGGTCTGGTATACTGCAACCAATTAAACTATTCGCGCGTAAAGAAACAATATTCTCATCTAACTCAATATAACTAACATGTACTGTCGTCTCTGTAATACCGTACATATTAATAAGCTTTGGTGCGTTATGAGGATGTCGACTATACCAATCTTCTAATCGACTTAATTCAAGTGCTTCTCCTCCAAAAACAACATATCGTAAAGATAATCTTTGACCAATTTCTTCATTTTCACGATCCGCTTGCATCAATTGATAGAACGCTGATGGAGTTTGGTTTAATACAGTAACCTTTTCCTTAACAAGAACTTGTAAAAATTCTTTCGGCGAGCGACTTACAGTATGTGGTACTACGACTAGACGCCCTCCATATAATAAAGGTCCCCAAATTTCCCAAACCGAGAAATCAAAAGCGTATGAATGGAACATCGTCCAAACATCGTTCGCGTCAAATTGGAACCAATGATCAGTTGCTCCTAAGAGTCTTACTACGTTTTGATGAGGTATCATAACGCCTTTCGGTCTACCTGTTGAGCCTGATGTATAAATAACGTAAGCAATATGTGAAGGCGATAGTGGCTTCATGCGCTCCATTTCATCAATATTATCTTCACTATATTTCACTATTTCTTTTATTACTTTTTCATCATCGACTAAAATTTTCAGTTCCTCATCACATTCAATTTCCACATCTAAATTTGTTAAAACACATGTTGGTTTCGCATCGTGGAGCATAAATGAAATACGTTCAGACGGGTAATCTGGATCTAATGGAAGATAACCTGCTCCTGCTTTAAGAACCGCAAGTAAACTCACAACCATATTTAAAGATCTCGGCATTGCTAATGCAACAAGTTGATCAGGACCGACTCCTTTTGCTATTAGCAATCGAGCTATTTTATTCGCTTTTTTATTCAATTCTTCATAAGTTAATTTTTCATCTTCAAAGACGACAGCAATAGAATTCGGATTTATATAAGCCTGTTTTTCAAATAATTGTGGTAATGTCATTTCTGGTACAATTTGAAAACCACCATTCCACTTTTCTAACACTGTATTTTTCTCTGCTAAAGTTAATATTTCTAATCTACCAATTGATTGATCCTGATTTTTCGCCGCATCGTCTAATAACAGAATGTATCTTTCTATTAATTTTTGAATCGTTTCACGTTTATATAAATCAGTACTAAACTCTAACAATCCGTGTAAGCCATTTGGAGTACCATCAACTCCGTTACTCTCGCTAATTTCAAATGTTAGATCAAATTTCGCAGAGCCGACGCTTTGAATTTCAAGGTTCGCTTCTATATCCGGAGCATCAAAGGTTGCTTCTGGCGTATTTTGGAAGGCTAACATAACTTGAAACAGCGGATGACTATTTCGAGTACGTACTGGGTTTAATACTTCAACAAGTCGTTCGAATGGAACATCTTGATTTTCATAAGCTGCAAGATTTACTTGCTTCACTCTATTCAATAGTTCTTTAAAACTTGGATCTCCTGATGTATTTGTACGTAACACTAATGTATTTACAAATAACCCAACTATATTTGATAGTGCATCGTCATTTCTTCCAGCAATCGGACTTCCAATTGGTATATCAGTACCTGCGCCTAACCTTGTAAATAGTGCACTAAGTCCTGCTTGTAACACCATAAACAAACTAACCCCGTTTTTCCGTGCAAGCTCTACTAACCTATTATGCATAACTGCATCTATTTGAAAATGAATTGTTTCTCCTCGGTAACTCGTTTCAATTGGACGCTGGTAATCTGTAGGTAACTCCAATTGATCTGGTAAACCCTTTAGCTCTTGTTTCCAAAAATCTAATTGTGTTGAAATGAGACTCTCTCGTGTAGCTTCATCACCTAGCAATTGCTGTTGCCATAGTGCATAATCTGCGTATTGAACTGGAAGTGTCTCCAGCTGTACTCTCTCCCCTTGACATCGTGCTTTATAGGCCGCTGTAAAATCTCTTGTTAACGGTTGTAATGACCAGCCATCCCCAACAATATGGTGCAATAGAATTAGTAATACATGTTCGTTTTCATTCACTGTAAATAGTTGCAAACGAACTGCTGGTTCAACATCGAGGTTAAAGCTATATCTTACCGCCTCTGCAAGCACACTTTCTAATTCATCTTTACACGTTCTTGTTATAATCATTTCTAAATTTAAATTTTCCATATCTAAAATTTTCTGATAGGAACTCCCTAATACGTTAGGAAAAATCGTTCTAAGCGTTTCATGTTTCTCAACTACATCGTAAAAGGCACCTTGCAATGCTTCCTCGTTCAACTTTCCAGATAAACGAATGACTAATGGAATATTATAAGTAGGGCTTGGACCTTCTAAACAATTTAAGAACCATAATCTACGCTGTGCAAATGAAAGTGGAACTTCATTTGGTCTACTTACTTTCTTAATAGCTGGTCTTGCACTTTTTGCTCGGTCTAATTGTTTCGCTAGTTCCGCAACAGTTGGCGATTCGAATAATTTTCCAATTCCTAATTCGACACTTAACGTTTCACGAATTCTTGCCATTAAACGAGATGCAAGAAGCGAATGGCCTCCCATTTCAAAGAAATTATCATCTATACTAATACGAGAAACACCAAGTACTTCTGCAAATAAATCACATAATATTTCTTCTTTCGGATTTCTAGCAACTCTCTCCTTATTCATTTCATTAAAATCAGGAGCTGGTAATTTCTTTCTATCAACCTTTCCATTTGGTGTTAATGGTAATTCTTCTAACAACACAAACGCTGAAGGTACCATATAATTCGCTAAACTTTCTGAAACATAAGAACGAATTTCTGCAAAGTTAATTGTATCCTTCTCTTCAGCAACGATATACGCAATAATTCGTTTATCATTTGGGCGATCTTCTCGTACCATTACTACTGCTTGTTTAATATTTTCATGTCGTTGTAATACCATTTCAATTTCAGCTAATTCAATTCGGAAACCACGGATTTTTATTTGATGATCTGCTCGGCTCACGTATTCCAGCACACCATCGTTACGCCATTTCACAAGATCACCTGTGCGATACATGCGCTTCCCTCGTTCTCCAAAAGGATTTGCAACAAATCGTTCCGCCGTTAACTCTGGTTTTCCTAAATAGCCGTTCGCAAGTCCTTCTCCAGCAATATATAGTTCACCAATTACTCCAGGTGGTACTGGTTGTAATCCTGCATCTAATACATATACATCTGTACTCCAAATCGGTTTTCCAATAGGAGGTATACCCATTTCATTTTCGTCGATGTTCTTGAAAGTAGACCAAATAGTCGTTTCAGTAGGTCCATATAAGTTTGTAATAGAGCAACCTAATTCTTTTAATGTATTTGCTAAATGAGCTGGAAGTGCTTCACCACCAACGAGCACTTTTAGCCCTTGTAGTCTATCTGGATATTCCATTACTAACGCCTGCCAAAGGGTCGGTGTAGCTTGCATAATTGTCGCTCTTTCTTCTTGCAACAATGCCGTTAACACAGCAGGTTCTTGAATTACTTCTTTTTGTGCGATTGTTAAACTTGCACCACTAATAAGAGGTAAATAAATTTCTAGTGCAGAAATATCAAACGCAAACGTTGTAACTGCTACTAAATGATCGTTTTCATTTAATGAAAACATATCGTCCATAGACAATAAAAAGTTACTTAAAGCTCCCATAGGAACAATTACACCTTTTGGATTTCCCGTTGATCCTGAAGTGTAAATTGCATACGCAGGCTTTAAAAGTGATTCATCTTTCCTAAATGGTAGATTCATATGAGAATATGCTTTTAACGCTAGTTCTGTTTCTTCGCGATCTAATTCGATTTTTTTCATATCATTTTCAATAACTAAAGCAGATGAAACAGATGAATGTGTGATGATACACACTGGTTTTGCATCATTTACAATATAATTGATTCGCTCAGCTGGATATTCTGGATCTATCGGTAAATACGCTGCACCAGTCTTTAAAACTGCTAGCATACTAACTACCATTTCTATTGACCTTGGAAACACTAAAGCTACGAACTGATTTGACCCTATTCCTTCTTCTACTAAATAGTGCGCCAGTTCATTTGCTCGTTTATTTAGCTCATTATACGTAAAGTCTACTCCGTTACACGTAACCGCTATTTTATTTGGATTTTTTTGTACTTGCTTTTCAAATAATATAGGTAAAGAGATTAACTCTGTAGCTTCTTTAGTTTCATTCCATTCCATTAGAACTTTATGATTTTCTTCAGGAAGAGTAATGTTTATATTTCCAATCGACTCGTCTTTTTGATCATCATTTATCACTAATTCTAATAACTTCATAAATCTCTCTTTATGTAACGCTAGTTCAGCTTCATTATATACTTCCGGATTCGCATCAAAATGAATCATTAACTCATTTTCATCGAAACGTTTATAAACATTTATCGATAAATCATCGACAGGTCCTGCTGATAAATTATGTGTAATTCCACGATTTCCAGCAAAGTTAAGCCCATAATCAAAAGGCATAACATTCACTAACGGCCCGAATAACCTATGATTTTCACCTAGTAACTTTAAGTCTCTTCTTAATTCCTCATGACGATATTTATGATGACGACGTACGTCTCGAATTTCTTTAGAAACTTGCTGCAATAATTCTGCAAGAGTTATATTGGGAGTTACAGTGAGACGAAGTGGTACTAAATTCATTACCATGCTTGGTGTAAATATAGATACAGAACCGAGGCGCCCCATCATCGGTAAACCTAAAACAATATCATTTGCACCTGTTAATTTATGCATATATATACTTGTTACAGCGACAATAAATTCTGGCCAACTTGTTAGCGAAATATTAATATTGTCTAGTAAAGTTTTCGTACTAGAACTGGATAAATAAGCTGTTTCTCGTGAAAATCCATTTGATGTTCTCGGCGCTCGTTCTGCTAAGCTTACAACTTCTGGTTCATCAGCAAACTTCTCTAACCAAAAAGTACGATCTTCCTGAAATTGTTTCGACTCACGATACTCAATGTCTTCTTGTACAATTTTTGAAATAGAACCAAAAGACTTTTCATTCTTGTCTGTTTTTTCTATAAGTGATGTATACTCTTTCGCTACCTTTTGGCTAAGAAGTGAAAATCCATAGCCATCCATCACAATGTGATGGATGCGCTGATACCAAAAGAAACGATGATTTTCAACTTGAATAAGTGCTTCAGTAAATAATGTATCTGTCTTCAAATCGACCGGCATAGATAAATCATTTTTCATCCATACTTTAGCAGCTTCTTCAGGATTTTCTTCTTTACGAACGTCTATAAAATGCATATGAAATTGTAATTCTTCAATAACTTGCCATGGGCCCATTTCATCCTCTTCGAAACGAACATGTAGTGCTTCTGCTTCTGTTACAGCTTTACGTACTGCTAATTCGAAAATTTCTTGATTAATATTTCCGCTTATTTCAACATACTCCCCAGTATTATAAATCGGATTAAGCGGATCTAATTGCTGTGCAAACCACATACCAGTCTGCGCAGATGATAACGAATGACGAACCTTTTGACTATTAGGCATTCTTTACTACCCCTTTATTATGTAGTCTATATTAAAGTACATGTTCTGTTTGCGGAGATAATAAACGGTACCAATCAACAACAGTTGGGCTCTCTGCTAAATCCGCAAAAGTGATTTCTTTTCCTTCACGACGCCACTTCTCTACTAAACTCATAATTCTGACCGAATCAAGTCCTCTATTTAATAAATCTTCATCAGTCTCAACACTTTCTACTGGTTCACGAAGTAATTGTGCAACTAGTTCATGCACTTCCTGTAAAGTGATTCCTTCACTCTTATCGCCTTTTACATTTTGTAAATCTTTTAGCAGTAAGTTGGTTGATGTCGTCACTGCACATCTATTAGATGCATACTGTAATGCTTGTTTATGATGCTCTAATGAAAAATCAGCAACTGCATCTGCTACAAAGAACGGCTCTATACCATCCATAAACGCTTCACAAGCTGTTAAAAGGCAGCCAATATGCGCATAAATACCACAAATAATAAGTTGATCTCTTCCTTGCTCATTTAAAATTTCTAATAGATTTGTCTTTTTAAATGCACTATATCTCCATTTCGTTAAGAATATATCATTCTCATCAGGAGTAAGTTCATCCACAATTTTTTTCTTATTTGGTCCAGCAGGAATACCATCACCCCAGAAGTCTTGTAATAACCCTCGTTGTTCTAACGTTTGTCCACCTGGTTGTGCTGTATAAACAACTGGGATACCAAGTTCCTTACATCTTTCTCTTATCACCTTAATATTTGAAATGAGTTCTACTTTCGGTGACTCTTTATCGCAATATGCATCAAGAAAATATTCTTGCATGTCATGGATTAGAAGAACCGCACGTTTTGGATCTGGCGTCCAGTTCACTTTATTTTTTGGTAGTTCTGATTCAACTGGCATTTTGTATACTGAAATAGATGGGATAGCCATCTAATCACTTCCTTCCAATTTTTATATTCTTTATCGTTTTATCGTAATAAGTTTTTCAGCAATGACTTTACGTAATTCTTTTTTGCTTACCTTTCCAACACCTGTTTGTGGGAATGATTCAATAAATTCAATTCGATCTGGAATTTTATAAGCTGCTATACCGCGTTCTCTTAAAAACATTTTTAATTCACTTACTGTCGGGGCTTGTCCGCGAGCTATAACAAATGCACAAGTACGTTCCCCTAAATACTCGTCAGGCATTGATACAATTGCAACATCATGTACTGCATCATGTGCTAATAGGTGATTTTCAACCTCTTCCGCAGCAACTTTCTCACCACCACGGTTAATTTGATCTTTATCCCTACCCTCTACAATGATGTAACCTTGTTCATTTACTTTTACAAGATCTCCGGTACGATAAAATCCATCTTCAGTAAATGACCTTTCATTATGCTCTTCCGCTTTATAATAGCCTCGAATTGTATATGGTCCTCTTGTTAATAAACTTCCTACTTCACCAACTTTTACATCGTTATCATTTTCATCAACAACCCTTACTTCGTCGTATGTAGACATCGGTCTACCTTGTGTATGAATGATGATTTCTTCCGGATCATTTAATCTTGTGTAATTTACTAATCCTTCTGCCATACCGAACACTTGCTGTAACGTACATCCAAATGTAGGACGTATACGTTTCGCAACTTCGGCGCCAAATTTCGCACCACCAACTTGAATCACTTCTAGGCTCGATAAATCGTTATTACGAGAAGATGCAGCATCAAGCCAGATCATTGCTAATGGCGGAACGAGCGCGGTAATCGTGACTTTTTCTTTTTCTATTAGAGCAAATGCCTCATCTGGACTACCTCCAGTTGCTAGCACTACTTTTCCACCCGCATAGAAAGTTCCAAATGTCCCTGGAGAACTCATTGGGTAATTGTGCGCTACTGGAAGAACTGCCATATAGACACTATCCGTATTCAAATTACAAATCTCAGCGCTAACACGTAAACTATAAATATAGTCATCATGTGTTCTAGGAATTAATTTAGAAAGTCCTGTTGTCCCTCCTGACAATTGGAGAAACGCAACATCACTTGGCTGAACTTCTGGTAATGGAATAGAATCTACATACAGATCACTTATGTTCATAAACTCCTCTTCTTCTCCCACTACAATTACATGTTGTAAAGTTGACACTTTCTCTTTCACTTCTCTTGCTAGTTTTCGATAATCAAAGCCGAGAGCCTTATCTGAAATAACGTAAGCACTCGCCTCACCAAACTCACAAAAATAACTAATTTCACTGCTTCGATGTGAAGGGAGTGCAAAGACAGGAAGTGCTCCAATTCGAAATAGCGCAAAACACATTTCGAAAAACTCGATAACATTAGGTAATTGGATTACAACTCGATCCTCTTGTTTTATTCCTAAATTCAGTAAACCTGACGCTAAGCGATCTACTTTTTTATCAAGCTCACTATACGTTACATGCGTATTACCACTTACAACCGCAATTTGATCTCCATATTTTTCAGCACGCTCTCTTAACACCCCGCCAAATGTTTCACCAAGCCAACACCCTTCTTCTCGATAGCGATTAGCAAATTCTTTTGGCCATTTTGTATAACCTGTCAACATTCTTTCTTCCCCCTATTTTTCATTCAATGAATTATCACTTAACCCTAGAGCCTTCAGCATTGTTTGGAACTTAGCTGATGTTTCTGCTAACTCATCTTCTGGTTTTGACTCAGCGACAACTCCCGCTCCTGCAAATAATCGAAGGTTTTTTTCTTGCACTTCAGCACAGCGAATTGTAACAATCCATTCACCATCTCCATTTAAATCGCTCCAACCTAGCATTCCTGTAAAAAATTCACGGTCAAATGGCTCAATTTGTTGAATCGCCTCTCTCGCTTCTTCCATAGGCGTCCCGCAAACTGCTGGCGTAGGATGAAGTGCAATTGCTAATTCCAAAGAAGTAGTATTCGGATCCTTTAGTTCACCTTTCACTTCAGTAGACAAATGCCACATCGCTTCACTATGAATAACGGATGGTTTTTCTGGAACATGTAATGTGTGACAGTATGGACGAAGCGCAGCAGCTACCGCTTCTACTACTACCGCATGCTCATGTAAATCTTTTGGAGAAGAAAGTAATTCCTCTGCTCTTCTTTTATCTTCAACTGGATCATCACTACGTGGTCTTGAACCAGCTAACGGATTAGAAATAACTTGCATACCATTACGTGAAACGAGTAACTCAGGACTTGCTCCAATTAATGTCTTATTATTCTCGTTTTCATCTTTCGGTAAATTAACAGCAAATGTATAACCATGCTTATTATGCTCTGCTAATTCTCGAAGAAGTTTTTGCTTATTAATCTTTTCGGAAGATTTAACATCTAACGATCTGGATAGAACGATTTTCTTTAAATCTCCGTCTTGTATTTTTTCAATTCCTTGCCTCACACCATTCATATACACTTCCGGATCTGGTACAGGCGTCATTTCAAATGTTAAGTTCTCATTTGTTTCAAGCAGGTTTGTTGTATCTAATTGTAATCGTTCAGAAATTCTGCTATATTCTGGTACGATAAGTTGAACTTCTTTTCTACGATCAAATGGCAAAGCACCGACAACGATAGGATTCGGATTTCCAGCTTGTTTTGCATTACGTAATACTGCTTGTACAAGTTCTGGAAAACTTTCAATTTCACGATGCTTTACTGTAGTAAACTCTCCTTCTGTCAATATCGTTCGAGTAGGTGAAGCGAAAAAGAATGAGGATTCAGTCTTATAATCTTCTAATAATTGTTCTGACAGTTCCTTTACAGCCGTAAGTTCATTCATAATATAGTAGCCCCCTATTTTTTTATTAAACGCCTAATGTAGCTCCGCCATCGACACATAAATTGTGCATTGTAATGTGGCTTGCTTTATCTGAAGCTAAAAACAATACCGCTTCGGCAACTTCTGAAGGCTGTGCAATTTTTTGTAATGGTATACCGAGTCTATATGTACTTTGAGAACCAGCAATGATATTTTTTGCTCCATTCTCATCAGCCCATAGTAACCTTTGCATTTCAGTTTCAGTTGAACCTGGAGAAACTAAGTTACAGCGAATGTTATATGCTGCAAGTTCTAATCCTAAACACTTCATAAACATCGTTGTTGCAGCTTTGGATGCCGCATACGCAGCCATATCCATTCTCGGGGTATTTGCTGCATTTGAACCAACTGTAACAATTGCCCCTGACTTTCTTTGCATCATACGTTTACTTACCGCTCGGGACATATAGAAAACTCCTGTAGAATTTACAGAGAATGTTTTATTCCAATCTTCATCACTTAAAGAGTGAATCGCTCCCATACGTAAAACCCCTGCAACATTAACTAATATATCTATCGGTGCTATATCATTTTCAATACCGTTTACGATATCTTCAACTGCGGTACTATCACTCACATCTAAACGAAACGTTTTCATACGTATTTCATTTAATTCATTTTCATTTAAGAGCACATTTAACCCCTCTTCATTTTGATCAACCGCAATAACTGTAGCTCCTCTTTCTAAAAACATTTTGGCAACAACACTACCTATACCTTGGGCTGCACCTGTTACTAAAACCGTTTTCCCATTAAATTCCCCTAAGTTCATTTCCTCTATCCTTTCATTTAAAAATTAATCTCATTAAAAAATATTGATAACGATTATCATTATCAATGTAAAAAATAATACACTTACTAAACTAATTGGTCAAGTGTACTTCTCATCAAAATATTATTCATTGATAATGTTTTTCATTTAATATTCTTACATCGAAATGATAATCTTTCTCAATAAACTTGTCAACCTATTTTTATTTTTCAGACAAAACGTTTTAGTGCTTCTCAATGCAATTACATCTAAAAGTATCAATAAGCACGTACATTAAACATTTAATTCCTACGCCTCTTTGTAAAATTAAAGAAGATAAGCTGTAGATACTCTCATTTACAAAGCCTTACCAAAAAATTGAGTATATATTTTCTCAACATTTTTCTGAAAATATTGAGAAAGTATATCTTGCAATTATTGATGTATGTCGTGTTTATAATTTAAGATTTAATAAGTAGTTCGAATATAATGTATCAATTTTTAATATTCCAATATAATCCAAATAGGTATGCCACTCACTTTTTGTCTCAAAAAATTCCAAAGATTATATAACCTATTTAAAACAACTCAAAAAAGCACCCTATTTAACAGGATGCTTTTTCGTAATCATAGTGTTATAGAAGATTTATATACTTATGCTACGCTGCGATACTCTTCTTCGTGTTCTTTTTTCTGTTTAGGTGCTTGAATTAATATTGTGATAATAAATGATACGACACATAATACGCCGATCACCATGAATGTTGGTTTGAATCCACCTAGAAGTGCACCGATAAAGGAACCTGCAAGCGCTCCAAATCCAAATCCTTGATACACAATTCCGTAGTTCTTACTATGGTTTTTCATACCGTAGAAATCACCAACAATAGCTGGGAAAATAGTGATATTTCCACCAAAGCAAAACGCTACACTTGCTACACATACGAAGTAGATACCGTAATTTAAATCTACGAAACTTAAAACTAAGACTGAACTTGCCATAACAACAAAAGTACCAGTAACGATTTTTAAACGGCCGATTTTATCTGATAACGGTCCTAGAATAATACGACCTAATGTATTGAAGATTGCAACCATAGCCACCGCATTAGCTGCTGTTGCTGCGTTAAGTCCTACAAGTTGAACACCAATATCTTTTACCATACCAATTAAGTATAAGCCACTCATACATGATGTAAATAACATAATAAATAATAAGTATACTTGTTTTGTGCCTAGCATTTCTTTCGTTGTATATTCGTGAGTTTTTGTCTCATGAACTGCACCTTGATCAGCAGCTTGATGGATTAAACAAGCTCCAAGAACAATCATAGCTGTAACAATTAATCCCCAGTATATAAACGCTTGTGATACACCAACTGATTCAATTAACTGTGCGTTAACGTATTTAAAGATTAAGCTACCTGAACCATATGCAGAGACAGAAATCCCAGCAATTAAACCTTTACGCTTTGGAAACCATTTTATTAAATTGGATAGTGAAGTGATATATGCTGTACCATCTGCATAACCTACAACAACCCCTGCTAGTACATAAAGCAATATTAATGAGGACGCTTGTGAACTAAGTACTAATCCTAGTCCTAATGCTAGTCCAGCTATCATAATAAGTTTACGAAGTCCCCATTTTTCTTGTAATTTACTCGCAAATAAAGTTGAAAATGCTAAGGAAAGACTAGTAATTGAGAACGTTATAGCTACTGCGTTAAGACTCCAACCGTATTTACTAACTAAAGGCTGATTGAATAAACTCCATGTATATATTGTTCCAAGCCCCATTTGTACGATGACTGTGCCAAGTACAACTAGCCATGGATTAACATTTGATTTTTTCATACCTTTCCGCCTCCTCTTTCTATTTCAATGCTGTTCGCTAAATTTACTTTTTTTATGTTCATATTGACCACCTCTTTTGATTTAACACCTTCATTGTATAAGATGTTACCCCTTATGTAAGCACTTACAAGATAGAGCGTCAAAAATATGGAATCAGTTACAGAAAACGAAGGACGAAATACAAAAAATGAATTATTAAATACGTAAATAGCTATTATCATGTTTTGCATCCATACGACTTACAGCTGTTTTATCATCTTTTTTTATAAAAATTATGTCTCAAGTTATATCATGGCTAGATTACAAAATTTTGATTTTCCTATACAACCAAAAAAACTATTTTTACACTACGATGCATTTTATTTTTTATAAAACAAAAAATTTTTTATTGATAAACAAAACTAAATATTCACTAATATATCTATACGTGGTTTAATATATATAATAAAAAAATAATTCTGTCTTTAATAAGGAGGTACTATGAAAGCAAACGTAGGGGATACTATACTTTTTCACCGAAATAATTTAAAGATTACAGGATCTGTACTAAAACTATATACTGAATCGGTCTTAGTTGAAATTACAGATGTAAGCGGTGGTACTTTTGAATTTGATCGAACAATTGTAAATCATAAAAACTATAAAATTTTAAATACGAATACATAAAACAACACAAAATAGCCCCTGCTTACCAGCAGCGGCTATTTTATATGAAAATATTTCATTAGTTTATATATCCTAAAACACTTACAATCTTACTCGCTTTTAAATTATTAATGTGATAATAAATTTCTAAGCCCCTTCTCTCAGCTCGTAACACTTTACCTTTCATTTTTGATAAATGTTGCGAAACAGTCGATTGTGGAATATTTAGTAATTCTGTTAATTGCGTTACATTACAAGTTTTTCTCGTACTTAATTCATTTACAATTTGTAATCGGATTGGGTGAGCCATAATTTTTAAAATATCTACATCTTCTTCTGAAACTAAACTTTTTCTCATTTCACTCGTATATGTTGTCATAAGACATTCCCCTTTTATATGAATTTCTCTTATTTAGATCTATTTCCAAAATATTTAAAACTCCGACGAGAAACCTTTATATAAAAATAATAGAATTTTAAATTTTTAAAAACAGAACAAAATACAATTCACTTTATTTATTTGGTACATATACATAATACAATGTTAATATGTGCTCTATGTGAAGTTAGCATAAATTTATAATGAAGATTTTTCAAACAATTCACATGTAACTATATACTTCCTCATAATACTATCCAGTGATTTTAACATATTTTAGGCATTTGTATATACTATCTACAAAATAAATGTTGTTTAGGAGGAATTCAAATGCCAACAATGTTACAAGAAGAAGTTGAAGAAGCGCGCGAAACGTATGTCAGTCGTATCATTTTGGTCGGTGGATCAGCTTTATTTTTAGTCGGTGGTGTTATCTCGGCAATTTCGGCATTTAAAACTTATAATCGATTGGAAAATACACCGCCTTCTACAGATAACTCGTAGGTGCATTATTTAATTTTGAATAACAAACAAATGCCACCTCTAAAAAGAGATGGCATTTGTTTTATCATAAGTTCTTTACTAGAAACCCGCAAAGAATGCTTTAAGTATGAATTACACTTGAACTTACTTCACCACAAACCTCGTCTGACTACACCCATCCTTCTGCTTCGTTACTTCTAATACAGCTGGCATTGCGTTTTTCAGTTCTTGAACGTGTGAAATGACACCGATAAATCGGCCTGACTTTTGTAAGTCAATTAAGGCGTCTACCGCTTTTGTTAATGACTCCTCATCTAGTGAACCGAATCCTTCATCTATAAACATCGTTTCGATGGAAATACCACCTTCATACGATTGAATGACGTCTGCCATTCCAAGCGCTAAGCAAAGTGATGCATTAAATTTCTCACCGCCAGATAATGTTTTTACATCACGTGTTTGGCCAGTGTATGCGTCATATACATCTAATCCTAATCCACTTTGACGATTTCTCTTTTCAACTCGTTCACTTCGTTTTAAATAAAATTGTCCATTTGATAATTTACGTAATCGTTCGTTTGCAATTTGAACAATTTGTTCTAAATACTCAATTAAGATGTAACGTTCAAATGATATGCGACTTTCGTTATCACCTTTCATTACTTCATATAAATCAACAAGTTCTTGGAAAGCTTTTTCTTCCTCATGAATTTGCTCATCAATACGTCTAATATTTTCATGTAAATCAGAAATATATGTTACTGCATTTTGCGCACGTTGACGTTTTTCTTTAATGATATCAAGATTTATTTCTAAATCTTTTATATGTTCACCTAACGCTGTAATATCCATATACTCTTTATCTTTTAATTCAGCACGTAACTCTTCAATTTGTTTTGCAAGTACTTCAAGAGATGAATAATAGCTTTGAATTTCTTTTTGTAATATCTCCATCTCGGCATCATTTAATTTAGCTTCTTTATACGTAGATTGATCTGTAAATCCGCTCTGCTCAAGCTCTTTCATAAAGCGCACGAAAGTCTCTTCTTTCTTCAATTTTGTACTTTCAAATTGATTAAAAGCACTTTCCTGTTCTGCTTGAATTCGTATATTTTCATTTTGCCAATGTTGATACGCTTCCTGCACTTTCTTCCATTCGTCCTCCATTAATCTAAGTTCATGCATAGCTTGGTCAAACTGGACTTTCCACGCTTGTACGGTTTGTAAGCTTTCAGGAATATTTTTCTTATCATGTTCATATGACGTACGAAGCTGCATACACTCCATTTCTATTCGGTGCTGCTCTGTTTCTACCTCACGCTGTTGCTTCTGAAGTGCATCCACTTTTTCTTCTACGCTTTTTATATTCAAAGCAGTTTGCTTACGCGTTTCTTCGCTTGCTTTTAACGTATTCACTTCAGTTACTAATTGTTTTCCCTTTTGAACAAGCGCACTATATGTTTCAGCTAATTCTTCCGAGCGATAGCCTCGCTTCTTAACCTCTTCTATTACTTGCTCATATTGAAGGTGATAGAAATTCCATTTCTCCTCTAATTGAACATGTAATTTTTCAGCAACATTCTTCTTATCTCTTAAATCATTTAACTCTTTTTCATCGATCGCATCACTTTGCTCTGTAGCTTTTTTCGGATGGTTCGTACTCCCACATACTGGACAAGATTCGCCATCATGTAGATGAAGAGCTAATATACCAGCTTGCTCACTTAACCAGCGGCGTTCCATATTTTCATATGCGTTCACTGCCATTTGCATCTTATTGTATGCCGCTTCTTTTTCTTGCTCGAATTTTTGCTTTTCTTGCCAAACATCATATGCTTGCTTTAAAACTTTTGCATCTTCTCGCATATTCGTTAGTTCTTCTACTTTAGCTACATATTGCTCAAGTGCTCGTTCTAATTGCTGCAATTCACCAGACATTTGCTGTTTTTGATTTGTATGCTCGTCTAATTGTCGATCTAAGTTGTGCATACCTTCTTTTAATTTCCCAACTTGAATTTCTGCATTTTGTAAATTCAACTGTTTCTCATCTAATGATGCAATAATCGGTTGTAACTCTTCTAATCTTTGAACAAGTTTTTTTGCATCTTCTCTCTCAGGTTCTTTATTCTTTAATGCTTCATATTTCTGCTGAGCTAGTTCAAAGCTATTCGTTATATTTTCTTTTTTGGCGATTATCTGTTTTAACAAACTTTCAGCCTTCTGCTCATTTTGTATTGCTTCTTCGTACCATTGTTCAAATGGTAATAAGCGCTTCGCTTCTTCCGCACGTTTAAAAGATGTTTCTTTCATTTCAATAACTGTACGGTTTTCTTGTAAAGTATTATATTTCTCATTCTTTTGTTGTAAATCTATAAATTTCTCATTTACAGATTTCGCTGCATGAAAACGTGTTTCAGCATCTTTTAATTGCTTCGTTTGAACTTCTTGTTCTACTTGTAATTGCTCAACTTCTGCCTTATACACATCTGTTTCTTGTTCTAATGCTTCTACTACTTGATGCGTATTTACATGTTCTTGTTCCACTAATGTCTCTAATAATGATCCATCACGAATTGGTAATTTAAAAACATTACGGAAGTATAATTCTCGCTCTTTCTGCTTTTCTTGTAAGACGTCTTTCCATTGTTTTCGTTTTTGATCAAGTAACTCACGCATTAACTTATAACGATCTGTTTTGAAAATACGACGCAAAATTTCTTCTTTGTTTTCTGTCTCAGATGTTAATAGTTTACGGAATTCCCCTTGCGGTAACATAACGATTTGACTAAATTGATGTTTACTTAAACCAATTAAATCTTCTACTTTTTTATTTACATCCGTTACATGGAAACGATCAACAGCTGGAACCTTCTCTTCATCAATCACTTCATATAATTCTACTGCATGTCCCGTAATCGTCTTGTTCCCTTGTTTTTTATGTCCAAGTTGGCGTTTTATTTCATAACGTTTCCCTTTTAGCTGAAAGGTTAGTTCTACACTAGTATACATATTATCATCAGCAAATTGACTGCGCAGCATGCTCGTATCACTACGTTCTTCTCCACTTGCCTCACCATATAACACATAACAAATCGCATCAAAAATCGTTGTCTTTCCAGCTCCTGTATTCCCAGAAATGGCGAAAATACGATGATCTCCAAGATCGTTAAAATCGATTACTTCTTTCTGTTTATATGGTCCAAATGCTGTCATAATAAGCTGAATCGGTCTCATCCTCGTTCACCTTCCCGTTCTTGCACTGTTTGTAGTACTTCTACAAATAAACGTTCTTTCTCTTCTGATAAATCTAAGCCTTTCATTTCTTTATAAAAAGCCTTTAATAGCGATAAATCATCCGTTTTATGTCTTGAAACTGTTACTTCATTTGACTCTGTGAACTCTCGTCTTTGAATAGATCTTTCAACATGCATTGCATTTGGATATACAGAGCGTATTTTTTCCATTGGCTGCAAGACAGGATTTTCATCTAATAATTTTACAAATACGTAATCTTCACTTATTGGATGTTGTAACAATTCATCTATTTTTGCTTCTACTGTTCGCATTTTACGGCGTGGTGTAAGTAACCTTTTTTCAATTGTTACTTCACCTTGCTCGTCCAGTTCTACAATATAATATCCTTTTTTATGTTTTTCTTCAGAAATAGAATATGCAAGTGGCGAACCTGAATATCGAATTGTTTCATTACGTACGAAATGCGCTTGATGTAAATGTCCAAGCGCTGTGTAATGAAACTTATCAAAATAATGACTATTTACGTATTCAGCACCACCAATTGAAAGTGGTCGTTCTGCATCACTTGTATTCTCCTCTGCTTCTCCTGCAGAAGTTACAAATGCATGACCTACAAATACATGTCTAGCTTCTTTATCCATCGTCTCAGAAAGCTCATTCATAAAAATACGCATCGCATCATCATGTGAACGTACGTCTTCATTTTTCAATATGTGTCTAACTATGCTTGGATCAGCATATGGAATGAGATGGAAGTGAACCTCACCATGTTCATCATTTAATATAATTGGATCATATGGAAATTGAAATTGTCCCACAATAAATAATCCTTGTTTCTTCATTAAACTACTACCAAAATGAATACGATCAGGACTATCATGGTTACCTGCAACCGCAATAACTGGTGTTTGTAAATCAATCACTATTTTTTGTAACACATCATTTAATAAATCTACTGCTTCTGTTGGTGGAATTGCGCGGTCATATAAATCGCCTGCAATAATTACAGCATCTGGTTTTTCTTCTTCAACAGCTTGTACAAACTGATCTAATACAATCTTTTGATCTTCAGTCATATACACGCCATGAACAAGCTTTCCTAGATGCCAATCCGCTGTATGAAATAACTTCATATTGTCCTGCTCCTTTTAATTTACTGATTTTAGTGATACGAGTTGATAGTTTATAGTAGTTTTTCCGTTCTCCCACTCTAACTTTTGTATCATTGCACTACCAATTCTTTCTTCATTTGATTTATATAAAGGTAATATTTCTTGAACTGTAAATAAGTGATAACCATCCAATTTTAATTGAAATATGTTTTCTTCTATATGTAACCTTACTTCTTTTTCATTTGAAATAATTTTTGTGTGCATCTCAAATTTCATGATAGATACAACCCCTTTTTCTAATCTCTACACTATTAATAGTATATTGGCTATGCAAGATTGACAAGTAAATACACGGTAAAGTACATACTTTTCTATCGCTATATGCTTTTTATTTTTAACATATAATACGGTATGTGAAATTTTATTTGTTTCAAAAATAAAAATGTCTCATGGGACATCTTTATTTTTGTATAAAGTCTTTCATTACATAATATAAAACTGTAATTAAAACAATCGCTACAAAAAATGAAAATACAGCGACAATGTATCCATCCTTATTTAATAAAATACAAATAGAAATAGATATGATAAAAATCGGAAATACGAGACGTACTTTATCCTTCACTTCCTCTGTCGTATCTGTATGATGAAAAAACTGAGTTATCCCTATCATTAAAGAAGACAAAATAATCACCGACAACAGTAAAGGTCCTGGCATTCCGATTTCTCCTTTCTCTATTTCTAATAAAAAGTAATATTTCTTTTATCATAATCATTTCAAATACCCTTTTTAAGGTGATTATGTACAATTTACACTTATATAATAGCGTGTTTATCATGATAACTTCAAATAATTACAATTACAGTAATGTTGTAATATTCATTGTCAACCTCCGAAATCCTGCAAATATAACTCGTCAAAATATGCATTTGGCAAATTAACATGTATCGCCAACTTTAGACAAAGTTTATAAAGGACATTTCAGTACGTATCAAGAATTAAGAATAAGAAGATATGTAAGGGAGGATGAATTATGACTGAACACGTTTTATTTTCTGTTAGTGAAAACGGAGTTGCATCAATTACTTTAAACCGCCCAAAAGCACTTAATTCTTTATCTTATGACATGTTACAACCAATTGGGCAAAAACTGAAAGAATGGGAAAATGACGAGCGAATTGCGCTTATCGTTTTAAAAGGAGCTGGCACAAAAGGTTTTTGTGCAGGCGGTGACATTAAAACTCTTTATGAAGCACGTTCAAATGAAGCTGCATTACAGCATGCGGAACGTTTTTTTGAAGAAGAGTATGAAATTGATACATATATTTATCAATATAAAAAACCAATCATCGCTTGTTTAGATGGAATTGTAATGGGCGGAGGTGTCGGTCTTACAAATGGTGCGAAATATCGAATTGTAACTGAGCGTACGAAATGGGCAATGCCCGAGATGAATATCGGCTTCTTCCCGGACGTTGGTGCTGCTTATTTCTTAAATAAAGCTCCAGGGTTTGCTGGCCGCTATGTTGCTTTAACGGCATCTATTTTAAAAGCTGCTGACGTTTTATTCATAAACGCTGCTGATTACTTTATGACATCTGATTCATTACCAAATTTCCTTACTGAACTGGAAAGTATAAATTGGCATAAAGAAGATGATGTACATACTAATTTAAAAGAAGTCATTCGTACATTTGCAACTGCTCCAAACTTAGAAAGCGAGCTTGCTCCTTCATTAGAAGAAATTACTTCACATTTTGCTTTCGATACAATTGAAGAGATCATCTATTCATTGGAGAAAGATCCAAGTGCCTTTGCCATAAAAACGAAAGAAACGCTATTATCAAAATCACCTATTTCGTTAAAAGTAACATTAAAACAGTTTATTGATGGCCAAGATAAGTCGGTTGAAGAATGTTTCGCTACCGACCTTGTACTTGCTAAAAATTTCATGAGACATGCGGATTTCTTCGAAGGGGTACGCTCTGTTGTCGTTGATAAAGATCAAAATCCGAATTATAAATATAAGCAATTAAGTGATGTTTCAGAAGAAGATGTAAATCGATTCTTTAACTTACTTAATGCATAAATCATCCCCGTATATACAGGATTAAACTGAGGCTATATAGTCGTTTCATTACGCGACTATATAGCCTCTTTCCTATTTAATAATTTTTAATAAAATTTAATTTTATTAAATCGAAATATGTGCTACACTATTTTTAATCAAATATTCTAAAAATAAAAAAGGAGGAGCGACTATGATTGAAAATTTTTTTCTTTTCATCATTATGTCTATTTGTCTTATTATTTTACCTGGTCCTGATACTGCAATGGCCACGAAAAACACATTAGTTGCCGGTAAGATGGGTGGAGTAAAAACCGTGTTCGGCACATGTATTGCACTTTTGATTCATACGTTAGCAGCAGTAATCGGACTATCCGCACTTATTGTAAAGTCAGCTCTTTTATTCTCTATTTTCAAGTACGTTGGAGCTCTATATTTAATTTATATTGGTATTAAAGCCCTTTTAGCAGTAAGAAACAAAGAAAGTGTCGATACGAACGATTTACCTTTGCATAACGAAAACGAACACACTTCTTGCTTTCGCCAAGGGTTTCTTACAAATTTATTAAACCCTAAAGTTGCAGTCTTCTTTTTAACCTTTTTACCGCAATTTTTAAATCCAAATCATAATACGTTTATCCAGCTTCTCGTAATGGGCCTTACTTACCTCGTTTTAACAGTTATTTGGTTCGCTTTTTATATATTTTTAATTGATAAAATTAGTGCTTTTATGAAAAAACCGAAGACGCAACGTTATATTCAAGGGTTAACGGGAATCGTCTTAATTGGTTTTGGTATTAAACTAGCTTTTGAAAAAAATAATTAACAAAATGAAAACCACCACTATTCCTAGTGGTGGTTTTCATTTAATAACTGATCTTGCTGTCTACTATTTATTAAAACCAGCGCTCAGTTACAACTTTTTTACGTGTATAGAATTGTACACCATCTGTACCATTTGTACCTAAATCTCCAAAGAATGAAGCTTTATTTCCTGCAAATGCGAAGAATGCCATTGGTGCTGGAACGTTTACGTTTACACCGATCATACCAGCATCGATGTTATCACGGAACGTTTGTGCATGCTTACCATTTGACGTATAAATAACCGCACCATTTGCAAATTTAGATTGATTTGTAAGTTTAATACCTTCTTCTAAATCTTTAACTCTTACAATGCTTAATACTGGAGCAAAGATTTCATCTTGCCAAATTTTCATTTCTTGATTTACACCATCAAAGATTGTCGCACCTACAAAGTAACCTTCTCCAACTTCTTCCTTAATTTTACGGCCATCTACTAATAAAGTTGCTCCATCTGCTACACCGCTATTAATATAGCCTAGTACACGCTCTTTATGAGATTCACGAATTAATGGTCCAACATAATTATCTTCGTGGAAACCATCACCTACTTTTAACTTCTTCGTCTCTGCTACTAGTACGTCGATGAATTCATCAGCAATTTCATCTACTACCGCTACTACTGAACATGCCATGCAGCGCTCTCCACTACTTGCGAATGCAGATCCAATTACACCTTGCACTGTTTTCTCAAGATTGCAATCTGGCATTACAATCGCATGGTTTTTCGCACCAGCTAACGCTTGTACACGTTTCCCGTGTTTCGTACCTGTTTCATAAACGTAACGAGCTACCGGCTCAGATCCAACGAACGAAACAGCTTGAATATCTTTATTTTCTAAAATGCTATTTACAACATCTTTTCCGCCTTGTACTAAATTTAATACTCCTTTTGGAAAACCAGCTTCATAGAATAACTCTACAAGTCGCTCTGCTAAAAGTGGCGTTCTTTCAGATGTTTTTAATACGAACGTATTACCGCAAGCAATTGCAAGTGGGAACATCCATAATGGAATCATCATTGGGAAATTAAACGGTGTAATACCCGCAACAACTCCAATTGGATAACGCC
Organism: Bacillus sp. FSL K6-0069; assembly: GCF_038007785.1. NCBI lineage: Bacteria > Bacillati > Bacillota > Bacilli > Caryophanales > Bacillaceae > Bacillus > Bacillus sp. FSL K6-0069. The sequence goes on along the minus strand of NZ_JBBOXN010000001.1, from coordinate 2,235,436 downwards.
AAATCGATCCATCAATGCCACTAGCAATATTCGGAAGAGCTTGTCCCATCATTAAATTTGGTGCTGATGTTGCAAGTTCTACCGCTTCGATACCACGCTGTACTTCACCAGTTGCATCCGTTAATGTTTTACCATTTTCTAGCGTAATGATTTTAGCAAGCTCTTCTTTGTTTTCTTGTAAAAGCTGTAAATATTTATACAATTGTCTTGAACGATTCGGAACTGGTACTTTAGACCATGTTTCGTATGCTGCTTTTGCCGCTTCAACAGCTTTTTCAACATCTTCTTTCGGAGATAGCGGAACGTAAGCGATAATTTTTCCAGTCGCCGGATTTGGAACTGCTTCTACTTCTGTACCAGTAGATTCTACCCACTCACCATTAATATGATTTTTTACTCGTTTAATTTCAGTTGTAATCATTATATTCTCTCCTTTTTTATGATGTATTTAAGTCTATTATTTTTGATTAGAAATTAACTGTTCACTAACTTTCTTATATAAAGCTGCCATATCATTTTCACCGTACCCAGCTTCACTTGCTTCTTCATATACATTTAGTAGCATTTCGCTAACTGGTAAGTGAAGTTCGCTTTCTTTTGCTAAATCTACTGCAAATCCTAAATCTTTCTTTAATAAATTCACAGTAAAGCCTGGCTCGTAGTTTTCTGATGCAATGAAACTTTTATAATTGCGCTCATAAATTCTACTTTGACCGTAACTTACATTTAAAATATCAAACATTTTATCTAAATCCATATTATTCTTTTTCGCTAATGTTAAAGCTTCACTTACGCCAGCTGTATAAAATCCAATTAATAGGTTATTAATTAATTTAACAGTTGTACCACTATCAATCTGCTCACTAACATGGAAAATGTTCGCGCCTAGTGCGCCCATGATAGATTCCGTTTTGTCATATACCTCTTTTGATCCACCAACCATAAACGTTAATGTACGGTTTTCAGCTCCAATTACCCCACCACTAACAGGTGCTGCTAAAAAGTCTACTTTCTTTTCCTTCGCAGCTTCCTCTAACTGTTTGTTTAACTGTGGAGATACAGTACTTGTATCAATTAAAACTACATTCGAGTGACTATTTTCAAATAATCCTTCTTCGCCAAAATATACCGCTTCAACAGCGCGAGGTGAAGGTAAACTTGTAAAAATCACATCGCATGTTTCTGCTAGTTTTGAAATTGATAAGCCAATAATTCCTCCTTCACTTTCAAAGGAAGCTTCAGCCTCTTTATTTAAATCCACACCGTATACTGTGTAACTTGATTTAACTAAATTTTTAGACATTGGAAGACCCATGTTACCTAAACCGATAAAACCAATCTTTTTCATATCGCTTTCCTCCTATTTACACAATATACTTTCCGCGATTTATAATAGCTTTCGCAATTTCTCTCTTTTTTGTAAATACGTTCGTGTATAAAGGCACTAATAATTGACGAATTTCAGTTAAAATCACATGTCTATCTTGTTCTTCTGTGACAGCCGCTGAAAGTATAGAAATCGCCGCTTCTTCTACTTTGCGATAGCCTTCTTCACAAATAACGTCAGTTATCATTTGTTTCGTACGCTCTTTCTCTTCACCATTTTTATTAATGGCTTTACTCGTACGTAAAAATGCTGATTCCATGACGTACACGTCCGTTAACATGTTTGATAATACACGTGAATATTCTTGCTCTTGATCAATTTTTAATCCTGGAGTTTTAGAGAGCGTTTTCAAAGATTGTTTCAACAATTTTTTCGCCAATAAAATGTAACGATGGTTTCTTTCGACATTTGCTACATCAATCTCTACTTCTGTATCTTCAATTTGTTCCATTTGCTTCATTAACATTTTGGCAACTGTTAATCTATTAATTTCGTTCGTTCCTTCAAAAATACGACTAATTCTAGCATCACGATATAATCGTTCTACCTCGTACTCTTGCATATAACCGTAACCACCATGAATTTGTACAGCTTCATCTACGATATGACCTAGTGTTTCAGAAGCATTTACTTTATTAAGTGCACATTCAATTGCAAATTGAGACATTTTCTTCATAAGATCTTCATCACTCTCATGAATTGCTTCATCAATTACGCCCGCTGTACGATAAGCTGCACTTTCTGCACCATATGTAGCAATGATCATATTTGCAATTTTCTCTTGAATCATCGTAAAATCTACTAATTCCGTTTGGAACTGTTTTCGCTCTTTTCCATATTGAACCGACAAACCAATTGCTTGTTTTGCTGTTCCAATATTTCCAAAAGCAAGCTTAAGTCTAGCGAAGTTAAGAATATTAAGAGCTACATGATGCCCTTTCCCAACTTCCCCTAAAACATTTTCAGCAGGAATAACAACATCTTCTAAAATAAGAGTAGCGGTTGATGAGCCTTTAATCCCCATTTTCTTTTCTTCTAGTCCAATGGATACACCTTCACATGTTCTTTCGACAATAAACGCTGTCATTCCTTTATTTGTCTTCGCAAAAACAACGTATACATCTGCCATATGGGCATTTGTAATCCATTGCTTCTCACCATTCAACTTCCAAGCAGTACCATCATCATTTAATACTGCACTCGTTTTTGCACTTAAAGCATCAGAACCAGCATTCGGCTCAGTTAGAGCATAAGCCCCAATCCATTCTCCTGATGCAATTTTCGGCAAATATTTTTCTTTTTGTTCTTTCGTTCCGTAATATATGTAAGGCAATGTACCTACACCTGCGTGTATATTAAATGAAACGCTAAATGCACCAGCGTATCCCATTTTTTCTGCTACAAGCCCTGAAACTGCCTTTCCTAACTCAAATCCACCGTACTCTTCTGGGACCTCGATACTTAATAACCCAAGTTCTCCAGCTTTCTCAAATAGTTGACGAGATACTTTATAGTTATGTTGTTCAATATTCTCCATTTGTGGAAAAATTTCTTGTTTAACGAATTGTTCTGTCGTTTTTGCGATTAAATCTTCATCTCCTGAAAAATCCTCTGGCGTAAAGAAAGTATGATTCACATCTTTATTAAGTGAAAAAAATTCATCCCACGGTAACTTCGTTTTCTCCATCTGAATCCCCCTATCATTTCGGCGTTATTTTCTACTTCATATGCTCGTCTACGATGAGTGGAATATCTTATTTTTGAAAACAGAAGGCGATGAATATTCACATCAAGCAGTTCTTTTTGCCAAAGATGTATTCTCATCGCCTTAGTTGTTTTATCCCGCTTTAATGGGCAGTAAGACCCCCGCCTCAAAATTCAGCGAAAGCAAAGAAGTTAGGCGGGGGTCGGGCTGCCCATTAAAGTCCGATTGGTTCAACTAATAATCAGTGGGGGATGAAAAAAACCCCCACTGATTAAAGTTTCACTTTATCTATTGATCCTCTGATAATACTGTTTTTGCAATTCCAGTATCTAATTCTTCAAAGTCATGATATGAAATTGTTTCATATAACTCACTTCTCGTTTGCATACTTGAAAGTGCATCTTTTTGAGAACCTGTTTCCTTAATTAAAGTAAACACATTCTCATATGCTTTCGCTGCAACGCGAAGTGAAGTTACAGGATAAATAACCATTTGGAAGCCCATATTTGCAAATTCCTCTGCACTATAATACGGCGTTTTTCCGAACTCAGTCATATTCGCAAGTAAAGGTGCATTAACTTTACTATTAAATAGACGGAACTCTTCTTCTGATTGAAGCGCTTCAGGGAATATCGCATCTGCACCTGCTTTTACATAGGCGTTCGCTCTTTCGATCGCTTCATCTAAGCCTTCTACACCGCGAGCATCTGTACGTGCCACAATATATAAGCTTGGTGCAACTTCTTTAATCGCTTTAATCTTTTGAACTAATTCTTCTGTCGTAACGAGTTTCTTACCATTTAAATGTCCACATTTCTTTGGTAATTGTTGATCTTCAATTTGAACAGCCGCAACTTTCGCTTCTACCATTTCTACAGCTGTTCTCGCTACGTTTAATACACCGCCAAATCCTGTATCAATATCAACTAGAACTGGTAAGTCTGTAGCTCTCACTAGATCTCTTGCTCTTTCTGCTACTTCAGTAGACGTCACGATTCCTAAATCAGGTAGCCCTTTACTTGCAGTATAAGCAGCTCCTGATAAATAAAGAGCTGAAAACCCTGTATTTCTCGCAACTAAAGCTGCCATTGCATCATGAGCACCTGGAATTTGCAAAATTTCATTTGCTTCTACTAAAGCTCGGAAGCGATTCGCAAGCTCCTCTTGTGTTGACTGTTTATTCACAACCCAAGCCATTCTAAATTCCCCCTATTATTAAATTAAGAATAGATCTACAAATTCGTTTACATTCATATTTTCTAGTTTCTCTTCATTTAAACAAGCTTCATGAATTTGTTCTTGTTGCTTACTAGAATAATGACCTGCCATATTTGCAGTGAATTTTTGAACAACTTTTGGAATTGCTTCGTCTCTACGGAAACGGTGACCAAGTGGATATTCACATTCCACGTTTTCTGTTACAGTGCCATCTTTGAAATGGACTTGAACAGCGTTGGCGATTGAGCGCTTGTTCGGGTCAAGGTAATCTAAACTGTACTGTTTGTTTTCAACAACAACCATCTTATTACGTAATTCATCTACACGTGGATCATTTGCTACTGCATCCTCATAATCGTCCGCAACGATATCTCCTTTTAATAAACCAATTGCCGTAATGTATTGTAAACAATGATCGCGATCAGCTGGGTTATTTAATGGACCTTCTTTATCAATAATACGAATTGCTGACTCATGAGTTGTAATTGTAATACGATCAATTTCTTCTAATCTTTCTTTAATTTCTGGGTGTAATTTCACAGCACACTCTGCAGCTGTTTGTGCATGGAACTCTGCTGGATATGAAACTTTAAATAATACATTTTCCATTACATATGACTCTAATGGTCTTGCTAACTTTAATTCTTGTTTATTAAATAATACATCTTGGAATCCCCATCCTGGTGCAGATAAAGCTGTTGGATAACCCATTTCACCTTTTAGAGCAGTCATTGCAAGATGAACACCGCGGCTTGTTGCATCACCTGCTGCCCATGATTTACGTGAGCCAGTATTTGGTGCATGACGGTATGTACGAAGACTAGAATTATCAATCCATGCATGTGATAATGCATTAAAGATTTCTTCACGTGTTCCGCCAAGCATTTTTGCAACTACAGCAGTTGTTGCTACTTTTACATATAATACGTGGTCAAGACCGACACGGTTTAAGCTGTTTTCTAAAGCAAGTACACCTTGAATTTCATGTGCTTTAATCATCATTTCTAATACTTCACGTACTTTTAATGGTTCTTTTCCTTCTGAAATACGAACACGGCTAATATAATCTGCAACTGCTAAAATTCCGCCTAAGTTATCAGATGGATGTCCCCACTCTGCTGCAAGCCAAGTATCGTTATAGTCTAACCAACGGATCATACATCCGATATTAAATGCACCTTTCACTGGATCAAGTACATATGACGTACCTGGTACACGTGTACCATTTGGCACGATTGTTCCTGGAACAACTGGTCCTAGTAATTTCGTACATTCTGGATATTGTAATGCTAAAATTCCACATCCAAGCGTATCAAGTAATACGTAACGAGCAGTACTGAATGCTTCTGCACTAGTTACCTCTTTATTTAATACATAATCCGCAATTTCTTCTAATAATGCATCTTTTTGTTTAATTTCATTTGTTTTAATCATGCTATTCTTCCCTTTCTGTCGAAAATTCGTTATTATTAATGATGGGTGTCGGTCAAACACCCATCTGGCGGGCGGCGCAAACAACTCCCCAGTTGTTCTTATTTACTAAGTACATGTCGCTCGCCAATATAATTTACACGTGGACGGAACAATCGATTGTTCGCATGTTGCTCAATTACGTGCGCACATAGTCCCACTGTTCTAGAGCTAAAGAAGATTGGTGTGTAAAGTTGAATTGGGATACCAAGCATCCAATATACTGGCGCTGCATAATAATCAAGATTTGGATAAATTCCTTTTTCCTTCTCCATAATCTTTTCACCAGCTTCACACATTTCATATAGTGTATAATCACCTTTTACATCACATAACTGCTTTAAAGCTTCCTTCATCATCAGTGCTCTCGGATCCATCTTCTTCATATACACACGATGTCCAAAGCCCATAATTTTTTCTTTGTTATATAGTTTCTTCTGTAACAACTCTTCAAATTTCTCAACATTACCAGCTTCTAAAAGCATGTACATAACCGCTTCGTTTGCACCGCCGTGTAAGCTACCTTTTAAAGATGCAACTGCACCTGTTAAAGCACCATATAAGTCGGATTGCGTTGATGCAATAACGCGCGCTGTAAATGTAGAGTTTGGCATTTCATGTTCACTATATAAAACAAGGGAACGATCAAAGATCTTTTCCTCAAGTTCAGTTGGTTTTTTACCTGTTAACATATAGAAGAAATTCGCACTATATGATAATTCTTTAAGTGGTTCGATTGGCTCTTCATTATTTAAAATATGATAGCTATTCGCTACAATGTTTGGTACTTTACTCAATAATTTGTACCCGCGGCTTTTGTTTACCTCTAACGAGCGGTTTTCGATATCATTATCGTAACCAGCTAATGCGGACACACCTGTACGCAATCCATCCATCGGGTGCGTTTCTTTCGGTAATGCCTTTAATACGTTGAATACACCTTCTGGTACCGCGTATTCTTCTTTTAATTTCTTTTCAAGTTTTGCTTTTTCATCCTCATTTGGTAGATGTTCTTCCAATAAAAGGTGCACAATGTCTAAATACTCTTTTGTTTTTGAGAGTTCGATTAAATCATACCCTTGAATTACAATTTCACCTTTCACTGTGTCAAGAAACGAGATTTTCGTTTCCGCTGCCACTATACCATCTAATCCCGGGGAAAATTTTTCTTCAGCTTTCATCATTATTTCCTCCAATCCTAATAGATCTTCGTGCACATAACTGTAAGCCTTTACAATACTGTGAAACTACATTTCTATTTCAATGTATCAGAGTTTTTAGAAGATTTCAATTTATTTTATAATGATAAGTTTCCTATACTTTTACCGATGTAACAATACAATTTTTCAAAAATAATTTTCTTATTTTATAAAGAAAGGACAGACTTCTTTGCGTGTCTTATTAAAATAAAATATAAAGATGACTCAGAAAATCCTACAGAATATATCATTCACTCGATTTTTTTAAGAAAATAAAAAAATCGAGTTGTATACATATACAACTCGTTTCTACATGAAATTTATTTCACTATCTCATCAATATAATTCTTATATAAAACTTATTTATTTTTAAAAAAGTTATTATTTTACATAATTAAATTAAATTTCTTTCGTTTCCTCATAGTAAGATTCAACTATATGATAGTTTTTAAAGTACTAAAGATTATAAACATCCCCTGAAATATAATGTCTTCTTTCTCAACTGATACGATTTCCCCATCTGATTTCTCAGAAACTATCCCTAAAGAATAGTCCGGCTGAATTGAACTATTAATATATTATCCTTTAACCATTGCAAATCGTTACGTTCAATTGAAATTTTCATCTTTGTTACTTCCGTTTACGCAAATTCTTTTTTACCTAATCGCTGTTTTACAAAAACAACAAAAATAATTAAAGCAAGTAACCCTGAAATTGCACTACCTGCAAATAAAATACGGTAACCAAACATTTGCGAAACAACTCCAAGTAAAATCGCACCAAGTCCAATCCCTAGATCAAATGCGGTAAAGAACGAAGCGTTAGCAACTCCTCTTTTACTCGGATCAACCATTGTAATCATCGCTGCTTGCAATGCCGGCTGTGCTGAACCGAATCCAACACCGTATAATACAGCGGCGATAATTACACCCATTAAACTATTTGAAAGTGTTAATACAACTATTGCGATAATAGTAATGCATAGTGCCGGGAGTATGATAAATACTTCACCATACTTATCTAATAGTTTTCCTGAAATTGGTCGTACAATTGTTAAAGCAACTGCATATACAAGAAAGAATGTCCCAGGATTCACATCAATTGACGATGCAAATAGCGGTAGAAATGTCGTAATCCCTCCATATGCAAATGATAAAAAGAAAACAACAATCGTAATGGATAGAACCGATTTTTCAAACAACTGCATTTTCCCTTTTTCTTTTTGAGGTGTGAATGGCATTTTCGTCATGAACGATAATAGAACTGCCATAAAGGATAAAAGAGTTGCTAACAAGAATAGGCCGTGAAATGAATAGTGTTGCACAACCGATAATCCAATCATTGGGCCGATTGCCATTGCAATTGTCATAGCCATCCCGTACCATCCCATCCCCTCACCACGGCGTGAATCTGGAATAATATCAGTTATCGCTGTTCCAACAGCTGTTGTAGAAACAGCCCATGTTACCCCATGAATAACCCGCAAAACAGCTAAAAGGACAATTGTCGACGCTAAATTATAAGAATACATCGTTATCCCAAAAAAGATGAGTCCGAAAATAATAAAAGATCTTCTACCATATTGATCTAACATTCCTCCGATAATCGGTCGTATTACAACTGCTGCTATTGTAAACATTCCCATCATGAGTCCAACTTGTGATTCATTGCCACCTATCTCTTTAATAAAAAGAGGTAGCGTTGGAACTAGTAAATAAAATCCTGTAAATAAAAATAACATTGCGAAAGTCATTTGAATAAATGATTTCGTCCATAATCGTTCCATTAAAATTCCTCCATAAATACGTATGTTCTTGCAATTAACACCTCCATTTTACATTTTCTTAATCCCTTTGCCCTCCGTAAATAGACGTATCTTTTTATAATAAATGGTCCACTCCCCATTTCAATTGGTCTTACAACTTAATACGTATACCTTAGCCTAAAGTCCTATCGATATGTACCTTTATATGTGTGAAAAGAATATACTACTTTATTATCACAACTTAGGAGTGATTATTTTATGTGGGTATCTTCAAGAGTAACAGTCGTCGTTCCTTCAACCCCCGAAATACACGTTCCAGCCGTACATACGGCTAGTTCCGATGTAGGAATTGAACTTCCCGCAACTTGGCAACAATATCAAATTCCCGGTCAAGTCACCCCATCATTTTGGCATCATGGCACACATCCAAGTAGTACCACCTTCCATAGCCAAAGTTATCCTCCACTACCTCAGGCTCAAGTTTTTTATCATTTCCCTTCTATTTACTTCCAAAATTTCTACGGTACCTTTAACATCTAAATGCATCATTTTAGCGAAAATAATATGTCAATTTATTTTCAATATACAAAAAGTCGAATTCCTAGTAACCCGGAATTCGACTTTTTATGTAATCTATAAATATAAATACACTGTTATTGAACTACTCACCACTTAACGTCCTTACGGACTGTTTGAAGTGGGAGATTCCTAAGTACAGAAGCCTAGTGGCTTCTAATTCATTAGGCTATCCCCGTAGTTCCTACGGTTAGAAGCCTTAAAGCTTCATTTTTAAGATTGATACTTGCGTTAATATCTCTGTCGTGATGACTATCGCACGCAGGACAATCCCATTCACGAAGATTTAGATTCTTAACGTCTTTATTTTGATACCCACAACAAGAACATAATTGGCTTGAAGCAAATGTTTTAGATACCGGAATGACTTGTTTTCCATACCATTTTGCCTTGTATTCTAGCAACGTTCTAAATTGCGACCAAGATACTTCACTAATCGCTTTTGCTAACTTATGATTTTTTAACATATTCGATACTTGCAAATCTTCTATACCGATAACATCGTGGTTTTTGATGATTTCAGTTGATATTTTGTCCAAGTAATCTTTTCTAGCATTAGCTATATATTCATGAATTCTAGCTACCCTTACTCGTTGTTTATTCCAGCGAGAAGATCCTTTCATTCTTCTAGAAAGAACACGCTGTGCTTTTGCCAACTTCTCTTCCAATGAGCGAAAAAATTTAGGATTTTTATAGGTTGTTCCATCTGACAAAATGGCGAAATCTTTTAACCCTACATCTATTCCAATATAAGAATGTGTTTTCGGAAGTTCTTGCACTTCTGTTTCAACTAACAATGACACAAAGTATCTGCCAGAAGGGTTCCGTCTAACCGTAGCATTTAAAATACGTCCCTTTACTTCACGACTTTTGGCAAATCGAACAAGACCTAGTTTCGGCAATTTCATTTTGTTTCCCACAACAGCAATGTTTTCATTTGTTTGTTTTGTGGTATAAGATTGTACGTTGTTCTTTTTAGATTTGAAACGCGGGGCACTGTTTTGTTTTTTAAAAAAGCGTGTATAAGCATCCGCAAGGTTGCGAACAGACGACTGAATAGCAATACTATCCACTTCTTTTAGCCAAACAAACTCTTTCTTCATGGCAGGAAGTTTGGCAGAGCATATACCATATGTCAAACCTTTTCCTGTTTCTTTGTATGCATTATCCCATAGAGATAGGAAGTGATTGAATACAAAACGAGAACAACCAATCGTTTTATTGATCAGGATCGCTTGTGCTTTATTTGGATAGATACGAAATTTATACGCTTTATTGATCATCCTTCGTTTCACCTCCATTTCGATATATGTCTATTATACACCAAACATACATTCGTTTGATAGTGAAGTGATTATGACAAATTGTCCGGTAACACTTTACATATGTCGAACAATTAAGATAACTTCCTGTCATCTCTTGTTCGAAGCCAATTCATCTCCCACCTAATCGCTGGGCTACGTCCTTCACGCTCCTTAAGGAAGGAGTATTCTTGGCTAAATTGATAAAACTCGTCAACTAATAGTATGGAAACAATTAAAAAACTCTCTCTAGGAGAAAACTATTTAGTGATTTTACATAACAACTATTGATTCCTTCTCCCCTAAAAATGCTTACTATAGTAAATTTCTGTAGTAAAGTGCTAAAGAATATTTTGACTTTCTAATTTAAACGAAAAAAGCACTTAAGAATGTAATTTTTACAAATCTTAAGTGCTTTTTAATTTTTTATAAAATCTTCTTATTGCCCATTATTAGCAGGAGCTTCTCCTGCATTCCCGCCAGTATCTGGTTGTGTGGTCGCTGGTGGAGTTGTATTCCCTTGACCTCCCCCATTATTTGCTGGAGGTGTCGTATTTCCTTGGCTTCCTCCATTATTTGCTGGAGGTGTCGTATTTCCTTGGCCTCCTCCGTTATTTGCTGGAGGTGTTGTATTTCCTTGGCCTCCTCCATTATTTGCTGGAGGTGTTGTATTTCCTTGGCCTCCTCCGTTATTTGCTGGAGGTGTTGTATTTCCTTGGCCATTTCCTTCATTTTGTTTCTTTTGTTCTTCTTGTTTCTTTTGCTCTTCTAGTTTCTTTTGTTCTTCTTGCTTCTTCAGTTCCTCTTGTTGCTTTTGTTCTTCTTGTTTTTTAAGCTCTTCTTGTTTCTTTAATTCTTCTTGCTTTTTCTCTTCTTCAGTTTTTTGCTGTTGATCTTGTTTAGGTTGTTCCGTTGTATCCGGTACGCTCGTATTTGGAGAAGAATCACGTTTTTCCCCTTTTATACGCAGCTCACTACCTTCTTGAATTACACTACTTGGCATTTTAAATCTTGATTTATCTGTAGCCATCTCGCTCATCATTTCTTTAAAGATCAACTGTGCAATTTTCGTATTTTTACTACTAATATACTCGTCTTTACCATCTTTCATATACCCAGTCCATACTGCCATCGTATATTGCGGCGTATAACCTGCAAACCAACTATCACGAGTAGCACTTTCTGGAATGTTATATTGAGCTAATTGTTTTGAAGCATAGTTTGTTGTACCTGTTTTTCCAGCTACATCTAAAGAACTTATATTTGCCGCTGTACCAGTACCTGATGTCACTACTGAACGAAGCATATCAGTAATCATATATGCTGTAGAGTCAGCTATAACTTGTTTTGGTTTTTGCTCAAAACTTTGTGACTTGCCGTCTGGATAAACTACTTTCTTAACAAAATGCGGTTTTGCATACTTTCCACCATTACCAAATGTCGCATAAGCACCCGCCATTTCAGTTGGTGATACTTCATTTGTACCAATAGCTGTAGATTCTGCCGGCGGTTTATTAAATGTAATACCTAATTTCTCAGAGAATTCCTTTGATTTATTCAGTCCTACTTCTTTTGCAGTTTTAACTGCTGGAACGTTACGTGACATTTTTAATGCTTCACGCATAGTAATTGGACCTAAATGACTTCTATCCGCATTTCGAAGTTCTTGTCCAGTTGAATATTTAAATGGAGAATCATCAATTTGATGATACGTAGCCCATTTTAAGTATTCAATAGCAGGGCCGTAATCAAAGATTGGCTTCATAGTTGAACCAGCTGCACGGTCTAAATCAATTGCCATATTATGACCTTTAAATACTGCTTTATTTTCACCACGCCCACTACCTATAGCACGAACTTCACCTGTTTTCGTATCCATAAATGTGAAAGCACCTTGGAATTTATCATTTGGATAATTAATAATATTTTCATTTAAAATCTTATCCGCAAATTCCTGTGCTTTCGGGTCTAATGTTGTATAGATCTCTAAACCATCTGATCCAATATTGACATCTGGTATTTCCTTTTCTACTTCTTTCACTACTGCATCCATAAATGCAGTATGTGGCATTGCTTGAAGTTCCGTTGCTGTCTTAAGTCCCTTTGTCACTTCAACTTTCGAAGCTTCTTCCATTTCTGCCTTCGTAATATAGCCATGTCGATTCATTAATCCTAGTACAACATTTCTTCTTTCTGTTGCCCTTTGAATATTTTCCGTTTTTGTTGGATCGTAGTTATTAGGTGCTTTCGGCAAACCTGCAAGCATCGCAACTTCTGGTAATGTTAACTCTTTTAATTCTTTACCATAGTAGTTTTGTGCCGCAGTTGCGATTCCATATGAACGGTTTCCTAAATTAATTTTATTTAAATACATTTCTAAAATTTCATGTTTTGAATACTGTTGTTCTAGCTTATACGCTAAATATACTTCTTGAACTTTACGTTTTGATGTTTTTTCCATCGATAAGAAGTAGTTTTTAATAACCTGTTGTGTTATTGTACTTCCACCTTGTGAGCCGTAATCTCCTTTAAGACTCACTAACACAGCACGGGCAGTACCTTTAAAGTCTACTCCACTATGCTCATAAAAGCGTGCATCCTCTGTTGCTAAAAATGCATTTTCTACTAATTTAGGTATTTGATCATACGTAACATTCGTCCGTTTCTCTTTCCCGTATTCATATACCAAATCGCCATTTTTATCATAAATTTTTGAGGATAACGGATTAACAAGTTTTGCTTTCTCAAGTTTTGGTGCGTCCTTAATCATTACGAAGAAGGTAGCAACCCCCGCCACTAAACCAACAATACCAAGTAATAAACAAGTAATTAAAAACTTACGAAAAAATGATGTTTTACCTTTTGGTTTTTGTTTTTTAGAAGCTGGCTGATTTTTCTTTTTAACTTGTCGTCGTTCCTCTCGAGAACGATAATTTTCTGACATGTTACTTTCTCCTGCCTTTCAATTCTCCCGTTGATTTACTTAAAAATATTGAGGTCACTTTCTAAACTGAATTTAATTAAGAAAGTATATTGACCTGGAGCATTCAATATTTTCCTAATTCACAGATTATAAATTTTAGAATACTTCTTATACAAACTATTTTCACTTCTATTTTTCCTAATAATGCTGCCCCTTTAAGCATAGAATGTAAAAAGTGAATTTTTCATACCTCGTATAAATAATATACCTTTTTTTCAAATGGTCAATATTTTCTTATTTATAAATCAAAGGTGAAATAAAAATAGCACAACGATATGTACTTCGTGTGAACTTCCTTATAATTACGTATAACGAACATTTAATATATTGCATATAAGTATAATACCTCTTTAATTATATGGATTTCAACACCAGAACCCCAATATCTACAAGAAATTATTAAAAATGAGAAGTAAGGAGTTGCGTAATGATGAAGCTATCTCCCGTGAGTTCAAAAAGTATAGTTGCTGTTGGCTATAATCCTTTGTCTATGATTTTACGCATTCAATTAAAGATTGGAATGTATGATTTCTTTAACGTGCCTGAAAACATTTACACCGGTTTATTAAGCGCACAATCTAAAACTAATTATCACAATACTTATATTAAAAATTCTTACCGCTATACTAAAATTTAAACTTGAACAGAATGAAAAAAAGAAAGGCGGTAGTCCCCCTTTCTTTTGAAATTATTTCCCGACTCAGCTAGCGTCTATCCCTCTTATTCATTTCACCATATGCTCGAATTTGTTTTTTCAAACGCCGATCTGCTTTTTTATCATGTACAACTAGTATCGCATGTATAACTCCTGGAACCCAAAATATTAATGTTAATATGAAGTTAATTATCGCTTGAAATGGTTTGCCGCAAAATAATACGGCTACAGGTGGAAGAAGAATTGCCAATAAATACATCATCTCTTGAAAACTCCTTGTTTTGTATTTTTTATCTCTCTTCATACACTAATAAAACCAATTATCTTTGTATTTCATCTAATAACTGTTCTACTGTTATATATTCTATTCCAATGCAAAAAAACCTACTATTTCAACTTTTCTACTTATGTAAAATTGAAATTTTACATACCTCCTTTACATGAATAATTTCATACTTTTACTTTTTTCTAATCTTTCTTCTTTCTCTATGATAGTTAATCCAATCGCAGAAATAGCAGTTCCTATCGCTTGTATCCAAATACCAATGAGTGCTATTATCTTCTCATTCTTCTTATCAACCATACTGTCTTCATGTTCTATTTCGTTCTTTGATACATTAATAATACCTTGATACGCTTGAAGTCCAGCACCTAAACTTTGCAAAGAATTGCCTAGTATTATAATTCTTTGTATCGCTTTCATTTGAAGCAAAGCTGCTTCGACTCCTAAAAAAGCTCCTATCGATTGTAAACTGTTCCCGACAATAATGAGATAATCATTCTCTTTCAATTGTTCATTTATATTAAAATATGTTCCTATTACATTGGATATATTCCCTAACGCTAATAACTCAATGCCCATTTTATCGAGCATTTCACTTTTATTCTCCAAACATATATTTTGATTTTCTTTTTCGCCTTCCTCTTCGGTATCATTACTCGCTATAATTTGTAATATATACCCGAGGGCTTGTAACGAGCTTCCTACAATTACAAGATCTGATTCAACTTTCTCTTCTCCAATAAATCCTCTTGTCGCCCCAATAGCCGCCGTAAGATTTCCACCTACTTGATACCATGCTCCCGTCACTTTTAAACCGCTTGGATTCATTCTTATCACCTATTTAGAAATTTTCTATCGCTTTCGAAATACATAAATGACATCCTCTTTCTCATATTTATTTTCCACATGTAATTTTGTGCATTCTATAATGTGTTAAAAATACAAAAAAGCACCTTTAAGGTACTTTTTATACAAAGTGTGTATCACTGAAAATATGCTAATTCAATGTATATTTACATACATTCTGGGCATGTCAATGAAGATCCATTTTTATCTATTGTTATATTTAATATATATTTAATCGCATTACGTGACCACATTTCAGGTGTGGGTGATTCATTTACATACTGTGATGCACATGAATACAGCATTGGAGTGCTAATGCTCCCACCTGGATCTAAAGCAACAACAGCCATACCAGTTGGTAACTCAAGTGCCATAGATTTCGTGATACCTTCAATTGCAAACTTTGAGGCACAATATGGCGCCAGCTCAGCTTCTCCCTCCCGGCCCCAACTAGAACTCATATTAATAATCATTCCTTCTTTCCTAGCTACCATCGCTGGGACAAATGCCCTAATTACATTTACTACACCATTTACGTTTACATTCATTACATTTTCGAATTCTTGAGCTGTTACTTTCCACAGTGGCGCATTTTTATTAACAATCGATGCATTATTTATTAATAAATCAGGTGCTCTATGTCTATGCAATATATAATTTGCCCAACTACTTACTTGCTGGAAGTCTGAAACATCAATTATTTGAAAATCATGTATATTACCGTAATATTTTTTCAATTCTTCAATTTTATCTTTTGAACGCCCACAGCCATATATAGTCCATCCCAATTCATGAAATCGATCAACCATTGCACGACCTAACCCTTGCGTCACTCCTGTAATCATTACAATTTTCCCAATTTCGTTTCGCTTCAAATATCTCTCCTCCTTTACAACATTTTACACTCTTCCTTTTCATTCGGCCATTTACTAAAGTATCAACTCATTTCATTCTTTAGTAGGAGTTTTTATGTAAACAAAAAGAGTAACCGTAACAGTTACTCATGCTTATATATCAAAAACATCATTATTTATTTCGTTATTGCTTTTATATTTCAGCTTCTTTTCCCCGCATTTCTTACACCGATACTTATAAGCTACACCTAGATTATCTACTTTTGTTTAAATTCTCAATCTCATTTTGCAACTTTTTGAATTGTTCAAAATGCATAGTGATAGATTGACTATTGCCATAATCAATACTATGCTTCACAAATAAAACACCAGTGTCATGAAAAATTGCTTCCAGTTCTTTTCTGATGGATACTTTCATTATATGTGCTGTTTTAATAGCCGATAAAATTGCAATTTCATTAAACTTTAATTTTATTTCATTTGGACAAAATGCTTCTTCAACCAATATAACTTCATTGCTATAAATAAGTGCAACAAGATTACTTGATTTTGCATCTGTTAAATCTACTTTTTTTATAACATTATTCATTACATTTTGCCTCCTTTGATTTCGTATATATTAATTATACAATTGTTTTTTAAAATTAATCGACCTTACATTAATTTTAACATACTTTTATTGTAGGATTAAGCTACACTTCAAACGTTTTACTATTCCACAATTTTTGTTACATGAACCATTTGGACTATAAGGCCATATAGTAGTATTAACAAATGATTGTAAAGCGGGTGAAAACTATGCCCTCAGTTGTAGGGAATTTAGTTGTACAAAATAGTAACGGTTCATTTAATTTAGGCGATTTCTACAACGTTTCTCCGAAAGAAAATACTAAGGCTTATAATGGATCTGGTGCTTCAAACGTTGGGTTTGTTGTTAATACTTTTAATGGTGTGAGTGCGACTAATACGTTTGATTCTGACCTTGCAGATCAAAACCAAGTAGGTACAGCGTAGTCCTATTTTTTCATCGTACTGTTTAGGAATGTTAAATTTGTCTATACTATAATCAGGCTGTTACACAGCTATTATTGATTTTTGGAGTACCCTATCTTTTTCTCCCTTTCCCTGGGGCTTAGCAGCTAGTATGAAGCTAGCTGCTTTTTCGTTTCATTTTTTCTGTTCCTCATCTAACAAAAATAAAAAGCTAAAATTTAAATTTCAGCTTCCTTTACGTTATTTCAATAATATCTGTAGTATTAAATACGTAAGTTTTATAAAATGCGTCCGTACATATTACAATGCGCTTTAGCGGGTTTATATGCACAACTGTCATATAACTTGTAAGTATGTAGCCATCTTCAAAATATGTCACCAATATTTCTTTCTCAGACAATAATGACGTTAATAATTTATCAGAAATTCTCTCTTTTGCATCTTTTGTTAAAAGCGGCTTTTGTACTTTAAACTTCTCTCCAACAATCTTTCGCGTACTTAATAACTGTTCCGACATTACTGTAAATGGAACCCATTCTCTTTCTGCTTTCTGCACCTTTACATCATTCATTTCTTTATCTCCTTGATCATTTATCCATTTTATTTCACATATATTGTTACTCAATTATTTTTTCATAATGATAGGCTCATATTTCCCAAGCATTAACAAGTAGTAAAGCACCCACCTTAAAATCCTCATATGTGATGTATATAAGTCGAAAATCAATCGCCCGTAGACGTCGAATTGATGAAAGCTAATAATCAATAGACGATAAGCACCTTACTGATTAATGTTTCACTTTATTTCTAATTCATATATTATCTGCATTCAAAAGAACACTCGTTCTAATTATACACGAACATACATTCTTTTGAGAAGAGATATAATTATATTTTTAACAAAATATAATTCAAATCATTTTCTTATACATTTATCCATCATTGATTTTCTTCTTCATCAAATGAGTTTTTCACTTCCTATTTAATAGACAGTTAACATATTTACTAAAAAAAGCGACTTCATACAAAATGAAGTCGCTTTTTTCTAATAACGTATATTTCTATATTTATTTTTCTATCCTGACAAGTGTTCTTTCTGGAATCAAAATTTCATCAATTTTAAAATGATTTATTTTTAATTTAAATTCCCCTACTCGTTCCTTATCTTCATCACCAACCCAACAACTGAATAATTCAAAATAGTCACCTTCTTTTAAATATCCATCCATAATCGAACATAAAGCTAATAGCTTTTTTTTAGCTTCTTTCTTCTCCTTTTCAGTTTGCCACTCATTAAGTTCAATGCCCCAACTCGTTGAAACTTCATACGTGTAACTTGTTTGGAATTGAAACTCTTGTATAATTTCAAGCATACTTTCATCTGAAAAACACGATCCAAAGACAATTACATCATTAGAATCTGGATCCGTTAACGGAATTTCTACATTGCAACCTATATAACTTGCTAAACTCATTTTTACTCCTCCAATTTTCGTATACAAAATACTTCATATGAACATTTATCTACTCAAATATAAAATCCCTGCCTAAACGAAAAAGTTTTAATTTTTCAAGTTTATTAACCAACTATAAATGAAAGCATATATTATAAAGAACGAACTCACAAAATTTAGGGAATTTATAACCGACTACAATTCGTTCCTTATGAATTTCCATGAAAAGAGAGCAATGTAAACACTCTCTTTTCGTACATACTGTATAAAACTATTAATAATTGGTCCTAATTATTAAATATATTTTGGTTGTACTATTATATGTAACTCCCTCTCTGTTTCTGCTTTTTTTGGATTGCGAAAATACTCTAATTCGTATTTTAATACTTCATACTCAACCATCCCAATTTTAATCCCTTTCGTTTCCTTTAAAATAGCTAATAAGTTACTTATATCTTCATCATATGATTCAAAAACCTTCCCTCCACCTTCTCTTTGAAAAATTACTTTCATATTTTCTCCTCCTACATAATATATTGATCTATTAAATCATTTGTTTAAAGTATTCTTTTTTTATCCTAAAAATTTCATACTAAAAAAGAACATCCTTTTTTAGTAGAATGCTCTGCTTTTCACTTCATTTCGCATCAATATTTTCCAATAATATTGTATGTTTCATTCTGCAAATTATGCTTATCCACTTCAATAAAATAAAATTTAAATCAATTAGGATTTTGTTCATTCTCGACTAATAATTAGCCTACAAATAGTGGGAGGAAATTGTTAAATTTACTTTATATTTAATGACATTAAACAAAAGGAACATTATAATATCAACATTCTTTGAAGCATTAATCATTCCAACTTAAATTAATTACATAAATCCCCATTGTAATTCTTAATATTTAAATGTAATATTATATTGTCTTACTATCTATTTATAACTCACACACTAATTAGAAAAGGGAACCTATATAGGTTCCCTTTTCTAATTACAATCATTATTTCTTTTCTAGAAATTCAAATGTATTTTTAAAGTCTTTATCATTCACCTTAATATCAGCATCTTTCAATAAATCATTGACTACTTGTTGTTTCCATTTACCTGTCGTATCTTGTAGTCTTTGCTGTTCTATATCTTTACGAATTTGATCTTTTACTTCATCAAATGGTTTCAATTCTTTTTTATCTGTCACTTTAATAATATGGTACCCGTAAGTTGTTTTTACCGGCTCACTTACTTGTCCTGCATCTAATTTATATGCAGCTTCCTCAAATTCTTTCACCGTTTGCCCTGGAGCAAAACCAGTTATTTCTCCGCCTTGTTCTTTTGAACCAGTATCCTCCGAATATTGCTTCGCTAAAGCTGCAAAATCTTCACCATTATTTACTTTCTCTTTCACTTCTTTAGCAGTCTTTTCATCTTTCACTAAAATGTGACTTACTTTCATTTCTGGTTTATAGTTTTCTTTTACATCTTTTTCTGTAACAGTCGCTTTAATCGCTTTCTCAAATGCAATTTCTGGCTTCATTTTTTCTTTTAATTCATCTTCGTTCTTCAATCCAACTTGCTCTAAAGTCGATTTGAAGTTGTCGCCCATTTTATCTTTTGCTTCTTCTACTTGTTTTTTTGCTTCCTCATCTGAAACTTTATATTTATCTAGCAATGCCTTACTTAACACCATTTGGTATAAAGTACTTTCCCCATATTTTTGTCTTAATTCTTTACTTAACTCTTTCTCTGTAACATTTCCTACTTTTGATGTTACTACGTTGTCTGAGGAACCACATGCAGATAATGCCAGTACTACACATGAAATAATTGTTCCTACAAATAGCTTTTTCTTTTTCAATTCAAAATACCTCACTTTTATTATTATATAAGGATAACTATACAATGTACTTGTGTTAACAATGTGTTTTCCACATGTAATTCATTTCATTTGATTGAACTATGGATCTTGTTCTTTTTTCAATAATTAAAGGCCATCTTACTATGTATCAGCAAGATAACCCTTTACGTATTCCTAAAACATTTGTTTACTTATAAGTGCTTAATATTTAAATGTTCTTCCAATATCCAATTATTTTGCCCGATATCTACCGCATTTTTCGCCCTGTCCCACACACGAAAAGATTTTGACCCATCAATATTTCCTTTATAGTTTATACATTCAGGCTCTGCATAGTAGTTAACCCCATACCCAACGGGATATTTTGAAGATGCATAAAACCATTTCACATCAAAATGTTTTACATATACCCACTGTTTATCATTGCCTAAGCAAATCATATTTTTATCTGTCTCTTCCCAATAACCACGTATGACTACATATGGCGTTTTTTGAGTGATTGTACCTGTAAACTGAGGATTCGCAGGATTTTCATATACATTTATGCCATATCCATCATCATATTTTGAAACTGCAATACCAATACCATTTGGTTGCTGCGTATCCTCCTTGTCAGATAGAATAGATTGATTTACTTCATCTGAGCCTATAAACCAAGAAAGCGACTTATTTCCTATTAATTGATTCAAATCGCATTTCCCAATACCAGGAACATATCCTGAATCAGTATATTGCCAAATATCACACGGATATGCTGGCTTATTCCCTCCATAACGAGGAATCCACACAAAATCAACTTCAATATTACGTGATCCAAATGATACATACGTGTGGTGCCCCACATATAGCCCTACTTTTTTCACACCTAAACGGCGTAATTCATCTATAAACGCCTGTATCCCTCCTTGCATATCCATCATCGTTTGAATTTCTGCGTCCACTACCCAAAACTTAGCAGATTTATCTCCGCGATTCCAAAAATCTTGTGCCTCTTTCCTTGCATCAGCAATAGAAATGAAGCGACAAAATGCATAATTACCAAATGGAATACTGCGTTTCTTCATTTCATTCACATAATTTTGATACATAAAATCTACCATATTCGACCCATCTTGAACTCTAGCAATAACTAAATCTAGCTGAGATGCTGCAATATCCCAATTAATCGTTCCATTCCATTTTGAAATATCGATAATATACCCCAATACAATTCATCCCCTTTTTATTATCATATTCAAAGCTTGTCTTATTGAAAGCTCCTTATGCCTAATACTAGCTTTCTATAATATAAATAAGGAGAATCTATATTATTTTTCAAAAACGTATAATCTTTTAATTAAACCTCCACTAATTTTATTTATTTTTCATTCCGTCCATTCACAAATTCTAAATATGCACTATCATCTATTAGTAAATAATATCAATTCATTAACCTTTCATTAGCGCTATTATTAGAAACGTTTTCATTATTAAAACTCATCGATATTAATCTTCTTTAGGCTAATAAACATATGTATGACAGCTAACTTTCTGTGTTTCTTACGGTTACTCTATATTAATGAAAATAATTTATCTTTCATTTCTTATATATTTTCACATGAAACATACTATCTTTATACGCTATATATTTATCAGTGGAAATTTCAGTCACCATCCGCAATTAGCTAGACACTGTATCGTTAATGCATACAAAAAAGACATTTTCTATTAAAGAAAATGTCTACTTACAATCTAGTAAAACAGTTTTGGTGTTAAATCTGTATTTTGTAATTGTTCACTCTCACCGCTCGGAACACAGCTTGTGGAGAATAAAATTGGGATATCACAAATGTCATCGTTCATTACATCATGAAATACATTTGCAGCAACACCAGTAAATGTTTGACATAAATTTGAAATATCATCATTAAAAAATTGAATCACTTGCGCAGCAAAAACTGGAAAGACAACATTTGATCCACCAGGGAGCTGCGGCTGTACAACAACTTGTTCAAAATAAGGATTATTTTCTAACGCCACTTGAAATAAATGAGCAATTTCAAATGCATCTAGTGGACATGGAAGTGGATTTACAATGTTATTTTCATTATTCGTTACAATAACTGTTACACTTACATTCCCAAATTCAACAAAAGATTTTAGAAGCGTTGCTAACGCTATCGCTTTTTCATTACTTAACGCATGCACTAAAATAATATAATTCCCGCCAACTGGAATTAGCGGGCCAACTGAAATAGTTGGATCAGCACCAATTGAATTTTTTAACTCATTGAAATATGTGATCCACGGTGGTGAAAGCTGAGCTTGTACATTTTCTTGCACTCTTTCATTACCTCCTAATACAATTCTTACTATTATAATATGTATCAAAGAAAAAAGTGTATTAGATAAATTACTTATTTTTTACTTTTACCTATTATATCGATTAAACATTTTATAAAACATTCTCAGTTTCCAGTGCATTTTCCACATTCTTACCACGCCATAAAGCTCCATATCATTATCAACTCAACTAAAATTTCATATTATATTAATACACCTTTATAATCTGAACGAAAAAGCGCAGTATATGATACTGCAGATGAGGAGCTGATTTTATGAAAAAAAAACCTATCGTGGTCAAAGTTCCACCAAATTCAAAGCTGAAAATTACATTTTTCGGTCCTTGTAACGAGGTAATTACAAATGTTTCTATAATTAATCAACTTTCCACACCTAAGTGCCAAACTATTACGCAATATCCAAACTATAAAAAATACGAAACTGAAGTGCGATCTTTATCAAATTGTTAATCCATTCAATCTACAATTTGGTTAGCTAAACGACTTCGGTAAAAGACTAAAATTACTCATTTCATGATATTCCATTGATAATCTATTGATTTTTCACACGTTTTTATTAACCGAGCATATATTATCGTATGGAGATTATCCACTCATAAAACCTATCTTTCTTTAGAGCGTACTTTTTATGTATGCTCTTTTTTTATTTATCCCTCATCCTGTACATATAAGCTTGTTCACTTTTATATTTCATAAGTGGTAAACCCATCTGCTACTTATAAGCAATCTAATCAAGGTGTAACAATCCTCCTTTATTTATTATATGTTCACTATAATCCTTGCATTTTCTTTCGATTTTTGAGAAATTGAAAGAAAATGTTTTATTTTAATATCTTGATAAAAGAGGCTAATGTATGACTGTTGTACATATTAGGTGGTCTAAACTTTATAATTTATCTGAAATCAATCATTATGAAGAAGCTTTTTCAAAAGGTATATATGCAATTTATAGAGTGTATCGTGGAAAGGAAAAATTACTATACATCGGAAAAACAAAAAGAAGTTTTTCGAAACGATTACATGAACATTACAAAGATTGGATTCATGGAGCAAGAGGAATTCATGTGAGGCTAGGGATTTTAGAATTTCCTAATGGAGGTAAGTATTCTGAGCAAAAATTATCCGATGTAGAGGCACTTTTAATTTCTTGGCATACACCGCTAGAAAACACCCAATGTACGAATTACTATATAGGAAGAGAAAACTTAGAAGTTATCAGCTTTGGACAAAGAGGATTAATTGATAAAAAAATAACTACTCAGAACTATGAATGGGCGTGAACTCAGATCATAAATTAGTTTAATAGGGTTTGACACTCTCCCCTTAAAGTCCGCTATAGTTTTTAACGTATCACAAGGGAATATAATGACGCCATTCAGAAAAGAGCTTGATAGCTAGATCGAGCTCTTTTTCTTTTAAAATATCCTCTGTTAAATTCGCGTATTCATTCATTTAAAATATTTTCCTTCTTAATTGACCATAAATATATTAAAATCTTTATATAATTAAGGAGGTCAAACATGTTCAAGTTGCATCCGATTCTACTCATCTTAGGATTTATTTTATTTTTATATAGTGTAATCACCTTAATGTTATTCCTTTCCATTCAATAACAATACCTACAAAAACTTATGTTAAATATGTAATTTCTATATAGTTAAGAAAAAGCCCGTAATTATACGGACTTTTATGTATTTATAAATTAAGATGTCTTTTCTATTCCATACGACGACTAGCAAATGTAATGCCAGAGAACTTTTACAACCATGTTACTCGTTTCGTTGTAGGCTTTTTATTGCCTGCACTATTACTCATAATAAGATAGCACTTTTAGCCTTACATCCTAGCATGCAAAATTCTCTTGAAACAAACTATATTAAGCCTATTTACTTATATATTTTAGAAAAACAATAATAATCCCCCCACCATTTGGTAAAGGGGATTAACTAAACATGCTGAAAAATATTTTATTCTATTCGTTATTTAATTGGCGAAGGGAATCTTGCAGCTTCAAAATGAACCGTATTCAAACCATTAACATTTTGAACAATTACTCCAGCAACACTACTCTCAGCAAAAATTTCAACTGAATCTCCTGCTTCTAATTGTAGAATAGACGTTACTGAAACATCATTATTAAAAAATACCCCGGTCCCAAAGAAATCATTATCTATTGCTATTGCTGGATTTCCATTCACACGAATTTCAACTCTAGCTCTGTAATTTACATTAAAATCATTTGGAGAGAATGTTATATTTCCTAATACACTATATACACCTTTCGTCTTCGGAATAAAAATAGATGTTGCTGGGTTATATTCATTTGCTAGATCAAACTGTTCATTTTGAAATAATACTTTAACTGAAGTATTTTCAGGAACAGGTTGATTCATTGTATTAACAGCTCTAAATGCAGACGCTCTTACAAGCTTTTCTTTTTTATCATCACAACAATTCACTTTTACATACTTTCTATCACATTGACTATTTTTTCTGAAGCAATCATGACTTTTCTCTTTGTAACCTTTACAATACTTGCAGTAATAATAAGACGTAGTAAGTCCCCCTTTAAACTTATTATTACATACTATGAAATATAGATTAGAATAGATTGGACAAACTGCTACTATTTTCAATTGAATAAAATATCCCCACCATTTTGGTGAGGATTACCCTTTATCTTCTGTATACTCGACTTTATTTAATTGGCGAAGGGAATCTTGCAGCTTCAAAATGTGAGCCGTCTTCTGAAGTACTTAAAACTCCGTCTATGCTACTTTGTGCATAAACCTCAACTTGATCTCCTTCATTCAATTGAATAATCGTCGAAACACTTACTACATTTCCAAAACTTATTGGACCGAAAAAATCATTATCTATAGCGATTGCTGCGTTTCCATTCACACGAATTTCTACACGAGCTCTATAATTTAAGTTAAAATCGTTTGGAAAGAAACCAATCGTTCCAATAATTGAGTAAACCCCTCTAGTCTTCGGAATAAAAGTAGACGTTGCCGGATTATACTCATTTGCTAAATCAAATTGTTCATCTTGGAACAATACCTTTACAAAAGTATTGGCAGGAACCGTTTGATCCACCGTATTTCTAGCTCTAAATGCTGATGCCCTTATAAGCATGTCCTTGTTGTTATTACACTTACTCGTGTTCTTACAACAATCATGCTGTTTCTTTTTATACTCTTTACAAAACTTACAGTAGTTATAGCAAGACATACTAGTTCCCCTTTCATGCTTATTCCTACATATTATGTAAGAGGGACTTGTAATGTTTGGACGAGCTATTATTTTAGTACTATACTTGCCACCTATTTTATGTGTACGTGAGCGAAAAAGATATCAATAATAACACAACCTAGATGTATAGTGCACTCCATTCAAATTTGATAGATTCTTCTCTTATTTATTTTACTTTCAATATAAAAAAGAGCGAATCTACATTCGCTCTTTCCCACATATTTATGGCCCAAAACTTATCATCCAACCTAACATAAATCCAAAGAAAGCAAACAGCAGCATAAAAACAAATAAACTACAAGCCCACAATGCATATTTTCGACTTTTTCTTTTTGTGATCATACCTACAACTGAGCACACCACTCCAATACCAACTATTTGTAGAAAACCTTTACCTATAAATGTTTCTTGAATAAGCAATATAATGTTCAAATACATTAGAGCTAAAAAGGCAATAATTAATGAAATAGTCCCCATCCACGATTCTTGTTTATACATATGATTCTTTCTTTTTTTTAAGAATGCCAATTCCATAACCTCGCTTCACCTACTTTCAATTTTCTAACTTTTTCGTGGCTCATTAATTTTTCAACTTCTCCTTTAGGTCCAGTTACAACTGCCCCATAAGTTTTCACCCCATTTTTTTCAAGGAAAGAAATTCGCTTTGACAACTCTAATACTTTCGCTCTAGATAGCTTCACTGCTAAATTTTCATGCTTCTGTAATGACTTTAAAACAGTAATAAATTGTTCCTCATGAGGTGAATCACTTTCAAAAGCACCACTTGGACTTGCAATCATATCTGCTGGGAAGCCAATCGGGGCTACATACATACCCTCATCATTCGTTTGCTTCTCCTCTAATCCTGTATTAACGGCATACCAAACGATATCAATAGTAGGAAACATATCTGTTACTTCTTGTACACTTAATAATTCCCTAAAAGATACAAATGCTTCTACAACAGACTCTTGTGGAAGACCCTTTAATACCTGTGCTTCTTCGCTACTATTATAGGACGCATTATAATTATTAGGATGAGACAATACTTCGTTATCTATATACGGGATTTCTGGAATTTTTTCATCTGTTGTATATTCACGGCTTACTTTCGTTGCTGTACTTAATAAATAATCTGTTTTCTCTTCTCCTATTCGAATATCTTTCTTCCCTATCCTTTTATACAAATCAAAATGCAATTGTAAACTAAGTGGTAACAACGTTTGCTCCATGTCCCTATCTTTCAAAAATACATTTGGTTCTGTTACACTTAACGTTTGATTTACTACATTCCGTATCTCCATCGCGTTTGTAGGTGCCAATGTATAATATAAAAGTGTAAATACATATAAAATAGGTTGAATGAGTAATAAAAAAGTAAATACAATTAAAACATTTGTAATACGCGCTCTTTTTTTACCTATTTTCAACACTTGCTCTTGTTTTCCATCAGGTAGTGAAGCCGGTCTTTGCTGAAGAGCTTCTTGTAACAATTCTTTATAATCATCTTGTTCAGAATGAGGTTTATCATTTGTCATTTTGACTCTTTTCCTCCTTTAACAATTCTTTTAATCTCTTTCTCCCGCGAAATATGTGACTTTTATACGTGTTTAACTTTAAATCTAATACAGATGCACCCTCTTCGTACGTTAATTGATGTACGTCACATAATAAAATAACTTGCGCCTCCACCATCGGTAAAGTATGAATAATCTGAATTAATTTTTCATAACTATTTTTTGCGATCACATACTCTTCTGTGGATTCCCCTACTTGTATTGTCTCTAATTCCTCCATTCCTACAAAGGTTACTTTTTTCTCTTTCCTAACAAAATCAATAAACGTATGATATGCCACTTTAAATAGCCATGATTTTACCTTTTGGTTTTCATAGTCTTCTAAATAAAGATACGCCCTATAAAAAGTCTCCTGCATCAAGTCCTCTGCTACGTGATGGCTACGAGAAAGGGAAAATAAATACCGGTACACATCGTTTATATAAACCTTATATATTTCTTCAATCTCCATCCCCCCTCCTCCTTTCATATATAACACGAATAAAGAAATTAAAAAGTTGCATTATTTTTTCTTTTTTATTAATAAAAAAGAAATTTTATACATTTCAATAACTATTTACAATTATAAACAAAATATAAGATATTATGGCTGTAAATATCTTTAAAAACCAGCCAAAAAACGATTCAGCTGTTCTCTTAATCTTGTAATTTGATAGTCATAGGACAATCATACTGTATGATATAACCACAGATAGAACTTCGTTGTTGAATCTTAACCTGGTTCGCGTAAATAAACCTTCATGTTTCCTTTCATGCAAAGCCACTAGTCATCATTTGTCATGATTAGATAATTCCCATTCTTTTTTTAATCGATATCTTCTCATCAAAAAAACTCCACTTGTATTATGTACGGAGATTATCTCATCGGTTATTTACAAATTGTAGGTAAGGACTATTTGACGCTTATACATACACAATTTCATCCCCCTCAATTGTCCCCGCCATTTACGGGCAATAAGACTCACACCTCAAAATTCGGCACTTGCAAGAAAGTTAGGCGGGAACCGCGCTGCTCATAAAATTCGATTGGTGAGGGCTAATAACCGATTTTGGATGCCCGCCCCATACTGATTGAACTTTCCATTTATAAATTAAATACAGTTCCATATGGGATAGTAAGAAAAGAACTTCCATACGGTGTAATAGGTTGCACTGGATAAAAATATTCCATGGATGAATAATATGGCTGGATACTTTGTTGCTGCATTTGCATTTGTTGTTGCATTTGTAACGCTTGTTGAACAGCTTGAACTGTACTTTGTGCTCCACTAAACGTTATTGATGTACCATACGCTGGGCGTATACCAGCTTGAGAAACATAATATGAATAAAACATTCTCCCCACTCATTTCCATTTCATTTATTAAAAACTGTTAAGCTACTTTACTTTCGTCTTATCCCCAAGAGAAATGATAAATATATTCCCCCGTTACACTTTGATTAATCCCAATAATTCTAGCAAACCTCATTAAGTCCGCCCCCTGAAGAAAATACATCGCAAGCGTAACTGGTACTTGTGACCACATAAATTGATAAAACTCCTCGACTCTCTGGTTTGTTGAAACAATTAGATCATTTACAGGCCCTTGATTCCATACAGAAGTTCTAACTGAATTAAACGGAAGATCTTTCCCATTAACGACTATTCGTGCCATGCTTTGAGTTATGTCCACATCAATTCCCTCCATCATTACAAAAATCGGACCTGTGTATTTACTCCTATTGTTATAAATATTCTTTACTTTCATAAATGTCTAAGGCAAATCTCTATTTTTCACTTCTATTCAAATTAATTTATTTATTAAAGTAAAAAACAAATAAATTTTTAGTATTCAACTCCCGCAACTTGCATGACATTTAGATCTTTTATAACCTTGTTCACTTTTAACAATCTGATATGCAAAATTACATATCTTATTATCTCAATATCACTTTATTAACTACACTTTAATAAGAATCCATTTAAACACCTTGATAAATCAGCGTTTGTAAATTAATTCCTTATCCAGAAATCCACCCCTTTATCCTTAAACACTATATCCGAATAATTATATCGGAATTTCTTGCTGTATACACATCTATCTTTTTCAGGTATTATATACGAGAAGAGTAAGGTAAGAGTTACTCTTTGCCATTTTAGGAAAGGTCCTGTTGGAAACAACAGGACCTTTTTTCGTATAATTGCATTTTCATTTATTTCCGCCTTATAACTATTTCATTATTTATCAAAAACACTATGCTCACGTATCATACATCTGTAAATCAATGAATATGCATGCCCTTTACAAAGAAAATAAACAAGCACGTTTTTCGTCGTTTTAACGATAGCGCGCTTCACTCCTCTTCTTTATTTGGTTTCTTTGATTTTTCATTCTCTTCTTTCTGAGCTTTCTCCACTGCTTTTAAAAACACTTCCAATTCTTTTTCGTATTATTATCATTTAGTGAGGATAGATCACCTCCTCTTAGAAAGTATTCCATGATTACCAAGCTCAATAAGAAACACAAAAGCAACGGCACTCATGCACCGTTGCTGATTACATAAAATGAATTGGTATTTTCGTCATTCTTGCGGATCAGCTTTACAATAGCCATTGTGTATGAACATCGTTTTTTCTAGCATCTAGTTCACCGCCTTAAAAATGCAGGATTTCCCTTTCCAATATCGAATTGGTAACGTTTAGAAAGGGGGTGTAACATGGCGGAAATTAAAGTGGGACTTACACAATTTTTAGACTTCACACTAAAAAGTAGTGCAGCTAAAACAAATTTTGTAAAGAATTTAAAATCTCAACCTGAATATCACCCAGTTTTTGATTACTGGAAACAATTACGAGAAACTCTTATTAAATTTCATAAAAACGAACTACCTTTTGACTGTTTTGAAACATTAGTACAAACTGTTGACCAGAAGAAAAAGCAAAACTACATTGATGTTATAAAGCAGTACAAAAAATTTATTAAAAACAAAGACGTCTCTTGGTTTGATCCAGGTAAATCACATTGGTTATCAGATAATTTAATCGTCCGCTCATCACCTGAACTCGGTTTGCTCATTAACGATGAGCCGCATCTTATTAAACTGTTTTTCAAAGGAAAAAAAGAACGAATTGATAAATATAACATCAACTCAACACTGACATTATTAAATGAATCAACATTTTCAAATGAATATAACGATGTGAATTATACAGTCCTTAACATCCAAAAGAACAGAATGTATACGAATAACTCTATTAATAATGATCATTTAATAGCCCTTGAATCAGAAGCCCACCAGCTTTCTTATTTATGGAATAAGGTGTAAAAGGGTATAGGTATCTATTTCAATACATTGTTCATGCGTAATTTGGGCACAATTTTCACAAATCCAATTCGTTTCTTTTAAGTGAAGCTCACCTTCTTGTTTCTCACAAACAATGCAGGGTGGGCGTTTTTTGAAAACAATTTCTTTCACCATCTGTTAGTCACGCTTCTTTCACCCACATCACTTTATTTGGTTGTGATTATTGCTAGAACTCATATAACCCCGCCCTAACCTCTTCTCTCACAACTTCACGAATAAGTTCTTATAACAATTCCTCTAAATTCATATATGCATCCCCTACATCTTTTTTGAATTTCCTGCTTGTTGTTTCATTCACTCATAAAATTTATGAGTAATGATTATCCACCGTTTTCCTTCTCTAAGTACCGGAAAGAGATTGCTTGTTTTATCCGACATTACATTACAGGCGCTTCATAAACATCTGAGGAAAAGAACGTTATAACGATGGCTATCATGAATACAATTTGATCTATCCTACTTATACCTTAAAATTCAGAAGTTTGACACAGCTCATGAAAAAGCTTATAAAGAAAAGTAAGGTTCCTAATAATCGTTTCTATGATCTAAAAGATTACAAGTAAACGTTTAGTAGGTATCACACTGGGCACTTACCAAGATGTTGTACCAGGAATTTAAGAAACTGCGGTGAATCAATTTGCAAACGAATTATCCGGAAAGAAAACTCTCGTTAGAAGTTTTCGTTTCACAGCAAATACACCAACTAAACAACCAAAAATATTGATAGTGAAAAAGGAGAAACAAAACATGAAAGAAATCAAATCAGAACAGGAATTCAAAGACATCATCGCAAGTGAGGAGCCAGTAGTTGTTAAGTTCTTTACTACATGGTGTCCAGATTGCGTACGTATGGACAACTTTATCGGAGATGTAATGGAAGAGTTCAATAAGTTTGAATGGTATTCTATTAATAAAGATGAGTTCCCAAGTATCGCTGAAGAGTATCAAGTAATGGGTATTCCAAGTTTACTTGTATATCAAAATGGTGAGAAGCTAGGCCACTTACATAGTGCTAATGCAAAAACTGAAGAGCAAGTTACTGAGTTTTTAGAAGCATACTAAGATGAAAACCCTCTGAAAAATATTTTCTAGAGGGTTTTTATTTTTCCCAATCATCTTTCAGCGGTGTAATATACGAATTCACCATAATACATGTATCCTTTCCCCTATCCCCTCGATCCAAATCGCATTTATATCCTAACTTTGCACTTTACAACATATTTTTCCTTCGCGAAACTTTGTTATCCCCTTCTTAAAAAGCTAAAAAACGTCAACAATGTTTGTATAGACCCACACGAGTTTCGTTTGGTACTCTATTTATAGAAAGAAATTCCTTGTAGAAAGGTGAGTGATTAAAATGGATACTCTTTCTCATAAAGAAGCTGATAAAGGTGCAATTGTCAGCATTATGGCCTACATATTTTTATCCTCTATGAAAATCATCATCAGTTATATTACCCTCTCTAGCGCATTACGTGCTGACGGTTTAAATAACTTAACGGATATCGGTGCTTCTTTAGCGATATTAATTGGTCTAAAAATCTCTCGTAAACCTCGTGACCCAGATCATCCTTACGGGCATTCGCGCGCAGAACAAATTGCATCACTTGTTGCTTCTTTTATTATGGCAACGGTCGGATTAGAGGTTGTTATTAGTGCCATTCAATCTTTTTTCAATCCGAAACAAACAGCGCCTAATGTACTTGCTGCATGGGTAGCCTTATTTTCTGCTGTCGTTATGTATTTTGTATATTTGTATACGAAAAAAATTGCAGCGCGCACAAAAAGTAAATCATTAGAAGCCGCTGCGAAAGATAATTTATCAGATGCTCTCGTAAGTATCGGTACAGTAGTAGGTATTGTCGGTTCGCA
The DNA here is from genome assembly GCF_038007785.1 of Bacillus sp. FSL K6-0069. Lineage (NCBI taxonomy): Bacteria > Bacillati > Bacillota > Bacilli > Caryophanales > Bacillaceae > Bacillus > Bacillus sp. FSL K6-0069. The sequence goes on along the minus strand of NZ_JBBOXN010000001.1, from coordinate 2,202,503 downwards.
GTTCCAAATGCCTATTTTAGATCCTATTGCTGCTTTACTTGTCGGCCTTATTATTTGTAAAACTGCATGGGAGATTTTCGTAGAAGCTTCTCATATGTTAACGGATGGAATCGATCCAGATAAGATGGAAGAGTACGCTGGTGCTATTGAACATATTGGCGGCGTGGAAAACATCGTAGACATTCGCGCGCGTATGTACGGGAATCAAACGTACGTTGATATTACAATTGAGGTTGATGCTCATATGGATGTTGGGGAAAGCCATTGTATTACTGACAACATCGAGGCTATGCTTCGGAAAAAGTTTGGCATTTACCATGCACACATTCATGTTGAACCAATGAAAAAAGAACCTATTATGACATAGGTTCTTTTTTCATGAACGTTTTATGAAATATAACACATAAAACGAGCCAGCTACCCCCAGCCGCCCATCCTGCTAATATGTCAGATGGATAGTGCACGCCAAGATAAATTCGGCTAACTGAAATAGATAATACAACAAAGCTCGCTATAAAAATAATCAACAATTTTTTATGCAATGTAATTCGTTCTTCAGTAATGGTGACGTAGGCAATAAATCCTAAAAAAGCAGTAGCATTCATCGTATGACCGCTCGGAAAACTATATCCAGTTGCCGTAACAAGCTGTGTTACATCAGGTCTTGCTCGTTCGTACCATAGTTTAAGCATACTGTTTAAGTAACGAGATCCATAATAATTAATTGTTAGAAGTAATGCACTAAGCAATTTTTTTCTAACGAGAAAATACATTACAAGAATAATGAGCAACGGAAAATATATTCTTTTGGAACCGATAAATGACACCCAAGTAAAATAGGCTGTCAAATAATCGTTTCGAAAACTTTGAATAAAATGCGCGACTATATTGTCAAATTTCTCAATACAAGCGGTATGATACGAAAGTGATAATACGACAAAACAAATGAGTAGCGTAGAACTTAACAAGTATAAATGTCGATATCGTTTCACATACATAACCTCACTATGCAAAAAATGGAGCGGTTGTTTTAGTTTTCCTCTCCATTTCTTTTTTATGCATAGTTTATTAAAAAATATAATTGTTAATTTTTTCTTTCATTGCTGGAATATCTTCATTCGTTACTGTAAAGCGAATCACTTTCTCGTCAAGATCAAGTGCTTCTGCAAATAAACCTGCTAATCCGCGGGATTTTCTGTCTACTTCCATAATAACCTCTAGTCGATCGTAGGCGCTTGGCAAGATTAATAATTCTAGTTCATCTAATTTCCCATAATACTCTCCGGAAACCGGAACAAACTCAAATTCTTGCGCAAATGGAACTTGCTTACGAAATTGATACGGTAATTCTTCACATTCTATATGACGCGCTTTAAAACCTAATTGTTGTACACCCTCTAACACACTATTTAATAATGCATTTGGCAACACTTGAATGTAATCACGATCACTTGGATCTATACTACGTTTAATATCAAGGCCTGTATGCACCCAAACTGTTTTCATGCCAAGTGTAAGCGGTGTTTCAACTGGCATTATAAATGAAAATGGAATTTCCTTTTTTTCATTCGGCTCAACAGAAAAAGGTTCTGTTAAACGAACTCGCTCTAGATCATATGTTGCTGTTACTTTTTTATCATCCACTTCTCGTACATACGATGTTGATAACGTTAAGTAAATGCTTTCAATTTGTTGGCTAACTGAACCTCCAGTTATATGAACCTTTCCTAGTATCTCTTCTCCAACAATATACTCATCTTTTTCAAGAACTGTATCTACTTTTGCATTACCAATACCAACGCTTGCTAAAAACTTTTGAAACATGGATCCTCCATCCTTTCTAAAGCAAAAGCTACATCTTTTTTTAAATCTTGTACATTTTCATAGTACGGCGTTTTTATTTGTAACATTCGCATAAGCATTTCACGGTTATAATTTTCTAAAGTTAATTCGTCATACCATGGTTTTTCATATTTTTCATTAGATTCATAGCCTGCATATAATAAAAATAATGAGAAATGACCAAGCGCATAAAAATCGCTACGAAACTGAACTTCTCGCATCAAAGCTTGTTCACCTTCATAAGTTGTAGCTCGTTCATCACCCTCACCCTTCAATTTAGCCAAACCAAAATCAATAATACTAATTCGATTTTCTTTCATTAATATATTCGGAATACGTAAATCTCGGTGAATAATACCTTTACTATGAAACACCGATACAATTTCTAATATATCGTATAAAATTTTAAAAACTTCACGTTCTGTATATACATACCCATCTAAGAAAATATAATCTTCGAAATTCTCACCCGGCATATATTCCATCACAAAAAAGCTTTTTTTCTCCCATACGAAATGATCATATAAACTAGGAATTGCATGATGATCTAATTTTTGTAAGATCATTTTCTCTTGTTCAAATGATCTTCTACCAGACTCATACCTTTGTTTACTTTGTCTTAATTGTTTTAAGACTTTATATCTATTTATTTGTAAATCATTAACGACATATGTAACCCCATAACTGCCCATTCCAATTACTGATTCAATTTTATAACGTTCTGCAACGATTGTATTTTTTCGAAGTGGTCTATCAAATAAAGCTAGTATACGATGCCATTTCATCAGCTACTTGAAAAGAAGCTACGGCTTTTACGCTTTCTTTTATAATGCTGATGGCCATAACCAGATGAACGTCGTTTATAATCGCTACTTGAATAAGAGCGACCTCTATGGCGATAATCACTACTAGAATACGAACGATATTTTTTCCTACCTAATAAAGAATCAATAATTTTTTTGAACATCCCTTCACCTCTTGAGTAAAATTTTCTTTTAATTATACCAACTATTACCGACTATATTTGTGACAAGTTTGTAAAGAGTAAAAAACGACGAGTAAACCCCGTCGCTACTTTCACTCATCCTCTTCATCAAACACTTCATCAATCATACATTTCTCTAATAGGTACTCGAATGTAATGTCTGCGAGATCTTCAATTTCTTCTCGTTTTGGGACGTATCCTCTTTCAATTAGTTGCTCATAAAAAAACTCCGCAATCTCTTCCGTATCAATTACGACTTCAATTTCCTTCATGAGCATCACTCCTTTATTTCTGTTTTATGAAAAAATCTCAAAAATATGTATATGAGATTAGAAAAATAGTTTTTCTTTTTTATAGGTCATATCCTTTGGACGAGATGCATACGATGGTAGTACAAGCTATCAAAAAGGGGGATTTAATTATGGAATACCAATATGAGGTAGAACAAGAAGTAGGACAAACAAAAGAAGAGTTCATGCATGAAGATCAATGGGCAGACTCTCTTATTAAATGGCTTTTTATTTTTTTAATAATTGTAGGCATACCTTATACTGCATATGTTGTTGTTCAATTCATTCTCTCTTTCTAGTTAACTATTTTTTCTCTGTCAATTTAACTAAATAATTATGAACAACATCCATAACAATTTTATATTCTTCATCTTTAAATGTATCGAATAACAATTGATAATCGTTATAAATATCAAGTAATCCATCAATGATTTCTTGACGATTTGTCTTAACACTCACTTTTTTTGAGTTGTTAATTGACTTTAATTTTCCTAAATCTAATTTATTCATACCAGCTTTATCTTGTTTCATTTTCTTCAAAATTGCATTTGCCGTTTGAGCATTGGCAAGTAACGTTAAATCTGATTCATCCGCTTCTAACCATTCACCATCCGTAATGCGTGACAATTCGTATATAGTATCTTCCCATGCGTCATTTTTATATCTCCATACTTCTGTACGAAAACCAACAATTCGAAACACATCTTTATCATATCCTGTTACTTGAACGAGATCACCAAATGTGAAATTATAATTTAATTCAATCCACTCAGTTTCACCTTTTTTCATATCTTGCTCTGAAACGTGCTGCAACGTTTGCTCTACGTAAAAGCCATCGTGATTATTGACTTCGTAAACGTAAACTCCATCTAAAACCTTCATATTTGTGATTTTACCAACGGTTCCATATAGCGTAATCACGACTATGTCCCCTACGTTATATTTAGGTTGCTTTTTCCTTGCCATCTATATCTCTCCTTTTTTTGACGTCGTGATTTTGATAACAGTATATGCAACCTACATAAAAACGCTTATCACAGAAGCGTATATTCATAAATTTTTTCAATAAAAAATATCACCATATGAAATTTTTTTTGCAACGTAAAAAAAGCTAGCAAATAGACTAGCTTCACGTCAAAATTTTCATATTGTTTTATCTCTCTTGTATGTATAAATCCCAAGCTTCATCAAATATAGACATACTTTCTAGCATTCCACTTAATTCTAAGTATGAACTAATTTCATCGTAATCTTCAGATTGCTTCGGAAAGCTTAAATCATCGTACATTGCCTCTGCTAAATTCGAAATTTCATTACTAAATAGAGCGGCACGATGCTTCATCATATAGTGGTAAAATGTCTTTTTCAAAAATATTCCCTACCTTTCTAACTTGGATACATTATACAAGGCAAAATAGAAAAAAACCAGCATAAAAGCTGGTTAAAAGTCGAAATAATTTCTTTTTAATAGACGTGGTCTTCCCATTAATTCTTCATATGTTAGTTGTTTTGGTAAATCTTTCGTATAAATTAGAAACAATTGATCTTCTATTTCTTTCACTGTTTGATCTGCTTGATAGTCCATACCACATGAGGAACAAGAAATGCATGGTGTCTCTTGGATTTCAATGGCTTTCGTACCATCTGGCAATTCCCAATATACAGTATTCAAGCTTTCTTTCGCTTCTGTACTGTCACACCACATACAATTCATACTGCATCACCCTCAGTTTTTTTGTCGTTTTCTTCTAATTTAGCCATTTGCGATTGATACTTTTTATCTTTCAGTTGATCGCGCTTATCACGTTTATCTTTTAGTGATGCATGAGTGTCATTATCTTCATAGTCTTTACGACGGTTCATACGCTGTAAGTCATCTGGAACAAGGTTAAATTTCTTATCACTCATAAGACCTGCAATGCCAACATCTGAACGTTTTTCTTCGTAGTCTGGATAGATTTCTTTAAAGTACCCTTCTGCTCTTCCTGGGATATAGCTCTCTGGCTCTGGATACGTTGTAATAACACCTTCAAAGTTACGAAGCACAACTTTATCTGCACTTTGCGAAATTAAATAGTTTGGTTGAAGCGCAATTTTGCCGCCTCCTCCTGGTGCATCAACAACGAATGTTGGAACCGCATAACCAGACGTATGACCGCGTAAACCTTCAATAATTTCAAGACCTTTAGATACCGGTGCACGGAAATGACCAATACCTTCAGATAAGTCGCATTGATAAATGTAGTATGGACGTACACGGATTTTTACTAAGTCATGCATAAGTTTTTTCATAATTGGAACGCTGTCGTTAATACCAGCTAAAATTACTGCTTGGTTTCCGATTGGAACACCAGCATTCGCTAGCATTTCACATGCTTTTTTCGACTCTTCTGTAATTTCAATAGAAGTATTGAAATGTGTATTTAACCATACTGGATGATATTTTTTAATAATGTTACATAAGTTTTCTGTAATACGCTGCGGGAATACTACCGGCGCTCTCGTTCCGATACGAATAATCTCGACATGCGGAATCTCTCGTAAATTTTTTAATACATATTCTAAAATTTTATCGTTAATAAGAAGACCGTCACCACCAGAAATTAATACATCTCGTACTTGTGGTGTATCACGAATGTAACCAATTGCATCATCTAATTGTTTCTTTGGCACACCCATTCCAATTTGTCCACTAAAACGACGGCGTGTACAGTAACGACAATACATAGAACATTGATTCGTTACTAAGAATAATACGCGGTCAGGATAACGATGTGTTAACCCTGGAACTGGTGAATCTTCATCTTCATGAAGCGGATCTTCTAAATCATATTTTGTTTTATATAACTCTTCCGAGATCGGTACAGATTGCATCCGAATCGGACAGCGTGGGTCATCAGGATTCATTAGCCAAGCATAGTACGGTGTAATATTTAACGGGATCGTTTTCGTTGAAATTTTAACGCCTTCTTCTTCGTCAGGTGTTAAATTAATCACTTTCTTTAAGTCATCTAACGTTTTGATCGTATTCGTTAATTGCCAAACCCAGTCATTCCATTGTTCTTCAGTAACATCCTTCCACAACTCGATATCTTTCCAGTGACGATTTGGTTTGTATACATCATGTAACATTGCTATTCCCCCTTTTTATACGCTCACCCTTTATATAAGCAATAGTTATGCCAACTTTACATTATTGATAAGTAAATGTACGGAGAACGCTATTACATAAGCAAAAAAATATTTTTAAGCATTGTATGAAATCCATACATACTATCATATTCATTACTTTTTATATATGTAAACGCTCTTTTATTGGTGCAAATACACAAAAACCGCCAATTATTCGGCGGTTTTGTCGTACTTACTCAGCTTATATTGCAGCGTTTGACGAGGGATACCTAACATTTTTGCAGCTTGTAGTATATTCCCTTCCGTTTCAATTAACGCTTGATCTATTAATTCTTTTTCCGTTTGATGAAGTGCTTCTCTAAGAGGCAATATGCTCCTCTTCTTCGGAAGATTCTCTTTCCGAAATATACGCGGTAAACAATTGGCTGTTAATGTATTACCTTCTGCAATTATGACAGCATGTTCAATCGTATGTTTTAACTCCCGAACATTTCCAGGCCATTGGTAAGCTTCTAGTCGTTCTTTCGCTTCCTTATCCATTTGAAGTACACCTTTTTTATAACTTTTATTATATTCTTTCAAAAAATAAGACGCTAATAATAATACATCCTCAGTTCTTTCACGGAGCGGCGGAATATATAATGAAAAGACATTTAATCGATAATATAAATCAGTGCGAATTTTATTCTCTTTTAAACATATTTCTGGTGGCTGATTCATTGCGGTAATAACGCGAACGTCTACTTTTCTCGTCTTATTATCACCAATACGACGAATAACACCATCTTCTAATACACGTAGCATTTTCGCTTGTAAATCGAGTGGCATTGAATTCAGTTCATCTAAAAACAATGTCCCTCCATCTACAAGTTCAAATAATCCCGCTCGTTCAATTGCCCCTGTATAGCTACCTTTCGTCGTTCCGAACAATAAACTTTCTAATAGCGATTCTGGCAAAGCTGCGCAGTTTTGTGCAATAAACGGCTTGTTCTTCCGTTTAGAAGCTTCATGAATCGCTTGTACAAATAGCTCTTTCCCTGTTCCTGTTTCCCCATATATTAAAACATTTGCATCCGTTGGGGCTACTTTTTGTGCTAATTCTTTCGTCTGTTTAAACCGAGCATCATTCGTCACGATCGTCTCAAATGCAATATGCTTTTTAATTGCTTTTTTTCTAGATGACCGCTTTATTTTCGACTGCAAATCGACAATTGTATCCGTAAGTTTTTGAACTGTGGAATAATCCTTAGCAATTTCAACAGCCCCAGCAATATTTCCATCTATAAAAATAGGTAACGTCGTATTTACTGTACAAATGTCTTCCCCATTTAAATTTTGATAATGTTGCACTTGATGAACGATTGGCTTTTTTGTATCTAGCACTTTCATCAACGTACTTGTTTCCCTAGATAAAGAAGGAAACGCTTCTAATAAATGTTTACCTAACACTTTTTCAATTTTTGATCCATCGTGTTTTGCAGCTACTGTATTATAAAAAATTGTAATACCATTTTCATCTACTGCGTGTATAGCCTCATCAATACTGCCCAAAATCGCTTCAATGACTTCTTGTGTCGAAACTGCTAGCAATGTCATCCCCCCTTTTGCCGAAAATTCAGCAATCACGTGCCGAATTTCCGGCATACCTATATGCGATTATAAGCATGACGATTCCGTTCTATTTTTATACCGTACTATTTAGACAAATCTTTCACCCATATATTCATATCTTCCAGCTTATCGAAAATGTAGCAATTGTTCGCCAGTCTTCCTGTATACGTATAACCTAACTGATGAAAGGCCGCATTCATTCCGAAAGAAAGTGATCGAGCAATTGTATAGGAGCAGAAAATCGATTTTTCTTGCAGTTCTTCTTCTAACTTAATTAGTAAACTTTTCATAAACCCATGCTTACGATATTCGGGTAACGTAGCACAATTCGTTAATTCTGCATTTCCTTCTTTTATATTCATTTCTGCAGATGCTGTACTAATTATTTTTCCCTCGAATTCATACACATAGTATATTGTATCGTCTTCTTTCATCGTTTGTTTTACATAACTTGCTTCGTTTAAAGGAGTCGGATAAACTTCAAATACTTTTCCAAAGACGACCGCTAATTCTTCCGCATCCTCTTCGGTCGCTTTTCTTAATAGAAATTTCTCTGGAACTATTTTTTCCTTTACTTCTTTTGCTTTAACTCCGCTTAAAATGGTATCTTCCTCAGCCCAATGAATACTATTTCGTCTTTCATCATTAATAAATTTCACGAAGAAGTATGCATCATGACCTTGAAAATAATGCGGTATTGTTGCTTCCAATAAAAAACCGAAAGAGAGCCATGTAGAAACATGCTCTCCCTTTCCTTTAATAATACATTTAGTGAAAGAATGCTTCTCTGCTAATTCGTCAATTGTTTTTACAATCCTCTCAATATTTCCTGTGTAGTGGTCTACTCGAATACGTTTATTAAAATAGTCTACAACGCCTTCTACTGTATAGCCATTCGTCTGTTCGCTAAAAGATTCATAGTATTTCATTTTTTCACCTCACACCAATCTAGTAATGTACATGCAATAACTTTTGCGGCAGCTATCATTTTATCAACTTCTATATATTCGTTTGGATAATGTGCTACTTTTGTCTCTCCTGGACCAAATACTATCGTTGGTACGCCTGCGATTTGTGTAAATAAACCACCATCAGTCCCCCAAGGAGACGCTTCAATAATCGGTTTGTTCCCTTCGATTTCAACAAAGTTATGCTCGAGTGTCGTAATTAACTCATGATTTTCTTCTAGTTCACCAGGTACCCATCTCGCCCCAAACCATTCTACTTCTACAGGATTTTCAACAAACCACTTGTCCACATCATTTAATTCAGCGATCCAATTCTCAAACTCTTCTTTTGCTGCCTCTATAGTCTCATTCGGCGCAATACCACATCTTCCTTCTAAAATTAACGAATCAGGAACAGAACTTGGCCAGCTCCCGCCTTCAATTTTCCCAATATTAATTGGAATTGGAATCGGGATTCCTTTAAATAATGGATCTGTAATTCGACCATTTCTCTTCTCTTCCAATTTTCTCAAATGATCTACAACAAACATACTTTTTTCAATTGCACTTACTCCTTCATAACGCGTTCCACCATGTGCTGCTTTGCCTTTCACATGTAGACGAAACCACATGGACCCTTGTTGTTTCGGGAAAAACTTCATATTTGTCGGTTCTGGAATAATGACACCATCCGCTTTATATCCTCGTAATATAGTCGCTAATGTTCCTGCCCCGCCGCTTTCTTCTTCTATTACACTTTGAAAATAAATATTTCCTTTTAATTCAATACCAGATTCAATAATGGCTTCCATCGCAAGCATTAGTGCGACGTTTCCGCCTTTCATATCCGTTGTTCCACGACCATATATACGATTCCCTATTTGCTCACCACTATAAGGGTGATGGTCCCACTGATTCACATCTCCTTCTGGTACGACATCAATATGTCCATTTAATATCATAGATTTTCCGTCGCCACTTCCTTTAAGGGTTGCCACTATGTTCGGGCTATCTGAAAAACTTGTACGCGGTGATACAAAATAAGGATGATCTTTCATTTTAGAAAAGGATGGTTCCCAAATATCTAGATCTAAACCTAGCTCACGTAATTTTTCAATCACAATTGCCTGCGCACCACTCTCATCACCAGATACGCTCTTTTCTTGAATTAATCGTTTTAAAAATTTTACGCTTTCCTCTTCATGACTCTCGATATAATCACAAATTTTCTTTTTTAATTGCTCCATATATTACATCTCCCTTCATTCAATTACTAGTAAGTTAGAGCCAATTTTGAAATCAGCTTCTGTATGTTGTTTTATATCTTCCACTGTGTATGGGCTCATTAACTCTTGTAAAATGAGTCCACCCTCCGTCACTTCCATAACTGCCATATCCGTAATAATTAAATCTACACATTTCTTTGAAGTTAATGGTAACGTACACTCCGAAACAATTTTTGCATTTCCGTATTTATCGACATGATTCATTACAACAACGACCCGCTTCGCTTTTTGTGCCAAATCCATCGCTCCCCCAATACCTGGAACGCGTTTTCCTGGGACAATCCAGTTCGCTAAATCACCATTCTCACTTACTTGTAATGAACCAAGAATCGTTATGTCTAATAAACCTTTTCGAATCATCCCAAACGCTGTACAACTATCAAAATAACTCGCTCCTGTAATTAGAGAAGTCGGTAAACCTGCTGCGTTACATAAATTTTCGTCTTCATTCCCTTTGCTTGGCGTAGGTCCCATACCTACAATTCCATTTTCCGCATGAAACATAACGTTTATATCGTCAGGAAGATGATTCGGTACAAGCGATGGTATACCAATACCTAAATTTACAATCATACCATTTTGTATTTCTTTCGCTGCACGCCTAGCAATCTTATCTCTCACTTCTACGCCCATACCCATTTCCAATTCACTCCTTCCGACGGTACGATATAATTTACAAATACTCCTGGGACAACAATTTCTTCTGGATCTAAACTTCCAAGTGGAACGATCTCCTCTGCTTCTACAATCGTTATATCCCCTGCCATTGCTACGTGAGGGTTCATGTTACGAGCGCTTTTATCAAACACAAGATTACCAAACGGATCCGCTTTTTTCGCATATACAATTGCAACCTCAGCAGTTAATGCTGTTTCAACTAAATATGTCTTACCATTCATTTCAACTGTACGTTTTCCCTCTTCTACAATTGTATCAACACCTACATCAACTATTACGCCTCCAAGTCCTACACCACCAGCGCGAATACGCTCTGCTAATGTTCCTTGAGGGGAAAACTCGATTTGTAACCTTCCTTCGTTTAGCTGTCTTCCTGCATTTGGATTTGAACCAATATGTGAGGTAACTAATGATTTTACTCTTTCATTCGTAACAAGACGACCGATTCCTACATCAGGAAATCCCGTGTCATTTCCTATTAAATTTAAATTTGTAACTTCTTTTTCTAAAATCGCCTGTATTAAAGATGGAGGGGATCCAATCCCCCCAAATCCTCCAAACATTAATGTCATATCATCGTGGAACAAAGAAATTACTTCCTCTATTTCTTTTAATTTACCGAATGTATTCGTAATAGTTGTCATGCGATACTATGCCCTCCTTTTTGCATCATTTCTTCTACACTTTTTGCAAAAATTGAAAGTAATTCATCTAACTCGGAATATGTAGTTGTCATTGGCGGTGCTACAAGCAGTGCACTATCTTCTTTTCCTGCTTGCCCTGAAACAGCTTGGTATAAAAGAAGACCATTTTTAGCTGCAACCGAAATAAGTTCTGACGCCTTTGTAAACGGTTGCAATTCTACTCCAATCAGCAAACCTTTTCCGCGTACATCAGCAATGATTGTCGATTGTTGCTGAACTTTTTGTAGTCCTTTTATTAAATACTCTCCTTTTTCTGCTGTTTTTTCAGGTAGATTATGTTTCTCCATATACTCAATAACAGCTAGAGCTGTTGCTGCTGATAATGGATTTGCACTTAACGTATGCCCACTCATAACTGAACGTGATCCTCGTAAAATTGGCTCCATAACACGGTCACTTACAATCGTCGCTGCCATCGGTGTATATCCAGCTCCTAAACCTTTACCAAGAGTCATAATATCCGGTTCTACACCCCAATGCTCCATCGCAAACCAAGCACCAGTACGACCAAGTCCAGTCATTACTTCATCGGCAATAAATAAAATATCGTAATGACTACAAATATCTTTAATAACTTTATAATATTCTTTCGGCGGGACAACTGCGCCTCCAGCTGCTCCGATAATCGGTTCAGCGATAAAAGCTGCGATATGTTCTGCACCAATTCTTTCAATTGATCTTTCTAGTTCAGTCGCACAAGCAAGCTGACAAGTTGGATATACCTTTTGCACCGGACATCTAAAACAATATGGAGCTGGAATAGTTGGATAATCTTCTAAAATTGACACGAAACGTTGTCTGCGCAGTGGATGCCCAGACATTGATAAGGCTCCCATCGTAATACCGTGATAACTCATCCATCGTGACAAAATTTTATGTTTCCCTTGAATACCTCGCTCTTGAAAATGCTGGATTGCAATTTTCATAGCTGTTTCATTTGCTTCCGTACCACTATTCACAAAAAAGCTCCAGTTCAAATCTCCTACACTTAAATCGCTTAATTTCTTCGCTAATTTTTCAGCTGGTTCACTCGTGAACTGTGATCTATAAACGAAAGCAATCTCCTCTGCTTGCTTTTTGATAACGTCCGCAATCTCCTTTACGCCATGCCCAATACCTGCCGTAATTGCCCCTGACGAGCCATCAAAATATTTATTTCCGTTTTGATCATACAAATACACACCTTTTCCATGTGAAATCATTGGATACGGCTGACCAACAAGTGGTTTAATTAAGTAATCGCGCATAGCGCTCCCCCATTTCTCCAATTTGTATATATATATGAAGAAAATTGACGTTTCTTTCATAAAAAAAGAACCCTCTGCGAAAGCAGTGATTTTATCAAAAAACTATTATAAAATATACAAATGAGTGCTTAATATCAACTTTAAAAACAGAAAATTCAGAACTAAATTCGAAGACCAACCCTTATTTATACGCTCAACTAACCCTCCTTTATATAAAATAAATGTTTCACTACATGTTTTCTTAACATAATGTCAGCTTCCTTCAATTGCCGACATTGTGTAAACTTCGACGAAACTCCCTTTAAACTCCTTCCTATTCTCCTACTTTATATTGCATATTTTCAAACAAATCTCGACAATTAATCCCACTAAATGCATAGCAATTATTTTAAAGAAACCAAGATTTCACATACATCATCATCCGTTTTATACATTAAAAAAAGAACCGATTAACCACATTAATCAGTTCGGCACGACGCTCTTTTATCAGTTAATACCTTCACTTGCTAACGTAAATAGAAACAATAGCATTACAAATTCAAATTTCATCCTACAGCCTAAAGCACAAAATCGTCCATAACTCCACTCACAAATCCTTGCGGGATATCCCCATCCCAATATTTCATTCCTTTCCTCAATTTCAAATTACCTTTCCTTTATAATTTATGTAGGACAATTATCACTTTGTATGTGTATTCGCCCATAATTTAAAAAATCCCTAGTTTTCTAAGAATTTTGGACATGTTTTCGATATTTCACTTATTTCACTCTTAAGTCTTCATTTCATAATCCGAACTTCATCAGCTCATTTGGAGGAAATATTATTGTGTCCTCTAGAAATTTATAACTCTCGTTCACCTAAACTACACTTACCATAAGCAATATTTTTTACTTATTTTCAACTTTCCTCCTTTTAGAAACAACTTTTTTGCATAACCTCTTTCTTGCTAAGCATATAGTGTTAATGATGACAAAGGAGGAATGTTCATGTCTCAATCTGAAATCGAAAAATATGGACAAGAAGCTGCACGTTACGAACAGCTCGCTCGTTACTATCAATTTCATAATCCGAAAAAATATGTAGAACTATATATGAAATATTATGATGCGCTTACGAAACTTGTACAGGCATATGAAAAAAGAGATTCACAAGAAGCTGCTTTACCATCACATATAAGGTTTTTTCACTCAGCCTCCAATACACCTGCGGTTGACATTTTAGTAAACGGACAAAAGGTTATTAAAAATATTTCATTTAAACAATTTAGTCCCTATTTAACATTAGTACAAGGTAAATACCGTATAGATATTGTTCCTGTCGACAATGAAACTCCCATCTTTTCAGCTTTAGTACCGATAATGGGAAATCACTCTTATACTTTTGCCGCAATAAATAGTGACAATCATCTACAATTACAACCTATGCTTGATAATACACATTTACCAGCTGGTCAAGCAAAAATACGCTTTGCACATTTTTCTCCGGATACCCCTGTTGTAAATGTAAGTTTAAAAGGTGGAGATCATTTATTTGAAAATGTACTCTTTAAACAAATTACAGATTTTTTAGAAGTTAGCCCTGGTACAGCAGATATTGAAGTTTCACTCGCAGATAATGCAAGTGTCTTGCTAACTATACCGAATTTCAAAGTCGAACCGAACATCATTTATACCATTTCAATTTTAGGTTATTCAACGAAGGATCCTAAATTAGAAGCCGTTATCCTTACAAATTAAAACAGTCTACACCATTCATTTGGTGTAGACTGTTTATTTTTGAAACTCAATTTGAAATTCTGTCCAATCGTTATCTGAACGACACATGATGGACCCTTTATGTTTTTCTACAATTTGTTTACATACAAATAACCCAATACCAGTTCCTAACTTTTTAGTAGTTACAAATGGTTCGAAAATCGTTTCTACATTTTCAGCTGGAATCATTGGTCCATTATTTTTTATTACAATTCGAATTGCCTGATCTTCTTCAAATACATCAACGATAATTTTTCGTTCTTCTTTTATCGATTCAAGAGCGTCAATTGAGTTCATTAATATATTTAAAAATACTTGTCTCACTTCACTCCGATAACCAACAAGCGGAATTGGGTACGGCAAATTCTTTTCAATCGATACATTTGCATTAACCAAACTCGGATATAAGAACTGTATAATATCTTGAAACAAATCATTAAGCCAAAATTGTTCTGATTCCGTCCACATTTCTTTTTTCGATACGAGTAAAAATTGCGAAATCCGAAAGTTTAATTGGTCTAATTCATGCGAAATAATATCTAAATACGATAAACTCGGATGATCTGCCTTTAATAATTTGACAAATCCCATAATCGAAGTAAGTGGGTTACGAAATTCATGTACAAAACTAGCTGACATTTGCCCTAATATCGTCAGCCTTTCTTTATGTGTTTCGTTAATATATTGCTGTTTTTCCTCTAAATTTCTTGATATAATTTCCGAGTATTTTAAAACAGTATAATAAATTAATTTGTCAAAACAAGTATGTATTTGAGCCATAATTGGTTTCAATTCACGTGCGCTAACCTCTAATTCACACATCGCTTCAAAAAGCTCATTTCTTCCCACGTTTGCATTATAAACAAAATCTCCAATATTCGCATCTGCTCCTGCACGTTCAATAGCAATTTTCTCGCATAATGGCTGAAGATAATCTATATCTTTTTCTTCCATTGTAAGTTCGATAATTAACTCTAATAAATCCTCTCCATTTTGAACTGCTTCTAGTTTAAATGGATCTTTATCGGAAATTATCATTTTGTTTTTCCAGTTCTCAACGAATTGGTGCCTGTTGTTTTTCAAGTGCGAACAAAATACTTCTTTAATATCCTTATCGATTGGAAAAACCCCCATTCCCTCCATTTCCATACGACGAACACCCTTTATATTTTGAATATTAACACAAAAAATGCGATTCGTTAATAGATTATTGTCACATTTTGTTAATATGTGTTGATAAAATTTTTAATGCCTTTATTAATTGTTTAGATTGATACATTCTATTTTCCTTCCTTTCATTCAATTTTTTTACATTCGATGCGACTTTTTTTGCATCCTGCCTCATTCTTTCGTACAATAGAAAATGAAAGGTGTGAAAAATATGGTAAATAAAAATGTGGAAGATTATCTCCAAGAAGGCATTTACGGCCAAAAGCAGAACAAACCAGAAGAACGTAATATGTATTTAACTACATTACGTGAGCGTGTAGAAATCGCTTTAACTATCGGTCAAGTAATGCAAAGTAATGTATATTCTGAAGTAGCTAGTAGCATGCGCTCTTCTCAATCATTACAAATATTCCTAAATGGTGGCATTGCTTACCCACATTTATCAAAATACATTAAATTAGCAAATGAAAAAAATGTTCCTTTTACAATTGTTCAAAATAAAGGTATAGAAACACCCATCGGTTTAGTATTATCCCATAGTACAGCTGTTGACAAAGAACAAATTTATGTAGAAGATGCTATTTTCAAACAAGAAATGAAGTAAAAGGTACACTTGATTAAATGAAATCGTATCGAGAAACGTAAAACAAACAATAAAAAACGAGTATGGAATCGTAAACATTTCCTACTCGTTTTTTATTACGATGTTTTAGCTCGATCTACTTTATTTTTTAATACACACTAATTTCATTTCTGTCATCTCTTCTATTGCATATTTAATTCCTTCACGCCCTGTGCCGCTTTCTTTCACACCACCGTATGGCATATGATCTACCCTAAACGTTGGAATGTCATTAATCATGACACCACCAACTTCTAACTCATCAATTGCACGCATTGCTTTAAACAAATTATTTGTAAATACACCTGCTTGTAGACCATAACGTGAATGGTTTACTTGCTCTATTGCTTCATCAAATTCTTTAAATGTATTTACTGTCATAAGTGGACCAAATACTTCTTGGCACTGTACAGATACATACTCTGGAACATTTGTTAATACAGTTGGTTCAAAAATCCTTGCATCATGTTTCTTACCACCGGATAAAACAGCTGCCCCTTCCTTAATAGCTTCTTGCACCCACATTTCAATTCGCTCTACATCTTTTTTCGAAATTAAAGCCGATACATCCGTTTCTTCAAGTAATGGATCACCAACAACAACTGTTTCCATCGCTTTCTTTAGCTTTGAAAGAAATTCATCCATTCTCTTTTCATGTACAAAAACACGTTGTACCGAAATACAAACTTGTCCATTATTAACAAATGCACCCCATTTTATACGTTCAATTAATTCATCTGTTAATTCTACATCTTCATCAATAATAACAGCAGCGTTTGATCCTAGTTCTAACGTAACTCGCTTTAACCCAGCCTTTGCCTTAATTCCGATTCCAACTTTCGGACTTCCCGTAAAAGTAATGGAAGCAACATCATCATTTGTAACTAGTGCCTCACCTACAGTTGAACCAGGACCAGAAATAATATTTAAAGCCCCTTTTGGCAATCCTGCCTCTTCAAATAGTTCAACTAATGCGTAAGACGATAATGGCGTTTGATCAGCTGGTTTTAACACAACTGTATTTCCAGCAGCAATTGCAGGGCCAACTTTATGTGCCACTAAATTTAATGGGAAATTAAATGGTGTAATAGCTCCTATAACCCCAATCGGTTTTCGTATTGTGTATGCAATACGTCCATCTGCACCAGGTGCTGCATCAAGTGGCAGTGTCTCGCCGTATATACGCTTCGCTTCTTCCGCCGCAAATTTGTATGTCTGAACGGTACGATCTACTTCTCCCCTCGCAGCACGAATTGGTTTTGCAGCCTCTTTTGCAATAATTTCTGCAAATTCTTCTCTTCTTTCATCCATTTTTTGTGCAACCTTCTCTAAAATAGTCGCACGATCATATGCAGATAATGTATTCATTTTTTTCATTGCATTTTTTGCAGCAGTAACAGCCTCTTGTACATCTTCTTCCGTTCCTTGTGCAATTTCCGCTAACGTTTCTTCAGAATATGGTGCGTATAATGGTTTATACGTGTTTACAGACTTCCAATCTCCATTTATATATAAATGCTTTTTCATAATTCTTCTCCTTCCAAATATATGTATACAACAATACTTCACCTAGTGAAAGGTATGACTTATGCCATTGTATCATAGCCCTTATACTGCCAAAAACATTATGCTCAAAAAAACTCTGCCATATAGCAGAGTCTACGAACTAATTTGTTCTTGAAATTTAATTTGTTTTTCATCTTCTAACATAACAATTGATTCTACAGTTTTTGTAACTTCTAGTCTCTTTATATAGTGTCCATCTAATTCTTTCACACAAAACTTATAATTTTCAATTTCAATGAAATCCTCTTCAGCAATTTCTATATTTTTCGTTAAAATCCAGCCACCTATTGTATCAACACCATTATCATCAATCGTTAAACCTAATAACGTATTCACTTCACTAACAAGCACTTTTCCCTCTAGAATTGTTTTCGTTTCACTAACTTGTTGAATTTCTGGCTGTTCATCTGTATCAAACTCATCTTGAATATCTCCCACTATTTCTTCTAAAATGTCTTCAACTGTAACAAGTCCAGATGTACCACCATATTCATCTATCAATATGGCAATATGCGTTCTTTCTTTTTGCATTTTTACAAATAAGTCGTGTATTGGGATAGAGTCGATAACTAAAATGATTGGCCTAATATACTGCTCTACTTTCTTATTACTTACTGCATTATGCTGCACAAAATCTGTGAAAATATCTTTAAAGTTTACAAAGCCTATTACGTGATCTTTGTCTCCATCTACAACTGGATATCTCGTATATTTTTCCCGAGACATTTTTTGCAAAGCTTCTTCAGCAGGCATTTCTTTACTAATAATATGCATCTCAGTTCGAGGTACCATTATTTCTTTTGCGATACGATCATCAAATTCAAAGATTTTATTTACATATTTATATTCAGATTGATTAATCTCACCATTTTTGTAACTTTCTGAAACTAACAACCGTAATTCTTCTTCTGAATGAACCTCATCGTGCCCTTTCGGTGGTTTCAGCCCTAACAATTTTGTAATAATTCGAGCTGATCCATTTAGGATCCAAATAAATGGAAACGCCATACGATAAAAGAAAATTAACGGTTTAGCAACAAATAAACTCACTTGTTCAGCTTTTTGAATCGCGAAAGTTTTTGGGGCCAATTCCCCTATTACAACATGTAAAAATGTAATAAACAAAAATACTAAAATTACAGCAAAAATGTCTGCCAGTTGAGTAGAAATGTTCAAATTCACAAAAAGCGTGTCAAACATTTGCTTTAAGGCAGGTTTACCAAACCACCCAATCCCCAGAGCTGTAACTGTAATTCCTAGTTGACAAGCAGATAAATATTCGTCTAAGTTTGTAATGACTGTTTTGACAGATGTTGCGCGATTATTTCCTTCTGCAATTAAATAGTCAATTCGTGAACTTCGCACTTTAACAATTGCAAATTCTGCTGCAACGAAAAATGCCGTTAAGGCAATTAAAACAATCACTATACTTATACTATATATGTCCAAATACTTCTCCTTACTTACATTGTAAGCAAGGAAGCCACCTCCTACTTAATTTTATTCAAGTGAAGTAAGCATTCTAATACTCTAACAAAATTCTACATTAGCAACCACCTTTTTATATATTATATGCATACATAAAAAAGATATTTATCATTATGATAATCTAATTCATTTCCCTTAGTCAAATGATTCTAAATCTTACGATAAAACATTTTTATATACACGATATATTCTTCATAGCTTCATTTCGTGAAAAAACACTTTCTTTGCCGATTCCACACTTCTTTTGTCACACTTGAAGGGAACTTCCTTCATAGATCGAAATCATTCAACAGGATATATATAGGAGGGATTATTTTGGAATATAAAACACCATTTATCGCAAAAAAATTAGGTGTTAGCCCAAAGGCTGTTGTCCGGATTGCACAACAATTAAATCTTACGATAGAAAAAAATAAATATGGTCACTTTATTTTCACACAAGAAGATCTAGATCGAATGTTAGAATACCATCTTTCACAAATAGAGCAGTCTCCAAACTCTCACCCAACTCCAAAAACACCATCAAACGATGTTGTAGAATTAAAAACGCAAGTAAATACAATTGTTCAAAACATATCATCGCATGATTTTGAGCAATTAGCAGCTCAATTAAACACAATTACAAGAAGGCTAGATCGAATGGAAGAACAGATGCAAGATAAGGCAAATGATGTTGTTACGTATCAACTTTTACAACATCGCCGTGAAATGGAGGAAATGTTAGAGCGAATTCAAAAGCTAGAGGCTACACTCAAGAAAGAAGAGCCAATATATATAACTCCAGATACTAAACCAACATATGAACGTGAGAAGAAACCGAAGCGCCGCAAAATGATTTTTAGTATATTTGGATTATAACTTTTAGACCCTTATTACAATAATAAGGGTCTTTTTTCATGAAGAATGATTTCATATTAAAATTGCATTCTCTTTATTATACATATTTATTTCGCTTTATTTGGTTAACATAATATTCTTACTGTATTCTGCTATTAATGCCTGTGCATGAGCATTCCCTTGAATTACATCTCGAAATTCTTTTAAAGAATACAAATGCGTAGCCCCTTTCCGGGCATGAATTCGTACTGGTACACCTTGTAAAGTATCATGAAACTGAAATGGCTTATCTATCGGTTCAATTGGAAAACCAAGTGTTACTAAATACATATACATTCTTTTTGTAACTGCTGCAATATACCATTCTGCTTTCGTTTCTAATGCATGCATAAATAAAATAGCTGTTAGTCTTTTGAAGTGTCCTCTCCCACGAGACGTTTTCGCAATACTTAACTTGCCTATTTCATATACATTTTTCAAATCTTTTACTAAATCATTTTTAGAAAACGGATAGAAAAACTCAGAATTTGATTGCTCTGGTACCGTATACTTAATACATTCTACTGTACCGATATGATGTTCATCTTCTATTAATAAAAATCGTGATGGATTTAAATTACGTTCTACGAACATTAAGTTTCTTTCTTCACAAAAATCTCCCCATAGTTGCTCGAACCAAAAATGTTCTTCCTTTGTTTGAACCCGCTGGAACATATTTCCCCGCCTTTCCCATCGCCGCTCTGTTTTTGATAACGCTTTCACTATCTATCATATAAGAACACATCTTCGTATGCAACTAAAAATATTTACGACTTATTATATTCTGCAAAATGAATTAAATTCCATCTTAATCGTCTTTTATCCCTCATGTACCGTTCTTCTAACACCATGTTTATATTACTTTCAAATTCAAATCATATGAAGCTTCCTTCTATACTGCATATAATTCTTCTTAATCTAAAAAAATCCTTTATAAAAAAGGATTTCTTTTACTTCTTCATGCTTTTTAACCACTTCTCAAAAATTTGTACCATCCCATGTTTTCCGGCTAATTTCTCTTCCCCTTGTTTCGTTTTATATGGATATAATTGTAAGAACACACCACACCCGGACTCAATTTTTTTACTATGCATATGACTTCCTGGATATACACAAATAACTTCATAAATGGCCCTTCGATAATAGACTCTCTTTCCATCCTGTTCTTCTACATATTTGATAGACCAATACTTATACATTTGCTCAGTTGCTTTCGTATTTCCAACGTG
Organism: Bacillus sp. FSL K6-0069; assembly: GCF_038007785.1. Lineage (NCBI taxonomy): Bacteria > Bacillati > Bacillota > Bacilli > Caryophanales > Bacillaceae > Bacillus > Bacillus sp. FSL K6-0069. Next base: position 2,181,075 of record NZ_JBBOXN010000001.1, on the reverse strand, counting down.
CTGAAAAATATTGTACATCGGGCTATACTTCACTTCAATAATAATAGAAGATTGATATACGTATTTCCCTTCTTCCTTTATATAACAGTCTAAACGAATATCTGGCTTCTTCGTATCTTCTCCATTATAAAAATTACTCCCTTTACTTAATGCAATAAGAGGATGTGTTTCAATTAAATCATTGAATGCGACATGTACTCTCATATCCTCTCGGTGTAAAACAACTGTCGTTCCATCCTGTAATCCATCTACATAAAAATGTTCTTGTATTTGTTCACGGATGGAATTTATAGCCTCAAAACCAATTTGCTCTAGCATGGAAATAACGATAAAAAAAGCGTAATATTCATACACTAAAAATGTTGGTTTATAAACAAATAATAAAGATGGAGATTGATCTGTATATTGTGGAAGTAAATCTAAATGCTGTAGTAGTTGTTGATGTGGTATCGGTAAATTATGTGAGTTCATGTTACCCGTTTCGGAAACTTCTCTCCAAAATGGAGAATGCATTAAAGTTTGAAAGTATTGTACACTTTCATGTACAAAATGCGCTAATATTTTATATTCTTGTATCTTCATAGAACTTTTTCGCAAATCCGCCTCTTTTAGTAAATGTATATTTTTATATTTTTGTTTCTCTCTATCAGTCACTGATCCATTACGCTCAATTGTTTGTATAATCGTTTTTACAGCCTGAAATTCTTCTGATTTCTTCTTTTTTGCTCTTTCTAATATTTCAATTGTTTGACGTAAAAAACTTTCAGCTTCAAGTAAATAGAGATTAAATTGCATCGCTTTAAATTTAAGAAAAGCATTTTCCTTACTATTTTTTTGTTCTATAAACTTACGATTATATTTTTTTGCATAAGGTTTTCTTTCCGCCACTATGGCTCCTTTTCTCGTTGCTTTCCGCTCCTTTTCTTCCCATTTATATTCATGTATAAAATTTGAACTCAATTCTATTTTCTTAAAAATTTGCTTTATCTTTTTCATTTTTTGCGGCAACTTTCTAAGTAACACTAAATAAGAAGAATCTTCAATATCACTGAGTGCAGAGAAAGTCTTTTTATAATAACCTCTATCTAAAATCAACTCATTTAAAATTGACTTTACATAGTTTTGAATCATTTCAAATTGATCATCAAAAAAATTTTTTGGAACGACTTGAAAAGCGCCATAATACGTTTTATCTTCTATATTCACTTCAAAATGATATAAGCCACAACGCCATGGATAAAAGAATTCCGTTTTTCCATGTTCATATATTAATACCTTTTGTTTTTTTTCATTTATTTCATATTTTGATTCCTTTATATTTTTCTGTCCCTCATATACTTTATTCCATATAAAAGTAATATTCATTGGACTTTCATAATGGTAATGCAATCTTATTGGTTTTAATTCTTGTACTTTATAAATACATTGAACTAATGCTGTAGTAGATGTACAAAGACGATTTAATAATATATTTTCCCCTTTTGCCTCCGATCCAATGATTAACTTTAATACAAAAGGGAGTGTTTCTTTCGTATCAACGATTTCTGTTTCATATCGCCCTTCATTTTGCATAGCCATACAACTCCAGTTCTCTACGCTTTTCTCTTATATATGCTAAAGAGTGTTCAAATGTAGATACTCTGTTTGCAAGTTGCGATTGTAAAAGAGGTACTAATGTCGCCCCCCTTTTTACTTCTTCAGAAAGTAAAGAGCCCACCATCATTTCAGTCCCTCTTATTTTCGTCAATACACGCTGCTTGATTTGTAAATCAAATCCTTCTTCTCTACTGATCATATAGGAATGATTATTTTGAAACGGTATATTTTGCAAATAAGTAGCGATTGCGTTTGCACATCGAAATGAAATTCCCTTTGACATATCGTGTGATGACAATACAACATGTAACTTATCTAATAGCTCTAACTCTTCTTCAGAAAACACCTCGATCATCGCTTTATTTCTGACCCAACTTATACGAAATTCTCCTGCAGTTACTTTCAAAGGTGGTTGTAATACAATTTTCTCTTGTTCCATACACATCTCACAAAACGGAATCTTTTGTAACGTTATTAAATTCGTCCGATCTAATAATCGATCTGAGAGCTCTTTCGTTGTTTCATCAAAATTTACTGTACCTACAAATATAATATTTTCACCAATTTCAATTGTTGGTGGAATTGGATTTTCTTTTTCTTGTACACCTTCATACAAATTTAAAATACGGTTTTGCTTTTCAAGTTGAAGAACAGATAGAAATGGAGTAAACCAATGCTCAATATGTGACATATTCATTTCATCAAAAACGATTATATAAAGCTGATTTTGATTTTCTTTTGCCTTCATTAACGCCCGAACTAATTTTGTTTCACTTTCAATAAAAGTACCATTTGGGTGAAGATAACCAAGTAAATCATGTGGTTCTTGATACGATGGTGAAATCGGAATCCACACCAATTCTTCCCCATACTGTAATCCAAGTGCTTCTGCATAAGCTTGCACAAAACGGGATTTCCCGGCGCCTGGTATACCACCAAGAATCGTCAACATATTTGTTTTCGCACTTATATGAAAATTATAAATGTCCGTTTCATCCAAATATAGCCCTTTATTACGTACAAAACTTTTTACATACTGTAAAAAGACGGATTCACGCTCATCCCATTCCCATTCATCCTTGTGCACTTTTATTTCCTCTACTTCTACACGCTTACCTTCTTCAGTCATTCGTTTTTTTAATTGCTCATACATGTGATTACTTACAAAATACAATTGATCTTCTACCGCTATTTCTACATGCTTCACCCAGTCATTAAAGTCTATATACTTACATTCCCGCTGCTGTTCAAAATAGGCAATTGAGCTAATTGATGATGACTTTAAAGATATATTTCCATATAACCTTCCATCGTGCCACAATAATTCAGGAGGCTCAAAGTCTTTCGGATATTTTGGCATTAGAAATGACAAATAGCCATTTCCAAGTTTTCTTTCTAAAGACTCTCCTTTTTTGTATTCAGAAACTTTAGGTACTGGAATCATTTTATAGCCATTAGCCATTTCTCGCGGTTCTTCTGCACAAATTAACTCCACATATATATGTCCTCTCTCGTAATAGAGACGAAACATAACCAGTTGCTTTTCTAATTTTCTTTTCTTTAATTCCGAAAAGACTTTTTCATTCTTTTTATTGCTACATAAACCTTCAAATACGTATGGTTCATTTTTTAATTGCTCTTGTAACGTGAATGGTATTGGCGATAGGCATTGTACAAAGAAGTTCTCTCCATTCTTCTCTCTCTCTGCTTTTGTAAACTTTCCGATAAACCTCATATAGTACATTCTTTTTATAAAACTTGGCTGAAGAGCTTTATGTAATTTCACCTTCGTCACCTTCTTTTTTTCATACTATTCTTAGTGTATGAGAGAAACGAAAAACTAGAAACAAAAAACCTGACGTTATCCGCCAGGTTCAAAATGAAAACGTATATTAATGAGATGGAAATGCTTTTTTCTCTTGTAAAATGGCATTATGTGCAATTTTCATTTTAGCAAGTACATATCGTAATCGATCTTCAGCGTTTTCATCTGTATTTTGCTGTAATTCCGCCAAATTCTCTACAGCACTTGCTAAATTTTCAATCACTCCTCGTAGTTCAGGATGATGATTAAAAAAGGATTCTTGCACTAATACTTTCCTTACTTCACTCGCTAAATCAACAATTCTGGTTAACTGTTCTTTTTCTTCCATTTTCATCCCTCCTGAATATCTTATGTATTAAATATTCTCTAGACAAAGAAAAAAGCCCTTTATTTAAAAGGACTTTTACATTTTTATATTTCCAGTCAATAACATATAGATTGATGTGATAGCTGCAATAACAATTGCCCACATTACATATCTCTCAATACCTCTAAAACAACGATTTCCTTTTTCTTTTCTTGCATACACGTAAACAATAATCCCGATTCCATATACGATTGAAACAAGTAATAAATTTTTCAAACCTGCTGCATATAGAAGCCATACAGAATAAATAGAAGCAATTAAAGCTAACGAGCCGTTTTTTACTTTTGCATCTTTTAGTTCGTTTGTAATAACTAATTTGAATTGGAATAACGCTGATAATAAATATGGTACTAAAATTGATGTTGACGCTATGAAATACATAATTTGATATGTCGATTCTGAAAACAGAACGATTATAAATATAATTTGGGCAACGCCATTTGAGATCCATAATGCCATATGTGGCGTTTGTTTTTTATTTGTTTTCGTAAAGACTTTCGGAAACACGCCATCTTTTCCTGCTACGTGGGAAATTTCAGAAACAAGTAAAAACCAGCCTATTAATGTACCTACAAGTGAAGCAACTAATCCGATGTTAATCGCAACTGCGCCCCATGTCCCAACAACATGCTCTAATACATGTCCCATTGACGGAGTTTCTAACACGGAAAGCTCTCCTCTTGACATCGCTCCCATTGACAAGACAGAAATTAAAATATAAATAGACATTACTAAAATAAGTCCAAGTACTGTCGCTTTACCAACATCTCGGCTATTTTTCGCTCTACCAGATAATACAACCGCTCCTTCAACCCCAATGAAAACCCAAAGAGTTACAAGCATTGTATTTTTCACTTGGCCCAGTATAGAGGAAACTGAGATCGTTCCTTCTCCCCAAAAATCATGTGTAAATGTATCCCAGCGAAACGCTGTTACCATTACAACAATAAATAATACGATTGGAACTAATTTCCCTATCGTTGCAATAACATTCATAATAGATGCTTCACGAATTCCAAATAAAATTAGAAAATGAAGTGTCCATAATAAAAGTGATGCTCCTACGATAGACGCAACATTATTTCCACCTTTAAAAATTGGGAAGAAATAACCTAATGTACTAAACAGTAACATGATTGTTGCAACGTTTCCTAAAATTCCTGCTAACCAGTATCCCCAAGCACTGTTAAATCCAATATATTCACCGAAACCAGCACGTGCATAACTATAAATTCCGCCCTCAAGCTCTGGTTTTTGTCTTGCTAACGTTTGATATACGAGCGCGAGTGGAATCATTCCCATCGCTGTAATACACCAGCCAATTATTATAGAGCCGCTATTTGCTCCTACTGCTAAATCATGCGGTAAACTAAAAACACCGCCACCAACCATTGTTCCGACTACTAATGCAATTAATGGAAAAAATCCTAACTTCTTTTCTATTTGTACCACCCCATCTGTCATTCTAGGTGTTATGTTCGTTCAACTATTAAAGTCACCTTTTTCTCTAATAGACGTTTCTCTTATATTTTTTCAGGAAAACATTACTTATTCTAAAAGAAAATGAAGAAAAATGGAATACTTTTTTGAAAAAATGTATAAGTATGCACAAAAAAACCGTTCATTTTGTAATGAACGGTCATTTCATACATATAAATTTGTATATTCCTTGTAAAATTACCGAAGTAAATTCTCTTTTTGTAAAAATTGTTTTGCTACTTCTTCACTACCTTTACCATTCACATTTACTTCATAATTCATTTTTCGCATTTCTTCATCTGTAATCTTCCCAGATAATTTATTTAATACTTTTTCAAGTTCAGGATATTTCTGTAACGTCTCTTTTCTTAATAACGGTGCACCTTGGTATGGTGGAAATAATCCTTTATCATCTTTTAGCACTTTAAGTCCGTATTGCTCAAGTTCACTATCAGTTGAATATGCATCAATTACGTTAACATCCCCTGATTGAATTGCACTATAACGTAGTTTCGGTTCCATCGTTTTCACATTTGAAAACTTATAGTTATATAATTTTTGCATTCCTTTATAACCATCTTCACGATCAGCAAATTCTAATGTGAATCCTACTTTCGCATCCTGTGCCATTTTTCCTAAATCAGAAATTGTATTTATATTATTTTGATCTGCTATTTTTTTTGGCATAGCTAGTGCATACGTATTGTTATACTCCATCGGCTTCAACATCACCATATCATATTTCTTTTCCATACCAGTACGTGCCTGCTCATATACTTCATCCCGATTTGTGCTTTTTGGCTCTTCTTTCACGAAAGTAGATAAAGCTGTTCCCGAAAATTCAGGGTATATATCTACTTCACCTGATTTCAATGCTTCAAATACAAATGCTGTTTTTCCAAGACCTGGTTTTAATTCTACATGTAAATCGGTATCTTGTTCGATAAGTTGCTTATACATTTGAATTAAAATTTCAGGTTCTGATCCAAGTTTGCCAGCAATAACAATATCTTTCTTTTGTGTATTCCAAAGAAATGGAGAAGCAATCATTATACAAACAATACATATCGTCAATATAACACGCTTAGAAGAGCGTTTTGGACTCTCAAGTACTCGAAGTACTACATCAAAGAATAAAGCGAGTAACGCGGCTGGTACGGCCCCTAAAATGATAAGTGCATGATCATTTCGATCGATACCTAGCAATATGAGTTTACCGAGCCCACCAGCACCTATAAGAGCTGCTAATGTAGCCGTTCCAACAATTAATACCATCGCCGTACGAATACCGGCCATAATAATTGGTAATGCAAGAGGAAGCTCTACCTTCCACAGTCTTCTCCAGCTATTCATTCCCATAGCTCTCGCTGCTTCGATTAAAGATTCATCTAACTCCCTTATTCCTGTATATGTATTTCGTAAAATAGGTAATAGTGCATACACAACTAATGCAATAATAGCTGGGAGTTTCCCAATTCCTACTAACGGAATTAAAAGTCCGAGTAATGCCAGTGATGGGACCGTCTGCATAACTGCAGAAGTTCCTATAATAAACTCCGCCATTCGTTCTTTTCTCGTTAATAAAATGCCAAGCGGCACTGCAATAATTACTGCAAAAAATAATGAAATAAGCGATATTTGTAAATGCTCACTTAATGCAGTAAGTAATTCTATTTTTCGTTCTTGGAACGTTTGTATAAAATCAGTCACTGTTTAGCCTCTTTCCTTCATTTGTTCAACTATGTAATTGACAATATGACGACTTGTTAAAGTTCCAACATATTGACCATTTTCTTCAACTGGCACTGATTCTTCAGCTTGTAAGCGAATAAGTGCTTCTTGTAAAGGAGAATGCAAAGATAAAGCAATCCCTTCAACTCGTGTGCGCTCGTCTAGCGGCATTACCTCTCCTATATTCATGCCCTCATACCAAGGTCGTCCACGATTTCCAATGAACTCCTCTACAAATTCATTTTTCGGATTATGTACAATTCCTTCTGGTGTATCTAATTGAACAACTTTTCCTTCTTTCATAATGCAAATACGATCGCCAAGCGATAACGCTTCTTGCATATCATGCGTTACAAATACAATTGTTTTTTGAATCTTTTTTTGCAATTGTACAATATCCTTCTGAAGCTGCTCCCTACTTAGTGGATCTAATGCACTAAATGGTTCGTCCATAAGAACGATTTTCGGATTTGCGGCTAATGCCCGTACAACACCAACGCGCTGCTTTTGACCTCCTGACAATTCATCAGGCATACGATCGCGATATACGTCTGGATCTAGCCCGACCATCTGTAGCAATTCATCGACACGGGCTTTTGTTTTTTCTTTGCTCCATTTTCTCATTTCAGGAACAACTGCAATATTTTCTGCAATTGTCATATGCGGGAACAAAGCGATTTGTTGCAACACGTATCCTATATTCCAACGTAACTCGTTTATATTATATTGTTGAATATCTTTTCCATCGATTAAAATCGATCCTTCAGTCGTTTCAATTAAACGATTAATCATTTTCATTGTCGTTGTTTTCCCGCAACCACTCGGACCAATAAGGACAAAAAACTCTCCCTTTTTAATTTCTAAATGCAATGAATCCACTGCTTTCGTGCCATCTTCATACGCTTTTGACACATGATTAAATTGAATCACAAATACAACTCCTTTATCGTTGTTTCCTTTATTTTGATGGAAGATGGAATTCATTTCAAATGATACGCATTATTCTACAAAAAAAGAGCTCCCATTTGAGCTCTAACGGTCGAACAATATTGTTTTCATTATTGCAGCATATTCACGTACATACATTTTCCTCTTAGATCGCATTGGTGTTTCAGCAGCTAGTGCCTCCATCTTCATGCCTAAACGCTTTGCAATTATTTTCGTTCTATATAAATGATACGTATTACTTACAACTACCGCATGTTTCACATTATATAAATCCATACTAAACTTTACATTCTCATACGTATTTGTAGATTGATCTTCTATTAAAATACGACTCTCCTCTATACCATGTACCATTAAATAGTTTCTCATACTATGAGCTTCCGGTATATCTTCATCTTCCCCTTGACCACCTGAAACAATTACTTTCGCTTCTGGATGGGAATATAAATATTCCAACGCTACATCCAAACGGTTTTGAAGAGATAAAGACGGTCTATCTCCAAATAACTTTGCGCCTAATATAAGAACGTATGGAGAGTGATTACTCAATTTTTCACGAGCAACATTTTTCATTCGAAACGTCATATAAAGAATGTATAGTGGTGGTAATAATAAGATTATAAGCAAGATCCATTTGTTCATAAATAAGTTAACACTCCCTTTCTCTTTATTATATAGAAAAAGAAAGGGAGGCAGAAGTATTTTTTAAACGAGTGATTTATTCGGAACATCCGCTCCGAATTTACGTTGTGATATCACATAATAAAGAGCAATTCCTAATGATAGAATCAATATACAGCTAAGTACGTAAAACGGGAGCATTACCCCAGTTTTAGAAACACCAGCTGTAAACAACATTAATAATACAATTCGTATTCCTGTACCAATTAATCGAAATAAACTGTCTACACGTCCCATTACTTCGTTTGGAATTTCCTCCATCATCAATACATTTCTTGCCACCCTTGTACCCGCATTTCCAATTGCATGAAAAATTGCAAGTCCATATAACAACATTACGGAAGGTTCAATAATCATTGCGGTAATTGAAATTACATATATGAGCATCGTCATGACGATTGAAACTTCTATCTTTATATATTTCATCATAATTGGAATACCTATTCCCGCAAGAACCGCTCCGACACCGTACATCATACCTTCTATTGCGTATACTGAGGCACTGGCTTTTAATATATCTGAAATATATACCGGGATTAAATAATTTGCCATCATAACACCGATAAAAGGCATATAAGTCGCAAGTAAAAACCAAAAGAACTTCGGACGCTTTTGCATGAAGTGAATCCCTTCGAACAATTGCTTCTTAAATGTTACTTTCTTTTTTACTTCTTTTTTCTTTACGTACGGTATACATAAGAAAAGGATGAAAGCTCCTGCAAAAGTTAACATATCTACTAACAAAATCCATTTTAAAGAGATGATTTCAATAAGGAAGCTAGCAGCCGCTCCTGAAATAACTTGCGTTAACTGTCCTTGTATTTCCATTGTTCCACTTAAATTTTTATAATGTTCTGCTTGAAATATCTCTTGGTTGAACGCAAATATTGTAGGATAAAATAATAAATAGTAAAATGACCCTGCTATATAAATAAGAATATAGTGAATTGAATGATAAGGTTGTCCAGTAAATCCCCATATAGCCATCATTCCTATAACGACTATCCCGATACCTTCGTTACATAATAATAAAGATTTTCTTGAAAAGCGATCAATACTTTGCCCAATAAACGGTGTTAATAAAAACATAATCAGAGTTGCGATGATGGAAACATAGCCAAACGTTGTATCTCCACCACTCTCTTTAATTAACAACCACGGAATCGTTATCATAACAATTCCGGAACCAATAGCTGATAAACTATTGGCCCCTAGAATGAAATACAAGCGTGAATCTTTATACAGAGATGGCATATCACTCAACTCCTAGTTGTTTTTTCACCTCTTTATATACACCCATATATGCTTTTAATTCTTTAACTAAATCATGAATTAATGGTTTTGCATCTTCTCCCAGTTCACCGTCTTGTACATGAAGTCCATCAAGCACCACTTGTTTTGGGATGGCATTCGCGTATACCCCTCTTGCAACAGTGCGCATACTGTTTAATGCGTTTATTCCACCTTTACCGCCTCCTGCAACTGCAAGTAATGCGACAGGTTTATGAACAAATTCACTACTACTTAAGTAATCTAACGAATTTTTCAACGCACCACTCATTGCATTATGATATTCAGGTGTACATAGTACTACACCGTCTGCAGTTTTCACTAACGCCTTTAATTTTTTTACCGCTTCTAATTCACGTTGTGATTCTTCCCCATTATATAAAGGCAGTTCCTCTGCTGCTAAATCGTATAACTCCCCTTCAAATTGATCAGCAATATATTTTGCCACCACACGCGTTCTACCGAATTTTCTTGGTGTACCGTTAATAACGACTAGTTTCATAACTATTTCTCCCCTTTGTTTTCAAGTTATACTTATATATTATCAGAAATTTCTATACAAAACACAATATAAAGAGGGAACTAGCTTGATAAAATAGTATGATAGGCAAAAAAAAGAACTCATACGAAAGTATGAGTTCTTTACAATTACGATTCTCCACCATTTTGACTCAGTATACCTCTGCTTCCATTCGCTTCAAAATGGGTATACGCTTTTTCTGCTAATTTAATACGTTCTTCTGGTAAAGATATATATTTCAAAATATTTTCTATTATTTTTTCGTACGAAGTAAACACAATTCCTGGCCACTCCATTTCGTCCTCTGGATTACTATTTTCCGAAATAATAAACTTTTTATTTGCCACTGCATAAGATACCCGAGGTGTTTCAAGAATGCCTGACAAGTAAAAATGAATATTTAATATAATTTTAGACCTAGCAATCAACTCATTTCTAGCAATTCCCCACGCATTATTTTTAAAAACTATATTTAAATTTGGAGCAACTGCTTTTAATTGATCTAAAATAGCTTGCCGCCTCGAATTAAGAGCACCTATAAACAGTATATCAATGTCTTCAGTGATCTCATCATCAAATGCATCTTTTTTTATTTCTAAAGTTGGAGCATAGTTCATTCCTACATGTTTTATTTCTTTTCCTATCCCTTTTTGTTTTAACCATTCTATATTTTGTTTACTATAATCCCAAATCTCCTTATCTTTTAATAATATTAAATAAAATGGATGTGCATAAGGGCTTCCTTCATATAGCTGTTCTAAATTATAAATAATTGCATTTTTCGGTAGTAGATTTGGGTTATGTGCATACGTATGGGCTCCAAAAACAATTATATTTTTCACATTTTCTAATATTGTTTCTGATATAATTGCTGTATTTCCTTCTTGCTCCAATCGCCATTTCAATGCTCGCGCGACATCTATAAAACTACCATACGTCTTTGGACATATAAAAAGACAATAATCATATTCTTTATTCAAATATGCTTCCATTAGTCTTAAATTATTTTTATATAAATCCACATCTGGATATTTCAGTAAAAGCTCATTTGCATGTTTTTTTGCTACTTTATACATTCCAGCATAATAAGCAGCAATACACCTTCTTAATTCGATTTTTTCCCGATGCTCATCCGCTACGTCCATGTCTAAAAGAAGGTTTGCGACACAATACGCTTTTAAATGATCACGATCATAATAATAATCTAGTAGTGGCATCAATTCTTCATACGTATTTCCATGCACAGATTCACCTAGTTCAAGCGCCCATCGTATTAATTCCATGATTACTCCACTACTCCTTTAACTGAAATTGTATTTAATAAAATTTCGCATTACTTTCTACCATATTTGCTATATGAAACGGTAGCTCTTCTTTTTTCGATTCCAAATATTTTTGTGATACTGCACCTAAATGTTTTTTATGCGTTATATAAAAAGCACTTATAGAAATCTCATAGTCAAATAAGTAATCATACACATGATAATCTACAAATAGAAGATCATTTTTCGGAAAAGGAATTTCCTTCCCTTGCAACGCATACATCAAAGCAATATTATTTTGAGATTTTAATCGATACATTCTTGCAAGCTGGTATAATGGTTCAGCCCGAGTTGGTCTATATTCCCACGCTTTTTGAAAATAAAGAATAGCTAATGCTGTATATTGTTCTTCTTGGTTCTTTGCATTTTCTATTTCATCAGCTTCTGTTACTTCATATTGTTTATTTGCTGAACGGTTTGCTAATTGTTCATAACAAAATCCTATTCGCAATAACGAATAGAACACCTCTTCAACCCATCCACCTGCTTCCACCCGTTTTTTATACCATTTAATCGAATCTTCAAATTGACTTAAATGAAAATAAGTTTGGGCTAAATAAAATAAATATCTTATATGCAAATCTGGCGTTGTTTCTGGATCACTCAACCCTTGTAACAACAACCTCTCATCTCTCTCGAATTTATCAGCTTTACTACCACCATCTCCAGGATCGTTAACGACAAGTGTCTCTAACCTAGCTACCCTCGTATTGTAATCCGCACCAACTTTGGAACGATCTATATCCCAATACTCATGAGTAACACCGACAGATTTCCATGGTAAAGAAGCTTTCAAAAGGCGTGTAAGCCAATACTTAATATGAATATCATATTGCAATGTAAGATAATGGTCTTCCGTTAAACTGGTCTTATCAAACTCTGGATCAACTTCTAATATCATATCTGCATCTAATATTAATAAATAATCTGCTTCCGGATATGTTTTTTGTGCCAATGAAACTGCTAAACTTCTGTTATAACCAAAGTTTTTAAAAGGTTCATGATGAACTGTGCCAGGGATTTCATTTTCTTTACACCAATTTTCAATAATTTCAGGTGTATGATCTGTTGATCCCGTATCACAAATAGAAACAAAATCCACAATTGATTTTGTAGCATTTAAACATCTTTCCATAATTCTAGACTCGTTTTTAACAATCATACAAAGACATAACTTTTTTTCTTTTCCTGTATTCTTTACTTGCTCATTTCCCATTTAACCACCTCATATTTTATTAACACGCTCTTCTCGTATGTAACACTATTTCATAGCTACATTGATGACATAACCATCCTTTTACTATTTATGAAAACTTCATTTTATTTATTCTTATTTTTATGTTGGGACATCTTTCATACTTCCCTTTATATTTGATACAATCAGTACAAATAAACAATGATTGATTGGTATTTTCAAATGAGAAATTTCTTTCACTATAAAAAAAGAAACTTGCGCCTTTGCACAAGTTTCTTTTCAAAAATCATTTCCTATTTTTTCACAACTTCATGTCCACCGAACTGATTACGAAGAGCTGAAACTACTTTTCCGTGGAATGTATCATCTTCTTGAGAACGGTAACGCATAAATAATGACATTGCGATTACCGGTGCTGCCGCTTGAAGTTCAAGTGCCGTTTCCACAGTCCATTTCCCTTCTCCTGAAGAGTTCATTACACCTTTAATACCATCTAGTTTTGGATCATCTGCAAATGCCTTTTCAGTTAAGTCCATTAACCAACCGCGGATAACTGATCCATTTGCCCATACTTTTGCAACATCTTCATAATTGAAATCAAAATCACTTTTATCTAACACTTCAAATCCTTCAGCGATTGCTTGCATCATACCGTATTCAATACCGTTATGAACCATTTTTAAGAAATGACCACTTCCAACGCGGCCAGCATAAGAATAGCCATTCTCTACTGCTAAATCTTTAAATAAAGGTTCTAATTGATCGTAAATTTCTTTTTCTCCACCAACCATTAAGCAAGCACCTTCTCTAGCTCCTTCTACACCGCCTGATGTTCCAATATCTACGTAATGTAAACCAAAGCTTTTCGCTTCTTCCGCACGGCGTAACGTATCTTTATAGAATGAATTTCCACCTTCAATAACGATATCGCCTTCCTCTAATAATGGATACACATCTTTTAATACAGATTCAACAACTTCTCCCGCAGGTACCATTACCCAAATTGTACGCGGAGCCTCTAGTTCAGCAATCATTTCTTTTAATGTATAACGAGCAGTAATCCCTAAAGCCCCAGCCTTTTCAACAAGCTCTTTATTTACATCGTATACAACTACTTCATGCTTGTCTTCATATAAATGTTCTGCTAATGGGAATCCCATTTTTCCTAATCCAATTAAACCTAGTTTCATATTAATCAATCTCCCATTCTATACAAATATATTTAATAACGAAATTAGTCCAAGTGCTACAACAGATAATATGGTCTCCATTGCAGTCCATGTTAATAATGTTTCTTTCACAGTCATTCCAAAATACTCTTTAATCATCCAAAATCCAGAATCATTTACATGTGATAAAATTAATGATCCTGCACCTGTTGCAAGTGCTAACAGTTCAACGTTTACTCCTGGTGTACTTGCTGCAATCGGTGCTACAATTCCAGCTGCTGTCATCATAGAAACTGTAGCAGATCCCGTCGCAATTCGGATAAGTGCCGCAATTCCCCAACCTAATAATATCGGTGAAATATGAGATTCTTTCGCCATTTCTGCGATTGTCGTTCCAATTCCAGAATCTAATAATACTTTATTAAACGCGCCGCCTGCACCAATAACTAACAATATGTTCGCAATTGGCCCTAAACAATCATTTGTAAATTGTAATACTTTATCTTTTGAGAAACCTTTTGCATAACCAAGACTAAAGAAAGAATATATCGTTGCAATTAATAATGCGACGATTGGATCTCCAATAAAATGCAATACTTGTGCAAGTTGACTTGTTTTGCTTAGCGCGACTTCCGCAATCGATGCACCTAGCATTAGAAATACTGGAAGTAAAATCGTAAACAATGTATTTCCGAAACTAGGAAGTTCCTTCTTCTTATCTCTTTCAATAAATTGCTCTGCTATATCTAATGGCACTTCTTTATGTATACGGGCACCAATCCATTTCCCGTAAAGCGGACCTGAAATGATTGCAGTTGGAAGTCCGACAATTAATGCATATAAAATTGTTTTCCCTACATCTGCTTTAAAAATACCTACCGCTGCCATCGCTGCTGGATGCGGTGGAACAAGTCCGTGTACAACAGATAGTCCTGCTACTAGTGGAATACCGATTGTAATAAGTGATACCCCTGTTTCTAACGCAATTGTAAATACCAATGGTATTAATAGTACAAAACCAACTTGGAAAAATACTGGAATCCCTACTAAAAATGCAACGAACATCATTGCCCAGTGAACACGTTTCTTCCCAAAACGATCAATTAATGTGGTAGCAATTCGTTCAGCACCGCCAGATTCGGCCATCATTTTTCCAAGCATCGTTCCTAATGCTAAAACTATCGCTAAAAAACCTAACGTATTACCAAGCCCTAGTTTAATAGAGTCGATAATCCCTGGATCTTTTGGTGAAGTTCCAATCAATGGCATTCCCATTGCTAGCCCTACACCAATTGCTGTTAAAATTAACGCGACAAATGGATGCCACTTTACTACCGTAATAAGTAAAAGTAGTATGACAACTGCCGCTAGTACGATCCCAACTACCATTTCTCCCAATCCCCCTATTGTTTACGTTGGAAAGCAGCTATACAATCAAATTCTTCTTTCAAGCGATTGTAAAGTCGTTCATACATATAAAACATTTCTAAATATATAGCCGTATTTTCTTTATTCGGTACATGGTGATGAACAATATCAATCCAATCCTTTACCTCTTCAAGAGAATCAATTTTTCCTACAGCATATAAAGCAACTGCCGCTGCCCCAAGCGCAGATGCTTCATGACTTTCAGGAACAAGCAATTCTTTTCCCATCATATCGGATAGCATTTGTCTCCAAAATGCAGATTTCGCAAATCCTCCTGAAACGCGTATTTCAGTAAGTGGCCCTGTACAATCCCTAATTGCAAGTGCAACAGAATATACGCTCATACAAACACCTTCCATAACTGCTCGTATAAAATGTTCTCGTTTATGCTGAAGGTTAATTCCAAAGAATGTACCACGCGCATTTGCATTCCAGTAAGGTGCACGTTCTCCAGAAAGAAACGGTAAAAATAGCAATCCACCTGCTCCAGCTGGTACACTTTCCGCATATTTAATTAATAAATCATAAGGATCAATGCCAAGTTTCCTTGCTACTTCTTGTTCTGGACTACCAAATTCATCACGTAACCATCTCAATAATATTCCGCCGTTATTCGTTGGCCCGCCTATCACCCAGTGCTCGTCTGTTAATGCATAACAAAACGTTCTTCCTTTTTCATCTGTATTAACACTTGATGAAATTGTTCGAACCGCACCACTTGTTCCAATCGTAATTGCAGCCGATCCAGGAGATATTGCCCCAACGCCTACATTCGCAAGGACACCATCACTTGCACCAATAACAACTGGGGTATCTTCACGAATGCCCATCTTTTGTGCTAATTCAGGCTTCATACCCGATAAAATATATGTAGTTGGCACAGGTGTGGATAATTGTTCTGGTGACATATGTAACATCGTTAAAACATCTTCATCCCAGTTTAATGTTTCTAAATTAAATAACCCAGTTGCAGATGCTATCGAATAATCCACTACGTAACGTGAGAATAATTGATACAAAACATACTCTTTAATGGAAATAAATTTATAAGCACTCGCATATAATTCTGGCTCTTCCTCTTTCATCCACAATAATTTAGAAAGCGGCGACATCGGATGAATTGGTGTACCCGTTCGTCTATAAATGTCATGCCCATTCATATGTTGTAATAATTTTTCTGATTGCTTCGTACTTCGATTATCTGCCCAAATGATAGAACGCGTTAATGGCGCACCATTTTCATCTACTGCAATTAATGCGTGCATCGCTGAACTAATACCGATTGAAGAAATATCTTCTGGTAACACGTTACCTTTTTTGATGGCAACGCTTACAGTTTTATATACAGCAGCACATATTACATCAGGATCTTGCTCAGCCCATCCGACGTTCGGTTGAATAATTGGATAATCAACTGCATGTGATGCAACGACTTTTCCTTTTTCTGTGAACACAACCGTTTTTGTACTTGTGGTACCGATATCAATCCCGATAACTCTCCCCCTTGTTTCCATGCGAATCTTCCCTTCGTTTCTAGCAAAATACGATTTAGTAAACCGTTTACATGAATTAGTATATAAAATATTTTTTCTTTAATCAAGTTTTAAAAAGAAAATTTTTTTCATCACAAAAAATAAATCCCCTCATTCCATTTCACTTACATACTAACTTTAGCTTATCCGTGGGCTAAAGTTGCATTATATTCGTTTTGCAAAACATTCCTTTCCTCTGATTAACACCACATACATGGTCCTTCCATACACTCTACACATTTGCATGAAAAAGGAGTTGTACAGCAACTACCTCCGCAATGGCAATTTTTACCCTTGTTTGTTTTTATTGCATTAGGTACACTCGTGCTTTTATCCTAATAATCTTAGAACGCGGATCCTACTATCACTTTATTAACTTGTAAATATATGTTCCATACTATAAAATCTAATAGTATTTATATTTTTCAGAAAAATAAAACAATATTTTAAACTTTATTGTATAATGTTGTAAAAAGATGTCGGAGGGATTTAATGTTACATAAAATATCTCAATTCACAATTAAGCTTTCATCCATTCTTTTATCACTGTTACTATTATTAAATTTACCTTATTTATTTATCACTCAACAAGGATTTACCTTTCAACCCATTTATTTTTTTGACCAGATCGTTACTCTGTTAAAACAGGTTTTCTCCCCTGAATCATTGTTGGTTATAGGATCAGACCCAAAGTATGGTCATTTAAAAACAACACCATTATTTCCAACTGTTTTAGAACCTTATCTATATTCATTTACTGTATTATTTGTAGCCTTTTTGCTTGCACTCTTTATCTCATCTAGCATGGCATTTTTTTATTTTTTAGCAAAAGATTATATAAAAAAATGGATAAACCGAATTGTGTTCATATTAGAAGCTGTCCCTGATATGATGATGATGATTTGTTTGCAAATCTTTTTCATATGGGTACTTCAGAAATTCGGAGAAGCTCCTTTCACCATTATTTCCTATAATGAAAATCGAGCTTATTTACTCCCTATTTTATCTTTATCTGTTTTACCTACATTACAAATGTTTCGAATGATGGTGTTATACATAAAAGAAGAACATGGAAAACATTACGTAGAGGTTGCATATGGCAAAGGCCTTTCATCAAGTTATATACTTTGTATTCATTTATTCAAAAATATATCTATCCACTTCTTCCACCATTTAAAAACGATTTTTGTTTTCTTACTTTCTAACTTATTCATTTTAGAATTCGTTTTTAATATGCAAGGCATTATTCAATTTTTATTTAAAAAGGCGTTTATTTCACCTCCAGCTGCATTTATCATACTTGTCATGATTATTTTACCGTTTTACGCCATTTTCCAAATAATCTCTCTCATCATGAATAGATGGCAAAAGCAATTGAAAGGAGCAGCTCTATGAAATCTATTTGGAAATCAAAACGCTTTTTAATCGGCTTTACTTATTTATTCATACTTGTTTCAGCGAGTTTTATTTATAGCTGGTTCTTTAAAGATAACATCCCAAAAACTCCTCAGTTACTTTACAATGACAATAACGAATTACTTGGAAAGGCCCCCTTTCCACCATCGTTAATACCGCCTTTTGGATCGGATCGTTTTGGAGAATCTGTTTTCTTACAAATTATAGAAGGAGCAAAATTCACCATTTTATTAGCCGTGGCAATTAGCTTCTTTCGCATTTTATTCGGAACATGTATAGGAATCCTCTTAAGTTTATATGCTCCAAAATTCAAGAGATTTTTCCAGTCATGCTCAGAAGTTTTTTATTACATTCCTACTTTATTTATCGCATTTATACTCATCACGCCCGTTAATATTGTAATCGTATCAAATGCTGATAGATTAGATCCAAATATTTCATTTGCGTTTTATCAAGTACTCGTACTTATTTTCGTCGCTCTGCCTACACTTTCTTTATATATATCCTCAGAGGTTGATGAATTTATGAAACAAGATTACATTTTAAGTTCCCAATTGCTAGGGGCTAGCCGTTTTCATATTATCAAAAAACACTTACGAGTCTTATTACTTGATCGCTTATTTGTGTTGTTTATGGAGCATATCGTCCAAGCACTCATACTCGTTATCCATTTAGCGTTGCTTGACATTGTAATTGGCGGGATTCAAATGCGAGAACTCTATGACGGAGTGCTCAAACCTGTTTCTCTATCTAATGATTGGGCAGGCCTTATTGGATTAAATCGTTATGAAATGAATCTTTCATGGTGGATTATTTTTTATACTCTCGTTTCATTCTTTATTACAATTCTTTTTATTAAACTTATGACAATCGGGATTCAAGATGCACTGAAAGCAAGAGATTTGCAAGCAGTAGCAATTCAAACCGTTCCAGATCATAAAAAATTTGTTAAAAGTAAAGATTCTTTTTCGTTTGCAGATAAAGTGAACCTTTAATCATTTCTCATTAATCAGCATTGATATTAAAAAAAGCTGATCCTTGTTGAATGCAGGGATCAGCTTCTTTATGCCATCTAACTTTTTAATGTCCTTTGCTAGACTCATATTCTTTATATTTAAAGTGAATTATTTACAATCACAATTATGCTGTTTAAAATCGATTACCATACGTCCTTGAATTCTACCTTGTTCCATTTCTTCGAATACATTTTGTACTTTATCTAGAGAACAAGTTTGAACAACCGGCACTACTTTTCCTTCTGCACCGAACATGAACGCCTCCTCTAAGTCCTTACGAGTACCGACTAGAGAACCAACTACTTCTATTCCATCTAATACAAGTCGCGGAATGTTTAAATCCATAGTTTCTACTGGTAAACCGACTGCAACGACTTTACCACAAGCACGTACTGCATCAACTGCTGAGTTGAATGCTACTTTAGAAACAGCTGTTACTACAGCAGCATAAGCACCACCAAACTCGTCTTGCACAATCTTATCAGCAGGACCTTGAGAAATTGGATTGATAGTCATATCAGCGCCAACCTCTTTTGCTAAGGCTAATTTATCATCATTAATATCTACTGCAATTACCTTAGCACCAAATACGTTTTTAGCATATTGGATAGCTAGGTTACCTAATCCACCACAACCATAGATGACGATAGGTTGACCAGGTTTAATATGTGATACTTTTATTGCTTTATATGTAGTTACGCCCGCACATGTAATTGATGATGCTTGAGCAGGATCTAATCCTTCTGGTACTTTCACCGCATAGTCAGCTGTAACAATACATTGCTCCGCCATACCACCATCTACTGAATAACCAGCATTCTTAACTTCACGGCAAAATGTTTCTCTACCAGTTACACAATATTCACAACGTCCACAAGATTGGAACATCCATGCAATACTTACACGATCACCTATCTTTAGTGAAGTAACATCATCAGCAAGTTTCGTAACAATACCTACACCCTCATGACCAAGAATACGGCCATCTGTGTTTCCAAAATCATGATTTGCAACGTGTAAATCAGTATGACAAACTCCACAATACTCTACATCTACTAACGCTTCACCTGAGTGTAACGGACGTAATTCCTTTTCAATAACTTCAATGTTTGCTTTACTATTTTTATTAACTACTACTGCTTTCATATGTGATCTCCCCTTTAGTGTTTTAGAATTTTAATGAGTACATCTCAAAACTTCTGTCTTCACTGATTTGGCTAATCATTATGCCAAATTTAAATGTTCAATCATCATTACACGTTCATCATAACATGTAATTTTAAAAGCATATTGTTAAATATTGAACAATATTTGAATTATTAACCAAATGTTTATTTGAGGGGAAAACCGAAATTGCATTTATTTATAGTTTATTAGAACTCTACGTGGGAGTATAAGACTCCATTAATACAGATTTTTTAAAACAGGAAATTATAATCATCAAATTTTCACAAAAGACTATTGCCCAATATAAAAAGCCCTTCAATTGAAGGACCTTTTATATTCGTTTCATCGAAATTGTTTCACGTATACTTTGTAAATTTTGCAACGTTTCTTCTTGTCGTTGTAACGATAATCCAACGTACAAAGTATCTATTAAACTTAACTGTGCTAATCTTGATGAACTTGCTTCTGTGCGGAATTCCGTCTCACGTGTTGAAGTATATAAAGTAATATTAGCAAGTTGACTTAATGCTGATTTCTGATAGCTCGTAATTGCAATAATGCGAGCTCCCCTTGCTTTTGCTACTTCTAACGCTTCCAGTAACCCTTTATTGCTACCAGAATGAGAAATTGCAATGACGACTGCTTCTTTAGTTAGTAAACCCGCACCCATAATTTGAAAATGTGAATCTGTATGAGCAATACAAGAAATACCTGTTCTCATAAATTTATGATATGCATCCATCGCAATAATTCCGGAACCACCATTTCCATAAAACTCAATATGGCTTGTATCTTGCAATACTTTTACCGCTTGCTCTAGTGCTGTATCGTTTAGCAAATGTAATGTATCTTGCAGTCCTGTAATATGCGAATGAAAAACTTTTTTAGCAACAGTTACCATACTATCTTCCGCCGATACCTCTTCATGAATATTTTGCATTGGAGTATGTACAATTTCACGAGCTAATGTAATCTTTAAATCTTGAAACCCTTGAAAACCAAGATGCTTACATAAGCGGAATATCGTAGCTTCGGAGCTATTCGTAATTTCAGCTAATTCTGTAATAGATTTATGTACAACATCTTGTGGATGTTTCAAAATATGTTCAGCAATACTTCGCAATTTCGGTGATAAACCGTTTACCGAAGCCTGAATCTTTCCAAGCCCATTTCTTGTACCTGGCATAGCATATCTTCTCCTTCCATCGCATCCTTATCCCATAAAAAACCAATTGTTGCGGGCTAATAATCAGTGGGAATGCCCCCCACTGATTAAAGTTTCACCTTATTGTACCTAATTATTGAAAGAAGAAAAACCTTTATTCAGAATCACTATACATTTTTAATTGCTTCTATGTATTCTGTCATAACATATGACTATTTTATTCATACTTAATATTATTTCTTCTCATGTTTCACCGCATATAATGCAGCTTGCGTACGATCATCTACTTCCAACTTAGCTAAAACATTTGAAACATGTGTTTTTACAGTTTGTTCTGTAATATGAAGCTCTGCTGCAATTTCCTTATTGCTTCTCCCTTTCGCAATTTCACGAAGTACTTCTTGCTCTCTTTTCGTTAACATGGAAAAAGGGTTTTCTTTTTCTTTTTTAACCGCTGACCGTCCTAAGAGTGCTGGTGTTACTTTCGGGTGAAAATTCGCATTCCCTTCCTGTACTGCAATGATAGAAGCTACAAGTTGCTCAGGTTGTACTTCTTTTAATTGATAACCATCTGCTCCAGCTTCTAGTGCTGGTAAAACATAATCTTGCTCTGAAAAACTGCTTAATATAAGTATCTTTATTGTCTCATCATACTTTTTTATTCGTTTTGTTGCTTCAATACCATCCATCTTCGGCATTGATAGATCCATTAATACTATATCTGGCCTTTTTGTTTGGACGAATGTTAATGCCTCTTCCCCATTTTCTGCTTCCCCAATAATTTCAAATTCTTCTCTCGTTTTCAAAAAGAATACAAGTCCTCTTCGAACGATATGATGATCCTCAACTAAAAGTAATTTAATCTTCAACCTTATTCTCCCCTTCAAACCGGCAATTGAATTTCAATTTTCGTACCCTTTTTCAACTCCGTTTTTATTTGAAACGATCCCTTCATTAACTGAATACGTTCCTTCATACTTTTTAAACCGAGCGCTGTCTCTCTTACGTTATCTTGTATAAATCCTATTCCGTTATCCTCTATGTAAAAATATAGCTGGTTATTTTCTATTTTTAAAAGAACATTTACCTTTTCACATGAAGCATGTTTTTTACAATTATGTATTGCTTCTTGACTAATACGCCATAAGACTTCTTCTATTTCATCCCCAATTGAAACCATTCCATCAATTCGAACTTCCACAAAAATCCCTAACAACTTCCCGTAATTTTTAATTGCTTCTGCTAAACCTTTCTCTAACCCTTCCGGTCTTAATTGCCAAATTAAAAGTGTCATTTCTTGTAATGCTTCCTGTGATAATTCTCCAATATAACTTAACATCTCTTGCAAGTCTCTATCTTGCGTCATGTTTAGAGTACCTTTTGCTGTTAGCATAATAGAAAATAACAATTGTTTTACTGAATCATGTAAATCACGAGCTAATCGATTTCTTTCAGCTACCACTACGTATTTACGTTCTTTTTCTACTAACTGAATACGTTGTATTGTCGTACCTATTTGAAATGCAATCGATTCTAATAATGCTAATTCTTCTTCTGAAAAATGTGTTTTTTGAGGCGAAGCCACATTTAATAGACCAAATTTCTCCGATCCAGACCTAAGAGGAATTGTCGCATGATGCGTTACATCTTCTGTCTCTCCCCAATTACATTCAATCGCATCCTCTATTCGCTTACATTCAATAATATTTGTTGCTTTTTCCAATCTGCCATTCACAAAACGCTCTACACACCAACAGTCTCCTTCACACATTGGCTTCTTCTCTTGCCAAGTAAGAGCTGGAGGTAAGTTTTGATCTACAAGCATACGGTGCTTTCCACTTTCATCAATAAAAAAGATCCACCCTGTTTCTAAATTCATAACTTGTAACAATGTATGTAACACTTTTTCTAACATGTCCTGTAAGTCTGTTGCTTCATTTAATAATTCAGCAATTGCTTTTAATGCTTCTAAACGATGCATCTCTTTTTCTTCAAAGTTCATTCTCATCACCAACTACCATTATAACATTAAGAAATTTCTAAATTCTACAAATTAAAAAGAGCCAAATTCCTTCGGCTCTTTCTTTATCTCAATCATTTTATTAATATTTTTCTATCCAATGTTGGATGCAGAATTTTTGTTAACAAACTGTTCTACTTTAACTGTCCGATAAAGTGAAACTTTAATCAGTGGGGTTTTTCTTCATCCCCACTGATTATTAGCCCTCACCAATCGGACTTTTATGGGCAGTTGATCCCCCACCTAAATTCTTTGCTTTCGCTGAATTTTGAGGTGGGGATCTTATTGCCCATTAAAGTGGGATAAAGATTGTCCAGCACGAGCATGCTGTAAGCTTTCAGCAGTAATGACCATATTTGCTGCTGGCATCTGCACTTGATTCTTATGAAACATAGACATTAATTCAAACCTTACTTGTCTAGAAGTTTCAAAATAATCTTCTGGCTTTATTAAACCTGTAATACAAAATTCATATCCAACGTATTTAAGATTCGGATTTAAATCTGTAACACCAACATATTTAAATGGCTCAACAGCTTCATCCTCTACTTTATAAAGACTCGGAGCCAATTTTTCATTACAATTTACACAAACTTCTTCTAACAATTCCTTAACTCTTGTAGGATCTTCCTGATAACTTACCGTAATCCGTTCAATTACGCGCATCCATCCTTTATTAAAATTTTGTATCGTTCTAATCTCTCCATGTGGTATAGTTAGGAGTTTTCCTGACCATTCACGAATTTGCATAAAACGAATACTAATTTCCTCAATCGTTCCTGAATTTGTTCCATTAAAAGTAACAAAATCGCCAACACGAAACTCTTTGTCCGCTAATCGCGCAAAGCCTAATATAACATCTTTTAGCATCTGTTGTGCAGCAAAACCGATAACAACCCCCGCTATCCCTGCACCTGCAATGATACTTTTTATATCTACAAATTGGCTAATTAAATATATGATTAGACTGATGATAATGATATATCTAAAAATAGATCGAATCACACTTTGAATCGTTTGCTCTACCTCTTCATCAAAAAAGCTTGATTTCCTAAAAAACCAATCAATAATACGGTTGATTACAAATGAGATAATAATTAGAACTAAAGCAAATAGTAAAAATCTTAAAAGTAAAAACTCTCTTACATAATTAAAAAATTCTTCAGTATACGTTAATAAACTCATCCATCCACACCCTTAACTAATGAAAATTTCATGAAAAACTAATTTATTGTTATACCTTTTGATTTCCTTATTACTTGTTACACTTTCTTCTATAAATATACCCTTTTTCATCCACTAAAGGGAGATAACAATACAACTTTTTATAAGTGACTTTATTTTGAGACTTCAATACTTCCCTAAACAAAAAGGGGAATATTAACACAACGCCGAATTGTTCATTTGAATACATTTCGACTCGCGGAGGTTTCTTACAATGGGCTATAACGTAAAAAGAGACCTTTTTAAAGGCCTCTTTTTTACTTTACTTCTGCATGTAAGCATGACTTAAAATGTCCAAGTGCAAATTCATGTCCTTGCGCATTAAAAGATGCAACTGCTTTTTCATAAACTACAATTTTAAATCCTTTATTATAAGCGTCTACTGCTGTGTGAAGAACACAAATATCAGTACAAACACCAACAAGATGAACTTCTTCTATTCCTCTTTCTCTTAACTTCATCTCTAAGTCTGTTCCTGCAAATGCACTATATCGTGTTTTATCCATATAATATACATTCTCTGCATTTTTAAATGTTTCGTACACATTTTGTAATTCCCCAAACAAATCTCTTCCCTTTGTACCTGCTATATTATGAGGCGGGAATAACTTTGATTCTGGATGATATACATCATTTTCTTCATGTTTATCAATCGCAAAGACAACGTAATCTCCATTTTCAATATATTGCTTCGTTATATGTACAATTTCCTTCTCAATTTCTTGCCCTGGTTTCCCGCAAGTTAAAGCACCTTTTTCAGCTACAAAATCATATGTATAATCAATATTAATAAGAGCTCGTTTCATAACTACTCTCTCCCCTTCTTCTGTTTCACAGTAAACAATAGAAAATTTGTTATTACGACATCGTATGTACTATTCGACATTTCAAATGAAATACCTACATTTCTCTTTTAAAACTTACCTTAATCCGAGTTTATCATATAATGGATAAATAATGATAAAACAAATAGCTCCTATTAACAAATCATGAATTTGATAATTGAATGTAATTTGAATAGCCCCTTGTATCGAAAACCAAATTACTGACATCATCATACTAATCAAGGCGATACGAATACATCCATTCACACCTCCAAACTCTTTCTCTGCCATAGTAATAACAAGTGAGTTCTTCCTACTTAATCTTATTAGAAAACGAAACAAGTTATTCAGTATTACATCCGCTAGTCCAAACAAAAAAGCACACTACTTTTTGAGTAATGTGCTTTT
Organism: Bacillus sp. FSL K6-0069; assembly: GCF_038007785.1. NCBI lineage: Bacteria > Bacillati > Bacillota > Bacilli > Caryophanales > Bacillaceae > Bacillus > Bacillus sp. FSL K6-0069. The sequence continues at coordinate 2,154,752 of NZ_JBBOXN010000001.1, read as the reverse complement.
TATCCTTACTTAAGTCGCAGGTTTTGTTTCAAATGTTGCTTGATTAAAACTAATAACCTTTCCTTTCGGGTCATTGTTTTCATACTGAACTGCAGTAATCGTATGGCTACCTGTCTCAAGCATCTTTTCTTTTAATTGTACTGTTGTCTGTGTTGTACTAGTGACTTGATATTTATCTGCATATACTTGATCTACAAATACAAACGTTTCTTTATCGTTTTGAAAATTAGAAAGCTCTAATTCAACATGTTGAATTAAAGTATCCTTTTTGATGAATACAGCCGGTATATTACCATTCTCAGACGTGCCATCTGGTGTAATAACTTTTACTTTTCCTTCTCCAATTGGCACTGCTCCCTCAGGAAATAAAACTATATTCTCATTACTCGCGTTTACAACCTTTTCTTCCTGCTTTGATTGTGTACCCTCTTTTTCCTGTGGAGTACCGCAACCAGCTAGTAACAATACAGACAATCCAGTGATTATGAATTTTTTCAAAATTCATCCCCCCTGTCATTTCATTATAATTTATTATACAAAAATAACTTTTAAATTTTAAGACTACTTTCAACACTTTCATGAACAAATAGAATATTGCTCACGATTAATGTATCATACTTTCCTTAATAGAACATTAATTTTTTTTATGAAATAAATAGTAATTCCCTCTTATCTATCATTTTAGCCCAACAGATTAATTACATACCTGTCCAAAATAAAAAGACATTGTTCATACAATGTCTTTTTATTTTGAGCTTTAAAAAACAAATGTTGTAATCTCATCTACTTCTTTTCTTGGAAGTTTCTTCGGCTTATCTTTCGGGAAACCGAGTGAAATAACCATATTTATTTGTTTTTCAGACTCAATTTGTAAATATTGTCGTAGTTCATCTTGAGCTAACAATACCGGTCCTGTCATCGGACAAGTACCAAGCCCCTTCGCATGCGCAGCTAACATTAAATTTTGTGCTGCTAAACAGCTACTCTTAATCCCTTCTTCTTCCCAAACTGAATCTGGAACAAAAGCAATTGGATCAAATATCTTTTCGCGAAATTTTGATTCATATGGTGTTGCCAAACACACGATTAATACTGGTGCCTCCGAGAAAGCTGTCGCATATGGTCCGAAAGAACGTGTAAGTAATTTCCCTGCTTTCTCTTCTCCGTTTTCTGCCGCTTTTACCGCAAGTTTATGTAATGCATCCCATGTCATTTGTTCAATTTCTTTAATTTTCTCTCGGTTCATTATGACCAAAAACTCCCAAGTTTGTGAGTTCGTATCACTCGGTGCATAACGAGCACAATCAATAATTTCTTTTATATCACTAGTGGATACTTCTTGTTCTGTGAACTTCCTAACACTTCGTCTACCGTGAATTACTTCTTTAAAATCTTCATAATTCATACATTAAATCCCCTTTTTACAGCGTTTTCAAATCTTGTCCTATGCTTGAATTATATCATGAAAAAAAGCTGGAGGAATACCAGCTTTTTTCTTCAATATTAGTTCGTAACTTTAAACAAACGAATACTTTCTTCATATGCAACTTGGAGTTTCTTTGTAATTGGGCCTCTTCCCCCGGTTCCAAACTGTTCATCACCTATTTGAACGACTGGGAATATTTCAAGTGGTGTCGCTGTGAAGAAGCACTCATCAGCTTCAAATACTTCTTGTAGTGAAAATTCTCGTTCTTCTACTTCAATATGTAACTCTTTCGCTAATGTAATAACGAATTGACGTGTAATGCCGTGGAGAATGAAATTGTCAGCCGGATGTGTAATTAATTTATTCTTTTTCACCATAAAGAAATTTGAATGACACCCTTCCGTTACAATTCCATCTCGTACTAATATCGCTTCTTGATAGCCTTGTTCGTTTATTTTATTTTTAATCATAATATTAGGTAGCAGGTTTAAAGATTTTATATGACAGAACTTCCAGCGTATATCCTCTTCTACAGTAACTTTTATTCCTCGTTCCATTGCAGTAATTGGCCTTGGAAACGAAACTATATTTGCAAAATATGTTGGCTCCATATTTGATTCATACACATGATTACGTGCTTGAGCACCTCTTGATATTTGCAAATATACATTCCCATCTTCTTGAAATTGATTTTTTTCAATCATTTGATGTAACTCTTCCACTAACTCTTCCTTAGTAAACGGCGGAATTAGTTTTATTTCTTCCATAGAATTAAAGAATCGTTCTAAATGTAAATCTAATAAATGTGGCTTCCCATCATATAGTCTGAATACCTCATATATACCATCTCCAAATTGAAAGCCTCTCTCCTCTAATGGAATCATCGGCTGTTCTTCCTTCGTATTTACCATTCTTCCGTTAAACAAAATCCAATCTTTATGAGTAGCTTTCATTTATTCCCACTCCTTTATTCCATGATTGGTTTAATTGTACAACTTATCCGCATTCAAAAGAAGGAATTTTCTGTATTTTATAAATAAAAAAGCACATCACCCATTTAAAGTGATGTACTCGACCGTTCATTTATTTTAGAAAATATTTTTCAATATCATCTAACATAAGATTTGCAGCTACAATACCACCTGCTGTATTCCAAATCACTTCATCTACTTGGAATACTTTATTATCTTTAGAAGCCTGTAACTGCTTAAAGAGTGGATCTTCTGTCCATTCTTTCGCTAACGTGTTTCCTTCATTATTCTTATCCGCATCTTTATCAGATGTGAAATAGAATACATAGTCCCCGTCCATATTTGGAATTTGCTCTTTTGTAATTCCTTTTATCGCAAATTCATCTTTATCTTGTAGTGGTGGTCGTTTAAATCCAATATCATTTAATACAACGCCTGAGAATGAATTTTTTTGATAAATACGAACATCACCTGGTACGAAGCGAAGAATGGAAACTTTAGAGTTAATTTTATCACCTAATTGTTCTTTTATTGCTGCAATACGCTTTTTATAATCATTTAGAGCATTTTGCCCTTCTTTTTCTTTATTTACAGCTTTTGTATATAGCGTAAAGTTTTCTTTCCAATCACCGCGCAATGTTTCAGTATATACTGTTGGTGCGATTTCTTTTAACTGCTCGTATATTTTTTCGTGACGCATTTTATTTCCGATAATTAGATCCGGTTGAAGCTTCATTACCGCCTCTAAATTAATGTCACGCTCAGTTCCTACTACTTTCGTATTTTTTAATTCTTTCGCTAAATGAGGATACCATTCATCACCAGCACGTGGTTTTGTCGTTCCAACTGGCGTTACCCCAACAGTTAAAAGTGCCTCAGCACCCTCATTTGTTAAAACAACAACTCTTTTTGGCGTACCATTTACTGTCGTTTCACCCATTGCATGTTTTATCGTATATGAATCTTTTGCTTTAGCTGATGTACCTTTATTTTTCTTCTCTTCTTCTTTACTGCACCCTGCAATTATGACCATTAGTAACATAACGCCAAGCATAAGAATATTTTTAGTGCGCGTCATAAATCCCCCTATTTGAAAATGATTTTCAATTACATTCACAAGACTAATGTATATATCATACATTGTCAATACATATATCAGAAAACTTTTTCAATATATATAATTTAGACCTTATTTTTATTCAAACTATTACTTATTTGTTATCCATATTTTTTAACCGTAACATATGAAAAAGAAACGGACATAAGAATGTAATTGTAATTCCAGTGAGCACATAACGTAAATAATACATATCAGGTATTACTTTTTTTAGTATGAGCTGTATCATGAACATAGAACTAAAACCTATTACTGTTTTTACTACTTGTATTTTAAAATTATTATTTCTATTCATTTTGATAAAACGATTCTATAATATGATACCAATCGTAGCACCTGTCAAAACTCCAAGCAACTTTAAATTATCTATTTGGTCTGTCATGAAATACATAATGAGTGAAGCAGCCACTACAATTCGTTGTAACAATGTCAACTACCCCCACTGAGATGAAACATTTCAGTGGGGGCTTGAGTTCGAACGCTAGGTCTTTTCGTCTATCTCTAGACAGTTGACGCTCTAGCATTCGTGCCACCTTATGGTAACACCCCAAGTATGTTTTTGGTTGGTACTGGCAACGAACGATTGTTTTCCCACTTGCACCACCCTTTCGAAAAAGAGCAGTTCTTCCTTGTGAAAGAAGCCACCACTCAGATGAATCTGGCGTGTGCTACAAGCCCCGACAAGTCGAGTACACATGGATGGTTGACGCACCCACTAAGCTATGCATGAAGCAACAGCCTTACGTTTTTGCACTTCTAATAGAATCGGCGTTTTCACTTTAAGATTTTCATCCAATTCTATAACTTTTGATTTTTTCAAGGTATTCAATGCACCGTTAATATCCGCATGAATACATCTTCCAGCTTTACTTTGGTACAGACCACGAGTCATTCGTTTGCCACTAAAGTGATAATATGTCTTATCATCCTTAGTCCAAACTGGAACCGGATCTTTATCAAGAAAACTAGCTTTTGAAGTATAGCTTTCTTCTTGTTTGAAAAATCGGATGCCTTCTTTTATACATTTATTCTCAATTGCTGCAATCAGTTTATGAAACGGGATTTGTACAAATGTTTGATTATTCTTTTTTCCCATATCAGATTTTTGTTTCCATCCAGCGTTATACCCTACGACAATCGTATCTATATCGAATTCTTTCGCTTTTTTGAACAACAGGCCTACCGTTTGTGAAATGTAACCATTTATTTGCTTTTCTCGTTTATGCCAAAGTGCAGCCATTTTATTCGTTACAACGCGTTTTGAAATTCCGTTTTCAATATTTTTTTGCTGTAAATTACGTATCTTTTTGTTGAAGTACTGGTTAATGGATTTTAATTTTTTCCCATCAATTAAAAATGTATCACCTGTATTTGTCACGCAACTTACTAATCTATCTACACCTAAATCGCAACTCAAAGCGTTACTCGTAGTCGTGGATTGTTTCTTCATTTGAGAAACGTGCAGTTCATATGTGTAATGCACCTCAAAGAACCGACCTTTTTGCTTCGGTACAATCTCAATGTAAGAGATTTTTTTATTTCTTATGTTTTTTGGCATACGTATTTTAATGGAACCGAATTTTTGCCTAAACACAACACTCATCGGAATCATCCAATACCCGTTCTCATCCACTTTGGGTACTTGATAGATTTCAATAATTCGTTTGTCCGTTGAACGAGAATAATTCGGAAACTTCGGACGCCCTGTGAACTTCTCAGGATTTCCCTTCCACTGTTCCATTGCTTTAAAAAAGCTCTTCACTTCTGTAAATAAGACTCTACGAATCGCTTGAACAGAATTTGATTGAATGCCCCAGTAGTTCATATCAGCTTGCATGGCGGTGTCCACTTCTTTTACAGTAGCCATTTTATTATGGTTCAAATAACTTTGTTTAATCGTGTACAATCCAACATTTCGTAATGCTTTTGAACTATGTGACATGCGTTGCAATAAGCGAAATTCTTTTGCAGTTAGGCAAGCTCGTCCGATATTTTGCTTCTGCGTGAAACGTCGCAGCGTTTCTCTTTTCTTTTGTTTCCGTAATACTTTCACTGCTTTCTTTTTAGCCATTGTTTTCACCACCTTTCTTAAAGAATTAACTTATTCATTCCTTTTGGTGCAAGTAATAAAAGGATTATGATTATCCAATTTCGTTATCTTAAGATATATTCCCTCCTTATTTCCGACATATCGTAAGACAAAAAGAAACAAACATTCCCCCAGGAAAATTGTTATAAGCGAAACAAAAGAGTTCAGCCTTATTGACTGACGGCAAGAAGATAAAAAAACCGCCTTATATAAGGCGGTTTCTATCATTTTGCTTTAACCAATTTAAAATAAATATATACGATTGATAGTGAATATAACGTATGCAAAACAAAAGGAATAAAAGAGCTATTCCAGTGCTACTATACAGCAAACCGAACTTTAAAAAAATATTTATAAGCGGCGGGAAGTTCGTCACGTTTTGTAATGTAATCAGCATACAAAATAAAAGGAAAAACACAGGGGCATATTGTAATTCATACGGCTTTTTCTTCTTATTCATTCTTTTTCGAATGAACATATGGATTAGCTCTGCTACAAGAAAACACCCTCCAATTAATACAAGACCAGAAGTCATCGTCATATATCCACCTGCCTTATATTTATCCCGCATAACTACGCATCGTTATATTTTCTTCACATATATTCCATCTTCTTCATTAAAACCAAAGCTCTCTATGAAAGATTTAGCTTGTTCCGTTAATTCCGTTTGTATTACTTTTATCTCTTTCACATTTCTTTCTTTCATCATCGTTTCAAATGTAAAATACGTATTTGTTCCATAACCGTAACTTTGATAATCAAAGTGAATTATTAACTGAAATAAAACCACACTCTCCTCTTGAACACAATAATCTATTACACCAATATATGTATCATCAACTTTCACACAATACTGTACCTGATTCTCACTTAAACTATGTGAGCGAAACATTTCTTTAACAACGTTTTCATTTTCTACATTTACTTTTTCAAACGTAATCATATGTTGTCCATCCTTTTACTATTATTGTATCAATAATTCGTTCTATTTATGAAAAAAACCTTAAGATCGTATGCGATCTTAAGGTTTTTCTAATTAAACTAAGCTATACGCACGTTTCGTTTCTTCGTGGAACTTATTCGTATCGTATTTATGCTCAACATAAATTTGATGCCATACCATAAACGCAAGTACAGTCCAAATTTTACGGCTATAATCGCCTTTATCTGCACAATGTGCTTCCAGTAAGTTTAATACATACTGTTTGTCGATTAAATGCTCTGTTTTACTCTCGTTTATAATATTGATAGCCCAATCATGCATTTCGTCTTTTAACCAGTGACGAATTGGTACTGGGAATCCAAGTTTTTTACGATCTAATACGTGATCTGGAACGATTCCGCGTGCTGCTTCACGTAAAATAGCTTTCGTAGTTCCGTTAGCAATCTTAAATTCAGTTGGAATTTTAGATGCAACATCGAATACTTCTTTATCTAAGAACGGTACACGAAGTTCTAATGAGTTTGCCATTGTCATTTTATCAGCTTTTAATAAAATGTCACCGCGTAACCATGTGAACATGTCAATGTACTGCATTTTGCTTACATCATCATAATCTTTAATTTCGTTATACAATGGTTTCGTGATATCCATATAGTTAACACTTTCATTGTAATACTTCATTAATTCAACTTTCTCTTCTTCACGGAAGATTTTCGCGTTTCCATAGTAACGCTCTTCAATTGGCGTACATCCGCGCTCTAAGAAGCTCTTTCCTTTAAAGCCTTCTTTAAGAGCACCACTTAATGCTTTTAGAACGCTCTTACCTGGGCTAGGAATGTAAGAGAACATTTTTAGTGAGTTTGGCTCACGATAAATGTTATACCCACCAAATAGCTCGTCTGCACCTTCACCTGAAAGAACAACTGTTACATGCTTACGTGCTTCTTTTGCAACGAAGTACAATGGTACAGCTGCTGGATCTGCTAAAGGATCATCCATATGCCAAATGATTTTTGGGAACTCATCCATAAACTCTTTCGCTGAAATGAATACGTTATGGTTTTTAACGCCTAATTTCTCAGCAGTTTCTTTTGCAACATCAACTTCACTGAAGCCACGTTGTTCAAAACCAATAGAGAATGTTAAAAGATTTGGATTCATTTCTCTTGCGATAGAAGCGATAATAGATGAATCGATACCACCAGATAAGAATGAACCTACTGGTACATCACTGCGCATATGCACTTTTACTGAATCATATAACACATCACGAATTGCTTGGATATGCTCCTCTTTCGTTGCGCTTGAAGCATTGAAATAAGGTTTCCAGTAACGATGGATTTCCATCTCTTTACCAACTTCTTTTACGAAATAATGACCAGGCTCGATTTTATTAACATCAATTGTTAATGTTTCTGGCTCTGGACCATATTGGTACGTAAAGTAATGTTGTAGTGACGTTGGATTAACGCCTTTATCTTCCATCACATGCATAATACTTTTCTTCTCAGATGCGAAGAATGTAGTATCACCTTGTTGTGCAATGTATAAAGGTTTAATACCAAAGTGGTCACGTGCACCGAAAAGTTTCTTCTCTTCACGATCCCAAATCATAAATGCAAACATACCGCGAAGATAGTCTACACATTTTTCTTTCATATGTGCATACAATGCAATGATAACTTCTGTATCAGATTGCGTTGCAAACGTTGCACCTTTTTCAAGTAACATTTCACGTAATTCTACATAGTTGTAAATTTCACCATTAAAAATAATTACATATCGATCATTTTCATAAGTTAGCGGCTGATGTCCTGCCTCTAAGTCAATGATGCTTAAACGGCGGAAGCCAAATTGTACATGTTCATCACGAAAATATCCTTCGTCATCTGGACCGCGGTGGAAAATCATCGTGTTCATATTTTCAAATTGATGTTTTTCTGTTTCTGAAAACTCTCTAGGGTTTTCACATAAACATCCTACAAAACCACACATACTTCTTACCCTCTTTCAGTTTTCATTCTGTCTATATACTACTATATCAACCCTATTTATACTAGCATAATCAATTGAATATGGCGACCAAAAACTATAAAAAAATCACTCCATTTCACATTTTTAACAATTTTTTATGAAAACATGAAAACTAGGCAATCACCTTTCTCCGCTTTTGTCATATGATATTGCAAATTGATTTCTAGGAGGGAATACCATGAGTGAAGAAAAAAAAGACACTTCTCGCCCACCGGTTCGCAATTATTTAAAGCAAATTGATGATTTCTTCGAGCAAACACCACTTCGCAATGTAATCGCTGATTTAAATCATTTTTTCCAAAAAGGAAACCGTTTATTAACATTCCCTGTAGATTTATATGAAGTTGGTGAAGAACTCGTTGTTACAGCTGAACTACCAGGTATACAAAAAGAACAAATTCAAATTGAAATACAAAGTGAATACTTAAAAGTCTCTGTAAAAGAAGAGATACTTGAAGAGACCGAAGAAGAAACATCTCATAACTATTATCGCCGAGAACGTTCCATTTCAGAGGCATCAAGATTGATTAAATTACCGTACTCAATTAATAAAAAAGCAGCGAAAGCTTCGTATCAAAACGGCGTGTTAGAAATTCGAGCGCCAAAGTTACCACAACAACATGACATTTTATCCATAGACTAATGTAAAAAAAGAAGGGTGCTTTGCACCCTTCTTTTTAATCCACTAATCGCTTCATATCACGTATAATGTCTTCGTACGGCGTATTACTAATGCCACTATACTTCTTCATTACTTTTCCGTTTTGATCAATTAGATAAAATGATGTTCCATGTATAACTTGACCATTCTCAGGTTTATCTACAAGTGATTGGAAATTATCTTTTGAAAACTTTGTAATATCTTCTAACGAATAACCCGTTAATAAGTTCCAGTTACTAGTATCCTCTGTAAATTTTTGAATGAAAGCCTTTAGATTCTCCGGCTTATCAAGGTCTGGATCTACACTAAACGAAACAAACTGAACGTCTAATTTCTCTTCTTTTGCCATCTTTTGCAGTTTTGCCATATTAGCAGTCATTGGTGGACAAACTGTTTGGCAATTTGTGAACATAAAGTCAGCAACCCAAACTTTTCCTTTTAAATCTTTTGTACCAAATGACTTTCCATCTTGATTTGTAAATTGGAAAGTTTCTAAATCCCAATTCAGTGGTTTACGAAGCTTTGAACCTGATCCACTACATCCAGCAAGTACAAAGAGACAAAATACAACCATAAGACCAATTACTTTTTGATAACGCTTCATTTATAAACCTCTTTTCTCTATCCTAAATTTAAATAGGTTATGTTTATCATAACAAAAGTTAACACTACGAGAAAATTGTTTACTACATTTGTTCACGAAATCGTACGAATTTACGTATGTTACTTCTTTATTTCAAGCCAATTACTAGACAAAATTTATTTTTTTACTATTATTTCTCTAAATAGAAGCTGCAAAACGAACTTAATTGTTACTTTTGTAAATGTATCCCCCTATTTTTTAACAATACCTTAAACATTCATCCATGTTATACACTGTATTCCTTAACAACATTTCGGTACAATACAATTACAACGATTTTAAATGAGGTGATGTTCATGACAAAACGTTATGAAAATATGGATAATGTAAGCACAAAAAAATCAATTCGTTCCTTCCTACGTTGGCGAAAAGAGCGAAAACAAAATAAAAAGGATTTTTCTTTTTTAGTAGAACAATCACCTGTTAAACAAAGTAAATTCCTACAAAACAACTTTGAAAAGACGACTGTAACTTGGATTGGTCATTCCACATTCCTTATCCAAATGAATGGATTAAATATATTAACAGATCCAGTATGGGCTTCAAAATTAAAATTAGTTCCTAGACTTACGGAACCTGGTCTTTCTATACAAGAACTACCTAAAATTGATATTGTCCTCATTTCGCACGGTCATTATGATCATTTAGATTTTTCAACACTTCGCCAGCTAAATGATGATGTTTTATACCTTGTACCTATTGGGCTGAAAAAATTATTTACTCGCAAAAAATTTACTAACGTAGAAGAGTATAATTGGTGGGGAAATACAACAATTAGTGCTGTTTCCTTTCACTTTGTCCCTGCCCAGCACTGGACGAGAAGATCCTTATTTGATATGAATACATCTCACTGGGGTGGGTGGATTATTAATAATGAAACAACGAAAGAAACCATTTATTTTTGTGGTGACAGTGGCTATTTCCAAGGTTTCAAAGAAATTGGTAAACGCTTTTCAATTGATATTGCTCTTATGCCAATTGGAGCTTATGAACCAGAATGGTTTATGAAAATATCTCACGTTTCACCTGAGGAGGCTGTGCAAGCTTATTTAGACTTAAACGCTACACACTTTATACCAATGCATTACGGAGCTTTTGCACTCGCAGATGAAACACCTCGCGAGGCAGTAACAAGGCTTCGAAATAATTGGAATTTACGTATGTTACCGTGGGAACAACTGCATGTACTCTTTTTAGGCCAAACTTTCACTTATAATAGCGTAACAAATGATAAGCAAACAAATGAAAAAATTGAAACATTACAAGTATAACGTAACTACTTATTTTCAATATCCAACATATACTATAGAAAATCATAAAGTGAAACTTTAATCAGTGGGTGTTTTCTATGAATGAATATTTGCAGACTCGCTATATCATTAGCGGTAGTGCCTGTATAGCCCTTCTTATTTCTTACTTTCTATTCACATAAAAAGCTACTTGAAATAAGTTTCAAGTAGCTTTTTATTACTCTGCTAAATACATAAATCCGATTGCACCCGGACCTGTATGAGTACTAATAATAGGTGTTGTATAGAAAATTTCTGATTGAGTAAATCCACTCACTTTTTCAACCGCTGCTTTTACACTTTCAGCTAATGGAATTGCTTTTGCATGCGGAATTGCAACAGCTTTTATAGACTTTCCTGCTGTATCTTGTTCAAATATTTTTGTTAGTGTCTTTACAATCTGCCCTTGACTACGAACTTTTGTCACTGGATTGTATGCTCCACCTTCAAGGTTAGCAATTGGTTTGATGTTCAGTAAAGAACCGATAAATGCTTTTCCTTTACCAATACGTCCACCTTTCACTAAGTTCTCCAATGTATCTACAACTACATATAAGCGAGTATTTTTTCTCACTTCATCAATTCGCTTTATAATATCTTCTAGTGAGCGCCCTTCATTTGCCATTTTTGCAGCTTCAATTACTTGATATGCTAAAGCATGTGTAATAAATTGAGAATCAACAACTGTTACTTTTGTATCAGTCATCGTTGCAGCACTATTCGCAGTTGCAACAGTACCACTCATTCCACTTGTCATATGAATGGAAAGTACTTCACTTCCATCTTCGCCTAACTTGTCATACATTTCTACAAATGTACCCATTGCTGGTTGTGATGTTTTTGGTAATTCCTCTGATTTAATCATTTCTTCAATAAATTCATCAGGTTGTAGATCAACGCGATCTAAATATGTTTGTCCATTTACAGAGATTGATAATGGTAGAACATGAATGTCATACTTCTCAATTACCTCTTGTGATAAATCCGCCGTTGAATCTGTTACAATTTTAATTTTTTGCATATTATATTCTTCCCTTTCCAATACGCTCTCCTTGTTATTATACTAGTATTCCCATTGCTTTCAACAATTTGGAACGAAATTTAATCAAATTAATTATATTTTTATATCTAAAATGAAAAAGACAGGGCTCCAAACCCTGTCCACACTCTATATCATGCATTTTTTTCGAGAGTATTTGTTTTATATACATTTAAATAATCATTCCACTTCAAACAATTTTGTAAATATTCACGGAAAGAATACGAAAATCTTGGGTGTTTTTGTTTTTGAATTTTTGCAATAAATAATTGAAGACGAGACTGAATTAGAAACGATAATGGATGCTGCGCCTGTAGGACAGGGATCTCGAATATTTTTATACAATCCCCTGTTGAATGAGTGAAATAAAAACTTTTCGTAATCACAATATCAATCCTCTTTTTCATTGGATTTTTGAACTTCCTCTACTTTACGCTGTAACACTTTGTTTAAAGTGGAGACTCCTATGAATACAAAAGTATCCTTGGACAATCCCTGTAGTCCTTATGGTTAGAAGATTTATACCCTATTCATCTCCACCTAATTCATTCCCCATCCTAAATAGCCGATAAGACGAGGATCTCGTTATCCGTAAATTGCTTAATACATTCAGTATAAACATATAAAAGCGCAAAGTTTGTCTAAATTTTGGAGATTCTATAATTTTTTTCTTCTATATATTGTATACGTTTATAGCTATAGTATAACAACTAAATAAAAAAAGTGCCTTTATAACGAGGCACTTTTCGACTGTATGTCTTCTTCTCTTTTCTTTTTTCGCTTACTAACAATCTTTGATAAAGCGATACTAATTTCATAAATACAAATAAGTGGTACCGCAACTAAACTATGAGATAAAAAATCTGGCGGTGATATACACGATGCAATGATAATCAATGCTACGTATGCATACCTTCTTATTTTTATTAGAAATTCCGCCGTCAATAGTCCAATACTCGTTAAAAACATTACGACTACAGGTAATTCAAAAATTACAGCAAATGGAACTGTTAAATTAAGAACAAAATGAAAATACTTTTCTGTCGTAAACATCGTATTAAACATTTCATTACCTATCGTGGTTAGAAAATGAAATAAAAATGGCATTACAATGAAATATCCAAAGCATAAACCTGCAATAAATAATATAGACAATACCGGTATATACATTACTGTCATTTTTTGTTCATTTGGATGTAAACCCGGTTTTACAAATAACCAAATTTGTATAGCAGCAAAAGGAATTGTACAAACGATAGCAAATACTGTAGCAATCGAGAAAAAAATCCACAATACATCACTTGGACCGAGAACAGTTAATTTCATTGGTAAATCTTTTACAAGCCAAAAATAAATATCCTTCGTAAAAGTAAATCCAACAATTAAAAATAGCACAAAGGATAGCACTGTATATATTACTCGTTTGCGAAGCTCAACTATATGTTCTACTACACTCATTTCCCGATCTTCCATCTCGTTCACCACACTTTATTTATCCATTACAAGGAAAATTCATTACATTTTTTCTTTCTTTTCCTTCTCTTGAAATGCATCATCAGTCAATTCTTTCGTTGATTTTTTAAATTCTTTTAACGTTTCCCCTAAAGCCTTTCCGATTTCCGGCAATTTTTTCGGCCCAAATAAAATGAGTACAGCTACTAAAATTAAAATTAATCCTGGAAAGCCAATATTTGAAAACATTTCTCCATCCCCTTTATTAGTAGATTCCTTGTCCTACTATTGCATAATTTTATTTTGTCAAAAAAGTTTGAAAACGTCAACAAAACCATTGCCTTTTGTCAAAAAAATTCAAAAATATAATCAATTATACAAATTTCATTTTCTATTGCTCTTGTGTATGATATGGTAAGGGAAACGACATATTATTTTATGATAGTAGAAAGGATTTGCATTATGACTGAAAAAATGACACGAATGACACAATTTGTGAAAGAAGAAATTGCAAATGCAATTACACATGGTATCGGTGCCATTTTAAGCATCCCTGCCTTAATCATATTGATTATACATGCCTCTAAGCATGGTACTGCATCTGCTGTAGTTGCATTTACGGTTTATGGTGTAAGTATGTTCTTACTGTATTTGTTTTCGACATTGTTACATAGCATCCACCATCCAAAAGTAGAAAAATTATTTACTATACTAGATCACTCAGCCATTTATTTATTAATTGCTGGCACATATACTCCTTTTTTACTGATTACTCTTCGTGGACCATTAGGCTGGACGTTACTCGCTATAATATGGACACTAGCAATCGGAGGTATCGTCTTTAAAATTTTCTTTGTACGCCGCTTTATTAAAGCATCAACATTATGTTATATCATCATGGGGTGGCTCATAATCGTTGCAATTAAACCACTGTATGAAAATCTAACTGGACATGGTTTTTCACTACTTTTAGCGGGCGGAATTTTATATTCTGTAGGGGCTATATTCTTCCTTTGGGAAAAGTTACCTTTCAATCATGCCATCTGGCATCTTTTCGTTTTAGGTGGTAGTGCGATGATGTTCTTCTGCGTACTCTTTTATGTTTTACCTACAGCATAAAAAAAGGTTTCAGCTTATATCAAGCTGAAACCTTTTTTATTAATTATGTAATTGTGATGCGATAACATCTTGTGTATGCTTCGTTAACTCTTTAATATCCATATTCGCATACTCTTCAGGTGTAATCGGCTTAGAAATTGTTACTGTTGCATGAGCTGGTTTCATACGATTTCCATTCGCTTCAAACATTTTATATGTCCCATCTAATGTTACAGGTAAGATTGCTACACCAGATTTTACTGCAAGGTGAAAACTCCCAGCCTTAAACTCTCCAATTTCGCCACCCTTACTTCTCGTTCCTTCTGGGAAGATTACGATCGAATGTCCATTCTTTAATAGTTCAATTCCATCTTTAATCGCTTGAAGAGATTGACGACGATCATTACGATTCATAAATACACAATTCATAAGTTCCATCCAAGTTGGTACAACTGGGAACTTCTTAATCTCTGCTTTTGAAACGAATCCAATTGGTTTATTTAAGTAACCTAATAATACAGGAATATCCATATTACTTTGATGATTACTTACAACTAGTACCGGCTTATCTTTTGGAACATTTTCAAGTCCCTTTACTTCAACTGTAGATCCAGCTACACGTACCATTTTCTTACCAAACCAATTTGTCGTTTTGTACACAACATTATCTTTTTCTTGTGGCGACATCGTATTTACTTGTCTTTTGAGACGCCACATTCTCGGTGTAATCGCAATTACGATTAAAATTAAATAAAAGATTTTAAAAAACGTTTGAATCATACAGAACCCCCACCTATTATCATTCCGACCTTCATTATACTAGACAAACGAAGGAAAAAGAAGAAAAAATGTCCAAACACCTGTTGTTTGGACATTTTTAAACATTCTATATTAGAAACGTTTTGCTAATTCACGAGCATTAGCAATTGCTGCTTCTTTAATTTCTTGTGCTTTTTCAGGGTTTGCATTCATACCTTCAACTGCAATATATTCAGTATCATTTACACCAACGAATCCTAATACTGTTTTTAAGTGATTGCGACCGAAGTCTACAGATGCGTATGCTCCTTCAGAATAAACGCCACCTGTTGCTTGAATGTGAAGTGCTTTTTTGCCTTCTAATAAGCCAACTGGACCATTTTCAGTATACTTGAATGTTTTACCTGCAATTGCTACGTTATCTAAGTATGCTTTTACTACTGGTGGATAGCTAAAGTTCCACATTGGAGTTACGAATACATAACGATCCGCATGCATAAATGTTTCTAAGTTTGTGTTCATTGCTGCAACTTTTTGTTGTTGAACTTCAGTTAAAGTTTCAAAGCCTTCACCTGCTGCAAATTTACCCCAAGCAGCGAATACATCTGCATCGATTGCTGGTACTGTAGTGTTGAATAGATCAACTGTTACAACTTCGTCTTGTGGATGTTCGTTTTTATAAGCTTCGATGAAAGCTTCCCCTACTGCCATTCCATAAGAACCTTCTGCTGAATTTGGATTTGCTGTAATAAATAGTACTTTTGTCATTGTATTCTCTCCCTTTTAAACATTTTATCTTTAATTTGAGATTTATAATTCGAAAGTAAATAACTTACCTTATGTAAGTATAATACAAAAAGTTATATGAGATGTCAATAAAAAATAGCTACTTTTTTTTCGTAAGTTAATGATTTATTTTGTTTCTGTAAAATTCGGTATACAGATATCATGATTTTCCCATACAAAAAGGCTACCTCTACAAATGATAGAGATAGCCTTTTATTACATATTATTTTTGAAAAACATTTTTCACTTTTTCAGCTGGAATGTTACTTCCGCCTCTACCTTTTACATCTTCAATCATCATTGTAATGACCATATCTGGTGAATTCAAATCAAATGCAGCGAACCAGCCTAGCTCTTTTCCTTCGGCCTCTTTTGATACTTTTAATTCCGCTGTACCTGTTTTTCCAGCAAGCGTCTTACCATCAATTTTAGCAATTTTCCCAGTACCATCTGGATCATTAATTACTTTCGTCATAGCAGTTTTTAAAATATCCTGGTTTCCTTTTGAAATGACATTCTCTTTCCAAACTTTTGGTTGCTTATCTGTTTTAATAATATATGGAGAAGGTATGTTTCCATCATTAACAATTGGTGCGTACGTTAATGCTAGATGGAGTGGCGTCATTAACACTTGCCCTTGTCCATAACCTGTGTCTGCCATTTGAATATCGTTTTTAATACCATCATTTGCAATTTTAGAAGCTGGGAATCCATATTCAATTGGGAGTTTCTCATCGAATCCGAATTTTTTCGCTTCACTCATAAATTTATCTTTTCCGATTTTCAAAGCTTCTTGTGCGAAATAAATATTATCCGAGTATTTCATCGCTTTATCAAAATCAATCGGATTCGCATCTTTTACACGCGTTACATAATAATTACCCCAAGAAGAATCTTTTGTCCATTTCAATCCTTCTATTTTCAACTCTTCTTTTGGATCAATTGTTTTCGTTTCAAGACCGATTGCAGCTGTAATAGGCTTAAATACAGATCCTGGAACTGATAATTGTGTAAATCGATTCGTCATCGGTTTTTTCGGATCATTATTTACCGCGTCACGTTGCGCTTTTGAAGCACCTCTTGTAAGGGTATTTGGGTTATAAGCTGGCGTGCTCACAAGTGCAAGTGTTTCTCCAGTCTTTGGATTAATGGCTGCACTTGACCCTACTTCATTTTTCATTTCATTATAAATTTCGCTTTGAACTGCACTGTCAATCGTTAAAGTTACATTTTCTCCATCAACAGCATCTGTTTTTGCTAAATTTTTAATTTCTTTTCCTTGTGCATCTTCTATAAAGACACGGCCGCCTTTTTTACCACGTAGCTGTTCTTCCAGTACTTGCTCTAAACCAGCTTTACCTACTGGATCATCTGCTTGATAGCCTTTCTTTTGTAGCGTTTTTAAATCTTCAGCATTCACTTTTCCAATATAGCCAGTAAGATGTGCTGCTTCTTCTCCTAATGGATATGAGCGAACATTTACTGGCTTTGTTGCAACACCAGGTAAATCTATGTACGTATTTTGGGTTGCTCCTTCAGGCAATATTCCCATTGGTACAAGGTAATTTGGTTTTACCCATTTCGCTGCTAGTTTTTGATCAATTTCTTCGACAGACATATTTAGCAACTTTGCTACCGTTTCTTTCGTTTGCGGAGCTGCATCACCTAACTGTTCAGGAATCAATCCGATTTCAGAAGCTTTACCATTTACTGCAAGATATTTACCATTACGGTCATATATTTCTCCGCGCTTCGGCTGCGTCGTTTGCATACGCACTTTACTATCTTTCGTCATACCTGGGAATATAAAATCAGGAGTCCAATCTACTTTCCAAGATTCTTTATCTCCATCTTTTTCTTTCACCATTTTTGCTTCATGACCAAAAGTGATTTTTCCACCTACTGTATCCATACTTACTTTAAAAGGAACAGGACCTTCATCTTTTTTATCTTCTTTTACTTCCCCTGTTTCTACTTTTAAATCTTTCACTTCAATGCCAGAATAAATTTTTTCATATTTCTCAGTGAATTCTTTCTTTGAAATATCTTTTTTTGCCTTTTCTGATAATTGGTCATACATTTCTGCAAATTTTTGTTTATTCCATGCTTTTGCATATGTATCAAATGCTTGTTGTGGTTTTTCTTCTTTACCACATCCAACTAACATGAATGTTAAGCAAAGAAAAAGAATCCCCCATATCTTTCTCAATTGATTCTCCTCCTCTTTCTATACAAATACTTTAGAAAATATTAGCATTTTTACATGCTACCATTCATTATAGCACTATCGAATCTCATCTATAAACCAATATTGATGGATATAAATAAAAAGATTGATGCGAATATTCACATCAACCTCTATTATTATTGTTGCTTTTCATATACATGATAATAGTACGTATACGGATTTTTTTCATCCGTTAAACCTTTTTCAACAAAAATTTCTTTCCAATTTGCCATATCGATTTCTGGGAAGAATGTATCTCCTTCAAATGCATGATGGATTTTTGTTATATATAACTTGTCTACGTAAGGTAAAAAGAGATCATAAATTTGCGCTCCGCCAAAAATAAAAATCTCTTCTTCATTTTTGCATAGCTCAAACACTTCTTCTACAGAATGTGCTACTTCACAGCCTTCAACATGATACCCTTCATTACGAGTTACAATAATATTCCGTCTTCCAGGCAGTGGTCTACCAATCGCTTCATAGTTTTTTCTCCCCATAATAAGCGAATGACCCATCGTTGTTTTCTTTACATATTGTAATTCACTTGGTAAACGCCAAGGTAAATTATTATCTTTACCAATTACTCTATTCTCGTCCATTGCGACCATAAATGAAACTATCATCTTTTCATCTCCTCTACAATTACACTGCAACCGGTGCTTTAATTGCTGGGTGTGGATCATATCCTTCAATCGTTAAATCTTCCATTTCAAAATCAAATACAGATTTCACATCTGGATTTAATGTAAGTTTCGGGAATGGACGTGGTTCACGTGCCAATTGCTTTTCTACTTGCTCAAAATGATTCGTATAAATGTGAGCATCTCCAATTGTATGAACAAATTCTCCTACTTCAAGTCCGCATTCATGTGCAATTAAATATGTTAGTAGTGAGTAACTTGCAATATTAAATGGAATTCCAAGGAATATATCCCCACTTCTTTGATATAGCTGACAAGAAAGTTTACCGTCTGCTACATAAAACTGGAATAACGTATGACAAGGTGGTAATGCCATACTTGGTACATCTTCTGGATTCCAAGCAGATACAATTAGGCGACGTGAGTCTGGTGTTTTTTTAATCATTTCAATTACATCTTTTAATTGATCAAGTGTCTCACCAGCTGTCGTTTTCCAGGCACGCCACTGCTTACCGTATACGTCTCCTAAATAACCATATTTATTTGAGAAATCATCATCTTCTAAAACATTCTTTTTAAACACTGCCATTTGCTCATCGTACTGTACTTTAAATTCCTCATCTTGTTGTGAGCGAAGACCGAAATCAGTCATATCAGGACCAGTATATTCGTCACTTTCTACCCAGCTCTTAAATGCCCATTCATTCCAAATGTTATTATTATGCTGCAATAAATAGCGAATATTTGTATCACCTTTCATAAACCAAAGCAGTTCACTTGCTACAAGGCGAAACGGTACTCTCTTTGTCGTTAATAAAGGAAAACTTTTACTTAGATCAAAACGCATTTGATATCCAAATACAGATACAGTGCCTGTCCCTGTACGATCTTCTTTCTTCGTACCATGCTCCATTACATGGCGGCATAAATTTAAGTATTCATATTCAGCATGTTCCATATGTAGAAAAACCTTCTTTCAATCGTATATGAAATTTATCATAACATGAAAAACAGTGAATTTAATAATCCAAATCAATAAAAAATATTTCTATATAAACAGAATTCTACTGCAATATATTTTTACAAAATGTAATTGTATAATCCCCTGATCCTAAATCCCTTTCAATGTTATGTTCCGATTTCCAATTCGTTTCGTCTATCTGTAATGTAGCGCTTGTATTAGCTGGTACCGAAATCTGTAAAAAGACTTGTTCATTTTCTACACGCCACTCAATTTTAATTTCCCCATAAGCTGTTTCACGTTTCACTTTAATCCATTCTATATTCGAATCAAAATGTGGTTGTAAATAAAAATGTTTATATGCAGGTTTTGTTTCATCCACTTCTAATCCAACAATATATCGGTATATCCATTCAACGATAGAGCCATATGCGTAATGATTATAAGAATTCATACTATCATTCCAAAGTGTTCCATCCTCTTTCACGCCATCCCAATGTTCCCAAATCGTTGTGGCACCTTTTTTCACTTGGTATAACCATGATGGATAATCTTCATGAAATAGAAGCTTACAAGCAAGGTCATGACGGTTAAACTTGCTTAATATTAAATTTAAATAAGGTGTTCCTATAAAACCAGTTGTTAAATGATTTTTACTTTCTTTTAAAAGCTCAATTAACCGATTAAATACTTTCTCCATCACATCATCTTTCACTAGTTCAAAAAGAAGTACTAATATGTGGGCTGTTTGGGTATTCGAAATTAGCCTACCATTTGGTGTAACGAATTCATTTTGAAACGCTTGGACAATATTTGCATGTAATTCTTTATAAAACGTAGCATCTGTTTTTTTACCTAAAATCTCAGCAATTTTTTGTACAAGCGCTGTTGAATATGCATAAAAAGCCGTCGCAATAAAATACTTGTCTGTTCCGCCTTCATATACATCGGGTTTCGTATCTAATGCAAGCCAATCCCCTAAATGATAGCCTGTATCCCATAAATACTCGTTCTCACCTTGTGAACGTATGTAATCTATATACCTCTTCATACTGTCGTATTGTTCTTTTAAAATTGATACATCTCCGTAATGCAAATAATGAACCCACGGACAAATAATTGCTGCATCGCCCCAACCACCAGAAGTATCTAAATCAAAATCTTCTCTTTTCCCAAAAGCATCTGGAATAACTAAAGGCACAGCTCCATTAACATTTTGATCTAATGATAAATCTTGGAGCCACTTTTTAAAGAACGATTGTACATTCATAATTTGCGTAGCTGTCCCAATGAACATTTGTGCATCTCCTGTCCATCCAAGTCGATCATCTCGCTGCGGACAATCTGTTGGCACATCAAAAAAATTCCCTCTTTGAGACCATTCCACATTATGATGAAGTTGATTGATTAATGGATTAGACGTTTCAAATTCAGTTACTTTTTCCATATCTGTATGTAATACAATTCCTTCAAAATCTGCTATTTGAGGCGGCTGGGTTAATCCACTTATTTTCACATATCTAAAGCCTTGATATGTAAAATGAGGTTCAAACGTTTCTTCTTGCTCTCCTTTTGCTATATACACTATTTTTTGTTTTGCCTTTCGGAGATTTCCAGCGTAAAAATTACCGTCTTTATTCAATATTTCAGCATGATGCAATTCTATCTTTTGGCCAATATAAACGTGACGGACTGTAAATTGAACCCAACCTACCATATTTTGCCCCATATCAATGAGCCATTCGTGATTCGGTAGTTTTGAAATAGAAATCGGTTTTATAATTTTCATTTTACGAATTGATTTATTTTCCTGCGCAACAATTATTTGTTTAGAATGCTCAAGTACTTCAACATCTTCTAGCTCTTGCCCACTTTCTTCTAGCCTAGCATCGTATACTTCACCTTCATAAATTTCTGAGTACAAAATTGGGCTTGAAGTTACCTTCCATGTTTCATCCGTTACAATTTTTTCTTTCGTTCCATCTTCATACGTTATATGTAATTGAGCAATTATTGCTCGTCTTCTCCCGTAATAATTACGTACATGATGTACGGTAATCGGCCCTTTATACCAGCCATTACCTACCAGTACAGAAATATCATTTTGCCCAATCTTTAATAAATGTGTTATATCATACGTTTGATATAATACTCTCTTATCATAACTTGTCCAACCAGGAGTAAAATAACAATCTCCAATACGCTCACCATTTATAGAAGACTCATATACCCCTAAACTTGTGATATATAAACGTGCTGTTTTAACTACTTTTTTAATAGTAATATTTTTATTAAAAGACATAACCTGCGTTCGCTCTTTTTTCGCAGTAATCCACTTTCCGTTCCAACTATCTTGCTCTTGTAACCCAGTCTCCCAAAATGCTACTTTAGACCAAGATGATTCTTCTCCGTAATTATCCCATGCCTTTACTCGGTAATAATAACGCGTCTCTGCTCTGTATGAAAATGAATTGATTGGTATATGTAAACTTTGATCTGTTTCTACTTTTTGCGAATCAAACATTATAATCTCAAAATCTCTATCCT
This sequence comes from Bacillus sp. FSL K6-0069, assembly GCF_038007785.1. Taxonomy (NCBI): domain Bacteria; kingdom Bacillati; phylum Bacillota; class Bacilli; order Caryophanales; family Bacillaceae; genus Bacillus; species Bacillus sp. FSL K6-0069. Next base: position 2,132,066 of record NZ_JBBOXN010000001.1, on the reverse strand, counting down.
TCGCAACCTGCAATTGATAAGAAAGTTGTTTTACATTTCGGTTACTCGATTCAAGCTGCCAACTCATTTTAACAACTTTTGAATCTATACCTATCGGATTTTTTTTATTATCGCAAAGTACTCTCTTTATTGTTAGCACACTTCTTCACCATCTTTTCTAAATCTTAATTTAAATTAATTATAATAAAAATAAAATTCTAAATAAATAATAATTTCATTCATTCTTACAAAATTATTAACTTTCCACATTTATAAAGGTTTTTATTTTATATTACCGAAAGTATAGTGCGGTAGAACAAAATTTATATTTGGAGGTTAGAAGTATGTCTAAAATTGAAACTCCTGTTATGACTTCTTTACAAACAACGGTTGAAAAAATGATGAAGGATTTACATGTTCCTGGTTGTGCTGTAGCTGTTATAAAAGATGGTGAAGTTATTATTTCAGAAGGTTTCGGCTATCGTAATATAGAGACAAAAGAGGCTGTTACACCGAATACTCGGTTCGCAATTGGTTCCTCAACGAAAGCTTTTGGCACACTTTCATTAAGTTTATTAGCGCAGCAAACAAAGTTTAATTGGGATACTCCTGTCCAGACTTATATACCTAACTTCTCTTTATCAGAATTACTTGCTAGCTCACAAGTTACAGGACGAGACTTAGCTTCTCATCGCACTGGGGTAAGTCGTCATGATGCTCTTTGGTACAGCTCTTCTTTAACTCGAAAAGATATAGTAGAAAAAATAAAACATTTATCACTTGATGCTCCGTTCCGTACAGCATTTCTTTATAACAACTTAATGTATGCGACAATTAGTTATATTGTAGAAAACATTACGAATCAAACATGGGAACAATATGTTACAGAACATATTTTAGAGCCTTTAAATATGGATCAAACAAACTTCTCTGTAACAGATTCACAAAATACAGATAATTACGCTTTACCTTACGTTGAAAATGAGGGTGAAATAAAAGAAGTTCCATTCCGTAATATTAATACAGTTGGCGCTGCTGGATGTATTAATTCTACAATTGAAGATATGGCAAATTGGGTACTTCTTCACTTAAACAAAGGGAAATTTGGAGATCATGAACTAATTTCCCCTGGATTATTACAACAACTGTTTACACCACATAATTCAATTCCAGATCAACCAGCTTTATCACTTCCTGAATCTCCATTAAATAGTTATGGGCTTGGTTGGTTTATTAGCGCTTATCGTGGTTATAAAATGATTCATCACGGCGGTAATATCGATGGATTTTCAGCGTTTGTTTCATTTATGCCAAATGAAAATGTAGGTCTTGTTATATTAACGAATGCTGGAGGTACATTACTTCCTATTTATCTAGCAAACCAAATTTACGACGAACTACTCGGATTAGAGTCCATCGACTGGCATAAACGTGCTGTAGAAGATAGTGAAAATATGAAGGAAATGATGAAAGAAGCAACCGAATCCATCCCTGAACAAACGAAAGGGACTACACCTTCTCACAAGTTAGAGGACTACACTGGTACGTTTGAACATCCTGCTTATGGGACATTACAAGTAAACAAACAAGATGATTCGTTAAATGTACAATTTATGGAGATGGATATTCAATTAAGGCATCATCATTACGACGTATTCTCCGCACCAATTGACTTGTTCCAAACAAAAATGAATCTATTATTTGCATATGAAATGAATGTGAGTGGCGAATTCCCATCTCTTCAATTGCATGTACCTGCAATGCTAAGTACTCAACCTCTTACATTCACTAAAATTAAATAGTTAATTTAATAGAGGGAAGCTTTCGCTTCCCTCTATTTTTCATCATTCCCCCCTACTTTCCACTATGCTTTAATATAAAATTCCCCATTTCAATTGCTAAATCTTCACTTTGAGGATACACACCTACGTTATCTCCATAAGCGTGTCCTAAACCTCGATAAAGGACTGTTTCGGTATCCACTCCTCTATTAGTTAATTTAGCTGCATAAGCTAAACATTCTATCATTAGGAAATCATGCTCTCCTACTGTAATAAATGTACTTGGATAATCTGGTGATACATCAACATATGGGCTTAAATACTTAGAATTAATTTCTTTCGTACCAAGTACTTCCGACATACCTCCAACCATTGAATGCATAATTTTAAGCATTTTTTCTAATCCTTTTTTATACTTTGGAGCAATTTCATATTTATCTATACTCCAAGAATAAAATTCATCTTCAAAGTCACACATATTAAGTGTTGGATATAGAAGTAGCTGTCCTTTAACAAGATTTTTACCCTCTTCCATATTTTTAGTCGTACAATATTGCGTTAAGTTACCTCCAGCACTATCACCCGCAACAAAGATATTACTCTTATCGCCGCCCAATGTGTCAGCATTCTCATAAATCCACTTTAAAGTGGTATAACAGTCTGTATGCCCAGTTGGAAAAGGATTTTCCGGAGCTAATCGATAATCAACAGAAACGGCTAGTATATCTGTTTTCTCAACTATCAATTTCACAAGCTCTTCAACCACATCTGGGGATCCCGCCATAAATCCGCCACCATGAATAAAGTATAGAATTGGTGCATTCTCTCGTTTTGAACTACTATTATAAATTCTTATCGGAATATCAAATCCATCTTCAGCTTTCACTGTTTGATGCATAATATTAATATCTTGAGTGACAATGGGAACACTTTTAATCGCATTAAATTGTTTCCGCATATTCTTTACTGATTTTTCAGAAGCATCCATTTTCATCATATTTTTAGGCATAAATCTCATTACATTCAATTGAACCTTCATATCCTTATAAAGACGTGGATCCATAGCACCTTTTTCATCACAATCTGGTATGTTTTTTACTAAGATTTTTGCTCCCTGTAAGTTAATCTTCTCTTGTTTTTCTTGTATTTTTTCTAAAAGGGTTAAGTCATACTTTCTAGTCATCCAGTATTCATCCTCTCTTTTTTTAAGCGTTTTCATTTTTAAGGATTATATAAATCCCCTTTAAACCTTACTTCATCTGTTATTATTAAATTAAAAAAGTTCCATGTACAAAATGTAACATGGAACTTTTTTTTATTGTTGTTCATATTTGATTAAATTATTGTCATTTTTTGATATGAATTTCTTCCTATACTGTAATGGTGTATATCCATATTTATCTTTAAACTGTGAAATAAACGATTTTATATTTGGAAATCCGTGTTTTACTGCTATATCTTGTACAGAACTTGTACTTCTAATAATATCTTCATAAGCCTTATAAAGCCTATACCTCGTTAAAAAAGTGGTAAAATTTGATCCAAACGATTTTTTGAACATGCGTGAAAAGTGTTCTTCACTTACAAAAAAATGTTTAGCCACATCTTTCAGTTTCAGTTCTTCATTATAATGTTTGTAAATATACGTAATCATTTCCTTCTGTTTATTTCCAAGTTAAAAATTATTGTCTATATTCTCTCCAGCTTTGCAATACCGCAATAAAATATAAACGATTTCATAAATTAAACTATTAATTTTTATATAACTTAAATCATCCGAATGTATGACTAACTCTTTTAATTCATAAAATATTTGCCTAAGATCCGTTTTCTGAACGGTGGATTCCACTATATTGAATCTATATTTATCAAAATCTTCATTTACCTCTTTAAGAAATTCATACGAAATAATTAACATCATTACTGCACAACTTGTATTCTCTATTTTTTCAAATTCATGAACATCTCCACTATTTACAAAAATAAATTCGCCAGCAGATACTTTCTTTTTTTGCCCATTCACATACAAAAATACTTCTCCATTAACTACTAAGCTAATTTCAATACTTCTATGCCAGTGAGGAGGAATATAATAGTGAAAATCAGTAGGAAACATCGTATCTTCTATGTATTCAACCATTCCTGGAATTCTATCACGTAATTTTATTTCTTCATATTTACCTTGCCTGACTTTCAATAACCCACCCCCTTTTTTTATTATAATGGAAACGTCAAGTTTCTCCTTATAGATAAAGGCGAAGGAATGTCTGGAATTGGTATACAACCGCATATACATATCCCGTGGACCCCGGAACATATACAAGAAGATGTAGATTTAAAGTTAGCATTACAACTGCTTCAAAACGAAGAATGGTAAAAAATAAAGGTAGATGTGAATCACACCTACCTTTTCTATTTCATATCAATCTTTTCTGGTTGAAACCAAATTGGCTTTAATAACTCAAAGTTTTTATGATCCTCTAAAACGATAGTAAGGCGTTCTAACGTATCATCTAACATATGTGGTGCTGCTCGTAATGACCAGACAACTGATGAGAAAACCGTCATACCAACATATACCGCATATAAATTCCAGAACTCCTCTGGTATTTTCCCATTAAAGTAGCCTTCTATTTGTCCGATTGAATAAGGAATACTAATGTCTCTTGCAAACAGTGCAATCTTTACGAAATCATGAAGTGGGTCGCCCCAGTCATAGCCATTAAAATCAACAACACCTACATATTTCCCATCTCGCACAATTATATTTTCTAAATGAAAATCATCGTGTTGAAATCGATTTGGGCGGTTCTTTACATATATTTCATTTTCATCTATAAACTTTATGATTTTATCATCATTTTTTATTTTTATTCCACATGTTTTATATGCCTCTACATATTTTTGGTGTTTTTTCATTGCTCTTTCATACCATGGAAGAATATCCTCAGGAGCTTCATATGTATGCATTTTTGCTAAATCTTTTCCTGCCTCTATACCAATTTCATATTGTTCTTTTGGTGAGTACGTAGGCAATAGTTTCTTCGCACCTTCCCCTTCTATATATGAGAAAATACTATATACACCTTCTTCTTCCAATATACCTATTTCAATCGGCCTTTGTGTCTGTACGTTACGTTTTACCATTTCATTTAAAATTTGAAATTCGATTTTCCTTCTTTCATACTCTTGTATATCGCCAATCCGTAACAAATATTTTTCATTATCAATTGTCGTAACTATATATTTCTTATCAGGAGAGAAACCTTTAGAAATTTCTTCAATATTAACTGCATCTTTTACTATCTGTATATTGTTTTGCCATGCTGTAATAGTTTTCATTTTTATTCCCCTTATATTTCTACATTTGGTCTATACGCTACTTCTATATGAATAGCTTGTTATCTAGGCCATAACATCCTTACGATTTCCTCGTCTACTTCCTTAAAATACATTTCACTTTCTCCCGTACTATATGATACTATATTTACCTTTCTTCATCCAATTATGGAAAAAGCATATCATAAAAAGAAATGGACTCCTCTAATTTGCTACCCCAAATTCAATATGATGAATACCAGCTCGAAGTATATTCATATTAAGAATACGCCCCTTGTACTACTTGCACAATTTCCATCGGTGTATTGACCATATAATCTGGTGCATCTTTTTTCACTGTTTCAATAACATCATACCCCCAAGATACCCAAATTACGTTCACCCCGGCCTTTTTACATGCTGCTACATCTCGCTGTTCGTCACCAACGTATAACATATCTTTCTCTGTTATCTTTTTGGATTTTAAAAACCTTTTTATCATTTTATCTTTCCCAAACAAATTTTTTGAACAATACACTTCTTGAATGTTTTCTATATCATTATTGTGTAAAAATGCCCGAATATGCTCTTCTGAGTTCGATGATATGACTGCAATTCCATAGCCTTTTTTATGTAGTTCATCTAATACATCCTTCATCCCATGGAACAAAATGAGATCTTTTATAGCAGGTTGATACAATTTATAAAACTCTAGTGCTAATATCGGTAGTTTATACAGTGGTACATCGAGTTGTTTACATCGCTCTGTCATCGTTAATTTACGTAAATACTCAATTTCTTCTTCCCTTACCGTTTTATACCCGTGCTTTTCAGCAAGTTGATTATAAATTGGTACAAATATATTTTGTGAATCCACTAATGTGCCATCAAAGTCAAAAACAATATACTTTTGCATTCCCATACTCCCTTTGCTTCTTTTTTCTAAACCTATCTTATTCAACAACATAGTTGTCTTACCCTTCTACAAAAATAAAAAAGAACAAGATTTTCTCTTGTTCTTTTTAAGAAAGCCATTTTGGCGGTACATTCGTATTCCAATAAATATTTCCTAATTCATGGTGTCCAGAGTACCCATCATCAAAACGGTGATAGTGGAAATTAAAATAATAACCATCTTGCGGTGGATGATCCCTTCTTACATGAAATCGCAATAAGTCATCTCCTGATTTCGTGTCATACACATGAAAAATCTTTTCATTATTTCCGCCAGCTGGCCTTTGAGAAATCGCTAATGATTGTAATGACTCCTCTGGTACATCACTTGCAAGCTCAGCAATTGCCTCTTCAATTTTCGGTAATATTACATCTTTAAACTCATCTTCAATTACTGGACCAATTTTAGTGCCAAACTTTTGCATCGACTGCTTCTCTGCTTCTTGCATTGCGTACGTAATAAAAGTATCTGTGGTTAACCTGTCATTCGTTTCTTCATATGTATAGGACGTACTCTCCAAATTTTGTTGCCCAGCTGTGCTCGTAGGCTTGTCCGCAGCTTTGGCATTATCAAGCAGTATGGAAGGAGGCGTCACTAAACCAAATGTAAATACGGTAATTAATGCGACTAAGGTTTTTCTAAACCAATTTGGCATGTATGTTCCCTCCCCTTTCACTCATTATGTTTTATATAACGGTTGTTCCTTCTATTATACAAAATGATTGTAATTTTTGCACTTTACAATTTTGTTAACGTTCACATATTTTTCACTTGAATATGAAATTGTAAGATTTCATACAATATAAATACAACAACAATGAGGAGGCAATCAGATGACTTTAGATGTCATGTATTCCGCCGCAAGCATACTCGTTTTAGTATATTTTCTTTATCAATGTGTAACAGATTAAAAAAGAGCCGTTTTTAGGCTCTTTTTCTACGGTAAAAATACAATCCAACCAATCCATACTATAAAAATAACCCCGGCAATTACAGCTGGTAATAAATAAAAATGAGAAAGGATCACTATTCCATACAAAAGTAGTACCGGAAGTAATAAATAGCGATCTGCCTTCCATCTTAACAATAGTAATTTTCCTTCATCACAATATAAATGAAGAAACATTTTTTTCGTAAATTCATTCCAATAATCGCGCGCATAACGAGAAATTCCAACTAAAGCAAATGCAAGAATAATAGCTGCAATCCACCTCGGACTCATGATAATACTAACAGTACTTATACAAACAATTTGAATATAAAATATTCGTGCACTACTTGTACGGAAAAATTCTTTTAAAAAGGATTCAACAATACGAGATTCCTTTTTCTTTCCTAAAAACTTTTTAGAACGCGGAAACATCCACGGTTTTTTATTTGAACTACTCGGTTTAGCTGTATGACCACCAACTTGCATAATCCTACTCGTCCAGCGCATACTCTCTTCTTTCTCTTTCTCAATTTCTTTAAAAAAGCAATTTTTATAATTTCGTTTTTCTTTTATCAATACGATAATTAGAAAAATTGCTAGACCGATACTTGGTATAGAATAAAATGGATTTTTATAAATAAGAAACAGACTCAATCCAAAAAAGGATAGACTTATAGAAGATATTACATTTTTTATAATCCAGAGTAGCCATCGTTTCCCCACTCGTACATGAATAAATCTCGTTAATAACGACAACATAAATCGAAATACTGTAAAGAATAACCAAAATAATACGACTTGTATCTTCGTCACTCCGATACTTTTCATCAACACTGGTAACATAGCAACTACTACCACTACATTCGTTATCGCTATTCGAATAAACGTATATGTCATACCGTACTGCATTAACTTTTGCATGTGAGCAGGGTACGAAATTAAAAACAAACTATCCGCTTGTTCAAAAAATGAGCGAACTCCTCTTGAATATGTAATCACATAAAATACAAGTAGACCTAATCCGAAATAAACGGTCTCCCCCATCGATAATTCTTCTATCCATAGTGAACGATAATAAATTCCTATAAATATAAGTGCTGGGATAATAATATATAGTGCAACTGTCCAATCAGTTATAGAACGTATGGACTTCCATTTACGCCCCATTTCATGGCGCAATCTTTTATAAAATTGTTGTTTAATCATGCTGTTCACGCCTAACGATTACATCAAAACAGTCTAACAATGAACTACCTGGCATTTCAGCTAACTTTTGAATAGATTCTAAATGTCCATCTGCGACTAATGTACCTTGTGAAATGAGTAAAAATCTCTCACAAATTCTTTCAGCTGTATCTAATACGTGCGTACAAAGTAAGATTCCTGCGCCGCGTTCTTTCTCTTTATATAAATAACTTAAAAACTCTTTCGTAGCTACTGGATCTAAGCCGATAAAAGGTTCATCAATGATATAAAAATCTGGTTCAGTTAAAAACGCCAAAATGAGCATCGATTTTTGTTTCATTCCTTTTGAAAACTTTGATAAATACTCATGTTTATGTTTATCCATTCGAAACATATGTAATAATTCTTCAGCTTTCCTTTCCCAGCTTCCTCCCTCATTCTCGCGAGCAGCCATTAATAGTTCAATATGTTCCCAGAGCGTTAAATAATCATAATATGTCGGATGCTCCGGCACATATGCATAAGGGTTCTTTTTTTCACCGAATGATATTTCACCATTCATATTTACAAGTAAACCTAGCATTGTTTTAATCGTCGTACTCTTCCCAGCACCATTCGCACCAATAAGTGCAACTAATTCACCTTTTTCAATCGAAAAGGCAATATCATGAATTGTCTTTTCCCCTATATCATATCCGGCAGAACGGATATTCACGTCTAACATACATTCCCCTTCTTTCCATTTCTAATACAATCAAGGAAAAGAATAACATATAACTATCTATATATCATTATAAAATATTCATTTTCATAGCAGGAATAAATATCTTTTAGTAGAATACTTAATGTTTGATTACATTTTATTGGAGTGGATAATATGTCCTTTCATATACGTGAAGCTACGATAGACGATATAGATGCACTTTGTTCTTTAACGACAGAATTAAAAGGTTCCTCTATTTCCTATGAAGATATGAACAACCGATTACAATTCGTACAAATGAGTCCCTTTGATTTTTTATATGTTTATGAGGAAGAAGACACTATATTTGGATTACTTGGGTTTCGTATACGTGAAAATTTAGAAGATATAACTCGTTATGGGGAAATTTCAATTATTAGCGTTGATTCTACAATACGGCGGAAAGGCATTGGACAAGTATTAATGGATTATGCAGAACAATTAGCCAAAAAACATAATTGCATTGGTACATGGCTAGTTAGTGGAACAAATAGAGTAGAAGCACATCCTTTTTACAAAAAATTAGGATATGAAGTGAATGGATATCGATTTGTAAAACATTTTTAAACTATTTATAAATGGAAAGGACTAAAAAATATGACAAACATCGAAGCTATTTTTATTGATCGTGACGGTACAATTGGTGGTGATACTACAATACATTATCCAGGTTCTTTTACATTATTTCCTTTTACAAAAGCAGCTCTGCAAAAACTAAAAGCTCAAAATATAAAAATCTTCTCTTTCACAAACCAGCCAGGTATCGCAGACGGGATAGCGACTGTTGCTGATTTTGCAAAAGAATTAAAAGGGTTCGGCTTTGATGATATTTACATATGTCCTCATAAACACGGTGATGGTTGTGAATGCCGCAAACCAAGTACAGGTATGCTGCTACAAGCAGCCGAAAAACATGGGCTTGATTTAACAAAATGCGCTGTAATTGGTGATCGCTGGACTGATATCGTTGCAGGAGCAACAGTACATGCAACGACGATATTAGTTCGAACAGGCGCTGGATATGATGCTTTACATACGTACCGAGACAAATGGGCACATATTGAACCAAACTACATTGCAGAAAACTTTGAAGATGCTACAAATTGGGTTTTAAATCAACTATAATACAAATTAAAAGAGACGTTTTCACAATAAAAACGTCTCTTTTAATCTTATATTTCTTTAAAATGTTAATTCATAATGGAAATAACGATTATCTCTCAAATAACCATTTTCAGCGTATAATCGCTGCGCTGATAAATTATCGATTTCCGTTTGTAATTTTACACCTTTTGCACCATTTTCTAAGGCAAATTCTTTAGCAGCTTCTAGTAATTTTTTACCTGTTCCTGCTCCGCGCTTAGTGGCTTGTACAAACAGATCATTTAATATCCATAATTCCTTCATCGAAATGGAAGAAAATGATGGATATAATTGTGTGAATCCAATATATTCACCGTCTTCAACTGCCACGAAAATAACGGATTCTTTTCTCTCGATTCGATTTCGTAAAAATACTTTTGCTCCTTCTAGATCGGAATCTTGTCTATAAAACATACGATAGTTATTAAAAACTGATGCTAGTCCATCTAAATCTGCAATTGTTGCCTCATATATTCTCATTTTACTCCATTCCCCTTCCAATACTGTCTCATTATATCTGTTGCCCATTTAGGCTGTACAATTTCTTCTTTCGGCATAAACTCTTTCATTATCGGCTTTATATCCAATATAGGGGTGCCATCAATAGCATCTAACCCCTCAACAATAATTGATTTACCTTCTCTTTTGATCACCTTTACAATTGTGGATCCTATGCGATTCGGACGATTTTTCCCGCGCTGTGCAAAAATGCCTACTATAGGATAATCATTATTATTTCTAGGATGTCTAGCAAAATATTGAATTTGTTCATCAGCTACTTTATGAAAGTAAAAAACAACTTCAATGTGAGAAAAATCTTCAATCCCTTGTATACTTTCTTCTGTATACGTTTCAGTTAAAGTAATATAGGATATTACTTCTCCCCACTCATCGTCTTTTATTTCCTTTCTTTCATTATGTACAAATGCGATTGGTTGAACTGAAAACATACGCATTCCCCCTTAAATGTAACCACTTACATTATAAAATATTTTCTGAATGTTTTCCACAAACACGAATTAGGTTACATAATATAATTATAATCTATTTTGTAAAGCGAAATTAACAGCTTCAACTGCATGTATATGAGCTGTGTCAAATATCGGAATAGATACGTCTTCCTGCTTTATTAATAATCCTATTTCTGTACAACCTAATATGATTCCTTGCGCCCCTTCTTGTACTAGCTCTTCTATAACTCTTTTGTAATACTCTCTAGATTGAGATGTTATCTTTCCTAAACACAATTCTGTATATATTACTTCGTTTAGCTTATCTCTATCCTTTTTTGATGGAACCATTACTTTTATATGATTTTCTTCTATGCGTAATTTATAAAAGTCTTGCTCCATTGTATATTTAGTTCCAAGTAAACCAACCTTTTGAATATCTTTCCTTTTAATTTCTTTTGCAGTTGCATCAGCGATATGTAAGACTGGAATATGAATATTCTCCTTTATTTTCTCAACTACTTTATGCATTGTATTTGTGCAAATAATAATAAAATCTGCTCCTCCTCTCTGTAACGAATATGCTGCATTTCCTAATATTTCTCCTGCTCCATCCCAATCTCCGCTAGACTGGAATCGTTCAATCTCTTCAAAGTCTACACTATTAATCATACATTTTGCTGAATGTAATCCTCCTAACCTCTCTTTTATTTCTTCATTTATGATTCGATAATATTCAGAAGTTGATTCCCAACTCATGCCACCAATTAAACCTATTGTTTTCATTACACAACACCCACCTTATACTGTTTTTTAAAACTAATCACAACATTTTATTATGTATATTATACATAATAAAACAAGACTTTACGTTTTTAATATAAAGTCTTGTTTTAACTATTTCCAAGGAAATTTTATAAGAATATTCTGAAATTAATTATCTAATGTTTTTATAGAATCTTCATATTGATAATGAAAACACTCTCGATACAACTGTTTAATTTCATCATATGATGGCACACGTGGATTATTTGCTGGACTTCCACTTTCAATTGCATCTGATGCCATTTTAGAAATAGCTTTTTCAAATTCAACTTCACCAATTCCGTATTCTTTTAAGTTTGGAATTCGGAGATCAAAACAAAGTTTTTTTATTTCCCTCAGCGTGTAGTCTGCTACTTCTTCATCACAATAGGAATACAAATCTTTATTTAAACAACGTCCAATTTTCGCTAGTCTTTTTACTGCATTAACTTTTGTATATTCTAAAACTGTAGGTAATAGTATTGCATTCGATATTCCGTGTGGCACATGAAATAACGCTCCTACTGGCCTGGACATTCCATGAACTAGAGTAACAGATGCATTTGAAAATGCGATTCCAGCTTGTAAGGACGCAATCATCATCGCTTCTCTTGCCTCCATATTCTCTCCATCTTCATATGCAATACGTAAATATTTCATAATACTTTCAATTGCGGAAAGTGCAAGTACATCGGTAAGTGATTGTGAAACTTTAGAAATATATGCTTCGACTGCATGACATAATGCATCTATCCCTGTTGCTGCTGTAATATGCGGTGGTACCGAACGTGTTAAAATTGGGTCAATAATCGCTACTTGTGGGGTGAAATTTGGATGCTTCATCATCATTTTTACATCTGTTCGTTTATTCGTAATTACTGCTACACTTGTTACTTCCGATCCAGTACCAGAAGTTGTTGGGATTGCAATAAGTGGTAGCGGATCATTGTCTATTTCCATATTCTTTTGGACGTAATCTTCCACTTCTCCACCATTTGTATATAACACCGCAACTGCTTTCGCAGCATCGATACAACTTCCACCACCAATACCGATAATAAAATCACACTGTCCTTCTTTACAAAGAGTTAACGCTTCTAACACGTGTATATTGGTAGGCTCAGCATTTACTTTATTATATGTAATAACAGTTATACCTTTCGTACTTAATTGTTGTATACACCTCTCAACATATCCTAAATCCTCCATAATTGTATCCGTAACTATAAACGCTCTTTTCCCCAACTTCTTAGATTGTTCCCCCAGCTTTTCAAGCGAATTTCTTCCATATAATACAGACTTCGGCATACGAAACTCAGCAACTTCTTGCAAGTACTCCACCCCTTCTTACCCTAATTAATGTTTTAATTTATAAAATATCGACTTAATAAATTCCTGTTACTGTATAGAATGCAATAACTAAAAATACAGCAACCGTTTTCAAAATTGTAATAGCAAAAATATCTTTATATGACTGTTTATGTGTTAAACCTGTTACTGTAAGAATAGTAATAATTGCTCCGTTATGTGGTAATGTATCCATTCCTCCTGATGCCATTGATACGATGCGGTGCATTACTTCTAATGGAATATCAAATTGATTGGCCGCTGCAATAAACTTATCTCCCATTGCACTTAAAACGATCCCCATTCCTCCTGATGCAGAACCTGTAATTCCAGCTAAAATATTCGTCGTGACTGCTCCATTCACTAGAGGATTTGTGAATGTGGCAGAAATACCATCTCTCATAATCGCAAATCCTGGAAGTGCTGCGATTACACCACCGAATCCAAACTCAGCTCCTGTATTCATCGTTGCAAGTAACGCTCCACCAATACTTGTATTCAATCCAGCTTGAAACCCTGTTACTACTCGTTTCCAATATAATAATAACGTTGTTACAATACCTATAATAAGTGCCAATTCTACTGACCAAATTCCAACTACTGCACTTAATTCTACTTTTCCAAATGCTTTCATACCAATTGCAGAAAAATCAAAACCATTTGGATACCACTTCGGTATCATAATAGTAAATACCTTATTCATTACACCTACTAAAATAAGTGGTATAAAAGCAATCACTTGCTGAACTCTTGTAATTTCAATGCTTTTCAGTAATGGCATATCTTTTTGTTCTACTTGCACTTGCAAAGAAGCTGCCATTTCAGTATCCCCATCGTTAAAACCAAAATACCCTTCTCCTGCTGCCTTCGCCTTCTTACGTCTACTCTCTAAATATAATAATCCTAACGTGAGTACAAAAATTGCCCCTACAATACCAAGTATCGGCGCAGCATAAATGTCTGTTTTAAAAAACGTTGTAGGAATCACGTTTTGAATTTGTGGTGATCCAGGTAGCGCATCCATTGTAAACGTGACCGCTCCAAGTACAATCGTTCCAGGGATTAAACGCTTCGGAATATTCGCTTGTCGAAACAGCTTAGCTGCGAACGGATATACAGCAAACACTACTACGTACACACTAACGCCACTATACGTTAAGATCGCACCCATTAATACAATCGCTAAAATCGTACGTTTTTCACCAACTAACTCTATAATTGTCTTTGCAATCGAGTCTGCAATTCCTGACATTTCTACTACTTTCCCAAATATTGCCCCAAGTAAAAATACAGGGAAATATAGTTTAATAAAACCTACCATTTTCTCCATAAAAATATTCGAAAAGAAAGGTAATACAAAACTAGGCTCTGTCAAAAATACCGCAAATAATGCAAATATCGGTGCAAATAAAATAACAGAAAACCCTTTATATGCTACAAACATTAGTAAACTAAGTGCTAATAATATAATAACTAGCTCCAATTATACCCCTCCTTTAAACAGAAAATTCAAACTTTTATAGATGGATTTCTACTAATCTTTTGATTCTGACATCCCTCCTCTTATTCATACAAATTTTTCATGCTAAAAATGTCTAATTATACATATTCGATTACATATGAAAAATCCCTTTAAACAAATACGATTTGATCATCATACGTTATAAAGGGATTTTTAGTCTCTATATTTACTTCTTTACTAAACTATTTTCTAAACAAAAATGATGTAGTTCTTTTACATCCTTTACTATATGAGTCGCACCAACTTCAGTCAATTCTGTTTTACTACCATAACCGTATAAAACGCCAATTAAAGGAATTCCATTATGATTCGCACCGATTATATCGTGCTTTCTATCTCCAATCATAACAATGTCTTCTTTATTAAGTTCTTTATTAAGTTCTTTATTTGTTTGTAAAATATGAGAAATAATTTCTTCTTTTTTTATTCTCGTACCATCTAAATTACTTCCAATAATACCTTCGAAATAATTCGTTAGTTGAAAATGTTCTATAACTTGTTCAGCAAATACAGTAGGTTTTGAAGTTGCAATAAATAAACGATTTCCGGTATCTTTTAATTCTTTTAAGAGACTTGGAATACCCTCGTAAACATTATTTTCTAACAATCCACGCTGCTGTAAATACTCTCTAAAATAAAAAACAGCTCGTTCAACCTCTCCTTCATTCATATTGTATCTCTCTACGAATGATTGCTGGATGGGTGGACCAATAAATGAATCTAACTCGCTTACATGTAATTCTTCAATTCCAAGCTTCTTTAATGCATACAATACTGAATTTACAATTCCTTCTTTCGGATCCGTCAATGTTCCATCTAAATCAAATAGAAATGTTGTATACAAATTTAATCCCCCCGCTCCTATTTACTTTACATATTATATGGAAGGCTTTTCATGCCCACCTTTTACTATACTACCATTATTTATCTTTTCTAAAAATTTTTTCTTCTATGTCACATACTTTCCGTTACAAAGTGTAATCGATATGATAAAGTAAAAAATTACAATTATTTTAACGCATTATCCGAAAGAAATCTCCTTCCTGGGGCGTGTGAAAGACGATAGTCTAGCGGTAGGTGGGAGATGAATTTTGATTTGGCGTAGCCAAACATTTGGTTTTCCTATTTATTTCGCCCCTGATATAATCAATCTTATAAGAGGTAAAGTTTGGTATAACAATGAAAGTAAATAATAATCATGTAGTGTTCAGGTCGTGGGATCACCGTCATAGCTTACGGGAAATGAAGCGAAAAGTGAGGTGAATGTATATGACAAAGCGGAATAAGGCGTATAAATTTCATCTGTATCCAACAGAAGTACAAGCACATCTCATACGCAAAACCTTCGGGTGTGTACGTTTTGTGTATAACAAAATGTTAGCTGAACGAAAAGAAGTATATGAAAAATATAAAGAGAACAAGGGAGAACTGAAGAAACAAAAATTCCCTACTCCTGCAAAATATAAGACAGAGTATGAATGGTTGAAAGAAGTTGATTCATTGGCATTGGCCAACGCGCAATTAAACTTGCAAACTGCGTATAAGAATTTTTTTAGTGGTCAAAGTGATTTTCCTACATTCAAAAGTAAAAAGAGTAGAAAATCCTATACAACGAATCGAGTAAACGGAAATATTATGTTATTTCATGGTTATATCAAATTACCAAAGTTGAAAATGGTGAAACTGAAGCAACATAGAGAAATCCCGCCAAAACATATCATCAAATCGTGCACAATTTCGATGACACCAACTGGTAAATACTATGTGTCCATCTTGACTGAATATGAAAAAGAGATTGTACAAAAAGAAGTACAAAGTGTAGTTGGATTAGACTTCGCAATGGCTGAATTGTACGTGAGTAGCGAAGATGAGAAAGCCAATTATCCTCGCTTTTATCGTCAGATGTTAGAGAAATTAGCGAAGGCACAACGAGTATTAGCAAGACGTGTGAAAGGTTCAGAGCGCTGGAATAAACAACGCATTCGTGTAGCGAAATTGCATGAAAAGGTCGCCAATCAACGTAAAAATTTTCTTCATCATAAGTCTAAAGAATTAGCTACGAGTTTTGACGTTGTAGCAATCGAAGACTTACATGTGAAAGGAATGTCACGAGCATTTAGATTTGGTAAGAGTGTAGCGGATAATGGTTGGGGGATGTTCACGACATTTTTAGCATATAAGCTACAAGAACAAGGAAAACAGCTTGTAAAAATAGATAAATGGTTTCCTTCTACAAAGATGTGTAGTAATTGTGGAAATAAAAAAGAAATGCCATTATGTGAACGCACGTATGCGTGTTTGTGTGGACTCACAATTGGCCGTGATTATAATGCAGCGATCAATATCAAAAAGGAAGCCATCCGCTTATTAGTGTTGGCATAAATAGTAACAAAATAACCTTTGGAACAAGGGAGTTAGCTCGGCTGTCCTAGGACAAATTCGTTAGCTATCAAAAGTAGCGATGAACCGAGAAGCCCCCACTTCAAGTGAGCTCGTAAGAGGTACTAAGTGGTGGGTAGTTCACTAGAAACTGGTGAATTAGTCCTCAATTAAAACATAGGTGGGATAAAAAATGACTATACAAACAGAGCAAGATATAATTCGCTTAATTGAAAACGACGAATGGATGATGAACGTATTACAAATGGCAAAATCACTAAATTTACCTGATTGGTGGATTTGTGCCGGGTTTGTTCGCTCTAAAATTTGGGATACTTTACATAACTATGAAGCTAAAACAGCTATGCCTGATGTTGATGTGATTTATTATGATAGTCTACAAAAAGATGAGATATACGAACAATCATTAGAAACGAAATTAAAGAATATTGATGCTACGATCCCTTGGTCGGTAAAGAATCAAGCTCGTATGCATGTAGTGAATAATATGCCACAGTACTCTTCTTCTGTTGATGCTATTTCTAAATTCCCTGAAACAGCAACGGCTTTAGGGGTTACATTAGACGAAAAAAACAAAGTTATATTAACAGCTCCGTGTGGTATTGAAGATGTTCTTTCCTTACAAGTGAGACCAACAGCTCATTTTCTTGAATCAAAAGAACGTATACATATGTACAAAAACAGAGTTATTAAAAAGAATTGGCAAAACAAATGGCCTAATATTACAATTACCTATCCCAAAATGTAAGAAAGGGGGCTTCGCATTATACGAAGCTCCCTTTCTATTTTATTTCAAAAACTGAATGACTATTTCAGCAAAACGATCTGCTTCCTCATAATGCGGTGTATGACCACTCTCTTCGAATACAATATAATCCCCATTTTGGGCATCTTTATTAAACGTATCAATCTGTTTTTCACAAGTTACTGCATCGTATTTTCCTACAATTAATAACATTGGATTTTCTATTTCTTTTATTTTTTGTAATAATGAAGTATGAACTGCTCCTTCTACTTTTAATCTATCAAAATGAATTTTGGAGCGATTTGAAAATACTTCCCACTCTTCATCACTATATAAACTCTCGTCTGTCACATCTTCCTTATAATTGTAAATCTCCATTCTATTTTCTTCTAATTCATTGCTTAGTCTTATATAAGCTTCTAGCAACTCTTCTGAACTCGCATTGCTAGATGAATAAGCAAGGGACTCTTCTGCTACTTTTTCTTTTCCAAACTTTTTTAATACCTTCCCCGTCTTTTGTAACAAGGCCCTACTTGTTAACGCAAAATCAAAAGTTGGCCCTTCGAATATTATTTTCTCTATTGAACTTGGATATATCGACGCATATAACAATGCTACATATCCACCGAAAGAATGTCCAATTACAGACCACTTTTCAATTTGTAATGCTTTTCTTAGTTCCTCACAGTCTTCAATCAAATCATGTAATCCAAAAGCTTCGTCCTCAGTAATTTCTTCTGAGCGACAAACACCTCTTTGATCTATCATCATTACATATAAAGAATCTTTTAAACGTTCCGCTTGATGAAATGAAAAATCATAGCAACTTTCTCCCGGTCCACCATGCAAGTATAAGACCGGCTTATTTTTAGGATTTCCATGCGTTTCAACGTATAGCTTTTTCCCTCTAATGTTCATGTATTTCCCTGCTTCTATCAAATTCACCATAAAAACCAGCACCTTTTTACTGAATATTATAACATTTCATTTTAAATAATCCCTATTACATTTAAAAAGACGATGATTATTGCGAGTGGTGCTACAAATCGAAGTAAGAAAGCCCAACAAATAAATACTGTCTTTCCATAATTTCCACCTACAAAAAACTCTGCTTCAAGCACCTTCTTTTCCATTTTGAATGAAACGAAAATACTTATAAATAGTGCTCCAAGTGGCATTAATATATTACTAGATAAGAAGTCTACTGCATCAAAAATATTCTTTCCAAAAATCGTAATATCACTCCATACTCCAAATGATAACGCTGATGGTATACCTACTAAGAAAATGCCGAAACCAATCATCCATGATAATTTCGTTCTCTTTTCTTGTTCACCATTTGCAAACGCTGAAACAACTGTCTCTAGTAAAGAAAATGCCGATGTTAATGTCGCAAATGTAAATAGTGCAAGAAATACTGTTAAGAAAAATCCTCCGAATGGAATTTGACTAAATACAGATGGTAATACGATAAATAACAACCCAGGCCCTTCTGTCGGCTCCATTCCTAATGAAAATACGGCCGGAAAAATAGCAAGACCCGCAAATAATGAAACAAATAAATTCAATCCAACAATTGTTATTGCTGATTTTGGTAAACTTTCTTTTTTATTTAAATACGAGCTATAGGTAACCATAATCGAAATTCCGATACTAATCGCAAAAAATGATTGTCCCATCGCGAATAAAATACTTTCTGAAGTAATCTTTGAGAAGTCTGGTTGTAAGAAAAACTTCACACCTTGTATTGCATTATCAAGTGTTAATGAACGAATAATAAGAGCAACAAATAAAACGAACAATGCTGGCAACATATATTTACTTGCTTTTTCAATTCCATTTTGTACACCCTTTGATACAACCCAAATCGTAATGAACATAAAAGCGAAATGTCCTATAATCGCCCAAGCGGGATTTCCAATTGTTTCAGTAAATAATGCACCGTAATTCTGTCCCGGAGTAATCAGTTGTCCAGTTACTCCTCTGAATAAATAAATTAATACCCATCCACCTACAACACTATAAAACGAAAGTAGTATAAAACAAGTTCCAACGCCAAGACGTCCAATCCAGTGCCATCCTGTATTTGGTGCGATACTTTTAAATGCTCCAACTGCTTGTTTCTGCGTACTGCGCCCAATCATAAATTCAGCTATAAGTAGTGGTAGCCCAATTAATACAGTAAATAATATAAAGATTAAAAAGAATGCTCCTCCCCCGCTCTTCCCAGCGATATAAGGAAACTTCCATATTGCGCCTAGTCCAATTGCTGATCCTGCTGCAGCCATTATAAAACCTAATTTCGAAGTCCATTGCTCCGTCTGTTTCATCTTATTTTCCTCCTATTAATATCTTTTTATATAAATAATTAAATTTTATAAACCAATCTGAATAAACCCTCCATTTCTATTTCTATAAAATAAAAAATGGCTCAACGTCTCTATATAAAGAGACGCTAAGCCATTTACTTAACGCGGTACCACCCTTATTGATTCCATTATGAATCCACCTTAGTAGTAATCGTTTGATTACAAACCTAATATCGAAGGTTAACCGTTAAGATTTACTAAGAATGTGATTCCGTTCCACCTTACTGCTCCTAGGCGAGTTCAGGATGTCATTTGACTATGTCACACCAACCCATAGCTCTCTGTACAAATATACGACCTTACTACTCCTATTCAACACAATTAAATATTTAGAATATATTTTCTTTTGAAATTAATATGAAGTATATCGGTTATATTTGTAACTGTCAAGGGATATATTAAAATTTGATAAAAAAGTGCTGAGTTTTATGAACTAAAAAATCCGTTGTACTACAAAATAGCACAACGGATACATTTTCTTCCCCCTATTATTAAGGGATAAGTCTTGTACAGTCCCTTGGAAAAGCACTCGCCTCTCGTACATTTGTTAATTCTAATAGTTTGTATACAACTCTCTCTAATCCAATTCCAAAACCACCGTGCGGAGGACAACCGTATCGGAATGTATTTAAATAAGATTGAAATTTATCTGGATGTAATCCTTTTTCTTTAAAAGAAGCAAGTAACATTTCATAATCATGAATTCGCTGTGCCCCTGAAGTTATTTCTAGCCCTTTATATAGTAAGTCGAACGAATCAGTAATAGATGGATTCTCATGATTCGGCATCGTATACATCGGTCTAGCTTCTTTTGGATAATGTGTAACGAAAACTAACTCACTCTTATATGTTTCCTTCACATATTTGCCTAGTAGCTTTTCACCTTCTGTATCTAAATCCCCAATTGGCGATTCTTTCCGGTATTTACTTTTTAAAATTTCTTGCGCTTGTAACAATGTAATTTTTGGTATTTCTGTAATAACAGGTACTTCTATTTGTAATAGTTGTAGTTCTTTTTCACAATTTTTTGCTACTTGTTGAAACATATATCGTAAAACATTCGTTTCTAATTGCATCACTTCATAAAAATCATGAATAAATCCAAGTTCTACGTCTAACGATATATATTCATTCAAATGACGGGAAGAATTGTGATGTTCCGCCCTGTAAACAGGTGCAACTTCAAAAACACGTTCTAACCCTCCAGCTACCATCATCTGTTTATAAAACTGTGGTGATTGTGCTAAATAAGCTTCTTTTTGAAAGTATGGAACTTTAAAAACATTCGCTCCTCCTTCTGCCCCTTGTGAAACAATTTTCGGAGTAAATATACGTGTGAAATCGTTCTCTATAAGAAATTCACTAAAGCTCTGAACAAGTGTAGATTTCACTTTAAATATCGCCGCGGTTCTCTCATGTCTTAATGATAATACCCGCTCATTCAGTAGTTGATCTAAGCCAACTTGCAATTTCTTTTTATTTATTTCAAATGGAAGTGGTTCTGCGCCATTTAATATTTTCACTTCACGAGCAAGCACTTCCACCCCTAATTCTGTTTTCGAAGTCTCTACTATTTGACCAACTACTTGCACGACACTTTCCACATCTACTTTAAATCCAGCTAACTCATTTTCTAAGACACATTGCATAACTCCTGATCGATCCCTTATTAATAAAAAACTAACATTACCTAGATGACGAATCTTTTTTACCCATCCTTGAAGTAATACAACCTTCCCGCTTTGCTTTGTACATTCTTTCGTGAGTGAACGCTTCATTATTGACTCCATTACTTTTCCCTCCAGTAATTTTATATTGATTTACGTTATTATTGTTGTCATCGTCATCATCCACGGTCACTCACCTCCTTTCAAAGAATACAAAAATCCGCCCCTATAAATAGGGACGGATTTTTCCGCGGTACCACCCAAATTGTCATAATGACCATCTTAGCCCTGATAACGGTAGGTACCGTTTGCTTTTACTAATTATCACGTTCAAAGCAACACTCACAGGTGTCTTTCCATCATGCGGTATCGCAATCTTCTCAGCAACCGATTGCTCTCTGTAGACCTTTGCATCATGTAATTTTCCTAATCATCACTTTTTATATTTACAGAGTATTCTATCTCTTTAGTTTATAAAACGCAAGCCTTTTTAAATATATTTTCATTTTTTATATCCAATTTTGTACAATCTCCTCTAAAGCCATTCCACGTGAGCCTTTTAATAATACAACATCATTTTCCGTTATTACTTTTAATACTTCCTCTGCTATTTTGGTCTTATTATTAAATGACTGTACTTTTCCTGTATCATATTTCTTTCTTGCTTCTTCCGCTAGAATTTCAGCTAACTTTCCATAAGTAAATACATATTGAATGCTCTCTTCATTTAACATTTTACCAATTTCTCTATGATATGTTTCAGCATTCTTCCCTAGCTCCAACATATCCCCAATTACTATCATTTTTTTCTTATAGGCATTTAATGTCTGTAACGTTTCAATTGCAGCCTTCATTGAAGAGGGACTAGCATTCCACGCATCGTCAATAATTGTAAAACCTGTTTTGGCAGTTAAAAATTGAAAGCGCATTTGGGGAATATTTACTTGCCGCAATGCTTCCTGTATTTTTTCTGTAGAGATATTGTAAAATTGACCTACGGCGATTCCGACAATTGTATTTAAAATATTATGTTTTCCATGCAGGGGAACATCGTACTTTATTTTTGAATCATTTAATTTAAAATGAACACCATATTCATCTAATTGCACGTTTGTTGGAAACAAATCATTTGTATACTTTTCACCAAATTTCTTACAATTTATACTCAATAGATTCTTATTTTTCAAAAGCAATGGTTCATCACCATTATACAAACATAATCCTTCATCTTTTAATCCATCAATAATTTCTAATTTAGCCTTCGCAATCTCTTCTCTTGATCCAAGCGTTTCTAAGTGAGACTGGCCAATCATTGTAATGATCGCTACATCCGGCTTTGCTATTATCGATAAGTTTCTAATTTGTCCTTTTTCACTCATCCCCATTTCAAGTATTAAAAACTCTGTATCTCGTTTCATCTCTAAAATTGTTAATGGTAAACCGATTTGACTATTAAAATTCCCCTTTGTTTTATGCACACGATAAGTTGTACTTAAAATCGTGCTTATAATATCTTTTACTGTTGTCTTGCCATTACTACCAGTAACTCCGATTACTTTTACATTTAGCTCTGCTCGATAAAATTGTGCCAATTGTTGTAAAGCCAACAAAGTGTCATCTACAAATATAATTGGCATCCCTTTTGGCGGAGTACCATAAGGCTTTTTCCATAAGGAAGCGACAGCTCCATTATCAATTGCCTCTTTCACATAATCATGTCCATCTTTCACTCTAATAATTGGGACAAATAAATTTCCTTTCTTAATTTTCTTGGAGTCAATGCAGATACCTTGTATCTCTATATTGTGAAATGATTCTTGTAACCCTTCACCATCTATTACCTCTTCAAGTTTTTTCAAATTCATCTGAATCAAAGTATCACCCTTTTTCCATTTTATTACATAAAAATTGTATTTTTTTCGCATATTAATTAACAAATTTAAAGCGAGGTGTGTATATGAAAAAAACAATAAGTTTCTTTCTCCTTTTGTTATGCCTAATCGTAGTAAATGAAACGTACGCCTATTCTCCAAAAGCTTTACCAATCTCACAAAACTCTGATCAATGGCAAGTGAATATTGATGAACCGAAAAAAATAAGCAAAAAGACGCTTCAAGCTAAAAAAGATGAATTTCAAACATATCAATTTTCAGTAAAAAATGTTGGAAACAGTGAAGTATATAACGTACAAGTCGAAGTATTCCGCAACGAGCCAAAAACGCAAACGAAATATGAACTATTCTCCTTAAAAGAAAGTCGTTTAGCAAGTGGAAAAACTGGATTTAGACATGCTAATTTTCCAGTTGCTACAAAAGCAGATGTAGTTGATGTAATCATTACTTGGCAAGAACACCCTTTCCGCTCCATGAGAAACGGTCAAAAAGTTGAGTCTAGAAAATTTAAAGAGCATTTTGTTTTTAAAGACGAAAAAAATAAATAGAATGTGGATACATTCACACTACCATTCATTTAGCTACCTTTACTAGTACCAGTTCATAAGCAAATTAAAAAGTCGTGGCTTATAAATGCCACGACTTTTTATATTAATTCGTACTAATTCCTCTTGCTGCCCAAATACGATCGATATCAGCAGCATGTTGTCCGCCATATAAAAGAGCATCCGCTTGCTTAATTGCTTTTGCTCCATCATTGAATTTAGAGTTTGGTGTTAATGACCAGTGTGATTGTAAAATAATTTTCGTTGCAACATCACGTCCAAAAGCTTGTGCCATCTCATATTGACCTTGAGCCCAAATTTCACCATCATCGTGTACTTCATTCTTTATATCTTTTGGATACACTTTATTATTATCTAAACGGCGTAAGCACGTTGGATCTGAACTAGAATAAGCAGTCGCATCCCATTCTCCAACACATGCTTTTCCGTATCCTGTAGTTGATACTGCATCTTCATACGTAGCACCTAAAAAGTCACCAAATCCTTCTCCCATCGCTCCGCCTTCTGCTGAACTACCAAAGCCCGGAACTTGGTTATCTTGAATCGAATGCCCATATTCATGTGCGATAATACCAGCATCTTCTGCATCATCTACTCCGCCAGTACCAAAAGTTAAAGCTTTCGTTGTCGGAGAATAAAATGAGTTGTCATCTGTCGTTCCATTCACATTCACTTTAATAGAGCGATTATTAATATTTTTAAACCCTAGACTTTGAATGTAACGTTGTAATGTATCGATATGATAATACGACATCACATCTTCAAAGCTATC
Source organism: Bacillus sp. FSL K6-0069 (assembly GCF_038007785.1). NCBI lineage: Bacteria > Bacillati > Bacillota > Bacilli > Caryophanales > Bacillaceae > Bacillus > Bacillus sp. FSL K6-0069. The sequence continues at coordinate 2,106,998 of NZ_JBBOXN010000001.1, read as the reverse complement.
ATTTGCTCTTGTGTAGTTAAATTGTAAATTCGTAGATTTTGTTTTTGCCTTTGAAGAAATCGTAACATACTCTCCAATTAAAAATCCTGTTCCATCTAAACCTTTTAACGTAACAGTCTTCAATTGGTTCGTTAGCGCCGTTGAATCTGCATCGTTATTATCTTTTAAGCCTACTTTACTACCACTAGATACGACCGGATTAGGTAAAAATACCTTTCCTGACCCTTCTGCTTTTCGGTTTATATCAACCTTTTTAATTAACTTTCCATTTTCTGCATCAATAAATGTTTCCCATGCACCAAACGGGTTATTAGAATGGACTACAACTTTATATACTGGACGAGCAATTCCCTCCTCAACAATATATCCGAATTCTTTCTCTGTAGGAGCCCATAAGTTTTGCTCGCTTGCTTCTCCAACATATGCCATTGATTTTTGGATTGCATCTTTTTCACTAATTTTTGTCGTTACTTCCTTTACACCATTGACGGATTGATAATCAGAAACAGCAAGTACTCCCTTTCCCTCTCCGTTAAGTGTAACTGTAATTTGTTTTGAAAATACAGGCGCACCATTCACAACTTGTTGGAACCTAACATATGAAGCTACTGACGTTTCTGTTGTAGAAATATATTGCAAGTCTGAGAGGTCAGCTTTCAATCCATACTGCGTAGCATTTTCTTTTAAATATTCAGTTGCTTTTTTCTGCGGTGAATAAGCTTCTAGCTTTACTTGCTGCTGCTTTTCCAATGCTGAAACCGTAGAAATCGTCCCCATTACTAATGGCACAGTCATTGCCATTGCCACCATTTTTTTATTAAACATAGAACCACTCCCCCTAATAAAGTAGCTCAACCTTATCCCATTACCACTAGGCAATCATTCCCCACAAAATGGGGGGATAAAAATTGAATCTACGAGTAATTCTCTATAAACAATTCTATTACCTTTCCATTTAGGGTGAGTGAAATTTTCTCAATATTTATGTGTAAAGTAAAAACAATACTTTAGAAAGAAATTTCTAAATCCATTCCTTCCCCCTGAAACTTTTCATATTACTGTGTAAAAAATAAGCTATTTTTTACCTAACGGTAGGTTGAAAAAATCACTTATGAATGATACGATTTTAATAACCTTTTTTTAGGAGGATTTATATGAGTAAAAGTGAAGAAACACTCTCTTCAATAATGGAAGCAAGTTATCGCCTTTTTGCTACGTACGGTATTGCTAAAACAACTTATACGATGATTGGTGAGGAGGTTGGTATCGCAAAACCATCTATATATTACTACTTTAAGTCTAAAGATACCTTAATTGAATGTATTTTTACTGAATTATGTAAAGCGATGCAGTTCTCTTCGTATTTTCATACAGAAGAATTTACGAAAACAAATTTTATTGAAAAATGCACTGCAATTGGCCTTAAAATAATTGATGAACAGCGAAACGACCCTTATTTTAATCTGGTGTTACAAGAATATGTATTACTATCTTCCAGAAACAATATGTACAAAGATCGATTACTAACTGTGCAAACAGAATATTTACATGGATTTGAAGTACTCCTTACAAAAGCAAATGAACTTCAATTAATTGAAAATAAAAATCTAGTTTCAAAAGCTCATATGTTAGCATTAGTGCTTGATAATATCGGAAATTTTATGATGATTGACGCAAAGATAGATTATAAACAAATTTGGATTGAAGCTGTAAATAGCATTTTTGAAAGAAGGGATTGAAGTGAATACTAATAAGCGCATTATCGGCTTAGATTTTGCTAGAGCTTTGGCGATGTTTGGTATGCTACTTGTCAATTTCATGGTGATAACAGGTGCAGAAGGAAATGGTCCCCCTTTTTTAATAACCTTCATGTCAATATTTGAAGGTAGAGCTTCTGCTTTGTTTGTTATACTTGCAGGCATCGGTATAACTTTAATGACTAGGTCAGCCGTTGCTAACAATGAACAAATAAAAATTTCTAGTAGTCGAAAGACCATATGGAAACGATCACTATTCTTATTTATTTTAGGATTACTACTATATGTAATGGAGTGGACTGGGGATATATTACACTACTACGGTGTTTACCTTTTCGTCGCTGCATTCCTTATTACAGTACGCAAAAAAGTATTACTATCGCTATCTATTATTATCCTACTCATCGCACAATCTCTTCAGCTTACTTTTAATATTTTCGAGGGCTGGGGAGGTCCAACTCCATTTATTAACTATGTAGACTTCTGGACAATAAAGGGTTTTCTTCGCAATTTATTCTTTAATGGATATCACCCAATTTTCCCTTGGTTCTCGTTCTTCTTAATCGGTATGATAATTGGCAGGTTAGATCTTCATAATAAGAAAATTAGAGAAAAATTACTCTTACTCGGTATTACAATCACAATATTGACAGAACTTTTATCAAAAGGACTTACACACTTTTTTATACCATACATCGGCAAAGAGGCCGCCACATTTTTATTTAATACAGGACCCATCTTACCAAACATATTATATATTTTATCTGCTACAGGATCCACTATTGCTATATTAATCATTTGCCTCAATATTGCTGAAAAATATACAAATAATTGGTTTGTCACTTCCATTGTACAAACAGGACAATTAACATTAACTCATTATGTGAGTCATGTATTTATCGGTATTGGGACATTAATTCTATTAAATAGAATGGAACATCAATCACTACTATTCGTTTTATTATTTGCTACTGCATTTTTCATTTTCAGCATTGTAATTAGTGTGTTATGGAGAAAGAAATTTTCTAGAGGCCCTATCGAATGGATTATGAGGAAATTGGCCGGATAAAGTGAAACTTTAATCAGTGGTTTTTTTTCATCCCCCCACTGATTATTAGCCCTCACCAATCGGACTTTTATGGGCAGCCCGACCCCCACCTAAATTCTTTGCTTTCGCTGAATTTTGAGGTGAGGGTCTTACTGCCCATTAAAGCGGGATAATTTTCCATCATACAAAAAGGAAGTTGGAATGATTCCAACTTCCTTTTTGCTTTAATGAGCCGCGCTTAATTTAATTCGAACTTTCGCTTCACCTAAAGATAGTTCATCGTCTTCATTCGTTAAGTGATCAAATGTAAATTGCTTAACGAGTAAATTTTCTTCCAATAAATCTTTATGGTTCGTTAATGTTCGTTGTAGTTCTTCCTCTGTATCAAGAATAACATCTACTCGTAAATTAACCGGTAAATTTAACTGTTTACGATATTCTTGAACTGCTCGAATGAATTCACGCGCTACTCCTTCTTGTAACAATTCTTCCGTAACATTCGTATCTAACATAACTGTATATTGTCCGTTAGTCGTATTAGAAAATCCTGATTTCGCGACTTTCTCGACTACTACATCTTCAGCTGTTACAACTACTTCTTCTCCTGGTGCAGATTCGTAAACTGCTCTTTCTGTAGATACAAAGTGCTCTACTTCTTCTTTTGATAATTGTTTTAGCCATGTATTTACTGCGTTCACATTTTTACCAAACTTCGGCCCAGCTGTTTTAAAGTTCAGCTTTAATTGATAGGACGTATATTTCGTTTCATCGAGTTCAACATGGAACGCTTTGACATTTAGTTCATCCATGACGATATCACGATACGATTCCCAATCCATATCATTCTCATTATGTGCTAGTAATACAAGTTCCGCTAATGGCTGTTTTACTTTTAAAGAATGCTGATTACGATTACTTCTTCCAAGTTCAACAACTTGTAAAACTGCATCCATTTCTGCTTCTAATTTCGGCTGAAGTAGTGATTCATTCACAATTGGATAATCCTCTAAATGAACGCTACTTCCAGTTAAATTCAAATGAATATCTTCAGCGACAAACGGTGTAAATGGTGCGATTAATTTACTAATTGTCACAAGCACTTCATAAAGTGTCTCATACGCAGCTGCTTTTTCGGCATTCATACCAGATTCCCAGAAACGATTACGTGATCGTCTTACGTACCAGTTACTTACTTCATCTACAAGTGCCGCGATTTCACGAGCTGCATTCGTAAATTGATAATCATCAAGTGCTGTTCTCACTTTTTTCGTTGTGCTATGCAATCTTGATAATACCCATTCATCTAATTTCGTCCGCTTTACATCATACGTTTCTTTCGGATTATACTCATCTAAATTTGCATATAAAACGTAGAAGCTATACACATTGACTAATGTATCCACAAATTTAGATTTTGCTTCTAGTACTGTTCTTTCAGAAAAACGCTTCGCATTCCACGGAGCACTATCAACGAGTAGCGCCCATCTTAAAGCATCTGCACCAAACTGATTTACTAAATCAACTGGATCTAGTGCATTCCCTTTACTCTTAGACATTTTCTGTCCTTCTTCATCTAATACATGCCCAAGTGATAGAACGCGTTTATACGGTACTTTTCCTGTGTATAGTGCTGATACTGCTAATAAACTATAAAACCATCCGCGTGTTTGATCAATACCTTCTGCAATTACATCTGCTGGAAACTGTTCTTCAAATAACTCTTTATTTTCAAATGGATAATGATATTGCGCAAATGGCATGGAACCACTATCAAACCAAACATCAATTACTTCTGGTGTACGATTCATTGTACTTCCGCATTTTTCGCAGCATACTTGCACTTCATCTACATATGGCTTATGCAATTCTAAATCTTCCGGTGTTTCTTTCGTACTGTGCTTTCTTAAATCAGCAATGCTTTTCGGTGCGAATTGATGATCGCAACTTTCACATTCCCATACGTTTAATGGTGTTCCCCAATATCTATTTCGGCTAATATTCCAGTCCACCATATTTTCTAAAAACTTACCAAAGCGTCCATGTTTCATATGATCTGGATACCAAGTAACAGAATCGTTATTTTGTAAAAATGTATCTTTAATTGCAGTTGTTCGGATTAACCAACTCTCTCCTGCATAATAAAGAAGTGGTGAATCACAGCGCCAGCAATGTGGGTAGCTATGTTCATACTTTTCTTTATGATATAGTAAGCCTTCCTTCGCTAAATAACGAACGATATCCACGTCACAATCTTTTACAAATTTCCCTTTCAAAAATGGTACTGCTTCTGTATACTCACCTTTCTCATCTACAACATGTAAGAATGACAATCCTGCACTTTGAACGACTCTATAATCGTCCTCCCCATATGCTGGAGCGATATGAACAAGTCCTGTACCACTATCTGCCGTGACAAAATCTGCTGCGATAACGTGGTAACCATTTGTAACTTCTTTCATTAGAAATGGCGGCACATAAGATGTGTTTACTAATTCTTCACCTTTATGGACAGATAGTACTTCATAGTTTTCTTTTAATACATCTTGTACACGTTCTTTCGCAACAATGTATACATGACCTTCTTGTTTCGCTTTCACGTATTCCATATTTGGATGTACAGCGAGCGCAACATTTGCTGGAAGTGTCCAAGGTGTCGTTGTCCAACCTAGGAAATACTCATTTTCACTATCTTTCACTTTAAACTTAACTGTTGCACTTAAATCTTTTACTGTTTTATACCCTTGTGCAACCTCATGTGAACTTAGTGAAGTTTGACAACTTGGGCAATATGGTGAAACTCTATGTCCCTTATACAATAAGCCTTTTTCATGAATCGTTCCTAAAATATGCCATACACTTTCAATATATGGATTCTCTAACGTAACGTATGGATCATCCATATCTACCCAATAACCGATGCTTTCAGTGAATTCACGCCACTGCTTCTCATATGTGAATACACTCTCTTTACACTTCTGAATAAATGGCTCAATTCCATACTCTTCGATTTCATGTTTACCAGAAATACCGAGTTGCTTCTCAACACCTAATTCTACAGGTAAACCGTGTGTATCCCATCCCGCTTTTCTTAACACTTTATAACCAGCCATCGTTTTATATCTTGCTACTACATCTTTAATTGTCCGTCCAAGTGCATGACCTACATGCGGTAATCCATTCGCCGTTGGTGGTCCTTCATAAAACACAAAAGATTGTGCGCCTTCTCGATTCTGAATTGATTGCTCGAAAATACTTTGCTCGTTCCACTGCTTACGAATACGTGTTTCTCTCCCTACAGCTGACTCTTTTACATCTACTTTCTTCATCTACAATCACTCCTTTGAATGTTTTAAAGCACACAAAAAACCCGTCCCTATAAAGTAGGGACGGGTTTACCCGCGTTACCACCCTAATTCTATTAGCTCTTAACTAATAGCACTTAGCAACGTACTGTCATACGTGTTCTTTGTAACGGTAGACATCCGTCCGGGCTTACTTATTTTCAGCCTCGGCTCCTCGGAGATGATTTTCAAATAACGTCTGAACACCGGCTTTCAGCAACATACCGGCTCTCTGGGGAACAGTACACTATTTTACTCTTTCTCGTCTTCAGATTTGTATACTTTGTTAAAAGCTATTTTATGCCATTAGGCAATGAATTGTCAACTAATTCAAAATATATTTTTATTTATGCCCTTTTTCGCGATTGTTATACAATTACTTTTTAAATTCTCGTATTCCAGCTAAATCTTCATCTTCTTCAATAAGCTCAGCAAAGAATCCAGATTCATCCTTACGAAGAACAATTTCAAGCTCTTCCTTCGCCTCTTCAATTCTGTTTAACTGCGCTAAATAACAAGCTCGATCGTATCTTGCTAACAAATCACTTGCATCCATTGTTAATACATCATTTGTTATTTTTTCTGCCTTTAGTGTTTGTCCGGCACCATGATATGAAGACGCTAAAGAAAGAAGAATTGCTGTTTCATTCGGATGATGTATAGAAGCATTTTCTAATATATGAATCGCCTCTTCAAACCTTTCTTGACTTTGATACATTTCTCCTAAAGCAAGAAACGCTCTACTTACAAACGGTGTTTGCTCCGTTAACTGTAAGGTAATCTTTTCTGCTTTTCTTTCTTCCCCTATTTTAAAGAATACTTGTGCTTGTAAAAGAAGCGTATCATAATCATCTGGTAACTCTCGAACCATTTGCTTCGTTAATTCTGAAGCATCCCGTAACATATCTTCTTCCTCACACTCTATGAAAAGATTTACAAGTTGCTTCGATACATCGTAATCCCATTTATTTTCTAACGATGTTTGCAATACATCTATCGCCTCTTTATACATCGCCACATTCCCGTAAAATAGTGCAAATCGCTGCGCTGCCATACTATTTTTCGGATTTAACTTTAACGAAATTTCATACAAATCAATGATTGTAGTAATAATCGAAATTTCTTTCGCACGGTTTTTCATTCGATAAAAAGCTCTCGTAATTATGGATTTCTTCGGCTGTTCATTTTGTTGACGTTCAATCCATCTTTCCGTCACCGCAGATGCAGCATACATAAATGCCATACTTCTTTCTGCCTTTTTCACTTTTAATGTATGAAGAAAATCTCGTATGTTAGACAATTTCTTATGTTGTTCTATCGCTTTTACGTATACCTCAAATATACGTTCATTATTTACATCTTTTTGTATCACTTTCATTGCAATTTCAATTGCTTTTTCATTTCTACTTTTCACTAACACTTTTGCATAATGATATAGAACTTCTGTATGCTCACCATCTAATTGTAGCGCGTATTCAATCCATGCCTGTTCTTTATCTATTTCATCCATCGCTCCATACACATATGCAATCGCATCTAATCGCCATATTTCAGGTACTTCGTCCACTAATTGTTCTAATTCAGTCAGCAATTCTTCCTGAAGATTCATTTCTACTGAAAGCTGTGCCAAATATTCCATATTAATATGCAACGGCTCTTCTTTCATCGCCTGAACCATATGATTTTGTTCTTTAGAACGGTTTTCTTCTTTTTCGTATATTTCTGCAAGCTGTAAATGTACACCTACGAAATTCCCATCAAGCTCTAAACATTTTTCATACGCTTGTTTCGCTTCTGTCAATTGCCCTAATGCCATAAGTGTTTCACCAATTCGATAATGCGGTAATGCTGTTTCCTTTTGTTCTATCGCCCTTTTATATCTTTTCATCGCTTGGCCGTACTGCCCAATAGATTCATATAAAATACCTATATAACAACCGTATTCACTTAGCTCATTTCTTTCTTTGTGTAACGTTCTTAAGAATGCTATTCCTCGTTGTACAAATACCGTTCCTTTAATTCGATTCACATATTCATCTAATACACTTGCTACATTATATTCGCTCTGCTTTATACCATTCTCTAACTTAGACAATGCTACTTTAAACCCTTCTTCACTTCCACCAAGTTCAACCTCAGCATCCCATAAAACCATTCCCGCATTCATAAGAAAATCTTGGCTCTTTTCAATTTGCTTTTCAATACCGAGTATATATTGTCTTGCTTCCTTGTATTGTTCTCTTGCCATATAAACTTGCGTAATTCCGAAGTGAGAATAAACATCATCATGATTTTCTTCTAAAGCACGAGTATACAATGTTTCTGCTTCTTCCAGACTATCATTTTGAAAATGATAGTCACCGAGTTTTACGTATAAAGGTGCCTTATCGTCACAATTCTTAATACCTTTTAATAAAATTTCTTTCGTACGTTCCTCATCCTTCAAATCAGACTCGTATATTTCCGAAAGTTTCGTATAAATGTAAGGTGCATTACTATCTAAATGAATCGCTATTTTCAGCCCTTTTATCGCTAAATGTAATTTCCCTAGATGATGCGCACATCTCGCTCGCTCATACCATACATGTGCCTCATTTTTATACTCTTTTAACAGATCATTAAAAATTTCATACGCTTCTTCATATCGTTCTAAATCTATTAATATTAATCCGTGATTCGTTAAAGTGAATCGTTCTGGACTACGTTCTAAAGCAACTTGAGAAAACTGCAACGCCTTTTCGGATTGGTCGATATACATATATGATAAAGCGAGAAAACTCCAAGCAATCGGCTGATCTGCATCTAATTGTAACGAGGAACGAAAACTTGAAATTGCTTCTATATAACTTTCCTGTTCAAAAGCATACCTTCCGTTTATTAAATGATATAAAGCACGATTATTTTTCTTCTCAACACTCGCGAGCATTTGCCCTGCTTTTTCTAATTCTTGAAGGCGAATAAAGCACTGCGCACCATGCAATTTAACAAAATCTGAGTTCGGAAACTTCTCCATTAACTTTTCAATACAACATATAATAAACTCATTATCTACTTCAACATCTAAATGCTTAACCGTATATAACCACGTATTCGGATTATCACTCGTCTCTTTTAAAAATTGTACTAAGTTATGAATCCCCTCTTTATCATGTTCATCTAAATGATCCGTAAGAGAAAAAATAGTTTTAAAATAATGATTTTCTTCTTCATTTAAAAATGCTAGTTGCTCCTTCTTTTCTTTCGGAACAAACGTAATCGCTAACCCCCCTGTGTAACGATATTTTTCTTGTAACTTACTATATTCCACAATAACGGGTTCTATAAAGTTCGGATCTTGAACATAAAAAGCTTGTAACGTATCATCATACCCACATAATACTTGCACATGTGAAGCATGCTCAATATCTATACTTAATAAAACAGGAATCTCTTCATCCAGTAGTCTCTTATAATTTTCTTCATTCCCTTTAAAAAAACGATATTCATAACCTAATTCTTCTAAATAAGAAACAGTATCTGAAAACTTCGAGCCTGTCATATCAAAGATAAACTCTGCTATTTCATCTTGTGTACGTTTTTCTCCCCATAACTGCAACATCATTTCTAAACTTGTCGGAACACAATAATTATCCTTTTGTACAATCGGAACTATCGGTAAATGAACCTTTTTGCCATCTGGATTTTTTTCTAAATTATGATATAAAGACTCTTTTAAACTTTTTTCTTCTTTTAATAACTGTTGTAAATCAGCAAGTTTATTCATTTTGTAAAGCGCTTCTGCACGTAAATGTACAAAGTAAGTTTTATACGCATGATAAGGAAGCTGATTATTTATGTTATCTATTACCGCTAACATCTCTTCATACTTCCTTAAATCTAATAAATATTTTACCTTTTCAAAATGAAAATATGGTACTTGCGGGAACTTTACAATCGCATCATCAATTAGCTGTAATGCACGTTTTTGTTCTCCTTGATTCGCATATAACTGTGATAACAAATAGGTAGATAGCTCTTCACAATCTTTATGCTGCATGCCAGCTATAAATTGTTCTTCTGCTTTCTCCCATTCACCTGTATGCATATAAACGTAGCCCCATTTATCAAATACAGCACGTGCACTGTACTCCTCTGCCTTTTGCATATACATTAGGGCTTCTTCATTTCGTTTCATTTCCAACAAACATCGTACTAACGTAAAATATGTTTTCGCTAAAAGATCAACTTCTATTTCTTCTTTATTTACCTCTTCCAATGAATCTTTTAACAACTGTTCTACTTCAAGTATTTTTCGCTCATCAATTAACTCATCACAATATAAAGAGAGCGTTCTCAAATTCGGGAATTTTTTATAGGCGTAGCGAATGAGGAATGAACTGTATTGGTGCATAAGCCCTTCATCAGTAAGACGTATTAATATATCAAACTCCTTATGTGAAGGAACATTAGCAAGCCAATTCTTCAAATAGGATAAAGTATTCTTTTCTTTTATATATGAAATTTCATTATTTATTTCCTGTAATCCATCTATAAATCTCTTGTCTTTCAAACAAGCATCTAACTGCTTAAAATCTAGCATGTATTCACCTCGAATATTTATTTATACTGCTACTTGCTTAGATTTTACACATCATATTGTAGGTATTCAACTAAAATCTCCTATAATGGATAGTATTATTTAATATTATTCGAATTTATAACAAAATATAGTAGAAATGATTGTTTTTCTCCATATTTTGTTTAATTAAATGGAATAACGTAAAATGAGGATCTTATCTTTTGGAAGCTGAAATGAGTACATAAAATTATATCGGCGATAATTGAAATGTATCAGCGATTCTACAGTGGGTACCGACTTACCGACATATAATTATATTTTTCTCATTTATTACATTTCAAATCTACAAAAACACCGTAATGATCGCTCGGAAATACACCAGATGAAGTTAGTGCCGAATCCCCAAATATAGATACGTTTTCGATTATAGGAAATCTCAATATGTCATTTTCTTTTATCATAATCCAGTCATATCTTTTTTCTTTCTTTACCTCTCCTCTTAAATTCGTATTTTTTCTATAATCTAAAGTTGGTTGAACCTCTTTAAGCTGCGCTACATCTATCCAGTGATTACTTATTAAGTATTCATGCACTCTTGAATCTTCATCATCATTAAAATCACCACATAATAATTCGTAATCACTAACACTATTATTAATCAAATTATTCACGGTATTTATTTGTTCTTGTCTTATCCTACTAGATTTCCAATTTAAGTGAACATTTGTGAGTCCTAACTTATATCCTTTATATTTCAACACGATTCGAATGGCACAATAATTTGATTCCTCTATATCTGTTTCCCATATAGCTTCTGCAGCTAATATTGGAGATTTACTTAAAAATGCTAGCCCTTCATCTGGAGAATCTGGATACCCCTTAAATATACAAAATGGATAATCTATTTGATCCGCTATATACTGCGCTACATTTTTCTCGGATCCATAAGTTACACAACTTCTCACTTCCTGCAAGGCAAGAATATGTGGAGAAATAGTTCGAATCTCCTCACAAATAGCTTCTAATCTCTCAAACCAAAGACTATCGTGGTTCCATATATTGAAGGTAGCAATCCTCAATAAATCACTACCTTTCAACATCCTATGTCACCAAATGTAATTTTCATATTCGGAGCATATACTAAAGAAGAGTGCATTTGAAATGCTTTAAAAAATCGGAGTTCAGCTTCATATTGAGCTAGCGCATCATTATATGTTAATCCTCTAGTCATTAAACGATCTATAAATTGCTCCTTATCACCTGGATTCCCTGCAATCCCCTCTTCTTTTAATGAGTGATACAACTTTTCTTTATCATTATGATGCATATTAGAATCTAAAAAATTCACTTTATCACTTACTCTACATTCAATATTTTTTACGCCTAGTTCACTTAAAAACATCGGTATTTTCATACCAATATTTCCATCTTTTCCGCTTCTCTGCATGTCACATTCAAATAACTGCTGTAAAGCACCTAGCCTAATAATTTCCGATTGTTTCTCTCCACCTAAAGAGTATGATGACATATTTGATATCCAATGTGGTTCAAAACAGATTATTTTTCCGCCACTTTTAACTGAATGCATCATTTTTTGTATCATCGTTTTTGGTGAACTCATATGTAGTAAGAACGCATGACAGATTGCTATATCGTATGTATCGTTCAATTCAATTTCTGTAGCATCTCCCTCAAGAAATTCTGTCTCATACGGAAGTAAGCGAAACAACTCTCTCGCTTCAGATAATAATGTTTCTCCACTATCAATGCCTGTATACTTTGATCCTTTTGGAAGTAAAGGCATTAATACTAATCCTAAATAACCATATCCACAACCATAATCAACGATATGTACGGGCTTAGTAATCTTCCAAACTGTATTTACTAAAAAACTTACATAATCGTCATTATAATATAAATCTCTCGTGTTTTTTAAATATGTTAGTTTACTGTTCCAGTCGTACGTTTCCAAGATTAACGCCTCCTTTTTATATATGACATTACAATTCTCCATTTAATAAGGACATTCCTACACTTGAAACAATTCTAAAAAATTTAGATTTAACAAAATAAAACTTCTGCTTTCACATTTTCTATAAAAATAAATAGGCATACATATCTACTATGATACGTATACCTATTTGTTTTACATCTCCTCAGGTGCCTCCACCCCAAGTAAACGTAATCCCTCTTTTAATACAACTGTCACAGCATACACTAATGCAAGTCTGCTGTCTTTCTCTTCGCTCTCTTCTAATATACGAACATTTCCGTAATATTTATTGAACGATTGTGCTACATCTAATACGTATTTCGAAATGATTGATGGCTCATTTTTGTTGAAGGCCGCTTCAATTACTTGTGGGAATTTATTCAGTAATTTTACGACGCTCCAGCTATGATCATCTTTCAATGCAAATGTACACGTTTCAAATTCTACACTTTCTTTTCTTAAAATAGAGCACGCACGTGCATGTGTGTACTGTACGTATGGTCCTGTTTCCCCTTCAAATTTAAGCATATTTTCTAATGAGAATTCGATATTATGCATACGCTCATTTTTCAAATCATGGAAAATAACTGCCCCTACACCGACTTGCGTTGCTACTTCTTCTTTTTGTTTTAAGTTTGGATTCTTCTCTTCAATATTTTGTTTTGCAAGGTCTATTGCTTCCTCAAGTACTTCTTCAAGTAAAATAACTCTTCCTTTACGTGTCGACATTTTCTTACCGTCTTTTAAAATGAACCCAAACGGTACATGTTCCATGCCCTCAACCCAATTGTAACCAAGCTTTTTTAATACAGTGAAAAATTGATTGAAGTGTAAACTTTGTTCTGGGCCAACTACATATAACGCTTTATCAAACGCATATGTGTTTTGACGATATACAGCTGCCGTTAAGTCACGTGTTGCGTAAATCGTCGCACCATCTGATTTTCTAATTAAGCAAGGCGGCATTCCCTCTTCTTCTAAATTAACGACTAACGCGCCATCTGACTCTTCAAGCAAATCATGCTCTTCTAAAATCCCAATGAAATCTTCCATTAAATTATTATAAAAAGCTTCTCCTTGAAAATTAGTAAATTCAACACCGAGAAGTTCATAAATACGAGAAAATTCTTTTAAGGATTCATGACGGAACCAATTCCAAAGCTCAACAGCTTCTTCATCACCTTCTTCTAATTTCTTAAACCAAGCACGCCCTTCTTCATCTAGTTCTTCGTCGTCTTTTACCTCTTCATGGAATTGAACGTATAACTTAAATAGTTCACGTATTGGATCTTCTTTAACTACTGCTTCATTTCCCCACTTTTTATAAGCGGTAATTAACTTTCCAAACTGTGTACCCCAGTCTCCAATATAATTAATTCCTACAACTTCATAGCCGCATTTTTCAGCGATATGTTTCAGTGAATTTCCAATCATTGTAGAACGTAAATGCCCCATTGAAAAAGGTTTCGCGATATTAGGAGAGGAATAATCGATAACTACCGTTTTTTCACAACCAAAGTGATTTTGACCATACTCTTCTTTCTCCGCTAAAACCATTTTTAATACGTCATCACTTACAGTTTCACGATTAAAAAATACATTTACATAAGGACCAACGGCCTCTACTTTCGTAAAAAATGGATCACTTAATTTCTCCGCAACTTCCTGTGCGATAATAGCTGGTGATTTTTTATATTGCTTCGCAAGTGAAAAACATGGAAATGCCGCATCTCCGAATTCATCTTGTTTCGGTGTTTCAATTAACTCTAAAATTTGATTTTGCGTTAATTCATTCTTGAAAATATGGGATAAACCTTCCGCAAACTGCGTTTTATAATCCATACTACAACCTCCTTATTTTTTAAAACACAAAAAACTCGTCTCTAAAAAAGAGACGAGTTTAAACCCGTGGTACCACCCTTGTTGTTCATTACGAACCACTTTCCCGTTTATAACGAGGCCAGGGGGCCTCGGCTTACTCTACTATTCGTTCAAGAAGCATCTCCGAAGTGCGCTTCATCTTTTCCTTCCGCACTAGGCTCACACCATCCCTAGCTCGCTTTCCTTCTAAAAAAGACTACTCTCTTCATCAAAGACATTATATTTAATTAATTATTGCTTATTATACATCTTTTCAAACAATTAGCAAGGGTCAATTACACCAAAGTGAAACTTAGCACTTTTTCTTTTGTACACGTGAAAATTGTGTTTTTCAAATCTAGAACTACGGAAATGGTCTTTCAAAACGACACGCTTTCTCGCCACACGTTTCGCTTCCGCAATTGTTTCATCAGTAATATCATGATACAAAGCGAAGTGTTTTAATCCTTTTATTCCATCTGATTCTATAACAGTTTCTTCGAACATTGGATCAAGGTACACAACATCATAACTATTATCTTCACATTGTTTTAAAAATGCGTAATGCTCCGTTTGCTTCACATCGATTCGTTGCATTGCCTCATCAATTTCAGAAACGGATGAAGACCATGTTTTTAAACCATTTCCCATAATATAAGCCATATATTCATTGCCTTCAAGCCCCGTTACTGTTCCGCTTTCACCAACAATATAACTAGCTACAATACTATCTGATGCCATACCGAGCGTACAATCTAACACTGTCATTCCGCTCTCTAATTGCGTGGCTTGTACAAACGGGTCGTGTTCTCCGCGCATTAATCTTTTCACACGAAACATCGCTGAGTTTGGATGAAAGAAAAACGACTCCTCCGTTCCCTTTGGATAAATAGCTAATCGATTTTTCCCTACAACAAGTACATCTTGTTCATACTGCTCATGTAATTTATGTACCGGTATGTCGTTACGTTCAACGAATGAACCATTTAATTCTGTCGCTACGTTGTTTGCATAATCTGTCATTTCTTTATTTGTTCTTCCTGCTGTTGTTACAATCATTTTTTCACCTCTATATAAAGAAAAGAGGGAGATTTACTCTCCCCCTTCTTTAGCAATTCTTTTCGAAAGCTTGTTCTAAGTTCGTAATAATTTCGTCCATAGTTGCACCTTCAATTTCATGACGGTGAATGAAGTGAACAACTTCTTTACCTTTTAACAATGCCATAGATGGTGAAGATGGAGGAATTTCTCCGAAGTATTCACGCATTTTTGCAGTAGCATCTTTATCTTGACCTGCGAATACAGTTACAAGATGATCAGGTTGTTTTTCAGCACGAACAACTGCTTGACCTGCTGATGGACGTGCTAAACCAGCTGCACAACCACAAACTGAGTTTACAACTACTAAAGTTGTACCTGATGCTTTTTCCATAAATTCTGTTACAGCTTCTTCTGTAGTTAACTCTTCAAACCCAGAACGCACTAATTCTTGACGCATTGGGATTACCATTTGGCGCATGTATTCTTCATAAGCATTTGACATCTTGTAATCTCTCCTTCAACTTTCATTCCAAATTCATCATATCACGCTCTATTACTAGGTGCAAAAGAAAGATTACGATGATTTCATTTTTTTGTAGGGATTTCACAAACCCCTTCACGGCAATGTCCAACTGGAACAAGTTTTCTATTGTTAGCGATATAATCGTATACTTTACTTCCAAATCCGAGTACGATAGATAGTTTTATAAAAGGAACAGCAAACCAGTAAGATGGAACAGCCTTTGCTAATACATGTATGCTATGAATTCCTTCATACCACTTATTATTTTTAAAAATATACAATCTTTGTTCCATCTTACTTTGTAGTTCTTGAGAAAGTTCATACTTCTCAACTACATCTTCATCTCGAAATGAAACAAAATTCATCTTACCCTTTTTATCTAATTTTTTCGTACGTTCTGCAACCGCCGTACACATCGGGCACCAACTATCATAGAAAACAATCATACATTATTCCCCTTTACGAGACTCCGTCATTTGTTTCCATACAGAACCTTTTGCTTCTTCTCCGCCTTCAATACGCTCTAATGCTAGACGCGCTTGCATCGCTACTTCAAACTCTGGATCATCTTGCGCTGCTTTTAATGCCGGAATCGCACTTTCATCTCCAAGTTCAAATAAGAACATCGCTGCACGCCAGCGTACTAATTTACTTGAATCTTTCAGAGATTTAATCATAACGAACATCGCTGCTGGATCACCTACGTCTGATAAGCAATCACCCGCTGTACGGCGAACACTTACTGAACGATCTAATAGCGCTTTATATAATAACGGCAATACTCCATCACCTTTTACCATACCTAAATATGCTGTTGCTAAACGGCGGATCGAAACTTTTTCATCATCTAACGCCATCTTCAACACTGGCATATCTTCTTCAGTAGGATCCATTTGTTCTAATGCTGCAAAACGGTTTTTCCAGTCAGCATCTTTCATCATCTCTTCTGTTACTTTATATGGCTCACGCTTTTGAATCGTTACTTCAACAGCACCTGCCTGGTTTAATAATTCTTTAACCGTTTCATTTACACGTTCTTCTGAATAAGCAGCAACAATCTCTTCTACTACTTCTTTCCCTATTTCTTCAAAATTACCGTAACGTGTACTTTGTTCCACCCATTTACGTTCTTTTACAACGTTTGGCGCAGACATTTGTACTTTCATAATTGATTCTTTAAAACGATCTGGTAAACCAACGCGTTCTTCTGTTGTTCCATCAGTTAACTTGACTTGCATTGGAATTGTAAAGAACATTTGAACAAACACTTTCACTTCCCCAAAATGAGCAAGTTGTTGTTCTTCACTTTCTTCTACTACTTCTTCACCGAAAACAGCACGAACTTGTTGTAATAAAACTTTCCAGTCATACTTCGCATTTCGCTCCACTGCTAAAAAGTCGGCTACATGATATACACCTTTAATGCCTTCAATTTTCAAAATTTCTTGCACTTGCATTGGTGCTTGTTCTTTATTTTCATTTGTATAATTATTACGCGCTCCTGCTGGTAATACTTCATTCAAAATAACTTTCATTGTATTTGGACTTGGCGTCGGTTCAATTGCTTTAATCTTCACGTAAAAAACTCTCCTTTATTGCGTGTTCTTAGCTGTATTGTAACATGTTCCACCTCTCTAAACCTACTCCGATGCTTTATTTTGCTGATTTCTTTCCACCATCATACTTTAATTTCCTCAAGCCCCTTCTTATTATGATGCCCCCTCCCGCCTTCTCTCCAAAAATGTAATGCTCTCAATCATAACTTCCGTTATATATATTCTCTTTCCTTGATCATCTTCGTAATTCCTCGTATGAATACGTCCAGTAATTCCAACAAGAGACCCTTTCGTACAATACTCAGTTACATTCTCAGCCGATTTTCTCCAAACGACACAATTAATAAAGTCCACTTGTTGCTCACCTAAACTATTTCGAAAACCTCTATTCACCGCAACACATACTCGTGCATACGCGACGCCTTGCTTTGTGTAGTATAATTCTGGCTCCTTTGTCAATCTACCGATTAATACAACTCGATTCATCATAGGTTATACCACCTCACATATTTTTCTTCATTGTAAAGAAAAATAAAGAGTAAGTAAAAAGGGTAAAATCACTATCTTTGTAAAAGAAACTAGTAATTTAAAACCTAATAAAATAAAAAAAGAAACACTAGATGATTCAATCATCTAGTGTTTCTTTAAATATCAAGATTTTAATTCACTACGATATATCATATCCTCGGCGAGCTCTTTTCATTCCCGTACATTATAGTTTTTTAATTTATATTTTCAACATCTCTTCGTCTTTTATATCCGTACTATTACACGCTTTCAAATAAAAATCAAATTTTTGTGCTGCATCATTTAATGAACCCAATGCATAATATCCCTCTTTGGTTTCCCCCACGCAACCAATTAATGGTGACGAGAGAAAATTTAACATAAAGCTTATTTCATTTAAATCAGGTGGTATTTCAAATCCACTTTCATATTTCAATAACAAATAAATTTCACGAGCTTGAACAATCCCTTTAGTAAACGGATCATTACTTTGATCTGATAAACATTTGATTATCGCTTGAAGTAAAAGCCCTTCCCTAATAATTTTATTACGATCTTCCTCAAGTACTTTTATATTAACTAATCCATTTTGCATAAATATCTTCTTGTAAGAATCTGAATTCATAGGCACTTGTACATGCCATCTTATCAATCTTTCTAAAGAATCTATATCAATTAAAAGGATATTATGTTTTTTTGCCCTTTCTATTAAACGTTCTCCTTGAAATTTTATCCCAACAATTGCAGCATAGTTTGCTTTATGATTCTTTTTATGTTCAACTATGGTATCAAAATCAATAGAACTCTCGGTAACTCCACTATGATAAGTCGTTTTCGCATCTACTGTTACAGAGTAGGCAAATTGAGGAGCTGTTGGTGCATGGAGAAGAATATCAGTTTTTCCAGAACCACCTAAATGTTCAACGTTTAATCCTAATAGATTAAATCCATCTTTTAAGGCTTTTTCAAAATTCTCAGGAGCAGATGATTCTTTTGAGGACAGTCTTATTTTATTTAAACATTTGTCCACAAAATTAGAATTCCCATTCAAATTAGAAGGAACTTGAACTTTAGTTTTTTCAATTGAATTTAACGAAATATAATCTTTTATTAATCCATAAAAATTCATTCCACGTTTCGTCAATCCAAATAACTCCATACCTATTTCCTGAATTAATTTAGCATTTTTTAATATATGTAACCTTTTACGCAGTTCACTTAAGTCTTTATACGAAAAGTTATAAGAAACTTGACCAAGTGTAGCGAGTTGTTTGGAACTTAACTCTCCTTGAGATAGTTCACCTAATATTTCAAATACAAAGTTATATTTTTTATTAATACAGCAGGCAAAATCTATCTCAAAACTTTCAGTAGGGAATTCCCTCCCTAAATTGGTTGTTTGATAGTGTATTTTAGTTTTCCTTTCAATAAAATCTAAATTTGATAACGCCGTCAGAGTCGCATTAACAGAGCTTTCTTTAATACCATAAGTTTCTTTAGAATATTGTATTATTTTCTCAACTTCAATCGGCTTATCCATTAATTGCAAATAGGCATAAGCAGTATCATGCATCACCTGTACATTTCCAGGAAAATATCCTATTCCATTTTTTCTTTGTGCCTTTTCCTCTTCATTAAACTCACACAATTCCAACGCCCACTTTGATATAGGCACCTTTGTTTCACTGGTTGTACTATCTACATCAACTACCATATCTTCACAATTAAAATAACCTACCGTATTTAAAAATTTTTCACCCAATTCAGTAATGCTATAGGTATATGAAAAATCCTCATATTTAATTAGCCCTAGATCTTGAAGCCAAGCTAATCTGTTAAATATTTCAGACTTTCCTTTCCACGGTAATTTATAATCAAATAAAGCAATATCCCTAATCATCTTTATTTGAGCAGGGTTTTCAGATAAAATATAAAGAATCTCTGAAAAAAATCTTATATTTGCATTTATTATTGCTGCTAAGAATAAATTGTCCTTCGAATCTAGCCATTTAATAATTTCATCGGACATTTCCCATCCAGATAAACTTTTTTTTACAATACCAATAGGACGTAAAAAAGTAAATAATCTTTCCAATGTATCTTTCCTACTACTTCCTTCAATGTTAATAGGTTTGTTATAAGGTTTATTTTCTTTTAATGCATTTAATATAGTTTTTAGCGATTCAGGGTAACCTTTTGAACTGCGAGGAATTTTAGGTATTGAAAAGACTTTTATATCCCACTCTCTGCTCTTTGGATAACACGACACTTCAATATCATACATATAAGATCCCACCTCTCTAATCTTGTAAAAACTATTTTTCATTTTAATAACATTAATTTATCTATATAAACAGAAAATATAAAAATATTTATTACTCTACTTTTATAATTTTCTTCAAAAATAAAAAATCCTGCATTTTTCATGCAGGATTTTTTATTAGTCATTTTTCGTAAAGTAAGAAACGAAACGAAGAATTTCTAAGTATAACCAAACTAATGTAAGCATTAGTCCCATTGCAGTGTACCACTCCATATATTTCGGAGCTTGACTACGTACACCATTTTCGATTAAATCGAAATCTAGTAATAAGTTTAATGCAGCAACTACGATAACAACTGCACTAATAATAATACCGATTGTACCGCCTTGGTGAATGTACGGAACCGTTACACCAAACATGTTTAGTAGAAATACGACTAAGTACATAACCATAATTCCAAGTGTTGCTGCCATCACGCCTGTACGGAATTTATCCGTTACTTTTACTACGCGCGTTGCATATAACACTAACATTGCAAATAGAATTGAGATTGTTAGTAATACAGCATTTAAAACGATAGAATCGCCAAACTTCATTGTATAAACAGCTGAAATACTACCTAATACAACCCCTTCTACCGCCGCATAGATTGGTGCACCAAAAGGTGAAATACGCGGGAAGAACATAGACGCAAATGCGATGATTGCCGCAACGATTAAAGCACCAATTAATACTGGCATCTTCATCGTCCCCTGCATCATCTGTATGTATGAATAGACAGACGTTGCAAGTAGCAAGATAAGCATAATAAACGTTTTGCCTACTGTTCCGCCAATCGTCATCGCAGAAGCGCTTGCTCCCTCTTTACGAAATGCCTCTTTTTTCAACATTGGATTAGATGTTCTCATTTTTTCCCTCCTAAAATAGGTTCTACCAATAGTGTAAAGTTTTTCTCTTTACTTTTCAATATATGCAGCTTGTTTTTATTTTAATCCTTCAACGATGTCTGATAGTTCGCTCCATCTTTCCATCGTTTTTTCTAGCTCTTCTTCTGTTTTCTGCTGTGCTTCAGATAATTCTTGTGCCTTTGTGAAATCAGATCCAACTTTCGCAAGTTCTTCTCCAATTGACTCAATTTTCTCTTCTAGTTCGGCAATTGTATCTTCAATTGTTTCCCATTCACGCTGCTCATTGTATGAAAGTTTACGTTTACGTTGTTGTTTCGGCGCTTCTTCTACCACTTTTTTCTCTTTTTGAACTTCCGCCTTCTCAATAAGTTCTTTCGTCTTTTCCATTTCTAAAAAGTCCGTATAACTACCTAGGAATTCACGCACTTCGCCTCCGCCACTAAAGATGAATAATTCATCTACTACTTTATCTAAGAAGTAACGGTCATGCGATACAGTTAAAACGACACCTGGGAAATCTTCTAAATAATCTTCCAGTACTGTTAATGTTTGTGTATCTAGATCATTCGTAGGTTCATCAAGTAATAGTACGTTTGGTTCTCCCATTAAAATACGTAATAAAAATAAACGTCTTCTTTCACCACCAGATAGTTTACCAAGCGGTGTACCATGTGAATGCGTCGGGAATAAGAAACGTTCTAGCATTTGAGATGCACCAATTACTTTTCCATCTGTCGTATGAATAACTTCTGCAATCTCTTTAATGTATTCAATCATACGCTGATTTAAATTCATCTCTTCATTTTCTTGCGTATAATAAGCAACTTTTACAGTTTGTCCTACTTCAACTTCACCACTATCAGGAGATAGCTTACCTGCAAGCATATTTAAAAGAGAAGATTTCCCGCTTCCATTCGCTCCGATAATCCCGATGCGATCGCCCGGCTTCACTATATGATTAAAGTTGTGTAATACCGTTTTATCACCGAATTTTTTCGTTACATCTTTTAACTCAAGTACTTTTTTGCCAAGGCGACTCCCGCTAAGCGCAATATCAACTGACTGCTTTGCAGCCGGTCCTTCTTGACCTTTTAACTCATCAAATCGTTGAATACGTGCTTTTTGCTTTGTCGAACGAGCTTTTGCACCACGTCGAATCCATGCTAGTTCGCGGCGGTATAAGTTTTGACGTTTTGATTCTTGCGCAATTTCTTGTTCTTCACGAAGTGCTTTCGCTTCTAAAAATGTACTATAGTTTCCTTCGTAACTATATAGTTTACCATTGTCTAATTCAAAAATACGATTCGTCACACGATCTAAGAAATAACGATCATGGGTTACAAGTAATACGGCACCATTATATCGTGCTAAATATTCCTCTAACCATTCCACTGTCTCATGGTCAAGATGGTTCGTAGGCTCATCTAAAATTAATAGATCCGGTGTTTCAATAAAACATTGCGCCATCGCAATACGTTTTTTCTGTCCACCAGATAAATTCCCAACAGTTGCTGTAAAATCAGTAATTCCTAATTTCGTTAATAACGATTTTGCATTCGCATTTGCTTCCCATGCACTCATCGCATCCATACGTTGCTGCACTGCAAATAATTGTTCCTGTACTTTTTCATTACTTGGATCTTTTTCGATATTTAATAACGATTGTTCATAATCACGAAGAAGTCGAATTAAAGGTGTATCACCATGGAACACTTGCTCTAATACTGTTAGTTTTTCATCAAACTCTGGTTGCTGTGATAAATAACTAATTGTATACCCACGTGAATGCGTCATATCACCTGTATCAGGAGTTTCTAATCCTGCAATAATTTTTAATAATGTCGATTTACCAGTACCGTTTACACCAATAATTCCGACACGTTGTCCTTCTGTAATACTACATGATAATCCATCAAATAACGGTTTTTCTCCGTATGATTTCGATAAGTTTTCCACAGTTAACATTTTCATATTTGTGCATTCCACTCTTTCATAAATTGTTCAATAAACTGTTCCATATAACGATGTCGAACTTCAGCCTCTTGTTTTGCTGCGTCCGTGTTCATTAAGTCTTTTAGTTTCAAAAGTTTTTCATAAAAATGATTTAAAGATGGATCGTTATTTTTTCTATATTCATCTTTCGTCATCACTTCACGCGGAGGAATAGTTGGATCATACATTAATCTCCCTTTCGCCCCACCATACGCAAATGTGCGAGCTATTCCAATTGCTCCAAGAGCGTCTAAACGATCCGCATCTTGAACAAGCTTTCCTTCAAGTGAATCCACTTTACCGCCATGACCACCTTTATAAGACATATTGGCAATGATATGAAGAACATGTTTACTTTCCTCTTCTTCCACATGTAATTCTTCTAACCAATCAGAAACTTTTTTCATTCCTGCTTCTTCACTTTCATTTAACTTCTCATCTGCCACATCGTGAAGTAATGCTGCCATTTCAATTATAAAACGATTTCCTCCTTCTTGCTCGGATAAAGAAATCGCCAGTTTATGTACGCGTTCAATATGATACCAATCATGCCCACTCGCATCTTTTTCTAAAATATGTTTTACAAAAGTAATTGTTTTTTGAATCTTTTCTTGTTTTGTCATTTTATCTTCACCCAGTTACTTATTGTAACACGCCCGCATTTTTTCATCACATATTTTCTTGTCCGCCCATACACTGAGTGGTAAGCATCATCATGAAGGAGGAATAACTATGTTCTATAATAATCAACCGCCTTATCCACAACAACCATTTTACCCTCAGCAACAGGAACAACGGTATGAAGAACAATATGAGGAATATGGGGAACAAGAACAACAATATGAACAAAATCCATACGAAAAACCGCAAAATCAAGAGCAACAATTTCAGCAAAACGCATACGACACACGTCCAAATTATGATTACCCTCAAAATCCATACGCAGCACCGCAAAATCAAGAACAACAATTTCAGCAAAATCCATATGTAGCACCACAAAATCAAGAGCAACAATATCAACAAAATCCATATGCAGCACCACAAAATCAAGAACAACAATTCCAACAAAATCCATACGCAACTCAGCCGCAAATGTATCAACCAAACTATGGCGCACGTGTTTCACCACCGGCACCACAAACAATTGATCCGACACAACCACAAATTTTACCACCAGGACCAACACTCGATATTACACAACCGCAAATCTTACCACCAGGACCAACATTTGATATCACACAACCTCAAATCTTACCGCCTGGACCAATTACAGAACCAACACAACAACAAATTCAACAAGTTGTCGGTACACAGTTTTTACCTTTAAAGAAACCTGTACTAGATTTCGTAAAACCTTGGGTAGATTACGGTTTAAATGAAGCAAAACATACATCACACAAACATGCTTTAACAGAAGTTGCTGCGATTATGTTTTTAGTTGGGAAAGGATTCAATCCAACGATTGCACATTATATTGTAGAATCTTGGGAGAAGAATGAGCAGTTTTAGGGGTGTTCGTTTCAATTTAAATAAAAAAAGTGTCACAAATGCCTGTTTTATAAGCATTTGTGACACTTTTTGTTTGTTATGTTATATTCTATTCAAAAAAGAATTTCATATTTTTTGTGAGCAAATAATGTCCTTTTGATTAAACTGTATTAGATTATTTTCATTTAAAATACATTTCTACAATAAACCTTGTATTACAATTAACTTGATAAATAGTTATTACCGTTGCCATTGTTGAACTTATGTACGAAATATATACGTTCATTCACTAATTGTTCTCCAATAATACTATGAGTGTATCAATCGTAACTGATTGTTCGTGTTTTGTTAATTTAGTAGCTTCATACTTCTGCAAAGTAAAAAGCATCCAAATGGATACCATTTAAACTGATAATTCATATTTTTTATTTTACATTCTATTTATGATTATCCATTGAATGTTTTTTGATTTACACTCTTATTAAGCATTGAATGATAAGTATCCAGTAATAGTTTTAACTGCATTACAATATTATGTACTTCTTCATTTTCTATCCCTGCACCTAATCGACCAAAATGGATATTCAATTGGTTACAAAGATTATCGTTATAATTTTCTTGTTCTCCATCAAAAATCCAATTATTTTTTTTAACAATTGAAATATAACTACCTAATTCACTAACAACTATATTAATATCGAGGCCCAAGCTATTATAGTTATCAGGTTTTACGTAATATGGAGTAATTAATTTTTGAAACCCCTCAGTCTTACTTCTAATCTCTATTATTGTAGCAATCCTTGTTTTATCATTTATACTTTCTAAAATTTTGTTTGTTTCCTTTTCTATTCTTTCTTCAATTCCTTTTACATTCTTTTCACTTGTAGCGGCATTCTCTTGAGCCTTTTTAGCACTTCTAGCGTTATATAAAGTAGTACCAGCAGCTAAAAGTGCAATTACCGGTGTTGCAGCTTGTACAAAAACTATCCAATTACTCATCAATATGTACCTAATAAAGCAAGAATATCTTTTTTTGGTAGCTTTTGTTTTCTTTCTAATTTATTGTACTTCTCCAGCATTTTTCTATATTTTTTTAGCATAGGTGTATGAATGTTAAAATATGGATAACCTTCACTTTCTTTACACTCTTGAAACCTTTCTTTATCAACAATAAAGTACCTTGCATACATTAACAGTTTCACTTCATATTCATCATTAGCATCAAAACCTTCAAAGTAAATTGTTCGTTTACTTTTGACCTCTTTCTGTTCCTCCTCACCTAAATTATTCGTAGAAAAAACAATTGATCTATACATACCTAAAATATCTAATACTTCTCGGCACTCATCCGAATTTAAACCATCATAAATATGCCCACCAATTTCCTCATAGTGTATTTCATATTCTTCTTCAATGGCTTTTCTATCTACTTCATAATATTTTTGTTCTTAAGGATATAACTTTTCTAAAATTTTATATTGATTTGACAATATTAATCTTTCGACTTTTGTAAATTTCACAACTCCAACTCCTTTATTAATATAAAATCGCTACTAAAACATGTCTTTAATACTATTTATTAAATATGGTATTCCTTTCGAAATACAAATAGATACAAACGCTACTCCGCCTGCCATAATCAAAATTGGATTGAGGACATTAGCTAACTCCTAAATTTGACTCACTCTCTTACCACCCCTCCCATAATAATACAATAAAAGAAGGTGTTTCAATCCTTTAAATCTATTTATTATAATATTAATATTCTGTTACGATTCTTTAGTCAGTAAAAAGCACTCCATAAGGAATGCTTTAATAATAAAATTAAAAAATTCTCTCGAAACTTTCCACTCCTGATTCACCCTTTCTGAATTGCACAACTGAAGTAATTTGTTCTGGATTAATTAAAATATCTCCAATACGAATAAGATTTTTTGCAAAATATTTATCCGAATCCTTCAATATAATATCGAATTCATTCAAATCCATTTCAAATACATACGATTTATCATTTGTAAGATAAACTTTAATTCTTGTTTTGCTACTCATGCTGTCACCACCTTTCCAACTTTTTATACTTCGACAAAATAAAATTATTTCCTTTTACCAAAAGATGTTTTGAATAAGATGATTTTCACATTAGATTAACTATGCATCGGTTTCCCTTTTGTCAATCCCTCATGTAATTACTATAAAAAACTCGTATTCCTTGAATTCGTATACACAACTTATGACATACCCATGCTTCAGGCTAGGAAACACTCTAAAATCGGACAGAATTATTTAGGTTATTCATCAATTCAAATGACCTTAAACGAGTATAGCTACATTAGACAAAACATACAGCAACAAGTAGTGGAAAACTTCGAGAACGTAATCAAATATAATGAAAACACCTGATAAAAAAGAATAAACTTAATGTGCGCATTAAAAATAGCAGAGCCTATACCGTCGAATCGTGAGAAAGAATGGGAAGTTTTAGCTATGTTTATTTTATGTTATATCGAACAAAAAAAGTGTACAAATGCATGTTATACCAGCATTTGTACACTTTTGATTAATTGGTAAAAAAGTAATTAACTCTTCATTCGCAGACTCTCCTACTTATTTTCCATATTTTACATCATTTTTTCTTATAATAACATCGACACTTTATTTCCTATTAATAAGAAAAAGTGGAAATAAAGACACTTGGGGACCTTTCCTTTATACTCCTATTTCCGCAAGTTTTTCTGATAGTATTTTATTAATACCCGAATCTATAAATTCTTTTACTTTACTTGATGAAGTATCGTTTATACCTTGCTCTCAAAATAATATATTTTTAAATTAGATTTCTTTTTTAATAAATCCATATCATTTTTAAATTCGTTACTAAATTGAGATAAAAAAAGAACATAATTTGAACTTAATTGAGCTGAAAATACCTCACCAGGTTCTCCAATTACTTCTAAACCAAAAAATAATTTATCACCTATCTCCTTTTCTGTATAAGAACCTACGTCTAACGGCATTACCAAGTCCGGAAGACTCACTTCTTTTATCATATCCTTATCTTGTTTTTCATATACTATATAAACATAACTCCAATCTTTAGGTGAAATTTTATTATTTACGATTTCAATGACTTCTTTAAACTTACATTTTTTCTCCTCTAAATCTGTATAAAATATCGTTTCACTCTCTACTTTAAATTTATTTTCTATATAATTAAGGTTTATATTATACCCCTTTGGCGTATTTTTAAGAGTTTCATTATAGATGTCTATTAGACTTGCAATATTATCCCTCAAAGTATTATGAAAAACCTCTCCTTTCTGCAAATAATACTCTTCAGGTGTTTTACGTAAACCATCCTCAATGCTTTTAATATACTTACTCTCAATATCTAGATAATCCTCTATCCATACTCCTAATATCGATATTTCTGGATTAGAGATTATACTTTTTAAAACCCTTTCAATTTTTCCGTCTATTTGCTCTTCAAAATTATTGATTTTTATCCATATCTCTTTAAAATTTTCATTATCCTCTTTTTTTGCACTCCAGTTTAGAACCCAACTACTTTTAAAGAATTTACCTAGACTTTCAATTCTATATGCCAATTTTCTCATACTTAATTCACATAATTCTTTTAAATTATTTTTAATACGGTCATCCTTAGTTTCAACTTTAGTTATCAAACTATAACCAATAGGGAATTCATTCTCCAAAATCTCATATACTTTCATAAATTTTTTTCGATTTGTATAATACAAACTGTCCATTTTATCAGCTATATCCGTACAGTTAAGTATGTCCTTCTCTTTATCAAATTTGTCAAAGATATCTTTATAATCTTTTTTTAAAACAACGTCATTAATTGAAATTATAAAAAACTTAATCCCACCTTTGAAATCCTCATTTAAATTATACTTTACGAACTTTTCAAGGCTTTCCTTAAATTTAGTTGCATCTGTTCGAGAAGTCACTTGGAATGCAATACCATTATCGATATCTCCCAAATCTATCCCTGGAAAATTTTTTTCCACCCGATCTAAATCAATTAAATTCAAATCAAATAGTTCATTTAACAAAACAACTGCTAACCCTTGGGATTCTCTATTAATATCATAGAGTGAATTTTCATTATAAATTTCAACTTCTGTTTTCCAATGCGCCAACATCCTGTAAACTTTACTCATATACTCTTTATGTTCCATATGTGTAACACCCCTAATACTAATCAAAAATGATTAAGTTATGATTTTAACTATTAAAATAAATAGTTCTTTTAAGATAAATATTAGATTATTCATCTTAAAAAATCCACATTAAATAACATACTTATGTATTTTCTATTCATTTATAAAGGGATTAATTTACCAAAAGACTATTTGCTCTTATTGTAATTACATAAACTTAGAATTCCTGAACAGTCGGTTCATCCATACAAATAACTTCCCCCGATTGATAAACAAGGTTTACTCTCTATATCCACTTATAAAATCTTATGAACATACACAATAACAAAAGTAATCCCTTAATATGAGCATTAATAACAACCAGAGATTTTAAACTTTGATATTACAGATTTATAAGTCTGTATCGTAAAAGCTTGGGAGAAGAATGAGCAGTTTTAGGGTTGTTCGTTTCAATTTAAATAAAAAAAGTGTCACAAATGCCTGTTTTATAAGCATTTGTGACACTTTTTGTTTGTTATGTTAAATGTCATTTCAATACTATATTACTGCAGTTACCTTTTCTTTCTAGGACCAATAATTAATTTAATCGCCGTTCTTTCTTGATCATTAATAGTAACCTCTTGAAATGCTGGAACGAAGGCTAAATCGATACCACTTGGAGCAACAAATCCTCTCGCGATCGCAATTGCTTTAATTGCCTGATTTAAAGAGCCAGCCCCAATCGCTTGAATTTCTACATTACCACTTGTTCTTAGTACACCTGCAATTGCACCTGCCACTGAATTTGGTTTTGATTTTGAAGATACCTTTAATATATTTTCCATGTAAGTTGCTCCCTCTATTATTTAATCGCTCTTTTGTTACCGTTTAAAATATTTCAACGTATCTTTTACTACTATTCACACCAAAAGCAAACAATGCTACATATGTACATTCATTCGATACTTTTCGTCTTCTTCCTGCCCCACTACGTAAATAAAGGCAAACAACCGTAAACTCTAATATACAAACATTTTAAAAGACAGACATTCGCTTTAACAATCACATCATTGCAACTGAGGGTACTGGTTTTATTTTTACATGTGAAAGTAAAATATGCGTTCCCGCTCCACCTCGACATCCTAATATATTCCACTGATATTTTCATCAAATTATTACCCTTGTCTTCTTCAAAAATGGTTACATCTTCTATTCTATTACTATATTTCATCGTATTAGCACTTTATACTCCAAATCTATCACCTTTTATATAAGACAGGCATAAAATACTATGAGTATACACTTCATTCATAATAGGAGGTAATATATTGGGTTCTTACTATCATTCTTCAAACTCCAATAAAAAATGTTCATGTAAATCTTCTTCTAGCTCATATAAAAAATGCTCCTGCAATTCCTCTTCTAGTTCCTGTAAAAAAAGCTGTCCGGCATACGGCACTTTTTGGCAAACAGAGTTTATAACTGTTCCTTTTGGAGATCCTTTTCCGTTTAATCACGTTGGCCCTATAGCAGGAGGCGTTTCCTTACTAAATCCTACTACGATACAATTTAGTCAAGCGGGTGATTATAGAGTTTCTTTCATTTCAACGATTAACACTACTGTAAATCCTGTGTTTCCACATATTCCAGTCATGACTATATTTCTAAATGACAATCCACTTGCTAATAGTCAAGGTGACTTTGCTTTTCAAATGAATACTTCATCCAATAACGAATGCCTACAACTTGCAGGCGAAACGATCGTTACAGTTACCGCTAATTCAACTCTTCAACTGAAAAATAATAGTGGTTTTAATCGTCAAAGTATTGCAACTTGTGATAATGGTATCAATTCAGTTGAATTAACAGTTATAAAACTAAGTTAATAATCATCTTCACATTCAGATGCTATTTCAGCATCTTTTTTTATTGAATACTGTTCTTTTGATTCCCATTATGCTTTTCTGTTAATCTAATAACATGAAAAAAGTACCGAACTTTTCTATTACAAAAGTTCGGTACTTTTTATATTAAAACCCCTCATTCTTTCTTACTTCTCCACATAAACCGACTTAACAATTGTACGATTGTATGGTTGTCCTTCTTTATTCATCCCTTTTATATCCATCGTAACGTTGTATACTCCTGGTTGCTTTATGTCCTTTAAAGCACCAGAAAATGTAGTATTATTAACATTTTGTAATTCATTATATTCAGAGACTAGTTTTCCTTCTTTATTAACTACTCTTACTGTTATGGAAAGATCCCCTTTCATTTCAGGCGCCACAGGTGATTTTTTCAGTTTATACTCAGATTTATTCACTTTAACTTTTGTAGGCATTTGGAGAACAAATGGCGCACCACTATTGTAATCGCTCACAACTAAATATGCATCTTTCGACTGCTTCGCCATCATTTTAACTTTCCATTCTCCTACATCCATTTTATCAAATTTAAATGTTCTAATTGTTGCACCATTAAAGAAAGATTCACCTTCACCAGCAGTTATAACGCTATCTTTATTTGTATACATTTTTCCTTTTGGAGATATCATTTGCACTTCTACATCAGAAGACGCTGTTAAGATAGAAACGATTCCTTCAGCTTTTTTATCCACCGCAACAGTTTGCTCTATCCACTGATTTTGTGGCAATTCTCCTCCTAGTATGTTTTGATTTGAAGTTGTATTTAATTGTTCTATATTTTCATTTGAACTAGTGCTGGATGCTACTAAAGCTGGTACAGCTACATTTGATGTACGTAAATATGGTTCAATTCGAGAGAAAACAGCAGATCCTTTTCGTATATTATCATGATCAAATTTGGAATCTGTAAATAAATGCGTTCCATACGGTAACTTAGCACTCCACTCATTTACTAATCCATCATTTGAACCGTATGATGACAAATAGAGCCCGCCCATAGATAAAGCAGAAAATACTGGTCCCCAGCTAGTCCCGGTAGCCGTATAGTAACGGTTTAATTTAGCTGCTGGATTATTATCAATCGTTGAACGAAATTTTGCCATTTCCCCCATTTGTAATGAATACGTACCATCATCTTTTTGACCTAATATAGAAGCAAGCCATCCCGCCCACCAACTATATGATAAATCCGCCAAGTTTGATCCATGATGTGGCGTCGCAAGCGTAATAACATTTCCGACAAATCGATTTGCGCCATATCCTACTAATGCAGCCTGTGTATCGATACCGCCTTTACTATGTGCTACAATATTAACTTTTTTACCGAAATGATTATATATTTCTTCTAATTTTTGTGCTAACAATTTTCCGTTGTCCCACTGACTAGCTGAGCCTTTTCCAGCAGCATCATATAATTGTATAAATACTGTTTGATAGCCTGCTTTCAAAGCATAATCATACATATCATTTATATCATGATACACTGTCTTTCCATACCAACTATCAGCATTCCCATTCCTTCCTTGTACAAAAAGAATTGGAGGTTTATTCTCATCATAATTTGCAGGTTTTTGACCTAAAAACCATTCTCCAGGTGTAGCTACTTCTTTATCTGGAAATCCTGTTTTAATTTCTTTTACTTCCTCCGCCTCTACCTTTGTACTAACAGCCATCGGAGTCATAATAAAAAATGCGAGAAGTAATAACATACACCTTTTCAAAATCCTCATTAACATTCCCCCTTTTTTGAAAGGAAGTACTATTTTTACTCTAGTTATTTTATAGGTGGATAAATAGTAACTGTCCTTTCTTATGAAACGATATTCTCTCAACTTGTATTCATTCCTTTTCCTATTAAGCTCATTAAAAATTTCTCAATATATTTCTAACTAAAAAAGCTGCGTATAAAAGGTTTATACCATAACCTTTTATACGCAGCTTCTTTCTTATAAATCAATGATATACTCATCATCATATTTATCATATTGGAGCCCTGACCCTATTTTCGATTCCGTAACTTGATCTCTTAAAAACGGTGCAGTTTCCATTTTGTTAGTTGCAATTTCAATTCCATATTTTTTCGTTAAATGGGCTAATTCTATTAAAAACCACTCTCTTCGCAATGTAACTGGAATATCGAATGTTCTTCTTTTCATATATAATAGCACCTCTTTAATTTTCATAACTTAAAAAACATTATAGTATATGCATGTCCATTTTAAATGTGCTATTAATAAAACATAATTTTAGTTTACATAAAATTATTATGTACCAGTAGAAAGAGGCTTGTCCTCCTCTTTCTACTGTAGAGATTTAAATTAAGAACATCTTGGTACACCGAAAGCTAAGAATAAACCTGCTACTCCTGCTGTAATCGGTACTTTCAAAGTAATTACATCGTCTACTTTCGTTACTAAAAAGTAAGCATTACCTTCTTGTAACACACAATTCACTAACAATTGAAATTCCATTCAAATCTCCTCCTTTCAATCGATATACTATACTTTATGAAATATCGTTAAAAACGTAATAGGAAATACATCCATTTTTCCTTATATACAAAATAATTGTTTATAAGTCTATTAAAAATACTAATTTTCTAAATTTATATAAAACGTGTAATTACCAATAAGTTCCTATATAATCAATAGTGAAAATCTTACAAATGGAGGTATAAAAATGGCGATTTTGAGTAATATTGGTGCAGCTTTATTTTTTATTGCTTTTATTCTTTTGATTTTATGTATCATTTCATTCTTTAAGAAAAATGGAAAAACAAAACAATACGGTCGTCCTACCGTTATTCTTTTTATGATTTCAATTCTCTTAACAGGAATGGGCACTACAAAATCTGAACACCCAGTCATCGATTTTTTTGCTACTTTAAGTTTAATTTTATTTATTTTTTTCCTTGTTTTAGCAATCTTATCTGTAATTAAAAAGACGGGTGTAGCAAAAAAACAATTTATTATCACTGCTATTTTATTTGTCATTTTTGTTACATTATCAAGTATTTCAAACCCTACTTCTGAAAAAACGACAGCAGCTAGTAAAAAAGTTTCTTCTAACAATGCAGAACAAAAAGAGAACGAGAAGAAAAAAGAACTAGAAAAGAAAGAAGCGGACGAAAAAACTCAAAAGCAAGAAGATGAGAAGCGTCTAGCGGATGAACAAGCTCGTAAGCAAGAGGATGAAAAACGCCAAGCCGATGAGCAAGCTCGTAAACAACAAGAAGAGCAAAAACGTCTAGCGGATGAACAGGCTCGTAAACAACAAGAAGAACAAAAACATCTAGCTGATGAACAGGCTCGTAAACAACAAGAAGAGCAAAAACGACAGGCTGATGAACAAGCTCGCAAACAACAAGAAGAGCAAAAACGACAGGCTGATGAACAAGCTCGCAAACAACAAGAAGAGCAAAAACGACAGGCCGGTGAGCAAGCTCGTAAACAACAAGAAGAGCAGAAAAAAGCACAACCAGCTCAAACACAACCAGCTTCTGGAAATACTAGTAATACATACTACAAAAATTGTGCTGCAGTTAGAGCTGCAGGAAAAGCTCCATTATATAGAGATCAACCAGGATATAGCTCTCATCTCGATCGTGATGGCGATGGAATTGCATGTGAAAAATAGTAATGAACAAAGAAGCTTCTAGTAAGCTTCTTTGTTATTACATAGTATTGCGACTAATTATCTCCTCTCTCTTCCTTTTATAAAACTCATTTTATTATTCTCAAAACTGACACACTATAAGTGATTTCAATCACCACATTGATTTTCATTTATCGCTATTCTTAATTTAGATACTATATTAAAACTTTATGGAGGCATTCATATGGAACATACATTTACTGAAACTTCAATTGTTGGTGAGATTGTTACACAGTTCCCGAAAGCTAGTGATCTTTTTAAATCGTATAGAATAGATTTTTGTTGTGGCGGTAATAAGCCACTTATTGATGCAATTCATGAAAGAAATTTATCAGCTTCTGAAGTAATTACAGAGTTAAATACGCTTTATCATAATACGAAACGATTAAATGAATCTGAAATTGATTGGAAAAATGCTTCTTATCGTGAATTGATTGATTATGTAATTCATAAGCATCATCGTTATTTAAATGAAGAGTTACCACAGTTGAGTCCATATGTGGCGAAAGTCTTACGCGTTCATGGAGCGAATCAGCCTCATTTAGCTCAAATTCATAAGCTATTTCATGAACTTAAAATGGAATTAGAACAGCATTTAATTAAAGAAGAAACGGAAGATTTCCCATTAATTTTAGAATTTGAACAAAATCCAACCGATGAAAACTATACAAAATTACGTAAAGTAGTAGATGAACTAGAAAATGAACACAATCATGCCGGAAATATTATAAAAGAGATTCGTAAAGTGACAAATGACTTTACTCCTCCAGAAGGAGCTTGCGGCACTTATCGACTTGTGTATCAACGTCTTGAAGCTATAGAGTCTGATTTATTTGAGCATATTCATTTAGAAAATAATATTTTATTTCCACGTGCCATTACGAGAGCATAAAGTGAAGCTATAATGAGTGGCGGTTTTGTTCATCCCACACTTAACTTCTTTGCTCCAGCCGAGTTTTGAGGTGAAAGTTTTACTCCCCGAATAAATAAGTCGTAGGACATGAGTAGCAATACTCATGTCCCTCTTTTTCATTGTGTGAAAAATATTTATACTTCTCAACTCTCCCTACCCATATAACCAAGCTTCCTATTCTATTCGCTTCTCTTTTCATATAAAACTACAAATCATTATTTACCATATTGCTCTAAGTTACGGAAACAATTATACTAGATGTAATCAGATAAATAATCTGAATATTCTTAGAATTAAAGATAAACTCTATTTTCCACTAAATAGATTAAAAAACGATAATAACATTAGGAGGATTACGATGCACCAGCTTGATTCATTACATCCCATTATAGAAAAAATAATTAATAATATTGAAAAGTTAATGGTCGGAAAGCGAAAAGAAACGATCTTAGCTTTGACAGCTCTGTTAGCGGAAGGTCATGTACTATTAGAAGATGTTCCTGGCGTTGGGAAAACAATGTTAGTACGTGCTCTTTCTAAATCTATTGATGCTGATTACAAGCGCATTCAATTTACACCTGATTTACTGCCGTCAGATGTAACAGGTGTTTCTATTTATAATCCGAAAGAGCTCCAATTTGAGTTCAAACCTGGACCAATTATGGGGAATTTTATACTTGCTGATGAAATTAATCGTACATCTCCCAAAACACAATCTGCCTTACTTGAAAGTATGGAAGAAGGCAATATTACAATAGATGGCAGGACAAGACCGTTACCAAAACCGTTCTTTGTAATGGCTACACAGAATCCGGTCGAATATGAAGGAACGTATCCTTTACCAGAAGCACAGCTCGATCGTTTCTTATTGAAACTAAAAATGGGATATCCTACACAAGAAGAAGAATTTGAAATTTTAAACAGGATGGAAAAAACAAATCCCCTCTCCCATTTACAAGCTATTACTACAATAGAAGAATTACTTTATTTACAACAGAGCGTACGGGAAATAAGTATGGACAAAGCAATCAAGCATTACATTGTAAAGCTTGTTAGTCAGACTCGTTCTTATAGTTCTATACAGCTTGGTGCAAGTCCACGTGGCTCGATTGCTTTAATGAAAGCTTCACAAGCATATGCATTCATCCATGGCAGAAATTATGTTATTCCAGACGATGTTAAATTTTTAGCTCCTTACGTATTAGCTCACAGACTCATTCTAAAAATGGAAGCAAAATTTGAAGGAATTACAGGAGAACAAGTTATCACAAAAATCGTTGCGCGAACTACCGTACCTACTCAAAGGAAGATGAACCTTTGATGAAACGGATACTACGAGCACTCTATCATTTTACTAAGTTATCACTCATTCCGTTATGCCTAGTCTTAACATTTGTATACGCTATGCTTCAAGGAGGATTTGTAAGTTGGTTTTTGTTTTACAGTATGATTCCTATTGGACTTTATTCACTACTGCTTCCCTTCTATGCTTTACGGAACGCCGAGGTAAAACGAATAACAAATCAAGACGAATATGTAGCAGGAGAACCATTTTTAAGTACGATTACAATAAAAAGAAGTTTTCCTTTTCCCTTACTTTATTTAATTATAGAAGATGTACTGCCATCACAATTTACAAATTGTAAACAAATAAAGATGAATAAGGTAATACTCTTTCCAGGATTGAAACGAAATATTTCGTTTCAATATGCAATTGATAAAATTCCTAGAGGAGAGCACTCTTTTTCAAGCGTACGTGTCAAAACTGGTGATTTATTCGGTATGATGGAGAAAGAAATAACTTTTTCAGTTCCAGATACATTTTTAGTCTATCCCCAGTATGTAGATATAACATATCGACAAATGGAAAATCATTTCGAACAAGGAGCACTTTCAGCAAATATAAATTTAGTAAAAGACTCTACCATTTCTGTCGGTGTGAGAGACTATAAACCTGGTGACCGCTTTTCATGGATTGATTGGAAAGCAACTGCCCGAACAAACAACATTATGACGAAAGAGTTTGAACAACAGCGCAGCCATAATATTATGATATTCATGGACAGAACCCCATCCCCTCTATTCGAATCAGTCGTCACATTTACCGCCTCTATTGTCAGGTCTGTCTTGAAGCAAAATTCACCAGCGTCATTCGTATCTGTCGGAAAAGAACGAACTTTTTTCCCTTTAGACAATGGAGATAGTCAGTTGCATCAAATCTTTTGTCATTTAGCGAAAGTACAAGCGGACAGTGCATTCCCGCTCTCCCGGAGTGTAGAAATGGAATTAAGAAAAATTTATGAGCCCGTCACGATTATACTCGTAACAAGCGATCTTTCTCCCGATATTCAAAAGGCGGCTGACTTTGCTGCTATTAAAAATAGAAAATTAATGGTGTTTGTCGTAAAAGAAAAAGCAAATCAACTCTCACATCGAGAACTCAGTATTCTAGAAACTCTACAAAAACGAAAAATATTTGTAAAAGCGGTTTATGAAAACCACTATACAAACGTATTTTTTGAGGTGAGCAAATGATAACATTACAAACAAAAAAACAATGGGATATGAACAGATTTTTCATGCATGCATGCGCATTTCTATTTTTACTAGAATGGCTAAGACCCCTCATAGGTATTACAAACGTAGGTAGATTAGATATTTTTGTAATATTTATAGGGATTTGCTTCACTCTCTCTTTTTTTCAAACAAAGTGGCAGATTCCAATAAAGATCATCACGATTTTATTCATCATTCATTTCCTATATTATAAAAATGCTTTTATAAATCCATCTTGGCTAACGAAATTTTTCACTGATATTTCTCTAAATTCCTCCCTGTTATTTCAGGGAAATTTACTAGATATCTCTCCAGTTTTTCCAACACTTTTATTTTTTTTATCATTTTGGTTTTTGAGTGCTTTCATTTCTTTTTGGATGATTCATAAAAAACGTGGGTTGTTATTTCTTATATTGACTATTATTTATATCACCGTTTTTCATAACTTACATTTATACGATGCAAACTTCGCTATTATTCGTACTGTTGTCATCGGCTTTTTTATGCTTAGCCTTCTTCGCATAGAACGAATAAAAGAGATGGAACACTTACAAAATTATGCTAGAGAAATCTCAAAATTACTTAGACCTCTTACAGTGTTTATTGTATTGTCAGCAACCATCGCATACTTCGCACCAAAATTTGGTCCTCAATGGCCCAACCCAATGGATTTTTTAAAATTCAACACATCCGAAGCAAGTAAACAGCAAGAAGTTTCTAAAATTGGGTATGGTTTAGATGACTCGAGATTAGGTGGTCCTTTTAAGGCTGATCCTACAATTGTTTTCACAGCACAAACGCAAAACAAACAATATTGGAGAGTCGAAACGAAAGATTTTTATACCGGAAAAGGATGGGAGGTTTCTGAAAATCAAAAAAAGGTTTCTTTTAAAAATAAAAACGACGTCTTGAGCTGGTACGAACAAAATACAAAAACGGAGACAACAGGGGCAACAATCAACATGCAAAAAAGTTATCCTCACCTTACCTATCCAGCGGGATTAGTATCTGTTGAGGCTTCTTCAGATGCATCATACAGCGTTGATCCATTTTCTGAAAAAATCTATACGATGGACGGAGACTCCTCCACTACTTTACATTCATATAAAGTAACGTATGAGGTCCCCGAGTTTTCCATAGAAAAATTGAAAGCTGTAAAAACGAATGAAGGCCAAGAAACAAATCCTTACTTCATGACAAAGTACACGCAACTGCCCGAATCATTACCGCAGCGAGTAAAAGACTTAGCTGCTAATCTAACAAATGATAAAGACAACCGATATGAGAAAGTATTAGCTATTGAAAACTACTTTACCGACCATTCTTTCGTATATGAAACAACGAATGTGTCGTTCCCTGCCAAAAAACAAGATTATGTAGATCAATTTCTTTTTGATACAAAAAGCGGCTACTGTAATAATTTCTCAACATCTATGATCGTGTTACTTCGTTCTGCTGGGATTCCCGCTCGCTGGGTAAAAGGGTACACGGAAGGAACTCTTGATAATACGCTTGCCTCTGCAGAAGGTGAGGATGTTTATAAAATCGCGAACGATAACGCACACTCTTGGGTCGAAGTATATTTCCCTGGATACGGATGGATTCCATTCGAACCAACAAAAGGATTTACTAATCCCTATAATTTCACAAATAATACGCCTGCTCCTACTATACAAAATAGTGAAGAAACTAATTCTCAAAACGCGCAAATGCAACAAAGAAACAATGAAGCAAAGCTCAAAAGTTTAATAGAGGATACAGAAGAAGCTCCTACTAAAAAGATTACAAATGCTAAAAATGGATTTTCTTGGTGGTACCTATTCCTCTCTTCGATACTAATTAGTATTATAGGATACACTCTCTTCGCTACTAGAATGAAATGGATTACATTTTTTATCATTCTTTTCTATAAATACCGAAAAGATGATGCTGTTTATAGCAAAGCTTATGGCGCACTTTTAAAACAATTTGCGCGAATCGGTATACGACGAGGTGAAAGTCAAACATTCCGAGAATATGCTCTCCACATCGATACACTTTACAACTCGAATGATATGCAACAACTTACTTTCAGTTATGAGAACGCTATGTATCAAAAGGGACAGGCTGCAGTAGAATGGAAAAAATCCGTACACTTATGGGAAGTGCTTATGAAAAAAGCAGCTTCTCCGCCTAAATCAAATGACTTCCATTCAGCGATTTAATCTTGATAATGTGAATTAAAAGAAAAAGCCTCAAAGAACAACATTGTTCTTTGAGGCTTTTTTTAATAAAGTGAAACTTTAATCAGTGGGGGTTTTGTTCATCCCCCACTGATTATTAGTTGAACCAATCGGGCTTTTACGGGCAGTTGATCCCCCACCTAACTTCTTTGCTTTCACTGAATTTTGAGCTGGGGGTCTTACTGCCCGTTAATGCGGGATAAAGTGAATCTTCTAGTTATTACCCAAGTACCTTCTCAATCTCAGCCTCTAAATCCACCGGCTTCGTTTGCGGCGCAAAACGCCCTACTACTTTCCCGTCTTTTCCGATTAGAAACTTCGTAAAGTTCCATTTCACTGCTTTCATACCGAGTAAACCTGGTGCTTGTTCTGTCATGTATGTATAAAGCGGATGTGCCTTATCACCTTTCACATCAACCTTTGCAAACATCGGGAAATTCACACCGTAGTTTAACTCACAAAAACTAGTAATATCTGCTTCTGTACCTGGTTCTTGTCCTCCGAATTGATTACAAGGGAAACCGAGTATTTCTAGTCCTTGGTCTTTATATTTATCATATACTTCTTGTAACCCTTTATATTGCGGTGTAAAACCACACTTGCTAGCTACATTTACAATAAGAAGCGCTTTTCCTTCGTAATCTTTTAACGACTTATCTTCTCCTGTTATCGTTTTAGCTGAAAAATCATAAACTGTCATGGTCCTTGCCCCTCTCTTCACTATCATTCTATGTTTATACTATACTACATTCGTGAATATACAGCTCTTATTACGTATTCTCCTCCAAAATGACAGCGCTTTATTTCTGTTCGGAAATTCGACACAAACTACTAGACTTTTATGTTGGAAAGTTTTACAATTGAATTGTGAACAAACTGTGACAGTTTATATTCCATTATAAAAGAAAAGGATGGTGTTCATTATGAAAACTGCACAACATGAAACGATTTCAAATCGCGAGTTTTATTTCGTACTATATATGATGTTATTGTATGTGATCGGCTGGGTAATCGATGTTAATGGTTTATTTTTAAGCTCCTACTTTAATTTAGCAGGAGAGATTATGCTGCCAATCGTTGGTGGCATAGTTGGACTATTCGTTATGTCTATCAATAAAGAACAAACGAAATAATAACACTTTAAAAAGGCAGAAGACGAGCTTTCGTTTTCTGCCTTTTTTCTATTTTAGCGTATAATAGAAACATACAGTAAATAAGGAGTGGTAATGATGAAAAAAGTAGAGCAATTATCTTCTCACCTATATCTTATTGATGATTTCGATTTACAACATAATGAACGAACTGGTACGTACGTTTTATTAGGTGACGATATTACTTTAATTGAAACTTGTGCAGCCCCTTCTCTTCCGTATATTTTAGACGGCTTACAACAATTACATATTGATTTAGACAATGTAAAAAACATTATCGTAACACATGTTCATTTAGATCACGCCGGGGCTGCTGGTTTAATGATGGAAAGGTGCCCAAATGCTACTTTATATGTGCATTCTCGCGGTGCTCGTCATATGATTGATCCAACAAAACTCATTTTAGGCGCAAAAGCCGTATACAAAGAAGATTTCGATAAACTGTTTGATCCCATTCTTCCTATAGAAGAAGAACGTGTTCGTATTGTACAACATGGTGATACATTACAAATTGCCGAAGACCGTACACTTACATTTTACGATACACCGGGACATGCTAAACACCATATTAGCATTCACGATTCATTAACAAACGGCATTTTTACTGGCGATACAATTGGCATTTACTATAGAGAACTCGCAGACGTTGGTATAGAACTATATCTCCCATCAACATCTCCTTCACAATTCGAACCAGATGCGATGATTGCTTCTAAAAATCACATTCAAAGTATGAATGTAGATACTATTTATTTCGGTCATTACGGTGCATCATCCAATGTTACAGAAGTATATAACCAGCTTGAACATTGGCTACCTATTTTCGTTCATACTGGTAAAGAGGTCTTTGAACAGTATAATGATTTCGATGAAGCGACTAAAGCTTTACAAACTGTATTAATGGATAAGATCTCTTCCCACCTTACAAAGTTAAACGTTCCATCAGATCATTCTGTTTATAACATTTTACATCTAGACATAGAAATTAGCGCGATGGGCATTATTGATTATTTCACGAAGCAAGAAAAAACAAACTCCACTATTAACTAACCGTAAAAGAAGAGATATACAACAGTAGTTATTGTATATCTCTTTTTTCTTTGAATATATCTTTAATAAAGGATGGTGGAATGCAATGCAAAAATTGATGTTATACCTCTGTTTTACATTATTTATCGTCTTATTATTATTTGTCGGAGTGAAAATTCAATTTTATTTAGATACAGATGCGCAGGCAAACTTTAACGTGTATCCAAGATTATTCTACTTTACACTCTTCCCTCTTATAGTCGGCATATTATTACGATTCCTTCAATCGATTAATCGCGAAACGAATAAACAAAGCTGGAGCTTTCAACCAGATAAGTTTATCGCAATTACAGTGCCTACAATATTAATTTCCTTTTCTCCAGCTCTACTCTTTTCACCGCTTGGCCAATATCTACCTTATTTAGCTAATATTATTCTTATAAATACAACCTTTGTTACGATAATTAGTTTAATAGCTGGTTATTCCCTTTTAGATTGTTTTATACAAAAAGATACTGCAACTATGAAAAAATATGATTGATGATTAATTTTTAAATGTCATTGGTTACTGCGCTTTATTTATATTAATTAATAGCAAAAACGAGTATGAAATCACTTAGATTTTTTACTCGTTTTTTATTATTCATATATTTAATACACAATAGGAAATTTATGTTAAACTAAGGAAAATCGTACATTAAATCAAAATGCATTTTAACCAAGGGAGACTTACTATGTATAAATTAGGGGCTTTCTCATTTCTAACGTTTATCGCAAGTGTATGTTCTTTCTTTATTTTAAGAGGACCCAATGCGAATTTAACGTTAATTATTGCTATACTAAGTTTACTTTCATTACTCGGAATTATTTTTGCGATAGCATCAAAAAATTGGTTATTCGGAATAGTTGGCACTGCATTAAATGGCGTAATACTAGTAGTTGTATATTTTCTATTGCTAGCAAAAGGAATAGGTGGTTAATACAATTAATAAAGCTCACAGCTAAAGCTATGAGCTTTCCTACTTATCGTACTTTTTCGTCTACATACTCCATAAACTGCTCCGCTTTAATAAATCTTTCTTTGTATGCCTCAGGTACTTCGCTTACTGTTATCCCACCACTTGATTTCGTTTTTACTAATACGGTTTGATATGACATTAATGCTTCCATATATTGTTCATACTCTTCAGGAGTTAATACTTCTTTACTAGATTTATGGCCATTTAATTTATCAAAATATGGCTGAAGCTCCATCTCTACTTTTTTCATTTCTTCTTTTTTAACTGGTGATAATTGATCGTAATCAATATTACCGTTCGAATCTCCGTACTCAAGCTTAGCATTTGTTAATTTTTTTAGTTCTTTTGTAAACTCTTCATATTCCTTTGCACCCATTTCATCTTTCGCTTGTGATAACTTTGCATTAAAACGCATATACGCTTCTAATGTCATCGCTCCGGCATGTTTTTTTAAATTCTCAAAAGATCCGTATATACCATCCGCCATAATAGATTGATACGCAAAACCCGTCGTAGGGATTAAAAATGCTGCTGCAAGCACTCCTGCAATAAGATGTTTCTTTCTCTTACGCCCCCCTCGATTCATTTTTATTTGAATGATTATTTTTTCTTTTAATTCCGGCGGGGCAACAATCCCCTTCGCTTCTTCTTGTATAGATTCTCTAACTCTACAATCTAAACTCATTTCACATTCCCTACCTCTCCTAAAAAGATTTCTTCTACTTGCTCTTTTTGACGTAGTTTCCTCAAGGCCGCATGAATTCTAGATTTCACAGTACCAAGTGGAATATGTAATATTTTTGCTACTTCTTCTTGTGAGTAGTCGTGTAAGTATCTTAAAATAATTACTTGTTTCAATTTATACGGTAATTTATGAATGAGTTCGACTAGTTTTTGGTTTGATATTTTACTTACAACATCGTTTGAAAAATCAATTTGCACTGGTTTTCTTTGCTCTTCTGCTTTTTTTATAATTCGTAGTCGCATCCACCTCTTTCTTCTATAAGAGTGAATTTGTTTAATCGCAAGTCCAATTAGCCAAGGGCGAAATGGTTTCTTGCTATCATACTTACGAAGCGATTCATATAGCTGTATGTATATTTCTTGAACGACATCATCTACATCTGTTTTATCATCTATTAAAAAATGTGATGTTTTATATACTTCTTGAATCGTTTTATCATACAACTCGCTATATGCTTCTTTATTGCCTGATAAAGTTAAATGGATTAAATCTGTATACACTGTTTCATCCTTCATATACCATCCCTCCTTTGTCTTACACTATATATTGGCAAGTAATTGATATTTCGTTCGATTTTTTCAA
Source organism: Bacillus sp. FSL K6-0069 (assembly GCF_038007785.1). Taxonomy (NCBI): domain Bacteria; kingdom Bacillati; phylum Bacillota; class Bacilli; order Caryophanales; family Bacillaceae; genus Bacillus; species Bacillus sp. FSL K6-0069. Next base: position 2,062,203 of record NZ_JBBOXN010000001.1, on the reverse strand, counting down.
AAAAGTTTTTCATATAAATTAATATAATAATTCAATGGGTTCATAAGCTTCACTTATAACCATGCATAACAATTATATAATTTTCCAATTCCTAATGAAGATTTAAAATGATTTATATAGTCAAATTTAGGAGGATATATGATGAAAGCTATCGTTGTAACGTCGTTTGGTGGTCCTGAAGTGATGAAATATACAGATGTGGATATGCCCGCTATTTCAGAGGATCAAGTTTTGATTCGCGTTGTTGCTACTAGTATAAATTTCGCCGATATTAAATCCCGTTATGGTAAAAAAGGAAATAAAGCATTTCCCTTTATCCCAGGTATAGATGCTGCTGGTATTGTAGAACGTGTCGGTTCTCAAATTACGAATATTCATCCTGGACAGCGTGTCATCGCTTTTCCTCAAAATGGATCTTACGCTGAATATGTTGTTGCAAATGAAAATCTTACTTTCGTATTACCTGATGAAGTTGATTTCCAAACTGCAGCTGCTTGCCCTATCGTATCTTTTACAAGCTATAATTTACTCGCAAATGTTGCAAGGGTTCAACAAGGTGAGTCTGTACTCATTCATGCAGCAGCTGGCGGAATTGGCACTACAGCGATTCAACTTGCAAAACTATTAGGGGCTGGAAAAGTCATCGGTACTGTCGGAAGTGAAGCAAAAAAAGAAATTGCTTTATATGCTGGAGCTGACTATGTTATTTGTCATCAAGATGAAGATTTTGTAGAGAAAGTCAATGAGCTGACAAATGGTGAAGGGGTCGATGTAATTTTAGATTCTATTTCTGGAACAGTTTCGGAAAACAGTTTAAAATGTCTTGCTTATTATGGTCGCCTCGTTCATTTCGGAAATGCAAGCGGTAAAATTGGTAACTTTCAAACGAAAGATTTACACGCAAGTTGTCGCTCTATACTCGGTTTTAGCTTTGGTACTACACGAAAAAAACGTCCCGAACTACTCCAAGAAACTGCAAATAAAGTTTTCCGTTATTTACGTGACGAACGTTTGCAAATTAAGGCTACGAAATCTTTTCCACTTCAAGATGCAGGGAAAGCACATGAATGGGTCGAAAGTAGAAAAAGTACAGGGAAAGTAATACTAACTGTCCAGTCCTCTTCCTGAAATGAATACTTGAAACCGAGGTGTCATTCATGGGATCACGAATTATGCATGCTATTATCGCTAACAGGATTGCCGAGAAATTATGTATTCAAGATAAAACTTCTTTCATACTTGGAGGTGTAGCCCCTGATGCTGTTCATTCAGCAGAAGAAAAAGGCGCTTCACACTTTTACGCTGGCACAACGAAAAACTATACGAGAAGGATAGATTTCAATTCTTTTTTTCAAAAATATAAAGTTCATATGGATTCCCCTTTTCTCTTAGGTTATTACACCCATCTCATTGCCGATGATAATTGGCTAAGTGGCTTTTTTCTACCTTGGCTAAAAAATAGAATAGAAAATGACGAAACTATCGCACCTATGTACTATAACGATTTTAAATTGTTAAATGCAAAGTTGCTTCATCATTACGATAAAGAACAACAACTCTTCTTCCTTCTCAATCAAGAGGTTCACATTATGGATATTGAAGAGGTTTCTAAAGAAAACGTACTAGCTTTTCGAAAGTATCTTTTTGAAGATATGTTATATCCAGAGCAACATTTGCATGAAGACTTACAAGTATTTACGTTTAATCAAATCGTTGGTTATATTGAGACAGCTATTGAAAAAGGCGTATTTTATATTAATCAACTCTCTAATGAAAAATCCCCTTCGAACATGTAATCCCCCTCAATATATTTGAGGGGGATTTTCACATAGCAATATTATTATTTGTTCTTTTCCATAACCGCAAAATAATTCCCTTCACTATCAGCAAAGTTAAACACTTTACCAAAAGGCATAGTTACCATTTCTCCAACAGTAACATTTTTATTTTTTAAATCTGTATATAATTGATCAAGATTTTCTGAGAAGAACATTAGGGACGGTGTACCAAGATTTAATTCTGGGCTCATCTTAGAAATCACTTCTTTATTATGTAATATAATGCTCGTTTCTGCACCGCTTTTCGGAGCGATTTCAATCCATCTCATTCCTTGCTTATTATCTTCTTCTGCTACTACATGAAACCCTACCTTTTCAGTCCAAAAATTGACCGCCTCATCTTGATTGTTTACATATAACATAATTTGTCCGACTTTATGAATCATTGTATTTCCCCCTAATGGTTTTTATATTCTATGTAGGTTTCTACAGGTACTATTATTATTCCTTTTTCATTCAATTACAATCAAAAAGACGTAACTACAAATAGTTACGTCTTTCCCATTCTTTATCTAGGCTTTTTCTTCCCAGTAAACGCTGGTTTCTTTTTCTTTGGTGCTTTTGGTTTCGTTTCTACAAATGATCCGTTGAACATTTCTTGCTTCGTAAATACGATACCTAGTTTTTTTGCAAATTGAAGTAATTTACGCTCTTCTTGTTGTGTTACAAGAGAAACGACTGTTCCTTCTTTACCCATACGTCCTGTACGTCCTGAGCGGTGAATATATTGGTCTACTGTGTCTGGTAACTCCAAATGGATTACATGTGTTAAATCATCAATATCAATACCGCGTGCTGCAATATCAGTAGCAAGTAGAATTTCTAATTTCCCGCCGCGGAAAGCACGCATCGTTGCTTCACGCTCTTGCTTACCTGCTTCTGCATGAAGAGCTGCTGCTTTCATTTTACGGAACTGCAATTTCTGAGTAATTTCATCTAAACGGAATGGGTCATTTAAGAAAGCAACTGCTTTTACATCGCCCATATGCATAATTCTTCTTACGTAATCATTTTTTTCGCGTCGCTCACAAATGATATACGTATGCTCAACTAAGCTTTTTGACTCTGCACGTGTTACACGTACCACTTGTGGTTCAACTGCTAAATCACGTGCCGCGTCTTCCGCAGCTTTGGTAATTGTCGCTGAGAAGAATACTAATTGACGGTCGCGCATCGTTGATTTAATTACATCTTGTACTGCGCCCATCATCTTTTGTTTTACAATTTGATCAAATTCATCAAATACAATTGTTTTCACTTCATGCATTTTTAGCTTTTTCATACGAATTAATTCTAAAATACGTCCTGGTGAACCGACAATTACTCTCGGATGTTTCTTTAATTTTTCAACTTGACGCTTAATATCTGCACCACCAATTAAAGATGCACCTGAAATTTCAGTCCCTGCTGTAAACTTTTGAACCTCTTCGTGAATTTGCATAACAAGCTCACGTGTTGGCGCTAAAACAACAACTTGTGGTTGTTTTACTTCAGGATTAATTTTATGTAAAAGGGGTAATAAGTACGCTAATGTTTTTCCTGTTCCAGTTGGAGATTCAGCTATAACGTCTTGTCCTTCTAAAATAGTTGGAATCGCTTGTTTTTGAATTTCAGTTAATTCTTTAAAACCAGCCTTCTCCCAAGCTTGTTGTAAAAATGGTTGCATATCTTTTATCATTTGTTTTTCTCCTTTATCTCTATTTTTGAAGAAAATGTTGTATTGTTCGCACCGTTTCTATCATGTGTGAAATAACAGCTATTAAATCATCAACATGGTCTTCTGTAATCGCTTTTTGAAATAGAACCTCTACCTTATTATGATATGAAATCGCTTGCTTATTATATTCGTATGAAAGTTTTTGCGTAATCATTCTTTCTTTTCCCCATATAGAATGCATGAAAGTTTCAATTTCTTCGCACACTACCTCTGGCTTTTCTATCGGGAATGAAAATGCTAATTTCATTTCACAACCTGGTGTAAATTGTGGTACTTCCAATATTTCACCAGATAAGTTCTTTGCATCTACAGATAGTGAAAATGTTGCTTCTACTAACTGTTCGAACGGCTCTGTTAATTGAAATGAAATATTGTATATACGACTTAATGAGGCAAGGTCCATCATATCTTTTCGATCTGTTACAAGAATATCTCCATGTAAATCAAAATCATATACAGCACCTTCTACGATTACTTTTAAATTATCAAAAGCAGTTGGATCAAACATAATTTCCTCCAAAAAACAGGCGCCTTTCGATGGAAAGGCGCCACTTGATGTATATATAGTTTACAGATAAACGAGATGAATTACAACCTTTTAGAATAAACCTACTGCTTTTCCATCTTCATTTACGTCCATTTGTAGTGCTGCTGGCTGTTTTGGAAGGCCTGGCATTGTTAGCATTGTTCCTGTTAACGCAACGATAAATCCTGCACCAATTGATGGTTTCAGCTCACGAATTGTAACGATAAAGTCTGATGGACGACCTAATTTTGTTGCATCGTCAGAAAGAGAGTATTGTGTTTTCGCCATACAAATTGGTAGGTTACTCCATCCTTCTCCTTCATATTGAGCTAATTGCTTACGTGCTTTCGGAGCAAATTCAATATCTTTTGCGCCGTACACTTTTTGAGCAATTGTACGGATTTTTTCTTCTAATGGTAATTCTAATTCATAAAGTGGTGCGTAGTTGTTCTCACCTTTTTCGATTTCTTTTAACACTTTTTCAGCAAGGTCAACTCCGCCTTGGCCACCCTTCTCCCAAACTTCCGTTAAGGATACTGCATAGCCACGCTCATTGCACCACTCTTGTAAGTATGCAACTTCTGCATCTGTATCTGTAATGAATTTATTAATTGCAATTACGAAAGGCACACCGAAGCTTTGAATTGTTTCAACATGCTTCTGTAAGTTTTCCATACCTTTTGCTAATGCGTCTACATTTTCTTCTTTTAATTGATCTTTTGCTACGCCACCATGCATTTTAAGCGCACGAATAGTCGCAACAATAACAACTGCTTCTGGTTTAATGCCAGCTGCACGAGCTTTAATATCTAAAAACTTCTCTGCACCTAAATCAGCACCGAATCCAGCTTCTGTAATAACATAATCACCTAATTTTGCTGCCATTGTTGTAGCGATAACACTGTTACAACCGTGAGCAATATTCGCAAATGGTCCGCCGTGAATGATAGCTGGTGTATTTTCTAACGTTTGTACTAAGTTTGGCTTTAATGCATCTTTTAATAATAATGTTAACGCACCTTCTACACCTAAATCTTTAACCGTTACAGGTTGATTTGCAAAGTTATAAGCAACTACGATGCGAGATAGACGCGCTTTTAAATCTTGAATATCTGTTGCAAGGCAGAATACCGCCATAATTTCAGATGCTACTGTAATATCAAAACCGTCTTCACGTGGTACACCTTGAACTGGTCCACCAAGACCAATTACTACGTTACGAAGGGCACGATCATTTAAGTCAACACAGCGTTTCCAAACGATTTTACGTGTATCAATTCCAAGTGTGTTTCCTTGTTGGATATGATTATCAATAAACGCCGCTAACGCGTTATTGGCAGTTGTGATCGCATGGATATCTCCAGTAAAGTGAAGGTTAATGTCTTCCATAGGTACTACCTGTGAAAAACCACCACCTGCTGCCCCGCCTTTTAGTCCCATCGTTGGTCCAAGAGATGGTTCGCGAAGTGCAATTACTGTTTTCTTACCAATTTTATTAAAAGCTTGACCTAAACCAACTGTTACTGTTGATTTACCTTCTCCAGCTGGAGTTGGGTTAATCGCTGTTACTAAAACAACTTTACCGTCTTTCTCGTTCTGTAAGCGCTTAAAAATGTCAAGAGATAACTTACCTTTATAATGCCCATATGGCTCTAATTCATCTTCTAAAATATTTAATTCAGCTGCAATTTCTTGAATCTTCTTCATACTCGCTTCTTGTGCGATTTCAATGTCGGATTTAACTGTTGTAGTAGTTGTCATATACCCTAGTCCCCCTTTAATTGGTTCTGATGATATTGTATCAGTTTTTTGTATTTTCTGCACTTATTTACCTCCTAAAAATTCTTTCATTTCTTTATGCGTTTTTTAACATAAATACCCATAAGAAGGTTAACGATTGTTGTAACTCGATAGGTAGTTGACCTAGCATCTTCTCATTTACTCCGCGCTTATATACACCGATGCCATCTACCACTTCAAAACCTTGTTCTTTCGCTAGCTGTTCAAATTCCCATGGCATCATCGTATTACAAACAACGTCTTTGCCGTATAAACGAGGATAGCTATTCTCTCGAGGCTTTGCTGTCGGTCCTAAAATTGCAATACATGCATACCCATCGCTTTTTAAAACGCGCTTTATCTCATTTAATGCTCGTAATGGCTCCTCGGTCCATTCTAAAGAGTTAATTGCCATAATTGATTCAAATTGCTCATTTTCAAATGGTAAGGAAGAAAGATCTCCTTTTATAAAGGATAAATCCGGTCCTTCTCCGTGCTCCTTCCCTTTTTGAATCATCACTTCTGATAAATCCACTCCAACTGCTTTATAGCCTGCGCGACTTAATTTATATGTACCATATCCATCTCCACAACCAACGTCAAGCACCTTGGCTTCTTTCTTCACGTATTGTTCAAAAAATGGAATAATCGTACTCCTACTCCCACTGTCCCACATCTCCTGACTATTCTGAGTCCAAAATTCTGCACTACTATCCCATTTTTTCTCTGCTGATTCATGCCAATTAAATTTCGTCATACATTCCCCTGCCTTCACGTTTTATCACTCATTTCATTCTACATCATTTTCCAAAATTCCTGTTTATCTTCATTAGGAGATGTACAAGCTAATAATGGAATCTTTATTCTCCAATTTTTGCTTTACTTGGGTTTAACTCATACTCATGTTCTTCTCTTTATGTAAGATACTATAGGTACACCCAATTGAAAGAGAGGGATGTATATGCGAAGAAAGAGAAATCATCATTTTAAAAGTGGTGAAAAAAACGAAGAGTATGCAGCTGAAATATCACCAGCTGGCATTCCGATTAGACATAAGCGTAAAGAAATTGCAAATGAAATAGAAGGTACAAATACCGGTGCAATGGTAGGCTATGTCGCTTTATTTCTTTCGCTTTTCTCAATTGCATTTTATCCGGTTACACTCGGCTCTCTTGCGATTTTAGTCGGCTTATTAGCTGTCAATTTCGGAGCAAGAACACTTGGATATACTGCAATTGGTTTTGGAAGTTTTTCTGTTTTATTTACTTTACTCTATCCGCTTGCTTTGTCAGCGTTTTAAAAAAAAACACACCAAGTTATACTTGGTGTGTTCATTCGTGATACAACATAATATGACCGCATCCACAGCAATGTTTCGCTGTAATTTCTTGAAACACGGGATAATTCTCTTCATCCCGATGCTCAATAAACACCTTTTCAAATCGATACATATTTTGTGCATATGCCCAATCTTGTTTCGTACGTGCATACAAAGTGGAGGAAAAAAACTCCTCACCACCGCAAACGATACATGTATTCTTCATTACTACCCCTCCTATGCTTGTCTTACTTCATCTATATGAACATAAGCATAAGAAAAAGACCTTCTATTACTAGAAAGTCTTCTCTGAAACAAAAAGAAATGTACCAAACATTCCTACTCCGCTATATTCTTTCGTAACATCAGCTTCTGTTTTAAATGTTTGCTTTACAGTCATAAAGAATACACCATTTCGTGCATCTGTACTTTCAAATTTTAACTTTTCTTTTTTACCATCTACATTTTGTGTGCATTCAAAACTACTCTCATCACATTTCAATGCATACTTATCCTCTACATACACTTTAAAATCTGATTCTTTCGGACAAGTAATAAGTAAAATCGCCACGAGAATAATACTTACAATACCCACAATTGTATAATATTTCTTCATTTGTACTCCTTTCAAATGACAAGAAAACTTGACTTCATGCGCCAAGTTTTCTTAGTCCACAACCCATTGCCATTCTTGTTCTTTCTTATCAAAAATGAGCCAACCTGTCTCTGTTGCTTCTTCTTTCAATTCATCGATATTATCTAGTACCTCATCCGTACTTTCATACGAACCCACTACATATACCGGAATTTCAAGACCCCTTCTTGACTCAATTTTCCCTGCTAGATCAATATAAAGACCATCTTCCATTAATGGAATAAGCCCCATGATCAATTCTTTTGAAATTGCTGGGAAAATTTTTGATTTTTGGAACAAAGAAAAACGTTTCTTACCGAAAGCACCGAGTTTATAAGGAATGACTTTACTTAACATCCCTACAAAGTCAGCAATTCTGCGATAATACACTTTGTTGTACCATCCGTCATCATGTGAAAAATAAACAAATCTATTTTTCAATAGCGGAAAGAATGTTCTTGCAAGTGGTTCTTTTTTGTGAGCCAAATATAAAAGCTCTGCAATTTCTTTTGGCTCTAGTTCATCTAAATCGCTTGCATCATCAAAATCTACCCAACAAAATTCATCAAATTCATCAATCTCTGCTTGAATTAACTTATGTATATTTTCTTCCTCAACATATTCAAATAAAGTATGATAGTGAAAATCTGTCCATTCAAAATTATGCTTTAAAAGCAACACTTGATGAAGCGGTGAAGGGATGTTACTTGCAAACTCTTTAAACGTAATTCCTGATGTAATAAAACAATGACCTCGACGATTACCATTAATATATATCATATTCTTTACTTGGTCAGATCCTCCAGACAAAGCACCTAGCCACCTTCGTTTTATATGTTTCAATTCTATAGCATATTTTAACATGAAAAATTTTAGAAACATAGAAAAAAATTCAAAAACTATTTACAATTTCATGTGTTTTATTACATAGTGATTACAAGAAAAAACGCCTGCTCGTAAGCAGGCGTTTTTAAAGGATTTCATCTGGATTTTGAGGATGATGATTTCCCTCTTTCTTTTCATCTTTTTGGAACATCGATTGAATCTTATCAATTGTTTGTGGAGCTAATTCAATCATTTTTTCTGCTAAATGTGTCGCATTTTGTAAATGAAGAATATTTACTCCATCTTTATTCACTACAAGAAATGCCACTGGTGTAATAGAAACACCACCCGCGCTACCGCCACCAAATGCAGGGTTACCGTTCGCTCTTTGTCCATCATTCGTTTGGAAATCAGAACCTCCTGCTCCAAACCCGAACGCTACTTTAGAAACCGTTAACACCACACCACCGTCAGCCGTTTGAACAGGCTCTCCAACAATCGTGTTTACATCGACCATTTCTTTTAAATTTTCCATTGCTGCTTTCATTAACCCTTGAATTGGATGATCCACCGTTCATAACCTCCTTTGTCATATCTTTCCTAGTTTTTCCGAAAGTTTGTGAACTAAACATAAAATTTTATATTGATTTCAAAAAAATTAAGTTGTAATATTTAGAAAAATAAAAAAAGAGGTCGATTCGTTATGATGCGAAAATTAACAAAGAAAGATCATGAACAAGTATTCGCTTACCTAAAAGAAGAAGCAGCCCTTAACTTATTTATTATTGGAGATATTGAAGCTTTCGGTTATGACACAGATTTTCAAGAATTATGGGGAGTATTTAAAGAGGATGGAACATTAAAATCAATTCTACTCCGATTCTACGATTCATTTATACCCTATAGTAAAGAAGAATTTGTTACCACTGATTATGAGGCACTTCTTTCCGCATATAAGCCGCTGAAACTCTCTGGTAAGTCAACTATTGTTGAACGATTTGAAACCGTTTCAAGTATACAACTAGGTACTAAAAATGAAATGCATTTTTGTGAATGTCTAGATGCCGACAACTTACCTAGTACGCCTGCCCAAGAAACCATTAAACTTGCCACACTAGATGATGTAGAGAGAATTATGCACTTACGAAGTAACATCACTGAATTCCGAACTGCTCATGAATCAGAAAAAATTTTACGACAATCTATCGAAACAAATACAGGACGTACATATTATATTGAAAAAGACGGTGCAATCATCGCATCCGCCTCTACTTCCGCTGAAAATTCATTATCCGCTATGGTAGTTGGTGTATGTACACACCCGAATTATCGTGGAAATGGCTACGCTTCACTCATACTACAAAAAATGATTCAAGACTTTACGAAAGAAGGCCGAACACTTTGTTTATTTTATAACAATCCAGCTGCTGGACGAATTTATAAACGTCTAGGGTTTAAAGACATTGGGATGTGGACGATGTATCGGTAATAAGAGGTACTTTATAAGCAGAAATAGTTATAACTTAACAATAAAAGCAGATTATACACAATTTCATACTGTTATTATGAAGATAAAGAAGCTACTTGCGAAGCAATGACTCTAACTAAAACATGTTATGTATTCAAGCTAAATTTAGATAGATAAACGCCCCAATTGTTGCATCTACTCCAGCAATTGGGGCATTTATCCTCAAATTCTTTCCACTATATTTATGAAACATTTATCACACTTATGTCGCTATTATCTTTACGTGCAAATTCCTTTCTTAATATTACTACTTCTTATTATACTGTGCTTTAAAATCAATATATTCCTGTTTCGCGTCCTGATTATTACCTTGGTGACTATCAAAAGATGTATGTATTTGTGATATATATTTTACTAACTTGCCCTCATCATTTCTCTTCTTATAATCCACTACAATACTTACTTCCAATATCTGCTTTGAACCATTTTTAGAATCAATATGCAGTACAATCGATCCACCATCATACTCATCATATTGTATTTTCAACTTATCATTAACGATACTCTGAAACTCTAATTCATTTAGTTTATATCCAACTGTACTAGGTTGATCAAACTTTTTTATATCATCCCCGGGCTTCATCTTTAGTTTCCCTATCCCTTTTAAACGATCTACAATTAAGTTCACGTATGAAACATCTAGATTTGAATCCGGACTTTGCACCTTTTCATTTTTATACATAATATTTGTACTATAATTAACTTTTTCTTTATAATTTTTATCATCTACTTCTGAGGTAATTTCTTGTGTTGTATTCCCATATAAACTTTTATCTTTTATATTATATACGCCTATCGAAGTTTGGTAGATTGTTTTTCTATGCTCTCCATCTTCTTTTTGTTCATATGTACTATATATGCCTCTTTGTGCCACAAAAGCATACCCATCATCACTCGCAGACATAACCTTTTTCATGTCACCTTCATCCAATGCCTTAACAAATGGCTCATACTCTATCTTTTCTTCAAAAAAACTACATGCTTGTAATAGGCTGATTGCTATTATGATCGGAATTATTTTAGAAACCCTTTTTTTATTCATTTCATCATCACACTACTCTCTACATTTTCAACCAGATAATCTTTTAATCACATTACATAATTTGAATTTTTTCAGTAGTTAAAATACTCTCATTTAAACCACTACTCTTTTCACCATCAAAACTTACAATACACACTTTCTTTATGCCTTACGTTTCGATTTACCTTTTTTATTTTTCTTTCGATATCTTGGAGTCTCTCTTTTATGTTGCTCCCACGTTTTATTAAATGATGGAAATTTAAATCTGCAATATGCTAATAGCTGAAATTCAGCTGCACCGATTGCTATCGTATACATTAAAAAGGTCCCTACTACATACATAAATAAATCATCAAACCCATAATCGTTATGAAAATATAGCAAAATAAGAATAGTTACTGCGTATAGTGTAGCCCACTTCATCATCTTCCCTTTTGTTTTACTAAAGAAAGAAGCAGACCTCTCATCCATACTAAACGCACCTTCACTCGCTTGTTTAAACGTATCAATTGTTGTCAAAACATGAAAAATTACTGCTCCTAAAAATAACAATCCTGCATACAGTAATGTAATCTGGTCAATTGAATTATTAGCCATTTTAGTACCAATCAAAACTACGAGTAAGATTATTGCCATTTGAAATGCATTTAATAATACAACAAGTGTTTGTAGCTTTTGAAATTTAAATTGAGCTTTTGGAAATAAATATAGAATGAAAAAAATTACTTGCAGAGCATATAACAACACTTCCAACTTAACAATTCCTATATTAAGGAGAACCATACAGTAATCCCAATCACCTGATACAATAATAGAAAAAACGGCTATTGAACTATAAAGTATTCCTCCAAACATAAAACCTGTAGCACCCTCAGGACTTAAACGATCATTACATGTCATCCTAAACTTATCTAAATCTTCTTCTTTTATATTCCACATCCAGTTTTTCACCTTCTATACGTTTCAATTATTTTTCGAGCACTAAAATTCTATTAATATATTATTTATTTTTCGTTTTGAATTTCTTATTTCGCTTTCGAATTCTCTCATTCTCTTCCCACGTCATATGAAATGACTTGAATTTGAATCTACAGTACACTAAGAGCTGGAATTCAGCTGCTCCGATTGCTACCGCATACATAACAACATTACACATACCATAACCAAACATTGTGTTTAATGAGTAATTATTATTTATATAAATCAAAACAAGAAGAATTAACACATAAATTACAGCACCTTGTATAACATGTCCCTTTGTTTTACTAAAAAACGAATCTGATTTGTTTCCACTACTAAATGCACCTTCGCTTGCTTGTTTAAATGTATCAACTGTTGTCACAATATGAACAATAATTCCACCTAATACTAATAGACCTACATAAACACGTGTATGGAGATCAATTGAATGCTCTATCATCCCAGAAAGAACAAATAACGTGCATCCGATAGTTCCAAGTTGAAATGCATATAATAATATCACGAGCGTTTGTAATTTTTGAAATTTATAACGAGCTTTAGGGAATAAATATAGTATTAAAAACATTACTTGCAAACCATATAACACTAATTCAACCCTAACAATTACTTTATCAAACACAGTGGTATAATAATCTATTCCCCCAAAAAGAATTATAATCATGAACAATGAAGTATAAAATATTGTTCCGAGCATAAAACCCGCAGCACCTTCAGGACTTAAACGCCCTTGACATGTCATTCGAAACTTACCTAGATCTTCTTCTTTTATATTCCACACCCTGACATTTCACCTTCTATACAGTTTAAATAATTTTCATTCACTTCAATTCTATTTCACTCTTATTTACTTTTCGATTTGGATTTTATATTTCGCTTTCGAATTCTCCCACGCATTCTCTCATTCTCTTCCCATGACATATGAAATGACTTGAATTTAAATCTACAGTACACCAATAGTTGAAATTCTGCCGCTCCGATTGCAACCGCATACATTAAAACAGTTCCTACTCCATACATAACAAAAAAATCAATTGAATAATCATTTTGAAAATACATTAAAATAAGTAGTATGAATATATATATTATAGCCCCCTTTATCATAGCTCCTTTTGTCTTACTAAAAAACGAGGTGGATCTTTCATCACCATTAAATGCACCTTCACTTGCTTGTTTAAATGTATCTAGCGTTGCTACAATATGAATAATAACTGCTCCTACAAATAGTAGCCCAGTATACATCCTACCAATTGAATTGTCAGCCATTTCAGAAACAATCGAAACTACAAATAATATCGTTCCAAGCTGAAACGCATATAATAATATAACGAGCGTTTGTAACTTTTGAAATTTAAAACATGCTTTCGGAAATAGATATATAATTAAAAATATAATTTGAATAATAAATAACACAATTTCAGTTTTAACAATAGTTCTATCAAAAAAATTATTGTAGTAATTCAAATCCCCTACAAAAATAATAAACATAAATATTGAAATATAAAATATTGTTCCAAGCATAAAACCCGCGGCACCTTCTGGACTTAAACGGCTTCTGCATGTCATCCGAAATGCTTCTAAATCTTCCTCTTTTATATTCCACATCCTGACTTTTCACCTTCTATACAGTTTAAATAATTTTCAGGCACTAAAATCCCATTACATTCTTAACATTTTTAAATACATAGATCTTTGTACAACTAAATTCAGATAATCTTTTAGGTATATTATTACCACATCCACTTAATAAACTTGATACTATTGACAGAACTATCATCATCTTAGCTTTCTTCTTTAACTTCATACTGACACCCCGTTGATTTCTCTAGGCATTTTTAAGTTCATTATGTTCCTTTTTGGAAAGTAATACATTTCACCTTTACTTACTGCTATTTATTTACTCATACAGATTATATTGAAGATGCTTTAATTTTTAATAGCATTGATTTATATACAATCCTTAATTGCTTATATGTTCTGTTCGAATTTTCAGAATCCGAAACTTATTTTATTTCTTTCGCTTTCTTTTCCTCTCTCTCTTTATAACGCTTTAAGAATTCCTGCCGTTCCCTATCATGTTCCTCCCATGAAATATAAAATGATGGAAATTTAAATCTGCAATAGGCTAATAATTGGAACTCTGCTGCACCTATGGCTACCGCGTACATGATTAGAGTTCCTCCCGCATACAATCCTAAAATCTTCAGTGTATAATCATTATGCACATAAATTGAAATGAGAAGAATTAGCACATAAATTACAGCACACTTTATTGTAATCCTCTTTGTTTTACTAAAAAATGAAGAGGATTCTTCTCCCTTATTAAATGCCCCTTTACTTGCCTGTCTAAAAGTATCAATAGTCGCTAAAATATGTAAAATGACTGCACCTAAAAATAATAACCCAACATACATTAATGTACTTTGATCAATTGAATAATTTTACATTCCTGGAATTATCAACATTGTAAATGTTATAGTGCCTAGCTGAAATGCATATAATAGTACCACAAGTGTTTGTAGTTTCTGTAATTTAAATGGCATCTTAGGAAACAGATAAATAATTAAAAAAATTACTTGAAGACTATAAAGTACTAACTCAAGGCTAACAATTATTTTATCAAAGAGAGTCGGGTAATAACTCCAACCAAACCTTATTAACCCTACAATAAGAAAAAACATTATTAATGAAATAAAAAACATCGTTCCAAACATAAACCCTGTAGCCCAGTCGGGACTTAAGCGGTTCTTACAAGTACTTTTAAATTCATTTAAACCTTCTTCTTTTATATTCCACATATAATTACACCATCTTTTCTAAAATCATGTAATAACTCTATTTTTGTAGACAAACTGAGAGTAAATAAATGTTTTTAGTATTTCATATTAAACTAGCCTTTTTTACTTTTTTTAACAAACACAAAATACAGCGATAGCATTAGTATTAAGCCTATTCCACAAACCAATACACCTCCATATTCTTTCTGGTATAAAAAAATAAACATAGTAACAATATAGCTCGGTATTGACAAAATAATGAGCCACTTCCCCAGAAACTCTGCTACTTTATATAGAAGTAAAAAGATAAACATACTCCCAACAATAATAGGTGCTATTACACCTTCAAAAAAACCTTTTTCTTTTTTTACAGTTTTTGAATCTTTATTCAAGACATTACATCCCTCTCTTTACTAGTTAATTTATGAATAATGTATTCATTCTATCTTCAATATAAGTTTACAAGTATCATTTACAACTTTCATTTCAGTTTTTGTTTCGCTTTTGTTCTTTCTCTCTTATTCTTTTTCTATTTGCCATAAATTCTTGGCGTTGCTTTTCATGTTGTTCCCACGTAATATTAAATGATGGGAATTTGAAGCGACAATACACTAACAGGACGAATTCTGCTGATGCAACGGCAAATACATATAATATAATTGTTTGTAAAAAATAAAACACCATCGGCTTTAGCGCAAAACGAATACTTGCAAAGATTAATATCAATAGGACAACTATATAAATTACCATTCCAATTAACATCCAGAGTTTTGTATTAGTAAAAAATGAGACTGATTCCCCTTCCAACTTATAACCTCCATATTTTGCTTTTTTAAAAGTATGGATTGTAATTACAATATGAGTAGTAATCGCTCCTAATAATAATAGACCTATATAACATACGGTTAGATTTTCACAAGTATATCCAAATATCGCTTCAATTAATACATAAGCATACCCTACCGTTGCAACCTGAAACGAGTTAAACACAATTACAATGGCTTGTAACTTTTGTAATTTAAATCTTAATTTCGGAAATGAATAGATAATCAAAAAAAGGATTTGCAGAATATATAATACTGACTCTACAGAAACAAATATTCGTTCAAAAGATTTTGGATAAGCCTCCCAACCAAGTTGTAAAAAACCCAAAACAATAAAAAACATCGGTAATGAAGCGTATACAAAAACTCCAACTAAAAAGGCCATTACACCATCAGGACTTAATCGGTTTTTATTTGTAATTTTGAAAAAATCTAAATCTTCTTCCTTTATTTTAAGCATTCATCTTTCCTCATTTCGACACAAAACTTATTTTATTTCTTTAGTTTTCTTTTTTCCTTCTCTTCATAAAGCTTTAGTCTTTTCTGACGTTCTCTTTCATGTTCCTCCCACGAAATATAAAATGACGGAAACTTAAATCTACAATAGGCTAATAATTTGAATTCAGCTGCACCTATGGCTACCGCATACATTACAAGAGTTCCTGCTATATACCCTACTAATATCTCTGTTTCATAATCATTATGAAAATAAATTAAAATAAGTAGGGTTAGTACATATACCGTAACACCAATCATTACGTTGTTTTTTGTTTTACTAAAAAATGAAGCTGCCCTTTCATCCATACTAAATGCTCCACTCTCTGCTTGTTTAAAGGTATCAATCGTTGTCACCAGATGAACAAAAACTGCTCCTAGAAACAATAAACCTAGATACAATAATGTAATTTGATCAATCGAATAATTTGAAATTGCTGGAAGTATAAATAATGTGAATCCTATAGTTCCTAGCTGAAATGTACATAATAATATCACAAGCGCTTGCAACTTTTGACATTTAAAACGAACTTTTGGAAATAGATATAGAATGAAAAAAATTACTTGCAAACCATATAACACTAATTCAATACTAACAATTATTTTGTCAAAGAGATTTGGATAATAACCCCAGCCAAATTTAACTAATGCTCCCAAAATAAAAAGCATGAATAATGAACTATAAACAGTTGCGCCAAGTATAAACACCATGGAGCGTTCTGGGCTTAAGCGATTTTTACATGTTATTTTAAATTCATCTAAATCTTCTTCTTTTATGTTCCACATATAATTACACCACCTTTTCTAAAAACATGTAATAACTCTATTTTTGTAGACAAACTGAGAGTAAATAAATGTTTTTAGTATTTCATATTAAACTAGTCTTTTTTACTTTTTCTAATAAACATAAAATATAACAATAACATCGATATTAACCCTATCCCGCCGCCCAACACCCCTCCATATTCTTCTAGATATATGCAAAGAAATATACTACCAATAAAAAATATTATTCCAAAGATAACAATCCACTTCCCTAGAAACTCTGCTACTTTATATAGAATTAAAAAGATAAACATAATCCCAACGATAATAGGTGCTATTACACTTTCAAATAAACCTTTTTCTGCTTTTACAGTTTTGGGATCTTTATTCAAGATATTACATCCCTCCCTTTACTAGTTAACTTATGAATAATGCATTTATTCTATATAAGTTTACGAGTATCATTTACAACTTTCATTTCAGTTTTTATTTCTCTTTTGTTCTTTCTCTCTGATTCTTTTTCTATTTGCTATAAATTCTTGGCGTTCCTTTTCATGTTGTTCCCACGTAATATTAAATGATGGAAATTTAAAGCGACAATACACCAATAGGACGAATTCTGCTGATACTACAGCGAATATATATAATATTATTGTTTGTACAACATAAATTGCCATTTGGCTAAATGTATAATTAAGATTTAGAAAAATTAATATAAGTAGAACCATTACACTAATTGTCATTCCAATCGATAAATATAATTTTGCGTTAGTAAAAAATGAGACAGCTGGTCCTTCCGATTTATATCCTCCATGTTTTGCCTTTATAAAAACATCAATTGTAGTTACAATGTGAGTACAAAGCGCCCCTAGCATTATTAAACCAATATAAACTAACGTTTTATTATTACTTGGAAAATCAAACATTCCTTCAACCATCATAACGATAAATGGTAATGTTGCTAATTGAAAAGAATAAAATAAAGTCACGATGGCTTGGAGTTTCTGTAATTTAAAAGCAACCTTTGAAGACATGAAAATTATTAAAAAAATCAACTCCAAAATGTATAACTTTACCTCAGATCGTACCAAAAATGTTTCAAATGGTGTTAAAGAAATCTTATCACCGTTCAGCAAAACACCTAAAAACATGATGAGCATGGGTATAGAAGTATATGCAAAAACTCCTACATAAAAGATTCTTATATAATCCGGACTTAATCCATTTTTATTTGCAATTTTGAAAAAACCTAAATCTTCTTCCTTTATTTTAAGCATTCATCTTTCCTCATTTCGATGCAAAACTTATTTTATTTCTTTTTCTTTCTTTTCTTCTCTCTCTTTATAACGCTTTAAGAATTCCTGACGCTCCGTTTCGTGTTCCTCCCACGAAATATAAAATGATGGAAATTTAAATCTACAATAGGCTAATAATTGGAACTCTGCTGCACCTATGGCTACCGAATATAGTATAAGGGTCAATACGGCATACCAACCTATTTGCTCCATCGTATAATCATTATTAATATAAATTAAGATTAGGAGAGTTAATACATATAATATAGAAGCAATCATAAAAAAATCTTTTGTCTTACTAAAAAATGAAACTGAATTTTTCCACTTACTAAATGCGCCTTCGCTAGCTTGCTTAAAGGTATTAATTGTTGTAAAAATATGAATAATAAAGGCTCCTAACAACAATAAGACTACATAAGTCAATGTAACACGATCATTTGAATAACTGAAAATACTCGAAACAACTACTGTTACAAATCCTATAGTCGCAAGTTGAAGTGCATATAGCAATATAACTATAGCTTGTAACTTTTGAAATTTAAAACGGGCTTTGGGAAATAAATATACAATAAGAAAAATGATTTGTAAGCTATACAAAAATAACTCTATTTTAATAATTGTTTCCTCTAGTAAACTAGGATATACGGACCAACCAAATTTCACCAAACCATAAATTACACCTAACATTATTAATGAGGTGTATATGATTGAACCTAACATAAAACCTACAGCAGCCTCAGGACTTAAACGATTTCTACATGTTATTTTAAATTCATCTAAATCTTTTTCTTTTATATCCCACATCCAAGTTTCCCACCTTTAACTACCTTTACTTAAATCATGTAGATTAAATATAAAAACCTTCTCATTTTAACGAAAAGAGAAGGTTTTCTTGCTGTTATACATTCATGCCATATTTAAAGCTTTCCCTCTTCAAATAACGTATTATAGTTAATCTTTGAAATTTTATTTCCGCTATTAATTTAGACATTTTTATTTTTCTTAAAAAACACCAAATATGCAAATAATGACGAGATTAAGAGGAATACACCTGCCCCTATACCCTCATATATTTTAAAATAAACAGCAGCAATTATCACAAATATTGACATTATTATTATTAGAATCATTGTATATTTCATTATAAATTCTAACGCTTTATATATAGATACTATTGTCCTCTCAAAACAACTTTTCTCTGTTTTCAAAACATTCTGCTCCTTATTCAAAGTAACACCTTCCTCTCTTTACAAATTGACTTTTGAATAAACTTTCTCCTTCAAAATAGCAACAAAGTAAACTATAGAACGTAACTACTACCAATTCAGAATAATCTAACTGAAAATCACATGTCGAAATATTAAGTTAATTATATATAGATTTGAGAACGAAAAACCTCCTCATTCTAACGAGAAGAGAAGGTTTTATTTATGTCACATCCCCATATACTATTCAAAACTATCTCTTTTAAGATATTTCATGATGCTTCCATATTTTAAAAATCTCAAGCTTCAAATATTATACTTCACTATATACCGCGATTTTCACTTCAACATACTGTAAAGACTCATCACCGCTAAACACATGATAAATTGGCGAAGCTAAATTCAGATTATTATCCTCCATATATTGGAGCATTTCACCATATACCTGCTCTGTTAATTTTTCATAATCTCCCGTATATCGTTTCATGAGCATCTCATCAACATAATAATAGCTCCTAAATTGAAGTGTTTCTGACGTTGGAATTTTATCTTCATTTACCGGCATAAATAATTCAATATACATATTTCCATCAGACGGTATATTTTTCAAAGCGTAAAACATAGGACCTTTTATCGTTAAATTCGCTTTTGAAATTTCTGACATAAAATCTTCAATTGCTTCTTTCATATCTGGGTAATGAAAAATGTATTCTCTTGAAACAACATTTGTATATGCAATACTTTGTTTTTCAATTAGCATTTCACTGTTTCACCTACTTCTATAATAGGAGCATAAATATCTAACCATGTATCACCATATACATCTAAACATACGTGATAAAAACTACTATCTAATTTCATATGATGCTGCTCTGCAACCTCACGTATTAGGTTATAAGCCTCCTCAATATCACCATCTTCATCTGTAAATCGCACACATAGAGCACTCTTAATAATTAAAGCATCATAATACTCATATGCAGAGCTCTCACCTAAATCAACTCTTCCGTTGACAGGAATACAATACGTATATTCCCCATATTCTGGTTCATTTTCTAACTGTGAATATTTATATAGAACAGGTCCTACTGCATATATCCCATTACGAACTACTTGATTTCTAAGTGCTCTTGCGGGTAACAACCAATCTTCTTTTTTTACAATTTGAGTAATGCTTATTAAATTTAAAAGTGACAATGCTTTATGCTGAACTTTCACAAAATCTCCCCCTTTTCAACTTGTGGATTCATAAATAGTCATCAAGTTTATAACATATATCCTATTAAGATTTGAACAATTTTCAAATTATTTTATTTCTTTCTCTTTCTCTTTCTCTCTCTCTTTATAACGCTTTAAGAATTCCTGGCGTTCTCTTTCATGTTCTTCCCACGAAATGTAAAATGATGGGAATTTGAATCTACAATAGGCTAATAATTGGAACTCTGCTGCACCTATGGCTACTGCGTACATTACAAGGGTTCCTGCCATATACCCCACTAAAACCCCTGTTTCATAATTATTATGAAAATAAATTAAAATAAGAAGGGTTAGTACATATATCGTAATACCAATCATTGTATTGTTTTTTATTTTACTAAAAAATGAAGTTGCTCTTTCATCGGTACTAAAGGCTCCACTCTCTGCTTGTTTAAAGGTATCAATTGTTGTCACCAGATGAACAAAAACTGCTCCTAGAAACAATAAACCCACATACAATAATGTAATTTGATCAATAGAGTAATTCGAAATTGCTGGAAGTATAAATAATGTGAATCCTATAGTTCCTAGCTGGAATGCAAATAATAATATCACAAGTGCTTGCAACTTTTGATATTTGAAACGAGCTTTTGGAATTAGATATAGAATGAAAAAGATTACTTGCAAACCATATAACACTAATTCAATACTAACAATTATTTTGTCAAAGAGAGTTGGATAGTAACCCCAGCCAAGCTTAATTAATGCTACCAAAATAAAAAGCATGAATAATGAGCTATAAACTATTCCTCCAAACATAAACCCCATAGAATCTTCTGGGCTTAAGCGATTTCTACATGTAATTTTAAATTCTCCTAAATCATCTTCTTTAATTTTCCACATTTGATTGCTTCACCTTCACTTTGAATTATTATATTACCAGAACAAGGATCCAAGTTTCTTAGTCACAGATCCCAATTGTTCCTTAGCCGCAGATTCAATTTGTTCCTTAGCCACAGATCCAAGTTTCACAACCTCAGATTCAAGTTTCCTAGTCACCGATTTTATGCCTTTTTTTGTACCGCTAACTATACTTTCTCCTCCAAACATATCCGCTTTGTAGTTCAATGCTTCCGAAGCAAGTATCCCAACACCCGCTCCAACTGCAGTACCAATAGGCGGAAGGAAAAATGAACCTACTACAGCACCAGTTGCAGCTGCTCCAGCAGTTGCCCCTACATCTACCGCTGAATCTGTTGCAATGTCCCAAACGTCATGTAATTGCCACCCATCGTTACTAGCCTCTACAACATTATTTGCAACGGAAAGAACAGATCCAGCTATTCCAAAACTTTTCATCGTTTTCCCTACTCCACCTAATTCTTTAAGTGTATCCTTCCATTTCCAAGGCTTCAAATCAGTAACACCTTTTCCAAGTTCTGTTTTGAGTGAACTCCAAGATTTGTTCCCAACAGCTTTTACAAGCCCATTACTCTTCCAGTCTAGTTTGAAATCTTTATACGCTTTGAATTCCGGTAATTCCATAATCTCTCTTTTCGCTATTCTTACTTCTCTATCGGTTACTTTTGGATCAGTTGGCCTCATCCAACCAGTTAAATACTCTTCTACTCTACCTTTAAGAAATTTAAAAATATGATCCTCGTTCTTATCAGCCTTTAAAAATTCAAGAGCTTCTACCATTTGTTTCGGTTTGGTTGTTTTTAATAAATATTGTCCCTCACCATCTATAATGTCAAACTGCGTACCAAACCCTAAAACTTTTTTCATATAATGGTAGCGCAAAAATGAAGATACCACTCCTTTTCCCCATTTATTTCCTTTATTAAAACCGCCTATCCAAGCTTTCGAAGTCACAACTGTTGCTGCTACCCATTCTTCGGGCATTATTTTTTCTATTGAATCACTAGAAAAATCCCCGCCATAAGCTTGTACTCGATTCATTCCATCCTCTAACTCACGTATCATTTCTTGAAACGTTTGTAGATCACTTTGGTTACTATTATAAGCTTCTAATTTTTCTAAAGTGTCACTAATTTCCTTTTGGCTTTTTATAGACCCTTCCATGATCCCTGCTGATGATGGATATTGAATTGCGATGATGTCGCTAACAGACCCTACAGTTTGTCTTGCTTGGTCATTAGATAGATTAAATCCTTCACTATACCCATTAATTTTTTTCTTTACATCATCCAAGTAAATTCCATAAATTTTCGTATCAGCATCACTGTCAACAGTACTATTGAAATCATTAATACTTTTTTGAAATTGTTCTTTTAATAATTCCACTGCTTCCATATACTTAAAAATAACATTTCCATGAACTGTAGATAAATAATTTTTAATATCAGAAGCAGCTTTCCCTTGAAAAGAGTTAATCTCTGTAAAATCAAGTATTTTTTGCATCAAACATTCAAATTGTAGATTCAACTCAGTGGCACTTGCTTGAAATCTATTTTGAAGTTCTTTTACTTCTTGTAACTCTATATTTTTATCCACGCTTCTCCCACCCTATTTTAATTTTTCATAGCATGATGAATTGAACCGATCCTTAATTGCTTCTCAAGTTGTTCGTCTTTTTCGACTATTTTCTCCCCAGTTTGTTGTATTTTATTTAAGTCATTTTCCAATATCTGTTCGTATTGCTGCACCTTTTGAGATAACTTTTCAATTGCTTCACAATATTGAATCAGCCTAGTCAAATTCGTGCGACTCAACTGCATACCATTAAATTTAGTCTTACCTAAATCACTAGCACCACTTTTCAAATCACTTACTTTCGCGTCAAATACCCCTTTATTTAATTTAATTTCCCCCATTTATCATTTCCCCGCCTTCTGTACTTCTACTTGAATACTAGCGTCAACCATTGAAACACTTCTACTTAGAGCAAGAATACTAGACTCACATGTAGCGATTTCTCTTTCAAGTCGCCGTATAGCTTGATCGATGTCTTCTTGCACTCTCCCTAGTTCTCCAATAAATCTCCCTAAATTAGAAATGACTTGTTGTTCATACGTTTCTTTAAAAGTAGTTGCTCTTTGCCCTTTCCAACTACTCTCGTTTATTTCTAAAGACTTAAACTGCTCTTGATTTTGTTTAATTGCTTCAAGATTATTTACAAATTTCCCCTTAGCAGTTATTAGCCTTCTTAGTTTCATTTGTAGTTCAGCCAATTGCCCTTGTTGATGACTTATACTACTTAATAAACCAGATTTTTGACTATTTAATTCCTCTATCCCCATGCAAATCCCCCCTTAAATAGTTGGCACTTTAATTCTAGTAGCAAAACGATTTTCAACAAAATACCCTTCAAATGGATTTAATTTGGTACTACTTAAATCTTTATTAGATACATCAAAGACCATTTGGCCTGATGATTTTCTAAGTAAAATAACATGAGATTGCGTTTTTATTGTTTTTGAAACTAAATCGTATCGACTGTCAATTGAATCAACATCACAGCCAATTACGAAGTGGATGCCCATAAATGCACCATTTGTTATTAATTCCGCTAAACTATATATATCGCTATCTTCTAAATTACTTAAAATATCATTTACATCTGCAATTACGATTACAATCGGCTTAAATTTCTTAATAAATTCTGCCGGGTTCACTGTTTCACTTGATGCTTCCTGCTCCTCTTTAAACGCTGATTCTCTCGATTTATAAGCATTTGTAACTTGTTTAATCGTTTTCTCAATTCCTGTTTTTTCAGCTACATATAAAGCAGCACTCTCTCTATAGTTTGAGAAATTGCGTGTTCTTGTATCAATTAAACCTAGGTCAAAGTGTCCACTGTCAGCTAACTGTTGAAGGAATTGATGAACTACATTTTCAACTTCATCTTTCTTGATTCCCCCTACAACAATATTAGACGCTTCCGTTAAATCTAATTCGAGAGGCGTAACGTTTTCTGTCTCTACACCAAATGTTAGTTTGCCCGCTTCAATAATTTTTCTTGTTTCTGGCCATGCAATGAATTCCTTGTATTCCAGAACTTCAGGTACCATAGGGATTGCTTTCGGTCTTTCTCCATCCCAGAAGGAATCCATCTCTTTTCCTTCAGCTTGTATATTTTCAATTCGAGTAAGGACATCTTCTCCATTTGTCGGTAAAGCTGTTTGGAAGATTGTTGGTTCGTCAATTTTAACTAAACCACGGCCTGCTAATTCTTCAATTTTTAACTCTGTTCTTCCTACAATCGCTCTAGATTCTGCCTCATCTATCATATATAGAGCAATTTGTAGTTTAATATTTGTATTTACTTGTACTCTCAATGCATTTTGACGTGTAGCCGTAAGCATTAAATGAATTCCTACCGCTGCCCCTTCACGTACAATTTGTGCAATAATGCGTTCAAAGTCTTCGACAAATCCAGCTTCTCTAACAGCATCATAATTATCTAACGTAATTAATATTGTTGGTAATACTTCTTTACTAGCTCTCTCATACATTTCAAGACTTGCAACGCCATATTTACTTAGCAATTGCTTTCTATCTTTTAATACGTCTTCTATGCGACGAAGAAATTTCTCGCATTTTTCAACTTGGTCTAATGTAATGATGTCTGCCACATGCGGTAAAGATTTTAATGGCATTAAACCATTTGTTCCGAAATCTAATAAATACACATGCAGATGCTCCGGACTATGCTGACGAGCTACATCCATAATGACTGATTGTAAGAATGTTGACTTTCCGTAACCTGGACTTGAGAAGACTGCTACGTGCCCGTCTTTACTAATATCTAATGTTAACGGTGTTTGTGATTGTAATTCAGGCTGATCTAATAGACCAACTGTTGCTTTTAATGGTTTCTTTTCTTTCGTCCATGATTCTTTGAACTGAATAGCGTGTAAATCTTGTAAATATACGCTTTCTGGAAGTGGTGGTAACCACGGTCTAGCTAACGCTTCAATTTCATTTATTTCTGCGTAATCGTGAATGTAGTCAATAACAGCATCCAGTTCAGATGGTACGCTTATTACTTCTTTACTGCTACCAAGTCCACTTAAGTCTTCACTTAATATTTCATATTGTCCTAGATCATTTATTGCATAGATTGTTGCGTCTAAATGTTCTTTATCCTCTTTGTTTTCTACATAGTCTGCTCCGCTCCAAGCTGATTGGAATAGTTCATAAATTTCATTATTCCCAACTTGTAAGTAAGCACGTCCTGGTAATGTAATTTCAGCAGCATCTGGCGTTTTTAAAATTTCATTACTATCTGACGTATTTTGAACTTTTAATGCTAGTTTGAATTTCGAGTTACTCCAAATTTGATCATCTACAACACCACTCGGTTTTTGCGTAGCTAATATTAAATGGATTCCGAGTGAACGACCGATACGTGCTGTTGAAACTAACTCTTTCATAAATTCTGGTTGTTCTGACTTCAGTTCCGCGAATTCATCACTAATTAAAAATAGATGTGGCATCGGTTCACTTACTAAACCTTCTTTATACAGTTTTTGATACTGATTAATATGGTTTACATCATTTTCCCCAAATAATCGTTGTCTTTTTTGTAATTCAGCTTTAATTGATGCGAGCGCTCTCATACTTTGCGCTCCATCTAAGTTCGTAATTGTTCCTAATAAATGCGGTAAGTTTTTGAATAAATTCGCCATACCGCCGCCTTTATAGTCAATTAGTAAAAAGGCTACTTCGTAAGGATGGAAATTGACTGCTAGAGATAAAATATACGATTGTATAATTTCCGACTTACCTGAACCTGTTGTACCTGCTATTAACCCGTGTGGTCCGTGTGCTTTTTCGTGTAAGTTTAAGTTTACGATATCTTCTTTACCACGTAATCCAAGTGGTACAGCTAAAGATTTATGCGCTGCATTTTTTTCCCAGCGACTTGTGATATTCAGTTCTTTTACTTTCTCAACACCGTACATTTCTAAAAATGTTACACTTTCTGGGATACTATTTTTTAAGTTTTGCAAATGATTTAACGGTGCTAATGCTCGTGAAACATCTTCTAAATTGAACCCTTTCGGTACGTGATTGAGTTTAAATTGACGGTTAACAAGCTCTCCTTGTTCTAAGATGATGTTCCCTTGTTTTGCATCTCTTATATCAATTACCGTTTTCACATGCTCCGGTAAACTTTGCATAACATCTTGTACAAATACAAGTGATACACCTAATTGACTCGGATCATCATTAAAGAATTCCATAACAACATGGTCTAGTATTAGTTTTTCATCCGTAATGAGAACGACGTAGTGCGGTGCAAAGTACATTTTTTCATTCGTTGAACTTTTTTCATCTAGTTTTAATTTTCGTTCTTTCAATATTTGATACAAACTATTTAACACTTGATCACGGCTACGATCATGATACACAAATCCACGTACATTTATATCGCGAACACTTCCATGAGGTAACCAGCGCATCCAATCCCATTTTTCTTTTTCTTCTTCAGGAAAAATAGTAATAAACTGCAAGTCATAATAACTATGGAATAACGCGGTTTGTACAACTAATAATTGTAATTGTTCTAACACTAAAGAGCGTTGTCCAATATAGCCAACCGGTCCATTAATTAAATCTGTTACAACGGGTACATCTTCCAAAGTAAGATAACGCTGTCTTAGTTCACGTGCTATATCAATTAATTCATCTTTCGTTTGACTAAATTCTTCTTCATTAAATTGGATTTCAAAACTCGTATTAGCTTGTCCTGTCCCAACGCTAAATGTTAAGAAATCATGATGTAGCATTGTTTTTTCATAAATACGTGGATTTACTTGCACAGCCATATTACGTATCACTTCAACATTTGGATTATGATATTGTAATGCATGACGCTGTTTTTCACTTTCTGCATGTAAGTCTTTCGTTTTTTGTTTTATATACTCTCTATAACTTTTATCACGTTCAACTATGTCAATTTTATATTGCTTTAAATTTTTTATATAAGATGTGACAGAAACAATAATCGTTACTAATGTCATCGCAATCGATGCAATAATAAACATTCCATATTTCATAAAGATAGCAAGTAATACTGTTACGACAATCATGACAAGAGATGGTGCAATGATTCTTGCCAAATGCTCAGTCGGTTTTGACGGCATACTTGAAGGTTTTGCAATTGTCATTTTCTCTTCTGGTTCACGGTAAATAATACGTGGTGAACGATGATAGTCTGGATAACCACTTTGATAATTTGTTTCTGATTCTACTAAAATAGGTAACGTAGATTTAAGGTTCTCTTCTGAAGACAATACTTGAATATCTTCACTGCCTATTTCTACTAAAACACCATCAAAATATAATACGTCTCCAGCTTCTAACATAACGCTATCTTTTATCTTCGTATAATTATGAAATACATCTCCGTCATATACGTTCACTTTAAAAGAATCGTACAACGTTTCACGAGATAGCATTAAATCTACATTTGTCCCAGTAATAGAAATATCATCATAACTGTTTTGACTCAATGTAAGAGAATGTTTCGTTCCGATATCAAACACTTTAGTTGTACCAATAATAGATATAAAGATTTTCAAGCTCGCATCTTTAGTTTTTTCAATCTCAAATTCCTTATTGAACTCTATTAATTGATTTTGTACCATCCAAGCGTTTACTTCATTATTCCACTTTAACTCTACTTCTTGTTCTAAACTTGGATTCGTAATATCATTTGTCCACTCTTTTCCAATCGACACTATTGATTGCTCATTTGGATGTAATGTGCACTTATATATTTTGTCTCCATAAGTCAATACTAATAGTTGCTCCATCCGTGTTCACTGCTCCTTTTCAACTGTCTCATCAAGTGCTTGCTTACTCTTTTTTCTCTGTGTTCGACGAGTCTTTATCGTTTGATGATTTGCCATATTTCTTTTGGTATTCATCTAATTGTTGTTCATATGTTTTTAACTTTTGATCACGCTCTTCGCCTGATAAATCCGGATTATTTTTCAGCGATTCAATTTGTTTAACAAGGCCGTACATAATAAGCTGAGGATCATCAAGAGTTTTAGCTAAATCTAATGATTGATCAAAATTACCTTTTCCGTTATACATCCAATACAACAAATACTTTTCATCACTTTTCAAACTAATATTTTTCATAATTGATTTCTTTTGGTCTTCACCTAGTTTTTCAGCTGTAATGTATGCAAATGCTAACTCATATTTAGATGCAATCGGTAATGATTCAAATTCCTCTTCATTTAATTGCGTAATTACTTTGTCATAATCAGTTGCTATGAAACTCGCATTTGCTTCTAACAATTTATTTTGATAAGGAAATTTTATAAAAGTGAAATATATTAAAGGAGCAGCTAAAATAACTGTCGCCGCTATGAAGGAAAAAGCTAAGTATTTAAACGATTTATAGCTCTTTTTAGGTACTAACTGCATATTTTTTTCTGTTTTTGTTTGTTCCTTCTCAAAGCTGTCATCAAGAAATTGCAGTAATGCATCTAAGCTTTCCATTTGAGCAACTGTCTGTTCAAATGTTGTTTCTTTTGCATCTTTTAGTAACCCAGCATATAAATCATCAAAATTGTGCTTTTCGGAGAATAAAGCAATAATTAGACACTTGTATTGCGTTAAAAATTGCTCTTCTAACAACGGGGTTGGTGGAACAATATCTCGAATTCCTCTATGTATAATACTTGGCATTAAATTCGCATTAAAAACTATATTGTCTGGATGTAAAAAGAACGTAATTCGTTTATTTAAATATTTACGAAATTGCGCAACATTTCGAAGCAGTCTCAATTTCTCATTTCTTCCAAAACGGCCAAGGTCGTCCCACTTATATAACTTTTTGTCCACTTGAAATAGAAACGTAAACATATCATCCATTTCTTCTATCGTTAATGGTACAAAGTCAGATGATGCGCCCGTAATTATATCGAATTGACGGAAGTCTTTTATACGCGTTTGAGATTTGGTCATCTCCAATTTCCAATTTTCTTTTTCTATGTGAAATTGATAGTTCATTCCATCAATTTGAATTGTTTTTTCCGTCATGTTTATCCTCTTCTCCTTTTCTTTATAACCAGTAATTACTTATTTTTAAAAAACTACAAGTAAGAAATATTCTTTATAAAACTTGTAAAATATCTCCGTCTGTTATTTGGTGATCAATTAAACGATCATTATCTGTTAAAACAATTGACTTATTTTTCACCTTCATTACAAAATGTGAACCTTCATGATTATCGATCTTTAGCGTATCTAATAAATTTTTCAATAAATATTTAATAGATTGATGATTCGGAATACGCAAATCATATGTATTTCCATTCCATTTACTAAAATCTACCGTCACATTAATATGCGTTTGTATTGCCATTACTTTACCTCCAACTTTTTCGAAGAACCGTATAAATGCCTATACAAATAAGTAAAACGCTTCCGCCTAACAATATAATTATTGTTGTGCTGATTGGCTTTTCATTCATTGTTTGATTACTTGCTACTTCATCAGCGCTTTTTCTTACAATGTATTCACTGCTAAACAAACTATTTTTCGTATCTTTAACACGATTATTTTCTTTTTGTTTTATAAAAAGAGAATCTCTTAAGGATTCCATCTCTTTTTGTTCTTTCTTTTTCTTTTTTTGAATTTCTTCTTCTATATCTTTATTAAATAACTCAATTGATGCTTTATCTAATTCTGTTTCCTTATGTTCCTTTTTATTTTTTTCTTGGTCTTTATCTTCAAAACGGTCTACTTTAAACTGTATCTTTCCATCATCACCAAGATAACTGTCCGCCGCGCTCCTAATCGGTAGCGCGACAAACAGTAAAAGGAAACAAATAAATGATAACTTAACCACTATGCTCCATTGTTTGATCATTTACTTCTTTTTCCTCCCATTTCTTGTGCCATACAAATAGATTACTAACTAATCCTATAATGGCAATTACAAACAATACGATAAAAATAACTTTTCCTGTATCTTTACCGCTAATAAAATCATTTAGAAAACCTTCTATATATTGAAGCGGTGAAAATTGACGCAATTTACCTACAGAAGACATTTGATCTACTTTACTTCCAACTGCTTCAGTTAAAAATAGATACATACTTAAAAATACTAATAAGATAAACATCCCTACCATTTTTATTTGTCGTAGTAAGTATGTTGAAACTAATACGAACGCCATCATAATGATTGTGATAAACGCAATCCATAGTAAACTTTGATCCTGACCGAACTTTAAAAGACGGCCTGAAATGACTCCTATACTGATTCCTTCCACAATCGATATTCCAAATGCTACTACTGTAGTTGGTACATTCATATCAATTAAAGAGAATCTCTCTTCAAAATGATCTGATTGTGTTCGTTTCTTTTCTTGATTCGCAATTGCATATGCTGTAAATAACGCAACAATGAAACAAGTTAATACGATTAAGTATGGTGTAAAAGCATTACCAGCTACAATTACCCCATCATTTTGTTTCTGAACTGGACTAGATAAAAACTCATATAGCATCTCATTTTGACGATCTCCAATACGACTATTCGCTAAAATTTTCGTGAAGTTTTTCGAGAATGCTTTATCGTCTTCCATTTTCTTCGTAAAATCATTTAATAAAGAATCTGCTTTCGAAACAATTGTCGTTCCGCTTTCTTGAATTTCTTTTGCTTGTCCATTAATTTGGTCAAATGTTTTATACACATCATCTGATGTCGTTAAACTATGCTTCGAACTTTCTACTAATGACTGAGTTTGCATCGTTAAAGATTTAATACCAGAGTCTAACGATAGTACAGCTGTTTGTTCACCTGCATTATTAGTCGTTAATACTTGTTGCTCTTCCACTAACTTTAAGCTACTCTCACGCCATTTCGCTAGACCTTTTACATATTCTCCTAAATTTTGATTCATACTAGTTGCTTGTTGCATCGTTTCATTTAACTTCTCTGCTAATAGCATTGAATTTTGATCTGCACTAGTAATGAGCTGCTGGTAAGAGTCTATTTTTTGTTTTAAACCTGTCATATCTTGCTTTACTTCACTCGTAATACTAGCTGAAACAAGATTTGAAATTAAATCTATTACACTTTGCTTATTTAACATATAGTACAATGAATGATCCGTAGCAATCGCATCTAAACTTCCCTCTTCAAGCTTAGACCCCACATCATTCGTTCTTAAATCAATCCCATAATACACTTGATAAAGACTCATTAAACCTTGATAACTTTGAACGGTCTCCACCGCTTCTTTAATTAATACATTAGATGTACTATCTGTTAACGTCTCAGTTTTTTGATGTACAACATGATTATTTGTACGTTCGATAACTTTTGAGCCACCACCTTGATTTTGGTTTCCTCCGTTATCTGTCCCTGTTCCGCCTCCTGGGTTTCCTCCGTTATCTGTTCCCGTTTCGCCTCCTGGGTTTCCTCCGTTATCTGTTCCCGTTTCGCCTCCTGGGTTTCCTCCGTTATCTGTTCCCGTTCCGCCTCCTGGGTTTCCTCCGTTATCTGTTCCCGTTCCGCCTCCTGGGTTTCCTCCGTTATCTGTCCCCGTTCCGCCTCCTGGGTTTCCTCCGTTATCTGTTCCCGTTCCGCCTCCTGGGTTTCCTCCGTTATCTGTTCCCGTTCCGCCTCCTGGGTTTCCTCCGTTATCTGTCCCCGTTCCGCCTCCTGGGTTTCCTCCGTTATCTGTTCCCGTTCCGCCTCCTGGGTTTCCTCCGTTATCTGTCCCCGTTCCGCCTCCTGGGTTTCCTCCGTTATCTGTTCCCGTTTCGCCTCCTGGAGTTCCTTCGGTGTTATTATTACTCTGTTCTGTCTTTTGAATGATAGGCTTTTTAACAGTGTTTACTAGCGGCATTATTCCATACTGCGTTTTATTTACTACATTTTCTACCTTGCTGTTATCTGTTTTTGTTCCTTCATTCTCTTTATTTGGTTCTTCTTTTTTAGTTTCTTCTTTTCCAGTAATAGTTTCTTTTTCATTTTTTCCGTCCAGTTTCCATTCCCACGTTACAGGAGAGAAAACATCGATTTTACTGTTTGGATCTATCAGTTTCACACGTAGGCTAATTCTTAAATCTCCATCATTACGTGCGGATATTGCAACTGTTCCGTTTTGCAAGAATTCGCTTGTACGGTCCACACCATCAATTAACAGCGAATCTGTACTTCCATATAGCTCAAAGCCACTAGGAATACTTACAGTCAAAGTTTGTGGAGATTCCATTCCAATTACTTTCGCTGTATCATTGAATATAATTCCATACTTAGAAAGATTCGCCTTAACTTCTTTAATTGCATTTCCTAAAGATATATTATTTTCAGGGTCATAATATAAATTATTTTCTTTATTATATTTATTCGTAAATTGGATTACATTTTTCAATTGTAATTTCGTTACATCAGGCAAATCACTTTGTACGATTTCTTCCATGTTTAAACTAGGCAACTTCTTAATTAAATCTTCAATTTGTTTCTTGATTCGAATATCTGGTTGTTTCATTAACGAATTTATAACTACTTCATGTTGTCCATCATTTGAAATAGACTTTTGTAATCGTTTAAGGATCGTCGATTGAATGTCACTTTCTAACTTCCCTGCAAGTTCTGTATCATATTCTGACACTTGTTTTTTTACATCTGTTAAATACTTTTGAATTGTTGAAGCATCAGCTAAAATATTAGGATCTTTCTCTGAAAGCGTAAACTGATTTGCGATAATTTTATTCGCAGATTCTAATGCGCTTAACTGCTTTAAAACATCGCCTGAATTCATATCACTCATATACTGATTAAATTGATTTGTAAAATTATTCGCTAACAGATTATTATCCGTTTGTATTTTTTGAAAGTTATTAAATCCTTCTAAATACGTATTATTAGATTTATTCCCTTCATCTAATGCTTGTCCAAATCCTTTTAAAACATCTTGGAATCCTTTAAAACTATTAACAGAAATACCAGTGTAATCTTGTACTGTTTTAAATTGGTTTGTATAATTTGCCAACGGGCTATGTACATCTTTTTTATACATAGTCGTTTGATTGGTCCCTTTTTCAATTATTTTACCTATATTATCTTGTGCACCTTGCAACTTACCGATAACACTTGCAAAATAAACGTCAATGATTTGCTTATTAAAATCTTCTAAAATAGCAGAAGCTGTATTTTCTGCCTCGGCTTTCAAATCTTTATTCCCAGTTGCATTTACTTTGTAATTTAATGTTAATTTCTCTGGAAGTTCTGAATCAATTGCAACAGCCTTTCTAGAAAAATCGTTAGGTATTACAATCATCATATTGTAATTATTATTTTTCAAACCACTTTCTGCTACACCACGACTTACTACGTACCATTCTTGTTTCGTATTTTTATTTACATTTTTAACAAATTGATCTCCAAACGCTATTTTATTACCTTCAAATACAGTACCTTGATCTTCATTTACCAATGCAACTGTCATTTTTTGCGTAGTATTTTCATTTGCTTTCTTAACATTTTGATTTAACGCTAAATAGGAGACCCCTGTTGATAACACAAGAGCTAAAATAATAAACAACAAGATGCTCCACTTGAACTTTTTCACTACCTATCACTCCTGCGACTGCGAGTCTTTTAAGTTAAAGACTTCGTATCTTACTCTAATTTTAAAGTAATTTAGCCATACAACGTATGGTTGCATGGCTAAATTATATAGTTCTTTTTATCTGTCTTATTGTAGACCGAAATTACGAGAAAGATCTTCGTCATGTCTTGCAACAGCTTCTGCAGTTTTATTAAGTTGCATATTAATTTCTTGTAATAACTCTGCGAAGTTTTGTACTTTTGGCTTTAATTGATTGAACTGTTGATCAAAACCTTCGAAAGCACGACCTTCCCATTCTCCTCTTAATTCATTTTGTAAGTTTTGTAGTTGACGTAAAATGTCCTCAATTTGATTTGCACCTTGTCCATATCGAGTCGCTTTCGATTTAAGCTCCTCTGGTGACATGCGAATTTGTCCTGCCATAAATAAATCCCCCTTAAAATTTAAAAATAGTAAAATTAACCCAAAATCAATTCTACAAATTGATTATATCAATAATTTAAAAATTTCTAAATAAAAAAATGATATTTTTCCAAAATTTCTCTTTTACTATAATAACACTATATTATACAATACTAATTTAGTGTTTTTAAACATACTCTATAAATCAACTATAAAATTAAAGAAAACCTTTTATTTTATGTATCTTTAAGAACTTATCAATTTTTAATTCCAGCAATATAGTGTTCACTAATCATTATTTTGTCCTATTTCATTTATGTAAGTTGATTCTATTTGTTATGCCGGATACACCGTTTGAAGATACGCAACATATTCTCTTCTCCCACTTGCAATATTTTTCTCACTTCAAAGTCATAATTACCTGTCTTTCAACAAAACCAAATTCTTCATACATCTCTTTCGCAAAATTTCCAGCAAATACATTCAAACGAATTTCCGAATAATTCTTTTGTAATTCCTTAATACCAGCCCCCATTAACTTTCTTGACAACCCTTTCCCCCCGGTACTCTGGAAAAACATACAATTCGTATATAAACCCTAGTTTTTCATGAGAAAAATAGTCCGTATTTCCCCCTATTAATATCCATCCCATTACATTGTTTTCTTCTTTAACAACTATATAATATGCTCCCTTTTCTACAATCGGCCTTGTAATTTCAATTGCTTTCTCTCTACTTAACTGACAATTCCCCCTCGTGCCTTCAAAAAGCGATTGAGCTGCATATTGTATTATTTCATCCGTTTCTTCCCGATTTGCCTTTTCTATCATTTATCACAACTCTCTTCTTTAATAGGCATTAATATTGCTCGTTCAAGTTCCTCCGACTCAATTACAATTCCCATCAATCCCTTTTCCGTACTCGTCTCATGAAATTCACCCTTCTCCCAAAATACAGCTTGTCCCGCTTCCACCTTCACTTTTTCTTTATCTTCTCCGCATACATATCCTTCTCCGTCCACAATAAGAAGCAGTTGTGATACAAC
This sequence comes from Bacillus sp. FSL K6-0069, assembly GCF_038007785.1. Classification (NCBI taxonomy): domain Bacteria; kingdom Bacillati; phylum Bacillota; class Bacilli; order Caryophanales; family Bacillaceae; genus Bacillus; species Bacillus sp. FSL K6-0069. Next base: position 2,026,453 of record NZ_JBBOXN010000001.1, on the reverse strand, counting down.
TGCTTCATGATATCCAATTATTCCATTCTCTTGTAAATGCATAGCACCGATATGTATATTTCCTTTATGGGTTAATATTTTCGACATTATGAAATCAGATTGAAATGCGGATATGTGTTTTCCTATTTTTTCACTAAAATCAAATATCTTCATTTCTAGCCCTCCTTATACGTATAAAACCATCCTTACTGTCTGCATCATATGTCCTTCAAAATCTTCTTCAAATTCCTCTAATTGCGCAAAACCTTTCGCTTCATAAAAACGTTTTCCTTTTTCATTCGCTGCTTCTACATGAATATATAATTTCCGAATTCCTTTTAATGCCGTTAACCCTTTTTGTAATAAGGCACTTCCGATCCCTTTCCCTTGCTGATCTGGTAACAAATAAATCGCACCTAATTCTGCTTCGTTTTGCAATCTAACAGGTGAAAAATTCGCAAAGCCAATTACTTCTCCCTCTTCTTCCGCAACGAATAAATGTGTATTTTCAAGACGATATTTCATTTTTTCATCAGAATAAGCCTCGTCTAAGAAACTGTCTTGAATCTTTCTCGGAATAATGTCTTCGTATGTATCATGCCAAGCTATTTTCGCTACTGATTGTACAGCATGAATATCTTCTTGCTTCATTTCTCTAATTACATATGTCATCTCGTTGTCTCCATTCTCTTAAAATTATATTCTGCTAATATACTAGAAGAAATGGCAGAACCATTTTCATAATTCACCTTAATTAATTTTATTTTTTCAATTGAAGCTGTTGCATAATCAACTTTTTCATATATATATTCCATTACACTTAAAAACTGATTTGCATGTAACTTATTTGCAATTGTACAATGCGGAACCCATTTTCCTGGTACATAATATGAATTTAAATTATCATGAAAAGCTTTAAAATAATCATGATAAAAATGATGAAATTTTAACAATTCATCTGTAATGGTCGGTGCTAGAAAGACCGTCCCGTTAGTAGGAAAAGTTCCAACAGAAGGAAAAGTTACCTCAGCCATATTCTCTTGAACAGCTACAAATCCCTCTAATCGCTCCTTATATAAATGAACATCTAACTCATTGTAATCAGCTAATGTAATATGAGGTTCTACTCCTGCTAATTGATTTGTGCCAATGATATTTATTATTTCATTTTGCAATTCTATAATTTTATTAGTAAACACACGATCAAATGTAGCAATAATAACGTACATACTTCCTCACCCCTTCGTTACATATAGCGCTTCCCATTCTTCACGAATCATACCCATTCGAATAGAATCATAGTATGTTCCATTATAATAACGGCATTTGCGCATTCTACCTTCTAAAGTCATCCCTATTTTCTCGGCTACTTTCATCATTCGTTCATTACCAGACCAAGTCGTGATTCCTACCCTGCCAATTTCCATCTTTTCAAATAGTAAATCTCGATATAACGTTAACGTTTCTGTACCGTAGCCACCATTCCAGTAATTTGGATTATAAATAACAAGCCCCATCTCCAACCAACGCGTCGGTTTATACTCCCAATAAAACCCGACTGTCCCAATAATTTGACCGTTATGTTCTATAATTAAATTGGATAGAGGTTCTTCTTTTAAACGCGTTTGCATCCTCTCTTTATAAGACGGGTATTCTTGCATTGAGAACGGGAAATATGGCGCATCCCATTTTTTCCATTCTGGATTTTCTTCTTTAAATACAAGATCCCATAATGTTTTTATATCTGATTCTTCAATTGTACGAATTGTAACTTTATCCCCTTTTACTATTACGTTTTGCATAATTTCCTCCTACATCTCTCTTTATTTCATATATAATTATAATATTTTTCAGAAAAATCAAAACAAATATCGTTTATTGTATTGTATAATTTTGTTATTAGGTATCAATCAAGATATGTAACCGTTACTTAGTTAATAAAAAATAGGAGGTTACATCCCTCCTATTTCAGCTCAATATTTTACTTTGCTTCTTTTTCATCTCAAGCAGAATACCTTTCTCTATCCAGCCTTCTACTCCATCTCTTTTAATTAAATCATATCCTGAACATCTGTTATCAATGAGAGAAACAATGTCCCCTTTTCTTACGCTTATTTGTGCACAAGAAATATCAGTTTTCACTGTGTATTCACCTGAATCAAGTTGCCTAATATATTCATTTTTCACAGAGAGTAATTTATTCGTTTCTCTTTGCTTACATACCGTATAATCTTTCATCTTCTCCATAGGCTCTATGTAATAATACGGATATGTCACCCCGCCCTGCATTTCTGAGTTTGCATTAAAATCTGCTATCACTTCAAACACTGGAAAATAGTCTACATATGTATAAGAAAACGTATCGCCTGCTCTTGTCCTCTGAATGATAAATGCGTTTAATTGTCCTGCTTCTTTAATCGCATTTCCACCGTCAATCGCAATAATCTTTTTCTTGCTATCAATAACTGGATTATTAGATGGTGCTTCATCAGAATAGTTTACAACAGGCCAATGGCCGACAACTACATACTTATTTGCGCTATGTGATTTATTGAAAAACTCCGGTATTGCTATCGCATTTTTTCGTTCCGTTTCATACCAATCTTCTCTATCTTCAAGGCCAGCATGTACAAAGATATAATCTTCTGTTTCAATAGCAGTTGGCAATTCTGTTAGCCATTTTATTTCTTTTGAAAAATGGCCCATCAATATGTTTTTCAGTTCACAAATATCACTTTCTTCATTAATGGAAACGTTCAATTGACCTAGCCACTCATTAAAAATTGTATTCTTTCGCGTACATAAATAATGTATTAGCGCAGGGTTTTCATTTACAAGCGCTTCTACTACAACTTCACAATTACCTTCAATTACATACACGTTTGGCTTACTAACTACAAGATCCATCACATAGTTTACAACGCCGATGCTGTCTCTTCCTTTCTCACAAAGATCGCCATTAATAATTAAATAATCCTCATCTTGAAAATTAACTTTATGTAGTAGTTCCTTAAAAAGATCTAATTCTCCATGAATATCAGAAATAATGATGACTCTTACATCATTTGGTATAGACAATTTCTTTATTTTTTCCAAGTATAAACGCTCCTAACATTCTCTAAATTCAATATTCCCTTGTTAATTTCTAATATTCGACAAATTATATTACTAAACCTGTTCCTAGCTCAAATCTGGAAAAGAAAATAGGCTCCATATATTTTCGCACACGGAACCTACTTAGTATTATAACTCTTTATAAAAAGAATAACTTACCTTATCATAGCCCTCTCTTTCGTAAAAACGATGTGCATCCATTCTTGGAAACGCGGATGTTAGAACGATAGAACTGCACCCTTTTTCTTTCCCCCATTTTTCTACATAGGACAGCAGAACTTTACCATATCCTTTTGATCTGTGAGCTTCCGCGGTTACAAGGTCATATACGAAAACATGTTTCTCATTATAAAAATTCGTACAAATTGCTACACCGGCTAGACTCACAACTTCACCCTCTTCATTACGTAGCGAAAATAGTTTATAGTTTTCTTCTTTCATTTTTTGAAATAAAGAACTCGCTTCTTCTCTTGAAAGCTTCGTTCGTAATTGCTGTAATACTGGGAATACATCATGTAAGTCTGCCTCTGTTACTACCGCTCTAATATTCATTATGAATCTCTCCTTACTATTTATAAAATTTTCTAAATGTTATATCATCATTATAGAAAACAACTGCCCTTAACTTAAGTGACAGTTCTATTCTTTTTTATAAGGCCAGTATAAAGAGGAGCGTCAACGAATGGATCTTACTATCCTATTACAATCGCAAAGTAAAACACCCATTTACATACAGATTTACGAATATTTGAAACGAGAAATCTCTCGTGGATCACTATGTGCCGGTACACGCCTTCCTTCTCACAGAAATTTAGCTATGCAACTTAATGTGAGCCGTATTACAGTTGAATCTGCTTATCAACAATTACTAGCTGAAGGGTATGTAGAAAGCAAACCGAAACGCGGGATTTTTGTTGCAGAAGTTGATATCGATGTCATTCAAAATAAACAGCAAATCGCGTCAAACAGTGCTAACAATAAAGAAAACGAACAATATGATTTTGATTGTAGCCAAGGGCTTATTGATCAAAAAGCTTTTCCGATAACAAACTGGAAAAGAGCAATACAAGAAACTTTATTTCAGTATGAAAATGAATTATTTGCTAAAGAAGATCCACAAGGTGAGCTCGTTCTACGAGAACATATTTCAAAATATTTATATCATGCTCGCGGGGTACATTCTTCACCTAATCAAATTATTATTGGGGCAGGTACGCAACCTCTTCTTTGGCTACTACTTCAACTGCTTGGTCAAAAAAAAGAATACGGAATCGAAAATCCTGGTTTTCACCGTATTCCTGCTATGATTCAAAGTTCTGGTCTTCCCGTTCACCCTATCCCTTTAGATGATAAAGGGATTCATATTTCCGCTTTACGTGAATCGGGTTCCAATGTAGCATACGTCACTCCATCTCACCAATTTCCACTTGGAATCATTATGCCGTTATCTAGAAGACTCGAGTTATTAAAATGGGCGAATGATTGTAAGGGCTATATTATTGAAGATGATTACGACGGGGAATTCCGCTATATAGGAAAACCTATTCCTTCTTTACAAGGGCTAGATTCAAATGAACGCGTTATTTATATGGGAACTTTCTCAAAATCTTTTTTACCTTCTTTACGAATGGGATATATCGTTTTACCCCCTCATCTATTAGGAGCTTATCAAGAACTTGGTGGTATGTTTAAACAAACGGTTTCTACGCTGCAACAACTTACCTTTGCCACCTTTATTCAAAATGGTGATTGGGAACGTCATATTAACCGAAGTCGCACGTTATATAAAAGAAAACATACTTCTTTAATTAAATCTATTACAAACGAAATGGGTAATAGCGTTCATGTACTTGGTGAACAATCCGGACTGCATATCGTACTTCACGTTCATAACGGGATGAATGAACAAGAACTTATTCATGCGGCCGCAAAAGAACGTATTAAGTTATACCCTCTCTCCACATACGATTCTGTTCATAATAAAAGAGAGGAATCGTATGTATTACTCGGTTTTGGCAGTATTCCAGAGAATCGTATCGAAACTGTTGTCCAATTACTGAAAAAGGCCTGGTTCCTTAAATAAGAATAGCTCCACGCAAGTTATACTTACGTGGAGCTATTTTCATTCACTATTTTTCTGATCTCGCTGTTCTTCCCGGTCGTTTGACACCAGTTGTTTCTGTTGAATAAGAAGCTTCAATGATAGCAGTTGGATCTACAGAGAGAACGAGATCTTTCATTTTCGGATAAATGAAACGGTTTGTAATACAATAAATGATTCTCTTTTCTTCTCCTAAAAAACCACCTTCTCCATGTAGATACGTAACAGATAATTGCAATTCTTTCATAAGTAGATCGCCGATTTCTTTATTTTTACCAGAAATAATCATAACGCTTTTCCCTTGATTGATACCATCTAATATGAAATCAATCATCTTCGTAACAATATAGAAAATTGCTAATGAGAACATCGCTTGTTCGATTGAAAATAAAATCGCTACAAATGTGAAAATAACTGCATTTACCGCAAGTAAAAATGTACTAATCGGTACTTTAAAGTGTTTGTTCATCCAAACTGCTAACATTTCTGATCCGTCTATTGCTCCACCCATTTTAACAACGATCCCAACACCAATTCCAAACAATACTCCGCCATAAAGTACAATTAATAGTTCAGAGGTTGTAATCGCAGGAAACGGTTTCAAATAAATTAATCCGAGTGTTGTAACTACATTTGCATAAGATGTACGGATGAAGAACTTCTTCCCCATTACTTTTGCGGTAAATAGCAGGATAGGAATATTAAGTCCTAAAAACACTCCGTACAGCGGTAATCCAGCAACTTTATTTGCCATGATAGCAATGGCCGTTACCCCGCCATCTACTAATCCATTAGGTGCTAAAATAAGCTCTAATGAACCCGCTACAATAATTGAGCCAATTGTTAATAATATGTATTCAAATAACCTTTTCATTCATTACCCCCAAAACTTATATATTTTCTTAGTATTATTTTAACGTAATTTTACTACTAATTCAAAGATATGAGTTTATATACACAAAAGTTTCACCTTTACAGTGATTTTTTATGTAATTTTTTTACAAAAACACACTTACATATTACAGTAAGTGTGCTCCAAACATTTATTTAAGTTTTGAGTATGAATTCATTTTCATTTTTAATATTTCATCAACTGCCCTATTATATCCACCAGCATTTCGAAGTGACTCTCCAACTTTACGACTATTTTCCTTAAACCTTACATCATTCGCGACTTTCTCTACAGCTTCACGTAACAATTCAGAAGTTAATTCTTTACGATTAAGCCTTATTCCAGCCCCTACTTCATTCACTCGTTTCGCAACTAAAGGCTGATCTCCTGTTACCGGAATTACAACTAACGGAACACCGTAATATAATGCTTCACTCGAACTATTCATGCCACCGTGTGTCACGAATACATCAGCATACTGTAACACTTCTAATTGCGGCACATAATTAAACAATTTAAAGTTATTCGGAATGTTTTCAAATTGACTTATATTTATCTTCTTACCAACAACCAATATAACTGTCGCTTCTGCATCTTTAAACGCTTCAAAACATTTTTCATATAGCTCAGGTTGTTCATTAAAAACTGTTCCCATAGAAATGAAAATTAATTTTTTATCTTTTAAATCTTCCATAGGAAAACTGCCTACTTCTTTACGCATAGCAATGGATGGGCCGACAAACTTATACGATTCATCGAATACATCTGAACGTGGTTGATATTCCTTTGAAGTATATACAATAGTAATATCACCAGGATGATTCATAATATCATACATACTATTACATTTCATTCCATACTGTTTATTCCATTTTTCTATTCCCGCTAAACAAGATTGATACAATGGATTCGTTTCATCTACTTTTCTTGATTCATGTTCATCGTTAAAAGTAATATATTGATTAAAAGCAAACGTTGTACAAGAAGAAACGCTAGGTAATTTTAAAGCATTGGCTATAATACGTCCTACCGGAAAATGATTATCGTATATCATGTAATCGTACTTTTCCCCTTTTGTTTCTTCTACAATTTGAGTAACAATACGCTCTGATGCTTCAATCATATGAGATAGCATCGTCAAAGGACTCCCGCCTTCATTTACTCGCTCCATAATATTAATTTGAGAGAGGAAATTCTCAAACACTCGGAATTCTGCACCTGTTGCTTCAATCTTCTTTCTATAATCTTCAATACAATACGAAACAACTGTCTCTCCTCGCCGAATTAACTCACTTACAATAGCTAAAGTCGGATTTATATGACCTTCTCCAGGGAAATTTATTACGAGTACATTTGCCATCATATTCTCTCCTATCTAATATTATTAATAATTAATTATGTTAATTAATTTAATACTATTATAAAGGAATCTATTCTACTTATTCATATTTTTCTCTTCATTTTATTATTGAGAAATATTTTTCATAACCTACATTATAACTCTCATAAAAGCACGCTTAACTCTTCATTTACTGAAAAATATGAGATTTACATTAAAGTATTTTTATAGATTTATCAACAGAATATTATTTTGATAATTCATACAAAACTAGAAAAATAAAATTTCCATACTTATTTCTCACCATAAATTTATTTAAGTTCTATGTTTTCCACATCATTATCCTCTTAGTACATATTCTGTTATATAATGAATTTATAGAATTTACAGAAAAAAAGGAGCGTCTTTATGCTACAACAGCTATTCACTTTACCTATTTTATCTGTTCAAACTTTACACCCAGGTTATGAAGACCATGCAAGCGATGTGTTTCTCGTCCGAACAGAAGGTGCAGAAGTTATCGTTCGTTCTTCTAAAATCAATGAAGAACCAAATAATGATTTTTGGTGGGGATGTAAAAACCTATTTGGAATTGATCCAAGGAACGTACATCATTTAGATGCTGTGCATACATTGCTGCAAGAACATACTAACCTTCCTATCCCAGCAATATTAGAAAAACATATTTTAAATGGGCGTGAATTCGTTGTAGCCGAAAAGTTAGTAGGTAACACAGTTCAATCTTTTATCGGGCAACCAGATTCTATTTTATTCAGTCTAGGAAAAGGGCTTGCAGAAATACATACATTCAAAGCCGATTACATAGGAAATGTGTCAGGGTCCTTCCAAATTACACTAGATGAATTCCAATCACACATTTTAAATGTGAGTAAAGAGCTTGTGAATATGTTTTATTCCGATAATGAACACATACAAAATGCATTTCCTACTTTTGAATCACAACTTTCTTCCTTACCAGCACCAAAGAAATCAACGCTCGTTTTAATTGATATGGACCCTACTCAGTTTTTATCAGATGGTACAACTATTACAGGTTTAGTAGATACAGAAGCCTACGCAGTTGCTCCAAGGGAGTTTGATTTTATCGGCTTAGAATATGCGTTTACAGAAAAAGAAGCTCATGCTTTTAAACTAGGTTACGAAACCATCATGCCCATTCCTGATCTTACAGAATGTAGACCTCCCTATCGATATTTGTACCGGTTATTATCTGTTCAGGGCAGTGTGGAGTTAAAAAAATGGCTAAGTCATCCATCCTATTTTTAAATATGAATGCGAGGGATTATGAAATGAATATTGAACGAAAGAAATCTTTAACAGCAAACGAAATTCAGCAAATGAAAGATTTAGCTCATATTTGTGGGCAACACGATCAAATTAATTACTCTTCAGATTTACATGTAAACTTTTTAACTGCTCGTAACAATGAAGAGATATATGATTTCCTATTTTATGATAATACTCAATTAATTGGTGTATTAAGTATGTATGACTTTGAAAGACCGACAAAACTGGAGTTACTAGGGTTTGTTCATCCGAACTATAGGAAACAACATATAGGCACTACTCTTCTACAAACCGCAATGAAAGAAATACGAACAAGAGAGGCAAATGAAGCTCTTCTTATTATGAATGGAGATTCTATTTCTGGGAAAGAATTTGCAAAACGTTTGAAGTTACCTTATTTATATAGTGAATATAGTATGGCGTTCAAAACAAAAGAAGGGCCAAAAACAACAAAGCATACTATACAGCTTACTCTTGCATCTTCAGAATCACTTCTTGATCTTATTGAACTTTCCAGTAAAGCTTTTGGAGATTCAGTAGAAAATACCGCTACATGGTTACAAAAAATGATGAGTTCACCTTCTCATCAAGTTTACAGTGCTCTTATCGACGACAAAGTGATAGGAACGATTACAGTTTCTGAGCATGAGCAATCTACTACACTATCAGGCTTCGCCGTTCATCCTTCTTATCAAGGTAAAGGATACGGAAAAGATATTCTTAGTTATATGGTACATACCCTTATTTCAGAAGGAATATCAACAATTGAATTAGACGTCGAAACGAAAAATAACAATGCTTTAAAACTATATACACAATGTGGTTTTGAAATAAAAACGAAGCATGATTATTATAATGTAATGAATCTTGATGTGAATACATATGTCTAAAAAACTAATTTATTCTGATTATGATATTTTCGCATCCATTTATAATAAACATTGGGGGCATTATGCTGAACACTCCTATCTACTTTTGGAAAAACTCGTTTTACAATATGCACCACCTCATTCTCATATTTTAGATCTTTGCTGCGGGACTGGTCACCTTACTAAGAAATTAATTGATAATACTTTTGTAGTAACTGGTATAGATGGTTCTGCTCAAATGATTGAATACGCACGTCAAAACGCGCCAGACGCAACCTTTATCGTCGATGATGCTCGTTATTTCAATATAAATGAACAATTTCACTATGTTATCTCTACCGGTGATAGCTTAAACCATATTTTAAAATTAGATGAATTAAAAAATGTTTTTCGTAATGTTTACTCCGTATTACATAGCGAAGGTACATTCGTATTTGATATGAATATGGAGAAAGGTTTTCTTGAAAATTGGATTGCTTCATTTCATATTTCAGCGGAAGAATATGTATGTACGATTGACTCTACCTATGATAACGAAAATAAAAAAGCAATAATGAACTTTATACTATTTAAACATGATCTAGATAATGCTTGGACAAGAAGTGACTTTTCTTTTGAGGAAGCTTGTTATTCCAATGAAGAAATAATTTCTTCGTTGGAATCTGTAGGTTTTAAGAACATTCAAATACACGGTACAAATAGAGCATTTTTCATTTGTCAAAAATAAAAAAACTGAATCATAACGATTCAGTTTTTTCTTAGTATATTTACGACAGCAGCCGTTTCATTATTTTCTTTATACACTCGCGGGATTCTTCTGTCTAGCATACATGTAACTTCATAGTTAATGGTACCTAACATATCTGCGATTTCTTCTACTGCAATGTTTTCTTCGCCTTGTTTACCGTAGAATACTACTTCATCCCCAACCTGTACTGGCATTGCTTTTGAAACGTCTAACATGAGCTGATCCATACAAACACGGCCAATAACAGGTACTCGAACTCCATTTATTAATGCATGCCCTTTATTAGATAACTGACGATTATAGCCATCAGCATAGCCAATCGGTACAGTTGCAATCCATTCTTCACCCGTCGTTACATACGTATTCCCATAACTTACACCGCGATTCTTCTTCGCATGTTTAATATGAGCTATTTTTGATTTTAACGACAACGCAGGCTGTAAAGAAACAACTGAATGATCTACCTCTTTTGAAGGGTACATTCCATAAATTCCAATACCTACACGAACCATATTTTGAAATGTATTACTTAGTTCCATTGAACCTGCACTATTTGAACTATGAATATATGGAATATGAATTCCTAATTCTTTTGCTGCATTGACAGCTTTCTCAAATAAACTTGTTTGCATATTCGTATATGATTTATCAATTTCATCTGCCGTAGAGTAATGTGTAAACATTCCTACTACCTCTACATACTCCATACGGTTTAATTCTTCTAAAAATGGTTTAACCTCTTCTTCTTGTAAACCGATACGACTCATTCCTGTATCAATTTTCACCTGAATTTGCGCTTTCTTTTGAAGACGGTTTGCGATTTCATTTATACCATGTAAATCTTCACTTCTATAAACAGTCATCATAACGTCATATTGAATTGCCTCTTCAGCAGCTGCTACTGATGTATAACCTAAAATTAAAATCGGCACGTTAATTCCTGCTTCTCTTAACTCTATCGCTTCATCTACAAATGCAACTGCAAGCTGATTTATTCCTGCTTCAATAGCAGCTTTCGCAACTTCAACTGCCCCGTGGCCATACCCATTTGCTTTTACAGCAGCCATCATTGCAATATTTTCATCATTCACTCGTTTTTTAAATTCTTTTACATTATGTTTTACTGCATTTAAGTCAACTTCAATAATTGTATCTCTTCCATATTTCAAACTCATTGGTCTAACTCCTAACTCAATAATTGCATTCCATTCTATTTCACGTTTCATATGACCTTTTACAATATAATACTTTTCAATATGCTAGTCAAACTACTAGAATTTTCGGAATTTTGAGTATGATATAATACCCTTAAGAAACTATTATATACGGAGATGAGGAGAATTACAATGTTTGTAGAATCTGCCTTGCATCAACTTAAAGTTGCTGTTGATACTTCTATTCAAATGCTTAACCAATATAATGAAGACACTTTAAAAATACGCCCCATTCACTCGAAGCGATCAGTATTTGAAATGTGTGCACATCTTTCTCTTATTTGCCATGCAGATCTACTCATTTTAAATGGGATTACGGAAAAACAACTACATACTTTCTATAAAGAACAAACACCCGAAACAATTACGCAAATACAACAAACGATGATACAGGGCTACGATTTACTTTCTAAAACTTTTTTATCCTATTCCAATGAACAATTAGCGGAAATGAAGACTGCTTATTGGGGGATTTCTTATTCACGCTTTGAATGGTTGCTTGAAATTGTTGCACACTTTTATCATCATCGTGGGCAAATTCATATTTTATTGTGTGAGCATACGAAAGATCCTCACATTCCTTTATTTGAATGATTTTTCACTCATTCATTATTTATAAATAGAGAAGCTATAAAACCAATAAAAAGTATCATTCCTAATAAAATAAATGTTTGGGCATAACTTCCTATTTTCATAAGATAAATAGAAATGATGGGTCCTATACTAGTGCCTAAAAATAAAATAAAGGTATAAATTGAAACTGCTATTCCCCTTGCTTTCCCTCCCAATTGGCCGACAAGAGCGACTAAAGACGGTACGGATATAGCAATACCTATTACAAAACAGACACTCATTATGACAAGAAGAGGCAAATACGAAACAAAGCCCATTGCGCTTAGACTAAAAATAGCGACTAGCAATCCACCTTGCAGAACCTTCCTTACTTCGAACCTCTTTGTTAAACGACCTGTAAGTGGTGACAGCAGCATACCAATTAGCCCCGCTAAGCGAAAATAAAGGATTTGTTCTGCAGTTAAATTATAAGTAGGAGAGCTCAAATAATTCCCTAAAACAGTATACATATTAACAAAAGCCATTAATAAAACAAACGAAATCATATAGCTCAATAATAAGCTTTTATGTGTAAAGACTTTACCTATCTGTTTAATCGGTCCCAAAATATCAGTATAAGATTGAGATATCTCCCCTTTCGGAAGAGAATACTGAATCCATACAGCAGTAATCATATAGACAATGCTAAGAAGAAAGAACACCATATGCCATCCAAAATGTTGACTAACAACCGTACTTATTACCTGCCCTACAATTCCAGCTACTAAAAAACCCGTACTAACAAATCCTATTGTTGTAACCTTTTTTTCTACTGGAAACATTTCTACAACGTAAGCTAACGCTACCGGAGAAAATGTAGCTGCTGCAATACCCTGTAAGCCCCTAAAAATAACAAGCCACAATATACTATCCACAAACCCTAAGGAAAACGAAATAATCGACAGAGCAAGTAATCCAATGAAGATCACTTTTTTCCGCCCATATTTATCAGAGATTGCCCCAAATAACAAGCAACCAATAGCAAAGCCAACAGAAAATATACTGCCTGTAGCTGCAGCTTGTGCTAGTGAAACATTAAAAAGTTCTGAAAATAGTGCAATTAAAGGGATTGTTACATATAAGCTAGACATCACTACCATACCCGACCAACATAATACAACGGTCATTATTGTATAATTCTTTTCACTATTTATTTCCTTTCCTATTTCCATCATAATATTTCTCCCTTATTACAATTTTTTATCAATTTAAAACCTCTAAAGCACGCTTACTTATTTTAATTACATCGTAAAAAACATGACAGATCATGAAATTAGTTAAACATATAATAAGGTAAGCTAATTATATTCTCAAATAAATAAGTTGATCCTCATAATCAACTTATTTACCTACCTTCTCCTAATTTCACCTGCATATTTACTTGCATTTTATTTAATAACCTTTCTAAAACTTGACGCTCTTCTTGATTAAAATCGTCAACTAACGAAGCGCAAGATAACCAAAAAGTTGGTAAAGAGTGCGTAACTAATTCTTTTCCTTTTGGAGTAATTTTCACTTTTAATCTTCTTCGATCTTTAGAATGATGGAATCTTACGATTAACTCTCGTTTCTCCATCCAATCTAATAGACCAGTGACAGAAGCACGTGTTATTCCTAATCGACTCGCAATATCCGAAGGACTCATGTTCACTTCTTCCCCATTTGATTCCATTTCACGCAAAATAAACAACAGTAAAAAATCTAATTTACTTTCCGATATACCAAGCGGAGCTAAATCTACGTCAACAGCATCTAGAACATTATCAGACGTCCATAACATTAACAAACCAAGTTTTGCTGCGATTGGATCCGTATCCGCTGATGCCGTCTTTTTTATTAACTCTGCATACGGTCCAATCCCTAAAGGAAGAGAATCATTTCTTGAATTCATCCATCTTCAGTCTCCTTTCTCTTTATTTAATTAGCTTACCTAACTACTTTTCATTATACTCATTTTTTTCCTTTTATTGCAAGAATATTGTTAGACAAAAAAATCCTGTAATTAAAACAGGATTTTTCAAACTGACTAGCTATTATTTTTCAATAAGACGAAACTCCTTTAAGGCAAAGGAAATACCACCTTCACTCGCCTTCTTTGTAACGAAATCAGCTCTTGTTTTTAACTCTTCTCCGCCATTCCCCATCGCGATACCTAATCCTACATACTGCAACATCTCAATATCATTTCCACCGTCGCCAAATGCAATCGCTTCTGATTTACAAATGTTTAAGTGACCTAATACCTTTTGAATTGCAGTTAGCTTCGATACTTTATTATCTTCCAATACGTTTATTACATAACCATGAAAACGGTCAAATGTAAGCATTGGGTATTTTTCAATAAATTTTTGAGATTCTATTTCATCTGCATACAGACATAAACAATAGACCTCTTCTGACAAATCCCTGCTTTTTTCAGGATATTTCTCTAAATTCAACGTCTCGCTAAGCGCTTGCATTACACGCTCATTATCCGAGGCTATTCCGTTCATTGCAAAATCCTCGGTAAAATAAGAAATACCGTGACCATGTAATTCAGCAAACTCCGAGATATCATGAACGATTTCACTAGAAAGTACTGATTTATGTAGAATTGTTTCTCCACACTTAATATGTGCACCATTTGCAGAAATAAACGTATTTATGCCTAGTTCCTTAAATTGCGAACATAAGCTATATGGTCTCCCTGTTGTAACAACTACGTGAATTCCTTTATCTATTAAACTTTGTATCGCTTCTTTTGTGCTTTCGTACATACTTCTATCAATCTCACTTAAAAGCGTACCGTCAACATCAAAGAACACTACTTTGTACATGGGTCTTTATATCCCGTCCAAATGATTCGTATCATTAATGAAATGTACCGTTTTTTGTTCCCCATCAATTTCAATTAAACTGATTCCCGTATCTCCCATTTTAAAGTAATAATCCATTGAGATTGGCATTTTGAAAAATGCACGTAATATACTATTTATTACACCACCGTGTGCAACAATTGCTATCCGTTCATAAGTATTCTCTGTCACGATTTTAGAAAAGATTCCTTCTATTCTCATTCTAAATTCAATAAATGACTCCCCGTTTTCAAAACGATCATGAAGAAACTTTGGCTCTGGATATTTCTTTGCTTCTTCAAATGAAAGACCTGCTTGTACCCCATTATTGAACTCCATTAATTCCTCTTCTAGTTGAATTGAGCATCCAATTCCTTCTGCTAATGTTTCACCCGTTTCGCGAGCACGTTTTAATGTACTTGCCCAAATGAAATCTGGCGGGAAATCCTCTTTCACCTTCCGTACAAGCCTTTGCACTTGCCATCTTCCTTTTTCTGTCAATTCAAAGTCAGCTCGTCCTTCATGTACATGTAAAATATCTGCTTCGGATTCACCGTGTCTTATTAGTAGTATTTGCATTCTTATTTCCCCTTCTCTCCTTAAAATCAAGATTAAATTTTAACATATTATTGAAATTTTTCAAAATAATAAAGTAATCCCCATTCATCTAAGAATGAAAAATGTACTCAATAAATTAATCCAATGATAAAAAATAAAAAGAGAAATGGCATCCCACTTCTCTTTTTCACTCTTATTGTTCTTTTGGTGTATCTGAAGAAGGCAATTTCTTCGCTTGTTTTTCTTTAAAGATTTCTCCAATCGCCCCAAGAGTACCAAGTGTCTCAATTGCATTAGACGGAATAAAGACTTTATTTGCTGGTCCTTTTGCAACCTCAATCAATGATTCAAATGATTTATAAGCAAGTACGCGTTCATCTAAATCTGCTGCACGAAGTAATTCAATTCGATTTTGTTCTGCTTTTGCAATTTCTTCAATCGCTCTTGCTTCCCCTTGCGCTTCTAGTTCCTTCGCTTCTTTTATACCTTCAGCTTCTCGAATACGTGCTTCTTTATCCCCTTCAGCCATTAATATTTTACTTTGCTTTTCCCCTTCAGCACGAAGGACTTTATCTTGTTTTGCAGCTTCCGCTTCTAATATGATCGCACGTTTATTACGTTCTGCTTTCATTTGTTTTTCCATTGATGCTTGCACATCTTTCGGCGGATTAATATCAACAACTTCAACACGTTCAATACGAACGCCCCATTTTTCTGTTGCTTCATCAAGTGCTAAGCGAATTTCTGTTGAAATTTTTTCACGACCAGATAACGTTTCATCCAGTTCCATTTTACCAATAATTTGGCGCATCGTTGCAGAAGTAATGTTACGAACACCATATTCATAGTTCGAAATACCATATGTCGCAAGTTCTGGTTCCACAATTTGATAGAAAATGATTGTATCAATTTCTACTTGTACATTATCTTTCGTAATTACCTTCTGCGGTGGTACATTCGTTTGTTGAATACGTAAGTCATGATATACACGAACGCGGTCTACAATTGGTATTAATAAATTTAATCCCGGCTGCATAATACGCTGAAACTTACCAAATCTTTCAACGACTCCAACTTTTTGCTGTGGAATAATTTTAATTGTTAATGCGATAAATGTAACAACAATTAGTGCGAAAATAATGGTTAATGTTAATGCTACTGCCATATTTATTCACTCTCCTTTTTCACTTGTAATATAGTACTATTCCTCTTTATAACAATAACTTTTTCTCCAGCATCAATTGGATCATCTGCAATAGCTGTCCAAGTATCTCCATCCACCTTCACAATACCATTCGCTTCACTTGTAATCGCTTGCATAACAATCCCTTTTTTACCGACTAACATATCTACTGTATCAGTAAAACCTTTTGCTTCTCGAAAGTTTTTTGAAATTCTTTTCGTAAAGAAAGTCAATGTTAAACTTACAATCGCGCCAGCAATAACTTGTAACAGTAGCGCATCAGGAGCAAACAAAGCAATTAGACCTCCGACAACAGCTCCAATTCCAAGCCAAAGCATATAAAACGTAATCGACAACATTTCTGCAATAAATAAAATACCCGCTATTATAAACCAAATTACCCAAGCAGCCATATACAACCCTCACTTTCTTTCTCATTTTCTATATGTATATGAAAAAAAGAATGGTTTATCCGCCCTTTCTTATACATGGGCGCTTACTACAAGCTATTGTACATATTCACTGTTATAATGAGTATTATTAAAATACTATATTAATATATTCTTCATTATACATGAAAATCCCTTTCAAAAAGTGACAAAAAATTAAATTCTTTCGAAAATTTAATTTCCAAATTATAATTATTCTGGCTAGTGAATTTTTTTTAAAAGAAAGGGGTGTATTTATTTGCAAAATCGTTCATTAACTTACTATTTAGGATCAAAAATATGCATTACTCTCGCTGACATCGTATACATCATGATTATTACAACCCATATGTATATCACAACTAAATCAGCAACATTAACTGCTCTGTTTCCATTACTCCAAGTCATAACTAATCTTATAGCAAATACATCTGCACCACTTATAATGAATCGTTTTCCATCTCATTCATTACTTTTTACACTACAATGGACAAAAACTGCTCTATTATTTTTATTAATGATATTATTCCCAGCCCTGTCCACAAACGTTGTAGCACTATTCATTTTCATTTTTTTCATTTCATTATGTAGCGGCTGGAGCGCACCATTATTATACAGTATCCTGCCTCGCCTTACACAAAAAGAAAAATTAGTAAAAGTAAATAGTATTTTTTCCTTTTCCACACAAATTGCGCAGGCCGCTGCTTTTTCATTTACAAGTGTTATTGTTATTCTAATCGGCGCCACTTCTACACTTATGATTAATAACATATTGATGATTTTTGGATGTGTTGCACTACACGTTTCATTATGTTCCATACATAATGAACGAGTAATAGAGCCTTCTTCTTCAAAAGGCACTGCTTTATTGGAAGGGTGGAAACTCTTATTTCAGAACCCGTCTCTCCGGATCGTTACATGTATGGACTTAATTGAAACTTTCGCAGGGACGATATGGATCGGTGCTATTACGATGGCTTATGTAACGACTGTCCTTCATAAAGGGGAAGAATGGTGGGGGTATATTAATACAAGTTATTATGTAGGGACGTTAATTGGCGGGATATTAGCGTGGAAGATGAGTACATACATTCAAAACAATTTAATACGTTCCATGGCGATAGGCTCTCTTATGTTTAGTATTCTTACATTTTTATATGGTATGACAAGTAGCGGGTTTATTGCGCTTTTTCTATGCGTTCTAATGGGTCCATGTTATCAAATTAGAGATATTTCTCAAACGACAGTGCTACAATCCAGTGTCGCCCCTACTTTACTATCAAAAATGTATACAGCTCATGGTGCACTCCTCTCTACAGCTTCTGGTCTTTCTATGCTTAGCGTTGGAATTATTACCGATTTATTTGGTGTTCGTACGATTTATATCATCGCTGCTTTTCTTATTTTATGCTCTGCTTGTTTATCTTTCAGCCTATTAAAATATCATAAGACAGATCAGAAAGATATTTCAATGTAATCAATAAAGCAAAAAGGACAGGAACTCCTGTCCTTTTTGTATATTCTATTTATGACAAACTCGGAATTTTTCTATGTTTTGTCGCTTGTTCAAAAGCGTATGCTAGTTTAATCAAGGTCCCCTCAGAAAAAGCCGTGCTTGCAAGAGTAATTCCAAACGGTCTCCCGTTATCCATATATCCTGCCGGTATTGCTATAGACGGATAACCCGCTTTCGCACATATAGTGGAGCCGATATAGGAAGGGAATAAAATTGCATCGAGATTATATTTTTCCAGTGTAAAGTCAATACCTTGTTCTTGCGAAAAATATATATCTTCTAATCTTGCGTTTATATATTCAGGATTCCTTAACGTATTGGGAAAATCTTTTCTTCCTTCTAACTTAGTTTGTCCATATTTTAAAGCTTTTTCAGCTATGTTTTCATTAAACGCCATTAACTCCGAAATAGAATGCACTGGAATAGTAGAAGGTAATTTAGAAAGATAGTTATCTAAACTATGCTTTAGTTCATAAAGCGGAACTCCCCAGCTCCATTCTCTATGAAAAGAAGGAATATCAATATTTTCTATTACTGTTGCTCCCTCACTACGCAACACCTCAATTGTTTCCTTAAACAATTGTTCATCGTACTCTCCAGTTTCATAATAATTTTTCGGTGCATTGCTAAATACACCAATCTTTGCTCCATGTAAGCCATTAACATCAAGATACTTTGTATAATCACGCTCTGCTATACCTTCACTTTTATAAGTAGCTACATCCTTCTCATCTACCCCAGTTAAACTCCCTAGCAAAATAGCGGCATCTGTTACTGTTCTAGCAAACGGACCGGCTGTATCTTGCGAATACGTAAACGGAATAATACCTCTACGACTAATTAAACCGACAGTCGGTTTAATACCAACTACAGAGTTTTGAACCGCTGGACTTAATATAGAAGCATCTGTTTCCGTTCCAACAGATACTACAGTAAAGTTAGCAGCAACTGCTATCGCAGATCCTGTACTTGAGCCACCAACAAACATATCATCCTCACCTGTACCGTAAGGGTTTATTGTTTGTCCACCTCTTGCACTATATCCAGCCCACATGTCAAATGACATTGCATTTGCTAATTCTGTCATATTTGTTTTTCCTATTATGACCGCTCCTGCTTCTCGCAGTTTCGTCACAAGAAATGCATCTTCACTACTAATATTTTGTTCCAAGGCAATCGTACCTGCACTTGTATGCATGGAATCATTCGTTTCAATATTGTCCTTAAGTAACACAGGTATACCATGTAATGGACCTCTTACACCTTTTATCTTTCTTTCATAATCTAACGCTTCTGCAATAAAGATTGCATCCGGGTTGATTTCTAAAATAGAATTAATTTTTGGTCCATCTTGATCATATCTTGCGATTCTATGAAGGTAATACATAACTAATTCTTTTGAAGTTAATTGCCCAGCTTCCATCGCTACTTGTATATCATGAATTGTTAATTCTTTTTGTAATCGTGCATTGAACTGAATCTCCATCGTCATTCTCCTTCTATAAATCCTTTTATTGATATCATGTATTTATTACTTGTTCATTTTCTCCGCTCCTCGTATATACAAATACAATCCCTTTAAAGGAATTCAACTTACCGATGTAAAAACCTTTTATTTCCTGAAAAATAAAAAAAGTCTGAAACGAATAAACTTCCGCTTCAGACTCTTTTACTACTTTACATATACCTCATCTAGCAAATGTAAAAACTCACCTTGTTTTCCGGCTAATTCAGGGCATTTTGCAATATCAATCCATTCGTAGCAAAATACTAAACCTTCATCTTCCTCACCAGCACTTACAATATGTTCCCAATCATCTTTTACATCTGTTAGTAACGTTACATGGAAGAAATGGCGCTTTTGATATTCTTTTTTGTCTTTCACAAGTATGATGTAATCGGCTAGGAATCTTTCTATGCATAAATGACGTAATCCAGATTCTTCTTGTACTTCACGTAAAAGTGCTGCTTCTAACGTTTCCCCTTCGTCAACTGTTCCCCCTGGTATTTGTATACCAGCTTCAGGTATATCACGATGTTTAAAAACAAGCAGTTGCATAACTCCTTCTTTTTCTCTTGTTACATATGCGTGTACTTTTTTCTTATATAACACCGTCATAATCCTTCTCTCCCCTCAATTGTTCACTACGTTACTTCTTCAAGTGTCAGTTGATTTTCATATAAATATGTAGCTTGTGGATTTCCCACATACCTCACATGCCATGGTTCATATCGATAACCTGTAAGCGATTCTTTCTCTTTTGTATATCGAATGACAAAACCAAATTTATGGGCATTTTCAGAAAGCCACTGCCCTTCTTTCGTTTCGCCAAAAATCGTCTCTAATTGAAACTTAGCAGATTGAGATGTAATATCCATAGCTAGACCAGTTTGATGTTCACTCGTTCCAGGAACTGCGCTAGACATCGCTGTTTTTGCTTCTCCATCTTGTTTTTTATACATCGTATTTAATGCTTTTTGTCGATCAAAAGATCTAAATCCAGAAACCGCAAAAAGAAAAACGCCCTCCTTATCAGCTTGCTGAAACATTTCCTCAAGCGCCCCTGCTGCTTCTTTCCTCATTTTTTTCTTTTCTTGATCACCTTCACTTGAGTAGCGCACTTTCGGAATAACTAAATCTGGCGGTCTATACCCATCTGGCAAACGCCTACTTTTATTTACAAGCACAAGCATCGAATTCGGATTACTAATGACCGCAATATCACCATCCATATTCGCAATCGTTTCTTTCGCTTTCGGAAATATGTTATTTACATTTACCTCACGCGCCTGCTTATCCTTATACATTTTATAATTGATTCCTGCTACTCCAACAATGAGTATCATCGCTACGATACCAAGTAGTGTCCATCTTTTTTTCATATAACGACCTCTTATTTTAATAATTTGGCCATTTCATACTCATCGATGTTCTCTCCATCGATAATAAGAGCAGCTCTTTTGACACCTTCTTTCTCGAATCCAGCTTTTGTATATAGTGTCTGAGCTCTTGTATTGTGGGCCATTACCGTTAATTCTAAACGCCATACATCATGTAATCTTGCCCACTTCTCAGCCTCTTTAAACAATCTCGTCCCAATACCTCGCCCGCTATACTCTTGCAAAATACCAATTACAATACTTGCTACATGTCTTTTTCTTTGAATATGATTTCCATTCACTAAAATAAACCCTACAATTCTCTCATCTTCAACTGCTACCAATATCGTAGCATACTTATTTTCTATAAAGCGATGAATCATCTGTTCTTGTTGCTCGGCTGTAAATTTTCTTTCTCCTGGTTCATATAGCATAAATTTCGTTTCTTCATCCAGTTGCCTACTTAATTGCAAAAATAGTGCTGCATCTTCTATTTTGATCTCCCTAATCACTTCTATCACCCTATCAGTTTCATAATAAAAAGTTTTCCTTGTAAAAAGATTTTCTCTACTTTCCTGAAAATCCCTTTGTAAATCTCCCAGTATAATTTGACAAATTTCGATATTACTATAACAACGACAAATTATGTCTATTCTGTGACGTCTCATCATGACAAAAAAACGTAAGTATTACACTCACGTTTTTTCAAATTCTTCCACTTATTTATGTTTCACTTTATCCATTCACCTTTTCTGCCTGCCAGAAATATTCACCAAACGCTTTAGCAAGGGCATCAATCGATCGATTTAGTTCTTCCTCTGTATTATCTACACCACCAACTTCAATTAATATCGCTTGCCCTGATAAGTCTTGATTGTAGACACCATTTCCTGTTTGGAATCCTTTTTGAATGACACCACGACTTACACCTGGATACTTCTTGCTAATCGCCTCATGTAAAGCCGTTGCTAATTGCAAGTTTTTTTCATAGTTTTTGTTTCCTTTCCCTACTACAAATGCAAGCTTCGCATATGATTTATCGCCAATGGTTTTTGTCGTAACATTCTTCCGAGCACTATCACGGTGTAAGTCGAAAAAGTACTGTAGTTCTTTATTGCCAGTCATTGCTTCTTGTACAATTTCCCGTGACATTTTGTAAGAACTATTACTATTTAACCCTTTACTAATCAACTTTTGGCCGATATCTGTCTTGTCGTTAGTAGCTCCGATCCCTTCGCTTACTAATTGCTCACGAAATCGATCGCCCACTATTGATATGTTCGTAACAGAACTGGTCGCTTTATTCGGATTTGGATCGTTTGCTAAATTAAGTAACGGCAAATAAGATTCCCAACTATGCGAATGATAAATAAACGCAACTTGTCTTTTTCCTGTCGTTTGAGCCGGTTGCTTTTTCTCTTTGTTCGTATCTGGCTTTTGAGCCTGTCCAGCTTCACCAGTCCGTTCTTTTACTACTTCTTCAAGTGGAACGCTCGACTCTATCGGTAAGTTAGAATAATTTGTCCCTTCACCCGCAATTACAATTTCTGTATCGTACTTTCCAAAACCAGGTAGCTCTTTACCGACAAAACTGCGAACATCGTTAAAGCGAATATTCGTAGCCATCGAAAAGAGAAAAGAAGAAATCGAAAAATCTTGATTTAAATTTCGATACTCCTGTGTAAAATAATGATTCTCTTTCCCAAGAACGTACATGTAACCATTCATCGATAGCTCATTTAACCAATTATATAAATACGTTGACTTTGTCTCTTTCATAGAAGTTACCATCATACTAATAAGAAAAAAAGTCGCAAGTACTGTAGCAATAATAAATAAAACTAACTTACGTACACTTGTGAATTTCACATAAAAAAAGCCTCGATTCATACTATCACCCTCTCTATTCCAAGTTATGTACAAGCTCTAGAGAATAGACCGTCTAAATTCCGGCTATATTGTTTATGAGGTGAAATGAATTGAAGCTACTAATAGGAACATTACCCATTGTACTATCATTTATTTTTTACTGGCTTGCTAAGCATCCTACAATCCGTGTTGCTCTACATATTTCAGCGTACTTAGCACTTTATGTACTCGGTACAAGTATTTCTATTAATATATACGATGTTTTAATACAAGATTTAGTTTTTATGACAAGCATTCATGGTATTTTACTAAATCCATTTTTTCTTATATCAGGAGCATATATAGGGATATACACTTTATACTTACTTTTGTCTTACATGATTATAAATATGAAACATGGAGCGTAATGAAATGCGACCACCATTCATCTGTCATATATGCAAAAAAAGAATTGCGCGAAAGAAAGATCTTATTACTGCCACATCGTACTTCCGCTTTTATTTATTTCACAGTGATTGCTTTAAACGACAGCAAGTGTTCATCTCACGATTCATCCCTGTGAATACACTTTTTAATTTCTTTCTTATTATATATGGACTTATTGTTGGCAGCATTCTTATGATTACAGAACACTCTATTATTTGGGCTATTTTCTTATTCCCCATTTTATATCGGTTTCTTTCCTATTATTATGTGGAACGTTTTTTCTCTACATAAAGTGCAGACTGTCCTCTCGGAATACTTAAACATTCCCACTCATTTTCTTTTAACATTTTACCGATGTAAATAATCTGTCCAATATGCAAAGCATAATGAGAAATTTGTCTTTCAATTGCTTGCATAACAGTCTGTGCTTCACCGCGAATATATACCGTCTGTAATAAATGTTCCGGCGTTAGGACATTCATCGTTTTAAAAACATATTCCCATCCTTCATTCCATGCTGTAAGAACCTCTTCCTTAGAATGATAGCCATCTTCAAATTCAGCATCTCGGTTACGATCTATTTTTTCACCATCAGACGTTAAAAAATCCGTCCATCTAGAACGCATATTACCGTGCAGATGCTTAATTATGATTGCTATGCTATTTGTTTCTTCATGAGAAGACCATTCAATCTGTTCATACGATAATTGCGAAAGTACCCTCTCTCCTTGTTTCTTTGTTGCTTTAAAATTTGAAATGGTACATTGTAAATATTCTCGTCCAATATCCATGTTCCCCCGCCTTTACACTAACTAATTTTCGTTCCATTTGGTAATTCCATATTCGGCTGCAGTAATACGACATCACCAGCTTCAGGTACTCCTCCTAAAACAAGTACTTCTGATTTAAATCCAGCTACACGTTTTGGCGGAAAATTTACAACAGCAGCGATTTGCTGACCGATTAAATCTTCTGGGGTATATCTCTTCGTAATTTGAGCACTTGACTGCTTAACTCCAAGCTCTCCAAAATCAATTTTCAGCTTAATGGCTGGAACTCTCGCTTCTTTAAATTCCTCAGCATGTGTTACAGTTCCAATTCTTACATCCAAAGTTAAAAAATCTTCAAAATTGGCCATTTTATCATTCCTCCCATTTATTACTTAGACAAAATGTAAAAATCACCTTTAAAAAAAGAAAGGCGCCTAAGCACCTTTCTTTTGTAGTTCACTTGATTCATTTGATTTATAGAAGAAGAAACCGAGAATCCCGCCAATACATGATGGGATTAACCACCCTATTCCTTCTTTATATAATGGTAACATTTGTAGTACGTTAGAAATCGCGTCAATTTTAATGTTCGCACTTTCTAAACCATCAAAGAAGCTAATTAACAATGCTCCAAAAATAGCTCCAATATAAATGGTATTACGCTTCCCAATCCATTTATGGAAGTAAGAAAGTACAATTAATACAATTGCAACTGGATAAATGATCATTAACACTGGTAAAGTAACTGCGATTAATTGTGTTAAACCTAGGTTAGATACAATTAAACTAAACACACATACCATTGTTACAATCGTTTTATGCGAAAGTTTTGGGAATAAGTTTGTAAAGAAGCCCGCACAAGCTGATGTTAATCCAACAGAAGTTGTTAAACAAGCAAGTATAATAACAAGTCCTAATAAAACTTTACCACTTGTTCCATATAACTCATTTACAACATTCGTTAAAATAAGCCCACCATTCTCTGATACACCAAGTGATGTACTTGTTGAACCAAGATAAGCAAGTGATAAATAGATTAAAGTTAAACCAAGTACGGCAATAATACCTGATACTACTGTTATTTTTGCAACTTCACTACTCTCTTTTATCCCTTTAGAGCGGATAACTTGTACAACGACAATTCCAAATACAAGAGCACTGATTGCATCCATCGTTAAATATCCTTGTATAAATCCACCAAAGAAAGCATTTTCTTGATATGCCGCTAGCGGCGCAGCTGGCTCTCCAATCGGATCAATAATTGCCTTTCCGACAATAACAGCGACAATCAATACTAACAATGGTGTAAGAAATTTTCCGAACCAATCCACTAATTTAGATGGATTTAATGATAGATACCACGTTATTCCGAAGAAAACTATTGTGAATAGAAACAGCATGTACCATTCTGAAACCATTGCCTCTGATAAAAATGGCTTCATACCCATTTCAAATGAAACGGCTCCCGTACGCGGAATCGCGAAAAATGGTCCAATCGCTAAATAACTAATCAATGGGAAAATAAACGCAAATATAGGGTGAACTCTAGAAGATAGCGCTTTCAAGTCCCCCTCTACAAACGCGACAGCTGTTACAGCTAATAGGGGTAATCCGACTCCCGTTACAAGGAATCCAATTGTAGCAATCCAAACATTCTCTCCAGCTTGTTGCCCTAAAACTGGTGGGAAAATTAAATTTCCTGCTCCTAAAAATAGTGCAAATAACATTAAACCAATTGCTATCGTATCACCTGGCCTTAAACGTCCCTTCATACTTTTCATTTGCATAGCACTTTTTCATTGTTTATCTCTATTTTCACAATATGCTATGCATCCTCCTCTCTGCTCAAGATGATAAAATATGCCCCTTACAAAGCAGTGTCTTTCTCCATAATTTCTCCATTCCCCTTATTCTTACTCTAACTATTAATTTTGATTTTTTTGAATATTTAACTCATTAGAGTGGTATTGCGTGGAGTATAGTTGTCAGACCTCTTTGTTTTTATCACACATATAGTAACATATTTAGTTGAAAAATAAAAACATATTTTCAAATTGATTTTTTTGAAAATCAAAATTATCTACATTTTTTATTCTTTTACACAAATATTGTTACAATCCCACCTTTTATCCTATCATTATTTTCAAATAACTTTATGCACGTAACATAGCAAAAGCCATCCAACATAATTAGATGGCTTTTGCATGTTACTCTATCGTTTCAACTTCACGTGGATTTTTCATCTCTTCCACATACACAACTCTAAATCCGTGATCTTCTAAATCTGTCAATAACGTCTCTAATTCACCGTCGTTAAACTCTTCTCCTAATGTAAACATAATTCTACGAACTAATAAGGCATCATTATCAAAAGTCATTAAACTTTGGATACCTGTATATTTTTTTAATACTGTCGATAATTTTTGAATGGCCCCATTATAATCTTGTGTTCCAATCATGACAGAATATTTACTAGAATGAACGCCCCAAGCATCTTCTAACAACTCAAAAACTTTTTTATGTGTTAAAATTCCAAGGAAAACTCCTTTTTCATCAACCACTGATAAATAAGGTAATTTTTTTATTGTAAAAAATACTTTAAAGAACGAAGAATCTTCTCTGACATATCCTTCTTTATCGTTTAATAATTGTACTACACTCTCCTCCAGCGAACCTTTATATTCTAAAATATCTACTTTATATATATTCCCTAAATATTTCTCTTTTTTTTCATCTAAAACTGGTACACACCGATAGCCAGTTTTATTTAAATGCTTCAGCGCTTCCCCTATTGTAATTGAACTTGAGCAAAATAGAACTTCCCTTTTCGGCACATAATTCCCTTTAATCCTCATAAACAGCCTCCTTATGTTAAAATACTTTCTGTGCCATAACTATATTATATTTTCAGAAAAAAATAAATAATTTATTTTACTTTTCTGAAAATTATTCATTTTCTTGTCATAATTTATTCACGTTTCATTCACTTATATCCCCTACAATACTAAACTTCTTTAAGAAAAATATATTGTAACTTACACAGAAAAAAGCTAAAATAAGAATAAGAATTTTCTGAATATTCTAAGAGTAGGTGATTACATGTCTTTATTGCGCTCACATATATGTAAATTTATCGTCGGTGTTCTCATTATTTTTATCATTAGTCCTATTCCTGCTTTATTCATTACACATAAATACTCATACATAACTGGGTTTATAAGTATTTTTCATAACTTCGCACAACTTTCTTCTATGACAATTCCAAAGATTGATTGGATGCACGAATCTATCTTTTTCTCAGCAAATCAGATGGTTCATACTTCGAATCATTCAACACCGTTATTCCCTTACATATGGGAAATATATTTTGTATCGATTGTTCGTTTTACCTTTACTCTTGCGATCGGATTCTTCATCAGTTTAGGGATCGGTCATTTATTTTTTAAAGCACCTCATTCGGTTAAGAAGTTCACTTCTTTATTAAGATGGATACCGTACTCTTTTTGTACCGTATTATTACAATGCTCAGTCTTATTTCTACTCCTATACATCGCAAAATTTATAAAACTTCCCTACTACTCATCTTTCATCATCGTTTGTAGTGCTTCCATGATTATCGTTATGCAAGCAATAAAAAAGTGGGTCCCTTTCTTAAGTAACAGAAATGAATATGAAATAAAACAATCTTCTTTCCTTGTAGATACATTGTTTTTGGCGCTTACTTCGAACCATAAATCTATTCTAGGTTCCATTATTCTTTCATTCGTTTTTATGGAATGCGTTTTTCATGCAAGCGGACTATTACAATTTATCGTTCAATTCGGCGGAAATGCACCTGTAATTGTCACAATTAGCTTACTGCTTTTGTATATCCCGTATTGCATACTCTCTTTCCTTCAAACACTATGGACGACAAATCATGTTAAACAACAATCATACGCTTTAACGAGAAGTATTCCAAAACCTTAATTTGAAATAACCCTCTAGAATCTGAAAGTGGAGGGTTATTCCTTTTGTATAGCGGACAAAATAACAGCAAATTCAAAAACTATTGCAGAAACATACCAATATTTACCCTTTTTCTTTGACTATTCTTTTCGTTTGGATTTATTATAAAAGTATAACATAATTGCAGGAGGTGACATCTTTATTCCAAACTACGGAATAGAGAACACACTTGGACATATTAAATATTTTTCTCATCTTTATACTTATCCTTATTTCAGGCTTTTTCGTTGCATCAGAATTCGCTGTTGTAAAAGTACGAAAAAGTCGAATTGACCAGCTTGCAAATGAAGGCAATAAACAAGCTTTAGCTGCAAGAAGTGTCCTATCTAATTTAGATGTTTATTTATCAGCTTGTCAGCTCGGGATTACGATTACTTCTTTAGGGCTTGGTTGGCTTGGTGAACCAACTGTGGAACATTTACTACGACCGCTCTTTGAAAAGATTAATATTACTGGAACAATGGCGAATACTTTATCCTTTATTATCGCTTTTAGTTTTATTACATTTTTCCATGTTGTATTAGGTGAATTAGTTCCAAAGTCTTTCGCCATTCAAAAAGCAGAAGCAATCACACTTAAGTTTGCACGACCACTTATTTTATTTGATAAAATTATGTATCCATTCATTTGGTTACTTAATAGTGCAGCTATCTTTTTCACAAAACTACTCGGATTAGAGCCTGCGAAAGAAAATGAACTTGCGCATTCTGAAGAGGAACTACGCCTTATTTTAGGTGAAAGTTTCAAAAGCGGTGAAATAAACCAAACCGAATATAAATATGTGAATAATATTTTTGAATTTGACGACCGAGTTGCAAAAGAAATTATGGTCCCTCGTACAGAAATGATTTGCTTATCTACTGAAAATACGTTAGAAGAAAATATGAATATCGTCGCAACTGAAAAGTTTACACGCTATCCGATCATCGAAAAAGATAAAGATGATATTATCGGTATGATCAATACGAAAGAAGTATTTCACGATCAAACGAAAGGCATTCATAAGCCACTTGAATCTTACATACATCCAGTACTAACTGTATTTGAAACTGTTCCAATTCGCAAAACACTCGTACATCTACAAAAGAATCGTGTTCAGATGGCAATCGTTATGGATGAATATGGTGGTACTGCTGGACTTTTAACAATGGAAGATATTCTTGAAGAAATCATTGGAGAAATTCAAGATGAATTTGATGCAGATGAATCACCTATGATTGAAAAACGTACGCCGAAGCTTACTGTTTTAGACGGGAAGGTGCTCATTTCTGAAGTAAATGATATGTTTGGCCTACATATTGATGATAGCGATTTAGATACAATTGGAGGCTGGTTCCTCTCTCAAGCAGTGGACTTAAATATTGAGGCTGGGTATTTCATTGAATTTGCCGGTTTTCAATTTAAAGCACTAGAACTTGATGGACATCAAGTGAAAAAAATTGCGGTACATAAATTAGACACGAAGAAGGAGTTATAAAGTGACAGTATTATTAACAATCTGTATCATTGCCTGTTTCATTGTTTCATTTCTCGCCTTTATTTACCCTATCATTCCAGGCATCCTTGCTGTATGGGCTGGATATTTCATTTACCATTTTGGTATAAATGGCGGAGAACTAACAACTTCCTTTTGGATTATTCAAGTCATTTTCACACTTTTCATTTTCGTTGCTGATTTTATCGCAAATGGATATTTCCTAAAGAAATATGGGAGTTCTAAATGGGGCGAACGTGTCGGTATGATTTCTATCATTGTCGGCTCTTTCTTCTTCCCACCATTCGGTTTAATTATCATACCGTTCTTATCGGTATTTATTACAGAACTCATGCATAAAAAAGCGCCAAAAGACGCCTTTCTAGTAGGAGTTGCTACTGTAGTTGGTTTTTTAAGCAGTACAGTAGCGAAAGCCATTCTCCAAATCATTATGATTATCATATTTGTATGTTATATCATCTTTTAACCATCCCAATTTCGGGATGGTTTTTTAATAGGAAATTCCGACTCGACTATTCTCATATTTGTTTTCACTACATAGATTCCACGTAAATTGCGCTGTATCACCAACTGTTATTTTCGCTCCACCTTCTGGTAATACATCTTTTTCAGTTCGATATACCCCTGTCACATCACCGTCTATTAAATGCGTCGGACAAACGACCGTCCAACATAAATTACTACGACTAAGTATCTTATATGCAGCTAAATGATCTTCTGCTGCTGTTGTCGTTTTCCTTTTTGATTCAGTTGATTGAAAACGATATAAATTTAAATTTGTTCTCGCTTGTAAAATACCAGCTGTTCCTATTGTAATGATTTTATGAACTCCTTCTTCTTTCATTTGCTTTATAATTTGTGGCATACTCTTCGCTAATGTCCCATTTTGATCCGTACCAAGTGCACTAATTACTATATCGCTTCCTTCTATCGCTTTCTTTATATCATTTTCATTCCATACATTACCTTCTATGACTCGTAACCTTTCATGATGTATTTCCATTCTATTTACATCACGCGCTAATGCAGTCACTTCAGCTGAATCCTTTAATGCTAATTTTATTATGTTTGAACCTACTCGCCCAGTTGCTCCCAATATACATACTTTCATTTGTTTTCCCCCTTTTCATTCTTTCTCTATTTTTCAATAATCTCACTCAATTTACAACAAAAAAGCTTCCTCATATTTAGGAGGAAGCTCTATTATTATTATTTTATTTCTTTTCTTTAGAATCCGTAGACTTCTCAGTTCCACTTGTTTCTTTATCCTTTTTGTCCTCTTGTTGTGTTGTTGTATCGTCTTCTTTCTTCTTGTCCTCACCTTTACTACAACCTACCATTAATAAAGAACTTGCAAGTGCCATAGCAGTTAATGATTTAACCCATTTGTTCATTTGCGTTTCCTCCTTTAGATAGAATATGTACAACCCCATATTACTCTCTATTTTTAAAGGAAAGATTGAAAAATAGTAAATAAACGGTAAACTTTTGTAAATTTTCCGATAATACATATAGACTCCTATTCTTTTTTCTCCATGAAAAGTAAAAAACTAAGGCGCCTATCTTTCCGTCTTAGTTTCTTATGCAAACTTTTCATTTTCATATACATGTTTAATCTTATACTCTTTCTTCACAACATATTGCCATACACTATAGGCATAACGGTTCATTTTCAGGAAGCAATTTTCTAAAAAAGAGCGGAATTCCGGATTCGCAACTTCAACTGACACTTGAGCGAACTTTAGTGATAACCGTTTTAAATGCGAAATATAACAAGTTGCAATATGGACATCCCCTGTATATTTACTATCAGTTTCCTTTTCCATTTCATGAAAATGAAATGGAATTGGTTCACAAGTTATATGCTGTACATTCTCTCCTTCTTGAAAATTCACTTGTTCATTATATGCTTGCAACATATAAGGTAAATGCTGCTGTAATAGCTCCTTTAATTCTTCGTCTCTTACCTTTCCTGTATACTCCCCAACCTTATTTATAAGCATATAACTATACCTCATTAATTCTTTCATACAATCCATGAAAGTACCTCCCTTCTCTTTTGTATATACACTATAAATATGATGCTATAACATTTGCTATTCTTGCTAAAAACCAATCCCATTTACTAATTTTCTCAAAATCTTCTTTCGAAAATTTTTTTGATTTATGAAAATCTACTTTTAATCGGTTCCATACGTCAGCAACAACTTTTTTATCATATATGAGACAATTAGATTCACAATTTAAATAAAAACTTCTATTATCAAAGTTCGCTGTACCTATATCGACAATTTCTCCATCAATGATCGTTACTTTCCCGTGAAAAAAACCATTTCGATATTGATAAATTTCTGCTCCAGCATCGTTCATATCTTTCAAATATGGATAAGCCGCTTGTTTTAACAATACCGCATCACTTTTAAATGGTACGAGAATTTTCACATTGACACCGCGATGTAATGCATCTTTTAACTCATTTATCATTTCTTTACTTGGTACAAAATATGGCGTAGCAATAATTAAAGACTTTTTAGCCTGTTTTAAAAGCCCTCCATATTTCTCCCATAAACCTTTTCCATCTGAAAATAAATATTGATAATTCACACCCCCTATTGCAGGTGAACTTTCATGTACAGGCATTATTTCTCCTGTATCTTCTTTCCAGTCAGCAGCAAATTTTCTTTCCATATCGGTAGCACCATTCCCATTGACTCGTACATGATAATCACGCCACGGACCAAATTTTGGATTTTGTCCAAGGTACTCCTTTCCAATATTAAAACCGCCGACGTATGATATCTTCCCATCTATCGTAACAATACGTCTATGATTCCGTTGATGCAATGAATAGAATACATGTTTCAGTTTAAGCTTTTTACTAAACGTAAACTGGACACCGTTTCTTTTTAATTGACGAATTATCTTTTTCTTCAGCTTATATCCACCTATTCGATCGACTGACAATTTTACTTCTACTCCGCTCGATGCCTTTTTCTCGAGCAACTGCAAAAATTCTTGGCTTATTTCATCTTTACCTACAATATAAAAATGGATATATATGTACTTTTCTGCATTACGTATATCCTCAAATAAATTCTTATATAACTCTTCGCCGTTCGTATATAGTTGAAAGTCACCTAATCGAACTTGTCCTAATTCATATTCACTAGCCATTTTTTTCCCCATTTCCACATCGATGTTCATCCAAATGAATACACCTACTAAAAAAAGGAGTACAGCGAAAAAGTGTTTCATGGATATTTTCCTTTCTCCACTTACTGTTATTTCTATATCTTCCCTTTTTTAATACATTATCATTCAAGAAAATATGTCATTCCATGATATATGTCCATATCAAACGATAGCTCATTTGCATATTGTATGTTGTATCTTAAAATAAAAGGAGGAAATAACAATGGGCTTCGCACAAGGTAATGGATTCGCGCTATTAGTCGTATTATTTATCCTCTTGATCATCGTCGGTGCTGCTTGCTTCTGCTAAGTAGTTATCTTCGTATGATATGTGGATGAAAAAACTATAAAAGCGGACACCTATTTTTAGGTGTCCGCTTTTCATATGAAAAACATATCAGTCCGTTATAATACCTTTAACGACTACATATTCAATTCAAAAAGTTAGTAATGTAGCTACTTTCTTACTCTCTGCCTTACGTATATGGCGTTGTTCTGCACGCAACACAGCAATGCGATGTAATTCTTTCTCTTCTTCTGTTTCAGGGATTACTCGAGGAACTGGAACCGGGTTATTCTCCTTACTAAGTGCAACGAATGTAACAAATGATGTTGCTGCTATACGTTTCTCACCTGAAATTAGATCTTCTGCTACTACCTTCACAAATACTTCCATAGAAGTTCTACCCGTCCAAATTACAAAAGATTCATAACTAACACAATCTGAAGAGCGAACAGGATGTAAGAAATCTACCCAATCCATAGATGCTGTGACACATTCTTTTCTTGCATGCCTCGTTGCTGAGATAGAAGCAACCATATCCATCTCGGCTAATATTTTCCCACCAAATAGCGTATTATGATCATTTAAATCTGTTGGAAATACTCGGCTCGTTTTAAACACTCTGGATTCATTAGCTGTTTTTCCCTTTACTTCAGTCATTGTTATCACCTCTTTGATTATTTAATCCACTATTTGCAGGCAGTGAACTACCCACCACAAAATTCGGCTGGAGCAAAGAAATTCGGTAAGAGTTCCATTTCCCATTAACATTAGAACAGTATGAACTTACTATCACTACACGTTTAATATTAACAACATTCAGAACTCTTAGTCCACAAAAAAGAACCGATGTGATCAATCGGCTCCTCTAAATACATATTGTTCTTTCGGCTGTTCAACTTTATTCCATTTCGTTACTTCTAAAACCGGAATGTTCGCATGGAATGGCTGATAAAATTCCGTTGCTATTTCTCCTTCAACTTGAATCCAATCATCATTGTTCCATTCTACTCCTTCTGGTTTTTTCACTAACATACCATATACACCAGAATCCGCTACACAATGTATAATACCGAAACGGAATAAGAAATATTGTTCTTTTTTAGAAGAATCATCTTTGAAAACAAACCCTTTAAAAGATAATTTTTTCCCAGTAAACTCGCCAGGATAATTATAAATTGTTTCCATCCCTTTTAGGAAATCTTCATCTTTTAAAGTAATACTATCTTTCGTAACGAACTCTTTTTTCCCTTTTTCCATTACACCACGGTATCCTTCTTTCCCGTAATAAATGCTCGTGTCAGGTCTTAGAAATTGCCTTGTCATAAATGGATCTTTACTTTCTGCTTGCGCAACAGGAAAATGAAACCCTTTCGCCTTAACAATATCTGAATCTAACGTTGCAATTGGGAAAAACAATCCTGAGACTATCGGAAAACAAAACAATGTGTACGAAAATGCTTTTTTCCACCATGTATTCTCATCTTTTGAATGATCATGTCCGCAATGGCTATGATCGCAACCACAATTGTGCTGTTCTTTTTCTCTTTCTTTTTCTTTTTGATGTTCTTTTTGGAAAACGATAATAATTTGAACGACCGTTAAAAAACCTAAAATAATAGCTGCTGTTTTTGATAAATAGGCATACTTCATATTGATATACTTCGTAATATTACCTGAAATATGAAGCTGCGCGATTAAGATTGTAAAACCTAATAATATATATGCTCGAAACATAACCTACCACCCCATCGCATAAATGAGTAGTGAGCTTGCATAAACAACAAGTGTAACTGTAACTGTAACGACAATTACAAATTTCGTTTTAAATGTTGCAAGCATCATAAACATATTTTTAATATCCACCATCGGTCCGTATACGAGGAACGCGACAAGTGATGCTGTTGAAAATGTACTTTGGAATGACGAAGCAATAAATGCATCCGCTTCTGAACAAAGTGATAAAATGTAAGCAAGTCCCATCATAACAGCTGGTGAAGAAAACGGCCCTTGTCCTATAGCAAGCAGTGTTGAAGTTTGTACGAACGTTTGAACTGCAGCTGCAATTAAGGCACCTAATACTAAATATTTTCCCATCGAGAAAAATTCCTCAACAGCATGCGTACATACATCCCACATTTTTTTACGTAATGGACGCTTATGATTCACTTCTGGGAAGTGATCATCTCTTAATTGATGTTCTTTAAACTTAAATGATAATATAATTCCAACGATAATTGCTACGATAATCGCTACAATAGAACGATACCATACCATGTGCATACTACTTCCAAAAGCAACATATGTTGCAAATAATACTACCGGATTAATAATTGGCCCAGTCAACATAAATGCAATCCCGGCATATGGCGGAACCCCTTTTCCGATTAATCGTCTTACGATCGGAACAATTCCACATTCACAGCCCGGAAACATCATACCTAAAAAAGTAGCCATTAAAACAGACAGAAAACGGTTTTTCGGCATCCATTTTGCTACCATATCCTCTGTCACAAACATTTGAATGAATCCTGAAATAAATACACCAATGAGCACAAAAGGAAGTGCCTCGATTAATATGGAGATAAAGATTGTATTCATTTGCAGGAATGCTTTCGGTAATTGAAACAATTCCATGATGTATTTCCTCCAACTTTTCATTAACAATATGTAATTTTAACCCCATTTTATGAATTGGACAAGACTTATACGGAATTCACCTCTTTCATATACATTACATTTTACAAATTATATTCTATTCAAAACTTTGGATTCCATAGCAAAAAAGCTGCTCTAGCGCAGTTATACAACTATGCTAGAGCAGCTTTCTTCTCATTAAAAGTAACGTTTCTTCCAAAAAACAAATGCTAATGTGAAAGATAGTGTTACACATATTATGAGTACAATTACAAAACCATGTGCTTCCCCTTCAAATGGAACCTTTACGTTCATTCCAAAGAAACTAGAAACCATCGTTGGTAATGATAAAATGATTGTAATAGACGTTAACAGTTTCATAACACTATTTAAATTATTTGATATAACGGAGCTAAAAGTATTCATCATTCCACTTAAAATGTGACTATATATTTCCGCCATTTCAATAGCCTGTTTATTTTCAATTAATACATCTTCTAATAAATCTTGATCGTCTTCATACATTTTTAAAAATGTACTGTTACGCATTAATTTTTGAATAACAATTTTATTCGCCTTTAATGATGTTGTAAAGTAAACTAAACTTTTTTCAAGGCCTAGCAATGTGAAAATCTCTTTATTTTTCATCGACTTATTTAATTGATGCTCTAAATCGATTGTTTTTCTGTTAATTTGCTTTAAGTATCTTAAATAATAAGTAGAAATCGTATATAAGAGCTGAAGTGCAAAGCGTGTCTTTTTAAACGTATAAAATTCTTTAATACGTTGATTAATAAAACGTTCAAAAATTGGATTTTCTTCTAAACAAATTGTCACAAAGCAATCTGGCATGACAATCATACCTATAGGAATCGTGTCATAAATCGAATTTCCTTCTTCATCATGTCTAACTGTTGGAATATCCACGATTATTAAAGTATTACTATCTTCCTTTTCAATACGAGAGCGTTCTTCGTCATCTAAAGGGTCTTTAATGAAATCTAAGTCTACATTTAAAGTTTGTACTAGATATTGAATTTCTTCTTCCGTTGGATGAAGTACATTAATCCAGCAACCCTTTTGCATTTCCTCAACCTCTTGTAGTTTTCCGTTTCGGTCTGTTAAATAAATATTTAACATACTATCACCCCGATTCTTTTTACATGTAGGAATCTACCTCTCTTACAGAACAGTTTTTGAACCGCCATTCTCAGCATATGAAACATACGTTTAAATTTCAATAGAAAAATTATTTTGAAAACGTTTTTATAAGAAAAATATTATAAACAAAGAAAAAGACAGAGTGCTCTCTGCCTTAAAAAGCTTATGTTGCCTTTATAACATATTTAGAAAGCATCCACAAGTTAAAGCCAACTGAAATCGTATAACCAGCGTATGTTGAAATAATAAAACTTACATAATCGAAATACGGAAGCAATACAATATTTAAAACTATTTTCACAATAATGCCAATCACTAATCCTAGCACTGTTTTCTGTTGTTGATTAATTCCTTGTAACATCGCAGCTGTTACTGTAAATAGCGAAAATAGTATACAGGCAGGAGCATAATACTGTAAAATCACTCTTCCCATCTCCGGGTCATTGCCGGCACCAAATAAAAGCGTATATACTGGTTTTGCTAGCAACATCATTCCAATTGCTGCTGGTACCGTAATACCTACTACTAATACATTCGTCCTCGTAAAATGTTTGTACAGTAACTTCACATTTCCTGCTGTATAGGCTTTTGTCATCTCAGGTACGAGAGACATACTAAAAGCAGTCGCAACGGAAACTGGGATAAGTACAACCATCTGAACAAGACCAATTATTGCATTAATCTTCTCTGCTTCGCCTTGCATATAGCCTATTTGTATAAGTAGTTTATTAATTGTAAATGTGTCAATCGTCTGATACAACGGGATTGCTAAACCAACGACAACAAACGGGATTGAATATGTAAAGAGCTCCTTATAAAGCGAGAAAAAAGATTTCGTTGTTTGCGGAATACTTGCCATTTCTTTTTTCTTTAAGTGCTTTCTCCTTCTAATGTAATACGCACTTAAAACCGTTAATCCACCTATCGCTCCCATAAAGGCACCGAACGTTGAAATACCAACAGCTAGAGAGATAGAAGCTTTTAAAATATATAAAACGACAAAACTTCCTATCAAAATGGTTAAGACTCGAAAAAATTGTTCTACCACTACACTTAAAGCAGAAGGCCCCATCGATTGGAACCCTTGAAAGAATCCCCTTAATAAACTCATTACCGGTACAAGTATTAACGCAAAGCTTACAATTTGAATATTAGTTGTGACCGCCGCTACACTATTCCCTGTTTGATCATTTCCATCGATTACAAGTTTAGCTAAATGTGGAGCTAATATATATAGGGTTAAACATGAGATTACTCCCATTATCAACATAAAAAAGATACCGCTCTTTAGCACTCTCTTAACCGTATGATAATCATTCAGTTGATCATATTTTGATACCATTTTCGAAACTGCAAGCGGTAGTCCCATCGTCGCAATGCTAAGCATAATCGTATATGGACGATATGCATACGTGTATAAAACGTACCCACTCGTACCAACCATTGCTGTAAATGGTATAACATATATAAACCCTAACATTTTAGATATCATCGTTGCCATCGTTAAAAATATCGTTCCACGTATAAACGGTGACCCTTTCATCACATTCCTCCGCTACGCTTTATTATTACACATTATGGACAACTCCTTTTTTTTAGAACCAGAACAAATAAAAAAGCCAATGAAAAATCATTGACTTTAACGCGCTGCTTTTTTCTTTTTGAAATACTTTAAACCGAAGTATAAAGCAACAAAGAGAACAGCTCCTATAATTATGTAATGTGTGTAATCAGATGCATACTCTTTAATGTGTCTCCAATTTCCACCAAGCTTTTCACCTAAGTATATAAATAGTATTGACCATGGAATAATCGCAACTACAGTATACAGTGTAAATAATTTTAACGGCATTTTAGCTAATCCTGCCGGAATAGAGATTGCGTGACGTACGACTGGGATAAAGCGCGCAGAAAAGATTACTCCTGCTCCGTAACGCTTAAACCAACCTTCCGCTATGTCTAAATGATGTTTATTAATAAGTAGATATTTCCCGTATTTCTCTACAACTGGACGTCCTCCATAGTATCCAAGCCAATATAAAAATATTTGAGCTAACGTACCACCGATTGTTCCAGCAATGACTGCACCGACAAAGCTAATTTTACCATCTGCAACTAAAAAGCCCGCATACGATAGTACAATTTCACTCGGGATAATTTCAATCATTAAAGCTAGCGCTACTCCAAAGTAACCTAAGCTTGCAAAAAATTGCAATAACTGATCTATTATGCTTGCTAACATTTTATTTTCTATCTCCTTTTTTCTTCACATACCATCCCATTATTACATAAAGGTTGCATTCTGCCAATATCTTCATTCCAACAATTTGATTGGCATACGCATGATTAATCTATTAATATTTCTTTCTGAGATTCTTTCATGCAGGCAAACATTTCTTTAATTTGCTCTTCGGTATTTCTAGCAATCGATAAATTAGGCAATTCATTTTCGCCAAAGAACTCCACATCATCTGTTTCAATACTCGTTTTCTTTTCGCCACCAATAATCTTACAACCAATAAAAATTTTATATACGTGTGTTGCTGAAGGCGATGGTTGATGTTTTTCTTTATCAAATATAGCGAGTAGTTTAAAATCATCTACTTTATAACCCGTCTCCTCTATAACTTCTTTCGCTGCTACTTCTGTTGGCGTATAACCGATATCAGCCCATCCACCTGGCAATGCCCATTTCCCATCACTTTTTTCTTTCACAAATAATAACTTTTCATTTTGAAAAACGACTGCTCTTATATCAACTTTTGGTGTTTGATAACCTGTCTCATTTGCAAATAACTTCTCTACAACTTCCCAATCTGTCTTTGTGTAATGTGACATCATCGAAATGGAAATATCCCGTAATTGTTGGAAACGCTCTATATCATACACATCTTTAGAATAC
The DNA here is from genome assembly GCF_038007785.1 of Bacillus sp. FSL K6-0069. Lineage (NCBI taxonomy): Bacteria > Bacillati > Bacillota > Bacilli > Caryophanales > Bacillaceae > Bacillus > Bacillus sp. FSL K6-0069. Next base: position 1,986,135 of record NZ_JBBOXN010000001.1, on the reverse strand, counting down.
GTTAAACCCGCTTGGGCTATAGCTTGTATTTGTTTTACCCAATCAATCCACTTTACCGTCATGTTTCCACATCTCCCATCCTCTTTTAATTGCATATTAAGTTCGTTCTACTGATACATCTTTATTATACAAAAAAAGAGATTGATAATGTTCCAATCTCTTTCAAAATTAATCCAATTCATGTAGGTGGTCATGTATATACTTTCTTCGCTTATTTATATATTCATAAATCATATCAGTTTCTTGATCAAATGTTTCTAATTTGTCTTTCATATATGGATCTTGAAGTAAATATGGACGAATCGATTCACACAACCCTTCAACTTTCGGCATCATAAATGAAACGGTAAATTGTTCTTCTAATATTTCTTCCAAAATACTTCGGTATTGTTTTCTAAAAACAGGTATATCTAACAATCTTGCACTTAACGTGTTATAGCCTTGAATACGAATATACTCATGATTTAGCGGCCTTCCTTGTACATCACGCCCCCAAGTCGCATCATAATCCCACGGTATCACTTCAAATAAATTTGTTTCATCATTATGATATAGCGCATAGTTATGAACAAAACCATCAAAGTTTTGCGTAAAAATGACGCCAGCTAACCATCTTAAATATTTATCTACATGCAAAAACTTTCCAATTTCTTTTTCATAAGCTTCCCTCTTCAAAGTATTCGCTTGAAATACAAATTCACTCAGCTGTTCTTCGCTATTTTCATTCGAGCATTTAAATTCATATCCCGCAAAAAGCTCTGTCTTAACATCTTTATCTCTCTCACTCATTAAAGAAAAGTTCGCATCATCATCTATCGCATAATAAATAGAACCATTTGGTAATCCTCTATTTTTCAAAAAGTTTTCATCAACTGATTCTAACTGTAAATATACACCTTGAATTTGACCATTAATTTTTATAAATACATGTTGTGATTTTGGTGAAAGTACACCAATATCATGAAAAAAATCTAAAGATAATTTATTTCGTATGAGAGACGGATCCATAAACTCAGAATTTAAATGAAACTCTTTCGCACCTTGAAACTTTTTTGGTTTATAAAACATAACATGATAAGACTTTTTCTCAAATTCACGAATATGAGCCCCTCGGTATACGATATCAATGTCATACTTCTTTTTTCCATAAGTTAATTTTGCTGGCACTGGACTGTCTGACCAAATTTCTTTTTTCAATTCCACTAGGTTCATTGGATGAATAAAAAAATCATATGAAGGTAGCATATTTTCACATCCCTTCTCAGTTCTCTTCATTCAATGTATGCGCCTTGTCTTGTCCATACATCCGCTATCATCTATTTATATAAAATTACACTCTTGTCCTGTTCAGAAAGACGTCATATCTCATATCATGTTAAGGAAAAAGAATACCTTTTCACTTGAATACATGATAAGGAGGATTTCTATGAAACGTGATATTAGAAAAGCTGTTGAGGAAATCAAAAGTGCGGGGATGGAGGATTTCTTACACCAAGATCCAAGCACATTTGAGTGCGATGATGATTGCACGACAAAAATAGATTGTAGCGAAGATTGTAAATGCCCAAGAACAAGATGTACTCGCGTAAAACATTGTACGTTCGTTACAAAATGTACCCACGTTAAAAAATGGACATTTGTTACGAAATGTACTCGTGTTCGCGTTCAAAAATGGACGTTCGTTACGAAAGTAACACGTAGAAAAGAATGCGTTTTAGTTACAAAACGTACTCGCAGAAAGCATTGTACATTCGTTACAAAGTGCATACGCTTTGAAAAGAAATTTTTCTGGACGAAACGATGTTTCTGTAAAAAATGTGAATTCTTCCCGAACGGACATGGTCACTCTTGCGACGATTCATGTGATCATCGTAAGGACTGTCACGATGGTGGTCATAAATTCCCATCTTGCAAAAACAAGAAATTCGATCACTTCTGGTATAAAAAACGTAATTGCTAGTTTTTATGCCTACAAAAAAGGCCGTCTTGCGGCCTTTTTTACGTTTACTGAAAATGACTTATATCTGCAAATTGCTTCACTTCACCTTTACCTTCTTCAAATTCTATTATACTTAGACTAGCACTATGCATAAATGGATCATTCCAAACATTTTCTATTTCAATACCTGCAAAATGTCCTACAAGTAGTTTTGCCGCTGCCGCATGGGAAACAATTAATATACTTTCTCCTTTATGCTTTTCTAGAAGAAGCTGTATCCCCTCAATTACCCTTTTATAAACAGACTCAAAATTTTCTCCTGATGTTGACTGAAAAAGATGTGGCTCATACCAAAACAATTGTATTTCGTCTGGGTATTGCCTTTCTATATTGTCGACTGTCTGTCCTTCCCATTCACCCATGTTAATTTCATAGAAATGCTCATCCGCGATTATCGGTATATCACGTTCGCCCTTTATTAACTCTGCAGTATGTAGCGTTCTTTCACTCGGACTACTATAAATCGCATCGATAGATAAATCTTTCATTCGATCTCCTAATTGCTTAGCTTGTAGCATACCATTCTCAGTTAAAGCAGAATTTTTCCGCCCTTGCATTCGCTTCGCTACATTCCATTCTGTTTCACCGTGCCTTGTTACATATACAGTTGTCTTCATTTCTCATTCCCCCTTACCATGTTGGCCGCAATTCCCATGGTTCTACTCGTCCTACAATCCATTCATCACACTTACTCTCAATTCCTTTTATTACCCCATCCGATATTTCTTCATGGGTAAGCCATCTCCCGTATGAATCTTCTAATATAAAACCTAATATTATTCTATGGTAGCTACACCGCGTACCTCCTATTTTTTGTGCGGGCATACGCGACGCTTTACTACCAAAAATATGAAAAACGTTGTATGTTTCAGGCCACAACTCTAATTCTCTACAAATGAGTGATAACGTATCCTTCGCACTTGCGTGTATCCATGCGACAACTACTGTTATTGGACCATTCCTCTCAATTGTACTTTTAATAGCTAGCTTTACATCGTCATTATTATGATAATCTAATGATAGACATGTGATCCTTTCTGGCGCAGCACTCTCTCGCTTAACATTTTCTAATTTAACTTCATCTCGTCCAATAATAGAAACATGAAATCCTTTCTCACAAAGCCACATAGAGACTCCCTTTAGCATTCCTGTCCCGCCAATTACTAGCGCATGCAACCTTTTTCCTCCCTTAGTAAAATGTCATATGAGGTTTTTCTTCCCTATAATAATTAAGTCGGTCTTGCAATGTCCCTGAATGAAACTCAAATTTGTGGCCGTCAGGATCAACAAAATATATAGACTCACAATCCCTTACATCTCGTTCTCTTCCTTGTAAAATATGAACATCGTTTTCTTCTAATCGCTGCAGTAGGCGTTCAAAGTCTTTCTGTTCAACTGAAAACGCAATATGCGTATAAGATTCATGAATCTCATTTCTCGGAATATGTGTTTCTTCATTAAGCGCTACCCATACCCCGCATATATTGAAATATGCGAGTTTTCTCCCTTTAACTAATAATTCCCCTTCCAATACTTTTTCATAAAATGTAATAGAATCTTTTAAATTAGATACTGAAAAACAAAGATGATTGATTCCTTTTAACAACTCTAATTCCTCCTATACAAATAAAAGATGAGCGAAAATTCACTCATCTTTTATTATACTATTTCTTTGTAATATATGCCCATTTATAACTGAAGTCCCCACCAAACGTATGATTCGCAATACCTTTCACGTATGGTTTTTCTAAATATGCCGTACTTTGTTGGTACGCAGGAGAAATAGCAGCATCTTGACCAATTAAGATTTTTTCAGCTTCTGCAAGGGCACTCCAGCGTGCTTTATCATCTTTTAGTAGCTCTCCTTTTGATTTCGCTACTAAATCATCATACTTCGGATTAGAATAATCCATTTCATTAAATGAACTTCCAGTAACAAACATGTCAATATAAGTCATTGGATCCGGATAGTCTGGACTCCATGCAGATAATGAGAATTCATATTCAAATTTCTTTTCTAACTCTAGCTTCTGCTTATATGGTTGTTGTTTCAAATTCACTTTAATACCAGGTAAATTTTTCTCTAACTCTTCTTTAATAAAGTCGCCCACTTTTTTACGGCTACCGTTATCATCATTTAGAAATTCTACTGTAATTGTATCTTGGCCAAGCTCTTTCTTCGCTTCTTCCCATAATTTTTTTGCTTTTTCTGCATTATCTTTGCTATCACGGAAATTTTTATTTACAGTACGGAAATCTTTTCCATCTGGTCCTGTCGTAAATTTCTCAGGTACTAAGAAATATGCTGGTAATGATCCGTCATTTAAAATAACATTGGCAATTCCTTTTTTATCGTATGCTAGATCAATCGCTTCACGAACTTTTTGGTTTTTAAACGTTGCATTTTTTTGGTTAAAACGTAAGAAATACATACGTGGATCTAACTTCGTTTTAAATTCATCTGGCTTATTCTTTTTATATTTATCAACGAATTCAGAACTTAAAATAACTCGATCTGCTTGATCACTATCATATAAATTTACTCCTGTGCTCGTTTCCTTCACAATATTCACATTAATTTCTTCTAACTTCACAGTATCTTTATCCCAATAATTAGGGTTTTTCTTTAGCTGATAGCTTCGTTCATGTTTCCATTCACTCATCGTAAATGGTCCATTATATAATAGTTTATCTGCTTCTAATGCATATTTATCCCCTTGTTCTTTCACATATTTTTCATTTAAAGGGAAAAATGTTGGGAATGAAGTAAGCTCAAGGAAATATGGTGCTGGTTGTTCTAATTCTACTACTAACGTTTTATCATCTTTTGCTTTTACTCCTAATTGATCTAACGGTAATTCTCCCTTATTTACTTTCTGTGCATTTTTCACATCAAATAAAATAAATGCATACTCAGCTGCCGTTGCTTTATCTAATGCGCGTTGCCATGCAAATACAAAATCTTGCGCTCGAACTGGATCGCCATTAGACCACTTTGCATCTCGTAATTCAAATGTATATGTCGTTTTATCTTCACTAATCTTCACATCTTTTGCCATACCCGGAGTTGGTTTATTATCCTTATCTAAACGATATAAACCTTCCATTGCATTAACAAAGGCACGGAATGATACAGAGTCTGTTGATTTTGACGTATCCATTGAAGGAATTTCTGCTGCTTCTAATAAGTTTAATACTTGCTTATCTGCTGCTCCTTTACCTGCTTCTTTCTTCGTTGTAGATGCTTTCTCCCCATTTCCGCAACCTGCAACTAATACACTTGTCGATAATGCAACTGCAGCAATCGTTGTTACCTTTCTCTTCATTCTTCCTTCCCCCAATCTATATGTATAAATGAAAGTAGTATAATACATACCATTATACAAAAGATTCAGATTATTTCAAATATTATTTTTGTACAGTAAATAAAGAAGCGGATAGAATGCCCTTCTATCCGCTTCTTTTTCTATTCTTTTTACTTGTAATCCATCCTCTATGTCAAATGGATTTTGAACTTTAAATATTTCTTCCATTATCTTCAAAAAGTCTTCCTCATTTTTTGATTCTCCATTAATCGTCAAGGAGTACGGCTCAATCTCGCCCAATTTATAATCAACAACAAATTGGATCTTCACCTTTTTCCTTGGCATATCAGGACTTTCTCCTTTGAACTCTACCAATTCTAATCCTTCAGTGCCACGGTAATATACCCAACCTGGATTTCTAAAATAATTTTCAAACGATTCACCAATGGAAAAGAACGGATATTCATATAGTGAGCCTGCACGAACCTTTTGGATAATATCTCGATCAGTCGGGAAAAAGAAATGGCTGAAGAAGATACTAGCAACTGCTAAAATCGTAACAATTGTCGCTCCCATTTTACTTGTTCCACCACTATCACGAATGAGATACTTCTCAACCGATTCATCTTGAATTTCTCGTGCTTTTATTCGATATATACGCCTTTCTGCAAATTGATAATATAATCCATTCGCAAAAATCGCCATTCCAAATAAAATAAAAATGAGCAATAAAAATGTAAGAGGCACCATATTAATGATCGGCAGTGCTACGTTGAAACCCATATAATAAGAAAATGCATCGCATGCTAATAATAACAATATCAATAAAGCTGCAGGTACATAATACTTACGATATCCAAGCCAACCTACATTAAAAATAGCTGCCCAACCATTCCAGCTCCATCTAGCAATCCGCTTTTCCTCAAGCTCCCATTTCCTTTTGTAATGCGGATATTGTCTCCCTACATATACTTCTAATTCCTTGTCTATTAGCGAACTTCCTTCACCTTGTTCATTATGCAAGGTCCGCTGGCAACTTTCACAATTCAACTGATTTCCCTTGCAAAGTTGCCCACAATTTATACACTTCAAAACAATCCCTCTTCTCATCCATACGTCATTTCAAAATACCTTCGTGTTTTAATAACCACTCTTTCCTCCATAAACCACCAGCATACCCAACAAGCTTCCCGCTCTTTCCTATTACACGATGACACGGAACGATAATTGAAATTGGATTACGACTATTCGCTCCTCCTATTGCTCGTACCGCTTTCGTATTTCCAACCTTCTCTGCAATATCTAAATATGAAGCACTTACGCCATAAGGAATAGTATAGAGCGAATCCCATACATTTTTTTGAAATGATGTTCCCTCAGCAGACAACGGGACTGTGAACTCTTTTCTTTTCCCCTTAAAATATTCATCTAGCTCATTTATACATTGATCTATCGTTTCATTTTTATGTTCTTCTTGTCTCTCATCAACAAATATAACAGACGTAATTCCTTTATCATTCGCTGTAATTTCCAGCAAACCTAATTCACTTTCATAATAAGCCTGATACATATGTCATCCTCCAATTCAATTCATATTAATTATTGTAACACGAATAGACAAAATTTTTCGTATAAGCGTTTTATTAGGGAAAACAAAAAAGAGAATGATACAATGTAAGAAAATTCAATCTAGGAGGCTATTGGATGAATTCCGAAATTTTTTCACCTTATACAATTAAGGACGTTACATTAAAAAACCGTATCGTTATGTCACCTATGTGCATGTATTCATCAGAAAACGAGGATGGCCAAGTAACTAATTTCCATCTCGTTCATTACGGAACGAGAGCTGCCGGTCAAGTTGGTTTAGTTATGATTGAAGCGACAGCCGTGTTACCGGAAGGAAGAATCTCTAACAAAGACTTAGGTATATGGGATGATAGCCTAATTGAAGGCTTACATAAAACGACAACTTTTATACATGATAACGGTGCAAAAGCTGCCATTCAACTCGCTCATGCCGGAAGAAAAGCAGAATTAGAAACGGATGCTCTCGCTCCATCAGCAATTCCGTTTAATGAAACAATGAAAATACCAGTAGAAATGAATACACAGCAAATAAAAAATACTATATTCGCTTTTCAGCAAGCTACAATACGATCAAAACAAGCTGGATTTGACGTTATTGAAATACATGGTGCTCACGGTTATCTTATTAATGAATTTCTTTCTCCACTTTCTAATAAGCGGACTGATGAATATGGGGGCTCACCTGAAAATCGCTATCGTTTCTTACGTGAAATTATTGACTCAATAAATGAAGTTTGGAACGGACCGTTATTCGTTCGTATTTCAGCAAATGACTATCATCCTGATGGGTTAACAGTTCAAGATTACGTTCAGTATACAAAATGGATGAAAGAACAAGGGGTAGATGTAATCGACTGTAGTTCTGGGGCTGTTGTACCGGCACACATCGATGTATATCCCGGGTATCAAGTACAATATGCGAAACATATTAAAGAGCATGCTAACATTGCAACTGGTGCTGTTGGATTAATTACGACCGGGGCACAAGCAGAACAAATTTTAAATAATAACGAAGCAGATTTAATTTTTATCGGACGTGAGTTACTTCGTAATCCTTACTTCCCAAGAATAGCCGCCAATGAACTTGGCTTTGAGTTACAAGAACCATACCAATACAAGCGAGCACCAGGGAAAATCCAAACGAATAAATAAAGTGAAACTTTAATCAGTGGGGGTTTTCTTCATCCCCCACTAATTATTAGCCCTCACCAATCGGACTTTTATGGGCAGCCCGCCCCCACCTAACTTCTTTGCTTTCGCTGAATTTTGAGGTAGGGGTCTTACTACCCATTAAAGCGGGATAAAACCGAGAATATTATGTACGACTACTTACAGAGAAATTAAAAGTATACTACAAGACAATGTATGTTATTTTATAATATCATTTTAAGGTGTATCAACATTTTGCTTGATACGCCTATTTTTTATCTCCTTATTCTCACTACATGCAGCTATACACTTAATTAACGTTATATAAAACCAATTAAATTTAACGAACAAAACAAGCATAGTCACACTCTAAATATGCGACAAGGTTACAATCCACATTCAATAATACGGATCACAACTGAAGTAACAAAAAAACAATTTCTCAAATTAAGTAGGAAATTGTTTTTTATTATAATAGTATACTGTTTTAAATTCGTTTGTTTCGTTTATAAATAGGAACGATGCGCTGGCCATGAACCTTGAAGCTTACGAATTTGTACAATTTGTCCTGTATGATAAGCGTCGTGCAAAAGAATGTTCTGATATTGTTGCTAAATCGGAAGAGAAGGGGTAAGTCGATCTAGTTCTGCTTCTTGAAGGGATACTAATACAGATTGTAAAGCATCATGCACTTGAATTGTTCGCAACACTGTTTGTTGCCAAGCATCTTCATCATTACATCCTCCTTGGACAAATGTTTCATCTTCGTGTAAGCGGGCAAGCAGGCGTTCTTTAAAAGTAAGTAAATGGTTTACATTTTCCCAAATTGTATTACTAGCCCATCCTTCTGGTTGCCAACACGCTTGTGCAGCGGTAAGATCCTTTAACGCGTCTGATATAGGTGGATACCATGCTTCTTCGTAAAAAACTTGCTGAATTCCATTTTGCAACATTTCTTTTTTACTCATCCGTATATCCTCCTTTTGCAAACCCTCAAAAAGTATGGACTAGTACATATCATTCTTCTCGTTTGTTATTCTATCGTTGTAATTTCATTTGAGTTATAAAAATAGATACCCGTTTCTTCTCGCAATGCAGTGATATACATCCCTTTCGCCACATCTTTCGCTGAAATTGGTTTATACTTTTTGAAAGCCCCTTTAAATATAAATGGAATCATACGAGATAACTTTTCAGCCATTCGTTCTCCAAAACGAAATTCTTGTCGATTTCCTACTAATAATGACGGCCTAAAAATGTGAATACCACCAATAACTAGTTTTTGTAATTCCTCTTCCATTTTCCCTTTAACTTGCGAATAAAAGAAAAATGATTTAGGATTTGCTCCCATCGAGGACACAACTAAGAAATTTTGCACCCCTTGTTTTTCAGCTAAACAAGCAGCTCTTAACGTATATTCATAATCTACCTTTTTGAAATTTGCCTTTGTTTTTGCTTTTTTGATCGTTGTTCCTAGACAACTAAATACATCATCTACAGCAAAAAACTCTTTATATTCCTCTAACATTGAAAAATCTACTTGCTTTTGCTGTAACTTTTCATGTTGCCATTGTATTGGTTCTCTTACAAAAATAGTAACCGAATCGTAGTAATCTGATTCAAGTAATAGACGCGTTATCTCTTGTCCAACTAAACCACTTGCACCAAGTACTAACGCTGTTCGCTTATTCATATATGCATATACCTCTTATTTTACTTTTCTCTCCTTCAGTAAAATACAACTTTTAGGAGTTTCCTTCTCTCATTTTACCACAAGTAAAGCACTATGCGTACGCATAGTGCTTTACTCACTCTTTTTTCTCATCGTTCTCTCGTAATTTTGTGACTGTTGATGCATCTCCTAAATTACTTATTAATCTTCTTAAAAAAATTAAGACTAAGGCTAATGGGAATACTACCGCTAATATCAATAAAATAGCTTCCATTAAGTAACCCAAACACTCATCCCCCTCTACACCCTCCTTTCATATATATGAACACAGCGTTGTCACATATGCATGTATTCGCAAAAATAACACCTCTATATTTGACAACTTTATAACAAAATCAAATCGGAATGATTATTATTTATTGCAACTTTATAAAAGATGTATTATACTAAGTTCGCAAACTAAAACGTAATTATTCCGTTTTGTATTAAAATGATATTTTTCTTCTATAATTGGGGAAAATATATCCGTAAAAAAGAAAAGAGGAGAACTTCATGCCTAAAAGATTGACTATATTTTCATTCTTACTTATTTTCACTTTAATTTTTACTGGCTGCTCAAATAAAAAAGAAGGTAAGGCCAAGAAAGATGGAAAACTAACTGTTTATACAACTATTTTTCCTCTTGCTGATTTCGCAAAAAAAATTGGTGGCGACTATGTAACTGTTGAAGCGATTTACCCGCCTGGTGCAGATTCTCATACATTCGAACCAAGTCAAAAACAAACCGTACAAGTTGCAAAAGCCGATTTATTCGTTTATAACGGTGCTGAATTAGAACCATTTGCTGAAAAAATGGAAAAAGCATTGCAAAAAGAAAATGTTAAAATTGTAAATGCATCAAAAGGTATTGAACTGCGTACTTCTACAGAAGAAGAGCATCATGATCACGGAGACGGCCATAAAGAGGATGAACATCATCACGATAAAGACCCGCACATTTGGTTAGATCCTACTTTAGCAATGAAACAGGCAGAAAAAATTAAAAATGCACTTGTAGACTTACAACCTGACCATAAGCAAGAGTTCGAAAAAAACTTCGCAGCACTTCAAACAAAATTTACTGATCTAGATGATCAATTTAAAGCAGCTGTTGCGAATGCAAAAACGAAAGATATTTTAGTTTCTCATGCGGCTTATGGTTACTGGGAACAACGCTATGGCCTAAAACAAATTGCTATCGCGGGGATTTCAGCTTCTGATGAACCATCTCAAAAACAGCTTGCTGACATTACAAAAACAGTAAAAGAACATAATCTACAATATATTTTATTTGAAACTTTCTCTACTCCAAAAGTAGCATCTGTCATTCAAAAAGAAACGGGTACAAAAATTTTACGCTTAAATCATCTTGCTACTATTTCTGAAGATGATGCGAAGAACAATAAAGATTACTTCACTTTAATGGAAGAAAACGTAAACACATTGAAAGAAGCTACTAACTAATCAATTTTTTAAAAGAAGCTGAATATGTCATTCAGCTTCTTTTTTTGTCTTTACTTGACTTGACCAAAATAACAAGTAAAATTATCCATATTAGCTTTTATGCTATATTAATTTAGAAGGTGAGTTGGAATTATGACTCTTCACATTTGTGAAGTAACAGAAAAAAATTGGCGTTCGGTAGCTGCTTTAAACGTCGCAAAAGACCAGCAGCAATTTATTGAAAGCAATGCGTTTTCTCTAGCAGAATCATTATTTGAAGGAAACGGAACGTCAGTAGGTTTATATGATGGAGAAACACTTGTAGGATATGCAATGTACGGATGGTATTGGGAAAAACGTAAAAGCGTATGGTTAGATCGCTTTATGATTGACGAGCAATATCAAGGAAAAGGATATGCAAAACGTTTCCTTCGCATACTCATTCAATTCTTACAAGATAAATTTGAATGTAAAATAATTTATTTAAGTTTACATCCAGACAACAAACTCGCAATGGGATTATACGAGTCATTTGGCTTCCGCTTAAATGGCGATATTGATGACGAAGGCCCAGTTGTAGGTGTTGTAATGGAGTTACTATTAGATGAACATACAAGCCTGTGAAAACAGGCTTTTTATTATCCTTCATTTTTTGCAATCTAGCATTTTTCCACAAAGTACTTAGTTAAGCATAAAAAATAAGCCTGCAATATAAGCAGACTTATTTCACACACTCCTCGAAATGTTCTTGGAACCATTCTTTGTTAATATCTTTTCCGATAAACACGACTTCACTTACTCGTTCTTCGCCCTCTTGCCACTCTCTATCGTATGATGCAGCAAACAGTGTATGCACACCTTGGAAAACGATCCGTTTATCTACTCCATCAATCGATAAAATTCCTTTGTAGCGATATAAATATTCACCTAGTTCTTGAACGACAGCTGACATCCATTCATTTAGTTTTTGTAAATCTAACGGACGTTCTTCACGTAGTACAAACGACTTTACACCTTCTAGATGATTATGCTCTGTATGAGGATAAATTTGTAACGTATCTTTCGTTTTAAACGTCTGAATTTGTAGTAACGATTGAATATCCACATCACAGTTAGTCGCCTCGATTAACTTTGCAGTTGGATTTATACCTTGCAGTTCCTGCAAGAGATTTTCCTTTTCACTTTCATCCACTAAATCTAATTTATTTACTAAAACGACATCAGCAAATGCAATTTGTTCCTTTGCTTCTAGTCCTTTTTCAAAATGTTTATGTATATGATAACTATCTACTACTGTTACAACACCGTTAATTTGGTATGCGGATTGAATAACAGGATCTAAAAAGAATGTTTGAATAATCGGACCTGGATTTGCAAGACCAGTCGTTTCAATTACTAATCCATCAAAATCCATTTTCCCTTCTGCTTTTACGTCCAGTAATTGTTTTAAAGCGACGAGTAAATCTTCACGTACAGTACAACATAAACACCCATTCGTCATTTCCATAATCTCTTCTTCGACATTCATAATCAACTGATTATCAATACCAATTTGCCCTATTTCATTTACAATCACTGCTAATTTCTGACCGTGATTCTCTGATAAAATGCGATTTAATAATGTCGTTTTCCCTGACCCTAGAAAACCCGTTAATATTGTTACTGGAATCATCCATTACATCTCCTTATAGCTATATGTTTCTACATTATAGCATACAGAGAAAATCGTTTTTGTAGCAAAACATATTTATTGTATGTACGACACTGTAACTATATAATAATACATAGTAAGAAAGCCTTTTCAAAAAATTATTTATTCCTCAAGGGGGTACTTATAATGGAACGAGTTCAAATGGCCGAAACACTAGAATTTTCTCGTATTATTCAAGGTTTTTGGCGTTTAGCAGAATGGAATATGACAAAGCAAGAGTTACTTTCTTTCATTGAAGCTTGTATGGAGATGGGAATTACTACTTTCGATCACGCTGATATTTATGGTGGCTATACGTGTGAAGGATTATTTGGCGAAGCATTACAACTCAAGCCTTCCTTACGCGAAGACATGCAAATTGTCACAAAATGTGGAATCGCTCCCCCATCACCGAAATTTCCAGAGCGATATGTTGCTCACTACAATACGAGTGCTAAACATATAATAAAAAGCGCGGAAGACTCATTACAAAACTTACATACAGATTATATTGATGTATTGCTCATTCATCGCCCTGATTCATTTATGGATCCAAATGAAGTAGCAGAAGCGTTCTCGCGTTTAAAACAAGAAGGCAAAGTCCGCCACTTCGGTGTATCTAACTTTTTACCTTCACAATTTAATATGTTAAGTTCCTATTTAGATTTCCCGCTCCTTACAAATCAAATTGAAGTATCTGCGATGCATCTTGAGCATTTCGAAAAAGGAACAATTGATTTATGCCAAGAAAAACGAATCAATCCTATGATTTGGTCGCCTCTTGCTGGTGGAGAAATCTTTACTGGTCAATCAGAACGTGCCGTACGTGTACGTGAAACTTTACAGAAGGTTGCTACTGAACTAGGTGTTACTAGCATCGATACAGTTATGTATGCATGGCTACTTGCTCATCCAGCTAATATGATGCCAATCGTTGGATCTGGTAAATTAGATCGTGTTAAAACAGCCGCCCTTTCTACAAAAGTCAATTTAGATCGTCAACAATGGTTTACAATTTTCGAAAGCTCTAATGGACATCCTGTACCATAATACACAAAAAGAAGAGCTGTTTCTTTACAGCTCTTCTTTTTCATATGTATTTCTAGTCATGGCAAATACACACATATCCCTTAATCCATTTCCATCTACCGCTACACTCGCACTTTCCAATGTACCCTCTAACTTAAAGCCTAATTTCTCAGGTATAGCCCTACTCTTCTTATTTAAAGAATCACATCGAATTTCTACGCGATTTGCTTTTAGCTCAGAAAAAGCATAATCCGTTATCCCCTTTGCAGCCTCTATCATATAGCCTTTTCCACTAAACCTTGAATCAATCCAATACCCAATTTCAAATTGAGGTATATCCCAATTAATACGATGTAATCCAGCGGATGCAATAAATTCACCTGTTTCTTTCGAAAAAACTAGTAATCTTAAATCCTCACGCTGCAAAAATTGAATATGCGATTTTCTAATACTCACTTCTACTTCTTCCTCTGTTTGCTCCTTTTGTGCAAAAACCATCCATGGTTTTAATTCTTGCATAGAAGCTCCAATTGCATCGTATACAGCTTTACCGTCACCTGGTTTCGGCATTCGAATAAATAGCCTTTCAGTATAAAATTCAGAAGGAAAATCGAATAATAACGGATTCACTTTCAACACTCCTTTTAATTCTTTTATATATAATAATATCCATCTCAAACTATACAGTAAAGAAATTTCTGAATTTTATACATTTTAATCATTCACCTCTACCGCAACACGGACGCCCGATTCAATTGCACCTTGTATCCATCCGTGATATAACGTTGTATGATCACCTGCAAAGTATAATCTCCCCTCTGGTTTTATAATTGCTGGTTGTAGTTCGGATTCTTGACCTGCCTGGAATAGCGCAAATCCTCCAAGTGCATATGGATCCAATGTCCAACTTTTTGATATTCCAGACATGAATTCATCATATACTTGACCACCTAATATCGTTGCCAAGTTGTGTAATGCGTAATAAATACGGTCTCCCTTTGATAATCCATCCCATAACAACGCATCATAAGACCATGTATAGCTGCCTAACATCATAGCAGGTCCTTTCTCTCCAATTCCGTGACTTGGATAATAGGCATAACGAATTGGCAAATCCGTTATAATCCTGCCACCTAATTGTCCTTGTTCTTCCCAAAATCGACTTTTAAATTGAATTCCTATTTTTGTTGCCGGCATATAATGCAATTCACGAATTGCTTTCCATTTTTCATGAGATATAGAATCAAATGGATCTACTTCCACAAAGCGCATTGTCGAAAATGGAATTGTAATAATAACTAAATCCCCTGTAATACTACTATATTCAAAGGTTTCCTCGTTTCGATAAAAAGCTGTCACACCGTTATCATGCTGATGTAGCTTCATTAATTTTTGATTATAAATAATATTTTCTTCTAATTGTGGTAAAAAGGACTTTGGTAATCTATCATTCCCGCCTACAATTTCACAAAATCCACTCTCCTCTTGCATAATATATAAAAAACGTAACGTCTCTACAAATGACCTTTCCAAAAAACCTTCTAAATCTAATAAAACACCGATCATCTCAATTGTTACTGGCGAAAAGTAAGTATTATATTGATAAGGATGATACTTTAAAAATTGACCTGTAGAGTATCTCCCAAAATCCTTTACTACAATATCCCAATTTTTCTCTGGGTTCTTTTTTATAAAATTTATAATTGGCTGTACCGCTAACAATAATAGCTCCTCAGACGTTTTCCCGACTTCATTCATTTCCACAGGATACTTTAATATACTTGGGTCTTTTTCATATTGTTTTAATGTCGTTTTCCGGCCATTTACATAAATAATATCCGTCTCATTCCTATTAATAAAAGGGCTTACCTGTAGCCTAAATTTTCTTATATACGCCATCGTTAATGTGTGCGAATATGGAATTCTCATTGCCCCTACATCCAAATATAATCCGGTATCTTCCATTCTAACCGTCTCTATACGGCCACCTACCCGGTTGTTTGCTTCAAAAATCTTTACTTCATGTCCTGCAGCTTTTAATAAAGATCCCGAAACTAATCCAGCCATACCTGCGCCTACTACAATAATTTGCTTCGGGCGCGTCGTCTTATTTAATCCTTTATTTATAACTTTCAACACTTCATCCATCTCAGTGTTATACATTATATCTTTCTGCACAATTCCACCCCTTACTTCATAAAGTGAAACTATAATCAGTGGGGGCTCTTCCCCTACTGATTATTAGTTGAACCAATCGGGCTTTTATGGGCATTAGTGGTTTAGTGCATTTTATTCATAAATTCCTATAAACATAACAACATAGCAAGTGGAATATTCACTAAAAGTACATAAGAGATAGCTCTCACATATCTTCACGCTTCGTATAATATAGCAACTGCAAAAAAGGAGTGGTTGAAAATGAAGCGAACTTACGACTACCACGATACAAAGAAGTATTTAGAAGGAAAGAAACAACAACTATGCAATAAACTTAGTAGTAAGCATCTATCTAAAAAAGAGCGTGAACAATTAAATCTTGAGATTGATAACTATGAATATATTTTAGAATTAGTCGAAATGAATCATTATGAACGGGGCTTTTCTCGTTAGTAGTAAATATAGGATGTATCCACTTTTTATTTTGAGCATTTTATTACGCATTTTTCGTAAGTAAATATATAATAGGATGTACATTAAGATTGAGAGGTATATTCTATGATCAAATTAAGTGTATTAGACCAATCACCTATTTCAGATGGTAGTACAGCAGCCCAGGCTTTTTCTCATACAGTTACACTTGCACAAGAAGTTGAAAAACTAGGATTCACACGCTTTTGGGTATCTGAGCATCATAATTCCGTCAGCCTTGCTGGTTCAAGTCCTGAAATACTTATTTCTCATATTGCAGCAAAAACAGATCGTATGAGAGTTGGTTCAGGTGGTGTTATGTTACCGCACTATAGCCCGTATAAAGTTGCCGAGAATTTCCGCGTTTTAGAAGCTCTTTATCCAAATCGTATTGACCTTGGTGTCGGCAGAGCACCTGGTGGTATGCCAATTGCAACTCGCGCACTACAAGAAGGAAAAATGGTCTCACTGGATCAATATCCAGAACAAATTGCAGATGTTGCAATGTACTTACATGATCAAGTACCAGAAAACCATCATTATGCAAATTTAAAGGCTACCCCTGTGATTCCAACATCTCCTGAGATGTGGTTGCTCGGTTCTAGCGGAGAGAGTGCTATGATTGCTGCAAAACAAGGTGCTTCTTTTGCATTCGCACAGTTTATTAACGGATACGGTGGCCCTGAAGTAATGAAGGCTTATCAGGAACAATTCCAACCTTCCTATTTAGGAGACAAACCAAAATCAATCGTATCTATTTTTGTTATTTGCGGAGAAACGAATGAAGAGGCGGAAAAAATTGCTTCTAGTTTAGATTTATCAATCTTATTACTAGAACAAGGAAAGCGTACAACTGGTACTCCTTCTATCGAAACTGCACAAAACTATTCATACAGCGCTTATGATCTATTCCGTATAAAAGAAAATCGTCAACGTATGATCGTCGGTGATCCATCTTCTGTGAAAGAACAAATCGTAAACTTAAGCAAAGCGTACAATACTGACGAATTTATGATTGTTACAATTACTCATCGATTTGAAGATAAATTGAATTCTTATCGCTTACTAGCAAATGCTTTTCATTTATAATGATAAAAGGGAGATACATCAAATATGATGCATCTCCCTTTCTTACTACTTATTACTTTTGTTGTTTATATATGCAATAGCTTCTTTTAATAGCTCTTCAAAATCCTCAGGATAATCATGGTTTAAATTAGGCACAACTTTATACTTATGTTCTATATTCTTATCTCTTAATAATCGTACAAATTGCTGCGTACATTCGAAACAATCTTCATCTTGATCCCCGCACACTATATACCCCTTTATATTTTTATCTTGTAGCACTTCCAACAACTCATTCCATTCTTCAATCTCTGGAAGCCACGGCGCTACGAAAATAAAACCATCTACCTCTATATCTTTTTGTAAAATCGTATTCAAAGCTACTCTTGCGCCAGCAGAAAAACCACCAATTATTACATTTTCTACTGTATGATTTTCTGTAACCGTAACGTAATGCTCTTTTAATTCCTCTTTCCCTCTATGTATATCATCCCAAACAAATCCATCTGAAAACTGAATTTGCGAAGATTGTGGTAAAGCCAACGTATAATCTTGATCCAAAACAGATTTCCAATATGGTTCTACTATTCCTATATTTTCTTGATCTCCGTGCATTGCAATAAATAGTTTTTCTTTTTTCTTACCTTCAATACATTTCACGTCTGCTCGTTCTGTTTTCTTTGCTAATCCTTCTCTTTCTTTACATAATTGAACCATTTTATGAAACTCTTCAAATTTATGTAGTGGTTTTAAATCGTCGTCGGTCATTAAATATTCATTTCCATACCAAAAACCCTTTTCTATAATGGCTTCCTTCATTACATGCATCGCTTCTTCTTCAAGTCCTGCTGCACCCGCTAGTGCATATTTGAAATTATATATTTGCGCCTCATTTCCCACTATGCCTTTCGCATGCTCCATTATATAAGTGTACGCTTCCAAACTCCCTTTATTTGCGTAACGATGTAACGTTTCATTTAATAATTGAATGTAAGTCGTATTATTTTTCATACCCCAATTCCCCCGTAACCTTTTATCCTATTTATCTTTCAAACCTTTGTACCATTCTGTAATCACTGTATATAACTCACACAAACAATACTTAATCATTACACTTCTTCGTCGAATAAGTTTATTATAAAATTAAATAGACTGAAAAATCAATATTTTAACAAACAAAAAAAGACAACAATATATTTATTGTTGTTTTCCATACCTCTATCCACTCTTTTGTTTTTTTCTGTCTGGTTTACTTGAAACTAAATAATGTTTTTCTGAAATATATAAATCTCTTTTTAATATACGATTTAAATACGGTCCTAATTTCATCCCGCATATTAGGCGATCTTCACTACCTTCAACAATTGGAAACATTTCTTTTTCTGTTACGTATTGATCTACTGCTTTTTGTACGATATCAATTTCTTTAACTAGGTTTAGATTTTCTTCTGTATGTTCAAATACTTCAAGTGTTTCCTTCGTAATAAGAAAACTATTTGTTGGAAATGCAAGTAAATACGGCTTTAACAAATCATAATTTACTGTATAATCATCATTTACTAATACTGTATAAACGATATTAGCATTCTTTTCTAGAAACTTAGCCATCGCTTGTTCTAATTCATCTTTCGTTATTTCACGCTCTTCTTTTCCAGTTCTGAAAAAGCGAAACATCGCATCGCCTCCTTTTTACTATATTATAGCATAAAAGAAAACTGAAAAATTACAAAAAAAGTCATTGAAAGAATTTTTCAATGACTTTTTTCTTTATATACTTATATTTATTTTAAGAACGCACTTAACATCCATACATGTTGTTCTAATGTTGTATGAATCGCTAACAACATGTCCGCTGATGTTTCATCGCCAGCTTCACCAGCAACTTCCATACCTTCTTTTAATTCTTGAATAAGTGCAGAGTAATCATTCACTAATGTTTGCACCATTTCTTCTGCAGATTCCTTGCTTGTCCCTTCATTCACACTAGATGTTGCAAGATATTCTTTCATTGTCGCTAGCGGTTTACCTTCCAAAGCTAAAATACGTTCTGCTAATTCATCAATATTTGTTCCAGCTTCATTGTAAAACTCTTCAAATTTCTCATGTAATGTAAAGAAGTGTGGTCCTGTCACATACCAGTGATAATTATGTAATTTCACATATAACACATTCCAGTTTGCTACCTGCTTGTTTAATACTTCAACAACATTTGTTTTCGTACTCATACAATCCACTCCTCTTATCATTTCATAATGTTTATCTTTTAATAACCTAGTTACATGTTACCATACATTTCCTTTCCTTTCGAAAGATTGGCTCATATGTAACAAAGTTTTAACACCTTTAATACTTCCCTAATATCTTTTAATTCATGTATGCTTTCAAACACTTCATACGTCTAATTGTCCAAGCTCATACATATGCATAATAGTAAATCAAGCTCATCGTAGTAGAAAGAGGGATAACATGGACAATCAACAATGGCAAGTAGCAAAGAAAGTCGCTGCTACTTATATTGGAACAGTCGTTGGAGCTGGATTTGCTACTGGACGAGAAATTGTTGAATTTTTTACAGTGAACGGATTTTATGGAACAATTGGTATATGTGTAAGTGGATTTTTTTTTATTTGGCTTGGCACAAAGATGATGTTACTTTCATCACAAATCGGTGCATTTTCAGCGCAAGAATTTAACAAATATTTATTTGGAGATGTAGTTGGAAATGTTGTAAATACACTATTATTACTCGTATTATTTGGTGTAACTAGCGTAATGTTATCAGGAGCTGGAGCGGTATTTGAAGAGCAACTTCGTTTACCAAGACAACTCGGTATTTTCATTACAGTGATCGCCTGTCTCATTATAGGTAGTCGCGGATTACAAGGGGTTTTTGAAGTTAATACACTTGTCGTACCTATTATGATGATTTTTATTATCGGACTTGCTATTACAACTTTTTTTCACGGTACAACTCCTCTTAGTAGCACTATTCCTGCAGAAAGCTGGAATATGAAGTGGATTACTAGCCCTATTACATATGTCGCCTTAAATCTTTCGCTCGCCCAAAGCGTTCTCGTCCCGTTAGCCAGTGAAGTAAAAGATCGAAAGGCCATTTTATGGGGCGGTATTTTAGGTGGTGCAGGACTATCTTTAATTTTATTATGTAGCCATTTAGCTATCTTATCAGTCGATCAATTTTATCAATATAATATCCCAATGGCTGAAGTCATAAGAAAATTCAATGCAACTTTTCACTTTTTCTTTGTTCTTATCATTTTCGGTGAAGTGTTCACAACTTTAGTTGGCAATGTGTTCGGAATGACAAAACAAATGCAATCCATCACTGGTTGGAAAAGTAACAATATTATTTTCTTTATTTTACTAATTAGTTATTGTTTTAGTTATATTGGTTACAGTGAATTACTCCACATTCTATATCCTATAATTGGATGGGTCAGCATCATTTTACTCCCAATTATTGCTTTTAAACAACTTCAAAAAACATAAAAGAAGCATCCATGTTATTGGATGCTTCTTTTATGTTCATTCACAATCATCACACACTTCCCAGTATGGCCCCATTTCGAGTGCTAAATATGGCTTTAATTGCAAGCGAATCATCCGACTAGGCATACGTTCTAAAACGAATTGAATCCCTTCTTCCTCTTCGTCTAATTCCACTTTTGAAATCGCAATTCTTTGCATAGTAGAAATAGGCATTCCATCTTTATATAAAGTGATTTTCACCTCATCATATTCATTAAAATACAATTCAACACTCATTTGATTTTTCAACATTTCATCAACAATTTCATATTTATCATTTCGTTCCTGGATTATATATTTCCAGCCGCCTCTACCTTCTTCTTTCGGAGCAGCTTGAAATAATGTCATCAAATCCTCGTATAGCATAAGATAACCCCTCTCTTACTAAAAAACGATGAGTATTTTATATACCCTTTATCTCTATCACTATCCATATGTATTGTACCATATATCGCCGTTCTTACCGTATTCATTTGCTTCATAACTGTATGTAAAACACCTGATTCTCTTCAATATTATATGAATCGTCTCTTATTTCATTTTTTACTATTCTTCTAAAGTATTGAAATCATATCAAACTTAATGAAATGCTTTCTTTGTCCATCCTCCACTTATTATTTCCTTGTAACAACAAAAAAAGAAGAGTGACTTATAACACTCTCCTTAAAAGAATTTCCCAGTAGCCGCTAACGCTAATACTAGTATTAAAATTGTAAATAATAATGATACGATGAAACTAAAAATAGGTAATGCTTTCTTTTCATTCTTCTTAAAGAGTAACTTTAAGCTAAGAAAGATATTTACTGGTACAAGTATAAAATAAAAATATTTAACCATTTGCACCGAACTATTCGAAAGTGTTTTTAAAATAAACACTTCAATTAGAAAAACAATAAAAAATGAAATACTTAACCAAAATGAGACATAACTAAGCCAAGAATGTCTTTTGGTACCCCAATAAACTCCCATAGTAATCTCCTTTATTTGCATTCTATATGATTATAATTATACACAAAATTAAGAAATACCTCTATTTTTCGACAAATTTAACACAAAATATACCTTTAAATATTATAAAGATACTCTTTATCTCATTCCTTATTACATAATAAAAACAGACTACTCCAATAGCATACTGCTATTTTGAGATAGTCTGTCCTCTGTTAAACTTTAAACCTTTCAATTAGCCCTTGTAACTCTTCAGCCATTTGAGATAATGTACCAGCCGCCGAACTAATCTCCTCAATGGACGCTAGTTGTTCTTCTGCTGATGCTGCAACGTTTTGAGTACTCGTCGCATTATTCTGTGCTGTCATTGCAATTTGACCTACTGAAATAGATACTTCATTTGCACCTTTTGACATCCCATTAGCCGTTTCGACCATCGTTTTAATTTGATCTGCAATTTCATTTGTAGATTGTAAAATCTCAGTAAAGTTTTGCTTCGTTTCATTCGCAATAACAAGTCCAGATTGAACTTCTTCATTTACATGACCCATAGATTTTACCGTCTTACTCATGTCATCTTGTATTTCACATATTAATTTACTAATTTCACTAGAAGATACGCTAGACTTCTCTGCCAATTTACGTACTTCATCTGCAACGATTGCAAATCCTCTTCCATGCTCTCCTGCTCTTGCAGCTTCAATTGCCGCATTTAAAGCTAGAAGATTTGTTTGATCTGCAATATTTTGAATTACTTCTAGTATGTCACCAATTTGTTTTGATTTATTATTTAATAACTGTATAACTTCATCTGATTGCGAAACAGATTCTGCAATAGACTGCATTTGATTTACTGTTTTCCCTACTAGTTTTCCGCCATCTTCTGCTTTTTCACGAGTATGAGCAGAAGCTGTATTAATTGATGATGAACTATTTGCTACATGCTGAATTCCTTCTGTTACATCAAATAGTAACATTGCACCATTTTCCACACTTGTCGTTTGCGTCGTTGCCCCGCTCGATATTTCATCCATGGCCATTGTAATTTGCTCAGTCGCTTCACTTGCTTGTCTTACACTTGCCGTTAGCTCTTCTGATGCTGCTGCAACATGTCCAGCCGAAGTATTAATTCTTCCAATTAACGTTCGCAATGCATCTGTCATCTCATTGAATCCTTTTGCAAGTTGGCCGATTTCATCATTAGAATGAATTTCGATTGTTTGCGTTAAATCTCCCTCACTTATTTCTTTAGAAGTAGTAACTAATCTTTTTAATGGCTTCGTTATAGAAAGTGTCACAAAATAAATAAGTGCTCCGCCTATAACTAATGAAATGAACATAACAATTAACATATTATAAAATACAGGTTGAGCAGCTTCAATTACTTCATTTGAGTACATCGTCCCACCGATTTTCCAACCTGTTTTTACATTTGTAGCAAATACCATTTGCTTTTCGCTACCGTCATACGTATATGAAAAAGCGCCATGATTATCTTCATAAATTTTCTTCGCCCAAGAATCAGCTGCTTTTTCTCCTGATTTTTCTTGAGGATGTGCAATTATTTTTTGTTTTCCATCTAAGATGAAAGCATACCCTTTTTTACCAATATTGATTAACTTTGTTGTTTTTAATAAATTATCTAAACTTAAATCTATCGCTACAACACCGTTTTTATCTTCTGCTTGTTTTGCAATCGTTACGACAATATGTCCATTTCCTTGCGCCTTATACGGCTCAGTAATTACAATACCACCTTGTTTTGCGACTGCATCTTTATACCAAGAACGTTCTGTTGGATCATAGTCTGCTGCCATTTGTATATTTGGTTCTTGCACAAATTTCTTATCATTCCCAGCAACGTATACTTGTTCAACATCTTTATTTAAATTGATATATTGAGATAACATCTTTCTTGATTCATCTTGATTATCCCCTTGATACATATTACCTTGAATCACCCGTGCAAAATTATTCACATCATTAAATTTTGCATCAATCATTTGATTGATTAAATTATCTAATATTTTTATATTGTCGTGAGCACTGCTCGTAATTTGTGATTCAAAATTCTTTTTAGCCGTTTGATAAGACATGCCTCCGATAATAGAGACAGCCGCAATTAAAATGACAAAAAATGAAATTAGTAGTTTTTTTGCTACTTTCATATCACGAAACCAATTTAATAGTCTACCCATTACAAACCTCCTGCTTTTCAATTTCAAAAGTTAAATCTAGTGAATTATAAATATTTCCCATTCCCGAATTATTATTTTCATAACCTATTATGATGAATACTTTGTAAAGTTTAAACAATTAATTTCTCTTTGTCCATATATATGAATAATATTATTATAAAATTTACAAAAGCAAAAAACCAAAGGGAACCACCCTTTGGTTTTTTACATTTTTTTATGCTGCTTAGAAATCTTCTTCCACTTATCACGCTCTGC
The DNA here is from genome assembly GCF_038007785.1 of Bacillus sp. FSL K6-0069. Lineage (NCBI taxonomy): Bacteria > Bacillati > Bacillota > Bacilli > Caryophanales > Bacillaceae > Bacillus > Bacillus sp. FSL K6-0069. The sequence continues at coordinate 1,961,576 of NZ_JBBOXN010000001.1, read as the reverse complement.
TCTTGCAAGAACAGCATCTTGTTTTCTCATAAAATACGCCAGTTCTTTTTGTAATTTTTTATAGCTTTGCAAACGATTTATCGTAATAATTCCGTTATCAATTGCATGATGCACTGCGCATCCTGGCTCATTTTCATGCTTACAGTCCCTAAAACGGCACGTTTTTGCTAATTCTTCAATATCAGAAAATGTTGTTTGAATTGCATCGCTACCTTCCCAAAGCTGCAGTTCCCTCATACCCGGAGTATCAATAACTAAACTACCACTCGGTAATCGGAACAATTCACGATGAGTTGTCGTATGCCTTCCTTTACTATCTTCCTCACGAATATCTCCCGTTTTTGCTACTTCAATTCCTATAAGAGCATTTAGCAAAGTCGATTTTCCAACCCCGGATGATCCGACTAGAGCAATTGTTTTTCCTGAAGAAACAAATTGCTGCAACGAATCAATGCCAGTATGTTCTAAACTATCAACGATGAAGATCGGAACACCCATTGCCACGGCTTCCGTTTCTACAATTTTCTGTTCCACATCTTCACATAAGCTACTCTTTGTTAAAACAATAACAGGCATTGCACCACTTTCATACGCTAATAGTAAATAACGTTCCATTCTTCTTACGTTGAAATCATGATTAAGTGCATTCACTAAAAATAGATAATCTACATTTGCTGCTATTACTTGTTCTTCCATTCGAGTACCAGCCTCTTGTCTAGAAAAAGAACTTCTTCTCGGAAAAATACGATGAATAATTGCTTTCTTTTCATTCTCTATTTTCTTTATATACACCCAATCACCAACCGCTGGATAATCTCCCTTCGTTACTGCTTCATGTCGAAACTTTCCAGACAGCTCTGCCATATATTCACCATCATTACAAATAATTCGATATATATGCTTATGCTCAAGTAAAATACGTCCTACTTCAAAGTTCTCTACAGCTTGTTCCTCAAAAAAAGAATCCCAGCCGAATGATTCTAAAATATTTTTATTCAAATTGATATCCTCCCTAGTTTAACTAAGCGGAAGGATCGTGCGCTAACTTATACAGTCTCGCCCTTTCCATCCACCTTTGTATTTGGTTTATTATTCATATAAGTTATTTTCACCATAATACATCACCCCGTTCTCATTTTAATTACTCTCATTATATGGAATATTTATTTAAAAAGCTACTCTATTTAACGTAATTTTCAAACAATTTATTTTTCATCATTCTAATTTGCCCACGGTGATTAATCTCATCTTCTAGCACATGAAACCATAGATAGTGCTGGTTATACGCTACATCGTTAGGCCACTTTCTTTCTGACATAAGCCATTCATCATCTTGTTCAATCAAATACTTCAATGATTCTTCTCGAACACTTTGCAGAAGTTGTACATAATACTGTATGTCATGACCACGGATTGTTCTCCCTGCTTCCCCTAAATACAGTGCGTCTTCCCATATTTCTAATTCTTCTTTTGTAAAGTCGCGCTCTTGAAATGAAATAAGTTGATGAGCTTTTTCTATAGCTGCTATATGTTTTAATAACGCTCCAATGGAATTTCCTCCACTCGGCATAATTAAATCTAATTGCTCAACTGATAGATCTTTTATTTCCTGTAATGTTACAGCCCTCGTATGCTCCAGCATGCTTACTAATTCCCCTATATTTTTTGTATAACCATCCACACTTCTTATTCGATAATCTATATTCATCTCACGCACCCCTTTCTACATTCATATTAAGGAATAACCGCTTCATATAATAGACTGAAATATATCAGATTTTTCTGTTATAATTAAATTGAATACATAATAAACCCAAACAAACTTTCTCAATATGCTTCTATGAAATATTAAAAGGAATCAATATAAAAGAATCGAATCTTATTCACTAAAAGGAGTGGATTCGATGGAAATGTATCAATGGCTAACTGCTGTTCTTGTTGGTGGCATTACTGGTTTCGTTTCCCATCTTATCAATAACCAAGGCAAGTTATTGCTTCCACGCCGTTTGAAAACTTTTTTTCACTTTGGTTTTTTGACTGATATTCTCACTGGTAGTCTAGCTGCACTTCTTGGACTCGTTTTATTCGATGTCACCTTAATAAAAGAAATTATAAAAGTATCCATTGTGACTGCTATTTCTGGTCAGACTTTCTTACTGCACCAAGCGCTTGGTGGTGAGCAAGCTAAAAATACACAGATTGGGAAAGCTGATGAGAAGATTCAAGAAATTGACAAATTATTACGACGTTAGTGTATACTTTCTTTAAAAATTATTGCTATAATAAACAATAAATATTTTCTATTGCGTCGTTTGTCAGAAGAAAGGGTGTTTCGTATGACAAAAAAGAAAATAGAAGATTTCTTAACAAACACTGAAAAAGAGGAACTGCTAGAAAACTATAAATGTTTACGAGAAGCCCGCACAAAAAACGAAGCTAACTATTTTGGTGAAGCAGTAAATCATCTATTAAATATAGCTAAACAACGAATTATTAAAGATGCAGGCATACATGATGAAAATGCAGCAACTGTTCAATCAAAGAAAAAAGCACTGTTTTAGTTCATTAGCTAAAACAGTGCTTTTTATTACGCTATTTTTCACATTACTTTCACATCTATTTCACAAATATAAGTAGTCCGATATGCTAAACTAAGTATATCCTTTTCCAAGGAACTATATGCCGATATATAAATCCCTATCTTTATAGGGATTTTTTATTTTTGGATTCCTCATAACTTTGTTACAATACATTTCTTCTATTATTTCTATACTTTAAGTAACCACTGTAATAAAAAGCACATTCATGTATTCACACTCTTATTAATTCTGATTTGCGAAATATTTATACAAGCTTTATGATGCAATTCCCGTTTCACTATTCTCAATAAGCTTTTCACTTCTTCTAAACAGAAGTAAAGCTACTACATATAGTAACGCAGTAAAGCTACCTATAAGTATAAAATTGTGAGATGCTGCAAATAACATTCCTGCTATTGCCGCTCCAATCATTTGACCAATATACATAGAAGCATTTGCAAGCGCGGCTCCTGTCCCTCTTGCTACACTAGACATGTTTTGTAAGTGTCTCATCATTAATACAAATAAAATTCCTGTCACAAAAAACAAAACAAAAAACAATAACTCCACCAATATAATGTTCTTTACATGAGGAAGTAATACATATAGCACTGCTGTAAATACAATTCCACCATAAAAAGAAAGGTTATAACCAATTTTATTTACGATTCTAGGACCAAAAATATTCCCTGTTAAATTTCCTAATCCTAATACGAGCATAGCTGTTCCTATTTCATGAACTTGTAAACCAAATTGAATGGAAAGCCATACGCCAAAGAATGAAAATGCTGCAAAATTACCAGTTTGAAAAACAAAATATGCAAAATAAGAAAGTGAAACCTTTGAATCAGTAAGTAATTGTTTATAACGCTTTAAGATGTTTGTTTTACTTCCACCTATATGAACCGGTTGTATTTCTGGTAATACTACATAGATAAGAATGACAAGTAGTGCTGATAATAGACCAATAATGAAAAATGGTGTTGTATAGTGTATCATTGCCAAATACGCCCCAACTGGCAGCCCTAAAATTTGAGAGATTGATAACCCTGCTGTTGCAATTCCAATTGCCTTTACAATTTGCTATTTCTCTATAAGAAGCGGAATAGATGCCCACACTTGTGGAGATACAAAGGCTGCACTTACACCTGCTAAAAATCTAAATGCTAGCATCCATAGAAAACTCGGTGCCATTCCACATAAAAACGTACTTAACGCAAAAAAACTCATTCCTATTACCATTACTTTTTTTCTGTTTAAGCCATCTGATATAGGACCAGCAATAAGTGCAAATCCAGCGTATCCTAAAGCATATGAACTCACCATCCATCCTGATAGCTCAGTTGAAACATGATACACCTTTTGTAATGTCGGTAAAAGTGGTGAAATTAAGAAAGTATCTGTACCTATCATAAACATGATCATAAAGAATACAGCTAGTACTCTTTTCATTTAAACCCTCTCCTTTTATATAAAAAGAGGGAAGTATCCCTCTTCTCAACTAAGCTTCTAAAATAGATTCAATCTCTTTCATAACCTTCTCATTCAATGATACTTCCACCGCTCTTACACTTTCTCTTATTTGCTCCGCTCGTTTCCCACCAGGAATAACAGTATCAATTCCTTTTTGGTTTAATAGCCACGCTAAAGCTAAATGCGATACTTCAAGATTCACTTCTTTAGCTAAGCCTTTTAACTTTTCAACTTTTTTAAAGTTACTCTTATATGTATTTTCTTCAAATAGATTTACACTTTGACGCCAATCTCCTTCGCTCAATTTAAAATCTTCTGTATATTTTCCGCCTAGTATCCCAAAGGCAAGAGGCCCGTATGGAATAAATGAAATACCTGATTCTATACAATATGGCAAAAGTTCTTCCCCAGCAGTACGATCCAACATATTATACGGTGATTGTACAACATCTATTTGTCCGTGCTGATTCGCTTCTTTTAATTGCTCTACGTTTACGTTGGATATTCCAATTGAACGAATTTTTCCTTCTTCTTTTAGACGAGTAAGCTCTCCAATTGAATCTATGTAACTTGTTTCTGGATTTGTAAAATGTAAATAATATAAATCAATATAATCAGTTTGTAATCTTCTTAAGCTATTTTCCACAGCATTTCTTAAATAGCTTCGTTCATTATTAATATAAACCTCTCCATTTAATAACGGCTGTATTCCACCTTTTGTAGCAAGTACAACTTCATGGCGTTTTCCTTTCAATACTTCTCCTACCAATTCCTCTGATCTACCGAAACCGTATGAATCCGCTGTATCAAAAAATGTAATCCCTTGCTGGATAGCTTCTTCTATTAATCGTTTTCCTTCTTCCTCATTCACATCAGCATATAAATTATGCCCCCCTACAGCGTTTGTTCCTAACCCCAACTTTGAAATATGTAGTCCTGCCTTTTGTAATTTTGTATGCTTCATTTTTTCTCCCCCTATATTTCTATTATTCGAATATATTCGAACAATAGAAATATACCACTTTATATGTTATAGTGCAAACTATATTAACTTATACAAGTAGGTGAAAAAATGCGTACTCTCTATCATCCAAATCGCGAAGAAATTCAATTCTCTTCTGTCTTATACGCACTTAGCGATCAAATTCGTTTACAAATTGTAACTATGCTACTAGAGAAAAATGAACAATCTTGTGGCGCGTTAAACATTCCAATTGCAAAATCAACTTTATCTCACCATTTCAAGGTTTTACGTGAATCCGGTGTTATGTATACACGCCTTGAAGGAACACAGCGCTTCATTTCAATTCGTGAAGATGACTTACATGCTAGATTTCCCGGTTTATTAGACGTCGTATTACATGCGACAGAACCATACTAAAAAACATCTCATATGAATATGGGATGTTTCTTTATTTTTTCTATTCTTTTTATAAAGTGAAATTTTACTCAGTTTGAATTTTGTTCTTCACACACTAGAAATATATACGCTTCATTCTTTTTTACTTTATTTTTGTACTTGATCCCTTGGACACTTTAATTATTTGATTACATTTTATACACATCATTAATATAGGGCCACCTATCTGTTTCAATTCCTGTAGTTGCTTATGCTCACACTTCCCCATATTATTACCTCCCTTATCATATAATTAGGTCATTTGGTAATTATTATAACTACTAAGTTCATTTCCTAATTTAAGGTCTGAATAAAACGTTTAAACGCCGATATCCCTTCGTTATCTCGTTTAAAAACACCAGCATCTTCAAGCGCCTGTATAAACTTCCTCCCCACTTCTTCTCTTATAATCTCCTGTACATTTTGTTCATGTATCCGATTGTCATATTTGATTTTTAATTGTTTTGCCCATCGTATATGAGGCGTTGGAATATCACTTGGAATATTAAGTAAGAATTTTTCTACTTCCTGAAGTTCTGTTTTTAAACGCGCAGGTAGTACAGCTAACCCCATTACTTCAATTAGACCGATATTTTCTTTTTTAATATGTTGTATTTCCGCATGAGGGTGAAAAATACCTAGCGGATGTTCTTCACTTGTACGATTATTTCGCAAAACAAGGTCCAATTCGTACATATTATTCCGATAGCGGGCAATCGGCGTAATCGTATGATGTGGAACATCATACGTAAATGCAAATATATTAACGGATGGATCACTATATCCCTTCCACCTCTCTAATATGTACTCCCCTGCATTTACTATTTGTTCTATGTCGTTACTTCTTAAGCGAATAACTGACATAGGCCATTTAATAATAGAACATTGCATTTCTGGAAAGTTAGTGAGTTCAAAAATGAAGTCATTTGATGCATTTGCCATAGCAAATTCATAACTACCACCTTGATAGTGGTCATGTGTTAGAATAGATCCTCCTACAATTGGCAAATCTGCATTCGAACCAAGGAAATAATGCGGGAATCTTTCTACAAATTTTAACAAACGTAAAAATGTTTGACGGTCAATTTTCATATCACGGTGTTCTGAAGACAATACAATGCAGTGTTCATTGAAGTAAATATACGGTGAATACTGTAGAAACCAGCTTTCATCTATAAGATTCATACGAATGATACGATGATTCGAGCGTGCTGGATGTCCAATTCGGCCTCTATATCCTTCATTCTCAATACAGAGTAAACATTTTGGATAATTTGTACTTTCCAATACTCTCTCTCTAGCAATTTGTTTCGGGTCTTTTTCCGGTTTTGATAAATTAATTGTAATATCAATGGGTCCATATTCCGTATGTACTTTATAATTTATATTTTTGGCAATTTGCTTCATTTGAATATAGTTGCTGTTTTTACTTAATTCATAGAAGTAATTTGTTGCAGCCTTCGGATTTTGTTCGTATTTTTCATAAAATAGAGAATTGATAACCGACGGTTTGGACATAAAAACATCCATAATTGCACTTGCTAAAATCTCCTTCTCGTCCATTATTGCCTCAATGACTTTATGCGTACAAGCATATTCAATTAACTCTTCCAATAACTCCGCAATTGCTTTCTTTGCGGGTGCGGGCGCTGACGCTTCCACTACAAAGTCATCTAAACGAAGTAAAGAAAGAATTTTATTCCTTGTATATATTTCATCTCCTTGTTCAATCAATTGAACTTCAATAGCCCGATCAATTAACTGCTGGATAGCTTGATATATCATCCGTATATACCTCCTCTAACCTTTTAGCGGTTTATGTTGTTACGATGCCAGTTCTATGTACCTTTTATAATTTTATGAACAGATGTATAGGATAACCACCATTCTAATATACATTTTGCTTTTTCCGAAGAAGCTATTAACATACTTGAATCGCCCGTTTAATAAGCTATTTTGTTACATTATACGTACGTAAAAACACTTCTACAATCAACATCTTGTCGTATTTTTTAGACATCTTGCTTTTCACTTTTAACGTCTCACTAAAAACATAAAAAGGTACATTTTTGAAGAACGATTTAATGAACACAATGAGGCCTATCTCCACCGAGATAGACCTTTTAATCACAATAATACGCAAACTATAAAGTGAAACTTTAATCAGTGGGGGTCTTACTGCCCATTAAATCGGGATAAAACTACCTTTATCTTAAACCCTGATTTTTATCTCTTTGTCCCTCTCCTGAAGCTAGCTCTTCAATAATAAACGCATCTGCTCCGGTATCGCCGCCGTTTAAATTTTAATGAGCTTCTCAAATAAAATAATCCTAGCTTTATAAGCCAGGGTTATTTTATTTATCTTATTTTCAACATTACAAAAAACAATATTTCTAAAAAACAGAGCAATATCTCTCTTGTGTAAGCGTTTCACAAAAAGTAATCTATGGGTACAGATAGATACTCGAAACTGCTTCTAGTTTTAATAGATTCTCAACTACTATACAAGCTTCACATTCTATCAAAATATTAAGTTTAAAAGGTCATAAAGTGATCTATACCTGTGAAAAACTATCAATATCAAAAGTACCAAAATGAAAACGAGGGGGTACATATGAAAAAATCAAAAAAGAAGTTCAGGAGGACAATTGCAACACTTGTATCGGGTTGTGTCGTAGGTTCTATTTGTTTTACAAACGGTTCCCTAATCCAAGCTGAGGAAAACACGGATACTAAACAAGCTGAAAATCAAATCATTTCTCAAAGCCCAAATGCGGTTATTTCATCTAATCAAATGAACGTTCTCGTTGATGTAAATTTTCCAAGAGTCATTCAATACGATTTAAAATCTGGAACTGGAGCAGGAAAGACTTTTTACGGACAGACTGAAGCATTAGATACACTCCTTATTAATGACGTAGCAGTAAAACCAAAAGTAAAAGCAAAAGTTTCATCAGATAAAGTTGTATATGAGATGACAGTGATAGACACTCATAACAATATCTCTGCGGTTATTACTGCTGAAATGGTTGTTAAAGAGAATATATTAGAATTCAATGTTACAAAGATCGTCGACAACAAAATCGTAAAAACTATTGAAATCCCAAATCATAATTTAATTTCTGTAAATAACAGTCAAAAAGATGCAGTGCTAGATGGCGTACAGATGTCAACAAATACTCGTATTAACGGTGACAGACAGATTAAGGTTGACGAAAATTTAATTACGAAAGATGAAGAGCAAAAAGGATATATGTATGCTTTTCTTTCTACTGATGAATTAAGTGCAAGTATATGGTCTAATACGGAGAATAGTTTAGTAAAAAAATTGGCTCCAGATTCTTATGCTGCAAAGACTGATGCTCAAAGAATTACGGCAAATGCTACGACTAATAGTGCCGGAAAAAAAACAATTGGTCTAAGTAGTACATTCTGGACGTATCAAAAGTCAGAAGAACATCGTAAAGAAGATGGCACTCTAGAGCTAACGGATGGGACAGTTAATAAGGTAGATGAAATGCCGTCTGTGAAAGTTATCATTACTGCTGACGCTAATGATGATAAAAAGATAAACTGGCAAGACGGAGCAATTGCTTATAGGAAAATTATGAACGAACCTCTAGGGTCAGAAAAAGTTCCAGACTTAGTTGGTTACCGTGTTAACATGAACTTTGGCAGTCAGGCCCAAAATCCTTTCTTAATGGCTTTAGACGGAGTGAAAAAGTTTCATTTAAATACTGATGGACTAGGACAATCTATTCTACTGAAAGGTTATGGTAGTGAAGGTCATGATTCTGGTCATTTAAATTATGCTGACATTGGAACTCGAATTGGCGGTGCAAAGGACATGAAAACATTGCTAACAAAGGGTAAAGAATATGGGGCAACTTTTGGTGTTCATGTGAATGCAAGTGAAACATATCCAGAGTCAAAATATTTCCAAGAAGAGCGTTTATTAAAAAATCCAGATGGAACTTATAAGTATGGTTGGAACTGGATTGATCAAGGAATAAACATTAATGCTGATTATGATTTAAGAAATGGCAGGGCACAACGATTCAAAGATTTATATGATGCTCTTGGTGGCAAAAAGAATGATTTAGATTTTATTTATGTAGACGTTTGGGGTAATGGACAGTCAGGTGATAATAGTACATGGCCGAGCCGTCAATTAAGTAAAGAAATAAACAGTTTAGGTTGGCGCTTAGGCAGTGAGTGGGGATATGCGAACGAGTATGATTCCACATTCCAACACTGGGCAGCCGATTTAACTTATGGTGGATATACCCTAAAAGGTATTAATAGTACCATCACTCGTTTCATTAAAAACCATCAAAAAGATGCATGGATTGGTAACTATCCTAAGTATGGAGGCGACGCAGATGCTCCATTACTAGGTGGATACAGTATGAAAGACTTTGAAGGTTGGCAAGGTAGAAGTGACTACAAAGCGTATATTGATAACTTATTTGCGGTGAATATTCCAACCAAATTCATTCAACATTATAAAGTAACACAGTGGGAAAATGGTAAAGCAGTTGAAATGACAGATGATAAACAACAAACTTACAACTGGGTACCAGGTATGAAGTCCGTATTAAAGGACGAATCTAGTGAAAACACACTTACAATTGAAAGAAAATCAAATGATTTTGCAAATGATAAAGATGGCTATCGAACAAGAACTATGACATTAAATGGTAAACAAATATTTGAAGGTAAACCTGGTGACGAAAAGTATTTATTTCCATGGTCTTGGGATCAAAACGGCAAAAAATTATCAGCAGAGAATAAAAAATTATATCACTGGAACACAAACGGTGGAAAAACAACGTGGACCGTTCCAACTGGTTGGCAAGGTACCGTTAAAGTGTATGAGTTAACAGAATTAGGTAAAGAGAATATGAAAAATGTTAAAATTGAAAATGGAAAAATCACATTAGATGCAAAAAAATCTACTGCATATGTAATTTATAAAGGGCCAAAATCCAATAACGATGTTAAATGGAGTGAAGGAATGCATCTTATAGATGCTGGATTTAACAGCAATTCCCTAAAAGATTGGAAAATCAAAGGAGACTCAAAAGCAGTTAAGATTACGAAGAGTGAAGGTAATAATAATATGCTAACAATCTCCAATAATAAAAAGAAAGTAAATGTTACTCAAAAATTAACAGACCTAAAACCTAATACAAAGTATGCTGCATATGTGGGTATAGACAACCGAAGTGAAGCACAAGCAAGCATAACGATTACTTCTAACGACAAAGAGTATACAAATAGTACTGGTAAATCTATCGCTAAAAACTATGTAAGAGCATACGCACATAATACACTAGGTTCCGAGCAAGCAAAAGCTGATGGTCAAATGACTTCAACTGTGGATGGAACAAGTTACTTTCAAAATATGTATGTGTTTTTTGAAACTGGTAAAAAAACATCAGATGTAACTATTGATTTATCTAGAGATGGTGGAACTGGTGCAAGTTACTTTGATGATATTCGCATCGTGGAAAGTAATGCCGAAAACCAAGTAAGCAATAATAAATTTGTACAAGACTTTGAAAATGTTGTACAAGGCATCTATCCGTTTGTAATTGGTAATATTGAAGGCGTAGAAGATAATAGAACACACCTGTCTGAATTACATGCACCATATACACAAAGAGGTTGGAACCAAAAAATAGTAAGTGATGTTATCGCAGGTAAATGGTCACTTAAAACGAATGGATTAACGGAAGGTGACGCTCTTGTATACCAAACTATACCTCAAAACTTCACATTTAAACCAGGAGTAACGTATAAAATTACTTTTGATTATGAGGCAGGTAGTGATGGAACGTATGCAGTGGTGACAGGTAATGCTCCATTTGAAGAAAAAGGAGTATTAACTAAGGAGGAATTAAAATCAACCGCAAGCAGTGATAAGAATGCAAAAGCTGGCACATATTCCTTTACTTTAACAGGAGATAAATCGGGGCAAAGCTGGTTTGGCATTTATTCCACTAATAAAGCAGCTAATACTAACGGTGTGAAAGGATCACAAGCTAACTTTAACGGTTACAAAGATATTATGCTTGATAATCTAGTTATTGAAGTAGTGTCAAATAAATAGAATCAGTTACTTTATATTGAATGAAGTTGTCTCAAAAGGTCCTTAAAAATGATCTTTTAGAGACAACTTCTTTTTTTATACTTTATAAACATAAGAGAATCGTTCCTGTCCGTAATTTGGTTGTGATAACATACTTATATCAAAAAGAGGTTAACCCATATAGCTACTCAGCTATCTTTCGGTCAACCTCTTTTCATTCTCGATATTACACGAGCTATAAAACTCCCTTTATCTTAATTCGAGATTTTTATCTCTGTGTCTCCCCCCTGTAGTCACCTTTTTTCAATACGTAAATTATCTAAAATAAACGTACCTGCTCCAGTATCACCGTTTAAATTCGTTCCATCACTGAAAATTCCAACATAAGTTTGACCATTCTCAGAGCCTGTCACAGTAAACTCTGCCGTTTTTGTATCAGTAGATGCAGCAAGAGTATTATTCACACTCAATCCCTTTGCACTCACAATGTCTCGAACATCAATTTCTTGATCCCCTGAAATAAAACGGAATGCATTTGCTGTTGTTTGGTAATCAAATGATACTTTATAAGTTACGCCTGGTTCGAAACGATAATTTTGAGGAATCGTACGGTACAGCAAACCTTTATTTCCAGTGTTCACTTTAACGGACCAATTCCCACCTAATACATCATCGACTAGTTTTTTACCTGCCCATCCTTTTTGCGTATATGGAGCATGCAGTTCAGACAGATGAATTCTGTTGTCTTCTACTCCTTCTGTGTTACCGATAACGAATGGGTAAATACCTTGTACTACCGATTCAAAATCTTGTTTAAATTCCGTTGGTGAAACATAATTTTTTAAGGATTTTTGAACAATCCGAATATCATCAAATTTTGTGTTTCCTTTTCCAGCATCACGGCTGAGAGTTAATTTAGCTTTATTCGTTTCAGCTGTAAAGCTTACTTGCATGATTTGCATTTTGCTATTGTATCCATCATTTGAAGCATGTGAATCTGCCTTAACATAGTTCTTTTGCAGGCTGCGAAGCGTGTAATTATTAACGTCTTCTTTCCCACCTGTTACTGTAATTCCGGCCTTTACATCACTATTATTTTCAACATACACCTCTGCTACATAATCTTTACCTGGTTCCAAACCAGTTAGGACACGTGAAACAGTTGTATCTTTTGACGGACTATCAATATTCAAGTAGTAATCTCCACTACTTACATTGCGGTTGCTTCCAGTTTGATTCGTTCTAACGGCGCTTATAGCTTTGTTATCTCCCTCAATAGTTGTATATGCACTTACTTTTCCTGTATTGAATCCCGCGTCATATATATGAGCACCCTTGCTCCAATCATAGTCAATAATTTCCAAACCTTTATCTCTTTTTGGTACAACAACATAAGGAGTTGCCGCATCAGCTTTCAAAGTCACCTTATTATTTACGACCTTGACTTCTTTCATATCTGCTCTACCACGATCTGTCAGTTTGTATACATATACACTAGATGCATCTTTATATTCATCTGGAAGTGTCCAAGTTGTTGTACCACCTTCCAAATTCCAGTGATATAGTTTTTCAGAATTAGAAGTTGGATTTTTAAAATCTTGTTTCACCCAGGGAATTAAATAAGTATGTCCATCAAGTACAACGTTTCCATTCAGTGTAATAACACGTTCCCTAGAATTGTCTTTTCTAGTTACATCGACAACATCTCCATTACTTGGGTCTTTCAATTTTATTTCCTTTTCTAAGTTCGTCTTGCTTTTATCCCCTTCTACAGCTGTCCAATTCGTTACATAATATTTTTGTAAGAATTTAGTAGGTAGATTCGTATCAAATGTCATGCGAATAAAATTATCAAAATTCTTATCAGATTGCCATCCTTCGAAACCAGCTAATTCAAATCCACCAAGTAACGGATGATCAGCAGTTCCTCCTACTTCAGGCCAATTCAACACCCAAGAATCTCTTTGGTGATTGCTAATAAAGCGTAGTACTTCTGAGTTGATCCCTTTACTTTCCGGTCCACCATAGTTTTTATCGGTAGCCCAGTGTTGCCACGTTGAATTATTGGCCATAGAACCACCAAATTCCGTTGTTAGTCTCCAGCCCCTATCTTTAAATTGATCTGCTATTCTATTTGATTCCCATTGATTTTGATACCATACATCTAAATAAATAAAGTCAAGATTTGGAACAGCAGTTTTCAATTCATCTAGTCTTTTCGCACGTGCTCCAGTATACAAATCTTTTAATTTATTAATTGTATAAGATTGATCTAGCCATCCCCATCCTAAAGAATTTGGACGATCAATAAAATCATTGTTGAAAGCTTTCGCTTCAGGATAAACTTCTTGCGCATTGATATGGACACCAAATTGGGTGTTATACTTATGCCCCTCTTTAATAAGCGTATCCAAATCTTTAACGCCACCCATGCGCTCACCTACATTACCGTAATCCGGATGACCACTGTCATGTCCTTCGTTTGCATATCCTTTTAATAAAACAGCCTGCCCCAATTCATCTGTAGCAAGAGCAACCTTTTTAATATTATCTGCTGTTTTTAAGAATGGTTGTTGTGCTTGTGATCCGAAATTCATTGCAATACGCATTCCAACATTATTGTTTACATCTTGATATCCTTTAATGTCTTGCATAATATCACGGTATGCAATCGCTGCATCCTGCCAATCTGTCTTATTATCAGTATTCAAATCTTTAGCGATAGCTATTTTAATAGTTGGTTTATTTTTTTGTGGATCTGGCATAAAATCTCTTTGGTAATAGAGTGCACTAGAACCTATCCCCATTGCCTTAGCACCATTTTTATTTACATATCGATTTGCAACTAAGTTTTTATAGCCATCCACTTCTGAACTAGACCATACACCCGCACTCAATTCGTCAGTTGATAAAAATGCAGTATAATTTTTAGTAGATGTACCTATTTCCCCCATTGAAGAATCTACGCTTACATCCACATCTCCTGATTTCCTCACATCAGTACTAATATTCGTTAATTTAGCTTTTGCACCTTTTTGCACCGAATTTACTGAGATAACGTTCATATCAGCAAACTCAACTGTTTCAATTTTTGCACTGCCATTATTTTTAATTTCATCGAAACTATAAATAACTTTATTATCATTTACTTTCAAAGATACTTTAAATACAGCATCAAGGTTTTTCATTTCATCCACAACTTTTAATGTATATAGCGCTTCACTATCGCTTAGCTTTTCAAAGCTTACTTTAGGATAGTATAGTGCACCATTTACTTTCAATCCGTAAACAGGTGATTCTTGTCCATTCATTACTTTATCGCCAACTTTGTATTTCACAACCCGCGGGAATACTTGGTCAATAGTAACATCCATATACTTTGACTTTAATGTATCTTCTACTGATGGAGTATCTGGAGGCTTTGGTGCACTATATTCCTTGATTTTGATATTAGAAATCGTAATATCGGCAGCACCTCGGCTTTTTTCAAATCCAAGTCCCCCCGCCTGATCTACACCACCTGTTAATGTCCATGAATCTACCTTTTTACCATCAATGTATAACGTTGCAACATCGTCCATGAATACTAAACGTAAATGGTATGTTTGTTTTGCTTGTAACGGCACATTTGAAGTCATCGACGTCCAATTGTTGATAGGACCAAATGTTTCACCAAAATACTGGTCGTTCGTATCCCCTGTTCCCACATATGTGTATGCAGATGCATTTTGAACACGATAGATTAATCCAAAGCGATTCATCTTATCAGTATTAGTAGTTACATCAGCTTCAAAAACACCATTTTTAATCGATTTCATTTGGTTATAGACAATTCGATTCTTTTGGGTAGATGTAACACCGAAAGTTGCTGAACCGTCTGCATTATAAGTAACTTTTCCGTCTCCTGAGATAATTTTCAAGTCGCCTTCTTCTAATTTATTATCCGTAATGTCGACAAGTTTTCCATCTCCTGGATCCGTGCCTCCATCACCAGATGCAGCTCCTAATTCGATGAGAACTTGACTTTTTTTATCTCCAAAAGCACCGAGTTTAACTGCTTCCTTACCTGTAAGGAGGTTATTTACATCATTAGGTAAAGTAACCGGTCCAAATAAATCTTTTCCATCTAATGTAATGTTCATAGTGGTTGCATTATAATCGATTTTTATGGAATGTAAGGTCCCAGCCTCTGGAAGTGCAACATTCGGTCTCGTTTTTAACCAATCACCTTTTCCTTGATATTTGTATTCATAGAACCATCCAAGTGAGTCGTAGCCTACAAAAACGAAGTTATTATTGTCAATATAATGAGGATAGAAACCAAATCTAGTATCTTCTCCACTGGTTTCTGGAGTAAAGGTATACGCCATCGTTCCCGATTCTTTAGCGATTTTATTTTGTTCTTGAAAAATTGCAGCTTTAGCCCCGTTATCGTTTCCGGCACCTGCTCCAAGCCTTACATAGGACTTCCCATTTTGTTCTATTATTGCATTGATTTCGTTTCCTCCTGATGAAATTGTGACCCACGGATTAGACACATTTGCCCCTGCATGTAATGGTACAATCATGCTAACTAAAAATGTCGGCACAATTAGCACAAGTGCAAGAAGGGTATTAAAAGCTCTCTTGAAATGCTTACTCTCCAATTCTTCTCCCCCTTTTAAATTTAAATTTTAGTTAAAAACAATACCTGCACATTCTTTTTTAAAACATACTAAAACCTGAAAGGTACCGCTTTCACTTATGTTTAGAATAGTTTTTTTCATGTGCCCACTCAATAAAGATATTGTTTCTTTTTTTAGTTATATTGTCTTTTTAAAACGCTTACAAAATAAGGATGTTGTTACCTTTTTAAGTATGTTTTTTACTGAATTTTACTACGTTCAATCGATTAGATTTTATACGATAATTAATATTATTCGATTTATTTATATGTAACGGTTCTTCTCTCTCCCTTTAGTCATGATTACTGCTCCCTTAACTGTTCCGATCTCTTACTCTAGAATTTGTGGTCATACTGGACGCAACTAAAAAAATGAGCAGACGAATGTCTGCTCATTTTTCTTCATTCCATATAAAAACAGAAGAAAAGATATTATACTAACTTTGAAGTTCAGCTGCTATTTTTACTTTAGTAAACCATGAGTTAGCTGTCTCTCTCAATACGAGATTCAGTTCTTCAGTATTCCTTCTACCAATATCTTTTAACCAATTACGCCCTGCTTGCTCACCACCTATAGCAAACGGCATAACACCGTCTTTCCAAGTTGCCCGACCACATAACACTCCGTTAAAGGTAGATCCAGAGTCTTTAGCAAATTTTAATGTTTCTTGAAATAATTTTGCGCTTACTCCTGCACTAAGGAAAATAAATGGCAGCTTAGTTGCTTCACTTTGTTCTTTGAAATAGGAAGCTGCTTTTTCTTTACTATAAACAAATTCACCTTCTGTATATCCTTCTACATAGTTCATATCTACTGGAACTTCTACTTTTAATACATCTACTTTATATTGCGGTTTCGAGAACTCCTTCATCGCCTCAATCACTTTATACGGTTTTATTTTTGCGTATGCGTTACTTTTCACATCATCACTGTCAGCATCATACGTAACAATCTCTAAGAAAAATGGTATGTCTTCAGCTGCACACTCAGATCCGATACGTTCCATATAGACATGTTTATAGTTATTAATTTTTTCATCTTCATTGACATCATAGTAGAGTAAAAATTTAATAGCATCTGCACCTGCTTCTTTTAATCGTTTCACTGACCATTCTGGTAATAAATCCGGCAATCGGCCTACTTCTGATGCATCGTATCCAGTTTTTTCATACGCTACGATTAAGCCCGATTCTTTATCGCGGACCTTAGCCGCCGGCAGACCGTATTCAGGGTCCAAAAGAATCGCTGTAGCAAATGGTGTTAATTCCTCAGAAACTAATTCTTTGAAACGGATAATGCCTTCATCTCCAACATGACTTGCACCGCCAGACGCAATCATTTTTTTCAATGAACCACGTTGATCAATAGCCAATGCTCCAATTATGCCCTTTTCAGCAGATAAACGTTTTAGAGCTTCCAATTTATTTTTGGTTAGTTCTAACATCAACATTCTCCTCTTTCAATCTATTTTTTCAACTTTAACGAGATCAAAGTAATGTTTAAACTTATTCATATTAATATAACCCGTTCCAGCTTCCATCGTATTTAACATTCCTGTAGTCATCGCTGTTTTAAGAACAGTCTCGACCGTTTGGTTTTGATGTAGTGCCACAGCTAATCCTGCAACTGTTGCATCACCAGACCCTACAGGATTGACCACTTCTATTTTCGGGATCGTAACTCTGTAATAGTCCTCGCCGTGCTTAACAAATGCACCTTCACTACCCATTGACACGATAATCCACTCAATCCCAGTAAATAGTTCATGGTTTAATACTTGCTTTAGATCTATGATTCCCGCTTCCACGCCAATGCCCAACAGCTGAGATAATTCCGCTGTATTTGGTTTGATGGCAAATGGTTTTTCTTTATGCACCATCGCTTGTTTCAAAGATTCCCCTGACGAATCCATAATTATTGGAATTCCATTTTTATGACAGATTTCTAACATTTGATAATAATAGTTAGTCGGTAACCCTTTCGGTAAGCTACCCGAAATTGTCACAAGTGAAGCTGTTGCAAGTTGAAATTCAAATTTTTCTAAAAAACGAGCCCCTTCTTCTTTGGATAATGTTGGCCCAGATTCTAAAATCTCTGTTTGCATCCCTTCATGAAGAATGGCAATACAATTTCTTGATTCTTTTTTGATTTTCAAAAAGTCATTTGAAATATTGACTTTATTTAATTCTTGAATAATGAATTCCCCAATCGTACCACCAAGCACACCTGTCGCTAAGACACCTTCTTCCATTTGAGCGATTACTCGCGCAACATTCAAGCCTTTTCCACCAGCAGTTTTATGAACCGCTTCTACACGGTTAACAACATCTAACTTTAATTCATGAATCGGATAGGAAATATCGACCGATGGATTCATGGTGACAGATAGTATCATTGGTAATCCCTCTTTCAGAAATTTGTTTAATCTTGAAAACGGCATACACCGTCAAGATAAGTAGCAGTTACATCCATCTCTGGTGTCATCACAATAAAGTCAGCATCATATCCCTCGGCAATCTTCCCGCATTCGCCATCGAGCTGCATACTTTTAGCTGGTGCCGTACTCGCCATGTAAATCGCTTCCTCAGGTGAAGCAATTCCCCACTCGACGACATTTTTGACAGCATCTTTTAATTGCAAAATGCTCCCTGCTAAACTTCCGTTTTCCAAACGAGCCATCCTATCTTTTACTTTCACAGGAAATTCTCCCAGCTGATACATTCCTTCAGGCATACCTCCGGCCATCATACAATCAGATACCATAACAACCTTTTCTCTGCTGCGGATATTCATTAAAACATTTGCGGCAACAGGATGAACATGATGTCCATCACATATGATTTCGGCAAAAACATCTTTTAGATTCATGGCTGCTCCGACCATCCCTGGCTCACGATGATGCAATGGACTCATTCCATTGAAAGTATGAATAAAAATGGAAGCTCCTTTTTCAACCGCTTGCTTTGCTTCTTCATACGTTGCGTCACTGTGAGCTAACGCCACTGCAATCCCTTCTCCTACAGCATATTCAATAAATTCCGCTACCCCTTTCCTTTCAGGTGCAATCGCGATTTTTTTAATTGCATTATTTGATAATTCCTGCCAAACTTTCAGCATTTCAACTGATGGGTCACAAAAATATTTCGTGTTTTGTGCTCCTTTATGCTTTTCAGTAAAAAATGGTCCTTCTAAAAAGATTCCTTTAATTTTTGCACCTTGCACTTTTGTGTAGTTGGCACCAATCATTTCAACGACGTTATTTAACGATTCTATTGAGGATGTTAAAGTTGTCGGTAAAAAGGATGTAACGCCGCAAGAAAGGAGTCCTACCGAAATTTGGTTCAGCCCCCCAAAACTATTGTCCATAATGTCGTGATTTCTAAATCCATGAATATGTGTGTCTACTAAGCCAGGAGCGATCCAATGTCCTCTATACTCAATAATTTCTGCCGTATCCTCTGGCCTAGCCTCTGAAAAAACACCGAATTTTCCGTCTTTTATCTCTAAAAATCCAGGCCCCGTAACCATCTCCTCAAGAAAAAACTTATCTGCAAAGATAAAAATAGACATATATGTTTCTCCTATCCTAGTTACTCATATTCGTAGATGGTAACACCTTTAACGACACGGTTCACTGTTCCTGTCGGTGAAGGTGTATCAGGTGTATTGCCTACTTTCACGGAAGCTAACAGTGAGACTGTTTGCCCAATCATGACAAAAGGTAACGCTAAGTAGGCATCTGGTACAGACTGAGCCTCGCTGCCGAATACAAATCTGTTCCCAGCATACTTAGTTTCTCCCTCAACCTCGATGGCACAAATGTAACTGGCAATGTCATCCTGCTGCATTTCTTTCAACATATCTAAATCATATTGACGTGTATACGGATGGTTAGAAACAAACACGAAAACCAATGATTTTTCGTTTACAAATGATTTTGGACCGTGTCGGAATCCGAGTGGTGAATCAAATACGGTAACAATTTTCCCAGCTGTCAGTTCTAATATTTTTAATTGTGATTCTTTCGCTAAGCCTTCTAAACTACCAGAGCCCAAGTAAATAATTCGGTCAAAATCAAAATCTACTATCTTTTGAATGTCACCTTCTCTTTGAATGACACTTTGACCCATTTGATGGATTTTTTTCACTATCTTCGATTTTTCTTCTGTCGATATAGAATCAAAAACGAGTAATGCCGTTAACGCCATGCAAGTATAACTTCCTGTCATTGCAAATCCTTGATCATTTGATTTTTCAGGCATCAATAGCAATAAATTCTTTTCATTATTCACGGCCCGTTTGGCTAATTTACCGTCTTTCGCACAAGTAATCGTTATTTGATACAAATCCGTTACTATTTGCTCAGCTAATTGTACAGCAGCAACACTTTCCGGACTGTTTCCGCTTCTAGCAAATGAAACGAGTAAAGTCGGAAAATCCTTTTTGAAAAATTGGTAAGGATTTGAAACTAACGTTGTTGTCGGAATGCTAAGTACTTCCCACTGTTGTTCATCGGCTTTTTCTATTAAATAAGGGGTGACTGTATCACCGACATAGGCAGACGTTCCAGCGCCTGTAAAAACAACTCGAACCCGGTTGTGTTTCGTTACTATTTTTTTCAAAAACTCTTCTATTCCCTCGCTTTTCTCCATATACAAAGCAAAGGTTTCAGCCCATAAATCAGGCTGCCTTCTTATTTCCGCTGTTGTTATCGATGCACCTAACGAAGCTAAGTTTTCTTGACTTAATGTAAACATATTCGTCCACTCCTCTACCTATTTGCCATCATTCTCTCTATAAAAGAAGACCGGCGCCACCTCATTGCATACCTTCAAATACTCGTAAGCCTGCACCAGTAACTCCATTATTTTGCGCCAATGTACTGATGCTCATCTGCTCCAAAAGATGTTGTTGCTCTGGAAGCTGATACCTTTTCAGCTTCTCTTTAATCAACTCCAGTAGAAATGGATTTTTCACAATGACACTGCCACCAAAAACCATTTTATGCGGATCTAATAAACATGAAATCTTATAAAGACCTTGAGCTAAATAATCAGTTACCTCATTGATGATGGACTGATATTCTGGTACCCCATTTATATAACTAGCAAAAACATCCTTTGTTGAAATCGTATCTACCTGTAAGTCCCTTTCGGCTATTCTCTGAATCCCTGGCCCAGCAGCAATTTTTTCTAATCGTTCATTGCCCCCTCTCGAGAGGACAGGAATCAAACCCAGTTCTCCAGCAAATCCTGCCCCCCTAAAAAATGAGCCTTTATGAATGATAGAACAAGATATTCCCGTACTTATAGTCACGTAGACAAAGGTTTCATCCTCTTTTACATGCGCTGCTCTCCATTCGGCATAAGCCGCCATATAGACATCATTGTCAATCGTGATCCGCTGAATACCGAATTGCTCTTGCAAACGGACCAAAATAGGAAACTGCCTCCAAGGTAAATTGTTTTGAAAAACGGCAATTCCCTTCTCGAAATCCACTTTTCCCGGCACCCCAACACCAATTCCCTCGATATCCGCGATGGAAATCGATGATTTTCTGAGAACTTGCTCCACAGCTTCTACAACTTTACCAAACATTTTTTCTCGGTCTGAAGGATCACTTTTTATTTCCGCTCGTTCAAGCAGTTCACCTGTGTCCGAAATGACTCCCGCTGCAATCTTCGTTCCCCCAATATCAATGCCGACTGCCTTTTTCATTTGTCCGCACCCCTAGGTTTGTATTTGAAGTATTGAGTAATTTTCTATAATTGTTATCGTTGAACATATATGTGCGATTCCTTGATTAATTCACTTGCCCTGGTTGATTTATACGTATTTCCGATTGTAGTCATAAAGTAGCCCTAAGAGACCAGCTAATCCAATCAACATCATACCTAATTCGAATTTACCAGCTGTCTTTTGATAGATGATAATTAAAGACAGGCATACGATAAACACAACAATTTTAATAATGAATAAAATATTACCCTTCATTTAAAACGTCCTCCCATCTGATTTCACTAGGTGCCAATGTCACTTCTTTTCTGTTTCCTTGTCCGTCGTATACAACTGTCTTTTGTTCGATCATCGAGTTGTTAACAATCGCCATTTTTTGAATAGATGGATATGCATGGACTTCACAATAAATGTTGCTCGCATGATACTTTTGAAATTCTCCTTCTTTATTAGCAGCATAGTATAACGCACGCATTAGCAGACGTGTATTTTCTTCGCTGTATGGCAGCCCTGCTATATAGACAGCTCTCCCTTCTCCAAACGGATGACTTGAAAGATGAACTTCTCCATTTGAATATTCGATTATTTCGGTTTTATCTGATAACGCATAAATGTTTTTCATTCCTTCTCCAAAATCAAATTGGGTGCTGTCAGCAGAAATAAAGTGATTTTCGACAGGATTAATAAAATATTTATCTGTTGATAAGCTAAATCCTAATTCTTTGTCAACCCCTAAGACGTTCGCCAATTGAAAATAATGTCCTTCATGCTGATAGGCTGTCGGTTCGCCAATCCCTATGAAACCTCCACCGTTATACATCCAGGCCCTAATGGTAGTGACTAACTTTTCATTAATCCAATTAGCCCCTCCTGAAAAAGCTGTGCCTACATCGCCGGCATTAATGATAACGTCAATATCCTCAGGTATCCCCTCGTTAATGACATCATCAAAACTAATGAATGAAACTTCCACAGCAGCCCCGCTCAAAGATTCCAAAACACCTAAATAAGAATAAATTTGTTTATACCATAGAGCGTGAGCAACCATATGTGTTTGCCAAGTTCTCAATTTGCCCCAAGAATTCAAAATTGCAACTTTAAGACCGCTGTATGGTTGAACACCTTTAATCGTGTCATGAATTTCACGAAATTCCTCGGTAACTTTTTCAATATAGGAGATAAATTCCGGGAATTGATAAGCTAGACTTAAATAACCGCCATAGCCGATACGATCAACGGGGTTCCGTAATAACGCTCTGCGTGCCGTTAACCAGTTTTCATTCGCTTCAATCGTCGGGTTGTTACCTTCGTAAAAAGTGTCTGGGAAGAAATAAGGTAAGAAACGCCCTTCTGTGTAACGAACATGTGGTATATCTGCAATCATACGTAGTGTGGCTCCGCCGCCCACACTGCCTACAACTGCGTCCAATCCGATATTTTCGAAGTATTTTCCATATGGTTCTGTACCAATCCAGTTATCACCAAGGAACATCATTGCTTCTTTTCCACTTTCATGGACAATATCCACAAGTTTCTTTGCTTCTTCAGCAACAAACTTATGAACAAAATCTATATAATCTAAAAATGCGGTAGTTGGAATTCGAAACGAAGTATTATAATAACCTTGATCAACAATGTCCTCTGGTCTTAAACGATAACCCTTTTCTTTTTGAAAAGCATCCAATGCAGCAACTGAAACACTAGCACCATATCCGAACCAATCAACAAATTTCTCTTTGCCAAGATTATTAAATACAAGGGTAAAATGATAGAAAAACGTTGTAAATCTGACCACATCTGTATCTGGATTTTCTGTCAGCCATTGTTTTAAATAGGTTTTCATAAATTCATTGGAATGTGGCTGCCTCACATCAAAAGGAATATCATGTGGCTTATCGCCCCAATTATTTGTAATATGATTGTACATTTGAGTTGGATCCCAAATTGCATATACTAGGAATGAAACTGTATATTCATGCCAAGGAATCGCCTTCGTAATCAAAACACAATTTTTCTCTTCGTTTACTTCCCAATCATTCACGTCAACAATTTCTCCTGTTGTCCGGTCAATAACCTCCCAGTATTTTTTAGGACTGTGAATGTAATCCGGCTTTAATTGTTTCTCAAAGTAGCCTTTCATAAAATTAATTTCAAGGTTGTCAGTAAGCGCAGTATTGAACAAACTCATTAAATACAGTTGCTGGCATTCATCCATGTGCTTCTCTGCGAACTCATTGTGAGCTCGAGCAACAAAATAGGTCGTATAAATTTTCGCATCCAATTGTTTAATATCATCGTCTAGTTTCGTTCCATCACTATCACGAATCGCATCCGCGCCCCATCGTTCCATCAATTCTTTTGTTTCCTTAAGAAAATTTTCTTCACTCGGTAAAGTAACACGGCCTTTTTTCTTTTTCATGTAAATCCTCCTCTAATCCTTTAAACCACCAAGGGTCATTCCTTGTGTTAATTTTTTTTGAACAATGATGTATAAAATCAAAGTTGGTAGCATGACAAGAACCATGCCTGCATACATTTGACCATAGTTCGCAGCAGATTTTTGAGCTGCCATCAAGTTCATTAACCCAACAGGTAACGTTTTATTTGGTCCTGGGATTAATGTTAAGGCAATAATGTATTCGTTCCAAAAGGCAAGAAAATTAAATAAAATGACGGCAATAATACTTGGACGAGCTATAGGAATCATGACTGAAATCATTGTTTTGAAATATCCTGCACCATCGACCAACGCCGCTTCCTCATATGTAGATGGAAGCGATTGAAAAAAACTAGACAGCAAGTAAATGGTAAATGGTAATGCCGTCGCCGCATATACCAATGCTAAAACAAATAAATTATCTAGTAGAAATCCATCACCAATTTGGCCTTGTAAAAAGGTATCTCCGTCCAATAACATCAAGAAAATTGGAACAACAATGTAGTTCACATTGATGAATAATCCAGCTTTAAAAAAAGTATTTATTAACTTGCTTCCTCTAAAGGTATACCTTGCCAATACATAGGCTGCTGGTAAGGCCACAATCAATAAAATGAGCAGAGCCAACGCGGTTACCATGACTGAATTCAACATATAGGTACCCATGTTTGCTTTTTGGAAAGCATCGATAAAGTTTTGAAAATAGAAACTTTTCGGCATGGCCCAAGGACTTCCATAAAACTCCGAGTTTTGCTTCACTGAGGCTAAGAAAACCCATGCAACAGGAATAATAATAGAAATTGCTAACGTAATCAGTGCTACATATATAAAACAACGATATATTGCTTCTGTAGTCATACCTTTTTGGGGCTTAACTTTTTTTGGGGCTTTATAAACTGCTTCTACAATCATTTCTTTTTCGGTTTCCATCATTTTTGGATCTCGATAAGCTGTTTCTGTTGTCATTCGTTTTTGTGTTTCCATCTTTTTGGACCTCCTTAATACTCCAACACTTCCCTTTTAGTGACACCGCTTATAATTGCAGATAATGCGAATGAGAATAGGAAAATGACCACCCCAATAGCCATACCGTAACCGTAAGAAGAATTCGTGTAAGCCTGCTTATACATGTAGCTTAAAAACACTTCCGTCGATCCGTCGGGTCCCCCACCAGTCATCGCTTGAACGAGTAGAAAACTTAAATTAATCGTACTAATAACGAAGAAAGTTAACGTCGTCCGAATGTTATTCCAAATTAACGGTAACGTAATACTGAAAAATTGTCTGACCCGTCCAGCACCTTCCAAAGCAGATGCTTCATAAAAACTTTCCGGAATACTTGCCATTGCCGCCATATACATGACCATATAATAACCAATCGCTTGCCAAATGAGTGCCCCGCCAATGCTGTATATGGCAATTTTTTGATTGCCAAGCCACATCTTTTGAAGATTTTCAAGGTTAAATAAAGCAAGTATATTATTTAACAATCCTGTAGTCGGATCATAAACTGCAGAAAATATTCCCGCGATAACTACAACGGATAAAATATTCGGGAGATAAAAAATAATTTGAAAGAAACTTTTACCTTTTATTTTTTCTCTCGTTAACAAAGTGGCAAACAAGATCGCCATCACCATCGTGATAAGTGTAACAATAACAATTAATACGATACTGTTTTGGAGAGATCGAAAGAAATTCATATCATTCCATAAAATCTTGAAGTTTTCTAATCCAACAAATACCTTATTATTAGAAAATCCTCCCCACTTATATAAGGACATCCTGAATACCTCAATTGTAGGAACAATCATAAAAATGGCTAACAGTAGTAGTGCCGGTGCAGTACAAACAAAAATAAAAATTCTTTTTTCTGTTGTCTTATTCATGCCATCACCTCAGTTAATAGGTACAATGGTGAGACTAGCTGTTCACCATTGTACGTAGTGAAAACTAATTTATTTTAATGCAGACCGTAATTGGTCACTCACTTTTTCAACAGAGCTTTGCCAATCTTTCACCTTTTTATCACCAGAAATAACACTGTCAATCGTTCTAAATAATGTATCTGGCATACTTACGCCTTCAACGGCTTTCGTTGCAGCAAATCCACCTATTCCCACTTTCACTCCATTATCATAGATACTATAGAATGATTTATTTTCACCTGTCAGTTTATTAGAAAGACCTTTGATAGGCTGAATCGCACTCGATTCAGCAAAAATTTCAGCTGCCTTATCCGAGTAAACAAACGTCATGAAATCTTTAGCAAGTTGTTTATTTTTAGCTGCCGAAGGAATCCACATTTGTTCAAAGAAAGTAAATGCATAACGGTCGCTATTAGCATCAATTGTTGGTAAAGGCATCATGCCCCATTCAAACCCTTTAGATCGAGGAGCTTCTTTCATTTCACCAACTACCCATGTACCATTTGGCATAAACAAAGCTTTGTTATCGAGAACCAATTGTTGATTTTTTTTGTAGTCTTTATCATTTGCATTCGCAACAGTAGTTGGCTCTGTATATTTTCCTAATTTTCCGATAATTTCAAACGATTTCGTTGCTTCAGAACTTTCCCAAACACCATCTGTATATTTCATAGCTTTATTAAATAACTCAGGTCCACCCACTCCTAGTAATAAAGAGTAGAAGAATGTATCAAAGTAGCCTGTTGTAGGATAAGTAAATAATGAAATCCCTTCTGCTTTCGCTTTATCTCCCAAAGCCCACATCTCATCCCAAGTCTTCGGCACTTCCCAACCTTTTTCTTTTAATAAGCTAGCATTATAGAATAATCCAGTTGGACTATAGAACATCGGTGCCATATAAATTTTACCGTCATTATAAGGATTAGTCGCAGGTGTACCAGTAAGCCCTGGTACTAACTTATCTTTGACTTTAACATCTTCACCATAAACATTTTTATCAAAAACATCAGTAATGTCTTCTAATGCTTTATCTTTAATTAAAGTTTCTGTTAGTGCCTGTTTTCTCCCAGTTGCCAACAACACAACATCCGGATACTTTCCTGCTTTCATATTTGAGCCTATGACATCCTCAAGATTTTTGTCCACTGTCAATTTAACATCAACTTTTGGATTAGCAGCTTCATATGCGTCAATTACTTTGCTCCACATCTCTTTACCATAAGCCGATTCAAGTGTTGCCACATGAAGGGTTTGTTTTTCACTGGAGCCTTTACCATCCTTAGAGTTATCAACTTTTGAAGTATTACCTTGGCAAGCTATTAAACTAAAAGATAACAAAGCTGTCATCCCAGACAACAATAACTTTTTTTTCATCTTTATTTACCCCCATCTCCTAATCTTCCTTTCATAATTAAAGAATACAAAATAGATAACGCTTTCACAATAAACATCTTGTTCTGTTTTTTAGTTATCTTGCTTTTTACTGAATATCCCACTAAAATCTTTATAAAATAGATAAAAAATCTATGAAGGAGGGATTCAATTGTCCAATGAAGTATATGAGATTCCACAGTTTCAACGGAATCATCTTCCAGTAAAACTTCTTTACATAACAAAATCAAAATACGATAAAGATTGGCATAGTACCATTCATGCGCATCATTTTACAGAGCTATTGTATATTACTAAGGGCAAAGGAACTTTTATCTTTTATAAAGAAGAAATCCCTGTTCAAGAACACAATTTGATTATCATCAATCCAAATATCGAGCACACGGAAAAGTCTGATACGAATCACCCACTCGAATACATCGCACTTGGTATTCAAGGCCTGTCCTTTTCATCCATAGAAAATCCTAGTCCAGTTACTATTCATAATTATAGCCAGGATCAAAAAAACTTTCTCTTCTACCTTCAGCAATTGGTCGAGGAAGTGGAAAACCATCAGGAAGATTATAATTTGATTATACAAAATATTCTGGAAATATTACTACTTAAAATGATGAGAAAAAAATCCTTTAATGTAGAAAAAACATCTACTCAAAAAATCAATAAAGATATTGAATTTATTAAAAACTATATTAAGCAGCATTTTCACGAAAATATTAGCCTGGATACATTAGCTCGAATTAGTCATATAAACAAATATTACCTATCCCATTCTTTCAGGAAGTTCGTCGGCGTTTCGCCTATTGAATACTTAATTCAAACTCGTATTAGAGAAAGTAAAATATTGTTAGAAACTACCAATTATTCAATTTCTAACATTTCAACTATTACCGGGTTTTCTTCCCAATCATTCTTTGCACAATCATTTAAACGAGAAACGAATCTATCTCCCTCACAATACAGAAACGCTATCAATTCTAGCAAAAACATACAAGATTCTAGTGCAAAAATTTAAAGATAATTGCAATGCATCTATACTTATTTACAATATTGTTACTATTATTTTTGAAGGGGGAGTGTTCCTATGATTCAACAATTAAAAACATATTATGGTGAGGATATAAAAATCAATGAAGCTGTGTTGTCAGAAGATTATAGCTGGTTTTTAGTTGAAGGAAACAAAGTCGGGATTCGAAAAATCCGATTACATCAAAAGGAGCATCAATTGCTTTCATCCATCTTAACACCCATTCATACTGAGACATTTTATAAAACAGAAAAAGAAAAATCGTGGCATGAAGCGTTATACAAAAATAACAATATCTCTATGCTATCAGTTCGTTTTTTACACTTCTTCACAACACAATCTATAGTAGAAAGAGAAGAATTTCAAGATGCTTTACAGTCTATGTTTTCTTTTACTACTACAATGATATGGGAAACTTCGCAAGCTGGCGTCCTCATATTAGAAGAAAACATAACGGAGTCTGTATTGCAAACAGCCTTAGATACACTAGAAACAGATTTTTTTGTATCCCTATCCTTCTTTGTTGGAAGACGCTATACGCAAACAGCTGAATTTGCTTATCTGTATCAATGGGAGCGAAAATTATTTTCTGTTCTTTCTCCCTATTTATCAAAAAAAATTACATACATTGAACAACTGCTCCCTTATCAATTAATGATTTCATTACCGAAAGAAGAAAGAAAAAAATACACGAATCATTTACTGGCACACATTTCGAATGACAAAGAACTAATTGATAGCGTTAAAGTATTCTTCCAATGTAACTTAAATGTATCTCTTGCAGCGAAACAATTATATTTACATCGTAATACTTTGCAGTATCGAATTGATAAATTCATTGAAAAAACAGGGATTAATATAAAAACTTTTGAAGGTGCAGTAGCAGTTTATATGGCGTTTCTTTCTTTAGATATCTCGTGAAACTCTCATGAAACACGTTACAATATTCATTTTCTCATACCATCATTGTTTTATGAATCGGAAACTCTTTTAACATATTTTCCCACTAAAAAGTAATACTTTTATCCCATATCTATAGATGAAAGTATATCCTACAGTTGCTTTTTTGTTTCTTAAATCTGTAAACTTGCATAATAGCCTCTCATTCTTTTGTGCACAATGCCGATTTACTTACGCTTTTAATAATCTTATAATTCAATCAATTACAAAAAGGAGTGAATAATGATGACCGAACTAGTATTAGATCATATTTTTAAAGTTTACGATAATAAAACCACTGCTGTTTCTGACTTTAATTTACATATTGAAGATAAAGAGTTTATCGTATTTGTCGGTCCTTCTGGATGCGGAAAATCAACAACTTTACGCATGATCGCAGGTCTAGAAGACATTTCCGATGGTTCGTTTTATATTGATGGAGAGCGTATGAATAATGTCGCTCCAAAAGATCGCAATATTGCGATGGTATTTCAAAATTACGCACTATACCCGCATATGACTGTTTATGACAATATCG
This sequence comes from Bacillus sp. FSL K6-0069, assembly GCF_038007785.1. Lineage (NCBI taxonomy): Bacteria > Bacillati > Bacillota > Bacilli > Caryophanales > Bacillaceae > Bacillus > Bacillus sp. FSL K6-0069. The sequence goes on along the minus strand of NZ_JBBOXN010000001.1, from coordinate 1,931,373 downwards.
CGTTTGGCTTGAAACTACGCAAACTTCCAAAAGATGAAATTAATCGTCGAGTAACGGAGGCATCGAAAATATTAGGGCTCGAAGATTACTTACAACGAAAACCGAAGGCATTATCAGGTGGACAACGCCAACGGGTTGCACTAGGAAGGGCTATCGTCCGTGATGCAAAAGTATTTTTAATGGACGAGCCTCTATCGAATTTAGACGCAAAATTACGCGTCAGTATGCGTTCAGAAATCTCCAAACTACATCGTCGTTTAAATACGACCACTATATATGTGACACATGATCAAACAGAAGCAATGACAATGGCATCACGCCTTGTCGTTATGAAAGATGGGCTCATCCAGCAAGTTGGGACTCCAAAAGAAGTATATGATACACCTGAAAATATATTTGTTGGCGGATTCATTGGTTCTCCCGCTATGAATTTCTTTACTGGGACATTACAAGATAACTATTTTCACATGGAAAATATTCGCTTCAAAGTACCCGATGGGCAACTAAAAACATTAAAGCAAAAAGGGTATAATGGACAAAAAATCATACTCGGTATTCGTCCTGAAGACATTCATGATGAACCAATCGTTCTTCAATCATCGCCTGAATCCACAGTCGAAATTACAGTAGAGGTTGCTGAATTATTAGGTGCTGAAACGATGATTCATGGAAAACTTTCAAATCAAAACTTTATTGCGCGAATTAACGCTCGTTCAGAGATTAAAGCTAACGATACACTTCCATTAGCTTTTAGTTTAGCGAAAGCACACTTTTTCGATATCACTACCGAACAACGTATACGTAATATGTAATGGATGCATAGCTTCTACTTCAGAAAAAACAGATATAGTTGTGGCAAACATTTCGTGAAGTAGAATTAAATACTAGATTCCTCTGTATATGTGACAGAACCTTACTAAAAAACATCTCATATTTTTATGAGATGTTTTTTAGTATTTGCTATTCTTTTAATAAATCTAGTAATCCATTCCCTTCAGATGTACGTTCATATCCTAAAGGTACAGTTCTTTTAATAAGTTGTGCATATATTTCTGGCTCTGATAACTTTCTACCATATTCCCTCTCACACTGCTTAATGAGCAATGCGAGCGCTCCAGCAACATGTGGTGTCGCCATAGAAGTACCACTTAATACTGCATATTTCCCTTCAGGATACGTAGATAATATTTCATCGCCTGGCGCCACTAGATCAATTTCTTGATTCGAATTACTAAAACATGCGATTTTCCGTTCTAAGTTGACAGCGCCGACTTCAATTACTTCTGCGTACGCACCTGGGAAGTCTAGTTCCTCTGTTTTATCATTACAATCTCCATTATTCCCAGCAGCACATACGACGAGAACATCTTCCTTTACCGCATTCTGAATTGCTTCATGTAATTCTGGAACGTCTTGCGGACCACCAAGTGACATTGAAATGACTCTAACTCTTTCTTTATTAGGTCCTCTCCAATTTACAGCATAATGAATCGCCTCAATAATTTGCTCATAACTTCCAGAACCATCTCCCGCTAAAACCTTTAACACTAGCATTTTAGCAAGCGGTGCGACTCCTAAAACACCGACACCATTTTCAGTCGCTGCAATTGTCCCCGCTACATGAGTACCGTGTCCGTTATTATCAAGGTACATATTCGGATCCCCTTCGTAATCTTTCGTGAAATTTCTTCCACCGATAATGCGATCCTTTAAATCTATATGATTCACATCACAACCTGTATCTAATACGGCAACAACAATATCTTTTCCTTTCGCACTCTTCTCCCATACTTGTGGAGCATGAATAAGTTGTACACCTGGTGGAATTTCATTTACTTGTTCAACCACCTTATCTACTGTAAAAGGAATCAATTGTATACCTTTTTGTTTATTCGCTGTACTACTATTCATCGTAATCCCTCCTGAAAATATATTATTTTCATTTCAGACCACTTTTGAAAAGGTTTAAATGTAACATTCGTTTTATTCATTTCATTTTCCTTCCTTAAAAATATTTCTCAATATAGCTTACTAATTTTATACTACTCTTTTATTAATCTCGTAATTTTTAGGCACCAATAACAAAAATAAAAGGACCCATTTAATGGTCCTTTTATAGTTTTTAAAGAATGATATGAAATTTTAAAAATAAAATAAATTAAGACTAAGCTTCACTCTTATTTAAAAACTTTTCTATTTCTTTTATTAAATGTTTCGCTCCATCTATACTAACAGTAATGTTTCCATTTGCTAATGATATGTTTTGATCTGAAACATCACCTGTTATTTGACAAGCATTGTAAGGTTGATATTTTTGTAAAATGATTTTTTCTTCTTCTACGAAAATTTCAAGTGGTGATTTGATTTGGATTCCTAATACTTCTCTTAACTCTTTAGGAATAACAATTCGTCCTAATTCGTCTACTTTTCGAATAATTCCTGTTGCTTTCATATTACTCCCCCCTTACTTTCTATTATTTTTTCCACCTCGCTCTTTCCATTTTATCACTTTTTGGTAATACTTGTCTCTTTTTAGAAAATTTTGTACTCAAGTTAAAATAACACAATTAACGAATACGTAATCTCTCTTTCAATTGTTTTAAATAACGAGATCGTATCAGTAAGAAATATACAACTTGGATTCCTACGAAAATACTTAATACAATCGCATTTTCTTTAAATAATGAGTACTCAAACATCTGTCCCAGTGCCGTTAACGCTACTGCCCCATGTAATGTTGCAACACCTATTGGAACGAAGAATAAAAGTGCCAATCTGATTGTAACTACTTTCGATAATTCCCCGCTCGTTAAGCCTACTTTTCGAATCATTTCAAACAAACGAGTATCATCCTCCAAATCAGAAAACAAACGGAAGTAAAGGAAACTTCCTGCACATACGAAAAATACTATACCAATGAAGAAGCCTACAAATAAAATTGGTCCTGCGATTTGTAAACTTTGGTTTTGTTCGTACTCTTCTGCACTAAACGTGGCATGTTCTTCATAAGTCTTCACCTGATGCGTAAGTTCTTTACCAACTTCAATTTCATCTTTCGTTCCTTCTGTTTTGTACACATAATCTTTTTCCTCTTTAAAGCCGTCTTGTAATGTATCATACTGATTTTTAGAGATTACATACACGTTACCTCGTAGTATTTTACTTAACGAAGAAGTATTAACTTTTTTTACTTTTAAAGCTTCATTCGTGTTTGGTAACGTAATTTCTTTTCTTTCTTTCATCGGTGGTCCTGGTATATCGACCGCCAAAAATAAAGCTTCTTTATTTGCTATAGTTTGAAATGGTTCGCCTGTTAACTTCGCATATTTCTCATAATCTGATTCTTTTATGAAAATAGCACTTCTTAACGACTGCTCCTCCGGCTTTTTCGTTGAAATGTTTGTTTTAGAAGCTGATATATTATGTTTCTTTAATCCTTCGTCAATAATCTTCAAATGCTGTGATTCATTACTATTTCCTTGCTTAGAATGATATTGAAATGCAATTGGTCTCTCCATAATTCCTTTCATCATTGATGCGAAACCAACTAATGTGCCGATTGCTGAAAATGCTACAGTTGAAATAATAGTTACAATAAAGAACATTCTTGCGTTGTCTCTCATGCGGTAAGCTAAATCTGATAACGTAATAATATTTGTCTGTGTCCAATAGAAACGTTTACTTTTTTTACATAGTCTAATAATAAAGACACTTAACTGCTTGTACAGCAAATACGTACCAATAATGACTACCGTTGTAACAGGAATCATCATGACAAATACCATTGCACCATGTGACAGAAGCGCTCCTGCATATCCCGCACTAAGCAATATGACTGCTAATATAGAAGAAATAATAGATGCTTTCGGTTCAGGCTTCGCTTCTGCTGATCCTCTAAACAATTTCATAATTTTATTTTTACGAACCATTCCTGCACTAAATAATGAAATAATCATAAATAATATGAAAAACATAATACTCGTTACAACAATAGCTTTCATTGGTATGTAATACGCTAAAGTAATATCTAATTTTAATATCATCGAAGCTACAAATATTAATATTCCGGAAAATAGCATGCCTGCAAGTATTCCAAAAATAATTGCCCCTATCCCAATCATAATATTTTCAAAGAAGATAAGACGCTTTAATTGATATTTCGTCATACCTAACATCATTAAAATTCCTAATTCACGCTTTCTCGTTTTTAAAAACATTCCCATCGAATATAAAATAAAGAAAAACGTAAATAAGTAAATAATGGACTGTGCAAAAGACATACTTACGAATACATACTGTCCCAATTCTCCAGCGCTTAATGCCGGATGAAACGCAAAAAATGAGTACACAAAAAAGGCCATAATTGCAAATGCACTACTTAAAAAATATGCTGAGTATGTTCGTCTATTTCGCGTTACATTCCGGTATGCGAGTTCTCTAATGTTCATATTACTTCTCCGCCCTTCTGCTAACTATGTTCTTATATTAGTAAAGTGCGGAAATAGCTTCCATCGATTCAAATGACAAAAACCTTACATTATTGAAAGGTTTCAAAAAAATTGCTTAAATGAAACAGTTTCATTATAATGACTACATTCATATTCATACACGCATCCTATTGTATATTCGTTAGTTTTGCGAAATAATAAAGGATAGAAGTATGTACCAATATACATATAAACTTAATTACCGCTTTAATATGAATAGGAGGAATCATAATGACATTACAAGAACAGATTATGAAAGCATTACATGTTCAGCCTGTAATTGATCCGAAAGCAGAAATCCGTAAACGTGTAGATTTCTTAAAAGATTATGTAAAAAAAACAGGTGCAAAAGGATTTGTACTTGGCATTAGTGGCGGACAAGACTCTACATTAGCTGGACGTTTAGCTCAGCTTGCAGTGGAGGAAATTCGTAATGAAGGTGGTAACGCAACGTTTATTGCCGTGCGCCTTCCTTATAAAGTGCAAAAGGACGAAGATGATGCACAATTAGCATTACAATTTATTCAAGCTGATCAATCTGTTGCATTTGATATTGCTTCAACAGTTGATGCTTTCTCAAATCAATATGAAAACTTACTTGGTGAATCATTAACAGATTTCAATAAAGGTAACGTAAAAGCACGTATCCGTATGGTTACGCAGTACGCAATCGGTGGTCAACAAGGATTACTTGTAATTGGAACTGATCACGCGGCAGAAGCTGTTACAGGATTCTTTACAAAATTCGGAGATGGTGGTGCAGACCTATTACCATTAACAGGATTAACAAAACGCCAAGGACGCGCTCTATTACAAGAATTAGGTGCAGACGAGCGACTTTACTTAAAAATGCCAACAGCTGATTTATTAGATGAAAAACCAGGTCAAGCTGATGAAACAGAGTTAGGTATTACATATGATCAACTAGATGATTATTTAGAAGGTAAAGCCGTTCCAGCTGACGTAGCAGAAAAAATTGAAAAACGTTACGCAGTAAGCGAACATAAAAGACAAGTTCCAGCATCAATGTTTGATGATTGGTGGAAATAAAACATAAAAAAGAAGCTAATATTTTTAGCTTCTTTTTTATGTTAACGATACACCCCTATTCTTTTCTCTAGTAAGTCCTGTAAACAATCCTCATGTTGTTGATTAAACAATGGTGGCATTTTGTTTAGCGGGAAAAACTTTAATTCCAACGTTTCATCACCGTCTATCTTTTGCTCTCCTCCGGCAATTGAGCATGAAAAGAATATTAAAATGGACTGGGCTTTGTCTCCATTTGGATACGCTTGAAAATATTTTGTATACACCCCGAGAAGTTCATTTATTTCTACATCATAGCCTGTTTCTTCTTTTATTTCTCGAATCGCAGTTTCTGCGGCAGATTCTCCAATTTCCATTGCACCGCCAGGAAATCCCCAAGCATTAAAATCACCTCTTTTTTGCAGTAAAACTTCTCCATATTCATTCAACACACAACCACCCGCAAAGTTTATGAGAACACAATCGTGTCCTACTTTTTCACGTAATTCTTTTATATAATTAGCCATCATCTTCCCCTTTTCATACATCTTCTATCATTATTTCTTATCTTTTTCAAGCAATTCAATAATTCGCTCTAGCTTCTTATTCATATGAATTACATGTTGTTTTTTTGCAGCGCTGTTTTGCAATAACCTTCTAACAAACAAAGTAAATGATAGGAAAAACAAAACGATAAGTCCGATTATTAAACAAGTATATATCAATGTAAAAATATTATTTTCGAACAAATTCATTCAGATTCCACATCCTTCCTTTTTATATTTTATCACACAATTCTGTTTTTTGAAGTGATACATAATAAAAAGAGCACCTTTTACAGATGCTCTTTTCATTGATTAATAGGTAAATGTAATTGTCGCTAATGAATAATCTGTCATCGCACTATAAGGTGCTACTTGATAAGATACACGCTTTGCACCTTTTGGCCAATTTATTTCATTTAATACTTTCTTTATATCTTGCATTGTTCCATCCATAGATTGCTTATATCGTACTTCTACCTTCTCTGGCTTAGAAGCGAATTGTTGCTGTAATTTCTTCTTAAATTCACTGTAATTGTCTGCCCCGTATTGTGCAGATAAGTATTTTAAGTTTGTTTCTTTTAACATTTGTTCATATGCAGTAGTCTTTGAGCTACCCGCTTTTATTTTGTTTGTTAATTCACCAAAGTAACTTGTAGTTGCTGCTGGATATTTACTGCGATCCCATTCGTGATCTTTACTTAATTGCTCATCAGACATATTAAAATATGAATATGTTACGCGCCCAGCTTTATCCGGTACTGGATCATCGAATGTTGTATCAAGATGATACCATTTGTTTTCAATGTTCACTATATTCCATGCGTGAGCTTGTCCATTCCCTGTACCTGTTACAATATGGTTTTGAATACCCGCTTCTTTTAGCAATTCATATGTTAATAACGTATATCCTTGGCAAACGGCAGAACGATTCGCTAATGCTTCATATGCTGTATACGCTTTATAAGACGTATCATAAGATACATGTTTTACAACGTAATCATGAATCGCTTTTACTTTCTCATGCTCGTCCATTCCAGGTTTTACAATTGAACCGATAATTGCTTTTGCCTGTGATTTTACATATTGTGTTTGCTCTTTTGATTCACGGTATTTCACTTGCAGTGTAAACGTATAGTTTCCTGGTAACCCTTTAATAGAATATTTAGTAGAGGCTACATTATATTTTACATACTCATCTACATCTACAATTTTATTAAACTCGCCATACAATTGGTCCATAACATTTCTAGCATTTCTATCTTTCGTTTTATATGTGATTGTAATATTTTCTTCTCGATTATCAACCTGTTTTTTTAATTCTTTTCTGAAATCATTTAATAGCTTTGCATCTGATTGTGTTGTCGCTACAGTCGGATTCGTAGCTGCATAAGATACCGTTGACGCGTGTAAGCCTCCCATTACTATAGTTGAACAAAGCAGGGTAGCTGTCACATACTTACTTGTCTTTCCCATCTCGTCACTCCTTACATTCTATAACTATACGAAAAAAGTATCGTATAGTTTCAGAGTATACAATACTTTTTCGTATAGGTCATATGAGATTATGCATATTTAACATTGTAAAAAGGCTGTTCTTTCTACAAGAACAACCTTCTTCATTAACAAGTTTGTAATACACAACATGTATTTTCAAAACGTCGATTTTTCAAGTCTTCATTTCCAATACAGAAATAAAGCATCCCTAAATCTCCCCACATCATATTACAATTTTTAGTATCTGAATCAATTTGGAGTAAAAGCGTCATTTGCTGCGGGTTTATGTCCATATATTGTCCAGTCTCTTGCAATACCTCATCTTGTACAGAGAATGGCTCACCAAACATTTGATGGTTATCGTAGTTGTCTGGAATTAGTTCTTCAAGCAATTGTAAGAATCGATCTGAATCAGCCTCATCTTCAATGAACAGCTCTGGCAATTTATATGTCAGTTCAAAAGTAGTTGCACACTGGCTATAATTCGTTTGGAATCCATCTGCTCTTTGTAATTGCTCTACAGGAACATCATAATAAAATACACGTCCCGCTTCAGTTGGGTTCACATCTTCTTCAAAGTAATTTTCAATGCTAAAGAAATATAACATCCCCGTCTTAGGAAGATTATGATCCATACCAACATTTTGTAAATCATTTAAATTAAATTGAGCGATAAATTGTAATGGATTTCCTTTGTGCACTGGGTATTCAAATGAATCTGGTAAATCAGGAACGCCGCCCATTTTCGAACTACCTATCGCTACTGTTTCCGCCTGCTTTGGCACAACTTTCACACAAGGAAATACAGTATGAATAAGTTCCTCTTTCAAATGTGTCAGCCCATATTTATCAATTAATACTTCAATTTTATTTTTCATAAATTCTCCTTACATTTACATACTTATTTGTATCATCGCACAAAGATTATACTCCATTCTTTGTAAAAACGACAAGCCTTCAAAAAAACGGGCTCTTCCATCATACGCGAACAAGTTTAAAAAAGCATAGTATACATTGTTCCTACAAACACGATAGTTCATTATTTCTTCCAGTACATTTTCCCCTCGTTCATTTTTATTTTTATTTTAAGGAGGAATTCCACATGGGTTACGGATATAGTTGCGGCGGTTACGGTTACGGCGGTAGTTGTGGTGGATGTGGTTATGGAGGTTTCGCTTTATTAATCGTTTTATTTATCCTTCTAATCATCATCGGAGCTAGCTGTTGGGGCGGCTTTGTAGGCTGCTAGTAAATTTAAAAACTATTGTAAAAAAGCACGTACAATACGTGCTTTTTTGCCATTTCTAAATCTTTTATTCGAAAGGAAGTATGTTTAATGAAAATTGATGGTGTTTTTGAAGGAGGCGGTGTACGCGGAATTGCGCATGTAGGGGCAATTTGCGCGTTAGCTGAAAAAGGCTATGAATGGGAGCGTGTAGCTGGAACATCAGCTGGTTCCATTATCGCAGCGCTCCTAGCAGCAGGATATTCTTGTTCAGAGTTAAAAACAATTATAACTGATATTGATTATAATAAATTTACGAAAAAAACCTTTATTGACAGAATCCCGTTTATCGGCAAAGGATTAAGTGCATGGACTACTCTTGGTATTTACTCTAATGTTTTTATAGAAGAATGGATTGAAGAATTACTTCGAAAAAAAGGAGTTCACTTATTTACTGATTTACCTGATTTAAATAAGCTTAAAATTATCGCTTCTGATATAAGTAATGGTAAAATGGTTGTCTTCCCCGATGATTTGCCAAACTACGGATTTTTAAATTATCGCTTCTCTATTGCTAAAGCTGTAAGAATGAGTAGTACAATCCCCTTCTTCTTTGAACCGGTAAAATGGAGAACCCCAAAATGGAAACAACCTTGTTATATGGTTGATGGAGGGATTTTAAGTAATTATCCTATTTGGATTTTCGACTCACCTACCTCTCCTCGCTGGCCAACTTTTGGGTTTCATTTCGTAAAAGATGAGATTCAAGCTGATCCTGCCCACTATAACGAGCCTATCTCCATGTTTAAAGGGCTATTTAAAACAATGATGCAAGCCCATGATTTACGTCATTTAGATAAGGAATCAAAAGCAAGAACAATTACAATTCCAACTGGGTCCATTACAAGTACAAACTTCGATTTAACAAAGGAAGAAAAAGAGTGGCTTTACAATTCTGGTTATAACGCCGCAAATAAGTTTTTACAATCTTGGAACTTCAGACAATATATTGATGCATATAGAAATGGAAATCAGGACCGAGCAACAAATCGGTATTTCCGTCAACTTGACTCATAATACTATTATTTTCATATGAGAACACGTAACACTTTCAAAAAAAATAAGCCTAGTAATATCATATATTACTAGGCTTATTTACTTCCTACATAATTATTATACGTTGTTTAAGGATACGTTAACCCTTCCGCTTCCTCCGCAGTAATAACAGTGTATCGATTTCCTGTTCGCAATCCTAACAATTCTGCTTTTTCAATTGCATCCTGCATCGTTTCTGCATAAGCAGCTAAATATTTTTCTCCATTAATAATTTGGCAAATTACATATTGTTTCATTACTTTCTCCTCTTACTTTTTCATTAATTGTGCAAGTTTTTTTATACCTATTTCAATTTCTTCTAACGTTGCGTATGAATAGGATAGACGCAAAAATTGGTTTGCACTTCTATCATACAAAGTACCTGAATTTAATAAAATCTTTTCTTTCAATGCTTTGTCAAATAAGCTACGGTTCGAAACGGGTACATTCATATGTAACCAAATGTAAAAACCACCTGACGGTTCATACCAAGTTGCTATATCACGACAATATTTCTCTAACATTTGTATCATAAAATCTCTGCGCTTTTTCAACTTAGTTCTTACAAACTGTAAATGTTCATCATACGATCCATCTGCAAACCATTCCGCTGCAATTTGTTGGGATATAGAACTTGAACCATAATCTGTTTGCATCTTTATGTCTGCCAATCTTTGAATGACTGGCTCTGATCCAACAATCCATCCAATTCTTAATCCTGGACTAATGACTTTAGACATACTCCCGATATGTAGTACAATCCCATTTTTATCATATGCTTTTAAAGGTTTTGAAACAGGCCCATCAAACCATAAGTCTTGATACACCGCGTCTTCTATAATAGGCAATCCAATTTCGTTACATATTTCCATCACTTCTATTCGTTTCTTTTCATTCATACTAAAGTTCGTCGGATTATGAAAAGACGGGATTGTATATAAAATAGATGCATTAAATTGCTTCTTATATTTCGTAATATATGATGCATGTAAACCATTCTCATCCATCGGTATACCAATTAAGCGCATTCCTGCTGATTGAAAAACATTAAGCGAATATAAATAAGATGGTTTTTCTAATAAGATAGATGCCCCTTTTGGAAGAAGCCCCATAGAAATAAGTTGCAAAGCTTGAATTGCTCCTGAAACAATTAATATAGAATCAGGAGTTACATATACACCATGTCCTTTTAAATAGTCCGCAATTTTCTTCCTTAAATAGAAATTCCCTTTCGGTTCTTCATACCCAAGTATCATGCTCGACTTTAAAAGCTTATTCATAATATCTTTCATCTTTTTTTCAGGTAAAAGACTTGGCGCGAGCTCACCTGTTCCTAAACGAATTACATGCGGATAAAATTCAGCTTGATTAATCTCTTGAATAGCAGGAAGGTTCGGATAATGAAGCCCTGTTTCTACGTAAGACTGCCAATTAGGTGGCGGGGCGTAAGCTAAGGTATTCACATTATTATTTACAACAATTGTTCCTTTCCTGCCATTCCCTTCAATGTATCCCTTTGCCACTAGCTCATCAAAAGCCATTACAATTGTACTCCGGTTCACACCAAATGTATGTGCTAAATCTCTTTGTGAAGGTAATTTCGTTCCAACAGTCCATTCTCCATTAACGATTCTTTCTTTTATATACGTTTCTATTTGTTTATACAGAGGTGTCGCTATAGATATATTCGGTTTCCAAACGAATCTTTCCATCATATCACCTTATATTCTTTTTGGTTGGTAACCTCCCCAACCATATGGATGGATACAAATTTTCATTTCTTCTATACAATATACACTATCATAATAAATTTAAATAGGAGGTAATATGATGAGTGAAGCAATTATTCATGGTATCATTCTTGCATTTGGTCTTATCATTCCATTAGGTGTCCAAAATATTTTCGTCTTTAACCAAGGTGCGAGCCAACCAAACATTTGGAGAGCAGCTCCTGTAGTATTAACTGCCTCTATATGTGATACGTTACTCATATTAATTGCAGTGCAGGGTGTCTCCCTTGTACTCCTTACTTTTTCTTGGCTAACTAACACGTTATATATAATTGGATTTTTCTTTCTCCTATATATGGGCTTTGTTATTTGGAAAAGTAACCCTTCCAACGATATAAAACAAGAAAACAACATGCCATTAAAAAAGCAAATCCTTTTCGCTGCATCGGTTTCATTATTAAATCCACATGCAATTTTAGATACAATCGGTGTAATTGGAACAAATTCTATTCAATACATAGGAAGTGAGAAATGGGCTTTCACACTGGCAACTATTATCGTTTCTTGGGTTTGGTTTATATGCTTAGCTTTAGCGGGGAAATTTCTAAAAAGAATAGACTCAACTGGAAAGACAATCGTATTATTAAATAAGTTTTCGGGTCTCATCATATGGGGTGTCGCACTTTATATGTTAACACAAGTGATTTATTCTTAATGAACGAAAGAGAATTGCATGATCTATAAAACATCGTGCAATTCTCTGACAAATTATGAAGTAGGTTCCGGTTCCGGTTTTACGTTCTTTGCATCTTTTGCTGGTTTAATCCAAATGATCGCTATAACAGCACCAATACCAGCGAATATACTGGTTAAATAAAACACTTCATGGTCAGCACCTTTCATGAAAAAAGAGTATAGAGGTGGTCCAGCTGCTACACCGATAAATCGCATGGAACTATAAAATGACGTAACTGTCCCCCTTTGCTCCTTTTCAATCCCTTGTGTAATTAAAGCATCTAAACATGGGAGTGCCATACCAATTCCGATTCCCATAACAACGAGACAAAGAATTAGTAAATAGATTCCTTTTATAAATAAAGGAATAATGACTGAAGCAGAAGCCATTAAAAATCCAATATAAATACACTTCTTCATCACATTTTGATTATCTCCAATTTTTTTACCGGCCATATATGAACTAAGTGAGAGTACAAGTAACGGGATAGCGAGTACACACCCTTTCCATATACCATGAATGTCATACTTTGATTCCAGTATAGTCGACAAATAAAAGAGAATTCCGAATAAAATAAGCATAATAATTGCACCTAATACAAAAATGGCAATCAACCATCTTCCCTTTTCTCGAAACGTAGAGAGAATAGATTTTATAAACTCTTTAAGTGGTGGTACTTCTCCTTCTTGTTTCTTTGCCTTTACTAGAACAAGCAATAAAACAATTGATAATACACATAGAACTGGAATCGCCCAAAATGGTAAGAACCATACAATGGCAGCAAGAGCAGATCCTAAAATAGGGCTCAGCACTTTTCCAAATGTATTGGATGTTTCAATGATTCCTAAACCTGTACTAACTTGTTTTTCATCTTTGTATAAATCACCAACACACGGTATAACAACTGGCATTGCACCAGCAGCACCAATACCTTGAATCGCTCTACCGATCAATATCCAAGTATAGGGATTATCAACTTTCCAAGATACCCAACCAGTTATCGCTCCTCCTATAGCCGCAATCAGCAAACTCGGAACCATTACCATCTTTCGTCCCCATCTATCTGACAAATAACCAGCAATCGGTATAAGTAAAATGGCTACAATAGAGTAAATTGTAATAATCATGGATACTTGAAACGATGAAATATGTAACTTCTTTTCGATAGTCGGTAGGATTGGAATGAGCATTGAATTTCCTAATGTCATAACAAGTGGAACTGATGCAAGCGCAATTAAACAACAGTTTTCTTTTTTTAACATGTTGGCTTCGGAACCCTTTCATCGTATATTTCTTACCATATAATAGCCCTGCTGGAACGTAATTTTTCATTCCACCAGGGCTATTACATCTTTACTACTTCCCATTCACAACAAAAGAAATTGGGGAAAATATAGTATTATTCCTATTCTTTGAATCCAGTTCGCAATATATCCATACCAATTAATTGAAAAAAAAGAAAGGAAGAATCCTTCCTTTCTCCTATAACCTTCTACAATTAGCGAGTATATCCGCCACCAAGTTGTTGTTCTGCCATCGCTACTAGACGTTTTGTAATTTCACCGCCTACAGAACCGTTTGCACGTGAAGAAGTGTCAGCTCCAAGTTGTACACCAAACTCTTGTGCAATTTCATATTTCATTTGATCTAAAGCTGCTTGTGCTCCATGTGATGCTAATTGATTAGAATTACGATTTCTAGCCATTACCAATCACCTCCTTATTTATATATAAATTGTGTTAAATTTTAATTTAAATACATGGTAATTTTTGGCTATTTTTTATTTTTTAAAAAAGAGTCTCTACAATGAGAGACTCTTACATCATTTTATATTAAGAAGTTACTACTTCTAAATTTCTATTTATTAATACTTTCATTTCTTCTTTTAATATATCTTTTGCATTATGTCCAAACCATTCGAGTGAAGCGAAATGGTCAGTATCTCTCACTTCTTGAATAATCTCATCATAATTTACGATACCTTCAAATAATGGAACCATACCAATTCGACTTCCCGCTGCTGCATATACATTATTAGGTTCAAACACATGTAAATAATCTGCTGACGATATATTCTTAAAATGGTAATGTTGTATCCACGGCTTTAGTCGATGGAAGCTGTCTATTGGATTTGCTCCCGACTCCCATATATGAAGAAAATCCAGGTTTATTTTCAGATTCGGATGATCTACTTCACCTAATAATTCCAAAGTAGAAGGCAACGTATCCGTTAACGTATTTGGATGTGTTTCTAAAAGTACATATATATTATGCTGAGCAAATACTTCACAAATGATGCGAATACGATTCACATATTCTTTTCTCTCCTGCTCTGAGAAATCTCCGCTACCTTTTTGTCCAGCAAACGTACGAATTTTGTTCGTTTTAAACCAATCAGCTAGTGTTGCAAGTTGTTCACATTTCTCTATCGTTTTTTCAAAGTCTGCCGATAATGATATGTCTAAGTAATCACTTATCATTGTAATTTCCAAGTTTTTATTCTTTAAACAATTCAATTCTTGTTTTGTCGTTTCATACTCTTGCATATACAAATTTTGTGCATGAGTCCCCCACAATTCAATTCCTTCAAAACCGTTGTCATATGCAAATTGAACAATATCAGTAAATGAAATTAATTGATGACGAAAGGAAATAGTACATAATGAATATTTCATAGGTTCGAACCTCCTTATCTTAAATTCAGTTAGATTTTTTAAATGCTAAGACAGACTCGTTTATTTTCATTTCTTTCCATAATAAAAACTGTCTCTCTAATTCAACCTTTATTTGCAGTTCAATTGCATTCATTTCATCCAACTTTTCAACAATTGCTAATAACATACCTTTATTATTCGTCATTGCCATTTTAATTGCACGATACTGTACATTTGTAAATCCTTGTACAATATCTTCTACCCGATCACACCAATATTCAAACTCTTGCTCCGAATATTGCAACGTTTCACGGAAGTACGCAAAGGCATGTTCATAACTATATTTACGAATTGCAAGTACTGGTATTTGTTTGACTGCCGCTACAAGACTAGAAAGCGAATACCCTTCTTCTTCATTTGCCATTTTTATAATTAAATTTTTCAGCTCCATAGTCAATTCATTATCGTTTCTTTTGAAAGTTTCTATGAAATAACTCGCTACCATTTCTTCTGTTGGCTCCTGAATTTCTTCTATATCAATGAAATACCCTCCGCCAAATGGGTTATCTCGAACAGAGTGAAGTACTTTTTCTCTTTCCATATTCCCTTCCCAGCGAAAATCAGGATCTAGCATGAACCATTCTTCTTCTTTCTCTGTCTTCGATATCATTAAATAATGCGGAAACGGTTTTTGATGGAATTTATTTTCCCTCTCAGGTAATAGAGACATATCAACCATTACAATGACATAGCGATTTTCTGGCTTGTTTTCTACTAATTGTAAAAACGTTTCTACATTGCTATCCTTATCTTTTGCATGATCATACCATTCGTTCACTTTTACGCCATACAATTTTTCATACCATAATAAATAATTATCGTGGTTAATATTTTCGGAGTGATACGAAATAATACCACCTTCTGTTATATCAAAATCTCCGTCCCATAATCCAAAATAAAAGGGACGAAAATCTATATCGCTACGCCTTTTTATAATTTCACAAAAACAACTCACTAAACAGTGCACTTTAATTGAAGTCATATTCTCATCCACTTTCCTAAAGGCTAATTATTTACATTTACTTCTTATACCGGTTGTAGCTCCTCCATAAAATCAAGTAAAGATCCTACAGTAAGAAACGCTTTTGGGTCTACCTCATCCTCTGGAACGCATAGCTTTACATCCATTTCTATGTATACTATAAGCTGTAACATCATTACCGAATCTATATATAAATCTTGGTTCAAACGCATCGTTTCTTCTAAATGCGTTACATTTTTTAGTTCCATTTTTTCTATCATAATTTTCAACACTTCATTTTTTAATATTTCACGTCTCATGCTGTAACCTCTCTCATCTCTAGTAGCTTTCTACTTACTTTTCCAGTTTTATTTTTCGGAATCTCAGTTACACTTTCAATCTCATGTGGAACTTTATAAGATGGTAAATGCTGCATACACCATTCTCTTATTCGCACTGGATCAATATGGGAGATTACTTTCGCTTTAACAATTTCGCCCATCACGGGATGTTGCCCTCGATATACAATTGCCTCTTGAACACCTGCTAGTCGAAGCATCGTTTCTTCTACCTCTATCGGAAAGACTTTTAATCCTGAAACGTTAATCACATCATCCATGCGACCCATAAAATGAAGGCCATGCTCAGATTTATAGCCCAAATCTTTCGTAAAAATTTCCTTATCGTTCATTTTCACTACGATTTCTTCAGGCATATTTTCATCTGAACCTATGTTTATACTCGCATGAGGTAGTGGATTCCCTAAATCTAAATGGCTTTTCATATCATGACATATACTAATACAACCTGCTTCAGAACATCCGTATTGTTGCATCATATATGTTGTCGTTTCTTTTAGTTTATAAAACAATGCTTCTGGCAAAGGCGCTCCTGACGTCATAATTTTATGAAACTGAAACGTTCCTTGCGGGAAACTCCCCATAATATGTAACATAAGTGGTACTGCATATATGATATGTTTTTCTGTATGGCGAACGATATTTAATGCGAATTTAGGGTTTTTATTCGTAATGATGATAGGTTTACTTCCCCTCGTAATTGCAGATAACGTACCACATATGAGTCCGTATGAATGTGAAACAGGAGCCATAACGATCGGCACTTCATCTACTTCACAGTTTAAAGCTTCATTATAAGCAGTAATTTCTGTATCCACTTCCGTCCATGCTCTACGAATCAGTTTTGGTTCTCCTGTTGTTCCAGAACTATATTGCAATAAAGAGGGCTCTTCTAATAAAGCTTTCACTACTTCTAATTTCGTAAAATCGCTATATTCTTCATATAAAATTCCGATACAATTTGCACGCTTTGCCATTTCAATAGCCGTTTCTTTTGGCGTATCTTCATGTATAAGTAATACTGAGGCTTTCTTTTCTTTTAAGAAAAACACAAGCGTAATAATATCGAATGGATCTTTCAGACAAAGCGCAAATCTCTTTCCTTCTGCTTCTTGAAATTGTTCCATTTCCTCATAAACTTGTAATCTCAAATCAAAATCACTTTTGCTATACTCTTCTTTATTAACGATTAGCATAATTTCCCCCTGTAACAACTGATTTTTGTTTGTTAAGTTGTCTTGCTCTATACAATGGATTTGGAACTTCATGAACGAGCGATTCCACATCCATATATAATCGACGCTTCGTTAATTGCTCAGCATAAAATGTAGGAGTGTATAGCTGAATACTTTCAAATCTCTCTTTCAAGTGTGGATATTTTCTAAAATGATTTTCAATTGCTTCGACTACTATCATCCAAAAATTTTCTTCTTTCCAATCATATTCATCCGCAAATACGAAAGCTAATTCTCCTACATTAAATAAGAACAGTGCATCTAATACCATCTCTTGTAAACATTCAATACGATCCATTTCAAAGAAATCATTCATTTTTCCATTCGCATACGTTTTATGCATTTTAGTAAAGTCCGGACATTTAGCAACTTCTTTTAAGAATGGACGATAATACTCAAGTCCTTCATGGAAATCCTTTAATGCAATACGGACAGGTAGCCCTTCTTTATGAACTAAAACCATATTTTGTCCGTGTGATTCTAATGCCAGCCCATGCTCTACAACAAGATGTATAACTGGAATGATCGCTTTTTGAATCAGTAATCGTAGCCAATTTTCTATCCCATATTTGTTTAACCACGTATCAATAACTGGTGTACCGTCTTTCTCTTTTGCATATAAGCCGTTAAAAGGAACCGCATCCTCTTGCTCATCTAAATGAAGATGAACACTCTCACGCCAAATGCATCCTAATGAACCATATGTGGCTTTCTTATTCGTATCATACGTTACACTCGAAAATTCTTTTAACAAAATGACGCGTGATTCATCCGTTAAATAAGAATCCCGACTTACGATATCACTTAACCAATTCGATATAGCTGGTGCACTCACAACTGAATATGGTTTCAGCGTACGGAGTGTTGAAGTGTTAAGTATGTTCAGCGATAACTTTACATATGGTCTCTTTGGATGCGTAACATTTCTTAACGTCCTCATTGATTGTTGCGCACAATAATCATCGGCTGATTTTCCTAAATAAATAATATTTTTACCCTGTATATGATCAGCATAATTCGGAATAATAAAGTTTTCCCACTGCCACGGATGCACTGGAATGAATACATACTGTTCCGGATTACATCCTAAACTTCGAATATAATTCATATATTCTTCTATTTTCTGCTCACCAATTTCTACTTTTAAAGTATCACCGTATATCACTTCATTTTCATAACCTATAGCCGCATATTTCTTATGCGTTGCAATCCATATGAGTTTTATTGGCCTCATAAATTCATATCCATATTGAAAATTGTCACGATATTGAAATCCAATGCGTGCTTTATAGCTAGGATGATATGGATGACCGTCTATTAAATGGCTTTCAAAGTCATCGTACGATTTTTGAGTATATTCCACCTTATTATGTCTTTCGTATTGTGCAATCGTATCTTTAAATATCGTTTGCTCTAATTCATGAATGAAAGAATCTAATTTCGCTTGTTCCACGTTAACAACTCGAAAAACTTCTTCCAAAAATTGTGAGACTGATTGTATTTCTTGTTGTTCCTCTTGAACTCTTACAATTAATGACTCTATAGAGATACGTCCAAATGTCATTCGTTCTCTTCCGTAACATTTATACGTGACACTTTTGTTGTCTTCATCAAGTCCTTGTATAAGAAAAAGAATTTGTTCTTCGTTTTCAATGCGAACTGGCGTAATGATCCCCTCATAAATTAACGACTCTACTAATTGACGTAACACCCTTTTTCGCACTGAAATGTAATCTTCTGATTGGAGCGCCTTCAAAATTTTCGTATGATACATGTCCACCGTTATTACCCCCTCCATCTTACGAGAAATACCATTATTTGTATTACGTGAAATTTTAACGCTATTTATGAACGAACAGCCACTTCTCTAACGAGCGGATTCTGTACCTGTACGTAAATTGCTTGTTCTAATGGATTACTTAACTCATCGACATCAAAAAATCTCGTTAATAAATTTGCTTTACATGCCAACTTATCCTCTTCCAACAATTCTCTTAAAAAGGTAGAAGGTTCACGGTTATAAGGAAGGAACGATTCAAGTACAGATCTTAATTCAGAGAGAAGAATTTCCTCCTTAATTAATCCTGCTGTGCCAAAACCGTTAATGAGGCCAAACATATGATTGAAAATTAAATAGTAACGAAATCTTTCATCTACAATATAATCGTCATATAGATTTCCAGTACGTTCTCCAATACCAGTTAACTCCTTATTAAGCACTTCTTTCATTGAATTGCAGAAATAAAAACCTTGATTATCACGGAAATAATATTTGACCGGATAACCGTCCTTTAGCTGAACAACACTATTTTGCTGATGAGCTTCTAATGCAACGCCATATCGTAAGTACATCCATACCATCGGCTTTAAAGAAATATTCATATATCGTCTAAACCACTCTAAACTTACTTCTTCGCAGCTTCTACTTTCTACATCTGCTAGTTGATGAATAATATTCGATAAACGAGTACGTTCTCCAGGTATAGCGTCTTGAACTAGTCCAGCAATTAATGTAGCGTCATTTGCATGTTCTCTATAAAAAGGATTTTCTCGTATTATTACTTCAAATCCAGATTCTTCTGCTCCGTAATTTAATGTAATAAATGCTGGATCACAAATAAAATCAAAACCCGGAAACTTTTCTAACACTTCACCAATCGCTGTATTTAGCATTTCCTTTCCTTCCAGACCACTTTCTAGTTCCTTCAATTTGTTAATGCGCATTGAATTTGTTACTTTTACTGGAAATGAAAACTTAAGCATGTATTTTGAGTGGGGATGATATAACGTCCTAAGTGATGATGTTGCCATATAATACTTACCGGCCGGACCGATATACTCAAGTACTCCTTGATCTATCCAATCCTGTACGTAAGATTGGTGTAATAGCCATTCTGCCTGAAGCGGATGAATTGGAAGTAATGAATATTCATCTTCCTTACAATATTTCGATATAAATTCCTGACTCACCATCTCATCATTACATAACTCTTCTTTTAGAATTACTGTTGTAGAATCAAATAATAATGATTTTTCCTTTACTATACTTTTATGTGCCCTAAAATAATGAAGCTGACATTCTCCTTTTAATTCTGGAGAATACATTGCGCTTTTCCATTCCAAAATACCTTGTCTACTCTTTGGGGTTGGATGAGTTAAATGTCCAAATAATAATGATTGCTCCGCCTCTATAAAGGATGTATGGAAACCATATAATTTTGATGTTTCTTCTATCCGTCCCTTTAAAAAAACTTCAATATTTTGACAACTTTGAATGACACGGACCATAAGTTCAGCGGGATTTGTACCATCCCCATAATTCATAGACATTTCTTTTATTAAAAACGTAATAACAGTAACGTAATCTGCTTTTATAACATTCTTATTTTCTCCCATTTGATAATAAAATTGTTCTCCAAACAAATGGCGATCTGTTGCTGATTTATATATAACTTCTCCATACAAAGTAACGTTCTGCGCCGATAGCCGACAATATAAATATGTGGGGACTATATCTCTATTCAACGTATTACTGAAGATACTTTTCATTTTTTCATCCTCTGTAATCCATTCTCCACTCCCTGTTTCCCTTAAATAACAGTTTAAAAAACTTTGTAATGTTGCATGTTCTGCGATTTGTTTCGCATGCTGCATATTGGTCCTCCTCTTTATATTAAAGCTATCGAAATTTTATATAATAAACAACAATTGAATATCGTTATCAATTATGATTCTAATTGATAATGATATTCAATTCAATAGTATATTTCAGAATTTTTTTATCTAATTTAATTTTTCTTGTTTTCTCTCTTTTCTTTAATCTAGTTAAAAATACACGAAAAAAATACTCAATTTCAAACTACATACTTACTTTTTTCATTAGTAATCCCTTTCAAAATAGTTAAACAAAAGAGGTATACCTTAATTGGTATACCTCTTTCAAACAATAAGTTTACATAATAATATTATTTATATCTTTCCAACAATACGCTGTTTCTTCTATATTTAGTCTCTCTAAAAATTTCGTGTCAATTTTTTCTGGATTATATTTTTCATAAAACTTTTTAGAAGGATTATTCGTAACAACCCATACTAAAAGTGATTGCATATCATTGTTTATACATTCCGATAAGAAAACTTGAAATAACTTTTGGCCTATTTTCATTCCTTGATACTCTTGTAAAAGGTAGATCGCATATAATTCCCCATCACAATTATATGCACCACTTCTTTCCCTTCCCCCATCAATGAACCCAATTATTTTTCCATCTAACGTCTCTGCTACAAATCTATATTGGTATTTATCTTCTTGCTGAAAAATGTTTCCCCATTGTTTTTCTCGTTGCTCATATGTTATATTTTCTAAAATTTCGTCAGCAAATATCCCTTTATACGTTGTTTTCCAGCTATCAACATGCACCTTTGCTATACCTGGTATATCATCTTTTATTGCTCTTCTAATATGTATTTCCATCCTATCTCCCCCTTGTTTACTCATCATTATATCAATTCATTCCCTTAAAACTCCAAATAAAAAAAAGAGTGAATGCACTTCACTCTTTTTTCACAATTATCTACTTTCCACTTCAACTGAAACTACTCGATCAATCTCTTTTAGGGAACTATATAACTCTGTTGTATATAAATCTTCTGGAGCTAAAATAACCATCTCAAGTTGCTGAAATGCTCCACTATCTATATCTTTAATTTTCACTCGTTTCACATGCATACCTAAATTTTTGATTTGCTTAAATATACCATCTAACTCATGATGCTCTTTTACAGTAATTTTTATAGATAAATCCTTTTGTCTTAATGAATACGGACCTGCGATTTTCACAAGTTGCGGAAGTACGTTAATTGCTAAAATAATTAAAATCATAGCAACCGTCGCTTGTAAATAAAATCCTGCCCCAATTGCTATACCTAAAGCTGAAGCAGCCCACACCATAGAAGCTGTCGTTAACCCGGAAATAACATCATTACTTCTTCGTAAAATAACACCTGCGCCAAGAAAACCAATACCACTCACAATTTGAGCAGCTAGACGCATTGGATCCATATTTGTGTGCCCTGGAACAGAATATACATGTACGGCTTCAATTGAAACCATCGTAATTAAACAACTTGCTACAGAAATAACCATACTTGTTTTCACACCAAGCGGTTTATTCTTTAGCTGCCTATCTATCCCGATGAATAATCCTAAAAAGAGTGCTAAACCTAATTTGAGTAAAAATTCATATGACATATTTCCATTCTCCTTACTTTACAATGTTTCCCTTGGAATAATTCACTATAACTCTTTTATGATATCAATTCCAGCCTTTTCTATTCATTTAACGTAAAAAGCCGAAAAAACATTTGTAACGATGTTTCTCCGGCTTTTTATTATGATTAAGATTCTTCTTTATTTCTGATCTTTAATCTTAATCTCTGCATCTTTGTAGAATGCTAATTTACTGTCATTATACTCTTTTGTAAAATTGTTAAATTGCTCTTTTGACTTTTGTGCTTCCACAGTTGATTCATTGACAGCTTTAACTTTTTCACCAATCTCTTTTAATTTCGTTTCTTTTACTTTTAATTTTTCATACAGTTCTTTTTCAGTCGCTAACGCCTTCGTATAATTCTCATTCATCTTTTGGAATGCATCATAACGGTTTTTATACGACTCTTCTACTGCTTTCGCTTGTTTTTGTAACTTCTTATCTTCAAGCTTTTCTATATTTCCTTGCACAGATTTCGTTTCTTTCTGAGCTTTTTCTAACATTTCTTTCTCAGTTTTTAATACTTTTTCACGGTCATCTACATTTGCAGTAGCTTGCTCTATCTTCTTCATAACAGCGTCATTATGATCTTTACCTTCTTGTAAAATTTGAGAATATAGCTCTTGACCTTCCTTCTCTAACTTCTCTAACTTCTTCGCTTCATCAACTAATGATTTTTCTTGTGTTGCTGCTGTTTCAAAAGCTGTATAAAGATTTTCTTCTGGTTTTTCACCGAAACAACCTGTTAATAGTCCTACTGATAGTGCTCCAACAACTGCTACTTTTCCATACTTCAACGTTCATTCCTCCATTACATACGGTTATCATGCCAGAAATTCACTGGGAAGTGACTCTCTTCATGATAAGCTTCAAACTCATAACCCTTTTCTTTTAACCCTTTTAAAATTGCTGGCACAGCAGCAACTGATTGTGGGTGAATGTCATGCATTAAAATAACTTCCTGTGGTTTTGTTGCATGTGTTATTACGTTTTGAGCAATTTGTGCTGCCGCTGCATCAACTTGTACTTTGTTATATTTCCAATCTAATGAATCAATTGTCCAATCCCATACTTTAAAACCGCCCTCTACCACTTTGTTTCGAAGACCTTCATTTAATCCAGGCATCGAACCGTATGGCGGACGTGTTAATTTAGGTGATTTTCCAATAATATTTGCAATTAAGCTTTGATCTTCTTTCATTTCATTTACATACTCGCCATTTTTATATAACTTTGCAAAATTATGTGTCATACTATGCATACCTACATAATGACCTTCTGCATCTTCACGTTTCACTAAATCCGGAAATTCTTTTACATTCGCTCCAATTAAAAAGAACGTCGCCTTCGCATCATGCTGTTTTAACATATTTAACAATTCAGCCGTATATTTCCCTGGGCCATCATCAAATGTAAGATAAGCAACTTTTCTTTCTTTCCCATTAAAACGACTTGGTGCCGTTTTATTCATTTCTACTTTCGGTTGTTCACTTGCAAGCTGTACTACATTTTCTTGTTTTGCAACAGCCTTTGCTGGTGAAGTAATGGATTGAAACATAAAATACCCAATAGCTACTGCTGCAATCGCTATTAAAACGACTACTACTCGTTTAATTTTTAAAGCTTTTTCCATTCTATCTAATTCCTCTCCCTATTAATCTTATATATAAATCACCCAATATAATTATACATCTATTTATTTTATTACACTATATAAACAGACCTATATATATGTATTATAATGGGAGTTTTATCAAAATGGTTGTTCCTATTCCCTCTTTACTTATAAAACTAAGTGTACCTCCATGAAGCTCTACCATTTTTTTTACGATAGCTAAACCAAGACCAGCACCTGTAGCATGGTTATTAATCTGGTAAAATGACTGTTCTATATATGGTAAATGCTCTTTAGCAATTCCAATCCCTTCGTCTTTCACCTTTATCACTGCTTGTCCTTCATTTTTAGTCGCTTCAATGTGTATTGTACCTTTTTCATGTGAATATTTAATAGCATTTTGAACAATATTCAAGAAAATTTGCTTTAGCCTATTTCGATCTCCCATCAATTCAATACTTTCTATCGTATTCATAAATTGAATTTGTTTCTCTTCAGCGTTAGGAGTTAATTGCCAAATCGTCTCCTCTAGTATATCGTATATTTGCACCTTTTGTTTATATAAATTGAAATGATTTGATTGTAATCTTGAAAAATCTAGTAATTCTTCTACTAAATGAATTAATCGGTCTGTCTCACCTGATATAATTCCCATACCTTGCTTTATCTCTTCTTCCGTTAAATGTTCTACCGTTTTTAACGTCTCACTCCAACCTTTAATTCCAGTTAAAGGCGTTCGTATTTCATGAGAAATCGAAGCAATGAATTCATTTTTCATCTGTTCTGCTTTTTCTATTTTATTAGACATATGATTTAAACTATGTGCCAACTCACCTAATTCACCAGGATAATCCTCTTTAATTTTCTTCTTTAATGTACCTTCTGCAATTTGTGAAGAAGCATGAATAATAGATTCGATTGGTTTAACAAACGAATTCGCTAATCGTCTACTGATTAAGAATACAATTCCTGAAATAACAATACCTACAGAAATAGTAAACATAATGATTTCGATAATCTTTGCATTTACATTCGTTAAAACAGTCGTATATTTCAAAACACCGATCGTTTGTCCTTGATGAATAAGTGGACTAATCACTTCTAATTGTTTCACATTTTCTTTCGTAGTAGTCACTTGATGGTACATCTCTCCTTCTAGTAACGAATACGGAATAACTACTTTACCTTCTACCTTTTGTCCACTTGACGACTGTATAATCGTACCATGCCGATCAATTAATTGTAATTCAGTTCCTTCTAACTGAAAGCTCTCAATTATATCGCCGCTGTATTCTTGCAAACGAATAAAGTATAGTGAATTGTATTCAGAGAAAAATCGTGTACTTGTCTTCGCATGAGACTCTATATATTGCGCAATACCATTATAATAATATCGATAAATGGAGACTGAAAATACGACTTCAAATAATACAAGCATAAGTATAATGACCGTCATAAAATATAAAGTCACTTTTCTTTTCATCTTATACTTTCCTTCCACACATATCCTTTTCCCCACACAGTAAGAATAAATTCAGGTTCTGATGGATTACATTCTATCTTTTGACGTAACCGCCTCATATTTACATCTACTACTTTCGTCTCACCTACATAATTCGTTCCCCAAATCATATTTAAAATTTCATCACGTGAAACCGGCTTTGAAGCCTGATTCATTAAATACTGTAATATCATATACTCTGTAGGGGTTAAATCAACTAATTGTCCACTTTTATATAATCTTTCTTCTATAACATGTAACGAAAACGGGCCAGATATGATTGTATTTGCTTTTTCATCATGTACTTCTATTCTTCTTAATAACGATTGTATACGTGCAGTTAATTCCACTGGACTAAACGGCTTTGCGATATAATCATCTGCACCAATTCCTAATCCTTGTACCTTATCTTCATTTTGTACACGTGCGGTTAACAGAATAATACCGATTTTTTTATTTTCTTCTCGGATCGCTTTACAAACTTGAAAACCATCCATTCCTGGTAACATTACATCAAGCAATGCTACATCAACAGTATGTTCACATAATATCTGTAACGCCTCTTCTCCAGTACTTGCTTCTAATACATAAAATCCAGCACGTTTCAAATTTAAGACGATAAAACTACGAATAGGCATTTCATCTTCTAAAACTAAAATTGTTGGCATAATTTCCACCTCCCTACTCTTGTTGATAATCCGCTAGCGGCTTTACATATGCTTTCACTTTTTCAAAATGTGGTTGTTTCGGTACGGCGTATACGTGAGAAGCCGTTTTCACTGCTGCCTCGTATCCTTTTATTTTGAACCATTCTTTCCGCTTAAATATATGGACTTCTAGCCATAGTTCATTTGTCGTTGTATCTATAAATTTTTGAACATCTGATGCTTCTTGCTGGACTGGAACAGTTATTTTCCCAATTAATGCTTGCGGGATTTTGACAAAATAACCTTTCTCTATATTTACATATCTTTCTTCTATCGATTTAATTCCATCTTCGCTCCACTGAATATAACGTTCAAACATCGTACTCTCTCCGTATGATGCCTCTTCCCAACCTTTCGGACGCACTGTACGAACAAATTCAATAATGCCGTCTTCATTTATATCTTTGCTTTCGACTACATAATCATTGAATAAATCTTCATTTCCATCTATAGGTAGTGGCTCATAATGACCCTTATCAAATTTTGCTACATATGTTATCCCTGAATGAGCACCAACACCTGCATCAATTACAACCGCCTTTAGTGATTTAGAAATACGGCCCATTTGTATTCTTTGGATGCTATTTATATATGGATCGAATGATGCTTCAGATAAAGTTTTAAATTGTTCCATGAACTCAACTGTCAATTTCTCATCCTTTTCATACGTAACAAGGCTTATATCTTTCAATCCATTTTTATTTAAATCCTCTATGAATAACTTCGTATAACTTCGATTATATATTTCCTTCATATCTTCATTTTCTTCTGAAAAAACATACATAACGTGTTCTAACGATTCACGACTTGCAGAAATTCCGATTAGTAACTCCCGCTTCCCGTTTCCTGTAAAATCACCGACTTCAACGATATCTACATCTCCACCATCAAATTTATTCGTGGACTTTACTTTCCACCCATTTCCGGCTTCTTCATATAAGGCTAAATATACGCTATGATCTTCATTCGGTAATTTATAAAATAAGATGGCTTCTTTCTTATTATCTTGTTTAAAATCCATTGACCAAATCATCTGTTTATCTTTATTAGACATTGGAGTAAGCAATCGATAATTTACAGGCAAATCTTTATCTATTTGCTCTTTTAGTTCATTAATCCATTTTTCATTGGCAGGAGCACCCATTAAACTTGTTGGAGCTTCAGACATTTTACATCCAGTCAACATAAAAATGATTCCCATAATGCCTATCCATTTCTGCATATGATATCTTTCCTTATTACAGATTTTCATTATTTTTCTTTACTTTTTGCTTCTCCAATATTCTCATACATATGAGTATAATTTTTCTAAAATAAAAAATCGTTACAGAAAAGTTACAAATTCATTCCGATAAAAAAAGATTGGCAAAAGCCAATCTTTTTTATTATTCGTTTCGAACTGGTTTTGGTGTTACACCTAAATGATCATTTAATTTTTTCGAAATATCTTTCACATTTTTTTCATTTGGAATGTAATAATAAATACCTCCGATACGTTTATCCGTACCTTCTACTTGCATTTTTTCCATTTCCAAATTAGACCCTGCCATATTTTTTGTAATCGCAAGCATATCATCGAAAGTTAAGTTCGTTTTCATATTTTTATCAACCGCATCAAGTAAAGAGCCCATTTTGCTAATAGATTGGACAGACATTGCTTTTTTTGCAATTGCTTCTATTACAAGTTGTTGTCTTTGGCCACGCATTGCGTCACTGTCAATTTTACGCGTTCTTGCAAGTGCAAGTGCTTGTTCTCCATTTAAATGTTGGAAGCCTTTTTCTAAATGAATCATACCTGCTTGGTCTTTACTATCTTGCTCTGTGAAAGTAACAGGTACATCAATATCAATACCACCAAGTGAATCGACAATTTGTACGAATGATTCAAAGTTAAACTTCACATAATAATCAACAGGAACATTTAAAAATCTTTCCACTGTATCTCGTGTACTTTCAACACCACCAAATACGTGTGCATGTGTAATTTTATCTAATTTCTTTCTAGATGGAATATATACACGTGAATCACGCGGAATACTTACTAATTTTACTGATTTATCATCTTTATTAATTGTTGCTAATAAAAGTGCATCTGTTCGAACTGCTTCTCCGTATTGACTTTTTCGCATTTCACTACCATCTACACCCATAATTAAAATAGAGATGTTATCCTTTAAAGGCTCAACTTCTTTATCACGTTTTGATGATTTATCAATTTGTGCATACGCATCACTTACAACAGCTTTTGCTTTATTATATATTAATGATCCATATCCTACTCCTCCAAAAATAAGTAGGAAAAATGGAATTAAAATGAACCATTTTATTGACTTTCTTTTAGAACGTTTTTTATTGCTTCTCGTATTTTGTTCTAATTCAGAGCTCATCTTCATTCGCCTCTCTTTCTCTTTCCCTAGTATAATGTATGTCTAGCAATCTTCATATTGAATTTCCTTTCAAACACCTTACATTTTTGTAAGGTTACATGATGAATCCAATATGTATTCCATTTCACATTATACTCTCGTGCTTATTTTTGGCAAGTCACTATTTTTCAACTTCAAAAATTTAACGCTTCGTAACATCAGAAATTAAAGATTTATAAATTTTTTCGTTTCGAACCCTTCAATTTTCACCTGAAAAATTAGTAATGCAATAATACATTTCATATTATCCCTCAAGCGGTGTATACATTGTTTTCTTCCCATGATTATAAATAACAGCGGATTTTGCTTTTAGTTTCTCCTTATCTATTTCTATCTCTTCATTTGAGAAATTCACAATAACTTTAATATCTTTTCCATATGAAGTAGATTGGACTAATTTATCTTCTGACAAATATGCAAAGTTCGTCATTTCTTCTTTTACTGCCTTTTCATGAACTTCATTCCAAACTTTCAGATGCTGCGTAATTTCTTGTTTATGCTTATTCCACTCTACTTCATCTAAATGGTATAACGGAGGAACATTATACAATAACTCATATAACATACGGTTTCCTACCTCATCTTTTACTTTCAAACTTCCCCATTCCCAGTGATGCGTTGTAATTACAGAATCGTTGTATACTAATTTATATAACGGTACCGAATATACTGGATTTAAATATACTTGTTTATATTCTTCTTTTAACGGTACTTGTTTTGCATATTTTTCTGGAACATTTTGATTCGGTGACCAGTATCCGCCCACATAATACGGACTTGTTTTATTTTTCCTCATATCTTCATCGTCCCATTTAATAACCGGCGTTTCAATGCCGTGAGCAAATGCAATCGTGCTACTTGCAAAGTCATTCCCGCCTTCCGAACCAACTACCATACCTTTTTCTTGCGCAATATAATCCATTCGTTGCAACCTTGCTTTTAAATCTTGTTCTTGTGTTGTTATATGTTTGGCCGAATAGTCATCATAAATTTCACCTGTCGCATCACAATCAATAAACCATGAATTATATTTAGGTCCATTTTGTAATATATCGTTCATTCGCTCTTTTACACTAGGAAGAGATAAAGTTGGATTTAATTTTCGCCCTCTACCTAAAAACCCTTGCACTTTTTCTCCATTTCTCTTCGTCACAGTTGCCTCTTCATATAACGATGGATCATGAAAAGAAGCTGTATTCCAATTTTTATCAGCCTTTTCGTGAATAGAATGGTACGAATCATACGGACCAACTAAATATCCCATTTTTTTAGCTTCTGTCACGAAATCAGGCTGCATATACCCTTGTTCCCAGTTCGGTAACCCAATCCACGCATTGTCTATTCCTGCTGCTTTCATTTCCTTTATAATATCCGTTCCATCTGCCTTACCCCATTTACTAACTTCTTCAACCGCATCGCCGAGCGCCGACTTTAATACATGCTTATTTAAGTTATATAACTCCATCTTCGATAAATGATCTAGCCCTTTGTTTAATAACTCACTAGCCTTCTGATCAACTTTTGGGAAAATATCCTCTTTATACAATTCCTTCATTGATAATACTTCATTTACATAACGCAAAATAACATTTTTTTGGTACTGATCAATGAAATTTTGTTTACTTACTTGCTCAAATACATTCAATTCTCCAGGCTCCGAACTATTCTTTTGAATAAGCTCTTTTATATGGCTAAACACTGGGCTATTTATTTGCTCTCTTATCTTTGGCCAATTTACGTTACTGTCAGACAAACCATTTTGATTCCAAAAATAAAAATGAGCCGCACCATAAAGTTTTTCAATCTCTTTATTTTTTCTAGCCTTTTCTTGTAATGTTTTAAATTCACCTTTTCCAGCAATATTATCCTTATACAGTTTAGCAATACTGACTGCATCATTATTTGTCACATATAATTGAAATCCATATGTTTTATTTTTATTTATGCTCGGGAATTCATGTATAAAATCAAATCCTATTTTCGGATCCGAATGAAATTTCAATTCATTATTAAACATATTGTTCGCAATATATACAATGGAATATTTCGAACCATTTAAAGCAAAAAACTTCATAGAAAATGATTCAGCAAATGAATATGCATCATCCTTTAAAAACTTCTTCCAATTTTCATCATTACTCGGAATTTGCTTTCCTTCCCATAACGGAAGTGTATAATTTTCAGCTTGTACTTTCGGCCATGTAAAGCTTTCTGCACCAGTCGATTCCACTTCAATATTTAAGTGATCTTTTTTCTTTTCTACATTCACTTTTACTTTTTGATCTGGGTATTCCCATGATGTGCGCCCCTTATCTTTTTTCACATTCGACACCTTCATTTTCGGTAACGGCTGTGACGCCTGTTCCTTTACACCATCATGTTCTACAGTTAACGTGAAAGTCTCTGGATTTACATCGTAAGTAAATTCTTTATACGTCGCTTTCTTTATTTTAGACTCTTGTACAGCATTATTACCTTTTACATCACATCCAACTAAAGTCGAAAATGACATAGTTGTAAGAAGACATATCGCTATCATTTTTTTCATCTTCTGCACCTCCACCACTGAATATACAGGGGCTTTGTTACAGGAATGTGGCAAAAAAATAGAACTAGCATAACGCTAGCTCTATTTTGAGTATTAAAAATAAGTGTGTATGGACAACTATAATTTGTTTAAAGTATATGTAATACAATCCTCACTACTTATAAAAGCAAATAATTCATAACTTTAACTTGCATTTCTTAACTAAAAAAATAAGTGTATATAATATAGCCTAAAACTAACACTACAATTACTAGCGCTGTACCTTTCCAATTCATACCACCTGTCATATCAACTGGACTACCTGATTCAGCTCTGTTTAATCCATCCTTTAAAGAACCGGTAGGATTATTTTTCAATTCACTTTGCCTTATACGTTCTCTCTTTTCTTCTGGTGACTCTTTCTTCATACAATCACCTCCAAATGATTACACCCTTTACTAAATTATACATTATTACTTTTCTTTTATATGCCAACTGAAAAGATATTTACAACAAAAAAAGCTAGCAATGCTAGCTTTTTTATAGCCCTATATGTTCTTCTTTATTTACAGTAATTCCTCTATGATCGATTTCTAGCTCGCACACTTTCATAGACGTAAATACTCTCGCTAATTGCTCACCAATTTCTTCACGCTTATCATATGGCGTTAATATAAAAATGGATGGGCCTGCACCGCTAAGCGCTGTGCCGTATGCTCCAAATTCTTTTGCACATTTACGAATAGATGGTAATAACGGGACCAGTTCTAAACGAAATGGCTCGTGAAAATGATCCCTTTCCATCATTTCTCCTACAACTTCCCACTTCTTTTGACAAAACGCAGCTACTAATACGTTGCTGATTGCACTAGCCTTAACTGCTTCATGAAACGGAAACACATCTGGTAATACAGATCGGCTTTCCTCCGTATTTAACTCTTCATTTGGAATAAGAGAGATTACACCTAATTCCTTACTTTCAATTCTTACAACCGAAACATTCTTTCCATCCAGTGCTCCGATTACAGTTCCTCCTAATATAGAAGCAGCAACATTATCAGGATGTCCTTCAAAATTTGTAGCAATTTGAACTTTTTGATCAGTCGTTAAGTTCAAATTGCCTAGTTGATTCGCAAGTTCTATCCCAGCTACAATTGCTGACGCACTACTTCCTAGACCTCTTGTAAGTGGGATATTACTAGTAACTTCTATTATATGGGGTGATAAAGAAGGACTCACTTTACATGCCGTGCTAACGATTAAATTTTTATCGTCTGTCGGAATTGATTCTTCAAAGGAATGGATTACTTGCCATTTATCAGCTTTCTCTTTTACTACTACATCTAAATATAATGACAAAGCTATTCCCACTGAATCAAATCCAGGTCCAACATTCGCTGTACTAGCAGGAACTCGAATACTTAATGGTATCACGACATAATCACCCCTTTAATATGCTCTTTAATTTGTTCTATATCATTTGAAACACTTGCAATATCTAATGTATTAGAAGAGATTGCGATATCAGGATCTTTCAACCCATTTCCAGTTAAAACCGCAACAACTGTCTCTCCTTTTTTGATTTTCCCAGATTGAACATGTTTAATAACGCCAGCTAATGAAGCATTTGATCCTGGCTCAGCGAAAACCCCTTCTGTTTTTGCTAACAATCTATACGCATGTAAAATTTCTTCATCCGATACCATATCTATTTCACCATGAGACTGTTCAGCAGCCTCTACTGCATATGACCAACTTGCTGGGTTACCAATGCGAATCGCTGTTGCAATTGTTTCAGGTTCTTCAATTACATGTCCTTTTACAATTGCTGCTGCTCCTTCCGCTTCAAACCCGTGAATTCTCGGCTTCTTATAGCCTTTTTCTTTTTCATATTCACAGAAACCTTTCCAGTACGCTGTAATATTTCCAGCATTCCCAACAGGAATCGCTAAAACATCTGGTGCACTTTGTAACTGGTCACAAATTTCAAACGCCGCTGTTTTTTGCCCTTCAATTCGATAAGGATTCACTGAGTTTACTAATGTAATCGGTTCTTCCGCAGCAATATTTCTTACAGCCTTAAGTGCATCATCAAAATTTCCTTCTATTGAAATGATTTCAGCCCCGTAAGCGACTGCTTGCGCTAATTTTCCATGTGCAATCTTTCCTTCTGGGATTACGATTATACATTTCATTCCAAGGCGTGCCGCGTATGCTGCGGCCGATGCCGAAGTATTACCTGTTGATGCACAAATAATTGCCTCCGAACCTTCTTCTTTCGCCTTCGCAACAGCCATTACCATACCACGATCTTTAAAAGAACCTGTCGGATTAGCTCCTTCGTACTTACCGTATAACTGAATTCCTAATTGTTTTGATATATTTAATAACGGAATAAGCGGTGTGTTTCCTTCCATTAAGCTCACATCAGGTGTATTTTCATTCACCGGTAAATAAGAAGCATACTGTTTTAATAATCCTTTATACATATTGTTTTTCCTCCTCGATAATGTAATAACTGTTTATTTCACTTGCGACATCTTCTATCACTCCTAGCACTCGTTCGAATTGATACTTTGAAGTTTGATGTGTCACAACAACGACTTCTGCAAGTTCACGATTTAAAGGTAATTGAATAACTTCTTTTAAACTTACAGAATAATTAACGAAACATTCTGTTATTTTTTGCAACATCCCAGGTTCATCTCGTAATGAAATACGTAAGAAATATTTCGAAACAACTTCTTCATCTCCTTGTAACTCATATGGCTCTGGTTCTTTTAGCGCACTTTTATTTTTCTGAACTTGATTCATGTTTTTAACGATTGAAATAATATCACTTACTACAGCCGAACCAGTCGGTAACTTACCAGCTCCAGGTCCGTAAAACATTACTTCTCCTACCGCTTGACCGTGAACATATACTGCATTAAATTCATTATTTACATTCGATAATGGATGATGACTTGGTAAAAGTGTCGGTTCTACACTCAAATGAATGGCTGATCCTTGTTTCTCTGCTTTCCCAATTAATTTCATAGTAAATCCTAACTTTTCAGCCATTAGTAAATCTTCTTTTTCGACCTTTCGAATCCCTCTTACTTGCACATCATCTAAAGAAACATTCATCGAAAAACCTAAGTTTGCAAGAATGGCTACCTTTCTCGCCGCATCTAGCCCATCTACATCCGCTGTTGGATCTGATTCTGCGAAACCTAATTTTTGTGCTTCTTGTAATGCCTCTTCATACGACCATCCA
The DNA here is from genome assembly GCF_038007785.1 of Bacillus sp. FSL K6-0069. Lineage (NCBI taxonomy): Bacteria > Bacillati > Bacillota > Bacilli > Caryophanales > Bacillaceae > Bacillus > Bacillus sp. FSL K6-0069. Next base: position 1,896,461 of record NZ_JBBOXN010000001.1, on the reverse strand, counting down.
TTTTGACTCATCTTTGTTAACATGTAATTTGTTGTACCATTTACGATTCCCATTATTTTTTCAATTTGATCTGATGCTAATCCGTCTGTTAATCCTCTTAACACCGGTATACCGCCCGCTACACTTGCTTCATAACATAGATCACAATCATTTTCGTTCGCCAGGTGGAGAAGTTCCGCACCGTATAAAGCCATTAAATCTTTATTTGCTGTTACGACATGTTTCTTATTTCGTAAAGCCTTAACAATGTGCTGCTTCGCTTCTTCAATTCCGCCCATTACCTCTACTACAATATCAATATTTGAATCATTTAGAACTTCATCGACATGACTTGTTACTACAATTCCATCAATACAAACATCACGTTCTTTTTCTAAGTCACGTACAACGACTGTCTTTACCTTCACTTCATACCCTGTATCAAGTGCAATTTTTTTATAATGTTCTTTCAAAATATGGACAACACCACTTCCGACCGTACCTAAGCCTAACACCCCAACATTAATAACGTTATTCATCTTCTAATCTCCTCCTACAATTTTATTTTTTATCTTTATCAATCACCTTGTTCTGCTTTTTAATCATGCAGGTGGTGGTTATTTCCGTACGTACAAATCGTTTCATATTACAGCACCTCCTTTCAAAGTAATAAAAAAACACACTCATCCCTAGGAAAGGGACGAATGTGTTTTCGTGGTTCCACCCTTGTTCCAACCTAGACGTATTTCTCCCTAGATTGCTCAAGTTCAGATAACGGCTGATTCCGTCAATAATTACTAGATTACTCGTTCACTATTGAAGTTCAAAGGTGGTAAAACCATTTCTCGTGTTAGGAAGCTCACACCCTTGACTTCCCTCTCTGTAAACCGTAAAAATGATTTCATGTCCTTATCGTTACTTTTTCGTTCATGTTTATTTGTTAACTCATTATACTCGCATAAAAAACAAAATCAATACTATTTTTTAATTATTTTTAATTTTCGATCTTCATATCCATAAAAAAACACACTCATCCCTAGGAAAGGGACGAATGTGTTTTCGTGGTTCCACCCTTGTTCCAACCTAGACATATTTCTCCCTAGATTGCTCAAGTTCAGATAACGGCTGATTCCGTCAATAATTACTAGATTACTCGTTCACTATTGAAGTTCAAAGGTGGTAAAACCATTTCTCGTGTTAGGAAGCTCACACCCTTGACTTCCCTCTCTGTAAACCGTAAAAATGATTTCGTGTCCTTATCGTTACTTTTTCGTTCATGTCTATTTGTTAACTTATTATAGTTATCAACTTTTCAAAAAGCAAGCCTATTTTTACTAACAATTTTCAAAATCATTTTTTATTGTATTTCACAATAACATTATGCAATGGCCGCTCAATTTACCTATTTTGTTATTTTTCCAGTTTGTAAATCAACGATTCTTATATGAATATCACATTCTAAAATGTGTACATATTCACCTTACAAAACTATATCTATAAAGTTTTTTCAATACAATCTTTTCGTATAACTTTCTTCCAAAGAACGTGCAACATCTTCTTCAGAAGTATTTACTTTCGCATGCTCCAGCAACATTTTTGCTGCTGAAGGTAACTCTTTTTTATGTAACCAAGATTCTGAATCCCACATCTTAGATCGAATAAAAGCTTTTGCACAATGAATATAACACTCTTCTATTTCAACAACAATTCCAAGTAACGGATTGCGTCCATTCGCCTGCATTTCTTGCAATATCTCTTCGTCGTTTGTAATATACGCTCGGCCGTTTATCCGGAGCGTCTCTCCAAGGCCTGGAATAAAAAAGAGTAACCCTACGTATGGATTTGAAATAATGTTCAAAATGGAATCTATACGACGGTTACCTGGTCTTTCTGGAATGATAATTTGATTATTATTTAATACGAATACAAATCCAGGTGCGTCTCCTCTCGACGAAGCATCACACTCTCCTAATTTATTTGCAGTAGATAATACTAGAAAAGGAGATTTAGACAGGAAATCTACGCAATGGTGGTCTAATGATGAAATAACTTTCTTTAACGCTCGCTCACTTGGTTGCCCCAATATTTTCCGTAATTCTTCCTCTGTTGAAATAATCGATTTTATTTCCGTACGCTCTGTCCCCACTATTAACCACTCCTTTTTTTCTTTATTTTCCCAAAATTCAATACAAATATTGTATAATAAAATTTGCAGAAAGGGGAATTAAAATGACAGAGTGGTTAACAATATTTGATCCTGAAAGAAATACACTTGGGAAGAAATTGCGTGATGAAGTGCATCGTGACGGTGATTGGCACGAAACATTTCATTGTTGGTTCGTAGAAAAAGATGCTGAAGATATGTTCTTATATTTCCAATTACGCTCTAAAAATAAAAAAGAAGCTCCATGTATATGGGATATTACTTCAGCCGGACATATTATGCACGATGAAGATGTACAAATTGGTGGTCTTCGTGAAATTGAAGAAGAATTGGGGCTTTCATTTCAAACGACTGATTTAGCATACAAAGGCATCTTTAAAATAGATTATGAAATTTCAAATCTTACAGATCGCGAGTTTTGTCATATGTATTTCCACAATGTCATCAATCCACTTCCATTTGCACCAGGGGAAGAAGTGGACGATGTGATGAAAGTACATGCAACCACTTTTTTACAACTATTAAAAAAAGAGATTGCAACTTTAACGACTATTTCTGTTTTAAGCAATAAACCGATAACGATAACATTTGAAGATATTTATCCATATGATCTTGCATACTATGAATTTGTTATAGAGCAAGGAAAAGACTTACTAGAAAATAATAGTCTATAAAGAATAGGCCTCCCATTTTAAAGTACTTGGGAGGCCTATTCTTTATAGTCGATGATTGACAATACCCGGCCGATTTAAATTCCAGTTTATTTTCTCCCTTTCGATGTTTGGAACATACTTGGCAGCGTTACAAAGCGTGCCCCTTTCGTTTTTAACTGAGGAATGATTTTGTCTAGTGCCTCTACAGATCCGTGCAAATGCCCACCTGGTGTTGAATGCTGAAGTATAACACTACCCGGGAATGAATTACCTAACACATTATTTGTAATCGTATCAGCGCTTACGCCTTTCCAATCAACTGTATCAACACTCCACTGTACAATCATAAAGTTTTGCTCTGTCGCCCACTTCAATTGATTTTCAAGTATTTCACCGTACGGCGGACGAATAAACTTCGGTGCATAACCCGCTAAACGATTTAATATTTCTTCTGTTTTTATAATTTGATTACGGTACTCAGCATCATTTACTTTCGCTAAATTTAGATGGCTATACGTATGATTACCAATTGCATGCCCTTCATTCGCAATACGTTTTACTACATTCGGATACTTCTCTGCGTTTTCACCAAGCAAGAAAAAAGTTGCTTTTACATTATGTTGTTTTAACTTATCTAAAATTTTCGGCGTAAATTCTAAATCTGGTCCATCATCAAATGTAAGAGCGACTTCCGCTTTATTGTATGGTCCGGAAAATGCGTACGCATATTTTTCGACCCACGAAAATGGCGTCCACGATCCACGCTCATATGCTTTCATTTGCACTTCATAGTTTTGAGGGATATATGCGTATGGCAATGCGCTTATATAGTCTCCATAATAAAATGAGTGATATGGCATATAGGCGTATGAAACATCTCGTTCTAGTCCCCATTGATATGGGGCAAACATTTCTGACGAATAAAAATAATACATAATAAAAACCTCCCTAAAATTTCATATGTGATTCCTCTGCACTTTGTTAGGGAAATTCCTATTCATGAACAAAAATAAGACTGTCCATAATTAGGACAGTCTTATTGCTTTATATTATTAATAAATCGATGTACTATCTTTCGGCAAAGCTTTCACATGTTTTAAATAGCTCGTCACTCTGTCATCATCACCTTGCGGGTATTGATATCCATATGTGTTAGCAATTTCATTCGCTACTTCCCTAAATAATTTCCCCATGACAAAGAATGACTCCCATATGTTTTCATATTCTGCATTCGAATAGGTACGTTTAAATTGCTCCCACATATCTTTTTCAATATATTGCTCGAAATGCTTCCCAAACTTTCCTGCATTACCTGTAAAGTCTGTTTTCATACCAATATGCCATTCTAGCATTACGATGAACATATCTCGTACTGGACCATCAAGCATCCCTTTCGCATAAGAAAGCTCTTCTCTCCATAGTCCTTTTGCCACATTCGTACTACACCACCAAAATTCATTACAGCAATCTAAAAATTCTTTTTCTGTAGGCTTTTTTATTAAGTAGTCTTTATCGCTTGCTGGTGGAAATTCAACAATACCATTATCTTTATCGAGAAGCAGTTCACTTAAACTATCTTGTCCAACGAACTTATTTATCAAATCAACTGGAACTAACGTTAAATCAATTCGATTTCCATCCATAAACTGCATTAAATACGGAAATTTCCCGTCTTCGTCCGCTGGAATTAATGACATTTCTTCTGGCATTTGTACAATCATTATTTCTCCAAATCTATGAATCCAATTATGATTAGACGTAAAAGATTGTATATCATGTACAACATACATAATATCATAGTCTTGAAAACAATCTCTTTTCACATTTGGATTTACACGTGATCCATTCATAATGACAGCTCGAATTCTTTCATCCTCTTTTGCTGTATTTATAATTAAGTCTAACATTTCTTTTTCAGTTCTCATCTATTCCTAACCTCCAATTTTTATATAAACTTATATTTCCAAGTATGTTGGAGGTCCACGAGCTAGCTGCGTTGTACACGATACATGTTATAATTTTTGAAATTTCTTTTTCATCCCTTTTACCTCCTCACATCAATCTTTTACGACTGCCATTACAAACCCATCGTATCCTTTACTTCCGACAGTTTGAAGCGCAGTAGCACTTACACGTGGCTCTGCAGCTATTAATTCATAGAAGCGACGTATCCCTTGTACGCGAGGATCGTTACTCGTATTGTCAATAACTTCTCCTTTACGCACTACGTTATCACCAATAATTATAGTACCAGGGCGTGATAGTTTCAGTGCCCATTCAAAATAGGTAGGGTTATTTTGTTTATCAGCGTCTATGAAAATAAAATCAAATGGTTCATACTTCTCATTTTCTATTTGCTGTAAAGAGTCTAAAGCTAATCCTGTTCGCACTTCAATTCTATCATTCAAATTGGCGCGTTCAATATTGCTACGTGCAATTTCTGCATGTTTTTCATTCGCTTCCAATGTAACAACTCGGCCCCCAGATGGCAAGCCCCTTGCAAGCCATATCGTGCTATATCCGCCTAGAGTACCAATTTCCAAAATGTTTCGAGCTCCTTGAATTTGTACTAATAGTTGCAAAAACTTCCCTTGCGTTGGCGATACATCATGTGCTGGTAAATTAGCTGCCGCATTTGCTTGAAGAACTTCTTCTAATATAGAATCTTGCGGTATTAATACATCACTTACATATTGATCAACAGCCGTCCATTTCTCAATCATACTCATGTAAATACCATCCCTTTCAATGCTTTTCTATTATTCACATTTGATTATACCGAAAATTCTGTCTCATAAACAAAAATAAAGAAGGGACATCTACTCCATTACAGAATAAATATCCCTTCTTTTGTTTATACATTTATCCCCTACGGATTAGTAGACCAAAGTCCTGCTGATTTAATAAATGTACGTTTATTTAATTTCAGCTGCGCTACGATAAACTCCGCAATATCTTCTGCTTGCATTACTTTATCTGGGTTGCCGTCAGTTAATCCTAAATCTACAGCCATATCAGTTGCTACTGTACTTGGAGTTAGAGCTGTTACACGAATGTTATGTTTGCGAACTTCCATCGCTAACGATTCTGTTAAACCAAGAACACCAAATTTAGAAGCACTATATGCACTTGTTACAGGTGCACCTTTTTGTCCTGCTGTAGATGAAATGTTAATGATATCACCAGATTGTTGTTCAATCATGCTTGGTAAAGCTGCGCGAGTTGCATAGTATACACCCATTAAGTTTACTTGAATGATTTTTTCCCAATCAGCAACGTCTAATTCTAAAAACTTACCGAATTTAGAAATACCAGCGTTATTAATTAAAATATCGATAGATCCTAAACCGTTTTTTAACGTTTCAATTGCAGTCGTTACCTCTTCATATGAAGATACATCAGCAGTCGCAATAACAGCTTTTATGCCTTCTGCTTCTACTTCTTTCGCAACAGCTTTTAAGTTTTCTTCTGAACGAGCTAAAAGACCGACATTTACGCCCTCTTTCGCTAACGCGATCGCTACAGCGCGACCAATTCCTCTACCTGCTCCTGTAATTAAAGCATTTTTACCTTGTAATAATTCTGCCAAGTATAACACTCCTTAATCATCTCAGTTATGTATTATATTAAAATTGTATCTATGTTTATGTAAAAAGGCAATGATGCACTTTCATGTGCGTAGGTTACTTGTAGGTAACTATAGAAAGTTTTTTATTTATTAGTCTCATATTTCCATCATTATTCATGTAAAATAAAAACAAATCTAGCATAGGAGAGTGTATGTGTATGAAAAGAAAAAAATGGTTCTTGTCACTAACTGCAGTCGGACTATGTATCATATTGTTTGCGATGTACTTTATATTTGGTAATCCACTAAACTATAAAGTAATAGAAAAAGATACTAACGAATATCTCCATACTATAAAAAGATATAAGCAAGCAGAAATACAAAGCATTACTGGAAGATATACTCCCCTTTATAATATCGGCTATTATGCAGAAGTCGTTTATAAAGACGAACCTTATTTTACATACGCTTATACATACGATACTAATAAAAAAATAATACAAGACAACGGCATTTTAGGAAGACATACTGAGTCATTTGAAAACCTTTATTTAAACTGGTCATTGTTTGACGAGTTAGTAGACGGGATTCATACAAACTTACAAGAAAGGGGTTTAAGTGAGAAGAAAGATTATTCTATACGCAACGTTCAATTCATTGATATAGATGATGATAAAAGTGGTGCAGAAGCGTACGTTGACTTCCAGAAAGATAAAGAATCAGATTACTCATACCGTATGAATAGCGAAGGGAGAGCTTATCAATATAGTTGCAGTAATGGGAAATGTATTTTTAAAGAGAAATAGTGTTAGAAGAATTTCCTCCTAACACTATTTCTCTTCATAATTTGGAATACGCACAATAAATTCCGTACCATTCCCTTCCTTACTCTCGACTTTTATATCTCCTTGATGAAGGTCGAGTACTTTTTTTACGATAGCCAAACCTAAGCCACTTCCTCCATACGCACGATTTCGTGAAGAATCTGCTTTATAAAAACGTTCAAAAATATGTTGTTTCTGTTTTTCAGATATACCAATTCCCGAATCGCGAATACGTACTTCAACTAATTTCTCATTTTCTTGTAACTGGATTATAATAGTGCCGCCACTTGGAGTAAATTTTATACTATTATGAATTAAATTAATCCAAACTTGACTCATACTTTCTTGGTCAGCGGTAATGAGTACTTTCCCTAAATTAAGTTCTAGCTCAATTTCTTTTTCAGCCCAGAGTGGTTCACTATTTAATACAATTTGCTTTAACTGTTGATCTAATCGATAAGTCACTCTTTCTGGTGTATACTCTTCTGACTCTAAAAGAGTTAGTTTCAGTAAATTTTGACTTAGTTTAGATAATCTCGTCGTTTCCGTTTCAATAATGGTAAGATAATGCTTTCTTTTTTCCTCGGAAAGGTTATCGTCTTGTAGCGCTCTAGCGAATCCTTTTATAGAAGTTAATGGTGACTGGATTTCATGTGACACATTCGATACAAATTCCTGACGCATTTTCTCCATCGCATTCAGTTCGTCTGTCATATCATTTATACTTTTTACGAGTACACCAATTTCTCCATCATACTTTTCTTCATTTCGTATTTTTACAGAGAAGTCTCCTTTTGCAATTTTTTGTATCGGTTCAATAATCGTCCAAATCATCGCCTGTCGTTTTGGCCTCATTAATATCCCAAACAATGTCCAAATAAGAACAATAAATACAAAACCGACCATATCACTAATTAAAAAGGCAACAAACGACGATACATGTATTTCAAGAGCATTCAATATACTAGTTGCTACATAAAATGCGATAGACCAAATTATAGTGAGAAAAGAAAAGAGCGCTATGATCGCTCCCGTTACTTTCAACATCTTCAACTTACTCATTCGTTTTCTTTTTCTCATTTACTTACCTCTAAGCGATACCCTAAGCCTCTTATCGTTTTAATACTGAACTTCGACTTCTCTTCTTGAAACTTCTCACGTAGCCGATTAATATGAACGTCTAGTGTACGTTCATTCCCTTCAAAATCATATCCCCATACATCTTCAATTAATTGCTCTCTCGAACACGTTCTTCCTGCTTTAGAACCTAATGTAAAGAGCAACTCGAATTCCTTTAACGGCAGTGTGACCGTTTTCTCTTCCAGTTTCACTTCAAATGTTTTACGATTTAACAGTACATTTCCAACTTGAATCGATTGCGACACTGTAATTTGGTAACGTTTCAATAACGCCTTAACTCTCACTACTAGTTCTATCGGATCAAATGGTTTTACAAGATAATCATCCGTGCCAAGGTGAAATCCTTTTACTTTTTGAGACGTTTCTCCTTTAGCAGTTAGCATCAAAATCGGAATATCATAATACTTCCTTAATTCAAAACATACATCAAATCCATCCATATTTGGCATCATGATATCAAGAATAACCATATCAACTTTCACTTCATCTATTTTCTTCAGTGCATCTAGACCATCAATTGCCTCATATGTTTGAAAACCTTCTCGTTCTAAAAAAACAGAAACAAGTTCTCTAATATGCGGATCATCGTCCACAATTAATATTTTAGGTATCAAAAGAACCATTTCCTTTCTACTCCGCATCTATTTTATTACTGTTAAAAACAAATAATCAGTGAAGCAAATTCCCCACTGATTATTCATTTTATAATGCCGCCTCTTTAATTTTCAATTGTTGCGTTGCAAATTCACGATACATATCATGTGAGTGTAATAATTCATCATGTGTACCGCTTCCTGTAAGATTCCCTTTTTCTATAAAGATAATTTTATCTGCATCTACAACAGTAGAAAGTCTATGTGCAATAACTAACGTTGTTCTGCCTTTCATTAAGTTATTTAATGCCTTTTGAACGACAGACTCAGACTTACTATCTAGACTGGAAGTTGCTTCATCTAACATAAGAATTTGTGGATTTCGAAGTAATGCTCGGGCAATAGCAATTCGCTGTCTTTGTCCTCCAGAAAGCTTCACACCACGTTCTCCCACTTCTGTTGCGTATCCGTTTGGCAAATCATGAATAAATGCATCAACATATGCCATTGCTGCTACTTTTTCAATTTCTGCATCTGTCACTTCGCCCTCAACACCGTAACAAATGTTATCACGGATTGTTCCATCGGTTAACGGACTATCTTGTGAAACATAACCAATTTGACGTCGCCATGATTGTAGTGAATAACTCGTAATTGATTCTTTCCCTAATTTAATGGCACCACTAGTCGGCTCATAAAAACGTTCTAATAATGAGAATAACGTCGTTTTCCCGCTACCACTTGGTCCTACGATTGCTGTTACTTTTCCTGATTCAATTGTGAAATCAATATTCTTTAAAACTTGCTCTTCTTCGTTATACTCAAAATGTACATTTTCAAGAACGATTGGCTGCTTAGCATTTGTAACCTTCACACCAGTTTCATGATCTTCTACTTCATATTCTAAAATTGTATTAATTCTTTCCGTTGCACCAATTGCCTTTTGGAATTGTGTAAAGAACATAGATAATTGACTCATCGGCATTATAATTTGAACTAAATATAAAATAAACGCTACTAGTTCTCCTGTTGTTAATGCACCGCTAGAAACTCGCATTCCACCATATCCTACGATAATAACAAGCAATGCCATTAAAACAAATGACATAACTGGTGAAATTAATGCTTGCACTTTTCCCTCTTTCAAACCAAATTGTAATAGCTTTTCAATACCTTTATTTCCAGTTTCATATTCCTTTTTTTCTGTGTTCGAAGACTTCACTAAACGAATTTCTGATAACACCTGTGTTAATACACTAGTAAAAGAAGCCGTTTCATCTTGAAGTGCTTTTGAAATCTTATACATTTTCCGTCCAAGTGGAACTAAAATTAGTACTGATAATGGAATAACTGTTAAAAGTAAAAGTGTCATTTTCCAATCTAAAACAAATAATACAATTAATGATCCAACAATTGAAATACCGCCTGTTAATAAGTTTGACAAATGCTCAGAAATTAATGTTTTCACAACTCCTGTATCATTTGTCATACGACTAATGGTATCACCTGTTCTATTTTGATCATAATAAGTTACCGGTAATATAAGCACCTTTTTCCACAAACGTTCTCTCAGTCCAGCTACGATCTTCTGTCCTATATAATTTAGTAAATATATAGACAATCCTGCAGCTATAGTTTGCATAATAAAGAATGCAACTAGCCCAACAATTTGTCCTGTACTTATTGACGAAAGTGAAAAATTATCTACTAACCCTTTCGTTAACATCGGTATAAATAAACTCGCTCCCGTAGAAAGCAAACTCATTAATAACGCAAAAGCAAGAATCCCTTTCGGAGGATTTGTATCTTGAATAAGGCGTAAAAACTGCCTCCAGCTCCCTTTTTTCTTCATCTCATTTCTAACTTCCATTCCTGTTCATCTCCTCGTGTTAAACCAAACTGTTCTTTCTAAAAATAGAATACAATACAAATGTAAACTGAATGTAAACACACTTTTTCTCTTTTTACAAAATATACATACAAACGCATCTTTACAACAAGTATAAATATCTGATATTATTACCAGGTACTTAATATTATTCTATGCGAATTATAGATAACCAATTTACAATACTATATAAATCTCCCGTTATTGAAAGGAGTATCCTTTTTGCAAACAAATATACATTCCGAAAAGGAAACAATCATTTTTATTCATGGCTTAGTCGGCAATCGTCGTGCCTTCAAAAAAGAGCATAAACGATTTTCAGCCTCCTATAACATTATAACTTATGACTTATTAGGTCATGGCGATGATAAAGGTGCAGATATCGAATTTTCATTACAGCGCCTCGTAGATCAATTATTGAATTTATATGAAAAAGAAGGCATTCAAAAAGCTCATATTTGCGCTCTAAGTTACGGCTGTTATATCTCTACAATTTTTGCACAAATGCATCCAGAAAAAGTATTGAGCATTTGTCACATTGGTGGACATTATAATAATCCATCCCTTTTATATAACGTATTTCAAAAATTTTGGGAGAAGCGAGGAGACGATTACTCTAAATGGCTCTCTCAATACGCAAATACCATCTTCCCAAGTGGCATACTAAAAGCAAATCCGTTTGCAGTCATTTCAAGAAATATTTATTACCGTTTCGGATTGCAATTACATTCATCAATTATTGTCCAATCATTACGGCATCGTTTAGAATTCGATTTAAAATCCAAATTAAAATCACTTCCCCACCCTATTCTATGGGTAATGGGTGAACATGATCATCTCTATAAATCTTGTCTTTTTGATTTGAAATCCATTCTTCCTAACGTTTTATACAAAGAAATACCGCTTGCAGGACATGCAGCAAACTTATTTCGTCCGAACTATTTCCATGACCTATACGCTCGATTTTTAAATGGGAAGTTACAGTAAAAACTACTACATTCTCAATTTATTCAACTATAAAAAGGCTTCCCAAGTTTCCCTGGAAAGCCTTTTCTCTATACGAAAAGTATATAAACTACTTTTTCTTAGTATGCTTTTGTGTAACCTAACATGTGCTTGCTCCAGTAAGAGTTACTTACAGAACTAATACGTACACCAGTTGCATCTGTTTCTGCACTAATGAACTGACCGTTTCCTAAGTAAACGCCCATGTGAGAAGGACCTGATTTATAAGTATTTTGGAAGTATACTAAATCACCTGGTTGTGGATTGCTAGTTTTTGTTTTAGAGCTCCAGTATCCAGCAACTGTTTGACGAGCGCCTTTATGACCAGTTTGATTTAATACGTAGTGAATGAATCCACTGCAGTCAAAACCAGCAGGTGTTGTACCAGCAGTTCTGTATGGTGAACCATTTAAAGATCTAGCGAATCCAGCGATTGAAGATGTATCTCCACCTGTTGTTGGTTTTTGTACGTCTTTACCTGGTTGTTGAACGTTATTTGTAACGTTATTGTTATTGTTATTTGTAACGTTGTTTACTCCGCCTTTTACAAACTTAACGAAGTCTGCACTTACGTAACCTGTACGGCCGTTATGGTTAATTTTGTACCAACCATTTTCAGCGCCAGTAACGTTTAATACTTTACCTTGTGTTACGCCACCGATTACAGCGTTGTATGTAGCTGGGCCTGTACGTACTTTTAAAGCACCAGTGTTAACAACATAAGAACCACCAGTTTGAACTGTAGTAGTATTGTTGTTTGTAGTTGGTTGTTTTGTTTCGTTAGATACAGCAGAACCACCTTTTGTTACGAAGTCTTTGCTTACGTATCCAGTTCCACCATTGAAGTTAATTTTAAACCAATCTTGTACTTCTCCAACAACTTGTACTGTTTTACCTTTATTTACAGAGCCTAATACTGTATGAGATGTACTTGGGCCTGTACGTACGTTTAGTGAAGAAACGTTTACTGTGTAAGTACCAGTTCCTTGTTGAACAGTAGTTCCTGTTTTACCACCAGTCGTTACGAAGTCACCACTTACATAACCAGTTTGACCGTTTACAGTTACTTTGAACCAACCGTTTTCTTGTCCAATTACTTGTAGTACTTGACCTGATTTCACTTTAGAAATCACGTTATGTCCTGTACCAGCACCTGAACGAACATTTAATACATCAGCAGTTACTGTGTATTTTAAATCAGATTTTGTTTCTACAGTTTTTGTTTCAGTTACAGTCGTTTGATTTTGAGTTTGATTTTGTCCATTGATTTCTTTTAGCGCCTCGTTTGAAACTTGTGCCTGAGCAGAATCCATACCTGGAACTGCAACACCCACTACTGAAGCTGCTGCTAAACCTGCAATTACTTTTTTCATAAGTTGTCTTTACTTCCTTTCCCTACTATCCTCTTAAAAAAACTTATAAACTTAATACATTACAATATTATCAAAGTAAAATATTCATTAAGTTCCATTTTTTAACAAGAGTTTTATTTTTCACACAGAGTTCATTTTAAACGAATGAAGTGAATTCCGTGTGAACTTCATGTGAACTTTACCATTAAACTTACTGTTTTTGCAATGCTTTTTTCAAATTCCATATGTATTTCATTGAAAACTCGACATTCCATTCATTATCTTAATATATTTTTCCTATCCACTTCGAAAAACTCTATTAATCTAATACAATGCAAAGAATGTATTTCCTAGTAAAGTTCTTTCCATGAAGCATACTCTTATCATGACAAAAAATGCTTTTTTTATCAATAGTATAATATTTTCAGAAAACTATTTTTGATACTGTCTATCGCTTTTAAAAGATTTGACGATTTGTAAGATTTAACTTCAAAAATTCTGTTCTAATTTGACGAAAATGTACATTTTACTCCCTATTTTCCGCTGTACATGGAATTTTCAGGATATTTATATTATCATATATAGAGTGGCGTCTTAATCCATACATGTATTATCCATCCTACCCGGAAACCAATCGAACTTTTACGGGTAGGTATTCTCCACGTAGCATTGAATTTTGATATGGAAGTCTTATTATTAAAAAAGGAGGTATATTTATGAAAAACATAATAGATGATCCTACAAATAAAAATATAGAACTGTACTATGCTTTTTTTCAATTCGTTTCAATTATTACGTTACAAAAAATATCAACTATTGAAACACGTAAAAACGAATTAAAAAATCAGATGAAAAATTCCTATCAAAAAAATCCTTACTACTTATAAAAAGGTGAACAGATTATATTTCTGTTCACCTTTTATCCCACATTAACGGGCAGTAAGACCCCCACCTCAAAATTCAGCGAAAGCAAAAAAGATAAGTGGGGGATCAACTGCCCGTAAAAGCCCGATTGGTGAAGGCTGATAATCAGTGGTGGATGAACAACTCCCCCACTGATTAAAGTTTCACTTTATCGTTCCTACATTATTTATAAATTTTCACACGGTTTTCTAAAGGTTGGTATTCTTTTTCACCTGCAGTTACCACCGGTTTACCAAACGGCATTTGCGCAGTAAGTTTCCAGTTCCCTGGAACTTCCCATTCTTTTCTCACTGCTTCATCAATTAATGGATTGTAATGCTGCAATGTAGCACCAAATCCTTCAATTTCTAAAGCTGTCCAAATTGCAAATTGTAACATTCCTGAGGATTGCTGAGACCAAACGGGAAAATTCTCTTTATATAAGGCAAAGTTTTCTTGCAGTTCTTCCACTACTTGACTATCTTCGAAGTATAGAACCGTTCCATAACCACTTTTAAATGCATTCATTTTTTCTTCAGTAGATGCAAAATTATTTTCAGGTACAATTTTTCGTAACGTTTCTTTCGTAATATCCCATAACTTATCATGTTGTTCTCCAAGCAAGACGACAACGCGAGCGCTCTGAGAGTTAAAAGCTGAAGGTGTATGTTTTACAGCATGATAAATCACTTCTTGAATTTTCTCATCAGAAACTACTTGCTCTTTACTAATCGCGTAAATAGATCTTCTGTCTTCAATTGCTGAGTAAAAATCTTTTGCCATCATAATTCCCTCCAATTTTCATTTGAGGCTTTTTCATATGTACACATCATATTCTGCCTCTTAAAACTTATCATTAATAAGTTTCTAACTTTATACTATCAACAAACAATAATAAACTCAAATAATAACACTCACATTTTTTACCTTTTTATTTCCTAATTCTAAAAATAAAAAGGCAATTTATTGTTACCTATAATAAGTAACAACAAATTGCCTTTCTTATATAATGATCTAACTCAATATTTTACTTAATTAACTAAGCCAAATGCATATGACATTAGCTTATTCGTCTCTGTAAAACGCTTCGTTTTTCCTTTTGTTCCCATTACAACTGTAATAATACGAGTATCACCTTGTTTTGCTGTACCCGTAAAACAATACCCCGCGCTATCTGTAAATCCTGTTTTTAATCCGTCTATTCCTTCTATATATAAAGCTTTATTATTTTTGTTTAACATATCATTTGTACTTGTAACATTAATATTATTAAATGCTAACTGACTTTGACGTAAATGAGTCACTTCTAATATTTCTGGATAATCTTTTATAAGATGATACGCCAAGTTTGCTACATCAGCAGCTGTCATCTTCGTCTCACTTCCATCAGGTTCTTGTAGTCCTGACGCATTTGCAAATTTAGCATACTCCGACATTTTTAACTGCTTTGCTTTTTCATTCATAAGCTGAACGAAATCTTTCTCTGTTTTTGCCATATGTTCTGCTAAAGCTACAGCCGAATTATTTGCTGATTCAATCATTAATGCATGGTACAAATCTTTAACAGTTAATGTGTCATTCACTTGGACTGGGATTCTCGCACCCTCTGTTTGTGCCGCTTTCGCACTCATTTTTACCGGATCTTCCCAGCGAACTTTCCCATTATGTACATTTTCTAATAGTAGGTACGCTGTCATCATCTTAGACATACTTGCTGGCGCAAAAGCTTCATTTTCATTATGTTGATAAATAATATCTCCATTACTCGCATCGATAATCATAGCTGCTTTTGCATCAATTTCCGGTGGTATGTACTTTGGTGGCACTACTTTTTCAGTTAATCCTGTTTTAGGTAATTCCGCCACCTGTAAAGGTTGTCCTTCTACATTTGTTGCACTCTTTTGAGTTCCTTGGAATAAGAACCAACATATCCCTAAAATAATGACTACTAGGATCGTCAGCCTTCCCCATTTTAACCGCTTCATTTCAAAACTCCTTTAGCAAACCTTTTATACACTCACGTTTAACCATAACAATAATTACTTTATATCGTCAAGGCAAAAAGCATATTTATTCATCTCATACATTTATGTTACAATTAAAATACCGAAATATAAGAATATTCAATGTTAAATTATCGTAATTTAACTATTTAATAGAAAGGATTCTTACGATGCTACTTCCAAAAACATTAAAATACGGTGACACAATTGGCATTTATTCGCCCTCTTCACCAGCAACCTATACTTCTCCAAAAAGATTTGAACGAGCGAAATCCTACTTACAACAGAAAGGATTTCACATATTAGAAGGTTCACTAACAGGTCGATATGATTATTATCGTTCTGGCAGTATACAAGAGCGTGCCGAGGAACTCAATGCTTTAATAAGAAATCCTAATGTATCTTGTATTATGTCAACAATTGGCGGCATGAATTCTAATTCCTTATTACCTTATATTGATTATGATGCTTTTCAAAATAACCCTAAAATAATGATTGGCTATTCAGATGCAACAGCTTTATTGCTAGGGATTTATGCCAAAACAGGAATCCCTACATTTTATGGTCCGGCACTTGTCCCCTCCTTTGGAGAATTTGAGCCTTTTATAGATTATACATACAACTATTTTGCAGAAACATTACTACATGATCAAGTACTTCCTTACAACATAAAGCAGCCTTTATTTTGGTCAGATGAATTTATTAATTGGGAAATGAAGACGGAAGAAAAAGAACGTAGACATAATAGTTGGATTTCTGTAACAAATGGACAAGCTACTGGACGTATTATTGGTGGGAACTTAAATACAATAGAAGGCATTTGGGGTAGCCCTTATATGCCAAGCATTCAAGAAGGCGATATTTTATTTATTGAGGATAGCTCAAAAAATGCAGCTACTATTGAAAGAAGCTTTTCATTCCTTAAAATTAACGGTGTATTTGATAAAGTTTCAGGTATACTTCTTGGAAAACATGAGCAATTTGATGATTGTGGTACAAATCGCAAACCGTACGAAATATTATTAGAAGTACTGCAAAACCAAAGCATTCCTTTACTTGCTGACTTTGATTGTTGTCATACCCATCCGATGATCACTATGCCGATAGGTCTTCAAGTGAACATGGATGCAACCAATAAAACTATACATATTTTAGAAAAATGGAAGATATAAAGGACGCCTATATTATAGGAAGAAAATATTATAAACTTTTCCATTAGAAAACATAAAAAAGGATCCGTTCATCACGGATCCTTTTTTATTATTGTCCTAAATTTTGAACCTTGTCTTTCAATTCACGAACTTGATCTATCGTCTGCATAAGCTCAGAGTTTTTAAATTGCTCTACATCCACTTTGCCTTCTTCTATCTTTGTCATCGCCGTATCAATTAATGTATTTAACTTTTCGTTATATCCGACGATTTGCTGATGAAGATCCTTCGCTACATCCGGTGGCGTTAATTCATTGAATGCGGGTATATCTTGTTTAATTTCATTAAGCTTCGTTTCTAATTCTTTTCGAGCTTCGCTATCATTAACGGCCTTTTCAGCTAATGCTGGCGCATCACTTGCAAATGCACTTATTTCATTTACATAGTCTGTCGCTTTTTGAGCATAATCTATGGAGTTCTTTCCTTGCTCTACTAGTGAACATCCCATTAAACCAATTGAAACTATACATACTAATAAAATTGATTTGATTTTCATTTTAGACTCCCTTCGTCATTATCCTTGTCTGCAATCTTCTTTATCATAACTTCTAGCTAAATCACCTACAACCTTTTTCAAATAGCTATTTAACCGCTCACATGCCCTATTATGGTTACAACATCTATTTCTATATGTACACTAATAATATCTTCAATTATATCCATATATCCTTGTCCTATAGCTGCTCCATAGTGTAATGTAAGCCCCTTCTTTTCATACACTGACTTTGGCACTGAAAAAATAAATCTCCTCAAGTTTCTTTCATCAGCAGGCTCCATAATTAAAACAATTCCATCCTCTTCAAACATATACACTCGCCCTCCAACTTTACATTCACTATGGCTCAGTATTGCCTTTGTCAGCTAAATTTAAAACCAAAAAATAAGTTGCATATCGCTCCATAATTAAAATAAGAAGCATTAATTCTTTTTTTAAGGTTTAATGCTTCTTCAAAACTTTGATTTAACTGTCCATAATATCTATTATGCAAATTATTTCAATTCTCCTCAATCCTTCATTTCCGAACAATATAGAGTACATCAGTTTCAGATAAACCAAATTCCCTCGCACTTCTCATTCCTTGTTTTTCAGCTATGTTATACAATTCAACCTTAAATCCTACATTCATTAATCGTTGTATAAATCCTGATTGATTATAAATTCTTACGTGTTCTTCATGACCAAAAGCTATTTTTCTCAATTTTGGCGTTAAAATTAATTCATTCTCTATAATAATATCTACATTCATTACGATTGGAGCTTGAATAATTCCCCATCCATTTGTTTTTAATACTCTATATAACTCTCTCATCGCTTTTTCATCATCTTGAACGTACTGTAATACATGACCACATAAAACCACATCAAATGTATCATTTTCATATGGAATTCTAGTAACATCAATTTCCTGCATTAATGGATCCTTTGGTTCAATATCTCCACATACATATGTAATATTTTTATGCTGAGCAAACCAACTTCTTAACTTTGCTTCTGGTGCAATATGAAGCATAGTATCATTTCCACTTAATAAATCCGTTTCCATTTCAATATATACACGATATAACCTTTCACGGTCCATCGAATCACATACCGGACAAATTCCCGTATCTTTATTCCACATCTCGAATTTATATTTTGGAAAATCGTAATGTTCTGGCCAAGGAGAAAATTTTTCAAATTGTTGATTGCAAAATTGACAATAGCAGACTTCTTTCTGAAATAAAAGATGAACTAACTTATTTAGTTCCTTCTCTATCTTTTCATTATCAATTTGATTTAATTGACTATTTTTTACCGCATCCTTAATTATTAACACCGCATTTTCCAAACAATGAGTTAAACATTCTTTATAATCTTGCTCACAATTTAAAAACCCACTATTATATGCATCTAGTATTAATTCATTCCATTCTTCAATTGTCTTTACTGTACATTGCATTTGTTTTTGATTTTCCCCACTATGTTGTCTAAAATAACTAAGGGGTTCCTCTATATAAACTACTTTCCCTTTCCTCATCATATCTAGCCATGTTGCAATGTCATGAATAGCAAAGTAACCCTTCCCCTTAAAACACCCAAAACCCCCTCCCGAAAATTTTCGGTTAAACAGAACTGTTGTAGGCTCACCAACTACATTTTTTAAGTTTTTTAACATATAATCCCCTAATTCTTTCCCTTCAAAAAGTGTAGTTTCTTTGGCGATTTTCATGTTCAATGTTGATGCTGGTAATACTTTTCCATTCTCATCAATTAATTCACGATATGACGTCACAAACGAAATGTTTTCTAGACTAAAAAAATAGTTCATCATTCTTTTAATCTTTTCAGGATGAAATAAGTCATCATCTAATAAAAAGTTTATATAATCTCCATTCGCAAGTTCTATACACTTATTAAAGTTCTCTGCTTCTAATCCAGGTTTATTTTTAACATATGTAATACATTCATATTGACTTAAATATGGTTGGATCATCGCTTTAACTTCACCGTTTGTACTATCGTCAGAAATTATTATTTCAATATTTTCATATGTTTGATTCAAAGCACTTTTGAGAGCTAATTCCAAGTAATGAGGTTTATTATAGGCAGGAATAAGTATACTGACTTTCGGTAAATGAGAGTAGTTATTCCGATACTGTTTTTTCTTTTCTATATTTATCTCCTTTCGCTTAATATGTCGGTAGTAGTCTAACGTATATAATATTGATGATGGAACTATTTTTTTTGCATAGTCTAGGAAATTAGTTATTGCTTTATATAACTCTTTTTCAGTAGATAAAAAACCATACTTTTCTCCAACTATAATACTATGTGAAAAATCCTCTACTCCATCCATAAGTTTATTAGATTCATTCAACTGTTGACCTGAATGTAATCGGAAGTAACTAAGTGTCTCTGCAATATATACTGCTTTTCCTTTACTTAATAAAGATAACCATGAAGCTATATCTACATTACATAAATATCTTCTCTTATCAAAAATCCCATACGGTTCTTGTAAATCATTTTTACGAAATAAAACTGTTGTCGGTTCTCCAATATAATTTTTTTGATCCACAATTACTCTATTTCCTAATTCTGTTCCCTCTATAATCGTATCCTCTTCAAATAAACGGACAGTTGAATAAATATGTCGTAGTTCTTTCCCTTTATCATTAATTACTTGACGATGAGATGTTACAAGTTTGATTTCATTATCTCGATCATTGAAAAAATACTTCATCATTTTTTCAATTTTATTCACATGAAATATATCATCATCCATTAAAAAATTTATATACTCACCGTTTGCTTCATTAAATAACATTAGCGCATTTTCAAATTGTCCGAGAGTTGACCTGTTTTTTATATAAATAATATTTGAATGATCACATAAGTATTTTTGTAACACATTTTCTGTTTCGTCATTCGTGCTATCATCTCCAACGATAATTTCTATATTAGAATATGTCTGTTGTAATACACTACATAATGCTTTTTCAAAGTAGCCAGGACGATTATAAGTAGGAATTAATACACTTACTAACGGAATTCGCTCTATCGCCTCTTCACTTTTTTCAAAACGATTCCCCATCTTTTCCCTCCACCTTTTTGCATATTATTTATATACGCGACATACTATCACATTACTTAAACCGTATGAAACCTTTATACTTTTATGCAAGCTCATAACAAAATATCCTACTTTTCAATCGTAAATATACATATTCAATGATATAAGTATTTGATTAGCTGCTTTTGATTCATTTGATTTCTATCTTAAGGCAAATAAAACGAAACCTTAATTAGAGGGCGCTTCTCCCCCTTCTAATTATCCCCCTCACCAATCGGATTTTTACGTACAGTTACTCTTCCGCCTAACTTCCTCACATCAGCCGGATTTTAAGATTGGAGTCTTACTCCCTGCAAATAGCGAGATAAATCTATACCTTAAAAAGAAAATATATTTCTTAACAAAAAAATAGCTGCACCATTAGGCGTAGCTATTTTACAATTATTACTTATTCAAACTATATTCCTTTATCTAACTCATAAAGCATACGATACTTCTCGTTTTCTTTCAGAAGTTGTTCATGACTACCTTGCATCACAATTTGACCACGATCAAGGAATATAACTTCATCTACATGTTCAATTCCTACAAGATGGTGCGTAATCCAAATTACTGTCTTTTCTTCCGTTGCAGAAAACATTGTTTCTATTAAAGATAATTCTGTCTTTGGATCTAAACCGATCGTAGGTTCATCAAGGACAATAATTGGAGCCTCTTGCATGAGCGTTCTAGCAAAAGCAACCCGTTGTCTTTCCCCGCCAGAAAACCTTTTTCCCATTTCATGCATTTTTGTTTGCAATCCGTCCGGAAGAGAAGCTATATGCGAAGCTAATTGCGCTTTCTCTAAAGCTGTCCATATCTCTTCATCCGTAGCCTCTGGTTTACCGATTCGCACATTATTTCCAATTGTCGTATCGAATAAATGCGGCTTCTGATTCAATACAGAAATATACTTCGATAAAAGATTCGTATGAGCATGTTCACTATTCAATAAAACTTCACCATGTAACGGGCTTAGCGCACCTGTTAATAATTTTAACAAAGTAGATTTTCCTGTTCCACTTCTTCCTAAAATGGCGATTTTCTTTCCTGCCTTTATTTGCAGTGATACTTCTTTCAATACAAATTCATTACTATCTGGGTAACTATACGATACATGATTTAATTCAATGTCTATATGTTTTGATGCAACATAACCTTTATCCCCGCGTAATTCCTCTTCTTCCTGTAAAACAGCATTATCTTCTATTTGATTTAGACGATGAGCAGATTCTACATATGATGGAATTCGATCGATAGCATCTGAGAGAGGAATAAGCGCGTTTGTAACTGATAACGTCATTAAGACGAAAGCCGCAATAACGGTAGGTGCAATCTGTTCACTTGCCGCCTCATTTCCAGTCCATATGATCATTGAAATAACTACAATCCCCACTACTACTTGAATGATACTGTCCCTAATATGATTCCAGCGTTTCATTCTTTTTTCCGTTTTTAACAACTGATTATTTTGCTCTACATACTTATCAATGAATTCATCTTTTCTGCCACTTGCTTGCCAGTCAGATAATCCAAAAACAGCGTCTGTTAATTGTTGATACAAACGGCTTCTTCCTTGTTTTAAAGTAACATGATGTTGCTTCATTAAAAGTAATGATACAAATGGAAGCAGAAAGACGATAATCGCTAGCATACACCCTGCAATAAGCGCAAACACTACGTCAAATGCTCCGATAACAAGTACGAATATGCTATATACAACTAATGCTAATATACTAGGAAATATTGTACGTAAATATAGGTTTTGCAAATGCTCTATATCTTCGGATAATACACCCAACATATCGCCCGTTTGAAATCGCGAACGGAAAAATAACGCCTGCGGTTCTACTATTCTATATAGTTTCGTTCTCATTTTTTCTAATATGCGTAGTACGACATCATGTCCAACTAAACGCTCTAAATAATGAAATACCGCTTGTCCTATACTAAACGCACGTGTTGCAACGATAGGAACATATACAGCCATTACATTTTCTGGTCTAAGAGCAGATTTAGAGATTAAATAACCTGAAATGAAAAGTAACATCGCACCTGAACTAACTCCAAGAAGACCAAGGAATATAGTTAAAGTCATTCTACCTTTATTTTGCTGTATATAAGGTTTAATCCAGTTACTCATCTCTATCCCCTCTCTTTCCTGTGAAAACGTAATGCCTCATTCTTTAAAAGCTCTTCATATGTTCCACTTTCTATCATTTCCCCTTTATTTAAAATAAGAATATGATCCATCTGTTTCATCCAATGAAGACGATGTGTTGCAAGAAATACTAACTTCCCTTCAAACAGACGTAACATCGCTTGTTTTATTTCAAATTCAGTTTCAATATCAAGATGTGCTGTAGGCTCGTCTAATAAAATAATTGGCTTTTTGCTTAAAAGTGCACGCGCCATAGCAACACGTTGCTCTTGCCCGCCACTAAGCATACGTCCACCTTCTCCAATTCTTTCGCACATCCCGTTCGGAAGCGATGTTACGAGTGAATGAAGACCAACTTCATTAATAACTCTTTCCACTTCTTCATCAGTTGTATTTGTTTCATAAAAACAAATGTTATCTTTTAATGAAAGCGGGAAAATATAAGGTTGCTGCGGAATATAAGCAATATTCTTTTGCCACTCTTCACGAGTAGTCCCGTCAATTTCCACACCATTTACAATCATCTTTCCACCTGAAGGAGTTAAAAATCCTGCTAATACGTCGATTAATGTTGATTTTCCTGCTCCACTTTCACCAATTACACCTATAGCACCGGTGCCTTTCCAAGTAAAATCAATTCCCTCTAATATAGCTTTTTCAGATTCATTGCTCTTTACTTTTACATCTTGTAATTTCAAACTACTAGAGGAATTCCATATTAAATCTACATTTGATTCTTTCTTTTCTATTTCTTTTTGTTGCTGTAAAATCTCTTCTATTTGCTCCATTGCAAGTTGTCCATCTAACGTAGCATGATAATTCGCTCCAACTTGTTTAATCGGCAAGAAATATTCTGGAGCTAAAATTAAAATCGTAAGGGCTGGCAATAGTACAATTGTCCCATCTATTAAACGTATCCCTAATCCGACCGCCACAAATGCGATGGATAAACTTGTAAAGAAATCTAATGCAAAAGAAGAAAGAAAAGCAACTCGCAAAGTACGCATCGTTGCTTTTCTATACCTTTTACTTACTTTTTCAATCTTTCCTTCGTGCTGTTTACTTTTACCTAAATACTTTAATGTTTCTAACCCTTTTAACGTATCTACAAAATGATTAGAAAGTACACGGTATGTTTCATATTGGCTATCCGCCATTTTCTGCGCCGCTAATCCTAGTAGGATCATAAATGTAATTACGATAGGAATCGTTACAACTAAAATGATTCCAGACTCAATATCTAGCGTAAAAACATATAGTACAATTAGTCCCGGTACGATACTACTTCTAATCATTTTAGGAATTGTTAATTCAATATATGTTTTAAATTTCTCAATACCTTCAATCGATAAGGTAACCAGATGACCTGTTCCAGCAGTTTGAACATATCGTGGACCTAATGTGAAATACGCCTCTATTAATTGTTTTCGCAGTAGCGATCCTGTTTTTTCAGCGAAACGTTCCACTAATATTTGCGATATTCGCACTAACGTGTGACGTACTGCAAACGTGATTCCAAAATAAACAGTTTCATTTAACACAGATTGCACTGTTTCTCCTTGAAATAAAAACGTAATAGCCCGCGCTAAAAACACTGTTTGCGCAATAATACTTATAGCTTCTAAAATGCTAATGATGGTTAACACTACATATAAAACTCGGCTACCAGGATACGACGGAAGTCCTCTTTTTCTTTTCATTAGTACTCCAAATCTTTATCTGACTTAACAGGTTGTCTAAACACATAGAAACTCCATATTTGACTTCCCATAACAAATGGCAATATAGCAATTGAAAAATACGTCATCAATTTTAGTGCATAATCACCTGATGCTGCATTATAAATTGTTAAATCGTATATTGACCCTAACGAGCTAATTAAGACACGTGGGAACATGCCGGCAAACACACTCGCACTTAGTAAAATGATTGTTAAACTCGTCATAACGAAAGCCCAACCATCTCTTCTTCTTTTATTTAATAATGTTGACACACATAATGCTACAAAAGCTCCAATCGGAACCATAACCCACTCTGTACCATGACCAGTGAATATATCTGTTTTCCATAACCCTACACCGGCAAAAATAAGAAGTGCTATAATCGCAAGCGGTGCAATTTTCAATGCAGCAATACGTGCACGTTCTCTTAACTTACCAGTTGTACGTATAGTAAGGAATTGCAATCCGTGAACAATACATAGTAGAAGGAACATAACTCCTCCAAGTAATGCAAATGGATGAAGTAGTTGTAAGAATCCACCTACAGCATTTTTCGTCTCATCAATTGGAATACCTACCATAAAGTTAGCAATGGCAACACCCCAAAGAATAGGCGGTAGAAGACTTCCTAAAAACATACCCCAATCCCAAAAACCTTTCCATTTATGATTATCTATTTTCGCACGGAATTTAAAGGAAACACCCCTAATAATTAAAGCAAGAAGCATAAATACAAACGGAATGTAAAACCCGCTAAATAAAGTTGCATACCAGTGCGGGAATGCCGCGAACATAGCTCCACCTGCACAAACAAGCCATACTTCATTCGCGTGCCAAAATGGACCAATTGTATTTAAGTAAATTCTTTTCTCTAAATCGTTTTCTCCTAAAAACCTTGAAACTATACCTACACCGAAATCGAAACCTTCAAGTACAAAGAAGCCCACAAATAAAACTGCAATAATGATAAACCATAACTCATTAAGAGATAACATACTCTTCCTCCTTATCAAATGGATCATGGCTTTGAGAATCCTGTTTCGTTTTCTTATTCTCATGTCCTTTAATGACACGAATGAATAAGTAAACAGTAATTCCACCTATAATTAAATATAGTGATGTAAACGAAACTAAAGAGAATAATACTTCTCCGAACGTAACATTTGGAGATACAGCATCTTCCGTTTTCATAACACCGAAAACTACCCAAGGCTGACGTCCCATTTCAGTCATAATCCATCCTACTGTATTACCGATAAACGGTAGTGCAATTGCATACACCATTAATTTTAAATACCAAGTTTTTTCAGCTAATCGATCTTTTCTTGATAAGAACCATCCGTACGCTCCTAGAAGAAGCATAAATGTTCCACTCATTACCATCGCTCTAAAACTCCAGAACATAGTGTGTACTGGCGGTATATAATCTCCAGGCCCATATTTTTCTTCATATTGCTTTTGAATTTGATTCATCCCTTCTACTTGACCGCTAAATTTATCAAATGATAATAGACTTAGCATATAAGGAATTTGAATTTCGAACGAATTTTCTTGCTTCTCTGCATCAATTTTCGCAAATACTGTAAATGGCGCTGGATCCTCACTCGTATTCCATAACGCTTCCGCTGCTGCCATTTTCATTGGGTGTGTCTTAATTAATTGTTGTGCTTGCGCATGACCGAAGAATAATACTAGCGCAGTTGTAAGTGTTCCAACAATGATAGAAATGCGGAATGATTTTTTAAACACTTCAGTTTCTTGAGCTTTCGTTATTTTCCATGCACTCACACCCGCAATAAAGAATGCACCAGTTGCAATCGCCGCTGTAATTGTATGCGGGAATTGTACCCATAATTGTGGGTTTTGAATAATCGCTAAGAAATCATTCATTTGTGCACGACCATCTGCTGCCATTTCATACCCTACTGGCGATTGCATAAATGCACTTGCAGTTAAAATCCAAAATGCTGATAACATTGTTCCAATTGAAAGGAGCCAAATACATAAAAGGTGAACGCGCTTCGGCAATTTATCCTCACCGAATACCCATAAACCTAGGAATGTAGACTCAATGAAAAATGCTAATAAACCTTCAATCGCAAGTGATGGACCAAACACATCACCTACGAAACGTGAATATGTTGACCAATTCATACCAAACTGGAATTCTTGTAGAATACCAGTTACTACACCTACCGCAAAGTTTACAAGGAATATTTGTGTCCAAAACTTCGTCATCTTCTTATAAATTTCTTGTCCCTTTACCACATATAACGTTTGCATTAACGCAATGATAAAAGCTAAACCAATAGACAGCGGAACAAAAAAGTAATGGAAAATCGTTGTTGATGCGAATTGTATTCGTGCCAATTCGAGCGTTTCCATACTACAATCACTTCCTTCATAATTTTTTATATCGTAATTTCAATTGAGTTGTATGAATAAAACAACTCAAATCTTAGAAATGTAGAAAGATAAATTTGTTTATGTACTTTTAGAAAATATAAATTTTCAGTTTTCAAGATAATCACAAAAGAACTTTCTCATAAAATTTACCTTTTCACTATTTCAGTAGTGTTTTATCCGTTAATCGAATTGTATAATATACCTGCATAGTAAATTCAGCTGATTTTTGACGTATTATTGACATCATTTTGTCTGAAATATGTCATTTGTCATTTTTTTGAATTAGATTTTTCTCATTACTAAAATGTATTTTTTTAATATAAAACTTACTTTCACATCAATAAAACAATCGTTACTCTCTTCATACACTTGACTTTTTCGCGAAAAAATGTCCTCTAAACCAACAGGTAAATCAGCTAGTTTTTTGTCAAGAGAAAAATGTATTTTTAAAATTCAAACACAAAATATTGTTATTCAAAAATAGAAAATACCCTCCCTCTTCCTAGACTAAAAATTCATTTTTTTGTCATTTTTTCAAACTAAATTCATACATAAAAAAACCGAGAATCGATTAGACTCTCGGTTTTTTAAAAATTATTTTGCTGTATGTTTTCTAACAGCCGGTAAAATTTCAGTAGCAATTAATTCGATGTTTTTCTCAATTTTATTAAGTGGTACACCACCAAAATCAATTTGTGCCATAAAACGTTGTTGCCCAAACAATTCATATTGGTAAAGCATTTTTTCAATAATTTGTTGCGGGCTACCAACCATTAATGCGTCACGGTAATCTACTGCATTTGTAAATTGT
Organism: Bacillus sp. FSL K6-0069; assembly: GCF_038007785.1. Taxonomy (NCBI): domain Bacteria; kingdom Bacillati; phylum Bacillota; class Bacilli; order Caryophanales; family Bacillaceae; genus Bacillus; species Bacillus sp. FSL K6-0069. The sequence continues at coordinate 1,868,486 of NZ_JBBOXN010000001.1, read as the reverse complement.
TGCTTCGGATACCCACCACCACGCAGTGTAAGCATACCAGCATTAATATGAGGATAGTATTCATTAAATGCATCTTGTGAATTTTTTGCTGTATAAAATAAACTCGTTGTTGCAACTGGCAAACTTGCTGGATTAAATCCACTTTGCGCCGCAGCCTCACGGTAGGCATCTACTGATCCTTTAAAGTTAATAGCTGGACCACCTAGTGTTGTTATCATCATTGGTACACCTGCGCGTCCTGCTTTAATCGCACTAGCTGGCGGGCCACCAACTGCACGCCAAATTGGTAAGTTATTATTTTTAGCTCTTGGAATAACCGATGCATGTGCAAGCGGCGCTCTGAACTGTCCGTTCCATGTTACATGTTTCTCTTTATTAATTTTTAATAAAAGATCCATTTTCTCTTCAAATAACTCTTCATAATCATTTACATCATAACCAAGTAAACTATATCCCCCAATACGAGATCCACGACCAGCCACGATTTCTGCACGTCCATTAGAAATTAAGTCAATTGTAGCAAAATCCTCATATACTCGTACCGGATCAGATGTACTTATTATCGTTGCTGAACTTGCAATTTTTATATTTTTCGTTGCTTGTGCAATAGCCCCTAAAATAACTGTATGAGCTTGCGTTGTAAAATGCGTTTGATGACTTTCACCAACAGCAAATACATCAAGTCCAGCTTCATCCGCTAACTTAGCTGTTTCAATTAATTCATGAATTCTTTGTTCTGCACTAATTTTCTCTCCGTTATGCGGATTTAAAACATGATCCCCAATCGAATATAATCCAAACTCCATTCCTTTACTTGTATCCATACGGTATTTTTCCATAGTTGCTCTCTCCTTTAATTAAGTCGTATTAAATTTATTCAACTAGCTTTCACTTGATTAGTCAATTGATATTGTAAAAAAAATTACTCTTACGGTAATTCTTTTTTTTCACTGTGCTTATGCACTTTCGTCATTAGCTCATATAATATTTTCTGCTCTTCTTCATTTAATACATCATCAAAAAACGAAGATTGAAATGCAAGCTGCTCTGGCAATGCTTTCTCCAAGGCCGATTCCCCTTGCTCTGTAAGACTAATTGTTTTCGTTTTCCAATCTTGTTTTCGTACTATATATCCTTCTTTTTCAAGACGCGTTAACATTCGAGAAATACCACCTTGTGTAACAGTTACCTTTTCAGCTAACTCCATTTGCGTTAGTGGTTGATACGTACGTATTTGTAAAAGCACATCAAATTGAGCAGTCGTTAAATCAAAACGTTTTAAAAATTCATTTGACATCTGATTACTTTGGTTCGTAAATCGTATTAAACGTAACCATATTAATGATCCTATCGTATTATCACGCATGTTTGATCACTTCCTATCGTGAATCTTACTATCACTTTACTACGCAAGTGATAAAAAAGCAAGAGAAAAAGTGAAAAATATCTCATTAGAGTATTGCATAAATAACGATAAGAAAGAATTCATGTTTAAATGAATTCTTTCTTATCGTTATTCTTAACTTTCCATGTCATTCATTGCTATATTTAAAGCTGCTACCGCTTTTGGCCAGCCAACATAAAAAGCCATATGCGTTATTAATGCAATCATTTCATTCTCCATAATTCCATTTTGCTTTGCCAGCCGCAAATGAAATGGTAATTGTTCTGTCTGATTAAGACTAATTAGTGCCGCCACTGTACATAAACTTCTTTCTCTTAATGTTAAAGTGGCATCTCGCCACACTTCCTCGAACAATATCTCTTCACTATATTGAGCAAATGCAGGGGCCATTTCTCTCATTTTCTTTTGAATACAATATTCAATGGATTCATTCATCATTTCACTCCCCTTCATTTTACCAATTGCGCCACTCCTTGACCAAACGACCAATTTTCAGCAGCTGTCTCATTTAGTGTAATAAAAATGTCTGCACTTTTTATACTAGAACATTCAGAAACCTTCAAGGATATCGACTGATACAGATCCCTTTTCTGTTTTATCGTTCTTCCCGATCCACATGTAATAGAAACATAAATCATATTCTCTGTTCTCTTTTCTCCTCTTTCTAATAAATAATATGGATTAAATAAAAAGTGATTCTGTTTATAAGGTAAAAACATTTGAAAAAAATCATTTTCAGGGATGTTAAAATGTTCAATTAATGAAAGATGAATACATTCACCTATCTTTTTCAACTCTTCTTTATTTAATATATTTTCATGATAATAAACGTTCACAAAGGGCATACATTTTCATTCCTTTTTCTTAATTTAACTTCAACAAGTTTTCATCGTGAAATGTGCAAAATCTCATATACTGTAACCCCTTTATTGGTTACCATGTCAGGCTTTCCTTCATAAAAATTAAACTGACTATACCTCCATTTATCTGGACTATAAATGATTACATTTCCTAAACATTTTTCTATGTTTTGTACATTTTCATTTATAGTATTTAATTGCGTTCCCTTCAGTGAATTACTTTTGGAAATACTCCCTGTAAACTCAACAGCATATTTACTTTTTTTAAAATCATCACTTAAATTAACAACTAATGGAACACCTATATTTATTTGTTGCCATCCAAAAGATTGTAAAATATTATCGTAATACCCTTTAAATATAAATTTGTTCATTCCTTCATGGCCATTCCAAATATATAAAGGTGCATAACAGTTATAGAAATTCCCGTCCTTTCCTGCCTCTGTAATTAAATACGCTTTGAAATTCAACTCTTGAAAACCATCCGTTTTATGTCCATTATCCTTTACCCTTTTTTTAATGATTTCCATATCATAATCCTTTGGCAAAATGACCTTATATTGCATTCCAATCATGTATATCACTCACTTTCTATCTTATATACACAATGATAAACCGATGAGTGACTAGCGTAAAATAGGTATAAATTATGCTTGATATCATTTATAATGATACCGTATAAGGAGCTGTGATACATGGAAATAAATGATCTTATTATATTCAAAACTGTAGCTAGTGAAGGCTCTATTAGTAAAGCTGCTAAAGAGTTAGGATATGTTCAACCAAACGTAACTGAGCGAATCAAAAAATTAGAACAAGAATTAGAAACACCTTTACTACATAGAGATAACAAAGGTGTTTCCTTGTTACCCTCAGGTGACATTTTATTAGACTACACGAATCAAATATTAACTTTAGTAGCAGAAGCGAAAGATAAAATTAAAACGAGTGGTTCTTCTTATATCATCGCGACGTCACAATCTATTTTGACCAATTATGTAAGTAAGCGTATTAAAGAAAATTTCAGGAATTATCAAATATATGTAGAAAATAGTAGTCATTTGCATAAATTACTGCAACAACAAAAAGTTGATATGGTCATTACTTACGAGGATGATCCCGAAGCAGCTTTTAAAAAAGTATTTACTACTTCCATTTCTGTTGGCTTATTAAAAGCGAAAGAAACGCCTATCATTGACTATTCAAAGGAACTCTTCTTCGTTAGTAATGATAAAAAGTGCCCTTTTAGAAATAAGACGATACAATTTCTAAAAGAAAATAATTTATCTCAAGGTCAACTTCAACAATTAGATTCTTATTCGCTTATGGAAGAGTTTATTCAGGACGGTAAAGGAATAGCCTTTTTACCGATTAAAAATGATAACTTAGTGCCCATTGAAGATGTTCTCATTGAGAGATTCGCTGTTCATTTTTTTACAAATCGAAACTCTTTAAAACAAATACCTAATGAACTATTTGATTAATATAATTGCTAGGTTTACAAACTAACTAATTACATACACCAATAAAAATCCCTCCTTTACGAATCTAAAAGAGGGATTTTCATATTCTATACAATTGATTTTTCACACATTTTGCTCCACTTCTGCACTCTTCTCCTTCTTACTCCGTTTCATATTCTTCAGACTCTTAATCGTCCCAACTAATCCTTTCGGAAAAACTAGCAATACGATAATGTACAATAAACCAAGAATAATCGTCCATCGTTCAAAAATTGGATACGCTGTAGCTAGTTCTGATAAATAATATTTCAGTGATTCAATAATTCCAGCTCCCGCAATTGCTCCAATTAACGTTCCAACACCTCCAATCATTGTCATCAATAATGCATTTAATGTCATTTCAATTGAAAATACAGTCGTATTAACAAATCGTAGTGTGATAACAAATAAGCCACCGCTAATCGTAGCCACTATTCCTGCCACAATACTAGCAATAATTTTATAATGAAGAACTTTATATCCTAGTGCTTCCACACGTTGCTCATTTTGTGAAATTGCCTTTAATACTTTTCCAATAGAAGATTTTGTGAAAAGACGTAACAGAATAAAAATGACAATTAAACATATAAGTGTTACATAATAAAACGTAAAACGATCACGGAATAAATCTGGTACACCAAATGTAAAACCATCTCCTCCGTGAGTAAGCCCACGCCATTTCTCAGCAAGTACGAAAAACAACTGTGAAATAGCAAGTGTTAACATTGCATAAAAATGACTTTTCAGACGCAATGAAAGCAAGCCAATTATATAGCTAACAATTGCTGAAATGATAATTGCAGCTACTATCCCTATTAAAAAGTTCGTTATGGATACTCCTTGCCGATCAAATAAAAGCGCTACCCCATATGCTCCTATTCCAAAGAACATGCAGTGACCGAACGATACAATTCCGGTATATCCAAGCAATACATCAAAACTCATTGCAAAAATAGCAAAGATGAAGATTTGAGTGAACAAAATTAACAAACTCCGTGAATCATTTACGAATGGAAATACACTTAAACAAATGAGTATACATACTCCGAAGTATACTTTAATTCGATTTGATGTGTTGTTCACCATTTCACCCCTTTTCACCAACAAGTCCGTTTGGCTTTACTATTAAGAAAAATAGTAACATTAACATATTAATTGCAAGCGATAAATCCGGTATAAAATATGCTGTAAAAGCACCAGCTAATCCGACAATTAAAGAAGCGATTGCCGAACCTTGTACGCTTCCTAACCCTCCAATGATTACTACTATGAAAGCTAAAATCGCATACTGCATACCCATCTCGGCGAAAATAACTCCTGAATACGGCGCTAATAAGAAGCCTCCTAACGCTGCCATCCCTGCTCCTAATAAAAAGACGAAAGAAAATATCGCTTTTACGTTAATACCGAGCGCTTGAACCATCTCTTTATCCATTACACCTGCGCGTATCATAAGACCTATCTTTGTTTTCTTCAGCAATAATAGTAAGGCAATGTAAATAATGATCCCAATTAAAATAACAAATAGACGATATTTAATTAATATAACTCCTTCAAATGTATAACTACCTTGTAACCATAACGGTAATTTAGCCCCAATTGGATTGGGCCCCCAAAATACTTTAATACATTCACTAAGTACAAGCATTCCTCCAAGCGTCACAAGAAGCTGGCGAACATGATTTCCATATACCGGTCTAATAAGGAATCTTTCTAAAATGAATCCAAGAAACATCCCCATAGCAATTGCTCCAATTAACGCTAATACATAACTACCTGTCATATTAAATAGCCAAACACCTGTAAATGCTCCCCACGCAAATAAACCACCATGTGCGAAGTTTAGAACGCTCATTAAACCGAAAATAAGTGAAAGACCTGATGCTAATAAAAAAATGAGCATCCCTGTTGAAATCCCATTTACAAATAAATTGATTAACACATCCATCCTTCTCACCCCGGATTCATGTTAAGAGATTCCTAAATATTTATGACACATTTCCTTATCCTCTTTTAGTTCATGCATAAAACCGTTATGAACAATTTTTCCGTTATCCATAATATAAAAATAATCACCAATTTGACTAGCCATCATAAAATTTTGTTCAACGAGTAAAACTGTTGTTTTCTCCTTCATTTTCAAAATGGCTATCATTAATTTTTCTATCATAATGGGGGACAAGCCTTTACTCGGCTCATCAATAAGTAATAAACCATCACTATTTATAAATGCTCTTGAAATTGCTAGCATTTGCTTTTGTCCTCCGCTTAAGAGCCCACTTTTTTTGTGCCAAAACTGCTTTAAATCTGGAAATAATTCAAGCATCCACTCCATTTTCTCTTCCGCTTCTTCTCCCTTCCCCCTAGCAAGAGCGAATGTTTCTTCTACTGTCAGGTCATAAAAAATACCTTGATTTTCTGGTACATACCCTATTCCTTTCCTTGAGATTAAATGTGTAGATAATCCATTTACTTGTGTACTATCATAATAAATTTCACCATGTGCGATATGGTGAAAACCCATAACCGAACGTAATGTCGTAGTCTTCCCTGCCCCATTTCTTCCAAACAGTACAGTAATCGTTCCTTTCTCAACAGCAAGAGATACCCCTTGTAAAATATGAAACTGATCTAAATACGTCTCTATATTATTCACTTGTAATAGTGCCACTATATAATCCCCCTAAATAAGCACTTTGTACACGCTCATCTTTCATAATTTCTTCAGGCAAACCTTCAGCCAATAGCTCTCCATGGAATAAAACGATAAGATGGTCTGACAAACCTAGTACCATATCCATTTTGTGTTCAATCAGTACAATTGTACTTTCTGGATGTTTTTTAATATTTTCAATCACTTGTAAAATAGCCGGTACCTCCTCAACTGATATACCTGCTGTCGGCTCATCAAGTAGTAACACATCCGTTTTTAAAGCTAATAACATCGCAAGCTCTAACTTTCGTTTTTCTCCATGCGCTAAATCTTTCGCTAATACATGTTCTTTCTCCTGAAGTAATACTGTTTTTAAGAAACGTCTCGCCTCTCCCACTTGTTGTTTAAATTTTGCCGAACTCGGAAAAAAACTATAGTAATCTTGAACAAATGATTGAACACTTAAACGAACATTTTCAAGTACCGTTAACTCCGGGAATATATTTGTAAGTTGAAAAGAACGACCAATTCCTAATCGAGTTCGATCCGAAATTGATAATTTTGTAATCTCTTGTCCTTTAAAATATACTTCACCCTTTGTTGGAGAAATTTGTCCACTAAGTAAATTAAATAACGTTGTCTTTCCTGCACCGTTTGGTCCAATAATGGAAATGAGCTTTCCTTTTTGTACTGTCAAATTCACATCCTTAATAACATGATGTTCACCAAAAGATACGCTAAGATTTTTCGTTTCAAGCAAGTGTGTCATGAAATCCCTCCCTTTAAAGCTTTCAGTGTGAAAGAAATACGTATAAAGAGGGTATTCCCTCTTTATACAAAAACAACAGAAAATTCAGTCTATTTATTTCGAACTGGTGGTTCTGTCTCTTTCATCGTTAATTCTCGCTCTAATACTGGCACCGGATAATCAACACCATCTTGCTTTTTCAATGTAATGGAATACAGTGTCTGCATCGCTTGGTGATCCTTTTCTCTAAATTTCATCTTTCCTTTCGGTGTCTCAAATTCCATTCCTTCCATTTTCTTAATCAGTGTATCTACATCTGTATCCCCTTTTGATTTCTTTAAAGCTTCTACAATAGAAATTGCCGCTGACATTCCACCTGCTGTAAATAAATCTGGCACCGCACCATTAAATCGTTTTTTATGTTCTTCCACTAACCAATCATTCACCTTATTTTTCGGGAGCGTATGATAATAAACAGAAAAACCTTGCATTCCTACTAACGCATCCATCGTTTTTAATGCCGGTATATCTGGTGCACCGGTAGAAATTTTAATACCTTGCGCTTCCACATTCATATCTTTTAACTGTTTCCAAGGTGAATTTGCCCCAGCCCAAACGATAAATAAATAATCTGGTTTGGAGCTAATGATATTTTGAATATTTGCAGTGAAGTCAGTCGAATTTATATCAGCATATTGCTCGTTTACAATATTCGCACCTAATTTCTTCGCTCCAGCTTTAAATGCCGCAACCCCTTCACGGCCAAATGCATTATCTGGGGCAAACGTCGCAATCTTTACATCTTTTTTTGCAATTGCAGCTGCTCCTGCAATTGCATCTTGCGAAGAGCTTCTTCCTGTTCTAAAAATATATTTATTCCAATTCTTCCCGGTAATACTATCAGCAACTGCCGGTTCTACAACCATTATTTTTTCATATTCTTCAGCTAATGGTAAAACCGCTAATGTATCACTTGAACTAGACGATCCGACTAAAAAATCGACTTTCTCTTCTTCTAATAACTTCGTAGCTTTTTTAACGGCTACCTCTGCTTTTGTTTCCGTATCTTCTACAACAAACTTAATCTTCTTCCCTTCCACTTTCCCAGTTCCGCCCGTTGCATAGTCTAACCCTAATTCAAATCCGTTCATTGTTTGTTTTCCATACGATTCTAATGGACCTGTTAATGATGCAAGAACCCCTACCTTAATCGTCTTTTCATCCTCTGTACTTGTTTTCTTTCCTGAACAAGCTGCCGTTATTAATAACGAGCCTAAAACACAACCAGTAGCCATCATTCTTAGCCATTTACGTTTTTTCATCGACATTGTGATCCTCCCCATACTTTACTTTCTGATAGAGTCAAACACGCCAAAGTCCCCTGCCCGTAATCATGACTAACTATAGGATAGGTAATGGAAAACTCCTGTAGTATCCTCTACATTCGGCACAAATCTATAATCACCTTCCTATTAAATGGAAACGGACATACAATCAATATATATTCTGCTTCCCAATTGAAAATACTGTTTCATTACAGTATTAATCACGAAAAAAGCTACAATAATTAACTTAAGTTATTAAGTCAATCATTGTAGCCTCCCTAAAAAGCACTTAATTATTTTCTACTTTCTCTAACCCTTCAGCCAATTGTTTCTTATCTAGCCCTTCCCCTATTACTACCAAGTTCGTTGGGAAACCGAAGTCTTGTTCCAGTAAAGTTGGTACCCCGAACGAATATTGGAATAGGTGCGGGTATTTATCTCCATGAAATTTCACAAAACCTTTTACACGATAAATACTATCTGGTAAATTCGAAAGCCATTCATATAATTTGTCTTGATCAATCGATTTCGTAAATTGATACGTCATCGTTTGTATATGTAAATGCTGTTTGACATGTAGTGTCTCACGTTCCCCGTCATTCGTAAATTCAGCCTCTTCTATGTCTTCTAAAGATATATTACAATATTTTGTTTCAAACAATTTCGCATGATTATTTATCGCTTTCACTTCTTCAATTACTTTGTTCTTATCCGCATCTGTTAGTAAGTCTGATTTATTAATTAAAATGTGGCTACCAAACTTCAGTTGCTCATGTAATAATTGCTGAACGTTTGCACTTAATACACTTCGATTTAACCATCTTACTGCATCTAAAACGACTACAATTGATTTCACGTCTAAGAAAGGTGCTAAAATTGGTGATACACATGCATCTAACACTTCAATTGGATGCGCAACACCTGTCGTTTCTATATAAATGACATCTGGTCTTTCTTGCTGATATAACGAATGCAATTGTATTTCAAGCTCTTCTTTTAGCGTACAACAAATACATCCTTTCAGAAGCTCTCTTAAAACATTCTCTTTTCCAATAATATCGGTATCTACCGAGTATTCACCAATTTCATTCATTAATACTGCAACTTTTCTATTCTTCTTTTTCTCAGCTAACAATAAATTTTGTAATAATGTTGATTTTCCACTACCTAAAAAGCCACCTAATATATGAATTTCTACTTTATTCATTTGATCGACCATCCATTTCTTTACTTCAAACGTATTCAAAGCGTAATAATTACGATTTATATTTATCATTTTATTAAAAGAATGACCATTTGTAAACATAACAGATTCACTGTTCGTTTACTTCATGTGCAACCCTAACTCCAGACTCTATTGCTCCTTGCATCCATCCATGCGTTAATGTCGTATGCTCTCCTGCAAAGTGTACTTTGCCAGCTGGTGGCGTAATATACGGAAATAACTCTAGCTCTTGGCCTGGTTCGAAAGCCGTAAATGCGCCGCAAGAATACGGATTTTTACTCCAGCTAAAAGATGTTCCAGTAACAGATTCACTATAGACGATGTCACCGTATATTTCTGCTAAATTTTTTAATGCGTAACGAATACGATCTCTTTGAGGGAGACTATCCCACGTTAACGCCTCATCTGCCCACGTGTAACTCGCTAAAACGATGGCTGCCCCTGGTGTGCGAATTCCATAACTTGGATAATATGTAAATCGAATCGGTAAATCTGTAATAGATTTACCGCCGCATTGTCCCGCTCTCTCCCAAAATCTACTTTTAAACTCTATCGCAATTTTAGTTGCAGCAATATAATTTAACTCACGAATTGCTCGTCTTTTATAATAAGAGAATAAATGATATGGCTGAACTTCTACAAACCGTAACGCTGAAAATGGAATTGTAATAATAGCACTGTCGCCTGTTACGATAAATGGATGTAACGTTTGCTCCTGACTTCCTTGCATCATTACTTTATTATCTTCCTGTATAATTTTTTCTACTTTATACGACATAAAAATATTATCTTTTAACTCCGGTAAAAATGAATTTGGTAATGCATCCATTCCGCCCGTTATCTCGTAATATTTTGTCGTTGAGGTAAAAAAGATCATTTCACGTAATACTTCAATTAAAGACATTCCCATATATGCTTCCATATCAAGAAGTACACCGATCATATCTATTGCTCCGTCTGAATAATACTCAATTAAAAATGAGCCAAGTGAATATGCTTTATACTTTTTTTCAACGATAATCCAATTTTTATTAGGATCTTTTTTTATAAAGTTTAGTATTGGTTCTAATACTACTAACATTAACTCTTCTGCCGTTTTTCCTTTTTCGTTCTCTACAATTGGATATCTCAGTATACTTGGATTTTTTTCGAATATGCTCAATCTCGTTTTAATATTATTCGTATAAATAATATCTGAAGTGGTTTTATTTATAAACAAATTTAACGGTAATTTAAACTTACGAATGTAAGCTAAAGTTAACTCGTGTGTGTCAGGAATTCGCATCGGCCCTGCATTAAAATACAAACCAGAGCTAAATGGTTCACGGATCGTATATATTCTTCCGCCTATTCGGTTATTCGCTTCTAAAATTGTTATATTATGACCTGCTTCTTTCAATAACGATGCTGCAACTAAGCCCGAAATCCCTGCACCAGCAATAATAATCTGCTTTGGATTCTTCGTTTTAACGAGCCCCACATTAATAATATGAAGCATTTTTTCCATCGTTAACGGCTTCATCATGCCCTTTTCTCCTTCAATAAAGGATTTTATTGCAGTATATTCGGTTCACTTACGTACTATGTTTCATGCAAGAAATTGCACGGATACATTTTCAAATACTTGAATATCTTTTATAATTTGTAATAAACTAGATATGACTCTATAGAAGTAAGACGTATTATCTTACATAATAAAATCAATGAAATTGCGAGGAATTTTGAAATGAAAAAAGGTATTAACCGTGTTGTATTAGTAGGAACAGGAGCAGTTGGATGTAGTTACGCTTACTGCATGATTAACCAAGCTGTAGCTGAAGAATTTGTTTTAGTTGATGTAAACGAGGCAAAAGCTGAAGGAGAGGCAATGGATTTAAGTCATGCTGTTCCTTTTGCACCAGCTCCAACTAGAGTATGGAAAGGCAGCTACGAAGATTGTAAAGATGCTGATCTTGTAGTTATTACGGCTGGATTACCACAAAAGCCAGGCGAAACACGTTTAGATTTAGTTGAGAAAAACGCGAAAATCTTTAAACAAATCGTTCGTAGTATTATGGATAGCGGATTTGATGGTATCTTCTTAATCGCAACTAACCCTGTCGATATTTTAACTTATGTAACTTGGAAAGAATCTGGTTTACCAAAAGAACGTGTAATCGGTTCTGGTACAACTCTTGATTCTGCTCGTTTCCGCTATATGTTAGGTGAGTATTTCGATATTGGTCCTCACAACATTCATGCTTATATTATCGGAGAACATGGTGATACGGAACTTCCTGTTTGGAGCCACGTATCCATTGGTATTCAAAAACTACAAACACTTCTTGATAAAGACAACACATACACGCAAGAAGATTTAGACAAAATCTTCATAAATGTTCGTGATGCAGCTTACCATATTATTGAGCGAAAAGGTGCAACTTACTATGGTATTGGTATGTCACTTTTACGTGTTACTAAGGCGATTTTAAACGACGAAAATAGTGTATTAACAGTATCAGCTTACTTAGAAGGTCAATACGGTCAAAAAGATGTTTATATCGGCGTACCTGCTGTTTTAAATCGCGGCGGTGTTCGTGAAATTTTAGAAGTGGAATTAAGTGAAGAAGAAGAATTAAAATTCGATCACTCTGTTCAAGTATTGAAAGAAACAATGGACCCTGTTCTTTAATCATGTATGCAAAAAAGCAATCCAATTTATTTTGGATTGCTTTTTTTATTTATTTTCTATTTTTTAATCGTCTCCTCATTATTTACATTCAGTACATCTAATAAGAAGATGAAGATTGGTATACCAATAATAAGCCCCCATATTCCAAGGAAATGCTCTGAAAAGATAAGAATCATAAATGTATAAAAGATTGGTAAATTCGTTTTCGCAGACATGAACTTCGGGTTTAAAAAATAACTTTCAAGAGCATGGATTATTGTAATGAACACAAGTATGTATACAACGTACATAACTCCGCCTACGTTATAAGCAATAATACATAGCGGGAACAAGGAAATGATTACACCGGCAACAGGAATTAATCCTAGTAAGAAAATCATGACAGCTAATACGAGAAGCTGCGGAAATCCTAAAACGATTAATGCAATGACAGTAAGAATACAATTGACAATTGCAATTAAAAACTGCGCTTCAATTACTTTACCGAACGATCTTGCAAACCTTTCACCAAAATATGCAATCTCCTCATAAAAAACCTTCAGACTACTATCTTTAAATTTCGAAGTAAATGATATGATACGTTCTTTTTCTAACAAGAAAAATAAACTTAAAATAAGAGAGAGTAGTATTTGCAAACTGACTTTTCCTATATTTGCAATCGATTGATATATGACATCTACACCTTGTTCTATATATTTTGAGACTTCCATCCCATTAATTGTTGAAAGCGCATATTTAATGATCTCATTATCCGGTGGATTTTGAAAAAACAACCTAAACTGATAAATCAATTGGGAAATTTGTATCGTTAGCACAGGTAAGTATTTATATAATGTTGTGCCGATAAAAGTAACTAATATGATATACAAACATGCGATAACAATTTTCCGATTCACTTTCAATTTCTTTGAAATAAAACGTTGAAACCGATCCATTAAAAATGTCAGTATAAACGTAATTAATATTAAATTAATCATACTTTTTAATCCATATAATACAAGCGCTACTATTATTAAAACGAGAAACCGTTGGAACCCTCTACTTCGAAAGAAATTTTTCACTTCATTCATTAAGATTTAACCTCCCCCTTCAATGGATGGAAATTGAATATATTACATTTTATGAACTTCTATAGACAATCTTTCTTACTAATTGAGAAGAATCCTTTTTTTCTTTTAATAATGTTAGATTCTTTTTATATTAGCCGACCAACATTATTTAGTGGCGCTCTTTTTTTCATTTATCCTTTTACAGTTTTGGTGATTTTCTATTTTTAGACTGTTGTTCATACGCATATCCTATATTGAACAGTTCTTTCTCACCGAATTGCTTCCCGACAAACACTGCACCTACTGGCTCTCCATTGTTATCATATCCTGCTGGCACCGCTAATTCTGGATAGCCAGCTACAGCTGATAGAAGAACTTCTTCGTTGTTAATCATAACTAAAGCATCCAAACCTTTTTCTACTAAATACCTATCTAGCTCTTTTCTTGCATTTTCTTGACTCGTTTGCACAACTTTTTGAAACTCATCTTTCGTTATAGCAGATTTTTCAGATCCCTCAATTAATGTTTGTCCATATTTTATTCGTCTATTACTATCCTTTTTATTAAACATTATAATCTCTTCTAGCGATTTTACCGGTACATTTTTTTGATTTGAAAGATAATCGTTAACATTATGTTTGAACTCATATTCTAATGTTTGCAAATTATCTACACCCCCAGCGTTTAACTGAATATCATCAGTCAAGATCGCACCTGCATCTTGAAGGTCTTTTCTAATCTTTTCTGCTATTTCTTTTCTATTTTCATCTTGTCGGTCTATTGAAAATAGAACTCCTACTTTTTTCCCTTTCAATCCGTCTATTGATAAGTCCTTCGTATAATCAATTCTTTCTTTATCTTTCATTTTTTCTGTCATAGCATATTTTTCATCATAACTTACCATTACGTTAAATAACGTTGCCGCATCCTTTACTGTTCTTGCCATCGGTCCTGCTGTATCAAGTGTTTCAGCTAATGGAATAATGCCTGATCTACTCACCATACCTAGTGATGGACGTAATCCAACTACTGATTGCTGCGTCGCTGGTGCTACAATCGATCCAGTCGTTTCCGTACCGATTGCAAGTGGTGCAAAATCTGCCGCAACTACTGTAGCAGACCCTGAACTGGATCCCGATGTATCAAACGTAATCGGACCGTACGGATTCAAATTTTGTCCTTTTTTCCCGCTATAGCCGCTAGGCATTGTAAAGGATAAATAATTTGCCCACTCAGACATATTCGCTTTTCCTAAAACGAAAGCACCTTCTTCTTTCAACTTCTTCACAATCGTCGCATCTTCATCTGCAATCCAATCTTTTAACACATACGTGCCCGCACTTGTCGGCATCACCTTTTCCGTTTGTACATTATCTTTTACGATAACTGGCATGCCGTATAAGTTCGACTTCTTATTGAAAGATCTTTCTTTATCTAACTTTCGCGCTTCTTCCATTGCATTTGGATTAATCTCTGTAACAGCATTTAATGATATTCCATTTTGGTCATGTTCTTGTATTCTAAAAAGGTAAATACTCGTTAATTCTTCATATGATAATTTCCCATCATCAATCATTTTTTGAAGCTCATCTACAGTCGCATTTACGACTTCTTTTTCTTTTATCTTTATGTTTTCTATGTTAATGTCTTTCAACTGATTATGTATCGGTTTTAACACTCTATCTTTATCATATACGATACGCTCCGGTTCCTTTGGAAAATAATTTTTATACATGTAATACCCTCCGGCACATGCCAACAGGACAATACCTCCAGCGATCGACAACGTTATCTTTACCCACTTTTTCATGTTGTTACCTCCACTCTAAAAGTTGCTAAATTGTATTGAAAAAGAGAGTTATCCTTATAACTCTCTCTAATTGAAATGCTACATGAAAAAATGAAGAATTTCAATTTCATTACTTCTTATTTTGCATTTGCTTTGCTAATAATTCTTTCACCTGATTATATGTTAATCCTGAATTCTTATTTAAACGTTTTACTTCCTCAACATCAGTACCTACTACTGTATATTTTTTCTCATCATTCATTTTTCCACTTCCCTTTCTATTGCATTATTTCTAATATTTTTCCCCTAAACTCATATAAATTAATACAAATAAGGAAACGATACGAAATTCGATAGCTAAAGGGAATTGAGTTACATAAGAGGAAGCGATAAAGAAATGTCGAATGTATAGTATATATTTGCTGAATTTAAGGGTCTGGAGGGTACATTTTGAAAACATACGAGTTTAAACATAACATTCCAACATTGGAAGAGTATAAATATTTATGTGATTCTGTTGGATGGACTAATTATATGAATTTTGAAGTGGCGGAAACTTCACTGAAACATTCTATTCACTGCATCACAGTCAATGATAATGAAAAAATGATTGGCATGGGTAGAATTGTTGGTGATGGATCTATCTATTTCTATATTCAAGATATAGTAGTTCATCCCGATTATCAGAAACATGGTATCGGGAAAGAAATCATGCATCGTTTAGTTACATACTTACATGAAAATGCCCCTGATAAAGCGTTTGTCGGTTTGTTTGCATCAGAAGGTAAAGAATCGTTCTATGAGAAATTTGATTTTAAAGATTACTCACCAAATATGACGGGAATGTTTACTGTCATTTCAAAAACATAAACATAATAGATTTTTAATTGTAAGGAAACACTTCGGTTCATATGAAGGAATTTGTTCTTGCAGTATGTGTTTATCTTTAACATTACATACGAAAGGAGAGTACATATATGGCTCATATGTACTCTCCTTTTATTTCACTCTTTACATATTAAATTTCTTAATAAAATTTCACTACATCTTCAGTAGGTAAAAATGTTCTTTCTCCTGGTTGTTCATTTGGCTCACCAAATGGCATTTGTCCTACTAAGCTCCACTCAGCTGGAATGTTCCAAGTTTCTTTCACTTCAGCATCTACAATTGGATTGTAGTGTTGCAGGGATGCGCCAATTCCTTCAGCTGCTAATAACATCCATACAGTATGTTGTAACATTGCATTTCCTTGATGAGACCAGAATGGGAACTGATCTTTATATAATGGTGCATTTTCTTGCATTTTTTCTACTGTTGCTTGATCCTCAAAGAATAACACAGTCCCAACACCTGTATGGAAACCTTTTAATCTTTCTACAGTCGCTTCAAAGTTTTCTGCTGGTACTCGGGCTCTTAGTGTTTCTTTAACAATATCCCAAAACTTTTCATGCTCTCCATCCATTAATACAACCATACGGCCACTTTGCATATTGAAAGATGTTGGTGCGTGTAAAGCTGTTTTTAAAACTTCTTCAATTCTTTCTTTCGTAATTGCATCGTTTTTGGTTACTTTACGAATAGAACGACGGTTCACGATTGCTTCTTTTAAGTTTGTTGTAGTTGCTGACATGTTAATTCCTCCAAATATTTGTTTTATAATTTATTTTGTTATTTCATAACAAGCGAATTAGCAATATCCATCTGTATTACACTGCATACCTTCAAATGAATTTGTTTTTTCCTTTTCAATTTCTTTATCAATTACTCTTTGTAGCGTTTCTTTACTAGCAAGCCCTTGAATGACTTCATCTCCAATCATGACTGTTGGAACAGCCATAATATTCGCTTCATCATATGCGTGCTGAATCGCTTCTTGATGCTTTTTTTTATATTTTCGATTTACTAAAGCATCTTTAAATTCAGCTTCAGGAAGACCTACTTCTACCGCTAATTTTGTTAAAACATCAATATCTTCAATATTTTGCTCTTCTTGGAAAAATGCTGTGAATACACGGTGATGATACTCATTTCCAAGTCCACGTTCTTTCGCAAATTGACATCCTTCAAAAGCTAAATGTGTATATGGATGCGGAGAAACACGCGGCAAACGCATATCGATTCCTAACTTTTTCGCGGTTGGAAGAATGAAAGCATCCCATGAACCTAATTTTTCTGGCTCATTCCATGGATCTATTTTTGAATATGGACTTGGACGTAATTCAAATGGCATCCATTCAATCTCTACATCATTCTCTTTTGCTACCTCATCTAATGGACCTTTTGCTAAAAAACAAAATGGACATATAAAATCTGAGTATACTTTCATTTTTACAGTCATAACTTTTACACCTTACCTTTATAGTTGTAATCAAACCAGTTACATTAATGGCAAAAAAATATAAATATGATTTAAGTATTCATTTTCTCTTGCAAAGTTTCAAACAACTGCCCCATCGTAATATTTCTTAAAACTTCTTCCATCGCAGATTGTGCTTGTATTAATATAACTTCTAATACAGCTTGAATATTCGCTCCAATTGGACAATCTGGATTTGGTTGCTCGTGAATATGAAATAGCTTATCTTCTTCGACTACATTTACTGCATGATACACATCCAACAATGTGATTTCATGTAAATCCTTTAATAATCCCGCACCACCTGGGCCGCGATTTACATATACAAATCCAGCTTGCTTCAAGTACGACATCATTTTACGAATGACTACTGGATTCGTATTTACACTTTCAGCCATATAGTCTGAAGTACAAAGTGAAGATGGATTATTTTTCAAAATAGATAAAATATGAACAGCTATAGAAAAGCGGCTACTAATTTTCATCGTAATCACCACCTCGATGTAATCATTATAGTTACAACGAAAAGATAAGTCAATCCTTTTCATATATTTTTTATAAACAAATTTAAAAGTGCCCCATTATGATATATGAGACACCTCTTGTTATTCTGCAAATAGCGCTTGAAATTCTTCAATAAATAGCTGCACAGCGATTGAAGAATCCTTTAATGAAGGAACGGCTAAAGCAATTTCTCTCCATACTTGCGGTTCCAATTCTCTCGTTTGCACATTCTGTGGTAAATTCGTTAAAGATAATTCAGCTAATATTGCAATCCCTAGCCCTTCTTGAATCATATTTAAAGCTGTCGTAACGGTCGAAATTACATATTCAGCCCGAAGTGGTACGTTAGCTTGTTTAAACATATCAATAATGGGTGGTTCGTATCCGCCCTTACATAATATAATCGGTTCATTCTCTAAATCACTAATTGTAATAGAGTCCTTCTTACAAAGAGGATGATCCTCTCTTAAGATAGCAACCATCTTTCCCTTCGTTAACGGGACAATCTCCATCTCTTTATTAGGCAAAATAACAATTCCTATATCAACAACCCTCGATACTAACCAATCTTCAACTTCTTTAATTGTTCCTTCACAAAGAACAACTTCTAAGTTCGGATACTTCTCCTTAAAATGGTTTATCATTTTCGGTAAAAAATGTGCCGAAGCACTCGGAAAACTCCCAATTCGAATCGTCCCCACTTCGTGTCCTTTCTCCATCGCAACTTCTTGTTCAATCTTCTCTACACCGTTCAAAATCTCTCTAATATGTACAAGAATTCTGTTTCCTACATCCGTAACGATTAATCCTTTTCGTTTATCACGTATAAGAATCGTAACTCCTAACTCTGACTCAATACTAGAAATGGCGTGACTTACAGCTGGCTGCGTCATATTTAACACCCGAGCAGCCTTCGTAAAACTACCTAGCTCAACAGTTTTTATTAATACTTGCAGTTGTGTAATGGTCATAACTAATCACTTATACTCCTTATAAAAAAGATTCATTTTATTTATTACAGTCGATATCATATCATAGTGAAATGAATAACAACAAGGAGGTCTTACCGTGACACAGCTTTCTCGAACTAAAACGGCCATAATCCTTACCTTTCTCGTTTTCATGTGGGGAATCAATTGGCCTTTATCTAAGTTTGCCCTGCATTATACACCACCCGTTTTATTTGCAGGCGTTCGAACTTTAATTGGAGGATTCATTTTACTCCTTTTCGCATTACCGAAATACAAAGAGTTACACTTAAAAGAAACTTGGCATTTATACGTTATTTCTTCTTTACTTAACATCATTATATTTTACGGATTACAAACTGTCGGCCTTCAATATATGCCTGCTGGGCTATTTTCCGCCATCGTATTTCTACAACCTGTTTTACTCGGCATTTTCTCATGGATTTGGCTTGAAGAATCTATGTATGGCTTAAAAATTTTCGGGCTTGTTCTTGGATTTATTGGCGTAGGTGTTATTAGCTCTAGTAGTTTAACTAGACATATTTCTATTGTCGGAACCCTTCTCGCGTTAGGGTGTGCGATTGGCTGGGCACTAGGTACAGTATTTATTAAGAAAACTGGTCACCGTGTGAATGCTATTTGGATGGTAACACTACAGCTTCTTATTGGCGGTTTTTGCTTAATTGGATTTGGATCAGAGTTTGAAAGCTGGTCTAGTATCGCTTGGAGTATACCGTTTGTTAGCGTACTTCTCTTTATTTCATTCTTTGTTATTGCAATGGGATGGCTTGCATATTTCACACTCGTTGGAGCTGGTGAAGCAAGTAAAGTTGGGGCTTATACATTCCTCATTCCACTAATCGCTATTATTGTAAGTTCAATTTTCTTACATGAGGCCATTACTATTAGCTTATTCATCGGACTATTATTTATTGTGGTGAGTATTTGTTTTGTTAATATAAAGCCGAAAACACTTGCTGTAAGGCAGCAGGTTGAAGTGAAATAAATATGAGAAAGAGCCTACTGTTTGTAGGCTCTTTTTTATATCTTATTTTTTACGACGTACTACAAAAACACACGCACCTACCGACGATACAATCGCTAAAATAGATAAGACAATTGCTATCAATTGCATATTACTAGTGCTTTCATTCTTTTCTACACTAGACACTTCACCATGTTCACCTGTTAATGACGTACCTTTTGCAATTGTAGTAAGTGAATGTGGTTTTTCAGCTTTTTCATCGCCTGTCCATTCAACAATTTCTCCATCTTTATATTGTTGGTATGCATCCCAAGCTATTTTTTGTTCTTTATCCGGATTTTTAGCGACAAAAGTAAATCGCTGGAACTGACCAGGTAAAATCCCATCTCCCGTTGCTTCCCACACTACAGTTTTAACTTTTCCAGCATTATCTTTCTGCTCTTCCACTTTCCATCCTGGCACGGGTTCATACTGTTGAAACTCCACTCCAGACGGTATTTTCAGTGTAATTTTTGTCGTTGCTACATTCTTTTCAACCGGTACTTTTATCGTGTAAGTCTCCCAAGAATTAACGTCCGAAGTCGCTGGTTTCACAGTGACGTGCGCACTAACCGGTAACGAAAAAATGCCCATTGCAATTATTGTTGCGATCATTGTCGTGCCAATTTTTTTTATACGTTTCATTTTATTAACTCCTTTTTATTTATACCTTCTCTTTATCTGCCGCCTACTATAAATTTATAATCCGCATCAAAGCTATCAAGAGATTTTGTTAATCCGTGCACTTGTATATTCCAGTTTCCTGTCATGTTAATATACATACCTTCCGCTTCATATTCTCCTGGTGAAACGGCCGAAACTTTAAATGAGCCTTTTCCCATGTTCATATCCAATGATTGCGTAGTTAAAATAATTTGCTCCATATCAGTAACAGGTTGTCCGTTCTCATCCTTTAAAGTAATATGGAATGTATTTTGTCCTACTTTATTAGGACTTACATGTAAAGTAAGTTCATATCCATTATCTAATTGTTTACTCTCTGTAAAAGGTCCAGTAGGTGGCATCGGCGGTGTTTGTACGTTTGTCATAAAAGCTACGATTACGAAAATAATAATTCCTATGATAAACTCTACTTTCACCGTAGCGCCTAATCCTTGCTGTGCTCTCATTTTCCCTTTCACATAATGAACAATTCCCAATATCCCCATGAAAATGAATAAAAGTATTTTTGCTAATAAAGCTAATCCATACTTCGTATCAAATAACGAGTGGATTGTTGGAATAAAAAATGTACTGTTAAAAAGACCTGTTATTAAAATCATGATGACAGCACCTGTTGCCCACGGTGAAAAACGCTTAATCATATCCCAATACATACTCCACTTGTCATCCTCTTTACGTAAAAGAAGAATAATGGTTGATAGACCGCCAATCCATAATGAAGCTGCGAATAAATGTAGAAAGTCCATAACGACAGCAATTTCTTTAAACTTTAAACCATATGCATGACTATTAAAGGCTTTCATAACCAGTATCCCAATAAACAATACTATCGGAATGCTCCATACTTTAAACGACGATAGCTTTTCACACTTCATCGCAAAATACGTAACGATTATAAGCAAACTAATAAGAGCCATTTGAGTGAGCCATACGTAACTAAAAACAGAGAGCTGTAATGTTTCTTTTAATAGTAAAGGATCGAATGCTTCTATCCATGAAACATCAGCATTTATTTTCGCTTGCAATGGTAGATTGAATAGTAAACTAATGAATATGCCAATTAATGAGATCCATATTATTTTTTTACTTCTTGATTGAACCGAGATTGCATTCCCTTTGTACATAATAAGATTAAAGAATAGCACTCCTATAAATAGTGAGAAACTTGTATATAGAACGCCACGTTCCATAATCATATCTATTTGCGGGACATATCCCATCTCTTCTACTTGTATATCGTCTGCTCCCGCTTCTGCTGATCCAATTCGGAATGGAATCACTCCTTGAATAGGATGACCGTCAGCTGAAATCACTTTCCACTGAATAGAGTAGAGTCCGTTTTTCAAATTTTCTTTTAACCCTGCTTCTAATAATTTTTTATTTTTCTTATCGATATGAGCATCTTTTAAATCTACTCTTGTACCTGATGTATCTCTTACAAACAATGTATTAAAATGCGAAACTTGTATATCCTCATCGAATTCAATTTTCACAACAGCTGGTGCTTTCTTCAACGTTTCATTTTCAGCAGGGTTGGATTTCACAATGTACGCATGAGCAGATGCACTTTTTGGTATCGATATAATAAGCACACATACAATGAATAGCCATGCCCCTAATCTTTTCATTACTTTCACAATCATTTCACTTCTTTCTTACTAATCGCTATACTTCCATTCCTTTAACTTCCCAAGTTCAATTTCCCAGCGAAATATTAACCTGATTAAATATAAATTGCTATATAGTATAACTCTTTATTTCTCTCTCACCTCTAAACTTCCAATAAAATAGTAACTACCTTCATAGATACAACTTACATTTTTAAAGCCGATTGTAATTATATCATAAAATATATTTATGTAAGTTCCTGAAGAAGAAAAGTTATCGTGAATCATTTGTGAAGAAAGTGTGAAATACATAAAGTGCAACTTTTATCAGTGGGTGTTTTTGTTCCCCCCTAATTATTAGCCCACGCCAGTCAGACCTTTATGGACGGGAAGCTCCCACCTAACTCTCTCATATTCGCAGACTTTTGAGGTGGTAGTCTTATCGCTCGCAAGTAACCGAAGAAACAAAAAAGGCATTACGTTATTACGCAACACCTTTTCTTAATACAATTCTTTTACTTCTCTTCCAGATAATCACCATAATCAATGCTCATTTCTTTTGTATCTGCTGTGTTAAGATAAAATAACCTTCTATCATGCTTATTAATGGGAAGTGTATGCTCGAATACCTTGTTCTTTAAACATTTTATATTTCTGCATATCCTATCCCTATTTTAAAATTTAGCTTTCTTTTTTAGGATTAACGCTAATTATTTCCAATAAATCTTTTACCCTTTTATCATATGTATGTTCGATTAGTGTTCTTCTAAATCCTTCCATCGCAATTTTATTTCTTTGTGCTGGATTTTCCAAATACCTTTCTGCTTTCTCTATAAAATCAACCGATGAAGTAAATGTCTCAATTTGCACCCCTGGAATATAGCACTTTTCCAAATCTGAACGAATATCCGTCATTTGAAAAGCACCTGTACTAGCTATTTCAAATGTACGATTATTAATAGAACAAGCATTTATTTTTACTCTATTTATATTAAATGTTACATCCTCTATCGATCGATGTATATTCATGTTAATTTTACTTTTTTTATAATATTCCATACTATTTTTATAAACCAAAAATGGTAAAAGTATAATCTTATCCTTCAATAATTCATAGTTTTTTAGTCTATCCCAATTACATCCTATAATTAAGGTGTTTTTAGTCACTAAATACTCTGCAATTGAATCAATAAACGCTAGCCGATTATCAAAAGCAGTCCCTATGAAACTAATATCAAATAAATAATCCTCTTCCGTACGTATCGGCCTATATGCAGGAGGTTCTGCCGCTAAAGGCAAGTAATAAACATTATCACAGCCTAAATCTTTATAAAAATCAATACATCCTGTATCTTGTGTAAAAACATAATCATAATCAAGCACTAAATTTTTTGTCACATCTGTAAAGTAAGGATCATCTGTAAGCCAGAGTGCAGTCGTAAAATTATATTGTTTTAACTCTTGAATTCCCTTACTTATTCCTTCTTCAAAACCATGGAATACAATAATGAGTGAGGGCTGTATCTTTAAAGCTGTTTTCACCAAATTTTTGTATGTTACCATCGTTACATTACCAATTGCTTTTTTCAAACTATTAAATATTGATTCCTCTAACACTGGAAAATATACAGAAGCACCAGATTTAACAAATAATACGTTAAAATTTTCAGCACTATATGAAATCGTCACAAATAGCCACGCTCCAATACATGTAATTAACTATTTATATTATATTGTATTACCTAAAAATATATAGTTGGCTACAAATTAGTCTCCCCTGTAACCTATTGCCGCGGAAGAGGAGCATAATCAGCTCATTCTACATCTTTATATAAGATATGACTTTCTTATAAAATGTATAACTTTTTTGTCACCTCACACAAATACATAAATAAAAAGGAGTTACATTATAATGTAACTCCTTTGCTTAAGGTTGAACTTTATTTCTCTTCCGGATAATCACAATACTCAATGATTGTTCCCTCTGTATCCGCTGGGTTAAGATATATTAATCTTCTGCCGTGTTTATTAATTCGAAGTGTATGCTCTAACGTTCGAATACCTTGTTCTTTTAACTCTTCTAAAGCTACATCTAAATCATCGACACGATATGCAACGTGATGAACGCCTTTACCTTTTTGCTTTATAAATCGAGCAATTGGTGAAGTCGTATTATTCGTCGGTGCAAGTAATTCAATTCTATCTCCATCCACTTCAAGAATGGCTACTTCGCTTTCCACACCAGGAGCTTCACTTACGTAACGATCTATTAAAGTTCCTAATAACACATTTTCATAAAAACGTATCGTGCTATCTATATCTCGAACTGCGATGCCAATATGATCAATTGTTTTTTTCATTTTATTTCCCCTACTACTTTATTTTCTTTCATTATTAATAGTAACAAAAAAAGTTATAGAAACAAGTTCTATAACTTTTTTATTTACCCTATTTTCTTATTCGCACTAGCTGTTGGTTGAACTTCATTTTTTACTTTCACAATACTAATGCCGTATCCGATCAGTCCGCCAATAAGTGCTGGTAAAATCCAACCTAGTCCAACTTCATGCATTGGAAGTAACTTAGTTAGAATATCGTTCACTACTGCCAATTTCATACCAGCTGCATTTAATCCATCAAACATACTTACAATAAATGTTATTAACAAGCTACCTTGATACACTTCTGCTCGTCCTTTAAACAATGGATGAAGGAGTGTTAAGAAAATTAATACGATTGCTAATGGATAAATTGCGATTAATACTGGAACAGAAATTGCGATTAATTGTGTTAAACCTACATTCGCAACAACTGCACTGAACACTGATAATACAATTGCAATCTTTTTATATGAAACGCTTGGGAATAACTTATGGAAAAATGAAGAACAAGCTGAGACTAGTCCAACACTAGTAGTTAAACATGCTGCTATAACCATAATCCCTAATATAATTCCGCCGTATGACCCGAAATAATAGTTTGAAACTTTTGCTAATACTGCACCACCGTTATCTAAGTGGCCAAGTTTTGCAACACTTGAAGCTCCCATAAATGAAAGTGCTGAATAGATTATTGCTAAAATAGATGCAGCAATAAGTGTTGCTTTTGCACAAACAATCATAATATCTTTTTTCGTTTTTGCGCCCTTTTCTTTAATCGCATTTATGATGATGATACCAAATACGAATGATGCTAACGTATCCATTGTTAAGTAACCTTCTTGGAACCCTTTAAAGAACGCATGTGATGTATACGCCTCTGCAGGTGCTTGCATTTCTCCCATTGGATGAATAAAAGCAAATGCTACTAAAATTCCAATGAACGTTAATTTAATTGGCGTTAAGATTTTCCCTACAATATCGACAATTTTCGCGGGATTTAGCGAAAAAAAACAAGTAATGCTAAAGAATACAATTGTAAAAAGAATAAGTGCTGTAGAACTGAAACCTTCTGTCACGAACGGCTTAATACCAATTTCATAAGAAACGCTGCCTGTTCTCGGAATAGCGAATAACGGACCAATTGCTAAATATAAAACTGTCGTAAATACAATTCCGAATACTGGATGCACGCGACTTGCTAACGATTGTAAATCCTCTTTACCTGAAATACCAAATGCTAATACTCCTAGTAACGGTAAACCAACACCAGTTACTAAAAATCCAGCGTTAGCAATCCATACATTCTCTCCTGCCGATTGACCAAGCATTGCCGGGAATATTAAATTTCCTGCTCCAAAAAATAGTGCGAATAACATTAAACCAATAACTACTATGAACGAAAACGGTACTTTGTTCGTCATAATATAACCTCCATTCCAATCCTTTTATCTCATTTCCATTTTTAACTAATTGAATTTTCTGAATATTTAACTTAAGTATCAACTATTCTTGACCTCATTATAGTTTGAAATATAATATTTTGCAATACTATTTTCAAACTTTTCTTTTATTTTATAAATATACATTTTTTAACATAGAAATAGACTAAAAAACCAACATGGTCATCCATGTTGGTTTTTTACATTTATTATCAATTAAAATTTCGCCGCTACTTTTTTAACGTTCTCTAAACCTTCTTCAACAATTTGTTGTGAACGATCTGGATATTGATTGTGTCCTTCAATTACAACCGTCTCTGGGTTTGTAATTCCCCAGAATCCAAGTACAGTTGTTACATAATTAACTGCCATTTCCATAGGAGCCATTTGTTCTGAAGAATAATCTGAACCACGCGCCCCTAATACAACGACTTTCTTACCACCAGCTAAACCTTCTGGACCATTTGCAGTATATTTAAATGTTTTTCCAGCTTGAGATAAATATGAAATATACGTAATTAATGGTGCTGGCACTGTGAAGTTCCATAGCGGGAACGCAAATACAACTTTATCAGCTTCTAAAAACTGATTTAAATATTGATCTACCGTTGCTACAGCCTTCTCTTCTTCTGCTGTTAATTCCATTCCTTGACTACGTTTATATCCACCTGAAATAGCGATATTTCCGTAGTACGGAAGATCTAATGCAAATAAATCTAACTCCGTAATTTCTGTATTTGGGTTCGCTTCTTTATAAGCACTTACAAATGTTTCATACATTCTTGAACTAACTGCTTGCTCCGCTGGACGATCGTTTGCTTTTACAAATAATACTTTTGACATTGTTTTATTCCCCTCTACTTTTGTATTTTCTTCTTTTTTACCAAATAACGAGCTAAATAATCCCATTTTTTTCACCTAAACTTTCTTATCATATTCATTATTCATCATCATAAAAATTCTTATTCTAATAAAAAGTTCCAATTGATACCTTAAGTAAAGATACCCAAAACTTTTTGTTATTTAATTACCTTATGTAAGTGATTGTAATACAAATCACTTACTTTAGTCAAGTAACTTTAAATAAAAAATAATATCTCGAATTAAAAATAAAACCCAAATACAATTTAAACACCCATTGTACTTTTTTGTTTGTATAATGAATGTAGAGAGGGCAATTCATATTTAGAAAGGATTTACTCATGAGCACTATAGAAAAGATTCAAACTTTTATTATTCTTTTTGCTGTTACATGCGGCATCGTACTCGGACAATTTAATTTGATATATATGTATGCAGAGCAATTTATTGTCCCCTTCTTATTTTTCATGCTGTATGGATTATTCCTCAGCATTCCATTGAAAGAAATAAAAAATGGATTTCGTAATTTAAAATTCGCTGGAACGAGCCTTACCATTAATTTTTTATGGACACCTTTACTCGCTTGGGGATTAGGAGCACTATTTCTTTCAGATCATCCGGCACTTTGGGTTGGATTTATTATGTTAATGGTTACTCCATGTACAGATTGGTACTTAATCTTTACTGAAATAGCGAAAGGAAATGTAGCACTTTCTACTGCAATTTTGCCTGTAAATTTATTATTGCAAGTACTACTCCTTCCCATTTATTTATTTTTATTTGCTGGTGTCATGAAGACTGTAGCGGTTTCTGTTTTAGTAGAAAGTATAGTTATCGTAATCGTCTTACCATTTGTACTTGCACACGCTACAAAGTTCGTTATGAATAAACTGAAAAAAACTGAAACACTCGAGAATACACTCATTCCGTTTTTCAGCTCTGCTCAAATTGTATTTTTAAGTTTAGCAATCGTAGCGATGTTTGCATCACAAGGAAAATATTTACTACAAAATATGAATGTCGTTTTACTATTACTCATTCCTGTTCTATTGTTCTTCATTATTAATTTTGTACTAGGACAATTTATCGGACGCATAATGCGTTTATCTTATAAAGATACAGTAAGTCTAAACTTAACAACATTAGCAAGAAACTCACCTGTTGCACTCGCTATTGCCGTGACGGCTTTTCCAGACGAACCTCTTATCTCGCTTGCACTCGTTATTGGTCCGTTGATTGAACTGCCAGTACTTGCTTGTGTTTCACAAGTGTTGTTGCTTATTAAGAAAAAAAAGCGATATACATAACAAAAAACGTCCTACTTTAGGACGTTTTTTTATTGTCGAGAAATCATAGAAGTAACGATAATTATCAGCTCTAAAGATTTTATACGTTTTAGACACGCTATATTAACAAAGTCTTTCTAATTAAACATAATAGGAAAAGTAAATATGACGAAAGCTGCCCAAAGTCCGTAGATTGGCAAATACTTCGTAACGGCGTCTTGGATAGCTGTCGGTCCTGATTTGTTTTGTAGAAAACGCATATAGGAAAACATAATCCAAATGAGATTTGCCCAGATCAGTATGTTTACGCCTAAAACAGCAAGTCTATTAGGTGTAATCCCGTAAGAAGAAAGTCTAAATACGATAGCTGACAAAGCTACAGTATCAATAATAAGTGCCAAAGCAATTAAGGCAACGTTTATATAATCTGAAATGCTCTTTTTCTCGTCTGACTCACTCTCAACGATAGAAAATATAGTAACAGCCAATACACCAAGTAGTATTACGTTGAAGGCCATGAGGAAATTACGATCCAAGAATGGATTTTTCGCGACCAAAATTACCGTTATAAGATAAATAAACAATGTAATCAGGACGAGAGGACTAAAAATTTTAGCTATATATGGTGTAATATTTTTAGCAAATTTAAGATTCAATGATACTAAGTATGCAGCCACTACAGCGAGAGCGGCAGCTCCAAATAATACAACATTACTAAAATAGAATTTTCCTATATCCAAGTCAACGAAGCTAAATAACTTCATGGTGAAAACTGCTAATATCATTCCGCTCACTGCCATGCTCGCGTAAAGAAGACAATATTCTAAATTAAATTTAATATACGCTAATCTTGTACTGCCTTTTGAATATTCATTTCCCGTAAATGCAAGTCCCAATAAGACCCATAACAATATAGGAAGATGTAAATAAGCAAGGATACTGCTGTCTTTATAATTTAAGGGCAACATATTAAGATACAACCCGGCAATTAGGAACAACGCTCCAAGGAAATAAATAATACTTTTTTTCGGAGTATTATTGTAAATAAAATAAGCAGCGATAAAGGGAATTACACCAAAAGCCAAGTTAATTGGAGCAATTGCTTCCTGCTCAACAAAGTGGAAAATAATTCTAGTGCTTAGCCCAGCTAGAATAGCTAACATGCCCATGAATAAGAAACCTTTTTGAAACAGTGATATTTTTTCTTTATTTGCCGTCTCCTTGAAATTCAATCTTTCATACCAAGCAGCTAGCAGCTGAGAATCAGGATTTTTATCCCATGCTTGTGAGAATGACTTTTTAAAAGCTTTCGGGTCTTTTCTATACATTCTCTCCAACTCATGAGGATTATCCATATTTTCAATAATCAAATTATTACTGTCCATAGTTTTACCTCCTCTAATAAAAAACAGCATTGTTACCTATCTATATAAAGCAACTCACTGATTTATTATGATATTGATTTTAATACAAAATTTATTGTTTTGCAATAAATAATTATCAATTATAAAGATTTTTTTATTGTATATTTTATTTAAATTAAAAATAAATAGTACTACTTATTCAAAAAAATATCCTATAAAATAGACTTTTTCAAGTGTCTATTCTAAAGGATATAGTTTAATTATCATATTTTTTTATTTGTTAAAACCACTTAATTCTCAAACACAAAGTTAATCTTATTATCTTTCCACTCTAACTTCGCATCAAATGTTTTCTCGCCCTTTGTAAAGCCTTTAATTAAATCGGTCTTTTCACCTTTTAAGAGCTTTGTCATATTCTTTTGCGAAATTGTTTTACTTAATATTTTCTTTGAGATGGTAAAATCACATTGCGTTGTATTATAGTTTGAACAACCGTAAAACGTTGATTTATCAACCACATCTCCATCACATTTTTTACAACTACCAACCTTTTTACCTGTTGTAAATTTCGATCCTTTTCGTTCAATCGATTCAACATGTAATCCGGTGAAATCCCATTTCTCTGACATTTCTACCGCATCTTCAATAATTTTAGCTGATAGCTTTTTCGTTTGTTCCATAAATGTAGCCGGTGATGCTGTGCCTTCGCCGATTTCTGCAAGGCGCTGCTCCCATTTCGCTGTCATTTCTGGTGAAGCTAGTATTTTGTCTCCGATTGCAGTAATTAATACTTTCCCTTTATCGGTTGCATACACTTGGTTCTTCTTGACATCTATATATTTACGGTCTTTCAGCATCGTAATAATTCCAGCGCGAGTTGCCTCTGTACCTAAACCTTCTGTTTTCTTTAATACTTTCTCAAGCTCTTCGTTCTCTAAATACTTACCTGCCGTTTTCATTAACGTAATAAGTTGTCCTTCTGTATAACGCTTCGGTGGCTGTGTTTTTCCTTCTTTCACTTTCACCTTTACAACTTTCCCTTGTTCACCTTCTGCGACAATTGGAAGAATTGTTTCGTCATCTTTATCATCTTGGAAAATAACTTTACGCCAACCTTCTTGAATTTGCTGTTTTCCTTTTGAAATGAATTCAGCACGTTCATCTACAAGAGTTGTAATCGTTGTGTAGTCAAAGATTGCTACTTCATAATGCGCTGCAATCAGTCTTCTTACGATCATATCGTAAATTTTCTTTTCATCACCTGATAATCTACTTGGGTTTGTAACTTGCTCTGTCGGAATAATGGCGTAGTGATCTGTTACTTTCTTTTCATTCACATAACGCTTATTGTTCATAATCGATTCAACTGGAGCTGGTAATAAACCTTTATATTCATCAAACTGACTTAACTTCTGTAAAATATCAGGGAACGTCGCTGCTTCTCCTTGTGTCACATAGTTTGAATCTGAACGAGGATAAGAGACAATCCCTTTTTGATATAATGCTTGCGTTATATCAAGCGTCTTTTTCGGTGAAAATTTGAATGCTTTATTTGCCGTGGCTTGCAGTGACGATAAGTTAAATAAAAGCGGTGGCTGAAACTCTTTACGCTCCGTTTTCATTTCCTTCACTACTGCCGGTTTCCCTTGGCAAAATGCCGCAATTTTATTTGCCATATCAGGGTCTTGTAAGCGAGATTCACTATCCTTCTCCCATTTCCCCTCATACTTCTTTCCTTCTATATTAAAGGTTGCGAACACTTCCCAAAACGGCTCTGACTTAAAGTTTTCTATTTCTTTTTCACGCTTTACGATTAACGCGAGTGTCGGTGTTTGTACACGACCAGCTGAAAATACATCGTTCATTCCTTTTTTCTTTAGCAAAATACTAAAGACACGCGATGCATTCATACCAACGACCCAGTCCGCACATGACCTTGTATACGCCTCATAATACGTATTAATTGTATCTGCTTCATCTAATAAATTTTTAAACCCTTGGTATATAGCTTGTTTCGTTAAAGATGAAATCCAAAGACGTTTCATCGGCTTTTGCACGTTACAAAGATTAATAATGTTTCGTACGATTAATTCCCCTTCACGTCCAGCATCGCCCGCGTGAATAATTTCTGTTACCTGTGGATTATGTAACAGCTGTTTCACAACGTTAAATTGCTTATACTTTGACTTTGTTACTTCAAATTGAAAACGCTCCGGAATCATAGGTAACGTATTAAGTGACCATTTTTTCCACTCTGCGTGATAGTGTTCTGGATTACATAACTGCGTCAAATGACCAATTGCCCATGTACAGTACGCTCCATTTGGAAATAACTCATTCGCTTCTACTTCTAAATATCCATCTTTCCGGCGATATTTAAACTGTGAAACAAGAGCCAAACCTTGATCTGGTTTCTCGGCAATAATTAATTTCATTTTATAACTCCCTATCTGTATTCCAGTGTTACTTTCATTGTCTATCTGTTTAGAGGCGATGATAAAACAACAATCTTATTTATCATTCGCGGTTTGTCTCGCAAATGGGAGACCTATAATATTATACGCTTATTCTTTATGGCTTCACAATAGAAACTCTTCATTTAACTCTTACATTCACATGCTCATAATTAAAAAGACGCCCTAAAAAATCAGGAGCCTTCTTGCTTACAATTATGAAATTGTGCAGATAATATGCAGAGATAAATAAGCATAAGTACTCTCCATATGAACATATGATGAAATGAACGATAGGACAGGGAGGTATCATAATGTTCGCTTACACATTAACGGCCTTAACACTTTGTTGTATCTCGATTTTTATTACATCATATATTTCTAAACGTAATGGTACCCTAATGGAGTATATGGTATTTATTATGTCTTTTAGTATGAGTACAGGTTTAAGTATCGGTTTTTATTTCGGTATTCTTTTTAAAGGAGAATTACTATATTCTACTTTGCTTGCAATTTTGATTAGTGGTTGTATCGGTTTTTTAGTAGGTCTACGTTTTCACCTATATACTGCTTTAGAAGGAATGTTCTCTGGATTAATGGCAAGCATGATGGGAGCAATGATTACAGAAATGTTAAATGCTCAACAAGCGCATAGTATACTGTTTATTAGTCTTTTACTTACGATAACAATAACTATGTCATGTATGATTCAGCTTCTATCAGAAACCTTTTCTACTTTTATTCAACGGCGTTTTTTGTTATTACTATCAATTAGTGTGGTAATTATCGTTGCCGTATTCGTGACATTCCCAGATCATACTCCCCCATCTTCACCCGCTCATGATCAACATATACATTGATACTTGCAACGAAACTGAATAAGCAGCTATCCATAGGATAACTGCTTCATATTATTCTGGCTTATTAGGAATGTTTGGGTTTGGAACATAGTCAGATTTATAATCTGTATATTTCACTTCTGTTACCATCCCCGCTGAAGCATGGTGTAAATCATGACAGTGGAGCATCCAATCACCCGGATTGTCTGCTACAAAGGCTACTTCATATTCTTCTCCTGGTTTTAAGTTCAAAGTGTCTTTCACAATCAGAGAACCTTCTACCGGTTTTCCATCTTTACTCAACACCTGGAAGAAATGACCGTGTAAATGCATCGGGTGATCGTCCATTTTAGAGCGATTTACTAATTTTACTTTTACTAAGTCACCCTTTTTCACTGGAATTGGGTCAATATCTGGGAATACCTTTCCGTTAATTGTATATACCATTTCATTTCCATTCATTTGCGTATTCAAGTCCATATTATATGTGGCAGTATACGGCTGATTTAACGTGAAACTTCCTAATTTTTTAGCACCATATTTCGTCATGTCTAATTTTGATAACTTCTCTTTTTCGTTTGCTTTGTCTTTCATCTCTTTACTACCTTCATATTCAATAACAGCTTTCATTCCTTTTGCACCTTTATTTTCTGAATGGTCTTCAACATACCATTTCCCAGGATTGTTAGCAGTAAATTCAACATCATAACGTTCCCCCGGTGCTATTGAAATTACTTTATCCTTAATAACTTTTGGATCATTTATTGGTTGGCCATCTGTCGCAATTACTTTTATATCATGACCGTGAACATGTATATCATGTGATAGATAACCAGCATTAACGAGTCGAAGACGGACTTTATCCCCCTTTTTCACTTTTAATGGCTCTACTAAATCACCGCTTTTACCATTGATTGTGAATAAGTCATACATACCCATATCATGACCTTCCATCTTCATATCTCCATGGTCCATTCCTACCATATTACTAGAGTCTTTTTTATCACTGCCCATGTCCATACCGGAATGATCCATACCGTTCTTATCATCATTCTTTTTCTTATTTTCATTTCCCTTAGATTTATTATCTTTTTGCCCTTTTGTCATTTCTTTTAACTGATTATTAATCTCTTCTTTATCTGTTACCCATTCATCTAACATTACTGTGTAATCTTTATCATATTTTTTCTTTGTATCTTCTACAATGAGCGCTCCATATAAACCTCTATCTAATTGATTTACAGAATCTTGATGTGAATGATACCAATACGTTCCTGGTATGTTCGCCTCAAATTCATAGGTGAAACTTTTTCCTGATTCAACCGCATCTTGCGTCACGCCTGGAATTCCATCCATATTATTTGGGACAGGATATCCATGCCAATGAATAGATACGGGTGCAGATAATTCATTTTTCAATGTTACTTTCACCTTTTCCCCTTTTTTTACTCGAATTTCTGGACCAGGAGATGAGCCATTAAATGTCCAGACTGGAACAATAACATCGTTACTTAATTTTTGTTTTTCTTCTTTCGCTATTAAAGTAACTTCTGGTCCTATTTCAACTTTCAATGGTTTTGTAGCCGTTTCAGTCTGTGTTGTTTTTTTATCATTCATATCTTTATGATCGTTTGTTGTATTTGTGGTCGCAGAACATGCAGCAATTAAAGATATGACAGAGACTGTAACTGCTGTTAACACAAATCTCTTCATGGAAACCCCTCCTTTTTCTTTTTCAAAATCATTATAAAAAATGATTTTCAAGAAAATATGGAGATATGCAATGAGCTAAATAAAAAGACGCCCAAAATTGAGCGCCTCTTCTAATGATTATTTCGTAACAACTTCATCTTTTTTTATATTTACATTGTTTTCTCTCATAAACGCTTCAATCTCTTCAACTTCTCTAATAATATCTTTTGACAAGTTTTCATGTCCGTCTTTCGTTACAAGAATGTCATCTTCAATACGAATTCCAATTGCTTCTTCTTCAATATAAAGACCAGGTTCAATTGTTATAACCATGCCTTCTTCTAACACTCTATCTTTATATGTTCCTACATCATGCGTATCTAAACCAAGGAAATGGCTGACACCGTGATAATAGTATTTCGATAACTCTTCGTCTTCTTGAATTAAACCAATTGCTTTACACTCTTCTGCCAGTACCTTTTTTGTATGCTCATTTAATGCAGCAAACTTTACCCCTGGCTTAATGAGCTCTGTTGTTTCTTTCAATGCTTTTAATACAATATTATACATTTGTTTTTGGCGACTAGAGAATGTTCCATTTGCCGGAAAAGTATAACTAATATCAGCATTATAGTAGTCTTTTTGAGCGCCTAAATCTAGCAGTACTAAATCACCATTTTGAATTTGTGCATCATTATCTTCATAATGAAGAACTGTAGCATTTTTTCCACTTGCCAAAATTGTATTGAACGCATGATGCTTAATGCCAGATGATTTCAGTGTGAAATCAAACTGAGCTTCTAACTCATACTCCATCATGTCAGCTTTTGCATGCTTAAGTACGTTGTAAATGCCCTTTTTCGTTACAGCAATCGCTTCTTTAATAATTTCAACTTCTTCTTCTGTTTTAAACACTCGTAATTCACAAATATTCGGATATACATTACCAATTAAAACGTGTGGATACTGTTCTCTTACATGTTTAGAAAATGCTAGCGTTTTTGTCTCCGTACCATTCCACTCACGACGCTCTAAATCTAAATATAGATGCTTCACATTTTCTGTAAAAAGTATATTTGACATTGTCTTTTCAAAGCTATCTAAATATACAACTTTCTTTATACCTGAAATTTTCTCTGCTTCTTCGTTAGAAACTGTTTTACCGACCCATTTTTCCATTACTGGATCTGACTTTTCAATGAAAAGTGTTTCTTCTACACTATTTCCAAACTTCTTCAACATGAAAATAACATTCGGTTCATCAATTCCTGTTACATAGTAAAAATTTCGATTCGGCACAAATTTATAATGTGCATCCGCTGACATATGAGGTGCTTGTCCAGCGAATAAAATAGTAATAGATTCATCTGGTAATGTGTTTACTAATTGTTCTCTATTTTGAGCAAAAAATGTTGATTTCATAATAATCCCCCTAGCGTTCTATGTATACTTGTAAATCTAATTACCCAATACAATTCATTCTATTATTGTTATAATTTTTCGTCAATTAATAGTGCCCATAGAGAAAGGAAAATTTTCATTTCTAGAGCCCTTTCCAATCTAAATTATGCATACTACTCCACAATTTCTTGACATTTATTCCATACACTTAAAATCTCACATATAGGAAAGGAGCTACAACTTTGAAACGTTACGTAGCAACAAGGTTAGTAATTACTTCTTTATTCATAATTTCAGGATGTTCTAGCAACGCAGAAACAGCACCAGTGAAGAAAAAAACGGTGCAATCTCAGCCCCAAAATACAGAAACAGCAACTACGATTCCGCAAAACTTCTATAAAGAAACTACATCTGGAAAAATCGAGCACATTCATGGAATTGGCTATGCAGGAAATATGCCTGGAGTTTCTATCGCCACTCATAGCGGGATAAAAGTTTACCAAAATGGAAAATGGCTTGAAACTAAGACTGAGCTACATGATTATATGGGATTTCAGGCAACGAAGAACGGATTCTTTGCCAGTGGTCATCCTGCACCAGGCGCAAATTTAAAAAATCCTTTAGGGTTAATGAAAAGTTCTGATGGCGGTAATACCCTTGAAAAGCTAGCATTCTATGGAGAATCTGATTTTCATAACCTTGCTGTCGGATACAATACGGAAGCAATTTATTTATACAATGAGCGTCCAAATTCTAAATTACAACAAGGTTTTTATTTCAGTACGAACAACGGACAAGATTGGAAAAATAGTAAGTTAAAAGGTCTTTCAAGTACGATTCATTCCTTTTCCGTACATCCGGATCAAGCTAGTGTAGTCGCGGTAAGTGCTAAAAACGGTGTTTATTTATCTACAGATTACGGAAATACATTTGAACTATTCTCTACATCACTTGAATCGACAGCAGTTACATTAAGTAATGAAGATGTTATTTACGCCCCCATCAATAAACAAATCATAACGAAGAAATCAATTGCTACAAATGAAGAGAGGAGTATACAAATACCACCTTTAGACCCTAAAGATACAATTATGTACATATCACAAAACCCTCAAAATTCAGCTGAAATAGTATTTGCTACAATGAAAGCAAATGTGTTCCTTTCTACAGATGAGGGTAAAACGTGGAAGCAGATTACGAAAGAGGGCACATTCCAATTTAATTAGAAAGGTGAATATAAGGTGTTTTCAACAATTAGTGAATGGAGCTATCAACTCATGGCTCCTTTAATGGATGTCGCGAATGCTACGAAATCAGTACCTCTTTTATTTGCGTTTTTATTAGGCGTAGTAGGAACCCTTGCTCCTTGTCAATTAACAGGAAACATTAGTGCCATTACACTTTATGGAAATCAATCTTTACAAAAGGGACATGCATGGAAACATATATTGTTATTCATTTTAGGAAAAATAATAGCTTTTACAACTCTTGGACTATTTGTATGGTTTTTAGGAAAAGAGATTCAGCAAATATTAACTTTGTACTTCCCGTGGTTACGAAAGATAATTGGACCTTTATTAATTTTAATGGGGCTAATGTTGGCAGGCATTATTAAAGGACGAAATTTCTTCTCAATCAAATTTATACGGAAACAAAATGAGGTTGGCTCATTTTTACTTGGATTCTTCTTTTCCTTAGCTTTCTGTCCGACTATGTTCGTTCTATTTTTCGGAACGTTAATCCCTCTATCTTTCTCATATAATTATGGTTACTTGTTTCCAACATTCTTTTCGATAGGAACTGCTCTCCCTATTGTTATATTAATGTTCATCATCTCCTACCTTGAATTAAATGGGGCACTACTTAAAAAGAGCCGAAAAATAGGAAAAACCATTCAGCTTATAGCAGGGATACTACTCATTTTAGTTGGCCTTTATGATACTACTCTATATTGGTAATACATACAAAAGGTAAGCTACAGTGAAATGAGCTTACCTTTTTTCGCCAATTATATTTAACTCTTCTGCATGCCCTTTTGCTTCATCTCCCACTTTTTATACAGTAGTACTGCACCAAATAAAAATACCCCCGCAGCAAATGAAGCTACTGGTAACATTTTTATCATTTCATCAGGAAATACGAGCGGAAGTAATGGAAATGCATACGCTGCTGGAATACGTACTCCAACGATTTTTAATAAAATAAGCATTAATATCATATTGAATAAAGTGACTACAATCCATGAATCAATGGAAAAATACAATAACGTTCCAACAGTTGCTGATGTAGTTAATACTAATATTTGTTTAAATGCCATTTTTTCATTGTACATCGGCTTTTGAAGTGATTCATACACGACAACTAATATTGGTGGAATAACTGCTAATTTTTCATAACCAGTTATCCAACATAAACTGATCCACACGAAATTTAATATTAGAAATACAGTCATATATTTATACTGTATATTCATTTTTCGCTCAATACCGTTGTTCAATTTAAATATAAGAACACCTACCATTAAAATAAATGTAAAAGCGAATACTGCGATAACAAATGACCATTCCGTCGCATTTGTTACTATTGGTAATAAACCTGTCGCAATAGATGGTGCTAAATTAGATTGAATTACACGTAAAAACAGCAACATCAATACAAGTGTTAAACTTACTTTCCCTAAATAGGCTATATCCATTTGATTCACCATAAAACCAATTACAGCTGTTATTGACGGTGCAATAAAGATTTTTTCTGGTTGTCTTAACCACCCTGGCTCACGATACGCCCATAAAGCAACTGCCATTGCTGCTAT
Source organism: Bacillus sp. FSL K6-0069 (assembly GCF_038007785.1). Taxonomy (NCBI): domain Bacteria; kingdom Bacillati; phylum Bacillota; class Bacilli; order Caryophanales; family Bacillaceae; genus Bacillus; species Bacillus sp. FSL K6-0069. The sequence continues at coordinate 1,829,588 of NZ_JBBOXN010000001.1, read as the reverse complement.
TTCCGGCAAAATGACTTCTGGATCATTTAATAACACACCTGCTGTTACCATTGCTAAAATAAATGAAATAGCAATCGTATATGAGATGATAGTTTCTTTCTTTGAAATTACTGCATTCATTCATACATACTCCTTTTTGCTTATTACTTCCATAATGTAAAATAATACGTTTATATACCCTACTAAGGTATTGTATATTAGCGTCTTTTCTATTTCAAGTATTTAGTTTTTTCATTCTTTATCCCTACATACACTTACAAAACAAGGAATGTTTCTAGGCATTGACACTTATTAAAAGATAAGTTACAATAACTATACATTAGTAAGTAACTAATGTAATTAATTTAACTAGAGGTGAATCAAATGAAAAACATTTTATTCCGTATTAACGAATTATCAAAAAAAGAAAAAGCATCTGGATTAACAGTTGATGAAAAACAAGAACAACAAATGTTGCGTCAAAACTATACAAAAACATTTCGTGGAAGCTTAGATTCCATTTTATTAAACACAAAAATTGTTGATCAACATGGTCTTAACGTTACACCCGCTGCATTACAAGATGCTCAAATACGTTTAAAATTAAGCAAATGAAATTAAAGCGAGAAAAACAATCGTATAAAACATAAAAAGAGCCGGAATTCCTATTTAGAAATTCCAGCTCTTTTTATCCTTTTCGGCAATAAGGCTGAACTCTTTTGTTTCTTTCATAATAATGTTCCTGGGGTAAATATTTGTTTCTTTTGTCTTACGATACAATCTGCCGTTATATAAGGAGGGAATAGATAATAAGACACCGAAATTGGATAATCATAATCATTTTGTTACTTGAGCCAATAGGAATTGCGATAAAGACTATTTTTGCATTGCGTTCCAAATATTGATTTGTCAAAAGTAATGAACTTTCTAAGAAAGGTGGTGAAAATAATGGCTAGAAAGAAAGCAGTGAAGGTATTACGTAAACAAAAGAAAAGAGAAAACATGCAACGACTCACGCAAAAACAAAATCTCGGGCGAGCTTGCTTGACTGCAAAAGAATTTCGCTTACTTCAGCGCATGTCACATAGTTCAAAAGCGTTGCGAAATGTTGGATTGTATACCATTAAACAAAGTTACTTGAACCATAATAAAATGGCTACTGTAAAAGAAGTGGATACTGCCATGCAAACCGATATGAATTACTGGGGCATGCAATCCAACTCTGTTCAAGCGATTCGTAGAAGTTTATTTACAGAAGTGAAGAGCTTTTTTAAAGCAATGAAACAGTGGAAGAAAAATCCTGAGAAGTTCACAGGCTGTCCTAAGTTTCCGAATTATTCTCGTTCCACTGACAAACGAATCATTGAAATCTATCAAGTTCCAAAAGTGGATGATAACGGGTATTGGATGATTCCGATGAATGTGGCATTTAGAAAAAAATTTGGTTCTATTAAAATACGTATGCCGAAAAACGTAAGAAATAAAAAAATCTCCTACATTGAGATTGTACCGAAGCAAAAAGGTCGGTTCTTTGAGGTGCATTACACATATGACATGCACGTTTCTCAAATGAAGAAACCATCCACGACTACGAATAACGCTTTGAGTTGCGATTTAGGTGTAGATAGATTAGTAAGTTGTGTAACAAATACAGGCGATGCATTTTTAATTGATGGAAAAAAACTAAAATCCATTAACCAGTACTTCAACAAAATGATACGTAATCTGCAACTGAAAAATGTGGAGAATGGACTCTCTAAACGCGTTGTAACGAATCAAATGGCTGCACTTTGGCATAAACGGGAAAGACAAATAAATGGTTACATTTCACAAACGGTAGGCTTGTTGTTCAAAAAAGTGAAAGCATGCAACATAGATACGGTTGTCGTAGGGTATAACGCTGGCTGGAAACAAAAATCTGATATGGGGAAAAAGAATAACCAAAACTTTGTTCAAATCCCGTTTCATAAACTGATTGCGGCAATTGAGAATAAATGTATAAAAGAAGGTATCCGATTTTTCAAACAAGAAGAAAGCTATACCTCAAAAGCTAGTTTTCTTGATAAAGATCCGGTTCCAGTTTGGACTAAGGATGATAAGACGTATTATCACTTTAGTGGCAAACGAATGACTCGTGGTCTGTACCAATGTAAAATAGGAACATGTATTCATGCGGATATTAACGGTGCATTGAATACCTTGAAAAAATCAAAAGTTATAGAATTGGAAGAGAATCTTAAAGTGAAAACGCCGATTCTATTAGAAGTGCAAAAATGTAAGGCTGTTGCTTCGCGCATAGCTTAGTGGGTGCGTCAACCATCCATGTGTACTCGACTTGTCGGGGCTTGTAGCACACGCCGGATTCATCTGAGTGGTGGCTTCTTCCACAAGGAAGACCTGCTCTTTTTCGAAAGGGTGGTGCAAGTGGGAAAACAATCGTTCGTTGCCAGTACCAACCAAAAACATACTTGGGGTGTTACCGGAAGGTGGCATGGATGCTAGAGCGTCAAACTGTCTAGCGATAGACGAAAAGACCTAGCGTTCGAACTCAAGCCCCCACTGAGATGAAACGTTTCATCTCAGTGGGGGTAGTTGACTGTCTTTTCTAATTTAACATACGAGCGATACATCGCAATTCTCCACGATACAATCATCGCAAATGCGAGTAAGAAAAACATTCCACTTAACTGTGCTAAATCAATTGATTGACTTAAATATGATTTTAACGCTACTCGTACAGCCAATAATCCGACTAAAATAAATATGAATGCTTTTGACGGTTTCATAAATATATGTTCGGCCCTTATTTCAAGCTTAGTTGTTTTAATTAGAAATATAGAGAAAATAAGTCCTACACTAATTGCCTCTACTATTTCTAACGATGTTAATCGAAACTCTGGTAAGAAGTACATCATTGCACCAGTACTCATAAAAATTGGCGGTAATATAATTTTCTTTTTCGTTACCGGTTTTTTCGCTGCTTTAAAGCGTAGAAACATGACACCAACAGCCATACAAACCGCTAAAATACTTGATAAAAGTGCTATCATACTCTCCCCACTCCTATCTATTTAACAGACTTTTTGAGCAAAATCATAAACCAAACGAGCCCGATACTTATAATAACATGACCTAATCCAGCCATATGGCTTAAACCGTTAAAGTCAGTTCCATTTACTTGTAGAAGACCTCTCCATAGCATTGTAGCAATAGTAAAAATTAACCCTACATTATAAACAACAAACCATCCACGAAAGCTCTTTGTTTCTTGTACATGAAACACTTTACATAAAGCTAAAGCAATTAAAAAGAATACGAAACCGAGCACTAATACATGTGTATGCACCAATTGCAACATTGTGGTTCCTTTAATTCCTTGTGCTTTCGAATACTCTCTTGCAAATACTCCTGATAATAAACCGATAATTAAGTAAATGAATGCTGCATTATATAATCTCTTCATTTTATTCCTCCTGCTGTAAACTTTCTATATTCGCTGCAATCATTTTACTCAAAGTTTATGAACGGAATATGAACAAAATATTACATTCAATTGTTGAAAATAAAAAAACCATCCCACAATTCATAATTGCGGAATGGCTTTTCAATTTATTTTAAATCTTCTATCGAGAAAGCACCTGGAAGTAATTGCTCAACAGTTACTTCTTTTTCGTCGCCTTTTACATTTGTTAGTAAAACTGGCATTTTCGGTTCACAGAATTCAGCAATTACTTGTCTACAAGCACCACATGGTGAAATCGGTCCGTCGGTTTCTCCTGTAATAACTAAGTAACTAAAATCGCGCTCACCTTCCGATACTGCTTTAAAGATCGCTGTTCTTTCTGCACAGTTACATAAACCGTAAGAAGCATTTTCTATATTACAACCAGTATAGATTTTACCTTCTTTCGTAACTAACGCTGCACCAACAGGAAATTTTGAATACGGAATATATGCTTTTGCTAACATCTTATTTGCTTCTTCAATATATTTTTTCTTATCCATATTATTTCCTCCTCAAAGTAAGTGTAATTATGATTAGTCAGTAATAACTGTATGAACTAATTTAGGAGCCACTGCTGTTTCAGCGATAGCAATGTTCTCATAGATTTTTGCTTTTACATCTTCTACATTTTCACGGTTTGCATAGATTGTTACGAATGGTTCGCCTTCTTTTACTGCATCGCCAACTTTTTTACGTAACATTAATCCTACTGCTAAATCGATTTCATCTTCTTTTGTTGCACGTCCAGCACCAAGTAACATAGCTGCGATACCAATCTCATCTGCAACAATGTTAGAAATAACACCTGAAGTTTTAGCTGGTACATCAATTACATACTTCGCCTGTGGCATTTTTTCTGGATTGTCTACAATTGAGCTATCTCCGCCTTGATTGCTTAAGAACTCTTTAAACTTCTCAGTTGCTTTTCCGTTTTTCATAACTTCAATTAGCATTTCACGAGCTTCTTCTAATGTATTTGCTTTTTTCGCAAGTACGACCATTTGACTTCCTAATACAAGTACTAATTCTGTTAAATCTTCTGGACCTTCACCTTTTAACGTATCAATCGCTTCTTTCACTTCTAGAGCATTACCAATCGCAAATCCAAGAGGTTGTGACATATCTGAAATAACAGCCATAGTTTGACGTCCTACATTATTTCCGATACGTACCATTGCATGCGCTAATTCTTTTGCATCTTCTTCTGTTTTCATAAATGCGCCAGCACCTGTTTTTACATCAAGTACGATCGCGTCAGCACCAGCTGCAATTTTTTTACTCATAATTGAACTTGCGATTAAAGGAATTGAGTTTACTGTTCCTGTTACATCGCGTAATGCATAAATCTTTTTATCGGCTGGTGTTAAATTTCCTGTTTGTCCAATAACAGCAACTTTGTCACGGTTTACAATATCAATGAACTGCTCTTTCGTAATTTCAACGTGGAATCCTTCTACCGCTTCTAATTTATCAATTGTTCCGCCTGTATGTCCTAAACCACGACCAGACATTTTTGCTACTGGCACATCTAAAGCAGCTACTAATGGCCCTAATACTAATGTTGTTGTATCACCAACACCGCCAGTTGAATGTTTGTCTACTTTAATTCCTTCAATTGCTGATAAGTCGATTGTTTCTCCAGACTCCACCATTGCCATCGTTAAATCTGCACGTTCACGATCTGTCATATCTTTAAAGAAGATTGCCATTGCAAGCGCACTCACTTGATAATCAGGGATACTTCCATCTGTATATCCATTAATAAAGAATTTGATTTCTTCAGTCGTTAATTCTTTGCCGTCACGTTTTTTTGCAATAATATCTACCATTCTCATTACAATCACCATTCCTTTTTATATGATATAAATCTATTAAAATAATAAGCCAACGATTGTTGCTGATAAGAAACTTACTAATGTTGCACCGAAAAGTAATTTCAAACCGAATCTTGCGACAACATTCCCTTGTTTTTCATTTAAGCTCTTAACTGCCCCTGCAATAATTCCAATTGAAGAGAAGTTTGCAAATGAAACTAAGAAGACAGATATAATCGCTGTCGTTCTGTCTGAGAAATTAAAGTTTCCTTGTGCTAAATCTGTCATAGCGACAAATTCATTTGATACTAATTTTGTTGCCATAATATTTCCGGCATTAACTGCTTCATGCCAAGGTACACCCATAATAAATGCAAATGGTGCAAATACATAACCAAGGATTTCTTGGAATGAGATACCAATTACACCTTTAAATACTGCATTAATGAATGCGATAAGAGCAACGAAACCAACTAGCATAGCTGCTACTGTAATCGCAACTTTAAATCCATCTATAATGTATTCCCCTAATACTTCAAAGAAAGTCTTTTTCTCTTCTTCTTGTACTTCTAACATATCTTCTTCTTCAGTAACTTCATACGGGTTAATGATAGAAGCGATAATAAAACCACCGAATAAGTTAAGAACTAAAGCGGTTACAACGTATTGCGGTTTTAATAACACCATATATGATCCGACGATAGACATTGAAACGGTAGACATTGCAGATGCACATAATGTATACATTCTTTTCTCTGGCAATAACCCTAATTGTTTCTTAACTGAAATAAACACTTCAGATTGTCCTAAAATCGCAGATGCAACTGCATTATATGATTCTAGTTTCCCCATTCCATTTACTTTACTTAATGCTAGACCGATAGATTTCACAATAATAGGTAATACTTTAATGTGTTGCAAAATACCTATTAATGCTGAGATAAATACGATTGGCATTAATACACTTAAAAAGAACGAAAACTCTTTTTGATTTACTAATCCACCAAATACGAAATTCACACCATCAGCGGCATATTTTAATAACTCTCCAAAACCATCTGCTATTCCGCTAATTAATATATTCCCTACACTTGTATTCAATAATAAAAATCCCAAAATAAATTGTAATATAACCATCGTTATGATTGGGCGATATTTGACTTTCTTTCTATCATTACTAGCAAGCCAAGCGATACCTAAAATCAATACGAGGCCAAAAATACCGATTAAGTATTTCATAAGCCGTCTCCTCCCATTCGTATCCGCTTACATTTTTTTCAATTATTAGAGCAATAGATACACAAAGTAAAGTGTATCTATTGCTTTTGACTTCATTAATGATTAGTAGTTATCTGTAGCACCTTTTGCATCATTTAATACGATTGCAACACTAGCACTTGCTCCAACGCGAGAAGCTCCAGCAGCTACCATTTTGTCTGCATCTTCACGTGTACGAACGCCACCAGATGCTTTTACACCAACGTTTGGTCCTACTGTTTTACGCATTAATGCGATATCTTCAGCAGTTGCTCCGCCAGTTGAGAATCCAGTTGAAGTTTTTACGAAGTCAGCACCAGCTTTTACTGATAATTCACAAGCGCGTACTTTCTCTTCATCTGTTAATAGGCAAGTTTCAATAATTACTTTTACAAGCGCTTTTCCTTTTGCTGCTTGTACTACTTCATAAATGTCTTTTTCAACGAACTCGTTGTCGCCGTCTTTTAAAGCGCCTACGTTGATTACCATATCAACTTCAGTTGCACCTTTTGCGATAGCATCTTTTGTTTCAAATGCTTTTGTTTCAGTCGTGCTTGCTCCTAATGGGAAACCGATTACAGTACAAACATCTACATCATGTCCAGCTAATTCTTCAGCAGCTAGCTTCACCCATGTAGGATTAATACAAACAGAAGCGAATTTATATTCCTTTGCTTCTTCGATTACTTTCATAACATCTTCTTTTGTAGTATTAGCTTTTAAAATTGTATGGTCAATTAACTTTGCAATATTCATTATCTTCACTCCTCATATCTTTTAACAACTTCATTCTAACTCTTAGTTGAACAAATGTAAATACACTTTTGAAATTTTGTTCATTCTTTTTCACGAAGGAATTTATTGAGATAAATTGAAAATAGTATAAACCTATAATTGAAAGGATGTGATCCCCTTGTTAAAATCAAAATTCTTTATATTCACATTGCTAGTATGCACCTTACTATCCATATTTATTTTTCAAAAAAGGGATGTTATTTTCCAAGAAGGTAATCCCATTCCATTTGCTTTAGCTATGTCTAAACTGGCTATTCAAAATAAAGAGATAGTAGAAGTAAGTTCGATAGATGATCAATCGCCATACTTAGTAAAACGCGGAAAAATGGAACCTTTTATCAAAATGATGGAGCAAGATGGATGGAGTTTTGTAGACAGAGATGTTATGGCTAACTCCATAACCTTTGAAAAGGGAGATCAAATGAAGAGCGTTTCTTACAAATACTTTACAAGATACTACACCTTGATTTACTCATAGTAAAAATAAAAGGCTTTCTCAAAATTAACATCTTGAGAAAGCCTTTTATTTCTAATCTTTTTGATAATGTAACAGTTCTTTTGCTGTATGCTGATCAATAATTAATACATTTGCATACCCGCCACGTAACGCACCATCAATTGATTTTATTTTTCTATTACCACCGGCAACTAAAATAGAACGTTTCTTCAATTTTAATTCTTCTAACTCAATCCCAATTGTACGTTGATTAATTTCTTCACTACTAATATTTCCGTCTCCATCAAAGAATCGTGAACAAATGTCACCGACTGATTGTTCTTTGAGTAAACTTGTTTCATCCTTATCGAAATAGCCTAATCGGAATAACAGCGCTTCGTCTCGCACTGTTCCTACAGTGAAAATTGCAATATTCGCTTGTTTCCCCATTTCAATAATGTGATGAATATGTCGATCCTGCTCTACTAATTCCTTTGTCACTGCATTATCAAATATTACTGGTAGTGGTAAATTTCTTGGCGTCGTTTGAAAAGCATCTGCAAATAAAGCAATGGTCTCATTCGCATATGTATTTACACTCGAATGACTAATACCACCTTTTAACTGGACAACTTCTACACCCTTTACATGTTGTGGTACGATTTTTCTAGCGATTTCATACATCGTCATTCCCCAGCTTACACCAACGATATCACCGTTTTTAACCGTCTTTTCCATATACTCAGCTGCATATTTACTAATATACTCTGTAATCGTTGCATATTCTGGCACTGGTGAAAACACGACATGTGCCTCTAGCAAGTTGTACTTTTCTTTCAGTAAATTTCCAACGTTATCTAAATCAGCAAATGGATCGGCTATACTAATTTGAACAAATCCTTTTTCTTTCGCGTACTTTAATAATCTAGAGATAGTCGGCCTTGAAATATTTAATTTGTTAGCAATTTCTTGCTGACTATAATCTGATTGATAATATAATCTTGCAACTTCAACGCTTAATTGTTGTTTATCTTTATCCATAGTAACTCATTACATATCCTTTCCTGTATTTCCTTTTCGTTACAAGCATTATACAGCTTTATACAAGAAATTTCGACTACTGAATTTTATCTAACTGCACTTCTACTACACTTAGTATTTAAAACAAAACTTTAATCAATGTTTTTTTATCCCTCCCCTACTGGTTATCAGCCCGCTCCCATAATGTAAGATTGTTTCTTATAAAGCAAACCGGTCAGGTTATTGAAGAAGTCAGTTTTAACGTTCAAATTAGATATATTTAAAATCAATATGAAGGTGTGAAATCAATTGTAAAATAGTAGTTTTGGAATAAGTAAATAAGAGAAATAATCAATAATAATTATTTCTCTTTTCATATACATATTTATTTTTGAAAAAACAATCTAACTCCAAATACTAATAATACGGCGCCTGTAATCCCCTCTATTGTACGATTCACTCTTTCTTTTCTTAAAAAAGTTCTTAATTGACGTATGAGTGAGATATAAAGTAAATACCATATTGCTGTCAAAGTCGTAAATGTGACTCCTAATAAAAGAAATTGTAGGAAATGATTTTGATTACTCACAATAAATTGGGGTAAAAAACTAAGGAAAAATACAGCAGTTTTTGGGTTTAAAATTGCCGTAGTAAATCCTTGTCTAAAGCTTTTAATTGCACCAATATTTTTAGATTCCATTTCTACCGAACCTGATATATCTTCTTTTTTATGTAAGGCACTTTTAATTGACTTTACAGCTAAGTAAATTAAATAAACTGCCCCAGCATATTTTATAAATGTAAATAACATAGCAAATTTCATTAAGATAGCAGAAAGTCCTAACGTAGCCATTATTGTATGAATCATCATTCCAGATATCGTTCCTAAAACAGTCTTTATCCCACCATTTTTACCATGCGAGATAGTATTTTTTGTAACTAGTGCAAAACCAGGACCAGGCATCATTATGATTAACATTGCTGTAAGGATAAATAATAGATAATTTTCCATGTTCTAGTATTTCCTTTCCAATTTTTAGTTTTGCTTACAGTATAGCTTTTTTCATTAAAACATTAAATACAAAAAGCTTAATCAGAAATTTATCTATCAAATTACAAGTCCACCTCTCACAAAAAACAGGATAAAAAATAAACAGCGGAACTAGTCCACTGTTTACTTCGCTACACCTTCATGTAATTTTTCTGTATAATCTTTTACATCTTTCCAGCTATCTTTTGCTGTATGTAAATCTTCTTTTATGAAGGTAAATTCTTCAGGGCTGATTCCTTTTACATTTTGTAGTAAATTATTATATTTTGCACCAACTGTATACCATTGATTTGATATATTTTGCAGTGCTGTAATTGCTGCATCAATCGTTTCAGTCATATTTGTTGTTTTATTTTTTACATCTGTCAATATTGCCACTTCTGCTTGTGCGCCAGAAATTCTATCTTTTAAATTAGCGATTTCTCGTTCTGCATTTGCGATATCTTTTTTCGCAACAGCAATCATCGGTCCGCCAGCAAGACATGTTATTAACGCTACGCAAAGTACGCCCCCTGCAATGACCATATCATTACTCTTTTTGATTGAATCGTTATATGTATTGATTTGTTGTTCTAGGGCTGGAATACCAGCATTCGTACTTGCCAAAATCGAGGTTAGTTGATTTGTATCCTCTTTAAAGCTATTTGTGTCTTTCGCCATTCTATCGCGAAAGGCTTTCAAATCTCCTAATAATATATCTACCTCATTTTGATTCTTTACAATATCCGCATACAACTTTTCTAAATCCGCTTTTAACTTTACGCTATCCTTTTGATCAATCGCTATTAGCATGCTATTATAATACGTTTGAAAAGTATTATTGTAATTAATAATATTTTGATCTGTTTTCATAATTTGCGGCTTCATATCATTTAACCAATACGCCGCGTTAATTTTTGCATCTCTTTGATGCTGAACCATACTTCCTTTAAACTCACTATTAATAGAATTTATTTTACTTAAATCAGTCTCTTGCTGATTTTGAATTAATTTCGCATATGAATCCATTGCAAATATGCTCGATGTCGTTTGCGCCATTACATCTTGGAATCCAGCTGGTCCGAGAGAATAATTTTTCGCATTTTCTTGCAATATTTTTACATTTGATTCTGCTGCAAAAGGATGTAAAGGAAATGCGTTACTCGTTGCCACCCCAGCAATCATTAACGCTAAAAGACATTTTTTATAAAATCTTTTCTGCATTCTTTTCACCTATTTTCTTTATAAGGGTATAAAAAGCTCCTGCTCACAACTGAACAGGAGCTTCAAATCTTTCATCAATACGTAATGCTCTAACGATTCGTATTTGATTAAGCTTTTTTCGTATCTACTACTTTAATATCTTCCGCATAAATCTTTTCTGCATAGTCTTTAATGTTTTTCCAGCTATCTTTCGCAATGTTTAAATCTTCTTTAATGAAAACAAGGTCGTTTGGACTAATTGAATCTACATTTTGAAGTAAAGAATTGTATTTTGATCCCATTGTGTACCATTGGTTTGAAATGTTTTGCAACGCTGTAATTGCAGTATCAATTGTATTTGTTAAATACTCAGTTTGTGTTTTAATGTTCGTTAACCCAGCTACTTCTAATTGAGCAGTTGTAACTTGTCCTGTTATTTTTTGAATTTCAGCTTGTGCATTATCAAGCTCTTTCTTCGCTAATACGATTCCAGCTGTACCACCACCTACTGCTGCTGCACCACCTGCAATTAACGCGACTCCTAGCGGCGTTCCTGCACCTGTAGCAATGACTACTGCACCACCAATAATGGCAATTGGCCCTAGAGCTGTCGCAACTGATGAACCAATAATAATTGCATTATACTTACTAATCGCTTCATTATACGTTGTAATTTGATTTTGCAGAAGCGGGATTCCTGCATCTTGACTAGCTAATATAGATGTAATTTGATTTGCATCACCCTTGAAGTTTTGCGTATCGGACGTCATTTTGTTTCGGAATTTCTTCAAGTCTTCTACTAACTGATCTACTTGCGCTTTATTTTCATTAATACTACTTGATAATCTAGTTAACCCTTTCGTAAGAGTCGCTTTATCTTTTGCGTCTACCGCAGCAACTAAAGTATCATAATAGTTTTGGAATTTCGTATTGTAATTAATAATATTTTGATTCGTTGAAATAAGCTGTGGTTTTAATACATCTAACCATTGCTTCGCATTTCCTCTAGCTGTATCCTGGTGCTGAATCACTTTCCCTTTTAAAGCCGTATCAACAGACGATACATTACCAAAGTTAACATTACCTTGTTTAATAATTGTTAAAGCGTACAGATCCATTACTAAAGCATTTGAACCTGTTCTTTCCATTGCATCTTTTAGGCCTTCTGGTCCTAATGAGTATTCCTCATAGTCATTATAAGCTTTTGCTACCGCATGAACTGGAGCTTGTTTCACTGTACTTTCAGCTGCATACGTATGAGCTGGCATAATGTTTCCTGCTGCAAATACTGCCATAAGTGCTGATAGAGCCATTACTTTATAAGGTTTTTTTGTCATTTTTCTTCTCTCCCTATATCGTTACTTATTTTTAATGTACTTCAACGTTTGTAACGTAATCTTCAAATTGATTCGTTTGTTTATTCATTTCATCACTTACTTTTTTAATTTGGTTGAAATGTTTTTGTAGTAAACTGCTATCTGTATATGTGCCTTCTTCAACGTTCTTTTGAATTTGGATCATATTATTGTTTAGAACTTTCCAATCTGTTAATAACGTTTCTAAAGTTGTAATTTGACGATCGATTAGTTCTGTAAAGCTACTTACTTGATCTTCAACGAATGTAATTTGTGTCGCCTCTGCTTCAGTTTGTGATAACTTTTGAATAAGTGGTAGTAGCTCTTTTTGCTTTTGCTGAATGCGAAGAGCTGCTTCCCTCGTTTGACTATCTGCAGCATTTACAATTTCATTACTTAAAGTACCGATAGACACAAAATCAATTGTTTTCGTTTGCGCAGTTTGATTTGTAATTGTAAATACTTGTTTACCGATATTTATAGAACCTTTAATAATTTCTTGAGGTCTATTCAAAATAGTAGTTAGTTCAGCTTGAATTTCCCCTTGAATTCTTTTAATATCTTCTCTTAACTTCACAATATCTCCACTTGATCCTTGTAGTGTTTTTATTGCTTCATCAGCTTTAATCGATAAGTTATTGCTATCTTTGTCTAATACCGTTTTAAATCGATTTAACTCTAGTAAATCTTGCTCCATACTCTCTTGAATGCTTTGTACTTGCAGTTGTAATTTTCCATATGCATTTGTAAAATCTGCTTTGGCCTGCTCATCTTCATTTACGTTTCCTGCGAGTTCATAGAGCTTACTATAATAGCTATTAAATCTAGTACTATATCTCATCATCTCTTGATTTAAGTCGATTAGCTTCGGATTATATTCATCAATCCACTCTCGTACATTCGCCTTTGCAAACTTTTGATGATTCGTCAAACTACTCATCGCATTCACCTTAATGTCTGGCTGTTGTAAAATAACTAATCCGTATGCTTGTATAAGCGGTGACTGTGATCCTAACATTCTAATTGAATTGGATAATGTATTTGGAGCAATTACATTTTGTGCATATACTGCTTTCACCCCTGTTTGCCCCTCCTTAGCGTAAGCGCTTACAGGAATGAAGCAACTCGTAGATACTGCTGTAACCAATAACCCTGTAATTAAAGTCTTTTTCACTTTAACTCCTCCTATGTATTAGCAACTATTACTATCGCATTTTATTATTCTATTTTCTTGCACATAATTTGAGATGGTTAAAATAGAGAACGTTCTCACCGCGATCCATGTATGAACCACCTCTCTCAACTTTTATTGCTACAGTACTTACTTATTGCTATAAAACATTTCATATGTGATTAGTATGAATAACATTGTATAAAATTTCTATTTTATAGCTATTTCCACATTCACACAGTGAATATATTACATGAAAATATTATTCATTTTAAACTAAATAACGTACGTAAATATGAAATTTCGTTTTGTTTTCATATAAGTTTTGTACTGTAAGGTCATTTAAACACAGCTATTTATATAACGTAAAGAAGTATTTTCATTCCCTTTATTTTCAAGCTTTCATGTCCTTATTTCAAAATATAATCCTCTTCACTATTTCAATTGAAATATCCATATATCACAACAAAAAATCCTACTTATCCATAGATATAAAAATTATATCAATATATCTTTTAGACTCATATGCAATTATGCATAGCATATACACAAAAAGGATAGCTTCACTTTCATGAAGCTATCCTTAAAAAATCTTCTTACTTTTTCAAATGATATGGAACTGTCGTAATAACAACATTTCTTTTATAGAGTAAATACGCACGAATGAGTAAACTAGATTGATTATGAAGAATGTTATGCCAACCTTTTTTCGGAATGAACTGTGGTATAACGACCGTAACTCGGTAATTTGATTCACTCGCTTTATATTGCACTGTATCAATAAACTTTGTTAGCGGTTGAATAATACTTCTATAATGAGAATGCAAGGTAACAAGCCTAACTTCCGGTTGCCACTTCTTCCATTTCTCTTCGAATTTCTTCTCCTCTTCTCTGTCAAAAGCAACATATACAGCGATAACTTGATCGGCAGAAAGAGCCTTAGCATAATTCAATGAATTTTCTACTACATGAGTCATACCAGCTACCGGAACGACAATTACATTTCCCTTAATCGGAACAAGTGGCTCACAAGTTTTTAAACTTAGTTGGTCTCCCACTGCATCATAATGCTTCTTAATTCGGTGGAACAAGAAGATAATGACAGGTAAGAAAATAAGGATTGACCAAACTTGTGCGAATTTAGTTAAAAAGAACATACTCATTACAATAAAACTAATGACTGCTCCAATTAAATTGACCGTTAATCTCAAAGCCCATCCTTCAGGCTTTTCACGAAGCCATTTTAATACCATACCAGTTTGAGAAAGTGTAAATGGAATAAATACACCTACTGCATATAACGGAATTAAATGTTCTGTTTGCCCTTGGAAAGCTACAATTAAAATAATCGATGCGATTCCAAGTATAATAATACCGTTTGAATAACCTAGGCGATCTCCTCTAATCGTAAACATTCTCGGTATGAATTTGTCTTTTGCAAGGTTAACTGCTAATAACGGAAATGCAGAATACCCTGTGTTAGCAGCAAGAATTAATATTAAAGCAGTTGTACCCTGTATGAAATAGTACATGAAATTACGCCCAAAAGTTTGTTCAGCAATTTGTGAAACAACTGTTACTTCTTTACTTGGAGAAATTCCATAATAATAAGCTAAGAAAACAATTCCTGAAAATAAAACAGCAAGTAATGCACCCATTGCAAGCAATGTTTTTGCTGCATTGTTTGGGGCAGGATCTTTAAAGTTTGGAATTGCATTTGAAATTGCTTCAACACCTGTTAAAGCCGAACTACCTGATGCAAATGCTCGTAGCAGTAAGAACAAACTAATTCCTGCAACTGGTGTTCCAATTGGCGTGTGTAATGTCGGTGAAACTTGACCAGTTATAATATTATAAATACCTACACCAATTAATATAAATAGTGCTAGAACAAATAAATAAACAGGATACGCTAAAACGGAAGCCGATTCCGTTACCCCTCTTAAATTTAAAATAGTAATAAAAATAACAAATATAATCGCAATGATTACATTATGTGCATGTAAACTAGGAAAAGCTGATGTAAGCGCATCTGTGCCTGCTGATACACTTACTGCAACAGTTAAAATATAATCGACTAATAAAGACCCTCCAGCTATTAACCCTGGATTCATCCCTAAATTTTCTTTTGATACAACATACGCTCCTCCGCCATGCGGATAAGCGAAAATAATTTGTCGATAAGATAAAATAAGAGCAGTTAATAACACTAATACCCCAACAGCTATCGGAATGGAATACCAATAAGCTATTGCCCCAAGACCTGCTAATGCAATTAAAATTTGCTCCGGTCCGTATGCAACCGATGACAATGCGTCAGAAGATAATATGGCTAGCGCCTTAGTTTTATTAAGCTTTTGCTCTCCTAACTCAGTTGATTTTAACGGCCTTCCAATTAAAAACTTTTTGATAGATGAAACCACTGCTGTCCACTCTCCAATAATTTTGTACGAACTTTTCTGCTAGTTACAGCGGATAAACGATTTCTTCAGAAAACAAAAAATGTCTACAAGCCATAACGAAATAGACTTGTAGACATTATATTTTTTGTCGCACAAGCTCCACCTTCCTTCTCAATATAACGCTTACGAGGTTAGCTGTCGGATTCGGGCCTATGAGTAGCCCTACCTTTTTCAAGGATTCACCCCATTGGATTACGTACTAATCCATAAGAACGGGTCCCCCGTACCATGCGGTTTCAGCGATTTAGAAAATTGAAACTGTGGATTATAATACTCCTTTATTTTCAAAATGTAAACAAAAATTTTGAAAAAGAAAAAATTTAAATGATTGCGCATAATCCGCCGGTAAATATACATAATGAATATTAAAAAATCGATAAAGGAGACCCATATGTCTAAAGAAAAGAAGCCTATTTTTTCCGATTCCTATTTAGATGCATTAGCAAATGAAATTAATCAATTATACGGTAAACGTGAACAGGAAATAAATTTGACAGATAGAACGAAAAGAAATAAAGTGAAACTTTAATCAGTGGGGGTTTTCTTCATCCCCCACTGATTATTAGTTGAACCAATCGGACTTTTATGGGCAGTTGATCCCCACCTAACTTCTTTGCTTTCGCTGAATTTTGAGGTGGGGGTCTTACTGCCCATTAAAGCGGGATAAATAATTTGTCATAAAAAAGAAAGCAATACACTTATATATTGCTTTCTTTTTTATTTTTTCATACATCCAATTGTATTGCTGATTTGTTAAAGGTCATTTCTTCATACACCTTTAAGTTTTGATATACCGCACTCAATAATGGTGCTTCTATAGAAAATTGTTTTGCTATATCTAGTAAGTACCCCTGTAAGTGCTCACCTTCAATTGCAGAACCTTTTTCCATATCCCGCTGCATCGATGACTTCATATCATACGAAATTTTACCAATTGTTTTCATATGTTCCTGGGCAATACCTTCCTTAACTGGTGCCCCTATATATTTCATAATTTGCACACATTCTTCAAATAAGTTTTGGATAAAATCGCGACCACCTTCGCTTTCACGAACCGGCCCTATCGGTGCACGCATTAATGTTGTCACACCTGACATTACAGTGATGAATAAATATTTATGCCACATATCTTGTGTAATATTTTCACTTAAAACAAAACTAGATTTCGTACCTGCAAATGCTTTAGCGATATGCTGTATTCTCTCTGAATCTTGAAACTTCATTTCTCCAAACACAAGTCTGTTGGCAGCGCTAGTTTGTACAATTTCTCCTTGATCGTTTAGCGTCGTCTCGATAAAGCATAAACCGCCAATCACTTTTTCCACGCCAAATTCTTTTTGTAATAATGATACATGAGCAATGCCATTTAACAATGGAATAATTACAGTATTTTCACCTACAAACGGCTTCAAATCTTGAATTGCCTCGTTTAAGTGATACGCTTTTGTTGAAAATAAAATAACATCAAACGGAGAAGTTCGATCTTCTTTCGTTATTAATTTCGGTTGAAAGGAAAAATCCCCGTTCACACTACGAATAACAAGTCCCGTTCCCTCTAATTGCTGTTTTCTTTTACTGCGAACAAGAAACGTAACATCTTCCCCTTTTTCGACTAATCGGCCACCAAAAAACCCTCCGACGCCACCCGCTCCTAATACTAAAATACGCATACAACATCCCCCTTTTCAAAATACAATTTTATAACATTTCGTATACATAACATTATACATGTCCCCCACTAAATAAGCAGAATTTTCATTCTTAACCCGGTATAAAACAGTGGTTATTTTCAAATGAATTTGGGCATGTTGTTTTTATAGCATACTATGAAAGGAAACAAAGTAAATGGAGGCAATACAAACAATCGAGGAAAAAGATGTAACAACAGCTATATTTCAATTTATATTCCCTTTTTCTTTTAAAACTGGATATGAACAAAATATGTTCCCTTTCTTACAGAAAAATGATTTTCGCCCTTTTCGACTTGATCATCTTGAAAATGAAAATACATACTACGGAAAGTTTCAAGTTTCACATCAAAATATGGAAGCCTACTATCTTTCATTTACAAATAAAATACTCTTTCCTCATTCAGAGCATCAAAAAGGATTGCAGCGCTATTCTAAAGACCTTAACTTAACTGGACATTTAACAACAAATTTGATTTCCGTTCCATTCAAGATTCATTCTATTGACGTAACACTTTGTCCCTATGAGCTTGGCTTCTTAACAATTCGGACAGAAGTAGAAACCGCTCCAAACATGACATTATCAGAAGCAATTGAATTTGCCGCCCGCTTCCGTGTACTTGAAACTAAAAATGATACAACTGAAACTATCTGTATTGAATGTAATGGCAAACAATATTCACAAGTAGAGAAGCTCATATTCGGCGATTTATTTCATGGCTTAACAGACTTCTTTGAGAAAAAGAGATTGCGGAGCTCTTACTTTCAAACATTCCCATTCTTTGAAGATCAACGAATGTATGTACAAACTTTATTATCCATAAATAAAGAGTCGGACCTTCATGTAGTTGATGTATATCGAGCTTCCAGTCTTTCCGGATTAACAGACGATGGTAAGCCGTATATTAGCGCAAATAATATTCCTTATATTCAAGATTATTTAATAAAACATTCATATCAAAGATGGGCTCCAAATCGCTACTTTATTATGGAAGAACATATTTTCACATGTATAACAAACGAGGGTGAACACGAATTCGCTAAACTTGCTAGTCAGATGTACGGGGAGTTTTATTACGCCTTGTTATTGAATCTATTTCATAAAGTTGTTTTATTAAAAATGGCAAACGCTTATGCTGAACTAAATATTGAACAAGATACCAATGAAATAGAGAAATTAATTTATTCAATCAATTCGTTTACAGCGAATTACTTTTCTTTAGAGCTAGTATCCCAATCACAGAGTGAAGATATTTTCTTCCGCTTAAGAAATCTATTTAACATTGAAGTACTATACTCAAATGCAAAACAAAACCTTGATAGTTTGTTTAAGTATCAAGAAAACGTCGCTTCTAAAAAAGATAGCCTTTTACTATTAATCTTAACGCTCTACTCTGTAGTAGGACAAATGTTAGGGTTTACTATGATTGATCTTTTAAGAAACACCGATACAAACAAAATATCGTCACCACTGGAATTTTTCGCACTTTTAATAGCAATTAGCGGTATCGTCATTTCACTTATTTTAGGTGCGCAAAGTTTATACCAATGGAGCCTACAACATAAACGAAGAAAAGCATGGGTAAAACAAACTGTTCTTTCTGCTGTGAAAGAGAAAAATGATAAGAAGTAAAGAAGGTTATTTTCAAATTACAAATACGTGATACGCGCTTCAGTAAATGAAATTTTTATCGGCGATTTTTCGACTATATCAGCGATTTTTCAAATATATCGGCGCAACTCAAAATTTATCAGTGATTTTTCAAATATATCGACTTACCGACAAAAACTAACAAAAAACACATCAAAAAAAGTACTCCAAATTTTAGTTTGGAGTACTTTTTTTACACTAATTCCGCTTACTTCCCTGCTTCGATTTTCTCTAATGCAGCAGCTACTTGCTCTTCCGTTAATTCATGTTGTACTACGTAGCGGTTACGTGGGCTTACGCGACATTCATGAGAACATGCACGTAAATATTTCGCTTCGTTTTCTTCAGAACATAAAATCTTCTTATTACATTCTGGATTTGAACAGTTTACATAGCGCTCACAAGGTTCACCTGAGAAGTGGTCTTTACCAACGATAACATGTTCTTTTTGGTTTACTGGTACAGCGATACGCTCATCGAATACGTAACATTGTCCGTCCCAAAGCTCACCTTGTACTTCTGGGTCTTTTCCGTAAGTTACAATACCGCCGTGAAGCTGACTTACATCCTCATAACCTTCACGAACTAACCAACCAGAAAACTTCTCACAACGAATTCCGCCTGTGCAATACGTTAAAATCTTTTTACCTTCAAGTGTTTCTTTGTTTTCTCTGATCCAATCTGGTAATTCACGGAATGATTCAATATCAGGTTTAATCGCACCTTTAAAGTGTCCTAAATCAAACTCATAATCATTTCGTGCATCAATAATAACTGTATCTTCTTGTTTCATTGCCTCATAAAAATCTTTTGGCTCTAAATACTTCCCAGTTATTTCGTGTGGGTTAATGTCATCTTCTAGACGAAGTGTAACTAACTCAGGACGAGGACGTACGTGCATTTTCTTGAATGCATGCCCTTCTTCTTCATCTATTTTAAATACGATACCGTCAAAACGTGGATCGTTGTTCATTGCTTCCATGTATTTCTCAGTTTGCTCTACAGTACCAGAACAAGTTCCGTTAATTCCTTCTTTTGCTACAAGAATTCTACCTTTTAATTCAAGTGAATTACAAAATGCTAAATGCTCTGCCGCGAATTCTTCTGGGTTTTCAATTGTTGTGTACATGTAATATAGTAATACTCTATATGGTTTTGTAGTTGCCAATGTGTTTCTACCACCTATCTAATTTTTAAAATCATGTATAAGTTAACGTTCATATCAAAACATATATAATAAGAAAATGAATCCATTTTCTTCTCTTTATACTATTTTCTATCAGTTAACAAAAATAAAAAACAAGATTACACACCAAAACCCTGTGGTTATGTTGTAATCCCAATATATTATATATCATACAAATGCAATTCCATCAATTAATATGCTGTATTATCGGCTTTTTGTTCACATAAATTTCAAAAATAGCCCTTTAATTCATTATGTTTCCCCACGTCATCAAACCATAAACTCCCAATTTTTTATTACACGACACCATCCATTGCAGCAAGGCATATAATTTGCACTAAGGAAACATTTGTGTTCCAATAAAAATATCATCTAATACATTTAAATGTATTGAAATAAACAATAAGAATACTTACAATAATTTCATCAAGTTAACATTTCAAAGGGGAAAACTACTATGAATAAAGATATATCAAAAGATGAACAAGTCCCTTCTCAAAGTACAACTGTTCAATCCGCACACTTAGCTTTAAGTGGCGAAACGAAAGGCTGGAAAAGACTGTTACCGTTTTTAGGGCCCGCTTTTATCGCATCTGTAGCTTATATTGATCCTGGTAACTTTGCTACAAATATCGCTGCTGGTTCACAATACGGATATTTACTATTATGGGTTATATTCGCTTCTAACTTAATGGCAGTATTAATTCAAACTTTATCAGCTAAATTAGGAATTGCTACGGGAAATAATTTACCTGAAATAGCTCGCGAGCACTTTCCAAAACCAGTGTCTATCGGCTTATGGATACAAGGTGAACTCGTTATTATGGCTACAGATTTAGCTGAATTTATCGGGGCAGCACTCGGATTGTATTTATTATTTGGAATTCCTATGTTACCAGCTGCTTTAATTACAGCAGTCGGATCATTTATTATTCTTGAGTTTCAACGCAGAGGATTTCGCCCACTAGAAGCTATTATTACAGGGATGATTTTTATTGTAGTAATAGCATTTGGGATTCAAGTTTTTTATGCAAAACCAGAATTAAGTCCCCTTCTTGCAGGACTATTTATTCCGAAATTCCAAGGTGTAGACAGTATACTACTTGCAGCAGGGATATTAGGCGCGACAGTTATGCCACATGCAATCTATTTACATTCTGCATTGACACAACGCCGCGTGGTTGGAACAACTGATGAACAAAAGAAAAAGATTTTCCGTTTCGAATTTATTGATATCATTATCGCAATGGTTATCGCTGGAGCAATTAATGCGAGTATGTTAATTGTTGCTGCTGCACTATTCTTTAAAAATGGCTTGCATGTTGAAGACCTTGATGTTGCTTTTAATCAGTTCAGTACGTTAGTCGGTCCAGTATCGGCTGCTTTATTCGGAATCGGACTCTTATCAGCAGGACTATCTAGCTCCTCTGTCGGTACAATGTCAGGTGATATTATTATGCAAGGTTTCATTCGAATGCATATTCCGTTATACTTACGCCGCTTTATTACAATGATTCCACCATTAGTTATTATCGCTTTAGGTGTAAATCCAACTTACGCTCTAGTCATGAGCCAAGTCGTCTTATCATTCGGTATTGCTTTTGCATTAGTACCACTTATTATGTTTACAAGCAATAAAAAAATTATGGGTGCGCTCGTTAACCACCGCATAACAACCTTTATCGCTTGGATCATTGCTGCACTTGTTATCATTTTAAATATTTTCTTACTGTATCAGACGTTTATAGGGTAATAGAAAAAGGTATTCCAATAAAACTGGAATACCTTTTTTTATTGCCACTTATGTATGTACCTCTTTCTGGCATTATCGCACCTTTCTCAGTTCGAAAGTAAAGTGGTAATCCTTCCGAAAAAAACATGCTCACCTTAGATGGATCCTGCCTTTGATGATGAATATGTAAATGCGGCTCACTTGAACTTCCGGAGTTACCGACTTGAGCAAGAACCTCTCCTTCATTTACATGTTGTCCTTCCCTCACTTTAATTGATCCTTTTTTTAAATGGGCAAGAATCAAAAATGTCCCTGATTCATCTAGTCGTATATAAATATGATTCCCCGCCATTGACTGAAAATCATCCTCTCCTGGAACTACATCTTTTTCATCATTATTGATAGATACAACTGTTCCAGAAGCTGGTGCCATTACTTTCACTCCATATATTCCATAATCCCCTAAATTACTACTTCTCACTTCAGCAGGCGGAATAAGAATATCATATGCCCATCGTTCATTTGGTTTTATAACATGATAGTTCGTTTCTAACCGATCGCCTCCCCAGCCCACTAATGCTCGTTCATCCAAAGGAAATCGAACGACTGCTTTAGGACTCATAGATTGTACATCTGCTGGGTAAGCAAGTCCCCCTATATTAGCGAACCACCCTAAAGGCCAAGCTCCAATTATAGAGAAAAGAACGATGGAGATTAGTGTTCTATCTATTCGCTTTCTGAAAATACCTTTCCACAAAAATAGTAATACTGATCCTATCAAAATAAAGATTGATACTAAGCTAAAGGCTTGTAACCCCCACCAAACAATGACTGATATAACACCATGGGCTAAATAAACTACACTCCAACTTATAATTAAAAACGCAACTAAAATTACTAATACATATTTCTTCCACATGTTGCACCCCCACCCTCATATCTTTGTTCTACATGATACGAAGTGAAAATTACGACATATTAAAGAAATACTTACGACTTTCTTACAATTCTTTATAATCCGGTAAAGCGATAGTGAAAACTGTTTCTTCCTCATTACTACGCACAGTGATATCTCCTTTATGAAGCTCTGCTATACTTCTCGCAATTGCAAGTCCCATTCCTTTTCCACCCGTATGAGAGCTACGTGATTTTTCACCACGATAAAACTTCTCAAAAACGTAAGGAAGGTTCTCATTCGGAATGCATTGTCCAAAATTTTTAACTTCTATTTCAACATTCATGTCTCTTTTAGAAATTTGAATCAAAATCTGTTTTCCGTCTTTCCCGTACATAATACTATTACTAATTACATTTTCGAACATCCTCACCATAAGCGCTACATCCATTTCCACATGTAACTCCCTATCACTATTAATACAAAAGCTCATATCGGCATCATCTAGTTGTGGTACAAAATCAATCATAATTTGTTCAATGAACGCTTTCATATTTACTACACTTTTATGTAATTCAATCTCCCTATAATTTATTTGACAATATTCTAATAAATCATCTACTTGATTTTTTAATTCATAACTTTTTCGCTTTAATATGCTTACATACTGTTCACATTCTTCTCTATTTGAATGAAGCTGATTTCCTAACAGGTCCGCATAACCGATTAGAGATGTTACAGGTGTTCGTAAGTCATGAGAAATATTACTAATCATTTCATTTTTCGTTTCCTGCGATTTTTTTTCATTTTCGATAGACTCTTTTAAACTTTTAGCCATCCTATTAACATTCGCTGCTAATTCACCAATCTCGTCATTTTTCGAAATAGGTATATGTATTTCCAAATTACCATTACTTATTTCTTTCACGTTCTTATTTATTTCAGATAACCTTTTCATCATTGTTTTTGTCATGAATGCAAAGTATATTGTAGTAAAAGTTAAAAAAGCTATTAAATATAAAAATGAATATTTTTTCTCTAATTCGGTAACTTGACCATATATATTTCCAATTAATATTTGAAACGTTATTATACTTACAGTCGCTAATAAGATGCTACATATGAATGCGATAAAAAACTTAGCTCTAATGCCTTGTAATGATTTAATCTTCAATTTTATATCCGACTCCCCAAACATTTTGAATAAACTTCGGCTCTTTTGGATTCTCTTCAATTTTATTTCTTAATCTTGCAATATGAACCATTACTGTATTATTGCTTTCATAGGCCCTTTCTTTCCAAACGCTTTCCTATATTTCTTCAATAGTAAATACACGATTTTTTGCAGCGGCCATTAAGTATAAAATATCATATTCGGTTCTCGTAAGATTGATTGTTTCTCCATATAACATTACTGTTCTAGACACTTCATCTATTTCTAAACCTCTAATATTTATTTTCTTTTCTATTTCTTGGACAGCATTTTGATTAAAATATGTATACCTTCTTAATTGAGCTTTCACTCTCGCTATAAATTCAATTGTACTGAAGGGCTTCACAATATAATCATCTGCTCCAGTACTAAATCCTATTACCTTATCTACATCCGATGATTTTGCGCTTAAAAACATAATTGGTAAACTATGTTTCTCTCTAATCCTTCTACACAATTCTATTCCATCCATTTGTGGCATCATAATATCCAAAATAGCAAGTTGAATTCTGTTATTATTTATTATTTTTAAAGCCTCTTCTCCATTTTGAGCACTAAAAACTTTAAAACCTTCTTGCATTAAATTCACGTTCACAAATCGAACAATATCTTGATCATCATCTACAATTAAAATTGAATTTTTCTCCATATACAAACCTCTTTTTGAAATATATTCCACAATCAATTTTACCACAGATCAAAACCATGCTTCCCTCTTGAATAATCTTTATTTTCAGATTACATTATATAATAACAACAAATTCTAGTTTCAGAAGAAATGGAGTGAGAGCATGTTTCCTATATTGAAAACCGACCGGCTCATTTTACGAGAACTTACCGAAGAAGATGCACCGGGTATACTACAATGCTTTTCTAATACTGACGTACTGCGCTATTATGGCCAAAAACCATTACAAGATGTTGCTCAAGTGAAACAAGTCATTCATAACTTTAAGCTCAGTTACAATACAAGAAGCGGAATAAAATGGGGAATTGAATTAAAGGACAAGAAAGAGCTCGTTGGAACAATTGGGTTTCATGATTGGTCTTCTGAACATAAACGAGCCAATATAAGTTATGCCTTTCTCCCTGAACACTGGGGAAAAGGATATGCGACGGAAGCTGTTTCTGAAGTTATATCATACGGTTTCCACACACTTCATTTAAAACGGATCGGAGCAATTGTCTTTCTTGAAAATGAAGCTTCCAATAAAGTGCTATTAAAATTAGGATTTGAAAAAGAAGGCGTTCTAAAAAATTATATGTATCAAGATGATATCCCATATGATACGAATTTTTATTCTTTATTAAAATCGGTTTAATAGAATGTATGTGTAAAAAACCTTACTTTTAAAAAGTAAGGTTTTTTGTATTTATTAATTAGCGATATAAGCATTTTTATAAGTATAAACACCACCAAATTGATGCTTTTCAATTCCTTTTACATAATCCTTTTGTAAGTAAGCTGAGCCCATTTGATAAAGCGGTGCGACCGCAGCATCATCTAATAGAATACGCTCGGCCTCTTGCAATGCTTCCCATCTTTTCTTCTGATTTAGTACTAGATCGCTTTTCGCTTTCTTTATTAATTCATCGTAGTGTCGATTAGAATAATTCATTTTGTTATTCTGATTATCCGTCGTAAAGAGTTCTAAATAACTAATTGGGTCTTTATAATCTGGTCCCCAATTTGCCATAGATATATCGTAATCTCCTGTTTGTTCTAACTGTAATTTTTGCTTAAATGGCTGTTGTTTAATTTGTATCGTTAATCCTTGCAAATGCTTTTCTAAGTCACCTTTTATATATTCTGCCATACGTTTTGCATTATCTTGTTCATATGTTAAAAATTCGAGGTTTACTTCGTCTACTCCCAGTTCTTTTTTCGCTTCTGTCCAAATCTTTTTCGCATTTTGCAAATCATATGGAGAAAGATCTCCGTTTTCTTTTCTAAAATCTTTACCAGTCTCTTCATTTATATGACCAGCCGGTACAAGTCCGCTTGCAGACTTTGCCCCGTTATTAATAAAGTGAGTAACGAAATCTTCTTTATTTAACGCTAATGAAATAGATTGACGCACCTTTTTATTTGCTAACGCATTATTTTTCTCATTAAAACGTAGCATAGCCATTCCAGGTTCGCTCGACATATGTAATTCCTTATTCCCTTTATACTTATCTACAAATTGAGAATTAATAGGCACCCGGTCTAAATTACCAGCTTCGTATAAATTAACAGCTGTCATTGTATCCTTTACAATCTGAAAGTTTATCTCGTCTAATTTCACTTTCTTTTCATCCCAATATGAAGCATTCTTCTTTAATTGAAACTCTTGTTCATGCTTCCATTTCTCTAATACAAATGGCCCGTTATATATGAGATTACTAGGTTCCAATGCATAATTCTTTCCTTGTTCTTTCAAAAATGATTCATGCTGTGGTAAGTAAATAGGTAGTGCTAACAACTGTAAGAAATACGGAATTGGCTGTTCGAGTTCCACTTCTAACTTATAATCATTTATTGCTTTAACTCCTAGGTTATCAAGAGCCATTGTTCCTTTATTAATTTCTTTCGCATTTTTCACATGAAAGAGCATGTACGCATATTGAGACGCTGTTTCAGGGTTAATTGCACGTTTCCATGCAAACATAAAATCATTAGCTGTCACACTGTCTCCATTTGACCATTTTGCATCTTTACGCAAATCAAATGTATATTTTTTACCATCTTCACTTCTTTTAAACGATTTTGCTACCGCTGGAATAGGCTGATCTTGATCATCTAATACATACAAACCTTCAAATATGTTTTGCATAACGTGTGCTGATGTACCATCCATCGTTTTCGCAGTATCAAGAGAAGGAATTTCTTCTGATACTGTTACATTTAATACTTGTTTTTTTGCCTCTGTATCACTTTTATTCGCTTTATTATTACAAGCTGTTAATAATAAAGTTGTAACAAGTGCCATTACCATTAAATGGCTCTTTTTTCGCTTCATGAGTTGCTCTCCTTAAGTATAAAATAATATAAAGCGTTATATATTATAGCAGAAATATGAATAGAAAGATGCAACATTTTTTTGAATATTTATTCGTTCAAGAAAAAAGCAATCCTTTTAAAAAGGATTGCTTTTCCTTAATAAAATCAACACTAATTGTGCCCTCAATTGTATGAAGGAAATGTTCTTTCGGAACTAACTCTTCAACAGAAACTGATATACATTCGTCACAATGATTATTAAAGTACCACCCTAAGAAATCTCTCCTTATTCTCTTTTTATCAGTGTTAACACATAAAAAGAAGTTCAGATAGAAAGTGGTATTTGACAACCTTATATACTTAAGGTTTTTGTAAGGATCAAGTAAGAAAAACGAGAGCTTTGTTTCGTATAGTCAAAATATGAAGTGAAGGAAGAAAGAGAGATTAAGAGTTACCAGAGTTATTAAGACAAAATCAGTACGGTTGGTTTTAGATGAACATTTCAATGGATTAGGCCTTTTTGCACCAGAACCATAATTACCATGCCTGTTTTTACCATCACATATTGGAGGTTAAAATATGAATAAAAAAAAGAAAATACAAAAAACAGCACTTTCCTTTACCCTGCTCTTTTCTTTTGACATTGCATCTTTCCCGCTTACAACAGCTATTCACGCAAATACACATGCGAAACAATCTACAGAAAAGGAACGAGTCTCTTTAACAGAGCGTGCATCGTTATTTTTTGAATATCTCCAGCAAGATAAGTATGCAGAGGCACTTCAGTTGACGTCTGCTGCTTTTCAATCTAAGTTTACAGCAAACACATTACAAAACTGGTGGAAACAAAGTGACTGGAGCGGGATAAAAAGTATGGGAACCCCCGTGATAAAAGAACGAAACTTGGTCCATCAGACGGTGGAAATTCCAGGAACCACCCAAAGAGCTACCATACCGTTACTCCTTAAATTCACACCTGGTGGGAAAGTAGATGAAGTTGGGGTAAGGACGCCTCCAGAATCTTATATTATCCCGCAGCCTAGCTACGATCAACCTACTTCCTATAAAGAACGTGAAATCGTCATTGGAAGTTCTACCTATCCGTTACCTGCCACATTAACGGTTCCGAAACATAAGCCTGGTGAAAAGGTACCCGTAGTTGTTCTTGTTCATGGTGCTGGCATCCATGATCGCGATAGTACATATCTGGGAACAAAAATCTTACGAGACATTGCGGTGGGCCTTTCGTCCAACGGAATTGCGGTGTTACGCTATGAAAAACGCACCTTTGAACACGCATTAAAGATGAGTGCAGAACCCGTTACGTTAGACCGTGATACTACAGATGATGCCATACATGCAGCAAAATCAGCAGCGCAGCAGGAAGGCATTGATCCAAATAATATTTTCATTCTCGGACATAGCCAAGGTGCTGGCACAATGCCGCGAATACTGAGCAAAGCGCCTTCCTCACTTGTTCGAGGAAGTATCTTACTCGCACCACCTGCACGCCCTTTGACTGACACTGCCATTGATGTGAGTCAATACCTTGGGGCGCCAAAGGAAGTAATCGATGAACTAAAAAGACAGTTCGCTTTTATCCTGGATCCTACTTTCGATCCTGACCATCCGCCAGCTGGCTACAATTTTCCATTTCCGTCTCCTCATTTTATGTATGATGTTACTAGGTGGCGTCCAGTTGAGGAGACAAAATCACGAAAAGAGCCTTTGCTGATTCTGCAAGGGGCACGCGATTATCAAGTAACAGTAAAAGAAGATTATACAAAATGGCAGGAAGGACTTTCAAACCGCGGGAATGTTCAGTTCAAAGAATATCCGAAATTGAATCATTTCTTCACGGAGGGTGACGGGGAATTGAGTCTTCCAAGTGAGTACGAAATCCCTGCAAATGTTCCCGAGTACGTCATCCAGGACATTATTACATGGGTCAATGAGACAAAAAAATAAGAAAACATCAAAAGCCTTCATGCAATCATTATTGCGTGAAGGCTTTTTTGAAACTAGTGATTTTATCTAAACCATTCTCTTCTGTTTTATTAATCAACACTCATAAAAAATTTCTCCTTTCCCTCTTTTTATCAGTGTTGACACATAGCACAGGGAAAGGTACAAAAACAGGCTGTGGAGAAGACCTTCCCCACAGCCTAAAAATACCTATCTTTGTAAACCTCGTTTATAACGACCCGCTTCAAATATAATACGCTCTTCATCTAACGTTTTACATTCGCCATTCCAAACGACACGTTTTCCGTTAATAATTACATCGCTAATATCTTTTCCACTAGCAGCATATACAAGGTGCGATAATACTTCGTCTGCTGGTTGTAAATGCGGCTTATTAGATGGGTCAATCGTAATAAAATCAGCACACTTTCCAACCTCAAGTGATCCTGTTTGTTTCATACCAATTACTTCAGCAGCTCCTTTAGTCGCAAGTGTAAGAGCTGTTTCAACTGGTAACGCTGTTGCATCTTGATGAATGCCTTTTTGTAATAATGTTGCTATACGCATTTCTTCAAACATATCTAAATTGTTGTTAGAGGCCACACTATCTGTTGCAATTCCTACTTTCATTCCTGCTTCTAGCATCGCTTTTACATTCGCTATACCAGAACCTAGTTTTAAATTACTATTTGGGTTATGTGCTACTCGAACATCATGTTCTGCTAAAAATGCACGCTCATTTTCATTTAATACTACACCGTGTGCAATAACTGTTGGGCGTTTAAATAACCCGCAACTTGCTGCATATTCTACTGGACGTTTCCCGTACTGTGCTTCAATATCACGTACTTCACGCTCTGTTTCCGAAAGATGAATATGAACCATCGTTTGATTTTCTACTGCAATACGAGCGCACTCTTCTAACAGTTCTGTAGAACATGTATATGGACTATGCGGTGCAACCATCGTAGTTAACATGCCACTTTCGTTATAGTAGCGCTTCACATATTTCTCAGCTTCTTCGATTGCTTTCTTTTCATCGTCTTTCGTTCCGAAGCTAAATAAAGTTCTTGAAACAGCAGCTCGCATCCCGCTCCTTGATACCGTTTCCATAATTGCATCTTGATCTACTCCAATTGGATTAAACATGTCAGAGAATGATGTTGTACCACTTTTCACCATTTCAAGTAATCCTAATTCCGTACTAGCAACCGCAAGCTCTGGAGTAAACTGACTTTCAAGTGGCCAAATTCTCGTCTCAAGCCACGGTTGTAATAACATATCATCGCCAATACCTCTTAAGAGACTCATTACAACGTGTGTATGTGTATTTACAAGCCCTGGTAAAACCCACTTTCCTTTCATGTCAATTACTTCATCTACTGCAAAATCATTAGCGAATTCTCCGCTCTTTACATCTATAATTTGATCATTTTCTACAATGATATATCCATTTTCTATCACTTCGTTTTGTTCATTCATCGTTACGATTGTAGCGTTTACATAAGTTGTTTTCAAAAGTATTTCCCCTTTCAACTCTATGAAGTTCCCTTTAATAAGTTACCACCATTATAGTAACTTATTAAAGATTAAGAGTCAAAAGGTAATTTCAATTCTTTCATTATCTTTTCCTTCAAAATGCTATATTGTTTTTCATTTGTATCTGCAAATGCTTCTTCCCGGTTTGATTCCACATCCAAATAGTTCAGGTTTTCATTGAATTGAGACTCTGTAAAATCAAACCTATATCCATTTATACAGTTATAAAAGTGCCACTCCTCTCCAACTTTTGTCTTTTTGATTTTCCCTCCGTATATATCTTGAATTACTAGAGCCGTTACACCACACTGTCCATTTGCTGGATTTTCACTTATCCACTTTGAACTTGTTTCAATCGACCAGGATTTTATAAGTGCTTCATATATTCTTTTTGCCTTTACATTATCCATTCTCAGCTTCTCCTACTATTAATAGTTTTACACATCATATTTCAAAAGGGGCAGTAATCGGTCCTTAAAAACCGTTGATGGTGTCTCTCCGATTAACTTTGCTCCCATTTTCAAATAATATCCTTTTGCATTCGGATCACTATCAATCGTAAAGCTTTTTATTCCTAGTTCCTTTGCTTGCTCTATTACAAACTTCCACATTATTTTCCCATACCCCTTTCCTTTGTAACGAGGATGAATGTATAAGAAATCGAGAGCTTTATCGTTACGTAAAAATGAGAAAAACCCAATCTTCGTATTATCGTTTTCTAAAACATATACAAAATTATTTTTTATGTACTCATCGGTAATTGTTAAATCTTCCTTACAAGCAAGTATGAATGCTTCGCTATAGTTCCACGTTGCTTTTGAGTGTAGTGCGAGTTCACTTAATTCATTTGCTTCACTTACTAACGCTTTTCTTATCTTCATGATTCTTTTTCCTCACCTTCAATATATAAACTCTTAAAATGATTCGAAAAGTAATTTAAAAAACCTCTTATTTCCGTAAATAAGAGATTATTTTTATAAGTCTTTATTATAGGTAACAATTTTTTAAAAGAAAAAGAACGCCATTCCTGAGAATTGGCGTTCTTTTTCTTTTAACCTTTATAGCATATTATATTAAGAATCATTTTTACACTTCTAAACAGTTTCTACTACCTCTTCAAGCATTGTTCCATTTTTAGCATAATTCGTATGCCAAGAAAAAGCTTTTTCTAAAATATGAGGAGTTTGTCCACCTCTTGTTTTTGCTTCCTCGGAATAAGCTCGTAGCTGTTCACGATACATTGGATGTACGCAATTCTCAATAATAAGTTCCACTCTTTCTCTTGGCGCAAGCCCTCTTAAGTCAGCATACCCTTGTTCAGTAACGATAACATCTACATCATGTTCCGTATGATCTACATGAGAAACGAAAGGAACGATACTTGAAATGTTACCACCTTTTGCAATCGATTTCGTAACAAATATAGCTAGACGTGCATTTCTTGCAAAGTCACCAGAACCACCAATACCATTCATCATCTTTGTACCTAAAACGTGAGTAGAGTTAACATTTCCGTATATATCTAATTCTAAAGCAGTATTAATCGAGATCAATCCAAGGCGGCGAATGATTTCAGGGTGATTAGAAATCTCTTGCGGGCGCATCATTAATTTGTCTCGGTATTTTTCAAAGTTAGAAAATACTTGTTGCATTTTCTCTTCAGAAAGCGTGATCGAGCAGCAGGAAGCAAAATTAACTTTCCCAGCGTCCATTAGATCAAAGACCGCATCTTGTAAAACTTCAGAATACACTTCTAAATCTTCAAACTCCGAATCTAGCATGCCATGCAATACTGCATTAGCAACTGAACCAATTCCCGATTGTAACGGTGCTAAACTCTTTGTTAATCGGCCTACTTTAACTTCTTCTCGAAGGAACTCTATTAAATGTTGTGCCATAATGACAGTTTCTTCATCTGGAGGAACAATTGTCGATGGTGAATCCAGTTGATTCGTAAACACAATCCCCTTCACTTTTTCAGCATCAATCGGGATACCAATTGTTCCAATTCGATCATCCGTTTTTACGAGCGGAATTGGAAGTCTTTCCCCTTGTTTACCTGGTTCATATAAATCATGCAGCCCCTCTAGTTGTGTAGATTGAGCCATATTCATTTCAATAATAATGGACTTAGCATTTAAAGAAAAAGCTAAGGAATTTCCAATTGAAGTGGTTGGAATAATCATACCATCCTCAGTAATCGCAACCGCTTCCAAAATAGCGACATCTATATCCATAACGTCAGCACGGAGTAGCTCTGCTGTATGAGATAAGTGCTGATCTACAAATAAAAAGTCTCCGTTATTAATTCCTTTTCGCATAGTCGCATCGGCTTGGAAAGGCAATCTTTTCCCTAAAATTCCTGCCTCAGCAAATAATTTATCTACATCCGAACCTAAAGAAGCCCCTGTATAAACATTTACTTTAAAAGATTTATCATTCTTCACTCGATTCACCAGCGCAAATGGGACTGCTTTTACATCCCCAGCACGTGTAAATCCACTTAACCCTAAAGTCATTCCACTTTCAATCCATGAAGCTGCCTCTTCAGGTGTAACTACTCGATTTTTGAAACGTTGATCCCTAATTCTATCTAAATTATTCTCCATATGTAATCCCTCTCTCAATGAATATTCATAATTATTTTACACATTAACACTATCGAAATAGGGATTTTTGTACACAATGCCGAAAATTCAGATAAAACAGCAAATCTAGGTTCTAAAGCAGAAAAATTTAGAATCCTAGAAGCTTACGAAAATAGCTAGCGTATGACTGACTCACTGGTACCCTCTCTCCGTTATCCATAGAAAGTACAAAAGTAGAATGTGTATCAGGATAAATCGCTTTAATATGATTAACATTTACAATAAAGGAACGGTGGCATCTAATAAAGGAATCTTTCGGCAACAAGTATTCGAATTCTTGTAGCGAGTACTTATGTGTTCCTGTTAACTCTTCTGAATTCACATACGTCTTTTTATCTTTAGCTTCTAAATACATGACCTTTGAGAAAGGAACCGGAACCCATCCGTCTGTTGTTTTTAAAGTAACGACTGACTTCCCATCCGTTAAAGCGGGATAAATTGCCGTCACACAACCTTCAATCTTCTCATTATTTGAAAACGGTACGGCCATTCCATGATAAGGAATACCGAAAACATCTCGATTAATAAACTCAGAAGCTTTTTGCTTCGTTACCATTGCTTTATGAGCAATCGTCCCTTCCTTAATAGGATCCCCGGCGCTAATCTTTAAATCAATTCGTTTACTTGGCCGATAGTAAATATATTCTTTCGTATTCGAAACAGCGATTGATATTTCATCTGAAAATAATTCCCCAACAACATCTAGTAGTATACCTAATGTTTTATCTTCCATAGTATGAACACCTCATTTACTATTATACTACTATTATGAACGGGCAGCTGTTGCTTTTACATGTAGTGCAAGTTCACTTAATTCACTAGCTTCAATTACTATCAATTTTCTTACTCCCATAATTGTTTCTCTCCACCTTTAAAATATGAACTACTAAAGTATTGCCACAAGCAATAAAAAACCCTTTATTTTATATAACTTTAAATCAACTTGCTTCTTATATTACTTGCATTATAAAATAGAAAAGTATTTTAAAAAACATTTCATTTAGGGGGAATTGCCTATGCCGTTGGATTTCATTTCAGGTAACGAATATTCCAACATTTAAAGGAGTGCCTGAAACTTGTTAAACTCACATATTAATTCATTCTTATATAAGAATATCGAAAAATTTAATGGAACAATTTTAATAGTCCATAAAGAAGAGACTCTTTATAAGCAGTCATTTGGAAAAGCTAATTATAATTGGGACATACCTAATACATCTACAACAAAGTTTCGTATTGGATCAATAACTAAAATCTTCACAGCAGTTTCAATTTTAATGCTGGTGGAAGAGGAAAAATTACAGCTACATGATACTTTAGATCGATTCATTCCCGATTTTCCAAAAGGAAATCAAATTACGATCAAGCATTTATTAAATCATACTGCTGGAGTCGGTAATATTACTGCTCAACATGACTTTTTATTAAAATCTTTACAGCCTCGAACACCAGATGAACTAATACAATGGATTATTGCATGCCCCTTTGAATCTAGCCCTGGTGAAAAATTCAATTATTCGAATTCAAGTTATATTATATTAGGAAAAATTATTGAAGTTATAAGTGGAATGTCTTATGAGGAATTTCTTAAAAATAAAATTTTCTATCCAATCTCTATAATGAACACAAGTATTGATTTGAATCACACTATTCAAAAACATAAAGCAACTGGGTATGAGTTACATCCAAACCATGGCCTACAGAACGCATCATTTATTCATATGTCTAATTCATATTCAGCCGGTGGATTAGTTTCTACAGCCGAAGATTTATATAGATTTGATAAGGCACTAAAAGAAAATCGCTTCTTATCAAGTAGGATGACGTCTCGTATGCTTACTGCAGAATCTTACGGATATGGTTACGGTTGGAATATTGCTATAACTGAAAAAAATAATAAACTTATATTTCATCACGGAGGAATTAACGGCTTTACGTCCTCCTATTTACGATTAATTGACAAAGAGGCTACAATCATCATTTTAAGCAATGTATCTACACTATTAACATCGACTCTTGCTAATGAAATTGCTTCTTATATAGAAAATAATTTTTAAATCTATTATGATTTGAAAAACCGTTCAGCATTTTGAACGGTTTTTCAAACAATTTAGTTCACCTTAGCCCCATAACATCTTGCTACTGCAACTGCCTGCGCTATATCTAATTTCACATTTTTTAAATTAAAACTTGTAAAATCAATTCTATCAACTACCGCTCCTTTTAAATCTGCACCACTAAGTTTCGCCTTGCCTAATTGTGCACCGGTTAAATCCGCCTCACGTAAATCTGCTTTTTCTAAATTACATTCATATAGATCCGCTTCAATTAAACGTATACCCTTTAACATTTGTTTACTTAAGTTCGCGAACCTTAAATTCGTATAGGACCAATCACCCGATATGATAGTTATTCCGTCTAAATTCGCTTCTTCAAAATCAGAACCAGTCATTTTACATTCTTCAAACTTTGATACGAATAAATTCGCACCAACAAACTTACAATTCGCAAATGTAGTTCCTTTATGGATAGAAGCGTTAAAAAGAGCACCGGTAAAATCACATTCTATGAAATTACAATTTTCAGTATAAACTTCCGATGCATCTATCCCTCTAAAACGGCATTTTATGAATGTACAATTTTTCAATTCCTCTTCTTTAATCAAGACATCTTGAAAATCTATTTCTACATATTCTTTATTAACAAATTCACTCATAACTATTCCTCCATCTTCTTAAAGAAACCTCACTTCAAAAAAGTGAGGTTTCTTCTCATACAATATGCTTATCTAACCATAAAATCAAATCTTGAAATACTTCATCTTTATTTACTTCATGGAACATTTCATGTCTGCCATTTTCATATAAACGCAGCGTTACATCTGTCACGCCACATTTTTTATAATTTTCATATACTTCTTTTACACCTTTCCCCATATCCCCAACTGGATCACGATCTCCTGAAAAAATATGTATCGGAAGGTTTTTCGGTGTTTTCTTGAACTCTTCTAGTTTATTTACTTCTAATACACCAGAAAATAATTCTCGATAAAAACTCGTCGTACAAATGAATCCACATAACGGATCCGCAATATATTTATCAACTTGATTATTATCTGAAGATAACCAATCAAATTTTGTACGATTTGGTTTAAAGTGTGAATTGAAGTTTCCGAAAGATAAAAAGTTTAGCATCGGACTTTTCGTTTTTTCTCCGCGTAATTTCATCTCAATTGTCGCTACTTTATGACCGATACTTCCTAAAAGCCCTGGATTTCCACCAGTTCCTGAAATAAGGAATCCATCATATAATTCACCTTTCAGTTGTACAGCACGTCTTGATAAAAAAGATCCCATACTATGTCCAAGTAAAAATAACGGGCATGTCTGCTCTTTTCTTATCGTTTCTGATACAAAAATAACATCAGAAACAGCCTCATTCCAACCTACATTTGGTTTAAAATGACCATAATCTTCTTCTCTTTTCACTGTTTTCCCATGACCTTTATGATCATGTGCATAAACACCATACCCTGCTTCTAATAACGCAGCAATAAAGTCTGTATAAACACCTGCATGTTCTGTCATACCATGTGCAATTTGAATAATCCCTCGCGGATTTCTTTCTGGTAGCCACTTACGTAAATAAATTTCCGATCCATCCAATGCCGTAACGAAACTTTCCTGTACGTTCATTTCGTCAGCCCCCAACTCTATTATGTATATCAAAAAATGAATATCCATTCATTATTCTTATTATGTATTATATGCAATTGCCTTCATTATGACAAATGACTCACTTTTCCAATTAGCTCTTAAACTAATATATTGACGAACGAAAAATAAAATTGTATAGTTACTTACATAAAGTAATTATTATATTTTTGGGAGG
Source organism: Bacillus sp. FSL K6-0069 (assembly GCF_038007785.1). Taxonomy (NCBI): domain Bacteria; kingdom Bacillati; phylum Bacillota; class Bacilli; order Caryophanales; family Bacillaceae; genus Bacillus; species Bacillus sp. FSL K6-0069. Next base: position 1,792,170 of record NZ_JBBOXN010000001.1, on the reverse strand, counting down.
TTTCTATTATGATGCCATCATTATTTTTAGCACACGGATCACCGATGCTTGCTATTCAAGATACAGACTATACAAGGTTTTTAAAAACACTTGGAGAAACATATAAACCGAAAGCAATTGTTATTTTCACTGCTCACTGGGAAAGTGAAGTATTAACGATTTCTTCATCAGATAACGAATATGAAACAATTTATGATTTTGGAGGTTTTCCTCCTGAGTTATACGAAATCAAATATCGTGCGAAAGGTTCTTCTAACATTGCATCTATGTTAGAAACAAAATTTAAAAACAAAGGTATTCCAGTCCATCATAATATGACGAGAGGTTTAGATCATGGCTCATGGACACTCTTGCACCGCATGTATCCAGAAGCAAATATTCCTGTCGTCCAAATTTCAGTCAATCCATTCCTTCCTGCAAAAGAGCAATTTAAGATTGGAGAAGCGCTTAAAGGACTTGGAAAAGAAGATATTTTAATAATCGGTAGCGGTGTTACCGTTCATAACTTACGAGCTTTGAAATGGAATCAAACGACACCCGAACAATGGGCCATTGAATTTGATGATTGGATTATTAAACATATGCAGACTACTGATAAAGATGCATTATTTAATTGGGAGAACAACGCCCCTCATGCACAATTAGCAGTACCAAGAGCAGAGCATTTTGTACCTTTATTTATCGCTATGGGAAGCGGTGAAAATAACGGTGAAATCATTCACCGCAGTTACGAACTTGGTACATTAAGCTATCTTTGTCTTCAATTTTAAAGAAAAGGATGAAGCAATCGTTGCTTCATCCTTTTCCTTTTTCATTCACTTAGTTAACTAACTTCCAAATGTCGTTTCTCTGATACCTCTTCGTTCTTATTATGAAAATAAACCCAAATGCACGCAATAAATAGTAATGATGAAGTAGAGAAGAAAACATATTGGAAGCCCGCATGTGCTGCAATTTGTCCACCAAGTACTGGTCCAATCATATTACCTAGAAACTGAAACGATTGATTATATCCAAATATTCGTCCCGTTACATGGGTTGGTGTATGTTGTTTTAGTAGAGTTTGTACGGAAGGTAATAATCCTGCTTGTGCGATACCTAATAAAAATCGAAGAATTAATAGTTGCCAAGCTGAGGTTACAAATGCTTGCGGGATAAAAATAATTCCTGCAGTAAACAACGCTACAACTAACGTTTTTTGAGGACCGATTTGATCTGATAATCTTCCTAGTCTTGGTGCTGCCAAAATAACCGCTAACCCTGTCGCTGACATAACTGCGCCTGCAATCATTTCAATATGAGCTGTTCCTGGGCCTTCTAAATTCTTTACATACAATGTAATAATGGGTTGAATTGACATGTTCGCAAGTTGAATAATAAATGTTGTTACAAACAAACTAATAATTAAATGCTTCGCTGGAACCATCGTCCATACTTTTTTCGTTTGTACTTTTTTTGCTTGAGCGGAGTGATTCTCTTCATGTAGGAAGAAAAAAACGATGAGAAAAGAAAGGAATAAAAAAGCTCCTGTAACAAGAAAAACATGGCGCATTCCAATTAACTCTGACAAATAACCACCAAGTAATGGGCCAAGTAAAGAACCGCTCACGCCACCTGTTGAAATTGTGGAGATTGCCCAACCTGAATGTTCTTTCGGAGTTTCTGCCGCAATAAATGTCATCGCCGTTGAAAGGAAACCAGATACTGCTCCCATTAAAAATCTTAGTGCGACTAGTTGATACACATCCGTTACAAATCCCATAAGCGTCATAATAATTGCCATACCAAGACTCGCACGAATAAGCATCAATTTCCGTCCATGTATATCACCAAGTTTTCCCCATATTGGTGATACGATCGCACCCATTAAAAATGTAATACCAAATGCAAGTCCCGACCACTGTGCAATACTTGAAGTTCCAGTTACTCCTAATTCCTCAATATAAAAAGATAAAAAAGGAATTACTAAACTCATACCGGCTGCAGTGGTAAAACAACCTAGCCAACAAATCATCAAATTTCGTTTCCAGCTGGCCATTTTCACACCTTCTTTCTTTAGATACCCATTCTACACCCTTTCTTGTAAAAAGTTTAGTAATTTGCTTTATTTGTAAGATTTACTACAAAACCCGCTATTTTCTAGTAAAAATCACTACATCTCTACATTTTTTTCATAAAAAAACCAACTCCCCTATATGAAGTTGGTTACTTATTCTCTATCGGTATTAAACGCGCATTACAATTTCTCTCATAAAACTCAATCGGACCTGCTTGTCCAATAATTGCGTATTCATATCCATCTTGCTTCATACTATGTAAACAACGATGTAACAATTGCTTCCCTACACCTTTCACACGATTTTGCTTTGCTGTGCCCATTGGACCAAACAATCCTTTCTTCCCTCTCACTACATCGTAACAAGCGAAACCTACTATCACTTCTTCTTGTTCTGCTATATAAATAGGTACATTTTCTTTATATGTACGAAATCCATATTCTATTGAACGTAACCAACGTTCACCAAATTCCTCATTCACAAAGCTTGCTAATTTTTCAAAATCAGAAGGGTTAGCCTTTCTAACAGTACAGATTAAATGATTATAAGTAGGATCAAAACATTTTAGATCGACAGCTAAATCTCTTGGCTCAGCTAGAATACGTAATATATCTTTTTGTATTTGTGCATTTCCAATAAACGTACCCGCGCGAAATAGTGCATCTATAACATGTCCTTCATTTATTATTACTTGCTGAAAACGCTCCATACGTTTCTTCGCTATTTGTAAAATTTCTAGCACCTTATAAGATACCTTATATTGTCCTATTTTTTCATACTCTTGATCCGTCAAATCATCTCGTTTTCGTAATGAAAGTTTTTCTAAAAAATCCGTACCCACGTTACGAAACAAATACATATACAACTCGCTGCAAACTCCAGTGCCTTCATTACACATGCCGATAAACAAATGAGCTGGTTGAATAATATTATTTTCCGCCTCTTCTGCTGCAATCTGTAATATGTTATGAACACGTTTTGTAAATTGAAATTCCTCCATATGTACCTTCATCCCCTACTACTTTACTATTAAACCGTAACCATAAATAAGTGAAACAATTATACCAACTACCAATATACCTGGCAGTAAATTTGCCACCTTAATTTTAATAATCCCAAGTAAGTTCAATCCAATAGCGGCTATCATAATACCACCTGTCGCTGTCATTTCCACTATAAATTGATTCATTAATGCTTTCGGGACTAAACTATTAATTTGTGTTGCAAAAACCGCAATACCGCCTTCGTATAAAATAACTGGAATTGCCGAAAACACTACACCAATTCCTAAAGTTGTCGTTAATATAATAGAAATAAATCCATCGATAATCGCCTTTGTAAATAAAATATCATGATTTCCGCGAATCCCGCTGTCGAGTGCACCAAGTATCCCCATCGCACCAATTGCAAAAATTAAAGTAGCTGTTACAAAGCCTTCTGATATGCTTCCTTTCCCTTTCGATCCAACTTTATTTTCTAGCCAATCACCTAACTGTTTTAACTTTTCTTCTAATTGTAGCCATTCCCCGATGACGGTACCAATTACAAGACTTAGTATGACAACAAGGAAATTTTCACTTTTCAAGGCCATTTGAAGTCCAAGCACAGTAACCGCTAAACCGATTGCATGCATAATTGTTCCCTTCATACTTTCTGGAATTCTACTAAATAATTTACCTAGTAAAGTACCTAATATAATACAAATCCCATTTACAACTGCTCCTAATATAACCATTTCTCATTCTTCACCCTTCGAATTCTTTATTTCTATATTTTGGTTTATTCATTGATTTACAGGTTATCTATATGTTAACTTAATATTGAGAATATTAACAAATGTTTTTCACTACATAAACCGCAATTTTTTGTAGTTATACATAAAGTGAAACTTTAACTAACGCGGGTTTTACTGCCTACAAATTGCGGTATAAACTCAAAAGGGAAGGTATTTATGACAACTTTACTAAAACGATTTCTGTTAATAGCCTTTTGCATTACACCAATTGTTTTATTAGTTAACTACTCTTTTACTTCAAAAGCGAAAGACAAATCCGATTTGCAAAACAAATCTAATAAAACCGCTTCAACAAGTGAAAAGAAAATAGAAGACCCGGAAATCACACTCACCTTCTCTGGTGATACAATGTTCGATTGGCAATTACGTCCTGTAATCGAAAAAAACGGGGCCGATTATCCATTCCAGCATGTTAAAGAAGAAATAACAAAAGCTGATATTTCTTTCGTTAATTTAGAGTCAGCATTTACAACGAGAGAAAAGAAAGCTCCTGGACAACTATTTTGGATTAAAAGTGATCCCTCCACACTACAAGCGATAAAAAACACTGGATATGACATCGTAAATATCGGAAATAACCATACTCTTGATTATGGGCAAGATGGATTATTAGACACGATTTCTCACGTAGAAAAATTAAAGTTCCCTTACATTGGAGCCGGAAAAAATGCAAAAGATGCATATACAGCACGTGAAATGACCGTAAAAGGGAAAAAGTTCAAATTTCTTTCCTTCGTTCGATTTATGCCTGATACGAATTGGGTAGCTGGTGACAATAAACCTGGTGTTGCGAACGGATATGATTTAAATCTCGTAACAAAAACAATTAAAGAACAAAAGCAAGATGCAGACTATTTAATCGTCTATATGCATTGGGGCGTTGAAAAGTCAAATCGTCCGGTAGAATACCAAAAGCAATATGTTCCTAAAATGGTTGAAGCAGGAGCTGACGCGATTGTCGGAAGTCATCCACATTGGCTTCAAGGATTTGAGTATTATAATAAAGTTCCTATCGCTTACTCATTAGGAAACTTTTTATTCCCAAGCTATGTGAGCGGGAAAAGCGCCGAAACTGGCGTATTAACTTTAACTTTTAAAGGAAAGGATGTCCAAATGTCATTCAATCCTTACATCATTCGCAACAACCAAATCTCCCCTGTAAATGAGGACGAAAAGAAAAAAGCTCTACAATATTTACAAACAATTTCAACTGACGTAGAAATTGATGATACAGGGAACATAAAAAACAAACGAAACTAGACACCGCAAGATTTATTTCTCTGTAACATACTTTACAGAATAGGTGATGAACATGCTGAAAGACTTATTAGAAAATGTAAGTTTGTTAGAGAATATTTATAAAATATCTATAGCCGTTCTACTTTTATGTTCATTTTTTTCTGTTAGACTTTTTAAAAAAATAAAACGTGAACGAAAGCTTACTACCTTTGAATTTACTATGTATGTAATCATTCGTACTGCGATATTCTTTTGGTTAACCAGCTTTATCCTTCTTGAATATGGAAAATATATTGTTTAATTATAAAAAGATAGATACAAGCAGCATTTCCGCTGTTTGCATCTATCTTTTTTATTTCAATTACAACTGTATGCTAACTCTTTCCTTCTATTAAATAAGCAAATCAAACAAAATAGGATTTTTATTAAGCTCCATAAATTGAATATTATTTTCTTTAAAACGAGTAGTTAATTGCTCATAATCCTCTTTATGTTTTAATTCTACGCCGACTAATGCTGGACCATTTTCTTTATTATGTTTCTTAATGTATTCAAAGCGCGTAATATCATCTTCTGGTCCTAATCCTTTATCAAGAAATTCTCTTAGCGCACCTGAACGCTGCGGGAATTCAATGATGAAGTAATGTTTTAGTCCTTCATAAATGAGCGAACGTTCTTTCATTTCTTGCATTCTATCAATATCATTGTTCCCACCACTTAGCGTACATACTACCGTTTTCCCTTTTATTTCATCTCTGTAAAGATCAAGTGCTGCAATAGAGAGTGCACCAGCAGGCTCAGCTACAATTGCGTTTTTCTTATACAGTTCTAAAATCGTCGTACAAACCTTTCCCTCTGGCACTAAAACAATGTCATCAATTACATCTTTACAAGTTTCAAATGTTAATTTCCCTACCTTTTTAACAGCTGCCCCATCAACAAAACTATCTATTTTCTCTAATGCGACATTTTCATTTTGAAGAAAAGCCTCTTTCATAGATGCAGCTCCCATTGGCTCTACACCAATGACCTTTGTAGCAGGGCTAACGCCTTTTACATATGTACCAACACCTGATGCTAACCCACCTCCGCCAATTGCGGTAAAGATATAATCCACTGGTTTCTCCATATCATGCATAATTTCAACTGCAACTGTCCCTTGACCCGCAACTACATACGGATCATCAAACGGATGAACGAACGTCATTCTATTTTCCTCACAATAGCGCTGTGCTTCTTGGAACGAGCTATCAAATGTATCACCAACTAATACAATTTCCGCAAAATCACCACCGAAAAATTGTACTTGCGATACTTTTTGTTTAGGTGTCGTTGTTGGCATGAAGATTTTTGACGGAATCTTCAATAAATTACACGTGTAAGCAACCCCTTGTGCATGATTGCCAGCACTTGCACAAACAACGCCGTTTTGTAATTGTTCTTTTGGTAAACTTTGAATTAAATTGTACGCACCACGAATTTTGAAAGAGCGAATCAATTGTAAGTCTTCTCTTTTTACATAAACGTCACAATCATATTTCTCAGATAAAACTGTATCACGTTGTAACGGTGTTTTAATAACGATATCTTTCATGCAATTATGAGCCATTAAGATATCTTCAATTTTCACTCTCTCCTTTACCTTTTGCACCATTTCATATCATCCTTATCTCTTTTAAATTGGCTCAATCAAAATTCGGGATTTTTAAAACTGCACCTGTATTCGCCGATGTTACCATCTGTGCATAACGCCCAAGCCAGCCAGTTTTCACTTTCGGTTCTGGTCGTTTCCATTCTTTTTTACGCTGATCTAATTCTTCATCACTAACTCTTACTTCTAACAATCTTTCCTCAACATCGATACAAACGATATCCCCTTGCTTGAGAAGTGCAATCGTTCCGCCCGCAGCTGCTTCTGGTGAAATATGCCCTACTGAAATACCACGTGAAGCACCAGAGAAACGTCCATCCGTTAATAGCGCAACATCTGCACCTAATCCCATACCAGCAATTGCTGAGGTTGGTGCTAACATTTCCGGCATACCAGGGCCGCCTCTTGGTCCTTCATAGCGGATAACAACTACATCGCCTTTCTTAACTTTCCCAAGCATAATGCCAGCAAGCGCCTCATCTTGTGAATTAAAAATAACGCAAGGTCCTTCAAATCGTTTTACTTCTGTTGCCCCGCTTTTAATAACTGCCCCGTCTTTCGCAAGGTTTCCTTTTAATATACGTAATCCCCCTTCTTCACTATGAGGGTTTTCGAGAGAATGAATCACTTCCTTATCTTTAATCTCTGCATGAGCAATATTTTCTCTTAACGTTTGCCCAGTAGCAGTAATACGATCTAAATGAAGCACACCTTCTTTTCGGCTCATCTCTTTCAAAATGGCACTAATCCCGCCAGCTCGATCAATATCTTCCATATGCCAATTGGAAGCAGGGCTTACTTTACATAAATGTGGTACACGTCTTGAAACGGCATCAATACGGTTCATATCGTAATCTAATCCAGCCTCTTGCGCGAGCGCCAATGTGTGTAACACTGTATTTGTTGAACCGCCCATCGCCATATCAAGCGCGAACGCATCATCAATTGCTTCTTCCGTTACGATGTCTCTTGGTTTAATATCTTTTTCAATTAAAACTTTTAATTTCTCTGCTGCTTGTTTAATTAATTCTTCGCGTCTTGGATCGATGGCTAAAATACTTCCGTTACCAGGCAGAGCTAAACCTAACACTTCACATAAACAGTTCATAGAGTTCGCTGTAAACATACCGGAACAAGAACCACAAGATGGACAGCCATGATCTTCAATATCCTTTAATTCTTCTTCTGAAATTTTCCCAGATTGATAAGCTCCTACTCCTTCGAAAACAGAACTTAAATCAACAACGTCTCCTTTAGATGTTTTTCCAGCCGCCATCGGACCACCTGAAACAAATACAGTTGGAATATTAATACGAAGTGCAGCCATCATCATACCAGGTGTGATTTTGTCACAGTTTGGAATACAAATCATGCCATCAAACCAATGTGCATTTACAACCGTTTCTACTGAATCTGCAATGATTTCACGACTCGGAAGCGAATAACGCATACCGATATGCCCCATCGCAATACCGTCATCTACTCCAATTGTATTAAATTCAAATGGAACCATACCCGCTGCACGCACCGCTTCTTTAACAAGTTTCCCAAACTCATTTAAGTGCTTATGACCTGGAATAATTTCAATAAAAGAATTACAGATAGCTATAAACGGTTTATCAAAATCTTCATCTTTCAAACCAGTTGCTTTTAATAAACTACGGTGCGGCGCTTTATCAAAACCTTTTTTAATCATGTCACTTCTCATCTTTTCAAATCCCCTCTTACGTATTTTTCACTTATAATCTCTTACTCTATTTCTTTACTAATTCTTTCGATGCATGAATCCAGCTCATCATTTCACGAAGCTCTGCCCCTACTTTTTCTAACTGATGATTTTGCTCTGCTTTTTTCATCGCATTATATGTTGGACGCCCAGCTTGGTTTTCTAAAATCCATTTCTTCGCGAATTCACCTTGCTGAATTTCTGTAAGTACTCGTTTCATTTCTTTCTTCGTTTCATCTGTAACAATTCTCGATCCTGTTACATAATCTCCAAACTCAGCCGTATCTGAAATCGAATGGCGCATGTTCGTTAAACCACCTTCGTACATTAAATCAACAATTAACTTTAATTCATGTAAACATTCAAAGTATGCAATTTCAGGACGATATCCGCCTTCTGTCAATGTTTCAAAACCAGCTTTCACAAGTGCAGTTACTCCGCCGCAAAGCACTGCTTGCTCTCCGAATAAGTCTGTCTCCGTTTCTTCTTGGAATGTCGTTTCAATTACACCTGCACGTGTACAACCTACCCCTTTTGCATACGCAAGCGCTACACGTAATGCCGTGCCCGTAGCATCTTGATGTACTGCGACTAATGCCGGAACACCATTTCCTTCTTGGAATACACGACGAACGAGATGACCTGGACTTTTTGGAGCGACCATCGCTACATCTACGTAACTTGGCGGATTAATTTGTCCGAAGTGAATATTAAATCCATGTGAGAAAAGTAACATTTGCCCTTCACGGAGATTCTCTTCTACCTCTGCTTTATACACATGGGCTTGCTGTTCATCTGGTAATAGCATTTGTACAACTTGTGCGGTTCGAACCGCTTCTGAAACAGACATTACTTCAAACCCATCTGCTTTTGCTACTTCAAAAGACTTACCATGGCGAACACCAACTACAACTTCCACACCAGAATCACGTAAATTTTGTGCCTGCGCATGACCTTGAGATCCATAACCAATTACCGCAACTGTTTTCCCTTGTAATAACTCTAAATTTGCATCTTTCTCATAATACGTTTTCATATTCCATACACCCCTTATAATTTATTTACTTGCAGTACATCAATTAATTTTTTCAACTGACCAACAAGTAATGTCGCTTCACTTTCAGTACAAACTGCTGTGAGTTTCATTTCAGAAACGCCACTAGTATCTCTTTCGTTTAAATGTAAAGAAGAAATATAATAACCACGCCGAGCAAAAATTCCACTTATACGCAATAAGACGCTTGGCTCGTTATGAATAACGAGTGAAAAAGTATGACTCATTCTTCCCACCTCTTCATAATCATTTCGTTATTCCCTTTGTTTGGCGGAACCATCGGAAATACGTTTTCACCTTCTTCTACACAAAAATCAACTACGATAGGACCTTCATGAGCAATTGCTTCTAACATCACTTGTTTCGCCTCGGTTGAATTTTTCGCTCTTAATCCTTTCACTCCATAAGCTTCTGCCACTTTCACAAAATCTGGCGATCCAATTTTTGACTCTGATAAACGATTTTCATAAAACATTTCTTGCCATTGCCTTACCATCCCTAAAAATTTGTTATTTATAATAAATACTTTTACAGGAATATTATTTTCAGCAATTGTTTGTAGTTCTTGAATGTTCATTTGAAAAGAAGCATCGCCTGCAATACAAATGACGAGTTCTTCTTCTTTTGCAAGCTGAGCACCAATTGCTGCCGGGAAACCAAACCCCATCGTTCCTAGTCCGCCAGATGTTAGAAAAGTCCGTGGATTTTTCGCTTTATAAAAATGCGCAGCCCACATTTGATGCTGTCCTACTTCTGTCGTAACAATCGCTTCACCATTCGTTACTTCACTTACTAGGCTAATAACATGTTGTGGTTTTAACTCACTTTCTTTTTGATTGTAGGAAAGAGGGTATTCAGCTTTCCATTCCTTGATTTTCGTAAGCCATTCTTTTGTTTGTGTACAAATTTGCATATGTAACAGCTTGTGTAACGCTTTTTTCACATCACCGACAACCGGATATTCCACAGTTACATTTTTATGAAACTCTGAAGAATCTATATCAATATGTACCTTTTTCGAATGCGGAGAAAAGAGTTCTAATTTTCCTGTTACACGATCATCAAAGCGAACACCTAAAGCAAGTAGTAGATCACATTCTGTTACTGCCATGTTTGCAGCATACGTTCCATGCATGCCGAGCATTCCTAAAAATAATGAATCTCCCGGCGGATATGCACCAAGTCCCATTAAAGTGGAAACGACAGGAATACGATTCTCCCTCGCAAATTTGATGAGTTCATCAGATCCACCCGAATGAATGACACCTCCTCCAATATAAAGAAGTGGGCGTTTAGCTTTTGAAATTTCTTTAGCCACCTCTCTAAGCTTTATACTGTCTGGCATAGGCTCTATTTTGTATCCTGGAATCTCAATTACTTCATTATAAAAACTTGTTACCTTTTCATTTTGAACATCTTTTGGAATATCAATTAATACTGGCCCTGGTCGCCCGCTTTCGGCGATGTAAAAAGCTTCTTGTACAATACGTGATAAATGATTCACATCACGAACTTGATAATTATGCTTCGTAACAGGTACTGTAATCCCGACAACATCTGCTTCTTGAAATCCATCTTTACCAATTAAGGGCTTTGCAACTTGCCCTGTAATGACAACTAAAGGAATCGAATCCATATAAGCATCCGCTAATCCTGTAACTAAATTTGTCGCTCCTGGGCCAGAGGTAGCAAAGACTACCCCGACCTTTCCAGAAGCTCTCGCATATCCTTCTGCCGCATGAATGGCAGCTTGTTCATGACGAGTTAAAACGTGCTTCAAACCACTTCCGTATAACGCATCATACACTGGCAAAATCGCTCCGCCTGGATAACCGAAAACGGTAGTTACACCTAAATTCTTCAAGCATTGAATAACGTGTCCAGCTCCTGTCACTTCTTCACAATGCAATTTCTCACGTGTTGTATACTGTTGCTCCATTTCAATTAACTCCTCTCCCTACCTACAGTAAGCTTTCCGCTAATCCTGGAACACGTACTCCTCTTTCTCTCGTTAACTTTTTAAATTCCTCTGTCAATTGTTTCGTTACACTTCCTGGTTTCCCATCTCCAATTTCTCTTGAATCAACTTTTACAACTGGAATTAATTCTGCTGCCGTTCCCGTTAAAAATACTTCATCTGCTACATATACGTCATGGCGAGTAAACGGTCTTTCCTCACACCGAATATTAAGTCGCTCACATAACTCAATCACACTATTTCTCGTAATACCTTCTAGCGCCCCTAAATAAGAAGGAGGTGTTAACACCTTTCCATCTTTCACAACGAAAACATTATCTCCAGATCCTTCACAAACATATCCTTGTTGATTTAACATAAGTGCTTCTAGCACTCCAGCTTGTGCCGCTTCAATTTTTACAAGTACGTTATTTAAATAGTTCATTGACTTAATACGTGGGTCTAATGCATCTGGCGTATTACGTCTTGATGCAACAGATACAACGCTTAATCCATTATCGTAAAATTCCTGTGGGAATAACTTTAATTGTTCTGCAATGATAATAACGCTCGGTTTCACACAACTTCTCGGATCGAGCCCTAAGTCACCTTTTCCTCTTGAAACAATTAACCGAATGTAAGCATCCGCATACTCATTTTTTTGCAATGTTTGCAAAACTGCTTCTTCCATTTCTTCAACCGTCAGCGGGATTGTAAGTAAAATAGATTTTGCCGATTCATATAATCGTTTTACATGTTCTTTTAAACAAAATACATTTCCACCGTAACTACGAATCCCTTCAAATACACCGTCTCCGTATAAAAAACCGTGATCATATACTGAAACAACTGCCTTTTCTTTTTCTACAAATTCCCCATTCATATAAATGTACTGGTTTCCCATCTCACATCGCTCCTCTTTTTTTCTCTCTATTTTGCAACCTATTTTTATATCGATTGCTGAGATGAGTATTTTTAACAGAATATTCAGTATATATACCTTAAAAATATACTCGTCTCAACAATCAATTACATACATACTTGTAGCAATCCATTGCTGAGACGAGGGAATCGTGGTACCACTCAGCTTCCTTACACTTCTCACGAAATATAAGCTCTGCAAGTCCAATTAGACTTTTTGTTTTTCTATCGGAAACAGCTCCGCTACTTTTTACTAGTTTTCAAAAGTAGTGCTCCGTGGTGATCTTCAATGATGAAATTGTTACCACCCTCACAGCTTCTAGGCAGCTCTCTGAAACAATTTTTATCATTTACTCTCCGCTTCTACGCATTCTCTTATTCTATTTTTAAAATAAAAACTCTCGCCTCAGCAATCAACTACTACAATTTAGTAGCTTTGATTGCTGAGGCGAGAGTTTCGCGGTACCACTCAGCTTCCTTATATTTCTCACGAAATATAAGCTTTGCAGGTCCAATTAGACCCCCGTCCTTTTACCGGAGACGATGCCGTCGCCCTCTACTCAGTTTCCCTTTCGCAAGCGATGCTCCGAGGTGATCTTCAATGATTCGATTGTTACTACTCTCACAGCCTAGGAGCAGCTCTCTGAAACGATCATAACCATCTACTTTCCTCTTCTTTGCATATACAACATATAAAGTTAGAAAATTCTTAATTCACTTTTATTTGTTAAACGTATTATAGGACGTTGTTCTTTTCATTGTCAACATGTTTTTCCAAAAAAAAAAATAAAATTCAATCAATTTAAAGGAAGTCTATTTATTTTTTCTCAAACAAAATCGGAATGAACTTCTTACACATACTCATATATTACTTAAGTATGTTCACATTACTACATAAAGAAAAACAACTTAATAACATATAAAATTTTATGAGGAGATGAGAAAACTATGTTAAAAGGAAAAGTGGCATTAGTTACAGGAGCAAGCCGAGGAATTGGACGTGCTATTGCAAAACGTTTAGCAAACGACGGTGCATTAGTTGCTATTCATTACGGAAATCGAAAAGAAGATGCTGAAGAAACTGTTTATGAAATTCAATCAAATGGCGGATCTGCTTTTTCTATCGGTGCAAACCTTGAATCTTTACATGGTGTAGAAACCCTTTATAGTTCTTTAGATAGCGAATTACAAAAAAGAACTGGTAGTACTAAATTTGATATTTTAATAAACAACGCTGGAATTGGTCCTGGTGCTTTTATTGAAGAAACGACTGAACAATTTTTTGATAGAATGGTTTCAGTTAATGCAAAAGCACCGTTCTTTATCATCCAACAAGCTTTATCTCGTTTACGTGACAATAGCCGAATTATTAATATTTCATCCGCTGCCACTCGTATTTCTTTACCTGATTTCGTTGCATATAGCATGACGAAAGGCGCTATTAATACAATGACTTTCACACTAGCAAAACAGCTCGGAGCACGAGGAATAACAGTGAATGCAATACTTCCTGGATTTATTAAAACAGATATGAATGCGGAACTCTTGAGCGACCCAATGATGAAACAGTACGCTACTACCATTTCCGCTTTTAATCGCTTAGGTGAAGTAGAAGATATTGCCGATACCGCGGCATTTCTCGCTTCTCCAGACAGCCGCTGGGTTACTGGACAATTAATTGATGTTAGCGGGGGATCTTGCTTGTAATTTCTTAATCTACTTACACAAAAAAAGGCCAGCACCTTTGCTGGCCTTTTTCACTGTGTAAAACGATAGCCTACTCCCCAAATTGTCTCGATATATGATTTATCGAATGGATCGAGTTCAATTTTGTGACGAATATTTTTCACATGTACAGCAACCGTTGCTGCATCACCAATTACATCCATCCCCCATACAGTTTCAAAAAGACGATCTTTACTAAATACTTGATTTGGATTTTCTGCCATACAAGTTAATAAATCAAATTCTTTTCCTGTTAACATGACCTCAGTTCCATTTACAAATACACGTCGGGCCGATTTATCAATAAACAATCCTCGAATACGAATTTCATCTTTTATTAGTTCTCGCTTTCCTGTTAAACGATCATAACGAGCTAGATGAGCATTTACACGTGCCACCATTTCACTCGGGCTAAACGGTTTTATAATATAATCATCTGCTCCAAAACCTAACCCTTTAATTTTATCGATTTCCTCTTGTTTTGCGGACACCATAAGTATTGGTATGTCCTTTTCCAATCGAACTTGTTTACAAATTTCATATCCATCTATTCCTGGTAACATTATGTCTAAAATTAACAAGTCATAATCCTCCAGAAGAACTCTTTGTAAACCTTTTTCGCCAGAGTAATCAATATCTACTGTATACCCAGCAACCTCTAAATAATCCTTTTCTAACTCTGCTATAATAGCTTCATCTTCAATAATTAAAATCCTTTTCAAGATGCTCTCCTTTTTCTAATTGATTTTTTGTAATGTAAATGCCAGCGTCGTTCCTTTACCTTTTTTACTTTCTACCCAAATATCACCACCATGTTGTGTGATAATCTGATGTGCAATTGACAAACCAAGTCCGCTTCCACCTGTTTTAGAATTTCTAGAATGATCTGCACGATAGAACCTTTCAAATATATGAGGCAATGCCTTCTCTTCTATTCCTACCCCATTATCTTTTATGTAAATCGTTACATAATCAATTGATTCGATCATGCGAATTCCTATATATCCTTCTTCTTTATCCATATACTTCACACTATTCCAAATGATATTTGTAATAACACGACGTAATTTTTCACGATCACCTTTTACCAAAATAGAAGTATCCTTTTGAGCATCCCATCTCACTGCAATTCCCTTATCTTGTAATTCAAGCTGTAGTTCTTCTATACAATCAGATAAGTATTGATTAATTTCAACCTCTTCAAATTGAAACGGTTCCTCTTTTAAATCAAGTTTTGAAAAGAGAAAAAGCTCGTCAATTAATTGATCCATATCAAACACTTTATTATAAATAATCGTTAAATATTTATCTAATTGTTCCGGAGTTCGAGCGATCCCCTCTTTAATTCCTTGTACATAACCTTTAATAGCCGTAATTGGCGTCCGTAAATCATGAGAAATATTTGAAAGCAACTCTTTACGATTTTTTTCATATTGCATTTGCAACTCAACCGATTCCTTCAACCTCCCACGCATCTCTTCAAACGATAAACTTAATTCACCTATTTCATCTTTCGCAAGTGGCTTTACTTGAAATTCTAAATCACCCTTTTGAATTCTTTCCGTTGCCTGCTTTAATGAATGCAATGGTTTAATAATACTCCTTGATATAAAATATGTTAATATTCCATTCGTTATAATTAACCCAAGTATTAAAGAGAATACGAAATACGGGAAAAATTCTCTAATCATTTCTTCTAAAGGATTTACATACTCAAATACAAAAATACTAACCTTATCCTTCTCTTCATCGTAGTAATCAAATTGCTTATAGTAAAAAGAATTACCCTCTATTTTCACATCCATTCCTTTTCTTTGTCCTTCTGTTTCAAATGCGGGTAGGTATTTATCAAACGAAGAGATTTTAAAATATGGAGATAAATATGTAAGCTCATCATTTTTTCGAATTAGTAATCCTGCTTGATTATCGTTTAATTCTTTATCAGTTTCCTTTAAAAAATTTATATCTTCCAATTTTTCTGGAGCATACGATGAAAGAATTTTCAATCTACTAAAAATATCATCTTCATCTTCTTTTGTACGAATAGCACCCTCCTGCTCTTTATCAATGAGAGAATGACTATTTTGATTAAGACCAATGATTGCTTTTGCAATACGAATATCACCAAATAAAGTAACACTAATTAATATAACTGCTATACCGCAAAAAACGATTGGAATAATTACCATCGCAACATACGACAACAGCAATCTAATACGGATTGACATTGCAGAACTCCTATGAACATTATAATTTTAGCTTGTTACAGAATTTACCGGAAACGAAACTTGACTCATCCAAATACCAGCTAATAATACGAGTATAGCTAGAACAATTTCTAAGAGCAATAAACGGCGATTAACTGTTCCAATATCTTTACCCCATGTTTTCGTTTGTCTCCATGCTACAATTGTAATTATACATACAGTAAGAATCTTTATATTTAAAAGGTTCGTCCATATTGAATTAAAATTAAAAAGTACCCAATTCCTCGTCTGTAAAAACACAATTAATTCCCCAGAAAGAAATGCTAGAATAAATGAAGTACCAGCAATAATACTAAAATGTTTACGAAAACGCTTTTGATCAAATGTAATTTTGTATAATGTTGTCCACGCTATAACAAGAGCTAAATAAATAAGTGCTCCTAGCCACACTGCAATACTCATAACGTGGATCATTCTAATTATAACTGCTGCCCAATTTGGATTCGTAATCCATACATGGCCTGTGAAAGAAAAACTCGCAACAAGAAATCCCCAAATTAGCGCATACCATTCGTTCCCCATATGTTGCAAAGACATAAGAACTAATAATAGCAGTTGAATCATAATAACAACTGAAAATGGCGAATGAATAAGTAAACTCCCCTTCGGCATAATTGACTTATATACTATTAATTCGGCTATTAATCCTACTACAAGTATAGAGAAGAAAATCTTTTTCATATTTTTCATTCTTTGCAATATAGAAGGTAATCTATAACGTTTTACAAACATATCGAGCCACTTTACTCCTGCTCCAATTAAAATCATTCCCTCTACAATATAGCGTAGTGTTACTATCATAACATCTGAAAATACTGAGCCATTCCCACTCACATTTCCCTCTACCACTGCATTAGTTTGTACTTCTTCTCCAATTGAAAAGGGATAGCCTCCTTCACTCGGATGTCCGTCTGCAGATATCATAGACCACCTTACTGTGTATGTACCATTATTTAAGTTTGGTATCTTCACTTTTATTTTTGTTGGGTTATCTAATATTTCAACCTTTGATACTTGCACTCTCTTTGCACTTGGATCTAGCAGTTCAATATTGACTACATTTCCTGTAACTGGTTCACTAAATTCAAGAATAATCTGTTCCGGTTGTACTGTAAGAACCTCACCCTCTTTAGGGGTGATTCCTATAACACTTGTATGAGCAAATACACTACTATGAGAAAATAAAAATATACTTACACTTGTTAAAATAAATACTATCATTCTATAAAGCATGAAAACCTCCGTATTATTATTCTGGATGATTACCTGAGTGATCTCCGGTAGAAAATGGAGTAGTTACCCCCTCATAATTCATCATCGTATGCATTCCTTTTTCCGCATGAACGAGATGATGACAATGAACCATCCATAGTCCACTATTATTTGCCTCTAAAGCAATTTCATATTCTTCTCCCGGAAAAACATTAACTGTATCTAAGTAAATCGGACTTCCCTCCATTGGTTTACCATTTTTAGAAATAACCTGGAATGTATGTCCATGCAAATGCATTGGATGAATTTCTTCCCCCTTATTTTTAAAGCGAATCTTAACTTTATCTCCTTTCTCTACTTTAATGGGTGGAATATCAGGTGATGTCTTTCCATTAATCGTATACACCCATTTTTCTTGTCCATTTATATCTTTCACACCTTCTGCCAAATCCATATCATAGACCTTTGTAAACTTTGAATCTATCGTAAACTTGCCAACTTCTTTTTCTCCATATTTCGTAAAGTCAAACCATGGATAACTCTTTATATCAATAGGTTTTTTCGGCAAAGAACCGTTCCCAATAGTCGCCGTTAACATTCTATTCATTTTCTTAGATGGATCCACATTAATAAGTTTTACACTCGTTGTTTCCGGCATTTTAAAAACAAGGTCATAACGTTGTGCAGCTCCCATCGGAAGAATTGCTTTATCTAGCTCGTCCCCACCTTTTATATCACGACCATCTAATGCGATAATTTGAAATGGCGCCCCAACTAATGTCATTAAATGCGTATTATTCCCAGCATTAATTATGCGAAGGCGTACTGTTTCACCTGGTTTTGCATCCAATCGTAGCCCCTCACTCGTATCATTTAATGTAAATACATCGTAATCATCTCCATCAGATAAATCTTTAAGTTGATCATTACTTGGCATCATTAACGGTCCTTCTAAATTTTGCGCCTTTTCATTTCGAATATGGTTGCTAGGATAGCTATCCCAATCTTTATCTTGTTCGCTATTATGATTACGGGCTTTTATATCTCCTGTTTTCCATTCATGAATTGCCACTGTATAATCCTTTTCATATTTTACAGCTGGTTTATTCGGTTCAATCACAATAGTTCCAAATAGTCCCCGCTCCGTTTGTATCGCACTTTTTTGATGTGAATGATACCAATATGTCCCTACCTGATCAGCATTAAATGCATATGTATATGTTTCCCCTGGTTTTATAGCATTTTGCGTAACACCTGGAACACCATCTACCGCCGCCGGGACATCTAATCCGTGCCAATGGATTGTAACTGGTTCTGGCAATTCATTTTTCAAATTTACAACAATACGTTCACCTTGTTTCACTCGAATTTGAGTACCCGGTGATGTTCCATCAAATGTCCACGCATCTACCTTTTTCCCATTTTCCAAATCTATGCTTGCTACTTTCGCCGTAATATTAAAAGTTTTTGTAACCCTTTTTTTGGCATCTGACTCAGCAATAGATGTAATTGATTCTGAAGTAGATGTTGCATCTGTTAACTTCTTTTTTTCATTTGTACCTGGGTAATTATTTATTAAAAAATATCCCAAAATAACCAATCCTAATAGTAAGCATGCCGCAATCAATATATTTCTTAAATCGCTTTGTATAAATTCTTTTTTCATATTAGTCTCTCTTTCATTTTTTGTTGTAAACTATTAATTTTCATACGTGGATTCATTGCCTATCACCTCACATATTCACTTCGATTTACATCATAACACTCAGAAAAAAAGAAACTTTGAAGGAATTTTAAAGACTTTATAAAGAAATATATTTCAATTTCTCTTTACTTCTAAATCTTTTTTATTGCGCAATAAAAAAGATTGTATAATACTATATAAAACATATATATTTAGGAGGATTACAACAATGTCCGAAAAAACATACGAACTCGCAACCTTTGCAGGCGGTTGCTTTTGGTGCATGGTAAAGCCATTTGATGAACTACCTGGTATTCATAAAGTACTTTCTGGCTATGCAGGTGGTCATGTAGAAAACCCAACATATGAACAAGTAAAAGCCGGTACATCTGGTCATTTAGAAGTTGTACAAATCACATTCGACCCTTCTATTTTTCCATATGCAAAATTACTAGATTTATATTGGCCACAAATCGATCCAACTGATGATGGCGGACAATTCTTTGACCGTGGTCCATCTTATCGCACTGCTATTTTTTATCATAATGAAACGCAAAAAGAGCTTGCTGAAAAATCAAAACAAGCTCTTGCAGAAAGCGGTATGTTTAAAGACCCAATCGTAACTGAAATCCGCTCGGCTGCACCTTTTTATGAGGCTGAAGAATACCATCAACATTTCTATAAAAAGAACCCAGAGAAATATGCTACTGAGCAAAAAGAATCTGGGCGTGAAGACTTTATAAAAGAAAATTGGCAAAAAAAATAATAAAAATGCATCGTACTTTTTAAGTGCGATGCATTTTTATCTTTGAAAAAAGTACCATACAATGATGAGAACAACCGCTGTTAATGTCCAAAGTGCTATCTCGTTTTTCACTCTACTCTTTTTCTTAGTCATTTCATCTCCTCCTAATAGCAATACAACATATTCAAGATTTCCTCTGTTTAATTGTCCACCTTATATACGTGAATACATCTTTACAAATTCTTATAACAAGACCACCAATGATTCCGATTGCAATTGAAATTACTAACATCTGTCCAAAACTAAGAGTAGTTGTGTATGTTATGTAGAGAACAACGCATACAAGCAAAACATCCGGTAAAGAAAACAAAAACTTTTTAAGCATTTCTTCAGCTCTCCTATGTCTTATTTATCTCTTCTACTGTAGCTTTGAAATAAAATTTATTTAAAAATTCCATTTAGACACTCATTTTACGGAAAAAAATAAGAACCTCTTTTAAGAAGGGATTCTTATCTACGTATCCTATTCCATAATTACTCCTAAAATAGAATAATATTACTAGTGATTTATTGTACATTAACTATTTGCCAGGCAATCGGATGTTGCGCCAACTACTTACATCGCATTGACCGTATGTATTATCACCTGCCGCTACCACCGTGCCATCTAATTTAAGACCGACCGTATGCGCACAACCCGCCGCTATCGCTACAATATCTTTCCATTCGCTTACATTACATTGGCCATATCGATTATTACCTACTGCCGCCACTGTACCATCTGATTTAAGAGCGATTGTATGATTACTCCCTGCAGCTACTGCCACAATATCTCTCCAACTGCCTACATCGCATTGACCAAGTTTATTATGACCCACAGCCATCACTATGCCATCCGATTTCAAACCAACAGTATGAAGATAACCAGCTGCCAACGCCACAATACCCCTCCATTCGCTTACATTACATTGGCCATATCGATTATTACCTACTGCCGTCACCGTTCCATCCAATTTAAGACCAACTGTATGCCAGTCACCCGCCGTGACCGCCACAATATCTCTCCAGCTATTTATATTACATTCTCCTTCTTTATTTCGCCCGACCGCTATTACCGTGCCATCCAGTTTAAGACCAATAGTACGACGCCATCCTGCCGCAACCGATACAATATTATGCCAGTCGTTCACATCACACTGATCATGCTTATTCCATCCCACCGCTTCCACAGTATTATCACATTTCAGTGCGATTGTATGAGCGTTACCGGTGTTCGTCGCCATATGAACATTGCCCGCTGCGACTGCTTCAATATCATACCAGCCGCTTACATTGCATTCTCCTTCTTTATTTCGCCCTACTGCTACTACCGTGCCATCTGATTTAAGAGCAACTGTATGCCCCCGACCTGCCGCTATCGTATCTTTAGGCCACCGTTTCACTTTTAACATCTCTTCTTTCAGTGAAATATTATTCATATTTACCTCCTTCAAAATAAGCCACTGTATCAAACTTTATTTTCACTCTACATCTTCAAAAAAATAAATACCTCTAGTTTATAAACTAGAGGTATTCTACTCATTTCTTTAATCGCTCAATAAAATCCTGTAATTTATCAAGTGATTTCATATTACGATTACAAGCTTCACCATCTTTACAAATATAGTTTCCCTTTTTCACGAAAGTTCCTTGTATATCACCTTTAATTTCCACTAAAAACATTCCAACTTCTTCATGCCCATGACATAATGAACAAATGCTTTTTTTATTTAAACTTTGGAACGTACCTTGCAGACCAACAAACTTATTTTTATCATTTTTCGCTATAATAAATTTCCTGCTTGACCCTTTATCAATCCAGCTTAAATAAGATAATTCTTTCATATCCAGTTCTTCCATATCAGGAAGTTTTAATTTTTTCGCTTTAGGAAATAATTTTTTTAATGTTTGCGCTGTAACTTCCTGAAACGGAATGACATACGGATTTATTTTCATTAAAAACGATTCTGCATCTTCTCTATTTTGAACTGTTAATACCGTATCAATTAACTCTTTCTGTTCATCCGTTAAATTCTCAAATACATGTATTATCTTTTCAATCGCAAGTGATTTTAACGCTTGAATGACACCTCTATCATTTGCCGTTGCATGCCCATTTGCTAAAATATAAGCTTGTGATTTTATAAAATTGTATTGATCACTTCTAATAAAAGCTTCCATCTTTATCACTCCATACAAATTGTTGATCTAGTTTTATTGTATACAAAGATTCAGCTTTTTGATATGTAAAAGATAACTTAGAAACGAATATTACATACTTCGATTATGTTCTATCGCTTCATTTCCTGACAAAAGAAACCATCATCTGTTTTCCATTCTGCATATAATACATCTTCAAATTTAGTAATCCCTTTTTGCTTTATTTGTTTATACAGCCATCCTTCATCAAAACCAGCTTCTCTCAAATTATCTTTCACTACTTTCCCATCACTAATTAATGAAATCGGTAAGTATACAGGCTTATGTTTTAAACTTAAATCATTGATAGTGGGTGATTCATATTTACTTTTCTTCAGAACGCTTATGTTCCCATTAGGTTCCAAAATCATATATTCAACTTCTCTGATTGAAAATATGTCTTTTTGTTGCCTAAGCATTTGTTGTAATTGATTAATATCCAAATGATTTGAACTTAGTTGTGCCCGATCAATATACCCATTACGGATAATGATTGAAGGTGATCCTTCAAAAAAACTTCTCGTCCCTCTAAATTTTTGTGTTATCACTTCTATTGAATAGATTAACACTACCCATACAAGTACTGCATATAAAATAGACCATATTTTTATTTTCGGATCATATATAGTATTTCCGACTAATTCTCCGAGAACAATGGCAGAAATAAAATCAAATGGTGTTAACTGAGATATTTGTGTTTTCCCTAATATTTTAGTAGCAATCAATAGCACAAAAAAACCAAAAAATAGTTCTATCGTTATTTGTCCTAAATGATTCATAAATGCTCACCTTTCTGCTTTTCACTCAAATGCTCTATATTCTAGTAAAAAAACGGCACATTTTTTCTATTATCTTGTCCATTCATACACAATATATCCAATACATACAAAGCAAAAAGAGTCTAGTTCAAAATAATATTTGAACTAGACTCTTTTATCTTCATTTAGAATACACTATCTTTTTAATCGTTTCTCCGGACAGAAAATACTCCTCTGCAAGTTGATGAACGGAAACCCCACTTTTAAACGCTTCTTTAATCGCTTTATTTCTTTCATCTAATTGTTTTCTTCCTCCAGATCGTGTACCCCATTTATAATGTTTCGTTTCTTGTTTTGGAATGTAAATTGTTTCACCTTGTATATACTTTTGAATTTCAATAATTAAACTTTCTGGTAAAACCGTTGCAGCTTTAACGTATTTCATTTCTGCTCGCCCCTTATTTTTTATGGTTCATTTCAATAAGGTGCAAAGCCAAATATAAAAAATGATACGAGCTCATTTAGGCGATTGTATATTACTTGTCTACCTCACGCAAAGTATCGCCATTTCCATACTTGGCTTTGCATGAGACGTTGCAGTGTCCGGCAATTGAATTATAATCGCCATTTAAACACCTCCTAATATACCTTTTGCATTTTATTATATGATAAATCTCTGCTCCTTGCATCCACATCCTTTTTAAAGCATGAAATTACTTAGTTTGATATAATACTTTTTAGTCCAATCCAAAAATATAGTGAGGTTGCTTTGTGAAAAAGAAAATAATTATTACAATCGTTACATTATTCATTATTACTGCAGCATTATTTGGAACATACAAATTGATGAACGCAAGAAGTTTTCAATTGTTTGGAGATTTAACAAATCGAGTAGAAACAAATGAAAAAGTGATTGCTTTAACTTTTGATGATGGCCCTACGAACAATGTAAAACAAATATTACCGCTACTAGATACATACAATGCAAAAGCTACATTCTTTTTAATCGGCAATGAATTAGAGAAAAACCTATCGTTAGGAGAAGATATCGTACAATCTGGACACCAAATTGGAAACCATACATACTCTCATAACAGAATGGTTTTTAAAACACCTTCTTTTATTAAAGAAGAAATAGAAAAAACGAATGCATTAATCCGCCAAACAGGATATACAGGCGAAATTGATTTTAGACCACCTAACGGAAAAAAGCTAATTGGTCTGCCCTATTATTTAAATAAAAATAATATCGAAACAATTACATGGGACCTTGAACCTGATACTTTTTATAAGTCTGCTGCTGATAAAATTGAATATGTTAATAAAAATGTAAAACCAGGTTCTATCATTTTACTGCACCCTATGTATGATAAGTCTAATGAAAATTTACAGACCATCGAAGGTATTTTAGACTCTTTATCTAAAAAGGGCTATCAGTTTGTAACAGTAAACGAACTGCAAAAAAGAGCAAAGTAAAAAGGTAGCGTATCATAGAGCGATACGCTACCTTTCTTTTTAAATAATGCCAAGTACATTTAAGAATACGATAATAATCGCGATTGGTGCGATAAAGCGAAGTAAGAATAACCATAATACGAACAGTTTATAGCCTTTATTTTTACTTACACCAAGCTCTTTCATTAATACATCTTTCTTCATTTTTAAAGGAACAAAGATGGAAACTAATAAAACACCAAGTGGCATTAGTACGTTACTCACTGCATAATCCGCTAAATCAAAGACTGTCTTTCCAAAAATCTTCAGATCACTTAATATACCGAATGATAACGCTGATGGTACTCCAACAACGAAGATTAACAATCCAACGATTAATGCCATTTTTTCACGTTTCCCTTTACCTTTTGCAGTTAAAGATGCAACGCTAATTTCTAACATCGAAATTGCCGATGTAATAGTAGCAAAGAAGAATAGTAATAAGAAAACGATGAAGAATAATTTCCCGAATGCCATTTTACTGAAAATAGCTGGCAGTACGATGAATAATAGTCCCGGTCCTTGTGATGGTTCCATTCCAAATGCGAACACAACTGGGAAAATCGCAAGTCCTGCAAGTAATGTAATCACAAGCGTTAAAGCTACGATAGAAAATGCTGAACGCGGTAAACTTTCTTCCTTCGGTAAGTATGAACTATATGTTACCATTACTGCTACACCGACCGATAATGAAAAGAACGATTGACCCATCGCATATAAAATAACTTCTGATGTTACGTTTGAGAAATCAGGTTGTAAGAAGAAACGAACCCCTTCTCCAGCACCGTCTAATGTAAGTGCACGAACGATTAATACAAAGAATAAAACGAATAGTGCTGGCATGAAATATTTATTTACTTTTTCAACACCATTTTGTACACCTTTACTTACGATGAAAATAGTAATAAGGATGAATAATAGCTGTGATCCAACTGCTAAATACGGATTGGAAATGATTTCACCAAACGTAGCTTCGTATGCTCCATTTCCTTCCCAAAGTCTACCTGTAATTGCATTCCATAAGTATAATAAAATCCATCCGCCTACAACACTGTAGAAAGAAAGTAATATGAAACAAGTTACAATTCCTAATTTCCCTAACCATGGCCATAATGTTTTTGGTGCGATTTCTCTATATGCATCAACAGCCTCTTTTTGTGTACTTCTTCCGATTACGAATTCAGCTAATAATAGCGGTAAACCAATTAATAATGTGAAACCGATGAAAATAAGGAAGAACGCGCCGCCCCCTCCAATTCCGGCCATATACGGGAATTTCCAAATCGCCCCTAGACCAATTGCTGAACCTGCTGCAGCTAATACGAAACCTAATTTCGATGTCCATTGCTGTGAATTCATTTGTTAATCTCCTCTCTATCTCTTTTTCTTTGTTACAATTCGGTATTTATATTGTTCTATCAATACTCTTTTCTAATACGTTCACTCCCTCCCTACTAATAAAAAACGCCCCTACGTAAATACGTAGGGACGACAAAAATATCGCGGTACCACCCTAGTTATGAAGATACAACAAAGTTAGAACCTAAATAAAAAATGCCCCTACGCAAATACGTAGGGACGATAAATTATCGCGGTACCACCCTAGTTATGAAGCCACAACAAAGTTAGGACCTAAATAAAAAACGTCCCTACGTAAATACGTAGGGACGATAAATATCGCGGTACCACCCTAGTTGTGAAACAATCTTCACCACTTTATTTGATAACGGTATAAACTACCGTCTTTCATTTCCTCATAATGTGAGATTTATGAAAGATGCTCCAGGACGAACTTCATGAATAATCTATATACTGATTCACACCAACCATCAGCTCTCTGAAATAGGGAGATATTCACTACTATACCCTTTCATTGCCCAAATATTATTTTCCGAATTGATTACTATCATTTTTATCACACATTAAAAATAGTGTCAACTTATATTTTGAATTTTTATGAGTACTTTCTTTTATAAAATTCGAAATATGACTTTTAAATGAATAGTATTAGAACATTTATGGTTTATACTGTATTAACTTCGCTAACGGGTTTATAGTAGTATACGATGCATGCAAGACAGCACGAGTAGGAGGAAAGAATTTTGTCTACTTCAAAAGTTTTAAAAGGTACTGCTTTATTAAGTGGTGCAACAATGATTTCACGTATATTAGGTTTTATATACTTCTTCCCTTTTCAACTATTAGTCGGAACACAAGGTGTCGCTTTATATGGATATGCATACTCTTGGTACGGTATTTTATTAAGCTTCTCAACAGCTGGTATTCCTATTGCCGTTTCCAAATTTGTTGCAAAACATAATGCGCTCGGTGATTATAGTACAAGCAAAAAATTATACAACTCAAGCGTAAAATTAATGCTGTTTATGGGCTTTTTAGGGTTTTTAACTTTATTTATTGGAGCACCGTACATATCACAATTTATTATTCGCTCAAAAACGCCAGATCCACAATTTATCGCTGACGTAACACTTACGATGCGAGCATTAAGTTTCGCACTTATTATCGTACCAGCTATGAGTGTTACACGTGGTTATTTCCAAGGTTTTCAACATATGAAACCAAGTGCCGTTTCTCAAGTCGTAGAACAAATTGCGCGCGTTGTTTTCATTTTAGTTGGTAGTTTTATCGTCTCAAAACTATTAGGAGGTTCAGTCGCCTCTTCTGTTGCAGTTGCTACGTTTGGCGCTGTTATCGGAGCACTTGCCAGCGTTTCGATTTTAATGGTGTACTGGAAAAAATATAATAGATTAAAGCCTCCCGAAGGAGAATTAAAGTCAAGGGCATCGAATATCCCATTAAAAAATATTTATATGGAATTACTACGATATGCAATCCCAATTGTATTTGTCGGCATTGCAATTCCGCTCTATACGTTAGTAGATCAATATACTGTAGCTGATGTCCTTAGAGCGATGGGAGAGCCTTTAGAAACAGCGAATGCAGTTTTCGCTTATATAACGAATTATGCCCAAAAGTTAATTATGATTCCAGCTTCACTTGCTACTGGATTCTCGTTAACGATCATTCCGGCAATAACGAAATCTTATACAAGCGGGAAACTAGAAGAATTACAAGAACAAATTGCAAAGATATTTCAAGTCTTGTTATTCTTCACTATCCCAGCTGCATTCGGTCTTGCTAGTATTGCTTATGATGCATTCCGTATGGTTTATGTAAATCCTGAAATTGCACTTGGTGGATCACAATATTTAATTTCATTTGCACCTTCTGCTATATTAAGTGCGATTTTCACAGTTTCAGCAGCTATTTTACAAGGAATCGATTATCAAAGAAAAACGATGATTGCTTTCTCAGTCGGTATTCTCGTTAAAGTTTTAGTAAATACACCGCTCTTACATTTATTTGGTGGACACGGTGCTGTACTTGGAACAATTCTTGGATACTTCGTTTCCAATGTTATTATGTTGTACTGCATCATTAAGTTTGCGAAATTTAATATTAGTGAAACAGCAAAAACAGTACTTCTTATTACAATTTACTCCGCAGCAATGTCTGCTGTTGTAATTGCATTAAAAGCTATTTTAAAATGGTTAATCCCTGGACAATCTTATATGGAATCACTTCTCATTGTTGTTATATGCGGCGCTGCAGGAGGAATTGTTTACCTTTTATTCGTCCTAACGAGCGGACTTGCTTCACATATTCTCGGTGATAGGATTCAGCGATTACCCGTACTAGGTAAATTAGTCAAATAAAAAGAAGGGATGTAACGCATTGTTACATCCCTTCTTTTCTACTTCGCATATTGAATATGTTTTTGTTGTTCAGCAATATGTAATTCTGGAGCATGTTGTTCTACTAAATGTAATAACTCTTCGATTAACACCTCTAACTCCTGTACACTATACTCCGGTTTCCCTATTAACGTATTCGCCATACGCTCATATAAGTTTTCAGGCTTAATACTCATTCGTTCCACATTATTCGGCATCCATTTAAACGCCGGGTGATGCACATACATTCGGTTTAAACCAAATAAGACCCCAAATATATTTCTTTGTACTTCACAAATAACATCATATAACATAAGCCAGTCTTTTCGTTTTAAAAGCGCCTCTCGATTATGCCATCGATTGCTTAACCAAAGATTTTCTGAAATCATCTGTTTCGCAAGGTCTTCTGGATATGGTACCACTCTATCTTTTAATTCATTCACTTTCTCGTCTCCATACAAACTAGCACCGTTATGAACGGATGATACGATACATTGTTTTTCATAACTTATATCATATTGATCCACCACATCCGAAATAACTTTCTTTACTGTTTCTGTTAAAAAGTTACTAATTTCTAATTTAATTCCCTCTTTTGTCAAATATGTTTCCGACCATTCTTCTTCCTCGTAAGGATGATATGACAAAATTGTTCCACCAATATGATTAATAGGCCCTTTACGATCCTTATCCTCTGGTGGCGTTGACCACAATATATGTAATTCTATATCTGAATGTTCATCTTCTAACTTTCTAGCTACTGAACCTGCTAAAATAATAGCTTCGATCTTCGGGTTTCTCCTATAAATCTCCGACATTTCTATTGCTTTCTCTTTTAATCGCACTTCATTTCCCCCCTACAATTGCAGTACACCCTTACTTTTCATTTATCTATTTCAATATTATGCATTGTATTTCCTTTTCAATGTTCCACTACATCATATTTCTACCCAATAACGCTGAACAATTTCCCCAGTATGAGAAGAAACTACTTCATTTTCTAAAACACCGCCAACCTTTTGAATCTTTTTAGCCGAAGCAATATTAGCTTTATTACAAGTGATTAACACTTTCTGCAATCCTAATTTTTGTGTTTCATATAATGCGAGTTTCAATTGTTTTGTCGCGTAACCTTGGCGACGTTTATTCGGATGAACACTATATCCAATATGACCACTTTCCCTCAATAATTCTTGGTTTAATCGTTTTCTAATATTCACAAAACCTATAAGTTCTCCTTGTTCAACACTTAAAAATTGACTAGAAGGTACTCGATTACCTTGTAAGTTTTCTCCCAGTTCCTGTTTACTCACTTTTTCAAACCATTTATCAAGTGAATCAAAATTTTGTAAAGAACTACTGCCATGTGGTTGTTCATCTGCATGTAAAAATGCCTCTCGATACTCCATAATTTGTTCGCTAAATTCATATGTCGGTTTTAATAGTTTCATTGTGTTTCTCCTCTCTTAATAACCTATAACAAACCCCTTAATAGCGCTATTTCACCATTAAGGGGTTTCTATCATTTTTATTCAAATAATCCCATACTCAAATAACGCTCACCTGTATCAGGTGCAATACATAAAACTCTTTTACCAACGCCTAATCGTTTCGCTATCATAATTGCTGCATAAACAGATGCTCCAGACGATGGCCCAACTAATAATCCTTCTTGTCTAGCTAATTTTCTCATTGTCGTTAAAGCCTCTTCGTCTGCAATTTGAAGAATTTCGTTATACACTTCTGTATTTAAGTTTTTCGGGATAAACCCTGGACTTGTTCCTACTAGTTTATGAGGACCTGGAACACCACCTGATAAAACAGGAGATCCTTTCGGTTCTACTACTGCAATATATAAGTTTGGTAGTTTCTCTTTTAACGTTTCCCCAGTCCCTGTAATCGTCCCACCAGTTCCAGCTGTTGCTACAAATGCATCCAGCTCACCATCCATTTGTTCATAAATTTCAAGTGCAGTCGTATAACGATGAATATTTGGGTTTGCTGGATTTTCAAATTGTTGCGGAATAAAACTATTTGGTATTTGCTTTTGCAGTTCTAACGCCTTTGCAATTGCCCCTGGCATTCTTTGTTCTGCTGGTGTTAAAACTACTTCTGCACCGTATGCTTTCAATAAATTTATACGCTCTTTTGACATATTATCTGGCATAATTAAAATCGCTTTATATCCTCTAGCAGCTGCATTCATCGCTAAACCTATTCCTGTATTACCACTTGTTGGCTCAATAATTGTATCTCCTGGTTTGATAAGACCATTCTCTTCTGCAACGTGCAGTAAATTATAGGCAGCACGGTCTTTCACACTGCGTGAAGGATTAAACATTTCTAGTTTTACATACACATCTGCTGCGTCTTCTGGAATAAATTTAGATAATCGGACGACAGGTGTATCTCCTATTAATTCTGTAACATTTTCACATAATTTCATAGTGCATCCCCTATTCTATCGTTTTCTTATCACTTGGTAATAACCAAGAAGTAAGACCAATTAATGGTAGACAACTACATAGTAGCATAATGAATTGTAAACTATATATGTCAGCCAATTTCCCAAGGACTACAGAACCTAAAGCGCCGAGTCCAAACGCAAGTCCCACAATTAATCCAGATACCATCCCTACTTTTCCAGGAACAAGCTCTTGCGCATAAACAACTATTACACTAAAACTACTTGAACTAATAAAACCAATACATAAAAATAGCGGTACGACCCACACGAGTGAAACGTGAGGTAATAAAAGTGCAAGTGGCGCTGAACCTAGCATCGAAAATACAATAATTGTTTTCTTCCCAAATCGATCTGCTAACGGTCCACCAAAGAAAGTTCCTAATACACCAGCAATCATAAATGCGAATACGAAATACTGAGCATTTTTTATAGATAAACCGTAATGCTCAATTAAGTAAAATTGATAAAAATTCCCGATACCAGCACCGTACCAAGAACGTACAAAAGTAAGAAAAACAAGAAGTATAATAACAAATTTAATATGTGTACTTACAATCGCATTTTCCGCTTCAAGCGCAGCCCTCTTCTTTCTTCTTACAGCACCAGTAGCTAATTCATTCCTATACCAATTTGATACGAATATTAATAATACAATTCCTACCGCTGCAAAAGCTGTAAAACCTAAGGAGCCAATTTGGCCGAGCGGAACGAAAATTAACGCTGTAAAAATAGGCGCTAGAGAATTCCCTGTATTTCCTCCCACTTGATAAATCGCTTGTGCTAAACCTCGTTTTGCCCCTGCCGCCATATAAGCAACACGAGCACCTTCCGGATGGAAGACTGCGGAACCTAATCCGATAAATAAAACAGAAATAATAACAATAATAAAATTCGGTGCAAACGCCAGTCCAATCATCCCAATCATACTCGAAAACATACCGAGCGGTAATAAAAATGGTGACGGCTTCTTATCCGAATACATACCAAAAACCGGCTGCATAATCGATGATGTCATATTTAATGCAAACGCAATCCATCCTACTTGCATATAGGATAAATTCATCGTTTTTTCCAAAATAGGAAACAACGCCGGCACAACTGCTTGCATCGAGTCATTTAAAAAATGACCGAAACTAATCGCAAATAGTATTCGATATATCGTCGGTGTTTCCATTGTATTTTTTTTCGAAACTGCCTGCATATATGAATCTCTCCTTCCTGTACAAAATATATATTTATTACAGTAGGTGTAATAAATTCTGACTTTTGAAACATTTCTATTCTATACTGGTTTCATTTCTTTTTCCAGAAATATCACTTCTTACATAATATATTTTTTCTATACGTTTTATCGGATTTATTTATAGAAATTTTCTATATTTTCTTTTATACTAGGACAGAGATGAAGGGAAGGATGACAGCTATGAAGAATAAAACTAAAGGAATCGTTGCACTCTCAATCACATTATCTATGTTTTTAACAGCATGTGGTCAAAAACAAGAGGCAACAACTACCGGGGAAAAGAAAAAAGAATCTTCAAAACAAGTATTAAATATTGTAGAAGCTGGGGAAATTTCTACACTTGATTCGTCTATCGCAACCGATGGGTTTTCTTACGCTGCATTAAACAACGTAATGGAAGGATTATATATGCCTGGTCCTGACAATAAACCCGTTCCTGCAGCAGCTGAATCATACAAACTGAGCGAAGACGGAAAAACATATACGTTTACATTGCACGATTCAAAATGGTCAAATGGTGATCCAGTTACTGCCCATGATTTTGAATATGCATGGAAACGTGCCGTAAATCCAGAAACTGCTTCTGAATACGCACATATTATGTTCGATATTAAAAATGCAGAAAAAATAAATAAAAAAGAATTACCAATTGATTCATTTGGTGTAAAAGCGATTGATAATAAAACGCTTGAAGTACAGTTAGAACACCCTGTTCCATACTTTTTAGGGTTAATGGGATTTGCAACATTTTATCCTCAAAACCAAAAAGTTGTAGAAGCGCAAGGGAAAAATTACGGGCTTGAAGCTGCAAATGTAGTGTATAACGGGCCGTTCCAATTAAGTGAGTGGAAACATGATACAAGTTATAAAATGACAAAAAATCCGAACTACTGGGATAATAAAAATGTGAAGTTAAATGAAATTAATGTAAATATCGTAAAAGATACTTCCACAGCCGTTAATTTATTTGAAAGCAAACAAGTAGACCGAATTACGATTAATTCAGAGTTTGTTGATAAATATCAAAAAGATCCGAGCTTAAAGAAAATGGAACGTCCTTCTATGACGTTTTTCCGATTTAGCCAAAAGAATCCTGTATTAGCAAACAAAAACGCTCGAAAAGCTATTTCGCTTGCTTTTGATAAACAAGGAATCGCAACAACAATTTTAAATAATGGTTCTATACCTGCGAATGCATTCGTTCCGAAAGGATTTGTAAAAGGACCTGATAATAAAGATTTTCGCAGTACAAGTAATGTAAAAGTAGAAACAAATGTGAAAGAAGCTAAAACACTATGGGAAGCTGCGAAAAAAGAAACAAATTTACAAAACGCTTCTCTTTCAATCATAACAACTGATGAATCTAACGATAAGAAAATTAGTGAGTTTTTAAAAGGTGAACTGGAGAAAAACTTACCAGGATTAAAAATCACATTACAGCCCCTTCCAGTAAAAGCATTTTTAGACCGTGAAGGAAATGGTGACTATGACATCTCACTTTCTACATGGGGACCGGATTATCCTGATCCTACAACATTCTTAAATATGTTTGTCACTGACGGACCGTTTAATAAGATGAACTATTCAAACAAAAAATACGACGAATTAATTGAGAAAACTAGCTCTACTTTAGCAACTAATTTACCAGCACGTTGGAAATCGTTCCAAGATGCAGAGAAAATCTTACTGGAAGACGATGCAGCTATCGCTCCAATCTTCCAATCAGGACTTGTATATTTAGAACGTCCAACAGTAAAAGGCGTTGTTATTCGTCCATTTGCAGGAATTTATTCTTATAAGTGGGCCTCTATTACAGAATAAGAAAAAGGCGATCCTAGCATATATTAGGATCGCCTTTTTTATTAAATTGCAAAACGCTTATATTTTTCGTAATCACTCGTCTTACATTCTACTTCTAGTTTCGTACCTTCGTTTTCATAACTTGTAGATAAAACGTGCGCATGATTATTGAAATAGGAAACTACCTGCCCTTGGTCATATGGAATTAACATTTCACACTTCGTATACTCTTTATAAATGTGTGAGCGAATCATTTCGACAAGCTCTTCTATTCCAATATGTTTCTTCGCCGATAAATAAACGCGTTCTTCTTGTACTTTCGGAATTTCAACATCTACCATATCTGATTTGTTATAAGCATAAATGGTTGGAATATTTTCTACTCCAATTTTCTTTAACGTTTCATTTGTAATATCAATTAATTGTTCATAATTTGGATTTGCGTAATCTACAACGTGAATAAGTAAGTCCGCTTCCGCTACTTCTTCTAACGTTGAACGGAACGCTTTCACAAGGTGATGCGGTAATTTGCTTACAAATCCAACTGTATCTGTTAATAAAAATGATTTGTTATCTGGTAAATCAATATTTCGTACAGATGTTTCTAACGTCGCGAATAACATATCTTTTTCAAATACTTGTTTTTCTTCTGTACCATTATAAATTTCAAGCATCGCATTCATCGTCGTTGATTTTCCTGCGTTCGTATAACCTACTAAAGCTACAACAGGAACTTCATTTTTCTTACGCTGCTTTCGCTGCGTTTGACGCTGGGCAACAAGTGCTTCTAGGTCTTTATTTAAAACTGAAATCTGTTCTTCAATTTTACGACGATCTAACTCTAATTTCTTCTCACCGACACCTTTATTTTTCGTACCAACTCCACCGCTCTGTCTTCCTAATGATTCACGAAGCCCGATTAAACGAGGCATCATATACTGAAGATGCGCTACCTCAACTTGCAACTGCGCTTCTTTCGTTTTCGCACGTTGCGCAAAAATATCTAAAATTAATATGGTACGGTCAATTACTTTGCAATCTAAATCCGCTTCTAAATTTCGAATTTGTGAAGGAGACAATTCGTCATTAAAGATTACCATATTCGCATCTACTTCATTTACGTAGGCTGCTACTTCTTCAATCTTTCCTTTTCCAATATAATGGGACGGATTTACTCGTTGTAAATTTTGCGTCACTTGCCCGATTACCTCTACATCACAAGCTTCTGCAAGATTCGTTAACTCTTCCATCGAATACGCAAAGTCATCTTCATTACCTAAATTTACTCCAACTAAAACTGCTCTTTGTAATAATTCTTCCATATATTTATTCCTCCATTTCGATTACGTAAAATAAAAAACACAGGTCACTGCCTGTGTTTTCGTAAACGGATAAGGGTTCACCAAAGAAATAGAAGAAAGTTATACTTTCATCCTATCTCAGAGTCATTAAGTCCCAAGATCATATACGTATCCACAATAAGTGTTCACCTATACGATCCCATTCTATTAATAAAGGCAAAACAAAAAGAGGGCGTATTCGTCCCTCCCTCTTTTTCACATATAAGCTTAATAAAGGGTTCCTTTAAAATAGGCAGACCAATCCCGTTCACTCTGTACACAGACAGAGCCTTTGAGCGCTATTCAATTATTGGCACAAAGTATTGAGACGTAATCTGATTAAGATCAAAGGAAGCCCCTCCGTTCATTTTAAGTTACATAAAGTGTAGCATAAGTAATTCGCTTTCACAAGATTAAACCACCTATAGAAACAGAAAGAAAATCCTTATATATTTACTTTAATCGTCATTTTTTGCGCGTTTTTCTTACAATAAAAATCACAAGAACTACTATCAGTAACAGACCTATAGAAAGAGTAACAACTTGCCACCAACTTAAACCTTTCAACATGTCATCTTTTAAATCGACTTTCTTCGTCGGAACAGATTCTTTTGCAATTTGACTTAAAGCCACTTTGTCCGCTCCTGCCTCATCTAATCTCTTCGTTCCACTACAACTATGTGTGTGTAATTGTTTTTCAGATCCTCTTTGAGAAGAATATACTAAGTACTCTCCTCCCTCTAAAAAGTGATACACACAATCCCCACCATTTGTATACACAATAATTTGCGAAGACGTTGTCCCTTTCCAAATTCCCTTCACTTCAAATAATACTTCAATCCCAATCCCTTCTTTCCTTCCAACCTCAATTACCTTCCCCTCAAATACTACATCATTTTTTTGAAATGCATCTTCTGCTGATACGTTAATACAATCACAAGCATAAGATTTCCCTGGAAAAATAATAAGAATAACGCTACAAATAATGACAACAGGCAATATATACAAAATTCTTTTCAAAGAGCCCAACTCTCTTCATAATCAATTTTAAAAACTTATCGTATATTATTTTTACACCACTCGCCAAATTCCTTCATAGTAAGTTAAGCAGTATCACTTCAATACAATAAAAATCTTTATTGACATTTTTATAACCTGATATTAGTATCAGGTTATAAAAACAAGTTAGGAGATGTTCCTATGCATTCTAAATCTCGTATTACTGCAATTGGTACTTATGTTCCAGATCAAATATTATCTAATAACGATTTAGAGAAAATGATTGATACGAATGATGAATGGATTGTACAAAGAACAGGAATGAAGGAAAGACGAATCGCGAGCGAAGACGAATACTCCTCACACTTAGCCATTAAAGCAATTGAAAATTTATGTACAACTTTTAAAAAGAACTTAGAAGATATAGACTGTATCATCGTCGCTACAACAACCGCTGACTATTTTTTTCCGAGTGTCGCATGTCAAATACAACAACACTTCAGCATACCTCATACAATTGCATTTGATTTAAATGCAACTTGCGCTGGTTTCACATATGGATTGCACGTTGGGAATAGCTTAATCACTTCTGGATCACATGAAAAGGTACTTGTCGTAGCGACAGAGACATTATCTAAAGTTACTGATTACACCGATAGAACGACTTGTATTTTATTTGGCGATGGTGCTGGAGCTATTTTATTAGAAAGAGATGAAAACAAACCAAGCTTTATTGCTACGCATATGGGAACAAATGGGCACGGTGGTATTCATCTATACCGAACAAACTTATCTACTACTATGAATGGTACACCACTGCAAACAAATGAAAAAATCGTGCAAAATGGAAGAGAAGTATATAAATGGGCAACACGCACGGTGCCAGCAGGTATAAAAGAACTATTACATACTGCAAATATGCAAATAGATGATATAGACTGGTTCATACCACACAGTGTTAACTTACGAATGATTGAATCTATTTGTGAGAAAACCGAAATTTCAATTCAAAAAACTTTAACGAGTGTAAAATACATGGGGAATACATCTTCAGCTTCCATTCCACTCGCTCTAGATTTAGCTAGAAAAGAAGGGAAATTAAATAACGGAGATACACTTTTACTATATGGATTTGGCGGTGGTCTTACACATTTAGGACTTATTATAGAGTGGGATTTAAACTAACATTTTTCTTTTATACAACTAACTACAAAAAAACTGCATTCAAAGATTGGTTCTCTCCCTTTGAACGCAGCTTTTTTTATCTTAATTTTATTTATCCCGCTTTAATGGGCAGTAAGACCCCCACCTCAAAATTCAGCGAAAGCAACGAATTTAGGTGGTGGATCAACTGCCCATAAAAGTCCGATTGGTTCAACTAATAATTAGTGGGGGATGAAGAACCCCCCACTAATTAAAGTTTCACTTTACCTGTCCGAGCCCATATCACAACAGGAATCAGCATGAAAGCTAAAACTCCTCCAGCTAATGACAATGCCGCATAACTTGAATTCGCTACTACCATACCTGACATCGCACCGCCAGAAGCTCCAGCTAGCGCAATAAACACATCTATTTTCCCTTGTGTTTTTGCACGTGTGGAAGGTATAGTTGCATCAACAATTTGAGCCGTACCACTTATTAAACCGAGGTTCCATCCTAATCCAAGTAAAGACAAAGCAACGATTAATAGTATTAAAGAGTCACTCGGCGCTAACGCAGCTATGACACCTGCTGCCAGTAAAATTACTCCACCAGCTATACTCATCGTAGTTCTTCCAATTTTATCAATTAGCATTCCCGTAACGAGAGATGGAAGATACATTGCACCAACATGAAAACCGATCACAAGCCCTACTTCACTTAATCCATGACCGTGGTGTCCCATATGAACCGGCGTCATCGTCATAATCGCAACCATCACGACTTGTGTAAGTATCATTACGATAGCTCCAACAGTAATACCTCGTTTGTTTTCTGTCACTTCTTCTATTACTTCTTGCCCTTTATATGTATGTTCTTGTTTATATGTTTCTATCATATTTGCAATAAGTAACGGATCTGGACGAAGCATAACAAATAGGACAATACCCGCCAGTATAAATGCAGCTGCAGATAATATAAACGGACCAGCAAGTTCAGGAATTCCAATTGAATGAGCAAACCTTCCCATTACACCTACTAAATTTGGACCTGCGACTGCACCAAAAGTCGTCATTACCATCGTAATACTAATAGCAGTTGCTCTTTGCTTCTTATTCGCTAAATCTGTTCCAGCATAACGCGCTTGTAAATTCGTAGCTGTGCCCGCGCCATATATAAGTAAAGAAACTAGTAAAAGAATAATACTATTTGTTAAAGCTGCCACCACAACTCCAATAGCCCCTAGTCCACCTACTATAAAACCTCCTGCAAGCCCCATGCGGCGACCATGTTTTTGCGATAACTTCCCAACAAAGAAAGCTGCTACCGCAGATCCCATTGTAAACATAGCTGCCGGCAATCCTGCATATGCATCTGTCCCAAGCATTTGCTGCGCAAGAAGTGCACCTACTGTAATACCAGCAGCTAACCCTGCCCCACCGAACATTTGTGAAATACTTACGATTAGTAACGTTCTTTTGTATAACTTTTGTTGCTCTTCTTCTGTATATATATGATTACTTATTGAAGCATCTGCTGTATCTATCATTTTCTCACCCTTTCTATAAAACTTATACCTCTTGTTAATGTACTATAGAACAACAAAATCCCCAAATTTAAAATACGAACATTTATTTATACATGTAAAGAACCCTACGGCTTATGTTTCAACCATTACCGAAGAGTTCCCAAAATAACTATACTATTTTTTTCATAACTAGCGTTCCATCATTTGAATATAACTGATCTTTAACTTATTTCCCTTACAGTCCCCCAACCGCTCTTCCCCTTCTCCTTTTACTCCAAGCCTTTCCTTCCAAAAATAACAAACTTACTAAAGCACACATGAATATAATCGGCACACTTGCTTTATATAGATCTGTAAAACTCATAGCCATTTGATTTCGAGCATAGTGATTTACATCATTCGAAAATACAAGCACTTCTTTTTTTATACTTTCCTCTTGTTTTTCAACTTCCTTTGTCACTTGATTCATAACTTCTTCTCTTTTTATATCTCTATATTCTACCGGAACATCATTTAATACTTCATTCACTTTTTGGCGGATTAATTCATCTTTTTTCTCTTTATTTAACTCTACAAATGTTTCATTTTGATGTTTTTCTGCATTTGTTTCTATACTTTGTTTCTCTATTTTTCCTTTTGTTATTTGCAATATCTCAGCTTGCTCGGCACTACTCACATGAATATTACGCACTTTTTCTTCTGCATAACGATATACATTCTCTTTATTTACAGTTATGTTGTGCGTTAAGTTAGATACAAATATTGCAACTGCTAATACAATTCCAACTTGTCGTAACATCGAGACAACACTTTGAGAAGCAGTTAATAATTCCCCTTCAAACGAAGAAGCACTTAAAACTGTAATTGGACCTACTACTAAACCATACCCAACACCTAATATCATACATGGAATAATTATTTCTATATTTGTTGAATTAACATCAATCATTTGCAACCAATAATAAGATAAGCCCATAACAAGAAAGCCTGACGAAATAATAGTTACTTTTCCGAGTTTTTTAATTAAAGTTGCTGCAGCTGGTGAGACAAAAAATATCATCGCTGAAATAGGTGTCACTAAAAAGGCTGCTTCAATTTCCGTTCGGCCTTGTATTTTAGTCAAGAACGTCGGAAGCAATACAGTAACTCCAATTAAAAATAAATTACTTAATATGACAACGATAGATGCTCCGACAAACATTCGATCTTTAAATAAATTTAAATTCACCATCGGATTATGAATCTTTTGTTCTACTAAAACAAATAGAATAAGAGAAATAGTGCTAATTGCATAACAAGACAAAGCTATATTACTTTGCCATCCCCATGTATTTCCTTTTACTAATATGAGAGTAAAAGAAAAAATTGCTGCGCTACTTAATAGTAGTCCTACCCAATCTATTTTTGAGATAATACGTTCTTCATTTTTTATTTGTAACATAATGCAGCATAAAATGATTCCAAGAATACAAATTGGAACATTTACGAAGAACACCCATCTCCAACCGAAATTTTGTGTAATAATTCCCCCTATTACTGGACCCATCGCAGCTGATAGTCCCTGTGTTACTCCCAAAATCGCAAGTGCAACATGCCTCTTTGCTAATGGCATAGCTGATACGCCAATTACCATACTAGTTGGAAATAAAATCGCTGCACCTACACTTTGTATAAAGCGAGAAAAGATAAGAAAATCGCCCGTATTAGCAAAAGCACAAAGTACTGATCCACCACCAAAAATTATCAAACCAAGAATATACATCTTTGCTTTCCCAAAAATATCAGCTATCCGTCCTAGCGGAATAGCGAGTACAGCTATTGTCATTGTATAAACATTTAATACCCAAGACATTTTTTCTAATGAAGTATTTACACTCGTTTGTATCGCTGGTAAAGCTATATTCATAATTGTCGTATCAATCATACAAAGAAATATACCTAAGCACATTAAAAAGACAACCTTAATACCCTTTGATTGTTCCATGTTCTTCTACCCCTTTATTTATTATGAACGTTTTTTCACTCTTCCATTTTATTGTGTTCTTTTGCTTCTAGTTGCTCTAGTTTTCTTTTCAAAGTCTCTACTTGAGCACTATACGATGCGATTCCTACATCAAGTGAAATTTCCTCAACAAAAGTAATACCTTCTCTCCACTTTTCATATTTCAGACGTAGATCCGCAATGTATGCTTCTTTCCTTTCAATTTCGTCCTTAATCCATTTTTTTATCGCCTGATCATCGCTGTAATTACCGAAATACATCCTCATTAAAAAATCTGAACGTAAAACATCTTTCTCTACATCGGTTTGCATGTATTGATAAAACTCTTCACGCCCTGCATCTGTAATAAAGTACATTTTCTTATTCGGTTTCCCTTCTTGCATAACAACTTCTTTTTTTATTTTCCCCTCTTTTTCCAACTGACGTAATGTTGGATAGATCATCCCAAAACTTCCATCAAAGAAATGAGTAAATACGTCTTCAAACACAATTTTAATATCATAACCAGACAATTCTTTTCCCATTAACAAGCCTAAAACAACATCTCTTCCTTTCAAAATAAGACCCCCGCATAGTATATAATCAATAATCATATTAACAATGTTAATATGATTGTTGATTATATACCTTATTCCGTTATTTGTAAAATATTTCTAAATAAAAAATACCCTGTAATTTTATTGTTCAAAATTACAGGGTATTTCTACTTTATATTTCATATAAAAACTTTGTACTATTTTACAACTTCATCTTGATTCGTTTCAAAGTCTTCTGTCTTACCTTCTTTCATCTCATAATAATACGAAGGTAATTCTATATTATGTTCTAAGAGATAATCCTCAATTAATGAAATAATCACTTTCAACGTTTTCAAACGAGCGTATAATTTATCGTTACTCGCGATAATTTGCCATTTCGCATTTGGCTTATTTGTTTTTTCAAACATATCTTCCATCGCTTCAACATATTCATCCCATTTTTCACGGTTGCGCCAATCTTCGTCTGTAATTTTCCATCTTTTCAAAGGATTGTTCTCTCTATCTTTAAACCTCTTTAATTGTTCGTCTTTACTAATATGATAGAAAAACTTTCCGACTATATAATGATCATCTGTTAATAGTTTTTCAAAATCATTAATCTCATCATACGCTCTCGTCCACTCTTCCTTTGTAGCAAAACCTTCAACACGCTCAACTAACACACGGCCGTACCATGAGCGATCAAAAATAGTAATTTGCCCGTACTGAGGTAGTTTCCGCCAGAAACGTTGCAAGTAATGGTACCGTTTTTCATGAGGTGCTGGTGCTCCAATTGGATTTACTTGGAACCCACGTGGATCAAGGTGTTCTGTCACTCGCTTAATCGCTCCGCCTTTTCCAGCCGCATCCCAGCCTTCCATAACGAGCATAACTGCGATTTTTTCTTCTTTTACTATTTGCTGCAATGCTAATAAGCGCCTTTGATATTTTTCTAATTTCTTATTGTACTTGGATTTTGATTCAATTCTTTTCGTTACATCTACTTTAGCAAGATATCCATTTTCCATCAAACAAATCCCCCTTGTTGTATGACAATGTTATTTTAACATATCATTGGAAAAATTTTCACATTAGAAAAAACTGTGTAGAAAAATCTCTACACAGCTTCCTTCTCTACTTGTACATCTACTTCAATATTCTCATTTTTATTTTTCACAGCTTTCATAAAGAATACAGCCGTTAATATAACCGTAATAACTGTACCTACAATATAAGATGTATTTAATGGAATATTAAAACCTATTTTTGCATTTAAAATGTAAATTACAGTCATGAGTGTCATAAATATCGCTGGAATTAAGGAAACAACATATGGTTTCCCTTTTATGAAGAGAGACTATATTTTTTACAGTTGAATTATGGTATAGCCTCTCACAAAGAGTAGATAATAACAAATAAATCCGTTACAGAATGGGAGCTCTCTAAAAATGAAACGAAAAATATTTTCTCTCTTTGCACTAATCTGTTTAGCACTACCAATACAAGCTAGTGCATACACATTTCAATCACTACCAATTGAATCAAAGTCTAGACAGTGGTATATCGAAATTGATAAATCACATAACGCAAACAAGCAAGCAGTGCAGCCAAAACAAGGTGTGTATGATACATATCGTTTACTCGTAAAAAACATCGGTAATGATGTATCAAATGTGGCTGTAGAAATCGTTGATAACACTACTACCTCTAAAACTACTTTTAATCCTACTACATTACATAACAACGTTTCAAAAAGTCAGACAAGCTTTGACTACATCGTATTCCCTTTAGACTTTCACAGCCATAATTTCAAAGTCGTCATCACTTGGGAAGAAAATAATTTCTCTTACAACGGCCATCCGGTAAGTGAGCGGGAACAAATGAAACAAACATTTGTATTCAATGAAGAGTAAGCCCTAATTTGATTAGGGCTTACTCTTCATTTACAAAACCAGATTGAATCGCTTCTGTTACCTCTTTTGTGATTTCCAGTTCTGTTGCTTCGGTGCTAATTTTCTTACGCCAAATATGTACAGAAGGCTTTTCGTTACAAAGATGTTTTAATAATACTAGTTGATTATATGTTAGAGTATGTTCTCTACGGGTAACGATATAGACTGTGAAATTTTTTGCTTCAAAGATCTTTTCCTGCAAAGTGTATTCGCTGTCCAATT
This sequence comes from Bacillus sp. FSL K6-0069, assembly GCF_038007785.1. Classification (NCBI taxonomy): domain Bacteria; kingdom Bacillati; phylum Bacillota; class Bacilli; order Caryophanales; family Bacillaceae; genus Bacillus; species Bacillus sp. FSL K6-0069. The sequence continues at coordinate 1,748,678 of NZ_JBBOXN010000001.1, read as the reverse complement.
CCTTTGCTACTATGTCGTTCAAGTTTTCTATAATCATATAAGTTATTCTCCTTTCCCTTATATCATCAATCAAATCGTCGAATACTTGGCACACATAACGCTACTCCAATGGTTACAAGTACTAATATAGCTAGTGTTATAATCGTTATCTCGCCACCTATGACAGTAGCTAACCACCCTACAACCACATAACCTAGTGGCAATAAAGCAAATGAACCTAGCATATCAAGGCTTGCCACTCTTCCAAATGCTTCTTCTGGTACGAGTTCTTGTAAACTTGTTTCCCAAATGAGTCCAAATATCATCATACCGAACCCTTCAATTGCCATTAATCCAATTAATGCAGGTGCCCAAGCAATAAACGGCATTATCAAAAGCGCACAACCACTTATTAAAACACCACCATAGGCAAGTAATCCCCGCTTATGCCACCGCTCCTTCCCACCAAAAATAAGTGCGGCAATTACAGCTCCAACACCAGAAGATGCCATTCCTAATCCATACACGTATGCTTCAAAATGATGATGAACATTAAATAACCATGGAATTAATACGACGATAATGCCGGCATAACAAATGTTTACAAAAGAAAAAACTAAAATTGTAACCCACAGCCACGGATGACTTCTTAAAACGAATACACCTTCCATAAACTCTTGTTTGTAATCAATCTTTCTCTTTTCGATGGGTTTTACTTTTTTAAACTTTATTTCTCTTAAAAATAATAAACAAAAAAATGATAGCAAATATGTTACTGCATCCAGTCCAAATCCTATTCCAGCAGATGCAACTGAAACGACTAATCCTCCAAGAGCCGGTCCAATTAGTCGTATACCTTGATTACTCATTTGCGTTAATGCATTAGCTGCATTTCGAATTTCCGGTACAAATACTTTCGCTCTTACAGCCGCATATGCTGGCTGAAATATCCCTTCCATAAGCCCATATAATGCTACGAGTACATATAGAAGTGGAATTGTTAAAACATCCATAAATATAAGCATTGCAAGTAATAGCATTAATGTGCAACGGATTATATCTGTAAATAACATTAATTTCACCCGATCAATTCGATCTACTACTAATCCAGCAAACGGTAACGCAAGAATATTAGGAAGCATGTACATTGCCATTGTCATTCCCATTACAACTGTTGAACCAGTTAATGAATACACAACGACTGGCAAAATAACCATCGTTATCGAACTGCCTAAAGTCGAAAGTAATTGCCCAATCCACAAAAATTTAAAATGTGGTGATGCTTTAACTGGCAACAATAATTTTCCAACATACCCCAAATCTTTTTCTCTTTGTACTTCCCCTTGCATTTCTCTCTCCTCTTTTCAATTGATTATAGGATTTATAATATATAACTGAAAATTAATACTATTCTATTTTTTATTATATAAGAAACTATTATGTTATGGTAAAATTATCAAGAAAAATAAAGGAGAATACATGATTATGCCTCAAAATCCTCATAACATCGAGCACCGCATCTATACAATGTGTATGATCCAGCAAAATAATGACGTTTTACTTATAAAACGTCCCAATCATCGAGGTTTTCCTGGCTACATAGCTCCTGGCGGAAAAGTAGATTTCCCAGAAAGCCTCTTACAAGCTGCTATACGAGAATCAAAAGAGGAAACTGGACTTCACGTTTCTAACTTAATTTTCAAGGGACTAGATGAATACGTAAATCCGAAAGAAAATGTTCGATATATGGTATTCAATTATTGGACAGATTCATTTGATGGTGAACTTCTTATGAACCCTCCTGAGGGCGAATTATTATGGGTGCCAATTGATGAAGCACTAAATCTTCCTATGCAAGATTGGTTTAAAGAACGATTCCCATTATTTTTTGAAAAAGGTACGTTTGAAATTCAACGTGTTTGGGACCGAGACTTAGATAAACAAGTTGCTATAACAATTACACATACGTAAAAAAGCTTGGAATCTCTCCAAGCTTTTCTTACTTCTCCTCTATTTTCTTAATCTCATAATCAATTTCTAAAAACTTAACTCCAAATATCCACATTCTATGGTTAGCTTCTAGTATATGATCCGTGCCCTCTTTTATAATAAAAGTCTCTGCTAACGGTAAACGTATTGTAAAGAAACGAGTATGCAAATAAATCCCCTCATCTCCCTTACCATTGCTTCTCAGCTTACTAGTAATGATTAAATCATTACTCTTATTACATAATTTCAAAATCCCTGTCATATTCGAATATGGTAAAGGTAATGCAATATTCATATATGTCTCGTTCCTATATGTATGCTTTGAGTAAAGAGCTACAAATATAGATTCTCCTGCTTCATTTTTTCTTAACCAAGCCCTTACATCCTCTCTTCCATCCTTCTCATCTATTATCCCGACGATAGAGCCATGCATCGTTTCCCACTTGCCACCCATTCCTAAATGTATTTGTCCTACACGTTTACTCATTTTCTCATAGCAAAATGCAAGCGGGCTGAACCAACGATTCCATTTAATATGTGATTGTAACTCATACTCTATTGTATTTTCATAAAAGCGAATAATACTTAAAGGAATCTTCGTCACGTTAAATGCCTCACTATGAAAATCATTCATATTATCAACTAAACCTTTGTATTCCTTGCCATCTATTAAATGTCTGTTATGTAAAAATGCTTCCCCAACTGTCGTATTTCCTCTTAACCTGCTCATTGGTTTCCCGTAATATTTATAATTCGGAGCACTCTTTTCAATCATCCAACCGACAAATGCTGGTAACGCCACTCCAATCCCATTGACAACACCGTGAATCCAAACCATTTGAGCAATTGTAATCGTCAGTACATATTTCAAATTCCCATATGAATATATAAGTGAAAACATAATTGTTACCATAAGTGTGCTAGACGATATGATCAGAAGAACCTTTGCACTGATAGCATTAAATTTCGTGCGCCAAACATAAATTCCATAACTATAAATCGCACATAAATATAGGAACACTGCAAAAATTTCAAATACTCTTGAGTACGTAATTCCTATTGCAACTGTCATAGGTGAAATAACGATGATAAACATAATAACATCATATACTTTACTTCTCTTTTCTCTTTTTCTCCCAATTAAACCGGCTGATAACGGCAATAGAAATGCTGAATAATGAAAGTGTGCAGCGGTAAGCAAAACAATGTCAGAACTAAAATTCATAATGGAAAGTTTTGCTACTGAAGCAAAAAACCAGAAACCACCTAAAAACAAATACATAAACGCACTATCGATAGCCGTCTCTTCTAACGGTTTCCATCCTCTTTCTAGCAATCTACTTACACCAAATAACGCAACAATTCCTGTATATACAAACCAAAGTAACGCAAAGAAATAGTGATTTGTTACGAAAGCTAGCGTTGCACTAATTGCTGCAATTGGATATAACAGCGATACCAGTTTATAAAAGAATACATATGATCCATCTCTTGTTTTCTTATCAATGATGCAAAATGACATCGGTATAAATAACAAAATAGATAATAATATAATTGCTTCAACTGGGTTTATATTTGACCACTCACATATTAGAAAAATAATATAACAAGCAAGCCCAACTATTATATTTTTCATTTCGTTTATTTCCTTTCCACAAATGTTCCCTTATATGAAAATAATGAACCAATTAACGGATTGCGTACTTGTACATGAATCCGAAAGCATTGCCTTGTTTCATCATAACTTTCTATAATATTGGCCTCCCCATATAAAAATCTAGGTAACGGGACTTTCCTTCCAAACATGTAAAACCATTGTTTCTTTGAAGAAATATGCATTGCTCCCACCTCATCAATATGAAAATTCAATGTAGAAACAAGTAAGTGCGGTTCACCAAAATAATCTACAATTTCATTATTCTTTTCATCCAACCGCATAACGGCATTAAAATATCTTTTCTTATTATGAAAATAAAAAGTACGATTCCACCGCACAAATTCATGTCCATGTTCATCTCGCTCAGCGGTATTATGTATTGTAAATGGCACTTCCTTCCCCCGCTCAGAGAAAAACATACGGAACTTCGATGCAATTTTTAATATGAATTTTACGAAAAAAGAACCTCCATAAATCTCATCCATCTTTCCTTCTCCAGTAAAACTATTTTCTTCTGTAATTTCATAGCGTTTCTGCAATTTCGGATGAAGTTTTTTATAAGAATCACCTAATAGTCTTTCATACATATTAGCCATACATTATCCCTTTCTCTTCCTCTTGCAATTTTTTGCACTTGGTAAATCAAAACTATTTATATAACCGACAATCGATAACCCCATTAGTAAAACGTTTAATGTAATTGGATTAAACGGCTCTGTAAAGCTTACGATATTCGTAAATCCTGCTGCTATCGTTAAGGCTATTAACATAAAAATATGTACGACAAATACTTTTCGCTTTTGAAATGGCAACAACCATATGACACCAAAAATAATTTCTAGTAATCCAATTATTTTAAGTACAAAAATACTATGTTCAGTTGAACCAATCATCACAGACAGCATTTTTACTTCTTCTGAATGAGTAAACACTAGTTTCGGCACTATTCCTTGATACATCCATACAAATGCAATTAAAAAACATACGAGCCAATATGTCATTGTTCTTCTAATTAGTAATCTAGGGTGCAATCCCTTTTCTAACCATAATTTTAAAGCATCAAAACTCCATGCAGTCGCCCAGCCCAATAACGGCCGAAACATATAGACATCTATTACATTCCCTATACGACCAAACCTCGTATCATAATCATATTGTGTCTCAAAATGAATCTGTTCTTCACACGGTGTATACTTCCAATAACCACGCCCTATTTGAATAATTGATAATTGATTGTCTGTCCAAAATTTTAAAGAAGAAATTCGTTCACCTGTTTCTTTTCTTATTTCACCTATCGATTCCCCTTCACCAGCTATTTCAAGTCCAAATCCGATTTTTGTTTTATATAAAAACTTCTGCGGTTCTCCCTCTTTTTTCTCTAAATACGAAATTTTAGTAAAGCGAGCATCCCATTCTGTATGTATATCTGGTTCTTGCGTATATTCCCATAATTTCTCCATTGTTGTGTTCATTTCTGTCGAAACATAAATAGGCTTTTTTCCCTTCATTCTTCTACCTCCAATGCTCTATGATTTTAATGTACATGTAAAAAATTTATTTTGCTACATTTTTCACAAACTTCCCTATAAAAAGAAAGAATTTTTAAAATTTATACAAAACACTTGATTCCCCGAAAAATTTAAATTATTATAAAACAAATGTTACCAACAACTTTATAAATCAAACACTCTCGCCTAAAACGTGAGATAGAGGTTGCGATACTTATGATTATTCTAATGGAGACACAGAGATGTCTATGAAATTAGACGAAAGGAAGTATTGCCGAAATCGATAATTTTCTCTGCATTTATCGATTGGGGCTGTTTTCGAATAGAAACAGAACTGTCATATGTACAGAAGTGTATGTATGAAGAGCTATCTACAAAAAAGAGATATCATTTTTATGATATTCCTTTTTTGGCGGTTTTTTTATTAGCTCCGTTTTCTGTTTCCCTTTTCCTGTAACAGCACCATCCTCACTTATTTGAGATGGTGTTTTTTGTTTTTCTCTGGTAACTACAGGAATATTGGGATTTATATATGTCCTAATCTATTCTTAAAAATGGATGAAAGAAGGAATTCGTAATGGAAACGATTGTACAAAAATTTGGTGGCACTTCTGTCGGAAGTGTTGAGCGTATTCAACATGTAGCAAATTTAATTATTGAAGAATATGAACGAGGACATAATATCGTCTCTGTCGTTTCGGCAATGGGAAAGAGCACAGATGAACTTGTCGCACTTGCTAACGCGATTTCAGAAAATCCGAGTAAACGCGAAATGGATATGCTTCTATCTACAGGAGAACAAGTAACTATTTCATTATTAACGATGGCACTACAAGCAAAAGGTTATAACGCGATTTCATTAACAGGATGGCAAGTTGGTATTACGACAGAATCTGTACATAGTAGTGCACGGATTACTGACATTCATACAGATCGAATTCAATCTTATCTTACTGAAGGTACGATTGTTATTGTAGCTGGCTTCCAAGGAGTTAGTGAAAACCATGAAATTACAACGCTTGGACGCGGTGGTTCTGATACAACAGCTGTTGCATTAGCTGCTGCACTGAAAGCAAAAAAATGTGATATTTACACGGATGTGACCGGTGTATATACGACGGACCCAAGAGTTGTAAAAGATGCTTATAAATTAGATGAAATTTCTTATGATGAAATGTTAGAACTAGCGAATCTCGGTGCTGGTGTATTACACCCACGTGCTGTTGAATTTGCTAAAAATCATAATGTCATTTTAGAAGTTCGCTCAAGTATGGAACAAGAAAACGGAACAATTGTAAAAGGAGAATGTAACATGGAACAACAATCAATCGTTAAAGGTATTGCATTTGAAGATAATATTACACGCGTCACAATGAAAGGATTGGAACACGGTTCACTTTCAACAGTCTTCTCTACATTAGCAGCGGCACATATTAATGTAGATATCATCATTCAAAGTATTACAAATGAAGGAACTGTTCACCTCTCCTTCTCAATCCATTCTAATGATTTAAAAGAAACATTAGAGGTATTAGAACAACATCAAGAAACATTACAATATGAATCTGTAGAATATGAAAATCATTTAGCAAAAGTATCAATTGTAGGATCTGGTATGGTCTCTAATCCGGGTGTTGCTGCGAATATGTTCTCTACTTTAAAAGAAGAAGATATTCATATTAAAATGGTAAGTACATCAGAAATTAAAGTGTCTGTCGTTATTGACCGCCTTCATTTAGTAACAGGTGTCGAGGCGCTGCATCAATCATTTATGGCGAAAATTGAGCCTTTAGTGCAGATGAGTTAATTTCCACTAGTAAAACTTAAAACAAATTATATGAATCTATTTCCTACCTATATTAATAGAAATAGGATGGGAATATTTTGCGGGGAAGTCGAAGTTATATTACCGAATAAAAACTACATTATCAAATTCTTACAATAATAGCATTCACGAAAGAAAGTTCACGCGTATTTCAATAGTAGAGGGTTTACGAAGTGTTGTTCGTTAATAAGATATTATATACTATACTGAAAACACCTTGTCACACTTTCCTACACTGTGACAAGGTGTTTTTTGTTTAGAAGGAACTTTAGTATAATTATGGGGAGAATTAAATAATACATTTCTACATATAAGGAGATAAAAACTATGGCAAACAACAAATTACTAAGAATGGACAATGTCAGCATCGTTGTAGAATCTCTTGATAACGCAATATCTTTCTTCGAAGAGATTGGATTAAAACTAGAAGGACGCGCTACTGTCGAAGGTGAATGGGCTGGTCGCGTAACCGGACTCGGTTCTCAGTGCGTGGAGATTGCTATGATGGTAACCCCAGATGGCCATAGCCGAATTGAACTTTCGCGATTTCTCACACCACCTACTATTGCAGATCACCGGACAGCTCCTGTAAATGCCCTCGGTTATTTGCGCGTCATGTTCACCGTTGAAGACATTGACGAAATGGTATCCAGACTTACTAAGCACGGTGCTCAGCTCGTTGGCGAAGTAGTTCAGTACGAGAACTCGTATCGACTTTGCTACATTCGTGGAACCGAGGGGATTTTAATTGGTTTAGCAGAAGAACTCGGTAATAAATAAGTAATGTTTTATAAGAAGTCTTTACTAAAGTAAAAATATTTGAAAGAAATTCTTGCTTCATAAAACTTAGATTTTCAACCCCGTTCTAACTTTAGAACGGGGTTATGCTTATTTGAGCTTTTTAACATACTATCGACATCAAAAAAACATTATATAACAATTTTTCACTTGCTATACTCTTTCCTAGGAAATATAACTTACGCTTCTCACTTCTTATCATATATATCTTTTCTTTTGAAAAACGATTTGAACTCATTCAACATAACTTTCTTTACGTCAGAGTAAAAAACCATCATGAATAGTGCAATTCCTAATAATATCTCTTGCATTCCTTCATAATCAACGAAAGCACTAACAATTAGCAAACCAAATCCAATATAAAAACCAAACTCATTCTCTTTCTCAAAATCCTCATCTTCCTCAATATGTATTTTCTCTTTTAAATTTTGGTTCCCTTTTATTAACTCATCGAGCGTAACATTATACATTTCACTCAATAAAATCAAATTTTCAATATCCGGGCAACTTTTATCATGTTCCCACTTATACACTGCTTGCCTCGTTATACCAATCTTTTTAGCAACATCTTCCTGTGAAAAACCTTTTGACTCTCGTAATCTTTTAAGTTGTTGTCCTAAGCTCATAACGCCCCCCCTTTAACAAATTATTACATAATAGGAGATAAAAAAGAAAGAAACTATTGGTAAAATCCACTGTAAACCATTCGTTTACACAATAAAAAAGAGAGAATAACTCTTTGAGTTATTCTCTCTCTTCTATTAAAACAGATGAATGTTTTCTTTCTTGCAAGCTTCACGTAAATCGTCAGGCCATACAGAAGATTGAACTTCACCGATATGTGCTTTTCGTAAGAAGTACATGCACATTCTTGATTGTCCAATACCACCGCCAATTGTTAATGGTAGTACGTCTTCTAAAATACCTTTATGGAAATCGTACTCACGTTTGAAATCTTCACCTGTTTTCGTTAATTGCTCATCAAGTGATTTGCTATCAACACGAATTCCCATTGATGATAATTCGAATGAAGATTGTAATACTGGGTGCCAGAATAAAATGTCACCGTTTAATTTCCAATCATCATAATCAGCTGCGCGCCCATCATGCTTTTCACCTGAACGAAGTGCATCACCAATTCCGATAATGAAGACTGCACCGTGTTCTTTTGCAATTGCATGTTCACGATCTTTCGGTGTTAATTCTGGATATTTATCTTCTAGTTCTTGGGAAGTGATGAAAACAATTTCTTCTGGTAAATACTTTCCAAGGAACGGATACTTTTCAAATAAGTGATCTTCTAAATCTTTGAATATTCCATAAATTGTTTGTACTGTTTTTTGTAAGTAATCTACAGTACGCCATTCTTTTTGAACGATTTTTTCCCAATCCCATTGGTCAACGTAAATGGAATGTGTTGCATCAAGTTCTTCATCACGACGAATCGCGTTCATGTTTGTATATAAACCTTCACCAGCTTCATATCCATATTCATGTAATGCGAATCTTTTCCATTTCGCTAGTGAATGAACAATTTCTAATTCTTCTCCTGAGTGTAACATATCAAATTCAATTGGACGTTCTACACCGTTTAGGTGATCATTTAATCCTGATTTTTTCGTTACGAATAATGGTGCAGATACGCGGAATAGTTCAAGGCGTTTTGCTAATTGATCCTCGAAAAATGTTTTAACTTCCTTAATTGCGATTTGAGTCTCTCTTACTGTCATTAATGATTGATACATGGTGGTTTCCTCCTAAAATGTTTGGATGTTGTGAAAAGAAGCCAACAAAAAAAGCCCTTCTTTCCCAAAAAACTGGGACGAAAGGCTTTGGTTCCGCGGTACCACCCAAATTAGCAACAGAGGTTGCTCACTTATACAATACGGAGATAAAATATCTCGATACTGTTCTTCTTGTAACGGCGAAGTTCCCGGCTAAGTCTACTTTCCTGTAAAGGATTTCGGTTAGCAACTCCAGGAGGTTCTTCATAATAGGCTTCGTATCAGGCTCACACCACCCCTGACTCGCTTAGACTACATCCTACTACTACTCGTCCTTTCATAGTCGTTTTGTTGTCACATCTCTGAAACATTTTATTAATGATTATTCTATACAAAAAATAAAGAAAGTCAACAAAAATTTAAAAATATTTTTCAATTCTTTATTTTACGGCTTTATTGATTGTTGCTAATTTAACATCTTTACTTTTTCTGTCTCGTCAATCCAAAAAACGTTTCACTAACCGAGACTAACATATACACAACAAGTAATGTAATCGTTCGAAATATAGAATCCGCAGTATTTCGTATTATTTTCATTTTCTTTGTAATTCCTTTCAGTTTACGTGCAAATTCGTGTTATACTATAGCATTCAAGCAGTTTATTTTTACTTAAAGTAAACATAGTCATTTATAAAGAGTATGTTCTAAATCATTGACTATTATCAAATAAGATTTTTATATAACGGAGTGATCATATGAGTAAAACGAAAGCAAAACCGAAAAAAGGTGTAGGACAAGGTACAGGAAGTAAAGGATGGAATCGTTGGCAATCAAGTGCAAAGAAAAAGGCAGCTGCCAAGCCATATAAAAGTAAAGGGAATAAAAAGTAAATTCTGTATTATCTCTTTACTTTGTTCAAAACAATTTATAATTATTACACTAAAAAAGCTATGCTCTCATACATGTGAAAGCATAGCTTTTTTATTAAATCATTAAAATATCTCGTATTTCTTCCTCAGTAATTGAAGACAATTTCTCTTCTCCTGGCTCAATCACTTCAGCTATTAAATTTTTCTTACTTTCTTGCAGTTCATGCATTTTTTCCTCAATGGTTCCGTGGGCCACTAACTTAATAACTTGTACCGTATTTTTTTGTCCCATTCGATATGCTCTATCTGCTGCTTGTTGTTCAACAGCTGGATTCCACCATAAGTCGTACAATATAACCGTATCAGCACCCGTTAAATTTAGACCTGTACCACCAGCTTTTAAAGAAATGAGAAACAGGTCCCCTTCTCCTTCGTTAAAGCGGTCACATAGCTCTACACGTTCTTGCGAAGGTGTATTTCCGTCTAAATAAAAGTATGGAATCGCTTGACGATTTAACTCACGGCCAATAATGGACAGCATCTTCGTAAATTGAGAAAAGATTAAAATTCTCTTACCAGTACTTCTGCATTCCTCTAGTATCTCTAGCAATTGCTCAAATTTAGCTGAACTCCCCTTATAATCATCAACGAATAAAGCGGGATGATTACAAATTTGTCGTAATCTCGTTAAGCCAGCTAAAATTCTAATTTTATTTTTACGTAACGTATCTTTATCTAAATGCTTTAACGTTTCTTCCCTTAATTTCGCTAAATAAGCAGCATATAGTCTCTTTTGATCTGGTAATAACTCCGATGACTGTAAGTGCTCTATTTTATCTGGAAGCTCCTGTAATACGTCTTCTTTTAATCGTCGTAATACGAAAGGTTTAACGCGCTTCGCTATATCTTCGCGCCTTAAATCACCGAATTCTTTTCTTCCCGGTAATAATTCCGGAAAGACGACATGGAAGATAGACCATAGCTCTTCTAATGAATTTTCGACAGGCGTTCCCGTTAGTCCGAAACGATGCTCAGCTTGAATAGTTTTCACTGCTCTTGCAGTTTGCGTTGTAGGATTTTTAAACGCCTGTGCTTCATCAAGAAATAGTGTATGAAACGGCCTCGCATACGATCTTATATCTCTTCTCAGTAACGGATATGACGTAATTACAACATCAAATTCCGCTACGTCCTTTAAAATTTTCCGTCGTTCTGTTTGAGTTCCATCTGCAATAACCGCTCTAATATGCGGGGCGAATTTTTTCAATTCACTAAACCAATTGTAGACGAGCGAGGACGGTGAAACGACTAATATAGGTAGCTTCTTCTCCCGAATTTCAGGCAAAACAGAATCTATAAAAGCAATACTTTGTAGCGTTTTTCCAAGTCCCATATCGTCTGCTAAAATACCGCCAAAACGATAATAGGCAAGTGTTTTCATCCACTCGAATCCGTATACTTGATACTCTCTCATTACAGCATGTAAAGTTTGCGGCACTGTAAACTTTAATTTTTTCGGGTTTTGAATGCTTTCAACTAAATCTTGAACAGACTCATCTAAACTTAAAACATGACCTTCGTGAAGTCCGTTCATCCATTTTACACTCCGAATAAGCGGAACATTCACTTCTTCCCCATGTAAAAATTCTTTTCGAATACCTGATTCTTTTACAAACTGATTAATTTCATTAAACTCTTTGCTCTCTAGTGACAATAAAGAACCATTCGCTAATCGGTAATATTTGCGTTTCTCTTCAAGAGCCACTAATACACCTTTAATTTCCGCTTCCGGTATTCCTTTTATATCAAAACGAAACGATAACCAATCAATTCTTTCTTTTCTTCTTACCCTAATAAGAGGTGCTGTATCCCCTTTATGAATGCGTAATTTAATTGCTGTTGTCGCGTAAATATCAACTAAGCCTTTTAACGTTGGAACGACATGATATAAAAAGTTATACTCAGCTTCTTCATTATGCATAAAATAACCGCCTTCTGTTTTCGCGAAGGCACTTTCACTCATAACGTCTAAAATCTCTTTTTCCTTTTTCTCATCCCGATTAAAAACAGACGGCTGCCCGTCTTCTTCTAGCGGATTAATCACGACGTTTCCATAATGGAATTCAAGTCCTGCTAACAAACGATTTTTTACTCGATCTAAATACAACTTTGCTTTTAGAGACGGTGTTTCAACACGATCGGATATGACTTCATCAATGCGTACCGTTCCAAGTTTCATTAATCCTGGTACAACTTTCGCTACAAAATGTTCCATCTTATTTTCAGGAATATAAAACTGATTGCTATTTGAGCGACTCATCATCTTTTGTAGTTCGATAAGTCGCATACAATCTTCTATAGGTAAATGATATAGTTTCCCATCATAAAGAGCGTTGTTATACATGTCCATCACTTGAACACGATTTAAGCCGTCTATATGAAGTGTGAATCCACCATTATTTCCTTTCGTAAATTCAAAATGTAATGGCAATAAACCGTTTGACATTTGCAAGCCATGAAACAGCTGCTCATTTTGTTTCAGCTGTACATACTCAACTTTAGTAAGTGAAGAGAGCATATCTTGCCATGAAGCTGGCGGTATGAATATCATACTTTCATCTTGTTTCGCATGTACTTCTAACGTATCTTCATACATTTTTTCGTTATGATATATTTTAATGAGTTGTTGTATAATTGTATCCGTTTCTTGTTTAAAGCTGTGTACATCTGGCGTGTATGTAAATTCATTAGAGCAATGAAAATTCTCTCTTTTCTCCACTTTAGAAAGAAATTCTCTAATATGATTTATAACATATGTTTTCGCAAGTTTTAACTGAATTCCAAGAAGGGCCCCACCACTTTTCGTAGCTACTGGTGAACATATAAACGAAACATCTAATATTTCACGTGTATCAAAACGGTGTTGTTTACTTTTTGGCCGCAGTGGTTTGTCTGCAAACAACTGAAACATCCCGTTTGTTAATTGATCATTTTTACTACTAACAGGGCCCATTCCACCCGTTTGCTGGTTATAATTTATTTGTATTAGTACGGCTGCAACATGTTGACAGTATGTTTGAAAAGACGCTAATGAAGGACAACTACATCTAGCAACTACATCACCTTTTTTAGCTTTTTCTACTGTAACATGAAAATCTTCATTCCCTTTTACCGTCGCCTCACAAATTTCTTTCTTTTCATCATAATGATTCACGATTACTTTATTTGCCTTATAATAAGCTTCGCCTCTTTTATATGAGGTCTCTCCGCACACTTCTTTAATAATCGATTTATTTAATGTAAAACTCATTGTTTTGACACTTCCTTAATGTAAAACCATTTTCTCTTACTTAACATTTTACATGCTTAACGAGAAAATATAAAATGTTGATTGAACAAAAAAAGATGCTTATTTATAAGCACCTTCTTCACTCTATCTCCATCAACCTTTTCGCCTCAAAATACAACACTTGAATAAATTTTTTCGTATTAATTCGTATATGTCCAGAAGTCGCTATTTCATCCTTTGTCATTTCTGTCATTCGTTTTCTCACTACAGTAAAATCAAAAAATTTCGGGGCATAGCTTTCAAATTTTGGATTTGAAAAGTCTGTTAGTCCGAGTGAAGCTAAATGATTCAATGATTGATAAATCGCTCTTCTTACACGTTGTTCAGATGCTTTTCTCTCCTTATCTATATCTACATCTGAAGCTATATGATCTAATTTTTTTAATGTGATTTGGTGAAAAATGTCTTTTAACGCAGGAAATCCAAATTCAAATGTTTGCGCCTTTTCTTGTCCGTATAAATATTCCAGCATACTAAGTAAATCTTTACTTCCATTCTCTCCCGCAATACCGAGTTCTGCTAGTAAGAAGCGTCCGGAATCTGCTATCTTTTTTGCTTCTTGCACCGGTTCATTGCGCATTTGCGGCTGCTCCCACTGAAACACGTTATTCAATGATTTTTGAATATCATGTATGGAACGCTCCAAGCGAATCCGTTCCATTACTTTTCGTACGACAGATTCAACTTCAATTTTGTTTAGTGGTTTCGTAATATAATATTCCACACCAAGTGTATATGCCTCACCAATGAGCTGTTTCGATTCAACTTGAGAAATCATAATAATTTTCCCATTGAATGAAGACGCTATTTGGCGAACTGTTTCAATGCCATCTCTCATCGGCATAAGTAAATCAATAAATAAAATATCCACTTTTTTATAATTTAACTGTTCTGCTTCAACAAAAGCTCCATCTTCCGATTCTCCAATTACTTCCCCAAGGTCGCCATCCTCAATAATTTGCGAAAGCATTGAACGGAAAACTTCATCATCATCTACGATATAATAAAACAAACCTATTCCCCTTCCCGCTTTAAACTGCACTCCGGTAAACAAACGATAAACTTACACCCTTTTCCGGTTTCATTATCTTCTAACCTTACTTCTCCGCCGAGCTCTGTTACCATTTCATGTATGTAAGAAAGTCCAATCCCTGTTGACGGTGTTCCTGTTTGATCATACTTGGACGTAAACCCGGGCTTAAATACTAATTTCTTATACTTTTGTGCTATACCAGGGCCATCGTCAATTACTTCAAAGACTACATGTTGCTCTCGTTTATATAATTTTATATGAATAAGACCTCTATCTTCAATTGCTTCCACTGCATTCGCAACTAAGTTATTAAAGATTGATAGCACTGTATACACGTGGTATGCAGCGTGTTCACCCTCTATATGTTTAGAAAAACGTATATCTTTACCTAGCATTTCAGCATACTTTTCATTTATTCTTACGATCATTTCTGTAAGCTCATGACCTTCTACATACTCCGCCACATTTTTATCTAATAGCAGTTTAGATAACCCCGCAAAAATCCTTTGATTATCTTTTTTAATTTCATGCACTTCTCCTGCTATTTTCAATGCTGTTTTACTACTGGAATCATCGCCTGTCTGTAAATTTCGATATAGTTGATACGCTTCTTGTGTAATCAATTCTGCATTTTGTAACGTTTTTTTCAAATGAACTGATTCTACATATAAATTTGAAAGGTGCATGAACATTTTTTCATTTTCTTTTCGAACTTGCGATTCTTTTAATTTCGTTTCATATAAAATCATCATATTTAAAAAGCCTAGTGCAAAGAAACTACGGAAAATAGCAATAATGATAAGTTTATTTACTTCAGAAACTGTTATCGTTGTACCGAGCACGACCATATGATAAATCGCTAGTTCTGACATACTTGCGATAATTTCAATTGTAATTCCAAGGCAACCAATAACGATTGGTTTCTGATGAAACTTATTCACCCTACAAAATGAAAAAAGACTTCCATAAATAAAATAATAAAAGAACACAGGATAACGCAAATAAAATGATTCTGTCATATGAAATGACCCTTGCATAACCCAGTCAAGACATACGCGGAATAAAACGACACATATACCGACAAGAATACCTGCAGCTGCCGCTGGTATTCTTCTTAAAAATAGTAATAAAAAGAAGAAAAGCGGTGTCCCAAAACTAACGCGAAACGTATCGTTAAAAGGATGAAAATTAAGCTCTCCAGCAATCGGAACAACAACCATTAATATAATTAAAAGGGATATATCTTTCTTCCATAACTGATTCCAATTCAAAGGTGCCACTTCCTATACTTTTTGTCAGTAGTAAAAATGAAAGCCCGCTTATATAATAAACGGGCTTTATTTCTATATGCTAACCTTTTCTACCGCTTTTATTTGGCGATACTCAGGCTCCCAGATTGCTTCTTTCACTGCAATCTTGATATCGTTATCACTTAAATTCTCTCTAGCTACACCTTCTGCAACAGCAACTTTCGCTACTTCAATTGCAACCATTTCCGAGATATTACGTAACTCTTCAACTTCTGGCAAAATAGGTGCTCCTGGCTGACTTGTGTCTACCATGCTTGCAACCGCTTCAGCAGCTGCTGCGAACATTCCATCCGTCATGACGCTTGCACGTACAACAATTGTTCCAAGGCCAAGCCCTGGGAAAATAAGTGCATTATTTGATTGTCCAATCACATACGTTACACCGTTATATATAACTGGTTCAAATGGACTTCCTGTTGCTACTAATGCTTTTCCTTCTGTCCACTCGATTAGATCAGCTGGTTTCGCTTCAGCAAGTGGCGTCGGATTCGACATTGGTAAAATGATTGGTCTTTCTACGTGAGAAGCCATTTCTTTAATAATCTCTTCTTTAAATGCTCCTGCAACCGTTGATGTACCAATTAAAATTGTCGGTTTTACATGTTTCACAACTTCAGCAAGTCCGATCACATCATTTTGTTTCCACTCACTTACTTCCACTTCTTTTCGTGCATACGGCATTTGGAAATCAAGAAGATCTTCCATATTATCTGTAACTAACCCGTTACGATCAATACACCAGAAACGCTTATATGATTCTTCTTCTGATACGCCTACGCGGACCATTGCATCTCTAACTTGATCTGCGATACCGATCCCAGCCGTCCCAGCACCAAATACAACAACGCGGTGTTCACTTAACGGTACACCTGAAGCTTTCACTGCCGATAATACAGCAGCAAGAGAAACTGCACCTGTACCTTGAATATCATCATTAAATGTACAAATATCATGACGATATTTATCTAAAATTTTTCGTGCATTTCGAGAACTAAAGTCTTCCCAATGTAATAGTGCTTTCGGGAATTGCTTATTTACCGCTTGTACAAACGTATCAATAAACTCATCATAAGCTTCACCAGTTATACGAGGGTGACGATTTCCAATATAAAATGGATTATTTAATAGTTCTTCACGATTTGTACCTACGTCTAGAATTACCGGTAATACACGACTAGGATCGATTCCAACCGCGGCCGTATAAACAGCTAGTTTTCCGATTGCGATGTTAATACCACCAACGCCCCAGTCACCAATTCCAAGTATGCCTTCTCCATCTGTTACAACGACTAAATCAATATTTTCTGCTGTTGCACCAATATTGGCGAATGCTTCTTCAATACCTGACGGATCGTTAATTGATAAATACACACCACGTGGTTTACGATATTCATGACTATATCTTTGAATTGCTACACCAACAGTTGGTGTATATACGATCGGTAACATTTCACGTAAATGATTTGTTAATATACGATAAAATAATACTTCATTTCGATCATGCAATGCCGTTAAGTATACATTCTTTAATAAATCATCCGGCTGAGAACAAAATTGTTCATATGCTCGGCGTGCTTGTTCTTCTAACGTTAAAACTGCTGGCGGTAATAACCCTTTTAAACCTAATTCTTCTCTCTCTTCTTGCGTGAAAGCGACCCCTTTATTTAAAAGTGGTGTTGATAATACTTCTACTCCTCTTAATGTCGTTTCTAATGAACCATTAGAAGCTACTGTAAACTTACTCATAACATCCCTACCTCTATTCATATATAGCATTTCTATATTGTAAACAAAAAAGAGGGGCTTGTCCCCCCTCTTCTTTTAATTTTTCTTTAAAAGAGTTGCTCCTGCAATCCCTGGGTGTGTCATTTCGAATGGATCTAGAATTAACTCTAAGTCTTCTTGTGACAATACACCATTTTTCACACAAAGTTCTCGAACGGATTGCCCTGTTGCAATTGCTTCTTTCGCAACGCGAGCTGCTGCTTCATAACCGATATGAGGGTTCACGGCTGTAATAATTCCTACACTCTTCTCAACATACTCTTTTAAGCGATCTTCATTTGCTTCAATTCCTTTTAAGCAATTATCTGTAAAGGCACGGAAACCATTATTCATAATGCTAATAGATTGAAGTAAGTTGAATACAAGTACTGGTTCCATAACGTTTAATTCTAGTTGTCCTGCTTCTGAAGCAAGGCAAATTGTATGGTCGTTACCAATTACTTGGAACGCAATTTGGTTAATTACTTCTGGCATAACAGGATTTACTTTCCCTGGCATAATTGATGAACCTGGTTGACGAGCTGGTAGCATAATTTCCGCTAAACCAACGCGTGGACCTGATGCCATTAAGCGAAGGTCATTTGCAATTTTAGACATATTCATCATACACACTTTAAGTGCTGCTGATACTTCTGTATATGCATCCGTATTTTGCGTTGCATCTACTAAGTCTTCTGCACCAACAAGTGGTAATTCACTGATTGCAGCTAAATGTTTTACAACTGCTTCAATATATTCTGGATCTGCATTTAATCCTGTACCAACTGCAGTTGCTCCCATATTTACTTCATATAGATGTTGACGTGATTGCTTAATACGTTTCATATCACGTTCAAGTACGCGAGAGTATGCTTTAAATTCTTGACCAAGACGAATTGGCACAGCGTCTTGTAAATGTGTACGACCCATTTTAATCACATGATCGAACTGTTCTGCTTTTAATTCAAATACATCGTGCATATAACCCATCGTTTGTAATAAACCTTCTAATGCGTTTAATGTTGCAATATGAATCGCCGTTGGGAATGCATCGTTTGTTGATTGCGCCATGTTCACATGACTATTTGGACTAATATAATGATAGTCTCCCTTTTCCATTCCTAATAATTCAAGAGCACGATTGGCCATGACTTCATTTGCATTCATGTTCATTGAAGTACCTGCTCCGCCTTGGATTGGATCTACGATGAAATGATCATGCCATTTTCCATCAAGAATTTCTTGAGCGGCTTCTGCGATCGCGCCGCCCTTGTTCAATTCCAATCTTCCTACATCTGTATTAGCAAGCGCTGCAGCTTTTTTTACAATTGCGAATGCTTTAATTAAGCCTTCATGGATTTTGTATCCTGTAATTGGGAAGTTTTCTACTGCACGCATAGTCTGTACGCCATAGTATGCATAGTTTGGTACTTCTTTTTCACCTAAAAAATCTTTTTCAATTCGAACACCATTTTTAACTTCAGTTAATGTTGCCATGATTATTCACTCCTTAACGATTTCTTATGCTGCTTTTGTTTCTTTGACTGTTTCTACATATTGTTTTGCTTTCTCATTATCGAATTCGCCTTCCCACTTCGACATAACAATGGCCGCTAATGCATTTCCTAATACATTGACAGATGAGCGAATCATATCTAAAATGCGGTCAATTCCCGCAATTAACGCGATACCTTCTAGTGGTAATCCCATTGAACCTAACGTTGCTAATACAACAACGAATGATGCACCTGGAACTCCCGCCATACCCTTGGATGTTAACATGAGAACGAATAATAACGTAATTTGCTCTGTCAGTGACATGTGCACACCGTACATTTGTGCAACAAACAATGCCGCTAAAGCTTGATAAATAGCCGATCCAGTCAAGTTAAATGTATAACCTGTCGGAATTACGAAAGAGGCAACTGCCTTTGGACAACCGAACTCTTCCATTTTTCTCATTATATTAGGTAAAACAGCTTCTGAACTTGCTGTCGTAAATGAAAGAATAAGTTCTTCTTTTAAAATTTTCATTAATGTAAAAATGTTTACGCCAACCATTCGTGCATTAATACCTAATACAATCACAACGAATAGTATAACAGTTACGTATACAGCTAGCACTAGTTTTCCTAAAGGAAGTAGTGTTGCTACACCAAATTTTGCAACCGTAACCGCAATTAATGCGAATACACCAAATGGTGCAAATTTCATAACTTGATTTGTAACCCAAAACATCGCTTCGAGTACACCTTCAAAGAAGTTAAAGACAGGCTTTCCTTTGTCTCCAATTGCCGCAACTCCTAAACCGAATAATACGGAGAAGAAAATAATCGGTAATAAGTCACCTTGTGTAATAGACTCAAATATATTTTTCGGTACAATATGAACAATCGTTTCTGCAAAGCCTTTCTTCTCTGTTGCATCTGCTGTTTGTTTATAAGAAGAAATATCACTTTGCTGTAAATTACTCATATCAACGCCAGTACCTGGTTGGAATATATTCGCTGCAAGTAATCCCATTAAGATAGCAATCGTCGTAATGATTTCGAAATAAAGAATCGTCTTCCCGCCCAGTTTCCCAAGCTTTTTCATGTCGCCTACACCAGCTACCGCGACAATTAATGCTGAAATAACAATTGGTACTACAATCATTTTAATTAAGTGAATAAATATATCCCCAATTGGTGTGATATAAGAAATCGCCGTTTTATTACCATAGAAGATTGCCCCTACTACAATCCCTAGAACAAGTGCAACAAAAATTTGTGTTGCCAATCCGAATTTTTTCATTTATGTTCATCCCCTTTATGCGAACGCTTTCATTTCGTATTTATAAAACCTTACACACACATCATATAGGTGAACCTACAAAATCATACAAAAACCTACAAGTTCGTCACAAAAAATTCGAAAATTTTTCTTTTCTTTTTCATTGACACCTTTTCGTGAAAAAGAAATAAAATATACTTGATAAGTAATCAGATTGTTTCGTATAATCAAAAAGATATATACTTACAACAAATCGAAATGAAAAGGAGTGGATGGTATGAAAAATTATGTACAAAAATTCGTCCTATCTTTTTCTTTTCTTTTTCATTTTCTTAAAAAGGAACAAAGGCATTTGCCTTTGTTCCTTTTTTATTGCGATCTATATAGGGGGAATTGTTATGAAGCCATACAAAAGAGTCTTAATTAAATTAAGTGGCGGCGCACTTGCTGATCAATCCGGAAATAGCTTTAACTCCAAACGATTAGAACATATCGCAAACGAAATTATATCCATTATTGACTTAGGTATCGAAGTATCCATTGTCATCGGCGGTGGCAACATTTTCAGAGGTCATCTAGCTGAAGAATGGGGAATTGATCGTGTTGAAGCTGATAATATCGGTACATTAGGTACAATCATTAATAGCTTAATGCTTCGCGGCGTTTTAACAAGTAAAACAGATAGAGAAGTACGTGTTATGACTTCCATCCCGTTTAATGCAGTAGCAGAGCCTTATATTCGCCTCAGAGCAGTACATCATTTAGATAACGGTTATGTTGTCATTTTTGGCGGTGGTAACGGGCAACCGTTCGTTACGACAGATTATCCAAGTGTTCAAAGAGCCATTGAAATGAATAGTGACGCAATATTAGTGGCAAAACAAGGAGTAGATGGCGTCTTTACTAGTGATCCAAAACATAATAAAGCAGCGAAAATGTATAGAAAACTAAATTATAACGATGTTGTTAGGCAAAACATTCAAGTCATGGATCAAGCCGCTTTACTACTTGCTCGTGATTATAATTTACCCGCACACGTCTTTAACTTTGATGAGCCTGGTGTAATGAAAAGAATTTGCTTAGGTGAGCATGTAGGGACATTGATTAATGATGATGCTTCATTACTTGTGCATGAAAACTAACTATTTACCATAAAAAAAGGTGTCTATAAAAGACACCTTTTTCATTAACCTTTATAAATAGAAATCAGCCAATCCCCCCAACTTTTCCTTACAACGCTCCCAAAACGATAACTTCTCAAAAAACTCTTTCGTCATTTCTTTTGAATCACGAAAATCTTCTGTTAACGCCTTATTCACTTCTGAAGCGATAGTTCCACCATGAATATACAAATTCATCTCATCATTTATATAGAAACTTCGTGCAGTTATGTTCGTTGTGCCGATAACAGTTAGTTCATTATCAATCAGCATTAACTTTCCATGAAACATACCTTTTTTATAACCATATACCGTAATCCCGTTATTAACAGCTTGACGAATATACGGATACGCTGCTTCTTTAATAAGAGGAATATCTGGTTTATATGACCATAGTATTTTTACTGTAACACCACGTTTTTTCGCTTCAATTAAAGCATTCATAAATTCTTTATTTTTCGCTATAAAATAAGGTGTTGTAATGACAATTGAATGCTTCGCCTGAGTTATTAACTCTATATATTTTTCAACGACGTAATGTCCATTGTAGCTAACCATCGTATGTAGTGTATTCCCTTTACTCGCTTTATTCGTACTTCTTTTTATATGTTCTTTCGTATCTCGTTTCCAATCTAAAGCGAATTGCTCTTCTAAATCTTTTGCTCCTTCTCCTTTAAGACGCACATGATAGTCACGCCAATATCCAAATCGCTTATCTTTTCCTAAGTACTCATCTCCTATATTAAAACCACCTGTATAGCCAATCTCCCCATCAATCGTCGTAATACGACGATGATTGCGATGGTGAAGTGAATAAAATCCGAATGGCAATTGAGGTTTTCTACTATATGTAAAATGTACACCACTTTCCCGCAATTCATTTATCACCTTTCTTTCGAATGATAAATCATTAATGCGATCAACTGATAAATAAACGTTTACTCCTTCTTTTGCCTTCTCTTTTAATAAGTTTAAAAAAGTATGACTACTTTTATCATCCGACAAAATAAAAAAGTACGTGTAAATAGATTGTTTCGCTTCTTTTATATCAGTAAATAACTGTTTATAAAATGACTTCCCTTCTACATATAATTGAAAGTCACTATGATGAGGTGCATACTCTGTCGGCATGTTTTTCCCGGCTTCCATTTTTCTTCCGAGCGTAACGTCAATATGCATACAAATTAATATAAAAATAACAATCGCAATAATAATAGAAGTAACTCGCAATATTTTTTTTATCATTTTGATTTCCTTCCGCTCAAATTACTTTCTACTCCGTAGTGTTTCATTTAAATATGTTTTCATACGAAATGTATTTCTTAATTTTTTATCGATGTTAAACAGATAAAGGAGAGAAGAATATGAGAAAAGGAAAAACCCCTATTGTTTTTATTCCAGGGCTTTTCGGTTCTATGAGTAATATTATTATTCCAGGTACCGGTAATTGGGGCTTTGGACTTTCTGCGTTTGTTTATGAGCCGTTCATCATGATGTTAGAAAGTATGGGG
Organism: Bacillus sp. FSL K6-0069; assembly: GCF_038007785.1. Lineage (NCBI taxonomy): Bacteria > Bacillati > Bacillota > Bacilli > Caryophanales > Bacillaceae > Bacillus > Bacillus sp. FSL K6-0069. Next base: position 1,725,430 of record NZ_JBBOXN010000001.1, on the reverse strand, counting down.
TACAAACGAAATAAAGACTTGTTCATTTGTTTTTATGACTGGCGGCAGCGCATCGTTTTTTCTACACAAAAATATTTATTACAAACGATTGCCTATGCGAAAAAAATTACAGGTTGCGATAAATTAAATCTCATTTGTCATAGTATGGGCGGGCTTCTTGGACGTACTTACGTTCAAAGTGACGAATATAAAAATGATGTGAATCAGCTTATTATACTCTGTACACCAAACGCTGGATCTCCGGCAAATTATAGTTATTGGACTGGAGGTAGTCTTCCTGTCCATGCCTCTTCTAAAATAAATATCGTCCATTTTTATATGGAACAATACATTCACTATTTAGGCACCTTACATAACATGAATACAGTTGAGGCGATACATCTTTACTTTCCAGGATTACAAGATGTTATTCCGTGTAAAGATTACGGAAATTATTTATTTGTAAAATCTGGATCTTCGATTACATTTCTTCCTTATAGTAGGATGAACACGAAAAACCCTTTCCTCGATGCATTAAATGAAAATAGATTTATGATACAAAAAAGAAATATTGAAACTACACTCATTGCCGGAGATGGAGAGGAAACCATTCAATATTTACAAGTTGTCCCTTCACATTCCAAACTGAAATGGACAGACGGCAAAGTCGTCGGTGATATACTTACAAAACATGGTGATGGTAACGCTGTTCTACATAGCGTTTTTCTTCTGGAGGGAAATCAATATATTGTGCATGCTTCACATAACGAAGTGCTCTACAAAAGCATCCCTATATTACAAAAGATACTCTAAAGCACGAATAAAAAAGGTGCGGCATGAAGCCACACCTTTTTTATTTAAACAAAGTTTCTCGCATCATTATTTCTTCCAAACTTATAAATAGCAATTAAGAAGAATGCAATCGCAAAGGCGAATAAAATTAAAATGTTTAAATACAACTCAGAGAATGGAATTCCTTGTTGTAGTTTTGATACAGTGTCTAATAGCCATCTCTGCGGAAGAAAATCAGCTACTTTTTGTACCGCTTTCGGCATAATGTCATACGGAAAATAACATCCAGCTAGTAAACATGTCGGTACAATAATCATATTTTGCAGTGCATTTGCTGATGCTGAGTTTTTCGAAAAAGCGACAAGGACTAACGATATTCCAATCGCTATTAAAGCAAATAGCATGAGTATACCAATCATCACGATGAAAGGCATATTAATATTTATATGAAAAACATTCGTTAGGACTAGGATTGTAATTAGAATTTGTACTGTTAATATCATCAAATTTACCCCGACATTAGATAATATGAACTTCTTCCCATCTATCGGCGTTGATATGAGTCTAAAATACGTTCTATTCTCTTTTTCTTTTAAAATCTGACCAGATAAGTTCGCTGCTGAAAATAACATAAACATAATAAGGTAACCCAGCGTTTGTTTTGTCATATCTTTATTTTTCGAAGTATCTTCTAACGTTTCAGTTTTCATTTTAAATGAACCTTTTTGATACCCAGCGTACATAGTATCAAATGTACTTTGATCTGCCCCTGCTACTTTACTAATAGCCGCTACATTATCAATATAGTTATATAAATATGATTTTATAAATCCTGTTACTTGATCGCCTTTAATCGATGAAATTTCAATATGATCTGGTTTCCCTTCTCGAACACTTTTGGAAAAACCAGAATCTAATGTAATAACTCCATCAAGTTTTTTGGAAGTGAGTTTATCTTCTACTTCAGATTCTTTAATTTTACTTACCTTTACATGATTTAATCCTTCTAAAAATTTCACCGTATCATTTGCTATAGATTGATTTTCTTTATTTATAACCCCGATATTTAACGTCCCTTGCCCCACATTCCCATACATTGAGAAGGAGATTAGCGTCCCTATTATCGGTAAACTAATTATAATGAGTAAACTTTTTTTATTTTTCAAAAGCACAGATAATGTTTTTTGTATGAGCCATAAAATATCTTTCATACTATAGCCCCTCCCGTCTACGTAATGCGATAATTGCAATTAATAAAAAGAGTGCCGAAATTCCAAGGTTTAAACATATTACCGGCAGTGCTGCTCCTACATCATTTGCATAAATAATTTTCATAACGGCTGTGTTTGCCCACGTTAATGGTGATAACTTCGTAACGAAATTTTCTTCAATTACGAAATATGCACCACCAAAAATAGAAGCTAATTGCACTACTACCATAATAATTGCTCTTGATGCTTCCGGTGTTTTTGTAATATATCCGATCCCTAAACCGAAGCTAATTGCTAAGAAGACTTGTGTTAATAAAATAATAAATATGATTCCAAGATGGTCGCCCCAATTCGCTTGAAAAACAAATTTACTAAATAACATGACGAGTAATATGCACAGAGCATTTGCTACTAGGCTACCAAGTACTTTTCCAATGAATATTTCAGCCTTACTTATAGGTGCAGCAATGAGACGATCTCCTGTTTTACGTATTCGTTCTCCTCGAATTAAAGAACTTGCTCCCATTGCAGCATATAGTGCAATCATCGTTGTCATTACAACCGCATAGTAATCCATAGAACCTGGTTTTTTCGCAGCTTGTAAAGATGTTTCTTTTATATAATCATTATGATTTCCATTTAAAATAACTGCGCTCACCTTACTAGGATCAACTTTTGCAACTTCGGCCGCTACATTGTACTTATCAACAAATGTTGTAAGCATGCCTTCCACAATACTTCCCTCAATACTACTTTTGTCACTCCCGTAAAATTTTGCACCATCTTTATTTAACTCTACATAAGCAGCATATTTATTTTGCTTCACCTCTTCTTTCCCATCTATACTGCCGGAAGCTTTTTTAAAATGAATACCCGATTTATCGACTTCTTTCGTAAATGCTGCAAACGCTTGTGAAAGTGAGCTACTCGCTTCATCTTTATATAGTACTTGTATATCCTTAATCGATTGACTATCACTATTAAATGCATTTGTTAACGCTGTTCCTAATACAAGCATAAGCACAATCGGAAATGCTAACATAAAAACTAAAGTTCTTACGTCTCTGAAATCTCTTTTAATATGCATAACTGCAATATTGAAGATGTTCAATTGATGAACCTCCCTTTACCTTTTCTTCATTTACATTTTATTTATCTCGTAAGTTTCGTCCAGTCAACGTAAGGAATACTGTTTCTAAATTTGGAGCCTGTTCCTCTAACGAGCGGATTTCAATGTCATGATTAATGAAGTGTTGAATAATTTTATTTAAATTGTTTACTCCTGCATCCGAGTTTACTTTAATTACGTTCTCTTCAATTTGAACAGCTTTCACACCGTTTATCACTTTTAACTGTTCTACATCTAAATTTTCTACTGACTTCACTTCCACCCAAATATCTTTCGTATCAGTAATAATCGCTTTTAACTGTTCTTTCGTACCTTCTGCAATTACTTTACCGTGATCCACAATTGCTATTTTTGTACAAATCTCTTCTACTTCTTCCATGTAGTGGCTCGTGTAAATAATGGTACTTCCCATTTCATTTAATTTTCGAACAGACTGGAGAATATAGTTTCTTGACTGTGGATCAATTCCAACTGTCGGCTCATCCATAATAATTAACTTCGGTCTATGAGCGATCGCACAAGCGATATTCAGTCTTCGTTTCATCCCGCCAGAAAAGTTTTTCGGGTAACTTTTATGTTTATCACTAAGCCCTACAAACTGAAGTGCTTCCTCTACTCTTGCTTTTAGCTCAGCACCTCTTAACCCGTACAATCCAGCAAAGAATTTCACATTTTCATAGGCAGTTAACTCTTCATAAATCGCAATATCTTGCGGAACGATACCGATATTCATCTTCGCAAATCGATTATGTTTCTTTATATTTTTTCCTAATATGCTAATTTCACCTTCATTACTTCTTAACAACCCCGCAATCATATTTATCGTTGTACTTTTACCAGCACCATTTGATCCTAAAAAGCCAAATATCTCTCCTTCTTTAATAGATAAAGACATATTATCTACCGCGATGAAATCACCAAATTTTTTCGTTAAATTTTTAATTTCTAATGTATTCATCATTTCACCCCTATTTCGGTTTCTCTGCTATTTATTATAAACAAAAAAAATGAACCTGCTCAGTGCAGAAGTTCATTCTTTTCACATGAGATTATTCACTTTTTTCATATGAGATGGTTCATCTTCGTCCCATTCTCTTATATCGGCAACAGCATTGTTACTGAAAAACCACTTGTTCCATCTACAATAATTTTCCCGTTTACTGACGCTGTGCGCTCCTCCATCCCCATAATCCCTAGACCTTTCTTAACGAGAGTTTCACCTTTTCCGTTATCCTTCACTTGTACTTTCACCATCTTATTAAGTACATGAATATCGATTGAAATGACTGTCGCATCAGCATATTTCATCGCGTTCGTTAGTGCCTCCATAACATTTTCACCGATAATCTTCCACTGAATCGGTGAAATCATATCTAAATTCCCTTTATATACGAAAGGAATATTTATATCATGCTTACCGGCAAATTCCTCTATGAATAATTTCATACGATGAATACCAATTTGCTCAGTTGGTGGCTTCATATTTTTTAATGTAACCCGAATACTTTCAATTCCATCTTTCGAAATATGAATTGCATTTTGTAATAACTCGGCAGATTTCTCTTTATCTATCCCCATTAATCTCTTTGCCGCTTCCATTTGAATTAACGCCCCTGTCATCGAGTGGCCAATTTTATCATGAATTTCTTGAGAGAGCCGGTTTCTCTCTTCTAACTTAAATGTGTACTCTGATTGCTTTATGTACTCTTTATTTTCATGTAAGCTTTTCGTCAGCCGCTGCATATCTTTTCGCATCTTATCATTTTGTGATTCAAGCTTTAACACACGCGATATATAACGTTCTGCCATAGTTAATACAAGGAAAGAAAATGCAACAATTAATCCATATGTCATTCGAATACTTTCATCTGTAAAGATAATAGGAATCATCATAATGATAAAGAGCTGCCATTTCTTCTCTATATAAGGAAATATAATTTCATATAAGTTCAATGGTAAAAACAAAATAAAAAACGGATGAACCTTCCATGCAAATAACATAACTACGCCAATTGATAGAGAAGTTAATATGTTTTTGTACGTATCTTTTTTAAATATAGAAATTAGCACGTTTACAGAAAGATATAAAAGCAAAGTCAGTATAATCCATGGTAAGTTCACAACATTTAAATAAATGTAACTAAACACAATATATATAAAAACAATTAATTTACTTACAATTAACCAAAATTCCATATCACTAATCTACTTTCCCTGTTAAGTAATAAATCGCAATTTGTGTGCGATGTTCTAGTCCAGTTTTCCCTAAAACCGATGTAATATAATTTGCAATCGTTCCTTCTGATATGAAAAGTTGCTTTGAAATTTCTTTATTCGAGAAACCTTTCGCAATTAATGCGATAATACTAAGCTCTCTTTCTGTAAAAAGACTCTTATCTATTTTGCATTCGTCCTCTTTACTTTCCATTAAATTAGACTTAATTTTATCAAGCACTACATCTTGCATAACAGTTTGACCGTTATATACTCCTTTTATTGCATCACGAATACGCTCTGGATCATTATTTTTTAATAAATAACCTTTCGCCCCGTTTTTTACTGCGTCCAAAATATATTCATCATCATCGAACGTCGTTAAAATTAGCGGTTTCGTTTTCGTCTCTTCACAAATGAATTTCGTCGCCTCTACCCCGTTCATATTTGGCATACGAACATCTAAAAGAGCGATATCAACGTCGTTCTCTTTACAATAGTCCACTGCTTCTTTCCCATCATTTACTGTATCTACCACTTCGAACTCTTCATATGTATTTAAAATAATTTTCATGCCTTCTCTAATAAAAGAATTATCATCTGCTATTAATATTTTAATTTTCATCTTTGTTAGTATGGACATTCCCCTACTAACATTCACATCCTTTCTTCGTGTAACATTTCCTACTTGCTCATTATATACTTCTCTTTACCATTTTTTCACACCTTTTTTTCATATAGCCTCCTTTCTAAAAATATATTATTCTTTTTTTACAACATGTGTAGGGTGACCGGCCATTTCTTACGTCTATATAATAGAATGCGTCAAAAAGGAGGGAGAGACCCATTGAAGAAAAACAATTAATTGAAAAAGCACAGCAAGGAAGCGAGCATGCTTTTCGTATCCTAGTGCAAACATATCGTCACTATATTTTCCAAGTTATCTTTTCTATTTTAAGACATGAAGAAGATGCGAAAGATGTTACACAAGAAGTATTCGTAAAAATCCACGCCTCTCTCCCAAATTATCAATTTCGCGGATTAAAAACGTGGATGGCGCGTATTGCCACCAATCACGCTATTGATTATAAGAGAAAAAAAGCTAGAGAAAACGAAGAACTCTCCTTATGTAAAGAAACTGAGGAAAATATAAAATCCTCTCATAATATTGAGGCTTTATTATTGACGAAAGAGCAAAAATTACTCATTGCTCAAAAACTGAGAGAACTTCCTGAAAATTACCGCGACGTCGTTCTCTCACATTATTTAGAAGAAAAAAGCTATCAAGAAATTGCTTTACAGGAAAACATCGAAGTGAAAACAGTCGAAATGAAATTGTATCGGGCAAGAAAATGGATTAAAAAACATTGGAAGGAGGAAGAGTTTCTATGACGCATTATTCAAAAGAAGATTGGCGCAATTATACTTTAGATTTTTTAGAAAGCAATGAACGTGAATCTATGGAAGAACACCTTTATGAATGTGATCATTGTTTAGCGCTTTATATGGAAAGTATCGATGAACAACACGAAAACCTTCCAATGATAAATGATGATTCATTTACGAATGCAGTTATGACGCAAATTGATTTTGAAACGCTACAACCTAGTGAAAATATAAAAACAAACTCACTAAAGCGAACGATTATTCACTACATAATTGCGACCGCAGCTACAATTATTTTTATGGTAAGTGGTTTATTCCAATATATTTTCACAGCGACATCAAATTTCGAGAAATCTTCAAAACATAACGAGTCTTCTATCTCACAACAAATTGTAAACAAATCGGTAGACACATCAAAAAAGGACGGAGGTTCAAAGCATGAATAAAAATCCCTTTTTAGCACTTGTATTAGGGCTAATCCCCGGGCTTGGACATTTATATTTAAAGAAGTTTGGACGGTTTATTTTATATAGCGGAGGGGCTGTATTTCTATTTATCTTCGCAGCATTTTGTACAATAGCATTAGGAGCGCGTGATATAGCTTTTCTTTCTCTATTTTTACTAGTCGTGTTATGGGCGATCAATTTATTAGATTTAGTTATCACTATTATTAATCAATCGAAAAAACAAGCAACCGGAGAATTTACAGAGTCCTCTAAAGAGAGCGAACGATTTTATATCATTCTTCTATCAATCATCCCTGGACTTGGACATTTTCAATTAGGACTTATGCAACGTGGACTTACATTTTTAGTAGCTTGCACAGGGATCGGAAGTATGATTATTTTCGTTGCACTTTTAACATCGCAAGAAAGTTTCCTTATCTTCCTTATTACATTACCTGTTTTATGGATATACAATTTCTTCGATGTTGTTCAGCAACTCCAGAAAAAAGAACGTGGCGAGCAACTAGATGATCGTACTATTTTCGAAGAGTTTGAAGAGCATCGTGAACAAGGAAAGAAGAATAAAACATTCGCTTCTATTTTAGCGATGTTCCCTGGAGCGGGACATATGTATTTAGGCTTACAACGCCGCGGCCTTCAGCTTATGGCAGCCTTTTTACTTTCAATCTATTTACTTGACTTGTTAAGACTTTCTGCGTTTTTATTTTTAGTTCCAATCATTTGGTTCTATAGCTTCTTTGACGCTTTACAACAAACTGCAAAGTATGGAAAAGAACGTGTACGTGACGAACCTATTATTGATTATTTTATCAATCATCAAAGATGGATCGGTATCGGGTTAATTACACTCGGTGGTTATTATTTATTAGATCAAACAGTCCTTCCTATTTTGAATGATTATTTTGCAACTATATTTAACATTCATCTTAGCGAGCTATATTATCGCTATTTCCAAACATCTATCGTTGCACTCCTCTTAATTGGTGGCGGCTTTAAATTGTTAATTGGAAATAAAGAAAACAAAGGTGGTACAAAAGAATGAGAACATGGCGCGTTGGAACATTTTCAATGGGGCTTTCTATTATTTCATTAGGGTGCTTCTTACTATTTTCAGTTGTAAAAGGTACTGAGGTATTAGATTCCTTAACAGCATGGTGGCCTGTTTTACTTATTATACTTGGCGTGGAAATTTTACTATACCTTCTATTTTCTAAGAAGGAACAATCCTTTATTAAATATGATATTTTTAGTATTTTCTTTATCGGCGTTTTAGGAAGCGTTGGAATTGCTTTTTACTGTTTATTATCAACTGGATTGCTAGATGAAGTTCGTCATTCTATTCATACGACTCGCCAAACGAGTAATATTCCAAGTGGACAACTTGATATACCTGAATCTATCAAAAAAATTGTAGTGGATGCAGGACAGTACCCTCTAACAATAGAGGGAAATGATACAAATCAAATTCACCTTCTTGGAACATATGAAATGACGACGAAAGCTAATGAAAAACTTAATTTAAAACAAGAAGATTTCCTTTCGGTTCAAACAGCTGGGGAAACGATGTATATTAGTTTAAAATCATTACCGGTTCAACATACATTATGGAATTCAGCACCACAGGTCAAACCGACACTCGTTCTTCCGCAAAATAAAAATGTAGAAGTTCGCGCTTCAAATAACGAACTATCCCTTTACCCAGGTCAATTACAAAATAATTGGTTTGTACAAGAAAGTTCACATGTATCTGTTCATTTAACAAAAGAAAGCGATGTATCTGTAATCGCCGTAACAAATCAAAAAGAGGCTCACGGGAACACACCTTGGGAACAAGTTGAAGATTTAACGAAAAAAGAAGAGAATACTTCAGAAGAAAATAAAGAATTCAACGAGCAAGAACATTGGTATAAAAACTCGATTAAAACAGGAAATGGGACGTACAAGTTAAACATTGAGAAAGCTTACAATTTAAATATGAGTGTTATTGAAAAATAAAAAACCTTCCACAATTGTGGAAGGTTTTCCTCATATAATCGCTTTAATTCCTTCTAACACTAATCCAATCATAAATCCGCAAACAGCCCCATTTACTCGGATCCACTGTAAATCTTTACCCACGTTATTTTCAATCATTTCAATTAACGTTTTATCATCTAACTTATCAAGGTTTTCTTGTACAAGCTTTCCGATTTTCGAATGATTCTTTTCCACAAGTGTGACAACTTGTTTTTGTAACCATTCTTCTATTTTTTGAACAGTTTGTTCATCTTCTTTTATTTTATTCATTTGTGTTTGTAAAAATGGAATAACATATTTATCCGTAAATTCTTCATTTTTCACAAAAGTAATTGCCCTTTGTTGTACTTGCTCCAGCATCTCTTTAATTTTGTCAGTAGCATCCCAATTGGCAATCCATTTTTCTTTCCAATTTTCTAATTCTTGTAGTAACGCTTCATTTTCTTTTACATTTATAATTTCTTGGCGAATTTTCGATAATATAAGTTGTCTTGTGCTATTATCCGCATCTTGTAAGCTGTTAATATTACTAATAATAAACTTCTGCAAAATGCCGCCAATTTTATCTTCATCTACAATATTCATAAACGATTTCAAAGTAAACTGTAAAAATCCATCTACTTTTATGTTTTCCATCGCCTTCATGCCTAAGCTTCCGAGCTGATAACGCGCTTCATCTTGCGCTGTCCAATCTTTCACTTTTACTAATATGTAATCAAGTGTCTTTTCATCATATTCTTGCACAACTAATTGATCAACAAGTACTTGTAATATGTTACTTGTATTAATTGTATGCAAATACGTTTTTAATTCTTTTTCAATAATAACCGCTAATTTTTTCGTATCTATTGTAACAATCGCCTTCTCAGCAATTGTTACAATTCCTTTTTTTACAGCGTCAGACTGCATTTCTCTCTCAGCAATTTGCAGTACCATTTGCGCTAGCTGCATTTCTTTTACTTTATTCGTAATACTTTCTTTCGTCAGCCACTCATTTTCTAACGTATGAATGAGCCCTTTCGTTACTCGTTTACGATTTTTAGGTAATAACGCTGTATGCGGAATGGGAATTCCCATCGGATGACGGAATAAAGCTGTAACTGCAAACCAATCCGCAAGTCCACCAACTAACCCAGCTTCAAATCCCCCTTGAATAATCTCCCCAGCTACCGTTCCTTGAAACGGAATAGAAGCCGCAAAACCTACTCCCATAACCCCAAGCGAAATACCCGCTATATATTTAGTCTGTAATGACATCGTATACACATCCTCTTATTATGTAAAATAAAGCTTTTTGTTATATTTATTTGATATTCGTTCTTTATATCTATACTATAATGAACTAATGCAAAAATAACAAAGAATTTATAATAATACATATGTCATTTAAATAAAAAATGAGGCTACAATTAGCCTCATTTTTCTAATATTGTTAATGACTCACCTGTTTTATAATACCCATTCATTACATCTTCTGGAACCATACTACCGCCAGTTCCCCACACAATATGAGTACCTTTCTTCATCTTCTCTGTTAACTGTTGTTTTTGTAAATACGTATCTTCTTTACATACTTTCACTGGACCTATCATACCGGCTAACGCAGAAGGCTCTAAATAAATATTTTCCGTATCAGCTAGTTCTTTTAATAATCTATATAACTCTTCATCACTTACTGTGTAATTTCCACTCAAAAATGGTTCCATCGTTTTACCGACAAATCCAGACGGTCTTCCTACCGCTAGTCCGTCCGCGTCTGTTACATTATCAATCCCGATATCTTGAACAGCAATTTTATCATGAAGTCCTGTCATTAAACCGAGTAACATGCATGGAGAGTGCGTAGGCTCCGCAAAGAAGCAGTGCACGTTGTCTTTATACAATAACTTTAAACCAAATGCGACACCGCCAGGTCCGCCTCCTACTCCGCACGGAAGGTAAACGAATAAAGGATGCTCTTCATCTACTATAATCTCTAACTCTTCTAATTGCTTTTGTAATCGCGATGCCGCTACTGCGTATCCTAAAAATAAATCATGGGAGTTTTCATCATCTACAAAATAACAGCTAGGATCGGCATCTGCTTGCTGACGCCCCTCTTCTACTGCTTTACTATAATCAGCTTCATACTCAATAACATTTACACCTTTACTTCTTAATAAATCTTTTTTCCATTCTTTTGCGTCTGCTGACATATGAACAGTTACATTAAAACCTAGTTTCGCACTCATAATCCCAATACTTAGCCCTAAATTACCTGTAGAACCTACCGCAATTGAGTATTTTGCAAAAAACTCTCTACATGTATCACTATCTAAAATAGAGTAATCAGTTTCTTCTGTTAACATACCATGCTGCAAAGCTAATCGTTCAGCATGCTTCAACACTTCATAAATGCCGCCCCTAGCTTTAATTGACCCTGATATCGGAAGATGACTATCACATTTTAATAATAATTCCCCTAAAATAGGTTGCTCGTAATGTTTCTCTAAAGCTTGTTTCATTGAAGGGATTTTTAGTAAGGGTGATTCAATTATGCCGTTAGTCTCTTTCGTTTCAGGAAAAACTTTTGCAATATATGGTGCAAAACGCTTTAACCTCTCTTCGGCATCTTTTACATTATCTTCATTTAATGGAGAATCTTTCATTGCCGCTTCATACTTTTCCATGTTCGGATTCAGCCAAAACACTTCTTCTGTTTCAATTAATTTATTTAAGAGTGGATATTCCTCTTTTAAATTTTCTATTCCCTTCATTTCTCTTCCTCCTCATAACCTTGTAGCTTACGATTTTATAAATTATAATTAAATTAATTTTAATATAGTTTAACACAAATTATCCACTTCAGTTAATTTTAATTTAATTCATTTAAATATAATTTAATAATAATTAAGGAGCCTTTCATTATGGAAAATATAGATATTGGTAAAAAGATTGAAAAGCAAAGAAAAGAAAAAGGTTTAACGAGTAAAGAGCTAGCAACGATGGCAGGTATAACACCCTCTATGTTAAGTCAAATTGAGCGTGGGTCTGCTAACCCTTCTATCCAAACATTAAAAGTACTCGCAAAAGCGTTAGATGTTCCAACATTTAGCTTTTTACTTGAAGATACAAATACAGACGATTTAATTGTACGTTCTCATAAACGAAAAAAAATGATTATCGATAATTTATCATATGAATTGTTATCACCTGATTTTACAGGGAATTTAGCAACAGCAATTATGACCGTTCCGCCAAATACAGCTTCATCTGAAAATGTACTAGAACATAAAGGTGAAGAACTAGCATTTGTATTAGACGGGACAATCACATTGCACTTAAACGAAGAAGAGTACACTTTAGATACGGGTGATAGCGTAAAAATCCCCGCCTATTTAAAACATAAATGGGTAAATCAATTCGAGAAAAATGCCATTGTTTTATTTTCTGTTACTCCACCGATTTTTTAATACATTTAAGAAAAACAGGATAATCTTTGTAAAACATGGATTATCCTTCTTATTTAAGAAGAAGGAAACTACTCCTCATATTAATAAAATTCTATTTACAGTAGAGGTCTATTTTGTTATTCGTAGAAAACTTGTTATATATAATTTATATTGAGGTGTTATGAAATGAGCATTCACAAAAAAACGAAACCCCGTATTCATGTTAGTTCGTCAATCTCATTAATTGATTCTCCCATTCAAATTTATATAACTGGATTAGAACCTTTACAAGAAGTAACAATAAGAGCCTCCAGAATTGCCGAGGGAATAAATGGTATATATTTAGAATCAAATGCTACCTTTATTGCAACTAAAGATGGCAATGTAAACCTTACTGAACAAGCGCCCATTACTGGCTCTTATACAGGGATTGATGGAATGGGATTATTTTGGTCCTTAGACATTATTAAAATAGGCGAACGTTACGAGTCTACGCAAAATGATAAGAATCCACTGTCGCCTCAAAACTTAACTTTATCACTTGAAATTGATGGATCTATTATTGATGAAATAAACATATCAAGGTTATGGAAATCAAAACAAATCGTTCGGTATCCAATTAGAGAAAATGGATTGGTCGCTACTTTTTTCTACAACGAAAATAAGAAAGCGTATCCAGGAATTATTGTACTCGGCGGTTCAGAGGGTGGATTAAATGAATACCTTTCCGCTTTACTTGCATCACATAATTTTTCAGTACTCGCCCTCGCTTATTTCGGAATCGATAATCTACCAAAACAACTTGTAGAAATTCCCCTTGAATACATAAAAACAGCCATTGAGTGGATGAAACAACGAGAAGAAGTCACCGACAATTGGTTAGGTATACATGGGACCTCTCGAGGAAGTGAACTAGCCCTTTTATCAGCATGCCTTTTCCATGAACTAAAAGCTGTTACTTCTCTAAACGGTTCAGCTATTGCATTAAGTGGGATTGTACCGTGGTCTGATGTTACAACATTACCTCCTGCTTGGACCTTTAAAGGGAAAGCATTACCGTATGCGTCTCCTAAAAATCCCATTTCCATCGCACTCGAATGTCGTAAAATGTTTGAAGAACATAGGGGAATGCCATATAGAAAGTGGTATAACGCTTTAACTTCAAATTCTGAAGTTGTAGAAAATGCTACTATACCAGTTGAAAAAATTGATGGGGATGTATTGCTAATTGCTGGTGAAGAAGATGAAGCTGATATTGTAAGATTATCAAAAAAAGCGATTGATAGATTGGATACATTTCATTCTCCTCATTTTTATAAACAACTCGTATATAAAGGGGCTGGACATTCTATCGGCATCCCTTATTTAAGAATAAATTATAACCAGGGGAGCAAAAAAGATAACGCTTTTGCTAGTATTGATTCATGGAAGAAGACCATTCATTTTTTTCAAAAAAGCTCACAATCCCAATTATAAAGAGGTATGCATGTATGAAAATTCCATACATGCATACCTCTTATTTTTTCGGCACCAACAAAATCCCTAAACTAATAACAAAAAAGCTCATTATTTGCTGTGCTGATAAACCAAATAGAACCGAATTTTGTTCACTAACAAGCGACATAATGATATGAGCAAACCCCTCAACTATTAGAAAAGCACTTATATTCTTTCCATTTCCGAGTCTTTCATTTTTCATCCATAACAAGCCCAGTATACAAAGGCCAAGGATGATTTCATATACGAAAATGGGATGATATAAAAATTTAGATTCATATATTTTCACACCCCAAGGCAGTGTCGTTTGTACACCTATTTTGTGGTGGAATAGAAAATAAAAAATAATACTCATACATAGCCCAATAGGCAATGCATCAAGTAAAATACGAAGCGAAAATTGCTCCTTTTTACTTTTCCAAACAATATATGCACTCGCAATTACACAGCCTGCTATAATATGCTTCATACTTCCTATAGCTAATAATGCTTGCAATGGCGACCCAAAAGCCCACACTGGATTTATTATTGCCGGTGCAAATTTCCATACAAATACAATGATTAGAAAAGCATTTGTTACTGCATCCATCATTTTTTCATATGGTACACTTTCGTTCTTCATCTTTCGTTTCATCAACATAAATCCAAATAAACTTCCAATTATAAGAGATACAGGTTGTAACCTCATGATCCATTCCATCAATACAAAATCCCCTTAACTCTCAATTAATTTCTTAAATTTCTCTTCTAATTGATCTGGAGGTAATACACCTCGTACTTGCTCTACGATAATCCCATCTTTATTAACAAAAAATGTCGTTGGTAACGAAAATACTTTATAATCTAATCCAGCTACTCCGTCCATATCTAGTAAAACAGGAAACTTAAATCCGTGACGATCTGCAAATGCGCTCGCTTCTTGTACTGGATCTCCAATTGTCGCATTTACCGCAAAAATTTCAACATCCTTTTGATATTTATCATACAAATGAACTAAGTCAGGTGCCTCCATTTCACATGGGCCACACCATGATGCCCAAAAATTAATAAGATATGGTTTTCCTTTTGCATCATTTAATGAATGCAGCTTCCCGTCTAATCCTTTTAACGTTATGTTTGGTGCTTTAAATCCTACTTGTGGTAATACTTCTGTTTTTTGTAACTCAGCTTGTTTTGCTTTTCTTTCTTTTTCTTCTTTTTTTGTATTATAAAAGTTCACTCCGGCCCAAATTAATGCCCCGGCCAGTATAATCGCAATTAGTTTCTTCACTTTTCTTCCTCCTCATTTTTAAAAACCAGTAAATCCACCGAATAGGCGAATAAAGAATGCTGTAATTTTCGTCATTTGATTTGTATACAGTAAAATACCTGTTATAATCATCATTCCACCGCCAATTTTCATCATGACATTGGCATATGTAACAATCCATTTTACCTTCCCAATAAAGAATGCCATCACGAAAAACGGAACCGCAAACCCAAGAGTATACGCTGTAATATAAAGAAGTGCACCTTCAGGATTCGTCGCCCCAAGCATGAGTACAGCTGAAAATATCGGTCCAACACATGGCGTCCAACCGGCTGCATATGTCATACCGACTAAAATCGAGCGAATATATCCAGTCGATTTACTTCTATACTGTACCTTTTTCTCTGCCATAAGCCACTTAGGCTGAAACAAACCTGTCATAAACAGCCCCATCAAAACAATGAAAATCCCGCCAATTTGTTGAATCAATTTTTGATTAGATGAAAATGTTATTCCAATCCAACTTACCGATAAACCTAACGCATAAAATATAACCGAAAATCCGATCATAAAAAATACGGTATGCATAATCGCTGATTTTTGCATCATTCCACGATTATCTTTTAAATCTTGAATAGAGACACCTGTAATATATGATAAATAAGATGGATATAGCGGTAAAGAACACGGTGATATAAATGACAATACCCCTGCCCCAGCTACAAGCCAAATTGTTAAATCTGCTGCATTCATTTTATTCCCCCTAAATACACTACAATGAGTAGTGTTAATTCTTAAAAAAAGAGGCTATATGCACTCTCCGACAATAAGTACAACCGATATACAGAATAAAGCTAATGTTACATATACCGAATTCGTATGTAATGGAATATTGAGCTTAACAACTTTTTCATTTAACACTTGCTCGATTCGTAAATTTATTGCTGTTTTTGCAAATGAAGCTGTCACACATCGATTTTCGATTGTCTTTATTTTAATTATTTTTAATAATGCGCTACCTAACTCGAATTTAGATTTCATTTTTCGCATTGCATATTTATCTGCAGCTAACTCCTGATACACATGATAGCGTTGCAATAGCCCTTTTAATATCGGGATGTATATCATTCCTTCTGCTAATAACGTAAAACAAAATAATTTTAACGGATCTCGATTATTTTGATGATATTCTTCATGAAAAATAATTGCATCCATTTCTTCATCTGAGAATGTTTGAAGCATCCCTTCTGACATGACAACTTTCGGACGAAATAACCCAATTGTAAATGCCGCAACTTCCGAGGTCGGCAATATATATATTTGTTTTCCTTTTCGAATGAAAGGGATAAGTACTTTTTGTAATTTTTTACTATAGAAAAACTGTCGCCAAATTCTTTTGCATACTATGAGTACAGTAAGTAATAGTAATCCAGCAATTATAATACGAATGAGCGATAATTCCTTCATATGTTGTTCTAACTGAAACAAGCAAAACTTTGAAAGAAAGAACGCCTTATTTTGAAATAGAAATGGATATGTAACGTAATACACTAACAAACTGAAAAAGAGAGTACTAACAATTACTGCTAACAATATGATTTTACGCATTTGCCATTTCATTTCATTGATCCTCTTTTTTTAACTGATTCAATTTGTCTTCTAATTTTTTTATTAAAGTCGGATCAGCCTGCTCTAACTCATCAAGCATATGATTTACAACTAGATCTCCAAATTCCTCCATCAATTCCTGTGTCATTTTCTTCGTTTGATTGGATAAGAATTCTTCTTTTGTTTGCACAGCACGATATATACCACTTCTTTTCACAGTCTGTTTTTCTAAGTGGAATTTCTCTACTAACCTGTTCATAACTGTCATGACCGTATTAAAATTCACAGGTGATTCTTCACTTAATTTCTGCTGCACTTCTTTAATCGTAATTCCCTCGGTAGACCAGACAATCTCCATAATTTTCGCTTCAAGCGGTCCAAAGAAATGATTTAACCCTTGCTCATTTAACTTATAGTTTTGAGTAAACATAGTATGGCTCCTTTCACACTACGAATTGTAGTATAAATTAAATGAAAGGTCAAACATGAATGATATGCACTAAAATTCACTACCTATAAATCAGTACCCCGTTCTATTCATCGTAAACCTAATTTCTCTCCAAATGTATCAAAGAGATACTGCTCTAATATTTGCACACTAAACTTCTCATTACGTCCAAGTGCAAATAATTCCCGATCTTTCGCTACAATCGTATCTAACGGAATAACGACATTATCCACTATTTTTGTAATTTCAATGATGTTACTTTTTACATTTACCTCTGTTTTAAATTCAATGTTTTCTAATACGATATGCGAGCGTCTTCCTGATGCCAAAAAAGTAAAGTTAGGATTTTTATAAATGCCAATTTCACTCTCTAATGGGTATAAATACTGAAAAATGATATCTCTATGTCCATCTTTTATTATTTTTTCATCCTTCTCATCATCTAAGTATTCTTTCACCTTCGTTGTAAATTCAAATCGAAAATCCACTTTTTTCACGCTCCCTCTTTGTATTTTTATATTAAATAAATATATTGAAATAATTTTACCATATTGTAATACAAGTTCCTATTAAAAGTAAAAACTCATTTGTAAAATCTCTATTATTTCCGATTCTTTTTTAAAGTATAAGTACTAATTCAATATGAATTCATGCTTTGTTATATCTATTTAAACATATTGTTTCCATATTTTGAAACAATAGTATGAAGTATTATATATCGATAAAGTGAAACTTTTATCAACCGTCGCCACCTTTACTATTCCGATATACTGAAACTACATTTTCTACTTATTCATTACATAGAGAAGGAATGTAAGTCTCTTCTATCGAATTTTTATATAACGAAAATGATTAGGTGGTGCTTTACTATGAAATTAGCTGTCATTGGTGGCGGTGACTTACAAGATTCAAATCACTCGCCTATTAATGAACGACTTATAGCATTAACAAATAAACAGTATCCAAAAGTATTATTCATTCCTACAGCAAGTCATGATGATGAAAGCTATATAAAACTATTTTTAGATACGTTCGAAAAACAATTACACTGTGAAGTACAAATTTTACGTACTATAGCCGATACACCTTCTAAATATGAAATAGACGAAATGATTCAATCGGCTGATTTAATTTATCTCGGTGGCGGAAACTATATTCACATGCTTACACAATGGAAAGAACTTAAACTAGATGAAAAATTATTATTTGCTTTGCAACAAGGAACGCTCATTGCAGGGTGTAGCGCCGGTGCTATGTGTTGGTTCACATCTAGTATCCGATCTGATTATGAAAGTTCTGGTTATATTGAGAGCAACGGCTGGGGGATTGTGAACAAAAGATTTTGTCCACACTATAATCAATTAAATAGAATGAACGCCTTCCATTCCTTTTTACAAAATCATCAAGGTAATATAGAAGGAATTGCACTAGAGGATAATTGCGCTTTATATATTACAGAAGAGTCTTTTGAAATTATCGGCGAACCTGAAAAAGCGTGGGAGTTTTATATGAGTGATAACAAACTCATTAGACAACATTTTGATATCACTTTAAAAAGCTATTTATAAACCTACACTTACCAAAAATGTCCCTAAGTATAATAACTTAGGGACATTTGCATGATTTAGCTCACTAATCGTGTAATTCGTTTCTTCTGCCATGAAAGCTTATAATATGCATACTGTAAAATTAAGCTGACAATAAATGCTGCTGGGTACCCAATCCATATCCCTTCTATCCCGAGACTTGTATGGTAAGAAAGGTAATACGCTACGGGTACTTCAACAAGCCAAATTGATACAACGCCGATAACAGTTGGCCATAATACTGTACCACTTGCTCGCATTGTCGCACTAATAATTTGCGCATGACCAAAAATTAAATAGCTCCATAATGTGATCATAACTAGGCTGTGAGCAATATCAATTGTAGTTTGACTCGTTAAAAATAGTGATAGTATGTCTCTTGAGAACAAGTAAATAAGAGATATTAGCACACCACCGATGACATAGTTCATAATAATTCCGGCCTTCACAACTTTCTGCAATCGATCAAATTGATTTGCACCAATTGATTGTGCTGCAAAAATAGAAACTGTAATACCGAGGCTAACTGCTGGCATTTGTACATAACTTGCAACCTGATTCACAACGCCATATGCTGCTGTTGCATCCGAACCGTAACGATTTACAAACGCGATGACCGCAATTTCAGATAATGAAACTAATATCATATTAATACTCGCTGGAATACCAAGTCGTAGCAATAGCTTCAATAACTCCCCATCCATGCGAAGATATTTCCTTACCGTACTATCTAATTGTAGTGGGTGATTTTTCTTCTTTAAATACACCAACATGACAATAAACGTAATAACTGTAGATATAACAGAAGCATACGCTGCTCCATACACATCTAATTTTGGAGCTCCTAACCATCCAAAAATAAGAATTGGTAATAAAATCATATTTAGTGCTGTACTTACAATTAAAAAGTAAAATGGCGTTTTAGAATCTCCTGTACCTCTCATAAATGTTGTATATGCGAAATATAAAAATAATACTGGCATCGATATAAATAATATACGTGCATAATGTACACTTATTTCAATAATATTTTCTGGCGTTCCCATAAGGCGCATAATATCCATTGCAAAAATACTGCCTACTATCGCCAACACAACTCCAATAATAAATGTAAATGTCAGCGTCGTACCAACGATAGCTTTTAAACGATCTTCGTTTTTAGCGCCAAACGCCTGACCAATTAAAATAGAACTACCTGAACCAATACCAATTACAAATGAAACGAGTAAGAAAAATAGAGGGAAGAATGCTGATATGGCTGCTAAATCATTAACTCCAAGCCATCTTCCTACTACTACCATACCGAATAATTGTCCAATCGATTGTAATACATTACTTAATAGTAACGGTACTAAAAACATGGACATCGACTTCCAAATCGGTTTACTCTCACTTTCTAACTTATGTGACCCCGCACCTTCTTTATTGTTATCTATAGGTGGTTTCAAATTTCATTTCTCCTTTTATTAAAAATCTATTTTTCAACTTCTATCTCTTTGTATAGTTGTTATAACAATGTGCTTCTATTCATTTTCTTTTCCGTATGATTATAACTTCACCCAATATTGGCTTCCATCAGCTGTTCTATCTAAAAACCCATATTCGATTAAATATCTTCTTAACGTTACAAAATCCGGATATACACTTTCTATGACAGTATTTACTTCTTTCTCAGTGTACTTTTTATTACTATCAAACTTCGTCACTAAATGGCGTAATATAATTAATTTACGCTTTTGCTTTTTCGGAAATTTAGAAAGCGGTCCATCTAATCCTTCTGTAAAATGTGCTTTTAATACTTCATCATTTTCTTCTTCCGTAATATTGTAGCGATCATCTACCATCGTCGCTGTTCTATGAATAGGTACAAATTTCGTTTGTACTTTTGATTTTTCTTCTGACAGTTCCATTAAAGCTAAAAACACTTTCGCTTGCTTCATTTTCTCTCGAAGTGTAAATCGATGATTGCGAATGGTTGAAGTACTTCCGCCATCCATCTCTTTTACAATTTCTTTATCATTCAGCCCCATATGGAAAAACTGAACCATTTTCTTTTGCAAATCCGTTAAGCCCGTATACTTCTTATCAAGATTTAATAAATAATCGAACATAGACGTATGTTCATTTTGCACATGCACTTGTACAAACTTCTCAGCTTCATACAAAACTTGATTATCTTGATAAATAACTCCCTTAATAAATGCTTCTCCACAAGCTAAACAAATATATTCCTCTGCTTCCGCTTCAAATACATACCCTTTCTTCAATTCCTCAACCGAAGCATCCCAAAACTTCTCTGAAATATCACTCATACTAAACACTCCTTTAAAATGTTTATCTAAAAACAGACATTTTCCAATAACGTTTACTATTACTTCATCATCTTAACATAAAACAAACAAACACTTCAACGCTTCGTTTACCCATTTTATAAACTTTTATAAAAACATCTATTAAAAGGGTTTGGTACAACGAAAAGCGAATGTATTTATATAAATTCATTCAATAGGATGTGAAATAGAACATGACTATTCCTCAAGACCCTTGGTTTACTGTAATGCAGATTGCACAAAATACATATGCAATTAGTGAATATGGACATTGGGAGAAAGTACATTCCTTCTTACTTATAGGCGATACTGCTGCAATTCTTATCGATACAGGACTAGGTATCGATAATATGAAACGTATAACAGACCAACTAACAAACTTCCCCATTACAGTTGTCACAACACACGTCCATTGGGATCATATCGGTAGCCACGCACAATATGAAGAAATCTATGTACATGCTTTAGAAGAAGATTGGCTCATTAACGGCATAAAAGGACTCCCTATTACTCAAATTAGGCACGACATCGCTCGTGACATTACTTTACCTACACCTAAAACATTTCAACCTGAAACATTCGAGCCATTCCAAGGGACACCAACAAAATTACTACAAGATGGAGATATGATTGATATTGGAAATAGGAAAATTCAAATTATACATACCCCAGGTCACTCACCAGGACATATTTGCCTATACGATTATGAAACTGCGTTTTTATTCACAGGAGATTTGCTTTATGAAGGCACAATTTTTGCGTTTTATCCAACGACTAATCCTGTAGACTTCGTCCAGTCTCTACGCAAAATTACAAATTTCTCACCTATTAATCAAATTTACGGTTCACATCATACTCTTGGTCTCCTGCCTACTATACTGACAGAAGTAAAATGCGCTATTCAATATTTGAGTGACAACAACCTCATTCAACACGGCACTGGTACTCACTCATTCCAAAACTTCAGTATTCAATTTTAACTACAAAAAAGGTGTTTCCGTATACGAAAACACCTTTTATCCATTATATATTCTATTTGCAATCTCTAGTAAAACTTTACTTGCCTGTACAAATATATGCTTTAGGTTTCGATCTTCAACAAATTTATTAGCACAACTACCCAAAATCATCATACAACTAATTACAACTAACACTAACTTTCTATTCTTGTAAGTCACTTCATGTCACTCCACTATTAAAAAACTTCCCTTGAATTTATCCCATCAAGAAATTTTACATGAATAATAAAACGCGTGAATATGCAATTCTGCATATTCACGCGTTTTATTACGATGTTGTGATTTAATTTAATTAGAGTACACGTATACCGAGGTGACTAACTTGAAATTTAAAGCGAAAAAGAATCCATTTCACGTCATTTTTATTACATTATTTATCAGTATTTTTCTCGTTTCACTATTCTTCCAAAATGAAAATTCTATTTTTTTCACTCTCATGATGCTACTAAATGTCGTGAATCTTTCTTCATTCTATTTTTCTCACTACAATGTAACGGAAACATCCCTTGTTGTAAAACATGGTTTTGTATTTCATACTGAAATTCCATTTGAAGATATTCATCACGTTAAATTCTCCGGCAAAACACTTCGCTCTGAAAAGTGGACTAGGCAGCAATTAGAAATCCATTACAATTTATTTGATTCTGTGACAACTTTCGTACCCAAAGAAGAAGAAAAATTCATTGAACTCTTAAAAGAAAACTGTCCACAAATGAAAGTATTGAATAGTCCTGCTAACAAATAATATATTTTGGCAATTGCAGTAATACAAACAGAAGACATACAAATATATATCAAAAAAGCCAAGATTCTAAACAAAGAATCTTGGCTTTTTTATTACTCTTTCGGAGCAATCATTTTTTTCGGATCTACAATTTCATCAAATTGCTCTTCTGTTAGTAGTCCAGATTGCAATGCTGCCTCTTTTAACGTTAACCCCTCTTTATGAGCATGCTTCGCAATTTTCGCTGCATTTTCATATCCGATATGCGGGTTTAATGCTGTAACGAGCATTAATGAACGATTCACATTCTCTTTAATTACTTCTTCATCTGCTTCAATACCCACTGCACAATTATCATTAAATGAAACAATTGCATCCGCTAATAAGTGAGCAGATTGTAAGAAGTTATATGCAATAACAGGTTTAAATACGTTTAACTCAAAATTACCTTGGCTCGCAGCAAATCCGATTGTTGTATCATTTCCCATCACTTGCGCTACTACCATAGTTAACGCTTCACTTTGCGTTGGATTTACTTTCCCTGGCATAATAGAGCTTCCTGGCTCATTTGCCGGAATAATAATTTCGCCTAGACCACTACGTGGACCGCTTGCCAGCCAGCGTACATCGTTAGCAATCTTCATTAAATCAGCAGCTAATGCCTTTAATGCACCATGCGTATATACAACTTCATCATGGCTCGTTAATGCATGGAATTTATTTGGTGCAGAAATAAATTGCTTACCTGTAAATTGGCTAATTTCCTCTGACACCATCTCACCAAATTTAGGATGAGCATTAATACCTGTTCCAACTGCAGTACCACCAATTGCAAGCTCTTTCATATATGTATTGCTCTCTGCAATCATACGCTCTGTTTTTTCAAGCATACGATGCCATCCGCTAATTTCTTGTCCTAATGTTAAAGGCGTTGCATCTTGTAAGTGTGTACGACCAATTTTTATAATATGTTCAAATGCAGTTACTTTTTCTGCTAACGTTTCTTTTAATTTCGTAATTGCTGGCAATACGTGATTTTCTACTGCAATTACACATGCTACATGAAGCGCTGTCGGAAATGTGTCATTTGAACTTTGAGACATGTTCACATCATCATTTGGATGAATATGTACATCAGATCCGATACGATAAACTTAACTAAATCTATACAATTCAATCAAATTTACACAAGTTAGTGCTTCATCGTGTTCTCGCAACCCCGAAGGGACGAGGGGTATAACACTCCACACGAGGCAGTATCGTTACCTCCTATTATCAAGCATTTATTTTACCCATCTTGATAAATTTATCGACGCATTTACATCCCTATCGTGATGGCTATTGCATGAAGCACAACACCACTCACGTATTTTTAAACTCGACTGTCCTTCTGGTTGAACTGAATGGTCGTATTTTACTCCGCAACATGAGCAAATCTTGCTTGAGGCGAACCATTTATCAGCTTTTACATACGCAATGCCGTACTTTTCGCACTTGTATGACAAACATTGAAAGAAGAAGTCTAATTTTTGAAATGAAAATGCTTTCGATAGTTTTTTGTTTTTTAACAGGTTTGAGATGGATAAGTCTTCCACAACAATCCTCATTGGTTTGGTTTTCACCAATTTAGCTGTCGCTTGATGGATATGGTTATTTCGGATATTCGTAATTTTCCTAGATAACCGCAGGTGCTCAGTTTTAGCTTTTTCATATCCGGCAGATTGAATTTTTACACCTTTTTTAAATCTCCTAGACATATCTCTTTGTGCTGACTTTTTCCTTTTCAAAAGTTTTTTAACCTTGGCATCTTTGTTTATATTTCGTTCTTTCATACCATTAGAAGCTCTTTTAAACCAACATCCACACCAATCGACTTATCGGTTAGTTCTTGTAATTCAAAGTCTTCTTGAAATCCTATACTAATCCACCAGTGACGACCGTCAAATGTAACTCTTGGATTGGATGTTTTTTTGTTTCTTGGTAGTTGTTGGCTTGTTTTCACTTCTCCAATAGACTGAATATGAACTACTTTCTTTCCTATAATCAGTCTTTCATAATTGGCATAAAATCCTTGGATTAAATCTTTTTTGGATTTATAAGAAGTGTGATAACCATTTTTGTACTTTTTGAACGAATGTTTCCTCGCCGTATCAAAATCTTTTGAAGCCTGTTTAGGAACTTGTGCATTGATGTCTTTTAACCACTCATATTTCTTTCGCTTCTTGATCTTTGTAAATCGTTTCTGTAAAGCTAACTGTGAAACAGATTTTCCAAATAGCTTATAGTATCTATCACTCATTCTTTTACAATAGTTATAAGCAAATCTTGCAGCACCAGCATGGTTTCTAAGCACTTTTTCTTGTTCAGGCGTTGGAATCAGTCTGACTTTCTTCGCCAATATCATCAGAATGTAACTCCTTTAATGAAAGATTTGTTCTTCTGAATCGTAGCGTGTTCCACCAGCATTCTCCTAAGACTACCAGGATACAAACCTGTTAATTCCGATACTTGACTAACTCGTGAAAATTTCATTATTATTCTCACCTCATTGAACCAAACATAGCACGTACGTTCGATAAATTCAATGAAGTTTGATAGATTCAATAAAATTTATCTTGTTCAACTAAGGGCGCAATTCCTTAGCCAGTTCTCTTATGAACTTCTCATGTTTTCACATGAGCGCAGACTATATGTTTATCTACTTAGAGATAGAGGATTTTTCCACCACCATAGGCTTGTGATGTACTCTCGTCAGTTATACGAGATAGTCGTTGAACGTTCATCTTATCCATTTTGACTTAGATGATTCGAGGCGGAAGACCCATTGTTCTAGTGTTTAGGATTTAACCTTGCACCATCTGATTGATTTTTTCTGCTTTCGCGACATTCACGCTCGCTATTTCTAGCCACGTTGTAGTTCAATCAGCTTTAGGGATTGCCCGCAGTTAACCCTCACTACTAGCCAATCACTTGACTAGCAGGGCTTACTGATATATTTAATTAACTTTCATTATAATTGGTTAAATAAATCGTAACAGTTAGTTACCCTTCTCTTTCAAAATTTGATTCCCTCGATTTGCAATTACTTCATTCACATTCATGTTTGACTGTGTACCACTACCCGTTTGCCATACGACAAGTGGAAAATGTTCATTCCATTTCCCTGCAATCACTTCGTCAGCTGCTGCCACAATTGCTTTTGCTTTTTCTTCTGATAGCTTTCCTAATTTTTGATTGCTAAGTGCTGCACTCTTTTTTAAAATCGCAAACGCTTTTACAATTTCAAGCGGCATTTGCTCTGTTCCAATCGGGAAGTTTTCTTTACTACGTTGCGTTTGTGCTGCCCATAATTTATCAGCTGGAACTTTTATTTCTCCTATTGTATCTCTTTCAATTCTGTACTCCATTTTTTCATCCCCTTGAAAATAAAATACCTACATTTCTTATATTAACAGACTTTCACCCAGATGATAAGAATTCTCACTTATATATATAAAAAAATACCTCCTGCCATCGCAGAAGGTATTTTTTATGATACTTGCTTTCCTTTTTCAACGTCATCTACATACCAGATGAATTTGCCTGTATATCCGTAAATAACTGCTAAAATTAACGATACAAAGCTTAACCACATAAACGGAACGTATGAGAACGTTGCTACACCTAAAATACCAGCCATAAAAATACCATTATCCGACCACGGAACCATACCAGAAGTTAACGTTCCACCTACTTCCGAGTTACGTGCTAATACACGTCGGTCTATTTTTAATTTATCATAGCTATCTTCCATAATTTTCGGTGTTAAAATTAGTGATACGTACATCGCACAACCAAATATATTCGCTAAGAATGCCACGATTAATGTAGACAATGTTACATTACCTGCAGAATTTAATTTCTTCTCAAATTTTGATACGATTACTTTTAAAACACCTAGTTTTTCAAGTAATCCACCAAATCCTAAACCGAAAATAATAACGGCTACTGATCCAAGCATACCGTTAATTCCACCACGGTTTAATAACTTGTCAACAAACTCAACACCAGATTGAATTGAGAATCCGTTATACGCTGTTCCAATCGCCTCTCCAAAGTTCATTCCTTGGAAAAGAGTTGCCCAAATTGCACCAATTAAAGCTCCCATTGCAATTGTTGGCATAGATGGTTTCTTCATCGCTAATAGTGCGATAACAATGACCGCCGGAACAAGCATCCATATTTTAATATCAAATTCCTTTAATAAAGCTTCTTTTAAAAACTCTACTCGATTCAAATCTACATTATCGCCGCCATACATCCAACCAGCAACTGTAAACATAATGCTAGTAATAATATAAGCCGGAACATCTAATACGAGCATAGCTCGAACGTGAGCAATAACATCTACTTTTGCCATAGACGCTGCAAGAACTGTACTATCAGAAAGTGGTGATAATTTATCGCCGAAATAAGCTCCCGAAAGAACTGCACCAGCAACAAGCGGAAGTGGTAATCCAAGTCCCTCACCAATTGCCATCATAGCAATACCTGCTGTTCCTACTGTTCCCCATGATGTTCCTGTCGCGATAGAAGTTATCGAACAAATAATTAATGTTGCCAGTAAGAATATGCTAGGGTGAATAAACTCTAATCCATAATAGATTAATGTTGGGACAACGCCACCAGCAATCCATGTTCCAATTAAAGCACCTACTGCAACTAAAATCAGTATTGCTTCTAATCCGTTAGAAATCCCTTTCGTAATTGCATCTTGCAATTCTTGATAACGAAATCCTAATCTTAATCCAAGCGCAATTACTAAAAACCATGAAATAAATAGCGCTAATTGAATTGGGAGATCAAAAATCGTTTGGAAGGAAAAGACAACAGCAAGAAATAGTAATAAAAGAACTATGATTTCTAGCATCGATGGTAATCTTACACTTTTCATTTTTTTCTCTCCTTACAAGTCGATAACATGACGTATGTCGTCTTACATGTATGTAATATACAATTAGCGAAGACAAAACAAAATTTTCATATTATTTCGATTTATTTTTCCAGTATAATATATTGGACACCTTTTCTATTGTAAAAGTAGATGTTACTTTTCGCAATGGAAAATATAAAAAATGTTACATTTTTTATATAGAACAACCCAAAAATAACCTTTTTAATATTTGCCACAACAAACCTTTTTACTATTCCCCATCTTTTAAGGACTACCATTTTTCCCCACGCAAAAAAGCACACATCATTAAAATGATGCATGCTCCACTTTTATTTATACATATTTTGTATTTCTTCTTTATTTTTTAGTATTTCCACAAACTTATCGCTACAACCTTTCGGAAACAACACTCCGAGTCCGTATGAATGCTCAAACTGAAAATGAGGGTACTTCGCTTTGACCTCATCCCAAAATTTATACACGCCGAAGTCTCGACCTTTCACCTCAATATCATGAAATAAAACAATACCGTTATTCGCAAGTTTCGGTAACCATGTTTTATAATCATGAGAAACTGCTTCATACGTATGATAACCATCAATATGCAACAAATTTATCGTTCCATCTTGAAACTGATCCACCGCCTCGTCAAAGGTAGATCGAATTAAATTCCCTATTTGAGGATAACTCATGTCCGTATATTTACTCACTATTTGAAAAACACCTTCTCCATATGGACCTGTATGCTCATCCCCTTCCCAAGTATCTACAGCAAAGCATTTTGTAGATAATCCTCCATCTTTTACCCCTTGGCAAAAACTGAAAAAAGAAGCTCCTAAATGTGTACCTAACTCAACTAATATTTCTGGCTTTTCAAATCGTACTAAATCATAAGCAAAGTTTAAGTGTCCCACCCACGCCGAATTCATTCGAATATATGGACTATATTGATCAAATTCAAATATTGGTTTATGAGTAACCCAGCTCATCACATTTCTCCTTCTACACATATTTTTAACAAACCAAATTACTCTTATCTTTATTTTTTTATCTTCTTGATTATGATTTAATTTTATAATTTCGCCTCGTTTTATTTAACCTAATCACTTATATCGTAAAGATAACTGGAACTACTAAAATCCCCATATCACAAAACAGAAATTTCAGTTTATTTTTTATGCATTTCGTGATATATTGCATATTGTATTCAAAACTTATTTTTAGAGAAAGGAAATAAAACTATATGGATCCAAATCGTTTAAAAGGAATCATTATGGTTGTAATTGGTGCTTGTTTATGGGGATTATCCGGGACAGCTGCACAACAACTTTTCCAATATGAACACGTTTCTACTGAATGGTTAGTTACAATTCGATTGCTTATATCCGGCGTTATCTTGCTCATTATTTCGTCATTCGGAACGAGAAAAAAAGAAATATTCGGCATATGGAAACAAAAATCGGATGCTATTAAAATGATTTTGTTTGGCCTATTCGGTATGCTTGCTGTACAGTACACGTATTTTGCTTCTATTAAAGAAGGGAATGCTGCCGTCGCAACATTATTGCAATATTTAGCTCCTATATTTATCACTGTATACTTACTTTTCAAATGGAACGTTCGTCCATCAAAAATTGATTTTATTTCAATTGCCCTTTCATTAGTAGGAACTTTTCTTTTACTAACAAACGGATCTGTTCATAACTTGGCCGTTTCTACACCAGCTATTATTTGGGGTATTTTATCTGGATTATCTCTTGCTTTTTATAGTTTATATTCAAAGGGATTACTAGAAAGATGGTCTTCCTCTGTTATCGTTGGATGGGGCATGATTATTGGGGGAATTGGAGTAACGATTCTACACTTTATTTCTACAAAAGAATTCATTTTATTATCAACTATGAAATATGTAAAACTAACTACCCTACCGCTTATCACATTTGTCGTCATTTTCGGGACACTTATTGCATTTTATTTATACTTAGACAGCATACGATACTTGACTCCGAAAGAAACGACATTATTCGGTTGTACAGAGCCACTCGCAGCTATTATTTCTTCTGTACTTATATTACACGTACCGTTTCAATCTTTTCAGTTATTAGGGGCTCTTTGTGTAATTGTAATGGTGCTTATCTTAAGCCAAAAGCCAGATGAAGGCAAACCCGAATTAAAGCTTGTTCATGAGAAAAAGGAAAATATACAATGAAAGGATTGAATTCACTATGCCTATCCCTCAAAATTATAAAAAACAAGGAAGAGTTTCGGCAAAATCACTCGTTTTAAATCAACTACAAGATTGGATTATTGAAGGTGTACTGCAGCCTGATGAAAGAATTAATGATGGGGAATTGGCTGAAGCACTAGGAGTAAGCAGAACACCTGTAAGAGAAGCACTTCAAATATTAGAACTTTCTGGATTAGTGGAAATGGTACCTGGGCAAAAAACAAAAATTGCTCCTATTAAGTTAGACGACATACCTATCATTTATGAAACGATGGCTGGTCTTCACTCTATTATAGGAAAGCAAGCACTTCAAAACATTACAGACGTTGATTTGAAACTACTTTCTGAAATAAATGATGACTTTCAGCGCTCTATAGAGAACAAAAATGCAAAACAAGCTTTACAACTAGATATACAATTTCACAATACAATTTCTTCTATTGCTAAAAACCAATATATTGAACCATTTCTGGAAAATATGCAACTTCACGTTTTACGACTTGAATATTTATTTTTCCAAAACTTCGTTCCAGCAGGTCAATCTATTGAAGAACATCATTCTATCATTCAAGCACTGCAGAAGCAGGACGAAAAACAAATGGAACAAATGATGTCTCAAAACTGGCTCCGTCCAATGAAAGAAATACAAAAAATAATTTCTACGAAATAATAATAGAGCTGGTTACACAAAATCGTAACCAGCTCTATTATTAATCTATATAGTTATGCCTGAATATCTGCATAATCTTCCATATCTTCGTACTCTTTTTCCAATTCCTCTAAAGACAGCTCGTATAATTGTCGGTCGCGAATTTTAAACACACCTGCTCCAATTAACTCATCGATTAAATGCCTCTTACGATTTTCAACAGCAAAACGGAGTTGACTACTCATCTTTTAAAAAACTCCTTTCTACGATCATTGAAAATGATAATCTTTATCAATTACCACTTTTGATTATAAAAGATGACTCTTTATAAGTAAAGTAATTTCATGAAATATTTACCTTACAAAGTATTTGTGGCCACATTATATATATGTATGCCGTGCGAAAAATGTTATGACACATTTTCTTATCCTTTTTCTTTCATACTTTGCAAGTTGTCTCACCATGATTAAACTCACCATCTATTTCTACTTGAATGGTGACATGTTCTACATGAAATTTTTCCTTTAATATATCCGTAGCCTCTTTTAATACACTTTGCGTTTCATTATCTTTAATAATCAAATGGCAAGTTAATACTTGAAAATCAGATGTGACAGACCATATATGCAAATCATGAACTTCTTTTACAACCGTAATATTTAATAATGTACTTTTTACCTCTTCAACATTTATGTGCTGTGGTGCACCTTCCATTAATATATGGACCGTATCACGTGTTACACGCCATCCACTAATAATGACTAAAATAGACACAAGAATACTAGCAATCGCATCTGCAGCAGTCCATCCGAAAAATTTAATACATAGCGCTGCAATAATCGCTCCGACTGATCCTAACAGATCGCCTAATACGTGTAAGAAAGCACTTCTTAAATTCAAATTGCCCTTCACATCTCCGCCTCTCATTAATATCCAAGCTGATAAAATATTAATAAATAGACCAAGTACGGCAATAATGAGCATCCCATTACTAGCAATCTCAACCGGTTCTTTAAAACGGCGTATTGCTTCAATAAAAATGTATACTGAAATGACAATAAGAACGACACCGTTACATAATGCTGCTAACATTTCGACTCGCTTGTACCCATATGTTTTCGCAGCTGTTGCTGTTTTTTCTCCAAGCTTAAACGCAAGTAAACTTAAAGCTAAAGATACCGCATCACTTAACATATGCCCCGCGTCAGATAGTAGTGCTAAACTATTTGTTACAAATCCTCCAATTACTTCAGCAATCATAAAACTTGTTGTTAGTACGAAAGCAATCAGTAACGCCTTTTTATTGTTAGAATGACCGTGATCATGTGAATGTCCCATACGAATGCTCCTTTAAGTGCAATATCTGTATGTTAGTATGAAACAAACTCCCCATCTTTATCCCGAATTAACGCCCGATTGGTGAAGGCTCATAATCAGTAACGGTGCCCCACACACTGATTAAAATTCCGCTTTATCCCGCTTCCTCTGTATACACACTTCGCTCTTTTTCAAACAAGTCCTTTTTCTCAAATAAAAACAAGACTACTTCTTTTTTATTTTCATATTGTTTACTAAAGAAAGAATTTTTAAGGAGGAGACGAAATTGAAAAGATTATTTCTCTGTATGGAGCGTGAACTTGTTGTTGTAAAAGAACGATATGGTAACTATGAAGCATCCTATCACTTACAAAATATGCAACCTACCTGTATTGCAGTTGATCCATTCCAACAAAACCGTGTATATTGCGGAACATTTGGACGAGGTTTATGGTTAAGCGACGATGGCGGGTATTCGTGGAGACCGATTGGAGATTCCTATCGTTACTTTGATTTCCCTAAAGAGGATGGTATTCTGCACTCCTCTATCACTTCCATAACGATAAGCTCAAATGAACAAGTTAATGGATATGGCGTCGTTTATGTCGGCACAGAACCGAGCGCTTTATTCCGTTCAGAAAATGGCGGTGAAACGTGGACTGAACTTAAAAATATGAAATCATTATTATCTTCTTATACGTGGGCTTTTCCTCCTAGACCTTTCACCCATCACGTACGCTGGATAACAGTAGATCCAAACACTCCAAATACAATCCATGTTTCAATTGAAGCAGGTGCTGTTATTCAAAGTAATGATAGAGGGCATACATGGATTGATAAAAAATTTGGTGCTCCTATCGATGCTCATCAATTGCTTATGCATCCTGACGCTCCAAATCGCCTTTATGCATCATGCGGTGACGGATTTATGGGCGGACCTGATCGCGCATACCTCGAAAGTTATAACAGTGGAAACAGCTGGATCTCATGCAGTGAAGGACTTGAACATCATTATTTATACAGTATGGCTATCGATCCGGCTGATTGCGATACAATTCTCGTTTCTGCCGCACCAAGTGCTGACCTCGCTCATCACCGTATTCCTTATGAATCTTATATTTATCGTAAAACGAAAGATACTCCTTTCCAGCAAGTACAACAAGGTCTACCATCTGCAATCGGTACAGTCATTTCGATGTTTGCGACAAATCCAGCAGAACCACATACATTTTACACTTTAAATAACAACGGCCTGTTTCAATCCAATGATAGCGGCGAATCATGGGAACAACTAAATATTCCTTGGAAAGATGAGTATAAAACGCAGCATCCTCATGCGTTACTCGTAACTAGTTCTTAACGAAAAAAGACTGCCTAATGGTTTTAGGCAGTCTCTCTTTTATTTCTTTAAATCAATGACAATATCATCTAACACTATATCTTTACTCTTCGCTTCTTTTTTCGGAACTTCAATTTTCTTCTCTTTTCCATTCACATACTCCACTCCACCATGATTTTCAGGTGTATGCACTCGCAAGTGCACACGAGGTGTAACGATAAGCTTTGTTGCATTTTCGTTTAACTTTTGGAATGTAGCACTCCAACTACTTTTATGCGGTTCGGCTACTGTACTAGTTCCGCCATTTCCTTCACCTGCATATTTATTTCCTAAATCATCTTTTATTTCTAACTCAACATCCGCACTATCCCATATACTTCGTAATGCCTTAGATTCTTCCTGATTGAAAAAAACGATAAAGGACATCGGGGTTACTTCCATTTTGTCTATGTTTACTTTTATTAATTCATTTTCAGAAACCCTATTAACCTTTACTTCCTTACTATCCATTGCTTTTAAACTAAGTGCGAAATTCCAGTTTCCCTTTATTGTATTACCTTCATAATCCAACTCAATTGCTTCTATATCCCACCAAACATTTGCTACATCTAGCCTTTCACTACCATGACCACTCATCGTAGTCATACCTACATATTTTCTCTCTCCAACTTTTGTAACGTTCGAACTACCTCCTCCGCCATTAAAGCCCATAACTTGCGGACTTCCAAATGGGAACGGTTTCTCTCCTAAATCTTTTTCACTCTCAATAGAATATGTGATGGTAATTGTTCTACCATCAAAAACAGCATCATTAATTGTAACCTTAACCCCATTACTCTCTCTCGTCATATTCAATTCAGTCGAAAACTCTTTATAATTTTCATATAACCCTGTTCTACCATTATCTAAAAATCGGAATATGTCACCTACAATTGGCAATCCCCCGGCATACGTAGGAAATCCAATGCCCAGTGTTGCAACTGATAATCCTACTAAAATAGATGCAGCAGCAACACCTTTTTTCCAACTTTTCATCTTTTTCTTCGTACGTATCGACTGTTTTACATTCCGTTTTACTTTTTCTTTTTCAATTTCAGAAGTCTCAATTTCTTCAAGTTCTTTTTCATCTATATCAATATCATTTAATAGTTCATAAATGTCTTTCATATTGCACTACCTCCAAAACTAATATTCGTAGCATTTTGTTGTAGTTTCTTTTTTCCACGGTACACACGATTATCGATCGCTGCCCGAGTTAACCCTAACTTGTCTCCTATTTCTTCTGTCTTCATACCGAGAAGATATTTCATAATGAACACCTTTTGATCTAACGGTTCTAATTGATTAATAAGCTTCAATAACTCTTCCCTATCTTCCATAACGATTAATTCATCTTCAGCTGACTTTTCCGTACTAATATGAAACTCATCTGAAATAATTTCTACTTTTCTAGTCGCTTTCCGGTAATAATCAATCGCTTTAAATTTCGCAATTGCCGCAATCCATTTTTTAAAGTCACTTGGCTCTCCATGAAATTTATTTGCGTTATTCCAAATGGAAAGAAATATATCGTTTACACATTCCTCAATGAGTCCGTCATTTTGAACTGGAAGAAGAACTTTGTGCGTGATTCCTTTTATGAGTGGTAAGTATGTATCAACAACGAATTCCAGCGCATCTTCTTTTTGCCGTTGTAATCTTTTTATAAAATTTTTCTCATTTGATTTCATGTAGCGATTCCCCTTATTTTTTTGTAAAAGCTTTTACACCCTATATAACGTCTTACAAAAAAATTTCTCTCATCTTTTTTTATTTTTTGTATGTTATGGAATACTTTCCCTAAGCCATTGTCTCACATAACTATGTATTACAAGAAAATTTTCTCAAGTCTGCCTTTTAATTCATGTAGTACACTATTTATATAGTCACTCTTTAACTTAGTGTACATTTTACCCCGCATTAACGGGCAGTAAATCCCACCTCAAAATTGTGCGAATACGAGGAAGTTAGGTGGGAGATAACTGCCCGTAAAAGCCCGATTGGTTCAACTAATAATCAGTGGGGGCTGGCCCCCCACTGATTAAAGTTTCACTTTATTTCATTAATCTACTTTTCAACATTTTAAATTAGGAGATGAGATGTGTATGTGTGGAATTACAGGTTGGGTAGATTGGCAGAAAGATCTTTCAAATCAACATGTTATTTTAGAAAAGATGGCAAATAGTATTCAGCATCGTGGTCCTGATGCTGAAGGATTTTGGTTTTCACCTCGTGCGGCCTTTGCACACCGGCGTTTAATTGTTATTGATCCAGAAGGTGGGACACAGCCGAAGACATTTCGTTCTGGTGATTATACGTATGCTCTTACTTATAATGGAGAAATTTATAATTTCCGTGAACTGAGAGAACAACTTCGAAAATGTGGTCATGCATTTGAAACGCATTCAGATACAGAAGTGTTACTACATGCTTATTTAGAATGGAAAGAAGATTGCGTACAACATTTAAACGGAATTTTCGCTTTCGCCTTATGGGATGATCAGAAGCAACAATTATTTTTAGCACGTGACCACTTAGGCGTAAAGCCACTCTTTTATACTGAAAGAAATGACAGCATTATTTTCGGATCTGAAATAAAAGCGCTATTGGCTCATCCATCTGTTCCTGCTGAAATTGATTCGGATGGCATAAACGAAATATTTGGATTAGGCTTATTTCGAACTCCAGGATGTGGCGTCTTTAAACATATTCAAGAAGTGCGTGCTGGACATTCTATAACGTTTACACGTGATAAAAAAGTAGTTAAGAAGTATTGGAATTTAGAAAGTAAGGTTCATACAGACTGTACTGAAGATACATCATCACATATTTTATCTATTTTACAAGATACAGTAAAAAGACAATTAATTGCCGATGTTCCTCTCGTTTGTATGTTATCAGGAGGATTAGATTCTAGCGGGATTACTGCACTAGCGGGGAAAGAATTTGCTGCTGAAAATAAAACACTTCATACGTATTCCGTTGACTTTGTAAATAGCGCAAAAGATTTCGAGCTGACATTTGCTCGCACTGGTTTAGACGCTCCTTGGGTAAAACGCGTTTCTGAACATGTAGGGACATCGCATCATGACATTATCGTGAATGCTGAAGAATTAGCAAATCACTTATTCGTTCCCCTTTGTGCAAAAGATTTACCGAGTGCCGGTGAAATGGAAACTTCACTATATTTACTATTTTGCGAAATGAAAAAAGATGCAACTGTAGCTTTATCTGGAGAATCTGCTGATGAAGTATTCGGTGGGTATCCTTGGTTTCATCAAGAAGAATTACTATATGTAGATAAGTTTCCGTGGCTAACAAATTGGAAAAACACTTCTCCTCTTCTACTAAATGAAGTAAATAGCCAATGCAACCTAGAAAACTATATTGATGCACGATTCCAAGAAGCGATACTTGAAGTACCTACTCTTGAAGGCGAAAGTAAAAAATCCGCAAAACAACGTCAAATGTTTTATTTATTTTTAACGAGATTTCTCCCTTTCTTACTTGACCGTAAAGACCGTATGAGCATGGCTGTAGGCTTTGAAGTTCGTGTACCGTTTTGCGATTATCGATTAGTTGAATATTTATGGAACGTTCCTTTCAACATAAAAAGCATTGATAATATTGAAAAAGGCATTTTACGTAGAGCACTACAACCTGCTTTACCTGACGATGTACGTAATAGAAGAAAAAGTGCTTATCCAACTTCACAAGATCCACATTATCTGCAAACAATCCGTCATTTATCACTCGACATGTGCAGTAATAAAAACAATCCTATTTTCTCACTTATTAATCATTCTACATTACTTGCCATTGCCGATGAAAGCAATAAAGAAATTAACAATTTTGAAGCAAGAAGTGCTATGGAATACATGCTTCAAGTAAATGAATGGTTAAAAACGTATCACATCCATATCGCTTAACAAAAAGGAGTTCAAGGATAAAAACCTTGAACTCCTTTTATATTAATTAGCGCATCGTTTATTTTCAGTATCAATAGACCATCCAATAATAGTGGCACAATCTCTACCTTTCCACTGCAGTACATTTGTTAATACTGGTTCAATCTGTAAGCAACTTCCGTCGTGCAATATTTCTACTAATGATTGATCATCATCAAACCTTTGTTTATCACATTCTAAAATACCGTCCGTTGCCATTACAATATGATTCATTCCTTTTTCTAATCCTCTTACACCTGACGTAAAGCAAGGTGTATTTGCCGCAAAAATATTTTTCCTACCGATATATTCGTAATTCTTTCGTTTATTTAATCGCCCTTTATCATTCTTCGTTTTCTCAGAATGAAATAAATATGCGAAACAATCACCAACTGATAGCCAATATAAAAATTCGCCTTTTCGTAAACAAATTAAGCATGCAAGTTCCTCATCATCTTGATCACATTTTTCAATAAACAATTCATCTGTAAATAACGCTAATAAGTACATATGTGTATGATGAAAAGCTAAATGTATCGGGTAGGAAAATAACTCTTTTAGTTTCTCTTTTCTTTCTGAAATTGCTTCTATTATATAATCAATATTTTTTGTTTTATGGTGTGTATCAAAAATCATAACAAATTCAAATTGTAATTCAGGATCCCACCAAGCAAGTACCGCATCTCCTCGTTCATATGCATCACTTTCTTGATTTCCCCCATATACGCCGACTGAAAGAGGACCACATTTTTCAACATGTATTTCATCTACATACATCTGTTCATGACTCATCCATTTGAATGTATTCACAGCTATCATCCTCTCTCTTGCTAAATGTATACCTTTACACATAGATTACCTTATATTTCAATAAAAATAAACTTTTTCAACATTTTTTATCCAAATAAAAGGGTTTTATTTCTATACTAACGAATATATCTTATTATACGATATAAAAAACAGGGGGCTTTATCATTATGAAAGACATCAATCAACATTGGGAGAGTATTTATTATCACTTACGATACGAATATGAAGACAACCTTTCTCACCAAGCTATTCGTATTTTACAAATCGTTTCTCGCGAGAAAGATATAACAATTGGAAAAGTCGCTACTGAGCTTAGTCTCTCTCATAACACAGCATCTGAACACGTAAAGCGCCTTATTCAAAAAGGATTTATTATAAAAGAAAGAAACAAACAAGATGAAAGAGTTGTAAACCTTACATTAACGATAGAAGGCATTGAAGTATTAGAAAAGCATACTTTACTAGATAAAGAAAAGATAAAAATATTAGAATCTCAGTTATCAAAAGAAGAACAACAATTAATCGAAAAAGCCTTTTCGTTATTAGCGAAGGAGGCAAAATATGCATTTCCTCGTTAAAGTAATCGTCTCGGCACTTATTATCGGCGTTATTACTGAAGTCGCTAAACATTACAGTGCGATAGGCGGCTTTATTGCTGCCCTTCCACTCGTTAGTTTACTAAGTCTATTTTGGATTTCTTTTGAAGGCGGGAACAAACAAGAATTAAGTCAATTTGCTATAGGCGTATTATATGGATTTCCCGCATCCGCACTACTATTATTTATCGTCTATATTGGTTTAAAAAACTCATTTTCACTTAGTACATCTGTCCTAATGGGTATAGGGGTTTGGTGTATTGTTTTTGCTTGTCAAAAATTATTTCAAGCTTAGTTAGGAGGGTTTATTATTTATAAACTTGTAGAGGTATTGGGGCAAACTATAGAAGTATATATAAAAGGAAGTAGTAAACAAACGGTAGTCATTCAAACCGGGATGACTTGCTCATTTTACGATTGGCTTCCTATTATAGAAAAACTTTCACAACATTTTACAGTCGTTTCCTACCATCGCCCTGGTTACGGAAAAAGTGAACTAGGAAATCATTCCCGTACTACATTACAAGTAACAAACGAACTTTATATGTTACTACAAAAACTGGATATTCACGAGCCAATCATTCTAATCGGTCATTCCTATGGCGGCTTATGCGCACAACATTTTGCGATGCTACATGAAGATAAGCTGGAGGCACTTATTTTAGTGGATTCTACTTCCATGAACTTACACCGACTAGATGAACTTCATTTACCAATTTCTGATCAGACTGACTCGGATGATATGTGGCTGCAAAAATATAATACGTACTCCAAAATGAATGTAGACATGCTTTATAATGAACTAAAATCTATACTCGTTAATCAACCAAGACAATACATTGAATTTTCTACCTCGCCTCTATTATATAAAGCGACAGCTTCTGAACTATGTGAGTGGAAAAATTGTGCTCGCTCAATAAAAAAGCTACATAAAACATTAGAAACACCTTTAATCGTTATCGGTAGAGACCCTCAATATTCTATTACTCAGTTGACTGAAGGCGGCATGCCAAAAGAGGAAGCGATACAACTAGAAGCAATGTGGCAAGAACTAATTCATGAACAATTACAGCTCTCAATACATAGCCAATATATACTTGCCGAACATGCTGGTCACGGAATCCAAAATGATCGGCAAGATATTATTATTGAGGTAATTCAATCTCTAAAAATAAAAAAAGGAAGCAACTAACGCTGCTTCCTTACTTATCTATTCATAATCTTCTTCATCATCGATTTCTTCGTAATACGAATTCCCATTACTTACATAAATAGGGCCATTCGCAACGTCAATACGTAATACCCATGCCCATGGCACAGCTAAACGCTTATGTATTGCTCGCCAAAAGCTCATTGATTTTCTTTCGTACTCCTGGAACTCCTGAAGTAACTCTTTGTAGGAGGAACCGTCTAACTGAATATTTGCTTCTAGCAAACGAGAATGGGCATAGTACTGCAGCTCAAGTTCAGCAGCAATTTCCATTTCTTCTTCCGTTGCCATACCAATAATTGTTCCATCTGCTGGTGCAATTTCATATACGTTGTGAACTTCAATAAGCCCTTCTTTCTCTTTCTCAAACATGTAAACAGCCTCCTTTAACACATAATTTTTATGTTACAAAGTCATACTTCTACAATAACTTCTCTCTTTCCTCTTTTTTTGATAAACTTTTACAAATTATTTACCCCGCATTAACGGGCAGTAAGACCCCCACCTCAAAATTCAGCGAAAGCAAAGAAGTTAGATGGGGATCAACTGCCCGTAAAAGCCCGATTGGTGAAGGCTAATAATCAGTGGGGGATGAACAAAACCCCCACTGATTAAAGTTTCACTTTATCTGATAATCTGTAGACTGTATTCTTTCAGCAGAACTGAAACAATTATTATCAAAAGTTAATTTATACATGTCAGGCATATGAAGGGTTTTCCAAAACTGAAAATCATATTTCGAGTCAAAATAATTCATTAGTAATACCATAATATTCCCATGAGTACCTATTACAATATTCTTACCTTTATATTTTTTTAATATACTTTGCATACATGTTACAACGCGTCTTTGTGCTACATCATTTGATTCTCCGCCTTCGTATGCATAATTCCAATCTCCCCACACTTTCTCCATAGCATCATTAAAATCCTGTACCGGCTCTGTACTTAATAATCTTTCACGCAAATCTTCTTCTATTTGTATCGATACATGATATGTATTCGCAATTCCTTGTACAGTTTGGATTGCCCTTTTGTACGGGCTAGAAATCACAACATCAATATGTTTATCTTTTAACAAGCGTGTTACATTCTCGGCATCACAATGCCCTTTTTCAGATAACGGTCGTCCCCGTTCTTCTTTTGTATATGTAGAGTGGGCATGGCGAACGAAATATATTGTCGTCATTTTTCAACTTCCTTTCTTATTTTCAATCTATATTCAATGAAGCAAATAAGAAATCCTGTATCATAATAAGAAAAGGACACTTTCTAAAAAGCGCCCTTGTTTACATAATAAAATTATTTCATTATAATTTCTTTCTAAACTCTTCATCTTTTATAGCATCTTGAATAAAATAATCTATATTATTTCTCAGCTTTTGGTATGCAACTTGATCTTCTATATCGTTAAACATAATGACAGCTTCTACCTTATTGCCTTTTTTATCTGTAGTATACGATGTGAACTTGTCATGACTTGTCATGACTAGTAAGCTCTAACTCTGTTAAACTATCATTTACTCTTTCTATTCCAAGCCTATCTAACAAATATGTTGTAAAAGAAAGAGTTACTCTATTTCACATGATGTTATTTGTCCATTTAACGTAACGACTATATTTGAGTCGTCACTTTCTTTAACACCTTTTAGTCGATTGGAGTTAGGAGGACCAATTACAACTGACTCCTTAATTGGCGAAAGGTCCTTTCCTAATTTTTCTGCACTTACACCGTATGCAGCTTGAAATACTTCTGGTGGTGTTAATCTAAGTATGTCTGATCCTTCTGCTGTTTCAAACTGATCATTATTGAAGAACAAATGTAATTGTACTTCTTCTGTTACCGCTGTGATCCAATGCCACCATCCCATTGGAATAAAGACAGTTTGCCCCGCTTTTACATGATAATTTTGTAATTGATTCGTTTCGGGATTTAAAATGGATGTAACTGCTTCTCCTGATACTACAACATCCAACTCCCACGCATTCGGATGCCAATGCGGTTCTCGCATATGCCCTTTCGTCATAAATAAATCAACAAATGCTCCACCTATCATCGCTGGTAACTGCGTTGACGTAACTTCATATGCAACGTTTTTCTCATCCCTTTTAAAAAAGATATTTTTTCTCGAATCAAAGAAAAGGTTTGGAGTTCCTGAGCTTTTCTTTAAGTTTTTATTATCTGGAACATAACCTGAACTACTCATTTTATCCCTCTTTTCCACTCCGAACATTTCTACTTTCACACTGTATCGTATGGAAAAAATGTATGAATGTGCCTAACAAAAAAACATGCCTTCATAAGGAGAGCATGTTTTGTGATATTCTTCACATTGTTTAGTTAAAAAATAAACTTTTTACTTACCATGATGTAACATTAAATCACTAAGTTCTTCTTCAATGTGATTTAATTTCGCAACGCCTTCTTTCCATTTATGAATATAACGTGATACCCCGACAATAAATAAACCAATAATTGTAGAAAGAATAATACCATATACGATTGTTACAGTACTCATAGTTACACTTCCTTATAATTAGTAATGTTGTTATTAGTTATGTTTTTATTATAAACCTTTTTCTTTTAAAATACTTCGATTTCAACTTTTTGTAACAAAATTGATTTTTCTAACATTTTGTTCATGAAAATGGCATATTTTTCACAAATTATACAAAACTTCACCATATGTACTATTACCATATGAGTTATATTATTTAATAGAATAAAGGGGATGATATACTATGACGACTTGGTTTATTGTTATGTTAGTTGTATTTGGGGCATTTAAAATTATCGTTTCTAGTCTTCCTAACTCTGTTATTGAATCCATCATTAGCAAGTACGAAACACATCCACAACTTGAAGAAGAGAATGCGACTGTTACAATCAATGGAAATAACTTAGAAGGCGAACAGAAATCCAAAATTATTCATGATTTTAACGAAGGATTATTTTTGGATCGCTATTATGCACCACCATACAATGAGGGCACACCTTTAATTATCAATGCAAAACGTGGTAAAAAAGATTTTGTCTTTTACATTTATAGTCATGAAGAACATGTTGATGTTGTAAAGCAATATAAAAAGAAGGTAGTTGCTTATAGTTTACGCTCTAAAAACCTTCAAAATAATGCTATGTTCGTGTCAGCTGACTTAGCTTAATACTCGTATATAGGAAAAAGGAATCCATAGCATATGGATTCCTTTTTTATTATTTACTGAAAAATAAGCTCTGTCTTCAAACTATCTTTCGGTAACAACCATCCTTTTTGATCTACACTCTTCATTAATAATTCTCTTTGTTTTGTTGCAATACTTTCCTCATTTGTTTTAAACGACACTTCTATTACAAAATCATCTTCTATTGTCCCTGTATTACTTAGTGGCCAAACTTCAATATTCGTTTTTATATTTTCAAACTCCCCTGTATACCGTTTCATTAATACAGGACCGTAAATACGAGAGTTCTTGAGCAGTTCTTCTCCCCAATTCGTATACAGCCATTTGTTCATTTTCCCTGGTAACTTTTCTATTAACATGTTTTGAGCGGCTCGTTCGTTTGGTAAATCAAGTACTCCATATCCTTTAGCGCTGTAACTTTTTTTATTTGAAATACTTAACGTTTTCTTCTCAAATCCCCAATCTACTTCTGCCTCATAACTATCAGTTTTACTATCAAATCCATCGTTTTTAGCTACTTCTAGTGCATCTTGAATTACACCATTTTGAATAGGATATCTTTTTTTATATGTTAGTTCAAAATCTTTACTAAATTCTTTCTTTCGAATTCTCGCAAACCAACCTTCCTTACTTAAATCTTTATTTGCCGTATCTAAAAATTGCACTCGTATTCTTTCATAATTTGTAACAGCCTGGAAATATTCTAGTACCTCTTGATTTATTTCTTTGTTATAACCTAATACTTGTTCTGGTTTTAATAATAATTTCACTTCAAAACTAGGTTTCATCGGACTGGCGGCAAAGCCTTCCTTAACGTTATAAAGGAAACAACAAAAGAAAATACTCACGAATACAAATACTTTTTTCATATACCTATCTCCTTTTCGTTTTAAATAACTTCTATACGTTCCATAGTAAGTGAATACACATTTTCATACCCCGCCGTGCTAAGCTGTTTCTGTAATCGATCCGTATCCTCTTTCAAAGCATGTACTAACACCGTATGTTTTGGTAATAGTGTATTTAACATTGCCTTAACGTCACTTATACTTTGATGAACTTTATAAGGAACTCGCTTCACCCTACACCCTTTACCTACGCGTTCTTTCAAAACTTTTTCTGCAAAACTCCCTTTAGCAATATGCCCAGTAAAGATAATGGAATTTCGTTCTTCATGCCGAAGTTGTTCATAATATAACTGCGCTCGCTTCGTTTGCATATTCGCATCACT
This sequence comes from Bacillus sp. FSL K6-0069, assembly GCF_038007785.1. Taxonomy (NCBI): domain Bacteria; kingdom Bacillati; phylum Bacillota; class Bacilli; order Caryophanales; family Bacillaceae; genus Bacillus; species Bacillus sp. FSL K6-0069. The sequence goes on along the minus strand of NZ_JBBOXN010000001.1, from coordinate 1,680,863 downwards.
CATGACAACTATTCCATAACTATTTTGCGTACGGCTGCCATGATCCATAACGATTATGTTTCTTTTTAAATTCTCCATAAGCCCTTCAAGTTCTTCATTATTTTTGAGCCAATCTTTGTATACGAACATCTCTTCAAAACCATCCAAAATTTCTCGATCTACTATAATGGGCAGTTCTTTATATTTTTCATATAAATACAATACAATATCTTGTGCCCTACCAAGCGGTGGCAACGGTAGTAACGCTATTCCTTTATTTTGAACAACTCGCTCAATTTCTGCACACAGTTCGTTTACTCGTTCATGTTGCGAAACATCGTCAGTATGATAAGCGGCATCTACGATTGCGACTTTTATCCCCCCGCGTAATTTCTCAGGTAAATTAGCTCGCAATATGTTAGACTCTGCTGAATAATCGCCAGAATAAAATACATATGTATGACTCATATCCACTAAAAACCAAACAGCCCCTAATACATGCCCACTATATCCCCACTGAAACCGTAATGCAGGAGTAATCTGTATCCATTCATTCGGATTACTAATCTCATCAATACAAACATAATTTAAATCTTTAACATTTTGGTCGTTATAAGGTACATTCCATCCTTGCGCTAAATTGTAGTTTCTCCATTTTTCATAATAAGCGGGAAGTTGCTCCATCGTATAACGAGTCGTCCAAATTTTATTCTTATATCCATACTTTGCTAATAAAGGTAATCCCATCGTATGATCTTCGTGAATATGTGATAAAAATACCGCATCTAAAAATGGTACAACTTCCCTCTCTATTTTTGGATAACTATCCTCATATGACCGATTAATACCACAGTCAAATACTATTTTCGTATCTTTCTTTTTTACGAAGTAGCAGGAACGACCGTATTCTCCCGCTCCTCCCCATACTTCTATCTTCATCATGCTACCCCTTTTCGCTTTTGCTCCATATGTTGCAGAAGTAATAAACATACTGTTGTAAGTCCAACTGAAACGACAGCCATCGCCATTCCAATAGATACTTCTCCTTGTTCAAATTGAGCGAAAATAAATGTTGCTGACGTTTCTACTGATGGAGGTAGTACGAGAAGTGATGCTACTAATTCTCTTATCGAGATTGTAAATGTCATCGCCCATCCAGCAAGAATGCCCGGGATAATAAGGGGTAATATTATCTTTCTAAAAATGTAAATATAATTTCCAGAAAAAATACTTCCAGCCTGTACTAGAGAATCATCAATTTGTCCAAGCGATGCTTTTACATACTGCACCGTATAAGGTAAAAAAAGAACGACGTACGTTACGATAACCATGACTGGTGTATTGTAAATCGACAGGGGCATATAGGGTGAATTCCAGAACAAAATAAGCCCTACAACCATCACGATTCCTGGTACCATATTTGGTAACATACCGCACATATCAAGCCATTTTTCAGAGGACTTTTTCCCCTTTCGAATCATAAGCGCCAAAAAGACTCCAATAGTAGCAGCAGTAATTGCTGTTATAAGTGAAAATAGAAAACTGTTCCATAAAGCCTCTAATCCTGGAGATCCAATTGTAAACAATGCTTCATAATGGCTCGTTGTAAAGTTGTTTACATGCAAGCCGCCGCCTCTTAATTTTGATAATGAAGCAATCAGTATAGAAAAATACGGGATTCCAATTGATACGATTAATAAACCAATTACATAAACCCATGCTACAACCCGTGTAAATATAGACAATGTATACCTTTTAGATTTCACACCTTTTCCACTAACCATTGCATATGAGTACTTTCGATTCAATACATTTTGCATATACCAAATGAGCATACATGCACTAAGTAATAAAGAAGATAATGCTGTTGCGCTACTAAAATCAATTGGCCAACTTGAAATAAATTTATGAATCTCTGATGTTAACACATGAAATCCTATTCTACGTCCGAATGTAGCCGGTGTTCCAAATTCAGCAATCGTCTTTACGAAAATAAGTAAAGCACCCATTACATAACTTGATACTAATAACGGCAATATGATTTTTCGTAAACGATAGAAAAAGCTTCCACCATGAACTGCTGCCGCTTCTTCTTTACTACTTCCGATTTGAAGTAAAGTATTCTTCAACATGAAGTAAAGGAATGGGAATAAATGCAGACTCATTATTAAAACCATACCTCCTAAACTAAAAAACGAAGATGAAATCGTCTTTAGCATCGGAAAAAACTGCTCGAAATAGCCGTTCGGCTGCATGAACAAAATCCAGCCCATCGATCCAATATACGGCGGAGTCATAAATGGAATCATAAAAATAATATCCAATTTACTATACTTTCCAACATCTGTTTTACTCATAATAAACGCTAGTGGAAATGCAAATATGGTCGCTCCTATTACTACGAGTACACCTAAAAGCATCGAGTTTAGAAAAGTCCCAGCTAATCCACCACTCTGCATCACTTCAAAAGGCTTTAAAAAATTCCAACTACTATTTTCATATACACTAGAAAATAAAATGAGGAAAAGTGGAATGACGATTAACATCGCCACAAGTAACAACGCTACCGTCATTCCAACTTGTCTTACTGACATGAATCGATTTACCATGTAATCACCATCTTATTGAAATACTTTCTTAAATTGTTTTCCTATTTCATCTTGTTCTTTCTCAACTATTTTCCAATCAATATTTAGTACCGGAATTTCTTCTACATTCGGTCTATTTTCAGCTTTTATATCTGTTCTACCTGGCAATAAATACGCTTTAGCAACTTGTTTTTGCACATCATCTGATAATAAATAATCAATAAACTCTTTTGCACCTTCTACATTTTTACTATCCTTCATAATCCCTGCTGCTCGTGGGCTAATAACTGTTCCGCTTTTTGGATAAACAATATCAACCGGTTCACCTTTTGCTTTTGCACTGTACGTCATATAATCAACACCAGCAATGACCATGTCTTTCGCACCTGTTACTACTGGATCTAACGCTTCTTGATTTGCCCCCGCTACTGTAACTTCATTTTTCTTAAGCTGTTCAAATAAATTCCATCCATCTTTTCCATTCTTTTTCACATATCCTGTTACAAAGTCTAAAGCTGAACCTGAAAGTGCTGGATCTGGAAGATTCACTTTTCCTTTCCATTCCGCTTTCGTTATATCACTCCAATCTTCAGGCACTGTCTTCACATTTTTTGTGTTATACACAATTCCTAACGCTGAAGCACTATATCCGAAATAATGTCCTTTATCGTCCGACCATTCAGAACGAAGCTTATCAGCTTGTTTCGCTTCTTTATAAGCTAACGTTTGCCCATCCTTTTTTAATCCTTCCATCGCTGGTAATGATGCAAGTACGACTACATCAACGACTGGATTTTTCTTTTCAGCTTCCATTCTCGCTAAAATCTTACCTGTTGTTCCTTGAAACATTTCTACTTTTATACCTGTTTTCTTTTCAAAGTCCTTTTGAATCTTTTCTGCTAATCCTTTTGGTCCTGCACTATATACAACAATTTTCTTTTCATTCGTAGCTTTACTCTTTGCATCTGCATTGCCTGTCTTTGAACTACACCCTGTTACTACAGCCGAAAATAATAAAGTACATACAAATAAAGACTTAAGCGAACTGAATTTCTTCATACGATTCTCCCCCTATATGATGAATACATTTTTTTGGCACATATAACGATACTGGTTTACCGATGCTTAATTTACTATTGTGATAAGCTGTCCATATTCCAAGTGCCCCCATGTTTACTTTCATTTCATACCGTTCTCCTACATATGTAACGTGCTGAATTTCACCTGTATACATTTCACTCACTTCATTTTTCGTCCAGCTTACATGTTCTGGACGAACCATTTGTTTCCCCTCTACAAGCCAATTTGCTTTACCAACAAATTTTGCAACAAATTCATGAGACGGTTTCACATAAATGTCTTCTGGTGTTCCTTTTTGTAATACTTCTCCTTGTTTCATGACAATAATTTGGTCTGACATTGACATCGCTTCTGTTTGATCGTGGGTGACATACAATGCCGTTAATCCGATCGAATGAACGATACCCATAAGCTCTAATCGCATTTCTTCTCGCAAAATTGCATCGAGTGCACTCAACGGTTCATCAAATAAAATAAAATGCGGTCTCGTTACAATCGCTCTAGCAAATGCGACACGTTGCTGCTGTCCACCAGAGAGTTCATGCGGATACCTTTTCTCCATCCCTTGCAGGCGAACTCGCTTTATTGCATCTTCTACTTTTTCCCGTAATTGATTCGTTTGCTTTGTAGCCCTTAAACCAAATGCAACATTTTCAAATACTGTCATATGCGGCCATAAAGCAAAATCTTGAAATACCATACCGATATTACGTTCATGAGGAGATGTTTTGATTTTTTTCGCACCAGAATACATGCACTTATCTCCAAAATATATTTCACCTTTATCTGGCTCTTCCAGTCCTGCAATCATTCTAAGTAAAGTCGTTTTCCCGCATCCCGAAGGTCCTAACAGTGTGGTGAATTCACCTTGTTTCATAACAATTTGTAACGGTTTTAACGCCTGCGTTTTTCCAAACGTCTTTTCTAATCCATGAATTTTAATATCCATCGTTTCACCTCTCTCCCCTCACTCTTAACCTGCTTTCATTCTATCTGGGAGATTTATACTGAATGTTAATGTACTGTAAAGATTAAATTAAAAAACCTCTAATAAACTATTTATTTCTATAGATTTTTTCTATAGTTAAAATAAAAAAGGCGGCAACTCATAATGAATCTTTTAAAGTTAGAAATTGTAGTGCTTATTAAGAAATATAAAAAACTTACGATAGTTGCAGAAAAACTTGGTGTTAAACAACCTACTATTACATTCCATATAAAAAGCTTAGAAGAAGAACTCGGTGTGCCTTTATTTGAATTACGTTCTGGAAGATATTTCTTAACAGAGGCTGGTGAGGCATTGCATCATTATGCTTGTAAAATAGATGCACTTATGAAAGAAGCTAGGCGGGTCACACAAGAGTTTAAAGATTTTCATAAAGGTGCTATAACAATTGGTGCTAGTTATGTACCAGCAACTTATCTTTTACCAGAAATTATTCACCAATTTCAATGCGAATTCCCAAATATAAAAATAACAATTATGGTAAAAACAGCTCCTGAAATTCGAACGATGCTACAAAATCATGAAATTGATCTCGGGGTAATTTCTGCGGCACCGTTTGATGAATCACTTTTAAAAGAAACAAAAATAATACCTGATACACTTGTTCTTGCTTTCTCAAAAGAACATCATTTTTCAAAAAAAGAAAATGTATCATTACAAGATATCGAAAAAGAACGTATACTATTGCATCGTAACCCATCTACAACGAGAGATTTACTTACGCAATGGATGTTAGAACATAACATTACGTTCCAATCTGAAATTGAATTAGATTCATTAGAAACGATGAAACAAATTTTAAAATATGGTAATGGAGTTGCTTTTATTTCTAAACTTGCTATTGAACAAGAAGTACACCGAAATGAACTATGCTACATACCCATCCCTGGATTTGAATTTCAACGTAACATTTATACGATTCATCATGAGGACAGGTGGAATTCTAAAATTATTTCTTTTTTACTACATAGCATCACTTCTTATGCAGCAAAAAATTAAAAGGCTGTCGTTATACACGACAGCCTTTTACACTATTACTCTATTTATTTTTCTTTTCTTCAATTTTTGCTTGTGCCTCTTCAGCCTTATCTAATGCTTCTGAAACTTTCTTCTCTTTTTCTTTTACATCATCTATACTGTCTACAGCTTTAATGAGTTTATCGATTCCTTCTTCTTCTACTTTTCTCCTTTTTGCCACTCTTTTATTTACTTTCTTTTCCACATCTTTTGCTTTTTGAAGCATATCCTCTGCATTTGATGTTACAGCTTTTTCAAGTGCATCGTCTTTTTTCTTTTGTAGCACTTCATTTGCAATATCTTTCGTTTCTAAATACTTACCATCTTTTAATGCTGTCGCACCGCGATCCAATAACTGCGCGACTTCTTTATATGCCTTCGCTTCATTTCCTGTTTTCTCTTTTTCCGCTTTTTCAAACCACATAATCGCATCACTATATTTTTCATTTTTCAATGATTGCATACCAGTTTCAATATACGTGTCATAATTACTGCATCCAGCCATTACAACTAACAGAAAAAGCATAACAAAACTTAATTTTTTCATGATGTTTTCTCCTTTTCTTTGTCTGCTCACTATACTGTAACACACATGAAAAGGAGTTTCAAAAACTAAAATACTAATTTAGTCATTTTTATAATGATAAGTCAAATTTTTATTATTTTCTTATTTTTAAACCGACACGTCCACTTGTTTTTTTGCCATATGTTGTTTTACCCCAACTAATACAACTAACAATAAACCTCCGCCTAATGTCATCATAACAATGCTAGTAGGCAACATATCTAATAATAATCCATACACAATCATACCGAGTGGTGCGATTGCAGTAGCAATTGTTTCAAGTAGGCCAAACACACGCCCTAAATAGCTCGGATCTGTCGTTTTTTGCATATGTACTTGCATCGGAATATTTACAATCATAATTGAAATACCCGTTAACATCATAAAAGCAATATAGTAAATAAAACTTGCCACTTTTGGAATGGTAACTAATAATGGGAAGACTGTACATAAACTTAAACCCGCAAATAAAAACAGTCCAGTATAAATAGAACGAAACGGATTCTTCACTTCTTTACGCACTGATAAAGCAATCGCACCCATTAGCATCCCGACTGCTAACATTCCCTCTACAGTACCGAGTTGCTTTGAAGATAGATGCAATGTATGGACGATAATATATGGAAGTGCTACGGTTAACCCACATGCAAAAAAGTTTACCCACAGCGCTATTTTCATTAAACCATATATTTCATGCTGTCGTTTTACATATGAAAATCCTTCTTTTATACTCGTCAAGAAACGCTCTTTACTCTCAGCCACTTCTTTTTTGTACAAATCAAATACAATAAATAATTGCAAAATAACGGCTAAAAAGAACGTAATACTATTTAACAAAAAGAACGACTTAATGGAAAAGAAACCAAATACAACTCCGCCAATAATCGGCCCTAATATATTTGATAAAGAAGCTGCTGTTTGATTTAAAGCACTCGCTTTTTGAATACGCCCTTCATCTACTAAACTCGGAATAGACGAAGTTAATGCAACAGAATAAAAACTGGCACAAATTGATAATAATGCTGCTGAAACATAAATAAAAAGAAGTGATGGTCCAAATATAGTAGCAAGAATAAACATAATAAGCATCGTTAAGCTACTTAATAAATCAGTGCCAATGACAAGCCATTTTCGATTCACACGGTCAGCTACAGCACCCGCAATCGGACCGCAAATCATCCTTGGAAGTGATCCGCAAACGAGCGTAATTGCAAAACCCATTCCTGAACCAGTTGTCTTTAAAACGTATAACCCCATCGCAAATGTATAAATTCCTGCCCCTAATAAAGACGTCATCTTTCCAATCATCATTAAAATAATATTTCTCGTTGCAATCTTCATTCTTGTATCATGTTGTCCTATACTTACATCTCCCATAATGACTCTCTCCCCTTAAAAGTTAAATTGTGTTAAACTTATTATATAATCGACTTTCCAATTTTTACAACAAAAAGTTAAATACAATTTAACTTTTCCAATGATAAAGGAGCAATAATATGGCAACCCTCGGCGAAAAAATTAAAGCGCTACGTAAAGAAAAAAAACTTACACAAACAGAGCTGGCAGGTTCGGAACTTACAAAAAGTATGCTTAGTCAAATTGAAAATGGAAAAGCTACACCTTCCATGAAAACATTACAATATATCGCTGAAAAACTAGGATGTGAAACAAGTTTTTTACTAGAAGAAGATGATGGAGAAATTGCAGAACTCATTACAAAAATGGAGCAACTCATAAAGGAAAATAAATGTGATGAAGTGTATAAGACCCTACTACCTATCGTTCAAAAAGAGCTCCCTTCTACTTTAAATACGGCTCGTATATACAAACAATTCGTAACTGCCGCAGTAATTATAAAAGATTACAACATTGAATCTTACGTAGAAAAAGCTGTTTCTATTTTTGAAAAATATAAGTTATACCGCGACAGTACGGAAACAAAATTAAAATTATCTTTTGCAATATTCACACGTAAAAAGTATGCAGAATGTTTACAACTTATATCTAATATTAGAAATGATTATGAAGAGAAACATTTAGAAATGGATCTTATTATACATATTGATTTATGTTTATATGAAGCCATCATATTACTAGCATGTGGCGATTACAAAAAATGTGAAGAAACGATATTAGAGACACTCGCATTTTCAAAAAAACATCAAGTGTATTATAAAACAGATGTATTTTACCGGATTTTATCTTACCAAAAAGTCATTACAGTTGATAAAGAACAATATTTATATTACATAAAAAAATCTGAGCAATTTGCCATTTTTACAGAAGACACTCTATCCATTGCGATGATCGATATTTTAAAAGCTTACTACTACAACACGATTACTAATGAATATACAATCGCATTAAAACATGTAGAACAATTTCGAGAAAAACTAAAAGATCAGCCAATTTTTCAAGACGACGGATTGTATTATCTTGAAAATGGAAAAGCTTTATACGGATTAAAACGTTACGAAGAAGCTTTACAAGCATTGCAACGTGCTATTATACCAGATTATATGAACCATCCGCTTGATCAATCGTGGCTTACAACAGCAGGTGCATATCGCGCACTTTGTTACGTCAAACTGAATGATAAAAAAAGAGCTCTTGAAGAAGCAACAGAAGCAAATGAAATGATACAATCGTATCCGGATTCTATTTTCTCTGCATTTATTAAAGAAACATTACAAATAATACAAAAACTTTAAGAATGTCTCGAAATGGTATATTATTCCTCCTTTTTAGCAAAGATAATAATGATGGGAGGAATATAAATGAATATTCAACGTGCAAAAGAGCTTTCTGTGTCATCAGAACAAGCGAATGTCAGTTTTCAAGGCATGCCTGTTACCATTCAACACGTCGATGAAAACAACGAAACCGCCCGCATATATGAAGTAAAAAATCCAGGACGCGAATTAACTGTTCCAGTTAATAGCTTAGAGGAAATATAAAAAATGCCACTTCATTTTTTTGAAGTGGCATTTTTCTTATGAAACACAGATGCCACTATCATTTCTCCATCTTATAATAAGAAGATGTAAATTTTATACTCTTATTCTATATTTTGTGATATTGTATAATTCGGAAATGGTTAAATCTTTATAGATAAATATCGAATACTTATAAATTTTTCATTTCCCACTTTATGCATGAAGGAGGAATTTTATGAACCTTTCTATATACGAAGGTTTAGGTATTATTTTTTTCATAATCATTATTACATACGCTCTCGCCCACAAATATTTATGGTCAAAGAAACTGCTCATTATTCTATTTCTCGTTAGTAATGCCGTTTATCTTATTTGGCGAACTTTTTATTCGTTACCAACTATTAATCTTATAAGTATTATTGCCGGTATTATATTGTTACTTACAGAGTGGGCTGGGTATTTACAATCTATCGTTTTTAGCGTTATTTCTTGGAAGCCTTATAAAAGGAAAGAAGTACCATTATCTGCTTTCAAAAAATTGCCTACTGTCGACATTTTTATCGCAACTTACAATGAACCACTCGATTTATTAAAACGAACGGTCGCAGGTTGTACAATGATTACTTATCCGAAAGAGTTACTCAATATTTACATTTGTGATGATGGCAGGCGGGAAAGTGTTAAAACTCTTGCTAGTGAATTTTCTGTTCACTATATTACTCGTACTGAAAACAAACATGCAAAAGCAGGAAACTTAAATCATGCCATGACCCATTCGACAGGTGATATTATCGTTACAATGGATGCTGATATGGTACCAAGAGCTAACTTTTTAGAGCGAACGATTGGTTATTTTTCTAAAAATAATGTTGTATTTGTTCAAGCGCCACAAGTGTTTTATAATGCTGATCCATTCCAATATAATTTATTTTTTGAAGATAATATCGCCAATGAACAAGATTTCTTTATGCGTCAATTAGAGGAAGGAAAAGATCGTTTTAACGCTACGATGTATGTTGGTAGTAATGCTCTATTTCGCCGTACTGCGCTAGAAGAAATTGGAGGATTTGCTACTGGTGTTATTACTGAGGACATGGCAACTGGTATGCTCCTACAAGCGAACAAATGGGAAACTGTATTTGTCAATGAAACATTAGCAGTTGGATTATCCCCAGAAACTTTTAGCGATTTATTAAAACAAAGGGATCGCTGGTGCCGAGGGAATATTCAAGTCGTGAAAAAATGGAATCCTTTCACTTTAAAAGGATTGTCTATTATGCAACGAATTTTATATGCAGATGGAATCCATTATTGGTTTTTCGGCATTTATAAAATGGTATTTTTACTAGCTCCACTATTATTTTTAGTATTTGATATTTATAGTTTAGAAATTAACTTTATGCAATTATTTATGTTTTGGGCTCCCGCCTTTTTAACGTCACAGCTTATTTTCAAAGCTGTTTCTAATAAAAAACGAACAACTACGTGGAGTCATGTATATGAAGTTGCAATGGCTCCTTATATGGGATTTGCTATTTTATCAGAGACGTTCTTACGGAAAAAGTTTCAATTTCATGTAACGAGAAAAGGCGTCCAAAATAATACGAGACATTTTTTATGGATTGCAAGTGTCCCTCACCTCGTATTACTCATTTTAACAGTAATTGCACTTATAAGAGCTACACTTATGCTCTTATACCCTGAACAATATCATATTGAAAGAGAAAGTTTATATATTAATATTTTCTGGGTACTATACAATGGGGTAGCTATTGTCACTTCATTATTTGTAGCGTTTGAAAGACCGCGTTTCCGAAACTCTGAACGATTTTTTGTTAATTTATCAGGTGCTTTATATGCAGAAGATATGACCATTTCTTGCCGCGTTCTTGATATTAGTGAAACTGGTGCACGTTTTGAAATTGATTCATCCATTCCATTTGAAACTTTATCAAGCCTATCTTCCTATACATTATCTTTTGGAGAAGTAGAAAAGATTCATAGTACAAAAAAATGGATTCGGAGACAAGCAAATTCCGTGCAAGTTGGTGTATCATTTGATGATGTATCTCATGAACAATATTGTAAACTCGTTCTTCATCTATTTAGTAAGCCGGTTAATGACCGTGTTGAAAAGGTGTACGATAAAGCGTATCTTATCCTTGCAATTGCATCTTTCGTAAAAAACACAAAGAAATCACCAAGGCAATTTCGCAGGCAACATATACGTGAAGAACTTATGGCTCCTGGAACATTGCATATGAACGGGATGCCAATTGAAGCGACCATTATCGACTATAGTACCGGAGGGTGCCAAGTACAAACGAACACCCCACTCGCCATTGATCAAGTTATCCAAGTAACAATGAATGAGCGTAATATTCAAAAGAAAAAGGCTCAAGTATGTTGGATTCAAAAAAAGGGTCGTAAAATATATGCTGGGTTAAAATTTACAGCGTAAGAAAGAAAAGAAGCCTCGTGCTTCTTTTCTTTTTTATATGCTAAAATATGTATAAAAGGGGGAAATCATATGAAACATGCTCCACAAAAAACGAGTCATTATTATGCAGTTATATTCACTTCTCATTTATCAACTGATACGACAGATTATAGTAGCGTTGCGAACAAAATGGAGGAGCTTGCAAAACAGCAACCTGGATTTTTAGGTGTAGAAAGTGCACGTGATCATGCAGGACTCGGAATCACCATTTCTTATTGGGAATCACTTGAAGCAATTGAAAATTGGAAACAAAACGCCTTACATAAAGAAGCGAAAAAAAGAGGTCGTGAGCAATGGTATGAAAATTTCCATCTGCGTATATGCCGTGTTGAGAAAGAGTTTAAGTTTCATAGAGGTACATTGTAACGATGAAGAAAAAATGTGCTCTCGTTGCTGTTCATGAAATATATGGTGTGAATGACCATATGCATCACGTTACCCAACACTTCACTTCATCTCATATAGATGTATTCTGTCCTAATCTTCTACAATCGCAACATGCGTTTCATTATAGTGATGAAGAAAAAGCATATCATTTTTTTATGAATCATATTGGGTTTGAGGATGGTAAAAAGAAAATTGAAGAATTCATTACTAGTCTCTCTAGTAATTACACACATATAGGACTTATCGGCTTTAGTGTTGGCGCTACCATCTCATGGCTATGCAGTAACAATCCGAAAATAGATTTTATTATTGGATGTTACGGTTCCCGTATACGTGACTATATTCAGATGAAACCAACATGTGCTACCTTACTTATTTTCCCTGAAAAAGAAACTAGCTTTTCAGTATCCTCTTTCATTCAAACATTGCAGCAACAAAACAATCCTTTACTAGAAATACAACAACTACACGGTGAACATGGATTTCTAAATCCGTACACTGAAAAATATAGCGAGAACTCTACTAAACAGGCATACAATATTATAGATTCATTTCTTGCAAAAACAATCTGATAAAGGAGATGTAAATGACACTTACATTACTCTTATTTCTTTTCATATTCATTGCCTTTTTCGCAGCGCTAACTATCATTTTTATAACCGTAAAAAAAGGGGAGTTTTTCAAGCGCCCCCACTTACAATCTATTATCGTTTGTATTTTATTTTTTACAAATTGGATCTTATATGTAACAACTTTTTATACGTTACTTCCTGAGAAAGTTAGCGAATTCATATTCCTGCCCATCTGGTTTTTTCTTTGTATTTTAGGATTTATCGTTTTCTGGCGCGAATGGAGAAACAATCGTGTGTTCTCCATATGTATCGGTTTTCTTTCTTTTATTAGTTTTCTATTTGGGTTATTGTTGTTAGTTCTTTCGGGGATGTAATAGAAAAGGAAGAAAAGCCAACAATCAACTTTTCTTCCTTCTATGTTTACCTTTATTCTTCACTGTCACTGATTCACAAGGTGTGTAATATATTTGAGGTGTCGCCTTATCAACAAACATCATAAACGTAATGAAGCCGATAATAAAGAAAATAAACAACGTTAACAAAATTGCTCCTATCGTTAAAAGTATCATAACACCACCCCTATATCGTTCATGTTATTACACCTTTCGCTATTATATGAGCGTAATCCTTTTTAGAAAAAGAAACGTAACAAAATAATCACAATCACTCCCGTTAATACTGTACCTAATAAACTACGAGTATATATCGCTACAAGAAATGTTGGAATTGCTGCGATAAGATAATCCCACTGCATCGTCTCATGCATAAATAATACTTGTGCTAAAAGTGCTGCTAATATCGCAATTGGTATGTAATTTAACCATTTTAAACCCCAGTCTGGAATTTGTAGTTTACTAAATACGAGTAGAGGTAAAATACGTGGCACGAGTGTGACAGCTCCAGCTGCTAGTAAAAGTAATAGTACGTCCAATCTCATTTCCATTTTTCAATCACAACTCCAATCGTCGCCGCTAGTAATGTTGCGATAATAACCGCTATACTATCTGGCATAAATAAGTGTGAAACGTATGCAATCATAATCGCTACAATTGCAACAGTAAGATGAATTGCTAGTTTCAGTTTACTACTTATGAGCTGAAGGACGAATAATCCGATAAACATTGCTGGTAATGCATAATCCATCCCGTACGTATGCGGATCAGGTATCCACTCACCAAACAGCCCGCCAATAATAGTAGCAAGAATCCAATTTAAATATGCTGTGACATTTAACCCCATCATCCACCTGTCACCTACATATCCTTTTTGCGCTGCATGCTGCACTGCAACCCCGAACGTTTCATCTGTAATTTGAGAACCGATCATTACGTTTTTTAATAGTGGCAGTTTCGTAAAGTACGGCGCGAGCGCAGCACTCATTAAAAGGTGGCGTAAATTAACAAAAAAGACGGTAAAAATGATTGCTGAAGCAGGAGCACCGGCTGCATACATACCAGCTAATATAAATTGGGCAGAACCTGCATAAATTAAAGTGGACATAAACGCAATTTCAATGATGGAGAAACCTGCTGTTTTTGCAATTACACCAGCTGCTATACCGATGCTCAAATAACCAAATACAGTCGGTAAACAATCTTTTACTCCTTGCTGAAATGTATCATCGCTCTGCAAAGCTACATGTGCCTGAGCTTTACTCATCCGTATCATCCTCCATTCCCTTCATCGTTCGTTTTCCTGTTACGACATGAACTAAATCTATATTTTCACGCCATAACGTATCTAACTTATCCGCTCCGAATTCCTTCGTGATTTCTTCAATCATAATATCGTGCCGCACATACTCTGTAGCAACGAGAACTAGTGCTGGGTCATATGTTGTAACGGCCCATGAAGTGCTATCATTTGAGAAGTTCGCAATTAATACTTCCTCTCCATCACGAGCAATAACAGTTAAATGACCACCCATTCTCTTTTCGACAACGTGTGGCGTCATATAATTATGGTGAAACGTCGCGCCTATTTTTGTATGGGGAGCACCAAATAAGATTGAAAATATATGTACACCTTCCTCTTCCTTTTGATGAATATATGGTTCAATTTCATGCACTTGATCTTCCCATACAGAAATCCATAACTCTTCCTTCGCTCTATTAATTATATTGCATATTTCTTTTACAACACGATCATTTGAACGAATATGCGAAATTACATCTATTTGTCGCTCTTGTTCTAAACCATTTAATTTCTGGTCTAAAAATTCAAAGGACTTTTCAAAATCTTTTCGCATTCGATTCATTAACTCCGTAGCTGGTACTGGTACATATTTTACTGGTTCAGTAGGAACGATATGCACTGCTCCTTTATCCATCAATTTACCGAGTACTTCATAAATCATCGAACGAGGTACCCCTGTTTGCTTACTCACTTCATACCCTGTTACTGGGGAATGTTTTAGTAGTCCAATATACGCTTTACATTCATACTGGGAAAAACCTAACTTTTGTAATTCCTTTATAATTTCATCCATCAACAATCCCTCACATTCTATATAACTCTCATCTCAAAACAATACATATATATTAGTAGTTATTAGTATACCTACTAATATAAAAAAACAGACCTGCAAAGTCAATTGATAATTCTGAAATTTTAACGAAAAATAAAAAGCCTTCTTATGAAAGGCTTTTTATACGTAATCTTTCTGTTATTTTAACTGCAAAGGTTTTGATAACTTTCCCCCTAAATGCTCCCGTAAAGTAGAACCTGTATATTCTTCCCTAAATACACCGGCCTTCACGAATAAAGGAATGACTTCACTAAAGAATAAATCTAGTGACTTTGGAGGTCCTCCTGGGATAGCAATAAATCCATCTAACGCTCCTGCCTCAAACCTATCCATAATTTGTTTCGCAACGTCTTGCGCTGTACCAACCGCAACCCAATGAGCCGAGCCAACAACTTCTGGTCGTTCTAGTATTTGTTCCATAGTTGGTTCATTTTTAATAATGTAGTTCCGTAATAATTCAGCGTGTGTTTTACTGCGAACAGTTTGATCACGACTTGGCAACATCTCTTCCGTAATCTTACTTTCTAGCGGAATTTCTCTCGCGTCTAATCCGAGAACCATTTCGAGTAACGAGTATCTCTTCTCTTTTGTGAGATGTTGATGTGCTTGCCTATGCATTTCTAACGCTTCTTCATATGTATCACCGATAAAGAAATATAATCCAGGTAATACGCGTATATCATCTTGGTTACGGCCATGCTGTTCTGCTCTTCTTCTTAAATCTTGACGCAATTCCATTCCTGACTCTACATCCGGCGTTGCAGCAAAAATTGCATCCGCAACAGAAGCAGCAAAATTCCGCCCTGACTCTGAAGCGCCAGCTTGGAATAATGGCATTTCTCCTGCAATATGCTGCGGAATATTAAGTGGACCTTTCACCTTAAAGTATTCACCTTTATGCTCAATAGGCTTTACCATCTCTCTAATCACATCAGGGTTATCTACTTTCAATACTTCATTAGGGTGACTTCCCCAAAGCTTTCTTACTAACGCTGTACATTCTGCCGCTTTCGCGTATCGTTCCTCAGACGACAGCATTCCTTCCTCACCAAAGTTTTCAGCGCCGTCAATGGATGTGACGATATTCCACCCTACTCGGCCGTTACTAATCCAGTGTAAAGATTGTAATTGCCTCGCTAATATATATGGTGGATAAAACGACGTTGAAGCAGTCGTAACGACTCCAATTTTTTCTGTTGCATACGCAATAGCAGTAAACAGTAAAGTCGGATCTAAAATGACATTCCCTTTATTACGAGCAATTAAATCCGGGTGCGCCACTAAATAATCCGCTTTAAAAACAAAATCTAACTTCGATTTTTCTGCCTGTTTCGCTAACTCTACTTGCTCTTCAATTCCCGAATTAAACTCACTTTCTTGCTCTTTCTTTCTAGAAATTAAACATAATCCAATGCAAAGTTGTTTTTTTGTAGACATACACACCATCCCCTTGTTTTTAATTTACCTAGTTAAACAATGTTGCTGTCATTATGAAACTCCATTCTTATGAAAATAGATAAAATGATATTGATAATCATTGTCATTTTATGATGTAACTGCAATAAAAGCAATAATAAAAAAAGACTTCCCATAGTGGAAGTCTTTTATCTCAATATTTCATTCGCTTCTTTTTCATAAATTTTATCAAATGAAGTCATAACGCGTTGTGATGCTGAAATCATTTTTTGATCCGTCATAAGATCAGCCATCTCTTTCGTCATATCTACATTTGAATTTTCTAGCATATGATTTTTTACTGTCCCTGTTCCGTTCGGTAAATCAGCAATGTTCCCTTCTGCTAGTGTAAAACTTTTGTTCTCTCTTTGTACGAGACGATTATTCGCTTCTGCACCTACTGTTTTTGTTTGCAAGCGGGCAATATTATTTTGTGTTACTGCATCATATAATGTACCGTCTGCTTGTACTGCTACCTTTGCTCCTTCTGGAATACGAATACGTTCATTATTCTCTCCCATTACGAAAGCTCCTGAAGTTGTTTGTAAATAACGATCACTATTTAATGTAAAACTACCGTCTCTCGTTAAAAACGTTTCATTATTTTTAGATGTAACGAAAAACGAAGCTGTGCCAGCAGTTCCATCATCTAAAAAGAAATCTGTATCACTATTTGTCATTTGTATATTTCCTTGTACTAAGTTCACATGCGTTGCAGCTGGTACTACAGCGTAATCGACCGAACCGATATTTGTCACAGCCCCGTCTCCGCGGCGATATGTGTCTTGTACATCAAATACTTTAGAAGTCATATTTTCTGCTTTAAATCCTGTCGTTTGAGCATTTGCAACGTTATTCGAATGTACATTAATACGCTGCATGTAATTCATCATCCCCATAGAACCTATATAAAGACCGTTCATACTCGTTTGAATAAGGCGGTTGCCTTATCCTTCACCTCTTTTCTATGATGTTTGCAACATTTGTTTCGCTAAATGTTCAGCTGTAGCGATATGTATATGTTGCTTCACGTCTTGTCCGTCTGTCATTAATACAATTGGAGCCGATGATACTGCTGGAATTTTCAACAATTCACCACTACTTGCTGTTTCATCAAATTTCGTAAATACGATACCATCAATATGAATATCTTTAAAATTCGTAATGATTTCAATCATATCTTTACTTTTCATCGAAGCTGATAACGTTAAGCAAATATAATCTGGCTCTACTTGTCCCATCGTTTCAATCATTTCTTCTACTGTTTCTGACGCACGATAATTTTTTCCGGCTGTATCAATTAAAATATAATCGACGCGCGCTTCTTCTTTAAAATACGTAAGCGCTCTTGTCATTGCAGCTTCATCACGTACAGCGATTACTTCAAATCCAATTGTCTTTACGTAATCTTGCAGCTGCTGCACTGTCCCAATGCGAGAATGGTCTGTCGTAATGAAACCAACCGTTTTTTTCTTACCGTGAAACTGCCACGCCATTTTCGCAAGTGTCGTCGTTTTTCCAACACCAGTTGGACCAATTAATGCTATTGTTTGTACTTCTTTTTCAAAAACGTTTTCCGTGTTGAAATGAGATCTCATATCTTCCAATATATATTCGATCACTTCTTCTTCTGTAATCATCGTTGCATTCTCAAACTTCACTTTTAACTTTTCAGCATATGCATGAATGAAGTATTGTTCTACATCGTTTTGTTCTAGCATACGAATTACCTTTTGAATAATAAACGGTACAGATTCTTGGTTTTCTTTTTTTACAACCACTTCTTCTTTTTTGACCGGAACAACTTTTTTCACAGCTTTTTGCTTTTTCGTTACTTTCGTTTCTTCCGTCTGTTTCACAACGACGATACCTTTTTCAAACAGCTTTAATAGTTTTTCTTTCTTTCTTGCCCATTCTTCACTATTTCCTGTTTGCATCGCCGCGTACGACATAGGAGTCGTCACGTTTTCTAAATTGTGCAGTACCGATTGAATTCCGTTCGCCTTCACAATTTGTTCTGAAGGATCATTCACAACATCCATTAATTGTTCATGAAATTGAGCTGTACCTTCATTCACTTCTTCCTGTTTATCCTCTGGAAAAGCAACTAACATTTCATAATTCTTTTTCCAAAAAAACGGGATATTTCGCTTTACACTTTCATCGACAACGTAATAATAATCTGTACCATATTGGTCAAATAACTTTCGATACAATTCATTTTTCGAAGCTGCTTTTATTCGCATTAACGCTTCTTTCTTTTCTGTACTTTCCATTACTTCACCCCCTACTATTCAATATAGGCAATTTGATCTACAACAATTTCTGGTGCTAATTCGCTAATACAAAGTACTTGCGCTTCTACTTGATAACGCTCAAGAAGTCTTACAATCGCAAACCTGAAATCTTTTCTACGCGTTAATAATACTGGTTCTCTTCCCATTAATCGGGCTTGTTTAAATACGCGTTGTACTTGCTCAACGACTCGCGTTTCTAAATCTAAATCCCAATTTAATAAATAACCTTGGTAAGAATTGTTCACAACATCCGCATCTAGCTCGATTGAATCTGAGAAGAGCGCCGCGTAAATTTTACCGTCAGGATTTTTCGCATTTTCACAAATAACTTTTGAAATACATTCACGGACGAATGACGTTACACCGTCAACGTGGTTTTGATAAATTTCTTTTCCGTCAATAATACCTTCAATAATGGTTGGCAAATCACGAATAGAAATGCCTTCTTTTAAAAGTTGTTTAATAACATTTTGAACGAGTGATAAGTCAATTTCTTTCTTCTTAATCTCTTCTAATAAAACACCATTATCATTCTCAAGTGAGTTAATTAAGTCTTTTACATGTTGACGCTGAATTAACTCATGAAGATTACGTCTAACGACAACATCTAAATGCGTAATTAATATGCTAAGTGGCTCTAATACTTGATAGCCTTTCATTTGTGCATCTTGTACCATATGCTCTAAAATCCAATATCCATCTTCACCGAAAATTGGATCTTTCGCTGGTTCTGCATCTAAATCGGCCATTACATTCGGTGTTTTCAGTGCTAATAAGTAACCTGATTTTAAAACTCCTTCAGCTGCCTTCGCACCTTTAATACGAATAATGTAACGTCCACGTGGTCTAAAACTCGTATTATCTTTAAAGTTAATACCAGGAACGTTAATACCAAGGTCGGTAATAATCGACTTCCTCATAAGAACAACTTTATCACGAGCGGTTTCCCCGTTAATCTTCTGCTTTACAAGTGCTGCTAAATCTAAACCTAGCTCTACAATAATTGGATATTTATCTGTAAATACGCCGAATGAATCTTCCACTTGTTGCAGTTGCTCATCTTCGCCTTGAATCATTTCTAATTCTTTTTGAAGCTCGTCTTCTTTTTCTTTCTTTATTCGGTTTTTATTACGAATTCCTAAGAAGATAATTGTGCCACCAACGAGTGCGAATGGTAGAAATGGTAGCGGAGTAAAAATACCCATTGCTATAAATAAACCACCAAGCGCATACACAACGACTTCATGTGCTAATAACTCTTTAAAGATTCCTTCAGTTACTGTATCCGGTGAACCGTCAAATACACGCGT
Organism: Bacillus sp. FSL K6-0069; assembly: GCF_038007785.1. Taxonomy (NCBI): domain Bacteria; kingdom Bacillati; phylum Bacillota; class Bacilli; order Caryophanales; family Bacillaceae; genus Bacillus; species Bacillus sp. FSL K6-0069. The sequence goes on along the minus strand of NZ_JBBOXN010000001.1, from coordinate 1,660,644 downwards.
TACGATAATACCTGTTGAAATCGCAAGCATTAACGAACCAATTTGGTTTACAATTCCGTCACCGACAGTTAACTGTGTATAGTGAATAGCTGCTTCAGCAAAACTCATGCCCTGCTGCATCATGCCGACAATTAAACCGAAAATAATGTTTACGAATAAAATGACAATCCCGAAAATAACGTCCCCTTTAATGAACTTCCCGGCACCATCCATCGCTCCGTAAAACTCTGTTTCCATATTTAACTTTTTTCGTTTTGCCTGTGCATCTTTTTCAGTAATAATACGCTGGTTTAAATCTGCATCGATTGACATTTGTTTCCCGGGTAAAGAATCAAGTGTAAAACGAGCTGCAACTTCAGCTGTACGAGACGCACCGTTTGCAACGATAAACTGGAATATGATTAATACTATGAAAATAACGATACCAATTAATAAGTTCCCGCCAATTACGAACTGGCCGAACTCTTCAATAACATGCCCAGCATTTCCGTCTGTCAAAATCGCTCGCGTCGTCGATACGTTAATCGATACGCGGAAAATCCCGATTAATAACAACATCGTCGGAAATGACTTTAATTCATCCCACTCGTTAATACTTGTTGCTCGCATATAAATAAGCACTGACATACTTAGTAGAAAAACGATAACGATATCAAGTATAAATGGTGGAAGTGGAATTAAGAGCGCCACTACGAATGACGCTGCTAAAAAGATAGAAAAATAGGTTCTTGCAGAATCTATCTTAAACACAAGAGATCTCCTCCAACCGCGCTATTATACTTCAAGTTCATTCGTTTGAATTAAATAGCGCATAACTTCAATTACAGCTACGTATAAATCTTCTGGAATCGTCTCATCTTCCTCGACTTGATAATATAAAGAACGAGCAAGCGGACGGTTTTCCACCATTGGTATTTCTTGTTCGCGGGCAAGCGTTCGTATATATAATGCGAGCTCATCTTCCCCTTTTGCAACGACAATTGGCGCCGCATCAACTTGTTTATTGTACCGAAGTACGACCGAAATATGAGTCGGGTTGTTTACAATAAACGTTGCGCCATCCATTTTCTTCGCGATTGTCCCTTGCAAGATCGCATGCATAAAGTTTTTTCGTTTCCCCTTTACTTGCGGGTCCCCTTCATTATCTTTATGCTCTTGTTTTACTTCTTCTTTTTTCATCTTAATATCTTGCTCATACTCCCATTTTTGATAAATAAAATCAATAATAGAAAGAACGATTAATATAATTAAAATAGCTAAAAAGATAAATTTAATTTGCCTAATAATTTCAGTAAGTGACGCAGTCCAGTTAAATCCAATCATACTAACGATTTTCTCTAAATTCTTTTTAAAGAGAACGTAAGCAACGTAACCAATTAACCCCATATAAAATAGTGATTTCAAAATATCTACTAAACTTTTACGACTAAACAATCTCGTAAAATAGTTTTTGGGGTTAATACGTGACGCTTTCGGCTTAATGACTTTAGAAGAAAATAAGAAACCGACTTGAATCATATAATTGAATAAATGAAAAGCGTATACGAGTATTAAGATTGGAGCTGATACTTTTAGTAATAAAATACCCATTAAATAAAAATACTCGGTCGAATCTGTATTTTTCCCAATTTGATCAAACAGCACCGCTACAGAATTCGCAATCTCATAACCGAGCCAATCTCCAAAAAAGTAAACGACAACTGCTAATACAAGTATGGAAAATAAATTATTTAAATCTTTACTCCGGGCAATATTCCCTTCTTCACGCGATTTCTTACGCTTCTGCGGGGTGGCCTTTTCTGTTTTATTATCCTTTGCCATGCGCGTCCCCCTACTTCGTTAAGAAAAAGTTAAATAGTTTCGTATATTCCTCAAGCAATACATCCGTCATATTTTTAAACACATAACCGAGCATCGGTACACTCATCGCAATAAACAAAATACCACACGTAATTTTAATGACGAATGCATTCATAAAAATATTTAATTGCGGAGCATTTTTTGCGATTAAAATAAGAACAAAGTTAATGATAAATAAACTTCCCATAAGCGGAAGAGCAATTTCAACCGCTGATGTAATCGCAAATAATAACGTTGCGAGTAGACTATCTAGAAAACTAGTCGTCAGCAATTTTGAAATCGCCTCTGTATATTGAAACGACTTTAAAATCGTGGCAACGAAATAATTAATGCCACCAAGTGAAATAAAAATAATGAGAAAAAATATATCAAAAATGGTTGATAGTAAAGTAGACTGTGAGCCTGCATTTACATCAAACAAACTCGCCTGTGATAAACCGATATCAAAGTCTAAAATATGCCCCGCCATTTTTGGAATATTCCAGAGCATTTCTACAATTTTTGAAAGCGATAATCCGATTACAATTTGCGTTCCTGCATAAGCTGCAACGTCCCAAGTTGTCTTTATGTGAGAGACATCAACTTGATCGGCAACTGTGATCGAAAGAGCAAGTCCTACTGTAACCTTCGCCATCGCTGGAATCGATCGACCTGAGAAAAACGGTAAAAAATATAAAAATGAAGTAATGCGGCAAAACGCAAAAAACGTCGCCGCCCATAATTCCATATTCATTTCAGTTCACCTATCTTAGTACGAACGCAATAGCGATGGGATTTTATCAAATAAATCTAAAATAAGCATCGTTAACTCTTGAAACATCCACGGACCTAAAATGATAATAACGAGTACGATACTCGCCATTTTCGGTAAAAACGTCAGCGTTTGCTCTTGAATTTGCATCATCGCCATAATGACAGCGATAATAATAACGACAATCATACTTACGCCGGCAACCGGCATTAAAATCATAACCCCTTTATAAAAAAAGGTTTGAAAAATATCTATAATTGGTGACGTATTCATTTATATGACTCCTATCACATAGCATCAAATGCTTCAGGCGACCGTTTTAAACATAATGTCGACGATTTTTGTATATCCACCTAAATATACGAAAACGAGTATTTTGAAAGGTAAACTTAAAATCATCGGCGGTACCATCATCATCCCGAGGTACATTAAAAGTGTACTAATAATCAAATCTATAAATACAAACGCTAAATAAATGAACATCCCCGTCAACAACCCTTTTTGGATTTGCGTTAACGTAAAGGATGGTACGAGCGTAAATAAAGAAAGATCTTTCAAATCTTTCGGCAACTCTTCTCCGCGCACTTTCAGCATCATTTTTAAATCATGCTTATACGTATGCTTTGACATATACTCTTTCATAATTGGAGCTGTCGTCTCTGCAGCTTGACTTACTGTTATTTTCTCTTTCGTCATCGGATCCCACACATCGCTCTTTAGCTGCCCAAGTACAGGCTGCATCGTAAAGAGTGATAAAAATAATGCAAGTCCAACGAGTACTTGGTTCGGTGGTAAATTCATTACCCCAAGTCCTTGACGTGTAATCCCAAGAACGATCATAAAATAAGTAAAATGTGTAAATAATAGAACGATAGAAGAAGATAATGATAAAAGGGTAACGAGCGCAAATAGCTGTACACTTGAATTACTCGTAAACTCTTTTCCATTTTCGAAATTAATAAAACCGTTCGGGGCCGCATACGCTGGATTTACAAAAACAATTGAAAAAACGATAGAAAATACGAAAATAACGGCTAATACTGATAACTGTTTCTTTATTCTCATGATGGATCCTCTACTTTTTTCGTTTCACTCTTCACCGCGTCTTCTAGCGCTTGTTGAAACTGATTTCCTGTTCCTGTTAATTGCACAGACTGCACACCGTTATTACTAATAACAGTGAACACTTGCTTGCCATCCACTTCAAATAAAAATGCGCTCGTTTGATGATTTAAATATACGCCGTCTTTTACTTGAATATGGCCATTTTCACCTTGTTTAAAAAACTGCTGCTTGCGCGTCTTTTTCGTCATATAATATGCACCGTAGCCGAGCGCACCAAACAGTAAAACGACTTGAAATAAGGTCGTCATATACGACATATGACTCCTCCTCTACTCTTTATCTTGCATTTGACTTTGCGCTTTCATAAGCGCAGCTTGCTTCTTATCGGCTTCAATTTCAGAAATGATAATACCGAACTTTTCGTCCATTACGATCGCTTCACCGATGCCGACTTTCATATTACTTAAATACACATCTACTTTATGTCCTAAGTTTTTCTCCACTTCAAGAACATCGCCAACTTTTAATTGCTTCACATCACCGAGCGTAATAGATGATTTTCCAAGCTTTACACCAAGTTCAATCGAAATATCTGAAACAGTATCAATATGTGCTTTACTTGCTTCATTTCGCTTCCCTGCAAAATCTTCTAATCCCATTAATGACACAGGAGATACTTCATGCTTCATATAGATCCTCCTACTCTACAAAACTTTTAAATAAAAGCGCCTTACGCGTTCCATCTTTTCCAATAAAACAATTAAATTTATGCTTTCCATCTACATAACCAAGTAATTCATCCGAAACTTTCGTATGAAGCGGAATAATATCGCCTTCTTCAATTTGTTCAATCTCACCCATTGTCATCTTTTGCTCGCCAATTGCAACGTGAACAGGTTTATACACTTGATTTACTTTCGCTTCCACTTCAGACATATACTTTTTACGTTTATCCGAAGAATGTTCCACAATATTTTCAGATGTTAACTTATCCATAATTTCTTCAACAGATAAGAACGGAATACCGATACGCACCGTCGTATTCCAAAAATCTGTTTTCATATTTACGTTCAGTAATGAAATGATATCACTCGCTGTCGTAATCTTTAATGCATTCGGATCTGTCTCCGTCGTTACAAATTTTGGTTCAATCGCAACAACGCTTTCAAATGATTGCTCTAAATTTTTACAAAGGAGCATAAAAATATTATCCAGTGTTAAAAACTCAAATGCGGTAAGTGGTCTGCGCATCGTAAAGTTACGCTTACTATCTCCACCAAGCCAACATTCATGAATATAAATAACGAACGCTAAATCAATTTCAATAACAATTTCTCCAAGCTCCGGGAGGCCAAGATCAATAACGCAATATAAATAGTAATCTTTCGGCATTTTCTCCACATACTCACTCGTAAACGGAACTTGCTCAACCGTTGAAGGCTCAAGCTCAATTGGAATACGCATACGCGCTGACAACGTCTGTGACGTCTGTTTACCAAATGTAGAAGCAATTGCTTGCAAGCTACGTAAATGCTCAACACCGAACTTCTCCGGTCTATTAAAATCATACTCTTGAAATTTCTCTTGCTTCCCTGCTTCTTGTGCGAAAGCTGGCATTTCCTCGCCTTCATTTACCGCCTTCAGCAGGGCATCAATTTGCTCTTGGCTTAATTTTTCGCCACTCATGACAATCCCCTTCCCTACCTTTTCAATTCAACGATTTCAACGTACATCTTCCCGTTTTTCGTCAAAATCTTTCCGGTTCCAATCTCTTCATTCTCAAGCATAAGACGCACCGTATTTTTCGTTGAATTTTCAAGACGATACAATGTACCTTTCGTAATATGAAGCAAATCTTCAATTTTCTTTTTCGTATTTCCGATTTCAAAATAAATTGTTAACGGAATATCATCTTGTAATTTCAAATCTAGCCAACTCCCATATCATGTTCACGAAAATTTCATGTTCTCTCTATATATGAAATTTCTTATTTTGAAACGTCGATATTTAATATTTTTTTAATATATCCTTGCGTTTCTTTAAATGGTGGTACGCCTCCGTACTTTCTCACATTACCAGGGCCAGCATTATAAGACGCAAGTGCCAATACTAAGTCGCCGTTATTTTTCTTTAAATAACCGCTTAACTCTTTCACACCGCCCTCAATACTTTCAGCTGGTGAAAATGGATTTTTTATACCCATCTCTTTCACATTCGCTGGCATAAGCTGCATAAGACCCATCGCACCTGCATGTGACACCGTTTTCGGATTAAAATTAGACTCTACTTCAATCATTTTTTGAATTAACGTTTTCGGAATTCCATATGTACGGCTAGTGCGATCAATAATATCCTCATACTTCCCCTCATTGGAAGAACGTATTTTTTGAATATTATACTTCTTCGTTAATCCCCACGTATCAGCAGCCTCATTTTTCGTTTCTGGGAAACGTCGTTCAAACTCTTTTTGTGCAACTTGCACTTCATCTACGTTCTTCGTTTCAGCCTTTTCTTCAGGCTTACTCGCTTCCTCTACTTTATTAATAGATTGTTCCGGTTTATTTACGACCGTTTCTATTTTCGTAGATTGTACTGGCTGACTCATGTCCTCTACATTTGTCGGCTGTGCAGTAGCCTTCGTCTCCTTCGCAGGTTCACTCTGCAACTTCTCTTGAAAGCGACTACTAACGAACGCTTGTGGACTACTTAGCTTTTGCTGAATTTGTCCTTTCTTATATGCAAGCACTTCTTTTACTATATTTCCAACTATCATAATATCACCTTTTCGGTAAACAAAGATAATCTAATATTAGAGTTTTTTTTTAAAGTTTGCAATAATCCTTTTAATAATATTGTAATAAAAAAACGACTAAATTGTTAAACTGTTATTTTTTTATATTTATTAATTCGAATTTTTAGTTGACACCCATTGTAGCAAGGATTACAATAAATCTCGAAATTGATTTTTTCGCATATTACCGTTTTTCAATTTGCAGAAAAGTCAATATAAAAAAATGGGGGTTCTTAACATGAGAATTAATACAAACATTAATAGCATGCGTACTCAAGAGTACATGCGCCAAAACCAAGCTAAAATGAGTAACGCTATGGACCGTTTATCAAGCGGTAAACGTATCAACAACGCTTCTGATGATGCAGCAGGTCTTGCAATCGCAACTCGTATGCGTGCACGTGAAAGCGGATTAGGTGTTGCAGCTAACAACACACAAGACGGTATGTCATTAATTCGTACAGCTGACTCAGCAATGAACTCAGTATCTAACATCTTACTTCGTATGCGTGACATCGCCAACCAATCTGCGAACGGCACGAATACTACAGACAACCAAGCTGCACTACAAAAAGAATTTGGTGAATTACAAAAACAAATTGATTATATTTCAGGTAATACACAATTCAATGACAAAAACTTATTAGATGGTTCTAATGGTTCTATTAATATCCAAACTCTTGACTCTAGTGATTCCACAAAACAAATTAGCATTAAATTAAGCAGTGTTTCTACTAATTCACTAGGAATTGATAAATTAAATATTGGGATTAGTAAAACTTCTCAAGAAACGCTGGATAATGTAACAGCTACAATGAATAAACTTAATAGCGGACTTACTAGTGGGACTGAATTAACTTCTGCTAATGCTGCAGATAGAGTGAACGATGCAAAAGGTGCATATGAGAAAATCCAAGGTACATTAAATCATGCTGATCAACAAAAAATGCAGCAAGCTTTCAAAGATTTCGATAATGCTAAAGACAGCGAAAAAGTTGCTAAAGCTGAAGCAATTAAAGCTGCTTTCGGTGAAGTAGACGACAATATTGGTGTTACTAAAATTTCTGAGAAAGACTTAAACAATTTCAAAACTGCACTTCAAGATACTCAAGGTGCAACTAGCTCTAACCACACAGATCTTGTAAAAAATGCTAAAGAATCTTATGATAAAATAAAAAGTTATTTAACATCAGCCCAACGTACTGACATGGAAGGAAAATTCACGGCTTACAATAATGCAGTAGCGGGCGGTGCTAACGAAGATACTACAGCTCAAGCTATTGCAACAAAATTCAACGAAATTCTACCTGACATTAAAGTTGCTGGAAATGCAGATGAGGCAACAGCTGCTGCAAGTCCATTATCTGCTGTAAAAGCTATCGATGCTGCACTGAAACAAATTGCTGATGATCGTGCGAATCTTGGTGCTACATTAAACCGCCTTGATTTCAACGTTAACAACTTAAAGAGTCAATCAGCTGCTATGGCATCTTCTGCTTCTCAAATTGAAGACGCTGACATGGCGAAAGAAATGTCTGAAATGACTAAGTTCAAAATCTTGAACGAAGCTGGAATCAGCATGCTTTCTCAAGCTAACCAAACTCCACAAATGGTTTCTAAATTATTACAATAAGCCATTTGAGTTAGTTTCATGAATAAACCTCTCTGCTTGCGGAGAGGTTTATTTTTTATAAAACCTTCCTTTTTTTTGATGGAAGAGAGCATCCGCGTGGCGTAGAAGCGGTCAGTGCCTATCTTTATCCCCTCTCATGTTAAAACACAACTAGAAGATAAGCATAAGTCTCTTTTTCTTTTCATAGCTGTTTATTGGCTTTAAGTCCATATATAAATCTATAAGATAAGGAGTGTCTATTATGCGTATTGGTACGAATATTTTAAGTATGAATGCTAGGCAGTCGTTGTACGAGAATGAGAAGCGTATGCATGTTGCGATGGAGCATTTGGCTACTGGTAAGAAGTTAAACCATGCTTCTGATAATCCAGCTAATATTGCGATTGTGACTCGTATGCATGCGAGAGCGAGTGGTATGCGCGTGGCCATTCGAAATAATGAGGATGCAATATCGATGCTACGTACAGCGGAAGCTGCTCTTCAAACTGTGACGAATATTTTACAGCGTATGCGTGATTTAGCTGTTCAGTCTGCGAACGATACAAATTCAAATAAAAACCGTGATTCGTTAAATAAAGAGTTTCAATCTTTAACAGAGCAAATTGGCTATATTGGCGAGACGACTGAGTTTAATGATTTATCCGTGTTTGATGGACAACACCGTCCTGTTACATTAGATGATATTGGTCATACGGTAAATGTAACGAAACATATTCCTCCTTCCCCTACACAACATGACATCAAGATTTCAACAGAACAAGAAGCAAGAACTGCGATTCGTAAAATTGAAGAGGCTTTACAAAATGTATCACTTCATCGTGCTGATCTTGGGGCTATGATGAATCGTTTACAGTTTAATATTGAAAATTTAAATAGCCAAAGTATGGCCTTAACAAATGCTGCATCTCGAATTGAAGATGCGGATATGGCGCAGGAAATGAGCGATTTTTTAAAGTTTAAATTGTTAACGGAAGTTGCCCTTAGTATGGTTTCACAAGCAAATCAAATTCCGCAAATGGTTTCCAAGTTACTACAATCTTAAAAATTCATCTTCCTTCTTTGAAACGATTCCATACAAAACAAAAGGGAAATACATATAAACTATGTATCTCCCTTTTATTTTGTACCCAAATGTTATTACTGCGTTACAGTCATAACCTGCCCACTACGATCAACCATAATTTTCATTTTACCGTCTTGTGCGTTATATAACCCTAATTTATGCAAATCTTGTTTACATTCTTTTACGAAGAAAGGTAATGTGCGAATTTGATTAATATCAGAGCTCGTAATGAAATGAATTAAATGATGCGTCATTTCTTTTATATCATGAACAAGCTCTTCCTTTTCTCGTTTTAGCCTTTCATTTTCAGCCTGTAATACATGTAATTCGCCTTCAAGACCACGTGCGTTCTTTTCATCTTTTGAACGCTCTGCAGCCATGCTAGAAAGCTTATAAATCCCTTCCATGAACTGATGTAGTTCATGCTCTTTTCTTTCACTATACTGGCTAATCGTTTCAAAATTATCAACAATACCAGATATAACTGTTACAAGACTTTTTTCACTCTCTGTATTTTCAACTTCTTTTCTTAATTCTTTCTTGTTTTCTATTTTCATCTCAACAATTGGTTCTTTTACAGGCGTATATTTTCGCTTTCGTCCTGGTTTTTGTTTTTCAACATTTTCAAATGGTATTTCACATTTTTTTAATTTGTAATACGTATTTTGTAATTGACTTGCTGTTTTTGGAAAAAGATTCAGTTCTTTTTTACTAACGTATTTTGAAATATTAATAATGTTTAAACCGTGACGTTGGGAAAATTGATACACTTCATACAATAACTCTAGCTCAGACTTTAGCCATGTAATTGTTGATTTTTCATACGCCCGCATCCCACCATTTTTTTCTATATCTATTTGAAATAATACCATTCTATTATGTAAATCAACTAGTTCTTCATATTTTACTTGGAATTGTTTTTCTATTTTTTTAAATTCCTCTTCTAATTGCACATCGTTCATTTTATTATTTGACATGTTTTGTAAAAGACTTAATACATTGATTGCTGTGTGGTGATACATAATCTGTGTCACTCCCCCTCATCCTTTCACAATTCTCATCTGACTCCCATGTCTTCTCAGAAAATAGCAATTTTTACATATCCATATTATAACATTTCAAAATTGTCTGTCAAATAATAAACATACAAAAATATATAGAAAGTATAGAAATAAAAAAGGTTTTTTAATTAATATGTATAATTGCATATTAACCACATTTAATTATATTATATGGTATTTAGAATATATTTTCACCGAAAAAGTTTACGTTACCTCAAAATATTACTAAAATAATCCAAAGATACATTTTTATATTTTCAAACCAAAAATCTTCAAATGAAGATTTTTCATACTTACAACTACAAACACTACAAAAACGTTCCATCTTTCCGCCTATACAGAATATAGAATATTAAAAAGGAACTAACCAATACTACACATGGCTAGTTCCCTTCTCTCCACTAGAAGAATAGAGTTGTAAATAGTGTCTGCAAATCCTCACTTCTTCTACTTACCTAAAACCACTCCATATCTCTGGTCTCACATAGCATAGGGCTCTATTAGGCACTGACCGCCACCACGCATGGTTAGAGCTTCTATTCTAGCTAAAAAAACCCTTTTCCAAACTCTTTTATAATACTAACTTATCAACTAAGCCAATTAACTCTTGAATATCTGGCTTACTTACTTGAGCATTCGCCCCCACAGCTTCGCCTTTATGGAATAATTCATTCGTAATTAGTGAAGAGAAAATAACGACTGGTAAACGATTCATTATTTCACCATCTTTAATTACTTTCGTTAAATGGTGTCCATCCATTTTCGGCATTTCAATATCCGTAATGAGCAAATGAATATGTTCAAACATTTTTTCTCCTTGCTCTTTCGCTAGCTTTTCAATTTGCGCCAATGCTTCTGCACCATTGCTGAAGAAGTTCATTTTCGTATATCCAGCTGATGATAATGTTTCTTCTAATATTTGACGAAGCATCGCTGAATCTTCCGCAATATAAATAACTTTTTCAGCTCGATCTGTTTTTTGTTCTAATTTTGAAAGGGATTTATTATCATAACCAGTTCCGCTAATTTCACATACAATTTTCTCGTAATCTAATAGTAAGATGATTTTTCCATCTAGTTTTACAATACCAGATGTCGTTTCTTCTAGTCCCATAGACAATGAAGCTGGTTCATCAATTTGTTCCCACGAAATACGTTGAATACGATGCACTTCATCAACACGGAAAATAACTTTCATTTGATTTAATTCTGAAATAATAAATTTCGTTTGATCAAGCGGCTTTGTCGATTTTAAATTAAGAGCCGTTGCTAAATTAATAACAGGTAAAATTTCACCACGTACTTGAACAACACCTTCAACTGCATGATGAGATTCTGGCACAGTTGTAACAGGGAATGGATTAATGATTTCACGTACTTTCATTACATTAATACTAAATAGGTTTTCACCAACAGTATATGTAACAATCTCTAATTCATTTGTTCCGCTTTCTAATAAAATACTTTGTGCTTGTGACATAAAGGTGTCGCTCCCCTTCCATTAATTCCGTATATCTAATTATTAAGCTTTATTAAACCGAAAAAGTCAACTACCTATATAAAAAATATAGATAGTCGAACGATTTATTTTAAAAGACGCTTAATCTTGTATAAACAAAGCAAGTGCCTCTAATAACACTTCTTGTGCTCCTACAATTTCTGTCGGCATTGCTTCCCACTTTTTCGAAAGCTCCGTTTCTACTCGTATTCTTAGCTCCGAATCCATTTCTTCTAGTACATATTCTTTCGTCGCTTTATCAACATCAAGTAGCGCAAGCGCATATAATTCTGGATCATTTATTTTTTTAAATAATTGTTTCAATATAGATGGTGCTATATGTTTTAATTTTTCAATATGAATTTCTTTATCAGAAAATAGTAACTCATATTGAATAAACGTAACATTTTCTTTAATCACTTTAAAATAGCAATTATTTTTTTTATCATTTACAAAGTAACCGTTCGGATCTGCAATAATACTCTCTACTTTACGAATTAAATCCGGCAAACTACTCGCCGCCATAACAGTCCGCTGCTCAACCTCACTCGGCGAAATGAATGTAACGCGATACTTATTTTGCGCCATCCTCCTCACCTCTCCTTTTATAGAAATCTATCGTCACAAATAAACTTATTAGTCCATCTAACACGCTAAGACCACACGTATTATTCATACTACACTTCGCTTAAATCTTCTTAAACTAACCTAGTAACTCTCCATATCTCTGGTCTTAAACAACGGTCGAGCACCCACATAAGCACTAACCGCCAGGTCCTCTCTCAAAACCTAAAAAAGGGCTTTTAAAAGCTTTTTAAGAGCTTTTCAATAACTCGATGTTATTGAACCAAAATGCAATCTGCTGATCCGTTATCCCTGATAGTGTAATAAAAAACTCACGGCACTTCATCTCGTCCTTAAACAGTTGATACTTCCATTCTCCTTCGCTACCAACACTTACGAAATAAAACTCATGAATACGGCCAATAATTGATTGCTTTTCGCCAAATGAATATGGAGGTACTTGCTTAATTTCAAATTGATCAGGTAAATATATATGCTCTTCTCGTTCCATTTTTAACACTTGCTCAGCAAGTTCACGTTTATTTTCGAAAAAAGGCAATTGTAAAATTCGCTCTTGTCTTGTCATACGAATAGAAAACCCTTTCTACTACATTACAATTTTACTTTATAATATATTATCGAATTAAGTTTACAACTTCATTTAATACTTCATCTGACACTTTAATTACTTTCGCATTCCCTTGGAATCCGCGTTGATAAAGCATTAAGTCAACGAATTCTACAGATAAATCTACGTTTGAACTTTCTTTTGCTGACCCTCGTACATTACCTGCACCATTCTCACCAGCAACACCTACCCCTGGAATACCGGCTGATGGTGTTGCAACGTAATTTCCATTCCCTGTTTTCATTAATCCACCTGAATTCGGGAATGTAGCTACAGCTAGTTGTCCTACAACTTTCATACTACCATCCGAATATTTCATCATAACGAAACCACCGTCAGAAATAGAATAGTCATTTGCAATTGCAGCTGGACGCCCCGTTACTTCTGTTGTAGAAATAGTTTTCCCTGTCGGATAATTTGTTAATCCGCTTAAATCAAGTGTTAGACCACCACCAAAAGGAATTTGAACAGATCCACCTTTAGTAATTTCACCAGTTACTGGATCCTTTTGTACAGGTTCATCTGTTTGCTTTAAATTTCCTAATGTATCAAATATAAGGGGTTTGTTGTCCGGCATGCCTTCAATAGGCTTAAATTCTTTTTCGTTTTTAGAATCATTTCTTACAGAAACTGAATATGTATATTCGCCTGGCACTGGCTTTTCAACTTCTTTACCATCTACAGTCTCTTTTGTAGTCTTTTGTTTAATATTTACACGTAATGTTAACGAGTTCCCTTCCGCATCAAAAACTGTGAATTCGTGAGATAATGCATTTTGGTTTCTAGGAAGGTTTCCACCTATTGTCGCTTTATCTGTTTGAATCCCACCAACAGCTGATCCCATTGGAATATGAATTGGGCTTGGTCGTGAAGAAAAATCTACTTCTTGTGTTCCTGTTTTTACACCATAACCTAGTACATACTGTCCACCTGTATTTGTAACATAGCTATCTTTCGATACACCAAAAGACCCTTTTCTCGTATACTCTACATTTCCACCGTTACGATCACCAACTAAAAACAAACCGTTTCCTTCTATTGCTGTCTCCATCTTATCACTAGTTAAAGTAATAGAACCATCACTAAAATCTGTAGATGTCCCACTGAACTTTACACCGTTACCAATACTCTTTGGATTCGTGCCAGCATAAGCACCATCACCACGTGAACCAACCGTATTATTATATAGCAAATCATCAAAAATAGCCTTTTGCTTTTTATATCCAACTGTTTGTGCATTTGCAATATTATTTGAAGTAACACTTAATGCATTTTGTGCTGCATTCATCCCTGTAATACTTGTATATAACGCTTTAATCATAACCTTTGTACACTCCTTTTATTAATCTGGCTTAACCTCTTCATTTTTTTCTATATCATCTTTCTTCTCATCTTCCGGATTAGTTTCTGTTATTGGTTTATCAGAAACCCTCTCTATGAAACGAAGTGAGACAACTTGATTATCCACAATAAGTTGCACATCGTTATTTTCAGCAAGTCGAACTGTTTCTACTTGACCAGTCACTTGCTTTCCATTATTGCTTACACCTCTAACGTACTTTCCTAAAAACTTCATCCCTCCATCAAGAGCTGTCGAATACATCGTTGATTGCAGTTTATCTACCGCTTTCGTCATATTCTGTACTTGCTCCATAAGCGATAGCTGTGCTGTTTGGTTCATCATTTGGTTCATATCCATCGCATTAAACGGGTCTTGATGTTGAAAGCTTGCTAAGAAAAGTTTCAGGAAATCGTCTTTATCCATAATACCGGGTGTTTTTTGAGTACTTGCTGATACTCCGTTTGCTTGTTGAGCTGTCGACTGTGCACCAGTAACAGATGCGTTTTTTGTTTGTGCTCCTGCTTGTAACGGAATATGATTTGTACTCGTTGTATTTAATCCAACTGTTGGCACACTTTATTCCTCCAATAATCCCGCAAATTCTTTTGCATGTTGTTTTTCATGTTTCGTACTTGCTAATTTTTGTTTTTGTCTTTGCTCTTGTTCTCGCTGTTCTTTTCGATTTTCATCTTTATCTGAATAGCTAATTTGAATATTGATTTCTTTTTCTTTTAACTTCAGTTTCAATTCATCAAAAATGATTTCAACACGTTTTTTCGCATCATGTTTTTCCATTTCTACGTGAACATCAATTTGATCTCCATGTTTTTTCATAAACACCGTTAATGTACCAAGTTTTTCTGGATTCAACTGAAATAAAACACGCTCTTGTTTCACTACAAATTTTTGCAACGCTTCTACTTGTGCTTCCATTTTCTTTCCTAAGTCAGGTAATGTAACTTTCTCAGCGCCACTATTTGATTTTCCTATTTGATCCGTACCCGTTGCTTTATTTAGTAACTCCGCACCCGTTGAACTAGAATCCTTTAACACATCACCTTCCGGCAACTCTATCTTTACATCATCGCCCTCAGCTTTTGGAAGATCTACATCTAAGTCTTTGGAATCTTCTTGTTTTTTTGCGATATTACAAGTTTCTGTTTCTACAACTTTCAATACTTGCATCGTTTGCTCCGGCATCTTTATTTTGTCTAATGCCATTTGCATTGTATCTTCTAAACATATAGCATTTTTGATATTCATATTTGAAAGAAGTTCTTGTAATTGTTGTAATTCTGCTGCGGGTAATTCGTTAAGTTTTATATTTCCATATTCTTTATACAGCTCTTGTATTTTTTGTATGTATTGATATAACAATTCTGGTTGCACACGTAATTGCTCAATTGCAACCATTTGCTCAGATACAGCTAATAACAACTGTTCTGTCTCTTTTTTTTCTTCTTTCTTTACAATTGGCTCTTCTTTCGTTACTGATTGTTTAGAAAGAATATATTCTTTTTTTTCTTCTTTTGGTGCTTCTTCTCGTTTCATTTTCTCCGTTTTCGGCTGCTTTTTATTTTCCATTCTCATCGTACGATCGAATGAAGAATCTTCACTTTTTGATTGTACTTCTAGCCCTTTTTCTTTTTGCGGAGGTAAACTTTGTTGCACCGGTAATACAGACTGTATCACTATATTCACCTCATCCATTCATACACATTTTCAAATCAAGAAGCATTTTTTCTTCCTGCTTTTCTCGTACTTTAGCAAGCTTTCTACAACCTTCTTGATACATCGCATCAATGACACGTTCTTTTTCTTTTACCTGTTCTAAAAGGCTTTCATTTTTCCGAATAAAATCTTCCGTTTTTTTAATTTTCCGATTCCATTCTTCTATTCTTTCAGGTGAAAACGTATTTGACGAAAGCATGCCAGCCATTATACGCTGCCCAGTTTGTACGACTTTACTACGCGATTTTACAACATATAAATCATATTCTTTTTTTTGTTCTATTTTTCTTTTTTCGGCTGTTAATTCATACACTTCTTTCAAAATCTGTTCTTTTTCTTGATTTATTTGCAATTTTATCGTGTCGTACTGCTGCTTATCCACCTGTTTTCATAGCCCCTTCCTATTATAACGTTCTCTTTTTCTATTATATAGTTTTTTTCCAAAAAAATCTGTGAAATATTAAAAAACAAAAAAATAAGACCTCTTAGGCAGAGGTCTTATACTATATAGTGCATCGCTTCAACAATATCATCAAATTGGAAACTATCAGATCGACCTTGTTTTAAAAACGTATTTATACCTTCTACTTTATTTTTACATTCAAAAATATAAGCATTTTCTGCATTTTCTTGAATCGTCCCTAATTTAAAATACAATTCATTTTCTTTATAAACAGATAAGATTTTTCTCATTTCATTTGCAAGTTGCCAATGGTTAGATGACACGATTTCTTCCATAATCCTACTTACTGAATCTAATACTGAAATTGCAGGATAATGACTAAGTGTTGCAAGTTCACGTTTTAATACAATATGTCCATCTAAAATACCACGCGCTAAATCTGGTACAGGGCCGTTTAAATCGTCTCCATCAACGAGTACGGTATAAATACCTGTTATAGATCCCTTTTGTGTTTTCCCAGAGCGCTCTAACAACTTCTTCATATAACTTTCCATTAAGAGTGTTTTACCACCTATCGGCAACTCTTTAACAGCAATATCAACACTTCTACGCGCATCAGCAAAACGAGTAACAGAGTCCATCATAAGTAGTACGTTATTACCTTGATCACGGAAATATTCAGCAATAGACGTTGCAAGCTTAGCTGCACGAAGTTGCATTAGGTGACTTTCATCTGACGTCGCTACAACAACGACGCTTTTTCGCATTCCTTCTTCACCTAATTCTTTTCGAATAAAGTCTTTTACTTCTCGGCCACGTTCTCCTACTAAACTAATAACATTTATGTCAGCTTTTGCGTTTTTCGCAATCATTCCGAGTAAAGTAGATTTACCAACACCAGAACCAGCAAAAATACCAATCTTTTGACCGATGCCAATTGTTAGCATGGAATCAATTGATTTGATTCCCGTTTCAAATACATCTGTAATTTCTTCACGTTCAAATGCATGAATAGGCGGGGCATCTAGTTTTATTTTTTGTAATGGAATATTCTCTGCATCCTCATTTAACACTCCGCCATTTGCACTTAACACTTTTCCGAGTAAATGATTACCACGAGGTATAACAACATCTTCTGCAATTAATGTAACGGCATCTCCGTAACATACTTTTTCTGTCTGTTCAAACGGGAGTAACATATTGTTTTCTTTTTCAATTGCAATTACTTCACATAAAACATTATGTTCCCCAACGAAACAAACATCTCCAATTTTCGCCTTTGGCCCTTTCGCTACAAAAAACTGTTCTTGTACACTATGAACTTTACCGACTTTCGTATAAAACGGGGTTTCAATAAACGTATTCCATTTACTATGTTCGTTCATGAGCTTGTTATTCATACATTTTGCTCCTCAAATAACTTCCCCTCTTCCCATTTCTGGCGAAGTTTCGCAAATATAGGTGCAAATTTAAATTCAAAGAACTCTTTCTCTTCTTCCAGAACAAATTCACCGAACTGTAAGGAGAAATCATATTTCCATTCTACTAATTGTAGTAACCAATATTCTTTCGTATTTTCCTTCTCTTCTTGAATACGTTCAAATGTTTCTGGATGTACGGTAATGATTAATTTTTCAAACGAAGTAGGCAACGTTTGAACGATACCAGTTAAAATGGGTAACACATCAAGCAATCGCGAATCTACTGCTTGATTCACGATTTTTTCTGCTAGATGAAAAGATTGATTCCATAATAACTCTGTCCATTCATATGCTGTTTCTTGTTGTTCTTTTTGAAACTGCATATGTGCCGATTCTATCTCTTTCATTTGCTGCTGAACATGCATTTGGAATTGTTCTTGATCATGTAATAACTGCTGACGCTCTCGTTCTAACATTTGTTGTTCTTGCCTTAGCTGAGTCATTTCCATATGTAACGATTGTTGCTGCGCAAGAAGTTCTTCATGATCTACTTGGATTTCTTCTTCTACGTGAGCTACTATTGGTTTTGGAAATTGTAATTCATACGTTTCTTCAGAAAAAGAAACAGAATTCTTCGGAATTCTGTTTTTAAATAAGGACATCATCTTCACCTCTTTGAACGATAATTCTTCCTTCCTTCTCTAGCTTTTTCACTGTGCCTGTAATCGTTTGCTGTGCCTTTTCAGCATCCGTCATCTTAAGCGGTCCTAAGCCATCTAATTCTTCTAGAATCATCTCTTTACGGTTTGAAGACATACATGTAAATAATTTCTCTTTAATTTCTTCTTTTGCAATTTTAAGTGCTTTCGCAATAACACCGTTATCTGTAATTTCTTCTAATACACGACGAAGTGCAAGATCTTCAAGTCCGAGTAAGTCTTCAAATACAAACATGTTTTCTTTAATTTTCTCAGATAACTCATAATCCATTTCATCCAACTTTTGAAAGACTGTTTTTTCAACACCTCGTGAAACATTATTTAAAATGTTTACTATTGTTTTCAAGCCATCCGTTTTATTAATTGCATTAAATGCCATATTATTTAATTTTGATTTTAATAAATCCCCAATTTGATTTATTAATTCACCATCAACTTGCTCTAGCTTCGCAATCCCCATTACCGTTTCTACTCGCTTATGATCTGGTAATCTCTCAATTAATTGAGAAGCAAGCTGCGGTTTAATATAAGAAGCGATAATTGCAATTGTTTGTGGTGACTCATCATTAAGTACAGTAAGAAGCGGTTCTAAATCTGTAAGTGAATTTAAGAATTCAAACGGATTATCTTTGTTATACCAAAGATCTTCTAATAATTTTTCTAGTTCGTCTTCTGGCATGTTTTTAAATATGCGACGAATATATTCTTTATCTGGAGTCACTAGGTTCAATTCTTTTACATTTAATTCATACAAGAATTCCCCTAGTACATTTTCTAACGTTTCCGGTTTATATACACGAAACTTCGCGATTTCACGAAGTAATACTTCTTTTTCCTCAGCTGTCATATATTCAATGACTTTTGCTGCCACCCCTTCTTCTAATGTACGAATAAGGATGGCAGCTTTTTCTTTGGAGGAGATTTCATCTAACATCGTTGTTCCTCCCTTACTGTCCATTTAACCATTTTTTAATTACTTTTGCAGTTCCTTCTACATGTTCTTTCGTAGCATCATGCACTTGTTCATCTAACGTTGGTTCTTTCGGTTCTTCTGGTTCTGGTTTTGGCTCTGGTACTATTTTTTCTTCAGGAATTTCCATGATACTTTCATTACTTGCAGCAATTTCCTCTTCTGCTAAGTATTCTTCATATTCCTCTTCTTCTTTCTTTCTCTTACGTCTTGCTAATAAGAACCATACTAGACCACCAATCGCTAATAAACCAGCTGGAATTCCACCGAATAACCACCAGTTTATACCGCTTTCTTCTGGTTCTTTCTTCTTCTCTTCTTTCGGCTGATCAAACTGAACAGTTACAACGTTAACTTGACCGTTTGTAAAGTTTCCATTCGGATCAGCTTGAAGCCCAGCAGCTGTGCCAATTGCTTCTTTGAAAGTAGTCATATCTATTTTTCGTTTTACTAACGTATCGTTGTCTACCCATACTACAACATTTGTTTTCGTTAATTCTGGGTGTTTCTTAATTGTTTCAACTGTTTTATCTATTTCATAGTTTTCAATTTTGTTACCATTTTTATTATCATAGACGATTTTACCATTTTGATTATTGTTCGTACCGTAGTTTGGTACTTCGCCGTTTGCTGTAATACCAGCGCCTTGTTTCGTCTCTGCTCCTTCTTGTGCAGTAGAGCTTTCTTCTTGCTCTTGTTTACTACGAAGTACACCTTTATCACCATATTTTTCTGACTGGCGTGTAACTTCATCATAGTTTACAGACACTTTCGTATTCACTTTATATTCATTCGGTTTAAACATCGTCATTAATGTTGCATCAATATCTTGCTTTAATTTACCTTCAATTTGTTGTTGCATCTCTACTTCTTTTTCATAAGAAGAGGAACTAGTAGAATGTGCTTCATCTGCTCCTTTTGAGATGACACCTTTTTTACTATCAATCACACTTACTTCTTCTGCTTTCACGCCAGGAACCGCTGCACTAATCATTTGCTGTATACCCGCAACTTGATCTGCCGTTAATAATTGGCCACGCTTCACACCAACCGTAATCGCTGCTGTCCCTTTTGCTTTTTCCTCATCAAAAATTGTCTCTTTTTCAGGTAATGTAATTTGAACATTCGCCGTTTCAACTGTCGCAAAGTTTCTTACAATATCTTGTTCCAATTGCTTTTTCGTACCGACAATTTGCTTCATTTTTTTATCTTGCTCACTTGAACCGAGCGAGCTTTCTAATAAAATTTCCTCACCGCTTTTAGAATTAAACGGTAAGCCCATCCCATTCATTTCTTTTCGAACCCATGGAGCATCATTTTTTTGCACACGAATCGATCCATCGGCCGCTAACTGATAATCGACACCTAACTTTGATAATTCTGCTGTAATCTCTTGCTTATCTGCATCATTTAAATTTTGATATACAACAACATATTTATCTGGCAAGGTGAAGTATAAAAGTGCTCCTGTTACAATCGCTAAAAGCGCAGCACCGATTACTAACTTATGCCACGTTTTTAATGATTGGATAACATTTTTTATCTTTTCCATTTAAACACACCCGTCCACTTTCCTAAATTTGCATATTAATTAGTGACTTATAATTTTCAATAAGATTATCACGTACGAGAGCAGCCGTTTTCATTTGAGACTCAGCCTTCTTCTGCTGAATTAAAACGTCATGCGTTTCTCCTACCCCTTTAGTTAGTAAATCATATACTGCTGTTTGTGCATTGTTTTGTGTTTGATTCATATCTTCCAATAAATCGATAAACTTTTTCCCTTCAACTACTGATGTTTGAGAATTTTTCGGTGCACCAATTGACTGAATTGCTCCAAATGGTTGCGTATTTAACATTGGTTGGATTTTCATATTACTATATTCCCCCTTATCCTCGGCCAATTTCTAAATCTTTATCAAGCATTTTTTTATTCGCATTTAATACACTTGTATTTGCTTCGTACATTTTTTGGGCAACCATTACATTCGTCATTTCAGCAGTCACATCAATATTTGGATAACGTACATATCCTTCTTCATTTGCATGCGGATGTGTTGGATCATACACTAAGTTTTCAGTTTTGTCTGCTTCAATACTTTTGATTTTCACCCCGTTAGTAGGAGCCCCATCTAACATATTTGCAAAACTATTGTTTGATTCTAACACTACACTACGACGCTCATATAAATCTGCCCCCGGAGCAGCCGTTGTATTCGCATTTACAATATTGTTAGAAGTAACTTCCATCCACTTTCTCGCTGTCGTTAGACCTGAGCCACTTGCATTAATTGCCTGAAACATCGTTGTCTCTCCTTCTACTTTTAACGTCCGCGTGCCGCTTGGTTAATTGCATATTGTGTATTAATCGCGTTTATTGAAATACCGTATAACTGATTTGCTTTCATTAAATCTAGCATTTCTGTCGTTACATCCACACTATTTCCATCTTTATTCGTTTGCATTGATTTTGTTTGAATCTTTGCATATGTATTTTTCGTATTCACTGTCGGTAAGTGCATTTCATTCGTTTGATATAAATCTGGATTGCTCTTTAAGTCTGCAACATTGTTTTTATATAATTCACTACTTTTATTCATTTGCTCAGCAAATGCTACATCTTGTGCTTTATAACCAGGTGTATTCGCATTTGCAATATTACTAGAAACCGTATTTCGTTTCGTCACTAAATAATTCATATAATGGCCTACATCACTCACTAAATCCGGCATATTCCACACCCTTTCTTTTTTAACTTCATGATCCACTGATGGAAGTTTCACTTCATTATTTATTTTCTTATATGTATTTATTAAAATATTAACAATCATGTACCCTTACATATTTTATTCCATTTTTTCATTGTTGTCTTTAGAAAAATACAAAAATATAAAAAAGAATACAAAAAAACTGTATACACGCAATAATCTATGAAACATTTCAATATATGATCTACACACTAAAGTCCATTTTCACATTATTTAGATTACTACTTTTTTTCATTACAGTCATAAAATGAAACCTCAATCAGCGGAAATCTTTATTTAAACAAAGGAATGGATCCCCTCTTAAAAGGGGAATCCGTTTCTAAACTCTATCACTAAAATTTACCGTAAAATGAATTAGCTTTCATGCGCCCATCATTTGTCATAATCATTTCTTCTAAAATCTTTTGCTTATCTCGAATATGCTGCGCCGCCTTAATAATGAATGGGCTTACTTCTGCTGCAACTTGTGCACGCGTTTCTTCATCCAATGTCATCATCCAGCGATTTAACATCTCACTCTTCTCAGCAAACTCTCCATCTGACACTTGCAATTCACCGATTTCATTAAAACAGCCGACAAACGTCCGATAAATATCATTGTTCATTTTCCAGTGCTCCGCGGTAACCGTCTATTAAATCTTGTAACACTTTCACAATCGCATCCATGTCTTTTGCTTCACGTGTTACTTTCATTGTTTGAATTTGAATGCTAATCCAATCGTATAAGCCATATAAACTATCATATAAATCTTTCGTAATTTCAGGATTTAATTGAAGTTTTAATTCTTCAAAAATACGTTCTAACTTTTCAAGAAGTGCATCTCCTTCTTGTAGTTTAAAATCATTTAAAAGTTCTTCTAAATTACGAAACTCTACAATACATCTTTCATAAATAAAAATTGTATTTTTAATCGGATTACTCGTCATAATATCATTTTGCATATAACGTTGCCATGCTTGCATACGATCACTTCCTCAACTTTCATTAATCATCACTTTTTTGTTTTGTCATTGCTTTAATTGTTTTTAATTGGCTATCAAGCGCCGCTAATGTACTCTCTAGCTTTTGATACTTCTTCACAATTTCATCTTGTTTTTGCAAGTTTTGCGTTTCAATATCTTTAATCTTTTTATCTAAATCACTTACACGTGAATCAATGTTTTTTACTCGTTCTCCAACTACACCTTTATCACCAAATAACTTATCAAGTGGCTCTTCCATCATTTTTCCTAAACCGTTAGAACTAAAGAAAAATTGCTTCGCTGCATCCGGTTTTTCTTTTAACGCTTTCGTTAATGCTTCGTCATTAACTTCCATCGTTCCATCTTGCTTTAATTGAATACCAAATGAGAATAAGTAATTGCCATCTTGTGAAAATGTTACAACATTATTCATAGCTTGACGCACACTTTGCATAATAGCTTGTCCTTGGAAGGCCCCACCTTTACCAGCAAAGATATCTACTGTAGCAACAGCTTTATTATAATCTGCAACCATCTTTTTAATAATATTTGATGCGTCTGTTACGTTCGAGTCACTTACTGTGAATTTTAGATCTATGCCTTTTGCTTTTGGTTCTGTTGTTGTACCTGCATCTGGTGTTCCTTCTACTTTCGGCTCAGTTACTTTCAATAATTCAATTTTCACACCGGGAAGGGCTTCAATGGTATTGCTCGGACTTGTACCATCAATACCATTAATAGTATATTTTGCATCCAACGCTTCGTTAATAGTATTTAATTTCATTTCCGTGGCAAGTGGATCTGTTCCTTCCACTTTCGAATAAAACAAATCTGTAAGTACATTAGGTGGTGTCTTCTCTAATTTAATTTCATTCGTTGCCCCTTCTTTTTTCGAGGTCATGAAAATTTTATTTCCAAGTGTATAAGCTGATACACCATAATCTCCATCATTAATTTTGTTAATTAAATCTTTATATGTCATATCAGTTGTTACTTTTAGTTCTTTATCACCTAGTTTTAATGTTTCATCTTTAGGAAGCTTTGCATTTATATCTTTAATTTCATTTGAAGCTATTTGATGACGCTGTGCAAGCTGTGTAATTGTCATATTGAAAGTGCCGGCAATCGCACCACCATCAGCTTTTACATTAATATAACCGTCTTGTGATGTTGTTACCTTTTTCTCATTCCCTTTAAAAGCCGCTAAGTTTTTAAAAGTTTGTGTGAAAGAGCTAAATTCTGATTTTAAACTTGTATATAATAGTTTATCTTGTGAAAGTTGGTTCTTTTCATTAGCATAAGGCGTCTTTCGCATTTCTAACGCTTGCATTTCTAATTCTACAAAGTTAGATGTATCGATCATATTATTTCCGAGGTTCCATATTTGTTGTCTACCACCGATACCAGTTAATGTTCCTGCCATAATTTCTCACTCCTTATAGATTACATGTAGTCTAAAATACTCGTTTTACTCATCGTACTAACAGCTTTTAACGTAGCTTCATACGTTGCGTTTATATAAGCTAAATCAGAAATTGCTACCGCTAAGTCAACATCTTCAATTTCTTTACGGTTTTCTTGAAGCGCTAAGTTTTGCTCGCTTAAAATTGTTTTAAACGTCTCCATTGTGTTCATTGTCGAACCAACTTCAGTTGTGCGATTAATGATGCCATCTAAGTTCTTCTTATTTTCTCCTAATAACGGCTGTAATGCTTTTTGGTCACCGTTTTGCATCGCTTCACTTATTTGTTTTAACGTTTTTATAACAGGGGATAGTAATGCTTCGCCGTTACGAAATGCTTTTAATTCATAACCGTCATTTAGTTGCCAGTTCACATCATTTTGTCCACCTTGATACGTACCATCTTCTGTAAATGGTTGTTTCTCTGTACTATCACCACCGAAAATATAACGACCTTGCTCTTTCGTATTCGCTAAATATACAACTTGTTTTAAAATTTGATCAATCTCTGCACCGATGGCTTTCAATTCTTTTTCACTATTCGTTCCATTTAACGCCTGAACTGTTAATTGATCTGCTCTCGTTAAAGATTTAAAAACACCTTGTAAAGTATTTTCAGTTTGTGTTAATACATTTTTCGAATCCGCTAAATCTTTTTGCATTTGTTCAATATTCGCCAACGAATGTTGAATCGCAAATGACTTACTTGCTGCAAGTGGATCTTCACTCATAAGAAGGTTTTTCTTCCCTGAAGTTACTTGATTTCGATGGTATTGTTGTTGCACATTCAAATCCATTAACTGATTCTTTGCCCAGCTTGCATTTTGAAATGTAGATACTCTCATTTCTATCTCCTCCTTTATCTATTTCAAATTAATTTAAAGAAGAAACCAGAATTATTTCCGGCTCTCCGCTTACCTAACTTATTCCTCTACCGCACCGTATCTCTGGTCTCACACCGATAGGTCCTCTATTAGGCACTGACCGCTTCTATCCTCTGCTGGCCCTCTCTTCAAACATAAAAGAAAAGACCTTCGTTTTTATCCCTCATTATCTAATAATCGAAAATAGACTATCAAACACTTCATTCATCGTAGAAATTGCTTTAGAGTTTGCAACGAAATATTTTTGGAAGGCCATTAAATTAACCATTTCCTCTTCCATATTAACGCCTTCAACACCCATCTTTTCTTGCTGAATCCCCTCTAATAAATCCCCATGAATTTTTTGATATGCATTCACTGCACTTTTATCAGATGCAATACCAACTACGAATTGGTCTAATGCTTGTTTATAAGAAAGACCTTCTTTATAATTTCCATCTGTAATTGCTGCTAGTTTATTTGCTGTTTCAGCTGATATTTTCATTTTCGAAACATCTTTTGCAAATTCCGGGTTTAATTTCATATCTTTCGCTTGATCTCCAACGAAGAACTCTTTCCCCATTACTGTGTTCACTTCATTCTTTACAGAACCCATTAATTCTTCAAGGTTTTTCTTATAACTAGCAATCTTCGCTTTCGTATCAATCGCTGATTGAATTGCTCCACTAGTTAAAGGAATTTCCGAACCGTAAATTTCAGCAGTCATTGGCTCTTTTTCTTTATTTAATTGAAGTGGATATGTATCTTGTCCATTTACTGTTAAAACACCATTCATTCTAACACTCGCGATATTAGGATTCATAGATTCATAAGACACTTCTATATTTGCATACTTAGACATTTCTGTAATGATACGATCACGTTCATCTAAAAGCTGATTTGGTACTTGTGTACCTGCTTGTCCAATTTTTTTATTCGCTTCCGCTAAACTAGCAGCAAGACGATTAAATTCATTTACATGCGCTCCAATATCTTCTGTCGTTTGTGCTTCTGCTGTATCTAAGCTTTTCGCCAGGCGATTTACTTGACTTGTAAACTTCCCAGTTTCAGAAATTAATGTATCGTAGTAATTTGGTTGTTCTGGATTTTTTGCAACTTCACGAAAGGCATTGAAGAAGCCATCCATTAAACTAGATAATGAATTCTTTCCTGTCGTTCCAGCCATAGACTCTACACGTGATAAAGTCGAATTCATGTAGTTGTAGTAAGAGAGTTGAGATAATTGATCGTTAAACTGTTTCGTCTTCACTTCATCTGTAATCCGGTCAACACCTAGCGTTTGTACACCGTAACCTATTTTTTGTTCCGGTGAATAGCCATGACTTGCTCCAGCCGATCCGTAATTCACCATTTGACGCACATAACCAGGCGTATGAATGTTTGATAAATTTTGTTTCGTCGTTTGTAATCCCATTTGTGCCGCTAACAAACCCGATAACGGCGTATTATAATCAGATAGTCTCATAATGTTTCACTTCCCCTTTACAATAGTTCGTTCATAAAGATTTGTGAATTATTGTTTCGCTCTAAATTATATTCAGAAACGGAATCCACAATACTTTCTGTAGTTTTTAATAGTACGTTTAAGTAATATTGATTTTTCAAAAGAATCATTTTTACATTCTCTTCTAATTCCGTTACATTTTTTTGTAATTTTTCCATTTTTTCAATTTCTTCATGAGAAAAATACGAAAATAACGCACTTACGCGAAATGATTCTACGCCCTGTTCTTTACAAAACTGAACAACCATTTCTTCAAATGAACTTGATAACTTTTTTAAACCATCAATGTACTGCAATTGCTCTACTTGTAACTTTTGAACTGCATTTACATTTTTATGTTTTAAATTCTCATATATTTGTTCTCCAAGCGCTTGAATGTTTTCATATGCTTTTTGAATAATAACGAGCTTTTCATATAATTGTATGTACATATAGTTTCCTTCCCTTTTACAAGACTAAATTTACAATTAAACCGTGGATTTCTCCAATTTGATTTAACATTTCTAAATGTCCCGTTTTCGTATTAATTAAATTCATAACATCTTCTAGCTCATTTAATCCCATTTCCGCTTGTTTCACAATCGTCATTTTCTGTGAATATCCGTAACGCGGATGACGAGACATGACATCTTTATATTGCAATACATTATCTACGTAAAAATTCAAAAATGATTTTACTGTATTTTTGTATTCCATTACATTATCAAGCGTTAATTCCATTTCAATTTTCTCTTTAATTTCTCCAATGTTATCGACAAATGCTTCCATTTGTTCTAGCAATTTATCTTTTTTCGGATCTGCATGCAAATTATCCGAAAATGCAAGTCCTGTCCTGACATTTGCTTCTTTCGGCATTTGAGTAGCAGGCGGTATATGCGATAAAATTGGATTATGCGAGATCGAACGCAGCATATATATCACCTATTTATTTTTTTATTTCTTCCTAAACTTAATCGTAAAATCCAGTTATTTATAATTATACTCTGAACACTAATATTTTGCAGTTATTTTTTATAAAAGATATGTTACAATTTAGCATGAGGTGGCACAAATCTATGAATATTTTTCTTTGTGGTTCAAATCAATTAACAGCATTAGATCAAGAAGAAATAAAAAAATTTTTAACTGACTATGCTCACAAACATAAAATTTACATATTATGTTATAAATCTATCGAAAATGAGATTCTTCGTTTTTTCATCGAAAACGAAAGACTCGCTCAAAATTTATGCCTTTACACGCTACAGCCGTTACAATCATTAACAGATGAATTTCAAGAGGTCGTTGATTACTTAAAAAGACACGGAGCCGAGTATGTCGCTTTTGATCATCCTTCCGACTCCATTTACCGATCGGATTATATGTTTTTTGTAAAACAAATAATTGAAGATACCGATTTAGTTCTCTGTTTTTATAATGGGGACAAGCATACATCTGTCATTCCCGTTGACGTTGCAAAAGATGCAGGAATTGATGCTGTTATTTATGATTTACCTGGTTTACATGAAAAACAGATGAAGAAAAACTTTGAACAAAAAATCCGTATGATGTAAAGGGGGAGGCACAATATCGTTATTGTGCCTATTATAAATATGATAATTGAACAAGATTATGATCATTTTATCGCGAGTTTTAAACAACAATTTAATATGGATATCGCTTCATATAAACAAGATAGAATGCGTCGTAGAATCGATGCTTTTATTTCGAGAAAAGGTTTTGAGAACTACACTAATTTTTTAAGTAATTTACGTACCGATCAAAATTTATTTTTAAGTTTTATTGATTATATTACAATTAACGTTTCAGAATTTTTCAGAAATAAAGAACGTTGGCAAACGCTAGAGACGAAAGCACTACCAAAATTACTTGAACAAAATAACGGAAAATTAAAAGTATGGAGTGCCGCTTGCGCTGCCGGTGAAGAACCATATACACTCTCTTTAATTTTATCGAAGCATCTAGCTCCATTTCGTTTTGAAATACAAGCAACAGATCTTGATTTTCACATTTTAGAAACTGCAAAACGCGGTCAATATACAGAACGTTCTTTAAAAGAATTACCTACCGATTTGAAAGAACGTCATTTCACAAAAGAGAATGATATATATTCATTACATCAAAACATTAAGCAAAACGTTACGTTCAAACAACATGACCTGTTAATGCAGTCGTTCGATACAAATTACGATTTAATCATTTGTCGCAACGTAATGATATATTTTACTGAAGAAGCAAGAGTAAAACTTTACGAAAAGTTTAGTCGTGCTTTACGAAAAGGCGGCGTACTATTTGTTGGTAGTACCGAACAAATTTTAACACCTGAACGTTATAATCTTCAGAGATTTGATACATTCTTCTACGAAAAAATATAAAAGAGGTCGTCACAATGTAAAGTGACGACCTTTTTATATAACTCGAATTAAAATAATAGCAACAATCCATACAAAGAGAAAAAGAAATGTCATAGACCATTTATGTTCTTGCATCGTTTGTTTCAGGGCCTGCGATAATTGTGTCATATTCATTTCTGCGAGCGCTCTCCATACACTCACATCCCGCTCTTTAGCAGTGCGATCTGTAACACTAATTAAAATAGTTTCGTTAGACAATTTCGTTATGTAAGCAGTAATAACCGTTACCATTAAATTTATATTTCCTTCTGAAGAATCACTTTCCACTCTAGAAATGAGTGCACTTACATCTAATAACGGAATATGTACCTTTCTACCAAATGATAGTTGTACTTCTGCGAAATCATACGTTCCATCTAACAAAGGAAGTTCTTTTATATGCGCCTGCTTAACAAGCCCTTGTAAACTTCTCATTACTTGTTCAAATACTTTTTCTGTTTGCTTCCCTTCTCCAGATAACGTATGCAACTTTTTAAAGAGTTGTAACACTGTATCCATCTCTTTAGAAAGCATTTCCTTCATAACCTTTCCATCACCTAAACTCGCAAGTAAAATCCCTATTTCATTATTTTTCGAAATAATCTTAGACTGTCCAGTAAACACTAGATTACTATGCTTTCGTTCTTTCTGGATTTCATGTTCCGAAATAGCTGCAGGCTGTTTTAATGGTTGTAGCGTCTTATTTTCAATTGTCGTACGTTTAATCTCCATCTAAGCGCCTCCACTACTATGAAATTATTAGCCCCATTCTTTATTACTTTTTAAAACTAAAAACAATACGAATAAACCTGACATGATGGCAAATACATTAGAAGCTTGTATTCCCTGTTCACTTTTAGCTTCTTTCTTATCTTCTGGCTTTTCTTTTTTTTCTTTCTTTTTCGAAATGACTTGATTGTTATTATCTTTATCTTTTTTTGCCTTCGTTTTATTTACTTCCTTGTTGTCTGTGAAAGGCTCTTTTATAACATAAGTAATTTTTTCTTTCTCTTTCAATGGTTCTTTTATAAGATTGTTTACTTTCTCTTCTTTTTTTGGAATTTGAACAACTGGCGGTTTTTCTTCCAGAAGCGGGATTTCTACTTTTGAGTCTTCCTGCTTCTCAGTTTCTTTCTTATCTTCTAATTTCTCTTCTTTCTCTCGTTCTTCTACCTTTTTATCCTCTTCTGTTTTTTGCTCCAAAACAGAAACGATATACTCACTTGCCTCAACCAGTTTATTGCCGGCCGCATCCACTATCTCTACAACTATTTCGTATGTCCCGATTGGCAACGCATCCGTTATTTCAAATACTTTTTGCCAATCCATATCGCGCTTATTGTAATCTAATAAAAAGGTAATCTCTTTATTTTCTTTTCCTTTTAATGTAACACGAACTTCTTTCACGGCTGATTCTACGTCTGTTGCCTTCACTCGTATACGTATAGAATCGCCTTGTTTCCGTTCAATTACGTTTCCCTTTGTCTCATCAATCGTAACTTTATGTAACTTCGGTAACTCTTTATCTAGCGTTGGCATTTCATTATTTATATGAATGAGCGGGACTTTCACTTCATTTTCTACAAGCTCTTCTTTCTCACTTTCTTTGTAACTTTGAACGAGCTGAAGATTCCAATCACCTTGCAAATCAAAAATCTCGACCTTGTATTTAGCAATCCATCGCTTCGTTTCCTCTTCATACTTAAACGATAGTATTCTTTCTTGTTCATACTGATCGCCGTTTTTTGGCAAGCGCAAAATACCTTTTATACTTTGAACACTTTGCTCTTTCGGCTCTACAATAACCCGCACTTCTTCGCCAACTTTTAATTCCGGCTTATTTACTGTAATAACCCCTTGATCCGTCTCTATCTTTTTTTCGATTTCTTGTTCATTTGTTACTTCTTGTTGTTTCTCATTATCTTGCTTCATTTCTTCTTGCTCTGGCTGCTCTTGAACTTCTTTGTTTTCTTCTTGCACATTCACTTCATTTAATTTTTGTTCTGGCACATTTTGCTCTTCCGCCTGACTTTGCAGCGGGAAGAGCAAGCATACATGTATGCTTAGCCAGCAAATTAGAAAGACCTTTACGCTTTTCATCTACTATTTCAACGCCTTATAGTGATTTCGTCACTTTTACTCCGAAAAATCCATCTATATTTACAAGTTCACCATACGCTACTAATACATCATTTACATAGATTCGAATTGGTTCATCAATATCTTCATCTAATACAACGGCTTCATTTTCTTGTAAACTTAATATATCTTGAATGGTTTTCACTGTACTTCCAAATACAAATTTCACGTTCATTTCTACATTTTGTAAGATGGATGTGTCCATGTAAACTGGTTCAATTTGTTTTACTTCTTTAAATTCAATAGGTTGCACAACAGGTTCTACAATTTTTTCTTCTTCAATTTCTTCCGTAACAATCTCTTCTTCCTCTTCCATCATTGGATATAGAAGTCTTCTTACCATTTCTTTCGCTTCTGAAATCGGTAAAATTTGATACATTTTCGATTGAAGCAGGTCGCCAATTTCAAGGTTGAACGTAATTTGGACGAGTTCGTCCACTTTCATTGACTCTCCCAAATATTCCATTTCTTCTTTTAACGTTACGAATTTAACATTTGGCGGTGTCATGTCCATTTTTTCTTGAAACATTTCTGACATCGCCGTCGCAGCATGCCCCATCATTTGGTTCATGATCTCTTTAATACCGCTCAATTCTAATTCACTAAGTTCTTTCTCTGGATCAACTTCTCCTGTTCCCATCATCATTAAATCTACCATTGTTAAAGCGACGTCTTTCGTAAATACGAATACATTCTCATTCTTTAGTCCTTCAACAAAATCAACATTTAAAATAACAAATGGGACTGGTACTCCGTCATAATGACGAACATTGATTGATTCTACATTCGGCGTGCTAATTGTAACTGGCTGATTTAATAGTGTTGACAATACTGTTGAAGCGGAACCAATTGAAATATTTGCAATTTCACCAAGGACATCCTTCTCTTCTTGTGTTAAATGCTCTTTTTCAACTTCTTCTACAATCTCAGTTTCCACTACTTCTGCTGGTTCGTCTTGCTTTTCTACGTCACCAGATAATTGCATTAATTTATTTACCATTCGTTTCGCATGTTCAACTGAAACAATTTGCACAAGTTTAGAATTTACAAGATTATCTATCTTTAAATCAAACGATACTTTAACAATCGTATGATTCCCATCGATTTCAGAGATTTTCTCCATTTCTTCTGATAACTTTACAACTTTAATTGTCGGCGGAGACATATCTACTGTATCTTGGAAGAATTCAGACATAGATGTAGCTGCGAACCCCATCATTTGATTCATCGCTTCTTGTACAGCACTTAGCTCTAATTCACCAAGTTCTTTTCCGTCTTCCACTTCACCTGTTCCCATCATCATTAAATCAGCAATGGATAATGCAACATCTTGCTTAAGAACAAGAAGGTTTTCCATATCTAACCCTTTTGTAAAATGAATGTTTAATACAACGTGTGGAACTTCGACGTCGCTTGAATCATATAAATCTACCAATTCTATACGAGGAGCAGTAATGCTTACTTGCCTATTTAAGATTGTTGATAATACAGTCGAAGCTGAACCAAATGATATATTTGCAATTTCGCCAAGAATATCGCATTCTTGAGGCGTTAAATGCTCATTTTCTTTTTCTAGCACAATTGTGCTCGTATCCCCTTTTGTGTGTTGCTCAGGCATTTTCTCTGCCTCCTCATTTCTGTTTTTCTATCAAATGATATAAACTCTCATTTTATTTTAACAAACTTATTATATAAAACGTTAATATGTATTTATTCCCATTTTTAGATTAGTAACGATTAACCAAAAAGCTCCCCAATTGTATACAAGTGGGGAGCTTTCCTTCATTCCTATTATAAACCTTCTGGGTTTAAAATGAGGACCACTCGTCCATCACCGAGAATCGTCGCACCAGAGAAATAGTTAGAACTCTCTGCAAAGAAGTCACCTAATGACTTTAGGACTATTTCTCTTTGACCGATAATTGTGTTTACAATAAGTCCATAGCTGCGATGTGTATTACGAACAATTAACACAGGAACCATTTGGCCATCATATGACGCAAACGCCTCATCTACTGTTTTCTCACCAAATACAGTACTTAAATGCTTCACTTCAATAATTTGATTACGGTAATTTAACACATCTTTTCCTTGTAAGGATTGGATGTCTTCTCTCTTAATCCGAATTGCTTCAACAATATTACCAAGAGGGAAAGCATAACGTTTATCATTCGTTTGAACAAGCATAGATTGAATAATGGACAACGTTAATGGCAGTTCAATTCTAAATGTACTACCTTTTCCTTCTTCAGAATCAATAATTAAATGTCCACCTAAACTATGAATCGTATGTTTCACTACATCTAATCCAACGCCACGCCCAGAAAGGTCTGATACAACTTCAGCTGTACTAAATCCTGGTTGGAAGATTAAATCAAATACTTCACGGTCCGTTAATTTATTTGCCTCAGATTCTGTTACAACACCATTTTTAATCGCTTTTTCTAATACTTTCCCTTTATGAATACCATTTCCATCATCCGTAATTTGAATAACGACATGATTTCCACTATGAAACGCTTCTAATTTAATCGTACCTGTCTCATTTTTACCTGCATCACGACGTTGTTCAACTGTTTCAACACCGTGATCAATTGCATTACGAATTAAATGAACGAGTGGGTCACCGATTTCATCAATAACAATTTTATCAACTTCGGTGTCTTCACCTGTAATTTGTAAATCGATTTTCTTCCCTAAATCTTTCGCTAACATACGTACCATACGCGGGAAACGATTGAATACCGTTTCAATTGGTACCATACGCATGTTTAGTAGTACATTTTGAATATCTTTTGAAATATCGCCTAATCGATTTAAATGCTCAATTAATTCCTTGTTTTGAATTGCTTGTGCCAATTCATCTATACGGCCACGCTCAATTACACTTTCTTCAAACATGTTCATTAATCTTTCAATTTTTTCTAATTGAACACGTATGGAACGATTTTCCACTTTACCATTTTTCGTTTTTGCAGCGCTTTTAGCTGGTGTAGCATTAGCTGATTGCTTCGATTCTTCTTTAGTTGGTTCCACATGCGTAGCCGCTTGTAAATCTTCCTGCACAGCTTCTTGTGTACCCAATTCTTTTGAGACTACTTCTTTTAATGTATGTCCTTGCTTCACTTCTACTTTCTCAATTTCAGAAACATGAAGCACTACTTGTTTTAATTCTTCTTCACTTTGATCAGTATCCATAAATACTGTGAACTCAAACCCGAAAGCATCTGCTTCAATTTCCTCAATACTTGGAACTGTTTTTTGTACATTACCTACATTTTGCAGTGCTTCAATACACATAATTGCACGTACTGCTTTTAAAATAGCTTGTTGCTCAACAGTTATATGCACTTCATGTGAAACTGCATCATTATTTATAGGTTCTTGCTCAATATATTCCGCAGGAGTTTCTACATTGCCATTCAATAATGCTTCTAATTTCTGCTTAGTTGTAATTACATCAATATTGCCCATTCCGCCTTGTTGCACATCTGCAACCATCTTCTCCAAATTATCAATGCACTCAAAAATCACATCAATAATCTCTGCATTTACAACTATATTCCCATGACGAATTTCATCTAAAACGTTTTCCATCTTATGCGTTAAATCCGCCATTTCCGTAAATTCCATACTCGCTGACATACCTTTAAATGTATGGGCTGAGCGGAATATTTCTCCCACAACATCCATATCAGTGGGATTTTGTTCTAAAGTTAGCACATTTTCATTTAGCGATTGTAAATGTTCTTCTGATTCTTCAAAAAATATATTTAATAGATCTGTTTGCATTTTAATCCCCTACCTGTCTAACAAACATTTCATTCATGTATAACAATTTAGTGTTTTAAAGCAAGAAAAAAGGGGGCCACACGCATATCCGCTATCAATGTTTAGATTCCTTGTGGCGCCCCTTCTATATTAGCTGTTTGCTACTTTTGTTAAAGCTTCGATTACGCGATCTGCTTGGAATGGCTTTACAATAAAGTCTTTTGCCCCACCCTTAATTGCATCTAATACCATACCTTGTTGTCCCATTGCAGAACAAATAACAACTTTTGCACTTGAATCAATTTTAATAATTTCTTTTAATGCTTCAAGTCCGTCCATTTCTGGCATAGTAATATCTAATGTTACAATATCCGGTTGAAGTTCTTTAAACTTCTGAATTGCTTCTACTCCATTTTCCGCTTCTCCGATTACTTCAAATTCAGAATTACTTTTTAATAAGTTTTTAATCATCGTTCGCATGAACATCGCATCGTCTACAACTAAAATTTTATGTGCCATTCTTTTTAATTCTCTCCTTCTATGTATAAATATATCTTAATATTTCACCTTATCATTCTCACTCATTATACAAAATAAAATGATAAAATTTAATATTTTTTTAAAAGAATTTTCGTATTTTCATTATTTTATTATTAAAATGATAATATACTATTCTTTTATGTAAATGACAACGCGACGGTTTTTCTCCCAATTTTGCGGTGAATCATTTGGTACAACTGGCTTTGTGTCTGCATATCCTACCGCAGCTAACCTTTTATCCTCCACATTATACACTTCAATTAAGTGATGAATCATATTTGCTGCTCTTGCTGAAGACAGCTCCCAGTTAGAAGGGAATTTGTCATTATGAATAGGTCTACTATCTGTATGCCCTTCAACAACAATCGGATTTGGTACTGATTGGAAAAACCCAACTAATTGACTTATTATCTCTTTCGCTTCTGGTTTAACGTTCGCGTCACCCGTATCAAATATTAAATTATCTACTATAACGACGCTTACTCCCGTATCCTCTCGATATACATTCACTTGACTAATACCGTTATTATCTACATATGCTTTTAACTTTTTATATAATTCGTCCATTCTCTTTTTAGAGACCATTTTTTCATCATTTTTTTCATGTGAAATATCTGGTATTGTATTTTCCATTACTTTTGCATCTACTTGCTCCACGTCACTAAACTTTTCAAGCATCTGTGACAATTTTACTGCATCCTGCTTTGATGTAGCAACTAGTAATACAAAGAAAGTTAATAATAACATCGTTAAATCTGTAAAAGTCGTCATCCAACGAGGCGATCCCTTTTGCGGTCGTTGCATCATAACCATACCACTCCTTGAAATATTAGGCTGCTCGTTTTACCTTTTTTATCTTTGTTTCGTATACATATGTATCGAGTTTCAACTTTAATTTAGAAGGAATTTGACCGCGATATAATTCTGAAATCGCTTCAATAACAAACTTCTTCTCTGTATATAAATCTTCAATACCACGATACACTTTTTCAGCAAGAGGGATTGCAATCATATTCGCAAGTACTGACCCATACAATGTCGTTAACATCGCAACTGCCATCCCTGTACCAATTTGCGATGTGTCTTGCAAGTTTTGAAGCATAATGATAAGACCGATTAAAGTCCCTATCATGCCCCAAGCTGGAGCGAAATCGCCAATTTTATCTAGTAATGCTGCCCCTTTTCTTAACTCATACACTTCCGTTTCAACATCTTTCATTAACACTTCTTTTAATTCATCTTCATCGTAACCACTTAACATTAATCGAATTCCTTTTTGAATAAAAGGATTGTCTACTTGCTCTCCATCAACTTCTAAAGAAAGCAAACCGTGTTTTTTAGACTTTTTCGAAAAATCGACAAACAAATCCGTTAACTGTTCTAAATCTTCTTCTTTTCTATGTAAAACAGTAAAAATACTTTTCGTATATTTTTTTATTTCTCCAAATCGATATGCCACAACAATTGTCGCAGTTGTTCCCCCTATGACAATTAAAATAGATGAAACATCTAAGAAGTTTTTAAAAGCTTTTACTCCGCCGCCGCCAATCATAATTGCCGCTATTACAATAGCAAAACCTACTATTATGCCCACTGGGCTAGAAATATCAAACTTCCTTTTTTTTCTTTCTGGTCTAGCAAACACTTGATTTTCGTCTCCCATATTCCGGCCCTTCCCTTTTCATTTTTATAAAACATTTTTTTATTTTAATAATGCGTTTTCACATATACTAAGTATTATACGCTCATCATCTATTTATCGCAATATACTCATAGAATTGACACATTTCATTTCCATATTAGAATTATAGTATGGAAATATGAGGAGGATCACGATGGAACATAACATTTTACAAGTCATTGCACTAGCAGAAAAACTAAAATATGAAATGCGACATAGCTGGCTTTCTAACGGACGTCAAGAAAGCGTTGCTGAACATACGTGGCGCATGTCTCTAATGGCCATTTTAGTTGAGCCTTATTTAGATCAAAAAGTAAGCATTGAAAAATTACTTAAAATGGTTATTATTCACGACCTAGTCGAAGCTGAAGCTGGTGATATTCCTGCTTTTGATACAATGAATAGTCATGAATTACAATTACAAAAACAAAAAAATGAGCAAGAAGCCATTTTAAATATTAAACGAACATTAGAAGGTTCTCTCGGTCAGGAATTATATGATTTATGGATGGAGTTTGAAGCGAAAGAAACGTACGAAGCAAAAGTAGCTAACGCACTTGATAAGCTTGAGGTGAAAATTCAACATAACGAAGCTGATATTGATACGTGGCTACCAATTGAGCATAAAATGACATTCCAAGTAGCAAAGCATACAAACTTTGATTCTTTCCTATCTAAATTACAAAAAATGATTGAACAAGATGGAGAAAAGAAACTACTCGCTGCCGGCATTGACGTGGAAGCTTGCAAACGATAATGAAAAGACACTCAATTTGAGTGTCTTATTTCATTATCGTTGATACAGCCTGCTTATAAATCAGTTGTTGTTTTCCATCAACTAACATTAAAATAGTAAATTTATCTATCGCAACAACTTCTCCTACTATTCTAACGCCACTCTTTAAAAATATCGTAACAATACCTTTTTCTGCTTTTATTTGCTTATATAACTCTTCTTGTAAATGTTCCAAATACTGTTCTCTCCTTTTCGCGAAATATCTTAATATAAAAAACTACAAATTATTTATGTAATTTATCTTTTACATTCATAAACTTATTAATAAGTATATCTAAATCTCGGCTAAATAACAAAACTTTATCATGTTCCAATCCATGTCTAGCAACAAGTTGAATTAGCTCTTTCTTTTTGTTTTCTATTTTATTGTATAATTTTCCCATCTCCATCTCTTTACTAAAACTCCCTTTTCCCATAATATTACTTGTAAAATTATAGTACAAATCCTCTCATAAAAAAATATAAAAATGGTTTTTTTTACAATTTTTATATTTTTCCATGAACAAATCGCAAAATATGTAACGATTTCTTCACATATCCCTAGCCAAACATACAATCAAAATGACCATACAGGCGTTTGTCTAATTACAAAAGAGACTGGCTCCTTTTCCATAAAAAAACATACTGTATATAGTAGTCCATGAATTATATAGATTAACTTACTCAAAAGGAGGAAAACATATGAGCTTTGGTGGAAGTTGCGCTGGTTTCGGCGGTGGATTTGCTTTGCTTATCGTACTATTCATCCTTCTAATCATCATCGGATGTAGCTGTTGGGGTGGCGGCGGATTCGGATACTAATATATCCTATCCTTAACAATTGAACAAAAAACTATACGAAAACAGCTCATATTTGAGCTGTTTTTTCATACTTTCGTATGAATGAATATCCCTCTTTTTTGCGATTTCAACTACTAAAAAAACGTTTACTATGAAATTAAGAAATACTTTACTAAGGAGGATTACAATGATTAAAGGTCTTTACGAAGCACATTTACCTGTCCGCAACCTAGAGATATCCATACCTTTTTATGAATCACTTGGACTGAAATTATATAAAAGAGGAGATGATATTGCTTTCTTTTGGATTAAAGAAAATGAAAGTTGGCTCGGCCTTTGGGAAGGCACAGAATACAAAGTTAATTATCATCCCTCTTTACGACACATCGCCTTTCAAGTAAGCTTACATGATTTAGAAAATGCGATTCATTGGCTAAATCAAAAAGGCATTTCAGCACGAAAAGATTTCGGAATGGAACCAATTGAACCGATTGTTTTTCCAGAATTAGCGCATGCCGCGGTATATTTTAACGATCCTGACGGAAATAGTCTAGAATTGATTGCACAATTACCTGTTGGACTTCCTACAGCGGAGAAAGTGTATGTATGTGAGTGGAAAAAACAAGTTCAAGCATCATCATTACATAAAGATTAATCTTGTTATGTCAGTTTCTTATTCTACACTTCTAAAAACAAATAATAACTTCAAAAAACTATTTTACGGTCAAACGTAAAGTGTACTTGGAGATTGGTTTCATACTGTAGCTTTAGTAACATTCGTCTATAGCATAACGAAATCTCCGTTTATGATCGCACTCACCTTTATAAGTAAAGGTTTACCTCAACTTCTACTTAGTCCTTTCATAGGCGGAGTTGTAGATCGTTTTTCTAAAAAGAAGATTCTGATTTTTACCGATATTTTACGAGGCATGATCGTCCTCACTTACTTATTTGCACTATATAAAATTGAGATTATTTTCATTTCTAATATATGTTTAGCTGTACTTTCTTGTTTATTTGAGCCGGCTAAACAAGCAACCTTAAAAAATATCGTACACCAAGATCATTTCGTAACTGCTAACTCTCTCTCTAGTACAATGAATGGTTTTATGTCTATTATGGGGGCTTCTTTGGGCGGAATCCTTGCACAATCTTTACATATTGAGTTCGCTTTTTTAGTAAATAGCCTGTCATACTTTATTTCAGCCTATTTTATTTATAATATGAGCGTCCCTTCTCATGATACTTGTAATAAGGAAAAAGCATTTTTTACTGATATAAAAGATGGGTATACATACATATTGCAAACAAAAATTATTTTAACCTTAATTCTTGTTGGCATTTCATGGGGCATGATTGGAGGTGCTTATCAGCTACTTCTAACGATCTATGCCGAAAAAATTTTTCACACCAACATTGGAATTTTATATGCGGTTCAAGGGGCTGGGCTTATGATGGGAAGCCTCCTCGTTAATCTTTATATATCTCATAATAAAGAAAGAATGAAAAAAGCATTTGGTTGGGCCTACTTCCTACAAGGAGTTTTCTTTCTCGGATTCATTTTATCCAATCAACTTATTGTCGGTATTATTACATTGCTCTGTATGCGCATAGCAGGAGGAATCATCGTTCCACTTGATACGACATTACTTCAAACTTACACGAAGGAAAATATGATGGGTAAAGTTTTTTCATTCCATTATTCCATTTATGGATCTCTTATTCAGTTATCTATGTTTTTTACAGGAGCGCTTCTAGAAGTTCTTTCTCCGCAAGTTATCGGTACCTTGTTAGCTATATGCTGTATTTTTGTTAGTTTTATATGGCTGTTCTTGTATTACCGCGGGAAACTGAGTGAAGAATCCACTATCATTTAATAGCATGTTTATGTACATGCTATTTTTATTTATGTCGAAATACAAAGGAAAAAGGCGATTTATTTCCCTTACGTTCTAATTTTTTAGAATGTACAATAAATTTAGATTATAAGAAAGGAGATGCCATAATGTTTGACGATAGACTTACTATTTCAGCTGAGCAGCAGAAGCTCATTTCTAATGCAACCCGCATTCAAATTCTTCACCTGTTAAAAGACGAAGCACTCACTGCAAAACAAGTAGCTACTAAACTAAATAAATCTGCTGGTAGCGTACATTATCACGTTCAAATTTTATATGATGGAGGGTTACTTGAATTAGTAGAAACGAAAGAAAAACGGGGAATTATTGAAAAATATTACAAGGCAAAATCTGCTCATTTCTATATTGAAGAAAGCGGCACAGAAGGAACGAATACAGGTAGTCATATTGTATCTCATTTATTTTTAACTCCAGAGGAATTACAACAGCTTACGTGGGAAGTTACACAAGTTTTATTACGCTGGGAAAACAAAACCGCTCGTCAATCAAACTCCGAAGAGGAATACGCTATTTCCTGCAGGATAAAAAAACAATGAAAGAAAGGTCCAGCTGCTCATGAAAAATAAATTATTATTATTGTCGGGAACAGGAATTTCTCGTTTAGGTGATTTTATGTATCTCATCGCCCTAAACGTAATGGTGTTAAATAGCACAAACTCCCCTGCTGCTATAGCAGGATTATGGATTGTAGGTCCAATCGCA
Source organism: Bacillus sp. FSL K6-0069 (assembly GCF_038007785.1). NCBI lineage: Bacteria > Bacillati > Bacillota > Bacilli > Caryophanales > Bacillaceae > Bacillus > Bacillus sp. FSL K6-0069. The sequence continues at coordinate 1,618,842 of NZ_JBBOXN010000001.1, read as the reverse complement.
ACCGTTTTTACAAAAATATGGTCTGGCAGTATAGTGGATCGATTAAACAAACGATCCATTATGCTCATCACAGATGTAATTCGAGCAGCTCTCATTGGCTGTATTCCACTATTTGATTCTATTTGGGCCATTTATATTTTTATCTTTTTGACTCGTATTGCCACATCATTTTTCGATCCAGCTTCATTTTCTTATAGAACAATGCTCATACAAGCTGAAGAACGTGCTCAATTCAACGCTTGGAATAACTTTTGTACAAGTGGGGCTTTTATTATCGGTCCAGCCCTTGCTGGAATACTTCTCACCACGTACTCAGCATCCTTTGTAATTTACTGCAACTCACTTTCCTTTCTACTTTCTACTATTCTCATTTATTTCTTGCCAAACATTACATTACAAACAAAGCAAAACGAGGAAGTTGCAAATACTTTCGTACAAACATTACGAAGTGATTGGAAACAAGTTTTTTCATTTGCTCGAACGGAAACTTACATCATTCTCATATTCGTTTTATTTCAAGCTACTATGCTTGTTTCTATGGCGCTCGATTCACAAGAAGTTGTATTCACAAAACAAGTACTGTTTTTATCCGACATGGAATATAGCTTGCTTGTTAGTATAACTGGTGCTGCATATATTTTCGGTTCATTTCTTGTTTCTCTCTTTGCTAAACGATTACCGATTCAATCTTGCATCGGATTCGGTATGATATTCACAGCAATAGGTTATGTAATTTTCGCCTTTTCAAATTCATTTATAGTCGCGGCAGGCGGTTTCATTTTACTGGGCATTTCTTCATCATTTGCTGGTACTGGCTTTATCACATTTTATCAAAATAACATCCCAGTTCATATGATAGGACGCATTGATAGCGTATTTGATTCTATAAAAAATTTCATCCAAATCTTTTTCATTTTAGCAATTGGGGCATCCGCACAATTTCTTTCCGTTCAAATTACTGTAATCATTAGCTCGTTACTCATTCTTCTCCTTTCCTGTTTATTAGCAATCCGGGTAATGACGCCTTCACGAGAAAAATATTTTAAGGCTACAGGGTCATCATTAGAATATTAAATGCATCATAAAAAGCGGCTATTTAGCCGCTTTTTTCCCGTTTTAAAGGACAGTAAGCCCCACTGATTTAAGTTTCACTTTATGCTAAAATATGTATTGGATTTGATTATGTAGGAGGGTTATTTTGGAGATTATATTCACTTTCATATGTATTATATTAGTAGCTTCTATTTTACAAACAAGTACAGGTTTTGGCTTTTCTATTATGGCAACACCTTTCTTACTCATGCTATTTCTACCACAAGAAGCTATACAAATAAATATTATTTTATCATTAATTATTTCCATATCACTCATTTGGAAAATAAGAACAGACATTGATTTTATTCTACTGAAAAGATTAATTTTCGGAAGTATAGTTGGTGTTCCTTTTGGTATTTTAATTTTCACTTCTATTAACATCAACACATTTAAATTAGCAATTAGCATCCTGCTCTTACTATTAACGTTGATGCTAATATGCAACTTTAAGATTAAATCAACAAAATCTAGAGATTTTATAGTTGGCGGATTATCTGGTCTTTTAACGACAAGTATCGGTATGCCAGGACCACCCCTGTTACTTTACTTTACAGGAACGGATACGAAAAAGGAGAAGTTACGAGCAACTACATTAGCCTTTTATCTATTTATATATTTCATTAGTCTACTAACTCAAATACTCTTTACTGGTACAAATAAAACAATTTGGGAATCAAGTTTTTATGCTATTCCAATCGTATTTCTAGGTTTGTATATAGGTCAAATTATTTTCAAATGGCTTAATCAACGGATTTTCAAAATATTTACGTATATCCTTTTAAGTTGTACGGGTATGTATCTTCTTATTGAGAGTTTACATTTGTTATAAGTAAGCTCTTCAAGATAAAAGATGCTTTAGATTGTACAAAAACATATAGACTTAAACGATAAAAAGCGGCTATTATGCCGCTCTTTATTTTCACATTAAATATTTTAAAACTAAAAGACCACCCATTGCTATTACAAAGACATTGAAAAAAATCATCCAACGTTTTTCAAATTCTTTACATCTCTCTTCTTTCACTCCACATTGTTTTAGTTTTTCAATTAAAATTGTTAATTCTTGATTATACTCTTTACTTCCTAATTGTATAAAATTATTATTTATATTAATTCCATATACATTCTTCATTTTTTTATGTCGCGAAACCGCTTGAATTGAGCTTATTAGCACATTGTACTCATTTATTTTTTTAAAGTAGCAATCTAACGATATAATTCGTAATCTTGTATTTGTTAAAACAATGTAATAATAAAAAGTAGCACCTGCAGTGAATATATTCGGTATAACTTTAGAATTTACAAGGCTCCCCTCATCCACTAATATTTCACATTCGATTTCTTCTCCTTCTTGTAACTCTTTCCGAACTGATTCTTCCAATATTTGCATCGTTAATTTCTTCAATAATTCCCCGTTTTTCACATAATACTTATCTATATTTATAGACTCATTCGCTTCTTTCTCTAAACGTGTAATTTCTTCCTCTGAATATTGGAGCTCATTTAACATAGACAATAATCTTTTATCCATATTACACACTCCCTTTCCACAATTTTTGAAACTTTTTCTTCCCACGAGAAATTCTATTGTATATATAATCCGCCGTTACTTTTAATTCTTTCGCAATATCGTCAATGGAATATCCATCAATATACCTCTTTAAAAAGATATATCGATCTTTCTTATTTAAATCTTGGACGATTTCCATAATCTCTTCTTCTTTTTCTATTTCATACCTATCATGAATACCTGTATCTATTTCTACGTCTTTAGCGATTTTATTCTCTTTATATACTTTCTTTTTATATTCCAATGCCTTTAATTTAGTAATACCAATCATCCAAGATTTTAAGTTTCCCTTTTCTATATCAAATTGGTCGATATTAAACCAAATGACAGTAAATACATCGTTATAACAATCATCCACAAATTGTTTTTCAATAGGAGTACTTAATGATTTATGAATAATGTACAAAATTAATTTTCCATACTGATCAATCACTTCTTTCAAAGCATCTTGATCATGTTTTTTCATAGCTATAATTAAATCCTCTTCAGAATTGAAAATCATAAGCATCTTCCTTCCTCAATTCCCCTTTAGCAGCTGCCTTTACTTACTATTGTTATTTCATTCTCATTTTCTATCACTTTTATAAAAAATTCTTAATTTTTATTTCTATGTATAATGATAACAAATAAAATACCTAAGTTCAGAAAGGATTATCTACATTCCGAACTTAGGTATTAACAATCAAACTATTCACTTATACTAACGTTTCATCACACAGCTCTGTTACATTTTTAAAGTACTGCAAGTTCTCCTTCGCTTCAGCTTCATTAAATAAATTGAGCTGCTTCATTATTTCAGCAGCAAATTCCACGTACGCAGATCCTACCGCTGTTATGATTTTCCCATCAACGGTTACATCTTTATTTTGTTTATATTCCCATTCATGTAAATGCGCTAATTGTTTTTCATCTGGTGTTAATGATGTTGAGAATTTCTTCTTATTAAGTACTCCTGCTGCATGTAGTAAAGATGTCCCTGCACAAATACCCGCTATCCATTTATTTTGCTTATGTAATTCGTTCACGATAGATAACAACTTTTCATTTTCTAAATGGTCAAAAATATGTCCCCCTGGTACGATAAGCACTTCATAGTCCGCTACTTCAATATGCTCGATAGAGACATGTGGTTGACACAAAAAACCACCTTCTCCTGTAACTGTTTTGCCGTCTATTGTTGCTGTTATTATTTCGAATTCCTTACTTATTAAAAATAAACTCGCTATATTCACTTCAAATTCTGCAAATCCATCAAATAAAAAGATTAATGCTTTTTTCATATTATCTCCTCCCCCTATACTTATTCGAAGAAAATCCTATTTCTCCTCCAAAAAAGGCAGACCTGCATGTAGGTCTGCCTTTTTACTCATTTCTTATTAAATCCTTTTTCACTTAAAAAGTCTTTCATATGCATTCTTTTCTCTTTAGACATAAACGAACTCATTGATTCTGTCCACGTTACATTTTTATTGTTTGATGATCTTTCTTTGTAATACGAACTCATCGTTTCATCGTATTCGTTTAATAATTCATCATATTTCTTTTCATCATATCCATTTTCATGAAGGATTGCTGCTACTGGTAAACGTGGTTTCACTCCATGTTCTTCATCTGGTACACCAACTGTCATTCCGAATACAGGATATACTTTATCTGGTAAATGAAGCAATTCACTTACTTCTCTCGGATTATTACGAATACCACCAATATAACAAATGCCGTACCCTAACGATTCTGCTGCTAACGCTAAGTTTTGCGCGAAAAGCGAAGCATCTACCGTTGCAACGATAAAGTCTTCCACTCCTTCATGCTTTATCTCTGTACTATGCTGTTCACACGCTATTTCAAGTCGTTTTAAATCTGCACAACAAACAAAGAATGCTGCGCAGTCTTTCACGTGACGATTTCCGGATAACTCTGCTAGTTTAGCCTTTAGATCTTGATTTGTTACATATATAACAGAATACGCCTGTACAAAATGTGAGGAAGCGGCATGCTGCGCAGCTTGTACCATTCTTTCTACTACATCTTTCGGGATTGATTCTTCTTTATATTTACGAACTGAAACGTGTTGCTCCATTTTATGTATAATCTCATTCATGAAAAACACTCCTTTTTTCTCTTCATAATGAAAAATTAACATATCTTTTTCAATATTCACAACTTATAAGCACAAAAAGAGCAATTCTTTTTGAATTGCTCTTTTTAAAACGTCTATCAATACGGTAAATGAAATTATATCGGCGATTTTTCAAATATATCGACGATTTCCCGAATATATCGACTTACCGACAAATAACGACACACTCACACTAAATTATTTCTTATCTTATTACGCTGTTTTCAAAACTTTAATACCTTTTACGATATTCCAAATGAAGTAATAAATCCCTACAAGAATGAACACCGCATATGTGATCATCATGCCAATTCCAGCACCATCAGATTGATTGAAGCTTAAGCCATATATGCCGGATACTGCTAAGCCACCAAATAAAATCGCATACGGGAAAATATGAGACCAAAATGCTTTTTTCGCGTGGTATTTCACTTCATCCTCCGCAACGAAGTACACGATAATTGGCAGTAAAAATGGTGCAAAAAAGATACTAAAGTAACATAGTGAAGATAATATATTATTTCCTTTCATCCGATTCACCTCTATTGTTTTTGTTATCTTCATTATGTCAGGAATCCATTGTAGAAACTATCGCTTTACCTTTCACAAACATGACATTTTTGTAAGATTTTCATCAAAAATAATCCCGCCTAGATTTCCAAATGGGATTACTTTCTCTATATTCGATTCATAAACCAATATTGCGTAATGGCTAAATACTCTCGTATATTCGATGGGATGACAATTCGCTTCGGTGTTTCAGCCGGAAGACCTTCTAATTGTAACCCTTGTTTTGCTGCTATTTTTTTCGCTCTGAACATATGAAAATCGTTTGTTACGATCATTCCTTTTTTCATATTGTCCGGAATTAACCGTTTTGAGAATTTAATATTCTCATCTGTACTCGTTGATTTATCTTCCATTATTATGCGATCTTCTGCAATTTTTAGTTTCATTAATCCATTTTTCATTGCTAATGCTTCTGAAATATCTTCCCCTTTTCCTTTCCCTCCAGACACAATAGCAATTGTTTTCTCATGTGATTGTAAATATTCAGCTGCTTTATCAATACGATATTGCAATGAGTACGATGGTTTCGTTCCGTTTACTTTCGAGCCCAATACAATTATATAATCCGCATCGTAGGTAGCATTCATTTGTCCATGCTTATAAATGTTATATTGTAAAAATCCCGCATAAACGGCGCAAACCATTATAATTCCTATCATATACTTAATTATTTTCTTCTTTTTCATATCCATATTCTCCTAAGTTCTTTGCTTCTTTCATGATAATATCCATTTATTTGTTTGTATACAGACAAATTCCAGTTCACCCTAATTTATCCTCTGGAAAGTAATATTTATATTCCTTTCGGGAAAAGTAAGTACAACTTTGCACGAAGGAGTGTCCCTATTGCTTCTCTTTTTATGTAACGTATCGTTCTTTTTCATCTTATTTTTACTATCACTTAAAATGCTCGGGAAATCAGCTTTAGCACAACTAACGCCTCATGATTTTGGTGCTATTATCTTTTTATCTTATTTAGCTTTTCAGGCCATACCAGTCTCTGGTGCTTTGCAAGCTTTTCTCGGTATGGTCGTTATTACATGTTTGCATTTACTTCTTACAAAATTAAGTTTGCTAAACAAACTAAATCGTTTCATTCTCGGACATCCTATTATTTTAATTAAACATGGTGACATTATTTTTGAGAACTTACAAAAAAGTAGATATCCAATTGCTGAACTACTTTCTAACCTTCGTGTCGCAGGATATCCAAGTGTTCACGAAATTGAATACGCTATTTTAGAAGCAAACGGAGCCATTAGTATTTTACCAAAGCGTGAGCTTGTACCATTAACTCCAAAAGATTTGAACATAGATGTTACGTATGCCGGATTACCAATTGCCCTTATCGTTGATTCGCAAATTCAATACGATAACTTAAAGTTAATTCATAAGGACGAAGAATGGTTATATAAAGAATTAAAAGAAAAGGGCATCACTAATATTAAAAGCGTTGCTTTCGCGTCTGTTCAAGAAACAGATGGATCTTTTGCGATTAGTTTAAAAGCATAAAAAAAGTCCCCTTACTTGCTCAAGGGGACTTTCTTCATTATATCGCTTCTTTCTCTCCCGCCATATTTAATGGAACAGGATGCTTCATACGATTCATCGTAAATACGATAATCGCTGTCAATACTTCAGCTACTGGCATAACGAGCCAAATTCCATTTATCCCAAATAATTTTGGCATAATCCATAATAATGGAATAATAAATAGTAACCCTCGGCTCATTATAATCAGCACTGATTTTCTCGTTTGTCGCACGGATTGGAAGTACTCTCCATACACAATGTTATAGCCTAAAAATACATATTGGATAAAGAACAAGCTAATACCCGTTAATGTTAACTCCAACAACTCTGGAGATTGGACATCAAATAGACCAATAATATATTTCCCGAAGAATAATCCGACAATTATTGCAATACCACCGAGTACTACCGCAATTTTTACAGCGAACTTTAATCCTTCGCGCAATCTCTCTGATAAATTTGCGCCATAATGGAAACTAGCGATTGGTTGTAATGCTGCTCCAACACCGAAGAATAATAGTAATGTCATCGCATGAATACTATTTACCATCGCATAAGAAGCGACTCCTACTTCTCCAGCATATTGAACGAATGCGATATTAAAACCAATCGTTACAATCGCTACTGTACTTTCTGCTGTAAAGCTCGGGAAACCGATTATCATAATTTGTTTAACTGTATCCCATTCAAAATGGAATTTCGTCCACTTTAAAATACTACTTTTTCTAAAGAAGTGCGTTAATAATACAAGGAAACCGACCGCTGCCGAAAGAATAGTCGCTGAAGCAGCACCTGTTACGCCCCATCCAAAGATAAAAATAAAGATATAGTCAAACACTATATTTAATACAGCCGTTACAACTAGACCTGCCATCGCTAAATTAGGATTTCCATCATTTCGTATAAATGTACTTAAAATATTTTCTAACACGTATATCATTCCAAACGTTAATAATACGTGTAAATAGTCTAACGCATACGGTAAAATCACTTCGTTTGCACCGAATAAGTATGCTATATCTTCTATTCTCCATAAGCAAATCGCTGCTAACACACCTACGATCATTACTGCTACCGTCATGGATTGCGTAAAAATAGACCTTGCTCTTTCTACTTTATTTTCACCTAGTGCAATGGAGTATAAAGTTGCCCCACCCATTCCAATCCATAATGAAATAGAGAAGAAAATTGAAAAGGCTGGAATAGCCACGTTTACTCCTGCTAAACCGTTTGCACCAACTCCTCTACTAATCATAACCGCATCAATCACAATATTAACTGACATTAATACCATTCCAAGAACGGCCGGTATTAAATATGAAATAAATAAACTTTTTATCGGTTTTTCTCTTAACTTCTCTGTTGTTTCCATCATATAAATGCTCCTTTTTTCAATGCTCTTTTCACAGTTTAAACCTTAAAGTTACTTGAAGGTCAATAGAGAATTAAAAAATAGGTAACTTAATTATTCTGGTTGATGCCAATTTGTAATGATACGAGTCCTATAACCTATTGCTTTATTTTTTCATGATAGGAATTTGAATTTCAGTTACTTGCTCCTCTGGATTTTCTGTTACAGACCAATCAATTAATGCAATCTCAATCGCATCTCCACTTACTTCGTATCCTTCTTGATCAATATATTTCATTAATTTCTTATATGTTTCATCCGTTTCTTCATATGGGCCGTGATGATATACACAGGCAAACATACCTTCTTTAATTTCATCTGAGCTATGTACTTGAAAAGGCATGTAATCTAAAAGAATAAAAACACTACTATATGCTTGAAACTCATTTTGCATTAATCCTTTTTTCGCAACTGTTACACCGATATCTCCAGAAAATAAGCTATCATCCATTTGCCTCATATTTTTTTGCAACGAATGGATGTAGTACTCAAACATATCATCCGTCGTATTCGGAGCAACAGCAATGGCTGTAATTTTCCGCTGCGGGATCTCTTTAATTACCATTTGTTCAGCTTTTGCTTTTGTTGCTTCCTTAATTAAATGAATTCTATGCTCCATTTTCGCCAAAGCATACTCAATTTCTCTTTGTTTTTTCAACATCATTTCTTGTTGTTTCTCCAGTAAATTGAGTGCGTATGCTGGATTTCTTTCATCAATATATTTCTTAATTTCCTTTAATGGAATATTTAATTGGCGTAAAAACTTAATCGTATCTAATAGTGAAAATTGATCGATTGTGTAATAACGATAATTCGTTTGCGGATCTACAGTAGACGGATGAAAAATACCTTTTTCATCATAATAACGTAATGTAGATTCTGCTATATTATGCATTTTTGCCATTTCTCCAATTGTAAAACGTTTATTTAATAACATATTCCCTTCTCCAATTCATAAAAAATGTATCCTTATTTCTTCTTATTATATAATGATTCTCTCCATACCTAAATCGAATCCTATCATGAAAATCTGCTATTTTTTCATTGATTTTTCATACATTTTATTATATATTAATTACAGGTTCAAATTACGAGTTCAAAAGAACTTGTAATCAGACCCTTTGTTTAATGGGTTTTACATATTTTCATTAGGCAAATTCCGAGAAATCGTATGATAAAAATAAAAATGATAAGGAGAGGATCCGATGGATTTCGAATTTTTCTTTCAAATTGCACTTATTTTATTAAGTACAAAGCTCGCTGGTGATCTTAGTGTTAGATTAGGTCAACCTTCTGTACTAGGTAAATTAATTGTCGGTATCGTTATCGGTCCAGCTATATTAGGTTGGATTGAAAATTCAGAGCTTCTAACACAATTAAGTAATGTCGGTGTTATTCTTTTAATGTTTATGGCAGGACTTGAAACAGACTTAGAGGAATTAAATGCAAATCGTAATTCTTCTTTAGCAGTTGCACTTGGAGGTATCCTTCTTCCATTCATAGGTGGTTACGTTTCTGGTCTTGTTATCGGAATGGAACAAGGAAATGCTGTATTTTTAGGATTACTTCTATGTGCGACAAGTGTTAGTATTTCCGTACAAACACTTCGCGATTTAGGAAAGATGAAAACACGTGAAAGTACAACTATGCTAGGCGCAGCTGTATTTGATGACATTCTTGTCGTTATTCTATTAGCATTTGCAATGAGCTTCTTAGGTACAGATGATGTTAACTTAACAATGATTATCTTGAAGAAAGTTGTATTCTTCGCTTCTATTATTTTAATCGGATGGAAAGGTGTTCCTGCGATTATGCGCTGGTTATCACCACTACGCGTATCTGAGTCTATCGTGAGCGCGGCTCTTATCATCTGTTTCTCATTCGCATATTTCGGCGAATTATTAGGAATTGCTGGTATTATCGGTGCTTTCGCAGCTGGTATCGCTATTTCTCAAACGAACTACAAACATGAAGTAGAAAAGAAAGTAGAACCAATCGCTTACGCTATGTTCGTTCCAGTGTTCTTCGTTAGTATCGGTATGAATATTACATTTGACGGTATTGGCAATCAAATTTGGTTCATCCTAGCATTAACAGTAATCGCTGTATTAACGAAACTAATTGGTTGTGGATTGGGTGCACGAATGACTGGATTTGACGCTAAGTCTTCTGCCATTATCGGTTCTGGAATGGTTTCTCGTGGTGAAGTTGCACTTATCATCGCTGGAACAGGACTTTCTTCAGGTCTACTAGCACAAGATTACTTTACAGCTATCGTTATTGTCGTTATTTTAACTACAATGATTACACCACCAATGTTAAAATACACTTTTGGTGCAAAAGATAAAGCAATGAAAGCAAGTAAATAAGCTTTCTACAATAAAAAGGAGATTGCTATCTTATAAGATAGCAATCTCCTTTTCATTTTATCTTTAAACAATCTCGTTCTTTTTTAACCATTTTTCAAACATAATTCGTGCTTCTTCATCGTCAATATCATCACTAAATGAATACACCATAATGCCGTAATCATCCGTATATTCACCCAGTTTCATTTTCTCCACTTTCTTATAAAAATCGTCTACCTCATAATGCGGAATATAAGCATCCCAAACTGGTTCATTTATTCTTTTGTACGCCGTCACTTCTAAATCATATCCATCTTCATAATATCCGATGTGATAATGTTGACTCAGATCATGCTTCTCCATAAAAAGTCCCTCCTACTAAACAAAAGCGAGCTGTAATCTACAAGCTCGCTTCATTCATTAAATACGTTCCATCGCTGTCTTCAACGTTCCAACAACAAAAGCGATTTCTTCACTCGAAATAACAAGCGGTGGTGCTAATGTTAAGACGTTATTATATCCTGCTGTTGTCATACCGTTTCGCCCTATAATTAACCCTTTTTCTTTACAAGCATTTACAACACTTGCAATTTTGTCGTTATCAATGGGCTCTTTCGTCTCTTTATCATTTACTAGTTCGATTCCAACTAGTAGACCTTTCCCTCTAATATTCCCAACAAGTGGATGTTCTCCAATTTCTTCTTTTAATTGCTCTAATAAAAGCGAGCCCATTTGTGCAGAACGCTCAATTAAATTTTCATTTTCCATAATCTCTAAGTTTTTAAGTGCTAATGCACAAGCTGCAGGATTTCCACCAAATGTATTAATATGACGGAAGAATTCATATTCTCCCTTCCCTTTAAATGCTTCATATATTTCTTTTTTCACAGCTGTCGCTGATAATGGTAAATATGCGCTCGTAATCCCTTTTGCCATCGTAATAATATCTGGCTTCACATCATAATTCATAAATCCAAACGCCTTCCCTGTACGTCCGAAACCGCAAATTACTTCATCGCTAATGAGCAAGGCACCGTGTTTTTGACACGTCTCATGAACGGCTTTCATATAGTCTTGTGGTGGCATTAAAATGCCTCCGCCCGTAATAATTGGTTCCATAATAAAAGCTGCAATCGTTTCACTTAATTCCCATGTCATAACACGATCTACTTCTTTTACACATTCTACATCATAAATGTCCTCTGCTTCTATTCCAGGCATACGATAACAATCTGGCGGTGTTACATGTAAAAATCCTGAAGCAAATGGCTCATATTGATATCTACGCTGCGCTTGTCCCGTCGCTGCCATCGTAGCCATTGTATTTCCATGATACCCGCGGTAACGTGACATAAATTTATAACGATGCGGCTCACCTTTTTGCGCATAGTATTGCCTTGCTATTTTAAAAGCTGTTTCGTTCGCTTCCGAACCACTATTAGAGAAGAAAATAACATACTCTCCTCCAAGCCACTCATTTAATTTTTCAGCAAGCTTTATAGCCGGTTCATGTGATTGTGACATCGGAAAGTATGATAATGTTTGTAATTGTTTATAAGCCGCCTCTGCGAGCTCTTTTCTGCCATATCCACTATTCACACACCAAAGGCCACTCATACCATCTAAATATCTTTTCCCTTGTATATCTTCAACCCAGCACCCTTCTGCTTTTGCCCCTACCATTGTACTACTTGGACTAAAGGGACGCATTCCGTGCCAAACATATTGCTCATCTTTTGCTAACAATTCATCAGTCTGTTTCGTTTTCATCATTTCTTCCACCTTCCATAACAACTTATTTTTCACAAAAGCTGCGCTGGTGCCATGATGATTTAATTTTCTCCCTGCTTATTTTCATTCCACAAAATTAAGACAAAATCCTACTTACACTACAGTAATATTTACAAGAAAAAAAGAGCTTTTCTTATATATCGAAAAGCCCTTCTCTTTTTAATGGGAAGATGCATCACTAATACCATGACCAGTATTAGATTTCACAAGAATCTCATCAAATTTCGCTGCATCTTCTTTCTTACTAGATAACACGGTTCCTAAATATGCTGCAAGGAATCCAAGCGGAATGGAAATAATTCCAGGTGTCGTATATGGGAAAATCGCTTCCCCAACAAATATAGCTTTCCCAGCTACAGGGTTCCAAACATTTGGACTTAACGCTACAAGAACAATTGCTGATACTAGACCAACAATCATACCCGAGATAGCACCTGTCGTATTAAAGCGTTTCCAATATATTGTGAATAATATAACTGGTAGATTTGCACTCGCTGCAACTGCAAATGCTAATGAAACTAAAAATGCTACATTCAATGTTTGAGCAAATAACGCTAGTATAATGGATAATATCGCTACTCCAATAGACGCATAGCGGGCCATTGAAACTTGCTCTTTTTCCGTTGATTTCCCTTTACGAATAATTTCATTATAAAAATCATGTGCAAATGCTGATGCGGCTGTTAATACAAGGCCTGCCACTACAGCCAAAATCGTTGCAAAGGCAATGGCTGATACGAAAGCAAATAAGAAATCTCCACCTAACGCTTTCGCTAATAAAGGTGCTGCCATATTACCAGCAGGATTCGCTTTAATAATCGCCTCATTCCCTACAAATGCCGCTGCCCCAAACCCTAAGAAAATTGTCATAATATAAAATGCTCCAATTAACCACGTAGCGTATACAACAGATTGACGTGCTGTTTTTGCATCACGTACTGTAAAAAAGCGAACAAGAATATGTGGTAATCCGGCAGTACCAAGGACTAGTCCTAAATTTAAAGAAAGTGTATCAAGACCATCTTTATACTTTACTCCTGGGTTTAAAAATGAATCTTTTAATGGTGTAGCTGTTTTCATTTGAGCAAACATTTCAGTCACACTAAAATTAAATTTTGAGAAAACGATAACAGAAATAATAAATGTACCCGCCATAAGTAATACAGCCTTAACAATTTGTACCCAGCTCGTCGCAGTCATTCCGCCAAATATAACGTACACTGTCATTAATGTACCAACGATTAAAACGGATGTCGTATATTCGATCCCTAATAATAATTTAATAAGTGCACCAGCCCCAACTAATTGTGCAATCATATAAAAAATTGAAATCGTCATCGTATTAAGCGCTGCAACTCCGCGAACTTTTTTCGCATCAAAACGCGCCGCAATCATATCTGCTAGCGTGTATTTCCCTAAATTTCGAAGTGGCTCTGCAACTAAGTATAATACAACTAAGTAAGCAACTAAGAAACCGATACTATAAAAGAACCCATCAAACCCAGTTAATGCGATCGCTCCGGCTATACCAAGAAAAGACGCAGCAGACATATAATCTCCCGCAATGGCCAGACCATTTTGCCAGCCAGTTAATCCTCCTCCAGCTGTATAAAACTCACTCGCATTTTTCGTTTTCTTCGATGCAAAATAAGTTATGACGAGTGTACCAAGAACGATGATTAAAAATAGTGCAAATGCGGTTACATTCAAAGTCAGCCCCTCCCTTTTTGCATATCTTGTAGAATGTTTTGCGAGATTTTATCAAAGGATTCTGCTTTTTTGCTATAAATCATACATAATGACCACGTCATGATAAATTGCGCAAACGCAAACACCCATGCCCACGTAACATCCCCAAATGCTGGTGTATTGAGCACCTTTGAATACGATGTTAAAATAGGTAATGCAATAAAAAAGCTTAAAAAGAAAATACTCATCGGAACGATAAACTTCTTTTTCGTATTTAATAACAATTGAAATTCTTCTGACTGAACAACCTCTGTATAATTCACCTCATTTTGTAACTTACGTGCTGACGTATCATCTCGTTTCATTATCCAATCCCCTCCCTTACTAGAAATACAATTCCCCCTTGCATACCTAAAGACTAAATTTTATAAATATTCAGAAACTTATTTTCATTTTAGACAATCCATACATTCCTGCAAAGATTTTTCGATAGACATTTTTCGGCATTTTCCCCTAAGTTTTTAATATACTTTTTCAGCATAAAATTTCCGTATTGCAATCTCATACTAGGCAAAATTTGATGATCATTAAAACAAAATAAAAAAGTAGTGCTTATCGCACTACTTCTGTCTTTTTCTCTTTTTCTAAATTACGAGCTGTTTCGCTTAATTCAACGTCTTTTCCATCTTTAAGCGTTCCAAATATGAAATCGAATACTGGATTTGAAACACCAAACCAAAACTTTTCATTTTTATAATGGTGTAATATGTGCTGTTTTTTAAGCCAGCGCCCAAACTTTGTGAACGGACGAATTGGCTTATGTGCAATATAATGTTTCCATTCATAAACGAGAAGCATGATAATCATTCCGATTCCAAATGAAAGTGTAATAGTAACACTTTTTGTTATAGCGTATGATATAAGTAAATATATAGTAAAGCTAGGTATACTAAACCATACAGGCAAGAATAATAGTTTTAAATCATCTGGATATACGTGATGATCATAATGTAATCTTCTTAACATTTTTAATAAAAATACGTTTTTTGGTGGCTTTAAGTGAAATAAAAATCGATGTGTCATATATTCGTTAAGCGTATAAAAAACAATCCCAAACAAACACGCTAACATACCGATCCATGTGAATAATTGCATTTTTAAAATAATGATGAAAATAAATAAAATACTATACATAATAACGATATCATGTTGTAAAAAGAACTCTTTCCCCACTCTCTTCATTTTCCTTCCCCCTTTTCCAAAAAAACAGCCGCAACATATCGTTACGACTATTTCTTTTATTTTCTATTCTTATTCTATTCACTTTACAAATTTGCCTGCTGCTCTATTGTCGAGAAAAAATTGTTCGATCCAAATATATTTTGCTTTGGAATAATATGTTCCACCGCAAACACTGTTACTTCTCCTCTTTGAACCTCTCCAATAATGAGCCCAAATATTTCATGATTCACTGCAAACGTCGGTTGCTTTGTTTGTAGTAATCTTGCTGCATTATGAAATACCGCTTCATATAGTGGATTCCTATCAGTAATTTCTTTTCGGATTTTTGGTGCTAGCGTAATAATAATTTCTTTTCCGTCAATAGTGGTTCGATACATAAAAATCTCCCCTTCAATCTTATGTGAACAACTGTAAAGCTTTGTATGCAAAATGGATAGAATATCCTACTAAAATAATACCTGCTCCGGCTGTTATATAGCCAAGTGCTTTTTGCTTTAATAACGTCCTGCCAAAATGGACAGAAAAAGCGATATTTAAATTCCATAAAATAATGCCAACGATAATACAAAGACTATACAAAAAGGCTTCTTGTTTCGTTACTTTCGTAAGCAATGAGCTAAGTGTACTTCCGTATATACCAAACCAAAAAACAAGATTTAATGGGTT
Organism: Bacillus sp. FSL K6-0069; assembly: GCF_038007785.1. Taxonomy (NCBI): domain Bacteria; kingdom Bacillati; phylum Bacillota; class Bacilli; order Caryophanales; family Bacillaceae; genus Bacillus; species Bacillus sp. FSL K6-0069. Next base: position 1,602,808 of record NZ_JBBOXN010000001.1, on the reverse strand, counting down.
GGATATCGCAATTAAAAAACCTGCCATAAACGATTGTTTAAGGCCACCTACCTCTTCCTTTTTATATTCCATATTCGTGTGGGAAATTCCTTGTTTTACACTTTGAAATCCTAAATAAAATAATAAGAAAAACCCTGTGCAATACATAAAAGCTTGTACATATGTATACATAAACACAGAAGACAAACCGAAATAAATGAGAAGCATAAACAAAATATCTGCAGTCATTCCACCAATTCCAACAACCCACGCATGCCAAAAACCTCGTTCAATTCCTCGTTTTAACATTTCAATATTAATCGGACCTACCGGTGCAGCTAATGAAATACCTAATACAATTTGTTGTATAATCGCTCCAAACATCGCTCTATCCTTTCTACTTCCTTTACTATTAAGTAATGATGTAATGATTAAAAATAGACTAGCTTTCATCAAAATATTTACTACTAAAATACCCTTTTTTATCCAAAATATGCAAAAGAGCCATCCGGATGATGGCTCTTACTTTTCTAACTTATGAAGAAAAGGACATTTTCCTTTTATCGGCTCTACATCGTCTCCTATGAAGTATTGTTTCCATTCCCGATGATCTGGATCACCATAATGACTAATGTTAGGATGCTTCGGCAGCTGATCCCACTTTTCAACTCGATCTCGGACCGTTTGTCTTGAATATGCTCCTTTAGGACGATCTCCTTCTAATCCATCAAAGATGGTGCGTGGTTGAAACCCAATAACGAGAGAATTTCCTAAATGCCTAGTTTTTCTTTGTTTATAAGCTGGCGCATTTCCAAATGCGAATATCGGTTCACCACCAAATGAAAATTCCCATAAGTAATGGTCTGGGTCTTCAGGAATTTGCTTCGGCCATGTCTGATCATCGTTTTCATGTAAATATTGTAGTACTTTCCAAAAGTAATCACGGTAATATTCCAGTGATTGTTCCTCACATTCCGGTTCCACAAAAAGAAAAAACCCTCTTCTTACAATTGGTCGCTCTTTCATTAACTCTAAAAAAGATAACATTGTATGTGGCAAATGACTCCAATCATTATGAGAGAGAAATGAATAGCGAAGTTCATTCTTTTTCAAAGCTGTTAAGCCGAAATAGCACGGAAAAGTTGGTTCTAGCACGACACTCGAAAAATTTTGAAATTCTTTTGTAACCCAATTTGGTATGTCAGTTCTCGTTCTCATTCCTTCATTATCTAATAAATACGACTCATTCATTCTTTCTTTCACCTCATTATGTATAGCATTCAATTAAGAATATTACATACTCGGCCTGTCCTATACCTATTTAAAAATCTGGCTGAAAAATTATTTAAAAATACAAAAAAATAAAATCGCTTACTTGACTAAATTCTACCAATTCGTGTATATTTAAATTAATCATTTAGCAGAATATTCAAGATTATAGCATTTTTAGTTTATATTATCTTTCAAATGAATTTCACTAAATGAAAAAAAGCAAATGTTTTTAGGAGGAATTGTAACATGCAAGGAAAAGTAAAATGGTTTAACAACGAAAAAGGTTTTGGATTTATCGAAATGGAAGGCGCTGACGATGTATTCGTACATTTCTCTGCTATTCAAGGTGACGGCTACAAAGCTTTAGAAGAAGGCCAAGAAGTATCTTTCGATATCACTGAAGGAAACCGCGGACCTCAAGCTGCTAACGTAGTAAAACTTTAATCCAACATATAACAGGAGGTTACCTTATTTGGTAACCTCCTTTGTTATTCCTTTGTATATTTCCGTTTTACAGAGCAAAAACTATGTGAAATGCGCAATATACAAAGGAGGAAGTAATAATGGGATCAGAAGTAAATGATTTTGAAGAAGTGAAATTCCGTGTAGAAACAGCACAAAAAATGGTAGGATCAGCGACAATTTCAATGGATCCAGATACATTAGAGCATGCTACTACCGCTGTAGAAGCCGCTCGCTCTCAGCTTGAAATTATGAAATCTGTGGCAACAGATTTAGATGAGCCATTCTTAATGAATGAAGAAAAAAAATTAAGCAAATGCGAGCATCAACTAAACGAAGCTAGACACTAAAAAACATCCAGAGAACTTTCTCTGGATGTTTTTTCATGACAACTGTTCTCCATACTTTTTCAATGTTTCTCCAACTGTACATTGCCTAATACAAAAGGAATGAGCATAATACTTACTATTTGTCTTTCGATTATGTTCTCGCAGAAAACACCCTTCACAATACGTTTCTAATAAGTCATTTACCTCTGTAATGAGTTGCTTTTTATCCACCTTTGCACCTCTCTATTCGGTTATTTCTTTATGACTATCAATGACGGTTCCTTCTAATGCTTGCGTAGCTAATTGATGCGCTTCTTTATTTTGTTTTCTAGATATCGGTTCACATACAAGCTTTAACTTCATTTGCTTCGCTTTTTGTTCAATTTGATCTAAGTAATGATTTAAATGCTCATCATAACAAGGCCATTCTCCAGCCAATTGCTGCAGTACAACTTGAGAATCACCACGAAGCGTAACTGCTTCATACTTAATTCCTAATTCCTCGAGTATATTCATGCCATATAGTAATGATGCATATTCCGCTTCATTATTATCATATACACCTTCAATATATGCATTACGGCGAATTCGGTATTGTTTATTCCCTTTTTTATAGTATACACATATACCTCCCCCAGCTTCTTTCGTCTGTACATCATAACCACCATCAAAATAAACGAGTATTTCTTGTAGCTCTTCCTCCACTTGTTTACTCAGCTTTTTCATTTCCTTTAATGACCATTCTGCATCCATTTCATCATAAAATGATAGTTCTTTCACTCTTCCTGTTTTCTCGAAATCCTCTGCAAATTGCAGTACATTTTCTATGTTCATATAATCTGTCGTTAATTCCGTCTGCAAACCGTGCTTCGTTTTATACAACCAATGAATTTTATATTTCATACTAGATTCCCCTTATATAAGACTTCTTTTATGTAACCAGCTAACGAAAGCCTCACTTTATTTTATTATATTTTATCAAGAGTCACAGTATTATATTCAATGTGATTACACATAAAAAGAGCTATCCCTTTAGGAATAGCTCTTTCATCTATTACATAAATCTTTCAAATTGTACTCGTTTATTAATCCAGTACATTACAGGCATACCAATTGCCATGACAACAAATTCACCGATGGCACACGTTAACCAAGTCAACATAAATGGTAAATCAAATGCAAGATGAAGCTCAATTGCAATCATAAACATTGTAATTGTAAAAATAACTGTATTAAAGATCATACGAGCCCAAACACCTTTAATAAATCGCATAGAAATAATCGTTGCAACTAATGCAAGAATAGATTGCCCTACTCCAAATACTAAATCGTAAGCGATCATTGGTGAGAAAAAGAGATTTGTTAAAAATACACCTAATACAATTCCGTAAATTGCTTTCTTATTAAATACAACAAGATGATTAAACATCTCTGAAATACGAAACTGTACATTCGTAAAGCCAAATGGCTGAATAAGCATAGAAACAGCAATATATAATGCCGCTAAAATACCATTACCGACTAATGTTCTAATATTCATGACAAAATCTCCTTAGTTTTTTTACGTGGGATGGTTTCGAACCACGTTATTCGTTTTTTAAGCAACAAGATTATATTCTACGCAATACACTCCCTTTCGTCAATAGATTCCTATCATTAACTACCTTTTTTCTTTTAGACAACGTATAATAAAACATATGAAAGTTTTAGGAGGTTTCACTTCATGACAGCAACAATTCAAAATGAAAAAGTGATCGTTTCCATTTCTGACAAAGGTGCAGAATTACAAAGCGTTCGCTTAAAAGAAGATAACACTGAATATTTATGGCAAGGCGATTCTACTTATTGGGGGCGCCGCGCACCAATTTTATTCCCAATTGTCGGCCGATTAGTAGATAATACATACTATGTAGATGGTAAACCATATTCTTTAACACAACACGGCTTTGCTCGTGATCTTACATTCTCTGTAAAAGAACAAAGTGAAACGAAAATCACTTATATTGTAACTAGTAATGAAGAAACATTAAAAAAATACCCATACGAATTCGAATTACTCGTTTCTTATGAGCTGGACGGACAAATCGTTCATGTAACATATGAAGTAAATAACCCTACTTCAAAAGAGATGTTCTTCTCAATCGGAGCACATCCTGGTTTCAACTTCCCCTTATTAGAGGGCGAATCATTTACAGATTATCATTTATCATTTAATGGTTCTGAACGCTTAGAAACAAGCGTATTAGAAGGACCTTACCTTTCAAGTAAAAAGCAATTAATCGCTGAAAATACGCATGAATTACCACTTACATACGATTTATTCAAAAATGATGCACTTATTTTTGAAAATATGAATACGGATGAAATCTCTATCCGTTCTCATAAACATAATAAATTTGTAAAAGTAGAATTTGACGGATTCCCATTTGTCGGCGTATGGACACCAGGCGAGAATGCACCTTTCTTATGTATTGAACCTTGGTACGGAATTGCCGATGAAGTAACTCCAGCAAAAGATTTCAAGGAAAAAAAAGGAATTCAATCTTTACAAGCGAATGAAACATTTACATGTCGTTATAGTATTACAATCGGCTAAGTTACTCTATCCCCTACTTAAAAGGAAACATATAAGTAGGGGATCATCTTATCATTTGGAGGTTTCTCATTTTGATTGAAGTATATATTGATGGTGCATCAAAAGGAAATCCTGGTCCTTCTGGTGCAGGCGTATTTATTAAAGGGGTGCAACCAGCTGTACAATTATCATTGCCCCTTGGGACAATGTCCAATCATGAAGCAGAATACCACGCTTTACTTGCTGCATTAAAATATTGCACGGAGCATAATTATAACATTGTCTCTTTTCGTACAGATTCGCAACTTGTCGAGCGAGCTGTTGAAAAAGAATACGCAAAAAATAAAGTGTTTGCACCGCTATTAGAGGAAGCACTGCAGTACATAAAAAGTTTCGATCTCTTTTTTATTAAGTGGATTCCAAGTAGTCAAAATAAAGTAGCTGATGAATTAGCTAGAAAAGCTATCTTACAAAATTAACGGGGGTATGAGTGTGAAAAAAGATTGGATTGCTCCTCTTGCTTTATTATTTGTCTCTTTTATTTGGGGAGCTACATTTGTTGTCGTTCAAAATGCTATGTCTTTCGTTGGTCCATTTACCTTTAATGGTATTCGCTTTTTATTCGCTGGAATTATTTTATTATTCGTTCAAATGATTTTCGCAAAAAAAACTACAAAACAAGATATAAAACAGAGTAGCCTCGCTGGATTAATCGTTGGATTCTTTTTATGTGTTGGCTATGTGTTACAAACATTTGGCTTACTGTATACAACCTCTTCAAAAGCAGGTTTCTTAACAGGGCTTAGTATCGTTATGGTACCCATTTTGTCTTTTATCTTTTTAAAACAAAAAGCTACCATTTTTATCGTACTTGGTATTGCTGTAGCAACAGCAGGTTTATACTTATTAACGGCTGGTGATTCTTTTCAATTAAACATTGGAGATATACTCGTTCTCGGTTGTGCAGTCGCTTTCGCTGCTCATATTCTCGTTAACGGCTTCTTCTCTAAGAAAATATCACCTTTATTATTAAGCACGTCGCAAGTATTAGCTGTCGGCATGTTTTCTTCTATTTGCGCCTTTTTGTTTGAAGATTGGGAAAAATTATTTTCAATAGCACTATGGACGAATTCTTCCTTTTTATTTGCTCTATTTTTAACTTCCCTATTCGCGACATCCATTGCTTTTTTCATTCAAACATCAGCACAAAAACATACGTCTCCAACGAGAGTAGCAATCATTTTCGCAATGGAGCCCGTTTTTGCTGCCTTAACAGGCGTTCTCGTTGCAAACGAACAACTTTCTATTTCTGCTATTATCGGATGCTTATGTATTTTTCTAGGCATGATTTTTGTTGAATTACCTTCCAAAACAAAAAAAGAAGCGCAGGCTGCATGAAGTTACGCTTGTAACTTCCGCATAAAAGCCTTTGCGCTTTTTTTATCTGTAATTTCTTCTTCTTTCAATCGTTCTAATAACGCAACAAAATAACTCCCATCAAACTGTAATTGATGTTTAATTGTCGCTTCTATTGCTGCGTTCACAATTCCATCAGATGCACCAGTATATCCTTGTCCAAACATAATAAATCCTTGTGCTTCCTCTGATAGTTTAAATCCTTTCGTATGTAAGAATGAAAGATAATCTTCTACTGTTTGCATGTTATTCCCACCTACTCAAAAATTCTCCATCTCCTATCATACATGTTTTTACACGCTATGAGAATGAAATTTCTTTGACAACTTTGTAAATCTATCGTCTACTTCATAGACAATAGAGGATTTCCCTACAATTTGAATGAATATGTATAGGGGAACTTATTTCATATTAAAGGGGAGACACGATGAAACAAGCACTATTAATTATCGATGCGCAGCAAGAATTAATGGATGGAAATGAACAAGAAAATGAAGTTTTTCGTAAAACCGAGTTATTATCTACACTAAATACAGCCGTACAGAAAGCGATAGATTCAAATGCCCTTATTGTTTTCGTAAGAGATATCGATGTTGCTTCTGGCAGCGGAGAAGGATTTGAAGTACATAATGAAATTAAAGTACCTCAGTCTGCAATCCTTATTAATAAAGCAGCAACAAACGCATTCTATGGCACTTCTTTACTCGAACTTTTGAAAGAAGAAAAAATTAACCATATCGTTATCGGTGGATGTAAAACAGAACATTGCATCGACACCGCTGTTAGAACAGCTACTGTACAAGGATTTGACGTTACATTAATTAAAAACGGTCATTCCACAACTGATTCCGACGTATTATCTGCAGAGCAAATCATCGGTCATCATAATAAAACTCTACACGGTCATTATAACGTTGATCATTTTTCTATGGTGAGAGATATCGAGGAAGACCTCTTTCAACCAACTCACGACCAATATCGTGATTAATAAAAAGAATCCTTCATTCAGAAGGATTCTTTTTCATCCAAAAATTTGTGCCGCAACGCTATACAGTTCATTACTCCTTTTTAATAATTTATCGCTATTTTTCATCATAATTGGTGGTGTATTAACCTTTTGAAAACCAGTAATCTCTAATTCTTTCATGAAACCATTCTTTCCTTCTGGTACATCCATTCTTAATTTACCATTATGCTCTCTTGCTAAATGATGTACAATCCTCATTGCCATCGCATCATTTTTCGCAACGATTGGTCCTATTATTTTATTTTCTGATGTTTGTATACTTAAACCGTAACCTAATACATTTTGTTCCTTGTCCTTTACAACAATGCACAGTTCACTTTGTATCATTCTTTTCGTTAAAAACTCTTCTCTATTTGTTCCAAACGCACACTCATCCAATTTTATTATTTCTTCTAAATCACACTCTTCATACTTCACCATATAATCTTCATTTCCCACACAATAATCATTCACATTGTACGAGCTACATATGTATTTAGAAACATAGCTTACTACTCTAAATCCTAATTTTTCATATAGAGGCTTTCCTTCATCCGTAGCAATAAGCATAATGGGAGTTTGAACCGATACGCTCTTAATGCATGCATCCGTTATCGCCTTTCCAATCCCTCTCCCCTTATAATTCGGATGTACAATGACCATTCCGATAGACGCTAATTTCTCCCCATATAATATTATTGCCGCGCTAGCAATTAGTTTCTCCCTCTCATTCCACACACCATATACGATACCTGAATCAAAAATAGTCTCAATTTCTTCTCTGTTATAATCCCACCCAATATAAGAAGATAATGCTACAATATCGCCTATTTGTTCTTCCCTAAGACGCTCCACCTTAATTTCCAATTCAAGCATACTTCATCCCCTTATCTAGACATTTAAATCATTATTATCAAATCAACTTGTACATGTTTCACTTTATCTGTCACACACATATCCTATTTTGACCAAGACTATATTGTAAATGAGGTGACAACATGCCGATTACGAATCGATTTTCTACCACCACTAACGGCGCACTCGCTATTACAGGAAATACTTTAGGCTTAAGTAAAATTAGTAATCTAAACCGTGCTGGTACAATCGGGGCAATTGGTGCATTCGCAACTACGAATACCGCTTTACAAGTAACTACTTTTCCTGCGGGTACAACATTAAACTATACACAAAATAGTTCTACCGCTATTTTAAATATCCCTGCTGGTAGTACTATTCTTTATGCAGAACTTGTTTGGGGTGGAAACTACTTATCTCGTGATCAAAATATTACGAGTGTATTAGGAAACCCTGTTTCTTTTACAACACCTGTGTCAACATACTCAATTACCCCTTCAACCGTTACAGCTTCTAATCAAACCTTCGTTTCTGGATCTGTCACATTTGGATTCTATACGCGTTCCGCAGATGTAACATCCCTCGTTCAAGCTGGAGGATCTGGCTCTTATACAACCGGCTCTGTCCCTGGACTTGTTGATCCTTTAGATGCTTCTAACGGAGCTATCAATTCTTCTGGATGGACGCTCATTGTCGCTTATCAAAACGGTTCCTTACCCGCAAGAAACTTAACCATTTATGTAGCAGGTAATCGCGTTTCCGCCGATACCGGTAGTGCAGATGTATCTGTCTCAGGCTTTTTAACACCGTCAGGGGGACCTGTAAGCGGGAGATTATTTTTAAGTTCTACTGAAGGAGATGCTGATTTAACTGGGGATCAAGCTTTATTTGGACCGAATTTCAGTTCATTAAATGCCTTATCTGGGCCAAATAATGCTGTAAATAATTTCTTCGGTTCTCAAGTAAATAATGCCGCCGGAAATTTAGATACAACCGGGACATTTGGAACACGAAATCAAAGCGCTTCTACAAGTACAAATATCTCTGCAGGAAGGCAAGGCTGGGACATTACTTCTATTGATATTTCTCCTTATTTAACAAATTCCCAAGTATCCGCCGCAATCCGTTTAACAACTAACGGAGATGCATATATGTTAAATACAGTCGGATTACAAATTAATATAAATTCACCTAACATACAAGCAACGAAAAATGTGAATAAAAGTGTCGCTGCAATTGGAGACGTCCTCACTTATACCGTTACTATCCCTAATACCGGGCTTCTTCCCGCCAATAACGTTATTTTTATAGATAGTCTTCCTAACGGTACCTCCTTTATACCTGGCACTGTAACGATAGATAACGTACCTCAAACAAATGCAAATCCAGCTGCTGGTATATCTCTTGGAACAATTAATAATAACGCTTCTCGTACAGTAACTTTCCAAGCAACTGTCGTTTCTCTTCCAAGCCAAAATCCTATCTCTAATACTGCTAATATTACATTTCAATATACACCAATTGCCGGTGGATCGACTTTTAATGGTCTTGCAACAAGCAACTCTGCAGGAACACAAATTAACCTCGCAGATATTAATGGTACAAAATCAGTTAACAAAATCTTTACCGATATTGGCGAAACGTTAACTTATAGTATCGCCTTAGCTAATATAGGGAATATCGCCGCAACGAACGTTTTATATACAGATCCGATTCCTAGCGGGACTACTTTCATTCCAGGAAGTGTAACTGTTAACGGCGTTACTCAAGCTGGTGCAAATCCCGCTAATGGTATATCCGTCGGAACTATTGCTGCTAATTCTACGACTACTGTTTCATTCCAAGTATTCGTTCCTTCTATCCCGCAAACAAATCCAATATTAAATAGTGGTACAACAACTTATCAATATATTCCTGTGCCAAATCAGCCGGCAGTAAGTGGGACTGATACGACCAACATCGTATCTACTCAAGTGAATAACGCTACTGTAACTATGGCAAAAGCAGTAGATAAAAATTTTGCAGATATTGGTGATACATTAACTTACACCGTTTCCTTTACAGCTACAGGTAATACGAATGCGAACAACGTTATTTTTACAGATGTCATTCCTACCGGAACAACTTTTGTCCTTAACAGTTTAACAATAGATGGCACGACACAAGTGGGTGCAAATCCCGCTAACGGTGTGAACATTGGATTGATCCCAACTGGCTCAACAAAAACTGTTTCATTTCAAGTAGTAGTAAACACAATACCCGCGTCAAATGTCGTATCTAATGGTTCAAGTGCTTCTTATCAATATACCGTCAATCCTAGCCAATCACCAATTACAAAAAATATTTCTTCTAATCTCGTTTCCACTCAAATTAACAATGCGAATTTAACATTAACAAAATCAACAAATAAACAATTTGCTACAATTGGTGAAACAATTAGTTATACAATTCTTATTACAAACAGTGGAAATACAGCTGCAACTAACGTTCAACTAACAGATCCACTTCCAAATGGAACGATATTGACTCCTAGTACTGTAACACTAAACGGAGTTTTGCAAAATGTAGATTCTCTCATTGCTTTACCTATTGGCACAATTCCTGGCGGTGCCACTGTTACTCTTTCTTTCCAAATAACGGTCATCAATATTACCGCCCAAAATCCTATCATTAATAATGCTTTCGCTTCTTATTTATATACTGTAAATCCCAGTCTGCCACCAACTTCAAAAACAGCAAATTCTAATTCAGTTACATCAACAATTAGACTAGCAAATCTTCATGCTACTAAGTCTGTAGATAAAACATTTGCGGAAGTTGGAGATGTATTAACTTATACCTTTGCTCTTACAAACGATGGAAATGTTGTGGCGAACAATGTAGTACTATCCGATTCAATTGCGAATGGTACTGCCTTTGTACCGAACAGTGTCATAGTTAACGGCATTACTCAGCCAGGCATTACACCAACTAGCATTACTATTGGTAGTATTAATGCCGGTACTACAATCACAGCTTCATTCCAAGTATTAATAACTAGCATACCAAATCCAAATCCTATTTCAAATAGCGCTTCTATTGCCTATAACTTTATTGTGGATCCAAATGCTTCCCCTGTAAGTAAGAACACAACTTCAACCACTACATTTACTCAAGTGAATGACGCAAATGTCATTTCAGACAAAGCAGTGGATCGAGCGTTTGCTACCGTAGGAGATATATTAACTTATACCGTTACTTTGACGAATGCAGGAAGTGTTTCCGCTGATAGTCCTACTTTCGTTGATACGAATCCTGACGGTACTACCTTTATCCCAAACACTTTCCTTATTAATGGTGTACTCCAAAATACCGCCGATCCAAATGTCGGTGTTCCGTTACCTTCCATTCCTGCTAACGGCTCACTTACCGTCTCTTATCAAGTAACTGTCACCTCTTTACCCACACAAAACCCAACAATAAATTCATCTAGTACACAGTATAGCTTTATTTTAAATCCGGGCGACCCACCAACTATAGAAACCTCTTTAAGTAACACTGTAAGTACACAAATCAACTTAGCAAATGTAGTTATTGTCAAACAGGTAGATTTAACTATTGCAGATGTTGGGCAACCGATCACATACACAATTGCCCTAGCTAACCCTGGAAATACTCCAGCAAATAATGTAGTCGTTACCGATATACCCCCTCCTGGCACAACTCTCGTACCAAATAGTACTTTTATAGGCGGCGCTTTACAGCTAGGTGCGGATCCAAGTGTCGGTCTTCAAGTCGGTACAATTCCAGCAGGCGGCATTACAACAATTGTTTTCCAAATTAGTACAAATAGTTTACCTTCACCAAATCCAGTTCAAAACAGTGCTGCACTTCAATATAGCTTTATCGCAGATCCAAATTTACCTGCTGTTGTTAGAAATGCTACTAGTAATATAGTAACGACACAAATTAATACCGCTAATATTGTTTCTACGAAACTAACGAGCACAAATTTCGCTGATGTTGGTGATGTCATAACTTATGCAACAGTTTTAAGTAATAATGGCAATATACCTGCCTCCAATGTAACGTTTACAGATATCATTCCAGCTGGTACTATCTTCCTTCCTAACACTGTAACGATTAACGGTGTTCCTATAGCAAATGCAAATCCTGCTAACGGCATTCTTATTGGTACGATAGGAGCAAATTCATCACGTACTGTTGCATTCCAAGTTTTTATACCAACTATCCCTGCTGTAAATCCGATTACAAATCAATCAGGCACTACATTCCAATACACGTACGATCCATCCAAGCCAGCCGTCATGCAGATGGTGGCATCTAACACTGTACAGACAACTATTAATAACGCCTCTATTACCGCTACAAAATCTGCAGATAAACAGTTCGCTAACGTAAATGACATTATTACGTACACAACTACTTTAACGAATAACGGAAACACACTTGCGTCAAATGTGATATTTACAGATGTAATCCCAAGTGGCACATCGTTTATTCCTAATAGTGTAACAGTAAATGGGAATACACTCCCTAATGTAAATCCAGCAAATGGAATAGCAATCGATCCAATAAACCCGAATGCAAATACAACTATCTCATTCCAAGTGCAAGTAAATTCCATCCCGAATACGAATCCAATACCGAACCAAAGTAACACAACATACCAATATGTCGTAAACCCTAACTTACCTCCAGCATCCGCCAATGCATTAAGTAACGTAATAACAACTCAAATTAACAATGCTACGATTATCGCTACGAAGTCAGTAAATACACCTACGGCTGCAATTGGAGATATCGTCACCTATACAATTGCAGTTACGAACACAGGAAATATTCCCGCTAGTGCAACTGTTTTAACAGATGGACTTGGCGCTGGAGCTTCATTTATTCAAAATTCTGTAACTATTAATAATGTTCCACAACCGGGATTAGATCCATCACTTGGTATTCACTTAGCAGATATTTCGCCTGGAGATACTGTATTCATTACTTTTCAAGCACAAATTTTAGCGATACCACCTAGTGGCACATTAACAAATAATGCTCTTGTAAATTATGAATATACCGTGAATCCAAACCAATCACCTGCTGTTGGTAGTACAATTACGAATACGACGGTTACTCCAATTATTGATGCTACTCTATCTATAAATAAAACTGTCAATTCAACATTCTCTACTATCGGAGATACACTTACTTTCACTTCTACCATTATTAATTCCGGCAACACTACCGCAAACAATGTTATTTTTACAGATTTAATTCCAAATGGTACGACGTTTATTCCAAATAGTTTTACAGTAAATGGAACAACCATCCCTAATGCAAATCCACAAAACGGTATCAATATCGGTAACATAAATTCAAATGCATCATTTATACTCAGCTTTCAAGTAAACATTACAACTCTTCCAAACCCTAATCCAATTCCGAACAAATCATCGCTTCAATATAGCTTTATTGTTGATATAAATGAACCGCCTGTTTCACGAACCGTTAAATCCAATAAAACTTTTACACAAGTAAATACTGCCTCCGTTATCGCAACAAAAACTGCGAGCAGTGCATTTGCTGCTGTTGGAGATACAATTACGTATACAACTACGCTCACTAATAGCGGAAATACTACCGCAAACACACCTGTTTTTATCGATATATTACCACCTGAACTTTCATTCGTGCCTGATAGCGTCCAAATTAATACAATCCCACAACTTGGATTTAGACCAGATAACGGGATTTCTTTAGACGCAATTCCAGTTGGAGGAACGACAACAATTAGTTTTCAAGCGATTGTTGGTTCAATACCAGCTACAAATCCAACGTTAAATCAATCTAGCACAACATACTCTATCATTGTGGACCCTACCCAGCCACCAGTTACAGAAACAGCTACAAGTAATCCAACTTTAGTGCAAATTAACGAAGCAACCATCCAAGCAACAAAAAGCGTGGATCGTCTATTTTCTGACATCGCTCCTGGAAATTCATTTTTAACGTATACAGTTTTATTAGAGAATATAGGAAACACAACTGCTACGAATATCATTTTTACAGATCCGATTCCAAATAATACGGTATTTATAGAGGATAGCGTTCGAGTAGGTGGGGTTTTATTACCTGGAGTAAATCCAGCAAATGGGATACCCATTGGGGATATTATTGCAGGAGATTTTATAAACGTTACCTTCCGTGTGCAAGTAGTTAGTATCCCAAATCCTATTTTTACAATCGGACCCGGAGGACCAAACTCACCGGTTGTAAACGGCGCTTCTATTAATTATCAATTTATGACAGGACCTAATTTACCACTTGTTTCACGAAGTACGTCATCTAATTCTGTTTCGACACAAATAAATGCTGGGGAAATTGCTCTCGTTAAATCTGTAGATAAAGCTTTCGCAACAATTGGCGATACCATTTCTTATACAATCACATTAAGTAACCCTGGAAATGTCACTTCACAAAATATAATTTTCACGGATATTTTGCCTGATGGAACGACATTTATATCTGGCACTCTTGTAAATGATTCTGGTGCGCAGCAAATTGGAAATCCCGGGAACGGGATTCAGATTGGAAATATAAACCCTGGTAGTACGGTTGCTATTACGATAAATGTACTTGTAACAAACATTCCAAGCATAAATCCAGTTTCGAATTTTAGTTCTGTACAGTTTGCACATGTGGTCGATCCTAGCCAACCTGCTGTATCACAAACGAATATATCTAATACAGTTTCAACAAAAATTAAGAGTGCTATATTAACAACTACAAAAAGTGCCGATAAATCCATTATTTCTGTCGGAGATACAATTACGTATACAACTACGATTACAAATACCGGTAATACACCAGCAACGAATATAACATTCACAAGCGCTATTCCAGCTAACACTACATTTATACCAAATTCGGTCACAATCAATGGTCTTCAGCAAATTGGTGCACAGCCTGCACTTGGAGTAACTATACCAAATATCGCTCCTGGTGAAACAGTAACTGTTACTTTCCAAGTAAATGTTATTTCAGTGCCACCTTCAAGTTCGATTATGGGTAATGATACGATTTTATACTCTTATACTGTCGATCCAAGCTCAGCTCCTGCTACTACTTCTACTTCAACGAATATCGTTACAAACCCTATACTAGATGCTATGATAACGATGATAAAATCGGTCGATCAAACACTTGTAACACTGGGTGATACCATTACCTATACAACAATTTTAACGAATAACGGCAATACAAATGCAACAAATATTACGTTCACTGACCTTATTCCAGACGGCACAACGTTCGTTTCCGATAGTGTCACAATAAATGGCATCACACACCTTGGCCTTACTCCTAATACAGGTATAACGATTGGATCAATTGCTCCTAACAGCTCAATATCTATAGCATTTCAAGTTACCGCTACTTCTACACCAGCCCAAAATCCTATTGCCAATTCCGCTACTGCTTCTTACACATTCATCGCCGATCCTAATGCACCAATTGTTTCAAGAACTGCTACTTCAAATACAGTGTTTACTACCATTAATACTGCTACCATTCTTTCATCAAAACAAGTCGATAAATCATTTAGTCATATCGGGGACACACTCACTTATACTGTTACTTTAACAAACAACGGAAATTCATCTGCACAAAATGTTATATTCACAGATACTGCCCCGAGCGGAACTACATTTATTGCAAACTCATTTTCTATTAATGGCATTCCTCAAAGCGGTGCGGACCCATCGAACGGTGTAAATATCGGCCCTATAACAGCTGGGAATACAGTAAATGTTTCGTTCCAAGTAACTGTTACCTCTTTACCAACACAAAACCCCGCTGTAAATTTCTCATCAACATCGTATCAATTAGTCTCGCCGCCTGATGCAGAAACTTCAATTAGTAATCCTGTTTCAACGCAAATGAAAGAAGCTATATTATCCATGACGAAAAATGAAAATGTATCCTTTGCAGATATCGGGCAAACTGTTTTTTACACTACTTCTATTTCAAATATAGGAAATACGGATGCAATTAATATTGTATTCACAGATGTATTATCAAGTGGACTCACATTTGTTCCTAACACATTAACTGTCGATGGCATTTTACAACCTAATGCGGATCCAAATACAGGTGTATTACTTGCAGCACTTCCACCAAATGAAATATATAGTATCGTCTTTCAAGTTACAGTGAACAGCATCCCCCCTAGTAATCCAGCACCAAATATAGCATCCACGACTTATGCGTTTACTGTGGACCCAGGGAATCCGCCAGTATCGAGTGCAGCTACTTCCAACACGACACTTCTTCAAATAAACAACGCAAATATTATTAGTACAAAAACAGCAGATCTTACTTTTGCTGATGTTGGTAATACAATAACATTTACACTTAACCTTCCTAATACCGGGAATACGACCGCTACAGATGTAACCATTATTGATATTCTGAATAGCAATCTCACTTTCGTTCCAAACAGTTTCACAGTTAACGGGCAAACCATTCCAATCGCTGATTTATCTACTGGTGTAAATATCGGTTCCATTCCTGGTGGTAATACAGCAATCGTTACTTTCCAAGCAACAGTTGCTACACTTCCAACACTTGACCCCATTTCTAACGCTGCTTCTACCACATATCATTATGTCGTTGATCCTAGCCAGCCACCTATTACAACCTCCAATCAATCTAATACAACGACAACACAAATTAATAGCGCTATCCTTACCGCACAAAAAAATTCAAATGTGGCAACAGTGGATATCGGGCAAGATATTGTCTACACCGTTACAATAACAAATAGCGGAAATGTTAGTGCGACGAATGTTATTTTTACCGACCTGATTCCAGATGGAACTTCCTTTGAACCGAATAGCTTTACAATTAACGGAACTAGCATCCATAATGCAAATATCATTACAGGCGTTCCAATTGGCGATATCGCGCCAAACCAATCTGTCATCGTAGCATTTCATATTAATGCCGATGAAATTCCGCCTATAAATCCAATTACCAATCAAGCTAGCGTTAGTTTCCAACATATTGTCAATCCAGCTAATCCTCCTATTTCAAAAAACATTACTTCTACTACCGTTTCCACAAAAATCGAAAGTGCAATTTTAAACACGATTAAAATAGGTGATAAAGCTTTTGCAACAATCGGTGATACGATTACGTATACAACTACGATTACAAATACGGGAAATATTTCCGCTAACAATGTTATCTTCTCAGACCCTTTACCGACATGGACACAGTTTGTTGCAGGATCAGTTATTGTTGATGGTGCTCCATTACCTTCCGCTTCTATTATTAATGGCGTTGGTATAAATACAATCACTCCAAATCAAATGGTAACAATTGTATTTCAAGTACAAATCGTAAGCAATCCAACAACATTCACAACAGAACTCCAAAACTTAGGATTTGTAAACTTCCAATATAACGTAGGAAATGCATTACAAGCTCAGCCTGGCAATGTGGAAACGAACGTCTTCGTTACTTCTATTAATTCAGCAACGCTTTCAGCTGTAAAAACTGCTAATACAGCCTTTGCGAATATCGGAGACACGATCACTTATACAGTTTTACTTCAAAATAGCGGCAATACAAACGCTACGAATGTAAATTTCTCAGATTCAATTCCAGTAGGAACGACTTTTGTTGAAAATAGTTTCACTGTAAATGGAAGTACCATCCCAGGTGCCAATCCAAATAACGGAGTGAATATCGGAACTGTGAATACTGGTAGTTCCTCAACCGTTACGTTCCAAGTCATCGTTACATCTACTCCACCTTCGAACCCAATTACAAACGTTGCATCTATTCAATACGAATTTATAGTTGATCCGACTTCTCCTCCTGTTACAGGTACTATAACTTCTAATAGTGCTTCCACACAAATTAATAACGCGACTGTTACAACTGTTTTAGAAGCAAATCGATCAATTGTATCTATCGGAGATATCATTACGTATACAGCAACATTAACGAATACTGGAAACTTCCCTGCTAATTCTGTATTACTCATTAATGGAGTCCCTGAAGGGGCATTATTTGTTCCAAATAGTGTTACGCTTAACGGGATTTCACTTCCAGATGCAAGTCCAACTCTCGGTATTCCAGTTGGTATCATCGCACCAGGTGATTCTGCTACGATTACATTCCAATTTCTTGCAAGTTCTATTCCACCGCAAGGAGCGATTATAAATCAAGCACTTACAAGTTACACGTATATTGTTGACCCAAGTCAACCTCCAGTTACAGCAACTTCTTCATCTAATACTGTTAGTACAACTGTCGTTGATGCATCGCTATCTGTAATTAAAAATACAGATTCCCTCGTACAGTCTACTAATGGTACTATCACTTACACTGTAGTCGTTCAAAATAACGGGAATACAACTGCAAATACAGTTACTTTAACAGATTTAGTCCCAGAAGGAACTGCATTTATTCCGAATAGTGTAACCATTAATGGCGTTTCAGCTCCAGGTGCCAATCCAAGCGTAGGGATCTCATTAAATTCCATTGCACCTTCAGAAATCGTCACTGCCACATTCCAAGTGATCGTTCAATCCATTCCAAGTGTGAATCCAATTTCTAATATAGCCCGTATTGACTATACTTTTATCGCCGATCCGACTGCTCCTATCCTCTCTCGAACCATTACTTCTAATCCAGCTTTCACACAAATTTCGGACGCGAATGTGCTTTCTTTAAAAGCAGTCAATGCACAACAAGCAACAACAGGGGATATTTTGACCTATACGATAACACTAGAAAATACCGGAAATATTCCAGCTACTAATCTCATATTTTCAGATACGATTCCAGAAGGTACTACATTCGTAGAAAATAGTTTTACACTTAACGGAACAGCTATACTTGGTGCAAATCCGAATGCAGGTGTTACTTTGCCTAACCTAGCAGCAAACGCTACTCACCTTATTTCGTTCCAAATTCTTATTAACGATCCATTCTCACAGCAATCGATTACAAATCAGTCTAATACAACATATACAATTCAACCAGACCCAGGGCAACCGCCTATTACTGAAACATCTACAAGTAATATTGTCATTACAAATTTCGTGCAAGCACAATTAACAATTACAAAAACGTCCAATCCGATAACTGTAGATATTGGCGGAACTATACTTTATATTTCTGAAGTGAAAAATACTGGAAATGTTGACGCAATAAATATTACTTTTACAGATTATATTCCAGCTGGGACTACATTCGTTCCAGACAGTGTCACAATTAACGGTGTACTTCAGCCTGGTACAAATCCAGAAAACGGAATACCAATTGGAACGATTCCACCAAACAGTTCCAAAACGATACTATTTCAAGTACAAACAAATAATCCACCAACTGAAACCGAAATTGTAAATCAATCATCTGCAAATTACCAATATGTAAGTATTCCTACAGCTCCACCAGTGAATCGCTCTGCAAATTCTAATATCGTTACAACATCACTTCAAAATGCAAATATTATTTCTGTTAAACAGGCGAATGTTACTTTCGTATCCATCGGGCAAAATATCACTTACACAAATACACTACAAAATATAGGAACTATTCCAGCTAACAATACTGTGTTCATTGACAATATTCCAGAGGGTACTATATTCATTGAAGATAGCTTATCAATAAACAATGTAATTCAGCCTGGTGCGAACCCTGAAAACGGAGTAACTCTCGGCACGATACAACCAGATGAAACAGTCACTATTTCATTTCAAGTACAACTTACAAGTATCCCTTCCGGCAACACAGTCATTAACACTTCAGACACTTCGTATGAATACCAAATTGACCCTAGTTCTCCTATTATTCAGCGTAGATCGTTATCAAATGCAGTAAATACTGAAGTGCGAACAGCAAATGTTAGTGCAATTAAATCCGCCAATAGATCCATTACACGCATCGGTCAAATCATCACGTATACAGTCGCCGTTACAAACGCTGGTACAGTACCTATTACAAATACTCTCCTAATTGATGCAATTGCCGCTGGCACAACATTCGTTCCAAATAGCATCCTTGTTGATGGCATACCAAGACCTAATGAAAATCCAAGTACCGGTATCAATCTTGATATCATTCTTCCAAACAATACGATTATTGTTACGTTCCAAGTAAATGTAACTTCTATACCATCACAAAATAATATTAATAATATCGCTATCATTCACTATGAATATCAACCGGAACAAAGCGCACCACCAATTTCAGAAACGACCTCTTCCAATACTACAAATATACAATTTATTGATGTTATTCTTATCGCTACAAAATCCGCTAATAAAGTATTAGCAAATATTGATGAAACCGTTGAATATACAGTATTCATTCAAAATAACGGATCCACTGCAACTAACTCCATCTTTTTTACAGATACTATAGAAGATGGAACAGTATTTATTCCAGGAAGTGTCACGGTTAACAATACTGTACTTCCTGCAGCAGATCCAAATATCGGATTTTCCATTCCTAATATTGCGTCAGGTCAAGCGACTACAATAATGTTTCAAGTTTCCGTTACGAATTTACCAGCTGTAAATCCAACGCCTAATACTGCAAACATCGTCTACGACTTTATTTTCAATCCTGACTTTGCACCAATTCAAAAATCCACTACTTCCAATACTACTTTCGTTCAAATTAACGACGCTGATATCGTTTCACTGAAAATTGTTGATTTAACTTCTGTAACGATTGGTGACACTTTAACTTATACAACAAATTTAACAAATATAGGAAACACAGATGCTACTGCTACTTTATTTACAGACAATATACCTGATGGAACTACCTTTATAGAAGGTAGCGTTTTAGTAAACAATATTCCTCAGCTTAACGCGAACCCAAGTGCCGGTATACTTGTAGGAACGATTGCTCCTAACGCTTCTATCCCTGTCACGTTTTCCGTTACTGTGGTATCTCTTCCAGCTAGCAGTCGTATTCAAAACCAATCAACTTCTCGTTATACAATTAGTGGCGAAGAACAAATATCGACTAGTAATATTACCTTCACTGAAGTTATTTCTGCTAATTTAATTGCAACAAAAACAACGCCTATCCAATATGCCGATCTACAAACGATTATCCCTTACACAATTTCCATCAAAAACAATGGGAATATACAAGTAGAAAACATTATTGTTACTGATATCATCCCATCAAATACGAGCTTTATAGAGAATAGTGTTATTGTAAATGGAACTGCTCGCCCAAATGACAATCCACTTAACGGGATACAACTTGATAACATTCCACCTAATACGACAGCAACTATTCTATTCCAAGTACGAGTTACTTCGATTCCGCAAACAAATCCAATCTCTAACACGAGTACAATTGAATACCAATACACGATACCAAACCAGCCGCCTATTACCGAAACTATTCTTTCATCAGCTGCCGTAACAGCAATTCATCATGCAAATTTAAATAGTAATAAAGCTGTTGACCTTGCATTTGCAACAGTCGGTGACACGTTAACGTATACGATTACACTCAATCAAACTGGTAATGTTGCAGCAAATGATGTAATCATTCAAGATATGATTCCTCAAGGTACTACGTTTGTAGAGAATAGCGTTGTTGTAAACGGAGAAACTCTTCCGGGAGTTAATCCAGTAAGTGGTATACCAATTGGTTCTATAACTGTTGGCGGAAATGCTATCGCTTCATTCCAAGTAACCGTGACTTCTATCCCAACTCCAAATGAACTGACCAACCAAGCCATTACTACCTTTAACTATATAGTCAACCCAAATAACGTGCCTGTTACGAATACAACTACAACAAATACCGTCACAACAACTGTCCAAAATGATAATGTCCTTGCCATAAAGTCTGTTAATGCTACGAATGCATTACCTAGTCAAACTATAACGTATACAATTACAATTACGAATAATGGTAATGTGACTATTGAAGATATCCTTGCCATAGACACCGCACCAGTAGATACTACCTTCGTTACGGGTAGCGTTACGATTAACGGAATCAATCAGCCTA
This sequence comes from Bacillus sp. FSL K6-0069, assembly GCF_038007785.1. Taxonomy (NCBI): domain Bacteria; kingdom Bacillati; phylum Bacillota; class Bacilli; order Caryophanales; family Bacillaceae; genus Bacillus; species Bacillus sp. FSL K6-0069. The sequence goes on along the minus strand of NZ_JBBOXN010000001.1, from coordinate 1,580,859 downwards.
ATGCGAATCCTGAAAAAGGTATTTCGTTAGGAAATCTTGCTCCTAATGCATCTACTATCATTACTTTCCAAGTAACAATATCTTCTTCAACTCTTCAACTAGCAATTCATAACGATGCTTCTGTTTCCTATACCGTTACCATTGACCCGAATGAACCACCTATTACAATTACAAAGCAAACAAATGTCGTTACAACAACAGTAGTTGATCCTATGGTTCGTATTAACAAAACAACTGACACATCTATCGCCGTTATAGGGGATGTTATTACATTCACATTAGAGGTATTGAACCATTCCCCTATTCCTACAATAAGTACTTCTATTTTAGATACCATTCCAACTGGTACAACATTTATAGAAAACAGCGTAACAATTAACGGCACTCCGGTTCCAAATGTCCGTCCAGACACTGGTATGAATATCGGCGCTTTACCAGCTGATTCAGTAGCAACGATAACATTTAAAGTTCTCGTCACTTCTATTCCTTCAAACAGTACAATTATTAATTCTGCTTCCGTCACAGCCGCATTCCAATTGACACCGCAGGACCCAATTATTACTTTTATTGTTAATTCAAATATCGTTCGTATACCAGTTCAATTTGTAACTGCGACAGTAGTGAAAGATGCTTCCGTCAGCTCAGCTTATTTAAACCAATATTTTAATTATACGGTGCGTATTACGAATACTTCTGACATTTCACTTTCAAATGTTTCTTTACAAGATACCATTCCAGCAGGTTTACAATTTATGGACGGTACTGTCTTTATTAACGGCGAACGCTCTCCACTAGCGAATCCAAATATCGGTTTCCTAGTTGCTGCTAATTTGGAACCAAACGAAACAATTATCGTATTATTCACAGTTCAAGTGAAAAGCCCACCTGTTACTAATGAATTTAAAAACACGGCGAATATTTCATTACAACTTCAAGTTTCACCTACCGACCCACCAATTACAGTAACCGTTACAAGCAATGAAAATATCGTCACCTATATTTCAGAAAATCCAGATGAAACACTTCCAAATTTAAATTGCTTCTTTGACGGGGAACGTTTTATACGCATTACTCCTCGAAATATAAGAAATTACTTTTGGGCTTGGATTTGGTGGAAGTAATAAACAAGAAAAAGCTTGTAGTTTAGATACTATCCAAACTACAAGCTTTTTTCATATACAAAATTATCATACTCAATTACTAGCAACTCTGTATGCTACATGTCGTTTCTCAATTCTTTCTTCAATTTCTTTCATATTTTCTTTATTATTTAATAGTGATTGTTTATTTTCAATTAATAATTGTTTAAAAGATTTTCTCACTTTTTTTCTCATTTTCATTTTCCTCCTTGGGGGATGGTTTATATAAAAGATAAAGAATTATCTGGTTGTTCTTATAATAATTGATTGTTGTGAATTCTATTTGAACTTCATATGAAAATTCCGTTTATTTTCTGACAACTTTGTGAACATACAAAAAAAGAAAGACCGATTCATTTTACTTGTAATCGGTCTTCCTAGTATTTATAGCATATTGATTAATATTTCAGGTCTTCCCCAATTCATTTCTTCACAAACAAATCTAAGTTTTTCTTCATCCATTGTGTGTAATCCTTCTTCTAGTGAACATGAAATTGGAACTTCACAGTGAATTTGTGCTAATTGTAATGAAATATTTAAGTTCTCTAAATCACTTTCAATCTTTGTACGCTGTGCTTTCGTTAATGATGATACATTTTCTAGTACAGTTGCTACTGTTCCGTGCTCTTGAATCAGTTTATACGCTGTTTTTTCCCCGATACCTTTTACACCTGGGTAATTATCGCTCGTATCTCCCATGAATGCTTTCGCATGCACGATTTGCCAAGGCTCCACACCTTTTTCTTCCATGATCTTCTCTGGTGTATAATATTCGTAATTTCCGATACCTTTGCGCAAGAGCATAACTGTAACGTTCTTATCAACAAGCTGAAGTAAATCCGTATCACCTGTTAAAATATATACTTCTGCTTCATTGCAGTATTGTTTTGCAAGCGTACCGATACAATCATCCGCTTCATACCCTTTCATACCGATAACTGGAATAGACAATTTCGCAGTCATTTCTTGTACTAAATCAAATTGCGGAATTAATTCTTCAGGCGGCGCTGCACGATTCGCTTTATAATTTGAGAACGATTCTGTTCTAAATGTCGTACTTCCCATATCCCAGCATGTTACGATATGTGTCGGTTCAATTGCTTGCATAGCTGTTAATAAATGTTTCATATAACCATGAATCCCGTTTGTAGGGGTACCATCTTGTCGTTTCATAAATTGTCCGTAGACACTTGTTGCGTAAAAAGCACGAAATAATAGTGCCATACCATCAACTAATAATACTTTTTTCATAATCCCTCTCCTACTACAAAAAATAATAACCCCACGTCATCACGTAAGGTTATATAAATAGATTACCATTCTACGTTTTTTCAACTTTGTCTATTATACATTGTTTTTGTATATTTAGCATCATTTACACATTAAGACATTCTACTACAACAAGTATGAAGAATTCCTGAATACGTATTTTTCCCAGTCGAAACAACTACAGCCTTTGCGTTTCCGCCAACAATATACGTCCCTTTGAAACATACGTTTTCAAGTTCAAGTGGATTATAGTCTTTCATTCGTTTTAAAGGAATAAATCTTTTGCGCTCAAGGTGATAGCAGCTTTCAAATTTCTCAATATTTGTATCTTTTCCTGTTAGCACAGATTCATTTACTAATAAATCATTCGCGTAAATGATACGTACATCTGCTGGTACTATTTCACCTTCTGAAAGAAAAATCATATCACCAGGAACAAGCTCTTGTACTGGCAAATTCATCATTTTTAATTCACCGTTTAACCCTGTTACACTAGAACACTCTACTCGAGACACGGTAATTTTCTCACATTGTGATCCATCACGCACATGTTGTTTTGAAAAACCTGGAATCATTCCACTTAGCTTCATCATTACTTCCGCAATACGCGCTCTTTTTGAAGTTAATTCATTTCGGCCGTATACTTGAATACGTTTTTGTGCCTCTTTCATAGATAATCCGTCTCTTGTTGTTTTAAAATATGCAAATACAGATTTTACATCTCTCGTTGCGATTTCAATTAATAAATCTTTATTTTTTTGAAGCATTGTTTGTTCTTTCATTGATTTTTTACTTAATTTATATGACGTGTTACCCACAGTTTTGTTTGCATATAACATATTATCGTCTCCTCCTGTACAACATAGGAAGAAACGCTTTGTTTCTCAATTTATCCACTTTACCGTAACAGTGTCTAGCGCTTAAACATACATATAAACGCTACATTATGATAAATATAGAGGGAGGAACAAGTCGTTTCCTGCCTACATCATATATTTTTGAATTGAAGTATATGGGTAACGGAACCGAGTCAGAATTTGACATGCTCCTCACCTCCTCGTTTAATTTTATAGTTTATACTATGAAATTACTCATAGATTTGTAACAAAAAGACCCTTACTCCGAAAAGAGTAAAGGTCATGACATACACAAATAAACGATTCCTAATACAATTAGAAATCTACGGACCTCTCCCTCGCCGAGTTTTAGCACTGTATAGCATAGGTACATTACCAGCTACGTTAAGAAAAACCTTAATTCGATCATTCCTGTTGACCCATTGGCGTCTCTCGACATTTTTGGGCAGTAGCATTTCTCTATACAGGAGCCTCACCTAACAGAGACTTATTTTTTATTACATAGAAAATGTTACTCTTATTTAAAATAGATGTCAACAGTAGCCTACAATTTTTTCAAACGGTATGGCAAACTAACATATATAAAAATAAAAAACTTTACGTTTGAACGTAAAGTTTTTAATAAGTTATACAACCTGCAATTACAATCCCAATGGAAAGCGATAAAAACATAAGAAACAGACCGACTGCTTGATTATCTTCTTCAAGACTTTTGTTTATATTAAAGCGTGGCGTAAGCCATTCCGCTAAATAATAAACAATAATTTGAGCCAAAATACCAACTGCTCCCCACGAAACCATATCAAGAAGTGAGATGGAGTTAGCTGCTGTCGAATATAAAACAATAGCTAACCCAAGTAATCGCCCTCCAAGTACATAGCTTACCGCCTTATTTCCTTGAGCCATTAACTTAAATTCTTTTACTTTCGTTGTCACTTCCATTAGGAAAAGACCAATGCATAAAAGTCCCAGTGTTACCGCTAAATATAACAAAAAATTAATCATATACTTTCCTCCTTTTTATCCCTACCGGTAAATAATACGATTCATTCCCCGTAATTTTTTCCCCGGCGCGAATAGCAATACTACTCGCTTTTCCAGCAATTAAAAACGAACCAAACACATACGACAGTTTCTCCATCCCTTTCTCTGTTTCCAAGGATACGACTGGAAGTTCTATATATTTTTGAAATATCGGCAGTGACGCTTTATACGTTTGGTGTGCATTTTGCATCATAATATTTTCGTCCTTATCTCGAACGGTAATTGTGTCCCCTTCCCTACCAAATGAAGGTTTTTGAACGAAAGAACCTTTTCCTACAAATACATCTCGTTCTAAATATGTAGGTAACATATATTCTTTAATCCACTGTTGTTCCTCATTTGTATAAAAAGCATCTTCTTCTGCTAATCCCCAAATTAGACACTGAATTGATTTGGGCTGAAGTAAAAATGCTGACAAAGGATTTATTATAAAAAGCTTTCCGGCTTTTACAAGTTGCAACAGTTCCACACCTACCAAGTCTCCTGTATAAGGATCTTGATCCTCAATTAAATCTTCTATCGGATATGTTTGACGATATAAAACATCAATCTTTACTCCATCACTATCCACTAAAGCATCTTTTGTAATTCTAAGTTTTGACATTGGCACTACTTTATTTTCAACATGGCATAACTGACTCAAATACATAGTCGTATTCCAATCCTCGCTATGTTCATGATGTGCTGTAAAAACAACATTCGGGTTATCTATTCCCTTTGTCGCTTCCATAACGGCTTTTGTAACACCAGAAGATAGCAATCGTTCTTGATCCAAGTTTGGATCATCGTAGCCTAGTTTTCCGCAAACTTTTCCATTCATTTGAAAGCATTCCATAATAAAAGTTGGCGTATCACTATTAAACTCAAGCATTTTAATTTGGTTATCATCAGTTACAGCGAAATCAAATCGTGAAATAACAGACTCAGGATATAATCCTTTCATTCTAATGAACGTTAAGCTCGCAGGAGGAAAACCAAGTTCAAGAAGCTGTTCGTCACTTAAATTACGCAAAAGTCTAGCAGTCTTAAAAAATATTTTTCCCATTCGTTCAGTTGCTACGTGTAATTGTTTCCTAGTCTCATTTGTTATAGAGAAAACATGAAACAAACTATACTCACAGTCATATAAATCCGACCAGAAATTCGGATATTTCGAATAAAACTCTTTTCGTTCACTTATGTATTGCGACATATGTTAGCCCCCAAATCCGCCCTTTGAACCACTTCCAATTCCACCTTTAAATTCCGCAGATGATTGATACGACTTAAACGCCGATGAATTTTTAAAAGCGGATTTATTTTGATAGTATCTCCCACCATAGAAATAATGCCCACGGTAACCTGAACTACTATCATCACACTGCCATACCCCAAGTTCATCATCCCAATCCCAATCTGAACAACTAGTATCATTCGGTTTTGAGGGAAGATCTTGCGCGCAGCCAAATAAGGTGCCAGTTATTAAAGACGTTACGACACCACCTACTAGCCATTTCGTTTTTGTCACCTTCGCACTCCCCTTGTTAAATTCTATTTCTATTATATAGGATGGCATGATAAAGTAGAAGAAAAAGGAAGAAGAGGGTAACTAACTGTTACGATTTATTTAACCAATTATAATGAAAGTTAATTAAATATATCAGTAAGCCCTGCTAGTCAAGTGATTGGCTAGTAGTGAGGGTTAACGGCGGGCAATCCCTAAAGCTGATTGAACTACAACGTGGCTAGAAATAGCGAGCGTGAATGTCGCGAAAGCAGAAAAAATCAATCAGATCGTGCAAGGTTAAATCCTAAACACTAGAACAATGGGTCTTCCGCCTCGAATCATCTAAGTCAAAATGGATAAGATGAACGTTCAACGACTATCTCGTATAACTGACGAGAGTACATCACAAGCCTATGGTGGTGGAAAAATCCTCTATCTCTAAGTAGATAAACATATAGTCTGCGCTCATGTGAAAACATGAGAAGTTCATAAGAGAACTGGCTAAGGAATTGCGCCCTTAGTTGAACAAGATAAATTTTATTGAATCTATCAAACTTCATTGATTTTACCGAACGTACGTGCTATGTTTGGTTCAATGAGGTGAGAATAATAATGAAATTTTCACGAGTTAGTCAAGTATCGGAATTAACAGGTTTGTATCCTGGTAGTCTTAGGAGAATGCTGGTGGAACACGCTACGATTCAGAAGAACAAATCTTTCATTAAAGGAGTTACATTCTGATGATATTGGCGAAGAAAGTCAGACTGATTCCAACGCCTGAACAAGAACAAGTGCTTAGAAACCATGCTGGTGCTGCAAGATTCGCTTATAACTATTGTAAAAGAATGAGCGATAGATACTATAAGCTATTTGGAAAATCTGTTTCACAGTTAGCTTTACAGAAACGATTTACAAAGATCAAGAAGCAAAAGAGATATGGGTGGTTAAAAGACATCAATGCACAAGTCCCTAAACAGGCTTCAAAAGATTTTGATACGGCGAGAAGAAATTCGTTCAAAAAGTACAAAAATGGTTATCACACTTCTTATAAATCCAAAAAAGATTTAATTCAAGGATTTTATGCCAATTATGAAAGACTGATTATAGGAAAGAAAGTAGTTCATATTCAGTCTATTGGAGAAGTGAAAACAAGCCAACAACTACCAAGAAACAAAAAACCATCCAATCCAAGAGTTACATTTGATGGTCGTCACTGGTGGATGAGTGTAGGATTCCAAGAAGACTTTGAATTACAAGAACTAACGAATGAGTCGATTGGTGTGGATGTTGGTTTAAAAGAGCTGTTTGTAGCTTCTAATGGTATGAAAGAACGAAATATAAACAAAGATGCCAAGGTTAAAAAACTTTTGAAAAGGAAAAAGTCAGCACAAAGAGATATGTCTAGGAGATTTAAAAAAGGTGTGAAAATTCAATCGGCCGGATATGAAAAAGCGAAAACGGAGCACCTGCGGTTATCTAGGAAAATTACGAATATCCGAAATAACCATATCCATCAAGCAACAGCTAAATTGGTGAAAACCAAACCAATGAGGATTGTTGTGGAAGACTTATCTATCTCAAACCTGTTAAAAAACAAAAAACTATCGAAAGCATTTTCCTTTCAAAAATTAAACTTCTTCTTTCAATGTTTATCATACAAGTGCGAGAAGTATGGCATTGCGTATGTAAAAGCTGATAAATGGTTCGCCTCAAGCAAGATTTGTTCATGTTGCGGAGTAAAATACGACCATTCAGTTCAACCAGAAGGACAATGGAGTTTAAAGGTTCGTGAATGGAACTGTGTTCAATGCAATAGCCATCACGATAGAGATTTGAATGCTTCGATAAATTTATCAAGATGGGTAAAATAAATGCTTGATAATAGGAGGTAACGATACTGCCTCGTGTGGAGTGTTATACCCCTCGTCCCTTCGGGGTTGCGAGAACACGATGAAGCACTAACTCGTGTAAATTTGATTGAATTGTATAGATTTAGTTAAGTTTATCGTATCGGATAAAATGCACTTAGAATATCGACTTAATGATGAAACGAAAGGGTATCCAGCTTTATGGAACTACGCAAATATTTCTAATTCTGAAATCATCGCACGCATGACTTGTGAATATTTTATAAAAGATAAAAATACATATGTTGTTACTGCAACTTCAGTAGATCCAGACGGAACAGCAGTTATATATATTCAACAAGAAACCTTTTCTAACGATCCTTCAGATCCTACTTACTTCCACATCGGTTTTGAAATTAGAGAACTAAAGGATACGAGTTCAAACTTGATTGAAAGTAAAGATGTATGGAACTATGAAGAAATTTTACCATCTCTTCATTCAGATATTATATATATTCAGCAAGGCGACTTGCATATGGAGTTCACTTTGGATTCAAGAGAGATTGATGAAGACAGAAAGTGCTATATTTATTATGGAAATTTCACAGGTGAATCGAGATAACATAAATATATGTATGCAACAAAAAAACCTTACGTATATGAAGTGAACCCCGAAAACGGGACACCAATCAAAACACCTAAACCACTTGTTCCCTAAATTCTTTAGGGGATAGGTGGTTTAATTTTTCTTGAATTCGCACACAATTGTAGTAATGAATGTATTCTAGCACAATCTTTCGCACAGTTGTGTTGGATACTTTTGTTATCTCTTGTGAATAGAAAGCTTCACTTTTCAAATGACCAAAGAAGCTTTCCATGACGGCATTATCATGGCAATTTCCTCTCCGGGACATGCTGGTGATAATGCCGTTTTCTTTGGCATACGCTTGAAATTCTTTTGCTGTATAAATACTTCCTTGATCCGAGTGAAGAAGGACATCTTTTACTCTTCGCCCTCTCATTGCTTGTTTCAATGTCTTCATCGCTAATGTCAGTGTTTGTGATTCGCTGATGACACAACTAATAATTTCACGATTAAAGGCATCCATGATCGTTGATAAATACAAGGTACGCTCTCCAAATAAGAGATACGTCACATCTGTAAACCACTTTTCATTTGGTCTGGATGCATCGAATTCACGCTCCAATCGATGAGGGGCTACCATTGGTTCCGTACCATTGATATATTTCTTTTTCTTTCGACGTACTTTTGAAAGAATGTGATTTTGTCTCATGATTCGTAATACTTTTTTATGATTCACACACAGTCCCATTTTTTGAAGAGTAGCGGTCACTCTTCGATATCCATACCGAAATTTATGCCTAAAACAGACGTCCTTTACTTTCTCTTCTATATCATCTTTCCGATCTTCCGTTCGTTGTAACCAGCGATAAAATGTGGAACGGGGTAATTCTAATACGTTACACAATTCTTTTATCGTTATTTTTGTTTTTACATTTTTCCATAAAGTAACTACAGTTTCTGGTTTCAGCCCCTTTCGATTTCCAGATACTTTCCCCATACAAGTAATTTTGTTTTTAGATGCTTATTTTCTAGACGTAGTTGTTCTAATTCACTGAGCTCTTTTGGTCCTTTTCCATAAGAATATTGTTTTCCTACAGGTTGTTGAAAACGATACGTTTGATCTGTACGATACCATTTCATCCATGTCTTAATTTGGGAAACATTTTTAATTCCGAGTTTCTCCATAATTGTACGATTTGAATAACCATCTTTCTTCATTTCAATTACTTTCCACTTTGTTTCTTCTGGGTAATAAACTCTTGTCGTCATACGAAAAAACACCTCCATTGAATTTGCATACTTAGTATGCGAATTCAGGAGGTATTTTTTTCATGTACCACTATTCGGGTTCACTTCAATAAAACGTAAGGTTTTTATTTAGCCCCACATATGCCGTTCTCTCTAGATGTCCATAAACCTGCTCTCACAGGTGGATGCTCTCACAAATGTTTGTAACTTCCTTCTTAAAAAGATGGCATGTTAGCTACATTTAAATATTGAACTTCCATATTAAACTTATTGGTTTAAGACATACATAAGCTACGTACACCGTAGGAATTTTATATAATGTTAGTTGAAATAAGGCCCCCGCACGTGCCGCTCCTCGTAAATGTCCAAAAACCCGCTACTCGCAGGTGGATGCCCTCACAGTTACCGTACATCTTCCTCCACTAGGAAGGCTTGATGATGGTCGCTAAATATTGAGCTTCCGTATAACTAACATCGGTTTTAGACATAAATAAGTTACGTACACCGCAGGATGTATTATTTACTTGTCGTTATATTATCACATTGTTTCCAATGTGTAAAATACAAAGTTTTTCGAGCAATTTCTTGCTTGTGACCTTATTTTAATACAAATTATTTTTGCATGCAAGTGATTAATCTTCTTCTTTTGCAATTTGATTTTCTGGGTAAGAAATCCAATCACTCCAGCTACCTGCATACAATTTAACATTTTGGAATCCAGCTAATTTCAATGCAAGGATGTTTGGACATGCTGTAACGCCAGAACCACAATATACAATTGTTTCCTTATCTTTCGAAAGATTTTGGAATCGTTCTTGTTGCTCAGCTTCATTCTTAAATTGTCCTGATTGGACAATTCCATCCTTCCAAAAATAGTTTACTGCTGTTGGAATATGTCCCGCTTTTGGATCCACAAGTTCCTCTACACCAGCATAACGTTTTGGTTCTCTAGAATCAATTAACGTAACATTTGCACCTGCATGAATATTCTCTCTCACCGTTTCCATCGTTACAAGCATATGATCTTGTACATTTGCTTTGAATGCTTTCCGTTTAGCAACAGGAATTTCCGTTGTTATCGGTAGTCCATTCTCTTTCCAAGCTGGAAATCCGCCATCTAATATATATACTTTCTCATGTCCTACATAGTTTAATAACCACCAGAGACGAGAAGCATTTGCACCTGCTTGACTGTCATATGCAATTACTGTCGTATGTTCATCAATACCAGCTTGCGAAAGCTTGTCTGCAAACGCCTCAATATGCGGCAATGGATGGCGACCACCATGTTCTGTTACAGGACTTGATAAATCTAAATTTAAATCAAAATATAACGCATGAAGAATATGTTCTTCCTCATACTTTTCTCTACCCCAATTAGGATTCGCTAAATCAAAACGACAATCGATTATACGGACATTCTCATCTTCTATATGCTCACGTAACCATTCGACTGTAACTATCATCTTTAACGACCTTCTTTCTCTTGCAAACGACTTACATACTCCATAACCATTTCTTCTGTAACATATTTACGCTGCAAGGTAACACCATTTTTTGCAAGATCATTAATTTGCTTTGTTACAACATTAATGACATCAACCGAAAACTCTTTCCCATTTGACGCAAGAGATACGGCTGCTTCAATCGCTGCTTCACGCTGCGCATCTAATTGTAAACATGCTTTTACACTTTCATTTTGTTTACGAGAATGTGCTGTAATTGCTTTATGTACTTCCATCTTCTCTTCCCCCTAAATAAGTTATACGTTCTGATTCAATTCCATTGCAAGCCGAATCATATCACGGCATACAATCCCATTTTCAATAATCTCTTCTTCATAATGCTTCGAAAAGTAATCAAAATCAATAGAAAAAATACGAAATCCACATTTTTGATATAAAGCAATTTGTGAAACACTAGAATTGCCTGTACCAACTTCAAGTTTTGACATACCATATCCTTTAGCAGTTTCTATGGCATGACTTATTAGCTTCTTCCCAATACCTTTTCCTTGCAAATGCTCTACAACCGCAATATTCATAATCTCCATCGTCTTCGGCCTTGTTTCCAAAAGAACATATACACCGATAACACGCTCCTCTTGCTTAGCTACATATGTTAAGCCTCTTTGTACATATGCATCAATTTGCCCCTCACTTGGATCAGCAAGCAATAATAAAGGTTTCGGTATAGCTTCTTTCGAAACATACTCTATTACTACACTCATAAAAAATTCCCCTTTCTCTATTGTTCTAATCCCTCCTTGTCTACCATAAGTAATAGAAAGGAGGGATTCACCATGGACAACAATGAGAAAAAATGCAACGTCATCTCTATTGATGGAAAGAAGAAGAAAAGCGACACGTATTCCTATCCAAAATTAGTAGTAGAAAACAAAACATATGAATTTTCTTCATTCGTCTTATGCGGTGAAACACCAGACGGCAGACGACTCGTTCTTACTCATATGATTTCTACCGATGAATTTGCTGGGTTTGTCAAATCTTTAGATACAGTACTGCAAAAGAAAATTGAACGAATCTTTTTCTCATAACAATTAAATCACATAAATTTCTTTTTCAATCTCCACTAACTGCTTTTGCAATTGTTCTTTACTTTGTTCATATAGTGATACATCAATCGTTTCAGCCAATGCAAATAATATACTTTCATAATAGTTCATCACATCTTGTTGCATTACTTTTTGGAATAAGTTCCATTTCATATCCCATTCTTGCTCATAATGATGAACAAATAAATCTTTTTCATCAGCTACATAGTTTGATACGAAAGGCTCTAATACAACTTTAGCCTCTTCTTGCATGAAAGCTTTATCATTTTTTTCAAAAAAGCTTTTTTCATTTTTAAAATGTGCCAATGCTTTTTTGAAATCTTTTATTTCAACTGATGGGAACGGTTCTTTATGTGTAATATCTTTATATTCATAATCCACTGTTCCACTCATAGAAATTGATTCATTTTCTACTTTACAGTTCACCACAATTTCGTTCTTTGCACGTTTCATCGCTTCATCTATCCATTTTTCAAGGCGTAATGATGTCGCACGCATTTCTTGTAATAAATCATGCTGAATAAATGCTACTAATTCCATAACGCACTGTTGCAACTGTACTTTCACATTTCCATCCGTTCGAAGGGATGCTGGATTAATAAATTCAGTAAACACATCGTTATAGCGTAGGAATAGACGCTGTTGCACGTAATACAGCAATTCTTTCACTTCATTTTGCATCGCCTGCTCTTCAGCAAGCACACTATATGATGAAATAATATGAAGTAGCTGATCACGCTCTGCTTCATATTTTTTCGTTTGCTTCTCTTTCTCTTCATTCCCTTGCTTTGCACCATTTATCATATTTACTAAAAGCTGATCTGCTCCTTGCAATGCACCATATAAAGCATGAATAGATACGAGCATTAAATCTCTCATCATAAAGGATGTAAAAGATTCCTCGAACTTCGCAATCCCAGAGTTTTGTAATATACCGTACTTTTCTTTTTCAATATTCTTTCCTTGTTTCTCTTCAAGCGCACATAAACTTGAAATTGCGAATAAACGTGGATTTCTAATACCGTATTGCAGTAGCTGGTCTGCGATATACCCTTTTACCATTTCAAGTTCTTCTTCAGACTCTGCTAAATCGGCCGCATTAATTAAGAAGAACATTTTATCAAGAGCAAACGTATCCTTTACACGACCAAGCTGGATTAAGAATTCACGGTCAGCACGAGAGAACACATGATTATAATACGTTACAAATAAAATAGCATCCGCGTTTTTAATATACTGGAACGCAACGTCCGTATGGCGGGCGTTAATAGAATCCGCTCCAGGTGTGTCTACAAGCGCTACTCCTTGCCTTGTTAAAGCACAATCATAATATAACTCCATGTATTCAACAAAACATGATTTTTCTTCATTCGCTACATAATCAGCAAACTCTTCTAACGTAACTTGTACTTGCTCTCCTAAATGAGCAGAAACCGTATCATACCCTTTTTGTACCGCTCGTAAAAAACTAAATGTTGTTTTTTGCTTCCCAGTTGGTGAAGGATATTTCATAACTTTATCAATTTGTGCTAACGCTTCATCTAACGTAGTAATCTCGTAATGAAACAGCTTATAAACAGCTTTCATATCTTCTAATAGAGCTTGCTTTGATTTAAATTGAACGATTACTGTTCCGTGTGGTTTTTCCTCTGTAACTGGAAAAATTTGATTGATCGTTGCCGTCGTCGGATTTGGTGACACAGGAAGTACCTTCTCACCAAGCAATGCATTAGCAAATGATGATTTCCCAGCACTAAAAGCTCCGAATAACGCTACTGTAAATTGTTTTGTTTCCACACGACGCCTTTTTTCTATTACCTCTTGCTGTACGTGTTTCAGCGCTGGCAATGGCTCTAATATCGTTTCAGCTTTCTTCACTTTCTCTAATATACGCTGAATATTTAAAGCTGCCGTTCCTTTTATCTCTTCCTCACGAGCCATTACGTTACTGTTTACGCTTTCCTGTTCTTGTAGTGTGAATTTCTCACTAACAATTTGTGTTTTACTTTGCGATATCTCCTCTATTTGCAATCCTTCTGGTGTAGCAATACGCTCGTGCCAAACATTTTGCAAATAACTTTCATATGCCTCCAAATTGTTACTGTATTGCAACTTCGTTTCTTTTGCTGTTTGCAACATCGTATATTTTTCTATCTCTTCTTCAATACGAGTAACTTCTTCCTTCACCTTTTGCTTTAAAACAACTGCACTTTTATCAAAAATTTGCTGTGCTTTTATAAAATAACGTTTCTTCAGTTCATTCGCTACATCCGCTGTATAAAGAAGTAAGTAATCACCTGTGAAACCTGCTCCTTGTTTAATGACTTCAGCTAACATTTCTGGTCCGAAAGCTATTTCTAAAGCATATATGTCTTTCCCAATTTCCTCTGTAAACAATCCTTCTTCCTTTAAGAAGGTAACAATAAATTCTTTCACATGGAAATCAAGTTGCGTTTCAACAATCTTTTGTAAGGCAGAATAAAAGGCATCTAAACGTCTCTGTTTTTCTTGCTCCGTCTTTCCTTTCGCAAATAACAAACCGACCTTAAACTTAGTTAATTTCGTTTCTAAATACGCATTTGCTAATTCTCTCATTTCAAATGGCATTAAATACGCGTTATCTAATATAGCTTGTAGGCCTTTTATAAATTCGTTTCTCACGTGAGACTCTTTACTAGCCTCGCGATGTTTAATTTCCGTTAGCTCTTCTTTCTTTTCCACTATCTCTAAAATGGAAAGCGGTGATGCTAACTCTTCCTCATATTTCAAAAGAGCTTTTTCATTTTCAGAAAGAATAAACGAGAAATGTTCCCCCATTAAATATTCTGTTTCTCGCTCCATTCCATCTCTTACATACTGCTCTTTTTCTTTCATAATAGAAGTAATTAATGTTTCTAAACTTCCAATTTCATTATGTGTATGGTTCATCATTCGTAATGAAGTATAATACACTCCATCTACTTCAATATCCCAGTTAGAGAACGATTGTTTTACACTATCTTTATAATCCTCAAACGATAATTCATTTTCTTTATGTTTATCTATTTGATTTACAACGAGATAAACCGTTTTATTACGTTGTTTCAATTCTTTAACAAATTGTAAATTCACTTCCGATTGGACGTGATTATAATCCATCATATAAAAAATTACGTCTGCTAGATGCAGCGTTGATTCTGTCGCTAGTTGGTGGGCATCATCTGTTGAATCAATCCCTGGTGTATCAACTAACATAACACCCTCAGGAATTGGCGCATCATTCCGATAAATGTGAACACCAATTACCTCATCACCGTCTTTACAAATTTGTTTTAATTCTTCAGCTGAATATGCACCGTCATACTCGTACTGTTCTCCAGATTTAACCGTTACAACAACACGATCCATCCCTTTTTCAATTTTGACAACGTTAGCGCTTGTCGGAATTGGACTTGTCGGTAACAACTGCGCTTTATATAGATGATTCATCATCGTTGATTTCCCTGCAGAGAAGTGACCGCAGAACGCAATCATAAGTTGCTCTTGCTTATATTTTTGAATCACCTCAAACAACTTTAAACTATTCTCTGCATCGCCGTGTTTTTGCCACTCTTCATAAAAACAAACAAGTTTTTTCATACCGTTTGTCTGTACTATGTTTGTCATCCCCTTGTTCCCCTTTATCCAAGATGTATATACTTTTCCTCGCTATTTGCGAGCTCATAATCAACGGGACATACATCCTCTCATTGATTACAGTTTCACTTTACTATCATACTAAATTTTCAGCATATTCTCATTAAAAATAAAAAATCCCTTTCATTCTTTTTACAAATGAAAGGGATTTTATGTCATATCACTCATTTTGCTGTTCCTACTCCATTTAAAACATATTTTGCAATAACTGCATATACAGCGACTGTACCTGCTACTAATGCATATACCATACTCATGCACCAACCTTTTTTTGATAATGATTATCACTTTTAAATACATTTTATCATTAAAGAGAATCATTATCAACACTTTTCATAAAGAAAGCCCCTTATAAGAAGGAGCTTTACTGCCTGTTTTGAAGAAGGTTAAAACTTGTTGTGCACTCTTATTATATCTCATCTTACATAACTTAATAGTAAAAAAAAATGGAAATCTCCCCTATACCCTCCACCTTACATTTTGTATAATAAAAGGGAATTACTTAACAAGGAGGAAAATAATGACACAAAATATTACACAAGGCGAGAGGATACACTCCATCGATATTATTAGAGGAATAGCTGTATTAGGTATTTTTCTTGTGAACTGGCCTGTTATCGCCGGGATTGACTCACGTGATATTTCAGGGATTTACGAAGGGATAGACAGCTACATTCGCCTATTTTACGATATGTTTATTCAAACGAAGTTTTATACTATCTTTTCGTTTTTATTCGGCCTAGGCTTTTACATTTTTATGACTCGTGCTGAAGCGAAAACCGATCGTCCAAAAACTTTATTTGTTCGTCGCTTACTTATTTTATTATTATTTGGTTTCTTACATTACGTTCTTTTATGGGACGGAGACATTTTACATACGTATGCAATCGCTGGATTTTTCTTATTTTTATTTTACAAGAGAGAACCTCGTACCATTTTAATATGGTCAATTGTACTATTAAGTTTCATGCAATTGTTCACATTATTAGGTTCTCTTCTCATGCTATTAGTGCCGATAGATGAACTAGGTCTTTCCACCGCAATTATGCCGTTAGAAAATTGGAGCTTACAAATTACAGACAGATTCCATTCTTTCTATTCTGAAGCAATAAGTAACAGCCTTATTATGCTCCCTGAAACACTAGGATTATTTTTACTAGGATTATATGCTGGTAAAAAAGACATTTTCCGCCGTGCTAAAGAATTAGATCCAAAGCTTAGAAAATGGCAAATCATTATGTTCATTTTAACATTACCGATGTGGTTTATTATGGTTTATTTCTTTATGAACAATCAACCATACACACCATTTTCACTTATGGGTATTACGATGATAAGTGGAAAAACATTATTCATCTTCTACATTGTCACGCTTATGCGTTTATTACAAAAAGAAAAATGGCAAGCATTATTACGGCCTTTCCAATACGTTGGTCGAATGGCGTTAACAAACTACATTTCACATACAATCGTCACGTTACTTGTATTCGGACTATTGTTCAAAAATAATTATCTTGCTCCATTATGGGTAGGACCACTATTCTGCATCGGTTTCTACACGTTACAAATCTTTATTAGCCGCTGGTGGCTGTCACGTTATCAATACGGCCCACTTGAGTACATTTGGCGTCTTGGTACTTACGGGAAAATGATGCCACTTAAAAAGAAAAGCAAGGTCTCATAACGAGACCTTGCTTTTTTATGCTTCTCTTACTGCACTTTGTATAGACACTGGCTCTTCTTTTACTTTCGCTTTACGCTGCGGCACCATATTAAATACGATATTTAAAAGTACTGCTGACGCACTTCCAAGTACAATTCCGTTATCTGTTAAAATACGAATGCTTTCTGGAAGTTGTGAGAATAATGTAGGAACAACTGTAACTCCAAGCCCAATTCCGACAGAGCATGCAACGATTAATAAATTTTCTTGTCTTCCAAAATCAACACTACTTAACATTTTAATACCATATGCCATTACCATACCGAACATTGCTAACATTGCACCGCCAAGTACTGATTTCGGAATGATTGTTGTAATAGCTGCGATTTTTGGAATGAAACCAAGAACGATTAACATACCACCACAAGTATAAATAATAACGCGATTTCTTACTCCAGTTAATTGAACAAGTCCTACATTTTGAGAGTATGTTGTATATGGGAACGCGTTGAAAATACCACCTAATACCATCGCTAATCCTTCTGCGCGATAGCCTTTTGTTAATTCTTTTTCACCGATCTTTTTATTGCAAATATCAGATAATGCAAAGTAAACACCTGTTGCTTCTACAATCCCTACACAAGCAACTAAGATCATCGTAATAATTGGCGTCAATTCAAATGTTGGTGTACCGAAGTAAAATGGCTGAATACCATGGAACCAATCAGCCTCTCCAACCGCTTGCAAGCTTACTTTCCCCATAAATGCTGCAACGATTGTGCCGAACAATAGACCTAGTAGAATAGAGATCGAACGGATAAATCCGTCAAAGAAACGATACATAATGATGATAAATAGTAACACACCAAATGCTAATGCTAAATTTTCAAGACTACCGAAATCCTTGCTTCCTACTCCTCCAGCCATATCATTAATTGCCGCTGGAACAAGTGTAACTCCAATTACGGTAACGACAGATCCTGTTACAACAGGTGGAAACAGTTTTACAAGCTTTCCAAATAATTTCGCAAAAATAACAACGAATAACCCGGCAGCAATAATTGCTCCATAAATAGAAGATACGCCGTATTGTTTTCCGATTGCAATCATCGGCCCAACCGCTGTAAATGTACAACCAAGCACAACTGGAAGTCCAATACCGAAAAAGCGATTTGATAATGCTTGTAAAATTGTCGCAACGCCGCACATTAATAAATCAATTGAGACTAAATATGTTAACTCTTTTTGATTTAAACCAAGTCCACCGCCCACAATAAGCGGAACGATAATTGCACCAGCATACATAGCAAGCATATGCTGCATACCAAGTGATGCGATTTTAAATGGATGTTGCTTCATCGCTTATTTCACCTCCACAGTTTCATGCTGTACAAATGTAACTGTGCCGTTATCAAGTGATGCAATTTCTGCTAGTGACTCAACACGAACTCCTTGTTCACGCAGCTTCTTTCCTCCATCTTGAAATGCTTTTTCAATAACAATACCAATACCTGCAATACTTGCTCCTGCTTGCTCTACTAAACTCATTAAACCTAAAGCAGCCTGACCGTTCGCTAAAAAGTCATCGATAATTAAAACGCGATCAGTTTCATCGATATGATTTCGAGATAATGAAATTTCATTCGTTTCTTGCTTCGTAAATGAGTATACGTTTGCAACGTACATATTATCTTGTAACGTTAACGATTTACGTTTTCTTGCAAAGATTACTTTTACACCAAGCTCTAATGCAGCCATAACTGCTGGTGCAATGCCTGAAGATTCAATCGTCACGATTTTTGTAATGTTCTCTTCTTTAAAACGTTTAGCAAATTCTTTTCCGATCTCTTGCATAAGTACTGGGTCAATTTGATGATTTAAAAATGCATCTACCTTTAATACGTCACCAGATAAAACCTTTCCTTCGTTCAAAATCTTTTCTTGTAATACTTTCATGTTTGTTCCCCCTCTTATGCAATAAAAAACTCCAAAAGCCGCCACCACTCGTTACAAGTGAGAGACGCGCTTTTGGAGTTTCGCAAAAAAGAATGCTAAACAAGCAATATATTCGTCCTCACTCATAGTCAAAGTATTTACGGTACTTCGGTAGAAACTTGCAGGCCATATCCCCGCGATTATATGAGTGTAGCTAACTATTTATTTTATAGATGGATTATAACGCACTTTTTACATTTTGGAAAGCATTTATTAAAAAAACACGTACAAATTTTATAAAAACAATATTTTCGTTCGAGTTTTGCAAACTCTTACATTTCTTATTAAAGCTTCGTTAAAATGATTGGACCATCTTTCGTAATCGCAATTGTATGCTCATATTGAGCTGATAATTTACTGTCCATCGTTCTTGCAGTCCATCCATTTAAATCTACTTTAGAATAGCGCATACCTACATTTACAATGGGCTCAATTGTAATTACCATTCCTTCTTGTAGCTCAGGTCCTTGTCCTTGTTTACCAAAATGAAAAATTGCTGGTTCTTCATGAATCTCTTTACCGATCCCGTGTCCTGTAAAGTCTCTTGCAACAGAAAAACCTTCATTTGCTACATAGCTTTCAATTGCATAGCCAATATCTCCTACATGATTACCGATTACTGCCTGGTCAATCCCTTTATACAAAGCATTCTCAGCTACTACTAATAACCTTTCTGCTTCATCAGAAACTTTTCCAACTCTATACGTCCAAGCAGAATCTGAAAGACCACCATTTAAGTTTACTACCATGTCAATTGTTACAATATCACCCTCAGTTAAAGGAATATCGGCCGGAAATCCATGACACATTTCATCGTTTACAGATGCACATATCGCATATGGATACCCGTTATATCCTTTCTGCTGAGATATTGCACCATGCTTTTCTAAATATGCTTCAACAAACGTATCAATTTCTTTTGTCGTAATACCTGGTCTCATCATTTTCGTAATTGCCCTATGACATGAAGCAAGTAATTCCCCTGATTCGTGCATCAAATCTATTTCATTTTTCGTTTTAATTGTAACCATGCTACCTCTCCTTGCTAAACTACTATTTGCTACTAAAGTTCAATCATACACATCCTCTGTCAAAATTTCAAAACTCCCAATTACAACAAGTACAAAAATATGTATCATATATTTTTAAATCAAAATAAAAAAAACAGAAGATCCCCTCTGTTTTTTAGTTATTTTTACATATATAACTCATTCTCAAAAACTCAAAACAACTACCATTCGTCTTCTGGACAAACGTACCAACTGCTTCAAATCCTGCTCTTTTATACACTGTAATCGCTCTCTCATTAAATGTCGCTACTGATAACGTTATATAATTGCATCCGTATTTTTCTTTACTAAAAGCTAGTCCAGCATTTACGAACTGCAAACCAAATCCATTCCCAGTTATATCAGGTTTCATTCCAAGACCTATATCAACTGTTCCTTCATTCACGTTACAAACAGTAAAAAAACCAATGAGAGTGCCATTTTCCTTCACAGAAAATGTATGATCTCCTCTACTCTCATCATGTAAAAACTCAGCTAAATCTTCTTCATCTGCCTCTATATTGTAAAAAGAATATTTCCCTTCATAATGCCAGTTATATGCAATTTCTTCTGCTTCTTCTTGCGTCATTACTGTATATGTATACATCATTCTTCTCCCCCTTTAAAAAAAGAGCTGCAATTAAGCAGCTCTTTTTTATAACTCATAAATTTCTTTATACTTCGCTTCTAAATAATCCGCTAAGTAGTTTGCATTTAACCCTTCACCTGTCACATCTTTTAAAATTTCAAGTGGCTTTTTCGTTTTACCGTATTGGTGAATATTTTCTGTTAACCATTCACGAATTGGCGTTACGTTTCCTTCTTCTAATAATGCATCAAAGTTCGGAATGTCTTTTAACATTCTTTGCTTAAACTGTGCTGCATACATATAACCAAGCGCATAAGATGGGAAGTATCCAAATGAACCACCAGCCCAGTGAACATCTTGCAATACACCTTGCGCATTGTTTTCCGGACGAATGCCTAAATATGCTTCCATCTTATCATTCCAAGCCGCTGGCAAATCCTTCACTTGTAAAGTACCATCAAATAATTCTTTCTCAAGTTCATAACGAACCATAACGTGAAGCGGATACGTAAGCTCATCTGCTTCTATACGAATGAATGATGGCTTCGATTCGTTAATCGCATCATAAAACTCGTCTACTGATATATCATTGAATTGGCCATCACTATACTCTTTTAATAAATCATAATTTTTCTTCCAGAATGATTTATTACGACCGATAAAGTTCTCAAAGAATAATGATTGTGACTCATGAATCCCCATAGATGTTCCACTACATAGCGGTGTACCTTCAAATTTCTCTGCAATATTTTGTTCATATACAGCATGACCACATTCATGAATTGTTCCAAACACAGCCATACGGAAATCTTTTTCGTCATAGCGTGTCGTAATACGAACATCCCCTCTATTTAATGTAATCTCGAATGGATGTACCGTTTCATCAAGACGACCTGCTTCAAAGTCATAATTCAATTGCTTTAATAGCTCTAATGTAAAATTCTTTTGTTTTTCTTTTGAAAAATGTTCTGATAAAGCACTTGTCTTTAATCTCTTTTGTGACTCCGATATTTCTTTTACGAGCGGAACGATACGCTCACGAAGTTGACCAAATACATGATCTAAAACTTCTACTGTAATACCCGGCTCATACATATCTAATAATGTATTATATTTGTATGTTTCGTAACCCCAATATGTAATGAATTTCTTTTTAAATTCAACTATTTGTTCTAAATACGGACGGAACATTTCAAAATCAGATTTTTCGCGAGCTTCTTCCCACACACTTTCCGCTTTCGCTTCTAATTTCACATACGCTTCATATTCCGCTTGTGGAATTTTTTTATTTCTATCATATTCTTTACGACATTCTTCAACCATTTTCTTCGTCGTTTCAGAAAGTTTATCTTCACGTATTAAAGCTTCAAGTTCTGTTAAATAGTTCCCCATCTCATCTGAAGTCGACATTACAAATACTTCTGATGAAAGCATACCAATTACTTCTGAACGCTGGTCTACACCTTTTTTAGGCGCACCTGTTCTTAAGTCCCAAAACATTAAGCTTAATGCTTCTCCATAATTTTGTATCTTCTTCACATATGTTAAAAATTGTTTTTCTACTTCATATGTAGCTACTGTCATCGTATAAAACCTCCCTTTTCTACCTCAAACTTAATTCGACATGGAAATCTAAATTCCTTTTATAATAGAAAAAAAGCTTGGCAAGCGCCAAGCTTTCTCCTTATAATTCTTTACCTTCTACTGGTAGTACGTTTTTCACCGCTTCTATCACTTTCTCATCTTCTGTATCAGATAAGAAGATTGATATAGCACCTTTATCGTCGCTTGTACGAATTAAACGTCCAATCCCTTGACGAAGGCGTAAAATCATATACGGTACATCTACATCCCAGAATGGATCATTTACATGTTTACGCTTCGCTTCAAACACAGGATCGTTTGGAGGGAATGGTAATGACCAAATGATAACATGTGATAATGATGAACCAGGAATATCTAAACCTTCCCATAAATGAACGGCGCAAAGTACAGTCTCTTCTTCATTTTGGAAACGAGAAACGAGCTGACTAATTTCTTGATCCCCTTCATATAGGAACGGAACGGACATTTGTTCTTTACTTACATATTCTTTAAACGCTGCAAGTTCTTGTGTTGTACGGAATAATACAAGTGTACGTCCATTTGTTTTCTGTATATTTTCAAGTGTATATTGACACTTTCTTTCCCATTCATTTTCTTTCGTATGGGATAGTAAGTTTACTGCCATTTGCTCCTCATAATCAAACGGTGAAGCAACCGAGAATGACAAGTAATCTTTTACTCCTAAGCTATTTGCTGTAAATGCGAATGAATCGTTATTAGACAATGTAGCAGAAGAGAAAATATACGGGATTTTCTTCGAGAATACTTTCTCTTGTAATACTTCTTCAACTGCACGTGGCATAATCACTAACGTGAAGGCTCCATCACCTTCTTCACCCCATGTAATTACATTTTTCTCGTGCATGAACAGGCGAAGTGAATGTTCTAATACATCTAAATGTTCATCAACGATATTTAAGTCATACGTGTTTACTGTATGCATTTCACTTTCAAATACTAATGCATCACCAACTTCACCAATTTTCGCATAAAGTCGCTTCGCTTCAGCAGTTACTTTTTCTGTCACAGTAATTTCTAAACGATCAGAACCGGCAATTTCTTTTTTATTTTCTTGTAACACATCAAAGAATCGCTCTGTTTGCCAAATTGTTTCTTCTACTAAATGCGCAAACTCTTCACGAATATCGTTTTGCAACAATCTTGTTAAAAGTTGCTCCATCATCGTTTGCTTTAAACGATACGTTAAAGCTTTTTGAGCTGCATACTCTACAAGATGTCCTTCATCGAATACAACGCAACTACTTTCTGGTAATAACGGAATTTGCCCTTCACGTTTACGTGCATCGTACGTCCAAATATGATCCATGTAGAAATCTTGAGAACAAATAATTAAATCTGCCGCTTTACGATAATGTTCACGAGAAAGAGTTTGACCACAACGATGGCGAGAATCACAAGTGAAGCAATCTTGGAAGTAATCCCAATTTACTTTTGACCATTCCTCATCATTTAAAAGAGGAAATTCTTTTCTGTCACCGTAGTGAGTAAAGTTTTGCATCGTACCATGATCAAATACAAACTGCGGTAATTCGTAGTATACATCTTCAATTACTTCTGGAGCTCGTCCACTCATAACATCTTCAAGTTTACGTAAACATAAATAATTATCCATTGATTTCGCAAGTCTAACATCAACAGATAGTCCTAATGCTTCAGATAACTTAGCAATGTCCCCTTCTTCTTTCACAAGCTGCTCAATTAACGTTTCATCAGCACAAGCGATAATAGCTGGTTTTCCAGTATAACGCGCATAGCAAATTGCATATAGAAGATATACAATTGTTTTCCCTGTTCCTACGCCCGCTTCTGCGAACATTACTTTCTTTTCTTGGAAAGCACGTTCTAATTGAAACGCCATAAAAATTTGTTCATCACGCTCTTCAAAACCTTTTTCCGGAAGGATGTCGTAAAACACATCTCCAATCCACTCATTCAACTTATCATAAAAATTATCTTGTTTCCCTACTTCAAATGGTAATCTCTTCTCAGTAAACATCCTTAGCCTCCAACCAAAAAGTTTTTCTATAAAAAAATATAGCAACTGCTACTCATATGTGTGCAGCCACTTTCCCCTGTTGCCATACATAGAAATACACGAAAAAAAATTTTCCTTTCGAAAAAGGAAAATTTTCTTCTATATTAATGACTTTAAATACCGTTTATCAATCGCTGTTTCATGCGAAAGAGCTGACAAATATTCTTCTTGTGCTTTTTGTATTTCATCTACAATCACACCTTGACTATCCACTTCTTTTCCGAGCTCGTCATACGTACGGTGAATAGCTTTTTGAATCATTGATAATTGGAAACTATCCATACCACTTCCTCCTTTACGCACTACATAATAGCCAGTATATGCGTGCTGGAGGAGTTTTATACTATGAATTACGCGGCGGACGTTTTCCGAAGTATTGGTAGTAATCTGTACGGATAAATCCGTTAAACAGTTTACGTTTCTTTGATGCATCTTTTCCGTAGCACTTCTCAAACGCTTCGTAACTTGTTAATACATACGCTGACCATGTGTCTAATGGGCGGAATACTTGTCCCATTTCTTTGTACAATTGTTCAACGAGTGCTTTTTCACTTAAACGTTCTCCGTATGGAGGATTCGTTACAACATATCCATAATCCTCTTTTGTCGTGAAATCTTTTACTTGCATTTGTTTAAATGTGATCAAATCACCTAAACCTACTTCTTCAGCGTTATCTTGAGCAACTCGAATCATACGATGATCGATATCTGATCCAATGATTTGTAGTGGTTGATTGTAATTCGCTAAATCTTCAGCTTCTTGACGAGCTTCACGCCAGTTTTGTTTACCAACCCAGCCCCACTCATCTGATGCGAAGCCACGGTTAAATCCTGGTGCAATATTTTGGCCAATTAATGCTGCTTCAATCGGAATTGTACCTGATCCACAGAAAGGATCCACGAAAGGACGATCTGGCTTCCAGTTTGTTAACTTAATTAAAGACGCAGCCAATGTTTCTTTTAATGGAGCTTCCCCTTGATCCATACGGTATCCACGTTTATGAAGTCCAACACCACTTGCATCAATTGTTAACGTTGCAATATCCTTGAGCATTGCAATCTCAATACGGAATAACGGACCATCTTCTTCAAACCAAGTTGTACGTTTATATGTTGTTTTTAATTTTTCAACGACAGCTTTTTTAACGATACGTTGGCAATCCGAAACACTGAACAACTCAGATTTTAACGATTTACCGATTACTGGAAACTCTCCGTTCTCTGGAATATAATCTCCCCAGTTTAATGCTTTCGTTTTTTCAAACAGCTCATCAAATGTTGTCGCTTTAAATTCGCCAACTTTAATTTTCACACGGTCCGCAGTACGTAACCATAAGTTCGTGCGACAAATCGCCTTTTCATCTGCTTCAAATGTTACTTTGCTGTTTTCCACTTGGCATTCATAACCAAGATCACGAACTTCTCGGGCAACTAATGCTTCAATACCCATTGCCGCTGTTGCAATTAAAGTAACTTTTCCCATTTGCATTCACCTCTTATGTATAGTCAAACAATGATTAATAGCAATTAGTCCTATTAATCATTACATTTTACGAAAAATTTTCTCATTAACCATTTTAACTCATAATTTATAACTTCATACAAATAAAAAGCCCTCCTCTAACAAAGGAGAGCTGAGTTATTTCATAGTTGGTTCATAACGTTCTGTAAGCCATGTTCTGTTCCTTTGTACTGCAAACGGCCCACGCCTCGTACTCCGGTGGCAATCATCTATCTACAGGTTATACAACCTGTCCTTTCCCATCGTTCATTTCCTTGGAAAAGATTCCCCTACCATTATTTGGGTTTCTCGCTCGTGGGGTTTACCTCGTTCCACTCCTATCATTTCTTCAAGGACTTCGTCACTGTGGCACTTTAAAGGTAGTCAAACCATATCCGAAAGGACTTAGGTTTTTTCCCTGCCGTTAAACCAGCCTTACAGCCAGAATACCCTAGCTTATGAATTGGCTAGGCACGAACACTACAGCCATCTCAGGCCGTGCGAGCATGGACTTTCCTCTACAACGTTGGCGTTGCAGCGATTACCCAAACGTTATGACATCCATTAGTATAGTGGAAACAAAAAGATTTTGCAATGTTTTTTTCTATGTAAAATGCTTTAACCTTTTTACCACTAGAAATTATTCGTATAACTTACTTCCAAATACAGCTTTTTCTAAATTAGATAGACGTTTCAAAATGTCCGTATTCGTGTTGTTATATACAGGTTGTGCAACTGGTGTTTGTACAACTGGTTGTTGTGGCACTTGCGTTGCTACTAGTTTTTGTTCCTCTAATTCACGCTTTAAACGAGCATTTTGTTGCTTTAATTGGTCAAACTCCTTGTGGAAAGCTTCATAGTCTTTAATGATCATATCAAGAAACTTGTCTACTTCTTCTTGTTGATAACCTCTCATGCCTGTTTTAAATTCTTTTTCTAAAATATCTTTCGCCGTTAATTTAATTTTATCCGAAATCATTTTCTTCACCTCAAATTTTTGCCAAAACTTTCATTACCTAAATTTTTTCAGAAACAATGCCTTTTGTCAATCATATATACGAGTACTATATTACATATTACTCAGCATTATTCCACTGTTCCTCTTCTATTATATCTTGTAAATCGGAAAAAAGAATAAAATAACTGTGATAATTTTCTATTTCTCCTTTTTTCTTTGCTGCTTCTACAATATATTTAGGACTCCCTGGTTTTTCTTCATCATATACAGCTAAAAGTGCATCACTTTTTTCAATAAAAAATTGATTTTTTAATTTAAATTGCTCTGGGCTTTCGTACTTCCGTTTCGTAATACTATCAATATGGTCTGCTTGAGAGAGAATATATTCGTAATATTCACGGTTATCTTCCTTCCAGCTTTCTTCCTGTTCTAAAAACGGAGTAAATACCGCTAATTTTAAATCTGGATATTCTACTTGAATGTCAAAAACAACTTCAGCAGCCCATAATTCGACCCCTAGCTGTCCACTTATTATCACCCATTCCAAACCTTCCTCTACAAAAGTAGTTAATTTTCGGTGTAATGCTTTTTTTATACAGTCCACCCCTGGATGATCATTTTTAAATATACCAAGTTCAAACGGCTTATATCCCGTTATAGCAATAACTTTCATATCAACACTCCAATTACAAAAAAAGAACTAGCATTTCGCTAGTTCTAACATATCATTTACTTTTTAAACATTCCACCAACATTTGGTCCAATATTCGGACCTACTGGTGATACATTGTTTGGTAAAAATGGTGATACATTTGGCCCGAATGGAGATACGTTTGGTCCAAACGGTGATACATTTGGTCCTGGACCAAATGGAGATACGTGATGTCCATGATGGCCATGATGACCATGACCACATGGTCCACATCCGCCGCCGAATCCTGGATCGATTGGGTCTACAACATTTACATTCGAGTTTGTTTGCGGGAAGAAGTTTTGGTTTTTAATTTGTTGATGGTGTACATGTGTTGTATGCGTCGGGAAAATGTGTGGCACCACCGTTGTTGAAAAAGAATGTGTTACGCATTGTTTCGTCGGATGAATGACAGGAGCAGTTGTACAAATAGGTCCTGTAGGCTTATGCCCTCCAAAGCAAGGATGACAATGATGCATAGTTTTTTCTCTCCTCTCTCATAAAAAAAATCTGATTACACTTTACAATATGAGAAAGGAGGTTAAGCCGCTTGTTATATATACCCATTTATTATAAGGAAATTTGTCTAGTCCCCACTTCCTATACAATGTTTTTTATAGACAATCCTTCAAAATTACTTACCAAAAAAACCTCCAACTTGCTTTACAATACCTGTCACTTGATTCATCGCATTCATCATTTGTCCAGCTGTATTCATCATTTTATTTACATCATAGTTCCCATCTGACGTTTTAAATTGGGAAACAAAACTAGAAAACTGACTCGGTTGCTGTTGTTGTTTTTGTTTGTTCTGCGTCGGGTACGGCTGTTTTGGTGGATAAAACATCGCTTGCTGATTTCCATAGGGAGATGGTGGTGGCATATAGTATTGCGAATTCATATAAGGTTGCTGTTGTTGATCCATATAAGGCTGCTGTTGTTGATTCATATAAGGTTGCTGCTGTTGCTGAGGTTGGTTCATAAACGACACTTCAAATGGCTGGTAATAATTTTGATTTCCATAATGAGGCTCGAAAGGATACATATTATACCGTAAATATGTATCCGTATTATATTGGTACATATTTTGCTGTGCATATGGATTAGATTGCTGATATACGTTAGATTGTTGAAACATGCATTCTCTCCTCCTTCACATAAGTTTCTACATATATAATATGTACTTGTAAAATAATTTGTGTGACGGAGTATCTGTCTATTTTTGTCGGAAGTTTAAATTTTTAAAAAATTAAAAAAGAAAACCCTTCCATGCTATGATAATGAAGAAGAAGATTCTCATGGGGGAGGAATCAACATGGTATTAGGGGATTTAAAACAAGCGTTTTCTCAAAAAAAGGGGTATTACACAGAGAATGTAAATGAATTGTTAGACTTTGCGAGACATTGGTATCTCGAAGGAAAAATATGCATTTCAGATTACCGAACATTAATAAAAGAATTAGAAATAAACGGTGCAACAAAACCTACAACTATGACAGAAGCATAAAAAACAAGAGGGTTTCCCCTCTTGTTACTTACATTGCTCAATTATATTTTGCAAAGTATACGAAATGGCTTGATGTGTTTCAAAGAATCGCTTACCTTTACCTTTATTTACAAAACATTGCAATACATTTGTCTGTAAATTATCGTACACTTGATCAATTTGCTGTACATGTATATACTTCGGTTTTTCTTCCTTAATCCATTTATAAGCTAATTCTTTCCACACTTTTAATTCCTCATCTACCATATCTACAAATGGTTTCATATCCTTATAAAAATCGTACTCAATCATTTCTCTTTTTTTCACATTCGCTTCATTATTATACTCCATGAGTTTTTCTGAAGATTGTATTAATGCTTCATACTTCATTTTATTCCCACCTTATTATGCACTCACTACGACGTTTTGAAATGCCTTCACCCAATTCCCTTTTTCTTCGTGATGCACTAATTTATTTTCCATATGTTCAATATGCATTTCTGTTATTTCTATCTTATTGCATATTTTTTCACTCTTATCCTTCAATGCATGATTCATTCTAATCCCTATATTCATTTCCAGCAAATCGAGAGAACTTAACATTTGATCCATTGTTTTCATTACATCTTCCTTCTGAACCATCGCCATATACAAAACGCCCCCTTCTTTGCTTTTCCTTTGTCATGTAATTTCGCCGAATGATTCCCCACTCCTGCTCACATGACAAAACTAGTTGTTATTCGTCAAAGAAATCATTTTGTATGCCATCGATAGAAATGGTAACAATACAAAAAGGAGGTGTATGAAAATGGCAAAGAACAAAAACGAAAAAAAGAAAAAACAAAACAAACAAAATAAACCCGAGACTGGCAATCCAAAGTTAGATGGTCCAAACTTCCCTGCTACATAAAGTGAAACTTTAGCACTTTTACAAAAAGCTAATTTCTGAAGCATCCTTAATCTCTTATGTTCATTATGTTTTGAGATTAAATTTTTCGCACACATGGCAGGATTACTTCACATTAAGAAGTCCCGTCTTCATAAATGAAGACGGGACTTCTTTTCTATTATATCACGAACTCACCCATCCTTTTAACAAAACGATTTACAATAGAAGCAACATAGATTTGCTCCCTCTTTCTTTTATACCATTCTGTTATATCAACTTCCCCCTTATACTCTTCCAGTAAAAACAACTCATTTATTTCCGTATCTCTACAAAACCAATCTCCCATGCTTATTTCCTTATGTGCAACAACAGGATAAACCTCTCTAAGGACTGGCGTACAAGATTTTCTAATTTCTCTTACAAAACATTCATAGTCTGCTCTTGATCCTGTGTGTATAGTTTGCAATGCAAACCTATGGAATAAACTTTTATAATTCGGATGAAACAGTAAATCCGCTAATTTCTTCCCTAGTTCTATACGCTTTTGTAGCGTTTCAAATTGATACACTGAAAACCCATACATCCCCCCTTCAACGGTTGGAAAAATAACAGCACTTATATGAAGCATTTCTTGCAATTTAAAAAATGCAGTATGAAATACATGTTTTTTAAAATATGCATTCTCAATAACTGGTTTTTGAATTTTATTTTGCTCATTTATAATAAGCGCTGTCATGAGCCTACTTCTATCTTTTTTCTCCCAAAAATAAATCCATTCTTTTTCCATAAAAATTGATACGTTGAAATATTGTAACAAGTGGAATAGCGGTACTTGTCTCCTCTTACTTTCTTCGTATAACAATAGCTGAGGGAATGCATCTAAAAAAATAATCCAATTCGCTTCTTCATAAGTCAGAAACAAATGTTTTTTTACTGTTTGAGGTAAAACAGTAGCATAATACCTCCCTTTTAAATCAGTCATATTCCATCCCGCATTTCTTGAGACCATACTTGCTAAAAAAGCCCACCTAATTTCATCATTTCTTACATAATATTCTTGATAGGACTGTGTTCGAGAAATGTTATCCATATTAGCTATTTCTATTTCCCTCTTAATGTTGTAAACGATTGCTTTCTCTTCTTCTGTACAAACCATATTTTTACGATATTGTTCAATTTTTTCATAATCATTCCATGTAAACATGAACTAGTCATCATACCTTTCTTCAAAAAGGTCACATCTTTTTTCATTTTTTGTTATAATCACCTTTGTAAGTAATTCTTAACAAGTTGGGAGTGGACACACTATGACCATTCGTTACCCAAATGGAAAACGGTACAATCAAGCTTCACAACCTCATAAAGCACCAATTAAAAAACATACTTATAGTAATAGAGGTATGTCCCTTGAAGAGGAATTAAATGAAACAAATGAATATTACTTAACCCATAATATTGCATGTGTACATAAAAAACCTACACCTCTTCAAATTGTAAAAGTAGATTACCCCGCTCGAAGTGCTGCAGTGGTAAAAGAAGCGTATTTCAAACAACCTTCTACAACAGATTACAACGGTGTATATAAAGGGAAGTACATCGATTTTGAAGCGAAAGAAACAAAAAATAAAACCAGCTTTCCACTTCAAAACTTCCACCTTCATCAAATTGAACATATGAAGCAAGTAATCGCCCATAATGGGATTGCATTTGTTATTATTAAATTTACACTTTTTGATGAACTTTATTTATTAGATGCAAAACATATTATTGCATTTTGGAATCGTCAAAATACTGGTGGACGAAAATCGATTACGAAAGAAGAAATAGAAGAGCATGGATCTTTATTATCATGCGGTTATCACCCTCGGATTGATTATATCCGTGTACTAGACACGGTTTATTTTTCGTGATAGAGTCATCACTAAGGCTCTTTTTTCGACTTTTGGGGGAGAGAATGAAAGGTAGGAGAAAGTATAATGTCAGATAATTATCGTTCTCGTACAGAACGAAATCATGTAAAAAATCAAAAGCAAGAAACAAATAAAGAGAAAAAACCAAAGAAAAAAGGCTCCTTTTTTAAGAAATTCCTTATAGGTTGTCTACTTCTTGGTATCGTTGGTCTTGTAGCTAGCGTTTCCGCTTTCTTTGTTATGGTGAAGGACGCTCCAAAATTAGACAAATCAAAACTTGTCAATCCTTTATCAACAAAGTTTCTTGATAAGAATGGGAATTTTTTCTATGAATACGGTGCTGAAAAACGAACCCACGTTACGTATGATCAAATTCCAAAGGTAGTTGAAAGTGCATTCCTTGCAACTGAGGATTCACGTTTCTATGATCATAATGGAATTGATTTTAAACGAACTACAAAAGCAGTTATGGAAAATGTCACTGGAGGATTCGGATCTCAAGGTGGTAGTACGATTACACAACAAGTAGTCAAAAACTATTTTCTAACGATGGACAAAACTGCAAAGAGAAAAGTACAAGAATGGTACCTATCTTACAAATTAGAGCAACAATACTCTAAGCATGAGATTTTAGAAATGTACTTAAATAAGATTAACTTAGGTAACCGTTCGTATGGTATTGCAACAGCAGCCAAAAAATATTATGACAAAGATTTAAAAGACTTACAGTTACATGAAGCTGCAATGCTTGCAGGTTTACCCCAAGGTCCGAATATTTATGATCCAACAAAACCAGATAACGTTGAACGAGCTACACAACGTCGTAACGTCGTATTATCATTAATGAATCGACATGGTTATATAACAAAAGATGAAATGAATAACGCAATGAAAATCTCTGTAACTGAGGGTCTTCAACCATCTTCAGAAGTAACAGAGATGAAGTATCAAGCATTTTTAGATGCTGTTGTAAAAGAAGTTGAAAAAGAATATCCGGATGTAAATATCGGTTCAGATGGTTTAACAATCCATACAACACTTGATCAAGATGCTCAAGATTATGCTGAAAAAATTATGGATGGTAATCTTATTAAGTATCCGAACGATCAATTCCAAGGTTCATTCGTATTTATGGATACACAATCTGGAGAAGTTCGAGCAATTGGAGCTGGGCGTAAAGAAAGTAAGTCTACTTTCAAAGGTCATAATATGGCCACTGATTTAAAACGCCAAGTCGGTTCAACAATGAAACCAATTTTCGACTACGGTCCAGCAATTGAGAATTTACAATGGTCTACATACCATCAATTAAATGACTCAGAGTATACGTATTCCAATGGGAAAAAAATACGAAATGCAACAAATAGTTATAAAGGTGACGTTTCACTACGTGAAGCTTTGAAAAAATCATTAAATATTCCGGCTTTAAAGACAGCCCAAGCGGTTGGCCTTCCTAAGTCACAAGCGTTTGCTGAGGGTTTAGGTATGACATTTAAAGACGGCAAAACATATGAATCAACAGCAATTGGTAGTAACGATAGTTCACCATTACAAGTAGCGGGGGCATATGCAGCCTTTGGTAACGGTGGGAACTACAATAAACCGCACTTCGTAAAAGAAGTTATCTTCCCAGATGGGAAAAAGAAAAGTTTTAAACCGAAAGAACAACGTGCGATGCAAGACTATACAGCTTACATGGTGACTGACGTTCTTCGTGACGTAGTAAAACCTGGTTCTGGCGGTACTGGTCCAACAGCATACGTTTCAGGTGTTGATGTTGCCGGTAAAACAGGAACACAAAACTTTGATGCAGACGTTATAAAAGAATATGGTATTCCAGCTGATGCAAACAGAGATAGCTGGTTCGCTGGATATACACCGCAATATACAATGGCAGTATGGACTGGTTACGAAAAAAATGGCCCAGAAAACTACATTAGTGATCGTTATACTAGAATTGCACAACAAATGTTCCAAGTAATGATGAGCAAATTCGCTACAGATAAATCTCGTTTCGAACGCCCTTCTTCTGTACAAGAATTATATGGTGAATTGTACGTAAAAGGTGCTAAGAAAGATGCGGTTAAACAAATTAAAGTAGATGCACCTAGTGGTCTTAATGTCGCTTTCGATGGCGCTAGCACAGTTACACTAAACTGGTCTGGACCAGCAGAAGTTGATGCGTATGCAGCAAGCTATAAAGCGACTGACGGTTCAAGTGGTAGCCTATCAATAAGTGGTACGACAGCTACTCTTGGTGGTATTAAACCAGGCGTTACTTACAGCTTCTCTGTAGTAGCGAAAAAAGGTAATGGAACAAGCCCTGCAGTTGGTGCATCCTTCACTGCACCTGGCGGAACTCCAGACCCTAAAAAAGCTGAAGACGACGCTAAGAAGAAGGCTGACGAAGAAGCTCAGAAAAAAGCTGCTGAGGACGCACAGAAAAAAGCTAATGAAGATAAACTAAAACAAGAAGAAGCTCAGAAAAAAGCTGCTGAAGAGCAGCGTAAACAACAAGAGCAACAACAGCAACAAGAACAACAACGTAAACAACAAGAAGAAGCTCAGAAAAAGGCCGCTGAAGAAGAAGCCGCTAGAAAGAAAGCCGAGGAAGAAGCTGCTAGAAAGAAAGCTGAAGAAGAGGCTGCTAGAAAAAAAGCTGAAGAAGAACAACACAAGCAACAAGAACAACAAAATACCGGAGGAGATACACCTCACGCAGACGGAAATGTTGTTACAACAGAGTCTTAATACAAAAAAGAAGTCCTTTCTCTTAACGAGAAAAGGACTTCTTTTTTGTTATCATTTTCTTTACGTATAGCTTTTCTATTTCAATATACAACTGCGCTAACTGAATATAGGAATGATAATTATTCGGTTTCTTTATAATGAACGAATATCGCTCCATAAAATTAACTGGTTGTACTTCTAAATTACTCGTATAAGCTCCCAGTTCATTCAAACTATGAACAGGTTGCTCATTTAGCCAATATACAATCGATAACAAATGTGCCGCAAAAAGAATCATTGGACCTTCAGCTTCTTGCTTATTTCTGTTTCGAAATAGTGTAGCGATGTTTTCATGCTTACTTTTCCATACGTTCAACAGTACAGGAACACTATTTTCAATTTCACTCCACGGCTCATCTTGTCTTTCCATATCATATATAAAGTAAGTATTTTGTATGATTTCTTCAAAAGATTGTTCTGTATGATACGTAATCGAATCCATACCTTCTTTAAAAAATGGTAAGCACCGAAATTCTTTCGGTATTTCTATCACTCGCTCCATCCTTTATTTCCCCTTCATTCGCTTCTTTCCTTCACGACATACTTCTAGTAAAGGGCACTCTTCACATTGTGGTCGCTGTGCTTTACAGTGATAACGTCCAAAGAAAATCATACGGTGATGTGTAACGCTCCATTCATCCATCGGAATTTTCTTCATTAATGTCTTTTCTACTTCTAACACCGAATCTTTCCATCTACAAATCGCTAACCGTTTACTCACTCTCTCTACATGCGTATCAACAGCAATTGCCGGAATGCCATATGCTACCGAAACAACTACATTTGCTGTTTTTCTCCCTACTCCTGGTAACTTCGTCAGCTCGTCACGATCTTCTGGAACTTTTCCATCATAATCATCCAGCAACATTCGGCACAATTTTTGAATGTTTTTTGCTTTATTTCTATACAACCCAATAGAACGTATATCTTGTTGTAACTCTTCTAGGGAAACACTTAAATAATCTTCTGGTGTTTTATATTTTTGAAATAAATTTTTCGTCACTTTATTTACAAGCGCATCTGTACATTGTGCAGATAATGCCACCGCAATTACTAATTCAAAGGGATTATCATGAATTAATTCACAATGTGCTTCTGGATACATATCCGCCATTGTATCTAAACAATAGCGAATTTGCGTTTTATTTAACATATACTTCCTCCTACGTTACTGCTCCAACCAATTATAAAAAGGTACTTTCCCAGTAAATTTCGTCTCTTGTTTTGTCGCTTGCTGCGTTCGTTGTTGATTTGCTCTAAATTTTCGTCCTTGGTTTTGGGCTTGATCTACTGTTTTAATACCATTCTTTTTCCACTCAAATAAAATACGATCAATATATCGGAAATTAAGCTTACCACTCATTACAGCTTCCCTGAGGGCCGCTTGAATTAAATTCGGATGATGTTGATCTTGATCCTCCCACATACCCAACGTTTCACATTCAAACGGAGAAAGTGGTCTTCCAAATTCTTTTTCAAATACTGTATATAAATTTACTTGCAGTTGTTTTATTTCTTTTTGTTCTTCCTCTACTGATTCATTCATTAAGAAATGCAATATTTTTTCCCATAGCGGTTGTAAAGAATAACTTTCACACATCATCGCTTCTGATTTTTGTCCACCTTCTAGTGATAAAAAACCTTTTTGAATCAATGCCTGAATGACTTCCATACATTTCATTTCAGTAATCGTCATCCGTTCTGAAATCTCTGACGGAGTCGGAAACGAATTGCCCGATTCTAAAAATGTGTGTACATGAAGTACAACCATAAATTCCATTTCATTTAACCCTAATTTTTTATAATGCATCATAAGTAATTTTGGAATTGCAATGCTTCCCTGCTCAAACCACTGTAACATCATTTTCTTTTTCATCACCAAACACCTCGCTCTCTAGTATAACACACCTTTCGCTATTTCTTTTTGCCACAATTCGTCAAAAAAACCTCCCTATTATGTAGGAAGGTTTTTTGTATTGCATTACTAAAATACACAATTAAGCTTGCACTTTACTTTTCATAAACGTATGAATGCGTTCTAATGCTTTCTCTACTTGTTCAAGAGATGTCGCATATGATAAACGAACGTTATTTGGCGCACCAAATCCTGTACCTGGTACAAGAGCCACTTTTTCCTCTTCTAATAGAGCTTTTGCCCAATCATCAACATTTTCGTATCCTGATAAAGCCACAGCTTCTTTTACATTAGGGAATAAGTAAAATGCACCTTGTGGTTTAATGCAAGTAAAGCCAGGGATTTGAATTAATTTATCATAAATAATGTTTAATCTCTCTTCAAATGCTTGACGCATTGTTTCTACAGGTTGTTGTGAGCCTGCATATGCCGCGATTGCGCCGTATTGAGCGATTGAAGTAGGGTTTGACGTACTATGACTCGCTAAGTTCGTCATCGCTTTAATAAGCTGCTTATTTCCTGCTGCATATCCAATACGCCATCCTGTCATAGAATGAGATTTAGATACACCATTAATAATAAGTGTTTGTTCTTTTAATGCATTAGAAAGCTGGGCAACTGAAGTATATTCTGCTCCACCATAAATTAATTTTTCATAAATTTCATCTGAAACGATTAAGATATCATGCTCTAAACATACTTCTCCAAGCTGTTGTAATTCCTCTTTGCTATAAATCATTCCTGTTGGATTGCTCGGTGAATTAATAATAACTGCTTTCGTTTTCTCTGTAATTGCCTCACGCAGCTGCTTCGCTGTAATTTTGTATTCATTATCTTCCAGACCTTCTACATAAACTGGCTTACCACCAGCAAGCTTTACTTGTTCAGGATAACTTACCCAGTAAGGCGTTGGGATGATAACTTCATCTCCTTCATCAAGTAATACTTGGAATAATGTATATAATGCATGCTTTGCACCGTTACATACAATAATTTCAGATGGATCATACGCAATTCCTTGATCACGTGTAAACTTTTTCACAATTTCTTGTTTTAACGCTTGTAATCCACCTGTTGGTGTATACTTCGTATGTCCTTCTAACATTGCTTTATGTGCAGCATCCATAATATGTTCTGGCGTATTAAAGTCAGGTTCTCCTGCCCCTAATCCAATTACATCATGACCTTCTGCTTTTAATGCTTGTGCCTTTGCTGTAATTTCTAAAGTTGCAGATGGTGTTAAAGCAGCTACTCGCTTTGCTAATTTCATTTGTAGTTCCCCCTACATCTATTTTTCAATGCTGTAGTGACCAGCATAATCCCCATTTTGAAACTCTAAATAATAATACGTATAACGATCTTCCTGATCAATATATGTAATTTCCCACAACGGAATATCGTTTTGAGCACCTAATTTTACTTTTATAATTTCTTTTGGCTTTGGCTTCGGCTCATCGCCTTTTCCTGTAGCTTGTTCAGCCAACTTTTGCAAAGCTTCTTTTTCAGGAATACCTTCACTCTTTTTCTTCACAAGGACATTCCCTTTTTTATTCGGCACCCAAACAATAATTTGTTCTCCTTTTTCGTCTACACCTTG
Source organism: Bacillus sp. FSL K6-0069 (assembly GCF_038007785.1). Classification (NCBI taxonomy): domain Bacteria; kingdom Bacillati; phylum Bacillota; class Bacilli; order Caryophanales; family Bacillaceae; genus Bacillus; species Bacillus sp. FSL K6-0069. Next base: position 1,542,439 of record NZ_JBBOXN010000001.1, on the reverse strand, counting down.
TACGACCGTATATGAAGAATTTCCGTTATAATAATCAACAGATTTTACTTTTGTAAGCTTTGCCTTTTCTTTTGCAATTTCTACAGATTTTTCCTCTTTAGAGATTTTCTTTTCCATTGCTTTATTATAAACATACGCCCCATATATTCCGCTAGCAACGATTACGATAACGATTGCAAAGATCCACTTTTTCATTGTATCACTACGTTCTGTAAATCGTAAATACAGCTGTTTCTTTGTCTTTTTCGTCTAATGCTAATCCGAACATGAGGTCCTGCTCTTTTAACGTACGATTCAAACTATCAACGACTTTATACAAGTCAGACGAATATTTAAGACGCGTCGTTGATAGGACTTCGATTTTCTTATCCATGAAAAAACTCCTCCGTTACACAAAAATTTCTAATTATAGAAGAACGCAATGCGGTTACAATAAGAGTACATTCTTTACAACCCCTGCTTCATCACCCATCTATTATAGCAGGACATGTACTGCAAAAAAAGGTTTCAAGTCGAAAACCAATACATTTTGTATACAAGAAGTAAGAAAAATAAAATTCCTCCTACCCACATTTTTTACGCCTGAAGTTTAAATGTACTTCAGGCGTATTTTTCTTCCAATTTTATTCAGTTGGCCGTTCTTTTAATTGTTCTAACAATTCTTCTAAAGGGCCTTCATAAAGCGGGACAGTTGGGATTGATTGTAAAAAACGTTTCCCATAAGAAGCGCTTGTCAAACGACGATCTAATACAAATACCGTTCCCGTATCTGTACTTGTTCTAATCAGACGACCAAATCCTTGTTTGAAACGCAAGATCGCTTGCGGGAGTGCTAACTTAGCGAATACGTCTTCTCCTTGATTTTTTAACCACTCTCCTTTTGCTTCCATCATCGGTTGATGAGGAGGCGTAAAGGGAAGCCGGACAATAACAAGACAACTAAGGGCATCTCCAGGTATATCTATCCCTTCCCAAAAGCTACTTGTTCCTAACAAAATCGATTTGTCGAACTCTTGAAATTTACGAATGAGACGACTTCGGCTCTTATTATTCACACTTTGCGTTAATAATAAATAACCTTCTAATTCCTCATCATTTTTCAAATTCGTATACGCTTCTTTCAACATTTCATACGAAGTGAATAACACGAGCATTCTGCCTTTTGTAGCTTTCGCTATTTTTGCAATATGGGCCGACACAGATCCAATATATTCTTCATTACTTGCTTGCTTAATAAACGGCACATCTGTTGAAACCATTAATTTCATCTGTTCTTCAAAACGGAATGGTGACGGGACCTGTAATGCATTTGGAGCAAAATCATGTAAACCTAGCTCCTCTTTTATATAGTCAAATGAATCATTTACTGTTAACGTTGCTGACGTAAAAATAACACTCTTTTTCTGTGTTAAAAATTCATCCGCAAACCTTTCACCAATATGAACAGGCTGTGCATATAAAACTGTTGAATGAATTGTTCCCTTCGTTTCAGTCTCCATCCATGTCACGTATGAATTTTTTTCTAAAATGAGTAATTGTAAAGATTGTTCCATCTTTCTCAACAACTCAATTAAATGCATAAATTCACCTGTAACAACATGCATCTCCCATTCTAATTTACTTTGTAATATGTCAACTTGCTTCTCAAGTGTAGTCAACAATTTTCTTACATCGTATACAAAACGATTTGTTAACTCGGTAATGCTATCCCATAACTTACCTTTCTCTACTTCCGTGTTATATCGATAAATGAGTGGCATATTGCTTATCCCTTGTTCCTGCTTTGTTTGCTTAAAGATGAAAGCACGTAACATTTGGAATAGCTCATCTGCATCAAATTTCAATTCCTTTAAACTATGACTCACCATACGGAAAGTTGAACGAGAGGCTTGCTCTGATTTTTTCATCATTTTATATACTTTAGAAAGTACATCATCTGTTTCTAGCGTACCAAGACGAGATAAAACTAGCTGGAAATACATACAGGAGAACTGTTCACCTAATGTTCTACTCGCCGCTTCCTCAATATGATGAGCTTCATCAAAGATAATATGTTCACATGAAGCAAAAAGTGGTTCTTCACTTGAAAAATCTTGAAATAATAACGCATGATTTGTAATAACGATATCTGCAAATAATGCTTTATTCTTTGCTCGTTGATAAAAACAACGACTATACCAGTTGCTTTGCATCCCGCCTGGACTATGTACATCACTACAAATACGGTTCCAAAGTAACTTTCCGCCCTCAGGAATATTTAACTCATCCCGATCACCAGTTTCTGTTTGCAATAACCACACTAAAATTTTTGCCTTTGTGAGCGCCATATCATAATTTTTCTCTTCCTCTTGCAAAGCATATTCAAATTTATGTAGACAAAGATAATGCTTTCTTCCTTTCAAAAGAGCTACTTCAAATGAAAATGGCATTATTTTCTGTAATAATGGAATTTCTTTTTCTAATATTTGTTGTTGCAGTTGTACTGTCTGGGTACTAATGATGACAGGCTCTTCTTTTTTCGTTGCAAAATAAATACTTGGAAGTAAATATGCAAGAGTCTTTCCTGTTCCTGTTCCTGCCTCAATTAGTGAAAACCTAGAATCTCTTAGTGCTGTATATATTTCCTTCATCATAATCTGTTGGCTTTCTCTTTTTTCAAACTTTGGCATATTCAATTCAAGTTTATCGATTGTCTTATGCAAGAAAGCATCAAATTTAGATGAACATGTTTCACTGAGATTTAAAGAATAATTCCGCTTTCGAAGCGCAATATTTCGATACACTTCATACCCCTCTGCTGCTTTTTTACCATGCATCATTTTCTTTAAAATATTTTCAGAAAGTACATCCGCTATATCACTTTGAAAAACATCACTCAATTCGTAGAGCGATTGCAAGGTGACAAGTGGTAACTTTTCAATTTCATTTAAAAATTGTAAAAACAATTCCGCTGTTGCAAGAGCATCACTATCCGCACGATGCGGTTGATCGTGCTCTAGTTCATGTTGTTTAGCTAAATCACGTAATTTATAACTATCAGCCGTCGGCAAAAGAATTTGCGCCAACTCAACTGTATCAACTTTCGGACAATGTACTTCTGTATATCCAGCCTGCCTTAATTCTTCCGTTAAAAAATTCCAATCAAAGTGAACGTTATGTGCAACGAAAGCTGCACCTTGTAATAGCTCAACAACCATCGGGGCTACATCTTGAAATAACGGGGCTTGCTTAACCATACTCTCATCAATCCCTGTTAGTTCTGTAATAAATGGCGGAATCTCTCTCTTCGGATTAATAAAAGATGAGAAAATCTCTAATATCTCTCCATCTTCCACTACAACAGCTGCAATTTGGGTAATTTTATCCTTCCCATCCTTCCAGGAGTTCCCTGTCGTCTCTAAATCCACAACGACATAACGCTTACTCATATATGTAACACCTCAATTTCTTACCTATCAAACACAAAATTATATAATGTTACTATACCACGTTTTATCTCATCTTAATGAAAAGATGCACAAAAAAGCTATCTCTGTAATAGAGATAGCCTTCTTACTTATAATATCGTACCCGCTTTTTCAGCACCTAACATTTCAATAATTTGATTCTCATCGTCTAATACTGCAATTTTCGGCGCTTGTTTATGAATATTTTCTTCTGCCACTAAACCGTAGCAAATGATAATAACTTTATCCCCTGGCTGTACAAGCCTTGCAGCCGCACCATTTAAACAAACAACACCGCTACCACGTTCGCCCTTAATAACATATGTCTCTAGGCGCGCACCATTATTGTTATTTACAATTTGTACTTTTTCATTTTCTACAATATTTACTGCATCCATTAAATCTTCATCAATTGTAATACTACCTACATAGTTTAAATTTGCTTCTGTTACTGTTGCGCGATGTAACTTCGCTCTCATCATTGTGCGAAACATAGTTGCTCCCCCTTATTTAACCGTTACTGTTATATTGTCAATTAATCGTACATTCTCAAATTTAACTGCAATTGCTAAAATGATTCGTCCTTCAATTTTATCCATTACTTGTAGTGAAGGATAAGCATATAAATCAGCATAATCTACAGTACCTTTCGTATACGTCTCAATATACTCTTTCACAAGAGTTGTAATGATTTCTGTATTCCGTTCGCCTGCTTCAATTTTTTCTTTCGCTATACATAGACTGCGGTATAATTGAGGAGCCTCTTCACGCTCTTCTTGTGATAAATACACGTTACGAGAACTTTTCGCTAATCCATCTTCTTCCCTTACAATATCCACTGGTACGATCGTAACCGGAATATTAAAATCAGCGACAAATCCTTCAATGACAGCAACTTGCTGTGCATCTTTCATACCGAAATAAGCACGCGTTGGCAATGTAATATTAAACAGTTTCATTAGCACAGTCGCAACTCCAGCAAAATGACCAGGTCTTTGTTTGCCACATAATACATCGGTACGCTTCACAACTGCTACTGTTGTCGTTTGTTCTGCTGGATACATTTCTTCTACGCTCGGATAAAATAAATAATCTACACCGTTTTCTTTTGCTACATTTTCATCTCTATCAATATCACGAGGGTATCGATCTAAATCTTCATTCGGTCCAAACTGTAGCGGATTGACAAACACGCTTAAAACTACAATTTCATTTTCTGCTCTTGCTTTACGTAATAAAGTCGCATGACCTTCATGTAAATAACCCATCGTTGGAACAAAACCAATACTTTTTCCACTTGTACGAAGTTCGTTTGTAATTTGCTGCATCTCTTGCACTGTAGTTACAATTTTCATTATTGTTTTCCTCCGTATAACGCTAAGCATTCTTCCTCTTTCATTGTGAATGAATGTTTTTCTTCTGGAAATTGTCCTGTCTTTACTTCCGTAACGTATTGTGAAATCCCTCGCACAATCTCCTCTTGAACAGACGTATATTGCTTCACAAATTTCGGAACACGATTTACTCCGTATGAGATAAGATCATGATAAACAAGTACTTGCCCATCTACTTTTTTCCCTGCTCCAATTCCAATCGTTGGAATTGTTAGTTGCTTCGAAATTAATTCTGCTAACTGCATTGGCACACATTCTAGCACAAGCGCTATCGCACCAGCTTCCTCACATCTCTTCGCATCTTCTATTAATTTTTTTGCACTTTCAGCATCTTTTCCTTGTACTTTATACCCACCTAGTACTCCTACAGATTGAGGAGTTAAGCCTAAGTGCGCCACGACAGGAATTCCCGCGTTCGTCAAGTAATGAATCGTTGATACTACTTCCCCTGCACCTTCTACCTTCAGTGCATGAGCACCACTCTCTTGAACGATACGGCGTGCATTCACCATCGTATCTTGAGGCGACACATGATACGACATAAATGGCATATCAGTTACAATAAACGTCTCTTTCGCTCCTCGGCGTACAGCTTTCGTATGATGAATCATATCCTCTACTGTTACAGGTACTGTTGAATCGTATCCGAGCACCACCATCCCAAGGGAATCTCCAACTAGAATCATATCAACTTCAGCTTCTTCTGCTAATTTAGCAGATGGATAATCATACGCCGTTAGCATCGTAATCGGCTCACCTTGCTCTTTCATCTTCAAAAAATCTGTTTTTGTTTTCAAAAACTACTCCTCCTTTATGCAGGAGAGAGGAGATGGCCGAAATCATATAAAAAACCCCTCTGGCCATAAAAGGGCAGAAGGGTTGTGTGTTAGTCGGCATTATTCATCCCTCTGTCCCAGTCCATTATTGGATCAAGGCAGAATCCAAGTTATTATTTTTTCGGATTGCTTCGAATGATGGTGCAGTTCGCTCTGATACTGCCCACATTCGAACTAATTATAGCAAAATCCAAAAAGGAATTACTACATTTTTTTGAAAAAATAATTTTTTGTTCTCATTACGGTATGTGAAATTTTTTTATAAATAACTCAATCATAGAAAGGCAAACCTTTGTTTAAGCCCCGTATAACTCTTAAACTAATGATGCAGGTTAATGGAAGAACATACTTAACAAAAGGAGAATTACGAATGTCTATGAACAAATGGTTATTTCGATTCACCGTTCTGCTTGTGATAATTGTAGGGATGATAACTTTTAGCTCCTTCCATGCATTTGCCTCAGTTAACGTCGTAACACAACCTATCGATTCAACGAAAGTAATTGAAGTTGAATTAAACGATGATTACTTTCAGCCAAACGTCATCACAATTCCAATTGAAGAGTCAACAACATTGCTCTTAAAAAACAAAGGTAAGAATGAACACACCTTTACAGTGAAAAAACTTGGCATTGACGTCGTAGTTGAGCCCGGAAAAAATAAAAACATTACCGTGAAACCTACAAGTACTGGTACATATGAATTAATATGCCGGTACCATCTTCTAAAAGGAATGGAAGGCAAAGTAATAGTCAAATAAAGTGAAACTTTAATCAGTGGGGGTTTTCTTCATCCCCCACTGATTATCAGCCCTCACCAATCGGACTTTAATGGGCAGTTGATCCCCCACCTAACTTCTTTGCTTTCACTGAATTTTGAGGTGGGGGTCTTACTGCCCATTAAAGCGGGATAAAAAGAAGTTCCAAAAAGGAACTTCTTTTACTTAATTTCGATATCCGCAGAATGAATGTGATGTACTTTACCTTCATGATCCTCCAGAAGCAATACACCATCCTCTGTAATTCCTTTTGCTACCCCTATAATTGTCTCTCTCATCGTTCGAGCGGTAATTTCTTTCCCGATGCTAACAGCGTAACTTTCCCAAAGAATTTTAATAACAGAGAAACCATTTTGTAAATACTCTTCATATAATTTTTCTAGTTGTAAAAAGATTTGTTGCATAAGCTCTGCACGAACAATTGGCTTACCGGACTCAATCGCTAAAGAAGTAGCAATATGCTGAATTTCCTCATCAAAATGTTCTTGCTTTTGATTCGCATTAATACCAATACCCATAATGACAGCATTAATTTTATCAGGATCCGCCTGCATTTCTGTTAATATACCTACAGCCTTTTTACCTTGAATTAAAATATCATTTGGCCATTTTATTCCTACGTTTACACCCGTGCACTTTTCAATTGCTTGTGCAACGCTAACAGCCGCTAACAAAGTAAGTTGTGGTGCATGATGAACCGGGATTGACGGACGTAAAATAATACTCATCCAAATTCCTGTTCCTTTTGGTGAATACCATTTCCTACTTAAACGACCTCTGCCCGATGTTTGTTCTTCTGCCACAACAATGGTTCCTTCTTCTGCACCTTCATAAGCAAGTTTTGCTGCAATGTGCTGTGTAGATTCAACAGATTCTTCAAAATATACCGTTCTACCAATATGTTTCGTTTGTAACCCTAACTGAATTTCATTAGCAGTTACTTTGTCTGGCTTACCCGCAATGCGATAACCTAATCGACGCACAGCCTCAAGTTCATATCCCTCATTCCGAAGGTCCTCCATATGTTTCCACACAGCGGTTCTTGAACAACCAAGTTTATCACTAATCGTTTGGCCAGATACAAACGCGCCATCCGCTTCCGAAAAAACTTGCAATAACTGCTTTCTTATAGTAGATTGCATTCTTGCAGCCACTCCCTTATACACTCTTTCTCATTAACTACGTTTCCTTGTACGATTGCTTCCTCAATTTTTTGAATCATTTCAGCAACCCATGGACCGGGCTTTTTATTTGCCCAGTTTAATAAATCATTCCCAGTCACATTCATTTCTTGGCGACTCTTGATTGGCAATGCTTCAAACAACGTTTGTACTCGTTTAACAGATGTATGATCATAGCTTTCAATCATCGCTTCATATACTCTTTCGGCCATTTCAGCGATATGAAGTCCCGTTTTATAAAGAAGGACTGTATCCCAATCCTTCTCCTTTCTCGTACGAATTGTTAATAAAACTGCGACGATATCTTTTATTTTTTTATTCGAAAACTTCCATTGACGTAAAAAGACAGATGGATGCTCTTCTCCGATACAATATAAGAAGAATGCCCATGCCTCAATGTCCGTTTCAAAAGAATCCCAGTTATACTGCGTAGCTTTTAATAATCTCTCTTCTGACATTTGTAAATATGGCAGATGAGAAAATAGCTTCGTTTCTACTAATTCTTGCAAGCCCTTCACGCAATATGTACCAGTTAACAGTTTCTCAAATTCCACTGTAATTCGCTCAATTGCAATATGTTCCAGTAAATGTCCATATGTTTCAATTGCTTGTTTCGTTTTCATTTCTAAAGAAAAACCTAACGTACTTACGAAACGAATACCACGCATCATTCGCAGGGCATCTTCTTGAAAACGATCCGCAGCATTGCCGACTGTCACAATTTCTCTCTTTTGAATCGCTTCCTGTCCAGCAAATAAATCAACCATTTCGCCTTCTTCTGTCATCGCAATTGCATTCATTGTGAAATCACGACGTTTTAGATCCTCTTCTAATGAACGAACAAATTGAACACTACTAGGTCTTCGAAAATCTTCATATTCGCTCTCTGTTCGAAAAGTGGTTACCTCATAAGGTTCACCATTTTCTACCACAATTACAGTTCCATGCTCAAGACCAACAGGAACATGTCTTGGAAATATAGCCATCACTTCTTCTGGTAAAGCAGATGTCGCAATATCAATATCTCCAATCGCCCTATCGATCATAAGATCTCGTACGCTTCCACCGACAAAGTAGGCCTCATGTCCTTGTTGCTTTAAAGTCTCAATAATAGAACTAGCTTTTTTAAATCTTTTCATTTTTGTCATCCCTTAGTACATCATAGTAAATCGTTTCATATTGTGAGACGATTTTTTCAGAGCGGAACTGCTCGTAAACACTTGCTCTTGCTCGCTCTCCCATATTACGGTGAAGTTCTTCATCCTTTAATAGCTGAATGGCTTGAGTTGCCACTCCTGCTGGATTGCCAACTTCACATAAATATCCTGTTTCACCATGTTGAATGACTTCTGGAATACCTCCAACCCTTGTTCCGATACAAGGTACACCACACGCCATCGCTTCTAATAAAACAAGACCAAAACTTTCCTTCTCTGATAGAAGCAGCATTAAATCACTCATCGCAAGTAGCTCTGCAACATTATCTTGCTTCCCTAAGAATAAGACGCGATCTTCAATATGTAGATTTTTCACTAATTGTAAAATCGTGCAAAATTCTGGTCCATCTCCTACGAGAAGCAACTTCGCATCTACTTCTGTAACAATTTTAGCAAATGCCTGAACAACATCTTGCACACGTTTCACTTTACGGAAATTTGAAATGTGAATGAGTATCTTTTCACTCTCACTTATACCGTATTCTTTCTTTAATTGAGACATATCACGCTTGAAATATACACGTTCGTCTATAAAGTTATACACCGTTTGAATATCTTTATTTGGTTTTACTAGCTCATGTGTTTCGCTAATTAATGAATGCGAGACAGCCGTCACAACATCAGATTGCTCAATACCAAAACGAATTAAATTATTTAGCGAAGGGTCGGAACCTAACACAGTAATATCTGTTCCATGCAAGGTTGTAACAATTTTAATACGCTCTCCAATCATTTGTTTTGCTAAATAAGCACAAATTGCATGTGGTATTGCGTAATGCACATGTAAAATGTCTAAGTTTTCTCGTTGTGCAACTTCTGCCATTTTACTAGCTAACGCTAAATCGTATGGTGGATATTGAAATACAGAGTATTGATTTACCGTCACTTCATGAAAATAAATGTTTGGATACACTTTGTTTAACCGGAATGGTAAACCCGATGTAATAAAATGAATTTCATGCCCGCGTTCCGCTAATTGCTTTCCTAATTCTGTTCCAACAACTCCAGAACCACCTACAGAAGGATAACATGTAATACCTATTTTTAATTTCATTTACATCCCCCTATTAAATCAGCATGTAATAAAACCGGTTTCTTACTCATAAATCCCTCGGCATATAAAACTCCAACTTCTTTTCCAAACATTTTCTCACGAGCAACCACAGTTTCAACATAACCTTCTGTTAACGGCGTTTTCACACCATCGCTCCCTGTTGAAAACTGACTTTCATATGCTTCTAATGCTTCCACTTTTATAGAAAGGTACTCACTTATATCTATACAAAAATTCGGTTTATGAAAACCATTAATCATATAATGATAAAAAGACTCTACACGATGTGGCGGAACCTCTGGCATATATTTACGAATTCCCGCTGAAAAAATAGCTTCTTCCACAATTTTTGCACAATTCGCATGATCTGGATGACGATCTTCATAATACGGTGCAAAAACTAGTTTTGGTTTATATGTACGAATCACCTTTACAATTTCACGTATATACTCTTCTTTCATATACAAACCACGGTCTGGCATCGCTAAATTCAGTCTCGTTTTTACTCCCATTATACGAGCTGCCGCCTTTGCTTCTTCTTTTCTCAACTCTATCGTTCCATTAGAAGAAAGATCAGCTTCTGTTAAATCACAAATACCTACTTCATACCCTTGTTTCGTATATTTAGCAATGGTACCAGCCATGCCGATTTCAACATCATCGGCATGAGCACCAAACGCTAATATATGTAATCCACTCATAATTGTTCCCCTCATTTTCTTAACTTGCGGTAATCTAAATCTCCTCGCTCTAATGCGTGCATTAACATTTCAGCACTTGCCATATTCGTTGCAAGTGGAATAGCATATACATCACATAGACGAAGCAATGCATTTACATCTGGTTCATGCGGCTGAGCAGTTAGTGGATCCCGGAAAAAAATCACCATATCCATATCATTTTTTGCAATCATTGCACCAATTTCTTGATCGCCACCAAGAGGACCCGATTGAAATCTTGTTACAACTAAACCGGTCGCTTCCATAATACGAAGTCCTGTCGTTCCTGTTGCAAATAATTCATGTTGTTCAAAAATTGGTTTATATGCGTATGCAAACGAAACCATGTCATTTTTCTTTTTGTCATGTGCGATTAAGGCAATTTTCATCCGTTGTCTCCCCTTTAGTCGATAATATTTTCTAAACCGTACACAAGATGATCTAGATTCATTACTGTATCAATTGATAGTTTTACACCCGACATAAATGATTCACGATTGAATGAATCATGACGAACCGTTAACATTTGTCCATTTCCACCAAACATTACTTCTTGATGTGCAATAAGTCCTGGTAAACGTACACTATGAATGTGAATGCCGTCTACATTTGCACCACGAGCTCCTTCTAGTTGCTCTACTTCATTTGGATGACCTTGCTGCTTTGATTCACGGTTTTGACGAATTAATTCTACTGTTTTTACCGCTGTACCAGATGGTGCATCTAACTTTTGATCATGATGCAATTCAATTACTTCAACATCTTGGAAATACTTCGCTGCCATTTGTGAGAATTTCATCATAAGAACTGCACCAATTGCAAAGTTTGGAGCGATAATTGTTCCTACTTCTTTTTCTTTCGCATTCTCTGTTAATTGCTTTAGTTCTTCTTCTGTAAATCCAGTTGTACCAATAACAGAACGAAGTCCACGCTCAACTGCAAGTGTAACGTGTTGTTTCCCAACTTCTGGCGTTGTTAAATCTAATAACACATCAGCTTCTACTTCCTCTAAACAAGTATGTAAATCTGCGTAAATAGGTGCATCTAGCGCTGGCATGCCTGGTAAATCAGAGATTTTCTCTCCGCCATGCTTATAATCCACTGCTGCTACTAAATTAAAATGTTCCGTTCTTTCCATAAGAAGGACTGCTTCATGTCCCATACGTCCCCTTGGTCCAGCGATAATTACTTTAATTTCTTTCATTATTCTTTCTCTCCCTCATCAATACGTGTCCAGCGATCTTTATCGCGAGTATTAAATTTATTCATTACAATGTTATGTGCTGTTTCTAAATCAATATTTAAACTATTTGCCATACAAATCATAACAAATAATACATCTCCAAGCTCTTCTTCAATACTACGTTCTTTTTCAGTTGTTTTCTTCGGTTTCTCACCATAATAATGATTAACCTCTCTTGCAAGCTCCCCCATTTCTTCCGTTAAACGAGCCATCATTGCAAGTGGACTGAAATAGCCTTCTTTAAACTGACCAATATATGCATCTACTTCTTTCTGCATATCCTTCATCGTTTTCGCTTCCATACAATTCACCTCTAATCCTTCCTCTTTCATGTTAGCCAATTCATCGCGATTTGACAAATATTATTCCCTGTTAAACACCTATTTGCGACCCTTTTTTGGATAGACTATAATGAAGTGAAACTTTCTTTTGCGGTTTTTGCAAAAGATTAGCCCGAACTAATCGGGTTCCTACAGCTGGTTCACCCTGCTTCAGAGCTTTATCTCCTACCAGCCGTTGGAACGGGGTAAAGGGAAACTTCTTTTGCATTTTTTTATAGCCTGCACTATTTTTACTAACAACTAGAAATTACTTATCATTATGTTTTACCGTATCAGCGGAGCAATGCAATCTACATAATTAGGGGGATTTCTATATGACATCAAATTTGAAGATTCGAAATATCATTTTCATTTTAATCGGTTCCGCTATTTTTTCTTTCGGTATTGTGAATATCAATATTGAAAATCACCTAGCAGAAGGTGGATTTACCGGCATTACACTATTATTGTATTTTCTATTTAAGTTTGATCCTTCTTACTCAAACTTAATTTTAAATATCCCTATATTTTTCATCGGTTGGAAGTTACTCGGAAGAACAACATTTATCTATACACTAATCGGCACCTTTAGCGTATCTTTATTTCTATGGATTTTTCAACGTTACGACGTTCTCAACTTACATTTAAACTTACAAAATGATATGACACTCGCGGCTTTATTCGCCGGAGCATTTATCGGTATCGGTCTTGGAATAATATTCAAATACGGCGGCACTACCGGCGGTGTAGATATTATCGCGAGACTCGCTCATAAATACGTTGGCTGGAGTATGGGGAAAACGATGTTTATGTTTGATGCTATCGTCATTATCGTCTCGATTCTTACCTATTTATCATACCGCGAAGGCATGTATACGTTAGTTGCTGTTTTTATCGGGGCGAAAGTCATTGATTTTATGCAAGAAGGAGCCTATGCGGCAAAAGGAGCAACTATTATCTCAGATAAAAATGATGAAATTGCTGCCAAAATTTTATCTGATATGGAACGCGGAGCTACTTTTTTAAAAGCTGTTGGATCGTATACAAAGGTGGAACGGAACGTATTATATTGCGTTGTTGCTAAAAATGAAATCGTGAAATTAAAAAATATTATTACTTCTGTAGATCCTCATGCCTTTGTTGCTGTAAGTGATGTACATGATGTAGTTGGTGAAGGTTTTACATTAGATGAAAATAAAAATCCTTTACATACATAAATGCAACTAGAAAAGCTAGAGAGCTTTTCTAGTTTTTTATTACATATTTTTCAAGTTTCTCTAGATCCTCATAAATAAGCTCCAATAAACTCCGATTATAAAAAATGGAAGCAGGATGAAAAGTCGGAAAAATACGATATTCTTTCTCTGACCATGTAAACTCTGCACTTTGCATATCCTTTAATTTTTGAATAGGCTGTTTTAATAATTGCCCGTGCACATCTGTGATTTTTGTATTTTTTCCTGTTAAACGTTGAAGGCCGATATTTCCAAGCGTAACGATAAGCTTCGGGTTTATGTTCTCTAATTCATAATCTAACAAAGGTGCATGGGCAAGTATTTCTCCTTGATTTGGCGTTCTATTATACTTTTTCTGTATGATTTCACCATTTCTTTCTTTTTTCTCTCGCCACTTATAAGGCCTACTCCGAACTGTGCTCGTAATATATACGTCTTCCCTTGTAACGTGAATCCGTTCTAAAAACTCCATTAACTGTTTTCCCGCTCTCCCGCTAAATGGAATCCCATTATGAATTTCTGTTTCACCAGGCGCTTCTCCTAGCAACATAAATTTTGGATTTTCAGGACCTTGTCCACTTAAAAAGCCTTCTAACTGATAAAGAGCACTACGTTCTTTCACTTGTTTTACTAAATGGCTTGGATATTTCATTTCCCCCACCGCCTTTCTGCATTACTTCTATTATTTCTATTTACAATCCATTATATAATTCAATCCACAAAACAAAAAAAAGACTATCAAATGATAGTCTTTAGTCGTCGCTACGCTGCATACCAGTATACATTAATACGAGACGTAATAATTCAAATACCGCAACAGCTGCAGCTGCTACATATGTTAATGCTGCCGCATTTAATACTTTACGAGCTTGGCCATATTCATCTGTTGATACGATACCTAACGCTTCAATTTGTTGCATTGCACGCTTTGATGCATCAAACTCAACTGGTAATGTAACGAGTTGGAACACAACACCTGCTGCCATTAAAATAATTCCTAATAACAATAGTTTTGACATTGTCGCAAATATACCAATCATAATAAATACCCATGATATATTCGATCCAAAATTCGCCACAGGCACTAACGAATGACGAATACGCATAAAGTTATAATCTTTTGCATCTTGAATTGCGTGTCCTACTTCGTGTGCTGCAACTGCTGTACCAGCAACTGAATGACCGTAATAGTTATCTGTTGATAATCGAACTGTTTTGGCAGTTGGATCATAATGGTCTGATAAATGACCTGGTGTTTCTTCTACAGCTACGTTGTATAATCCATTTTCATCTAAAATTTTTCGAGCCACTTCCGCTCCTGTCATACCTGATGTTGAATAAACTTGTGAATACTTGCTATAAGCACTACGTACTCTTGACTGTGCATACAACGGTATGATCATTATGATCGCGAAGTAAATTAAATAAAACATCATGAACCTCCATTGAAGTTTTAATTATAGTACTTCTCATTCTATTTTCTTCTGCCATCATTGTCAATGAATAAACCTTACAATCCGTATCTTTATTTATTGTATTATCTATTTTTAGAGTGTACATTACTTTTTCTTTTTTCTCTCTCTCCTTTATACTTTCTCCACCCAACATAAGTTAATGTGAATAAAATAAGACCTCCAGTAATTGTCATAAACCAAATGAGCGAGGGTGCAATTTCATCTTTTTTTACTGTGTGAAATATTTTTTGCAAATCCCCTTTAATGATTCCTAATTGCATTTGCCCACCTTTCGTTTTTAACATAACGTTACGAAATTCATCCAAATAAGATAAATGGGCATTTACACGCTGCACTTCGTTTTCTGGCAAAGCAATCATTAAGCTTGGATAAATAATATTAAACTCATGTAAAAATGTGTTTAACGTTTGTTGAAACTGTCCCGTGTCTTCTTTTTTCATCGCTTTTTCCATTTGAGAAAAGGCACCCATTACTTTTGTTTCTCTTTCCATCCAAAGTGGTTGATATTTCGACACTTGCGCATCAACAGCGAGCTGCAGGGCTAACACATTATCAATTTTAACTTGTTTACTTAAATCTGTTTCCGCGAGAGATTGTTTCGCCCTGTCGTAAGCTAAAGAAATAACTCTAACTTGATCTGGTGTTACTTCTTGCTTCTTTTCATTTCCCTTTATGACAAACTGCTCCGAGAAACGTTGTAATACTTGTACTGCTTTTTCATCTTCATTACGCTTCACTAATTGTAATGAGTCGTCTAACAACCCTGTTAGTTCACTCCACTCTTCAGCATATATACGTAACGGAAACATTATAATTAGAAATGCTATCAATCCAATTAATGTTCTCTTCATCACGGTCCCCCCTATAACTACTAGTACAAAATATGTTAATTTGGACAAGAATAGAACAGAACTGAACCGAAAAATATATTATCGTTTTACAAACAAAAAAATTCTCTTTAAGCAGAGAATTTTTCCTTTGAAACCCTTTTCTTTTTTACGAAATATCTATACAAGCTATAACAAAGTATGCTGCCACATAAAATAAATAATAAAATAGCACACGCTGCATGCATAAAGAATTCTTCTGGTAGCATTAATATAATCGGATCCGTTTCAATATCAAACATCCAATAATCATTACTGAATAAAAGCTTATGGAATAACACAAAACTTTTTTCAAAATTAATAGCAATCGGTAACATCAGCGCAATCGGAAAGATAATTGTTAAAATCGATCCGTGCAGTAAAAACTTTTCATTTTTCTTTTTTAGTAAATAAATCCCGCCTATTATAGCAATCATAATTGTCGCATACATCACATATTGAATCTTTACTAAAATATTTTTAACATCTACAAAATGAATACGGCCATTTGTAGACATATCTAATGTTGGCAACTGCAATGCACCATCATAAAACGGTGATAAATAGGTGATAAGCACATCATAATTTCTTTTAATATCATCCTTCGTCATATCCGCTAAATCTGGAATGTTTAAAAAATCAATTTCAAAATAATACAGCCATTTTCCGTATACAACCGCCGTTGTCGCGAGTGCAAATATAGAAAATGCTATGCTGTATGAAACAGCTATCGTAACCAATCGATCCCATATTTTTGTACCACTCTTATTTTTCTTCATTTTCTCCCCCTACGTATTCTAACTATCATAAAGAAAACTGTTTTCGTTTCTCACGCAAGCAAGAATAATATGTAATACATAGTGTAGCGATGCTTAGCCAGAACGTAAAATAACCAATTTCTTCTACAAACAAATGCATAATTCCATATCTCGGCATTTGCCAAAATAAATAATCAATTGCATCATTATGTAATGTCCATATAGCAGCTACCGCAAAATGCCATTTTTTTATACGGTAAAACGGTGCATATAACAATCCTTGTACTGCCATCGCAAAATGCGAAAGCATTAACATATACCCCATAACACCAATAGGACCTTTTACATAGATCATAATTGCATTTACAACAACAGCCCATATACCATATTTTATTAAAGTAACAATCGCTAGCGCCTCTATTAATCCCCAATTTCTCTTTATTAAAAAAGCAAATAAAACAAAGACAAAAAAGAGACTCGCCATCGGGCTATCGGGTACAAACGGCCAAAATATAGGTGAAGTTTCTTTTAATTGATTTCCATACCATATAAATCCGTATATTGTACCTAATATGTTAACAACTAATAAAAATAATAATACGGAGCGTTGTCTTAACATTGCATACAAGTAAACCAAGCTGTATGTCCAACACCTTTCAAACAAAGTCATTCTTTCCTCAAACTCTACTCTATTATATAGTAAACTTTCTTTCATCAAAATAAAAAGCTGACTACAATTTTTTTGTAGTCAGCTTTTTATTATTTTTTATTATACTTTGCAACGAATTCCGAAAGTTTCTTCAGTTCCTCATCTGTACCTTTAAATACACCTTTAGGCATTGAACCTTTTCCCTCTTTCGCAATTTTAGCAATTTCTTCTGGCTTTAAAGTTAAGTTTTGCAGTGCAGGCGCTGCTGCCCCGCCCTGTAAATTGTCACCGTGACACGTTAAACAAGTATTTTTTTGCATTAATTTATAGCCGTCATCATTTTTATCAACTGGTGCTGTTTTTACAATTGCTCCTTGTTTTTTTGCAGCTTCCCAGTCGTGGTGTGCTACAGATTCCCAAGTTAAAAAGATAATCGATGCAATTGCTAAAAGCATAAATCCAGTTGCTACAGGACGCTTTAACGGGCGTCTTTCTGGTCCTCGATCTAGAAATGGAGCTAACAGTAATGCGCCAAACGCAATCCCTGGCATAATAAACGCTCCAATTACAGTGAATGAACCAGAAGCATAAGAATACTTTAATAACTGATACAAGAATAAGAAATACCAATCTGGAAGTGGTATATATCCGGCATCAGTTGGATCCGCCATTCTCTCAAGTGGTGACGGATGCGCCACTGTTAAACATAAATAACCGATTAAAAAAACTGCACCAACCATCCATTCTTTTAACAAGAAGTTCGGCCAAAATGCTTCTGTTTTTCCTGGGTATTCAGAATAGTCTTTTGGAATATTTGGTTTCCGAGCTACTGGTACCCGAGAATCTCCTACAAACTTCATCCCTTTGCCGCGATGCATAATCTCCCTCCTTTAGTTCTTTCCCCTTTTATTTAGCAATCTCTTATAGCGGACCGGAAATACCTTGTTTGCGAATCATGATGAAGTGGAAGGCCATTAAACCTAGAAGTGCTGCTGGTAAGAAGAAGACGTGAATAGCAAAGAAGCGAGTTAATGTTTGAGCGCCAACAATTTCGGAATGACCAGCGAGTAATGTTTTAATATAAGGACCAATGAGCGGCGTTTGCTCTGCAATTTGAATCCCTACTTTCGTAGCAAATAATGCTTTCATATCCCACGGTAATAAATATCCGGTAAAACCAAGACCTAACATAACAAAGAAAATAAGAACACCAACAATCCAGTTTAGCTCACGAGGCTTTTTATACGCACCCTGGAAGAAAACTCTAAGTGTATGTAAAAACATCATTACAATGACGAGACTAGCACCCCAGTGGTGCATACCACGAACAATTTGCCCGTATGCAACTTCATTTTGTAAATAATAAACCGATTCCCAAGCATTTTTAATATCAGGCACATAATACATCGTCAAAAACATTCCAGATAAAATTTGAATTACAGTAACGAAAAAGGTCAGTCCTCCAAAGCAATAAACGAATGCAGAAAAGTGATGTGCTGGGTTTACATGTTCAGGTACTTCATGATCAGCAATATCACGCCATATTGGTGTAATATCTAACCTTTCATCTACCCAATCATAAATTTTATTTAGCATCTACTTTGCACCCCCTCTTGGCTTCGCTTTTCCTAAATACAGCGTTCCATCTTTCACTTTAGACTCGTATACATCAAGTGGAGCAAGGGGCGGCGTGCCTTTAATGTTCATCCCGTCTTTTGTGTAACGGCCCCCGTGGCATGGACAAAAGAATTGATTCGGATGTGCTTTGTCCGAATTCCAGTTCACTGTACATCCTAAATGTTTACATACCGGAGAGAACGCAACAATGTCTCCGCTTTCATCTTTATGAACCCAAGCTGATTTTGGCTCTTCGGACTTGTACCAACCATCAACCTGCTTCACCTTAAAGTCGAAACGTTTCGGCTCTGTTGTAATATCCTTTACTTGTGCAACAGCAACCATATCCGTTCCCGCTTCTTTTCTTAACACCGGATCAAGCGCAAATCGCGTCATCGGCATTAAAATACCCGCTGCCATAAAGCCTCCTACCCCTGTAAGGGTGTAATTTAAAAACTGTCTTCTTGATACACGATGTTCTTTCTCGCTCACGAAAATTTCCCCCCTCTATCAGAAATTGTCCCCTCGTGATAAATTATATAAAAAATAAAAACTAGGACACTATCATGATATAATACGCTCATGCACAGGTCAATATCATACTACTCATAATAATAAGAACTTTCTGTTTATTATTACTTTCCCCATTTTTCTTCTAACATCACCATTATATTTTTTATATGCGCATGAATAACTTCTCTTTTCGCTTGATCACTAAATTGTTCTAACGCTAATGAAGGAAACCAAAATAAATCTCCCTGCAACTCTTGCATATCTTCTTTCCATGAAAAATCACTTGTAACATAAGCAATATGTTTAAAACCTTGCTCTTGTAAATGATTTGTCCATTCTTGCAAACGACCTTTTTCGTTTTTTTGACTTTCTACTAAATACGTAAATGCAGGTAGTAAAAGCACTCTTCCTTTATATTCTCTTTCCAGCTCCATACTCAACAATTCGATAAATTCACCTTGTTCTACTACCATTTTCATTTCTTTCGCTGCCGAAATTGATAAAAGTGGTATAACACCTGTATCTACATACTCTCTTGCTTGCTCAAACTGTTCCACATCTTTTACAATCCATTTCAAATTTCTTCCCTCCTCTCACCTACAAATGACAGAACTTTCACTTTATATATATTAAACCATACTAAAAGAGGTAAAAAAAGAAAAACTACCTATATTAAGGTAGTTTTTCTTAAAAAGTCTGAAATTTTTAAATTTTTATGAATCCAAATGAATTCTATAGCATCTTTAACTCAGCTGTTAACCTATGAAACGCTTCCTGATCTTGCTTATCTAGCGCTTCATCAATTTGTTTCAAAAGACGTTCTCTTCTAAAAGAAAATACACTTTCTTCTAAAAATCTTTCTGCAAGTAAACGATCTTTTTCATTTACTTCAATATGCTTTGGTAAATACGGGTTTTCTTCTAATACAGCTACATAATTGGCATTTTGAAATGATGATTTAAAATTGAGTTGAATATAAATATCCTCATCTCGATTTAAACGAATATCATGAAACGATTTTTCAGCATCCGTTGTCATGACATTTTGTTTAAAAAAGTGAAACGGTGTATCTTTTACACAATTCGCGGACATCACTAAGCCACGCGGACAATATTTTGCATGCTCTACGAAGTGGACTTTATGCATCAATTGGTCGTGACTCATTAAATAATTCAAAATCCATACACATTCACGCTGTTTCAGTTGGTAATTATTCAAAAACCATTTTACAAAATCCTTCTTCTCGTTTACAGAAACAGGGGTATTCATAGCAATTAAGTCCCTCCTCTGTCTTTCTCTTTTCTTTTTAGATTCAAGAAGCGGCATTCAGTTTCCTTCCAACTTATGAAAAATCCTCTAAATTATATAACAATTCTTCAATATGAATTTGTGTCGGGTCTAGTTGTATTAACTGAGTAAATACTTCTTTCGCCTCTTTTCGCATACCTTCTTCCAATAAGAAATAACCGTACTCTTCCAAGAAGTCTGGATGATTCTTAAAAGAAGTATATGCACTTTCATAGTGTTTTAATGCATCGGAATACATTTCTAATTGTTTTTTTGCAAACGCAAGATCCCAAAGTAGTTGTGTATCTGGTTCTCCGCTATCAATCGCACGCTCTACAACTGCAATTAACTCTTCATACTTTTCTTGTTCTTTTAAGATATAAGCATATTTTAATATTGCACCTAAATGTCCTGGATCTAACTCAAGCGCTTTTTGAAGCACTTCCTCTGCTTCCGCTATTTTTCCTAATTTCGCCGCAATGTTCGCTAATTCTACATAAAATGGTACAGAAAGCTCATCTACTTTAATTCCTTCTTGAAGTGTTTCATAGCTTTCTTGAAGCATTCCTTCTTTTTCATAGCTTTTCGCTAAATACATGTAAAGCGATGCATACTCCGGATCTAATTCTTTTAATTCTTGCCAAGCACCAATAGCTCTCTGGTATTCTTCACCTTGATATAATGTGAAGGCATATCCAAATAATGAGTGAATATCTTTTTGTTCCTCTAAACCTGCTTCGTAGTAAGAGATCGCTTCTTCCCAATTTCCAATCGCACTTAACGTTTCTGCGAGGCGAAGTGCAATGACAACACCACCCATTACTTTATGTTCCGCTAATAGCGCCTCATAATAAGTGATTGCCTTTTGTTCTTCCCCTTTACTACTATATAACTCTGCTAATCCAAACGTAATAACAGGCTCGTCAGGCATCATTTCTTTCGCCTTTAATAGTTTTTGTTCTGCTACATCATCGAAACCTTGCATTTGGAATAAATCCGCAACAAGTAATAACGATTGAACATATAAATCATCATTTTCTGGAATATCATGAAGCACTTCAATTGCTTCATCCTCTTTGTCTAGATCAATATATAATTCTGCTAAAAATACAGTGAATTCACTTTCTTCCGGGTACAATAAACGCAAATCTTCTGTAATTGCTAACGCTTCATCCATAAATCCAAGTGTATGATAATAGCGAGCGATATCATACTTCTCTTCATCATTCGCAATTTTTAATTGTTCTTTTAATAATTGTAATCCTTTTTCCGCTTCACCATTTTCAATATATGAAACAGCTTGTTCAAAATTTTGCATAAACGTCTCCTTTAATTCTAACAAATATTATTTTCTGTTCATTTACCCCGCTATTTGCGGGCAGTAAGACCCCCACCTCAAAATTCAGCGAAGGCAAAGAAGTTAGTTTGGTGATCAACTGCCCGTAAAAGCCCGATTGGTGCGGGCTAATAATCAGTGAGGGGATGAGCATACTTCTTCTTGTACTTTCACTGATAACGATTCGAATATGACACCGATACCGCATTACTACTTTCTATTGTACCGTTTTCTTTCATTACCGTGCAAATAACTTCCCTTATTAATTATTAACACGCACGGATCGAGTCATTTAAATAAAAAAGACTCCTATAATAGGAGCCTTCACACACTCTTAAGAGTATGTTTCTTCTTTCTTTACTTGCTCTTTTACAAGTTCTGTCAATAATTCTATAATTTCATCATTTTCTTCTTTCAAACCGACAGTAATACGAATACCATCATGTATACCAAATGCAGCACCAGAACGAACAATGTAGCCTTTCTTCATTAATCGTTCGAAAGCCTCATTACCAGGAATACCGAGCTTTAAGAAAATGAAATTTGTTTGAGATGGATAATAGAATACATTATATTCCTTACAAAATGCGTAATATTGATTTAATCCTTCTTCGTTCTTTTTCACACATTCTTGTAAAAATGCTTGATCTTCTAATGCAGCGAGTGCTACAGCCTGCGCTACAGTCGATGTATTAAATGGTAACCTTGCTACTTCTAGCTGCCCGATTAACTTCGCATTACCAACCGCATATCCGATACGGAATGCAGCTAAACCATATGCTTTTGAGAACGTACGTAAAACCATCAGATTTTCATACTTTTCAAGAAGTGGTAATGTTTGCGGATAGTCTTCTGCTCCCGCATATTCATAGTATGCCTCGTCCATAATAACGAGCGCTGACTTAGGAACTGATTCTAGAAATGAAAGTAAGTTTTGTTTCTCTACATATGTACCTGTCGGATTATTCGGGTTACAAATCCATACAATCTTCGTTTTATCATCTACTTGCTGTAACATCGCATCTAAATCATGAACGCCATCTTTTAGTGGTACTTCACGAACTTCTGCTCCTTCAATAACAGCATGGTGATGGTATTGCGAGAATGTTGGATTCGCCATTACAACATTTGTTCCTTCGTGTAGTAATGCACGACTAATCATTTGAATGACTTCATCTAATCCACTACCAAATAACAGTTGTTCTGCTTTGACACCTAACTGCTCTGCTACTTTTGTCCGAAGTTCAAATGCATATCCATCTGGATAAAGAGCATATTGACTCGCTAAAGAAGTTAATGCTTCTGTTACGCGTGCTGAGCAACCGAATGGATTTTCGTTCGATGCTAATTTCACAATTTTTGATAATCCATATTCCCTTTTTACTTCTTCAATGTTTTTCCCAGGTACATATGCTCTCAAAGTTAACAATTGCTCTTTCACTCTCATTTTTCTTCCCCCAGTCATTTTATTCAATTCGATTACAATACGGTTGTAATCCCACACTGTAATCGTTTATCTTAACCGCCACTATTACGAGAATACCTCAAAACAAGCACTTCACACTTCTTAAGCCATATTCTTTTGAAATGCCTCTAACGCAATATGAACAGTCTCATCTGGAATAGATACGACATTCACTACCCCATATTCCTGCATTAGCACCATATGAATTGCTCCAGCATTCGCTTTCTTATCCTGCTTCATCAATTGAACAAGGCGCTCTACATTCAAATCACTTGGCATTTTTGGATATCCGTACTTCAAGAACCACTGCTTCATCTCTTCATAAGAAAGATCAACCTTGTACACTTGCTCACTTAAAAACAAGGCAAATAACATACCAACCGCTACTCCGTCACCGTGAGTAATATTTCCATATCCTAGTTCTTTTTCAAGAGCATGGCCTAACGTATGTCCAAAGTTCAAATGAGCACGTACACCTTTTTCTGTTTCATCCTGCGCTACAATATTTGCCTTTACAGGAATCGCCTTCGTTAATATATGGATTAACTTCTCATCACGAAGGTCCGCTAATGTTTGCACTTCTTCTTTTAACCAATGATACAGCTTTACATCACCAATAAGAGCATGTTTTATCACTTCTGCATAACCTGAACGCCACTCTTTTTCAGGAAGTGACTGTAAAAACGGCGTATGATATACAACTGCTTCCGGTTGATGGAATGCACCGATCATATTTTTACCTAACGGATGATTGATCGCTACTTTCCCACCTACTGCACTATCGTGAGCTAATAAAGTCGTTGGAACTTGAATAAAGCGAATTCCACGCATAAACGCCGCAGCAACAAAGCCAGCCAAATCTCCAATCATCCCGCCTCCAAGTGCAATAATTAAAGAATTTCTATCTAATTTATTTTCAAGAGCTGACGTATGAGCCGCATAGAAGTTTTCAAAAGACTTCTCTTTCTCGCCACTCGGTACAACGAATGAAAATACATTTTGCTCTATTTGCAATGCATCTACAACTGTCTGTAAATGGAAAGATGCAACAGCTTCATCTGAAATGATCATAATATTTGATACAGATGGCTGCATATTTTGAACGATTGTTTTCAAATGTGACAACGATTCTTTTCCTACGTGTACATCATATTCTTTTGATTTCGTTTGAATATGTATGTTTTCCATTAAAATCCCCTCGCATATTCATTATGTTTCTCAATATTTTCACGAATAAGGTCCATACGATCTAATCCGAATTGTTCTATTAAAGCTGTCGCTAATTCCCAAGCTACAACCGCTTCTGCAACGACACTAGCTGCTGGAACAGCGCAACTGTCAGAACGTTCAATACTCGCTGTAAAAGGCTCTTTCGTATCAATATCTACACTTTGAAGAGGTTTATATAGTGTAGGTATCGGTTTCATCACACCGCGCACAACAATTGGCATTCCAGTCGTCATACCACCTTCTAATCCACCTGCATTATTTGTTCTTCGTGTATATCCATGCTCTTCATTCCACAGAATTTCATCATGAACTTCACTTCCCGGTCTATGTGCTGCTTCAAAACCAATTCCAATCTCGACACCTTTGAAGGCATTAATGCTCATAATTGCGGCTGCTAATTTTGCATCCAGTTTTCGGTCATAATGCACATAGCTACCAACCCCAATTGGCATTCCTTCCACAATTACTTCAACGATTCCACCGATTGAATCACCATTTGCTTTCGCATCATCAATTGCTTTCATCATTTTGTTACCTGCATCTTCATCTAAGCAACGTACAGGTGATGCTTCTGTAATACTTTTTAATTCTTCAATTGACCGATACGTAATTTCCTTAGCCTGTACACCGCCAATTTCAATTACATGACCAGCCACTGTAATACCAAGTTCTGCTAACACTTTTTTAGCAACCGCACCAGCAGCAACACGTACTGTCGTTTCGCGTGCTGAAGAACGTTCTAGTACATTTCTCATGTCTCTATGTCCATATTTAATCGCACCATTTAAATCAGCATGTCCAGGTCTTGGCTTTGTTACTTTTCTTTTCATTTCTTTTTCTTCTTGTTCCGTTAAAGGCTCTGCGCCCATAATTTTTGTCCAATGTGCAAAATCACGATTTTCAACAACCAGTGCAATTGGA
This sequence comes from Bacillus sp. FSL K6-0069, assembly GCF_038007785.1. Lineage (NCBI taxonomy): Bacteria > Bacillati > Bacillota > Bacilli > Caryophanales > Bacillaceae > Bacillus > Bacillus sp. FSL K6-0069. The sequence goes on along the minus strand of NZ_JBBOXN010000001.1, from coordinate 1,516,899 downwards.
GAACCTAATGTCTCTCCATGTCTAACACCACTTACAATTTGCACTTGATCTGTTTCAATTTGCATGCGTCTACCACGCCCATAACCCTTTTGCCTTCTAGCTAGTTCTTCATTTATATCATCTGCTACTAAAGGTAGACCTGCTGGTACACCTTCTATAATCGTTGTAAGTTGTGGACCATGAGATTCACCAGCTGTAATATATCGCATACGTTATTCCTCTTTTCGTATATGTATTTATCTCGCTATATTAAGCAATAATTTTATCCTTCATTACTCTAAAAATATGAAAGAAATTATATAATACATCAGCCATTCGCTTCTTCCCCGATAGGCCTTTTACTTTACATATCAATATATCATAACAGCTCTAACTTCGTAACTAATTGAAATAAAAAAAGTGCAAGAAGAATACCCCTATTCTCCTTGCACTTTCTACTATTATCACAGTGATTAAAGCGTTTACAAATTATTTCAAAATAATTAGTAAATCCATTCATTCATTAATTTTGAGTAGTCAACTAATTCTTCTTCTTTAAAGAAAATAGCAATCTCGCGCTCTGCACTTTCTAACGAATCAGAACCATGGATAATGTTTTTCGCAACAGTTACACCGAAATCTCCACGAATTGTTCCAGGAGCTGCTTCATGTGGTCTTGTTTTACCCATCATGTTACGAGCTGTATCTACTACACCTTCACCTTGCCACACCATTGCGAACACAGGGCCAGATGTAATAAAGTCTACTAATTCACCAAAGAAAGGTTTTTCTGTGTGCTCAGCATAGTGTTGTCCAGCAATTTCCGAAGTTACTTGCATTAATTTTGCACCAACTAATTGAAAGCCTTTTTTCTCAAAACGAGCTACGATTTCCCCAATGAAGGCACGTTGTACACCGTCTGGTTTTACCATTAGAAATGTTTTTTCCATAAAAAATCTCTCCACTTCTGAATTATGTATGTAATTGTATATCCCCACACACATATTAACACCCTTATCACAATTGTGCAATAGTTTTGAAATAGAGAGATTATTTTATTTTTTAGAAAAAACACTAAAATTTTCGTTTTCCAATATACTTTGCTACATTTTGTAATGCATACTTCGCTTGCCCACGCGGGAGTGGTTTTATAATTTCTAATGCTTTATGTAAATAACGTTCACTAAATGCAAATGCTTTATCAATAGCCGTACTATTCTTTACGGCCTCAATAATTTCTTTCATTTCATCCGCTGTTGTATTTTCATGTACAGATGTGATTTTTTTGCGAAGTATCGGATCTTCCATTGCGTATAGAGCAGGTAGCGTAATATTCCCTTGTAACAAATCACCACCAGCAGGTTTGCCCAGTTTCTCTTCTGTGGACACGAAATCTAAAATGTCATCAATAATTTGATACGACATGCCTACAAAATACCCATACCAAAATAGTCGATTTACCGTATCACGATTAGCGCCAGCAGCAATTGCTCCTAGTTGGCAACTCGCAGCAATTAATAATGCTGTTTTTCGCTTTATTCTTCTTAAATACGTTCTTAAATTTTGGTCATAATTGTATTTATCTTTAATTTGTTCTATTTCACCTTTACACACTTCTAAAATGGTATGCGATAGCGCCTGATGGGCCTCTGGAATTTCGATATTTGTTATACATTCAAGAGACTTAGCGAATAAATAGTCCCCTGTATACATTGCAATACGATCTCCCCATTTTGCATTCACAGTCGCACTACCCCGTCGTAAAAAAGCAGCATCAATAACATCATCATGAACAAGAGAAGCCATATGAATAAGTTCTAATGCAACAGCTACATGCTTAATTGCATCTAACTTATAATCTCCGAACTTTCCCGCAAGCAACACAAATACAGGACGAATTCGTTTCCCGCCAGCTTCAATAAGTTGTAATGCCGCCTCTTCTACTAATGGCTGTTCAGAAGCAACTGTCTTTTTTAATTCTTTTTCTATTACATTAATATCCGATCGTAAAAAAGAGTACATAAGTTGTAACTTCATATTGTTCACCTTAACCTAAAACTTCTTTTTTCTATTTTGATTCTGGTTTTATACCTAAATGCATCGCTGCTACCCCAAAAGTAAACGGCTTCACTTGTACACGTTCAAGTCCAGCTTTTTCAAACATATTAGCCAACTCTTTCATACCTGGGAATGTACTAGCAGATTCTTGCAGCCATGAATATTCTTTATAACTTTTCGCAAATAACTTTCCAAATAACGGCATGATATATTTAAAGTATAAAATATATCCTTGTCGAAAACCAATCATTGTTGGTTGAGATGTTTCTAAACAAATTACTTTTCCACCTGGTTTTACTACACGCGTCATTTCCTTTAATACGTGCAAATAATCTGGTACGTTACGCAAACCAAATCCAATCGTTACATAATCAAATGTGTTATCTTCAAACGGAAGTTCCATTGCATTCCCGTGTAGAAGTTCTACTTGTTTTAATTGTAACGCCTCTACCTTTTGTTTACCGACAGATAACATATTTTCACTGAAGTCTAAACCAACAACCTTGCCCTGTTCACCTACTGCTCCAGCTAGCGCAATTGTCCAGTCCGCTGTCCCGCAGCAAACATCAAGAGCCTTGTTACCTGGTTTTACATCCATAATGCGCATCGTCTCTTTACGCCACGCTTTATGTCTTTGAAAACTAATTACAGAATTCATCACATCGTATTTATCAGAGATTTTCTCAAATACATCATGTACTCTTTCTTCTTTTGATTGTTGCATGCTCGTACCTTCTTCCAATGTAAAATTGCTTATGTCTTCGATTTATCTCTTAACACAGAGTTTATTTCGCTTATATCTGTGTGTTTTTCCAAAAATTGATTTTCTTTCTTTCTGAGTTCCATCATCCATCCATTAATAACTGTTTCTATCTCTGCTTGATCCTTCATAATTCCTTGAACAGCTTGAAAAACAGGTGAATGTTGTTTTTCAGCATGCAGTTCACATTCTTTTTGAAGACGGTTTTTCCCTAGTACATACGTTATAAATGGCTTCCAATGCGATAAATGAAAATGATCACATGTTTTTTGCAAGAGTGCAGACTCAATCGTAACTACACTTTCCATTATGTCATCCATCGTTTCATGCGCTTTTTGATATAACATTATTTTGTGTTCATTAATTTCTTTAATTCCTTCAGCAAGCGCACGAATTAAAACAATATCACGATTCATAGACAATAAATAATAATATAACCCGCTATAGTAATCACCAGCAAGTACTGTTAGCTGACGACGTTTATGCGATTCATTTGCTTCTTCCCCTGCTTTATTTGATACTCTTTCATGTGTATCAAGCGCAATTTGCACAAGCATAATCGTTACTACATAATGCTCAATTTGTTCTATATGTAAATTTGCACTTTTTAAAGCACCATATAACAATGCTATTTTTTCTTCATCAATAAATGGTTCTTCAATATAGTTTATAAAATAAGGATGGCGTAATTTCTCCATCAATTTCTCTCTTATACCCGCATACCCTCCGTAGATGTCACACACAAAAATCACCCTTGTTTTCTAATTCATAAAACTTATTATAACACATACATACTATTTTCTATAACCAAAACTTGGCTACTCTTTCCAAACTTCCACCGAACGAAATAACATCTTCCACTCTTTTTAGTAGTCTTTCTATTCTCACTCTGCCTTACTAAAACTATATCATTTATTTACATAAAAAAAAAAGAAAAGCAGTTTCCTACTTTTCTTTACTTCGATTTAATAAAAGATAAAATTTCACTGCGTGCTGCAGCATCATTTTCTAGCACACCACGTACTGCTGTTGTTACTGTTTTCGCGCCTGGCTTTTTCACACCGCGCATCGTCATGCACATATGTTCCGCTTCTACTACTACCATTACACCATGCGGCTCTAGTACTTCCATAATAGAGTTCGCTACTGTTGATGTAATACGTTCTTGCAGTTGTGGACGACGTGCAATTGTATCTACAGTACGAGCTAATTTACTTAACCCTGTCACTTTTCCGCCTTGCGGAATATATGCAACGTGAGCAACTCCATAGAATGGAACTAAATGATGCTCACACATCGAATAAAACGGTATATCTTTTACTAGTACAAGCTCCTCGTGATCTTCTCCGAACACTTTATGCAAATGTTCTTTCGGATCTTCATGCATTCCTGCGAACACTTCTGCGTACATTTTTGCAACACGCTTTGGTGTATCAAGCACTCCCTCACGATTTGGGTCATCTCCGATTGCCTCTAAAATAAGGCGTACTGCATGTTCAATTTGTTCTAAATTAACTTTTGCCATCCGCTAGCCCTCCCGAAAACCTAAAAGTGATACGAACACATTCTAGCATATTTATGTTTTTAAAAGCAAAAAGAAGAGTTCCCAAAAAGGAAACTCTTCTTCCCTGTTAATATGTAAGGATTATTTAACCGCATCTTTTAACGCTTTACCAGGTTTGAATGCAGGTACTTTACTTGCAGCGATTTCAATCTCCTCACCTGTTTGTGGGTTACGACCTTTACGAGCCGCACGCTCACGAACTTCGAAGTTACCGAATCCGATCAGTTGTACTTTATCACCTTGTTTTAAAGCTTCTAAGATAGAATCAAAAACAGCGTCTACTGCTTTTGTTGCGTCCTTTTTAGAAAGGGAACTTGCTTCTGCAACAGCATTGATTAAATCTGTCTTGTTCATGCCATTCACCTCCTCCCAAAGATAAGACTGTATAATGATCATAAAATGAGTCTTACTTTCATTTGTAGGCAATTTTTGCAAATTCTATACTACAAAGATGTAGATAAATCATTATCAACGCCTATATTATACGATTCTCCTTTATAATTCAATATTTTTAAGGAAATTGTTACTCTTAAAATGTGAAAATCTGATGAAACTTGACAATTTACAACAATATATTAGATAATGACTGTTTATTTTTCTATTTCTATACGTGAAAATCAAAAAAATCCCTCTACGATGAGAGGGATTTTTTCTTATAATATAATCGCAATTAATCCGCCAGATCCTTCATTAATAATTCTTTCTAGCGTTTCTTTTAATTTATATCTCGCATTTTCTGGCATTAAAGATAGTTTCGCTTGAATGCCTTCTCGAACAATAGAGCTAAGCGAACGTCCGAATATATCAGAATTCCAAATTGATAATGGGTCATCTTCAAAATCCTGCATTAAATAACGAACTAATTCTTCACTTTGCTTTTCAGTACCAATGATTGGCTCAAACGTTGACTCCACATCTACTTTAATCATATGAATAGATGGCGCTACAGCTTTTAATTTCACACCAAACCTTGAACCGTGACGAATAATTTCTGGCTCATCTAAGCTCATGTCAGCTAACGCAGGCGCCGCTACACCATATCCTGTTTGCTTTACCATACGCAGGGCATCCGCTACTTGATCGTATTCTACTTTCGCATGAGATAAATCGAGCATAAGCTTCAATAAATGATCTTTCCCTCTAATTTCCACTCCTACTACTTCTTTTAAAATTTGATCATATAATTCATCTGGTGCATATAAATCAATCTCTGCTACACCTTGCCCCATATCAATGCCAGCTAGGCTCGCTCGATCAATAAATTCATACTGACTAAACTGCCAAACGACGCGGTCCACATCACGAAGACGTTTTATATCCTTTACAGTCTCTTGAACAGCTTCTTGATAGCTTTGGCGTAACCAATGCCCTTCATTTAACACCATCACCCAGCTCGGAAGGTTAACATTCACTTCTAAAACCGGGAACTCAAATAACGCTTCTCGAAGCACATTGTACACATCTGTTTCCCTTAAACTCTCTACACTCATCGCAATGACTGGGATATCATATTCTTCAGATAAACTTTGGCGCAATTGCTCTGTATCTGGATGATACGGCTGTACAGTGTTGATGATCATAATGAAAGGTTTTCCGACTTCTTTTAACTCATTTACTACGCGTTCTTCTGCCTCTATATAATCTCTTCTTGGAATTTCACCAATCGTTCCATCTGTTGTAATTACAACACCAATTGTGGAATGCTCTTGAATTACTTTACGTGTGCCGATTTCTGCAGCTTCATGGAATGGAATAGGCTCTTCATACCAAGGAGTATTAATCATGCGCGGGCCATTCTCATCTTCATAGCCTTTTGCTCCTGGAACCGTATATCCAACGCAATCTACTAATCGAATATTCACTTCAAGACCTTCATCTACTTCGATAGAAACCGCTTGGTTTGGAACAAACTTCGGTTCCGTCGTCATAATTGTACGACCAGCAGCACTTTGAGGCAGTTCATCTTGCGCCCTTTGACGGTCAGACTCATTCTCAATATTAGGAATAACTACAAGTTCCATAAATTTTTTAATGAATGTTGATTTCCCTGTTCGAACAGCTCCTACAACTCCAAAATAAATATCACCGCCTGTGCGTTCCGCAATATCTTTAAAAATATCTACCTTTTCCAAGTGATTCCCTCCCTCAATATTTTTGGGAATAATTCCACGTTTATAGTCAACTAATACCTTCTCTAACGTTGCCTATAATATCTGATATAATATAATGGTATTCTAGAAGTTCGGACAATATATCATATAATTTTGTCCAATTTCATATGACTATTAAAAAATACCTTTTGTTTGCATCGCAAGTTGTGTAACATAAAAAACCTTTCTTCTAGAACTTATTCACTAAAAGAAAGGTTCATGACTTATGATTTTAAAAAAATTGGTTCTCCATTCTTTACCGTATACGGTAAAGAATACGCAGGTACAAATGGAGAATCGTTCGAAAGTATATTCCGAATATCTTCCCCCTCCTTAAATTGACCTTCATTTTTTTTCAACGCTTCATATAAATCGATTCGATAATCAACATAAATTTCTCCCTTTTCATTGATTACAAAAGGAAGCCCTTTACCAGAATACGGACTTGTCACTTGCGGCACATCTTTATATCCTAGTTTTTTGAAATCTAATTCATACACACCATCTGAAATTACCTTTTTAAAAGGTGGATATTGATGTTCATCCCGATACATCCTAAGCTTTAATGATAATTCCTGGATTTGTTCAGCCATCCTAACATCAATTAATTTTACTGTCGGGTTTGTTTCAACGTCTATTAATACGTATTGGTACACTCCTCCACTTTCATACGCATTTCCCGGCGCTTCTTGTATGTAACGCGGAGCAATCTTTTGAAAATCGATTGGATACTTTTGATAAATAGGCGTACTCATATCCCGCGTCTTAATTGGTAATATCCCATCATTTTGCTCCTTAAATGTCGCTACAGCTTTTTGAACAACCTGTAGTTGATCTTCATAAGGAACAGCATTTTGCTTCATATTTTCTTTCGGATACAGACACCCCGTTAAAAGGCTCATACAACAAAATATTAAAATAATATGGACTTTTTTCACTAGCAATCACCTTTTCATACTAATATAACTTGCTCCGTATGTAGCATTTTCGAGACCATTCCCTTTACTGCTGTACTGGTCCACTAAATACAACAAGAAAAATAACAATTCCTGACACAATCATAAGGGTGTACGCTACTAACGCTGTAATCCCTTTCAAAATTTTATTCTTTATTTTGTATCTACTTAGTAAAATAAAACTTACTGCAAAAAACATAAATCCAATTGCTCCTAAAGCAAACCACATTTTTAAAAGCCCTTCTGACATATACACACCCCTTTTTATTAATCTATTTTTATACTATTTTAACAAATTAAAATCTTTAAACAAATACAAAAAGAATATTTTACTACAAATTACGAATATATAACTTTAATCAACAGCCTTTTCCGCATCTTCCACTAATCTAGATAAAAATAAAACCGAAGCGAGTGTATCTCTCGCTTCGGTTGACCAAATATGCCCAAAACAGCTCTATTCCCATACTTTCATGGCTATCATATGCAATCTACAAACTCTTTGTTTCTCATATATTTTATTTTTTAAACATTTTGCTTAACGAACCAAAATCTGCGGGCATATTATTGTTAATGATCGCTTTTACAATTTGATCCTCTTGTTCTTTCGGCACTTCACGTCCTGCCATAAGAGCCACTTGATGAATCAATTGACGTAGCACAGTCTCATCACGTAAATTCGCGTTTTGTACAGATGATGCTAATTTAAAAATATCTTCTTTATTCACTTTCGCTTCTTTTTCAATGTTATTAAAAATGTTATTATCCATTCTTTTCACCCTCTCCTCAAGTTACTCTTCATCCTATGCAAAATTAAAAAAATGGTGAAAAGACCCATAAAAATAAAAAGCGACAGAAGTACAAATGTACTTCTGTCGCTTTTCTTTAAAGTAAGTCTGGTATAGCTTCCACTTCATGTTTTCGAACACGCCCCATCAATGAGCCTACTGCATCTTTCACATTATTCCCATTGAATAGCACATCATATAAAGCAGCTGTAATCGGCATTTCAACTTCCATTTTCTCAGCTAATTCGTGAGCAGCTTTCGTTGTTCTCACACCTTCTACAACCATACCCATACTTTCTAACACTTCTTCTAAAGAGTGCCCTTTTCCAAGCATATTTCCAGCGCGCCAATTTCGGCTATGAACGCTTGTACAAGTTACGATTAAGTCTCCCATTCCAGTTAGACCAGCAAACGTTAACGGATTTCCGCCCATTTTTCTACCTAAACGAGCAATCTCTGTTAAACCACGTGTCATTAATGCTGCTTTCGCATTATCACCTAATCCAAGACCATCAGTTATTCCAGCAGCTAATGCAATAATATTTTTTAACGCACCACCAAGCTCAACTCCAACGATATCTGGATTTGTGTATACACGGAAGTAGCTATTCATAAACAAGTCTTGTACTTCCTCAGCCGCTTCCATACGCTTTGCTGCAGACGTAACCGTCGTCTCTTGACGTAAACCGACTTCTTCAGCATGACTCGGTCCAGACAGCACAACAACGTCTTTAATCAAGTTCTCTGGAATTTCTTCCTCGATCACTTCCGAAATACGTTTTGACGTACCAGGTTCAATTCCTTTACTTGCATGAACCCAAGTAATCGGACCCGCTACATATTTCTTCATATCTTGCAATACTTCTCTATACGCTTTCGTTGGTACTACAAGAAGTACTACATTTACATCTACTAATGCTTCTTCTAAAGAAGAGTAGGCTACGATTGTGCTTGGCAATGTAATTCCTGGAAGGTATCGACTATTCTCATGTTTCGTATTAATCTCATCCATAAGTTCAGATCGATTTCCCCAAATTCGTACATCATGTCCATTGTCAGCCAATACCATCGCTAACGCTGTTCCCCAGCTACCTGCTCCTACTACTGTGATTTTTGTCATAAAATCACATCCTCTCCATTAGTCTCTTGCTCTAGCGATAATGTGAATCGGCGTTCCTACAAAGCCGAACGCTTCACGTAAACGATTCTTTAAGAAGCGCTCATATGAGAAGTGCATTAACTCTGTATCGTTTACAAATATAACAAATGTTGGTGGTTTTACCGCAACCTGTGTCGCATAGAAGATTTTCAGACGGCTACCATTATGAGTTGGCGTTGGATTCATTGCTACCGCATCCATAATTACATCATTTAATACGTTCGTTTGAATACGAATGCTATGGCTTTCATTTACTTCATTAATAACTGGTAATAATGTTTGTGTACGTTTTTTCGTTTTTGCAGATAAGAACACAATCGGTGCGTACTCTAAAAATTGGAAATGAGCACGGATGTTTTCTTCAAATGCTTTCATTGTTTTTTCATCTTTTTTCACTGCATCCCATTTGTTTACGACGATAATAACAGCACGTCCTGAATCATGAGCATATCCAGCAATTTTTTTATCCTGTTCAATAATTCCTTCTTCTCCGTCTAAAACGACTAAAACAACGTCAGAACGTTCAATCGCTCTAAGTGCACGAAGTACACTATACTTTTCTGTGCTTTCGTATACTTTCCCTTTTTTACGCATACCAGCTGTATCGATGATTACATAATCTTGACCATCTTTACTATATGGCGTATCAACAGCATCACGTGTCGTTCCCGCTATATTACTTACAATTACACGTTCTTGACCAAGAAGTGCATTTACAAGTGATGATTTCCCTACATTTGGACGTCCAATTAAAGAGAAACGGATTGTTTCATCGTCATACGCTTCTTCTTCAATCTTCGGAAAATGATTTGCAGCTTCATCTAACAAATCACCAAGTCCTAAACCGTGTGTACCTGAAATCGGGAATGGCTCGCCAAATCCTAATGCATAAAAATCATAAATATCACTACGCATTTCTGGATTATCAACCTTATTTACCGCAAGTACAATTGGTTTTTTAGAACGATATAAAATTTTAGCAACTTCTTCATCTGCTGCAGTTACACCATCGCGACCATTCGTCATAAAAATGATAACATCTGCTTCATCAATCGCTACTTCCGCTTGTTGACGAATTTGTGTCAAGAACGGCTCGTCTCCAATATCAATTCCACCTGTGTCAATAATGTTAAACTCATGATTTAACCATTCTCCCGCACTATAAATACGGTCTCGCGTTATACCTGGTATATCTTCTACGATTGAAACTCTTTCTCCAACAATTCTATTGAAAATAGTAGATTTTCCTACGTTCGGGCGGCCTACTATTGCTATTACTGGTTTCGGCATATACTTTCATCCTTTCAACTTGCTTCTGTTTATTATGTAAAAAACCCTTCTTTGTGCAAGAAGGGATTTGCATTCCAGAATATTTCTCAGCGTATCAAAACACCTCACATTATACCACACGTTGCTAATGTTTCACAATAATATATACATTCTCTTGTAAGCGATGCGCAATACCATCTAAAATTGCCTCTAAATTATTTGCAACAAATTCTAGTTCCTCTGTCGATTCACAAGTAAACAAAGGGGCACCACCAGCAAATTTCTCCGGCGCTGTTGTAATAACTGCGAGAATTACACTTTCTAACATCATCCCTTATCTCCCCTTCCTTTCGGGGCTTCCGATGACATATGAACAGCACTTTCTAACGTCGGCACATTCCCTATGACACCTATCGCTTTCTCTGCATCTTGATCTTGTGGCAAGACAAAAATCCCAACCCTACCATCTTCTAAATCACGCTTTGCTAATGGCACAAGCGCCGGCGTGCCAGAATCTCTATAAATCCCTAAAGCGACAGAAACATCATGTAAAATAGCTTGTCGTTGTCCTAAGTTTGAGATTGTCACCATCGCATCAATTGATTTCGGCCTTAAAATAAAGCCCATTCCATATTTCATAATTTCCTCTTGCCTTGCTGGCAATCCAATATTCATAATGTAAATATTATCAATATACAGCCCTGCTCCTTCAAAACGAAGTGGAACATGCTCGATATCAACAAGATCATGTAACCTTTTGCCCGACATTAATTTTTTCGCGATAATAAATGCGATGATAGCCATAATTACTCCAGCGATCCATGAACGGAACCCTATATATGCAAACGTCGTTGCAAACGACGTTAACATCGCCAAATAGTTCCGACTTTCAAAAACTAATGCAATCCCTTCAATATATGTATTTCCACGCGGTACGAGCTCATATCCATCTAATTGTTGAAGTGTATTTCTTTCCATATTACGCACATCACGAAACTGTGTTGCTGCCAATGTAAGAAACGTAATAGCAGAAAAATCTTTTTTCAAAATTGACGGAATCGCAATTGCTCCTAAAGCCGCTGCAATTAATCCCATCGCAACGTGAATAATTTTCCCGTGGAGTCTCGTCGGATATTGACGCGTATCTGTCCGGAGCATTAGCACTCTCGTTACTGTCCCCGCTATTACGCCACATAAAATGGCCGGTGTATATTCAGTCATGTATTACCCTCGCCTTTCTTTTACGTGTTTTCCCTTTGAACTGTTCCATATATACTGATGCTTTTGCAATCCAAAACAAAATTGCCATAAACAATGTAGAAACGGCGACGATATCAAAAAACGCTAAGCTACCGTAATCGTAAGGGAAGTGTAGTTTTCGAAAAATAAGTGTCACAAACAATTCTCCCTGTAACATTCCTACATAAAGAGAACATAATCGTAATATGCGATCTTCGTGTAATAAAACCGATGCATACACAAGAGCACTACTTAACAAAAACAGCCTATCCACCACAATCCAAATTGGATCATATACTTCTAACAAATGAAAACTTGTATATAACATTGCAATAATAAGTGCCGAAAGTAAGGTATATAATTTTTTCCAAATAGAATAGAGCGTGATTCCTATAAAAGCAACAATACAAAGCAAAAGTGCATTTACTGATACCGTGAATGAAGCAATCGTTACATGCAACGGAGAGCAAATAATAAAAATCAATATACAGGCGCTTAGCTTCCACCGAATAGAATCCTTTTTCATAAAAAAAGTTACGACAACCCACCCTATCCAAGCAATAAAATAAAAAGTACTTCCTTCCATCATTTCACCTCCTATGTTTTCCATTATGGGAACTTTTTATGAAAGTTAATCCACTTTCTTCGCGCATAGTTTTTTCATATAACAGCAACACTTTTAATAAGGAGGTGCTATTCATTATGGGTAAAGATCGTCAAGAACGAAAACTAAGAGAGTCACGCCGCGTTGAATCTGATCGTGACCAATCACTACAATATCCAGGTGCAACTGGACTAGATACACCAGAGCAAGCTCGAAAACAAAATCAGCACTAATGAATACAAAAAGACGGTTTCGATATTGTACGAAACCGTCTTTTACATTTTACTTATATCGAAATAATATTTCATATATAAATCTTTCTAGGTTTATTTTTACCTCCACCTATTTCCTTTGACAAAATCAAACCACCCTCAATCATTCAGCCTTACAATATCTACATTTTCCAGCCTCTATTTCAGTCGCAATTTTCACAAACCAATGTTTATATACATAATAATAATTTTATTTTTTATTTTTATAGAATATTATTTTTTTCTCTCACTTTACATTACTAAAAAGAACAGAAAACAAAAAAATCAACCAAACGGTTGATTTTTTATCTTCTACTATAATGCGCCGTATCAATACCACGCTGCGTTAACCAATGATATGTTTCGCCCTTTACAACAAGAGGTACAGCCTGTAACTCTTCTATCGTCTTCGCACCAAGAGCTGTCATAATAAATTTCAAATCTGTATGTAAAAGATCAATTTCATCCACTAACTTCTCAATACCATCTTGCATTAAAATACGTAAAAAGTAACCAGCAAACGCAGTTGTATTCGCCCCTAATGCGATTGCTTTCGCTACGTCAAGCGCTGTTTGTATACCCCCAGATGCAATAAAAGAGAGGTTATTATTTGTAGAGGTTGCTTCAATAATCGAGGTTGCTGTTTGTATGCCCCAGTTATTAAAATAAGAAAGCATTCGCTGTCTTCTTTCATTTTCAACAGCAGCAAAATTCGTACCACCTTGTCCGCCAATATCAATTGCCGTTACACCTACGCTCGCTAACTGCTGCACGGTTTCCTTACTCATCCCAAATCCAACTTCTTTTACAATGACAGGAACTTTACTATTTAAAACAATTTTCTCAATGCGCTGAAGTACACCAGTAAAGTCACGGTCTCCTTCTGGCATCGTTAACTCTTGTATGACATTTAAATGAATTTGCAATGCATTCGCTTCAATCATATCAACGGCACGCTCTGCCTGTTCGATAGTTGCCTCACTACCTAAATTAGCAAAGAAAATACCTTTTGGGTTTACTTTTCTAATAATCTTATAAGAAGCAGCCTCACTTTCATCTTTTAACGCCGCCATTTGCGAACCTACAGCCATAGCAAGATTATGATGTTTCGCTACATATGCTAATTGCTCATTAATATGTAACGTTTTCTCTCCTCCACCACCAGTCATCGCATTGATAAAAATCGGCGAACTTAGTGAAAGTTCGCCGATTTTTGTTTCACATGTTATTGTGTCATAACTTGAATTTGGCAAACCTTGATGCACAAAATCAATATCATGAAAGCCATGCGTACGAGACTGACCAGTAGAAAGAGCGTATTCAATATGATCTAATTTACGTTTTGCCCTTACCACTTGTACCCCTCTTTATTTCTTTAATTTTTTCAGTTGTTCACCAATAATATCACTTAATTGGAAAGTAGCAGAATCAGCATTCGGTTCATACTGACTGTAATCTTCAATTACATTATTTTCCTCAAGCGCTTCTTTTATACTTAAAGAAATACGTTTCTCTGCTACATGGACTTCAAGCACTTTCACTTTTACTTCTTGTCCCATTTCCAATACTTCACTTGGATTTTTCACGTGACGATTTGCAATTTGAGATACGTGCACAAGACCTTCAACGCCAGGTAAAACTTCAACGAATGCACCGAATGTAACAAGACGTTTTACTACTCCCTCACAAATATCTCCAGCTTTTAGTTCGCCAGCCACATTTTCCCAAGGTCCTGGTTGAGCTGCTTTAATTGATAAAGAAATACGTTGTGTATCAGCATCAACAGATAACACCTTTACCTTTACCTTTTGCCCTTGCTCTAATACTTCAGAAGGTTGCTCTACACGTTCGTGTGAAATTTGTGAAATATGAACTAAACCGTCCACACCACCAACATTTACGAAAGCACCAAAATCAGTTAATCGTTGTACCGTTCCTTCAACAACGTCGCCTTCTTTTAATGAAGAGATTGCTTCTTTTTTCTTAGAATCTAGCTCCAATTCTACCACTGCTTTATGCGAAAGGATTACACGATTTTTTTCGCGGTCTAATTCAACAATTTTCACGGCTAATGTTTTGCCTTTATAGTCAGTAAAATCTTCTACATAATGTACTTCTACAAGTGAAGCTGGGATAAAACCACGAACACCAAGGTCCACAACTAATCCACCATTCACGATATCTTTTACAGTCACATCAAATACATGCCCAGAAGTAAATTTCTCTTGTAATTCTACCCATGCCTTTTCTGCATCAACAGCACGTTTAGATAAGACAAGATCATTCTCTTCTAATTTAATAACCTTTAATTCTAGTGTTTGATCTAATTCTACTACATCGCTTGCTTTTTCAATATGAACGTTAGCTAATTCACTAATTGGAATTACGCCATCTGTTTTGTATCCAACATTTACAAGCACTTGTTTCTCTTCAACCTTTGTTACAGAACCTGTAACAACGTCACCAACTTGTAATTCTTTTGAATCCATAACTTCTTCATTCATTTTCTCTACCATGGAAATACCTCCCTACAGAATTGACAAAGCATTTTTTATGTATATACGAAATGAAAACGAATGTTTTCATTTGCATGTTTAAGAATTTATCATCACATACTCAGTTTTCATACTTTTCACTAGAAAATATATTAAACCTATATAAATAGTATACAGCAAAATCATCTTGAAGAAAGTATGTTTTGAAATATAATAGCGAATATATTCTGAAAGTTTTATCCCTCTTTTACTAACTTCTTACAAATCCGATCATTTGTCAAGGAAAGAGGTTCACAATTCACGTATCCTTTACATTTCTATACAAACAAAAAAAGAAAGAGGCTATCCCCTTTCTTTATTTCGCAAACACTCCTGAAACAATACTCATAATTTTTTGGACAACTTCTTCAATTGATAAAGAAGTTGTATCTAATTCCAATGCATCATCAGCTTTTTTTAGAGGAGAAACTTCGCGTTCTGAATCTAATTTATCACGCTGAGCAATTTCTTCTTTTAACTGCTCTAAATTAGAATCGAAACCTTTATTCATATTTTCTAAATGTCTTCTTTCTGCTCTTTCTTCAACAGAAGCAAGCATAAAGATCTTCACTTCAGCATCTGGTAACACATGTGTACCAATATCACGGCCATCCATTACAACGCCGCCTTTTTCCGCTAACTCTTGTTGACGACGTACCATTTCTTCACGAACAAGGCGATGTTTCGCTACAATAGATACTCGATTCGTCACATCAGGTGTACGAATTACTTCAGAAACATCTTGTCCATTTAAAAATACAAGTTGTGTATTTTCTCCTTGTTGAAACTCAATATTCACATTTTTTACAACTTCCATTAACTGCTCTTCATTTTCAATGTCCACTTTTTGCTCAAGGGCTGCATATGTAATCGCACGATACATTGCGCCTGTATCAATATAAACGTAAGAAAGTTTCTTCGCTACTACTTTCGCAACTGTACTTTTTCCAGCAGCTGCTGGACCATCTATAGCAATTGAAATTCGTTTATCCATTGTAACACCTCATTTTTTCACTTATAAAACAAAACGAAAAGCAGGCATTCTCCTGCTTCTTCTCATTTGCTTCACGTCATTAAATCCTCAATTATTGTAGCATAATCCTTCATAGAAGAAAATGAAAACTACCTATTCACCTGTAAGGTTTCTACTTTGTCTTTTACCATGACACCTTCATAATAAACAATTTTAGATAAATATTTCACTGATGACTTATGTATAAATAACAATTGCACAACCGAAAGACAAATGAATTGTATTACTAATATACGAATAATAATTTGCTCCACCTTTTTCAACGTAATTGCTCCCTCCTATCCTATATTTACACTTTCCGTTTCGTGGTTTTACACATCGTACATATAGCAGCTAACTTTATTGTCATTTTCGAGGCATACTTTTATACATTTCCATTGTCGAATTTACTCAAAACATGTTATGTTCTAAATGTATTTTTTTACTTGAAAGGGGTATAAGCATTGAAAAGAATCCTAGTTTTACACACAGGTGGAACAATTGCAATGGAGGAAGATAAAGAAACTGGGGTCGTACAACCAGGTGAAAAAAATCCTCTTTTAAAATTTATTCCTGATTTAGAAGGCGATGTTGATTTAATCGTTGAAGACGTGTTCCATCTACCATCTCCTCATATGACACCGAGCGAAATGTTACAATTACAAGTCATCATCGATGAAAGAGTAAAACAAGACAACATTCATGGCGTAGTCATTACGCATGGTACGGATACATTAGAAGAAACAGCCTATTTCTTAGATTTAACAGTACAGGCCACTATTCCAATCGTTGTAACAGGCGCAATGCGTTCTAGTAATGAATTAGGTGCTGATGGTCTATATAACTTCTTATCGGCTGTAAAAGTCGCTAGCTGTAGTGAAGCAGCTGAAAAAGGTGTTCTAGTCGTATTAAACGACGAAATTCATTGCGCTACAAATGTAACGAAAACACATACAAGTAACGTGGCAACATTCCAGAGTCCACAGTATGGACCAATTGGTATGGTAACAAAGCGCGGCGTTGTATTCCATCACGCTTTAGTACATCACGAAACATATTCAGTAAATAAAGTTTCTAAAAACGTAGTTGTTCTAAAAGCATACGCTGGTATGGACGATACATTATTAGCAGCAATCGAAAACCTTCCAGTAGACGGGATTGTTATTGAAGCACTTGGACAAGGTAATTTACCTCCAAGAACACTTCCTAGTCTAGAACGATTAATAAACAAAGGAATTCCTGTCGTATTAGTTTCTCGTTGTTTCAACGGCATCGTTCAAGATGTATATTCATATGAAGGTGGCGGCAAACAATTAAAAGATATGGGTATTGTATTCACATACGGTTTAAATGCTCAAAAAGCACGCATTAAATTATTAGTTGCATTAGAGAATACAAATTCTCATGAATCAATCCAAAATATGTTTATGCACGATTAAAAAAGAAGCTGTCGAAATTTATTTCGACAGCTTCTTTTTACATTTCTCTCATTGCAATGGTTTGCGCAATCGCATCTCCATGAAATCGACCGTTCTCAATAAATATTTCATTTGCATTATTTCCAGCAGCAATTACACCTGCAATGAAAATATTTTCAGCGTTCGTTTCCATTGTATCTTCTGTATAAATCGGGCGTCCTGTTTCCTCATCAATCCGAACCCCCATCTTCGTTAAGAAACTATGATCAGGATGGTAACCAGTCATCGCAAATACAAAATCATTTTGGATTGTATTTGCCTCATCATCAACTGTAAACGTTAATGTATGTTCAGTAACTTCTTTCACGTGAGCCCCGAAATGCATTTGAATTGTGCCGCTTCGTACTAATGCCTCAAACTCCGGCAAAATCCAAGGCTTAATGCTCGGAGAGTACTCACTTCCGCGATATAAAACTGTTACACGCGCACCGGCTTTAACAAGTTCTAACGCCGCATCTACACTCGAGTTTTTCCCACCTATAACTACTACATCTCGATCAAAATAAGGATGTCCCTCTTTAAAATAGTGAGCTACTTTCTTCAATTCCTCACCTGGAACATTCATATAATTTGGATTGTCATAATATCCAGTTGCTACAACAATATATTTCGCTATATATATTTCTTTACTTCCGTCACGCTTTGTCGTTTCAACTTGAAAAACGTCTCCATCCTTTTGAACTTTCTCCACTCGTTCAAAAGCATTTACACGTACAGATTTACGCTTTACTACTTCACGATAATACGCAAGCGCTTGATTTCGAACAGGCTTACGATTTTCTGTAATAAAAGCTACATCACCAATTTCTAATTTTTCACTAGAAGAGAAAAATGTTTGATGAGTTGGATAATTATAAATCGCATTTACAATGTTTCCTTTTTCAATTACTAACGGGTTTATCCCTACCTTTTGCAACGAAATTGCTGCTGCTAATCCGCACGGACCGCCTCCAATTATGATAGCTGTTTCTTTCTGCATACTCAGCTCACTCCTAGTCTTCTACCAATACGCTATTTATAAAAACAAGAAAAAACCTACTTACAGCAGTAGGCACCTATCTTTATTGTATTCATTTTTCATATATTTGTCATCTAAACGAAACGTACATCCGATAGACATCTGCTAAAAACTGCTGAAATTTAATACCTTGTTTCCCTAATACATTTTCAGGATCAATCTTTCTAGCTGGGTCAAGTGTTTTATGTGATACGATATCTTTTTTCGGATTCAAGCCGAAGTTTTGACATAAATACGCATGATACCACGTAAAACGGGTATATGCTTCCCAAAAGTTAACATCACCGCCATAACAAAGTTCCACTCCAATGGCAGCCTTATTGGCATCATAACCATATAAGTCATTATCTGTCGGCACACCATATCGAACATGATAGGCTACTTCATTTATAGGAACAATTTCCAATATTGTTTTATCATCTATAAATGTATGTGCCGAAGCTTTCGGTTGTATTTCATTAAAGTAATCCCGATTCCCTATCGCATTGCTACCAGGGTTCCCCGTATCATGACTTACAATAAATCTTACTTTAGAAAGAGGAATTCCCGGTCGTGAACTTCCATACCCAATATAGTTACGCTCTATAGGAAACATCGCCATTACTACCAACTCCCAATTCAGAAGATTACCTTACTTCTTTATATATGTATTCGGTAGCAATGTCCTTATCGCATATTTCTTACGCGAAGAGAAAATCGAAAATATTTGATGTGAATACCATAAATAATAAAATACTTACAGCAACTCCATAAAAACCGTAAAACCAAACACAATCTTCTTTCGTATCTAAACCGAAAAATTTATTTACTGATTGTAATAATGTGCCACGCTTACTTTGTTTGTTTCTTAATACTTCCACTCGTTCTACAACATCTGCTGGCATCATAAATCTTTGGTCTACTGTCATTTTCATCATTTATCTCTCCTTAAAATCATTTCCGTTTTGTTTATCTAAGGAAAGTATAGCACATTTGTTCGTGTAGAACAAGCGTTCTTTTTTATTTTTATTTTATTTTTCAACAAACCAATTAATAATTACCAATATAACAGCGATAATTGGTCCTACTATAACTGCACCAAATATTAAAAACAGCAGTCCTTCCCCGAACACCCGAACGATACTTGTTTTTGGGGCTTTCGTCGTTCTCGCGAGTTCTCCCTCTAACCTCTTAACTTTTTCTTCTAATTGTTCTACTCGTTCCATCATTTCATTTTCCATATACACCACCTCATTCTTATATTTCAACAAAAAAACGTGATTCCCTCGAAAGGAATCACGTTTTCTCATAATATAATATTATACCCAACCTCTGAAGCGACTTGCTTCAGCCATTTTACGAACACCAACCATATACGCCGCTAAGCGCATGTTCACTTTACGAACTTGTGCTGTTTCATAAATAGAATCAAATGATCTTACCATTACTTTTTCTAAACGTTGTTCTACTTCTTCTTCAGTCCAGTAGTAACCTTGGTTATTTTGTACCCACTCAAAGTAAGATACTGTTACACCACCAGCACTTGCTAATACGTCTGGAACAAGTAAAATGCCGCGATCTGTTAAAATTTTAGTTGCTTCTAATGTTGTTGGACCATTTGCAGCTTCAACAACGATTTTCGCTTTAATATTGTTAGCATTTTCTTCTGTAATTTGGTTCTCAATTGCAGCCGGAACTAAAATGTCGCAATCAAGCTCTAACAATTCTTTGTTTGAAATTGTATTATTAAATAGTTTTGTTACTGTACCGAAGCTATCACGACGGTCCAATAAATAATCAATATCTAATCCGTTTGGATCATGCAATGCACCGTAAGCATCCGAGATTGCAATAACTTTCGCGCCTGCATCATGCATAAATTTAGCTAAGAAGCTTCCAGCGTTACCGAATCCTTGAACAACAACGCGTGCACCTTTAATATCAATGTCGCGTTTTTTCGCAGCTTCACGAATACAAATTGTTACACCTTTCGCCGTTGCTGTTTCACGTCCATGTGATCCACCTAATACAAGTGGCTTACCTGTAATAAATCCTGGTGAATTAAATTCATCGATACGGCTATACTCATCCATCATCCATGCCATAATCTGAGAGTTTGTGAATACATCTGGAGCTGGAATGTCTTTTGTCGGTCCTACGATTTGGCTAATTGCTCGTACATAACCGCGGCTTAATCTTTCTAACTCACGGAATGACATTTCACGTGGGTCACAAATAATTCCACCTTTACCTCCACCGTATGGTAAATCAACAATACCACACTTTAAACTCATCCAGATTGAAAGTGCTTTCACTTCATTTTCTGTTACATTAGGATGGAAGCGAATTCCACCTTTCGTTGGACCAACAGCATCATTATGTTGTGCACGATATCCTGTAAATATTTTAACAGTCCCGTCATCCATACGAACTGGTATTTTCACTGTCATCATACGAATTGGTTCTTTTAATAATTCATATACTTCGTTTGGATAACCCAATTTTTCTAATGCTTCACTAATAACAATTTGTGTCGAATTCAATAATTCAAAATGTTGTTCCCTTTGTTGTTGTGTTTTTGTTTGAGTTCCCTTTTCGGCTACCATAGTAAGTAAACCCCCTGTAATTTCACTTGTTTAGTAAACCTTCATTGCCTAGTATACACCGTTAAATTTGGAATGCAATAGAAAACGCTAACAAATATATACAAACTATTTTCTGTTGCAAGCGTTTTCACTATCATTATAGTCCTTTTATCACTTTTAGAAAAGTAAAATACTTAAATATTTAAATATTTTTTATTTTACTTATATACAACACCTTAAGAAGATACTTTTAAGCAAAAAACGCCCCGGTATTTATGATTCCCACTTTACCATTGATCGTTTTGACATTTTCAGACCAATATTTTAGATTTTTCCAAATAAAAAACAAAACCTTAGCTTTGTTATATTAGCTGAGGTTTTGTTTTTTCACAAAGTAATTGTGTATTTGTTCAATTGCTTGAGAAGCCATTAATTCTTTACCATACTCCATTAGACGATAAATAGTTGCTGTAGACGGATTACCATATTCCGCTAAAATAGCTATAAAATCTGCCTTCAGTAATTGAACTTGCTCCTCTTCTTCCATCCAAAGATAGAAACGACCATCCCACGTATATAGTTTTCCGCCAGTTACATCAAGGTTATATAAACGATTCGACAGGTTAATTACATCATCTAGTGTAGCAAACTCATAAAGTATATGCTCGCTTTCATCTAGAGTCACTTGCATTTCAATAAACTCGTCACGGAACTCATCATCTGTATCCACATCTTGATGTTCTTTCGTTACAATTACGACCATTCCTTGCGCTTGTAGAGAAAATACTTCAACTGCAATCGGACCATCCGCTTCAAATCCTAGTTCCTTATTTGCTTCCTGCATCATATCACGAAATAATTGCTGTACTTTCGGTGCATTTCTCCACAAATCTTCTTTCGTTAATCCTCGTTCAGATAAATCATCAAATGTTAAGAAAATTTTTATCTTATTGTAATTTAATCGTTCCAGCCTCATCTCATACCCTCCCTACGTAACCAATGAATATAATTTTTATTATATGAAATAGAAAATAGATGGTTCTTTTCGAACAACTATTCTAACATTTTTAACCAATCATCCCATTCTTCTTTCGTATCACCAATTAGGCGTGTTTGAATGTTCAACTGATCTTGAGCACTTATTTCTCCTATAAACCCAACCGAAAGGTTCTCATTTTTTTCTTGCAACAAATTCATGTCGTCCATCACGTTCTTAAGTTCTCGTCCGTCAGCAAAAGAGACTACTACATATGTAGGTTGTATTTGCTCAGCAGCTAACAAAATACCATCTTCCGCTAAGCTTGACCTAATATATATCACCTCATATCCCTTTAAGCGTAAATACGTTGAGAAAACAAACCCTTTCAACATATTATTTTCTAACACGACAACTTTGTGTATAGAAGAAAATGATGATGCATTATGATACACCATTCCTAGTCGAGTTTGTAAAAATGATGCGACATATTGAAATTGCATCAATGTAACTTCATTATTATTTTTTAACGTTAACAATTTATTTGACACTTGAAGAACAATACTTGCTATAACTTTTTCTGTTGCATAAATACTAAAAGCCTCGTTTAACAATGCAGAAGTTGTAATTTCATCAAATTTTAACAAAGCTTGTAGTAAGTCGTCCACTAAAACAACTTCTCTATCGAAATGTATTTCTTTTTGAACACTACGCTGCAAACGATTCCCTTCTAATAATTGAACTGCTTGTCCAATCATCATGCCAGAAGAAACCTTGTCCATTAACCATTTCAAAACTTCAATATGCTCTTCTGTATATAATCGATGTCCCGCATGATTCCGCTTTGGGGCAACAATTTGATATCGTCTCTCCCATGCACGAAGCGTACTCGGCTGAATTCCAATTATATTCGAAACAGCTTTTATGTTATATTTCCCGTTTAGAGTTGGCATCATTTCCCTCCGCATAACGTAATAATATGTGTTTGAGCAGGTGCTCGGAAGCGAAGTGGAATCAACGTTGTTCCATACCCATTACTAACAAAAAGAGTCATATTTGAATGCTTATATACGCCACCTTTTAAATGTTTTTTAGATGGGAATAATCGAATCTGTCCCCCATGTGTATGTCCACTTAAAACAAGTGAAATTTGTTCTTCTCCAGACATTTTATTTATTATATCAGGGTTATGGCTAATTAATATGCGAAAACCATCTTCTTTGCAATCAGCCAAAGCCAAATCTAAACGATCACGTTTTAAACCAACATCATCTACACCAAGTAAACAAATTTTTTCTCCTCGTTCAGACTCAAATACAACTCTTGTATTATCTAAAACTTTCACATTATTTTCTAATAACAAAGCATCTAATTCATGATATTCAATCTCATAATCATTATTTCCCCATACAAAATATACAGGAGCTATCTCTCTTAACTTTTGTATATTTGCGGAGATTTTTGATAAAGGGACGCCTCTTTCCGCTAAATCACCACCAATAATTACAAGGTCTACTTTTCCTTTTACTTGTTCAATTAACGAACTTGAAATGACCCTTCTATGAATATCAGAAATAAAAAACACCTTTACTTCTTGAAAACTTTCCGGAAATTCTTCAAATATTAAAGTATGTTCTAACACAGTATTACGCATCGCTTCTGTATACATTACAAGAAGAAATATAATACCAATACATATGAGAGTACTTAATAAGATAATCCATATCATATATTTTTTACTCCCCTCCTCATAAAGAGAATCCTCAATTTATATAGTAGGTATGTTACTAGCTATCCTGCTTTGCGGAATTATCTTTTATCGGAATTTTTAATTCTTGACCTATATTCACTTCATCTTCTTGTAAATCATTATACTTTTTAATCACTTCGATCCCAGTTTCATCTGAAAAATATTGCTTCGCTATACTTTCTAAAGTTTCTCCCTCTTTCACCGTATGCGTTACTACTTTCTCAGATGGTGCCCCGGATTCAGATTTAGCTGAATCAAAGAAAATGACCTCAAACGCACTTTTCCCAGCGTTATTACCATCACTTTTCACCTGAATATATTTATCTGTATACCATAAGATACTAATTGGTAGTAATATGAATAGAAATGTTAAAACTCGGACGAAAATATGATTCATTTTAAACTTTTCTTTTTTCTCTTTATTTCTATGAATTTCACTACGCGGCGGTAAACTTTCTTTTTCTTCCACTCGCTCAACTTCTAATTCCTCTTCAAAATCAGGAATTCGTTTTCTCATGTTGTTCACCACCACCTTCCATTTATTTTCTTAATTGGAGTCCCATTATAAAATCAACAAGAAAGTGTGCAAAGATTGTTATAAACAAATTTCCTGTCCATTCAAATACATAACCAAAGACAAAACTAATGAAACAGACGAAACAAAACAAAAATGGCTTTTTTATATACCGAATATGTAATACTGCAAATACTAAACTCGCTATTACAATTCCAAAGTGAGTCTGCACTACACCTCTAAATAGAAATTCTTCTGCAAAACCGATAATGAACGTAATAACGAGTAGATGCATAACTGACATTCCTTGAAACATTCTATCGTTAATACCACCATCATCAAACCAAGACTCTGGAAATACTCGCATTGCAACATAATCTAATAACACAATACCAATCGCTAATAAGCCACCTATTATAAGTATAGACACCGGTTCCCATTTCCACAGACTATACACCGATTTTATATCTCGGAATAATATATATGCTAGTAAACAACCGATACCGATAATAATGAACTGTGTGATATACAGGTTCAGCCTTATTTCTTTCGGACTCATATCTTCAATATTATGCCTTTGAATGTTCATCATTCCCCCATCTTTTCTAGACCGAAAAGCTTTTGTAACTCTGTTTCCCAATTATAGTCGAAATCCGATTGTTGCGCTTGTCTTTTTTTATAATCTGTTTTTGTAATACCACAATAGTCACAGCAATTTTTTAACTCGTTCTCTTTTCTATAACCGAACTGTTGCAGCAAATATTCACGTCTACATCCTTTCACTTGCATCCATGATTTCATGTTTTCTAGCTCACTATATTTATTACGCAGCCTTATTTCTACTTCAGCTATTAATCTGTTCATAATTTCATCTGACAAGCTCTTTAATTTTAATTTTCGCTGTTGTATGATTCCAAGTTTCTCAAGATGATAGCGGATGAAACGCCAATATTGTTCATTAAATCTTGCTGCATTATAACAAATTTCTTCTACCTCTTCTATTGGTAATTCTTTCGTTTGAAACATTCTTTCTTGTAGTAAAGAAAATAAAAATTGTATTTGCGACTGACTTGGCAATTCATCTTCAATTATTGAAATTGGCAAATCATGATCTAACGGACTACATAGTAAGATAGCTATACTCGGTTCACCATCTCTTCCAGCTCTTCCGATTTCTTGTAAATAGGAAGCTATATTAGTCGGATAATGGAAATGAATAATATAGCTCGTATTCGACTTATTTACTCCCATACCAAAAGCACTTGTACATATTACAAGCTGCAACTGGTCATTCATAAACTGTTGTTGAATTAACATACGCTCTTCATGTTCCATACCACCATGATAAAAAGCGACACCAGTCACGCCTTTTCCTCTTAAATATTCCGTTAAACGTTCTGTCCACGCTCTACTTGAACAATATACAATTCCTGGCCCTTGTAAATACATCACCTGATCCAAAAGCGCTTCTTTCTTCTCCTCTATCGTCTCCACAAATTGTACTTCCATTGCAATATTTGGACGATCAATAGAGTATACATGCTGCGTCACTTTCTTCAAATCTAAACTCTCCGCTATATCTCGTAGCACATCTTTCGTCGCTGTTGCCGTTAATGCTAGCACCGTAGGAGACCCGATATTCTCAATGACTACATTTAGTTTTTTATAATCCGGTCTAAAATCATAACCCCATTGTGAAATACAATGAGCCTCATCCACAACAAATAATGAAATATGAACTTTCTTCAATTCTCTTATTAACACTTCCGACTGCAACATCTCTGGTGATACAAAAATAAATTTATATGAAGCTAATTTTTTCATCGCTTCTCTTTTTTCATGTAATGTCCGAAAACTATTAAATGCTATTACTCGGTTTTTCACAACATATTTTAATTGTGTAACCTGATCCTCCATCAAAGATAATAATGGTGATACAACCAGTACTGTTCCTTCTTGCATTAGCCCTGGAAGTTGATAGCACATAGACTTCCCTCTTCCAGTCGGGAGCATTGCTATAACATCTTTTCCTTCTAATAAATCTGTAATTACCCCTTTTTGCCCTGGTCGAAATTCAGAATATCCAAACCATCTATATAAATATTCCTCAAGCTTCATTTATACCCTCCATCCGCGCCAATACAAGACGGACCTCAAAATAAGAAATCCCCTCTCCAACCGCTTGTTTCAACTCACGCAACTTACGTGTTTGTAATGCTTCAATTACTTTTGTTACTTTATCTATTTTATCTTTTTCCATAAACATCTCGATTGAAAACTCTTTTTCCCGCAACGCAATTTCAACAAAATGATCTTCTATCGTTGCTACCTTTAAATTTCTAATTGTCGCTATTTCTTCTAAAGAACGTCCTTGTCTCCAAAAATTATATGTTTTTTTCGTTGATAAACTAAATAATTCAGCTCTCTCATTTGGGTAAGATATAATTTCCGCTAACAGCGGAAATTCATTTTCTTTATCGCGAACTTCTTGTATAAAGAAGTGAATTGTACCCCAAAATAAAAAATACACCCGAAATATATCTTGTTTCGTAATTTCCGCTAATTGCTGCAATGTACAACCGATACGTTCATATCCTGTTAATCGATATGTTACAATTGTCGCTTCTACCACATCACCTTTTCCTAAAAGATTATGTATTTCTTTCCATAATCTTTTAGCCAATTCATTTCTCCTATACGGTATACCTGTTAAAAAGCGTTTCACCCACACCGTTATTTCTGTATCTTGTTGAATAGGAATAAACTTTGTATTATTCTGTTGTAAATTAGATATAGTTTGAATAATTAATGATACTCTTTTCCAAAATGTTTCACCTAATTCTCCATAGTGCAAACCATGTAAATGCGCGGGAAAAGCATACACTTCCTCCCATGTTTGTAACTGCATTTTACCTTTAGATGTTAACAAATATGTATTTTCATGTATTTCTTGAATCAAATCTGCTTGCAACAACTTTGCAACTTCACGATCATAATCTGTTCTATTTAACGATTTATATATTCCAAACAAAAAAGAAATTCGGAACATATTTCCATCTTGTAACGTTTGTGAAGATCGTTTTCCTTTTAATAAATAATAAATAGAAGAAACGGTCCTTTCACCATTCAATTGTTTTAAACAATACAATACAGTATATTGTAGTTGCATTACCGCTTCCACCTTTCAATCTAACTTAGTTACTTTTTAATATGATTGCACGATTAAACTTATCATATCGGCACTATGTACTTGTATATAGTATATTGTACCAAACGAAATAACATTTACGTATTTTGAAAATCTTGTGACATAATGCAAAAATTAGTTGACACTCTAATTGATAAGGATTATCATTATAATTTTATGTTGAAAAGTTTTAAAAACCGTTTTACAATAAGGTTATAATTTTTATGGCGAGCTTTTCACATACATATTATCAGGAGGGAAAAAAGATGGCAAAATATACAATCGTTGATAAAGATACTTGTATCGCATGTGGTGCTTGCGGCGCTGCTGCACCAGACATTTATGATTATGATGATGAAGGTATTGCATTTGTAACGTTAGACGATAACCAAGGTATCGTTGAAATTCCAGATGTATTAATTGAAGATATGATGGATGCATTCGAAGGTTGTCCAACTGACTCAATTAAAGTTGCTGACGAATCATTCGACGGCGACTCTTTAAAATTCGAATAGTTTTTTATTAACTTCAAAAAATATCCCTCATTAATATGAGGGATATTTTTTGTTTTCTATTTTCATTCTATTTAATAAAAAACCATTAGTAGTTCCATACTACTAATGGTTTTATTTTATATTTTATGCATTTTTCATTTTTGCAAACACCCATACTTTCAGGCGTGAGAATAACGCTACAAATACAATTGTCACAACAATTCCTTTAATCAAATTAAATGGTAAGATTGCCGTTACAACCGTTGTTCTTATAGCCTCGCTAGACATAGCTGGTGAATTTAAAAACCAAGTGTAAGCTGGGAATATAATGATGTAATTTAATACACTCATGATGAGCGCCATTGTAATTGTCCCTAGCATTAATCCTGTCGTTAAACTCTTAACAGTACGATACTTTCTAAATAAGAAAGCTGCCGGTCCAATAAATAAACATCCTGCAATAAAGTTGGCAATTTCTCCAACTGGTACTCCCGTTAAACTCCCTTGAATCCCGTAATGTAAAATATTCTTTATCGCCTCTACAATTATCCCTGCAACTGGTCCAAAAATAATCGCAGCAATTAAAGCTGGTACATCACTAAAATCAATTTTTAAAAATGGCGGAAGCCCTGGAAACGGGAAATCCAACATCATCAGTAAATATGCAATACTACTTAGCATCGCTACACTCACCATCTGCACTACACTGTTTTTTTGTTTCATCTTTCTCTCTCCTTTTCCATCGATCTTCTCATGGAAAGTGGAAAGGTTCTGCTATGCCTACTTTTTCATAGAACGAAAAAACCCTTTGTGTTTTACACAAAGGGAGAATTTAAGGCACATCAAACAGACGTTCAAATCGATATCTTTTTTGAACGCTTGAACCTCCATCTTCTCCCATCCAGACTATACTGTCGGCTTTGGAATCACACCAAATCCTGCCTTAACGGCTCGCGGGCTTAGAACAAAATCACATATAGTTCATCACCGCCGGTCGGGATTTTCACCCTGCCCCGAAGATAGACCGATATTCTATTTTCCACTTCATTATACAACAACATGATCGTGTTGTGAACAAAAAAAGTGTAACTTATTAAAAATAAGTTATTAATTTTATATAATCGAAACCAATCACTATACTTTACAATACACCCCATATTTTTTAGTATTAGGCATTTCTCCTATGAATCCACTAGTCATATATAGTTAAAAGTGATAAGATGTTGAATTGTTAAGATAAGAACATTTTCTGGATTATGGAGGAAATGTCATGAAGAAAGAAAAGAGACACTCTATTCGAGAAGCAATGAAAAAAAACTTAAGAAAAGAATACTTTTACTTAAAAAAAGAATTACTTTTCCACTGTCCAATTGATTTAGGCACATTCTCAAGCGAGACATACTATGCTGCTTTCGATGAAGATGGCATCAGTATTTATCAGTATGATAAAAAAACAGAGAGTAAATTAAAATTGTGTGAGCGTCATCCGTGGAAGAGTTGGAATAAAGTGAAGATTGATCACTACTTGACAACTTCACAATTTATTTTTCAAGGGGAGCGAAACTGGATATTATCCCTTTTCCAAAAAGGAAAAGAAGCTCAAAAAATAATTGAAGAGCATACATCTTTACAAACTGAAGTTGTTTCCCGCTCTTTCTTAAAAAAACTTCCAGGGTTCCGTTCTAATGCACCGTTGAATAAATACATCGGCAGCATTTGCTACACTGCACTTATTGCATTTTTATTAAAATGGATGATTCCATTTCAAGCACCACAAATTGCCCTGTACTCCATTTCAATCGGTTGTATGCTTCTTGGTCTACTTTGTTTGACAATCGGTTTAATTGAACCAACAATTGTACTGTTTCGGACAAACGAAAAAACAAGAACAAAAGTATTTTACTTATATAGCTACTTAGCTATTTCTGGATTTATATGTGTCTTTATTTTTTGGTAAAAGAAGAGCTAGTTAAACTAGCTCTTCTTTACTTTACGTATAATTGTTGATTTGGATAAATCCGATCTTGCTGCAGTCCATTTTTTTCTTTAACTTCCTTAACTGACATACTAAATTTCCGTGCAATACTAACTAAAGTGTCCCCTTTTTGGACGACATATAAGGATGAGGAAACGACTTCATTTCTCTGTTCATGTAAAACAAGCAATGGATTCATCGCATTCTTTTTCGCCATCGTCCATCTCCCTTGATGAACTTCTAAATGTAAGTGTGCACCTCTCGATTCTCCTGTATTTCCTACTTCTCCAATTATTTCTCCTTTTGAAATATAATCCCCTTGAACTACATATCTCTTATTTAAATGTGCATACACGGCCTCATATTCTCCATGTTTAATAAATACAACGTTTCCATAACTACTTGAATAATAAGACTTTGTTACCTTACCATCTTGAATAGCTGCCACAGGCGCGCCAATCGGTGCCGCTATATCTATACCGTAGTGTTTTCCGTGCCTTGTCCCAAAATAATCACTTATCTGCCCTTCAACAGGCCATGTCCATTGATTTCCCTCTGCGTACACATGTA
The DNA here is from genome assembly GCF_038007785.1 of Bacillus sp. FSL K6-0069. Lineage (NCBI taxonomy): Bacteria > Bacillati > Bacillota > Bacilli > Caryophanales > Bacillaceae > Bacillus > Bacillus sp. FSL K6-0069. The sequence continues at coordinate 1,486,050 of NZ_JBBOXN010000001.1, read as the reverse complement.
ATTGAGATAAAAACAGTACTATCAATAACATGACACCATATTTTAACACTTTCATATACATCCTCCGTTTTCTAATTAACACCATACCTTCTCTATTTTGGTATATTACAGAAAAAAGTATACAAAAAAAGAAAGTGAATCACTCCACTTCCTTCTCTTTTTTATCACGAAAAACGATTGCACTGCGATTATACTCCACATCTTTTACTTGTAATCGAGCGTTTACTATTCTAGCTACCGCAAACAAATAATCAGATAATCTATTTACATACTTTAGAACAACTTCATTTATTTCCCCTTCTTTTTGCAAGGATACTATACAGCGTTCTGCTCGCCTTACAACTGTACGTGCCATATGAATAGCAGCTGCCGCTTCGCTTCCACCTGGTAAAATAAAGCGCTCTAACGGCGGGGCTTCTTCTATATACGAATCAATCCTTCTTTCTAAGCTTTCGACCATTTCAATCGTTACTTTATAAGGATTTTTCCTCTCTACTACCGCCAAATCTCCCCCACAATCAAATAGTTCATGTTGAATATTTTCAAGTTCATTGTAAATTTCTCCGAAAGACCCGCCTTGTAGCTTCGTCATTGCATATCCAATATGAGAATTCGCCTCATCTATCGTGCCATATGCTTCAACTCTGATATTATCTTTATCCACTCTGCCGCCTATTACACTTGTTGTCCCTTTATCTCCTGTTTTCGTGTATAATTTCATCGCTTCACGACACCCCTCTTATTATTCTTCATTCGACTAAGATAGAAAAAAAGTTCTACTATTATTTATTTAATTGATTTTACAAAAAAATAAAAAACAGTAGAACTTTATTCATTATCAACTTTAAAAACGTATATCTAAATTATACGATTGGGTAAATATACAGAGAATGTAGTTCCCTCTCCAACAACACTTGAAACAGCAATTTTGCCATCATGGCCTTGTACAATATTTTTTGCAATCGCAAGCCCGAGTCCGGTTCCAACTTTTTTCCCACGTGTTCTTGCTTTATCAGCTTTGTAGAAACGATCGAATAAAAATGGAATATCTTCTTCTGGAATGCCAGCACCCGAATCTTGTACTTCAAAAATAAGACCATTATTTTTCATATCAATTACAAGCGTTACATGTCCACCTGCATTCGTATGACGAATTGCGTTATCAATTAAATTCGTCAATACTTGTTCCATACGATCTGCATCAAACGGGTATTGCTCAATTGGATTTTGGAAATCAACCGTTAATGCGACTTCTTTATCCTTTGCAATTCCTTGGAATTTACGGCCTATTTTTTCAACGAAAGGATGAATATCAACCTCACCTATATGTAACTCTACATTACCACTTTCCATACGCGCTAAATCTAATAATTCATTTACAAGTTTACCTAAACGAACGGATTCATCATAAATGATTTGAACAAACTCATTAATTTCTTCTTTCGTTTGCACAATATCATCTAAAATCGCTTCACTATATCCTTGAAGCATTACCATCGGTGTACGGAGTTCATGTGATACGTTCGCAATAAAGTCTTGACGCATTTTCTCAAGACGACGTTCTTCCGTCATATCACGCAATACAGCTACCGCCCCGCGAATTTTCGTTTGGTTGTAAAGCGGCGTCATAAGAACTACATAGTTCCCTTTTTGTAAGTTAATTTCAACTACTTGTTGTTGTTCACTTTCTACAACGAGATGGAATAGTTCAACAAGTTCAGAAGGTAGCTTTTTACTTAGCTCTATTTCTTTTTCTTCTTGCCAAACTTGTAAGAAATGTTCAGCCGGTGGATTGATTACAACGACTTCACCTTCTTGATTTAACGTAATAACCCCATCTGCCATACTACTTAAAATACTAGCTAACTGTTCTTTTTCTTGCTGCAGAGCATTCATATTAAACTTCAACTGTTTTCCCATTTGATTTAAGGCTGTTGCAAGCTCACCAATCTCGTCCTGGGATACCATAGGAGCTTTCGCATCAAACTTCCCACGCGCCACCTCAAAAGCAACCTCACGCATTTTTCGGAGTGGTGCTGTAATTCGAGTAGATAAGAAGAATGCAAAGAAAGTTGTTAATATAATCGCAATCCCTGCTGATAAGAATATAAAATCAGTCGTTCTCTCCATACCTTGTATCGGAACTTTTAAAGATTCGTATACGAACACTGCACTTTGATTTTTCGACTGCACTGGTTTTCCGACAATCATAATATCATTTTCAGTGTTTTTATTCTTTCTACTATTAGAGGCTTTTCTAATGTTATTCTTAATTTCTTTTTTGTCTGTAAAAACAGCCGCTAATTCTTTATCTTCTTTCAAATCATCCATTGTAAGAGTAACTAACCCTTCTTGTTTCGGCGAAGAAGAGATTTCTTTACCATCTTCTACAATAATAATCCTTGAAAGAGGATCAGAGAATTTGTACGCGATATTCTCAATCGTTTTTACATCGGCGCCTTCTTCAATTAACTCTGAAACACTTGTTGCAACCTTTTGAAGCCTAGCTTCACTCATATCAACATAATATGTTCTAAAAAACTGTGAAAGTAAAATCGCAACAAATCCAAGCACAAACGAAACGAGAAGTAATATGGTCATCCATAACTTCCCTACTACACTTCTCCAAAGCATCAGTCGTTCACAACCTCAAACTTGTAACCTACGCCCCAAACGGTAACAATCATCTTTGCAGCATCTGGTGATTTTTTGCTTAACTTCTCACGTAAACGCTTTACATGCGTATCAACTGTACGTAAATCTCCGAAGAATTCATATTGCCATACTTCTTTTAGCAATTGCTCACGATCAAATACTTTATCAGGCGCTTTCGCTAAGAATAATAGTAATTCATACTCTTTCGGTGTTAAGTTCACTTCATTACCATCTGCTGTAACACGGTGTGCATCATTATCAATTGTTAAATGAGGGAACACAGTAACGTCTTTTGTCGTTGTATCTTGTGTAAAGAATGTTGTTGGTACAGAACGTCGTAAGACCGCTTTCACACGAAGCACTACTTCACGTGGGCTAAATGGTTTCACAATATAATCATCAGTTCCTACCTCAAACCCTTGTACTCGATTTACCTCTTCACCCTTTGCTGTCAGCATAATAATTGGCGTCGCTTTCTTCTCACGAACCCCTTTACACACTTCAATACCATCTTTACCAGGCATCATAAGATCTAATAGGATCAAATCGTAATCATTTTGTAACGCCATTTCTAAAGCTGTATCGCCATTGTCTGCTTCTTCAATTGTGTATTGTTCTCTTTCTAAATACATTTTCAACAAACGACGAATACGATCCTCATCGTCTACAATTAAAATTCTTGATTCATTTTCCATTTCTACCCGTTGCGTATTTTTACTACAACGGTTTACACCTACCCTTCTACACTAGTATGTTGCGCTATTCTCGTTTATTTAAGCAATCTTCTAAATGTTTCACTTTCCATATTATGCTTCACAAGAATAATAAAGTTTGTTCAATTTTTTTCCAAAACTATGTATTTTTTTTGAACAGTATATAATGTCCTCGACATCATTTTACAAAATCAACCGCTACTTTGTCATGTTTTTCTCAAAAAAGAAGAAAAGTTGACAAAAATAAAATAGGAAAGTGACATTCACTCTCCTATTTTATTTCTCTATGCGTATGAATGTAAACCCGCGATAATTAAGTTTACTACAATAAAGTTAAACATAATGATTGCAAAACCAATTACCGCTAACCACGCTGACTTCTCTCCATGCCACCCTTTTGATAAACGTAAATGTAATACCGCCGCATAAAAGAGCCAAGTAATAAGCGCCCAAACTTCTTTTGGATCCCAGCCCCAAAAACGTGTCCACGCTATTTGAGCCCAAATCATGGCGAAAATTAATGCACCTAATGTGAAAACTGGGAATCCAATTGCAATAGATCGATATCCAATTTCATCTAACAAATCACTATTCGTATTTTTCACTAACGGCTGAAGCGCCGCTGAGACTCGTTTCCGTAAAACAAGTCTTAATACGATATAAAGTAAAGTTCCTATTAACACAGACCAAATTACAGTATTTAATTTTTTCGCATTTACAATCGCTGGAACTTCAACTGTCGGCTCGAATTTATTTTCTGTCAATAACTTTCCTTCGTGTGGTCCCACTAAAGCCGGAAGGTTGTACTTCATTTCCACTTGTTGTTCATTTTTATCAACCCATTGAAACTTCGCTTCATATTTCATACTAGAAAATACTGTTGTTACTCCAATAAATCCAACTGTACAAACAAGTGTGAACACGACCGCTTCTAACCAAAATGTTCGTTTACTTCTCGTTGATTGATCTACATTCTTCAATAAATACATAACGCCCGTAATAAAACTAATTGCTAAAATTGCTTGTCCTGCTGCTGCAGTCGTTACGTGAATATGTAACCAATTACTTTTTAAAGAAGGAATAAGCGGAGATATTTCCCTCGGAAACATACTTGCATAGGCAATTAATAAAAGTGCAACTGGTAATGCAAAGAGTCCGATTATGCTTACGCGATACATAAAATACATGACAATAAATGCTCCGACAAGCATCATACCGAAAAATGTACCGAATTCAAAAAAGTTACTAACCGGTGCATGTCCTGATGCAATCCACCTCGTAACAAAATATACTGTTTGTGCAATAAACCCTAAGATTGTAATCGTTATTCCTATATTTGCCCATTTATGACCTTTTTCTTTAATTGCTCCTCCGAAAAATAAAGTTGCAATTAAATATAAAATAAATGCGGTAAAGAGAAAGTTACTACTTATTTGCACCATATCGTTTCCCCACCTTAACTAATTTTTTTATCCACTACTTTATCGCTTGGCTGCGGAATTGTTGTACCTTCTAGTACTCTTTCAATATCTTTCTTTAAACCGAACCAATTTTTATTCGTATGTCCTGCAATCCACCATTCATCATTAACGCGTTGTATCCAAATACGGCGATGATTCCAATACATCCCTTGAATGACACCAACCATAAATATAAATCCTCCAATACCGAGAATCCAAAGCGTTAAATCTTTCCTTACAGTAAGTGCTGTTGCATTTTGCATTTCCACACCTGCAAACGACATTTTATATTTATTATTTCCATCAGGTTCTATATTTTGCTGAATACCAACAAAACTCACTTCACCATCTGGTGTTTCAGGCGTAAACATTTTAAACACAAATGCAGGGTTGTTTGGTAATTTCGTTTTTGTATTTGGTCTTCCACTCTCATCAAAATAAAAATCAGGGAAATAGCTTAATAGTTCTAAAGAATAACCGTTTCCTAAATCATATTTTTCTGTAGGATTCGTTAAATCAACTTTAATCGGTCCCCACTTTTGATTATTTTCTTTGTTTTGCAAGTTAAAGGACATACTTTTAAATTCACTTTCTTTGTAATCCACTTGATAAACAGCAAATTGATCAAATTTCATTGGCTCATTTACTCGAATTTCCGCTTCTTTTACTTTTTCTAATTTTGGTTTTTGTCCTGCTATATTTTCGCCGACCACTTTATACAATACAGCATTCGTTTGGAAGTTTTTTGCAATCATCTTATCGCCTACACGATCAATCGCTTCATCAAAAACTTCCTTGTCCTTACTTTTATCATAAACTTCCTTTATAAACTTCTCGTTTTTTAAGTAGTATTGCCCATCCGTTCCAGGTATTTCTTTCGTTTCACCATCACGTAACCAAAGCGCTTCATCTACGTACATACTCGGTAAAAAACGGAGCATTGCACCGAATAAAAATATAATGAGACCGATATGATTCACATATGGACCCCAGCGTGAAAACCGTCCTTTTTCAGCTAAAATGTTACCGTCTTCCACTTTCACGTTATAGTTCGTTTTCTTTAAATTCATTTGGATTTTTTCCAAATCACCATCTTGCGGTGTACCAGTGCCGTATAATCTTTGTCTCTTTAAAAAGCTAGGGTGTCTTTTCACCCCTTGCTTCTTTAAGGCTTTATAAAGCGGAATAACACGATCTAAACTGCATATCACAAGTGAAATACCAATTGAAGCAATTAAAATCATATACCACCATGAACCGTATAAATTATTAAATCCTAATTGATAGTATAATTGCCCTAAAAATCCGTATTCTTGCTTATAATATTCAGCTGGTGCAATCCCTGGAGTTATGTACATTTCTTGCGGAAAAATAGTTCCTATCGCTGATGCAGCTAAAGTGATTACAATGAGCCATACCCCCACTTTTACAGAAGAGAAAAAGCTCCAAATTTTATCGACTATCGTTTTTGTTTGCGTGAGAGATCTCCGAGCACTCCCCTCATAGCGCATATCCAATAGTTTTATATTTTCATTGCTTTCAAATGGTTTCCCACAAGCCTCACAAAAAACAGTTCCTATTGGATTAACATGTCCACATTCACACTTAATTTCTTTCAACACTCTCACCGCCCCTGTATCTATATGTACTATTGTATATTCTAACCTCGAGTTACCGCAATACTCAGAATTTTTAAACCGAAGGCGCTATAGGTAAGCGCCTCGTATGTAAAGGCTTTCTTTATTACGGAGTAATTTTCTTTAAATACTCTTCCAATTGTTCTATCGTTTGTTCACCTTTAATCTCTTGAATCACCTTACCATCCTTATCAATCAAGAAGCTTGTTGGTAACGGTATTACTCCATACGTTTTTATAATTTCTCCACCTTTATCAATTGCGACTGGGAACTTAAGATCGTATTGTTTCACAAAATTCTTAACAGCAATATCCGTTTCATCTGCATCTAACGCAATAATTTCAACGCCTTTTTCTTTATACTTTGGATATAATTCGTTCATATAAGGCATTTCTTTCTCACACGGTTTACACCAAGTGCCCCAAAAGTTTAAAAATACACCTTTTCCCTTTAAATCTTTTAGTTCAATTTTTTTTCCTTCTAAATCTGTCACAACAAAATTAGGTGCTTCTTTTCCGATTTGCATTTTCTCTTCTTTAGTGAAATACCCTTGATAAAGTGTAAATCCTACAGCACCGCATAAAATGAGTAGAATAATAACACGAAATAATAAGCGATTTTTCTTCATATTGTCTCCCCTCTCTTCGACGAGTGATGAATATATGTATTTTTTAATAAATCACCAGCGGAGCATTCCACTGGTGAAAGTTTCACACTATTGATTAGCGTGGCTTTGTAGAAGCCAATGCACGTAATTGTTTCACCTCATGTGGTGACAATTCTCTAGCATCACCAGGGCGCAAGCTACCCACTTCTAAAAAGGCGTAGCGTTCACGCTTTAGTTTCACTACTTTACAATCTAACGCTTCAAACATGCGGCGTACTTGACGATTACGTCCTTCATGAATCGTTAATTGTACAATCGCAGTCTCTTTACGCTTGTCCCAAGAAATAATTTTCACTTGTGCTGGTGCTGTTTTTCCATCTTCTAATGCAACACCTCGTTCTAACATGCGAATTTTCTCACCTGTTAATGGCCCTTTAATTTTTGCAACATACGTTTTTTCAACTTTATATCTCGGATGCATTAATACATTTGCAAATTCCCCATCATTTGTCATCAATAATACGCCAGACGTATCATAATCTAAGCGGCCGATTGGGAATAAACGTTGTCTAATTTCAGGGAAAAAGTCTGTTACAACACTTCTTCCTTTATCATCTGATACACTTGAAATTACGCCAGTTGGTTTATATAGTAAAAAATAAACAGGTTCTTCTTTTTCAAGAGGGATGTTATTTACTTCTACTTTATCTTGAGGAGTGACTTTCGTTCCTAACTCCTTCACTATTTTTCCGTTAACTTTCACTTTTCCTTGCTGAATTAATTCCTCAGCCTTTCTTCTCGATGCAATACCTGCTTGCGCAATCACTTTTTGTAATCGTTCCATTTCTTTTTTTCACCTCGAATTTATCTTACCTTACATTAGAAAGACTTGGCAACCGCATACACTTGACGGCTTTTCGCTTCATCTTACTTAAACAACATAGCGATGATAATAAACATATAAAGGGCAAATCATGTTTTTACCTTTTATTATTGTCCATATTCTTCATATTGCTCACAATAAAAGTTCATCATTTTGTCAAAAATACCGCATAAAAAAACCACTATTAAGCAACACCTTAATAGTGGTCGTATACGTATTATAAGCGAAATAGCATAAAAAATGAATAGCCTTACTTAAACATTAAAGAAACAAACACAATTGAACATATAATTCCGATTAAATCGGCAAAAAGTCCTACTTTTAATGCATCTCCCATTTTTCTAATTCCAACAGCACCGAAGTATACTGTTAAAATATAAAAAGTCGTATCTGTACTCCCTTGCATCGTAGAAGCCAATCTTCCAATAAACGAGTCTGGCCCATATGTGGCAATTAAATCGGTCGTAATACTTAAACCAGCAGAGCCCGAAATAGGGCGTATAAGTGCTAGTGGAACGATTTCTGCTGGGACATGAATTAAATCTAACATCGGCTTCATTACTGATATCATTGCATCTAATGCACCTGAAGCTCGAAATATTGAAATAGATACGAGCATCCCAACCATAAATGGTAAAATGGAGATTGCAATTTGAATTCCTTCTTTTCCTCCCTCAACGAACGATTCATAGGTTGGCACTTTCTTTATCGTGCCATATAAAAGGATAAAACCAATTACACAAGGGATTACCCATAATGATATCGTATTGACAATACTCATTTCTTCCGCCCCTTCCTACTCCTTCTTCGGTAAAAATAGCGGTCAATCCAAATTGCTCCGATCATAGAGAGTACTTGTGCAATGAAAGTTACCCCTACAATTTCAGTAGGATTCGCTGATTCATACGTCATTCGAATCGAAATGACAGTAGTAGGAATTAAAGTAATCGCTGATGTATTTAACGCGAGAAACGTTACCATAGAACGGCTCGCCGAATCCTTCCCTCCATTTAATTCTTTCAATTGTTCCATCGCTTTAATACCAAGAGGGGTCGCTGCATTCCCTAATCCAAAAAAGTTTGCCATCATATTCGATAAAATAAATCCCATTGACGGATGATCTTTCGGTATTTCTGGAAATAATCTTTTTACGATCGGCATAAAAAGTGTCACTAACTTTTTTAACAACCCTGCTTCCTCTGCAATTTTCATTAAACCAAGCCAAAATACTAAAACACTAATGAGTCCTATACAAATTGTTACTGCGTCTTTTGCTCCGTCAAATACAGCTTTATTTATTGCTTCCATCGTTCCATTTATCATGGCATATACGATCCCTATGACTGCCATCGCTACCCATACGAGATTAACCATCGCTCCCAACACCTATCATATGAGAAAAAATTTCTTTCACATTATTCCAGTACATTCCCGTTGTAGCTACTAACTTTCGTTTACTATAAAATAAATTCCGTTCTCCAACTTTCTCATTGCCGACATAAATTTCTGTCTTCCCAACCTTTACGCCATCCTTAAGTTTTGCACTTTTATCGAGTTCAACTTTTAATACGACATCCTTTCTTTCTTGCTCAGTTAATGGCACCGCAAAACTATTTTTCGTATAAACATGATTGGCATATTTCTTTTCAGTTATTTCAGCAAGAGCTCCTTGTCCTACAACGTTCGTTTGCTTGAAACGTTCAAAACCTTTATCAAATAAATTCATATGATCATCCCAATCGCTAGAAGCGCTCAAAGTTACGACAATTAGATCTAGTCCATCTTTTGATGCTGTTGTAACAAGTGTCCGTCCTGCTTTCTTCGTAAAACCTGTTTTTCCTCCTGTCGCAAATTCATAATAAGACGTCACGAGTTTATGTTTGTTTTTCCACGGATAATCCCACGAATCTGATTTATACGTTTTTGTCCCAAAAATCTTCTTAAAGGTTTCATTCCCCATTGCATACTTCGTTAAAAGTGCCATATCATAGGCCGACGAATAATGGGATCCATCTCCATCCAAACCATGTGGGTTTGAAAAGTGAGTATCTTTCATTCCAATTTGTTTCGCCTTTTCATTCATTAAATATACGAACCCTTCTATACTCCCTCCTACATTTTCAGCAATTACTTGTGCTGCATCATTACCAGATCTAAGCATGAGTCCGTATACTAAATCCTCTAACTTCACTTTCTGTCCAGGTTTTAAATAAATTGCTGAGCCTTCTACTCTCACCGCTTCATTACTAACTGGTACCATTTCTTTCATTTTTCCTGATTCAGCAGCTAACAACGCTGTCATAATTTTTGTTATACTAGCAATTTTTTGTGACTCATGCTCTGCTTTCCCGTATAATACACGACCTGACTGTTGTTCCATTAATACAGCATTTCGAGCACTGACATTACTGTTCATCTTTGCATATGTAGGAATTGGCATAACGCTTGCGTACATAATAAAAAGCGTGATTATTACACAAATTCGTCTCATATTTCCCCCCACGTCCTTTTGGCACTTTTTGTACAAGTGTATGCTTGGCCTTTTAAAATATGAACGAAATCTCTGGCCCCTCCCAATAAAAAAGACGCAGAAAACCTGCGTCTAATACGGTGTCCATTCAATTTGTTTCGCACTTTCAAATCTTTTTTCGACATCAGGCCAATTTACAACATTCCACCAGTTTTTAATATATTCATCTTTTCGATTTTGGTATTGTAAATAATACGCATGTTCCCACACGTCTAGTACGAGGAGCGGTATGGTATCCCATTGTGTAAATAATTGATGAAGTGTACTCTGCAAAATTTCTAATCTTCCAGATCGTGGCACCCAGACGAGAATCGCCCATCCTGATCCTTCCACTTTAGAAGCTGCTTCTGTGAAATGTTTTTGAAAACGTAAAAAACTTCCAAAATCTTGCTCAATCTGTTGTGAAAGAGCCCCTCTTGGACTTCCGCCACCATCTTTTTTCATGTTATTCCAAAATATCGTGTGTAAGTAATGACCTGATCCATGAAAAGCCGCTTCTCTCTCCCAATGCTTAATTAAATCAAATTGATTCGTTTTTCTCGCTTCTTCCATCATCTTCTCTGCCTTATTTAATCCTTCCACGTAACTGCGATGATGTTTATCATGGTGTAACATCATAATTTCTCTAGAAATATAAGGTTCTAACGCATTATACGGATAAGGTAATGGTGGAAGTGTATGCCCTCCAATTGGAACAGCTCGTTCACTATCCCCTCTTTCATATAGTTCATATTCCTCTTCTCCTTGCACGAATACTTCCTGCAAATGATGCTGAATATGTTCTACATCATCACTTATCTCATACATAAACTCTGCATCTGTATCATACTCATGCTCTTTCATACGATCTAATAACGTTTGAATTTTATAAGCAAGCATATGGACATCATACACTTCCATTGCACGGCTATCTAATACGTGAAGAACACTTTCACACCAGCTTTCTACTTCATGAAAGTAATCTGTAAATACACCTTGCTGACTCATGTTACACCTCCCTAATGCTATCCCCATAAATATATTCAAAGGAAATCCCTTATATAACTTTACAAAAGGAAAAGAAGCTAAGTCCCCTTAGCTTCTTTTTCGCAATTAATATTTGTGTAACATCTTTGTTTGGTAATCCGTCTCATAATATTCTAGTTCTTCACGCATCAATTGAAATTTACCTTCTAAACTCTTCATCACTTGCTCTACAGACGCTGGTGGCGTTTGTTGAAAAACGATGGAGTTTTTCCCTGTATAGGCAGACCGACTATTTTCATACCAATGATCACTCTTTGGTGAGAAAAACTCTGCAATTACTTGATGATAAATTTTATATAAAATTTTTTCAGCTGCTGTTTTTCGAAATGGCTGGCTATTTAACAAAACAAAACATGCATCATGTCCTTCTTCACAAAAAACGAGAAGACGTCTCATTGATGCTAATAACCCTTTATAATATCGCTCGTTCCCTGCTGGTGTTTCTTCTAATAAAGAAGGTAACGTATGATAATTTACATAATCGGTTATCAGTGTAATAACATCTTCTAAAAACATAGAAACTTGTTCTGTTTGATTTTCAACCATCAGATTAGACATTTTTCCCTCTCCTTTGCCATTTCACGCTATTTCTACTCTTTTATTTTTATGTAATTCAGCCAATATTTCTTGTACTTTCACCACTGTTCCCTCATCAAAATATTGTTGGAATTCTTCTATATTATTTAAATATAAACGTTTTTGCATGCGAAGCTCATTCTCTTTCAGTAAACAACATATCGCTACAATATCCCGTAAATATATGTCTTGTTCTTCTACTTTACATACTGGATTTCCTTCAAAAGGAGTAATTTCTTGTAAAACTTCTTCAAAATATCGAACGTATAAAACGGAAAAAGTTCTCTCTTTATTATTTAATATATATGTCACTTCAGATCTATTAAAGAAATCTTCTGATGTATTTGGTTTTGCTTTCTCTAACTCATATCCCGCATAACCTATTATAATCATCTACTTCCCCTCTCTTCCTTCTTTCAATTTATTTTAACTTAATTTTCTGACAAACGAAATACTCTTTTAAATATAACCCTTACAAAAAATAGCTTCCCTATACAGGAATTTACCTTTTTATTTTTCTTGAAGTTTGTCATAATAATATTATTGTCTCAGTTTTCTTATACAAGGAGAGTTGTATTTATGTCGTTTTCATGGAAACGTTTCTTACAAATCGGGAAATTTATCTTCCCATTTGTTGTATTAACAATTGTATTCTTTCAAGCAAAAAAAGAATTAGCAGGCATTTCTTTTTTAGAAGCAATCAATTCAATTAAAAACATTCCAACCGGCGGAGTCTTTTTAGCAATTACACTTGGTGCATTTGCCGTATCAACAATGTTCTTTTATGACTATGTTATGCTTCGTTATTTAAAAGCTGATATACCAGTCCAAAAGATTTTCCGTATCTCATGGATTGCTAATACTTTAAATGGATTTATTGGATTTGGTGGTCTCGTTGGGGCTGGTGTACGCACAATGCTTTATCGTCCATACATAAAAGAAAATGGCAAACTTATTAAAAGTATCGCCTGGATGACAACTGCTTTTATTAACGGATTAGCCATTCTTTCATTCCTCGGTCTTATTGGAATATTAGACACAAGTTTTATTTTGCATGAAAAACCGTGGCTATGGCCTGTTCTTATCTTTTTCGCTCTTTTCGTCCCTATATATATCGGCTTTTCTAAACTTAAAAATAGAAAAACAAACCAAACCGAAGGACAAGAAGAAGCAGAAGAGAAAAACCCAACTGTTTTATACTCATTAGTTTCATTAGTCGAGTGGGTATCTGCGGGTATTGTTATGTATGTCATATTAATATTATTTGGCATCGATATCGAATTTCAAAAGTTCTTAGGTGTGTATGTAATTGCTGCTTTAGCTGGCGTTGTGAGTCTTGTGCCTGGTGGCCTTGGTTCATTTGATCTTGTCTTTTTAACTGGACTCGGACAGTATGGCATTGATACAGGTGTATTACTACCTGCTATGTTATTGTATCGCCTCGTCTATTACATTTTACCTTTCTGCCTTGGTCTTATTTTTGCAGCTTTTGAAATGACAGGCGTGGCCATTAAAAAGTTTGAAGATAAACCTTTTATTGCGCCTGCATTAGAAACAACTGGTGTTATATGGACTTTGCAGCGTGATTTTCTAGGAAAATTAGGTTCATGGGCATCTGCTGCCTTAACAGTATTTGCTGGACTAATGGTTATTTTATCGACCATTCTACCAACAAGTATAAACAGAGCACACGCCTTACATATTCTAGCTCCAAAACCTCTTATTCAATTTTCTTTTAGTTTATCACTAACATTTGGTATTCTCCTGCTAATCCTTTCACGAGGCATATATTATGGAACAAAACGTTCTTACTATATGACGATTATTTCTTTAATCGGAGCAGCAATCTTTAATACGCTAAAAGGAATTGATATTGAAGAAACGTTTATTTTATTAATTGTACTCGCTGTATTATATATGCTTCGTAAAAGATTTGTACGCGAGAAAATGGAAGTCTCACTTTCTGATATGGTAAAAGTTTTTATATTCCTACTTATAACTTTATATTTATATAAAAACTTAGGTATTTTATTTGCAGGTGCAAAAGAAGCCTTTAAACCTGATTTTGTCGTTCGTAATATTACACAAGTGAAACGAAGTGCATTAGCAGCTGCCTTTTTCGTTCCTACTTTTTTACTGATTGGCTCACTCATTGCCAACCGTTATCGAAATGAATTTCCCGGGCAACCAGCGAATGATAAAAGATTGAAAAACTTCTTAGATGAACATAATGGAAATGTACTTAGTCATTTAGGATTTTTAGGAGATAAACAATTCTTCTTCAGTAGTGATGGGAAAGCGCTCCTTCTCTTCTCTATAACGGGAAAGCGCCTTGTTGTGCTAGGTGATCCAATTGGGGATCCTTCCTCTTATCGTACTGTTTTACAAGAGTTTTTAGCTGAGGCTGATCGATTTGGATACATTTGTGTATTCTACCAAATCGAAAGTAAATGGATGAGTTTATATCATGATTTTGGTTATAACTTCTTTAAGCTTGGTGAAGAAGCTGTCGTTGATTTAAACACATTTACAATAACAGGAAAAAAACGTGCCGGTATGCGCGCGACTTTCAACCGTTTTGAAAGAGAAGGCTATACATTCTCTATTCACCAGCCACCATTCTCAGATGAACTTTATGAAGAGTTAAAAAAAGTTTCAGAGGCATGGCTCGGCGGTAAAAAAGAGAAAGGCTTTTCACTCGGATACTTTGATCGTGAATATATTAGCCGAGCACCTATCGCTACATTATCTGATGCGGATGGAAAAATCATCGCATTTACAACCTTTATGCCGGTATATCAAGACGGATCATTGTCTGTTGATTTAATGCGCTATTATCCAGATGCACCTAGCGGCATTATGGATGCAATTTTCATTCACCTATTCCAGTGGGCCAAAGAAAATGAATACCATTCCTTTAATATTGGTATGGCACCACTTTCAAATGTCGGTTTATCGACACAATCTTTCTGGTCTGAACGGGTTGCTGCTGCCATCTTTAATAATGTTCGTTATACGTATAGTTTCAGCGGACTACGTCATTTTAAAGAAAAATATAAACCAGCATGGAGCGGTAAATATTTAGCATTTAGAAAGAATCATTCTTTACCAATTACAATGCTCTCTGTAACAAAATTAATAGGAAAACGAAAAAACAGCTAAACATTTAGCTGTTTTTTCGTTTTTGAACTTGTACAATAAATTCTTTTTCATATTTCTTACCATTTATATAGAAATCTCCCCATATTTTATACGTTCCTTCTACAGGAAATGTAATACGATATTGTAATTGCTCATCTGTATCAACAGGTATTGCATATAAAAAGTTTTCTCTCGTTTCGTCCACGATATAGAGTGCCTCTACTTCTCCTCTCTCGGAATGTAATTTCAATTCCCCCCCCTTTTTCGCTTGGAATTGAAATGTTAACGTCGCTGGTTCATTCGGATGCAAGGCACCAAATAATAAAGAAACTTCATACTCCCCTATTTTTTTTGTAAGCACACTATCGATTGGAAATTTTACTTTTTTCTTATTTTTCTCCTCTACTTCTCTCCCAAAATCTTTCTTCGCAAATGATTCCACAGACTTATTTTTGTCTTCATATAAAAATATTGTATATCCTTCATCTTTCACTATTTTGGAAGAAACCTTATATGATCCATTCCCTGCAAATGTAGGTTTCATTTGTTGTACATGTTTTAATTGTCCGTCTACAATAACTGCCTGAATTTGATCATTCACACCACGAACTTCGTTATTTTTATTATTTAGTAATTGAAACGAAATATCTACTTTCTCATTTCCTTTTCCATTTGACACATCCCATTTTACTTCCTGAACATCACCTACAGTCTCTGTAGTTTCCTGATACTTCTTTATGTAAAATCCGCCTACTACAATAAAAAGCAAAGCAACAAGTCCAATGACAAGATTTTTCAAAACATCACCTACCATTTTTATTGTCTCTGTTCATACAAAACTTCTTACATATATATTCTAGATTATGATTTATGAAATCCTCCTGCTTTACACATATTACAAATAATTAAAAGATTTTAATTGAAAGGATTGATAGTGTATAATGCAAATGATATTGATTTCTATCAATACATTATAAGGAGGACTTTTCATGAGTGTACATATTGAAGCAAAACAAGGCGAAATTGCTGAATCTATTCTATTACCTGGTGATCCATTACGTGCAAAATATATCGCTGAAACATTTCTAGAGGACGTTACTTGCTATAATAACGTGCGTGGTATGTTAGGTTTCACTGGAACTTATAAAGGAAAACGCGTATCTGTTCAAGGTACAGGTATGGGTGTTCCTTCTATTTCTATTTATGTAAACGAATTAATCCAAAGCTACGGAGTTAAAAATTTAATTCGCGTTGGAACTTGCGGTGCGATTCAAAAAGACGTAAAAGTACGTGACGTTATTATTGCAATGACAGCTTGTACGGATTCTAATATGAACCGTTTAACATTCCCAGGTTTTGATTTTGCACCAGCTGCAAACTTTGACCTTTTAAAGAAAGCTTACGATGCTGGAACTGAAAAAGGCTTACACGTTCGTGTTGGTAACGTTTTAACAGCAGATGTATTTTACCGCGAAAGCATGGACATGGTTAAAAAACTTGGAGATTACGGTGTACTAGCAGTAGAAATGGAAACAACTGCTCTTTACACATTAGCAGCGAAATACGGTGTAAATGCGTTATCTGTATTAACAGTAAGTGACCACATCTTCACTGGTGAAGAAACAACATCTGAAGAGCGTCAAACTACATTTAACGAAATGATTGAAATCGCTTTAGATGCAGCAATTCAACAATAATACATTAAAGAACTCGTCATACGTCTGTCGAGTTCTTTTTATGTGACCTTTTATAAAAAACTACTTTCGGAAGAGACAGATTTTCTCCTCTACTTTTTTGTAACGTTTGTTATAATAAAGAAATCATTTACAGTATTTCTCACAAGAGGTGACGCAGTGAAAAACAGAAGTATCGTCTTTAAACTATTTTTATTAACATCAACATTATTTACAATCATATTCCTCCTTTTTTTCCTAGGACAATCTCTATTTTTAGAGAAATTTTATATTAATAAAAAGGTAAAAACCGTTCAAACTGCTTTCGAGAAGTTCGTAGATAATTACGAAAAAAGTGGTAAAACTTATGAAGAAATTCGAAAACTAAAACAAGAATTTCATGATAAAACAAATGCCGAAATGCAGTTTTTAAATACGAACGGCATTATTAAAAGCGACAATAATTTTTACATTGATGTAATTAACCCTAAAAATAACAAAGCATATTCCATTCCACTCAATAATCTTTTAACGCCCGAAGAATATAATAAATTCGAAAACTTAGGATTGAAAAAAGATGGGATGATAAACGTCGTCGGTTTTGTACAAGATTCCACCATAACACCAATAGAATTGACGACAAACTATAATCGATGGCAAAACGAATATATCAACTCAGATTTTCAATCCATTAATGGTAACCCTGCTAAAAATAGACTTACAAGTCGATCCAAAACTGTAACTCAAATTGAGTTTACTGGTATTGTATCTAAGTTACAGCTTCCATCCAAAGCTGATGTTCGTCTTGCAAATGATCTTGAAACATTACAAGCCGTTCAATATTTTGCAGAAATTATTAGAGACGGCACTACTAGCCCACAGCAATTGAGCCATTTTCTACTAGATAGCGGAGAAAATATAAAGAATAGTATCTTTGTACAACCTATTATGGAAGATGGAAAGATTAAAGAATACGCTTTTGCGGTAGCATCCTTGCAACCTGTTAATGAAGCAATGCTTGTTTTAAAGGATTATTATGTCTATGCCTTAATCATCGTATTTCTCGTAATTATTTTGTTATCCTTCTACTACTCAAAAATCATTGTGAAACCATTAATTAAAATGAATCGTGTTACAAAAAAAATGGCCAATTTTGATTTTAGCGAAAAATTACCTGTGACAGCAGACGATGAAATTGGTGGGCTTTCCGGCAGTATTAATACGCTATCTGTAAACTTAAAAGACCGAATCGATCGATTAAATGTTGCCAATACAAAATTACAACAAGATATTGAACGGGAACGTCAATTAGAGAAAACGCGAAAAGAATTCATTTCTGGTGTATCACACGAATTAAAAACACCACTCAGTGTAATTAGAAGTTTCGCGGAAGGAATTAAAGATGGCGTTAGTAAAGATACGACGTATTACACAGATGTTATTTTAGAAGAAACAGAAAACATGAACAGACTTATTGTTGAAATGTTAGAATTAGCAAAATTAGAATCAGGTACGTACAAACTAGATATGACGACATTCTCAATCGGTGAATTAATTCAACAAGTCTATACAAAGTTATTATTTAGCATGGAAGAAAAACATTTACAAGTGAGCATAGATGTAGATTCCTCTATTTTTGTGAAAGCGAATCGTAGTCGTATTGAGCAAGTGGTTGTGAACTTACTTAGCAACGCAATTCGATATACGCCAGATGGAGAAAAAATACAAGTCTCTGTTATAGCAATGGAAGATACAGTAAAAGTCGAAATCGAAAACACAGGAAACCCTATCCCAGAAGACAGTCTTGAAAAAATTTGGGATCGTTTCTACCGTTTAGATGCATCTCGTAGCCGTCATACTGGTGGTACTGGTCTCGGATTATCTATTGTAAAAAACATTTTAGACCTCCACCATGCCGAGTACGGTGTATATAACACGACGAATAGTGTTGTATTCTACTTTAATTTACAAAAAGTAAAAGAAGTCAAATAATTTGTCTTAATTTCACTAGGAGTTCACATGAAATTCACACTCTCCCTTTATAGTAAGAAACAAGTTAATCCTTTCCTTTACACACATAAAAGAGGAGAGTGCGTGAAATGAAACAAGCAGGACAACCTATTCAAAATGAAAAACAATTAGAAACTATCAAAAATATACTTTTACAATCTTCGAAACGTGATGGCTTATTATTCGTATTAGCTGTAAATTCTGGCTTAAAAGTAAGTGAAATCTTACAATTAAAAGTTAGTGATGTAATCGATGAAAATGAAAATGTTCGCCATTCCATTTTATTTTACAATGAAAAAGTAAAGAAACATAAATGGTTTGCTGTAAATGAAGACTTACAGCACGCGATCGAAGACTACATGAAAGAACGTAAAACTTGGAAACGTAATGAACCATTATTAAAGTCTCAAAAAGGAACAAAATCTATTACGAGACAACATGCATGGTACATTTTAAACAAAGCTGCAAAAGAAGTTGGATTAGAAGGGATTAGCTCACATACACTTCGAAAAACTTGGGGATATTGTGCATACAAATCAGGTGTTGATATCGCATTTTTACAACACTTCTTTGATCATAGTACTCCGTCAAAAACTTTAAAGTATATCGGTATTGCTTAATAACTCTTATACATAAAAAAGGTTACCATTTTATAAATGGTAACCTTTTTTATGTTTCACACTCTCTTTTCTTTTCTTGTCTCTCCTATATTGTAGTGGTACTCTAATAATAAGGGGGAGAAATTATGAACACATTAACAATTGAATTACCGAAAGAAACGGCTGAAAAACTTGATTTATTAAAGCAAGCTTACGAAAAGAAAACAGGTGCTTCCATTTCTGAGAGTACTCTTGTTCAAACACTTATCTCAAAAGAGTTTATCCAAGCGATAACTCCTTTTGATTTACAACAATTCGTTACTGGAAAAGAACAGCATTAATTGCTGTTCTTTTTTTGATACTTTATCAGGGGTTTACTAGCATTCTCCCCGAAAAACTTCTTTGCTTCAGCCAAGCTTTTTATTAGGAATCTCCCTACTATTACTGTCTCATAAAAAGTTTTTTATTTATTTTTCCGAAAACTATTGACATTGATAATGATAACCATTATCATTTATTACGAAGCCAACAATTGATGAATCAACCAAACGCTCAGTAACATTGTTACCCCTCTTTTTCATATAGAAAGGCACTGTACATTCCCCCTGTTTGTACAGTGCCTTTCTTGTTTATTATCATTCAAACAAATTTAATTGCTCGGGCTTCGGCTCACCATATGTAATATTCATCATTTTCATAAGCTGTTTCGCATTATCGGCTGCATCTCCGCCCGAATTATTGTTAAATAGTACATATATGCCCTTTGTCTTCTTTTTCAATTGCTCTAGTCTTTCTACCCATTCTTCTAATTCTTTATTGTTGTAGCGATATAAGCAACGAACCGCTCTCCAATTTTCCCCTTTATCCAGCCAGCCATGAACATTTCGACCATGAAAACGTATTAACACCATCTCTGCATTCGTTACTTCTAAAACGAGCGGTACCGAACCTATCCCCGCCTGTGGCTCGTCACAAATTGTATGAATCCATTTCTCCTGTTCCAAAAACCGTAAAGTCTTATCTCTCATTTCTGGATAAAACCATGTTTGATTTCGAAATTCTATGGCACACGGCAAACCTTCCATTTTCTCTTTCGTATATCGAAGAAAATCTACATTTTTCTTTTTACAATCAAACCATGGTGGATATTGAAATAAAATCGTTTTTAATTTATTAGCTTCTATTAAAGGAAGAATAGATTGTTTATACACATCAAACATCTCGTCGAACGTAGAAAACGGAATTTCACCTTTCATATGTCCCGTCATCCCTTGATATGCTTTTACGACAAAAGAAAAATCTTTCGGTGTCTCCGTTGCCCATTTTGTATAGTTTCGCGCAGGTTGCATCGCATAAAATGAACTATCCACTTCCACAATAGGAAAATGCTCACTATATGTTCGTAATTTATTTCTATTTTCATAGGGATCTATATATAAAGAATCATGATCTCCCCATCCTGTCACTCCAATGAAAAGCAAATATATCCCTCCCTTTTTAACTTCACCTTCTATCCATTTTACTCAATTCCCGAACACCTCGACTAATCAATTTCATTAAGTAGCTCCTTCTTTAAGAGTATCCGTATAAAAATATGATATACTAGATGGAAGAATTTTTAAATTGAGGGGTTATTTATTTATGCTTCCAAACGATGATATTGTATCTCATGAAAAACGAATAGAAGAATTAGAAAATAAAGTACGTTTTTATGAAGAACTTGTGAATCAATTACCACATCATTTCACATACAAAAATCCACATATTGGTTTACAAATAAAGAAAACGAGAACGACTCATTCTATACAAAACATACAAAAAGAGAATAAAGAAGCTGAGTTTCAGCTTACCTGCGATTCATTATTTTTATTTGAGCAACTTGAAACATACTTTGTTCATATTTTCGATGCTTTTTCACATCATGTCACCTTTGTTGATAGTAAAGGAAATATAACTTTATGTAATCAAGCTGCAGCAGATGATTTTGGTGTAGTACGAAATGAAATAATCGGAAAACCAATTCAACAATTATTAAAATTGCCAGAAGAAAAAATTAAAGCTCTTGAAACATTAAGAACGGGAACAGAATTATATAATGAGGAAGTTTTAGACAAAAACTACGGCATATTAAATAACCGAATTATTCGTGATTATAACGGAGAGATATTTAGAATTATTAGTGTCTTTCATTATTTAAACACAGAACGTGATGCAGAGAAATTTTCGTTAGCAGGGCGAATTGCAGCTGGGATTGCACATGAAGTACGTAATCCTCTTACAACCGTACGGGGTTACTTACAATTTTTACAAGAAAGTGTTTCTCCATCTAATAAAGAATTATTTGAAAACTTACTCATTCCTGAATTAGACCGCGCAAATAGTATTATTACAAAATTTTTAGCTATTTCAAAAACGCGCGAATTTACAAGAGAACCGTTTCCTATTAACACATTTTTACGTGAATATATTCAACAGTTACTAGCTAGTGAAGTCTTTTTACATAACATTTCAATTGATTATAATTTTTCTACCGAATTGGATGATGTATTAGTCAATATTGATCGTCATGAACTTGTGCAAGTTTTTTTAAACCTATTTCAGAATGCTGTCGATGCTCAAGGCGAAGAAAAACTTTCTATCCAAATTACTAGTTATCGCCTAGATAATTTTGTTCGTATTACTTTCACTGATAATGGAATTGGTATTTCACCAGCCATTCAGGAATATATCTTTGATCCATTCTTCTCAACAAAAGATTCGGGCACAGGACTGGGCTTGTCAGTAACGAAGAAAATTATTCAAAATCATAACGGTACATTAAAAATGACCAGTAATGAAGATGGTACAACTTTCACTATTTCAATTCCAATTCTACCTAAAACGACCCTTGAAAGATTAAATGAATACAAATGAGGTACGCCTCCACAAACTGCATGCCAATTGTTATATACTCCTAGCAATTGGCATGCTTTTTTATGTTGAACTAATCTTTTTTAAGTTCTATAAATCTTTCTCCATAACTTAATTGTTTTCGCTTAGTAGGCAAACTTCTTATTTTTTTAGAAATAGTAGTTTGTCCATCACGAATTTAGTTTAAATTTCATTTTAATATATAGTAACGACTATTGATTCTATGAAAGAAAGGAATGAAAAGATGAACAATAAAAATAAAGGAAAAGTATTTTATGGTAATGATTGTTGCGAAGTCAGAGCTTGTAGTTATATTAACATCTCTAAGTCCGAACTTACAGAATTCGTTAGACTTCTTCAAGCTCTTGGCCAAGCTATTCAAACTGTCTTTCAAAACCCTTCGCAACATAATATCGATAACTTGATTGTTGCCCTAAATAACCTACAAAAATTCCTCAATTGCTTAGATTTATCTCCAGCACAAAAACAAATTGGAAATTCTATTATCGCTAATCTATTAACTATTTTAACGACAAAACCTTTTTCATGCGGAGCATTGTATGTTGAGTTACAAAGCCTGCTTAATTATTTATTGTATATTGCTAAATTATTCAAAGTAGATTGCTGTACGATCGACAAACTAGTTAAACTCATTTCAGAAATCCAAGCTATCTTAGTTCAATACGGATCAGGCTGCCTTGGAGGAGGAGGAGCAACAGGTGCTACTGGTGCTACGGGAGCTACCGGGCCTCAAGGTGCTACTGGACCTCAAGGACCAGCGGGCGCTCAAGGTGCTACTGGGCCTCAAGGACCGGCGGGTGCTCAAGGTGCTACTGGACCTCAAGGACCGGCGGGTGCTCAAGGACCAGCGGGTGCTCAGGGCGCTACTGGACCTCAAGGACCTCAAGGTATTCAAGGACCGGCGGGTGCTCAAGGTGCTACTGGCGCTACCGGTACTCAAGGACCAGCTGGCGCTCAAGGTGCTACTGGTGCTCAAGGACCAGCTGGCGCTCAAGGTGCTACTGGTGCTCAAGGACCAGCCGGCGTTCAAGGTGCTACTGGTGCTCAAGGACCAGTTGGCGCTCAAGGTGCTACTGGTGCTCAAGGACCAGCGGGTGCTCAAGGTGCTACTGGTGCTCAAGGACCGGCTGGCGCTCAAGGTGCTACTGGTGCTCAAGGACCGGCTGGCGCTCAAGGTGCTACTGGTGCTCAAGGACCAGCTGGTGCTCAAGGTGCTACCGGTGCTCAAGGACCAGCTGGCGCTCAAGGTGCTACTGGTGCTCAAGGACCTCAAGGTATTCAAGGACCGGCAGGTGCTCAAGGTGCTACTGGACCTCAAGGTGCTCAAGGACCAGCCGGCGCTCAAGGTGCTACTGGTGCTCAAGGACCTCAAGGTATTCAAGGACCAGCTGGTGCTCAAGGTGCTACTGGTGCTCAAGGACCAGCGGGTGCTCAAGGTGCTACTGGTGCTCAAGGACCGGCGGGTGCTCAAGGTGCTACTGGTGCTCAAGGGCCAGCCGGCGCTCAAGGTGCTACTGGTGCTCAAGGACCAGCCGGCGCTCAAGGTGCTACTGGCGCTACTGGTGCTCAAGGACCTCAAGGTATTCAAGGGCCAGCGGGTGCTCAAGGTGCTACTGGTGCTCAAGGACCGGCTGGCGCTCAAGGTGCTACTGGTGCTACTGGTGCTACTGGTGCTCAAGGACCAGCTGGCCCTCAAGGTGCTACTGGTGCTCAAGGTGCTACTGGTGCTCAAGGACCGGCTGGCGCTCAAGGTGCTACTGGTGCTACTGGCGCGACAGGTGCATCGGGTACTCCAGTTCCTGTAACTACAGCTGTATTAGGAAACACAATTGCACAAACAGTCTCACCGGGAAGCAATGTACAATTCAATGAAACATTTGAATTAACAAACATCTCCTTTAATGGTTCTGATACTCTAACGGTTTTAGAAACTGGTGTATATGATATTAGTTTCTCTGCATCTACAACTTTCCCAGGTTCTTCACCATTTGGCTTTGGTCTTTCATTTAACGGCCAACCACCTAGTCGTAATTTTTCAACTAACGTTATCGGTAGTGCAGTTTCTTTCTCTACAATCATTACTTTACAAGCTGGTACAACAATTTCTGTACAACCTACAGCAAATACTATTTCTATTCCTAACACAGGCGAAACAACTGCTATACTTTCGGTCTTCCGAATTTACTAACCACAATTTTCAATAATATTTCGGAATGACTAAGCAAATTTATAAGTAATAGGTTTTTGACTGTCTATTAAATCTCTCTTTTAATAAAAAGGAGCACTTATTTGGGAGGATAAGTGCTCCTTCTTTACGTTTCTTTACCTCAAATTTACTCTACCTTAATCCTCATTTTGTATGATAAATAGTGAAGTCAAAGATATGAAAGAGGGATGAAAATGAGAGTTATGTCACTAATACGCATTTGGTTTGCTCTTATGGTATGCATTATTTTATGTGTAGGATTTTTTTTAACTCTAAAATATTCCACTATATCAAAAGCAGAGAGAAAAACCGTTCCATACAAACTTTTGTATGCAAAACAAAGCAACATCCCTTATTCCAATGCAACACATAATGAAAAAAAAGTTATAACAGGAATGCTTATTACGAAAGCTTCTAGTTCCGAAGCATTACTTCAAATTGCTGAAACGATTAAAGATCAATATACAAATAAAAAAATCGATGAAATTACACTTTCTATCCACAATGAAAATAATGGTAATTACGAAGAAGAATTACCTTACGAACCTATTAGTAAAGGAAAAATAACCGTCACATACGATTCCGAATCCTTTGGCAGTACGAACATTATACTTAACGAATAGTAACTAGTAAGGAGAAAGGAGAATTTCAACCGTTTAAAGTTTCATTTTGTTTTTCATACGAAAAAGAGGCGAATTTTGTTATTCGCCTCTTTCTTTTACCAAAATGAAGGGATCCATTCTTTCACTTTATCAATCCACTCTTGTTGCTCTTTTTTTCTTTGTTGTTCCTCTTCTTTCCTTCTCTTCTCTTCTTCTTTCCTTCGTTTTTCCTCTTCTATTGTAGTCAATTGTTTTTTATAATCAGCCTCAGATATGAGTGATAACTGGAATGCTTTTTGAGCTGGATTGGTATTCGCTTTTTTCATAATATCCCGGAACATTGTCGTCGTAATTTGACTTCCCCCCGGAACATAATGATCACTATCTGTTTTATCATACCCTACCCAAATCGCACCTACTAAATCTGGTGTGTATCCAACAAACCATGAATCCTTTGCACCGGTGCTTGGTCCATTTACAATTTGAGTCGTTCCTGTCTTACCTGCCGTATCAACATTATTAACTTTCGCCTTTTCGCCCGTGCCCTTTTCGACAACACCTTTTAATAAATATGTCATCTTTTGAGCAATTTTCTCGCTCGTCACCCGTGTCTCTTTCTTATACCACTTTCCAATCGTTTCACCTTCAGCATTTTGTATCTCCCTAATCGCATGAGCTTCCACTTGAACACCGTCATTTGCAAATGTACTATACGCTTGAGCCATTACAAATGGCGAGGTCCCAACATGCATCCCGCCTAAAGCAATCGGATATGTACGATCTTCTGGCACTAATGGAATACCAAAACGCTCTAAAGATTTCAATCCTTTATCCAATCCAATTTGCTCTAATAACCAAACAGCGGAAACATTGTACGACTTTGCCACAGCTTCATACATCGTCACATCACCGTGAAAAGTATGATCGCTATTTTGTGGTTTATATTCTTTAATATTAAATGGTTCATCTTTTAATATATCGTATACTTCATACCCTTGCTCTAACGCTGGTACATATACAGCCAAAGGCTTTAGCGTTGAGCCCGGTTGTCTTTTCAATTGGGTTGCATGGTTAAACTGTAAAAACTGATACGGCCCTCTGCCTCCAACTAAAGCTGGTACACCACCTGTTTTGGGATTCATAAGAACTACACCCGTTTGCATAAGCTGATCTGAGCCACTATCTTTGAAATAACTATCATTATTCACAACATCTTCCACAGCCTGTTGTTTTTTCGGATCAAGCTCTGTATAAATACGATAACCACCCGCTAAAATTTCATTTTGTGTTAATTCGTACTTGTCCATCGCTTCTCTAACAATATAATCTACATATTGAGAGTATTTCCCCTTGTATTTATCATCCACACCACGTTTTAACACAAGACCGCTCTCTTTTTCTTTATTATGCTGTTCGTCAGAAATGTATCCTTGCTCTTTCATTAAGCTTAAGACGACGTTACGTCTTTCAATTGACTTGTTAAAGTTTTTATAAGGCGAATAGGCAGACGGTGCTTTAATCAATCCAGCAATCGTTGCAGCTTCTGAAGCTGTTAAATCTTTTACATCTTTATCAAAATAAGATTTAGCTGCCCTTTTTATCCCCCAAGCTCCTTCACCAAAATAAATTTGATTCATATACATTTCAATAATTTCATCTTTCGTATACGTACGCTCTATTTTTTTTGTTAAAAAATATTCCTTTATTTTTCGAGAGTATGTGCGGTCTTGTGTCAGAAATACGTTTTTCGCAAGTTGTTGTGTAATCGTACTTCCCCCTGCTACAACTTCTCCTGCTGTAATATTTTTAAAAACTGCACTTATAATTCCACTATAGTAAATACCGTGATGGTTAAAAAATTCCTTATCTTCTACTGCAACAATTGCCTGAACCATAATGTCAGGAATATCTTTCCTTTTAACACCTTCTGTTTTAGAGGAAGCTAATTTAGTCGCAACTTCATTATTTGCATCATAAATTAAGGTCGGTTGCGGAACAGCTTGTTTTAATTCAGATATGTCTTGAATGGAAATTATTATATTTATAGCAATAAATAGAGTAGCAAGTAAACTTCCTAATACAATTAATGAATTACGAAGTTTCTTCCTCTTATTGAACCACTCCTGCATTTTTTTTAAGTGAGTGTTCTTCAATTTCATTCGTTCACTTCCTTCGTTTGTTTACACTCTTCTTTTCAAAAGGAAGAATATACCTCCTTTTAAATTTATTATAATAACGTAGTCTTTCCTGTAGTGTAAAGCTTTTCTTTCACATTCATACTTTTTGCAGGAAAAGGACATTCTACAAGTAAGATATTCAATATTGATTATTAATATTATTAATACAACAATGAGAGTTATGTTAAGTTTTTGTAAACTTTTCGATAAAATGTTTTAAAAAACGACAGTTTTTTGTTAGAATTGATTAGCCAATATATTTTACATATATTACTTTTGTGGGGGTAACTAATAATGGTATTTAAATCAAAAAAAGATAAATTTTCTGAAATGTTAATGAATGTTTCCGAAAATTTAAAAGAAGGCGCGCAGTTTTTCGTGGAGTATAAAATTAAAAATGCTAGCGATTTAAAAGAGTTTTCTATGCGCATGAAAGAGTATGAGTCAACAGGTGACTCATTTATTCACGAAATCATTATGGAGCTAAACAAAGCGTTTATTACTCCAATTGAACGTGAGGACATCCTACAACTTGCAATGAGTATGGATGATGTATTAGACGGATTAGATCATAGTGCTGGTCTATTCGAAATGTATTCTATTACAGAAGCTGATGAATACATGATTAAATTCGTTGAAGCAATTAATCAATGTGCGATTGAGATTGCAAATTCTGTTGAACTACTGTCTAAAAAGAAGTTAGTCGACATTCGTACGAACGCGA
Source organism: Bacillus sp. FSL K6-0069 (assembly GCF_038007785.1). Taxonomy (NCBI): domain Bacteria; kingdom Bacillati; phylum Bacillota; class Bacilli; order Caryophanales; family Bacillaceae; genus Bacillus; species Bacillus sp. FSL K6-0069. The sequence goes on along the minus strand of NZ_JBBOXN010000001.1, from coordinate 1,457,900 downwards.
TTAAGATTAAGGACTACGAATCACAATGTGATGATATTCGCCGTCATGCGATTAAGCACTTATTCTCTCGTGAGAAAGATCCGATTAAAATTATTCAATACAAAGAGATTTACGAAGAGCTTGAAGAAGTAGCGGATAGCTGCCAAAGCGTTGCAAACGTATTAGAAACAATTATTATGAAGAACGCGTAAGGAGTTTGATCATGGATACACTCTTGTTACTGACCGTTTTAGTAGTCATTTGCGCTTTAGCTTTTGACTTTATTAATGGATTTCACGATACAGCAAATGCTATTGCAACGGCTGTTTCAACGAAAGCTCTAAAGCCTAGACATGCAATTATTATGGCAGCTATTATGAATTTTTTAGGTGCGATGACATTTACAGGTGTAGCAAAAACGATTACAAAAGATATCGTTGATCCATTTGCCTTGCAAAATGGTTCTCTTGTAATTTTAGCTGCTTTACTTGCGGCAATAGCATGGAATTTGATCACTTGGTACTACGGTATTCCAAGTAGTTCTTCGCATGCAATCATTGGCTCAATCGCAGGTGCAGCTATCGCTGCGGCCGGTATTAGCTCATTAAATCTTAAAGGATTCATAAAAATTCTTGAAGCTTTAATCATTTCGCCAATTATCGCTTTTGTTATTGGTTATATCGTATACAGTATATTTAAAGTAGTCTTTAAAAACTTTAATTTAACGAAGACGAACAAAAACTTCCGTATATTCCAGATTTTCACTGCTGCATTACAAGCTTATACACATGGTACAAATGATGCGCAAAAAGCAATGGGAATCATTACGATGGCTCTTATGGCTAATAGCTATCATACTTCTAGCGACATCCCGTTCTGGGTACAATTATCTTGTGCGATTGCAATGGGTCTTGGTACTTCTGTCGGTGGATGGAAAATTATTAAAACTGTCGGTGGACAAATTATGAAAATTCGTCCTGTAAATGGTGTAGCTGCCGATTTATCATCATCACTTGTTATTTTCGGTGCAACATTCATTCACTTACCAGTTAGTACGACGCACGTTATCTCTTCTTCTATTTTAGGGGTTGGTGCTTCTCATCGTGTAAAAGGTGTAAAATGGGGAACTGCAAAACGCATGTTAATTACTTGGGTTATCACACTTCCTATTTCAGCTTCTTTAGCTGCTTTATTCTACTCTTTATTACACTTGATCTTTTAATCAAAAGTCGTCTTCCTTATTTTTCTAGGAAGACGACTTTTTTGTGAACAAACCTTTTTCTTATGAAAAAGCGTGTATAATAATTGGTGGATAAGTTATATAGAGGAGTTGGCAATTTTGGAATACATCATGTTACTTTTCATCGGGCTAATCGCCGGGACAGTCGGGAGTCTAGTCGGGCTTGGTGGCGGAATTATTATTGTTCCGTTATTAATCGGATTACACAGTCTATCACCACAACTTGCAGTAGGAACTTCAATGGTAACAGTCGTTTTCACAGGACTATCTTCCACCCTTACTTATATGAAGCATAAACGAGTAGATTACAAAAGTGGACTTATTTTATTTATCGGGAGTGGCCCTGGTGGTATCATCGGCTCGTGGGCAAACAAATTTTTAAACCAAGATACATTTTCTTTATATTTTGGGATTTTCCTTATTTTTGTCTCTATTCTTCTTATGTTACGAGACAAATTAAACCCTCTTTCTTTATCAAATATGACGGTAATTAAACGTTCTTTTACAGATAACGAAGGAAACACTGTACACTATCAATTTCCACCGCTTCTCGCTATCTTTATCGCCTTTATAGTTGGTTTTATATCTGGGTTATTTGGAATTGGTGGCGGTGCCTTACTTGTTCCAGCAATGATGCTGCTTTTTGCATTCCCAGCACATATCGCTGTAGCAACTTCGATGTTTATCGTATTTCTATCAGCCATTGTAAGTTCTGCAACGCACATCTCCCTTGGAAATGTCAGCTGGATTTATGCATTAATTCTTATTCCTGGTGCATGGATTGGCGGAAAAATCGGGGCTTATATCAATACAAAATTAAGTGGTAAAGCCGTAATTAATTTATTACGTATCACATTAATTATTCTCGGGACTAGATTAATTATTACTTCTTTTTTATAACGTGTTCTTTTAGAATACGTTTTTTTTATACACATGAATATAAAAATCCTCCTAAGAGAACAAATAAAATTAAACAAACACATAATAGCATATAATTTGAAATATGTACTTTCTTCAAGTTGACCACTCCTATAACTGCGACTGTTATCTTTATGATAGCGAAAAAATAGTTTACTTGCAGTTACAAAGTGCTAACAATGCAAAATCATTTATTACAAATTTTATCCTTATATTTCATTTCTTTGTATATTCTATCGGTTTAATAAAAAAAGATGTCATATTGACATCTTTTTTAATGAAGAAGTGACCATCCCATAAAATCCTCATGTACTTGGCACGCCCTCTTATCGTTTCGATCATATAATTCAGCATAACTATCTGTTTCTTCGTCATAAGCCATCGTATAAATAATTTGGCCGTCTACTTCAACGGATAATACGACTCCACCTTTCATCTCTTCTACATGAATGGTAGCATTCGCCGGAATTCTCATATCCGTCATTTTTATCGCATCTAACAATATACTAAACCCCCTACAGCGTATTCATTGCTAGTACTATTACACACTAAATAGTATACTACTGTAATAGCATACATTTCGTCAATGAAATTGCTGTTTAAATAGCATATTGTCTTTATACATATACGCTACAATAAAAGAAATAGAAATGTTTAAAGGGGGGGCTAACATTGATTCTACACAAAGGAGATGTACTATTCCGTCAAGGCGAGGACGGTCCTTTATATTTTATAAAAACAGGCTTATTAAAAGTAGTAAGGATCGAAGAAGATGGAACACCATTTTTATTCAACATTATTGTTCCAGGTGAAACGATACCTCACCATTCTTTAATTTCACCGAAGGAGTATCACGGTACAGCAATCGCTTTAATGAAAACAGAAGTTGAATCTATCATTAGTAGTGAATGGTACGATCAACTTCAGGCAAATCCCGCATCATACGCAAATATTGCTATGCAATTACAATCAAAATTAAGAATGATGCAGCAGCGTATCGATCAATTGACAACCGTCTCTCCGAAAGAACGTCTTCATCGTTTACAAGAATGGTTCACACTATATTTAGGTGACATTCCTATATATGAAATCTTAACGCAAACTGAAATCGGCCAACTGATTGGTATACGCCGTGAAACGGTAAATCGACTATTACGAGAACAAATAAAAAACGAGGTAAAATAATACCTCGTTTTTCGCTTATTCAAATCCACCTTATTGTAAGCTTGCTGCTGGACCGAAAAATTCATAATGAATATGCTCTTGTTTCACACCTAAATCAGTTAGTGCAGCATTTACATGTTTCATAAATGGTACGGGACCACAGAAATAAAATTCTGCTTCCGTTGTCGGGATAATAGTTTTTAACCATTCAGCTTCAATGAAGCCTTCTTTATCAAAGTTCTTCATTTCCAAATCTTTTTCAGTTGGTGCAGAATAGCAAGTGTATGCTTTAACTTGTTCATATTCATTATCTACTGCCTCAACGTGTTCTTTCATTGCATGTGTATTACTATTTATCGCCGCATGAACAAAACATACATTACGTGTTGAGTCTTGTTCAATTAACGTATTTAGCATACTCATCATCGGAGTAATACCTACTCCACCACTAATTAGTACAACTGGTAAAGTTGAATCCATATTTAATACGAAATCTCCTGCTGGTGCACTTACCGGTAACATATCCCCTTCTTCCACATGATCATGTAAGTAGTTAGATACTTTACCATCCGGTGTATCTACACCTTTTTCTTTCTTTACACTAATACGATAATATTCTTTTCCAGGAGCATCTGATAAGCTATATTGACGATTATGTGTATATGTTTCACCTTCGATATTTATTTGAATCGTTACATATTGTCCTGGGATGAATGCAGAAACTTTCCCGCCATCTTCAGGTTTTAAATAAAATGACGTAATAACATCGCTTTCCTTTACTTTTTTAACAACTACAAAGTTACGGAAATCTTTCCATCCACCTTCTTTATGTGCCGCTTCTTCATACATCTCTGCTTCAATGCTAATGAATGCATCAGCAATGACACCATAAGCTTCTCCCCATGCATTTAAAACTTCATCAGGTGCACCTGCAACCTCTTTAATTGCGCGTAGTAAACATGTACCTACAATCGGGTAATGCTCCGCTTTAATACCTAAACTTCTATGCTTATGACCAATTTGTTTTACAACTGGAATAATAGCTTCTAAATTATCAATGTACGTTGCAGCTGCATAAACGGCATTTGCTAGCGCTTGTTGTTGTCTTCCCTTTTTCTGATTTGTATGATTGAAAATATTCAATAACTCCGGATGTTCCGAAAATAAAATTTCATAAAATCTCGTTGTAATTTCAACGCCTTTTTCTTGTAATAATGGTACTGTTGACTTTACGATTTCAATTGTTTTTGCACTTAACATTGTATCCCACTCCTCTATTTCCTTAACTGTTTTTAGTTTAACTGAATTGTATAGTACATATTGTGATTTTAATCACTATTCACACGGTGTTTTTGTGAAAAATATATGAACATTGCACTTACAAAAGAAAATAAGCCAACTAGAATGCTAGCTAGCTTATTATTATTTGGACTGTATCGCTTGTTCAATTATCCTTATATCTTTCCCATCTCCAAACTCTGTATACCCCCAGATATTCGTTTCACCTCTATATTTATTTACGATAATATCCAAGTCATGGTATACACGATGCGCATAAACTACATACTCCATATTTTGAAGTTCCACACCTTTTTTTGCAATTTCATAGCTTCTATTTACATCACGTTTTATTTTTTCATTCTTTATTTCTGTATGTATATTTTTCAAAGACGATTCTTGTTGTTGAAACCATTGTTTCAATTGGTTCCAGTCCCCTTCTGTATAATTCTCCGCTTTACCATAATTTAAGAAATTATTATAACTTTCATGTGTCATACGAATAAAATCCAGTACTTTTGTCTCTTCTTGTACATCTTCTATTTGAGCTATCGTCTTTACCTCAGCAGGCTTATTCGCATAATGTAACAGTACTTTCATAAGACTATAACTCGCAATGATCATCACGATAATAATCCCGAATACACGTAACAATTTCTTCATATACAGAACCCCTTCTCTACTAGAGATATTACAATGTAGTACTATACTTGTAACATTCTCTCGTAGAAATCCAATTCCTGTATAAATTCTTCCTATCATTTCGACAATATTTTTCTAGACATTCCTCGTTGGCAAATGTTCTTGTAAAACCATATACCCTTCATAAGCTGTGTAACCGAGTATAGCCATTAATCCGATATACCAAGCAAATACCGTCCATTTCGTTTTCATATCCACTTTATAATAGTTTTCCTGTTGACTCTTTTCTGTATTCCATTCCTGTAATTTTCTTTCTGACATTTCAAATACTTCTCTTATATGAATTGTATGTGTTTCTTTTTCCTCTTCATATGGAACATAATCAAGTGGCTCAAACTTTGGTAAAAGGTACTCTAACACTTCAATTTTTTGAAGTTCTCCTGTTTTTAATTCTTTCTCTCTTTCTTTTTGTCTTAATACATTTATTTCATGTTGCATCATATATATATTCCGATGCACTGCACCCGTTTCTTTTAACTCCTCTTCAAGCCTTGCAACATATTCTTTCATTCCATCAATTCTATATCCTAATTCCTTAATCGGCTCATCTCGCTTTATTACTCTATATAATTCCATACAGCCGATAATAACAATAAATCCTCCCAAAATACTTTTAAAGTAAATGGAATAACCGAGCAATACAATAAGACCTGCTCCCCAAATCTTTGTACTTACAACTGAGATAATTCGTCCACCATCTAATGGAGAAACTGGGATCAAGTTAAAAAAGTTAATCATACTTCCAAGCAAAATAATTAATGCCCAAAATGGCTCTTTCGTTATTATATAAAGTGGAATTGCAGGTAAAAATGACAACAATCCGAAAAGGGGCCCCATATAGGCGATGTAAGCTTCATCTTTCGCATTTTTCGGCATCTCTTTCATCCCAATAAGAGCACCCATAAATGGAATAAATATTGCTGGTGATGTTGGTATACCTTTTCTTTTCGCAGCCCATAAATGGCCCATTTCATGGATAAACAACAAATAAATGAGCGCTACTCCAAATTTCCAACCATATATAACTGCGTATGCACCAAGTGATAGAAACATACTAAATACTGTTGAAAACTTTGCTAATTTAAAAATTGCAAATACCCACTTTAACTTAGAAAGTAAAAATAAACCTATGGCAACAATAATTCCCCATAATCCTTTTTTATTATTTTTCATATTCCTCTCCTTTATCTCTCATTAATGAATCATATTTATTCATTAAAGCTGGTTCTTTCTCTATTATGACATATTTTTTTCTATCGTTAGAAATAATGTTTATTTAATCCATTTTTAGCCAAAAATATAAATAAAAGGAGGTGTATACAAATGAATTTACAATCTCTCATAATAGGCGCTCTATCGTTTTTAGCTTCAACTCTTATTTTTTATACCGTTAGCTACGTATTATTATTAGATTTGTTGCCAAATCACGTATTTATTGCTTTAATCATCCTCTCCGCTCTTATGATTTCTTTTCTTATTACACGAAAATCAATGAATGAGCCATCTGCAAAAGCAAAGTAATAGAGAGGGGACTCCCCCTCTCTATTATCATTTCCTAGGAAAGGCCATATAGACTTTACATTCATCCCGTAATTAAAGTTTCACTTTATCTTTGTAAATTCATTTTTTCACCATACTCTTTAACAATTTGAATGATATTTTGAAAAACACCTATTTTCTCTTTTTTACTATTTAATATTTTCAAATCGTAATTTTCATAATATGTTTCTAATGCCTTTAATTGTGATTCTGAAGCATCTTTTACCTGCACAATAGCATGCAATTCATACTGTTTATACCCTTCCTTTACCTTTTCTCCTAAAATTTTTTCACTCTCTTTTGCTCCAATTAATTTTTGAACTTTTTCTGGGAAAATGACTTGCAAATAATATTCTTGTTCCTTCTCTAACTTGTTGTATAGTGATTGTGAAATCGTATACCGTACCGTATAATTCACTTTTTGATCACCTGCTTTAATATGAAACGCGGTAATCTGCAAATCTTTTTTTGTTACTTCCGCTAAAGGACCTGCCTGCGTCTCATCTTCTTTTTGTTCTGAAACATTTGGAAATATAGCTAACAGCTTTTCCGTATCTTTTTTATCTAGCATGTACATAGCGTTCTTATATTGTAACCACCCTCGTCTATCTTCTCCTCTTAGCCACGCATAATAGGTTTCTTTTTTTCCATCTCTACTAATTTGTATTTCATATTCCGGCTCACCAAAACTACCTGTTACGTCTTGTTTTTCCGCTTTATCTATAATGTCTATTACTAACTTAGCTTCTGATTCCTGTAACTTTTTCTCTTTATGTTTTTTTTGTATAACGGTTACCCCTATTGTTTCTTTCACTTCATTCACCGTCTCTTCTACTTTTTTTGTTTCTTTTTTTTGCTCAACTTGACTACAAGATGCTAGTAACATAGCAAACAACAACATTACATATTTCCTTTTCAACTTAATCCTGGTTTAAAATTCTTATAAAAATCTATAAATTGTTGGCGAACCAAGTCAAATGCCAACTACCGAAAAGGAATCTCACCTTTTTCCTGTCCGTAAGGGTTGTGACCTTTTCATCCACCTATTGTGAAAGAATGACGGCAGGTTCCTGTTAGGAACGATCTGTCCTTGCATACTACCATTCATCCAAGTCAGTAGTATGCAAGAGGTTATAAGAAATAAACCAGTACCCCCCTTCTCATTTAAATTTTAAATACGAATTGTTGATTGCTCATATAAACAGTTTTGTGAAGAATGCTCCACAATTTCCAATTGTGATATTCTTTCCACATTTGAATTGTTTGTAACCATTTTTTATATACTTTTTGCGTATTCTTTTTACTTTCTTCCATGGAAGCAACAAGAATACGCAGTTTTGTTGTAATTTGGTTTTTTAATAATAATATAATCTCTTTTGGTAATTGTTCTTGCAATTCTAATCCACGTCTTGCGATCGTGAAGGCGGCTGCTTCATGAACGCTAATACCGAAATTTTTACTGTATTTTAATTTTCCAATCACACTTGTATAAGCGGGGTTTACTGTTTTAACAGAAAATCCGTTACAAAGAGACATACGAATTAAACTGTTCAACATCTTTTTATACGTAAATTGATGGAAATTACGATTACTGTATTTATCAGTATCATGAGATTGTTGAAACTTTAAATCTTCTAAAACAATTCCACCTACATTGTTTTCCAACAACCATGTTTTAATTTGTTGTACGATTTGTCCAATTATCGTGGCGCGTTTGTTTGTTGAAAACGCATTCAGATTGTGTAGATAAAAAATTTTTGACCCTTTAAAATTACCTTGTTTTGTACATAAACTAACTGCAATGCGGCCCGGATTTACATCAATTCCTGCAATTACATCTGATTGTGGTGTTTCCTTGAAATCTAGTACACGACCTATTTCTGTTTCATCAAACGAAATATTTACATAAAATTCATTTTGTTTACGAATGATTTCTACACTATATTTTTGATGCTCTATAATCGGTTTTCCTTTTGGATTTACACCGATTTGCTTTCCCATAACGACATTTGTGATTTGATGATAAAAATGATATGGAATGATAATCGGAACTTTGATTCGTGGGCTTTTTGTTTTTCCATTTGTTCGTCCTAATGGATTTGCAATTTCTAACCATCCTTGCCCACAGTCATCAACTGTAATGCGCATGTTCAAATTCCCTTTTTTGCTTTTATCTCCACGAGAATATAATTGTCGTGTCCGCAAATCTTTCCATTCTTGATTGGATATCTTGTTTTTCATTCTTTCATAGAAATTTTTCCGCCCACCAAAAATAATAGGAGGTAATGTTTTATTTTTAATATGTTTTGCATACATTTCAATTTTTTGTTCTAATTTTTGTTTTCGTTTTCTTAAGCCAATTAAACAAGTTTCTAATGCAACTTGTTTAGGTCTTTTTTTGCCGCGTTCATAATCATCTATTTTTTGTAACGTCTTTTCTAACTTTTTTTGATTGTTTTCTAGGTAAACAGGAAGAAGTTCTTTTTGAGAGAAAAGGATCGTTTGCGCTTGTAAAATCGCATCTTCACAAAAACGTTTATTTAACAAATATTTAGGTTGTAGTTTTTTTATCAATTCTTTCTCGTTTTCGCCCTCAATCAAACGATTAAAACTATATCGTTTTGCACTTTCGAACGTACGGATCAAAGTAATTAAAGCTTCCGTTTGTTCTTTTGTAATAGAATTGATTTTACAAGTACGTGTTGTTTTCATCCTTTCCCCCCCCTTTTCATCACCTGAAAATATTATAGGTTGAATTCTGTAAAATATAAAACCTGTAATTGTAAATTTTTATAGATTCTTATTTACTGTTATTACCTCCCTTTACAATAAGAAATCCTTATACTCTTCATACAAAAAACAAAAACATGACACACTATAAAATACGCTATACTAAGCATTGAAAGGAGGTCTTTTTCATGTCCATTAATTTTCACGATGCAAATAATAAATACACATACGCACAGCGAAACGCCCATATTTCTTGGGGTGAAATGATCAAAAGTATTACAAATATACAAAACAAGCAAATAATTGATATCGGCTGTGGTGGCGGTATTTATACGAAAGAACTCGCCTTTATGGGAGCAAAAAGTGTTATTGGGCTTGATTTTTCAAAAGAAATATTACAGGCAGCAAAAGAAAATTGTAGCGGTTTTCCAAACATTTCTTTCATTCATGGTGATGCACATAGCGTCCCATATCCTAATGAAACATTCGACATTGTGATTTCGCGCGCAGTTATTCATCATTTACAAGACATTCCTACATTTCTAGGTGAAGCTTCTCGTATATTAAAGAAAAACGGTGTACTCATTGTACAAGACCGCACCATTGAAGATTGTACAATTCCAGGAAGCTCCGAACACATTCGTGGGTATTTTTTCTCCATCTTTCCAAAACTTATTGAAATAGAAGCAAAAAGGAGACCAAAAACTACCACGATACAACAAGAATTACAAAAATATTTCCTTCACGTGTTCCCTACTCAAACACAATGGGAAGTACGCAAAATACATGATTCTATAGAAGCATTGTTACAAGATTTATCACCTCGAACAGGTCGATCTATTCTATACGAATTAACAGATCATGAACTTTCTCAACTTCTACAGCAGGTCCAGACCGCCTTACAAAATACCTCTCCTATCATTGAAAGAGATCGATGGACAATTTGGAGTGCCATGAAATTGTAAGGAAGGAAGCCTCACAAAATAATGTGAGGCTTCCTTCTTTCATAATCTAATTTTGCAACACTCTTGATATCCTCCACTTCTGGCCTGTGCACTTCCACACTTCGGACATACTAAATATCTAGACTGACTTGTCAACAAACTACCTTTTTGAAAGAGTAAAACTTCTGCTTGTTTAAACGAACGCGAATAATATAACCACATAAAACCAATTATAGCAATAATGCCAAATAATACTCCCATCGCAAGCATTTCAGTCACCTCTTTTGGTTTGTTCTTTCCAGCAAGTGGATTGTTGTATTATTCTCTGTAAATTTAAACAATACCTTCTTTACTCCTATAAATATCAACTTTCTCTACAATTTTTACAATTCTCTACAAATTTTTACTCCCATTTTACAATCCAACATTCCCTTCACATCAACGAATATCACATTGAATATTTCCGTATGTAAATATGCCTTTCAAAAAATATATTGACTTTCAAAAAAAAACATGCAACAATACTGTCAGAATACTTGAATAAAAATTCATTGACGAGAACGAGTACGTTATAGGACTGTCCCCCAGAGAGTTGGCGAATTGCTGAAAGCCAACGTTCAGTGCGTAGCCGAAAATCATCTCCGAGAAGTAGAACCGAATGTTACAGTAAGTTCTTACCGGCTGTCCCCCGTTACAAGGAACACGTATCATGTTGTACGTTGTAAAGCCGTATACATATAGACTCATTTCTACATGTATAAATTAGGGTGGTATCGCGGGTAAATATAACTCGTCCCTTTCTTTAGGGACGAGTTTTTTGTGTTCTTACAAATGAATTTAAAAAAGGAGGAAAAACAATGAACACTGTATCAAAAAAACACATTTTTTTCACGGGTCTTATGCTATTTTCTTTATTTTTTGGGGCAGGTAATTTAATTTTCCCTCCCATGCTTGGACAAAATGCAGGTGAAAATTTTTGGCCGGCAATGATTGGATTTTTACTAACAGGAGTCGGTTTACCATTATTAACTGTGATTGCAATTTCTTTATCAGGAAACGGTATGCAGCAACTCGCAAGTCATGTTCACCCATTATTCGGAATTTTCTTTACTGTAGTTGTATACATCGCAATCGGTCCTTCTATGGGAATTCCACGTGTTGCGAATGTCGCTTATGAAATGGGCGTTAGTTCTTTCTTACCAGAAACAATTCGCTCTAGTAACCTAGCACTATTTTTATACACGGTCGTCTTCTTCGCTATCGTATTTTGGCTTAGTTTAAATCCATCCAAACTTGTCGATCGCATCGGAAATATATTAACACCTATTTTATTACTTTCTATTTTCTTATTATTTGTTAAAAGTGTATTTACACCACTCGGGCAATCAGGACCTGCAATGCAAGAGTATCAAACTTCTCCAATCTTCAAAGGCTTTATGGAAGGATACTTAACGATGGATACTATTTCTGCGCTTGCATTTGGAATTATCGTTGTAAATGCCATTCGCTCTAAAGGTGTAAAGGATCGTAAATCCATTGCCATCGCGACAGCGAAAGCAGGACTTATTGCCGCTACTGGTCTCGTACTTGTATATGGTGCACTTGGCTGGCTCGGTGCAACTAGCGTCTCTCTCGGATATGCAAAAAATGGAGGACAATTACTTACTGTTATCGTACAACAATTATTCGGTCCATACGGTTTACTTCTATTATCTCTTATCGTTACACTCGCTTGCTTAACGACATGTGTTGGACTTGTATCTGCATGTAGTCAGTATTTTTCAACCTTATTGACTAAATTTTCATACAAAACATTCGCGAGCATCATTTGTGCATTAGGATTATTAGTTGCCAACTTAGGATTAACAAAAATCATTGCCATCTCTGTTCCAATTCTACTTGTTGTATATCCAATTGCAATTGTTCTTGTTCTACTATCATTACTTCATAAATATTTCGGTGGATATCGCTCTGTTTATGTAGGTGCTTTAATTGGAGCAGCATTCGTAAGCATATTTGATGGATTAAAACAAGGTGGTATTTCAGTTTCATTTATCACTCCATATTTTGAATTCATCCCTTTATATAATGAAGGAATCGGCTGGCTCATACCAGCATTAGCCGGAGCTCTTATCGGCCTTATAATCGCTAAGTTAAGCGGTGCGAAAAAAGTGCCCTTACTAAACGAATCTCATGAAGTAAAAGCATCCTAAAAAAACTCCCTTTCGGGAGTTTTTTACATTTGAAAAGCAGTATGGTTAAAACTACTTATTTTATAAGCTTTCGTATAATAGTCGATATTTGTATCCACTGTTTCTACTTTGACAACATCGTAGCAATCTTCTTGTTTCACTAAAAATAAATAGTACTCTTCTGTCGCCTCAACAATTGCAATTTTATCTGTTTCCACATTATATTTTTCACAAAGCGCTTGCAATGCGTTCACATAATCCCCTAATTTTTTAGACTTATCCATGCCAAATATAGTTTGAACTAACATATACATTCTCCCCTTTGTATGTACTGTTAACAACTTAATGATAACGCTTACATTAATTAACGTCAATAAAAAGATTTGGCGCAAACTAATAAGCAGTGGGGATAACCCCCACTGCCTAAAGTTTCACTTTATCATTTCGTCAATTGATGTCTAAACGCATAAATAACCGCCTGCGTACGATCACTTACATTTAATTTATTTAATATATTACTTACATGTGTCTTTACCGTTTTAAGTGCAATAAATAGCTCATCCGCAATCTCTTGATTACTTTTCCCCTCTGCAATTAATAACAAAATTTCAGACTCTCTTTCTGTTAACTCCTCATGCAAAGGTTGTTCTTTCTTCTGACGCATACGAGACATCATTTTACCAGTAACTTTTGGCTCTAATACCGTTTCTCCATCATAAGTAGCTCGTACAGCGTCTGCTATATCACTCGCTCTTGATGTTTTTAATAAATAACTAGTCGCTCCCGCCTCAATAACAGGATACAATTTCTCATCATCTAAAAAGCTCGTTACAACTACAATTTTCGCTTCTGGCCATTCCTGAATAATAGCACGTGTTGCTTCAACCCCATCCATCTCGTCCATGACAAGGTCCATCAAAATAATATCTGGTCTTAATTGCAAAGCTAACTCTGAACCTTTTCTTCCATTTTCAGCTTCTCCAACTACTTCAATATCTGGTTGCGTTGATAAATATGCTGATACACCCATTCGAACCATTTCATGATCATCAACTAATAATACTTTTATCATGACTCTCCCCCTCTCTCAATCATAATCGGTACTTTCACTTCTATTTGTGTACCTTTATTTGGAAAACTAAGTACTTTTAATGTACCACCAATTTCATGAACTCGCTCTTGCATTGATCTTAAGCCATACGAACCAGCTTTATTAACCCCTACTTTAAAACCGACACCATCATCAATAATTTTCAATATTGCATATTGCTCAATTTTGCGTAGACGTACTTCCGTTTTCTTTGCTTTCGCATGCCTTAAAGTATTAGACAGCGCCTCTTGTACAATACGGAATAAATGATCTTCTACACCCTTTTTTAATTGAATTGGTTCAATTAACCATTCAATTTTCATATGTTGCTTTCTAGACAGTTCTGTTAATAATTCTTCTATACCCTCTGTTAGTTTCTTGCCTTCTAACTGCACTGGGCGTAGATGAAGAAGCAATGCTCTCATTTCTGACTGTGCATTTACAACCATATTTTCAACAAGCTGCAACTGCTTTTTCGTCATTTCTGGAATTTCAGCTACTTGTTCATTAATAGCCGACATCATCATTGACATTGCAAAAAGCTGCTGACTTACAGAATCATGCAGCTCCCTCGCTAATCGATGCCTTTCCTGGGAAATCGCTTCTTGTCTCATCTCTTCATTCCAATGAGCTCGTTCATTCGTTACTTTTTGAAAGAGTCCAGCTTGCTCCTCTAATCGACGAGCCAAAACGATTACTTTTCGTTCCACTTCATGAAATTCATCATCTGCCGTAAACGAAACATCGCTCGGAAAATTCCCTCGCTCTACTTCAAATAGAAACGTATTTAATCCTTGTATACGCTGCTCTATATAGTAACCGATTGCATATCCTACAATTCCCCCAATAAGTAAACTTGTAGTCATAATAAACAAGCCAATTGGAACAGAAGCGATGGATTCCTTCCATAATAAATCATACACTTGTTGCTCGCTTTTCCATACATATACAATTGTACAAATAAGTGCGATACTCACAGAGGACAACATAGAATAACGAATATACATCCACGAAATATTTTTTTGTTTTTTCATTATACTTTCCTCACTTCCGTATCGCCTACGACAAGCGAAGAAATAATTTTAATACGACGAGGAGCCTCTTTATACTGCTCTGTTCTAAATGTAACATTGCGGTTAAATCCTGTTTCTTCATGACCTGGCAGAAGCACACGTCCGACAAGAACAGAATGATTTAAAGACAGTTCAATATCATATGGCACATATAAACGGATATTACCAACGACACCGCGAATAACAATTACCGTCTCCCCTTCTGGGATCATAGCAGTTGTTAAATCTATTTCCACATCACAAGCACCATATTGAACATTAATATCCTCAAGTTCATAAATATGATCCATCATTCGTATATTCCCTACAAACATATTTTTTAAATACGGTTCTGTACGATATATTTGCTTCTCCTCGTCTATAATCCCTTTTTCTTTAATTTCAACCTTCATTGCTTTTTGCTGATGTCCTTGTTGAATCAGTTGATAACCAATTAAAGCTAAACAAGCAAATACGACAAGAACAAATGCTGCTGAAGAAAATAAGAAGAATAAAAATACGATACCACCAACAAATAAAAATACATTTCCCCGTACGTAACGATTCTTTTTACGATAATGCCTTCCAAACATAAGCATAATAAATGCAAAAATGAGACCACCTGGTTCAAAATGTCCAAGTATCATATCAAGAAAAAGACCGAATCCAAATATGATGAGGAGCATCCCCATTAATTGTGTTTTTGAAAAATGCTTCTTCATTTCAGCTCCCCCCTTCTTTTCACATATACATAGAAGAAAAGGCATTGCTTTCCAACACCTTTTCTCCTATCACTATATCATAAGCCTGTTTTATAATATACTACTATTATTTTGTTAACTCTTTCGTTAACGATACATCATTCTTTTCTTTCATTTCACGCTCAAGCTTTGCAATCTTCATATCAAATGTGTCACGTTCATGCTCCTCATTTATACGAGTTTCTAAGTCACGAATATGATCATCAATTTCTTCAAAACGTAAGAACGGATTGTTTTCATCCATTTTATGCATCGCTGTATTCATACGACGATTTGCATGTGCCATATTTTCACGCGCCATTAGTTCCATACGCTTTGCGTGCATTTCTTTTAATTTGTTTTTCATTTCAGAAAGACGACGCTCTAATTCATCGATTTGCTCTACAACACCTGCATACATTTCTTCTAAACGAGTTACTTGCCCTTCATAATAAGCTACTTCTTCTAATGCACGTTCGTGTAACTGTAATTCGCCTGCTTCTTGAGCGATGATAGCCTGTTTTGATCTTTTATTAACGAAATAACGTGCTTGCTCAAGCTCACGAGCGAAATTAGATTTTAATGTTTTATGACGCTGAATTAACTTCTCAATTTTTGTTGTTTCACGCTCACTATCGCGTAAATATTGGTTTAACATAGCGATTGGATTTTTTCTTTCTTTCTCATCTAACACATTATGAAAATCTGCTAAAATTGCATCGCGTACACGTCCGAATAAAGATTGTTTCATTATAATCTTCCTCTCTTCTACTTTATAAATTTAATTTGATTTTTATTAATTTTTTATTAGTTTTTCATTAACTTGTTCCACTCATCTTCAAAGTTGCTATATGGTTTAGAACTTTCTGGTGCAGAATCAACAACTACATTTTTTTCTTTTTTCCACTCACGGTATCCGTAGTATAAAACTACTAATGCTGCGATACCGATTAGTGCTGGGGAATGAGAAAGGGCGATGGACAAGCCGATCAAACCAACAATACCCCAAGCTAACTTTCCAAAAAATGATTGTGCTCGCACAAATGATTTATAGCTCCAGTACACAACTCCTGCTCCAATTGCGAACCCTATAATACCAGCAAGACTGCCAAGAGCAATTAAAGCTAAAATACCAGCCGCGATAAACGCTAGAAATTGTTTCATCTTGTGCTTGCCTCCCTTCGATTTGATACTCTTATCTTAACTATTTTTTCATCTTTCCATAACGAGCTTAAGAACCGTTTTTAACTCAGACTTAAGACCGAGTTACATTCAGCCTTTTGTAAAAACATACGGTAAGATAAGCTGATTCACTTTTTTATCGCACATAAAAAGCCGTACAGAGAATATTCTCTGTACGGCTTTCGTTACGATTCATAAACTTCATTTTTCATTATGCTGTTTTATGATACTCTTTCTTTCCCGTCACTTTAGAAAACCTCGGGAAACCAATTAATATAGAAATGACTCCACATACTCCAACTAAGATTGGATAAAACGCATATGGTAACAATTCAACCGGAGATAACGCCGCAAATCCTGCTGCCGTTAACATTTGGGCACCGTACGGAATTAATCCTTGCACACAACATGAGAAAAGATCTAATACACTCGCTGATTTACGAGGATCAATTTCATATTGATCTGCAATGTTTTTCGCAAGTGGGCCTGTAAAGATAATAGAAATCGTATTATTCGCTGTACACATATTCGTCATCCCCACTAAGCCAGCGATACCGAACTCTGCTCCTTTTTTCGAACGAATGTTACGCGTTAAAATATTCATTAAATATTGAATGCCACCATTATATTGAATCAGTTCGACCATACCGCCAATTAAAATAGCAAGTAATACTAACTCCATCATACCGCCCATTCCAGTCGTTACACTTTTAAAGAAACTCTCTAACGTGTAACTTCCATCTAAAAGACCGATAACGCCGGATAATACAGTCCCACCAGTTAACACAATAAGTACATTCCAACCAAGTAGCGCTGTAATAAGTACTCCTGCATACGGTAAAATCTTTATCCAGTCAAAGCTATGTGCTTTAACCTGCGTATCGCTTCCTAAAGTAATGATTACTAATAATACAATTGTAATAATCGCTGCTGGCAATACAATTAAAAAGTTCGTTTTAAACTTATCTTTCATTTCTGTTCCTTGTGAACGTACAGCTGCGATTGTTGTATCTGAAATAAATGATAAATTATCACCAAACATCGCTCCGCCAACAACTGTCGCCATCGTAAGTGCAATTGAGATATCAGTTTGCCCACTAATACCTACAGCAATTGGTGCTAATGCCGCAATTGTTCCCATTGAAGTTCCCATCGCTAATGAAATAAATGCCCCTATAACAAAAATTCCAGCTACGATAAATCCTTGCGGTAAAATGGATAACGCTAAGTTAACTGTAGAATCAACGCCACCCATCCCTTTTGCTGTTTCAGAAAACGCTCCTGCAAGCACAAAAATTAGAACCATAATCATAATATCTGGGTTGCCTGCACCTTTAGCAAATCGTTCTACTTTTACATTAAAGCTTTCTTTACGATTCATTGCTAAAGCGACCCCTACAGCAATTGAAATTGCTACAAGTATCGGCAATTTATAGAAATCACCTGTAATAATTCCAGAACCAATAAATAGCGCCAAAAATATCCCAAGTGGTAATAAAGCCAAACCATTTCCTCTCGTTTCTTTCAAAGTACCATCTCTCCCTAGTTTCAACCTTTTTCTAATGAATAACAAAAGACCTCTTCCAATGAGAAGAGGTCTTATACATCTATAAGAAACGCTCTTCTCATCTTTCAAGCACATGCTTGCTGGATTTGGCACAGCACTCTGAAATCGAGTCCGCTGCCGAGGCATCGTAGGGCCAGTCCCTCCGCCTCTCTTTATAAGAAGGTTTCATATTTATTTTTTAATAATAATTTCTTCCCTAACTTTACTCGCTTACAAAACAAAAGTCAATTATTTTTTGTATAGATTTTTTTGGTAATTATGCAAAAATTTGAATACAATAATCATTTTAACTTTTTGATTTCTTCTTCCAATATTGAAATCCAATAAAATTCACTATTTTTTATTGCATCTATGATCCATTTCGTAGTGTACCAAGCTAACTCATACTCTTCTTTTGTAACATCGCCACTTTGATAAGCATCCTCTAACTCATCTTCATCTAGTACATAAATATTACCGCTCGGTAATAACACTACATCTAAATATAAATCATCAAAATAAGGTAAACCACGATCGTCTATTTCATATTCTTTCGCCACATCAATATAATATTGCACTAATTTTTTCTGATCATCTAACATAGCTGTAATCGCAAAGTTTTTCCCGTCTACGAAATATTGAATCCACGTATACTGATTCCCCGCAATACAAAGTTCTTTACCATCATATTCTTTACAACTAGGTTCTCTCACCTTTTTTATTTCCAGTATTCCTAGCATTCCCTCTTCTATTTGCTTAACTGTATAATCTTTCTCTATTAGTCGCTTCCACGAAGAACCGTCACCATATTTACGTTTCATTACGTCCGCTTCCCTTCTATATAGAAAAGCCCCCACATATTATGTGAGAGCTTGTTCAAATTATAATTAAGCTGCTTGCTTATTAGAAATTTCTTTCAAATAGGCCTGTCCTTTTTCAGCATCATACTGACCTTCCCACTTAGACATAACTACAGCTGCTAAAGAGTTACCTACAACGTTAACTGCTGTACGAGCCATATCTAAAATACGGTCAATACCAGCGATGAAGGCTAAACCTTCAGCTGGAATACCTACTGTACCAAGTGTTGCTAATAATACAACAAACGATACGCCCGGTACACCCGCAATACCTTTTGATGTAACCATTAATACAAGTAATAATGTAATTTGTTGAGAAATAGATAAGTCAATACCGTACATTTGCGCTAAGAAAATAGCCGCAATTGCTTGATATAAAGTTGATCCATCTAAGTTAAATGAATAGCCTGTCGGAATAACGAAAGATGTAATTGCTTTCGGACAACCGAACTTCTCCATTTTCTCCATGATTTTCGGTAAAACTGTTTCTGAACTTGCTGTAGAGTATGCTAAGATCAGTTCGTCTTTTAAAATCTTAAAGAATTGGAAAATGTTAATTCCAAATATTTTCGCTGTAAGTCCTAAGACAACTACAACGAAAAAGATCATTGCTCCATAGACGACAATTAGTAATTTACCTAATGGAATTAATGACGCAAGACCAAATGTAGAAACTGTAACACCGATTAGTGCAAATACACCAAATGGTGCGAATTTCATAACCTGGTTCGTCACGTAAAACATTGCATCAGCTACACCTTGGAAAAATTGAAGAACCGGTCTTCCTCTTTCACCAATTGCTGCTACACCTAAACCAAATAATACAGAGAAGAAGATAATAGCAAGCATATCTCCGTCAGCTAATGACTTCATAATGTTCGTTGGAACAATATTTACAAATGTATCTGCAAATGAATGACTTTGTACCTGCTCTGTCGTATGTGTATATTTCGAAATATCTGTCTTTGTTAACTGGTCCATATTTACGCCTTTTCCTGGTTGGAAAATATTCGCTATTAATAGACCCACAACAATTGCAAGTGTTGTAATAATTTCAAAATAAATAATTGTTTTTCCGCCTAGTCGACCTAGTTTTTTAACATCGCCAACACCAGCAACCCCAACAACAATACTTGCTACAACAATCGGTACAACGATCATTTTAATTAATCGGATAAAAATATCACCAATTGGTTGTAAGTACTTCACAACAGCTGGATTATCAAAGAAAATCGCCCCAACTGCAATACCTAGCGCAAGACCAATTAATATTTGCCATGCAAGTCCTATTCTTTTCATACTTGTTGTAACCCCCTCTTCGATGTGTCACTCTACCTCTCATTCTATATCTATAAAACTTGAAATTAAGAGTATTACATATTATTCGACAATTCACTACATTTTGTCCCTGTTAAAAATCATAAATCAAAATTTAAAATCTGACAACAAAATAAGTTTGCCCGAACGCAAATAATTTTCTTGACAAAAACAAAACCCATGTCAGAAAACCTCACATGAGAACGATTCCTTATCAGTGTTTTATTGGATTCCTATCTACTAATTAATTATATAAAACAAATATTTTTCCCTTTATTTTACAACAAAAACCAAAAAATACATCCTTGTTACACGAACAAAAAAGTGCATCCAACATGACAATTATCATTAAAAGATGATAAATTCCGACAAAACTTAGCAATTTTATAAAATTTTCTTTACATTATGATTACAACGATAGACACTCTTCTTCTTATGATATATAACATTCATAGGGAAAGGAGCCAGACAACCATGAAAAAGAAATTTGCAGCGTTTAGTGTTTTAGCAGCAGGAACGATTTTTGTTTCTCCGCTACTTTCACCCGTATACGCTGAAACGAATCAAGATAAATTATCTAATATTCAATCTGAATTAGAAGGAAAACAAAATGACTTACAAAATAAATCAGCTGAGAAAGACCAAATAGAAAAAGAAATTCAAGAATTACAAAAGAAAATTGACGATTTAACTACTTCTATTAATAAAAACGAAGCTGAATTAAACGATACAAAAAAAGAAATTAGTAAAACACAACAAGTAATTGCTGAAAAAAAGAAACATATAGAGCAATTACAAACAAACATAGATACACGTCAGGAAGTTATTAAGCAACGTTTACAATCTATGCAAGAAAAACCTCGTACAAATATTATTACAGAGGTAATAACAACTTCTACAAATATCGCTGATCTTGTTGATAATATGTACTCTGTAAGCTTAATTTTAAACAACGATACTGATATTGTGAAAAAACAAACAACTGATCAAAATGCTGTAACGAAAGAAAAAGAGGCTGTTGAGAAAAAAGAGCAACAACTAAAAGAAGCTGAACAGAAATTAGTTCAAAAACAACAAGAGTTGCAAACGAATCAACAACAGCAGCAAACATTTATTAGCGATCTACATACGAAAGTAGCAAAAGTAGATTCAGAGATTGAAGGGTTAGAAGAATCTAAAGGTATTTTAGAAAATCAGCGTCAAGCCGTTCAAAAAGCAATTGAAGAAGAAAAACGTGCGGAAGAAGCTCGTAAGGCTGAAGAGGCACGTAAGGCAGAGGAAGCTCGCAAACAAGCTACTACATCTGCTCAAACAGCTCAAGCAGCTCCAACACCACACGATACAAATATTGGCGGTTTTATTAAACCAGCAGCCGGATCAAAAACTTCTGGATTTGGCGTGCGCTCTATAGATAACCATAAAGGAATCGATATCGCAGCTTCAGGAACTGTTCCAATTATAGCCGCTGCAGATGGCGTCGTTATTCGCTCAGAATTATCATCTAGTTATGGAAATGTTGTGTACTTATCTCACCGTATAAACGGAAAAACATACACAACAGTATATGCTCATATGAGTAGCCGTTCTGTATCAAATGGACAAACTGTAAAACAAGGTACTCAACTCGGATTTATGGGGAACACTGGCCAATCATACGGACAACATTTACACTTCGAGCTTCACCTTGGAGAATGGAATGTCGGCAAAACAAATGCAGTTGATCCATCTCCTTATATCGGATTATAGAAAAAAACTCGGTGCATACCGAGTTTTTTATTTATACTTCACACAATATAGGCTTTCCACATAGACTATAACTAAATGCCTATAGTTTACGGGGTGATCAACTATGAATACACAATTGCTACAAGAAATAGAAGAAGCTAGAGAGACATATATCGGCCGGATATTTACGTTTGGCGGTTCAGCGTTATTTTTAATCGGATCATTCCTCGCAGTCGTCACAGCCTACAAAGCATACAATCGCTTATTAAATACACCTCCAACACAATAAAAAGACGGAGAATTCTCCGTCTTTTTTTATGCAAACATTTTAAATACGCCTATCGCATTTAAAAATACAATAATTACAGTTACCGGAATAACATAACGAAGCAAGAAGAACCAAATGTTAAATAATGTTTTCCCTTTCGTTTCTGTAACTTCTAATTCTTTCATTAGCATTTCTTTACTCATTTTATTTGGTACGAATAGCGAGATGGCTAGTACGCCAAGCGGCAGTAATACATTACTTACCGAAAAATCGACGAAATCAAAGAATGTCTTACCAAATATTTTCACATCACTCATAATTCCAAACGATAATGCTGACGGGATTCCAACTGCAAAAATAAGAATACCAATTAATAATGATGCTGACGGACGCTTTTTCTCATTATCTTTCGCAACAGATGCTACTACAATTTCAAGCATAGAAATCGCAGATGTTAACGTTGCAAAGAAGAATAAAACTAAAAACATAATGAAGAAAAATTGTCCAAATGGTATTTTCGCAAATACTGCTGGAAGGACGATAAACAGTAGTCCTGGTCCTTCAGTCGGCTTAACGCCTAATGCGAAAATCGCTGGGAAAATTGCTAATCCTGCAAGCACTGTAATAAAAACAGTTAAACTTACAATAGATGTTGCTGATTTAGCTAAATGTTCTTCTTTCTTTAAATATGAACTATACGTGACCATTACTGAAGCACCTACTGTTAGCGAGAAGAACGATTGTCCCATCGCGTATAAAATCGTATCTGCTGTCAGCTTTGAAAAATCTGGTTTTAAGAAGAACTCTACCCCAGCAAAAGCACCATCAAGTGTTAAAGCACGAACTATAATCGCAATAAACAAAATAAATAATAGCGGCATCATATACTTACTTGCTTTTTCTATCCCTTTCTCTACACCTTTACTTACAACAAAAATAGTGCAAAGCATAAAAATAAATTGCGCTCCAATCGCGCTTACTGGATTTGAAATCGTTTCACCAAATAATTTCCCGTAATCAACAACACCATTCCAGAAGCTTCCTGTAACACTATAATATAAGTACAGTAAAATCCATCCACCTACAACACTATAAAAAGATAGTACACTAAAACAAGTAACAACTCCCATACGACCAATCCAAGGATATAACTTACTATTTGGCACCAATACTTTATATGCTGTAACTGCCTCTTTTTGCGTACTACGTCCAATAACAAATTCAGCTAAAAGAAGCGGCATACCTATAAATAAAGTTAATAGTAGAAATACAAGGAAGAATGCGCCTCCCCCACCATTACCTGCAACATATGGAAATTTCCATATGGCACCAAGACCTACTGCGGCTCCGGCTGCTGCGAGTACAAAGCCTATTTTCGACGTCCATTGCTGTGTTTCTTTCATCATAATTTCTCCTTTTCTGAATATTTAAACTTTTATTAATTATACACTTTCATTTCATACTCGCACACCTCCTTTAGAAAATAAAAAAGCCCCCTACACGCAAATATGCATGTAGAGGACGATATATGTAATGTAAATACCGTGGTACCACCTCAATTGGATTGATAAATCCCACTTGTTCAAGTACAGGAAAAATTCCGATACTCTATCCTTTTAACGGCGGAACCCGGGTTGCCTACTACAATGTTCAACATACCTCTCGCAAGCCCATTCTGTATATTTTATCGTACCGGGCTCACACCTTACCCCAGCTCTCTGACCGTATCAAATATACGTACTCTTCTTGCTCATCGATTTTATCTATTGAAGTTACTTGTGATTATAAATTATATTTTTATAGTTGTAAAGTACAATTTCTTCATTATCCTATATGAACTCTTCTCTCTAATTCTTGTAAAAACAATTCTCTTTTTTGTTCATTTTGAACATATACCGACTTTAATACTTCTTGCAACAATATATTTCTCTGCTGTTTCTCTATTTGTAATTCTTTCACTTTAATTCTAACTTCGTATAAAAAATCAAGATATGATTCATACGCCTCATCATATTTATTTGCGATATCATCACGGATTTTTTTTGCAAGTTTCGGACTCGCTCCTCCAGTAGAAACAGCCACATTCAGTAATCCACGATGAATCGCCGCCGGAAAATGAACATTCCCACTTTCCGGGTTCGTAATAACATTTACTAATTGATTCTCTGCACTATCTTCAGCAACTTGTTCATTTAATACAGCATCACCACTCGCTGCAACAACTAAAAAAGCACCTTGAATATCACTTTTTTCATACTCCCTTTGATACCAACGAATTTGCTTTTCTTCCACAAGTTTCACTAAATTCGCATCCAATTCAGGACTTATCACAATTATATCCGCACCTTGTTTTAATAAAGGAATAATTTTGAATCCCGCGACTTTTCCTCCTCCAATGACAACAACACGTTTCTTCTCAACTCGCACTGTAAGTGGATACATATTGATCTCCCTTCAATAATTTCTTCGTTTTCTGAATTAACATATATTGAAACGCTTCATTCTTTCCTAAATACGGACTTATTTTTATCTCATCCGACTCATATTGGCGCACTTCTTTTTCAATATGTTTCATAAGTAAACCGGTAAATAACAAGTAAGGCAGCACAACAATGTTCTTTTCTTTTCGTTCTACAACTTCCTTTAACTTCTCCTCAAATTTCGGCTCGGCAGCTGCTAAATAGCAAACCTCTACTTTTTTAATTTTCTCTTCCGTTTGAAATAAAGAAGCGATCCAGTTTATATCCTTTAATACTTCAGGATCGCTACTCCCTCTTGCAACGAGAAGTAACGTCACTTCATTCGTCTCTTCCTGTTCGATCCCACTTCCGTTATACACTGATTTAACGAGTGTTTCTGATACACCAAACGGATTACCATAGGTCACTTTAACACTTGAAAATTGATTATTTAACTTTTCTAATTCAAACGGGATATCTTTTTTCACGTGACCTGCCGCTAATAGAAAAACCGGAATAACAATAATCTCTGTAGCACCACGGTTCACACATGTACGGAACCCTTCATCAATAGTTGGACTCGCTAACTCTAAAAAACAAACTTCTTGAATACTTGCCTCTACACGATTCATACATGACGTAATAAATGCAACCGCTTCTTCTTTAGCTGCTTTCAAACGACTTCCATGACATATATATAAGATGGCTTTCATTTTATAACACTCCGCTTACTTGATACGCACTTTCTGTCTGCTTCTCAAACCAATGGATTTTTTCTCTAAAACGGACCACTTCTCCAATTACAATCATGCTCGGATTTTGAATTTGTTCTTTTTTCGCGACATCTACAATTGTTCCTAGCGTCCCGACAACTGTGCGCTGCATAGAAGTCGTTCCCCTCTCAATAATAGCAGCAGGCGTACTTGTATCTTTTCCATGTTTCACCAGTTGTTCACATATGTAGGGCAAATTACTAACCCCCATATATACGGCTAACGTCTCTACACCTTTCGCTAAATGTTCCCACTTCACTTCCTCTTCAGCATCTTCTTTCCTATGCCCCGTCACAATAGCAAAACTTGCACTCGCATCACGATGCGTCACTGGAATACCAGCATAAGCAGGAGCAGCTATTCCAGCTGAAATACCAGGAACAATTTCAAACGGTACACCTTGCTTCGCTAATGCTTCAGCTTCTTCTCCCCCTCTACCAAATACAAATGGATCCCCGCCCTTTAGCCTCGTTACAACTTTTCCTTTTTTCGCGTATTTAATAAGAAACGTGTTAATTGTCTCTTGCTTCATCGTGTGATAATTTGGCAGTTTTCCGCAATAAATTAAATCCGCTTCAGACTTTGCGTATGAAAGCAACTCTTTATTTACGAGACGGTCGTATAAAATAACGTCTGCTTTCTCAATACATTTTAATCCTTTCACAGTAATTAAATCTGGATCACCAGGACCTGCTCCAACGATATAAACCTTCCCCATCATCTCTCCTCATTTCTACTATTAAAGTGAAACTTCCATCCTTATATACGAATGGAAGTTTTCATCATTTCCTATTACCTGTTCCCTACTCATGAATAACAAATGCCGCCCCTTTTCGAATCTTCTTTTTTTCAAATAGAGAAATTTCCTTTACTTCTGGCAGCGGTAAAAAATGCTTTTCAAGCTCCATCTCCGCGAGCTTAAATGCCTGTTCTTCACTTTGAGCAACAACAACAATCGGAACAATACTATTCACTAACACGGCTTCAAATCGATATAAATCCATATTGTCCCTCCTAAGACGCTAGTACTTCTTCTAACACGGTATTTAACGCTATTTGTAGTGTGTCTACACCGATACGACCAACAAAATCATAAAACGTTTCAGCTGGTAATTTATTCTCTTTGAAATAACTTATAAATGATGCAAGTACATCAGGTAGATCCTCGCCATCTATTTTCCCTTTTAACTTTTGATTGTAAGCACCGCCATCTAACAACGTTCCACCTACGTATATTTCAAATGCTTCAACAATCCCTTTTTCCTTCGTTTTCATTTTCACCCCTTGTAATCCAATGTCAGCAATTTGACGTTGACCACATGAATTCGGGCATCCTACCATATGAATACGAACCGGAACATCGAGTGCAATTTGTGTATCTAAGTATTCGGCGATTTTGCGTAATCTTTCTTTCGTTTCTACTAATGCAAGATTGCAATATTCAATACCAGTACAAGAAACCGCATGACCAATAAACGATTTCGGACTTGCTGATATTACTTCAAACAATGGTTCATTTAATAAACCCGTTACATTTTCTGGCGGAACATTCGGAATAATAAAGTTTTGCGAGTTACATGTGCGAATTTGTCCATTTCCATACTGCTTAGCAATTCTCGCAATCTCAAACATTTCATCTGCATGTAGACGTCCTACCGGTACATTAAAACCTACATATTTAAGGCCATCTTGTTTTTGATCTTGAACTCCATAAAAGTATCCCGCATTCCAGCCTTTTAGAGCACTTTCCCCTTTACTTTGCAATGGTCCTGTATACTCTATTAGTTTCTCTTTAAATTTCTCTGCTCCCCAGTCTGCAACAAGAAATTTCAAACGAGCTAAATGACGTTTTTCACGGTATCCAAAATCACGGAATATCGTAGCAATCGCAATTGCTACCGCCTTCACTTCTTCTGGTAAAACAAATACATCTAATTCATCAGCTAAATATGGACGAGCTGATAATCCACCGCCTACTTTTATATGAAAACCAACTTTTTTCTCACCATCTATTTCTTTCGTAGCAGGTGTAAATGCAACACAGTTAATCTCTGCGTTTGCTGAATTATAAATATTAGAACTAATAGACATTTTAAATTTACGTGGTAAGTTAGAAAACTCCTCATTATGTTGGAAATAGTCATATACCTCTTTCACAATACCAGTTGTATCAAACAGCTCATTTGCATCAATGCCAGCAAGTGGATTCCCTGTAATATTACGCGTTATATCACCACAAGCTCCAGCTGAAGATAATCCAACTCTTGCTAATCGTTTAAAAATATCAGGCATTTGATGAATTTCTAACCAGTGAAACTGAATCGCCTGTCTTGTTGTAATATCTATTACGTCACGCCCGTAATCCTCAGCGATAGAAGCAAGCACTTCTGCCTGTGCATTCGTAATAATCCCTGAAGGAATATTTACACGCATCATAAAATAACCAGCTTCTTTCGGTCTTTGTAAATACAACCCTGCCCATTTGAATGCGTCCCACTCTTCTTTCGGAATAGATTCGAAGCCATTCTCTGCATAGTAAGGAATATCATTAAAGATTTCCAATCCATCTTTTTTTAATTTATTTTTCTCAGTCTGATTTAATTTTTCATTGTTAGCCCATACTTTTTCATAACTCATTTTTTAATCCCCCTATATAAAACTACGCTCTTGTAAGTACTTCACGATTTGTTCTGCACATTCTTCAATAGAATACTTGTGCGTTTCTACAATTAATTCTGCTTGCTCTGGTTCCTCATACGGTGAATCAACACCAGTAAACTCTTTAATATCACCTTGTCTTGCTTTTTTATAAAGCCCTTTCGGATCACGCTTCTCACACTCTTCAATTGGGCACTTTACAAACACTTCTATAAACTCATCTGCAGCTAATAAATCCCTCACTTGTTTTCGGTCTACTCGAAATGGTGAAATAAACGCGGTAAGAACAACAGTACCTTGATCTACAAATAGCTTCGCCACTTCGCCAATCCTTCTTATATTTTCCATACGATCACTTTCAGAAAAACCTAAGTCTTTATTTAAACCGTGGCGTATATTATCACCATCTAGTACATAGTTTCCAATATTCTTTTCAAATAGTTTACGAGCAACCGCGTTCGCCACCGTAGATTTACCTGAAGCTGATAGACCAGTAAACCAAATGACAAAACTATGATGCCCATTTTTTACTCTTCTCTCATCTTTTGAAACAGATGCTGTATGCCAAGTAATATTTGTATCCATCTCATTCTCTCCCTATTCTGTTACTACTTCTTTTTTCAAACCTTTAATTAGCACTTCCACTACTTCTTTACGACTAAATGTACTCGGCGGAACCTCACCGTTTCTTAATAGCTCTCTTACTTTCGTACCTGACAAAATGACATGATCCTCTTTTCCGTGCGGACATGTTTTCGTCGAAGCCATCGCTTCACATTTCGTGCAGTAAAAACTATGTTCAAAAAATAGCGGTGTAATCCCTAACTCTTCCACTGTAAAGTTTGTAAAGA
This sequence comes from Bacillus sp. FSL K6-0069, assembly GCF_038007785.1. NCBI lineage: Bacteria > Bacillati > Bacillota > Bacilli > Caryophanales > Bacillaceae > Bacillus > Bacillus sp. FSL K6-0069. The sequence goes on along the minus strand of NZ_JBBOXN010000001.1, from coordinate 1,428,693 downwards.
TTTCTTGCGCTTCATAAGTACCGTAATAATCTCCTACCCCAGCGTGGTCGCGCCCTACAATAAAGTGGGTACATCCAAAATTCTTTCTAACTAATGCATGGAATATCGCTTCTCTCGGCCCTGCGTAACGCATTGCTGCAGGAAATACACCTAAAAAGACACGATTTTTCGGATAATAGTTTTGAAGTAATACTTCATAGCTTTCCATCCTTACATCAGCAGGAATATCGTCCGACTTCGTTTCCCCGACGAGCGGATTCAAAAAGAGACCGTCTACAATTTCAAGAGCAGATTTTTGAATATACTCATGAGCACGATGTACCGGGTTTCTCGTTTGAAATCCGACTACTGTTTTCCAACCACGTTTTTTAAATTCTTCCCTCGTTTCAATTGGATCTAAATGATAAGAAGGAAACTGATTATTTTCAAATCGTTTCGTAAGAATAATCGCTCCACCGACATAAGCGTTCGGTCGTTCATATAATTTTTTCACTCCTGGATGAGCCTCATCCGTCGTTTTATATACAAGTAATGCTTCTTTCTCTTTATCAGGTACAAAAATATCTTCTATTTGAATGACACCATATACATTTCCACTATTAACAAGCTTTACTTCTTCTCCAGCTTTTAGACTTTCTGCCACTTCTTCCGTTACCGGTAATGTAATTGGTATACTCCATACGCTTCCGTTTGCTAAGCGAAGCGTTTCTACGACCGAATCATAGTCTTTCTTTCCTAAAAAACCAGTGAGCGGACTATATCCCCCTGTCGCTAATAGCTCTAAATCACTTAACGCAATGTTGTCTAGTTGAATTTCTTTTTCGATTTGTGATACGTCGTAAGTCTCGTCTATACGATTTATTAATTCGTTTCTTGTACTCATTCTCTATACCCTCTCTTAGCTTTATTTTCGAATTCATCTTATTGGTAATGAAGACCACATTCTGTTTTCACTTTCCCAGACCATCTACCATCTCTCGAATCGCCACCCTCACCTACAGGTAACGTACACTTCTCACACCCAATACTTGGATACCCAATATCATGCAGCGGGTTATACGGCAAGCTATGTTTGTATACATATCGCCATACTTCTTTCCACGTCCAATGAATGAGTGGACAAACTTTAATAGATTGAAAACGATGATCTTGATTTATAAACTTTGTATGCTTACGCGTTTCTGATTGTTCCCTCCTTAAGCCCGATATCCACGCTTTTTCCGCTGCTAACGATTTTTCTAACGGTAAAATTTTTCTAATTTTACAACAAAGGTTCGGATTACTTTCCCATAATTTCTCACCATGCAACTTCGCTTGTTCATCAAGTGTAAGTTCCGGTTGTTTTTCTATAATATTTAATAAAGGAAATCGTTCCCGCACTTTTTGAATTAATTCATACGTTTCTCGAAAATGAACATTTGTATCTAAAAATACAACTTTAGCAGATGGATTTACTTGGTTTATAAGATGCAGTAATACCATCCCTTCTACTCCAAAGCTACATGCGTATACAATTTCACTTTCATATTCTTTATAAGCCCAACTTAAAACAGATAGCGCGCCTTTTGTTTCATCTTCTTCTGAAAATGAAACATTATTTTCTTCCCACGTTTCATACGTCAACATGTTTTTTCCCCCTGTAAAAGCAAAAAGACGGTTTTAACCTAATCAAAATAGGTTAAAACCGCCTCTAGTTTTTCTAGTCAGCGCTTTTTACTTTAAACGTACCTTTTCACTTTTCTCTAATTGAATAACTTTTCCATCTTGCACAACAATTGTAATTGAACCATATTTCATATCAGCAAGCATCGCTTCAATTTTCTCAGACACTTCCTCAAAATGTCCCCGTACACTCACGCGAACAGCCCCCCTTTTTATTCATAAAAAAAATCTTTCCCATTTCGAAAAGACTGTTCGGTAATATATTTTACCTTATCTTTCAAAATGGATTCCATTTTGCTGGATTTAGCACCTTGCTTTCTATAAGCAGGTTGCCGAGCTTCTTCGGGCCAGTTCCCTCCGCTTCTCTTGATAAGCTTTGTATTTGTATTTTATCACAATTCTGATTTTTTTCAATCCTAGTTTTCCGATATATTTTAATTAATTTATTTTTACAAAAAAGGAATTGCCCATCCGAACAACTCCTTTTCCCCATTTACACAAATTCTTTAATACGTATGCGATCGTTCCCAATAATATTTTCATATGTTTCGCGCTCTACAACAATTTGTGATGTGCCGCCTTTCGCGAAGACAACAGCTGGCCTACGAATCCGATTGTAATTATTTGCCATCGAGTACCCATATGCCCCTGTACAAGAAATTGCTAATAAATCGGCAGAAGCAACTTTCGGTAGAGTAATATCCCAAATTAACATATCTCCACTCTCACAACACTTCCCAGCAATCGAAACGACTTCCTCGTTCTCATCATTTCCTCGATTCGCTAACATCGCTTCATAACGAGCGTTATATAAAGCAGGTCTTAAATTATCAGTCATTCCACCATCCACTGATACATATTTCCGAATACCAGGAATATCTTTCACAGATCCAACTGTATAAATTGTCGTTCCAGCATCACCTACAATACTACGGCCTGGTTCAACCCATATTTCCGGCAAGGGATAATTACATACTGTAAACTGTTCCCTCACTGCACTTGTTACAGCTCGCACATATGTCTCGAGAGTTAATGGTGTATCTGACTCTGTGTAGCGTATTCCGAATCCTCCGCCCACATTTAATACTTTTACTACATAGTTCGCGCTCTCTCTCACTTCTTCTAAAAATTGATGAAGAACTTCAATCGCTCGAACAAATCCAGCTGTTTCAAATATTTGCGATCCGATATGTGAATGAATTCCTAACACATCATAATTTGATTTTTGTAAAGCAAGCTCAATTGCTTGCATCGCTTGACCATTTGAAACTCCAAACCCAAATTTCGAATCATCTTGACCTGTTGTAATATATTCATGTGTGTGCGCCTCTACTCCAGGCGTTACACGGATTAATATGTTCACAAATTTCCCATGTTGCACTGCTAAATCATGCAAAATTTCTAACTCTAAGAAATTATCGACAACAAAACAACCAATATTCGCCTGAAGTGCCATCACAATCTCTTCTTCTGTTTTATTATTGCCGTGAAAATGAATACGCGATGCTGGGAATCCCGCTTGAAGCGCAGTATATAATTCCCCTCCAGAAACAACATCTAATGACATATTCTCTTCACGAGCTACTCGGCACATCTCCATGCACAAGAACGCCTTGCTTGCATATGCTACTTGATAAGAGAACCCACTTTCTTTAAAAGCACGATGAAACGCGCGGCACTTTCCTCGAATAGACTCTTCATCGTATACATAAAGTGGTGTTCCGTATTGTTTTGCTAGCTGCGTCGTATCGCACCCTCCAATTTCTAAGTGTCCTTGCCCATTGATTCGGCTTGTGCCGTGTAAATACATTTGAATTCCTCCCTTATTTCCTCTAAAACTCATAACCCCAATCTTCTATTCATTGCAGCACGCTTTTAGATAGACAAAAAACGCGCGGAACAATGTTCACACGCGTTTCTTATTAGGAAAAATATATATTGAAAAAATAAACGAGTTGTTATCTCCTCAAAATAAGAAACCGCATCAACATCTCCAAATAGCTCTCCATAAAAGAAATCTTATGACAGTACTACATTTATTCAATGTAGTCCCAATATATGAATAAGATGGTTATTCTTATATTTCGGCAATAGTCCCTTTCAACCTATGATCGCAGATTCCATTAAATCTCCCATAGCTTACTCTTTCCTATTGCGGCCTCTACCTTTGAGAGTAGATGAGGTAAGTCTATTTAATTTTCAAACATCTAATTGTTGCTATTAACAATACCAAAGGACCATTTTATTTGTCAAACAATTTTTTATATTGTTTTTTTACAGTTTAATTTCGTATCATTTGGTAAGCGCTTTACTAAAATCTTTGTCACTTCCCATTCGCCTTCTTCGTTATTAAAAGTAATTGTTACTTTTTCAAATGGCGGAACAATTTTCCCACCAACCTGTTCATATTTCGTCACTTCAATAACCGCTTGAAATAAATATGTACCGCTATATACTTTTTTTAAACTAATAATTTTAGGACATTGATAAGGCTTTAAGCTCCCATATTGTTTTTCAATTGCTTTATTTATTTTCGGAAACAAAACAGAATAAAGGGCATCTTCCATAAGAGGTGCATCATATTGGGCTACCGACACACTTGGTGAAGCAAAAAGTATAACACTACTGCATACTATAAAATATAATAATTTTCGCATGATAACCTCCGTATTGTTACACGATTCTTTCTGCACACGATAATAATCATACATAGAAACTCCGTTTTATTGTCTCCTACTGCCCTTTTTCTACTCAATTATTATAAAAAAGCCCACAACTCTCTTTTATTTTCGTATAATGATACTCATAGTATAATAAACATAATAATAAAGGACTGTTCGTATATATAAAATGAGGTGCTAATCAAACCAGCTCACAAGAACGGTCATGCTTTTTAGGAGAGGAGTATATTATGCTACAACGTCTGTTTCCAAAACTGCGATTTGCACTCGTTGCAGTCGTTTTATTATGGATAAAAACATATATTGTGTACAAGCTAGCATTTGATATTAAAATCGATAATTTCTTTGAAGAATTTATGCTTTTTATTAATCCACTAGCTGCGTTACTTTTATTTTTCGGTTTTGCTTTATTTGCATCTAAACACCGAAACCGCATTATAGTTGGAATCAGTTTTATACTGTCCTTTATTTTATTTGGAAATGCAATGTTTTATGGGTTTTATAACGATTTCGTTACATTCCCAGTTTTATTCCAAACAAATAATATGGCTGATTTAGGGACGAGTATAAAAGAACTCTTTACGTACAAAACATTACTTTTATTTGCAGATGCGATTATTTTAATGTTTCTTTCACGTAAATTCCCGGCATTTTGTGACAAGACGCCACTTTCACGCTCTGAGAAGCGAACTTTCTTTAGCGGTGTAACAGCTTTATTAGCACTACAAATTGTTGTTTCCGTTATTTATAAACCACAAATGTTCTCACGCTCATTTGATCGTCAAACAGTCGTGAAAAATTTAGGTTTATACACATATCATCTATTTGATATTACACTTCAATCTAAATCTTCAGCTGAACGTGTATTTGCAAGTGGAGATGGGTTCTCTGAAATTAAAAACTATACAGACTCAAAAGATAAGCAAGTTGATAAAAACTTATTTGGAGCTGCAAAAGGTAAAAATGTTATTTTGATTTCCATGGAATCTACACAAAGTTTTGTTATTAATAAAAAAATAAATGGAAAAGAAATTACTCCATTTTTAAATGAATTTATTAAAGATAGTTTTTATTTCGATAACTTCTATCATCAAACGGGACAAGGTAAAACTTCTGATGCTGAATTTATCGTTGAAAATTCACTTTATCCGTTAGACCGCGGTTCTGTATTCTTTACTCACGCAACAAATGAATATACAGCTACACCAGAGCAATTAAAGAAATACGGATATTCTTCTGCTGTCTTCCATTCAAACGATAAAACGTTTTGGAATCGTGATGTAATGTATCCTGCGCTCGGATATGATCGTTACTTTAATTTAAATGATTACGTAGGCACAGAACAAATGTCTGTCGGCTGGGGATTAAAAGATAAAGAGTTCTTTGAACAATCGATTCCAAAGCTAAAATCTTTACCACAACCGTTCTATACAAAATTTATTACTTTAACAAACCATTTTCCATTTCTTCTAAATCCAGAAGATCAATATGTTGATGAGTTTAATTCGGAAAGTGGTGTTGTAAACCGCTACTTCCCAACCGTTCGTTACACGGATGAAGCTCTTAAATTATTTATTAAACAGTTAAAAGATGAAGGACTGTATGATAATTCTGTTATTGTCATTTATGGAGATCATTACGGCATTTCAGAAAACCATAATGCTGCTATGGCCCAGTTCCTTGGAAAAGACTCTATTACACCGTTTGATTCTATGCAATTACAACGCGTCCCTCTCATTATTCATGTACCTGGTCAAGAAGGAAAAGTCATTTCTAAAGTATCTGGTCAAATTGATATTAAACCAACGCTACTTCATTTACTTGGTATTAAAACAAATCAATCCGTTGAATTTGGAACTGACTTATTTATTAAAGAGAAAGATCCACTTATGGTAATGCGTGATGGTAGCTTCGTTTCGGAAGATTATGTGTATACAAAAAACATGTGCTATAAACGAAATACAGGTGAACAAGCTGACATTTCATTATGCCAACCAAATATTGAAAAAGCAAAAACTGAATTGAAACTCTCCGATAAACTCATTTATGGAGATTTATTGCGTTTCGATCCTAACAATCGTTATAAAACTGGAACAATGACAACAAAATTTGAGTAGTACTAGAAGCAACTTTATAAAAGTTGCTTCTTTTTTTACTTATTTTTCAAATCATTCTTCTATGAAATCTTTCACAAATTGGGAATTTCTTTCGTATGAGGAAGAAATTTATGGTATGATAAAATAAGTAAAATTTCATACACTAATTAAGAATTTATTACAGAAAGCAAGGGATCAGATTTTGTATAGAGCAGCTATTCCAAACTTATTTACGCTCGGAAATTTATATAGTGGATTCTTGTCAATCGGCTATGCATCTTTAGGATATTATAAATCAGCTGCTATTTTAGTACTTATCGGGATGATGTTAGATAGTCTTGATGGGCGTGTTGCTCGTTTATTACGCGTTGATTCACAAATGGGAAAAGAGCTTGACTCACTTGCGGATGTCGTGACATTTGGTGCCGCACCTGCTGTTCTTATGTATTACACATCTTTCTCCAATTACGGAATCATCGGACTATACATAGCGGGACTATTCCCTCTTTTCGGAGCATATCGTTTAGCACGATTTAATGTAACACCATCTTCTACTTCAATGAAATATTTCACTGGGGTACCGATTACAGCAGCGGGAGGGCTTGTTGCTTTCTTAACATTATTTTCACATATCATTCCAAAAATCGTTCTTATTACAGTCTTTGTAACGTTCGCATTTTTAATGGTGAGCCGCATTCGTATCCCAAGTTTAAAAGATGTACCACTTCCACGATATAGCATCATTATTACACTATTTTTAGTTGGAAGCATTATCACAATGTACCAAACAGGGATCGGTAACTTTTCTGTTTTCTTATTCATTGCTATTCCACTATATATTTTGTATATGCTATCTCAATTTCTTAGACAAAGACCGTCTAAAAGAGCAAATAAAGAAAAATAAGAAACCTTCCGATTTCGGAAGGTTTCTTTTTATTTTGTAACTACTGCTTTTTGATTTACAGGTGTTACAGGCTCTTCACCTTTTAATACGGCTAAAATATTTCTTACTGCCATTTCAGCCATCGCATCACGCGTTTCGAATGTTGCATTTCCTACGTGAGGAGCAAGCACTACATTCTTTAATTCTTTTAGCTCTTCAATAATTTTCGGTTCAAATTCAAATACATCAAGAGCCGCCCCTTCAATTTCATTCGTTTTTAATGCTTGAGCAAGTGCCGCTTCATGCATAATTGGTCCACGTGAAGCATTTACAATATACGCTGTTTTCTTCATCATTTTAAACTGTTCTTCATCAATCATATGATGCAATTTCGGATTATACGCACAGTTAATTGTAATAAAGTCTGCTGTTTGTAATAATTCTTCCAATGTTACATATGTTGCTTCCAGTTCACTTTCAGCTTCAGGTTTTCGATTTGGCCCTGTATATAAAACATTCATTCCAAACGCTTTCGCACGCTTTGCAACTGCCTTTCCGATTTCTCCAAGGCCAATAATTCCAATTGTTTTCCCATGTACTTCACGGCCTAAGAAAAATAATGGTGCCCATCCGTTAAATCCAGTTGTACGACATAACGTATCACCTTCCGGAATTCTACGTGCAGCTGCTAAAAGAAGTGCAAATGTTAATTCTGCTGTCGCTTCAGTTGATACTTTCGGTGTATTCGTTACCGCAATCCCTTTTTCTCCAGCATACGAGTAATCAATATTATCGTAACCAGCACCGTAGTTTGCAATAATCTTCAAATTAGGTGCCGCATCAATCACTTCTTTTGTCACCTTTGTAGAAAGTAGGCTCAACAATGCATCTTTATCTTTTGCACGCTCTGTTAATTCATCTAAAGAAATTAAAGCCTCTTTATCATACATTTCTACATCATGATCCTTTAATAGTTCTAATCCGATTGCTGGAATTTTTCCTGCTACTAATATTTTCGCCACTACTAACACCTCTTCTATAGAAAATAAGATACCTCTTATCTTTCATTGTAAGAAATCCACATATAAAAACCAAGGAATTTGATTATAGTTTTGAAAATCGACACTTTTCCATAAAAAAAGAGGAGATGCAAGTCTCCCCTCTTCTTATGCTTTTTCTTGCGATTCTTTTCCAAGCTTCACATCGATCGTTCCTTCTGCAACTGTATCACTAATTTGTTCCTCAATAACGGATTGAGATGTAGCATTCGTTTCAGAAGTATACGCTTGTTGCTGTACACTTTGTACATTTTGTTTATTTTGTTGTTTCGCCATTTCTTACCCTCCTTTTTATTCTTTCTTATTTTGAACAAAAAGGAGGGTTTTCATCAAAAAATCGTGATTATTTTGAAATGGATACTTCTTCTTCCAGTAATCTCATCGTTCTTACTCGTTTCGTAAAGGTAGCTAAGTGTGAAATATCATGACTGCGTAACGTCTTTATATTCTCTTCCACATATTTTCCTAAGTCATGCGGATAATGAGCATCTGAGGAGAGAGTAATCGGAACCTCGTGCTTAGCTAGTACTTGTAAATATAGTGGGCTCGGACACATTTCGCGCACAGGATATCGATAGTACAAGCCTGCATTTATTTCCGTTGCCGTATTTGTTTCTACTAATGCACGCGCAATGTCCTTATAATACGAAAGTTGTTCATTCTCATCTAACCGATAATTAAATACCTTTATGTTATCAAGATGAGCTATTATATCAAATAACTGAGAGCGAACTGCACACTCAACCGTTTTGAAAAACGTATCATATAAAGCATATAAGTTATGCTCCTTAAAATATTCTTTCGTGTCTGGATTATCAAATCCCCAGCCATTTAAAAAATGGACAGAACCAATTACATAATCAAAGTCTCCTAATGCTAGTAAAGATTGTAATTCTTGTTCACCACCAATAAAATAATCCGCTTCAATTCCAAGTTTAAGCGTCACGCCTCGTTTACTCCAACGTTCTTTCGCTTCTTCTATTGCCTTTGTAAAATCATGTAGTGATGCTACCCTTACTTGATCTAGCCATTCCTTCTGTAAACGACCGAGCTTAGAGTCACTAATATCGACATATCTTTCATAGTATTCTTTCGCTTCATAAAAACGGTATAAATGATCGACAATACCAACTTCTTTTATACCTTTTCGCAAAGCTTCTTCTAAATATAAATCAATCCATTTCGTTGTAAATGGCCCTTCTTTCACACGTCTTTGCAGGCGTTCTTGTGTTTTCACAAGCCATTCCATAGAATGTTTTTCTTCTTTAAGCGGTTCATACTGTTGCAATGATTCATTTATTTTAGCTAACCACCCTATTGAATATGGCCCTTCTTCTAAATGAATGTGATAATCCACCTTCATCTATATTCCCCCTTATAATGTATCTATGTCTCTTCTGTCCCCTACTCGCGAAAGCTTCCCATTTCTTTCTGTCACTTCCTCCATAACATCTTCAAATGATATATTTTTTTCGGCTAATAAAACGAAGCAGTGATACAATACATCCACCATTTCTTTCACTAATTCTTCTTTATCATTATTTTTAGATGCGATAATTACTTCCGTGCATTCTTCACCAATTTTCTTTAAAATTTTATCTTCTCCTTTTGAAAACAAGTAATTTGTATACGATTCAGGAAGTGGATTTCTCTTTCGTTCTTCAATTGTTTCAAATAGTAATGTAAAGGCGTTTCCCATATGTATCCCCCTATATAATTTTGTAATGAAAACACGTTTTCTCTCCTGTATGACAAGCAGGTCCTACTTGTTTTACGACAACAACGATTGAATCTTGATCACAATCTAGATAAAGAGATTGCACATATTGGACATTTCCTGATGTTTCTCCTTTATTCCATAACGACCTTCTTGAACGAGAATAAAACCATGTTCTTTTCGTTTCTAGCGTTTTTTCATATGCTTCTTCATTCATATAAGCTAGCATTAAAATCTCTTTTGTACCTTCTTCCATTACAACTGCTGGTAGTAATCCTTTTGAAAAGTTTGGTTTCATAACCGCACCTCAACGTTTGCATTTCTTAATTTTCTCTTTACGTCCTGCACTGTTGCCTCACCATAATGAAAGATGGATGCCGCTAACGCTGCATCAACTGTTGTCTTTTGAAAAACTTCTATAATGTGATTAACATGGCCGCACCCGCCTGACGCAATGACTGGTACGGAAACGCTTTTTGAAATTTCTTCTGTTAAACGAAGGTCATATCCATTTTTCGTTCCATCTGCATCCATACTCGTTAACAAAATTTCGCCTGCCCCTAGCCCGGTAACGCGATTTGCCCATTCAATTGCATCCATTCCCGTATCAACTCTTCCGCCGTTCACATATACATTCCACTTATCTTCTGCTATTTTTCTAGCATCAATTGCGACGACAATACATTGTGAGCCAAAGTGTTCTGCCCCTTCTTTGATTAGCTTTGGATTTCGCACTGCCGCTGAGTTAATTGAAACTTTATCTGCTCCAGCTCTTAGTAAATTGTACATATCTTTAACACTTGAAATCCCCCCGCCAACTGTAAGAGGAATAAATACTTTCGAAGCTGTTTGTTCTACAACATCGATAATTGTTTTTCGTCCTTCATGCGTTGCCGTAATATCTAAAAATACAATTTCATCTGCTCCCGCATCATTGTATAAAGCAGCTATTTCAACAGGATCACCGACGTCTTGTAATCCTATAAAATTTACACCTTTTACGACTCGCCCTTCTTTCACATCTAGACATGGAATAATGCGTTTCGCTAACATAACTTTGTTACCTCTAACACTTCTTCTAAATTAATCGTTTTCTCGTAAAGAGCCTTACCAATTATGACGCCGTATATATTCATATCATTTAATTTTTTCACATCTTGAATAGATGCCACTCCTCCAGAAGCAATAAGACGAATAGCAACACTTTTTTGTAGTAACTCCAATTGCTCTACATTCGGCCCTGCAAGTGTCCCGTCTTTCGAAATGTCTGTAAACACAATCGTTTGAACACCTACGTTCTCCATTTGCTTCGCTAAATAAATGTAAGAAATTTCAGACACATCAAGCCAGCCTCTCGTTGCTACGAAACCATTTTTCGCATCAATTCCAACAATAATTTTTTCTTTATATAGACGAACCGCCTCCTCTAAAAATGTCTTATCATAAAGAGCAGCTGTTCCTAAAATCACTTTATCTACACCTACTGACAATAACTTCTCTACCGCTACAAGTGATCGAATACCTCCTCCTACTTGCACTGGAATACGTACTGCCTTGCAAATCCTTTCAATAACGAGCAAATTTACTGACTCACCAGCAATTGCACCATCTAAATCAACAATATGCAGTGTTTTCGCTCCTGATTTTTCGAATACAATTGCTTGCGCAACCGGGTCTTCATTCATTACTGTTTCTTTACTAAACTCTCCTTGATACAGTCTAACGCATCGCCCCTCTTTTAAATCGATAGCTGGGAAGATTTCCATGCTTCTACCACCCCTTTGAAATTTTTCAACATTTGCATCCCAATGTCACCACTTTTTTCAGGATGAAACTGTGCGCCGTATATATTTCCTTTCGCTACAAAACCAGGTACTTTCAATCCATATTCACTTATTCCATATACAATTTCATTTGGACAATCTGCGTAATAAGAGTGAACATAATATACGAAAGAACCGTCCTCTACTCCATTCCAAAGCGCTATTTCCCCCTCTTTCTTTAACTCATTCCATCCCATATGTGGAATTTTATAAGGGACTTTTAGCTTTCGAATAACACCTGGTAATAAACTTAATCCGTTACAGTCTTGTAGTTCTTCACTTTTTTCAAATAAAAGCTGCATTCCTAAGCAAATGCCTAGAAGCGGTTTTCCTGAACGCCCGACTTCTTTTAATACACACACTAAATCTTTTTCTTCCAATACATCCATCGCTTTTGGAAATGCACCTACTCCTGGTAAAATCACTCCATCACTTTTAAAAATTTCTTCTTTATCACTCGTTACGATGTACTCTGCTCCAATATATTTTAATGCTTGTTCTACACTACGAATATTTCCCATTCCATAATCTATAATAGCAATCAATTACAACATCCCTTTCGTTGAATTTACACCAGTAATGTTGGTATTTTTATCAACTGCTTCCCTAAGCGCTCGACCAAATGCTTTAAATAATGCTTCAACTTTGTGATGTGTATTACTTCCATATAAAATGCGGGCATGTAACGTAATATTTGCAGCATGAGCAACTGCTCTAAAGAATTCTTCTGTTAGTTCTGTATCAAAATCCCCTAGCTTCGGATTTGTTAATTCTCCTTGAAATACAATATACGAGCGTCCGCTTATATCAATTGCGACAAAACCTAAAGATTCATCCATTGGTACATAAGCAGAGCCATAACGGTTAATCCCCTCTTTATTTTGCAATGCTTCTTTCAAACAATTTCCGAGCACAATTCCAACATCTTCAACTGTATGATGTGCATCAACGAACACATCGCCTTCCGCCTCCACTTGCAAACCGAATCTTCCATGCCTTGCAAATAAAGTTAGCATATGATCAAAAAATCCAACTCCCGTTTGTACAGAAACATCCTTTCCTTCATCAAGCTGCAAACTTAATTTTATTTTTGTTTCTGTCGTCTCACGTATTTGACTAGACTCACGCATTATTCTTCCTCCTCCTCAAATCTTATTTGAATTGCTCTCGCATGCGCATGTAACCCTTCTTTATTCGCAAGTTCTACAATGTGATGTTGTACATCTCTTAACGCTTCCTCTGTATAAGACAAAAAGCTTGATTTTTTCACGAAATCATCAACTGATAACGGTGAGAAAAACCTTGCCGTTCCACTTGTCGGTAACACGTGATTCGGTCCTGCTACATAATCGCCAAGTGGTTCCGGCGCATATGGTCCAAGAAAGATAGATCCTGCATGTTTCACGTAAGCTAGTGCATTCATCGGTTCTTTTATATGTAACTCTAAATGTTCCGGGGCGATTTCATTCGATAATTGCAGTGCCTCATCTAAAGAGGGAACGATACAAATGGCTCCATTTCTATTTATCGATTCACGTGCAATTTCGCTTCTTGGTAATGTTTCTAACTGTCTTTCTATCTCTTTTTCTACTTCTTTTGCTAACTCTATATTCGTTGTAATACAAATTGCTGTCGCTCTCTCGTCATGCTCTGCCTGTGATAGTAAATCAGCAGCAATATATTTTGCATTGCCGGTTTCATCAGCAATAACTACAATTTCTGACGGTCCAGCAATCATATCGATATTTACTATTCCATATACTTCTCGTTTCGCTAGAGCGACGTACAAATTTCCTGGTCCAACTATTTTATCCACTTTCGGAATCGATTCCGTCCCGTATGCTAAGGCAGCAATTGCTTGCGCACCACCTATCATATAAATTTCATCTACCCCTGCAAGACTTGCAGCAACTAAAATATGTGGATCAATTCCTCCTTCTCTCGGCGGTGTTACCATTACAATCTTTTTCACACCAGCGAGTTTCGCTGGTAATACATTCATTAATACCGATGAAGGATAGGAAGCAGTTCCGCCTGGCACGTATACTCCTACATTTTCTAATGGCCGAATGATTTGTCCCCTAATGATGCCTTCATTCTCGCAATCGAATATAGATTGCCTTTTTTGCTTTTCATGATACGATATAATGTTTTTCTTCGCCTCTTGTAACGCTTCTAAAAATGAATTTTCTACGAACATACTCGCTCGTTTTATTTCTTCTTCACTTACACGAAACTCTTTCATCTCCACACCATCAAACTTGTTTGTATAAAAAGATAGGGCCTCATCCCTATTCTCCCTTACATTTTGAACGATCTCTCTTACACTTCTTTGAACAGTTTCTTCTATTATATTAGCGTTTTCTCGTAGCAATTTTATTTTCGATAACGCCTTTTGAAAATCTTCACAAACGATCTCCATTTCAAGTCCCCCTATTTTCCTGACAAAATTTCTTGCTCCATCATATTTACAATACTGAATATTTCGTCTTTTTTAGTTTTTAATGCAGCCTTATTTACAATCATTCGAGCAGATATAGAATACATTTCCTCAAATACAATGAGTCCATTTTCTTGTAATGTTGTTCCTGTTTCAACAATATCAACAATTGCATCTGCCAATCCAAGAATAGGAGCGATTTCTACAGAACCTTCTATTTTAATAATTTCTACATCCTCTCCTTTATCATGAAAATAGTTAGAAGTAATATGGGGATATTTCGTTGCAATACGTTTCTTCCGGTAGCTCTTCGGGTTATAAGTAGGAATAGAAGCCACACAAAACTTACACACGCCTACTCCTAAATCCAACATTTCATAAATATCTTTCTCATTTTCCATTAAAATATCTTTTCCAACGACCCCAATATCCGCTACTCCATGTTCTACATAAGTAGCAACATCTAATGCTTTCACTAAAATAAATGAGATATCTGTATTCTTACTTTGAAAGACAAGCTTTCGCCCTTTATTTTTGAGCTCTGAACAATCAATTCCAATTTGCTCAAAGAGTGGAATCACATGCTTTTCTAATCTCCCTTTCGTTAACGCAATTTGAATGTTACGCATGAGGTCTCTCCTTCTTTCTGGACTATCCATTTCTCTTTCCATACATATTCCACTAATGATTCATTCTTCGCCTCAACGACCGTTACTATTTGGTTTTTTCTTGCAAATTGAAAGGTGTCGTTTACATTAGAGAATAAGGATAGCTCTACTTTTTTCCCGTCCTTTTGAAGTAAACTTCTTAATCTTTCCGCTTCTGCTAATCTATTTAACTCATAATGAATGATTATATCTATTCTCTTTCGTTCATATGCTTCTTGCTGCTCTTGCAGCGCCTTCACAATTTGATTGACTTGCACCGCGAGTCCAACAGCCGGCAGCATTTCTCCAAAATTTCCAATTAACTCATCATATCTTCCACCACTAACAATTTCTTCTCCAATTTCATATATATACCCTTTGAAAATAACTCCTGTATAGTAATCTAGATGTTGGATCATACCTAAATCAATTGATATGTAAGATCCATAGCCTAGTTTTTCAATGGCTACATATATTTCTTTCACTCTTGCGATGGCCATTTTCATTTCATTACTTGAGGCGAGTTTTTCCGCTTCCTCAATTACTTCTAAATTCCCAAATAACCTTGGTAATTTCTCAAGTAATCTTACTGTTTCATCACATCGATCTAATTTCTTTTCTCTAATAAAATTTGATAGAGCAGCATAATTTTTACTTTCAATATATGTTCTAAGTACTCTCTCTTCTTCCTCATGAATGGAGAGCTTTTTGACAATACATTTATATAACTGCACTTGCCCAATCTCTATTGTAAAAGATTGCACCTTCACCTTTTGAAGTGATTGAATGACGCTTATAACACATTCAATTTCAGCTCTTACATTATCAATCCCAATAATTTCAATACCACTTTGTATAATTTCATTATATTTACCAGTAAGAGACTCATTCGCCCGAAATACATTCCCGCCATACGTCAGTTTTAGCGGCGTATCCCACCTCTGCGTTCCCATCACTCTCGCTAAAGGAATTGTCATATCTGGACGCAAGACGATAATCCGTCCCTTTTCATCAAAAAATTTATACATCTTTTCTTCATCTATCGGTCTATTTTGAAAGGCAAACACATCATAAAATTCTATTGTTGGTGTCCTTATTTCCTCATAACCTCGCTCTAAAAAAGTACGTCTTAATTTTTGCTCCACTTCTTCAATTAACGTACATTCTTCGAATAAATAATCTCTCGTTCCATTTGGATTTGCACGTTTCCATTTTGTCATCTAAATTCTCACACCTTTCCCTTTCTAATGTATGCCTATTTCATTCACCTAAACCGAAAATAAAAAGAGCCTTGTAGACAAAATACCTACAAGGCTCTTTAGTAGAGTGTAGGTACAACGGGAATAACCCTTGTGCCTACACGTTTTCACGCTAGGTTCAAGGGCTTTATGTATGATGATGTAGTTGTGTAAGCATTTCAATAGGTTGCACGATATTCATAATACTTACTCCCTTTCTCCTCTGATTTTTTACATAGTATATAATACTTAATTCTGAATGTAAATACATTTCGAACATTCCGTTATTTCTTAATATAAAGCTACTTCCCTTTCATATTCTACAATTTTTTGTTCATATTGCATTGTAATACTAATTTCATCTAGACCATTTAATAATTTCTCTTTCCACATTTTCTCGATTGTAAAATGAAACTTGTGCGTACTCGTTGTGATGACTTCATTCTCTAAATCTACTTCTATTTGTTCTCTCGCATCCGTTTTAGCAATTTGTTCTCGCATTTCTTTATCCATTACAATTGGTAACATACCATTTTTCATACAATTCATATAAAAAATATCTGCAAACCCGCCAGCGATAATAACACGGAAACCATAATCAACAAGCGCCCATGGAGCATGTTCTCTTGAAGAACCGCAACCAAAATTATCACCTGTAATTAATATACTTGCTCCTTTTCTATCTAGTGCATTAAGTGGAAAATTAGGGTTTTCATGGCGGTTATTATCATAACGCCATTCATCGAATAAATATTTTCCAAATCCCGTCCTTTCAATTCTCTTTAAATATTGCTTCGGAATAATTTGATCTGTATCAATGTTATCATTCATCAGTACTGCGGCAGTACCTTTATGAATACGAAATGGCTCCATCATAACTCTCCTTTCTAGTATCAACAAAATGACCATATAACGCAGCTGCTGCCGCCATTGCTGGGCTAACCAAATGTGTTCGCGCTCCTTTTCCTTGTCTTCCTTCAAAATTGCGGTTTGAAGTGGAAGCACAATGTTCTCCCTCAGGTACTTGATCTGGATTCATTCCAAGACACATTGAACATCCAGGCTCTCTCCATTCAAATCCTGCTTCTTCAAAGATGTGATGTAGCCCTTTTTGCATCGCAGCTTCTCTTACTCTTTTCGATCCAGGCACAACGAGTGCTCGCACACCTTCTTTTACCTTTCTCCCTTTCACAACAGAAGCAGCAATTTCTAAATCAGAGAGCCTAGAATTTGTACAAGATCCAATAAAAACATGCTGAACTGGAATGTCATACGTACTTTGTCCTGGGCTTAATCCCATATAAGAAAATGCTCTTTCATCATTTGCATCATGCTTTTCTGGCAATTTTTCATCAATACGAACACCCATACTCGGGTTTGTTCCCCACGTAACGTACGGTGCTAAATCCGCCACATCAATTGAAATATGTAAATCATAAATCGCATCTGAATCTGTATACAGTTCAGACCATTTTTTCTCGAAAGTTTCATAGTCTTTCGGTGCATATTGACGTCCTTTTACATAAGTAAATGTTTTTTCATCTGGTGCTATAATACCAGCCTTTGCCCCTCCTTCAATTGCCATATTACAAAGCGTCATTCTCTCTTCCATCTCCATAGCTCCAATTGTCTCTCCGTAAAACTCCATTACGTATCCGGTTCCAACTGCTACACCGTACTTCGAAAGGAGATGCAAAATAATATCTTTCGCGTAAACACCTTTCTGTAATTTCCCTTTTAACTCAATGCCCATCGCTTTCGGTTTACGTTGCCATAACGTTTGTGTCGCCAATACATGTTCCACTTCACTCGTGCCAATGCCAAATGCTAGCGCGCCAAACGCACCGTGTGTTGCTGTATGACTATCACCACAAACAATTGTTTTTCCTGGCTGCGTGAGCCCAAGTTCTGGTCCGATAACATGAACAATCCCTTGCTCTTCATCTCCAATATCCGCTAACGGTACCTGAAATTGTTTACAATTTTCACGAAGTGTATCTAGTTGCTGTTTCGCAATACGATCGGTAATATTCCAAACATCTTTCGTTGGAATATTATGATCCATCGTTGCGAATGTTAAATCTGGTCTACGGACCGTTCGATTTGTAAGCCGCAAGCCTTCAAAGGCTTGCGGTGACGTTACTTCATGGACAAGATGAAGATCGATATATAATAAATCCAACCCATTTTCGTTTGTCGTAACTATATGTCTTTCCCATAGTTTATCTAGCAACCTTTTCCCCATTATCTCCCTCTCCCTACTAACGCTTGCTCTTCCATTTCCTGCATAACCGCCTTCGTAAATGAAGTTGTCGTTTCAGTCCCCCCGATATCTGCTGTACATTTCCCTGATGTAAGGACTGCAGAAATTGCATCTTCAATTGCACACCCTTCTCTCGTTAATCCGAACGATTGCCCAAGCATCATTGCAACAGAGCGCATCATTGCAATTGGATTCGCCTTATTTTTCCCGGCAATATCCGGTGCTGATCCGTGAATAGGCTCGTATAATGAAGGTCCCTTTTCCGCGTGACTTGCTGATGGAAGCATCCCTAATGATCCAGCTAATACGGAAGCCTCGTCACTCAAAATATCTCCAAATAAATTTTCCGTTACAATTACATCAAACCGTCCTGGATTTCGAATTAATTCCATCGCAGCGGCATCTACTAAAATATGTTCTAGTTCAACGCCTGGATAACGAAGTGCTACTTCTTCTGTCACAGTTCGCCATAGTTTACTAGACTCTAAAACATTCGCCTTATCAATCGATGTTACTTTCTTCTTCCGCTTGCTCGCTAATTGAAAAGCATATGAAACGATACGTTCAATTTCATGACGATGATACGTAAGTGTATCGGTTGCTACTTCGTCCGTTCGTTCTTTCGGATAAGAAAAATAAATTCCGCCTGTTAATTCACGAACGACAACGAAATCAATTTCATCAGCCTTTTTTAATGGCGATAAATGTGCCGTTGCGCTTTCTACCGTTACAGGGCGAACATTCGCAAATACGCCGAGTCCTTTTCTTAAAGCTAACAATCCTTTTTCTGGTCTTTCTTTCGCACTATCCCACCTTGGTCCACCAACTGCTCCTAGTAAAACTGCATCACTTGCTAAACAGGCGGCAAGCGTTCGTTGTGGTAATGGTTGCCCATTTAAATCGATAGCACTCCCACCAAAGTACTCATCTTGCAAATGAAAACGATGCCCATATAATCTCTCTACCATATGCAATACTTCCTTCGCACTTTCCATAACTTCCGGGCCAACACCATCACCAGCTAAACAAACGATACGTTTTTCCAATTTCAACACTCCTTTTAACTGAATTTTCAGAACTTTAATTTGATAGGTGAGGAAAGCTTCTCTCACCTATCAACCACTTATTTCACAAGCTGGATAAAAGATTTTAATTTCCCCGCCGCATGGACATATGCTCTCGCCGACGCTTCCAATACGTCTTGCGCGACACCAAAACCTGATACTTGATGCGTTCCTTCTTTTAATTCAACATGAACATGAGCTAGTGCGTCTTGACCTTGTGTAATAGATTGTATGCGATAATCCGCCAATTCACATTCTAATCCTAAAATTCTTTGAATTGCATTATAAATTGCCTCAATACTACCAGAGCCAGTAGCTGCATCTTCGTATACATTTCCTTCCTCATCTTTTAGCACAACTGTCGCGCATTGTGTACTATTTGATACGAAATGTACTTGCAGTTGCGTAATGGTATATTGCTGAGCTGCAAATGCTGCTTCACCAAGCATAAGTGCACGTAAATCTTCCTCCGTAATTTCCTTCTTACGATCAGCTAATTTTTTAAACGCTTCAAACACCGCATCTCGTTCTTCCTTTGTAAATTCATAGCCAAGCTCTTTCATTTTTTCTGTAAACGCGTGACGTCCAGAATGTTTTCCAAGTACAAATAGATTTTGAGATTCGCCTACTAGCTCTGGTTCAATAATCTCATACGTTGTCACTTCTTTTAATACACCATCTTGATGAATTCCTGATTCATGAGCGAATGCATTTGCTCCAACAATCGCTTTATTTTTCGGTACGACCATACCTGATAATCTGCTTACTAATGTACTCGTCGCTTTAATTTCTTTTAGCGTCATAGAAGACTCCGCTTTATAGAAATCTTTTCTAATATGAAGAGCAACTGCGACCTCTTCTAACGCCGCATTCCCTGCTCTTTCTCCAATTCCATTAATTGTTCCTTCTACTTGCAATGCTCCACCTTCAACCGCAGCTAATGAATTGGCTACAGCCATTCCAAGATCATCGTGACAATGACAAGAGAAAATTGCTTTTTCATATGAAGGAACGGATTCTTGTAAGTATTTAAAAAGAGAATAATATTCTTCTGGATTCGTATATCCAACTGTATCTGGAATATTAATTACATTTGCTCCTGCACGAATCGCAACTTCTACTGCCTCAGCTAAAAAATCTCTTGCTGTTCTTGTCGCATCTTCTGCAGAAAATTGTACTGTCGGAAATAACGATTTCCCAAGTGTAACCGAGCGATGAATACTATCTAATACATCTTCCTTTGACATACAAAGTTTATACTTCATATGAATATCACTCGTAGCTAAAAATACGTGTAGACGAGGAGATACAGCACCTTTCACCGCTTCATATGCTCTTCGAATATCACTTTCTTTCGCTCTAGCTAAACTCATAACTGTAGCATTTTGAATCGTATTTGCGATGCGTTTTACCGATTGAAAATCCCCTTCGGAAGCTGCTGCAAAGCCAGCCTCCATGACATTAATACCCAATCTCTCTAATTGCCTTGCAATTTGCAATTTCTCTTGTTCATTTAAATTCACTCCTGGTGATTGTTCGCCATCACGTAGCGTCGTATCCATGAACAAAATCTGCTTCATATTATTTGACCCCTGCCTTTACTCGCGGCTGTACGAAAGGCATCATTTCACGTAATTTACGTCCAACTACTTCGATTTCATGTTCATTCTCTTTCTCATTTGTAGCATGGAAATTCGGTTTTCCTGCTTTATGCTCTGCAATCCAGCCTCTTGCAAATGTACCATCTTGAATTTCGGCTAGCACTGCACCCATCGCTTTCTTCGTATCTTCCGTTACAACGCGTGGTCCTGATACGAAGTCGCCCCACTGCGCTGTATCTGAAACTGAATATCTCATATTTTCAAGTCCGCCTTCATACATAAGGTCAACGATTAGTTTTAGTTCATGTAAACATTCAAAATATGCAAGTTCAGGCTGGTATCCTGCATCAACTAGCGTTTCAAATCCAGCTTTTACTAGCGCAGTTACTCCGCCGCAAAGTACAGCTTGCTCTCCAAATAAATCTGTTTCTGTTTCTTCTTTAAACGTCGTTTCTAATACGCCCGCTCTCGTCGCTCCAATTCCATCAGCATAAGAAAGTGCCTTTTCAGTCGCAACTCCTGTCGCATCTTGGTATACGGCAAATAATGCAGGTACGGCTCCGCCTTCAGCAAACGTACGGCGTACAAGATGCCCTGGACCTTTAGGCGCTACTAGAAATACATCTACATTAGCTGGTGGTTTCACTTGATCAAAGTGAACATTAAATCCGTGTGCAAAAACGAGAGAATTTCCTGCCTGTAAATTTGGTGCAATTTCCGCTTCATATACTTCTGGCTGCAGTTCATCCGGTAGTAAAATCATTACTAAATCAGCCTGCTCCGTTGCTTCTGCTACTGTATATACAGAAAATCCATCTTCTTTCGCTTTATCCCAAGACTTACCTTTTCTTAAACCTACTACTACATCAAATCCGTTATCACGCAAATTTTGCGCATGCGCATGACCTTGCGAGCCATATCCGATGATTGCTACTTTCTTTTCTTTTAATACATTTACCGTTACATCTTTCTCATAATAAACTTTTGCCATTTTCATTTCCCCCTATATTTAAATGATTATTGAATTAACATAACTTGCTTATCTTGTTTTTTCATACTACGCGTAAATGCTGTTACACCTGTTCTAGCAATTTCTTTCAAACCGTATGGACGAAGTAATTCAATTAATGCTTCTACTTTCTCCTGCGTACCGGTTACTTGCACAACTATGGAATCCTTCCCAACATCTATTACAGCGGCTCGAAACGGTTCAATTAAACTATATAATTCTGCTCTTGCTACTGATGTTGCGACTTTAATAAGTGCAAGTTCTCTTGCGATCATCGCTTCTTCCGTAATATCTGATACTTTCAGAACATCAATTTGCTTATGAAGTTGTTTAATTAACTGCTCAACTTGCTGCTCATTTTCAACGTGTACAACAATCGTCATCCGTGATATGTCCGATGATTCTGTATGACCTACTGAAATACTTTCAATATTAAAATGCCTTCGTGTCATAACACCTGTAATTCGGTTTAACACACCACTTTGATTTCGAACTGTCGCTGTAACAATTCTCTTCACCTTTTTTCCACTCCCTCCATTTGGTGAACACCTTTCCCTGGCGCAACCATCGGCATTACCTTTTCTGATTGAAGTACACGGCAA
The DNA here is from genome assembly GCF_038007785.1 of Bacillus sp. FSL K6-0069. Classification (NCBI taxonomy): domain Bacteria; kingdom Bacillati; phylum Bacillota; class Bacilli; order Caryophanales; family Bacillaceae; genus Bacillus; species Bacillus sp. FSL K6-0069. The sequence continues at coordinate 1,405,909 of NZ_JBBOXN010000001.1, read as the reverse complement.
TCAATTACGACCGGTTCTTGTAATTCAATCGCATGCTGTATTTGCTTCTTTGCAAGAAGTGGATCATCTATGCGAACTCCTTTTATGCCATACGCATTCGCAAGAGCGACGAAATCTGGTTGACACGATAATAAAGAGTGCGAATATCTTTTGTTATAAAATTCATCTTGCCATTGTCTTACCATTCCTAAAGCTTCATTATTTAAAATAAACACTTTAACAGGTAAGGAGTGTTCTTTTAACACACTTAATTCTTGCAGCGTCATTTGAAATCCAGCGTCACCGACAATTGCGATAACTAGTTCATCAGGCTTTGCAATTTGTGCCCCAATTGCTGCTGGAAATCCGAAGCCCATCGTTCCTAATCCTCCAGAAGTTACCCATTTATCTGGGTTTTTCAGCGGATAATATTGTGCGGCCCACATTTGATGTTGCCCAACATCTGTTGTTACAATCGCTTCTCCTTTCGTAAGTTCATATAACATATCAATTGCGTATTGAGGCTTAATACTTTCCGAATTCCGTTTATAAGATAGTGGATATTTTTCTTTTCTACTCTTTAATAAGGAAAGCCAATTATGATGATTTTCTTTCCTTCCTTCCGGTTGAAGTAATACTTCCAACGCTAGCTTAGCACTTGCAACAATAGGAATTTCAGTCGGCACATTTTTTCCGATTTCTGCTGGATCAATATCGATATGCGCAACAGTCGCCTCTTTAGCAAAATAAGCTAAATTTCCAGTAAGCCGATCATCGAATCTTGCACCTATATTAATAAGTAAGTCGCATTCATATAACGCCATATTGGCTGTGTATGAACCATGCATTCCTCCCATTCCCAGAAAAAGTTCATCATCTGGCGGAAAGCCTCCAAGACCAAGTAAAGTATGCACAACTGGGATTTCATATTTACGAGCAAAACTTGTTAACTCTTTTGATGCTTTCGCATGCAATACACCTGCTCCAGCTAAAATTAACGGCTTACTTGCAGCACTAATTGCTTGTAATAATTTGTTTATTTGGAGTAGATTCGGTTCATAATTCGGGTTGTATCCTGGTAAATCCATTTGTACGTCATTACATCGTTCCCCTTGCTCTACCACCATATCTTTTGGAAGGTCAATAACGACTGGGCCTGGTCTTCCTGTTCTAGCAATATGAAATGCTTCTTTAATAATTCGAGGTAAATCTGAAGCTTTTCGCACTTGATAGTTATGCTTTGTCACCGGCATCGTAAGCCCCATAATATCCGCTTCTTGGAAAGCATCACTTCCAATTAACGTTGTTGCTACTTGCCCTGTAAATACAACAAGTGGTAACGAATCAATCATGGCATCTGCAAGACCTGTAATAACATTTGTAGCACCTGGTCCACTCGTTGCAATAACAACCCCTGGATTACCAGTAATTCTGGCATACCCTTCAGCGGCGTGAATAGCACCTTGCTCATGCCTTGTTAAAATATGCGGAATTTCACAGTCATAGAGTGCATCATAAAGAGGTAAAACAGCACCACCAGGATAACCGAAAATCACTTCTACTCCTTCCTTTTCTAGCGCTTCTAACAATAGCTGTGCACCAGTTGCCAGTTTCTCTTCCGTTTTTGAAGACATTGTTTTTATAAGCCCCCTTTTTGAAAACTTTTATCAATAAAAAAAATCCTACGTCCACACTCCAGCTATGTGCTGAAGGGACGAAAGATTTCGCGGTACCACCCTTCTTCGCAAGAATACTCTTGCCTCAGTGACCCATTAATGGGTCTAGCTAATAACGGAGCTACCGTCTAAGCCTAGACAAATGCTTCAGCTTAGCACTCAAGGGCGATGTTCGTCGACGTGAACCATCGGTTTTCAGCAACCACCGACTCTCTGTGAGGCTTCACAATCAACTACTCCTCCCTCTCAACGCTTTCTTATGTTATAAAAAGTTGTTATCCAACTTTATTTTCTTCGTAAATTTTCTCTCCATCTTCTATAACTAACTTTCGGAATTCTTCTAATAAACGATTCGTATGTGGACCTGTTTGCCCTAAACCAATCGTTCTACCATCTACTGTCGTAACAGCAATTACTTCAGCAGCCGTTCCTGTTAAAAATACTTCATCAGCTACATATACATCATGTCTTGTAAATAATTCTTCTCTAACGTCATATCCAAGTTTTTCACCGATTTCTAAAATAGCGTTTCGTGTAATACCTTCTAACGCTCCAGCAGAACTTGGTGGTGTAATTAATTTATTTCCTTTTACAATAAACACGTTATCTCCTGAGCCTTCAGCTACGTATCCTTGATCATTTAACATAAGTGCTTCTTGTACTCCAGCTAATTTCGCTTCAATACGAACTAAAATATTGTTTAAGTAATTTAGTGATTTTACTTGAGGCGACAAAACATCTGGACGGTTTCGGCGCGTTGCAACTGTTACAACCGGAATCCCTTTTTCATAATATTCTTGTGGGAATAAAGATAGTTGTTCTGCAATTACGACTACATTCGGTTTCTTACAAGAATCAGGATCTAATCCAAGATTTCCTGCACCTCTCGATACAACAAGGCGAATGTATCCATTAGATAATTTATTTTGTCGAATCGTCTCAACAACAATATTCGTTACTTCATCTAAAGAATATGGAATTTCTAACATGATGGATTTTGCTGATTCATATAACCGGACAAGATGCTCTCTCAAACGGAAAACATTACCGCTATAAACTCTAATTCCTTCAAATACTCCATCTCCATATAAATAACCATGATCATATACTGAAACTTTTGCTTCGTCTTTTGGAACAAATTCTCCATTTAAGAAAATCCATTGCTCATTCACTGGAAAGCGCCTCCTATGTTCTATGAATTTTTTATTGTTTCCTAGTTTACTCTCCTTTCTAAATAAATCAAGTGAATTTTTAGAAAATTTATAATTTTTAATCGTACGTACATCTTTGATTATATTGATTTGACAGCATTGTTAACGTTTACAAAAAGTCAAAAAATTTTTTTCGCCAAATTCCACTAAAAAAAATATTTGTTTAAAAGAAGGATTTTCATCAATTGATACGAATCTATTGTATTCAATAAACGGACGTCCGTTTTTATAAATTCGGGAATATACAACGACTTTTGCTGAAAAAGGGGGAAAATAAGAAAAATAACGCTGTCTAAAAATAACATTCATATTTTTCATCTCGCAATCATAATCCTATTTTTAAAAAACAATTTGTCAAAATGAAGGAGGAAATCAATATGGCGTGTGTACAAATTAAAGGAACGAGACAAGAGGTAGTAGAAATGCTTCAACTATTTGATCTAATGGATACGAAAGGTTTTTGTAAATTCGATAATTATGTAGAGGTAGAACCAAATAATAAAGAACATAATAATTTTATTGCTTCAATCGACATTCATTCAAATACTTCTTCCGCCCAAGATACTTTAAACGATCAATTCGTAAGTCAAATGCTTACTGGTGTATATAACGACTAAATAAAGTGAAATTTTAATCAGCGGGGGTTTTCTTCATCCCCCACTGATTATTAGCCCTCACCAATCGGACTTTAATGGGCAGCCCGATCCCCCGCTGAATTTTGAGGTAGGGGTCTTACTGCCCATTAAAGCGGGATAAAGTGATACGTTAATTAAGCTATCCTTCAATAACAGAATAAATATAGGCTTCCTACCGTCTTTGCATAAATATATGCGATGTACTTGAGCATACTAGCAACTAGATGGTAGGAGGTGAGAATTATGGCTAGAATCGGCGTTGAAAACTCATTAACAGATGTTCAACAAGCTCTTAAGCAACAGGGACATGAGGTCGTTACCCTTCACTCCGAACATGATGCACAAGGGTGCGATTGTTGTGTTGTAACTGGGCAAGATTCCAATATGATGGGTATTGCAGATACATCTATTAAGGGATCGGTAATTACAGCTCATGGTTTAACAACAGATGAAATTTGTCAGCAAGTTGAGAGCCGCACTTAAAAAAGAAAGAGGACTCCTTTTGAAAAGGAGTCCTCTTTTTTATATTCACCTAACGGGAAAGTAACATATACTGGATGAAAGCCCTACCTCTCTCTCATCATCACGGTTCCAATGACCGCTCCTTGATTCACTAGTATACCTATAAAGCCTACAATTATAATTTATAGGGTTTGTTCACAAAAGTTGTTGGTAAGACTACCCGATCTTTCGCAAACTTTTCGTATTATATTTATAAGATTTATTTACTTTACACTAGCTGTAACCGAGACACGAATTAAAATTTTAACACCAATACAATAACTTGTCAACATTTTTTACAAATTAAAAACAGACAGTAACGGTTTGTCTGTTTTAGAATGGAGCTTTTTCTTTTATTACATATACAACAAAACCGCTTACTAACATACATAAGCCAACTACTAAGTTTTTGATATTAATCATAAATTCCTCTCCCTTATTCCACACATCATATATATTTACAGTTCAATTATTCCGATCATCCTAAAGCGCACTTTTTCTAATATATCATAATTCCTAAAAAATGCAAGTTCACTTTTGGCGACCATTTACAAATTTATCTACAGTGCTTGGTACAGTATTTAAAGCCTTTTCAATTAAATGCGTACTACTATTGAGGTGCAATACTTGCACACCGTTAGAACCAACTACTAAAAAAGCAACTGGACTAATAGAAACCCCAGCCCCGCTTCCGCCTCCAAATGGATGACTTTGCTTGTTCTCTTTATGTTGCCCTTGTCCGTTATTATGTTTTTCAGAAATAAAATCACCTTTAAAATCACTTCCGCCGGCACCAAAACCAAAAGCCACTTGAGATACTGTTAATACTACATTTCCATCAGCCGTTGAAACTGGGCTTCCGACAATTGTATTTACATCTACCATCTCTTTTAAATTTGTCATTGCTGTTTTCATTAAATTTTCAATTGGATGTTCCATTATGTATTGCACCCTTTCCTTCTTATTCTTTTTTATACTTTCCAAAATAGAGGAAGTCATACTAACTTTTCCTATTTCAAAAAAACAATTTCTTCCTTCTAAATGGATATTACTTCCTGTACATACTCGGATAAAGTGAAACTTTAATCAGTGGGGGTTTTCTTCATCCCCCACTGATTATTAGTCCTCACCAATCGGACTCTTATGGATAATTGATCCCCCACCTAACTTCTTTGCTTTCGCTGAATTTTGAGGTGGGAGTCTTACTGCCCATTAAAGCGGGATAAAAAAGAAAAAGAGAAACATACTACTATTGAACCTTGTTATGAAAGGAGTCATGACTTTGACTGAGAAATTTGATGAGTATAAAAAAAGGGATAGAATAGATAGTGATTATAACGAAGAATATGCAGCTGAGGTTGCACCACAGCGCATTGATTATGATTACGATGAGAAAGATCATAAAGATGATGTAAGATCGTCGGCCGCTGGATCAACTGCTGGCTTTATCGCTCTTGCTTTATCTATCTTATCACTCTTTACCTTCCCAACATTATTTGGTCTTGTTTCTGTATTACTAGGGATTTATGCTTATAATCGCGGAGCTACTGTAACTGGTGGTATCGCTGCGATTGTCGGCGGAATTGCAGCACTCATTGCAATTTTATTCCGAGTAGCACTTATCGGATTATTGTTCTCCCTTTTTTAAAATGAAAAAGGTATCTCGCTTATGCGGGATACCTTATCCTGTAAATACATCTTCCGATGGATATTTAATTTTTTGTTTTGCTGGTCGCGCTAAAGAAAACACAAGTGTTAACGGTCCAATTAATCCACAAAACATAACAAACATAATAATGCATTTTCCAAACGCTGATAGCTTTGCAGTAATCCCCATCGTTAACCCTACTGTACCGAACGCTGAAATTGTTTCAAATAGTAACTGAATAAAGCTGAAGTTTTCTGTAAGCATTAATACAAATACAGCTGCAAAAATGAGGATTTGACTGGCAACAGCAATAGCTAACGCTCTCGTTACTGTCGACATTTTTATTGTGCGCTGAAATAATACGATTTCCTCTTTCTTTCTAAAGAAAGAAAGGACAGATGTAACTAAAATAACAAACGTTGTTAATTTAATCCCTCCACCCGTTGATACACTTCCTGCACCAATAAACATTAAAACCATCGTAAATAATATAGATGATTCTTCCATACCCCCGTAGTCAACTGTATTAAATCCAGCAGTACGAGGAGTAATACCTTGGAAAAAAGAAGCCCATAACTTTTCATTTAAAGGTAAATTCCCTAACGTCTTCACATTATTATATTCCAATACAAAAATCACAATCATCGCTATAACATTTAACGCTACTGTTCCAACAATCATAATTTTGGAATGAAGCGATAGTTTTCGAAAACTACGGCTATACCATATATCAATTAATACAGTAAAACCGAGACCACCTATTACGATTAAAGAGCAAATCCCTATATTAATAATAGGATCTCCTACATACCTTGTTAAGTTATCCGGCCATAGAGCAAATCCAGCATTATTATAAGATGCAATCACGTGAAAAATGCTATAGTATACACCTTTTCCAAAACCAAACTCTGGAATAAAGCGAAATGATAAAAAGATGACTCCAATCAACTCAATACAAATTGAAAATATAAAGACACGTTTTACTAATTTTACAAGACCACCTATATTTGTCTGATTAAATGCCTCTCCAATTAATAATCGATGGCGTAATCCGATTTTTTTACCTAATACCCAAACAATTAAAATGGCAATTGTCATAAGACCTAAACCGCCTGTTTGAATTAAAAACATAATAACAATCTCGCCAAACATCGTAAACGTACTTGCAGTATCTACTACTCCCAATCCCGTTACAGTTGCTGCTGACGTTGCCGTAAAGAAAGCATCTACCCAACTAATATGTACTTTCGTTGCGAATGGTAACTTTAATAACAAACCGCCAACCACAATTAAGCAGAAAAAACCTAATGCTAATATTTGTGGTGGATTTAATCGTATAAAACGATTATACAACCCTTGTCTTTTCGTTACTTCCATATTCACTAACTCCCTTTTTCTCCTCATAACTAAAAGCTTATAACAAACCTTACATAGCGGGATAAACCTTATATTCTCATAATATAGTTGAGCATAATCCTTTTTTTCATAGTTTTCAACTTTTATTTCATTTTATGACGAGACACTTTCTATTCTATTTATTCTCACTCTATAACTCTCGCAACAATCATGTTATATGTATCATTTCTCAAATCCTCATACCTTTCACTCTATGTTCACGCCAAGGTCACATCTATCTTTTATAGTATATGTATCGAAGTTGTTCCTCCCTAATTTATAAGACATTCCCCAGTGTCTTGAACAACTTCCATCCCTAATTAAATTGACATAAATTGTCCCCTTCCTTGACCATCTCTTATGTGATGGTCTTATTTTTTTGTCTTTATCCTTTATGTAAAACTCCCTCTCTCTTTCACTCTATGTTCACATCAAGGTCACATCCATCTTTTATAGTATATGTATCGAAGCTGTTCCTCCCTAATTTATAAGACATTCCCCAGTGTCTTTGAATAGCTTCCATCCCTAATTAAGTTGACATAAATTGTCCCCTTCCTTGACCATCTCTTATGTGATGGTCTTATTTTTTTGTCTTTATCCTTTATGTAAAACTCCCTCTCTCTTTCACCCTATGTTCACACCCCGGTCACATCCATCTTTTATAGTATATGTATCGAAGTTGTTCCTCCCTAATTTATAAGACATTCCCCAGTGTCTTGAACAACTTCCATCCCTAATTAAATTGACATAAATTGTCCCCTTCCTTAGGCCATCATTTGTGATGGTCTTATTTCTTTGTTTACTTTATCCTTTATGTAAAACTCCCTCTCTCTTTCACCCTATGTTCACATAGGGGTCACATCCACCTTTTATAGTATATGTATCGAAGCTATTCCTCCCTAATTTATAAGACATTCCCCAGTGTCTTTGAATGGCTTCCATCCCTAATTAAATTGACATAAATTGTCCCCTTCCCTAGACCATCCTATGTGATGGTCTATTTTGTTTTCTAACTAGATTTCCCGATTTTTTTGCTTACTCTAGCAAAAGCAATCTATATTTAAATAGATATTTTTATACAAAATATTCAGAAAATATTGTCAAAATAGGTAGTTTTTCGGTACAATTAATGTAGAAAGTAATTTCACAAAAATAAGGGGGGGTTATATTGAAACAAACAAAAGCAATCTTAATTGCATTATTTCTCGGTTTAGTTGTCGGACTCACTTTAAATTTAGCTGCACCATCCATTTTTGAACCATTAAATCAATATGTGTTCAATCCACTTGGTCAATTGTTTATTCGACTCATTAAAATGCTAGTTGTTCCTGTTGTGTTCATTTCTATCGTGCTTGGGGCTGCTGGGCTTGGAGACCCGAAACAACTTGGAAGAATCGGCTTAAAATCAATTTCATTCTTTCTTGTCACTACAGCCGTTGCCATTTCTATTGCAGTTACATTTGCACTGATTATACAACCAGGATCTGGTGGTAACTTTAAAACCGAAGGGCTTAAATATGAAGGTGCAAAAACCGAAACATCTTTCGTCGATACACTACTCAATATCGTACCAGATAACCCAGCAAAAGCGATGGCTGATGGAAACATGTTACAAATTATTGCTTTTGCCGTACTAATCGGACTCGGTATCGCTATTTTAGGAAAACGAGTTCAAGGTATCCATTCATTACTTGAACAGGGCAACGAATTAATGATGTATCTTGTTAATCTCGTTATGAAATTAGCTCCAATCGGTACATTTGGATTGCTCGCTTCATCCGTTGGTAAAATGGGTCTTGCAGGCGTCGCTGCGATGTTCAAGTATATGATTGTCGTTATGCTAGTACTTATTATTCACGGCGTCTTCGTCTATGGTGGATTATTAAAGGTATTAGCAAAAGAAAGCATTGTCCGTTTCTTTAAACATTTCGGACCAGTAATGGCAATTGGATTTAGTACATCTAGCTCTAATGCATCTCTTCCATTTGCAATGAAAACAGCACAAGAAAAACTTGGTGTTCCAAAAGCGATAAGTTCTTTTGTACAACCACTAGGTGCAACTATCAATATGGATGGTACTGCCATTATGCAAGGTGTAGCAACTGTGTTTATCGCTCAAGTATATGGAGTTGAGCTTACTATGTCCCAATTAGCTGTCGTCGTATTAACTGCTGTACTAGCTAGTATCGGTACTGCTGGTGTACCAGGCGTTGGACTTGTAATGCTTACGATGGTTTTAAATCAAGTAAATCTACCAGTAGAAGGTATTGCCTTAATTATCGGTATTGACCGTATTCTAGATATGTCACGAACAGCTGTAAATATTTCTGGCGATGCGATTTGCGCAATGATTGTCGCAAAATCAGAAGAAAAATATAATACGGATCAATCTGCAGCATCTTAAATCAAAAAAGGAGTGAAATGATTCACTCCTTTTTTGATTTACTTCCTTTTTTCGAACGATATTCTTTTCCTTTGTTATCATTACCAGTCTCAAATTCAGTGCTAAACTCTTGCTGAAATTGACCTGATTTCGGTGAGCCTTGATTTCCGCTCCCTTTACTACCATTTCGATTTGTCATATTTTTGCCCCCTTCCTTTACTAGTAGTATGTTACATATTTTCTTTTTTATAATCTTTTACATACGAAAGAAGACCTTCCTCATATAAGGAAGGTCTTCTCCTTTTCAATGTAAGCGTTTTCTTATTTATAACGAATTAAATAAGTTTTTTAGAAATAGATATCATGATATTCATTTCTTCTTCTGAAAGGGCGGAGAATCTTTCTTGTAAATATTTCTTTTTCTCCCCTTCCATTTTCGCAACCAAATCTTTTCCTTGCTCTGTAATCTCTAAATATACAACTCTGCGATCTGATGTAGAACGTGAACGGGTTACAAAGCCTTTATTAATTAATTTTTCTGTAACAGCTGTAATATGACTATTCGATACATTTAATTCGTTAGCTACACGTGATACCATTTCTTTATTCGTACGGTTCAATATTCTAAGGACGATGAACTCATTCCACGGTATGTAACCACCAAATATTTTTCCAATATCATTACGCAACGTGCGAAACATAGCAAACACATTTGTCGATAGTTCTTCCATTAATTGCTCTCGATTTTGAGACAATTTTGACAGCTCCTTTTATTTCATTTAGTTAAATAAAAACCTTATTAATAATTTTACATGAAATCTTACTTTTTGTCACCTTATTTTCCCATAATTCGTAGTTTTTTAATATACATTTCATGATACAATAAAATTAAATTTCCAAAAAAAGGAGATGAGGTAGTGAGTGAAGAAGAAAAATTTTCTAATCTTAATCTAAAAGATAAGACTTTGATTATTAGTTTTGTTATTCTATTTCTCATTATAATTTTTGCATTTATTTTCTTTGTATATGTAGGAATCTTTCATATGACAGGTATAGAGTATAGATCACGCACTGCTTTACTTCTATTTTTTTATTAATCACTTTCTTAGACGGTATTACATTCTTTATATTCGGTTTCCTCAAGGCGTTGCTATACCCAATGACAAGAAACATGCCAAATTGGCTGGCTATTACCCTTTTTGCAATCATTGAAATTACGTTAGATTGGTTCGTCATTCATACTGCCGACGATTGGATAGAGAGCGTACAACTGTCCAACATAGCTGAATTATGTGTCGTACTATTCTTTTTCCTAGTAAATACATTATTAAGCGACAAGAAAGAGTAAGAATACAAGCTTTTCTATATAAAAATTGGTACAATGAAAACAAATCATACTAAAGAGGTGTTACTTATGAACTTACAACAATGGGCTGATAAAGGTATGTCCTTTGATACATATGTGAATGAAATGAAAGTAAATCAATACGAGCTACTACACATTTACAATAACTTTTTAATTCCAAATGAATTACTTCCTGTATTAGAAGAACGCCAAAATGATGGCTGGCGTGTTATCGTATTAACTGCTGATTGGTGTGGTGACGCTCTTTTATGCGTACCTGTTATGAAACGAATTTCTGAAGTTGCAAATATTGATATGAGATTATTAATTCGCGATGAAAACTTAGAATTAATGGATCAATATTTAACAAATGGAACAGCACGTGCCATTCCAATCTTTATTTTCATTGATAAAGATGGAAATGAACAAGCCGTTTGGGGACCACGCGCTCCAAAAGTACAAGAATTAGTAACTTCTATGCGCGCTACATTGCCTGAAAAAGAAGATCCAACATTCGAGGAAAAACAAAAAGAAATGTACGCTAACTTCCGTGCTACATTAGCGGATGATACTTCTCTTTGGGAACATGTAATGGAAAGTATGATGGAAAAAGTAGTAAAATAAAAAAACTGCCGAACTCGGCAGTTTTTTTATTACATAATGAAGAAGAAATAGAATACCGCAGCTAAAATGAAACGGTAGTAAGCGAACGGTGTTAGTTTTACACGAGCTAATAATTTTAAGAATGAAACAATTGCAAGCATCGCAACAATGAATGCTGTAATAAATCCTGTTGCAAATAATGGGATATCAGCCGTACTTAATATATCCCAGCTTTTAATTAAATCTAAACCACTTGCAGCTACCATCATTGGTACTGCTAAAATAAATGTATATTCAGCCGCCGCTGTATGTGACACGCGAGCTAATAAACCACCACTTATTGTAGAACCAGAACGAGAAAATCCTGGCCAAAGCGCTAAACATTGGAACATTCCAATTGTAAAAGCTTGCTTATATGTGATTTCATCTAATGTTCTTGCTGTACTTGGTTTCGAAAACTTCTCAGCAACAATCATTAAAATACCACCAGCCACTAAACTGATGACAACTGGGCCTGGCCCAAATAAAACTTCTTTAATCGCACTATGGAACAATACGCCAAGTACGCCGGCAGGAATCATCCCGATAATAATATGTAATAAATTTAACGATGGTCCCTCTGTTACTTTCCCTATACCTACTAAAGACCATAGACGCTTCCAAAATATAACAACAACTGCTAAAATCGATCCCAATTGAATAACAACTTCGAAAACTTTCGCTCTCTCATCGTCAAATCCAAGTAAATGACCTGTTAAAATCATATGTCCTGTTGATGAAACTGGTAAAAACTCTGTTAAACCTTCAACAGCACCCATGATTATTCCAATAAACCAATCAGCCACGAGTAGTGCCTCCTTAATAACGAATATGTAATTTTTTCACACCTTATCATAATACCTTATCCCTTTTCAATGTGCATCCTTTTTTTATCGCTTCCATATGTTCGAAGCGCGTATTTCTTTTCTATTTTTTAATTAAATTGTATGATAGTGAGGGTTTGTTTTTATGCGGAAAGGGGCTTTTATGAAAGAAACTAATTCATTCTCACAAAAATTAAAGCAATTTGTATTACTATTTTTCCCGATTTTCGTAACACAAATGTCATTATTTGCAATGAGCTTTTTTGATACGACAATGTCAGGGCACGCGAGTCCTATTGATTTAGCAGGTGTCGCTATCGGAACAAGTATATGGCTTCCCGTTAGTACCGGATTAACAGGAATTTTAATGGCTACTACTCCAATTGTTGCGCAGCTCGTTGGATCAAAGAAAAAAGAGGATGTGCCCCAAGTTGTCATACAAGCAGTATATTTAGCAATTTGTGCTAGTTTCGTGGTCATCCTTATCGGTTTCTTCGCTGTTTCACCTATTTTAAACGGCATGCGCCTGGAAGAACCTGTGGAACGTATTGCGGCACAATTTTTAAGTATTATTGCAATTGGAATTATCCCTTTATTTACTTACACTGTTTTACGCGGATTTATTGATGCATTAGGAAAAACTCGCACAACAATGATCATTACATTACTATCATTACCAATTAACGTAGTATTAAATTATGTATTAATTTTCGGTCATTTCGGTTTTCCAAAACTCGGTGGTGTCGGAGCAGCAATTGCTTCTGCAGCAACCTATTGGTGTATTTTAATTATTACCGTTATTATTATTCGTACGAAAGAGCCTTTCGCATCTTTCCATATCTTTAAACAATTATATCGTCCTTCTCTTTCAAGTTGGAAAGAGTTCTTAAAACTTGGCGTCCCTATCGGATTTGCTATCTTTTTTGAAACGAGTATTTTCGCTGCAGTGACACTTATGATGAGTAATTTTAGTACGACAACAATCGCAGCGCATCAAGCAGCTATGAACTTCGCTTCCTTGTTATATATGACTCCTTTAAGTTTAGCAATGGCAATGACCATCGCTGTTGGATTCGAAGTTGGAGCAAAGCGATATAATAACGCAAAACAATATGGATTTATTGGAATTGGCTTAGCACTTGCATTTGCCCTATTATATTCAATTCTTCTCTACTTCTTTGATGATGAAATTGCTTCTATTTATACGACAGATATACAAGTACATCATTTAGCAAAAGAATTTCTCATATTTGCGATTTTATTTCAAATTTCAGATGCAATTGCAACTCCTGTACAAGGGGCACTACGTGGTTATAAAGACGTAAATGTTTCCTTAATTATGACATTAATCGCTTATTGGGTAATAGGTCTCCCTCTCGGTTACATATTAGCAACGTATACTGACTGGGCAGCAAAAGGATATTGGATCGGTCTTATTATCGGTCTAGCATTTGGTGCTATCTTCCTTCTTGTCCGTCTCTTTCAAGTTCAAAGAAAATATACAACAGAAAACCGCCGCTCATGATAGAGGGGCGGTTTTCTTTATGCATATTTTTTCTTTGAACGTATAACATAATGAAAAAGAAAGGTGGATACATATGGACGAAAAAGAAAAAAAGCAATCATTCGATGAAGAATTCGCCCCTGAAATTTCACCTGGATATCGACAAGATGTACATAAGCCACCTAAAAATAAAAACACTTCTTTTTTAATGGGTATTACCATTTTCGCTGCTGTACTACTTGTGCTTATCATTTTTGTTTATTTTTAAGGAAAGGTGACATATTATATGAAGAAACAAAATTCCAATCATACGAAAAGTACTGTAAAAACAGAAAAAGGGTATGCAGGTGATTCTGTTCTTACTCTGAAACAAGTCGAACAAGGAAATTTATATATTGCGCAAAAAGAACTTGGTCAACAAAATGAAAACCTTTAAAATCCCTCAAAGAACTGGGGGATTTTTTTATTGGCTATTTTTGACACTTATTCATGTTTCACTCTATTGTACATACTTTTTTTGTTCTAACACTTTAAATATATTATTAACCTTTACAATTTTCATTTCATAATTCAATTTCATTTCGCTTCTCTTACCATTTTCAGTACCCGCAACGTATGCTACAGTTTTATAGAGAAAACCTTCATCCGTCACTTCACTTATATCCTCGTTTATAAATTTATACTCTAAATCCTGAAAACGATTTGGATAATAATTTTCTATTAATCGGTCATACCCTCTATTTAAAAATATTTCTTCACCTTTTCGTTTCACATCTTCTTTATTATTAAACTCAAACACAGATAATTGCTCTGTCACAAAATGTTCTCCTACCTTTTTCATTTCATTATGAGTTAAATTTTCTATACTTTTGTTCTGTAATCCCTTGTTTAACCCGTACTGATCAATCGGTTTATAGTTAGCAAAAACCTCCTCTTTATATGACCAAAACAATCCAAAAGCGATACATAGAGAAATGATGAATAGTCTTTTCTTCGTAATACTCCCGCCCTTCTTCATAATGATAGTTATATTTTAACATATAGAAAGAAAATTCCGATATTATGAAGTGGAATAACTTAACTTGGAAATGAGGAACAATTATGGACTCTTACAAACAGTATATAAAAGAAGCTTTGCCTAATCTTTCTATACATTCCTATAAACAAAATGAAGAAGGCTGGGATAATGTAGCGGTTATCGTAAATGATGAACTACTGTTTCGTTTCCCTCGAAAACAGGAATATGCAATGCGCATTCCGTTAGAAAAAGAACTGTGCATCATTCTCTCTCATTCGCTACATGAAATTGAGGTTCCACAGTATCGCCTATTATATAGAAATGATGCTGATGCGGTTCCACTTTGTAGCTACTATACACTCATTCAGGGTGAACCATTAAAAACAGACATAGTAATCAAACTTGAGGATAAAGAACTAAAAACTATTATTACACAATTAGCTACCTTCCTTGCAACCCTACATAGTATTCCTTTAAAACAAGGTACAACGTTAGAACTCCCTGTTGAAAAAACACTTACCTACTGGAAAGAGCTACAAGCTAATTTAAATCAGTATGTTACTAATAGTTTTACTTCGTTACAGAAATCATCTTTAAATCGGTTATTCGAAAATTTCTTTACTTTTATCGATACAACCACTTTTCAAAATACAATTATTCACGCTGATTTTACACATCATCACATTTTATTTAATAAGAAGAACAAAAACATTTCAGGGATTATCGATTTTGGTGATGCTCAAATTGGCGATCCTGCTTTTGATTTTGCTGGGCTATATTATGATTTCGGACGTGAATTTACTACATCAGTTTATGAACACTACAGTACGCTTATTTCACACGATGACCCATTACTCATTCACCGCATCACGAGTTTTTATCAATACAGTCCTTTACTACATACTATTATTTATAACTTTGAAACAAAGAATGAACTTGCATTCCTAGCGGGTACAGAACAACTGAAATTAATACTACAGGGATGAGATTACATTCTCTCCCTATACTCTCTCTCCTCATACATCATTAACTTTTTATCCATTTCAACAATGACTTGATACAGTTGAAATGCTTGTAAAATTTGCAGTTGAATTCCAAAAGGAGCATTCTGTTCTTTTAACCATTGAAATACTTTCGTTTCATCTTTCATTGATTATTCCTCCCTTTATCCCGCTTTAATGGGCAGTAAGACCCCCACCTCCAAATTCAGCGAAAGCAAAGAAGTTAGGCGGGGGTCGGGCTGCCCTTAAAAGTCCGATTGGTTCAACTAATAATCAGTGGGGGATGAAGAAAACCCCCACTGATTAAAGTTTCACTTTATTAAAATCTGCTACAAATATACGGTAAATGATGAAAAGCTTTTCATGTCAATAACAAAAAAGGATGCAACATTGCATCCTTTAATGTACGATATTTTGCTTCTGCTTCGCTTCTTTCTTTACTTCTTCCCCTTGGCATTCGCTACGAAATGCACAACTTATACACTCAGAACGAAAATGACGCTCCGTATAATGCTCAGGTTGTTGCAACATTGCTTTCATTCTAGATAAATCAGCCATTCCATTTATAATATCTTCCTGTTTCGGAACGTACTCGTACTTAGTTCCTTCTATTAAATTAATAACTTCAATTTTTCCGGGAAGAATGCCGAAAGCTTTATAACTGAATACTGTCATTAACTTTTGACAAAGAGCAAGCATTTCCTCATCCGCATCGATAACATACTTTTTAATTACAAACGACTCAGTACTCCACTCACCAACTTCTAATGTCAATGACATGTGGACACCTAACTCTTCCATATATGTTTGAAATTTTTCATATAAAAATAACGGCGGTGTTTGACTATCATCTCTTTCAACAAACTGTAATAAATGATCCGTTAACTTCGCTAATACAATATAATACTCCGTCTTTGAAGCAAACATATTAATCCTGACTTTTTTCCAATACTTTTCTATTAATATTAAAAGTACGATTTTCGTTTGTTGGCCCGCAGGTAGTGTGTAATATTCGTTAATAATTCGATTCACAATCATTTGTGCGATTTGTTGCCATTCAAACGAAGAAGGTTCTCTTCTTTTTATATGACGAAAATAAAATTTATGCGGACAACGCATAAAATCATACAAATGATAATCTGTCATCGTTTTGATTGCGATTTTCTCATGCACTTGCTCTTCATCTCCCTTCTGCCATTAAGAAAGGTGTTTTACAAATTCAGCTCCAAACTGTAAACATTTTTCTACATCTTCATCTTCTGGCGTTAATTCTACTTTTAGTCCTTCTAACACAACTGCCGCTCCGCGCTCTTGTAGCTTTTCTATTAAAATATCAACCGCCACGCCGTATTTCGGATAAGCTGAATCACATGATCCGAATACTGCTGCTTTTTTCTCAGTTAAATCAATAGAATCCATTGCGTCATAAAAATCTAAGAAATCATCAGGAAGATCACCATCTCCCCAAGTGTAAGCACCTAAAATAATTCCATCATACTGTTCTAGTATAGAAGCTTCTGGTGAATCCATAATATCGATAACTTCAATTTCATTTTCCGTTTCACGAATGGCACCTGCAATATGATCAGCCATTTCCTCTGTATTTCCACTCATACTTGCAAAAATCATTACTAACTTACTCAACTGTATCTCTCCTTTTACCTTGTATCTCTTTTTCTGTTGGAAGTGTACTCTTCTCATCTACATATTCAGAACGAATTACATTTCTTTGCCATTCCATATGCTGATCAACATCTTTATTTTTATCTTTTAATCCCCTCCGCAGAAGGTGAAAATTTTTTCTCATTAACATGTCGCACCCATCCTATTGATAATAATTATCAATTTCAACTACCCTTAGATTAATTGACAGTGATTATCAATGTCAATAACTATTTTTAAAAAAATGATGAAAATGTACAAGCTTGTCCGTTAGCTATTCATATACTATAAATGAGCATAGTTCTTTCTCAGCCCTCTCTGACGGAAAGAAATAAAAGCAACTGCGATAGAGCGCAGTTGCCTTTTTTTATACTTTTCTATGATTTTAGTAGTCTTATCGCTGTCTCTAAAAATAATTCCACTCCATAAATTAAAGCTGATTCATCTACATCAAATTTTGGATGATGATGTGGATAACAAGTACCTATCTTTTCATTCCCCGTCCCCAATTTAATGAAGCAACCCGGTGCCTTTCTTAAATATGCTGAAAAATCTTCTCCTCCCATAGAAGGTTCAAGCTTCACAACACGCTCATTCCCAAACAAATGTAGTGCACTTTCTTCTACTACTTTCGTAATATATTCATCATTAATAACAGGATCATATCCATATCGATACGTATATGTATACTCCCCTCCATGTGCCTTTATAATGCCTTTTACGATTTTCTCAATTTTCTCCTCTGCTTCCACCCTTAACGCTTGATTAAATGAACGAACAGTTCCCATTAAAGTTGCTGCACTAGGAATAATATTATCAGCCATTCCCCCATGAAACTGTGTAACTGAAACAACTCTTTGCATGAAAGCACTTGTATTCCTTGATACGATATGTTGTAAATTTGTAATAATCTGCGCTCCGATAGCAATAGGATCTATCGTTTCTTCTGGCCTCGCCGCATGCCCTCCTTTCCCTTGAATTTCAACTGTGAATACGTCTGGTGCTGCCATCATCGGTCCATACGCAATCCCTATCTTCCCGCTCTCAAGTCCTGACATAACATGTAAACCTATTACATAATCCACACCATCCATCACACCTGCCTCAACCATTTCTTGTCCGCCGCCAGGATACACCTCTTCTGCGTGCTGAAAGAAGAGACGAATCTCACCTGCAAAATCTTCCTTTATATGTGATAGCACTTCTGCTGTACTTAACAAGATAGCTGCGTGAGCATCATGCCCACATGCATGCATCATTCCTTTATTCACAGACGTATAAGTTTTCCCTGTCTCCTCTTGAATTGGTAAAGCATCTATATCAGCTCGAATCGCAATCACTTTCCCTTGTTCCGTTCCTCTTTTAATTGCTAGTACACTATACTTCGTCGGTCTCGTTACTTCAAAAGAAGAAAATGAACATAATGTATCATATATAAATTGCGAAGTTTCTTTTTCATGAAATGATAATTCCGGATACTTATGGAAATGCCTTCTCCATTTCACGATATTTTCTTCTGAAATAAGACTCTTCCACACTCTATTCATGATAATTTCCTCCTTTTAAAAAGATTTAGAAACTTAAAGTTTGTTCACTCTCTACCAATTAATTAGTAACAAATCTTATATTTTCACGTATTCTTTTAGTCCACTTTTATGTATTCACACAATCCACTTTCTTTTTACATGTCAAACCCGTTACAAATTGATGCTGAATGTAATATAATTGCTAAGTTAGGGATTTTCTTTTTTAGTATTTAGTGCTAATATCAGAAAAGAGCCTTTTGACTTATTTTTACCTAAAATGTGGAATTTTGTTTTTTTCACAATAATGTAGGACATGATACCTACAAAGAGCTATCATTTCATTAAGAGAGGGAAAGACATGGAAAGATTAAAAGAGATATGGTCTCGACCACTCACACAATGGGTTGCAAAGACGGTTTATTACCTTGCAATTTTATTTGCATTACTTTGGTTGTATGGATTCCATGATACAAACACAAGTACATTTATTTACAATGAATTCTAGGGTGGGAACGTTATGAAGTTATTAGAACAAATTGAAAAGTGGGCTATTGAAACGCCTGATCAAACTGCTTTTGTTTGGCGAGATGCGAAAATTACGTACAAACAATTAAAGGAAGATTCTGATGCGTTAGCACATTGGATTTCTTCTGAGTATCCAGATGATCGTTCACCAATTATGGTGTATGGCCATATGCAACCTGAAATGATTATTAACTTTTTAGGATGTGTAAAAGCTGGACATGCTTATATTCCTGTAGATTTATCTATCCCAGCTGATCGTGTACAACGTATCGCTGAAAATTCTGGTGCGAAACTACTTTTATCAGGAACAGAAGTAACTGTAACTGATTTACCAGTTCGCATTGTAAGTGAAGACAACTTAAAAGATATTTTCTTTACTCATAAAGGGAAAACTCCAAATCCTGAACATGCGGTAAAAGGTGATGAGAACTTCTACATTATTTACACATCAGGAAGCACAGGTAATCCGAAAGGGGTTCAGATTACTTATAACTGCCTTGTAAGCTTTACAAAATGGGCTGTAGAAGATTTCAACTTACAAACAGGGCAAGTATTCTTAAACCAAGCACCTTTCTCATTCGATTTATCTGTCATGGATATTTACCCATCATTAGTAACAGGTGGTACACTTTGGGCAATCGATAAAGATATGATTGCACGTCCAAAAGACTTGTTTGCTTCTTTAGAGCAATCGGATATACAAGTATGGACTTCAACACCATCTTTCGCAGAAATGTGTTTAATGGAAGCATCTTTCTCTGAGAGTATGCTACCAAACATGAAAACATTCTTATTCTGCGGTGAAGTGTTACCAAACGAAGTGGCTAGAAAATTAATTGAGCGTTTCCCGAAAGCGACAATTATGAATACGTACGGTCCAACAGAAGCTACTGTCGCTGTAACAGGTATTCACGTTACAGAAGAAGTACTTGATCAATACAAATCACTTCCAGTTGGCTACTGTAAATCAGACTGCCGCCTTCTTATTATGAAAGAAGATGGCACGATTGCACCTGATGGTGAAAAAGGTGAAATCGTAATTGTCGGTCCAAGCGTAAGCGTTGGATATTTAGGAAGCCCTGAATTAACAGAAAAAGCATTTACTATGATTGACGGTGAGCGCGCCTATAAAACAGGCGATGCTGGCTATGTTGAAAATGGTCTTCTATTCTATAATGGTCGTCTTGATTTCCAAATTAAGCTGCATGGTTATCGAATGGAATTAGAAGAAATTGAGCATCACCTTCGTGCGTGTTCTTACGTAGAAGGAGCAGTTATCGTTCCAATTAAAAAAGGTGAGAAATACGATTATTTATTAGCGGTTGTTGTTCCTGGAGAACATTCATTTGAAAAAGAATTCAAATTAACATCTGCAATTAAAAAAGAACTCAATGAGCGATTACCAAACTACATGATTCCACGTAAATTCATGTATCAATCTTCTATTCCAATGACACCAAATGGAAAGGTAGATCGCAAAAAATTATTGAGTGAGGTTACAGCATGACCGCATATGGATCATTTTATTTTTTCGCTATAGTGGGCATTTTATTAATACCTACTATCATAGCTGGATTAAAAGGTAAAATGTTGCGTAAATATAATGCCGTTTTAACATTAGTCATGATTGCTATTATCTTCTCGGATAAACCGAAGCAAGCGATTATGTTAGCCGTATTTATTATTTGGCAATATGCCCTGATTAAAGGCTATTTAATTTTAAGAAAACAAAATAATAGTACATTCATGTTTTGTATAGCTGTTATTTTATCGATTTTGCCACTTATTTTGGCAAAGGTCGCACCATTTGTACCTGAATTACATTTTATTGTTTTCGCAGGTATGTCTTACGTAACATTTAGAGCTGTACAAATGGTCTTTGAAGTTCGTGATAATTTAATTAAAGAACTTTCCTTCTTTAATTTCTGGGAGTTTGTTTTATTCTTCCCTGCGATTTCAAGTGGGCCTATCGATCGTTACCGTAGATTCCAAAAAGATATCCAAAAGCCACCTAGTGCTGAGGAATATCAAAAATTACTATATACAGGGCTTAACCGTATTTTCCAAGGTTTTCTGTATAAGTTTATAATCGCGCACTTGATAACAACATATCTTGTTAAGGCAGTATTCGCCAATCAAGATACACTTTTATCTAATGTGATTTTTATGTACGCTACTAGCATGCAATTATTCTTTGACTTTGCAGGTTATAGTGCGTTCGTAATTGGTATCAGTTACATGATGGGAATTAAAACGCCAGAAAACTTTAATAAGCCATTCCTTAGTCGTAACATTAAAGACTTCTGGAACCGCTGGCACATGAGTTTATCATTCTGGTTCCGTGATTTTATTTACATGCGTTTCGTCTTTTTTGCAACGAAGAAAAAGTTAATCAAGAACCGTTACACAATTTCGTATATCGGTGCCTTTTTAAACTTCTTCATTATGGGAATTTGGCACATCCAAGGAAGCGCCATTGCGCAGTATGTTATTTATGGTCTCTATCATGCCGCACTGTTTATTTTATTCGATATTTTCGAACGAAAAAACAAGAAGCATAAGTTTTGGCCAAACAATAAATTTACACACGTCCTTGCGATTGTAATTACGTTCCACGTTGTATGTTTCGGTTTCCTAATTTTCTCTGGACACCTTAACAGATACTTTTAATGCACCCTTCTTATACTAATAAGAAGTTGCACATATAATATATTTCGGATATAAAGGAGATTTTAAAAATGGCAGAATTCAAAGAGCAAGTATTAGATATTTTAGAAGAAGTATGTGAAAACGATATTGTGAAAGAAAACTTAGATGTTCAATTATTTGAAGAAGGTATTCTTGATTCTTTCGCTGTAGTATCTTTATTAGTTGAATTCCAAGAGCGTTTAGATATTGAAGTTTCTATTTCTGATTTTGACCGTGACGAGTGGGCTACACCAAACATGGTTATTAAGAAGTTGGAAGAAATCCGATGAACAAAGCAAAATTTGGTCCGATGCTTTTAGCATTGGCCCTTTTTGCTGTATTCTTACTTATTCCAACGCGCTTCCTACTTCCACTTTTAAGTGATGAAAAAGTAGAACAAGCTGCCACTTCTTTAAAAGAAGAAAAGATTCAAAGTATGATTTTACAGCAAAAGATGTTAGCAGACCCGAAATACCTTCCGATGTACGGTTCATCGGAATTCGCACGTATGGATGCTTTCCATCCATCAAATTATTTCAAAGTAAAGCCTGAAGGGTTCACACCATTCCTTCTTGGACGCGGAGGAACACAAGACCTTGTACATGTGTTAAACTTTGCATCTACAATGGATCAATTGAAAGATAAGAAAATGGTATTCGTTCTTTCTCCTCAATGGTTTGTACCACAAGGTATTGATGAAACACACTTTGCACCTAACTTTTCAAAACAACAAGGCTATCACTTACTTTTCAATGATGACCTAAAGCCTGAAATGAAAAAACAAATTGCAAAACGTTTATTAAACTTTGAGATTGTTAAGAAAGAAACTTTACTAAAAATTTCGCTTGAAGGTATCGTTTATGATGATACAAAGCATAAAGTAAAAGCACTTGCTGCTAAACCTTTCGCTTATATTTATCGTAACATTTTAGATCGTAAAGATTTATTTACAGCAATGTTCGATATTAAACCGCATAAAGAAAAACTTGACCCTTCATTAAAACAAATGAATTGGGAAGAAGCTCGTAAACATGCAGATCAAACTGGTGCAGTAGAATCAAGTTCTAACGAATACGGTATCGAAGATGATTACTTCAACAGCAAGATTAAGAAGAAATTAAAGCAACGTGAAGGCTATTTAAAAAATGATGCTTATGATCAATCGCCAGAATATGAAGATTTACAAATTGTACTTGATTTACTAAAACAATCTGGTGCAAAACCACTCTTCATTTCTGTTCCTGTAAAAGGTCCTTGGTATGATTACGCTGGCTTCCCGAAAGAACGTCGCGAATTATACTACAAGAAAGTTCATGAGCAAATTGAGAAAGCTGGCTATCCAATTGCCGACTTCTCAAATCATGAGTATGATAAATACTTCTTAAAAGATCATATGCACTTAGGTTGGAAAGGCTGGGTTTATATCGATGAAGCCATCCAACAATTTTATAAAGCAAACTAATGAAAAGACCGCTTGAATTATTCAAGTGGTCTTTTTCTATATACATTTTGAAATTGTTCGATTACATTCTCTGCTTCTTTCATAACTCGCTCCACTACATGCTGAGCTGATTCTATTCGTGCTAATGATGACGCTTGCCCTGCCCAAAGCGACATGTATTCTCCTTTATTTTGTTTCGCTGCTTCTTGGCGTATTTTAGAAGTTAATACATTTTGCACTGGATACATCGGAAGCCCTTCTTCTTTCCCTTCATGTCTCTCTATAAATTCATTACGAATACCCCGTGCATATTTCCCGGAAAACGCACGGGTCACAGTTGTACTCGTATCTGTACTATGTAAAACTGCTTCTTTATACACATCATGCGTAATACTTTCATCACTCGTTAAAAAGGCTGATCCCATTTGAACAGCTTCTGCCCCCAGTGTAAATGCCGCAACAAGCCCTTGCCCGTTCATTACACCACCCGCTGCTACAATTGGTATATGCGGGACTGCTGCTACTAACTGCGGAATTAATGCGAATGTCCCAATCATAGCGTGCTGTTCTTTCCCGATAAATGTTCCTCTATGCCCTCCTGCCTCGCTACCTTGACCGACAATAATATCTACTCCTAATTCAGCAAGCACCCTCGCCTCTCTCACATGAGTAGCTGTTCCGATGACTTTTATTCCTCTTCTTTTTAAGTCATCTATTTCTTCTTTTTCTAACGTTTGAAATGCAAAGCTAACGACTG
Source organism: Bacillus sp. FSL K6-0069 (assembly GCF_038007785.1). NCBI lineage: Bacteria > Bacillati > Bacillota > Bacilli > Caryophanales > Bacillaceae > Bacillus > Bacillus sp. FSL K6-0069. The sequence continues at coordinate 1,381,548 of NZ_JBBOXN010000001.1, read as the reverse complement.
GTACGTTTTCTTCTACTAACACTTGTAATTGTTCTTTATAGCTTTTCGGAAGCTTTATCGTCTCTTCTTCCTCTATACCCAATTCTTTATTTACTCCGCTAAGTAATCCCTTTGCCAAGGTTACCTTCTCTTCTTCTATCTGTATCTCTTTCGTTAACAGTAAATTAACACCGAAAGGCTTATCCGTTCGTTCCCTTATTTTATAAATTGCGTCACGAATTTGTTCAGGGCTCATATAACCTGCTCCAATTGTTCCTAATCCTCCGCTATTACTTACAGCTGCAACAAGCTCAGGCGTCGTAATCGCACCTGCCATACCTGCTTGAATGATTGGATACTTAATTTGTAATATATTTAACACTCGACTTGTAAACATTATTCCTCCTCCTATTCCCCTTATATCTTCTTTATTTGACAAACTTTCCCCTTCTTTTACAAGGGTTGAACTTCCTATGAAGCGAATATATTGAAAGTGAAGGAGGCTGAAAACGATGATTTATCCAAATGCGTTACAACAAGGTAATACAGTAATGGTTATTGCCCCGTCCGGTCCACCAACAATTGAAAATGTATTAAAAGGTGTAAACGTATTACAAGAAATGGGTTTATCTGTAGTAATCGGAAAAAGTGTTTATGAGAAATATGGATATTTAGCTGGAAGTGATCAAGTTCGCCTTGATGATATACATGAAGCATTTTCAAATCATGAAGTAAAGGCTATTTTCTGTGCACGAGGTGGTTACGGAAGTGCTCGTCTCCTTCCTCACATTCAATATGAAATCATTCGGCAAAATCCAAAAATCTTTTGGGGATATAGCGATATTACAGCTTTACATACTGCTTTTTCACGTTATGCAAAGCTCGTTACTTTTCACGGTCCAATGGTGGAAGAGTTAGGAAAAGGTGTAGATTCTCTCTCTTTATCTTCTTTCAATCAACTATTCCATCCGTATTCCACCATCTTATCTGCTTCAGAATGTATCGTACCTACTTCTTCCTGTACAGTTACAGGCACATTAGCGGGAGGCAATTTAGCTGTGTTAACGAGTATAATTGGCTCACCTTATGAGATAAATACGGCGAATAAACTTTTGTTACTTGAAGACATCGGGGAAGAACCGTATCGCATTGATCGTATGTTAAATCAGCTACTTTTATCTGGAAAATTTAATGAATGTAGTGGTGTTATTTTTACAAGTTGTCACGACTGCACTCCTTCTAAACCATCTCAATCATTGCAAACAATACTATATGAATATTTCGCACCCTATCATATACCTGTTCTATTCGGTTTACCGATTGGACATATAAGCCCAAATATCGGGATTCCTCTTGGAGCTACAGCGACCATAAGTACAAATAATAAAACACTCTCTATTTCTTCTGGCGTAGCCACTCCGTTCTCAAATTAAAAAGGAAAAGCGATTCCGCTTTTCCTTTTATTTATAATAATTAAAAATTCGTCCAGATGCGATATCTGCAATTTCTTCTGGAATAAATGTTTTACTTATCTCAGTTCCAACATTTAATACTGCTGTAGCATCTTTCTCAATGCCACCAAATAACTCTTTCCCACGTATCGTAATAAGGGGCGTTCCTTCTGGCAAAACGTCTTTTACAAATTCCATTTGTGTAAAGAACGGAACGATCCATCTACCCTCTCCTTGGAAATGACGCAAACGAAGTATTCCTTCTGTTGCCCCGTCCTCTGCTTCTAGTGAACCAGCAACATAAAACTCAGTAGATAAGAGCAATTCATAAAATTCCTTTTGCTTCTGTTTATCGTCCCCTGCTATAACAAGTACTTCTTCTATTCTCTTTACCGGAATTTGCTCCATATGATGCCACCCCTATTTCAAAATGATTGTACTTAGATTATACGAAATATTCTTATTTTTTTCTACATAATTCGCAATTATTTTCTTAAAATAATTTTAACACTTCTTTTGTCGTCACAATCGTAGCAAACTCTTCATGTAAATTTACAAGTGTCATATTGTGAATATCCTCTGCATTATACTCTTTACCATCTAGACCTTTACGGTTAAAAGTCGCCGTTGCATCACTCACTAAATACGTTGTAAACCCTAAATTCCCTGCCATTCGTGTCGTAGTCTCCACACAATGATTTGTCGTTAATCCTACAACCACTACTGCATTACATTTGTTCTCTCTTAATTGCTCTTCTAAATTTGTCCCAATGAACGCGCTGTTAACAGATTTCTGAATAATCACTTCACCTGGTAGTGGCTGCACTTCTTCTTTAAAGTTTACCGTTTCCGCTCCCTCATAAAACATCGACTGAGCATTTTCTTTATTTACATGTTGAATATGAAAAACTGGTTGTTTCCTTTTTCTCCATCCTTCTAACAAAATTCCTATGTTTTCTTCAGCAAAAAGATTATTTCTCTGGCCCCAATATGGTAACTGAAACGCCTTTTGTACATCAATTATGATAAGTGCTATTTGATTAGTCATTATTTTCTCCTTCATTCGGCTGTAATTGAAACAAAAAACCAAGCTGTTGTGATGCAGTAATAAAACAAATATAAGCGCAAAGCTCTACAATTTCTTTTTCCGTCCAATATTGTTTCAACACATGAAACATATTATCATCTATCGCCTTTTTGTCATGAACAAATGTATGTGCAAAAGTAACGGCTACACTCATTTCTTCTACCTTTTGCATATCATCAGGCCTTCCCTTTGCCATACAGTACGGACATTCATTCCCGTACGCTAATGTTCTTCTTACTTGCTCCTTCAGCTCTGCCGAAAGAGTTCCTTTACTATACAATGTGTTCTCTACCATACTCCATGAATGTAATAGATCTGGATTATGCCCTAATAACTTTTGAAACTTTGTATCTCCTACATTTGATAATGAAATTCTCTCCATCATTTCCCCTCCTAATTCTTTCTGTTTTATTGTAAAATAAATAAAGTTCACTTTACATTTCATATGAATCTTAATTTATATTTTTACTTTACAAAAATTATCATTTTACTGGGGGTATATTTACAAATGCAACTAGACCGTGTAGATCGAAAAATTTTAAATGAATTATATAATGATAGTCGCCTTTCAATGCGCGAATTGGCAAAACGAATAAACTTATCTGCTCCGTCTACTGCAGAACGTGTTCGTAAACTCGAAAGTGAGGGCGTGATTCAAAAGTACACAATCGATATCGATTATAAAAAAGCAGGACTTGTTTTAGATTGTATTTTAGAAATCACTTTAAAAAATGGTGATACAACACGTATGCAACAGTTTATTCAGTCTTATCCATCTGCAAGTTTTTGTTACCGAGTAACAGGAAGCTTATGCTACATTGTAAAAATTTCTGTTCCTTCACTCGTTGAACTTGAAGAATTTATCAATGATGTTTCTTCATATGCAACGACTGTTTCTCATATCGTATTATCAGAAGTATCTCTTACTCCTGATATTGAACATATATTCCCAGAAGATTAATTTATTTTTATTCATAAAATATATAAAAACCCCTTACAATAAGAATAAAAATAATATATTATGTATTAAAATACATAAAGTTCGAGAAAGGGGCTTTACATTGAAAATCTGGTTTTATGAAAAAACGGCACAATTAGATGACTTGCTTGGCATTTGGGACAATGTTCCGACTATCCCTCGCATTGGTGAAAAAGTGGAGATTTTAAAAACAGTCCGTATCGTTACAGATATTAAATATGTAAAGAACGGTAATAATTTTCGTGTAGAAATTATTACAAATTAAAAAGTAGCTCCTATAGAGCTACTTTTTAATTATCTATTATGCGCTTTCTTTATAACAATTTTATCTTCTTCTACAGATACTGTTACATAATCATTTTCTTCTAATCGAAGCTTATTCACAGCCTCATCTGGTAGCTCTACAGCCATCAGTCTATCTGTTACGATCACTTGACTATACGCTTCATTTTCTTGTAATGCATTCACCACTTTTTCCTCATTTATAAAACGTATCGGCGGCACACCTACTTCTTTTACTGTACGCCATTGTTTCCAAACATAAGGAATTAACCAAAGTAACCCAACAACTGTAAGACCGATACCGATCCATAAATTACTTTGCGCTTGTAATTCAGGAATTGAAATTGCACTACTCTCTTCTCCACCGACAAATTGCATACTTGTTGCAATTAAATTATTTAGAGCGTGCACAGCGATATTCGTCCATATATTTTTCGTCTTTATGTATAATAGACACATTACAACACCAAACATGAACGCACCAATCACATCAAAATGTCCTAGACCAAAAATAAATGAAGATATGATTACAGCTTTTTTGATTCCCCATTTATAAGCCATTCGCTGTAAAAAGAAGCCCCTAAAAATAACCTCTTCCATAATAGGTGCTAACACACATGCTGAAATGAAAGTAAATATCGTCATATATACGTTACTCGTGTTAATAACGTTTCCGTCTTCTAACATAGTAACTAAGAAATTCGGTAACGTATGTGCTAATATGTAAAATTGAATATGAGATATACCAACTGAAAAAATCATTCCCATTATCGTTGCTAATACAATTAATCCCCACGGTAAACGTCCTGGCTTATCAAAAAAGCTGTTAAATACAACATTATTTTTATTTGTTTTTACGTATAACCAAAATAACGGAAATACAAAAAATACAGTTATTTGTGAAATAACTTCCATCGTATTCTCAGAAACGTTTGCTAGACCTAATGGAATTATCGTAAGGAACAATCCTATAATCATCCATCCAAAAAAACTGCGCAGTCTTATACGTGAAAATGCATAGTGCATATAGAACACCCCCAAAGATAGTAAAAATAAATGGTGTGATAATTAAATTATAATATGAATATAGTTGAAAATCTTCCTATTTTTCTTAAATTCTCCCAAACAACATATAGTAATCATTTTTTAAATTGAAATTTAAGAGAAAGTTATGTAATAAAAATCCCCGTTTTACAAGCGGGGATTTCTTTTATTATAATACGTCACGTTTTTGGAATAATGCACTTGATGCTACAAGTAATACAATAAAGTATGCAGCTACAAGTAAGAATGAAGTTGTAAAGGTAAACTCTGTAAATGTTGGTTCCGTTCCGCCACTTACTAGTTTATTGCTATCGTACACACTTAAGTTTAAATGGAAAAACACTACAAATTTAGCTACACCTTTTGCAAACATCATCAATACCATATTAATTGGTCCTTGTAAAAAGAAGAGGAACATCGTAATAATTAATGGTAATACAGACTTTCTAAATACGTTTGCTAAGAAAAATGCAAGCGTCGCAAAGAAGAATGGTGAAAGCACTTGATATAAAGTAGATTTCATTACGATTCCTACCGTTAATTCTGTTTTACTACCATCCATTACAATTCCGCCAATAATCATTGCAATGAACGTGCTAGCAAATATGATAAATACTATAGTAAGTAACACTGTAATATACTTAGAGAATAAAACTGTAATTCGTTTTCTTGGACGGATTAATAACTGCTTAATTGTACCTTTTTGGAACTCATCCGTAATCATACGAGAAGCAATCGTAATTCCAAAGATTGTTGCAAACAAAGTAATTAAACCAATCTCTGAACTTGCAAAATCTAAATATGATCCTTTAAATTCACTTCCGTCTCCCCATTTCAGCATCGCTAAAACTCCCAAAATCTCCAATACTGCAATGGCACCAATTAAAATATACATACCTTTTTTCGCATGCAACTTTAAAAATTCATTTTGAATTAATTTAAACATTACGCTTTCACTCCCCCTGTAATCGCTAAGAACTCATCCTCTAACGTTTTATTTTGAACAGTAACTCCGTATATAAGCACATCATCATTCACAAGTCTTTTTACAAGTTGTGGAATTTCTTCTTTCGTTACAGATACTGCAATTACATTTCCTTGCGCCTTACCTTTAATGATTTCATTTGCTTTCTGTACTTGATCTACTTCAAACGCTACGACGACTGTCTCATCATGTTTCGCTTGTTCATGTAAGTTGTACTCTTGTACAAACTCACCTTGCTTAATAATAACGACACGATCACACATAAGTTCAATTTCACTTAACAAGTGACTTGATACGATTACGGCAATATTCTCTTCTTTCGCTAAACGCTGTAAATAATCACGAATTTGACGAATACCAGCTGGATCTAATCCATTTGTCGGCTCATCTAAAATTAAAATTTTCGGCTGATGAAGTAATGCCTGTGCAATTCCTAAACGTTGTTTCATACCAAGTGAATATGTTTTCACCTTTTTATGAATCGCATGCTCTAATTCAACAAGCTTTACAATCTCAGCAATGCGCTCTTTACTAATTGATGTAATTGCCATGTTCGCAAAATGCTTTAAGTTTTGCATTCCTGTCATATAATCATATAGTTCAGGATTTTCTACGATCGCTCCAATTTGCTCTAGCGCCTTTTCACGCTCCGTGCGAATACTATGACCACAAATTGTAATATCGCCCTCTGTCATTGATATAAGACCTGTCATCATACGAATTGTCGTCGTTTTACCACTACCGTTCGGTCCAAGAAACCCGTACACTTCCCCTTCATGAACTTCAAATGATAAACCGCGGATAATTTCCGTTCCACCAATCTTTTTTCGAACATTCTCTAACTTTACTACTACATTTCCCAATGTTGATTCCTCCTTTAGACTTCTAGTTTTTTATCAATTATGCGACCTGTTATATAAACAAGTAAAACAAATATACTGATTGAAAAAGCAATACTATATACATTCATAAGTTTTTCTGGATAGAGAAACACATTTGCTTCTGATGATTCATCTATATACACTAACTTTGTTATTAAAGGCGCAGTAGGTGCAAGCCCGCCCAACATTCCATATATAGCACCTAATAATTTTGTTACTAGTAAAAATAAGAAAAATACCATTGGATATTTTAACTTCTTCTTTTTTAACGAAAACACTTTAACGCTTGCTACTGAAAAAAGTAATACTAGCAATATGCTAGATAAATTAAATACATATAACATAGTACTAAAGAGGTGCTTTAGTGGATTGAATACACTTTGAGTAAATAATACTTCATAGAGCTCTGTACCTTTTATTATTTTCATAGAAATACCATATAAAAAAATAGAACCTATTAATTCGAAAATAAGTAAATAAATTACAGCGTATACCAATATTGCTAAAACAATCTTTTTACCGGATATCGATGTTAACCGAAATAATGTGCTTTCAGTCATTTTTCCAAATGCAGACACTGCCTGAATAACTATCATTGCTAAGAAGATTATATATACTAGAATAACGAAAATAACTATAATTGTTTGTCTTACTTCTCCTGATTCTTGCTTAATATAATTCCCCAAACTTACGAAAGCTACAGCGATAATGAATATAAATGATAGCAACGAAATAATTATTTGCTTTTTATTTATATTGTACATGTATATTAAGCTCGGCTTCATCTACTAAACACCTCCTTAAACACATCTGTGACAGCTTTTCCTCTCTGAAAACGTAACTCTTCTACATTTTCATACAACACAATTTCTCCATCTTTTAAAAAGATTACTTCATCAAAAATATTTTCAACTTCATTTATTAAATGAGTCGCGATTATTATCGTACAGTCTTCGCGATAAAACTGTAAAATAAGCTCTAATACGTGTTCTCTAGAAACAAGGTCAATTCCGCCAAGCGGTTCATCTAGTACGTATAACTTTGCTTTTCTCGAAAATGTTAAAATAATTTGTAGCTTTTCAACCATACCTTTTGATAAAGCTGTAATTTTTTCTTCTAACGGTATTTTAAATTCTGCAATTGTATCTACCGCTTTTTGAATGTCGAAGTCTTTATAAAAATCTCGATAGAAAAATAAAGAATCTTTTACCGTCATCCAATCATCAAATACTGGTTTATCCGACATAAAAGAAACAATTTCTTTCGTTTCTAATCCGACCTTTTTACCAGCGATTGTAATACTCCCCTGAGAAGGATGCTGCAGACCGGCAATCATTTTCAATAACGTCGTTTTCCCGCTCCCGTTATCCCCAACGAGTCCTATAATTTTCCCTTCCGTAATCTCTATGTTTAATTCACGGATCACTACTTTTAATCCGTATCTCTTCCATAAATTCTCTATTTTTAATAACTCTGTCATTCGCTCTCCTCCCTCTTCTCATGTAATGAAGAACGAAGGATTGTAAGAATTTCTTCTTCTGAAAAACCTAAATTGTCCATTCCATCTATAAAAGAATGAAGTAATTCTTTCGCCATCTCTTTTCGCAGCTCCATAATTTTCTCCCCTTCATTCGTTACATATCGTCCCATTCCTCTACGCGTTACAACAACTCCATCCCGTTCTAGCTCTTGAAATGTACGCTGAATCGTATTTGGATTTACTTGTAATTCACTCGCTAATTCACGTACAGAGGGAATTTTATCACCAGGCAATAAATGCCCTGTTACAATTTCTTTTTTTATGTATTCCATTACCTGAATGTAAATTGGTGTATTTGGAGAAAACTCTATTTTCATTTCTTCCCTCCTTTTGTATCGGTGTACTAGTTAAATAATACACTGATACAAAAGAATTGTAAATACCCATTTAATTACAAAAATGTGCTATCCATTAGCTGGATAGCACTTTTTAAACAGAAATTGTTATACTGAAATAATAGCGTTATGTAAACAAACTCATAAAGAAAAGCTGTCTTATCAATGAATAAGACAGCTTTTCTTTATGATTATATATTAAAAATTAAACACGAAGTCATCGTCAGATAACTTTTCAACGTTCGTTGCTTTTACGTAACCATTTCCTTTTACAGAGAAGAAGTCATGGTTTTTCGTATCTGTACGTAAACCATTTAAAACGATTGGGTTAATTTCTTCTTCTTCAAACTTCGGCTCAAGTCCTAAGTTCATAAGTCCTTTATTCGCATTGTAACGAACGAAACGATTTACATCCTCTACAAGACCGATAGAAGTGTAAATTTCTTCTGTGTATGCCATTTCGATTTCATATAGTTCCATTAATAACTCTTGCGTTTCTTTTTGCACTTCTTGTTGATCTTCTGCAGAAAGTTCTGCGAAGAGTTGCTGTGCTAAAATACCGACGAATACGCCGTGAATTGACTCATCACGAATTATTAAGTTAATAATTTCACCACTTGCCGTTAGTTTTCCTTGACCTGCTAAGTAAAGTGGATAGAAGAATCCACTATAGAATAAGTAACTTTCTAAGAACACACTGGCTACCATTGCCATGTATAATTCTTTTTTCGTTACTTCAGGCTTTAATAAACGACGATAGTAACTAGTAACAATACCAGCTTTTTTCTCAAGTAATGGATGATTGTCTACCCATTCAAAAATATCATCAATTTCTTCTTCAGTAGCTAACGTCGTGAAAATATGACTGTAACTCTTCGCATGTACTTCTTCCATAGCTCCCATGAAAGCTAATACACTTTTCGCTTGTAAATTTTCAAGATGAACAAGTACAAGTGGCATCCCTTCGCCACCTTGTTTCGTATCTAAAAGTGTTAAACCACCTAATACACGCTTATAAGCAACCTGCTCTTCTTTTGATAATTGTGCCCAAGTATTTTTGTCAGAAGATACCGCGATTTCTTCTTCTGTCCAAAACTGAGCGATGTTTTGCTTCCAAAACATTAAACTAAAATCATCTTCTTTTTTGTTCCAGTTTACCGCACGCATTCAATCGCCCCTTCTCTAAATAAACATGAAAAATTGATAACTAAGCATGAGCAGGGTTCAGAAAACCCTGCTCATGCTGTCTCACTTTTTATATTAAACGGTACAAGCTACGCACTCTTCCACGCTTAACTTACGTGTTCTCGTATAATACAGACTCTTTAAGCCTTTTTTATGTGCATAGATGTAGTAACGTGCTAATTCACGTGTTGAAATATCACTATTAACGTAAAGAATTGTACTAATTCCTTGGTCAATATGTTCTTGGATTTCTGCGATTAAATCAATTAATTTAAACTGATTCATATCGTAAGAAGATTTATAGTACCAGAACGTATCTTTTGATAAATACGGCATTGGATAATATGTTGTCGCATTCGCATACGTTCTTGACTCAATTTGACTTACAATCGGCATTACGCTTGAAGTTGCATTTTGAACGTAACTGATAGATTGTGTTGGAGCGATAGCAAGACGGTATGAATTATATAATCCATTCTTCTTCACTTGCTCTTTTAAACTTGTCCAATCTTCTTTTGTTGGAATATGAATTCCATCAAATAGTTGCTGAACTTTTTCAGTTACTGGGCTGTAATCTGTCGTTTCGTATTTTTCAAAGTATGTGCCATTTGCATAATCAGACTTATCGAAGTCTTTAAATGTTTCGCCTTTTTCTTTAGCGATTTCCATACTTTTCTCAATAGAGTAGTAATTTAACATCATAAAGAATGTACGAGCGAACTCTTTCGCTTCAGCACTTTCATATGCGATTTTGTTTTTTGATAAATATCCGTGTAAGTTCATGGCACCAAGTCCAACTGAATGAAGCTCATCATTAGCTTTTTTCACAGTTGGTGCATTCGGAATAATCGTCATATCAGAAACAGCTGTTAAAGCTTCCATTCCCGCATGAACCGCTTCACGAATTTCTTTATTTTCCATTACATTTACGATATTTAACGATCCTAAGTTACAGTTAATATCACGGCGGATAATGTCGTCTGTACCGTAATCATTTATTTCAGAAGTTTCTTGAAGCTGGAAGATTTCTGTCTCGAATGTTCAACCGAGTTCGCTACTCCTCAGTCCGTTGCTCAAGCAACCGCTGTATGTCACCATACAGGACAGACTATATCATCACCTACAGCATTACCTGATTAGGTGCTCCGCTTTTCGAACGCCAATCGCTTGCGCTCTACTCCCATAAGGGATAGTCGTTAGGCTTTTACTTATCTTAATACTTCAGAAAGTCTCTTATTACTTTATGTTGTCCCATAACTCTGCTATACAAAATAATAAGATACATTCTGAATTTTTATATTTTCATTCTAAGATAAGATTTAGCACGGTAGGTTACCTCAAATTTGAGGCTTTCCCCGTTTAACGGAGTTTTCGACTAGCATTTCTACTAGAAGGTGCTACATATTTAACACAAGTTCGACATCTTCACAGTTCCAATATCCTTCAGTGGATGTTGGTTATTTGCATTTGATTTAAACATTAAGTATGGGTAACCAGACTCAAGTTGAATCATAGCAATTTTAATAAGCATATCACGTGCACTAATATCTAGCGGCTTCTTCTTCACTTTCGGATTGCTCATTAATTCATCGTACATTTCATCGATATCAATATCATCTAGATGCTTACCATATTCTTTATACACCGTATAAGGCGCGAAAACATGGAAAGGTTCGTTTTTCTCAGCAAGCTCAAAGAACTTACTTGGAACGATAATTCCGATTGATAGAGACTGAATACGGCTCTTCTCATCGGCATTTATTTTTTTTGTATCAAGGAATTCAATAATATCCCAATGGAAAATGTTTAAGTATACTGCGCCGGCACCTTTTCGTTGGCCAAGCTGATTCGCATATGAAAACGAATCTTCAAGTAATTTCATAACAGGTACTACACCACTTGCAGCATTATCGATACCTTTAATTTGCTCACCACGTGCGCGTAGCTTAGATAAGTTTAAAGCTACTCCCCCACCAATTTTCGATAATTGCATTGCAGTATTAATGTTAAAGCCGATTGAATTTAAGCTATCATCCATCTCTAACAAGAAACAAGACACCATTTCTCCTCTTCTGCTTCGTCCCGCATTTAAAAAGGTTGGTGTCGCTGGTTGGTAGTTTTGTTTTACAATCATGCTTGCGAAGTGTTTTGCCTTCGCAACATCACCGCGTCCTAAGTATAATGAAACAATTGCTACACGATCTTCATAGCTTTCTAAGTATTGTTTTTGATCATTTGTTTTTAACGCATAATCTTTGTAGAACTTAGATGCTGCCATATAAGATTGGAACTCGAAGTTTTCACCATAAGCGATGTTATATACCTCTTCTACTTCCTCCAAGCTATACTCGTCCAGAACGTTGTAATAGTAATCATGTTCTTTCATATACTCCATTCGCTCTGCCACGCTATTAAAATGAACGGTATTCTCTCTAGCTTCTTCCATAAAGACTTCTAATGCCTCTTTATCTTTATGAAGCTGATAAAAACCGTCCTGCATTTGCGTGATTTCATTATTCAGTTCAATGTGTCGCAATCTCCCGCACCCTTTCCTTAAAATATTCTACATCGTTATTTGTTCCTGATAACTCAAATTTTGATACAATAGGCACTTCATATTTAGCAGAAATTTTGTCAGCACTTGCACCGAACATGTCTCCCCAGTTACGATTGCCGCTTGCAGATACGCCTTTTAATTTTTCATTATTGCGCTCTAAAAATTCTAAAACACGTTCTGGTACGTTGCCAAAACCTGTTGTATACGTAATTAAAACAAAGTCTTCATCTATTACTAGATCTTCACCAATTTGAACGGCCGGCATATTTAATTTGTGAATGAAACGCTTCACGTTTCCTGTCATAGAATCATATGCAACTATCATTTCCGACCCTCCCTCTCCAATCTATACTCTCTGTATGTTGCTTCTTGATTTCTCTATATATTGTATTACGTTTCAAAATAAGACACAAGATATATGTATAAATTCTTTCTTTTTTTAAATTTTACTTTTCGACAAGATAGTCGATTTTTTTCAATACAATGACTATGAAACAACATTCTAAAACTCATGTCAATAAAGTGCTTTTCAAAAAAGTTGTCAACGAATTTAACCTTATTTTTAAAAAAGTTACCAATATATTTTGTCATAAAACGGCAAATGCTGGAGGAATATATTTCTCCAGCATCACGCAAAAAAGAACAGACATGAAACGATAATCTGTTCTAAAAAACGATTACATTTATCAATTTTAGTTTATTAAATATTATACATATACTTTCGGTTCGCGTTACATACTAAAAGATAACTATTATAGAAAAAGATTATTACTATGGAAATTCAACTTATTTATGAAAAGATTATTCAGAGTGCTCAATACGCAAAATATCTTTTACAAATATATGATGTGGATTTTCATCTTTATCAATCATTGTACATACAGGAGCTTCTTCATCAAAGTGCACAATCATTCCTTCTACGTACTGATATGTATGTTGAACTTGTACAGTTACTTTAATTTCTATAGCCTCTTCATATGCTCTTTTTATTTTTCGAAGCATTTTTTCCGAACACTTTCGTTTCTCTGGGTACATAACCATCCCCATAAACCTATTGCCGGCTCTGTCTTTCCACATATAATCCCAATGCGGTAATATGCCTTGTTTAAAATCGCCCATAATTCTCCTCCCCTATAGTCTTCTAGTTACGAACGTGGCGTTTCTGAATATGTATAAATTACTTGTCCGCCGCGCTGCGCGTTCCCAATAATATGTTTAAAATCTTCACGCCCTACTACAACTTTCCTAAACGTATAAAATACATCTTTCGTTGCAACATACTCCTTTATTTCACCATTTTTCAGCTGATCCAAAATTGTATTTGCTAATTGCTCATCCATGTATTTCACCTCTATGCAATATTTTATTTTATCGTATATTCTTTAGGTCAACAACTGTAAAATTATCCAGATGCTATACCTTCATCTCATTTTCATTATTTGCAAACGATATCACTTTACTATATGTCCACTAAATATCATATACTAACATAGCTACTTCTCTATATCAAACATTTCGACATTCAATTATGCAAAGTTCCATACCACTATGCTACAATATACAAATAGAACTAGGAGGGATACTATGATTCGGAAAGCAAAAAAGACAGATGCGAAGGCAATTGCGCCTTTATTGTATAACGCTCTGCACGAAATTGCTGAAAAAATCACTGGTAGCACAGTTGAGACAGAAGTATTACTAGGACTTGAAACATGGTTCTCAAAAGAGAGAAATCGACTGAGCTACGAAAACTGTTTTGTATATGAGCAAGACGGGGATGCAGTTGGAGTTATTGTCGCTTATCACGGTAGTGAAGCAACAACACTTGATACACCAATTGTACATTACTTAAGAGAATTACATAAAGATGAATCGATTACGTTAGAAAAAGAAGCTGAACTTGATGAATATTACATTGATACATTATCAGTTTCAAGTGCATATGGCGGAAAAGGCATTGGTTCTAAATTAATTGAAGCTGCTGAAATCCATGCAACTGAAAAGGTGTATGAAAAAATCGCATTACTTGTTAATTTAGAAAACAAACGTGCCTATTCACTATACGAGAAGCTAGGTTATAAAAAAGATCAAATCGTTATGCTCGTAGGCGAACCTTATGCACATCTTGTAAAAACATTAAACATCAAAGTTTCTATATCTTAAAAAGAAAGCACACGATTTATATAAATCGTGTGCTTTTATGTTAAATTTGTATGTAACGCATTACCATCCATCGCTTCGTGGAATGTATAGATTGTACATCCCCATGGCTTCCTATGTAAAATAGGCGAACCGGACCATCCCATTGCTCTCAGTTCCGCACCAATCATTGCATTCACATAATTATGACCTATAAGAGCAATACTTCCGTGTACGAGGGCGTAACGATGTAATAAGTAAGCCGCTTGCCTTGCCCGCGCTCTTACTTCCTTATAAGACTCAACATCTTTATGGTAACCAAGTATCCATAATGTTCGTCCGATAAACATCCATACGCTAGGTTTACATTTCAACCATTTCGGAGCATAAAAACTCGTCGGAACTTCAGCTTCCCTAAAAAGAGAATTTTGCATAAAGGATAAAGAATCCATTAATTCAGCTGCTGACTGTACAGCACACCTTTGATCACTCGTTACAATCAATTTTGCTGCTTCAACCGCTTCCTTTGTTTCCATTGGTATAGGTGCTTGTTCTGTTGTAGTATGTAAGTCATATCCTTTCATCCATGCATGAAAGGATGTAACCGTCATTGGTTCTATAGTACGATCTAAGCGACCATGACGAATAAAAGAAATCTTCATTCTTTCCACTCTCCATTCATCACTTACGAACTCTATTATGTACTATTTTTTAATATCATACCACGCAAAAAAAGAAAGTTATACACCTTTACATATCCCCGCCACTCTCATTTGTGACCCCAGCATGTATACCATCCATCCCATCAAAATATATAGTCGTTTCATGATGACGAATCTTTTTTAAATTTATATAAGAAAATACAAATAAAGTTAATGCTATAACACTCCCCACAAATTCAAACATCATTTTACCGCCTCTAATTTCTCCCACTTTAGTAGGTTATTGTATATTTTTTATTATACCCCCATATAAAGATGTTCGCATTTAAACCGTTCTTTTTTTCTATTAACATGGAGTTCTTGCATATTTTCTTACAAAATGTGAATATTTTTCGAATTTTTACTTTGGAAACATTTACAAACTGGACAATATGGTTCAAAATAGGAAGAAATAAAAAAAACCAAAATTATTCTTTTTTGGGAAAACTGTAACAAGGAGAGTTGCTTATGCAGATCGCAGAAACTGGAGATATCATTGAATTTAAAGGTGGAATGCAAGGCCGTGTTCAAAAAGTAAATCAAAACTCCGTTATTGTAGATATAACAATTATGGAAAATTTTAGAGAACTAGATATGGAACCTCTTACAGTTGTCAGTCATAAAAACTATACTGTCATTAATCAAAATGCATAATATAATAGAAAGAAAGGATCTGTATGTTATACAGATCCTTTCTTTCTATTATATATTAACGATTATCAATTGTTTCTGGATATAGATCATGGTTCATCATGCGGTAGTCTGCCATTTGTTCATATTTCGTTCCTGGGCGACCGTAGTTGCAGTAAGGATCAATTGAAATCCCTCCACGTGGTGTGAACTTACCCCATACCTCAATGTAACGTGGATCCATTAATTTAATTAAATCATTCATAATAACGTTCATGCAATCTTCGTGGAAGTCACCGTGATTACGGAAACTAAATAAATATAGCTTTAAAGATTTACTCTCTACCATTCTTTGTTCTGGAATGTAGCTAATATAAATTGTCGCAAAATCTGGTTGGCCTGTTTTCGGACATAAGCTTGTAAATTCAGGGCAATTGAATTTCACAAAATAATCACGGTTTGGATGATTATTATCAAATACCTCTAAAATTTCTGGGCTATATTCAAATAAATATTTTGTATTTTGATTTCCTAGTAACGTTACATCTTTTAAATCTTCATCTAATCTTCCTGCCATTTTAAACATCCCTTCTCATTATACTCCGCGTTTATTTCCCCATACTAACGCATGAAGCTGCGGCAATACTTTTGCATCATTCATCTCTTTACAATTTACAGCTTTATCAATAAGCCACTCATACTTATCTAATAATTTCTTAATCAGCATCGCATCATCCACTGTTTTTGTATCATCATTCCCTACTTGTAAGAAAAATGGTACATCTGGATAACGTTCGTGCATCTTAACTGCATACTCAAAGTCATAGTCGTCAAATACTACTACCTTTAAACTAATATCTTTTCCTGCTAGTTTCTGAATAACTGCATCTAACTTCTGAAAATCAGTATTCATTGTCGAACTTGGTGGTTTTGGAGAAATCGTTATCTCATCAATTTGAAGTAACCAATCTTGCCATTTACTCCCTTGTGTTTCGATTGCCGTCCGCATTCCATTCTCTTTTAATATAGAAAGAAGAAACTCAATATTTTTCAACAATGCTGGATTTCCACCTGAAATCGTAACATGAGAAAATTTTTCGCCACCAATTTCTACAAGCTCATTCCAAACGTCCTCTGCTGTCATCTGTCTAATTTGATCCTTAGCTGATCCATCCCACGTAAAAGCAGAATCACACCATGCACAGCTATAATCACAACCTGCTGTACGGATAAACATCGTCTTTTGTCCCACAACCATCCCTTCACCTTGAATAGTCGGACCAAATATTTCTAAGACAGGGATTTTACTCATCGAGCATCCACTCCCGTCTTACTTCCGCATAACTAGTTGGCGTCTCGAAAAGACGAACAAATTCAACGCGAGCTCCTTTATATTCGTTCACACGATTATCTTTTATTAATGCTTCTGCCATCTTTTCGTAAATCCAAACGACCATGTTTTCAGCAGTCGTATTCATCGCTGGTAACGTTTCGTTTAAATAACGATGGTCTAAATAAATTTCTATTTCATTCTTCCAAATTTCTTTTATATCTCCAAAGTCAATCGCAAGACCTATTTCATTCACATATCCACTAATACCAAATACAACTTTATATGTGTGACCATGTAAGTTTTTACATTTCCCTTCATAACAGTGTAAATGGTGTGCTGCATCAAATGTAAATTCCTTGCTGACCATTACTCTTTTATTATGATATTTAAGCTGTTTACGCTGAATATCCTTGTCCATTTTTTGCAAATTTTCTACGATACGAAATCCAAAGAAGTTATCCATTAGTTACTCGCTCCTTCGCGCTCTTGTAGGTACGTATCTAATCCTGCTTTACGAAGTTGACATGCTGGACATTCACCGCAACCATCACCAATGATTCCGTTATAACATGTTAATGTTTTTTCTCGAACAAACTCGAATGCTCCAAGCTCATCTGATAATTTCCATGTTTCCGCTTTATCAATCCACATAAGTGGTGTATGAATTACGAACGGATAATCCATGGATAAATTTAAAGTAACGTTTAACGATTTCACAAACACGTCACGGCAATCTGGATAACCACTAAAATCAGTTTCACATACACCCGTTACAATATGACGTGCTCCAACTTGTTTTGCTAATACAGCAGCAAATGATAAGAATAGTAAATTTCGTCCATCTACAAACGTCGATGGTAATTCACCTTCTTCATGTGTAATCTCCATATCCGTTCTCGTTAACGCATTTGGAGCAAGTTGATTTAATAGACTCATATCAAGTACCGTATGTTTAATTCCTAGCTCTTTTGCAATTTCTGCTGCACAATCAATTTCTAACTTATGACGTTGATTGTAATTAAACGTTACAGCCTCTACTTCTGCAAACTGCTCTATTGCCCAAAATAAACATGTCGTACTATCTTGTCCTCCACTAAAAACAACAACTGCCTTTTCTTTTTTCATTTCACTCATTCTCCTTCTCTACTACGAATAAGAAGAAAGAACGTTCTTGAACTGTCACAATAAAAAAACAAAACAATACCTAAAGATATTGTTGTTTCCATAGTTTTTTATAGAGGGAGTTCGCGAACCTCTCCCGTGCAATGCACGGAATTCCTTCTTTCATTGACAAAGCTTATTGTAACATATTGTATACTACCAGAAAAATTTTCTGACTTTTCCGCTATTTCTCATTTCATTTCTTTCATTTTATAGTATGATTAATTTAATGTGAGAAGAGAGGAGGCACCCTACTGAAACCCTTTATTATTTATCTCTTTTTAAATATATTATTCATCCTTGTTACCATGCTCGTATTCCATTTATTTTGGAATCAAAAAGGGAAACGTTCTCCTAAATTAAATTCAGCTATATTTATTGCATTATGTTGCCTCGCTACCATACTATGTATTACTTTCGGAGCAAAAACAAATTATGGATTTCAATTTGATATGCGCCATATCGTATTAATTGTCGGTACATTAACAGGAGGTCCTATTGCCGGTGGATCTATATTAATTGTATTAAATATATACCGCTTCTTATTAGGAGGAATAGGTGTTTTTCCATCGCTTATCGGTTCTATCCTTCTATTTATTGTCCTACTATTTACATACAAAGTTTTCAATCGAACTTCTAATCGTATAAAAATAACACTTGCTATTATCTACAGTCTCACATACGGCTTTAGTTGGATACCATTCTTTCTTTCAAAAGTTACAAATAAGTCTGATTATATACCACATATTATTGTGTATGAGTTATGTACGATACTTGGTACAATCCTTATTTTATATTTACTACATATATTACAAACTCAAGTTCGTCTACAAAACGAACTTATGAATGCTGAAAAATTTCATTTAATTGGTGAAATGGCCGCTTCTATCTCTCATGAAATTCGCAATCCATTAACTTCAACGAAAGGGTTTTTGCAACTTTTACAATCAGATACATGCACTGAACAGGAGCGAAAATTATATATCGATATAGCCATCAACGGAATCGAACAAGCAAATCACGTTCTTACAGATTATTTAACCTTTGCAAAACCAAGTATTGAAAAAGAACAAACATTACAGTTAGAAGAAGAACTACTACACGCATTAGCGTTAATTACACCGCTTGCTAATTTAGCAAATGTGCGTACTCATTATATAAAGCAAAGCACTTCTTTTTTTATCGCGGGAGAAAAACAAAAACTAAATCAATGCTTGTTAAATATTTTAAAAAACTGCATTGAGGCCATGCCAAAAGGCGGTGATCTTTATTTCACATTAGTTCCTGATCATAAGCGTATTCAGTTATATATAAAAGATACCGGAGTTGGTATGGATCAAGAACAAGTAAAACGACTTGGATCCCCTTTCTACTCAACGAAAGAAAAAGGGACTGGTCTTGGAATGATGGTCGTATTCAGTGTTGTGCAAGCTATGAATGGAAAAATTGATATTATAAGCGAAAAAGGAACTGGTACAACCTTTTTATTAACTTTTCCGCTCATACAAAAAACGTGATGAAATAATCATCACGTTTTTTCTGTTCCTTCAACTAATTCAGCAAAGGCTTTCACTTTTCCATGTGGTTTTTGATTTTCTTTACGTGCTTTCCAAGCACGCTCTTCTTCTTTCTTTTTGTTGGACATACTTTTCAACTCCTTCTATTCTTTCTCCATGTAGTATTCCAAAATAAGAAAGAAAACTATGCACGTATCAAAAAAGAAGTGGTCTCCCACTTCCTTCTAATTATCGCTGTAAAATTGCGTGTTTCGCCTCTTTTAACTGCGTAAGATGTCTTTGTTCATGCAAATCAAGAAATTGAACCCACTGATACAAATTCAGATCATTAAAAACCGGATGCTTTAATCCATTTTCAAATAGATCTTTTTCATCTAGCACACTATGAAGTGCGTGTAATAGTTCTTGTCGTGAATGTTCTAGTAATTGAATTCCTTGCTGTTTTTTCATTAACGTTTCTGTTGGTTGCATTTGCTGAGGAGCTTCTCGTTTATGTGTGCGATCAAGTGTAAGTTGGAGGTCTTTAAATGGAGTCGTGTTTCTTTCATTTTTTTGTAAAGCATATACAAGGGCAGACGTGACGGATTGTTCAACTAAATGTAAATGATGCAAAATTTGAATAATACTCCATTTATCACGGCGCGGTTTTACATTCACTTCTGTATCATTTAACATTTCAATTTCTGATAATAGCGTGCTTCGGGTAGACTGTAACGAGTTCAACAAACTTTCTAAACTCACATCCATATTAGATTGAAGCATACTTCTTTCCCCCTTTTTGTTGGTGAAAAAAGGTGCTCCTATTAGAAACACCTTTTAGTATTCTGAATTTTCTTTTATTATCTCATCATTTTCTCGCTATGTCGATGTTAAACATGTGAAAAAAAGCGCATGTTTTTTACAATTTTGTGTCGTCAATCGCATGTAGCCACGCTTCTATTTCTGTAATGACACTTTTCACACAACCTTCAGCAAATGGTGATGTTAAATTTGCAACTTCTACTAATTCCAAGAATGATTTACTTCCACCTTGTTGGCACAGCGTTACATAATCTTCCCACGCCTCTTGTCTATTATCTCTTGCACGTTTCCAAAATTGCAGTGCACAAATTTGTGCTAATGTGTAGTCGATATAGTAGAACGGCGAGCTATAAATATGTCCTTGACGTTGCCAGAAACCACCGCGCTCTAAATAATCATTATCTTCATAATCACGATGCGGCAAATACTTTTTCTCTATATTACGCCATGCTGTCTTACGCTCTTCTGGTGATGCTTCTGGATTTTCATATACATAATGTTGATATTCATCAACAGATACACCATACGGTAAAAACAGAAGTGCTGAACTTAAGTGAGAGAAATAATATTTATCTGCATCTTCTTCAAAGAATGACTTCATCCATGGCCATGTAAAGAATTCCATACTCATAGAATGAATTTCACATGCTTCATACGTTGGCCAATTGTATTCTGGAATTTCAAACTTACGGCTTTCATATACTTGGAAAGCATGACCAGCTTCATGTGTTAATACATCAATGTCGCCAGATGTTCCGTTGAAGTTCGAGAAAATAAATGGAGCTTTATAATTCTCAATATATGTACAATATCCGCCACCAGCTTTTCCTTTTTTCGCAACTAAATCTAATAAATCATTATCTAGCATGAAATTGAAAAATTCATCCGTTTCAGCCGATAACTCTTTATACATCGTTTTCCCATGATTAACAATCCAATCCGCATCTCCTTTTGGAGTTGGATTACCAGTAGCAAACTCAAAGTTTTCGTCGTAATACGCTAACTTCTCTACACCGATACGTGCTTGTTGTCGTTTTCTTAATTCCGTTGTAACTGGAACAATATAATCAAGTACTTGCTGACGATAATTCGCCACCATTTCCGCATTATAATCTGTACGGTACATTCTTGCATATCCAAGTTCAACAAAGTTTTTGAAACCTAAAGATTTGGCAATTTTCGTTCTCACTTTAACAAGCTCGTCATAAATACGATCTAACACTTCCTCATTCTCAGCTAAAAATCCGTAATATGCTTCACTTGCTACTTTACGTTCACTTCTTTCTTTCCCTTGCATAAATGGAATAAGCTGTGATAACGTTCTTTCTTCTCCTGCAAAGTCAATTTTTGCAGATGCTAATAACTGCGTATATTGTGAAGACAATTTATTCTCTAATTGTAGATCTTTCACGACTTCATCAGAATATGTTTTCAAATCACACTCCGCTAAAGCAAATAATTGCTTTCCATAATACGCTTCTAATTCTTCACGGAATGGAGAATGTATTAACGCATGATAATACTTTGTACCATATCCTTGTACAACTGGAGAGAATTCATCAAAGAAATCTTGCTCTTCCTTATAAAAGGCATCTGTCGTATCAACAGAATGACGAATGTAACAAAGATTCCCCATTGTACCGAAGTCGTTGCGAATTTCGTTAATTGAATTGATGACTTGTTTTTGCTCTTCTACCGTTTTGGCGTTATCAAACTTCTCTAAAGCAACAGTAAACTTCTCTTTTAATTCTTCAATATTTGGCCGTTTATATTCATAGTCTTTAAATGACATGAACGAGCCTCCTCTCCATTATGTGCATCCTTACTATAATTCAATGCTTACTTACAAATCTCCTCTTATTCTTCAGCAAAATACGGCAGATCCTGTCATAATTACATATAAACAAAAAAGCCTTGGATTTCATTATCCAAAGCTCCTTTGGAACATACTATTACTTTTCATACTTTCCAATCTTTTTTAATAGATCAAGTAATTCATCCTTTTCCTCTTTCGTTAACATTTCAAAAGACTGATGTATAACTTGTTCATGCCCTGGAAAAATAGAAGCAATAAAGTTCTCTCCAGACTCAGTTAATTGTGCATAAATAACACGTCTGTCATTCGGGCACGGAATTCTCTTTACTAGTCCCTTTTTCTCTAGCTTATCTACAACATATGTAATGCTGCCACTCGCTATTAAAATACGCTCACCAATTTGCTGAAGTGGTTGACCACCTTTATGATATAGCAGTTCTAATACAGCAAATTCAGTTGGATTTAACCCGTTACTTTGTATAGATTTATTTGTAGTATCCATAACAGAACGATGTACACGAGATAATGCAATAAATACTTTTAGAGATTGAGAAATATCTTCTCGTTCATTATTTGATGTCATACAACTTTCAACCCTTCACTTAAATTCTCAGTAATAAAAAGAAAAACAGTTTAGTACTTCATGTAAATTCCGAATGAGTATTCACTCATTCATTACCTCTCCCCAAATATATTATGAATGATTCTTGAATAAAAACATGACAATTTTAACATAGTTTATATATAATGATAATAAAAAAGAAGGAGTACCAAATTTGAAAGTCAAATTCCACAGCATCGTTTTATATATATTGCTTGTTATCCTACCAACGATAGGGATTGGTGCTACATTTTATTCATATCATTCGTATAAAATGAAACAGGAAAACAAACTATCTGCTCACACGGTTCTCTTTTTATATAGAGACTATTTAGATCATCATCTTGGTGAAGCAATTTCCGCATTAGAAATGCTCTCAAAAGTCGTAGGAACCGAGACTGGAAATATAAATGGAGTAAAACAAATTGTACATGATACTGATGAAAACGATGCACGCTTTTCTGGTCTATATTACGCTACACCAGAAGGTATCATTACAGTCGCATCTGAAGGCGACCAACCACCTATTGATGTCTCAGATCGTAAATATATTCAAGACGCGTTACAGACGAAGAAAACAACTGTATCATCAGTCATTACAGATCGTGTTCTTGGGCATCAAGCTATTATAATTGCTTCTCCCATTTTCAATAAACAGAAGGAGCTATCAGGCTTATTGTTAGCAAGTTTACGCTTTGACTACATTTCAGCATCTTTAAATGCCATTAAGCCACAATACCATTTTGAAGTAACTGATAAGTATGATGTAGTTTTTCTCACCGATGATAATAACGAAACAAGTGATGCGCATTCTAATATGCTTACTACCCCACTCCAAAGATTAAATTGGAAGGTCTCTGTTTCTCCATTGCCTATCCATCAAAAAACATTATATCAGTGGGTTTCAATAGAGTGTATAGCTACTTTATTTTTAATGTCTATTTTATTTTTACTTGCTCAATATATGTTGTTAAAACGCCAAACAAAACTGGAAAGACAACAAAACGAACTACAAAAAATTGAATTGGTTGGCACTTTTGCAGCTAGTACAGCCCACGAAATCCGTAATCCACTTACCGGAATTAAAGGACTCGTCGCTCTATTAAAAGAAAAATATAAAGATGAACAAGATCAGTTCTATTTTTCCGTCATCGAACAAGAAATAGAACGGATTAATGAAATTGTAAGCGAATTTCTTATTCTTGGAAAGCCAACTGCAATCATTGAACAAACATATGATGTGAGAAACATTCTAAATGAGGTAGCATTAATTATTCAATCTGAGGCGAATCTACATAACATTATATTCAATTTACATTTGCCAGACCATCCTGTTCATATCCGTTGCTCAAAAGACCATATGAAACAAGTGGTTTTAAACATTACAAAAAATGCAATTGAAGCCATGACTTCTGGTGACACACTAACTATTTCCGTAACGAACAATGAAACACACGCACAATTGCAAATTAAAGATACTGGAAAAGGGATTCCAAAACATATTCAAAAACACCTCTTTCATCCGTTCTTTACTAATAAAGATACTGGAACAGGTCTTGGACTTGTCATATGTAAACGAATTGTAGAGATGTACAATGGGCATATTTTTATCGACAGTATAGAAAACGAAGGAACGACAGTTCATATCGAAATTCCGTTACACCTAGTATAATTATCCTTCTCCCAAAAGGGTAATTATACTTATTTCATAAAACCAGCTACAAGCATTCGCCAAAAATTACTCGATTTCCCTTCATACCCAATTTGAAAAATAGGTACCTTTATAATTGATAACCATTTTGGTGTTT
This sequence comes from Bacillus sp. FSL K6-0069, assembly GCF_038007785.1. Taxonomy (NCBI): domain Bacteria; kingdom Bacillati; phylum Bacillota; class Bacilli; order Caryophanales; family Bacillaceae; genus Bacillus; species Bacillus sp. FSL K6-0069. Next base: position 1,356,736 of record NZ_JBBOXN010000001.1, on the reverse strand, counting down.
GTTTTTCTTTATAGCACTGGTACTGTAAAATAAGCTTGTCCAATTCTTGACTCACTTGAATCGTCTCCATACTATTTAACCCACTCGTTAAACCTAATTGAATCATTTCTTCACGTTTCATATGAATATCACGTGAAAGCTTTTCTAATGTGTACTTCCTTTTTACAGTAAACATTCATATCCCCCTTATTATACTTCCATGCTCTCTACTTCACTTCTCCATCGGCCTTTTAACTACTTAATCATATTTGAATTTGAAGAATCAGAAAATTTAACATTTTCTCCCTGTAATTTACAAATCTTTACCCTCACTTTGAGAATTATTACAAATTATTCTATCTTTGTAAATACATTCGCAATAATAGACATTTTTTTCATCTTCTTTTTTTACAAATACCAATTAAATAGCGGATTTTCTATTTTCCATATACTTTTCTTCGACATTTTTTGTTTAATTTACATAAAAACGCAAAACATAATGATGATTGATAAAGTGAAATTTAATCATTGGGGATTTTGTTCATTCCTCACCGCTCGTAAATAGCGGGATAAAATAGAAAGGAAATATTTATATGCGCAAATATACGATTGCATTGCTTATATTTACTATGTTTTTACCATCCTTCTTATTTCCTGTTCAAGCAAAGGCTCATACAAACAAAGTTGCTATTGTCATTGATGACTTCGGCAATAATATGAAGGGGACTGATAAAATGTTATCACTTCCTATTCCACTGACTGTTGCCGTTATGCCTTTTCTCCCTTCCACAAAGGAAGATGCGATAGCGGCTCATAAGAAAGGGCACGAAGTTATTATACATATGCCAATGGAACCTATTAAAGGTAAAAAAGAATGGCTTGGACCAAAAGCAATTACAACTGATTTAAGCGACGAAGAAATAAATAACCGACTCGAACAAGCGATTCAAGAAGTACCACATGCAATTGGGATGAACAATCATATGGGATCAAAAGTGACTGCAGACGAAAGAATTGTAAGGCTTATACTTGCAGCTTGTAAAAAACACGGTTTATTTTATTTAGATAGCAAAACAAATCCTAAGAGTGTTGTCCCAAAAATCGGGAAAGAATTAGGAGTGCCTATCATTGAAAACCAATTATTTTTTGATGATGTGTATACAGCGGCGCATATTTCCAAACAAGCCCAATTGCTCATTAAAAAAATTCAAGAAAAACCAATTATGGTAGCTATCGGACACGTTGGACCTCCAGGTGAAATTACATCACGTGTTATAGAGTCTTCTATTCCTAACATTCGTGAACATGCAGATTTTATTTTCTTATCTGATTTAGCATTATCTCCGCCGCCTGTTTCAAAATAAGATTCATTACTCACACTAAAAAAGGTACCAATCTGCATATAGCAAATTGGTACCTTTCCTTTCCACCTTAAATATAATCTACATGGCTCACCCTGAATCCCTTTTTCTCTATTTTTTCGATTAATTGCTTCAATCTTTTTTCATTTAACTCATCTGCTATATTTACGATAACGCGGCGAATATATTGATCACCGTTATCTAGTGTAAATAGTCCGCCGATATTAAAAGCTTTCAACAATGTCCCAAGTTCTTTAATCGTTCCCTTACAATCTTGTGTTGCAATTGTTAATATATAACCACCCGTCCGCATACCGAATGAATCTTCAATAACATCAAATATATTGGAATGCGTTAAGATACCGACAAATTCATTATAGTCATTTAACACTGCTAAAAATGGAAGTCGACGAATAACATAAAATGCTCTAAAAAAAGAATCCTTTTCAAAAATACATGCAGAGGAATCTTCCAGCATATGTTCCGTACTTAATTTCTCTAATCCACTTTCACACTTTTTTTCTAAAAGATCTACTTTATAAATAATCCCCATGAATTTCTTTTCATCTTCTGCTAATACAGGGATTGCTCGAAATCCCGTTTCATTCATAATGTGCAAAGCCTCTTCACCTGAATCGCTTATTTTGCAAAATGTTACTTGCTGTTTTGGCAGAAAATGATATTTAACTCGCAAAATATGTTCCTCCTTACATGTCAACATGTAATCTATATATAATAAGGAGACCTATATTTTATGAGTAAAATTATTTTTAAAACGCTTTCATTTGTTTATTGGCTTGTAACGACATCACAAACATTTTATATAACAGAGCTCTTTGCACCTTTTATCATTAACAACTTTACATGGTAATTCATTAAATATTCTATACCCTCTAGCCATTTTTTCGCTTCTTCTGGAGTTTTCCCCCACACAATCATGCCATAATTATGAACAAGAACTACTCCTCCACCTTCAATAAAATTCGGTACATTATTTTCTAATAAATCAGCAAATTTTTTCTCATCTTCTACAATGGGAATTGTCATTTCTGTTATACCTTCTTTTCCAAAAACACGTTCCACGCTACGTTTATCAAATGTTACTTCCCCTTCTTCTCCATATAACTCTGATATTAAATGGCTATCTACAGTCTGCACTTGTAAAATACATTCTGCACTACTCTTTTTATAAATATCCGCATGCATAAACGATTCTACAGCTGGTTTTTCTTCATTTTCAAATACTGGCTCACACATACAATTAACAACAATAAAGTCTTCTTCTGAAAATAACCCTTTATCTCTTCCCTCAACGTTTACTAAAAAAGTTAACGGCTCTTTTGACGTACAAAGTGATAAACTAATTTTTGTACCATAAAACCAATCACGAAGTGCCAATTCAGATTTCACATCTTTTAATTCATTCCATTTCTTTAGAAAAAATAACATTTCGTCACCCCCGGCATAATATTTATATAATGTTCGAATCCTTTCTATGTAAAAGGAATATTTTTTGATTATTCTAAAAATTTAATTGAATTATCACACGAGAACGCCTTTTTGTCAATATAGTTTCACAGCTCTTCTTTAAAATGGGCCATTCATATATCTATACTCCTGTCTATTGCCTATTTCATTTTGTACATAAAAAATACGTTATTCTTATTAAATCAAAGAATAACGTATTTTCTCATCTTTTATTTCTTTATCGCGTTATATAAAAACTGTGCATATTGTTCACGTGTTACGAAATCATCACCTAAAAAGTTTCCTTTTCCATCACCTTTTGATATATTATTATCCGCTAACGCTTTCACATATCCTTCTGCCCAATGACCAGTTGGTACATCAATAAAGCTCTCTACACTCTTTTCATTTCCCTTTAACTGGAATACTTTTTGTAATACTACTGACATTTCATATCGAGTTAATATTCCTTCTGGGCGGAACTGACCATTATCGTATCCAGTCATAATTCCAGCTTGTGCAACTGCCTCAATAGCCCCCTTCATATGCATTCCCTTTCGTATCTGTGAACTTCGCTTTCTGTTCTAGATTACGCTCCAGTTTCAAGTGCTTTTGTATTAAAACTGCTACTTGACCGCGCGTAATATTGTCACCAAATCCAAATTTTCCATTTCCATAGCCTACAAATAATTTTTCTTTCGCTAAATGATTAATTGCTTTCTCTGACCAATGACCCTTTGGTACATCTTTAAACTCTATTACTTCTTCGGCTACTTTTTCATTTACAACCTTTTGAATCACAGAACCAGTGAAGAAAATGCCTGTATCCGCAAATGGGTCTTTCACTCCAAACTCATATACTTTCTCACCTGGTGTGTTCCATTTCACTACACCATTACTATACGTACCACCATCACTCTTCAAACGGATTTTTGTAGATACCTCGCCGTCTTTTTCGTATATAGGTACTTTTACTTCTTTATTTACTTCTGTATCCTCTAGAAAAACTTTTTGGTTTTGAACATTAATATAAGCTTTCTTACTTAGTTCGATTACTGGTCTAACATCGCGGATTTCATTTGCAACAAAACTTAAATATACTAACTTATTCAACTTACTGACTGGCGATAAGTCTGAAATATAATTTGCTTCTAAATCAAGTTTTTGTAAGTTTACTAAACTAGATAATGGCGTAATATCTTTTAACTCATTGTTAGGTAAATCTAGTTCTGTAAGTTGAGTCATTTTAGTAAGTGGTGTCACATCTTCTATTTGATTTTTTCCGATAAATAATTTATTTAATTGATTCATTTGATCAATACCCGATAAATCTTTAACTTTATTACGCGTTAATACTAAGTCCTTTAAAGGTAATGAATATAACGGTTTAATATCTTCGATTTGATTACCAGCTAAAGTTAAGTATGTTACATTTTTCAACGCGCTTAATGGAGCAACATTCGTAATTTTATTATTTGCTAAATTCAAGTAATCTAGTTGTTCCATTTTCGATAATGCTGTTACATCTTCTATTTGGTTTCCTGATAGATATAAACTTTTTACATTTTTCATCTCAACTAATGGTGCAACGTTTGTAATTTTATTATTACTTAAATCAAGAGATTCTAAATTATCCATCTTAACAAGTGGCGTTACATCTGAAAATTCATTACCACGCAAAGCTAAATGATTTAATTGCTTTAAGTTCGCAAAGAACGACGGATCTGTTATCTTTGCATTCGCAACTGTTAAAGATTTTAAATTTGGCATATATTTTAATGCACTATAATCAAGAATCTCATTCGTATTTAAAAACAAGTCCTTTACTTGTAATAACTCTTCTTTCGTAATTGGTGTATTTAAATCTTTTCTATTAAATACTTTTTTATTAACAAGTTCTCTTAATTTGTTATCTGTTATCATATTTTGATTATCAACTGGATTATCCGTTCCCGTATTGCCTGAATTAGAGTTATCATCTGGTTTCTCTGCTTCTTTGTCACCTACAGTTGGATCTTTTATTTCAAATTGAACTTGATATTTGTGATCGTATCCAATAGCCGGAATAAGTATATGCATTTGCATATTGTGCTTCTTCTCAAACTCGCCAATTTCAAATTGAACTACTTTCGTTCCATTTTTCCTCTTATCTTCTGACAAAACTTTCACATCATGAAATACACCTGGTTGGTTTTTATCTTCTATTCTAAGATATTGAAAATAATCGCTATCTTGTATTGTTACAGTAACAATTTTTTTCCCGTCTGCAATCGCTACTTTAGGATCTTTTATATATTGAGAAACCATAGATGGCTCGTCTTTTTGGTCCTTATATATTTTAATCTCAGTATCGTATGTACGTTCACTAGCTGCTACGACCGATTGATTTGCTTCAACTTTTAGTGCTGCTAATGCTGGAGTAGAGTATGCAGCAAATGGAATTGCTAATGTTGTCGCTACTACTAACGCCTTCATATATTTTTTTTTCAAAATAATATCCCCTATCATATATATTTTAATTGATAACACTTATCATTTACCTACAAATAAATGATAATGAATCTCATTATCATTGTCAATGAGAATATTACATTAAATTTATATTTCCAAAGAAAATAATAAAAAGGCCCTTTATTCAGAGGGCCTTTTTACTTATCGTATGAAGAATTTCACTTTTTTCTTTTTCATTAATAAAACCAATTTTTTGCAAAATATTTGCATACAATACAAGTTTATTATATATCCGTTCTGACATACTTTCCCCTTCTTTCCTTCGACCAACTTTTTTTGTATTGGTAAATTATATGAAAGAGATGAGAAAATGTGTCCACTTTTTGCATAAATCCAAATCTTTTATCCCGTTTTTTGCGGATAGTAAAACTCCCACCTCAAAATCAGGTGGGAGTTCAATTTATTTAGCAAATCGTCCATTGAATATTATGCTTTTTGACTTCCTCTTCAAAACTATAAGGCATTTTCTTATCACAAATTACATGTTGAATACGCGAAAATGCTGCTATTCGGTAATTTCCTTTTACCCCTACTTTTGTATGATCACATAAAATATATGTTTTCTCAGCTAATTTCAGCATCGCTTCTGACAGTTTCGCCTTTTCTAATTCAAAACTAGAAACCCCAAAACCAGGTAACAATCCATCAATCGACACGAATGCTTTATGAAAATGAAATTGCTGGATTACTTGCTGTGAAATAGACCCTGACACACGTGAATGCTTTGGAGATACTTTTCCACCAATAAATAAAACTTCACCGTGAAACATCTTTTTATTAATAGAAGAAATTAATTGTGTTGCTACTGGAAATGAACTTGTTACAATCGTTAAATTTTTACGGTGAACAAGATATGGCACCATTTGAAGAGGTGTACTTCCGTCATCAATCGCAATCACATCTCCATCTTCCACAAACGTTGCTGCTTTATACCCAATTCTCTTCTTCTCTTCTATATGCAGCATCTCTCGTTCTAACATTGGTGCCTCTATTCCAGCTCCCGGAAGTTGGACGGCTCCACCATACACTTTCTTCAACTTCTTTTCGCGATCCAATTCTTCTAAATAACGACGTATCGTCTCTGTCGATACAGCAAACTCTCTCGCTAACTCTGAAACTTTTACTTTCCCTTTAAACTCTACCTTCTCAAGAATAGTTCGCTTTCTTTCTTCACCTACTACAGACATAGCCTCACCCCATTGATTTCTACCTCATAAACTACCTTACTTATACAAAGTTATAACTTTCTTTTTCAGTAAAAACTTCTTCATGAATATGAATACCACGCTTTACTAGTTCATCAAAAATAATTTGTGGCTTTACAAAAGCTTCCTCAGGTGTCACAACACCAACTTTATTTACATTTCCATTTGCGATTAACTCTGTAGCAATCCCAAACGGAATACCGACGTTTCTCGTATAAGCTCTTAATTTTTCCCATCCTACAACAGATCCATCAGATAACGGGTGTGTATGATATAATACGTGCCTTTGTTTCTCATTATTTTTCATACCTATTACTTCTACATGAAGTGCATAACCATAAATTTCTGTTTCTTGTCCCTCTTTCGATTGCAATAAATACTTCGAAATACAATCCATAATACCGATTTCTTCTCCATTTATTTCAACTTGATCATTACGCAATATACCGTAATCATATAACGCACGTACGAGTTGCATATTTTGCTTTGGCCAAGTCCCTCTCGTCTCTATCAGTTTGACGCCTTTATTTTTCAGTGCTTTTGCTAACGTAATCGTTTCAGAATGCGGGATTATATACTGCGTTGCCTTACCATAGGGCGCCGGTAATTCTATTTCTCTCGGACGCGCAAACGGAGGTACTTGCTTAAACTCACCATCCTCATACACCGTACGCGATGGTAAATGTGGATCGTATTCATATGTCGTTGTTTCTGTAATTGATGCAGAAAAAGCAATCGGGCGATACGAACCGTGGCTGACACGAACTGATTCTACAGTATCTAGCTGATTTGCTGCATGCATTGCCATCATTTGCGTTACACCTGGCGTCATACCAAAACCAGGTAAACATGTTTTTCCGTTTTGAACAAATATAGAATGTGAGTCATTTTCTTCACCAAACCCATTCAAATTCACACCGTGACAACCTGCTTCTGCAATACATCGAGTTGACAAACCATTTAGCTTTATAGTCGTGCCATCCATTACAATGTCATAGCCCTTCATTTTTGCAACCGTATCCTCATGATTCGTTACATCTACTTTCACAAAATCAACGCGAGGATCGTTGAGCCATTCTACTACTTTCAGGCCCTCTTCTTCATTAAAATCAGCTACTGTAATCGTCTCAAAAGATGAAAATTGCACTAAATCTAAAATTGCTTCACGACAAATTTTACCTGCTCCACCTAAGCAAAATACTTTCAACCTATAACAACTCCTTTAGCAATACTATCAACTAAACGATTAATATCTGCCTCATGTACATCACCGATATTTCCAATGCGGAATGTATCAACTTTTGAAATTTTACCTGGATAAATAACAAATCCATCGCGCTTTAATTCATTGTATAACTGCCCAAAATCAAACCACTCTTCTGGATAAATGAAAGATGTAATAATAGGCGATTGATATTTTTCATCTACTAGTGACTTAAATCCGATTTCTCTCATTCTATTCACTAATAGTTTTTGATTGTTATAATATCGATTGTAACGCGCTTTTACTCCGCCCTCTTTTTCTAATTCAAGTAGTGCTTGATAAAAAGCATGTACAACATGTGTAGGTGACGTAAAACGCCATTTTCCATTTTGATTTTCCATCGTCTCCCACTGATCGTATAAATCTAATGATAATGAACGTGCCTGCCCTTTACATTTCAACAATTCATCTCGCTTTGCAATAACAAAGCCAAACCCAGGAACCCCTTGAATACATTTATTCGCACTACTAATTAGAAAGTCAATTTGCAACTCAGCAATATCTATTTCAATGCCACCAAAACTACTCATTGCATCAACTAGTGTTACTTTTCCATATTGCTTCCCTAATTTACATACATCTACAATTGGATTGATAATACCTGTTGTTGTTTCACAATGAACAACTGCAATATGTGTAATCTCTTTATCTTGTTGTAATATCTTTTCTACTTCTGCAATATTAGTAGGCTCCCATTCTTCCGTTTGACTAACCACCACATCTATATGTAACATCTCTGCCATTTGTACAATTCGCTTACCGTACGCACCATTTGTACAAACAAGCAATTTTCCATTTTTAGGAATAATAGAACCGATTACTGCTTCAACTGAAAACGTACCGCTTCCTTGCATGAGAACAGTCGTATATTTCTCTTCTTCCCTCGTTGCTAACGATACAAGTTTAGCTCTTACATCTTGCACCATCGTGTTATATTCAGCATCCCACGTACACCAATCGTATAACATAACTTCTTTTACCGTTTTTGTTGTCGTTAATGGTCCTGGTGTTAATAATAAGTAGTGATTTTCAGTCATGATCCTATTCCCCTTTTATGAAATAATAAGTTCTTGTTTCTCGATATGTTCCATTACGCTTTCGAGTTCCTGCATCGTTTCTATCGTAAAGTGCGCTCCATTTTCAACGAAACGATTGCGAACTACTTCTATTTTTTCACGAAGTTCTATCGAATCCATATTCTCCACTTCTTCTTCCATTAAACCAAGCTCGCTACTGCCAAGAATGACACCAACTGTCCACATTCCAGCATTTCTTCCCTCTTTCATATCCGATACCGTGTCTCCAACTTTTATCATATGATTCATTGGATATACCCCAAGTTCCATAGCATTTTTATAACACATCCACGGATATGGACGACCCGCTGGAACATCATCTGGCGTTACAAGAAGATCAGGTTTATACCCTTGTAGCGCTGCTTCTCTTGCTACAATATCCATCATTTCTCTCGTATAACCAGTCGTTGAACCAATTTTAATTCCTCTTTCACGTAAAGAAGCAATCACTTCCTTTACTCCATTAATCGGCGACGCATAGCGCGGTAAAATAGCGAAGAGAATTTCTTCAAATTCTTCATACATCTCCTGAATATCTGCTTCTGTTGGTAATTGTCCGAAAACACGATTCCACTCACTCGCAATACGAGGCATCTCTGTTAATGCCCTAACATGATCAATTTTCAATAACCCCATTGGCTTACGAGCTTCTTCTGCAGTAATTTCAACACCGCGTTTATGGAAAATCTCCATAAATACTTCCAGTGGTGCAAAACATCCATAATCAACTGTCGTACCCGCCCAATCAAAAATAATTGCTTCTATTTTCATTCAATCCATCACCCTTCTTATTTATCTTTTTTGCCATTGTGAAGTTCGGTTACGAAGTGCTTTCGTTCCCCATTCATATACAACTCTTACTACAATATTTGTAACAACAATAAGTACACTCATGGCAGCTGCTGGTGCTACATTTCCTGCATCATCCATGTTTACAATTGATACAGCAGCTAGTTTAAAATCAGCTGCATATAGGAATACGACTGCCGATACAGTTACCATTGAATTTACGAAGTAGTACATTACCATTTCTAAAATCGCCGGTAAACACATCGGTACTGTTACTCGAAAGAATGTTTTATAAAACGGAATTCCCATCGACTGTGAAACAAGTTCAAACTCTCGATCTAATTTCTTTAAAGCTGTTGTTGCCGTAACAAATGTTACAGAATAAAAATGAATAATATTGACTAGTACTAGCACAGCGATTGTTCCGTATAAAGAATGAAACGGATTCGTTACGGAAAGTCCAAAGATTTGTATGGTTGGTTGACTAAAGAAGAAGACATAGCCTAACCCAAGCACTAAACCTGGTATCGCTAAAGGGACGATAGAGAAAAAGTAACCTGCTTTTCGGAAAAATTGTAGCTGATCTATTTTCTCAATCGCATAAGCGAACATAAATGTTAAAACCGCTCCAATAACCGCTGTGATTGCTGAAACAATTACGCTGTTTTTAAACGCTTCAAGTCCATCTCCTGTTAAACTAGAAAAGTTAAAATGCTCAAATGTAAAGCTCATATTATATGGCCATACTTTCACACTTGCCGCAATACCAACTGCCACAAATAATAGAATGATCATAAGTGTTACTATGCTACAATATACGAATGAAATAACATCTCGTTTCTTATTATTTATTATTCTGTAAGGTACTGATTTGGAAGATAAGAGATTCGCCTGCTTTCTTTGTGTAATACGATCAACTGCAAATGCAAATATAGCAGGGATTAATAAAATCATTCCGACAGTTGCACCCATTGGCATATTCTGTTGCCCAATTACTTGCTTATATACATCAGTAGCAAGTACATTATATTGTCCGCCAACAATTTTTGGTGCCCCAAAATCAGTGAAACTAAGTGTAAACACAACGAACATCGCACTAATTAATCCGTACTTTACACTAGGTAAAGTAACAGTGAAAAATTGCTTTGTTTTACTCGCTCCTAACATATTAGAAGCTTCATATAAACGATAATCAGAGCCTTGAAAAGCAATTAATAATATAAGAAATGCTTGCGGAAATGTATACATGACTTCAGCCATCACAATTCCTACTGGTCCATATAAAGGGATTTGTATCCCTTCAAACAAACCAAACATTCCTTTCGTTACTAACCCTTGATTACCAAATAAATATGTCAGTGCGATACCGTGCATCATCGTTGGTGCGAATAGTGGTAACAACGCGACATATTGAAATACACGCTTCCCAAACACATTCGTACGAGCAATCGCATAGGCATAAGCGAAAGCGAGTGCCACTGCAATAATTGTTGTCGCGCCCGAAATCCATATCGTATTTTGTAATGATTGAACTAGCGTTGGTGTTGTGAAATATTTACTGAAATTCGCAACACCAATGAAAGCTCCATCTTTATCGTAAAAAGCTTGTGTAAACAATTGTAATAGAGGTAATACAAGCATGATCAAAAAAGCAAGAAGCATACCAATAATTAATAGTCTTTGTATCCACTCTTCTTTACCAATACGTCTCTTAATCTTTTTTTTCGTACTTTCTACCTTGAAATTTTCTAACATCTCCATCTATACAATGACCTTCTTTCCATATGACAACATATGATTTTCTGAGAAAGAGATTTGAATCGGCTTTCCTTTTCTAATAGCGGTTTTTTCTACTTCTGATGCCAATATATCCACTACAATTTTCTCGTTATAAAGATGTGTTTTCTCTTCTACTACTCGCACTTCCGTCCGATATACAGATCCACGAAATTCCATACTTTCCACAACCGTTTTAATACCATCATTTTGTACAATTGTTACATGTTCAGGACGAATTGCATGCTCTTCATTATTTTTCGAAAAGAAATTAATAGAACCAATAAAATCTGCCACAAACGGATTGGCTGGTCTTTGATAAATCTCCTCTGGTGTTCCAATCTGCATAATTTCCGCATGATTCATTACAACAATTTTATCAGCCATCGTTAATGCCTCTTCTTGATCATGCGTGACCATAATAGTTGTTACTCCTACTTTTTCTTGCAAATCACGCATTTCTCTACGTAACTTTTCACGTACTTTTGCATCTAAAGCAGATAACGGCTCATCCAGTAACAAAATATCCGGAGACAGAGCGAGTGCACGTGCAAGTGCCACTCGCTGCTGTTGTCCACCAGACATTTGAGCAGGATATTTATCTTTTACATTCAGTAAATCAACTAGTTCCAACGCCTCTAGCGCTTTCTCTTTTACTTCTGCTTTTCCATATTTTTTTGTCTTTAAGCCGTATTCAATATTTTCAAGTGCTGTTAAATTCGGAAATAATGCATACGATTGAAACACCATTCCGAAGTTCCTCTTTCCAGGAGGTAATGCTGTAATATCTTTTCCATTGACAGCTATACTACCTGTTGTTGCCTCTTCTAGCCCTGCTAAAATTCGAAGCAATGTCGTTTTCCCACAACCACTTGGGCCTAATAAACATACAAACTCATTTTTTTTCACAGTAAAAGAAATATCTTTTAACGCTGTAAATGCATCAAACTGTTTTTGAATGTGTTGAATTGATAAATATTCGCTCATTTTTTCTCTCTCCCACTCACTTACTTTTTCGGTTCTGCTTTTTGGCCAAACTCTTTTTCCCATTTTTCTAAAATTTTATCGCGATTTTCTGCTGCCCATTTAAAGTCATTCTTTTTGTATAACTTTTCTGTTACATCTTTAGGGAATCCATCTGGAAGTTTATAATCATTTTTAATTGTCGCAAATCCATTTTTCTCGAAGTATAACTTCATTACATCATCAGTAATTGCCCAATCTAAAAATGCTTGCGCTAATTTTTCATTTTTTGCATTATCTTTTTTAATAAGTGCGTTCGCTTCTACTTCCCATCCTAATCCTTCTTTCGGCAATACAACTTCAACTGGTGCACCTTTTTGTTTCTCTTTCAAAGCACTATAAACCATTGATACGCCCACTGGATATTCACCCGCGCCTGCTAATTTCGCTGGTTTTGATCCTGAGTGAGTATAAGTTGCCATATTATCATGAAGTTTCTTCATGTAATCCCAGCCTTTATCTTCACCCATAATTTGTAACCATGCAGAAACTGTTAAAAATCCTGTTCCAGAAGAAGCCGGATGTGGCATAACAAGCGTTCCTTTATATTCTGGTTTCGTTAAGTCTTCATATGATTCTGGCATCGGTAAATTTTTCTTCTTTAATTCTTCTTTATTTACAGCAATCCCCGTCATAAATGCCGTATTACCTACCCATTTTTCTGGTTGCTTATCATCTTTAAATTGCGTGAGAACACGATCTGCTCCTTTTGGAGAGTATCCTTTTAACATATCTTTTTTATCTAAAGCTAGTAGACTAGACGCTGCTGTTCCCCATACAACATCTGCTTGTGTATTTTTTCCTTCAGCTAGCAATTTCGCTGTAATAACTCCAGTTGAATCACGAACAATGTTCAGTTTTACATCTGGATACTTCTGTTTAAAAGAATCAAGATAAATTGGTACAAGTTCTTCTTCAATCGCTGTGTAAACAGTCAATGATCCAGATAATTTATCATCTTTCACTTTTGCCCCAGCACTTTCTTCTTTCTTTGCACCACACCCCATTAATAACGAAAATACCATTCCAGTCGCTACAGCTTTAAAGATTGTTTTTTTCACTGTCTCTCTCTCCTTTTATAAATCTTATGTACAATTCAAATATAAACAACTAGTGTAAAAGCAGTATTAAACCAACATTAATCTTTTGTTTGTTGTTTGTTTTTGTGTAATACGTTGCTACTTCTATGTTTTTTCGCATTTTTCTGCTAATAATGAACACTAAATTTACAAATAATTAAAAAAACCTTTATAATCCCACAAAAAAATGAGGCGTTTGTAAAAAACGCCTCATTTTTGTTTACCTTTTTTTGAATTACGATTTGCATACTTCGCGCTATTTTCTCCTTCATACTCTAATGCAAATTCTGCATCTGGTAAGCTTTCTTTCGGAGTTTTATTATTGTTGATTGCCGCATTTTGTTTCACTTTTCTTTTTACCAATACATTCACCTGCTCTCAAGGATTCACTTCTACTCTAGTTTGAATCAACACACAATAATTATTACTGGCAAGTGTTAACAAGTACATAAGAACTGCTAGATGGAAATACTACCTATGAAGAAAACATTATAAAAAGGAGCGATTATTATGAAGAAGAAAGATAAAATTCAGTCACCAATTTTAGATGAAACGCTCCCGCATCAAATGAATTTTCCATCCTTTAAAGGAACAGGGAAGAAGATGCAACAACCTTTCATAAATCAATATGACGTCGTAATCGGAGACAGTAAATATGATTCCGAGAATAGTCCACTTCACAATTGGAGTGATGAAGTAGATCCTGCCATTATGGCTGGAGAAGAATGGATCCATCCTACAAATGATATTGGGTGGATTTCAGAAGAAAATCAAGAGTTGCTAAAAAAAGAAGTAACTAATAAGAAGGATGCTTTTATGCATCCGCAATTTGGCATTAACGACTAAAAAACCATTCTACCTAACGTAGGTAGAATGGTTTCATATTATCCAATAATAATTCTCTCTTTCGGGTATTTGTAGCGAGGTGGCTGTTCTCTTCCACCACTAGCTAGTATAAATGTTAAAATACCGACACGCCCGATAAACATAAGTACAATGAGTACAAGTTTACCAACCGTTGTTAAATCTGGCGTAATACCTGTCGATAGGCCTGTCGTCCCGAAAGCCGAACACACTTCAACAATTAAACTCATAAGCGGTACGTTTTCCGTAATAGATAAAATAAATAGCGCTGTGGCACATAATAAAATCCCCATCGTCATAACGACAGATGCTTTCAGCACGTCCTCTTCATGTAGCTGACGTTTAAAGACTCTAACCGTTCTTCCGCCTCTTGCAAAAGTGTATAACGATAATATGCTAACAGCAAATGTTGTTGTACGTATTCCGCCCCCAACCGAACTTGGAGATGCTCCTATAAACATTAATATACTCATAAATAAAAGCGTCGGTTGTGACAATTCAAGTATATCCATTGTAGCAAGTCCACCACTTCGCGTCGTCACAGATTGGAATAATGTATAGAAAACTGTTTCATGCCATGACTTTCCTGCTAAAAAATGATTTCGTTCTAGTAAAAAAATCATGATTGTTCCAACGACAACGAGCGCAAAAAATGTTGTTGTCGTCAATTTTGTAAATAATGAAAAGCGAAATAGTTGCTGTTTCCTTTTACTAAGGAATTGTTTCACTTCCATTAATACAGGGAAACCAATCGCTCCTAAAATAATAAGCAACATATGAATCATTTGAACAATGTAATCTTTTTTATATGGAATTAGTGATTGTCCTGTCAAATCAAATCCGCCGTTCGTAGTTGCACTAACAGCCGCAAAGAAACCGTGAAAATAAGCTTCTTGCCAAGTTGGAAAGTAAAGTAAGAATCTTGTACCTAATAATATTGCTCCAATAAGTTCTATCGAAATAATTACAATTAAAATCGAACGCATCAATTCTACAAGTCCTGATAAATTCCCTTGATTATGGTCTGCCATAATGAGCCTTCTTCTCTGCAAACCAATCTTTTTCCCTGTTATAATCCAAACGAACGTACCAAGTGCCATAATTCCTAAGCCGCCTAATTGTAAAATAAGGGCTAACATAATAATTCCCGCCGTAGTAAATGTATCTGAAATCGTAACAACAGACAATCCCGTAACACTTACCGCACTAACAGATGTAAAGAGGGCATCAATAAATGTCCATTTCACACCAGCCTTCGTAACAAACGGGAAACTAAGCAATATCACCGATACAACTACTGCTAATAAATAAAACAAAACAATGAGTTGTACAGGACGTAATTTTTGTAAAAACTTTTTTATATCTCTCATTCCATCACTTCGCTACCTTTTTTCTATCGATTAAATAAAGAAAAATCTTCACTTTCTTTATTTGTAAATAACTGCTCAAATAATTTGGCAAATACCATTCCATACACAGTTCCATTACCTCCATACGGTAATGCATAAAACAAATTATGTATCTTTTTGTCTTCTTTTAAAATAGGGAGACCATCATGACTACCACCGAATGCTGCCGCCCAATAGTAGTCTGCTTGTATATTCTTATACTGCGGGAACATCTCTTTTACAATGTTAATAAGGAGATCACGCTTATGCAATAATTTCGTATCACCGATTGTTTGAATTTGCATCGCTTCATCTAATCCACCTACAATAATACGGTTTTCATACGTTCGAAAATATAAGTAAGGCCGTGCTGTTTCCCAAATTAATGATCGTTCGTGCCAACCTTCAAACGAATCTACCTTATTTGTCACAACTGCATATGATGTTTCCACTGTTGTATTTTTTTCTTTCTTTCCGAAAAGTGCTTCATAACCCGTCGCCATAATAATATTCTTTGCTACAACTTTATTTCCTGTTTTCGTATAACAAATTAAATCATTTTGGCGTTTTTTTATATGTACAGCCTCTGTATGCTCAAGTATAGTAGCACCCATTTGATTTGCTTTATGCAAAAGGCTATGCGCCAATAAATACGGGTTCACCTCAGCATCACCATGCGAATATAACGCTGCTTGTTTTGTGAATGAATACTTCTTCATCATATGTGAATCGGTAAAATATTCAACCGGGAATCCATAATGGCGTAACGTATTATATTCTTCTTGTAAAAACGATACGTCCTCATTGCTACTTGCATAATACAAACTACTTCGCGGAATAAACTGGGGATCAATATCGAGAGTCGGTACAACTTGCTCCATTGTCCGTAACGCTTCGTAACAAAGCTTATATGCTCGTACCCCTTTTTTTTCACCAAATGTATGGATCAGTGAGGTTAACGATTTATCATGAAGAAATTGGAGTAAACCTGTATTAGCAGCTGTGCTACCGCATGCGATTGCTCTTTTTTCAATGAGCGTAACACGCATTCCAATTTTCGCTAACGAATACGCTATATGAGCACCTGCTTCTCCGCTTCCGACTATAAGCACATCACATATCATATCATTTTCTAACGATGGATAACAAGGTATAGAAACTCCTGTATTCCAAAACAACTTACCAGTCATAAGTTTCATAATTATACTCCTAAAATATAAATTTCTCCTTTCTATGTTTTGTTATTTCCCATAAAAAAATCCAACTAACATACGCTAGTTGGATTTTTTTATTTTTAATTAGAACGCTCCTCCAGCCAATTTCCAACCGTCGGATATGTTTGTTTTACCGCTGTTCCACCGTAAACGATCGACATATGTCCCGTTGGTAAACATACGTATTGTTTATCTGTACTAGAAATATGATCTAGCAACGCTTCTACTTGGCATGGCAGTGCGATATGATCACGTTTCGCAGAAATATTTAAGACATTCGCCTTAATATTTGCAAGGTCTACCTTTTGTCCGCGAATAACGAGTTCACCTTTCACTAATTTATTATTTTGATAAAAATCGCGAATCCATTGTCTATATGATTCACCTGGGAATGGGATACCGTCACCAACCCACTTTTGAACTAATTTCCAGCTTTCGACGAAGCGCTCATTTTCTGAACGATCGAGTAAAGCGACATATGGACCTACAAAGTTTGTGATTGGTTTTAACATCTTATTTCCGAAATCAATCATTTCTGGCGGAATATTTCCGAATGTATCAACCGCTTTATCTAAATTGAAATATTTCTCATCTAATAAAGGACCGTATAATCCTGTTTCAGAGAAATCAAAAGGACTTGTCATAAAGATTAAGTTGCGAATTGGCATGTGTGGATGAAGTGCTGCATAAATAGAAGTTAGCGTTCCACCCATGCAATAACCAAGTAAAGAAATCTCGTCCGATTTCGCAGTTCGCATTACTTTTTTCACTGCTTTTGCAATATAGTCGAACACGAAATCATCAAATTTCAAATGACTATCTTCTAAACCAAATGTGCCCCAATCAAGCATATACACATCAAAACCACGATCTACTAAATATTCCACTAAACTATTTCCTGGAGTTAAATCCATAATATACGGTTTATTAATAAGTGCGTATATTAATAGGATTGGAACTCTCTGTGTTTTTTCTTGTTTTGGAATGTAACGATACAGCTTCGTTTTATTCTTCGTCCAAATAACTTCTTTCGGTGTTAAACCAACTTGTGGTTCTGGTTCGCGTAATAAAACTTCGCTCGCTCTTTTCACACGGCGATATGCTTTACGATATTCTTCTGGGTACAACTCCAATTGCTTTTCCCATTCCGTTACGAATGTAGTCATTTTTCTATCTCCTTTTTGGTCGATTTCTTTCTAAAAAAAAGAAGTGCATTCCTGCTATGGATATGCACTTTTTTCTTACTTCATTACATGTATAATCCACCGTTAATGTTTAATTGCTGACCTGTGATATACGCACCGTCACGGCATAGGTATACTACACCTTTTGCAATTTCATCAGCTTGACCAAAACGTTTTTTCGGGATTTTCGCAACGATTTTTTGACGTACTTCTTCTGGTACTTCTGCTACCATTTCAGTATCAATAAATCCTGGGCAAATTGCGTTTACAGTTACATTTGTTTTTGCAAGTTCTAACGCTAATGATTTTGTAAATCCTAACATACCTGCTTTTGCTGCAGAGTAGTTTGTTTGTCCAAATCCACCAGCTTGACCAATAATAGAAGAAATACTAATGATTCTTCCTTCTTCAGCTTCCGTTATGTATGGAAGTACAGCACTTGTCGTATTAAATACGCTGCTTAAGTTCACGTCAATTACGCGCTCCCAATCTTCACGATTTAACTTTTTGAATGTACGATCTCTTGTAATACCAGCATTATTAACAAGAATATCAACTTTACCAAAATGATTCACAGTTTCTTCTACAAGTCGGTTTGCATCTTCTACTTTCGAAACATCCGCTTGAACTGCATAAACGTCATGTCCTTCTTTTCCTAATTCATTTACTAAGTTTTCAGCTGCTTCTTTACTGCTGTTATAGTTAATAACTACTTTTGCTCCCTCTTGTGCTAATGCTACTGTAATTGCTTTTCCAATTCCTTTTGCCCCACCTGTTACGATTGCTACTTTGCCATTTAATTGAACCATTTCTTTTCCCCCTTAAATGAATTTGTGAACGATTGTTATGAATCATTTTGGTACTCATATGAATAGAGTCCATATATTAATTATGTTTCGATGTTTATACATGAAAAAGAGATTCTCCCTTCCCTTTTACAAGTTATAAACAAACGCTATTATCATTTTTTATTTTCTGGCTTATTCGCAGGCTTTACTTCTTCTTTTACAGGTACTTGTAGTTTCGCTAGTACTGCATTTTGCTTTTCTAGCAATTCCAAAATTTGATCAACTTTCGTTTCTAATGTGCGAATATCTTGTTTTACTTTCGTAACATCACGCTTTAATGTAGGAGCTTGTCCTAATGAATCCACTTTCTCTTCTAGAACTTCCTCAATGTTATCAACTTTATTTTCTAAGTTGATAACAAGCGTAGCTACTCTAGCGATATCCTCTTTCGTAGGCACATTCACCTGTTCTAAATAACTTTTTGTTGTATCATTTAACGCTTTTTGATAAAACAAATTCAAGTCTAGAACGCTGCCCATCCAAGCAGAATATTCTTCTGTTTTAATTGTTTCATTGAGCGCTTTTCCCCAAAATGTTTCGGTTTGTTCATAAGCATTTTTCCATGCTTGCAATGGATCGAATTTTTGATCAATCACTTCGCCTACACTCCCTTTTTTGTTTTTGAAACAATTCAACCTATTCACTATTTTCTAATATTCTGAATAAAACTTCAAGTCTATATTTTATTTTTCTTTATTTTCCAATAAATGTGTTGACATTAAAAACAGATAGGTGTAAATTGCACTTATAAGCAAAAAATTCCATCTAACTGATTCATGAGGTGATGCACAATCATGCTACATAATGAACCAGAACACCCAGAAAGTTTGGAAAAAAACCAAGCGAAACAACCAAACTCCATGCCAAAAAACTTCTTAGTTCCTTTCTTACTTCTCTGTCTAAAAGACTGGAGTCTTCATGGTTACAAACTCATTCAAATGCTAATGGACATCGGCTTTTCTTCTGTTGACCAAGGTAATGTGTATAGAACATTGCGCAAGTTAGAAAAAGAAAACCTTATTTCTTCTACTTGGGATACAAGCGAAGGCGGGCCAGCGAAACGAATTTATTCTTTAACAGAATATGGAGAGCAATATTTAACAACATGTGCGACTTCTTTTGAACATTATCAAAATATGTTGCGGACGTTTTTTACGTTATACACCAATGCATTCTTTCCATTTTCTACTTCTCCAGAAAAGGATGAAAAGGATTCTTCATCTTCACCTGGTGGTACAGCAGAGTAATCTGCGTTCACAATATGCAAAAAAACATTTGGAGGTCAAACAATGGAAACTAAGCCATACGAATTAGTCGATGCATTTTGGAAAAACTGGTCTCAATCTCTTTCCCTCTTCTCTTCAGCTGGGAAACAATTAGAGCAACTTACTTTAGAAACTTTAAAACAACAACAAGACGCTTTGCATAAATTAACATCAGGAGTAGATGAACTAGAAAAAGAACTACAACAATTCACTGCTCAGTTCAATAACCAATATACAGATTACGTGAAGCAATTAACTGGAAACTCCTTAAATGATCAAATTAACGAGTGGCAAGGGAAATGGAATGAACTTTCTACTCAAATGCACCAACTTACTGTTTCTCCTACGAAAACATCGTTGTCTATTATTACTCAAACTAGCGGTCAATTTGAAGAAACAACAAAACAATTTATTGAACAACAACAAGTACAACGTGAAGAGGTTCAAAAACAGTTAGAAGTTTTTTTGGGAGAGTTCAAGTCCAAACAACTAGAACTCGCAAAGCAGTTCGAGGAAAACTCAAAAAATTTATTTACTTCCATCAAGTAAGAAAAATGTGGGAGCTAACTGCAGCACAAACAAAACTCTTTCTTCCTCCTACTACATCAAGATGGCTGGCATTTTTCGATATGGAAAAGAAGGAGGCCCAAATGAATCCATTTCAAGAAGCACAAACTGTTCCGGAGCTTCGTTATGATGAGATTCAAGTCGGTGATCAAGCATCCCTTACAAAAACGATTACGGATGAGGACGTTATCAATTTTGCAAAATTAACTGGAGATGTGAATCCTATTCATATTTTAGATTCTTTTGCAAAAACGACAATGTTTAAAGAACGTATTGCTCATGGCATGCTCGTTTCCAGTTTCATTTCGACGATTCTTGGAACGAAACTCCCTGGCAAAAACACGATTTATTTATCTCAAAACGTTTCATTCCGTGCTCCTGTCAAAATTGGCGATACACTTCGCGTTGTGGCAGAAGTCATCAAAAAACGTGACGATAAAAAAATCATTACGTTGCAAACAAACATATATAATCAATCAGATGATATTGTCGTGGAAGGTACAGCGACAATACTGAAAAAAGAGTAGCAAATTTGCTACTCTTTTTTCTATCCAATAACTTCTAATCACACCGATTACTTCCGCGTATGAGTACGTCGTTTCCACATAAAATAACGTTACCAGTTCAGATAAGTACTTAGCTGAACTGGACTACTCATAAGGATGTGTATCAACATGGTAAAAACAAACAAATTACTAGTTCCAGGTGCAGAACAAGCGCTTGAACAATTTAAATATGAAATTGCACAAGAATTTGGTGTTAGCTTAGGTTCTAATACAGCATCTCGTTCTAACGGTTCAGTTGGCGGTGAAGTAACGAAACGACTTGTTGCTTTAGCTCAACAACAATTACGTGGATAATACTATAACATATGGCTTAGAGGCAGATATTCTCTGCCTCTTTCTATTGTTAACATACATAATCGTGTTTTTTCACATACTAGTAAGAGTAAACTGAAAGGAACGATACGTGACATGAAACGGATTAACATTCGCATGAGTCCTCCCCGTGTTCTTACTTTGTCTTTTATTATGTTATCCATTATCGGTACATGCTTATTAAAGCTACCAATTGCTACAACAACGTCTATTTCATGGCTCGATGCTTTATTTACAACAGTTTCTGCTTGTACGGTTACAGGGCTTGGTGTTGTGGATACAGGGAAAGTATTTACCTTATTTGGCCAATGTGTCATTTTAACACTTATACAAGTGGGCGGACTTGGCATTATGAGCTTTGCCGTTTTAATTGCGATTATGCTCGGCAGAAAAATTGGTCTTCAAAATCGAATTTTATTGCAACAAGCGTTAAATCAAACGAACATTGGTGGCGTCATTCGTCTTGCCAAAGCATTATTTTTATTCTCTTTTACAGTCGAATGTATCGCTACTTTGATTCTTTCTTTTGAATGGGTACCAAAATACGGTATTGCTAAAGGGATCTATTATAGCTTTTTTCATTCAATCTCTGCTTTTAACAATGCTGGTTTTTCTGTGTGGAGCGATAATTTAATGTCCCATTCTCATAGCATTCTTGTCAATCTCGTTATTTCTTCCCTCATTATTTTAGGGGGGATTGGTTTTACAGTAATTATAGATATAAAAAGAAAGAAAAATTTTAAAAACCTTACATTACACTCAAAACTTATGCTCTCTTCTACTCTAATCGTCAATATTATTGCGACTATTTTTATTTTCATATTCGAGTTCCACAATTCTCTTTCTATGAGAGGATTTACCCCATTTGAAGAAGGAATGGCCGCTTATTTCCAGGCGGTTTCAACGCGTACCGCCGGGTTTAATACAGTTGATATTTCTGCATTATCAAAGCCTTCCCTACTATTAATGATGCTCCTTATGTTTATTGGCGCTGGTAGTGCTTCAACCGGTGGTGGAATTAAGTTAACAACCTTTTTAATCATGTTTTTTGGGGTATTTAAATTTTTACAAGAACAAGATGATATTGTCGTGTTTAAAAAATCTATTAAAGATACTCTCATTGTCAAATCATTGACCATCACTATTATTTCTATTTCATTTATCTTTTTTGCTATTTTAATTTTAAGTATTACTGAGCGAGTTCCTCTATTGATGAGTGCTTTCGAAGTATTTTCAGCATTTGGGACTGTCGGTCTTAGTATGAATTTCACACCACACTTAACTATGATCGGAAAAGCTATTATCATCTTTATGATGTTTTTCGGGAAGATGGGACCTTTAACATTGGCTTTTTCATTTGCACGTAAAAAGAACCGAAAAATAAAATATCCGAATGAAGATATTTTAACAGGTTGACAACCGTATAAATTATCCATATAATGAGAGTACAATAGCATATCTCCAAAGGGGAGTAGCGTCCAAGAATATTTCTTGGAAACAAAGTCGTCATTACGTAGAACTTAGTTCTTCCGGCTTTGTTGGCATTTTCATTACATATGTCTAGCAAGACCTTTGCCTATTAACGGCAGAGGTCTTTTTTGTATTCATTACCAAATTCTTCCAAAGTTAATAGGCAGGAGTATGGGGAAACTAAATAGTGGGGAAATTCTTCACTTATTTAGTACTTATAGAAATGAGAGGAGAATGTACATGGATGTATCATTATTATTGGAGTATGGTTGGGTATTACTCATCCTAATTGCACTAGAGGGGATTTTAGCAGCTGATAACGCTCTTGTTCTTGCAATTATGGTAAAACATTTACCAGAAGAAAAACGAAAGAAAGCACTATTTTACGGATTAGCGGGGGCATTTGTTTTCCGTTTCGGATCATTATTTATGATTTCGTTCCTAGTTGACGTATGGCAAGTGCAAGCAATCGGTGCCATTTACCTTATGTTTATCGCTGGTAATCACTTATTTAAAACGTATGTTAAAAAGAATACGGATGAAGAATCAGAAGAAAAAGAAGCAAAGAAAAAACAAGAGAACTTTTGGTGGACTGTATTTAAAGTTGAGGTTGCTGATATCGCCTTCGCAGTTGATTCAATTTTAGCTGCTGTTGCATTAGCAATGACTTTACCAAAAACAGGATTAGGTACAATTGGTAGTCTTGATACTGGGCAATTCGTTGTTATCTTTGTAGGTGGACTTATCGGATTAATCATTATGCGATTTGCAGCAACTGCTTTCGTACAAATCTTAAAACGTAAGCCAGGACTTGAAACTGCTGCATTCTTAATTGTAGGTTGGGTTGGTGTGAAACTAGCAGTCTATACATTAGCACACCCTGCATTAAATGTAATTCCGCATTCATTCCCAGAATCTACGCCATGGAAGCTTACATTCTGGATTGTATTAGTTGGAATCGCAGTTGGCGGTTGGTTCTTCTCAAAAGAGGTAGAAGTAAAAGTAGAAAAGAATTTAGACGAAAAAGCGCTGTAATTACAGCGCTTTTTCTTTTTCCCTTCTCCCCTTCCATGTCCAGAAAAATTTCTATTATACTACCTTTTGTAAACGTTTTCTTAACGTATGTATGTCCTTTTTGTGAAACATTGCACAAACTTATTGAAACTGCGACCGAATCCATGTACTTTATTCATATAAGGAGTATTTATAGATGATGTACTAAAGGAGCGTATTACTCATGCTAGAACAAGGATTAGATTATGTTGTCAAACTGGCTAAGAGCAAAAAACAAATGCTAGATACAAACCCGATGCAATATTTCATTCGTGCTGCACTTGCTGGTATTTATATCGGTTTTATTATTGTACTATGTTTTAAATTAGGTAACTTTTTTCACATTGCTGATTCACCAGCAACTTATTTAGCTGCTTCTATGTTTTTCGGAATTGCCCTCGTACTAATTATATATGGCGGCGCTGAATTATTTACTGGAAACACAATGTACTTCACAGTAGCAACTTTAAGAAAAGAAACAACGATTTCTGATACACTTCGTAACTGGGTCGCTTGTTATGCAGGGAATTTAGCTGGAGCTTTATTCTTTGCCTTACTATTTTATGCAACTGGAATTTTCGAAGCAATTGATCACGGTCATTTCATGAATAAAGTAGTAGAAGGAAAAATGAATACACCTACAATGCAATTATTCTTTAAAGCAATTTTATGTAACTGGCTTGTATGTCTTGCGTGTTTCTTACCTTCTCAGGTGAAAGGTGATACAGCAAAAATTATGATGATGATGCTACTCGTTTTCACATTCTTCTTATCTGGTTACGAGCATAGCATTGCAAACTTATCACTGTTTGCTTTATCTTTAGTTTCACCGCATCCGGAGACAATTTCTTTTGCAGGTGCTATCCATAACTTAATTCCAGTTACAATCGGTAACATTATTGGCGGGTCTGTATTTGTCGGTATGGTTTATCATTACTTAACAAAGAAAGCACCTGACGTAAAACAAGAAGAAACTGAATTAGTAGCAGCTCAACAAGAAGAGATCATTCCGTTGCAAGCTCATATGAAACATTAAAAACTCCAAAGTTTTACTTTGGAGTTTTTAGCTCCCCACATATTTAACAACAAGGTGAGGATTAATTTCCCCTTCTTCCTTTCCCTTATTAATCCTCTGTTTCATCTTGTCCATACCGATGACATCATTCGTATGAAGGTGCATTTCATTTACATATAAACCCTCTTTACAAAATGCCTCTACAAAATCTAATCCATTTCTTTCTCCCCAACCCATGTTAAAATCAAGGGAAAGAATATTCACCTCATAATCCCGAACCATTTGCAAAGCACATTCTACTGTAGTGGCGGGTACATACCCGTACGGACAACTTCTTTGATCATCCATATATACATTCATGTTCTATCCCCTCTCTATTTTGTATACGTGACTAACATGTAACATATTGCCCCAAGGCTAATAAAAGGACCAAACGGAATTTGGCTCCTCATTTTCATACGTTTTAATACTATACCAACTCCAAAGAAACAAAGACTAAAACAAGATGCTAAAAATAAAATCATAAAAATCCCTTTCAGTCCCACTATAAACCCAAGTAGCGAAAGTAATTTTATATCCCCTCCACCAAGTCCTTCTGGATATATCTTTTGCATGCAATATAACAAAATGAATATAACGCCACTACCAACTATACTATCTGTCCAAGTTACTAACGGTACAAAAAGACATTCTAAAATGAGTAAACAGGCAAACCAAGCTAAAATACGATTTGGGATTAACATATATATGTAATCTGTAACTGAAATAATAAGAAGTAATGAAAATAGCGATAAAATGATGATAAGCTCTCGTTCCATCCCAATCATATATACAGTAAGAAGAAATATCATTCCGGTTACAAGTTCAAATACTACGTACAAAATTGAAATCTTCCTCTTACAATTCGTACAACGTCCCCTCTGTATACAAAATGAAATGATTGGGATCAATTCTTTTGGCTTTAGCACATACTTACAATAATGACAATGTGAACGCGGGGTAATGATAGACTCACCTAGTGGAACTCTCATCGCAATTACCATAAAAAAAGAACCAAACACCATCCCCACTAACAATGCATATAAATAAGTGAACATCCCTTCCTCTCCTTTCCAGAAGAACATAGCAAAAAAAGGAGAGAAATTCTACTTCATATTATCTCTATTCTATTAAAAAAGCAGGCCATTTTCTGGCCTGCTTTCCCCTCTTTTATACGATGAAATATACTGCTTTTAATGGTCCATGTACGCCGACAACAAGATTCATTTCAATATCTGCCGAGTTACTAGGCCCTGTAATAAAGTTAATACAAGATGCCACCGTCTCACCATTTTCTACACGTGTGTTCATATCCTGAACTGCTTGTGTAATACGAGGCACAAGTGTTTCACGTGGAATAATAGCAAAGTAAACAGTCGGTAAAAAGTGTAAAGAACGACCTTGACCTTTATGACTTTGTACAACAATCGTACCAGATTCAGCTAAAGTATAATCACTAAATGCGATTCCAATATTCGCTCTTTCTGCGATACGCATATTCTCTTCTTTTTTCTCAGGATCCCATACATTCACTTCAACATTTTGCTTTGGAAGCTCTTCTTTAAATAAAGAAGTCAATCCATAAGAATCAAAACGTTCATCTGCCGATAACATAATAGGTCCCCCGCCGTTTTCCACGATTACTTTTTGAATATCTTCACGTAAACGGTCGTTTGTCGTTTCCACTACAGTTGTATGAATGTTTGTACATTGATTTTTAAATACTTCTAACAATTCTTCTTGTGAATAATCTTTTAGCGTTTCTACATTCACATTACTTTTCCACGCTGGACGCTTTACACCTTCCGTTTTCCGCTCACGTCCAAGTTCTTTTGCAATATTATCTAGAAAGGACTCACGGTTTTGAATTAATCCTGTCATTATTTGTCCCCGCCTTTCTTATGATCTTTATACCAATCACGGAATCGTTCTTTACTTGGAGCCGGGAATTCACGAATATCTGTCCAGTTTTTAAGTGGCCCAACACCTTTTGATACACGGTTACCAGATGTAAATGGACTCATTGCTGCTGGTGCCATTTTTGATCCCATTTTATATAAAGCTGCTGACGAAGCACCCATACTAAACATTTTCATTGCTAATTTTTCTGCAAGTGGAGCACGTCCTTCTTGCTCAACAATTACTTGACGATGTTTTAATAATAAATCATGCAATGGTATTTTTACTGGACAAGCTTCTGTACATGCTCCGCATAAACTAGATGCATAAGGAAGCTCTTTGTAATCGTCATATCCGCCTAAAAGTGGAGTTAATACTGCACCGATTGGTCCTGAATATATAGAGCCATATGAATGTCCACCAACGTGACGATATACAGGACATACGTTAACACAAGCAGCACAACGAATACATTGCAATACTGATCGGAATTCCGATCCAAGAATTTGAGATCGGCCATTATCAACAACAACTAAGTGGAATTCTTCAGGTCCATCTACTTCCTCTTCTTGAATTGGTCCCGCTACAGTTACATAACTTGTTAATTTTTGCCCTACTGCACTACGACATAGTAAACCAACTAAAACATCTAATTCTTCCATTGTCGGAACCATACGTTCCATACCCATTACTGCAATTTGAGTTTTCGGAATCGACATAACAAGATCGGCATTACCTTCGTTCGTTACTAAACAAAGAGATCCCGTATTTGCAACAGCGAAGTTACAACCTGTCACACCAATTTCTGCATCCATAAATTTCTCACGAAGTTGTTTACGAACAAACTTTGTCATTTCGTATGGATCATCAGAATTTTCATAGCCAAGTTTTTCTTTAAATACATCACGAATTTGAGCTCTATTTTTATGAAGTGCAGGCGCAATAATATGTGAAGGTGGATCGTTATCTACTTGCAAGATATACTCTCCTAAGTCACTTTCTAACACTTCACAGCCAATCTCTTCAAGGGCATGATTCATACTAATTTCTTCAGTTACCATTGATTTTGATTTTACAACTTTCTTCGCTTGTTTCTTTTTTGCAACGTCTTGAATATACTTTGCTGCTTCCTCTTTCGTTTTCGCAAAGTACACATGTCCGCCTCTTTTTGATACATTTTCACTTAACTGCATTAAGTAATAATCAAGATTTTCTAACGTATGTTGGCGAATTTGTTCACCTAGTTCACGCCACTCTTCCCAATTTCCTAATTCGTCCGCTGCTTTTAAGCGATTCGTATATAAGCGCGTTTGTGCAGAAGATACTGCTCCGCGCATAAACGAATCTTGAATTCCATCGCCAACGCGATCATTAAATTTTTTCTCACTGATTTTCATAGACATAGCTTATGTTCCCCCTTCATGAGCGACTATTCAGTACCTCAGCAATATGCATTACTTTTATTTCTTTTCCTAAACGCTCAATACGTCCGCCAATGTTTAACAAACACCCACAATCTGCACCGATTAAATAATCAGCACCTGTTTCCATTGCACTATCTACCTTTTCATCTACCATTTGCTCAGAAATTGGAGTCATCTTCACTGAAAACGTTCCCCCAAACCCACAACAATTTTGCTCGTTTGGCAGTTCTCTCACAGTTAATCCTTTGACGTTTGATAATAAAATTCCTGGCGCCTCTTTTACTCCAAGCAGGCGTGTCATATGACAAGATTTATGAATAGTAGCGATCCCTGGTAAGCTTGCACCAACATCTGTAACTTTTAAAACATCTACAATAAATTGTGTCAATTCATATGTTTTATCAGCAACCTTTTGTGCACGTTTAGCCCACTTCGGATCATCTTTAAAAACATGCGGATACTCATGAAACATTGTCGCACAAGAACCAGATGGTGTAACGATATATTCTGCATCTTCGAAAGTTTCAATCATATGTTTCATCGCTTCTTTTGCTGCTTCTACATGGCCACTATTATAAGCAGGCTGCCCACAACAAACTTGTGCTTCTGGAAATTCAATTTCACAACCTAAACGCTCCAACACTTCAACTGTTGCTTTGCCGACGTTTGTTTCAAACATATCGACTAAACAAGTAACAAATAAAGTAACTTTCATAATTATTACTCCCCCTTTTTACAACTCCACCAACAAACATATGGTCATCAGATGACTAAGAAAAGAAGAAATAGGCTCAACCATGGCCTATCCTCTCCCTCTTCTAAAGAAAACGCTTACTTAATCTCTCTCTATTTTATCAAAAAATTTGATTTTTAAAAGATTAAATTACGAATTTATATCGTTTTTACCTGTGACAATATGTTCTACATTTGTTAAATGATCTAGCATTGCTTGCTGCGCTAATTCTATATCTTGCTTTAACACTGCATCATATATAACTTGATGCTCTTCTATAAGTCGTTCTGATGTTGTTTGTTCACCATATAAAATAATGCGTCTTGATTCACCAATTGTTTCAGCAATCATCTCTGAAACGTGATTCATGAGTTCAAGCAAAATGTTGTTATGCGAAGACTCCGCAATTCCCATATGGAACTGAAAATCTGCTTTTTCGCCAGCTTTTTCATCTCCAATGTTCTTTGCCATTTCATCTAACCAATGCTTCATATTTTGCAAATTAGCTTCCGTACGCTTTGCCGCAGCTGCTCGAACTGCCCCCACTTCAAGCACCTTTCGTACTTCTAATAAGTTCAAAATATCTTCTTTCTTCATTAATAGTTTATTGTTTAATGATTTTGTTAATGAAGAAGAATCGAAATTCTTCACATATGTACCTTCTCCTTGTTTCATCTCAATTAAGCCCATTGCTCTTAGCGCACTTAACGCTTCACGAACAGCAGATCTACCAACTTGAAACTGCTCAGCTAATTGATGTACAGGAAGTAGTTTGTCACCAGGTTTTAACGTACCATTTTTAATCATTGTTAAAATAGCTTCAGATACTTCTTCGTAAATTTTTTTCGGTTTAATAGATTTGTACTCCAGTTAAATCACCTCAGTATCTTCCAAACAACAATTGAAACGATTTATAAGAACTTTGCATCATAACTATTTTAGAACGAATTGGTAAGAAGTACAAATGTTTTGTTCATAAAATCGTCAAATTTTTAATATTTATTTGATATTAATTTATATGTATTCATGAAGAAAAGCATGTCCTTCACGTTAGAACATGCTTTCTTCAAGTTGTATTTTCAATTTAATACTAACCATCGTTCCATTCCCTTTTTCACTTTCAATTCGCCACTGTCCATCATGTATATGAACAATTTGTCTGACAATAGCAAGGCCTAAACCTGTTCCACCATGTTGACGACTTCTCGCTTTATCAACGCGGTAAAAACGTTCGCCAAGATTTTCTAAATGCTCTGTTTCAATACCGATTCCTGTATCTTTTATGTTCAATTCACAGTAATCATCTATCTGCATGAGCGTTATCATAATATCCCCGTTTGGATTTGTATACCGTATCGCATTATCTAACACGTTATGAAGAACTTGTTGCATACGATCCTCATCAATCATTACAATGATTTCTGGATTTAAATTTGTTGAAATACGAATTTTCTTTTCTATAAACTTAATCTCATACGTATCTAACACATCTTCAATGAGTTGTGAAAAAACGATAGGTTGTTTCTTTAACGGAAAATGTTCACCTTCTAATTGTGCTAAATCTAATAAATCATGAACGAGGCGCTGCATTCGATCTGCTTCTTTATGAATGAGCTGTGTTACTTTTTCCTGCTGTGGTCCCTTCGCTACACCATCTAAAATAGCCTCGCTATATCCTTTTATATAACTAAGCGGTGTTCTTAGTTCATGCGAAACGTTAGCTAAAAATTCCTTACGCTTTACGTCTTCTGTCTCTAAAGAATTTGCCATTTTATTAAATGCTTTTCCTAATCGTCCAATTTCATCTTCGGAAGAAATTGTAATTCGTTCTGAGAAATCTCCCGTAGCTAAATGATTTGCCACTCGTTCCATTTGCGAAAGCGGTCTCGTAATAGCGATAATAATTTTTCTACCAATCCATATTGTTAGTAAAGTCATAGCAAGTGCTAATGGCGCTAAAATAAGGCCCATATCATATATTAAGTCTTTTATACTCTTTAAAGGAATATAAGAATATACAATGCCAACTAACTTTTTATTTTCTAAAACAGGGATGACAACCCCCATAATATTACGGTCAAAATGTTCCTCATACCCTATCTTTGTCACCGTTTTTCCATCTAATAATGTTTGCCTGTCCCCTTCACTTATAAGAGAATGATGATGCACATCAAAAGGTAAACATGCGCTTAAATCACGTGGGTTTGATACGAAAAGAACGTCTGAACTAGATATTTGATCAAATGCTCGTACTTTCTCTTCAAAAGTTCCTATTCCTTCACGCTTATCATATTGGGCAGCAAGACCCTTCCCTTCCATTACTAATGAATCTTTTAAATTATCAACGTATAGTTTTTCATACGAGTATAAAGATACAAAATAAAGAAAGGAAACTGTTACAAATACTGCACATACTACTGTCAGCCAAAGCTTCTGTACCATCGTAAACATACGTTACACCTCAAATTTATAGCCTACACCCCAAACAGTTTGAATGTAGTTTCCACTTTCTCCAAGCTTCAAACGCATCGTTTTCACGTGCGTATCTACTGTTCTTGTACTTCCGGCATAATCATATCCCCATACCTTTTCCAGCAATTGTTCCCGGCTAAATACTTGTCCTGTATGTTGGCAAAGAAAATAGAGTAAATCAAACTCTTTTACTGTAAGAGAAATCGGCTCACCACCTGCCTCAATCTTCCTACTTTTTTCATTAATAAGGATTGGTCCAAACTGAATCTCCTCTTGTTGCTCTTGCTTTGTATAACGTCTTAGCACAGCTTCCATACGAGCAATTAGTTCTCCAGGACTAAATGGCTTTACAATATAATCATCTGCTCCCATACGTAAGCCGTTCACCCTATTCCACTCTTCACCTTTTGCTGTTAAAAATATAATTGGTACATCTGATGTTTTTCTAATTTCTTTACAAACTGAAAGTCCATCCATCTCTGGCATCATAATATCTAATACAACGAAATCATAATGATCCGTCTCTAATTTTTTTAGCGCCTCTTTTCCATTTTCAGCTTCTCCCCACTCGTATCCGAAATTATCTAAATACATTCCAACGAGCTGCCTCATATCACTTTCATCATCTACAACTAGCACCCTATATTTACTCATTGTTCTTCCCTTCCCTCTCTATGAGTTGAAACGGCCCTTTTCCGACTTTAATTGTTTGTTTTATTTTCAAATTCTTCATATCTATGACACACACTTCATCACTATCATAGCTTGCTACGTATCCTTCTGCTCCGCTCTTCAAAAATGCAAATGGGTTCGACCCTATTTCTACAGAGGCTACCTCTTTATACGTGCTAACATCAAACTGTCTAAGCGTATTCGAACCGTGACTTAATGCATATACATACTTATTATCCTTCGTTATATTCACAGGCATAAACGGAGCATGTAAAGAACGTACCATTTCTCCGCTCTGCAATGAATATACTAATACTTTTTCATTGACTTGATTTCCATCACCATGTCCCCCAATCCATATTTCTTTCCCATCTGGGCTAATTGTCGCTCCTGTTGATGCTGGGGGAATCATAAAGGATTGTATCACTTCTTTTTTCTTTGTATCAATTGTCGTTAGCTTCGTATCATAAAAGTTTAATACAGATAACTGGTTATGGTACTCTACCATCGTTATCGGTCCTTTTCCTGTTGATACACTCCCTGTCTCTTTCCCTTTTATCGTAAAGAACCTTACCTTTTGGGCAGTTTGATCGGCAGCAAATAATTGCTTTTTATCTTCGGATACAATCACATTTACAATGCCTTTTCCAGTTTTATACTTGTCCACTTGCCGTCCCTCTGCTAGTGAATATACATACATGTACTCTAACTGCTTGCCATATACAAGTATATCCTCGCCGTTTGGAAGTAGTGCAACTCCTGCCATTGGTTCATTAAGTTCCCATGTCGTAATTAACTTTTTAGTTTGTTTATCAACAAAACTGATACTACCTTCTTTTATATTCGTTGTTATCATAACACTTTTATCTTTAGCAATCGGTGTATATGTACTTCCTTGACACCCTACTAATAGAAATAAAAAACAGAGAAGAAAAACATACTTTCTCAAAAGATTCCCTCCATCTTCGGATGATTTCGTTATAATTGTAAAATAACAAATAAATGTGTGGAAAGTGTGAAATTTTCCTTTCTTACTTCATTTACATATATAATGTACAACAAATAGAATTTGAGGTGTGCAAATTATGCTTTTTCCTGATTTAGCGAATAAAATTGTACGAGAAGTACGCAGACTAATTAAAGAAAATATTATTATCATTAATATAGAAGGCGTTATTATCGCAAGTACAGATGTAGAAAGAATCGGTCAGTTTCATGAAGGCGCACTCCGATGTGCAAAACAAAAGAAAACTGTCATTATTACAAAAGAAGATGAACGACGTTTGCAAGGTGTAAAGGCGGGTATGAACCTCCCCTTACTATTCCATGACGAAGTAATTGGTGTCATTGGAATTACAGGCGAACCTGAAAACATTTCACAATACGGAGAAATATTACGTAAAATGACCGAACTACTCATTCATGAAAACTACTTTTTAGAACAACTAGAACTTGAACACCGTTCTTATGAAGCGTTTGTCTTTGATTGGCTTCAAAATACAGACTGGTCTCCAGGCTTTCTCGATCGCGCAAAAACACTTGGTATTGATTTATATAAGAAGAAACAACTTATTTTGTTCTCTATCGATCAAAATGACACGATGCTTCAGCGTAAAATTTGGCAACACGTACGCAATCTATTAACAAAGGAGCATCTATTTGTTCGCTGGGGAAATGATCGATTCATTTTATTTACAGCCACGAGCTCCAAAGAACAAACGTATCAATTTTTAACACGATTAAAACAAGACTGTGAAAATTCGTTTTCTATTCCTTTATATATCGGGATTGGACAGTCCGTTACGCCAAGCAATATGAACTTATCGTACGAACAAGCATTGCAAGCTCTTTCCGTATCACTTGAAACGAAACAAATTGTATTTAATGAAGATTTACGTTTAGAAATGTGCTTACAAGATATTTCTGCAGAAACGCGGGAACAGTTTCTAAGGCGCACGATTGAAAACTTACTATCATCTCCTGAGCTTATGCACACTTTACGCTTATTTATCGATTATAACCAATCCTATAAACAAACAGCTGAACAATTACATATACACATTAACACATTGCATTACAGACTTAAAAAGGTCGAGGAGCATACAGGACTTGATCCGAAACAATTCAAAGACTTACATATTCTATACTTCTCGCTCCTCTTATTAGATAATCATACAAAAAAGAACGATAAAATAGAGTGATCTTTAGATGATTATACATAGAAAGAATCCCCCAACTTTTTTATCATTATAATGAAAGCACTGTGACAACGTTTTTTATAATGACTAAATACGTTAACAGTTTGAGGGGGATTTCCAATGTTAGAAAAGCAAATTATTCATTCATTCGTATCCATTGTTGGCGAAGATAATGTAGATACATCCAATATGGGGCGTTTAACGTATAGTTATGATGCCACTCCAAACTTCCAAGCAATGCCTGATGCTGTCATTGCTCCTCGTAATACAAATGAAGTAGCAGAAGTGTTAAAAGTATGTAACACTCACAACATTCCTGTATATGTTCGTGGCTCTGGAACAAACCTTTGCGCAGGAACATGTCCACTTGCAGGCGGTATCGTCCTTATCTTCCGTCATATGAATAACATTTTAGAAATTGATGAAGAGAATTTAACAATCACAGTACAAGCTGGTGTGATTACGCTTGATATTATTAAAGCGGTAGAAGAAAAAGGTTTATTTTATCCACCAGATCCAAGCTCGATGAAAATTTCTACAATTGGCGGTAACATTAATGAAAACTCAGGTGGCTTACGCGGATTAAAATATGGCGTAACACGTGATTATGTGATGGGTCTTGAACTTGTCTTACCGAATGGCGATATTATTCGTACTGGCGGTAAATTAGCAAAAGATGTAGCTGGTTACGATTTAACTCGATTATTTATCGGTTCTGAAGGAACACTTGGTGTCGTAACAGAAGCGATATTAAAACTTGTTCCGATGCCTGAAACGAAGAAGACGATGCTTGCGCTCTATGAAGATATTAATGAAGCTGCACGTGCTGTTTCTTCTATTATTGCAAATAAAATCATTCCAGCAACACTCGAGTTTTTAGACCAACCAACAATTGAAGTAGTTGAAGAGTTTGCTCAAATCGGTTTACCAACTGACGTAAAAGCAATTTTATTAATTGAGCAAGATGGTCCGCCTGAAGTTGTCAATCGAGATATTGAAAAAATGGCTAACGTTTGTCGCTCTATGAATGCAGTTGATGTTCGCGTTGCAAAAGATGAAGCAGAAGCAGATGCGCTTCGGACAGCTCGCCGTAGTGCACTATCAGCACTGGCAAGATTAAAGCCTACTACAATACTGGAAGATGCAACGGTACCACGTTCACAAATCGCTCCAATGGTTGAAGCGATTAATGCCATTGCAAAAAAATATAATATTCCTATTTGTACATTTGGGCATGCTGGTGATGGTAACTTACATCCAACTTGTATGACAGATGCTCGTAATGAAGAAGAAATGCACCGGGCTGAACAAGCATTTGCTGAAATATTTGCAAAAGCAATTGAACTTGGCGGCACGATTACTGGTGAACATGGTGTTGGTGCGATGAAAGCTCCGTATTTAGAAATGAAATTAGGTAAAGAAGGTATTGCTGCTATGCAAGGGATTAAACAAGCCTTCGATCCAAATAACATTATGAATCCAGGAAAGATGTTCGCGAAGGACACTCGTAAAAGAGTGGTGGTTGAGCGATGACAACATTAAATAAAGAAAACATTCAAAAGGAATTTAAAGAACGATTAAGTGAAGATGAACTACTAAACTGTATGCGATGCGGTTTCTGCTTACCAACTTGTCCTACTTATATTCAATCTGGATATAAAGAATCACATTCACCACGTGGACGTATCGCATTAATGAAAGCGGTCGTTGACGGTTTAATTGAGCCAGATGAAGATGTTGAAAACACATTAAATGTTTGTCTTGGCTGCCGCGCTTGTGAACCTGTTTGTCCATCAGGTGTGAACTATGGACATTTATTAGAAGAAACTCGTGATATTATAAATCAAAATAAAAAGTTCTCCGTGCCAGTGAAAGCTGTTCGTAAAGTCGTTTTTGAAGGACTATTCCCGCATCAAAATCGAATGAGAACATTAACAGGATTAATCGGATTTTACCAACGTTCCGGTTTACAAACGCTAACACATAAAACAGGAATTATGAAGTTATTCCCTGAAACACTTGCAACGATGGATCTCGTTTTACCAAAAGTCCCAAAAATGAAAGAAATGAAAGATCGTCCTGCATTTTTACCTGCTGAAAGTACAAAGAAGAAACAAGTTGCATTCTTCACAGGTTGTTTAATGGATACGATGTTTTTAGAAACAAATAATGCAACGATGAAACTACTTCAGTTAGCTGGTTGTGATATCGTTATTCCGAAAACACAAAGTTGCTGTGGGGCATTACATGGACATGCTGGTGAGAAAAGTGGAGCAAAAGAATTAGCGAAACGCAATATAAAAGCCTTCGAAGATTTAAACATCGACTATATCATTACGAATGCTGGTGGTTGCGGAGCTTATCTCGTAGACTACGATTATCTTTTAAAAGACGATCCACAGTGGGCTGAACGTGCGAAGCAGTTTGTTTCTAAAATTAAAGATATTACTGCTATTCTAGTAGAACTGGATTTCCATAAACGGAATGACTTACGACTCACACCGCAAATTATTACGTATCAAGACTCTTGTCATTTACGCAATGTTATGCGAACATCTTCAGAACCTCGCATGTTACTAGAAGCAATTCAAGGCGCAACTTACCGTGAAATGAAAGATGCGGATCGCTGCTGTGGTTCTGCTGGTATTTACAATATTGTTCATTCAGAGTTATCAATGGAATTTCTAGATTACAAAATGGACCGTGTACATGAAACAGAAGCAGCAACCATTGTTACTGCAAACCCAGGTTGTTTATTACAAATGAAATTAGGCATTGAGCGAGAAGGCCTTTCTCATAAAATGAGAGGAATTCACATTGTAGATTTATTATTAGAAGCAATTGAAACCAACTCGTAATAACTCGTAACATACGTAATAATAAGAAAACGGCTATCTCCTTCGTCTACGTAAAGAGATAGCCGCTTTTTTGTCTGCTACAACATTAAAAATATGTTACTTTATTATAAAAAAGAACAACAGAAACATTACAGTTTTGTAAAAAACAATCCAGTATATTCCTCAAAAAACCTCTCAAACCATTGATACAATAGGATTCTTCATTTTCTATTTAGGTAAATCTATCCAAAAATTCCCTCCTATAACATAGTATAAAAATGCTGAAAATTCCTTTTATACTCTATGTTTCTCTTATTTTTTCTCTTTTCCCTTCTTAGGATAAATTAGGTAATTTTAAAGCCTATGAATTTTTTTCCATCTTTTTTCTCGCAAAATCTATGCTACGATGAATTTGTCAGTCAGACAGGCTGTCAAAAACAAATCGTGTGAAAACAAATTAAAACTTTACATAGGGGGACACACATCATGAAAAAGCGTGTTTTATTATCTGTAGCTGCTGCAACAGCTCTTACATTAGGAGTATCTTCTCTAGATGCACAAGCTGCAACAGTACAACCATCTAACATAAAGGTTCAAAATATTCAGCATTCAAAAGTAATGATGAAGCAAATGAGCCAACAAGAATTACAAGCATTCTTACAATCTATGGGCGTAGAATCATTAGCACAATGGCAACAAGGAAACTTCCAACCAAATTGCTATATTCCTGGTCAACAACCTACTGAAAATGTTGTAACTGAGCAACCAACAGCTAAGCCAGAAACTCAAAAGCCTGCTGAGCAAAAACCAGTTGAGCAAAAGCCTGCTGAAGAAGTTCAAAAACCAGAAG
Source organism: Bacillus sp. FSL K6-0069 (assembly GCF_038007785.1). Lineage (NCBI taxonomy): Bacteria > Bacillati > Bacillota > Bacilli > Caryophanales > Bacillaceae > Bacillus > Bacillus sp. FSL K6-0069. Next base: position 1,318,336 of record NZ_JBBOXN010000001.1, on the reverse strand, counting down.
CTCAAAAACCGGCTGAAAACAACAATACTCAAAAACCGGCTGAACAAAAACCAGCTGAGCAAAAGCCTGCTGAAGAAGCAAAATCTTTAAGCGAGTTCGAACAACGTGTTGTTGAATTAACAAACGCTGAGCGTGCAAAACAAGGTTTATCAGCTTTAAAAATCGACACTGAATTAAGCAAAGTAGCACGTATTAAATCTGAAGATATGCAAAAAAACAACTACTTTGATCATAACAGCCCTACTTACGGATCTCCGTTTGACATGATGAAGAAATTTGGTATTTCTTATAAATCTGCAGGTGAAAACATCGCTCAAGGCCAACGTACACCTGAAGAAGTAGTACAAGCTTGGATGAACAGTGCTGGACACCGTGCAAACATCTTAAATAACAGCTTCACTCACATCGGTGTTGGCTATGTAGAAAGCGGCAACTACTGGACACAACAATTTATTACGAAGTAAATAGATTAAAAGAGTCTTCTCATAATGAGAAGACTCTTTTTTACGTTTCATAACTTTCTATTATGTATGAGTACATTATGTAAAACATAAACAAAATAGAGCCACAGCTTATTACACTAAGTAACACGTAAAATCCCCACTTCAAGTCCAAAAACAGTGAAAACAATATACTACATGCCATCACTTGAAAAATCCGCCTACTCACTAAACGAATTTTTTGTAATTTAATTGGGTCTTTTTTCGTACTCTTAACTGTTTTAAAGCCTTTACTAAGCATAAAAAGAAACATACTAATTCCAATCGTTAGTCCTGTCTGAAAGGCTATCCTACTTCCAAAATTAATAAAGAGAATGAGCATATGGATAAACACCATAAATAAAGTAATCGTCTTTAGAAATCCACTTATAATGACATGCTCACCTTCATTAAATTTATATATATTATGTGAAATAATATACACGAAGCCATGTAAAAAAATAATAAGACAAGGAATAAATGCTATAACAACTTGTTTACTCATAAACTCGTTCGGCTCACCATTTTCATTCCAATGTATTGCCATAAGATTCGGTAAATATGGATAGAGGCATAGAGTAACTAAAAGACAAGCGAAAAATATTCCTAATATATATTTATATTTGATCAAGTGATTCTCACCTCTCTTTTCTCTTAACGGCTTCGCTTCTTTTAGAGAAATTCCTGCAAAAATCTACTTTTCTCAAACTTAACCCTACACTTTACGCATTCATTCTTTGAAATTCTTTCATTGTATTATTTAATTTTGCAGGAAATGGTACATCCACTTCGATCTCTTCTTTCGTAATTGGATGTAAGAAATGAATCTTCATCGCATGTAATGCTTGCCCTGCCATATGTTTCGTTTGTCCGCCATATAATACATCTCCAACTAATGGATTACCATGATAGCTCATATGAACACGAATCTGATGAGTTCTACCAGTTTCTAATTGTAACGTTACGAGCGTAACATTTTGTTTTTTAAAATACTTCTCTATTTCATAATATGTGATTGCTTGATCTCCTTTTGGAGAAACACGTCGTCTCGTCGCATGATGACGATCTCTTCCAATCGCTGCGTCAATGGTTCCTTGCTTACCTTTTACTTTTCCTTCCACAAGCGCCGCATATGTTCTTTTAATTTTTCGTTCCATTAATAAACGATCCATAATTGCACCAGCAATTCTATGTTTAGCAAACACGACACCGCCTGTCGTATCTTTATCTAACCGATGAATATGACGAACCTTCGTCTCTAAACCTTGCATTTGAAAATGAAAGGCAACAAGGTTTGCAAGTGTTCCCGTTCCACCTTTTTCAGCAGGATGTGTATCCATCTTCTCAGGCTTATTTACGATGAGTACGTGATCGTCTTCATATACTACATGTAATTCACCATATTCAGGCTCTACATCGTATTCTTCCTCCACAAACATATGAACTTGCAACTTATCGCCTTCTTTTAAAAGCTCATTCCATCTTCTTTGTTCCCCGTTAACGGTAACACCTTTTTCCATACGAAGCTGATGTAACAACTTTTTCGGTATTTCCCATTCTATTTTTAATAACGAATCAATACTTATGCCGTTCCATTTCGCTGGAACAGTAATTTCGCACCATTCGCCCTTTTTCTTCGTTTCCATACTGTATCACCTTATTTCTATTGATTCTCTCATTGTAACGGAAAATACATTTTGATGCACCGTCAAAAATAGAGGACAGTCTTATAGTAGACTGCCCCTCACGCTCTACGCCTTTTCATTTCCTGCAATACTTCTTCCGCTTTTTGCTCATACGATAAATCTTTAAAGAAATCCGCCAATCTTTTATAATCATTATACGTATCTAATAAATCATCCATCTTTTCTACTTTCATCACGTGTTGTTTTTGCTTCATTTTTACTGGATAACGATAGCCCGATACCTCTTGTATTTTGTAATACTCATCCTCTACTTGAATGACCTTTACAAGTTCCTCCTCTTCCGCATCCATCGTATATCCATCAAAATCTCTCAGTAATTCATAAATAATATGAGTCCATTCATCTTTTGGATAAAATCCTTTTTCTAATCGATAACCGACAATGCGATACATATGCCCATCGTTTTCTGCAAACTGTACTGTATCATTTAGCTTAAACTTAAAATAACGAAACATTGCCTTCACCTACTTATATGTAATCTTCTTATCACATACTATTTGCAAAATGTAGGCCTTGCTATTCATAAAAAAATACTCATCTTATAGATGAGTATTTTTTACGATGATTTTTCTCTTTTCTTTCGAAATGGTAACCACCAGTTCCAGTCTCCAAACAATTTCATTAAACTTGGTACGAGCATAAGACGAATAATTGTTGCATCAAGGAATATCGCTAATGCAACGCCAAGCCCCATTTGCCTTACTGGTAGAATATCAGTAAAGGCGAACGCACCAGTTACAACAATCATAATTAACGCAGCTGATGTAATGATCCTACTTGTTGACACAAGTCCTTCTAACGTTGCTTGATCATTATCTCCTGTTTCTTCATACAATTCATGAATACGTGAAATAAGAAAGACTTCATAATCCATGCTAAGCCCAAATACGAGACCGAAAATGAAGATTGGTAAGACAAATAGAACCGGACTCGCTTCTAAACCAAAATGCCCACCTTCAAATAACCAAACAACAATTCCGATTGTTGCACTTAAACTAAGTATATTCATAATAATTGCCTTAATCGGAATGAGTATAGATCTGAATGCAAATAATAATATAACAAAGGTCGATCCAAATATAACAGACATACCAATTGCAACTTTATCTTTAATTTCATCTTCTAACTCTTGTTGGAACGTCGTCATCCCACCTAAATAATACGTAACATCTGTTTCTTTATAATTTTGTTTAAAATCACGAACCCACTGTTTAGCAGTTTCAGTACGTGGTTTCGTTTTTAGAAAGACTTCTATCGTCGTCTTATTCCCTTTTGTATATGCTTCAAATACAGGAGCTAGTTTCGCTGCTTCTGGCGACGCTAACATTCCAGTAACTTGATCTGCTTTCATACCTGTTAACCCGTCATATAAACTTCTTACTTCATGCACTTTCTTATCATCTTTTAACTTTTGAACGACTTCTTCAACCTTTTGTAAACTTTCTTTTTCTTTTATATCTTTTTTCGTCTCTACCACTAACGTAACATCAGCATGTGTTTTTGCCGTTTTATTAAATGCTTCTTCATACTTCTCATATGCAATTCTTGTATCGCTTTGTTTAGGTAGAGCTTCCACGTCAGGGAACTGCAAATTAGCTGTCCGTAATGGTAATAAGCAAATAACAATAAATGTTGTAACGACAATAATCATCGCAATTGGATGTTTCATTACAAATTGTGCAAATTTACGCCACGCCTTTGCCGGTGTATGTGCTACTTGATTCTTTTTTAATATTCGTTTCCCAATTAATGATAATAGCGCCGGAAGAAGTGTGAGTGAAAATAAAATACTCATAATCACAACAATCATTCCGCTAATTGCGACAGACTGAATATAATCAATCTTAAAGAAAAACAAACCGGATAATCCAACAAATACACATAATCCTGAAAATACAATTGCACGCCCTGCTGTCTGATATGTAATTGCTATCGCTTCTTTTACCGTTCGCTTTGCAACTTCCTCTCGAAAACGATTTACAAATAATAGCGCAAAATCAATAGATAGCGCAAGTCCAATCATCGGTGCAACATTTAACACAAAGATAGATAGTTCCTTATCGACACCTATAAAGTATAATATGCCCATCGTACTAATAACACTAAGTGCCCCATTTACAATTGGTAAAATAGATGCCAAAAGGCTACCAAATGAAAATAGTAATACGAGAAATGCAATCGGTAACCCAATCATTTCTGCTACTTTTAAATCATTTTGCGTTCTTTCATTAATCTCTTTATTAATTTTTGGAAACCCTGTAGGCGTTACTTTTAACGCTGCATTACTTTCCTTTTCGATTTTATCAGCAAATTGTAATGTCTTTTCCATTCGTTCCTTATTTGTTTTCCCGGAAAATAAAATTGTCGCATAACCGATATCATCTTGTAACATTTCTTTATTTTGCACTGGGTGATGGAAAGATTCATAAGTCTCTTTCTCTTGTATATTTTTTACAACTCCCTCTACTTGCTTTTGAAATTCTTCATGTGAAACACCTATATTTTTTTCAAAAACGAGTAAAAGTGTATCTTGAGACCGCTTAAAATCTTTATCTAAAATTTCTTTCGTTTTTTGATAGTCCCCTTCTGTTTGGAAACCGTCACCACCTAATACTCCTGGTAGCTTTGGAGCAAAAATACCAAGTGCGATCGCAAGCAATAGTAATGCTACAATTACTGTATAACGAAACTGATACAAAAAAGCTCCTAACTTCCCCCACTTATCTACTTTATGTACATTTGTCTTCACACATTTTCACCTACTTTAAATAATTCAATTGTCATTTATACTGTATCACATCTTCGGACAAACAAAAAACGTCTAGAAACACTATAATGATAGTTTTTCTAGACGTTTTTTATCCCGCTTTAATGGGCAGTAAGACCCCCACCTCAAAATTCAGCGAAAGCAAAGAATTTAGGCGGGTGATGAAGAAACCCCCCACTGATTAAAGTTTCACTTTATCTCTCTTTATTAAGCCCCAATCTCTCGGTAAGTAAACGATGACAGTAAATCGCTATAATTAACAAAATACCACCTACGCAATAACCAGCTAAAATATCAGTTGGATAATGTACATTTAAAATAACTCTGCTTAACCCAATCGATACAATGACTATTCCCATCAAGATCGTTATACCATATTTCCCTGTTACACTCTTCAGATTTGCCGCAATGATATAAGCCAGAAACCCGAATGTCATAATAGATAACATTGCATGCCCACTAGGGAAACTATATCCAAGTGCATCCAATGCTTCATTTAACGACGGACGTTCTCTTTTCACAATTTCTTTTATCCCTTTATTCACAAGATGCGTTATTAAAATACCAACTGGATACACGATCATCGCAGCATAATAACGTTTTCTCCAAAAAACAAGTAAACTTATAACGAGCGTAGTTACGATCCCAATTGCAGACCCTACTTTTGTATAGTATGAGAAAAATGTAAGCGAATCTTCTGTTTGTAATCCTTTTACTAACCCTCGGACATATGTATCCATCACTGTAACGCCACCCACATGTACTCGCCAAGCAACAATGCCAAATACAGCAAGTAATAAAACGATACATACTACCTCATATTGATATAACTTCTTGTTCAAACAATTTCCTCCTACTATGAAAAAATGCGATTTCTACTTTAGAAACCGCATTTTCTTACTTATTTACCTTTTGTTTTTAACTCTGTCCAGTAACGATCATAGTCTTTTAGCTTATCGTCTACATCAACAAGCCATTCTGTACGATCTAATTCCTCTTTCGTTAAGAAAATCATATGGTTTTCACGATATTCTTTACTATGTAGAGGATGAGCTTTTTCATTAGGATTACTGTATCCAATTGACTCGTAGTTTTTCACACTTACTTTTTCATCTAATAAGTAGTTCATAAACTTCTCTGCAAGCTCTTTGTTTTTCGCACCTTTTGGAATCGCTAACGTATCAGCCCAAATTGTGCCACCTTCTTTTGGTACAACGTACTCTACATCTTTATTATCTTTTGCGATAAATGCTGCATCTCCAGACCAAACTGTTCCGATCCAAGCATCTTCTGTAATGAATTTTTGTTTAATATTATCTGTATCAAATGCTAATAAGTTTGGAAGTAGCTTCTTTAAATCATCTGCTGCTGTCTTTAACTGTGCATCATCTTTCGTACTGTTTGAAAATCCATGCTTTTTAAGACCCATTCCTAACACTTCACGAGAATCATTTAATAAAGTTACATGCCCTTTATATTTCTCATTCCATAGGTCAGCCCAGCTTGTAGGAGCTTCTTTCACATACTTTTTATTGTATGCAATCCCTGTTACACCCCAAGTATATACTAAAGAATATTTATTCTCTGGATCAAACGCAGGTGTTTTGAAATTAGAAATCATATTTTCGATATTTGGGATATTCTTTTTATCTAACGGCGCTAATAAGTCCATTTTTGCCATTGTTTTAACCATGTAATCAGATGGCTGAATTAAATCATACTTCGCGCCACCAGCTTGTAATTTCGCAAGCATTTCTTCGTTACTTGCATACTTATCATAGTTAACTTTCACGTTATATTTCTTTTCAAAATCTCTTAGCACTTGCTCATCAAAATTGTCAGCCCAGCTATAAATGTTTAATTCTTCTTTCTTTTCACCACAACCAGCAAGTACACCGGCAACAAGGCTAAAGCTAATTGCTGCGCCGGCTAATCTTTTCATTAATTTCATCGGTTTATTACCCCCTCGTACTTTCTATATCGTTCGTATTATAAAGGAAGGTGTCCTCCAGAGTTTTCTTCACCATCTGCACCTTTGTTACGGAAGATTTCAGATAAAACCATTAATCCTACGATAGCTACAATTAAAATTGTAGAAAGTGCATTAATTTCTGGTGATACTCCGCGCTTAACCATACTGTAAATGTATAATGGCAATGTTGTTGATCCTGGTCCTGATACGAAGAAACTAATTACAAAATCATCAATTGATAATGTGAATGTTAATAATGCAGCTGAAATAACTCCTGGTGCAATTGCTGGGAACGTTACATAACGGAACGTTTGCCACGGCGTTGCTCCTAAATCATTTGCAGCCTCTTCTAAATCACGTCCCATACCAGAAAGACGTGCTGCTAAAATAACGACAACAAATGAAATACTAAATGTAATGTGCGCAATAATAATTGTTGTTTTGCCAAGTTCCATACCTAATTGACTAAATAAGATAAGTAAAGATAATCCCATTAAAATATCAGGAATTAAAATTGGTAAATACACAAGACCGTTAATAGCCCCTTCATAACGATATTTATAACGATGTAATGCAATTGCAAAAATCACACCAAGAACTGTCGTTACAATCGTCGTTACGATCGCAATCGTCATACTATTTACAAACGCATCAATAACATCTTGCTTTTGAAATAAATCTGTATACCAATGAAGTGTAAAGCCTTCCCATTCCGCATTAATGCGAGAATCATTGAAGGAATATACCATTAAAACCATCATTGGAAAATACAAGAACAATAAAATTAACCAAGAATAAGAAACTAAAAACTTCTTCATCTTTGCCTATTCCCCTCCGTTCCCATCATATTTATATACTTTCGTTGCACGATAATATAAGTAAATTAACAGAACAGAGAATAGAACAACAATCATAGATAACGCAGATCCAAACGGCCAGTCACGCGCTCCTAAGAATTGATTTTGAATTACGTTTCCGATTAATGCTACCTTCGATCCACCCATAACGTCTGATACAACAAACATTCCGATAGAAGAAACAAACACTAAAATAGAACCAGTAGCAATCCCTGACATCGTCATTGGTACTGTTACATTCCAAAATGCCTTTGCTGGTGTTGCACCTAAATCATAAGCTGCTTCTAGCTTACGCTTATCAAGCTGCTCAATCGCTGCATACACCGGTAAAATCATAAATGGTAATAAAGAATAGACCATTCCGAGTACTACAGAAGGTGTATTATATAGTAAATTTAAAGGTTCACTAATAATACCTAGTTTCAATAGCAATGTGTTTACAAGACCTTGTGAACGTAAAATAACAATCCATGCGTATGAACGAACAAGGAAGTTAATCCAAAACGGGATCGTTGCCAATAATAAAAGAATGGAACGATATTTACGATCAACAATTGTAATTGTATATGCAAATGGATAACCAATCAGTAAACATAGTACTGTCGTAATAACCGCAATTTTCACTGTTTCCCATAACGTCCCCATATATAATGGGTCAAACACACGCGCTATGTTCTCTAATGTAAATTGCATTTCCACTGTCCCATATGCCCCGCGCTGCATAAAGGCAAATGCCAATACAAACAGAAGGGGAATTAGGAAGAAGATTAACAGCCACGCGACTGTCGGTAGTGCGAGTAATTTCCCTTTTTTCAATTTAAGGTCACCTCGTCCTCTTGCTCCCAGCCTACGTATACATTATCTCCAATGCTCCACTGCGCTGCTTCTTCAGCAGTTTGATATGCCATTAGTAATTCTGATGTTTTCTCGTCACGTACATACAGCTTTTCCATATTTCCAACAAACTCAACGTCTTCAATATGTCCAAGATGGTATTCTTTTAAAATCGGCTCTTCAACCGAACGTACCTTTACGTTTTCAGGGCGAATTGCTACATAGCCTTCCCCGTTTTTCACAATATTATTTTCACCGATAAATGTCGCAACGAACATTGTTTTCGGCTTATTGTAAATTTCTTTCGGCGTTCCAATTTGTTCAATATGTCCTTTATTCATAACGACAATGCGATCACTCATGCTCATCGCTTCTTCTTGATCGTGTGTTACGTATATGAACGTAATTCCTAAATTACGTTGTAAGTTTTTCAATTCACGTTGCAAATCTTTTCTTAACTTAAAGTCTAACGCTCCAAGTGGCTCATCTAGTAATAATACACGCGGGTTATTTACAATCGCTCTCGCAATTGCTACACGCTGCTGCTGTCCACCAGAAAGCTTTGCAGGTTTACGATTACGGAACTCAAGTAACTGCGTTAAACGCATTGCCTCTTCAGCACGCTCTTTCTGCTCTGCTGCCGGTACTTTCTGCATTTTCATACCGAAACAAATATTTTTCTCCACATTCATATGTGGGAATAGCGCATAATGTTGGAACACTAAGTTCATATGACGCTTATATGGCGGCAAATCGTTAATCTTTTCATCATCTAATAAAAGATTCCCTTTAGTTGGCGTTTCAAAACCTGCGATCATACGAAGTAACGTTGTTTTCCCGCAACCACTCGGCCCTAAAATCGTTAAAAATTCCCCTTCTTTAATGTCTAAAGAAAGAGGTGGGATAATCACTTGATTTCCAAAATGTTTTTCTACTGCTTCAACTTTAATAATCTTTTTCATTTTCCCGTCCTATCTACCTTAAATTTAAATTTTTATATTCATGAATAAATATTTATGTTCTATAGACTATTTTTTGTTTCGATCCAAACAAAAACGATTGTTTAGCAGCGTTCTCTTCTATTCTTTATGTAGTATGTTTGATTCATTTTCGCACGATACATGTGTCGAACAGAAAAACCCCTTCCATTGCGAAGGGGCTATTATCATACGGCTACGCCTACTGATAAACACCATCATCATTTTAACAACTTTCGTATGAATTTTAAAGCACTTTTTGTAGAAGAGTAACGAATTTTCATATCGAATGCCGTAGATTGGGCTAAAATGCTTTTATAATGTGAAAAAGTCCGAAAACTTTCTTCCCCATGATAACTACCTAATCCACTACTTCCGACGCCTCCAAAAGGTAAATATGGCGTTGCAAGATGATAGACAACATCATTAATACAGCCTCCGCCATATGAAATATTACTCGTCACCTTCTTTTGTACTTCTTTATCTTCAGAAAATACATATAACGCTAACGGCTTCGGATGTTGCTGAATTGTGCCAATTACCTCTTCTATGTTGTCGTATTCTATAATTGGTAAAATCGGACCAAAAATTTCATCTTCCATAACAGTACTTTGCCATGTAACATTCGTTAACACTGTTGGTTCTATATGTAACGTTTCTTTTTTATAGTTCCCGCCGATTACCGTTTTACCATCTTTCAAAAATGTACATAAACGTTCAAAATGACGTTCAGTCACAATTCGTACATAATTGTCGTTGTTCAGTGGATTTTTTCCATACTGCTCCGCAATTTCGTGTCGTAATGCCTCGATTAACTGTTCTTTCACCGAAGTATGCACATACATATAATCAGGCGCTACACACGTTTGCCCTGCATTTAAAAATTTCCCCCACACAATTCTTCTTGCTGTTACATCTATTTTTGCATCTTTATGTACAATACATGGGCTTTTTCCGCCAAGTTCTAACGTGAGTGGTGTCAACCGTTTCGCTGCTGCTTCCATCACAACTTTTCCAACGCCGACACTACCTGTAAAGAACATATAATCAAACGGTTCCTTTAACAATTCCGTACTCTCTTCTACACCGCCTTCTACTACCGCTACAAGCTCTTCTTCGAATAATTCCTCTAACATTCTCGTAAGTACTTTGGAAACGTTTGGCGTTAGCTCTGACGGCTTTAAAATGATTGTATTTCCAGCCGCCAGCGCTCCTACAAGAGGTGCAATTGCTAATTGAAACGGATAGTTCCACGGTGCAATAATAAGTGTCACACCGTACGGTTCAGGCACGACTTTCCCCTTTGATCCAAAATGAGTGAGTGCTGTTCGAACTCGCTTCGGTTTACTCCACGATGAAATATGCTTCAATTGAAAAGAAATTTCTTTTAATACATATCCAACTTCCGTTGTAAACGACTCATGAACTGACTTATTTAAATCTAATTTCAATGCCTGAAATATTTCTTCTTCAAAGCGCTGAATGCCTTTATAAAGCTTCTTCAAATTATTCTTTCTCACTTCTATACTTCTCGTATGGCCATTATAAAAATATGCCTTTTGTTTATTTACAATAGAAGAAACACTCATTCATTCACCTTCTCCCACTATTTTTATCCAATTCTTTCATTATTTATATAGACTTCATATATAATAAATTTCTATTCGTAAAGTTACATTATATATAATTTTTTCTTGTATATAAAATTCATTGCTCACAAAAAAACTACCGAAAGAAAATCTTTCGGTAGTTTTACTGTATTAACGATATAAACGAACAGCACCTGCAGAATTATCATCGGCTTGTCCTACTACTTCAAACTTCAGGCCAAGATTCGGTAAAATACGTCCTGCATCTGGAATCTGTTTGTTAATATACGTTTTCGAATCATCAAACTTCGGTACGCCTGCTAAGCCATTATACGTATACGTTCCGCGCGTTGGAGATACAACTTTCCAAGCTGGCGTTTTATCGAATGAGAACGCCGCATCAGCGATTTGGAATCGTGTACTACTTGCCACTGTTGGTTTACCATTTAAATTTCCAACAATTGCTTCTGGATGAGAATCAACTACGCCAAGGAAACCATGTCCTGGATGTAAACCAACCCAGTTATCTGTATAAGCTGAGTCTGCATACCATACAACCATACCTGTGTTGTATTCTGGACCGCGAGCATATTTCAATGCGTTATCTGAACCAGCATAGTTTCTCCACTCTACATAATAGTTATGTTTTTTCTTCTCTGTTCCATTAGATACAGCGAATCCATCTAATTTGAACTGCGGTGTACCTTCTGCATCATCAGAGAATACTACTTTACCGTCTACATTTAGTGATGCATTATCAAGTAGGAAACCGTTTAATGCTAAACCACCATCTGTAATGTACTCAAATGTTAATTTTACTTTCTTACCTTTGAATTGACTTAAATCGTATGATTTGTCAATCCATTTTCCATTTGTTGAATGTGCATTGCCACTATTTGCTTTCTCACCAAGTTTTTCGATTAATGTTTGTTGGCCATCTTCTGTTACAGCATGCACTTCAAGGAAATCATACTCTGCTTCAATTTCATACAATGACTTGAAATCGAATTTCGCAGTCGTTGCATTTGTCAAATCGAACAGCGGCGTCTCCATTTTTGTGTGAAGATTGTCACCTTTTGTGCTGTAGTAATACTGCTTACCAAATGCTGGCGCAATTGTTTTTATATCTTTATCTGGTAAGTTAACACGAATCATACCTGGTCTTGCTGATTTTGTAACACTTTGGTCTAAATATGTTGCTAGACCGATACCTTTATTTAATTTCTCGTAATCTACTTCTACGATATTTGCCCAGTTACCACCGATTGTTTTTTGGAAAAACTCTTTATTTTGCGGTGAGAAACTTGTTGGCGTTGTTCCTGCAATGTTACCCGCCCAGCTTCCGCCACTCATAACAGACCAAGCTTGAATTGGTTCACCGTCACCAGTATAGTCTGTATCATACTCATCTGGAAGACCTAAATCATGACCATATTCATGTGCGAATACACCAACTGCGCCATCTTCTGGTTCAATTGTGTAGTCGAATGCTGCAATCTTTCCGCCCCAATATGGAACTTTAGCTTGTGTGCCTTCAATTGGGAATGGTTTTGGTCCAACAGTCCAGCGATGTGACCAAATTGCATCGTCACCTAATTTACCGCCGCCTGCTTCTTGTCCAACACCCGCATGGATAATCATTAAGTGATCGATTAAACCGTCCGGTTGTTTTTGATTTCCATCGCCATTTACATCATATTGATCGAATTGGTCAAACTCTGATAAATCAATACCGCTATCTACAGCAGCTTTTAATGCATCTTTTACTAAATCACGTGGTCCTTTTGGTCCTTTATTATCATGACCTGTCGCACCATCTGCACCGTAATCAGCAGCTTTACCAGGAACTGTTAACCATTTTGTAACTGTTCCGTCTACTGTATAACTACCGCCAGATTGCTCTTCGTAATATTGTTTAAACGTTTCGATTTTGCTTCCATCCTCTAATGCGAATGGCTCATTACCGAATAACATTTTTTCATAGTGTTCTTTGTTAAAATCGTCAGTATACATATAACCAGGTTCTTTATCAATATTGTTATGCTTAAAGTCAGCGTACTCTACAAGTAAAACGAGTACTTTATCTTTACGAACTTCACCGTTATATTCTTTTCCCTTTGCTGGAGAAGTTGGTACTTTACCATTTAGACCACCCTTAACTGGACCTGTCGCTGCAGGTGTTCCTGTTGCTGGTTTGTCTAATTTTTCTTTCGTATCTGCTTTCGCATCTTTCACTTTCTTTAAAAAGTCAGATGCTTCTTTCGTAAGTGGGTCCCCATTTGATACTTCTTTCCCAGGATTTTCACCCTTTTTGTTCTCTACGTATTTTTCGACAGCTTTCTTTGTTTCTGTCTCTGAAGCCTTCGAATCAATTACCCCACGTTTTTTTAGCGCATCTGCTAAACGTTCTTCCGGAATTAAATGATCATCAACTGGGCTCGTAGCTGTCTTATTTACAGGTGTTTCAGCATATGCAGACTGGCCACCTGCTCCGAATGAAAGACCTAATACAGCTGTCAAAGCAATTGATGATAAAACTTTGAACGGTTTCTTGTTCATCCCTTATTTCCTCCCCTAATAAATAATATGTATTACAAATTGAATTTTATTAAAAATTCAATATTTTTTCAATATTTAGTCATATTATGTAATGTTTTTAATATATTTGTAAAAATTCCATAGTTAGCATACGAATATATCACAATTCAACAATGTTTTCTGAAAATATTGAAAGTTTCTATCGAACAATTTATAATTTCCATAGAGGGAGTTTAATGGGGATTTTATCTTTGTTTCATCTACACAATATTTGATAATTCGATGCATAAAACACAAAATTCGATTGCATTATCATGTATTCTGTAGCAGCAATTATGACCGATAATTAGGGAGGAATTATACTTGTACAAAGATAAGACAGACGCACTGGATCAAGAATGGATTGATTTAATACTTGAAGCTCTAGACGCTGGTATCGCCATGCAAGACATCGAGCAATTTTTCCAACGTATGAAGCCATCAAGTCAGGCTCAATAGGTTTGTTCTTTTTAACGAAGTTTATGTTATAATAATGACATCATAAGACGACGACATATTGATAGAAAGGTGCGCAAATATGATTGGAGAACGTATAAAACGCCTTCGTTTACAAAAAGGTATTTCATTAACTGAACTTGCCGAAAAAGCTGGCGTTGCTAAATCTTACATTAGTTCTATAGAACGAAATTTACAAAAAAACCCTTCCATTCAGTTTCTTGAAAAAATCTCAGCAGTTCTACAAATTCCAGTTGATACTCTACTTCATGATGAAACAACAAAGGAAAATCATTTAGACTCCGAATGGACACAACTCGTTAAAGATGCGATGAGCTCAGGTGTCTCCAAAGAACAATTTCGTGAATTTCTTGAATTTACAAAGTGGAAGCACGATCAAAAATAATAAATAGAAAGAAGTGCTTACAACCGGCACTTCTTTTTTCTTTATAAAAAAAAGCGGGGGATACCCGCTTTTTTATTATCTTTCTTCGCCATCTTTTTGCTTAGCATTAAATGTCCATTCTAAGTTTAATGCATCACCTTGGAATTTATTTTGATCCTTGTCATTCTCTACGAACTCAAATTCCACCCATAAGTAATCTTCATCACCAGCTGCTAAACCACCGTTTTCTGTCCACTCAGGAGAAAAGATTTCTTTCGCTACTACATCTGGATTTGCATCTTTTAAGTCTGCTAATGTTGTTTCATATACAGGCTGACTTCCTTTATCCCAATTCCAAATGAATTTCACATTAATGTGCTTAGCAAAATCTTCTCCCGCGTTATCGCCTTTAGCATCCGTTATGTCATACGTTGTCCCTAGTTTAATCTCTTTAATATCTAACGTTCCACCGTTCTTTAATACGAACTCTTTCTTAACAGAATCCCCTGGTTTTAAATCTTTAATATCTACAAGCGTTTTAGGGTTTAATGTAAGATCTAACGTCCCAGCTGCAAATGTATTATTTGATACTTCTTTATCGCTAAAGAATGCAAACGTTCCTCCACCAATTAAAGATAACCCCAGTGCTGCTGATGCAACTCCCATACCTAATTTCTTTTTCAGACTCACAATCAATTCCCCCTAGCTGTTTTTTTATATTTTTGTCTCTTATTTTTCAATAAGAGATATAAAGAAAACTATATTAGCTTAGCTAATTTTTTGTTCTCTTTTAAAAACCTTAAGTTCATTATAACGAACAACACTCTAGAAATACAACAAATATTTATTGATATTTTCAATTATTTTTATTTCTCAATATTATTTTGATTTTTCTGAATTCCTCCGTGTATATTTTAAGACACGGAATAAGTGCGAGGGAAAATACTCCCTCACACTCATATACATCATTCTTTTTTATAACAGGAGTCACTTTATATTGACAGCTTCTCATTATGAGTTCCTTATTCAGGATTTTTAGCGGTCTCTACTTGTTTCTGCTCTTCTACTTTCTTCTGCTCTTCTACTCTCTTCTGCTCTTCTACTCTCTTCTGCTCTTCTACTCTCTTCTGCTCTTCTACTCTCTTCTGCTCTTCTACCTTCTTCTGCTCTTCTGCTTTCTTCTGTTCTTCTACCTTCTTCTGCTCTTCTGCTTTCTTCTGTTCTTCTGCTTTCTTCTGTTCTTCTACCTTCTTCTGCTCTTCTGCTTTCTTCTGTTCTTCTTTTTCATTCTGTTTCTTTACTGTTTCATCTTTTAATAGTTGTTGTAGAGCCTGAATTTGTCCATCAATGGCTTGCAAACTAGCTTCTTTCACAATATAATCGCGCTTCTCTTTTATACTGCGAAAACCTTCATTCACATATACGGCCACTTGTTGAATCGATTCACTTTTATTCACTTTTAATTCTTCTTGTATTTGATTATAAGGAGCTTCTATTGCAGTATATACATTTTGCAGCGCTTCCTCTTCAGAAGCAATTTTCTCACGTCCTTGTTGCCATACTACAATTGCCTGTTCTATTTCTTCTATAGAAGTTACTGTCAGCTTCCCCTTCATTTCTCCATACTCATGTTCAATAGACTGTTTATGTTTCTCAGCTTCCTCTTTTAACGTATCAACTGTTTTTGGAAATATAATCGCTGTAGAAAAAGCGGCTTCCACTTTCGTTTCATGAATAAATGCAGCTTCTGTATACGTCATTATTTGAGAGCCTAAATAAAACGTAATAGAGCACATACAAGGCAATATAAGCATCTTTTTTAATTTGCGAGGTGTTTTCAGCATCTTAATCTCTCCCATCGAACAAGATGTTCTCTATACAGAACGTTATTTTTATTATAATAAAGAACGATACAAAATGATAGCTATATACTAGAAAAATAGAAAAAGGACTATCCATTTGATAGCCCTTTTTCATATTATTTTGCTTCACCTTCTGTTTGTTGTGCATCAAACGTCCAAGTTAAATTTAGTTTATCGCCTTGGAATTCATTTTGGTCTTTCTTTGTATCATTAACAAATTCGAATTTCACTGTGAATTTATCAGATTTACCTGCTGAAATACCTTTTTCATCCCAGAACCAAGCAGCTAAATCATTATCTACCGCTGTAAGTGTGTCACCCTTCAACTTATCTAGCGTTGTTTCTTTTACAATTGTTTCATGCTTGTCTACATTTTTTAAGAATGTTACTTTAATATGTTTACCAAAATCATCTTTATTGTCGCCCTTCGCATCTTCTACCTTATAATCTGTTTTCAATAGAACCTTTTTAATATCTAAAGATCCTTTATTTTCTAGTTTAAAATCTCTTTTAATTGTATCGCCAGGTTTTAAATTCGATACATTAACAACTGTTGTTGGATTGATTGCTAAATCAAGTGTACCAGCCGCAAATGTATTGTTTGACACTTCTTTATCACTGAAAAATGCAAATGTTCCTCCGCCAACTAATGCAGCTCCTAATACAGCTGATGCGATACCCATACCTAATTTTTTCTTTAAAGTCATGTCCATATCCCCTTATTCTATATATTTGTTAACTTCCTAAACGGAATGTATAACCAAACGAACTAGACGGATTGTTCTACTTTTTTCTCTTTCTTTTCTCCGTCAATACTACGAATCGCGCCAAAAATAGAAATCGCGGAATAGCCTAGTAAAAAGACCCCTGGAATAATAAGAAGCAATGCAGCTCCAGCCTTTGAACTAGCATAATTTAATGCATACCCTGCATAAGGAACTGTAATATCTGCATATTTCCCAATGACATTCTCCGCACGTACTGGTTCTAAATCAGGTCCGTTGTTGTTATCCCCTTTTGTTTCATACGTTACTTTTCCATTTGTATCTTTCACACCGATAATACGGTGAGTGATAATTTTTTCATCTTTCTCTTTAAAGGTAATAACATCACCTTTTTGATATTTAGAACCATCTTTCGTCGGCTCTATCGCAATGATTGATCCTGTTAAAAATGTCGGTTCCATCGATCCTGATAACACTGATTTAAATTGATATCCCATCACTGTTGGATCTCCGCCACTCGCTTTTGACGAAATAACTACAAAAGCTAGAAAAACCATTAATGCAAATAAAACAAATGAGATAACGTTGCTAATCACTTTCCAAATTAATTTCATCGTCTCTCTCCCTCTCCGTTGTTTTATATTATTTGGAGTATATAATACTCAATTCGTTCTCTAACAAGAACACAACTAAATAATATAACGAACGATACATAAATGCAATAAGAAAATTTACAATTATTAGTTATTTTTAATATATAAAAAAGACTGTGACAAAGTCTCTTCACAGCCTTTTAACTAGTAATTTATTTTTCTTCTGATTTCATTCCTTTTGTATTTCGGCGTAGCACTACAAATAAAATGGCTCCAAATAGTACAGCGGCGCCTATCCCAATGCTTATTATTTTCACATTTGATTCATTTACTTCAGGCTCAGCCGTATCTTTTTTAGGCATCACAAAAGTAACATTTTCTTTTGAAAGAACATTTATCGTCGCAATTGTTTGATTATTTTTAGTAATGTCAACTGCACCAACTACCTCACCACGATGAATTCCTTTATGATATAAAGAATCTTTATCTAATGAGGCCGCACGGAAAATCGTCCTCACATTTTTTCCTTCATCTTTCTTAAGCATAAGCTCTGCACTTTTTTCAAGCTCGCTATCGATATCTTTATTTAAATACGTTGCCTTTTGATGCCAGCTATGTTTATCTAGTACAGTTTGCTTCACAAATTGACCGAAAGAATAGTCCGCCATCTGCTTCAAATCTTCATAAATTTCAGGTCTTTGAGAAGCCATTACTACATTTATAATACGATTTCCATCCTTCTCATTTAATAAAACGAGTGTATTGCGCGCTTCATTTGTAAAACCCGTCTTCCCGCCAATGCTATATGGATTTTCAAAATAAGTAGACTTGTTAAAAATAGACACCGTCTGCCTAGATGTCGTAACTGTCGTTCTTTTCGTATTCATCGCTTGCAAAATTTCAGGATACTTTTGCACACCTCTCGTAATCATAGCCATATCAAATGGTGTTGTATAATGATTCGGATCATGCAATCCATTTGGTGTGACAAAGTGACTATCTGTAGCCCCTAATTGCTTCGCTTTCTCATTCATCATATGAGCGAAATTCTCAACACTTCCGCCAATATGCTCTGCAATCGCATACGACACATCATTCGCACTCAGTACCATTAAAATCATGAGCGCAGTATTACGATTAATCGTCTCACCAGGTTGAAACTCAATTTGATAATTACTCTTCTCTTGATCTAATGCTAATTGTGAAAACGTAAATTGATCCTCTGGCTTCGTATGCTCCATAAGTAAAATTGCTGTTAACACTTTCGTCATACTCGCTGGAAATGCGCGATGATGTGCATTTTTGTCATACAAAACATCTCCTGTTTTCGCATCAATCGTAGTTGCAAACTGACTAAAAACATTCGGTCCTTCCGCAGGTGGTGGTGCCACTTGCTCTGGATTCACTCCAACATTCGTCTCAGCACGTAACGTCATAGGTGTCAAAAAAAATAAACAAATAACGGTAATAAAAGCCAAAATTTTCTTAAAATTTACCATATGACTCTCCCTTTTCACTCTACTCTCATAGCTAAAAAACTGAATCTACCAATCTATATGTAATTTGTATTAAATTGGAAGAACATTCACTGTTTTTTACTATATCATACTTTTACGATAAAGAACATAAATATACAATAAAAAATAAGAAGGAATTACTCTTTCTTATCCTTCTCATCAATCAATGAATCTATTAAATTTTGACTAGCTTCCTCGGGTGTAATCTCATCTGTCATCCCCATAAACGACCAGCCTTTAGAATCGACCCACTCAACAAACTCTTGTAAAAACTCATCATGTGTAACATCCACATCAAGAATCGAGCCATTAATCGAAATCGTTCTATTTCTAGATACACGCATCTTGAACGTTTTCCTTACCATTACAATAATTCTCCCTCTACTTCTGAATAATTATAAAGTGAAACTTTAATCCGTGTAGGGTTCTTCATCCCCACGGATTATTAGTTGAACCAATCGGGCTTTTACGGGCAGTTGATCCCCCACCTAACCTCTTTGCTTTCGCTGAGTTTTGAGGTGGGATCTTACCGCCCGCAAATAGCGGGGTAAAATAATCTTGTATCTCTGTTATACATGATTTTGAGTAAATTGTAAAAAGGATATATTGGCCAGTTTGCATATTGAAACTGAAAATCTATCACCATGCAAAAATATGAAACGATATGTAATTGCTCATAAATGACTGAATAGATCCATATAAAAACAAAACAACTTCCATTTTATCACACCAAATACAAATGACTTTCTTACAATAGAATATACTAGAAGAAAACGTAACATGAGGAGGAACTCTATGGCGCGTTGTACGTATTGTAAAACGAAATGGACAATAAAAGACGTATGGTCGATACTCGTGACATTTGAAAAAGATTGCCCGTATTGTTTTGGGAGGCAGTATGTATCAAAGAAAACAGTGAACGCTATGCCAGAACTTATAAGTTTACCTTTACATTTCGTATTCCCTTTTCTTGTCGATTTAAGTGATGAGGATCCTTTGGATTGGTATCGAAAAAAATAATATAACCGCTTTATTCGAACCGATTTTTCATTATATTCTCTACTTATGTATTCCTTAATACACTACTAGCATAATTCCAGTTACTTTCCCTTCAAAAATTAAATATAAAAATATTGTAAAATTTCAGTTAATTTTATATAATTGCTTTAGCATAAAGATTAAAGATGCTGTTACATATACATTTTTGAAGATCCCGTAGCTCAGCAGGGAGAGCGCCACCTTGACAGGGTGGAGGTCGTGAGTTCGAGCCTCTCCGGGGTCATATCCTATTGTATCAACTGTTGATAATTTCATATTTTGACCAAAACTATCGGTGAGCACCGCTCAAGTTTTGATTGAAGCTCCTCCTTTAACTCTAAATGAGAATGAAGGAGGTTTTTTTATGTCTTTAACATACTTCACTGAAAAAGAAATCGTAAAAAAACGACAACCCCACAAACGAAAAACTAGCAAAATTTCAAAAGAAGATTCTGTTGAACGTGTATTCGAAAGATTTGTTGATAGCAAAGTTAAACAGAATTTACGCCCCAAATCATTGAATCAATTCCTTCTTATGTTTAATAGTATTAAAGCATTTCATGAAACACAAAATGCTCAAACATTTTATATGACTGACATTACAACAAACTTCATTTCCGACTGGGTCTACTGGTTAAAAAATGAATATGTACGTTTTGATGGTCATGCTTACGTGCCTGAAAGTGCTCAAACTGTTGGATTAGCGGATGAAACGATTTCCAGTAGAATCAAGCGTTTGAAAACATTCATCAATTGGTGTTTACGTCAAGAAATCATCAGCAAAAATCCATTCAATAAATTTGAAGGATTTCGTAAAGATAACACACAAATTGATATTCTCTCAGTTGATGAATTAAACAACTTATTGAAAGTGGCGAAATCGTATTCTAATAAGAGTTTCAAACATTTTCGTGATTACGTATTATTACACCTTCTCGTTGATGGCATGTTTCGTATCACTGAAGCATTGTTATTATCGCCATCAGATATTGACCATACAAATCGAGCGGTAATTATTCAATCCAATAATGCCAAATCACGCAAAACCCGTACTGTACCATTATCCAAAAAAACATATCGTTTGCTTATGCAATTGCTCGAAGAAAATGAAGCATTTGAAGATGATGTTGATGATTTAATTTTCCTATCATTAAGCGGTCGTATGTTAAGTAAAAACAATGTATTACGTGATATGCGGAAATACGCCATCGAAGCAAAAATAAAAAAACGCTTCTATTTACATTTGATACGTCATTCAGCGGCTACACATTATTTATCATCTTCTGGTGACGTTGAATCATTGAGGAAAATCCTTGGACATGCTGACTTACGAACAGTGCTCATATATAGCCATTTAGCGGATACCACCGTTCAAGAGAAACATGCTACTCATGGATTTTTCGGAAGTGAAAATGTAATCAATCGTAAACGAAATAATAGAAGGAAATAAAAATAAAACCGTCTACTCCCCCACCGACCAAAGTTTGGGATTAAACGGTTCACGACAAATCCGAGAAGGACTTGCTTATTTAATTGTAGCAAAGTTTCTTCTCCATGAAAAGGAGAATACTACATGTGTATTAAAAATGAAATCAACCACATTCAGAAACGTTTGCTTGAACGACTGAACGTTAAAAACCGATCCACCTTGTTTACTATTATCGAGGCAATTTCACAACAAGCATACGCAAAAGGCTCATTCGTAGTATCACAAAAGAACTCTACCCTTGCAATTAAATGTGGTGTTACCGCTTCTACTATTTCACGTAACCTAAAGAAAATTAAGGACAAATGTGCTGATTTAATTCAAATTGAACAAAATCGTAATGTATCAGAACAGTTTGCTTCACTAGTATTTACGCTGATTCCACAAGCCAATAGTAAAGAAAATTTACGATTAAATGATGAACCGCAAACGGTAGTGTCAAACGGTGAACAAACGGAGCAATGCAATGATAGTGCGGAATTTCATGATATTGCTGAATCGCCTTCTAAAAGTTTTTCTAATCATTCCATAGTTTATTTTTCTAATCCTAATAAAGTTATAGATACTAGTATTGTTAAACAAGAGGACGTTATACAAAACGAAATTATTCATGATGAATATGTGTATGCACGTAAAAACGGAATCAGTAGGAAATTGTTCCTAAAGGTGATTGATGGAATTAAAAATAAACGTGGAATCAATAGTTTGCGGGCTTATATCCGTGGAGCAATCAATAATGTAATACACCATATTTCATTCCGTCGTGGAGAAAAAACATATGATAATCCAATGAATCAATTCTTTTATGAATGGCTGCACGAATAAAACCGTATAGTACCTAGAACTTGCCAACTTAATAATATATATAAGATGGTACTTTAGAGGTATTTAGCGAATAATAAATGCAATTTACAAAATATGTATTGAATATTAATATTCAACGAACAGTCGTTTGAATGACATTTTTTCCTTAATGTGGTAATAATGATATATGCCATATAAGAGGTGATATGTATGCCATCTGAAGAAGAATATGAATGTATGACAATCGCTGAATGTTTAGGAGAATATAGTAAATTAATGAAGATGTTTAAAAAGCGTGGTGCTACGAGGACAAATAATTTTGTGGGAGACATGGGAGAAACTGTGGCAATTGAACATTACTGTAATTCGCCACACCTACCAAATTTGCGTATGGTGGAAATAGGAATGAAACACATAGATGCCATTAGTGATACAAATGAACGTTATAGTATAAAAGCCACACGTACCAAAATGACAGGAGTGTTTAATGGTCTCAATGACCCTGACTCCGATATGCCACAGGAACAACTTTTCGAATACGCCATTATTGTATTATTTGATGAAGATGTTTCGCTACAGGCAATATACCAATTGGACTGGCATTCGTTTTTATCTCTTAAACGTTGGAACACATCTAAGAGAACATGGTATTTAACCGTTAGCAACGCATTAAAGCGCAAATCCAAAATAATATATGAACGATAATATACATAAACAAAAAAAATGACCACACACCAAATAAATGATGTGTGGTCGTAGCAACATATACCTGAATTTGTTATTCACTATCTCGAACCGAGTTTGTTTACGGAAGATTGATATGGATTACATTGTTTGGGAAGGCAAACAAATGCAACTTATACTACTATTATAGGGGATGGATCGGGTTTGTAAGGAAGCCACATAAAAAAAGTTAAAACTTTTTTCATATGTTTGCTTTACAATCGAAAACAATCCACTACAATAGCATTGTGAAAAGAAATTGACCTTTGATAATCTAATAAAATGCTGATTTTACATAAAAAAAATAGGAGCCGATTTCTCGACTCCTAGAGTTTACATTAAGCGGACTTCATTTTTAAACATACAAGCGCTTTTGGATTTAACACTTTTCCATCCATATATGCATCTAATACGATTGTATTTGTGCCTTTTAAAGCATTTGCAGTATCGTTATCAATGTACTTTAATGTTTGCTCTTTTTTCGTAATTGTAGCATAACCTTCTTCAAAGTTAGCGAATAAAACAGCACGTTGTCCAGCTTCTGGAGAAGGCATTGTTTCATTAATTAATATTGGTTGACCAAATAATCTGTAAGTTACACCAGTTTCAGCAACATCTTTAACTAAATGGTAGTGACCGTTTCCGTCTTTTAACTTCGCAATCATGTTGAACGTTTGACGAGAAACTACGAATGCTGCATTTTTAACATAGTCAGGGTGCATAGAATTGCTCAATGTTAATAATTCATCAGCCGTGATAGCGTTAGATGATTCTGTTGTAATTTCAGGGACTGTTACATCGTTTAAAATACCTTCAAATTCACCTTTTGTTTTATCGCCAATTAAAATAGCGTTATCAACAGTTAAACCTAAACGACGTGTTAATAATTTTGTAGCGTATCCAACAACGTCAATACCAGAATCATTGATTAATTGTTGAGATAATTCGATAGCTGTACCAACACGTTTTTGTTCAAGGGTGATTTTGTCCATTGTAAAATCATTTAAATTAATGTTTTGACCTTCTCCAAACCATCCAGCCGTACCAGTTGATTTTTCACGTAAAATGTCCAGTTTACCACTTACAGGTGTAAAATTTTGTGTGCGAGCGTATAATGGAGCGTTTTCCGTTAATTTTTCAACGATATAATCTGATAAAGTTGTTGGGATAATTAATGAACCAGGTGCTTTACCTGTTGTAATATCACGTAATTCTTCGCCTTCTTGACGACGTAAAAATTGTTCTAATCCTCGTTTTTCTGTTTCAAAAGCATTTTGTGTTGTATTCATAATAATTTCCTCTTTTCTTTGTGATTGGTTTCTTGATTCAACAGAATTGATCTTGTCTTTAATTTTTTGAACTTCGCTTAAAATCGCTTCTTGACGTAACTGTTCGGAAGGAGTGAATGAACGTTGTTCGGTTGTTTTTGATTGCTCGATTTCGTTCGCTTCGAAAAGCAATTCTTGCTTACGTTCTTCGAGTTGTTTGATTGACATTGAATCTAAATTCATAAATTTCTGACCTCTTTCCTCAATATTTGGTACTTCAACGTCCTGACGAATATCGTTTGAACGTGCTTCAATGGTGCTATCTTCATAAGCACCATCTGAAACGATTGAGCATTCGTATAATGCCAAGTCAGTGATGGAGCGTTTATCTATGCCATTTTCTTGCGTCCATACATCATCGAGAACGACCATGCCGAATGACATATTGCTCAAAGTCCCTCGTTTGATAGAAGCGTGAATATGTTCTGAAAGTTTGCTAGGAACAAGGTTTGCTTCCATTTCCAAACCTCGTGATGTTTCTTTAAGTTTCAAAGTTTCGTCTTTTGTACGAGCCAATAACATGTTTTTGTCATGTTCGTTTAAAAGTTTTACATCTTTAGCACGTTGTAACGCACGAGCAAATACGTTTGGCATTACACGTTCGATAAATGGTTTACCGTGTTTGTCGTATAGCGTTTGTGACCAAGCACCACTTTTATTAACCAGTCCACGCACAAATAACCCATCAGATGATTCGTTAACCTCTGACAGGCTGAAACTTCGTTGTTCAATTTTTTCATTCATTATTAACTTCATCTCCTGTGTTGTTTTCTGTGCCACCGTCCATGTTTGGAACTTTCCATTTTTTCGTTTTTGGATTATATAAAGCATGTTGTAATCCAAAAACAAGCATATCGTCGTCAATGTTTGGTAAATCCAATTTGGCACGTGCTTCATTGATTGTAAGTAGTCCTTTTTCAAGACCGATTGCTACGGTTTCCGTGCGTTCCTTTTCGGTAGCACGTAATAACTCGCTTGTATCGAATCGGAAGAAATAACCTTTTTTCTTTTTCTCTGTATCCGTCAAAAGTTGTCTATCAAGTGATTGCTCGATAGCAACCAAAATAGGAGCAAGGGTGTGTTTAAGGAAATGTAAACTGTTTTGTCCGACAGTGTTGTATTTATTCGCTTTGGCACTAATCATAGATTCAGGTACACCGAACAATTTACAAATTCTTGATTCGGTTTTATCTATTGTTTCATTCATTTGCATTTCATCAGGATTCATTGATACTTTTTCAAAACCCATACCTTCTTCTAAAACAACTGTTTTGGCAGAATTTTTAACACCGCCATATAACTTAGCCCAAGCATTTCTTAAACTATCAATTCCCGCTTGAGATAAACGAGCGGTTGTTTTTAGAATACCAAGTGGTAACGCTCCACGTTCATAAATGCCATTTGTGTATTCCATTTCATCTAAAGCTTGTTGGAAAATTTTTTCTCCACGAATCAAAAGACCTTCACCTTCAAATGCGTTAACTGGATTGTTCAATATGCGTAATAATTCATTGGACTTAAATATTTTTCGTTCGTTTTCACCGATGTGTTGACCTGTAAATGTGGTTAATTGATAATTAGCATCTGTGTATTTGATGCCATCATGATATTTGTTTGCAACTAACATGCTCTTTGCTGGCAAATAATTTAATTCGTGTAATTTTAATAATGCTTCACCGTGGATTACGTCCTCAACTTCATATCGTTTATACGCATATGCTTGTCCATGCAATAAATAATCTTTGACCATGTTTTTTATGAAATCTCGAGAAGACATATTTTCTTCGTTTTCTTGGTTCAATAAATAAACACGTTCATGTTTATCTTTTTCTGTGACTTTTTCAATTGATCCATCTGCATTTTGTTGTTTTAAATCAATCGGCAAACTTGAAATCGTATTTGCGATTAAACTTACACATGCCTCAACAGTTGGAATTTGCATCACCGTCTTTTCATTGACGCTTGCCCTTGAACTTCTTGAGGTGATTTCAACGCCACCAAATGTTGGTTTTTCTTCGGTACTACGTTTTTCAAATAGGTTTAAAAATCCCATCGTTTCATATCCTTTCGTATAAAATAAAAAAGACGTAACATCACGTTACGCTTAAAAGAATTTTTCAATTGCTTTATCGTGCCAACAATAAGCACTTTGTTGACACTAAAAGCTATCGAAAAGAATTATCAAATTAAAGAAGGTGTCAGAAAAAGAGTAACGGAAATGGAAATAACAGTTACCTTTCAACATTTACCTTGTGGTGTAATTTCCGTTACACCAGTTATCACCGTGGGGAAATAAAACGATGATAATTGCTATAACGGAAATCATTCAAATTCATTCCACCATTTTTTAATCCACGATAATTTATATGGTGATTGTTGTTTGGGATTGTGCTTCATTAAACGCCTGTTCACACGTTTTAACACTTCTTTTTGTGTTAATTTATGTTGTTTGCCTTTATTGTCATGATAGCGAAATGATTTCGCTTCCTTCAATTCCATTAACCCTAAAATCCTGTGATATTCTTCATCACCAACGATTGGGATTAAACTTTTATCAAGAAATGCCATTTATATAACTCCTTTCAAAAAAATATCCCGCCTTTTTTCCGATAAAGACGGGACGATTACAAATAACCTAACGGGGAAATTTGTACATATGCAAGAACAGTGAAAGTCATGTTTAGTGACCCTCATAACATATATACATTGCTCGATAAAAAGTAAGGTAAAAATAACAATTTTTTTATATTTATTCTTTAACAAATACATCCCAATATTCTTGAATATCACCGAGGGCTTTTGTATTCTTTTTCAATTTGCAATACACCGCTTTAACGTACAAATACGTTTCGTATGATACGCCCACCTGTGGTTCAACATTCAGCAAATAATCCAATGGTTCAATGACTTTGGGGTGATTAATAACTTTACGGAATTTATCAATGTGTAGTTCGTAATGGTCATATGTTTTTAGAAATTCTTCAGTGAAATATTGTTCAAGTTGCTTCATGATAAATCCAACTCTTCATTATTTGTTGATTCTTGGAGCATTCGTCGTGTTGATGCTGAGAGATTCAATTCTTTCATTAATTCGATAGATTTTTGTGTTGCGGTTGCCCATAATTTGTACGCTGAATTTTCTTTTCTACCATGTAAACCATCGACAAATGTTCCGTATTCATCAATTTCCAACTGGCATTCTTTAATAGTTCCTAATGCAAATGCTAGATTGGTTAAATGTGCTTCATCGAATGTATTTGATGTACCAAGTTTTTGTAGTTCTTCTGCAATGATTTTGTAGTATTTCTTTGCATGTTTATTTAAGTGCTTTGGTGGATTTATTTTAATTGGTTCAAATGTATCATTGAAATCCATTGTTTCATCCATTAGTGCTGCTAATTTTAATGGTGTTCTTTCATTACGTGCTGTTGTTCGTGGGTCTTGCATTTCGATCTGCTCCTTTTACATTAATTTCAAGAAAAACAGTTTCGGAAAATGTGAGTCGTCGTGTGAACGAGGGTACAACTGGTCCTCTGCTCTTCTTAATTTTTTCTTCCAAAACATACGGGGGGGTATATAATTGTATTAGTGTAATAATTGAATATAAATATTCAACTTTATAAATTGTTTATTACTTCAGATGCAAATTGATTTTCCATATCTGCATATATTTGACGTACCAATGGTAAGTCCTTAACAATTGTTTCATTTAATTTGTTACCTTCACCTAAATATTTTTCAACGATTGATGTTACTTCAGGCATACGTTGTGCTTTATAAAATTGAACTGCCAGTGCATGTGCTTGTTTCATCAGTTCGTCATATTCAGCAATGTCTTCCTCTGTAATTGGTTTATCAAGTTCACCAATAGGTTGTTGTACTTCATCATATGATATTGGTGTAATAGTTGGTTGCACCGTTACAATGTCAGTTGGATTATAATAATCATCAATCGACGGTGGAATTACCCATTCGCCATCAGAATATAATCCGTTTTGTTGCACCCAAATATCCCAAGGTGTATATGTGATTTTTGAAGCATATCCTTCTTTTTGTTCTTCTTGTGGTTCGTAATGAATCAACCCTGCATCTCGTAACAATGCTTTATGTTGACCGTATTTTCCTTGTTTAATATCAAACTCTTCTTTTGCGGTTTTCACTGGATAAACACAATAGTATTCACCATCAAGAGTCATAAAACTACTATCGCCTTTTTCTAAATGTGTTTTTTTCGATAAATTGATCTTGTCTTCAATTCCACCGTATAACAATACTGCGTTGTGTTTTCCTCGTTTATCCTTCATGATTCGGTCTTCTTTAAACATTGTTTTACGCATTTGATAAAATTTGTTTTGGTCAAAATTTGGGTTCAATAAATAATTTTCTTTAGTTGTCATTTGTACAAACTCCCTATTTATTAATTTATTTTGTTGTGATTCCTGTGAGTTGCTTCATATCATTGCTGAATGCAACTGTATTTTCAAATACATAGACCTCGAATTTTGGTATTTTCCAATTCGGTCTTGTTTTGGAAGGGACATGCCCTCGTTTTTTTAATTCATCTGCAAGAGATTTCTTAAAAACATCAACGTACTTCATTTAAATCGCTCCTTTTAATAAAAAATGAAAGAACCTGATTTACAGGTTCTTTTTGAATGCCGAATCTAAAGTGCTAAATCCAAATGTTAAACACATAACTGTAAAGAACCAATCCCATGTATTAATGTCATAAGGCTGAATAAAATAACTCGCTCCAGCAAATAATATTGTTGCAATTCCTAATTTTGTGATAATTTTACCGATGCCATTTTTTGTAGCATCTTTAGTACCACACAAAATAAATTTATGGAGAACATGTCCTAAATGTTGATACCCCAAATCATTTAACATTTCCCAAATTAACTTTTTATTAAAAAATAAGAATTTATCATTTGCAAGTTTCTCGTATTTTTCCAGTATATGAAACACCTCGATAGATTTCTGCAATTTTGTAATCACTTCAAATGTGTCATGATTTTTTTCATATTCTTTTGGGTTTAATTCGTATTCTTTAACATCTTCAAGTAATGGTGCGATTTCAATTAATGCTTCTCTTAATAAACGTTCTTTTTCAATTCTTGTTAATTTTTTCATGGTGATTATTTCTCCTTTTGATTTGTTTGATTTTATATTTTTGAATATTAATTTTCAATTTTGTTATCGTTTTTCGTATCGGCACGTATTAAATCCGAAATGTAAACGCTGAATGTACGCCCCAATTTTCCTGCTTTTTCAAATGCCTTTTCTTTATCTTCAAGCAACAAATGTAATGTTGTTTTTGTCTTTTCTTTTTTAATAGTTTTGTTTTTCATTTTTAAACCTCCTAAAAGTCGTCCTAATATATATGTACGTAGTCGACGTGAAAGTAAGTGTTATTTCGACATCTTTTTCAATTTTTTTTGATGTCGTTTTTAACACACGACTATTGTATTGACTTTTTAAAATTTGTAAACATGGCTCGGTCATTTTGTTGGGATTATTTTTTTCTTCATTATATAGACCTTAAAGAAAACAAAAAGAAGAAGAACGACACACGGAGAAAACGCCAGTTTTCGAGGAGTATATAAGTTTTGTTTTATAAGTATAGTTACTAAGTGTAGTTATATAAGTATAGTTAGTGCTCACTTGGTGACCTACTAGGTGTTCACCATATGACCTAGAGGGTGTTTACTAAGTGACCTACTAGGTGTTCATGTGGTGACCTACTATAAATTTAGGGTGTTCACCAAGTGACCTACTAGATCAATGGCGTGATTTCTTCTTGTCAGTAGGTTCATAGAGACATATAATGAAATTAATAATTTACCAATATATGGAAGGTGATATAAATGAAACGACAAAATGTACATTCTGCAATTTCCGCTCTAA
Source organism: Bacillus sp. FSL K6-0069 (assembly GCF_038007785.1). NCBI lineage: Bacteria > Bacillati > Bacillota > Bacilli > Caryophanales > Bacillaceae > Bacillus > Bacillus sp. FSL K6-0069. Next base: position 1,287,754 of record NZ_JBBOXN010000001.1, on the reverse strand, counting down.
CGACTTTATTCTATGTACACAAGGACTCTGAAATGGGAATTAGAACGTTAGAAATGTATATAGAACACGGACTATTGAATGATACGAAACTACTAGCGGAGATATTTGAACAAACGAGAAGTTGTGATTTGCTAAATATAATACGATTGTTCGATAATTTGGCTGCTCAACAAATAGAGGACATTCTACGTGGTGCTTGATATAAACAGGCGAACCATTAAAGCGATGATTAACATGTTGATGGCGTATTATTCGACTAACGATATACCAATGATACATGCGTATTTGAAATGGTATCTTGACCCAAACGAACAATACAATCTGATAGACGATTTAGAAATGACCGCTAAAATATTGAAAGAACGTAATGCTACATTTCTAATAGAATTGATTTCACAACATTATAGTGATGTGGCGGAATTTCTCGAAGAGTTATGCAATGAAGAAGAATCATATGATGAAATTGATTACGAACAACCATATCAAATTGAATGGTCGTTAGATGCTTGATTTTTAACATTGTTTGAAACAATGTTAGATTCAACGTGCAAACCATGCACGTTAAGAATTTAGAAGTGTAAGTTATGCACTTCTGGATTTTCCGATGTGCAAACTTTGCACGTCGGATTTATTTTATACAAGGAGCGATATTATGAACGATGAATACATATTACAAAAATTTGATAAGCGGAAATGGGCTAAGGCAAATATTTTAACGACACCTGAGGCTCTTGAAATATTGGGAATATCACGAGCGAGACTGTCAAACATGATTAAGAATGGAAAGATAACGCCTTTGAAGAAAATGGGGTGTACCAGTTTGTTCCTACGTGAAGATTTGGAAAATAAACTTGAAGAATTGATAATTTTGAGGGCTAAGTTCCAACCCAATAGATGATTGACCTGAACGGAATAGTGTTCCGGTCTGCTTCAGATAATTTAAAATGCTCGGTTAACCTGCAGACGAGGTGTCTCGTGATTCACGAGTGACCTATTTTGTCAAAAAATGTCTCAAGAAATGTTTGACATTCTGAAATAACCATGAAATTTCTAAAGGAGAAATACAAATGAAAAAGAAAAAACCACTAAAGAATATATACAAAAAAACTTTAGCGATTGAATTAATACGATTGGGTCACGACTTGAATCATACAATGCGTAATAGAAAAGATGATAGATTCCAAATATATGTTTTTGTCGAAACTCCTGAACTGATACGAGATATGATGGAAATAAATAAACGAAACGATGAAATATACGCTAAATTATTTAAACCATGAAATCACGAATTGAGATGATCTTGTTATTTCTGTCAGTTGTAATAATGATGACTTGGTTTGCTATGACCGTGTGGTGCGATTTGTTTCATAAAGATAGTGATACTATCAAAATTGAACAAGAACGTGAGGAACGTCGAATACAACGTGAAGAATGGTTGAAGAATATGAAATGAAGTGTACCCTATTATGGGGGTACACCTTTTTTGTTATTTCAAGGGTAGAAACAATCTTTCGAACCTTTGATATTTCATAAAGGGTCGTATCGTTATTACGAACCTACAAGGGGAGTCACATTGTGACCATCCTTACACATACACATACTAAGCGTATATACAAGGTAGTAATCAGGTTACTACGTTAGGTGTGCTCCGTTTTTATAGGATACCTGTAATTTCCATAAAATGTATTGAATATTAATATTCAGAAAATTTCTCTTTACAGTGTTTTTATTTATTGATATTATAGAAAATATATTGAAAAAGACAAAGTTCGACAATTACACGAATACCTCCAATTACACGAATGAATTAAATTAAAATTCATGGAGGAATGCAATATGTATATAGTATCACCAATTGTTAAAACGTATGAAACTTCAGAAGGAAACATAACATTACATATCCCAAACGTAAAATTTGCCAAAGAAAATGATTTGTTAAAAATATCAAGACCGATGTTTATGGAGAAAATGATTAACAATATGACGATAAGCGGATTTGATATTGTTTCTATAGGTGAAGATACGGGCGTAAGTTCTGTTTTTGTAACTAAATGTTGTAATGCGGAGTGTGAAAACACAATTGAAAGGCGATACGAATCTCATATTACAAGAGAAAGAGTGCCATTGTGTAAATCGTGCGCTCAATCAATTGCAAGTATAAAAAGGAGCATGTATCCAAGCAAACGACGAATTATAGCCGTTAAAGGTTCTAAAATAATCGAATTTGATTCCATTGTTGATGCTGGGAAAAAATTTAACATGCCAAAACAATATGTTCATGATTGCTTAAGAAGAGGTGTCGAACATCGTTCGGGCTATCGGTTTGAATATGTTGATTGAATTTGCGATACATACATTAAAATAAATTATCACAAGCACCGACTCATTAGAGTTGGTGTTTTTTTGTTGTGTTTATATATGAAGAAAGTCGACTCGGAGAAATAATTTTAAAAAAGTTTCGATCTTTGCTTTACGTTTTAGATATTCACACTACAATAGCGGTGTAATGAAAAACGAACATTTAAACGATACATTATATGAAAGAAAAATATAAAAGAAAAAAATATATATAGCTGCCTTACAAATCGTACGAAATCAATACAATAGTCATGTAAACGACGTCGAAACGATGTCACAACAAAAAAATCAAACAACCAAAAGGGGAATATAAATTATGAAAACAGTAGCGAAAGAAATCAAAACAATGGAAGACATTTTAAAGGTATTAGAAGAAGAAACCGATACGACGTGTCCATTTGAAGAATTACCATACCTTAAACAAGAAGAAGTTGCTCATAAAGTGGAATTGCTCGATGAAATCGAAAGTGGAAATATTACAAATGTAGAAAAAGCAAAAAGATGGTTGGAACTAATTGAATTAGTAGATAAATGGGCACACGATGAAAGTGAAAATTTCGTACACACATTGGCATTTGCTGAAGGAACCGTCCAAATTTTTAGCACTTACGGAGAATATCAAGACCAATTTGATGTCGATTTCGTAAATGGGAAATTACTTTTAGACGGTGAAGAAATGAATTCAATTGTGACTCTAATGAACATGATTGAATTTAACATCACTTTAAACGCTTAATTTAAAATACATGACCGTTGACTCCATGAGTTGACGGTCAATAAAACAAAAACAAAAAATAAATCATAAATCGAATGGAGAAGATCATAATGAAAAAATTAAACGAAATGGTAAAAGCAATTAATGAAAAAGGAATCAAATTGGTGTGTTATGGAGATAAATCTTCATTCATTACAACTGATGAAAAAATTGAAATTGAAATCGTGTCTATGGATAAGAAATTCCGATTAAATCATATTATTGAAGTTTCAAATGATGGATATGTTTTACACGCCAAAAGAAAAGAAAAGAACAAAAAGAAATGGGATGTATTTGAATCAAAAGCATTTAACACAACAGACAGTGTTTTAAATAAAATTTTCAATGATGTTATTAGCGGTCATTGTTGGTACAACGGTATGTATACATTTGATTTATTTGATGAAACGCTCGAAGATGCCTTAGAAAAATTCATGCAACTATTAGAAGATAATGTCGGTTTAGATGAAATGTATGAAAATTTAAGTCCAGAATTTGACCTGTTCCAAAACACAATTTCTGTTGATTACAGAAATTTTGACGACAGACACACGACGGAATATATCGAATTTGATAATGAAATTGTTATTGATGAAGAAACTGGAGAACGTTATGTAATTTGTTTTTTACCTAATAATGAAATATTTGAATTAATTGATTTATCGTTAGGTATGTGGAATAAGTAAAAATATATGCCACCTGTCGATATGATGGGTGGTAATTTAACCAAACGTCGTATTTTGACGTATTTCGAATTCTACCGTATTCACGATAAATAACATTAAAATGTTTTTAGGGACACGTTATAAACGAATCTGAACGGTCATTTTTTTGTTTGGTTCTGTCTGACAAATCATTTTTTCTCAATACAATACTACTACATTAGTATTGGAGGAATTAACATGACAAACAAAAAGAAACATCCACTATATCAAACATGGAAAAATATGAAGGATAGATGTTATAGTAAAACAAACGGAAATTACAAATATTACGGTGCCAAGGGCGTAACAGTTGCTGAAAGATGGCACGATTTCGATAACTTCGTGTATGACATTGATAATCGAATGCTAAATGGACATTTATTATATAGTCGTGACTACCAACTGGACAAAGATTTAAACGGTGGTAATATATATTCTCTTGAAAATTGTGTTGTTATGACTAAAGATGAAAACTGGAAAATGGCATATCAAAAACAACAAAAACAAATTGTTGCAATGAAAGAAAATGAAGAAATTACGTTTCGATCCATTTCCGAAGCGGGTCGAAATTTGAATATCCCACGAAATACAATTCAACATTATTTAAAGAATGGTAAGCATCACCCTACTGGTTATCAATTTAAATATTGTTGTTAAAATCCCTTGTAGGGTTTCAATCAAATATGTATAATTGTGTTAATAGAGTTATCGGAAACGTTAAATTATCAACAATTATACATATAATGATACCCTATACTCACTGTCAAACCTTGACAGGGTGGAGGTCGTGAGTTCGAGCCTCTCCGGGGTCATAAAAAAAGAGAAACCATATCAACCTTCTACGTGATATGGTTTCTCTTTTTTATCTAAGCTAATTACTTCCCACCAAACATCTTCTCCAAAGACTTCGCATTAGCAAACAATACTTCTTTCAAGTTATCATCCGCAACGATTTTATAGTCGCCATCTTTGTTTTTCTTTAAGTTCAATGTAACTTCGCGAGTTGCCATGATTGCATCTTTATCTGATAAGTGTTTGACGATTGCTGATGTCATCGTTTTTTCGATTGCTTTTTCAGATTGTTCTTTGTCTTCACTAAAGGCGCTAGCGAAAGCCATTGGCATAACTTCTCCCACTGCTTTTGTTACAGCAACGGATAGATCTGCAGATGTAATTTTCACTTTCACTTCTGCTTTGTCATCTTTTTTCGATACTTCTTCCGGCTTTTCAAATTTAAAAGTTTTCGTAATTGCACTTAGCATCGCTTTTGCCTCAGCATCATCTGTTTTTTCATTTAGTTTATTAAATTCTTTGTCACTCTCAACAAATGTACGAGCCTTTTCTACATCACCTTTTTGTATCGCAGTTAAAAATTCTTCTGTCGTATCTTTCGGGTTTGCACACCCTGCTAAAACACCTACTGTTAATCCTACTACCATCATTAACAGCAATAATTTTTGTATCTTTTTCACGTTCATTCTCCTCTTATCTTTTCTAGTAAGTCATCATTATACAATAGTATGAAACTGACATTACAAACATTTTTTAGTATAGCATTTATATGATTCATTTTCCATTCATTCCCAAAAGATAAAGAGCCTTGCAACATTCCTACAAGGCCCTCTTCTATCAATCCGTATCCGTAGCACAAATGAGCCACATTTTCTGCTCCTTACTATCTAATACCATCCAAGTAACATCCCACGCAACATCGTAAAACCAATCTGTCCAAGGAGCATGACTTTCGAACACTATGATATCCTCATAACGCTCTTGGAACATGTATTGACATACATCGCTCGCTATTTGCTTCGCCATTACCATTCTATCCGGAAAGCACTTATATGCTCCTCCTCTTATGATTTGAAATGCAATACTCCCATCAAGCATTACTGCGCTTCTATATTGAAATTGAAACTTATATTTTTCTGATGTATGTATTTTTAACTCTTCTAAGTTATGTATTATATCTAAAGAGTTGAAGATTCTTCTAAAAAAGTGCTCGTACCCATCTTTCAAATGTGGTATTTCTTTAAAAAAATTTTCGTTATGTACTTTAAAACAGCTTATTATTGCGCCACCATTTAAGTTTTGCTCCTTAAACGTGTTAATAATTTTCTCAGCAGATGAGTCATTCGTTTCTATTTTTTCAAACGTCCGCTCTTTCCATCTCATAAAGCCCACTACTCTCTATTAAAAATTTGTTTCTTCATTATAAATAGCAAAATAAAAACCAGCAACTTTAAGATTGCTGGCTTATCTCTTATTCATATTCGAAAATACAATAACAATTGCTCCAAGCACATAATGCCCCGCTACCATCCACATACTCCGATCAAAGATCATAAGCGATAACCAAAGCGATAGATTAATAGCAGCAAATAATACGTATAAAATGAAGTCTCTCTTTTGTAGTGCTTCTCTATTCATCAAAATATAAATCGCACCGATTGGTGGAAGGATGAAGCAAAAGAAAAAAACAAACATTTTTCTTAACGACCATGGATATGAAGTTACTGTCTGCATATGGGGCTCCTTTTCACTTTATAGTACTTGTAACATCGGTCTTGCTACTCTATATTCGTCACTATAAGGCTCCTTTATGATTAAAGGTGAGTGAGGATTTTTTTCTTCTTCTATCATTGTGAATACTTCTGTTTTTTCTTGTAATATGTTGGATTCACTGTTTTCCGTAGGTTTTTTACTTGTTTCGATTTTCTTTGTTACTTCTCCGAGCCTTTGTCCAACTTTTTCAGCTTCGGCAGGTTCATGCGTTACATAGTATTCCTGACCCTCCCATACTAACATAGGTGGCACTGGTTCGCGTTTATTACATATTATATAAGTAATACTAGCTATAAGTAGTAGACATGTTAATAAAAAGAAGATAGTTTTTTTATTCATATAATATGCTCTCTATCTATCATCTTATTAAATTATATAATATCCATTATATGTAGTAAATGGATATATTGGAAATTTTATGATTTTATAACGAAAAGAAAAACCTTACTCAAGTAAGGTTCATTCTATAGTGATTGATTTATTAAAACGATCATTACGATGATCGCTATAAACATAACGACTAAACAGCCGATCATTTTATAAAAGCCTCTTTTCGTTAACGTCCCACCTTGAACGTCTTTACGAATAAATAAGAATACGGCTAAAAATAATACAATTCCAATGCCAAAAGCATAGATCATTTGCATATGTTAATCTTCCTTTCTCTCTTCCATCTTAATATCTTTTCGCTAAAACAACAAATGAGATAAAAACGGTACTCATCGTAAGTGCCATTAGTATGTTTAATAGTTCAACCGCAGATAGTGTAATTACGTGTAGATTTAAACCGATAGAAAAAAGAAGGTAATATGCCGTTAGCGCAAAGAAGCTGAAGAACATTCCTTTATAACGAATAAGTTTCATCCGTTCATCTTTTTCTTTAAATTGTGGGTGTAAGTAGCTTAGGCAGAAACTCATAATCATCATCCCAAGCAATGGATAAGTCATTTCTGGTGGTGCAGAATGCGTCATTATACCTGTTAATATCATAAATCCACTCATAAATAGAAATATAATTCCCATGATTACAAAGTACTTTTGTGAATAATTCATCCCTATTCCCCCTCTTCTTTTCCTTCATAAATAAATACGTGTTCTATCGTTGTCTGAAATGTTTTCGCTATTTCAAATGCTAACGGAAGTGATGGATCATATTTTCCCTTTTCAATTGAAATGATGGTTTGTCTGGAAACTCCAAGTTTCTCAGCCAATTTTTCTTGAGATAATCCAAATTTCTTGCGGTATTCGACCATTTTATTTTCCAAGGAAATTTCTCCCTCCTCCCTTATAGCGAGTATATATGTAAAGTAAGCTTTACGTCAAGTTTCCTTTACATTTGTTTTGTTCATTTTTCATTCTATTTATATAGAAGAAACTTTTTCAGTTTCAACACGTCTATTTTGAAATGAAACGCGGAACACTGTAAATAATTGTTACTATATCTCCTCCTCTCTTTTTTAAAAATTTAATATCTCCCTATTTGTTTTATCCTTTCAAAATATTTCATTTATCTCTTTATTCCACGAAATACGTTACCCGTTTTACGGTGTTTTTCGTCATATTTATAGAAACTAACTGTTTATGAAGCATTTTTTATGTTTAGCAACTTTTTTTGTAGAAATCCTTCACTTTCCTTTCGATATTTAACACTATCTAAATAAAGTTTACGATAAATTCATAATTTTTTATTTTTTATACTATATTCCGTTATATTGTTGTATAATATCAATGAAAGCGCTTATTATTTCAATATACATAATTCGAACTCATTTTTATCAAAACATTCTAACTATTATACTTATATTTACATGCAACAATTTTAGTTATTTGTGTAGGTATACCAAATATATCCACCCCATTTTTCTGTAAAATTACTTTATAACATGAAAGATTAACTTGGGTGATAAGTTATTGTGAATGTTTTTTTACAAAACAGATAAGTAATAGTGTTTGGTATTATGTAAATTATTGTAATAACATAAGAGTAAAGAAAACATTTACATTGATTATTGGTTCATCAATTATTGAAAAGAGCAAAATGCACCTTTTTGTATGGAAAAAGGATTATATGCATTGGGAGGTTTAAACAAATGACGAGGAAGAATACAACGACAAACCCTTGGGCCAAGTTCCACGGTCCGAACCTTGGTTATGTTATTGAGCAGTATGATCTTTACGTAACTGGAGCAGGTTCTGTTGATCCGGAATTACAAGAGCTTTTTGAAATTTTTGGAGCTCCTTCGTTTCAAGATGATGTCGTAACAGGGGACAACACAGCAACACATTTTTCTCCTCAAAACACAGGGAACATTGAAAAAATTCTTAAAGTCGTTCAGCTTGTTGAACAGATTCGTTCTTTCGGGCATACGTTGGCTCACATCAATCCGATGGAAGATGCTGCAAATGGACAATCTCTTCTTGAGAAAGCAATGAACGAATTGAGCGATGCTGACTTGAAAGCGATTCCAGCAAAGACAGTATGGCAAGATGCACCAGAAGGTATTCACACTGCACTTGATGTAATTCATAGATTAAAAGATGTTTATACAAAATCTTTAGCTTATGAATTTTCTCATATACAAGATAGTGAAGAACGCGCGTGGTTGCATCAAATGGTGGAATCAAATTCATTGCGTCAACCACTATCAAATAAAAAACGAACTGCTCTTTTAAAACGTTTAACAGCTGTTGAAGGTTTCGAGCAATTCTTGCATAAAACATTCGTTGGGCAAAAGCGTTTCTCTATCGAGGGCGTTGATATGCTTGTACCTGTTCTAGATGAAATTGTGCTAGAAGGTGCTAAAAGCGGCGTAGAAGATGTCATGATTGGTATGGCTCACCGCGGTCGTCTAAGCGTACTTGCACACGTATTAGAAAAACCATATAGTCACATGTTTGCTGAGTTCAAACATGCAAAAATAGAAGGCGCAGTGGCTAACTCTGGCTGGACTGGCGACGTGAAATACCATTTAGGTAGAGAACAAGTCGTTAGTAACGAAGAAGTTAGCACTCGCGTTACATTAGCAAATAACCCGAGTCACCTTGAGTTCGTTAACCCTGTTGTGGAAGGTTTCGCACGTGCGGCTCAAGAGAATCGTAAAAAATCTGGTCTTCCAGAACAAGACACTTCAAAATCATTCGTAATTTTAGTTCATGGTGATGCTGCATTCCCTGGTCAAGGTATTGTATCTGAAACATTGAACTTAAGCAGATTGAACGCGTATCAAACAGGCGGAACAATTCATGTTATCGCAAACAATGCAGTTGGTTTTACAACTGATAGTTATGATTCTCGTTCTACGAAATATTCAAGTGACCTTGCAAAAGGTTTCGATATTCCAATTGTTCACGTGAACGCTGATGATCCAGAAGCTTGTCTTGCTGCTGCTAACCTTGCAATTCAATATCGTACATTGTTCAAAAAAGACTTCTTAATCGATTTAATTGGTTACCGCCGCTACGGTCATAACGAAATGGATGACCCAGCAGTTACGCAACCACAAGTATACAAAAAGATTAAAAACCACCCAACTGTAAGAGCGATTTATGCAGACCAATTACAAACTGCTGGTGTTCTAAATGCAGATGAGGTTGAAACAATTACACAGTTTATACAAGAGCAATTAAAATCTGACTATGCACAAGTACCACCAGCTGATACGAGCGATGCAACAATTCATGTTAAAGTGCCAGATGTTGTTGCAAAAGGCATTCAGCCAATTGATACTGGTGTTGAGATTGACTCACTTCGCGCAATTAATGAAGGTCTACTATCTTGGCCAGAAGGCTTTAACGTATATCCAAAAGTGAAGAAAATTCTTGAGCGCCGTAAAGATGCTCTTGAAGAGAACGGTAAAATTGAATGGGCACTTGCTGAGTCATTAGCATTCGCTTCTATTTTACAAGAAGGTACGCCAATTCGTTTAACTGGTCAAGATTCACAGCGCGGTACATTCGCACACCGTCATATCGTATTACACGATACGGATACAAATGAAACATATTCACCATTGCATCGCTTACCAAACATTAATGCATCCTTCTCTGTTCATAACAGTCCGTTATCAGAAGCTGCTGTTGTTGGTTACGAGTATGGTTATAACGTATTCGCTCCAGAAACTCTTGTTATGTGGGAAGCGCAATATGGTGACTTCTCAAATACTGCGCAAGCATTATTTGATCAATATGTTTCAGCTGGAAGAGCAAAATGGGGTCAAAAATCCGGTTTAGTTCTTCTATTACCACACGGTTATGAAGGTCAAGGACCAGAGCACTCTAGTGCACGTCCAGAGCGATTCTTACAGTTAGCTGCTGAGAATAACTGGACAGTTGCAAACTTAACGAGCGCGGCACAATACTTCCATATTTTACGTCGTCAAGCATCTATCTTAGGAACAGAAGCTGTTCGACCGTTAGTATTGATGACGCCGAAGAGTTTATTACGTCACCCACTTACGCTTTCAACTGCTAGTCAGTTAAGCGAAGGACGTTTCCAACCTGCTCTAGAACAAGAAAACCTTGGCACAAAACCAAACAAAGTAAAACGTCTTGTTTTAAGCACAGGTAAAATGGCGATTGACTTAGCAGCAGAAATTGAGTCTGGTAAACATGAATACAACTTAGATGAAGTTCATGTCGTTCGTATTGAACAGCTGTACCCATTCCCTGCTGAGAAAGTTCAATCTATTATTAAACGCTTTAAAAACTTAGAAGAAATTATTTGGGTTCAAGAAGAGCCTCGTAATATGGGCGCATGGCATTACATGGCTCCAATTCTGTTCGAACTTGCTGGAGATAAAGTGAAAACAGGTTACATTGGACGCCCAGATCGCTCTAGCCCATCTGGCGGCGATCCATTCGCTCACAAAGCTGAGCAAGAACTAATTGTTGCACACGCTTTAGATGTGAAGTATAACTTCCGTCAAGATAAACAAGAAATTGAAGTTTTCAGCAACTAAAAAGTAACAATGAAAGTTTCTAGCTTGCTCCCCGGGCAGATATTCTGCCCCGGGGGGGCGGGCTAACAAATGGAGATTACCGAAGACAAAAGAAGAAAAAACACACCGTTAGGCAAATAAGGGGAGGACATTTAAAATGATCGAAATTAAAGTACCTGAGCTTGCAGAATCTATTACTGAAGGAACTATCTCACAATGGCTTATCAACGTAGGCGACAAAGTTGAGAAAGGTGGCAGCGTTGTTGAGCTTGAAACTGATAAAGTCAATGTAGAAATCATTGCAGAAGATTCAGGTATTGTATCGAAGTTACTAGGCGAACCTGGGGATACAGTTGAAGTTGGCGCAACTATCGCAATTTTAGATGCAAACGGAGCACCAGTTGCAGTAAGTACACCTGCACCAGTGGCTGAGCAACCAAAACAAGAAACAACTGAAGCACCGAAAGCTGGGGCTCCAACTACTGAGCAAGCTGCAACTTTACAAGGTTTACCAAATACGAACCGTCCTATCGCATCACCAGCTGCTAGAAAAATGGCTCGTGAATTAGGAATCGACTTAAATGACGTACGTAGCACAGATCCACTTGGACGTGTGAGACCACACGATGTACAAGCTCATGCTGCTGCACCAAAAGAAGCACCAGCTGCTCCAAAAAGTCCAGCTCCTGCTCCAGTTGCAAAAACGGAATTCGAAAAACCAGTTGAGCGCGTGAAAATGTCCCGCCGCCGTCAAACAATTGCAAAACGCCTTGTAGAAGTTCAACAAACATCTGCAATGTTAACAACATTTAACGAAGTTGATATGACTGCAATCATGGAATTACGTAAAGAGCGTAAAGATGCTTTCGAGAAAAAACATGATGTACGTCTTGGCTTCATGTCATTCTTCACAAAAGCAGTTGTTGCAGCATTAAAACAATTCCCATTATTAAATGCTGAAATTCAAGGTGACGAGCTTATCATCAAAAAATTCTATGATATCGGTATTGCAGTAGCAGCTCCAGATGGATTAGTTGTTCCAGTTGTACGCGATGCTAACCAATTAAACTTCGCTGAAATCGAAAGTGAAATTCGTAATTTAGGTATGAAAGCACGTGACAACAAACTTTCATTAAAAGAACTACAAGGTGGTACATTCACAATTACAAACGGTGGTGTGTTCGGTTCTCTAATGTCAACACCGATCCTAAACAGTCCGCAAGTTGGTATTTTAGGAATGCACAAAATCCAAGTACGTCCAGTTGCAATTGATGCAGAACGTATGGAAAACCGTCCAATGATGTACATCGCTTTATCTTACGATCACCGTATTGTTGATGGTAAAGAAGCAGTTAGCTTCCTTGTTGCTGTTAAAGATATGCTTGAAGATCCAAAATCATTATTATTAGAAGGTTGATAGATTAATAATCGATTAAAGGCTGTAGAATGAATCATTCTACAGCCTTTTTTTATCCCGCTTTAATGGGCAGTAAGACCCCCACCTCAAAATTCAGCGAAAGCAACGAAGTTAGGTGTGTGATCAACTGCCCATTAAAGTCCGATTGGTTCAACTAATAATCAGTGGGGGATGAAGACCCCCCACTGATTAAAGTTTCACTTTATTGCGTTCATACGGGACAAATTTCATAACATAAGCTAATAATGTATGCTTAAAACGTAAGGAGGATTAAAATGAGTAACCTTCCAATTGATGCAAAACTTAAAGCTAATAAGGATACTTTCTTCCTCCCCGACTCAAACGGGGGTGTCTATTTTCGAAATAACGCCAGTTCATTTCGTATGGACGGTGATGGAATTTACAACTGGATTGAGAAATTAATGCCAATGTTTGACGGTAATTACTCTTTAGCAGAAATAACGGACGGTCTCCCTCTCCCCTATCAAAATCGTGTATTGGAAATCGGAGAGATTTTATATGAAAATGGTTTCGTTCGGGATGTAAGTCAAGATGCACCTCATGAATTAAATAGCGCATTACTTGATAGATACGCTTCACAAATTGAATTTTTAGAAGCTGATTCTCATTCAGGCGCTCTAAAATTCGAAAGGTATCGCGGGGCAAACGTCCTTATAATTGGTTCTGGAGATATGCTTACTTCCTTAGTTTCTTCTTTATTAGAATCAGGATTACCTACCTTTCATTACCTTGTTACAGATTATGAGGAAACAAATTACGACCGCATTCATGAGCTAGTAGAACTTGCATATGAAGTTGATGATACTGTACTTGTTCAAGAAATTGATACGACAATTGATCGTCCCCTGCATGAAGTGTTCGAGCCTTTCGACTGGATTTTGTACGTTTCTCAAAATGGAGATATTGAAGGTTTAAGAACAGTTCACACGATTTGTAGAGAAATAGGAAAGAACTTCATACCAGCCGTCTGTTTATCAGCACTTGGTATAGCTGGTCCTATTGTAACAGCTAATCATGAAGAATGCTGGGAGTCCGCATGGCACCGGCTACATGAAACGACTTTACAAAATGAACATTCATCAGCATCCTTTTCTCCACTTCCATCTGCAATGTTAGCAAATGTAATCGTATTTGAATTACTTAAGCATGTCGCTGATGATTCTTACCGAGAAAAAGAACCACAATTCTTTTTATTAAATTACGAAACACTCGAAGGAACATGGCATCCTTTTATAAAACATCCTCTCGCAACTGATGAAAGTTTTACAATTGATACGATAGAAAATCTTTCTGAACAACTTGAACATCGGTCCAGCCAACATACCTCGACTGATTTATTCCGCTTTTTCGACTCATTAACTTCTAAAGAAGCTGGTTTATTCCATGTATGGGATGAACAAGATTTATATCAATTACCGTTATCTCAATGCAATATTCAAGTAGCTAACCCATTATCAGATGGTCCTGCTTCCCTCCTGCCTCTTATGACTTGTGGTGGTTTGACTCATAATGAAGCACGCCGAGAAGCTGGTTTAGCAGGAATTGAAACTTATGTAGCGGAAATTATGCACCGCCTTATTCCTGAACATAATGATATCGGTATTGGCGCTGGAGAAACGATGACAGAAGGTGTATACCGGGCGCTACAACAACATTTAAACAATAAATTGTATGAACGGCAGTCACATATGCTAGAAGAAATTACGACGGTCGACTTAACCGAAATTCATGATAAACATTGTAGATTCTATTACAATGCTCTCGCTACAATTCATGAAACACCTAAAATAGCAGTAAGTGAAGAGATTCTCAGCTTTCCAGTCGTTTGGGTCGGTATAAATGATCGATGGTACGGTGCATCTAATATTAATACAACGTTAGCGTTACGAAACGCACTACAACTATCCCTTCTTCATATTCAAAATGAAGAGACTTCATACAGAGCTAATATCTTACCGGAATCCTCTATTATTTTATATGACACGGATTCTTTTAGGTTAGAAATACAAGCAGAAGAAGAAATTCCAAGCACGCAATCTGTACAGCTTGCCTTGCAACATTTAGAAGAACATAATTTTTATCCATTCGTGTTTGATTTAGCTATTGAACCATTTTTGAAAGAAAACTTAGATGGTGTGTACGGGGTATTAATTGCAAAGGAGGACAGTCTATGACTCAAAATATATTGCTTATAGGAGATGGCTTACTTGCAAACTATGTACATGATCAACTATGCAAACAATATTCTATCATTCGTCAACATAACCTTACAGAAGAACTCCCTGAAAATATTCATCTCGCTCTCGTACTACATGATGGCTCTCCTTCTTCTATTCATCATGATGCCGAGCTAATGTTTCGATCGAATCATATTCCATGGCTACGTGCATTCACTTCATTTGGTGAAGGTATTATCGGTCCTTACATTCATCCTCTTGCAACTGGCTGTTCCAACTGCTCTGATGGACGCCGATTTATCGCTGGCTTTGACCAACAAGAAATGTGGGAACTACAGCGTAAATATGCGTTAAAGGCAGATAATGTCACAAGGCGTGATGTACGCGCCACCCAAAATGGTATGTTACAAATGTGCCATCTTATTCGTGCAGAAACAGAGAAAATATTAACTCATCACCATTCTTCTTTAGAACATGAACTCATTTTACTAAACTTACAAACACTGCAATGTACGCGGCATTCTTTTCTTCCCGATCCGCTCTGCCCTGTATGTAGCAATTTGCCTGATGATACAGCAGATGCAGCAACGATTTCGTTACAACCGAGCTTAAAAACAAGCGAAGCAACATATCGCTGTCGTTCCATTCATGAACTAAACACATTTTTAACGAGAGATTATTTAGATTATCGGGTCGGTATGTTAAACGGAAAAATGCAGCATTCTTTATTACCATTCGCTGACGTTATTATAAACATGCCATTAATGTTTGGAAATGAAGGTGTTGCAGGCCGAACTCATTCATTTGCAATAAGTGAAGCAACTGCTATTTTAGAAGGTTTAGAACGATATTGTGGTATGTCACCTCGAGGAAAAAAGACAAATGTACACGGCAGTTTTCGTGAGTTAGAGGATCATGCACTGAATCCCCTCTCGCTCGGTGTACATACAAGTGAACATTATAATCGTAATAGTTTTCCATTTAAACCGTTTGATCCTGACTATGAACAAAACTGGGTGTGGGGCTACTCTTTATTACAAAACCAGCCGATTTTAGTTCCTGAATCAATCGCTTATTATAGCCTCGGTCATCGAGATGCTTACGTATATGAAACATCAAATGGATGTGCCATTGGTAGTAGTTTAGAAGAAGCAATTTTTCACGGCATTTTAGAAATTGTAGAGCGTGACGCCTTTTTGCTCACTTGGTATGCTGAATTACCTCTTCCACGCCTTGATCTTAGTTCAGCAAACGATACGGAATTACAATTAATGATTCAGCGGCTGTACACGATTACTGGATATGAGTTACATGCTTTTAACGCAACGATGGAACACGGCATCCCAAGCTTATGGGTAATTGCGAAAAATACGCGTGAACATGGAATGAACGTCGTTTGTGCGGGAGGCTCTCATTTAGACCCTGTCCGCGCTTTAAAGAGTGCCATCCATGAAATAGCAGGCATGTTACTAATAACAGATGATGAGCTTGAACAAAAAAGAGAGCACTACGAAAACTGCTTACAAGACCCTTATCTCGTTAGCCAAATGGGAGACCATAGTATGTTGTACGGATTGAAAGAAGCGGAAGAACGTCTTCACTTTCTTTTACGTGACGATGCACCGGTGCAAACGTTCCAAGAAATGAACAGGTTACAATCAGTTGATCTAGATTTAACATCCGATCTTCATCAACTTTTAAAACGTCTAGAACAAGCTGGACTTGAGGTAATCGTTGTAGATCAAACAGTACCTCTTATAGAAAAAAACGGATTACATTGTGTAAAAGTCATTATTCCAGGCATGCTACCGATGACGTTCGGTCACCATCTTACTCGGGTTACAGGACTGGATAGAGTGTATACCGTACCGATGACGCTTGGATATAGCGCTGAGCCTTTAACGAATGAACAATTAAATCCACATCCGCATCCGTTTCCATAGTAAAGGAGGGATTCTATGCAGCTGGATACTTTTTTACATCATCTCCATTTTTCAATCGATGAAATTATGCCGAATCATGAAGTGGACTGGGAAGATGCACCGCTCCCTTATAAATTATATCGAAATGTACCTGTCATCCCTCTCCCTTTAGAAATCCCATTATCTTTACCTAACGCTTCTACTACACCTACTTTGAAGGAGATTGGTCATTACCTTTGGTGCTCATTTGGTTTAACACAATTATGTCAGCTAAATAGCGAGAAAATTTTATTCCGAAGATCTATCCCTTCCGGCGGTGCTTTATATCCAAATGAATTGTATATATATTTAAAAATTGACGATTATCCAGACGGGATTTACCATTACGACGCCGCGCATCACCGACTTATTTTACTTCGCGAAGGAAATTTCGATTCTTATCTTTCGGAAGCACTTGGCAATCGTTGTAACTTACATTCTTGTTTTTGTGCTGCATTTGTATCCACTATGTTTTGGAAAAACTACTTTAAATACAATAATTTTTCATATCGGCTTCAAGGGCTAGATAGTGGTGTTCTCATCGGACAATTACTTGCATGTGCCAAACAATTCGGTTACACAAATGGCGTATATTTTCAATTTCTAGACCGTGCAATCAATCATTTACTCGGACTGTCAGAAGGCGAAGAAAGTGTGTATGCCGTTGTTCCTTTAAGTACAGAACCGCAGAATGATTGGTTTCACAATGGTGATCATGATACTAACACGGTTACTTCTCATGAATTACTGCAGCAAATTCCGCCGTTAGCACACGAACATTTCGTTAGATCAAAGGAAGTAGATAAACATCCTATGATAACAAAAATAAATGAAGCTTCTATGATTGAATCGACAGCACACTTCCAAACACTACATCATGAAGAGCACTATCAACATCATGCGCACGCTGTACAGTTGCCGAAAGTAGATCGGTTATCATATGATTTCTTACAACTTTGTAAAGAACGATATTCCCCTGATGCTGACTTTACTTTAACGAAATGGGATGCAGCAGAGCTCGCTACTTTACTACAAGAAGCGAGCCTCTCCTTCCCTTATTACAACGACCTTGATGGTCAGTATATAAATGAAAATGCACGTGTCTCCTTATATGGATGTTTTTATAACGTAAAAGATATAGACAACGGTGCTTACGCTTATAACAGTAAAACACATTCCATACAACCACTTCGATATGGAGACCTTCGTTATCCCCTTCAATCTAGTATGACGATGGATAACGTAAATCTTTTTCAAGTACCGCTTTGCCTACATGTAATCGGAAAGAAAGATTACTATACAAATGCATTAGGCTATAGAGGATACCGTATTCACCAAATGGAAGCTGGTATCCTTGTTCATAAACTCGTTTTTGCAGCGACTGCGATGGGAATGGGCGGGCATCCATTACTAAGTTTTGATACAAATTCATGTGATCAGTTGTACGGGATAGATGTGGGAAATGAAACGTCTCTCATTCAAATTCCTGTCGGGGCGTATCGAGCGCGGAATTGGTTAAAAGGGGATTTGCGTAATTAGAAGCACGCCGGTGAACGGCGTGCTTTTTTAAAGGACTTAATTTATAAAAAGCGAAATAAGTATATATTCTCACATAAAAGGAGAGTTTAACTTGAGTATTTTACAACGATTAATCCAGCAAGCAAAAAATCCTCGCGGAACGATTGGTTCTTCCATGCTTTGTATTATGAACAGTGCACATACGAGGCTAACAAATTGGGCTTTACAGAAAATACATATACAGACAGATGCAATCATATTAGATATCGGTTGTGGCGGCGGTAAAACAATACATACTCTTTCAAAGCGAGTTCCGTTTGGCAAAATACACGGAATTGATTACTCCGATCAAGCTGTAAAAAATTCTATACAGACGAATATAAAAGATGTTCAAAACCAAAAAGTCATTGTTCAACAAGCAAGTGTCTCTTCTATTCCCTATCATACGAACTTCTTCGATCTCATAACCGCTTTTCAAACACACTACTTTTGGCCTGATGTGGAACAAGATATAAAAGAAATATTTCGCGTCCTACAACCGAACGGATCCTTTTTATTAGTCGCTGAAACTTTCAAAATTCAATATCATATGGAGAAATGTAAAACGAATGAAGAATTAATAAACCTATTTTATAAAACAGGATTTAAAAGTGTGAAATGTTACGAAGAAAGAGGATGCCTTTGTGTGATAGGAAACAAATAAAAAAGCAGGCCCTTTGAGGTCTGCTTTTTACTAGATTAACTTAAAAATACTCTTAATTTGTCTTGCAAATAACCAATTTTTCGTACCGTAGTTATCATTTAAACTATCTAAATGGATAGATTGTCCGTTAGCAAACTTTAATTGTAACGTTGTATTTTTGTCATTTGTTTTTAAGTTACTATTTGTAATCGTATCATACTTTAATTTTTCAATTTCAACATACTCATCTTTTTCTTGTCCGATCACGACATGGTCTTGGAAGAAGAACAATACTTCTACTTTCTTACCAAAACAAAATACGTTTTTCGTATAAATTAATGTCGCATTATCAAGTCCGACGCATACTTCTTTCATCTCTTCCACAACATGTCCAAAGTCTTCTTCTTGTCTTGCGTTTGATTCAGCAATCCATTCTTCGATTGTTTTCATGTTAATTGCCATACTGTGCCTCCTGGTTCGTTCATTGCTTTATTTAAAAATAAATACTATATGAAAATATAAGCGATAAGTACTATGTTTTCAAGGGCGAATGGTATATTCGAAATAAAGTGAAACTTTAATCAGTGGGGGTTTTGTTCATCCCCCACTGATTATCAGCCCTCACCAATCGGACGTTTACGGACAGCCCGACTCCCACCTAACTTCTTTGCCCCAACTGAATTTTGAGGTGGGCGTTTTACTGTCCGTTAACGCGGGATAAAGTTAAATTTCAAAGTAATATACTAGGAGCATCGATTTCATTATATTTTAAACGTTTGAACGAGACATTCTTCATCATCGATTAACTGTGTTTTCTCATCAAATTCGATGTTTAGCTCCCTATATACTTTCTTCCAAAAAGAAACTGCTCGTACATTTTTCACAAGTTCGATAACGAAATATTGTCCTCTTTTCTCTTTTAATACATTCTCAATAACTCTTTTACCGATTCCTTTTCCCTTGTACTGATTCAATATGAAAATGTCATTTATGCCAAAGTCGTTTTCCTTCTTCAAAAACGGGCGTTCCAACAATAATAAAAATCCTACAATACTATTTTCAGCTTTTATAAAATACGGATTGATTCCGTCATTTTGCCAAAACATGTGTAAATCTTCGTATTCAAAAAATCCATTTTCCCCAATCGTTATATTAGGAGTGAATGTCGAGAGGTCATGAAGATATAGTGCATACAAATTACGCAATATTTCTTTTTCTGATTCTTGAACTATTTGAAGTGTTACAAACATTTTTAGTGATCCCCTTCCTTGTACGTAACTATTTCCAATCCTCTTCATTCGACAAAAATGATGATTCCCCTTTAACGAAAAAAATAGCACTTAAAAAGTGCTATTCTGCTCGCCTTGCCGCTTGCTGAATTGGATCCCAAACACTGTTATATGGTGGTGCGTAACTCAAGTCAACATCTTCTAACTCATGAATGCTCATTTTATTGAAAAGTGCCATTGCGATCACATCAATCCGTTTATCCACACCTTCTTCTCCAATTACTTGTCCACCTAATAATTGTTTCGTGTCAGAGCGATATAATAATTTCAAATAAAGTGGCTTAGCACTTGGATAATAACCGGCCATATTTGTTGAATCTATCTTAACCGTCTTATACGGGATGTTTAGCCCTTTCGCTTCTTTTTCATTTAAGCCTGTTCTTGCGAGCGTCAAATCCATAAATTTAATAATACCTGTACCTAACGTACCTTTAAAGGTTCTTCGCTTATCCAGCATATTCAGTCCAGCGAGTCGCCCTTGTTTATTCGCAGTCGTTCCAAGCGGGATATGGTCATAAATTTCTTTTATAACGTGGTAATGTGTTGCGCAATCACCAGCTGCATATACGTCCTGTACATTCGTTTGCATATATGCATTTACTTCAATTGCCCCTTTATAATTTGTACGTATATTTGTTCCTTCAAGAAAATCAGTATTTGGCTTCACTCCAACTGACACTAAAACAAGATCTGCTTTATATGTTCCTTTATCTGTTTCAATTTGTTCCACTCTTTCATTTCCTTTAAATGCTTTTACATTTTCATTCGTTAAAATTTCAATATGATGTTTATCTGCTTCTTTATGTATATATGCAGCCATATCTGCATCATAAATCGTACCGATATGATCATTTCTCTCAATCATTCTTACTTTCTTACCAAGTTCGACGAATGTTTCTGCCATCTCCAGTCCAATCGCACCGCCACCAATAATGGTTACATTCTCAATTTTGTTTGTTTCTAACGTTTTTAATATGCGCTCAGCATCTGGAATTGTTTTTAAAAGATGAACGCCTTGTAGCTCTCGACCTTCCCATTCTGGCATAACAGGACGCACTCCAGTTGCAATTAATAATCGATCGTACGGAAATTCAAAAACATCCTTCGTCTTCGTATGTTCTGCGTACACGATTTTCTTTTCCGTATCTACTTTCGTTACTTCATGTCGCACTTTCGCATCAATTCCATATTTATCACGAAACGTCTTTACATTACGCGCAATTAATTTTTCCGTTGACGCGATAGCACCACTAATGACATACGGTAATCCACACTGCGCGTACGAATAAATTTCACCTTTTTCTAACGTCACAACATTTGCAGTTTCATCGTTTCTAACAATTTGCATAGCTGCACTCATACCAGCTGCATCTCCGCCAATAATAACATAGTTCACTTTACCACTCCTTCTTTTTTACATACTCTTTACGTTTTCCATATTTTATAGAAATAACACCTACTTCCATTGTAAAGAAAGAGAATTTCATCTTCAAATTTAGTGCACAAACCTATGCCTGAATAGGTAATCGTCGTGTCTTATAAACAACATGTTTAATATGCTATAACAGTAGCTATGGAAAGTAGGTGAAACATATATGTGCGCTGGCCTTCTCGTCCAGCTTCCAGAGGAACCGATAGAACCGAGACCCGCCCTCCCGCTTGAACAAGAGTTTACCATTAGTACAACTTTATACAGCGCTCGCGCTTGGTTATCTGACAATGACACTTTCCCACAAACTATTTGGAAAGCGACTCGCTTCGCTTCTGCATCACACGCTGGCAAATCGATTTTCCCAGTCGGTACTGTTAAGATTCTAAATTTTTCTGAGGATACAATAACAGTTACTATATCATCAGAATCAGATGATGCTCTCAACATAATCGTCCCTCCTCGCTCCGAAGCTGCTTTAACGTCTAGCTCTTTATCTGATGTGCAAGCAAGTACGTCAGGAGGGGCAAGCAAAGTCACATTCCTCTTTCATATCTTTTTCTCAAGGGATCCTGGTCCAGCTAAAAAAACATAGAAAAGGTACAGTTATGCACTGTACCTTTTTCATATGTTCTATTCTCTTGATTTGTTCAGTTCAACATTATAAGATTCAATCTTCAAACTGAGTCCCACACTTTGTACATACATTCATCCACCTTTTCTTTAGAGGCCAGTTAATCCCTGTGTAAAGGTTTGAATTATCGTGTTTATGTAAGACCAAAACACGATAAACGTTGCAATTCCGATGAAAACATTTGCGATAAGAAGAGTGTAAACAAGATCTAATCCACCGTTATCTAATTTTACTGTAGCTACAATTATACTAATTCCCATATACGTTGTAGCCAGCCCTAATAAGATTGGTAAGAAAAAGATTAATAAAAAACTAAAAAGAAAAGAAAGCACTAATATAGCAATAGCTGGTGTCGCTATCGTTCCCCATATACCGAATACTTCAAGAAACGAAAAAGATGATTTCATCATCTTCCCACTTACAAAAATAATAAATCCGACAAATAAAGTTAAAATTAGTAAAAATAAAAAGACCGTTACAGAGTCCAAAAAGAATGTAGGAGTAGGTATATCTGGTGCAAATGTTTTCGTAACAGCTGCTGCAGCACTCATCATTCTATAAAAAATACATGCCCCTAAAAAACAAATAAGAACAAGACTTACAATTCCATTTCGTACTTCAACCTTGCCGCTTTTCATAATCGCTGTCGGTGCTTTGAAAGCATGTTTAAAGAACTGAAAATAGCCACTTGCAAACCGCTTCGCTTGCTCTACCGTTTCATTTGGTCGAGTTTCCTTTGCTGGTGCTACGCGTGCTTGTTGCTCACCTTCTTCCTGTGCACCACTCGCTACTGCTTCCTCGGTCAACGAATGTCCACAATTCCCGCAAAACTTTGCCTCTGCTGCATTTTCCGTCTGACACGCCGGACATTTCATTCTCTCATCCCTCCTTGAGCATATACCATATAGGGTGTTACAAATTCAATATATGACTTTGGACATAAAACATGACTACAAGAAAAAGATTATGAAATCCTTCTTTCAAATGAAAATATATATGCTAGCAATCTTGAAAAATAATGCTATTATGAAACAGAACAAATAACATTTTTAACAGATTGGATGACTGGCAATGGAATTGGTAAACTCAATTTTTCAAATACTCCTTACAAGCGTAATCCAATTATTTTCTTTAATTGGCGTTATCATTGTAATTGGTTTTCTATTAGGCTATTTAGAATCTCTCACACGCATGTATTGGTCGAGAGCTTTCGGAAGAAAAGGATTCCTTTTAACGGCTTGGATCGGTGTCCCTATTCACGAACTTGGACATGCCATTATGTGTGTACTATTTCGTCATAAAATTGTAGCAACGCAGTTTTTCCCAACAGATACAAGTCAAGGTGCTTTAGGCTACGTACAACATCAATACAATCAAAAAAGTGTATATCAACGAATTGGGAACTTCTTCATTGGAATCGGTCCTATTATTTCTGGTATTACTGCGTTAATCCTTTTAATGCGCTATTTCGTACCAAATTCATATTTCTTATTTAATACAACTCTCGAAAAAACAATTGCTTCTACTTCTATTAATATAGAAATGGTTCAAAACATGCTCTTGTCGACGTTCGTATTATTGAAAAGCTTATTTACAATAAGTAATTTATTGAATCCTTCCTTTTGGCTATTTTTATTTATCGCCATTTGTATTTCTGCACATATCGCTTTAAGTAAACCAGATATTAAAGGATCAATAGACGGTGTGATCGTCATGTTTATCGTATTATTTTTATTCAACATAATCGCAGGACTATTTCAGTACGACAGTAACCAGCTCATTGGCAAAGTGATGAAGTATAATATGTACCTCATTGCGTTTTCTAGTGTAGCACTGCTGTTCTCTTGTATTTCTACACTTGTTAGTTTTGGATTTTATAAAATAAGAGGAGGGCGTTCGTTTTGAACGCCCTCCTCTCCTCAATTATTCCCCTTATAATCACAATGCTCAACCGGAACACGAGCATGTCCCTCGTCATCTGTACACCATGACTGCGACTGGAAGGCAAGAAAGATACCAGCCCATTCTTCTTCCTTTTCAAAGTGAATGATTATTCCTCCGTCTTGCCATATACCATTATCACCTTTCCATTTCTCTACATTCCCTTGATTCATATGAATATCGTGTATACCGTTTCCTGGCTCGAAATGAAAGTAAGAATCAGGTGTATTTTCTTCTGGTCCCCATCTTTCACCGAACGCATAAATAATTGCCTTTTCTTCTATCGCTCGTTTTATATAACGTTCTATTTTTTCGTTTAAATCATTATCTGTTCCTGCTTTTTCGGGAGGTAAAGGAATCATTTGTTTTGAGTCAAATAGATTTCCTCTTACATAATCTAAAGCCACTTTCGGCTCATTATTTTTTACTTCCGTAAAACCAAATGGTAATGTCGGTAAAATATGAATCGCCTCTGACCTAATATTGTTACTCGCAAAATATAAAACTTCTGACGGATAACTTTGCGATTTTACGTTAATTGCAATACGATACTCTACTTCACCTTGTAAATGAACTTGATAATGAGGAGTTTTCCCTTTTCCGATCTTAGATTGTATAACGGTACCTTTTAACACACCATAATTTTTTAAGGGCATACATTTCATCTCCTATTCATTTAGTAGAAGATTTTCATACTTAAGGCATTATCCATATAAAAAGAAAATCCTCCTTTCTCAGGAGGATTTCTTATTTTCTCAACATATACCAAACAATAACCTCCACCACTACGAGCAACACCGCCCCAAAAATCATTAACGTCGTCTTCTTTAATAGTTCATTTTCACGATATGGGATGTTACATAAATACGCACCTAATGTAATACGTGACGGGCAAGCGATTGTCGCTACTGACGATGCGGTGTTTTGCAGAGTTGTGACGTATTGCCACGGGAGTGCTACGTTTTGCGCAGTTTGCATTTGTAGTTTTATGAACATCGCATTTGATCCTGCGTTACTACCTGTTAAAAAGCCACCGATTCCACCGATAAACGGAGCTACGAAAACGAAAAATGTACCGAATGTTTCACCAGCTGTTTTTGCAAGCAATGAATGCATGCCAGATGCACCCATTAGTTCTGAAATAGCGATAAACATCGTCGTCGTAATCGCAAAAGGAATCCATTGTTTTATCGTTTGCGAGAGTGATTGTTTAATAATATGAGATGGAATACGGAAGAAAATAATAGTAAATAAACAAGTCATACCGAGCCAAAACCCTGGTGAATACAGCATTTCTAATTTGTAAGAGTATGATTTTAAATCAAGGACTGCATATGATCTGAATACATCATGTAATGCCGGTACGAGGCGAGAAAGCAAAATACAAACGGTTAAAAATATATAAGGGCTAATAATTTTGATAATGGATACTTCTCTCTCCGTTGCTGCCGCATGTTCTGTTATAAGATTTTTCCCACTTTTTCCTTTTAGTTTTATGATAAGAAAGCCAAATGCAATGGTAACGATAGAACTTAATATACCTGCTAGTTCAACACTTACGTATGCGTTAGAAAGATAGATTCCGAGAGAAAATAATAGAAAGAAACCGATTCCTTCTTTCCACTTTTCAATAACAGCCTGCCAACCACCAACAACGTGTAAAGAAAGAATGACGAAGTAGGCAAACATCGGGATGCTTAATAGTGCCGTATTTGTGCCAAGCGTTGTAAGCGGCATATTTATAAGCTGCGAACCGATAATCGTACCAGTTGCCATTGCCCCCCACGAACTGGCTAGTAAACCGATAAATGAGAGCAGTACAGCTTGAAACGGTTTATAGCCTAATGATAGAAAGATAGGTGCTGCAACCATGAAACCAATTCCGAATCCACTTACCGATTCAATTAGTGGGCAAATACCAAAACACATAAGAAGCATTTGTAATAAACGATCGTGCGTCACTTCTTCTAAAAAACGTGCTACTTGATCGATGTACCCCATTTTGTTCATGAGGTGAAATAAAAAAATACCGAAAAACAAAACGTACCCGACAATAAAACAAATTAACGAACCTTTAATCGTTGCGTGAACAGTTTCACTTATCCCTAATCGAAACGTTGGCGAGAGTAAAACGATTCCAACAGACACAACGTAAGCAATTAAAGAGGACCGTAATGACGTTTGTTTAAATAAAAATAAACAAATGAAAATCATCATAATTGGGATAAGTGCCAACAATATGGCCATGTTATCATCTCTTTTCATTAAAAATACAATTTTTAACTATTATATAACAGATGTCATAATTTTCAATTGTTTTTACAACAGATTCAAAAAAGGGGCCAAATGACTCCTTTCACTCCCATTTTCTTTTATCCTGAAAAA
Source organism: Bacillus sp. FSL K6-0069 (assembly GCF_038007785.1). Taxonomy (NCBI): domain Bacteria; kingdom Bacillati; phylum Bacillota; class Bacilli; order Caryophanales; family Bacillaceae; genus Bacillus; species Bacillus sp. FSL K6-0069. Next base: position 1,260,982 of record NZ_JBBOXN010000001.1, on the reverse strand, counting down.
CGCTCTGCTGTCCGACTATTTTGTCTAACACAACAAACACAATATAAGCACATATTACTTGCAATACAACATTTCCAAATTTCATTAATTCAAATGAATGGATCCAGAGAAATAATTCATTTAATAATACAATCGAAACGATACTAAATAGTTCTATACTAATCGAAAATATACATATTTCTAAAATAGATTGCTCTTGAATACGATTTAAGTTGGAAAAAATGAATACATATCCTAAAAATAGAGCCATCAACTCTATTTTTGTCATGCTAATGAGCCAAGCGTATAGTGGTACAGTTAATAGAAGATATAGTATTTTCCGTCTTAGCATGCTTTCTCACCCTCTAAGTTATATGTATTTTCTGTATATTTTAACATTTATTACGTAAAACAAAAAGAAGAGACTTATGCCTCTTCTTTTTGTTTTGTTGCCTGTATTAATTCACATATTTCTTCTCGCTTTTCATTTTCTAACAGCTCAATAACTTTACTTCCAACGACTACTCCATCACATATTGTAATCATTTCTTCTACATGTTCCTTTGTTGAAATACCGAAACCTGCCACGACCGGTAAATGTGTATGTGATTTTACTTTTTCTAAGTAACTATGAATCTCACCTTTAAAGTTTTGACGTACTCCTGTTACGCCCGCTACTGTAACGGCGTAGACGAACCCTTCTGATTCACTCGTAATTTTTTCGATTCGCTCAATTGGGCTCGTTACTGTAACGAGTGGAATTAGCGCAATGTTTGCCTCTCGAAGTAACGGAGCAATAATATTTTGTTCTTCATACGGTAAATCCGGAACGATCATACCGTCTACCCCTGCTTCTATACAGTTTTCTATGAATCGTTCTTTTCCGAATGCGAGTACTGGATTTAAATATGTCATGAGTACAAATGGAATTTGTACTTCTTTCCTTACCTCTATTAATGCTTGAAAAATGCCTTTTACTGTTACACCGCTATCTAGCGCTCGTTTCCCTGCTCTTTGAATCGTTGGACCGTCTGCGACTGGATCTGAAAACGGAATACCGATTTCAACGATGCTTGCTCCTGCTTCGTCTAAAAAACGAATTCTTTCTTTTAATTTTTCAAGGCCACCATCTCCGCCCATTACGTACGGAATAAATGCTTTCTTACCATTTTCAAACGCTGCTGTAATTTTTTCTACTCCCATTTTTTACACCTCTTCCATATAACGTTTTATACTCTCTACATCTTTATCGCCGCGGCCAGATAAACAAATGACAAGTCCTTCTTCTTTCTTCATTTGCGGCGCTAATTTTAATGCATATGCGACAGCGTGCGAGCTTTCTAAAGCCGGAATAATCCCTTCTTTTTTCGTTAACAATTGAAATGCTTCTAACGCTTCATCATCAGTAATGGAATGATAAGAAACACGGCCAATATCTTTTAGCAAGCTATGTTCTGGGCCAACACCCGGGTAATCAAGTCCTGCTGAAATAGAATGCGCTTCTTGAATTTGTCCTTCTTCATTTTGCAGAAGGTACATCATCGATCCGTGCAAAACACCAACGCTTCCTTTCGTTAAAGTCGCTGCGTGCTTTTCTGTATGAACGCCTTTTCCAGCTGCTTCAACGCCGTAAAGAGCGACTTCTTCATCGTGTACGAACGGATAAAACATGCCCATCGCATTACTACCACCGCCAATACAAGCAACGACTGCCTCTGGCAATTTCCCTTCTAACGCTTCATATTGTTTTTTCGTTTCTTTCCCAATTACACTTTGGAAATCTCGAACAATTTGCGGGAATGGATGCGGTCCGAGAACAGATCCCATAATGTAGTGTGTATCATGCACATGTGAAACCCAGTAGCGAAGCGCCTCGTTTACCGCATCTTTTAATGTGCCGCTACCTGCTGCTACACTTTCTACTTTCGCTCCGAGTAATTCCATTCGGAACACATTTAATTTTTGACGCCTCACATCTTCTTCTCCCATAAAGATGACGCATTCTAATCCGAGTAGGGCACATACAGTAGCGGTTGCCACTCCGTGTTGCCCAGCCCCTGTTTCAGCGACAACTTTTTTCTTGCCCATTCGTACTGCAAGAAGTGCCTGACCGATTGTATTGTTAATTTTATGAGCTCCTGTATGGTTCAAATCTTCACGTTTTAAATAAATCTTTGCACCGCCGCAATACTTCGTCATATTTTCAGCGAAATAAAGCGGTGTTTCTCTTCCGACGTACGTTGTTAAATAATGATTTAATTCCTTTTGAAACACTTCATCTTGCATCGCTTCTTTATATGCTTCTTCTAGTTCTAATACAGATTGCATTAACGTTTCTGGAACGTATCGTCCCCCGTATATACCGTAGTGACCTTTTTCATCTGGATATGCGTAGTTCATTTGGAACACTCCTTCGCTTTTTTAATAAATTGTTTTATTTTCTTTAGATCTTTCTTTCCTTCTGTCTCTACTCCGCTACTTACATCGACCATGTACGGCTGAATAGTTCGAATCGCTTCTTCTATATTAAGAGCGTTTAATCCACCAGCTAATATCGTTTTCTCTCGCAACTCTTTTGGCATATGCACAAGTAGTTCCCATGAAAATTTCTTTCCATTTCCTCCGTGAAACTTTTCTTTCGGGCTATCAAACAATATATAATCCGTTTCATATGTTTGAGCGTTTTTCATATCGTCCTCTGAAGTTACTCCGAGCGATTTTATAGACGGAATATTCAATCTTCTGATTTGGTGATTATCTTCATCCCCATGTAGTTGCACATGCGTTAACCCGCATTCATCTGCAATTTTCTGGATCGCTTCTACTGATTCATTTACGAAAACACCGACCTTTAATACGTTTGCTGGAATCTCCTGAATGATTTCTTTCGCTAGCCCCGGGGTAATTTTTCGCTTACTTTCTGCAAAAACGAATCCGAGTGCATCAGCTCCGTATTCACAAGCACGTTTTGCTGTTTCAACATCAGTGATGCCGCAAATTTTCACTTTCATATATTCACCTTACAATCTTCAAAAAAGGTACGAATAGAAGATGATGTCATAAGTGCTTCTCCAACTAATACACCTTTCGCTCCAGCTCGTTTGACGCGAATAATATCTTCTTTTGAATGAATCCCGCTTTCACTAATCCAAAGTAATTTCTCCTCGTTTAATCGTTTTCCAAGCTTTTCTGTTTGGCTTAAATCGACTTCGAATGTTTTTAAATTACGGTTGTTAATACCGATAACGTGCGGGTTTAATTGGATCGCAATTTCTAATTCCTGTTCATCATGAACTTCAACAATTGCTTCTAATCCTTTTTCTAGTACGTAGCTGTACAACTCTTTTAACTTCTCTTTCGTTAACGCCGCTACGATTAGTAAAATAATATCTGCGCCAGCTTCATACGCTCTATCAATTTGAATCGTATCGATTATGAAATCTTTGCATAAAAGCGGAATGTTACTTTCTGCTCTTGCCGTTTGTAAATCATGAAACGATCCTTTAAAAAATTGACCGTCTGTTAAAATAGAAACTGCTCCTGCGCCGCAGTCTTCATATGTTTTTACTTGTTTTCGTACATCAACGTGTAAATTGATATCTCCTTTTGATGGTGATGCCCGCTTTACTTCTGCAATGACAGTAAACTGCTGTAATGCTTCTACAAGTGAATGTGTCTTTCTACTTCCTTCTAATGGTGTATATGTTTCATATAATGTCGCAACTTCCTTTTTCTTTTGGTCTACAATTTTGTCTAAAATCGTCCCCACTTTAATTCACCCTTTCTAATTTTTCATGACTTGCTGCAATTAATAAGTTTAGTTTGGCTAATGCTTTTCCTGAGTCAATACTATGTGCCGCTAGTGTAATTCCTTCTTCAATCGTTTCCGCTTTTCCATTTGCGAAAAGAGCTAGACCTGCATTGAATAAAACAGTATCGCGGTAAACACTCTTTTCTCCGCTTAACACCCCGAGCGTAATCTTTGCATTTTCTTTCGAATCTCCGCCTCTAATCTCTTCATTTTTCACTATTGAAAAACCATACTTCTCAGGTTCAATACTCGTTTCTACTATTTCATTATCTTTTAAAATGACAACACGATTTTCGCCTTGCAATGATGCTTCATCTAGAAATCCACTTCCGTTTACGACAAGCGCTTGTTTTCTGCCTAGTTTCTGTAATACTTGCGCAACTGGGAGTAACATATCTCGTTTATAAATGCCGACAAATTGTGTTTCTAAATTCACCGGATTTGTTAAAGGACCAATTAAGTTAAAAATCGTTGGCACGTTTAATTCTTTTCTTATTTTCATAATGCGCCTTAATGCTGGATGCATCGCTGGTGCGAATAAAAATGCGATCCCGACATGCTCTAATAAATAGTCAATTTCGTTTGGCGTACTGCTAATATTTACACCGAGTTCTTCTAATAAATCTGCACTTCCCGTTTTACTAGAAACAGCTCGGTTACCGTGTTTTGCAACCTTTACGCCAGCTCCTGCCAGTACAAATGCCGATGTTGTACTAATATTAAATGTTTGGGCACCGTCACCACCTGTCCCGCAATTGTCCATCGCTCCTTGTATATGGTTCGAAAACGGTAATGCCTTTTCACGAAGAGCTCGAACGAGGCCGTATATTTCTTCTGCTGTTTCACCTTTCGCTTTCAGTAGTACCAAGAAAGCTGCAATTTCACTTTCCAATATGTTTTCATTTAATAACAGAAGCCCTGCTCTATACATTTCCTCTTCGGTTAAATGTTGTCCCTCCACTAATTTACGAAGATAGTTATTCATACTCTTTCCTCCTCTTTCACTTCTGTTAAAAAGGCACGTATTAACTTTCCGCCTTCTTCTGTTGCGATTGATTCCGGATGAAACTGTAATCCAAATAGCGGATAATAATTGTGACGAACTGCCATAATTTCTCCGTCATCCATCGCTGTCGCTAGTATGTCAAAACACTGTGGCAAATTCGTTTGCGCTGCAACAAGGGAATGGTAGCGCATCGCTGTTAACGGCTGGGTAACGTATGAAAAAATTGACGTTCCGTTATGTTTCACACGAGAGGTTTTTCCGTGTTTAATGCGATCCGCTCGAACAATTTCTCCTCCAAATGCTGATATAATCGCCTGATGGCCAAGGCAAATACCTAATATGGGAACGTTCTTATAAAAATGACGAATCACTTCGATACAAATACCAGCATCCTCTGGTTTTCCTGGTCCTGGTGAAAGCACAATTCCTGTTGGATTCATCCCTTCTAACTGTTCTATCGTTATTTGATCATTCCTTACGACAACAATATCTTCTTCATATTCACCTAACAGTTGATACAAGTTATATGTGAATGAATCATAATTATCAATCAGTACAATCATTTCATTACCTCCAATAGTGCTCTCGCTTTATTTAACGTTTCTTCATATTCAGCTACTGGGTCTGAATCATAAACAATTCCCGCTCCTGCCTGAACGTATGCTTTCTCATCCTTGACGACCATCGTTCGAATCGCAAGCGCCATATCAAGATTCCCTGAAAAACTAACGTATCCAACTGCACCCGCGTACACATTTCTTTTTTCATTCTCTAGCCCATTTATAATTTCCATCGCTCTAATTTTCGGAGCGCCTGACACTGTTCCTGCTGGTAGACAATACGCTAATGCATCAAATCCACTCATCTGTTTTCGCAATGTTCCGTAAACTTCAGATACAATGTGCATGACGTGGGAGTATTTCTCTACTTTCATATATTTATCTATCGTAACTGAGCCAATTTCACTCACTCTTCCTATATCATTTCTTCCAAGATCCACAAGCATCATATGCTCCGCTCGTTCTTTCTCATTTTCTAACAGTTCTTTTTCAATTTCCGCATCTTCCTGCTTCGTTTTCCCTCTCGGCCTCGTACCCGCAATTGGGTTCGTCATTATTTTATTCTCTCTTACCGATAACAAACTTTCCGGCGAAGAACCGAGTACAACATAATCTTGAAAATCGATATAGAACATATATGGTGACGGATTTGCAATTCGAAGTTTTCGGTATAAGGCGAAAGGATCACCAATACATTCACTTTGCAAACGCTGAGATAATACAACTTGGAATATGTCCCCGGCTCGAATGTATTCCTTCGCCGTTTCTACCATCGCGCAAAATTCTTTTTCTGTTATAGAAGAAGTGAATGATAATGTTGATATTATTTCAGTTACTTCCGCTTCTTCTCCCCTCAGTACTTCCTCTTTGTATACTTGCAATCTTTCATATACTTCTTCATAAGAAGCTGCATCTTCTTCCCTGCATACATATACAAAAGATAATTTTTGGCGTAAATGGTCATACACGATAAACTCACGGTACAGTAAAAGGTGTACTTCTGGAATATTTAATGGATCGTGTAAATCTGCTCCAATGTTTTCATATTGCCGGATGACATCGTAGCCAATATAACCAACTGCTCCCCCGCAAAACGGGAATGGACTGTCTACTTGAGCTGACCGGATTTCTTTTTCTAACACTTGTAGTACGTTACCTTGCAGTTTTTCTATTTGGCCGTAAATCGTTCGTTCTACTTCCGTACCAATACTTTTCACTTCGCCATATGGATTACACCCTAAGTAAGAATAGCGTCCTTTATCTTGATGAAGCTGGGAGCTTTCTAATAAAAACTTTTTCTTTCCCTTCATACGTCTATATAAAGAAATTGGCGTAATGCTATCTCCTTCTTCTTCGGTAATTACTAAAAATGTTTTTTCTTCTCTTTTTCGTTTCATAAATTCTTCTTTCGTCATCATGTCCTTCACCTCACCCTGAAAAATAAAAAAAGTCCTCTACATATCGAAAATATGTAGAGGACGATAAATTTACCGTGGTACCACCTCATGTTGGATGCAAAAGCATCCCGCTTTGTTCAGGTACAAAATATATACCTTATCCTTGTAACGGCGGAACCCGGGTTGCCTACTGAAAATAATTGTTCAGCATACCTCTCGTAAGCCCATTCCGTATATGGCACCGCACCGGGCTCCCACCTATCCCCGGCTCTCTGTAACGTCTCCAATATACGTACTCTTCTTACTTCAACGATTTCATTTATTTAATTTTTTGTACACAAAAAGGGAGTACTCATCCTATAAAAAGGACGGGTACTCCCGTGGTGCCACCTTAATTCGTTACAAATGTAACGCACTTTACCGTATCAAAAACAATACGTGTCTCTTGTATCGATGAGATCATGTCGCCAAAGCCTACTTCTTTCGTTTCGGTTTGGAAGCTCCGAAGCCCATTCCACATCAATCCCATACTGATTCGCACCAACCATCAGCTCTCTGACATGTTCATCATGTGTACTCTTCTTCATCAACGCTTGCATTTTTTTAAGTTGCACTCATTATAGACCTAACTTTTTTCATAAGTCAATACTTTTAAAAGAATTTTATTTTTCTCTCCTTTCAATATTATATTGACAAAACAACCTCTTTTTATGTAAATATAATAAATACTCTATTAAAAATAAGGTTTTTTTGTATGAATATTATATATTAAAAAAGTAAAATGATGTCAAAAAACGCTTACATTTCTGAAAATTCGTATTTCTGTATGGATTTTTCAGAATAATCATGATAGATTATAAATATGCATAACGCATCAAAAGACATGACAAAAGGAAGGGGAACTTCATGAGTACGCAGATGTTAACTTTAACTTCTATCTCTATTTACATGCTCGGGATGTTAGTAATTGGCTATTTCGCCTATAAACGAACGTCCAACTTAACAGATTATATGCTTGGCGGGCGTACACTAGGCCCCGCAGTAACAGCATTAAGTGCTGGAGCATCCGATATGAGTGGTTGGCTTTTAATGGGATTACCCGGTGCAATGTTTAGCGTTGGATTAAGTAGTAGTTGGATTGCGATCGGCCTAACACTAGGCGCATACGCAAACTGGCTTTATGTCGCTCCTCGCTTACGTACCTACTCTGAAATTGCAAACAACTCTATTACTATCCCAGAATTTTTGGAACACCGCTTCCAAGACCAATCTCACATGCTACGCTTAGTATCCGGACTTGTTATTATGATTTTCTTTACTTTTTATGTAGCTTCAGGATTAGTTTCAGGCGCTGTATTATTTGAAAATTCATTTGGTATGAACTACCACGTTGGATTATTCATTGTTGCAGGCGTTGTTGTCGCTTACACATTATTTGGTGGTTTCTTAGCAGTAAGTTGGACAGACTTCGTACAAGGAATCATTATGGTAATTGCTCTTATTCTTGTTCCTATCGTAACAATTATGAATTCGAACGGACTTGGACCTGCATTTGATACAATTCAATCTGTAGATCCAACACGTTTAGATATTTTTAAAGGAGCCTCTACTTTAGGAATGATTTCTTTATTTGCATGGGGCCTTGGTTATGTTGGACAACCTCATATTATCGTACGCTTTATGGCAATTTCTTCTGTAAAAGAGATTAAAAGCGCACGAAGAATTGGTATGAGCTGGATGATTTTCTCTGTTGTCGGAGCTATGTTTACTGGCCTTATCGGTATTGCTTACTACTCACAACAAGAGTTAACATTATCTAACCCAGAAACAATTTTCCTTGAGCTTGGAAAGATTTTATTCCATCCACTTATTACTGGATTTTTATTAGCAGCTATTTTAGCAGCGATTATGAGTACAATTTCATCTCAATTACTTGTTACTTCTAGTGCTATAACAGAAGATTTATATCGTACATTCTTTAAACGTTCTGCTTCTGATAAAGAACTTGTATTCGTCGGTCGTATGGCTGTACTTGTTATTGCATTAGTTGGGTGCGCTTTAGCGTTTAAACAAAATGATACGATTTTAGCTCTTGTTGGATACGCTTGGGCTGGATTTGGTTCTTCATTCGGACCTGCTATTTTATTAAGCTTATATTGGAAACGTATGACGAAGTGGGGCGCACTTGCTGGTATGATTTCTGGTGCCGCTACAGTAATTATTTGGACTCAATTCGAATTCTTAAAAGAATTCTTATATGAAATGATTCCTGGTTTCACTATTAGTTTACTAGTAATCGTAATCGTTAGTTTACTAACACAACCTTCAAAAGAAGTTGAAGAGCAATTTGAGGATTTCGAAAAACAACATAGTCATAATCTATAAAGGAACAGCTCTGCTATCGTAACAGCAGAGCTTTCTTTATATCAAAGTTCGACAATCTTCTGCTCGAATTTAACAATTTCTTTATGTTTCGTTAAATTAAACATAACACTAATCCTTTATAGTAGTACTATCAGCACTTATACAGAAAGGGGACTCCAACATGTTAGCAGCTTTCCAGCAACAACAAACACGAAAATTTTCACCTATCACAAATACTTCTGCGTCTTGTTTAAACATACAACCTAATCCACCAAAAATTACAATTGCTCCTTCTGTTATTTCAGTCATTGGTGTTCATATGGAAAAAAATAAGTTGAAAGTAAGAACTGGACAAAGCACTGAGTTATCAGCTTCTGTTTTGCCAGTGCAAGCAACGAATACAGAACTTATTTGGACAAATATGAATGCTGATGTTATCACAATATATCCAAAAGGTGATACGGTAACGATTACTGGAAAAAGTGCCGGAAGAGCAGTCGTAATTGTCACAACTGCTGAAGGAAAGTTCCGTGACCTATGCATGATTCATGTACAACCTTATATGACAAATCCAAAGTAAAAGAGTGGCTACATAGCCACTCTTTTACTTTGTTTCAATGTATGAATTTTTACTTGTAACGAGATTGATGAATTGCTCTTTATCTTTAGGAGAAATAATTTCTGTTTGATGTGATCCATAAATAATTTCAAGTCGATCAAATGATAAGGCATGAGCTGCTACTGGATTTTTCGTATTTGAAATTTGTTGTATATCTCGTATAAAGTGAAACTTTAATCAGTGGGGTTTTCTTCATCCCCCACTGATTATTAGTTGAACCAATCGGACTTTTATGGGCAGTTGATCCCCCGCCTAACTTCTTCGCTTTCGCTGAATTTTGAGGTGGGGGTCTTACTGCCCATTAAAGCGGGATAAATATGCGCTTTTTAACGAAACCGGATTTAATCGTAATTGTTTCTTCTCCGACGATATATCTTGTCGAAAACCAACTCCAAATAAATAATATGGCTAATGGAATTGTAAAAAATAAAAGAAAATACTCTCTCCCTGCAAATAAGGGAGCAAAACACGCTCCAATGACAACGAAAAAAATCGGATATAACCATACATCTTTTTTTGATGGAAATTCCATTACACTTCCCCTCTCTTGATTTAAGTCAATGATTCTCCTCCTCTTCCCTTTTACAATGAAAACAACATTAGAATAGGAGGACGTATTATGACTGAACGAAAGTATGCTTTATTTGCTGGCTTTTCTCTTCTTGTTATGGCATTCATTGCATTTTTTTCTTACGGCTTTGTTCATGAAAATCTCGTTGTACAAGAGGACATGAGCGCGACATTCCATAATATCCAAACTTCACATTCGCTTTTCAAAGCGGAAATCTTCGGTTGGATTATCATTTTTATTACTGATATTATCGCCGCGTGGGCTCTTTATTTCTTTCTAAAACCGATTCATACTAGCCTCTCATTACTAGCTGCCTTGCTTCGTCTTATGTATACAGCGATACTTGGAATCGCCATATTCAATCTAATATTGGCATTGCTACTTTCAAAAAGTACGATTGCGAATCCAGAAACATATGTGATGTTGTCTCTCAGTGCATTCGAATACATTTGGTCTGTAGGGCTAATCATTTTCGGTTTACATCTTTTCGTTTTAGGTTATGTAGCTTTCCTATCTAAACATATACCGAAATGGATTAGTATACTACTATTCTTCGCGTCTATCGGTTATATCGTCATTCACGTCATGAATACGATGTTTTCACAATACGATACGGTGATTTCAATCATACAAACACTGTTCCAATTGCCAATGATTGCAGGTGAACTCGGATTTAGTATATGGCTATTGATTAGAGGTGGAAAAAACACTACTGTTTGAGTCTTTTCTTAATTCTGCTTAATGATTCTGGCGTAATACCTAGATAACTTGCCAATTGATATTGAGGAACACGATTGATTAAATGAGGTCGTTTTTGTAATAATGATTTGTAGCGCTCTTCTGGTGTCGATGCAATAAATAAGGAAAGTTCTTCTTGTACCTCACCGAAGTTATATTCAATCATTTGCCGTGTCATTTCTTCTAATTGTGAATATTTCTTATACATGTCCTTTTCACTATGCAGGTCGCCAACTACAACTAGACAATCTTCTAAACACGTTAACGTATGCGAGGATGATTTATCTTGTTTATGATGATTAAAATTTACGATTGCTTGTTCTTCTGTATAAAAATTTGATGTAACCTCTTTCCCTGTTTCATCTATACAATGTTGCCTAATGCATCCCTTTAATACAAAATAACATTTCGAAGGGACATCTCCTTGCCTTAGGAGCACTGTTCCTTTTTTATATTTTTCAATTTGTAATTCACTGAGGATCATGTGTTGCTCTTCTTCACTTAGTGTTGTAAGTTTCTGCATATACTTCTTTAATATTTCTTCCATTTCCCTCCCCCTTCTTCCTCTGTATTTCTATAAAACAAAAAGAGAAGTATCACAACTTCTCTTTTCTCCTCTAACATTATAATTCCTGTGTATACGCCGGCTCGTTTACTACATTTTTTGCTGTTCGTTTTTGTTGCTGTAGTAAGAAAACAGATACACCAAACAATACGAGCATGCTACCGATAATTTGCATTACATTTAGTCTTTCACCGAGTAAGAAGAACGCTAGTATAGATGCTCCAACGGGTTCTCCTAAAATACTCATTGAAATTGTTGTTGCATTTACGTAGTTTAATAACCAATTATTAATGACGTGTGACACTGTCGGAACAACCGCAAGTAAAAGAAAAACGGTCCAATCCCACTTCGTATAACCTGTAAAAGGCACTTGCAACACTATATTATAAATCCCCATAAAAATACCTGCGAATGCAAAAACTGTAAAGCTGTAAATCCAGTGTGATACTTTCTTTACTGTCGTTTGCCCGATAAATAAATAACCGACAACCGCTATTACACTTAAAAAGGATAATATATCTCCATAAATTGCTTGTTCACTTAGCCCTAAATCTCCCCAACCAATACACATTACGCCTAATATCGCAATTCCCATTGTTGCAATAGCTGAGTATGTTGTTCTTTCTTTAAATAAGAAAAAACCTCCAACTAAAGATAAGATTGGTTGAAGCGCTAAAATAATCGTCGAACTAGCAACTGTCGTATGCTTTAAAGATTCAAACCATAATAGAAAATGAAGTGCTAAAAAGAAACCAGATCCAATTAAAAATCCCCAATCTTTTAGTTGAATCTTACTAAATTCTTCTCGCTTTTTCCAAACGATAGGCAGCATAATAAGTACGATAATCCATAATCGGTACATACTTAATATGGAAGATGGTGCTGAGGACATCTTTACAAAAACTGCTGCGAATGAAATGGCTATAATGGAAATGGCTAATGGTAGTGCGATTGATCTTTCTTGTTTCAAATTCCGTCTCCCCTCTCACCTGTCAAAAATCCCACTTCATTATATCCGTTTTCTTTCATAACTTAAATACTAATTTTTTAGATTCTTCGTACCATTATGGTAAAATAGAAACGAAAGCACCTATTAGTGAATATTTCTTGCTTTTTCACTACAAGCGTCGCTCTTACAATCATTACAGTAAATTTTTATTTAGGGGGATCTACATGAATCAAACAATCGGGAGAATTGAAGAAATTTCATTTTATAGTGCATCACTTCAAGAAGATGTTACACTTCTCGTTTACTTACCGGTAAATTACACACCACTGCACAAACATACAGTTGTAATTGCACAAGATGGTAGAGATTATTTTCAGCTTGGTAAAGCGCACCGTGTAATTGAGCGCCTTCGTGAAACTGAAGAAATTGACCGTACAATTATTGTCGGTATTCCATATAAAAATGTACACGATCGTAAAGAAAAATATTTCCCAAATGACGTGAAAAACGCTGCGTATATTCGTTTCCTTGCTCATGAACTTGCACCATATATCGATGAAAATTATCCAACGTACCAAATGGGAAAAGGTCGTGTGTTAATTGGTGATTCTCTTGGCGGAACAGTTTCCTTCATGACCGCACTTATGTATCCGCATACATTCGGTAAAGTCGTTATGCAATCACCATTTGTGGATGAAACAGTGATGAACTTAGCAAAAGACTTCAAAAACCCGGAGGCGCTAGACCTTTATCACGTTATTGGGACAGAAGAAACAGCTGTAAAGCGCACGGATGGACAAGTATCTGATTTCGTAGGGCCGAACCGTGAGCTCAATACGCTTCTGACAGATAGAAATTTCATCACGCATTACGAGGAGTTTGAAGGTAACCACACGTGGAAATATTGGCAAACTGATTTACCAAAAGCTTTCTCTCATATTCTATCAATGAAATAATAGAGAGCAGTATTCAGAATAATTTGATATAATAGATAGAGAGATTTGTTTTTCTCAAAATCTAACTAGACTTACAAAGGGAGGAATTGGAACATGAAATTAGGCATTGTAATTTTTCCATCTAAAATGATTCAAGATAAAGCGAACGGATTGCGTAAACGTTATGATCCGCACTACGCATTAGTTCCGCCACACATTACATTGAAAACACCCTTTGAGACGCAAGATGAACACTTAGAATCGATTGTAAATGAGTTACATACAATCGCAAGTAAAACGAACCCTTTCACCCTTCACGTCGGAAAAGTTGGTTCATTCGCACCTGTTAATAATGTTCTTTATTTTAAAGTAGAAAAAACACCTGAACTTACTTTCTTAAATGAAGAAATGCATAGTGAATTCTTTACACAAGAACGCGAATATGCTTTCGTACCTCATTTAACAATCGGACAAGGCTTATCAGATGCAGAGCATGCTGATGTATTAGGTCGATTACGCATGAAAGATTTCTATTATGAACAACCGATCGATCGCTTCCATCTTCTATATCAATTAGAAAACGGAACATGGACTGTACACGAAACATTCCACCTTGGAAAGGGGCACAACTAATTTGCACGCACAGATCGTACAAACGGACGAACAACTAAGAGACGCATTCTCTGTACGTAAGCAAGTATTTGTGAATGAACAACAAGTTTCTGCTGCAGAAGAGTATGATGAGTTTGAAGAAGCTTCAACACACGTTGTTATATATGATAATGATGTTCCAGTTGGCGCTGGTCGTTTTCGCATACTGGATGGAATAGGAAAAATGGAACGCATTTGCGTACTGGCTTCTCATCGTAAAAAAGGCATTGGAAAAATTGTTATGGATGCACTTGAAGCGCACGCGAAGGAAAACTCGCTACCAAAATTAAAGCTGCACGCCCAAACACATGCTGAAGATTTCTATAAGAAACTTGGATATGTAACAAATTCTGATGTATTCATGGAAGCAAATATTCCTCACATCGTTATGATAAAAGAATTGTAATTTGAAAGCAGGAGGTATCCCCTCCTGTTTTTTACATTGCTATTTTCTTTTTCTTCCGCTAAAGTTAAATGTTGATGCTATAGTTTTGAAGGTGAATATATGACACAAGAAAAATTTTCACAAAAATCATTAACGCACGCTGATATTCCGCGTGCAACATATCATATTCCGAAAACATCTACCCATTTAATTATGGAAGAAGATGCGGATGCAGCGTATTTCCGCGCTCTCGAGCAACAAAATGTATTTTTAAATGAAAAACAATTAGAAGCCGTGCGAACGACAGAAGGCCCTGTCCTTACATTAGCTGGTGCTGGAAGCGGGAAAACGTCTGTTTTAACAACTCGCGTAGGTTATTTAGTAAATGTAAAACAAGTTCATCCGCGCAATATTTTATTACTTACATTTACACAAAAAGCAGCTGAAGAAATCCGAAATCGTGTAGCGAATTTACCAGGTATGAATCGTGCTGCAAGTAGCTACGTTGTTGCTGGTACATTCCACTCTGTCTTTTTAAAATTGCTTCGTAGTCAAGGATATAATCAACAAATTTTAGCAAACGAAAAACATAAGCAAATTATGATAAAGAAAATTTTAAAAGAATTACGCTTAAAAGACGATTATGATGCTGAAACGATGCTCGCTATGATTTCACTTGAGAAAAACAAATTGAATCGTCCGAAAGATGTAAAAGCAAAAACACCCGTTGAACAAGAATTTAAAGAAGTATACGAGCGTTTTGAAGAAGTGAAACAACGATATAATTATATTGATTTCGATGACATCTTATTAGAAACGTATTATATGTTAGAAAATAACGCTCCTTTACTTACCCAATTACAACAACGTTTCCACTATATTGAAGTAGATGAGTTCCAAGATACATCGTATGCACAATATGAAATTGTAAAATTGTTAGCCACGCCAAGAAATAATTTATTTATCGCAGGTGATGACGACCAGGCGATATACGGTTGGCGAGGAGCAAGTCACCAAATTATTTTATCTTTTCCAAAGGAATTTGATAACACTACGATTATCGCACTGAATACAAATTATCGATCCAATCCTTTTATCGTCGGACTTGGAAATGAAGTTATCAAACTAAATCAAGAACGTTTTGATAAAGAGCTATATTCTGTGCGCGAAGAAGGTGTACAACCTTTTTACGCAAGACCTGCTACGACTCTTGATGAAGCAAATCAAATTTTGCAGCTCATTCAAGAAAAAGTAGATAGCGGCGAACGTAACTTTAAAGATTTTTGTTTACTGTACCGCACACATTCTGTAAGCCGTTCGTTACTTGATCAGCTTACCATTCACAAAATCCCGTTTATTAAGCACGGGGCGAGTCAATCATTTTATGAACATTCTTTAATTAAGCCTGTATTAGATCATTTAAGACTCGTGATTGAACCGTTTCGATTAGAATCACTTTCCAATATATTACCAACGATGTATATTGGGCGTGATGATTGTATTTCATTTATTGAGCGTGAACAATGGAAATATGGTGAGGGCCGTTTCCCTTCTCTTCTTCATTTCTTATTATTAAATCCGAGCTTAAAACCTTTTCAAGTGAAAAAGGTAAATGAGCGTATCGATTTTATTAAATTTATAAAAGAATTAGAACCGAAAAAAGCATTAAAAGAAATTATTCATGGTAAAGGAAAGTATTTAGAGTACTTACAAAGTAATGATCGCTCTTCCTTTACGATGCATAAAGATATACAAGAAGAAATGTTAGAAGAATTAATGGAGTCTGCAACTCGTTTCACCGATATTCCAGCATACTTACAATTTATTGATGAAGCAATTCAAGGTCAAAAAGAAATGGAAGCATTAAAAACAATGCCGGAAAAAAATGCTGTTTCGCTTATGTCTATTCATAACGCAAAAGGTCTTGAATTTCCATGCGTCTTTTTACTTGGAGCGAGCGATGGTATTCTTCCTCATACTTCTTCTTTAAAAGATGCCAATGATCGTGTTACAGAGACTTCTGAAGCTTTAGAAGAAGAACGTCGATTACTTTATGTCGCAATTACACGTGCGAAAGAAGAACTTTACATTTCCTCTCCGCAATTTTTCAGAGGAAAAAAATTAGATATCTCTCGTTTTTTATATACTGCGCGAAAAGATTTACCTGAAAAGACATCCACTAAATAAGGATGTCTTTTTTTCATATTGCATTATGTACATCCCTACTATATAAATTCCCTGTTTTTATCATAAGAATTAACGTAATATCAACCATATCCCATTCATATTGTAATAGTGTATGTCAGAACTCACGATAAGGAGTGAACATAATGAGCTGCAATTGTAACGAAGATAATCAACATGATTTTGATTTCAATTGTGTATCAAATGTCGTTCGTTTTATACATGAATTACAAGAATGTGCCACGACAACATGTGGATCTGGTTGCGAAGTTCCATTTTTAGGTGCACATAACAATGCATCAGTAGCAAATACACGTCCTTTTATTTTATACACAAAAGCTGGAACACCTTTTGAAGCCTTTGCACCATCTGCAAGCCTTACTAGCTGCCAATCTCCAATTTTCCGCGTAGAAAGTATAGATGATGATGACTGTGCTGTATTGCGTGTATTGACTGTAGTTTTAGGTGATGGTACCTCTGTACCACCTGGTGATGACCCAATTTGTACGTTTTTAGCTGTACCAAATGCACGACTCGTATCAAGCTCTACTTGTCTTACTGTTGATTTAAGTTGCTTCTGCGCTATTCAATGCTTACGCGATGTTTCTATATAAAACTGAATACTAATTTAAGCATGGATTGGGTGGCAGAGTTTTCTGCCACCCAATCCATGCTTAAAAGGTATTATTATGTATTTTTCATAAAATTGGGAACTTGTCTAGAACATAGAACCTGTCCTTTTCATTAACTGAAAGTAGAAACAGATAAAGGAGTGAAAAACATGTTCTCTTCTGATTGCGAATTTCCTAACATTGATTGTGAGGCGAAACCAGCTAGTACACTACCTGCCTTCGGTTTTGCTTTCAACGCTTCCGGCCCTCAGTTTGCTTCATTATTCACACCATTACTATTACCTAGCGTAAGTCCAAACCCAAACATTACTGTTCCTGTAATAAATAATACAGTAAGTGTCGGAGATGGCATTCGAATTCAAGTAGCTGGTATTTATCAAATCAGTTATACATTAACAATTAGTCTTGATAACGTTCCTACAGCACCAGAAGCTGGTCGTTTCTTCTTATCATTAGGTACGCCGGCTAACATTATTCCTGGATCAGGTACAGCGGTTCGTTCTAACGTTATTGGTACTGGTGAAGTAGATGTATCCAGTGGTGTTATTCTTATTAACTTAAACCCTGGTGACTTAATTCAAATTGTGCCAGTTGAACTGCTTGGAACTGTGGACATCCGTGCTGCAGCATTAACAGTTGCACAAATTAGCTAGTAAAAAGCGGTATTTCTCCTTTGAAATACCGCTTTTTATATATAATAAAAAACACTCACAGTAACATGAGTGTTTCATTCTTCATAGTGTTTTATTACATTCTTCTTTTTCCCACAATTACATCCCTTTTTCTTCACAAATCCTTGTTGCTGTAATTGTTCTTGATATGCCTGTTGTTGCGCTTGGTGTTGTTGCTGTATATGATACCATTGCTGCAGGTCATATGAATTTTGCCTTGGATTATTGCTCACAGCAAACATCTCCTCTACTGTCAATTCTGTCTATTTACTATATGAACAACTCTTTATTTCCGTTCCCTCATTCTTTTAAACTCCGCTTTCTCTCATATTATAAAAATATATTATTCTCCCATAAAATATCCTGTGATCGTTTCAATAATTGCTGCTGCACCTGCAATAGCTAATAATGCAAGTAACGGCTCTGCAACGATAGGGATCCAATTATATAAAACTAATAAAAAAGCACTAACCCATACACCCGTACACCAATAACAGCTTAATAATTCACCAATCCACTTTCTTAATCCTTTACCTTTTACTTTTGTAAAAGTTGATACACTTCCATCCGGCTCTGTAATCTCTAATTCGTCAATAAACGGTCGCCGCAAAAAGGCTGTAATTTTATCATAAACAATTAAACGAGTGAGCCTAAAAGCAGCTAACGCGAAAATAAAAAATAAAAGCCAACTTGTAAACAGCATGATTCCACCTTCCCTTATCTTCTTTCGCCTATTTAAAAAAAAAGGTCTTGAGATTGTGACCAAATCTCCTCGACTCCAATATCTTATTAATGTAAATACAAACAAGAAGATAAGGAGTGACATTAATGAGTTGTAACGAAAATAAACACCATAGCTCTTCTCATTGTGTAGTTGACGTTGTAAAATTCATCAATGAATTACAAGATTGTTCTACGACAACATGTGGATCTGGTTGTGAAATTCCATTTTTAGGCGCACACAACACGGCATCAGTAGCGAATACACGCCCTTTTATTTTATACACAAAAGCTGGAACACCATTTGAAGCATTTGCACCATCTGCAAGCCTTACTAGCTGCCAATCCCCAATTTTCCGTGTAGAAAGTGTAGACGATGATAGCTGTGCTGTACTACGTGTGTTAACTGTTGTATTAGGTGATGGATCTACTGTACCACCTGGCGACGACCCAATTTGTACGTTTTTAGCTGTACCAAATGCACGACTAGTATCAACATCTACTTGCATCACTGTTGATTTAAGCTGTTTCTGTGCAATCCAGTGCTTACGCGACGTTTCTATCTAATAAATAAAGTGAACTAAAAAACTATTGGGGTGGTAGAAGCTTTCTACCACCTTTACATATTTAAAAGCCGGCCATATCAATTGATTTGATGTCTTCTATAGCTAACCTAATATCTCTCATACTATTTGGTGGCATAATAGCTACAATTCCATTACGATACGAGATGATCGATCCAATATAAGAAACGGTAGCCGTTTTTATTCTGCACCTTACTTTCGGAATATAATGAGGGCGGTTTAATAAAAAATGAATTTTCTCTTCATTATTCATATCCTTAAATGATTTATTATACGGGACTGTTCTCACTGGCTCTTGCTGTTCTTGCTGCTCTTGTACTTGTTCCTCTTCTTCTATTTCTTCTACTTGCTGCTCTTGTTGTTCTATTACCTCTTCCACAGCACTACTTACAGCATTTTCATTTCTATTTTCATTTTCATTTCTATTACGTTCTTCTCTTCGATCCTCACTTTCAAAGTTTGTTAAGATAATCCTTTTTATTTTCGGTGCAGCAAGTTCCAAACTGACTTGCGCAATATATAACAACGGTTTTCCAACTGTTGAACTTTTATTTTTATTCTTCACACTCGTCCCTCCCACTTCCATACGTAGCTGAATAAATCGTGTACTATTATAGTTATATTCATAACGTAGTAAGAACTTTCGTTAAAAATCGTTCTTTCTAAGAACAAATAAAAAGGACAATCTCAACATGTAGAGATTGTCCTTTAAAAATTACTATTATATTTATCCTAGGATATGATACCCTGAATCAACGTGAATGTTTTCTCCTGTTACGCCGCGTGCTAAATCACTGAATAAGAATACTGCTGTATCCCCAACTTCCTCTGGAGTTGTTGTACGACGAAGTGGTGCGCGCTCCTCAATTTCTCTTAAGATTGAGTTAAAGTCGCCTACACCTTTTGCAGATAACGTACGAATTGGTCCTGCAGAAATAGCGTTAACGCGAATGCCATGTTGGCCTAAATCGTTAGCTAAATATTTCACGCTTGCTTCTAATGAAGCTTTCGCAACACCCATAACGTTATAGTTTTTCACAACGCGCTCGCCGCCAAGGTATGTTAACGTTAAAATATTTCCGCCTTCTGTCATTACTTTCTTCGCTTCTCTTGCTACAGCTGTTAAAGAGAATGCGCTAATATTTTGTGCAAGTAAAAATCCATCGCGAGAAGTATCTACAAATTCACCTTTTAAATCATCACGATTTGCAAAAGCAATACAGTGTGCAACACCGTGAATTGTACCAACCTCTTGCTTGATTGTTTCAAAGCAAGCTGTAAGTTCTTCATCATTTGTTACATCACAAGGTAATACAAGTGATTCTTGTCCTTCTAATGTGTCCGCTAATTCACGAACGTTTCTCTCTAAACGTTCTCCTGCAAATGTGAATATTAATTTTGCACCTGCATTATGCAAAGAGCGAGCAATTCCCCACGCAATACTTCTTTGGTTCGCAACGCCCATAACAACAAATGTTTTCCCTTGTAATAGTTCCATGATATATCCTCCCAGAATTGCTTATACTTGTTATTAGTACCTGATACTATAATTATAGTACCATAAAACCTCTTAAAGGCAAACAAAAAAGTCATTAACTTAAATTTTGTTAATGACTTTTTGTTTCTATAAAAAACCGCTCTAATCCTTCTTCCCAAGAAGGCATTTGTGAAAAACCATTTAATCGTAGCATGTTATGTTGGAAAATAGAATATTTCGGTCTCGCTGCCGCTGATCCAAATTCTTCGGTTGAAACAGGTAATACATTCACTTTCATATTTGCATCCAAAAATATTTTTTTTGCAAATTCAAACCAAGAACATGAACCTCTATTTGACACATGATACGTACCGTATAAAGAAGTACGAATGAGCTTATTAATCATTACATTTAAATCCGCCACATAAGTAGGAGAACCGATTTGATCTGCTACAACAGATACTTCTTCTCTTTCTTTACCTAATCGCATCATCGTTTTCACAAAATTATTTCCATACTTACCATATAACCACGATGTACGAACGATAAAGTATTTATTATGTAGCTCTTTAACGAACTGCTCTCCCGCATACTTAGAAGCTCCGTATATATTTATCGGCGCCGGATTATGAAATTCATCGTATCCCTCCGGTCTGTCGCCCTGAAATACATAATCAGTGCTAATATAAACTAACTTCGCCCCTACTAATTGGGAAGCAACCGCTACATTTCGAGCTCCTATTGCATTTATTCTATACGCAATATCTTGTTCTTTCTCTGCATGATCAACCTTCGTATACGCTGCACAATGAATAATGATATGTGGCTTTATTTCTTGTACCACTTGCTGCATTCGGGATATATTTGTTATATCTAGTAACTTTTTATCAAATGGATATATGTCATATTCTTCAGGATTTAACTCTTCTTGTAGCTGCTTTCCCAATTGACCGTTTGCTCCTGTTATGATAATCCGTTCTTTCATTTATATGCCCCTTACTTTTCTTTTAGTGGTTTCCACCATTCTATATGATGTTCATACCATTCCACCGTTTCTTTCAACCCCTGTTCAAACGTATACTGCGGTTCCCACCCGAGCTCATTCTTCATCTTTTGTGCATCAATCGCATAACGACGATCATGTCCTAAACGGTCTGTAACATACGCAATGTCTTTTTTCGTTTTTCCTAAGAGAGTCATGATTTGTTCCACAACATCTATATTTGTTTTTTCATTATTTCCACCTATATTATATACTTCCCCTACACGTCCCTTATGCAGAACGACGTCAATCGCACTACAATGATCCGTTACATGTAACCAATCTCTTACATTTAATCCATCACCATATAACGGTAATTTTTTATCTTCCAACGCATTCGTAACCATTAACGGAATTAACTTTTCAGGATATTGATACGGTCCATAGTTATTGGAGCAACGCGTTACTATAACTGGTAATTGATATGTTTTATAATAAGATAAAGCTATCATGTCGGCGCTCGCCTTACTTGAAGAATATGGACTATTTGGAGCTAACGGGGTTTCCTCGGTAAATCGCCCTGTTTTCCCTAAAGAGCCGTACACCTCATCTGTTGATACTTGCACGAGTTTAATATGTGGATATTTTTTTACTAATTCTAATAAGGTGACTGTCCCAATTACATTTGTATCATAAAAAGGAATCGGATTTTCAATGCTACGGTCCACATGTGATTCAGCTGCGAAATTGACAATTACTTGTACGTCACGCTCCTTAATAACATGCTCCAGCAGCTCTCCGTTTTGAATTTCCCCTTTTACAAAAGAGTAATTCGGATGATTTCGAAGAGACTTCACGTTATTTAAATTCCCGCTATATGTTAATGCATCGAAATTAATAATTTTATATGTTTCATAGCTTTGTAACATGTAATAAACAAAATTACTTCCAATAAATCCGGCCCCACCTGTTACTAATATATTCATATAACAACTCTCCTACTCAAAAGCTATCTTCACATTCCTGGAGTAACGGTAATATTCGATCTTTATCAGACAAAATAGGACTTGTTACCGGCCATGGAATTGCTAATTCTTTATCTTCCCAAAGTAACCCTGAGTCATGCTCAGCGCTATAATACTCATCTACTTTATACATAACAATCGTATGCGGGACAAGTGTACAAAAGCCGTGTGCAAATCCTTTTGGCACTAATAATTGCCGGTGATTATCCGCGCTTAAAATATATCCTCTCCACTGTTTAAACGTTGGTGAATCTTTTCGCAAATCAACGATAACGTCATAGATTGCTCCTTGCATAACTTGAATAAGTTTCGTTTGTGCTTTCGGATTTTTTTGAAAGTGTAATCCCCGAATCGTTCCCGCTTCTGCTGAATAAGAAACATTATCCTGTACAAATGAATACGTAACTCCTAATGTTTCTAGCACCTTCTTATTATAGCTTTCCGTAAAAAAGCCACGCTCATCTCCAAATAACCTCGGTTCTAACAATTTTGCGTCGATAAAGTTTGTTTCTACAACTTTCATATTCTCACCTATTCTCCGTTAAACTGTTTACCAAAGTTTATATCCCGTGCTAACGTATTCGCCCTTTGAAGAGAAACATGAGTTCCCGCATCAGTCCACCAACCGCCCATTTCATTATAAGTAAGTACCTCTCGTTTTAAATACCAATTATTGATATCTGTAATTTCAAGTTCTCCCCTTGCGGAAGGTTTTAATTCTTTTATATAAGAAAAGACTTTCGAATCGTACAAATAAATTCCTGTAACTGCATAGGAACTTTTCGGCTCTTTCGGCTTTTCTTCAATTTCAACTATTTTTCTGTCTTGAATGTGCGCTACGCCAAATCTCTCCGGATCATCTACAGATTGCAGCAGTACTTTCGCACCTTCTTTTTGATTTGCAAACTCTTCAACGTACGGACGAATGTCATCTGAAAAAATATTATCTCCTAATATAACTACCATACGATCTTTCCCGACAAAATCTTCACAAAGTCCTAATGCTTGTGCAATTCCCCCAGCCTTATCTTGCACACGATACGTAAAAGACACACCAAACTCTTGACCGCTTCCTAAGAAACTAACAACATCTCCCATATGCTCTTTCCCTGTGATAATCATAATATCTGTAATATCGCATTGTTTCAGCTTATATACCGCATGATAAATCATTGGATAACGTCCAACAGGAAGCAAATGTTTATTCGTTACTTTCGTTATTGGATATAATCTCGATCCAGTTCCACCTGCTAAAATAATTCCTTTCATCCTACATCTCTCCCTTATGATGGAGATAGTATATCTTTGTAATGTTCTACAAACACTTTCCGATACTTCTCATATGTATCCGCATCAAACTCATCCCCATTGTAGTGAATACACCATAAATTCGCTTGATTAGGGATACCAATTAAATAACCCGCCTTTTGAAATTCTAAAGACTGCGACACATCATAAAAGTGGAATCCTTGAAACAAGTCTTCTCGCCACGGAATATCATATTGTGTGGCCATTAATAATCCATCAATTGCCTGAACTGACATAAATGATTGATTCCCATAAAACAGCTGATCTAAATTTAACAATTGATAATTTTGTCTTCTGTATTCAATCACTTTCCCCACTAAATTTTTCCCTTCCCACCATATCCCGTTGCTCGGTAAAAACTGGGCACCAGCTACGCCAATTAAACCAAGTTTTTCGTTATCTTTAAAAAGAGAAATGAGTGTATAAAACATCTCTCGATTAATAAGGTAAGTATCTTGATGTATATAAACCTTATACTTCGCGGGATATGAAAGTGCTCGGTTATATGCACTTGCCATACTTTTCGCATCTCGTATCGGAAAAATTTGTACGACATAACCAGGGGGAACAAAAAGATTTCTTATTTGTCTCTCGCATTGTTCAAATAAATCTTCATTATTTATACAAACAACGACTAATATTGTATGATCCTTCATCTTGTAGCCCCTCTATTCGTCTTGATTTACATCTGACATATAGTGCTCCACAAATATCTTTCTATACTTTTCATAGTTGGTCATATTCACATCAAAATGATAATGAATACACCACGCATCACGCTGTACAGGAACCCCAACTGTATAGCCAGCTTTTCTAAATTCAAATGATTGAGATACATCATAAAAGTCAAACCCATCAAACAAGTCTTCTCGCCACGGAATATCGTATTGCGTTGCCATTAATAAACCGTCAATACATTCAACTGGTATAAATGTTTTTGACTCATGGTACGGCCTTTCTTGACTTGCCATATAAAATAAATCATTCATATAACCAATTACTTTCCCAACAATTCCCCTGCCTATATTCCACGTTCCATTTGGAGGAACATATTGAGCTCCAACCATACCAATCATCCCAAGATGTTCATGTTCCTGAAACAATTGAAGTAATCCATATAAAAAACCTACATTTACAATAAAAACATCTTGATGTATATATATTTTATATTTCGCTGGATGCGAAATTGCTTTATTATATCCACTCGTCATACTTTCTGCGTTTCGAATCGGCATAAATTGTATCGTGTACCCTGGAGGAACTGCCAATTGTAATATATGTCGCGCACATTGTGCATACAGTTTCCGATCATTTATACACGTAACAAATAATATCGTTTTCTCTGCCGCACTCATAATTGCGATTTTTCTGCTTCAATAATATATTGAAATACAACCGTCTCAGCCATGAAGCCACTTCCAAGACGATATTTTTTACAAATTCCATATAGTTCTTCAATAAGCGGTTCATATATTTTATGATCAATATATACACGATCTACTTTACTAATCGAATAACCTGCTTTTAAAAACATTCGTAGCATTTCATTAAAAGTAAAGAAACGAATATGTGTTTTATCTAATAAACCATATTCTGTATACGTCCAATTTCCAGCGAGTAAGGGAGCTAATACTGAGATGTGAGAAACGTTCGGTATACTAGCCAAAATTACACCATTTTGCTTTAAATATGGTTTTACTTTTTCTATTACAGCCCACGGATCAAATAAATGCTCTAATACATCTCCAAATATAACGCAATCAAATTGCTCTTCCTCATACGGCATATCCATTGTTTCTATATCGCCTAAAACAACATGATCTAGTTTTTCTTTCGCTTGTTCCGCCGCCTCTGGGAATGCCTCAATTCCTGATACACGTGTACCGTTTTCTTTTATGACCGCTCCCAATGCACCACTCGAACAACCAATATCAAGAACTTCTTTCCATTCCTTTTTTATATGCTTTAATAAATTCGGATTCACTGCATTATAATAATGCCCAGACTTTTCTTCATATAAAGAATTTTTTGGAGAATTCATTTCACACACTCCTTATGCAAATTGAATTTGATATATAAACCTCATATGAAATCTATACATGTACCGATACTTTACTATATAACCAATCTATTATAGTTAGAATCATGATAAGCTATTTCTAAAAAAAGCAACCTATAACGATTTATATTGTTTATCAAAAACACTCCGAAAATATTTGCGGTTATATTCAATTGCAGCATTATTCGGAACATAAGAAGCTGCTAATTCATTGTAATAATAAGCTTTATCTTGCTCTCCTAACTTGCTATAACAAATACACATTTGTAAATAAGGGATCCATGTGTAGCTAGCTGGACTGTGAAAAGGACTCTCTGTTGCCATTGGCACTTCTGTTGCAAGTTTAAACCAAAAAATTGCTTCATTGTATTTTTCTTGTTCCATATATACATATCCTATTCTTGTACAATTCTCTCCTCTAGGGACATCATACCGAAATGACTTTACACAAGATTCAACGGCCTTCTCCCACATTCCAAGCTTTGCATAGCAATCTCCTAATTTACCACAAGCATAAATTTTCTCTTCATACCAACCTTCGTCTTGATTAAGAAAGGTTTCATATAGTAGAACTGCATCATCATATTTTTGATTATCCATAGATTCATTCGCGTAATAAAACAAATCTCTCGGACTCAATTCTTCTCCAGCTGCTACAGTATCTTGAAAAATTTTCAAATTACGGTTCGTTACTTTCTTTTCTTTTTTATGTGTAATCGCAACATCACTATTAAAAGTCTCACCAAAAACTGCTAAATACTCATGCACCTTTCCAAACCATTGAAATTGTTTTTCACGCTTTACAAGTCGATATCTTTTTGTACAATATAAAGGTTTTCCGTTACAATCCATTACAAGATGATAAGGCATCGAAACCGCATCCACATTAGAATCTAATTCTCTTTTTAATAGGGTCAATGCCTCTTGAGCATCTTCTAATAACACATCATCAGCATCTAGCCATAATATATATTCTTGCGTTGCTTTCGAAAAAGAAAAATTTCTAGCTGCCGCAAAATCATTAATCCATGAAAAGTCATATATGTTAGAGGTATATTGAGCTACAATTTCTTTCGTTCGATCAATAGAACCTGTATCAACTACAATAATTTCATCAACAATTTTTTCTACTGCGTCTAAACATCGACCTATTGTATTTTCCTCATCTCGAACAATCATACATAAACTAATTGTAATTCCTTGCTTGTTCAACATAATCACCCTCTTCCAAATCAATCATATGTTATACATACAATAAACTTTCCATTTTTTTAACTTGCACAAGTAGTTTAAGATTTCTTTTCAATAATTCAAATGTCCGTGTCATTTTCTTCCGGTTTTGCATCTACTATATAATGAACGCTTTATGGAGGTGAATTTATGTCAAATAATAATTATTCAGATGGATTAAATCCCGATGAATCTTTATCAGCTAGTGCATTTGACCCTAATCTTGTAGGACCAACATTACCACCAATACCGCCGTTTACTCTTCCTACCGGGCCAACTGGACCTACTGGTTCTACTGGCGCTACCGGATCTACTGGTGCGACTGGACCGACTGGGCCGACTGGGCCGACTGGGCCGACTGGACCGACTGGACCGACTGGACCGACTGGACCGACAGGACCGACTGGACCGACTGGACCGACTGGACCGACTGGACCGACTGGACCGACTGGACCGACTGGAGACACCGGCGCTACCGGACCTACTGGGCCAACTGGAGACACTGGTACGACTGGATCTACTGGGCCAACTGGAGACACTGGTGCGACTGGGCCAACTGGTACTACCGGACCTACTGGGCCAACTGGACCTTCTGGATTAGGACTTCCAGCAGGATTGTATGCCTTTAACTCAGCTACAGTTTCTTTAGCTCTTGGCGTTAATGATCCTGTACCATTTAATACTCTTGGATCTAGTTTTGGTACAGCAATTTCTCAAATGGATCCCGATACTTTCGTAATTAGTGAAGCTGGATTCTACAAAATTACTGTTATTGCTTATACAGCAGCAGTAAGTTTATTAGGAAGTCTTTCAATTCAAGTTAATGGAGTGAATGTACCGGGTGGGGGCACAAGCTTAATTTCACTTGGAGCTCCTATCGTTATCCAAGCCATTACACAAATTACTACAACACCATCACTCGTTGAAGCAATTGTTACAGGAATTGGATTATCACTAGCTCTTGGTACAAGTGCATCCATTATTATTGAGAAAATCGCTTAATTTTGTACTTAGCAGTAAAACTGATATCAGTTTTACTGCTTTTTCATTGGTAAATTCAATCATGAAATCTTTCTTTTCTACATAATCATAATGTTATATGACATTCCGCAGGAGGCACTTATATGGAAAATAAATCTGCTGTCCAGCTTTATCTTGAGTTATTAAAGAAAACAATTTTATTTGAAATATGGTTAGAATACGAACCATACTTACCTGCTTCTCTACATATATCTAAAGAACTATCATATGAACCAGTTACAGTTCCACTTCCTTTATTTCTTAAGCAGTACGTAGAAAATCACAATTTAAAAATCGTTGATCCTAGCGTTTCAAAAAGTGAACGACAAGGCGGCATGGATTGGCCAAGAGCAGCACACAGTATGGTTGGTCGAAAACGTATGAATCAATTACATGAGGCTATGGAAACTGTTGTCAGGGAAAATATAGAAGGTGATTTTATTGAAACTGGTGTATGGCGCGGAGGATCATGCATTTTTATGAATGGTTTTTTACAGGCAAACAATATTACGGATCGTACTGTGTGGGTCGCCGATTCTTTTGAAGGTCTACCAGCACCTAACCTAGAACAATATCCGAAAGATTACGGTGATTATTTGCACACATTCGATTACTTACGAGTTTCTTTAGAAACAGTGCAAGAAAACTTTAGAAAATACGATTTATTAAATGATCAGGTGAAATTTTTAAAGGGTTGGTTTAAAGATACCTTACCTTCAGCACCGGTAGAAAAAATTGCAATTGCTCGCCTTGATGGTGATATGTATGAATCAACGATGGATAGTCTTGTAAACTTATACGATAAAGTTTCAACAGGCGGCTATATTATTATTGATGACTACGGATTAGTAACATGCGCAGAGGCTGTAACAGATTTCAGAAATGAAAGAAACTTAAAAGCTCCTATTACGAAAATTGATGATTTCGGTATTTATTGGCGAAAAGAATAGAATTTTATTTTTTGAGGGGTTCTATCACACTACTTATTCATAAGAGCTAATTGTGTAAAGTTCCCCTCACTATAGATTGATTTATAAATCCCCTACTTTACTACAAGGACGGAGTGAATGTATGAACGAAAATGAGAAAAAAATCACATTAATTCCACCCCCAGAACTCGTTCAATATGTAGGTGGTAACTTTGAAGAAGTTGGAAAAGAGTTTATGCAGTATTTTATTGAAATTGGAAACTTAAACTCAAATGAAACAGTATTAGATATAGGATGCGGTATCGGCCGAATGGCAGTTCCATTAATGAATTATTTAAGTGATGATGGCGCTTATTATGGATTTGATTTATTCAATGAGGGAATTACATGGTGCAAAAATAACATTTCAACACGCCGCAACAATTTTCATTTTGAACATGTCGATATATATAATCAATTCTATAACCCCGAAGGAAAAGAAGATGCTTCCCAATACAAGTTCCCCTATGAAGATGATTCATTCGATTTTATTTTTTTAACGTCTGTATTTACCCATCTCCTTCCGAAAGAATTAGAACATTACGTATGTGAGATTTCACGAGTTTTGAAAAAAGATGGGAGATGTTTTATTACTTTCTTTTTAATTAATTCTGACTCTTCCTATTACTTAAATGCAGGATTAAGTACGTTAGGTTTTTATCATCAAATGGACAATTGCTATGTTCTTAATAAAGACATCCCGAATTTCGCAGTTGCCTATCCTGAGGAAGATATTCATACCCTATTAAATAAGTATGGACTAGAAGTACAGACTCCCCCCCATTATGGTTCATGGTGTAGCAGAACTGAACATACAAGTTATCAAGATATTATTCTTACACAAAAAATTTCTGAAAGGTAGTTGTATATGAATAATACAAAAAATTCGCCTCTCGTTTCCATCTTGATTCCCACCTATAATCGACCACATTATTTTAAAATTGCTCTAGAAAGCGCATTAGCACAAACGTATTCAAATATCGAAATTATTGTAGGAGACGATAGTACAAATAATGAAACAGAAAAGCTAATATACCGACATTATTTACATAAGTATAAACATATAACGTACATTCGAAATAGCTCTACTCTTGGACAATTTCATAACGCCCTTATGCTCTTAGAACGGTCAAATGGAGAGTACATAAATTTCTTAATGGACGATGATATATTTTATAATAATAAAATCGAAAAAATGATGTTTCATTTCCAACAAGACTTAAATAAAAATCTCGCACTTATCACATCCTATCGCACTTGGATTAATGATAATGGAGATACAATTGAACAACATCCCTCCATGAAAAAATTATATGATGAAGATACACTACTAAATGGGAAAGATTTTGGAAACCGTATGCTTATAGCAGGACAAAATATTATCGGCGAACCTACAATCGTACTTTTTAGAAAAAGCCTATTAACAGAACCTTTCGGCACCTTACATGGCAGAAAATATGGCTGTAGTGTTGATATGGCCTCTTGGATCAGTTTACTTTCAAAAGGTGATGCAATGTATATCACTGAGCCCTTAAGTTCATTCCGCCTTCATACTGGACAGCAAGTACATCATAAATTCCTTGAAGGCTGCGAAGATTTTTCTCAGCTCGTTTTAACCTCGAAAAAGTATGGTTTCTTGCAAGACGCCAAATATTATAAAAAGGGGTTGATACGAGCTTACGGATGGTATAAAAATGCGGTCAAATTTTATAATCTATTTCCAAACCTCATTCCAGATATAAATACACATGCACGTCTTTCTTATTGTTTACATATCATTACAAAAGAGCTCCGTGCAATATAGTCTATCACAAGGGAGGTGCTATTCCTTCCTCGTGATGTATGACTTCCCATAAATAGTGGAATAAATGTATGCATAGTCTGCTTGTATATTATTTTTATCATGACATGATCCATATACTTACTAGGCGATAGAAAGGAATACATACATTGAAAGATCCAAATTCTCAATATCAAATAGACTACGTATTACTATTCATCTTATTTGCCATTGGGACTGTTAGTTGCTTTGCAATTGCAAGTGCACAAGCTTCTTTACCACCATTTTTGCAAAGCGTAAATTTTGTATTAAAGCAAATCCAATGGTACTTCATTGGATTTATAGCCATTGGTGTTATTATGATTATTGATTTCGATCGTTATCAAAAAATTGCTTGGTACTTATATAGCTTTGCATTGGTACTACTCATCGGACTAGAACTTCAAGTACCAGGTGCCGTCACAATTAAAGGTGCGACCGCTTGGTACAGGCTCCCAGGCATCGGAAATTTCCAGCCTTCTGAAATTATGAAATTGTTTTTAATTCTCGTCACCGGACGAATTATAGCAAATCACAATGAGAAATATTTTTTCCGAACAATACACGATGATTTTTTATTACTCGGAAAAATATGTGCAACAAGTTTGCCACCTCTGCTACTTATTGCAAAGGAACCTGATTTAGGAAACACGATGGTAATTTCAGCTATGCTCGCAGCAATGATATTAGTTTCTGGTATACGTTGGCGCTTTATTTTCGGATTAGTTTCTGGTATTTCTGCAGCTGGCGTTACATTAACTTATATTTTTTTTACTCATACAACATTCTTTAAAGCACACATTTTACAAGAATATCAACTAAATCGCTTTTACGGCTGGTTAGCTCCATACAAATATGATGCGCAAGGCTATCAATTAAGACAAGCTTTCTTAGCTACTGGATCAGGAGAAATGCAAGGAAAAGGTTGGGAAAATGGACAAGTATACTTTCCCGAACCACATACAGATTTTATTTTCACTAATGTCGCTGAACAATTCGGCTTTTTAGGCGCAAGTGTTATTATTGCACTTTTTTTCCTACTTATTTTCCGCATGATTCATATCGCTCTAGAAAGTAATGATCCTTTTGGTAGTTACATCTGCGCTGGTACAATCGGAATGTTTACTTTTCAAGTATTTCAAAATATCGGGATGACCATCGGGTTACTCCCTATTACAGGAATCACACTACCCCTTATGAGCTACGGAGGAAGTTCCTTACTCACGTACATGATAGCGATTGGATTTGTTTTAAACGTTCGCTCAAGGACGAAAATCTTTATGTTTAAATGAAGTACAAAAACGGTATATTTTTATCCCGCTTTAATGGGCAGTAAGACCCCCACCTTAAAATTCAGCGAAAACAAAGAAGTTAGGTGGGGATCGGGCTGCCCATTAATGTCCGATTGGTAAGGGCTAATAATCAGTGGGGGATGAAGAAAACCCCCACTGATTAAAGTTTCACTTTATCTCTATCCTTTTTTAGATATACTAATGGAAAATATGATGGAGGTTTAAATATGAAATATGACATTATAGGGGATATTCACGGATGCTTCCAAGAGTTTCAAGATTTAACAATGAAACTCGGATATAAGTGGAATAGTGACCTGCCGATTCACCCTGATCAACGTAAGCTTGCATTTGTTGGTGATATTACAGATCGCGGTCCTCATTCATTACGTATGATTGAAATTGTATGGGAACTTGTCATAAATAAAAAAGTAGCTTATTATGCTCCAGGAAATCACTGTAATAAACTATACCGCTTTTTCCTCGGGCGTAACGTATCAATCGCTCATGGACTCGAAACAACAGTTGCCGAATATGAAGCACTGCCTTCTCATAAACAGAATATTATAAAGGAAAAATTCATCACACTTTATGAGCAATCTCCTTTATATCACATACTCGATGAAAAAAGGTTAATTGTATGTCACGCCGGAATTCGGCAAGATTACATAGGAAGACAAGATAAAAAAGTACAAACCTTTGTATTATATGGCGATATTACAGGTGAAAAACATGCTGACGGCTCTCCTGTCCGTCGCGACTGGGCAAAGGAATATAAAGGACAAGCTTGGATTATATATGGACATACACCTGTAAAAGAACCTCGCTTTGTAAATCATACAATTAATATTGACACTGGTGCTGTATTTGGCGGGAGTTTAACTGGATTACGTTATCCCGAAATGGAGACTGTTTCCGTCCCTTCCTCCCTACCTTTTGTCCCAGAGAAGTTTCGCCCAATTTCATAACTTACGAGAGATTACCATATCATTTAGGCCGCTCTCCTATAAAAACTAGGTAAAGTAATTAAAAAAAGATGCGATAAAGTGCATCTTTTTTTAATTACACGGCATATACTGTCGCAGGAGGTGACAGAATGAAGAAAAAATCTTCTAAACAAAAAAGAAAATGCCCGCCTTTTTATCTGCCCATGTACGGAATTAACAACTGGTGCAGCATCCGAGCTGCAGCTTTAGAAGAACTGGAAGGACAAGAGGCATCCCAAAAAAACAAAGCTAGACCAAAATATGTCTCTTTAGAAAATGCTGTAATGAGCCGCATAATTGATAATAGAAAAACAAAGATGCAACAAAAAAATAAACCTCTCTCTACTCATAATGAACAGATTGTGCCCTCTGAGCAAACAGAGAAAAATATAGAAGAAAATACACCTGTAGCAATAAATCAAAAAACAGAAGTAGAAATTCCAGCTGCTATTATCAATCAAGTAAAGAAAATAAAAGAAGCATTAGCACCATCCAATGATATACAAACGGAAAAAACGATCATAATTCAAACCCCTACACCTGAAAATACAAAAGTAAAAAAAGGTGGGCGGTATGCATATGCAGAGGGGCTTCACTCTCATGCAGAGGGGACAGCTTCACATGCAGAAGGGCTTCTTACACATGCAAAAGCTTCTTTCTCTCATGCAGAAGGATCAAAAACGAAAGCAACTGGACATAGTTCCCATAGTGAAGGAAGTGAAACGACAGCAGGCGGATCTTATTCTCATGCGGAAGGTAAACATACAATCGCTTTAGGCGAAGCAGCACATGCAGAAGGAACCGCGACTATCGCTAACGGATTCTCTTCTCATGCGGAAGGTAATCATACATCAACGGCTCATTTTGCAGGTAGCCATATTATGGGGCGCTTCGGCACAGCAGAAGAATCTTATTCTTGGTTTATTGCTAACGGTACAAATGAAACCGATCGTCATATTGGTGCAAAGTGGCTTGCTCATAATGGGGAAATGTATATTGATGGCGCTTCTTACAATGCAAGTGGAACTGATTTTGCACAAATGTTTGAAACAGCAGACAATAATCTTATTGATGTAGGTTATTTCGTTACATTTAGTAGCGAAGAAAAAATTCGGATCGCTACTTCAAACGATTCATTCATTTTAGGAATATCTAGCGCAACCCCGGCACTTATAGGAAATAGCGGTGCTTTAAGTTGGCAGAAACGCTACAAAACAGATAGCTTTGGAAAACGTCAATATGTATGTGCGGAATCGCAAGACATACAACCTCTTTTAAATACAGAATGGGATCCAGCTTGCAAATATATAGCAAGAAAAGATCGTGCCGAGTGGCTTCCTGTCGGATTAATTGGACAAATGCTAGTACGCGATGACGGCACTTGCGAAACGCATGGATATTGTCGTCCAAATAACGATGGCATTGCAACAAAATCCGAAAGTGGATTTTTCGTTATAAAGCGCACGGGTGAAAATCAAATTTTAATATTATTCCGCTAAGAAAAAAGGGAACAAAATTCTTCATTACATAAGAATTTTGTTCCCTTTTTAAGTATGCCTTACTACCTCCTGCATATCGCTTGGAATCGTTGTAGTGAAAGACATTTCCTTCTCTAAAACAGGATGATAAAACGTCAATGATGTACTGTGAAGTGCTTGTCGTTTCATTTCATCCCTTTTCCCACCATATAAAGTATCGCCAAGTAACGGATGTCCTATATGAGCCATATGTACACGAATTTGATGCGTTCTTCCTGTCTCAAGCTCAAGTGATACATGCGTCTTATGATTGGCGCTATCCATCACTCTAAAATAAGTAACTGCCCTTTGCCCATCTTCACAAACTATTCGCTCAATAATGCTATCCGATTTTCGTCCAATCGGTGCATCAATTGTTCCTTCTCGTTCGGTCATCTCACCATGAACGATTGCTTCATATGTTCTTTTCACAGCTTTTTGTTGATGCTGTTTCGATAAAAGATGATGCACGAAACGGTTTTTCGCAATGAGCATAAGCCCTGAAGTATCACGATCTAACCTTGTTACGATGTGCACTGTACTTGCAAGATGCTGCTTATCATAATGAGATAAGAGCGCATTTGCAACACTCCCTGCCGGATGTTCTCTAGACGGAATCGTTGACATGTTCGCCTCTTTGTTTATGACAAGAACCGCATCATCTTCATATACAATACATAAAGGGATATCTTCCGCAATCATCCCTTCACTTCTTTCCTCCACTGGAAAAAAGACACGTAATTCTTCACCAGCTTGCAACTGATGACGAACGCTCGCATGTTGATCATTTACTTCAATAGCTCCGCCGTGAAATTTTATATCCGTTAATGCCGCTTTAGAAATCCCTTTTGTTTTTAAAAATTCTCTAACTAAAGTTCCCTCTTCAGCCGATTCTATATCCCATTTCAATGTAAATCTGTTCAAATATATAAACCCTTTCTATTTATCTGCCACAAACGAGTCACGAACTCGTTTCCAGAACGGGAATGGACGGAAACGAACAAATCGTACTTTCTCGTTTGCAACGCGATACTGGATTGATTTCACATCTTGATGCACCATCGTTAAATGGTCCACCGTAATTTGTAAGTTCATTCCTGCAGCCGGCTTCAACACACATGTATGATGCTTCGGCAGTACGAGTGGCGACCCTACAGTACGAAACACACGGTTATTAATAGATGCCATTTCTGCAATTTGAATCGCTTCAATAGAAGGGTGAATAATCGCTCCGCCAAGCGCCTTATTATACGCAGTACTTCCAGAAGGAGTAGAAATACAAAGGCCATCCCCGCGGAACGTTTCAAAGTACTCTCCGCGTATTTCCACTTCTGTTACTAATGTACCTTCCGCACTTTTCACAGTTGCTTCATTCATCGCCAAATACTGTGACTCTTTACTCCCATTCACATAGCGAATAATCACTTCTAAAAGTGGATATTCCACCACTTGGAATGGTGTTTTAGCAATTGCAATTACTAATTTCTCTACTTCTGTCGGTAACCAATCTGCATAGAAACCTAAATGCCCTGTATGTACACCAACAAATGCTGTTTCATCCAATCGATTATAATAACGATGAAACGCATATAAAAGCGTTCCATCCCCCCCAACAGAAATTACAATATCGGGTTCCTTTTCATCCATTATAAATCCAAAATCTAGCAAGTACTCTTTCATCGTGCCTGCCAATGTATCTGATGATTGATCTCCCTTTGACATAATTGTAAATTTCATCGCCCAACACCCTTTAGTTTATGATTCGGAATCTTTCGTTTCTTGTTTTCTTGAAAAAGCTTTCTGCGCTTCTTGAATCTCAAGACGAATAGAAGACATTTCTTCATCTAATAAAAACGCGGCTTCCGCTGCGCGTTGCAAGCGTATTTTAATATCTTCAGGAAAACGTCCACTATATTTATAATTTAAAGAATGCTCAATTGTTGCCCAAAAATTCATTGCTAACGTGCGTATTTGGATTTCTACCAATACTTTTTTTTCTCCCTGAATCGTTTGAACTGGGTAACTAATGACAACGTGATAAGAACGATAACCGCTATCTTTCTTTTGCGTGACATAATCACGTTCTTCCACGATTTCAAAGTCATTTCGTTTTCGAAGATATTCTACAACAGGCTTAATTTCATCAACAAATTGACACATCATACGAAGGCCTGCGATGTCTTGCATATCTTCTCTTAGCCGATCTAGCGGTACATTTCTCTTCTCCGCTTTATCAATAATACTTGCAACCGACTTTACCCTTCCTGTTACAAACTCAATTGGAGAATGCTCTGTTAACATTGCAAATTGAGTACGCATTCCTTTTAGTTTCACTTTCAGCTCTGCCACCGCTTGATGGTAAGGTGCTAAAAATTCTTCCCAATTTCGATTCATTTCAACCACCACCAAAATCAATCCATTTGCTTATAGAAATACTTTTTCTACAGCAGTTACTAGTTCTTCACCGTAATTTGCATTACCTTCAATATTTTCAACTAAATATTCTACTTCTTCTTTTAAACTTTCTAATTCCATTTCAACGTCATTCACACGAACGAACATTGCCATATCTTTATTCATTGCTTCATGCATTGCTTCCCAGCATGTGTGCGGAATACTTACATAAATGAAAGATGATTCGTTTTCTAAGATATATAAAAATGATAAATTGTCTGAGTCTACAAGTACGTGATTACGCGCACTTAACTCCTTTACCTCTATTTCATTATTTTCCGCACAAAAAATAAGAGCATTCTCTCTCTTTTCTACGCTCTTAACTTGAATTTTATTTTGCATGCTCTAACTCCTCCATCTCAACTTCCTGTCTTACTTAACAGTATTATTGTATCATAACATGGACGCAAACAAATAAAACATTGAACCAAATTTGTGAAAAAGCGATAATGTGTAAAGAATTATTTTTCAAAAGGAGCGCATACAATGACACAAGAAATTGAAATTGAATTTAAAAATATTGTTACAGAAGAAGAATTCGATACATTATGTAAATCATTCTCTATTGAGGTATTTACGAAACAGGTGAATCACTACTTTGAAACACCGGGCTTCTCATTAAAAGAAGCTGGCTCTGCACTTCGTATTCGTCATAAAGGAGAAAC
This sequence comes from Bacillus sp. FSL K6-0069, assembly GCF_038007785.1. Taxonomy (NCBI): domain Bacteria; kingdom Bacillati; phylum Bacillota; class Bacilli; order Caryophanales; family Bacillaceae; genus Bacillus; species Bacillus sp. FSL K6-0069. Next base: position 1,222,859 of record NZ_JBBOXN010000001.1, on the reverse strand, counting down.
TTATACATTAACATTGAAACAACCTGCAGAAGTCGGCTTGTTGGAAACGCATCAAGTCGTAACAGAAGAAGCCGCAAGAATGATGATGGAAACAAACGTAATCATTTCAGGGGCTGTAATGGATCAACTACACAAATTACAAATTCCTGTTTCCGCTTTAACTTATATGGGCAGTTTAACAACTGAAAGAGCCGAAACGCTATTTGAAGGCGGAACACTTGTCTTTGATCATAGTTTCTATTACAATCACGATGATTATGAAATTGAATTTGAAGTGCAAGATGAGGAAACAGGCAAAGCTGCATTTATTCATTTATTAAAGCAGCACGACATACCAATCCGTCATACAAATAATAAAGTAAAACGCTTTTTCCTTGCCAAACAAAACAAAGCACGCTAAAGTGAAAATTCCACTAGTGAATACGTTCTACTAGTGGATATATCTCACTTTTTAAAAGGAAAAGATTCTTTTACATCTGTAGAATAAGCAAAGAACGTTATGAAGGCTATTTATTTGCCCTCTGGAACATTCCATTGCTACAATAGATATACATTTCATGGAAAAAGGAGTTTATAAAGGATGAGCAAGCAACCGATGACACCATTTGAAGCAATTGGCGGTGAACAATGCATTGCAATATTAGTAGACACATTTTATTCCTATGTCAGCAAACACCCTGACCTATCTCCCATCTTCCCGGATGATTTAACAGAAACCGCTAGGAAGCAGAAACAATTTTTAACGCAATATTTTGGTGGTCCTAATTTGTACACTGAAGAACATGGTCATCCTATGTTAAGAGCACGCCATCTTCCGTTTGAGATTACTCCAAAACGAGCAGAGGCTTGGCTATCATGTATGGAGCAAGCAATGGATGACACAGGAGTGCACGGTCATATAAGAGAGTTTGTTTTTGAACGTTTAGCATTAACTGCTCAGCATATGGTTAATACTCCAAACGAAACAGGTGAAGTGTAATGGATAAGCAGGAAGCAAAGCATATCAATATGCCATCTCCTTCCGCATGTGAGCATAAGTCTGTAGAAGCATATTTATTTATTGATCCACTTTGTAAAGATTGCTGGGAAATTGAGCCCTTTATTATTAAACTATGGCTTGAATACGGGAAATACTTCTCTATTCGTCATATCGTAACAGGAAAAGTGGACGGAACGAACGCTTCCTCACACAAATGGAATAAACCTGCTAATATTCGATTTGTGTGGGAAAAGACAACAAGTTTACAAGGTTTTTCATGTGATGGAAAGGTACATATGCAAGAGGCATCGTCAACACCCTATTTAGTTTCGATGGCAATTAAGGCAGCGGAGTTGCAGGGCCGAAAAGCAGGTTCGAAGTTTTTGCGAAAACTCCAAGAATACATTTTCCTTGAAAATGTATCAAACCCTGATTGTGAATTATTACTTGCATGTGCAAGAGATAGCGGTATTGATGTAGAAGAATTTAAAAAAGACCTACATTCCACTAGCGCAAAAAAAGCTTTCCAATGTGACTTAAAATTCACAAATGAGATGCATATTACAGAAATACCTTCTCTCGTATTTTTTCATGCGAATTCAGATGAAGAAGGTATTAAAATCGCTGGAACTTATTCTTACGACGTATACGTACAATTATTGAAAGAACTTGTAAAATGTGAAATTGAGCCAGAGCCATTACCACCTTTAGAAGTTTTATTAGAAGCAACGCAATTTATCTCTTCAAAAGAAGTAGCATTTATATATGACTGCTCGCAACAAGAAATCGAGCGCGAACTGAAAAAATTACAACTAAAACGAAAAGTACAAATGATTGACGTAAAATGTGAGCGTTATTGGAAATGGATAGCAAAAGAAAAAGACCTGGTGTAAAACACCAGGTCTTTTTCTTTACGGCTTATAAAAATATTAAAGGGGATGGGAGAAATTTTCACGTTCAAACAAAGGGGTATATGTTTGTATGTGAATTCGTTCACGCTTATTATATTACAAGATTCGACGTCAGATGACAACCCCTTTTGTCGAATTTCACACTTTTGTCACATTCTAAACGTTTTCATTTCTGAATAAGCTATAAAAAAGCCATTTTGGAGGTGTTCTGTATGAAAAAAACATATATTTTACTTCTCTTACTAGCTGTCATCGTTTCTTTTTTCTTGTACATCCTCTCTCTACTACAAGCTTTTCCTAAAATTATTGCCTTTCCTCTTTTATTTGGAGTCATTGTCATCGCTCTCTCTTATTTCAACCATAAAAAACGATTTAAAGGGTTTTAACTACAAAAAAAATCGCAAAATTGCCTTCTAATTTAGAAAAAACAAAGAAATTCACTTTATTTTTTCGACAAATATCGACAAAAATATTCAAAACAAAAAAGACGAGGTAAATGCCTCGTCTTTACTATTACTTCTCTTCAAATAATAATGCTTCTAATTCATTTAATTTCTCTTCAAACACTTGCAATGCTTCTTTTACCGGTTCTGGAGATGCCATATCTACTCCAGCTTTTTTCAGCACTTCAATTGGATAATCTGAGCTTCCTGCCTTTAAGAACTCATTAATGTAACGTTCTACTGCTGGTTGCCCCTCTTCTAAAATTTGTTTAGATAGAGCTGTTGCTGCACTAAATCCTGTTGCGTATTGATATACGTAATAGTTGTAGTAGAAGTGCGGAATACGAGACCACTCTAAACCAATCTCTTCATCGATTACTAAAGAATCACCGAAATATTTCTTATTTAAATCATAGTAGATCTCCGTTAACATGTCTGGCGTAACCGCATGTCCCTCTTGTACTTTCTTATGAATAATATGCTCAAACTCTGCGAACATCGTTTGACGGAATACAGTACCACGGAATCCTTCTAAATAATGATTTAATAAGTATAGACGCTCTTTCTTATCTTCTGTCGTTTTTAATAAATAATCGTTTAGAAGCGCTTCATTACAAGTTGATGCTACTTCTGCAACGAAGATTGAATAATCACCGTATACGTGCGGCTGCGTTTTTCTTGTGTAGTAACTATGCACAGAATGACCGAACTCATGAGCAAGTGTATATAAATTATTTACATTATCATGCCAGTTCATTAAAATATACGGATTTGTTCCGTATGCACCAGATGAATATGCTCCGCTTCGTTTTCCTTTATTCTCATACACATCTACCCAGCGATTTTCATATGCTTCTTTTAAAATGTCAACATACTCATCACCAAGCACGTTTAAAGACTTTAATAACATGTCTTGTGCTTCTTCATACTTCACGTTCATTTTCACTTCTGGTACAAGTGGTGTATATAAATCATACATATGAAGCTCATCAAGCCCTAGTGCACGCTTACGAATATCAATGTAACGATGTAGCAAATGTAAATTATCATTTACAGATTCAACAAGTTGATCATACACAGCTTCAGGAATATTATTATTACTTAATGCCGCTTGACGTGCAGAATCGTATTTACGAACACGGGCGTTGAAATTATTACGTTTCACAGCTCCGCTTAACGTACTTGCAAATGTATTCTTATATTTTCCGTACGTTTCATATACAGCTTTGAATGCATCTTCGCGCACACGACGATCATCACTTTCTAAAAACTGAATGTAACGACCATGTGTAATTTCTACTTCTTCTCCATCCTCACCTTTAATAGATGGGAATTTCAAATCCGCATTATTCAACATACCAAATGTATTACTTGATGCACTCATTACTTCAGATGCTTCTGCTAATAGAGCCTCTTCCGCTTCAGATAATACGTGCGGGCGTTGTCGCGTAATTTCTTCTAATGCATGTTCATATACACTTAGGTCTCTATTTTCTTTCAAGAATGTTTGCAGTGTATCTTCTGAAATCGATAAAATTTCCGGCACAATATATGCTGTGCTGCTAGATACTTGTGAATATAAATTTGTCGCGCGGTCATTTAACGCTTGATACACAGAGTTTGTTGTATCTTGATCGTAACGCATATGTGCATATGTATATAGCTTACCTAATCGCATTGAAATTTCATCTTCATATTGCAATGCTTCAAGTAAATTATTCGCAGAGTCACCAAGTTTCCCTTTAAATTCAGTTAACTTCGGTAATAGCTCTTTAATGGCTTGGAATTCTTTTTCCCATTCTGCATCTGTTTGGAAAATATCTTCTAATCGCCACGTACTTGATTCTTCAATCTCTTTGCGATCTGGTAATGTTTTTGCTGTGTTTTGTTCAGACATCCTTTAAGCCCTCCTTTAAATATCTCTACTTACATACAATTCGATTTTTCTTATGTAATTCCTTCACGATCAGTCTTTATTATATCCCCTTTTCCTTCTCTCATGTTGTACTTTGCCTCAAATAAAGATAAGGCATACGCTAAGCAAATTTCATCATATTTCATAACTTCCTCCTCTGTTTTCAGCATAACTACACCTCTTTTTTTCCGGTACTTATAAGTCCCCACTTTCTGCAATACACCTGCATAACATAGAAATACCATATATTCAGTAACTGCCACTTTCCATATATGCTGTGAAAAGTACGGGAGCATACGCCTTTTCGTATACTTTTTCACATAACTACACACATACCCGAGGGAAATACAATCGCCTACCGCAAGCTCACCTATACACTTCATATATAGAAAAGCTTGCCATATAAATGGATTTGTTTGAAAAGCAATTGAGGACGGGAGCGGCACACCAATTTCAGAAGGAAAATTTGCTGGGGTACATTTACATTGATATAAGAGGCGTAATAGTGACTTATGATTGTAATTCCAAATGGGTAAAGCATTTTTCCGAAAGTAGCTCTTTCGCTGTTTCCATTCCTCACCTAATGTTTCTTTTCGGAAAGAAACGGGAGAAAAGAGCATTTCAAAAGTAGTCGTTTCAGTTGGTAAATATATAATATGTGAGAAAGAGATGCTTGTAGAAAATGAAGTGAGAAACGCGCATTTCATAAATAATTTTTGTTTCGGACAGAAAAAAATAAGAAATGGCTGAGGATAAGATTGTAAGGAGAAAGCCATAAGGGAGGAGAATTTTATCCAATATGCTGATTGCTTTTTCAATTGATTTCCACCAATAATCCAAATGACCTGTATACCAACTCGCCAATACGAATAGGTTCGTTTGTACAGCTGCTCTATAGAAAGATTTGCGCATTGATATTCAATCGCAATTGTTCTCCCCGCTCTCTCTATAAAAATATCTGGTCGTTGCTGGATTTCTGGAAGATAGTGCTCTATATATACGGGGAAGCTTTGACGTTTGAACCACCTATATAACAATTCTTTACCGTGCATATGATACATAGATTCCGCTTCATAAAAGGCAAGACACGCGTCCATTTTCTTATGAGCAAAATGCCAACTTTTTTGTTTCCCTAATTTCATTTGCACTTCTTTCCCGCAAGCTATGCAAAAGAAGCTTTCCCTTTTACGCATACGATGTAAAAGCTCTTCATCATGATGATAGAGTAGATGAATTTTTTCTCCGTTTTCTCTTTTAGCGATAAACATCAGAATCACACCCTTTCAGCTCCTTATATTCTACAACTTATTACAAATTCCTTTTAAAAAAGAGATGTCCCAATTTGGGACATCTCTTTTTATAATAAAGGTGATAATAATCGATACGTCGATTCCACAATCCGTCTATGAAGACGCCTTTTATGAAAACGATCGACATGAATTTCACTTGATTCTTCTATATCCTCTTTAAAGTCTTGAACGAGTTTTCGAATGCTGTCTGTATCATATAAAAAGGCATTTACTTCAAAGTTCAAATGAAAACTTCTCATATCCATATTAGCTGTCCCAATTGAAGCTAAATCAGAATCGACAATGACAACTTTACTATGGAGAAAACCTTTTTCATATTCATATATTTTTACCCCTGCATCTAAAAGCTCTGGGAAGTACGATCTCGATGCGTAAAAGACGGTGCGCTTATCAGGCTTACTCGGCATTAATAAACGAACATCAATACCAGCAAGTGCAGCTACCTTTAATGCGGATAAAATATCATCATCTGGAATGAAGTACGGCGTCGCAATCCAAATGGATTTCCGTGCAGAAGAAATCATGGCAAAATATAAATGTTTAATTGTTTCCCATTTATTATCCGGTCCACCTGCAACGAGCTGCACGCCTCCCCAATGATCCCCCTCAACTGCTTTCGCTTGTAAATATTCAGGGGCTAGCACAGCCTCACCAGTCATATAAAACCAATCTTGAAGGAAAATAAGTTGTAAGCTTTGAACAGCTTCACCACGCAAATATAAATGCGTGTCTCGCCAAAAGCCGAAGTACTTATCCTTCCCTAAATATTCATCACCAATATTTAATCCACCTACAAATCCTTCATTCCCATCAATAATAACGATTTTTCGGTGATTTCGATAATTAATCTTATCGTTTAAAATCGGAAAGCGCACAGGGAAAAATGGAATCATTTCAACACCTGCGTCGTTTAATTCTTCAATATACGAATTCGATAATCTAAAACTTCCAACCGCATCATATAAAAAACGAACAACTACGCCTTCTTTTGATTTTTGTATTAAAATATCTTTAATTTCTGTTCCAAGCTTATCATCACGCACAATGTAATATTCCATATGAATATGATGTTTCGCTCGTTTTAATCCATCTAAAATGGCCTGAAACGTTTCATCTCCATTTGTTAATGTTCTCGTTTCAGTTTGAAATGAAATATTTAAAGCGCCTAAGCGGTCCGCTAAACGGAATAACAGCTCTTGATGCTTATGATTGCGCAAAATCCGTTCTTCATAATCTTCATGTCCCTTATATTGTAAAAACGCTTGTTCATCGAGCAACGCCTTCTTTTGGAACATTCTCTTCCTCCGAAAGTTCTGTCCGAATAATAAATAAGCGAAGAATCCAAATACCGGAAAAATACCTAACACAATGAGCCATGTAAGTGTTTTTGACGGATGACGGTTCTCTAAGAAAATCACGCAGCCAATTAAAAATGCAGATACTGTAAATAAAATACTAATAATACCTAGGATCGACACATCTTTTATCCCAATCACATCCGAATAAAATGCTACATCAATAAACATACGTAACGAAACAAATAATGCGAACAATAGTAAAACAAAGAAAATCAACTTTAACGTATTTTTCATCTCTTACCTCCTTACTAAGAAAGCTTTCCTATTCTTCATATAAAAAGCCGATTTCATACTACAGAAATCGGCCTACGTTTTAGCAGGAAAATTATTGCGAATTGTTTCAAGCGCATGCTCTTTCACAATTTGTTTCCCATACTCACTTACACGATGAATTGTTAAAGTTGATTCTTCTCCGTACTCTAAAACAATACTTAAAATACGATCGATTTCTTCTTCATCATGTAGCACTTCATCGAATTCCACATATACATAATAGCGGTTCTCAAATGAATACAGCTCATCTTTTATATCTTCAAAGATAAGACGGTGACTTAATGAAATAACATCTTCAAAATCATTAAACTTAATTAAAAAGCCAAACGTACCATCTTCGTTAAAGTTTGTTCCTGCTTGCTCTTCTACCTCTTCCACTAATTCTTGCTGGAATAATGATTCAATGCCTTCATCTAGAGGAATGTCTATGATTTTATCTACACCTATTGGTAGTTCTAACTTTTGTCCATCCTTTGAAAGCTCTGCTTTCGTTACAAGTACTTCAATCCCTTTATCGACTGCTTGCACTTGAATCCATAACGGCCCATCAATAAAGAAATCGTCATGATCACGAGCTTCGTCCATCATCTCCCAAAAGAGCTCTTCACTTCGTTCGCGATCGTACCAAATCTCTTCACGATTAAACCCTCTATCCTCTATATCAATGTACGTAATAAAAAATTTCATCGTATGGTCATTAATTCTTTCAATATCCAAAATACAACTCTCCCTTCCTGTTTGGAATTGTTATGAAGGGATTCCCCACTCATATGACAAATCAATAGATTCTTGTACTCTCATTTTATGATAAGATTCTCCAGAATGGAAATAAAATCGATTTATTTTACAAAAATAGTTATATGCCTATCTTTATTCGATTGTCTAAACAAATATATCATTATAGCGATTTCTTACTCACAAAAAATTTGGACATACATTTCCACCTTCCACCGTACACTGTAATAAAGTGAAACTTTTATTAGAGAAGATGATTTACTCTCTCTTCACCACATACATATAGTTCGCTTATTAAAACATCATAAATGGAGGCAGACGAATGGACTTAGAGTTTTTAACATCTGTACTAATGATTGTCGGTATCGATGTTGTACTAGGTGGTGACAACGCAATCGTTATCGCACTAGCTAGCCGAAATTTACCTGAATCGAAACGAAATAAAGCCATTTTGATTGGTACTCTTTTAGCAATCGTACTAAGAATTCTCCTTACTATACTAGCTGTCTATTTACTCGACATTCCATTTCTGCAACTTATCGGCGGCGTTTTACTTACATTAATTGCAGTAAATTTACTAACCGATAATAGCAACGATCTTTCTTCTATTCAAGGAAAAACAACTTTATTTCAAGCTGTGCGTACAATTGTATTCGCGGACCTTGTTATGGGATTTGACAACGTTATTGCCATTGCAGGGGCAGCTCATGGAAGATTATTACTCGTAATAATCGGCTTACTCATCTCTATCCCGATTATTATTTGGGGCAGCAAACTTATTTTAATACTTATGGAACGCTTTCCATTCCTCATTTATTGCGGGGCAGCGATTCTCGCCTATACAGCAGGAAAAATGGTCACACATGAAGACCGACTTGCAACCTTTTTTCATAACAACCCAAGTTTCACTGCAAGCATTCCTTACTTATTTATTTTCACCATTTTATGCATCGGTATTATCGTGCAACAAGTTCGATTACGAAATGTGAAACATTAAAAAAAACCTTCTACTATATAATAAGTAGAAGGTTTTCATATTATTATAATTAATTTACAAGACGCTGTGCTTCACGTAATTGGAACGTTCTTACAGTACGTGGTAAGAAACGGCGGATTTCGTCTTCATTGTAACCTACTTGAAGGCGTTTCTCGTCAATCATAATTGGACGACGTAAAATCCCTGGATAGTCACGAATCATCTTATATAAATCTTGAAGTGGTAAAGACTCTAAGTTTACATTTAATTCTTGGAAAACTTTCGAACGAGTAGAAATAATCTCATCCGTTCCGCTTTCTGTCATACGTAAAATCTCTTTAATTTCCTCAATCGTTAATGGATCTGAGAAAATATTACGTTCTGTATAAGGAATATGATTTTCCTCTAGCCATAATTTCGCCTTTCTACAAGACGTACAGCTTGGAGAACTATATAATGTTACCATACAAAGCTCACTCTCCTTAAAGAGTACAAATTCTGTACTAATTACAGTTTAAATTTCTAAATTCAGCCATTTTTTGCGATACCTTGTCTTAAAACAAAGTGCAAAAATCGCATTTCATGTAAGCAACAACTTTTAGCAAACAACAATTACTTTTAATAAGTAACTTCTATAATCATTATACAATAGATTTTGCAAGAAATATACAGTAAATTTCCTTCTAATTGAGAAAACTCTTCCGTGTATTCCACTGCTATGTAACATGATCACACTCGCTTTATCTGTACTTTAACAATACCTCCAACCCTCTTAACGCTTGCTTTTCATAGATTATTCATATGATATATAGTTATTGTTCCAGAATCTTTCCTATGAAAAAGAGAACGTTTTCTTACCTTTTCTTGATAAATCAATTAAGAAATGTAAGACTATACAAGTGAGAATGAAAAGGAACATTTGTTCTTATTTTAACAAACATTCTCATTCGTGTCTATACGATTTCTAAAATAAATCCGTTATTTTTCTGACATTTCTTTCTTTTTTGTCTTTTATCTCATACAATAAACATACAGACAGGCAAAGGGGGAATTTGCAAATGATTGCTTTTTTTATTGATTTTGTCACGGTTGCTGCCCTCATCATCGGAATAACAGCATTGATTGGTGTCATTACAAATAGCATTGGTGAAAAACTCTTTGGCGGAAAAGAAAAGATGAAGTTTGTTAATAAAAGTTTGGATGTGCAATCCGGCTGGAATCAAGTTGGCGGGAAAGGTATTTATAAGAAACGTACGTATTAAAAAAAGCAGGCAATCACCTGCTTTTTTCTTATTTCTCTACTGACGCCCATTTAAAGCTTAAATCACCGCCATATTTATGGTTGTACATATTTTTAATTGATTCTCTTTGTATATATGCTCTACCACGTTGATATACTGGAACAATCGCAGCGTCATCAAGTAACATTTTCTCTGCTTCTAATAAGTTTTTCCAACGGGCATTTACATCGCTTCCATCTTTCTTCGCTTTCATGATAATTTCATCATATTTCGGATTAGAGTATTTCATTTTATTTTGCGATCCGTCCGTCACAAACATATCAAGGTATGTAACTGGATCTGGGAAGTCTGCACTCCATCCAGAGAATGACATCACATAATCGCCCGCATCTTCTAGTTTTAGTTTTTGCGCAAATGGTTGTTGTTTAATCTTCACTGTTAAACCTGGTAAATTCTTTTCTAACTCACCTTTTAAATATTCACCTGTTTTCTTCGATAATTCAACATCTTCATTTAATAACTCTAATTCGATTTCATTTTTACTAAGTTCTTTTTTACCAGCTTCCCAATACTTCTTCGCTTCTTTCACGTTTGGTTTTACAATATCTCCATTTACAGCACGGAAGTCTTTCTTATCTGGCCCTTTAATGAAGTTATCAGGAATTAATCCTGTTGCTGGCTTAGAACCGTTATTTAATAATGTATCAACGAACGGCTTACGTTCAAAAGCAAGTGAAATTGCTTTACGAATATTTTTATTTGCTAAAGCTGGGTCTTTTTGATTTAAACGAAGGAAGAATACAGATGTATCTTCTACTGTTTGGAAATCCGGTTTTCCTTTATATTTATCGATGAACTCTGCTAATAACGTCGCTCGATCGACTGCGTTTGTTTCATATAAATTAATTGGCGTAGACGTATCTTTTACAATATTAAAGTTTACTTCCTCAATCTTCACTTCTTTATTGTCCCAATATGACGCGCTCTTTGTCATTTTAAAGCTACGTTCATGTTGCCAATCACTTAATGTAAATGGTCCGTTATAAAGTGTTGTATTCGCTTCCAAACCAAACTTCGTACCTTGCTCTTTCACAAACTTTTCATTCACAGGATAGAAGATTGGATATACCATTAAATCTACAAGGTATGGAATTGAATTGTCTAATTCCACTTCTAATGTATGATCATCAATCGCTTTCACGCCTAATTGATCTGGACTCATCTCTTTTTTATTAATTTTCTCTGCATTTTTTATATCATACATAATGTACGCTGATTTCGCAGCTGTATCTGGGTTAATCGCTCTTTGCCATGCGTATACGAAATCCTTCGCCGTCACAGGCTCACCATTTGACCATTTTGCGTCTTCACGTAACTTAAATGTATATTTTTTACCGTCTTCTGACTTTTGGAATTCCTTCGCTACACCAGGAACTAGCTTATCATCTTTCCCTAAACTGTATAAGCCTTCCATCGTATTAGTCATTACTCTTGAAGAAACTGCATCAGCTGATAACGCTGGATCCATCGTTGGAATTTCTTGTGTTTCAATTAAGTTAATAACTTGCTTCGCACCGCTTTTCCCGCTATCCCCTTTTGCGTTCGCTTGCGGTTCATCTTTTTGGTAGCTACATGCCCCTAACATCATGCTCATCGCTACTGTTGACGCTACAAAAACTGGTATCTTTTTTTTCATACTTCCACCCTCCAAAAAAATGTTAGCCCTTTCATTTTCAAACAAATAGAAATATATATATGTTCTAACAATTCATATTATACATACAAATATATTTTTTGTATATTTATATTTCTATTTTATTAAAATTTTCTGTTAAAAAACAAACCTTTGTAAACGTTTCATATTGTTGATTATCCTTACTAAAGTGTTGAAAATAATAATTTTTATATTTTTCTAAATTATCAGAGAAAAATAAATTTTATATTTTATAATACTTTGTGCATAATTATCCTTCTCTTTTTATCATAAAATAGCACTCTCTTCATAATAAAGATATGTAGGTTAAAATGAGTGCAAAGGATAAGAAAGTATGTTACGATACATTTTGCTAAAAATAGATATCGGTAAAGAGGGGACGGACATGACAGCAATTCAGGCAAAAAACGGGCCGACAGAGAAATTAAGTTTATTCCTATTAACATGGCCTATTTTTCTAGAAGTTTTTCTATTTATGTTAATGGGGATCGCTGATACTTTCATGTTAAGTGCATTATCAGACGATGCTGTATCTGGGGTTGGTGCAGCGAATCAATATCTCCATATCGCTATTTTGGTACTAGAAGTCATCGGGAACGGCGCAGCTATCGTCGTATCTCAATACCTCGGTTCCAAACGTTTTATGGAAGCATCTAAAATATCAGCTTTAGCCGTCACATTAAATTTAGTGGTCGGACTCATTATAAGCGCTGGTTTTCTTTTATTTTCAAAACATATGATGATGGCAATGAACTTACAAGGCGATGTACTCATGTATGCGCAAAACTATTTATCCATCGTCGGAGGCGCTATTTTCCTTCAAGCTATTATTAATTCATTAGCCGCAATTATCCGCGTACATGGCTTCACAAAGCAAGCGATGTTTATTTCACTTGGAATGAATATTATTCATATCGCTGGAAACTACGTACTCATTTTCGGAAAATTTGGTTTCCCAGAGCTCGGTGTACAAGGGGCTGCCATTTCTTCTGCTGTCAGCAGATTAATCGCACTTATCGTTTTCTTCTGGTTACTGTACCGCGTTATGGAATACCGTGTGAAATTACAATATTACTTCACCTTATCAAAAGAATACATCGGGAAAATTTTAAAAATCGGGATTCCATCTGCATTTGAGCAAGTTATGTATCAAGCTTGCCAAATTGTCTTCTTATACTATGCAACATACTTAGGAACGGAATCATTAGCGGCGAGACAATACGCTACGAACATTTCTATGTTCACTTATTTATTCGCGATTGCGATCGGTATGGGAACAGCCATTATTATCGGACGCCTCGTTGGCGGTGGGGAAAAAGACGAAGCGTATGAACGCGTATGGAAAAGTGTAAAGTGGGCAATTGGAGTCACTTTATGTATGGTCGCTCTCGTCATTACATTCCGTACACAATTAATGGGACTATTCACAGATAATCCGCACATTATTACGTTAGGTGCATCAGTTCTTTTACTTAGTGTACTACTTGAAACGGGACGTACGATGAACATCGTCATTATCAATTCACTTCGCGCAGCTGGTGATGCAAAGTACCCAGTTTTAATCGGAGCGTTCTCTATGGTGTTAATGAGTTTACCACTCGGTTATTTTTTCGCCTTCCATTTAGATATGGGGCTCGTTGGTATTTGGTTAGCGATTGCTATTGATGAATGGACACGTGCCATCATTATGTTCTTCCGCTGGAAAAGTAGAGCGTGGGAACGTTATGCACTCGTTAAACCTGAAGAACAAGAAGAGATTGTTTCTGTTCAGGCACAGTAATGCTCGTTTAATTGAGATGCAGTCATTTGTAAATGAAATTTGCATTGGAGAAAAGCTGTTCCAACAAATTGTTGGAACAGCTTTTTTAATTATACTTTTCAATTTCTATCTTCAATTCGTCAATATTCTTTTTTCTAGTCTCAAAATAGAAATAATCTAATATTAAAGCAAATTTATCCCTTCACTTTCTTCAATCCATAAAAAAAAGAGCCACCCCTCATCATAGAAGAATGACTCTCTTTCTTATTGATAAATCTCTTTATATTTCTTATACTCCGCTTCAGAACATAATACGAAATGTCCTGGGCGAATTTCACGCATTGTTGGTGCTTCGCTAGCATAATCATGCTGAGATGGATCGTATACGATACGTTTACGATTGCGCTCATAATCTGGATCTGGGAGCGGAATTGCTGATAATAGTGATTTCGTATATGGATGAATTGGATTCGCATATAACTCTTCACTTGTTGTTAGCTCAACGATTTGACCACGGTACATTACGCCGATTCGGTCACTAATGTATTTTACCATTGATAAATCATGGGCAATGAATAAGTATGTTAACCCTTTTTCTTTTTGTAACTTTTTCAGTAAGTTTACAACTTGCGCCTGGATTGAAACATCAAGTGCTGAGATTGGCTCATCGGCAATGATAAATTCCGGTTCTACAGCAAGTGCGCGAGCGATACCGATACGTTGACGTTGTCCACCTGAGAATTCATGCGGGAAACGGTTTGCGTGCTCTTTATTTAAACCAACTGTGATTAATAATTCATGAACACGGTCCATACGCTCTTTTTTGCCTTTTGCTAGTCCGTGAATATCAATACCTTCTGCAATAATATCCCCTACTGTCATACGAGGGTTTAATGATGCATATGGATCTTGGAAAATCATTTGCATTTTACGGTTGAACTTCTTCAGTTGTGCGCGTGATTTTTTACCATGTACATTTTCACCATCGAACAATACTTCACCAGCAGTTGCATCATATAAACGAATAATCGTTCTTCCAGTTGTAGATTTACCACAACCTGATTCTCCTACAAGACCAAATGTCTCTCCGCGGTAAATATCAAATGAAATATCATTAACCGCTTTGACAACACCACCACTCACGTCGAAGTGCTGCTTTACATTTTTTACTTCAATTAATTTCTCACGTTGTTTAGTCATGTTGTTCACCTGCTTTCATTTGAAGAATGCGTTTTTCCACAACTGCCGGCGGTCTTACTTCTGGAGCTTGCTCGTGAAGTAACCAAGTTGCCGCGTAGTGTGTATCACTTACTTTAAATAAAGGTGGGTCCATTTCAAAATCAATTTTCAGCGCCTGCGGGTTACGTGGTGCAAAAGCATCTCCCTTTGGCGGCTTTAATAAATCTGGAGGCGTTCCAGGGATTGCATATAACTCTTCTTCTGAACCATCTAAACTTGGCATAGATGCGATTAGGCCCCAAGTATACGGATGTTTTGGATTGTAGAAAATTTCATCAACCGTTCCAATTTCAACAACTTTACCAGCGTACATAACTGCTACGCGGTCCGCAACGTTTGCCACTACACCTAAATCATGCGTAATGAAAATGATTGCTGCTTCTGTTTTTTGCTGAATGTCCTTCATAAGTTCTAAAATTTGCGCCTGAATTGTAACGTCTAGCGCTGTTGTCGGCTCATCGGCAATTAATAATTTCGGGTTACAAGCTAACGCCATCGCAATAACTACACGCTGTCTCATACCACCTGAGAATTGGTGAGGATATTGTTTTAAGCGCGCTTCTGGATTCGGAATACCTACAAGGTCGATTAATTCTAACGCAACTTTACGTGCATCTGCTTTACTCATCCCTTGGTGTTTAATAAGGCCTTCCATAATTTGATTTCCAATTGTCATCGTTGGATTTAATGATGTCATTGGATCTTGGAAAATCATCGCGATATCTTTACCGCGCACTTGTTGCATTTCTTTTTCTGTTAATTTCGTTAAGTCACGACCTTCAAATACGATTTCACCGTTTTTAATACGTCCTGGAGGATTCGGAATTAATCCCATTAACGCTTTAGAAGTAACTGATTTACCAGAACCAGATTCTCCTACAATCGCTAATGTTTCTCCTTTTTTCAAATCAAAAGTAACACCGCGTACAGCTTGTACTTCACCTGCATGTGTATCAAAGGAGACTTGCAAATCTTTTACCTCTAGCAATGTTTTCATTTTTACTTCTCCCCTCTTTTACTTACGCATTTTTGGATCTAACGCGTCGCGTAATCCGTCTGCCATTAAGTTGAATGCTAAGATTAACATACTGATGACAACCGCTGGGATGAACATCATATGTGGATACGTTTGAATTGATTTATAACCATCGTTTACAAGAGAACCAAGTGATGCGAATGGTGGCTGAATACCTAAACCGATAAAGCTTAAGAACGCCTCACCAAACACTGCTGTTGGAATTGTAAACATTGTCATTACGATAATTGGTCCCATTACGTTCGGGATTAAGTGTTTTACAATTAACTGTGTATTTGTTGCACCTAATGTACGAGATGCTAATACGTATTCTTGATTTTTTAATTTCAGGATTTGTCCACGAACGATACGCGACATCCCTATCCAACCTGTAATCGCCATTGCGAGTGTAATTGACCATATACCAGATCCCATAATGATTACCATTAAAATAACGATGATTAAGTATGGAATACCGTTAATAATCTCCATAATACGTTGCATAATATTATCTACTCTACCGCCATAGAACGCTGAAATACCTCCATATGCAACCCCAATTACTAAGTCAATTGCTGCTGCTAAAAGAGCGATATATAATGATACGCGCGTACCTTCCCATGTTCTTGTCCATAAATCGCGTCCAAGGTCATCTGTACCGAACCAGAAATACTCTTTAATATCACGTTTTTCATATTGGTCAACACCATATTGATCTGTACCGTCAAATGGTAGCCAATGAACATTTTCAATAACAGGAATTTTCGGTGGTAATTTCGCACGACCTAAATCTTGCTCTTTATACGAGTGCTTACTTACCATCGGTCCTAAAATTGCTAGTAATATAATAAGCGCTAATAAAATGAAACCAAACATTGCTCCTTTATGTTGGAACAAACGTCTTCTTACATCTTGCCAAAACGTTAAGCTTGGACGGGCAATGACTTCATTATCCACATTATTTTGATTGGCTTGTTGAAATAAATCTGGAGATAATTTTTGTACATCTTTCATCATTTTTTCCCTCCCGCTAAACGAATACGAGGATCAATAATTCCGTATAAAATATCGACAATGAAAATAACTAAGATGAAAATCGCACTATAGAAAATTGTAGTTCCCATAATAACTGTATAGTCATTCACTGTAATAGATTTAACGAACTGTTCCCCTAGTCCTGGTACAGCATAAATTTGCTCAATAACTAATGTCCCTGTAATTAATCCTGCAACCATTGGTCCTAAAATTGTTACAACTGGAATTAACGCGTTACGAAGTGCGTGTTTGATAATGATAACGCCTTGGCTAATTCCTTTCGCTTTCGCTGTTAAAATGTAGTCAGCTTGCATAACTTCAATTAACTCTGCACGAGCGAAACGTGCGATTGTTGCGATAACTGCCATCGATAAAGCGATTGTAGGCATTACGGTAAACTCTGGTCCTTTCCAGAATGCTACTGGGAACCACCCAAGTTTTACCCCTACGAAATATTGTAGTAATGCGGCGAATACGAACGATGGTACCGACATCCCGAGTACGGAAATAATTGTCGCCCCATAATCGACCCACGTATTGTTACGAAGTGCCGCAACGATTCCTAAAATTAAACCGATAAATGTTCCTAATATAATCGCTTGTAAACCAAGTTGTGCTGATGGTCCAATGCGATCCACAATCATATCTGTTACTGGACGGTTATCATATTGGAATGATACCCCTAAATCACCTTTTGCTAAGTTACCTAAGTAACGTGCATATTGAACTGGTACTGGATCATTTAAGCCATATTTTTCAAGAATGATTTCTTTTTGTGCCGGTGATAGTTTCTCCTGGTTTTTAAGCGGAGAACCCGGAAGTAATTTCATCAAAAAGAAAGTCAGTGTAGTAATTAAAAATAATGTCAAAGCCATGTACACGAAACGTTTTAATACATAACGTCCCATAGTCAAGCACCTCCCCGTTTTTCTCAAAAGCAATAAGATAGTTTAAAATATTCTTACTTTTATTTTTTTAAAATAAGAGCATACGCCCATCATAGGCATATACCCTTATTCATGATGGAAACCATTTTTAGTTTTTGAGTTCAACCCACTTATAGCTAAATTCTCCGCCATATTTATGTTCTAATAGGCCAGTAATTGAGCCACGTTGTAAATAAGCTTTTCCTGGTTGATATACTGGAGCAATCGCTGCATCTTCAAGCAGTTGTTTTTCCGCTTGTAATAATGCATCCCAACGAGCTTGTACATCAACTTCTGTTTTCGCTTTTTTAATTAAATCATCATACGCTGGGTTTGCATAATTTACTTTGTTTTGTGCATTACCTGTCGTATACATTTCAAGGAATGACATTGGATCCATATAATCTGGACTCCATCCCGCATATGACATTGCATAATCTCCACTTGCTTCAAGTTTTAATTTTTGTGCAAATGGCTGCATTTTTGTTGAAACTGTTAAACCTGGTAAGTTCTTTTCAAATTGACCTTTTAAATACTCTCCGATTTTTTTAGCATCATCAGTATCAAAGTTTAATAGCTCTAACTCTACTTTGTCTACACCAAGTTCTTTTTTACCAGCTTCCCAATATTTTTGAGCTTCTTTAATATCCTCTTTTATAAGCTTTCCGTTCTCTTCACGGAAGTCTTTTCCATTCGGACCTTTTGCTAAGCCTTTCGGAACAAAACCATATATCCCCTCTGAACCATCGTTTAAGATAACTTTCCCTATATTTTCACGTTCAAAGGACATTGCAATTGCTTTTCGGATATTTTTATTTGCTAAAAATTTATTCTTTTCATTTAAGCGAATAAATTGTGTAGATGGTCTCTTAATCGTTTTAAAGTCAGCATCTGATTTGTATTTGTCTACAAACTCTGATGTTAAGACTACACGATCAATTGCTTTCGTTTCATATAAATTTATAGCAGTTGAACGATCCTTAACAATATTGAAGTTTATTTCCTCAAGTTTTACTTCTTTATTTTCCCAATACGTTGGATTCTTCTTAAGTTGGAAACTTTGTTCATGCTTCCATTCATTTAATACGAATGGACCATTATAAAGTGTCGTATTGGACTCTAATCCAAATTTTGCTCCTTGTTCTGTTACAAACTTCTCATTCAAAGGATACAATGTTGGATAGACTGTTAAACTTACAAAATAAGGAACAGGGTTATCTAATTCCACTTCAAGTGTATGATCATCAATTGCCTTTACACCAAGCTCTTCAACTGGCAATTCTTTTTTGTTAACTTTCTCCGCATTTTTAACATCAAATAGTATGTAAGCAAACTTGGCACCTGTGTTTGAATCTACAGCTCTTCGCCAAGAATAAACGAAGTCTTTCGCTGTTACAGGTTCACCATTAGACCATTTCGCATCTTCACGTAACTTGAACACATACTTTTTGCCATCTTCTGATTTCTCATAAGATTTAGCGACACCTGGAACAAGTTTATCGTCTTTCCCCAGACGATATAATCCCTCCATTGTGTTATTCATGATGTTAGAAGATGCTGCATCTGTTGATAACGTCGTATCCATGGTTGGAATTTCAGCTGTCTCGGTTAGATTTAACACTTGCTTGTTTGAGGATTTTTCTTTTGCGCCTGCTTTATTATCCTCTTTTTGGTAACTACAAGCTCCTAACATACTGACCGTCAACGTCGATGCAAGTAATAACGGTATCTTTTTCTTCATGTTGTGTTGCCTCCCCTAATTGCACTTCCTGTACCCTCACTTGTAAAAAAGTAGAATTGAAAGAATAATCTCCAAGTTTCTACAATTTTCATTATACATATAATATAACAATTGTGAATATAGTTTTTTGTTTTTTTGTTAAAATTTTTAATAAAATGTTTATTTTTTTATTTTTTTGTAAAGGGATACGTTAACATTGCTACCATCATCTTGAAATCAGACCTTTAATTGCGTATAATTTTCAAAAAATTAATTCTAGTACATATTATAGCTTTTATAGTATAATAATTCTAGTAATATTTTGACGGAGGGGAACATTTTGAATAAAGTTTTTTTTCATACTTGTATACTAATTTTCATAGCGATAATCGCTTCTAGTATTGGCGCAATCCTCATTTCATCGCAATTTTTGTTGAATTTTGTCAATATATCGTTTTATGCCGCACTACTTTTTATTCTTGTCGGCGGTTTTTTATTCATATTTCAAAATGGATTTTTCAATGTAACAATTTACGCATTCCAAAGAGTGTTTGGTACGAACAAAAAAATTGAGTCTTTAATTGAAGAAGTAGAGGAACCTGCCGATAAGAAAGAACGTATTTATAAAACATATTCATTCAAATGGACGTATCCAATTTGTATTACAGGTATCGTTCTTGGGTTGTTCTCGACCCTCATTAGCTTTACTATTTTGATGTAGTTTGCAAACACTATCCCATATGATATAATAATCAGCAAAACATTTTGTTATAAAACTTTAGTTCTTTCATATTAAAAGAGCTCAGGTAACAATAAATAAATTTATATGTATGCGATGATAAAGAAGAGTACATATTGAGGCAATTTCAGAGAGCTTGTGGCTGGTGCGAACAAGTAATTGCGCAGTGTGGAATGGGCTTTTGAGCACCAAACCGAACCGAAAGTAGTAGGCTTTGGCGTTATATCCAAACGTTATTATGGATTAGAGAGATTTCACAGTAGTGAAATAATTAGGGTGGTACCGCGGTCCATTCGTCCCTATAGTTTTTTGGGATGAATGGGCTTTTTTGTTTGCCTTCTCTTCCCTATCACGCATTCAAATTTAGGAGGAATTACTTATGTCAGTTATCTTTTCTGGTATTCAGCCGAGTGGAACGATTACACTTGGAAACTATCTAGGAGCTATGAAGCAATTTACAGAGCTTCAAAATGAACACGACTGTTATTTCTGTATTGTAAACCAACATGCGATTACAGTACCTCAAGATCCCGTACAACTTCGTAAAAACATCCGCAGTCTTGCTGCGCTTTATGTAGCATGCGGCATTGATCCTGAAAAAGCTACTTTATTTGTACAGTCAGAAGTACCAGCACACGCTCAACTAGGATGGATTATGCAATCAGTTGCTTACGTTGGAGAATTAGAGCGTATGACGCAATATAAAGATAAAGCATCAGGTAGAGACTCAGTTCCAGCTGGATTACTAACGTACCCACCATTAATGGCTGCTGATATTTTACTTTACAACACTGAAATCGTACCTGTTGGTGATGATCAAAAACAACATATGGAATTAACACGTGACCTAGCAGAGCGTTTCAACAAACGCTTCCGTGAAGTGTTCACTGTTCCTGAAATTCGTATTCCAAAAGTAGGAGCTCGCGTTATGTCATTAACAGAGCCTACGAAGAAAATGAGTAAATCTGATCCGAATCCAAAATCAATGATCAGTATGCTTGATGAACCGAAAACAATTGAAAAGAAAATTAAGAGTGCTGTAACAGACTCTGAAGGTATTGTGAAATTTGATAAAGAAAACAAACCTGGAATCTCTAACTTATTAACAATCTACTCTTCATTCTCTGGAAAAACAGTAGAAGAAATCGAAGCAATGTACGAAGGAAAAGGATACGGAGACTTCAAAGGCGACCTAGCACAAGTAGTCGTAGATGCAATTCGTCCAATCCAAGACAAATATAACGAACTAATCAGCTCACCAGAACTAGACGAAATTCTAGACAAAGGTGCAGAAAAAGCAAACCGCGTTGCATTCAAACAACTTCGCAAAGTAGAAAACGCAATGGGGTTAAGTAGAAAACGTAGGTAACTTATAAAGCGGAGGCGACTGTTTAGCCCTGACGGCTAAGGTTCTTTCCCACAGAAGGTGCTTTTTACCTTCTCGTGGGGAAGGTTCTTAGACACGAAGAGCTCGCTGAAGCCAAGTTACAACAAATAAAAAAACCGCCAATTGGCGGTTTTTTAATTTACCTTCTGCTCGTTTTCCATTTCCCATAACTTTTCAAAGAATGGCTGTCCTTTTACGAGACGCTCACATAATTGCTCGTGCTTCTCAGACCAGCCTGTTTTCGCTTCATCATACAGTTTAGCCCAAATATCTTCAAATTCCATATGTTGAACCATTCCGTATGCTGATGGATCCCACTCTGTGAACCAATAGCGAATTTCTGCTGTATTTTTCGTTGTATGTAATTGATCTAACGCCATAAATAATAATTGTTTAAGCTGTCGTTCTTTACGAGTTAAGCCATTCATAATGAAAGGTGATGGTGATAAAATATGATGTTCTTTTTCCATTTCTTCTACTTGGAACTCATACTTTTCTGCTTGTACGTTTTCTACCATCTCATATACCATCTGCTCTTGGCGCGGTATAAGTCTACTCTTTCGAATTGGCACATTGTAACCAATTGTGTCGATCGCAATAATTCCTTTTCCATCTGTAACTACAAAGCAATACTCTTGCTGCAAACGTTCATGATTTTTACGAATATAAGCCTTATGATGTACGTCTTCCAACATTTTTTGCGGAAGCTCTAACAATTCGTTCTCGATGTAATGATATAATGTGGCATCTACTTTTAATAATGGCACTTGATCTAATAGCTCAATCGTATCATCTTTCCGCCATTCGTAAAAATGACAAACGTTATACCCATTTTCTTCACCTTCAAACCAATTTACCCATACATCATGTAGATATAACATTCACTACCCCTCACTTCACTACTGTTTGTATCAATCATTATGTTCAATTTTTCTTAACTTTATTCCACCTAAGGAAATATATTCTAATTATTATTTTTTCTTCTATTAATACTAAAAAAAACAGGAAATAGAGATCCTGTTTTTTATATATGGAATGTATTTGCTTTATCCAATATTTCTTTTGCATCTATAGGTAATAAAGAAAGCGTATCTTCTCCTTCTGAAGTTACACAATCTTTGACAATATGAAATCCAAGAGTATAGCCAAGCATCTTCGGATAAGAATGAAATCCATTTAATAAGATGTCATGCTCCCTTGTTCCTCGTTTTATACTTATTCTTTCGTGTACAACGTTTTCCCAATAATAAATAGCCTCTTCTTTTGAAAGATACGTCGTCCACGGTGCATTGTTTTTTTCTGAATATCTTTCCGTTACTGCTTGCTCAGCTAGCCCTTCCATAATCATCGTATCAAGTAATGTATATTCTGTTTCTTTCGTCTCAATTTGATGTAACCTGCATATGTGATGATATTCATGAGCCAATAACACTTTTAATTCTTCTACCGAATTCCGTCCGCATACGAATAAGAAAATAACGTGACGCATAGATAATCCAGCCCTGCCGTTATACTCTTCTTGTACAGTTCGATTATAAGAATCTGATAATAAAATAAAGACAGGGACATCCGGACCTTTCAACCAATTTTTCAGTTTCTCATACTCCATACTTAACTCTTTCCAGATTTCCTTTTTCTCTAACTCTTTAATCTCTTGTTCTCCTCGCATAACCGGGCGATACATACCTTTAGAAATTAAAAAGCGGTACAATCTTTCTTTTGGCAACGGGATATACTTCGTAAACTTCTCACACAACTTTTCTGGCCGTCCATAATATAGATGTAACCACTCGGCAGTTTCAACAATCCCCATCTTTATCCCTCCTTTTTCTTATGTATATGCAAAAGGAGGAAAAGGCGTAAAAATAAATAAGGAGTTTTTTCGCAATATGCTACGAAAAAACTCCTTATTTCATCTATTATTTATACGATTTAAATACTAATACTGCGTTATGACCACCGAATCCTAGTGAATTACTTAAAACCGCGTTTACTTCTTGATGTCTCGCATTATTCGGTACGTAATCTAAGTCACATTCTGGATCTGGTGTTTCATAGTTAATTGTTGGAGGAATTACTCCGTCTGTAATTGATTTAATAGAGAAGATCGCTTCAACAGCACCAGCTGCTCCTAATAAGTGACCTGTCATTGATTTCGTTGAGCTAATTGCTACTTTATACGCGTGCTCACCGAACGTTTCTTTAATTGCCATCGTTTCATACTTTTCATTCGCATCTGTACTTGTACCGTGCGCATTAATGTAATCAATATCTTCTGGCTGTAGACCTGCATCTGCTAAAGCTTGACGCATTGCACGCACGCCGCCTTCACCGCCAGGAGCTGGCATTGTAATATGGAACGCATCACCAGTTGCACCGTAACCAGCGATTTCCGCGTAAATGTGAGCACCACGAGCTAATGCGTGCTCTAATTCTTCAAGAATTAAAATACCTGAACCTTCACCCATTACGAAACCACTACGGTTTTTATCGAATGGACGGCAAGCTGTTGCTGGATCTTCATTGAATGTTAATGCTTTCGCTGAGCTAAATCCTGCGAATGCCATACTTGTTAACGGCGCCTCTGCTCCGCCTGTAATCATTGCATCAGCATCACCGCGCTGAATCGCTTTAAATGCATCACCAATTGAGTTTGCACCAGATGCACAAGCTGTTACTGAACAAGTGTTAATTCCTTTTGCTCCTGTTGCGATCGATACTTGACCTGCTGCCATATCTGGGATCATCATTGGTACGAAGAATGGGCTCACGCGGCGCGGGCCTTTCTCAGTAAAAATCTTAAATTGTTCTTCGTATGTTTCCATACCGCCAATACCAGAACCAATCCATACACCAATTCGAGGTCCGTTTTCTTCTGTAATTTCAAGCTTTGCATCTGCAACTGCCATTTTCGCTGCTGCTACTGCATATTGTGTAAAGCGATCCATACGGCGCGCTTCTTTTTTATCAATATATTTCTCAACTTCAAAGTCGTTAATTTCTGCTGCTACTTTTGCTGGAAATAGTTCCGGATCAATTCTTGTAAGTCGTCCGATTCCAGATACACCCTTTTTAATGTTTTCCCACGCTGTTTCAACATCTGTACCGACCGGTGTAACAGCTCCTAGTCCTGTAATTACGACCCTCTTTTTTTCCATACAAAATACACTCCTTTTTTTCTCTCAGTCCTTATTTACCCCAACGAAGAGCGACTGCTCCCCATGTTAATCCGCCGCCAAAACCAACAAGTATAATTAAATCACCATCTTGAATACGTCCGTTTTGCAATTCCTCTACCATTGCAATTGGAATTGAAGAAGCTGATGTATTACCAAACTTTTCAATTGTCATACTCATTTTTTCTTGTGGTAAATTTAATCTCTCTCTTGCAGATTCCATAATACGAATATTCGCTTGATGCGGTACTAAGAAATCCACATCCTCTTTCGTAAGACCAGCCTTATCCAGCACACGAAGACAAGATTCACCAAGTTGACGAACGGCAAATTTAAAGACTTCTCTGCCATTCATCATAACATACTCGTCTTGATATAGATGCTTACCGCCACTTCCGTCTGCTCCTAATTCGAAAGATAGAACGCCTCTTCCTTCTGAAACAGCCCCCATTACGATAGCACCGGCTCCGTCTCCAAATAGTACTGCTGTATTGCGATCATTCCAGTCTACAATTTTAGAAAGTTTATCACTACCAACTACTAATACATTTTTATAAGTTCCCGTTTGAATAAATTGCTGCGCTGTAATCATTCCGTACATAAAACCAGCACATGCTGCCCCTACATCCATTGCAGCTGCATGTTTCGCTCCAATCGCTTCTTGGATGACACAAGCTACTGCTGGAAACGCACGATCTGGTGTTACTGTCGCCACTAAAATAAGATCGATATCTTCTCCGCTAACCCCTGCATCTTCAAGTGCTTTTTTAGCAGCCTCTACGGCCATATATGAAGTATCTATTGTATCATCGGCAATGCGTCTTTCTGCAATTCCCGTTCTCGTACGAATCCATTCATCGGATGTATCCATTATTTTCTCTAAATCGTGATTTGTGACTACTTTTTCTGGCACATATCTTCCGATCCCTAAAATGCCCACGTTCACATCGCAGCCCTCCGTTTTATATCAATTATTATGACTTGGTACTAATTTTAAAACATAAATGTATTTTTGTCTAGAATATATTTCAGCTAAAACATAAAGCTAGGCATTATTCACTTTATTGTTTATTAAAAGAAACAGAAACATACCTTTCCTGTTTCTTTTGAAATATAAAAAGGCCCAAACCGCTTCTACTTACGGTTCGGGCCTCTCCTCCATCTAAAAAAGAAGGTTTTATTCTTTATCTGCTTTCCCAAGCTCATATGCTTCGTTCATAACTTTCATTAATAACTCTAATACTGGTTGTGCTTTCTCCATATCAAGCGCAATTCCATTATCATCTAAAATGGCCTTTGCTTCTGGTAAATGCTTCATTGCGATTTGTAAAAATTGCATGCTTTTCTCATTCATATTATGTTCTTCCTCTCCATTAAAACTTTCACATACATAGTGTAACACGCTCGCTATCCTTCGTATAACTCTTTATATTTTTTCATATGTGCCAATTGTTTATTTAAACCGTATTCTAACGGAGTATTTCTTTTTATCGAAATAATCTCGACAGTATCATCTCTTTCTTCCTCATTCTCTTTGTTCACTTTATCCTCTGCACGTAAAAGGTTCATACCTTTTTTCCATAATGATTTTTTACCACTAAGTAAATTGTATATACCGAGATGCTCCTCGTTCATTCCATTTTCCCATAAGTATTCACATACATCTTCCACGTACAGTAGATCACTTCCGTTTTCCTCACTCGCATAATGGCACTCTTTCTCATCCAGTTCTGATAAAATGAGCTGATGATACATCATAAAAGATGGTTGCCACGGCCCATATAATGTAGGAACTCGAAATACACTATACTGTACCTCTCCTTTTTTCAATCCTTCTTCCACTTTCAAAAATAAACGTTTATTTTCAGATTCATCTGCGTTTCCTACTTTAATAGAAGAAATTAGATTTAATTTCACTTTATGTTCTGCACACAATCTTATAATCCGCTTTAAATACTGTAATATGACCCTTTCATTCCGAAAGCCACTTTGTTGATTTGGCTCATACAGGCAAAAGTAAACCGTATCGAACTTCTCTCCTTCTACTGATTTCCATCCATCTTCATCTCTTATCGAGTAATACGTAAATAACGCATTTCGCCCAATTAACAATAACTTCTCTTCATTAATTTTTGTCATATTCTCGAATTCATCAAAATCAAGACCGTACACTTCTACTTCTTCTGCCATCATTTTATTCACAAGGTGATAACCTACAAACGTAAGTGCACCTACAATTAGCACGCGCTCCATACCACCAACCCTTTCTCCTTGAAACAAATAGCTCCTCATTTATGTATATGGGAGCTTCACAATTCTTCTTCATATTTTTTAAAGAAATCAGTCGTTTGCCTAACCATTTTATATTTCACATCTTGCAGATGGAATAAGACAGAAGTATCGCATTGATTGAATTGCCTCATTTTCTCATATTTACGTAACAACTGTTTTCTTCCTCTTTTTTCTTGTGTTGATACGAAAACTTTAACAGGTACACAAGACGGAAGAAGCGTAAATGTTTTCTTATTTATTTTGGACTCCAATTCTTCTTCTTTGGAATCATACGCCAAACTTAATTCCTTCACTAATCTTTTGTAAAAAAACTTATGCTCTTTCTCAAACTCCACATATTCTGGTAAATCTAAACACGGATTTAACATAATGACTGAGCGTATACATTCAGGGTATTTGTTCATCATTTCAAGTGCTACAAGTGCCCCCATACCGTCTGCCATAATGTGCATTTTCGCATTTAATGTCTCTTTTCTCAAAACAACGTCATATAAGCGTTTTGCTAGACGAACAGATTGGTCGTTTCCCCAATGTCTTCCGTATAAATTAGAAGAAAAGACCGTGTAGCCTTCCTCAATAAGGCCATGTAAAAAATAAGATCTACCTGCATGCTGTGTCCATAAACTTGTACCATTCTCAATAAAGTAGTTGTAATCACCAAGAAGCATTACAGAAAATCCATTTGGCTTCTCCGGTAAATAAATGACACATGGCTCTTTTTCTAAGTAAAAAAAACGTTCCGTAATACTCATTTTTCCCCCGCCTTATTTTCTAAACGTATAAAAGTACTCTTCTATAATGTATGAACGGAATGCAAATTTGCGTTGAAAAATCTACAAATATTTTTCTATATTCTTTTTTCAATTGTGTTACAATAAGGACAGATTGAACGAATAGAGGTGTAAAATATGCGTTTCATTTGGGCATTTATTTGGTCGTTCGCGCTTGTACATATGATGAGCTACGTAATCGGCTCTATGACTGGCGGTACATACGATTTTAACCAAGCGTCTATTTTCTCAGTTGTTCTTGCGGTATTAGTACTAGCAATTTCAGCTGCAATTCCAAACGAGCCAGTAGAACAACACTAAAAAAAGAGTCCGGATTTTATCCGAACTCTTTTTTTACATAGATAAAAAATCCTTTATCATCCTTTAACGGTTAAATAACTAATATAAGGACAAAAAGCATTATTCTCTTATTTAAAAAGACCATATCGTAATATAAAGTAGTAATGTTATGAATTTCAAAAATTATAAGATTTGCAGTATTTACGGCCAACAAATGTGGCATGATCAAGCTATAATTATCGGTAACAAAAAAGGACTAGAACAATTGAGGGATATGATTGATGTAGCATTAACTGAAAATCAAAGTGAAGATGTGTTCTATCCAACTGATTTTGAAGGATACGAATTGAAGATTATTTGTCTCGAAAATGAAAAAACATTGGAGCACTTAGCTTTGCCCTACCACGATGAAAATTACTACACCAAAAACGATAATGAAATTGCACCAGAGTCCATAAACAATAAAAAAAGCACTTAAAAGTGCTTTTTTTAATTAGGCTGTGGAGAAAACCTCCTCCACAACCTATTCTCATTTCACATGAACGACTAATTCGTTATTTTCTACTCCAACCACTACATGACTATTGTCAGTAATCGTTCCTGCAATTAATTCTCTCGCTAATTTCGTCTCAACTTGACGCTGTACATATCGTTTTAATGGACGAGCTCCGTACATTGGATCAAAGCCAGCTTCTACAACAAATTCTTTCGCTGCATTTGTTAATTCTACTGTAATATGACGGTCAGCTAAACGACCTTGTAATTCTTTTACAATTTTATCAACAATACCTTTAATTTCATTCGTTGTAAGAGGTTTGAATAAAATAATTTCATCGACACGGTTTAAGAACTCTGGTCGGAAATGTCCTCTTAACTGCCCCATTACCAGTTCTCTTGATTCCTCTTTAATAGAGCCATCTGCTTCTAATCCATCTAACAAATGAGCAGATCCAATATTTGAAGTCATAATAATAACCGTGTTTTTAAAGTCTACTGTACGTCCTTGCGAATCTGTAATGCGTCCATCATCTAACATTTGTAATAAAATGTTGAATACTTCTGGATGTGCTTTTTCGATTTCGTCTAATAAAATAACGGAATACGGTTTACGTCTTACCGCCTCTGTTAATTGACCGCCCTCTTCATATCCAACATATCCAGGAGGCGCACCAATTAAGCGTGACACAGCGTGTTTCTCCATATACTCAGACATGTCGATACGAATCATTTGCTCTTCACTATCGAATAAAGACTGTGCTAACGTTTTTGCAAGTTCTGTTTTACCAACACCTGTCGGTCCTAAGAAGATGAAGGAACCAATCGGACGATTCGGATCTTTAATACCAGCGCGTGCACGAAGAACTGCGTCTGATACTAAGCTTACCGCTTCCTCTTGCCCGATGACACGCTCTGATAAAATTTGCTCTAAGCGTAGTAATTTCTCACGTTCACCCTCAACGAGTTTTACGACCGGAATACCAGTCCAGCGTGAAACAATATCAGCAATCTCTTCTTCACTTACTTCCTCACGTAATAAACGATTTTCTTGTTTATTATGTGCGCCCATTTCTTCTGCTTCTTTTAACTCTTTTTCAATTGCAGGAATTTTCCCATGTCGAAGTTCCGCTGCTTTATTTAAATCGTAATTACCTTCTGCTTCTTCTAATTCACGGCGCAGACGCTCTAAATGTTCACGTAAGTTACGAACTTTGTGAATATCTTCTTTTTCTTTCTCCCATTTCGCTCTCATACCACTTGCAACTTCTTTTAAATCCGATAATTCACGTTGCAACGTTTTTAGACGTTCTTGGCTACCAAAGTCCTTCTCTTTTCCAAGAGCTGCTTCTTCAATTTCCAGCTGCATAATGCGGCGCGTTACTTCATCTAATTCTGTTGGCATAGAATCAATCTCTGTTCGAATCGTTGCACATGCTTCGTCAACAAGATCAATTGCCTTATCTGGTAAAAAACGATCCGAAATATATCGATCTGATAAAACAGATGCTGCTACAATCGCGCGGTCATGAATATTTACACCATGATAAATTTCAAAACGCTCTTTTAAACCACGTAAAATGGAAATTGTATCTTCAACAGTTGGTTCTTCTGCTAATACTTGTTGGAAACGTCTTTCTAGCGCTGGATCTTTCTCAATATATTTACGATATTCATCTAATGTTGTCGCCCCGATACAATGCAGTTCACCACGCGCAAGCATCGGCTTTAACATATTTCCTGCGTCCATCGCACCTTCTGTTTTACCAGCGCCGACGATTGTATGAAGTTCATCAATGAATAATAAGATGCGGCCTTCACTCTTTTTAATTTCATTTAATACAGCTTGCAGGCGCTCTTCAAACTCACCACGGAATTTTGCTCCAGCTACAAGCGCACTCATATCTAATGCAAAGATTGTTCTATCTTTTAACCCTTCTGGTACATCCTTTTTCACAATACGCTGCGCTAATCCTTCGACGATTGCTGTTTTACCAACACCTGGCTCACCAATTAAAACCGGGTTGTTTTTCGTTTTACGTGAAAGAATGCGAATTACGCGACGAATTTCACTATCACGGCCGATAACAGGGTCAATTTTCCCCGCTCTTACTTCCGCCACTAAATCACGGCCATATTTTTCTAACGCTTCATAAGTTGCTTCTGGATTTTGACTAGTCACTCTTTGATTCCCCCGAACTGTCATTAAAGACTGTAATAAGTTATCTTTCGTAATATGAAATCTTGTAAGTAATTGATTTATATCGCCTTTTTCTTCAGAAAAAGCAAGCAGTACATGTTCAACTGAAATATAGTCATCTTGCAATTTCTCTGCTTCTTTTCCTGCTCTTACAAGCAGTTGTTGCAGAGCACCTGTTATATATAATTTACCTGCTTCTGCACCGCTTCCTGTTACAGAAGGCTTTTTCTTAATTAAACTTTCTACTCCTTGTTTTAACGCTTCTATATCGACATTCATTTTTTGAAAAATACGCACTGCTAACCCATCTTGCTCTTCTAATAATGTAAACAAGAGATGAACAGTATCTACTTCTTGATGATGATGAGATACCGCTAAAGATTGGGCACTCATAATCGCCTCTTGTGTTTTTGTTGTCATTTGATTTAAGTCCATCTTTACAGTCCTCCAAATGTTTGACTTTCTTTGACCTTTGATTTGATTATACGCCAACTGACTTTTTTATACAATAATTTTGCTTATGTATTTTCAAACTTATTATTGAAAAAAGAAAATGAGTGCATTCATTATACAAGTTAAAAAGTTAAGGTAAATGTAATTACACAATGCCCCATAACAAAAAAGCCGCAATAATGATTGCGGCTTCTGTTACGGTCTTCTTTTATATGTCCACTGACGGTTATGATTTGTGTTATCTGGAAA
The DNA here is from genome assembly GCF_038007785.1 of Bacillus sp. FSL K6-0069. NCBI lineage: Bacteria > Bacillati > Bacillota > Bacilli > Caryophanales > Bacillaceae > Bacillus > Bacillus sp. FSL K6-0069. Next base: position 1,191,249 of record NZ_JBBOXN010000001.1, on the reverse strand, counting down.
CTTTTCACCGGCAGTTAATTTCACCATTTGCGGATCTTTTACCATACTTCCTGTTTCACCAATCTCTACATAAATCCCATCATTTGGCGCTTTTTGTCCAGAACGAAACCTGCGATTTTGTCCCATTTCCATTCTCCTTCCATGACGTCTTTGCCTCATTAGTATATCCATTTTCAAAGAAAGCTTTTCTGTCATGTTTAGGAAACAAGTACTACATTTCATTCTTGTACATATACATGAATGACACAAGCTTAGGAAGGAATTTCGTTCCTATTTGTAGAAAAAAAAGAAACCAACCTACTATAGGCCAGTTTCAAAGGAGAGTCAAACATATACGAGAAGATTACATGTTCATTATAAGCTTCCTCACACGAGCAATGTAACCCTTTTCACAATTTGTACATAATGAAAGAAACTTTGTTTGAACTTTCTAAAAAGACGTTGACTTTTCTTAATTTCCAGCGAGAAATAGTAGACACCGTAGCGCTTTGCGACGTAAGATGGATATATAGTGAAGTTTCCATCTTCGGTGTTCTCACCCAGCTTAACCTCTTATTTCTGCATATTAAAAACGGAAATACAGATAGAAACAAAAAAATTATTATAAGAGGTGAAATTATGAATAAACAACATTTAATCGCATTAGACTTAGACGGCACTTTATTGACAGACAACAAAATAATTTCCACTCGAACGAAACATACAATTACAAAAGCAAAGGAACAAGGACATATTGTCGTTATTTCAACAGGGCGTCCATTCCGTGCTAGTTTTGATTACTATAAAGAACTTGGTCTGAATACACCCATCGTAAACTTTAACGGTGCTTACGTACATCATCCTCTTGATTCAAAATGGGGAACACATCACTCTCCTCTTGAGCTAGCAACAGCCCAAGAAATTGTCCGAGCTTGCTTTGATTTTGGTGTAAAAAATATATACGCTGAAGTAATGGACGATGTGTATGTTCGTGAAATTGATGAAGATAAAAAACATATTTTCGAATTCGGTTCTCCAAAGATTTTTACAGGAGACTTATTAAATACTTTAAACGATCATCCAACTTGCTTATTAATTGACGCACATGACGAACATTCTAGCGCAATTCGTCAACATTTAACTGATATGCATGCTGAAGTAATCGATCATAGAAAATGGGGCGCACCTTGGCCGATTATTGAAATTGTAAAAAGCGGGTTAAATAAAGCTGTCGGATTACAAAAAATTTCTAGTCATTACAACATTCCACAAGAGCGAATTATCGCTTTCGGTGATGAAGATAACGACTTTGAAATGATTGAATTTGCTGGTCACGGCATCGCAATGGGTAATGCTATTCCTGAATTAAAATCACTCGCAAACCATACGACGTTAACGAATGAAGAAGATGGTATTGCACTATATTTAGAAGAGGTACTTGGGTTGTAATCTAAAAATTCCCTGCTTATAGTTTCTCGCCAAACGCTCATACTATTATTAGACGCACAAGTCAGCGCGTCGATTGTTTTCAGCTAAATAAAGGGGGTTTTTCGAATGGGTAAAAAGAACAAATCAAAACGTTTTATCCAACAAGGAGCCGATGCTGTTATGAAGCATGATGCAAGATTCCCGTACCGTGGTACATTAGCTGAGGCAGAAAAAGCGAGAAGTAACTCTTCTTTTGGAGGGGTTTAAATGGGGAACTTACTATTCCAACAAGCTAGAGATGCTGTTGCAAACGCCGTAACTTGTTCAAGCGGTGCTGAGCAACAAGATCTCGTATATAGAGCAAAAAACGCTTTGCATTCTGCTTATGCGAACTCTTCAACAGCTGAAAAGGTTCAGCTACGTGAAATGCAGGAGCAGTTGCAAAACATTACGAATTTGCATTAAAAAAGAGGACCAGCTTTGGTCCTCTTTAATCTTTTCGGAACAATCCAAACACCCCGACCGTTTGCAGTACATTGGTAAATGCACCTGGGTCCACTTGTTTAATAACCCTCTCTAATTCATACAGTTCATAACGAGTAATAACAATCATTAACATTTCCTTATTTTCATTTGTATAAGCACCTGTTGCTGGGATAGTTGTAATCCCCCTCACTAAGCGTGAATGAATCGCCTTTCGTACATCTGTCCCATTCTTCGTAACGATTAATGCTGTAATCTTCACATGCCGCGTATGAATCGCATCGATAATTCGCGTTGATACATACAAAGTCACCAAAGTATATAACGCTTTTTCCCAGCCATACACATAGCCAGCAGCGATAATAATTAGTGCATTAAAGAAGAAAAAATATGTACCAACGGGCTTGTCTTTTATTTTAGATAAAATCATGGCGATAATATCTAAACCACCTGTAGAAGCCCCCCACTTCAACGCCATACCTACCCCGATTGCTGAAATAATCCCGCCAAAAATCGCATTCAATATGATGTCGTTTGAAACCGCTCTAACTGGAATAATTTCTAAAAACAAAGTCATAAAGATAACGCAAAGAAAACTAAAGAAAGTAAAGGCCTTTCCAACCTTCTTCCACGCTAAAATAACGACAGGAATATTAAACAAACTAAACAATACCCCCGTTGATATGTGAATAGATAAAAAGTCACCTAATATTTGCGATAACAATTGAGACAACCCAGCAAATCCACTCGCGTACACTTTCGCCGGCGTCAAAAATAAATTCATTCCAATCGCATTTAACAAACCTGCGACGATTACAACGATTAACTTCTTTATAAGTTCGGTATAATTCAACTTCAAATCCATTTCTAATCCACCCTTATTATTCATGAATGCACTGCTATACATAGTCTTTACGAAAAAGGAAATGATAAACGTACAACGTTTAGAAATGGAGTTGATACATATGCCACATACGAGCGATAACGACAAAAAAGCACGCGATAATAATGCAAAGCGTACGCAAAAAAATGAGCAAGAACAAAAAAATATTCAGCAAGGTAAACGTGCCTATTCTAAAAAGACCGATCACCTTTGATTCCATCGTACATCAACAGTATTGTTGATGTACTTTTTTTACATTTCACAGGAAAAAACATTGAAAATTCACTTCATGTTCACTTCTATATTCTACAATAGCGATAACATATTCGGATGAGGTGTTGGCATGAGAGGGAAACACATTTTCATTATTACTGCACTAATAAGTATATTAATGCTAGCTGCTTGTGGACAAAAAAACAGCTCAGCTACAGTCGCTACGGCAACAGACTCAGCCATTACGAAGAGCGACTTCGAAAAGCAGTTGAAAGATCGTTACGGAAAAGACATGTTATACGAAATGATGGCGCAAGACGTTATCACGAAAAAATATAAAGTATCTGACGATGATGTAAATAAAGAAGTACAAAAAGCGAAAAAGCAATATGGCGATCAATTCGCAACTGTACTAGAAAACAATCGTTTAAAAGATGAAGCTGATTTCAAAAATCAAATCAAGTTCAAACTTGCTATGAATGAAGCGATTAAGAAAAGTGTTACAGAAAAAGACGTGAAAGATCACTATAAGCCAGAAATTAAAGCGAGTCACATTTTAGTAAGTGACGAAAATGAAGCGAAAGAAATAAAGAAAAAATTAGATGCTGGTGCTTCATTTGAAGAATTAGCAAAACAAGAATCGCAAGATCTACTATCAAAAGATAAAGGCGGAGACCTTGGATACTTCCATTCCGGTACAATGACACCTGAATTTGAAACAACTGCCTACAAGCTAAAAATCGACCAAATTAGTGAACCCGTCAAATCACCAAATGGCTATCACATTATTAAACTAACTGGTAAAAAAGATTTACAACCTTACGATGAAGTGAAAGACTCCATCCGTAAAAACTTGGAAGCAGAACGTATGGCCGACCCTACATTCAGTCACAAATTAATACAAAAGGAATTAAAAAAGGCAAATATTAAAATAAATGATAGTGACTTGGAAGATACGTTTACTCTTGCGCATGAGCAAGGAAATTAAAAAAAGCACCGTCTTATTTTTTATGACAAAATAAGACGGTGCTTTTTATTTCATTTACTTCTTAAAGTACGTCCAGCCTTCTTCTTGATAAATCTTTTCTTCTTTCATCAACTTACCAAGCGCGCGCTTAAATGCAGCTTTACTCATGTTGAAGCGTTCTTTAATGTCTTCTGGGTGGCTCTTATCCCAAAACGGCATTGCTCCGCCTCGTTCTTCCATATATGCATAAATTACAGCAGCATCATCTTCCATTCCTTCTTCTTTACGAGGAAGAAGTGAAATGTTAATTGTACCATCATCTTTTACGTCAATAATACGGCCCGTTACACGTTCACCGATACGTACTTGTTCTTTTCTTTCAGTATGGTGTAAGAAAGCACGGAAATGCTCATCAGTTAGTATGAATGAACCAACTTGAAGTGAACGATACACACGTCCATTTACGTTTTTATTACGCATAGATGGTGTCGCATCTACGATAATTTCTTGCATATCACTATCTCTTGCCGGAAGAGCAATAAGACGATCACGATTCGTTAGTTTTAACGTACAATATAATTCGTCTCCAACCTCTGGCCATACTGGCATGTAAATCGGGAACTCATCAGCTGGGATTAGTATATCTTTTGATACACCAATATCAACAAACACACCTAAACTAGGGATAACTTCTACAACTTTTACCCAGTTCCAATCAAAAGTCGTAATAAGTGGCTCCTTCATTGTTGCTGAAACACGATTTTGATGATCAAGGTATAAGAATACATCAATCTTATCGCCTTCTTCAATTTCTCCAACTAATTCGTTTTTATGTAGGAAAATTTCTTCTTCTTCATTCCCAACCATATATCCGATTTCCGTTTCGCGTAAAACAGTTACCTGTTCAATCGCTCCTAATTGTAAATACATATTTTTTAATTCCCTTCTCTATATAAAGTGAAACTTTAATCAGTGGGGGTTTTGTTCCTTCCCACTGATTATCAACCCTCACCAATCGGGCGTTTACGGCAGTGGATCTCCCACTTAACTTCTTTGCTCTAACTGAATGCCCGTTAATGCGGGATAAAATTATCTTTTTTATCATTCCAAACAAAAGTTAATTATAACACGATTTCCCCTTTATTTGTCCAACTGCCCAAAATTCACTATAATAAAATGAGGTTACATGATTATAAGTATGAAAACACTTAAGTCTAAGCTCGTTTTCAGCTATACTTTAGTATGTACAGTACATAAAAAGATTAGAAATTTATTTGGAGGTGCTAACTATGGCAAAAGAGAGTTCTTTTGACATCGTTTCGAAAGTAGAATTACCTGAAGTAACAAACGCAATTAACATCGCATTAAAGGAAATCCAAAACCGATATGACTTTAAAGGAAGTAAAAGTGATATTAAATTAGAAAAAGAAGTACTAGTTTTAACTTCTGACGATGAGTTCAAATTAGACCAAGTAAAAGACGTTCTAATTGCTAAACTTGTAAAGCGTAACGTTCCAATTAAAAACTTGGATTACGGAAAAGTTGAAGCTGCGACTGGTAACACTGTTCGCCAACGCGCAACACTTCAACAAGGTATCGATAAAGATAACGCTAAAAAAATTAACAACATCATTAAAGAGATGAAATTAAAAGTAAAAACACAAGTACAAGATGACCAAGTACGTGTTACAGCGAAAAGCCGTGATGACTTACAAGCAGTTATCGCAGCAGTTCGTAGCGCTGACTTACCGATTGACGTACAGTTCATTAACTACCGCTAAAAAGAAAAACATCCTCTGTGTAGAGGATGTTTTTCTTTTTAGCGTGTAGGGAGAATATTACATCGCAATCGGATAATTAGAATGGGGATTTGATTATTATGCATAAATCAAGAAGGCCCTTTTGAAAATCGAGGAAAAAACCTCCCGCCCCACTCAAATGTAACAATTTATGAGTATAAGAATATTTTCCACCCTTTCATGTGATGTAAAATTAGTAAGGAATTTATTTTATGAAAAAATGTTAATTAAAAAAGAGTTAGAAGTGGTTATTTGAAGAAATTAATACTATGTTTTTTATTAACTACATTCTGCCTACATATTGCAGGATGTTCTAATAATATGGATACGCTTAATGATAAGTCTAAAACTTCAACACCTGCGAAGTGTAAATACATCAACAAAGCTTGGTATAAGAAACATATATAATGCAATTTAATAGTATAAGTCATAAAAAAAGACACCATAAGATGCCTTTTTTTATAGAAAATAATACGATGTTCATCAGAAATTATGAGTAATTTTTTTATTTTGATTTTCAAAATAATTTTCTTTAACTATTTTTATTAGATTTTCTTTTTCTGTTAGTTCAAATATAAATAATGCTTTTTTCATGTTATCAGCTACATCTTCTTCATTATATTGTTTTTGTTTTAGCATGTTCCAAGCTTTTCCATAATATAATTCACCTAATAAATATAAAGTGTTTAAATTAATAGCTAATGTAATACCCATATCATTGTATTTTATTGCCTCTTCATGTTGATTTGCATGACCTAAAATTTTTGCTAAATTAAAAATAATTTTTAATTTAATCTCTTTATCCCTAGGAAAATCTAACTTATTAAAATTAGTTAAACATCTTCTTAATATAGTAATACTCTTTTCATATTCTTTATTTGCCCAATGAAATATAGCCATTGACTGCATAATATCTATTTCTCTTTCTGATAAAAAATTACCATTCGTTACAGTTAGTTTTAACGCACTATGTAAAAGATTTAAAGCAGTTTTTATTGATTTATTTACATAAAATATAGCAATTGCTTCATGCCATATTAGAAATTGTTTATCTTCTTTTAACTGGAAATTATTTTCGTTTTTCTCTTGTTTCACTATTTCGTAAAGTTCATTATATTGTTTTTGTTTTGTACAATCTCTCATTACATACTTTACATTTTCTACATATTTTAGTTTTTTGTTTTGAGTTAGTGCGAAAATATTATTTGGATCAATACCAAGTCTTTCAGATAACTGATATAACAATATACTAGATGGATAAATCATACCTTTTTCTATTTTACTAATTTGACTTTGTGAACATATTCCATGACACAATTCAGATTGTGATATATTCTTTTTCATTCTAAGTTCTTTAATGGTAATACCCAAATCGTAAAATTCCATTGTTCCTCCTCAAATATAGCCCTCAATGAGTATCAGAATATTTTTCACCCTTTAATGTAATGTAATGTAAAATCAGTATAGTTGCAATTATTGTTTGTTCTCAATGTCTTTTCACTTCTTTGCTCAACTGAATTTCGAGGAGAGGGTTTCACTCCACACAAAAACAGGCTAGGGAGACAATCTTCTCCTTAGCCTATTTTCGTACTTATTAAGAACAACACATCCGATACTCATTTCCGTCTCTTTTTAACCGCAACTAAAAACGCAATAAATAATACATTCACACCGACTATTAAGGAGATAAATAACCAATTCACGCCTGTTTCCCCGTTAACTTTATACACATTTGATTCTTCACGCTTTAAAACGAGATAAAACTTTCCGTTTTCTTCTCTTATAATTTCATCTTCTAACAATCCTCTTAATTCTTGTTTTTCACCAATCGTACTTACAGGTACAGCCACTTTTTGTGTTTCTTTCGTATTATTAATCGCTACTAATGTGACTTCATCTTTATACTTTCGTTTTAGTATACTCATTCCATCTTTATCATACAAAAGTTCAAACGTACCGCGTCGTAGAGATGATCTCGTTTGTCTAAGTTCACCCAGTTTCGTTATGTGCTGCATAAATTTTTCATCTGATTTGAAATCCATTAATCGTCTATTATCCGGAGTATCTCCTCCATCTAATGCAATTTCAGTCCCGTAATAAAAATTCGGAATACCCGGTGATGTTAATAAATATGTGAGAGCTAGTTTCAAACGAGATGGCGGATAATTCATATGCTCTTTTGCAATACGAGCATATCTTTTTGTATCTTGATTATCTAAAAATATAATTGATTCCCCGTCTTTTTTACTCACATCATATAAAGGTTTCACCGATACATCCGCTTTCGAAAACGATTCTACTATTTTTTTGTTATACTCACTATCTCCCTCTGTCATAATACGAAAATCTTTCTTTATCGCTTGCATGTCTTTTTGTACGCCATCCCAAAAAGCATCCGACTTTTTTTCACTATGTATCACATAACTTCCATCCAAATCAACTTCTTTAGCCCACCATTTCATCGCCTCGATGACTTGTTGTTCATTTTCCCCAAGTGGAAATTGAAGTACAACTTTCATTCCTTTTGCGTGCGCTTTTTGTACAAGTTCTTTCACATCATTTTCTGTTCCGAAATGTTCATTTACCTTTTGAAAATTACGCACATCTAACCCATCATACGTTCCACTTTCAAAAAGCGGAGAAAGCATAACAGCGGTAAAGCCCATTTCTTTTATGTAATCCAGTCTTTTTATAATCCCTCTTATATCTCCACCCTGATATCCTTCCAAATTGCCAACTTCTAACTGTTTGTCATTTTTCGGTTCTCCATTATTGAAGCGATCAATCATAATGGAATAGATAACTTCGTCTCGCCACTCTCTTTTTTCATCCGCAAACGTATGTATTGGTACAAACAAAACGACAGCTAAACAAAAACAAATGAATAGTTTCCTAGTCCGTATTTTCCTCACACGCATCCCCCATGTTTTTTAATTGTAAGAATATTATACCAATTATTCGGACGAATCGCATACGTTGATTTCTTTCTCCGTAAAATACTTCATGTCAGATTTCCTGACATGAAGTATAAAGTTTTCTGAATTTTTAGTTGATTTTACGTTTCATTTCGAATATGATATAAAACATAACAAGTTGATGTTATTTTTTCTAACATTATAGGAGGAGAGAGAATGAATACAGGAGATACGGTTTTTATGTTTGTAACGACAGTAATGGTCATGTTAATGACACCAGGATTGGCACTTTTTTATGGGGGCATGGTTCGCAGTAAAAACGTACTCAGTACGACAATGCATAGTTATAGCGCAATGGCTATCGTTTCGATTCAGTGGATTGTGATCGGCTATTCTTTATCATTCGGACCAGATTGGCACGGACTTATCGGTACACTCGATTGGTTCGGTTTAAACGGCGTTACCTACGCACCAAATCCAGACTACTCATCTACTATTCCTCACAACTTATTTATGATGTTCCAACTCATGTTCGCCATTTTAACTCCTGCTTTAATTTCAGGTGCATTCGCCGAAAGAATGCGATTTTCCGCTTTCCTTATTTTCATCCTTCTATGGACAACAATCGTTTACAATCCTGTCGCTCATTGGGTATGGGGCGTTGGCGGGTGGCTTAGAGAGCTTGGCGCGTTAGACTTCGCTGGTGGTAATGTCGTTCATATTACATCTGGCGTGGCTGGCCTTGTATTAGCTATTTTTCTCGGAAAACGAAAAAACATAAACGGTTCGTCTCCTCACCATTTACCATTTACGATGTTAGGCGCAGGCTTACTATGGTTCGGCTGGTTCGGTTTTAACGTCGGAAGTGCATTATCTTTAAATGATGTAGCTTTAACCGCATTTATTAATACAAATATAGCCGCAGCTGCCTCCGCATTAACTTGGATGCTTTCAGAATGGTTCTTCCAATCAAAACCGACTGCGATGGGAGCTGCTTGCGGAGTTGTTTCCGGTCTAGTCGCTATTACACCAGCTTGCGGGTTCGTTACACCTTTCTCAGCTCTTCTTATCGGAGCAATTGGCGGCGTATTATGCTTCGGAGCAGTCTTTTTCTTAAAAACAAAATTCGGATACGATGATACACTTGATGCATTCGGATGCCACGGCATCGGCGGAACTTGGGGTGGCATTGCGACAGGACTATTTGCAACTACTACGGTAAACAGTGATGGCGCTAACGGATTATTTTACGGAAACGCGGCTTTACTGTTTAAACAACTTGTAGCAATCGGCGCAACATATGCATTCACGATCATCATGACGTATGCCATTATTAAAGCAATCAACTTCTTCCTCCCTGTTCGGGTAGACGAACACGAAGAACATATGGGACTTGATATTTCGATGCACGGGGAGAAAGCTTATGAGTATACGGAGCGGGTGAACTAAAAAAAGAGATGCAATCTATTGGTAGTAGATTGCATCTCTTTTTATTGTACTTGTTGGCGGTATACCCCACCTAGTATTACAGTGAATATATCGGCGATTCTCCGGATATATCAACGATTTTTTCAATATATCGACGCTTCGACACAACATATCGATTTATCAACAAATTCCGACATAATGAACCCGAAAAATACCCTGCCCCGGCGTAACTTACGAATCGCCGTACTTTCTTTTATTCGTACTTAAAATAATAAGAAATGCAATCGCTATTACAGCTAAAAAGCGAACTGGATTAAACGGCGTTCCTACCGTTTCATTAAAACGATGATAAATAAACGGGATCATCTCAAGTACCATTAGCCCCATCGCAATTTGAAACGTCTCAGCCATCGCTTTATTTTTTATAAACGTAGCACGCTCATCACCTTGTTTCCCAATTGCTATAAACATTTTTATAATAGCAAACACTACAAATAAAAAGACGCTTAACGCAATAATAAAAATCAAAACATCCATCAAAATACACCTCTTATATGTAAAACTTATTTGATAACAATTTAACATCTTTCGCTCCGCATGTAAAACATCTTTTACACAAAAAAGACGACTGTTAAACAGTCGTCTTTTCCTATTTATTTCGGAGCATTCCCTACATATTGCGTAATATCAACATTTAAAGACTGCGCTAAACGCATTCCGTACTCTTGATCTGCACGGAAGAAGTTACAAACAGCTAGTAATTTCGTGCGCTCATTTACGTCTTTTAAGTCATTTGTTAAGTTTGCAATTAAGTTATCTTGCTCTTCTTTAGAGAATGAACGGTAACGCTCACCTGCTTGTTTGAAATCATTTGGTTTGTCAATTTTTTCACGAGATACGTAGCCTTCTACTTTCATAGTTGAATCGCGGTAAGTCGGGTCTTCAACTGGATTTTCAGTATGACGGCTCGGTTCGTAGTTAATTGTAGATGGATTTTGATTCATTTGCATCGCACCATCACGTTGTTGATTATGAACAGCTGCGTACGGGCAGTTTACTGGAATTTGTAAATAATTTGCTCCAAGACGGTAACGCTGTGTATCTGGATAAGAGAATAAACGACCTTGCAATAATTTATCTTCAGATGGTTCAATACCATTTACAGTTGCACTTGGAGAGAACGCCACTTGTTCTACTTCTGCGAAGAAGTTTTTCGGGTTACGATTTAACGTCATTGTCCCTACTTCAATTAATGGGAAGCGATCTTCTGGCCAAACTTTCGTCGGATCTAATGGATCGAAATCTAAAGAATCCGTTTCTTCTAGTTGCATCACTTGTACGTGTAAATCCCACTTCGGATAATTTCCTTTTTCGATTGCATCGAACAAGTCACGAGTTGCATGGTTGAAGTCTTTTCCTTGTACTTCTTGCACTTCTTTTGCGCTTAAGTTACGTACACTTTGCTGTGGTTTCCAGTGATATTTAATGTAGACGATTTTACCTTCTGCATTAATCCATTTAAATGAATGGACACCGAAACCTTCCATTTCGCGATAGCTTGCTGGCGTACCGTAATCAGAGAACACCCATGTCATCATATGTGTAGATTCTGGACTTAACGTCATGAAATCCCAGTAACGATCTGGCGTTTGAATATTTGTATCAGGTGCTGGTTTTAAAGAATGCACCATATCAGGGAATTTAATTGCATCACGAATGAAGAAGACCGGTAAATGGTTACCTACAATATCGTAATTTCCTTCTTCTGTATAAAATTTAACAGCGAATCCGCGTGGGTCACGAGCTGTTTCTGGAGAACCTTGACCATGAATAACCGTTGAGAAACGAACAAATACAGGCGTTTCAGTTCCTTCATTTTGTAAAAATGCTGCCTTTGTATATTGCTTCATGCTGTTTTTCGTTACGAATACACCGTGAGCACCTGCACCACGTGCATGTACAACGCGTTCTGGAATACGTTCACGATCAAAGTGCGCCAGTTTTTCTACTAAATGATAGTCTTCTAATAATACCGGTCCACGGCGACCAGCCGTACGAGAATTTTGGTTATCTCCAACCGGAGCACCTTGGTTTGTTGTTAAGCGATTATTTGGATTCATCAGGGGGATCCTCCTCTTTATCTTTTAGGAATTATTATTTATTTAAAATTATTATAAACTAATTATTATTCAAAACTAAGTTCTTGTCAACTATTTCCTTCATTTTCTTGGAAACAATTTCAGCTAAGCAATCGATGAATACAGGTTGTGAATTTGGCATATTTGGTCTAAAATATGCCACGTTTAATTCATCAGTTACAACTTTACATTCATAATCATTGTCATATAAAACTTCTAAATGCTCTGCCACAAAGCCTACTGGGCAATATATGAAAGATTCATATCCATGCTCTTCAAATAAATCTCTCGTTAAATCTTGTACATCCGGTCCAATCCATGGATCCGTTGTATTTCCGGCACTTTGCCAACCAATTGTATAGTTTTGAATATTTGCAGCTGCTGCGATTAAATCCGCTGTATGTTGCAATTGCTCCACATAAGGGTCTCCTGCTGCAATAATTTTCTCTGGTAAACTATGTGCTGAAAAAATTACCACAGCTTTTTCTTTGTTTTCAATCTTTGTAAATGTTTCTTTTATTTGCTCTGCCCAATACGAAATAAATTTCGGTTCATCGTACCATTGTTCAATCGGTTCAATAAAAGGACCACCGATTTCTTCCGAAAGACGAATAGCACGGTCATTATACGCTTTAATACTAAATGTAGAATAATGCGGTGCTAATACGATACTAATCGCCTGCTCAATTCCATCACGCTCCATCTCTTCAACTGCATCTTCTATAAATGGAGCTATATGTTTTAATCCTAAATAACAAGTAAATTCATACTCTGTAAATATATTATTCATTGAATCTGTTAATTTATGCGCCTGCTCTTTCGTAATTTTTGCAAGTGGCGAAATTCCACCAATCGCTTTATAGCGCCCGATTAAGTCTTGGAGTGCTTCTTCTGAAGGCTTACGCCCGTGGCGAATATGTGTATAGTACGCTTCTACATCATCTAATGATTCGGGCGTTCCATACGCCATTACGAGTAAACCTATTTTTTTCTTTGTCATCTATATAACACCTCAATTTTATAAAGTGAAACTTTAATCAGTGTGGGGGGTCTTCATCCCCCACTGATTATTAGTTGAACCAATCGGACTTTAATGGACAGCCCGACCCCCACCTAAATTCTTTGCTTTCGCTGCATTTTGAGATGGGGGTCTTACTGCCCATTAAAGCGGGATAAATGAGAATCTTTTTCAAGAACATTTGTTTCCAATTATAACAATTAATAATAAGTACGTCAAAATAATTATTATAAATAAGTATTATTTCTAATATAATTTTGAATTTTATTTGACACTTTATTTAATAAAAAGCGACTTACATAAAAGTAAGTCGCTTTTCTTCTATTCCTTAATATTTACCCCATATTCTTTAAACCAAACGTGAATTTGCGCTAAATGAGCTAAAAGCTGAGGCCCAGTCATTAATTGACCGAACCAAGGCGATTGAAATGCACTGCCACCTGACTCAATCAAGCCGCTCAATTGCTCTTTATCAAATAACTCGTGCAAAATTGATCCTTTATCCGTTAATAAATCTTGTAGCCATACTGTTACTGCTTTCGTATAGTGCGGATTATGCGTTTTCGGATATGGGCTCTTCTTTCTATATAAGATGTCATTTGGAAGTAACCCTTCTAACGCTTTACGCAATAGACCTTTTTCGCGGTTTTTATACATTTTCATTTCCCAAGGAATATTCCACGCATATTCGACAAGTCGGTGATCCGCAAATGGAACGCGTACTTCTAAGCTTGCCCCCATACTCATACGGTCTTTTCTGTCTAATAATGTTGTCATAAACCATACCATGTTCAAGTAAAATAGTTGTCGTCTCTTCGCTTCAATTGGGCTTTCTCCCTCTAAAATAGGAACTTCTTGAATGGATTCTTCATAACGCTGCTGTACATATTGTTGTAAATTTAATTTATTTCTCCATTCTTTCTTTAGCAGTTGTTCACGTGCTTCTGTAGAGCGCATCCACGGAAAGGCACTCGATTGTAAATCATCTTCTCTATAAAACCACGGATAACCACCAAATATTTCATCTGCGCATTCCCCAGATAAACCGACGACAAAATCTTGTTTAATTTCACGGCAAAACCATAATAATGACGAATCGATATCTGCCATACCAGGCAAATCACGAACGAGTACTGCTTCTGTTAAATACTGTGCTAATTGTTCATTTGAAATGACGCAACGATGGTGGATTGTTTGAAACGTCTCCGTCATCAAATGAATAAATGGCGCATCTGAATTGGGCTGAAACGCATTCGCTTTAAAGTATTTATCATTATCTTCATAATCAACAGAATATGTGTGTAATTGCCCTTTTCCTGACCTTGCATATTCTTTCGCAGCAATTGCTGTAATAGCGCTCGAATCTACACCGCCTGATAGAAAAGTGCATAGTGGTACATCAGAAACGAGCTGCCTTGTAATCGCATCTTGTAATAAAAAGCGCGTTTTCTCTACTGTTTCTTCAAAGGAGTCTTCATGTTTTTTACTTTCCACATTCCAATATCTCCATATACATAAACCGTTCTTTGAAAATGTCATCGCATGACCTGGACGTAATTCTTTTATACCAGCATAAATACCATGACCAGGCGTTCTAGATGGTCCAAGACCGAATATTTCGGATAACCCTTCTAACGTTACTTCCGCCTTCACATCTGGATGAGCCAGTATCGCTTTCAACTCTGAACCAAATAGTAATCGTCCACTATCGTATTTATAAAATAGCGGTTTTACACCTAATCGATCTCGCGCAATAAATACTTGTTCTTTCTGTTCATCCCATACGGCAAACGCATATATACCGTTTAAATGATCGACACATTCTTCTTTCCATTCCATATACGACGCTAATAGCACCTCCGTATCAGAATGCCCTTTGAACGTATATCCTCTTCTTAATAATTCCTTTCGAATATCCTCTGTGTTATACAGTTCACCGTTATAACAAATTGCATAATTCGTTTCATCTTTTAAACAAGTCATCGGTTGTTTCCCGCCCTCAGGGTCCACAACGATTAACCGTTTATGCCCAAATGCTACATTGCCTTTAATCCAAACTTTATTATCATCTGGGCCACGTTTTGCTAACGTCTCAGCCATCTTCGTAACGACGTCCCGTTCTCCTTCTAATGAGCGTTTATAATCCACCCATCCTGTAATCCCGCACATATAAATCATCCTTCCATCCTATTTCTTTTCCTAAACGAGCAGTAATCCCCACCCTACAAGGTGCGGATCAAAAAAAACGAAAAACTTGACGATAACCTACTATCCACATATGGAATAGCATTTTCACTCAGTAAAACGTGTTTTATTGTATGCCCACCTATGTCTAGATGTGTCTAGTTATAAAGAATGCACGAACTGTCTATAACAGAAATAACTACTTTTCATAAAGGAGAAATCGTGTATGATACAACGTAACCATATTTTATATAACCAGCCTCGCGCTCATACAGTCGGTAATGTAGAATATATAAACAATGAATGGGTATTCTTTGATGATGAAAATGATGAAGCATTTTTATTAGAAGATATTGCCGAAGATGGTTTTGAGATTTTATATAACAACAACTGGCTACCAGCTCGTTTCTATGAACAAGATGTATTACAAATTGCAAACGAACAGCACCACCTGCAAAACGGGGAAATGATACGAATTCGAAAGAAATTACTTCTTAGCTATACAGAATGGCTTGAGGAATTACCTGACTCTGTCTTTACGTTATTAACGGAATCATTACAATCCCTTCACTACTCTTTATATGATTGCATGTATTGTCATAATTATTTATCTTTCTTACCGAAAGAGGAAACGCGCGAAGGAGTAAATATTCTTTTGTTCGATAACGAAGAAATGATTTGTACATTGCAGCATCCTTTCGTTCGTCACGCTACGTCAAATAAAAACATGTTTCGTTTTACGAAAGCAAACGGAGAAGAGTTGCATATCGATGCGACATAAAATAAAAAAACCACCTTATCTCCCAAATATTTGAGATTATAAGGTGGTTTTATTTTTATTTAAATACGTACCAGCCAAGTGGTAATTTTAGTCCTAAGTATATTACCGCTACTAACGCAACAATAAATAAGCCCCAAACCGCCCCTGTTGGTTTGTTTTTGCTCATTTTTACAAGAACCATTTCCATTCCACCGATAACTAAAATACCAGCTAACATTTTCATGCCGTACCACATGTGCATGCTACCTGTTGCTGTCTTCACAATACTCATGTACAACATGAATCCTGTCACAATAATGAAGATATACACTAGACGAAGCCCCATATGTACACCTTTACCTTTTCTCCCTGCTGAATAAAGTGAATACGCAACGAAGAATAAAATTAAACCTAACGCCCATGCTGTAATATGCATATGTACCATCGTATCCCTTACCTCCTCTTTTCACACTTTTTCACTCTATATGATAACATGTTCATTTATTTTCAGGAAATGTTTCGCTTTTTTACATTTAAATGATATAATATTTAGAGTATTTACAAACTTCTTGTAATAACAAAAGGGGGAACAATCATGATTCAAACTAAGGATATTATCGAACTTACAGACACATACGGGGCAAATAACTATCACCCACTTCCAATCGTTATTTCTAAAGCAGAAGGCGTTTGGGTAGAAGATCCTGAAGGAAACCGCTATATGGACTTATTAAGTGCATATTCTGCAGTAAACCAAGGTCATCGTCACCCAAAAATTATTAACGCTTTAATTGACCAAGCTAATCGTGTTACGTTAACTTCTCGTGCTTTCCATAGCGATCAATTGGGTCCTTGGTACGAAAAAGTTGCGAAACTAACTAATAAAGAAATGGTACTTCCAATGAATACAGGTGCAGAAGCTGTTGAAACTGCAATTAAAACAGCTCGCCGCTGGGCTTATGATGTGAAGAAAGTAGAAGCAAATCGTGCTGAAATTATCGTTTGTGAAGATAACTTCCACGGCCGTACAATGGGTGCTGTTTCTATGTCTTCAAACGAAGAGTACAAGCGTGGATTCGGTCCAATGCTTCCTGGCATTATCGTAATTCCTTACGGTGATTTAGAAGCGTTAAAAGCTGCTATTACACCAAATACAGCTGCATTCATTTTAGAGCCTATCCAAGGTGAAGCAGGAATTAACATCCCACCAGCTGGTTACTTAAAAGAAGCTCTTGAAGTATGTAAAAAAGAAAACGTTTTATTTGTAGCAGATGAAATCCAAACAGGTTTAGGCCGTACTGGTAAAGTATTTGCTTGTGATTGGGACAATGTAACTCCTGACATGTACATACTTGGTAAAGCACTTGGCGGCGGCGTATTCCCAATCTCTTGCGTAGCAGCAAACCGCGACATTTTAGGCGTATTCGAGCCAGGTTCTCACGGTTCTACATTCGGTGGTAACCCACTTGCATGTGCTGTTTCTATCGCAGCTCTTGAAGTGTTAGAAGAAGAAAAATTAACAGAGCGTTCTCTTCAATTAGGTGAAAAATTAGTTGGGCAATTAAAAGAGATTGATAACCCAATGATCACTGAAGTTCGTGGTAAAGGTTTATTCATCGGTATCGAATTAAACGAGCCAGCTCGTCCTTACTGTGAACAACTAAAAGCAGCTGGTCTATTATGTAAAGAAACACACGAAAATGTGATTCGTATCGCACCACCTCTAGTAATCTCTGAAGAAGATTTAGAGTGGGCATTCCAAAAAATTAAAGCGGTATTATCGTAATAATAGAGAGGTTGTCCTACATGTTGGGACAACCTCTTTCTTTTTATATTGATTTATACTAAAATAAAGTTGTAATTTTCTGCCTTTTAAAATTGTAAAGGAGATTCGATATGTTATTAAGGTACGGCAAACACATTAACTATTTGGCGACATCTTTTATTTTAGTTACATTCTTTGGCTTCCTACTTTCCACAACATTGCTTATTAACTACTCAACTTCTACTACATTCACACTACTGAAAGCATCATTTTGGACTGCTGTTATTCTTACCATCATTGGTTTTGGACGAGAAAAAAGTGCACTTACCGTTATACTATTTGGCATTTGTACACTTGCATTCATTGGTCTTTACATTTTTTCTATTATTGATTACCTCTATAACCCAAGACCATAAAAAAGAGCTATCTTCGATAAGATAGCTCTTTTTTCATTTCACTACATTTCGCAAAGTACCAATTCCTTCTACTGTAATGACAACTTCATCACCAGCATGCAAAAACTTCGGTGGTGTGAAACCTTTTCCGACTCCAGCCGGCGTTCCTGTTGCGATAATATCTCCTGGTTCTAACGTCATGCCTTTACTTATCGTTGAAATAATTTCTTCTATTGAAAAAATCATTTTATTTGTATTTGAAGTTTGCCTTACTTCCCCGTTTACTACCGTTTCAATGTGTAACGCATTTGGCGTTTCAATCATTGATTTATGAATTAGATACGGTCCCATCGGACAAAATGTATCGAAACTTTTTCCAAGGAAAAATTGTTTATGCTTCCTTTGAATGTCGCGAGCAGTTATATCATTTATAATGGTGTAACCAAACACATGCTCAAGCGCTTTTTCTTTTTTTATTTGTTTCCCTCGCTTACCGATAATGATAGCTAGTTCTCCTTCATAGTCTAGTTCATTCGTTGCGTGGGGATGACTATTAATTTTTTCATCCATGCCAATAACTGTCGTTGGCGCTTTCGTAAAGATCATTATATTTTCCGGAATGGATTCTACTCCGCCCATTTCTATCGCATGCTCACGATAGTTTTTTCCAACGCAAAGAATATTCTTCCTTGGTCTTGGAATCGGTGCTAATATTTTCACCTCAGTTAACGGATAATACGCGGTTTCTCCATGCTCTTTTGCCCAATTTACAATTTCACATACTTTCTCAAAGCATGTGGTCCCTCTTTCAATATACTCTAGCATTGTAATGGGGATTGTAACCTTTTCCCCCTTTTGCCTTTGTGCTTCTCTTAAGTGCAATACCTTTTTTTCTTCTTCATCCACAATACCTACAAATACCTTTTCATCTTTTTTTGCCGTTACCAAACGCAATATTTCCACTCTCCATCCTAAAACTCATACCGATACGATAAATTTAACTAAATCTATACAATTCAATCAAATTTACACAAGTTAGTGCTTCATCGTGTTCTCGCAGCCCCAAAGGGACGAGGGGTATTACACTCCACACGAGGCAGTATCGTTACCTCCTATTATCAAGCATTTAATTTTACCCATCTTGATAAATTTATCGCAGCATTTACATCCCTATCGTGATCGCTATTGCACGAAGCACAACACCATTCACGAATCTTTAAACTCCACTGTCCTTCTGGTTGAACTGAATGGTCATATTTAACTCCGCAACATGAGCAAATCTTGCTTGAAGCGAACCATTTATCAGCCTTTACATATTCAATGCCGTACTTCTCGCACTTGTATGATAAACATTGAAAGAAGAAGTTTAATTTTTGAAATGAAAATGCTTTCGATAGTTTTTTGTTTTTTAACAGGTTTGAGATAGATAAGTCTTCCACAACAATCCTCATTGGTTTGGTTTTCACCAAGTTAGCTGTTGCTTGATGGATATGGTTATTTCGGATATTCATAATTTTCCTAGATAACCGCAGGTGCTCAGCTTTCGCTTTTTCATATCCGGCAGATTGAATTTTTACACCTTTTTTAAATCTCCTAGACATATCTCTTTGTGCTGACTTTTTCCTTTTCAAAAGTTTTTTAACCTTAGCATCTTTGTTTATATTTCGTTCTTTCGTACCATTAGAAGCTACAAACAGCTCTTTTAAACCAACATCCACACCAATCGACTCTTTCGTTAGTTCTTGTGATTCAAAGTCTTCTTGGAACCCTACACTAATCCACCAGTGACGACCATCAAAGGTAACTCTTGGATTGGATGGTTTTTTATTTCTTGGTAGTTGTTGGCTTGTTTTCACTTCTCCAATAGACTGAATATGAACTACTTTCTTTCCCATAATCAGTCTTTCATAATTGGCATAAAATCCTTGGATTACATCTTTTTTGGATTTATAAGAAGTGTGATAACCATTTTTGTACTTTTTGAACGAATGTTTTCTCGCCGTATCAAAATCTTTTGAAGCCTGTTTGGGAACTTGTGCATTGATGTCTTTTAACCACTCATATCTCTTTCGCTTCTTGATCTTTGTAAATCGTTTTTGTAAAGCTAACTGTGAAACAGATTTTCCAAATAGCTTATAGTATCTATCACTCATTCTTTTACAATAGTTATAAGCGAACCTTGCAGCACCGGCATGATTTCTAAGCACTTTTTCTTGTTCAGGCGTTGGAATCAGTCTGACTTTCTTCGCCAATATCATCAGAAGTCAACTCCTTAATCATCTGATTGATTTTTCTACTCTCGCAACATTCACGCTTACCATTTCTAGCCACGTTGTAGTTCAATCAGCTTTAGGGATTGCCTGCAGTTAAACCTCACTACTGGCCAATCACTTGACTAGCTGGGCTTACTGATATATTTAATTAACTTTGGTTATAATTGGTTAAATAAATCGTAACAGTTAGTTACCCTTTAATTGTATTCGCATCCGTAAGAAAAAAACCTTCTCATGCACGCTAATTTTTACAATATTCTTCTCCTATCCTATTTGTTACCCCTTTACATTTGACATAAAATGTAGAAAATTTACTTTTTTTAGCGAAAGCATTTCTTTTTTATGGGGTTTTTGTATAATATGTACTACATATATACTAAAAATTTCATTTAGAGATGGAGCCGATTTCAATGTTTGAGCAAGCGATTGAAAAAAAACGTGAAAAAATGATTTATTTTGCTGAACGCTATGGAATGACTTCTCAAAAAACAGTAGATTGTAGCCAAGAACTGGACAGGCTCTTAAATGCAATTTGGCATGTACATACGGATTTTCACCCTAATCAAACACTCGATACACACACGCAATAACGCGTGTGTTTCTTTTATTTCAAAAAAACACACATTTTATTGAAAACGCCCATACAATAGTAGAAAAGAAAATTTTAAAAACGAAAGGTGTTTTGTATGCCAGCTATGGTCGGACATATTCGTATCGTCAATATTGGATCAAGTGGTATTTTTCATATTGGAGATGTATTTGCGATTAGGCCTATTAGTTATTCACGCGCTTTCGCCGGGGCCGGCTCTTTTAATGTTGGAGATAACGTTTCTGTCTACAATTATCAAAGCGCAACGACTGTTAATGACTCCGATGTAATTGATCAAGCGATAATTGGTTCAACTTAGAGGAGGCGATTGCATTGAATTTTTACGTAAACCAAAGCATCATCATTAACAGCATTAAAATTGATAGCATTACAACCTCTTCTGTATTTCAAATTGGTACTGCTGGAAGTATTAAAGCTCTATCTAAGTTCTCTAATACTGGCGGATTTACAGAACCCCTTCGCCCATTACAGGCGAAAGGACAAATTATTTCTATCAAACCATCAACTAGTTCTTCTTAAGACATCCTTGTCATAAATATATAGCAGGAATATATTTACCCTCCCTATTGAAAAGGAGGTTTCACAAATGAATCAAGATATATATACTTACTTACACCAACTTCAGCAAGCTCTTCAAACACAACAAGCAGCCATTCTGAATTTAGAAGAACAAGTGCGTCAGCTCCAAAAAGAGCTTAACGAATTAAAAAATCGCCCCTCCTCTTCTGTAGGAAAAGTGGAATACAAATTCGATCAATTAAAAGTAGAAAACTTAAATGGCACTTTAAATATTGGTTTAAACCCATTTTCAGCAAAAGGACAGCAAATTGAAGATTTCCAAGTAGATACAGAAACTTTGAAGGTTAATCCTGAGACTGACACAAATCCAGACTTTTACCAAGGGATTCTTCAAGAAATGCATCGTTACTTAGATGAAGAAGCATATAATCGAATTCTCCATTTTGAACAAGAAGAGAGAACGCCGCTCGATGAAATGTATCGACAAATGATGGTTGATGACATAAAAAAACAGATGGAGCATAGACTTCCTTATTATTTAACACAAGCGCAATCATATGAAGGAATTTCAACAGACCCAGACTATTTACGAGATATTATTATTCAAGCAATGAAACATGATATCGACAAAGCCTTCCTCTCTTTTATTCAACACATACCGGGCAATTTCCGAAAGGAGTAAGTATGTATGAATCTTAACGTTGTAAATCGTGAATTAAAGGTCGGCCAGATTAAAATGAACGGTGTATCGTCATCTGCACTCTTTTTAATTGGGGATGCGAACCTCCTCATTCTATCTTCTATTCTTGATACACCATTTGAAACTGTAACAGAGGGGCCGTTTGTACCGTTAGTAACAGATGTCCCTCCTACTCCAGGTTAAGGAGACTGAGAAATTATGTTACATCATGTGTCTGTTGTCCAAAATGTTTCTATTATTTCTTTAGGGATTACTGCCGTGTTCCAAGTTGGAGATGCAAATCAAATGGAGTTAAAAAGTAGGGCTCTTGCCGTCCACCGGGAAATTCCTTGTTATATAAAAGGCGAAGGTCGCTTAGATGCATTTGAAATTTTTACAGATGAACACGTCACAATCCCAAAACGAACGACAGATGTAAAATTAAACATTGTCAATGAATGTCCTTTTATTGAAGTGAATGACGTTGAATTACGAACACTTTTAAATTCTGGTTGCTTTCAAATCGGAAATGTTGATTATGCTTTCAATAACTCTCGTATTATGCAAATCCGCCAATATATTACTGATGAACCTTCCGCTCCATAATTCATATAGTAATTAAAAAGCTTAGTAAAGTAGGTGGATGGTATGCCTTCCGTTGTTGGAAATCTCGTCGTTCAAAACAGTAATGGTTCTTTTAATTTAGGGGATTTTTATAACGTATCTCCGAAAGAAAATACGAAAGCTTATAATGGATCCGGAGCTTCCAATGTTGGATTTGTCGTGAATACTTTTAGCGGCGTTAGTGCAACAAATACGTTTGATTCTGATGTGGCCGATCAAGATCAGATTGGAACAGCGTAAAAAAAGAGGTGTTCCTTTGCAGTACCTCTATAGGTAGACAGTAAAAAAAGTGTCTCCGCTGCCTTTGGCATCAGAGACACTTTTTTTGATTTTTGAATAAAACCCCGTATTGTTTGGCATACTCAAACAAAAACTCCTTGATTCATATTTCATGAAGCCCCCGGAAGTTGCTCCGTTGGTCTCTAGTACAAACCGCGCCTCATTCTTACTCATATCTTAACAGAACCTGCTAAGCACTGGACTAGGATGATCAAGAAAAATACGTCATCTTTTCCCACAACTATTTGATAGTTGAACATATTGATTTAATAGATTATGGGCTGTTTCTTTTTCATATTTTTTTAATACTTCTTGTATTGCAGTACCTGTTTTACTTTCAAAACTTCCTTCTAATTTTGATGCTATATTACGGATACTAGTTTGTAGAACGTGAAATTCCCTAATATTTTTTTGTAAAGTAAGGTTGTCTTCCTTTATAATATCTAACGATTTCAAGTCTACCTCTGTTTTTAGCATTACGCGCTCCATTTGTCTTTCGAGTTGTTTTTTAGTGGCTTGTAATTCATCAATCATTTGATTGGCTAAGTCCCCTGTTGTATTAGCAATTTGACTTTCTATTTTTCTTATTTCTTCAATGAAATTCATTTTTCAACCCTCACCTTACTAATCCTTTGAAATTTTTATTTAATTGACCATCTTTGTCTCTTAATGAATTAGCTGCATAGATAATATCTTCCCCAAACTGTTGTAATTCTCTTTGTTTCTTTTTTAAATTATGTATTAATTCTTCTGCAAGTTGTACATTATAAAAACATTCTTGGCCATTTTGAGTTGTTTTTGCGACTTCTCGAATTGCATCGTCTATTTCATATTCTGCTAAAAGATGATATTTCCCACCTGGTTGTGTTTCATATTTTAATTTTCTTTTTAATTGTGAGATTCCCTCCGCTTCTTTTTGTTGAAACTCCTCTATATTTCTAATTACAGTAGATAATACATCGCCTAATTGTTGTAATTCTCTTGCATGTTTCATAATTTCATCAGGCTCTAACTCTAATCGGACACTACCATTTTTACGGAACATATCTTTAAAAGTCTTCATAGGATGTTCCCCCATAAATAACACTGCAAGAACTCTATCTACTCCATTACTTTTTGTTGTAAATTGTTTACCAATCATAGGTGCTCCGAACTGTTCAAAATTTCCTACAGCATCTTTTTTATGTGTATAATCTACGGCCTTATTTTCCATGACACCTTCATCTACCCGTTTTTTTGCTTTATCACTAAGTAAGCGATAAATATTTGGTGCAGCAAATGTTGTTGTATAGAAATTCCTCTCTGCAGCTACATATTGAGCTTCTGCGGCCCCTTTACTGTGTCCGGTAGTATGAACAGAAGTTGGTTCATATTTTTTATTCACTTTATCTACAAATTCTAGCGCACTATCAAATGATGTAGGTAGATTTTGTACCTTTCCATCTACCATACCTAAGTTTTTTTTCATCCCAGCTGAAATCTGAAATGTGTCTGTAGACAAGTCTCCATCAAATTTCCCGAACTCTGTTCCACGGAATGAATAGATTATATTTTCGTAATATTTTTTATTTAGTTTATATTCTTCTGCAGGCACTACAGCGATTGCTTGCAATCCGTTTTTTATTTTCTCTTTATCTGCATCTATCGTTTCTATAATTTTCCATTCCCGACCATTAAATCCTGTTATTTTTGCTCCCTTTTTTAAAATTTCGTCATCATAAACTTGATCTGATAGCTCAAAATAATCTTCATCTGTCGCAATTGGATTCTTTTTAAATTCATTCATATGTTCCAACTCATTTCATGGTATATTTTAACTATACTCAAATTCAAGGGGATATCCTATGAAAAATAAATTGGTAATTTTTACATTTGTTATTTTCATTATAGCAGGAGGGTATTTTACTATGGAATACTTAAAACATAAAGAACAAGAAGAAAAGTTTTGGAAAGTGCAAGAAGCAAGAGTAGAAAAGTATATACATTATAATATTAAGGATGTAAAAACAATTACATTTAAGGAACACAGTGTAAGTCCGATGGGTGTTCCTAGATTAAAAGGTTATATAAACAATGATGAAAAATTAGATTTTATAGCACGTATAAGCACGACCGAAAACTTTGAAGACAAATTCACATGTTCTGGAGAATTAGATGAATTGATAAAAAAACCAGCAAAATCTGTATCTGAAATTGAAAAACAAGAGAAAAGAGAAGAGTAGTCTTTGCACTACTCTTCTTTTTTGCGTCCTATAGCCCGTTTTTTTTGCTATATCACTAAGCAAACGATAAATATTTGGTGCAGCAAATTAGGTCCCAACTCGTTTCATGGTATATTTTAACTATATTCAAACTCAAGGGGATATCCTATGAAAAATAAATTGGTAATTTTTACATTTGTTATTTTCATTATAGCAGGAGGGTATTTTACTATGGAATACTTAAAACATAAAGAACAAGAAGAAAAGCTTTGGAAAGTGCAAGAAGAAAGAGTCGAAAAGTATATACATTATAATATTAAGGATGTAAAAACGATTACATTTACAAAACGGGATGTTAGTCCAATGGGTGTTCCTAGATTGAAAGGTTATATAAATAAAGATGTGAAATTATGGTTTATAGCCCATATTAGTACTACAGAGAATTTTGAAGATGATTTTGGACGTTCTGGAGAACTTAGGAAACTTATAAAAGATCCTGAGAAATCTGTAACCGAGAAATTGAAAAACAAGAGAAAAAAGAAGAGTAGTCTTTGCACTACTCTTCTCTTTTGCGTCCCGTTTTAAGAAGCATGCAACGGTACGTTTTTTATAAGGACTAAGGAAGTTATCTTTTTATTTAAATGATAACCCAGCTTCCTCCAAAGCCTTTCTAAGCTTCGGCATAGATGCAGGTCCCATCCCATGCAATTTCGAAATTTCTTTTTCACTATATCGTGAGAGTTCTTCTACAGTGTGAATGCCATGATGTTCTAATGCCCGTCTTGCTGGTGCTGATAGAAGAGAGAGAAAACCTTCTTTCGGCGTTCTCTCTTTCTCACAAGTCGGGCAAGTTGGACAGTCACTACTTTTATAGTATTCATGTCCTTTTTCACACGTTCTTAACGTTTTTTCCGTTGCCATTTTCAAGTCCCTCTATTCTTCAATTTCGACAACATGATTGCCATCAAAGAAGTATAAACATTTCTCTTTCACTGGGTGTTGCAAGCTTTTCTCAAGTGCCTTTGCATATAACGAAAGCTGTACTTTGTATCGATCTTCTAAAATTGGCTTCGCTTGCTCGAATCCGCCTGGGAATTTCCCTTCAATCGTATCTGTTTTAAAGTCGATTAACGTAATGCCGTCTTCCTCTTCAATCATACAGTCGATAACCCCTTGGACAAGAATTGATTCCCCGCTCTGCCCTTGCCAATCTTGATATGCTTCTTCTGCTGCAAGCATCATCGTAAATGGTACTTCACGCTCAACACTTTTCGCCGCTAATACCCTTTTACCTAGGTCACTGTCAAAGAATGAAATGACTTTTTCGATTGCTATTTCTTCGGCTTGTTCGAATGTTAATAGTTCTTTATTAACCATGCCACTAATTTGCTCCCGAATTACTTCTTCTGTAATCGGCTTCTTCAAATCAACATGTTGCATGACAGCATGAACTGCCGTACCTCTTTCAGCGTATGTTAATCCTTTTTTCTCCATAAAACGAGGACGTGTTTTAATTGGCGCACGCATTTTTTTAATAAAGGCATTATCGCTACCTTCTTCAGATTGATAATTTCTCTTTATTTCCGTAACAGATTGTTTCGCACGGTGAGATGTAGCTTCCTCATATCCGTACTTCCACATTAATCTATCGTACACTTCTTCTTTTCGTTCACTTTGCAGAGGAACAGCTTTTTTCTCACGAAGTGCTTCTAGTAATTCTTGTTTCTCTTCTTGAACCGGTTCTGGCGCAAGTAACGTGCTACCGTCTACAACTTCGACTTTCCAGCTCGTGTCATAGTCATAAATTTCACCTGGAATACTCCCTTGTCCTAATTCAAGAAGCATTTCACTATCACGATGTCTATATAATGAAGGTGCAATCCAGTCTAAATAACAAGACGCTCCGGCACGTATATGATCTGGTAATAACCATTCACTATGCTCCCTCGCATCAAGCCATTTTTCCATTTCCTTATTTGCATCCTTAACCGTTCCGATTAAAATTAACTTCTCTTTTGCACGCGTTAACGCTACGTATAATACGCGCATTTCTTCCGCGATTAACTCCATTTTCATTTTACGCTTAATTGCTAGTTGCGATAATGTCGTATATTTAATACGTTTACGAGGATCGATAAATTGCGAACCGAAACCGAAGTCTTTATGAAGTAAGAAGCGTTTCATTAAGTCCTGTGTATTAAAACGACGACCAAGCCCCGCAACAAACACGACTGGGAACTCTAATCCTTTACTTTTATGAATCGTCATAATACGAACGACATCTTCTTGTTCACCTAAAGCTCTCGCCGTACCCATATCGTCACCGCGTTCTAAAATACGCTCAATAAAGCGTAAGAAGCGGAATAATCCTCTAAACGATGTTGCTTCATATTGTCTTGCGCGGTCATAAAGTACACGTAGGTTTGCTTGCCTTTGCTTTCCAGCTGGTAAACCGCCAACAAAGTCGTAATAACCTGTCTCACCGTATACTTTCCAAATTAAATCAGAAAGTGACTGTTGGCGCGCGAATTCACGCCATCCTTGCAGTAAATTATAGAACCACTCTAATTTATCATGTAGTTCTTGTTCTTCCTCAAGCGGTGCCCCTTTTAAGAATGAGCTCATGACTTCATAAAACGAACCTTTCTTTCCGTGAGCACGAAGCGTCGCAAGTTCTTCATCATTTAATCCAACGATTGGTGAACGAAGCACAGCTGCAAGCGGAATATCTTGCATCGGATTATCAATCACGCGGAATACGTTCATCATAATATTTACTTCTGTCGCTTCAAAGTAACCAGTCGCAAGATCAGCGTATACTGGAATTCCTTGCAGCTTTAACTCTTCCATAATTTGCGGCGCCCACGGCATCGAGCGAAGTAAAATAACGAAATCGCGGTATTGTACAGGGCGCATACTATTATTTTTACGGTCATACACTTCATAACCTGAATCAACCATCGCTTTAATGCGCTGCGCCATAAGGCGAGCTTCAAGTTGCGCTTTTTCTACTTCTGCACCTTCTTCACCTTCTTGCACTTCTTCTTCCGTTCGCTGAATGCATAGTAGTTCTGCCGCTACATCTTCACCTTCTGGATAGCTAGCACCTAACTTTAATTCAGCGTCTGCATCGTAGTCGATTTCTCCGACTTCTTCGCCCATAATTTGTTTGAAGATAAAGTTCGTACCTGCTAACACTTCATGACGACTACGGAAGTTTTTCGCTAAGTCGATCTTCATTCCGCCGCCCGATCCTTCTTGTGTGAAGCGTTTATACTTTCCTAAGAATAAACCTGGCTCTGCTAGTCGGAAACGATAAATCGACTGCTTCACGTCACCTACCATGAATAAGTTTCCTTCACTCTCAGAATCTTTCGTTACGAATTTAATAATAGATTCCTGTACAAAGTTCGTATCTTGATATTCATCGACTAGTACTTCAGCAAATTTATTACGATATTGAAGCGCTACTGCTGATGGCTTCATTTCACCGTTTTCACTTTGTTCACTTAAAATTTGTAAACAGAAATGCTCTAAATCGGTGAAATCGACCATTCCTTTATCTCGCTTCATCGCTTGGAAGCGCTCTGTAAATACTTTTACAAGCTGTACGAGTTTTTCTAATACAGGATGCATATCTTGAAAATCTCGTAAGAAACTTTCAGGTTTGCGGCTAAATAACTCTTCTTGTAATTTCTTCACTTCATCTTTCGCTTTATTACGAAGAGAATCTACTTGTTTTACAACATCCTCGTTGTAATCACTTTTCTTAATACGCTTTAACGTTTGCCACGATACGTTTTTCATCGCCTCATACACACTTGTCCACGATTTACGAGCAGCTAATGATAACGTTCCAAGTAAAACCGCATCAGCTTGCAAGGTTTCAACGCGAGGCGCCGGGCCGTCAGGAAGCATTGCGAGTTCAGTCGCTTTACGAATATGTTGTTCCGCTGTTTCAAGCTGGAATTTCACATCTTCTAATAAGTAAGAAGCATACACTAAATCTTCAATTGTCTTTCCTTCTACGTCGTATGCTTCTACTAATTTATCAAGCCATTTTTCCGGATTTGGATGCGCTCTTGATTCTGTATGAAGCGCTAAAATCATACGCTGTAAGTCATCATCACTACGATCACTCGTATAACGATCAACGAGTTCAAAGAATATCGTATTATCTTCAATTCCATACTCTGCTTCTAATATGTCATCTAATACTTCTTCTTTTAATAATTCATTTTCTGTTTGATTCGCAATGCGGAAACGAGGATCAACATCAAGCATGTAGTAGTATCCTCTAATTACTTGTAAACAAAAGGAATGGATCGTCGAAATAGATGCTTTATTTAATAAGCTCAGCTGCTTTCTTACGTGCTGAGAGCTTGGCTCATCAATTAATACTTTTTCTAACGCTTCCCCAATTCTATTTTTCATCTCTTGCGCCGCTGCATTCGTAAATGTTACTACGAGCAGGCGGTCGACATCGACTGGATTTTCTTCACTTATAATCTTTTTAATAATACGTTCAACTAATACTGCTGTTTTCCCTGATCCAGCTGCTGCTGCGACTAAAATATCACGTCCGTTCGCTACAACTGCTTTCCACTGGTCATCTGTCCACTGACTACCTTCTGGTTTTTTAGGCCAATTTTCAATCATTCTCCGCCAACCTCCTCTCTAATTTTCTCCATCGCTTCGCTATCTTTCATATCTTTTAGCGTACGGAATTGATTATCTTCAAGTGATTCATCGAACTGACAAACAGATTTGAAGTTACAGAACGTACATGCCGCTTTATTCCCCTTTTTGTAAGGAGCAATATCGATAACGCCTTCTGTAATATCTTTTCCGATATTTTCAAACGTATGGTGTACGTATTTTTGCAATACGTTAAACTCTTGTTCACTTGCAATGCTCGAACGCGCACTAAAGCTACCATCTTTTTTCAGACCCGCAGAAATAATATCAGAGCTTCCTGTTGAAAGTTTGTTATCCATTAAACGAACAACATCAGCATCGCCTAGCACGAGTCCTTTCATTTTAAATTTCTTTAAAATTTCTTTCTCAATTTCCGCTTCAGATGCATCACCCTTCATCTCAACAATCGGGTTATGAATATGGAAGTACAGTACACCAGCAGGTGAAGCCGTGCCACCTTTTTTCATCCACGTATGTGCATTTGAAGTAACAACATCTAAATACGTTAACATTTGAAGTGCCAATCCGTAATACACTTCCGTTAAGTCTAATGCTTTTGAGCTTGATTTATAGTCAATAATACGTAGGAACGTACCACTTTCATCTTCTGCCTTATCAACACGGTCAATACGGCCAACTACTTCCATCTTCACACCATTTGGTAATGAGAATTCCATTGGCGGAAGTGATCCTGTACCGCCCATACCGAATGGCACTTCTAAATCAACTGGTACGAAACCACTTGATTTCGCGTGCTCACGAAGAATGATTGAGGTACGGAAAATGATTTGTTGTAGTTTTTGCTTTAAATAGAAATGACGGTTTGAACTTAATAAAATTTGTCTTTGTAATAACGGTGCAATCTCTTCTATTACTACAGCAGAAAGATGCTCACACTCTTTTATTGATAAATCCGCCCAAGTACGGTTTTCACGTAATAGCCTGTCTGCAATTCTCTTCAGCGCTGCATGGAATAGCTCGCCAATATCCGGTGCATCCAGCTTGAAAATATCACGCTCTCTTAATGATAAACCGTGCTGCGCGAAATGAGCATATGCGCAACGGTTAAATAGTTCCATACGAGAGACGCTTCCTTTTATTGTGTCTCCGTATAAATCTCTACTTACAACTGAACTTAGCTTTTGCGCACGATTTCGGTAAAATAGGCTTGATAATACGCGGCTACTTTTTTGCTTCCATTCATCTGAAGTAACGTAGAAGTTATATACGTCCCACCAAAAGTCTAAATTCCCTTCAAATCCGTATCGCTTCCACGTTTGAAGTTGCTGCATTACATATGACAACGTTACTTCTGGCGTTGCTACGTATGAAATTTGTTCCGAACGTGATAAATCATTTACGTCATTCGTAATAAATGTATCTTTCACATCAGGGAACATTCTTTTTATTTTCTTAATAAAGCTAGACGCAAGTAACGTCTTTCCTTCTTCATCTGCTAGCGGACAAGAAATATATAATTTCTCAGTCGCTCTCGTTACCATTTGGTACATAACGAACTGTTCTTCTAATAAAGTTTGTCTCGTCGTTGGTGCTAATTCGATACCTGCAGCACTAAGAACATCTCTTTCTTCATCAGACAGCATACCTTCATCCATAGGTGCTGCTGGAATTACTCCTTCATTCACGCCAATGACAAATGTTGCTTTCACATTTGATAATCTAGAACGATCAATATTCGCAATTAACACTTGGTCTAATGACGGCGGAATGTTTGCGAATTGAAGCGCCTCAAGACCTGTCGACATAACGTCTGTGAACATAGAAAGTGACATTTTCTCTTCGCCTAGCATTTCAACGAACGTATCAAGAAGACTCATTACTTCTTCCCATACTTGCTCATGATCTGTCGCAAATAAGAAATCTCCGCTCTCTTCTGCACGAACACGTAATGCTTCTAGTTTTTTCGGAACGTCCAGCTCTTCTAAAAATAAGTAAACAGCTTCGCACATTTGCATAACTGTTCCCGCACGCTTCAATCTTTTTTGCATACGAATAACAGGCGTTCTTACAACGTCGCGTAGTCGATTTATTTTCTCTTCCATTTCACGTTCACTGTCTGTAATCATCCCGTCTGTATCGTCAAGAGAACGATAGCGGCGATACATCCACGGATCTTCTGAAGTCCATCTCTTCCCTTGTACACCGTACGCTAAACAGTAGTTTTCAAACTCATCCATCTCTTCGCGCATCGTTTCTTTTCTTACGTCTAATGGATATAAAAGCTCTGTTTTCACGCAGCGAAACACTGCATCATAACGCCAATTCCCGCTAATAATCTCTAGTGCAGAACGAATACATTCTACTAGCGGATGATGTGACATCGGGCGTTTTTCATCGATGAAGTGCGGGATATTATAATCTGTAAATAACGTTCGCATCACATCGTAATAACTTTCTCCATTACGAAGAAGAACCGCAATATCTCGGTAACGGTAGTCTTCATCCGCCACAAGTCTACGAATTTCACGGGCAACACCTTCTACTTCAGCTCGTAAATTCGCTGCTGTATGAATCGTTACACTTGCTTCCCCGTAAAACTTTTCATTCGGACGCGCTTCATAATGCGTTTCTAAATGCGCTAATGCTTGCGAATGAAAACGTGGTTGTTCCATAAGTGGAATCGTTTTTTCAATTTCTATCTTCTCTTCACGTGCTACTTGCTTTATTTTTTCATACGTTAATGTCGTTTCATAAAATAAATCTAGTTCATTTACTGGCTGCGCTAACGTTTTTTCATCTATCGTTAACGTGATCGTAACTCTCGCTCCGCAAATCATAAGCTGTCTTACAATTTCTAGTTCTTGCGGTGAGAACGAATGGAATCCATCTATATAAATTTCAGCCCCATTTACATATTCAGATTGCGGAAGCTTTTCCACTAGCAATTGCAGGTAGTCTTCTGAATCTAAATATTTTCCGATTAAAGCACGTTCAAAATCATCATATAATAGTTGTAGATCATACACTTTATTCGCTAATAACTTTTGTTCGGCACTGCTACTATGTGCATCTAATTGTTGCCACATTTCATATACGTTAGATGGCGTCACGTTATAACGTTTAAACTCCGCAATCATACTACCAAGATGTTCAAAGAAACCGTTTTGCTCCGCTGCTTTTTGGAACACTGATAATCCATCTTTACGAGACTCTACAATTTTACGAAGTAACATATGTACGCCCGCTTCATCAATATGAAGACGACTCGCTCCGCCAACTTCTTGCAGCACCTTCCACGCTAACCGTGAAAAACTAAAAACTTGTGCCCGAATAGAACCTCTAACATCCTCACTACCAATTAACGCCTGCTGCGTTTGGAATGTCATCTGTTCTGGCACAAGATATAATATTGTTTCCCCTCTTGGACGTTGCTTTAACTCTTCTTGCACTTCGTGTAAACAAAGTGTACTTTTTCCACTTCCCGCTCTACCAATCACAAATCGAAGTGACATGTAACCCCACCTTTCACTTACATAACGAACGTTAGTTTGCTACTATAATTGTATTATAGGACACGAAAAAAGACAAACGGAGTAGTTTGTCTTTTACTATACTTCTACCTATTATATCAACCTTTTGAAAAATTCGTTTGCACCTCTTTAATTGGCCAATATCGTAAATCAACTTTACCGACAACTGTATCAGCTTTTACAAATCCAAAGTGTCTACTATCCCAGCTTCCGAGACGGTTATCGCCTACTACAAAAATATATCCAGGTGGCACCGACTTTTCTTTCGTCAACTCTTCTAGTTTAAAATCACCTGTTAGTTGTCGTCCATTTATCTCTTTCTTATACGTCTCTAAATAAGGTTCATCCACGAATTGTCCGTTTATATACAGTTTATCATGCTTATATTCAATTTGATCCCCAGGTAAACCGATAATTCGTTTTACATAGTCCTCTTTTTTATTCGCATGAAACACAACAACATCAAACCTGTTCAAGTCCCCCACTTGATAACTCACCTTATTTACAACGAGCATATTGCCATCTTGCAATGTCGGCATCATTGACTTCCCCTCTACAACGTACGTTGAAAAGAAAAACGTTCGAAAAAATACAGCTAATAATACACCAATTAAAATTGTTCGTATCCACTCTATGCCTTCTTTTTTCAAAGTTTTCTTCATCCGCTTCTCCCCTTATCCTTTAATAATGAAGCTTTCCTTTACAAAGAAGACTATTCTTAATGTAGTTCCAACTTTACTTCAATTTTCTTGCCGACATACCATAAAATAAAAATACCAATCACTACAATGACTGATTTCACCGGATTATGAATAAATGACATTAAATCATGACCGATATACGTTAAAATAAAAATCATCACAAGCTTTCCGAATGCGAGCGCAAGGCCAAACTGTTTTATACTAATGCGAGATAAACCAGCAACAACATTTATAAGCGCAGACGGTGTAAACGGAAAACAAAATATAACGAAAATCGGCGCGAACCCTTTCCTTTCAATCCATCCCATTGCCTTCCGTACTCTCTCATGCTTATTTACAAAAGAAAAGAAACGACTTCGGCCAAAATGGCGGATAATGAAAAACACAAGTAAAGCACCTATTACTGATCCAAGCCAAGAATAAAGAAAACCGAGCCAAAATCCAAATGCAACAGCATTCGCCAGTACAAATACGATGAGTGGCAATGCCGGAATCAACGCTTCTATCATCGGTAAACCAATACCAAGAAGTGGTCCGAACGCTTTATAACTTTCAACAATATGATCCATATTTTCTGGTGAAAAATACTCTTTGATTGTCTGAAAATCCATTCTACACTTTACCCCTTTACTCTAAGTACTACCTCTACTGTATCATCGCTTATATGAAAGAGGAAATGGTAGATACGACATATGGAGATGTAATTATTAAGTTTCCATATCTTTCATTAGAATTCCTTCATTATTATGCTATGATAATCTATCAATATTCGACAAGATATGAAGTCAGTTTAGACAATGTGCCCAGATTATCACTCAATGATTATTATAAAAAAGAAGAAAATAGAGAAAGTAATAATTAATCTTTTTCATAAGAATAATCCTACTGCATGTAGGGTTATTTCTACCTATACAAAAATAAGTAGCAGCGGATCATTTACCTTCAAACAATGATCCTTTTCTATTTGCTATTTCTTACATTTTTTCAACAAACGTACACTGTCAATCACAATTAGGATCAACATGTATATAAAAGATAGTATTAATACTGTACTCCCAATAGGTAACATTCGAAATTTGTATAGAAACTTATCAATCATATATATATCTTGCTCATTCGTTATAGTTGCAGGAGTGAATATAAGATAATCTTTCCAATTATCTATCCACGTTAAATCAACTGCGGAAAACTTCATCGTTCCTAACCACACGTAAAGAAAAATTGGGATAAGAATCATATATTGCAAGCTGTGTAATATCTTTCTTTGCTTCTTGCATTCCATAATTTGAAAAACAAGAAGTGTCAGTACATACACGATCGACAGTAGAAATACTATGGTGACAGCTGGTTGAATTGAAAAAGAAAATAGGAATTTATCAATTTCACTAATTTGACTATATTCTGTTGCATTTTGAGGCGTAAAAATAAAATATTGTTTGTCAGCCCCTATCATTAACTGACTACCAACAAAACCAGTAAACATAAAGGTAAGCAATAGTATAGGCAAAACAAGAATATATTGCGCCCAAAATAACATAGTCCTTTTCAACATACCATCTCCTTTTTATACAATAAGGTAAGCAATATCATGTATGCCACTAATGTAAAATGATATATATTAACAGTGCAATAAATATATGAAGTAAAATTACACTGTTAATGTAATTTTACACTATTCCAAACCACTAAAGAACAAAACCTTCCGAATTTTCTTTTTTTATGAAGCTTACAGCGTGACGATATATATAATAAAGTGAAACTTTAATCAGTGGGGGTTTTCTTCATCCGCCACTGACTATTAGCCCTCACCAATCGGACTTTAATGGGCAGCCCGCCCCCCACCTAACTTCTTTGCTTTCGCTGAATTTTGAGGTGGGGGTCTTACTGCCCATTAAAGCGGGATAAAATCAAAAAAGGATGAGTCACCCCATCCTTTTCCTCTCATACATCCTCTTCTCTAACAAAATACACTTTCTCATAAGCTGGCCTCAATGTTGATTCCTCCCTTTGATCTATCTCTTTAAAACAGGGGCTCCCTTGTTTTTTCCTACGATCTTCATATTCAGTACGCAATTTTGCCGTACGATTTAGTTGATTTTCAAAACTACTTTTTGATATTTCTAATTTCACAGCAAAGCCATTTATAAATCTAACAATAACATTTCCGTCCTTTGACTCTTTATTACTTTCAATATAAAAATGAGACAACCAAGCGCACTCTTTTCTAGAGTATGAATAAGTGGGGAAAAAATAAAGTTGATCTGTCGGACTAATCGCAATCGGTGCTTTATGTGTAATATGAGTTAACTCTTTCGTTCCTTCTTTTCTGCCTAAGAAACTAGAACCATGCTTGCGGCAACTTCTTTCTATAATATCTAGAGGCTTTTGAAATACGAAAAAGGAATCTTCCCTCTCAACAACTCGTGTAACAATTTTCTTCTCACTTAGAATAACAGGAAGTAAGGCCATTGTATTTTTATTTACCACATAGTTTTCAACATAACGTTCTACTTTACTTTCCATATTCTACTGTCTCCTTTTTTCCATTTATATTAGCAGCTGCATATATAATTTTAGCATCTATGAAAAGGAAATGGTTTACAGATTCCGCTTTTTTACAATACTTTATCATTTATCAAACATCTTTTAAATTATAAAATAATTATATAGTGATTTTTAAATAAAAAACCGATACAAAATGTATTTATACTATCTATAAATATTTACAACTGCTTCCTCATTTCGCATCATTACGACAATTAACTTTGCTATAATTAAAAGATAAATCCAATATATGGAGGTCCACTATGGAAGAAAAAGAAATTCAACCAACGATTCAAATGAAAAATAGCAGCATTGTGATCGTGAAAAACTCATCCAGCATTATATTCGGCTTATTTTTCATTCTACTATTCTTCGTAAAGCCTTTTCGAAAATCGAAATGCCCTGAGTGTAAGAAACGCGAAAAGAAACAGATTGGAATAGAAGAGTAAAAGGCCTTCCATTTTGGAAAGCCTTTTACTCTTCTTCGTTTTGTATACTATTCCATCGTATATTATAACAAAAAAAGGGATGGCAGCAGCCATCCCTTTTTTCCATAATAAACTATAAAATTATAGTTTGATTACGTTTTTAGCTTGAGGTCCACGGTTACCTTCTTCGATTTCGAAGCTAACTTTTTGACCTTCTTCTAAAGATTTGAAACCTTCAGTTTCGATTGCAGAGAAATGTACGAATACATCGTTTTCGCCTGGAACTTCGATGAAACCGAATCCTTTTTCGTTGTTAAACCATTTTACTTGTCCTGTTACTGCCATAATTATTTCCTCCTAAAGAAAACACAATTTATTTTAGTCTTCCTGTCTAAAAAAAGAATCCACACATTATCAAACACGAAACATAAACTAGTTCTCACATACTTTTTCTCGTTCGTTTTTCGGCACTTGATAATATATGGATTGCTTAATTTAACTATTCAACTGACTTCATCATAGCATACTTAAAATGAAATGTACAATCTTTTTTTGAAAATAACTGACAAATCAACTGGATTGTACATTCGTAAATAATTGATTTTAGTATGTGTGGATTTCACTTTAAAATGAACACACACATCATTTGAATGCGATTACACCTTTGTTCTGAAGTGTTACAATATAATTATATTGGAGGGGATTATATGTCAAACTACGCCAACGAAGAAAAGCTTACAGGGGGAAATGTATCAAATGTGTATCGTTCTAAAAATACTGTTCGGCGAGAATTAAAGCCAGGTAGTGCAAACATTCATACATTATTACAACACTTAGAAAACAAAGGGTTTCATCATGCTCCAAAGTTTTTAGGTGTAGATGAAAAAGATAGAGAAATTTTATCCTTTATTGAAGGAGAAGCTGGGAATTATCCGTTAAAAGCATATATGCGGTCTAATGATGTTTTAAAAGAAATAGCAAAGATGCTTCGCCTGTACCATGATGCTGTAAGTGATTTTCCTTTATTAGATGATTGGAAACCGATGGATTGTACTCCAAATAATATTGAAGTTGTATGCCATAACGATTTTGCCATATACAATATTATTTTTAATCAAGAAAAACCAGTAGGCATTATTGATTTCGATGTTGCTGCTCCTGGTCCAAGAATTTGGGATATCGCTTATACACTTTATACTTGTGTGCCTTTAAGTAGAGTGTATTATACAGAATCAGGCGAGGCAGTTCATTATGAATCAGCACAACATGCTGATCGTATGAAAGAAAGAGTGCAATTGTTTGTCCAGTCCTATGGTAAAAGTATGGACGAAGATTACTTAGGAATGGTGTTACTACGATTAGAAGCGTTATGTACATATATGAAAAGAAAAGCACAAGAAGGCGATGTGAATTTCCAAAGAATGATTGATGAAGGACATTTAGAGCATTATGAAAAAGATATGGCGTTTATTCGTGATCATGGAGCTGAGTGGATGTAATCATATTGTCTTTTTTTGTCGGTAAGTCGATATCCTTTGTCGAATCGTCGATATATTGAAATAATCGTCGATATATTTTCATTTACTCTCGAATCGTTTCGAAAATAATAAGGGGCACCCTTTAAAAGGGGCCCCTTCACTTTATTTTGTAAACTGTGCTTCTTCTGTAGATCCTTTTAGCGCTGTCGTTGATGAAGTACCGCCTGTAATAACTTGTGCTACTTCATCAAAGTAACCTGTTCCTACTTCGCGTTGGTGACGTGTTGCGGAGTAGCCGTGTTTTTCTGCTGCGAATTCTGCTTGTTGTAGTTCAGAGTACGCTGCCATGCCGCGCTCTTTATAGCCACGTGCTAATTCAAACATGCCGTAGTTTAATGAGTGGAATCCAGCAAGTGTTACGAACTGGAACTTATAACCGTAAGATGCGATTTCTTTTTGGAAACTCGCAATTGTTTTCTCATCTAGTTTTTGTTTCCAGTTGAATGAAGGTGAACAGTTATATGCAAGTAATTTCCCTGGATGCTCTTTATGAATTGCGTCTGCAAATCGTTTTGCATCTTCTAAATTCGGTTCAGACGTTTCACACCAAACGAGGTCTGCATAAGGAGCGTATGCTAAACCACGTGCAATTGCTTGATCAAGACCCGCTTTCGTACGGTAAAATCCTTCTGGAGTTCTTTCTCCTGTAATAAATGCTTTATCAACTGGATCAATATCGCTCGTAATTAAATCTGCTGCATCCGCATCTGTTCTTGCAACAATAATGGTTGGTACTCCCATTACGTCTGCTGCAAGGCGTGCCGAAATTAAATTACGCACCGCAGTTTGCGTCGGTAATAATACTTTTCCGCCTAAATGGCCGCATTTTTTCTCTGAGGATAATTGATCTTCAAAGTGCACACCTGATGCACCTGCTTCAATCATACCTTTCATCAGTTCGAATACGTTTAATTGTCCGCCAAATCCTGCTTCTGCATCTGCTACAATCGGTACGAAATAATCTGTATCATCGCTTCCTTCCATATGCTGAATTTGATCCGCACGTTGCAGCGTTTGATTAATTCGTTTTACTACAGCAGGTACGCTGTTCGCTGGATATAAACTTTGGTCTGGATACATATGTCCAGAAAGGTTCGCATCTGCTGCTACTTGCCACCCACTTAAATAAATTGCTTTTAGTCCAGCTTTTACTTGCTGCATCGCTTGGTTCCCTGTTAATGCGCCAAGTGCGTTAATGTAATCTTCCGTATGAAGCGATGACCAAAGCTTTTCAGCACCGCGGCGCGCTAATGTATGTTCAATATCAATCGATCCGCGCAGGCGAATTACATCTTCTGCCGAATATGGACGTGTGACCCCTTTCCAACGCGTATCTAATTCCCAGCTCTCTTGTAATTTCTCGATTCTTTCGTTTTTCATTTGTTCCATCCCCTTTTCAATTTTTATAAAATTTCATAACCTGGTAATGTTAAAAATGGTACGAATTCATCATTCCGAACGAGATTTGTAAACAACGTTGTCGCCTCTTGGAATCTCCCTTTCTTAAAGGCTTCTTTACCAATCTCTCTTTCTATTTTTGCTAGCTCTTCTTCTTTTAGCTCTTCCATCAGTTCAAGCGTAATATTACGACCGTCATTTAGCTTTCCACCTTCATGGCGAATCCATTGCCATACTTGTGCTCTAGAAATTTCCGCTGTTGCCGCATCTTCCATTAAGTTATAAATTGGTGCTGCTCCCCGTCCACTTAACCAAGATGCGATATATTGAATGCCTACGCTAATATTTAGGCGAAGTCCCTCTTCTGTAATCGTTCCCACTGGTACTTCTAATAAATCCTTTTCTGTAACATGTATTTCTTCACGTTTTCTAAAAATTTGATTCGGTGTTTTCATAATGTGATTAAATACTTCCATCGCGACTGGTACAAGTCCCGGGTGGGCAACCCAAGTCCCGTCATGGCCGTCTAAAGCTTCGCGCTCCTTATCTGCACGCACTTTTTCAAAAGCTGCTTCATTTGCTTCTGGATTGTTTTTAATCGGAATTTGCGCTGCCATTCCTCCAATAGCTGGTGCATTACGGCGGTGACACGTTTGAATAACTTTCAAAGAATACGCGCGCATAAACGGTGCCGTCATCGTGACTTGCGCTCTATCTGGAAGTAAAAATTTATTATGATTACGGAAACTCTTTAGAAAGCTGAAAATATAATCCCATCTTCCGCAATTTAACCCAGCAGAATGATCTTTAAGTTCATACAAAATTTCATCCATTTCAAACGAAGCGTGAATCGTTTCCAGTAGTACCGTTGCTTTAATTGTTCCGTTTGGAATACCGATATATTTTTGAGCAAATACGAAAACATCATTCCATAACCTTGCTTCTAAATGACTTTCCAGTTTCGGTAAGTAAAAGTATGGACCGCTTCCTTTTGCTAAAAGAGCTTTCGCATTATGGAAAAAATAAATTCCAAAATCTACTAAGCTACCAGACATATTCTTCCCGTCAACTTGCATATGTTTTTCTTCTAAATGCCATCCTCTTGGGCGCACAATTAATACTGCTGTTTTACTATTTAAACGATACTCTTTGCCGTTTTCATTTTTATGTGAAATCGTTCCCTGAACTGCATCTCGTAAGTTTATTTGGCCTTCAATTGCATTCTCCCAAGTTGGTGAATTCGAATCTTCAAAGTCTGCCATAAAAAGATGTGCTCCTGAATTTAAAGCATTAATAACCATCTTTCTATCTACTGGTCCAGTAATCTCTACGCGGCGATCCTCTAAATCTTTTGGCAACTTGGCAATTGTCCAATCCGCTTCACGTATGCGCTTTGTTTCTTCTAAAAACTTCGGAAACTCTCCTGCATCAATTCTCTTTTGTTTCTCCGCACGCTTTTGTAAAAGTTCTATGCGGCGCTCATTGAAATTTTCATGTAATTCCTTCAAAAAACTAAGCGCCTCAGGTGTCAATATTTCGTTGTACGCTGGTAACATTTCTCCGGGTAATGTAACCCGTGAAGTTTGCGTCGACATATTAGCATCCCCTTCTTAAACTGTTTTATAACAGATTTGATTTTATGTTTTATATTATATAACAAATCTTCAGAAAAGGAAGTTTTTTTTTGAAAATTCATTTCGTTTTTTTCAAAATGCCTTTCTTTCGCACTTTATTCCATACAAAACAGGCCACTGTTATACAACAATGACCTTTTTAGAATTCCATTTTAATTAGTTGAACTGTATTGCTGTTCTTCTTCAGGATTATGCAACATTGCTTTATATAAAAACTGAGCGTATTGTTCTCTTGTTACTTTCATAGACGGACCAAATTTATTCTCTCCGATTCCCGCCGTAATACCATTTGTTTGTATCGCACTAATTGCATTCGTTGCCCATGAATTTGCTGAAACATCGTTAAATGTATGAGATCCCTTTGCTTGTAAGTCAAAAGCATTCGTAAGAACTTGCGCCATTTCTGAACGCGTTAACGTTGCTTTCGGTCTAAAGTTCCCATGCTCGTCTCCTATGAAAATTTCTAGTTCCGTTAAAGCTAATATCTCTTCAATAAAGTTTGTCGAGTTTTCATCGATATCCCCATATGGGTTTTCATATTCATCTTGTTCTTCTATATCAAACACACGATAAATTAAAGCTGCAACTTGCTCACGTGTTACGTCATCTCCAAAACCGAAAATTCCATCCCCATATCCAAAAATAATTTCGTTTGCCGCTAAATTATGAATTGCCTCTTCTGACCAATGTCCTTTTGGTACATCTTTAAATACAATTGGATTTGTATTTTGTAACGGTGCACTTTCCGCTTTTACATTGTTACTCTCTGCTGAGAATAACACCCCACCCATAATTGTTAATGCCGTAACTGTTTTTAATAATTTTTTGCTCATCAAATTATCTCCCCAATATGTATATGTTTTTTTAAAAATATACATAACAAATGGTATAGTGACAATAGATTTTTCGACAGATTTCGTGGCGTTTTTGTGAATCATATTACACATCATGTCTTTTTTACGGGGGTGATTATAAAGCTTATGTATAATAATAAAAATACATAAAACCGAATAATAATTCTCTTATAAACAAACAAAAAGCACAAATCGTTCTATTTGTGCTTTTTGTTTCACTCTATTTCCAATCCTCTTTCAAATGATAATGAATAATCGCATTGTTTATAAACTGAGCATATTGTTCTCTCGGTACAGGGCGATTTAATTCATATATCCCTTTTCCAGTCCCTGTCACAACTTGATTAGATTGCAGTGCACTAATTGCCTCTTCTGCCCAATGTCCTTTTGGTACATCTTTAAATGTGTGCTTTTGTTTTGCTTCGAAAGTATATGCCTTTTGAATTACTACTGCCATTTCAGCTCGAGTAATTGGTGCTTTCGGTCTAAAGTTTCCGTT
The DNA here is from genome assembly GCF_038007785.1 of Bacillus sp. FSL K6-0069. Lineage (NCBI taxonomy): Bacteria > Bacillati > Bacillota > Bacilli > Caryophanales > Bacillaceae > Bacillus > Bacillus sp. FSL K6-0069. The sequence goes on along the minus strand of NZ_JBBOXN010000001.1, from coordinate 1,147,924 downwards.
CGCATCACCTTTAAAAACGCCACGTTTTGTTAACGCTAAAATTTCCTTTTGGAAAGCAGTTGAACTGCTGGAAATATCTTTGTATGGATTCGCTATTGCCCCTTCGTCTTTCATTTCAAGTGTTTTGTAAATAACTCCAGCCACTTGTTCACGTGTTGTAAGATCTCCAACACCATACTTTCCATTTCCGTATCCAACTATTATTTTATTATAAGCTAAATCTAAAATAGCATCATATGCCCAAAATCCGTATGGAACATCATCAAATACGATCATTTCCGGATATTCTTCCGCTTTTACAGGGGCCACATTCGTTCCTGCAAATATACCGCCTACCATTGTCGCAATCATCATTACACCCAATATTTTTTTCTTCATTGTCCTCTCTCCCTATTTCTATTTTATGTTAAATAGAAAAATAATAGATAATACGAAGTTATCCATACTACATATGAAGTATCTTCAAATAAAATGAACTTCATTATTTCAGGAGTATTAATTTGTTGGTGAATGTAAGATAAAATGCAAATCTTCTAGAAGAAACATTTCGACTACCTTTCTGCTTTATACCTCCTTCTTTCTTATTTCAAAAAGGAAGCTGTCACATCTAAGGTGCTATATATTAAAAATTCTACAATCTCTTTGTGAACTCCTTTACATTTTAAAATTTCATTTTATTGACACAAAAAGAAGCAGTACACTACTGCTTCTTTTCTTTTTCATATTGTTCAAACGTATGAATTCTTTCAAAAATTGGTGGATGTGTGTATAAGAAAAACTTCACTAATGCAGGCGGATTTACTTGGCTTAAACTCGTTTTTGATAAATATTGAAACGTTTTTACACCAGATGCCCCATCTTTCGTCATATCTAAAGCATATTGATCTGCCGCTCGTTCTTCTATACGAGAAACATAGTTTGTTGCTGGCTGTGATGCAAAAGAGAGTACAGAAGAAATTAAGAAAAATAAAGGTAAAATTGAGAAACATGCTACTTTTGAAATTTGCAGCGTATCTCCCCATTTTCGAATGCACATATTTATAATACGGCTAATGAGAAACATCCCTATAAACGATAGCAACACATAACTCGCAACACCCCAATATATATGTTTCATAACATAATGCCCCATTTCATGGGCCATTATAAATAAAATCTCTTTATCTTTTAATTGCTTAAGCGTTGTATCCCACATTACAATACGGGCGTTAGGGCCAATTCCTGTTACATATGCATTTAACGCATTCGTTTTCTCTGACATATTTACTTCATACACGTGTTTAGCAGGAATGTCAGCTTTGTCTGCTATCGCTAAGATTTTCGTTTCTAATTCTTTATTTTTTAGCGTCGAAAAGTCGTTATACAGTGGATCAATTACAACAGGCTGTATAAATGTTAAAAAGATTGTAAATGGTACAGAGAGCGCCCAGCCTGCTAGCCACCATCTCTTCGGGAATTTACGGATAAGCCATAATAGAACGGTAACTACAATTAACATCGTCGCATAACTTTCCCAAAAACCGATAACGTGATCTTTTATCCAGCTTTGTGTACTTTGCGTTGAAATGCCGTAATCAACGGACACTTTTCGGCTAATCCATTGCATCGGCAGGGCAAGAACTGTTGTGAGTAATGATAAATAAAAGAAATAAATCGCAACTTGCAGGACACTTATTTTCGTCGTTTCCTTCGACCATTTCTCAAACTTTCTTGAAACACCGAGCACAAGTACAAATAATAAAATAATCCATTCCAGAGGCGTCGCTAAAAAGTACAGTAAATTTTTCACGCGCGAATAATCTTGGCTTAGCGTAAGCTCCCTTGCATTCATAAACGTTTCTGGATCTGCCTTTGTTCCTTTATACATGTCCGGAATCAGTTCATGATTCCATCCAAATAAATACCAATATATAAGCACCGCAAACCCAACGTACAAAAAAAGCGACCACCCAATAACCTTCCTCACGCTATTCCCTCCTCTATGCTGCCTGTCTATTATTATTGTAAGTTCGTACATGCTAAATTAGAACAAGCTTATTACGCGAATTGCTCGAGAATCTTCTATTTATATAAAAAAACTCTTCTACAAAAAGAAGAGTTTTACCTACCTTTAGACACTTTCTTCGGTTCATACTCTGGGATAAGAAACGTACTTACAACCCAACATATTAAACCAGCGCCTTTTATATAGCGTATATATTCATAGTCTTGAAAAAACAAAGTCGTTACAATAAGCGTAAAAAATCCAATTAAAACTAGTACGTATCCTATTTGCTTCTTAGATAACATAACGTGTCCCCCTTAAGGAAGTACATCCACTAATAAACTAAAATCTTGCAGAGAAAAAGAACTATATTTCATAATACCTTGCACTGCTAAAAGTAAAATAAGACCGGTCACACACATATAATTAACGCTTTCTTCACTCTTTTTTTCAGCAACTATTCCGCCGCTTATACATAATATTCCTAACAAATGGAGTGCTAAATACATAAAGAAATAAGCTTCCTCCCAGCGAAGAATAACATTGACTGTCGTTATCAACACTATGCTAAGCACAATCAAATAAAAAAACTTATTTGATGATATTGTTTCATTCATATAATTTTATACATCCCTTTCAAATTTCGAATTAATGATGTTTCAAAGCTATAAAGTAAATGATTGTTTTCATACTATAAAACAAAAGGAAAGCCACTATTACTTTCTCGAATACTTTATGAACCCACACATACTTCTCTTTATTCCTTCTGAAGATGCGCTTCATCATTTCTTCTACAATTAGACCAAATAGTAGCAAAACCCCTAACACAATAAGAAGAGAAATAATATTTTCTTTTAAATGAGTACTAGAAAATAAGTAATACTCTGGAAACACAATCGTATCTACTACAGGTTGTACCCAATGACAAACGCTTTTATCACACATATCTGTAAGAGACGTAGACTCTATAATTTCTTTCAATATTTTTTCAAACGTTTTCTTCATCTTACTTACCCTCCACTACGTCTGAAAAACTCTTTTCCTGCTCTACATATATAGCTGGCATTTCTTTACTCCAATATTTGCGGTTAACAAATAAAAAGATGAGTACTAAGTTTAATCCCGTTATAAAAATAATAAGTCCTGGAAAGAACGTCGTATAATTTGAGAAATCTGCAAAACTCATTATCTCTTCTTTATTTATTAAAAAAGATGCACCGATTACAAACGCATTGTTTAACATGTGAATCGCAATTGGCATAAGTAAACTATTCGTACGAATATATACGATTGATAGTACAACGCTAAATACTACTGCACCTAGGAAATCAACATGTAACAACGCAAACAACATCGCTACTACAATGATTGCTATACTCGTTCCCCATTTTGCTGCAAAGCGTTGCAGCAAAAATCCCCGAAAAACAAACTCACCAATAATTGGTGCGATGAATACGACCATAATAAACTGATATACAAATCCCCCTGTGCTATCTATAATCGGTTCACGTAACGCGTTCATAATAAATTCTGGTGTAATCCATGCAAAGCTATACATGTACAAAATAAGATATCCGTAACTAAACACGCCTAACATAAGTGCGATGTATAAAACTTGCACCAGGTTAAATGTTTCATTTTTATTAATAAATAATGAAAAGGAAACACGGTGTTTTCTATACTCATAATAAATCCACGTAATCGGAAGGATATAGAATATAAGAATATTTATAAAAGTAGAATTTTGCATATGAAATGTATTTTCTATCAATTCATTACTGGCTCTTGCAACTAAAGTTAATAGTGCAAATACAATTAAAAAATATCTAGCTCGCATCGTTTGAAACGGATTCACACTCATCTCCTCCCCTATGTTACTTTTATCATATCATTTGATTCTTAATTTTTTGCGAAAGAAAACCTTAAAATTTCCTTAAAAATTCCATAAGTTATAGAAAGATGATATGATATTCGAGGAAATTAGGAGGGATTTTTATGTATGAAGCAAATATTTTGCTCGTTGATGATGAAACAGCAATTTTACAATTACTAACTACCATTCTTGAAAAAGAAGGTTTTTCTCATATTACAACTGCAACATCCGCTGAAATAGCGTTATCTCTCACTGAGCAAAACGATTACGATTTAATTATTTTAGATGTCATGCTTCCTGGACAATCTGGTTTTGATATTTGTCCGATCATTCGCCAAAAAACAGATTGCCCTATCTTCTTCCTCACAGCTAAAACATCTGATTTAGATAAAATATCCGGATTTTCACATGGTGCAGATGATTATATTACGAAGCCATTTAATCCACTTGAAGTAGTAGCTCGTATGAAAGCACAACTCCGTAGACATATGAAACAAGCAGTACCCAATGAACAAAAAGCACACTCCAGTTCATTTGGCAGATTTGAAATTGATCGATATTCCGCAGAACTTACAGTAGGTGGACAGGTTGTCGAATGTTCCGCCCAGCTATTTCAGCTATTACTCTTCTTTTGCGAGAATCCGAACTACGTATTTTCGAAGGAAGAAATATACGAAAAAGTTTGGGGAGCACCTGCCTACAATGGCGATGACAATACCGTTATGGTCCACATTCGAAAACTACGTGAAAAAATTGAACAAGATCCAAGTAAACCAGAATATATAAAAACTGTTCGCGGACTTGGCTATAAGTTCATTACAAAGTAGGTTGACGATATGAACTTTAATAAACGACTTATTATCCAGTTTATTATGCAACACGTATTTGTTTTGGTTACACTACTAATTGCTGTAGTAGCTGCTTTCACTTATTTAATTTTTCTTGTTACGAGTACTTCATACGAACCGAACATTCCAGACTCTGATAATTTTGTGATTGCAAGATATATTTCTTCAGAAGATGGCGATATTTCATTAAAAGCTGAAGTAAAAGACTTAATTAAAGAGAAAAATGATTGGATTCAAGTTGTAGAGGAAAACGGAAAAGTTCTCTATCACTTTAATACGCCAAATGACGTACCGACATCTTATACGAAAACATCTTTATTCTCATATATACAGAATCACATAGAAAGCCCTTATACATTTACATATTGGGAAATTGAATTAGAAGAAAAAAACGTACTTGTTATTTACGGCGGTACGTTAAAAAGCAATGAATTACTGAAATCAATCCAGAAAGAGCACCCTTCTGTATCTACGGATACATTCACATTAACAGAAGAAGAAAAACAGTTACTTTCTAAAGAAAAAGCAACGCTTCAAATCTTTAATAGTGGCGGCGAAGAAGTATTCTCCTATCCAGATGGAAAGAAAAAAACGTTTTCTGCCATACAAGCTGCTCTTAACGCAAAAGAACCGTGGAATCATAAAGAAAACACGTCTAGCTTTTACGACACAAATAGCAATCATCTTCTCGTTGTAACTGCCAAAAATGAGCACTACTACCCAGATGATGAAATAGAAGATGTATTTGCTAAAAAGTTTCTAATCGGATGCGGATTAATCCTGCTTATCGTATTTGTTTATTTAGTCATTCTTTCTATTTGGTACGGTAATAAATTTGGAAAACCGTTATTGCATGCGATGCGCTGGCTTAAGAATATAGCTGGTGGAAAGTACGAAGAACCTGTTAGTAAAAAAGGGAAACCTGTCAGGTTCCGGCGATCCGGTAAAGAAAAATGGTCATTCCGCTTATTTAGTGATGTGACAAATTCACTAGAGCATCTTTCTATTACACTTAAAAAAAATGATGCAATGAGGCAAGTATTGCAGCAAACACGTGAAGAATGGATTACCGGTCTCACGCATGATTTAAAAACGCCACTTAGCTCTATATATGGCTACGCATTATTACTAGAATCACAGCAGTACAACTGGACTGATCGTGACATTCAACAATTTGGCAGCGTTATGAAAGAGAAATCTCAATATATGACGACATTAATTGATGACTTAAGTTTAACGTATCAATTAAAAAATAACAGTCTTCCTGCGCAGCACGTAAATATTGAAATGAATCAATTCGTCCAAAAAGTATTATTACAATTCATTAATAATCCGACACTTCAAAATCAAAATATTGAATTCGTACCAAGCTCAAACAAAATTCAATATTTCATTGAAGAAAAATGGTTCCAGCGTATTATCGAAAACTTACTCGTAAACGCTGTAAAACATAATAATGAAACGACAAATGTCAGCGTAAAACTTTCCCAAAACGCTACTTCATTTACACTCTCTATTTCAGATAACGGAAAAGGAATGGATGATAAAACGAAAGAGCTTCTCTTTGAGCGCTATTACAGAGGAACAAATACAGAAGAAAGTAACATTGGAACAGGACTTGGCCTCGCCATTACGAAACAGCTCGTTCATGCTCATAACGGAACGATTTCGATTGATAGCGAACTTGGAAAAGGAACGACGATTATACTTGTGTTCCCGTTTCATTCGTAGAATAGGCGCTATGTGGCGTCTTTTCTTATGAGGGAGTTTGATGGTAAATGAAATTATGTTACTCGCCTTTTATTCTTGCTTATTGCGATAGTTCGGCGGTATATGAAATTATATTGGCGATTTTCTAGATATATCGACAATAATAACCTACTACTATACAAAGCAAAAATAAAACTATTAACAAATACATTTCTAAACTGTTATACTATAAATAGAAGTATAAACTAACTAAGTTTTGCATAAAATGAAGTAGACGAGGTGCTTCCAACACCCCGTCACTGCAACTAATTACCGCAAGGTGGAAGGTTGCAACTAAAGCTTATTTGCGCTTAGAAGACTTCCCACGCTTCGCAGGCAGACGGGTGGTCTTCTTTTTGCGCTTTTTTGCCGTTAATTTCTTAAATCCCATAACTATACCTTCTCTAGCTATAGTTTTTGTGATTTCCAACAAAATTTGCAAAAGAAATTCCATACGATTACACCTCCTTTCTTCACCAAATGAAGAAAGGGCATAACCTTCCACCCGCAATATTTAATTGCTATTTTATTTTACCATTTTCAAATGTATTACAGATAAAACAATACAAATTTAACAATCCACTCATAAAAATAACCTTTCACAACTCACTATGAAAGGTCACTCCATATTTCAGCTATTTTCCTACCAATACAAACACATTCTCATCAGGTGCTTCCATTACCGCAACATGTCCTGATTCTGTTGGAAATGGTTCGCGAATCCATTTTACATCTTTATTATCTTTTAAACTTTCATACGTTTGTTGCACATCTTCTACTAATACTTCGACTTCTATAAAATTAATATCCGGATGATTGCTTATTACTAACTACGAACTTTTCTCATCTGGAAACTTCAATCCTATTAACGTCCAAATAACCCCTTCTTCTAATTCTCTCTCTATAACCCAGTTTTGCTTCATTCCCATTTCTTTATAAAAAGAAACGGATTTTTCTATATCCTTCGTATGTATAGATACACATTCTAGTTTTTTGAACATCTTCCCATTTCCCCCTTTATAAAAAAGCGAACCATTTCTCAATGACTCGCTCTCACTCTATTATTTTTTCTTCACCGGTATCCAAAGTTCAATTTGAGCGAACTCACTTTTATCTGCATGGGAACGCTCATCGTATAGTTCAAATTCATTAACGCCGCAATGTTCGTATCCTGAATGCGGGAACCATTCTGAGAATACGGCATTCCACGTTTGGTGAATAGACGATACCATCTCTTCATGAGGAACTTTCGGTGTTGTAAACACGGCGTATGTCGCTGCCGGGAAAGTACGCTTCGCAACTTCATTTGGTACATTTTCAAAGCCTGTAACTTCCATTCCAATTATATAAGTGAAGTCCCCTGTTTCTAAATTAAAATCAGTACATAATCCAAGCTCTACCCATTGACTCGTATCTTTACGATTCGGAATCGTTGTTCCAAGATCTTTCTGTAAATATTCTTGCCAAAATGCTGGGATGTCTTGATGGTTTTTCCCTTCTTTACTTGTCGTCTTCAGTTCATAACCCGCCACTAAAAATTCTGGTTTATTTACAATACGATATTCCATTTGTATGCCTCCTAAATACGGATTTAATTTTCTTTGCTTTACATTCACACTGTAATACATCGGTGTTTCAATTTCTTGTTTTCGATATTCACTCGGTGTCATTTGAAATAATTTTTTAAAGGCTCTCGTGAACGTTTCATGAGATTGAAAGCCATGCTCAAACGCGATATCAATAACTTTTTCATCCGTATGAGAAAGTTGATAAGCTGCCCGGGCTAACCTCCTCTTTCGAACATACTCCATTACTGTATCGCCTACTAACGCCTGAAATACACGATGAAAATGCGACTCAGAAAAACCTGCAATACGTGCTAAATTACGCAGCGTCTGTTTTTCCATGACATCTTCTTCAATATAATCAATTGACCTTTGAATTTGTGTTTCATAGCTTTCCATCTCTGTTCACCCGCCTTATATGTATTATGATAAAAGAGAATCCTATCCAATTCTTGACGTTTTTTACTATAATTCCATAAAAAATTGTAACTTTTTTATATGTATTTCGTTGTTATGTATGAAGGGAGGGAAATGTAGTGAAACGCAAACAGTCATTAGAAGACATTTACTCCGAGCATATGCACGACTTATTTCGCTATCTTCTCTCCCTAACCGGAGATTCCCACTACGCGGAAGATCTCATGCAAGAAACATTTTACCGAATGCTCGTCCATATTGATTATTATAAAGGAGAAGAGATTAGGCCGTGGTTATTTACGATTGCCTACAACGCCTTTATCGATTGGTATCGAAAAGAAAAAAGATATAAAACAACGACAGTTGAAGAATTCCATTTACCAAACGTACCAAGTACAGAGCACTCTTATTTTATAAAACACGAGATTGCTAGTTGGTTAGACAGCTTATCATCCCTTCCCCTTGAAAGACGAAATGTCCTGCTACTACGAGATTACTACGGATTCTCGTATAAGGAAATAGCCGAAATGACTGGTCTCACACTAGCGAAAGTGAAAATTGAATTACACAGGGGACGAAAAGAAACGAAAAGCATAAAGGAGTGATCAGGATGGGTTGTACAGAGTTTAAAAAACTATGGGAGAAGTACGAAAACGGAACGCTCACGCATGATGAACAAGAACTGTTAGAGAGTCATATTGAGACATGTGAAGAGTGTGAAGTTTACTTAGATGAGTTGCTTTCGAAGAGTGAACCAATAAAGAAAAGGCTACCTCCACAAAATCTTAAAGTCCCGTTTTGGAAAATAAAATGGAAACAGCGTTGGCAAACCGTTAGTTTTGTCCTTGCTGTTTGTATAGCAATCTATTTTGTTGGTCATTTTTCATCATCTTTTTACTTCTATAATATGAAAAAATTAGCTGAAGTAGATGAGATTCCAGCACTCGCACTAGAAGCAACAATGCCAAATAGTCGTTCCGTTGGAGAAAGTACGAAGGTTAAACCCTTTTTCCGTACAGAAAACGAAATGAATTTCTATAAAACAATCGGTAAAAAAGAATTTCCAATTGGTACAGTAACAACACGTAGTTTCTTATCGTCTGTTACTGTCAAAAATCCATCTTGGGAAAACAGAGCCTATTCAAAAAAACTTTCCTTTGTTCATCCAAAAATTAAGGAAGAAGCTTCTTTGAAAAAATCATCTAAAAAAGTTTGGGATACACTTGGAAAAATACATGAGGGAACCGTTGCAGAAGTAGCGATATCTTTTGACAAACCTTATACGTTACAAGAAGTCGAATCAATTCTATATAGCGCATTTGAAGCACAAGAAATGCCGCCAACTCCTTTATGGTACGCTTTAGACACAGGACAAGAAAGAATAAATGAAGACGATTTTATCTTGCATAGCGGAGAGATTATCGGATTTCGAGAACATATAGACCTTCCTGATAGTGAAGCAGAGCAACCGAAAACAAAAGAAGATGAAGTAATCGAAATGATGCGCATTCTTTCTGAACATAAAAAAACTGTGAGTGAAGCTACTCGGACTCGTGAAAAAGACCTGAACTTAGATAAGCGCTATCAGTATGTAAAAGATAACGGCGTTAAAGTATACGGCATGGTCATTACTGGCCCGTCGAAAGAGTTATTAAAATTACAAAACTCGTCGCACGTTCGTTATGCGACTCTTGGAGATATTGAGGTTTGGAATTGGTTTGATTATTAATGAGAAAAGGAGAGCATCTAAAAATGATGCTCTCCTTTTTCTATTTTATTTCCTCTCCACAAACTTCCAAACTAAAAATGCGGCACATAGATAGGAAAGCCCAATAACTAAAAAACTATAGCTTGCTCCACTGTACCAACTTGATGATTCATTTAGAATGATTCCCATAATTGCTATACCAACTAATGCACCAATTTGACGATTTACATTTAAAGTTGCCCCGGCCATATTTCCATTTTCACGACCGGCAGATTTCATTACGATGGTAGTCATGGCAGGCACTGCTATACCGATTCCAAGATTAACAATACTGTATATGAATGCAATTCCTATATAACTCACATTATTTACTACAAGCATTAATAATAAAGATCCTATACTAGCTATAAATAACGCTATAAATAATAGCAACTTTGAACCAAACTTAGTCACCATTTTCGCAAATAATAAATTTCCAATAACAAATACACTCATCATTGGCAATAGTTGTAGTCCTGCTACAAACGGGCTTGCTCCATATGCTTTTTGCAAAAAGAGCCCAAACATAAATATGCCGCCAAATAAAGCAAAGTTTAATAGAAATCCAACTATATTTGCTGAGGAAAACGTCTCGTTCTGGAACAATACTCTTGGTACAACCGAGTTTTTTGATTTTCGTTCTGCATAAACAAAGAGAATAGCAGTCAATACCGTTCCCACTACTCCTCCTAATATTTGAAACGAGGACCATCCATAACTTGGACCTTCAATTAGAGTAAACGCCAATAATGTTATTGTAATTATACCGATTAAATGATTTGCTACATTTATTTTCTCCTGTTTCGATAAAACATTTGGAATAATTACAAAGGCCATTAAAATACCGACCATCCCGATTGGAAGGTTTATAATAAAAATGCTTCGCCAGCCAAATGTATTTACTAAAATGCCACCAATAAAAGGGCCCGTACCAGAAGCAATAGATACAATTGCCGACCATATACCAAACATCTTAGCTCTCTTCTTTTCATCCGGAAATGATACTACTAATAAACTAAGTGAACTTGGCATAAATAAAGCCGCTCCAACGCCTTGAAGTAATCGGCCGATAATGAGGGTGTTCCCATTTGTGGCCATCGCACATAAAAAAGATGCGAATACAAAATTGATTAAACCAACCATATACATATTTTTTGCTCCATATTGGTTAGCCAATGCCCCTCCAGCGAGTAATAATGCCGCAAAAGATAAAATATATCCGTCGACAATCCATGTTGAACTATATAATGTCAGTCCTAATGTTTCTTGAATATTCACCACTGCAACATTTACTACCGTTACGTCTAATGTTGCCATAATAAAACCCATTGCCAAAGTTATTAAAATGACGATACCTGATTTCTCTTTTGTTTGAACATCTAAATTTCTACTAGCCACTCCATTCACTTGCTAACTCCCCTCTCAAAAACTAGTAATTTACCTATATATTCCTTTAGAACTATAATAAAGAAAGTACTTTAATTATAAAAGTACTGATTTTATATATAGTACCTATACTTTTATATAGTAAGGAGCGTTTATATGGAAAATGTAAATGAAGAGATTTTATTAAAATGCCCCATTGAAAAAACAATGTCTGTAATAGGTGGAAAGTGGACTTTCTTAATTTTAAGAGATTTATTTTATGGTCCTAAACGTTTTGCTGAGCTTGAAAGACGTCTAAGTGGCATTAGCCCACGCACACTCTCTCTTCGCTTAAAAGAACTTGAACAAGAAAATATTATAAAGAGAACAATTTATTCAACTATGCCACCTCACGTGGAATATTCACTAACAAAAAAAGGGGAAACACTCCGTCCTATTTTTGACGCGATGAAGGACTGGGGAAATGAGTGGAAGATATTAGATAAATAGAAAGAAGGTATCATCTTATGTGATGATACCTTCTTTCTGTTAATTCGAAATCACTTTCACATACATCCCTCTCACCGCTTTTTCATAAGCAATTTCGCTCATCTGCCTTATGTTTTCTGATACGACAGACGATGAAACAACTTCACCTTCATGAAGTAATGGCGGATCAATGAGTCGGACTTTATTTTTCTGATACAAATCATAATCGTTTCTATCTTCTATTACTTTTACATTTGGATGGACTTTACTTAATAAAGCATGTACTTCTCGATCGTTACATTGCTGCAATTTTGAAATAAGCGACTCATCTTCAAGAAGGAAATCATCTGCATGAATAACCTTTTTATGAAGAGCTAACTTTAACGTCTTAGCTAACATGTCGTTTCCGTAAATATTCATTGGGTTCATAAAGAAATCGATTACTTCTTTATAATACGTTTCTGTAAACCATTCTGCCATTTCGACACTTTGAACAACCATTTTCCCATCTACAGCGATGACATCTTCTAAAAAACTGTGAACTTCTTCTAAAGAAACATACCCATATGTATACATATCTCGTAACGTATAATCCACTCGGTCTGCACATAATTCTGGTGCTGACCTTTCCAGTAATGTCCACTTCGAATCATCTAATAAAATATCTTCATAGTTATAACCATACTTCGCAAGGATCGCTGGAATTTCTGAGTTTTTCACGACAGAACTAAATATCTCTTCATGATAACTTTCACCCTCATTATGAAAAACGTAATCAATCACGTGGGAAAAAGCAGTATGTGATACGTCATGCAGTAAACCTGCAATTTGTTCTTCTACTGAACCACCTAGTTTTTTCACTAACAACATAACACCAACTGAATGATCAAAGCGCGTTACATTCCATTTCTCGCTCATTAAATAACTTGCACCGTTTTGATGGATGCCTTTCAACCTTTGCACAGGCTTGCTTAAAATTAATTCTTCTACTACTTGATCTACTTTAAACTCACCGTATATAACATCTGATATAACCACTTATAATCCCCCTTTATCCCGCTTTAATGGGCAGTAAGACCCCATCTCAAAATTCAGCGAAGGCAAAGAAGTTAGATGGGGGTCGGGCTGCCCATAAAAATCCGATTGGTTCAACTAATAATCAGTGGGGGATGAAGAACCCCCCCACTGATTAAAGTTTCACTTTATTTCAGCAGAGTCTTCTAATCGTACCTTTTTTATGAAATCGACATCAATAAAAATGATAAATTTAAATATATTGATATCTAGTTATTATTATTGTATATTATACATGTCTGTTATTTCTTTTAATTCATTTATTTTTATTGAGCGCTCCTTATATGGAGCCTTTTTTTATCGAAAAATATGGGGACTTTCATTCCAAATCATGAACAGAACGATAGAAATAGAAACGGACATATCCTGGTGAATAAAAAGGATAACATTGCCAGTTTTATTCTATTTTGATTTAATACAGGTATAGCTATTAAGGGAAAGAGGGGGAGCATGAAAAAGATTTTCTTCACCATTCTATTCATCATTATTGTATTAATTAGTTTAGGATATTGGAAATTCTTCACTTTATCTGGGCTTTCAGGCGGTGAACAGATTCAATCCATACAATCCCCAGATAAAACGTATACTTTACATATATACAGGCATAACGGCGGCGCAACGACTAGTTTTGCTATACGAGGAGAGCTTGTAGCAAATAATAAAAAATTTATGAACACGAAAAATATATACTGGAATTATCGTGAAGAAGATGCAACTGCACAGTGGTTAGACAATCATACAGTAATGATTAATAAACATAAATTACATGTAGAGACGGATACGTATGATTTTAGAAAAAACTAGTTTTACAGTTATAGTACGAAAGGTCGGGAATCTATGGACAGTTATTTTCCAAAAATGGGGAAGTTAATTGGTGGATTATGTGTACTTGTCATTTTGCTTTCATCCCTTTGGCTTATATGGATTGGCGAAACAAATATTCGTTATAGTGGTGATCATACGGGTACGGTGCCTTTTTGGCACAAGTGGGTCCCTGTTATGATCGGTATACTCCTTATCCGTTTCTTACCGTTTCATCATAAAAACTATAATCCTCTTCAACAGTTTGAACAAAGGCGCATCAAGATTCAAGCTATTGTCTTGTTCTTGAGCGGATCCCTCTTCACAATTAGTCTTCTCACCACGAATTTTGAAGGGATGGCATTACAATTTTGGTTTATGATATTTAAAATCATTTTATTATTATTCACGCCATTCATGCTTCTTTTGTTTTATAAAAGTAATCCCCAAAAAGAGAAACTAAAATCTATGAAATCAATAGAGAATCATAAATGGTATCGTTTTACACCACTTATTGTCATTATAATATGGGGATACTTCAACTTCTTTTCTACATTCTCTACACCATTTGTTTCGGCTAAAATGGAACCCATGGTTTTAATATTAATTTTACTTGTAGGCTTTCTTATAAATAGTGTACTGGAAGAGTTTTTTTATAGGGTTTGGTTGCAAACACGTTTGGAATTATTACTAGGCACTTGGCCGGCTATTCTTCTTACCTCATTGTTATGGGCGAGCTGGCATATTGCATTACACGGCTCTGGTCATTGGGATATTGATACCGCTACAGTTATTGTGAACCTTGGTATCGTAGGTCTATTCCTTGGATATTTGTGGGCACGTTATCGTAAAGTATGGGCAATTATTATTGTCCATGGACTAATTAATGCACATCCACTACAACTAATTGAAATTTTATTCAAGTAACGGGCGCGATTGCGAAACAAAAAAGGATTATACATATGAGTCATGTATAATCCTTTTTTTACAATTCAAATCCTAGTAACGGATGAAAATTTCAGCTTACTGCGTATGTGATTCTACTTCTAAATAAGTAAAATTTTATAACACTACTCAAACGTAACTTCCACCTGCACAATCTCAGATCTACTTCCAAGTCGAAGCGGTGGTCCCCAGAATCCGAAACCAGAAGAAACAATCGCGTGGAATGCACCTTTTTGTGCGTATCCCCAGTCTAATTCGTACATTCTTCTCGTTACAATATGATTCGGCGCCATTTGTCCGCGGTGCGTATGACCGGATAATAGTAAATCGACGCCAGTATCCGCTGCTTGTTTCAACTCAAATGGTTGGTGATCCATTGCAATAACAGGCATAGATTTATTTACCGTACTCATTAAACTTTCAAAACTTTGGCGATCTCGCTCTGTTTTATCTCTTCTTCCAACGATATAAAAATCATCTTCAATTGTAATCACTTCATCTAACAGAATACGAATATCAATCTTATCCATCTCTTGTAAAAATTCCGGAACCGCTCGTCCGTAATATTCATGGTTTCCTAACACACCATATACGCCTAGTGGGGCTTTCATTTGTTTCATAATTGGTCCCATATTTTTTTGAATGAACACACCTGGATGATCATCGATAATATCTCCTGGCAGTAAAATAATATCAGGCTCCATCTCATTTACATGACGGACAAGTCTTTTTAAATGCGCAACGCCCGATAATTTACCGAAATGCATATCCGAAGCCATCGCAATGCGTAAGCTTTTACGTCCCTCTACCTTTTTCGGTATGTGCACCTCATATTTTCTTACTACTGGGCTATATGCGTTGAATACCCCATATGCAAAAATAAAGATGAACGCAAGTAACACGGCCGTTCCTATCCAAATAATTGCCGTCTCTTTCTCCACCCCAAACTGTAGAAGGAAAACTGTAATATCAGCAAGTGGCAACAACATAAGCGCGTATTGTATGACCGCAAACCAAATTGAACCGACCGTTCGTAGAAATGGCAAAAACTTAAACACTTGCACAAGAATGTACGCATATGAAATAAAACCGACTACGAAAGCGTAATATCCCCAAGATTCCCAGCCGAACACCGTATGAAGCCAAACCCACCCGTTCCAGCCGATGTAAAACATGAGTAGTGTGTATACAATTAACATAGTAAATATATTGAAATAACGAAGATTTTTCACAGCCAGCCTCCTTCTTGATTTCTTCTATTATATCTTGTTATGCACGTTTAACGTAAATATTAAGCACAGCAATCTTCATAATAAAAACCTCTAACTGCTAGATGCAAACCTAACAATTAGAGGTGCAATTCAAAACAAAATTACTTTTACAGATTTTCGTTATAGAAACTTGTTAATTTTTCAACTGCAATTTTTACTGGTTCTGGTTGGTCGTATAAATCGTAATGACTCGCCCCTTCCACAACAAGTAAATCTTTTTTCTCTGAAGCTGCTTTCTCATACAGCTCATGACCATCTTTATAAGAACTGAATGCACCTTGCTTACTGCCGACAATAATTTGCAACGGCTGTGTTAATAATGTATCTGCTAAATGGAACGCATCAAAACCAATTACCGATCCCATGCTCGTAAAGTTTAACTTATTTGGAGAGTTAACACTTTGCCCTCGCGGTGTTGTATAATACTCAACTGCTTCTACAATATCTATATCCGTCATACTTGCTGCCTTTAATTCCTCCTTATTTTTAGGAATCCAGTTCGTAATCATTGCCTCTGCTCCGCGTGCTTCAGCAGTACGTTGTTTACCAATCGCCTCTAACACCCCAATTGGATCAGCTTCACGATTTAATCGGCCGATATTTGCACCAACAACTGTGCCAACTGCTTTAATACGGCGCTCTGTCATTGCAGCATTTACCGCATAACCACCGCCTGCACAAACACCTAACACACCGATACGTTCTTCATCTACATAAGGAAGAGTAGTTACATAATCTACTGCTGAGCGAATATCTTCAACGCGTGCAGCTGGTTCTTCCATATATCTCGGTGCACCTTCACTTTCACCTTGATACGATGCATCAAACACAAGCGTTACATAACCTTGTTCTGCTAATTTCTCCGCATATAATCCTGCTGTTTGATCTTTACAGCTACTACCTGGATGCACACAAACAATCGCTGCATTTTGTTTCTTTTCCTCAGCACCTACAGGAATATTTAAAATACCTGCAACTTGTAATCCTCTTGCATAAAAACGTACATTTCTCTTCGTAACTGCCATATATAAAACCACCCTTACTTTATTATAAATTTACACTTGTGAGAGTTAATACTCACGTGTATATTTATAATAAAACGAGCAACCACTTGTTTCAATGACCACATTTACGCATTTGGGTGATAATACACACATAACGAAATATGTGTATCAATAACGGAGGAACATCATATGGAGAAAATCGATAGAAGAATTATAAAATCACAAAACGCCATTCAATCCGCATTTATCGAAATGTTAATTGAAGATGGCTTTGACGAAATTACAGTAAAAAACATTACAGAAAAAGCGAACATCGGAAGAAAAACTTTCTACTTACACTACCTAGATAAATACAATTTATTAGACAAAATTGTGGACGACCATTTAAATCAATTAAGAGAAATATGCGATATAAAACAAACAAAAGGTTATATAGAAGGAACTGTCATATGGTTTGAATACTTCAAAGAACACAAACCATTTTTCGCATCGTTATTTAGAAGCAATAGCACATTATCATTTCAGAAAAAGTTCCTAACATTCATCATGGGAGAACTAGAAAAAAAACTAAACACGAATACGTCAGTAAATAAAAACATCGATAAACATATCGTTTTAAAATTTTTAGGAACAGCTGTCATGGGCATTTTGGAATCTTACGTATTGGATGAAATTGATAATGATGTTGAGTATGTTGCGATGCAAGTTGGGGAATTGATGAAGAGGAATATATAAACAATACAGCAGCGATTCCCTTGATAAGGATTCATAAAATTTTATTATCCAAAACTCACCTATGCAATTATGCATAACCATCCCTTCCGTTTTATTTTCATGTTACGATATAAACGAAATACGACATATATCGACAAAAATAAAAGGGAGTGATTGTATTAAACGTTCTAAAACATATTTAAAATGTTTAGCATTATCTGCTGTTTTTGCTAGTAGCGCTTTAGCACTTTCAACACCTGCTGCTTACGCTCACACGACGTCACAAGTTGTAACAGATATCGGACAAAATGCAAAAACACATACGAGCTATAATACATTTAATAATGATCAAGCTGACAATATGACAATGTCTTTAAAGGTCACTTTTATCGATGATCCAAGTGCTGATAAACAGATTGCTGTTATTAATACAACTGGTAGTTTTATAAAAGCAAATCCTACTATAAGTAGTGCGCCTATTGATAACTACCCAATCCCTGGTGCTAGTGCAACATTACGCTATCCTTCACAATATGATATTGCCTTTAATCTTCAAGATAATAGCGCTCGTTTCTTTAACGTAGCACCTACAAATGCTGTAGAAGAAACGACTGTAACATCTAGTGTATCTTATCAACTTGGCGGTTCTGTTAAAGCTTCTGTAACACCAAATGGCCCTAGTGCTGAAGCGGGTGCAACTGGCCAAGTAACTTGGTCTGACTCTGTAAGCTATAAACAAACAAGTTATAAAACAAATTTAATTGACCAAACAAATAAAAACGTAAAATGGAACGTATTCTTTAACGGATATAACAATCAAAACTGGGGTATTTACACACGTGATTCCTACCATTCTTTATACGGAAACCAACTGTTCATGTACTCTCGCACATACTTATATGAATCTGATGCAAAAGGTAATTTAATACCGATGGATCAACTACCAGCGTTAACAAATAGCGGCTTCTCTCCTGGTATGATTGCTGTTGTTATCTCTGAAAAAAATACAGACCAATCTAACTTACAAGTCGCTTATACAAAACACGCCGACGACTACCAACTTCGTCCAGGCTACACATTCGGAACTGCAAACTGGGTTGGAAACAACGTAAAAGATGTTGATCAAAAAACATTTAATAAATTGTTCACACTAGATTGGAAGAATAAGAAATTAGTTGAGAAAAAATAAAGAAAACCGAACCGCCATTTAGATGGAGGTTCGGTTTTTATGTAAATAACAAAATCCTTTCGTTCTTTCCGTAACATGAAAAGACCTTTTTTCACTTTATGGAAAAGGTCTTTTTATGTGCCTAATTCCCTGTTCTTCGTAATGAGCGAATTTCATTATATAAAGATATACTATCTACTACGATACCTTTTGTATCACTTTTCAAAACATTATCCATGCATCTTCATTCATTAACTACAGCCTCTCTATTTTGATCTATCATTGCAACAACATCAATGTAAGGATTATAGTGATTAAACAATGTTTATTCTTATGATTTCATAGCCAATAAAAATCTATTTATATAAAGAAAGAAGGTGTCTCCAAAAGAGCATTTTTAATGACCTTTTGAGATACCTTCTTCAGCAATTTATTTCTCCTTAACCACTTGAATTACCTGTTCTATACTTTCTGCTACAAGTACGGGAGTCCAAATACCCTCTCCATGTTCAGCTGTGTACACTGCACACTCTATATCTTTAGTGTCTACAAAAATAGGATCTCCTATATATGAATCTAAGCCAATTACAATCCAACCTTCTTGTCAAGATCCTTCTTCATCACTTATTAAACTTTCCCCACTATCGGTAATACGGAACCCAATCTGTCCTTCTTCTATTTCTTCACTATTAAATAACTCTATTGTAATTTCTTCTCCGTCGCAATCTAACTCAATTTCATTACCTTCTAAACAATTTACACACTCTAAAAGCTGTTTTATTTTACTATGATAATTCAAGAAAACCATCCTTTCTCATACTACTAATAACGTAAAATAATAATCAGTGGAGAAAACCCCCACTGATTATTATTTTATAACAAAATTTCACAAATTAATTCTCTTCAGCTGAATCTCGTTTTAATTGTACCATCTTAGTCGTTCATTAAATTTACTTATATTCGTATTGCCTCTTCTAATAATAAATCTAACCACTCATCCATGGTTCCTAGATCTCTTAAAATTTTCTTATTTCTTAAATGTAATTCTAATACTCTATTCTCTTCGCTAATAGCATATATTGTGCCCAAATCCATTGAATCTGCAAAGACAAAATATGAATCAGGAATTTTTTTAGAAGCATATAGTTGTTGAAAGCTATACAAATCAAACGGTTGAAAATATTCTTCCTCATCAGAAAGACCACCAATTTTCGGCTGCCAAGCAAGTTTTACAGCCTTTCTTCTAGTATAAGCTGTATTAAAGCTCTTACCAACCTTAGCTGCAAGTTTTCCTTTTCCGCCACCAACAAAACCAACAGCACCAGCTAATAAAATTTCTTTCCGACTTTTCCCAGACTTATAAGCCTGATAAGCACTGTATCCCCCTATAGCTGCATTAATAAGTAACCAAGGTGCATGACCATCTGGATCAACTTTCATCACCGGATTATTATCACCGTACGTATACCCATTCACTGTAATCGGATCATCTTCATCACCCGGATCAGGATCCATCGATAATCCACACCATGGTCTGGATTATAGTAACGGGTAATAAGTAATACATGCTGATTTCTTTATCCCACATGTATATATTCGTATGGATTATCTACCATGATAATTTATACTCCTCAAAAAGGAGACCTAATAATATTTATTAGGTCTCCTTAGACTACTGAGCTGTTTCTATGATTAAGTTTTAATACACTTAAGCCAATTCCAACTTCCATAATCCACATGGATTATGGAATGGATCCTCTTGCTCATAGCGATAATCTGTGGAGTAAGACAGTCGATACACGGGGGAGTTTTCCGTAAAACTAATTGTATCTCCATCTCTTAATTCGGGCTGCTCGACTATATTATATAAATTAAAATCATTTAATAAATCGCCAGCCGCTTCTGGTTCTATCTCTCCTTGTATAATTACATCTGGTAGAGTGAATGCTTGCATTCCACATGAATAATAACCATCTTCATCTCCAATTAAAGTTACAACATGCGAATAAATGGGGAATATCTCCTTATTTTCTACAAGCTCCTGCCATTCATCTTTAGAATACGCTACACCAGTTGTTTCAATTTTTAAAGCAAGTCCGCCTGCATTTAACAAGCCGTTTCCTACATCAATAACTTCTTTTAACTCCTGCATATTTTGCACATTTGCAATAATATATACTGTATAAGTATGTTCCTCTAACTTGCTAAGTAAGTCCTCGTCAAAACGACCGCCACTTGCATATAAAAAAGCTTCTCTTAAAGATGGATCGTGATCATATACATCAATTTCAAAAGCAATATCTTTCTCAATATGATGTATGATGTTACCTGCTAAAATATATCCCATACTTTTACTAACAAATTCTTGTACTAATTCTGTCCTGTTTTTCCATAGACCAGGTATTCCTATTATAATTTGTGATTCCACTGTAAGAAACACTCCTTTACAATCCTTTAGAATATTTTTTTATGATTCTAGGTAAAACTACAGCTCATTTTTTATACAAATTCTTTTTTACTCAATATGTAAAAACACAGTTCACCCTGCCATTAATTATTAAAACTCTTAATTCCAAACAGCCTAATTTCAAAAGCGTAATTTATAAATTATGTGTCTTGCCTTTAAATTAAAATAAAACCTACAAGGCTGCGGAACAAACTTAAGTGCTCTGTATTGAAGTTTGTATGATTAGACATTCTTTGCATAGGTAAAAGTATAAATAACTCTCTCCTATTTGAAAGCTTATTCCTCCTGTAAGTTCCCCTTCATTCCCATAATCTTCTCCGGCCACCATAGCCACATATTTCATACTTTTAGAGCAACAAGGACAATTTGCCTCTATAGAATCGTCTATATATATAGGCTCTCCTAATATTCTGCAAATATAATCTGATCCTATAGCATCTAAAGCTTGGTCATATTCATCTTCATCACCGGGAACATCATAATGCTCCATGGTTATTAATTTCATATCATATTTCGGCAAAGGAACTGGTATCTTATCAATTAATTCATATTTCCAATCAAACATCTCACTTTGATTAATAGTATGTATAGAGCGTTCCGTTATATTTATTTTAAAATTTTGTACATCTTCATATAAGGAACAATTTAAACAAGTGATTAACGGCAATTCTGTTAGTTCTTTCGTTCTAAGTTCCTCTAATCGAAAATCGTTTAAATCAAAAGTAAATATTTGATGTGCCTGTTCATTACATTGCGGACATATAGGCATATCCCATGTTTCTCCACCAAAATAATGATTATGTTTATCCTTACCGTATCTTACTCTAAAACCTATACTTTCCATACGCATAACACCTACTTTATAAAAAGATTTGCTATCCATTCTTATTTTTAACTCCTATTTTATAGGATACATAATAGTATTTCACAAACCATTATTTGTGAAATACTATTATAATTTAAATTTAGTTATCTCCCTTTTTTAGGATATAACTTTTGTCCGTAGCTTACAGTTTGCTTTAAACCATAATTGTATTTTCTTCCAAATTGACGTTTAACATCCCAAACATCTCTTGCCAATCTTTGCCTAGCATTTAACCCTTTATCTATTCTCATGGTAGCCTTTCCTTTACCGGCAAAGCTTCTTGTTAACTTATGGTCAGCCTTTGTCATAAGTAATGCTGGTCCCTTACCTCTACTTACACCTATACTCTTATTATAAGCATTTTGAGGCATATGGTGTCCTACATATTTTGTACCTTTCAATTTATTTACACTATTAAAACTACCTCCTCCAATTGCTTTTGTAAGTTTTCCAGCGTATTTGAGTCTACCACCGCCTACAAATCCTAACGCAGCCTTTCTTAAAATTACTTTTTTGCTTGCGCCAGACTTATAAGCTTTATACCCATCATAAGCTGCAAAACCAGCATTTATAGCCAACCAAGGTGCATGTCCATCTGGATCAGTCATCATTGCCGGATTATTATCACCATAAGTATACCCATTCATTGTAACCGGATCATCTTCGTCACCCGGATCAGGATCCACCGATAAGAACACACCATGGTCTGGATTATAGTAACGCGCGATCAAGTAATACATGCCAATTTCTTTATCATACATGTATCCCGCATATCCAAATGGATTTTCTGCTGCGATACCTTTTGCGTCGCTCTTTAATACGTTACCCCATGCATCATATTCATATGTTGCTACAACTTCTCTATTTTGATCTGTCATCGCAACGACATCACCACGAGGATTATAGTGATAGTATAACGTTTGTCCTTTTGATTTCATTGCCAAACGTGCGCCATCCATAGAGTATACATATTGACGAAGTACAGTCCCACTACCATCCGTCTCGTACAACGGATTAATGCTATCTCCATCATAGAAGTAGCGCGTTACTTGACCATTTACACTCTTTTCAATACGACGATTATCTTCATCATACTTATACGTTGCGAAGGCATTGCTTTCACCTTGTTTTGTGATGGCTACAATTTGGTCATCTTCATTCCATGTATACTTGTACTTTCCATCTGATGTACGATTTCCATTCGCATCATACGTTAACGATTCGTTTCCGAATTTTACAAGTTGATTTCCTTCATTGAATGTTGCCGCTATAGACTTTGTTTCTTTACCATTCTCTACAACTTTAACACTCGTACGGTTTCCAAATCCATCATATGTGTAAGATTTACTTGTTCCGTTTGGCAATGCTTCATTTAATAGTTGGTTGATCGGGTCATATACAAAGTTTGTTTCCGTTACTTTTCCGCCCGCACCTTCATGTTTAATCTTCGTACGGTTACCCGCTTGGTCATATTCATATCGTTCAGATAGAAGAATACTGTTTGATGTACCTACTACTAAATCTTTAATTTTGTTCGCATGGTCATAGTTGAATGTCGAACCGGAACCATTACCAGCTGTATACGTACGAACATTTCCTTGATCGTCATAATCAAATCGATACGTTTGAGAACCGTCTGTCACACGAATGTTTTGATCTAACGTGTTGTAGTCATACGATACTTTATTTGTATATCCACCTTGCGTTACTGTTTGTTCTTTTAATTTTTCTGTCTTACTGTTTGCTTTATCGTGATATGCCCAGTCAATTTTTCCGCCTCGGCTATCTGTTGCGCTTGTGACGCGGTCAGCCTTGTCGTATGTTTTCGTGCGTTCTACGCCATTGACATGATCTTTCACTTTCGTAACTTGTCCATTTTGATCACGTTCAAATGTAAACGAATCTTTTCCATTGCGTTTTTCACCAATGACACGGTCTGCTGTATCATATACAGATTCTAAAATAGAGCCGTTTGGCATTTTTGTTTTAATCTTGTTTGCATTTTCATCGTACGTATTTTCAATACGACGGTTCAACGCATCGATATACACTGTATTTTTATTATCTACATCATATTCATATTTGTGTGTTTGTGTTTTCCCACCAAACATGACAGATTTCTCTGTTGTGTTTCCATTATGATCATAACGATAATTTACAGAGGTACCATTTTTTAATGTAACCTTTGTTAATAGATTATCTTTGTTGTAATCATATAGTTTTGTATTTCCTTTTTCATCTGTTTCGCTCTTTTTGTTTCCTGATGCATCGTATGTGAAGCTGTTCTTCTGTCCTTCTTCATCATACGTTGCAACAACATTTCCGTCGTTGTCGTACTCGTTTTTAATAAGGGCGTTACCTTCTAGTAAACGAATATTATCGAACCAAACTTTTCCTTTGTTATTTTTTCTAAAGAGAACATACACTGCTACGTTTTTAATCGGTTTTTTCGCTGGAATCAATACGGCACTACGATTCCAATCATTTGTACCACTTGGAAATTTTGCTTGATAATTCTCTCCACTACCGTCTTGATAGTATATATCTGCCCAAATAGAGTAATCTTTCGAAAGCTTATCAGATGCATCATTTTCTACATTTTCAGATTTAGACATCCCTGTTACTGTTAGAGGGGCTGCTGTTTTCTGATTTAAATTCACCCATGTAGCATATCCAACATCGGATCCACCATATTGACTACGCTCTATTACAATAGACGAATCCCCTGTAAAGCTTTGCTCATGGGACGTATCTTTTGGATCACAACTTGTTCCATCTCCGCGGATCCAGCCTGGAATACAACCCTTCTCCGTCATATTCTCTAAACTACTATTTGTAATTGGATTAAAACTAGAAGAAACGTCTCCCTTTTCCAATTGTATCTTGTCAAACCATGCAGAACCACTCGTAGAAGAACCACCATTTTCTACTTGTAAATAGATTTTTACTTTTCTCGTTTTCTCTGTTGTTTTAAAAGTAACTTGACGGTTAACCCAATCCCTAGTTCCTTCAACTTTATTGTGACGATTATCGTTCCAACCACCATCTATACCAGCACCGTTTTCATTTAATGACTGTACATTGAAGAAAGCAGCACCGTTAGATAAATCCGTTTTCACCATACCACTTAATGTGTAAGTTGTATTTGGTTCTAGTGTTACTTCTTGAATTGCTGCGGTATAACCCCACTCATTACTTGTTGCTTTCGTTGTAATCTTAAGTGATGACTCTCCTCCAAGACCTCCTGGAGCTGGTGTTGCATCTTTTGCGATAGAACCAGAATTATTGTGATTTACTGGTACCCATTTATCCGTGCCATTTATCTCGAAGCTCGGATTTTGAATCAAGTTTTCCCCAGTTCCTAACTCTTTACTTGTTTCAATTGGATTACCGTATTTATCATGCTGTGTGAAAGAAGATGTATGAGCCGCTTGGTCTGTTTCTGATACTTCTGTATTTGCAGCCTTATAAGCAACTGTTGTTTCGCGATTCTCATTATCTGTTGCTTTAACAATCCCATTATCTTTATTGTACTCAAACTTCTCAGTACCCATTTCATCAGTAATAGAAGTTACATTTCCATTTCCGTCATAGGTCGCTGTTTCTGTTTGATTTTTAGGAGTTGTTGTTTTGACTAGATTATTTGCACTATATTCATATGTCGTCGTTAAATTCAGACGCCCCACATCTTCAACTGTTTTTACTGGATTACCAGCATCGTTATACGTATAAACAGTCTTACGTCCTTTAGGATTCGTTAATGTAACTTCCTTCGAACCTGTATTATATGCTAGTGTCGTAGCTTTCCCTAATGGGTCCGTTATTTTTACTAATCTATTATTCTCATATGCATACGATGTTTTATATGGCTTTGCATCGGTATGTTGCGGATCATAAATAGATGTTAGCAGTCCATTATCATATCCATATTTATATACTTTTCCTTCTGGAGTTGTAGAAGAAACGAGTAAATCCCCATCATACTTAAATGTAATCGTCTTGTTATCTGGACCGATTATTCTTGCTGCTTTTTTATTATTTCCATCATATTGTACTAATAACTCTTTACCAGAAGCATTCTTTACTTTTGATAAACGTGATTCACCATCATACTCATAAGTCGTCGTATTTCCGTATTTATCTTTTGTATACTCAATACGTCCCTGTGCATCTCCAGATTTATAGAAAGTAACCGTTTGGTCTTTATCTTTTATTTCATATCCGCCTGTTACTTGCTTAATTTCCAAATATACACCAGTAGGAGCTTGATACTTATTATCTCCGGTTTTAGTAAATGTGATATTTGCTCCGTCTGCTGAAATTAATAGTAGGTTTCCATTTCCTTCAGCCAAAATTCTTTCTTCTAATCCGCTAGACCAACCTGTACCAAATAAACCTACTTTTTTACTTTGGCTATTATATGTTCTTTCCACTGATACATCTGGTCCGCGCCCTGATAACGTAATGTCTTTCTCACTCATGATAAAGTTACCATTTGTAGCATTTACCTGTCCATTTAAAACCGGAATAGATGCCCAATAATCAAGCATCCCTATAAACCCAAAGTCTTGAGCAAATTTAGGTACAAATTCATGTGAAATTTCACTTTCAGCATGTCCGGCTTTACTATACGCTGTTACACGGAACCAGTAATTTTTAAAACCAGTATAGATTCCACCAGAATTCTTATACACAGGTGATGGATCTACCGCTAATTCTGTTCCCTTTTTATCATGATGAAGTAAATATTGACCTTTCGCAATTTCATCTTTCGTCGGCCAAATTTTCTCGTTTTGCGTTGTCCAATTTGTTTTACTTCCTACATCGAACGCTTCGTAATCTTTTCCGTTATAAATCCAAACCTTATACCCTGCTGCTTCTGGTACTGCATCCCATTTCAATGTTACATAACCAGTTGTTTGATCTGTCGCATTGATATAGGCCGAACCATCTGGCTTTTTTACTTGTTCCAATGGAATATAAACAATTGCTTCATCAGAAAGTGGACTATCCTCACCAGTTGGGTAGGTAGCTATAATACGAACCCAATATCCACGTGCACCACTATAATCTCCATACGGACTTTTATCTAAAAATGCATTTTTATAAATTGGTCCTGGATTGACTGGTGCTTCTGCACCTTTTCCGTCATCATGCACCCAATAACGGCCTTGTGCAATCTCTTCTGGCGTTGGGAATATTTTTTTATCTTTTGTTGTCCAACTTGTTACATTTCCAACTTCGATCTCATCATATCCATGTCCATTAAATATTGCTACTTTATAACCATCCGCTCCTGGAACAGCATCCCATTGTACATTTAAGTGGCCTGAACTACTACCACTACCGTTTGAATAAGTTTGTACTCTCGGTTTATTCGGTTTTGCGTATGAATATTTCACTTCCAAGTACGGTGCATTTTTTCCGTTTTCAGCTGCAATAAACTTCTTCCAATGGTTTTGACCATTACCATTTGCATGTAGCTTAAAGCCGTTATTTTGTTTTGTGCCTTCCACCCATGCTTTTACTGTATTTGTTACATTAAACTTTGCCCATTGTCCTCTTGTTACATCAGCATGCGCAATATTTGCAGAGTTCGGTTTATTATTCCAGTTCACTCCGCCAATATTCCAGCTACCTGTAACTTCATCTAACCAAACACCATTTGGTTGATTCGCATAATAATGCCAAACTGTATAGGCATGGAATGTTGCACCTTCAATCTTTGCACCTTTTAAATTTGAAACATTTGGTTTAACAAATGCAAAGTTTGTTCCAGATGATCCATCATAATACCCTACTTTTAACGTGTAGGCATTTTGACCGGAATCCCAAAGTTTTCCTCCTGAATAATTGACAGTTGGATAGGCACTTGCAGCGTAAGCATTTTCAAAGTTACCTAGTTCAACAGAAGGATCTACATATACCGGATATTTTCGCTCTGGTGCTTGTAACCACTGCGGGTCTGCGGTAACAGTTAATGTATATGTTTTTTCATCTGTCTTCTCAATACTGTAACGAACCGCATCTGAAGTTACAGCCTCACCTGATTGTTGATTCACATTTGAATCGTTCATATACGGTTTCGGTAATGTGAAGACTTTTTCTTTTTTCTCATCTTGGAAGTCGATTGAACCATCTTCCTGTAAGCTCGGTGTTAAATCTGTTTCTAATGCAAACGTAAAAATATGATGTCCTGTATACTCGCGTAATACAAAATCTTCTTTTACATTTTCATTAAACGTCGTACTCTTTAAATCAATATTCGGGAAAATCCCTTTATACCATACTGTATTATTTTCATGAGTTGCAGTAACTGGTGACGGCTTCACTTCACCTTTTTCACCATTTGCACTCATTAATTTGTACTGAATATTATGATCTTTCACTTTAAATTGAACGTATTTTCCATCTTGTGCTGATTTTTCAAATTCTGGTTCTAATTTTGTGTTTTCCGTTACAATCTTTTCATTTGGTGCTTCTACTAATTTCGTTGAAACCTCTTCTAACTTTCCATTCTTCTCAACATGAATCGGTTCCGTATATACCTTTTTCGTATACGTACCATCATTATTATCGAAAACTTTCTCTGTTTCCGTTCTTTCTTCTACAATCTCAGTCGGATTTGTCTGTGCTTTAGCTTTATCCTTATCCTTCTTTAACTGATCTGGATGTGGAGCTGGTAACTCCTTTTCCTCTTTCTTTTCTGTTTCTGGACTTTGTTCTGAATTTGGAGATGGTGTAAACGGTGGTGCCGTTTCTGCCAATCCATTCAGTGGTACGGAGGTAATGATTAATGCAACTACGATCAGTTGGATTAAGTACCTATACCATTTCTTTGCTTCCATAAACTCACCTCGCTGAAATATTCTTAACATATATAATGTTACATATCACAATGTAAACAAACGAAAGAGTAAAGTAAATGTAGTTTTTAAATTTTGAAGATTTCGTGCACAAAATCCGACAATTTAACAACAATTTTATAAATACCATGACAGATAATTGTTTTTGTTATATATTTAAATATTAACAATAATTGCATCTATTATTGTTTGCTAGGGACATAATATGAACATTATTTAACTAACTTTTTATTTTCACTTTCAATTTTGTTCTAGCATTCAATGAAGCTAATACACTTAGCTTCATATTCCTGGTGTAAATGTGCCTCCCTTAACTGTAATACCTTTATTTATAGAAGGTATTAAGAATATATTCCTTAATAACTGTTAGAACACGACAGCCCTCTCCTTGTTATATTTCATATAAGAAAAGGTTGTTACTACAAACAAAAGAGGAAGCCTCCCAAAATATATTTTAGGAGGCTTCCTCTTATTAATATAGATTGTTGATTTTAACTCTCTTAAATAACAAAATCCTCTGGAATAAACACCTTCACTTCTTTCGGCTGTACGTATACAACATCACCCGCTTGAATGCTGAGCTGTTTGAACTGTTCTTTACTTATTTCTGCTTCTAAATACTCATCTGTTCCGTCTCGTTTTAATTCTACATATACGACAGGTCCAACTGCGTGAGAGTATGATACTTTTGCAGGGATTGCATCTACGCTTTGTTTCGTACGAGAGATGGATAAGTGATGCGGCCTTACGTAAGCTACTCCGTCTACGTTTGAAACGTGCTTATGCTCTGGTGCTTCTAGTTCCACTGAGCCTACATTCAGCTTACCTTTATGGACGCGGCCGTGAAATAAATTTACATTCCCTAAAAAATCATACACGAATGGGCTTGCTGGGTTTTCATATACTTCTTCCGGTGTTCCCATTTGTTCAATGCGCCCTTCATTCATTACAACGATGCGGTCCGCAACGTCTAGTGCTTCTTCTTGATCATGCGTTACGAATACGCTCGTAATTTGAAATTCGTCATGTAGTTTCCGAAGCCATCTTCGTAATTCTTTTCTCACTTTTGCATCAAGTGCACCGAACGGTTCATCGAGTAATAAAATTTTCGGTTCAACTGCAAGTGCCCGTGCTAGTGCGATACGCTGTCGTTGTCCGCCAGATAGTTGCGCTGGGTAACGTTTGGCGAAACCGTCCATTTTTACTAGTTTCAATAGTTCTGTTACTTTTTCTTCTATCACCTCTGCTGACGGTCTTAAGCTTTTCTTTCTTACCTTTAAGCCGAAAGCGACATTTTCAAATACATTCATATGTTTAAAGAGCGCATAATGCTGGAAGACGAAGCCAACTTGCCGATTTTTCACATGAATGCTCGTTAAGTCTTCCCCATCAAATGATACAGACCCGCCATCCGCTTCTTCTAATCCGGCAATAATTCGTAATAACGTCGTTTTCCCAGAACCTGACGGGCCTAATAAGGCGACAAGTTCGCCTTTTGGAATATCCAAATGAATATCTGTTAGCGCCTGAAATGTACCATATTGCTTTGATACATTTTGAATTTGAATACTCACCATAATCCCCCCTTATTGTCGTTTTTCCATTCTCCATTCAATCCAGTTTTTTATAACGAGCGTAAGAACAGCGATGAGTGACATTAAAGTCGCCACAGCGAACGCTGCTGAAAATTGATATTCATTGTACAAAATTTCAATGTGAAGCGGCATCGTATTCGTAACGCCGCGTACGTGACCTGATACAACAGAAACTGCTCCGAACTCACCGATAGCACGGGCATTACATAGGATCATGCCGTATAAAAGACCCCATTTTATATTTGGAAGTGTAACGCGCCAAAACATTTTCCAGCCGCTTGCGCCAAGTGATAGCGCTGCCTCTTCTTCACTTTTCCCTTGCGCTTGCATAATTGGAATTAATTCACGTGCAACGAATGGGAATGTTACAAAGATTGTTGCGATAATAATCCCTGGAACAGAGAAAATGAGTTTCACTCCATGTTCGAGTAACCATTCACCCAGAGCCCCCCTCGGTGTGAAGAGTAAAACGAATACTAATCCTGCGATAACTGGTGACACAGCAAATGGCAATTCAATAAGAGAAAGCAATATTTGTTTTCCTTTAAACTGAAATTTGGTAATAAGCCACGCAGCCGCTATCCCGAATATCGTATTAAGTGGTACGACGATACATGCAACGAGAAGCGTTAACCGAATTGCCGAAAATGCTTCTTGATCTGTTACGGCTGCAACGTATACATCAATCCCTCGTTCAAAAGCCTTTAGAAAAATCGTGATGAGCGGCAATAATAGAAAGAGAGATAAAAATAAAACTGTAGTCGTAATAAATACAATTGGTACAAACCTAGATTCTTTTTTAGGTGATTTGCTTTTTACTATTTTCTTTTCTAGTAATGTTGGTTCCATTTTCTCCCCTCCTATTCGCTTTTCAGTTCATGCCTTCTACTCCAGCTTTGAATCATATTGATAAGAAGAAGGAAAAGGAGAGAAATAATAAGCATGACAGTCGCTACAGCTGTTGCGCCCGCATAATCATATTGTTCTAGTTTTGTCATAATCATCAGTGGTGCGATTTCTGTTTTCATCGGCATATTCCCTGCGATAAAAACGACAGATCCGTATTCTCCTAATGCTCGTGCAAATGCGAGTGAAAAACCCGCCAGAAGAGCGGGAAAGATTTCTGGTAAAATGATTTTCACAAATATTTGAAAGCGTGATGCCCCTAAACTCGAGGCCGCTTCTTCTATTTCTTTATCAATATTTTGCAGTACCGGTTGCACCATCCGAACGACAAATGGTAAACCGATAAAAGTAAGTGCAACGATTATTCCAAATTGTGTGAATGCTACTTTTATATGAAACACACTTAATATTTTTCCAATCCAGCCATTTTCCGCATATAAAGTGGTAAGTGTAATACCAGCTACAGCTGTAGGCAGGGCAAACGGTAAATCAATGAGTCCATCTAATAGTCGTTTCCCTGGAAATGTGTATCGAACGAGTACCCAAGCAATTAATAAGCCGAAAATGGCATTTACAACGGCCGCTGCAAATGAAGTTGTCAAGCTAACTTGATAGGAATGTAACACACGCTCGTTCGTTATAACCTCTACAAACTTCTTCCAACCTAACTGTGAAGTTTGAATAAATACGATAGAAAGTGGTATAAGTACGAATAAACTCATATACAGCATTGTAAACCCAAGAGATAATCCAAACCCTGGTAAAACACGTTTCTTTCTCATCTTCTTTCACCTCATACCCCTTTAGCAGCGCTCATTATTTTTGATACATTTTATCGAATACGCCGCCGTCATTAAAGTGTTTTTCCTGTGCTTTTTTCCAGCCACCAAATAGTTCATCTACTGTAAATAATTGAATCTTTGGAAATTGAGATGCGTATTTTTCTGCTACTTTTTCATTACGAGGACGATAAAAGTTTTTCGCCGCAATTTCCTGCCCTTTTTCTGAGTACAAATATTCCAAATATCCTTCTGCTACTTTTTTCGTTCCTTTTTTATCAACGACTTTATCTACAACCGCTACTGGTGGTTCCGCAAGTACACTAATAGAAGGGGTTACAATTTCAAATTTATCTTTTCCAAGTTCTTTTTGTGATAACAACGCTTCATTTTCCCACGCAATTAATACGTCTCCAATTCCTTTTTCAACAAATGTTGTCGTTGCTCCGCGTGCTCCTGAATCAAGTACTTCCACGTTTTTATAAATTTGACCAACAAACTCTTTCGCCTTATCTTCACTATTATTATATTTTTTCAGTGCGTATCCCCACGCGGCTAAATAGTTCCAACGTGCTCCGCCTGATGTTTTCGGATTAGGCGTAATGACAGACACACCTTTTTTCGTTAAATCATCCCAGTCTTTAATTCCTTTCGGGTTTCCCTTTCGCACTAAAAATACAATTGTTGATGTGTACGGAGTTGAATTATCCGCAAATCGCTTCTGCCAGTCTTCTGCTAACAGTTTCTTCTTGCTAATCGCATCAATATCATAAGCAAGCGCTAACGTAACAACATCGGCTTCTAAACCATCAATAACAGAACGCGCCTGACTTCCAGATCCTCCGTGTGATTGTTTTACATTTACCGTTTGCCCATTCTTCTCTTTCCAATACTTCGCAAATTCTTTATTGAAGTCTTGATATAATTCCCTAGTTGGATCATACGAAACATTTAACAGCTCAACTGTTTTTTTATCTCCACTTCCTTCAGAATTACTAGTGGATGTTGCCGAACCACACCCTGATAAAAGCACAACTGCTGATAATACAATACCTGTACTTTTCATAAACGCTGTCTTACCCCACTTTTTCATTGTTAAGCCCCCTTAGTTTATATAATAGAAAAAGGCACACAATATATTCACAAAAGTGAACATTGTGCGCCTTCAGTTTATCTGATTAGCTTCTCATGTATTTTATTCTATTCGATTTCTTTTCATTTTAATTCCGTAATTCATATGTGTCAACTTGGATTTCGTTTTTTCTTCCTAAATAAAAATCAGTGAGGATCGTCCCTCACTGATTACAGTTTCAATTTATTTCTTTAACTTATCCGTCTTCGCAATAAATTGCGCTGCTTCCGCGCGACTTACCGCTTTATCTGGAGCCCAGCCATTATCTGTTCCAATGGAAATGTTTTCTTGGATTAAAATATTGGCGTATTTCGCACCCCAATGATTGTTTAAGTCAGCAAATTCTTTTGGTAGTTTCATATTTTCATTTGTTTGCTCTTTATAAGTTTTAAAAATAACATCGTATGTATCAGCTACTTTTATATGAATAAACGCAACAAAACCACCTAATTGATAATAATTATCAATAAAGCATAAAAAATATCATTTCCTACACAAATATGCCTTTCGTTCATTTTTAAATAGTAAATAATGTGCCGTATGAACTTTCCGTTCTAAATAATCGATAGAATACGAGCTTGATGGATCAACTAAATCACCTATCGCACCTGAAAGATGATCAATGACTTGCTGCAGTATTTCTAAGTTTTTCTTCTTACTTTCCGCGTTCATTTCATCCATAATGTCACAAATAAGATATTGAACTCTCCGTAAACGTAATTCCTTTTGTTCCACGTATCTCTCCTCCTTATTAGTCATATTACGTTTTAAATATATGGGATTATAGCTTAATCAATTCTAAAAAATGCAAAGGCAACCCTCTTCATCAAGATGGTTGCCCCTATTTTTATACTTGCATCGCTTTCTCTTTTAACGCTCTTCTTAACAATTTACCCGTCGTATTCTTCGGCAATTCTGTTAAAAATTCGATACTCATTGGCACTTTATATTTTGCTAAATGTAACGTGCAATAATGCATCAGTTCTTCTTCTGTTACTTGAGCTTGTTTCAAAACGACGTAAGCTCGTACTGCTTCTCCTAAGTTTTCATCAGGAACACCAATTACGACAACTTCCGCTACGGCTTCGTGTGTATATAATACTTCCTCTACTTCACGAGGGTATACGTTATAACCGCCAACTAAGACGATATCCTTTTTGCGATCAACGATATAGAAGTAACCTTCTTCATCCATTTTCGCTAAGTCTCCTGTATATAACCAGCCGTCTTTCAATGTCGCTGCTGTATCTTCTGGCGCGTTATAGTATCCTTTCATAACGTTAGGTCCGCGAACAATTAATTCACCGACTGCGCCAACAGGTACTTCTTCCCCAAGTTCGTTCACAATTTTATTTTCTACATGCCAAATATTTGTACCAATCGACCCTGGTTTACGCGGACGATCTAGCGGGTTAAAACAAGTAACTGGTGATGCTTCTGATAAACCGTATCCTTCTGAAACGATAACGTCAAAACGTTTTTCAAAGTTTTGCAGAAGAGCAACAGGCATGGATGCACCACCTGAAATACAAAGGCGAAGCGTCTTCACATCTTCTGCGCTTGCTTCTTCGAATAAATATAAATAATTGTACATTGTCGGTACACCAGCAAAAATCGTTGGCTCATACGTACGACAAATACGGAACACTTCTTTCGGGCTAAATTTCGGTAACATTAAAATAGTCGCCCCGTTCACAATCGGTGCATTGACCGCCACTGTTAAACAAAATACATGGAACATCGGCAGTGCCGCAACGACGCGATCCGCAGCCGTAAATTGTAAATACGACGCCACATCGTTCGCATTACTATATAAATTTTTATGTGTTAACATAGCGCCTTTCGGTTTTCCAGTTGTGCCTGAAGTGTACAGAATAACCGCTACATCTTCTTCATCTAACTCTGGGCCTTCGTAAGTTAAATCTCCAGCCCCTACCATCCTAGTAAACGTTTTCATTTTTTCGGTTTCTGTATGGTTAAAATCTGATGAGGTTTCGCATATGATGATGTTTTCAAGTGAAGGAAGTCTTGTTGTAAGAGATTGTATAACAGGTAGAAGGACGTCGAGTACGATGATTGTTTTTACATCTCCATTTTGTAAAATGTAATGCATTTCGTCTGCTGTATAAATTGGATTAACTGGAATAACAGTTGCTCCAGCTTTCATTGTTCCGTATAAACCGACCAAAAAATGTGGTGAGTTTCCAACAACTAATGCGACATTGTCCCCTTTTCCAATGCCCATTGCTGCTAAATTGCCAGAAAACCTTGTGACCATTTTGTTTAATTGGTCATACGAGACCGACTGATCCATAAATATATAAGCCGGTTTATCCCCCTTCTTTTTCGCCGTTTCAGCCAAAGATTGAACGAGATTCACACAAACCCCACCTTTATAAAATTTAGAATATTTAAAAATTCTAAATTAATTATATTAAAAGAAAATTAAAGTGGCAAGTGATATTCCATTAACTGCATATACAACGATCACCTCCTGTTGACTCTCTTTGGAAGTATAAGGTAATTTCATTTGTTAGCAAATGATGAAACGAAGGCTAAAATCATTTCAGGATAATATGCACTCAGCTTTTCGCTAAGTTTTTTTAGTTCCTCTTTATTCAAGCTCGTATGCTCCCCATATAAGTTGATTGCATCCGCTCCATTTTCATGAAAGAACAATGTAACATATAATGTCGGTAACCCGTTATTGGCCTCATCTATCGACAAGACAAGATCTGGCGCTTTATTCACTGTACTAAACTTTTCATTTCTTTTCCATTTCTTATCTTGAAACATAGTTTGTATATCATCTATCTTTCGTTTGTTATCTGTATGTGTAAAATATATGACATGATCCTTCGCTGGCTTTCCAATAGATAAAAGTGTACGACTTGAGGATGTTTCATCGTTACAGGCTGTCATTCCGATGACGAAGCTGAGCAGTAATACAACGTACATTACTCTTTTCATTTCGAACCGCCTCCTTTGAATATATATATTCCTTTACGAGGGGCAAATGTACTGTGATTTTATGGTGAATGAAATTATATCGATGATTTTTCGAATATATCAACCGCAACTCGAAATATATCAGCGATTTTTAAAATATATCGACTTACCGACAAAACGTGACAATCTACGTAAAAAAAGAGGCTGCCCATTACGGTAGCCTCCCTCATTTTTAGAAGAATAAATGTAAGAAATCTTCTGTTGTAATATTACCGAAATAGCGTACGATATCTACGCCTTCTAAAGCTGCAGTGAATGCATCTTTATCAAATTGTACACCTGTTAGACGCTTTTCAATGTCATGTACATCTAGTGAACCGAAGAAGTCACCGTAAATTTTACATTCTGTTACTGTTCCTTTTTTCACTTCAAGACGAACATCAACTTGTCCAACTGGGAAGCGGTGTGAATGTTGTAAGTTGAACTTCGGAGATTTTCCGTAGTTCCAATCCCAATTTTGGTAGCGCTCTTCAGATAGTTTATGGATTTCTTTCCAATCATTTTCTGTTAATTCGTACGTTGGAATTTCTGTTTCCCCTTCGAAAATTGTTTCTAGAAGAAGTTGTCTAAACTCTTCTGTCGTCATTTTTTCGTTTAAGAACTCTGTAATGTTCGCAACGCGGCTACGGATTGATTTGATTCCTTTTGATTGGATCTTATCCATTTTTACTTTTAACGCAGATACGACGTGATCGATTTCAGAGTCAAATAATAACGTACCGTGACTGAACATACGACCTTTCGTTGAGAACTGCGCGTTACCTGAAATTTTTCTACCTTCAGCTAAAATGTCGTTACGACCACTTAGTTCTGCATTTACGCCTAATTTACCAAGCGCTTTCGTTACAGGCTCTGTGAATTTTTTAAAGTTGCTGAAACTGTCTCCATCATCTTTCGTAATAAAGCTGAAGTTTAAGTTTCCTAAATCATGATATACTGCGCCTCCGCCTGATAGACGACGAACAACATGAATACCTTGTTCTTTTACGTAATCTGCATTAATTTCTTCTACTGTGTTTTGGTTTTTACCAATGATAATAGAAGGTTCGTTAATGTAGAACAGTAAATATGTTTCGTTAATATCTAAATTCTTCACACAATATTCTTCAATTGCTAAGTTTATTCTAGGATCTGTAATTCCTTTATTATCAATAAATAACATCATATCACCTCATGAGTTCCATACGTAGCCACTATGCGCTAGCGTAATATGGCCACTGAAAATTTGTTTTGCTTCTGCTACTAAATCAGATGTGTTGCCTGTATGCGGTAAGTGCGTTAATAAAAGTTCTTTTACATTTGCATCTTTCGCAATACTTGCTACTTCTGTACTATTCATATGCCCTGCTTTTGCCGCTTCTTGATGTGCATACATATTACACTCACAAATGAAAAGGTCAGCATCTTTTGTGAATGGAATGAATTCAGGAATATAACTGGAATCTGCGCTATATACTACAGCGTCACTACCAGCTGTAATACGCATCGCAAAGCATGTAACAGGATGAACAGTTTTTAAGAATGAAATCGAGAACGGTCCAACTGGAAGTGTTTCTTCTGGGTTGTACGCGATTCCTTTCGTATGTGGTTCATGCGTTAAAGAATGGAATCCATTCTCGTCAAACGTATGACCGTATATTGGTAATTCCGGTAGTTGCCCCTTCGCCCCGCTCATAATTAATCTCGCATATTGCAATACCCCAATGTCTGCAACATGATCATGATGATAATGCGAAAGTACAACTGCATCTATATCAGATGGTGTTATATATTTTTGAAGCTGTGCTAGTACACCACTACCACAGTCTACAAGTAAACGAAAACCATCGTGTTCAAACAAATACCCCGACGTTGCTTCTCCCGCTTCTGGAAAGCCGCCCCAAAAGCCGACAACAGTCATTTTCATATGTATCCATCCTTTCTAAAACCGAGTAGGAATGCATGTTTCACTTACATCCTACATTGTTAACTATAATCCATTTCCTAAACTTTTTCATTAATTTTCAATTTTGTTATAAAACAGTTGTTGACTTTTATTTTTTGTACTAATACAATGATAGTAAGAAATGGAAATGGAGGGATTGACATGATCGATCAACCAATGGAGTTTTTCAGAAATTTACCGACGAAAACTTGTGCGCACTGTGGGAAAGAAATTGATGAGCAACACGAAGCATACCATAACAAATGTGATGACTGCGTTCACGAAGAATAGTAGTTTATGAACATAAAAAAACCTAGCAGACATAGTCTACTAGGCTAATAACATCGTATCCTTCTTCATCGTTGAACCTTTCACCAAGAGCTCCAGTTCAAACTCATACAATTCTTTTTGTCGATAATTTTTCGTATGGATTTTATCCATCATCAGGTCGACAACTTTTCGGGCCATCTCATCGATTGGCTGTTCAATTGTCGTAATACCTGGCTCTGTAATCTGTGATAATATTTGATTATCAAAACCGATAACAGCGAGATCATCTGGAATGCTCCAGTCATGGCGTTTTGCCTCTGAAATAATTCCAGCTGCAACCTCGTCGCCTCCTGCCAAAATCGCGGTAGGATTTTTTTTGTCTTTTAATACTTCATGGAATATTCTCTTTCCATCGTCCCAAGAGAAAGCGTTTTCAAGAAAATCGATCGCTTCTACTTGGCGGCTCTTCTCTGTTATGGCACGTAAAAAACCCATTTTTCGCTGTTGGCTAACCACCTTGGTTTCGTTTCCACGGCAAAAAATAAGATTACGATATCCTTGTTCTAACACATGCTTAGCAGCTATGTATGCTCCTTGTGCATGATCAAACTTCACTGTTGGAACATTTGCTTCCTCAATATATTCATTACATAACACGATTGGACCGTGCTGTAAGTATGGCTCTACATCTTCCCACGGATTTTCTAGTGAACATAGAATAATCCCATCTACTTGTTTCGTAGATAATAATTGTAAATACTCCATCTCTTTTTCCGGTAAATATCTTGTTTGACAAATAATCAGTTTATATTTATGTTCAGAAGCAGCAATCTCGATTGCTTCGATAAATCTACTGAAGAAAGGATTTGTAATCCTTGGAACTAGCACCGCAATTGTTTCCGTCTTTTGTTTACGAAGCCTTCTCGCCGCAGAATTAGGAACAAAGCCTAAATGCTTCATTGCTAATTGAACCCTTTTTTTCTTCTCATCTGAAACATATGGATGATTGTTAATCACCCTAGAAACCGTTGTCCTTGATAACCCCGCTAATTTCGCCACGTCCTCTATAGTCGACACGAAATTCTCCCCCTTTGCATGAAAACGTTTTCTTAAATTGATTATATAGTATATTATTGGAAACTGCAATATGGGTTGTTATGATTTTACTATATTAATATTATACATAGGGAAAAGTCTGTTAATGGGAGGAGAATTTATACTGCTTTTAGAAGTTTACAGTAGGCATATTTATAAAAGATACAGGGGGATATTTCATGAATCGGACGGATCGTTTATTAGCTATATTAATTGAATTACAAAGAAGACAAACTGTTACCGCACAAAGCTTAGCTGAAAAATTTGAGACAAGTATAAGAACGATTTATAGAGATATGGATGCACTTGGTGAATCTGGCGTCCCACTTTTCGCCATGCCTGGCCAAGGTTATTCATTAATGGATGGTTATTTCTTACCACCCATTCAGCTTACGTCTGAAGAGGCTGTTACTCTTTTATTAGGCGGTGATTATATCGAGAAAACTTTCACTTCTTCATTCTCTGTACATGTAAAATCGGCAAAAGAGAAACTTGAGGTTGTCCTCCCTACTGATCAACAAAAGAAAGCCCGAGAGTTACGAGGGACTTTCCGTTTCCTTTCTCCTATATTTTCATACAAACAATCTGAACAAGAAAACCTTGAAAAACAACTTATCCTGTTGCAAGAATCTATCCAAAAAGAACAGGCTATCTCTTTTTCTTATCGTAAACCAAGAGAAACTACAAAAATAAAACGGACCGTTCATCCTTACGGCTTAGTCAATATTTCAGGAATTTGGTATGTCGTTGCCCATTGTTTACTGCGAGAACAAATACGTAATTTCCGCTTAGATCGAATGGAGGAATTACAGCGAGAACAAGAATTCTTTACAAAACCCGAAGACTTTTCTTTGCAAGAATATCAGCCTGAAAGCAACCGTACTGTGATGATTCATTTATTATTCCCAGCCCATATTGCACATAAAATTATTGAATCACGATACTTCTTCATAGATTCATACGAGCATAGAGACAATGGTTTTCACGTCTTTTTGAAATCGAGAAACATAGACGAAGTATTTCAATGGGTATTAAGCTGGGGAAGCCAAGTGCAAGTACTTGAGCCAAATGTTCTATCTGAGAAAATCCGTGATGAAGCAAAGAAAATGTTAAAACTTTAATTGTTGCATTTCACTACTGACATAATGTTGTCAGCATTACTTCTTTATAGTAGGGAGTAACAA
Organism: Bacillus sp. FSL K6-0069; assembly: GCF_038007785.1. Taxonomy (NCBI): domain Bacteria; kingdom Bacillati; phylum Bacillota; class Bacilli; order Caryophanales; family Bacillaceae; genus Bacillus; species Bacillus sp. FSL K6-0069. Next base: position 1,106,818 of record NZ_JBBOXN010000001.1, on the reverse strand, counting down.
ATACATTTTCATAAAAAGGAGTTAGTGATATGAAGAAATTTGAAGAGTTAGCAACGTACTACATAGAGGAATTAGAAAAGTACTCTATAGAACAATTTAGGATGAAGCCTTCTCATGAGGAATGGTCTCTCGGTCAAATGTATAATCACTTAATTTCAGCTACACGCATGCAGTTAGATGCAATCGCGAAATGCAGAACTGAAGCGCCTTCTGCAACTAATAAAAAAACGGATATGGGAGAAAAGGTATATATGATAGGAGCTTTCCCAGACATAAAAATCAAATTACCAGATCATCCTGGATATACGCCTGAAAACCCATCTAATAAAGAAGACGTACAGAAACAGCTTCTAGAATTAATTACAATTGTTAAAGACATTGAGCCAACACTTTCTTCTATCCCAAGTGATTGTAAAGTCGAACATCCTGGGCTTGGTTACTTACATGCAGCAGAATGGTTCCAGCTTATTTCTATGCATTTCGCACATCATCTTCGTCAGAAAGAGCGATTAGAGAACGCAATTTCATAATTTCTCATAAAATGAAAATGGAATCCTCCCACAAATATAGTGGGAGGAAGAATAACATGTTTTAAAGATGGCTCAGATATTTACCTGGTCATCTTTTTAATCGTTACTATTAAAGCGGAACTATAAGAAGTAAACTACTAATTTGTAAGAGCCCACGTTGAAAAACTGAATTGAGACAATTATATACATTACTGAAAGTGAGGGTTCAAATAAAGTACTATTTTTATTTCTCAACAAAGAAACGTAGGAAATATAACAAATGGTACGACTAAAGAATAATTTTTATAAAGCCCCCCATAATCGTTCCCTCCTTTAATTCCTTAGACAAATATTCACACAAACTGTATTATACATTTCCATATAATTTATCTACACTTAAAAACATAATATCCTTATTTTTCAAACCTATTACAAACCAAACTTTTTCAACAATTAATTACTAAAATGCGATTTACAGCTATAAAACTATCACTTATCATTAAGGAGAATTTTACCATTTAAATAAAATACAGGTAAAATTCCCAAAAAAATAAATTACACAAAGGGGATGGATTACGAAAAAGCTACATGCACTAACGTTAACAATGGGGTTATTAACTTCTGCTGTGGTTGTACCTACTGCTTCTTTTGCAAAAAGTGATGATTTACCTTACTTAAATGAAATCAAAAAGATGCAGCCCGATGTAAGTACACAAGAGCTAATATCTAGTATTAAAGAATTAGCAAACAACACTGGGAATACAAAAGAAGCTGTTTCTGAACAGATTTATAAAGAGCTAAAAGCAGATGAAGAACAAGGCAAAAAAGAAGCAAGTAAAAAAATGAATACTTTAGGAGCTAGTGGTGGTACAGTTTCAGTAGGGAACAGCAATATGGGGGATTTCTTCTATACGGGTTCATACACTGCATACTTAAATCATGGACATGTTGGTATGTATTATAGTTCAAATACAATCGTAGAATCTGTACCAAATGATGGCGTTCGTACAATTAGTACTACATCCCGTAAAGTAGATAAAGGAGATGCGGTAGTAAAATCCGTAAATACATCTTGGCAAAACAAAAATGATGCGGCATGGTGGGCAAAAGATCGTGTAGGTAAAGATTCATATTCTTATAATTTTGCTACAAATAGAAGTACAACCCATTACGGGGCCAAAAACTGTTCTAAACTAATTTGGTCTGCTTATCAACTTCATGGCGGACTAGATTTAGATAAAGATGGCGGTGCTGGTGTATATCCACGAGATGTTCGTGACGCAAAACAAACCTCAACAATTCGTAATATTTAATACTGAAGAAAAAGTGCAACAACTATATTTGTTGCACTTCTTCTTATAAAAGGAGCTCATAACAGTGAAAAAAATAATCGTTCTTATTCTAAGCATAATTTTAATTGCAGCACTCATCTACTTTTTCTTCTTTAAAAACAGTAATGTAAATTCAATATCTGAAGAAGATATTGAGAAAAAAGATTTTTTGAAAGATAAACAAGCTGTCATTTATCTCTCTTCGACTGCCGATCAAGATATGGATGGTAGAGGGATTAGTTATGCGATATTCATCGATAAAAATGAAAAAGCACATGGATATAAAATGAATGGTTTAGAACTCGGAGGAATAGGTGTATCTGATAACAAAAAAGAAATCGTACTAGAAAGTAAAGATAATATTAAATTTATTGGAGAAGATTTTAAAAATTATAAAATGAAATACCAACATACAGGAGATCAAAGGATATATTTAAAAAAACAAGACTTATTTGTTAACATTTACAATTCAGGCAGTAACTCCACTACTGGCAATTATGATTCAAATGTAATTTATGGTAATCAAAAGCAAATTCATAAAGGAAATATCCCTCATTATCTTATTAGTTCTGGCGTTAATACAGATGAAGTTTTAGTTTTAACTCAAGATATAGATAAAAATGAGCATAGTTTAAAAAAATTATTATTTAATGATTCAACTATGAATCTTGAAGATGTTACAACAATTAATCTTGATAAAAACATGTCGTATTCTAGTTACTCATCTATTTTAAGTGACTCAAATTTTTATTATACGATTTTAATTGAGAATGATAATTCAATTAAAGGAAAAGTATATTTATTACGCATTGATAAAAAATCATTAAAACAAGATTTAATTTTACTTTCTTCCGAGGAGAATTCCACAGCTTCCATACCATTTACAAAAAATAATTCCGCTTATCTACATAACAATGAATTATTTTTTATAAATGGACTAGGTGATGTCATAACTTTTAATACAGAAACATATGCAGTCAATCTTAAATTCAAAATTGATTACCATGTAACCGATGGCGTTAGATATAATGAACAAACATATTTTGAAGACGATCAATTATATGTATTACGTTATAATGAAAAACAAGAACATAAATATTCTATAGAAACGTACTCTCTATTAACCGGTAAAAAAATTAAAACTACTAAAATTAAAGATATGAATCAAATTATTACATCTGTTAAAGGTGGTAAATCCATTTACGCCTACGATTTTAAAATTTTACATCCGAATAAATAATAAAAAGCTCTGTTTTCCATAACAGAGCTTTTTTATTTTAACTCCTCCCACTTCGTCCACACTTCTCTCCCGTTTATATGGTACATATTATCCTCTCGATCCATAAACCCGTGTACAATAAACTCGCGTCTAATTGTACAAAAATCATCGTGATATTGTTTTATGAATGTATTAATTTCTTTTTCCGTATATTGATTTTCAGCATTTAATTTGCTAATTAAATGCTCTAACAATACTAGTTTTTTCTTCTTTTGACCTGGAATCGATTTTAGACGGTCCTCTTTATCGAAAAAGTTACGAATCGTCGTATCTCTGAATTTGATTTCATTTTCGGTCATGTTGTTATCCCCCATCGGTTTTTATATAATACAAATTTATTGTTTGTCCTTACTATTCTTCTTCATTCTCTCACTTATAACATCCATAAGGTAATACCCGCTAATTAGCACATAGTAAACTAAAATTATTCCTAGTGCATCTTTCATATTTATATATCTTTCTTTATGAAACAAGATAGGTGAAAGGGCGTAAACAAGAAAGATGATTAGCGGATTTAAGATAAAATAAAAAGTAAGATTTCCTTTCATCATATCAGCTCCTATGTACTATACTTCTGTTCAAATGGTTGCAATTCCTGTCCTTTTATTTAGCCCTACATATGAAATATGGTAAAATTAAGGAGAAGGAGGGTTACAAATGACATTTCACTCTAAAATGGATACATTCTTCTTATCTATCATCAGTTTCGCTATTTTCACCACTGGCGCTGTAACAATACTTCCTCTCATATTTGATGATGAGGCTACTACAACAGATGCATACATTCTACTATCTATTTTCTTTCTATCTTCTGGTTTCCTATTATGGTGCTCCTTTTCAATTACATATACATTCTATGAAGATTACTTATTCATAAAAGGTGGCCCATTTCGGAGTAAGATTCCGTACGGTCATATAACGAAAATCTCAAAAACAGATAACATTTTAGTTGGGTATCGTATTCTCTCTTCGAAAGATTGTTATGAGATTTTTTACACATCGGGGGTTTTGGGAAGTGTAAAAATCTCACCGAAAGATCCCGAAAGATTTGTAAGCGAACTAAAGAAAAGATGCTCCTTTGGAAGTAATAACAACGATGAGTAATATTCAAAAGACCATACACCAAATATGCAATGTTGCATATTTGGTGTATGGTCTTTCTCGATATAATAATATCTTTATAGAGAATGTATTACAAATAAAAAAGGATGATATTAGAGAATACAAAATAACTATTACGTAATGAAAAAAATATTTTATCCACTTTAAGTGCAGTTATACACCTTTCTTATACCTAAACTTCCTTTTCATTTTTACTACTCTCATCCACGCTTTCTTTAAACTGACTTACCACTTTTACATTTGCAACCTATTATTCAAATTAATAAATTAAAATGGTAAATTATGTTACAATTAACTTATACATACTTTGGAGGGTACATAGTGAAAAAAGCTATTATAGTATTAAGTATTCTATATCTTATTTTAACCGTACATACAGGAGCTGTTCTTTTAGGAAAAGAAGATTATAGAAGTGCTATCAATACATTAAAAGAAACGAAAGAAGTCTCTTCATTTCAATCTGCAAAAGACGGTGTGATTTTATTAAAAGGAGCATTAACTACTGCGCAACCTATTACAGAGGAAAAACTTCAAAATAAAGAATTCGCACTCCTTGAAATTAATACGTATAAACGACGAAAAACAAATTGGATAAACATTGATACAGAGCAACATATTGCAAAGCAGCTCTTACTAAACAATGAGGTTCTTCCTGCATTAAAAGAAATCCGTTTTTCGATGGAACCAATTACACTGTCAGGAAAAGATATTTCCATTGAAGATTACTCACTAAAAAAGGATGATACTCAATTAACAATTAAAAGTAAAGGATACCGATATACGGGAATAGAAAACAAATCAGACACTCTTATTTTTGGCATAAAAAAGGGGGATACCCTTGAAGGGTATAGTGGTTCTGAAATTCTAATAGGAAAAACAAAAGAGGACATTGCTAGTAATATGAAACTATATACTTTTGCTGAAAAATATGGTCCATTTGTGTGGATTGTAGCTACAATTATTCTTATAAGTATTGTTATATACTTGTTCCGTAAAAACAGAAAAACAAATGAACTTTCTCAACCAATAAAACAAAACTAATAAAAAAAGCACCATTTCGGTGCTTTTTTATGTTCCTTATTTATGCTTCAACTGATTGATTTTCAGCAATATTTCTAAATTGTCGTTTGTGCATCCAAGTTAAGGATGCAATTGTTCCAAGTGATAACACAACGATGAAAATCATGAGTACTCCTATGTTTTGCCACATGAAGTTAAAGTCTCCGCTTGATACGACTGCTTTCAATCCGGATACAGAATATGTCATCGGCAACCAAGCATTGAATGGCTGTAAAAACTTCGGAATCAATTCTAATGGGAATGTTCCAGCACTTGTTGTAAGCTGAATAATTAATGTGATGATGGCGATGAAACGCCCCGCATCACCAAATGCTGTTACTAAACATTGAATTAATGCGATAAACGCTAAACTTGTAACGATGCTAAAGAGTATGAAATACGGAATACTTTGTACTTCTACACCTAATCCGAATAGCAATATAACATCTGCTACTATTGCTTGAATAATACCGACTGATAATAACACGCCGAACTTACTAATAAACCAGCTAAATCCTGATTTCGGAACGCCAACTGTATCACGTAATGGATAAACAATAGATAATAGTAATGCCCCAACAAATAAACCGAGTGATAAGAAGTACGGTGTAAATCCAGTTCCGTAGTTAGGAACTTCCGCCATTTTCTCCGTCTTCACTTTTACAGGACTTGCAAACATATCGTACGTTTTATCGGTTCCTTTTACTTCACCAGTTTTTTCTGCTCCTTCGCCAAGTTTCTCAGCAAGTTCCCCTGAACCATCGTTTACTTTTACGAGGCCATCTGTTACTTTTCCAGAGCCGTCTGCTAGTTTATTTACGCCGTCGATTAGCTGGGTTGAGCCTGTTGACATTTTATTTAGACCACCATTTAGAGTACCTAAGCCAGTTGTTACTTGATTAGATCCATCTGCTAATTGATTTACTCCACCTGCCATTTGGTTTGCTCCTACAGATAATGATCCTAAACCACCTGTTACTTGGCTTGAACCTTCTGCTAATTGATTTACTCCACCTGCCATTTGGCTTGCGCCTGTAGATAATGTGCCTAAACCACCTGTTACTTGGCTTGAACCTTCTGCTAATTGATTTATTCCACCGGTCATTTGACTTGCACCTACAGATAATGTGCCTAAACCACCTGTTACTTGATTTGAACCGTCCGCTAATTGATTTATTCCACCTGCCATTTGGTTTGCTCCTACAGATAATGCGCCTAATCCGTCTGTTACCTTCCCAGATCCATCTACTAATTGATTTGCACCATCAATCAATTGGCCGGATCCGTTTTTCAATTTATCAGTACCTAATTTTACCTTACCTAAACCTTCACCAAACCCATGAAAATTACTAACAAATTCATTTTGTGCGTTCGTTAGTTTCTTAATACCATCCGTTAGAGCTTTAAACCCTTCTGGATTCGGTAGTTTGTTATGCATTCCATTTGTTGATTCATGTATTTCGCCTTTTAATTGTTTCACTTCGTCGTTTAACTTATTTGTTCCACCTGCTACGCCGGTAGCTTTTTGCTGAACTGCCGCTGTACTTTTTACCACATTTGTTATAAATGGTTGCAACTGTTCTTGATATTCTTTTGGCAAGTTCTCAATTTGTTTTTGCAAACTCGCTACATCTTGCGCTGCAGTTTTTGCATCTCCTGCTGTTGACTGCGTCATTTCATTTAATTGATTTACGCTTTCTCCAGCCCCATTTATTTTCTCATTTACTTTATTTAATGTAGACGGAACTTTTGACTGCATTTCCTCTAGTCCTGTAACAGCATTTTGTACGTTACTATTTAACTCCTGCAAACCCTTTTGAATCTCTTGAGACCCTTTCTCTAATCTACTTTGTCCTCCAACAAGTTCTCCCATACCATTTGATAAATCGGTTGTTCCTGTTTTTAATTCATCCGATTTACTTACTAATTTGTTCAAACCATCGGTCACTTTCTCAGATCCATCACGTAATTCGCTAATTCCTTTTTGCATTTCATTTGTTTTGCTATTTAATGTATTTAAACCCGCTGTCACCTTTCCAGATCCATCTTGTAATTTCCCTATACCATTCTGCATTTCACCTGTTTTACTATTTAATGTATTTAAACCCACTGTCACTTTCCCTGATCCATCAAATAGTTTCTCTACACCAACTTGCATCTCACTTGTTTTGTCATTTAACGTATTTAAACCCGCTGTTACTTTCTGAGATCCATCTTGTAATTTCCCTACACCATTCTGCATTTCACCTGTTTTGCTATTTAGCGTATTTAAACCGTTTGTTACTTTGCCTGATCCATCTACTAATTTATTAGATCCATCTGCTAATTTCCCAACTCCATCCTTCATCTCTCCAGACTTCCCTTGAAGTGTATGAAGGCCATCCGTCACTTTACTTGAACCATCACGTAGCTCACTTGATCCGTCGTGTAGTTTATTTGCTCCTTCCGCCCCATCTGCTAATCCTTTTGAGACGTCTTGAATGGAATCAAACATTTTCTCTGCATATGTTTTCGTTAACGTACTTGATACTTCACCTTTAATTTTTTCAATGGCTGTTCCGCCAATTTGTGAAGATAAGAAGTTTAAGCTTTCGTTTGGAATATATTCTAAGTTTAATGGTTTTGGATCATCTTTTAATAACGTTGTAGCGTTACTTGAGAAGTCATCTGGAATGCGTACTAACATGTAATACTTTCTACCTTCCATTCCTTTTTTCGCTTCTTTTTCACTTACAAATTCCCATTTGAAACTTGTATTATCTTTTAAGTTATCAACGAGCCCTTTGCCGACCTCAATTGGTTTCCCATCAAATACTGCACCTTTATCTAAATTGACTACCGCCACTGGCAAATCATCTAACTGTTTATATGGATCCCAAAAGGCCCATAAAAACATACCTGCATATAAAATTGGTACGAATAAAACCGCGATAATTGGAATTAATATTTTTTTACTTTTTATAATTTCAGTAAACTCTTTACGAAGTAACTGATTCCATTTCATCATTTCTCCCCCTTTTCTGAATGACCGAATTGTTCATTCGGTCATTTTCTCCCGAATAAAAAGGCTATACCTATTCATACATATGCCTTATCCCCGAATTTATACTATGCAACTGTTCCTTCATATGAAGTGAATATTTCTATTATCCCTCCCTAAAATAAATGTATGACCAATTCGTTCAAATGGTCACTTTTTATAATAATAAAAGGATTATCTTAGTTTGACAATCCTTTTAATAAATAAAGTTCAAATAATTCTGCAATTTTTTCTTTTTCTAGCGGTTCATGATTTTTTTCCCAATCAAAAATAAGCGATACGTATAAGCGAAGCATAATAAATGCTGTAATTTCTGGATCACATTTGCTAATCTCACCTTTTTCAATCGCAATCTTTAAATACGATTGAATGACAGAAACGATTTCCACATCTACTTGTTGCATCACTTCTTGTACTTCTTTCGTTCCCATATCGCGCTCTTCTTGAATTAACTTAATCATGAGCTGATGTTCTTTTCTGAATTCTAATATGCTATATAATGCTCTATGTACATTTTCAAAAAATGAAACATCTGAACGAATTGCATTTTCTGCAACTTGCTTCATTTCTGTAATTAAATTAGAAATAATTTCGCCAAATAGCTCTTCTTTATTTTTGAAAAAAGTATAAATCGTTCCTTTTCCTACATTCGCTAACTTCGCTACTTGATCCATCGTTGTTGCTTTATAACCGAACGCTGAAAAAGACTTTGTTGCAGCTTCAATAATAGAACGTTTTCGATCTATCGCCACATCGTCACCTCCAAAAATGACCAATTGGATAATATAGTCAATCAGTACATCTTTGATATTACCACACGCTTACATTCTATACAAGTTCTCTTTTTTATTATTTCCAGTATAAAAAATTCCAGTCAGTGTATATCATACTGTCCATAGTGTATCAAAAAGAATGCTTATATGGAAAGCAAGAATATATTCATAATAATTGCTGGCTAGATCCCACTAGAAATTCAATAAAATAGACAGTGTTCTTAAAACAAAAGTTTTAAGAACACTGTCTTTTATTTTGACATAGAAAGTAATATTTTCTCCATCTCTTTCTTAGTTAGATCATCATCAATTATCTCTTCGTATATCTTTGTATCTCTTGTAAAAATATCATTTACTATGACAATTTGATAATCACTATTCTTACCTTGTGCTGGTACAAACATTTTGAGTCCTTTTAACTTACTCTCTCCTTGAGAATATTTATTATAGACCATTTCTTTCCCGTCTAAACTATAACTTTCTAGATTCTCGTCTCCAGGCATCATGTAGTGTAGTGGATCCTTGCCACCATTAACATTACCATCCATATACATCCTTGACTGGTAAATTGTAAAACCATATTTTCCTTTTGTATATTCTGATTTAATAACTAATTCTACATCTCTTCCAAAATATGAATCAGCCCATTCTCTCTTTAATTCATAACCTTCAGGTATATAAGTTGGCTTCTTAATTTGATACGGTACATGTTCTTTTGCTTCTTCCATAGTATATGTTAAAGACTTCTGCAATTTATCATCAAAAGGTTTTAATTTCTTCTGAATACTAGCTAGTCTTTCTTGATCAGGTTTATTCAAGCGTTTAAGATTCATTTCCTTTGTATCTCCATCATAATTCTCAGGCACATTTTTCTTAACCATTGCTTTTTTCTGAATTTCCCTAGCCTCTTTAAATAATTGGACATATTGTTCAAATTCTTTTTTTGTAAAATTCTTTTCTGCCAAATACAAAAAATCTGTATCTCTTTTATATGACTTTATCGACATACCCCATTCTCTACTTGCATTCTCTGGTGTACCATATACTGTTTCTATCGCTTTTTCAAATGCCGCTTTAGATTGCTTGTTTTCTACAACCTTTTCCTTCTGTCTTTCATCTCCCTCGGTTATCCTTGCATTCAATAAGAATCCCCCTGCTATAACTGCTATAGCAATAACGCCAAGTAAAGACAGACGATACGATTTCTTTTGGAACTTTTTAATCATAACGATTCTCCTTTTTAGTGTTCGTTTATTTCTGCTTAAATTTGCTAGGCTTGGTACTTGATAGGAATAGTGTTCTAAAAGGGTAATAATTGTATGACCGTATGCAATTTGCTCCTCTTTATCTATAAACGTAAGCGCATATGCATCGCAGGCTAATTCTTGATCTTCTCTCATACAGAAATAGGCGTACCAAAGAATTGGATTGAACCAATTTAATAAGATTAAACTGTACATAATCCAATTTACAGCTACATCGCTTCTTTTAATATGAGCTAACTCATGGTAAAAGACATATTGTAATTGTTGCTCATTTAATGCTTTCATATGTTTTTTTGATAGTAATACTTTCGGGCGGAAGAAACTAAACACAGTTGGACTCGCAATCTTTCCTGCAAGGCGTAATGAAACTGCCTTCTTCATTTTCATAGACTGCTTACAGCGATTAAACGCTGTAACGACCTGTTCATCCGTAATATCTGGTTGTTTCTTTATGTAAGAATATAAACGTCTATTTGTAATAAACGTGATGACTGCTAATACGATTACTCCAGCTAACCAAACATATAGAGCAATTTTGTATAAAGAAAGTGTAGTCTGTTGTTCCGCACTCACGTTTACTTCAGGTTCACTATTCTTTATCACAGTTTCAGAATTTGTTTCTAATTCCACTGTCTGTTTCATCTCGTTATTCACTGTATTCTCAGGTGAAGATGTATTTTTTTGAATCACTTCCGACACACTAGAACTATACGAAAGGAGTGAATAAATGCTATAGGAACTATCCGGTGACCATGGTAAAAGGAGTCGTATCATTAGTACGATCCACAGCATATATTGCCACCGGGGCGTTAACTTATTTCTAAATAGCACTTTTATACATAAAATAAATCCAACTAATATACTGGCCATAAGTGACGTTTCTATAAGCCAATCAAATAAATGAGGAAGGTATACATTTATAAGCATGTCTATCATCGTTATCTATCCTTCCTCTTATTCTCCTCTGTCTTTTCATCTAAAATGCGTTTCAGTTCATTAATATCATCTGAAGACAATTTTTCCTCTTTTAAGAAATTAACAAGTAATGGCTTGAACGCTGCGCCGCAAAAACGCTTTAGCAAAGATTTCGTTTCAACTTGTAAATAATTATCTTGTGATACTAACGGATAATAAGCATACATACGCCCTTTATCTTGATGGTAAGAAACGGCTTCCTTTTGTACTAACCGATTAATTAATGTGCGAATTGTTTTCGGTTTCCAGTCCATTGCATCTTCTAGTTCTTCTATAATTTCATTCGCTGTTTGTGGAGAATTAGACCAAAGTACTTTCATAATTTCTAATTCAGCTTCAGATATTTTAGGTAATTGATTTGTCATAATATATTTCACTCCTTCGTATTACATTTGTAATCTACAATTAAGATTACAAATGTAATACTTAATTGTCAACCATATTTTAGAAAATACAATTTCTGTTAAACCTTACTTAACGACAACGAATTCCCCTTTTTTCAAATAATCAAATAAAAAAAACAAGAAAATCTTTACATTTAATAGTAATATAGAAAATAGACAAGTTTATCAAAATAGTGGAGGCTTTTTCAGTCATGATGCGTGCGCTTCGTTTAAATATAAAGCAAGCTTTTTGTAGTCGTATTTCTTTAATTATGATGTTTAGTGGATTCGTTCTTATTTGTATTTATCACTATTACTATGTCATTCGTTATTTAGGAGACGCAGCGAATGGTCCTATATCAACAGATATAAAATGGATTGGATTTCGCGATAATGAAATGGATGTTTATTTACTATTAATGCCAGTTATTGCGAGTTTCCCCTTTAGTACAAGCTACAATTCAGATAAATCAGATGGTTTTAAACCGTTCGTGAGTAAAGGGATTTCTATATTTCCTTATTCAGTAACGAAATATATCGTTACGTTTTTTTGCGGAGGATTTCTTTATACACTTCCATTCGTCTTATCGCTATTATTTTGCAAATTAACCATTCCAGACGGAGCACCTACGGCTGGTTCAGGTATCATAAATGATGATGGGATGTTCGCAAACCTATATTTAGATGCACCTCTCGCTTACATTACTGTATATATCGGAATTAATTTTTTATTTGCAGGTTTAATGGCCCTTTTAGGACTGGCTGCATCTGTATGGTCACAAAAAGACTATATGGCGATTCTCTTTCCATTTGCAGTTGCCTCCATTCCGTACGTCCTGCTAAATACAATATTCCCTACAATAGGCGGAGCACCTTTTCATTTATATGACCCAAAGCAACCATTACAAGGCATGTCACCGTACATTTTAACGATGCAATGTACCTTCTTCCTTCTCGTTAGCTTATTCATGTATATACAAGGAGTAAAGCGGGATAGAAAAAAATATAGAAGAAGACTGCAAAAAAGAGATCGGTGTAGAAAAGCGTTTCAAGCAATTTCAGACTAATTCATTGAACGAATAAGAGCGTAATTCCCTAAGCTAGCTTAGAGAATTACGCTCTTATTATCATGTAACCATCCCCCTTTACGGTGTCCCTGCCAATCCCCATAAAATAACGAACAACGCAAAATAAATCGCTTTAATACCTACAACTGAACATAATAAAATAATTGCATATTTACTTAATTCTCTTCTTGCACCTATTAAAGTAAAAATGACTGCCAAACTAAATGTTATATAGGACGATGCTGTATGTATTAAGTTATACGTGATATCTAAATTTTGAGTAAGTCCTGTTACATCTGCTACAAATTGGAACATGACGATTATACTAAATAAAATCGCTAACTGATTCATTAATTTTCCATTTATTTGTGCTGGCATCGTTGCCCTCCTCACAAAGACTGAATGTTCAATTAATTTTATCACTAGATTACATAAAAAGGAATCACCTCTTTATACCATTCTATGACCCTACAAAAACAAAAAAGAACGCTTAGTTGCCTAAGCGTTCCCCTCATTTAAGAAGCTTTCTTCAAATCAATTTGAGCAAGTACTGGATCATGGTCACTTACACGTCCGTGCTCTTTCATAATGTTTGAGTTTAAGTGCACTGGGTCTACAATTGTGTGTGGTGCGATGTTGTTTGTTACTAAAATATGATCTAACACTTGTGCATTTCCTTCATGAATGTACGTGTAGCGGTTCTCTTTCGGCACTGTGTTTAACATATTTTTTAAGTTTGTTCCTTCTAGTGCTTTTAATGGTTTAGCAAACTCAAAATCGTTCATATCCCCTAACACAACAACTGGTGCATTCGTGTTCTTTTTCTGAATTCCTTGTACGAATTGATTTACTTCTTGCGCTAACTGAATTCGTTTTTCTTCACTCTTTAATACGAGCGGCTGCACTTTTCCAAATGGCGTTGCATCTCCTATTTTTGAGTTTAAGTGATTTGTAACGACAACAACGTTTTGTCCTTGGAACGTAAATTCTGCCGCAAGCGGTTTACGTGTACTTTCAAATAATGGGTTTTCGTCTCCAATACGAACAACATTTTTATCAAGTAACTTCGGTACTGCTGCTAATTTCACGCGTGATGGGTTGTAGAAGAAACCGACGCGAATATTCGCTCCTGGTGCTCCTCCGTCTAGATTATTATGCGGAGCAATTTCTACATACTCATACTTTGGCCCGCGAATTTCTAGAACTGCATCAATGATACGTTTTGCGCTTAATGAAGCCTCTGTTGTACCGTCATTAATTGATCCATTATTATCTTGCATTTCCTCTACACCGATAATATCTGGCATTTTTAAATTGTATTTAATAGAATACGCTAACGCTTTTACCTTTTCGTCTGTTGTTTCTTTTTTATTCGCCGAGAAGTTTTCAATGTTATATGTAGCAACTGTTAACTTATCAAGACGAGGCTGAATATTCGCCCCTACTTGCTTAAATCCACCGTCCACTACAGATGGTAATTCCGTTATTGGCGAAACGCGGAACGAACCGTAATCATATCCGACTACACCTGTTATATCTCCAGTGAAAGTATCTCCTACTTTTGCCACATAATCACGAGGTACTTTGACAGAAAGACGCTCTGGGTTTAATTGATTGTCATCTAATACAGGTGTGCCGTATTTTGTTACGACTTTATTTCCGCCATTTTCTACTGTTACATATAAATTTCCGTTTTTCTGAGGTGCAATAATTTTTGGCGTTGGCATCGTAACGCGCATACCTTCTATACTTTCATAAAAGTCGATTGCATCTTCATTTGGATCAAATAAACCGAATGCATCATTATCGATAATTTGATCTGGGATTTTCACACCGTTTTCTCCAAGTACAATCGGTGCTGGTAAAGGTTGATCTTTTGCAATTACAGCAACGCGGCTCGCCTTAATTTCCGTCGTCGTTAAATCTGTGTCAAACCTTTCTGCATATCCTGGACCAACATATTCTTCTACTTCTCCATCAACTTGAATTAGGTCCCCTACCGCTACATTCGCATCTTTTTTGTACACATAAATACCTTCTGAAGTAGCTGGATCATTATCCGGCTGATTATCTTCTATATAAAAACCATTTTTATCAAGCGTTGTTACAACGCCTTCCACATTGTATACTTTCTTCCCTTTGTAAGGAGAAATATGTGATTTTCCTTGAATATCATGAATACGTACTGGCTCATTATTTACGATAATAAATGAAAATGTTGAAATCGCTGAAGAAGTAAGCCCTTCTTTCTCTGCGATTGCTTTAATTACACTATTTTCATCCACTACAATTTGTCCGTTATAACGAACACCCTTATTTGTAGGATTAGAGCCATCTAACGTATAGTAGATTGTTGCTCCTTCTGTATTCGTTGTTAATGTTACCGCTGTTCCCTTCGCAACTTCTCCGCCACCTGGTGAAGCTACTACATCGCTAACACGGTTTTGTCCTTCCCCTTGAAACTTATGAGCTGTTACTGATTTTAAACCTGGACTACTAAAATATAATTCAAGCGTCCCTGTTAAACTAACTTTCTTCCCGATATTTTCAGGATGATCTTTCACATTTACTGCCGATCTCACATCGCCTTTTGGCAACTGAACAGGCATGATTTTGTCTGGATTCGTTTCATTTGGCGAATCCGCAATTGCTACGTTTGTATCATCAAACTTAGCCGGATCTTTCGTGTATTTAGAAGGACTTTGCGTATATCCGACAATATATCCTTCCACTATCCCCTTCGTTTTACCTTGCTGCTTAAATACTTGAATTGCTTTTTCTACTGACATAGAAGTCGTTTCTTCTGCTTGTACTAAAGTTCCAGTAAATGAAAGCAATAGTATAAATGATAAAAAGACACTTAACAATTTCTTCACAGCCATTTTCCTCTCTCTATTTCATATTTTTCCAACATGTCTATCATAACAAATGATTCGTTATATAGAACCATACTTCGACAAGTTTTACAAAAAATTTATTTAATTTACAAGCTTTCAAACTATAATACAAAATAATAATTTTACACCTTCTAAGAATGCACTCTATAATGTTAGAGAGAGAAAACAGAAAATATCGAAATTTTATTGGCATGTAAAATGGATTCATTTGAATAGGAGTGATTGGATGGAAGTGCAAACAGAAACATACCGCGCAGCTATGAATGGAACATTAGAACGTCATTTTTCAGATATGATTGCCGTTATACCAACTAGAATTACAATTGAGCAGTTAAAACAGCGGTTAGAAACGATCGCTACTAAAGTTGACGAATTGAAAATTGTTTATAGTGATGAGACAAGCATTATTGTTGAGTTGCATATGGATGAAACAATCATACCGTATGAACTGCATATTGATGAGGCAAATGACCCAGAAGAATATAAAATGTACAATAGACAAGATTCTACAATCGTAGATCGTCATTTTGAAGATGCTGCTTATGGTACTGAAATTTTCACTCGTACGCTATTTGTAGGCGATGTGCTGGACTGCTTTTTCCAGCAGTTACAGTTTTTATGGAACCTAGCTCCAGACTTGTTATTTGTAATCGATTCAAGTGCCGCAATGAAAGTGATATCTAGAAGCTATATTGAATATCACGTTGAAAATGAATTGTTGCCTGACATTCCTGATTTATACGTTATTCATTCTGTTTATGAAGACGGTAAAGACGGTGAGCCTACGCAATATTGGTTTCATACACATGGCCTTTTAAGAGCAGGCGTAACAGAAATAGAATTAATTATTCCAAATCGCATTTCTTCCTACTACGGTATTGGCGATCTTTTTCAAACGTTTGCTAATAACGCCGTTGAAAATGGACAAGTCCCTATGAATGAGCCTATCGTTATCGCGCATAGTCAGCAAGGTTCTATACATACAGTAGCTGTTCCATGGGAAAAAGGATTATCTTATATTGGGCATAAAACGAGTATGGATCAATTATCTTCAATTGAGGATGAAGAAGTAAAACTACAACCAATAGATGCGCAAAACGTATTTCTTGGCGGTATGGATGACCGAGATGAATACCATCAATCTCCATCCGTTCTCTTATTCAAATTTAATACTTCAGAAGAATATATTGAAAGCTTTTTCCAAGAACACGAGGAAGCTACAGGGCTCATGTTCTATAAAACAAATAGTGAAACCGATCGTATGGCTTACAATGCGAAGAATACTTTCGGGTATTTCAGTAACATTTTTCACATTGAACAATCGAATGAAGATTTTCGTTTCCTCGCTAAGTTTGGTGTCTCCTACGAAGAAGGAAAAAGTGAACATATGTGGTTTGAAATGCAAGAAATTACGGAAGATTTCATTCAAGGAATACTCATTAATGAACCATATTTTATAAAAGATATGAGTGAAGGAAATAGTTATCAGTTAGATTTTGATAACTTAACAGAGTGGATTATTTATGCAGGGGATGCTGTTATAAAGCCAAATAACTTATATATGTTTATTGGTGAATAAGTAACAAAACGCCTTCAATATAATTGAAGGCGTTTCACTTTATTGCGCGATTAATTCAGTATCCATTACTTTCTCCAAATGAGAGAGTACACGCTTTGCGGCTTTCTCACCTTGATCAATACAGTCCGGAAGACCAGAACCAGCGTAAGAACTACCTGCCAAGTATATACCTGGCAACTCTTTCTCCATAAATGTCGTGAGTTTCTTCATTCGCTCGTTATGACCTACTGTATATTGGGGCATTGCTTCTTTCCAGCGGCTTACGACTGTAAATTCTGGATCCTCTGTAATATCCATCGTCTTTCGCAAGTCTTCTAGTACGAGCTGAACGAGTTCCTCTTCTGTTTGTTCTACAACTGCTTCATCACCAGGTCGTCCAACGTAACAACGAAGAAGCGTTTTTCCTTCTGGCGTTGTATGTGGCCATTTTTTATGCGTCCACGTACATGCTGTAATGGTGTAATCGCTATTTCGTGATACGACAAATCCTGTACCATTAATATCGCGCTGGATTGCAGACTTTTGGAAAGCAAGTGCCACATTCGCAACGGATGTGGATGGAATATTACGGAAGAAACGAAACTGCTTGTACTGAGCAAACATGGACGGCAATACTTTATGCGAAGTTGCCACTACGATGGCGTCCGCTTCTATTTCTTTTCCGTTACTAAGAGTAATTGTATAACCATCACCCTGTTTTGCAACTTTTTCAATGCGAGTTCCCTTTATTATCGTACCTTCATGCATCTTTGCTTCGAGAGATTTTACGATAGATTCTAAACCTGTTTTCACTGTTTGGAACATTCCCTTTTTCGGTTCAGCTTTCTCTTCTTTCGGAGCGAGCGTACGCATACCGAGTGAAATACTGCGATGTTTCTGCTCAATCTGATACATTTGCGGGAATGTTGACATTAAGCTCATTTCATCAATATCCCCTGCATAAATACCCGATAGTAACGGTTCTATTAAGTTTTCAACCACTTCGTTTCCAAGACGATGTCTGAAAAATTGTCCGAGTGATTGGTCAGATACTGGCTTTGACCTCGGCATTAATAGATCAAAACCAGCTCTTAGTTTACCAATTGGGGAGAACAGCCCGGAAAATAGAAACGGCGTAATTTGCGTTGGAATTCCCATCATTGATCCATTCGGCATTTTATGTAACCGATTGTTTACGAGGATAAATGATTGACCGGCTTGATTATTTACAAGTTCATCGCCAAGACCTAATTCTTTCACTAATCTAGCTGCACTTTCTTTTCGTGCTAAGAAAGAATCCGGTCCGCGCTCAATTGTAAATCCATCTTTTCGAACGGTTTGAATTTTTCCGCCAAGTTTACCCGATGCTTCTATCAGTAATGTATCAATCGGCAAGTTTTTTTCATGAATATTTTTTTGTAAGTTATACATTGCTGTTAATCCAGTGATGCCTCCGCCGACGATCACAACTTTTTTCCTCAAGCAGGCTCCCCCTTTCTTCTTACATTACAGATTCTTTTTTCTTTAATACAACGTCTGTTAAAGAGTCAATAAATGCGTCCGATGCATTTGGCATTTCTGGACGATAATATTTCGCGCCAATTTCATCTGTTACAACTTTACACTCAAAGTCGTTGTCATATAGAACTTCTAAATGTTCCGCAACAAATCCAACTGGTGCGTATACGAATGAAGTATAACCGTACTTTTCATTTAATTCTCTCGTTAAATCTTGTACATCTGGACCAATCCAAGGATCTGGTGTGTTTCCTGCACTTTGCCAACCTACTGCATAGTTTGCTACTTCAGCACCTCTTGCAATATAGTCAGCTGTTTCATTTAATTGGTCTGGATATGGATCGCCCATTGCAATAATTTTTTCTGGTAAGCTATGTGCAGATATGATTAATACTGCTTTTTCACGCTCTGCTTCTGACATACCGTTATATATACCTTTCACTGCATCAACCCAGTACTGGATGAATTTCGGTTCTTTATACCAGCTATCAATGCCGTGAATTGTTAAGTTTCCAAGTTTCTCTGCTTCTTCTTGTGCTCGTCCTACATACGATTTCACGCTAAATGTAGAATAGTGCGGCGCAAGAACAAGTGCGATTGCATCTTGTATACCGTCGTTATGCATATCTTTCACTGCATCTTCAATGAACGGTTCGATATGTTTTAAGCCAAGATACATATGATACTCGACTTCATCTTGTACTTCATTTAAACGCTTCTCTAACTTTTTAGCTTGCTCTAATGTAATAGTAGCTAAAGGAGAAATACCACCAATTGCACGGTAACGCTCTGTTAAATCTTCTAGCATTTCAGGACTTGGCTTTCTTCCTCTACGAATATGTGTATAGTAACGTTCAATATCTTCTTCTTTATATGGCGTTCCGTATGCCATTACAAGCAAACCAATTTTCTTTTTCATACAGCAATTCTCCTTTACTTCGCTAACTGCCCTTTAGAGTATTCATGAATAAATGTAGTTAAACGTTTTAATGTATCTGGATTTACTTCCGGGAATACACCATGTCCTAAGTTAAAGATATAACCTGGCTGTTTCATCCCTTGATCTAAAATACCTTTTACATGTTCTTCAATTACAGACCATGGCGCAAGTAAGAATGAAGGATCCATATTACCTTGTACCGCCTTATGAACACCACGCGCGCGTGCCTCTTCGATCGGTAAGCGCCAATCTAAGCCTACTACATCAAGCGGTAAGTCGTGCCATTCATTTACTAAGTGTGCAGCTCCTACGCCGTGCATAATCATTGGAACACCCATCGTACGAACTTCTGCAAAAATACGCTCCATTGCTGGTTTAATAAATACGCGGTAATCTGCTACATTTACTGTTCCAACCCAAGAATCAAAAATTTGAACTGCTTTTGCTCCCGCGTTAATTTGCGCTTTTAAATATGTAATAACCATATCTGCTAGCTTATCCATTAAAGCGAACCAAGCTTTCGGCTCTGCATACATGAACGCTTTCGTATTATGATAATTACGAGATGGACCGCCCTCAATCATATAGCTCGCTAATGTAAATGGTGCTCCTGAAAAGCCGATTAACGGTACGTCTAGCATTTCTGTCGTTAATAAACGAATCGTATCTAATATGTACGGTACGTCATCTTCTGGACTGATTTCCCCTAATTTTTCTACGTCTTGTAAAGAACGGATTGGATTATCAATAACTGGGCCAATACCTGATTTAATTTCTACATCCACACCAATTGCAGGTAGTGGTGACATAATATCTTTATAAAGAATTGCTGCGTCTACGTTATATTGATCAACTGGCAACTTTGTAACGTAAGCACATAACTCTGGATTATGTGTAATTTCAAATAAAGAATACTTTTCTTTTATCTTTCTATATTCCGGCTGTGAACGACCTGCTTGACGCATATACCATGCTGGTACATAATCAGTACGTTCCCCCCTACATGCTTTTAAAAATGTCTCATTTATATTTCTTACCAAGACCCTTGCTCCCTTCCTTGCCAATGCTTTTGCTCTAAATACGTTCTATTCCGATATTTATCTTTTTTTACTATACAGCTTGTAAAAACAAAATGCATAATATTATGTACGTTGTTCATTAAATTGACACAAACATTCTTAAAAACGCTTACTATTTTCACAACATTCTTATTATAACACAGAGAAAAACTATGGTTTAGCTACTTTTGACTTTTCTCCTTCGCGATTCGTTTGTGTGTTATATGGCACAACGTAAAAACTCGGTTTTGAAAAGATGTTCACGAACTTTTCTTCATATTCCCCGGCACCATTTACAGTTGCTACATGCGTATGGACTCCGTTTTCTACTCTATAAATACGATACATAATTCTATCATCTGGAAGTGGTGTCCAGCTTAATTTCGCTTTAAATAAACCGAAAGGGCTAAAAGCTAATTTCATTTTCACATCTTCAATTTTGCGCAGCCGAATTGGAGCACCGATTGTTTCCACACCTTCTGGTTTCATAAACTGCTCTTTCTGTTCTACATTTGCCTTCGTTAAAATTTTCTTAAACAATTTCGTTGCTGACGCACTTTCTCCTTGCAACTGATGCTCTTTATCCGTACGGTCATAACCAATCCAAACAGCGCCTACTAAATTTGGTGTATAGCCAACGAACCACATATCTCTCGCTCCATTATCGTCATTTGGTAAGGAAGTTGTGCCTGTTTTCCCAGCTAACGCCCCGGTATATACACCGGCTTTCGCTGTCCCTTCCTTCACAACTCCTTCAAGCATTTTCGTCATATACCATGCCGTTTGTTTTGAGAAAATTTTCGTTTCCACTTTTGGTGATTCTCCAATAACTGCGCCGTGTCTATTGAACACTTTATCAATCACGTGCGGCTCAATAATAGCGCCATTTGCTAAAAACGCACGATACATTTTCACAAGTTCAAATGTTGAAACACCGTTTTTCAATCCGCCAAGCGCTGTACTTAACCCAGTATCAGCAATATGAACATTACCTTTCTCTAAATATTGCTTTCCTTCTTCTACCCCTAATTCATTTAATAAAGAAACTGCTGGTACATTTGCTGACTCTAAAATCGCATCGTACATCGTCATTTCTTTCGAATACGCATGGTTGTAATTTCGAGGTTCATAGCCTTCAAATGAATTTCTTTCATTCGTTAATAAAGAATACGGATTATACTTTTTCGTTTCAAGTGCTGGTGCATAGACAATAAGTGGTTTAAGCACAGAACCTGGCTGTCTTTTTGCGAAAACACGATTAAAACCTCTCGGGACGTACTTTCTTCCGCCAATCGCCGCTTTAATTCCGCCCGTACGATTATCCATTAATAAAAAAGCACCTTGCGCCCCCTCTTCTTTACCAGGGAAATTCCGTGCATCTTGAAACTGGTTATACGCTACCTTTTGAATCTTTTCATCCATCGGAACGACAAACGTATATCCTCCGCGGAGTACTTCTTGATGAGACAATCCATATAAACGAGCTGCTTCATCTATAACCATATCAATATACGGCATATATGCGAGCTCATTCTCATCTAAGTTTTTATATAGCGCAATCGTCTTCCCTTGATAACGTACACTTTCTTCGGCAGTCAAATAGCCTTGTTTATGCATAAGTGACAATACGAGATCGCGGCGCTCCTTACTTTTCTCTGGAGAGAAATACGGTGAATATCCGTTTGGCGACTTCGGAAGACCTGCAAGCATTGCGCCCTCTTCTACTGTTAAATCTTCTACATTTTTATTAAAATACAACTTTGCTGCAGCTTGAATACCGTAAGCCCCATGACCAAAATAAATATGATTCATATACATTTCAAGAATTTGTTGCTTCGTATATTTTTGCTCTAATTGAAGAGAAATTGCGACTTCCTTCAACTTGCGCGTAACTGTTTTTTCACGAGTTAAAAAAACGTTTTTAGCAAGTTGCTGCGTAATCGTACTACCGCCTTCAACCTTATCTCCAGCTAACGTATCTTTATAAAGAGCACGGAATATAGACGGGTAATCAATTCCTTGATGTTCATAAAAACGAGAATCCTCTACCGCAACAAACGCCTGCTGGACATGCTTTGGAATTTGCTCGACTGGTACGAGGTCTCTATTTTCTACATATAATTTCGTAATTTCTTTCCCTTTCTGGTCAACGATACGTGATGAAGAATGGAAAACGAGCTGCTTTTCATCCATCATATAGCCACCAGCTAACACAATAAGTTTATAAAGTACAATCGCTAATACAAGCGTTGCTAATCCACCTAATAAAGTCCACTTTACTTTCTTCATACATCGGCCTTCTTTCCAAATGATGGTACATTTATTATTTGAAAAAGAAGTATCTTTATGTATATAATCTTCGAAGTTTTTTAAGAGAGTTGATATAATAGAAACAAACAATTAAGGGGGCATTAAAATGAAGG
The DNA here is from genome assembly GCF_038007785.1 of Bacillus sp. FSL K6-0069. Taxonomy (NCBI): domain Bacteria; kingdom Bacillati; phylum Bacillota; class Bacilli; order Caryophanales; family Bacillaceae; genus Bacillus; species Bacillus sp. FSL K6-0069. The sequence goes on along the minus strand of NZ_JBBOXN010000001.1, from coordinate 1,083,621 downwards.
CTATTATTTCATACGAAACACCTCTAGAACAAGCACATTTCACTGCAAAAAATAATGAAAAAGATATGTTTTATAAAGAAAATACAGAAGAATCTGTAGAAGGCTCACTTAGCTATGACGTACTAGACGCTGTTGGCGAATTTAAAGGACAACCTGGTTATATCGTTTGTAACAACATTTCTGTCACAGACGAAGGTCGCCCAGTATTTGAAAACCGTTTTAAAAACCGCGCAGGCCTTATCGAAAACGAACCAGGCTTCCAAGCAATTCGCGTTCTACGCCCATTAAGTAACGATACATATGTCATCTTAACAATGTGGGAAACAGAGCAAAACTTTAAAGACTGGACAGAATCACGTTCATTCGAAAACGCTCACAAAAAACGCCCTGCACAAGCAGAAGGACAAGGTCAAGCACATCCACATGCGGAACAGCAAAAAAGTATTTTCTCTCGTCCGTCATTTGTGACTACTTTTGATGTGTTAGTTTAAGGGGTTTTGTGCTGTGGTTGCTCCAAGGCTGCGGTACATGAAATTATATCGGCGATTTTTCGAATATATCGACTTATCGACAAATCACGACACAAAAAAGGAAACACCATTACGCACCGGTGTTTCCTTTTTTTTTGTACCAATTATATATACGAAGCGCGTCTTTTTTTCGCATATGCTTCACTTTATATCTATGCCCCGCCACTGATACGGCAGCTGTACATAACTCGTCTTTCTTTTGAAAATACGATTGATTGTATCCTACTGCTTGGACATGCCTTCTGCGCATGATCCCCGTATATTTCGCAAGGCCACGGTATACCATGACTAACTGATTGTCTCGTATCATATATCCACCACTTGTATACCGGGCGTATGAGAGTAACGTAAATATGATAAATAGTGGTATTAACGTGAATAACGCCATATTTTGCTTAAAATATATACTCGCACCGGCAATTGGCACTGCGAGTACAGCACTTGTAATCCAGCCCATTATTATGTAACGGCGTAATGCGGCCTTCGGTAAATGAACGATTTCCTCTTCCATTTCATACGGTAACTGCAAATATGTAAGTAACTGCTGGACATCTTTCTTTTTCATAAAAGGATGTAACATCACTTCCTGCCCTGCTGCTTCTATACTTTGAATAACTTCCACTTCGACAGAGCAATAACCGAACGGCTGACGGAGAATTCCTTCTTTCACCGTAATTGCTTGAATGCGGTGTAGTTTTAAAACAAACTCTTTTTTATCAAATAACCCTTGCACGATGCGAATTTCATTTCTGTTTCGCTCAATTTTAAAGTTCGCATATTTTAACGCATAACCAGCTGTCGAAACGACCCACGAAACCGCCATTAAAATCGCAGCCATAACAATTAATTCATATACACCGTTATCCATCACATACGCTTCTACTTTATTGATGAGCCATTTTGGAAGAAATTCATTAAACTCTGTGTAAATGATGACTAACATAGAAAATACTAATCCGAATCTACCAGATGTAATAGAGGCGAATAAAATTTCTTTCGCTGTTAACTGATAAATTGTCTTATTTTCTGCTGTCGCGGGCTCTTCTTCAGTCACAACACTTCTCTCTTTATGTAATAAAGAAATCAGTTCCTTCGCTTCACTTTCTCTAATGCCAGCTAACATCACTTCCGGTTCAGTACCGCCGCCAGCTACTTCTATGTTTAACTTCGTCAGTCCAAGCACTTGATAAATGATGTTAGAAGACGTACTAATATTTTGCACACGTTCTTTATTTAAGTAACTTTCCTTCTTAACGAACACACCGTGCTTTATATGTACAATATTATTTTCAACCCAGTACACTTTGAAATACCATTTTATAGCTGAGAAAATTGCCATAATAAATATTATGGCCAAAAGAACGAGATGAAAGAAATACCAAGGTTCTACTTGACCATCTGATTTAAATAGAACAAGAAAAATAAAAGGTAACAAAGTCGCAACTCGAATACCTAATAAAATCGTGATCGGATGTTGCCTCTTATACATCCTCATCACTCACTTTCGCAAGTTCTCCAATTTGTCTTTTCAGCTGCTCTGCTTCTTCTTTCGTTAAGCCTGGAATACTATGAGAAGTTGCTGCTGTTGAAATATGTAATTCTGCTAAATTATACTTTCTCATAATTGGTCCTTGTTCAATCGTTACGTGCTGCACGCGCATCATCGGAATAAGTACACGTTTTACAACGAACATTCCTTTTTGAATCTCAATCTCTTCTTCATTTAATCTGTAACTATAATAGCGTTGACGTAAATTTGGAAAGACGAAATAATCAAGCGGGATAAATATAATAGCACCTGTTACTAACAAACCAAACAACCAACCCCACCAATTAAAATTGATCATAAAAAAGAAATATGCAATTACGACTGCTAGTATAACTGCCGCCCCAATTAAAGCATGAATTCTCCACACTTTCAGCATATTAGAATGAATCTCCCTTTCTAACGGCTGCATCTCATCACTCCAATTATATGAATTTATTAATTATATATTAGCAGAAATTAAGGTTTTATATACAATTTTGTAAAATTATAGTTTTTACATCGTATCAATCATTTCTTTAAAATTCCCTTCATTAATCGCATACACATGAAACTGAATATAATCTATTTCATTCGTATTCGGACGGGCGTATGGCAAAATGTTAAATTTAGAAGCTGATCTTCCTAATATATCTACAATCATTAAAGAAACGTCAATATATTCGAAATCTATACGGAATACTACTGCTTCTCCTGTAAATTCATAGTCTTTAATCGCATCATAAGATTTATTCGCACTAATTAACGTTATTTTTAATAGTTGATTCAAATTTTCTGGTTTAAAATTAATCATATACGTAACTCCTTTTTTTAATAAAACACTATGAAAACAGTGTAATCTTATCATTTCATAGCTTTACACATATAGTATATAAAAAATAAAGCTAGTTTTTTATAAATTTTTTGATATAATTACTTACGGGAAACGGGAGGATATTTATCTTCCCTTGTGTTTTTATTTGCATCTAGTACTTTTGCTAGATGCCTTTTTTTTATGCTAACAAAACTTGAAAAGATACCCTCAAAATATAACTAAATAAAAATAGCTGTTAAAATTGAAAGAACAATTTTAACAGCTATTAATTTAACATTACGCAGACTAGTCACTCCTATGATAGTTGGAGTTTTAACTAATATTGGTACGTTTCTCCAGCTGTTGTCATTAATGTAACAGAACCATTAAATTTAACATGATAATCTACAATATGTGTTATATGAGTTTCCTTATTCTCATATATTCTACCACCGTAGCCTTGTTCTGTATTCATACCTGAATCTGGCATAATTCTTACATCCGCTTTACTTAATGGATTACCTGCTAAATATTTCTCTAACGCTTTCCTTACATAAGGTATTGCTTCCTCATCACTTTTTATATCAACTTGTTTTGCTTCTTCAGCACGCTTTTTCTCTTCAACTTGCTTTTTCTCTTCAGCCTGCTTTTTTTCTTCAGCTTCTTTTTGGTTCTTTTCACTCTCTATTTTTGTAAGTTCCATATCCACTGTCGCCATTAATTGCGTAACTTTTTGATTATGATCTTTTAATTTCTCATTTGTTGCTGTTTCTTGCTGAACAGTACTTAATAGTTGCTTAGCCTCATCTAAAGATTTATTATTTATTAGTTCTTGCGCTTGAGATAATTTGTTATTGTACGTATCCAAGGTGTCCTTATTAGACTTTAGCTCGCCTTTCATTTTTTTAGCATCTTCTTTAAGGGAGCTTATACCACCTTTAGTTTCCACTACTTCTCCAAAAAGCTTATTCGCTTCATCCCATTTCTGCTCATCCTTTGCCTTCATTGCATCCATCCATTTTTTAGTTTGTGTATGCAAAACCTTTGCTTCGTCACTTTTTTCATCTAATGCTAAACTAAATGATGCCAACGCCTTGTCATACTCCTTATTAGCTAGTGCCAATTTCCCTTGTTCTATTGCCTTTTCAGCTGTCTTATCCCCACATGCAGCTAATAAAATAAAACATGAACATATAATTCCTAAAACTCTAAGCTTCATAACTCTCTCTCCCCTACTATTATGAATATCTCTTCTAACTTAATAATCATACCATTATTTTATATAATTATATAAATTTCACAATTTTGATTACTCACTTTAAATGATACATTTATAATTTCTGCAAGCTTTTTATCGATAGAAGCTTAGATGATTATAAGCAACCATAATAAAAGCTGAATTAGATACAATTTCAAGTTTCAGCACATCTCTAGGATGAACGATGCTTCCATTTAAATTTCCTACATGACGTATTACAATCATTATAAATACCAATGGAAATAAAAAAAGATGACCTCTGTTGAATACAGAAATCATCCTCTTTATATTGATAACCTTTTCTCAAAATGTCCTTTACAAAGGGTACAGATTCATCGTGTACTTTCCATCAATTTAGTGCAGTTCAACGATTGTACCATCTTCGAATACTTTAAATACACCAGTAAATCCTGGTCCACCTGCACCTTCTACTTTATATGTCGTATGCACTCTTATTTGATAATATTTCTTTCCATTCTCTACTTGCGTATTTTCTAGAGTGTAATCATAGTCTTCTTTATATTCATTTTTAATATATTCTTTCGCTTTCTCAAAAGTAAATGCATTTTGATTCTTTCCTGTTTCTACTTTTTGGTTCTTTTCTGTCTCAGTTTTGCCGTTCTTTTCTGTTACTACCTTCTGATTTTTTTCTACCTCAGTTTTTTGGTTCTTTTCTGTTGCTACCTTTTGATTTTTTTCTGCCTCAGTTTTTTGAGTCTTTTCTGTTGCTACCTTTTGATTCGTTACTACATTTGTTTTTTGTGCTTTCGCTGCTGCTTCATTCTTTGCCGTTTTTTCTTCTTCATTTATTTTAGTAACTAATCCTACCGCTTTTTTATTATATTCTTCAAGTTTTTTGTTATCTTTTGTTTCTGCAACTAGCTTATTTAATATCTCTTTCGCTTCTGCATAATTTTTCTTACTTATTAACTCTTCACTTTTCGTCAGTTGCTCGCTATACTTCTTGTTTTGCTCTAAGATGGCTAGTAATGCTGTGCGTTCTTCCTTTGCTTGTTTTACAAGCGTAGCATTTCCATTCTTCATGTTCTCTACTTTTTCAAATGACTTGATTGATTCTTCTACCTTTGTTTCTTCTTTTAACTTCATTGCTTCTATCATTATTTTCGTTTGTTCTACAAGCATCATTGCATCTGAATCATCTTTTTTCTCACCTAGCGCTTTTTCAAATGATGATAAGGCATTTTTATATTCTTTATTCGTTAACGCGGTCTTTCCTTCATCCATTACTTGGTCAAAATTCCCATTGCTACATCCAGCTAACATTAAAAACGTAAGTCCAATTACCATTAATAACTTTTTCATTTTTTCTCCTCCTATATATCCCTAAAACAATAAATAACAGCATATGTATAAAAGTCTGTGTAGTAATTAGACTGAAAATAAAGATGTACTTTGTGTGTGGGAAAGGAAGTACATTTCATTTACTATCATTACTTAAAACTCCTAAATAGTTGGTAGTTGGTTTTCTTCTTCTTTTAAAGACAGAAAGGAATTTTAATAATGTGCGTAAAGATCTCACCAGACTCTTTACTACACACACTCTTATACACATAGAAAAACTATTTTTAGGTTGCTATTTTTTTAGCTTTACATATCCTCACTTTGTAACACACTGAAAAACAAAAGAAAACAATCCGTAACATAAGTTACATTTTGTAACTTTTCTGTAACACAAATGTAACATAAGACTTTAAAACATACAATAGTTTTTTTACATTATTTTCCCCAGTCTATATTTTCAGGCAATAATCAGGTTCCAATCCTTAAAAAGCATACAGGTATCTCTCCTCATTATCATCAAGTTGAAAAATAAATACTCTGAAACAAAAATCCCTTACGCTAAGCAAAGCTAAATAAAAAAGCCAACTTCTTTACATGAAAAGAAATTGACCTTTTATTTTATTCACGTTAATCCCTATGTATTAAACAATTTATTTATTAGTCTCAAAAACTACAAACAACCATTTATGAAACCCGCCTAACGTATCGTAAATCCAAGTTTTTAATGAAATAATCCATTAGCGTTTGAGATTAACCAAAAAGCCTGCTAATGAAAGTAGGCTTTAAATAATGCCGTATAAATTATATTTTTTAGAGTATCAAATTAATAATTTGCCAGTTCATTTTCAGGAGTTTGAATAATAACAGGATTTTTTCCTGGATTAATCCATTTTAAAATATCACTGACATTTTACTTATCAAACTTGCTTCCAACTAGCATCCTTCACATCTTCACTAGTCGGCTTTCTAACTGATTTCACAAAAGCTTCCTCACAAGCACCAAATGCAATAAAGTTTTTCTGTGCTTGTCTTAACGAGACTTCATTCGCCCCGCCTTCAAAGTCAGGATCGTTAAACTGGACCTCATCATCTTCCCAATAACATATATTGCAAATCTCATATGTACCTGGTGGTTCTTCTTCTATTGTTTTATATCCGCAGCATGGACATGTGTATTTCATTATTTCACTCCATTGTTAACTTGTTTTTTCTCCCATATATTCCGCCCCATAAAGAATGTAACAGCACAAATCATAGTTATTACCATGAAAGTAGTATTAGAATCTTCATATGTAGTTGGAATTCCAACCGTTACGGAAACAATACTAACAGCTAAAAGTAAATATAATAATAAAGATATAATATAGCTTAGTTTAAAACGTAAAATGATACCTCTAAACAATAGTTCCCCAAGTAGACAGCCACCTAAAATAATTGGCACTCCGAAATACAATGTAAGGACTCCCATTTGCGCAGTAGATTGAATTATCTTTCCAATTATGTTCGGCGAAGTCATCTCATCATTTCTTCCCATCCTATCAAATAAATCAAGTGCCGTTACTGAAATAAAGAAACTTAATATAGAAAATGAATACGGTATTAAAAATTTGCTCACTCTCATTCACCTCGCTTTTCCTTCCCCATATATTATTCATTATTTTTATATAAAAAAATAGCCCATCTTCCGCAAAAGACGAGCCATTCTATTTAATTCTCACTTAATTTCTTCTTATACCAATCCTGCATTCTCTTCGCATCTTCTACTCTCGTATGCTCTAGTTTATAATTCGATGATGCGTTAGAGAACTTATACGTACATAGATTTGCACGGCGCTGGAAATATGATTGTGTCTTTTCCATTGATTGGACGTGTCTTCTTCTAACAAGTCCTGTATATTTTCCGACGCTGCGATATACAAGCGTAATTTGCTCTGCGTTTACACCGTAACCATTTGTTTTAAATGTTGCGTATCCCAGTATAAAGATGAGGATCGCAAGTGGAATTAATGCCCACATGATGAAGTGCTTTTCAGAGTATATACTTATTCCAATAAGCGGGATTGCTAGCATTGCGAAAAAGATGAGACTATCAATGAGATAGCGGCGTAATGCTGCTTTTGGTAATGAAATAATGTTTGTATTCAGTTCATATGGTAGTTGTAAATGTGCGAGTAACTGTTGTACGCGATCTTTTCGAATGATAGGATGCAGTGTAACTTTTTCTTTTTCGTCACCCATTCCTTTACTTTGAATCACTTCTACTTGCACAGCACAATAACCAAATGGCTGACGTAACATACTTTCTTTTATCGTAATACCTTGAATACGGTGCAATTTTAGGACGAGTTCTTTTTTCTCAAGTAATCCTTGCGAAATGCGGACTTCGTCATTCCTTCGATTCACTGTGAAATCTCCATGTTTTAGCGCATAACCGATTGTCGATATAATCCACGAAAGGACGATCAAAATGGCTACCATGAAAATCCAGCCATATATATCATGTTTCATTACATACGACTTTACGCCATTCTCTATCCATTTCGGAATGTACTCATCTACTTGGTGGTACACGAAAAAGATTAACGAGAATAATAGTCCAAACTGACCAGATGTAACAGACGCTAATAAAATCTCTTTCCAAGTTAACTTGTATTCTGTCGATTGTTTTTCCTCTGTAACAATTTCTTTTTCTACTGTATGTTCTACTGCTTCGTCTAACGTTTCTTCTGCTTTCACTTCTGGAGTTGGCTCGTTTAGCAATGCAATAAGCTCTGTTGCTTCTTCTGCTGTAATACCAGCTAAGCTAACTTCTGCATCGTCGCCCCCACCAGCTGTTTCGATTTGAATTTTCTTTAAGCCAAGCATTTGATATAACACGTTAGAACTTGTATTAATTGTTTGCACACGTTCTTTATTTAAGTAGCTCTCCTTCTTCACAAAGAGCCCTTGTTTCACATGTAATACGTTATTTTCAACCCAATATGTTGTGTAGTACCATTTTTCAAACGCTGAAAAGACGGTGAGTAAACCGAATGCAGCGGGAATTAAATACCAAAACGGGAATTTTCCATTTAAGCTAAACATGAAAATAATGAGTGGTATAAAGTCTGTTATTTTTAATTCTAATAACATCGTGATTGGATGCTGCCTCTTATACATCCTCATCACTCACTTTCGCCAATTCTGCGATTTTCGTTTTCAACATTTCTGCTTCATACATCGTTAAGCCTGGGATGCTGTGAGAAGTTGCCGCTGTTGAAATGTGTAATTGTGCTAAGCCATATTTTCTCATAATCGGCCCTTGTTCAATCGTAACGTGCTGTACACGAATCATCGGTACTAATACACGCTTTACGACGAAAAGACCGTGCTGAATTTCAAGTTCTTCTTCATTTAGTTGATAGCTATAATAGCGCTGACGAAGTTTCGGGAATACGAAGTACTCCAGTGGCGCTAGTGCAACCGTTAACCCGATTAACACGTACAAAATCCACGCCCACCAATCAAACTTTATCATGAGGAAAAGGTAAGCTAAAATGACGAGAATACCGATCCCTTCTTCCATTACAGCACGAACTTTCCACACCTTGACCATGTCAGGGTGAATTTCATTTTTCAATGGATCCATGTAACCACTCCAAATCTAGTAATCTAATATATGAATACTCTCAAATTATATTTTACATAACTTTACAGAAAATTAGTATTTATTCTTCTTTATCTTTCTTCTCAGGAATAAAATATCCGAACCAAAGTAGCCAAATAAACCCTATTAACTTCATCCAACTTCCATCCGCTTGAAAAGCTTCAATCATACCTGGTATTTTATAAATCCCAATGAATCCAAGAAAACCGAGCCACCAGTTTTTTTGCATTTTCACTTTTATTCCTCCTTCATTACGTTTTTCACATTTCGAATCCAAATCTCTTTATACTTTAACTGGAATCCCATGAGCATGTAATTACTCATATTATCGATTACGAGCGCTAACGTATGAGCATTTTCTTCTGTTGCATGTTGTGACACAACGTCAAGTTCCACACCTTTCTTCAATAAATCGTGGAAACCATTTAAGAAATCTTCTTGTATTTCAAATAAACGTTTCTGATACTTTTCATTTCGCGATGCAGTTACGATAAATTCATTTATAACACGTAATATTCCTTCTTGCCCTTCATACTCAGAGAGCATATGTAACCCATCGGCAATTAACTTTTCTGCAAAGTTTTCTTTCGTATATTGTCCTTTATCGAAATAACTCACGAAATGATACCCAGAGAAAATTTCTTCAAATAAAAAATCAACTAGCGCTTCTTTAGAAGAAAAATGATAATAAATAGCCGGTTTTGAAATACCTACCTCTTTCGCAATCATAGAAAGGCTCATCTTCTCAATGCCATGCTCTGCCATAAGTTTAAATGATGCCTCTACAATGTTTTGCGATGTTTGTAAATTCTTTGTCATACTGTACCTCACTTTTTTTACTTACCGGTCGGTAAGTAAATTATAAAATGAAACGAAATGATTTGCAAGTTAGTTAACATTGCAAAAGGTTTTTTTTGGTAAATGCAGAAAATATAAAGTAAAAGCAACATATAACAATAAGGAGGACATACATATGGCACTTGGCGGTAAAGGCGGTAGTGGTGGCACTGGCGGCGGTGAAGCTGGACAAGATGGTAAGGGCGTTAGTAGCGGTTATATCATACTCATTGTGCTCTTTATCATATTAATCGTAGCTGGAGTCGGCTATAGTGGGATTGGTCTTTAACTTTCATCAGTAAGAAAAGCACTGGTTGTATTAGCGGCCAGTGCTTTCTATTTTCATTATTGATCATCCACAATAATATACGCTGTTCGGATTGGACCATGTACACCTACGACAAGGTTCATTTCAATATCTGCGCTATTTGATGGACCAGAAACGAAATTTACACAAGCGGGTAGTTTTTCCCCCGCTTCATTTTGATCATGGATTTGTTTTGCAGCTTGGGTTAATCTTGGTACGATCGTACTTTTAGGAACAATTGCAATGTACGACTCCGGAAGAAGGCTAACATGTCTTCCTTTTAACCCGTCATTAAATAGTACGACGGTTCCTGATTCTGCCAAGGTCATATCGCTGAACGTAATACCAAGGTCAGCAGCTTTCGCAAATGCTATGTCCTCTTCTTTCTGATCCGATCCCCACATACGAAAATGTGTTGCACCTTCATTTTTGAAAAGTGGCGTAAGACCGTATTCATGAAAACGCTCATCGTTCGCATACATAGCGGATGTAATATTCCATTCTTTTAGTAAAGACCCCAATGATTCAACAAGATTTTCTTTCGTTGTTCGCTTTACTTCTGTATGAATGACTTCGCAGTGCTCTATTAACTGTAATACAAGTTCGTCTTGCGCGAGTCCGTCAAAAACAGTCCACTGCGGGGCAAAAGACCATTTCGGTTTTTCCACTGCTTCAGGACGTTTTCTACCAAGCTTTTCTGATAACTGGAGTAAAAATTCTTCACGATTTTGGATGGCCATCATCGTTCTCCTTTACGTGTTTTTCAAACCACTTTCGAAACGGTTGTTTTTTCGGAACTGGGAAATCTCTCGCATCCGTCCACGCTTTTAACGGCCCAATGCCGCGCTCGATTTTATCACCTTTCGCAAGAGGTTTTAATGCATACGGAGCGCTCTTCGCCGCAAAAGAAAATAAGCTAGGACTCTTCACTACTTTTTCGAAACCTTTCATCGCCGCGTTCCAAGCTACAGGTGATCGTTTTTCTTCTACAATGCGGCTGCGATGTTTAATTAATAAGTCGTGTAACGGGATTTTCACTGGACATGCTTCTGTACAAGCACCACAAAGACTAGATGCATAAGGTAAATCCTTATATTCATCATATCCCCCTAAAAGCGGTGTTAACACAGCTCCAATTGGTCCTGGATAAATAGAGCCATATGCATGTCCGCCAATATGCCTGTATACAGGACACACATTAATACATGCTGCGCAGCGAATACACTGCAGTACACTTTGGAATTCTGTCCCTACAATATCAGAACGGCCATTATCCACAATGACTAAATGAAATTCCTCAGGTCCATCTGCCCCGCCAGGCTCCGTTAATCCGGTAATATAACTCGTTAACTTTTGTCCTACAGAACTTCGGCATAGAAGTGTTACTAACACATCAAGCTCTTCCCATGTTGGCACAATACGCTCCATCCCCATAACGGTAATTAACGTTTTCGGAAGTGTCGTAGTCAGTCTTGCGTTTCCTTCGTTTGCCACGATAGAAATGGACCCGGACTCTGCAACCGCAAAGTTACATCCAGTCACTCCTATATCCGCTGCAAAGAAATCATCACGTAAATAGCCTCTTACAAACCTCGCCATTTCCGTAGGGTCAGATGTGCCAGTGTAATTTAACTTTGTTTTAAATATTTCACAAATGTGTTCTTTATCTTTGTGGAGGCACGGAACAACAATATGTGACGGCGGATCGTGGTCGTTCACTTGTAGAATAAATTCAGCAAGATCTGTTTCTAACACTTCCGCTCCAGCTTCTTCAATTGCTTCATTTAAACTGATTTCTTCCGTTACCATCGATTTTGATTTCACAATTTTTTTCGCGTTTTTCTTTTTTACAATTTCTTTTACATATTCCCTTGCGTCTTCTGCCGTCTTGGCAAAATAAACAAAACCACCGTTTTTCTCAATATTTTCACTTAGCTCATATAAATAATAATCAAGATTTTCTAATGTATGCTTTCGAATTTCTTCTCCTAAAGCTCGCCATTCTTCCCAATTCCCAAGACTCTCAGTCGCTTTTAATTTCTTGCCCCTAAGACCATCTTGCGCTTTCCTAACAGCCTGCCGCATAAATGGATCGCCAATGCCGGTTGCAGTACGCTTATGAAAGGGATCGTTCCCAATTCTCATTCCCATCTGTATATCCCCCTCTTATTTTCGGTCCTCATTTAATACTTGAGCAATATGTTTTACATCAATTGGATAGCCCTGGCGTGTTAAACGTCCTTTTATATTCATTAAGCAGCTACAATCCATCCCAATTAACACCTCTGCACCGGTTTCCATAATATGCTTTACTTTTTCATCGACCATTTGTTCAGAGATTTCTGGCATCTTTACTGAAAATGTCCCTCCAAATCCGCAGCAATCATAATTATGCGATAGCGAAACTACTTCCAGTCCTTTGACACACTTTAATAATTTTTGCGGTGGTTCTTTAATTCCCATTAATCGGCTCATATGACAAGATGTATGAACTGTTGCTTTTTTATGAAGCACCGCACCTAAGTCTTCTTTCCCTAATACTTCAACGAGAAATTGTGTAAATTCATACGTTTTCTTCGCAAGCTCCTCCGCTTTTTTCTTCCATTCCATTTCACTGTCAGAAAATAAGGTAGAAAACTCATGAACCATCATCGCGCACGAACCCGATGGTGCCACAACATACTCTGAATGAGCAAAGGTTTCAATCATATGTTTTGCCGCTGTTTTCGTTTCTTTCACGTACCCGCTATTATAAGCAGGTTGTCCGCAACAAGTTTGGCTTTTAGGAAAATCCACTTCACACCCTAAATCTTCAAGAATTTCGACGACATCACTTCCGACCTCTGGATAAAAAACATCTGCCACACAAGTGATAAATATTGATACTTTCATATTTGCACCCCTAAATACAGTAAAGTAACTCCATTTGTATATTATTGGTAAAAAGATGAAAATTATGAATAAAAATAACAAAAAGCACCCTACATTACACATGTAGAGTGCTTTCTTTTTAATTTCTATTCAGTAATCGCATACGATAACAATTCATCGTCACTTCTCCGAGTCTTTGCAGTAATTGATAGTTCGCATACGCGCCGACCGGAGCACCGATTATTGGTACGAGCTGAAGCATTTTTGCTAAATCGATATAGTCTCGGTACTCTGTTTGGAACTTTTCCCAGTCCATATGATTTTCTTCTTCTGTATCCCACGTTTCGATTGCTTTCCATATTTCTTTTCGGTGGTCGTCACTGGAAAAGGCAAGCTGAAAAACGTGAAGGATAAAAAGGCGCTCTTCTTTGTTACTCGTATCAAATCCGTACAACGTTGCTGCATCAAATAAAAATTTAATTTTAATGCCTAGTAGAAGCGGAAAGTCAGCAAGACCGAGGAGAATACCGCCAGCTCCCGTCCCTGCTCCTTCTGCCGCTGCTATTTTTTTGTACTCATCCATTTTTTTACGTACTTCATCGTCTCTTCTTTGCAATGACCAGTTCGTCTCTTTTAATTTCGGCTTTATAAAGTTTGATCCAGCACTAATCGTTTGCACCATCATCCGAATCGTTTCTGTTAATACTTTTTGCACTTTCGCCGGAATAAGCTGTTGTACTTTCGTCTGCACTTTCTTAGAGAACCGTGTCATCATAGAAGAATCTTTCATGAATGTAGCTTTCCACTGCTCCAATTCTTTTATAACCTTCTCTTCATATGTAATCATAGGTTCATTCCCTTCAATTTAAACGCTCAATACGTTTCGCCCCGTATTGATAAACGAAACCGATACTAAATACTATGCTTACGACTAATAAAATTCCCGTCATCATGAAATCTTTCGTCGCAAGGGCAAATATAACTGTAAATATCACGCTACCGATAATAAGGATTGCATTTAATAAGACAAGAAAATCTTTCTTCTTCTCTTCTCCCCCGACCGGATACAAATCAAGCCAAATCTTCATTCGGTGATGTTTCCATAAAGTTAAGAGCTGATAACCGATTAAGTATAGGAAGATAAAACTTACGATAAATCGTCCATATAAAAACGGAATGAAGTAAAGAATAACTCCGCCAAGAGCGAGCAAACGCACATATAAGCCGAAATAGTTACCAGATCGTAAAAACGTTCTCGTATATAAATATAAATAGGTACGCTTTTCACCGATCATTGAAAGAATGAAATCAAGCCATTTTCTACGTGCTACTCTTTCTTTTAATGCTGGTACGTCAACGAACATGTTCGCGATGCGGTACAGCAGCATCATTTTCTTACCTTCTTCAGAAATTAAATACTCCCAGTTTAGTGGCTTTCCCTTCACCATTTGATGCAGTACTACGAGGTATAACACCATGAGAAGGACGGTTCCGCCAATAAACATAACGGAAGTACGTTCTACAAGGAAGTATACAAATAAGCCGTTTAAAATAAAACGAATGAACCAATCAGCTCTTTGTATATTTTGATCTGTTAAAAATGACTTTTCCCATGCAACGAATAAGTTCCACGCTTTTACGATGACAAACGCGAGTACAATCCATATGTAAGCCGCTCCTGTTTGCTTCATTTGCTGGAAGTATAACGGGGCAAGCGCTGCCGCTACGATTGCGATTATGTATAACTGAATCATAAACGTAAAGAGAAATGCCTTTGTGAAGTATGGTTTTAACTTTTCTTCAACTGGCAGTAAGTAAACGAGATCCGCTTCTTTTAATAACGTTTGAATGGATCCGGCCGTTAATACGAGACCGAGTAACACTGCCATAACGAGCGCCGCCGGAAACGAAGCTGTTAACGTTTGTAACCATTGCTGGTAATAATACGCTCCTGCGCCGATGATAAATACGAAAATAAATTTCAAATGATCATTAAATACGTATTTACTATATGTACGAACTTCTTTTAGAAAGTGACGAAATCGTTCTTTCCATAATACTGTGCTATTCATAATCTTCTTCCTTCGTTAATGCAATATAAATATCATCTAACGTTGCACCTGGCATATTAAACTGTGATTGCAGTTCAGATAATGTTCCCATCGCTCTTACTTCACCTTGATGCAAAATAATGAATGAATCACAATAACGCTCTGCCGTCGCTAAAATATGTGTACTCATTAAAATACCTGCGCCACTCTTTTTCATTTGATCCATCATTTGAAGGAGTGATTGAATCGCTAACGGATCAAGTCCAACGAATGGTTCGTCCACAATGTAAAGAGATGGCTCCACTAAAAACGCACTCATAATCATTACTTTTTGTTTCATCCCTTTTGAAAAATGAGATGGAAACCATTTTAAACGATTTTTCATACGAAATTCTTGTAATAGTTGTCCTACACGTTCTTCGTATTGTTTTTCATCGACACCGTACGCCATCGCTGTTAACTTCAAATGTTCTTCTAGCGTTAGCTCGTCATATAATACTGGTGTTTCTGGGATGAACGAAAAACTAGAACGGTACGCTGTCATATCATCACGAATTGTTTTTCCATTAATTGTGACAGTTCCTTTTTTCGGTTCCATTAAACCGATAATATGTTTAATCGTCGTACTTTTACCCGCTCCATTTAAACCGATTAAGCCGACAAGTTCGCCTTTATTCACAGAGAACGAAACATCTTTTAGTACAGGTCGTTTCGTATATCCTCCTGTAACATTTTCTACACGCAATAACTCGCTCATACGACACCACTTTCTTCATTAGTATTCATTCTATATTCATCTTACCAAAAATAGCGCTGCACTACATAGTATCGATGCCCTCAAAAAAAATTTAAATTTGTTCGCATATATTTTTACGAAAGCGGACATCATAATTAAGGAAGAAGGAACACATTGAAAAAGCAACCACCAATTGATGAGTACAACAACATAGTGAAGTCATCATGAAATGGGGTGTCCATGTTGGACAAAGAAATTTACACATAACCAGATCATTTGTTTCATTTTAGAAACGGGGTGTCTCCGAAAGAGCATATACTGTTTTAAAAAATAAACAATTTCCCTTTATAAAGATTGCAATTCATTTCACTTGAAAATGGGGTGTCTACGGCAGAAACTTTAGCCGATTTACCGTGCATTTCTTAAATAAATGAGGTGTCTGCGAAACGTAAATTACGATAATGCTTTTTCAATCCCTCTTCAGAAAACAGGAAGCTGAGTCAGCTTCCTGTTTTTCGTGTTTGTTCTCTTATGTAATTATGATAAAATACGGCTAAGGATATTTGAAAGGATGAGATCAATGAATCATACAGCGGACAATTGTATTTTTTGTAAAATTATTGATGGGCAAATCCCTTGCTCAAAAGTATACGAAGATGAACATGTGCTTGCATTTTTAGATATTAGTCAAGTAACAAAAGGACATACCCTTGTTATTCCAAAAGTTCACAAACAAGACATTTTTGCGTTAACGCCAGAAATCGCATCACACATTTTTTCTGTCGTTCCGAAAATCGCAAATGCGATTAAAGCAGAGTTTAATCCAGTTGGCTTTAACCTACTTAACAATAACGGTGAAAAAGCTGGACAAACTGTGTTCCACTTCCACCTTCATTTAATTCCACGCTACGGTGAAAACGATGGTTTCGGTGCTGTTTGGAAATCACATCAAAATGAATACACAATGGAAAATTTACAAAACATCGCAAGTACAATTGCAAATAGTGTGAAATAGTGACACTATAATAAGAAGTAATACATAACAAGCCACTTTCCTAAAGTGATTACATATTGCACGGCTTGTTTCTCCACTCAAGATGCCAGGGACTGTGCACTGCACACTTTTTTCCCTTGTCTTAAAGATATGCATATGTTTTCACATCATGAATACGAACAAAAAATAAGGAGGTTTCCTTTTATGTCAAAAGCTAAATCCTTTATTACAGGTGTCATTTGCGGCGGAGCAGTTGCTGGACTAGCCGTTCTTTTCTCTACTCCTTCTTCTGGTAAAGCTATGCGCGGTAAGCTGAAAGAAAAAGGAACTGATATTAAAAAGACTTTAGCTGATATTACAGCTGATACAAAATTATTAAAACGTCAAATCGTTGAAACTGCTTCAGAAGGTAAAGAAGTGTTTCAAGAATTAAAAGACGATATGCAAGACACGCTTTCGAACTGGAAGCAAGACATTTCTCAAAACAAACGCCATATTGAGAAAGAGATTTTGGACATTCAAAAATCAATTGAGAAACTACAAGAAGCTGTTCCGGAAAAAGCGTAAACAAATTCCTGCTTAGTTTTTTGCATATAACAAATATTTTTTATATAAATTGACCTTAACACGGCATATCACACAGATATGCCGTGTTTTTATGCATTTACAATATATGTTATCACTTAACATGTATGGACAACGCATGTATTCACGACTCATAAAACGCTTCCATAGTTATGCATGATTTGTATAGAATGTCATTTTTCCAAAAAATTTTCACAATTCTCACAAAAAGACTTTATTAATTTTTATTTTACTGGCATAATAGATAGTAATGAAAAAGAATGTTAAAGTGGGTGAGTAAATGAAAAGTGGAGAAAAAGATTACTCGGTAAAAGAAGCAATGATTTTCAGCCAACGCATTGCTCAATTATCGAAAGCGTTATGGAAATGTGTAGAGAAAGATTGGCAACAGTGGATTAA
This sequence comes from Bacillus sp. FSL K6-0069, assembly GCF_038007785.1. Taxonomy (NCBI): domain Bacteria; kingdom Bacillati; phylum Bacillota; class Bacilli; order Caryophanales; family Bacillaceae; genus Bacillus; species Bacillus sp. FSL K6-0069. The sequence goes on along the minus strand of NZ_JBBOXN010000001.1, from coordinate 1,065,766 downwards.
GCCTTACGATTTAAACATTAATGAGCATCATATTTTATCAATCGCTTATCATTTAAAAGGGGCTTCTATTTCTGAGATTGCTAAGTTTGGAGTTATGCACGTATCAACGGCGTTTAACTTCTCGAAAAAGCTGGAAGAACGCGGCTATCTTGTATTCTCGAAAAAAGAAGATGATAAACGAAATACGTACATTGAGATTACAGACAAAGGGGAAGAATTACTACTTCGCTTAATGGAGGAGTATGATCCTGAAAATAACTCTGTATTTAATGGGGCTCTTGCACTTCGTAATTTCTATGGTAAGTTCCCAGAAAATATCGAACTTATCGCTATCTTGCGTAACATTTACGGACAAGACTTCATCGATATTTTTGAGAAATCATTAGAGAATATTGAGGAGAACTTTACGGAAACCGATCAGAAGTTAGTTAAGAAGTAATCTATTTATTTTTTCGCAATCATGCTTAAGAATTCATTCATAAGCGGGTTAAATAAACCTTGTTTTGCTAGCGCTTCCGCAGTTTCGTGTACTTCGAGCTGATGTGGAAGCGCTTTTTCAAATTGATCTAACAGCGCATCGAACAACAGAAGCCCTTCTGCTTTCTCCACTACATATTGCTCGTTCAGTATTTCACAAAGATTTAGTATATGTTCAATATCTTTTTTGCGAGCTTTTTTCTTTATGATTAAAGAATAAAATGGACACTTTTCTTCATCAATCATTTTAAATAGTAGGTCTACGTAGTATTCAGCTTGTTCTAATCTTCTAACAACGTCCATTTTCTCCCTCACTTTCTAACACAAAGTCTTCTATTTCTGAATTTTATAACACGAACAAAATATCGTATGATACAATATATAAAGTATATGTATTTTAGCCAAAAGGAGGTCTCGCCTCATGACACTTATAACAGTTGTTTTTGTCGCATTCGCACTTCTTGTTATATTTTACACGAATTTTATGACACATACACTGTGTGAACGAAAACAAATAGCTGCGAGCCGCCAACCCGGTGTCTTTCGGGTTATTAATGTATGTATAACAATTTTATTAATTTCTAGTTATATAGAAATTATATTTCATGGAAAGTGAGGAAGGAAGCCCCTTCCTCACTTTTTTCCTCTATAAGCAAATTATACCTACTATAACCAATAAAATAAACAGTACAAGTAATAAAATAAGTTGAGAATTCATCCCCATCCCCTCCTCTTTTCTGTATATGCGGCATGCGCCCAATATGGAACACCTTCAAAATCTGACACATACTGGTTAAATTTTCTTTATCAATATGAAATCGAGTCGAAATATGATATATTAAATTTTGTACATATTGCTTATACTATGAAATAAATGACACGCATCTTAACTTTATCCTAAAGCCTCGGTAAGCCCTGTTAAGCGCGCTTTACCAATACAAAAAGCAAAAGTATCAGTGAGACTTAATCGGGCTCTTATGAACTAAAATTCATTGGGTAGGATAAATTAAAAATACATAATAGTAGGAGTGTTTATCGAATGAAGAAAGCTATGCTTGCCTTAGCCGCAACAAGTGTAATCGCATTATCAGCATGTGGAACATCATCATCAGACAAAATTGTTACATCTAAAGCTGGTGACATTACAAAAGACGAGTTCTACGAGCAAATGAAAACACAAGCTGGTAAACAAGTACTAAACAACATGGTTATGGAAAAAGTACTTATTAAAAACTACAAAGTTGAAGACAAAGAAGTAGACAAAAAGTTCGATGAAATGAAAAAACAATACGGTGATCAATTTGATACACTATTAAAACAACAAGGTATTAAAGAAGAAACTTTAAAAACTGGTGTGCGTGCTCAATTAGCGCAAGAAAAAGCTATCGAGAAAACAATCACTGATAAAGAATTAAAAGATAACTACAAGCCTGAAATTAAAGCAAGCCACATTCTTGTAAAAGATGAAGCGACTGCTAAAAAAGTTAAAGAAGAACTTGGACAAGGTAAATCTTTCGAAGAGTTAGCAAAACAATACTCTGAAGACACTGGTTCAAAAGAAAAAGGTGGAGACTTAGGATTCTTCGGCGCTGGTAAAATGGTTAAAGAATTCGAAGATGCTGCTTATAAACTGAAAAAAGATGAAGTAAGCGAGCCTGTGAAATCACAATTCGGTTACCACATCATTAAAGTAACAGACATTAAAGAACCAGAAAAATCTTTCGAACAATCTAAAGATGACATCAAAAAAGAAATCGTTCAGAAGAAAGCACAAGACGGCGAATTCATGAATGATCTTATGATGAAAGAAATCAAAAAAGCTGACGTAAAAGTTGACGATAAAGATTTAAAAGATCTTTTCAAAGAGCAAAAAGCTGACGCTAAAAAAGACGAAAAGAAATAATGAAGTGAAAAAAGCTTGGGCTTCGGCCCGAGCTTTTTTATTTTGTAATTTTTATCCTCCTATTTGCGAGCAACAGGATAAATGAAAAAGGCTTGGTAAGAATATATCTAAAAAAGGAGTACGGAAATGAAAAAAATAATCTTTTTCCTCTTACTTATAATATTTTCTATTGGAACCGCCGAGAAAACATCTGCTCATTCTACAAAAAAATCAGTTAAAGATACATTAGAAGTCTCTGCGCATCAAGAATTATCAGTAAAACAAGCGATTGAGTTGGCATACCCCTCTGCACTTAAATGGAATAAAAATGCTCAATTTTTACAGGCGGTTAATATAGACAAAGATAAACCCGAGAAGTCAATTGGGAGTAACGGTAAAAGAAAGTACTGGAATATTGATTTCGGAGTGCCAGATACGAACAAGCTATTTTTAATCACAATCTATGAGGGGAAAATTGCTGAAGCGCAAGATATCACCCGAGATGGTGATTCACCTTATCCTAGAGAAGAGTTTATAAAGTTAGAAGATATTCACTACGATTCTCCCCATTTACTAAAAAAAGCATTAAAAATCGGTAGTATCCATCCCGGTAAAGATTGGGCAAAAGGTTATAATTTCATGCTAAAAAAAGACACTAAGATGAACATTCCCCTAATGTTAGTAATAGGCTGGAATAAAGAACAGACAAAAATGAAAGCTGCTGGTTTTCATGTAACAACCGGAGAATATGTTCCACCGCAAAATTGATTTTTGGTTCTCCCCCTTTTAACTAATAGACGCTAAAAATCGAACTGAAACAGACTATAATCTACACAAAAAAACCTTGATTCCATCACATACGGAACCAAGGTTTATCTTATTGTCATTGATTAAATGAAAAAACTATGTTAAATTAGTACAGAAACACGTTTTCGAAAATATACAGAACGTATTTATCCGTATCTTAATTGTACACCAAAACACATCTTCAGTCAACCTCTATTTTTCACTTTTAAAGGAGTGCTTACGTATGAACAAAAAACTTGATTTAGAGCAAAAACGATTGGATACCGTAATAGAAACGATTACGGAGCAAATTAATAAACTGGAAAACGAAACTGGCAGACGCCGGGCAGAAGTAATCCATATTCGTAAACACTTTTGGGATGACGTGAAAGTGAATACTGATACTTTCGATGATTATCTTGAAACAGTTATCAACTTAAGACAACAAGCTCAGTCACTAGCTGTCACACAAATTACCCATAAGCACACCTTTAATCGACTTGCCGCATTAAGACGTATGCATAAAGCACCTTATTTCGGACGAATTGATTTCAAAGAAGAAGGAGAATCTGCTGCGGATCAAATTTATATCGGCGTCGCTACACTTACTGATGCAAGCGGAGAAAACTTTCTTATATATGACTGGCGCGCACCTATCTCGAGTGTGTACTACGATTATCCACCAGGACCTGCTGAATACAGTACACCAGGCGGCGTAATCCACGGTAATGTGGAGAAAAAATTACAATATATTATTCAAAATGGCGAGATTGATTCTATGTTCGATACGAGCCTTACAATTGGTGATGAAATCTTGCAACAAGCGCTCGGAAAAGGTACGAACAAACATATGCAGAGCATCGTTGCTACAATTCAGCGCGAGCAAAATGAAATTATTCGTCATGATGAAGGCCGACTCCTTATCGTGCAAGGAGCTGCTGGTAGTGGTAAAACGTCAGCTGCCCTGCAACGAATCGCCTACTTACTATATAAATATCGCGAATGGTTAAAAGCTGATCAAATTATTCTCTTCTCCCCTAACTCTATGTTCAACAGCTACGTATCTAACGTACTACCTGAACTCGGTGAAGAAAATATGCAGCAAGTGACATTCCAAGAATATTTAAACCATAGACTAAGCAAGTCATTTGACGTTGAAGATCCTTATGAACAATTAGAATATATGTTAACGGAAACGGATAGCCCTACCTATAAAACAAGAAATGCGAGCATTCGATTTAAAGCATCTACTCAATTTTTTGAGATGATTCGAGCGTATAGACAATCTCTTGAATCTTCAGGCATGCTATTTAGAGGAATGAAATTTAGAGGAAAGCTAATTGTTTCTGCTAAAGAAATTACTGAGCAGTTTTACAACACTGACTCCTCCCTCCGCTTCCATAATCGAATTGAAAAGTTAACGGATTGGCTAAATAAACAAATAGATGCAATTGAAAAAGCAGAACTGAAAAAGCCTTGGGTAGAAGAAGAAATTGAATTACTTAGTAAAGATGAATACCAAAAGGCTTATAAATATTTACAGAAAAAAGGCGAGTTTGACGACAACTCCTTTCATGATTTTGAGAAAGAAACGAAAGTACTTGGACGTATGATTGTCCGTAAAAAATTGAAGCCACTTCGTAAAGGCGTTCAAACATTGCGTTTCATCAATTTCACAGGCATATATAAACAACTCTTCACAGATGCATCATGGGTTACTGGGGAAAAACCGAAAGAGTGGGATGACATTTGCTCCTTAACAGTAAACATGCTTGATGAAGGAAAGCTATATTACGAGGATGCAACGCCATTTTTACTTTTAAAAGAATTAATTGAAGGCTTCCAAACGAATAGATCGATTAAACACGTACTCGTAGACGAAGCGCAAGATTACTCACCGTTTCAATTTGAGTTTTTAAAACGTCTCTTCCCTGCTGCAAGAATGACTGTACTCGGAGACTTTAACCAAGCGATATTTGCCCACGCGAGTGAAGCAGTGAATTTCAACACACTTACTAGCTTATACGGACCAGATGAAACGAACGGCATCAACTTAACTCGTAGCTATCGCTCAACAAAACCAATTATTGAATTTACACGTGCTCTCGTACCGGAAGGAAAGAACATTCACGCCTTTGAACGTGACGGCGAGAAACCTACAGTGACGAAAGTATCGAATGACAGCCAGCTGCACGAGCATATTACTGCCAAAGTTGCTGACCTACAAAAAGAGCAGCACAATACGATCGCAATTATATGTAAATCTGCAGCTGAAAGCGCCGCTGCCTACGAAGCTCTTCGTCATATCGAAAATATTAAACTTGTGAAAAGTAACTCAGCCGAGTATGAGCAAGGCATTGTCGTGATCCCTGCTTACTTAGCGAAAGGTATCGAATTTGATGCTGTTATTATTTACGATGCTTCTAAAGATGTATATAGTGATGAGAGCGTTCGTAGATTGTTCTACACAGCTTGTACGCGCGCAATGCATGAATTACAACTTTATAGCGTTGGCGAGGTTAGTCCTTTTATACTTGGGGCTGATTCGGAGAGTTTTGAAGTTATTACACCTTGATGCGAATCAAGGTGTTTCTTTTTTTAAACAAGTATGACCTCATCTAAATATTAGATGAGGTCATACTTGTTTTATTTTGCAGTAATATATTTACATGTACTTCTGTTCACACGAAACTCGAATTTTTTATTTTAGAAAAAATTGTATAAATGCTAAACTATCATAAATATAATGGCAAATCCAACTTACCCAAACACTATTGGATTTTTTCCATACATAATTTAGTGCCAATCTAATTGGAATTATAGTTATTAATAACTGCATTGGCACAAATCCATAAGCTGGAATATGCCATAAAGCGAACAAGACACTACATATGATTGATGCTGTTCCGAATTTCAACCCTAATTTTTGTAATGCAAGAATTCCATTCGTACAAAGCAACTCTTCGCCCATAAGCATAAATGGTACGCGGAATAAAATCATAGAAATACTTATTACTTCTGCAACAGAATTTTTAGTTGCTGGTTCAAAAATGTAATTGAATATAGCGCCGGAACCTACACCTACGATAACTACTAAAGGTAAACCCCAAAGCAATGTCTTAAATTTAAAATGTTTAAATTGCTCTAACGATATTTTCCCTAAAAAATAGTATCCAATAATTCCACATAATACAAGATTCCATAGAGCTTCAAGAATCATTCCTAATACATTAGGTATAGCATCTCCCAAAACATTTCCTAAGAACTGATATGTAATTCCGGTAATCATCAATAACCCTAAAGCCAAGAGAGACTTCGAATCAAATTTTTTCTCTGTTTCTAAAAGCTTTGTTTCCACAACAACCCCTTCTTCCTCATTATTCAGTTAATTCCGAATATATTATAGCACAACGACCTAATATCTATATAGAGAATAAATGGAAGGATTTTGAAGATATTATGAATTTTATCACTAAGTTAGAACCGTTACATTATAGGTATAGAAAAGCTGTGAGGATTCCAGAAAAATAAAACCATCTATCCCCTAAAAAATATAAGGAACAGATGGTTTAGGCGTTTTGATGGATGTCCCGTTTTCGGGGTTCACTTCAATCATCAAGGTGTTTTTCTCATTCTAAACGGCATATCTTTACGCCGATATACACTTAACACGATTCCCATTATAAATGCATGAAACAGAGTTGGTACTAATCCATAACTAATAAAAGGTAATGATATAGAAAAACGTGGTAATATCCCGAGGATCATGCCAACGTTACAAATAAAATGGATTACAAAAAGAGTCACTCCACCAACGAGGAGCAATTTACCATAACCATCATTTATTCTATAAGCTATGTTCATTATTCTTACTGCAAAAAGAGAAAGAATTAAGACAATAATTAACGCAAGCACATATCCATAATAGTAAGTCAAACTCACAAATACAAAATCAGTATGGGTAGCGGGGATAGACTTTATATTTCCATATGTACCAAACCAACCTGCTGAAGACATCGCCTCTTGTAAACGTAAATCAAATTGATCATGCGCTGGGTTTATAAGTCCTAAAATTCTAGCTATCCGGTATTCTTTTACGGCAGACCAGGAAAATAAATCCCTAATAATAAAGAGAAAAATTGGTAACATTGTAATGAGCCATGCCGTTTTCTTTCCTAGCTTACTCCACCAAAGCATAACGAATACCATCGTAGTGTAGATGAAAATTGGTAAAAGAATTGATATAGTTAGAAATAGATATAAAGAAAATACGTACAACATGAAAAGATGCACAAATTTTAACCTACTATTATTGAAAAAAGAAGCCCAAGCTAGAAAAAAGAATGGTATCGTCATTAAACAGTCAATTTTGATGGGGCCAATTTTTATTACTGCTTCCCCAATCACGTAACCAGTCGGAAAACATTTTATAGCTAACAAGATAAGTATTCCAATTATATAAAATAGCCACCCGAGTCTCTCTAGCTTCCGGTAATCAAGTAGCATGATCCCAACAGCCGTTACAATGCCGAGAATCACAAAAATTACTTTGTTCATTAATAAATCGTTCGTATGCCCAAGAGCGATTATTGGCAAAAACCCTAACCCCATAGCAGCCACTAATAAAATAAGTAAGAACCAGTCCACCTTTGGCTTATGCAGTTTATTAAGTTCCTGGCCAAGTTTAATCGGACTCCCCATTTGTTCCACCGCTTTATTTTCAGCAACTTCCTCACTTAATCCTTTTTCTATCCATGTGTTCTTTGCCTGTTTTAAGTGAAAATCTAGTTCAGTTGCTACAAAGCTCTTTGCTTCTTTTGATTTAATATGATTCGTAACCTCGCTTACAAAACGATCTCCTTTTTTATTCAATTTCGCCTCACTCCTGTACTAAGCCTTTTAATATAAATTGTACCTTCGTAGCGTTTTTTTCTGCCTTTCGCAGCATCTTTCTTCCTTTATCATTCAGTTGATAATATTTCGCTCCTTCATGATCCCAACTTGATTGGATAAAATGATTCTGTTCTAGACGATGTAATACGGTATATAAAAACCCTTCATTTCCTTCAAATTTTCGAATCCCTCTCCCTCGTAGTAGCTGTGACAATTCGTACCCTGTTTTTTCATTACTGAGGAGTTGTAAAATTGCTAACGAGATATCCTCTTCCTTCTCGTTTGAAGCATTGATTTTTTCGCGCACCCGCTTTCGATGTTGATCAGAAAAACTCAAATGTTTAAACGTTGTATTCTTCATTGATTTTCGCAGGCCTTTTAATCGATCTTCCATTTGATTATTCCTCCAATCCTTTCTTCAAAAGCTCCTTCGCTTTTTTCAGTCTCGTTTTTATCGTGTTTTCTTTCACGTCTATTACAATAGCAATCTCTTTAATTGATAATTCTTCATAATAAAATAGATAAATGACTTCTCGGTATTTTATCGGTAAATCCATTACTGCAGAAGCGAGCTCACGGTCCTCCACATTTTGAATGACAGTTTGTTCGACACTATCATTTTGAACCCCCATATAAGCAAATTCATCCTCTGTCACAATCACCTTTTTGTTATACCAACTTTTTATATAGTCCTTACATTGATTAATCGCAATTCTCCATAACCACGTTTTCACATTCGACTTCCCTTTGTATGTATGAAGAGATTTATAACATTTCACAAATATATCTTGTGTTACATCCTCAGCGATTTCTTTATTATTTACATATGAATACACAAGCTGCAGGACTTCTTGTCCATACTTGTTCATAATTTCATCGATAAGGAGTTCCTTATCTTCTATTTCAAACGCTTCTACCGTTAATTCATCCACATCATTTCCTCCTTCCCATATATTAGACGACGCACTGTATGGAAAAGTTTTATAAATTTATAAAAAATACGGATGGCAATAACGTTTTTTATAAAACACTTCCTCAGTAACTTACATATAATAAACCGAATGTCGTTACAATACATTCACTTAAAGAGCGCTTCTCTCCCAAGGCGCTTTTTAAGTTTGTAATAAGGGTTTTATCGTAGTGTTCTAGCCGTTCTGGATTGTCATAAATATTTTATCAAAACCAGCACCCGAAAGCTTTTCTTTTAGCAAGGTATACCCTCAGCTAAATTAAAAAGAGAACTCCTTTAGTCGACTCCTCTTCCATATGCGGTTTCCAAAGGCTTGTAAGATACCGATGCGGTAATTCAAATATTTAGAAACTCTCCTCCTTCTCACTACTTTATCGAGATTTTCCACTCATAATATGGATTAATTCAAAACAAATAATATAAAACATACGTTACCTGTTAAAAAACTGATAAACTTAATAAATAAAATTATTAATGCTTTATTTGGGAGGTACATCGTGGCAAGTAACACAATAACAATAGATCATGTAAAGGAACGAGTAAAACAACTTATACAAGATAATGCATATAGAGAGGTTACACCCGAAACGAAGTATAAAGTTACCGGCATATATATGATATATATAGATAACTTCGATAGTGATAAATTTGTTCCGATATACATAGGACAGTCGAAAGATATACAAAGAAGATATAAAGAGCATCTCTGCGAAATACTGTCTTTAAATAGACTTTCTTATGAAACGTATTATGAATACTTCTTCTCCGAGTTCGAATCATACTACGAAGGGAAATTTAAAGCCTGTAAAATTTTCAAATATATGCTAGAAAACAACTGTACATTACAAGACTTTCGTATGATTATTTTAGAAGAGGCTGATGAAACGGATTTAAAAAGAAAGGAACAAGAATACTTCCAAAAGTTATTACCCTCATTTTCTGGTTTTAATCAATTAAATTCTTTTCTTGCTAATATTAAGTTTAAATTTAAACGAGATAGATTAACTAAATTAGAAATAAGTAATTTTTTAGACCTATGTCAGAAGGATATAGATAATATATATTCTTATTATGAATATGGATTTACACAATTCAATTTTGAACATGCATTTAGTAGGGATATTATTCCCTTATTAAAGAGAACAGAAGAATTAGATAATGCAACCCTATTAAAATGCAAAGAGGTAAATTCTAATATTCACCAAGTATTCAGCCGTTATAATCTCGAAAATGAAATACATGCAGTTCAAGAATTGGATGCACGCCATAAAGATTACCTAATGGTCAAAGAACAATATGAAGATTTATTAAACCAACGACCTACAGGACCTATTATGAGCTTCCTAAAAAACATAGGCCTATTCAAACAAAAAGAAAAAAAACTTGAGCACATAGTATCTCAAAAAAGAACTGAGTTGATGTTCCACCGTAAAGCTTATAACACAGAACAGAAAATACTATTGCATAAAAGGTATCAATTAATCTTTCCTATATGTGAATTTAGACCTTTTTCCTTAAAAGACAAACCTAATACTATTTCATTAAAGATAGATAAAGAAGATCCATCTGTAAATAATTGCCATATCCAGATTTATTTTTCCAACAACGGGATTAACAGAAGCAAACACTATAGAAAAGAATCATATATTATTAAAATTGATTATTGTTATATCAATCCAGAGGGCAAGAAAATTCAAAAAGATTATTATATTAAAAATGAAACTACCGAGGACTGTAGGCGCGGCATGACATACATTGAAAAATTTTTTCATGATTCTTACACTAAAAGACCCAATCCATTTACAATTTCTCGTTTAAAACGGAATAAGATAGATAATTCTTTCATATCCATTTTATCTGAGTATAAACACGGAATTAATGACTATACAATTAAAGATAAAAGATTATATAAATTAGAAACTGTATTTAATAGACTTCATAAGTTAACTGATGATGAAACCAAATTCACTACATATGTTTCTGAAAATGATAATTGCTTAAATAAATTCATTTCAAATGCTCAACTAGATCACCATCCATTTGTTACAAAGTTGTCTATTAAGAAGAAAAAATAAACTTCAAAACTAGACAAATTAAAATGCGATACAATAGAAACCACCTAAAGGCTCCCCTTCAGGTGGTTTCTATTTTACGCTAACGAGCTGCCTGTTCTTGTTGATCTACAGGAATTACAGCGTCTGTTAATGCTTTTTCTAGTTCAGCTGTGTATTTATCATCATTTATAGCACCAATAAAGACGGATCATGCACCCGTTTCATAGCAGTATCAATAACCAAAAAACAACACCTATTACGAATATAAAAATCCTCTCACTATATAGTACCTATGTTTTCAGTGATACTCTATTATCATCAAGCTAAATTCATATAATTTTAACTACACGATAGCAAGTTAATTTTCAAATATCTTCTTGCGCATAGCCCTAAATTTATTATCCATTTGTATCATGCTTATAAATAAAAGATATCCTATCGATGCACCGAGCATATTTATAGCAATCCGCCACACATCAAAAACATCAGATAAAGTTAGTAAATGTAATAACTCCCAAACAAGAAAGGTCATAACATACCACTTACAAGCCTTCTTATAATTAGTCACTTTATTAATCAATACTGGAACAAAAAATCCAAATGGAACTAACAATATTATATGTTGTAAAACGATTAACCAATAAGTTGAGTTCCCCCACAGACCCGGATGCGCAATAAAATCTTTAATTTGCCAAAGTGTTATTCCAAAAAGTTGTAATAACGTTTCTAAGTCAGATATATGTAAAAATTGCTGCCAAAATTCAATCGGATGATAGACAGTTCCACCTGTCAAACTACGAATAGAGTCAAATGTAGAAGTCGAAATAAATGTTCCTAAAAAGACAATAAAACAAATCATTATATAAGGAATACATAAAATTTTTAATAATATCTTTAATGGTCTAGGAACTTCGTATACCGATTGATTAATCCCTAAACCAATGACTTTTGATTCGCCAAAACTTTGAATCGCTTTATACACCGCTTCTTTTTCATTCATACCTTGTTCCATATATTCTTCTTTCAAGCTGTTCAAGTGATCATATATTTCTAGAAATAGCTCATCCTGTTCAATATTACTAAGTTCTGAATAAGCTAAAATGGACTTAATATACTCATCAAATTCACTCATAAATAACTCCTTTCTGACAAGCTTGAATTAATGATGTTACACGCTCCCAAGAGTTCACTTTCTTCTGCAATTCTTTTTTCCCTTTACTTGTAATAGTATAAAATTTCCTTTTCATCCCATTCTCAGATTGATTCCAATAAGATTCAAGAAATTCCTTTTTTTCTAATCGCTTTAAAGCTGGATACAAAGTTCCCTGCCCCATACTATACAAATCTTCACTTGCATCCTTTAAACTTTGAGCTATTTCATATCCATATGTATCACGTTTTGCAATGATAGAAAGTAATAAAATATCTATACTTCCCTTCAAGATTTCTTTGTCCAACAATACCACCACCTTACATACATCGTATAACAACATATGTCGTTATGCAACATAGTTGGAGAAATAAACCACACAAAAAAAAAAAAAAAAAAAAAAAACCACCTAAAGGCTCCCCTTCAGGCGGTTTTCTATTTTATGCTAATGCAGCTGCCTGCTCTTGTTGATCTACAGGAATGACAGCGTCTGTTAATGCTTTTTCTAATTCAGCAGTGTATTTCATTTGCTCTTCTTTGCTCCAGCCTAGTTTCGCAGCCATGTAGTTGATTACTGCTTCTTTCCACTCGTATACCCAGTGGATATTGAAGAATACAGCGCCTCTGCGGCGTACGAAGAAGTCAACTGGTTTTGCTGTCATTTCGTAATCCATTGCGTATACAAGTGGGATTAGAACGTCTAGCGGCATGTTGTATTCTTTCGCTTCGTCTTTATGTTTTTTCGCTAAGTCGAATAGTACGTCTACGTTAGAGCCGTAGAATTTCGCGAATTCTTCTGCTTGTGCTGTCGTTAAACCGTATTTCGTACCTTCGCCTGCTTTTTTCGCAACGAATGCTGGGAATCCTTGTGAACCACTTACATGTCCACCAGAGATTGGCATATGTTTCGTGTCGCTCTTCGGATATGCACTATGACCTTCTTTTTGTAATAGATTCGTTACGTAGTCTACTACCATTTCAGCCATTTTGCGGTATCCTGTTAATTTACCACCTGCGATTGTAATTAAACCAGATTCAGAAGTCCAAATTTCATCTTTACGAGAAATTTCAGATGCATTCTTACCTTCTTCATAAATTAACGGACGTACACCAGCCCAGCTTGACTCAATGTCTTTTTCCGTAATTTTTACGCTTGGGAACATGTAGTTAATCGCATTAATGATGTATGTGCGATCTTCTGTTGTCATGTGCGGTACAGCTGCGTCTTTATCATAGAACGTATCTGTTGTACCTACGTATGTTTTTCCGCCGCGAGGAATCGCGAACACCATACGTTTATCTGGTGTATCGAAGTAAATTGCTTGCCCTAATGGGAAACGTTTTTGATCAATGACTAAGTGAACACCTTTTGATAACTGAAGTACTTTTCCTTTTTTCGAGTTATCTTTTTCACGAAGTGTATCTACCCAAGGACCAGCTGCGTTTACAATTTTCTTACCGTACACTTCATATACTTCTCCATCTAGTAAATCGATTACACGCACACCGCATACTTTTCCATCTTTATATAAGAAACTGTCTACTTTTGCGTAGTTAACAGCTTTTGCACCGCGTTCAATTGCTTCTTTCATTACTTCAATTGTAAGACGCGCATCGTCTGTACGATATTCTACGTAGTAACCGCCGCCTTTTAATCCTTCTTGTTTTACAAGAGGCTCTTTGTTTAATGTTTCTTCACGGTTAAACATTTTTCTGCGCTCGCTTCGTTTTACGCCTGCTAAGAAGTCGTATACACGAAGACCAATTGATGTACTGAATGATCCGAACGTACCGCCTGTATGGAACGGAAGTAACATCCACTCTGGTGTTGTTACATGGGGACCGTTCTCATATACGATCGCACGCTCTTTCCCCACCTCTGCTACCATTTTCACTTCAAGTTGTTTTAAATAACGTAGACCACCGTGTACAAGTTTCGTTGAACGACTTGATGTACCTGCTGCAAAGTCCTGCATTTCAAACACAATTGTTGATAACCCGCGTGTTGCCCCATCTAATGCAATACCAGAACCAGTAATACCTCCACCAATTACGATCACATCTAACTCTTGTTTATTTACTCCGTTTAATACGTCTTTACGTTGTTTACTTGAAAATTTCATGGTAATTCCTCCCTTTGATAACGAAAAAAGAGACCACAAACTCCGCTATAGATTTCGCCTCTATAGCGCGTTGTGGTCTCTCCAAATCTCCTACCGAATTATTAACTTGTCACCATTATAACACTGTTTATGATTATTTGAAAGCTTTTGTTGCTTCAATTGCTTTTTTCCATCCAGCATATAGCTCTTCGCTTGTTTCCGCTTCCATCGTTGGTTCAAAGCGTTTGTCCATATGCCACTGTTCTTTAATTTCATCTTGGTTTTTCCAATATCCAACCGCAAGACCAGCTAAGTATGCTGCACCTAAAGCTGTCGTTTCATTGATCACTGGACGCTCTACAGGAACATCTAAAATATCACTTTGGAACTTCATTAAGAAGTTATTTTTAACAGCTCCGCCATCTACGCGTAATGTGTTCAGTTCAATACCTGAATCTGCTTCCATTGCGCATAATACATCTTTCGTTTGGTAAGCTAAAGATTCTAGTGTTGCACGAATGAAGTGCTCTTTCGTCGTACCGCGCGTTACACCAAACATAGCGCCGCGTACTTCACTATCCCAGTACGGTGTACCTAAACCTACGAATGCTGGTACAACGTATACACCTTCCGTTGATGCAACGCGTGATGCGTACACTTCACTCTCACTTGCATCTTTAAACATGCGCATTCCGTCACGTAACCATTGAATTGCCGAACCAGCTACGAAAATACTTCCTTCTAATGCGTAGTTCACTTTACCATCTATTCCCCATGCAATTGTTGTTAATAGGCCATGCTCAGAAGCTACTGCTTTTTCACCTGTGTTCATTAACATGAAGCAACCAGTTCCGTAAGTGTTCTTCGCCATACCTTCACCGAAACAAGCTTGTCCAAATAATGCTGCTTGTTGGTCACCAGCTACACCTGCAATCGGTACATTTTGACCGAAGAAGTGATAGTCAATTGTTTCGCCATAAATTTCAGATGATGGGCGTACTTCTGGAAGCATGCTCTTTGGCACTGTTAACATATCTAGAAGCTCATCATCCCACTGTAAGTCGTGAATGTTAAACATTAATGTACGTGATGCATTTGAGTAATCTGTTACGTGCGCTTTACCGCCAGACAATTTCCATACAAGCCACGTATCAATTGTTCCGAATAATAGATCGCCGTTTTCTGCTTTTTCTCTTGCACCTTCAACGTTATCTAAAATCCATTTTACTTTCGTACCAGAGAAGTATGCGTCAATTAAAAGACCTGTTTTTTCGCGAACTGTTTCGCTATAACCTTTTTCTTTTAACTCATCACAAATTTCAACTGTTTGACGAGATTGCCATACGATTGCGTTGTAAATTGGTTTTCCAGTCGTTTTCTCCCAAACAACTGCTGTTTCACGTTGGTTCGTAATACCGATACCAGCGATTTGTTCTGGTTTTACATCTGCTTCGCTTAAGCAAGTTGCGATAACCGCTAAAATAGATCCCCAAATTTCTTGTGCATTATGCTCTACCCAACCTGGCTTTGGAAAATGTTGTGTAAACTCTTTTTGAGCTGAATGAACAATTTCACCTTTTTTATTGAACAGAATTGCGCGTGAGCTAGTTGTTCCTTGGTCTAAAGAAAGAATATATTTTTTCATATCGGTTTCCCCCTATGCTACTTTTCTACTATTTGTATTGCTTTCACTTTTTTTACTTGTCATATAAGAGATTGCTAGTACAATCACAGTTGCAATAATCACATAAATAAGTGCTACATTTTGTTTTCCTTCAAATACAACTTGATGGAATAATCCTGCAAGTGATCCACCTAAAATTGGACCAACTACTGGAATCCATGCATACTTCCAGTTTGAACCGCCTTTTCCTGCAATCGGAAGGAAGAAGTGTGCGATACGCGGACCTAAATCACGAGCCGGGTTAATCGCGTATCCTGTTGTTCCACCTAATGATAAACCAATACTTACGATTAAGAAACCTACGATAAATGGATTTAAACCATCTGCAAATTTATTTGCTCCAATTGCTAATATACCAAATACTAAAACGAATGTTCCAATCATTTCACTTAAAAGGTTTGCAAATGTGTTCGGAATTGCTGGACCTGTTGCAAATACACCTAATTTTGTTCCTGGATCTTCTGTTTCTTTCCAGTGTGGTAAGTAATGTAAATATACAAGAACTGCCCCGATAATTGCCCCAATCATTTGTGCTGCGATATAACCTGGTACGTCACTCCATGGGAACGCTCCCTTAAATGCTAATCCTATCGTTAAAGCCGGATTCAAATGTGCCCCACTAATTGATCCAACTGCATACGCTGCCATAGCAACTGCTAAGCCCCAGCCCATTGTAATAACAATCCAACCAGAATCTTTCGCAAACGATTTCTTTAAACTTACACCAGCGCAAACGCCGCCACCAAGTAAGATTAACAACGCAGTCCCTACTAACTCTCCTAAAAATGCTGACATAGTATCCCTCCACAATCAATTTAAACGCTTCCAAATGTGATAGAGGTAAAATGAATGGCCATTCGTTTTTGTAAAAAGAAAAAGACCCACAGCTTTGCACGCTTCTATATAAATTTATATAGAAACAATGAAATGTGGATCTCTACTTTTCTCCGTCACGTTTATTAACTTGTCTATAATGTTAACCTCTTATGAAAGCGGTGTCAACGTAAATATTCACATTTTCGTCACTTTTTTTGGTAATGTTTCCATAGTTCGCGTTTTGATGTCGTAATCGCTGTCGCACCAGCATTTAAAGCTCTTTCAACATCTTCCACAGTACGAATGAAACCACCCGCTAAAATCGGGACACCCGTACGCTCTTTCACTTCAGCAATCACATCCGTTAGCGCACCAGGAAGCACCTCTATATAATCCGGCTTCGTCTTTTCTAGCAAATTACAGCTCTTTTCCATCGCGCTAGAATCAATTAAAAAGATGCGTTGAATGGAAACAACACCCTTTTGCTTCGCCTTCATAATGACACTCGCCTTTGTCGAAAGTAACCCGTACGGTCTAAACTCTTGGCATAAATACTCCGTCGCATGCCCATCACTCTGCAAGCCATGAATTAAATCCACATGTAAAAACACCTTTTTACAATATTGCTTCGCAAGTGACACGACGCTCTTCAATTGACCGACATGAATATCTAAAATAACGATATACTCATACGAACTATGTAATAGCTTTTCCAAATCTTTAATTTGCCTCACTGCCGGCAAAATCTTCTGTTCATGAAATTCCATTCTAAATGTCCCCTTCTTTATGTCATCCTATCCTTTATAGTACACAATTTGAGTAGAAAGAACAGCTAGTGCGGGGGAATTATTTCCTCTATCTATATATTTTCTTCAACTTATCAGATCCGATACCACCTACAACCATTAAGATGAGGGGTAAAAAATTCATTACATACGGCGCGTCCGCTACAATTGTAATGCTCGCTCCTGCAAACTTATTTAACGTCCATACAACGATTTTAGTAAGAAACAAAAATACTCCTAGCATGAATATACTATCGAAAAACACCTTCCATTTTGGATATGCTAATTGTTTGCTATCGTTAATTACTTTTTGCGTCAACTCTTCATCACTCCTTAGCAACTCATCAATCGTAATACCGAACAGATCGCTTAAATGAATAATAATTTCAATGCTCGGATAGTTCTTTCCCGTCTCCCATTTTGAAACAGACTGCCTGCTTACATGAATTTTTTCAGCCAAATCATGTTGCGACCAATTTCGTTTTTCTCGTTCTTGTTTTAAGCGTTCACTAAAAATCATACTGTGTTTATCACCTCTCTACGTCTAGTATGGTCAAATAACTGATGAAGAGTAAAGCGAATTATCGTTGCGTTGGCTGTGCAACTTGTGCGTTACATGTTGAAATGGCGCTATTTCATACTTTATATCACGCTGGTTTTATATACTTTTCTTCTATAATAATTTCCCGAACAATAATACAATGAACGGATGACTAGATTAAGCATAAAAAATACGCCATCCTTTCTTATCATTCTCCAGAAAGAATAACGTAAAGTTTCATTTTTAAACATTTTCATCAAAAAGAAAAGAAGCTTACAATAAATTGTTAACTTCTCAACTGAAAATAAAATAGTATCTTTCCTTATCTTCTAATATCTAGGTTGGGATTGAATATTTGTAAGGTGAACATCATACATATCAATGATTTCAAGAAATCTATCAGCTTCACGGAAAACATGATCTGCTAATAATGGATGAATGATACTCTTTATTTTACATTGCTCAATTAAATCACGTGCTGTTTTCTTAAAATCCCGAAGAGATGTAACCGACACACGATTTTGATCTAAAAATTGATCTAAAAGAGGGACTGTTTGGGATTGTGGCTTCATAGATTCTAAGTCAATTGCTTGATACATCAATTCATCAAAATCATTACTAAAATTCCGAGCTGTATCTACAAGCTTTCTTTCCGATGGATCAAGAAGATGACCAATAAATTTAGCGTGGTCTGCCATAATCCTTAAAAAGAAAACATTTTCTTTAATAATGGCATCAGGAAGAGCATCTAATTTACCTTCATTTAATTGTATTAAACGTTTTCTAAAATAATCAGCTTCCCTACTTGTATGGTCAACTAAAAGTGGAAAGTTATTTTGTCCTGGCAATTTACATGTGAGAATTAATCCTAAAATTTTTCGTTTAAATCCCCAAATATTAGTCGCGGCTTGTTGTACTTCTGAATTAAATCTTTTTATTTGCTCAGGATCTGTTTCATTTGTATAGGAATGCGCTATTTGTTCAATATGTTCAAACAATCGATAAAATTGATTAGCCTCTTCGATTAGTTGCGTATCCTCGCATCTAAACCCCAGGCGAAGAAAAAAGGAATGCTCCTTCATGATTCTAGACCAAAAACGAATTTCATTTAATGAACGTTCAACAAACATTACAGACGTAACACCCGTATCAGGATGTAATGATGTTTCATCCCTATGCATTGTTAATCCCCCCTGTAGATACTGCGCTAGTTCCATTCTTATGAGGAAACATATATATAAATACCATCAATAAAGGTTCATGATGAATCTCGTATACATGTAAAATTCAACTTATATAAACTTAGCTTGATGAACATATACTGCTCCTCCAGCAAAAAAAGGCTATCACCTAGATATAAAATTCTACTAGGTGATAGCCTTTCAAAATTTCTATTAAAGCAAAACCGAATCCTTATCACTATCCTGATTCCGCTTCTCTCGCTCTTCTTCTAAACGCTTCATATATACTTCGCCTTCTTTTTCGATAAACTCATTATCCATCTCTTGCTCTTTTTTTGAAGTATATAAAACCATGTAGCCACTTAATACGATCCCTACGATTACAAGATACACCCACCATGGTAAAGTTTCCACTGTACTTCATTCCTTTCCTTAGACAAGCCTTATTAGTTTCACTGTATGAGGAAAGAAGTGGATTTATGCTTAAAATTTATTGTGGATTCTTCGCGAAGAACGCTTGTACATATTCCATAAATTCGATTGGTTCCTGACGAAACGGTGCGTGGTATCCTTTTTCAATGATATGAAACGTACTATTCGTAAATAGCTGATGATACAGTTCACCATTTTTCCAAGAAACGCTCTTATCGTGACGTCCCCATATAATTAAAGTCGGCACCTTAATTTTGTCTGCTTCCATCGCGATGCGGCGCTCTCTCATTTTCGTAAGCTGATCATAATGCTCTTTATCGTCGCGACTATTTTTCACTGCACTTTTATTATAATCCGTAATCTCTGTTACAGTTTGTAAGTCTGTTGATAGCGGCGGCACTTCATAACTTTCTTTTTGCTGGAAAGACTCTATTCCTGTAGAATCCGCTAAAATGAGATGCGTTACTGCATCCGGATATAAATACGCTAAATTTAGAGACATTTCTCCGCCCATCGAATGACCAAGTACTGCGAATTGATCGTATCCGAGTTTCTTCATTAACTTATAATATAAATTCACTTGCGCAGGAAACGAATACTGAAAATCAACCGGCTTCGAAGAACGTCCAAATCCTAAAATATCAACCGCTATAATCGTGTGGTCCTTTACAAGTTCCGGATAAATATCACTAAATCCATCTGAAGAACCACCAAACCCGTGCAGCATAAGTAACGGCGGTTTCCCTACGCCAATTTGCTTAAAATAAATCGTCTGTCCATCAATCTGCGCCATACTCTCTTTCGTATTCAGCTTCATCATAACAGTATCTTTCACTTCTTCAACCTTCGCAATTGGCTTATCAACGAAGTTACATACGATTAACAAAACGAGCACAATACCGCTAACTAAATAAAACTTAAACCGTTTCAACATTCCCGTCTCCTTTCTCTTGTTGCTATTTAAAGTTTTTACATTATTTGGTTGTTTTATGATTAATTTTAATTGTAACCACAATAGTTACAATTATATTAAAAAAATATTACTCACTGCCATTAGTGATGGTTATTTCGTAACTATTATAGTTACATATTTAAAGTAAGTCAATTATTTTATCTGCGTTAACGGGCAGCCTGGTTCGTGCGAGCTAATATTTTGGAATGAATCATCAAAAATTGGTTGCTCAGCACTGTTTGGTGCTACCTTCCTTTTCATCACCGAATTAATTGGCCGGACTATTGCCTATCCGAAAAAAGGCTTGTTGTCACTATACTTGGTGTCCCTTACTTCTTTTAGTTACTAAAAAACGCAATCTTCCTTTGATTAGAAGTTTGCGTTTTTTATCGTACACTTTATTTTTTCTCTTCACGAACTAAATCGATTACAACATCTTTTCCATCACCATCTTTTACTAACACTTTAAAATGATTCACATTATCAAAAGTAGTAACATCAAACGTTTTCACTTTAATTGTTTTCCCATTATCCCCAACACTTGAGTACCCCTTCAACGTTGACTTATATGTTTTCCCTTTTTCATCCATAAGAATTACACTATCAATTGTTTTTATCTGACGCTTTATTTCTTCCTCATCTCCAAAAGTATCACGTTCAAATGTAATACTCGTCCCTGTTGGTAGTACTTCTGCAGACACTATTCTTACAGACTCCGGTTGTTGTTTAGGGACGAAATGAATCTCTTGATTTCCTTTAAACTTCGAGTCTAATTTTATTCCCCCTTGCCACTTCCCTTGAATCTCCTTATTAAGTTGCATACCATTCTTATGCCAATCTTCTATATTTTCTTTTACAGTATTTGATTGAGATTCTGCTTCTGTCCTGTAAGAAACATCTTTATTTTCTAATGGCGCAAATAAAGATATAGAACTAATATTAAAGTTTAAACTATCAATAGTATCAATTGAATTCATAGGATGGAATATTAAATTATAAGTTATTTCCCCCTCTTCTTCACCTGCCTGAATACTCCATTCACTACCTGCCAACATCTTACTATTTTCATTTGTTAACTCTTCTGTATGTTCTGCCTTCTCTATATATCGCCCTTTATCATCTGTTAAATCATACTTCATTCTTAAATCTGTCACTTTACTTATTATACTTTTATCTTCAAATTTCAATTGTAAGGAAACTGCTATTTTAGATTTATCATACAGTACATTTTTAACTTGGATTGTAACACCATTATCTTTCATCACATTATTCTCATCTACTTTTTGCGTATATCCATTGTCTGCGGCTTTTTGAACTCCCTGATCTTTCACAAAGAAGAATTCCTTTACCACAGCTAATGTTGAATCACCATACACACCAACTCCGACACTTGCCCCAACAATCGTTAGCCCCGCTATCATTGCTGCCAATATTTTTTTATGAGAGGATGTTTGTTTTTGTTTTTTACTTTTTCTAATTGCTTCAAAAGCAAGTTCTTTTTTCTTCAAAACACTAGTAGGAATTGTTACATCATCATTTAATGCTTCCTCTAATTTATGCTCGAATTGATCATTCATTTTAAATTCCCCCCATTGTTTATACTCTCCCAGTCTTCTTTTAAATAATATTCTTTTAACTGTTGCCTCGCTCTATGTAGTCTTGATTTAATCGTTCCTTCTTTTTCATTTAAAATCTCTGCAATTTCTTTTGTTTTAAATTTATTTACATAATAGAGTACGATTACTAATCGATACTCCACACTTAAATAACTAAGCATATTATCAAATTCAAGCTTTTGTTCAATATTTTCTTTTACGACTTGATCTCCCTGCACCTTCCCATAATCATCCACATATAAAACCTTATTTTTTCGCACTATATCATTACATTTATTCATTAATATTTTCGTAATCCATGTTTTAAAATAACCTGGTTCTTTTACCTTTTTTAAATTCGTAAAAGCAGACAAAATCGTTTCCTGTATTGCATCCCCTATATCTTCTTCATTTTTCAAGCGTGCTTTTGCCACCTTATACATTTGTGGCATTAATATATCAATGGCCTCAATAAAGGCTTCCTCATCACCTTTTTGAGCCAGCTTTATAAGCAGCTCCATTTTAAATTCCCCCTTAGAAATCTACCATTTATGTTTTATATAACTATTAGACTGTATATGCTTTAAAATGGTTGCAAGAAATTACAAATAAAAATAACCTTAGCTCAGCGAATACCTGAACTAAGGTTACTTTAAGTACAATGCTTCATGATTCTTATTATATCTCGGCTCAAGTTAAACAATAGAGTATATATCAAAAATGGATTTCCTGAATACTTCCGAATTAGTAGAACCATAAAAACAATCTTATTACATCCAAGTTAATTTAGATCACATTATGGATACCTTAAAACCAGTACAGGTTTATGAAATAGTACACTTTGTTTCCACTCTTAATTTTCATCATCCTCGTTATTTACACACAGTTGTTCCGCTATTTCTTGTACCCGTTCCAGCGTTATTCCTTCTCTAAACTCCACTGCTAGAGGATGGTCTGTCGGCTCTAGTTCAATATAAGGACGAATGCCATCGGCTCTTGGATGGACCATCGTTTTTAAGCTTACTGTTTCCAACTCATATGGTAAATCCGTTGAAAGCCACCCAAACATCGGCTCTAACAGTTCTTGTTTATCCCAGCATTCATTCACCTTATCAAAATTTGCTTCACTTAATGAAACCCATACACCCCATATGAAATGTTCATCTGTACCAATGATAGGAATTTCAATACTTCCTCGAATGAAAAAATGTTCTCCATCCATTACGCATAAATCATCATTCATTTCAAATCTATCTTCTCGCTCTTCAGGTTCAGCGTCATAATAATAAAAAGGAGCTGCTGATCCATAGCTAGTTGGAACTTCTTCATGATATGTACCGCAGCATCTACAAGTATACCCACTTATTTTCGTCATTCTATTCCTCCATCAGTTTTACATTCATTTTAGCAAAATACTTATAAAGCGAAAATAAAAAAAGCAAGCAGTTCCAGCGATCAGCTAAAACTACTTGCTCTCCTACTTACTATCTCTATTGTTACTCTTTAATAAATTCCTTCGTGCTTCTTACTGTATCAATTGGACGAACTAATTTTTCGATTTCTTCACGTTTTGGCTCTAGGAACGGAGGTAAAGATAATTTTTCGCCAAGTGTTTCGTATGGCTCATCTCCCATAAATCCTGGGCCGTCTGTTGCAAATTCAAATAAAATTTGCGGTGCTACTCTTGCGTATAATGACTCGAAGAAGTGACGATCTACATATCCAGATGACGGAAGGCCAACGCTACCGATTCTCTCAATCCATTCTTCTAATACAGCACGATTTTCTACGCGGAATGCAGCATGGTGCACTGTACCAAAACCTTGTCTTGCTTCTGGAAGAACCGTATTATGTTCCACAATAACAGAAGCACCGTTTCCGCCTTCGTTTACTTCAAATAAATAGAATTCTCCTTCTTGCGCAATCTCTTTAAATAATAGAACTTTCTCTAACACTTCTTTAAAGAAACTAAAGTTTGCGATACGAATAAATACAGGTCCTAAGCCAGTAATTGCATATTCTAATGGAACTGGACCGTTTTGCCACGGTGTACCTGATTCTATCCCGTTATCAAGTTCATCTGAGATTAATTGATAGTGTTGATCATCAAAGTCAACGAACGAAAGAGTTTTCTTACCAAATTGCTCTTTAATTCCTGTATGCTCCACTTCAAGACGGTCAAAACGGTTCACCCAATACGCTAGTGCTGCATCAGTTGGAACGCGGAATGAAGTTTTTGAAATTTCATTTGTACCATGTACTCCTTTTGGAATACCTGGGAAGTCAAAGAATGTCATATCTGTTCCTGCACTACCTTTATCATCTGCAAAGAATAAATGGTACGTTTGAACATCATCTTGGTTTACTGTTTTTTTAACTAAACGCATTCCTAAAACGTGAGTGAAAAACTCATAGTTCTTTTCTGCACTACTTGTAATTGCTGTAACGTGGTGAATTCCTTTTAATTGGTTCATTTTATATTCCTCCAATGGTTTTAAATTTTATTTTCTCTTCTATTATTTCTCTTCAATAGGTGCTAATTTCGCTTCAATTTCTGCTCGCTGATCTTCTAAGAACGGCGGTAAATCCAGCTTTTCTCCTAAATGCTCTACATCTCCATCAACTGTAAATCCTGGTCCATCTGTCGCAATTTCAAATAAGATTCCGTTTGATTCGCGGAAGTATAAGCTTTTAAAGTAGAAACGGTCGATAATGCCTGAAGAATGGAAACCTTTTTGTATTACCTGTTCTTCCCAATAAGCTAGCTCTGCATCGTTTTTTACACGAATCGCTAAATGGTGAATGCTACCGCGGCCCGGCTTTTCAGTAGGACCATCTAAATATTTCACAACGATTTCTCCAAAGGCTTCTCCTTTAATAGATTGGAAAATCGCTTCTTCGTCATTTCGGCTAACTTCTGTATAACCAAATATGTCTGTAAGTGTACTCGCCAGTTTATCAAGTCTACGCACTGTCATTTCCACAGAACCCATTCCTTGAATTTGATGCTTTGCAGGAACTTCTGATTTCTCCCACGTTTCCCAGTGCTCCACTTTTTCTCCATTTGAAACGAGTAGCACGAGACGAAGACCTTCCGCATCCTCAAATTGCAAAGCAGGACGATTTGCATATGTTGTGATTTCACTATGTTTCACACCAAATTTCTCAAATCGTTCTTTCCAGTAATGTAAACTTTCCTCTGAAGGAACGAGTAATCCGATTCGCGTAATTGCATTCGTACCGCGGTACGTTTTTCCTACTAAAGGCATTTCAAAAAATGATAGTTCCGTACCTGGACTTCCTGTTTTATCTCCGTAAAATAAATGATACATGGATGGATCATCTTGGTTTACCGTCATTTTCACACGGCGTAAACCAAGCACGTTTTTATAAAAATGATTATTCTCACTTCCGTTTTTTGTAACCATTGAAATGTGATGATGCCCTTTAATTTCATACATTGATAATTCCTCCGTTTCATTTTACTAGTCAAGTGATACCTAAAAAATAATATGCTTCTTAGCTTTTCAATTTATTCTCATTATGTTTTTGTAAATTCATCTTAGTTTTTACTGAATAAGTTACTTCGTTTTTCAATCGAAAGCAATTGAGTATATGTTTTTCATATGACTCAATCACTCTCGTCACTATCACTTTACATCTCAAGTGATTAAAAAGCAAGTAATTTATCTCAAATTCGAGATATTTTTTTATTGGATAACATTTTGAACTGGAGAATGATAAAGTGAAGGCTAATAATCAGTGGGGGTTTTACTGTCCATTAACGCGGGATAAAGTATTCATACGAAGAGTAGACAACTTCTCCCCTTTAAAAAGGTTTATTACATGTTGAAAAGGAATGTTATCTATAAAAGAAAGGAGTTAATTTATGAATAAAAATATATCATTACTGACCTTATCATTATTCCTATATCTATCCGCTTGTTCGACTGAGACAAACACTGGTAGTACATCTACTACTGAACAACCAAAAGTAAAAACTGCCTCCATACAACAAGAGGAAAATCGTAAACCTATTTTCTTTCAAGGAAAGGAAATAAAGAACATTGAGCTTATATCCACTAAGGTAAAAAATAAAAAAGCAGTTATAAATCTACAGTTTGATCAAATTATTAAATCCATGGAACATACAGGAATAGATAAGGATCGAGAAAGAGTTATTCCTCTTTTGCTAGATGATGAGGCCAAAGCAAATATTGATTATCAAATGAATGTAAATTACCAAGATGGTTCCAATGAAACATATTTAATTTGGCTAGAGGATAAAAAAGTTATAATTGCTCGTCAAGATAATGAAGAACAAAAAAATCTAGAACATTACATAATAAGGGATACAGATGCTCAACAAATATTAAGTTTATTTAAGAACAATGTAGAATAACTTCCGAGAATAAGACGTTACGTTAACCTCATATGTATAGAATATACAGTTAACTAAAAATGAAAAGTTTACCTTTGAAAATGAACAATAAAATGAACTGCACCCCAATTGTTAGACTGTGTCTAACAATTGGGGTGCAGTTCATTTTATACACTACTGTTTTTTTATTGTCTCTTATAAGTGAATTATTTGTATTCCTGTTTATATAATTTAAACGAATAAATAGCTCCAATAAAGAATACAAAAGCTTCAAATAATATAAAGATTTGACGGAAATTTTCAATATCTTTACCAACTAAAGAAATAAATATAGCATTCATTAGAATTTGAATAGTAAACATACGAGAAGTAATTTTTAAATAAATAGCATTTGTTCTTTCATCTGGTTTACCAATTTTTTTGTAAATAATAATAAGTGCAATTACTGAACCCAAAAATAGAAGTGCTGTAAGTCCTACAACGATATTGAAATTGCCTGTACTTTCTAACATCCATTTATTTAATAGATCAATCATTATTATCTTCCTTTCCTAAATAAGAGAATATTTCTTTCTTCTTTTTCACTATAATAAAAAAAGAAAAAGGAAAACATCGAACTTTCTTACAAACATTCGTGTATTCTTACAGTTTTGTCATTTTGTAAATGTATTCATCGCCTTGCCTTTCGCTATTTTCTTTGGAAAACATAGTGAATTACGAGAAAGAGCGCTACAGGATCAACTTCCAATATCGAGAATTATGTAACTAAGCTGCCCATATGGACAGCTTATTGTATTTTTTGCTTAACATATTTTTTCTGAAACTGGCGTTACTCAACTAAAAAGTTGATATACTCCCATTCTAGTGGCAAGCTATGTTTTACTAACTCTTCTTTAAACCCATGCGTACTTCTTAACTATTTTATGTCATTCTTAATAAAGTGAAACTTTAATCAGTGGGGGTTTTCTTCATCCCCCACTGATTATTAGCCTTCACCAATCGGACGTTTACGGACAGACCGACTCCCACCTAACTTCTTTGCTTTCGCTGAATTTGGAGATGTGGTCTTACTGCTCATTAAAGCGGGATAAATCGAAATTTAATTACTTAACATTATGCTTATCTTAGGAGCGAGGTATTTTATCGGTGAGTGTACACAAACCATGTAATGCTTGCTGTTAATAATGCTGACGAAATCAAAGCTGTAAGAAGACTATATGTTTGCCACATAAGTATTGTTGACCAATCGAAAGCACAGCACAGTATACCCAGGGCAATCGTAGCGGTCAGGAAAATAACTGTTACGGTTATTCTCTTTTTTGTCATTGGCTGCTGATTATTCGTTTTCCTTCTGCGTAATCCTAAGAGAAATAGCAAAACGGCCAATAGGCAAAGAATAATTGTGATAGACGACAAAATGATATCCAAAAGCTGTGTGCCGCTTATTTCATATGACTGAGTTAGATTGCCTTCTAATATATCTTTAACTTTTAGTACCATGTTTGTATTGGTATTTGTGCCGTTGCTCAGCAAGGAGACGGCTGTTCGTTCATTTGGCAGTATGACTACTTCGGTTCTGAAATTTGGATTGCCCCCAGTGTGTTCTATAATCGTTTGTTCGGCGTTTACGGACCAGCCTGCCGCATAATACATACCGTTGACAGCCGAAACAGACATATCACCCCTATGTGATTTTTCGATAACCGTGTGAAATATTTCGGGTATGTCCTGCACGATACCCATCTGTATGCCCATCCAACGCGCCATATCTTTTGTATTAGAAATGATGTAGCCTGCGGGTTTATTCCCAGCATAATCCGGAGCTTTAAATGGAGTTGTCATAAAAAAGGAAGAACGGTAGCCCTGTGCCAACTGTCCAGTGGCTTGAGCATCTTCTTTATAAACATACGTCTGGTGAAGACCTAACGGCTGAAATACCTGTTCCTTCATAAAGTCTTCATAGCTTTGTCGCGACACAATCTCAATAACCAAACCCAATACGTCATAATTAACGGTTCCATAGTTATACTGTTCACCGGGAGGGAACGCCAATTCAGCATCCACGAGCATTTCCACAGTCTTTTGCAACATATCCGGTGTATTGCCTTGTGGAATATTTTGAAGATGCCTAATATTTGTTAGACCACTGGTATGGTGAAGAAAGTTATTTAGTGTGAGATTTTGCATATCAACAGGTTTCCCTTGATACTTTAATGTAAACCAAGGTAAATATTTTTGGACAGGGTCAGTCATTGAGAGCAGCCCTTGCTCTTCCAATAGCATAATACCCATACCGGTAAAAGCTTTACTGACCGAGGCTAACTCATAGAGTGTATTTTCACTTGCAGACAACCCCTTTTCACGGTCTGCATACCCTGAAGAAAAGTAGAACACTTCATCATCAGCAAGTATTGAGATTGACATTCCCGGCACACCTGATATACGACAGGCATCATCTAGCAACGCTTGTATTGCCGCAGATTGCGAATCTGACAACGCATAACTTTGTGTTGCAAATCTTGAGAATAATATAAATATCGTTAATACAAAAACAATAATCTTTTTCATAAACTCTCCTTTTTGGAAAATTATAAGAGAATAATATAAAGTGAACTTATAATCAGCCCTCACCAATCGGACGTTTACGGGCAGCCCGACCCCCACCTAACTTCTTTGCTCCAGCCAAATTTTGAGGTGGGAGTTTTACTGCCCGTTAATGTCGGATAAATAACCTCCTTTTACAACTACGAAACTAAATTTTAATTTATCTTTCTATTCACCTGTATAATATCAAATAATTGTGAATAGTTACACTTGAACGAACAGATGGATGTAATTTGAAACAACTTTAAAGAGCCTTGCTACGTAGAATGTAGTAAGGCTCTTAGCTTTTTAATAATCAAAATTCAATAACTTTATTATCATTATACAACAGCCCCACTAAGCGTATTAACACTTAATGAGGCCACTTTATTCACATTATTAATTATGGAACGTCGGTTTATAGAACGAACGATTATCAAGTGCAAAGACACGCTCTGTGTATTCGCCTGGTTTTGTGCGTCCTAATGCACGGTCCATCATGTTCATTTTTGCATCTAAGTTATCGATGTAATGCAGAATTTCTGCTTCTTTCACTAATGGTGGTTTTGGGCTACCCCATTCTGCTTTTCCGTGGTGAGAAAGGACGATGTGTTGAAGAATTAATACTTCTTCTGCATCGATGTTCAGCTCATCTGCTGCTTTACCAATTTCGTTCACCATAATAGAAATATGGCCTAGTAAATTTCCTTCTAACGTATACGTTGTAGAAATTGGGCCAGATAATTCGATTACTTTACCAAGGTCATGTAAAATAACGCCTGCATATAGTAAGTCTTTATCTAAAGATGGGTATAGAGCTGAAATAGCTTTCGCTAAATCAAGCATCGATACGACGTGATAAGCTAATCCAGATACGAATTCGTGATGATTCTTTGTCGCTGCTGGATATTCTAAAAATTCATTTTGATGCTTATTTAATAAATGTCTTGTTAGACGTTGAATGTTTGGATTTCTCATTTCGAATATGTATTGCGTAATTTTCTCGACCATATCTTCTTTTTTCACTGGCGCTTTTTCTACGAAGTCTGAGATGTCCGTTACTTCATTTTCATTCGCAACTCGGATTTGTTTCACACGTAATTGAATACGTCCTTTGTAGTTTAGAATGTCACCAGCTACTTTAACGATTGTTTCCGCTACATATTGTTTCTCAACTTCTGGTGATACGTCCCATAGCTTCGCTTCAATATCTCCACTTGGATCTTGTAAGATTACTGTTAAAAACGGCTTTCCATTGCTTGCTAGACCTTTTGTCGCTGTTTTAATTAACAAGAAAACATCGACTTGTTCACCAACTTCATATTCTGCAATTTTCTTTTTCATTCGAATTCCTCCACCATATCAGTTACTTTTAGTATAGCACACTACAACTCATTTTCTTTACGCTTACGCACTAATTTTATAATCTGTTTTTCTGTAAAATATGTTAGTAAATGCGCATGACATGTAAAGAAGATGACTTGTCTGTCTTTCGCAATTTCCTTTATTAGTTCAATCGTACGATTCGTCCTTACCGCATCAAAATGCACGAAACTATCATCAATAATAAACGGATAATCATGCTCAAATGTTTTCGCTAATGCAAATCGTAACGATAAATATAACTGCTCCGCTGTCGCTTGGCTTAGCTCATGACTGTAAAAACGTATACCGTCGTTACGCTCGACAATGAACGGCTCTGCCTCTGACGGTGAAAAGATTTTACTATATCGTCCGCCCGTTAAGTACACAAAGTACTCTTCTGATTTTTGTAAAATACGAGGAAGATGTACTTCGTGATAATATTGCTTCGTTTTCGTTAACACTGTCTTTGCGGCCGCATACGCAGCCCACTTCTTCACTTGTTCACGCACTTGCGCTTTTTTCATTTCCCACTCGTGCATTAAATCACCGTACGTACTTCCTTCTTCTAAATTCGCAATTTCCATACGATGCTTCGTAATGCGCTCTGTCAGTTCTTTTTCCTTCGTAAGACAGTTTTGCGCGGCTGTCATTTCTTGCTTTAATTTCTCATCATAACCGTCAGCCTCATAATGTTCAGCTAATGATAAACTCGTTAAACGCTGTTCTAATAGATCAATTTGCGGTAATAAACGCCCTACTTGCTTCTCAGCATCTTCACGTTTTTCCGCAAATTTACCTGCTTCTAAAAACATCTCTTCATCTGTAGAATGTGCGATATGCCATAAACTATCTCGTTCTACTAACAGTTGTTTCAATTGCTCTTGCATGAACGCATATTCTTCTTGCCATTCCGCAAGCTTCTCTTTTAGCTGCTTACAAGTTTGGCGTTTTTCTTTCTCATTTTGCATACGGCTTTGCGCCTCGTGCAGCTTACTATACTCCGCACTACCGATAACAGTTTCTAGTTTATGTTCAAAATGCGAAATCATTTCATACAATGAAGATTTGCGCTCACTTTTCTTCTCTAAATCACGATATAATTGCTGCATCTTTTCCATACGTTCAAACGCTGGTAATATGTGCGCATACGTATAAAATTCAGGGAACGTATAGCGCATTTTATACACATTTACTTGTTCGCTAATGCGGAACGTTTCTCGCTCCCATTCCTCATACGATGAAACGACTTTATCATACGCTCGCTCCATTTGCTGCAACTTATAAGACTCACGCTCAAATAACTTCCGAATCTCTTCATCTTTTTCTAACTCATAGCGCACAGACATCGCTTCTTCACTTTGTCTCCCGCCAGCACTTTGCTGAAGAGTAAGCAGTTCTTCTTGTAATCCACTCGATGGATCTTTATATAAAACAAGTGCAAGAACAATCCCTACAAAAATAATGACACTAATAAATAAAAGCGGGCGGTTATCTATAAATAAGCTTGTAAATAAAACGACTGTGTTAATAAGAAGTAACAGAAGACAAATGCTTTGCCACTGCTTTTTCTTTTGCATAGCCGCTCCTGCTTTTTCCTCGTACTTACGCTTCATTCTCTCTGCGCCCATGCCGATAAACGCCGCATCTTGGAACGACTTCTCTTTCTCAGCTAACGCACTTCGCTCTTCATCCGCTAGCATTTGCTTCTTAATCTGTCTTATATTTTCTTCTTGTTCTTCTAATTGATCCTGCGCTACTTTAAAACGATCATCAAGTTGTGCTTTTTGCGTTTCTAATTCACGCGCCTTTTGCACTGTTTGCGTAATTAACTCTTTCGTTGCCAAACTCATATCAAACGAAAGAACTGTTTCTCTTTCAAACGTAGCACCGATTTGTTGCTCTAATTCTGTCAGCTCTTCTTTTATATTCGTAATCGTTCCTGTCATATCGCGCATTTCTTGTCGTGCATTTTCATAAGACATGTGCTGCATACGAAGTTCTTCTACATAACTTTCTTTTTGCAAAAACGCTTCATCTATTTGAATCGATTCCATTTCCAATTGCACATTCTCTATTTTTTTATGGAGTGAATCAACTTGTAATTGGAGCGGCTCCATCTTCGCCTTAATCGCTTCATAACGCGCCATTCCGTTTACAGGAAACTGCCCGTTCTCGTTTTCTAACACTTTCTCGTGCGCACGCTTTTCAATAACGAGAGGTTCAAGCGCTGCTAATATTTCATAATCTTGCTTTCGTTTTTCTGCACTCTCTTTTTCCAAGCGAACAGTAGCAAGCTTCTCTTCACTTTCTTTTAACTGCTCAACCTGTTTTTCATACGTGCCAATTTTCCCTTGCCATTCTTTCATCTTCTCTTCAAGCTTCTTCATTTCTTGCAGTGATACATTAATCTCTGGCTTACGCCCGCTCGGTTTAAAGCGCTGATCCATTTCTTTTTCTAGCTTTTTATCTAGCTGTAATAACGCATCACTTCCGACTGCGCTTGCTGAAAATAAATAATTTCCGATATCCGCTTCACCAAGCTGATGAATATTTTGAAGACCGTGCATATCAAATGAAAAAACCGATTCAAATAAGTTTTCATTCATCCCGCTTAATATGTCGTGTAAAATTTCTTCGCCGCCCGTTTTCCCGTCTTCAAAATAAACGGTCACCTCGCCAGCTGCCGTCTTTGGCAATCGTTCAATTTTCAAACGGCCGTACTTCTCTGTTTGCACAGTCATCGCACCGCCGTACTTGCCGCCTTCTTTCGGCTCATAACGGCGCTGTCCTCTCGTTGGAAAACCGAATAAAATACTTTTCATAAATGAACGAATTGTCGATTTCCCTGCTTCATTTTCACCGTACAACACCATCAACATTGACAGATCCATTTCCACATTTTCTAATTTTCCGTACCCATAAATATGGAGTTTTTCAATTCTCATTTCTTATCCCTCTCTTGCTGGAATAATTGCTCTAAAATAATATTTTCGGCTTCCTTTTGAATCTCTTTCTTCTCTTCTTCTGTAAAAGATTCAATACTATTACGCGCTACAGGAGATGTCCAAATCGTGCGCAACACGCCGTCCATATTGGTGAAAGCTTCTAACTCCTTTAGCACACTACCGACGAAATGATTTTCCTCTTTCAAACGCTCGATTTCCGCAAACGAAACCGTCTCATTTTTCCACTTCATCGCGTATACAAAATCTTTTCGCTCTTCTCCAGCTGCTAAAATATGAAAAATCTCTTCCACACGTTTTTCATCACGTAAATAAGGAGAAAGTGGTCCCTGTCCTGTAAATATGACAGTTAATAATGTCCCTTCCTCTTCTCTTCGGCATTCACTCATCGCACTTGATATCACAGTCATAAGTTCATCGACAGTTTCAAGCCCATCGATACTCACTTCTATCTCATCCCACAAAACATCTGCCGTATGGAAAAATGAACATTGCGTTCCTTGTTTCGTAAGTTCAATCAGGTACGCGCCCTTTTCGCCCATTTCCTTACGATGACGTCCTTGTATATTACCTGGATAAATAATGCACGGCTCTTCTGATAAAATTTCACGTTTATGTATATGACCAAGAGCCCAATAATCAAACTGCTTTTCTTTCAGCTCACGAATTTGAAACGGTGCATAACGATTATGCTCTGCATCTCCTTCCACACTTCCGTGAAGCATACCAATATGAAAAGGCGCATCACTCATTTTCGTATACTGCGCTGTCATATTATCCGTTACCGCTTGCTGCAAATAACTAAACCCGTAAATAGAAGCTAACAATTCACCATTTTTATAAAATGATTTCTCTTCTACATAAGGCTCCGTAAACACATGAACATTTTCCGGAAACTCAATTGCTGCCCAGCTTCCCCCTAAATGATCGTGGTTACCGTGAATAATAAAAACAGGGATATCGTACTGCGAAAGTCTCTTCATTTGCTCGCGCACAAACACTTGCGCTCTCAAACTCCTCGTCTCCGCATCATACAAATCCCCGGCTAGCAATACGAAATCAACGCGCTCTTGAATCGCTTTATCAACAATACGTTCGAACGATTCAAACGTACTCTGCTTCATTCTCTCCCAAACAGACTGCGGTACATTCATCTCCATCCCTTTAAACGGACTATCCAAATGCAAATCAGCCGCATGTATAAACTTCACTTGTTTCACAAATAACGATCCTTTCTTTTTCCGTACTTTACTACGAATAGTAAATCTAGTGCCCATAAAACTTCCCCTTTATTTTAACACGCAATGTCATATATTTCTTTGCATATTCTAGTGATTTATGCCAAAATAGTTATAAGATTCTGATTTTTATTATTGGAGGGGATTTTCATGGGAGTATACGTTCTAACAGTCTTTGAAAAAGATGGTTCAAAAGCATTAGACGAATCATTCGAGGCGGCAACTGAAAAAGAAGCGAAAGCAAAAGGTGAATCTATTTTACAAGAAAAAGGATTGTATGAAAAAACGCATCGCTGCACATCTTCTGCAGGTAAGCTCGTTTTATTCCAGCGCTAAAAAAAGAAGCGTCATCCGCTTCTTTTTACTCTACTATATCTTCGTCACACCACGTAAACACCACATCTAGAATGCGATTACCGATACGTACGCGCTTATTCCATTTTCCTGTTTGGATCTGATGTTGCAATTCTGCTTTCATCTTTTCCGTCCAGTCGTGAATCGTTTCACTACCGTTGTACGGATATACGCTCGGAAACTCTTCCTGCAGTAGATGCAAGCTCTCTGCATCAAAATGAAAATGGAAGAAGTAGTTTGCTGTAAGCGATGGTTCTTGCAATCGTAAAAAATGATCATCAACTTGCTTTCTATTTCTATAGAAAGTAAAGATATTCACTTTACCGCTCGTAATTTGGTCAATTTGAATTTCGTGCTTCTCTATAATCACGTCTTGCCCACCTCGTTATATACTATCCTTAGTATATATGTCTTTTGCAACAAAGTTAACCATTTTCGCGCGAAATTCATTTCCTTCATTATATTACCTGTACCTCCAAGTACAATCAGAACAAATAAAAACAAAGTTGAAGGGGAGCGATCACATGTATTTCGGAAGCAAAGGTTGGTATGTAAAAGAACTTAAAAAATTAGGTATTCGTACTTATGAAGGTAAAAAACTAGAATCATATCGTACGCATGTGTTATCTAGTTTACTTGAGAGAATGAAGAGAGCTTCGGCTTAATTGATGTAGGAAGCAACTACGGTTGCTTCCTTTTTATATAGTGGAAAAAAAGAAATAATCCTATCTTAACGTTCTATCTTTACCGTTATACTCTCTTGATAAAAACCACCCATTATCAACTGAATCTCTATTACCAAATCTCTTTCTAGATAATCATTCGTACTTACTTTAAATTCCCCATACTTATTAACCCGTCCGCTTCCAACATATATACCACCACTTGTTATGACAATTGTTGAATGAGGTTCTGCACGACCCAACACAAAATTATGACCATATTCCACAGAAGCTATCGTTATTTTTTGATGCATATTATGAATTGAACCTATACATTTCTTTTTACACAAATTAACATTACTTTCTTCAGCCCTCGAAAACGCCAGATTCCGGTTAATCTTTTCTGAAGAGGAAGCAACATTCCCCAGCCAAATAAACCTATCAAATATAGTAATAGGTAGAAACATCTACGCTAACTCCCCCATTCTTCTTTCCCGTTTTTATCAACTACAATCTTTCGATGAACTTACAGCATTAATTTTTATATTAATATAAAAAAATATCCTTTTTCCATTCAATTTCGCACTGTTAATTTGTATAGAATACATAGAATACTATTTTTCACCCCAGATGCAATGGCAACACTACACGAAACAATCCACAATCCATTAAATGTAAATTCACCTTCAAATGTGTTAATAATAATTATGTTGCCGATTATTAAAAGAATCCATGAAATGGAATACTGTTTTCCATTTGTAATATATAAAATTCCATCCTCATAACAAACTGTAATTCCTCCACCTTGCCAAACACCAATAGCGAAAGAAAAAAGCGTAACTGCCAATAACTCTGCTTGTAAATCTCTATTCATTGGTTGCGGCGCCGTATAAGTAATAATCCCTATCATCATGAGAAAAGTAATAATATGTATCCAGTTTAATTTTGTTTGTTTGCTTTGCAGCCAAATAAAGAAAATTACTACAGAAATTAAAAACAAAGTTGCCATTTAATTATTCTTCTTCCTTTCCCACATTAAAAACGTCTGTGTAATGCAATTAGAGCGTTCTTAAATCTCTCATACTTTCTAAAGCATAACATGAGAAAATAATAAAAAAATCGTACAAAAGGGCAAGCCTATAATGTACGATTGGGCATATATAATGTTTTAAAAATGAATTAACTTCCTTTCAATAGATACAGCTACTGCTTCTGACCTTGAATTAACACCTAATTTATTGTATATATTTGTTAAATACGCTTTTACTGTTCGCTCAGCTATTCCCATATCGAATGCAATTTCTTTATTCTTATTTCCACGCGCAATAGCTTTCAACACAAACAATTCTTTTTCTGTTAAGTTATTTTCTTCAACCTTATCAGCATATACTTCTTTCCTTTTATAATTCACTATCTTTTCCATAATATTGGGTTGTAGTAAAATCTCACCTCGAATAGCCGCTTCCAATGTTCGAAACAAATTCTCACGATCCGTATCTTTTAGCAAATATCCTTTTGCTCCTAGCTCAATTCCCTTTAACATTAATTCATCTTCGTTATAAGTAGTTAATATAATAATCGGCGTATGATTTTGTTTTTTATTTAAAGCCTCAATTGTTTCTAAACCACTCATTTTAGGCATATTTAAATCCATTAAAATAACATCAGGTTTCTTTTTTTCTATGAAAGAAAGGGCTTCTTCTCCGTTTGCGGCCTCACCTATAATTTGAAATGAATCACTCGTTTCTATTATTAATTTCAGACCTTCTCTTACAACGAAATGATCATCCACAATTAATACGTTATACTTCATGGCTATCTCCTTCATTATTGATAGGTACTTGAATACACACTTTCGTACCCTTCATCTTTTCACTCAATATATGTATTTCTCCATTAATCAATCGAACTCGCTCATTTAAGCCAATTAATCCATAATGCCCAGGATTCTTACCGATAGATCCAGTGTCAAAGCCCATTCCATTATCTTCAACTTCAATAGTAAGTTTTTCAAGGTTATCGATATATTCAACTTTTAAATTTACATCTGTTGCCTGCGAATGTTTTGCGATATTCGTTAAGCATTCACTAATCACATATAAACAATGTTCCTTTACTAAGCTTGAAATATGCGGAGGGCTTTGAATAGTAAATCTCACTTGTATAGACGTAGCCTCAGAAAAACGTTGAACTTCTTCCTCTACTGCTTTATTAAATGAATTGGTAGTATGACGCAAATCATCAATAACCAACCTTGCATCATGTAAAGTTTGTCTCGCTCTTATCATAGTTTGTTTCATAATCTCTTGAGATCGTCCTATATTCCCTTTTTGCATATGGGCGTCTATTGCTTCCAATTGCATAATTAAGCTCGCTACACCTTGCGCTAATGTATCATGTAAATCCCTTGCCATTCGCTGCCTTTCATTAGCTAATGTCAACTCTTCTACTCTCATATATGCAGACTCTAACTCTTGAATGTAGCTCTGTATACGATTACGTGCATCATATTGCTGCTTATTAATATAAGAAAAAGGAATAATAATTGCTAGTACTAAAAGGAACATAGAGATAAGAATAGCTACTTTATTCACACCATAATTCATACTAATCGCAATACAAAATATGGAATACATAAGAGTAAAAACTGCCATTACTTTAAATATATTGTTATAAACATATAAACTTTGGGCAATTAAAATAGGGGTTAATCCAACAAAAATAGCTATTGAACCATTTGGTACAATAAATGCAGCAAGAAACACAATGAAGAGTTGTACAAAAAAGAAATACAACAATTGTCTATTCTTTAATGAACTTGCATACCAATGAAAGATAGTATGAATAACAATAATTATTGTGAAGAAGAAACTATCCATTGAGAGAATATTATTACGAAATTCTAAAAGCATTGAAGCTATATATACGAGTGTAATCCATAAAACAATAAACCTTCTTGGAATAAATACCGCTTCCAATACATTTGTATCCACATCTATATTTGAATTTATTTTTTTCATATTCGACCTCCACCATTATATTATACAAGATGCAGCTTACATTTTGATAAAGTGAAACTTTAATTAGTGGGGCTTTTTCCCATCCCCATTACAGAATACAAATATGAAATATTGCATATCGAAATGCATTGATATAATTGTAAACGCTTACTATAATAAGCGTATAAAGATTTATTGCATCTTACCATTAAAAAAGGAGGCACTCATATGGAAATCGCAATGGCAGTTTTAAAATTTGTAGGTGGAGTAATTCCATTAGTTCAAGAACTTTTAAAGGCATTCATGTAAGGTTATCATTCAGCAATTATCTATAATAATTATCATACAAATGATCTGTATATCAAAAACAAATTGATACACAGATCATTTGTGTGAGAAAACTTTATACGAGAACTATGTAACCTAGTAGAACAATACTGATACATCTATCTCAAATTAGAAAAAGACGCTCACAAGAGCGTTTTTTCTTATATTACTATGTATTCAGGAGAAATCGATTTTACCAAGTAGATAAACAACGAATTTCTGTTCCCTTTTATTTTTTGATAACGAAATAATCACTCAAACCAAAAATGCTATAATTAACCCTATCAAACTAAGGGGGCACTTTTATCTTGCACGGAAAACACATTCAATTTCATGAGTTCGGCAACCCAAAAGATGTATTACAAGTCGAATATAAAAATATAGAGCCATTAAAAGATAATGAAGTTTTAGTCCGTATGTTAGTTAGACCGATTAATCCATCTGACTTAATTCCCATTACCGGAGCGTACGCTCATAGAATTCCGTTACCTAACATACCTGGTTATGAAGGTGTCGGTATTGTGCAAGATGTTGGCGCGGGCGTTACGAGAGACCTTATTGGTAAACGTGTTTTACCGTTACGCGGAGAAGGTACTTGGCAGGAGTATGTGAAGACGTCAGCTGATTTTGTAGTCCCTATTCCGGATTCTATCGATGATTTTACAGCAGCACAAATGTATATTAATCCTCTTACGGCGTGGGTTACTTGTACAGAAACGTTAAACTTACAGAGTAATGACGTTTTATTAGTGAATGCTTGCGGATCCGCTATTGGACATCTATTTGCGCAGTTATCACAAATTTTAAACTTCCGATTAATTGCTGTTACAAGAAATAATAAGCATACAGAAGAGTTACTGCGCCTTGGTGCCGAGTATGTAATTGACACCTCCACTGCCCCGCTTTATGAAACCGTTATGGAATTAACAAACGGGATTGGTGCAGATGCTGCTATTGACTCTATCGGAGGACCAGATGGAAATGCACTAGCTTTCTCCTTACGTCCAAACGGGCACTTTTTAACGATCGGTCTTCTATCAGGAATACAAGTGAACTGGGCAGAGATTGTCACGAAAGCAAAAGTACACGCGAACATATTTCATTTACGACATTGGAATAAAGAAGCTTCACCATATAAATGGCAAGAAACGTTTCGTCACTTAATTCGCTTAGTGGAAAATAAGCAATTACGTTTTATGACGGTACATTCTACGTATGACTTAGCGGATGTGAAAGCGGCGGTTGATGTCGTGCAGTCTGCTGAGAAAACGAAAGGGAAAGTGTTTTTGACGAGTTATTGAATGTAAAGGAAACGTATACGTTTAAATAACAGTATTCGTTAAAACTCCTTGTTTTAATTTAAGATACAAATTGGTAAAACGTTTTATTTCATTTTGATATTTATGGAGGTTCCTATGTCCGCTATAGGTTTCTATTCCTACTTCGGTTAGTTTATTAATTACTAATCTCCATTCCTCCCATACTGTTGTTTCGCTTAACGTTCCATTATAAAATTTATCAAATTGATCAATAAGATAGAAGTTTGATAATATCTCTGATACATCCCTTTTTGCGCTTAAGGCAACAATACAAAAAGGGATTATTTTTTGTGTCGTTGGTATAGATTCTCTAGTAAAACTCATTCTCTTTTCTAACCAATGATTGATATCCAAAACACCAAATGCTGTATCAATAGGAATCCATTGTTTGAGATTATTGTTGTAGTACTCGAGCCACCTATGATCGTTATGATTCCAACCAAATATCGAATAGAAATCCCCATGTTTTTCAATTAAATTAAGCGAAAAGTTTTGTCTTTCCATACTTTCGGAATGAGAATTTATTTCCAAGATCCACCTAGTTTCTATTCCTATATGAGTTAATACTTTTTCAACTACCTTTGCCTGTTCTGCACAATTCCCTGCTCTTTTTGCTAAAATCTCTTCTACTGTCCTTTCCACGTAGTCAGTTTGTACCCATTCAAACTCTTCATTTAACCAAGAAAAGATTGTATTCACTTTTTCGCTTTCATCTTTTATTCCTTGTATTCTCTCATTAATTTCATTACATATTCCAACATTAAATTCCAACTTTAAGTTCCCCCTTCACCTTTTCATCTACAACATTTTAACATATTTCTTAATTTTCAAATATCAACAGTCTCATTCTGCTCCATACTTACATTGTCTAAAAATAACATTGTCAACCGAACTTAAATTGGTTATCATAAAAATGAATATAACAGGAGATGAGCAGATGAATATGAACGAAAAGAAATCTTTTTCAAAAGTTTCTCGTCGGAAATTAGTCGATGAAGTGCTAGAACGTCTACAAGAGAAAATCTTTTCTGGCGAGTATGAAGTTGGCGATCGCCTCCCTACAGAACCGCAATTAATGGAAGAGTTAGGAGTAGGACGTTCAACGCTGCGAGAAAGCATAAAGATATTAGTACATGCTGGCATATTAGAAGTTCGACAAGGGCAAGGTACTCGTATTGTCTCACTCAATACAACGCAAGATTCATTTGAAAAACGACTGCAAGCAGCTAATATACATCATGTGTATGAAGCACGAAATATGTTAGATAAAGAAGTAGCAATGTTAGCGGCACAACGCCGAAGTGACGAGGATCTTTTATACTTAAAAGGACATTTGAGTAAAAGAAAAAATGCCCTTCAAGAAGGAAATTATGTAGCATACATAGATGCAGACATTCAGTTTCATCTAGCCATTGCAAAGGCGAGCAAAAACGAAGTTCTACTTGATTTGTATCAATCTTTCGTACCTGCCCTTCGCCACATTTTAAGCCAATTCATATTAAATACAGCGAACTATGAAGATAACTCTGACATTCATGAAAAGTTATTCCAAGCGATTTTAAAACAAAATACTGAAGAGGCACGAACATACGCTGTTCAAAATTTGGAGCTGAAATAAGCTCCTTATCTATTACACACAAACATCAGATGATATACTCAATAACGTCTGATGTTTAAGAGAGGAGAAAATGAAATTGAAACATCAAGAACGAACTTATTTGTATATACTAGCACTATTTTTTGTTTCCATTAATTTACGTATCGGAATTACATCTGTTTCACCTGTATTAGAAACAATCCGACAAGACTTACACATAAGCAATTTTTCCGTTAGTTTTTTAACAGCTATTCCTGTTTTTTGTATGGGGACATTCGCCTTACTGACTGGGAAGGTAATTAGGAAATACGGGGCAGAAAAATCAATTATGACTTGTCTTATTTTAATTGGATTTGCAACATGTATGAGAGCTTTTACCTTTTCCATTGCCACATTATTCGCGAGCTCTTTATTTATCGGTATTGGAATTGCACTTGCAGGTCCGTTACTATCAGGTTTTATTAAAGAAAAATTCCCTACGAAAATTGGCTTAATGATTGGCATATATTCAGTAGGTATGGGAACTGGTGCTTCTTTAAGTGCAGGGTTAACGATTCCTTTACAACATGTATTAAAAGGATCTTGGAATATGGCACTCGCTTTTTGGGGTGTACTTACTATTATCGCCATTATATTTTGGTATCCTGTTATGAAACGGAAAAAGCATATGAGTACACAAGATAAAAGGAATAATAACTTACCTTTAAGAAATAAAAAAGCATGGTTATTCACAATCTTTTTCGGACTACAATCAGGAATCTTTTATTCCATTACGACTTGGCTTGCGCCAGCAAATCAAAGTATGGGTGTGAGTAGCGAACAAGCGGGTACTCTTATAACTGTTTTTACATTCATTCAAATGATATGTAGCTTTTTAATTCCAACATTAGCGGATATTTATAAAAACAGAACACTTTGGTTGTTAGGGAGCATATCCTTTGTACTCGTAGGTTTATCGCTTATGATTTACCCACTAACTACACCATGGATCCCTTCTATCCTACTAGGTATCGGGCTCGGCGGCGTATTTCCACTCGCTCTCATGCTGCCGCTATATGAAACAAAAACTTCAGAAGATGCGAGTGCATGGACTGCTATGATGCAGTCAGGAGGATATATTATGGGCGGATTCATTCCTGTCCTAGCAGGAATCGCTCGTGACTACTTTAATGGTTATACGCAAGTTTTTATTATAATGGCACTTTTAAGCTTCATTTTATTCCTATTAACTTTAGTCATGAACAAAAAGAAAAGAACTGCAAAAGATCTTGTCTCCGCTTAAATTAAAAATGTTAATATATGGTATAATTTATTAAAAAACGAAAGGAGCTTCTAACATGTGGTTCATTTCGGCAATCACGCCTGTTGTAATAGTTGGTGGAATTGTAGTATTTGTAATGAAAAGAATGGAACGTAAATATAACGAAGGAACATTAGGTAAGAAAAAATCAAAAGAAGCTCAAAATTTATTAGATAGTCTCATACCTATAGGAATGCTTGTCGGCTGTATAATCAGTTTGATTTTCGGCATGTTTTTCCCGGACTTCTCCCTGCTTTCAGTTAGTTTAGGATCTGGAATAGGCTATTTATTTGGTTATTTCGCCTATGAAATTTATAGTAAGACAGGAGATAATTTTTCGTAATCCAAAAAGAATA
Source organism: Bacillus sp. FSL K6-0069 (assembly GCF_038007785.1). Lineage (NCBI taxonomy): Bacteria > Bacillati > Bacillota > Bacilli > Caryophanales > Bacillaceae > Bacillus > Bacillus sp. FSL K6-0069. The sequence continues at coordinate 1,022,022 of NZ_JBBOXN010000001.1, read as the reverse complement.
ATTAGGACAGTACATAGTAGTCATATACAATATGTACTGTCCTTTATTTTTGCATCAATGCTATCACCTTACCTTCCACATCCTATACACCTTTTCTTACCTTAAATAACAATTTTATTATTTGTCATATAATTAGCACCTTCGTTAAACATATATAAAGATTGTTGTATTTCTTACTTTTCCCTTTGAAAACAATATATACTACATTTGAAATAAGCAAGTGTGTCTGCTTATTATCTAAATTCCCGTGCAATACCCCCTCACGAAATGCTAGGAGCAATCCTAGCATTTTTTACAATAACGTTTTGCCCACTTTGAACATATGTAATTATAATTTCTTGTCAACGTTAGTCATAAAACAAAAAAATCCCCTCAAAGCATAAGCTTCAAGGGGTGAGCCTGTTTTTTTACTTATATACGTACAGCTGTACCACTTACAGCAACCATTAACATTCCATCACGAACAACCTCGTAATCTACGTCAATACCAACGATAGCGTTCGCACCTTTTTGTTTTGCAAGTTCTTTCATTTCATCCATTGCGATATCACGAGCTTCTTTTAGCTTGCTTTCGTAAGAACCAGCACGACCACCGACAACATCACGAACAGAAGCGAATAAATCGCGGACAATATTTGCACCCATAATAGCTTCACCATTTACAATATCGATATACTCAATAATTTCTTTACCTTGAATTCCAGACGTTGTTGTTACAATCATGACTGACACTCTCCTAATAAGTTGTAGTTTGAATAAGCTTTCTTATGTCTTTATTATGCCATGGAAAAAGTATCTAATCTATTGAATTACCTTACAGGAGTGTGACAATTTTGTAAGAATAAAACGCCCATTATGTTTAAGAAAGCGCTTTTACATTTGGATACATAAATGATTCTCTATTTTCTTTCCAATCCTTTTCTACTTCTTTAAAAGTTGGTCGCCCTAATTCTTTCTTGTTTTTCTGTTTACGAAACCATTTCTTCACATACTTCTCTCCATTTTTGTTTTGAACTGTACAAAGGAAGCTATTACTACTATCCTTTAATATTTTTACAATCACGATAAGACACCCCTTCTCTCTTAAACTTGATCTTTTACTATAAGCCCTTCCTCTCTTATAGTCATACGACTCCTCGGTCGCGCCAAAGTTGTAAGATCAAAAAACGATATTCACTATGTTTAATATGTGACGTACATATTATTTAAAGAAATCGGAGTTATAAGCATTATGTTTATCAAATATTTTATAAATTTCTAACTTATCATCTAATTTTGCATCTACTAAAATTAATATATTTCCATCATAAATGTATTCTTCATATTTCTTAGCATGTTCCTCAGGGATTCCTAAGCCGATAAATGCTCCTATTAAACTTCCAGCTCCTCCGCCAATACCGGCTCCTCCAATAGCTGCTGCGATAGGTCCTGCCGCTACGATTGGACCCATTCCAGAAATGGCAAGTACACCAAGACCTGTTAATAAACCTCCGAGTCCGCCTGCTACTCCTCCTGCCACAAGTCCTGTCGCTGAAAAGATATCCGCTTTATGTGCGGTTTCATGATTCACTTTTTCACCCGATTTTTCTTCCAGATGTTCAATTTCCTTTTGATCCTTTGCAATAGCTGAAATATTATCAGCTGGATATCCTTTATCACTTAATTCATTAATAACGAATGCCGCATCATCGATTGTTCTAAAAACACCTACTATTTTTCTATCTACATTCATAACTATTAACCTCCTAAAGTTTTATATCATGGATCTTTATCTTTCTTCATTTCTGTATACACTAATCTTCTTATTAACATAACCATTTATGAAAAAAGCGAATAGTAAAAGCAGTACAAGCGAACTACTTAACAAGTAAATTAAATCAAATGTAATATCAATCATCAGTTCATTCATGTATACCAGACTCCTTTTTATTTAAAGTAAAAGTATATTTTTATAGACTAGAAATCTTACAATTCATCTTCAGTCAATCTCTTTGTAGTTTATGTATACCCTTCGTAACCCTTTCTAAACATAAAAAACTATAATTATATTTTTTCTTATTTATATGTTTAACATTTTTTAAAACGGGTATGTTTATATTGTTATGCTTACTATACGGAAAGGAATATTTCGATGAATGCAATCCAATCTACTACTATTCTTTATAATGAAACACCTACAATAACGCAGATTCATCATTTTTATGCTTTAATGACAACATTTCAAACAACTTTATTTATAGGTAAACACGGAACACTTACTTCCATTAAAAACTTAAGCACATTAGTATCTTTTTTCCTTACTGTCAAAAAGAAAGAACTTGTATTATTTGTCTTTGAAGGAATAGATGCAAAAAAAGCTTTAAGAACACTCTTTCCTTCTTAAAAATTTTGTTATCCCCCCTATTCCCTCGATTGTTACTTTTTATATATAGTTTTATATTTCAAAATGATTTCCTCAATTCAAAAAGAGACCCCCTAATACAATAGGGGGATTTCTAGTTTGGCCTTAAGAAAACTGATATAATATATATTACGTTTTTTATTCTTTATGATTGAAAACTCTTAATAACCTTGAAGGTAGGAATTTTTAATGAACTCGAAAGCAAAATTTAGTATTCGCTACAAAATTATGGCTGGTTATTTAGTTATCATTTTGTTCTTACTTATTTCTTTCATTATGCTAAACAATGAGATTTCCAGTTTACAAAAATCTCGTAATTTTATTATTGATCACGATTTTAAAGTTCTTAATTTAACGAATCAAGTGGAGAAAGAATTGCTAACAATTGAAAATAAAGCGAAAGGATTTATCACTTCTAATGATGCAAATTACGTTCAATCCCTTAATGCTGTGGAAAAGGATTACGAAAAAGATTATCAAGATCTTTTTGCTCTATTAGAGGATAACCCCTCTCAGCAAGAAAAGTTAAAGCAGATTAATGAAAACATTACTAGTTGGATTAATAAAGAGATTCACCCACTTATTACAAATAGCAATAGTAATAACGTACAAGCAATCGATACGACTCAAATTCAGTCACTACAATCGCAGGTAACGAACTTCCGTAGTGTTGAGGAGCAACTAACGAAAAAAAGAGCTGCACAATTAGATACTGAAAATAATAAATTAGAGATTTGGTTATACAGTTTATTGTTCTTACTTTCTTGTATTTCTATTATCATTTCACTTTATATTTCGAATTCCATTACAAAAACGATTAAAAATGTAATTCAAGCTATTAAATCCATTTCTTCTAAAGAAAAAATTACTGAAAGAATTCATGTAAACACTCATGATGAAATAAAAGATCTGGCTCATACAACGAATCATCTACTAGACGAAATATCGAAAAGAGAATGGTTACAAACCGAGCTTGCAGAGTTAATTTTAAAGTATCAAGGTGTATCTTCTATCGAAATGTTAGGTAACAAAATTCTTAGTGGCATTATACAAAAAACGCAAACTTCTTGCGGTGCATTTTATGTTCGTGAAGAAATTGAAGACACTGTCTACTATGTGAAGAAAGCTTCTTTCGCCGATCAAGGTTCTGATGTTGGGAAACAATCCATTAAAATGGGTGAAGGTTTAATTGGGCAATGTGCTTTAGAAAAGCAAAGCTTTATTCTTAGAGAAATACCAGAAGAATTTCGTTATGTCACTAGCGGCTTATTAGAAATACGCCCTCAAAACCTACTAGTTATCCCTATCTTATTTGAAGATGAAGTGATTGCAGTAATGGAGTTAGTAAGTGTAACTGACATTTCAGATTTACATCAAGATTTAATTCAACAAACTGTTGATAACCTCGGTTTAACAATCCATAGTATTATGGGACGTATGCGAATTCAAACTCTTTTACATGAATCACAAGCAATGACAGAAGAGTTGCAAGTTCAATCAGAAGAATTGCAAACACAAGCTGAAGAACTACAAATGCAAGCCGAAGAATTAAGAACAACGAATGAACAACTAGAGTCTAGAACGGAAGAGGCGGAGCAGAAGACAGCTGACTTACAAATTACTAAATCAGAATTAGAAGAAAAAGCAAGTGAGTTATTACGTAGCTCAAAATACAAATCTGAATTCCTAGCAAATATGTCACATGAATTACGCACACCGTTAAATAGTATTTTACTATTATCTGAAATGTTAAAAGAAAATCATGATAATCATTTATCCGACGATGAAATTGAATTAGCAACCGTTATTCATTCATCAGGGAAAGATTTACTTACTTTAATTAATGACATACTAGATTTATCTAAAGTAGAAGCCGGCAAACTAGACATCATTTTTGAAGCAACGAACATAAGTGATATGGCAGCAAATATGCAGCAAAACTTTTTACATATAGCTGCACAAAAAAATGTCGAATTTACGATTGAAGACAGTGATATTATTCCTGATTTGTTTTATACAGATGCAAAACGGATTGAACAAATTATTAAAAACTTATTATCCAATGCATTTAAATTCACGGAAAAAGGATCCGTCTCTTTACATTTCAATTCGATAGAAACAACGAATTTAAGCCATGATATGCAGTCTATAAGTAATGATTGGATGACAATTTCGGTAAAAGATACTGGTATTGGTATCGCAAAAGAACAGCATCAACTTATTTTCGAAGCCTTTCAACAGGCAGATGGCGCAACAATTCGGAAATATGGTGGTACAGGCTTAGGGTTATCTATTTGTAAAGAGTTTGCTAGATTGTTAGGTGGTTGGATTACGTTAGAGAGTAATGTAGGAGAAGGCAGTACTTTTACCGTATATATTCCTAACCTTCCAAATGGGTTAACTGATATACAAATATCCAATTTAGAAGTTGCAGCAACGATAGAAGATGTTGTTCCTGCTGAAGTTGTTGAGGAAACTATCGTGACGCCAGAAACAAATAACGTCTTCCAAGAGAAAACTATTTTAATTGTCGATGATGATCATCGAAATATATTTGCATTACAAAATGCATTAAAAAAACAACATGCCAACATTATTACTGCACAAAACGGCATAGAGTGTTTAGAAATACTAAAAAACAATACAAATATTGACCTTATTTTAATGGATATTATGATGCCGAATATGGACGGTTATGAAACGATGGAACATATCCGAATGAACTTAGGGTTACATGAAATACCTATTATCGCATTAACTGCTAAAGCAATGCCAAATGATAAAGAAAAATGTTTATCTGCTGGCGCTTCAGATTATATAAGTAAACCATTAAATTTACATCAACTCTATTCAGTAATGAGTGTATGGTTAATAAAATAAGTGAGGTTTAGTTTAAGTGGAAAATAAGTATTATAATTTTGATCCATCTGTAGATATGGATAAGCGTACGAACTTAGAAATTGAATTACTATTGGAAGCGGTATTTAAACTATCTGGCTTCGATTTTCGCCAATATGCTCGCACATCTATTTATAGAAGAATTTGTAATAGAATGCAGCTCTCTAATATCCCAACCATTTCAAGGTTAATTGAAAAAGTAATTCATGAGGAAGGGTTTTTAGAACAGTTATTAAATGATTTCTCCATTAATGTAACTGAAATGTTCCGTAACCCTAACTTTTTTAAAGCGCTCAGAGAGCATGTGATTCCTGAATTAAAAAAGTATCCTGAAATTAGAATTTGGCACGCCGGATGTGCAACTGGTGAAGAAGTATTATCCATGTCCATCTTACTTCATGAAGAGGGATTAAGTGAAAAAGCTGTTATTTACGCAACAGATATGAATACAAATGTGTTAGAAAAAGCAAAACAAGCTATCCTTCCGTTAAATAAAATGCAAACTTATACGAAAAACTATTTACAAGCTGGCGGTACACAAGCATTTTCTAACTATTATTCAACAGATAATCGTTTCGCTTATTTTAATCCTTCTCTTTTACAAAACATTATTTTTGCGCAGCATAATTTAGTAACAGATCAATCTTTTAATGAATTTCATATTATACTTTGCCGTAACGTTTTAATTTACTTTACGAGTGAACTTCAAAACCAAGTACAGCAACTATTTTATGAAAGTTTAGGTCACAATGGATTCCTATGTTTAGGAAATAAAGAAACTCTTCGTTTTTCACATATAATGCCGCATTATATCCAATTTAATCCGAACGAACAAATCTATCAAAAAATACAATAAAAGCGTATGAAATCCTCTGTTTGGATTTCATACGCTTTTTATTTCGCATTCGTTTGTATCATAATGAGGCACATATCATCTGATTGTGCTTTCTTCTGTTCTTCCTTATAAAACCCTGCTATCTCTTCTTCTAAATCTCCCCATTTTCTTTCTGTAAAAGCACATAATTTCTCTTCAGACTCAAATTCATCATGTGCAATTGCTTCAAGAACACCATCTGTAAACAATACGATTTGAGCGTTCTTCTCAAAAGATATAACTGTCTTTTCAACTTTTATTTCATCAAAAAATCCTACCGCACAACTCCCGCGATTTAGTTCCACTACATTCTCTTCATCAACTAAAACATATCCAGCAGGATGTCCTGCATTTACATATTCAATGGTTCTTTTTTCTGTATCAACTACTAAGTATATCGCTGTAAAATAATATGGAATATTGTCATTCTCATTATGTAAAAGAGTCATATATTTATTTAAGTCTTTAATGACAAGTTCCGGATCGATTAAACATTTAATCGTTTCACGTAATACAGACGAAATAAACATACAAACTAATGAAGCAGATATACCATGTCCCATCACATCTAATAATATAATACCGTAGCGGTTTTCATCGATTTTATACCAATAATACATATCTCCAGCTAGTTTGAATGAAGGTAAGTAACTTGCTTCAATTTTTATATGATCTTCTCGTAATGGGCTACTTAATAAGTTTCTTTGTACTTGTGTAGCTAAATCTAGTTCATTACGAAGGTTTTCTTCTTGTTCTTTATGCCAATTTAATTCCGATTTCAAGCGTAATGCTACACGCATACGCGCTAACAATTCAACTTTATTTATCGGTTTCGTAATATAATCCATTGCGCCTATATCAAGCGCTTCAGCTAATTTATTCGCGTCTTCTAAAGCTGTTACAAAAATAATAGGAATATCTTTAAACTTCTCCTCGTTTTGTAATCGCCTACAAACTTCAAGTCCATCAATTTCAGGCATCATAATATCTAATAGTATTAAATCAATTTCATTATGCCTGGAAGAATCTTTTCCAAAATGGATGTATTCGAAAAGCTCTTGTGCAGAATTAAGCGATACAAGATCCTGATATCCGGCTTGTTTTAAAATTTTTTCAATTACAAAGATGTTAACCGGATTATCATCGACAATTAAAATGGACACAAGTTATTTCCCCTTTTCTTATTTAAAATGTAAATCGATTATCATTTTCTATTTTTCTAGTATTGCATACTCAGTTACAAAATGAAAATTTCCTACTCAAACATATTTATACAGCAAAAGAACAAACCCCCTAGAAATGAGAGTTTGTTCTTTCACTCTATAAATTAATTTAACACCATTGCTTTGTCACTTAAAAGACGATCTAATTCTTCCATATGATTTGTTTCATCTGCGATCATATCTTCTAACTTTACAACTAACTCTGTCATATTTAATTTCGCTGCCTGTTCTTTTCTCGTTTCATAGCGCTTAATTGTTTCATATTCTGATTGTCTAGCTTCTTCTAACATTTCTCTAACATCTTCTACTTGTTTCACTGGTAAAGGGATCGTAGTAGGTGTACCACCTAACGTCTTAATTTTCTCCGCTAAATATAGGGCATGTCCTTGTTCATCACTAATTTCAGATTCAAAGAAAGGTTTTAAAACTTGTCTATATATACCAGAAACTGTAGCTGCATTATGGTTATACATAATAATTGCCGAGTATTCTCCTGCTAAATCTTCATTCAATCCTTCGATTAGTTCTTTCACATCGTGTGACATTTTAATATCTCCTCCTATACTTAATAACTACCCCTTTTCTCATGTTTTAAACATCATTATTTAAAATTTTTATGTATCTAAAAATGCCGCTTGCTTCAATTTACTTATCGCTTGTCTTTTAATACGAGAAACGTGCATTTGTGAAATACCTAACCGTTCCCCTGTATCCTTTTGATTTAAATTTTCTCCAAATATATAATGAATAACACTCTTTTCCGTATCATTTAATACGTTAAAAATATCCTTTAAAACGAGACGCCTTTCTGTCTCTTCATATCCTTGCTCTACTTCACCTACAGATTCAATTCTCGCTACCGAACTTCCATCAGATGAATTTTCGACTACATCATCTAAAGAAGATACTCTATAATTATTTTTCGCATCCATAATTTCTAGCACTTCCTCTTCGGATAGTCCTAAATGATCCGCAATCTCTATAATCTTAGGTGAACGCTGCAAACGATCTGTTAGCTCCTCTATCGCAAGTTTAATCTTCCCGCCTAAATCTTTAATTCGCCTTGGAACATGAATGCCCCAAGTTTTATCACGTAAATACTTCTTTATTTCTCCTACTATCGTAGGTATTGCAAACGGCTCAAAAGCATTTCCTATCGAATAATCATACCTTCTTATTGCGCCTAAGAGCCCTAACATCCCTACTTGTATAATATCCTCATGCATCGGTCCACCTTTTGAATAGCGATATGCAATGGAATGTACGAGATTTTTATAGTGATTAACTAATCTTTCCTGTGCTTCATCACATTGGTTTTGTTGGAAGTCTGCAATTAGTTTAATAACATCTTCTTTAGCAAGATTTGTAGGTTGAGATTGGATTTCCATCATTCTCCACCTGCTCTCTTTGTATATATTTTGTCATTAAAACTGTCATGCCCTCATCATGCATAATTTGTATATCATCCATTAACGTATTGATTAAATATAAACCTAAACCATTTTCCGGCAAATGTTCTACTGGTTTATTAATATCATACGGACCAACTTTCCTTTTTAAAGTGCTGAAATCAAAGCTAACCCCATTATCCGCGACCATAATTTCTAATCGATCTTCATATAAACCAAAGACAATTGTAATTTCTCCAACGTCTTCTTTATATGCATGTTGCACAATGTTTGTACAAGCTTCACTAATAGCAATTTTCATATCTTCTATATCGTCATAAGCAAAGCCCATTCGATTCGCAACACCAGCCATTGTTAGACGAATAATAGCCACATATTCTGCCTTTGCAGGAATTTTCATTTCTATCTTTTCAAATTTCTCCATCATCCCTAGTCACCTTCTTTCTACTTTTTCAAAATCGGAATTCAAATTTAATATTTCTGTTAACCCTGTAATATCAAATAATCTTTTTAACCTTTTAGATACACCAATAAATTCTAGTTTGCCATCATTTTTCTTAATTGCTTTTAATAGAGCTATAAACACACCTAAACCTGTACTATCCATATACTCTACCTCATTAAAATCTACTACAATATAAACCTCTTTTTCGCTTGCAATAGGCATGATCTTATTTTTTAAATCTGATGCCGTATACGCATCAATCTCACCATTAAGTTGTACTGTATAACCTAAATCATTTTGCAAAATATTTACTGCCAAATTCATCATTTCCGCCCCCTTATCTCAAACTATTACTATTTAATTACCCATAAAAATTAGTTTTAAACATATTTTTTAATTTTAATTATAAATAAATTTTCTATATCTTTCTCAGCTTAACACTTAAAAAATACTACAAAATGTTTAAACCTTGTAAATTTGTGTATGTATAATGTATAAACATTATTTTTAGGGGGATCTATCTATGGAAGAGCACAACTTTAAAAAGGGAGATTTCGTTCAATTTTCTTATCGACACGATCATGCTACAAAATTAGTTGGTTCCATTATTAACATACTAACGAATACAATTGTAGTTGATATAGGTAATGATGAGGACTTATCTCATATAGAACCAAGGCAAGTTGTAAGAATAAATAATTGTAAAAAGGTATCGATGGTTTAATACATAATAGAAAGTATAATTTTAATGAGTGGGGGGTTCTTCATCCTCCACTCATTCCTATGCAGATTACATAAAGAAAGCATCCAAATTAGTTTAATTGGATGCTTTTTTATGTATATTTATCAGTTCATTCACTTTATAGCTATATATAATAAACTTAAGATTACCATTCATTCTCATACTTACGCTTTCCGCAGCATTCTAGAAAAGAATGTAACGATTAAAATAAAGACGATTGCACCTAATAACGCTGGAAGAACGAAAATGCCTCCCCATTCAGGACCCCAGTGACCAAATAACGCACTACCTACCCAAGATCCGATTAATCCAGCAATCACATTACCAACTATACCTAAAGGGAAGTCTTTTCCTGTAATCATTCCAGCTAACGCACCAATAAGTCCACCTACAATACACGTAATAATAAGTCCCACAATTAAACCTCCTATATTCGTTTTATATTGGATTCATCAAGCTTTGGTATGTAACCAAAGCTTGATGAACATGTATTATTCTTTATGATCCAACCCATCACTTATCTTTTGTTTCACTTTTCCGACTTTTTCTTTTATCGTTCCTTTTGTCTTCTCCCACTTCCCTTCATTTTTCAGCTCTCTATCATCTGTAACTTCACCAATTCCTTCTTTTACTTGTCCCTTTGTCTTTTCAACCTTACCCGTAATTTGTTCTTTTAGCCCGCTCTCACTCATATTTACAATCTCCTTTTCGTAATAGATTTATAGATTTAAAGAGTATACATGCATCTTCTTTCTTGTAACCATTCACCGACTCTTTCTAAATCCTTAACGAATAACAAGATTTTTCCTTCATCCAGTTTTTCTTCATAAAAGTTAGCTTCTTCCTCATTAAGCCCTAACTCTTGCATCTTATTTCTTAACTGATCTCCCGTTTTTTGAAAGACGTTAATAATGCTTGTCCCAAGTCCCTCCTCTTTTATCCCAATTGTATTCACATCTGCATTGTCTGCGATTCTATCTGTCCTTTCTTTCTCATGTGTTAATACGTAAATATCCTTTTGGTCTATTCCTTTCTTCACTAGATCATTCGCCGCATTCATGACCTCTTTCTCCGTAATAAATTCATATACAAAAGGTTTACTATACTTCGTTTCCATCTTTAACTTCCTCCTTTAAAATGAATTATTTGTTATATTATATGTAGTACACCCATTTTCGAAATGTTAAACATAAAATATGAAAAAAGTTATGTGAATTTTTTCTATCCTAAAACTAGTAGAATAAATCTACTTACAATAACTACCTAAATCAACAGAAAATTGTTATAATTAAACATAAGGAGGGATACTATGAAAAAAATCATATCTATATGCGCTCTAACCGCTCTATCTTTCGCTTTAATAGGCTGTGCAAGTACCTCAGCTACAGACAAATCTCCACAAACTAAACAAGAACAGAAACAAAATGCCTTTCAATTAAACTCCGCAAATATTACAGATATCGAAATACTTAGCACAAAAAATAACAACGTTTCAAAATCTCAAACAGATAACGAAGAAATGATACAATCAATCGTTTCAGCAGTTCAAAAAGGCACTCCTAAATCAATTACATTAGATCAAAAAAAGAGAGAGTCTGTGCATTCTACTATTACCGTTACATATAAAGATGACGCGAAAGAAGAGTTTCTTGTATGGGCTGATAATAAGGAGCAAATTACGATTGCTAAAGATGAGAAGAAAGATAAAGTTGAAGGTGTGACAGTGAACATGAAAGATGCGAAAATGATGAAGGATTTCTTTAAGAAGACATCTTAGAATATACCTTTTCTTTATACATGAAAAAAGGGCCCGCCTATTTCCGTAGGCGGGCCTTATCTTTATTACACAATAAGAAAGTATACTCTCTTTTCCTTTGAATTTTTATGTAATTATACATATTTACAACAATGCATGTAGTAAATTCTAAATTGTAGGCATGCTCTATAAAACATCCTTTTCCTTTACCCATTTTAAAAAGATACCATTTACAAACTCAAAAAAATCCCCACAAAGCGTCAGCTTTAAAGAGATCCCTTCTATCATCTTCTCTCTTCATACAACCGATTTGCTTTATACGAGCAAACTAAATACATAACAATTGCAGCAGGGATAAACAAACATGCAAAGCCTCTCATCAATGCAAATGGCGTTTCAAATAAGAATGACCATAGAAATGATACACCTTGCTTATCCCATAGTCCTGGCGTCAAATATAGTTCTTTCGGATTTACAAGTGCTCCTAAATGAATCGTGTCATTAAACATAAATAGGAATACTATCGGCAAATAACAGATCGCTAATTCTAAAAATGTTTTAGATAGACGTTTATACTTCCCCGCTCGTGACATTTGATCTGAGAAAATGTCATCTTCACTTTCTTCATTTATCTTTTTAAAATAGTACGTACCTGTCCACCGATTACCAGCTATATGCTCCCATCCACTATCTTCAAATAGCGTGCAGTAATTAATAAATTCACTTTTTCTACTAAATACTCTATGGTCTATTCTAATCGTCGCATCTTCCGGCTCTGTATATCTAAATGTATAACCGAATGTATTGCTCTCTAGTTGATAGCCTTTCAAAGCCATCTCTTCTAACCATTTTTCCTCTTTCTCAAAGTCTAAAAAGAATTTCAATCTCCACATCATCGTTTTCCCCCTAACTATACGTGTAATAAACTCTTTGTAACCTCAATAATGTGCTGCATTCTCATAAAGTCTAAGTGCAATACTTCTTTCCCGCGTTCCGTAATGACATACACTTTTCTTCGTTTATCTTCACTTTTTACCGATTCTATTAACCCTTGTTTTAATAAATTTTCAACCGCACCATACAATGTACCCGCTGCGATTTTCACTTGATGATTACTCAGTTCCTCCACCTTTTGCATAATTAAATATCCATGAGCTGGCTCTAATAACGCTAAAAGAACGTAATACGTTGTTTCCGTTAATGGTAAATTTTTATCTCTATTCATAAAGACCTCCAATGTAACGATAAATATATAGCTAAACTATATAGTTAAACTGTATAGTTTGATTTTATACAGTTAGACTATATATGTCAAATTAAGTTAAAAAAACAACCTAGATCCAACATGGAATCTAGGTTGCTTTTTTACATAAACGTAATCGTCACTAAAGAATATCCTTCTTTCGCATTATACGGTTCAGCTTTATAAGAAACACGGCTTGCTCCTTGCGGATAACCGATTTCTCCAATTACTTTTTTCACATCTTGCAATGCACCATCCATTGATTGTTTATAGAGAATTTCAATCTTTGGTGACTTTTCGTTATAACGTTGCTGCATTTTATTTTTGAATTCATTATAGTTATTTGCGATGTATTCATTTCCTAAATAATTTAACTTTGTATCTTTTAAAATTTGCTGATATGCAGGGATCTTCGTACCTCCTGCCGCAATTTTATTTGTTAATGTACTATAATAATTTGTTGTAGCTTGCGGATAGTCCCCGCGGTTCCACTCATGATTTCTTGCGATTTGCTCATCTGATAAGTTGAAATAAGAATACGTTACGCGGCCTTGTTCATCTGGAACTGGATCATCGAATGTTGTATCAAGGTGATACCATTTGTTTTCGATTTTCACTAAGTTCCAAGCGTGAGGCTGACCGTCTCCAGTTCCTACTACAAAATGATTCTCAATTCCAGCTTCTTTTAATAATTGATAGGTTAATAGTGCGTAACCTTGGCAAACCGCAGAACGATTTACGAGTGCTTCATATGCTGTATAAGCTTTATAAGACGTATCATAAGAAATATGCTTTACGACATAATCATGAATCGCCTTCACTTTTTCGTGGTCATCCATTCCAACTTGCGTAATTGAAGAAACAATCGCCTTTGCTTGCTTCATTACATATTCCGTTTGTTCCTTCGTTTCACGGTATGTAATCTTTAACGTAAACGTATAATTACCAGGTGATCCAGAAAGTCCATATGAAACGTTCGATCTATTATTATTTGTATACTCATTTTTACTTGCCACTTCTTTATAAGCGTTAAAAAGTGTATTCATCACTTCTTTTGTATTACTATTTTTCGTTTTATATGGAAGTGTAATATTCGTTTCATACGCATTAATACGCTTTTGCACTTCATCTTTGAATGCCGCTAATAATGCTGCATCTCCTGTATCTTGCACCGCAACTTCAGGTTGTTTATATTTCAAAGTATTATATAAAAACTGCGCATATTGTTCACGTTTTACCGTACTAGTTGGTTCAAATTTCCCTTCGCCTGTACCAGAAGCAATCCCGTTTGATTGCACCGCACTAATTGCATTTTCACCCCAATAACCGCTTGGAACATCATTAAATGTATGCTTTTGTTTCGCAGAAAGATGGAAAGCGTTTGTTAGAATTTGTGCCATTTCTGCACGATTCACAGGATCTTTCGGTCTAAAATTCCCTTTCTCATCCCCTTTAAATACCCCTGCATTCGTTAACATTAAAATTTCCTCAGGAAACATCGTAGAGTTTTGATTAATATCGCCATAAGGATTATTAAACTTAGATCCGTCCTTTAATACATAAAGAGCATTATTGCTACTAAACGTTCCACCTTGTTTATTCGGAAGCATAACCCGGTACACTAAAGCTGCAACTTGCTCCCTCGTTGCAACATCTCCAAAACCAAATATCCCATTTCCATAACCGGAAATAATATTTTTACTCGCTAAATCTTTAATCGCCGAATATGACCAATGCGATGTAGGCACATCAGAAAAAACAACCGCCTCAGCAGCTCTCACATCACTGCCATTTGTATACAGTAAAGCACCACCAATAAGTGATAATGATGTAATTGATTTTAATAGTTTTGTGTACATAATTCCTTCTCCCAATTCGTTCTCTATTTATGTTATTTTTTGTCGAAAAATCTAAAATAATATGACAAAACATATTATACAATTAAAACTTTTTGAGGGATACACTAATTTTTGAAATATGCAAAAACTCATATTAGTATATTTTTCCGTATTAATATTATGTTGTTTTACTTACGAATATATAAAGGGGTCTTATCATCTCGAAAACATCATTTATAACCAATTTGCTTTACTTCTATCTTAAAAACACAGCAAAATAAATATCAATCAAATGAGGTTTTAGTAGCATGAAAAATAAACGATACGAGAATTGTGGTTCTACTACATTTAAAGAAGAAAGGGTTGGGTCTGCTTATCATGCATATGTTTGTGAAAATGATTCTAGTAGGTTCTTTTCAGAAGGGAAACGTTCTAAGCTATTAACCACATCCTGTTTAGAATGCGGTGAGGTAAAATCATTCAGAGTTGAAAAACCAGATACATTCAAAGAATAAAATGTATTCGAGGAACGAAAATGTGTGCTAATTTGTAAAAAAAGAGCTAACTTTTCCGAATAATTAACTGTAGAGTAAGAACAATTTCATTTTGGGAGGAATACAAAACCTTAGGTTGGTTGGCATGTATGGTGAAGCCAAGTATAAGAAAAAGATAATTCCCCCCTACTAAAGGTAAGGTTTAAAACTTAAAGTTTTCTGAACATTCATAATCATAAACTTGGTTAAATTTACAATTATTTACATGTTGATCATAACAAAAAAATACATAGATAACTAGACTTGCAATTAAATTCTATTAAAATTAATATTTGGATATATAGTAAAAAAAGTAATTGGAGGGAATACAAATGAAAAAATTTATCAAATCTATACTTATGGCTTCAGTTTTATCATTAGGTATTACGTCATTAGCCCCTACGAAAGGATATGCTGATGAATATAATTACACTAATGAAGTAGAACTAACTTATGAAGAAGTTATGGCAAATATTGATCCGAATGAAGTTGAAGTTGTTCAAGATCATGTAATGTACCTAGCACCGGTAATTCCAGCGATTGTTTTGGCAATATTACGAATAGTACCTGCTGCTATAAGATTAGGCCAACAATCTGTAAATCTATCGAAATTTACAATTAAAACTGCTGGAAGATTAAAAGATCCTAAATCAGGTTGGATGATTGTTAGAGACCGAGGTAATAATCCTCACGGTGGAAGCTTTTACAAATTATTAAATAAAGCAGGGAAAAGAATAGCGACTTTAGATAAAAATGGAAAAATTCTTAGAGATTAATTATTTTAGAAAAAGTAGGTAATCTGGAGGTTACCTGCTTTCTCCCTATTACTATGTTTTATTATAGAAATATAGAATGAAATGAGGTGCAAATATGCTACTAAAAGATTATATGAATGAACATTTCCCTAAATTGGAGTTAAAACCGTCGTTGTTTTATAATTGGAAGATTGGAATTAGATTCGAGTTAGGTATAAATTATGAAGTAAAACATGCCTATGCAAAAAGTCCATATTTACTAAAGGTATACGAAAGAGCAGTTAGTTTATTTAATGCCTTACATGCTCCTGAAGATGAAATTATTATTGTATCTAATATAGATGATTTTGGAAATAAATCAGTTTTCAAACATAAACTAAAAGTATTTTCTCCTTATATTAAAACTAAAAAAGTTTTGTATAAATTAAATGGGATAACAGTCCCTTATCTTTTTCCGGAAGATGATGAGGAAGGTAAATATAAAACACATAGGTTTGTTCTTACATGTAAAGTATCTGATATTAAATATGCAACAATGATAAAAGCAATTTGTAATCAAGATATGGGAATAAAACCGAAGATTCTTCATGATGTCTTTTTTATAAATATCAAAAAAGGTACTATTTTTCATATTTACGATGATAGAGGCGCGGATTTAATAGCGGCTTCAATTGATTCTATCCAAGGTATTTATGAAAAATATAATAATTGGATTCTAGATTACGATAGAGAAAAAATAGACTGCATTTTTAAATAAAATACCTTATTAGAGGTCACTATACATGCCCATGTTGTTGAGCTAATTTCTCCCACAACAAATACTAGCAATGATAGAAACAAGTAATGTGTATTTTTCGTTTAGGGGTATCTTAAAATCTTAGCTTGACGGGCATGGGGTACTGTCACAACGCTATCAAGCTAATAAAAAGAAATGCCCAAAATGAAAAATACGCTATTCTTTCTGTAGAATCATAGGAAAGATGTTGTTTTTGTATGTCTATTTCTGTATCTAATGAATTACAACTATTTGCTCAAGAAGTACCACATCAAAATCTGTATATTCTCTTCTCCTCGGGCTATTGATAAAGAAAAGGCATTCTTATGAATGCCTTTTCTCTCTTATATACGCTCTTCTGAATTTAGTTTACGATAAACCACTGGACATTTAATTATGAAAAAGTACCAATAACAAAAAAAGTTAAAAATAATGATACATAAAACGTTTATCGTGTGTTTTAAAATATAACGTAATACACAGTAAAGTGACCAGTAAAAAAACTGCTGTAGACACCATAAACATCAATGTTTTTTAATTCCTCATTACTTAATACTGCTAAATTAGGCATTTCTTTATTTAATACTGAATTAAGAATAATATATACTATTCTTAATTCATTTATATTACGTTTAATTAATATTTATTTTATATTGATACACCTTTTGAAAAAATTCTTTTTTCTTGATTAAATAAAATTTTTTCACTTTAAAATACAGCAGAACCCACCCACTTACCTACAATGTAACCAATATAAATAAGCAGAGCTCCTGTTAAGATATAAAAACAAGATTTAAAATACATACTCCTTTCAATCGCATCACCAATTTTATGAAACATGTTTGACATAAAGAAAACACCACCTTTTTATAATTATTAGAGTAAAACACACAGAGATATTATCAGAAAATAACTAATTAACACAACACTTATTGGAATAATAATAATAATAATAACAGTGTTAGCGAAAAATTAAAATTTATGAAATGAATTACTTTGGAGTTAATATTTAGAATTCAAAAGGTTTATTAGGTAAAAAACACTTTATATTACCACTAATTATTTCTATTTAATAAAGTGAAACTTTAATCAGTGGGGGTTTTGTTCCTCCCCCACTGATTATTAGTTGAACCAATCGGACGTTTACGGACAGTTGATCTCCCACCTAACTTCTTTGCTCCAACTGAATTTTGAGGTGGGAGTTTTACTGTCCGTTAACGCGGGATAAATCAATTTAAGACATGAACTTTTAGCGAAAAGAATTTGGGACTATTTTGCTCCGCAAAGATCACTTCAAACGCATGCACACCTGAATCTGGATAGCCTAAACTTAGTCATACGACCACGATTACTGTAACAAAGGTTTTCACTAGAAACGTATATCTTATTTAACTGACTCTACTTGTTTCTCTAATTCTCTTCCAAGGAATGTGGCAAGTTCAAGCATACCAAATTGATTCGCTACAGACTCTGCGTCAGAATTATAGTTTGTGTTCGTATTAATATCATACGTATAAATTGTTCCATCCGCACTGCGAATAAATTCAATACCAGCAACAGTTATTTCATTTTCTTTCAAAAATTCTTTGTATTGTTCAATAATTGGCTCGTGGAAGTCTGATATAATTTCAAATTTTGTTGGCGCTTCTGTCTTACTCTCTTCTCCCACTGGGCAAAAAGCATCTTGAATCGAACATGCATCTGCTGGACAAAGCTCAAACCCTTCTGATGTATCTACTTTAACTGCATATACAAACTGACCGCCTACAAACTCACAACGTGTAATATATGGCTCTGGCGCTTCAATATATTGCTGGATTAAAGTAATTCCATCAATGGGCTCTTCAAACGCCGGACTATCCAAATATTGTTCTAAAGCATCAATGGAATGAAACAGTTGAACACCAAGGCCTTTACCTGCACGGTTATGCTTTGTAATGAATGGTACTTCCCCTAACACTTTTGCTGCTTTTACTATATGATCACGGCCCACAGCACCAATTGTTTTCGGCACTTGTATCCCAAATTTTCTTAATGCTGCGTATTGATTCAATTTACTTACTTCAAGACGTAATGCACGTGATCCATTAAATACTGTGCGCCCGTATCCCTCTAGCCAAGCAAGAACACCTTCAGTTAATTCAGGTGCATATCGATGCCCTCTCGTATGTGAAGAAGCACTCATACGGCTATAAAATACACCTTTTGGAGGTTCTTGTTCTAATGAAAGTGTTCCTTCATTTAAAAGCCATTCCTCATACGGTAACTCCAGTTCTTCCAGCCTTTTCACTAAATGATCCGTCCATTCCTTATTCTCATGTAATATGTAAATTTTACTCATTTGTAATCAATTCCTTTCTTTTCACTTCAACTAATGGCATCACTTTTTCAGAAAATCGTTTCATCTCTTCAAGCTGTGGCGAAAATTGTAAAAGTAATAACGTCACACCCACTTTTTCAAAAGCAAGTATCCTTTCTGCAATTTGTTCTGGTGTTCCGATTAAATTAGGACGTAACCCGCGATTCGATACGGAATAATCATTGAGCTTCACTTGCTGTTCCAACTGCGATTTACTCACAAAATCTTGGTAACCCGCATAACCTAACGCATCGTCTTTCACATCCGTTATGCGTCTCCATTCTTCTAATGCCTCTTCTTCTGTATCACGACAAATAACGTAAGCGGCAAGCCCGAATGACTGTAATGGCTCCTCTGTAACTTTCTTTCTACGATTCTTCATATCTTCTATTTTCACAGATACTTCTTCCACTGTTCCACCGTGCATTACATATGCATCCGCGTGATTTACAATGACCTCTTTTCCTCGCTCACTCTCACCACCTGCATAAAGCTTAATGCCTTGTTTTTGCACAGGTTTTGGACTTAAATTTGTATGCTGAATCTCATAAAAGTTCCCTTTATAAGAAAACTCGTCTTCCTTCCAAAGCCCCTTCAAAACTGTTACAAATTCCTCTGTACGATCATATCTTTCATCGTGCGCGGTAAATACTCCGCCGTACTGTTTCGCTTCTTCTTCCCACCATGCTGAAACTACATTTAATGTAAAACGACCATTACTTAATTGATCGATATTCGCTGCCATTTTCGCTGTAACTGCTGGATTGTGGAATCCAGGTCTTACAGCTGTCATAATCTCTAATTTATCTGTCACTGCTGCAAGTGCTGCTGCAGTTGTCCACGCCTCTAAACTTGGTGCTGAAACACCTTTTATATCATTTAAATTTAATTCTGCAATCAGTGTTGTTGAAAAACCTAATTGTTCTGCTGCTTGCGCTGTTTGTTTTGCATACTCAAACGTAGGCGGCATAGATTCATCATCTACATTTCGAAGCCATCCCCCAAAAATCGGTAACCAAAAACCGTACTCCACTACCTATTCCCCCTTTATCTTTTAGCCATAAAAAAAGCTACTCTTATCGAAATAAGAGTAGCCTTCTTGACTAAGTGAACCGCTCTTATCTTTCAGGTGTTTTTTCACCTGCAGGATTTGGCACCTTTCGTCTAAAACGAGGTTGCCGAAGTTTCATAGGGCCTGTCCCTCCACTTCTCAACATAAGAATTGTTTGATTTTTATTTATTATAATCATCAGAATAATAAAAATCAATATTTTAATACTTATTTTTCCGATATACATTAAATGATATATAAAAAATCATATTGTTATAGGGGTATTATGTTGTTTTACTTACGAATATATAAAGGGCTATGTTGTATCATGTCGAAAACATCATGTATAACCAAGTTGCTTTACTTCTATCTTAAAAATACAGCAAAAGAGGTGTTCGTAGCATGAAAAATAAACGATGCGAGAATTGTGGTTCTACTACATTTAAAGAAGGAAGAGTTGGATTTGCTTATCATGCATATGTTTGTGAAGATGATTCTAGTAGGCTCTTTTCAGTGGGAAAACGTTCCAAACTATTAACTACATTTTGTTTAGAGTGCGGTGAGGTGAAATCATTTAGAGTGGAGAAGCCGGAGATATTTGAAGAATAAAATACTAGAATCGAGATGTCCTTCATGTGGAAAAAACCTAATTTTCTTGATAGATGTGGTTGTAGTTAATACAAATACCATTCCGGTGGAGGCTCTTTTTTTAAGTCAGGAATAAGCTTTTACTGCGGTACATATGAACATAAAACATCTGATTATAAAATAAAAAAAACGCTCATTTGAGCGTTTCATCTATATACCTAATAATTACTTTTTCTTCACTTTGATCTAATAACTCTTTATACTTCAATATTCCATCAGCCCCACGGCTCTCCATGCGTATATTGTATAACGTTTGTTGTATTAACCTTTGATTGGTCTGTTGGAGCATTTACTCCATTTAATAGTATGACCGTAATTATTAATCCAATTGAACTGCTTATGATTCTTTTCATTTTAAAGCCCCTTTTCTTTTTTCTCGATGATCGATATTACTTAACATGTAAAAAAGATTTTGATAGGAGTTCAATACATATTATTAAAATTAGGATGGTTCAAGTCGGAGGAAGGCACCTTTGGGTGTCTTTTCTTTATTTCTCAATATAAAAACTTTAAGAATATGCTATTATTTTGATACAAATTCCCTTTTGTGCAATGAGATAGCAATACCAAATTATGCTCTCATTTTTTTATAAACTTTATGCAATTATACATAGTTATAATAATTACACAAAATAAATATTACATGTAGTAAAATATAAATTGTGGATACATTCTATAAAGCAGATTCTTTTGAAAGGCGTAACATATCAATCATTGCAGAAGGTGTGGCGTCACTCTAATACTGATCTCAAATCTCTTGTATTTTGTAAACTAACAATCTGGTGTATATAGATGATTCTGTTTTATAGGATGTGTTTACATGTATAACAAAGGGATAATACGGATAGGTTTATATTAAATGAGCGTGGTTCAAGTCGGAGAAAGGCACCTTTAGGTGTCTTTTTTTATGGAGGATCAGTTTAAAAACTAAAAATAAAAGAACCTCAATAAATGAGGTTCAAAAAATCTACTATTTTAAATTACCTTCGTAAAAAGCAACTCCATTTTGAACATGTTTTAAATACCACGTAATCGTTCCACCACAAACATTTTCATTAAAACTATTAGCATATACTCCATTTGAGTAATAAAGAGTTCTTTTGAATTTACCATTAGAATACTCATAAGGAATTGAGCATGTTGCTTGCTTCGGAGAGCTCACATCTTTTTGTATATCAGCTGAAGCTGCCCCAATTCCTCCTGTTAATGCAATACCAGTTGCCAATAGCCCTACTACTAATTTCTTAAACATAATAAATCCCCCTTTAATAGTTTTTATAGCTTACAACTCAACTGTATCACTTTTGTAAATTATGTAAATATCTTGAATATGTAGAAATATTTATTTAACTTTTGGTAATATTGGGATTTTATTTTATCAAATAGAAAATAGAGGGAGTTAGAAAAGTATGTAACAATGCATAATAAATCAATCGGATATTATGATATACTCACAAAGAGCTGATACAAAATTTCTTTAGATTGGAAAACTAAAGTCTTATCTACCTAACAGGAAGGCGCCTAATGGCGTCTTTTCTATATTTTCAAAAGGACCTGCTCAATTCATTCTTTAAAACATAAGGTAAAGTGAACCCGTTAAAATCCATGGAATGAACCCTAGTTTTACCCTTTTATCTAAAGGAGGCACTATTGTTATGGGATATGGTGGTAGTTGCGGCGAAGGCTGCGGTTTCGCTGGAGGATTTGCTTTACTAGTTGTATTATTTATTCTATTAATCATTATCGGATGTAGTTGTTTCTGCTAAAAAACTATTAGAAAAGGTACCTATATATAGGTACCTTTTCTTTATGTGCCTTATTCATTATCTGGTTCCAAACTTTTAACTACATTTTTTTTTAGAATGAGGTGAAATCATTTAGAGTGGAGAAGCAGGAGTTATTTGAAGAATAAAATATATAGAAGACATTTTTAACAAATTCCATTACTATTTTCACCAAACTCATCCATTGAATTAACCGTTTTATTTCATTGATATAATTACATTTGAATCGTTATACAAGAGCAAAAATCAAGTACGAAAGAACACTGCAGAAACTGATATTTTCCCTATTTCTTTTTTTCTATATACAAGTCGTAAAAACAGAAACAGCTAAAAGTCCTCGTTGAATTGTTAAAGCAAACAATCCTGTAATTCAATATTATAAAACCATCAACTAAGATAGTGAATGTATTTACCCTATTACATTTCACATGTTGCTCTTAAAATACAAATTTTTCATCGTGATTTTATAAAAAACGCCTTCCATTTAAACACGAAATAATTAAGACAAAAATAAAAGGCATGCTCCCGGTAAAATACCGAGTCCATGCCTAAGAAGTTTTCTAATAAACTAACTATAACAATCTACAGCTTAAATTACAGTGAATAATCTAAATTTCTTTATTGTTTGATTCGTTGTCGAGCGAATAGAATTCCCCCTAAACCGAATAATACCATACCTACAAGAATTGAAATACTTTCTGTAGATGTTCCTCCTGTGTTAGGAAGTAATGTCGGCTTATCATTTTCTGTAATAGGCGGGGCTTTTGAATCGCTATTTTTTTCTGTATTTGCATTTTGATCTGTGCTTGGATCTTTCGGATCTGTACTTGGATTTTTTGGATCTGTGCTTGGATCTTTCGGATCTGTGCTTGGATCTTTCGGATCTGTACTTGGATCTTTCGGATCTGTACTTGGATCTTTTGGATCTGTGCTTGGATCTTTTGGATCTGTGCTTGGATCTTTTGGATCTGTGCTTGGATCTTTTGGATCTGTATGTTGTTCGTCCTTGATTTTTGTATTTGTGATGTCATAACCATTCACTTCGGATTTATATCCCGCTACTGGTTGTTCTTTCACTTCATACTTATAAGCTAATCCGTTCGCATCATACACTTGTAGTTTTTCAAACGTGTACTTCCAGTTTGTTCCCACGCTTACTTCTTTCGTTTCAATAACTTTTCCATTCTGTAATAAGTCTACTTTGATGGATGCTGGGCGATCTATTGCATCGTTATCATTCCATACTTTCTTACCACTTACTTCTGTTGTTTCTGTATTCTTGTACGTGTTCGTAATCGTTGTTCCTTCTACTTTTGTTTCATAGTCTTTCACTTTTACTTCATCTACTGTGTACTCGTACTCTTTTCCTTGTTCATCGTACTTCGGTAGATCTTTAAAGCTAAAGTTCCAGTTTCCTTCTTTATCTGCTTTTACTTCTCCTGTTTTAAATTCTGTTCCATTTTGAAGCAATTGTACCTTAATGCTTTCTGGACGTGTGTTGAATTTATTGTCGTAGTCTTCCCATACTTTCTTACCATTTACTTCTGTTGTTTCTGTATTTTTGTACGTGTTCGTAATCGTCGTTCCTTCTACTTTTGTTTCATAGTCTTTCACTTTTACTTCACTTACTGTGTACTCAAACTCTTTTCCTTGGCCATCATACTTCGGTAAATCTTTAAAGCTGAATGTCCAGTTTCCTTCTTTATCTGCTTCCACCTTTGTATCTTGTATTACTTTATCACCTTGAAGCAATTGTACCTTGATGCTTCCTGGACGTGTGTTGAATTTATTGTCGTAGTCTTCCCATACTTTCTTACCACTTACTTCTGTTGTTTCTGTGTTTTTGTACGTGTTCGTGATTGTTGTTCCTTCTACTTTTGTCTCGTAGCCGTCAACTTTTACTTCACTTACTGTGTATTTAATTTCGTTTCCTTGTCCATCATACTTCGGTAGATCTTTGAAGCTGAAGTTCCAATTACCTTCTTTATCTGCTTCCACCTTTGTATCTTGTATTACTTTATCACCTTGAAGCAATTGTACTTTGATGCTTCCTGGACGTGTGTTGAATTTATTGTCGTAGTCTTCCCATACTTTCTTACCACTTACTTCTGTTGTTTCTGTATTCTTGTAAATATTCGTAATCGTCGTTCCTTCTACTTTTGTTTCATAGTCTTTCACTTTTACTTCATCTACTGTGTACTCGTACTCTTTTCCTTGTTCATCGTACTTCGGTAGATCTTTGAAACTGAACGTCCAGTTGCCTTTTTCATCTGCTTTCACTTCTTGCGTTTTAAACTCTGTTCCATTTTGAAACAGTTGAACCTTGATACTTCCTGGGCGTGTACCAAACTTATTGTCGTAGTCTTCCCATACTTTCTTACCACTTACTTCTGTTGTTTCTGTATTCTTGTAAATATTCGTAATCGTCGTTCCTTCTACTTTTGTTTCATAGTCTTTCACTTTTACTTCATCTACTGTGTACTCGTACTCTTTTCCTTGTTCATCGTACTTCGGTAGATCTTTGAAACTGAACGTCCAGTTGCCTTTTTCATCTGCTTTCACTTCTTGCGTTTTAAACTCTGTTCCATTTTGAAACAGTTGAACCTTGATACTTCCTGGGCGTGTACCAAACTTATTGTCGTAGTCTTCCCATACTTTCTTACCACTTACTTCTGTTGTTTCTGTATTCTTGTAAATATTCGTAATCGTCGTTCCTTCTACTTTTGTTTCATAGTCTTTCACTTTTACTTCATCTACTGTGTACTCGTACTCTTTTCCTTGTTCATCGTACTTCGGTAGATCTTTGAAACTGAACGTCCAGTTGCCTTTTTCATCTGCTTTCACTTCTTGCGTTTTAAACTCTGTTCCATTTTGAAGCAGTTGAACCTTGATACTTCCTGGGCGTGTACCAAACTTATTGTCGTAGTCTTCCCATACTTTCTTACCATTTACTTCTGTTGTTTCTGTATTCTTGTAAATATTCGTAATCGTCGTTCCTTCTACTTTTGTTTCATAGTCTTTCACTTTTACTTCATCTACTGTGTACTCGTACTCTTTTCCTTGGCCATCGTACTTCGGTAAATCTTTAAAGCTAAATGTCCAGTTTCCTTCTTTATCTGCTTTCACTTCTTGCGTTTTAAACTCTGTTCCATTTTGAAGCAGTTGAACCTTGATACTTCCTGGGCGTGTACCAAACTTATTGTCGTAGTCTTCCCATACTTTCTTACCATTTACTTCTGTTGTTTCTGTATTCTTGTAAGTATTCGTAATCGTCGTTCCTTCTACTTTTGTTTCATAGTCTTTCACTTTTACTTCACTTACTGTGTACTCGTACTCTTTTCCTTGGCCATCGTACTTCGGTAAATCTTTAAAGCTAAATGTCCAGTTTCCTTCTTTATCTGCTTTTACTTCTTCTGTTTTAAATTCTGTTCCATTTTGAAGCAATTGAACCTTGATGCTTTCTGGGCGTTTGCCAAACTTGTTATTATTGTCATTCCAAATCTTCGTTCCTGAAACAGATGTAGTTTTCACGTTGTTGGAAATTGGCAACTCGATCCCATTTTCAGCGTCTGATTTTATTTCAAACTCTACTTTTTTCTTAGGATCAAAGTCAATATAGTCTGGGGCTGAAACCTCTTGAACATAATATTTACCTGGTGGTAATTGCTCAGTTTGAACTAACCCTTTTTCATTTGTTTTATATTCGCCACCAACTTGTTCCCCTGATTCTTTATACAACTTAAACGAAACATTTTGGATTGCCTTTTCTTTATTTCCTTCGATATGTTTAAAAATCCTTAGCTTTCCTTTTGGAACTTGAACGCCATTAATACCACCACTAGCTGACATATTTTGAGTTTTGGCAGTACCCGATTCAAACACTGAGTCTTTGTGTAAAATTTGATAATCGATCGTATAATCATTCTTAAAGTCCTCTTGAGACATTCCTGCTTCCGTTATAGTAGATGTATATTCAACTATAAAAGCGGCAAGACGTGCTCGACTCTGATTAAGCACAATTTTAAATGAGTTATCGTCATTAAAGGTAACCTTTCCATAACCTTTACTTTCTAATTGTTGCGGCGTTAATCTTTGCTTACCTAGATAATCATCAACCGTTATATAGAAACTATTTTCATTAAAGATTTGACCTTCTTGTAATTTATCAGTCACGATAATATCACGACTTAACTCTTTTTTATCGTTATTTATATTCAAGAACCAGCGTACTTCACCCTCGTTACCGCGCATGTCACCAGCTTTATAAAAAAATGGTTTCTCCCCTGTACTACCGCCACCTTTTGGGCCTGTAATTGTTATATGTTGCTTATCTACATTTGTACCAAGATTTGTATCAATTTCTTTCTTTTGATCAGTTCCTACACCAGTAGCTGTCACATTAAAATTTAAATAACCTTGAATATCTTTATATTCAGCGACCTTATCATTAAATGTGCAGACTACAGTACCTTGATTTACTTTACAAATACCGTAATCCCTTAACTGAATCGTTCCCTTAAATCCTTCTAATTCTGGAGGTAGTGTTAATGTAAGTGTGTCTCCAGGATTCAACCTAACTCCATTTTTTTCACTGAAGTTTACAGATACATTTGTTGATTCTCCGGTCTGTAAGTTTGTTTTACCTATCGTAAAATTATCCACAAGTCCCGTTGTATTTAACTCTTGTGCATTTGCTACTATAGGCAGTAAGCTCTGACCTATAGTAAACATAAAAATCATTATAATCGAAAAAATTGAAATTATCCTTTTTGAATTCATACGTTCACTCCTGTGAATTTTTAATATAGATACATCCTATACCGGTATAATAATTATTCTATTACTCTATGTTATTAATATTCATTGCCTAATTCACAATAGATACTACCTTCTCTTTTTGAATCGTTCTATTGCTTAGATAAAGCAACACTTTCATCCATGAAAGTCTTCTTTACCTCTCCCATAGTTCTCAATGTCTTTGCATCTTAAAAGGGTTCTGGTGTAAAAGATGATAAACTAAGAGGAATCACCTGTTAAGCAGTTAATCCAAACAGTTAGTTGATACAAATACCCTGATTTTGGACAGACTAGTCCTGCAAATCAATTTTTTCTCTCTTCAACTGTTTGATCGCAATTGGATGAACGGGGTTCTTATCAACCATGATGATACGAGGTTTTGAGACATGAAAAGACCGCAAGGATTTCTTGAAGAATCGCTTTGCAACCTTATGATTTCTAGATTTATTCAAATAAAAACCAATCGTGTTTCCTTCAGAATCAATGGTACGATACACATACATCCATTGTCCTTGGACTTGATATATATGCTTCGTTCACTCTCCATGAGTTTATTTGTTTGTTTGAAATGAAGTCGAATTCCTTTTATCAAACTCCGGCCCATATTGATGTATTGTATAATAGTTGTATAAGCCAAGAATCCCCCTCGTTTCTCCATCATTTTCATATAATTCAAAGTTTTGCAACAGAACCCAATATACCGCTAAAAACTAATATGAAGTTTAGAAATAATCCTAAGATTTTTTTCAAATCCATACCGTTTGATGGGTAATTAAATTATTATGTAACATCTCTCCCCTCTTCACTTCAGAAATATAATACAAATTAATTTTCCTTGGTTACTAAAACTAAAGTATTTTTTTATTTCTAGACAAGAAAAATTTAATAATTAGTATCTTTAATCTGCCTCCTCTCTCAATATGTAAATACTAATTCTTAAATAAACAATATATGATTTCCATAAAAAAATATGGTAAAATTTTGTCGCGAATTGTAATATTTAGTTCTTTTATGGTATTATTTTGTCTTGAATTGCACCTTACCAAAATTAATTTATGAATCTATACAGTAATTATGTGAAAGTTCATCATTTAATCTAATTAAAAGGAGAAAACAATGAATAATTCCATCGACGTACAATACTTGTGTGATCTCGTACATAACACTTTTAATGTACCTGTTCACATTTTATGTACAGACAAAAAAATTTTATATCATTCTACTCATAATGATGTTTGTAGTCCTTTTTATTCTTCTAAAGAAGAACATCTTATTGAGATTTATCAAGAAAATGATCCCTACAACTTACCACTTTTCAGGAGTAACAGTTACCTTGAAAACTTCGTCCTAATTCATATAGAAAATCATGATTATATAAAAGGAACTATTATAATCGGTCCCACTAAATATCCACAGACATCGAGTGATATAGCCATTAAACTTCAGAAAGAGTTTAACTCAAATGATAAGATTCAAGAAGGAATAGCCTATTTTCAGTACCTACCTAAAATTACAAAAACTACTTTAATTGATATGGGAATGTTATTACATTACATGATTTTCAATGAAAAGTTAGATAAGGGTATTGTTTTAGAAAAAAACAAATTACTAGAGGAAGTTCCATATAAAATTGTAAAACCTGATTTATATATTTTAAAACGCAAACAAAGTAATCCTGAAAATCATGTCATGGCATTTGTACATAAATATTTTTCAACAATTAAACACGGAAATAAAAAAGAATTATTACAATATATGTATGCATTTCCACAAGAAGATAGTGGATTTGTTTTAACAGAGGATTCACTCAGAAACCAAAAAATCCTTGGAGTTATTGCGATTACCCTAGCTACTCAATATGCGATAGCTGGTAACCTTCCATCAGATATTGCTTTTTCTCTTAATCTTTTGTATATACAAACCATGGAACAACTAGATAACGTGGACTCTGTAAAGCGATTGTCAGGAGATGCTTTACGTACTTTTGCAGATCGTGTGAAAGAATACAATGCGCAAAAGTATTCAAATACAATTATTAAATGTTTAAATCATATTAGTAAAAATGCTTACGATGAGTTATCTCTCAATGAACTTGCTAATCATTTGGATATTACTCCTACTTATTTATCTAAATTATTTAAAAAAGAAATGGGGATTCCTTTAAGTGAATATATTCAAAAGGAACGAATAGAGGAAGCCAAAAAATTATTAACACTCACTACATCTCCATTATCAGATGTTTGTGCTTGGCTTAACTTTAATGACCAAAGTTATTTTACAAAGGTTTTCAAAAAATATACTAACATGACCCCTAAACAGTATCGTGAACAATATACCGTAATATAAGCTTGATATATGGTTCTGTTGCAAAAATTATAAATTTCTTAACAATAACAAAAGTAGAAAATAACCAAACTACTTTAAAAGTACAATTAACCAACTTGAATTTTATGTCTATATGAGCTCAATTTCCCTCTTTCAAAATTCATATTTTTCTACAAAAGACAACTAGAGAAGTTATATATATCATTCAACTATAAAAAAGATCCCCTCCACCACAAGGCAGAGGGGATCTTCTCATTCCTATTTCAAACTACCCGCAATCTCCGTAAAGATAACTCCAAGTGCATGTGCACCTGCATCTGGATAGCCTAAACTTCTTTCGCCAACTGTACCGGCGCGGCCCATGCGAGCTACGATTTCTTTCGTATACTCTGCTCCTTTAACCGCTGCTTCTGCTCCTTTTTCAAAGGCAGTTTTCATGTCTTCTTCGTTTGAAGCGCTAGCTAACCAAGAGTCTACACATGGAGCAAGTGCGTCAACAAGTGTTTTATCACCAACTACTGCGCCTCTACCGAATGATCTTTCACCGATAGATTGTATGCCTTGCAGTGCTGCTTGCAACACTTCAGCGAATTCTTTCACTGTTAACTCACGCTTCTCGCCTGCTGCTTTACTAGCTGCGCGGAATGCTCCACCCCAAATTGGACCAGATGCGCCGCCGCAATGTTCCATAATAATCATCGAACAACCGTCAAGGAATGATCCGATCGTTACGTTTTCTTGATCTACGATAGAATGCCACTCACGTTTTAATTGCTTAAATCCTTTTGCCACACTCATTCCGAAGTCACCGTCACCAGCGTGCGTGTCTAGCTCACAGAACGGTACTTCATTTTTAATAATAACGTCGCTCATTTTATCAACGAGATAAATCATGTTGTTTAATGTAATGACATTATTGTTAATAACAGCGTGCTCTTCCGCTGTTTCTATTTCAAAGGAAACTTCCTTCTCTTCTGTTTCTTCAAGCACATTCACGTACTCGACACTTTCAACTGGCCCATCTACTTTAAACGCTGGTGTATTACATTCTTTCGATAGTAATGTTTTTAGCTCGTCATCTAATTTCATTACTGTTAAAGACATACCAGCCATATCGATACTCGTCATATAGTTGCCAACGAACACTCTATTAATTGTAATGTTTCTAGCAGCTAATTCTCGCGTCACTGCGTTATTAAATAAGTAAAGTTCTTGCAGTGGTGTTCCGCCAAAACCGTTAACTAGAAGCGCAATTTCTTCGCCGTCTTTTACTCCTAAATCTTTTACAAGATCATTTGTCATACGGTTCGCTAGTTCATCTGCTGACAACATTTTTTCACGTTTAATTCCTGGCTCGCCGTGAATACCTACGCCGTATTCCATTTCATCTTCCGCAAGTGTGAAAGTAGGTGATCCGCTCGCTGGAACTGTACAAGAAGTTAACGCTAAACCGATTGTACGCACGTTAGCCGCTGCTTTTTCCGCTACAGCTTTCACCGCTCCTAAATCCATACCTGCTTCCGCTGCTGCACCGGCAATTTTATGGACCAAAATAACACCCGCAACGCCGCGGCGTCCTACTGTATACAAACTATCTTCTACCGCAATATCATCGTCTACTTTTACATAGTCGACTTCAATTCCATCTTCCGTTGCTAAATGTGCACCGTTTTTGAAATTCATAATATCGCCGCTGTAATTTTTAATAATTAATAACGTACCTTTTTTACTCGCTGTTTCTTTAATTGCTTGATACACCTGAATTTGTGAAGGCGAAGCAAACACATCTCCGCACACTGCTGCATCTAACATTCCTTTTCCAACTAGTCCTGCATGCGCTGGCTCATGACCACTACCGCCACCACTAATTAACGTTACTTTATTTTCATTCATTTCTTTCTTCTTAATCACTTTATATTTTTTCAAAAGCTCAAGCTCTGGATGAGCCATCACCATTCCGTGGCACATTTCCATTACTAATGTTTCTGGTTTGTTTATAATCTTTTTCATTGTGATTCTCCCTCAATTCCTTTAATATATTGTGATATATTTGAAATCTTCTTCTTACTATCCATGTTAAAATGAAAGCGTTTTATAGTAAACGGACAAAATGGACAATCTGTCTAAAGACACCGCTCTCATTTATGGGTAGGATTTTCATATTACTAACATTCTAGGGATGATTGAGATGACCTCTTCTATAATTTCTAAAAAGATAATCGCGAATTCATTGAAGTATTTAATGGAAACAGAGTCGTTTCATAAAATATCAGTGAGCGATATTATGTTACACTGTCAAATGCGTAGGCAAACTTTTTATTATCATTTCAAAGATAAATTTGAACTATTAAGTTGGATTTATAAAGAAGAAACGAAAGAGAACATTATCGACTTTCTCGACTATGAAACGTGGGAAAATATTTTTGATTTATTATTTGATTACTTTTATGAAAATCAAAAATTTTACCGAAATGCTTTTAAAGTCATTGAACAAAACTCGTTTAATCACTATTTATTTGAGCATACGAAAAACTTATATATGAAAATTATTGATGAATTATCTGTGAGCTGTGGATTCAGCCTTTTTGATGAGACAAAAAATACGATTGCCTCCTTTTATAGTCACGGCTTCGTTGGAACGATAAAAGATTGGATTGAAAGCAAATGCGAAGTAGATCCTTCCATTATGTCTTCTCTCATGAAAAACATGATAAACAATCAATTACTACTATTACTGGAACAATCAGCAAAGTAATTAAAGGGTGGCAAAAGCAATGAAAAAGATTATGAATGATGTACAACATATCGTTCAAGATATGATGCATGGCTTTTATTTTGAACATAACGACAAAGTAAATTACGACGAAACAAATAACATCATTTATGTAAAAGATATCGAGAAACTGAAGCAAAACGTTGTCATTATAAGCGGCGGTGGTAGCGGACATGAGCCTGCTGATATCGGTTATGTAGGAAAAGGTATGCTGACGGCGGCAGTAAACGGCAGCATCTTCACTCCTCCAACCGTGGAACAAATCGTCGCAGCAACCCGTCTCATGCCAAAAGATAAAAGTATTTTATTCATCATCAAAAACTTTAAAGATGACGTAGCAAATTTTTTAGCTGCAAAACAAATCGCAAAAGAAGAAGGTAGAAAAATTGACCACATCATCGTAAATGACGACGTTTCAATTGAAGATGATGCTTCTTTTAATAAAAGAAGACGCGGCGTCGCTGGTACTGTTTTTGTTCAAAAAATACTTGGTGCGGCCGCTCTTGCAGGTCACTCTTTAGACGAACTAACAACACTCGGCCGTTCTATCACCGAAAACTTACACACATTAGGAGTCGCCCTTTCACCTGCAAACGATCCAGTGAAAGGAAAAGCTTCCTTTTCATTAAACGACGATGAAGTCTTTTACGGCGTCGGCATTCACGGCGAAAAAGGCTACCGTAAAGAAGCACTATCCTCTTCTGAAATATTAGCGATCGAACTAATGAACAAACTTAAAAGCATTTATCGCTGGAGAAAAGGTGACAACTTCGCCATCCTCATTAACGGACTAGGCGCAACTCCACTAATGGAGCAATACATTTTCGCAAATGATATTCGCCGTTTATGTGAGCTGGAAGGATTACAGATTACATTCGTAAAGGTTGGTACATTGCTAACTTCTTTAGATATGAAAGGTGTTTCGCTTAGTTTGCTTAAGGTAGAAGATTCTGATTGGGTGAAGTGGTTGAAAGAAAGTACGGAAACTGCTAGTTGGTAATACAATTAAAGTATAGGTTGTTTCTTGAAATAAATTTTTAAATAACTCAAAATAACAAGCAAAAAGTCCCTTCAAAGTTAAAGGGACTTTTTAGTATGTAGAAATTAGCCTAAACCTACGATTACATCTCTTGAAAGGGGGCATTTTTATGTTATTCAGGTTTATTGAGGAGCTTTTGTTTGAAGCAACTTTAGCCCCATGCCAATAAAAATCAGTCCTGTTATCTTATTTAGAATCATTCCTACCTTTTGGTTTCCTCTTAATTTTTTTGTAACATATGAAGAGAAATAAGCAACAAATAAACACCATAATAGTCCGGTTACTGTAAAAGTAAGTCCTAAAATGATAAAAGGCATAGGACCTGAGGCCTTTGTATCTATAAATTGCGGAAGAAACGCAATAAAGAATAAAGAGACTTTTGGATTCGTAAGACTTGTTAAAAGTCCTTGTACATATATCTTTCTAATGTTCAATTTATTGGATGAGGCCTGGAAAGCTACATTTGTCTTATCAAGTATCATTTTAATCCCTAAATATACAAGATAGATAACACCTATAACCTTAATAGTGTTAAATAGCACAATGGATTTTGTAAGTATAATAGATAAACCAAAAGCAACTAACAACGTATGAACTAAAGAACCAGTAATAATACCCAAAACAGAATACACACCTGCTTTTCTACCTTGTGAAATACTTCTTCCCACAATATACATGGTGTCTGCACCAGGAATTAAATTCAATAAAATTCCTGTTAGTAAAAACACTTCATAATTAATAATACCGTACATTTTAGCACCTCTATCTATTTTTTGGTGCCCTTATTGATATTAAATTAAACAGACGAAAAAAGAAAGTATTTTCTATTTATTCAATAAAATTAGTGAATTTTTGAATCTACAAACGAAATCCAGCTATTAAATGATTCAATTACTGAAGAATTCTGCCCTCAATATTACAGCAAATTCACATCAAAAATGTAAATCCTCATTTCCCTGGTACTTTCCTTTATTAAGTCTTTTTCTTATGAATAATTCTGCAACAATTAAATTAGGTACCCACGCTAACCAAGCAATAATAGCGTAACTAAGTTCAAAACGCTCTATTCCAAATAGAACGATAAACAACGGTAGCCAAATTCTTAATGTAACTGCTCCAAAGGTTAAAGAATAATTTCTAATCATCCAATTCCGATGGTCTTTAATTTTTTTATTCTTAACTCTATTTAACGCTTGATATGCTGATGTTAGCCAAAATACAGATAACAAACCGAAACCTAGCTTCGCTACCAATCCTCCCGTAGCATAAAAGGATAGGTATAATCCAGAAACGCCTCCTAATAATATACCAACCATATAGATTCTCCCAGCTATTCGATGACGGTTGATATTCCTTTCTCTAAATCTAGTGGATAATGTAAAAGGACCAATTACTAATGCTACTATACTAGTTGTAATATGTATAAATAGCATCATATACCAGAACGCACTTAATTTAGATCCAAACATAAGCTTCACTTTTACAAGCCCTGTTTGAAAACCATCCATAATAAAATATTGGACAACAATATAACTAGCTACTAAAAAAGCAAAACAAGTAACTACAAACCAAATTTTCCTGTTCAAATTTTACTGCCTCCTTATTACATTAAGGAATTAGATTATTCATTACTGTTCATTCTAGGGAAAATTTAAAAAACCTTCTTTAATGATCTATTCGACACATTGTTTTTATAACCGAAATCGTAGCTTACAGGTCTCAAGGATAGTAAATGAACATCGCACCTACAAATGAACATACTAGACAAAAAACAGCCTCGTATTTTATGACTACAGGAGAGTTCGTATCAAGCTTTTTTTCCTCTCTTTTCAATATCAATTTAAATAACGCTGTATATAATACTTTATATAAGACATACCCAATAATTGCCCCAAGGGTATTCGTAAATAAATCATCAATATCCGTAATTCTATTATTTAATAATTGATTTAACTCAATTGCCAATGAAAAAAAGAATCCCGCACATACGGTGTTTTTTATTTTTCTAAACTGCGGCCAAATAGTCGGTAATAAAAAACCTAATGGGATAAACAGTACAATGTTCAAAAG
The DNA here is from genome assembly GCF_038007785.1 of Bacillus sp. FSL K6-0069. Taxonomy (NCBI): domain Bacteria; kingdom Bacillati; phylum Bacillota; class Bacilli; order Caryophanales; family Bacillaceae; genus Bacillus; species Bacillus sp. FSL K6-0069. The sequence continues at coordinate 986,284 of NZ_JBBOXN010000001.1, read as the reverse complement.
ATACGTCGTACTACCTGCCGTATCAAATAGAGTCAAGTTAATTTGACTTACACGAATCCACGTTTCATATCTACTTATATCCCATACAGTCGCGATCTGCGTCACCCCATACACTAGTGAAAGGTAGAATAGAAAAACATATACCCACAGAAAATGCAGAATAGATATATTGTTTTTCGCTTTAAAATAAAATCCAATTTGAAACACAATACAAAACATAATAGTAAAAAAATAAGTATACAAATAACTCATCAAAACTCCTGTATCCATGTAGAATCCCCTAACTTTACATTTTCATCTATGACTTTGTTGTTTATAGGATAGGAGAAACTTTTAAAATAAAAAGTGGGGTAAATATAAAATTTTTATTAAAATTTATGTTGGGTTTTATTATTACTCTTCTTAGGAATCCGCCATTGATAGCTAGGCAACAACATGCTTAAACTTAACAACCTTATCATTTTTGCACGTAATCCTCGTAATACTTTAACCGATGAAGCATATATAAAATCATGTGAATCGTTTGTTCAGTTACAACATGAAATTAAGAAATATATGACGTACTATAATCACTCTTGCTATCAATAGAATGTAAAGAAGATGACTCCTGTTTGCATACAGAAATCATCTTTTTTTAGGTTACCGATTTTTTTAGAATGTCCTTTACAAAGGGTACAGATCAAGAGCACCTTATTCCTATTCAAGGGGATCAACTATACCTTCTTCCCTTAAAATCACTAAAACCCATTTACAAATCTATAAAAGTAGATATAATATCCTTATGGAACCTTTATTAATTTATAAAGCATTGTCAAATGAAACAAGATGTCAAATTTTATCATGGTTGAAAAATCCAGAAAACCATTTCGACGAAAAACCTTATCTAGAACAAGACCTTAACTTTCAAGTTGGAGTATGTGTAGGAGATATCCAGCTTAAAACTGGCTTAGCTCAATCGGTTATTTCTAGTTATTTATTAACTATGAAAAAAGCAGGCTTACTAGAGTCTGACCGAATTGGAAAATGGACCTACTATCGTCGAAACGAAAAAACAATACGAGAGTTTTCTGAATACGTACAAAACGAATTATAAAATGAAAGCTAATAATCAATCGGCATACTACTTGATTATTAGCTTTCACACATTCTGCTTTTTTACAGGTATCCGATGACTTTTGTATAAATTGCACTGCCTATAAAGTGAAACTTTAATCAGTGGGGGTTTTCTTCATCCCCCACTGATTATTAGTTGAACCAATCGGACTTTTATGGGCAGTTGATCCCCCACCTAACATCTTTGCTTTCGCTGAATTTGGAGGTGGGGGTCTTACTGCCCATTAAAGCGGGATAAAAGCAAGAAACATAGAAAGGAGAAATTTTTTTAACACATCATATCTAGTTATTTAGATATCTGTTATTGTATTTCGAATTACATACTCCTGATAATATTGGCATCCAATCATGCTTATAATAATGCTTCTTTGTTAATGAATTTATTTTCAAAATACTGATACGAATGGAGAGTTTTATAAATGAAAAAAGTAAATCCTTTACTTATTCTGATACTCGCAATAGGTGTATTCGGAATTATTACTACCGAGATGGGTATTGTCGGCGTATTACCACAAATCACTGAAAAGTTCGGAATTTCAACTACACAAGCTGGATTTTTAGTAAGTATATTTGCACTAGTTGTTGCTATTTCTGGTCCGTTTTTAATTCTGCTCGTCTCTAGTGTTAATCGCAAAATAATTTTATTAACAGCAATTTTCATATTTGTTATTTCAAATTTAATCTACGCTTATACAACACAATTTGAAATCATGCTTATTTTTCGTATTTTACCGGCTGCACTTCATCCACTCTTCTTTTCAATCGCTCTTGTAACAGCTGCTAAACTTGTCCCTCCGGAAAAGAGCGGTCAAGCAGTTACAAAAGTTTTCATGGGAATTACCGTTGGCTTTGCTTTAGGTGTACCACTAACCTCTTACCTTGCAGACCAATTTTCACTCGAAATGGCTTTCTTATTCGGAGCATTCGTTAACACTCTTGCATTCATTGGAATACTACTCCTACTTCCTTCTATGCCTGTTAAAGAAAAAATGTCTTTCGGCAAACAAATTCGTATACTCGGCAAACCAGGATTATGGTTAAATATTTTAACCGTCACATTCCTTTTTGCAGCCATGTTTTCCGTATACAGCTACTTTGCTGAGTACCTTGCAAAAGTAACTTCCATGAATGGATCTCTCATCAGTATCATGCTATTCATATTTGGTATAGTTATGATTTTAGGTAATCATTTATTTGGTGGTCTCCTGCAAAAAAGCATAATAAACACTGTAATATCATTCCCTATTCTATATTCTATTGTTTACATATTGGTTTATTATTTAGGTTCCTACCTTGTTCCAATGATTTTTATAGTATTCATTTGGGGAATCGTACATGCTGGTGGATTAATTGTTGGTCAAACATGGCTAATAAGTGAAGCTAAAGAAGCACCTGAATTTGGTAACAGTCTATTCGTGTCGTTCTCAAATCTCGGAATTACTTTAGGAACCACTATTGGAGGCTGGTTCATTTCAAACTTAGGTATTCACCAGCTTATTTGGAGCGGATTTATATTCACACTACTCTCATTTCTATTAATTATAATAAAACTAAAATTTTTCAATTCTAATAGCCAGGCTTCATTATCAAGCTAGTACATTTTCAGTTCCAAATTCGATAAAGTGAAACTTTAATCAGCCCTCACCAATCGGACTTTTATGGGCAGTTGATCCCCCACCTAAATTCTTTGCTTTCGCTGAATTTTGAGGTGGGAGTATTACTGCCCATTAGAGCGGGATAAAAAACATTATACATTCTTCTTATAAGATTTTATTAACTAAAAAGTATAATGCTCAAAGCCTTTAGCCATAATTACGACTAAAGGCTTTTTTGTATATAAAAATAATTTTAAAAGGAGCTAATTTTATGGAACATAATCAAAATGGAGTACTTGCTTTAATTGTTTTGTTTTTAGGATTAGTGTTTTTTGTTAGTGGAATGGTTTATCATTTATGGGGTTCTTTTTAATGGTACGATTATAATCACTCCTAAAAACCCTCAAGTATATCGTTCCTTTATTAATTTCAACGTTTAGACAGATACATAATTCCAAAACTAAAACGTTTATTGCAATTATCGATATGGAACATTTCCCAAAACAACTTAACATGGTAAAATAATATTCGGACGGGAGTCCAATATTATTAAAATTAAGATGGTTCAAGTCGGAGGAAGGCACCTTAGGGTGTCTTTTCTTTATTTTCAAAAGGACCTGCTCCATTATTGTGTAAAAAACATAAAGTAAGTTGAATCCATGAAAATACATGAGTGACCCCTTGTTTTCCCCTCTTATTAAAGGAGGAACTATTATGGGATTTGGTGGTAGTTGTAGTAGTGGTTGTGGCGGCGGCTTTGCTTTACTAGTTGTATTGTTTATTTTATTGATCATTGTTGGAGCTTCTTGCTTCTGCTAAAAAACTATCGGAAACGACACTCTTATATGGGTGTCGTCTCTTTGTAGTAAACAGCTCTCTATAAAGGAAAGTTTTTAGGTTTTTGCATTCAAATCATCCAAATTAGTTATTTACACAGCACTTTATTTCTTCTCATCCCTCATACTGTAATACCCCAAATTAATAATAATCAAGAAATACCCACCCATAATTCCAGCTGCAAATGTCCACATGTACTCACGGTGTTCAATTTCATACATAATAATCGCGCCGAGTATGGCGGCTGCAAACCGATTCATCATGCCAAGCATTGGTGCTTTTTCTTTTTTTACGATGCTATTTCCGAACTTTTCGATACGCCTTCCTAAAATCCAGGCGCAGTACATACTCACTAAAAGGCCGATGCTTATCCCTACAAACTGGGCTGGAAAAGGTGTCAGCAACCATCCCAATAACATCACGCCTAGTAAACAATATATTTGTATGTTAAATGATCTTAATGCCATACGAATCATGTTATGCTCCTTATCTTTCCTATTAATCCCATCTTTCGGATTTCAAGCTTTCCGATATATCTTTTTTAAAATGGGGGAATTTGATTTTGCTCACCATTAAATAAGCGAGTACGCATGTGCCAAATGCCACGGAAACTGGGTTATTTAGGAGGCATAAAATGAGAAGGCACATTGCCGCAAATGGAATGGGCATTCCGATGAATGTTGGGAGTTTGCTTTGCTGCGTATTAAATCTCGCAAGCCGAAGCATTCCGCAAATACTATAAGCAAGCGCACATATCATCCCGATAGACTGCAAATCTTTTAAAGCGACACTATATGCAAGAATAGCTGGTGCCACACCGAAGGTCACTAAATCCGCAAATGAGTCTAGTTCTCCACCCATTTCCGAAACAGCATCTAGTTTCCGAGCAACCATGCCATCAAACAGATCAAATACCATACCTGTAATAATGAACATAACTGCACCATGCATATCGTGAACGAAAACAGCGTGAATAGCCAACAGCCCACACACAAAATTTGCTATCGTAATCATATTTGGTATGTAACTCATCACACGCTTCTCCTCCTTTATGCTAATTGCTTCATCTTGCTTCTTACTCATTAGACTCAAGATCCTTCTGCTTTTCTTCTAATATCACTTTATTTATTTTCGTTAACGTATCCGTCATTTGCTGCAACGCTTCGATATCAATTTTCGAGAAATATTTCTCAATCAATACATCATCTAACTCAGACAATCTTTCGATATATTTACTACCATTTGGACCGATCGTAAGGAAATACTCCCGTTTATTGTTAGGATTAACTTGTTTCGAAATCATCTGCTGCTTTTCCAATTTCGATAAAACTTGGCTCACAGCACTTTTCGTTACATTAAAAGTACTCGCAATGTTATTTGCTGTCGTGTTTTCATTTAAATTAATATGAAATAACATGCTCTCTTGCTGTCCAGTAAGACCGAACTCATCCTTTAAATCTTGAAATAGTAAAATGTAGAGTTCCGTGTAGGCTCGATTCATTTCATTAATTACTTCTTTATATGATCTAGTCATAGCGTTCTTCCTCCATACTGTTATTTCGCTTTCCAATAGTTTAGTTCACTTAACTAAACTATATTATACCTTTATGTTCGTGTAAAGGGAAATATCGCTCCGTACTTTATTCACAATGAAAAAAGAAGACATCAATCAAGATGTCTCCTTTTCATACTCAAGACTCCAAACTCTTACCATTCGTCTTAATTACTTCTTTATACCAATCGAAGCTTTTCTTCTTCGATCTTTTTAATGAACCTTTTCCTTCATTATCTTTATCAACGTATATATACCCGTAACGTTTTTTCATTTCTCCAGTAGAAGCACTTACAAGGTCAATTGGGCCCCAGCTTGTGTATCCGATAATATCTACTCCATCTTGAATTGCTTCGGACATTTCGATCATATGCTTCTCTAGGTAATCAATACGGTATTCATCATTCACTTCTTCTTCACCATTTAATTGATCGATTGCACCGAGACCGTTTTCAACGACGAATAAAGGTTTTTGGTAACGATCATACAGTTGGTTCGCTGTAATACGGAAGCCTTTCGGATCAATTGTCCATCCCCACTCTGATTTTTCAAGGTATGGGTTTTCAACAGAACCGAATACATTCCCGCTCGTTATGCTTTTTAACACTTCTGGATCGGTACTTGTTGCTCGGCTTGCATAGTAGCTAAAGCCAATATAATCAACCGTATGCTCTTTTAAAATTTCCTCGTCTTCTTTTTCCATTTCAATTGTTACATTATTATCCTTAAAGAAGCGTTTTGCGTATCCAGGATATGCTCCTCTTGCTTGTACATCAATGAAGAAGAATGATTCACGGTCTTGTTCCATCGCACGAAGAACGTCGTCTGGATTACATGTATATGGATACGTTGCACCCGCAGCAAGCATACAACCGATTTTCGCATCTGGAATGATTTCATGACACGCTTTTACAGCTAATGCACTTGCGACAAGTTGGTGATGCGCTGCTTGATACTGAATTTGTTTTTTATTATCCCCTTCTTTAAACGCTAGACCTGCTCCCATGAAAGGTAAATGTAAAAGCATATTAATTTCATTAAACGTCATCCAATATTTCACTTTATCTTTATATCTATTAAAGATCGTTTTTGCGTACGTCTCGAAGAAGTTTACAAGCTTTCTACTTCTCCAGCTTCCATACTTTTCTACTAAATGAACAGGTACATCGAAGTGAGCCATCGTAACAACTGGTTCAATACCATGCTTTAACAGTTCATCAAACAAATTATCATAAAACTGTAATCCTGCTTCATTTGGCTTTTCATCTTCACCACTTGGGAAAATACGCGTCCACGCAATCGATACACGTAACGCTTTAAATCCCATTTCTGCAAACAACGCAACATCTTCTTTATAACAATGGTAAAAATCAATTGCTTCGTGTGATGGGTAAAACTCTCCTTCTACCGGTGTAAAGGAATGAATATTTCCTTTCATAATATCCCAACGGTTCTCACCAGTTGGTAATAGATCAACCGTCGTTAATCCTTTTCCGTCTTCTACATATGCGCCTTCAACTTGATTGGCTGCAGTCGCTCCACCCCATAAAAATCCTTTTGGAAAATTAACTTTAGACATATAGAAAAACTCCTTTATATAAGAATGAACGAGGAAAGCTATTGTAAGTTTTAAAGAATACCTTTCTTCGTTTGAACCTGTATGAAATGTAACTACTATTTAACTCCTAACGTTAGTAAGGAATCTCCTGCTTGAATCTTTTCTATTTCCGTTTTTTTGATGCTATATTTATGATAATTTGTAACAACAACTGGTGTTGTCACAATGTAACCCGCCTTTTGGATTTCAGCTATATGAAACTCAATAAGTAATTGTCCTTTTTCTACTCTTACTCCTTGTTCAATATGAGAAGAGAAAAATTCGCCGTTTAATTTCACAGTATCCATTCCAATATGGATTAAAATTTCAGCACCTGAATCCGCCGTAATTCCTACCGCATGATTCGTCGGGAACAGCGCAGAAATCGTACCTGAAACTGGTGAAAACAACTTTCCTTCTGAAGGCTCAATCGCAACTCCTTCACCTAGCGCACCTGATGCAAATGCAGCATCGTCAATATTTTGAAGCGGCATAACGACGCCATGGAAAGGACTAAAGATTACTTCATCATCGTTTGATGCAGCAATTTTATCAATTGTTTCAGCTGTTTCTGTAGATGCTTTCTTTTTTGTAAAACCAAATAAGTAAGTCAAAATAAAACCTACTACTAAAGAAACAACCATTGAAACAATTGCGCCCCAAAATCCAGCTGTAATCCCATCTTTCGGACTAATAAATGTCGGAAGCGTAAATATACCAAGTCCGCCTGTCATATAAGCTTGTGTACCAAATACGCCAAGTATTGCGCCGCCAATTCCTCCAGCGATACAGCTCATAATAAACGGCTTTTTTAGCGGAAGTGTAATACCATAAATCGCTGGCTCTGTAACGCCGAAAATACCTGAAATAAAAGCTGGAATACTAAGTGTTTTTAATTTCTTATCTTTCGTTTTCACCCAAACACCAAGCACAGCACCAATTTGAGCAAATGAAGCAGCAAATATAAGCGCTAATATCGGATCAATACCGTGCACTGCTAAATTGTTATAGCCAATCGGAACAACGCCCCAATGAAGACCAAATATAACAAGCACTTGCCAGAAAGCACCGAGTAAAGCACCCGCTACTAATGGGCTTGCATTATAAACCCAAAGCGTCGCCTGTCCTAAAAATTGTCCTGCCCACGTCGCAATTGGGCCAATAACGAGAAATGTAACTGGTACAACGATTAATAATGTGAAGAATGGTAATAAAAATGTTTTCACAACATCTGGAATCACTTTCTTTAAAGAATGTTCTACTTTCGCTCCAAAATAAGCAGCGAGAATAATTGGAATAACAGATGATGCATAGTTCATTAAAATAACTGGTATGCCTAAAAACGTAATATGAATTGGTGATTCAAACATTGTTCCTGCAAATAACGTATATAATGGCTCACTTGCTTTTAAACCTGATAAAGCTGGATAGACTAAAGCTCCTCCAATTGCCATACCGATGAATGGTGATCCCCCGAATTTCTTACTTGCTGTATATCCTAAGAAGATCGGGAAGAAATAAAATAACGAATCGCCTACTGCATTTAATATTTGATACGTTCCTGACTTCGTACTTAACCAGCCTAACGCTACAAATAATGCATTAAGTCCTTTAATCATCCCAGTTGCAGCTAACACTCCTAAAATAGGAGTGAAAATGCTAGAAAGAATATCTATAAGACTACTCTTTTTCTTCTCACCCGCACTTTCTTCCTCTGTTTCTTGAAACCCTCCAACAGCAATAACTGCTTTATATACGTCGGATACATGGTTACCAATTACAACTTGATATTGCCCGCCGCTTTTCATAACAGTCACAATGTCTTCCATACTTTTCAGTACTTCTGTATTTGCTTTCCCCTCATCTTTCAACTGAAATCGTAAACGAGTGACACAATGTACAACGCTACTTATATTTTCTCTCCCGCCAACATTCTTCAGTATGTCTTTTGCTATTTTTTCATACTTCATAGTAACTTTCCCTCCCTACAATCATGCCTTTTATCATTTTTATAAAAGAAAAAACCTAAACTAACCGTAACGACGTGATACATACGAATCACTCCATTACAAGTCAATTTAGGTTTTGCCTGCCAAACAGTAACAATCCCGTTTATTCAATTACATAATTCATTGCGTTTCGTTACACGATGAATGTGCAACGTCAAGTACACCTTTTCATCTTTTGAAAGATGACTATTATGTGCTTGTCGTAAGTATGCTTCAATTTTTTCTGTACAACAATATGCCTCTTCATACTTACTTTTCACTTGCTCGTATAAAAAATCATCATCAGCCGAGTTCAATTCCTTCTGCATTAAACGCTGCGCAAAATATCGTAAATGCGTTACAAACCGGCTATAATTAAATGAACTTTCATCTAAGTTCATCTTATAGTGGTACTTTACAACATTTAAAATATCTTGGACGATTTTCGTCATCGCTACCGTTTGTTGCATCGCCGGCTCTCCTTGCTGCGCATTCACGAAATGCAAGGCAATTGACCCTGCTTCATCTTCAGAAAGTCTAAGCCCAGTCTCCTCTTCAATTATGTTCAAAGCTTGTAGACCAATTTCAAACTCTTTCTGATAAAATCTCTTAATCTCCCAAAGCAAAGTATTTTTCAAATCCATTCCTTCTTTATGCCGAGTTAAGGCGAAACTTAAGTGATCTGTTAATGTAAGATAAATATAATCACTTAAAGTCCCCGGCAAAACTGTCTTAGCAAACTGAATAATTCTCTCTGTAATCTCTAAATTTTCTACAGGAATTTCAGTTAGCAACCTAGCAAGTTTCTCTGATAATTCTTTTGTTTCTAGCACAAAGGTCTTTTCTATCTTAGATTCATCAATCGCATCGCCTACTTTTTTCTGAAATCCCAAACCTCTGCCCATCAGTACAACTTCTGTCTCATTATCCTTCATCGTACAAACAACATTGTTATTTAAGATTTTATGGATTCTCATATTGTTCCGCCTTCTTCTTCTTAAAGTCACAAAAGGTATAAAAAAAACCTAAACTGATTCCAAAAGCCACACTACACCCGTAGCCTCTAGATCAATTTAGGTTTTGCCTGCCGAACAGTAACAATCCTTTTACTTATTAACTTACCTTTATTATACACAAAGAGTAAGCGGTTGCAATGATAAATTATTGAATATTTTTTTACAAAGAACAATACTATCTATTTATCAACTGTTGCTTACATTCATCTAAAACTTTCTTTCTCTCTTCATAATCTTCCACATCTGCTTCTTCCCAAAGCTCAAGGTCAGCCCCTCGCTCAATTAATGCAATCGCATTACTGCGAACTTCCTCTTGAAGACAACCCTTCTCCAATTGTATTGCCGCAAGACCAATGTATACTAAAGAAATTACCTCTAACTCTTCCTCCATATCAAACTCATCTACATACTCTTCTAAAATGAGCTTAGTTGCTTCTTCCGCACTATTACCTTCTTCTATATATTCAATAAACTGCTCTTTCACATCACAAGTCGTGTCATCATCAAATAATCCAGTTCCCCAAGCGCCCATATGCTACAGCTCCTTCTTTGTGCTTTTTCATTTCTATTTCAATCTTAAATATAGGAAAAATTTATTACAAGACTAGTTATATACATCATTATATTTTACAATTACTATAGGTAATATTTATTTTTCACTACATGTATCATTCTGAATAATCAAACATAATTATTGATAAAATTCCATATAGACCCAGTAATGGTTAAAATGTTATAATAAAATTACCCTACATAGTTACTCATATCCATACTGAGGAACTAGCGTCTTATTAAGCAATGCGCATAAATTAGATAAAAAAGACACTTTACAGTGTCTTTTTTATTTATATTCTCATAGAAAGCATCTCTTTTATAAACAAAATTTATCAAATGAAAAGGAGACGATCATATGGAGCATCCTGTAGCAAGAGAACTGCGGTTCATACGTGTATGCCTTATTATCTTAATCATTGTCATTGCATTTTGGGATCGTGAAAGAGTTGTAGAAATCAATGACCATGGCAGCAGTTCTACCCAAAATATTAGCAATATGACCCAAGTTGGTGATAATACATTTGCTTATAAAGACGAATCCAATCAAATTAAAATATTTAAGTTTGACCTGGATACAAATGAAATAAAACTAATAAAAGAATTTTACGCTAGCGAATATTAATTATATAAAGGCACCTTAAGGTGTCTTTTTTTATTTTCAAAAGGACCTGCTCACGTTTATACGTCAAAACATAAAGTAAATGGAATCCGTTAAAAAAACACGAGTGACCCTTTGTTTTTCCCCTCTTATTAAAGGAGGAACTATTATGGGATTTGGTGGTAGTTGCGGCGGAGGCTGCGGTTTTGCTGGAGGATTTGCATTATTAGTTGTGTTATTCATTTTATTAATCATCGTTGGAGCTTCTTGCTTCTGCTAAGACTAAACAAACTATCGGAAAAGACACTCTTATATGGGTGTCTTTTCTTTGTAAACTAAAAAGTATGAGAATCCGATCCTTTAGCCATAATTACGACTAAAGGCTTTTTGTATATAACTAAAAAAGGAGCTGACTATATGGAACATAATAAAAACGGAATGCTTGCTTTAATCGTTCTGTTTGTAGGACTAGCATTTTTTGTTATCGGCATGGTTTATCATTTATGGGGAACTGTTTAAAAATAAGTAGTACTTCATTTAGAAGAAATTCAGAAGCAACATCCTGGACTCCATCTCATTAAACACTAATAACCATTTCCCTAGTTATGTAACCCCTCTCTTATGCTTGAGAGGTTTCTACTTTAACACAATTATAAAAAAAGGCCCCATCACTGGGGCACTCAAAAAATAATATAAGTAAATGAATTAAAACAAATAACAGACAACTAAAATATATACAATAAACATTATATAATCTATATATATGCAATATTACATAAAAATATTTATTATTACATGCTATACTAAAACAGGAGTCGACAATCGTTATTTTCTTCTTATTTTTAAAGCAATATGGATATATCTTCTTAACTTCATTTGGATTGTACAAGCAAAAGAAGACATCGTAATCGATGTCTTCTTTTCTTATACATTTATGAATTTTTTTGCGAAGATGCTCTCCAAGCACGAAAAGATGTTGGGCGTCCAGAATGAGCTCTTTGCTTTGCAGCAGCTGATTTTTCTTCAATATTCATTGGTTTTTCTTCAATAGTCGCTGGTTTTTCTTCCACAATCACTGATTTTTCTTCAAGAATAGTCACAGCTGTTTGCATTTTTTCCAGCTGTTCTTTTAAAGCTTGCTGTTCAATCTTTAAATCCGTAAGTAATCGTAAAATCATTTCAGAATTGGCCATAAAGATCCTCCTTCCCCCAATACACAGAATAAAATAGAATATGTCATCAGCTTAATACCCGTGACAAAAATAAGGTCGTCAATTCTCATTAAATCTAAGCACTTTTTATTTTTCAAAAGGACCTGCTCAAGTTTATCCGTAAAGACATAAAGTACATTAAATCCATTAATTAATGGTCTTTATGGAAGGAGGAGTTAATATGGGCTATGGCGGTAGTTGTGGTGGAGGCTGCGGTTTCGGCGGCGGATTCGCTTTACTTGTTGTACTATTTATTTTATTAATCATCGTAGGAGCTAGCTGTTGGGGCGGCGGATTCGGCTGCTAATAAGAGGCACTCTTGAGAGTGTCTTTTTTTTGTGTTTCTGGATGTACAGCCCATACCTTCTGTAGAATGTGGAACAGATAAATATGAACCCTTCGCATTTTTTCACCTAAATACGGCACTTAAATATAATTGATAATTATAAAAATTCATTCTATTAATATGGTTAATTTTTCTATATTTGTTATAATTATTTTATATAAATAAATTGGAGGTGAAAAAATAATGATACTAATATTACCTATACTGTTAATCTTATTATTTATCCTTTATAAGATTTCTAAAATGGTTAGTAAAACCGTAGCTGTGTTAGTTGATTTTTTATTTTTAGGGGGATTCACTGCTTATTCATTACATAAACTCATATCGGTAAAAATAGCAAGTGGGTACGCCGTTTATTTTTGGGATATTCTATTTTTTATCGTTTCTTGTGTTCTATATTACATTATTTTAAATTATCTAGTTATTAACTTCCCTAGAATAGCCGCATTTATTAATTACATTATTTCTTGGATTGGAACATTTTTAGTATATACAACAATCTGTATTATCTTGATAGGAAATTTACCGAAGTTATTAAATAATGAGTTTTTCAGTCAGCTCACTAATATTATTATTATTTCTATACTTGCAATCATAACATTTAATATTAGAAAAACTATGTTTGCCAATGAAGAAAGAAATGAAGAAATGTATTAGTTTATTATTAGTTTCATATCAGAGTGTGGTAATAAAAAAGGCATACTAAGGTGCCTTTTTATTTATTTGAATTGAATTAATCCATCACCTTCTTATGTATTTGGAAGCCCTAGTCGTTGAGAATAAACAGTTAGATAGAATTTCACCAGATAAGGGAGTATTTCTATTTCTTGTGTACTTATCATTTTTATTATTAGTGCTATTCCCCTCGTTACATGAGATGCGACCATAAATGCACCTCCAATAAACCCGTACCAATTCTGTTGTACGCTTCATTTTAAATCTCCTGTCTTTCCTTTATTTCATTCTCATTTGCGCTTTGCTTGTAACAGATTTTCTTACACCTTTTTCAGTACATATAACATTAAAATTGACATAGCACTTCATGCACCATATACTGTTAACAACAGTATACTGTCATTAACAGCATTAATTCTAATTCATTCAAGGAGGTATATCCATGAAACATACAGGAAGACATACAGGTGCGTTTCTTTTGTTATTTTTAGCTGAAGGTGATAACTATGGCGGGCAATTATTGCAAAAGTGCGAGGAAGAACTTCCAGTTAATCCAATCGATAGTGCCATTTTATATCGTACGCTAAAGAAATTAGAAAACGAAGGTGCAATTGAATCTTACGTAAGTACAGATCATCAAGACAAACCGAGAAAGATGTACAAAATTACGCCTGCTGGAAAGGAACAATTGGCAGATTTCCAAATGGATATTGAAGAAAAAATGAAGAACTTATCCTTCTTCATAGACAAATATAAAGAATTAAAGGAATCTGATCATGATTAACGGCGTGATCCTGTACACTTTAGCCATTATTCTTACGGGGCTTTCTTTTATGAAGGACCGGACGAAAACGAAAGATGCTCTAATGAAGTCATGGAAAATGTTTCGCAATCTTCTACCCGCCATGCTTTCCATCATGCTTTTCGTTGGCTTATCGCTTTCTATATTAACGCCATCTTTCATCTCTTCTATTATTGGGGAGCAATCTGGATTTCTCGGCATTGTTTATTCAGCGATACTCGGATCCGTTGCACTTATTCCAAGCTTCGTCGTATTTCCTCTTGGCAATACATTAGTCCAACACGGCGCAGGCCTTCCTCAAGTTGCGGCACTTATGTCTACACTCATGTCAGTAGGAATTACAACCTTACCGATGGAACAAAAGATATTCGGACGGAGCTTTGCTTACGCACGTAATGCATCTGCATTGCTCATGTCCCTCCTATTCTCCTATATCATTTGGGTGGTGATGGTATGAAAGAACTAAAAAGATATCGCTTCTTTTTCATCTTACTACTGGGGCTCTTTGTATTAACTTTTATAAATCAATCTTTAGGATGGAGCGCATTACAACTAACAGGGAATAGCATTTTAGATATGTTGTTTCTCCTTCCCCCTGTCCTCATATTTGTAGGATTGCTTGATCAATGGGTGAAGAAAGAAACGCTTATGAAATATATGGGCGAAAAATCCGGCATATACGGAATCTTATTCTCTCTATTATTAGGCGGCATTGCAGCTGGTCCTCTCTACGTTGCCTTCCCAATTGCAGCACTCCTATTACAAAAAGGCGCCAGCATTCGGTACATCGTATTTTTCTTAGGCGTTTGGACAACTGCGAAATTGCCAATTCTCGTGTATGAATTTTCTTCATTTGGCACTACCTTTACACTTATTCATGTTAGTTTTGGTTTAGTGTTCTTTTATGTAATGGGGCTTATTTTTGAGAGGTTTTATGATCAGGGGCAGTTGCTACGGTATGATGTTACAAAAGACATGTAAAAAGACACCTTTCCTAGAAAAGATGTCTTTTTTATATAAACCTTAATTCTCGTTCTGTAAAACCCTCGCTGCCTTTACTCCCTTTTTCTCTTCTTTTAAAAACAGCGATACGATAAATGCAACAATGATAAAGACTAACCCTAATGTAAATGCACCTTGGAATCCTGAAGTTAAACCGTTTAACTTCTCTACTGGGTCCAGTGGATTTGCGGAGCTTTCCATATAGCTAGTTGTTCCTGAAGACATTTTCGAAATAAAGATAGCTGTACCAATTGCGCCAGCTACTTGTTGCAACGTACTAAACAGTGCGGTTCCGTGCGGATATAAATCTGGTGTTAATTGATTTAAACCGTATGTTTGTACTGTCATGACAAACATAAGTCCAACCATTAATACGCTATGCATGACAATAATTTGTACCATTGATGTATCAGGAGTAATCCCTTTAAATAAGAACATTGCAATCCCCACTAACACAATACCAGGAACGATAATAACTTTCGGACTAAATTTATCAAATAGTTTACCTGCGATTGGTCCCATTATGGCGCTAATAACACTTCCCGGAAGCATGATGATTCCTGATTTAAAGGCTGTAACGAGTAAAACCGTTTGCAGGAACATCGGTAATAAAGTCATCGTTGAAAATAACGACATCATCACAATGACGATTAATCCAACTGATATTGTAAACATCGGAACTTTAAATGCTCGTAATTCTAAGATTGGATTCTCAATTTTCAATTGTCGAACGACAAACATACATAATGAGATAAGCCCAACAAGTAAAGTGCCATACACTTTCGCATCAGACCATCCTAAATCACCCGATGCACTAAAGCTATACACAAGTCCGCCAAATCCTAATGTCGATAAAAGGATAGATGGATAATCTACTTTTGGCCTTGTTAACTCTGAAACATTTTGAATGTACTTCATCCCAATCATAATGGAAATGATCACGATAGGAATAACAACATAGAATAACCAGCGCCAATTTAATGAATCAACGATTACTCCAGATAATGTAGGGCCAATTGCTGGAGCTGCCATCATCACAAGTGCAATTAATCCCATTGTGGCACCACGTTTTTCAGGCGGACAAATGATTAAAATCGTATTCATTAATAACGGTGTAATTAATCCCGTCGCTACAGCTTGGACGATACGGCCGACTAATAAAATGGAAAATGTCGGTGCGAATCCCGCAATTAATGTACCGACTAAAAACGTTACCATAGCGATCAAAAACATTTGTCTCGTTGTGAGCCATTGCTGAAGTAACGCTGTAATTGGGACTAAAACCCCAACTACTAACATGTAAGCTGTAGAAAGCCATTGAATCGTTGAAGCTGTTACGCCAAATTCTTGCATTAATACCGTTAACGCATTACCAAGTAACGTTTCGTTTAATAACGCAACCATTGCCCCTAAAAGTAATGCAATTAAAATGGGGGTATGTTTCATATTAGAAGTATCAACTTTGCCACTTGCAGGGCTCTTAGTTGTCATATTCATTTACAGATTCTCCTCCTGTTTCTTACTTAAAAAAATTTAAATACACCGGAACACATGTAATATAATATACATATGTAGATTAAAAAGGGAGAATCAATTTTCAGCCACTGTATATTTAATCTACAAAAAAGGAGAATTGTAGATGAATGATAATGAAAAACAAATTGATTTACGTATTAGACGTACACATAAATTATTGTGGGATTCCTTATTTGAATTAATGACGCAATCAAAACAGAAATATAGTACGATCACGATTAACCAAATATGTGACCGCGCGATGGTACACCGAACAACCTTTTATAAACACTTTGAAGATAAAGATGCTTTATTAGCATTTGGATTTAAACGATACAGCAAGATGATTGCGGGAATACCGGTTTCAGATCGATTAAGTAAACCATTTCAAGTAATGGAACAATTCCTACACCATGAAGAAATTGGTAAAATATTAGAGACGCAAATGTCTGATGAACAATTTATTAACCGGACACAATATTTAAGTCACGAAACGAGAAAACAAGAAATAGAAGCATTACATCAACTTTGCAAAAATCATACGATGCCAAATGATTTAATCATTGAATTTTATTCAGGGGCAATCACCGCATTAAGTACATGGTGGTTTAAAAATGAAAGAAAAGTTTCTGCGGCTGAAATGGATAAGCACTTCCATCAACTTATTAACCGGGATATTTTTCAGTTTGAAGAGGAATAACTTCCCCATCAAAAAAAGGCTGTTTTATAAACAGCCTTTTTTTGATGGAGTAAAACGTCGATAAATTTAAGTTACAAATATTCAGAATTAATATTAAAATAAAAAATGGGGATAGGGGTATGGGATTATAAAATTTATACATAACGAGGGCATAGAAATGAAACTACAATTAAAAGCGGATTTAGGACTACTACTAGTTACATTCTTTTGGGGTGCATCCATCTTACTTACGAAGGTTGGACTCGAAGGCATAGAAGAATACAATTTAATCGCATTACGATTTATTATTGCCTTTCTTTTATCAGGTTTAATATTTTACAAACATTTATTCAAAGTCGATTTTAAAACTGTAAAATATGCATTTATACTCGCTTCTGTCTTATTTATCGTTTACATTTTCGCGACTTTCGGCACAAAGTATACGAGTGTTTCTAATGCTGGATTCTTACTATGTCTCACAGTCATTTTCATTCCGATATTATCAGCTATATTTTTAAAACACATTCCGGAAAAGAAAGTGATAGTAGGAATCATTTTAACGATAGTAGGAATCGGCTTATTAACATTAACGAGCGAATTCAAGATCGGGAACGGCGATATATTTTGCATACTGTCAGCCTTATTTTATGCGATTCACGTCATCATCACTGGCAGCGTAACAAAACATGTAAACTCCATTGCACTTGGAGTCATACAACTCGGGTTCGTCGGCCTATTCAGTCTTATTTTTTCATTCATTATCGAAACGCCAAAACTGCCTAGCACAACCAACTCATGGCTCATCATCTTAGCCTTAAGCATCTTTTGCACCGCAGTCGCATTCATCGTGCAAGTTATCGCCCAGCAATACACGACGCCTACACATACAGGACTTATCTTCTCATTAGAACCTGTCTTTTCCGCAGGCTTCGCTTTCGTTTTCACAGGTGAAACGCTTACTGGAAAAGGATACTTAGGGGCGACACTTATATTAGTAAGTGTGTTGATTGCTGAGGTGGATTTTAAGAGTGTATTGCGGCCTAATTATAAAAAAAATATGGAATAGTTATTTCGCTACAGTACATAAACATACCCCGAAAATATTCGTTTGTATTATTTTCACCCTCTTACCTTAATTGTTTTAGATGCTATCTTTGAATAAGGTAGCATCTAAAACATGTTTCGCGGTATTTGCAGAAAAGGGAACTGAATACAATAAAGCGGCATAAAGATCGAATAGAAAATGACAGAATTGAGCGTAAAATCGGTGTGTTAAAGCAAGAGATTAAAAAGGTGTTTGAACATACTTCTGTTGTAAAAACAAACGTAGAAAATATAAATAATTCCCTTGCGGAATTACAATCGGTTACAGAATAGCATACTGTTTCGAACGAAGAAATTAGAGAAAATAGATGAACGGTTATCTTATTTCGCTAAGCATGTATCGCATTTTGCTGGGAGTGTTGGAAAATGAAATATCTAAAAGAAATTTAAGTGTTACTGAACAATAAAATGAAACTTTAATCAGTGGGGGTTTTGTTCATCCCCCACTGATTATTAGTTGAACCAATCGGACGTTTACGGACAGTTGATCTCCCACCTAACTTCTTTGCTCCAACTGAATTTTGAGGTGGGAGTTTTACTGTCCGTTAACGCGGGATAAACAGAAAAAAGGAGGTAACTTGGTGTTACCTCTTTTTCTTTATTTCCAGAACGCCTACCACTACTTATCCTTTTTAACCGCAGGAATTATTTATTATGAGATACAATGTTCTTTTTAACGGCTTATTTTATGTCGGAATTTGTTTAGTGTACGGAATTCTTATTTTGATGGGCTACCCCATGCCCATCAAGCTAAAATTTTAAAGTACCCCCTAAATGGAAATTTTGTGTTTTTATAGCACCGAAGTTTATTTTTTATCGTTTTGGAGAACAACAGATTTTTTAACTTGATAGCAATGTGATGCTCTCCCCCAGGTGCACTCAAGGTAGACAAAGAAATGAAGGAAACTGTTATAGAAATTTCTACATTTCTTTGGTAACGTATCGCTCCTTTCTTACAAAAATCTTAACTTTATTACCTTAAAAAGGTTCTTTATGAAAACATATAGAATTAGCACATATCGCAGTATTTTATAATTGAGGGGGTGGCTATGCTGAAGCATTTAACAAAAGCAAAAAACTCATCAACAAGTCTGAGAGGGTATTTGGAATCCTATCCGTTAACTTCATTTTTTGTAATGGCATATTTATTCTCGTGGGTTGTATTAATTCCATTTATCTTATCCCAATGGGGTATTTTCCCTAAAACAAAAGTGTTTGATATTTTCTTTTTTGCCAATGCATTTGTAGGCCCTATGTTAGCGGCATATATCATGATTCGAGCTCTTGAAGGCAAAGAGTCATGGAAAAAAGTTAGAAAAAGCATCATATCTATTAAGGTCGGTTTGAAGTGGTACTTGTTTACTCTCATTGTTATCCCTGCTGCAATGTTTCTGGGTATGGTGATATTAAATGGAGGGATACCTACTTTCCATGACCTTACTTCTAAATTTTTTGTAACCTATCTCATCTCTCTTGTAGCTATTTTCTTTCTCGGTGGGCCTTTACCTGAGGAAATCGGATGGCGCGGTTTCGCTCTACCTCGGTTACAATCGAAGTTTGGACCGTTAAAAGCTACATTACTACTTAGTGTTTTGTGGGCTTTTTGGCATCTTCCACATTTCTTAACGGTTGCACAAAGGGGGGGACCGGGTTCTGACCTTTCTATCCTATATATTCATTTGCCAATTTTTATTTTGCTGTGTTTGCCGATCTCAATCATTCTTACTTGGGTCTATAACTCCCATCGCGGTAACTTATTTATTGTCATGCTAGTTCATGCGAGTGTAAATACGTTTAGCTTGGTACAAGCTCATTCCATCAACCCTGTTTTAAAGAATTCGGATTTATTTGTAGGAATAGGATTGGGCTTTGTTGCTTTGCTTATTCTTATTTTCACAAGAGGCAACCTTGGATATAAACAAACTTTTAATGAAGTAGGGTTCAGTAACAATGAAAATATAAGTAAATAGAAATGAAAACCATAAAATAGGTTAATGGCAATAGGGTACCCCCACATCGCTATCAAGCTAAGATTTTAAAGTACCTCATAAGGAAAAGACACTCATATATAAGTGTCTTTTCTGATAGTTTTTTTATTGGAAGTTATTTTTAGAGATTATTGAATATAATCAAAAATATTTTTCGCTAACAATAAACAAGTTACTGTAATGAAAAGAGCACGAACATACCCGCTTCCTTTTTTTATAGCAAATTTGGAGCCAACAATCCCTCCAGCAATTTGAGCAATCCCCATTATAAAACCATACGCATAGTTTACTTGCCCTACACACATAAACATCAACAACGCACCAACATTACTTCCTAAATTAAGAAGCTTCGCATTACCTGCTGCTTTTAAAAAATCATATCCAATAAATAAAAGAGAAAACATTAAAAACGAACCTGTTCCAGGACCTAAAAATCCATCATAAAAACCGATAGCAAAAATAAAAAAAGTAAAAATAATGACGTGTCGACCAGATAATTTCTTATGAGTGGAAATACTACCCCAATCCTTTTTGAATATTGTATAAATAGCAACCGCACCAAGCATAATCAGCATCAATGGCTTCAGTACTTCTGGGTTCATTAAATGAACGGTCCATGCCCCTATTATGGAACCTATGAAAGTGAGTGGAACTAATTTAAAAGCCGATTTCAAATCAAGATTACCAGAACGATAAAACACAATATTACTCGTTGCACACCCCATTGTCGACGCTAGTTTATTCGTAGCTACTGCACTTGCTGGATTCAGTCCTGTAAATAATAAAGCGGGTAAGGCGATCAGTCCACCACCACCTACAACTGAATCAATAAATGCAGCTAAAAATCCAAAAGCAATCAAAATAATGAATACTGATGGGTCTAAATAAAAGTCCATACTATTAACCTCCCCTTTAGTCACTATTCGAATAGTAACTAATAATTTGCTAAATGTAAACAGTTATTGTAACGTTAAAATATAAAGTGAAACTTTAATCAGTGGGGATTTTCTTCATCCCCCACTGATTATTAGTTGAACCAATCGGACTTTTACGGGCAGCCCGACCCCCACCTAACTTCTTTGCTTTCGCTACATTTTGAGGTGGGGGTCTTACTGCCCATTAAAGCGGGATAAAAGTAAACATCGGAGGACGAAAAAGTGGACTACATAGTACAACAGCTTAAAAAAATGGGTTTTAATGAATATGAAGCTAAATCTTATGTATCTCTTGTTAAACAGGGGCCTGTCACAGCCTACCAAGTGAGTAAAGATTCAGGTGTCCCAAGAGCGCGAATTTATGAGATTTTAGGTAACCTTGTAGAAAAAGGAATTGTCATGAAAGAAGAAATAAATGACACCACTCGCTATTCACCTCTACCTGTTGAAATCTTTTTACAAAAGGCTCAATCAGAATGGCAGTCTACTTATGAAGGAATCAGTGACTCATTAAAAAAACTAGAAACTTCTGAGGAAAAAACGGATAATCGAGTAATTACTTTAAAAGACAAAAAAACAATCATTAGCTATTGTCAGACATTAATAAAAAAAGCAGAACAACGTATTGTCATTTCAATGTGGGATGAGATGTATGAAGCATTAACAGAGGAACTATCTGCCGTAGCTGATAAAGTTACAGTACAAGGTATTACCCTGCATGTTGAAAATCCAATTAAAAATCTAGAAACACATCGTATCACACCCTATACAGAAACCCGTTCTACAGAACATTGGTTTATTTTATCCATAGATTCTAAAGAGATGATTTATGGACCATCACTTGAAGAGCGTAACGTTGCCTTTTATACAGATGATCCGGTTCATATATACTTACTTGAGGATTATGTATGGCATGATGTGTTAGTGAACCGACTTGTCCGACGTAGCCAAGACGATTTAGAACAATGGATTACTACAGAGAGAAAATCCTTTTTTATGGGGAAATAAGAAGTATATTCAAGAGCAAATCAAAAAATTTGCGTATTAAACCTAACAACTTCTCCTTATAAAAATAGCCGACTATTATAGAGTAAATAGTCGGCTATTTTTATATAAATTTATACAGACACTGCCATTTTCCCTTCGCTAAATATTCCCATTAATCCAGCGATTAATGAGATAAACGCTTCTCCCACTCTTTCACCTTTTCAATTGTTACATCTAATTTCTTAGCCACTTCCTCTATACTCATTCCTTTAAAGAGCATTCCAGCTGCCGAAAGTGCTTTATCAATTTCTTCTTGCTTCTCCTGTTCATATAAACGACCCACTTTTGTCATCCGTAACCACTCCTTTACTTTTTTCGCGTAGTCTTCATCAATAAATTTATCTGTAGCTACAAGAATTCCAGCAATAACTTGAATTTGTTCTTGCTCATCGGAGATACATTTTGCTACTTCTATCGTCTTCTCAATTAAAATTTGTCTTTTTTCTCTACTATGCATAAGTGGTACAAGTATTAATTTCATGGTTTCTTCATCCGTCAAAGATTTTCCTTCTTCCATTTTTTTAATAACCTTTTGAAGGATAGCATCACCATTATATTCGCTTAGTAAAACCGCTTTGGAATTTAAACGTATACTAGATACATCTATTTCTTCTATTGGATTCATTACCTCACTTGTATAAATAACCACGATTCGAATATCCGGTAACTCTTTATTCTTATTATAATAACGATACATAATTTGATTTGCATAATCCATATACTTCAAATGGTTTTCAAGGAAACGGGTATTACTTTCATACTCTAACATTAAAATTGAACCATCTTCCATTTCAAATAAAGTATCTGAGCGCCTTTGATCTGCACGAACTCTCGAGAATTCATTTAATAACAGCTCTTTTATTTTTGGAAAGCCTTTTAATCCATATGCTTCAAGCCCTTTATCCCTATAACATTCACTTAAAAACTTCATAAGAATATCTTTATTATGATAAGAAATATCATTCCCTGCCAATAGCTAATCCCCCTTAACTATTAGTTACCATTTTCTTTATTATATAACTTATGAAATTAGCGTTACAACTTTGATTCACATGCAGATACTATTTTCCTTGCCCTTTTACTACTTTACCCCCTCCACAAACCGCCCAAACTCTTTTAAAAACCTCAACTTAAAACTACCAATAGGCCCATTCCGGTGCTTCGCCACATGAATCTCCGTCATCTCTTTCTGCACCGTTTCCTTATCATAATAATCCTCGCGATACATAAGCATAATGACATCCGCATCCTGCTCAATTTGTCCTGTCTCTCTTAAATCAGATAAAAGAGGACGCTTATCTTGCCGTGCTTCTACCGAACGAGACAACTGCGATAACGCGACTACACAAACATTTAATTCACGTGCTAAAACCTTAAGCTTACGCGAAATTTCACTAATCTCTTGAAATCGATTGCCCTTATGCTTCGGATCGCCCGTAATAAGCTGCAAGTAATCTACAATAACTAAAACCTTCTTATCACCGTGCTTCCTCTTTAACTTACGAGTTTGCATCCAAATATCTTGTACCGTAATGCCTGCGTTATCGTAAATTTCAAATGGTAATTCCCCGATTTCCGCAAACGCCTTACTCACCTTTTCCCAGTCTTCCATCGCAAAACGATGCTTCGGATTTTTCAGCCTACCTCCT
Source organism: Bacillus sp. FSL K6-0069 (assembly GCF_038007785.1). NCBI lineage: Bacteria > Bacillati > Bacillota > Bacilli > Caryophanales > Bacillaceae > Bacillus > Bacillus sp. FSL K6-0069. The sequence goes on along the minus strand of NZ_JBBOXN010000001.1, from coordinate 962,480 downwards.
GAAACCTCGCCTACGCAAGACGCCATCCTTTTTAACAATTGCTTACTACTCATCTCTAATGAAAACAATCCAACCGCCGCTCCAGATTTTGCCGCATGCAGTCCAACATTTAGCGCAAACGCAGTCTTCCCCATAGAAGGACGCGCACCAAGAACGACAAAATCACCTTCCTGCAATCCGCACGTCATTTTATTTAGCGATGTATAACCAGTCTCAATACCCGTAATCTCTTTCGCATCTTGATGAAGCTCTTCATATAAATCAACTAGCGCATCCTTCAAATCAAACTCACATACACAGTCCTTTTCCTCTAACTCACAAAGTGCCGTAATCGTCTCACCAATAATTTTCTCACTCTTCTCCGCAATAAGGCGCTCTCCCATCTTGTGCCCGAGAACACCCGCCTGATACATTTTCCAGGCACCTCGAACAAGCCCCTCATAATAAGAGAAGTTGGCAGTTGTAGGCACACCATCCATTAACCCTATAAAATACTCCATTCCTCCGATCCCCTCTAAAAACTTCGGATCTACCCTAGAAATGAACGTCACAAGATCAATCGGTTGCCCCTCTTCTTCCATTTTTCGCATTAACTGAAATATAGACTTGTGCACTGACAGAGAAAAATACTGCTCCGTCAAACGGCACTCCTTAATAAGCTCTCCATCAATTAATAGAGAACCTAACACCGTCTTTTCCGCCTCCACATTTTGAATACTCATGGACGCCACCCGCGCTCCGCTAAAAAGCGCTGCAACTCTTCCTCAGACGGCGCATTCTTCTCCCACTCCTCACACCTCGCCAAAAACTCCTCCGTCTCCCCCGTACTAACAGACGAATCCTTCTTCCTAAAGCTCGCCGTATCTGCATCAACTTCAGATACTTTCGTAAATCCTTTCCCGTGCCACCCTCTCAAAATCCCCTTCACATAAGCAACCGTCCGCTTATTATTCTCAAACGCAATTTGAAGAGCCTTCAGCACAAGCTCCTCTGACAAATCTTCCATCCATGCACTCAGTTCCTCCACCGTATGCGGAGACAAACTACCGAAATGTTGCTCATAAAAAGAAAACACTCGACTTCCCATCTCTTCCTCTATAACCTCTTCTTCCTCTGTCTCCTCACAAACTGGATCAACATCATCCACAGCCAAATCACTCGGCATACCGAAATGCGCTAACAGCATCGGAACATTCAGCTCCTCCTCTACACACTTCTGAAGAAACATATGTACAAACTCCTTATTCTTCACACCCTTCAGCTCACGAAGAACGCACTTCTCCACATTCGTATTCGTCACCGGATTATAACGAAGCCAATTTAAAACGAATAACTCTCGTGTATCCGCATCATAAAGAATCTTCCCATAATCAATGAAGCGCTGCACAAGCTTATCAACAGTCTCCCGATTATAACCCGTCTCCATCTCAGCTAACCGCTTCGGAAAAGGAAAAATCCCACACTGCGTCGTCTTCGAACAAGTCAACAAATACACATAAAAATACCGCTCCTCCGGCGTCAAATCCAAAACAAAATCATCCTGCCAAAAATTCACCTGCACAGTACGATACACCGCCATCCCAATTCCTCCCGTCCTAATTCAAAAATGAAAATTTCCTCTTTGTACTATATATAGGAAGGAGGGCCGGGTTTTTGGCGTGTTATTTCAAATTTTTTTTCGACTCCTACTACGGTGTTTGTTGGTGTTTTTGTTTTGTTGTGTTTTTTCTTAGTGATTTATTACTTGGTAGGGGCTTGTAAGGGGCTTAGGAGGGGCTAGTTATCGGTTACTTCGATTAGAAAGACTCGATCTGAAAAGCCACCTCGTTCTTCTGCTTTCTTTTTACGGATATTGTTGATTTCTTCTAGTGTTGTGCCTTCGTGTTCGGCTAGGGCGTTTATGAGTTCTAGTAGGTCGGATAGTTCTTCGAGTTTATGTTCTTTTGTGTCTGCTTCTAGGTATTCTGTTAGTTCTTCTTGTGTTTTCTTGCAGAGTTCCTCTATGTATTCATCTTCGTTTAGGATTCTTGTTGTGGGTGTTTTTCCGTTAGCTTTTATTATTTGTGGGATTTTGTTTCGAATTAGTTTGTTGTAGGTTGGCATGTGGGTTTCCTCCGTTTGGTTTTTCTTCTATTATAATGGAAAAGCAGTTTAACTAGGGGTTAAACTGCTGGATTGCTTCTTTTATATAGTTTTCTTCTTTGGTTGTGAAGAGTGTTGGAAATTCGGATAGTGTGAAGTTCGATTGATTAATTATATCCTCTATATCACTTTGAGGTGTATCAAGATAATTCGTTATCTCTTCTATTACATTGAAAAATTCCTTCAAGGTAACTTGAACATCATGATGACTCGGATCCTTCTCTTCTACCTGATACTTTTTCAACTTCCCTATCACATCCATAAACCGTCGATCAAACTTTTCTTTTAATTCCTTATTACTATAAAACGCTTGAACACACTCATTTGAAAAGTGTTCCTCTAACCATTCTTTATTTTCTTTCTCCCATATAAAAGTTTGCAGAAATGAAGAAAACAAAGCGATATCCACTCGTTCTTCCTTTTGAAACTTCTTCATCATCTCATCCATATGCGAAAGCACCTTCGCAATTCTTTCTTGCTCCGCCAAAAGCAATTCCCTTTGAAAATGCATTTGTCTTAAAAATTCTTCTGTCTCTATATCACGCTGCAATATAATATTTTGAATTTCCCCAAGCGAAAAACCGAGATGCTTAAACGATTGAATTTGCTGCAGCACATACAAATCATCTTTCGTATATAACCGATGTCCGCCCTCCGTATAATCGCTCGGCTTTAATAAATTAATCTTGTCATAATAACGAAGCGTCCGCACCGTAACATCCCCAACACTTGCAAACTCACTAATCATCCACGTCATATCATCACCTACTCCGCTAACTTCTCTTTCACATACTGAAGCATATGAGAAAAACTCATCTCATTCTGCCTACAATATTGAAATAAGCCTACAACAAGTAACAAAAAAGGGACATTACTTCTATAACGAGTTTCATACTCGCTAATACCATCATAAAAGCACTCATACTTTCTTTTTCGTAAAACAATATAAATCGCAATAAACAACACGGCAATCATAATAAAAATTTGCTTTCCCCTTATCTCCACTTCTTGTTTCATCACCTATTCTCCTTCCACTGCGTACTTATCTTCTTTAAATAACGGAATTCGAATGAAATAAAGATATGGCTCATCGCGTATTACTTTCCACGCAACAATGATCACTTGAACGACCTCGAAGGCAAACACAATCCAAAACAAAACATCACTAATACGCGAACTAATATTAAATAGAAGAAAGATTAACAAATGAAAGTTGAACGCCTTTCGGCAATGATATTTGTACACTTCATTTTTACGTGCCAGTGTGATGTACATAAGTAGTGGTGAAAAGATTCCTATTATGGCTGAGAGTAATAGCATGATGATGGTGTTTTGTTTTTCTTTTGTGGTGTTTTTCATGAGTGTTTTGATCCCCCTTTTTGATTTGTCTCCTTTAGGTTAGGGGGTGACGTTGGGGGAGGTGCAAGGGGAATGTATAGAAAAACGGATTAATACCCATATAGATAAAATCAGATCTTTACCTTGACAGGGTGGAGGTCATCATACCTACTTTATTTACAAATAAAAAGAAGAACATACGCTCTCTATGCTCTTCTTCCCATGGCTAACAATACACTTTATCTAACTAATATTTATCTATTATATTTAAAAATTTCTCCACTTCACCTAAACTCATTTGCTCCATGTAAAAATAAACTCAGCCCTTATCCATGGCTTAATCCCCTTTTGTATCTAATCCCTATTCCCCAACATTTAACACCCCTAAAACCTCCCTAAACAACACCGATCCCCTCCCAACAACCAACTCCAAAGCAACCTCTTTAACTAGCCCTTCTCTCCCCACCATAACAATCCCACTCTCATAATCAACCCAAATCTGAACATCCTGCACATAATAACTCTTAATAGAAGAAGCCTCATCTAAATTGCGATGATCTAGCTCAATCCTAACTTGCTTTGTAAAGCGACGTAATGTTTTCCAAAGGCTTCGTTCTTCTTTTGACTTCATAAATAGTTCTGGGAGTTCTTGTACTTCTTTTAATAACGACATAGTGGTTATTGTGTATGTTTGAATGCCATATCCTACTGGGCGGATGAGGTGGTCTAGTTTTTTCCATGGCTCTAGTTCGAAATGTACATAATCATCGTTTTGTTGCATTTGAATATGCTTTATTTTGGCGACGTATTGAATTCCACCTTTTTCTCCATGCCATTTTTTCGGTGCATATAATGCTATGTACTTTGCTTCTTGCCATCCTGGTTTTAACTGTGTAACTGGTAACTGGTATAAGCCTTCTTTTCTATATGTTTCATAGTCGACTTCAGTTTTCACGCTGCCCACTAATACTTTTTCTTCTAGCGAGGAGTGCCATTCTTCTTTTGTGCCTCTTGGAAGGATGCCTTCTCTTATAATTTCTTCTGGGCTTTTTTCAATGAGATGGTCTAGAAATTGTTCGACTAGTCTTGTTGCGTTTGGTAAGAATGGAAAGCCACCGATATTTACTTTTTCGATACTTTTATAAAATGGATGGTTCTCGTACACTTCCTCTTGGTTCCACGGGAATAATACGTATGCTCCGTAAGCTGTTCGTTCAAATGGCCCTTCTTGTTCCACTACTAGTGCGTCTCTGTAACGATGCATTGTATTAATGTCTTCTTCCATTGGACCAGGGGTGCCATACTTCCTTTTATAATGAGATCTTTCAGCAAAATCAATTCGGTATTTTGCATCAAAAATGTATTGATATTGATAGTTCTTTCCCTTTTTCTCAATAGCGAGCATCGTATCTGGTTTTTGTGTAACTGTTGGTAGTCTACCGTTTCTTTTCTGGAAATAAAGCTCTATTACTTCATCAGTAACTGGATGCTTAAACGCTCTTTTTGCAGTTTTACTTTCATCAAGCGTTACGTATAAACCATCTTGTTTAACTTGAATAACGTCTTGATGGAGCGGTATATATTTTTTAGATAAAATTTGTCCAAGTTTTAAATACGTCCAGTATTCATATAACCTTGCAACATCTTTTACTGACATTTTGAAAATTTGTCCTCGTAATGTTAAACCACGCGATAGCATTAAGAAAATTTGATACGCATCTCTATAGCCTGCTGCCATTTGAATAACGAGTGAAAAGACTGAGCGATCCAATTTTCCGATCTCTCTCCAAAATGGATCGTTCAATTCATTTTTCATTCGAGATTTCATATTTTTTACACGCTCTAGCAAATTTTCATCAGTTACACCACGTGTATATCTAGACTTCGGCTCTAATGCCTTAAATAAATCATCTATTTTATGTACGACTCTTTGAATCATCCATTTAACAAATCGATTTTCCAGCGTATCATAAGAAACTTCCTTATAAGCTGTAATCCCTTTAGTCGGTATACTTTTTTCTCCTTGCAGCAAGTGTGGTCTCTTTCGCAAATAGTTCATTCCGACGGAATCCAGTTTACGAATTTTTTCTCCTCGTACAAGTTGATGCCTAGTCATAAGCGTATGATGCGGTTGTCTTTTTATATGAGAGATCGACTTCATAAATCGCTCAAAGGAATCATTTAAAATACGATAAAACTCACTCTTCGATGGGTTTGTAGCGTAAATTGCAGATGCCCCTAAGTAAGTTCTCTTTAGTAAATGAAACGCTAAATTATAAATTTCATCATTTACTTCATCCAATAAGGCTCTATAATCATCCTTATAATCAAGCTTTGCCGGGAAAACTTCAAATGTAACAGTTAATAAAGTATCTTGCTCGTTTTTAATTTCAAACGTTGTATTTCCTACTTCATTTGGAAATGAAAGATTCCCCATTAACACATGAAGTGATCCCATTTGAATAGAACTAACTTGTTTTCGAAAACCCGGATGTTCATGATAAAAAGAGAGCTGTTGGTTCTTTTTCGGAACAACAACAAGCTGATAACTTCTATTTTCAAAAAAGATTGGCGGATGTTCGTTCCATTCATCTAGCATCTGCAATCTCGCATCAAATACAGAAACGGATTCCGTCTTCCCATCTACACGAAAATACATCATTTCATCTGCATTCATAGCGTGATATTCTTTTAAACTCTCGTATTTTTCATGATAAGGATTTCCTTTAATCGTCAACGATAGGTCCTCTGTTTCAATCTTAACTAGCTCTATCTCATTATTAGATCCAGAAAGAGGTGAAACCATCATACTCGAACCTCCTTAACATATGAGACAGCTTGTTAGCTGAACGAGGATACTTAGCATATGAAGCGTCATTATTGCTACTATCATATTCTTCATTTGCACATAATACATACAACTGTTTTAATACCTCTTCTGTTCGTCCATCGCTCCCTGCAAGACGCGGTAAAATCTTTTGATATATTTGATAATCAAGTGCTTCATCAAACGATAATAACTTTCCTTGTTCGTTGTATGCCATATAGAAACAAATTTCATCTCGTATACGATACCCAACTTGAGCTCCAACTGATTCCAGTGTTTTATTTATTTCTATTAAAACGCTCGATATATTTCTCACAAGATCTTCGTTTTCTTTAAAACACTCTTTTAGATGAAGATACTCGGTTTCTAAAGAGCGATTTGAAGCAATTTCAGCTTCCTTCTCTTCTACATCCATTAAGAAATTAAAATAATCTAAGTTAACAGTATTAAACTCAATTGTATTCGCACGATCTAATACTTTCTTACTTAACGGATGTGTCGTTTCGTCCATATTTACAGTTCCGATAATATATACATTTGATGGAATCGTAATATGCTTATTCGTAATTGATTCTGGAAGTACCGGTGACGTAACAATTTTTCCATCTTTCCATTTACGGCTCTCAATTACACTTAAGAAATCACTAAAATAGTATTCCACTCGAGCTAAGTTCATCTCGTCCAATACTACAAAATAAGGTCTATTTGGATTTGCATCTGCGGCTTCAAGCACCTTAATTAACGGTCTTTCTTGAAATTCCCCTTGAAGGTTCACATAACCAAGCAAATCAGAACTGTCACTCCAATCAGGTCGAACTGGAATAAGCGTAAATTGTCCATTCTCTTCTGTTGCCCCTAAACTCTCCGCAAACCACTGCACAATTTTCGTTTTCCCTGTACCTGAAATACCTGATAAAATTACAAACGGCTTCGTCTTTAATGAAAGGAAAAAGTTAATAAGATCCTTTTTCTCATAAAAGAAGCCCTTACTTTGAATATAGGAAGACACATGATCAATAATGGATTGCTGATCTAAATGAACTTCTTTCCTCTCAGAACTTGCTTCATACTTAATACCTTTCTCTTTATAGTTAATGAATCCCTCATAGTAGTGAAGCATTTCTTTTAAATCTTCTACTAACTCAACCTCAACTGGCATTTTGTTCACATCGTATACAATGTAGGCAGCTGTTGAATTTGCATAATCCATCGCTCTTGAACTTGTACCAAGGAAAATATTATCGTCTTTCTTCACCTTTTTAGACATGTATATATGTTGACGAACTTCTTGCTTAATCTTCTCCATTTCTTCGTTAGGCGTATCTTTTACCCCTTGTCCTATAGTTAGATACAATCTTTTCATATCTTCACTAAATAAATAAACGATATAGTATCCCCTCTGAGTCGATTTGGTAATATCCTTATTCATAATAGCAATCCACGGAATAGATGCCCAATTCCCTTGTCCAACCGAGCCAGTAACGATGTACTTACTGTCATTCATAAAAGGTAAACACTTAATTTCTGTCGTTATGTCCTTTCGAACCAATTCAGCCAATTTATGCCCTTTTGCACTCCCCTTTTTTGCATCGAGATAACCGTCCATTACCCTTAAAAATCCTTCACGTAAATTACTGTTCATACTACCGCCCTTTTCCTCATCATCTTTTACATATTGTTCAACAGAAATCCATTCATCATTAACTAGTCCCACTTGTTCAAGCCAATCTAGTAAATTATTCGTACGCCGCCTCGCTACCGATTCAACCATCAAATTATCCCCTAATGAATTCCGGACAATTGTCATTCCCAAATCAACTAGAGCTGCTTTCTTTTCATCCTTTGAATACTTCTCTAACAATCCAAGAACAAATAAAGCATGACGGAAATATTCTTGTTTTAAAACTAACTGTGCCATGTAGTTTTTCTTATCTTCCGATTGAACACATTCGCTTAATAGCAACTGATTCATTTCATGAGATTCATTCAAAAAGCCCAACAATCTTAAATCTTGGCGCGCATTAGATTTCACTCTGTATAAATTTTCATCCGTTTGTTCACGTAACGTACTTGGATTATATGTACCATTCATGATCTCTTCTAAAAAGAGCATGACTTTATCGTATTTTTCGCTTGGTAGATTATCAGTTTGGAACTCTTTAAATGTAATAGCCCCTGATTCCGTTACATTCACAAATGGAAGCTGTGAAAGGAAAGCTACCAAGAAAGTATTACATTCACCCGCTTGTCCAAAATCTTCACTCTTTACTGTACGCATAGCGATAAATTTTCTCCAAGCATCCTTAAGAAATTCAAAGCTCACTTTAAAATAAGGTGATGCTTCCTCTTCATATTGCTCACGTGAAAATTTAGCTTCAACGTATAATCTTTCATCATCTTTATTTATAACCAAATAAGTTTTATCACCATTTATATCTTCAACCTGCTCCGTTAATTTAGCCAATTCAATTATGAGTTGCTCTAACATTTTCATCCCCACCGTTACAATTAATTACAATTACTACTATTTTACCAAACTATGTGTAAAAGAAAAATCATACGCCATACCGTATGATTTTCTAATTTCTATTATTCCCTACCAAACCCCTATACTCCTGACTACTCTGCTCAAGGAATATCCGACTCTCCCCACTCCCCTTATAAAAACTCTCCCAACCCCTCTCCCTCAAAATCCCCTTCCAACTATCACTCTCCACCATCCTTTTAATCACATCATCCCAATAAGCAACCTCTTCCTCCGTCATATCTTTCGGGCCCATAATTCCTTTCCAGTGTTGGAAGATGACGTTGATTCCTTGTTCTTTCCATGTTGGGATTTCTGGTAGTCGGTCTAGGCGTTTTGGTGCCGATACGGCTAGTATTTTTATTTTGCCGGCTTTGTATTGTTTTTCGGCTTCGGATAGGGTCATGGTTGCGGCGCCTATTTGTTTGTTCGTTAGGGCGTTTATAATTTTTTCTTTGTTTTCGTAGACGAAGAATTGTAGTTCGGCTGGATTTATGCCGAATGCTTTGCTTACTTGTACGAAGGATAGGTGATCGTCGTTTCCTAGGCCTGGGGCAACTCCGATTTTGAAGTTATTCTTGTTTTGTTTTAGTTGTTTCATGAGTTCGCTTGCATTTTCTATGTTTGATTCTTTTGATACGACAACGACTTCCCAGTCCGATGCGAGTGTTGCGAGAGGTGTGAAGTCTTTATATGTTAGTTTACTGTGGCCTAGTAGGTTGTTCGTTATGAGTAAGCTTGAGTTAATCGCCAGTACGTGACCGCCTTTTTGTTTCGTATATTTCCATCCGACGTCACCGCTGCCACCTACTTTGTTTGTGACTGTGATTGGTTTTGTGAAGATTTTTTCTTCTGTCAGCGTTTTTTGCATTGCTCGCGCTGTTAAGTCCCATCCTGCTCCTGGAACGTTTGGCGCAACGATTTCTACTTTGTCGATGTTTACTGTATTCGTTTGAGGTTTTTCTGAGGAACAACCAGCTATTACCCCTGTCATGATCCATATACATAGTAATAATCGTTTTTTCATAGTCCTCGTCCTATTCGATATTTTCGTTCTGGTCGTCCGATAATGCCGTATGTGTACTCTACTGTGCATTCATTTGTCGCTACTAAGTATTCTAAGTATCTTCTTGCGGTTGTTCTGGAGGCACCCATTTGTTCTCCCATTTCTTCTATTGTAATTCCCTCTTCGAATCCTTTTATAATCCCTTTCACTTTTTGCAGCGTTAACGGATCTACACCTGTCGGTAAGTTTTTTATGTCTTGTGTTTGCGAAGTACCGAAGAAGTTATCGATGAGTGCTTGATTCACTTCATTGTTACTATGTAATAATTGCTTCTTTCTTTTATAGTCTTCAATTGTGTGAACGAATTTTTCTAACGTGACCGGTTTTATAAGGTAGTTGCTTACGCCGTTTCGAATTGCTTTCTCTAGCATATGGTTTTCATTTGCCGCAGTAACCATAATGACGTCAACGTCTGGAAAGTCAGCATGAATTTTGGGCAATAAGTCTGTTCCGATTCCGTCTGGTAAATAGTTATCTAATAGAAGTAAATCGGTTTCTTCCCTTTGTAGTAGTTCCATCGTTTCTTTCGCGTTCAATGCTTTTCCAATCACTTTTACGTCCTTTATTTTTGATAAAAACTCTTCCTGAATTTGCGCGACGCGGAAATCATCTTCTGCAATTGCAACCTTCAACATATGTCCATCCCCCTGTTTGTCATGTACTTTCTCTCAATGTTTTCGGAAGGTAAATTGTAAAAATAGCTCCCCCATTTTTCTCGTTTTGAATTTCAATTGTTCCCTCTAGTAGATCTACCATTTCTTTTACGTTTGCTAGTCCGTAACCACGATTGTTTCCTTTCGTTGAAAATCCTTTTTGAAAAATAGTCGTGATTTTTTCTGCCGGTATTCCTGCTCCACTATCTATTACTTCAAACACAATATCGTGTCCAATATCCGTAACGAAGAAGGAAACATTCTTTTCCTCTTGCTCACTCACCGCATCAAACGCATTGTCGATTATATTTCCAAGGATCGTAATAAGGTGCGATACTTTTATATGGTCTGGTAACGGATGAAGCGCACTATCTCCTTCAATATGAAAATCAATTTTCTTCTCCGATGCTGTTGCGAGTTTTCCTAATAAAATAGCCTGTACTTTCGCATCATGAATTTGATGGAATAAAATATGGTTTTGACTTTGATGAATATTAGATTCTTGCTGGATAAATTCAATTGCTTCTTTGTAATGCCCTAACTGCAATAAGCCAGATAAGACGAAGAGCTTATTTGTAAATTCATGCGTTTGAGCACGTAAGTCCTCTGAATACTTTCTCACCTCAGATATTGTGTTCACTAAGTTTTGCAGTTCTGTTTTATCTCTAAAACTACATACAACTCCTACCGTACTATTATTTTCGAGTATTGGTGTCCTATTTAAAATAAACACCTTATCTTGAAACGCGATTTCTTGATCGTTTTCTAACACACTCTCCATATTAAATTCCGGTAAAACTTTTGAAATGTGTTGCTGCATATAATCATCATTTACATGTAGCATCTCTTCTGCCGACGTGTTCATCATCGTAATAAAACCGTTTTGATCAATGGCGATAATCCCTTCTTTTATAGATAGTAGTATCGCGCTTCGTTCCCGGTATAGCGCTGCGATTTCATTCGGCTCTAAACCGAGTGTATCTTTACGAATGCTACGTGCTAAAAGAATGCCGCCAATAATTCCAACTAGTAATACAGCTAAGGAAAAGAGTATAATTTCTTTCGTTCTGCTCAGTATGTTAGATTCGATACCTTTTATTAAAAACTCTACCGTCACAACACCTACGACTTGATCGTAGTCTCCGTTATGAACAATAATGGGTGCCTTTGCCATTAAAGCCGGACCACTTTCCCCATTTCCTTCGAGCGTATAATAGCCGCCAAAAGTGAGTGCTTCATAGTTATATGGATTGTTACTCTTTGTGCCAATTAACTCCGAATTAGAATGGGAATACATCACCCCAAAGCGATCTTCTATAATGACATAATCTGCACCAGCTTGCTCACGAACTTGTTCCGCAATGGATTGAATCGTACTTTTATGCTCATTATTTTGGAAGGCATCTTTTATAGCTGGCATAAAAGAAAGAGATTTAGCTGTTTGCAGTGCTAACTGCTCCACTTGGCGCTTCGTATCAACGGACTGAATGTAAACAAATATTCCTGCTAATAGGAGAACAACAAATAAAATTAACGCGATAATTAAGCTTACTATTTTCGTTTGTAATGACACTTTGCGTGATTTCTTCATACTTCATATCCTTTGATAAAATATTCAAAACTATCAATCTCCTTTTTCTATTATTATGACAAAACGAATAATGAAGCAACTATTAAAACTCTCCATGTACATAAAGTACAAAAAGAATAAAATTGTCATAATATTGAGATTTTATTCCGTAGACAGTACAATTCAACTAAGATAAAACGCTTTCATAATTATCATTCTATTTATAAGCAAGAGGAGGAATCATTATGGCTCAAGCAAAATCTAACCGAGTCGCCGGCAATATTTTCAAAGGTTCAGTCGGCAATTTAATTGAATGGTACGACTGGTACGTTTACTCTGCCTTCGCTGTTTACTTCTCAGCAGAGTTCTTTCCTAAAGGAGATCCAACAAGCCAATTATTGAACACAGCAGCTATTTTCGCAGTTGGGTTTTTAATGCGCCCTATCGGAAGTTTATTAATGGGACGCTATGCGGATCGGCACGGACGCCGGGCAGCATTAACGCTTTCGATTACGGTTATGGCCGGTGGTTCTTTAATTATCGCCTGTACACCTAGTTACGAAAGCATCGGTATTATGGCGCCAATTATTTTAGTTCTTGCCCGTTTACTACAAGGCTTATCACTTGGCGGAGAGTACGGAACATCCGCAACGTATTTATCTGAAATGGCTAGTAGTGGACGCCGAGGCTTTTATTCAAGCTTCCAATATGTAACGCTCGTTGCTGGACAAATGGTCGCTTTAGGCGTTCAAATTGTTCTTCAGCAATTACTAAGCGAACCAGATATGAAAGCTTGGGGCTGGCGCATTCCGTTCATTATTGGAGCGATGGGCGCAGTAGCTGTATTATGGCTTCGCCGTACAATGGATGAATCGGAGCAATTCTCAAACATAAAATCACAAAAACGCGAAAATGCAGGAACCGTTCGCGCTCTTATGAAACATCCGAAAGCAGTATTAACAGTAGTCGGCCTAACACTAGGAGGCACTGTTGCATTCTATACGTACACAACATATTTACAAAAGTTCATGGTAAACACAGTCGGTCTGCCGAAAGAAGTTGTAAGCTGGATTAACTTTGCCGCACTACTTATTTTCGTCGTACTTCAACCAATTGCGGGGCTACTATCCGATAAAATTGGACGCCGCCCACTATTAATGGCATTCGGTATTCTCGGAACATTACTAACAGCACCGATCTTCTTCTTTATGGAAAAAACGACAGAACCAATCGTAGCATTCTTACTTATGATGGTCGGCCTTATTATCGTTACCGGTTACACATCGATTAACGCCATTGTAAAAGCCGAACTATTCCCAACTGAAATTCGCGCACTTGGCGTAGGCTTACCATATGCACTAACCGTTGCGATATTCGGTGGAACAGCCGAGTTCATCGCATTGTGGCTAAAAAGTATCGGTATGGAATCACTATTCTACTTCTACGTAGCTGGATGTATCGCGATCAGCTTCATTACGTATTGGCGTATGGATGAGTCATCGAAGACTTCGCAGATTGAGGCGGAGCTTGGTGGTGGGGATAAACTGGCTAATAATAAGTCTAGTTAAAATTATGTATTCTATGTTCTTCGTTTACCTGAACTCGATTTGCTTTATCTAAAAAAGCATAATTCATTCATATATAATTTAAAAACCTCTACTTATATTGAAGTGAACCCGAATAGTGGTACATGAAAAAAACACCTCCTGAATTCGCATACTAAGTATGCAAATTCAATGGAGGTGTTTTTTTCGTATGACGACAAGAGTTCATTACCCAGAAGAAACAAAGTGGAAAGTAATTGAAATGAAGAAAGATGGTTATTCAAATCGTACAATTATGGAGAAACTCGGAATTAAAAATGTTTCCCAAATTAAGACATGGATGAAATGGTATCGTACAGATCAAACGTATCGTTTTCAACAACCTGTAGGAAAACAATATTCTTATGGAAAAGGACCAAAAGAGCTCAGTGAATTAGAACAACTACGTCTAGAAAATAAGCATCTAAAAACAAAATTACTTGTATGGGGAAAGTATCTGGAAATCGAAAGGGGCTGAAACCAGAAACTGTAGTTACTTTATGGAAAAATGTAAAAACAAAAATAACGATAAAAGAATTGTGTAACGTATTAGAATTACCCCGTTCCACATTTTATCGCTGGTTACAACGAACGGAAGATCGGAAAGATGATATAGAAGAGAAAGTAAAGGACGTCTGTCTTAGGCATAAATTTCGGTATGGATATCGAAGAGTGACCGCTACTCTTCAAAAAATGGGACTGTGTGTTAATCATAAAAAAGTATTACGAATCATGAGACAAAATCACATTCTTTCAAAAGTACGTCGAAAGAAAAAGAAATATATCAATGGTACGGAACCAATGGTAGCCCCTCATCGATTGGAGCGTGAATTCGATGCATCCAGACCAAATGAAAAGTGGTTTACAGATGTGACGTATCTCTTATTTGGAGAGCGTACCTTGTATTTATCAACGATCATGGATGCCTTTAATCGTGAAATTATTAGTTGTGTCATCAGCGAATCACAAACACTGACATTAGCGATGAAGACATTGAAACAAGCAATGAGAGGGCGAAGAGTAAAAGATGTCCTTCTTCACTCGGATCAAGGAAGTATTTATACAGCAAAAGAATTTCAAGCGTATGCCAAAGAAAACGGCATTATCACCAGCATGTCCCGGAGAGGAAATTGCCATGATAATGCCGTCATGGAAAGCTTCTTTGGTCATTTGAAAAGTGAAGCTTTCTATTCACAAGAGATAACAAAAGTATCCAACACAACTGTGCGAAAGATTGTGCTAGAATACATTCATTACTACAATTGTGTGCGAATTCAAGAAAAATTAAACCACCTATCCCCTAAAGAATTTAGGGAACAAGTGGTTTAGGTGTTTTGATTGGTGTCCCGTTTTCGGGGGTCACTTCATATATGTAGAGGTTTTTGTATGACGAAAAAACACGTAGTTCCATTGTTATTTTACAAGCCCCAAATTCTCCCTCCTCATTAAAGTGGAACAAATTTATTACTTAGAGTGTCTAATAAGTGTATTTCTAATTTGGAAGTAAACTTTTTAAATATTAGTTTACTTTCATTTCCCCTTAAACATTGACTTTTCACCAATTCCCTTAATATCCTCAATTCACATAACAAAAGTATACATTCAAAATCCTATAAACAAAGAAGTCGAAAATCTATGAATAAAAAACCACATATTATTGATGTCCAACCCATTAGTAAGATCCAGGCTTATCGACAATTGCAAAAAGCCGGAGATTTTGCCAATGTAGAATCCATTGGTACTCACACCATGCGAAAAACCTTTGGCTATTGGTTCTATAAACAAACAAAAGATGTTGCTATGTTACAAGAAATTCTTAACCATAGCACACCACACATCCCCCTGAAATGTATTGGAATTAATAAAGAAGAAAAAGATAATATTCTTGATACATTTCAAATTTAATTCACTTAAAATTACTATTTCAATCATCATAAAAAAGACCTTTTATTTTAAAATAAGAGGTCTTTTTTATAAACATATATGTATTAAGATTTATATTTTTTTACTGTACAAGGAATAGTTACAATGTACAAATCAATAGCATAGATTGTAACCCAGATACCTTTACCTTCAGCTTCTAACTTTTTATCTAGTTGAGACAAATGCTCTGAAACTTTTCTTTTTCCCCATCTTCTAGGAAACCATTGAAAAACCTTAGGAACATTATATTTTTTATTATACCAAGTATTCAATCTCCAAAAAATGAAAAAAACCAAAACAATAATTATAATACGAAAAATATCAGAATATGAAATTCCTAAAACCATATTATATTTTCTCCATTTCCACCAAAACTCAGATAATTTACTTCTTAATTCTAATTCATCCTCTGTTTCGAAACCCTTAAATAATAAATGAATTATTTGATTATGATTAAAAAACAAATTATATTCTTTTGATAAATTACCATGAGGATATGGACAAGAAACATAATCGCATAATTTATTATCAGCTTGTTGTTGCTTTCTTCCATAAATCATAAGAGGTTGATTAATTTCTTCTATAAGAGCTACAGAACCAATTGGTAATAATTAAGCCTCCAATTGGAAAATAAGGGACAAACAAAGACAATCTACTTAGCTACCCTAAGATTTTAATGGTTTAATATTTTGATTTTCAAGTTTGCCTTTACAAATTCCTGTTAGCACTGATAATAAGAAAAACAGGCCTTAACGGGCGATCAATTTGATCATAAAGGTCATACGCTTCGCCAAGTGGAACATCCGAATCATGTGGTTGTTCACCCTGTAACAATTACTAACAGCAAGTAGAAAACGTTTGGATAAATAAGAAGCAAATCAATTATTAAAAGATTGTAACCCCTACTATAAGAAATACTATTATTACTAAAGGAAGAATGATAATCATAAAGGACACTATTATTGTTAATAATGCTTTCCATGCTGAAAATTGGTGTGCTTCTCCTAAACATTTTAAGGAAATAATGATTGTCCAAATTCCAATAACTATATCAATTATGGCAAAAATAAGAAACAAAATCGTTAAAGTTATGCTACTCTCCATTTTCGGTGTCTCACTCGTAAAGTTTTCTATCCCAAACAAGAAAAATGAAGGCACCCAAACTAATATAAGAGAATAAACGTAAGGGATATAAGAATAGGCAACTGCGTAACGTGTTTTTTCAAATGTACCTTGTCCACCAAGTTTTTTTGCCACCCAATTAAATAACGCTGGTAGCAAAAAATAATAAATTAAGAAAGCAACGAAGGTACCAAATATAACCATTGAGATTATTGAAACTGGACTACTTATTGAATCCCCCACATTTTTAGAAGATGCTCGATCTAAAGTCTGTACGAATGAGCCTAATAAAATGAGTAAAAACACATTCTTAGGTTTGGTTATAAAAATTTCTTTCATTGTATCACGTGGTTTTGTCCAAATGGAGAACCAAGGATTAAGTGCACGTTTAAATTGATTTTCTGGAGTTTCCATATAAAAAACATTCCCCTTTCTTAAAACATATCAAATACAAATTCCTAATTATCCCAATTATGTACATAGAAATATTAAAGCATAAATAGTCGATTATTTAAATATAAATATTCAATTATTTAATTTCATCTGAAACTTAGGGGGAGTGCTTCTTAGCAATTACCTTTATATTTTCTTGCATTTTTAACTATGGGCTGAGTAGTTACTTTCATTTTTGAGTACCCCACATTCTTTAATACATTGGCTAAAGTGAAACTTTAATCAGTGGGGGGGTTCTTCATCCCCACTGTGCCGAATGTTTGAATTTACTAAACACAATGCATTAATGAATTTCTTCTTTTAAAATAAAATTGTTAAACAAATGTTGAGAAATATCAAAATTCAATTTCCATTATATTCTATTCTTGCTATCATCTAATGTAAGACTATTCAGAAAAGGAAGGGATTATATGCGTGTTCCAGTGAAGGAGAATGAACAGATTTCAAAATTATTTAATGACTGGTATCAAGCTATACTACAACATCAAAATGTACAAGCAACAAACTTAAAACAAAAAGTTGAAGATAAGCTTTCCAGTATAAAAGAAGATAAAAATTTATTATTATACTATTCATTATTAGATTTTAGATATAAAGTACTAACCGATGGACTTAACATTACAAAAGATAGCTTTAATGAAATTAACTCCTTTGATATACCTGACAGTAGTTTTTTATCCTATTATTATCACTTCTTCAAAGCTATTCACAGCACAATTCTTGCAGACTATAATGAAGCAAAAGAATATTTTGAGAAGGCGAAAAAACTTTTAATGTACGCAATGAATGAAGTAGAAGAAGCTGAATTTAATTACCGTTTAGCTTCATTTTATTATCAAATCTATAAACCGCTTTTAGCTATTGATTACATACGAATAGCTAAAGATATTTTCTCTAAACACACAGGCTATAAAATTAATGTAGCATTATGTGACAATGTTTTTGGATTAGCTTGTATAGATTTAAGGCAATTTGAACAAGCCGAAGAAAGTTTTAACACTGCCATAGATATTCTAAAAAGTAAAAATGAAAGAACATTGTTACTACGTGTTAGAAATAACATCGGACTATTATATGCAAATCAAAATCTATCCTCTTTAGCAATTCGTCACTTATCAGAGGTTACAGAAAATATACCAAATCACTTTAAAGCCCTATATTTACAAGCAGATGAAAATTTAAAATTAGGCGAAACGGCAGTAGCATCTCAACTCATCGAAAAAGGCTTAAACATTTGCAATGAATTAGCAAATAAAGAATATCAATATCGCTTTAAAATCTTAGAAAAATTGAACAACACGTCTAACACTACAGAATTAGAAACTGTTTTATTAGCAGGAGTTTCATACTTTAAAACAGAAGAGTTATGGGATTGCATTGAAGAATATGCAGAACGATTAGCGAATAAATTTTATGCAGAGGAACATCATGTGAAGGCTAGTAAATATTTTTATATGAGTAATGAAGCAAAGAAAAAACTATTAGCTAAAGGGGCGTTAAAGTAATGAAAAAGTTTAGATTAACAATAGCAGGTTTAACGTTAGCTGGAATTATGACTTTTGGTATAAGTAACAACTTAGAATTTTCTGCATTAAACAAAGGTGACACACCTGCACCACAAAGACCTGATTTAGCATTTAGTGCTGGGCATATTGGTACTTCTCCAGAATATACACATGGAGAAGGGTGGTCTTCATCTTACACACACGGGGAGCCTTGGGGTATAGCTGATGGTAATACTGGTGCACCTGCTTACGACCACGGAAGACCGCCTGCGCCAAAAGCTTAATTGTTTCATAAAGAAAGTCATACTAATGGTGCCTTACATTTCATACAGTACATTTTAATTACTATAAAAACAGTAAAAACTTCTTCTTAACTTTGGTTTAATATTAAAAAGACTTATGCGTAATTCACATAAGTCTTACTTTTGTTACTCATAATTAATTATTACTTGTCTTTGCAATCACATAAGCTAGAAAACACTTCTTAAAAGGACGAACCAATAATGCACCACTCTAAAAAAGAGAATTGATATGTATTAAATATAATAATCAGGATTTCCTTCCATTTTTATTAAAAATTCTTCTAAAGAATCCGCTATTTTCGTTGAACCATAATATATAGGACATTGACCTAATTCATTTTCCTGCTTAAATTTAATTGTTAAAAAGCTAATCTCTGATACTTCAAAAAATACTAGTGATTCTTCATCATCGACATCGTCCAAATTAGGATTATATTCATAAATATCTTGTCTTAAACGAAAATCTACAACAGAAAATGGGTCCATAAATCTGTTAATAAGAGTCTTATTAGTCTTTAAAAATCCATAGCCAATTTCCTCGTGAAAACGCTTTAGTTCTTTTAGAAACTTCATTTTCAACAAATCTTCTGCTTCTGCTATCTCTTCTTTTCGTAAAGGATAAAAAATCGGTTTTTGTTTAGAACGGACACTTCTGTCTACTACAACATATTCTTTCAAAAAGTTAAACATAATTTTTAATACCTCCTATTAAAGAAGGGTTATTTTTAACGCTTCCTCAAGCATTGTATTAAAATCATTATATGTGTTCATTACCGTACCTGATGGTTTATCAAGTTCTAAATAAGTACCGTCTGATAAACTCTTACAAAACCACGCAATATTTGAATCGCCAAAGAAAAGATACTCTTTTTGAAATTCATTTTCATACCAAATCTCATTGGTTTCTATAAGCCCGCAAATTGATTCGTCCCTTTCTGTATCTAACAAATAAGAGTCGACTCCATAAAGTACTAGCCCGTTAAAATCTAATCCATTTACACTTTTAAGAAACTCCTCATATTCACTCGGTAGGTCAACATTAAAACTCTCTTTCATGCGTTCTCTTAATTTCTTAACTTCACTATCTGTTGCTGGTGTATTCAGTTTATCATTAAAACTTTTCTCTATTTTTTCAATTTCCAAAATCATATTTTTCCACATATAAATTTCACCATCGCTTCAGCTTGAATCAGTTCAAAAATTTCTTTTTCATTTCCCTCATAATTGTTTAACATTCTTAGAATTTCTAAAACCTTTGCATCCATGTCACTAACTCCTATCAATTATTTTAGGACTTTCTTTTACATGTTTGCTTCTGAATCCCATACCTCTATAAATTCAAAACCTTTTAAATCACTTTCTAACACTGTATTTCTAAATTCATCTGATACAAAAACGGAAGGAATATGTAATATTTCATTTAAGTAAACTTTAAATATTGTTTGGTTCTTAACCATATTAGGTAAGAATGCGTATTTTTTGAAATCTATTACTAAGCCAGAACGTAGTTTTTTTAGTATAGCTTTCTCATAGTCAATAGCATCTAGTGCATTTAAAACGTTAATTATATAATACACTTCTCCCGTCACATCATGAATTAGGGGAAGAAATTCTACATTATCACCAAGTATAGACTCTAAAAATTTTTTAGCTTTCCCACTAACCATTGGTGTACCAACTTCTCCCCAAAAATGAGGAAAATCACTTTGATTTCCTTCTTCTACACATTTAATACGTATTTTCCCCCATGAATCAGATGCTTTTACTGCCGAGTCAATTTTTCCTTCAAAATACTTTTTAGAATCTTCTTCTAAATTCAATAGTTGAAAGGATTCATAGTCATCAAATGAACTCTTTAATTCCCAAATTTTCATTTTTACTCTCCTTTGTTATTTTTCTATTATAAGATTACTCTTTCTTCGGTTTATTTAATTTTAATTCACCATTCAATAAACGTTCTCTTATATCATGTAAGGCGTCAACAGCATCTTCTTGAGTACCGCCCCGTTTCTTAACAAGACTTAAATACTCTCTCTACTTCAAGTATGTACTCTGAACTATGCCTTCCTATGTGTAAGACTTCAGTAGTCACGTATTCATTAACCTTATAAGGTAAAAATACTCCATTAGCCGCCGAATCATGGTCTATCCCAAATTCCTTTAATAATTTTTGTGCCTTTTCTGCCCTACTATCGTTCCAAGGTGTTAGGTGATGTGCTGCATTAGAATATGGGGGTGGTTCAATCCCTGCATCCTTAAGTTCTTCACGTAATCTTTTAGATGCTGTATACGAATCAGAGTACATATTAATTACTATAAAAACAGTAAAAACTTCTTCTTAACTTTGGTTTAATATTAAAAAGACTTATGTTACTCATAATTAATTATTCGTCCTCGTCTTCATAATCACGTAAGCTATTAAGCAATTCCGTAAAAGATGAACAAACAGGATAAATTTCTTTTTCTATCTCTTCTTCCTCATGTTCCCAAAATACAATAGTTGGTGATTGAGAATTATTCCGATAATCAAAGCATAAGTGATTTCCAAACGAATCTTTGCCAAAAGGATATACCTTATCTACTAATCTATCTTTTATATCTTCATATACTTGAATAATGGAATTTCTACTTTCTAAATCAAAAGTTAAAAGTTTACTAAACACATTTTCATCTTGATTAGGTATATCAAATATTTTAGGGCGTGGATAACCACCATCATATTTTTTCACACATTCAATAAAATCAATAGGAAATTTAACACCCAAATATTGTTCTACTTGTTGAATATGTTCATCTGTAATTTCTTTTTTATTTACCCCAATCCAAGTAACATTATTCATATATAGTCCCCTTATTTATCACTATCTTTGCCCCAAATTTTATATCCGCTAGTATGACCAGTTTTTCTACGCAACTCATAATCTACGAGTTGCATTCGTCCTGTGTCTTGGTAGTGATGCCATGTAAATGCATCAGGTACCTCCCCATGTTTAAATAATTCTATTTCTTCTTCTGTGAATTTTGAAGCCAATTTAGGATCTTTCATTATTTGTTCATATAATGCCTTACTGCATATTCTATCATGTGTTGGTCTAGATTTTTTGAAGTCTGCTTCTTTTAGTGTTACTTCAGCTTTACTCCACAACCCACAGCAAAGTCCTAAGCCATAAATATGAGTTAATTTTCGAACTAAATCCAAAGTTTCTCACCTGCATTTTTGTTTAATTTCAACAGAATATATGATACATCACATTTGAGATGCATACAGGCATTATAAACAAAAAGAACGCCACAATCTCAATATACTTTCATGTGCCAAAATATATGGACCGACAAACCAAACAAAAAAAGACCACCAAAAGGCAGTCTCTCAAAACTCAATCCTATTCCCAACTCCACTCTCCACCGCTTTTTCATACAAATACTTCGCAACGATAATGTCTACTACTGCCAAACCAACTGATTTGAAAATAGTAATCTCTTCGTCGTTTTCGCGTCCGGTTTTTTCCCCGCTTATGATTTGTCCAAGTTCGGCGTGGAGATTGCTAGTTTTATCGGAATTTGAAGGTCACCTGTTTCTAAATCACATTCAATTAAGCAATCCTACAAATGCCTCTTCTTCCTCATCTATAAAACCTACAAATATAATTTCTTCGATATCCTCATGATTAAATACAAATGTATACTCAGGATTAATGTATCCTTCTGGATAAAAACAGCCAATATAGTCATACATCACAGGTTCTTTAACCATAAGTTTTTGTTTTCTTCCATAAATCACAATTTTCTTCGTCCCACCTTTTAATAGAACAATAGAACCATTTGGTAAAAACTTTTCTTTAGAAAATGGCATAATCCCCCATCCTTCCTTTATCTAAATGTAATTCTATATTCATGATCTTACTTCTCCCTTTTCCATAGTCTTTACTGACTATAGGAGAACCGCGATTATATACTTAATATTCAATACAGACTCTTTAAAAGGTTTCATGTGTTCTACCTCCATCTTCTATATGCTTCCTTAAATAATAATACCTATGGAGTTCCATAATGAAATGAAACAAAATAAACGAAAGCATGGAGTATACACAAATTAATACAATTGCTACCATCTTTTGTGTTGCAAAACCAAGGCTGATATTAGCAACGAGTTGACCCAATCCTATAAAAGCCACTACTCCAAAACCAGAGTTTTTTTTCGATGATTTTGATTTTTTGATTGGCTCCTGAAGTTTTGTTATATGATTTTTATAATAATAATTCAAAGCAAAAATATACAAACCAACCGAAAAAATAAAATAGATAGGAGTTTGTAATCCTAACATTCCATATGCAAACTTTTGGGTTATAACTAATAATCCTACTGAACATACGATGCCAAATACCCCACGAAATAGAGTGTATTGTAATTGCCGTTTCCTAGGATTTATAACAATCCATATTGCCCATACATTTAAAAAAGCAACTGGTGGAACTATTATGTACATATATATCGGTTGAACAGGATTCGCAAAAGCAGGTAAAAGCACAAATATATCTGCTATCCCAATCACAAGAGTAATTATAGTCGACCTTATATCATTTACAGCATAAAGAGCCATATAATATTCAAAAACTTTTTTATTAAAATCTGTATTTCTTTTCATGTTAATTAAACCACCCTGCTACTGTTGACCAAGTTTTTTTCGCACCAGTTTTCACCATATCCTTAATACTATCATCTTCACCATCACCATCTACATCAACATCCCATTTTACACCTTCTGTTAAGTATGTTAATCCTACTGAAATACCGAATCCTGCTGCTGCAACTGCCAAAACTGGCGCAGCAGCAGGAAGAACTGCAACAGTCAGAACCGCAGCCCCTACAGTTGTTGCTCCTCCCACTACAACATTACCAATAATATCTCCTGCAATTTTATCATTCGAGGCATTATTTTTGATATTCTCACTCGTATCCGTATATGAATCTATAGCTACACTAGCCCATCCAAGCTTATCCTTTAAGGCCATTTTGGCTGCGCTTCCTTTTTTTATCATAGCTTCTATTTCTTTTATCTTAGGAGTAGCTGTTCCATTTTCGATTTTCTTTTCGATATCATTTACATAGTAAATCTTATGATCTCTATGCCGCCCATTAACTTTTTTATTATCTTTAACAGAATCATAACTCTCTCTTATAAGAACTCGTTTGTTTTTTCTATCAAATTCTTTTTTTACCTCATAACCATTCCTTACTTTATAAACTGTATTCCCTACTGCAGCTGCACCTGTAAGTGTTCCAAATGTATTCCCCACTCCATCCAATGGTACCATTGGATCAAAGCCAGTCATACCTAAAAATGAATCTTTTTTATCTACTTCACCAGATTCAGAATCCTTATTTAACCTTTCAACTTCACGAGCTCTATCTTCTGTAATTTTTTGAATAGGCCCCGTCCAATCCATATTCAATCCTTGTGTACTAAATGTACCGCTGACAACACTAAACCCTTTCCCACTTTGAACTTCCGCAAGACCTGCAGCAATACTAGCTGCTAATTGAAGTGCTGTACTATAATTATTACTAGAGTTCTGATTGAATTGATACAAATGATCCAGCTTTTCTTGCAGTTTTTGCCTCATAACAATAAAAAGATTTACCATAGCATCCATACCCGGCATTGGCATAGCTTGATTGACAGCTTCCATACTTGTTTTCATTCGGTCAATTTCTCGAATTTGTTCTAATATCTCGTGTTCAATTACATCCGCCTGAGCTACTTGTGATTGAAATTGACTTGGAAAAGCATCATTCTGACGAATTAGTTCTTCACATAAGTAAATAATTCCTTGCGCTAGAGGACGAAAGGTTTGTACAAAAAATGATTTTGCACTGCTATAGGTTTGTCCTTGTAGAACAGTATCAATTGCAAAAGCGTCAATCGACTGAATGGCTTGTTCCATACCTTGAATGGTGGCCGTACATACAGCATTCATACTTTGAGTTTGGTTTTGTACTTCTCCCAAATACATATTTAAACTCATGAATTAGCCTCCTTTACTAATTGTTGTTGCTGATATGAAAGATCATTTTCTAAGTCACTAAGATCTCGTTTCTCTTTAAACAATGTTTCTTTTTGGCTTTCCAATTCAAATGTAAGTTTTCGTTCTATGTATTGTGCTTCTTGACGCATATCCATAAAAAACAATGACATTTCTCTATCTTTATGCCAAGTTCCTAAAATACGATCAAACAAACGATGGTTTTGATTCTTCCATGCATGAAAATCTTCTTCTACTTTTTCCTGTTTTTGAATCGCAGATTGATTTCGGTCCTGCTCTTCAAATACACTTCGTAACTTTTGATTTACTTGATTAATTTGTTTTTCAATATCTTGACTCATCATATTCCTCCTACTATTTTACTTTACGTAGGTTGTCACATTAGCGAAAGGTATTATGAAGTTCATTATCCATTCTCTCAAACTCGTTAGATACCAAATGAATATTATCAACCGCTTGTTGAAAAGCAGCGGAAAATTGTTTCGTCAAGTCTAAAACTTGCTGATTCGCTTCTTGTGATTTGAAGTTAACAGACAACGTTGTACGCGTCGCCTTTGTTATAGAACGACTGGTTGCACTTTGAATTCTATCAGAGGCTGATCCCATTTTCGTAGCAATTTGCGTCGCTGTTTGTAAATTACTTTGAAATTGTCCCATTCTTTCAAACCCTTTCTATAAGTTTTCCAAACGCATCAACGAAATCTCATTACATATATTTCCCTATCAATATCACTCGCTGGGCATGCAATCAAATGAGCCATACAATATAAGCTGTATGGCTCATTAAAAATGCTTGTTATATAGGGTAAAACAATTTTTATTTCAAACCGAAATTACGTGATAATTCTTCATCATGAGAAGCAACAGCCTCTGCAGTTTTATTAAGTTGCATGTTAATTTCTTGTAATAGCTGTGCGAAGTTTTGTACCTTTGGCTTTAATTGATTGAACTGTTGATCAAAACCTTCGAAAGCACGACCTTCCCATTCTCCTCTTAATTCATTTTGTAAGTTTTGTAGTTGACTTAAAATATCCTCAATTTGATTTGCACCTTGTCCATATCGAGCAGCTTTCGATTTAAGCTCCTCTGGTGACATGCGAATTTGTCCAGCCATTTTCATTTCCCCTTTAATACATAATGAGCAAAATATATATTGGTTAATTTTACTAAACATATTATGATCTATTATTCTGAACTTTTAAACGTTTTATCTTTCTATTGAATATTAGAATATGAATATTCAATTCTAATCATTAAATATTCTACTTTTTCTTGCTGTACAAGATTTTATGCAAAAAAGACCACCAAAAGGCAGCCCCTCAAACCGAAATTTTATGTTAACTTGTAACAAAAAAAGAGGAGCCATCTCCTCCTAGTAAATAATCACTATTTAATTTGTTCCTTATACTCACGGTTAACAACTACATACCATTTTCCTGTATCAAATTTTTCCTTATTAATCACGTAAACTTTATTTTGTCTCCTTACCTCCCCTGGTTTTAATTCCTTAGTAATACTAGAGGTCTCACCTTTTTCAACCTCATAACTACTAACTGCCAACACATCACTTTGGTAAGCATTATCATTTTCATCCACTAAATCCACTGATGGTAAAACAGCTAATTTCATCGATTCGTTTGTGATATTTTTCCCTTCTGCTTCTACAACAATAAAGACATGTCCATCTTCAGGTTTTTGGAATCCTATACTCTCTTTACCAACCTTATCTCTTTCTACAACTCTTTTTACAGTTACATCAAATTTAGGTGTATGAAAATCCTTGTTTACAGCATACTCTTTTTCTTTTATTTTTGATTTCTCTTTTATTTGTTCTGTATTTTTCTGCTTTGTATTCTCTTTCGTTTTCGCCTCATCAGTTGTTTGTACTTTCTTTTCTTCTTGTTTAGAATTGGTTTCTTTAGATTCTGAAGAAGTTTTGTCAGATGTATTGCCGCAACCAGATAAATTGAATACTAAAGCGCCACCTAAAATACATGTAGTAAATTTTTTCAACATCTCTTTTTATCCCCCAATAACACGATATGTAAATTTCTTACTTATTATAGCAAAAAACACATTCTTAAATTGTTGTATTGTGTCGAATAATTAAGAATAATCAATTGTTTTTTACATGAAATGAGTTAAAAAACTAGCAACTTACAGAAAACCCCTCTAAAATGATTGTTATATATGATCGAAAATGTAGAATGAAATTAAAGACAAAAAACACATTTAGGAGGTTCACATGACATTTGATGAATTGAAAAAAAACAAACCAACAACCTCATGGGTTGAGTATGATGAAGATGGGGAATTTTTCACTGAAGAAAATATGGGTGCAACAAATACGGTTCTTGACACATACATTAACAATTTACAGCAATTAGGAGGGAATCCAACCGAAGTCGAAGTCATGCAAGTCGTTAAAGAGGTCGTTATGAAATTAAATGAACTAAATATCGAACATGACCATTTTATCGAAACAATGGAAAGAGAAGATCTCTATGAATTTATCGATGCAGCTGCACGAATAGCTGGCTTAGAATCCGAAGAAGACATAACAGAAGAATGGCGTGAGTGGTAAAAAAACTGCATTTACTCCTTCATAAAAATTTGTCCCTTATTCTCCAATTGGAAAATAAGGGACAAACAAAGATAATCAAATACTGATATATATTAAAATCTCCACTCATTTCCCATTACTTTAAAATACAGTTTTTCAAATCCACTAAAATACTTACTATAAATACTTAACATTTCAATATATGTATGAATAACTTGAATTAAATCAAAATGAACACCATCTTTAGCTAAGTCATAGCTATCGTCTAGACTATACAATTCAAAGTATTCCGCCTCCCAATGCACCCCCCTGTTGACTAAAAGTCTAGTGGTGCATTTAATTGATTCTTCAATCGTCAGTTCATGTTCTTTTAGTTTTTCATGAATGACGGAAAGAATTAATTTAACAGTGTATTCTTCATCAACCGTGCTACTAAACTCAAATAACTTCCCTTCCATATCATCTATCTTTTCTTTAGACATTAAGGATATCTCAATTAATTCATATGGCGGATTTTCACTTGCTTCAATCAATTTATCACACCATTGAATTACTTCAGCTTTACTCCACAACCCACAGCAAAGCCCTAAGCCATAAATATGAGTTAATTTTCGAACTAAATCCAAAGTTTCTCACCTGCATTTTTGTTTAATTTTAACAGAATATATGATACATCACATTTAAGATGCCTACGCGCATTATAAACAAAAAAAGACCACCAAAAGGCAGCCCCTCAAAAATCAATCCTATTCCCAACCCCACTCTCCACCGCTCTCTCATACAAATACTTCGCAACAACAATATCCACTACCGCCAAACCAACCGATTTAAAAATAGTAATCTCTTCATCGTTCTCCCTACCAGTTCTTTCACCGCTTATAATTTGACCAAGTTCAGCGTGGATATCGCTTACTTTGAATAAACCTTCTCGCACTGGAACTTGAAGGTCACCTGTTTCTTCTAGTGCTGCTTCTTTTGATTCGACTACTACTTTGTTAGCGCCCGCAATGGCGTGAGATGGTAGTTCTTGCATGTTCGGCTTGAATGAACCGACGGCGTTTATGTGGACGCCTTTTTGTAGTTTTTCTGAGAAGACTGGTGTGGATGCGTTCGTAGTTGTGACGATGATGTCTGCTTCGCTTATTGCTTCATTTGCATTTGTGTGAACATATGCAGGTTTATTGAATCTCTCTTGTATATATTGCGAGAATGCATATGCTTTTTCTTCTGTTCGATTGTATAAAATGACTTTTTCGATATCTCTTACCGCAAATACAGCTTCAGCAATTCCCTTCGCTTGTTCGCCTGTCCCGATAATACATAACGTTTTTGCGTTATGCCGAGCTAAATGTTTTGTCGCTACTCCTGATAGAGCCCCTGTTCGAATCATCGTTAAGTAGGATCCTTCTAAAAGTGCGAGCGGTTCTCCCGTTTGAAAGTCTGATAGCATCACAATCCCGTTTATCGTTTTCTTTCCTATCTTTTTGTTCTCGGGAACTACTGTTACTACCTTTAAGCCAAGTGCCTCAAGTCCTTCCGCTACTGAAGGCATAATTAATGCCGTATTTTGCTCGTTCGCAAATGGTAATGAGCCGCGAATTGGCGTGATCGTTCTTTCTGCGGAAAATTCTTTTAAAGCAAGCGCCGCGTATTCAATGACTTCATTCATATTTGCTAAGTTTCGTTGTTCGTTCGCGCTTATGACTAGCATATCTTTCCACCTCCTCCTTCTATCCTAACAAAAATCCCCGATTCAAATCATCTCTCGGGTCTACAACGAACTGATGAAATCCTGTAATAAATGCATGCCCCGTTACTTTTGGAACGACAGCTTCATATGTATCTACTGCGGTTACCGACAATACTTCTCCCTCGAATTTCCCGTCAGTAATGCATTCGTGGACGAAAATTTCTCCCTTTTGTAAAGCATCTCTTTCAAAAAGAGTTGCGATTCTTGCGGAAGTTCCTGTGCCGCAAGGAGAACGGTCTACTTGCCCATCAGCAAAAATCGTTACATTTCGTAAAGTTGCGTCTTCCCATTTCGGTTCATCTGAGAAAATAACGCCGTATATTCCTTTTAACCCTTCTTCAAGTGGATGCTTTACTTCCAGTCTGCTCTCGATGTAGTGCTTAATTTTACTGCCCCACGTTTGAATAGCAGCTAAGTCTCTGAAATCGACTTTCAAACCAAATTCTTTACTATCTACTACTGCATAAAAAGCTCCGCCAAACGCGATATCTACTTGAAATTCATAGTCATCTATTTTAATAGGGACGTCTTTTTTGTATACAAATGAAGGAACATTTTCAAATGATACGGACTCTACTTCGCTCCCGTTATATTTCGCGTACGCAATGACTTCACCGGCAGGGCTGTCGATAATGAACTTTTGTTTCTCACCTGTCACTTCAAACATACCCGTTTCAATTCCGACTGTAATAACAGCAATAATGCCATGACCACACATCGTGCTCCAGCCTTCATTGTGCATAAATAATACGCCAAAATCAGCGTGATCACTCGCAGGCGGTGTAATGATACAACCGTACATGCCGTGATGTCCTCTCGGTTCATACATAAGAATTTCGCGAAGATGATCCAAATGTTCCATACAGTATGCGCGTCTTTCTAACTGCGTTTCTCCTTTTATTTCTGGCACGCCGCCTGTAATAATTCGAAGCGGCTCCCCAGCTACGTGAGCATCAATTGTCGTATACACTTTACTAACCTTCATTTCTATCTCTCCCCTATAAGTTGATACTATTTTCATTGCAAATATCATGCCAACGCATAAGGGATAAATTTGTATACATTGTGTAAAAAAGCATACACTACTGTCTATTTTTTTATACAGTAGACAGTGCGCGATTATTAGCCCGCACAAAACAAAAAAGCCATAACGTCACTACTTGAGCAAAGTTATGGTTCCTTTTTAAATTATTTCGCGGGATTTGTGCCAAAATTAAATTTATCCCGCATTTAACGGGCAGTAAGACCCCCACTAATTAAAGTTTCACTTTATATGTCACTCGGCATTTTTTCCCACTCACTTAAATGCATGACATCTTGTTTTACGTTTTTCTTTTCAGGAAGTAAACATAGAAACTCTAAAGAATTACCGTCAGGATCATAAAAATAAAGATTGGCAGTAGGTGTCCACGTCTGAACCATTGGCTCAGACGGTTCAAGACCGAAAGCTGCCCTTGGGTGTATTCCTTTATTCAGAAGCCATTCTCTTGCATGAATGATTTCTTCATAGTTAACCTTGAATGCAAAGTGACTTGTATGAAATGCTTCTTCTGATACTTCCCAAATGCCCAGCATTTGTTCCTTCTTATTATCTTTATCAAACCAAAAGAATGCTACGCGTCTTTCTTCAATTGTCCGAGCATGAAATAATCCAAGTTTCGTATAAAACTCTTTTGCTACTTCTAAATTTCTTGTTTTAACATGTGTTTCATATAAAGTACCTGGAAACAAAGCATAGCCCCCCTTTATATTTTTCGAAATTCCTACTATAAAGCCTATTTTTATAAAATAAAAATAGAAGCGATATCGTATTCTTCTTACATGTTTTTCAAATTTGTGGCCCTAATGCTGAATAAAAAAGAAAATTCTCTCCCCCCACCACATATACTGTTCAAAAGCAAAAAGGAAGTGATCCAATGTACTACGGAACAAAGGGCTGGTACGTAGCTGAATTAAAAAAATTAGGTGTGCGCTATCACGAAGGGCGCAAACTAGAAAGTTACCGCGGACACGTCTTACGTAATTTACTCATCGCACAACAAGAGAAATTAAAAGAACAGTAATATACTAATGTAGCGATATCGTCGATTCTCGGAATATATCAGCGATTTAGCACAATATATCGGCGATTTTTTAAATATATCGACGATTCGACATAGGATATCGACTTACCGACAAATTTCGCCAATTCATCTATCTACACTACCAACCAATCACACATCAATACAAACCAAAAGAAGGTCACCCAAACGGGTGACCTTCTTTTCTTATTCACAAACAAGAATTTGTCTAGTAAATGATCCTTTTCTTGTAACACAGCGATCTGTAATTTCAAATCCTGCTTCATGGATCATGTCGTCCATTGTTTCCATCGTGACAACGACTACCTTTTTAGCGATGCGGCGCGCACTTGAAAGAATGGAGAACTGGTCTTCTGGTGTTGCATGCGTAAATAAGTCGTACGGCATATCGATAATTGCAACGTCGTAGTTCTCCGTAATTTCCTCGATTGGACCTTTTGCTACTGTTCCTTCAAACCCGAAATGTGCGATGTTTTTTCTCGTTCCAAGCACAACAAGCGGATTTATATCTCTACCAACGATGTTAATTCCCATAGAAAGTGCTTCTACTACTACTGTTCCAATACCGCAGCACGGGTCAATTGCTCGTACTCCATCTGGATTTGGTACAGCAATATTGGCAACTGATCTTGCAACACGTGTGCTAAGAGATGTCGAATAACTATGCGGTTTTTTTATGTGATGATACCAAACTGGCTCACTTTCTACATAGTGTCCGAAGTACCAGCGTCCTCCAAGAGGAACAATCCCGAATACACGCTCTGGATTACGAACATCAGCTTCTCCTTCAATATGCATGCCAAGGTCGCGTTCAATAAGACGTCTTTCCCCATATTCAATTTTATTTTCTTTCCCAAGATCATTGATTTTAACGAAGATAACTTTAAATGATGCCCCCGCCAAATCAATTTGTTCCACTTGTTTTAGAATGCTGTCTAAGTCGTCGCCTTCATACATAACCTCAACGCGCTCTTTTATAAACGCACTTCTACTCGGATCAATTTTGACATCACTTTTCAAAATATTAACGTGAGACTCCGTTCCAAAGAACGAGCGCATTTCCAAGTAACATAAAGCACGTTCCTCCTCACGAAACGCATACGTATATATACATGCAGGTGTTTTACTATGATTATTCAATCTATTATCATCCTCTATATCGTTATAATTACAATACTTTTTCATATAAAATTAAATGATATCACATGCCGGAAGTAAAGAGAAACGTTAATAAATAAAAGAGACTGCCCATTGGCAATCTCTTTTGATTTATTAACGGAAAGAAGATACGTTATTACCCTTTGCTTCGTAATAATCTAAAATACCTTGATAAATCGCTTCTGCTGCACTTTGTTTCTGTGCTGCTGTAGCGAGTTTATTTGCATCATTCTTATTATCTACAAATGCTAATTCTGTTAGTACAGCTGGCATTGTATTATATTTTACTACGTACCAAATATCCTTTTTAACACCACGGTCATATGTCCCAAGTGCTGCTACAAGGCGTTTTTGAATTTTGTCTGCTAATAAGCGACTGTCTTCCGAATATGGATTCGTTGATCTTGTCGGTGCTGCTGCATAATAGAATGTTTCTGTACCGTGTCCATTTTTTTCATCCGAACCGTTACCGTGAATACTTACGAAAATATCACCCTTATTTTCATTAGCAAATTCTACTCTCTTTCTTAAAGAATCACTAGAATCTACTCCTGGGCGTGTATCGTTCGTACGTGTTAACTTAACAGTAAATGGTGTCTTTTTCTCAAATATTTTTTGTAATCGTAAAGATGTGTCTAATACGATATGACTTTCTTTCTCATAATAACCAACATTACCCGAGTCAATTCCACCGTGACCTGGATCAATAATAATCGCTTTACCTTCTAAGAAGTTATCTTGCTTCACTGGGTTTAACTGATTTTTATCAACCCATTGGAAGCCACTATTTGTACGGATACGAATCCAACTATCTTTTTCTTCAATAACTACTACTTTTTGCGCTTCACGTTTCGCTAGCACTTTAGAAGAATGTGACGCTTCTGCATATGTTGTAAATCCTTCATTAATAACTTCTGTTTTTTCTTTTAAAGGTGTCCATTTCTCACCTTTGCTCGTTACAATTTTAATCCATCCATCTCGCTCTTCTTTTACTACAACTTTTTGTGGCTCATGTTGCATGTCAGTAATTCCTGATGATAAAGATGGTTGGTGATATGTAATGAACTGACGATCTATATACATTTCCTTCGTTGTTTCTTCTGGTTTGCTCGTATTATCATTATTTTTCTTTAGCTTGTCCGCTTTATACGTCATTTGCGCTGCTTGCTCACGTGGTATAGACTGATTTGGACTCCAAATTGTCTTCCCAGTACCCGCTGAAATCTCTAACGCTACTAAAATATTTGCTGCTTCTTTACCGAAGTGATCTTCTAAATCAGTAAATTTATTCGTGATTGGGGCTGGTACTAAACCTTTTAATTTATAAGCCTTCACAAGCATAGAAGCCATTTCAGCACGCGTTACTTTTCCATCAGGATCAAATACGCCTGCTCCTCGGCCTGCAATGATATTTTGTTTTTCAATTGCTGCAATATATTGAGTTGCCCAATGATTTTTTGAATCATTAAAAGATGGTTTCCCAGCTGGATCCACTTTTAATCCAATTGCTTTCGCTATAATTGTCGCTGCTTCCGCACGTGTTAAAAGACCTTTTGGCGCAAACGTATCACTTGTCATACCGCTAATTACATCTCGCTCTACTAAATAGTAAATTGCGTCTTTTGCAAATGAGTCGTCTGCAACATCTGAAAACTTCTTCGTTTCTGCTAAACTACTAACTGGATAAGCTAGTAAACTTGCTGCTAACATACCAGCAACTATTGCCTTGTACTTCATAAAAATTAAATCTCCTCTCGAAATCCCACGTTATACAATTCTCTTAATCAAACTAATATTAAAAATATTAATTGGAAAATAACTCCTATAATAGTTTATAACATTCTACCACTGTAGTAAATACGTTTCCTGCACATATTACCAAAGATGAATATATAAGGAACAATAAATATAAGAAATTCAAAAGGCGATTAATTACCCACCAAATGAAAAGCTGATTAAAAATAACATTTTCAATCAGCCCTCTCTATTTTCTATAAAATTATCCTTCAATTAAATGAGACATTACATACGCATGTACTAATGCTTCTGTATGTGCAATCGAACTTTCATGTGTACGCTCAAATGCATGAGAAGAATCAATACCCGCTCCAATTAATGCATGTTTCACATCAAATCCAGCGTGAATCGCAGCTGATGCATCCGATCCGTAGTACGGATAAATATCTACTTTATATTCGATATTGTTCGTTTTCGCAAGCTCTACTAAATGTTTACGCAGTGCATAATGATACGGACCACTAGAGTCTTTTGCACAAATAGATACAGTATATTCGTCAGATGCTTGTCCATCACCTAACGCTCCCATATCAACCGCTAAATACTCAACCGTTTCTTCTGGAATGTTAGAGTTACCACCGTATCCAATCTCTTCATTATTAGAAATTAGGAAATGAGTTGTATATGGTAATATTACATTTTCGTCTTGTAATCTCTTAATTAATTTTAATAAAATCGCAACACTTACTTTGTCATCTAAATGACGTGATTTTATGTATCCACTCTCTGTAATTTGAACGCGCGGATCGAATGAAACGAAATCTCCTACTTCAATTCCTAATTCGCGTACTTCATCAGCTGAAAAGACACGCTCATCAATACGAACCTCAATATTTTTCTCGTCACGTTTTGCTTCACCTGCATCTTTATATACATGCACAGATGTTTGATGCATTAAAATCGTTCCTGTATACGTCTTACCACTTGATGTTTCAATTTCGCAATATTCCCCTTCTACAGAGTTCCAGCGAAATCCGCCAATCATAGAAAGACTTAGACGACCGTCAGGCTTAATTTCTTTCACCATCGCACCTAACGTATCAACGTGTGCCGTTAATAAACGATGCTGTGCATCATTTTTTCCTTTTACCGTTAAAATAAGAGCGCCTTTATTGTTACGCTTCGTTTCTACGTTCCACTCACTTACATAGTTTTCAATAAAACGAATGATTTTCTCTGTATTTCCAGACGGACTCGGAATAGAGACAAGCTCCTTAATAAGTTCCATCGTTTCTTTCGTATGATGTGCCATTGTCGTTTCCTCCTCATTTTCTCTACTATTCAGTATACCGAATTTACTATAAATCCTCTACTCATATAGCCTAATTTTCTAAATTGTAGTAAAATTCTTTTTAGTATATAAAAGGAGTTATAAAATATGAATATATCAAAAAAATATATACACATTGCACTCATTTGGTTTTTAGCATCATTATTTTGTTTACAAGTTTCTTATGCAGTTCACACTATTACTTCTATTACAATTGGCTGGGTATTAACAGCTATCTTCTTCATTATTAGTTTAATTGCAACAAAAAAGCATAGCGTTACTCACTAACGCTATGCTTTCCCTTACAAAACTATTCTTCTGACACATCTAATAAATAAATGCCTCTTTCAAACCCACCGCGCTCTATTTCTTTTTGCTTACGAAGACGTTCTACATCTTCAATTGTTGCACCTTCTGCACGCGCTAATGAGACGATCACTTCCAGTGCATCTGCAAGAGAATCAAGCGCATGTTCACGCTCTTTCATGGAAGCAAATTCACGAATTTCTTCCGTTCCAATTTTCGCTAAAGCTTGTATGTATGCATGTCCTGTTAATTTTTGCGCTGTATATGTTTTTCCAGACATCAAAATCTTCTCTGGAACACGGTCTCTTACTAACTTGTTATATGCTGACATCATTCATCCTCCTATGTTTAATAACATCCGAGCTCTGCTGTATAGAAAAACCATTTTTTCTTCACGCACGCACTAAGCATATCAATTCCTGATCCATGTGCTCTTACGTGTGGAAAAAAATAGTGCTCTGATTCTTCTTCCTTACCATATAAAGTTTGGTACTCATCTGGAATTGCTTCTTTTTTCACATCTTTTTCTTTCGTTACCTCGCCAGAAAACGCAACGCTTGGATGTCCTTCAAAAAACAAAGCAGTCCGTACCGCCATAGATGATGTACTATGTAACGCATAATATGCTATTACAATTATGCCGATAACACCGATAATTTTCTTCATATATTACTCCTTAAAAAAAGTGCTAACACAATTATACTAAAATGTGTTAGCACTTTCTCCCCTTTACCTTAAATTAACCAGCAGTAAAACTATCATTACTTAAAATTTCACTTTATTCCCCTTTAAATGCTGGCAAACGTTTTTCTAAAAATGCAGCAATGCCTTCTTTATGATCCGCTGTTTGTCTCATCGCATATTGGCCGCGTTTTTCAAGCTGCAATGTTTGTTCTAAATTAGAGCGATTTACTTCACATAAAATTTGCTTCGTTTGAACCATCGCTTTAATCGGCTTTTGTGACCATTCACTAATTTTTTGCTTCACAGCCGTTTGGAAATCCTCACCGATTACTTCATCAATTAAGCCGATATCAAGCGCTTCTGTTGCTGATAATTTCTTTCCTTCCCAAATAATTTGCTTCGTCATATTTTCACCGACACGCTTTTGAAGGAAGAAATGGCCGCCGCCATCCGGAATTAAAGCGATTCCAATAAAGTTCATCGCAATAATGGATGAAATATCCGCCATCACATAGTCAGCTGTTAATGCAATACTTAATCCAAGACCAGCAGTTGGTCCATGAATCGCACTAATAACAAGCTTCGGCATCGTATATAAAGTTACAACAACTTCAGAAATAGTATTCATAATACCATCAAACTTACTTTCATCATTACTTGAAAGCATCGATTTAATATCTCCACCCGCAGAAAAACCACGGCCGTTTCCGCATAACACAACAATATGCGCAGAACTCTCCGCTACTTCTTTCAGTTTCTGTAATAGCTCTTTTAATGTTGGCTCATCTAATGCATTTAACACCTCTGGGCGATTGACCATAACCGTTGCAACGTGCCCTTCATATTTCACAACAACAGATTCTGTTTTACTTGTTACTTCCATTATATACCCCTCTTTTCTACATAAAGTGAAACTTTAATCAGTGGGGGTTTTCTTCACCCCCCACTGATTATTAGTTGAACCAATCGGACTTTTATGGGCAGTTGATCCCCTACCTAACTTCTTTGCTTTCGCTGCATTTTGAGCTGGGGATCTTACTGCCCATTAAAGTGGGATAAAGATTATACTTATATAATTATAGAAAGCAGGCGCAAAACCCTTCTTTTTTCTTAATTTTCTGTCTAATAATCGCGTAATTTGTATATAGCCCTGTATAAAACATACAATTCCGTTGAAAAATATAGCAATTAAAGTCGGTTTATCCATACTTTTCATCTATTTACCATTACAATGAAATGGTGTATTCTTAAGTTTGATATAAAAAATCAAATATAGAAATTCATTTTCCTTCCTATTATATATAGAAGTGCTGAAATAAAGGAATGAAGAAATGGAGGCACATATGGTTACTAAGTTAAAACAGATGGATAACTACTTCCCGCATTTCCTACTGCTATTCATTGTGTTTCAACCAATTTTAGATTTATTAACATCTTTTTCAATCTATGTATTACACATGAGCGCAACAGTCGGAATCGTAGTCCGTTTCGCCTTTATGCTTCTTGCATTAGGTTATCTACTTCTGCATCATAAACAACACGGTGCAAAAAAGTATATTCTCTACTTATGTCTCTTTGGCATCGTACTCGCAATCGGCCTTGTGAATAATTTAATGGTCAAATCTCCAGTTTCATTTGGAGAAGAAGTGAAATTTATTTTGAAAAGTGTATATCCAATTGTACTACTGTTTGGATATATTATCGCACTAAAAGAATTAAAAAATAACGAATATGTATTTCATAAAATCATTACCTATTTCTTATATGCAACATTGATTTTGAGTATTTCACTCATTGCCGCAATGGTAACAGGTACAGATTTCCAAAGCTACCCGCACTCCAAAATCGGTTCAAGAGGATGGTTCTTTGCTGGAAATGATTTAAGTGCTATTTTTGCAATTATGTTCCCAATCGTTGTCTTATACTCCGTTCATAAAACAACATCGTTCTCGAAATTCTATTACTGGATTCCAACTGTACTCGCGATGTATGCAAGCATTATGGTCGGAACGAAAGTAGGATATGGTGCAATTATTGTTACACTCGGCGTAGCACTTTTATTCTCATTCATTCAATATATGATGAACCGCAAAAAAGAAAGAAAAGGATTCACACATCTTGTAAACACAGTTGTTGCGGCTGTCGTATTAGGAGGATTACTAGTCCTTACACCGCACACTCCTATCGCAAAAAATATGAGTATCCATTTACAAATGTATGAATACAAAAAATCAGCACAAGAAGAAAAAGACCGAAAAGAAGGAAAAGTAGTTACAGAAGAAGAACATAAAGAAGGCGAACTAACAGACTCTGAAATGAAAAGTTTAATTTACAGTGATCGCGACAAATTCTTAAAAGTATATAAACAATACTATAAAGAAGCACCACTATCTCAAAAACTATTTGGAATGGGATACGCCGGTAACTATACAACGAAAATGAAATTGGTCGAAATGGACTTCCACGACCTATTCTTCGCATTTGGTATTGTCGGATTCCTTATGTACTTACTACCACTTCTTTATTTCGGTATAAAAATATTCATTCGCATCATCACAAACTTCAAGAAACTATTTAGCGTAAAACATATGCTACTAGCTAGCACACTCGTCCTATCACTCGGCATAGCCTTTATGTCCGGCCACGTATTAACAGCACCAGCCGTAAGTATATTCTTTACTGTCATACTTGCTTACATGGTTGTTGATTTGGAAATTGAATAGCAAAAAAGAAGGTGCTCCAAAGAGTCGGTTACACTGGCTTTTGGAGCACCTTTTCTTATCCTTATAAATAGAAAAAATAAAAAGCGTTCAAAAGTAGCTATTCAGCTACCTTTGAAACGCTTTTTTTATCATTATATATTACTTAATGATGTTTTTAACAGTAATGCTTTCGAAAGCAGCTAGTTTGTTATCGTTACCGTCAGTAACTTTAACGCCGTCTTTACCAGGTTTTACTGTAAGAGTTTTAGCAAGTTCTTTGCTATCTAATGCACGGTTGAACGTGAATGTAACTTTAGAACCTTCTACTTTAGTATCAGCTACAGTAATTTTATTTTCTAACTCAGCAGCATTTTTACCGTCAAGAAGAACGATGAAGTCTGCAGCATTAACAGTTTCAGCTTTAACAGCTTCACTGAAAGTAAGTTCTAATACTTTACCATCTACTAGCTCACCTTTTTCTACTTTTGGAGCTACGTTTTCTGTAAGTTCAACATATACATTAGCATTTTCAGCTACTTTTGCTTCTACAGATTTAGTGATATCTTTAACACCGTTTACAGATACAGCATATTTACCAGTAGCTTCTACTGAATCAGCTTTTAATGTAAGTTTTACTGTAGCTTCTTTAGCTTCATTTTTAGTTAATACAGCTTTTTCTACTTTTGCACCTTCAATTGCATAGTTTGCTGCATTTGTAGCTGAAGCACCGTCAACTTGACCAGCAAATGTAATGATTACTTCATTTTTTGTAGCAGTAGCATCAACACTGTAAGTAAGTTCTTTAACTTCTTCTTTTACTGTACCTACATCAAAAGTAAGTGATTTTGCTTTTGTTGCATTACCAGCAGCATCTTTAGTAAGTCCTGCACCTAAATCAACTGTCCATTTTCCAGTTGCTAGTGTTGATAAATCAACTTTAACAACTTTTTTGTTTTTGCTGTCTACTGCAGCTGTAAGATTAATGTCAGGTGTTGTAGTTACATAATCCTTAACTAAAGTACCTGCTACTGGAAGTTGTTTAGCATCTAATGTTGCTACATCTTCATTGTAAGTTAATACAAGAACTTGTTTGTTATTTTCAGTTACAACTTCATGCTTAACTAGTTCTGGAGCTACTTTATCTTCTTTAAGAGTAACAACTACTTGTTTTTTGTACTCTTTCTCTAATTTAGCACCAACGCTATCAGCTGTACCAGCTTTAACTGCGAAATTATTAATTCCATCTACTAAGTTAGCTGTTACGTAAGCAACTTTGCTGTTGTCTTTATCTAGTTCAACTTTTGTTGCTGGAGCGCCATTTACAGTAACACCATCTTCTAATGCTGTTGCTGTAAATTCTTTAGAGAATGTTACTTTTAATTGGTTGTTAGAAATAGCTTCTACACCTGTTACTTGTGGTGCAGTTTTATCGATCGCTTGTTTTTTAACTTTTACTTTTGCTGGGTTTGGAGAAATTAAGTTACCAGCAAAGTCAGTAGCACCAACGATTGTTACTACAGCTTCAGTGTTTTCTTTAACTGCAGATAAATCGATAGTTGCGAAGTTGTCGCCTGAGTTAAATGATTTTAAAGTTGCACCTTGTGTTCCAGTTACTTTACCGATGTCTTTAACTGGCTCAGAGAATAAAACTTTAGCAGTGTTTACATCTACATATTCTACACCTTTAACTTCTGGGCGAGCTGTATCTTTGTAAGTGATTACTTGTGTAAATTTGCCAGTTTTTACTTTAGCATCAGCTTTTGTTGCAACTGGGTTTACAACTAATACAACGTCTTTAACATCGTTTAAGTTTTCGAAAGTTACTACAGCAGTTTTGTTATCGCTAGAAACAGTGATGTCTGTAGCATTTTTATTTTCTAAAGTAAATAATTTTAAAGCTTCAGCTTTTTTAGCTTCGTCTTTTGTATCAATGTTAACTTCAGTACCGAATTTAACTTCTACTTGTTTAGCATTGATTGGAGTTGCAGAAACAACTTTTGCTTCTGGTTGTTTGTAGTTCATTGCATTGTAAATGAACTGAGCAGCTTCCTCACGAGATACAACTTTGTTTGGTTGGAATGTGTTATCACCATAACCTTTTACAAGACCTAAGCTTGCAAGAGTCTCGATTGAAGATTTTGCAGTTGCCCAAGATAAACCATCGATATCATTGAAAGTTACTTTATTGTTTGCATCAGCTTTGAATCCGTATGCGTTAACAAGAAGCTGTGCCATTTGTGCACGAGTTAACTTCTCGTTTGGACCGAATTTATTGTCGCCTAAACCAGCCATAATTTTGTTAGCTTCAGCAGCTGAAACGTATGGAGCAAACCAGTCTTTTTCATTTACATCTGTAAATGGAGTGTTTGTTGAACCAGTTTTAATGTCTTTCGCTTTTACCATGAAAGTAGCTACTTCAGCACGAGTTACATCCTGACCTAAACCGAATAGACCTTCACCTTTACCTGAGATGATTCCTTTTGCAGCCATTTCATTGATTGCTTTTGAATACCACTCACCACTTGGAACATCCTTAAATACGTTTTCTTGTGCAGATGCAGCAACTGGTGCTACTACTCCTGCTACCATTGCAGCTGTCATTGTACCAGCCATTAATTTGTTAAAAGACTTATTTTTTGCCATTGATCTATTTCCTCCTTGAGAAATATAATACTAGCTTTAGAAATATGTATTTGAAAAACTAGTGATTTACTAAATTTATATATTAATCTACAAACACTTTTTGAAGAATAGTAATTTATTAGCCATAATAAATACTATCTTTTTCCAAAAAGTTAAACCATGTATATAATACGTCATAATTCTTTTTTTTAAAAGAATTTTTTATCGCACAATTCGACAAATTTATAATCTTTGTCGAATTATATATTTATCAACTTTTCTAATATGTAAACGTATATACATCGTTTATATTTAATATACAAATAGAATTATAGCACATAATATAAATGAAAAGACAATTTACACTTTTAAAAATTATCGACACTCTTCGACAATAATGCGTTTTATTTTTGTTTTTTTGTCGAATTATTTGTTATTAATTTCTATATAGTGGGATTATTTTCATATAAATGTTATTAAATTGCATTCATCTTATTTATTCATTTGATTCGACAAACAAAAAGACTGATCGTCTAGGTGATCAGTCTTTTTGTTTTTTCTTTATTAGTGTTTTACGTACTCTACATTTTCTTTTGCCACATACGCTTCATTTACAGCAGGATCGTCAGAAATGATTTTAACCCATGCTTGTCCATTTATCGTTTCTTCGCCTGTAATCGTAACAACTTTATTTGGCGATAAGCTATACAGTTTCGCACCTGACGTACGAGGATCTTTTTTCACTTCTACCTTGTTTGTTACACGTGCAAGTTTATATTTGTTGTACTCTTTCTTACCTAAGTACGAATCAAAACGGAACATATGCCCTGCTACTTTTTTACCCCAGTTTGCATCAGATGCATAGTTCATATTTATACCACCAGATTTATCACCTGTATACGCTGCTGTATAACGCCAATGTCCTGGATTTAAATACCATTCATTCATATATACTTTTGCAGCATCTTCAATACAATCTTCTTTGGAATCGAATTTTTTACCGTTACCAAATGGATTATTATCCGTTGCATTTAAGCCAAATAAATTATTTTTATCTCGCGCAAGTTCACTTGTTCCATACTGACTCTCATGAGCTGCTAATGAATATAGGAATAATGCATTTACATTATACTTGCTTTCTACTTCTTTAAATTTCTTTCCTAAACCGATTAATGGGGAATCTGCTCTAACTGATTTTATATAACTATCTAATTGTTCTGCCGTGTACTCTGTTTTAGAACGTAATGATACGTAATTAAAATATTGATAGAACGTTTCATTTCCAAATGTTTTTCCATCTATACTCTCCATTTGTTGCCCCGGTTTCATAAAGGCAGGTGCCGCGCCGTATCTATATCCTGTATAGCTCGGCTTCTTTTCAAACTCATAATATCTATGATATAAATATCCATCATTGGCAACATAATAAGTTGATTTTTGCATTTCTTTTTCAGGAACTAAAGTGACTTCGTTTTTCTTCACATAACCTGTTAAATCAGAGAGTTGCACTTTCACGCGATCTTCTCCAACTTCTAACACTTTAAATTCTGTTCCATACTCAAGGTATGTATATACTGTTTTTAAATTTTCACCGTAAATATTAATTGTATTTCCATTAACTCTCTTCGCCGTTGCAAAGCCATCTTTAATCCATACGTATTCATTTTCATACTTCACTGCATTGATGCCTTTATTTTGTGCAGCTGTAACAGCTTCTTTATATGTAGTGTAACGCTCTACTACTTTCCCTGCATCATTTAACAACACATAATTCTTTGTTTCTACAGGCGTTTCTCCACCACCAATTTTACCAAGCATCAAGTTTAGCATCGCCGAAGCCATACCTCTTGTCGCTGATAAGTGTGGTCTAAACGTATTATCTTCTGGATAGCCTTTAATAATCCCCGTTGCTACCATAACTTGTACATGTTCTTTATAGTTAATACGATTCGTATCAGCAAATGTAAGCGGACTTACAGTTACGTTAACCTTTTTATAATCTAGCGCCTGCTTTACCATTACGGCCATTTCTTCACGTGTAATCACATCGTTTGGTGCAAAAGTCTCAGGACTACGCCCTTTAATAATTCCAGCTCCGAATGCTCTACTTACACCGTCATATAATCCGTATGTTTTTGGTACATCACTAAAATTCGAGTCTGCTTGTGGAAGTTGCAGGGCTTTCGCTACTAATGTAGCAAACTCTGCTCTCGTTATCTCTTTGTCAGGTAAATACACGTCATTTCCATATCCTGACATAATCCCT
Organism: Bacillus sp. FSL K6-0069; assembly: GCF_038007785.1. NCBI lineage: Bacteria > Bacillati > Bacillota > Bacilli > Caryophanales > Bacillaceae > Bacillus > Bacillus sp. FSL K6-0069. Next base: position 918,228 of record NZ_JBBOXN010000001.1, on the reverse strand, counting down.
TTATTAATAAGAGTACGCATATGCTGCTCAAATGGATGACCTGTAATATCATCACTTGCCGCATAACTTGAAATAGGAGTTAAAAGCAATGACCCCGTTAACGCAACTGCTGTAATACCTTTTGAAAATTTCTTCACGGTTATGTAATCCTCCTCGTAATCTACGAATTTATCATTCCAACACCGATTATATACTAATTATATAAACATGATAAACAAAAATTAACATACAGCCTTTTTAAAATAAATATTTTATTATATTAAAATACTTATATACTCTATCTATCGTCCTATGCTCCCCATTCCTTTTACAACCGTAAAATCCTTTATGATATAATGACGTAGTTATTTCTGTTTATATAGAAATAACTACAAAGATATTACATACAACGGAGGATCATTATGCCTAGATTATATGCATTTGCATTTAAATCACTGCAAATATTAACATTGTTATTTTTTGCAATGACTCTTATATACTCATTGCAATTTTTAATAACTGAACCGAAGTACGATCATCCCTATTTCCTTATAGTGGCACTTATAATCGTTCTAATCGGTATTATATTCATGTCTATCATCGTGAATCGATTTTTCACTCAAACACAATTTATCATCTTTATTTGTCTACTAGCGTTCACACTTCGTCTTGCATGGGTGTTAACAGTTCAAACAAATGTCGTACAAGATTTCGAACAAATGTATAACGGAGCCGTTGATGCAGCAAATAACAATTTCTCATTCGCGGACAAAGCATATTTTACTACTTGGGTATATCAATTAGGCTTTACAATGTACCAAGCTGGTGTCATCAAATTGTTCGGCGAAGGTGTACTAGCGATTAAACTATTAAACATACTGTACTGCACTGGCATTACGTACTTTATATATCGCATAGCTACGCATCTATTTAATGAATTTAGCGGTAGAGTTGCCGCACTTATTTTCGCAACGTACATTCCTAACATTATGATGACTTCTGTACTAACAAATCAGCATCTCGCAACATTTCTATTCTATGCTGGTTTTTATCTTCTCGTAAAAAAAGGAATCTCGCATTCATATGCGTGGATATTCGTTAGTATCCTTATTGCATTTGGCGATATTATGAGACCGATTGGTATTGTTATTTTACTAGCTCTCATTCTTTTCTTACTAATTACTCATATAATTGGTGATCAAAAGTTGAATAAAAAAATGGTGATATCAAAGCTAATTGGCATGATTGGCATTTTTTATATCGTACATTTCATCTGTAGCTATACATTAATTGCTACAGGGGTTACACAATATCCATTGTCTAGTCGAGACCCTTATTGGAAATTTGTAGTCGGATTCAATCCTGAAACAACAGGTGGATTTTCTTTCCCAGACCATAAACTTGTTTTTCAATATCCGATTGGCGAGGAACGTTTCGAAATTGAAAAACAGCTCATTAAAGAAAGAACTGCCGATAAAGGACAACTATTATTGTTATTCAAAGATAAATTTAAAATTATGTGGGGAGATTATGACGCAGCCATTTATTGGGGATTAGAAGGACATCCAAAACCCGAATTATCAAGATTATTATGGACGTTAGAAAAATTATGTTACGTAAGCATTTGCATATTCGCTTGCATAGCTTCCATCAAAACAATAAAAGAACAACGAAATAAAACGGTACTGTTCTTCTCATTATTAATTTTAGGGTACGTAGGCGTGCACTTCTTCATTGAAATTCAATCGCGCTATCGCTACTTTATCATCCCGACATTTATGATCATACAAGGGTACGGTGTCTATCTCATTACACAATATATAAAAGAAAGATTCAGGGCGTAAAGAAATACACTAACAAAAAAACACTCTACTTTTTCTGTAGAGTGTTTTTTTCTATATGATAAATAATTTTCTTAGCCGCTTGTTCTCCTTGCAGTTGCAGCTCATCTACTCTTCTTTGCAGAGATTGCTGTATCTCTTCATGTTGCATCACTTGCTTCTTCGCAATTTTATATAGATCGTCTGCACTCCAGTCTCCATCCACACTTCCTATAACCGGTTGATTCACTTGTCTTAAAAATGAATCGATTTTTGGGTCGTATGAAATTCCAACCATCGGTGTTTTCGCGACCGCCGAAAAAATAAGAGCGTGAAGGCGCATACCAATTAAAAGGGTACACTCTGATAAAATAGATATTTTCTCATCAATATCCATTTTATATGGAAGCATATACGTCTCTTCCCCCATTAAATCCACTACATCACGCGAAGCATTTTGATCAAACGGACCATGCATCGGGACGAATAAAATTTGGTATCCTTCTTGCTTTAATTTTTTTAAAGCCATCGCTAACTTTTTTATATAATCTTCTTTTGCGTTCCAGTGACGCACACTCACTGCAATTATTTTCCCATGCAGAGAATGTTTTTGTAGCCAATCTGATTGTTTTTTTCGTTTCCATGTTAAAACTGGATCTGGAACAAGTTCAATATCCCTTTTCATACCAAGTTCCTTTAAGTATAAAAATGAATCCTCATCGCGAACTGATATATATGCTGCTTTCGACAAATGCCATTTCACTAATAGTCGATTATGCCTTTTTGTGATCGGACCTATTCCTTGTGAATAAATGTAATACGGTTTTTTTAACATACGAGCAAGCCACATAATACCCGTATAGTATAAAATACTTTTTATACTCGTTTTATCTTGGAGGAGGCTCCCTCCGCCACTAATAAGCCCATCACTTTTTTTAATTGCATCATAAACCGATTTGATACTCCAACGATCCACCGCTTCTACTCCGTACATTTTCCTTGTATAGTCAGGGTCATTTGACAGCACAACGAGTTCAATATTCGGATTCTCTTTATGTAACGATTCAATAATCGATTGTAGAATAGCTTCGTCTCCAACGTTATAAAAACCATAATATCCTGATAAAACTAACCGCACTCTTAATCTCCTCCAACATTTGGTGACCAATCATTTCACACATCATAACTGGCACCAACTCCTTACCTAAAAACGCATCATCACAATAAGCCCGTCCGAATTCCAATCCCTACATTTCGTAGTTCTATATTTATTTTTTCAAAAATGGTATTTGTTTTGTTGATATCCAGTTTAATTTCAAAGCACATACCGCATACAAAATTATTGCAATAGCAAATGCTATACTACTATATAATAACGCAATCATTCTTGAAGATGTAACATCTATCATAGTAGATAGTTCATATAATCCTAATCCTAAAATACAAGATACACCTATGACAATAAAAAATCTCCCTATATGAACAGAATAGGAAAGATATTTTCGAATGTACAAATGATTTACGATACAGATTAACACATATATAATCAATGTACTATAAGCAGCTCCATCTATGCCAAACTTTTTTGTTAATGCTATGTTTAAGAAACATTTCACAAAACTTGCGCCAATAACAATCCACGCAGCTTGGGCAGAGCGGTTAATCCCTTGTAAAACTCCTATTGATAATACCATAACCGATGTGAAATACGAACTACCAATCATAACAGCTAACATACTGCTTCCTTTCGCATCTGTAAACAATCCCACATTTAACGGAACCGTTAATGCTATTAACCATATCGTTAACGGGGCTGTTAGCACATGCATGAGTGAGTTCGTATTTTGAACTGTCGTTTTTGCTAAATTCATATCTTTTTTTGCTAGTGCAGACGTTAATAATGGTATTAATGGAAATACAATTGCACTTGCGAAAACAACAATTAATTGTGTAAATGCAGAACCGCGGCTATATATACCAAATTGCGCTTGAATTTCGGCCGACGACCCTTGCAGCACGTGCGGCACTGTTAGCGAATCCACCAAATTTAAAAGCGGCATAGATAAAGCTCCAATAGCAATTGGAATAGATACTTGCAATATTTTCTTTCCATCTTTTTTCAAATCTTGCAGTGAATACGAGTTGCTCTTATATCGGTATGAACTTTTATTGTACGTCATACGTAAATATATAAGTGAACTTATTACCCCAAGAAAAGATCCAACCATTGCCCCACTAGTAATAACAGCACTGCTTTCATTCCAATATACTAATATATAAGCGATGATTAACATAAAGAATACTCGTACAAATTGCTCAATGACTTGCGAAACCCCCGTCGGTTTCATATCACCGAATCCTTGGAAATACCCACGATAAACCGCCATATATGGTGCAACGAGTAACGCTAATGACGTAACCAGTAAGGGCACCCTCGTTTCTTGCCCACCAAGCATACTTGCAATTTCAGTAGAAAATAATATAATCACCAAACATCCAAATGCACCAAAAGCCATTCCTATAATTGATGCAGATTTAAATAATTTTGCAATTTCTTTTTCTTTATTTTTTTCTTTTAACTCTGCAATCAACTTTGAAATTGCTAGCGGAACACCAGCTACTGACAATGTGAGAGCAATCATATATACAGGAAATACGAGTCGGAAAATACCAAGCACTTCATCTCCTGCAATATTTTGTAACGGAATTTGAAAAAAACTACCAAGCAATTTCGACAAAAAAGTTGTAATTGTTAAAATTGCTGCACCTTTTACAAACTTCTTATTCATGTACCTTCTCTTTTCTTTTTTACATATATTCTTAAGCGTATTGTTACGAATTATAGAGACCATATTTTATCTCATTAAATTATCATACCAAATTTCTTATATATTGAATACTTTCTTTTTTACAACAAAACAAAAGTATACTTACTCCAAAAACGGTTTCACTCAAACTTCCTACCACTTTCCATTTCTACTTTTTTCTAGTATAACTATACTATAATGTATCTATTGTCAGTAAGAGGAGTGTTACAAGAATGCTGAATTCGGTCAAGAAGTTGCTGGGAGATTCACAAAAAAGAAAGATTAAAAATTATGAACAACTTGTGAATGATATTAATCAATTAGAATCTGTAATGGAAACATTATCAGATGATGAATTACGCCAAAAAACTGTCACTTTCCAACATATGTTACAAAATGGAAAAACAGTTGACGATATAAAAATAGAAGCATTTGCTGTCGTTCGAGAGGCTGCAAAACGAGTTCTTGGTCTTCGTCATTACGATGTACAGTTAATCGGTGGCCTTGTATTACTAGAAGGAAACATCGCTGAAATGCCTACAGGGGAAGGAAAAACTCTCGTTTCCTCTTTACCTACGTACGTACGTGCTCTTGAGAAAAAAGGCGTTCACGTTATTACAGTAAATGATTATTTAGCGAAACGTGATAAAGAATTAATTGGACAAGTCCATGAATTTCTCGGCTTAACAGTTGGATTAAATACGGGACAAATATCATCTATTGATAAAAAACAAGCTTATGAAGCTGATATTACATATGGAATTGGGACTGAGTTTGGTTTCGACTATCTTCGCGATAATATGGCATCATCTAAAGAGCAACAAGTACAGCGCCCCTATCACTTTGCTATTATTGATGAGATTGATAGCGTTTTAATTGACGAAGCGAAAACACCTCTTATCATTGCTGGAAAGAAATCCAGTAGTTCTGATTTTCACCACTTATGCGCAAAGGTAATGAAAACCTTCCAAGATACAGAGCATTATATTTTTGATGCAGAAACAAAAACATGTAGTTTCACAGAAGATGGCATTACAAAGATTGAAGACTTATTTGATATTGATAATTTGTATGATTTAGAACATCAAACTTTATATCATTATATGATTCAAGCATTACGTGCAAATGTTGCTTTCCAACTTGATGTAGACTATATTGTCGAGGATGAGAAAATCATGCTCGTTGATATTTTCACAGGACGTATTATGGATGGCCGTTCTTTAAGCGATGGATTACACCAAGCGCTTGAAGCGAAAGAAGGCTTACAGATTACAGATGAGAATCAAACACAAGCATCTATTACAATTCAAAACTTCTTCCGTATGTATCCGTCATTATCTGGTATGACTGGTACAGCAAAAACAGAAGAAAAAGAATTTAACCGCGTTTACAATATGGAAGTTATTTCAATCCCGACGAATCGCCCTATCATTCGTGAGGATAAACAAGACGTTATATACGTTACTGCTGATGAAAAATATAAAGCGGTCCGTGAAGAAGTACTACATATACATAAAAAACAGCGCCCTATTTTAATTGGTACGATGTCCATCCTTCAATCTGAAACAGTTGCACGTTATTTAGATGAAGCAAAATTATCTTATCAACTATTAAATGCAAAAAGCGCCGAGCAAGAAGCTGATTTAATTGCCTTAGCCGGGAAAAAAGGGCAAATTACTATTGCTACAAATATGGCCGGACGCGGAACTGATATTCTATTAGAAAAAGGTATTCATGAACTTGGTGGTTTACATGTAATCGGAACAGAAAGACATGAATCTCGTCGCGTTGATAATCAATTAAAAGGTAGAGCGGGTCGACAAGGTGATCCTGGAAGTTCCCAATTCTTCCTTTCATTAGAAGATGAGATGATTCAACGTTTCGCAGGTGAAAAGGTAGATAAATTAAAAAAATCACTTAAGGTTGACCAAAATGGTCTCATTCTAACTCAAAAAATTCACGATTTCGTAAACCGTACACAATTAATTTGTGAAGGCGGTCATTATGGAATACGAGAATTCAACTTAAAGCTAGATGATGTGACTAATGATCAACGAAATGTCATCTATACACTTCGTAATAACCTTTTAAACGCAGAAACAAATATGATAGAGACTATCATTCCAATGATTGAACATGCGGTAGATGCAGTGGCACAAAGGTATTTAATAGAAGGTATGCTTCCAGAAGAATGGGATTATGCAAGTTTAACAGAAGAGATAGAAGCCTTACTATCAAACGAGGAAATCCCTTCATTATCAGCAAATAATGTCCACTCTATCGAGGATTTACATATTTTATTAAAGGATAGTATTTCAAATTATGTAGAGCGTGTGAAAGCTTTAGAAAATAATACGGGTGCACAACACGCATTACGTCAATTAGGTCTACACTTCCTTGATTCAAATTGGACAAATCACTTAAGTGCAATGCAACATTTAAAAGAAGGTATTGGACTAAGACAATATCAACAAGAAGACCCAATACGCCTTTATCAAAAAGAAGCTCTTGAAATTTTCTTACAAACGTATAGTCATTTCGAGAAAGAAATGGTTTTATATCTTGCACGATACTTAAAAGTTCCACAAAATGTATAATGAGGTGAATTACATGTTATCGTTTTTAAAAAGAGGAAAGAAAAAAGGAAAAGATACTGTCGTTTCTAGTTCTCAGCTACTAGGCGGAGAAGAAACTACACCGAAAAATAAAAACGTAAAACCTACGCTTTACTTCCACCCTTCATGGGGCGAGGTTGCGCAAGAACAAAAATATATTTATCAATTTTTACATAAGTCATTACCTAGCTTACAAGAAAATCAAATTTCATTGGCTGGTATTGAAGCTGAACGACGTGATCACACGTATTACATTACAACATTCATTCGAAATAGTGTCACGCAACCTATTTCGTTCGAAACAATTACTTTATTGCTATTAAATAAAGACGATGAGATTTGCGCACGTAAAACATTTGATCTATCAAACTTAGAAAATATCCCTTCCAATGTGAATATGCCATGGACATTTACCTTTGAAGAATCTACAATGACGGATGCTAAATTATCTGCTGAAGATTGGCAATTAGCATTTGAATTTGATAAAGAACATACTTTAGATTTAGATCCTGCTTGGGCAGCACAACTAGCAGATTCTGCAAAAGAAAAATTAAAAGAAATCGTTGCAGGCCTAACACCTCCTAAAGAAAACGAACTTAATTTCTTAGGATTACAAGCTCGTCTAGCAGAAAATAATGGTTTACATACAACAATCTTATTACGTAATGGTCACAACCGAAATATCACGATAGAACAGCTACCTCTTCACATCTCTGATGCGACTGGAAACGTCATTGCAACAGGTAGCTTCAATCTGAAAAACTTTGAAATAAAAGCAAATTCAACAAAACCGTGGACATTTACTTTCCCTACAACTACAGTAGCTCAACAAGATATTGATTTATCAACATGGACTGCATTTGTTCCAAAATAAACAAAATAAAAACACGTCGTATCCTTTTATGAATACGACGTGTTTTTTTATGTAAAAATTCAACTACAAACGTTCAATATGATACGCTGCTTCTAACTTACAAAAATCATCTATATTGTTTACTTCGTGATCTTTTAAAATTTTCAATTGCTCTTCAGTCGGCTCTTCATTAATAAGCTCGTTAATTTTTTCATTCACTTTTACTGCTAACGCTTGATGGAAATCTGGATGTTCTTTCAACTTGTCATCTACTTTATTAATCCAAGTTGATTTTGTATATAAATATTGTTTCCACTGTTCAACAAATTGTTGTATGTCAAACTTTTCTTCGTTCCATTCAATTTCCTGCATATACTTCTCAAAAGAAGCAACGATTGAACGTGTAATCCCGACTTTTACTCCATGTGGTAACTGTTTGTACATCAAATATTCCCTCCAGCTTAAAGCGATTTCTTTTCAATGCAAAGAAATCTTAAAATTCTTACACTTATTGCGATAGCATACTGCTAATCTAAAATGTTACTATACTGCTAAGTTTGGCAATTGTCAACAGACGTATAACATCCAGATATTCAAATTCAATACATGCATATGCGAATAATCAGAAACCCTCACATTTTATCACGTAAGGGTTCTTATCTCTAACTTATTTTTGCCTTTAAGAACTGTAATTGTTCCCTCTGCTCATTACTTGCCATCGTCACGATTATTTGTTCAATACTCGGATGCAATTGCTCAAGCGTCACACTCGCGCCCGCTTTATCCGACTGCTCAACAAAGTTTAACAACGCCATAGCTCCTGATACATCCATATAGCGCACATCTTTCATACGTAAAACAACCGGAGACTTTACGTCTTGTAACGCATAAAAAATACGATCCACTGTTAGGAAAGAAAGTGGGCCTTTAATTTTATACGTCGCTTCCTTTTCTTTTACAATAGAAGCTTTACGTTCTTTACATTTCACCATGTATATAATGAACGAAAGAATAATACCGAACGCAACAGCAATCATTAAATCAAACTTCACTGTGACAACCATCGTTACGAGCATAACGATAACATCACCTTTTGGTGCTACATGCATTTTCTTCATGCTTTCCCAATCAAACATACCAATACCAGTTAAAATTAAAATACCTGATAATACAGCAAGCGGAATGTATTGCACGACTGATCCTAGTCCCATAATGAAAATAAATAATATAACACTATGCATACTTGCTGAAAGCGCCGTTTTACCGCCACTTCTTATATTCACGATAGACCGTACAGTCGCTCCTGCCCCTGCTAATCCGCCAAACAATCCGCTCACCATATTACCGATACCTTGTCCGACCAGTTCTTTATTACTTTTATGACGTGTACCTGTCACATTATCCATTACGACCGATGTTAACAACGAGTCAATCGATCCTAATAAAGCAATACTAAGCGCTGGTAAAATAAGTTCTGCGATGCCTGTTCCACTTAAAGATGGAATATGAAGCGTCGGCATCGCTTCTGGAATCGTCCCGATCTTCTCAATCACCTTATTTAATGACAGATTGCCGATAATCGGTAACTTCACTGTAAGTCCTTCTAACGCAGAAGAAAATAAAGGAAGCAAAGCAGTCACACCAACTAATGCAACTAAACTAGATGGAATAGCCTTAATCCATTTTCCAGAAACAATCATTACAATAATCGTTAATACTACAAGTAGAAAACTATTTTGCACATGCTTCATTTCACCTAAAATAATAATTAATGCGATTCCGTTCATAAATCCTGAAACGACAGGATACGGAATATATCGAACGTAAGAACCAAGCTTACATACACCGAATAAAATTTGAAACAGTCCCGCTATCATAAAGGCTATAAAACTCGCCTCTAATCCGTGCGTCGCAATAACTCCTGTTGCGATAACAGTAATCGGTCCAGTTGGCCCTGTAACCTGACCCGGTGTACCACCGAACAACGCCGCAAATAAACCTGCAAAAATCGCACCATACAATCCAACTAGTGCTCCCTCAGACGTTCCCGTTGCAGCAATACCAAATGCAATGGCAAGTGGCAACGCAACAATCGCAACAGTAAAACCTGCTAAACATTCCTTTGCTATTTTTTGAAACATATAAATAACCACCTTCATATAAAGTCCATTTTCCATTGTACACCTAAAAGAATATATTCGTTAGCCCACTTTTTACAGTATCGTGACGTAAACGCATTCAATTGTAAGCTCACGCCGCATCTTTGGAAACTATTATAACTATGCTATAATAGATAAATTAAATCTTTTATTATATATTTGGAGGCACTATGCTAACTTTTGAAGAAAAATTATCGATTATTGAATCTTTCCCTGAATTAGAAAGAAAGAACGTATCACTAAAACGCGTAAACTTTCACTTTGAAGAAAGTCGTTTAGATAAAAAGAACGTCGTATATCATTTACACCCAAATGGAAACGGATTTGTATATGCAAACTTCATTAAAGGTTATAAAACAGATGATAAAGGTATGATTAACATCCGTGAGTTTTCAGAAGAAGAACTACGTTCATTAATTGAAAAAGTAATTGAACGTCTATCACAAGAGCCAGAGGAAATTGTAGCACCAATGGAACCTGCTGCTGAAGAAGAATGGAAGAACGAAGACGGTCATATCCTAACTCTTATTCAAGAGGATGACATGTGGAACGTGTACGCTGGTGTAAACTTAGATGGTACATTCAACTCTTATCCAGAAGCTGCGGAATACCTTGATGAAGAAGGATTTTCACGTAAATAATACGATTTAAGGAGGCCATCCCATTTTTTTGGGATGGTCTTTCTTATTAATAAGTAGGCGCCCCCCTAAATATATAGCATCAAAACTTCTTATTCTCACTATCCCCTATCAAAATTTGAATTTGACAACTATACGTCTCCGCATTAAAAATATCACTAACTAACTCCACTTCAATAAAACTCTCTACTTCTATACTATTTTCTTTTACATATTTCATTATGGTATTTCGACATTCTTCCTCATTCTCTTTGCTATACGCTAACGTTATATATTTTCCGCCCGGTAATACTTTTATATTTTTCATCTCTTCCATATGTACATCATCTCGTACTTTATTAAATACATACTTCGGTTCTACATCCCAATGCGCATTTACGTTGTAGAGAATCCCCATCTCCATTTCCATCTTCTCATCATACTCTTGCACGATTTTCTCTAAATCGGAATAATACAGTAACTCCTGTAAACTCCCTACTTCTTTACAAGGCGCAACAACGACATAACGCTGGTCAAAACATTCAATAGAGATTTCATCATTCTTTAATATTTCCTGCGAACTCACTACTTTCGCATGTAAGTCATCAATCGTTTCCATTACCTCTTTCATTTTCTTTATATGCTCTTCCGCTTCTTCTCTCTTCAATTGTAAAAATTGTAGCAATTTATCTGTGTTACTTTCTTTAAAAATCTCTTGCAGCTCTACTATGCTCGTGTTCAACTCTCGACAGCTTTTTATAATATCAATGTGAATAAATTGATCTATCGAATAATATCTATACCCAGTTGATTCCTCAACATGTTTTGGAATCAGAATCCCCATCTTATGATAGTATCTTAGCGCTTTTATCGTAATATCCTTTATTTTTGCAACTTCTCCAATAGAAAATAACTTTTTCATTTGCATCTCTTCCCTTATATTTTTTCGTATGCAACCATTGACTCTCCCCTTAGAGGAGACCTTACTATTTATAATAAGTCATTTACATTAATAAAGGGAGTATACAATTATGAACACAGTAAAATATAGAAGTCTTGTTAAGGAAGACTATGAGCCTATAAAACATTTAATCGGTGAAGCATTTGGATTTAATGAATTCATTTCCGATAAAAACTTCTTAAACTCAGTATTAAACTTTTATTTACACAGTTGTATTTTAGGGAGTTCCTTCAGTAAAGTAGCTGAAAAAGATAATAAAGTGATTGGTGTCATTTTAGGCGATTCTGAAAAAGATAAAAACCGTTTAAAAAGATTCCATAACACTATTAGCTTTGCCTTTAACACGCTAAAGCTATTCATAACGAATAAAGAGAATAGAGAATTTTTAAAAGCATTTATACAAGTACAAAAAACATATAAAGAACTCATTCAAGGAAAAGAAGAGCAATTTCAAGGCTGTATACAATTATTCATCGTATCCGAAGAATCAAGAGGTCTTGGGGTTGGAAAGTCTTTACTAAATCATCTATTCCAATACATGAAAAAAGAAGACGTAACATCTTTATATTTATATACAGATAACGAATGTAACTATGAATTTTATGACAGACAAAACTTCCAACGCATACAAGAAAAGGCCGTTAATTTCGGACCAACAGAAGAAGATTTCAACGTATTTTTGTACCGCTATAACTTTAACTCATAGTAACATGTACACTTCAATGCTCTTTGCTACTTAGCAAAGAGCTATATTGAGTATGGCCTTAACTCGATTCAAATAGAGAGAACTCACTTTAAAAGGAGCTCATAACATGGAATGGATTCAAGAATTATTTCAGCAATATGGATATTATGTAGTACTTGTCGGTTTACTTTTAGAATATATTGCGCTTCCGTTTCCAGGGGAGCCTACATTAGCCTATGCAGGATTTTTATCGCACCAAGGTGATTTAAGCTTGCCAATTTTAATTCTGTTATCTTTTATTGGGACAAGTGTAGGTATGACCTTCCAATACTTTGTAGGAAATAAACTAGGCATGCCCTTCATTCAGAAGTACGGGAAATATGTATTTTTAACTCAAAAGAAAATTAATTTAACAAAAATGTGGTTCAATAAATACGGCTACTTTTTAATCTTTATCGCCTTTTTCATCCCAGGTGTCCGCCATTTCACAGGATACTTTGCAGGCATTATCAACTTACCATTTCGCCGCTTTGCGATGACAATTTATTCCGGGGCTCTATTTTGGGTATCCTTCTTCTTGATCGGCGGTTATTGGTTAGGTGAAAATTTAGATGCGATCTTCCAAATACTCGGGCAACACATATGGAAAATTCTCTTCGGCATAATTATCATTGCGCTAATCACCCGATTTCGTAAAAACATAAAGCACATGATTTTAAAACGCATCAATTAAAACAATACTTAATAAGTAAAATTCAACTTAGCCACATACGAAAATAAAGTGAAACTTTAATCAGTGGGGGTTTTCTTCATCCCCCACTGATTATTAGCCCTCACCAATCGGACTTTTATGGGCAGTTGATCCCCCACCTAACTTCTTTGCTTTCGCTGAATTTTGAGGTGGGGGGCTTACTGCCCATTAAAGCGGGATAATAAAAAGCGGAGACCTATAGTCTCCGCTTTTTTACATGCATTTTGTTTTCAAACGAACTCTCATGTTCATTAGTTTTTCTGACGTCTAAACAACATCGCTCCGAAAAGTAATAAGAACATACCTACCTTAACAGAAGTAGCTTCTGTTGATGCTCCACCTGTTTGAGGAAGAAGTTTTGATTTCCTATTATCTTCTTCACTCGGTGATACTTCAGATTTTTTTTGCACTTCTACTTTACTGTGTACCTCTTGCTTGTTTTGTACTTCTACTTTTTCTTGTACACTTTGTTTGTTTAATACTTCTTTTGTTTCTTCTTTAGTTTGCTCTTCTTTTGGTGTTACTAAAATTTCCGGTTTCTCTTTCACCTCTGGCTTCTCTAACACGTTCGGTTCTTCTGTCACCTTTGGTTCTTCCGGTTTTTCTTCTTTTATTTCTTCTGTTGTTTCTTCTTTAGTTTGCTCTTCTTTTGGTGTTACTAAAATTTCCGGTTTCTCTTTTACCTCTGGTTTCTCTAACACATTTGGTTCTTCCGTCACCTTTGGCTCTTCCGGTTTTTCTTCTTTGATTTCTTTTGTTGTTTCTTCTTTATTTTCTTCTTCTTTTGGTGTTACTAAAATTTCCGGTTTCTCTTTTACCTCTGGTTTCTCTAACACATTTGGTTCTTCCGTCACCTTTGGCTCTTCCGGTTTTTCTTCTTTTATTTCTTTTGTTGTTTCTTCTTCAACTTGCTCTTCTTCTGGTGTCACATGAATTTCTGGCTTCTCCGTAACTTCTGGCTTCTCTAGCTCTTTCGGCTCTTCTGTTACTTTTGGTGTTTCCGGTTTTTCTTCTTTTATTTCTTCTGTTGTTTCTTCTTTATTCTCTTCTTCTGGTTTCACATGAATTTCCGGCTTCTCCGTAACTTCTGGCTTCTCTAGCTCTTTCGGCTCTTCTGTTACTTTTGGTGTTTCCGGTTTTTCTTCTTTTATTTCTTCTGTTGTTCCTTCTTCAACTTGCTCTTCTTCTGGTTTCACATGAATTTCCGGCTTCTCCATAACTTCTGGCTTCTCTAGCTCTTTCGGCTCTTCTGTTACTTTCGGTTCTTCCGGCTTTTCTTCTTTTATTTCTTCTGTTGTTCCTTCTTCAACTTGCTCTTCTTCTGGTTTCACATGAATTTCCGGCTTCTCCGTAACTTCTGGCTTCTCTAGCTCTTTTGGCTCTTCTATTACTTTTGGTGTTTCTGGGTTAGTTGGAGCTTCCAATTCTTCTATTGATTCTTCTTTACTTTGTTCTTCTACTTCTGTTGCTTCATGTATCTTTATATTTGTAATATCATATCCGTTAACTTTCGATTGATATCCTGATACTAGTTGTTCTTTCACTTCATACGTATGAGCTTTTCCTTCACTATCAACTGCTGGTAACTTTTCAAACTCATATTTCCAGCCATTCGCTGACGTAACTTCTTTCGTTGCGATGACTTTACCGTTTTGTAGTAAATCTACTTTAATCATTTTTGGGCGATCGTTTACTTTGTCGCCTTCCCACGTTTTCGTTCCTGCAACAGATGTAGTTTTTAACTTATTTGAAATCATAAGTTTAATTCCGTTTACAGCATCCTGCTTAATTGTAAAAGAAATTTTTGCTTTCGGATCAAACTCTACGTAGTTCGGAGCAGCTATCTCTTGCACATAGTAATTACCTGGAGCAAGGTTTGGCGCTTCAACTATTCCGTCTTGGTTTGTTGTATAAGAATCACCAATTTGCTGACCTGACTCTGTAAATAATTTAAAAGAAACACCTGGGATCACTTTCCCTTCATTTCCTTCAATATGCTTTACAATTTGCAGCGTTCCTTTTGCAGGTAAATCCCCTTCAGCTTCGCCACCGAATGATATATTTTTAACCTTTACACTATTAGATTCAGAAGTAGGTTTCTCATATAAAATTTGATAATCAAGTTTATAGTCATTTTGTAGAAATTCTAATTTCTTTCCACTCTCAGTTATAGTTGATGTATAAGCAACGGTAAATGAATTAGCACTCCCCATATGTCTATACACTACAACTTCAAATGAGTTATCGCTAGTAAACTTAATATATCCATAACCTCGCTGTTGAAATTGCTCAAGAGACAAATATTCTCTATTATTAATCGTTATATTAAAACTACCTTTATTAAGCGTTTGTCCTTCTTGTAACGTATCTTTCAAAACGATATTGTCATGTAAATGTTGTTTCTTTAAATTAATATTTAAAAACCAACGTACTTCATTACTTTTGTCTGGCTGAATATCACCAGATTTATAGAAAAAGATTCCCGGTTCTTTCCCGTCCCCTTTTGGATGAGTAATGCTAACCGTTTGTTTTTCTAAGTTTGTTCCTAAATTTGTTTGTACATCTTTCGTTTTTCCTGCTTCTACATTCGTAGCTTGAACGGTGAAATTAAATTTCCCTCTAATATTTTCAAGTTCCTCTACCGCATTATTAAATGTACAAACTACATTATTCCCATTAATCTGGCACGTACCAAAAACACGTCCTGACTCATCCTTTAACGCAATTGTGCCACTAAAACCCTTTAATTCTGGAGGAAGTGCTAACGTTAATGTATCCCCGGACTTCATCCTTTTCCCAGGCTTTTCACTAAAATCTACACGTATGCTAGTCTGTTCCCCATAATTTAATTTTGTTTTTTCAATCGCAAAACTATCAACAAGTCCTGTCGTGTTTAATTCTTGGGCATGACCTATGATCGGTGTAAAAACTTGTCCAATGATAACAGTAAAAATAAAACAAATTACAGATATTCTTTTTAAATATGTACTCATAAAACCTCCAATATGAATTGTTAAACTTTTAACCATGAAATCCATTCCACCCAAAATACCCCTTAAACTAAGGGGATACAGACTAAAGATTATTTGCAGCATCAAACCATCGTTAGTTCTACAACATAAAGTAATAAACAACACAATTCATTCCCTATATTGTGTTCATTTCTACTTTTTTTCGGGCAGCCAACAATAAATACTATTCCTAATAAAAGTGCATTACAAGACTATTCATTTACATATTAATTTGTTACTATATTCATGCTACCAAAATATACTAAATGACCACTTTATTCATAGAGTCATCTGATGACTGACTTTCTTTATCTTTCATCGATAATTCTCCTCTAATACCTTTATTCCACTCTTACTACATTTATTATTTTAAAATCTATACAATCTACCTAAAAAGTTCAAAAATCCCTTATTTAAAGCGATTTCGATACATTTATAAGCAAAATGTAATCCCCTAAAAAATATTTTTATATAATAACAAAAGAGAGTTTACATAGAAAATACATACCATTTTTCCAATCGTTTTCAAAAAAATAAAGCTATCTTTTCTTATGAAAAAAGATAGCTTTATTTGTATAGACGACTGCTCTACACCCTATTGTTTTGCGCCTTTCAACGACTCTCTCAGGACAAATTTTTGTAATTTTCCACTCGCATTACGAGGCAGTTCATCCACAAATAAATAATGACGCGGACGTTTATAATCTGCTAATTCATCACTTTCTTTACAATATATTTCTAAATCTTCTTCTGTAATCGCTTCATCTTTCTTTACAACAACAGCCACAACACGTTCTCCCCATAATTCATCTGGCTCACCAAGCACCGCAACATCTAATACACCAGGATGACTATGAAGGAAATCTTCAATTTCACGTGGATAAATATTAACCCCTCCGCTAATTACCATATCATCCACACGATCTGCGACGAATAAATAGCCATCTTTATCGAAATAACCTAAATCACCAGAGTGATACCATCCTTTATACATCGATTTTGCATTTGCTTCTTCTCGGTTATGATAACCAGCCATCATAGTTGGGCCGCGCAAAATAATCTCCCCAACTTCATAAGGAGGCAATACATCATCTGGCTCTGCTGGTGCATCATCGTTTGGTTTTACGATGCGGATTTCATGACTAAAGCATGGTGTTCCCGCTGAACCTGCTTTCGTAATTTGATCTTCTTCTACGAGAAACGCAACAACTGGTCCCATTTCTGTCATGCCGTAAATTTGTACAAGATCAATATAAAGACGTTCTTTACATTCCTTCACTAGCGCTGGAGCCATCGCCGCTCCTCCATAAACACCAATCTTCATCGAAGTTAAATCGTACTGTGTTAAATCTTTTTGCAGTAACATATTCCACATCGTCGGTGCTGCAAAAAACGTCGTAATCTTCTCTTCTTGAATCGTATGTAATACTCTATCCGTATCAAAGTGATGTAAAATTACATTCTTTCCACCAACTTGAATGCGCGGAATGATTCCAGCATTTAACTCACCGCAATGATATAAAGGCGCAACTACAAGCCCAACGCTATCTCTATTATATTTTATAAAATACGTACAAATCATACTATGCTCAGTCATTTCACGATGGCGATGTAGTACGCCTTTCGGATGACCAGTCGTGCCGCTCGTATACAGCATAGAACAATAATCCATTTCATCAATTTCGATATCTACTTTGTCAGAAGATGCCGCATTGACTTTTTCATGGTAAGAACTCGCATAGGAAGGTGTATCGTCTTCTACATACCAAAAAGACGAATTTGGAAAATCTCGTTCAATGATAGCAACAGTTGATTCAACTGCTTTTTCAAAGACTACTACTTTCGAGGCTGCATCTTGGAGGATATACGATAATTCTTTTGCTTTTAAACGGAAGTTAATCGGGTTAAAGATCGCCCCAAGTTTCGCACAGGCTAAGTAAACGTTTACAAATTCACGGCAATTATATAAGTAAACAGATACAGTATCTCCCTTTCTTACCCCTTCTTTCAACAGAGCTTGCGCCGTTTTATTTATTTGCTCATCCCACTGTTTATATGTCCAGCGAATATTTTTTTCCGGCTCTACTAACGCCTCTTTATTCGGATACTTACCAACAGCTAAATCGAATATTCTCCCTATCGTCATGTACATGCCAACAATTTCCCCCTTTTCTCTTTCATAAATCTATCATTTCGTCCATAAGTAGACATTGTCCTCTAATGATTTGACTAATTTTTCTGATTATTATCGACATAGTTTTACAAACAGTGCTGTTTATCGGTAAGTGAAATTATACCAACCACAACTTGAATCAACCCACAAATAGCGGAATAAAAAAAGGCTATTCCAAATCGGAACAACCTCTTTCTTCTTATACAAATAGCTCTTCTAAAATTTTCAGTTTATCTTCTGTATATTTTACGAAGCCATCGTTATATGATTTTGGATCTTTCGGATTTGCGAAGTGCGTAATTGCACCTGTCTTCGGATGAACAAATTTACTTGATGCACCACAGCCAAGTCCGATAATTGATTGAACTTCTTCCATAATAACAATGTTATAAATACTTTCTTGCGTAGGCATTGCATAACCAACGTTCTCTAGGTTACCTAAAATATTCTTTTGACGATATAGGTAATATGGTACGTAATTATGCTTTTGCGTCCACTCTTCTGCTTCGTGCATCATCGCTGTAATTTCTTCGCGACCAGCTACTTTATATTTACGTTTGTTTTGCGTCATTTCAGAAGCACGTTTAAATGATAACGTATGAACTGTTAATGATTCTGGCATTAACTTTTCTGTTTCATCTAACGTATGCTTGAAGATATCTAGCCCTTCACCAGGAAGACCAATAATTAAGTCCATATTAATATTGTTCATTCCCATTTCACGAGCTAAGTGATACTTCTCAATTGTTTCTTCTACAGTATGATGACGCCCAATTGCTTTTAATGTCTCTTGATGGTATGACTGCGGATTAATACTAATGCGGTCAATATTCCATTTATTTAACACTTCTAGCTTAGCTGGCGTAATTGTATCGGGGCGACCTGCCTCAACTGTTACTTCACGCACATTTTTCACATCTGGGAACGCTTCATACATTTCTTCATACAGCATATCCATCTCTTCTGCTGTAATACTTGTCGGTGTACCGCCGCCGTAATAAATCGTCGTAACTGTTACACCTTTTTCTTTTAAAAACTTACCAATTTCACGAACTTCATAATGTAAACCACCTAAGAACGAATCAACAGATCCTTGGCGTCCGTTAATTGCATAAGCCGGGAATGTACAATAGGCACATTTTGTTGGGCAGAATGGAATACCGATATAAATACTTACTTCCTCTTTCAAACGGTATAAATCCGGAACTACCGCTAATTGGCAATCTACAATACGCTGAAGAAGTTCAATTTTCTCTTCATGAATTAAATAGCTTTCACGAAGCTCTTGATGCGCTTCTTCTTTTGACATACCACTTTGAAGCATTTTATGAAGAAGTTTTGTCGGACGAACTCCTGTTAAAATGCCCCAGCTTTGTTCAAGACCAGTTAACTGCTGAAGAACAGAAAGATATACATACGAAACAACGTGCTTCACTTGCTTCATACGCTCTTTTTCATCTGTGAAAGCAGATAAATCTTTTGCGAATGTTTCTTCATACACATTTCCAGTAGCAACATCTGTTAAACGAGCAGATGCTTTTACATTCTCTTCAATGTGTATATCAACGATAAGATTTGCTTCCTCTTGTTCAAATCCAATCGTACTATCTTCAAAAAATAAGCCGCCAATATTTTGCAGCGGACGTAAAAAACGATCATCTTGTAACGTTTTAATTGAAATTAACAACATTATCACCTTTTCATTTGCAAACTCTCTTTAGTTTACTTGAAGGGCGTTTGTAGGTCAATACAGAAGGTTTTACCTTATTTCTATATCCTATTTAAAACAAACTGAATATTGGTTTTCCACGAACTTTTCCTAGTTATATAGACATTAGAATATACTCTTGTTACAATCTAGAACGTATTAGTACTTGATACTAATTTAAAATACATCTAAAGGAGGACTGTTAACACGACATAGATACTATAACGTGTTAAAAAACAACTATGAAAAAAAGGTTTTACAACATTTTTGCACTATCTTTGGCATTACAAACATTTGTAGCACCTACCCTTTCATTCGCAGAAAATATAGAGAAAACTGCAGAATTGTCTATTGATGAACAAGCTTTAAAAAGCATTGAAGAACATGCAAAGCAGCATAGACATGACGAAGAAAACGACCTTGAAATCTCGGGTGAATATCTTCTCCACTTATCAACAAAACTTCCACTATACGATACAAACGACTTACAAACCAAAACAAATATTGAAATTGCTGAACCGGTAGTAAAAGCAACGAAGAAAAAAGGTAATGCATATTACGTACAAACTACATCCGGTTCTGGTTGGGTTAATAAGGAAAATAATAGTTTAGAAGTACAAGAAATTCATAAACTCTCGAATCAAAAATTAATTGTAACAGAAGAAGCATCCGTATATTCCTTCCCTTTCCAATCGTTTAAAGAAGAAACGAAATTACAGCCACAAACAGTAGTTCCTACTGAACAAGCTGGGAATTGGTTTAAACTTCAAATGAATGGAACTGAAAAATGGATTTATGCACCTTCAGCTACATTTGAAGGTACGAAAGCATCATTATTTGAAAAAACAGGTTCTATCGAAAAAAGAAGCGCAACTTTCTTCAAAACACCATCTAATTTGCCTACAAATAACGTTTATGGTGTTACATTTAAAGAAATGATCGTTCCAAAAGGGAATGAAAACATTCGTCCTGGCTATGCAATGGAACCGAAATACATTACAATTCATGAAACTGCTAATACAAGTAAAGGTGCTAACGCTTTAAATCATGCGAAGTACTTAGATAGCCAAGCCCGCGGAAATACGGATCGTTCAGCATCTTGGCATTTTACAGTAGATGACAAAGAAATTTATCAACATCTTCCATTAAATGAAGTTGGTTGGCATGCTGGAAATAAGACTGGAAACTATGAATCTATCGGAATTGAAATTGCTGTGAATAGTGATGGAAATTATACGAAAGCGGTAGAAAATGCCCGAAAATTAGCTGCTTATTTAATGAACGAATTAAACATATCTATAGATCACGTTCAAAAGCATCAATTTTGGAGCGGAAAAAACTGCCCTGCATTTATGATTCAGCGCGGACAATGGGATGCTTTCTTAAAAGGCACGAACGCTTACTATAATGAAAATCGCAAAGAGGTTATTCCGCCGACAGAAGTCCCACATGAAAAAGACGATATTACAGGTGGATGGTATGAACAAGACATTCGTCAGTTAGCAGCTAGAAAAATCATGTTCGGTGACGGCAATGGTTCTTACTGGCCAAACCGCCTTGTAACACGAGCTGAGTTTGCAAATTTAATGTCGCGAGCTTTAAAATTACCGGCTGGAAACGCTAAATTTACAGACTTAAACGAAGCACATCCATCTTTAGTAGATGGAATTAATCGTGCTGCTAGCGCAGGTATCATTAGTGGCCGTGGAAATAATAAATTTGATCCAACCGCTACAATCACACGTGACGAAGCTGTTATTATGATTGACCGTGCTTTAGCATATAACTCGATTTATAGAAAAGAAATGAAATTACCATTCATTGACCAAGATTTAGCATACGATAAGAAGGCATTACAAAATGTGTATGCATACGGAATCGTAAAAGGGAACGAACGAAATGAATTCGTACCAAAAGGCACAACAACACGTGCTGAATCAGCCGCATTTTTAAATCGAATGCTTAAGGTTATTGAAGCTTAAACATGAAAAAACGTAGCGTATTCGCTACGTTTTTCTTTCATCATTTCGGTGTATTTTTATGATTCTTCAAAAATGGAAGTGGGAATTGCTTACGAAAATGCTCTTTAATCATATACTCTACGCCGTTCTAACAAAAAACGATCATCCTGTAACGTTTTAATTAAAATTAACAACATTATCACCTTTTCATTTACAAACTTACTTGAAGAGCATTTGCAGGTCAGTACAGAAGTTTTTTTATTTTATCCTCTTTCATTTTTGTTATTTTTAGGTCTTTAATATTTAATTTTACAAATATCATTTTATACTTTCATAAAACATTTCTTTTTCTATTATATATTAATTACTTAATAAATATTTTTAACAAACTTAACTCTTCCTCTGTTAAATTACATAAATGGAACCCCACGATATCTTTATTAAAATCAAGCAATACTATTAAATCATCTGTATATTCCACGCTTTGGCCATATACATCTGGATAAATGTCATCGGAAAACAAACAATATAAACTATTATTTTTTAATAAATAATTAATCTTTGACATTTTATCCAATACATTAAATTCATCACATTGGTCTTTCAATTTAAAGATAGGGAACCCTTTACTAATTTGATTTTCAAATGTACTATCTGTTAACCGTAATTTATTTATCAAAAAGGTTATATTTGATATTATAACTCCATCAACTTCTTCTAACAGATCACCGCGCAACTGTAAATTGATTGTTACTGGATATGCAGTTTCATTAATAGAGTATGGAATATTCTTCTTATGAAAATAAGGTTTGCTCGGCTTTGGATTTTCTACATTAACATTAACTAACAAAAATCCACTCATATCTTCGAAACTCCTACTAGATTGCTGCAAACAAGGTTTTATTTTTTCCAATATAATAGCCATCTTTAAAACTCCTTAATATTTTTTAAGGGCATGATATACTACCCCTGTTTCACGTGTTATACCAATTTCCCATCCATCAATATTCTTAAAGAAATTTTGACCAGGTTGAGTTGCTTTTGTAGCTGCTTTTTCTACAGCAGCTTTAAAACTAGTCAACATAGCTTGTTGTATAATATTTTGCAATCCTGGTTGTAAGTAAGCTATCTTCTCATTATCCACAATATATTCTTTTAAATGCTTGGTAGCATTAGGATGAATCCAAACTAAATTTTCCCCTAGCTTTACATCTTTCAATTGGAATGATTTAGGTATAACCGTACCTGGGAGAGCGAGGTCTGTTGCTTTAATCCCATCCCAAATCGTACCAGATTTGCTGGTTAAGTGTGTTGTAGTTTTTGTTACTTGCGATCCAAACTTAGTAAGAATAATTGCTTCAAATGCAGCATCTCCTACAAACGATCCTGCTTGTGACAAAATAAATAAATCACCAGTAAATAAGACATCGTAAATACTTCCTTGAGCATCACGCCCTAAATCAACATCTCGTTTTGCATAATACTTTATTCTGTCATCAATAGACGCATCCTCTTTAAGAAATTTACCACTTACAGCAACACCAGCATCCCACTTATTTAATATAGTTTTATACGCAATTAAACTCATATATAATTCTTCATTATATACACCTGTCAGTGTGCCCGAATAAAATTTTAGTTTCGCTAAATTTTTTTGCAATTCTAAAATAGATTTTGGATCTGTTTGTAAATTTAGTTCATGAATCTTTTGTACAAAATCTGCCTGCGTATTATAGCTTGTATTACTCCACACTTTAATATAATATGTTCCTTTATTAGGTGGCGTAAAAACATTAAAAGAGCTACCTGGATAAATCGTTTGCAGAATTTCACCCTTATTATTCTCAATAGTTAACACGTTTCTAGTAGGCTTTAATTGTATCTTATCTAAAACTGTTGCTTCTACTTTATAATAATCTACATCATATAAAGAAGATAATGTGTCATCTTTTATTTGGCTCCAATTAGCAGCTATCGCGTTCTCCCTACTGTTATCTAGATCACTCTCGGCTACTAAAGTCGTTTTCATTTGACTTTCATGTGGGTTTGATAATTTTATATGATAAGTTATGCCAGCCTGTAAATTATGCTCAACTTTCGAATATTTTTTACCATAAGGTCCATTTGAAATCCTATTACTCTCTAATACAGCCTGATCTGTATATAATTTCAATTCTGTATCCGTACCTTCTCCACTATCCTTAAACGATTTCGTGAAGATTCTATAAAGTCCCGTTTTCTTTGGTGTGAAATTATAGTAAAGTTCCTTACTTTCTTGATTAATATCTAGGGAACTATCCTCAACTAATTTATTATAATTAATAAATTTATAATCAAAAGAAACTACATTTCCACTGTTATTATTTTTGATAGCAATGGCTTTAATAACTGTATTCGAATTCAATTTAATTGGTTGTGAATATTGTAATCCATTCTTAAGGCTTGGTTCACTTCCATCTGTTGTATATACTATTTTATCTGCTCCTTTAGAATTTAAAGTAATATCTATTGCAGAAGTATAATTACCCGATGGATAATTCACATTAATAATATCAGGTGTTTTCCAACCATCACGTATAACTTGAGCATATGCCCAAATATACACTTCACCTAGCCCTTGGTTAAATCCATCATTAATGGCCTGGTTAATATTTTTCCATACATGTTGCTGGTCTTTATTCAAAACAAAACCTGAAAAATAGTGTACTTTTCCACTTGGATAACCTAGATTTTCTTGTGCAAAATTCAATGTTTCCTTATGCTTATCCATATGATTATCAATCAAGTAATCATAATCTTCTATCATAAAGAAATCTAAGTTTGGATATTTCCACTGTTTTTTTGGGAAATTCACCATAGACATCATTGGTGGAACACGATCTTTATCAATTACCGACGGCGTAAAAAATAAAACTGTGAATTTCGCATTAGAATACGTTTTCTTTATCGTATCTCGTAACATTAATGAAAACTCACCATTTTTATCACTTAACCACTCCAACACATCCTCATGACCAGTAAAATCTTCATTGGATGTACGAAATTCATACATTGGATAACCTTTTTCTTTTTCAAATAATTCTTTAGTTGCTTGATCATAAAAACATGGTGGTTTACCAGGTATGTCTTCCTTATGCCACCACCATGGTTCTCCTAATTGAATCATTGGAGTAAGCCCTGCATCATTCGCTATCTTTGCCAATCCTAGCGTATATTTTTGATAAAAGGATTTCACTTCATCATTTGTAAAACTTAAAAGATGCGGAGTTGGTTTCCACCCCGTAGTACCAGGGATATTATCCCAAGTGCGTTGCCACCATGTTTCTGGTGCATCTACTGATTCCATTGAAATAGACTGAATAAGTTCAAAATTATTTTCTTTTAAGCGCTTTGCGTAATTTTTATACCATTCTTCAAAACCCTGATTAAATGGGTAATCAGTATTCATCTCAACGCCTGAACCCGTGAAACTTTTATCATAATAATGAGAAGCACCTATATAAAAATTAACTAGCTTGTTATACCCTAATTTTTTATAATCACCTACAACCCTTTCCGGTGTTAAGTTATATATATCATCATAATCATCAGTCATTCTAACGTTGTGATTTGGAGCACTTTTAAGATCATTCATTAAAAATGTGTCACCTGATACTTTCCAATTGTTAAACTGTACTTTGAATTTTTCAGATTTCCCCAATCCTTCTGATCCCGAAGACTGATATCCCTTCGGAACAACTGACCACATAATCGATTTTATATCATTAACAGGTATCTTTTTCCAATTAGGATCCGGAACATATCTCGCTTGTTTCATATCATATATGTACGGAGTCCACCCCGAATATAAATTGTTAAAATCAATTTTGATGTGTCCAGTTGATCCATTCGCACTCCCCTCTTTCCGCTTTTCAGGAAATCTAATATCTTTACCTACATCTCGTGTAGCTCCCAACTCCCAAGATTCCATCGGCCGATTTATTACATAGTTCCAAAGACGAACATAATGGGTTTCACCATTATTCGTTTCAATAGTTAAGCTTGGTGCTAGTCCGCTATCCATCAAATTTGTAAAACCTTCTATAGTATAATCATAGTCTAAGGTAACTCCACTGAAATCCGGCTTCGTAGGGTACTTTAAATCTGGATGGCTATAATTATCTTTGGTCTCCCATTTTACCCCCACTAAATCTTTTCCTGTTCTAAAATTACCTGAAACGTAAAAATTATCTTTATCCACAGTAACTGTCGATGCCGTCATATCAAAATTAAAATTAGTAACTAAATATTTAGGCATCAGCTTGTGAACCGAAGAAGAATCCGAAATTTTCTCAGCTTTTATGTTCAACGACGGTAACCAATAAAATTGTGAAAACATTATTATAACTATCAGAAAGCATATACTTCGTTTCTTCATAAACGAGACTCCTCTATTGTTTTATATTAAGCAGCAACTACCAAAAACCCTCAGATTTCACACCTCCAATTATTTGAACTTCAATACAATAAAAACACTTAATAAAAATATTAAACTTGATATTCAGATTAGTAAATGTTTTCTAACATATCATTTTTAGTATATTAATA
The DNA here is from genome assembly GCF_038007785.1 of Bacillus sp. FSL K6-0069. NCBI lineage: Bacteria > Bacillati > Bacillota > Bacilli > Caryophanales > Bacillaceae > Bacillus > Bacillus sp. FSL K6-0069. The sequence continues at coordinate 891,541 of NZ_JBBOXN010000001.1, read as the reverse complement.
GGTTATTCGACTAAAGAGATTGCAAACAAAAAAACGTAGCCAAAAAGCTACGTTTTTCTTTCATCGTTTCGGTTCATTTTTATGATTCTTCAAAAACGGAAGCGGGAATTGCTTACGGAAATGTTCTTTAATCATATATTCTACGCCGTTCTCACTATTTGAACGTGTAATCCAGTCGGCTGCTTGCTTTAATTCTACAGGCGAGTTCCCCATCGCTACACCAAGCCCTACATTTTCAATTACTTCTAGATCTTCTAAACTATCTCCAATCGCAACCATTTCATTTAGCGAAATATTTAAATGCTCTCCAAGCAATTGTAATCCACGTAATTTTGATACATTTTGCGGCAAAATTTCTATTCGTTTTGAATCACACTCAACATACTCTACATCTTGGAATGCTTTTCGTAATGTATTTAGCCCTCGTTCTTTTTCACCTTTACTTTGGAAAATAACATCAATTTTTGGTGCCGCTACTGGATGATCACGAAGCGCATCACCTAACGAGTCTACAAACTGAACCGGATAAAATAACGGATCTGCGCTTGATAATACAGTACGAGCAATTAAGTTCGGTGTATTTCTCTCACGATTTCCGATTGAAAACCGTTCATGAGAAATGCGGACGTTACAATCGAAGTGCTCTAACACTTGCACAATGTTAAACGTCTTCTCTTCCGATAATCTTCTTTGAGCGTACGGCTTATCTAACGTTGCTGAAACGAAAGCACCGCCATGTGTTACTAATATAGAATCTAATTTTAACGCCTTTGCAACTTTATGAGCGGATTGAAAATTACGACTCGTAAATAATGTAACGTATACATCTTTTCTTTTCACAAATTCAATCGTTTCTCGTAATCCTTTTGCAATTTTTCCGTTGTTGTATAGTAGTGTCCCATCTATATTAAGAGCTAGTAAGCGATAAATCATGTCGCACTCCCCCTCTTCGCTGTTGTACTCTATCCATAATTTATGAAATAAATGTAGCAAATAGAACGAGTTAGAATTACTACTGAAAATTTGGTTTACTATATACATATACACTCAGTAAAGGAGATAGTACAATGCAAGCACCACCTTCCTTTTATGAAGGCGATACGTTAGAAGTCGCAAAGAAATTACTTGGGCAAAAACTTGTACATATTGTAGACGGAGTAAAACGAAGCGGAATCATTGTAGAAGTAGAAGCATATAAAGGTCCGGATGATAAAGCCGCGCATAGTTACGGCGGCAGACGAACAGATCGTACAGAAGTCATGTTTGGCTCACCGGGACATGCTTACGTATATTTGATTTACGGTATGTATCATTGCTTCAACGTCATTACAGCACCAGTTGGCACCCCGCAAGGCGTTCTCATTCGAGCCCTTGAACCAGTAGACGGAATAGAAGAAATAAAATTAGCACGCTACAACAAAACAGACGTTACAAAAGCGCAATATAAAAATGTAACGAACGGCCCTGGCAAACTATGCCGTGCCCTCGGAATTACGTTAGAAGAACGAGGCGTATCGTTACAAAGCGACACATTACATATTGAACTCGTCCGAGAAGAAGAACACATGTCATCACAATATAAAATAACAGCAGGACCTCGTATTAACATCGACTATGCAGAAGAAGCTGTACATTATCCGTGGCGTTTTTATTATGAGGGGCATCCGTTTGTTTCAAAGAAATAAACGATATCGACTTACCGACAAATAAAAGAAGACTGTTCCACAATGGAACAGTCCCTCTCTTTTACTCCGCGCCTTCCGCAGTCGCAATATTATCCTCTAAGTTTTCTCTTGATAATTCAGCTGTCATAAAGTCAGCTGTTTCTGGAAGTGCTAAATGCATATGAGCTTTTTGACAAATTTGGATCGTACAGTTTTCTACAACATAATCGAAAACATGTCCGCCCCCGCTTCTTGCATCATCAATGTAATGTAAGTGGAAACCAGCTACACCAATACCTTGCGCGTAATCAGGTGTCCAAAATCCAGCAAGCGTACCTTCTGTATGTTTAAATGAAAAAATCGGTTGTGATTTCGTCACTTCAACAAGTGGTGTATACGGTTTTTCTTGCCTTGGAACAGTTCTCGTTCTTACTTCACGGAACGTACCGTCCATTCGAATAGCGTAAAATAAGTTTTTACTCGGCATCAATTCATGTAATAAAGATTCCACTTCTTCACGATTCATCGGGTGCTCTACCGTATAACTCATTTCTTTTTCAAAAAACGTTACTGTAGCAAACGGTGTTGTTTCTTCTGGTTCTACTTTTTCTGCTGAACCGTCTGAACGTAAATGATAAAATTCGTTATCAAATGCAATCATTTCACCATCTAATTGATCAAATGTGCCGATGCCGAAATCACCACGTTCTTTCAATTCCTCAAAGCTGATCACACCATCATATATACCATCTAATAGCGCAAGCATTGTAGATGTTTGATATACTTCATTACTCGTTTTCGTTCTTTTTGCATCAATATCGATTAATTGCGCAACAGTCATCTCAAATCTGCCTCCATTAGTTTAATTGGTTTGGTAATAATTTTTCGCTTAATTTAATGTTATCACGGTAATCGATTGGAATATCAATGATGACAGGGCCGTCTGCTGCTAGTGCTTCTTTTAATACACCTTCTAATTCATCAGGCTTGTTAACACGAAGACCTAACGCCCCGAAACTTTCCGCATATTTCACAAGATCAACATCGCCAAACTCTGTAGCTGATGTTCTACCGTATTTCATCATTTGTTGGAATGCAACCATATCATATGTACCGTCTCTCCATACAAGATGTACAATTGGCGCATTTAAGCGTACCGCTGTTTCTAATTCCATTGCTGAGAATAAGAAACCACCGTCACCTGATACGGAAACTACTTTTTTACCTGGCTCTACTAAAGTAGCAGCAATTGCCCAAGGAAGTGCAACACCTAACGTTTGCATACCGTTACTAAATAATAATCTACGTGGTTCATAAGAACGGAAACATCTCGCCATCCAAATAGAATGGGAACCGATGTCACATGTAACAGTTGTATCGTCACTAATTAAAGAACGAAGTGTACGAATGACTTGAAGTGGATGCGTAACACCTTCTGAAGCACGATTTGGAACTTCTGCTTGTTCTGATAATTTCGCGCGTAATCGCTCTAACACTGCTTCTGATTTCGTACTTAACACAAGTTTCGGTAATTTTTCTGCGATGCTATTTACAGTTAAAGCGATATCGCCAATTAATTCACGCTCTGGTTGGTAATCGTGGTCGATATCTGCTTGATGGTCATCAAGATGAATAATCGTTCTGTCTCCAAGTTTATTCCAGAATTTCGGATCGTACTCAATTGGGTCATAACCGATCGAAATAACGAGGTCTGCTTCTTCTAATAAAATATCACCTGGTTGGTTACGGAATAACCCAACACGGCCGAAGAAATGATCTTCTAACTCACGTGAAATTGCACCAGCTGCTTGATATGTTTCAACGACAGGAAGTTCTGTATCCGCAATTAATTCACGAACAGCTTTCGTCACTTCATTTGTGCTCGCTCTCATACCGAGTAAAATAACCGGTAATTTCGCTGACTTTATTTTTTCTACTACATATGTAATTTCATGTGTGGGAGCGATTCCAAGCTGTGGCTTAGAAAGCGCACCGATAGACTCTACAGTCGTTTCCGCAGTCATAACGTCTTGCGGAAGACTTACTAAAGTAGCCCCTGGATTTGTGGAAGTCGCACTTCGGAATGCATTTGATAATGCTTCTGGCACATTATCAGGATGCTCTACTTCTACGCTATATTTTGTGATTGGTTCGAATAGTGCAGCATTATCCATAGATTGATGCGTACGTTTTAATCGATCCGTACGCGGAACTGCACCAGCTAAAGCAACAACGGGATCACTCTCCGCATTCGCAGTAACAAGACCTGTCGCTAAATTTGATGTCCCTGGTCCTGAAGTTACAAGACATACGCCCGGTTTCCCTGTTAATCTACCAATAGCAGCTGCCATAAATGCTGCGTTTTGTTCATGACGACAAACAATTAACTCTGGTCCTCTTTCTTGCAGTACATCAAATACAGAGTCAATCTTCGCCCCTGGAATACCGAAAACATGTGTCACACCTTGTTTAATTAAACAATCAACAACAAGATCTGCTCCTTTTGTTTTTGTCTTCACGTCGTTTGCTTTTACACCTGTACTCAAACTAATCATTCCTTTATTTCATAATGTGTGTAATAAAGATTTTTTAATTTCACCTAGTTAATTAATGTGGTGAAGTATCGTTTATCATTATAGTACAAATGCATTATTTTTCCAACAATATGAATTTGAAAGTTTTTTGACAACCATTAGAGAATACGCTTACAACCCTTTGCTTATCCTAAAATAATATTTTTATATCTCCTCTAAAAATATACGGAAAACTTTCATCTCATCACAGTATTAAAAACTTCACAGTACCTTGCAAAGAACACTAGTAAATGATATATTTGTAAATATTGGAATACCCATTAATTGGAACGTATCTTGTATTTCGTATCCTCCCTTTCAAAAGATAGGATTCTCAGCTTTCATTCATCATTTTATAAAGGAAGTGATTGTTATGAACAAAAATGAATTTTTGGAACAACTTCATTCTTCCCTACGGAATATGCCTAATGTAGAAAAGAAAGATATTATTTCGGAGTATGAAACTCATTTTATCAGTGGTAAACAAGATGGAAAATGCGAAGAAGAAATTGCTAGAAAACTAGGAAACCCTAAAACGATCGCGAAAGAACTTACTGTTTCCTATGCAATAAGCAATGCTGACAAGAAACGAAGCTTTAAAAATATGATAACCGCACTATTTTCTGTTATGAGCTTAAGTGTTTTAAACTTTGCCTTTATCATTATCGCCTTTTTCGTATTACTCTTTTTATTACCGATTCTTCTAGCACTTATCATTGCTACTCCATTATTAATCATCTCACCTATTTTATTAATAGGGTTAGGATTCTTTAAAGGGTTTCATCAAATTAGCTATTCCGATGTTTATAATGTGTTTATCGCTTTTTGCAGCGGTTTACTCATATCTGTCATATGTTATCAAATGATAAAACATCTATACGCAACTTTAGTTAAGTACTTGAAATGGAATATAGCTATTTTACAAAGACACTAATGCAAAAGGAGATTAAGATGAAAAAGTATATTTTATACCCACTCACGTTACTTACAATTTTATTTCTATCAGCTTGTTCAAACAGTGCAGAACCTAAGGAAGAAAACGATGTACAATCTATTAAAGATGTTACGGTTAAAATTCCAGAAACTATATTCACTTCCTCAAAAAAGAATGAAACGATTAATGAAGATGAAATGAAACAAAATATAAAAACGTATTTAGATTATAGCGGAGATTTAGACGAAAACATCGTTCCACTTTCGTCAGCCATGTCTGACGAGGAAGTCACGAAATCCGATCGGGAGAAATTAAAACAACTAGTAAATCTAGCGCAACAAAACGATGCGAACTTCCTTAATTTTATTAGTAACAATACGATCCCCGAGGATTACAAACAGCCTTCGAAGGAAATTCATGATTACATTTCAGCGTCTACGGCACTTTCAGTAGAACTAGAGCAAGAATTAGACAAACTCGCGCAAGATGGTAACTTATTCAAAACTGATTTTTCTTTTACAAAACGCTTTGAGCAAGTGAATGGTAGGAAGCAAAAAAAAATTGAAAAGTTTTTGAAGGAGAAGAATATTGAGACTGAGTATTTCCGCAAATAACAAACAAAAAAGACGCCCCTATACAGGGGCGTCTTCCACTATTACGCTTGTTGTTGCGCGTTATATAAATCTTCAAGTGGCTTCATGATAATTTTGTTAACGTCAGTGATAACGATGTTTAAACGTTGTTCAGTTTCCATTAACTTTGTGATTTTAGCATCTTGTTGAATGCGAGCTACAACTTCTTGTGCTTTTTGGTTATCTTCTTCAGAGATTTCTTGACCTTGCATCATTTTTTGTTGTAGGCCAAGTTGCATTGTACGGAACTCATCGAATAAGTTCTTTGAAGCAGTATCAGCTTGAACTGCTGCGTAGCTTGCTTTTAATGTTTGGAAATCTTCGTTTTCTGCGATTGCTTTTTGTAATTCATATGCAACATCATGAATGTTTTTTGTCATTTTATTTTTCCTCCTTTAGAAGGCTAGCGCTTTTCACTCGCACTGCCTTTTAAGTGCATTTACATACGCACCTCTTCTTACCATATCAAACTATGCAAGAGATGTGAAGAAATTTCACTTTTATTTCTATGTACTCTTCTTATTATTTAAGAAACAACAGTAACAGTCCTTGCACGAGTCCAATCATCCCGCCTAATAAGGCACCTAAATACGTAATCATTTTCAGTTCATTTTTTGTAATGGATAGAACTAAATCTTCTAGTCTCTCTGTTGAAAATGTGGATACTTCCTGCTGCACAATTTCCGCAAGATGGAGATTTTTTAATATACTCGCTACGTTTTTTGTTCCCCACTTCAAGCCTTTCGTTACTGCGCTCGGGACTACCTTTTCCTTGATTGTTTCTCGAACTGGCTCACATACTTGCTGCACAGATTGGTTTAAAAACTTACTTACTGTTTCCTCCACTTTAACTGCTGACAATATGGAGCTTACAATCATTTCTTTTTCTACAAACGTTTCTACTTCTTTTACATCTCTTCCTTTTAACTTCTCCCACTCTTTTTGCAGTACATCAGTTAAAAGCTGTTTTGTGCCATCTTGCCCTAAAAACTTAATAACCTCTGGCTGCACACGATCCACTACACTTACATTACCTAAAAACATTCCGACTAAGTTAAGCAGCGTTCCCCTAGAAGCAAAGAAATCATCAACCATTTTTGAAAGACGTGCTTTCCCTTCTTCGCTTTCAAAAAATTGAGTTGCTCGTCCTAAAATAAACGCCGAAACGTTCGGGATCGCATTCTCAATTTTTTCATGAACAGAATGAGGTAAAGCCTGTTCCCATGTATATGTATAGTACTCTTCTAAAAATGCCTGAATTTTTTCTGTAATTACATGCTCGATTTTCTCGTTTGCTTCTTTTTCTACATGCGCTACGTTCCATTTTTCTAACATTTGTCGTAACGACTGTTCATTCGTCATTACTTTATCCACTTCTACTTGCGCCCAGCGAATTAAACCTTTTTGGAACTCTTCATTTGTTAGCTTCTTTCCGATTCCTTCTGGCGTTAACAAATGCTCGACAACCATTTTTCCTAATTGAACAGCAAGCTCATCGCGGCGCTTCGGAATTAATCCTGGTGTAAATGGAACTTGAAACTTCCCAATATAAATAGGGCGATGCGGACGAAATAACATTTTTATCGCTAAATGATTTGTGAATCCCCCAATAATTGCTCCGAGCCCTGTCGTCGTTAACATACTTAACCATATATTCATTACAATCAACCTTTCGCTTCTCCAAAACTATAGCATATCATCATACGGACAAAAGTATAATGTTATAAAAACGTATTTGCAATATATAGCTTCGCCTATTGTGCCAACATTTTGTTAGTAAAGGAGTGATTTCGTTGGTTCTCGGTATTTTAACTTCTCACCCTCATTATGAGCAAACGTATTACACCGAAATCGCTAAACGCGCTCGGCTTTATCATAATGTCGTTGCCCAGTTTACGCCATTTGGTATTGATCCTAAAACAGATCTTATTTCTGGTCTGATTTATGATACTGATACAGGAAAATGGAAAGAGCAAACATTCCCTATTCCTTCTTATATATACGATCGTTCTTCTTTTAACGAGGAAACAGACTCCGAAAAAGCAAAGTCAATTATTCACTCATTACACAACCGTCCTACCACTACCTTTTTAAATAACACACTCATTGACTTAAGCGAACTACATGACGTATTTCTCACGAATAAAAAATTATCTCCTTATATACCAAAATTTGAAATAGCGACAATCCAAAACATTTTCAAACTGTTATTAAAAACAAAAGATATTATTATACGTCCTACTCATACACATTCCAATGAAAGTCTGTACCGGATTGCTTACAAAAATAAAACGTTTCATATCGATACGATAAATGATGACTATCATACTTCTACTCCAATCAAGCGGACAGATGAATTTATATCTTGGTACAAATCTAATATACGATCAGCACGTTACATCACCCATATCATGCTACAGCCACCAAATCAATTAACATACCCACTCCATATTCGAACCATTTTGCAAAAAAATAAAGAACAGAAGTGGCATGCTATCGGCCAATTTATACAAAAAAGCTCATTTCCGAATCAACTTTTACTTTCGGCAACGGATGATTCCTCACTGCATTCATTTTCAAAAATTAAATACGTACTATCTAGTACCGGTGTTCAACTATTACAAGACGCTTTACAAGACATTATAAATGAAGTGTTTCAAACATTAGATCAATCTTATTCTTCGTTATTCGAGCTAGAGCTTTCCACCATTATGGATCAAAAAGGGGCAATTTGGCTTATGTATGTCAACACGATTCCCCCATACGAACATTACATTCGTCATAGTGATTCATTAGCCGAAAAAATATATCACGGACCATTAAAGTTTAGTCGCTTCACACCATAATGAAAGGGGGTAAACCCATTTTGAAAGAGCACATATATACGTTAAATATTTCAGATGAGCATCCAAATAGCATTACTTTACCTTATATTTTTTCCATTACACCACCCATTACATCCCTTTCCTTCGGCGTACGCCATGTTGCAAGTGAAGAGGTAAAAATTCATTATTCCTTTACTCGTGAAATCATTATCGGACAACAAATTGCAGAGAAACTTTTGCTTCCTCATTCCACTACTATCCATGCATTCACGCAAAATGAAACAATTATTTTCGGACCATTAATCGGGATTTTCACAACTGGTTTTAACGATGACTCTTCTAACCCTTTAGGAAACCGTTCAACTTCTCTTGGCGAGTTACTAACGCCGCCATTCACCTTGCGACCATTTGTATTCGTTTTTGGTGTGCAACATATAAACTGGGAAGATGAAACAATTGAAGGCTATTTTTTTCAAGAGGAACAATGGATCAAGAAAAAAGTACCTTTCCCGAATGTCATTTATGACCGCTTACCAAATCGGAAAGCCGAAAATTATAAACCAATTGTAAGAGCAAAAAGAAAATTAGAGCATGACTATGCGATTCCATGGTTTAATCCAGGTTTTTTTAATAAATGGGAAGTGCATCAACTTCTTATGAAAGATGAGTCCATTATGCCATTCTTACCGAACACAGAAACATTTCAACACTTCGAACAAGTAGAGCGGTTTCTCGGTACGTATAAATCGATTTACATGAAACCGATTCACGGCAGCTTCGGGAGAAATATTCACCAACTATTTTATTCTCAAGCAGAGAATTGCTACTACTGTCGTTATCGCGAAAATGAAGAAAACAAACTAAGAAAGTATCAATCATTAGAAACGCTTCTGAACCATGTATTAAAAGGACATGATTTAAAAAAGTTTATCGTACAACAAGGTATTTCCTTACTTCGCTTCGATGGGCAACCGGTTGATTTCCGCATTCATACAAATAAAAATCATTTCGGTCAATGGATTGTCAGTGCAATCGTTGCAAAAATTGCTGGCAAAGGTAGCTTAACAACACATGTAAATAGCGGTGGCGATACAAAATTACTACAAGAACTTTTTCCTGATTCAACGAAACAAGTTCAAATTGAAAATAAATTAAAACAAACTGCCTTACAAATCAGTTACGCGCTTGATGAACAAGTAACCGGAAATATTGGAGAAATTGGTTTTGATATCGGTTTAGACACGCAGGAAAACCCGTGGCTCTTTGAAGCAAACTCTAAACCCGGGCGAACTGTATTCCAAGATGAAAAGTTAAAAGAACAAAGTGAACTGACGCGCCAATTATTTTACGAATATGCCATCTACTTAACTGAACATTCTTTGCGCGATGCAAAAGAAAAAATGTCTCAAATAAAATCAGAGGCTCCCTCAAACACCGAACATATCCCTTCCCCTATGATTCACTCACAAATACGAAAACAAAAACTTCCACCTCATTCATAAGGTGGAAGTTTTCTATTTACACAAGCTTTACTACAACTTCTGTTTCCACATTACATATCCCGCAATAAAAAACATGATTGCAATACTCTTGTGAATTACTATGTGTTAAACCATCTACTGCACTTAATAATTCTTGATCCATATACGCACTATAATCGTCTATGTAATCTACAGTTTTCCCATAATCTTGGAGTATACCTTCGCAATTTTGACAAGAATATGTTTGTGATTCTAATGCGTTGCAAAGCGGGCAAATTCCCATCACGATTCCTCCATGCATTATCATTTACAAGCTGATTGAAGAGAACATCTAGCCGTGCATAGGAGCATTTTGTTCCACTCCTATTCAAAATAGAACTATAAAGTTAATGGTTTGCCCCACAATAGCGGGATACAAACAAAAAAACATATTTCAAATCGCTCTTAGTTTAGCCTTCTTTCTAAAAAATACAACGATTACTCTTATTTCATACTTTACGAAACCACTAAGATTTTTTTACAAAATTTACAAATTATTATTTCGTATATCTTTCTAGGTAACATCCATACTATGAGTACAAACTTAATTACCGATGGATTAGCGCCAAACGGGGCGATAATCTGGTTCAAATCCAGCTAGTCCAACCAAAAAAATTTTTATAACTCTAAGGAGGATATATTCCTATGGCAAACCAAAGTTCTTACAATCAATTAGTAGTACCAGGTGCAACAGCTGCAATCGATCAAATGAAGTACGAAATCGCTCAAGAATTTGGTGTACAATTAGGAGCAGATTCTACGGCTCGTGCTAACGGTTCAGTTGGTGGAGAAATTACAAAACGTCTAGTTGCAATGGCTGAGCAAAGCCTTGGCGGATTCCAAAAATAAATATATATGGCAAAAAGGTCTCAAGGCATATGCCTTGAGACCTTCCTTAGTTTATCCCGCTTTAATGGGCAGTAAGACCCCCACCTCAAAATTCAGCGAAAGCGAAGAAGTTAGGTGGGGATCGGGCTGCCCATAAAAGTCCGATTGGTGAGGGCTGATAATCAGTGGGGGATGAAGAAAACCCCCACTGATTAAAGTTTCACTTTATTGCAACATTTGTAAAAACTTCTTCGTGCGTTCTTCTTTTGGATTTGTAAATACATCTTCTGGTGTACCTTGTTCGACAACGACACCGCCATCCATGAAAATAACACGGTTCGCAATTTGATGTGCAAAGCGCATTTCGTGCGTTACAATCACCATCGTCATGCCCTCTTTCGCAAGTTCTTTCATTACTTTCAGAACTTCTTGAACGAGTTCAGGATCAAGCGCTGACGTTGGCTCATCAAATAGTAACACTTCCGGCTCCATCGCAAGCGCGCGAGCAATTCCAACGCGCTGTTGTTGTCCGCCTGATAATTGGAACGGATATAAGTCTACTTTATCCGCAAGACCAACTTTTTCAAGGAAATAGTTTGCTTTCTTCTTCGCATCTTCTTTCCCCATCTTTTTCACTGTAACGAGCCCTTCCATGACATTTTGAAGTGCTGTTAAATGCGGGAATAGATTATGGTGCTGGAATACCATACCTGTTTGCGTACGAAGGTTAACAATATCTTTCTTCGATACTTTTTGAGAGAAGTCGAGCTCTTTATTACCGATACGAATATTACCAGCGTTCGGCGTTTCTAACACGTTGAGACAACGCAGGAATGTCGTTTTACCAGATCCAGATGGCCCGATAATAACAACAACCTCCCCCTTCTCAACTGATAAATCTATATGTTTTAGTACAGTATTATCTCCGAAACTTTTTTGTAAATGTTGAATTGAAATCATAAAAACAAAAACTCCTTTTATGAAAGGGTTATTTTAGAGTGTAACGTTCTGAACGTTTTTCTAATATTTGTTGCACAATAGATAATAAGAAGCAAATTACCCAATAAATAAGACCTGCTTCGAAATAAACAATTAAAAATTCGTAGTTCATTGCCGCAATTTCCTGCGCTTTTCGGAACATTTCTGTTACTAAAATTAACGATGCTAATGAAGTATCCTTCACTAAGCTAATAAATGTATTCGAAAGCGGCGGGATCGATACGCGCGTCGCTTGCGGTAAAATAACACGTTTTAGCGCTTGCGGATACGTCATTCCAATTGTGTAAGCTGCTTCCCACTGCCCTTTCGGAATGGAAAGAATTGAAGCACGAATAATTTCAGATGCATATGCACCGACATTTAATGAGAATCCAATAACTGCTGCTGTATATGGCTCAACTTCAATATTAAGAGTTGGAAGACCATAGAAAATAATAAATAACTGTACAAGAAGTGGCGTTCCGCGAATGATAGATACATAGATACGAGCAATCCATTGTAAAATACGACTACCTGAAATACGTGCAAGCGCCGTTAACGTCGCAAGTATAATCCCGATAATAAATGTAATAAGCGTTAATGGAATTGTCGTAAACACAGCTTCCTTCAGCATAGGCATGAAGGAAGACTGCATAATATCTATCCACGTAGACAATCGATCTGAAACCAACGCACTACTTAGATACATTTTCGCCGAACCATTTTTTCGCTATTTTGTCATACGTACCGTCTTTTTTCATATCTTCTAACGCTTTATTTACTTCTTGTACTAGCTTGTCGCTACCTTTACGGAATAAGAATCCACTTTGTGACGCTTCTTTTTCTGTATCTACAATTTTAATTTTTGCATCTTTTTTCGTTTCTAAGTAGTTTAACACTGATAATTTATCATTAATTGTGAAATCAACGCGGCCAGTGTTTAACAATTCTGCTGCTTGGCTAAAGCCTTCTACATTCGTAATTTCTGCGCCATTTTTCTTAGCAATATCCGCATAGTTACTTGTTAAAGATTGTGCTGCTTTTAATCCTTTTACATCAGCAAATGTAGCTGGTTTATCTTTATCCTTTGCAATAACTAATACCGCTGAAGATGAAACGTATGGGCTAGAGAAATCATATTTCTTTTGACGATCTTCACGGATACCAACTTCATTCGCGACCATGTCGAAACGTTTTGCATCTAGACCAGCAAGTAAGCTATCCCATTGTGTTTCTTTAAATACAGGTTTTACCCCTAAACGTTTTGAAACTTCTTCTGCTAATTCAACATCAAATCCAGTTAATTTATTGCTTGAATCGTGGAATGTGAACGGTGGATATGTACCTTCTGTTCCAATTACAAGTTCACCACTTTGTTTTATCTTTTGTAACGCATCTTGACTAGCTGTATCTTTTTTCTCTTCTTTACCGCAGCCCGCTACAATCCCGATCGCTAATGTAGTTACTGCAAGTACTGAAAATAATTTTTTCATGATGGTAATCCTCCAAGTATTCTGATAGGAATTTAAAAACTATATTGATTGTATGCAATCTTGAACAATTTTTCAATGAAAATGTTCTTATTTAGTTTATCCTTTTTCTTCATAATCAAACAAAAGGGGAAAATAACGCTACATACAAAAAATAAGTAACATTTTTTAATATAGCATTTATAAAGAAAAAGGTAAAACAATACTTCTTATTTAACTGCCCTGATTCACTAAAAAAGAACTTGTGAAAATCACAAGTTCTCCTCCATACATATTAAGCGCTCTGATTACCTTCCATTTGCGTTTTGTACATATCGTAATAACGCCCGCGCTTTTTCATTAACTCATCATGAGAGCCTTTTTCTAAAATCGTTCCTCTATCGAGCACAATAATTTGATCTGCGCTTTTAATTGTTGAAAGTCGGTGAGCGATAATAAATGTCGTTCTCCCTTTTTTCACAACTTCTAGTGCTTGTTGAATCATCGCTTCTGTCTCCGTATCGATACTAGATGTCGCTTCATCTAAAATTAAAATGGCCGGATCAAAAGCAAGTGCCCTAGCAAACGATATAAGCTGACGTTCTCCGGTTGAAAGTGTACTTCCTTTCTCCGTAATTTCTTCATTTATATTGTTCGCAAATCTTTCAGCACCAACATCTCGCAATGCTTTTACGATGCGATCTTTTGAAATGTTTTCATTCTCTAAGCTAACATTAGATGCCACTGTTCCGCTAAATAAAAACGGATCTTGTAGTACGATTCCCATATGTTCACGAGTTGCTTGTTTCGGCATCTCTTTTACATCGTGACCGTCAATCGTAAGCTTTCCTTTTTCAAACTCATAAAACTGGAAAAGTACATTCATAATGGAACTTTTTCCTGATCCCGTATGACCGACAAGCGCTACTGTCTCGCCTTGTTTCGCTTCAAAAGAAATATTTTTTAACACTTCATCTTTTCCATTATAAGAAAACGACACATTATCAAACTTTACATTTCCTTGTAAGCGAGGCATACGTTCCTCTTCTACAGCTTCTCCTTTTTCCTCTAACAATTCAAAAACACGTTCTGACGCAACACGTGATTGTTCTAAGTTAGCAAGCTGATTTACCATATTTGTAATCGGAGAGAACAATCGTGTTAAATAATCAACGAACGCATACAGTATCCCTAAAGAAATGACACCTGAAGCACTTAATGAAGCACCACCGAAATACCAAATCACACCTGTGAAAGCGATATTTCTCAATACAGACACTAAGTTATGCGAAGTTGCTGCATTTAAATTTAAAATTTTATTTTGATACTTAAAATAATCGCCATTTAATTCTTCAAACTCTTTCTTCGTTTCACGCTCTTGACGGAACGCTTGAATAATTGGCATTCCTTGAATGGATTCATTCACTGTTCCGTTAATATCAGATAAACGTGAACGCATTTTATGATTGTATACAGACGCATACTTTCTATAAAGAATTGCCCAAACGATTAAAATCGGGATGATAAGTAAACATAACGTCGCCAATTTTACGTCGAGTAAAAATAGCGCAGCAAATATCCCGATAATATAAATGATACTAGAAACGAATGTCGCAAGCACCGTTACGTATAAATCCCGAATAGCTTCCGTATCATTCGTGACACGCGATACAATTTTCCCTGCTGGTAAATGATCGAAATACCGAATTGGCAACGTTTGAATATGAGAAAAGACATCTTCCCTCATAATTTGAATAATTTTGTTCGCTGCCTTCTGTAAGAAAAATTGCTTTCCGTATGCAAATAATGAAACGACTACTAATAAAGCGAAATACCCACCACCAAGTAGAAGTAGACGGTTTATTTCTGGCTTATAAAACGCAAACACTTCTTCTTTCGTTAATGCTTTCGCTTTATATACTTGCACCGCCTTACCATTTTGAACGGTAATCATATCACCTTTTACAGTACGTGATCCTTCAGCATTCACTTTATTCGGCACAAAGTAATATTGAAAACCGACTTGCATCACACGTACTTCTTTTCCTTTTTTCTCACCTTGTTCAAAGCGATCACTTCGCTTATAAAAGGTACCGTTATACGGAACAGCCTCTTCACTCTTTTCTGTTTCATACCAAGGTTTCTCTATTCCAACGATATGATCGTCAATCATCGTTTTTGCGACGAAAGGACCAGCAAGCTCTGCGATAACGAAAATAAATAACATTAGCATCGCTGCAAATATCGTCCCTTTCACTTTCATCGCGTATTGAAACAATCGTTTTGAAACGCTCATATTTTCACCCCACTATCCGCACTTTCACTTTCCCCTTGTTGTCTTTCGAACTGCTCAGCATACCAGCCTCCGCTTTTAATAAGCTGATCATGCGTACCTTCTTCCATTACTTCGCCCTCATCCATAACGAGAATCCAATCCGCATGTTGTACAGCTGATAAACGGTGCGTCGTAATAATTGTCGTTTTCCCGCTTCTTTCTGTTCTTATATTTTCAATAATCGCTGCTTCCGTACGGGCATCAACAGCTGATAAAGAATCGTCCAAAATTAAAATTTCCGGATTTTGAATCACAGCTCGCGCAATTGAAATCCTTTGTTTTTGCCCTCCTGATAAAGAAACACCCTTCTCTCCAACGAGCGTTTCTAACCCTTCTGGTAAAAACTCTAAATCCTTTGTAAACGCCGCAATTTCAATCGCTTTATCGAGTTCTTCTTCCGTCGCTTCTCTGTTTCCGAATAAAATATTTTCCCTCGCTGTTTTTGAGAACAAAATATGTTCCTGAGGTACATACCCAATCCAGCCGAGTACATTTTCATTCGTTATGTTATTTAACGTCACATCAGAGACTGCAATATCCCCATCTCCAAGCGGATATTGACGAAGAAGCTGACGTACGAGCGTCGTTTTTCCACTTCCTGTTTTTCCAACAACCCCAAGCGTTTCCCCTTGTTTTAATGTAAATGAAACCTTCTTTAAATTTGTTTCAGTTGATGAAGGATATGAAAAGGTAACATCATCAAACTGAATATAATCCGGCTCTTGTACAAGCTTGGGATTTTTCGGATCCTTTACATCTGGTTCATACGCTAACGTTTCATTCACACGGTCGAGTGAAGCATTTCCTCGTTGCATAACATTAATTAATTCGCCAATTGCAAACATCGGCCAAATCATCATCCCTAAATACACGTTAAATGAAACAAGTTCACCAAGTGTTACCTTTGATTGAAATACAAGATACGCGCCATACACTAAACCAATTAAATAACTAAGACCAACAAGCATTTTCACAGTTGGCTGGAATAATGCATCGATTCTAGCTACTTTCATATTTTTTTCGTAGACGTCATCTCCTAAATGATGAAATCTTTCCTGATCTGCGTTCTCTTGTACGTACGCACGAATAACGCGCACGCCAGCGATCGATTCTAATACTTTATCGTTCATATCACCGAACGCATCTTGCGCAACTGTAAATCTTTCATGCAATTTCTTTCCATATATATTCATCGCATACGCCATAATCGGAAGCGGTATAAGTGCCGCAAGTGTAAGCTCCCAACTAATTGTAAACCCCATCATAAAGACAATCGTAAGCATATATAAACTCGAATCTACGAGCGTTAATATACCGAAACCGGCTGTCATAGCTATTGCTTTTAAATCATTTGTCGCTCTCGCCATTAAATCACCAGTACGATTCTTTTGATAAAACGTCGGTGTCATTTTAAGTAAATGCCCCATAAATTTAGAGCGCATCGTCTTCTCCAGTACGAATGCTCCCCCAAACAACTGATGTTGCCAAACGAAAGTAAGACCATATCCAACGATCGTAACCCCTATTAAAATAAGAATTGATTGCATAATTGCTTCGTTCGATAACGTTCCTGTTTTTATGTTATCAATCGTAACCCCTAACACTTTCGGGGGAATAACTTCAACTATATTTACAATTAAAAGAGCTCCAATGGCGATACTATATCTCTTCCACTGCTCTTTAAAAAACCATTTTAACTTTAGTAATACTGATAACAATGTAACCTCTCCCTTCTCGTACTCGTTTCCCTCTCATTTCTTTATCCACTATCCAGACCCATCACATTTACATTTCGTAATCCATACAATCTCATCACATTTTTCCACCTTCCAAAGTTTTATATAGTAACGTGGAAAACAAAAAAAAGCATACCGCCGCTTGACGATATGCACAGAAATGCATAAAAAGCGTACGTTACGATATACGCAACGTACGCTTTTTATAAGACAAAGATGCCCTATATATCCGTACGGGTTGCGTAATGATATGAATGTTTTCTGCCATTTAACAGAGCTAAGTTCATTACATTTACGATTACAATCATTACGCACACCCCCTTCATTTATTTTCCATTTATAATCTTACAACTTTATTGAGTATTCTGTCAATTATTTTTTTACACGCCGAATAAAAACACACGCTACATCCGTTTGAAATAAGAGAATCTTCTGTAAGAAAGGGCATACAAAATAAAAAAAGAATAAGAAATCGTTTTCACAAACATTTCATTTGAAAAATGTTATCAAACCCCCTACAATCACCTTATACTCACTCTTACAAGTTGCTATTTTAGGAGGACTAATCATGACAACTAGCAATACGTACAAATTTTATTTAAACGGAGAATGGAGAGAAAGCTCTTCAGGAGAAACAATCGAAATTCCATCTCCATACTTACACGAAGTAATTGGACAAGTACAAGCAATTACTCGCGGAGAAGTAGATGAAGCAATTGCATCTGCAAAAGAAGCTCAAAAATCATGGGCAGAAGCTTCTCTACAAGATCGCGCAAAATATTTATATAAATGGGCTGATGAGCTCGTAAATATGCAAGATGAAATTGCCGATATCATTATGAAAGAAGTCGGTAAAGGATATAAAGATGCGAAGAAAGAAGTTGTTCGTACAGCTGATTTCATTCGTTACACAATTGAAGAAGCTCTTCATATGCACGGAGAAAGCATGATGGGCGATAGCTTCCCTGGCGGAACAAAATCTAAACTTGCGATCATCCAACGCGCACCACTTGGTGTTGTATTAGCAATCGCACCATTTAACTACCCAGTAAACTTATCTGCTGCAAAACTTGCACCAGCATTAATTATGGGTAACGCTGTTATTTTCAAACCAGCAACTCAAGGTGCAATTAGTGGTATTAAAATGGTGGAAGCACTTCATAAAGCTGGCCTTCCAAAAGGTCTTGTAAACGTAGCGACAGGACGCGGTTCTGTAATTGGTGACTACTTAGTAGAACACGAAGGCATCAATATGGTATCGTTCACAGGTGGTACAAACACAGGTAAACATTTAGCGAAAAAAGCTGCAATGATTCCACTTGTATTAGAACTTGGTGGTAAAGACCCTGGTATCGTTCGTGAAGATGCTGACTTACAAGATGCTGCAAACCACATCGTAAGCGGTGCATTCTCTTACTCTGGTCAACGTTGTACAGCTATTAAACGTGTACTTGTACACGAAAACGTAGCAGACGAGCTTGTTAGCTTATTAAAAGCACAAGTAGCTGAACTATCAGTTGGATCTCCAGAACAAGACAGCACAATCGTTCCATTAATCGACGATAAATCTGCTGACTTCGTTCAAGGTTTAGTTGATGACGCTGTTGAAAAAGGTGCAACAATTGTTATCGGTAACAAACGTGAGCGTAACTTAATTTACCCAACATTAATCGACCACGTAACAGAAGAAATGAAAGTTGCTTGGGAAGAGCCATTTGGCCCAATCCTTCCAATCATCCGTGTTTCTTCAGATGAGCAAGCAATTGAAATTGCTAACAAATCAGAGTTTGGCTTACAAGCAAGTGTCTTCACAAAAGACATTAACAAAGCATTTGCAATTGCTAACAAAATCGAAACTGGTTCTGTTCAAATTAACGGACGCACAGAGCGTGGCCCTGACCACTTCCCATTCATCGGTGTAAAAGGTTCAGGTATGGGCGCACAAGGTATTCGCAAGAGCCTTGAGTCTATGACACGTGAAAAAGTAACTGTATTAAACTTAGTTTAATCTCATATGTAGAAGCTGATCTAGTTTTGGATCAGCTTCTTTTTATATCAAATAATTATTCACTCTTAATGACTAACTCTTCTCTATAATCTGATTATTACTATATCCATTGACGTATAAAAATTCATTTGTTACTCTTAAATACGTTAATTTAATATTTAAATCCTCATTCGTATCTCGGTGAGGTAGAGGTTGCAGTCATTAAGAGTATCATTTCAGGAGATGTAGTGGCATTGATGAAGGAATGAGAAAGGAATGATTGCCGAAGTAAGTCGTGTCCACCATGCACACTTGCTGGGTCTGCATTTAATAAGTGCAGAACTGTCACAAACGAAACGTTTCGTTTGTGGAGAGCTATCGAGAGGTATGTCGTGGGTTTCTTATAAGATAGAAAGCATGTAGCGGCAAATTACGTGCTTTTTTTGTTTTGTTTGGGACTTCTCTTCTCTACTAAGAAGACATACATATCTCCTCGCTTGACTTGGTTATACTAACTTTGGAGGTATTTTCTATGCAACAAAAAAAATGGGGCTTTTGGGTACTAACAGCTTTCGTTGTCGGTAACATGGTTGGCGCTGGTATTTTCATGGTGCCAAGTACGTTGGCACAAACAGCAAGCCCTCTCGGTGTCACTTTAGCTTGGTTAACAACAGGGTTTGGTGTTTTAATGCTAGCTCTTGTTTTCGGTAATTTAGCAATTCGTCGTCCTGATTTAACGACAGGACCACAAAGTCATGCATATGCTTTATTCTCATCACCAAAAAAGAAAAAAATGGCTGGTTTCAGTATGGTATGGGGATATTGGGTTGCAAACTGGGCAAGTAACGTTGCCATTATTACATCTTTCGCGGGATATTTATCACTCTTCTTCCCAATTATGAAAGATACACGACTACTATTTTCAATCGGTTCTTTTAACATAGAAGTCGGAAAACTAATTACATTTACGATTTGTTCCATCTTACTTTGGGGAACTCATATTATATTAACAAACGGTGTAAGCGGAGCTGGAAAGCTAAACTTCTTAGCAACAACAACGAAAGTAACTGGATTCCTTTTATTCATCGTCGTTACGTTATTTGCATTCGAAGCTTCTAAGTTTGGACAATGGTACACACCGATGATCGATAAATCAGGTGTATCACACGGCCTTCTTTCACAAGTAAACTTAGCTGCTCTTACAACACTTTGGGCATTTATCGGAATTGAATCGGCAGTACTTTTATCAAACCGTGCTACCTCTCCTAAAACAGTAAAACGCGCAACAGTTGCAGGATTACTTATTACAGTTGCGATTTACTTAGGAATTACCATTTTAACAATGGGTGTACTTCACGTTGATAAATTACAAGCTTCTGAACGTCCATTAGCAGATGCATTAAACGCTGCAATGGGTCATGGCGGCGGGAAACTGATGGCATTACTTGCTCTTACTTCCCTATTCGGTTCTATCTTAGGCTGGATTTTATTAAGCTCAGAAGTACCGTATCAAGCAGCAAAAGAAGGTTTCTTCCCTTCCTTCTTCACGAAAACAAATAAAAAAGGAAGTCCAATTTACTCATTACGATTAACAAACATTATGTCGCAAGTGTTCTTATTCTCAACATTATCAGGAACAATTGCGGAAGCTTATACATTCGTTATTACCGTATCAACACTGGCCTACCTCATTCCATATCTCGTTTCACCAATCTTCCAGTTAAAACTAGTCGCAACTGGTGAAACATATAAAAATGAAATGCGGGCAAGAATTACAGATGGTATAGTCGCAGTAATCGCACTTTGCTACGCGCTATGGGTTATTAAAACCGGTGCATCCGATATAAAAACGTTCCTTCTCGGAATTGGTTTATTCGTAATCGGCTTTGCCTTCTATCCATTAATGAATCGTGATCAGAAAAAAAATAACGAAAAGAAAAACGAGCAAGTTGCATAACGCAATTTGCTCGTTTTTTCTTTTATAAAACATATATAATAGAACAAAGAGGTGAAAAACATGTCAATCGAATCACTATGGAGCAGTCGTTTCCAACAACATATGCAAAATATCATTACATACTTTGCACGTATGATTAACGGTTTACTATATAGCTTTATCTTTATTTCATGCGTCGGCGCATACTACTATGCTCAGTTTCTAAAAGCATCTCCTTCTAAAGGAATATCTTTACTACTCATCACGATTGTACTTACATTCATTATAACGAGATGCCCGATCCGTACATTTATTCAAAAACCTGATGCTGTCTATTTGCTTGCATTAGAAGAGAAACTAACATCTTATTTTAAAAAATCTCTTCTATACAATTACATCATTCAGCTTTTCCCATTATTATTCACGTTCCTTATTCTCGTTCCACTTGCCCTGCAATCATTACAAGTAACGGTACCTTTCTTATGTACAATCTTTATCGTTTTAATGATTACGAAAGCTTGGAATATGTACATACATTGGATGTGGCGTGATAGCCATGAAAAAAACATATGGTTCATTATTCGTATTGCTTGTAACGCCCTCATCATTTACATGCTGTTTTACTCGGCACATGTTCTTATATTAGGCGGATTGCTCTTACTACTTGCTTTCCTGCTTCTATATACGAAAAAACAGCCTACAAAACGAATACCGTGGGATTACATAATTGAACAAGAAGAAAAAATGAACGTTCGTTTTTATCAATTTGCTAGCATTTTCACCGATGTTCCGCAACTAAATAAGCAAGTAAATAAAAGAAAATGGCTTACAAATTGGATTGAGCCTTTATTACATAAAATGCGAGCTACTTTCTTCTATTTACATACACTCGCATTTTTACGCGGGAATGATTATTTCGGTATATATATTCGCTTAGGAGTAATCGGTGCCTTCGCCTTATATTTTATACCAAACATATACGTAAAAGGCGCTATCGCATATATCGTCCTATATATGATTTCTATGCAGCTCCGTTCCCTGTGGAAATATTTTTCGGGAAATATTATCGTAGCATTATATCCAATTGATACTGAAAAACGAATGAATCAATTTCTTCGCTTAATCTTTATATTGCTA
Organism: Bacillus sp. FSL K6-0069; assembly: GCF_038007785.1. Taxonomy (NCBI): domain Bacteria; kingdom Bacillati; phylum Bacillota; class Bacilli; order Caryophanales; family Bacillaceae; genus Bacillus; species Bacillus sp. FSL K6-0069. Next base: position 868,987 of record NZ_JBBOXN010000001.1, on the reverse strand, counting down.
AGCATGCAACTCATTGTATTTTCAATTGTTATACTCATTGCTACAGGTCAACTTTTGCATAGCCTTATCATTATGATTTTCGGGTTACTCTGGATCAAATTTATTATTGTACCAAAAACGAAGCAACGAATTTCCGCATTTTAACGAAAAAAAATCATCTTAAAAGCCAAGGGGAAAACAAATTATCTCCTTGGCTTTTTTATTTTTCTTCCTCAAACAAGAATTACCGGCACAACCGATATTTTATGATTTTACACAAAAAAACGATAATACATGTTTACGTCCTAATAAAAAGGGTATGTATTAAATTAACAGGGCAAAGAAACTGGAGGGAATGAAAAAATATGAATTAAAGTTTCACTTTATACAAGACATTGCTCAAGGATGATTCTGAAACCGATAATATAATGTAAGGAGCGGATTAGAATGAGTAAAAAAATTGCTATTTTAATAACGGATTATTTCGAGGACACAGAATACACAGAGCCAGCAGAAGCATTTAAACAAAAGGGATATGAATTAACAACTATTGAAATGGAAAAAGGTAAAACAGTACACGGTAAGCAAGGAAAAAGTGAAGTCGTAATTGATAAAAATATTGATGATGTTTCTCCAGAGAACTTTGATGCCCTCTTCATACCAGGCGGATTTTCCCCAGATATACTTCGTGCAGATGAACGTTTTGTTCGCTTTAGTAAAGCATTTATGGATGCGAAAAAACCTGTTTTTGCTATTTGTCACGGCCCCCAATTACTCATCACTGCACAAACACTTGAAGGACGCGATGTGACTGGATATAAATCCATTGCGGTCGATTTGAAAAATGCCGGTGGACATTTTCATGACAAAGAGGTTGTCGTATGCCAAAATCAGCTAGTAACAAGTAGACAACCAGAGGATATCCCAGCGTTTATTGAAGAATCATTGCGTATATTAGGATAGTTGCTTTGGCTAACCTCATATATGTATGAAAAAAATTTAATCAGTAGGGTTTTGTTCATCCCCTACTGATTATTAGCCCTCACCAACTGGTCGTTTACAGACAATCCGACCTCCACAAATAGCGAGATAAATAAAAAGAGTGTAACCCAAAAGTGTGGTTTTCATGACCTTTTGGGTTACACTCTTTTCTCATCCCCAAATTTCTAATCACTTTTCATAGGCAGTTCTCATATAGTGAAAATGACTATACAATTCCTATCCATAAGTTAAATAATGATTTTACACATATATAAATACAAAAGATGGGAGCCTTATTTATGAATAACAATCCACCTTCAACGCCCCCAAATCCAACGGAAACGAATAATAATGAAGTGAGTTTACAAACATTACGCGTCATTGGGCTTATTGTACTAATTAGTGGCTACATATTAGTAGCTCTTTCTGAAGTAGGAACGTTAAAAAATCTTTTGCTACAGCCTAATACTACTCCAAATTTAGCTGAAGTTGATCCGTTCTAAAAATTATATAAAAAGCGAGTCTAGTTCGTTCGCTTTTTATATAGTTTTACCCAATCTGAGAAACCTCTCTCTCATCCTCATACTTCTCTTTCCCTATCGCCTTCATAAATAATAAAATACTACTCATACCAACGATAAAGTACAGAGCACTCATGCCCCAAGATGCAAGAAATGAGCCTATCATAACACCTAATGCCCCGTTCATTTTTGCCACTTGAAAGACCATTCCATTAATCGCCATATAAGAACCTCTTGCCTCGTTTGGCACCATATCTGCCATTATAGATTGACGTACTGGCACATACATCATCTCTCCTACCGTTTGGAAAAGCCCTGCGATTAATAAGATCCATAAACTATTGCTCGTTCCGAGTATGGTAAAGCCAATCGTATAAATGAATAAACCTACATATAAGATTTTCAAATCATTGAAGCGTTTCAGCATTTTAATAAGAAGCGCCGAACATAACACAACTAAAATTGTATTCTCTGCTGAAATCCAGCTCATCATGCGAATACCTGTTAAATCAAACGTAACACCATTCCAAAAGAAAAAGTGCACCGTTTCAAATTCCTGCTGCAAACGTACCCCTAAATAATTATTAACCTGAAACTCTAAAGATAATGTGCATATACTTGCTGCACAAAAAATTAGAAACGCTCTATCTTTCATCACGACTTTATAACTATCCGCCATATCTTTTAATACATTTTTCTTCTCTACCGTTTTTCGTGCTACATACACTTCTTCCATATATACGGCCATCACATATAATGTAATAACTGCAATAACTGTTAATCCGATAAACAATTGTAATCTATAGTTCTCAAATAGTAATCCGCCAAATATCGCTCCAATCGCAATGGATAAATTAATTGCCCAGTAGTTAATGCTGTACATCACTTTTCGGTTTTCCGGTGTACTCACGTCGATTAACATCGCCTCTGTTGCAGGGTTCATAAGTCCCGCTCCTAAACTATTCACTAACATAAAGACAAATGTTAGCCATGGTGAGTCTACATAATCCGAATTCGCAACCCCCATACAAGCGATGGAAATGACTTGTATACTTTGACCGATAATCATTACTTTTTTACGACCGAGCCGATCCCCGACATATCCACCGTATAAACCAATTACTAATGAAGCTATGACATTAATGAGTAGTAACGCACCTGCAATCGCACTACCTAACTTTATTGAAAAATAAATCGCCATAAATGGAAAAATCATCGTGGACACAGCACGTGTTAAAAACGAAGTTATAATTCTAATTTTTATATTTCGATGCATACTCCAAAATCCCATTATTCCCCCTCCTTATGCTTACTTATTTTACTTTGAAAAAGAGGAAGAAAAAGGTTAGAATATTCTAAAGAGTTTCCCCTTTTATTATAGAAGGAAGTGTATATATGAAAATTATGGACTATTACATTAGACTAAGACTACATGCACAAGATCAACAACATATCCGAAATAGCTTACAAGAATTAGCGGATATTTTATATTGCAGTACGAAAAATGTAAAAATTTTATTAAAGAAAATGAGCGAGGAGCAATTCATTCACTGGACTCCCGGGAGAGGCCGCGGGAATAAAACGGAAATTCTATTTATACATAATCTCGTAGAAGCGATTGAATCCTACACAGATGAACTGTTAGCGCAAGAAAAATTAAAGGATATCTTTCTTCTTTTAAAAGAACCGCTACCTCTTGCACTTCAAAAAAAGATAGAAAATAAACTACATCATCATTTTGGATACGAACCTTCAAATGATATGTACGACATATTAAAAATTCCTATATCAAGAAAGATATTCCCATTAGATCCGGCTTTTGTCGCTGTAACTACAGAGAGCCATCTTACGAGTCAAATTTTTGACACGTTAGTCGTTTATAACAATGTTACTGAAAAAATGGAACCACACATTGCACATACGTGGGAATTAAGTGAAGACGGGCTTACATGGACCTTTTATTTACGAAAGGATATACATTTTCATAACGAAACAGTTTTAACTTCTAAAGATGTACAATTTTCCTTTGAACGATTAAAGCAAGTTCACTCTCCTTTCGAATGGTTAACAGAAGAAATTGTTCAAATTGAAACACCATCACCACTGCAAATTCGATTCCATTTAGCAAAACCAAATCTATTTTTCTTACACTATGTAAGTTCCATGCAACTAGCAATTTTGCCGCGTGATGCTAGTATTCAAAATCATCATTATATAGGTACTGGACCTTTCAAACTTGCTCATTACTCGGAAGACAATATTGTACTCGAAGCGTTCACCCATTATTTTAAAGAGCGCGCTTTATTAGACCGTATTGAATTTTGGGGTATTCCTGATCATATACAAATCGATGCTGATTATGAACTACCAAATGAAGAGGAAAATGAAAGACATGATATACAAATAGAAGAAGTAGGTTGTATTTATGCTAGCTTCAACTTTACAAAACCTGGTCCTCATCACGACATGTATTTTCGAAAAGCTTGGAGAGAAATATATGATGTTGAAACGATACTGCGTAGCATAGAGGGTAGACGAACAATTGCTGCATCAAGCTTTTTCCCTGAAAGAAGCCGCCAAGTTGCTAAAAGGTCCTACTCTTTAGAAAAAGCGAAAGAGTATTTAAAAAAGAGCACCTATAGTGGAGAAACGATACATATTTACTTTTTCGCATTTAAAGATAGTGCAAATGACGCTCATTTCTTAAAGGAACGTTGCGAACAATTAGGAATACACGTAGAACTTCATCCATTTCTCGTTTCAGATTATATGGATCATTCTATCGATAAGCACGCCGATATTATTTTCATGGGAGAAGTGTTTGCTGCTGATCATGAACTTGCATTCTTAAATGTATTTAAAAATAAAAGTTGCTTCGTAAATCGGTTCATGGACGCGCACTATGAAAACCAAATTAACTGTTTACTTGATACCTTTTTATTAGAAGAAAATAAAGAGAAGCGCTATGAACTCATGTATGAAATTGAAGAATTTTTACAAGCAGAACACATCATTTTATTTAACTATCACGTTTTAAAAAGAAAAACATACCCTTCTTCTTTAAAAAACGTAACAATTGATTCATTCGGCTGGGCAAATTTTGCGAAGTTATGGATACAGCCCTCCATGTCTTAACATGTGAATCATTATAAAGTGAAACTTTAATCAGGGGGGATTTTGTTCATCCCCCCTGATTATTAGTTGAACCAATCGGGCTTTTACGGGCAGTTGATTCCCCACCTAACTTCTTTGCTTCCGCTGAATTTTAAGGTGGGAGTCTTACTGCCCGTTAATGCGGGATAAAAGGAGAGGAACCATGAAACGCACCCTAGAAAAAAGACTTTCCTATCTATACACAGGTGAGTTATTTTCAGTCATTACTTTTATTTTCACAAGTTACTTACTTAATTATGCTTATCCTACGTTACATTTATATTCATTATATTCTTTTTGGGTCTCATTTCTTCTTTTAGAGTTTATCTTATTACAAGGAACACTTTACTGGTACGTAAAATGGAAACGACTAAAAAAAGAGAAAACATCTGTTACACCTATTAGGATGATTCAATATTTAAAAATACTTAAAAAGATAAATATAGCATTCATTATCACAGGATTTATTACGTTTACTATTGATTTTGTAATTTGGTACCCCCACTTACCTTTAGGTGGGCTATCATTCACTCTATTTATTTATATTTTCGCATTACTTGAGTACACTAACTATTATCACACTCAGCTTTCATACGATAATATTTCTGATATTAAACGTTTAATCAAATCAAAAAAACTAAAACAGTCCTGTATAAGTAAAGATTTTCAACGTACTTCATAAAAAAGAAGGTACTACATTCTTAGTAGTACCTTCTTCACATGCTATTATTTAATTACTCCATCTAAATGATCTTTCAAGTTCAATACATATTGCTCAATGTTCGGGTTCTTCACCACATCATAACAAGCAAAGCTCTTTAACGCACTCATGCCAAGAAACTTCTGTACACGATGTAAATGGCTAAGCGCTGACTCTAAACTTTCTCCCTCAAAAAACTTCGTCTTATCTCCAAATGCTTTCTCAGGCGCATTCCAAGTTGTAGAAAACATATACTCTTTCTCTTTTAATAAACCACCTGTCCCATATTCATCAGCACCTTTAAAGAACAAACCGTATTCATATACTTCATCCATATACGTTTTAAATAAGCCCGGTACACTAAACCAGTAAATCGGTGTTTGATAAATTACAACATCAGCCCATAAAAACTTCTCCTGTTCTTCTTTAATACTATAGCCATCTTGAATCGTTGTTACTTTTACATGATGATTCTCGCTTAATATTGTTATCATATAATCAACTAACGTTTTATTTAATCTGCCTTCCTTTGTGCCGTATTTTTCATGTCCATTTATAATGAATATATTTTTCATCGCTTTTCTCTCCCCTATATAATTTACTCTTCAGCTATTAACCCAAGTTGCTGTTTCAGCGTAAGATTATCTTCTAAATGCCAGTCTTCCGTTATCTTTCCGTCTTTCACATGTAAAATATCAATGGCAAAAAAATTGATTTTCTTATCCTTATGAGTGCCTGTAAAAGAAAGACGAGCTGTTACTTTATCACCAACGACTAATAAATCTTCAATCTCGCAATGTATGTTAGGAACGACTTTATGAAAATTTTGTGCCGCAAACTTTAATCCTTCCTTGCCTTGTGGTCGCCCTTTCGGCAATGTATTATCAAAAAATTTTTCAGTAACAGTCTGCGGAATAAGTTCCTCTTTACCTGTATCCCAAAATGCATAAAAACGCTGTGCTGCATGAACCATCTCTGTCGCTTCTTTTTTACTTAGTGAGGGATCAATTGTCATTGCTTTTGGCTTTGGCATTTCTTTTAATAACTGGACTTCCGTTTTTTCTTCCATGCCGCATGCTACAAGTACAATACAAACAACAAACAAACTAAGGAATCCAACCAACTTTTTTATCCCCATGAAAATCACCTCCTCCTCATCTAACCCCTTTGTATTTCGTATTGCTATTGTATATGCACTAACTTCCTTTATGGAAGTAGTGATATTTTTTTCATATAGTTACCAAAAGTATAGTTTTGTGATACTATAAAGCAAATTCATTCAAAAAATTTTTATGGAGGCTAGTTCCATGAACAATATAGATCCAGTTGAATTAACGAAAGGTTTACCTGGCATACCTTGTCCTATCGCTAAAACGCTTGATGTAATTCGTACAAAATGGACGTTTTTAATCATTCGCGACCTTCTTATCGAAGGAACATTGCGCTTTAGTGATTTACAAAAATCAATGGACGGGATTAGTCCGAAAACATTATCGCTTCGACTAAAAGAACTAGAATCTCAAGGTATTATAACGAGAAAAGTATATCCAGAAGTTCCGCCTCGTGTAGAGTACACATTAACGGATAAAGGAAAGCAATTAGAGGGGATTTTCATTGAATTAAAACGATTTGGATTAAGTTTATAAAGTGAAACTTTAATCAGCCCTCACCACTCGGACTTTTATGGGCAGCCCGACCCCCACCTAACTTCTTTGCTTTCACTGAATTTTGAGGTGGGGGTCTTACTGCCCATTAAAGCGGGATAAAACAAAAACCCCTTACCGTCGTAAGGGGTTTTATTACTTCGCAAAGCTTTCAGCTAGCTGTTTCTCTCTCCACATAAATGTAATGCCGAGACCAACTATTAAAACAACTCCTGAAAATGCATATGGATAATGAATATTCATATCAAATAATATTCCGCCCATCGCTGGTCCTGCGATATTTCCTAAACTCGTATAAGTCGAGTTCATACCAGCAACAAATCCTTGCTCTTTTCCAGCTGCTTTTGATAAAAACGTCGTTAAAGCTGGACGAAGTAAATCGAATGCAAGGAAAATAAAGCAAGTAACGAGAAGTACAATCCAATAATTAAAGACTACAGTTGAAACGAACGCTAATACTGCACCTACAATTAAACATATTTGAATCAACACCTTTTCACCGAACATGTCGACCAATTTGCCAAACATAAACACTTGCACAACTACCCCAAAGATGGAGCTAATCGTAATAATTGCGGCAATATCTTTCGGTGTAAATCCAAACTTATGATCAGAAAACAGACTAAACACAGTTTCATACGCCGATAATCCGAATGCGAGTACAAATACGATAATAAATGCAATTGCATACATTGGATGTAATGATTTCTTTAAATCACCAATAAAACTTGATTCTTTCGTGTTAGCAGAAATCTCTGCAAGCTCTTCTTTCGTTAACGGTTCTTTCAAAATAAAGATCGAAATTACACATGCTATAAAAGCAATTGCTGCTGCAACGAAGAATGGCACACGTATACCGTATTCTGCAATAAATCCGCCAATTCCAGGCCCTATAATAAATCCAGTACTGATTGCCGCAGATAAATATCCCATCGCCTTTGGACGTTCTTGCATAGAGGTAATATCCGCAACATACGCTGTAACACCAGGCATAATAAACGCAGCACTAATTCCGCCTAACACTCGTGCTACATAAAGCATCCACACATCTTTTCCTAATCCAAAAAGAAGTTCTGAAACACCAAAAATAAATAACCCAATGATGATCATTTTCTTCCTGCCGTAAAGGTCAACCCACCGGCCTGTAATAGGTGACGTAATAAGCTGAGCCATTGCAAACACTGCAACGAGATATCCCATCGTCTTCCCTGTTAAACTCATGTCATTCATAAAGGACGGCATAACCGGAATGATTAATCCAATCCCTAAAAAAGCGATAAATATATTACTCAAAAGAATGACCAATACCATCTTTTGTTCTTTTATCGGTTTCTTCACTTTTTAACACCTCTTCCCGTAAGTTCCTCAAAAAAATAATGCCCAAGAAGCTTTTTCTTTATCCTGCTATTTGTGGGCTAATCATGAGTAGAGATGCCTCTACTCATTAGAATTTCACACTATCCTTCCACACATACATAAGTATTAGGTGAATGACTATCATTCAGTTTCCCTCAAAAATGAACCTACCTTTTCAGACAGGTTCACCTCACTATTTCTTTATATGTAGTGCATGTGTTAAAAAATCTAGTACTTCTGCCTTTTGTAGCTCGACTTGCTCATCATCTTTATGATCATATAAATAAACTTGTTCCGCTGCTGACTCAACAAGAGCGATAAATAACTTCGCTGTTCGCTCCGCATGAACCGAATCACGAATTTCACCAGATTCTTTCGCCTCATTTAAAAACTCGCTTAGCCACATATAAAGAGGCTCATACACAGCTTCCCATTCTTTTATATGTTCTGTAGATGCAAGACCCGCATACATTAAAGCCTGTATTTCACGATATTCCGCTATAAAGTGAAACACCGCATCTATTACTTGCGTCACTTTATTTGAGAAAGGCGCATCGTTTTGCACTTTTTCTTTCACTGCAAGTATCATCTTTTCAACCATCACTTCTGCTATTGCAGGCATAACAGATAACTTAGAAGGAAAATATAAATAGAAAGTTCCTTGTGCAATGCCAGCTAATTTCACGATATCAGAAATCTTCGTTTTTTCAACGCCCTTTTCCTGAAACACTTCAATAGCTGCATAGACAATTTTCTCTTTTTTATTCATCATCTGAACCCTTTCACACGCGTATTGAATGACTGTCACTCATTTTATAAGATAATCGATTGTACTGTCAATGATAGTGAACTCTAAGAGGAAATCATTTTTTAATAATAAAAATCTCCTAACAAACAATTAGGAGATAAAATGTAATATATCTTTAAGAAAGAGCCTTTAATCCTGTCACTCCGCATACAATAAGAGCCACACTAATGATACGTGCTTTACTTTTCGACTCACCAAACAGAAACATATTTAATAAAACGGCACCTGCTGTTCCAATACCAATCCAAACCGCATACGCAACACTTACTTGTAAAAATAAGAAAGATGTATACAAGAATGCAAAGGATGTAGCAAACCCGCCTATATAAAGCGCACCATTTGCTAATGTTTTATCTTTACTATACATTTTTAGACCGATCACACCGACTATTTCACTAATTGCAGCACAAAATACGAAAAACCAACCCATCTTTAAGCAGCTCCTTCCATAGTTTCTTCTTTATTATCAGCTAGCTTTAAACCGATAACGCCAGCTACAACCATCACGATGAAGAATAACTTTCCTACACTGAAACTTCCTCCGAAAAGGAATACATCCATTAAGAAAGTACCTACCGTACCAGCTCCGGCAAAAATGGCATATACAGTTCCTGTCGCAAGATGTTCACACGCTTTAGAAAGGAAGTGAAAATCAACAGCAATAACTCCTAAAATAATAATCCAATGCCACCAAGTATCGGCCGTATTAAAACCAAACACCCAAAAAATTTCAAAGATACACGTTAATATGACATATAACCAAGCTCTATTTTTCATACCTCTCACCTCTTATGACTGACTATCAGTCATTTTTGTTTTGAAAAAATATTCTCTTTCATCACTACTATATATAAACAACTATCATCCTCATTTACCATTGTATTTGTTCCGTTTCTAAGCTAACTACATCCTGCCACAGAAAAATGACTGAATGTCATTCATTAATATTGTACATGAATATTTTAAAAGCTGTCAATGCCGAAAGTTTATTTAAAATTTATTTCATCCGATTTGTATATTTCCTAATAATCTGTCAATACTGCTAGTAACATAATATTTTCTCCACTCCCCCTTGGAGAGATCCCTTTAATAGAGCAGTTAGCGTTTGCTAGCTGCTCTTTTTATTTTTCATCTTTCATAATCCAATTCAATCGCATGTTCACTTGATCCAAAATAGAGTGAAACTTTAATCAGTGGGGGTCTTACTGCTGCCCATTAAAGCAGGATATTCCCCACTATGAATTGCCGAAAAGTCATTTCAGATTCGTTTTAAATCTGATTTTCTTCATTCTAAATCAGTAATAAGTTATTTGACTTATTCAGATTTTAAGCTGCACATCCTTTTCTACAAAATAGCATTTTCATTCAATTATCATTGCACTTTTTTGTTCTACAATTCGATATGCAATATTTCATATTTCATTATCGCAATATCACTTTATTAACCATCATTTTATACAAACGAGTTCCTATTACGCGTTAAATCAACATTTGTAATTTAATTCCTTATTTAAATCATCTGGTTTTTATTTTTAAACACTATATTCGGATAATTATATTGGAATTTCTTGTTCTACACATTCAAATACATCTTGTGTATTATGTAGGAGAAGAGTAATTAAAAGACTTACTCTTTGCTATTGAGGGAAGAGCCTGAGAGCCATATCAGGCTCTTCTTTATGTATGTATCTTGTATATTAAGGTGCGATTTCCAGTAGACAAAGTGAAACTTTAATCAGTGGGGGTTTTCTTCATCCCCAACTGATTAAAGTTTCACGTCCAATTTACCGAGTAGTTAGCGTTTGCTAGCTGCTCTTTTTTATTTGCCAACACACTATAAGATCAAACCCATTTTCATCATATATATTTCTATTTGTTTTCCAAAGAGGCCTTGTATGCAATAATCTTATTCTCAAGCATCTTTTCTGTAATGACTAAGTTTTCTCTTTGCATCTGAATAGATTTCCTATGATCTTCTAGGAGCTGTAAACGAGCTTCAGTTGTATGCTCCCCTTCTAAATATAACCTCGCATATTCTCTTATTTTCGCTATCGGCATTTGCGTTTGTTTTAATTTCATGACAAACTGCAACCACTTTATATGTGACTCTTCATAAAGTCGATTCCCATTTGTATCGCGATTTGCAATTAATATATTTTCCTTTTCATAATAACGTAGTGTATGTGTACTCACTCCTATTAATTTAGCCACCTCACTAATTGTGTACATACTCTAACTCCCTCCACATGCTTATCCTCGTATATTTTATAGCCTTATCAAATTAATAAAAAACATTTGACTTAGAGTATACTCTAACAAATAAAATCTAACCATAATATATTTATTTGAACTTAGGGGGATTTTATATGAAATACACTGTTATAACTGGTGCTAGTTCTGGAATTGGCTATGAATCGGCTTTAGCCTTTGCATCTCGCGGAAAGAACTTAATACTTGTCGCTCGAAGACAAGTAGAATTAGACGGATTAAAATTAAAAATTAACGAAATGAATCCAGAATTGGATGTTGTTATTCGAAGAACTGATTTATCTATCACGGAAAATGTTTATAAGCTTTATGAAAGCCTACAAGCCTTTCAAATTGAAACGTGGATTAACAACGCAGGGTTTGGTAATTTCGCCTCAATTGCTGAACAAAATTTAAATAAAATTGAAACGATGTTACATGTAAATATAGAAGCACTAACAATACTCTCTTCTCTTTTCGTTCGAGATTATTCCATGGTTGATGGCACACAACTTATTAACGTTTCATCAGGTGGTGGATACACAATTGTTGCTGATGCTGTTACGTATTGCGCTACGAAATTCTACGTAAGTGCATTTACAGAAGGTTTGTCTCACGAATTGAAAGAACAAGGTGCAAAACTACAAGCAAAGGTTTTAGCACCTGGTGCAACTGAAACAGAATTTGCAAAACGTTCATTTGATATTGATGAATTCCAATACGATAATGTTGTACCGAAATTCCACACTGCAAAACAAATGGCACAATTTATGCTTGATCTTTACGACAGTGATAATGTTGTAGGGCTTGTCGATGGTTACACTTATAACTATGAGCTTAAAAATCCCATTTTTAATTTTGCAGTAAGAAAAACGAATTCAAGTTCTTAATTCCCCTAAAATATAGAGTCCCACTATTACGTAAATAATAGTGGGACTTTTTTCTTTCTGAAACTTTCACCCAACATACCGAATCATCGCCACCTCATCACAATAATCAACCTTTGGACAATGTCTACAATCAATCCATACTTTCTCTGGTAACGCCTCTCTATTCACAAAATCAAACCCGCACTTTTGAAAAAATTCCGTTTCATATGTTAAAGAAATAACTCTACTCACTTTTATTTTCGCTGCCTCATTGATTACATGGTTCACTAACATACGCCCGATTCCTTTTCCTGCATATGTATGCGGAACAACTAATGACCGAACTTCTGCAAGGTCCTCTCCTAACACATGTAAACCAGCAACTCCAACAATTTTTTCCCCTTCTTTCATAACATATAAACATTGTAAATATTGATAGAGAGACAAAAGCGAACGCGGTAAAACAACTCCCTCTTTTGCATAAGCTTCAATGAGACTATAAATTTCTTTCACATCACTCGTAACTGCATTAAAGATTTTCATATTCTATCCCCTTGCCCTCGATATTAATATTTATAAGTATAATTGAATTTTAATACATAATTTTATATAATAATACATCTCTCCTTTCTCCCCGTCAATCACTTTATACAAACAAAAAACCGAGCAATCTAATCGATGCTCGGTTCTTCATTTCGTATCGGTAATACGGTCGAATATTTAATTTCACGAAGTGCTAAACTCGTCTGTATCCTTGTAATCCCAAGCTTATTCAGCTTTCTAATAAACTGTTCCAGCTCTTTACGATCACGATTTGCAACCTTTAATAAATAATCATACTCTCCTGTTAAACAGTGACATTCTAACACTTCCGGCATCGATTCTAATTCTTTTTCCAACACGTCAAGTTTATCTGATTTATGAATATTTGTACTCATAAAAATGAAGCATAACAAATCAAAACCAAGCTTTTCTTGATTTAAAATGGCTACTTGCTTATCAATGAACCCTTCTCCATCTAATCTTTTTATTCTCGCATGCATCGCAGCTGGTGATAAATTAACGCGTCGCGCAAGCTCTGCATTACTTACTTGTGACTCCTTCTGCAATATATCTAAAATTTGTACATCTAAATCATCTAACACTTTAATAACAGACGACTCCATCAAAATTCCCCCTTTTTATTACCGATGATTATTCGAAAAAACACCTTATAATCTAAATAAAACTGAATATCTTTCCGTAAATAGTATTCAAAACAAAATATCTTATCGACTTTTTCCCATTATACAAAAGAATATATTACATAATAAAGAAAAATGCTAAAATTATTTACAATTCACATTGATTACAACAAAGGGGATTTTAGTATGCCTTATTTTTATGTCTTTTTACTATTACTAACGAGCTTATTATGGGGAGGAAATTTCGTCGTTGGGAAATCGCTCGTTGATCACGCGTCTCCGATGACACTTACAAGTTTAAGATGGATGATTGCGATTGTTTGTTTATTACCGATGGTTTGGTTTAAAGAAAAGAAAATCATTCCACCTCGTGCTGCAATACTTCCGTTAATACTAATGGGGATTTCAGGGGTCGCTCTTTTTAACATCTTTCAATTTCTAGCACTAGAAAAAACATCCGCAACGAATGTAGGGCTTATTTCTACATTAAATGCGATTTCCATTGCACTATTTTCAGTATTATTTCTAAAAGAAAAAGTAAATACACTTCAAATTCTATCCATGATTCTTTCATTCTTTGGGGTTATTCTTGTCCTATTAAAAGGTAACTTTGCACTTTTATTTTCACTACATTTTAATAGTGGCGATTTATGGATGCTTGCAGCTGTTTGTATTTGGGGCATGTATTCTGTTTGTAGTAAATGGGCAACAAAAACAACCACACCGCTCATGGCAACATTATACTCTGGTATTTTCGGTGTTATTTTATTACTCCCATTTAACATTGGAAGCTTCACTGTTACAAATATAAATACTTCTTTCATCACATCCCTTTTATATACAGGGCTTATTTCAACAGTTCTTTGTATGGTGTTTTGGAATATTGGCGTACAAAAATTAGGAGCTACGACATCCGGTATTTTTCTAAACTTCAATCCGATTTTCACAGCTATTTTAGCATTTCTTTTCCTCGGTGAAGAACTAACGTGGATACAAATTTTCGGGACAATGATCGTTGTGACAGGATGTTATTTGTTTTCCCATTTCAAAACGGTTGCTGTTCAGCCAACTAGAACTTTAATGCGGAAACATTCTTAACAAAAAAATGTCGCCACCAAAGTGGCGATATTTTTATTTACCTTTCATTTCTTTCACATACTGCTTTTCTTCTTCTGGCGATAAACGTTCTGTTGCCTTTCCAGTATCACCACCTTGAATTTCCCACAAAAAGTTATGCTCCTCGACCGTTTGTGAAAAATCCACTTTCTCCCAGCGCTCTAAAGTGGCAAGTAGCTTTGATTTATATTTAAAATTTGTACTACTTTCTACTGCCTTCTTGGCACTAACAATTTCCTTATTTGTCATTTCAATAAATCCCCATTTTTCAGAGGATTTTACTTTTTGATGTACCATCCTATGCATGGTAGAAATAATTTCATCCTCACTAAACTGTGGCTTCTCTTCCGCAACTTTCTTGTCCTGTTGGCTCATCACTTTTTGTGTTTTAAGACTCTTCTCCTCTTCCTCTATATAATTAAGAAGTTTAGTAACACCGAATACAGCTCCTATCGCAATTACAATCATTGTAATTGCCCCTATTATCCATTTTTTCATATTATGTACTCCCCATTCCCCTAATAATCACATAAACAAATGGAATCGCCTGCGCACAGTCGATTCCATTTGTTTCCTTATTTCATTTTAAACCTTCATCGCTTCTCGTACAATATAACTATCCACATATTGCTTGAATTTTATGATTTTTCCTTTTTCCAGTTGCCATACGTGAATAAAATCTGCTTCAAATGATTTTCCCGTTTCTTTATAAACTCCTGAATAAACACCTTCAGCAATAATTACATCTTTTCCGTTTACTTCATGGTACATATTTACACTCGCTTTATAATCATCCCATTCTGATCCTAATCGGCTAAATACATTTTTCATTATTGCTTCTACACCTATATAAGTTCCCCCGTATGGGAATCCTTCTGCCTCTGTCCATTCTACTTTTTCAGAGAGGGCTTCTGCTAAATGTTTTGCATTCGAAGAAGCTGATCCTTCATATGTACTTCGAATAATTTCTAAATTTGATTTAGGCATGTTACTTCCTCCCATTCTGTTTATTTTTTACACAAGATGTAACCATTTTCGTTACATCTTGTGTAAAAAAATATTTAATTTGTTTTATTCTTAATCCACACGTTGTAATCATTATAGTTACAATAATGATCCAAGTCAACAATTTATAAATAAGTTTACTTCGTTTTCATTACTTTCTCTTTTAAGAAACGATCTACATACCCTTCTGCTTTTACAACGAATAAATACGCACCCATTGCTAGTAATGCAAGATCTAATTCATATCCTGGATTCTTTCCATCTCCTAATAAACCTGCTGCTCCATTTACCTTTACGATAGCTCCAGCTAAAATAAGTGCAAATAACAATCCTACATATTTTACGCCTAAACCGATAATTAATAATATACCACCAACTAATTCTACAGTTGCTACGCCGTATGCCAGACCACCTGGTAAGCCGATGCTTGTAAACCATCCTGCTACGTTATCGATACCTGATTGAAACTTCGCTAAACCGTGCGCAAAGAATGTCACTCCTAACACGATGCGAATCATTAAATTCCCAATATATTGGTTCATTTTGAACTCTCCTTTTTGTTTTGTTATGTTGAACTTTTATTTACAAGTCAAAACAATACGGTATTTCATTTCATTCGTCAAATACTTTTTTAAAGAAAACAAAAAACATTATCCCATTTACGGATAATGTTTTCTTACAAAATAGCGCTAATTCAAGCTTTTACTCTATCGCACAAAAAAAGTTGAAACATTTTTCCAGCACCAACATACGGCAATAAAGACAAGTCCTCTTCTACAACCATTCCAACAACATTCACTTTCTCATCCTTAGACAAATCATGTACAACAACTTGCATCTCTCCTCCATATCTACCGTACAATTCATTATCAATTGTAATGCTACCTTTCTTTCTTACAATGGTATGCATCGGCTGTACAACCACCTTGTTTTCTTCTCGCGATTCTACAGAACGAATGACATCACGAGCTGGATCTAGTCTATTTGTATGCACTTGTTCTACCATTTCTAATACTTCTCTTTCCTTGATCAATGGCTCATACCGCAGTGGAATAATTCCTCTACTCGCACTCGCTATCTCTTGTACGCTTTCTACACTTCCGCTTATATCCCCGATTAACACCTTATCGACACCACAATCGTGTACAAGTTCTAAGTACGCTTCAAGCGGGCGCATATGGCGGTGCTTTTCTAACGTTGGTAAGCCTTCATATAGCGGACCACGTTTTTCCCCATCTCCTGGAATGAATGCCATCGTTTTTATTCCGCACTCATGTAAGTATTCGTTTTGTTTTTGTAAAAAGGACTTTGCTAGTCCTGTTTCTGGACGTGGATAAAAATTATGCCACGCTTCTATATTCTCTACCTTTATATTTTCTATGATTAACTCTTCCCAAAATGAATCTGTAATTGTACTCGCATTTAAAGCTACTTTCATTTTATGGGATACGCGTGCAATTTCTTTCGGCGCAATGCCATAGTCCATTCGTAAACCAGTAATGCCCCAGTTTACTAACTCTTCGACATTTTCGTACGTCATACCTAAATGGTGTAACGATTTCGGAGAAACATCAACCATTAATTCCATTTCATTTTCGAGAGCTTGCTTCCCAAGTATTTGAATTAACTCTTTATACGTATTTGGATCATCTTCAGGAATGTGCAATGATGTAAAAATAGATGTAAATTCGTTTTCCTTCGCTACTTTTAGCCACTCTTCTTGTTTCTTTACTCGTTCTTTTGAAAGATAAATTGAAACTCCTATCATATGAATCTCCCTTTCTATAGAAAAAGAGAAAGGAATCCCTTTCTCTATATGTTTTCTGCCATTTCTTCTTTGAATCCGAAGAAGTACGTAAAGATGAATCCGAACGTATATGCCACTACTAATCCAAGGAAATATAATAAATATTTATTATCAGCAATTAACGGAATTAATGATAATCCTGATACGCCAATTCCGAGTGCGGCTGTTTTCATAACTGCTTGGAATGCACCGCCAACTGCTGCTCCTAAACAAGCTGTAAGAAACGGTTTCCCAAGTGGTAATGTAACCCCGTATAATAATGGTTCGCCAATTCCTAAAAAGCCAACTGGTAATGCACCTTTAATTACGTTACGAAGTCGTTTGTTTTTTGTTTTTACATAGATTGCAATCGCTGCCCCTACTTGCCCAGCTCCAGCCATTGCTAGTACTGGTAATAAAGGCGTTACGTGCGTTTGATTAATAAACTCCATATGAATTGGTGTTAAACCATGGTGTAATCCGACCATAACGAGCGGTAAAAATGTTCCAGCAAGCACTGCTCCCGCAAACGCTCCGCCAATACTTAAAATCCCATTAATCCCGCTTGTAATTCCTTCAGATAAGAAACCTGCTACCGGCTGAATCGCTAACATCGTTACAATACTTACGACTAACACAGTAATAAGCGGCGTTACAATAATATCAACTGCATTTGGCACTGCTTTTCGAACTTGTCTTTCCACTACAACCATAAGCCATGCTGCAAAAATTACTGCAAATAGTCCGCCCCGTCCGGGTACGAGCGCTTCACCGAATAATTTCACATTCGCCATCGCTGGGTTAAAAATTAAAATACCAGCAATTGCCCCAAGAACTGGTGTCCCGCCAAATTCTTTCGCTGTATTCCAGCCGACTAAAATTCCTAAGAATGTAAAGATACCGCCGCCAATGAGTAGTAGCATTTGTAGCCACGTTGCATTCGGATCAGCACCTGCGTTTTTCGCAAAGTTAGCAACCCCGTTTATAATACCTGACGCAACAAGACCTGGAATTAACGGAATGAAAATACTTCCTATTTTTCTTAAAAAGTTTTTCACTGGTGTATTATTTTTCTTCTTAATCTCTGACTTCATTTCTTGCCCAAGATCTTCAAGGTGATGATCTGCCACCTCACCAATTCGCAGTCCCGTTAAACCTTCCATTTCAGCTGCTACTTTATTTACTGTCCCTGGTCCAACAACAACTTGAAGCGTCTCATCTTCAATAACGCCCATAACCCCTTCAACCTTTTTCAAAAGGTCCATATTCACTTTACTTTCATCATGAAGCGTTAATCGTAGTCTCGTCATACAATGAGCAATGCCACGAATATTCTTTACTCCCCCAAGTTGCTCTGAAATCTCTTTGGCCATTCTCTCTTCTTTCTTCATAATAGAATCCCCCTCCCTATTATTTTATAGTGCCTTCTTCACAAACCCTTTCGCTTCTTTTAACTTTTCCAGTGCTTCCCCATACTCACACTGCAATAACACCATAACAATCGCAGCTTTCACATTACGTTCTGCTTTTTCATAATACTCCGCTGCTACTTCATAACTAACCCCTGTTGCTTCCACAATAATTCGTTTTGATCGTTCTACTAATTTTTCATTTGTAGATTGAACATCTACCATTAAGTTTTTATATACTTTCCCAACACCAATCATAGAAGCTGTTGAAATCATATTCAGCACTAATTTTTGCGCTGTACCAGCTTTCAAACGTGTTGAGCCTGTTAAAATTTCTGCGCCTGTTTCTACTTCCACATTTAGTTTTGCATATTTACTTATCTCAGCATTTTTATTACAAGAAATACTCGCCGTGCTCGCTCCCACGCTAGCCGCGTACTTCAAACCGCCAATTACATAAGGAGTTCGGCCACTTGCCGCAATTCCAATCACGGTATCTTTCTCATTTAATCCAATACTTTTTAAATCTTCTTCCGCTAACTCTTCGCGGTCTTCAGCACCTTCCACCGCTTTAGTAAACGCTTTCAATCCACCTGCTATAAATCCTTGCACCATTTTATCATCTGTTCCAAATGTCGGCGGACATTCCACTGCGTCCAAAATACCTAAACGACCACTCGTACCAGCCCCAATGTAAATTAATCGGCCCTCATCTTCAAAGGATTTAATGACAATCTGTACAACCTTCTCAATTTCTTCTATTTCATTTTCAACTGCTAACGCAACAGTTCGATCTTCTTCATTCATACTTTGTAACACTTCTTTTATGTTCATCTCATCTAAATTCATCGTCTTCTCATTCCGATATTCTGTCGATAAATTTTCTAACATATTATCACCCGCTTTGAAATTTAATTTCATACTTTTATTATAACTTCAAGAAATTTAAAATCAATATTACTTTATTATTTTATGAAATTTTATTTCTCTTCATGACGAATTTATCCCACTTTAACTGGCAGTAAGACCCCCACCTCAAATTCAGCGAAAGCAAAAAAGATAGGTGGGGGATCAACTGCCTGTAAAAGTCCGATTGGTGAGGGCTAATAATAATTGGGGGATGAACAAAACCCCCAATTATTAAAGTTTCACTTTATGTCAGTATACAAAAAAAGATGGGTTTCCCCATCTTTTCATTTTAACTTCCGTAACCGCAGAGCTTCTTCTCTTGTCTCCATAAATTGATCCAACACTTTATTACCAATACGATTAAAAGTAATCACATATAAAGCATCAATCATATTGAGTTGTGTCATTCTCGAAGCAATACTTGCAATACGATGATCTTGTTCTACATCTGGCATACAAAGACGAATATCCGCCTCTTTATATAACGGTGATGATTGATCAAGCTTCGTAATCGCAATAACAGTTGCGCCCTGTCTCTTCGCATATTGCGCCATTTCAAGTACATCTTTCGTACGACCAGATGTTGAAATCGCAACAAATATATCGCCTTCTTTTAAATTCGTCACAAGCGGCAACATCATATGAAAATCTGATAGCATCATCGCTGTAAATCCAAGCCTTGTAAATTTATAAGCCCCGTCCATCGCCGGAGTAGCTGATCCACCTACTCCGTAAAAGATAATTTTATCCGCATTTACAATAAGGTCCGCTGCTTTCTCAAGTTCCTTCTTATCTATAGCCGTCACGCTCGCCTCAATTGCAGCTTTATTCACATATGTAACTTTATTAAACAAATCGTACGGTCCATCTTCCGTATTCATCACTGAAAAATCGTTAATATTATAATCAGCAATCGTTAATTCACGAACGAGCGCGATTTTAAATGCTTTAAAGCTTCCGATTCCAATCGATTTACAAAAGCGAACAACACTCGCCTCACTTGCGCCTGCATTCGTTGACACTTCTTTCGTCGTTAAGTTCGGAACAATTTCTGCATTCCCCATTATGTACATGGCAACCTTCTTTTCAGCTGGTGAAAATTGATCCATATTACTTTCAATTTTAAATAGTAACGTTGAAGCTTTCACTATTTAACCTCCACTTCTTACGGTTGCTTATATTCTTTAATCTCATTTGTATCATATAAATAAAAACCATCATTACCAGGTGGATGGTGAACAATTACAGTTCGATCCCCTTTTTTATATGACGTTATTTCACCTTCAGATTGCTGTTTTTCCCATCCACGTATCCAAATTGCAAAGTCAGGTACAAAAGCAGTGTACTTATAGTCTTTCGGATTTTCGTCTTCTACGTAGGAAGAAAAAATAGAAACTGGAAAATCTTTCACTTTTGACTCTTTCCATGCAGTAAATGGTATACATAGTGCAATAAGTGTGATTACACCGATAACCTTTCCCTTCGTAATCTTCACACATTTTCTCCCCTCGACTTATCATATACGTAGATTTTACCATAATTACAACCTATTCAAGCTAATGACTATTTCTTTTTCCAATAAAAAAAGAGCTTACCTACATCAGATAAGCTCTTCCTCTCTATACAAAATATTTCTTCAAAAGCGGCGGCGTAATAATCGTCGTCAATATAACAACAATAACAATCGCTGTGAAATTTTCTTTCGCTAATAAATTCGCCGCAAGTCCATTCGCTGCGATGATAAGCGCCACTTCTCCGCGCGAAACCATCCCCGCACCAATACTAATAGAAGATTGAAGGTTGAACCCTGTCAGTCTCGCTCCTAAACCTGATCCGATTAACTTTGTAAAAATCGCAATAAGCGTCATGATAATAATGAACCAAAGTTGGCTTCCGATACCTTGAAATGTAATTTCCATTCCGATACTTACGAAGAACACTGGCACAAATATCGCATACGCAATCGGTTCAATTTTATGTTCTACTTCGTGCTTATACTCTGTTTGCGAAATGGCAATTCCGGCTGCAAATGCTCCGATAATACCTGCAATCCCCATCATTTCACTATAATACGAAAAAGAGAAACAAATAATAAGAGCTGCACTAATTAATGCCTCAGTTACACGAAGTGGCACGAGCATTTTCATAATCCAAGGCACAACTTTCCAGGAAATAAAAACAATGCTGACAAAGAAAATAATTTTCTTTGCAATGACAAGCGTTACATTTACATCTTGTGTACCTAAAAAGCTCATCACAAATGCTAATAAAATAACAACAATTACATCATCAAATACAGCTGCCCCTAAAATCGTCGTACTTTCTCTCGTATTCATTTTCCCTAAATCTCTTAATGTTTGAACAGAAATACTAACCGAAGTGGCACAAAGTAATAACCCTAAAAAAATCGCATGCGACTGTAACATTCCAAACGCAAGTCCTGCTAAATACCCACCAAGGAATGGGAAAATTATTCCTCCCATCGCTACTGCAAATGCAGATTTCAAATTCCGATTTAACTCTTCTAAATCTGTTTCAAGTCCTGCCATAAACATAAGTAGTAAAACACCAATTTCACTCAGTTCATCGATCAGTTCAGAACTATTAATAATACCGAGTACAGCCGGACCTATAATAATACCAACAATTAATTTACCAAGTACAGAAGGCTGGCCGAGCCTCACGCTAATATCACCAGCTAATTTCGTACAAAGTAAAATGACAACAAGTTCAAAATAAAATAACATAGCATCTGCTCCTACTTTAACTTTAATGAGTGGGTCATTAACCCTCGTCCATTCCTGCCAGTAGTTTCCCCTATTTATTCGCATTTTATTTGTCACATTTTTATTTGACAAAATATTCTGAATTATAATAAAATTAATCCAGAATTTTTAAAAAACTACATACCATAACTGTACCTCCATTTACCTATATACTCTTTTCTAGTGGGCTCATACTATATTCGCAGTTATGGAAATGAAAAAACGGGGGGAGAGTCCAAAGTGAAGTCATTATTACGAAAAAAACCGCTTAGTACTGAATCACCACGGCAGCTAGATAGAACATTAACGGCACTCGATTTAACATTTTTAGGAATTGGCGCCGTAATTGGAACAGGAATTTTTGTATTAACAGGTATTGTCGCAGCAAAACATTCTGGTCCTGGTATTATGCTATCATTCCTTATTGCTGCATTTACTTGTGCATGTGTAGCCTTTTGTTATGCCGAATTTGCTTCTTCGATTCCTGTCTCAGGAAGTGTGTATACTTACGCATACATGACAGTCGGAGAAGTCGTCGCCTTCATCGTCGGTTGGTGTTTAATGCTCGAATATTTACTTGCAGTCGCAGCAGTCGCTGTCGGCTGGTCTGGCTATTTACAATCTTTACTACAAGGATTTAACATCCATCTGCCCGCCATAATCGCCTCGGCCCCTGGCGTAGGAAAAGGCGGCCTTATCGATTTACCGGCTGTTTGTATTTTACTACTCATTACAGGACTTTTAAGTTTTGGCATACGCGAAAGCGCACGCATTAATAACATTATGGTTCTTATCAAGTTAGCTGTTATTATCGCCTTTATCGTAGCAGGCGCAAAATATGTAAAACCTGAAAATTGGACACCATTCATTCCTTTCGGATACGACGGTATCATTACCGGGGCTGCCACTGTGTTCTTCGCCTTCTTAGGATTTGATGCAATCGCAACCGCTGCAGAAGAAACGAAAAAACCACAGCGTGATTTACCAATTGGCATTATCGGTTCCCTTCTTATTTGTACTGTTTTATACATGATTGTATCTTTCGTTTTAACAGGTATGGTCCCATATACACAATTAGATGTTTCTGATCCAGTTGCCTTTGCCTTACATTTCGTTGGCGAAGATACAATTGCAGGACTACTCGCTGTTGGAGCGATGACTGGAATGACAACCGTCCTCTTAGTCGTTATGTACGGACAAGTTCGCGTTTCTTATGCGATGAGCCGCGACGGACTACTTCCAAAAGCGCTAGCACGTGTAAATAAAAGAGTAAAAGTCCCTTTATTAAACACATGGATCACTGGTGTTGTTGCCGCTTTACTAGCAGGACTTTTAGACTTACATTTACTAGCGAATTTAGTAAACATCGGTACGTTAACAGCATTCACATTCGTTTGCTGCGCGGTACTTATTTTACGAAAAACACACCCTGACTTAAAACGCGGATTCCGTGCACCTTTCGTACCTGTATTACCAGTTGTCGCGATTCTTTGCTGTTTATATTTAATGATTAATTTGTCTAAAACGACATGGATTAGCTTTATAGCTTGGCTTATAGTCGGCTTATGCTTCTATTTCTTCTACTCTAGAAAGCATAGTCATTTAGCTACTGAAAAAACAAATGATGAAGAGAAAAAAGCATAACAAAATAGCTCGCCGATAAAACGGCGAGCTATCTTTCTATATTCGTATGTTTTTTCGTTAACGATTGTAAAATGAAAAATATGCCGATGCAAGCTGTAAACGATGCCCAATTTCCTATTGGTGTAGAATATGTAAAAACGCCAATACCTACAAGCAATAAAAAAATAATCACCTGATATATAAGCTTCCACTTTTGCATTTGTTCCCTCCTTTACTTCGTTCCCTTCTTTTTCTTCTTCCATGCATTTAAACTATCAAAGAAGAAATTAATAAATAACGTGCCTAAACCCGCTAATAAAAACGTCATTAAAAATAAAATCCATATACTTTTCTCTTTTAAGAAATAATATCCTACAAGGAGCACAACCGCGATCCATACATATTCAAGAATTCTTTTTAGCTTTTTCTCTTCCAAATTATTCGCTCCTTCATTCTATACTACTTTTAGTATAACAAAAAAGAAGCCTATCATGATAAGCTTCTTTTCTGCTCTCTTATTTGTTTATGCTTTTTTCAACGAGTGAAATCGCGTATTCCATCGTACGATTCATCGTTTCTACTTGTGCATCTTTTACTTTCGCATCTTTTAGCACAGATTCTGCCACTGTAATTTTTTGACTCAATGATTTCACTGAACCATCCGTTACATTTGCAGCTTGCGCTTTTTTCACTAACGCTTTTGCAGATTCAATATTGATTTGTAATTTTTCTTTCTGTGTTTTCGGTTGTTCTTCTGCCACTTTTGATTGTACAAATGTTACATTAGCTGTTTTTAATGCGTTATACGTTTGAACGATTTGCTCTCCAGTACTTCCTACATTTTCAAAAGCTTGCTTTGCAGTGTTATAGCTTTTCTCTAATTCTTGAAATGCTTCCTTTGAATATTGACCTGGCTTATCACCAAACTCATACGTTCCAGCTAACACTTCTTTTACTTTTCCAAGCTCTTCATATAACGCGTTTACCTCCTCTAACTTTGTACGGTTAGAAAACTCATTATATGCTGCTAATACTTCTGAAGAACTTAACGCTTTACTATATAATTTCGCAAGCGCAATTTGTCCATTTAACGGAATACCACCATTTCCATTGCTATCTGGATCTGCACCAAGTGCAAATGGTACATTCGGGTGATATACTTTCCCTGTAGCTGGTTGGCTATTTACTTTTTTACCATCTACGTAAATAGCTACTTCACTTCCATTATACGTTCCAGTTAAATGGTACGTTTTATTTGCCGCTAATTGAACCCCAACACGCTTATAACTACCGCCAATATGAGCCCATAATTCAACATATCCACTTCCTGTAGACTCAAAACCAATTCCGCCGCTCTCTGTATTTTGTAAAATACCTTGACCGCGGAGTTCATTCATTGAAAATACAGTTTCTAACGTAAACGTATTTGCTACTTTCTCTTTTTGTGCTGCTGAAAACGGAAGATATCCAAATGTATTTGCTTTTCCGTTTAGCTTCATAACATTCTTTTTCAATGCTTTATCGTATTCAATAGTCACATTGCCCTTAACATCACCTTTTGTACCAAATGATGAATTGTCTTTAAATGTACCATCTGCAAAGTTTACATCAAAAACATCTGCCTTTGGTACTTTCACATTCGGGTCAATATTATCTTTTTTCGTAGTAATTTCTGCCGTTAATGGTTGTACACTTTCATTGCCGAATGAATCAATCGCAACGACTTCTAATGTATATGCTTTCCCGCCATCTAATCCTGCAAGTGTAAATGTTAGTTCTTTCGGCACTGGGTCACGATAAAACTCTGAGAATGCTAACAATTTATTTTTTATTTCTCCAGTTTGCTTATCTCTAGCTTGTACACGATAAGAATGAACAAGAAGGTTGTCCAACGCTTGCATGAATGTTACTGTTGCTGCATTTTCTGTTACATTTGATACCGATAACTTCGCATCTTTTGCAAAGTAAGGCTTTTCTTTATCACGATCTTCTACATGTGTAAAAGTTTCTTTCTTTGATGGCAACTGAATTTTCCACGGTTCACCTGTCCAAGAATTCGTATGGAAATCACGGCGATTAATTGTTACCTCTTTATCATCCACTTCTACTAATAAACCTTGACTTAACGTGCTAGCTCCTGGCGGGATAGTCCCTTGTACTTTACCACCTTCAACTTCCATATAACTTACAGAAGATGTACCAACTGATGTAAAGTCTTTTTGATGAATCGATCTCGGATCATCTAACGGATAGTGTGAATGGCCAGAAAACGTAATGACTTGTGGGTACTGTTTTAATACCTCATTAATTTTTGCACTATCTTGCGTTCCCCATTCTTGGCTACCGTATACTGTATCTTTAATATGTTGGTGTAAAAATACGAAAATTGGTTTTTCTGGATCATCCTTTTGTGCCTTTACCATTTCTTGTTTTAACCAATTAATTTGCTTGTCTGAATAATATCCGTGAGTTGTCCCATCCTCTGGAGACATAACTAGGAAGTGATACCCTTTCACCACTTTATGATAGTAAATCGATTCCATACCTGTTTTTTCTAAGAAACGCTTCTGCGCTCCCTCTACAGATAAACCGTTCCAATAATCATGGTTCCCTAGAGAATTCATTCGTACTGCATCTTTATTTGCATTTTCATTATATACTTGCATGAAACGATCATATTGCTGCACTGATCCTGTATCTGTGAAATCACCTACGATAACAAAAGCATCTTGCTTTGGTGCAAGCGTATTGAGCTGTTCAATCGCTCGTTTCCAGCGAAACGTATCATCCGTTCCACTATTTTTAATATGTACATCACTTACGACTGGAAAAACTATCTTCTTTTCACTTGGTGCCTTTTCTTGCTTCTTCTCTTCCGCCTTGACTGATGTACTCCACGGAAATGATACGAATGCTAATACAAAAACCATTAATAATCCAATAAGACCTCTTACTTTTCGTAAAGCTGTTCTTTCCACATGAATCCTCCTCATATAATAAATTAATTACACTGGTTATTGTATCGAACATATATTAACTTCATTTAAACTAAAAATGTATTTTGTTTAAATTTTGTAAATATACAGTCAATTTTATATTAAGTGCCACATTTACATAAAACAAGTACTTTTTGTCTAATAGAAAACTAATTTTCCCTATAAAAACTATTAAGAGATATGAGCCTATGAAACTATCACGATTTTATTTTTTTTGTCCATTCTTAACACATCGGCCATGCTGTTACATTTAATAATAATAAATACCTTTTTAAAAGGAGGGATTCCATTGAAACCCCATAAAAACATCGGTTGTTTTGCTCCTTTATCTATCATTTGTCAACCTATTTGTCCCTGTCCTCCTCCTATTCCGCCACCTGAAAGATGTGATGCTGAACTCATTACTAATGAATTTGCCGGGGATATTCTTATCTCCAATGATTTTATTCCAATTTCTCAAAAACAACTAAAACAAACTTACTCCACAGTAACCATTTGGAAAAACGATGGAGTTGTTTCATTATCTGGTACTATCTCCATATATAACAATAGAAATAGTACTTCTGCATTATCCGTCCAAATAATCGGTTCTACCACAAATATTTTTACAGTTTTACCCGGAAACACCATTTCATACACAGGGTTTGATTTACTATCTGTTTCTATTATTGATATTCCATTAGATCCTTCTATTTACATTGAAGGGCGCTATTGTTTCCAATTAACTTACTGTAAATCAAAGCGAGATTGCCTATAACCACAAAAACTATCCTTTTGAATCTAATCAAAAGACTACAAAAAAACGTGCAAACTAATAAATCGTTTGCACGTCTTTTAAAATTTTAAAAATCTATATATACTAAGATAAAGTGTATCGAATTGTCATACAAAATTCCCCAGTTTCAGCAGCTGCTGTTCCAAGAATCGTAACAGTATCAAAACGACGAACTGTAAAAGATGCGCTACTTCCAGTGGCTACAACAA
Source organism: Bacillus sp. FSL K6-0069 (assembly GCF_038007785.1). Taxonomy (NCBI): domain Bacteria; kingdom Bacillati; phylum Bacillota; class Bacilli; order Caryophanales; family Bacillaceae; genus Bacillus; species Bacillus sp. FSL K6-0069. Next base: position 840,932 of record NZ_JBBOXN010000001.1, on the reverse strand, counting down.
TCGTTTCCAATGCAGTCCCTGCTATACCACCAGTATAAAACACAAGTGTAACAGGTCCAGTACCAGTATCTACCTTCAAATACCCCGATGCATAAATATCTTGAGAAATATTATCTGCATAAATTACTTCAGCTGTTGCTGATGCAGTCCAGTCAATACAAACTTTATCTTGAACAATCGTTTTTTGCGAACTTGCACAACATGAAAGATTAGTACTACAATTCCCCATCTTATTTTTCCCCTCTCTATGAAATTAAATAACGTGTAGTAATACAAAACTCTCCTTGGTAGGTTCCTAACGGAGTAGCTGGTGTCGTAATTTGAATAATATTAAAACGACGGAACGTAAACGCAATACTTGTTCCTTCAGAAACGGTAAATGATTGAATCGTTCCTCCGCCCGAATCGAGCACTGCCACTGTAATTTGGTTTGCAGGGCTCACACCCGGCCCGACATCATAAGTTAAATAACCTGTTCCAACGATATTTTGATTCACATTATTCGCATACACAGTAAATGTACTAGCAGCGGCACTAGACCATGAATTACATACTTTATCTTGGACGAAGTTACTACTATTATCCGAACAACACGTTAAAACTGTTCCTGAGCACTCACAAGCCATAGTCTTTCCCTTCTTTCTTTTTTATTCCTTATATGTGTATGTCCTTCAGAGTCTTTTGCCTGTACTATTCATCTATTTTCAAAAAATAAGACAACTCCTGTACGAATGACTAGATAGATTCTGTTCTATTTCTTTTTTTCATAAATTTATAGATTAATATACCACCTACAACAATAACTACGACTAGTAATATCGGTAGCATATATTGTCCAACAACATCCGCCGCTTTTTCCCAATGCGGACCTAATTTCATTCCAAAATAAATATACAAAGTCGTTAACGGGAACATTGCTACAAATGTATATATGCTAAATTTCCATATGTTCATTTTCGCCATACCACATGGAACAGAAATAAGCGTTCGAACTCCCGGTACAAAGCGTCCAACAAATGCTACAACTGGCCCATACTTCTCAAAGAAATCATCTGCTTTTTGAATTTGCTCTTCTTTAATAAAGAAGTATTTCCCGTACTTTATTAATAGAGGACGACCACCGTAATAACCGAGTGCGTATAACGTTAATGGTCCTGTCGTTCCGCCAAGTGTCCCTGCTAATACAGCTAGCCAAAAATTCATATCTCCCTCGTACACCCAATACCCAACCATGGGCAAAACGACTTCTGCTGGAATAAATTCAAACGTTAAAGCCAGTACAACTCCAAAATAAGAAAACTGCTTTAAAAACTCGATTATATCTAAAATAATTTGCTCCATATTTTTAACTCCTATCCAATATTTACATTATGCTTTTCTTGCAATTGCACTGGCGCCATTTTTACAATTCGGTTCAAAATGAATAACACAATTCCAATATCATCTAAAATACCGATAAATGGTAAGAAGTCTGGAATTAAATCGAGCGGCATCGCTACATAACCAACTAAAAAAGCAATGGATAAGATTTTCTTCTTTATTGAAACCTCTTTTGAAGTAAAAAAGTCAAATAGGAATGGAACAAAACGACGAACATGAAATACAACTCTTAATCTACTAATAAGTTTTTTCATTTTTATTTCTCCTCTCTTTGTATATAAAAAGGACCCTACCAAGTATGGTAAGGGTCCTAAAAAAGACAAGAAGGGGCCTTTACCATTGCTGGTAAAGGTCTCACTAACAACGAAACGTTGCCAATAAAGCCGAGGGTTTCTCCCTGTAATGACGACTTTACTGTAATAAGTTACTCCCCTTTATATACACAATTTTATACAATCACATTAAAATATTTGCCTAAGCTTGTCAATATTTTTTTCATTCTACATCCAAATTATTACATTAAAAAAGGCTCTCTTCCCTGTTCTCTACGGAAAGGAATTGGAGTATATAACCATCTGGATCATGAAATATTATTTTGACTTCTTCACCATGCCGCTCTTCTACAAATGATATTTGATAAAACACTAACTTCTTCTTTAACCGCTCGATATTTGTAGTTTTTAACAACAGTTCTTTCACTGATGAGATAACGGTCTCTCTATGTTCCCCCAGTCCCCTATTTACAACAAAACAAATTCTTGTTGAACCGATATCATACCACACACCTGTTACACGTATTTGTGGCCTCTCCTTGCTCGGTTTAAACCCTAGAATTCCTTCATAAAAATATAATGTTTCCTTTAAGTTTTTAGATTCTAATACAATACATGTCGTAACACTTTTCATCCGCACTCCCCCTGCCCCTTTTAGTTTTCTATATGAGTCATAATTTGCAATTATGTACGAATACAATACGTAGTGATGAATATTTCATTTATAAAGGAGGCGTGTAACATGGATGAATTTATGAGATCCTACATACCTTTCCATGGCCCAAACGATCCTTGCCCTTCAATCGGAAAGAAATATTACTCAACTCCCCCACACCTATTTATGGGCTTTCAACCACCTAACCTACCACAATTCCCACCAAAAGAAGCTTTACGAAAAGGAACTCTGTGGCCTGCTTTTTATGATTTTTATGAAAATCCTTACAAAAAAGGACGGTGAATAAACACGTGACACAGACATTGCCTGATGAATATTACAAATGGATTGAAGAACTACAAGAACTAGACTTTGTATTAGTTGAACTCACCCTCTATTTAGATACGCACCCAAACGATACTGCAGCTATAAATCAATTCAACGATTTCTCCTATAAACGAAGAGTATTACAACAAAAAATCGAAGAAAGATATGGGCCACTTCAGCAGTTTGGAAATAGTTACTCTAACGCTCCATGGGAATGGAGCAAAGGACCGTGGCCATGGCAAATATAAAGGAGAGAGATTATGTGGATTTATGAAAAGAAATTACAATATCCAGTTAAAGTAAGTACTTGTAATCCAGCGCTCGCCAAACTATTAGTGGAACAGTATGGCGGTGCGGACGGCGAACTGGCTGCTGCTCTTCGCTACTTAAATCAACGCTATACAATTCCTGATAAAGTCGTTGGCTTACTAACCGACATTGGGACAGAAGAATTCGCACATTTAGAGATGATTGCGACAATGATTTATAAATTAACAAAAGATGCAACACCAGCGCAAATGAAAGCTGCTGGATTAGACGCACAGTACGCTAATCATGATAGTGCTTTGTTTTATCATAATGCTGGTGGCGTCCCTTTTACTGCTACTTATATTCAAGCAAAAGGAGACCCTATTGCAGATTTATATGAAGATATTGCTGCTGAAGAAAAGGCAAGAGCAACTTATCAATGGCTCATTGATTTATCTGACGATCCTGACATAAATGACAGCTTACGCTTTTTACGTGAACGAGAAATTGTTCATTCGCAACGTTTCCGAGAAGCGGTTGAAATTTTAAAAGAAGAACGCGATCGAAAAATTTATTTTTAATACACGTATCCTAGCGATATGTGTTTTTTTACGTTCAAAGTTAAATCCTTCCTATTAAAGATATAAATAGTATATTTATTCGATTTAATGCATTATTTTTTAATATTTTCAAAATTCCCTATTGCTTTCTAGTCATCAGACCTTTAAAATAGTAACAGTTACTCGACAAATTATTTGAATTTTCGACAAAAACACTCATTAGGAGGATTTTCTTTATATGCGTACAACTTTAAAACCAGCGCAAATACTTTCGATTAGTTTATTACTATTCGCAGTTTTCTTCGGTGCTGGTAATATGATTTTCCCGCCCCTTCTCGGTCTTTCTTCCGGAGAAAACATGTGGATTTCCATTACAGGATTTATTATTACAGACGTCGGTTTATCTTTACTAGCTATCGTCGCTGTTGCCCTTGCCGGTGGTAGTTTTAACACTTTAGCAAGCCGTGTTCATCCAAAATTCGCAGCAATATTCGCTATCATTATTTATCTTTCAATCGGCCCACTATTTGTTATTCCACGAACTGGATCTGTATCTTACGAAATTGGGATTGCACCACTTTTCCCAGACCAATGGTACTCTATGTTAATCTTTAGTGCGATTTTCTTTACAGTCGTCTACTTCTTATCATTAAATCCATCCAAATTAGTAGATCATATCGGAAAAATATTAACACCAATTTTACTTGGAATTATTGCAATTATGGCAACAAAAGCGATTCTTTCACCAGGAACGTTTGCAGAACCTGTTGGTGACTATAAAGAAATTCCATTTTTCAAAGGATTTCTTGAAGGATTTTTAACGTTAGATGCAATTGGAGCACTTGTATTATCAACAATTGTTGTAAATGCAATCCGCCAAAACGGGATACAAGAGAAGAAATCGATTGCGAAATATACAATTATTTGCGGGAGCATTGCAGCTCTATTCTTAACAATTGTTTATTTCTTACTCGGTTATATCGGCGCTTCAAACGGACACTTAGGACAATTCGAGAACGGTGGTCAACTATTAGCTACTGTTATGTACCAATTCTTTGGGACAAGCGGTAATGTTTTATTAAGTATCGCCATTATAGCTGCTTGTTTAACGACAGCAATTGGTGTTGTAAGTGCATTCGCCAACTATTTCGCAACAGTACTAACAAACGTTTCATATAAGAAGCTTGTACTATACGTTTGTATCTTTAGCTTCGTGATTTCAAACTTAGGATTAAGCTTACTAATAAAAATTACATTACCTGTATTAATCATTCTGTATCCAATTACAATCATTTTAATTTTCGTATCATTTATTGATAAATATACGAAACGTAAACCTTCTGTCTACATCGGAGCAATGATCGCAGCATTCATTATTAGCTGTATTCATGCACTTGATAATGTGGGAATGATACCAAGTTTTATCGCTAATATCGTACACACCATTCCTTTTTATAACTTAGGAATCGGCTGGATCGTTCCAGCAATAATTGGTGGTATAATCGGATACTTTATTCCGCAAACAGAAGCTGAAGGCGAAGTTTCTACAAAATAAAGAAAAGAAGCAAGCATGAACTCCATGCTTGCTTCTTTTTATTTTCTATCGCTAAACACAGTATTTGTGTACGAACGAACCGTTAACATATAGTAACCAAAGTATATGATGATATACACCCCTATACTACCTAGTAAAGGAAGACTATATTCAAACATACCTGTAAAGCCCATCAAGCTTAAAAATGCAAAGAACGTATGACATATTGCAAGTAGTAAAGGTACTACGAAAATCGCCCCTACTAGCTTTCTTACTGACTCTGTTGCTTCCCTTTTCGTTAGTCCAATTTTCTTTAACATTCCGTACGCTGGTCGCTCTGCCATCGCTTCTGTTATTTGTTTAAAATATAAAATACAACCCGTTGCCAAAATAAAGACAATCCCTAAAAATACACTAGCAAATAATAACACTGCACCATCTTGCAATTCAGATTGGCTCGCCTCCTCAAATGATTGGAGTTTCACTTCTTTAGGAATGATTGTCCCTAGCTCTTTCGTTAGTTCGCTATTACCGTTTCCTTCAACGATAAATCCACTAACTGTTGAAACATCCTTTCCTTTCTGCAACTTATCAAATAACGAATCTCGAACAACAAGCCCCACGGGTGCAAGTTTCGCACTCACAACTGTTTCTTCGCGGTGATCAACGATTGTTAAACCACTCTTCATCCCTTCAAAGGACACGTTATTTCCTTCAAGTGAATTCTTTTCTATGTTATACGACTTATACGGATCTAATAAAACAACTTCCTTTTCAGAACCGAGAATAACTTGTTTCTTACCTAACATAGAAGCTGATTTATTATAATCTTTCACTTTTATAATTTGTACATTACCATTACCTATTAAATACCCAGTTAATATTTGTTCCTCATCTATCTTCCCTTGCATAGAGAGCATCGCTACAGACGTTTCATTTTTAATTGCTAACTCATGTTTTTGAATTTCTTCTCTAACTTTCTTATCTAATTCCTTTCCAGTTGTTACAAATTCATAACTAACTGGATTCATTAATGCCGCTGTCTTCTGCGCTCCATAATACATACTAGAACTCATACCAATTGTGCATAGTGTCACCGCACTTAATAAAGATAATAGCCCCAGCATCTTTACGTTCCCTTTTATTCTGAAGAACAATGAAGAAATGGATAAAATGTTCGTTCCATTCCAATATTTCGTTTTATCTCCCTTTATTTTATGGAGTGATTTCACTGTATATTGCTCAAATAGTAAAAACGTACCTTTTACAATACAACCAAAAATAAGTAGGCCTGTAATAAAAATGGCTCCAAATCCAAAGATTTGTGTAAGTAGCGCAATGATATAACCTGTAATTAATAAAACAATCGCTCGCTTTGCCTTCTTACTTGAATACGTAGGTGCCTCTTCTTTCTGATTTTCACCATATAGTAATTCAACTAAGCGATGCTCATAAATTAACTTTTTACTTTTCCATGATGCAATAAAGAAAATTGCGCCTATCGTTATAAGAACTTCTACTATAGATAAAAATGAAATCGTAAATGTAAAAGTAAACGCACTTCCCATTAACTTCACAAGAAGCCCTGCGCACATATTCGCTATAAGTAAACCAGCAAGAATACCTAACACACTTGCCGCAGCACCAACTAATAACGTTTCATAAAAGAGTAACTTCGCAATTTCTTCTTTACGGATACCTAGTAAACTGTATAACGCAATTTCTTTTTTCTTCTTTCGCAAAAAGAAGCTATTACAATAAAAAATAAATATCGTTAAAAAGATAATCAACAATATTTGTGCAAGCGTAAATGTCGTTTCCACTTTATCCGATTCTTTTAAAAGAGCTACTACACTTTCATTTCGTTTAATCGATACGAATGTAAAATAAATAATAATGCTGCCTACTAATGAAATAAAGTATAGAAAATAATCTTTCATATTTCGTTTTATACTACGTTTTGATACTTCTAAAAAATCCATCGTACACCTTCACCCGCTCTCGCATTTCTCTATACATGAAGTGTATACGAAATTGTATTTCTCCCCTATCGATTTTCATTACATCTCTCTTACGATATTGTAATATAACAAAATAAAAGAACCTAGTTTCCTAGGTTCTTCACATCGTATGCTTAAAAGTAAATAACTCTTCTTTTGATTGCACAGCAGATTGTTCCTCTTCTACAATGTCCTTCTTTATCTCTCCTCCCAACCTTACTTTCATCATCGCCTCTTCGATACTTTTTACAATCATATTTCCTGAAAAAATAGTAAGTCCAAAAAATGTAATCGGAACAAGAGGGATCCACGGATTCACTGTTAATGACCTAAAGTATACTCCAATTAAACCTGACCATTCATGCGTGTAAGATTCTATTTCTTCTATCGGTCCTAAAAACTGAACTGTTCCACCAAAGAATATTTCCAGTAATCCTAAGTGCAGTAAAATAGTAAGAGTTTGCGTAAACTGCTGAAAAAATACAAGTATAAACGTCATATAAAGATGCGGGAAAATATGCTTTATCACAATGTGCCTTCTCGATCCACCCAATATGCACGCAGCTTCAATAAATTCTTCGGTTCTCAATTTACGTACTTCCTTCGCAACATACAGTGCAATAACTGGCATCACAAGCATTACAAGTAATAAAACTTGAAACGAAGCCCTTTCAAAGAAGGTTGTTGTTTCTTCTCCACTCCCAAATGCATTTGCAAAATGAAGAAAAAAGTACGCAATCATAACTGTTGGAATAACTGTAAAACTATCAAAGAAAGCCTCGATTTTTGAAAATCCTCTTTTTATGTACGTTCCGAGGACGACACCGAAAAACACACCTATTACCATTCTAAGTGCCGCAATTAAAATAGAGATACCAATCGTCCACTTTGCGCCTTCAATGACTAAATGTAACAGGTCGTATCCTTTCCGGTCTGTCCCAAGTAAAAATTGTAATGAAGGTGAAAACGGTGGCACTTGTGGATTTTCATCCGCATCATATTGCAATGTAACTTGTCTAATATGTCCATCATTCCATATCGTATTTCCGATGCTCAAAAGAACTAATATGAGAAGAAACCCAATGCTTATCCAAAATCTTTTATCGCTTTTTATATACGTCCACATATTATAGTCTCTGCTACTAAAAATATAGACAAATGTATATTCTTAGAGTATTCCTGCTTCTACGTGCCCTGCCTCGCTAATCACTTGCTACTACAGTTTGCTGTGACACTCCACAGGCGTAAATTCCGATGTAGCCCACCGTACATATATACAATCTATTTACGTTAGTATTGTATATTTTTTTGCTTGTAAAAGGTTGATTGACGCATTTAAATCTCTATCTATTACATTGCCACATTCACATGTATATACTCGGTCAGACAGCTTTAAATCCGACTTTTTTTGACTGCAAACTGAACACATTTTAGAAGATGGATAGAATCTGTCCACTTGCCGTAGTTCAATTCCATATTCCCTACATTTCGCTGATAACCATGTTTTAAAAGCATAAAAACATTGTTGCGCTACAGCTTTAGATAGATGTTTGTTCTTCATCATACCTTTCACATTCAAATCTTCTACTGTAATAAACGTTGGCTTGGTTTTCACCACATCATTTACAATAGACTTTACATATGCTAATCGAATATTTGCTAGCCTAGCATGTAGTTGTTGCACCCTAAGAATATTTTTGTTTATATTCGCTCTTTTATTAGTAACAGGTTGTTCACCTCTCTTCCTTATATTTTCAAATTTGCGTGATAAAGAGCGTTGTTCACGTTTTAACCGTTTTTCTATCTTTTTTACTTGTATTGTTTAATTTATATTTTTGTGAGTTTTTCCATCGCTACGTACAGCAAAGTCTTTAATTCCCAAATCAATTCCTAGACCTACTGCATTGAGGGTTGGATTTGGTTTTACCTCTTTCGCTTCACAGAGTATAGACACGTAGTATCTTCCTGCTCTTTGATATACTGTGCCACTTTTTACAGTTGCATTTTTAGGGATATATCCATATTCTTTTAACCTTATCCAACCAATTGTGGGGATTTTTACTCTATGCCTTTCTACTGTCCAATCTGTTTTGTTGTTTTTCGGAAAGTAGCACTTCACATCTTGCTTCCTCTTTTTTTTATATCGTGGAAAATTAGATAAACCTTTAAAAAATCGCTTAAAAGCCTTATCTCCATTCATAATCGCTTGTTTTACCGATTTGCTCGACACTTCTTTAATCCACTGGTCACACTCTTTTGTATGAATGTTGTTTAGCCATTTGGAAAAGTCATAGCCACTAAGAAATTTCCCCTCCGACTCATATGCCTCTTTATTTTTAGAGATATACAGGTTATATACATATCGACACACCCCAATAGTTTGACGGATTTTACTAATTTGTTCAGTTGTCGGTTTGATTTCTATTAAATATGCTCTTTTCATAAGTCTTCATCCTCCGACATTTTCTTTTTGTATTTTCTCACCCCATATATTCTACAGCTAAATACATGAATGATAGATATTAAATCCTGAACAAGTTCTTCTTGAATACCCATATATTCCTTATACTGTTCTTCTGTATAATATCTTCTTCCTTTTGGGTTTCGGTAAGCGGTTAAAACACCTTGATTGTCCCACCTTTGCAATGTCTTAACAGAGACATTAAGCATTTCTGAAAATTCTTTTGGTTTATATTGTTTCATAACTACTTTTCACTATATATGCACACTTTTGTCTATGTTTTTGTTTACTGTTTCTTTCTCCTTCATCGCAGCTGGAATGAGATAATGAAACAATTTAAACAAAATAAAAATCGGAATATAAATAAGTAGCACACTAACGATGAAGACCTCCACCCTAATACCTTCATACGATTTCAAAAACATAAAAATACCACCCGTATTAAAAATCCATTCTATAATATATAAATTAGATAACATAAAAAAGATATTCGTTTTCGCAAAGAATAATGTACTAAGCAACACATTTCGTAAAACATGACGATTTAAAATATGAAAACGATTCAGCCCTTTCGCCTTAGCAAATAGTACATAATCTTTTTCTAGCTCATTTTCAAAACGAAGCACTAACATTTTTACAAACAGAATCGTAGTCGGTATACTCAAACAAAATATCGGCAATCCTCTAATCGACTCGCCTCCAATTGACGCAATTTGAAAAGGTAAAAAGCCTGTTTGTTTAAAAAACCATACAACTAAAATTTGTGATACTAAAATAAGAAGAATGTCTGGAATAGATTCTAGGAAGATGAGAAATGATTTAATGCGATGTTGTATACGCGGTGAACTACTCATAATGACATAAACAATACAAAATGCTACAAATAATGAAATGAAAAAAGCCGCCAAAAAAATCACAATCGTTTCTTTATAATGGACGAACAACTGCGGAAATAAAAATTTATCTCCCACATATTTAAAATTGGAGATGTCCATTAAATTCACAAACACTTCTTGTAAACTCTTTATGTACTGTGATGCATGCAGCTCAAATCCATAAAATAATTTCGGCAGTGCCCCTAAACAAATAATACCCAAAATCGAAATAATAAATTGAACCGTCACTTCCATCCCATTCAGAAAAACTTTTTTGACCACGTTTTCCCTTCTCTCTTTATATAATTTACCCCCTAATTTTATTCTTAATTTTCTGAATTGTAAATATACTCGTAAAAAAATCACTAGGTTACGATCCTAGTGATTCTTTATGCGCATGCCCTTCTCTTTTCGCAAATGGCATATACAAAATAAAACATCCAATAAGCGCAGCTATTTCTAATGAAATAATATAGTAAGGGTGCGGCCCTAACATATCAAGTAATGAAGCAGTCTCTGGCTTACGAGCTAAAAACATATAATTGCCACCTGTTTTGTAGTTCACAAAAGAAACGATTGGAATTATTATGTTTAAAAATATCATCGTACGCTTAATTGATTGCAAGGTCGGTCTATATCCTTCTACCCACGTCATAAAGAGTGGTGCCCAAATGAGTAATACATGTGCAGCGAAGAATTCTATAAAGCGAAAATGCGGAAAAGCATATTGCACGTTCGGCGTTAAAATAGCTTGTGATGCACCGATAATTCCTGTAAAAAATACAATCTCATATATGAGGTAACTTTTCGTTATAATCATAATCGATGCTAACAATAAACTAATCGTACATAACTCAAATGGTAATGAAGTGCCTAGTTCAAAAATCCCCGCTTTCCATTCCCACATATGAAGCCCAATTTCACTCCCAATAAATAAAAATGCAATCGCATATCGAACCGTTATATTCCACTCACTTTGCCGTAATACATCTTGGTATTGATACAGAAAAAATATCCCCACCAACATAATAAATAATATAAGGACGTGTTGCCTTGAGTATGGAATAAATGGTTTTAATGGATGCGCACTAAAATAAGCTTCCATCTTGCCTCCTCCTCTCCTTCATACAATATTATTGTAAGAAAGAAACAACGAGTCAATTCATTTGCTCACACTTGGACAAACTCTACCTTACATTTACATATTCATACCTTACAAAACTGTAAGGTTATTGTAAGCTAAAACGATTTGTCAGATTCTTCACCTCTTTTATACTGAATGTAGATACTAAAACGAACGAAAAGGTGATAAATAGATGAAGAAGAAAAATAAAGTGTTAATTACTAGTGTAGTAGCAATCGGTATTGCAGCTGGATCATATTTTGCATTTGCTGGTGGTAGTTCAGAAGTAGCAATGGCATATAGCGGATATAAAGTAACAGAAAAACAAATTGAAAACGCGCAAAAATTTGGCGGTGAAGTCATTCCAAACGGCATCGAAACAATTTCATTTGATCCAACAAAAGGTACGTATGAATTAGCTGTAAAAAAAGGGGATGAAGTAAAAAAAGGGCAACTCCTTTTTAAATATAATGACCCTACTGCGAAACAAGGTGTAACAGAAGCAGAAATGCAAAAGAAAATCGCACAAAAAGAAGTAACATTGTTCCAAAAACAAATTGATGCAGCGAAACAAAAATTACAAAAAGATAAAAATGCAGGCCTTCCTGCTGAAGCGTTAAAAGCATCAGAAATCGAAGTACAACAATTAGAATCACAAATTGAAATGAAGAAGTTTGAAGTTGAAAAATCTGATGAAATGATTAAAGCAGCAAAAGAGAAAGTAAACACACTTTCTGTAACGAGCCCTACTGATGGCGTAATTGATGATATCGTAAAAACTGCTGATGAAAAAACAGGTATGAGCGGCATTACACTTCGTCATGCTGGTCCATTTAAAGTAAAAGGTCAACTTTCTGAATACGAGCTTGCTAGTATGAAAGTTGGGCAAGAAGTAACTGTTTCATCAAAAACGGTTGCTGGTAAGACTTGGACAGGAAAAGTAACAGAAATCGGTTCTACACCATTAAAGAGCATGGATGAAAACAAAACTGTTTCTAACTATCAATTCACGGTCACATTAGACAACAGTGAAGAATTACAAAACGGCTTCCACGTTTACGTAACAAGTAAATCTGGCGAAGCAACTGGTACAATTGTTCCGAAAAGCAGCATCGTGAAAAAAGGTGACAAAAATGTTGTCTTCGTTGTAAAAGACGGTAAAGCGAAAGAACAAGCGGTTACTGTTGAATTCGAGACTGATAGCGAAGCGAAAGTTTCTGGAGTGAAAAAAGGAGAACAAATTATCTCTAAACCTGAAAAAGACTTAAAAGATGGTATGGAGGTTGTCGTTGAATGATTAACTTAAAAGGCATCACGAAATCTTTCCAAAATGGTGCAGAATCCGTACAAATATTACACGGCATTGACGTAACACTGAACCAGGGAGAATTCACTTCTATTATGGGACCATCTGGTTCTGGTAAATCAACATTAATGAACATTATCGGTTGCTTAGATAAACCAACGACAGGTGCGTATGAACTAGCTGGTCAAAATATTTCAAACATGTCTGAAACAGAACTTGCACGTGTTCGTAATAAAGAGATCGGATTTGTATTCCAAAACTTCATGTTATTACCGAGACTTACAGCACTTCAAAATGTAGAGCTACCTCTTATTTACGCTGGAGTTGATAAAAAAGAAAGACGTGAGCTCTCATTAGCCGCTTTAACAAAAGTAGGTTTAGCTGATCGCGCTACTCATCTGCCGAACGAATTATCAGGTGGACAAAAACAACGTGTAGCAGTGGCACGCGCAATTGTAAATAATCCAAAGTTCATTTTAGCCGATGAACCGACGGGTGCACTTGATACGAAAACGAGTACACAAATTATGGACCTCTTTTACGAATTAAACAAACAAGGCTCAACAATCATTATGATTACCCACGATCGTGAAATTGGGGAAGCTGCAGCACGTCAAATTGTAATTCGTGACGGAAATATCGTCCAAGATTGGAGAGGTTAATTTTGAACACGAGTGAAAATATACGCATGGCCCTTTCCTCTATCTTTGCTCATAAAATGCGTTCTATCTTAACGATGCTAGGAATTATTATCGGTATTAGTGCCATTATTACTATCATTTCAATGGGTGATGGTACAAATGCAAAGTTTAAAGAAGAATTAGGCCAAGGAAAAGATAATGAAATAACCATTTACTACAACAATCCTGATTACGGAACAGATAGTGCAAAAATCACACCTGATATGCTAAACCGTCTTCAAACCGTCTCGGGCGTTAAAGATGTGTATCCAGATGTAAGTATGAAAGTAAAAGCATCTGCTGGTTCAAAAGATGTAAATCTTGATTTAAAAGGTGGAACAGGCGCCTTTATGACAGATTCGAAAATAAAATTAGTTCACGGTCGTGAATTAAACGACAGCGAATTAAACCAAGCAATCCCTGCTGTTATATTAAATGAAGAAGCTTTCAACAAATTATTTAGTGGTTGGGAATCAAATCAATACACAGATATAAAAGGAAAACCGTATAAAATAGTCGGTGTATACGAAGCGAAAAACGACTTCGGAATGCCTATGCCTGAAGGTTATACGTCACTTGAAAACGCGCCTGTCATTTCAGGAGTAAATGAGTATGACTCGGTAAGATTAACAATGACCTCTCCAACAGAACGTAAAAGTGTAGAAAAACAAGCCGTTTCTGTTTTAAACGAAATGAAAGCACCTAAATTTGAGCACAAATTCGAAGCACAAGATTTAGGTGAATTTACGAAGCAATTAGACGAATCAATCGGTATGATGAAAATGGTATTCGGTGGTATTGCTGCTATCTCCTTACTTGTTGGTGGTATCGGCGTAATGAACATTATGCTTGTATCTGTAACAGAACGTACACGTGAGATTGGTATTCGTAAAGCACTTGGTGCAACACGCGGTAAAGTATTAACACAATTCTTAATTGAATCTTGTATTTTAACAGGACTCGGTGGATTCATCGGATTCATGCTCGGTATCTTCTTCGCTTGGATCGTTTCCATCTTTGCCGGATGGCCACTCGTTGTCTCAAAAGAACTTGGACTTCTTGCAGTAGGTATCTCCATGTTAATCGGTATTATATTCGGTCTACTACCAGCTAACAAAGCTGCAAAACTGGATCCAATTGAATGTTTACGATATGAATAAACAAAAACGTAGGAATTTACACTCCTACGTTTTTTTATTTATCTATTAAATCGTGTTTCTTCTATTATATATGTTTTACGTTATACATACCTTTAGCTATTGTAAAGTACTAAAGCTATTATAGAATCCTATTATTGCAAAAATAATATGTGACAGACTAAAATCAAGGCGTAATTTTTTCCATACCTCGACTTATTTTGTAACAATTATAGCGATATTTTATCGATTTTCACCTCATTTATATTTCTCTACAACTAAAATAGTTATTTTTACATAACTACTTTTCTGTTCCAACAACAAAATAAGTCGTTTTCGTAACAATTAAGAAACATTTACGTAACACTACAGAAACATTATTAACCGATTAGAAATTGAAATACTCCCCTTTTTATGTATCATATGCTCTAACCTCCCCTAACAACTATAAGAAAGCGCTTTTAGGATATTACTGGAATTATTACAGAATATTAATGACCCGTTACGAATGCTTTGTAGTTTTGTGTTTTCCGCAAATAAGAAAATAATGGTTGCTATAATGAGGTCAACGAAAACAAATGCAATGGAGGCTATTATGAAAAAATTTATGGGTATAGCAACAGCAGCGGTTTTTGGTCTTGGGATTTTCACAACATCTGCTAAAGCAGAAACGTTTGTAACAACTGATGTACTAAATGTACGAGAAAACCCAACTACTGAATCACAAGTTGTCGGAAAGTTATTAGATGGATATAAAGTTAACGTTTTACATACAGAAAACGGATGGTCAAAAGTGAAATTAAACAGCGGTAAAGAAGCTTTCATTAGCGCTGACTATACAAAAGACACTTACTACGTAACAGCAAACGTATTAAACGTACGTGCTGGTGCAAACACTGACTCAGAAATTCTTGGTAAGTTGAAACAAGATGATGTAATCGAAACGACACACCAAGTACAAAATGACTGGATTCAATTTGAATATAACGGAAAAACAGCTTATGTTCATGTTCCTTACTTAACAGGTAAAGCTCCAGTTAAAGTTCAACCAGCAGTTAAAGTAGAAAAAACAATTAAAGTTCAAGATACAGCTAAAGCAGCGGAAGCAACTAAAGCTCGTGAAGTAGCTGAAACGCAAGCTAAAGCTAAAGTAGTAGAAGCAACTAAAGCTCGTGAAGCAGCTGAAGCTCAAGCAGCGGCTAAAGCTCAAGAGGCAGCTAAAGCTCGTGAAGCAGCTAAGGCTCAAGCAGAAGCTAAAGCTCAGGCAGAAGCTGAAGCTCAAGCAGAAGCTAAGGCTCAAGAAGCAGCTAAAGCTCGTGAAGCAGCTAAAGCTCGTGAAGCAGCTGAAGCTCAAGCAGCGGCTAAAGCTCAAGAGGCAGCTAAAGCTCGTGAAGCAGCTAAGGCTCAAGAAGCAGCTGAAGCTCGTGAAGCGGCTAAAGCTCAAGAGGCAGCTAAAGCTCAAGAGGCAGCTGAAGCTCGTGAAGCGGCTAAAGCTCAAAAACCAGCTACACAACAACCTGTTGCAAAAGAAACTGAAACAAGTGCACCATCATCTTCTCGTGAGTTACAAGTTGTAGCAACAGCTTACACAGCAGATCCACTTGAAAATGGTTATAAAGCAGGCGACCAAGTAAAATCAGCTATGGGTCATAACTTAACAGCTAATCCAAACATGAAACTAATTGCAGTTGATCCAAGTGTCATTCCATTAGGTTCAAAAGTATGGGTTGAAGGTTACGGAGTAGCAATCGCTGGTGATACTGGTGGAGCTATTAAAGGACATAAAATCGACGTTTTAATGCCTGATAAAGGTACATCTAGTAACTGGGGACGTAAAACAGTTACAGTGAAAGTATTAAACTAGTTCGTACTAAAAAGAGTCAGTCTCATTGTTGAGACTGACTCTTTTTTTATGATTCTTACATTCTTTCTTTCTCTTGAAAGTAAGCAATATTGTCTCGAAGCCACTTCCTCTCCGCCATAAACAAGTTTCCACGTTTTTTGTACACTTTATCAAACGTCTTTAAAACTTCTTCATGACCAACAAACTTATGTAAAAAACGCAGGGCGATGACAATCTCTGATTCGTCAGTAGGCTCTACTTCATTTTTACGTCTTCTAGAAACAACTTTCGTTACACGTTCGCAAATTGGTTTAATCGCCATTTCATCTCCATATGCATAAATAGCTCGAATAGCCTCATATTTCACTATGACATTTCTATCAGCTAAACCATCAATATAAACTATTTGTAAGTCTGTTCTTCCGATTTCTGCTAAAGTCTCAATAGCTGCTGAACGAATATACGCACTATCGCAGTGTAAAAGTTTCGTTAAAGGTAGAATTGATCGCTTTGTTCCAATCTCATATAAAGTGGCACATATATTTACAATATCATCTCGATTCTCTTCCACTGTAAGTAACTTCAATAAAGCATCTTCTGCTCCCAACGATTTACACAACTTTAAAGCGATGACAGCAGAATAACGGACTCCACTATTTTTATGATATATGTAAGGAATAATTTTATGTGCATTACTTGCTTCAGATAATTTACTTAAATCTATAAGCATGCTATCTAACAATATCCTGCTTTCTTCACTTTCTAGCCGATCTATCAAATAATCTGCAATATACATCTCTTTAGTATTTATTGCAAGTTGTGTAATTAAAAAATAAAGGTTTGTTTTTATATATACTTTTCGTGCTTCCGTTACTTTCTCTTGCAAACAAGAAAAAAGCGATAGATCATTTAACTGCCTTGCTTCTTCATACGCGCATCGCTGAATACCTGCTTCTTCATCATCCATCCGCTTTAATAAATCATCTATATACTCTTCCATCTCCTTCTCTCCCGTCCAAATTAAATCTATCTCTTTGCATTCTACATACGATAGACTACCATTTCAACAGAAAAAAGAGGATGCCATAGCATCCTCTCCTCTCCTACCTTTCCCTATTCCACACAAGTAAACTGTGTCCAAGCTCCTACATAATCTAGTAAGAATAACTCCTCTTCTGCAATTGTACCGACAATATTTTTCCGTTCATCTATCGGCATTTCTTTTAGAATGATTTGCAGTTCACCTTTATACTTTCCGAATGAGTTGTTACCAATTACAACTTGCCCTCTTTCCTGTAATACACTTTCGCGTACTGGGAAGTCATAGTCTTTGTACTTTTTACGCACTTCTGTAGAACGTACCATATATTCTGTTATGTCACCGCGTCTTACGTGTAATTCTTGCAGCGTGGCTTTCTTCTCTACTTCAGTCGCTTCGTCTACAAAGTGTACCTTTAGCTGTAACATGTAACGATTTAAGTTTCCTAGTTTTTCTAACTCTTCTTCACTCGCATAAGCATTTCCGATAATCACATCATCAATAAGCCCTGTCGCCCATAAATGTTTCGCTTGTACTTCAATCGGTAAGTTACGGTGTTGTTCTAACGTACATAATCCGTCGTTAATATCCCATGGGCCAATGTCAGCTGCATGTGACGTAATAAATGCTGCCGTACGAATACCGTGTTTTTTAAAGCGTTCACTACAGCGAATGAAATAATCATACGGAAGACCAGTGAACTTTTGCGGATAGAAGTTATGACAACCAATTAAAGCTGGCTTATTCGCCTGATGCGAAAGAATATTTTCTAAATATGCAATATCATTACTTACGTTTAGTTCAATTTTTAAGCCATACGGATTATTCGTCATTTTTGCTTCTGTTAATCCGTCAAAACCTAAATCTAAACGAATACCATCTGCACCTAACTCTGCAAAGAATGATAGGTCGCTATAACTAATACCAAGTTGATCGAATACCGCCGGAGCTACATCTAAAATAACTTCCATATTATTATCTTTTGCATGATTAATAATCTCTTTAAATTCAGCTACAATTTCTTCTTTCGGACGATTCACAGATAATAGACATGTGAATATTCTTGAAAAACCGTGGCGTGCCGCTGCCGAAATATATGCCATATCTTTTTCTTTCGTTGAATGCTCTGGATAAAGTGAAATTCCTAACTTACGCTCCATGCTTTTGCATCTCCTTCACACGTTGTATTAATGCCATGCTCGTAAATCTATATTTTGCAGATAAACATGTTGCACATAAAATCGTTGGTACAATAATTACGTACGGTGATTGTAACCCTAACATTACATAGGCACCCATTGAACTACCGATAAATAAAATTGATACGAGTAGTAACACTAATAAAGATTTACTTTGTACCCATTTTGAATAATGTGCAATACACTGTCCCGCTACGAATGTAATTAAGATGATAATTGCTCCGAGCATTTTTCTTTCTCCTCTCCTGCTACTTGTTGTTTCTCATACATTTTGAAGAATGGATAGTAAATAACGAATGAGATAACAAAGTTAACAAGTACAAGTACACCAGCCATAATTGTCCAGTCCGTACTAATAATCGCTGCAATTGGTGCTAGCATCGTAAATGGCAATTTCGCCATCATCATCGGAATCATACCTGAAACAACTGCGAAATATGATACTGTCGTTGTCACTAACGGTGTAATAACGAATGGAATAATTAAAATTGGGTTCATTACAATTGGCGCCCCGAAAATAATCGGTTCGTTAATATTGAATAAGCCTGGTACGAATGATAATCTACCTAGCTCTTTTAGGAACTTAGATTTAGAGAACATAAACATAATAACTAAAGCTAACGTTGAGCCTGATCCACCGATCCATACGAACCATTGAATAAATTGCTCTGTAAATAAGTTTGGTAATTGATGTGCATTTCCTGTAGCAGTGAATACTTCCATATTTTCAAGAATTGCTGAATCCCACATCGGACGAATGATTGGTCCTAAAATCGCAGGTCCATGTATACCGAATGACCAGAAGAACACGATTAAGAATACTGTTAATAAACCGCCAAATAAATTATTTCCTACTAATACTGATTTTAATGGTGCGATTAAATATGTGATTGTTGTATTTACATCAAATTTTAAACCGTAACGAATACCCCAGAATAAAAGAATAACGACTAAAGTTGGAATTAATGCTGCAAACGAATTTGAAACTGCTGGTGGTACACTGTCTGGTAATTTAATCGAGATATTATGCTTAATCATAAAGTGATAAATTTCTACTGCAATTAATGCTGTAACAATTGCTCCGAATAAAGATGTTGCACTTAATGTTCCTACTGAAATGTATCTACCTGCATCAATAACACCTGGTACAGCTTTCGTAATTTGAATTGGTTCAACTGATGCTAGTAAAAAGGCGAGTACAGATAACAACCCTGCACTTAACTGATTGAGCTGATAAAAATTCGCGAGTGAAGCTCCTACCCCAAATGCTGCGTATAACGCCATTAAACCTACTGTAAATCGGAATGGAATATCTAAAATATGACGAAACGGTGCAATCCATTCCATATATGCATCAATTGGTAAATTTAAAAAGATAACGAAAAATGATCCGACAATCGTTAACGGCAATGTAGAAATAACCCCGTTTCGAATTGCTAATAAATGTCGTTGTCCTGCAATCTTTTGCGTTGTTGGCATAATCTTTTGTTCCATAAAACTCATAAAACCATTCATCAATACCCCTCCTCTTTCTCTTTACTACGAAAGAATGAAATAAAGTTATAACATTATAATGTTTATATTTAAAAAAATATCATTATGCTAAAACTAATTGTTCTGCTTGTTTCAATACTTTTAAACCGTCACACATGCCATAATCTCGTTGCTCTATAATTGCAACCGGTATATCGTATGAGTTCGCAAGAAACTGTACAGCTGGAAACAAATACTTCACCTGTGGTCCGATTAAAACTACATCAGCATTTTTTATCTCCAGTTTCACAAGTTCTGAATCAACTGCTTTAATTTTATAATCCTTCCCTTGTTTCTTTGCCTCTTCCTGCATTTTTCTTACAACCATACTCGTTGACATGCCTGCTGCACAACATAATAAAATGTACATCTTATACTGTCACTTTCTCTTCTACTCGTTTATGAAGAGTGATAAATTCTTCAGCAAGTTCTTTCACTGTAATTGCATTCATTAAATGATCTTGTGCATGCACTAACAGTAAACTGATTTCTGCATGATTTCCTCTTGCCTCTTCTTGAATTAAGTCTGTTTGAATACGATGAGCTGCTGAAATTTCTTCACTAGCAAGTGTCATCTTTTCACTCGCATTCTCAAAATCTCCTTGTCTTGCAAAAGCAATTGCTTCCAGTGACGCGCTTCTCGCATTGCCACCATGTAAAATTAACGCAAATGGAGTTTGCATATCAGTCATTTTAAATTCCCCCAAGCTATCTTTTTTCTATATTGCTATCTTATTATGAAAACGCATACAATTAAACATAAAAAACTTCCGTTGTGTAACGGAAGTTTTTACATACTTTTCTTATAACGATAATAATATCTCTTGAAAATCTTCAATCACTTTAGCCTGAGCTAATTTCTCTATCGTATTTTGACTAGACATAACATCATATAAAAAATCATACAGCTTTTGTAAATCTTCATTATTATTACGCTTTACACTAAATAAAATAATAACTTGTACTTTCTTATCTCCCCAGTCAACCGCTTTATCAAGGGTACAAAACATCAAAAATGTTTTCTCACTTAATAACTGCATCGGATGAGGAATCGCAACTAAATTTCCAACTGCTGTAGGAGATGTATTCTCTCTTTCCATAACAGAATCATAAAATTGTTCTGGTACATAGTTTTTCTCAGCAGCTTTCTCACATAAAAATTGGATAGCCTCTTCTTTCGTAGAAGCGCTATGATTTAAAAAGATTAAATCTTCCTTTATATACTGCTGCACACTAGTATTCACATGCGTAAACAACTGCTGACCAATCGATTTAATCTCTTTATCATCAAATATTGAGTTCACTTTTATAACTGGAACAGGCAAACCACTCGGTATATGAATCGTACTAATAATACAATCTATTTTATCTTTATAAAGGTCTTCCACTTTCAATTGATAATAGCCTGTAATTCCCACAATCTCTAATTTATCTCGGAACTGTGATAGAATTTTATATTTCAATAGCTGGGCGCTTCCTTGACCAGTCGCACAAACTAATAAACATCTTTTCTTTTGATTCTCTTCCTGTAAACGGCTCATCGCTCCGCCGAAGTGAATCGCAATATAACCAATTTCACTTTCCGGAATCGATTCTCCCGTATATTCACCAATTATATCTCCAACGAGAACCGCAATTTCAAAAGCATACGGATAATTCTTTTTCACTTCTGCCAAAAGAGGATTTCTCGTATTTAACTTATACTTCAAACGATTTAATAACGTTTTTAAATGAACACCAAATCCAAATAATAATTCTTCATCATAATAAAAAATAAGATTCCGTTCTTCCGCTACTTTAAAAAGAATATGTTGCATGAATGCATATAAATCTTTCCCTAATAATTCTTCCACATTTTCATAACGATCTCTCGCTGTGACAGCAGTACTTAATAAGTGCATCGTCACATATAAAACTTCTTCTTCTGGAAATGAAAGATGTAACGCGTTCTCTAAATCTCCTAAAATCTCTTTCGCAATTGTATATTCTTTCTTTATGATAAGCTCAGCTTGCTCTTTATTTAGCCCTTTCATATAATGTTGATCTTCACAACGCTTTAATGCGATTGCAATATGAATGACTAAATTATCAATTTCTATATCTGATAAATATATCGTCCCTCCCTCGATATACTTTAATATAACCGAACGGATAAGCGGTATATGAGGTAACGATACATATGTATCACTCTGATCAAATTGCTCATGAAACGGAGTATGGTCATAACGCGGTAAACCATATTGTGATAAACAAGAACGAATATGAAACTCCTCTCCCACAATACGTATACCATAATACGGTCTCTTTTCAATTTGTAATTGATAACGCCCACATATATCTGTAACATCTTTCATAATTAAATTTACAGTCGATTTACTCACATAAATTTCCTCTGCCAACTGTGAAAGCTTCACATATCCCTCTGTCGTTAAAATACGTTGCAGAATGTACGCTATCCTTTCTTCATAAGAAGTTGGGATCTTTTCCGCCTGTTTTTGAAATAGACCCACGCAAAACTCTTCAAACTTCTTCATTTGTATAATTTCTAGTTCGTATCCAGTCCCTCTTTGCGATTCAATTTTCGCCCCGTTTTCTTCCAATATATCATTTAATAATTTTATATCTTTTTGAATCGTTTTCGTTGATACATGTAAACGGCTCGCTAAAAAAGCTCGATTTAACATCGATTTCTCTTCTAAAAACTCCTCTAAAATAGAAACTAATCGCTGATGCACCTTTGTCATAGTTCTTCCTCTCACAATTTATATATAAAAAGGAAAAAGCTGCTGAAGTCAGTAGTTTTTTCCTTTTTTATTTAATCTATTTCTTTAATGTAAACCCGAATTTATCCCATGCTTGTAAATAATCTAATAAGAAAATTTCTTCTTCCACAATTCGGCCAACTACATTTGTTTTTCCTGTATTCACCATATCTTTTAAAGCAATTTGCAATTCACCTTTATATTGACCATACTGTTCATTATCAATTAAAAGATCACCGCGTTTAATTTCACGTGTATTATGCGGTTTGAACTCTTCTTTCTTATATTTCACACGACTTTGTGTCGAGCGAATCATATATTCAGATACATCTCCGCGGTAAAAATGAGGCTCGTCTAATACGATAATTTTTTCTAATTCTGTTGTTGTATCGTATAGTCCTATATCAAATGTTTGTTTCTCTTTATTTAATGCACCTAGTGCTTGTAATTCTTCTTCTGACGCATACGCGTTTGCAATAATAACATCATCAATTAATTCTGTCGCAAATAAATGCTTCGCCTGTGTTGTCATCGGTAATTCACGATGCTGCTCTAACGTACATAATCCTTCTGTTACTGGCCAAGGTCCGTATGTTGCATCAAATGATGAAATAAAGGCAGCTGTTCTCATACCGTAATCTTTAAATTGTTTCGAGCATTTAATGAAATGATCGTATGATAATCCTGAATAACGATGTGGATAAAAATTATGGCAACCAATTAAATTTTCACGATTTGGTCTATGACTCATAATGTTATCTACATATTTCGTACCGTTACTCATATTAATTTCAATTTTTAAGCCGTATGGATTGTAAGTCATAATCGATTCTTCTAACCCAGAGAAACCGACATCTAAACGAATGCCGTACGCTCCTAACTCATGGAAGAACGATAAATCATTATATGAAATACCTAATTGTGTAAAGACAGATGGACTAATATCAACTAATACTTGGAACCCTAATGCATTTGCATGGGAGATCGTTTCTTTAAACTCTTCTATAATTTTCTCTTTTTCTCCATCTACAGACAATAAGCATGTGAATACACGATTAAATCCGTATTTACTTGCTAATGTTAAATATTCCTTATCTTTCTCTACTGTTGAATGTTCTGGATAAATAGAAATACCTAATCGTCTCATATGTACACGCCTCTTTCTTCATTGTTTTGTAAACCTTTTCAAATATATGTAGTGAAAAAGTATATATCCCCTTCTCATTCACTACTTTTTGAATCCGCTTTCTTTAAAGAAAAAACAATTTCTATCATTCATAACAACTACAAGTCTATACATCTATACTTTACATCTTTTTTTCATAGTTGTGTAGCTTTTACACAAATTTGTCAGTTTTTTCACCTCAAAAATTGTTATACGTTTTCAAGGCACCTTCCTTGACTGTTACATTGACCAATACATATACTCGAAAGAACAGAGATAATTTTATATAGGGGATGAATATATGGGAGAGGCAATACTCGTAAAACGAGAACCGTTATGGACGAAAGAGTTTGTTGCGCTAATTCTAGCAAACTTATGTATGTTTTTAGGGTTTCAAATGTTAATTCCTACTTTACCTGTTTATGTGAAAGAAATTGGTGGCACAAGTTCCAATATTGGATTTGTTGTCGGTATGTTTACCGTTGCAGCACTTTTTGTTAGACCGCTAACTGGAAATGCATTGCAAAAGTTCAGCAAAAAAATCATTTTAATGATTGGTACTGCTATTTGTTTACTCGCTATGGGCAGTTATCTTTTCGCTTCAACTATCTTCCTATTGCTTGCCGTTCGAATTTTACACGGAGCTGGGTTTGGTATTACAACGACTACATATGGAACTGTCGTTTCAGATTTAATTCCGCAAGCTCGCCGCGGTGAAGGTATGGGATATTTCGGCCTTTCTGGAACGATTGCAATGGCGCTCGGTCCACTTATCGGACTTTGGCTGATGCAAACATATAACTTCACGATTCTTTTTTTATGTGCACTTTCCTGTACAATTGTTTCATTAATATTAACGAAACTACTTCAAATCAAAAAATCGCCGCAACCACCACAGCAAACATCTGGTACTTTTCTCGACGGATTTATTGAGCGCAAAGCTTTACTTCCTTCATTATTAATATTATGTATTACATTAATGTACGGCGGAATCGGGAGCTTTATTACATTATTTGCTACGGAAGTCGGTATTGCTGATATAAGCCTCTTCTTCTTATTTAATGCACTTGCAATCGCTGTCACTCGTCCGTTTTCTGGAAAATTATACGATGCGAAAGGTCATGCGTTCGTTATTATTCCAGGAGTTATTATTACGTTTGCAGGTATTATTTTATTGTCGTATACAACTACCATTCCGAGTTTAATTATCGCAGCAGCATGCTACGGAAGTGGATTTGGAGCGATTCAACCAGCACTACAAGCATGGATGATTGACCGAGTAGCACCGCACCGACGAGGAGTCGCAACAGCTACATTCTTCTCAGCATTTGACCTTGGAATTGGTGCTGGCGCAATTATATTTGGATTCATTGCACATTTTACAAACTACGCAACTGTATATCGCTATTCTTCTCTATTACTTATTGCTTTCCTGTTCATTTACATCACAAGTATAAGAAAGCAAAAGCATGGCAATAAAAACAGAGAAAAAGCTGCTGGATAATTTCAGTGGCTTTTTTTATGCACAAAAAAGAGATGAATAACGAGAAATAAATTTATAAAATCATTTTCCTACATATTTTTTTAACTTTCATCAAAAAATATACGATGAACTCGCAGACGCTTTCCTTCATATTCAACTGAATAATACTATTCTAAAAAGTGTGATTTCTTTACAAAAAACACTGTCTATATAGGGCTTAAACCAATTAAATCCAGCTGTTTCTTTAAAGAATTGTAAACTTTTCATCCCTTTGTAAATTTAGTGTAAATTTTACTGATAAACCGTTTACAGTACCTCAAGGTTTAGTTAATAATTACATCGTACATGAAATTTAAGGAGTGGAATGCGTGGAATACAATATTCAAGATATGATCTTCCAGTTCATTGGTGGATTAGGTATTTTCTTATTTGGTATTAAATACATGGGCGATGGACTGCAACAAGCAGCTGGAGATCGTCTTCGCGATATTCTAGATCGCTTTACAACAAACCCACTTATGGGTGTACTAGCAGGTATGTTAGTTACTGTATTAATCCAATCAAGTTCAGGAACAACAGCTTTAACAGTCGGACTTGTAAGTGCCGGATTTATGACATTAAGACAAGCAATTGGTGTTATTATGGGTGCGAACATCGGAACGACAGTTACTGCATTTATTATCGGAATTAAAATCGGAGAATACGCTCTTCCAATTATGGCAGTTGGGGCTATCTTACTATTCTTCTTTAAAAATAAAAAGGTTCATTCTTTAGGTCAAGTTATATTCGGTTTTGGTATGTTATTCTTCGGTTTAGAATTAATGAGTGCAGGTATGAAACCGCTTCGCTCTCTAGAGTCATTCCAAGAGTTAACGGTTAGCATGAGTGATAACCCAATTTTAGGAGTTGTTGTTGGTACAGTCTTCACTTTAATTGTACAAAGTTCAAGTGCAACAATTGGTATTTTGCAAGAACTATTCGGTCAAGGTGCAATCGATTTAAAAGCTGCGCTTCCTGTATTATTCGGTGATAATATCGGTACAACAATTACAGCTGTATTAGCAGCAATCGGTACTTCTATTGCCGCAAGACGTGCAGCATTAGTTCACGTTATCTTTAATATCGTCGGTACAATCATATTTACGATTTTATTAGTACCATTTACAAGCTTAATTCAATATTTCCAAACATCATTAAACTTAAATCCAGAAATGACAATTGCATTTGCACACGGAACATTTAACGTAACAAATGCAGTTATTCAATTCCCATTCATCGCTGTATTAGCATGGATTGTAACAAAACTTATTCGTGGTGAAGATTCTGCTATTGATTTCAAACCACAACATTTAAATCCAATCTTTATTGAGCAATCTCCAGCTATCGCTTTAACAGAAGCTCAAAAAGAAATCATCCGTATGGCGGAGTTCTCATTACATGGATTAAAAGAAGCAAATCAATTTTTAAATACACAAGACAAAAAACACGCTGATATGGCTACTCAATTAGAGGGCGCTATTAACAATTTAGATAAAAAAATTACCGAGTATTTAGTTTTACTATCAGAAAAGCCACTTTCACCAACAGACTCTGAGAAGCATTCTGTTTTAGCAGGTGTAGTTGGAGATATTGAACGTGTCGGTGATCATGTAGAAAACCTTGTAGAACTTGTAGATTTCCAAATTTCAAACCGTGTTTCTCTATCAGACGAAGCACTAGCTGAACTAAATGAAATGCTTGAGTTAACAATTTCAACATTACAAGATGCAGTTGAAGCTTTAACAAACTTCGATACTGAGCTAGCTCAAACTGTTATTGCAAAAGAACGTAAAATCGACCAAATGGAACGTGTTCTTCGTAAACGTCACGTATTACGTCTGAACGAACGTAGCTGTTCAGGTGATGCAAGTATCATCTTCGTCGATATGGTAAGTAACTTAGAGCGTATCGGTGATCACGCTGTAAATATCGCTGATGGTGTTTTAGGTGAACAAGGTAAAATCAATTTAAAACAATCATTATAATAGAAAAGAGACGCTAACGTGAGCGTCTCTTTTTTCATTTCATATTTACAACCGTTCTTCCTTTTAACTTTCCTTGCAATATAAGTGTAAACTTCTCATCTAACTCTTCTAATGTACATTCTTCTGTATAAGATAGTAACTCATTATTTTCCCATTCACTTGCTAAGAGCGTCCATACATCTCTTCTCACATCCACTGGGCATTGCACAGAATCTATCCCTAAAAGGCTTATGCCTCGCAAAATAAACGGATATACCGTTGTTTGTAATTCCTCGCCTGCCACATTGCCGCATGTCGTTACACAGCCACCATACTTTACCGTTTTTAAAGCAGTTTCTAGCATATGTCCACCTACAGTATCGATAACCCCGGCGTATATCCCTTTTAACATTGGTCTTCCTGATTCATCATTCAACTCCGTACGATGAATCACTTTTTTCGCTCCTAAACGTAGTAGCATCTGTTCTTCTTCCATTTTCCCTGTCGCTCCTACTACGTTAAATCCTAACTTACTTAAAATACTTACAGCTACACTCCCTACGCCGCCTGTGGCACCCGTTACTAACACATCTCCCATATTAGGCGTGATCCCTGCTCCAATAAGCTTATACACTGATAAGGCCGCTGTAAAACCTGCTGTCCCGTACATCATACTTTCCTTTAATGACATTCCCTCTGGTAAAGGGATAACCCAAGATGCCGGCACGCGAATATATTCTCCGAAACCACCAGAAGTATTCATCCCTAAATCATAACCCGTTACAATGACTTGATCGCCTACTTTAATAGTTTCACCTTTACTACCCACAACTTCTCCTGCTGCATCAATTCCTGGCGTATGAGGATATGTTCTCGTTACACCTTTATTACCAGTAGCTGAAAGTGCATCTTTATAATTTAATGAAGAATAATGAACCTGTATGAATACGTCCCCCTCAGGTAAACTACTTACTTCTCTCTCTACAACGTTTCTTACAAACTGCTTACTTTCTGTTTCGTTCACAACGATTGCTCGGAATGATGTATGATTCATTATGCTCTCTCCTTTATCCGTCAAATTCTTCTTTATTATATAGAAGAAATAAGTAAAACTACTCATTTCTTCTTGGCTATATTTCAACAAATCTTACTTCTCTATCACTTTCTCACAATACGTATTTTCATTTCTACTAAAAAACCTTATACTTATTCTACATCTGAAAAATAAAATATAGAAATCTGACTTTTTATAAATAAATTGAATTTTTACGAAATGTAAATGATTTGTAATGTTTTTTTTCGCTAAATTTCATTATAATAAGTGGATGTGAGTGTCGTATTTCAATCCAAATGAAGGAGTACAGGAAATGGAGCAAAACCCATCTTTGCAAGAAAATACACGCAGTAAACCGAAAAAAAGTAAGAAAAAAACAAAAATTATTATAAGCGTTATTCTATTCTTTTTAATAATAGGTGGCGGTTATACTTGGTTTTTAGTAAATAAAGCATCTTCTGCTGTTCGAAATGCCGCACACGATTTAGCGCGCGGTGATAAATCTGATTTACGTGACAAAGCTGTAAAACCTATTACGAACAATGTCTCTGTCTTAATAATGGGTGTTGATGAAAGCGATGTCCGTGGGAAAGAATATGGTGAAGCTATAAGAACGGATGCACTATTACTTGCAACGTTTAATAAAGATAGCAAAACTGTAAAACTATTAAGTATTCCACGAGATACATATACGTATATTCCAGTGGAAAAGAAAAAAGATAAAATTACACACGCTCATGCATACGGTTCTACTAAAAACGGAAAAGATGGTGGACCACAAGCAAGTATTGATGCAGTTGAAAAATTAATGAATGTTCCTGTCGATTACTTTGTAAAGTTTAATTTCAAATCATTTATGAAAATTGTCGATGATTTAGGCGGGATTGAAGTCGATGTACCAGTTGAATTTACTGAACAAGATAGTAATGATAATGCTGATGCAATTCATCTGAAAAAAGGTGTTCAAAAGCTAAATAGTGAAGAAGCTCTTGCTCTTGCTAGAACGCGCCACATCGATAGTGATGCAATGCGTGGGCAACGTCAACAGCTCGTTATTGAAGCGATTTTAAAGAAACTAACAAGCGTTGGATCTGTAACAAAAGTTGGTAACATCATTGATGATATTAACGGACAATTCGTTACAAACTTAACATTCGATGATATGCTTTCATTCTATAAGTATGGATCGGATTCAGACATTGAGAAATTACAACTTCAAGGTGAAGACTGCTATATGGCAAAAGGCGACGATACATGTAGCCAATCTGCTGGTGGCGGCCGAACATATTACTACAATCCAGATAAAAAAGAATTAGCAAAAGTTACAAACGATCTTCGTGCTCACCTTGGATTACCTGCATATACAAAAACAGACTCTGATTCGAAGAAAACAAGCACAGAGAAAACAAAAGAATCTAAGTCAGAAAATTCAAGTGAACGCGAATCAAGTAACAATGAAGTGAAAAATAAAAATAGCAGTGAAGATACAGAAACATCGTCTAACGACAATGAATAAAAAGAAGCAGTTCTCTATGGAGGTAGAGAGCTGCTTCTTTTTTATTTCTTCAATATCAAAAATCAGAACTTTCTAACTATCTTTTTTAATATTTTTAAATTATAATAAATAATAGCAATCTATTCCAATTATCAGGGGGCTCATACATATGAAAGCTGCAGTAAAACATAACA
Source organism: Bacillus sp. FSL K6-0069 (assembly GCF_038007785.1). Taxonomy (NCBI): domain Bacteria; kingdom Bacillati; phylum Bacillota; class Bacilli; order Caryophanales; family Bacillaceae; genus Bacillus; species Bacillus sp. FSL K6-0069. Next base: position 810,604 of record NZ_JBBOXN010000001.1, on the reverse strand, counting down.
TCTCAGATTTTAAAGACTACTTAAAATCAAATGATATATACATGGAAGAAAATATAGATGAAAATGATGGTTCTGTTCATTTTTCAGTAGGATTAGAAACAGAAGCTGGCGCAAAAATTCAACTAATCGCTGCTTTCCAAAACGAACATCCTACTGTGGATATATACTGCTTCAATGTTGCTCACGTACCTGATGCAACATCAACAAATGACATTTTGCACGTTATCAATGAATTAAACACATCTTATCGATTTGCAAAATTCACATTAAACAAGCAAAATGCAATTGATATTTCAGCATCGCTTGCATTCTCAGAACCAAACTTTAATCCAGCACTTGTCTTTGAACATACGAGAATGCTATATAAATTAGCAAATGACGAATATAAAAACTTAATGAAAGTTATTTGGGCATAAAGTGAAACTTTAATCAGTGGGGGTTTTGTTCATCCCCCACTGATTATTAGTTGAACCAATCGGGCTTTTACGGGCAGTTGATCCCCCACCTAACTTCTTTGCTTCCGCTGAATTTTGAGGTGGGGGGTCTTACTGCCCGTTAATGCGGGATAAATAAAAGGATGGGCTGCAAGCAGCTCCATCCTTTTATTTCGATATCATATCAATCCACATCTTAACAGCAGTGCCTACAATCAAAATCGATAACATATATTGCAATGCTTTTTGATTGATCCTCTTCCCAACTCGCGCTCCAAGCGGCGCAGCAATGATACTTGCAATCGCAATAATAAGAGCTGGAATTACGACCACTTGCCCAGTTATCACTTTTCCAGTCGTAATCCCTACTGAGGAAATAAACGTAATAGCAATAGATGTCGCTATTGTTGTACGTATCGGCAATTTTAAAATCACTAACATAATCGGTACTAATAAGAAAGAACCGCCAGCACCTATAATGCCTGATGCTCCACCTACAATAAACGCTAGCAAACTTGCTAACCATTTATTATATTTCACTTTATCACCATTATTTCGCTTCGGTACGAACATCATAATAGCAGCAATTGTTGCTAGCGCTGCATAAACAACATTAACCGTATGTTCCTCTAATACGTTAGCACCAAAACTCCCTATGAAACTTCCTACTAATATACTAGCTCCCATATACATAACTAACGTTTTATCCATATCATTACTTTTCCGATAGGCCCATGCCCCTGCAAAAGTTGCAAAGAATACTTGCACCGCTGTAATACCACTCACTTCATGTGACGTATAGCCAGTAAATCCTAGCAATACCGGAATGTATAGGATCATCGGATAATTAATAATCGCACCGCCAATTCCAACCATTCCTGATATAAACGATCCAATAAACCCAATTATAAAAAGTAATACGACTAAACTCACCTTATATCCCCCGCCTTCTAAAAAGAAGGTGATTTAAATGAATAAGTTCACATTCCCATCCGAAGCATCTGCTAAATAAGCTCCTACTCCTGCAAACTCTACCCCTTCCATAATCTCTTCCTCTTTTAACCCTAATAAATCTACCGTCATTTGACAAGCCACAAGTTTAATTCCCTGTTCTTTCGCCAAATCCATTAAATCCGGTAAAGGCATCGCATTATGTTTTTTCATAATACCTTTAATCATCTTTGGTCCCATACCGGCAAAATTCATTTTTGATAATCCCATCTTATCCGCACCACGCGGCATCATTTTTCCAAATACTTTTTCTATGAAAGTTTTCTTTACCTTCACATGTTCATCTTTCCTTAAAGCATTTAAGCCCCAAAAAGTATGAAAAATAGTCACCTCTTGATCATACGCCGCTGCACCATTTGCAATAATATAAGCAGCCATCGCTTTATCATAATCTCCGCTAAATAAAACGATTGTTGTTTTCTTCTGTTGTTCCATGTTGTTCTCCCTCCAATTACCTATAGGGGTATATTATTATTTGTAAAAAGGCTCAAATCATTTATCTCTGTAACTATACGACTTTACCTTCCCACGCTAACATACCACCTACCATATTGATTGCTCGGAAACCGTAGCTCTCTAAAAACTGAACTGCTCTTCCACTTCTTCCGCCAGAGCGACAAACGATAATATATTCTTTCTTTTTATCCAACTCATGCATTCGAAACTCTAATAATCCTAGTGGAATATTACACGCTTCTGGGATTTTCCCCTCGGCGACTTCTTCTACTTCACGTACGTCTACGATATTTACTACTTCTTTACGTAACAATTTTTCTTCTAATTCTTTTGCTGTCATTTCTTTCATTTTAAATTTCCTCCTCACAAGCCATTCATACCGCCTGAAACATTGATAACGTGCTGAAATCCTAATTTCTTTAATACCTTTGCTGCTTGCTTACTTCTCATCCCGCTCTGACAAATAACGATTACTTCTTTATTTTTATCTAACTGATTTGCCTTACTCGCTAACTCATTTAGCGGGATATTTTGAAATCCTTTCATATGATTCCCTCTATATTCACCTACTGTGCGAACATCGATAAATTGTTTTCCCTTTTTTCCTGCTATACTCTTTAATTCTTTTCCACTTATATTTTGAACACCTTTCACCGGTAAAAAACGTGAAATAACAAGCGCTGCAGCCAGTACAATGAAAAGCGTACTTAATATTGTATTCATATAACCAACCTCTCTACATTTATAAACATGCTACGCTTTCTTAATCCAAAACTTTAGCACATCAGCTTCTTCTTCATGCTTTACAATGTCATGACCACCTTTATTTGCCCACGCTGGAATATCCTTAACTGACCCTTTATCCGTTACATGTACTTCTAACACTTCTCCAGTTTGTAAAGTATCCATCGCTTTCTTCGTTCTTACAATCGGCATCGGACATGCTAAACCTTTCGCATCTAATACTTGTTTTACATTCATCATCTATTCCTCCATTTTTTTATTTGTTTATTTCATTATTCATGAACTGCACAACGGTTTGGACCAATCTCCATTTCACGCTCTTCATCCACACTCGGATGGATTTTACCCATATTCGTTTGACGAATTTCTTCGTAAGCATTCGGCTGAGGTGGTAAATTCTCCGTTACAACTTTACGAAACTCTCCCTCATCCTCAATGTTTAGTCCTGCATTATACGCAAATAAATCGTTTAACTTTGCGCTCACAACACCATTCTCATCCATTTCACTTATTTTTGAATAATGAGCTGGTAACACGATTAATTGTTGAGATAGTACTTTATATCGGTTATATAGAGTTTCTCGTAAATCACTCACCCAATCTTCAGCCTTTCCAGCAAGATCTGGACGTCCGATTGAATCTACAAATAAAATATCACCTGATAATAAATAGGAATCATCTACAATAAATGATGTACTTCCAATCGTATGCCCCGGTGAGTATAATGCATCAATTTCAATCTTGGTACCCCCCACCGTAATAACAGATCCTTCAACGAGTGGTTTATATGAGAAAACGACTTCCTCCGCATCTTTTGGCGGTAACCAATACGCACCACCTACTTTTTCAGCTAACTTACGTCCACCCGAAATATGGTCTGCATGTAAATGTGTATCCATTACATTCGTAATCGTAACGCCATGCTCTTTTGCAAACTCTTCGTACGCTTCAACTGTTCTTACTGCATCAATAACTGCAGCTTCACCGTTTGAAATGACCATATATGATAAGCAACCTTTTCCAAGACGGTTAAATTGATATATACTCCCTCCGCCCTGTACATCGCCTACTTTTAACGGCTTCACATATTCACTCCAAGCTTTCATACCGCCAGCTAAATAATAAATATTTTCTAATCCGGCCTCTGTTAATTGCTCAGCAACAAACTGCGAAGAACCTTCTTTCGCACATACGACTAAAATTTCTTTTTCTCTCGGTAATTCACTTACAATATGATCTACACCATCTAACAAATCAAAATACGGTTTATTTATAGAAGAAATTTGTCTTCCTTCAATTTTCCAATCTTCATAATCCGTCTCATTACGAACATCTAAAATAAACAACTCTCCGAATAAAACTTTCTCTGCAACATCTTTTGCATATAACGGTTTAATGCTCATCTAATTACCCCCGTAGGTATATTTTTATTTTTAAAATTTTATCCCGCTTTAATGGGCAGTAAGACCCCCAGCTCAAAATTCAGCGAAAGCAAAGAAGTTAGGTTGGGGATCAACTGCCCATAAAAGTCCGATTGGTTCAACTAATAATCAGTGGGGGATGAAGAAAACCCCCACTGATTAAAGTTTCACTTTATTTTTCCACATTCCCTTGCCACTCTAACATACCTGGAATGACATTTTTCACATTTACATACCCTCGCTCTTTCAACATTTGGCAAGCTACATCACTACGGTTACCAGTTCGGCAAACAACATAAATTTGCTTCGTCTGATCTAATGCTGCACTGCCCACTTCGCCTAATGGAACTGAAATAGCCGCTGGAATATGACCAAAAGCGAATTCTGCCGCTTCACGAACATCTACTACAATACATTCTTCACCGCTTAATAATAACTCTTCCAACTCCGCATTTGTAATTGTATGAGGATATTTCACTACTTCATTCACTTCATGCTCATGTGCTTTTCTAACGTAATGCATCAATAGATCACCTTCTTGTTTCGTCCCGATATATTGATGACCTACTTTACTCGCCCAACTTTTTATATCTACAGTAGACCCTTTATCTGTTGCCTGAACTTCAATCACTTGCCCTGATATCAAACCTTCCATCGCCTTCTTCGTCTTCACAATCGGCATCGGACAAGCCAATCCTTTACAATCTAAACTCATATCCACTTTTATACTCATAGTCGATTCCTCCATAACGTATATACATATACCTGTAGGGGTATATTAAAATGTTTTTGAAAATCTGTCAACACTTATGTTTGACAGATTATCGGCTTTTTACAAGTAATTGAACAGCTTCTTTAATTAACTCTTCATTTGAACCGTTACCACTTTCAAACTGCTCACGTAAACATTGCTCTAAATTTGTCCCCACAACAAGTCCAATTGTACGATCAAGTGCAGAACGAGATGCCGTTAACTGTGTAATAACCTCTCGGCAATCTTTTCCTTCTTCCATCATACGAAGTACACCACGAACTTGACCTTCAATACGTTTCAATCTATTTTTCATATCTTGATTATATTCCATTCTATAATCACCTCATTACCATTATGTCACTATTTATAGCTTATGACAATATATTATACCCTGCAGGGTATTTTGTAAACCCCTATTTTTAATGTTTATCTTATATGTGCATAAAACAAGAAGTGAAACCTTACTATATAGGCTTTCATCTTCCACCAAGTTTTGAAATGGAAGATGAAAAAATATTAATATACAACACGTTCTGGTAATACTGTCCCATACAATTTAAAGCCACCATCTACATTCTTTACCTTATATCCTTTTTCCATTAACATGCGCGCTGCAACATACCCTCTCATACCAAGCTGGCAAGTAATATATATTTCTTTATCTACCGGCACTTCATCCAAACGATCACGTAATTCATCTAACGGAATATTAATAGAGCCTGTCATCATTCCTTGTTTGAGTTCATTAGGCTCTCGAACATCAATAAGATATCCACCATTTTCAACAATACGATCTATTTCATGCCATTGTACTGTTTCCACAAAACCATCTACTATATTACTTGCTGCATACCCCACCATGTTTACTGGGTCTTTTGCAGAAGAATAGGGCGGAGCATATGATAATTCTAAATCTGGCAAATCAATTACAGTTAAATTCGCCTTCATTGCCGTTGCAATAACATCAATACGCTTATCTACACCTTCACGCCCTAACGCCTGTGCTCCATACATTTTTCCACTATCTTTATTAAAAATTAATTTTATTAGCACTGGCGTAGCATTCGGATAGTATCCAGCATGAGAATTCGCCTGTACATGTACTACCTCATAGGGTATATTTAATCGTTTTAATATTTTTTCATTTACTCCCGTCGCAGCAACTGTTAAATCAAAAACTTTAGCTACAGAAGTTCCCATCGTACCTTTATATAAAGAATCTGTATGACCATGAATAATATCTGCTAACATGCGCCCTTGACGATTAGCTGGCCACGCTAACGGAATCATTGTCTCTGTTTCTGTAACAAAATCTTTCACTTCAATCGCATCACCAATTGCATATATGTGCGGGTCCGACGTTTGAAAACTCTCATCTACCTTTATCGTTCCTCTAACTCCTAGTGCTAACCCTGCATCCTTCGCTAAACTGCTCTCTGGTTGCACACCAATTGCTAAAATAATCATATCTGTCTTTATGATTGAACCACTTTTTAAACGTACAACAGTCCCGTGCTCTTCTAATGCATCTACACCATCTTCTAAAACAAGCTCAACATTATGCTTTTTCATATGCTCATGCACATATGCTGCCATTTCATAATCGATTGGTGGCATTACTTGATTTGCCATCTCTACAAGAGTAACATCCATTCCTCGTTCTCTTAAGTTCTCAACCATTTCAACTCCAATAAATCCACCACCAATAACCGTCGCATGACGTGGTTTCTTCTCATCAATATACGCTTTAATACGATCTGTATCAGGTACATTTCGTAACGTAAACATCGCCTTTGCTTCTTCAATATCTGGAATAGGTGGAACAATTGGTTTTGCCCCTGGCGAAAGAATTAAAATATCATATTTCTCGTTATATGTTTCATTTGTAGTTACATTCTTTATCGTAATTGTTTTCTCTTCTTTATTAATCTTTACCACTTCACTCAATACACGTATATCTAGATTAAATCGCTTTGACATTCTTTCAACAGTTTGTACTAATAACTTTTGTCTTTCTGTAATAACACCACCAATATAGTATGGTAATCCACAATTTGCAAATGAAATATATTCACCGCGCTCCACCATAATAATTTCATCTTCTTCACTTAAGCGACGAAGCCTTGCAGCGACTGATGCCCCGCCTGCAACTCCACCTACTACTATAATTTTTCTAGACATATTTCAAACCTCCATCTTGTTTAATTTTCTCAATGTATTACAAACGAAAAACAAATACCCGTGTGGGTATATAATAAAATATACAAAAGTCATTTTCAATATATATGGCTTTCTTTCACAAATTTGAAACAAATAAAAAGAACGGACATAGCATTCTATGTCCGTTCTTTTCATCACACATACTTCCGATGCACCATCTTCCCATCATAAGAAAATACAACGCCCTTACTCTCCACAATGGACTCCATATGCACTGTTCTTCCCCATAATTGATGAAGGTATGGCAATACTTTTTCTAAGTATTTTAAATCGAGCTCAATTCCTTCGTAACTATGTTTAATGTACAATTCTCCGTTCTTTAAATAGTCCCCGTCTTCTACTACTAAGTACGGGAAACCGCCATTTGTTCGCATATTTACGAGCTGATCACGTACATGTTCCCACTCTTTATCTATTACTTTATATTCTTTTCCTTGGCGCTGGAATAAGTACATATCTTCTCTCATTACGAGATCTTTATTTAAGTAGTTTCTTAAGAACGATACATCCCATTCAATTTCGCGTACTTCAAAAATTTTGTCGCGACCAGAACCTGGTTTAACGCCTCTTCGTTTCATTTCTTCTGTCGGGTTGTTGTAGCGTTCTTCAATATCTTCAAACATTTTAATACCGAGGTAGTATGGGTTAATACTTGTTTTTGATGGCTGTACGACACCTGCATTTAATTTCGCAAATTCAATTGCTTCATCAGATGTTAAGTCCATTTCGCGAAGTATACGTTGATGCCAGTACGATGCCCAGCCTTCATTCATGATCTTTGTTTCAAGTTGCGGCCAGAAATATAACATTTCTTCACGCATCATCGTTAATATGTCTCGCTGCCAATCTTCTAGTTCACGGCTATATTCTTCAATAAAGAGGAGTAAGTCTTTCTCTGGTTGCGGCGGAATTTTCTTCTTTTTACGTACATTGGGCCGTTCTCTCTTTTTATTACGATCATCTAAATTCCATAGGTCATCGTATTGCGATGCCTTTTTCTTTTCTACTTCTTCTTCTAAATCATCAATACTCCACGCCAGTTTCGGGCGCATAAGCGACGGATCAATATGTTCTTGAATAGCAAGTACGGCATCCAAAAAGGTTTCGACTTCTGCCTTTCCGTACTTATGCTCATATGCTTTCACGCGATCAGCCGTTGCCGCCATACTCTCCACCATATCTCGTTTCGTATTAGAGAAGCGAATATTATTTTTAAAGAAATCACAGTGTGCTAAAACGTGCGCTACAATTAATTTATTTTGAATTAACGAGTTCGTATCTAATAAAAAGGCATAACATGGATCAGAGTTAATAACGAGTTCGTATATTTTACTAAGACCTAAATCGTATTGTAATTTCATTCTGAAAAACTGTTTTCCAAAACTCCAATGTGAAAACCGCGTCGGCATCCCATATGCACCAAATGTATAAATAATTTCAGCTGGACATATTTCATAACGCATCGGATAGAAATCAAGCCCAAATCCAGTCGCAATTTCCGTAATTTCCGCAATCGCATATTGCAGTGCTTTATCGTCACTTGCTCTCATTATTTTCCCTCCTTACACTTTCCCTTAAGAAAGTGTATGATGAGGAACAAGCTTTCATGAGTTTTGATTGCATAATATAAAAAGCATTATTCATTCCATGAATATACTTAATTTTCATTAAATACCATTTATTATCAAAACCCTAGTATTTTTAATATCCCAAAGTTATACTATTAAAGAATTCAAATATTACACAACAAGGAGTTACAATATGAACAAATGTTATATTTTCTTTCTAGCTTGTTTCCTAACCTTTCTAACGGCTTGTCAAGGAAACACGAAAGAAGCAACTCAATCAACAAATGAACCAAAACAGCAAAAAGAAACAACTCAAAACTCTTCTCAAACTCAACCAGCTACAACTACTAATACAGAAAAAGCTGAACCGGAAAAAGATGAGAGTATTAAATCTGGTATGTATAAAGTTGGTACAGATTTACCTTCTGGTGAATATTTCCTCTTAGCTGATCAAGGGCAAAGTGCTTATTTTGCAGTTCTAAAAGATAGTACTGGATCATCTGAAAACATTTTACAGAATGATAATTTTGCAACCTTTAGATTTCTTACTGTAGAAGATGGACAATATTTACAACTAAAGCGTGCTAAAATGTTACCTGCAACTAAAGTAGAAAAAATCCCATTAGACGGTAAAGAGCTAATTCCAGGCATGTACCGCGTAGGAATTGATGTTCCAGCTGGTGAATATAAATTAGTCCCAAATGATGGGGCAACAGGATACTACTCCCTACATACAAATAGTACTGTAAATGGTCTGAAAAATATTATTAGCAATGATAATTTTAAAGAAGAGCGCTATTTAACTATTCAAGAAGGACAATATTTAAAATTAAACCGTGCTTCTCTATTACTATCAAACTAATACATTCCAATACAATATAAAAAGAAGCACATTCTTAAAATTAAGAATGTGCTTCTTTTACAAACAGATATTAAATTAATCTTCAATAATCTCCATCTTCTCCGTAATCGGTGTACGAGCTTTTCCTTCTGGTGCTTTATCGAAATAACCAAGGTGAAGAATTCCAATGATGCGTTGACCTCTTGTTAAACCAAGTCCTTCTATAAATAATGGATTGTAGTTTAATCCGCCTGATTTCCAAACACAACCTAATCCACGTTCCCAAGCAAGCAGTTGGAAGTTTTGCATAAATGCACATGTTGCAGCGTAATCTTCGTCACGTTGAATTTGACGAGGGTCTTCATTTATATACACGACGATTTGCGCCGGCGTGCTTAAGAAACGATCTGATAAAATTTTACCGCGCTTCGCTCTTTCTTCTTCTGTGAAAGAGTTTAATACTGCGTCTACTAATTTCTGACGGCCTTCTCCAATATATAATTTACAATTCCATGGTTCACGGTGTTTATGATTCGGTGCCCATGTTGCATCGTTTAATAGTTCAATTAATAATTCTTTTTCTACTGCTTTGTCTGTAAATGTACGAACAGAACGTCTTTCTTTAATCACATTTGCGATGGAAGTATATGTAGTCATATTTTTCTCTCCCTTATTTTTATTTTTATCTATATGTATACGTTTATTATTGATATTGATTTTCAATTTCGATTATACCCTAGTTTTTCACTATTAATCAATGTTTTATGTTGGGAAACTTCCAAAACCGTCATTTCATACTGTGAATAAAAAAACTTGATTTGTTCACAAGTATTTCACATTTTATGGAAATGATATGTGTACAGTTTTCCACATTATCCATCTAGGAGGAATTTATATGTACAAAAAAATCGTAGTAAGTATGACCATGGCAGCATTATTATGCGGGATATCTACTTTCCCTGCTTCCGCTGCCACACCAAAAGAAGTAACAGTGCACCATCATAAACCAATTTCAGAAGAAGAAATGCAGTCGCTCGAAAAGCTCGGCTATAACAAACATGAAATTTGGAAAGCTGCTCACATTGCAAGAATGAGCAAAAAAGAAATAAAAGACGTTTTAGCTTACTATAAACAAAGTAAGTCTTGGGAGAAAACAGCCGAGCATTTCGGCGTAGATCCAAGTAAGTTGAAAAAGCATCATATGAATAAAGAAACGAAAAAGGCACTACTGCAACAATTAGCAAATATGCAAAAATCTACACCCGACGGGCTAAAACAAAAAATGAAAGAATATAATATCGGATTACGTCAGCTCACGGTATTAACAATCATCTCTCAGAAAAGTAATACTCCTCTTGATGATGTACTAAAAATGAAAAAAGACGGAATGGATATTAAACAAATTGCAGAAAAATTAAATGTTAAAAGAGAAGATATACGAGCAGAGATGATTAAATTAGTGAAGTCTATTAAAGAGAAGCAAACAAATTAACACGCAAAAAAGGAAGAGGTATTCACTGCTCTTCCTTTTCTTTATGAACTTTCAACTTTGAAGTATAAATTCCCGTCTTTCCCAAAAACTAACATAAACAAATGATGTAGTAAGGGGTGAGAAAATGTTTCGTTTATCGTCTAAAAAGAAGAAAAAAACAATCTGTTCCATTCCAGAGTTTATCCTCACTATGAAAGAATCTAGTGATTTCGTTTCCTATAACATCGTAGAAAATGGGACACTATGTTTGTTTTATTATAAATCTACAGCTGAATCACTCCTCATTAATCGATTCATTTTAACACCTATAAAAAGAGAATTAGATCGCATTGAAAATATAAGTGACATAGCAAATATCGTTACACTCGAAGGGATCATCACCAATCCTTCTATTGATGATATTCGTGAGAAATTATTAGTTGGGTATGTACTCATACAGATAAAAAATGATTCTCAAGCCGCAGAATATGCACTTATTCGTGCTGAAAGTTCAGTTTTAGGTACACGATTATATAACGATACCGAAAATGAATATAGTGTAATCGGTCCAAAAGTCGGGTTTGTTGAAAATATTGATACAAATACACACTTACTTCGCCGAAATATAGTAACAGAGCAATTGGTTTTCAAAGAAGTTATAGTTGGCTCTATATCAAAAACAAAGGTGATAGTTGCTTACATCGAAGGCATTACAAATGAACAACACATCAATACTGCAATGCAGCGCTTACAAGATGTTGACTTTGATGTTCCTTTTGATGCAACTATGATTGAACAGTTTATTAGCGATAATAGTAACTCACCCTTCCCTGTTTTACTACCTACAGAGCGGTTAGATCGCTCTGTGTACGCATTACTGAATGGAGGCGTTGTCATTTTAACAGACGGTTCACCTTACGCATTAGCTGGACCAGCGACGTTACTTGATTTCTTCGTCTCGCCAGAAGATTATTATTTACCATGGATAGCAGGCTCATTTCTTCGAATGGTTCGCTTTTTCGGAGCAGCATTCTCGCTATTTTCATCAGCTATTTATACAGCTGTATTAACGTATCACTATCAAATGATTCCTGTGGATTTACTAGGTCCGATTATTTTTTCAAGAGCTAATGTACCCTTTCCGCCCATTTTAGAAGCACTTTTTTTAGAAATCACAATCGAATTGCTCCGTGAAGCTGGAGCACGATTACCTACAAAAGTTGGACAAACAATCGGCATCGTTGGCGGGATTGTAATTGGCCAAGCATCTGTTCAAGCTGCTTTAACGAGTAACATTTTATTAATTGCAGTTGCTTTATCAGCACTCGCTTCTTTTACAACACCAACTGTAAAAATGTCTTCTACTATCCGGATACTACGATTTCCACTTATTCTTTTAGCTGGTGCATTTGGGGGCTTAGGTCTTATTGTAGGATTCGTACTCATATTAGCTCATTTAATTCGCTTAAAATCACTTGGATCACCTTACTTATTACCTCTATATCCATTTCGCGGTTTAGGGACAGCAGAAGGACTCCTTCGCCTTCCATTTAGTCAAACTGCAGAACGCGCTTCTTTTCTAAGGCCCAAAAAGAAATGGCGCTATGACCCGAACAAAGCGAAAGAAAAACACGACGGTGAGGAAAAATGAAAAATATTTTATTATGCTTTTCCATTATCATTTTAATTGTTCAATCTGGTTGTACAGAAGCATATATAGTTGATACACAGCGAATGATTCACGTAGGTGGATTCGATATAATAAAAGATAAAAAATTTCGCGGAACCATTTTATATCCCGATTACACAAAGGGCGTACAATCGAAACCAGAAACTCAATCAACGCATGCAGGTACAATTGAAACAATCTCTTCCCTTCTAAACGCCAAATCTCCACATACGATCGCTGTAGGTCAAATGCGTGTTGTCCTATTTGGAAAAGCATTTGGTGAACATGGACTTGGAGATGTTATTAACAACTTACAACGTGATCCTAACATTGGCCGTGATGTGCAGCTAGCACTTGTAGATGGTTCAGCAGAAGAATTACTGAAACATGTCAGAATAAATGGATCACTTTATTTATCTGATTTATTGGAGCAAAATATAAAAAACGAGACAATCCCGCGGACAGCTTTAAATATTTTTTTATATAACTTTTATTCATCTGGATACGATCCATTCCTTCCTTACATTCAAGTATCAGAAGACCAGTCTGCTTCCATTGAAGGGCTAGCTTTTTTAAAAAAGGATAAAGTGGCTATGTATACAGATAAGAAAAGGTCTTTTTTATTTAAATTACTCATTAATCCAACGAAAAATGGGCGTTACGAAGTTCCGATACGTCAAGGTAAACATAAAGGCTTAATCGCAACCCAAAACTTATCTGGAAAAAGTGAATGTTCCCTTTCCGACGCCGGTGACATTCCAAAAGTTCACATTCGACTGAAATTAAATGGCCTTATAAAAAATGCTCCTGACTGGCTCGATTTATCAAAGAGCCAAAATGTTACTTACGTTAAAAAACATGTAGAAAAAACGCTTGAGAAGGATTTAAACGAATTAATAAAACAATTCCAAGAAAAAGGAATTGATCCAATCGGTATACGTGAAGAAATTCGTAGCCACTCAAGAAAATGGAGCATGAAACAAATTCAGGACATGTATCCTAACATAGATGTTGCTGTTAAGGTAAAAATTAATATCGTACAATCTGGTATCGGAGAATAGTGAGGTGCTATCATAACTGAACAAGATAAAACACATACTGTTTCCCCTTATTTCACATTCCTTCTATTACACTCCCTTCAAATTGGGGTAGGTGTGCTAGGATACCAAAGGATTATTGCGCAATATGCTGGGTATGATTCTTGGATTTCCCTTATCGTTGCGGGCATTGCAACTCATATCGTATTATTTTGCATGCTTAAAATGTTAAAAAAAGATAATGATTTGATGAATATTCATACGACATGTTTCGGAAAATGGATTGGAACATTTTTTTCCGTATGCTTTGCCGCATATCTTTTATTATTTTGCCTTACTGTTCTTCGTACATATATTGAAGTGATTCAAGTTTGGGTCTTTCCTACAATTAAACCGTGGAAATTAACCTTACTATTTTTACTTGTAGCTTATTACGTAATTAGAGGCGGCTTTCGCTCTGTCACAGGAATGTGTTTTTGGGGCGTTATCATACCGATTTTCGTCCTATTTTTCTTAGTTTTCCCAATGAAATATGCGCATGTACGTAGTATTTTCCCAATTCTAACTCACTCACCTTTAGACATTTTAACTGCAGCGAAAGCATCTGCATTAGAATTTCTAGGATTTGAAGCGATCCTTGTTTTTTATCCATTTATAAAAAAAGAAAAATCGATAAATAAATGGGCGCACGGTGGTATTGCTTTTACAACGGTTCTATATGTAATACTAGCCATCGTTTCCCTTATGTACTATAGCCAAGGGCAACTACATCATACAATTTGGCCAACATTAACGATGCTAAAAATCATTAAAGTTCCTTTCATCCAAAGGTTTGAGTACATTATTATTTTCTTATGGTATCTTATTATTTTACCTAATCTTTGTTTAACCATTTGGTCTTCTTGTCGTATTAGTAAAAAATCGTTTCACATACCATTTAAAATCACACTACCATTATTTATCGCAACCATATTTATTTCATCCTTATTTTTCACAAACCGTGAAAGTATTAACGCATTAAATACAGTACTATCTCAAGCTGGTTTATATATCGTATACGCCTATATCCCAATTCTATTTCTATTTCATTCACTACGATGGCGTTTCAAAAATCAGTCGAAAAAATCTTCAACCGATACACCATAATCTCTGATACAATTTGATTAATACATTTGTAAAGGGGACAAGCGTATGAAGAAATATGTATTTTCTTTACTTGCAGTACTGAGTTTAATTCTTGCTGGTTGCGGAGCTACTAGTACAAACGAAAAAAAATCATCTGAATCAAAAGAAGAGCATGACCACGCATCGCATACTCAGCAAGCTGACATTCAAGAAAAAACAAAAGGAGTCGACACACTCCCTACCTTCCTAGACAAGCTTGATCCACAAATGAAAGATATCTACACTGTCGCTGGGCAAAATGCAGAGCTATTAGATTGGATTCCATGTTACTGCGGTTGCGGTGAAAGTGTAGGACATAAAAATAATAAAAATTGCTTTATTCGTGAAATTAAAAAGAATGGTGAAGTTGTTTGGGATTCCCACGCAACGACTTGTGTCAATTGCCTAGAAATAGCGGTTGAATCTGCTTCCATGAAACAAAAAGGAAAATCAACGTTGGAAATTCGCAACTATATCGACAATAAATACAAAGAGGGCTATGGCAAGCCAACACCTACGCCAATGCCAAAAGCTTAAAAACGAGGAAATACCTCGTTTTTTCTTTTCATTCACTTTTTTTCTTAACAAATTCTTTCAAGTGTATTTCTCCTTACTTGTCACACACTATATATAACTCCTCAGTAAGGAGGGTACACAATGCAAACATATAACGACTATGATAAAGCTCTCTATTACACGTATTGCTGTAATTGGGATAAATTACTCGTTCTTATGGTTCAAACGAACGATCAATTATTTTCTAAGCGTATTGAACATTTTTTACACGCTTATCAATACAGTAAAGAACTGCCAGAAGTTGATAAACAATTGCAGCTCCTATTTCAATATATTGACCATGCATCCCAAAAGTCACATATAGATGAAGTAGAGCAAATTCAAATGTAAAATATAGCGCTATTCTCTTTATGAGAATAGCGCTTTTTTAAAATGTTTATATCAATAAAAGTTTCCCCTTATAAAACTTTTATTGATAAACATATTTTTTCTTTCTTTTCTGTACCACTTCATACTATAATTTAGTATGTAACTATTATAAGAGAGGTATAAAATATGGGACGAGAAAAAAAGCAAGAATATGCTTTACTTACCGCATGGGGAGCTTCTTTTATCGCTACACTCGGAAGTCTTTATTTTTCCGAAATCATGAAATTTGAGCCTTGTGTACTTTGTTGGTATCAACGTATTTTTATGTATCCATTCGTTTTATGGCTTGGTATCGCTGTAGCAAAGAAAGATTATCGCATTGCAAGTTATTCTTTACCAATTGCAAGTATTGGTGCTTGTATTTCTTTATATCACTATGCAATTCAAAAAGTCCCAGCATTTTCAGCAGCTGGAGCAGCCTGCGGCCGTGTACCCTGCACCGGAGAATTTATAAACTGGTTTGGTTTTATTACAATCCCGTTTTTAGCACTTATCGGCTTTATTACAATCGCTGTATGTAGTTTTATTGTAATAAAAAACAAATAAGGAGATGAAACAATGAAAAAAATGCTTATATTTGGTGGTATTATTATCGCCCTGTTTGCAGCCATTTTCGCTGTCACACAAATGGAAGAAAAAAATGCTACTAGCCAAAAAATTGATAATGCTACTGCTAGTAAAACAAATGGCCCTGACTACTATACAAATAAAATCTCTCTTTCAGATCTTCAAAAGAATTTAAAAGAGAAAAAAGAAGAAACAGTATACTTTTATCAAACATCTTGCGTTCATTGTCAAAAGCTATCTCCTGTCGTAGTACCAATGGCTAAAGACTTGAACGTTGATATGAAAGTTATGGATATTGAAAAAATAGATGCTCCTTGGGATGACTATAAAATTAAAGGAACTCCAACAATCATTCACTTTAAAGATGGCAAAGAAGTAAGCCGTATTAGTGGCGAACAACCGAAAGAAAAATTACAAGAATGGCTTGAGCAAACGAAAAAATAACGAGAAAAGGAAACTCCTTCTACACATGAAATGGGCGTAAAATCCCAAACTAATGTATAAGGAGGGGGTTTTATGCCAGAAGTAAAATGCTCTGTTTCCAATTGCTCATTTTGGGGACAAGGTAACTTTTGCCAAGCAAGTGCAATCGTTGTTCAACCAGATGCACAAGAATCTGGTTCAAATGCAAATGATTCGTATACAGGCGCGGTTTTAACAAACGAGACGCTAGAAAGTTCTGTAGCAACAAGTGTAGAAACTTGTTGTCATACATTTAAGCCAAAATATTAAACATAAAAAGCATACGATTACTCGTATGCTTTTTTACATTCCTCTCCAAAAATCATGCATCATAAAAAAGTACAAAATAACGAGAACAACTGTCCCACATAAAGTAATGCGCCGATATATACTCTTCTCTCCTTCTCTTGCTTTCACAAATGCCCAAATAAATCCGAAGAACAATATTAAATCAGCATATGGAACATAAAAAGAAAAGACGAGAAACGCATACAAATACACGATAAATAAACAGGTCGTTACTAAGAAAATTTTAAAAGCAAATTCACTTTTCATAATGTAACCGCCCCCTATCTGTACTGTATTATATTCAGCAAAATACAATAGTTGCAGTTAAACTCAAAGTAGAAATAAGCTACCGTCTATAATACGGTAGCCATTACGGAACATTATATTTTCGTTTATATATATTACTTAAAGTCGAAGAAGGAATTTGCTCATAACGAATTTTTTCTCCTGTTGCATCCATAATATACAAATTGTTTCCTATATAATATATTCCATCTTTTCGTTTTGAATATACCTTATATCTTTCATTCGGCAATACCGTTTTCACTTTCGTTAACTGCCCATTTGGTTCTTGCCAATATATATCGGCGCGATCTACTAACGTAAGCATGCCAATTTGTTCTTCTTCGACTTTACGACCATTCCAGCTTACAACACGGTAACCAAACTTATTTGCTTCATATTCGGGGCTCGTATAAAAACGGGAAATGATTACTTTTGTTTGTAATTGGACTCGGTCATATAACCACTGTATATCCCTGTCATGCATGCGAATACAGCCATTCGATTCGCGGCTTCCAATCGTCCATTCCCGATTTGTTCCATGAATTGCATACTCCTTTTTATCCAGACCTAACCAACGTGTACCGAGAGGATTATTCGGTGCACCTCCAGCTATTTTTTTTCGATGGTATTCTTTATTTTTAAATTTAGTTATAATACAAAAATTACCTTCAGGCGTAGGTGTACGATCTCTTCCGGTTGTTACGGGGAATGTCTTTGTATAATTTCCATTTTCAAAAAAAGATAATTGGTTTGTCGTAAGGTTCACTAATATTAGATGATCTGTATCAGCAAAAGCACTAACCGGTAGGATGAAAAATAATAGTATGACGAAACATAATTTTTTCATCTATATCCCTCCCCTAGCGCTCACTATAATAAGTGGAATTAACTTTACTTTGCTCTTATCAATGAAAACTATCCATTTACAATAACGCCTCCATTTACATGTATCATTTGCCCTGTAACATAGGATGAATCCCCAGACGCTAAGTATACGTATGCTGGCGCTAATTCATATGGTTGACCAGGTCTTTGCATCGGAACATTGCTCCCGAACTGAGAAACTTTCTTCTCATCAAAACTCGATGGGATAAGTGGTGTCCAAATTGGTCCAGGTGCAACACCATTTACACGAATCCCTTTTTGCACTAATGATTGAGAAAGTGATCTTGTAAAAGCTACGATTGCTCCTTTCGTTGCAGAATAATCAATTAACGTTTCATTTCCTTCATATGCAACGATCGATGCCGTATTTATAATGACGTCCCCTTGCTTTAAATGAGAAAGTGCTGCTTTCGTAACGTGAAAATAAGAAAAAATATTAATACGAAACGTCTTTTCTAGCTGTTCTGCTGTAATATACTCTAATCCTTGCTGCGGATATTGCTGCGCAACATTATTTACTACAACATGTAAACTGCCTAGCTGCCGAACGGTCTCTTCTACAATATCTTTACAATGTTGTTCATTACTGAGATCACCTGGTAACAGCACACACTTTACACCTTCTTGTTCTACACGTTGTTTCGTCTCATTTGCATCTCCATCTTCATCTAAATACGCAATCGCAATATTTGCTCCCTCTTTCGCAAATGCGATGGAAACAGCTCTTCCAATCCCACTGTCTCCTCCTGTAATTAATATACTTTTTCCTTTTAACTTTTCACTTCCTTTATAATTTGGATCTTCAAACTGCGGAAGTGGATTCATTAACGATTCAATACCAGGCTGTTTATTTTGATGTTGCGCAGGCATTGTTACAAAGTTTTTTTGCTGTGGCATAGCTTCTTTCAACTCCTTTTCCTTATAATGCGCACAATAAAAACTGAAATTCACACATCGGTTTACGATTAATATTCGAATTTAAGACACAAAATATGAATTGTTATAAACTTTTTATGCAAAACTATTGCAAAATAGTTAAAAAACGAATATTATATATAACTGTTGTGAAAATTATTCGTAAACAGAAAGGATGTTTATATGTTTAACCTTTCAAAACATAAAACTTCTATTAAAACTGAAATTATGGCAGGTATTATTACCTTCTTAACAATGGCATATATCATTGTCGTAAACCCTGTCATCCTTGGGGATGCGGGAGTTCCATTTGAACAAGCATTTACAGCAACAATTATTGCTGCTGTTGTCGGAACATTATTTATGGCGATCTTTACAAACTTACCAATCGCAATTGCACCAGGTATGGGATTAAATGCTTACTTCTCTTACTCTGTTGTAAAAGCTCATGAAGGCATGACTTTCGCAATTGCATTCTCTGCTGTATTCGTAGCAGGTATGATTTTAATTTTGTTATCATTTACATCTTTCCGTACAAAATTAATGGAAGTAATTCCTGAAAACTTAAAACATGCACTGACTGCTGGTATCGGTCTTTTTATTGCCTTTATCGGTTTACGTTTAACAGGTATCGTTACAAAAAATGATGCAAACTTAGTTGGACTTGGTGATCTTCACTCTGCTCCAGTACTACTAGCATTAGCTGGACTTGGAATTACAATTGTTCTTATGTCTTTAAATGTAAATGGCGCACTATTTATCGGAATGCTATTAACTGGTATTATTGCTTACTTCACAGGACAATTAACATTCTCAAACGGCGTTACATCAATGCCTGGATTACCAGAAGGAATCATCGTTTCAAATCCAATTACTGCTGTATCTGATGTAATTAACTACGGATTATACGGCGTTGTATTTTCATTCTTCCTTGTTACATTATTCGATACAACAGGTACATTACTTGGCGTAGCTCAGCAAGGTGGATTTATGAAAGATGGAAAGCTTCCAAAAGCTGGACGAGCTCTTCTATCTGACTCATTCTCAGCAACAATTGGTTCTATGTTCGGAACAACACCATCAACAGCTTACATCGAATCATCTGCTGGTGTTGCAGCTGGTGGTCGTACTGGTTTAACAACTGTTACAGTAGCTGTTCTATTCGCACTAGCAGCATTCTTCGGACCATTAGTAAGTGCCGTTTCTGGTGTATCAGCTATTACCGCACCATCATTAATTATCGTTGGTAGTCTTATGATGGGTTCAGTTCGCCACATCGATTGGGACGCATTTGATGAAGCATTCCCAGCATTCTTAGTAATCTTAAGCATGCCACTTACATCAAGTATCTCAACGGGTATCGCACTTGGATTTATTTCATACCCACTTATGAAAATGGCAAAAGGACAATTCCGTGCTGTTCACCCGCTTGTGTATTTATTCGGAATCTTGTTCGCCTATCAATTAGTTTTCTTACCACATTAAAATCCCTCATAAAGAGGGATTTTTTTATACATAAAAAAATAGAGCATCGAATTTCGATGCTCTATTTTCCTTTTGCAACAATCACACGAACTACTTTCAATGTAAGAAGTAAAAGACCGTTCACTATCGCTGCAATCCCTAAAGAGACTGCTATCATCAGCTCTCCCATTCCGTTATTCAATACAAACATAACAGAAGAAATAACAGCCAAAATAAACAATATTAACGTTGGTATATATTTAATAACAGGCTTCTTATATGATTTTTTTGAAAGAAGAAACGTAATTACTACTGTCATAATGATCACAAAATATACTACAAATAAGAAAATCATACGAAAGCCTCCACTATTCCTAAACTATGAAAAAGATAAAAGAAGTTAAAAATTATTAATATTTTTCATTCACCTGTATTTCTTTACTATACTTTTGAATGAAAACTGATGAAATAACCATTACCATCCCTACACTCAACCCAATAAGCTGATCCAATAGCAGTTCATCATGAATGAACCAGCGCAGTAAAAATACACCGCCAAAAATAAACATCATAGTAAATCCAGTACGTCTCAGCCCTTTATATACATTTTCCATATGTATCACCTCTTCACATACCTTTATCCATATTACACCATAACGATAAGGGTGTATAATCGTCATCGACATTCAAACTAATAATAAAAAAGGCTGCGGAGTAATTCTTCTCCGCAGCCTCATACTTATTTTTGTAAAAACGACTGTAAATCTGCAAACTGTCTTTTTGCATCTTCATAGCCTTGCTCATATAAATTTTGTAGTTTTGCCGTATCTTTTTCCATACGATCTACTTGAAGTTGTACTTCTGGACGGATAACAAATAAGTTCCCAGCTTGCTCTTCTTTTTCAATGTAGTGAAGTGTTTCATTATACACTTCATAACGATTCAACATCGTGTTAACAAGGTTCGGATATTTTTTATAAGCTTTTCCTGCAATCCATCCAAACTTTGATTTTTTCTTAGCATAACCATGATTTCTCGTTAAAATAACGACTGATTTTTTAAATCCATCTTCTTGCGCTTTACGAACTGGAATCGGATCAGAAATTCCTCCATCTAATAACTGCTTACCACGGTAATTTACTACAGGTGCAATGAAAGGTAATGAACTAGATGCTTGTAATAAATTTAGTGCATCATCATTTGTTCCTTCTTTTTCAAAATAAACCGACTGTCCTGTTTCACAATCTGTTGTTCCTACAAGGAAACGCTCTGGACTATTAAAGTATGTTTCAAAATCAAACGGCACATGCTTTTCTGGAATTTCATGAAAAATGAACTCCATATCGAATAACTGGCGTTTTCTCCATAAGTTTTTATACGATAAATATTGCGGATGTGATGCATAATCAATATTTACTGTTTTATTTCTATTTCTTTGTCTGGAAAGATACGACGCTGCATGACAAGCACCAGCTGATACACCGATTACATATGGAAAATATAAATCTTGTTCCATAAAATATTCCAATATCCCGCCTGTATATACACCACGCATACCGCCGCCTTCTAATACTAATCCCGTATTTTCAAGCATGTTATTCTCTCCTCTTTATATATTGACTCTTTAATTATTCACTATGTTAAGTATCTGTTTCTATTATATATGAGTTCTTTTAGAAATTATATTCAAAAGGCTTGAAATAAAGGAGTTT
The DNA here is from genome assembly GCF_038007785.1 of Bacillus sp. FSL K6-0069. Lineage (NCBI taxonomy): Bacteria > Bacillati > Bacillota > Bacilli > Caryophanales > Bacillaceae > Bacillus > Bacillus sp. FSL K6-0069. The sequence goes on along the minus strand of NZ_JBBOXN010000001.1, from coordinate 788,291 downwards.
TTTCTTCCAATTATATTTCCAAATGTTTGGAGACATCCTTTATAAATCTTTGAATAAAATCTTGCTCTTCTTTCGTATATCCATCTAACAGTAGCAGCCACTTTTCTTCAGCTTGTTTATGCAATTTATCATGAGCTTTATATATTTCATTTCCGCTTTCCGTTAAGCGAAAGAAAATTTCTTTTTGATTATCTAACATTTGCATCTTCTCAACGAATTTCTTTTGAAACAACTTTGTACAAATTTTAGAGATTGCCCCCTTCGTCATTCCCATTTCTGTCGTAATAGTAGTTACATTCATCAAGCCATTTTTCCCGATACACTCGATAACATGTAATTCAGATAAAGACATACCACTTATACCCGTCTCACGAAGAAACTTCTCATTTTGCCCTTTCAAATGTTCTTCTTTTTTATGCAAAAGTGTACGAATGTCCGAAAGTATTTCCATTTGTTTCATTGTACGTTCCAATCCGTTCGCCCCCTAAGTTTCCAAAGAAACAATTTAACTATATACCATTTTAAAATGATTTTTTCATATTTACAAGTGAGAAAATCATGTTAAAATAAATTTAGTTTCCGAGGAAACTAAAAATAAGGAGGTTAACATAATGAAAAAATCTAAACTACATTTCATTTTATATGTTGTCTGTATTAGTGCCTTACTCGGTTCCTTTGCTCAAAATATTTACACACCTATCTTGCCCATGATTCAAGGTTCTTTTCACACTTCTCTTTATCTTGTAAATTTAACAGTCTCCCTTTTCACATTTGTTCTTGCGATTATGCAGCTCATATATGGGCCTTTAATTGATACAAAAGGAAGAAAATCTGTCCTTATTCCTAGTTTAATCATTAGTACAATCGGTTCAATCGGATGTGCTTTTTCGCCGAACTTTTATTTATTTCTATTTTTTAGAGCTGTTCAAGCTATAGGAATAGCAGCTATACCTATAGTTGCAGCAACGATTATCGGCGATTTATTTGAAGGAAAAGAACGAGGAGAAGCAATGAGCCTTTATCAAATGTTACTTGCTCTCGCACCTGCAATTGGCCCTCTCATTGGTGGTTATCTCGGCAGTATAAATGGCCACGTATCCGTATTTCTCTTTTTATCTATACTTGCCATTCTTTTATTAATTATAAACATTTCACTACTTCCAGAAACAAAACCAACTGTAATTAAGCAACCGCACTCAAAAAAAAATTACTGGTTTATCTTAAAAAACAAAACTGGATTTTCTATTACTCTTATTGGCTTTATTCAATTTTGTATTTACTTTTGTTTCCTCGTTTTTTTACCGAACATTTTAACAAATTTATTTTACTTAACTGCAAGTGAAATTGGTCTTATGTTTGTACCGATGTCCCTTTCTATTATGTTAGGAAGTTATTGCTTCAAGCTTTTGCAAAAGCGTCTCACAACAAAGCAAGCTTTATTCATTACTAGTTTCTTCAATATTATATGTGTCACTTTATTCTCTTTCACATATAGCATCAATATCCCATTCATCATTATCGTTACATCTTTGTACGGTTTTAGTATGGGGATTTCTATGCCAACTCACACTACTTTATTAACGGAAGAATTCGTACAAGAACGCGCAACTGCTATCGGTATGTACAACTTTATTCGCTATCTCGGTATGGGCACAGGGCCACTTGTAGGTGGATTTCTTGTATTTAATCAAAATTACTTTTGGATTTTCTTCCTAGGTGCAATTACATTTCTATTTATCATTTTATGCACAATGAAAATGATACGTTTTCAGGTTGTACAAAAAGCAAAATAGAGACCTATAGATGGTCTCTATTTTAAACTCTTTGATCCGCAACGATATGAATATCAATATACTTCGTTTGCCTCATAATTTCATTTACAATTGAACCTTTTCGAATTTCTTCCCATCTTGTTCTTGCCGATTGCCCGAGTAAAATTTGCGTTACTTGTAGTTTTTTCGCGACTTCAATAATAACATCAGCCGGCTTTCTTCCATTTGCCTCTTCTAAAACAAAACTCGCATCAAATTGATTCGTTAGCGACTTCCACTCTTCAATTGTTTGCTTTTTCCCTGCTGAAAGAGAATCTATCTTTTCCCTTTCTACATTTAATACATACAATTCAGCGTTTAACCGATCTGCCATACGCCAACCCCTCCGTATTAACTTCTCCGCTGTTGAACTATATTGTACACAAACGAGAATTTTTTCTTTCACGCCAATCGGTTCTATAACGGTTTGGCTAATTTTCTCGTCCATATCGTCAGCAACTTCCCGAAGCGATAATTCTCTTAGTGCCCCTAAATTATTAAGCGTGAAGAAATTTTGTAAGCTTTGCTCTATTTTTTCTTCTTTATATATTTTCCCGTCTATTAATCTCTTCCTTAATACTTCCGGAGTTGCATCGACAAGCTGAATTTCATTTGCTTTTTGTAAAATAAAATCTGGAATACGTTCTCTTACTTTGACATTCGTAATTTGAGCTACAATATCATGAACGCTTTCTAAATGTTGAATATTAAAAGCTGATAAAACGGATATACCGGCATCTAACAATTCCTGTACATCCATATAACGTTTTTTATTTTTAGATCCAGGAATATTGCTATGCGCAAGTTCATCCACTACAACGACCTGTGGTGCACGTTTTATAATTCCTTCCACATCAAGTTCATAAAATACTTTCCCTTTATAACCTATTTCTTTTAAAGGAATTTTTTCTAGATCAGCAATTGCTTCTTCTGTCTCTTTTCTTCCGTGCGTTTCAATTAAACCAATTACAATATCCGTACCGTCTTTTTTCATCTCTCTTGCATCAAAGAGCATTTTATAACTTTTCCCTACTCCTGGAGCCGCTCCTACATATAGCTTTAACTTCCCGCGATTTTGCTGACGAATATATTCTAAATACTCTTCTGGTGTTCGCCTTTGAAAAGTGGGATTATAGTCATCCGCATACAAAACACTCACAACCTTTCTTCCGAAACAACGCTACCTCAATCCGTTAGATTGAGGTAGCACCGTTACTATTTCAGTAGTTTCTGTAATTCTAAATTTAACTTTAAGACGTTCACGCGATCTTCTCCAAATAAACCAAGTGCTGCACCTTCTGTTTGATTTTTAATCAACTGATCTAGCGTTTCTTTCGGAATATTCGTTAATTTAGAGATGCGATCCACCTGTACAGAAGCTGCCTGTGGACTAATGTCAGGATCTAGCCCTGAACCTGAATTCGTCACTAAATCGAGCGGCACTTCTGTAACTGGAACAGCCCGGTTTTGTTTCTTCCACTCCTCAATACTTTTCTCTACTCGTTTCGCTAAATCTGGATCAGAAGGCGCATAGTTATTAGATCCAGATGCTTCTGCTTTATATTCAATACTAGAAACACGCCCCTGAAAATAACGTGGATCTGTAAAATTTTGACCAATTAATTTAGAACCAATTACTTCATTTTTATCATTATATATTAGACTTCCATCCGCATTATCCTTCATTACTGCTTGTGCAATACCGGTAACAATAAGCGGGTATACAAGGCCGCACAACACTAAAAATGTAAAAGTAATACGGATGATTGGTGATAGTATACTTTGTTTCTTCTCCATCTTTTTCCCCTCTCCCTTATATAAACAAGCCGACAATTATATCAATTACTTTAATTCCAATGAACGGTACAATAACCCCGCCAAGCCCATAAATAAATAGGTTTCGGCCAAGTAGTGCGTTCGAACTCATCGGTTTATATGCGATACCTTTCATCGCCAATGGAATGAGTAACGGAATAATAACAGCGTTAAATATTAATGCTGATAAAATCGCTGACAGTGGTGATGTTAATTTCATAATGTTTAATGCTTCCATTTGCGGAATCGCAAGTGTAAACATCGCTGGAATGATTGCAAAATATTTCGCGATATCATTTGCAATACTAAACGTCGTTAACGCACCACGCGTCATTAATAATTGCTTACCGATTCCTACAACCTCAATAATTTTTGTCGGGTTCGAATCTAAATCAATCATATTCGCTGCTTCTTTCGCAGCTGTCGTCCCACTATTCATTGCTAATCCAACGTCAGCCTGCGCTAGTGCCGGAGCATCATTTGTACCATCACCTGTCATCGCTACAAGTTTCCCTTTATCTTGCTCTGCTTTAATAACCGCAATTTTATCCTCCGGTTTACACTCAGCAACAAATTCATCTACCCCTGCTTCTTTTGCAATGGTTGCTGCTGTCAATGGGTTATCACCCGTACACATAACCGTTTTAATCCCCATTTGACGCAATTGTTCAAAACGCTCACGCATACCTGGCTTTACTGTATCCTTTAAATAAATTAAACCGTAAACACGATTATCCACAGCAACGACAAGGGGTGTTCCGCCCTCTTTGGAAATGGAATCTGCTTTTTGATTTACATCTTTCGGAATCGTTCCGCCTTGTGACCTAACCCATTCAATCACGCTACCTACAGCACCTTTTCTCACTTTCGTTCCATCCTGTAAATCGACACCACTCATTCTCGTTTCTGCTTTAAATGGAACAAATTCACCTTGTTCTGCAAGTGCTCTATCATATGATAGAGCTTTCGTTTTTACATATTCGATAACAGATCGGCCTTCTGGTGTTTCATCTAAAACAGAACTAATCGCAGCCCATTTTCCTACTTGCTCAATCGTTTCATTACCTACAGGAAGCAGTGTATGTGCCATCCGGTTCCCGAAAGTAATCGTACCTGTTTTATCTAAAATAATTGTATTAATATCACCCGCAGCTTCTACCGCTTTCCCTGACATTGCTAATACATTGAACTTTGTCACTCGGTCCATCCCAGCAATACCAATCGCTGATAATAACCCACCAATTGTCGTTGGAATTAAACAAACTAACAACGCAACAAGTACAGCTGTATCAATTTGAAATCCTAAATAGTTTGTAAAAATCGGTAACGTCACAACAACGATTAAGAAAATAAGAGTTAAGCTCGTTAATACTGTATTTAAAGCAATCTCATTCGGCGTTTTTTGACGAGCAGCCCCTTCTACTAACGAAATCATTTTATCGATAAATGATTCACCTGGATTACTCGTAATGACAATCGTAATTTCATCACTGACGACCATCGTACCACCTGTTACGGAACAAAAGTCACCGCCCGCTTCTTTTATAACAGGAGCGGATTCCCCTGTAATCGCAGATTCATCAACAGACGCTAATCCTTTTATGACTTCCCCATCACTTGGAATCATTTCTCCTTGTTTTACAATAACAACGTCACCTTTTCTCAGATCAGTTGCTGAAACTTGAACAATATCTCCATTTTCTTTTACAACATTTGCAAACACATCTTTCTTCGATTGTTTTAAAGAATCGGCTTGCGCTTTCCCCCGTCCTTCCGCTAACGCCTCTGCAAAGTTAGCAAATAAAACTGTAAATAAGAGAATGAGAGAAACTGTTATATTAAACCATCCTGGTACACTACTAGAATGACTTGGAAGAAAAGATAAAATGAACGTAATGATAAATCCAATTTCTACAACGAACATAATCGGATTCTTTATCATGACTTTCGGATTCAATTTCGCAAAGGATTGCTTCATCGCGTGTTTCATGATATCACGATCCATCGTTTTCGCTTGTCTAACTTCATCTTCTACAGCATGTATTTGTGACTCATTTACTCTTTTTTCTTTTACTACTACCGGTCTCATCATTTACCCTCCATTACTTCAATGTAAGAAATTCTGCAATTGGACCGAGTACTAACATCGGGAAGAATGTTAATGCACCGACAATTACAATTGTTCCGATGAAAATGCCACCAAATAAACTATTATCCGTACGGAACGTTCCGACTGTTTCTGGTACAACCGTCTTTTCTTTCAATGAAGCTGCAACAGCTAGCATCGTAATTAAACTGAAATAACGGCCTAAAAACATAACTAAACCAGTTGTAATATTCCAAAACGGTGTATTATCCGCTAATCCTTCAAATCCAGATCCATTATTCGCAGCTGACGATGTATATTCATATACCACTTGCGTCAAACCGTGGAAACCGGAATGAGAAATAGCATCCGTTCCTAAACTTGTTGAAAGAGCTAATGCTGAAAATCCTAAAATAAGCAGTGGATGAAATAGTATTGTTACCGCAATTAATTTCATTTCCTTCCCTTCAATTTTCTTACCTAAAAACTCTGGCGTCCGTCCAACCATCAATCCAGATATAAAGACTGCGATAATCGCATACATAATAATGTTCACAAAGCCTGCTCCAACGCCGCCGTATACTGTATTTAACATCATATTTACGAGTGGTACTAATCCGCCAATTGGTGTTAACGTATCATGCATCGTATTAACAGCACCTGTTTCGGCAGCTGTCGTTACTGTTGCGTATAGCGAAGAAAATACTGTTCCAAATCGTACTTCTTTTCCTTCCGTACTTCCCTGCACATGCTGAATACCCATTTGATTCAATACTGGGTTTCCATGCAATTCAGATGTCGTAATCGTTATAAATCCTAGTAAGAAAACCATGAACAATGATACGAAAAGGATACGTCCTTGCTTTTTATTACCTACCATTCGTCCGTACGTAAATGGAAGTGCTGTTGGCAATAACATCATAAGCATCATTTGTAAAATATTGCTCATTTGTCCTGGATTCTCGAATGGGTGCGTAGAGTTCGCTCCGAAAAATCCACCGCCGTTATTTCCAAGTTCTTTAATGGACACGAATGATGCAACAGGCCCACGTAATATACTTTGCTTTGCCCCATCAATAGTTTGTGCCGTAACCGCCCCATCTAACGTTTGTGGTACACCAAGTGCGACAAAGACTAGTGCCGCAATAAATGCGATAGGAAGAAATACTCTCGTTAAAGCTCTCGTAAAATCAACGAAAAAGTTACCGAGCTCTTTTCCAGCAAGCCCTCTTATAAACGCCATTACAAGTGCTAACGTCGTTGCCGGTGCTGCAAACATTAAAAATGTAATTCCAATTAATTGTGATAAATAAGATAAACCATTTTCACCGCTATAATGCTGTAAGTTTGTATCTGCCATAAAACTAATTGCTGTATTAAAAGCGAGCGTAGGCTCCATTCCTTCAATGTGTGCTGGATTTAATGGCAATACTCCTTGTAGCCTGAAAATGAAATATACGACAACAATCATAAATCCATTTAATAAAACTAATGACAACGCGTACTGTTTCCACGTTTGATTGTATTCTTTTACACCCGTAATTTTAAAAATAAGTTTTTCAAAAGGCCCGAATACTTTATCTAGCTTTTTACTCCCTTGAAAAGCTTTCTCTAAATAAATTCCCGTTGGCTTTGCCACAAGAATAAACAACAGCATTGTAATAACAACTGCGACCCAGATCATAATGAATGACTCCCCCTAATTAAAACTTTTCCGGATTTAATAATGCATACACTAAGTACACCGTAATTGCTGTAACAATAACCGATAAGGCAATCGTCATGATTGCTTCCCTTCTTTCACAACTTTATCTGACCAACTCGCAAGACTTGCCATCGATGCGACTAACACAACAAAGATCCCGATCATCACAACATCTAACATAGCTATCCCTCTCTTTTGTAAAAATTTACCATTAACTAATCAAAAAAAGAACACTAAGCTCTACTTAGTGTTCGAAATGAACAACACAAAGTAAACCTCCTCTCTAAACGCTTACGAGGTTAGCTGTCGGATTCGGGCCTAAAGAGTAGCCCTACTTTCAAAACTGAAAGATTCACCCCAAGTGACGATGCACAAAATTGGTTCCCCCGCTCCATTTCTGGAACTCAGCGATTTTAGGTTTTTTTGGAAATTTTATGAATGATTTATGAGAGTAAATATACTCCTCTATATTTGACTTGTAAAGAGTCAAATTACTGAAAATAAGAAAATATCCATCTATTTAAACGCTTACATTGAGTATTATTAATATTCTTTCATCTATTTTCTCGTCTTTTCTTTCTTTTTCAAAGAAATAACCTTTTAAATACGAAATAAAAAGAGCGAATGACATGAAGTGCATAGCTTGTTGCACTTCGCATTCGCTCTTTTTTCACTCACTATTTATTCCCCTCGTAAAAAAGCACGTAAATTTCTCCCGCGAATATAAACTTGTGACAATTCTGCATGTAGTTGCTCATATTCGATAACATCTGTTTTTAAATATAAAGCGTCTTTTGATGGCAATATAATATAGGGCCTTGGAAAAATAGGATCAAGCACCACCAATTCTTGAACTCGCTCTACCGATACTGCCCAACGATTCGCTATATCTCCTAATAACAACACTTTCATCTTCTTTTCCCCCGCCCTATTCAAAAAATAAAAAAGAAATATTATCACAATTCGTAAACACGACAAATGTAGCTCCCATTATTTCATAGAGCCTCGCTGGATATCGTTTATTCCTTGTAACAACAGTAATAGGTGCTTGAAAAGAAAAGCGAATGTGTTCTGTGAAGAAGCTAACGATTGGAAGCTCATCACCTAGTAAAATCACCTTTTTAATACACTCACAAATACTAGTAAAATCCTGCTCCTTACTACAACTATACGTCCAATCAAATCCACAATCCCTAACTTCATCCGCTATTTCTTCATTTGCTGTAAAGATGATTAACTCATGTTGAAATGCTACTAAATCTCTTAAACTATTTACCTTGCTTTCTTCTCCAACACAAATAAGTGTTAGCTCCATGTACCTCATCCTCCTTAGCATAAAAGAACACAAACATAGATTGATATTCCCCTATACTAATCAAATCGATGAAGTGATGTATCCATCATGGCACCGCCCTCTCTCAAGACGCTTACGAAGTTAGCTGTCGGATTCGGACTTTGAGAGTAGCCCTACTTTCAAAATTGAAAGATTCACCCCTAGTGACACTGCACAAATTGGTTCCTCCGCTCCTTATATTTGGACTCAGCGTATTACAAAAAATATATTCTGGCTGATATATTACTCCTGTATTTGGAAAAAGTAAACAGAAAAAAAGCCAGTTAACAAACTGGCTTCTCATTTCTTTATACACGTGTATTATTCATCTTATATGCAAAATGATTCGTCGGTCCATGACCACTTCCAATATTCAATGGCTCTTCAATTGCTATACTAATAAATCGTTTTGCTTCTTGAACTGCCTCTTCAATGGAGTAGCCTTTCGCAAGTCCTGCAGTAACCGCTGAAGCAAATGTGCACCCGCTTCCGTGCGTTTGCTTTGAAGGAATTCGTTCACTTCTAAATTCGACAAATTGCTCACCATCAAAGAGTAAGTCAATTACTTCATTACCTTGATATTCTGCATGTCCACCCTTCATAAGCACGTATTTCGCACCTAATTCATGCAGTACTTTCGCAGCTTCCTTACTATCTTCAACATTATGAATCTCCATCCCAGTTAGCACTTCTGCTTCAGGAACATTCGGTGTTACAACCGTTGCTACTGGTAATAAATATTCTTTTAATGCTTGTACTGCTTCTTGTTGTAATAATGATGCACCGCCCTTAGCAATCATAACAGGGTCTAGTACAATATTATTCCAGCCAAATTTATTAATATGTTCTGCTACAATTTGAATAATTTCGCTGCTAAATAACATTCCTAGTTTCACAGCATCTGGTGTTAAATCCGTACCAATTGAATTCAACTGTTCCGTAATACCTTCTAACGGAACTGGGTATACCCCTTGAACGCCAAGCGTGTTTTGAGCAGTAATTGCCGTAATAGCTGTCATCCCGTACACACCAAGCTCTTGGAATGTTTTTAAATCTGCTTGAATGCCGGCACCGCCGCCGCTATCAGATCCTGCAATTGTTAAGGCTTTATTTACTTTCATCCCACTCATCCTTTTCTATCCAAAATAGCGATGATAAATCGTTTTTGCTTCGCTTATATCTTTCGTTCCATGTACAAGTACACGTCCATCTTTGAAAGCAACTAATCTCTTTTCTTCCACAGAAAATGATAATAAATATGGATTTACATTTAAATCATTCACACGATCATTCAGCAGCTCTTTGTATCGTTCAAAATCCATTTCTTCTTTATGAGGTGGTCTAATTTGAACTGTATTTCTCCCGCATAAAACTGCTGTTTTCGATGTGTTTTCTTTATTTAAATACGGGTATATCGCATTCTCTCCACACGAAGGACAATTATGCTTACGAAGCTTTTGCACATTCATACATGAATATTCATTCTTCCATACATCAAACGACACAAGTCCATCTCGAAGTGATTCGTAATCTTCCACTAACAATTTAAGAGCTTCCGTAACTTGATGAGAAACAACGAGAGATACAGCAGGTGATATAATCCCCGCTGTATCACATGTCGCTCCGCCAAGCGGAATCGATTGTAATAAACAAGATAAACATGGCGTTTTACTAGGAAGAATTGTGTAAGAAAGGCCATAACTCCCTACACATGCTCCGTAAATCCATGGAATAGAATGTTTTTGTGCTATATCATTTACAATAAAACGTGTTTCAAAATTATCAGTCGCATCAATAATTACATGAACGTTTGTAACGAGTTCTTCTAATTCCTCAGCTGTTACATCTTGAACGAGAGCTTCTATTCTTACTTCACGATTGATCTCTTCTAGACGTTTTTTTGCCGCTACAGCCTTCGGAAGATTATTTTCCACATCACTCTCTGCATACAATTGCTGCCTTTGTAAATTACTCCAATCGACATAATCCCGGTCAACAATCGTTACTGTGCCAACACCAGCTCTTACAAACATCTCTGCATTTGCACTACCTAATGCACCTGCACCGATAATGAGTACATGCTTTTCTCTTATCTTTCGTTGCCCCTCTTCTCCAATTGGAGAGAATAATTCTTGGCGAGAATATCGATTATTCAACTACGCTCATTCCTTCTAAAGGACTACTTGCTGTTGCACAACGTTTACGTGCAATACGACCTGCTTCAAAGCCAATTCGCCCTGCCTCGATACCTAATTTCATTGCGTATGCCATCTTAATTGGATCTTTTGCTCCCGACACAGCCGTATTTAATAACACACCATCCGCTCCTAATTCCATCGCAAATGCCGCATCAGCTGGACTACCAATACCAGCGTCAACGATAACTGGTACTGTCGCTTGTTCAATAATGAAGCTTAAATTTAACGGATTCACAATACCAAGCCCTGAACCGATTGGTGATGCCCCTGGCATAATTGCATGCACACCTACTTCTTGTAATTTACGTGCTAATACAACATCATCAGATGTATACGGAAGAACGATAAACCCTTCTTCTAGTAACATTTCAGATGCCTTTAACGTTTCTACTGGATCAGGTAATAACGTTCTATCATCACCAATAACTTCTACTTTGATCATGTCGCAAAGCCCCGAAGCTTTTGCTAATTTTGCAATACGAACTGCTTCTTCAGCATTTTTTGCTCCAGCTGTATTTGGTAATAACTTATATTTTTTCACATCAAGTTTCTCTAATAAATTTGGCTGCTTTGCATCAAATATATCCATACGACGTACTGCGAACGTTAAAACCTCCGCCTCAGATACGTCAATTGCCTTTTGCTGCACATCAAAATCAGGGAATTTTCCTGTTCCTAATAAAAGTCTAGAATGAAATGAAAATGGTCCAATGTTTAACATAATCAACCGCCTCCTACGAAAGTTACAATCTCAATTTGGTCTCCATCAAAAACAGATGTATCTGTATGATCATCTTTTTGTAAAATATCTTTATTACGCTCTACTACAACAATTCTGTTGTCTAACTCTAAATGTGTAAGTAGCTCTGCTACTGTTTTTACACTCTCTGGCACTTCAATTTGATTACCATTAATTTTCAAATTCAAACTTCCAGCCCCTTTCTAAACTGTTTTAGAAAGCAATGAATCTAGCAAGTGATTCTCCTGCTTTCCTTCTATTAAATCCGCCATATACTGACCAGAAACAGGACTTAATAAAATACCGTTTCGATAATGCCCAGTACAAGCATATAAACCTTTTATCTCTTCATGCTCTCCCATATAAGGAGCTTCGTGATTCGATTGTGGTCTTAACCCTGCCCATGTGCTTTCCCACTCTGCTTCTTTTAAAGCTGGTAATATCGTATACGCGCGCTCTAATATAGAAGTAATACTTTCCGGTTGCACAGTTTTATGAAACGTATGAGGCTTCATCGTTGCTCCAATTACGTAACGTCCGCCGCGCTTTGGTGCAATGTAAAATCTTTCTTGGAAAATAGGGGCCTTTAAAAGTTGGTTTCTACTTCTTACCGCTACTACTTCTCCTTTAACTGGATATGTACCCCATTCGTGGTGAAAATGACGCAGTAACTTCGTGCTCCATGAACCACCCGCAATAACAACTTTTTCACATGTGATACTACCTTCGCTCGTCACAATCCCAGTCACTTTATTATTTTCAATACGAATATCAAAAACTTCTGTCTGTTCATATATATCAGCACCCGAAAATGATGCAGAATGTGCGAATGCTTTCGTAAGCTCTGGTGCAATAACATGACCATCTTTCGGATAATATACAGCACCTATAATTGACTCAGATAGAAATGGTTCTTTCTCTCGTAAACGATCTCCCGTTAGAAAATAAGAATCTTCACCCGTTTTCTGCTGCCAATCCATAATGTGAAGAATTCTTTCCTTCTCCTCTTCATTTTGAGCAATACGATAAATGCCTTTCTCTTCATACCCAATATCGATGCCTGTTTTTTCACGTAAAACTTCTGCAAGTTGTGGAAATATAGCACGGCTTTCTCTTGCAAGTTCAAATAGTGGGTCATATGCATCCCATTCTGCCTGAACCCCAAGTAAACCAGCGGCTGCTTTCGAGGCTTCAGATGCAATTCTTTGCTTCTCTATAATCGCCACTTTATGTCCTCTTTCTGCTAGAAAATGTGCAACTGAACTACCAATTACACCACCGCCAATTATCGCTACATCATACTTCTTACACATGTTTTTCCGCCCACTTTCTTATTGATTCCTTATAAGATTTCGCTTTGCTATACGGGTTACTACTACTTATAATTCCAGACATAACAGCAATACCGCTGACGCCGTTAGTAAGAACATCCCCGGTGTTTTCTGTGGTAATTCCGCCAATTGCTGTAATCGGTATGGATAAACACTTTGCAATGTCTGAAACCTCTTCAAGCCCTCTCGCTGGCACACCTTTTTTACAATCTGTCGGAAATACATGACCATAGACGAGTGAATCCGCTCCATTCTTAAATGCATCGATCGCCTCTTCTAAAGAATGCACAGAATAACCGACATGCAAATAAGAAAACTTTTCTTTCACTGACCTTACATTTGCACTTCGATATCCTAGCTGTACACGCGGAATGTTTAATAAAATAGCAATATCAATTCGATCATTTATCACTATTTTTGATGCCGGAAAGCCTTTTTTCAAAAGGCTTTCCACACCTTCATACAATTCCTTCGTACTTTTCTCACGCTCACGAATATGCAAATAATCAATCTCACTTTCAATTTGCATCGCTGCACTCACTAACTCTTCGAATGACATGTGACCATTTGAGATTACATGAAGCTCATTTTTCATATTCATTCGCCTACTTTAAAATGTTTTCGAATAACTCATCGGCCGGAACGATTTCTTTCGTCATACCTTTATCCTTCAGCCATTTATTTTGTTTCTCCCATGATTCCTTTGAATCCGATAAGAATGGCTCATCTTTCGTTTCCATCTTCTCTAATAAAATTTTCATACTTTCTTTTTCAACTTCTGGTACAAGTGGGAAGTTTTCTTTTTCTTGATGATTTAATAAAATATTTAATGCTTCATCTGAATTTTTCTTCATGAAATCATAGCCTTTTTTCGTACCACGTAAGAATGCTTGCAACGCTTCTTTATCTTTTTTCAACGTTTTATCACCTGTTACAAATACAAGCTCATGGTAATTCGGTACACCGTAATCAGCTGGATTAAAGTATGCTGGTTCATGACCTTCATGACGCATAACAGGTACTTCATGGTTAATGTATGCCCCCGTTACCGCATCCACTTTTTTCGTAATTAATGCCGGTACTAAATCAAAGCCCACATCGACTACTTTCACTGTATCTGGATTACCACCAGCTTCTTTTACCATCGTTTTTAAATACATCTCACTTAAAGGTGTTCCAGAATATCCAACTGTTTTCCCCTCTAAATCTTTCGGCGATTGAATGCCTGCTGATTTCAGCGATACAACATGATTTAATGGTGAACGTACGACAGCTCCAATTGATTTCACTGGAATTTGTTCATTTGCTTTTGCCATGACAACATCAGGCTGATAATATAAGCCCACTGTTACTTTTCCTGCAGCTGCTAAAGTTAATGGGTCAGTCGGATTAGAAGGGAATTTAATATTCACCTTTACTCCTTCTTCTTTAAAGTATCCTTTTTCAATTGCCGCATAAATAAAGCTATGTACCGCATTTGGGTACCAATCAAGCATGACCGTTATTTCTTTTTCTTTTTTACTCTTATCTGATGCTGAATTACTAGAACATCCAGCAATCATTGCAACTAATAATGTAAACACAAAGATGCGTTTTAAAAATTTCATGAATGCTTCCTCCAACTAATGAATTTCTTTTCTAATACCGAAATAAGTATGACGAAGAAAATAGCTAATAATGATAACAATACAATGGGCGCAAATACACCTGCTCCGTCTAACTGCGTCATCATTCTTTTACTGAAATATCCAAGCCCAGCTTGTGCACCGAGCCATTCACCAATTGCTGCCCCAATTACACTAAGCGGAACTGCAATTTTTAAAGCTGAGAAGAAATAAGGAAGAGCAGACGGCAATTTTAATTTAAGAAAAACATCTTTTTTCGTTGCCCCGTACGTAACTAAAAGCTCTTCCCATTCTTTTTTCGTACTGCGTAGTCCATCATACGTATTGACCGCAATTGGGAAAAACGTAATTAAAACCGTAACAACAACCTTACTCCAAATCGTATATCCAAACCATAAAACGAAAAGTGGGGCAAGCGCTGTAATCGGAATCGTTTGTGAAGCAACTAATAATGGATAAAATGCTCTCTCCATCCAATTACTCGCATTCATTAACATCGCTAGCCCTACCCCAAGTACGATAGAAATAGCTATCCCTATTAAAACGACGTATAATGTTGCTGGCAAATGAACCGTGAATAATATATCTTTTAGTTTCCATATCTTCATTACAATTGCAGACGGTGACGGTAAAATGTACATTTCATCTACGATTCTTGCTCCTACTTCCCAGAAGGCAAGTAAAATGCTAGAAAGTGTAAAAGCAGGTAATAGCTCCTTCAACCGGTTCATCATACGAGTACCTGCCTTTGTAACATACTAAGAAGCTCATCTTTAAGCGCTAACACTTCCGGCTTATATAAATCTTTTCTTGTTCGATTACGATCAAGTGGTACAACCCTCTCGGTTAAAGTAGTTATCGGTTGCTGCTCTACTACTAAAATTCGATTAGAAAGAAACAACGCTTCTTCCACATCATGAGTGATAAATAAAATTGTTTTTTCCCACTCTTTCCATTGTTCAAACAGCCATTCTTGCAAAGATGCCTTCGTTAAAGCGTCCAATGCGCTAAACGGTTCATCTAACAATAATATCTCCCCGCCTGTTAATAAAGTTCGAATGAAAGATACGCGTTGCCTCATACCTCCAGATAAATCTTTCGGATATTTTGTCTCATACCCTTGTAAGCCAAATTTATATAACAGTTCCTTTGCCTTTATTTGCGCTTCTTTCTTCTGTACACCTTGGCACTCTAGCGGCAGAGCAGCATTCTCAATAATCGTTCTCCATGGCAGGAGCATGTCTTTTTGGGGCATATACCCTACAGGATGGCTCTTTGTTTCTGTCAGTTCTATCTGTCCAGTACTCGCTTCTTCTAAACCTGTAATAAGGCGAAATAAAGTACTTTTCCCGCATCCACTCGGTCCGATAATACTTACAAACTCTTTATCTTGTATAGAAGCATTTAATTCATTGATGATTGGTTTCTCATCATAATGAAAAGAAACACTATGAAACTGTAGTATGTTCTTGCTCCTCAAATCCCCACATCTCCTTACGATAGGACATATCCCAGAATAAATATTCAAATCGACTGGAATATAGGAAAATCTCCTCTAATCGATCTAGCTCTTTTTCAGACTTTCCAACTGCCATTTCATTTAATAAATCTATTAACCAAATACAAAGGTTACCGTATTCTTCAGAACTATATCCTTGAATCCACTCACCAAAGAACTCATGATCTCTTGCTCCAGGTATATCATTTAAACGCTTTCCAATTTCCCAATAGCTCCACATACATGGAAGAAGTGCTGCTATTAATTCCGCAAGTGTGCCATTTTGAGATACGGACATCATGTAATTTGTATAAGCTAAATTTTTAGCAGATGGTTTTGCTGACTCTATCTCCTCTATAGAAATTCCAAGTCTTTTTGCATACTGTTTATGGATTGTCATTTCTCCATTTAATATGCCATCAATTTGTTCAGCAAATTTCCCCATTACTTGTGGATTCGTTGCCTTTACAACACCAATCGCATACAGCTTTGCATAATCTAACAAATATAAATAATCTTGAATAATGTAATACTGAAACTTATCTTTTTCTAACGTGCCATCCCCCATACCTACTACAAACGGATGATTATGACTCATCTCCCAAACTGGTTGTACAGTTTCTAATAATCTATCGCAAAATTTCATTTCCCTATCCCCTTCCGATATGTGTATGTAAATAAAAAACCACTTCTAAATAAGAAGTGGTTACAGCAAATAAAATTATAATTTATTCGTTGCTCCACTTCCCTTCGCTAGTATTACCTAGATCAGGTGTTATAAGGGTTAAGGATTATTCCTCTCTCAGCACAACAAGCACCCCTAGTGGTTTCAATATGAAATTTTCAAACAAAAAAGCCCCGTTTCTATACGCAAAGAAACGAGGACTCATTATTAGTGTCCGAATTGCTTCCCTACGCTAGCATAATCTAGATCAGGTAATGAAAAGGATCAAAGGCTTACGGCCTACTCTCAGCTGGCAACACCAGCTCTCCTAGCAAACTATGAAATTAACACTGTCAGTATAACATCGTAATAAGACATCATCAACTGTTTTAATTTTCTCAATTGTCAACAAAATAACAAAACTATATAATACTTATATTCTATCTTAGAAATTTTTATCCTAATTAATTGGATAAAAAGGAATCATTATCCTCAAAAAATTTATTTTTATATTGATTTCATATTACATTTATGTGAATACACCCACTATATTATATCTTTATACTATAATAAAATTACAACTATACAACTAGAGGAGGTCTCTATTATATGAATATGAAAGCTACTGCTTTAACAGCAACTACTGTCGCAATTGCCTCTTTACTTCCTTCTATGGGAGAAACAAACGTACAAACAGCCAACGCTGAACAATTGTCTAATGTGAAAACTGGATATGTCAAAGTCGATCAAGTATCCTTACATACAAAAGATAACGCAAATAGCTCTTCAATGGATACAATTCGCTTTAATACGAAAGTAAACATACTTGAAACAACTAATGGCTGGTATAAAGTATCTGTTAATAATAAAGTAGGTTACGTACAAAAAGATGCTATTCTACTAAAAAACAAACTTCAATCTAATAATCAATACATCGTTAATGCCAATGCATTAAACGTTCGTTCTGAACCTAATTTAGAATCTTCAATTTTAGATGTATTACCAAATGGGAAATTCGTTACCATTCAAGAAGAACAAGGCGAGTGGTATAAAATTTTACATAATGGCACAACAGGTTACGTACAAAAAGCATTCGTGTCTAATGGTTCACATCCTTTAGTAAAAGGCATCACAGTTCAAAATAATACGAAATACACAGTTGCAACACCTAAACTTAATGTACGTAGCAACGCTAGTACAAGTAGTGCACTACTTGGTTCATTACAAAATGGTACACAAGTACAAGTAGTCGAAACTGTAGGAACTTGGTATAAAATTCGCTTTGGTACAGGATACGGATACGTGGCAAAACATTATGTAGTGCAAAATCAAACGCAATCACAGGCTCAAACGGCTCAACCTACTTCCATTCCAGCAGTTTTCAAATTCCCTACTCAAGGAAGAATTAGCTCAACCTTTGATATGCGCTGGGAACAAATGCATTATGGTATAGATATCGCAGCTCAAGGTACTGTCTCTATCCAAGCGGCAGCTGCAGGTAAAGTGGTGAAATCATATTATTCAGCTAGCTATGGCAATGTTGTGTTCATCGCCCATCAAATAAACGGGAAACTATATACAACAGTCTATGCTCACATGAACGATCGCACTGTACAAGCTGGTGATCAAGTTCAAGCTGGACAATTAGTAGGTCATATGGGAAACACAGGTCATTCATACGGGCAACATCTTCATTTTGAATTACACAATGGAGAATGGAATTTTGAAAAAACAAATGCAGTAAACCCACTGCCATATTTAGTTAGGTAAATTGTATGCCACGCAATATCAATATACCTCTCTTAATTGAATACTTAGCCTTTTTAGGTTTAATCTGTTGTTTAATCATTTACAATACAAACACTGTATTTTTATCTATTATCATTGCTTTTGTTGCTTTAGAAATTATGATGGAATCTTTTCAAGTACAATTTAAACAAAAAATTTCCCATATATATAACGCCATCTTTCTATTAAGTGCCCTAATAACGAATATTATTAGTAATGGTTTTTATTTATCTACCGTATTCCCTGTATTGTTTATGGCTGTTTTATTATTCATAGCCAGATACATCAATGTCCCTAATAACAAAAAACACGAACAAGAAGCTTAGAAAGAGGAGACACTGTGTACCGATCTTTCAAAGATAATCCGATAAAATATATATCGAATTTATACACGAAAATAAATACTTTTTTTGGTATACAAGGAAGCAATACGGCACAATTTCTCCTTTATGGAATGTTATTTCTCGTCTTAATTGCGTTCTCCTTGCTTTACTAATAAAAAAAGGATCTCACATAAACTTGAGATCCTTTTTAATTTATATAAATTTTTTATATAGAAAATGCTCTTTATCCACAAGCATATTTTTCATAAATAAAGCTAAGATTATATTTCTTCTCTAAGCTCATTCTTTGTTCATCATCGCACCAATAGAACAGAATGTCATGAATCGTTGCATAACGCTTATTTTTAAGAAATAGTTTAAAGAATGATGGTAAACAATCATGTAATTGTATAAATATATAATTGCGTAATATTTCTTCTTTATATTCAATGCCCTTACAAATATACAGTAATTCTTCACAATAATATGCATGTTGTGGAACTTGAATCATTTCGAAAAATGGCACATATGATAATAACTTCCCAATAAAATGATCATATCGATCCATTATTCCTATCGTCATATGCTCCATCATTTCTTTCATTACATATAAATAATCATCTACATGAGTAGTCTTAAGTGGGTCTAATCGATCTGAAATTTGAGAAAGTACAGCTCTTTGACAAGCTAACACCGCTTGACTAGGTCCATAATATGATAGGAAGTCTGTACACTTACGATATTTTCGTAATAAGTCATGTGTATATAAGTCATACACGAAAGTATTACAATACATCGCTAGACTCATCATATCACTATTCAATTGCTCTTTTGATAGTAATTTAGCTCTCTTACACATATAAAAGAATGTAAATTCCAATACTTCTTTATGGGATAATAGATGCTTACAATCCGTTATACATTTCTCATTAAATTTAACTCTATCCCAAATTTCTACATCCCCATCAGTCAATTCACCAATACGATATTTAATAATTAAATAGTTTAAAGCGACCGCTTGCGTCAAAAGATCCCACGTTTCATATTCCAATGAAGTGTTAACAAACTCAGCTAGTCCTTGATTTACCATAAAAGTATTTGCTTCTTCATACCAACCAATCTCTTGGCATAAGCGAAGAATACGTACTAAAGTCGGAATTTCATCTTTATGAAACTGCGGTAAATTCTTTGCTTTATTCATTCCATATACGATAAATGCCGCTAAATTTTCTTCTTTATAAAATTCTTTTTCTTTCCACACTAATATAGTTCGTTCTTTCCCTTCACCTTTTGGGTGACAAGGTACAAGCAAAGAAAATAATTCAGCGAAATTATTTGGTTCTATATATGTATCTGTAACCAAATTCCAATTTGGATCGCGCTGTACAGCCCTCATATAATTCCCCTTCCCTTTTGTCTACATAGGAAATATTAATTCATTATTACATCATTAATAATAAATATTGTTATATTCGAAATCTTTCATAATACTTATATCTATCAGTATATCATTTTTTCTCTTATTTAAAATTAGGAATGACAAATTTAAAAAAACTGTCGAAATTACTAACTATATACTTATTATATAATGTCTCAGATACATCATGCTAACATATTAGTTTAATCCATATACTAGAATAATGCATCTGATTTTGATACGTAACTTATCCCACTAATAAAAGTCTCTCTTCACTCCGTGTGCTCCGAGATTTCACTTAGAGCAAATCCAGCTTGATCATCTGCCGATTCTCTTATGGCTAAATCACCTAGTGCTAGCATCCCAACAAGTTGACCACTCTCAACTACTGGTAATCGTCTAATTTGATACTGTGCCATTAACTCTGTAGCTTTTTCAATAGAATCATCTGGAGAAACTGAAACAATGTTTGTTGTCATTACATTTGTAATTTTATTAGATCCAGGATGTTTCTCCGCAATCCCACGAACAACTAAATCTCGGTCCGTAACAAGCCCAACAACTTGCTCATTTTCAACAACTGGAATCAATCCAATCGATTCTTCTTTCATCTTTACAGCAGCCTCATATACATTGTCTAACGGTGTACACTGTACAACATGAGTACTCATAAAGTCTCTCACTCGTGTCATTTTTGTCTCCTCCTTTTTATACATACCATAGCTTTTCCTAAATCCCTTTATTTATTTCAGGAAAATCAGCTGATAACGGAGGATTCTACAAAATAAAAAAGAGTCAGCATATTGCTGACTCTTTTTTTTATGACCCGTACGGGATTCGAACCCGTGTTACCGCCGTGAAAGGGCGGTGTCTTAACCACTTGACCAACGGGCCATGGCTCCGCAGGTAGGACTCGAACCTACGACCGATCGGTTAACAGCCGATAGCTCTACCACTGAGCTACTGCGGAATAATATATGGTGGGCCTAAATGGACTCGAACCATCGACCTCACGCTTATCAGGCGTGCGCTCTAACCAGCTGAGCTATAGGCCCATACACTTACAGGGGCAGTAGGAATCGAACCCACACTGGAGGTTTTGGAGACCTCAGTTCTACCTTTAAACTATGCCCCTAAAGGATGCCGACTAGAGGACTTGAACCCCCAACCTACTGATTACAAGTCAGTTGCTCTACCAATTGAGCTAAGTCGGCATAAAAAAATGGTGGCTCGGGACGGAATCGAACCGCCGACACGAGGATTTTCAGTCCTCTGCTCTACCGACTGAGCTACCGAGCCAACATAAATGGCGGTCCCGACCGGGGTCGAACCGGCGATCTCCTGCGTGACAGGCAGGCATGTTAACCACTACACCACGGGACCATTTGGTTGCGGGGACAGGATTTGAACCTGCGACCTTCGGGTTATGAGCCCGACGAGCTACCGTGCTGCTCCACCCCGCGACAATATAATATTTTTAAAAAATGGAGGAGGTAGAGGGATTCGAACCCCCGCGCGACTCTCGCCGCCTGTCGGTTTTCAAGACCGATCCCTTCAGCCGAACTTGGGTATACCTCCATGAAGGAAAAAAGAAATATTTTATTATTTATGTCTAAACCATTTAAAAAGAAAATGGAGGAGGTAGAGGGATTCGAACCCCCGCGCGATTCTCACCGCCTGTCGGTTTTCAAGACCGATCCCTTCAGCCGAACTTGGGTATACCTCCGAGACATATAATAAATAAAGTGGAGCCTAGCGGGATCGAACCGCTGACCTCCTGCGTGCAAGGCAGGCGCTCTCCCAGCTGAGCTAAGGCCCCATGTTTTTGGGAATATCGGGAAGACAGGATTTGAACCTGCGACCCCCTGGTCCCAAACCAGGTGCTCTACCAAGCTGAGCCACTTCCCGTTAATAAAAGCGCGCCCGAGAGGAGTCGAACCCCTAACCTCTTGATCCGTAGTCAAACGCTCTATCCAATTGAGCTACGGGCGCATATGGTGCCGAGGGCGGGGGTCGAACCCGCACGGTGGTCACCCACCGCAGGATTTTAAGTCCTGTGCGTCTGCCTGTTCCGCCACCCCGGCATGTCATATTGAAAATTGGAGCGGAAGACGGGATTCGAACCCGCGACCCCAACCTTGGCAAGGTTGTATTCTACCACTGAACTACTTCCGCAAGACATGTTTGAGTTATTTTATTAAAAGTGCGGGTGAAGGGAGTCGAACCCCCACGCCAAAGGCGCTAGATCCTAAGTCTAGTGCGTCTGCCAATTCCGCCACACCCGCATATTTTGTTAAAATGGTGAGCCATGAAGGATTCGAACCTTCGACCCTCTGATTAAAAGTCAGATGCTCTACCAACTGAGCTAATGGCTCTTAATGGCTGGGCTAGCTGGATTCGAACCAGCGCATGACGGAGTCAAAGTCCGTTGCCTTACCGCTTGGCTATAGCCCATTAATTAAGAATGGTGGAGGGGGGCAGATTCGAACTGCCGAACCCGAAGGAGCGGATTTACAGTCCGCCGCGTTTAGCCACTTCGCTACCCCTCCGACATATATGGTGGAGGATGACGGGATCGAACCGCCGACCCCCTGCTTGTAAGGCAGGTGCTCTCCCAGCTGAGCTAATCCTCCATTTTGCCTGGCAACGTCCTACTCTCACAGGGACAAGGTCCCAACTACCATCGGCGCTAGAGAGCTTAACTTCCGTGTTCGGTATGGGAACGGGTGTGGCCTCTCTGCCATCATTACCAGACTGTATTCATTTAAGACAAGAATTATTGTAACTCATTTAACTTTTAAAGTCAACAAGTTTTTTATATTCTTTCAAAACTAGATAACATTGCTTCATATTATATGGTTAAGTCCTCGATCTATTAGTATTCGTCAGCTCCACATGTCACCACGCTTCCACCTCGAACCTATCAACCTGATCATCTTTCAGGGATCTTACTAGCTT
>NZ_JBBOXN010000001.1:545000-760000 GCF_038007785.1 Bacillus sp. FSL K6-0069 | reverse complement strand
ATAATAAAGCGAACATGCTGATTTTTGATTTTGTTCTTCCCGAAGATTATTAACGGATCAGACCGCTCGAATCCAACCAAATTTTAAAGCGAGGGTCTAAGCGTCCAGCGAATAGTGGGATAAACAACAAAATTGTACTAAAAACATTAACTTAAGATTATTGTTAGAATTTTTTTACATTTAATTAATGAAAAATATCCATTTTTTGTTATACAGTAAGAAAGGACGTACTCAACTATAAATAAACCGATGGAGGAATTACTTTATGGATAGGTTAACAAAGTTTTCGTTAAAAAACCGCGCCGCTGTTATCATCATGGTGTTTCTCATTTCCATACTCGGCGTTTATTCCGGTTCCAAATTACCTATGGAATTTTTACCAAGCATCGATAATCCTGCAGTCACTGTCACAACCTTATCTCCAGGACTTGACGCTGAAGCAATGACGAAAGAAATAACAGATCCTCTTGAAAAACAATTTCGCAATTTAGAACATATCGATAGCATCACCTCTTCTACACACGAGGGATTATCACGCATTGATATCGCGTATACATCCAAAGCAAATATGAAGGATGCAGCACGCGAGGTCGAAAAAGCCATTAATACAATTAGACTACCTAAAGATGCAACAAAACCCGTAGTGAGCCAATTAAATACTTCTATGATTCCACTCGCTCAAATTGCAATCCAGAAACAAAATGGATTTTCAAAAGCAGATGAAAAACAAATCGAAAAAGAAATCGTACCACAACTCGAAAGCATTGATGGCGTTGCTAACGTTATGTTTTTCGGAAAATCAACTTCTGAATTATCTATCGTACTAGACCCAAATCAATTAAAAGATAAAAACGTAACAACAGAACAAGTATTAAAAGTTTTACAAGGAAAAGAAACTTCCACTCCAGCTGGAGCCGTTACCGTTAATAAAGAAGAATATAACCTTCGCGTCATTGGGGATATCAAAAATGTAGATGCTATTAAAAACATTACCGTTGCACCTCAAGTAAAATTGCAAGATGTTGCTCAAATTGAACTGAAACAACACTACGATACAATCTCACATATAAACGGAGAAGAAGGCACTGGATTAATCATCATGAAAGAGCCAAGCAAAAATGCGGTTGCAATCGGAAAAGAAATCGATAAAAAAATCAAAGATATAAGTAAACAATATAAAGATCAGTTTTCTATTAAACTTTTAGCCTCAACTCATGAACAAGTTGAAAACGCTGTTACTAGCATGGGAAAGGAAGTCATCCTTGGGGCAATTGCTGCAACTCTAATTATCTTAATCTTTTTGCGTAACTTCCGAACGACACTCATCGCTGTTGTCAGTATTCCATTATCTATTTTATTAACACTCTTTTTACTACACCAATCTAACATCACACTTAACACCCTAACTCTTGGTGGTTTAGCAGTTGCCGTTGGACGTCTCGTCGATGATAGCATCGTTGTCATTGAGAATATTTTCCGTCGTTTACAAAAAGAACCTTTCTCTAAAGATATTATTCTCGACGCAACGAAAGAGGTCGCCGTTGCAATTACTTCTTCTACTTTAACAACAGTCGCTGTTTTCTTACCTATCGGACTCGTATCCGGAGTAATCGGAAAATTAATGTTACCTATGGTATTAGCAGTTGTATATTCTATATTATCTTCCTTAATCGTCGCACTAACAGTTGTTCCACTTATGGCTTTTTTACTACTCAAAAAAACAAAGCATAGAAAGCCAAGTTCTTCACCACGATATGTCGCTACATTAAAGTGGGCTCTTTCGCATAAATTCATTATTCTACTTACTTCTTTTTTATTATTCGCAGGATCGATTGCAGCCTATGTATTACTACCGAAAGCGAATATAAAATCTGAAGACGACACAATGTTATCTATTAACATGACTTTCCCAGCTGATTACGCTCCTGAAACGCAAAAACAAAAAGCTTTCGATTTCGAAAAGAAGTTACTTTCTAACTCGGATGTAACGGATGTTATTTTACGAATGGGATCTAGCGCAGAAGATGCACAATGGGGGCAAACGACAAAAAATAATCTTGCCAGTATATTTGTAGTCTTCAAGAAAGGCTCTGATATTGATCAATATATTAAAGAGTTAAAGAAAGAACATAAAGCTTTTGAGCCTGCTGAACTAGATTATATAAAAACAAGTTATTCAAGCTCTGGCGGCGGCAACAATTTGCAATTTAACGTAACAGCTACTAACGAAACGAATTTAAAAGAGGCTGCTACTCTCGTCGAAACAAAACTAAAAGATATGGATGCTCTTTCTAAAGTAAAAACGAATTTAGAAGACTCTAAGAAAGAATGGCAGATCCATATTGATCAAACAAAGGCCGAACAACTAGGATTAACACCAGAATTAGCAGCTCAACAAGTGGCATTCCTTATGAAGAAATCACCTATTGGTGAAGTTTCAATCAATAATGAAAAAACAACTATTATGATAGAACACAAAAAAGAAAACATTACTAAACGAGAAGACATTTTAAACACAAACATATTATCACCTATTAATGGACCAATTCCTTTAAAAGACATTGCAACTATTTCAGAAAAGCAACTTCAAACAGAAATTTTCCATAAAGACGGAAAAGAAACGATTCAAATTACTGCTGAGGCCTCAAATGAAGATTTAAGTAAAGTAAGCGCAGAAGTAAACGAAACGATAGCTAACCTAGACTTACCTAACGGCGCAAAAGTAACTATTGCAGGCGCAACTGAATCTATGCAAGAAAACTTCACAGATTTATTCAAAATTATGGGGATTGCAATCGGGATTGTATATTTAATTATGGTTATCACCTTCGGACAGGCGCGCGCTCCTTTTGCAATTCTATTCTCCTTGCCATTAGCTGCTGTTGGCGGGATTTTAGGATTAATCATTTCAGGAACACCCGTTGATATAAATTCTTTGATTGGCGCATTAATGTTAATCGGGATTGTCGTTACAAATGCTATTGTATTAATAGAAAGAGTGCAACAAAATCGAGAACACGGGATGGAAACAAGAGATGCCTTACTAGAAGCGGGTTCCACTAGATTACGCCCAATTATTATGACAGCTATAACGACGATCGTCGCGATGCTTCCTCTCCTATTTGGTCAATCACAAGCAGGAAGCATGGTATCAAAAAGTTTGGCAGTCGTTGTTATCGGTGGTTTAGCGGTCTCAACCGTTCTTACATTAGTAGTCGTTCCAGTTATGTATGAATTATTAGATAAAATCGGGAGAAAAAGACGCTCTCGCAGAAAAATAAGCACTTCCACAGAAACACCTGATATTTAAAAGAAAAAGCGTTATCTTCATGAATGAAGATAACGCTTTTTCTCTACTTACCGATATAATCCATCATTTTTTGAGCATATCGCTCTAGCGGTTCACCAGAATCTATAATAAGATATTCAGTATTCGAAGGTCTTTTACTACCATCTAACCACTTTTTAAAAGCTACTTCCGAATCCACTCTTCCAATCTGACTGACCATACGCTTACGTGTTTGTAGCCTATTATTAATCTCTTCCATATCATTAAGGTAACATTCGATATATTTATACTTCACACCATGTTTATTAGATAGCTTCATTCCTTTTTCAATCATTCCTTCATATAAAGTGAAACTTTAATCAGTGGGGTTTTGTTCATCCCCCACTGATTATTAGTTGAACCAATCGGGCTTTTACGGGCAGTTGATCCCCCACCTAACTTCTTTGCTTTCGCTGAATTTTGAGGCGGGGGTCTTACTGCCCGTTAAATGCGGGATAGACATGGGCTATCCAATATCACACTATGCCCTTGTTCTAAATAAGAATCAATCAATACCCATTCAATATCGTATGATACACCTCCAACAATCGTCGATTCAATCCCTTTCATTTCTAATGATTGTAACAATGCCGATTTCAAAACATCATGATCTACAATTACAGCACCTGTTAACTTCGCTATATACTTAGAAACTGTGGATTTTCCCGCCCCCGGAAAACCTGACATTTGCAGAAAAAACAAATTAACTTCCCCTCTCATCCGCACTGTTTATCTATATAATCAATTACAAATTCAACAATCATTACATCCATTCCTTCTATATTAAGATACAAAAGAACCCCCTACGTATAAATAGAGAGTTCTCTTTATCATTTATGCTGCTTTTACTTTCTTCGTCGTTTTACTTTTTCTTTTCGTTCCTGTAAAACGTTTGTGCAATACAGATGCTACCAAGCGCGAAATAACGTTGAATAGTAATACCATAATAATTAATACAGCTGCAGATTTTGTCGCGATCAACTTCGCATCTGGAATAACTCCTTCAGAATTTAACTTCCAAATATGAACCGCTAATGTTTCAGCTGGTCTAAATGGATTTAAAGGATGCGCAGGACTTGAAAAGTCCGCTGCTGAATTTAAAATCGGGGATGTTAAACCCGCTGTGTAAATCAGTGCGGCCGCTTCCCCAAATATACGACCCGCCGCTAAAATAACACCTGTAATAATTTGCGGTAATGACGACGGAATAATAATACGAGCAATCGTTTGCCACTTCGTTGCACCTAATCCAAGACTTGCCTCTTTTACATTATGAGGAACTTCTGAAATTGCATTTTCACAAACACGTGTTAAACCTGGTAAGTTTAAAATAGTTAAAGCAAGAGCACCACCCATTACTGTGTATCCCCAGCCTGTCATTGTAACAAACACTAACAAACCGAATAAACCAACAACAATAGAAGGTAAAGACGCCATTGTTTCAATACACAAACGAACAAAATTTAAAAAACGCCCTTGTTTTGCGTACTCTGCTAAATATATTCCAGCACCTAACCCAAGAGGAATAGATATAACAAGCGTTATAACAAGCATGTAGAAGGAATTGAATAACTGTGGACCAATCCCACCACCAGCTCTTGTATTACTTGGTTCTCCAAACAAGAAATTAGGATCCCAAAATCCCCATCCCTTTTGCAAAATTTCAAACACTAAGAATACTAGCAGAGCTACAACTAAAGCTGCAACTGCGTAAAAGATACCTGTCCAAATTTTATTTACCGTTCTTGCGTTCATTATTATCGCTCACCTCTTTGCCCAATCGCTCGAATTACTAAAATAAACAGGAATGAAATAACAAGTAAAATCATCGCTAAAGTCCATAACGCATTGTTCCAAGCAGTTCCGTTCAATGTATTTGTCATGTCCATTGTCAAAATACCAGTTAACGTTGCTGTCGGACTATATATTCCTTCTGGTAATTTAATTGTGTTCCCGATTACCATTTGAACCGCTAACGCTTCACCAAAAGCACGCGCTAAACCTAAAACAACACCTGTTAAAATTCCTTTTTTCGCAGCAGGAACAATCACTCGGCTAACCGCTTGCCATTTCGTTGACCCTAGACCGTAAGAAGCTTCTAAATAATCAAATGGAACAGAGCGTATTGCATCAGAAGCGATACTAGCAATAGTAGGTAAAATCATAATACTTAATACAACAATACCTGCAATTAAACTAAAGCCCACTCCCCCGAACGAATCACGTAATAGCGGCACTAAAATCGTAACCCCTAATAATCCGTATACAACCGAAGGAATACCAACTAATAATTCTAAAACGGGCTTCAATACTTTATTTCCAAACTTCGGCGAAATTAAATTCATGAATATAGCAAGAGCTATAGCAATTGGTGCACTAATAATAACCGCACCTAACGAAACTACTGTTGAACCTACAATGAAAATCAAAGCCCCAAAGGTTCCTTCGTCAGCATTTGGATTCCACTTTGTCGATGTTAACATCTCAGTAAATGAGATACCGCTTTGTGTAAAAGATTGAATACCTTTACCGCAAATAAACGCAATAATAGCTAATGTAATTAAAACAATAAAAATACCACAAAACGTAACAAGCGATCTTCCTATATACTCACTTTTTACGTAATTAATTTGTTTTTTCCCCTTCATCACAGGTCAGACCCCACTTCATAGATTGAAATGAACAGGACTGGCCTTGCAGCCAGCCCCATAAAATTTTATTACTTATTTAATTTAGACATTGGAATGTAACCCATATCTTCTACTTGCTTTTCAAAGTCTTTACCTTTTACATAGTCAATGTAAGCTTTCGTTGCTTCTTTCGCTTCACCTTTTGTTACCATGTACTCGTAAGACCAGAATGGATATTTACCAGACGAAATGTTTTCAACTTTCGGTTCAGAACCATCAATTTTCACTGTTTGTAGTGCACCTTTTTTATCGCCAACCATGTAAGACATTGCTAAATAACTTACTGACCCTGGCGTAGAATTGATCGCTTGCTCTACTGCACCGTTAGAATCTTGTGTTGTACCAGTTCCATCATTAATTTTCGCGTCTTTCATAACTGTCTTTTCAAATGTAGCACGTGTACCAGATGAAGCCGGACGGTTAATTACGTTGATTTTTTCATCTTTCCCGCCTACCTCTTTCCAGTTTGTTACTTTTCCAGTGAAGATATCTTGTACTTGTTGTACTGTTAAGTTATCAACTTTTACATCTTTATTTACGACAAGTGCGAATGCGATACCCGCAACCTTGTTATCTACTAATTCTTTTGCTTTTTCAGCATCTTTTATTTTATCTCCTGATGGAACATCTGAATTACCAATTTGTACTGCACCCGATGCTACTTGGTTAATCCCAGTTCCACTACCGCCACCTTGAACTTGAATAGAAACTTTTGAATTTTTCTCCATGAATTTCTTTCCAGCTTCCTCCGCAAGAGGTAGAAGAGCTGTAGAACCAGCTGCTGCAATCGTACCTGATAATTCTTGTTTTGTATTATCGCTTCCTTTAGCAGTTTCTTTACTAGCTGTATCATCTGCTTTCCCACATCCAACTAACGCTCCTGCCACCACTAAAGCCGCTAAAGAAAATTTAATACCTTTTTTCATAACCATGTCTTGTACCCCCATTTGGATTATCGCTTTTCGAATTCATTTTCTTTCGAACACAAATTCATTGTAGGACAACAATATTATGTGAGTGTTAAGCAATTTTTAATTTTAAGTAAATGACGATAATAATCTTTAAAAGCTAGGAATCCCAACATTTATAGTTAAAGAACCCAACAAAATCCACACTAATTAAGCAGTAATGTAAATTTATTCTTAACAATGTAAATTCAATGTAAATGTTTTTTGCTCTTTTCCCCTTTTAGTTAAAAATATATTTACAAACCCATTATATTTTTTAACTTTTACACGCTTACTTCATTTACATTCAACAGAATTTCAGTAATATTTTTTAGTACAACTAAATAAATTGGAACAATTCTAAAAATAAATGAATATTTTTAAAGTACCAATTGACAGCATCATCCAATGTAGTCTACTATATTACTAACAAAAAGTTTACCTAAGGAAACTTTTTAAACTCAAACTAACAATATAGAGATGAGGTAACTTTTATGGTATCGGCTAATACAAAACCACTTTCCGAATTTAAAACAGGAGAGTTTGTACAAATTGAGAAGATACAATTAGAAGGAACTATGAAACGACGTTTATTAGATTTAGGATTTATCCCGGGGGCAACGATTAAAGTATTACAGCGCAGTCCACTTGGAGATCCGGTCGCTTATCAAGTAAGCAATACAACTATTGCACTACGCAAGGAAGAAAGTTCCCTTATTTTCGGGGTATTAATAGGAGATGATTTCAGATGAGCAAACATCGCATTGCTTTAGCTGGCAACCCGAACACCGGGAAAAGTACATTATTTAATACTTTAACAGGCTTAAAACAACATACTGGAAACTGGACGGGAAAAACTGTTTTAAAAGCTGAAGGGGAATACGAACATAACGGAAGTAAATATACATTAATAGATTTACCTGGAACTTACTCACTATATTCCAATTCTGCGGATGAAGAAGTAGCAAGAGATTATATTATATTTGAAAAACCAGAAGTAACTGTCGTTGTTATAGATGCAACTGCAATGGAAAGAAATTTAAATTTAGCACTACAAGTGATGGAAATGACAAGCAACGTAGTCATTTGTATCAACTTAATTGATGAAGCGGAGAAAAAAGGCATCGTTATTGATGAAAAGAAATTAGCAAAATCGCTCGGTGTACCTGTAGTTAAGATTTCTGCTCGTAACCGAGTAGGTATTGGGCATTTGCTAAGTGTTATCGCTAAAGTAGCAAATAAAAAACTAATTCCGACACCAATTAAGGTTTCTTACAGTGAAAAAATCGAAAGTATGATTCAAGAATTAGAACCACAAATTTATAAAGTGTTCGGTGATACGTATCCAGCACGTTGGATTGCGTTACGTATATTAGATGGAGATAAAAATTTCTTAACTACACTTCAAAAACACCATAATGAACCACTTGTAAGGGAGGTCGTAATGAATGGAATCTCACTCAGCCAGTAAGGCTCTTCCATTAGACTATATTATTCAACATGCACAAGCACTCTCAAAAGAAGATATACGAGATGATATTGTCGGAGATATTTATCGAACAT
The DNA here is from genome assembly GCF_038007785.1 of Bacillus sp. FSL K6-0069. Lineage (NCBI taxonomy): Bacteria > Bacillati > Bacillota > Bacilli > Caryophanales > Bacillaceae > Bacillus > Bacillus sp. FSL K6-0069. Next base: position 751,472 of record NZ_JBBOXN010000001.1, on the reverse strand, counting down.
CTGCAAGCATATGTAAAGAGTCTGTTCAATATACAAATACTGATAAATTATATCGTTCTGAAAAACTAGATAAAATTTTCACATCTCCCATCTGGGGATTCCCAATTATGCTCGGTATTTTATCTATTATTTTTTATCTTACAATTGCAGGCGCTAACGTACCGTCTGATATGATTGCTGAATTCTTCGGATGGGCCGAAGGATATTTAACATCTTGGTTCCAGGCAGCACATGCACCTGAATGGTTACATGGCATTTTAATACTTGGCTTATTCCGTGGTATCGGTGCTGTTATTAGCGTTATGTTACCACCTATGGCAATCTTTTTCCCTATGTTCGCACTATTAGAAAACTACGGATACTTACCACGTGTTGCATTTAATATGGACCGCTTATTCAAACGCTCCGGTGCACATGGCAAACAATCTTTAACAATGGCAATGGGCTTCGGTTGCAATGCAGCCGCTATTATGTCAACACGTATTATTGAATCACCACGTGAACGTATGCTTGCAATCTTAACAAACAACTTCGTTCCTTGTAACGGTCGCTGGCCTATGTTAATTTTAATGGCTTCATTATTTATGGCTGCTGGTTATACAGGTAGCATGCAAACATTAGTTACTGCCGGCGTTGTAGTTGGGATGGTTGTAATTGGTGTTATTATGACATTAACTGTTTCTTGGGTACTATCAAAAACAGCTTTAAAAGGCGTGCCAACTCACTACACTCTTGAGTTACCACCGTACCGTAAGCCAAAAGTTTGGAACACAATTGTACGTGCAACACTCGATAAATCTATTTATGTTTTAAAACGAGCTGTCGTTGTAGCTGCCCCTGCGGCTGCATTAACTTGGTTACTTGCTAACATTTTCATCGGTGACACAAGCTTACTTATGTATTTTGTAAACTTCCTAGATCCATTTGCTAAAATGTTAGGACTTGACGGTTTTATTCTAGCTGCGTTCATTCTTGGACTACCAGCTAATGAAATTGTTATCCCGATTTTATTAATGTCTTATTTATCAACTGGAGCTTTAACTGAAATAGATGATTTTAATCAAATTAAAAATCTATTCTTAGAAAATGGTTGGACTTGGTTAACAGCGTTAAACACAATGTTGTTCTCACTTCTTCATTTCCCATGTGGAACAACACTGGTTAACATATATAAAGAAACAAAAAGTGCAAAATGGACATTCTTATCGTTTGCAATCCCTACCGTTATCGCCATTGTTGTGACATTCCTCTCTACACAATTGGTACATTGGTTAGGGCTTGTATAAAAGCGAAGCATACATAGAAGGTATCCCCTTCACATTTGCTTTGCGCGAAAGAAACCTGAAAATCATTCAGGTTTCTTTTTTTCTTTCCACGGCTGCGCTCCATACGTTGAAATTTTTTTATGAAGAAAGTATATAGCTCCCGGAAGAACCGCCATTAATATCGTGCAACTAATCCCTAGACCAGTAAACAACTTACATCACCTTATTTCACTCTTTTCGGTAAGGCTGAACCTGAATGCTCAATTGTCGGATGAACATGAACAGTAACCTCAGCATTACTAAAGTAATTTTCACCTTGATCCCAATTCTTATCTATCTTCTTCCATTCTTTATAATTATGCCGCTTATATACTTCTCCTAAGGCTAGTACATCTACCTTATATTTTTTTTGAACAAGCTTAATCGATTTTTGGATACGCTTCTCCATTTCCTCCGCAATTGTTTTCTTCAATCGACTTTCATTCATAATTTGTTTATGATCACTAAAGTGCACCTCCGCTAAAGTGCCTTCAAAAGATAAATGAATATCAAACTTCGGTTTTGTGGCATCTTCTGTAGATACTTTAATCTTTCGATGCATCTTATGAATTTCATATGTAATAAGCTGGTCTTTTTTACGAACAGTAAAGAATCCTCCAATTTTCTTACCTATTATATAATTCATTCCAAATGTTTCTTCTCCAGTCAAACTACCTACACACTTATTATCCTTCCCTCGAAACAACGCTGCCCCGTTCATTTGTACCCCTTGTTTCGTTAGTTCAAGAATAGGTAATACGAAGCTTCTGTTAGCAATCATTTTTTGCTGCACCTCACCAATTCTTGCAGCCTCAACCATTTGAGCATTTTTCGGAGGATGTTCAGCTAACATATCAATATACTGCGCCGGTAAATTTTCAGGCTTCGCACTCTGCTTCAAAATAGCTTCTGCATCTTTCTCAGAAACGAACAAACGAATATTCCGTCTCATCTCATGATCACGAATATATACATCTAACGTATTTTGTAAAACATATGGATTCGCTAATAAATCTTTAGAAAAAATTATCACTTGTATATGAGGAAAGAATAATGAGCGACTAATTTTTTTGGCGATAATTCGTATTTGCTCAAAGACACTATCCGCTTTCGCACTAACATTAATATAATTTTCGCTATCCCCACCACCTTGTCCACCTTGCTGCGCTAACTTACTGGGAAGTACCATCTGATACGTCCCTTTCATAATCGGATTCGATTTCTTTTTTTTCACAATATCATAAGCTGCACCTACTACAAACCCTCTTTCTTCTATTTCTTCTAGCTCAGAGCATCCACTCATCGATCCGGCTAACACTATGAGCATTATAATTTTAAGAAGGTGTTTCATTTCTACCATTCCTTCTTTTTATTTTATATACAATAAAAACTAACAAAGGTGCTAACACGACAAAGCCCATATCTATCCAAGCTAAATACGTTCCGTAATTTGATAAAGTATTTAAATTACCAGGGATCATATTCAACATAAAAATCATAGGAGCACTTACGAAAATAAAGATATGTTTCTTAACCTTCGGAAACATGGCACAAAACAATAAAGATGCAACGTCATAATACATTGCTGTCGTGTTATAAATCGTAATAATCCAAGTCGTAAAGAAAATCGCATCGAATCTTTCTAAAAAACCCCCACCAATTTCAATCTCTTTCCCTAATTCAATCGTTGGATATGTTAATCCCCGGGTTGTCATATATGTAAAAACACTAATACAAGTTAAATAAATTAAAATGTAAGACAACACGTTTACCATCACGGCTTTTGCCACTGCCATCGGAGCCTTTTTTGCCGTCTCATTTAACATCACTGCATAAAATAAAGCTACCTCAAATCCAATAAACGTAAAAATAGAATTTTTAACTCCAACAGCATATTGACTGATGCCCGTTTGAAAAGCAGGTAGTAAATTATCTACTTCCATTAAGTTCACATTCAATAAAGACAGCAGTACGATCGCAATTAAAACGATAGGTAAGAATAATACATTTAACCTTAATAAAGCAGCTCTAGATCCAGCAATTCCATAAATAACAACTAACAAAAAAAAGAAAGATAACAATTGTATTGGTGTATCACTAAACAAATACGTTTGTGAAATAATTGCAATTTTCCGGGCCTCATATGCTGTCAATGCAACGAATGTTAACACTAAGATAATACTAATGGTGTATGCAACAGGCTTCGTCAAGTGCTCACTCGTATATTGAACAAAGTTTTGTTTTGGGAATAAAATAGCCACCCGAGTCACAAACCAACCTAAACACGCACATATCAATCCGCCAAGAAGTAAAATAATCCAACCATCTGAAAATAAAGTTTGCATAGCGATATCTCGTGGCATAGATAGTGCACCTATACCAATAATTGTTGACGATACCGCAAAACCAAGTTCCCGAGATCCAATTTCTTCATCGCCATACTCAAATGGTTTCAATTATTCTCCCTCCTTTGGACGTATTGTAGAATCTTTCGTTTGTAAATACTCTGGTCTATCTTTCAGCATCGATTTTGGCATGCGGACAATTTCTTCTTTCCAATCTTTATAAAATGCAGGAGCAATAGGCGTTGTATACGGGACACCAACACTCTTTAAATTCGTAATATGAACTGCAAGTGCAATAAGCGCTAAAATAATTCCATACAAACCAAAAGCAGTCGCTGCTAATACAAATACGAAAAGTAAAATACGAAACGTAATCGTAATGCTATATACAGGGAGAGAAAAGGTAGCAATAGCTGTAACCGCAATAATGATAACTAAAAACGGATTTACAATTCCTGCGTTCACCGCTGCTTCTCCAATTACAAGACCACCTACAATCCCAATTGTTTGCCCCATCGGTTTCGGCAACCTAATTCCCGCTTCTCGTATTAACTCCATCGTTAATGCCATCATTAATGTTTCTATATAGGCAGGAAACGGCACACCTTCCCTTGCCCCAGCAATTGAATACGCCAGTTTAGAAGGAATAAGTCCTTGGTGGTATGAGACGAGCGCTACATACATCGCCGGCATTAAAACTGCAACTATACCAGAACCCATCCGCAAAATTCTTAATAAAGTTCCAATTACCCAACGCTCATAGTGATCTTCCACAGATTGAAAAATATCAACAAATACTAGCGGGGCTATAAGAGCAAATGGTGAGCCATCCACCAAAATAGCTGCCTTTCCTTTCGCTAATGAGGCCACAATATTATCAGGCCTTTCCGTATTCAAAAACTGCGGAAACGGTGACAAATTATTATCTTGAATTAATTGCTCAATCGTACCCGTCTCAAAAACGACATCTGTCACGATTGATCGAAGACGCCGATCTAGCTCTTTTACAATGTAAGGATTAATAATGTCTTCTATATATATTAAAGTCACTTCTTTTTGGGATCTCTTCCCCATAATATAAGATTGAAATCTCAATTTCGGATCACGTAAACTACGGCGAATTAACATTTTATTCACGTTAATATCTTCATTTAATCCAACTCTCGGTCCACGTATTAAATCTTCTGTTACCGGCGGTTCTAAACTTCTTTTTTCCCATGCTCTACTATTAACCACGATAGCGGTTTGAATATTATCAATTAATATAACCGTATCTCCTGCTAAAATCGCATTTATAATATCCGGAAACGTTGTCTTCTTACCGACTTCCGCAATAGAAATAAAACGATCCAATAATGTTTGAACAACAGCTTCTTCTTTATGTACTTCTTCATATTGAAGTGTACGAACTACATATTTATAAACATTATCCTTATCAGTTAACCCACATAAAAAAATAACAGCACAGCGTGTAAAACTACCAGCAAGGGCCACCTCCCTAATTGTTAAATCATTAGGCGAACCTAACTCATCCCTAATTTCTTTCATAACTTCAAATAAGTTACCTTTTAACTCTAACAATTCCCCCACCTAACTTCCTTTTCAACAAGTTTTTAGTTAGATTCCGCTAATAGAAGAAAATATATACAAAAAAGAGCTATCTCTTTTCAAAGATAGCTCTAACACACGGATTACTTTTCTACTATTATATTGTCTGTCTTTATAGATACATTTTTCGTGAATCCGCTAACGATAAACATCACAATCATATTCATTAACAATGCAACTATACCTACATTTAAATCTTTTATGTATTGTGGAAAACCCGGAAACATCGTAGCTATAGTTGAGCCAGATAAGGTAATATATGCGACCACTAACAACCCAATCCCCATTCCTGCAATTGCCCCTTGCTTCGTAATAACTTGCCGCGGAAACAAACTACATACAAGTGCAGGGAAAAGTTGTGTCACTATACTATATCCCATTAAAAGTAGTGCTCCTATTGTTTCTCCACCTTTAAAAGTGAACAAAACAGCTACAAGAGTTACTACAGGAACAAATAACTTCGCCACTTTAGCAACTTGTCTATCTGAAGCTGATGGGACCATTGTTCGGTAAATGTTTTTTGCTAATAATGTAGAAGCAGCCATGACAAGCATAGAACCTGGAACTAATGCGGTTAAAACTCCAGCACTACCAATAATCCCAATAAACCACGGATCAAAAGTTTGAAGAGCCAGACGGAATAACGAAAGGTCTACATCCCCTCCCTTTAATCCAGGAACTTGCAAGATAGCTGCAAAACCTGCAAAGAATACGAAAAGTAATACTAAAGAATACAGTGGCATAATTGCTGCATTTTTACGAAATACTTTTTCATTTTTTGCAGAGAAAGCAGAAGCGAATGTATGGGGCCACATATAGAAACCGAGAGCTGTTAATATAATAGTAGAAACAAACCAAGAAATGCTCATTCCTTCATCAGGTAAAGATAAAAATCCTGGCTTCGCTGCTTCTACAGCTTCAAACATCGGCTGAAACCCTCCATAATAATGGTACGGTAAATAGATACCTAAAAACATAACGATAAACAGGATCATAATATCCTTCAAAGCGGCCGTCCAAGCAGAGCCGTGTATACCTGAAACCATTACATATATCGTTATGACAATCGCACCAATCCAAACTGCAATAACTGGTGATACCCTCCCGTAAGATGCTTCCGAAACGATAATCCCCAACCCTTTTAACTGTAAAACAAGGTAGGGAATTATCGAAATAACCCCAATGATAGAAACGATAATGCCAAGTGTCTGACTCTTATATTTCTTCACAAAAAAATCTGGCTGTGAAACAAGATTATGCTCTTTCGCATACTTCCAAACTGGTGGCAATAAAAAGTAAGATAAAATATAAGCTAATGCACCATAACCTAAAATATAAAACGTAGGCGCTCCTTTACTATACGCCCATCCACTTCCGCCTAAAAATGTGAACGTCGTATAAATCTCACCTGCCATTAGAAGAAAAACAAAAATAGTGCCAAATCCTCTTCCACCAACTGACCATTGCTCTAAATTCATATCTTTTCCATGTTGTGCCCGAATCCCTAAAAATAGTGCGAGAAACAAAAATAATATAATGATAAGTAACGCGGTCATTTCACATCCCCCTTATTAGCAGGATCAAATACGTACACAAGTCCCATACAAAGAGACGTAATGAGCACCGATAATAATACCCAAAATAATAAAAATGGCATCCCTAATACGTAAGGAGTAACTGAATTAGCAAATATGGGTCCAACAACTAAACAAAAAACTGGAATAAGCGCTAATACGTGTATTTTTTTCATCTCATTCTCCTTTACTTATAAAGTTCATAATAGATGATACAAAGACTTCCACTCCAATCGGTAATGCATCTTCATCAATCGTAAAACGAGGGTGATGATGAGGATATATAATTCCTTTCTCTTTATTTCCCGCTCCGATAAAAAAGAATGTCCCTGGCGCCTTTTGTAAAAACGCCGAAAAATCTTCCCCAGCCATCGTCGGCTGTAAACGAGTAACTTGTTCCCTTCCATAAAGCTGCAATGCTGTTTGCTCAATAACCTCTGTAACTTCATAATCATTTACTACCGGTCGATATCCATATTCATAAGAAAATGTATATTTCGCCCCGTAAGCTTCCGTCATATGCTTCACAATCCGTTCAATCCTTTTCTCTGTTACTTCTCGCAACTCATGTCTTAAACTCCGCACTGTCCCTTCAATCTCCGCTTGTTCTGGAATTACATTATGGGTTGTCCCAGCATGAAATTGCGTAACAGATACTACAAGAGAATCTAACGGATCTGTAAGGCGAGATACAATTTGCTGAAGTTGCGCAACAACTTGTGTACCGATTGCAATACTATCCACTGTTTCATGAGGGATTCCAGCATGTCCACCTTTTCCTTCTATCGTAATTTTAAAAACATCTGGGGCAGCCATTGCAGCACCATAAATTACACCTATTTTACCAACCTCTAACGCTGCCCAAAGATGAGCACCAATAATATAATCCACACCTTCCATTACACCCGCTGCAACCATTTCCTCTGCACCGCCAGGAAAGTTTTCTTCTGCATGTTGGAAGAGAAAACGAACCTCTCCTTTAACCTTCTCTCTTTCCTCTACTAACTTATGTACAACCCCAAGTAATATCGCTATATGTCCATCATGGCCACATGCATGCATCACACCTGGATATGTAGAAATAAAATCAAATTCATTTTCTTCGTGAATAGGAAGAGCATCCATGTCAGCACGAACCGCGATAGTTTTACCAGATTGTTTACCAATTAACCTTGCCATTACACTATATTTAGTAGGTCTTGACACTTCTAAATGCGGAATTTCCCGAAGTATATCGAATACAAACTGTGATGTTTTTTCTTCTTGAAAAGATAACTCTGGATACTTATGAAAATGCCTTCTCCACTCAATCAACTGATTCTTTAATAAAACAAGTTCCTTTGCCACATCCATTTCTCTTCATCCCTTCTTCACTAAGTTAAATGTTATTATAACGTGAATTGTTAACTTTTAAAAGAATGTTCTGAATTTTCTATCACTAACACTTAAAAATAAAAAGCCATCAAAAAGATGACTTTTTCATTATTATAAAATAGTGATTGCTTGTTTGCCCATTTGCTCCCAAGCTCTCTCAAACTCTGCTCGCGGAACAGCCAAACGCGGATTATTTTTCAGAGGATCATTTACATACACAAAGTTTTGATCATATCCAATTACTACTACACTATGCTCAAAATATGTAATTTTCACTTCGCCAGAGCTTGTATTCCATGTTTCAAAACTACTCTCAGCTAGTGGTTTAAACGTTGTATTAATAATGACCCATACTGGCGACCCAGAACTAACTACTTTATACATATCTTGCACGTCTCTACCTGTTAAATTAACTACTTTTCCAGGAATATATTTTTCTGCTAAATTAAAAATAGGTTGATTATATACACCATATCCCGGCTCTGTCTTCGTATAAATATTTCCAACGAATCCCTCATAAGGATTTCCACGCAAACCATTTTGCTCAAATGGAACACGATGAATCTCGCTAGCAAGTTGCATCTTATCTACTTGTATACCTTTGTATTGCAGCAACATAGCCAAACTTGTAACTTCACATCCACGAGGTAATTCTGGTAACTGTTTTATAAACGGAACATTTTCAATCATAGTCGCTTCTTTCATTTCAGATAGAAACTCTAAACGGAACACTTGCGCCTTTTGCATAATTTTATCTTTCCCTATAAAAAGCGCGGCAGCAAATATAATTCCAAAAACAAAAAGATATTTTAACTTTTTCATTTTAAACAAAACTCCATTAATTATTATTTTACAGACATACCTCCTATCATTGTACCTTTCTTCTTACTAGTTTGCTAGAAAGATTCTGTGAATTATTGTTCACACTTCCATCGTTATAAAATTCTAATTATTTTTAATAAAAAGAAAAAACAATATACTTTTCTGAATATTTTTGCTAAAATCTAAATAATTAACATAGTGAAGATATCACCTTGTTAATAAAAACATTCTTAGAGTATTTAGTCATAGTTCGTATTTTTACATACTCCATTCATTTCATAATAAATAAACCGAGTATGTGCCACATCCCCCACTAATGATTAAAAACTCGGAATGAAAATCAATTCATACATACAAGAAAATAACGAGGTGAGGGGCATATGAATCAACAAGTAGAACAAACAGATTTAAAACGAACAATGAAAAGTAGACACCTATTTATGATTGCACTTGGTGGTGTTATTGGAACTGGCCTATTTATGGGATCTGGTCAAATCGTCCATAACGCCGGTCCTGGTGGTGCTATTCTTGCATTTTTAGTCGGTGGATTTGTTATGTATTTAACCATGTTATGTCTTGGTGAATTATCAGTTGCTATGCCAGAAGCAGGTTCATTCCAAAGCTATGCAAGTAAATTTATTTCACCTGGTTTTGGATTTGTTGTAGGTTGGATGTATTGGTTAAATTGGGCTGTTACAGTTGGGGTAGAGTTAACAACTGTAAGTATTTTAATGAAGCGTTGGTTTCCAGACGTTTCTTCGTGGATTTGGTGTGTTACATTTGCAGCTGCACTCTTTCTTGTAAACGCATTATCAGCAAAAGCATATGCAGAAGCAGAATTTTGGTTCGCAAGTGTAAAAGTCGCAACCATTGTTGTTTTCATCGTACTCGGTGGTGCAGTTATGTTCGGTCTACTAGACTTTAACGGAAAACCAGCGCCAATGCTTCACAATTTCACTGAAAATGGCGGATTATTTCCAAACGGTGCATTAGCTGTTCTTCTTACGATGATTACAGTAAATTACTCCTTCCAAGGAACAGAATTAATCGGGATTGCCTCAGGAGAAAGTGAAAACCCTGAAAAAACAATTCCAAAAGCGATTAAAAATACCATTTGGCGAACTCTCTTCTTCTTCGTCCTAGCAATATCAGTTGTTGTAGGTTTACTCCCATGGCAAGAGGCTAATCTAGTCGAAAGCCCATTTGTACTTGTATTTGATGTAGCTGGTGTTCCATATGCAGCTGACATTATGAACTTTGTTATTATTACAGCAGTATTATCCGTAGCCAACTCTGGTCTATACGCAAATTCTCGTATGCTTTGGGCGATGGCAAAACAAGGAATGGCAAGTCCAGCTTTTACGAAGTTAACGAAAAAAGGTGTGCCACTAAACGCATTAATTTTCAGTCTAATCTTTGCAAGTTTATCTCTATTAACAAGTATATTTGCAGCAGATACTGTATTTTTAGTTTTAACATCTATTGCAGCTATGGCCGCTGTCGTAGTGTGGATGTCAATCGCAGCTTCACAGTTTTTCTTCCGTAGAAACTTCTTAAAAAACGGCGGAGACATTAACGATTTAAAATATCGCACACCGCTTTATCCAATCGTTCCAATCTTAGCATTCTCACTCAATTTCATTACATTTGTTAGTTTAGCTTTCATCCCAGATCAGAGAATTGCTCTTTATTGTGGTATTCCATTTATGATCATTTGTTACATTTTATACCAATTAAAATATAAAAAAGTTGTCACATTTGAACAACAAATAAGTCTAAAAAAAGAAGTAAACTAAATATACACAATATTCAGCTATCTTTCTTATCATAAGATAGCTTTTTTCTATTTCTTGGATATCTTGGTATAACTTTATTTATCTTAAAATTTTCACAATCACGTTTTTCACTGGAAAATGGTTTACAATGTTATCAAGTTACAAATGATATTCACCTTAAAAAGTGTGCATTTGTGTCTATTTTTTAACAATATCACAAAAACTATTGCCATCTATAAATTAATAGGTTTATATTGTTTTATTGGCATAGTTTCAATCCAAGGAGAAAGGAGATTTTCAATCGTGCAACTAAAGAAAACGTTTTGGAAGCTGGCTTCGCTTCTTCCGTTATCATTACTTCTGTTCCTCGGCGGCTGTGATAAGAAACTCGCAGTATTAAATCCGCAAGGACCTGTTGCAAAAGCACAGTATGATTTAATTGTTTGGTCATTCTTGCTTATGTCATTAATTATCGCAATTGTATTCATCTTGTTTACAGTCATCTTGATTCGTTATCGTGAAAAACCAGAGAATATGGACTATGAGCCACCTGAACAACACGGTAACACATTATTAGAAATCATTTGGACGCTTGTTCCTGTTATTATCGTTATTGCATTATCGATTCCAACAGTAAAAGCAACTTATGCTTCGGAAGAGGTTCCGGCAGAGTCCAAACATATTAAACCAGTTGAGATTTATGTTACATCTGCAAACTGGAAATGGTTATTCAGTTACCCAGAGGAAAAAATTGAAACCGTTAACTATTTAAACATCCCTGCTGGTGTACCAATTCAATTCAAACTGACTTCTGTCGGTCCAATGAATGCTTTCTGGGTACCAGAACTTGGTGGTATGAAGTACACTATGGATGGTATGATTATGGATCTTTATTTACAAGCTGATAAGCCAGGTTCTTACCTAGGCCGTAGCGCGAATTTCTCTGGTGAAGGATTCACTCACATGGAATTCGAAGTTGAAGCAAAAACTAAAGAGAAGTATGACAAGTGGGTTAAAGAAGTACAACAAACTGCTCCTAAACTAACAGAAGATAAGTACAACGAAATTGTTAAACCTGGTGTAGTTGGTCGTATGACATTCTCTAGTCACCACTTAAGTTATGTAGATCCAAAATCACTTGAGTATTGTGATTACAACTACTACAAAAACAAAAAATAATAGCTATTATTCCAACAGATTGGAGTGAACACAGTGAAGCTTGATGAATTCTTTGTCACAGGTGACCCGATTATTTACGGTGCAGACGCTTCTATCGTTCTTGTGACATTAGCAATCATTTTCGTACTAACAAAGTATAAAAAATGGAAATGGCTTTGGGACGAATGGTTAACAACTGTTGACCATAAAAAGATTGGGGCCATGTATATAATTTCTGCGGTTATTATGTTATTCCGTGGTGGTATGGACGGTTTAATGATCCGTGCACAATTAACATTCCCAGAAACAACTTATTTAAATGCTGAACATTATAACGGAATCTTCACAACACACGGTACAGTTATGATTCTTTTCATGGCGATGCCATTCGTTATGGGATTAATGAACCTTGTAGTACCATTACAAATTGGTGCTCGTGACGTTGCATATCCGTTCTTAAATGCTTTAAGTTTCTGGTTATTCTTTGTCGGAGCAATGTTATTCAACATCGCTTTCGTAATCGGTGGTTCTCCAGACGCTGGGTGGACTTCTTACTTCCCAATGGCAGGTACAGAGTTTACTTCTGGTGTAGGAAATAACTACTACGCAATTGCATTACAGATTTCAGGTCTCGGTACGTTAATGACGGGTATTAACTTCCTTGTTACTATCTTAAAAATGCGTACACCTGGTATGACTTTAATGAGAATGCCAATGTTTACTTGGTCAATCTTAATTACAACGATTATCATTATTTTCGCTTTCCCAGTATTAACAGTTGCTCTTGCATTAATGACATTTGACCGTCTATTCGATGCTCACTTCTTTACGATGGCGAGCGGCGGTATGCCAATGTTATGGGCCAACCTATTCTGGGTATGGGGTCACCCTGAAGTATATATCGTTATTTTACCGGCATTCGGTATTTTCTCTGAAATCATTAGTACATTCTCACGTAAACGTCTATTCGGTTACAGTGCGATGGTATACTCAATGGTTGCAATTTCTTTACTAAGTTTCGTCGTATGGCTTCACCACTTCTTCACGATGGGTGCAGGTCCAGCGGTTAACTCATTCTTCTCGATTTCGACAATGGCGATTTCGATTCCAACCGGGGTTAAGATCTTTAACTGGTTGTTTACACTGTATAAAGGACGTATTCGTTTTACAGTTCCAATGCTTTGGTCATTGGCATTTATTCCAAACTTCGTAGTCGGTGGGGTTACAGGGGTTATGCTTGGTATGGCAGCAGCTGATTATCAGTACCATAACAGCTACTTCCTAATTGCTCACTTCCACTACGTATTAATCGCAGGTACAGTATTCGCTATGCTTGCTGGATTCACATTCTGGTATCCAAAAATGACTGGTCATATGTTAAATGAACGTCTAGGTAAATGGACATTCTGGATCTTTATGAGCGGATTCAATATCTGTTTCTTCCCGATGTACTTCTTAGGTTTAGACGGTATGACTCGTCGTATGTACACTTACTCTGAAAGTCTTGGATGGGGATGGCTAAACCAAATCGCATCTGTTGGTGCAGTAATGATGGGTATTGGTTTCCTACTTCTTTGTTACAACGTAATTTGGAGTGCTCGTCACGGTGAACGTGACACAACTGGAGATCCATGGGATGGCCGTACACTTGAATGGGCAACTCAATCTCCTGTACAACATTACAACTTCGCGAAACTTCCTGAAATCAAAGAAGCTGATGCTTTCTGGTACATGAAAAAACGCGGAGAAACAGTTACACCAGCAGCAGAAGATATTAAACCAATTCACATGCCAAGTAACTCTGGCGTGCCTATTATTGCGTCTTTATTCTTCGGTCTTGCAGGTTTTGCATTAGTATTTAGCTGGTTCTGGCTTGCAGCAATCGGCGGCGTTGGTATTTTAGCTTGCTTAATCTATCGTTCATTCGATTATGATGATGGCTACTACGTAAGCGTTGATGAAATTAAAGAAACAGAACATATAGCATGAGAGGTGAAATGATATGGCGGCTTTAGATAAAAGCTTACCTTTGGAATATCAATCCGAGCAAAGCAGATTGAATATCCTAGGATTCTGGATTTTTCTTGGGGCTGAAATTATGCTGTTCGCAACACTTTTCGCCTCTTATCTAGTACTTGCTGGTCGTACGGCTGATGGCCCAACTCCAGCGCAACTGTTTGAACTTAAAACGCTTTTAATTCAAACATTACTACTTTTAACAAGTAGTTTCACATGTGGTATCGTAATTCACGAAATGCGTAAGCACAACCAAAAAGCAATGCTTGGATGGTTCATCCTTACATTACTTTTAGGTGCAGGTTTCCTATTCTTTGAAATCGAAGAGTTCATTATGTACATCGGTGAAGGCGCAACAATTCAAACAAGTGCTTTCCTATCTGCATTCTTCGTTCTTCTTGGAACGCACGGAGCCCACGTAACAGGTGGTATCATTTGGGCAACTTGTGTTATTATCCAAATTTTAAAACGAGGTTTAACACCAGTTACAGCGCGTAAAGTATTCATTATCAGCTTATACTGGCATTTCCTTGATCTAGTTTGGGTCTTTATTTACACACTAGTTTACTTGAACGGGATGGTGGCGTAAATGGATCAAAATAACAACCAAGCAAACGGGCATGCGCATAGCGGATTCCCTTGGTCACACGTTTTCGGATTTATTTTATCGCTTGCACTAACGTTTCTAGCGTTATACGTGGCACTTTATACAAACTTGCCACTTTCAACGATCTTAACAACTATTATCGTAATGGCTGTTGCGCAAGCGTTGTTACAATTAATTATGTTCATGCATTTAAAAGAAGGAGAAGGCAGAGTTCAAATCCTTACAATGATATACAGTTTCTTCGTTGCAACTGCAACAGTTGGTTTAACTGTATGGATCTTCTTCTCAATGTAATGTACATGAAAAAGACTGCTGAGAAATCTCAGCAGTCTTTTTTTATCCCCTCTCCTATTACATCCACATTACGGAATTAACAACAGAATCATGAAAAATATACTTATTATGACAAATGTTAAGAAAACTCTTTCTTTATGAAATCGAATCCATATGCGTTGCTTTTCTACCTATTATATGGCTAAATAGGTACTATATTTATTTGAAGGGAGAGAACGCAATGGAACATCATACTTCTGTTCTATCACTTATGGTTGTCGTTGCAATCGCGTTTTTCGTTCCCCTTTTGTTACAACGCTTTAAATTAAAAGCACTTCCTGTCGTTGTTGCAGAAATCATCGCAGGAATCTTTGTAGGTAAAAGTGGGTTTAATATTATTGAGCCAGATATGTGGCTTCAAGTCTTATCGACACTAGGATTTATCTTCTTAATGTTCTTAAGCGGTTTAGAAATTGATTTTTCTATCTTTAAACAAAAAGGGAAAAAGAATACGACAAACGAACCAAACACATTCCAAGCAGCAAGCATTATCTTCTTATTTATTTTCATCTTATCTTATGCCCTATCATTACTATTCGTATGGCTAGGATTTGTGGATAATGCAATGTTTATGACTTTAATTATTTCAACTATTTCTTTAGGTGTTGTTGTACCAACATTAAAAGAAAACAACTTAGGAAAAACGGCAATCGGACAAATCATTTTATTAGTCGCTGTTATTGCAGATTTAGTTACAATGATTTTACTCGCTGTATTCGTCGGATTAAATTCCGAAAGCGGCCAAAGCATGTGGCTTCTTCTTCTCCTATTCGGCGCTGGTATTGTTATTTACTTCGTTGCAAAACGCTTTAAAAATATTCCATACTTAGATAGCTTAAAAGCTGGTAGTGTACAAATTGATACACGAGCTGTTTTTGCACTCATCTTAATATTAGTTGGTTTATCTGAATCTGTTGGAGCTGAAAATATTTTAGGCGCCTTCTTAGCAGGGGTACTCGTATCGTTATTATCACCAAATGAAGATATGGTTGAAAAACTGGATTCCATCGGATATGGTTTCTTCATTCCTATTTTCTTCGTGATGGTTGGTGTAAACTTAGAGGTTTGGTCTATTTTTAAAGAACCTTCTAGTATGCTAATGATCCCAATTTTAATTGTGGGACTCTTTATCTCGAAGCTGTTACCATCACTCGTCTTACGAAAATGGTATCCACGTAATATCGTATTAGGAAGTGCCATCTTATTAACATCGACACTTTCTTTAGTTATTGCAGCTGCACAAATTGGTGAAAAACTAGGAATCATCAGTCCAAGTTTATCTGCTTCCCTTATTTTAAGCGCAGTTATTACTTGTATTTTTGCACCTATAGTATTTAAAAAAATGTTCCCAAAAGTAGAAACACCAAAACCAAAAGTTTCTATTATTGGCGCAAGCAGAATTACCCTTCCGTTATCACTTGATTTAAAACGAGAAGATTATGACGTAACACTATATATGATGCGTCAAAATAAAATAAATGATGAGGAAGCGACATCGCATGACTTCCCTATCGTAAAATTAGATGACATCACAATCGCATCATTAACTGAACAAACAGCATTTAACGCAGACCGCGTTGTTGTTGCAACCAGCGATGACGAACAAAACTTATTATTAGCAGAACATGCAAAAGAACTAGGTGTTGAACATGTTATTGCAAGTGTAGAAGATCCGCTTCTACAAGAAAAAGCAACGCAAGAACATATCGCCGTATTCTCAACAATTAACTCTACACGTATTCTGTTACGTGCACTAATTGATAAACCGAGTCTCGTTCGCTTAATTACAACAGCAAACGAAACTGTTCGTGAAGTTGAACTACGCAGCAATACATATAACGGTGTTGCACTACGTCGCCTTCCGTTTTTAGGCGATGTACTCGTTATTCAAATTTACCGCGGTAATAAAGCATTAATCCCGCATGGTGATACGAGACTACAACATGGTGATACATTGCTTGTCACAGGTTCAAAAGAACATATTGATACGTTGAAAAACATATTAGAATAGAAAATGCCCCTCACATAATTGAGGGGCATTTTTTTCCATTTAATATGGTAAAATGTTACTATCACATATTATGAGGATGGATCACATTATGTCTATTGTAACTTTAGCTCTTTTATTATTGGCGGAAATACTCGTTGCCATTATTCTCATCGGTGTTAGCATTGAAATTTGTAGTTACGGATGGAAAAAATCGAATGGAATAAAATACTCTTGCCTCTTACTTTCACTCCTTCTCGGAACTGCTAGCATACTCGGACTTTTCGCCGCACCTGCCTATTTCTTTATACAACTAACAGAAAATGCCTTATAAGAAAGGATGTTAATATGATTACCGTGAAAAATATTGAGGGATCTGAAACCTACGTATTACGTCAAAAAATTTTACGCCCGAATCAAACATTAGCAGATTGTAAATACTCTTCCGACTATGAAACAGACACCTTTCACTTAGGCGCATTTATAAACGATGAACTGATTAGTATCGCTTCCTTCTCAAAAGAAATATATCCTGACTTACTAGCAGGTGTTCATTATCGTCTACGAGGAATGGCCACACTACCTGAATTTCGAAACAAACGTGCTGGAAGCTCCTTAATTCAGAAGGCGGAGCAAGTCTTGCAAGAACGCCAAGCAAATATATTATGGTGTAATGGCCGAATTACTGTAGCTGACTATTACAAGCGCTTAGGCTTCCAGGAACATGGTGAAATCTTTGAAATTGAACCGATTGGCCTTCATAAAGTACTGTATAAAAGAATATAAGAAAAGCTTTCCGCAATATGGGAAAGCTTTTCTTATATTTCAATCTTCACTTTTTATTCTCTTCATATATATGTATATAAACAAACTAGGAACTAAAAAACAAGCAAGCATAATAATTCCTGTTATACTAATTTCCTTTATCGAAATATCCGGTGTTACAACGATACAAATAGCTAAAATACCAATAATAATACCTACCGGAATGAATAATAGCTTCATAAAATAACTACGCGATACTCCGCCCGTATGCTCATACACTTCCACCGAATTTTTTAAGTTTAAAAAATTAATAACTATTATCCCGCACATAAATACCATTAATAAATCTGAAACACTTTCATATCCTGCATCTTGCAAAACGTAGCGATAAAAAACAATACCTAGTATGACGATATTTTGTAAGATGAAAACGAGTCTAATATGTTTTAGCCCCTCAATCATTAAACGTTCATCTTTCACGATTCTCATCCCCTCACTCCTCTTCCTCCCAAAATAAATCATTTAATGTTTTGTCTACCGCATAACAAATTTTCAAACATAAATCTAAAGACGGGTTGTATTTCCCCTTCTCAATTAAACTAATCGTTTGCCTTGTAACGCCTACTTTTTCTGCTAATTGTTGCTGTGTTAAATCTAACTGAACACGCGCGACTTTTATTTTACTGACAGCCATTCATGTTCCTCCTCTACCCATATTGTAACATATATATTCCATTAAGTAATTTATATTTTACGCCATTAATTTGATTTTCACTTTATTATACACAAAAAAGGAGCCTCTCATAAGAAGCTCCCTATCCTATATCTATATTATAAGAATAAATGACATCCAAATAAAATTGTAAATAAGTATAGTAACGGATGTACTTCCATCCCTTTCCCCTTCACAATCTTTAAGACTGGATATACTAGAAATCCAATTGCAATTCCATTCGCAATGCTAGACGTTAACGGAATACCAACGAAAATTAAAAATGCTGGTAATGCATCATCAAATTCATTCCAATTAATATCACGAAGACTTTGCGCCATTAAACTACCTACAATAATTAATGAAGGAGCTGTAATAGCGGCTACACTTGATAAAGAAGCAATGACAGGGCTGAAGAATGCCGTTATAATCGTTAGGCCAACAACGACAATACCTGTTAATCCTGTTTTACCACCTGCAGCAATACCTGCTGACGATTCAATCGTCGCTGCTGTTGGGCTCGTTCCAAAGATAGAGCCTGTAGTCCCGCCAATTGCATCTGCAATAAACGCTTTACCAAAACGTTTCTCTGTATTATCTGTAATTAAACCTGCTTGTTTAATTAAACCAAGTAATGCACCTGTTGTATCAAATAACAGTACAAGTAAAAATGAAAATACAACACCATATAATCCGTATTCAATTACATCTGAAAAGGCGTTGATTGGGTTTGAAACAATAATACCTTCTGGTAAATGAGGCATCGCAACAATTTTATCCGTAAACTTCAGTTGCCCTGTAAAGAAGGCGATAACTCCCGTCACAATCATACTAATAAATAATGCACCGCTCACACGTAATGCCATTAATACCGCCGCTAATATTAGACCAATTAAAGTTAAAATAACGGCTGGAGAATGAAAATCACCAATCGTAACTAAATTAGATGGATGATCAACGATAATTCCAGAAAGGCGTAATCCAATAAAAGCAATAAATAGTCCAATTCCACCTGCAATTGCATGTTTTAAACTATCAGGAATTGCGACAATTAGCTTTTGCCTAAATGAAGTGAAAGATAATAAAAGAAAAATGATACCTGTTACAAATACTGCCGAAAATGCAATGACATATGTAATCCCCTCTGCCTGTTGAACAACAGAATAAGCAAAATACGCATTCATTCCCATAGCTGGAGCAATAACAATTGGATAGTTAGCTAAAAACGCCATACATAGTGTCCCTACAACCGTCGCAATAATAGTTGCTGTAAAAGCTTGATCAAATGGTACACCTGCATCAGATAATATTTTCGGATTGATGACAAGAATATACGCAAATGTAAAAAAAGTTGTGATGCCAGCTAAAAGCTCTTGCTTCACAGAAGTGTTATATTTTTGTAATTGAAACATGGTTATGTACCCTTCCTACATCTGAATTATTATCACACATTCTTTTCTTACTAGTATGTGAGAAAATATAATACTTAATCTTAACAATCAATAAAAAGAAGAGTCAATATATTCACTAATAGTTCGAATTTTAAGTTTAAGTCTGACAAGTACAGATGTAGTACAGTTAACTATGTTTATTTTTGTAGCATAACAGATAGAAATGTTTTATAATTTGAAATAGTTAAATATTTAGTAAACGTATTCAAATATCGTTCACTCTACAAGGAGGATTCTTCTTATGCAGCACACAAACAAATCTGGAACTTTAAATCGAGGTTTAAAAGAACGACATATTACTTTAATGTCACTCGGTTCAGCTATTGGCGTTGGACTATTTTTAGGATCCGCTTCTGCTATTAAGCTAGCTGGCCCTTCTATTCTACTAGGTTATATGATCGCTGGACTCGTTATTTTTTTCATTATGCGAGCGCTCGGAGAAATGGCAATTGAACAACCTGTTGCCGGTTCTTTTAGTAAATATGCTTCTGATTACCTTGGACCACTAGCTGGCTACATTACCGGTTGGAACTACTGGTTCTTATGGGTTGTTACTTGTATGGCTGAAATTACAGCAGCTGGTATCTACATGCAGTACTGGTTCCCAGATATCCCACGCTGGACTTGGGCGTTACTCGCTCTATTATTAATGAGTGCTTTCAACTTCTTATCCGTAAAAGTATTTGGAGAACTTGAATTTTGGTTTGCTCTCATAAAAATTGTCACAATTATCTGTATGATAATTATTGGAGCTGGTATTATTTTATTCGGATTTGGAAACGGCGGTATCGCTACTGGTATTTCAAACCTTTGGTCACATGGTGGCTGGTTCCCAAATGGTTTTTCTGGGTTATTGCTCTCTTTACAAATGGTGTTATTCGCTTATTTAGGCGTTGAATTAATTGGTGTTACAGCAGGTGAAGCTCAAAATCCGAAAAAAACACTCGCAAAAGCAATCGATAACGTATTTTGGAGAATATTGCTATTCTACGTTGGGGCTCTATTCGTTATGATGGCAATTTATCCATGGAACGAACTTGGTGAGAAAGGAAGTCCATTCGTATTAACATTCCAGCAAATCGGTATCGCAAAAGCAGCAGGGATTATTAACTTTGTCGTATTAACAGCAGCTCTTTCTTCTTGTAATGGTGGTTTATTTAGTACAGGCCGTATGCTGTTTACATTAGCTCAGCAGAAAAAAGCTCCTGAAAGATTCGGTCGTTTAAATAAAAACGGTATTCCAAGTCAAGGAATTGTAGCAACAGCCATCGTTTTACTCGTTGGTGTTATATTAAACTATCTTGTACCTGCAAAAGTATTTACATGGCTCACTAGTATTTCAACTTTCGGGGCAATTTGGACTTGGGGCATCATTTTAATCGCTCAAATTAAATTCCGTAAAGGATTGCAATCTGATAAAAAGGACAAGCTATCATATAAAATGCCTTTATATCCATTAAGTTCATATTTCTCACTCGCTTTCCTTGCACTAGTATTAGGTATAATGGCGTATTCAGAAGATACAAGAATTGCATTAATTGTTGGCCCAATTTGGCTTATTGGTTTAGCTATCGTGTATTATATGAAAGGGTTCCATAAAATTGATGAAACACCTAATTCAAAAATTAGTTAAGCCCAAAATCTCTTCCTATTTACTAGGAAGGGATTTTTTCATTATTCACACAAATATTTCTCAATCAAATTAACGCTATCTTTACACTATTTAATATTTTCTATCTTTCTTTCCTGAAAAAAATAGATTACATTATTAAAGCAAATATGTTTATTAGGGGGATTCTTCTATGAAGAATAAAAAATGGATTACATTTTCTTTAGCAACAGCAATTACACTAAGTATAGGAGCTTCATTCATTCCGTCTACTTATGCCGAAAGCTCAGTAGACCCAGCTCCTGAAATTGCTGCAAAAGTTGTAAATCAAAATAGCGGGAAGAAAGTCTTATTCGATAATACACACGGTCAAACTGCCGGGACAGCTGACTGGGTTATTGATGGCGGCTTTTCTGACTTCGGAAACGGTATTGCCCAAAACGGATATCATGTAAAAGAACTTCGCAAATCAACACCGATTACGTATGAAGATTTAAAAGACTACAATGTATTTATCGTCCCAGAAGCCAATATTCCTTACAAGAAATCTGAACAAGATGCAATGTTACAATATGTGAAAAACGGCGGTAGTATCTTCTTTATTGCAGATCATTATAATGCAGATCGTAATAAAAATCGCTGGGACTCTTCTGAAGTCTTTAATGGATATAGACGCGGCGCTTGGGATAATCCAGCAAAAGGAATGTCTAGCGAGGAAACAAATTCACAAGCTATGCAAGGAGTAGAAAGCTCTGATTGGCTATCTGACAACTTTGGTATTCGCTTCCGCTACAATGCAATTGGTGATGTTTCTGCTAAAAATATTGTGTCACCTGAACAATCATTCGGAATTACAAAAGGTGTTTCATCTGTAGCAATGCATGCTGGTTCTACTCTAGCCATTACAAACCCAAAACTAGCAAAAGGCCTTGTTTATCTTCCAGAAAACCCGGCAAAATGGAATAATGCTGTTGATAGCGGTGTTTATAACGGCGGTGGTATTGCAGAGGGTCCTTATGCTGCTATCGCTAAAGTAGGACTTGGAAAAGCTGCCTTTATCGGTGACTCTTCTCCAGTTGAAGATGCGACGCCAAAATACGTTCGTGAAGATTCTGGCCAAACAAAGAAAACTTACGATGGTTATAAAGAAGAAAACGATGCTATTTTACTAGAAAATATCGTAAATTGGCTATCGAATAAAGAAACTTTTACAAGTTTAGATCAAGTAAATGGTTTACAACTTGATTTACCTACCACTTTACAAACATTTGAACAACCAAGCTTATCAACTGAGCCACAACCTGAACCTTGGAGTGCACCAAATGCAGGTTATCAATGGTTTAATACAAATACTTTTAAAGCAGGTTCATACGGTTATAACGGTGCCGTAACAGCAAACGACTACGTAGTTACACACCCTAGCACTCTACCAAACAATGAAGTGTTCCAAATCAAAATCCAAGTAAATAACTTATTACCAAACACAACATACACTAATTACTCTTTAGGTATATTCGCTACTGGTGGTACACAAGTAGCAAAAGTTCAAAATACAAATGGTACTTGGCCCTCTACTTTCGGATATAGCAATGCATTTTCTTTCACAACAAACAGCTTAGGTTCTGCTGAGAAGATTGTAAATGTACAAATCAATCCAAATACGACTGGACAAGCAACGCTTCGTCTACGCCAAAATACGACAGCGAAATACAGTGAAGCTGTAACAATTGATAAGAAATAATAAAAAAGGCAATCCAATACGGATTGCCTTCTTTTTACTTCTCTTCTTTTGAGAAAAACATCCTTGAAATAACGATACCTATACTACCTACTATTAAGAATAACACTGCCCTGATCATCATCGATACTTCTGGTAAGTCCAAAAGGAATAGTTTCCCTATCGTTACGACTAACACGACTAAGCCGGCATACAATATTTCATTCATATTTTTATTCCGTCCAAGCCAAACGGCAAATAATGCATATACCATCCATAATAACGATACAGATACGCTTATTATACTTCCATCTGTAGAAAGCACTTCACCAACTCTAGTAATTGCGATAAATACGATAACCATAAACCAATAGAGTGCTATAGAATAAACATATTTTCCAAAGCCCCTTAACACATCTTTCGCTTGTTTCATGCAGTAAAAAAATGTACCTATTAAAATAATATGAGCAACGAACCCAGCTGAAATGAAATGATCAAATGGACTAAAAATAGTCTGTATCATTCCAATCGCGTAAATCGTCGCACTAACATACAATTTTATCTGTTGTTTTACTTTAATTGCAGTCACCATTCCGAGGAAACCTTGTAATAATAATACAATTGCTGCATTCACTAAACTATACTCATATAAAATCGCTAAACTAAATGCACCCATTGCGAAACCAAATAAAAGATTTGTAAATGTAGAATGTCGATTTTTCCTATATTCAAACACGAACATAATAGCGTGCACGAGTGCGCTAATCATTAATCCCCATGTTGTAAATTCAGGTATTTTTGAAATAGCTAATATAAAGAAAACTGCATTCGCACTAAATATCGCCAAGCGTGGCTCTACTATAAAACTTCTCTCCGTAAACATATGCCAAAATAATAGCAAGTGAATCAAACCATAAACAACCGTTAACTGTATTTGCAAATCCTCTACTAACATTGACATAATAGCGAAGAAGACGAAAAGGACGATAGCAGCAACAGCATAAGAAATCATATATAAATACTGATAACGATTTTTCAACGCATACCATAATAAGCTAAGTGTTAGTATCGTCTCATATCCAAAGAAAATATAAGGATTAGGAGTCGTACTATTTAATAAGAATGGTACGAAGAAAGCTCCTACCGCTACGAAGATAGTAAGATATTCCGATTGATACCTCTTCGCTACATAAATGCCTAAAATGACCCATGCAATATTACATACAAACGCAACACTTGCTGGAATAAAGCCATATAAATAATGTGCCGCAAATGTCGTTAAAACTATACCCGTTATACTTCCTCCTGCTAATACTAATCCTAACGCTTGCCGCTCTCGTTTAATTTGAATATCCCCTACATAATAAAAACCTATAGATAGGACAATACCAAACACAATTCGTATTGCTGGTGTTAATAATCCGGCATCTACCCCTGCTTTAAATAACCATATTACTCCAAGTAACATAATGCCAACAAATATGCGTGGTAACCAAGTTTGGCAAAACCTAATAATATTAAAGGGTTCTGGTTTAACAGCAGATATATCCACTTGTTTTATCTCACGTTCTTGCACAGACTCTTTTATTGTAACTACTTCTTCTTTTCGTTTTTCCTCCATCACCGTTTCAATATATTCTTTCTTTTCCTTACCAACATGTTGCTGAGCATTTTCTACTTCTCTTTCTCTTTGTTTTGCTTTCAATTCAAAAAGAGCTTCTTGCATCGTTTCAATTGTCGTTTCGAGTGCTTCTATTTTCTTATTTAAATCTTCCTTCATAAGCTCTCCCCTCACCACTGATTTTTCCACTCAACCTATATATTACCAATTATCTTTATCATACTCTTAGTCTATTCATTTTCAATACTATTTTTCAAAAAAAGAAAGGTGTTTTCCGAAATAGGAAAACACCTCTTGCTTATTTCTTCTTATTTAAAACAATACTCACGATAACGCCAATACAAACACCTATAATAGCCGGAACAATCCATCCCACACCTTCTGTATAAAACGGAATGTATTTCAATACTAACGTCCACTGATTCATCATCACATTTTTATTGAAAATATCGATTGCACTAAATACCGCTACAATCCCAACTGTTACTGCATATACGTATGCATACTTTCCAATATATTTATGGAATAACCCTAAAATAATAAGCGTTAATGCAACTGGATAAATAAATCCAAGAATCGGTACTGATACTTTTAAAATTTGTGTTAATCCTAAATTAGCTAAAATCATACTAACAAAACTTAATATAAATGCCCAAACTTTATAAGTTACTTTCGGAAATGCACTTGCGAAAAATTGACTACAAGATGTAACAAGTCCAATTGAAACACATAAACATGCGATCGTAAAAATAAGACCTAATAAAACGACTCCAGCTTGTCCAAATAACGTCGTCATCACTTGTGCTAATACGTTCGCCCCATTATCAAATGTACCTAACGAACCGCTAATTGAACCAACATATCCAAGTATGACATAAATAATAGATAATAATAGTCCTGCACCAATTCCAGCAATACTCATATACTTCGCTAAACCTTTATCATCTTCAATACCTTTTGCACGTAAAGCATTTGCAATAACAATCCCAAAAATCAAAGCTGCTAATGCATCCATCGTTAAGTATCCATCTAAAAACCCTTGGAACATAGGAGCTTGTCCATAGTTTCCAGCAGGCTCTTTTACATTACCTACTGATGTAAACATGCTCTTTATAAAGATAAGGGCAATCATACCTAATAATAATGGTGTTAAAACCTTTCCGAACAATCCCATTAATTTAGACGGTGATAAACTTAGCCAGTACACAATACTAAAGAAAATAACCGTATAACATAATAAAACTATACTTCCTGATTCTGTGAAGAACTGACCTGGCCCCATTTCAAAAGCTAAACTTCCTGCACGTGGTATACCAAGACCTGGCCCAATAAATAAATACACGATACACGGAAAAATAATGGCGAATGAAGAATGAACCCTACCTGCTAGCGCTTGAAAACTTCCTGCTTTCGCAATCGCAATAACGCCCAATATAGGAAGACCTGTTGCTGATATAATAAAACCTACTAATGAAACCCACACATGTTCCCCTGCTTCATACCCAAGGAAAGGTGGGAATATAAGATTCCCCGCTCCAAAGAACATCGAGAATAACATAAGACTAATAAGTAAAATTTCTTTTTTCTGTAACAATTTCATTTCTTTCTCCTTCTTTAATTTCATCTTTTATGAAATCAATTTCACATATAAAAAAGTGCAATAAACCGCATCCTTACAAAGAAAACATAGTCCATAGTCTAACATAAAAGAAACACCCATTCTATAGCTATCTCTCTTTTCCAATTTCTTCTGAAAAATCAACCTTTATTGACTTATAATAGTTAATAAGGTAAAATATTAAATGTACAAAATTATTAACTTTGTTTTTGTTTGTGTCAGGAGGAAAATAACATGGAATCAGCGATACAACTAGAAAGAGAACAACAAAGAAAAAAGAAACATCCTCCAGGTTTATACTTACTCTTCTTTACAGAAATGTGGGAAAGATTTAGTTACTATGGATTACGAGGATTATTAACATTATATTTAACGACAGCTTTAGTAAGCGGTGGTCTTGGGTTTAGTCCCGCATGGGCACTCTCCATTTACGGATTTTATACTGGAGCCTGTTATTTCACACCAATGATTGGTGGATACTTAACAGACCGGTTCCTAGGTAGACGAAAAGCGATCACAATTGGTGGTATAACAATGGCAATCGGTAACCTTACACTATTTGCCATGCAAAACCAATTCGGCCTATACCTCGGATTAGCGCTTATTATTATCGGTAACGGATTCTTCAAACCGAACATCTCTACACTGGTTGGGGAATTATATGAAGAGAACGATCCAAAACGTGATAGTGCATTTACCATTTTCTATATGGGTATTAACGTCGGATCATTTTTAGCTCCACTCGTTTGCGGATTTTTATCAGAAAATTTATTCAAAACAACGGTTGATGGCGTTGTACATTACGGATTCCGTTACGGATTCTTAGCCGCTTCAATCGGAATGATCATTGGACAAATTTTATTTACAACACTATCAAATCGCTTCCTTGGTGATATCGGTAAAAAACCAACTCGCGATTTACAAACAACAGATGGACAACCATCAGTAGGAGATACACCGTTAACAAAAAAAGAAAAACAACGTACCGCAGTTATCGTCATTTTAACATGCTTTGTTGTCTTCTTCTGGGCTGGCTTTGAACAAGCTGGTAGTTCATTAACATTATATACAAACAAATTTGTAGACCGCTCTGTGTTCGGATGGGAAGTTCCAACATCTTGGTTCCAATCGGTCAATCCATTATTTATTATTTTACTTGCTCCAGTCATTTCGGCATTATGGGCAAAACTTGCAACTCGCAAACGCGGGGATTTAAAAATCCCAACTAAAATGGGACTTGGTATGATCTTGCTCGGTATCGGTTATATTATTCTCGTTATCGCTACATTAAAAACAGGTAGTGATGAACATAACATTACAGAAAAAGCAAACTTACTATTTATCGTCTTTACGTATCTTTTCCATACGTTAGGTGAGCTATTCTTATCACCTGTGGGACTATCAATGGTCAGTGCACTTGCCCCAGTAAAACTTGCTTCTTTATTAATGGGAGTATGGTTAGCAAGCTCAGGAATCGCCAACATTTTAGGTGGACAACTGGCAAGCTTCACAACTTCACTTGGATACGCTGAAGTATTTACCGTAATCGGAGCTGTAGCAATTGTATTAGGTTGTGTTTTATTACTAATTTCTAAGAAACTAGTGAAATGGATGGATTAAAAAAAGATGAGGGGATTTCCCCTCATCTTTTTTATTTCTGCGCCTTCGTTCCTACTAAATCACCAGCAACAACGTAACGCTTAGAATTATCCTTAACAGATACACATGTAATAAGCGTTATTTCATCTTTCCCATGATCCTCGACAACTTCCCACTTATCAGGAGTTACTTCAGATACACCAGTAACCGCATATTCATATTCGTTTTCATTATCATACAAATAAATTTTGTCACCTTTTTTTAAAGAGGCTACATCACTAAATAAAACACCTTTTTTAGACATGTTATGCCCTGCTAATGCATAATTCCCTTTTCCCATTACTTGATTTTCTTTTACTGTTGCTGCACCTGATAATAGGTTTTTCTCAGTAGAAGATTTTAAAACAGGAAGTTCTAATGAAACACTCGGGATCGAAATACGACCAATTACTTGTTTCTTATCTAATGATGCATTCGCTACTTCTGCCAAGTCTGGTTGATCAATTTTCGAAGCATCTACAAATTCCGTCTCATGTTTTTCATAATCCATCTTTTGAACAGCCTGTACATTTTCAGTCTGTTTCTTTTCAGCCTGATATCCATCATAAAATGGCTTTCCAATTAACACACCACCTACAACAAATAGAAGGATTGCTACTATACTATAAATTCTTTGCTTATTCATATACAATTCCTTTCCCTTACAAAATCTTACTCTATATAAAATGATAAGATAATATTGCTATATGTACAAGTGTAAGCTGAAAAGAAACCTTCTCGCCGATGCAAGAAGGTTTCTTTTTAAGCAATTTTATTTCGATATAAGGATACGTGAAAAATCGTCATTTGAATAAAGAAAATACTAAATGCAATATATACCGGATATGCAGGAACGTATAGATTAGCAATTGGAGAAAGAGTTAAAAAACCAACCGCACAGGGCAACACGTACCATAGTGACATAAATGTAGTACGACAAGCCTTTTCTGTAATTGCCTTTTCTCGTTCATCTTCTTGAGGAAATAATAGTGGAAACATCCAATACGAGAGCTTTTTATATTTTTTCTTTTGAATTTTATAAAGAACAGTCGATACAATACTAAATATTAAAAGTAATGTTAGCGGCATTAAACTCAATGAAACTTCAAATGGTACTCTCTCCGTTTGAATAAAGTTAGCAACTTCGATAGTAAAATAATACAACTCAATAAACGCCCAACCTGCTAATACCATTAAAAGTACATTTAGCATATAAGAAAATACGAGTCTATTCATCCTCTTCCCCCTCCTTATTCAAAACAAACACATCTTCCATCTTTAACTGAAATACATCACAAATCGTAAGTGCTAATAACAAGGAAGGAACATAATCCCCTTTTTCAATTGCAGCGATTGTTTGCCTCGTCACTCCAACCTTTTCTGCTAATACACTTTGCGAAAAATTAAACCGAGCTCTTAATTCCTTCACTCTATTTAAAATGGTCAATTTTACCACCTCTCGATTACATTGTATGCTTTCCTTAACAAAATGTAAACTCAACTTAACATTATTTTTGTAAAAAAATCCAACTTTACGTATTGTAAAGTTGGATTACGTGTTAGTTTAAAATTGTAAGCTTAACATTTTTTCTGCCCCACTTACTAGACGAAGCCTTATCTGGCATTAAAACATCAATTTTGTGACCTTTAATCGCGCCACCAGTATCTGCTGCAATTGCTTCTCCGTATCCTTCAACATATACACGAGAACCTAATGGGATAACAGATGGGTCCACCGCAATCAATTTCATTCCTGGGTTTGCAGTTAGATTATAGCCTCCCCATGCAGAATATACTTGTTGACCTGGTGCATAGCCATTTTCACCTGGATCTGCTGTATAAGCTGTTGCATGTACATAAAGTTCTTTTCCACCAGCAGTTGGTTTAGCAGGTTGTGCAGGTTCTATATTTGAATTATTATTTTTAGATTGAGCTGGCTTACTAGCTTGTTCTTGCTTCTGCTTTTGCTGTTCAGCAACTTCTGCCTGTGCCTTAGCTAATGCTTCTTGCTCAGCCTTTGCAGCTGCTTCTGCTTTAGCACGCTCTTCTGCTGCAATTCTTGCCGCTTCTTGCTCACGAGCAATTGTTTCTTGAACTGCCTTCATATTTGACTCAATTTTAGCCTTTTCTTCTGCTGCTAAATTAAGTTGGCTTGCAATCGCATTATATTTAGCTTGAACTGTTTGTAAGTTATCTTGACGCTTTTTCAAGTTATCTTGCAACTCAGCCTGTGCTTTTGATAATTTTTGTTTGTCTACTACTAAAGACGCTTCTTTCTCGTCAATTGTTTTCTTATCTTCCTCAATTTGACGAAGATCTTGTTCTTGTAGACGTAAAATTTCTTTATCTGCTTCTAGAATAGTAGAAACTGCATTCATACGTTGTAAGAAATCTGCAAAGTTTTTTGACTCTACTACAACTTCTACTACTAAACTTGTATTTGAACTGTTTTGAACAGAAACCATACGTTTTCTCATAATATCCTTACGAGCAAGGACTTTATCCTCTAAAACGACAATTTCATTCTTTTTTTGCTCAATCTGCTTATGTGTTTCATCGATTTTACGTTGAATAGCAGCTTGATCCTCTTTATTTTTTGCAATTGTATTATTTAAATTATGTAGTTCGTTTTCGATACCTTGAATTTCTTTATTAACAGCTTGCTTCTCTTGCTCTTTCTTTTGCATATCTGCATCGTTTTGCTGCAATTGCTGTTGCATGTTGTTAAGTTTCTCGTCGTTTGACTCTGCTTTTACAGCGACTGTACTAGAAAGACCGATAATTCCTGCTAATACTAGACTACTGATTCGCTTAAAATAGTTCATAATCCGACTCCCTTCTTATACAGTTATACATGATTTATTTTACAGTTTGTTTACAATACCATTAAATACAGTTTATTTTTCATGACGAAAAAAAGGGAATTATGAATAAAATGTAATAGATTATTAAATATTTAACAATTCCTATATTTAAAAATTATAAAAGATGCTAAAATCCAAATATAGAGAAAATATAACTTCTAAAGGCGGTTGAAATAAATATATGTTTACGCAAAAAAAATCACTCCAACATAAAATTGATCAATTAGAAAGTCGTATACAAGAACTAGAAGCAGAATTAAAACAAAAAGATATCGAACAACAAGAGACTATTTCTTCTATCCACGATCATGTACAAAGCGTTGTTCAAGAACATAAACTTGTAAATAACCAGCACCATACACTCCAAAATTTAGTTCAACAATTAAACTCATGTTTCGAAAATGTTTCAACGCGTACTACGCATTCCAATGAATTAAATAACGAAATGTTACAAAAAGAACAAAGCTTAATTCAATCTATTGAAGAAATTATCGACTGTTCTAATGAAGGGAAAGAATCTGTCCACCGTTTACTTATTGTAATTAACAAATTAGGTGAACAATCTCAGCGCACGTCTAATAGTATGAATCATCTAAGTGAGCGTTCAAAAGAAATCGAGCAAATTGTAGAAGTCATCCAAAACATTGCAGCGCAAACAAATTTACTTGCATTAAATGCGAGTATCGAAGCTGCGCGTGCTGGAGAGCACGGCAAAGGATTCGCTGTCGTTGCCAATGAAGTAAGAAAACTAGCGGAAAGTACAGCCGAAAGTACAAAAAACATCGGTAACTTAACGAAAAAAATTCAAGAAGAAATTGAAAAAGCATACGATAATACAAAAGATAATTTACATTTAGTCGATGAAGGTGTAGAAATGAGTGCCGATACAAACGCTAGAATTGAAAACATTTTAATTATGATTCAAACGTT
Source organism: Bacillus sp. FSL K6-0069 (assembly GCF_038007785.1). Taxonomy (NCBI): domain Bacteria; kingdom Bacillati; phylum Bacillota; class Bacilli; order Caryophanales; family Bacillaceae; genus Bacillus; species Bacillus sp. FSL K6-0069. Next base: position 719,644 of record NZ_JBBOXN010000001.1, on the reverse strand, counting down.
ACAAAGCGGTGCTACAAATGTTATTAAAGCTATTGAAAACCAAAAATCTTGTAATGATGATATATTACGTGAATTCGCTAATACACAACAAATGTTCCAAAAGTTAAATACTACTATTATGAATCACATCCATGATGCTGAGAAAGTCGATGTTCAATTAGCGAAAAGTCTTGAAGACACAGTAGTTTCTCATTAATAATAAAAATCCCTTATACCGTTATAAGGGATTTTTATTATATTTCGAATATTTATTTCTTCTCAATATTCATCCGTATCTTTGTTATAATGGACAAGTTGTTTCTTTCGACTAATAAACAAGGAGGTTATTATGGAACAATTTTACTACATTTTAAAATATTTAATTCTTGGTTTGTTCCAAGGACTAACAGAACCAATTCCGATTTCTTCAAGTGGTCACCTCGTTTTAGCACAGCATTTGCTAGGACTAAAAATAGAAGGGTTTAGCTTCGAACTACTTGTTAATTCAGCTTCATTATTAGCTGTATTACTTATTTATAGAAATGATTTAATTCGTCTAACGAAGAATGGTTTATCTTATATATTTACAAGAGCAGAAGACGCAAAATCAGATTTCTTCTTTATTATTTACCTTGTTATTGCGACCATTCCAGCAGGTGTTATTGGTGTTTTATTTAAAGACTATATCGACCAGTACTTAAAAGGCGTGAAGATGGTTGGGATTTCCCTTCTTATTACTGCTGTCGGCCTTTGGATTATTAGAAACTTGCGTGGACGTAAAAATGATGGCGATCTTTCTATGAAAGATGCAATTATCGTAGGATTAGCACAAGCTTGCGCACTAATTCCTGGAATAAGCCGCTCAGGTGCAACAATCGTAGCAGCGATGTTACTTGGTATGAAGCAAGAAACAGCTCTTCGTTTCTCATTCTTACTATATATCCCTGTTAGCTTAGGTGGTTTATTACTAAGTATTACAGACATTGCAAAAGATCCAAATCTAGATACATTATTCGTACCATATGTCGTTGCGTTTATCGCAACATTTATCATGACATATATTTCGTTAAAATGGTTTATGAACATTATGGCAAAAGGGAATTTAAAATATTTCTCTTTCTATTGCATTATCGTAGGTGTACTTACTCTTATTTTCTTATAAAATGAAACTTACAAAGCGAAAAGCGAGTCATTCTATTAAACTAGGATGACTCGCTTTTTTATATCTTTATAATGATAAAACCCTCTTACCTTTCTGTACAGTAAGAGGAGCCCTTTTATGCGTACACTTTCTTTTCTTGACAATACAAACGAATAACATGTTTATTTTGTTGAAATACATCATGCGTTAGGCGGATAATAATAAAATTTCGTTTTGTTTGATCATCATGAACAAAAATCTGTTCTCCCTCCTGAAAATGCCATGCACTTTCAAAAGTTGTAATATGATCCCCACTTACAGAAAAAAGCTCATATCGCATATCTTGTACCCTCTCTCAACTAATGATAATCATAATATTCTTATATTAAATTTATTATAACTTAATTCCATTGAGATTTGTAATTTTTTCTATTTCGAAATATTTTAATTTTGTTTTAAGGTTCTTTTAACGTTATAATAATAAACGAATTTTCATTGAAAGGAGCTTCATTTTGACTGCATATTTATTTCCAATAAAAACAGCATTTATTTTATTTCCTATTTTAGCGATGTTTCTATTAATCCCTTTTTTAATATTTAATTATCGCAAATATGGTTATTTGAATAAATGGCGTTCATTTATTTTATATTCACTATTACTCTATGTATTAAATGCTTATTTTCTTGTTATCTTACCTTTGCCACAAACATATGATACATGTAGCCTACAACCGGCTAATACACAACATATGCAACTCTCGCCATTTTATTTCATACAAGAGATTAGTAATCATACCTCGGCAATTTTAACGAAGCCAGCTACCTACTTCTATTTATTAAAGGAATCTGCGTTTTTACAAGTCGCTTTTAACGTTCTACTAACCGTTCCATTTGGTATGTACTTACGTTATTATTTCCGACGTAGCTTCTTACAAACAGTGTGTATTTCTTTTTGCCTTTCACTGTTCTTTGAATTAACACAAGTAACTGGATTATATGGTATTTATAATTGTGCCTATCGCTTATTTGATATTGATGATTTATTTTTAAACACACTAGGCGGTGTAATTGGCTTTATCATTGCACCAATATTTACGTATTTCCTTCCGAAAACAAGTGAGCTAGATATTCATATTGATTTAGAAACGAAACCAGTCGGATTCATTCGTCGTCTCATCGCTATGCAAATTGATTGGATTTTCTTATCTATCGTTGTACCGTTCATTAAAAACAAAGGAAATTCACTATTTATCGCTAACATCCAATCTTATACAAATGTATACGAACTTCTTTTCATTACATGTTCAGTCTTCATTTACTTTATTATCATTCCATACTTTACAAATGGAAGAACAATAGGAAAAGCATTGCTTCGGATTTACATTAAAGGACAAGCAGAGCGTATTACACTAAAAGAATTATTCATCCGCTACGGTATATTCTATTTCATTCTAGGCGGAATCAATTATATTCTTTCGAGTAGCTCTATCTTAAATCTTAAAGAGCCTTTAGTATTAGTAGTTATATTATTATTCCAACTCGTAATTAACGGTCTATTTATTATTCATGTTTTATTACATGTATTTAGTCGTGATAAGTTACTATTTTACGAGCACATTAGTCAAACAAGAAATGCGATCATACTAAAAAAAGCTGACAAGTAATACTTTGTCAGCTTTTTTTCATAATCGTAAATAATTTTTCTGTGTAAGGATTTGAAAACACTTCTGCTTCATCTAGTAACTTTCTCACCTTTAGAAACGAATGCAATTCTGGATATATATTTTGTAATTTTTCGTACGTTAACGTATGCATTTTCCCCCAATGCGGGCGCCCTTCATACTTTAGAAAAATTTTCTCCACCTCACCAAAATAAGCAGCATACTTCATACCTTTATACATATGAACAGCAATATACGCTGAATCCCTTCCGTACGCTGGACTGAGCCATATATCATCACCTTTCACATAACGGCATTCAATTGGGAAGTGCACTTTATACTTTTTCTTTTCAATAAGGTTTGAAATTTCTTCTACAACGGCCCGCATATACTTTGAAGGAACACTATACTCCATTTCATAAAATGGAACCGCACGCGATGTAGCAAATACTTCGTAACTCGGACCAATTATTTTTGTATTCGGTACAGCTTTAGCCGATAATCGACTTACGCCTTTACTTATAGAAGGAAACCATTTACATCCTTTAGATAACAAAGAAAACATCTTATTTTCAAGCAACTCTACCTTTAGTTTATGCCATTTTAAATCACTTTTTTTACCTGTTGTTTCATTTGTAAATTTCACTTGCACTTCATCAGAATAAGGAAAAACGAAAAATTCAAAATGGCGATTCTTCTTATATTCTTCTAGCTTGTTCATTACAGTAGATAATGACTGTTTTTCACTTTTATAAACGAGCGAATAGGCTGGAATAACCTGCAATTTTATTTTTACAATGATACCTAACATTCCAAGTGATAACTGAAAGGCTCTCCAATATTCCACATTCTCAGTTTCCGAACAAACTATACTCTCACCTGTAGATAAAACTGCGGTAATTTCTATAACTTGTGTTGATAAACTACCAAAGGTAATACCCGTTCCATGAGTCCCTGTACTAATCGCTCCTGCAATCGATTGTGAATCAATATCCCCTAAATTTTCTTGCGCATAACCTTTTTCTGCAAGTAACTTCCCTAAATCATGTAACTTTGTTCCTGCCCACACTTCGGCAACCATCTGCTCTTCATCGATATTCACAATACCTTTCAATTCATCTAAAGAAATTAAAATTTCTTCCGTCTGCACAAGAGGTGTAAACGAGTGTCCTGAACCGACAACACGAATTTTCTTCCCTTCTTTTCGTGCAAGCTCTACAACTTCTACTACATCTTTTATACTTTCTGGATACATCGTATAATGCGGCGTTCCTTCTACATTCCCTGTCCAATTTTTCCATTTCTGTCCCTTTATAGAAAGCATTGGCCATCCCCCCGATATGTTACATACTCCCCAACAATCTCTCCTTCTTTCACACGATATAAAAATGGAAACCGCTCACATAACTCTCCAGCTTTACTATGGCGAAACAAGATAGGATCTCCTATCTCTATCCGCTCCTCACTATTATAAAAAATCGGTGTTTGTACCTCTCCAGCACCTTCTAAAGCTAATAGTTTGGCGCCATTTGGCCTCCAAATCTCAGGTTCTTTATCTTTACCAATTGCGCCTGAAGCAATATATCCCCCACCTAGACAAGTGTAAATATACGGGGCTGGTTTACGTACAACTGGTAAAGCAAATCCGACAGCTGGATGAAATTGCACCTCTTTATAATAATCAAACAGCTTCGGGGCATAAAAAGCAGAGCCTATTGTAATCTCTGAAACTGATTTATCTTGCTCGGTTGTTTTTACACTTCCTGTTCCTCCCCCATTTACAAACCTTAGTTCAATACCTAGGTTTTGTATTTCTTTTACGATATGTCCTCTTCTTTCTTTAACTTCTAACACCGATTTCTTCTTTAAATACGAAATCACTTTACTTTTCACTCGCTGATTCGGTATGTGATCTCCTACCCCAGCAATTTGGGCTTCATATCCCATTACACCATCTAATATCAAAAATAATGATTCTTTCACCCTTTTTACTATTTTCAAAGCACCTTGCACATCTTTTACCGGTGATCTGTTTACCCCAAAATGAAATTGAAAAAAACGACTACTCATATCAATATCCAAACAAACACGAAAACACCCTTTAGACTTCTCAGCAATTTTTTCTAAATAAACAATATGGTCTTCACAATCCACCATACAAGTTATAATGAGCCCTTGCTTTGTTAGCAAACTTATTTCATGTAAAGCTCTTTCATCATAAGCAGGATATCCGAGTAATAAATCATTGAATCCTTGTTCAATTAAAAACAAAGCCTCCCTAGGTGAGAAACACATAATACCTTGAAATCGATCATTTGCAACTAAAATCTTTTGCATAACCGGAACTGAACGTAACGATTTACTCGCTATACGAATCTTCTTATTTCCACTTAATTCTATAATCGATTGAATATTTCTATCTAAAGCCACTTCATCCAAAAATGCACACGGTAATGGAACTTCTTTAAAAATTCCTCTATCCACATTTTTTCTCTCCTCTTCTCAATATGTCTTATACATATTGGAAAGAAAGTTGAAATTTCCTCTACAAAATAAAAAAGTTTCTTCTTATTTAAGAAGAAACTTTTTTAGGACTACTTCATAGAAATAGTTGCCTCTACTGGATAATGATCAGAAAAATCATCATACGTATATTTTTTGAGCCATGATGTAACAGTCCACTGTGGAGATTTCGGTTGTAATACTTTATTCTCTATAAATGATGGATTCGCATGATCTTTACTTGCAATAATATAATCTAAATACTCGGCAGGGCTATCGGGGAAATTATATTTCGCAATACTGTTTGTCGTCGCATCCCAAGTTGCTGTATGTCCTGTATAAGATGGAATAGAAGCGTGCAATGTTTTGAACATGGATGCGTACTCTGAATCACTATTGTTCTCTGCATTTACTTTGTTCACGTTCATATCACCACCAAATAGGACGTACTCGTCATTTGGTATATTCTTATTTTTTATAAAATCTTGAATTTCTTTTAACTGATTTGTACGTACAGATGCAGGTGAAGCTTTTCCGCACATACTATCTTCAGCCTGCAAATGCGTCCCAATTACATGAACGAAACGATCATTTTTCTTGATTTTCGTGTATACAAATCCTTTATTTGATAAATTATCTGGCCCACATCCTTTTGCAAATACATATTGAATTTTCTCAACGATCGGCCATTTACTCACGATTGCAACACCCCCATCTTCAGGCGTTGAAGATGAATAGCTACCTAACGTTTTATCCCATTCATTTCCGTTACTACGACCTAATACCGCTGTTTGATTTGGATATTCTTTCTTCAAATTTCCTAATAAACGGTTTGAAGAACTATTATCAAATACTTCATTTAATATAACAACATCTTGATTCTTTATATAATCCGCTGCCCCAATTAAATCAGCACGCTCACTTTGTCCCCAGTTCGGATATAAGTTTGTTGATAGCATGTACACGTTATGTGTCATAACTTTTAATGTATCATTTTTATTTGTAGACACTTCCGCTTGAGCCGAGGATCCATTATATAAAGCCGCTAGACCGATTCCAACGCTAAGTATACTTTTTAGCAATTTACTTTTCACGATTCATACCTCCATGTTTTGTATAGTGATAAAAAAGGCCAAATACTCTATTGTGAGATTTGACCTTTTTTAAATACTTAACGATCTCCGTACGTATCAAACCAAAGCTGAATGTATCCAGCAGTAACACGTTGTGCATCCATTAATCGCTTACCTGTCATTGGTGTAACTTCAGCGCGCCATTTATCTGCATATTCTTGTGATACAGCTGCTTTTACGAACCAATCTTTCGTATTATCATTTACAATTCCAGAGTAATCTTGTTTCGCCACTACTGCCGCTCCATGAATCCACTCTTCTGGATTTGTACCTTTCCAGTTCCAATATCCATTTCCGTCCGTTACTTTATAATTATCTTTTATCGTATCTACAAAGTTTTCATATTTAGAATGGAACCCTTGTGGGTACGAAAGATTTGTAAAGTTTGCCGCATGCATTGGTTGGTTTACATCTCCTAAATAATGAAGGGATAATCCTAAATAGAAGAATGCTTGTTTCATATCTTTGTTTTTGTATGACTCACCAGCTAATTTAAAGTATTTAGCTCCAGTTTCTTTTGCCTGCTTTGCAAGTGGAATATATGTTTTTCCATTGTCTGGATCATAGAAATGTGAAGCAAATGTGCTATTATCATAATAAGGATTTTCATAGTCAGCAGCATAAATACCGTTCTCTAGCTCTGTACGCCATTCATTTAATTGTGTAACTCGATCTTGTTTTACAAGTGTTGTATTACGAGACATAATATCAATGGCACGGTTTACAATCCATAAATGAGAGTTTACGCCTTCTTTATGCTTATCTTCAGCAGACCAGCGGTGAACTATTTTTATTTTACTTCCCCCATCATTTTCATGAGCAAATGCAACACCTTGTAACGGAGCTACTAATGTAATAGCTGCTGCTAAAGCAAGTACTTTCTTTTTCATCTGAAATCCTCCATTTTATAATTGAATTATTGTAAACTTTTTGTTAGGATCCTATGATATCGTCCGGTTAACCTATGACTAGAATATCCCACCTTTCATGAAATTTCTATCACTAAATTAAAATATGCAGATTTTCATATCATTATAACTTTATACATAGTGAATATAATGATTGAATGCACTTATATTGTAATAAAGTATTGTTAAGCTACTGCAAATACTTGTCTAAACTAATGTAAAAAAGAGTAAAGCATCCACATGCTTTACTCTTTTTTTCTACTTGATAATATACTTGGCAGTTGTACATTAACTGCCAACTTATGAATAAATCCAAATACTAGTCCAATCCCAACAAATATGTATAAGATTGTAAATACCTTTCCGAAATCCGTTTGCGGACTAAAATTCCCATCACCGACAGTCGTCAACGTGACCACACTAAAATATAAAGCATCAAGAGGACGTAATCCTTCAACTGTACTATAAAAAATTGTACCAGATGTTAATGTTAGAAATGTTAATACGAATAATACTTGAAACTCTTTATCTTTCCACGCTCGTAAACAAGCTTTTAACATCCGTTTCAATGTCAACATAAATGAAAGCATTAGACTTCCCCTTCCAAACAAAATACCTGTAGTTAAAGGAAAGTCTATCACCTTTCTGTATAGAAAAAAAGTAGCCCTCTTCTATTTCTAGAAAAGGGCTACTTTTTACTATTCTCTATTATTTAGGTGAAACAAGAATTTTCACTTGTGTTTTATCTTTTACAAGTGCTTCAAATCCTTCTTCAACAACTTGATCCACTGTGATTTTCTTCGTAATTAATTTCTCTGCTTGAATTTGGCCAGAGCTAATTAATTTAATAACAGCTGGGAAGATATGACGGTATCCAAGAATACCGATAACTTCTTTTTCTTTTAATACAAGGTTGTTTGGCGTAATTGTTGCGTCTTTTTCCCATACACTAACAATTACAGTTTGTCCTTCAAAGCTTGTACTTTCAATTGCTTGACGAAGTACTACTTCAACACCTGTTACTTCAAAGCTCACATTTACACCTAAACCATTTGTTAAGTTACGAATTTCTGCTAGTACATCTTGAGTAGCTGGATTTAATACGTAATCCGCACCTGCTAATTTTGCTAACTCTTGACGTTCTTTAGAAAGTTCTACTGCAATAACAGGAGTTGCTCCTGCTGCTTTAGCTGCTTGAATGACAAGAAGTCCAATTGGACCACAACCAAATACTGCTACAGCTTCCCCTTCTTTTAATTTACTTTGACGTACTGCATGAACGGCTACTGCTGCTGGTTCTACAAGTGCACCTTGTTCATACGTCATTTCATCAGGAATATGGTGAACCATATCTTCTGGTACTACTGTATATTCAGAGAAACCGCCGCCTTCTCCGCCAAGACCGTGGAAAACAAGTTGTTCACAAACATTGTAATGTCCATGTTTACAAGCTTCACATTTACCACAAGAATAAATTGGTTCTACAACGACGCGGTCTCCCACCTTATGAGAAGTAACGCCTTCACCGATTTCAACTACCTCACCACTAAACTCATGACCTAAAATAACTGGTGCTTTTACGTGTGTTAATGGGTGCTCTTCTGTTGGAATAAAAATAGGTCCTGCTAAATATTCATGCAAGTCTGTTCCGCAGATACCACACCATTTCACTTTAATCTTAACTGCTCCTGGTCTTACAGTTGGTTCTGGTACTTCTTCTACTCGTACATCACGTTGATTATGCCAAAGTAGTGCTTTCATTTTATACATCCCTCTCTACGTATATACTTAACCTGGTGAAGTTTACAAATCTATTATAATACTTTTATCCATATATTTCAAAAAAACAATCTCATTTCCACTAAATTTTAACAAATAATGTTCAATATTTTGTCACTTTGTACTTTTTTCCACATCTGTTAATTCAATTTCATTGCGGTTAAAATTAGCATTATGCCATAATAGCATAGGAGAGGTGAATATCGCTTGAAATATTTTATTTACTTTATTGTTATCGTAGCGTTTCTAGATACATTTTCACAATTACCTATTATGAGTACATTCGCTCAAAGTCTTGGAGGATCTCCTCTTATTATTGGGCTAGTTGTCGGTATGTACTCATTCGCTAATATGATCGGTAATATTATTGCTGGCGCTGCTGTCGATAAATTTGGTGCAAAAAAAATACTTTATATAAGCATGGGGCTTACGAGTTTCATAGTCTTGTTATACACCGTTGTTCAAAGTGGTGAACAACTATTAGTTGTGCGCTTTATGCACGGCTTTAGTGACGGATTTTTAATTCCTGCTGCCTTTACGTTTTTATCAAAACAAACAAATTCAGCAAGACAAGGTAAGGCAATGGCTCTATCTGGTGCTGCTGTTGGAACAGCGGCAATTGTAGGACCCGCTTTCAGTGGGATTATGAAAGCTACTGCTGGTATAGAGTGGGTGTTCATTACCATTTCTATTTTAATGGTCCTTGGTACAATCGTATCTCTATTCTTCTTACCAAATAACGTATCAAGAAAAGATACTTCAAGAACACAAATGATGAACAAAGAAGATATGATTGAACTATTGAAATCAGAACCGTTATTGCAAGCATATATTGGTGCTTTCACGCTAATGTTTTCACAAGGAATTGTCACGTATATGCTACCAGTGAAAGTTGAGGCATTGGCACTTAAAGCATCTACAACAGGCATGATGTTAAGTGTATTCGGTATTACCGCTATCCTCTTCTTCTTGCTGCCAACAAACCGTATTTACGATCGATTTAATCGTTCAAAACTAATGTTAATTGGGATTGCAGTAATGGCATTCGCGTTATCTTTACTTGGATTATTTGCAACAAAAGGTATGCTCTTTATCGTTATGATGATTTATGGCATTGGATTCGCTATCCTTTTCCCATCAATAAATGCATTACTTGTTGAAAATACGACAGATGATAAACGCGGAAAAGCATTCGGATTGTTTTATGCTTTCTTCTCATTAGGAGTTGTTGCTGGATCCTTTACAGTTGGAGCAATCGGGGCATCACCTAGCGTCAGCTTCGTTATTGGAACTGCATTCTTATTAACATTTGCCGGTATGATTTACGTAAGAAGCAAAGTAAAAAGTAAAGCAAAAAGCAAAGTAAAAAAGACAATGATGGGATAACTCCATCATTGTCTTTTTTTTAAAATGCATATTGATATAGTCCGTAATATAATGGCAGAGTTGGGATAATACCAATTAATTTAAATATAAAAGGTAGCGGTTCATCCTTCTCTTCATATAAACGTAAAACAAAAACTGCAGTAAAAGTCCAAATAACGCTAAACACGAAGATGCACTTCCAAACGAGTGGGGTTACTATCTCTACACCAAAAACAAAACCAAATAGCCCAATCCATGTAATGATAGTCACTACAAAATCAAACTTTTGAATTGGCGTTTGAAACATACCTCTTACTAACGAAGTAATAGCCAATATCGCTACAATTACTAAATAAACTTTCCACAACATAGTGATAATCTCCTATTCAACTTTTAACTTTCAATAATCCGTATTTAATAAACAATATGGCATTATATTTTTCATAGAGATAATACAATGGATAACAAAATAAGAAGAAAATAAGTACAGTTGGTACATCGTCTATACTAGAAAAATATTTTACTAGTAATTCCTTAATACTCTCTCCAATTATAATAAACAGCGGAATGATACAAATTGCCGCTAATATTAAGCATGGTGTGATCCTCATTTCTTTTAGCCTGACCTTACAGTGTGGACACCTGAATGAAAAAGGATGCGGTAAATCAATAATATGTTGCGTAGTAATATTCCCTTCACACTGTGGACATTCAATTATTTCTTCCATTTAACTCACTCCTTTCTATCCATAAAAAAGAGCACTATCCAATAGCGCTCTTTTATTGCCGAATATATTACTTTTGTGTATAGCCAAGTAACAATGTAAATAAATTAAACTATAATGGCAATACTACAGTTCTTCTTTTACAAAAAAAGTGTATAAATACCGACGATACTTCGACAATTTCCTCGGAAATATTTCCTTTCTCCACATAATTTGATACACTACATGTGAACAGACATTTGTATTACATAAACTAAAATAATAACTTACTGTACAAATTAAAAAGCACACTCTTCATAGGAAGAATGTGCTTTTATGTTATTAACGCTTAATCCAAACAGCGCCTGCCGATTTATCCTCTGCCTGTCCAACAACTTGGAATTTAAGTCCAAGGTTTGGAATTTTTCTTCCTGCGTCTGCAATTTGTTTGTTACTATATACTTTTGAATCATCAAAAGTGGTAACACCTTGTAACCCAGAATAGTTAAACTGCCCACGTGTTAATGAATTTACACTCCATGCTGGTGTTTGATCAAATGAAAATGCAGCGTCTGCAATTTGCATGCCCGTATTACCATAAGTTGGTCTTCCGTTTAAGTTGCCAACAAGTGCCTCTGGATGAGAATCTACCACACCAAGGAATCCTTCACCTGGATGCACACCAACCCAGTTATCTTTGAAGCTATCATCTGCATACCAAACGACAAGACCTGTATTATACACAGGGCCTTTTCCTGCTTTTAATCCATTATCTGATCCCGCATAGTTTCTCCACTCTAAGTAGTAATAATGAGCTTTCTTCTCTGTCCCATCAGAAACAACAAAACCATTTACATTCATTTTAGACTGTCCTTCTGCATCATCAGAAAATACAACTTGTCCATCAACAGTTACATTTACATTATCCATCGCGAAACCTTTATATGTTACAGCTGGATCTGTAATATAATCGAATTGCAGTTTCACTTTTTTTCCTTTAAATTGACTTAAATCATATGATTTATCCACCCATTTTCCATCTGTTGTATCTTTATCCTCTTGGACTATTTTTTCTCCAAGTCTATCAATTAATGTTTTCGTTCCATCTTCTGTTACTGCATGCACTTCGACAAAATCGCACTCTGCTTCTAACTCATAATTTGCTTTATAATCGAACTTTGCATTTGTTCCTTTTGTTAAATCAAAGAATGGTGTTTCTAGTGTTGTATGCATATCATCTCCTCTTGTACTATAATATGCATGCTTTCCAAACTCAGGTTTAATCGTTTCAACACTTTTACCTGGTAAGTTAACACGTACAACACCTGGGCGATTGGATTTCGTAACACTTTGATCAATATATGTAGGAACTCCTACTCCACCCTTAATTTTATCGTAATCTACTTCTAAAATTTTTGCCCAGTTGCCGCCCATATTCTTTTGTAAGAAGTCTTTATTTTGTGGTGAGAAACTAGTTGGCTCTGTTCCTGCAATTTTCCCTGTCCAACTACCTCCACTCATTAATGACCATGCTTCAACAGGTGAACCCATTCCAGTATATTTCGTGTCATATTCATCCGGTAAGCCAAGGTCATGTCCAAATTCATGTGCAAATACACCTACTGCTCCATCTTCTGGTTCAATTGTGTAATCATGCGCCGCTACTTTTCCACCAAAGTAATCTACCTTTGATTTTGTACCTTCAATCGCTACTGGATCTACTGCTAATTTTGAACGATGTGACCAAATTGCATCATCACCTAATTTACCGCCACCAGCTTCTTGACCAACACCAGCATGGATTACCATTAAATGATCAATTACACCATCAGGTTCATTTTGATTTCCATCACCATTTGTATCATATCTATCGAATTGATCAAATTGAGATAAATCTAACCCTTTCTCAGCGGCTGCATGTAAAGCTTCTTTCACTAAATCACGTGCGCCTTTTGGTCCTTTATTATCATGACCACTGCTACCATCAGCACCGTAGTCAGATGCTTTTCCTGGAACAGTTAGCCATTCCGTTACATATCCATCTGTCGTATAACTTCCGCCAGACTGCTCTTCATAATATTGTTTAAACGTTTTTACTTTTGAACCATCAAATAATGTGTACGGTTCATTACCAAATAACATTTTTTGATAATGCTCTCTACTAAAGTCATTCGAATACATATACCCTGGTGTTTGATCAATATTATTATGTTTATAATCACTAAATTCAACGAGTAATACTAATACTTTATCAGTTCGAACAGAGCCCTTATAAGGCGCTTGCTTTGCTTTAGAAGTTGGGACTTGTCCATTCAATTGTTTTTTATTTGGTTCTGGTTTTTTCTCGGGACTCACATTTTTTTCAGGTTTCTTTACTTTCTCCTTTTCTTCCATTTTCTTTTCTTTTACTTTTTTCACATAATCAGATGCCTCTTTAGCAGTATCTGCTGGAAGAATTTCTTTATTTGCCTGATCGCCTTGTTTCTTTTCAATATACTTTTCTACAGCTTTTTTCGTTTCTTCTTTAGATGATGCTGGATTAATTGTTCCTCTTTCTTTCAACGCTTCCGCTAAACGATCTTCTTGAATTAAATTGTAATCAATTGATGTTGTAGATACATTTTCTTTCTCTTTTGCTGGCGTTTCTGCGTATGCTAGCGGAGTACTCATTACAGATGTGCATCCGATAATTGCCGCAATTGCTAATGATGACAACACTTTAAATGGCGCTTTTCTTCTCATTCTATTTCTCTCCTTTTATACATAAAACTTAAAATTCAGATAAATAAGTGCGTTTTTGTCGAAATCTCTGTTTACTACCCTCCCTATATAAAAAAGCATAATTCTATAAACGTTAAGCTTTCTGTTATAGAATCATGCCCTCCAGTTTTCTGGTCAGACCCTCTATCTTCTTATATCAAAATATGAAAAATAAAGAGTGATTTGTATATATTAAATAGTTTATATAACAAATTTAAAAGACAATATGCAAAATTGCATGAAAATTCTTTTAAATAAAAAAAAGAACCCTAGTCAATTAAACTAGGATTCTTGATTTTCTATTATTTCTCTTGTGTTTTTTCCCAATCAGCTAAGAATTTTTCAATTCCTTGGTCTGTTAATGGGTGCTTCACTAATGAAGCAATTACGTTTGCTGGGATTGTTGCAATATGTGAACCGTTTAATGCTGCTTCAGTTACGTGAACACTGTGACGTACAGATGCTGCAATGATTTCTGTTTCAATGCCGTGAATTGCAAAGATCTCTGCGATTTGGCGAATTAAGTCCATACCGTTATGGCCGATATCATCTAAGCGACCTAAGAATGGTGAAACGTATGTCGCACCAGCACGAGCTGCAAGTAATGCTTGAACTGCTGAGAATACTAATGTAACGTTTGTACGAATTCCTAAGTCAGAGAATGCTTTTACTGCTTTTAAACCTTCTGTTGTCATCGGAACTTTTACAACAACGTTTGGAGCAATTTTCGCTAATTCTTTTCCTTCTTCAATCATTTTATTAGCTTCTAAGCTAATTACTTCTGCACTTACAGGACCTTCTACAACGCTGCAGATTTCACGAATACGCTCGTGGAAATCTACACCTTCTTTTGCTACAAGTGATGGGTTTGTCGTTACTCCAGCTAGTACGCCTAATGCATTTGCCTCTTTAATTTCGTTAATGTTTGCTGTATCAATAAAGAATTTCATTTGTTATTCTTCCTTCCTGGTTTTCATTTTATATTTATTTGTTTTTCTTAATAAGCTCTAATTCAATCGGAATAGATTTGTCCACTTTTTTACCTTGCGTGATCTCTTTTGCTGTTTGCATCGCCTTCTCCCCGATTAATTCCGGTTTTTGAGCAACTGTTGCAGCCATACGCCCATCTTTAACCGCCTTTACAGCATCTTCTGTTGCATCAAAACCAACAACGACTACATCTGTTTTTCCAGAAGACTTCAATGCTTCAAGTGCCCCTAATGCCATTTCATCGTTATGCGCAAACACGGCTTTAATATCACCATTTGCTTGCAAAATGTTTTCCATAACAGATAATCCTTTTGCTCTATCAAAATCAGCTGCTTGTTTTGCAACTACTTTTAAAGACTTATCCGCTACATTATGGAATCCTTTCCCGCGCTCACGAGCAGCAGAAGAGCCAGGTATTCCTTCTAATTCAGCAACATTTGCTCCCTCGCCAACTAATTCACGAATGTAATCACTAGCCATTTGACCACCTTCAATATTATTAGAGGCAATGTGAGAAACAACTTTACCTGAATTTGCAACGCGGTCTACAGTAATAACAGGGACATTTGCTGCATTTGCCGCACTTACTGCTGAAGCAACAGCATCTGAATCGGTTGGATTAATAACAACTACATCGACACCTTTTTGAATTAAATCTTCAACATCATTTGTTTGCTTTGCTGCATCATTTTGTGCATCAACAGCAATCAATTCAATGCCGCTTTCTTTCGCTTTCTTTTCTGCCCCTTTTTTCAAAGTCACAAAAAATGGATTGTTTAAAGTTGAAACAGAGAATCCAACTTTAATAGTTTTATTTCGACCTTTATCGCTAGAATCCTTTGCCCATTCTGGTGGTTCCATTGAACAACCAGCAGTAATGACCATAATACATGCAACGAGTATAAGTAACCATTTCTTCATGAACTGTCCCTCCATTACGCTTCTTTTCGACGATCAATTAATACAGCTAGTAAGATTACAAGTCCCTTTACAACTTGTTGGAAGAAAGAAGATACACCTAATAAATTTAAACCGTTATTTAGTACACCGATAATGAGTACACCGATGAATGTACCAACGATCCAGCCTCTTCCTCCAGAAAGACTTGTTCCACCTAATACAACTGCTGCAATTGCATCTAATTCGTAAGAAGTACCTGCAGTTGGCTGTGCAGAATCTAGTCGTGATGTTAAGACAATACCTGCAAGCGCTGCCAAAATTCCGGAAAGACCATAAATCATTACTTTAATTCTCGTAACATTAATACCTGATAGTGCTGCTGCTTCTTCATTTCCACCAATTGCAAATGTACGGCGACCAAATGTCGTTTTCTTCAAAATGAAGTACAGTACTGCGAAAGCGATCATCATTGTAACAGCTGGTACCGGAATACCGAGAAAATAACCACGTCCAAACATTTGGAACATTAAATGATCACCAAGACCAGTGATCGGACGTCCGTCCATATAAACAAGCGTCAACCCACGAAAAATAGTCATTGTTGCTAACGTCGCAATAAATGGAGCTACTTTTCCCTTCGCAATAATGATACCGTTTACAATCCCCATTATAAGACCAGCCACTAATCCAACTGCCATTGCAAGAAACGGGTCCATGCCACTTGCCATCATTCCAGCAACAAGTGCACTTGATAATGCTAAAATAGAACCTACCGATAAGTCAATACCCCCTGTTAAAATTACAAAGGTCATTCCGAATGCGATAAGCGCATTAATCGATACTTGACGCAGTATATTAAATAAATTTGGAATTTCAATAAATGCTGGATTTAAAGCTGTAATTACGACGATAATTAATACTAAACCGATTAAAGAACCGAGTTGCTGTAATACATTCCCCTTCTTAGCCATTCTTACTCTCCCCCTGTAGCTAGTGCCATAATAGACTCTTGTGATGCCCCATCTTTCTCTAAAATACCTCCGACTTTTCCTTCATGAATGACAAGAACGCGATCACTCATTCCTAAAACTTCTGGAAGCTCAGATGATACCATAATAACGGCATCGCCTTGCTCAGTAAGCTTATTCATAATGGAGTAAATTTCTTTTTTCGCTCCAACATCTACACCCCTTGTTGGCTCATCTAAAATGAGTAACTGCGGGTGGATACCTAGCCATTTTGCAATAACAACCTTTTGCTGATTTCCACCAGAAAGAGATTTCACTGCTTGCTCTCCACTAGATGCTTTCACATTAAGTAGCTTCATCATATCCGCTGTAAACTGTTGTTCTAATTCGTTACTTAAGACACTTCCCTTTGAAAGACTCTCTAAATTTGGTAAAGCTAAATTTTCTCGAATTGAGAAATCTAACACTAACCCTTCAGATTTTCTATCCTCTGTAATAAAGGCTATTCTTTGTCTAATCGCATCTATCGGACTATCAATCTTTACTTCTTGTCCACTTATGAAAATTTGGCCAGAATCTAACGGTTCGTATCCAAATATCGCTTTCATAATATCTGTACGGCCAGCTCCCATCAAGCCAGCAACACCAAGGATTTCACCTTTTCTAACTTGAAACGAAACATTTTCAAACTTCCCTTTTTTCGTTCCGTTACGCATCTCAAAAATAACATCGCCAATTTGACTATTTCGTTCTGGGTAACGTTCACCAATACTGCGCCCCACCATCATACTCACTACTTCATCAAATGATGTTTCCGGAATGAGCCTCTTTCCTACGTATTCCCCATCACGTAAAATCGTAATGGCATCACATATTGAAAAAATTTCTTCCATTCGGTGTGAGATATAAACGAACGAAACGCCTTCTTTACGTAATTTATTAATGACAGTAAACAACGTTTCAATTTCACGATCTGTTAATGCAGCTGTCGGTTCATCCATAATAATAACGCTCGCGTTTGTCATTAACGCTTTCGCAATTTCGATAATTTGCTGTTGTCCAACCGATAACTCCCCAGCCAACATAGCGCCTTTTACATGTAACCCTAACTCCGCTAGTTGCTGCTGCGCAATCGCGTTCATTTGACGCGTACGCAAAATACCTGTCTTCCCATACATTAACTCTTTACCGAGAAACATATTCTCAGCTACTGTTAAATTCGATAATATGTTCAATTCTTGATGTATAAATGCAATACCGTACTCTTCAGCTTCTTTCGCATTTTTAAAAGTTCGTTCTTGCCCATCGATCGTGATTGTTCCACCATCTCTTTTATATACACCTGTTAAAATTTTCATGAGCGTTGATTTACCCGCTCCATTTTCCCCCATCAATGCATGAACTTCTCCTGTTTCAATCATAAACTGTGCATTCTTCAAAACAGGATTGCCATTGAACGCCTTTGAAATATTTTTCATTTCAATACGCATTCCCATCACTTCCTTTTATTAAAAAATCACGCCTGCATGTAAAATTACATTGGCATAAGGAGTAGCCTCTCCTGTACGAATAATCGCCTTCGCTTTCTTCGTATGCTCTTTAAATTGTTCATGAGATACATATTCAAACGCTGGCTCTATTAATTTCAGCTCAATCTCTTTATTTACTTCCACATTATTGTTAATGACTTCTTCTGCTAACGTCACTTTTTCAATTGCCATATCATCAGCTACCACTTGCAATACGTCTAAAAAGCTAGGTTTTCCAATCTCAACGGCTAAATCAATTCGTTTTACTCCTTCAGGAATCGGTAACCCGCAGTCTGCGATTACAATCGTATCTGTATGCCCAAGTGAAGCAAGGACTGATGCAATCTCACTGTTTAATACACCATGCTTTTTCATCCAACAATCACCTGCACTTCACGTACTCTATCTCTCGTTGGCATACCGCCTTGCGCCCCAAGCTTCGTTACAGAAAGGCCACCAGCAATATTCGCAAAACGAATTGCTTTTTGCAGTGCTTCTCCTTCAGAAAGCGCAACTGCTAATGCTCCATTGAATGTATCACCAGCTCCAGTCGTATCCACTACATCAACAGCAATGCTAGGAACATGTACAATCTCCGTCCCATTATGGAAACGTACACCGTTAGAACCTTCTGTCATCAATAGTTTATTTGGATATTTAGCCAGTAAATCTTCAATTGGTGATGTGAAATCATCTAATACGATGCGGCACTCATGTTCATTTGGCGTAATATAAGTTGCCTTTTCTAAAATATCTTCTGATAACACTTGTGCTGGTGCCGGATTTAGCATAACCGGGATTTTGTGTTCCTCACAAATAGCCAATACATATTTTACTGTTTCAAGTGGAATCTCTAGTTGAAGAACAACCATATCTGCTTTTATAAGAAGATCTTTTGAACGATCTACAATCGACTCATTTACAAGTGCATTCGCCCCTTGCACGACAACAATACTGTTATCCTCTTCTGCTAAAACGATATGAGCAATTCCTGTCGCCGTATCTGTAACCGGTACCACATAATCGATAAAAACACGTTCGTTCTCTAAATTTTTCCTAACTACAGTTCCATAATTATCGTTTCCTACCGCGCCAACCATCGCCACATTTGCGCCTAATCTAGCTGCAGCAACCGCTTGGTTGGCTCCTTTCCCTCCTGGAATTGTATGAAATGCTTCACCAATTACTGTTTCCCCTGCTTTCGGACGTTTTTTTGAAACGGCCACTAAATCCATTGAAATGCTACCTACTACTGCAATATTTGGCATCTATTTCATCTCCTTACTTCGTTGTATTTCTTTCTATAATTTCAATCGGTAAACGATAGTGTATCTCTTCTAATACGTTTCCTTCCATCTGCTCTAACAATAGCTCTGTTGCAATTTTCCCCATTTCATAAATTGGCTGTGCAACAGTTGTAATAGATGGATACATCATCTCCGTTAAAGAAATCCCATCAAATCCTATAATTTGTAAATCATCCGGAATAGAAATCCCCTTTTGAAGTGCAGCCTTTACAATACCTATTGCAATTAAATCATTTCCAGCAACAATGCCATCAATATGTGGGTATTCTTCTAATAATTCCACCGCTACACGCTCACTATTAGCTGGATCAAATGTACTCTCTGCGATCATATAAGAAAGATTATTTTGCGTAATAACGTCTACAAAACCTTCAAAGCGTTCATTAGCGGTGCTTACGTCACGCGGTCCGCGAATATGCGCAATATGTTTACAGCCTTTATCTATTAATAACTTTGTCGCTGCCTGACTCCCTGCATAGTTATCTGCATATACAGTAGGAATACGCTCATTAAACATACGGTCAATTGCAACAACCGGAACAGACAACTTCATGTAATTAACACTGTTTTGTGGATTTGTTGCTACAATAAATCCATCCACATTATTTTGCCTAAGTACATCAATATATTGCTTTTCTTTCTCTAAACTC
The DNA here is from genome assembly GCF_038007785.1 of Bacillus sp. FSL K6-0069. Classification (NCBI taxonomy): domain Bacteria; kingdom Bacillati; phylum Bacillota; class Bacilli; order Caryophanales; family Bacillaceae; genus Bacillus; species Bacillus sp. FSL K6-0069. Next base: position 699,368 of record NZ_JBBOXN010000001.1, on the reverse strand, counting down.
TCATCAGAGTTACAAAGGACAACTGTGTATCCTTGCTTATGCGCTACATCTTCTACGGCACGTGCAACTTCCGGAAAGAATGGATTCACGATATTGGGAACAACTAAGCCAATTAAACGAGATTTTTTATTATACAGTGAACGCGCTACTGTACTAGGTTTATAATCTAGCATTTCAATTGCTCGCTCTACTTTCTTTAATGTATCTTCATGAACATATCCATTTTTATTTAACACTCTGGAAACGGTCGCAACAGATACTCCCGCTAATTTCGCAACGTCTTTAATCGTACTCATTCTCTTCCCTCTCCATTTCATGTAACCGTTTACAGAAAATAATATAACGCATTTCTAGAAATACGTCAATCATTTCTCACGAAAAAGCTTTTAAGGTTATACTCAAAAAAAGCACCGCCATAAGGCGATGCTTTTTCATTACGAATATGATACAGTTTGTTCTTTTTCCTCTGTAGCTGGCTCTTCAGCATCTTTTTTACGATCTGATAGTTTAATCTTCTGTAAGAAGATCGTAAAGATGGCACCTACTACGATAAATACTAATCCTGTTAAGAATACAGTATGAAGTGAGTCTACTAAAGAGTTTTTCAAGATTGGTACAATGCTGTTAGCAAATGCTTCTGGCATTTGTTTTAATGCCTCTGGACTAAATAGCATCGAATATAAACCTTGTGGGTCTGTATGAATCATATCTTTAAATTTCGTTACCATTTGTCCCGCTTCTTTCGGGAATGTATCTAATACAGGTACTAAATTCTTTGTTAATGTTGTACCTGAAGTGTTATTCATAATTGATCCTAAAATTGTAATACCAAATGTTCCACCAATTTGACGGAAGAACTGACTTGATGATGTTACGACACCAAGGTCTTTTTTCGGGAAACTTTCTTGTAACGCTAATGTTAATGTTGGCATTACAAGACCCATTCCTAAACCGATAACCATCATATAAGAAGTTGCAGTTAATTTAGTTGTGTGCATATCCATCGTTGTTAATAACCAGAATCCTCCAGCCATTATAAGCATTCCCGTAATAATTTGTGGTTTTACACCAACTTTTAATACAAGTTGCCCGCCGATAATACTCATCACAATCATAGTAATCATCATTGGCGTCATAATTGTTCCTGATTCCGCAGCACTTACTCCTACAATCCCTTGCATGAAGAATGGTACGAACATAATCGCACCGAACATTCCGATACTCATAAAGAATCCAATCGCATTCAGTAATGTAAATGTGCGATTTTTAAAGAAATGCATCGGTAAAATCGGTTCTTCTGCTTTCGTTTCAACGATAATAAAGCTAACGATACCAATTAGAGCTAATGCAAATAACCCGATAATTTGCCAAGAATCCCATGGGTAATCTTTCCCGCCAAATGTTAATGCAAGTAATAAGCTTACAACACCGAGAATCATCGTAAAGATTCCAGCAATATCAATTTTAATCGGTCCTGTTTGTTTATGTGATTTTAATCCCATTGCAATAAAGATTGTTGCTAAAATACCAACTGGTAAGTTAATGTAGAATACCCATCTCCAGTTCACTGCATCTACAATCCAACCACCAACTTGTGGTCCAATTACAGAAGCAAGACCGTATAACGCACCAAAAATACCTTGCCATTTTGCACGTTCTTTGCCCGTGAACATATCTCCGATAATAATCATAGCCATTGGCATCATAATACCGCCACCAAGACCTTGAATACCACGGAAAATAATTAATTCTGTCATACCATTTGCCATACCACATAACGCCGAACCAACCATAAAGATAACTAGCCCTGTTATATATACGTTACGACGGCCAAGTAAATCCGCTAATTTACCTGCAATTGGTACAACTGTTGTTGATGTTAACATATAAGCTGTTGTTAACCATGTCATTAAGCTTAATCCGCCTAGTTCACCGACGATACGCGGCATTGCTGTACCAACGATTGTTCCATCTAATGCAGCAAATAGCATCGCGATTATTAAACCGATTAACAGCAACTTTCTATTTATGTTTTCTTGTTGCTCCATGTAATCTCCTCAATTCCTCTTAGTTATTCTCTTTTTTCTCTTGTGTCCCGCAAATAATTGTTTCTAACTTCTCAAAGAGGCGTAACAAATCTTCTCTTTCTTGTAATTCTAAATGTGAGAAATATTTTGCAATGTGCTCATTACGAGCGATCATTGCCTCTTCTACTCTAGCTTTCCCCTTTTTTGTCAGCTCAATGACGACAACACGACGGTCATCTTTGTCGTGATAGCGCTCTACAAGCTCTTGATCAATTAAGCGATCAATCATCACTGTAATTGCACTAGGCTTTACATACATCTTTTTTGCTAATTTTGTCGCTCTTGAAGCACCATAATGATCTAAAATCTTTAAAATATAAAACTGCGGTGGTGTAAGTCCTGTTGCTTGCATTTGTTCTAATAACTCCGTCTGCATTTTCTTTCCAATCGAAAATGCAAGAGCTTGAATTTTATCGATATGCGTCATATCATTTGGCATGTTATCCACCTCTTATTTAAGCAATAAAATATTTAACGTATTTAAATATTAATCCCACGAACAAAATCCGTCAACACTTTTTATTTATAAAAACGTTTACATTTTTGTCACAAAGTTGTATAATTTTCGACGAAGTTAATATTGACAGTCACGGAGAATCGGAGTATACGGCTATGAATCATAAAAAAGGAAACTTTTTTATATTTCATGGCCTTTTTATATTCTCTCTGCCTTACAACACTTCGAATTAATTAGGGGAGGATTTTCATTTTATGTTTTTTACACAATTCTTTAAACCTGCGCCCCACGCAGAACGCTTACCAGCTGATCGCGTTGATAGCGAATACCGTAAATTACGTTTACAAGTATTCTTAGGCATCTTCATCGGTTATGCGGGTTATTACTTTGTTCGAAAAAACTTTTCACTTGCAATGCCATACTTGATCGAACAAGGATTTAGTAAAGGGGAACTTGGGGTTATCCTTTCAGCAGTTTCTATCGCTTACGGATTAAGTAAATTTCTTATGGGTATCGTATCCGATCGTTGTAATCCTCGCTACTTTTTAGCAGCTGGGCTATTTTTATCAGGTATCATTAATATTATTTTCGGCTCATTTTCTTTCATTACAACGAGCATTATACTTATGTTTGTCCTTCAGTTTTTAAATGGATGGGTACAAGGTATGGGATGGCCTCCTTGTGGGCGTACAATGGTTCACTGGTTCTCTATTAGTGAACGTGGTACAAAAATGTCTATTTGGAACGTTGCTCATAATGTCGGTGGCGCTCTTATGCCTTCTCTTGTGACATTAGGCTTATACTTCTTCGCAAATGACTGGAAGAGTATTTTTTACTTCCCAGGTATTCTTTCAATTTTAGTTGGTATTTATGTATTAATTACGATGAGAGATACACCTCAATCTTGTGGATTACCTTCTATTGAAGAACATACTGGAGAATATCCATCAGATGAAAAAGTAAAAGATCGAGAACGCGAACTTTCAGTAAAAGAAATTTTATTTAAATACGTACTAAACAATAAATTTTTATGGTACATCGCTATCGCGAACGTTTTCGTTTATTTCGTACGTTACGGCGTTGTAGACTGGGCTCCTACTTATTTAGTAGAGGAAAAAAGTTTTACTCATAGTAGCTCTCGTACAGCTTACGCTCTATACGAATGGGCTGGTATTCCAGGTACACTTCTTTGCGGATGGATGAGTGATAAACTGTTTAAGGGGCGCCGCGCACCTGCTGGTATTTTATTTATGGTTGGTGTATTTATCGCCGTTCTTGTTTACTGGCTAAACCCTCCTGGTAATCCAATGGTTGATAGTATCGCACTTGTCGCGATTGGATTTTTAATTTATGGACCTGTTATGTTAATTGGCCTACACGCACTAGACTTAGCACCAAAAAAAGCTGCTGGAACTGCAGCTGGTTTAACTGGGTTCTTCGGTTACCTAGGTGGAGCTACTTTTGCTAGCGCAGCTATGGGCTTTATCGTAGATGCATTCGGATGGGATGGCGGATTCATCTTATTACTTGTATCTTGTGTACTTGCAATGTTCTTCCTTGCTCTTACTTTAAACACAGGATCTGCAAAACAAAAACAAGCTTAAGTACTAATATTATTCTTATCAAAAAAAGAGAGGCTGTTCTTTCCAGAACACCTCTCTTTTTTCTACATATAAATCTTTTTTCTTACAAAAGATTTATTCTCCTTTTTTTATATGTTAGCGTTTTCAAATAACTTCAACACCTTATATAACGGCGTTCAATCTCTGTATAAAAAGATTTTTGAATATTTTATCAACTTATGCTTGTCAAACATTGTCAATTTATATTAAAATAACAACAACATACAAAATATTTAGTCTTTTCAGAAAAGATGGAGGGATAGCCATGAAGAATCCACTTCTTCGCATTGAAAACTTACAGACTTCCTTTCGCATACAAGATCACTATCATGCCGCAGTAGATGATGTTTCGTTAACTGTCCATGAAAATGAAATTGTCGCGATAGTTGGTGAATCTGGTTGCGGAAAAAGTGCACTTGCCCTTTCTATTATGCGATTGCATAATGAAGAAAATACAAAATTACAAGGGCAGCTTAACTATAGAGATAAGGATTTACTAACTATGTCGACCGCAGAAATGAATAAAGTACGCGGATCAAACATCGGCATGATTTTCCAAGAACCTCTTACAGCACTTGATCCTCTTATGACAGTTGGAAAACAAATCGAAGAAAACTTAGACTACCACACAAGTCTTTCAAAAGTTGAAAAGAAAGAACGCACCCTAGAACTACTTCATCAAGTTGGTATTCCAAAACCAGAACTTACATATAAACAATACCCACACGAATTATCTGGCGGAATGAGACAAAGAATTGTTATCGCAATTGCAATTGCTTGTAACCCAGCACTCATTATTGCGGATGAGCCAACAACGGCTCTTGACGTAACCATCCAAGCACAAATTTTAGACCTACTAAAATCTATTCAAGAACAAACGAAAATGGGCATCATTTTAATTACTCATGATTTAAGTGTTGTCGCAGAAACAGCCGATCGTATCGTCGTTATGTACGCTGGACAAGTTGTAGAAACAGGAAAAGTTGAAGAGATTTTTAATAACCCTCTTCACCCATATACTCGTTCTCTATTAAACTCCATTCCATCTGCGTATGCTGAAAAAGAAAAATTGCATGTAATTCAAGGGGTGGTTCCTTCGTTAGCGAAGCTTCCTCGCACAGGTTGTCGCTTCCAAGCTCGAATTCCATGGATTAGACCTGATCAACATGAGGAAAATCCAATTTTACACGAAGTAAAACCAGACCATTGGGTGCGTTGTACTTGCTACAAGCATTTCAACTTCCAAGATAAGAAAGGAGATGACGTAACTCATGGCACTGCTTAAAGTAGAAGACTTAAAAGTACATTTCCCAATTAAAGGTGGTTTCTTCGGCCGCACATTAGATTACGTGCGTGCTGTCGATGGTGTAAGTTTTGAGTTACAACCGGGTGAAACATACGGAATCGTTGGTGAATCGGGAAGTGGTAAATCAACAACGGGTAAAGCAATTATGCACTTAACGAAAGCAACAGAGGGTAGTATTCATTTTAATAATAGAGATTTAACAAAGTTAAGTCGCTCTGAGCTACGTGAACAACGAAAAGATATTCAAATGATTTTCCAAGATCCGTATTCATCATTAAATCCGAAGAAACGTGTTCTCGATATTATCGCTGAGCCTCTTCGAAATTTTGAGAAGCTCTCACCTGCTGAAGAGCGTAGAGCAGTTCAAGAATATCTTGATAAAGTTGGTCTAAATCCAGAGTCAATTTATAAATATCCACATGAATTTTCCGGTGGGCAAAGGCAGCGGATTGGTATTGCACGCGCTCTTACATTAAAACCGAAGCTTATTATCGCTGATGAACCTGTATCAGCACTAGATGTTTCTGTACAAGCACAAGTATTAAACTTCTTGCAGGATCTACAAGCTGAGCTCGGACTAACATACTTATTCATTAGTCATGATTTAGGTGTAATTCGTCATATGTGTGATCGTATCGGTGTTATGTATCGTGGACGCATTGTCGAAGAGGCAACTAGTGCAGAAATTTATAGTAATCCGCAACATATTTATACGAAGCGCCTAATATCAGCAATTCCTGATATTCGTCCTGAAAACAGGGAGAGACAGCGTAAGCTCCGTCAACAAGTAAGCTCTGAATATGAGAAATCATACGAAAATTATTTCAATGAAAACGGTCGGGCTTATGATTTAAAGCCAATCTCGCCAACGCACCGGGTGGCATTACCATAAGGGAGTGATAAAACATGTGGAAGTTTATATTACGGAGATTTTTAGTAATGATCCCGCAATTATTCGTGTTAAGTATACTTGTCTTTCTACTAGCTAAAGCAATGCCAGGCGATGCCTTAACCGGCAGAGCAGTAAATAATCCAAAAGCAGATCCAAAGGTTATTGAGGAACAACGTGAAAAGTTAGGTTTAAATGATCCTGTCACAACACAATATGTTCGCTGGGTTACAAATGCTGTGCAAGGTGACTTTGGTATTTCCTATGCACATAAAATGAAAGTAACTGATTTAATTGGTGAACGACTTGGAAATACAATTTGGTTAGCAATTCTTGTCCTTGTTCTTACTTACGTGATTGCAATTCCACTCGGTGTAATAAGTGGACGTTGGACTGATACATGGGCAGATCGACTCATTACACTGTATAACTATTTAGGACTTGCTACACCACTATTTATATTTGCATTAATCATGCTCTTCCTGTTCGGATTTAAGCTTGCAATATTCCCAACCGGTGGTAGTGTAGATCCTCAAGTTGCAACAGGTACATTCGCTTACTATTTAAGTAAATTGAATCACATGATATTACCAGCTTTATCTGGGGCATTAATTGCAACAGTGGGTACAATCCAATATTTACGAAGTGAAATTATCGATACGAAACATAAAGATTTTGTACGCACAGTAAAAGCAAAAGGTGTTCCAGAATCGAAGGTTTATTCTAGACATATTTTACGTAATTCATTCTTACCAATTGCAGCGTTCTTAGGATACGAAATTACAAGCGTGGTTGCAGGATCAATTTTTCTAGAAAGCATCTTTAGTTATCCTGGTATTGGTCAATTATTTATGCAGTCTATTTCTCAACGTGATTTTAGTGTCGTAACTGCACTCGTTTTATTTACTGGATTCGCAACGCTACTCGGGACTCTTCTTTCCGATATTATTCTAAGCATCGTTGATCCACGTATTCGTATTGATTAATGGAGGTGAAGAAACGTTATGTTAGCAAATCCCGAAAAACAAACTGAAGTCGTTCATTACGAAAAAAGTCCTTCTGGCTTTTCTGTCATGTGGCGTGAATTTCGTAAAGATAAATTAGCAATGTTTTCACTTTTCTTGTTGGCAATCATACTGATAGCCGTTTACACAACTTCCTTCATTATGAAGCAGGAGGATATTGTAAAAGTTGATTTATTTTCTATCTACTCCCCACCATCTAGTGAACATTGGTTAGGAACTGATTACGGTGGTAGAGATATTTTTGGACAACTTATTATTGGAACAAGAAATTCATTTACCATTGGACTTGTAATCACTATTCTCTCCTGTTTGATTGGTCTTTCTATCGGACTAATCGCTGGTTACTTTGGTGGAGCTGTTGATAACATCATTATGCGTATTATTGATTTCAAACTTATTTTACCTTTCCTAATGCTTGTTATCGTACTTATCACAATTGTTCCAGTCTTTAATGTTACTGTATTTATTTTGATCATGAGTATCTTCCTATGGACAGGAAAGGCCAGGTTGATTCGTTCAAAAGTATTGACCGAAAAAGAATTGGACTATGTATCTGCTTCCAAAACATTAGGTACACCAAACTGGAAGATCATGATGTTCCAAGTATTACCTAACTTAAGCTCTATTATTATCGTAAGCGTTACATTAAACCTTGCTGGAAACATTGGCATAGAATCTGGACTAACTTTCTTAGGTTTTGGTCTACCTGAGAGTACACCGAGCCTCGGAACACTTGTTAGTTATGCAACAAATCCTGATGTTCTACAAGAAAAATGGTGGATCTGGTTACCTGCATCACTCATGATTTTAGTGTTGATGCTGTGTATAAATTTTATCGGTCAAGCGCTACGTCGCTCAGCTGATGCGAGACAAAGAAAAGGTTAAGGGGTGGAGACAATGACAAACAAACCAAAATTTTTCAAGGTATTAAGTACACTTGCAGTTTCAACATTACTACTTTCAGCGTGTGGGGGCAGTGGAGGTAGTGAAAAAACGAGCAGTACAAAAAAGGTAGACACTAGCAAATTTAATGAAGTCGTTAAAAACGAAAAGAAAGAAATTAAAGATGGCTCATTGACATATGGGCTTGTTTCTAACACACCATTTGAAGGACTTTTAAACTTCGCTGTATATGAAGGTGATCCTGACAACCAAGTCATTACTTTCTTTGATGAACCATTATTAGACAATGATAAAAACTGGGAATACAATAACGAAGGTGCCGCTACTTATGAAATATCAGCAGATAAAAAAACAATTACATTAAAAATTAAAGATAACGTAAAGTGGCATGACGGAAACCCTGTAACAGCTGAAGATTTAGAATATTCTTACCTTGTAATTGGTAGTAAGCTGTATGCAGGATCTCGCTATGATACTCAAATGCAAATGATTGAAGGAATGACTGATTATCACGATGGAAAAACTGACAAAATTTCCGGTGTAAAAGTAATTGATCAAAAAACAATTTCATTTACATTTAAAGAGCCAAATCCTTCTGTAAAGACTGGACTTTGGACATATCCTCTGCACAAAAAATACTTAGCAGACGTACCAATTGATAAATTAGCAGAATCTGATAAAATCCGTAAAAATCCAATTGGTTTCGGACCATTTAAAGTTAAGAAAATCGTTCCTGGAGAATCTGTCGAATTTGAACGTTTCGATGATTATTGGGGCGGAAAACCAAAACTTAAAAATGTAGTCTTAAAAGTTGTAAATCCATCTATCGTTAATGCTTCATTGAAAAATGGTGACATTGACATCGCAGAAGTAAGTGCTGATCAATATCCGAACGTAAGTAAATTAAAGAATGCACAACTAGTTGGAAGAACAGATTTATACTACAGCTACATCGGCTTTAAATTTGGACATATGGATAAAGAAAAACGTGAAATGGTAATGGATAAAGATACATTCAAAGATGTTCGTTTACGTCAAGCGATGGCTTATGCAATTGACCGAAAAGAAATCGGTGAAAAATTATACCACGGATTACGTTATCCTGCTAACTCACCAATTTCACCAGCTTCACCTAAGTTCCACAATAATAAAGTAGGTTCTTATGATAAAGATGTTGAGAAAGCGAAAAAATTATTAGACGAAGCTGGATATAAAGATAAAAACGGTGATGGTTTCCGTGAAGACCCTAATGGTAAAGAAGTGAAACTTAACTTCTTATCAATGAGCGGTAGTGATGTAAGTGAACCTCTTGCAAAATTCTTTATTCAATCTTGGAAAGAGATTGGCATTAAAGTTGAACTTCTTGACGGTCGTTTACATGAATTTAACTCCTTCTATGATAAGCTGAAGAAAGATGATCCTGCAGTCGATCTATATGCTGGTGCTTTTGGTACTGGTTCTGATCCAGATCCATCTGGCCTTTGGGGACCTGATGCAAGCTTTAACTACCAAAGATGGTCAAACCCTAAAAATACTGAGTTATTAAAAGAAGGTCTTTCTCCAAAAGCTGCTGACGATAAATATCGTACAGAAGTATATGATAAATGGCAAAAACTAATCCATGATGAAGTACCAATGATTCCACTTCATTATAAGTTCGATCTAAAGGGTGTCAATAACCGCGTAAAAGATTATAAATATACACCAGAAGATCAATACAAATGGGGTAAAGTTAGCGTAACAAGTGATAAAGCAGAAACAGAGAAATAAGAATAAAAATAGCTCCTGGCGCTAATTTACATGCCAGGAGCTATTTTTTATTTATAATCCTTCTCTTGCTATTAATAGCAACCAATTCCTTCCCGACTCTACTATTAAAAGATTTGATGAATCATCTTTATTACAACAGCTAACGTAACAGATGCAGCAAATCCCCCTAAACAAATAAGACCGACACCTTGGCTATATGATAAATTTTGAAGTGCTTTCATCTTTTTCATCCTCCCTCTCTCCCCTTCGATATGTTTATTTTACCAATGGAATAATTTTCATAACATCGATTTCACTAACAACTAACTTACAAATTTGTAAGTTAACAATTATATAATCATTTTCATATTATTCCCATATGATTCTTCTTTTATAATTCAAATACAAATAATTATCGATACATAAAAAAATATAATAAATATTCCCAAAAATAGAAAAATATTGTATAATAAATTAGAATTATCAGTTTTTTTAAGAAAGGAGGTTATTACATTATGAAAAAGAAAGTTGCAATTATGCTTACTACTCTGATCGCCACTACATACTTTGCTCTTCCATTTACATCCCAAGCTGCTACAAAAAATGAAATACCGCCAGAATGTAGGCTTGTTCTCGGGAAGTATTGGGAGTGTCCTCAATAATTACAAAAAGCACTACGAATTTACGTAGTGCTTTTTTATCATTAAATTATAAACTACTTTATTATCATCACCGGGCATTTCACACGTTTTGCTATTTTATGACTGACACTACCAAGCACCATCTCTTGCAATGTATTTAATCCTCTACTTCCAGCTATAACAAGATCTATATCTCCTGTATTTACGTATTGAACAATCGTATCTCCTGGATCGCCATGTAATATTGTAATTGTATAAGAAATGTTCTCTTTCTTTAATAAACCTTCAATCTCTTTTAATTTATCTTTTCGGCTAGCCGATATTGTTTCTAAATCTGTTTGACCTTGTATAATATCCGATTTTGCCGTTCTATTATCTACTACGTACACAACTTCAACATTTGTTTCTTCATTAAATTTCGCAATATATGTTGCATGTTCCGCTGCTCGAAGTGCATGTTCAGAACCGTCACATGCTAATATAATTTGTTTGTACATATGCTGAATCCCCTTTTCGTTATCCTACTCGTATTATATAATAAAGCCCCCTAAAAAGGAGGCTTCTAACTTGCAATTCTTTTATTATAAGTAGCTAAATTTGAAATGATTTTCGAGCTTCGTTCATTTAATCCCGTTATACTTACTTTCACGCCACTTTGCTCATACTTCATGATAACTTTATCAATTGCGGCTACCGCTGAATCGTCCCATACGTGTGTGTGGGTAAAATTCAGCTCAATTTCTATTACATCTTCATTGAATGAAAAGTTATTTATAAAATCTGCTGTAGATGCAAAGAACAGTTGACCGTGAATTTCGTATATTTTCTTATTTTCAATATATAAATGTTTCACGTGAATCTTTGCCATATTGAATGCAAATAAAACCGCACTAATTACTGTTCCGATAATTACACCTAGTGCTAAATTATGTGTAATTAAGACAATCACAACCGTTACGATCATAACTAATGCATTTCCTTTTGGTACTTTATGAATCGTTGTTACAGAGTTCCAATCGAATGTTCCGATTGAAACCATAATCATAACTGCAACTAAAGCTGCCATTGGAATATGAACGACATAGTCACCTAAAACGAACAATAATACGATTAAAAATCCGCCCGCTACAAATGTTGATAAACGACCTCGTCCACCTGATTTAATATTAATAACAGATTGTCCAATCATTGCACATCCTGCCATTCCTCCGAAGAAACCAGCGACAATGTTTGCAATACCTTGACCACGTGCCTCTTTATGTTTATTACTTTCCGTATGCGTCATATCATCTAAAACTGAAGCTGTTAATAATGACTCTAGTAAACCGATAATTGCAAGCATAACTGCGTACGGTAAAATAATCCCTAATGTCTCAAGTGTAAAAGGCACGTTAGGAATGCTAAAGAACGGTAATTCTTTTGGCAGACTTCCCATATCCCCGACTGTTTTTAACTGTAATCCGCTCATAAGTGCAATACTTGTCACGATGATAATTGAAATAAGTGTAGACGGTACCGCCGTCGTAATACGTGGAAATACATATATAATTGCAAGTCCTAATGCGACAAGTGCATACATTTGCCAAGTCGCATTTTTAAAATGTGGCAATTGCGCTGTAAAAACTAAAATTCCAAGTGAATTTAAAAAGCCACTCATAACGGATTTAGGAACAAACTTCATAAATGAGCTCAGTTTAAACACGCCAAAAATAATTTGAACAATCCCCGTTAATATTGTCGTGGCAAATAAATATTGCAAACCGTGATCTTTCACGAGCGTTACCATTAATAATGCCATTGCACCTGTTGCAGCTGAAATCATCCCAGTTCGTCCGCCAACAAATGAAATGGTAACTGCAATACAAAAGGCTGCATATAATCCAACGGTCGGATCCACGCCTGCAATAACAGAGAAAGCAATTGCTTCAGGAATTAACGCTAAAGCAACTACAATTCCCGATAGTACATCCCCTCTCACATTGGAGAACCAATCATTTTTTATCGTTTGAAACAAAATACCACTCCTCTACTCTTTTCTCATTTGATTTTCTCCATAAGAAAACCTGGCCGACTGCACGAAGGCTATTATATAACGAGTAGAGAGATTTTTGCTATGTAAAAGTTTCCTACAGAAAAAGACGCTACCTCAGTAGCGCCTTTGCTCCTTTTATTAATGTCCACCGTGCCCTTGACCACTTTCCTGAACAATCTCTAACCTCTCATCCAATATGCCTTGTGTTTCAAATGAAATATCACTCGTACTTCCTAATAAGAAGCCGTGGTTATACGGTCCAAGTGTTGGATCATCTTTAAACTTCGGCTGAATACTAGCAAGGAAGTCATACACTGGTTGTGAAGCTTTTCCTTCTTCTAACAATACAACAGGTGCGTGTTTACCCATATGCGAAAAAGGTGCTCCTGCAACTGCTAAGTCTGGTGTTTTACTTGAAACAAATGATAAACCGTGACCTGGTTTGGTGAATCCCCAGCCAAATTTCGTTTTTGTATCTTTAAATTTCGCAAAGGCAACGGAATTTTCTGTTGGGGTTTCACCACTAATACGCGTTACTTTCCCATATTTACTTAACTCTTTTTCTACCGTTTTTGAAATAATTTTTTCTGGTCCTAATACATATATATTCACTTTATCTTTTCTCATCTTTAATGCCTCTATCGTCGCTTCTGGCACCTTTTCTTTTTCTGTATATAAAAGCGGTTCTGGCATATGAGAGATCCAATTTACAGCTGGTGTTGTATATAAACGCCCTTCTTCTTCAGACGCACCGATAATAACACTATTTGGATAGCTTCCTGTTATATCGGCATATTCTTTATCCACATCTTTAGCAAATATAGCTGGATCCGTTTCTTTTATTTGCTTTACTTTATACTCTTTCAATTGCTCTAGGATAGATGCACCTACATCCCCCATCACCATAATTTGTGTGCCATCTTTCGTTCCGAGCGGATTTAATCGTTGTATTTCTTTTAACGTCATTTCAGGTACCTTTTCTTTTTCTATAAATAAAATCGGCCCGTTATTCGGATGATGAATAAGATCCGCACTCGCAATGCCTAATTGCCACTCGTTTACTGGTACTAAAATAATAGCGCCTGGCTGATTCTCTTTATGCGTTGCTGGCCATATCGTTTGCGAAGTTAATACTGCCATTTGCAAAGGATCGTTTGTGTTTAATCTCGTTACATTTTTTAAACTTGTCGTTAATAAATCATTCGATGCCTCTTCGTTCATTTCTTTCGGCGCAGTTACTTCCTGATTCATTTTCATTTCCTTTTGCTCTGTTTTTTTCTCTTCTTTAGATTCATGATTTTTATGATCCGTTTTCGTTTGTCCACATGCAGCAAGACCAACTGCTGTAATTATTGTTATCCCAAAAATTCGGGTCATCTTTTTCACTATACCGCCTCCGTATAAATCGTTTTCGAGCCAATATGATTACCTAAAATGGAATTTCAACTTTACAATAACAAGCAATTCTGAAGAAATTATGCAGATGCATAATAATCTGCACCATTTCTTCATGATTTTGACTTACAATTTAAGTAATAACAACAAATGCGGAGGTACTCTATGGTCGATATACTACTCGTAGATGATGAGCCGAGAATGCTTGAATTATTAACGCTTTATCTTACTCCAATCGGATACAACTGCGTATGTGCAGTATCCGGGGAAGAAGCTATTTCACATATAGAAAATCGAAACTTCAAATTTGTTTTACTCGATATCATGATGCCAAAGATTGATGGTTGGGAAACGTGCAAAAGAATTCGATCCTTTAGTAACGTTCCTATCATTATGGTAACGGCCCGTGATCAAACAGTAGATGTCATTCAAGGGTTAAAACTTGGAGCGGATGATTACGTAACGAAACCTTTCCATGAAGAAGAGCTTTTCGCAAGAATTGAAGCTGTTTTAAGGCGAACGAATCAACACGCGCAAATCCAATATCACGGTATTTTATGGGATGAGGCAAAGCATTTCGTTTCCGTCTATAATGAAGAGCTTCTTCTCACTCCAATCGAATTCTCTTTACTCGGATTATTTTTACGTCATGTGAACTACGTATTAAGCCGTGATCAGCTCATTGAACGAATTTGGGGACTAAATACAAATACAGAAGATAGAACAGTCGATTCACATATTCGTAATTTGCGTGATAAATTACGAAAAGTAAATTTCCCTATTGATCACCATTTAAAAACTGTTTACGGAGTCGGGTATCGATGGGTTGATACTCTAGAGTAAGGAGCAAAACGATGAAGCGAATTTCTATTCAACTCGGATTTTATTTTTTAATTGTTACACTTTTAATCGAAAGTGTTCTATTTGTCTTGCTTTATTATAGCCTTGTCAACAATAGAGTAAATGAAGAAATGACGGCTTTATTAAAGCGTGGAAATAGTCACCGAGATGTCCTTGAAAAGTATTTTGATAAACAAACAATCTCCCATGTTGCACTAATGGAATCCGAAGCCGAAACCACTGTCGTTATTACAAATGCAAATAAGGATGTGCTAGCTAAATCCAATGAAATAAATACTACGATAAAAAAGCATATTGAAAAGATGCAAACACGGACAGATCATGATGGAGCAATTATAGAGAATCATTGGAAAACATCTAATTATATATGTACAGTTAGCCCTATTGTAGTGGCTGGAAAAACGGAAGGCTATGTATATATGTTTCTCGGAACAGAATCAATCGAGGGAATGGTTAACGGGCTAACGAGACAATTCATTATTGCCGGAGTCATTACGTTTCTATTAACAGTCATCACCATCTTTCTATTATCACGGTTGTTAACAAAACCATTGTTACACATGAAACATGCCACTGAAAAAATGAGTAAAGGCGATTTATCTGTTTCGTTAACGACTACTCGAAATGACGAAATTGGTGAACTAGCATCGTCTATTCAAACGCTTGCTAATGATTTACATTATATGAAAACAGAGCGAAGTGAATTTCTAGCAAGTGTTGCTCATGAATTACGAACACCGTTAACATACGTAAGAGGTTATGCTGACATCGCTTTAAAAGAAACCACATCTCCTGAGCAACGTTTGCGATATTTATCTATTATAAAAGATGAGTCTGATTATATTACGAACTTAGTTCAAGATTTATTTTCACTTGCACAAATGGAACAACATAACTTTTCTATTCAAGTAAAGAACATATATTTACACACACTCCTGACTCGCATAGCCAAAAAAGTAAATGCCATGTATAAAGAAAGATACATTAAAGTTTCTTTCTCTTGTCCTCCTACATTGCTAGTAAATTTAGATGAACAGCGATTTGAACAAGTTATAATAAACATTTTAAATAACGCTTATAGACATTCAAAAGAACATTCTCATATAAATATTTCTGTTACAGAAGAACATAAACGTATTTCCATTACAATTGAAGATGAAGGCGAAGGTATTCCGCCTGAAGACGTCCCTCACATTTTCGACCGCTTTTATCGAGTTGATAAAGCAAGATCACGAGCTACAGGCGGGACTGGTTTAGGGCTATCTATCGTAAAAGAAATTGTAGAACTACACGGCGGGAATGTTACTGTAACGAGCGAAGTCGATCACGGGTCTTGCTTTATCATTTCATTACCCTCTATACAAAAACACGACTATTGATGGTAGTCGTGTTTTTGTATCATTTTACTTTATAATATAAATTTACAAATTGCCCAAAACGTTTCGTATCGGTTAAAGTTAAATTAATTTCTGGATTCTTGTCTTGAAATAATGGAACTCCAGAACCTAATATATGCGGTGTAATCGTAACGATATATTCATCAATTAGATTATTTTTAAAGAACTCACTCAGTAGACTTCCTCCACCGACCATCCATATTTTAGATCCTTCTTGTGCTTTTAACCTTTTAGTAAACTCCACTACATCTTCATTTACAAACTCCACGTTTCCGTCTGAACCTTTTTCTGAACGAGAAAAAACATAACATGCTTTATCTAAGTAAGGGAATGTTTCCGTATGCTCTACTACATAATCGTACGTTCTTTTTCCCATAATTATTGTATCAATCGTTTCATACATTTCTGTATAACCGTTATCTCCCTCTCCTTCGGTTTCCATTAACCACTCTAAATCATCATTCTCTTTCGCAATATATCCATCCAAACTAGCGGCTATAAATAAAACAACTTCACGTGACATCTCTTTTCCTCCTTGCATCTCATCTTGATTACATTATGATGTAATCAATATACTATCAATAAAACACGACAATTTATGTCATGTTTAAAAAGAAAAAGGTGATACATTTGTCAAAAGCTAAACGCTTATTAGATATTCTTATATTCGCTTCTACAAAAAGAACATTTACAGCTCAAGAAATAGCTGATGAATTTAATATTTCCGTTCGTACTGTCCATAGATACATTTTAGATTTAAGCGATATGGGATTACCTATTTATGCAGAACAAGGTCGCAATGGAGGATATAAAGTATTAACGAATAAAGTCATTCCCCCTATTTTATTTACCGAAGAAGAAGCAGTATCCATCTTTTTTGCTTTTCAGTCTTTAAGCTACTACAGGGACTTGCCTTTTAACACAGAAATCAACTCCGTTACGCATAAACTGTATAGCTCTCTACAACATGATGCGAAAGCAAAAGTTGATAAAATACGTTCTTATATCGCTTTTTGGAATCCGAAGAGAACAATTGATACCCCTCTATTAAACGAAGTGTTAACCGCGGCTATCGAAAATAAAAATTTACACTTTCAATATGAATCTAAATCGGGGATAAAAACAAAACATGTTCATCCTATCGGTGTATACGCTCACGATGGGCTATGGTACTTACCATCCTATGACTTCAGCAGAAAAAAAGTATTACTGTATCGTGTTGATCGTATTCTTTCTATATTATCAACAGAAGAAAATGAAAGTACGTTCATGAATTTAGAAGAATGGTTCGGCTCTAACTCTAACGTCATAAACATTCTTACCCAGTTACATGTTTTATTAACGACAGAAGGCGTGCGCCAATGTAAAAGCGTTCCTTACCTTGAAGAATTCGTGGTAGTAAACGAAGACGGAACAGGATATATACATTCAACAATAGATAAAGGAGAAATTAACTTTATTACCCCTTTATTTTATAGACTTGGAAAAGATGCAAGAGTTTTAAAACCGAAAGAATTAATAGATGGTTTACGTATGCGCGCGAAAGAAATTTTACATATGTATGAAGACGAAAAAAGCTGCTAAATATAAGCAGCTTTTTAGTCTAGTTGTTCCTAGTTGTTTGACTGTTGACGAATGTCAAACCACCAACGATGTTTCGCATTCATATTTTCAGTGTCGCCAGTCCCTCTGTAATTGAAAGCATCAAGGAAGATTGAATCTAGTTTATCTTCATCTACAAAATAACCTAAGTTAACTTTCACCGTTTTCCCTGGTGTGATACTACCAATATTATAAAAGCTTTTTCCATCTCCGTGAGGTTCTAAATAATCAACTTCGCCCGTCATAATACTTTTTTCGGCAATCCCATCTTTTCCAGCATAGTTCCATGCATTATTTTTAGATGTAAGCATTTGTATGCGTGGATGCATATAGATTTCTTTTGTCGCCTGTTTATCAATGTTTTTCACTGTTGTTGTCAGGTAGACAAATTTGAGATTAACGGACTTTGACTCTACTAATTCGTCAATTGAATCTTTACCATTTCCAACTTTATATACATCTCGTTTGTACGGTAGCAATTTTTTCGTCTGATCTAAAGCCTTATTCTCGCTTAGTATTTCTAGTCCCAATTCATTAAAGTTCTCTTGTTTAAAATCTTTGATTGAATCAAAGATTTCCACTTTTTCGATAACATATTCAAGTTTGCTGTTACTCCCAATGTTATCTATGGTTACTGGAACCGTTTGACCTACGCTAAATAGTTGTTTGCTATTTTTTTTCAAAGGAATAACGCTCGGTTTTGTTGATTCTTTCGCTTTGCTAAAACGATCTTCATCATAATTTGATATAGATGATGCCTTTTCCTTTGATGTGGGCTCAAGTGAAATGTTCGCTAAGACATCCATCATTTGTTCTTCATTTACATCGGCTCCAATAAAACTTTCTAACATAATCCCCTCTTTCTCAAAAAGCAGAAAGACCTGTCTGTTAAACGGTAATTCTTTGCCTCCGGTGTCTCTATGGACAATCACTGCTTTCTTGCCATTTATTTCTTTCTCTTCGTAGCTTTTTGAGTACAGCGTTTTAAAACTCGAATCTTTTCCTACTCTCCAAAGAATGAATGAAAATCCACCCTTTGCGTAGTTATCTTTAAATGAATATTTCATAGCAGAGTCATCAATTGCTTCCATATTTTCTGGTAATTTATCGATTTTCAATTTATACCACTTGTCAGCCTTTTTCGTGTCCTTATTTGTTACCGACACATTTACTTCGTAATTTTGTTTTTGGACAATCATATTATAGACTTTTACTGCACCAAAAACGGTTGTCGGCATGCCGATCAATAAGCAAGCTGCAGCGATTAACATACGATGTCTTTTACGCTTTTTCTGCGGTTGTCCATCTTTCAGCTTCATTTCCTCCATAAACAATTTCTTTTTGCGCGTATATGTATGTGAAAATTCATGTTGTTCTTCGAGTTTATCAAAATCATCTAAAGCAATTTTTTCAGCAAGTTCATATATTTCTTTGGAGTTCTTTGAATTCGTCATGTTGTATACCTCCTATCATATTTTGGACTCGTTTTCGAGCGCGTTCAAACTGCTTGCGGGCATTAGCCTCAGTTATTCCCATAACGCTTGAAATTTCTTGATACGTTAAGTTATAGAAGACTTTGTACTTAAACACCTGTCTGTTAGATTCGTTTAACTCTTTTAGCAATTTATCAATTTGAACCTCAGACATTTTACGTTTTTCCCACTCTTCGATATTTTCATCTACTGCTTCTATTGATTCTCTTTCATATTCTTCTAGAAATGTTTCATGTCGTTTATTTTTCCGATAACTATCAATCGCCTTGTTTTTCGCAATCCTCAAAATGTAGCGTTTAAGCTCTTCAGTATTCAAGCTATGGAGCTTTTCCAAATTCTTATAAAGAGTAATAAACGTCTCTTGAACTGCATCTTCAGCCTGCTGAATATTATTTAAAATGGAATACGCTACATAATAAATTTTTTGCTCGTACAACTCGTATAGCTCTTCCATCTTTTCATAATCGTTGTTTGTGACTTTCATATAATTCCTCCTCTCACTCTATATAACGAATGGGCAATATACTTTGTGACACTACAAAATCCGTTTATATATAAAATTTAATAATATAATAAAAAAGCCCAATTTCTCTATTTTAACTGAGAAATTGGGCTTTTGTTTATTAGGATTCTACTGGCTGTTCCCTTAAGAACATTCCTCTTAAGCCTTTTTAGTAAGCAGTATTTGCTCTATCGCTTCTTGTAGCAAATTCTGTGTCTCTTCCAAGTTATGATTCTTCTTTTCTCCTAGTTGTACCATATAAAACTCGGCAAACGAGCGCTCTTTATATCTCGGTACGACATGCATATGGTAATGCGTTAACTCATTAAAGATTCCACCATTTTGACAAACTGTAATTCCATCTGGTTTATATAATGATTTAATCGCTTTTGCAATCAGCTTAGAAGCATCCATAATTGATTTCGCTATAACATCATCTAATTCGTCCACTTCAACAACATGCTGCTTTGGCACAATTAAAGTATGTCCTGGATAGAAAGGTTCATGATCTAAAAAGCATGTTACATACTCATCTTCATATACTTTATATATTTTTTCCTCTTCGTTTGCTAATTTACAGCCTAAACAGCCCATAATACTTCCCCCTCTGTTAAAAACATAAAAACGTGAGAGCCGTATTCTCACGTTTTTATGTTTCACTTTATTAATTCAATTGTTTCCGTAACCTTTATACTATCTTTTACCGATTGAACAATCGTGCAATTTTTCACTGCAAGTTGTAGCGCTTTGTCCAATTGCTCTTCTGTAATGTTTTGTGCTTTAATTTTATAGTGCAAATGAACACTTTCAACTGGTTTTGATAAAGCTTCACTTCTACCAATTTTCGTTTCAATTGTAAACGTATCGTATGTAATACGTTTCTTTTCTAAAATTGTTCGAAAGACAATTGCACTACATCCTGCGATAGAAGAAACGAGTAATTGTAACGGTGAATACCCATTTTCTTTTCCAATCGCTAATGGACCATACGATAAATCTGCTTCTATATCATCGTGTTTGATTGTTAGTTTCATTTGTATTTTCCATCTCCACTTTCATCGGTTTCTTCCTTTTCTTACTCATATAATAATATATATAGCAGAAAATGATAAATGGAATACCACAGTATAACGCCATTCGTTGTTCTGGAATAAACGCTAAACTAATAACAACGATACTATTTGTAATTAAAGCTAAAATAGGAACAATTGGATATAACGGTGTTCTATACTTTAAGTCCTCTAACTTTCCTCCGCCTTTTATATACTGACTTCTAAAGCGAAGTTGCGATAGAGCAATAATAATCCAACTTGATACAGCTGATAAACCAGCTATAGATAATAAGTACATGTATACTGTATCTTCTGCAAGGAAGCTTGTGAATAAAGATAACCCTGCTACCGCAATCGTTACGACTAGCGCTGTAATTGGAATACCTCGTTTATTTACTTTTTTGAAAGAAGTTGGTGCCATTCCTTCATTTGCAAGTGACCATAATATACGAGTTGCCGCATATAATCCTGAATTCGCTACAGATAGTAATGCTGTAATAATAACGAAGTTCATAATATCAGCTGCGTACGGAATACCAATTTTATCAAATACAACTACAAATGGACTTTCAATTACGCCAGCTTCCTTCCAAGAAATTAATCCGACTAAAATTGTCATTGTTAAAATGAAGAATAACATAATACGCCATACTGTATTACGAATCGCACGTGGAATTGTTTTTTCTGGATTTTCACTTTCTCCCGCTGCAATCCCGATTAACTCTGTTCCTTGGAACGAGAAGTTAACTGTAATCATTGTAAGTAATACAGCAGCTAGTCCATTCGGGAATAATCCACCATCGCTTACAAAGTTAGAGAAAAGAGGTGCTGCTTCTTTTCCGTCATATGATATAAAACCTAATAATGCACTACCACCAAGAACAACAAATGCAAGAATTGTAACTACTTTAATACTAGAGAACCAAAACTCTAATTCAGCATAACTCTTTGCTGAGATAGCGTTTGAAGCATATAAAATAACGCCGAATACAAGACACCATACCCAAACATCAACATTCGGAAACCATCTTTTCATCATTAAACCGATTGACGTTAATTCTAGTCCTACTGTTACTGCCCAGCCAAGCCAATATAGCCAGCCGATCATAAAGCCCGTTCCTGGTCCAATAAACTTCGTCGCATACTTTTGGAAAGAGCCTGAAACTGGCATTGCTACCGTTAACTCTCCAAGACAAAGCATTGTTAAATACATAATAAATCCGCCCACTAAATATGAAAGGATGGCTCCCCCTGGTCCAGCCTGATTAATGGTGTAACCTGAACCTAAGAAAAAACCAGTTCCGATTACACCACCTAATGCGATCATAAATAAATGTCTACTCTTCATCGTACGATGTAATTTCTCATTTGTTGGTTGCTGCATCTAAATCCTCCCCCTACCGATACCCCTATATCTTGTTAAAATTTTCTGATAATAAAAATATACACGAAAGCGGTTACAATTTCTATATAAAATTAAAACTTTTCTGATAAAATAATATAAAAAATCGAATTATAACGAGATTCAGATTCTAATTAGAGGGAAATAAGGATAAACAAGGAAAAAACCCTTACATATATTGTAAGGGTTAACGGAGTTCTAATCTTCTCGATAAAATTGATAAACTATAATTTACGATAAAATACATACAAGCTACTACTATAAACGTTGGAATCATATAATTTACATTCTGTCCGCTAATAATTTGAGCATTATGCATAAGTTCTGGCAGTGATATACCAACTGCTAATGATGTATCTTTCAGCAATGAAATAAACTGACTAACAAGCGGCGGGACCATTCTCCTTAATGCTTGTGGCAAAATAATATGCCAAAGTGCTTGAACATACGTTAATCCTGAAGATCTTGCAGCCTCAATCTGCCCCTTTTCAATCGATAATAGACCACTTCGAACAATTTCAGATATCATTGCTGCTTCAAATACTGTTAAAGCAACAATCACAGCTGTTATAATTTCTAATTTCAATCCTACTTCTGGGAGTGCAAAATACGTGAAAAATATAATTAAAAGTAGTGGTAAATTTCGAATTACTTCAACGATAATTCCTAATACTTGTGAGGCGACAGGTATTTTCATGTAGCGCAATATCCCTATTACACTACCAATAATAAAGCTAAGTACAATTGCTACGAGCGCTACCTCTAACGTTATAAGTAATCCTTTTAATAAAAACAGAATATGATCACCTGTTATTGCTCCCTTAAAATCCATTTACACCGCCTCCTTTGCTAAGCGTTTTTCTAAATAACGCACTAGCATACTGAGCGGAATTGTTAATATTAAATAAAACACCCCGACAAATATATAGACGTCGAACGTAACAAATGTCTTCGTTGAAATTAAGTCTCCTTGATACATTAAATCCGTACCAGCGATAATTCCGAGTATGGAAGAGTTTTTTACTAAATTGAGAAATTGATTTCCTAAAGGAGGGATTACGATTTTCATCGCCTGGGGTAAAACAACATAATACATTCCCTGTACATACGTTAATCCTGAAGACCGTGCTGCTTCCATCTGACCTTTTGCGACTGATAGAATACCAGCGCGAATAACTTCCGCAATAAACGCTGCCGTATATACGGTAAGCGTTACTGTCCCTGCTACAAAACCATTTAAAGTAATTCCTATTACAGGTAAAGCGAAATAAAATATAAATGCAATTAATACGAGTGGAATATTTCTTACAAACTCTACAAAAGCTGATCCTATCCAATTTAAAATACGAATAGGTGCAATACGCATTACAGCCAAAATGACTCCCAAAATAAAGCTGCCTATTAACGCAATTACACTAGACATAACTGTATATTTAAAGCCCTCTAAATACATATCAATATTATTCGTCAATATAGAAAAATCAGGCACATATTCTCCCCTCTTTCTTTACAAGAAGAGGATGAGCATCCCCCTCATCCTCTTACTATTTATCGATGAGAATAAAGCTCCATTAATGAAACTATCACTTTATTTCTCTTGTTTTTGCCCAATCCATTTCTCATACAATTTGTCGTACTCCCCGTTCGCCTTCATATCTTTTAGCAAGCTATTAATCTCTTTCGTTAAATCCTCTGCACCTTTTTGTACTGCAATTCCGTACGGCTCATCCGTGAAAATTTTCCCTACAACTTCATAATTCGAATCTTGTTTTGCCATGCCGTAAAGAATTGCGTTATCTGTCGTTAAAACATCGCCTTTCCCTGCTTTTAACGCCGTAAATGCCTCACTGTAATTTTCAAATTCTAATACAGTCGACTCTGGAGATTTTTGGCGTATATTATTTGTAGACGTTGAGCCTTTTACCGCTAACACTTTCACACCTTTTTTCACATCATCAATATTTTTAATATCGCTTCCTTTTTTCACAAGTAACGATTGCCCTGCTTTAAAATATACATCTGAAAAATCTACTTCCTTTTTACGTTCTTCCGTAATTGTCATCGTTGCGATAATTGCATCAATATCACCGTTTTTCAGTAGTGGAATACGCGTTTTAGACGTTACTTCTTTTAATTCTAGTTTCTTTTCATCTCCAAGGATTTTTTTCGCAAGCGCCTTTGCGATATCAACATCAAACCCTTCTACTTGCCCGGTTGAAGGATTTTTCAATCCAAATAAGTTCGTATCATTCTTCACCCCAACTACTAGCTTCCCGCGCTTTTTAATTTGCTCCACAGCCCCGCCTTGCTTCGTATTCGTTTCTTTCGCCTCATCTTTTTTACTTCCACATCCAGCAACGACAAGTACGAATAAACATGAGAATACGATTAACGTAAATAACTTTTTCATTTTAAGCATGAAATTCCTCCTTTAATGATTTAACACTCTTCTTAAAAATAGACGCGCCCTTTCTTGTTCAGGACTTGCAAAAAATTGCGCCGGTGTTGTATCCTCAATGATCTTGCCATCATCCATAAATAAGATCCGATCTGCCACTTCTCGCGCAAATCCCATTTCATGCGTGACAACGACCATCGTCATCCCTTCTTTAGCTAGCGTTTTCATAACATCAAGTACTTCTCCGATCATCTCTGGATCAAGGGCAGACGTAGGCTCATCAAATAGCATAATTTCTGGCTGCATTGCGAGCCCCCTAGCAATTGCTACCCTTTGCTGTTGTCCTCCAGATAGTTGATGTGGGTATACACTAGCCTTCTCCGGGATTCCTACCTTCTCTAAATAAAACATCGCTGTTTTCTCAGCTTCTTCTTTTGAAACTTTATTTACTTTAATCGGTGCTAGTGTAATATTTTGAAGAACTGTTTTATGTGGATATAAATAAAAATGTTGAAAGACCATTCCAATATTTCGGCGTAATTCATTCATATCTGTTTTTGCATTGTGTACTTCCGTACCTTGTACAATTAACGCTCCATCTGTAATTGTCTCTAACTGATTTATACACCGTAGCAACGTACTTTTTCCTGATCCGGACGGCCCAACAACTACTACCACTTCACCTTTTTTCACTTGTACATTAATATCTTTTAAAACTTGAAAGGTACCATAATATTTATTTACATTACGAAACTCTATCAACATACTCCCCCCTTCCCCTAACAAAGCATGTACATTCTTTTTATATTCAAAAATGGGCAAAAAAATAACTTCCAGCCTTATTTTGTCCATAAAAAAAGCAAAGGGATTGTCCCTTTGCTTCTCCATTTCTATTCTATTAAGATACTTCTTCTTTCTTATCTTTCCCGTATTCATGCTCCCAGAAATCAGCATTTTTAATTCCTAATGGCCCTGGATCAAATACTGGATCTTTTCCTTCCTTTTTCTGCTTTTCATAATCCTTTAATGCAACTAGTGCAGGTTTTTGTAATAGTAAAATCGCAATGATATTTACCCATGCCATAATTCCTACACCGATGTCACCTAAAGCCCAAGCCGTTGCTGCTGTTTTTATACAGCCGTAGAATACAGCTCCTAAAAATACAAACTTTAGTACCATAGACAGCCAAGGACGGTCTTTATCTCGATTTAAGTACGCGATATTCGTTTCTGCAATGTAGTAATACGCCATAATTGTTGTAAATGCAAAGAATAGTAACGAGATTGCAACGAAACCGTTTCCAAATCCAGGGAAAACAGATTCTACCGCTGCCTGTGTATATCCTGGTCCTGGCTGAGCACCATTTAATTTATTTACGATAAAGTTTTTTCCGCTTGCATCAAACACGTTATACATGCCTGTAATAATCATCATAAATGCTGTTGCTGAACAAACAAATAATGTATCAATGTAAACGGAAAATGCTTGCACTAAACCTTGTTTAGCTGGATGTGATACTTCCGCAGCAGCTGCTGCATGTGGTCCAGTCCCTTGTCCTGCTTCGTTGGAATAAATACCACGTTTTACTCCCCAAGAAATTGCTAAACCGATAATACCACCGAAAGCCGCTTCTAATGCAAAAGCACTTCTTATAATTAACATAAATGCTTCTGGCAATTTTTCAATATTCATAGCAACAATAACGCAAGCTACTAAAATATAACCAACTGCCATAAACGGTACGACAACTTGTGCAACGTTAACGATTCGCTTTACGCCACCAAAGATGATAATAGCTAATACAACTACTAATAAAGCCCCTGATACGGTAGTGTTAATTCCAAAAGCTGTTTCTAAACTTACGGCAATACTATTTGCTTGCACACCTGGCAATAAGAGCCCCGTTGCAATAATTGTCGCTGCAACGAATACTAATGCATACCATTTCACACCTAAACCTTTTTCAATGTAATAAGCAGGTCCACCACGGAACTGTCCTTGATGTTTCGTCTTATATATTTGCGCGAGTGTTGATTCTACATAAGCTGATCCTGCTCCTAAAAAGGCTACTGCCCACATCCAAAATACAGCTCCTGGTCCACCGAATGCAACCGCTGTTGCTACCCCAGCGATATTCCCTGTCCCAACGCGTCCTGATAACGAAAGCGCTAACGCTTGAAACGAAGAAACACCAGCCTCTGATTTTTCTCCTTTAAATGTCAGCTTCACCATTTCTCCTACATGCCTTACTTGTAAAAACCTCGTTCGAATGGAAAAATATAACCCTACTCCTAGACATAAATAAACAAGTGCTGGACTCCAAACAATATTATTTATCCAATTTACGATAGCCTCCAATATTCCCCCTCCTTCTTTATAAAGAATTTTCAGAATATATAAAAATTATAAATGTATACCGAATCTATGACAATATTATTTTAATAAAACAAACATATTTTTGTATAAAAAAACAAAGTATATATTTATTTTATATACTTTATTTTGAACAAAATGTATTATATATTCACAATCGCTTCTTTGCTTATAATTCTTTCATATAATTCTTTAGATAATTCCCGGAAGTTATCTGGCATATCTTTCCCCTTAAACTTCTTTTGGAGCGTGCCATATAAACCTATATCGCGTAAGCGTAAAAATAGCGGTAACGATTCATACCAACTATCCGCCAGCTTATGTTCATATTCGTACCCTTTTCTTAACACTTGTAGCTGTTTACGAGCAAAATCAGTCTTCTCCTCCACTGTCCACGGTGTAAATAAAACAGAGTAATAGAGAACCATCGCTAAATCATGTATAAAGTAATTATAAGCCGCATCATCAAAATCAAAGATTGTTAGCTCTTTTCCATCATAATGAAAATTACCTGGATGAATGTCACCGTGCATAAGACCGAACGTTTCCCTTTCAATTGGCAGAGCCTTTATTTCATCCATTAATACCGCTGCAATCCTTTTCACTTGATCATCTTCTAATTCATTCACAATGCCACTTTCATCTTCTTCCCACGTATCACGATAATCTGTTTTTGGATAGTTCATTGTTAGGCGATGCAGTTGACCAATTGCTTTTCCCCATGCTTCAAAATAAGTCTCCCCCCAATAAGGCGATTCTTCTCCTTTTACTTGCTCACCTTTTGCATATGTAAATAAAGAAGCAAAAAAGAAAGTGCCATCTTCCGCTCCTATTTCTTCTACAAGATTTTGAGACACTGAGTAAAGAGGTCCTGCTACCTTTGCCCCATTCTCCGCAACATACCGTAGAAAATCTAGTTCAGCTTCGACTTCTTTTTTTGAACGATGAGAAGAGTGCGTTAAACGTAATACATAATCTTCACCACCATCACCCTTCGCCTTAAAAATATAATTTTCAAAATCTCCAAGTGGCTTCTCTTCCGCTGTTACATGAAATGCCTTTGCTGCCCCCGCTAAAATCTCTCTTGTAAAAACTCGTTCTACTGCTATTTCCATATGTATCCCTCCTATATATCTTCTTAATTCGACACAAATGTGAGAAGTACTGCTATGAAATTAAATAGTGCGTGGGCAATCATAGCTGATAAAATAGAATTTGTTTTCTCATATAACCACGCAAATACTACTCCACTAAAAAAATTCACTGGTAATGTGTTATATGTTGGAATATGAACAACAGTAAATATTATAGAACTTATAAGCACTCCACCCCATGTACCATATTTATCACGGAAAAATGTATAAAAAACACCTCGATATAAAATCTCTTCATAAATTGGTGATATAACTGCTGCTCCAATTACCGCGATACAGAATGAATATATTGATTTATCATTTTGAACCGTCTCCGTTTTACTATTTTCAAAAGAAATACCCATTTTCTCCATTATCATTAATACAGCAATACTAACTACAATTAAGGTAATCAATGTTATAACTGTCCATAAAAAATCTTTCCATGAAAGCTTTCGAATTCCAATATCTTTCCATGAAAGTTGATATCTTTTTATACAAAAAAGATAAACTACAGTAGTAAATATCAACGCCATTATAAATCCCATTAACACTCCAGCATATAATGAGTTCCCTATTATTTTTAAAGCATATTCATAAAAAAGAGATTCAACTGTTACTGGGACAATAACGAATACAAACACAAATAAATATAAAATTTCTTTCCATCCCCACATATGCCTCAAAGTCATCTATATCATCCCCTATATCCTATTTTCTATAGTATAAAAGATGACGTTACGTAACTTTCAAGCTACTTTTTCAAAAAAATCCAAGCATAATTTTCTCACAAAAAACAAAAATTAACAGATGTAATTCCAATGTAAAGGAGATGGAAGATATGGATGAACAGGCGAATCCACAACAAGATAATAACAAAAAGCATATGTTTCCATCACTTCCGGAGAACATTAATTACATTGAAAATAAACTTTTCCATTCTGATGATATAAAAAAATTAGATCTCCCTTTTCAAAACGGAAAAGGAACGATCTTATATATCGAATCTTTATCAGATCCAAATTTAATTCATCAATTAGCTCTTGAGCCATTATTAACGCGGTCTGATTTATCTTTAGAGAAAGCTTTTTCCACGTTAAATATGAAAAAAGAAACGAATTTGAATTATGGGATACAGCTTTTATTACAAGGAAAATCCTTATATTTTCATGAACATGTCGACAGTTTTTGTATTTTCGAAACGGCTTTATCTTTAAAGAGAGATATAACAGAACCTGATAATGAAGGTATTGTACGTGGAGCGCATACTGGTTTTGTAGAAGATTTAGCAACCAATTTAGCTTCTATTCGTAAACTCATAAAAAGTCCAAATGTCGTCGTTAAATATTTCACACTTGGTGAAGAAATGCACACGAAAGTGGCAATTGCTTATATGCAAAATATAGCGAATGAAGATCTCGTTACAGAAGTAAAAAGAAGGTTAGAAACGATTAAAACGGACGCACTTATGCCTCCAGGATACATACAAGAATTTATAGAGGATACGTCTTTCTCACCCTTCCCGCAGCAATTAAATACAGAGCGTCCAGATAGAGTCGCAGCAAATTTAATGGAAGGACGAGTTGCTATTTTATCTGACGGAGATCCAACAGCACTCATCGTACCTGTTACATTATTCGCTTTCTATCAATCACCAGATGACTATAATAACCGCTGGATTGTCGGTTCTTTCGTCCGAATGATTCGCTTAGTAAGTTTTTTAATTGCCTTTCTCTTACCAGCTTTATATATTGCAACTGTCGCTTTTCATCCTGATGTGTTGCCGCTCGAACTTGTGTATACAATTAAAGCTTCATTAGAGAAAGTACCGCTTCCTCCTATTTTTGAAGCGCTCTTAATGGAGTTAATTTTCGAGTTATTACGGGAAGCTGGTATTCGTCTGCCTAGCCGTGTTGGACAAACGATCGGTATTGTAGGTGGTTTAGTAATTGGGGATGCGATTGTAAAAGCTGGACTCGTTTCTTACACAATGATTATCGTTGTAGCTTTAACTGCAATCTCATCTTTTCTAGTCCCATCAAACGATATGAGTTCAGCAGTTCGAATTCTTCGTTTTCCATTAATGATTCTTGCTGCCATATTCGGATATGTAGGGATATCATTCGGTCTAATTATAACTTTCGTTCACTTATGTCAGCTTCATTCTTTTCATACACCATATCTTTCTCCTGTTGCCCCGATGCGGATTAAAGATATGAAAGATTCTTTCGTAAGACTACCAATTTGGTCATTTTGGGAAAGACCTCATGATCCAAAACCGAAAAAAATGCAGCGCCAACATGTAACGAGAGAGGATGAGGACGGTGACAAACACGCAAAGTAAAATTTCGCTAGTTCAATTTACCTTTTTCGTTATTCAATGCCAAATCGGAGTGGGTATACTTTCTCTCCCAAACCGCCTTCACCCAATAGCAAAAGGTGGTGGATGGATTTCTGCGCTCATCGCTGGACTTGCAATTCAGCTTATTATTTTACTTATGTGGCTTTTCTTAAAACGATTTCCTGATGCAGATATGTATGAAAGTGTTTGTATGCTATTTGGTAATAAATTTGGCAAACTATTAGGTTTTGCTTATGTTTTTTATTTTACTCTTATCGGTATGACAGTTATGTTAAGCGCTTGTAATGTCATTAAAGTTTGGATATTACAGGCAACTCCTTGGTCTGCCATTCTCATCCTATTTACAATAGCTTGTTGTTATGTAGCTTATAATACGTTTAAAGTCATCGTACGATTTTATGTCATGGCCTCTATTCTCATTTTACCTATGGCACTTTTAATTGCCCTAGGGCTTTCCCGGGCTGATTTTTCTTATATTTTTCCCATTACAGAGGCTGGATGGTGGAATATTATTCAAGCATCGAAAGAAACAATTACAGCTATGTATGGTTTTGAAATTATTCTTATTGCCTTTCCAAAAGTAAACGGGAGTTCTGTCGCAAAACTGAAGGCCATTTCTATCGCTAATGGATTTGTAACACTTTTTTATACTTTTACTGTTTGGATTTGTTTTATCGTATTTAGTCCAAAACAAGTTGAGCTTATTCCAGAACCAGTTGCTTACTTAT
The DNA here is from genome assembly GCF_038007785.1 of Bacillus sp. FSL K6-0069. Taxonomy (NCBI): domain Bacteria; kingdom Bacillati; phylum Bacillota; class Bacilli; order Caryophanales; family Bacillaceae; genus Bacillus; species Bacillus sp. FSL K6-0069. The sequence continues at coordinate 667,958 of NZ_JBBOXN010000001.1, read as the reverse complement.
TACGCTCCTTACATATCGGGATTATAGACCGAACTGATTTATTATTCATACCAATTTGGATGATAACTGTTGTAGCTTCTATTGCTAGTTATTACTGTGCCGCTTCTATAGGAATTGGACATATATTCAACCTTGCTAATCATAAAAAGGCTGTTCCAATCGTTGGTATTATTGCCTTTAGTGTAGCTTTATTTATAGATACACCTGAAGAATTAAAAGTAATTTCAACTTTCACTGATAAGTTCACCTATATTTTCATCGTTGTTCTCCCTCTTTTATTTCTACTTTATTCAGTAATAAGAAAGAAGAAAGGAGAACAGTATGTTCAAAAAAAGAGTTAAATTACTTTTTATATTATGTACTAGTTCCCTCCTTTCTGGCTGTTGGGATCAAGAACCATTAAGAGAAGCGAGATTAGCTTATAGCATTGGATATGATGTTACGGAAGAGAATAAGCTTCAGCAAACGCTTGAACTCGTAAAAAGTTCAAGCGGAGAGCAATCTTCGTTCGAGAATGAAATACATTCAGCAACCGGGCATAACATAAGGGATACAAGCGATGCCCTAAAAAAAAATGTGACCGGGAACATTCGCTATTTTAAATATGGTGTTCAATTACTAGGAACCAAAATTCTAAAAAAAGGTATACTACCCTATTTAGATGTCAGCTTTCGGGACCCAACAAACCCAACTGCTTTAGTAAAACTTATTGCAGTAGATGGTGAAACGTCCGAGATACTAGAAAAAAAGAAAGTAGGAAATTTACTAATTGGAGATTTTCTAAAGAAAAAAGTGAAAAGCTTAGAAGATATGAGTGTATTTCCAAAAGAAACTTTAGAAACAGCTGCTACAAAAATGTTAGATCCCGGTAAAGACTTTACCCTCCCTTCTATAAAAATAAAAGGAAAAGAAGTAGTTACAAACGGATTGGTTTTATTTAACAAAGATAAATTAACTGGGCATTTACCTTTAAAACAATCTGTTTTATTCGTATTATTAACCGGAAAAATGGGAACAAGTGCCCGTATAACCCAAAAACTTACTAATGATGAATCTGAGAAGACATCTGATTATTTAACAATGGAAATTAGCAATCGAAAGTTAAAACGAGACTTAAAAATAACAACAGATAAAAAAGGAAATGTTTATGCTCACATTAAGCTCCAACTAAAAGTAATAGCACTTGAAGCCCCCAGAGATAATATTTATAAAATGGAAGCCAGAAAAAAACTGGATAAGGAACTATCAAAACAACTTACGAAAGAAGCGAAAAAAATAACAAACAAACTACAAAAAGCAAATTGTGATGCTTTCGGAATTGGTAGACATCTCATTGCTTATCATCCTGACTTATGGAAGAAAAAAAATTGGAATAAAGATTATGCAAAAGTAAAATTCAAACCTGAGGTCGAGGTCAACATTTTGTATAGCGGGGTCTTAAAATAAAAGGTTGTATGCCACGCGGGCATACAACCTTTCTATTTCGTATAACGATATACAATGGATTCATATGGTCTTAAGTTAAGGTTTGTAATATCCTTGCTGGAATCTTTATAATTCGACAGTAGTATTTCTTGTTTCATTCCATCTAATTGAACATGTGCTGGTACAGCATACGTTATTTCTTCTCCATAGAAGTTATTGATAACAAGTAATATTTCATCATTTACAGTACGTGTGTATGCCCAAATCTTAGGATGATTTCCATCTAAAATAGCATATTCTCCTTCTGTAATAACATCGTATGTTTTTCTTAGTTCAATTAGTTTTTTATAATGATAAAATACAGATTCCTTATCTTCTAATGCCTTCTCTACGTTTATTTCTGTAAAGTTTTCAGCCACTGAAATCCAAGGGGTACTTGTTGTAAAACCACTGTTCATCTTTTCATTCCACTGCATCGGAGTACGGGAGTTATCACGAGATTTTTGTTTTAAAATCCCGATAATTTCTTCTTTTGATAATCCTTCTTCTCGCTTTATATCGTATATATTTAACGATTCTACATCACGATATTGCTCAATGGACTCGAATTTAGGATTCGTCATACCGATTTCTTCGCCTTGATAAATGTAAGGGGTGCCTTGCAACATATGCATAGCTGTCGCTAACATTTTTGCAGATTCATTTCGGTACTTTCTATCATCACCGAAGCGTGACACAATACGAGGCTGGTCATGATTACACCAGAATAATGCATTCCATCCTCCGCCCTTTTGCATTTCAATTTGCCAATTAGACATAATCTCTTTTAATTTAATAAAATCAAAATCTGCTTGTGTCCACTTGTCTCCATTCGGATAATCTACTTTTAAATGATGAAAACTAAACGTCATACTTAATTCATTGCGCTCAGGGTTTGAATATTTAATACAATTATCAATTGTCGTAGATGACATTTCTCCAACTGTAATCACATCTTTCCCTTCAAAAACACTTCGGTTCATCTCTTGTAAATATTCATGAACACGCGGGCCATCTGTATAATATTTACGGCCATCGCTTGTCGCCGTACTTCCATCATCATTTAAGAACTGTTGATCTTTTGAAATTAAATTAATAACATCTAATCGAAATCCAGTTACCCCTTTATCAAGCCAAAAACGCATCATATCATATACTTCTTCACGAAGTTTTTCATTTTCCCAATTTAAATCAGCTTGCGTCTCATCAAATAGATGTAAAAAATATTGCTCTGTCTTCTCATCATATTTCCAAGCAGATCCGCCAAACTTAGATTGCCAATTATTTTTTTCATCGCGCCAAATATAGTAATTACGATATGGACTATTTTTATCTTCCTTCGCTTCTTTAAACCACTTATGCTCCGTCGAACTATGATTTACAACGATATCAAGCATAATTTCAATGTTACGTGCCTTTGCTTCTTCTAAAAGCTCTTCAAACTCTTCCATCGTTCCGTAAGATGGGTCAATGCTGTAGTAATCACTTACATCGTATCCATTATCATTTTGTGGTGATTGGTATATCGGTGTTAACCAAATATAATCTACTCCGAGTTCTTTTAAATAATCTAGTTTCTCTGTAACCCCTTTTATATCACCGGTTTCTTTATTGTAATAGCTATTAAAGCTCTTCGGATAAATTTGATAAACTACACTTTTATGCCAATCCTTCATATTTAACTTCCTCCTACTTCTGTTTTGCTCGTTTTGCAAATAACCACGTTAACGTAAATGGGATGACAACCGCGATAATCATTCCAACAATAAATATTGGAATCGATTTCGGAATGATAGAAATAAATGCTGGTAATCCACCAATTCCGATAGCAGGTGCTAATACACCATTTAGCGTAATAAATATAGCTGCAGTAGCTGATCCTATAATCGCTGCATAGAACGGGAATTTATTTCGTAAGTTTACACCGAACATAGCTGGCTCGGTAATACCGAAATATGCTGAGATTGCTGATGTAGATGCCATACTTTTATCATTTTGATTTTTAGAAATCCAGAACATCGCAAGTGCCGCACTACCTTGCGCAATGTTAGAAAGAGCAATCATTGGCCAAATGAATGTACCACCGTGCTGTGCAATTAATTGTAAATCGATAGCAATAAACATATGATGCATGCCTGTAATTACTAGCGGTGCATATAATGCTCCAAACAATACTGCTCCAACTACTGGTACTGTTTCATATACACCTACTAATCCAGCTGTTAATAAATCTCCAATATGACGTGTAACTGGACCAATAATTCCTAATGCTAACACACCAGTTACGACAATCGTCGTAATGGGTACAACTAATAATTGAATTGCATTCGGTACATGTTTCTTTAAGAAGATTTCCACTTTACTTAATACGAATGCCGCTACTAAAACCGGTAAAATTTGACCTTGATACCCTACTTTTTCAATTTGAAATAATCCTAAAATATCGAAGTACTCAATCTTTTGTCCATCTAAACCAGTCGCTGCTTTTCCATAATCCCACGCGTTTAGTAAGGCTGGGTGCACAAGCATTAATCCCATAACAATCCCTAATATCGGACTACCACCAAAACGCTTCGTTGCTGACCAACCGACAAGTGCTGGTAAGAATACGAATGCTGTATTCGCCATCATATTAATTAAATCCCAAAGCCCACTTAAGTTTGGATACACATCTAATAAATTTTTACCTTCAAAAAATAAGTCCTTCGCCCCTAATAGATTGTTAATTCCCATTAGTAAACCAGCTGTTACGATTGCTGGTAATATCGGCATAAATACATCTGAAAATACTTTTACAAACTTTTGAGCTGGATTTAACTTTTGGTTTCCAGAGTCTTTCACGTCAGCTACTGTCGCTTCCTTCATACCTGCAAGCGTTATCAATTCCGCATATACTCGATCCACATCTCCTGGACCAATTACAATTTGAAATACCCCAGCGTTATGAAACGCTCCCTTCACTAATGAAATAGACTGCAATTTATCATTATCTATTTTACTTTCATCTTTTAAAGCGATACGGAGCCTCGTTACACAGTGTGCAGCTTGTTCAATATTGTCTTTCCCACCAATATACTGCAACACTTCCTCTGCTGTTTGACGATAGTCTTTCCCCATATTCCCGTCCCTCTTTTCTTTTTTTGATACCGTTTACAATTACATATTAACTCGTATATATAAGTTAGTCAACACTCGTATATACGAGTTTGTTATTTTTTTATAAAAAAAGAGATGAAACAATAGTTTGTTCCACCTCTTTACTTCCTCCGCGCCACATCCGAAAAATGAAAAATATCTAAACGATGGCGTGATTCTGTATATTCGAACTGACTTCCATCATAAAAATGCGTAAAGTTTTTCACAACGACAACATAGTCTGTTCCATTTAAATCTAAATACTTTCTATCGTCCTCTGTACATGGCTGCACTTCAATTACCCTCTGTGAGTAACTAATATGAAGATCTAGTTCTTTCTCAATGTATTTATAAATAGACTTCGCTGCAATTTCACTCGTTAATCCAGGAATATATTCCGATACAAAATGATTGATATCCAAAATTACTTTTTCTCCATCAATATTTCGTACGCGTTTAATGTGATCTATTTCTGTTTTCTCTTTCACATTTAATAGCTTTGCAACCTCTTTTGTCGCTTTTACTTTCTCCATTTCCACGACTTCTGTAATACAATGACGTCCTAAACGTTCATTTTCTTCTTGGAAACTTACAATACCACCAAAGTTGAATTCAATGTTTTTTCGCTTTAAAACAAAAACACCTTTTCCATGTATTTTTTGAACATATCCACGCTCTTGTAATAAATCTACAGCTTTTCTTACCGTACCCCGGCTTGCTTCATACTGCTTCATTAATTCAGTTTCTGATGGGATTTTGCATCCCTCTTTTAATTGTTTATTATCAATAGACTTGCTGATTGCTGTATAAATTTGTTCATACTTACTCATCATCTACAATAGCCCCTTGTCACCTTCTAATTCTATATGTATTATACCATGCTACACTCTTCTGCCAATCTCTCACTTATTTTCCAGTATAGGAAAAATACAGGTAAATATTTAATCTCTAAAACGTATTTTTATAAAAATTTTTATATTTTTCTTTTCATTCAAAAAAACATGTAGTATACTAACTTCAAAATCAGAGGAGAAAGGGAGCAAAGAACTATGCTTACTTATACAACAATTGTAGTTACATTTGCACAAAAACATCATCATCATACGTAACCCTTGAAACCTAGCGGAAAAATTACGCGTAGGTACAAGGGTTATTCCCGTTGTACCTACGTTAGGCGAAGAGCCATGTAGGTATTTTTTATCTACATGGCTCTTTTTTTATTGTCAAAAAGCTAGTAAAAAATGATGTTTACGCAAAACTTACTACAAAGGAGTTAACAAAAATGGAAACGAAAAAATGGGGATTATGGATTTTAACAGCTTTTGTGATTGGAAATATGGTTGGCGGTGGCGTATTTATGCTCCCAGCGAATTTAGCACAAGTATCAGGTCCAATGGGTTCTACACTTGCATGGAGTATTACAGGCCTTGGCGTATTTATGATCGCACTCGTATTTGGAAATTTAGCAATTCGCAAGCCAGAATTAAAGGCAGGACCACAAAGTTACGCTCAAGCAATGTTCCCTTCAAAAAAAGCGGGTAAAGTTGCAGGATATAGTATGGCATGGGGATATTGGGCTGCGAACTGGGCTGCAACCGCATCTGTTATTATTTCCTTTGCTGGATATTTATCAACATTCTTTCCAGTTTTACAAAGTAAGCAAATTCTCTTTTCAATGAACGGATTTTCACTAGAACTCGGAAAAGGATTAACTTTCCTCGTATGTAGCCTTATGTTATGGGGAATTCAATATATTCTTTCTCAAAATATTGACCGAGCTGGGAATATGAATCTTCTTGCTACCATTGCAAAGATTATCGGATTTACAATGTTTATTGTAATTACATTATTCATTTTCAATGCCTCTAATTTCGGAGACGGTCAAACATTTATGAATGAAGCGGGACAATCCATTTCGTTAGGTGGACAAATCAATTCAGCTGCTATCGCAACACTTTGGGCGTTTATCGGTATTGAATCAGCAGTTATGCTTTCTAACCGTGCAAAATCTCAGCGCGATGTAAAAAAGGCTACCATTTTCGGATTAATTATCGCTCTTCTTATTTACATGTCAATTACTCTACTTACAATGGGAGCACTCTCGCAAGATGCTTTAAAAGAATCGCAAAAGCCATTAGTAGACGCGTTAAATTTAGCAATTGGTACTAAAGGCGCATATGTCATGGCTTTACTTGCACTTGTATCTTTATTTGGATCTACAGTTGGCTGGATCGTTGTTAGTTCAGAGGTACCTTACCAGGCAGCAAAGAATGGACTTTTCCCTAAGTTTTTCGCGAAAACAAATAAAAAAGGTAGTCCTTCAAAATCATTATTTATTACAAATGTGATGACGCAAATTTTCTTATTCTCAACGATTTCTGGTACTGTGTCAGAAGCTTATAATTTCGCTATCGTTGTAGCAACATTAGCTTATTTAATTCCATACCTTGTTTCTACGCTGTACCAATTCAAATTAGTTATTACAGGAGAAACGTATGATATAATGCCTGGCTCTCGAATAAAGGATGGGGTCATTACTACATTAGCATTTGTATACTCTATTTGGGTTATCAAAACCGGAACGGCTGATTTAAAAACGTTCTTCTTAGGAATCGGATTGTTCGTACTAGGTCTTATTCTTTATCCAGTACTAATGAAAAACTCACAAAAAATGAATTAAAAAAAGAGAAGCTACCGGCTTCTCTTTTTTATTCAAAATCTGTAATTAACTTTTCTTTTAACTCTCCTACAGATAAAGGTTTCGCATAATAAAATCCTTGTACATAATCACAACCCATAGATTGTAGTAAACTTTCTTGCTCTACTGTTTCTACCCCTTCAGCAACTACTGCTAAATTTAAACTATGGGCAATTTCAATAACAGATTTTACAATCGTTCGCTCTGGCTGTGCATGATCATAATGGAATTCACGAATAAAGTTACGATCAATTTTCACTATATCCAATGGTAGTTGTTTTAAATAATATAAGGAAGAATAGCCCGTTCCGAAGTCATCTAACGCAATTAAAATACCCATATTTCTTAATTCTTGTAATGTAGCAATAATATAATCAAAATGACGAACAGCAATGCTTTCCGTTATTTCTAAAATTAAACGATTCGGTGGAAATCCCGTTCTCCTTAAAATACTACGTACAGATAAAATAAAACGCTTTTGCATTAATTGTTGTATAGATAAATTCACCGATAACTTTAGTCCTTCTTCGTAATCTGGCAATGTTTTAAACAAGCGACATGACTTTTCTAATACCCAGTCTCCTAATTTTATAATAAGTCCAGATTCTTCAGCTACTGGAATAAATTCGCCTGGCGAAATAGGTCCTTCTTCTGTCGAACAACGTGCTAAAGCCTCAATACCAGTATATTTCTTCGTTTTCAAATCAATAATAGGCTGCAGTGCCACGTCTAACTCTTCATCACGAATTGCCTTTTGCAAAGCAAATTCAATTTTCATTCTACGATTTATTTTCGCACGTAATTCATCTGTAAAGAAACACGCGGCATTTCTGCCTTGCTCTTTCGCGCTATACATGGCTAAATCCGAATTTTTCAATAGAGTTTCTACATCTTGTCCGTCTTGCGGATATGAGCACAGCCCTAGACTAGCTGAAATGTATACTTCATGACCTTCAAGCATAAATGGTGCCTGAAAACACGACAACACAGATGTCGCTAACTGCCTCATTTCATCTTGTGTATGTTTTTTTGTTAACAGCACAAATTCGTCGCCACCCAGCCTAGCCAGAACATCTTTCTCTCCTAGCACATAATGCAACCGTGAAGCAACTTCGCTCAAAAGTAAATCCCCTATCATATGACCTAGCGTATCGTTTACTAATTTAAAACGATCTAAATCAAAGTAAATCATACCAAATTCTTTTTTGCCTGCAATCATCTCATTTACAGTCGTTATTAACTGTAATCGGTTCGGTAAACTCGTTAAAGCATCATGATACGCAAGCTCCCTATAACGACTTTCGCTTAACCGCAACCTCTGTTCTGCTTCTTTCCTACTACTAATATCATTTCGGATCGCAATAAATTGGTATGGCTCTCCTTTTTCATTTAAAAATGGAACAATTGTTGTTTTAACCCAATAATATGTCCCATCTTTTGCTTGATTTCGAATCTCACCTCTCCATACTTTTCCGCTCAAAATGCGCTTCCATAAAATTCGAAAAAATGTTTTCGGGTGATATTCTGAATTTAAAATACGATGATCTTTCCCTATTAACTCTTCTCGTGTATATTTGGAGATTTCACAAAACTTATCATTTACATATGTAATACGACCATTTCGGTCTGTAATCGCAACAATTGAAGACTCATCTAATGCTAACTTTAAATCTCGCAATGAAGAGTCATATAATGCATGACCTCTTTGTTCTAGCATGCGCATCTCTCCTTGCTTCCTATCTGACTAAAGCACAACTTGTTTCTTTTCATAGAAATAGAGATATTTCATTTCCTAATAATCGTCCTTTACATAAATCACGTTTTGAAATATGCCGATTAAAATAACATAATATTATTTGTAATAAAAAGCAATATAATACCGTTTCAATTATAAATAGTAGTTTCTAATCGTTATAATTAGCCTACTTTATTATACCTTATTCATTCTCTTACATTCCTTTATAGCTAGCTCCATACAATCACTGTTTCCTACTAATCCCGCTCACATTTAACCTCTTTACTTTACTAGCAAAATAGACGTTTGAGCTCACTATACAACTATTCACGAATAATAATATAAAAATTAAAATTAGTATATATGTTTTTGAATTACAATAACAAAATATTAACATATTTTCACCTTAATTTTGGAAGTATTTTATAAATAAATACTTTATTAAACGAAAAAAAAGAGGATAGCCTCTTTTTTTCGTTTAATACGGATATGGCATTTGCTGATACCCCGGATATGGCGTTGGATATGGTGCTGGGTATGGCGCAGGATAAGTTACTGGATACGGTGCTGGATAGTAGCCTCCACCTGCTGCACCCGTTAATGCACCAGCTGTAAGTCCACCTAACATACCTCCAGCAAAACTTCCAGGGAAAAATCCACCGCCCCATGAGCCGCCGCCCCAGCCCCATCCACCACCGTGATGATGATGATCATAATGATTGTGTCCACCATGGTGATGATGCCCGCCATTATGATGGTGTCCTCCATGATTATGACGATAATACAATCCGTTATTTTCTATATAATTCATATTTCCCCTCTCCTTTTCCATTTTCTCATCTTAATAGGTATTGTACGAATAGTACGGACCTTTTTAGTAACCTATATAATAAGAAGAAACCACATAATATGGATAACCATATCCTAAATTTCAGCATGCACCTGCTACAAATCCATGATATGATTATCCCCTTTCCTATATAAGGGGCAAAGGTTTTGTCCCTCCTACACTATTTATTAACCAATAAATAGCGGGATAATATACTGTATGTAGGACAAATGCGGAAAGCATGGGGAAACTGCCTATATTTTGTAAAAAAAACAAAACACTTTATAATAAGAATGTCGGATTATACCTTTTTATATTAGAAGTCTATATTTAAGAAAGATTAGAGGAATTTTATAGAAATGAAGAAGCCTATCGTTCAATTATTATTGGTATTTACAATTATATCTATCGTACTCTTACTTTTAGATACGTCTATCCTCTCGCTATATACCTTTGTTGGTGCATTATGGTCTCTTACAATCATAGGGATTTCTTTCGTTATTTTTATTGAAAATAGATCCCCACAAAGCACTTTAGCATGGTTTTTAGTATTAGCACTTCTCCCTGTTGTAGGTGTGCTTTTATATGCGCTTTTCGGGCGTAGCCGTTGGAGAAGAAAAAAACATCTACATCGTTCAGAAGAGCAACGAAAATTATTCCGTGAAATATTAGAAGGAAGACGAGTAGAATTATCACTCACAGTCCCCTTACATGAACGTTCTACACATTTGACAAAAGTCGTTCAAAAATTTGGAGGCGGACCTGCCGCAGATAAAACAACTACACAACTTTTAACAAATGGCGATCAAACATTTTCAGAAATTTTGCAAGCTATCGACCAAGCAAAACATCACATACATATTCAATACTATATTTATAAATCTGATGAGATTGGTACAAAAGTTCGAGATGCTTTAATAAAAAAAGCAAAAGATGGTGTTATTGTACGATTCCTTTATGATGGACTCGGAAGTAATACTTTAAGAAGAAGATTTTTACAACCTATGAAAGAAGCTGGAATTGAAATTGTTGAATTTGATCCTATTTTTTCAGCTTGGTTACTTGAAACTGTCAATTATCGTAACCATCGAAAAATCGTTATTGTAGATGGAGAAATCGGTTTTACTGGTGGACTCAACGTCGGTGATGAATATCTTGGTCGTTCAAAAAAATTTCCTGTTTGGCGTGATAGTCATTTAAAAATAGAAGGAAAAGCGCTATATAAATTACAAGCAATCTTTCTAGAGGACTGGCTTTATGCATCTAGTGGATTGAATACTTATTCCTGGGATCAATTTATGAATAGACAATACTTCCCAGGTAAAGAAATTTCAAGTGCAGAAGGTGCCGTACAAATTGTAGCGAGCGGACCAAGCTCAGATGATAAAAGCATTCGCAATACATTATTAGCCGTTATGGGGTCTGCAAAAAAATCGATTTGGATCGCTACACCATACTTTATTCCAGATCAAGAAACTTTAACATTATTACGCTTAAGCGCAATATCTGGCATAGATGTACGTATTTTATATCCAGGTAAAAGTGATAGTATTATTAGTGATCAAGCATCTCAGTCCTACTTCACTCCACTTTTAAAAGCCGGTGCCTCTATTTATAGTTATAAAGATGGTTTTATGCATGCAAAAATTGTACTCGTTGATGATCAAATCGCTACAATTGGAACAGCAAATATGGACGTACGTAGCTTTGAATTAAATTACGAACTTATTAGCGTACTTTATGAATCAGAAACCGTTCATGATATTAAACGTGATTTTGAAGATGACTTTAAACATTCCACCGAAATTAAATGGAACGCATTCCAAAAAAGAAGTATCAAAAAACGAATATTAGAGTCTTTCATGCGACTCATTTCTCCTTTACTGTAAGCAATCAATGTACTATTGATTGCTTTTTCTTTTCTATTTCCCCTCTCTCCTTTTCTTTGCATACCATATTAAAACAAGTTATCATAAGATGTATTACTTTATGAAAATAATGTTAGGTGGGAAATACATGTTAGAACAATTTCATATACATGCTGATTTAAAACAACAGCTCTCAAACATTCACGAAAAGAATAAGCAAGAAGCTGGTGAAAATGCACATTTAATTGGTAAGAAAATATATAAAGCATCTGATAACAGCATTATTGAAGATGCTATTACAGCACTTCTTCTTGGCAAAAACATTCTATTAAAAGGACCAACTGGTAGTGGTAAAACAGTACTAGCGGAAACTCTTTCTTCTTTATTCCAAAAACCAATGCATAGCATTAACTGTTCTGTCGACCTAGATGTAGAAGGTATTTTAGGATACAACACGCTACAAACGAAAGATGGCGCATCTGAAGTTGCATTCGTTAACGGTCCTCTTATGAAAGCAATGAAGAGCGGTCATTTCCTATATATTGATGAAATCAATATGGCAAAACCTGAAACGTTACCACTTCTTCACGGTGCGTTAGATTACCGTAAAATGATTACTAACCCGTTTACACAAGAAGTTGTATACGGCGATGACGAGTATCGTGTAATTGCGGCAATTAATGAAGGTTACGTTGGTACAAGTGAACTAAACGAAGCATTAAAAAACCGTTTCGTTATTATTGAAGTTCCTTACATTCAAGGTGATACATTAAAAGAACTATTATTAGCTGAATCAAAATTAAATGATGTTGCAACAATTGAAAAGTTCGTTGCATTTGCAAGCGACCTTATGCCTTTAGCTCGTGATGGACGTGTAAGTGAAGAGGCAGCAAGTATTCGTGGCATTATCGACGCATGTGATTTAGGTGTATATATTCCTGTTATGCGCGCAATCGAACGTAGTATTATCGCAAAATTAAACGATGAAACAGAACAAATGACTGTCCGTGAATTAGCAGAAAGTTATTTCTTTGAGGGATAATTCATGAGACAAATTTTTAGTGACAAAAAAATTGATGCGTCGCTGTTTCTACAAATGGAAAACTTAATGTATGCTCTTCTAAAAGAAGACGATGCATACCTTGAGTATGGCTATAAAGCATACTACGACGAAATTGAAAAAAAGGTTGTCATTAGTCACTTTTGGGATGATCGAAAAGAAGAGGATACAGTAATCGGATTAAAAAGCGAAGTGTTTTTAAAAGCACTTGGTAATAAACATTACTCGGACATGACTTTAATTCGTTCTTATGCGATTGAATTACAAGAATCACCTTTAAAAAAGTTTTTAACACAATTATTTGTTCTATTAGAAGATTTACGTGTTGAGGAAATCGTAAAAAACTTACGCCCTGGCACAAAACATGTTTTTAAAAGAAGAAAAGAAATGTATCGCAATTACTTCGGCTCACAAAATGAAATCAATCGTGTTCGTAACTATCACGGTGATCGTCTATTTTGTCTCTGCTATCTTTCATTAACGAGCGATAAATATGAAATGTTTAATAATGAATATTTCGAGCAAATTGAAGCAATTTTGCATGAAACATTCCAAGCTCGTAATACGGAAGATATTATGTATATCGTTGAAAAGATTCGCTATCGCTTAGAGGAGCTTCTTGAAAGTGATATGCTTAATAATTATTTCGGACATGCTCCACTTTATTTATCTGTCATTGCAGATGAAAAGAACTGTCGCGTCGAAGATTTAGCAAATGATGATACGCAGCTCATAGATGACGATGAAAACAAAAACAAAATGGATGAAAGTTTCTCGACATGGCATCGTGAAAATAAAAACAACGAAAACGAGAACTTTTTACGCTTCGAATTAGAAAGCGGAACAAAAACAAATATGATGGGCGATACTGCTCGTGAATCAGAAGATGGCGACCAAGCACTTGGCTCTGTACAAGGTACTTCTCAAAAAAGTACACAATCCAACTTTGATGGCGCTGATACAGAAGAAGCAAGAGCTTCACACGCTTCTAGCCAAAACGAAGGTGCATACGGTAAGTATAACGTTGGTGCCTCTCATACATTTAAAGAAGCTCGCAAGGTAAATACCGATGAGAAAAAAGATTACCAAGCTATCAAATCAGTCGTTAATAAAGATGTAAAAGAATTAAAGAAAATTATCGAAAAAACGATTGAAAATAAAACGAATGCAAATAGTGATAAATACTACGGAAGACTTCGTAAGAAATTCCTTCGTATTTATACTGAAAAGCAGCCGCGCATGTTTTATAAAAAAGGACAAGAATCACAAGAACTCGATGTTGCATTCCAATTGTTAGTGGACTGCTCTGGTTCTATGTATAACAAAATGGAAGAAACGAAAAAGAGTGTGGTCCTATTCCATGAAGCGTTGAAATCTTTAAAAATCCCGCATGCTATTAGCGGATTTTGGGAGGATGCTTCTAGTGCTAAACCTGAAGATAAGCCGAACGTTATCCATGAAGTTGTAACGTATAAAAACTCAACGTTACCAAACGTTGGTCCCGAAATTATGCAGCTTCGCGAAGAAGAAGATAACCGCGACGGATATATTATTCGTATCGTTTCTGAAAAACTTGCGAAAAGACCAGAAAAGCATAAATTCTTACTTGTCTTTACAGACGGTGAACCTTCTGCGCTAGACTATCAACAAGACGGTATTTTAGATACGCATGAAGCTGTCAAACTTGCTCGTAAAAGTGGTATGGAAGTAATCGGAATCTTCATCGAAGAAGGCGAAGCAAAAGAAGCAACTTATCAATTAATGAAGAACATTTATAACCATCACTTCTTAGTTGCAAATCACGCTGAAGATTTACGTCTGAAGATTAAACCACTATTGAAAAAGTTATTACTGAAGACGATTGAATAGAAAACAGGAGCCTTGCGCTCCTGTTTTTTCTATTCAATCACTTTGTTTCTGGTTGAAGCTTGTATGGAATAGCTACTTCTAATAATGCCTCGAATCCTCCATCGTAGAATGGGAATCGTTCATTTGCGATCGTTCGATCCACCCACTCTATTGCAGAAATTTCTTCTTCATCTTCCGCAATCAGTTCACCGTTTACTACATTTGCTCGGAATGTAAATAGTATCGCATGATTCCCTGATGCTTCAAAGAATTTTTCATTGATTGCAACAAGTCCACCTGTCACGGCTGTTAAACCTGTCTCTTCTTTCACTTCTCTTATTAGTGCTTCCTCTAATATTTCACCTTTTTCAACAGCCCCACCCGGCAGTGACCAACCGTTTTGTTCTATATTATGTACCATTAATATCTTATCTGTTTCTTCATCATGTATTAATGCATATACGACGTCAACTCTTTGCATGTTGCTTTTCTCCTTCAATTAACTCATCCATTGTAAATAAAGAATGTAACTGTAAGCCATCTTCTAATAAGTTTTCTCTTCCCTCTTTCGTTCGTTCAATGACGCCTAGAACATGGTGTACTTTCGCACCCAGTTCCCTTAAATCTTTCGTACTTAATAATATTTGCCCGCCTGTCGTAATAACATCTTCAACAACACAAACATTTTTCCCCGTAATATCAACGCCTTCTGCTAACTTACATGTACCGTACTTCTTCGCTTCTTTCCTTACAAATACAACAGGTATACCTGTTTGTAAAGATAATGCTGTTGCCACTGGAATTCCTCCCATTTCTAAACCCGCGAGTACTTCTGTCTCTGGAGGAATGAGCTCTTTCAATTGTTTAGCAATTTCTAGTAACAGTACTGGATTAGATTCAAATAAGTACTTATCAAAGTATTGATTTGATACTTGTCCCGATCGAAGTTTAAATGTTCCCGTTAAACGTGACGTATTGTAAATTTCCTTTGCTAACTCCCATTTCTCCATTGTATCTCTCCCCTTTATGCACAAATTAACTCATTCTATCACACTTGTAATTATTTGTATATTTCTAAAATACAAATAAAAGGGCCGACTCCTAAGAATCGACCCTTACTATTAATTCATCACTAACTCAGCTGTGAGCTTTTTTTTTAACTTAGCCAACATGTCGGTTGTCATTTTGTCTAAATCGTATTCTGCTTTAAAGCCCCACTCGTTCATTGCTGCTGTTGCATCAATAGAGTTTGGCCAGCTATCAGCGATTGTTTGACGAGCAGGATCTACAGCGTAATCCATTGTAAACGTCGGGATGTGTTTACGAATTGATGCTGCGATTTGCTCTGGCTCAAAGCTCATTGCTGTAATATTGAACGCGTTTCTATGCACAAGTTTACTTGGATCAGCTTCCATTAATGAAATGATCGCTTGTAAAGCATCTGGCATATACATCATATCCATGTATGTTCCTTCTGCAATGTATGAGGTGTATGTGCCTTTTTTAATCGCCTCATAATAAATTTCAACTGCATAGTCAGTTGTTCCGCCTCCTGGAGGAGCTACGTAAGAAATTAAACCTGGGAAACGTACACCGCGCGTATCCACGCCAAACTTTTGATGATAATAATCACATAGTAATTCTCCTGCTACTTTGTTTACCCCATACATCGTAGTAGGACGCTGAATTGTATCTTGTGGCGTATTATCTTTCGGCGTTGATGGACCGAATGCACCGATAGAACTTGGCGTGAAAAACTTACAGTTTAATTCACGAGCTGCTTCTAATGCATTTACAAGTCCACCCATATTTAAATTCCATGCAAATAACGGATTTTTTTCTGCTGTTGCTGAAAGTAAAGCTGCTAAATGAATAATTGTATCTACTTCATTACGCTTTGCAATATCATGTAGTTTTTGTCCATCTGTTACATCTAACGTTTCAAATGGACCGGACGTTACTACTTCACTATCTGTTTCACGAATATCTGTTGCAATAATATTTGATGCACCGTATACATCACGAAGTTTCATTACTAGTTCAGAACCAATTTGCCCTAAAGAACCGGTTACTAGAATTTTTTTCATTTTCCCCACTCCTCATTTGCAAGCTATTCAAAAGATGTCGTTACTTAAATGATGCCCATTTCTTTCCCTACTTTTTCATACTTACGAATTGCTTCATCTAACATTTCTTTCGTATGAGCTGCTGTAGGCATATTACGAACGCGTCCTGTTCCTTTTGCTACAGTTGGGAACACGATAGATTTTGCATATACGCCTTCTTCATTTAGACGTTTACTAAATTCTTGTGTTAATACTTCGTCACCAATAATACAAGGTGTAATTGGCGTTTCACTTTCTCCGATATTAAAGCCAAGTTCTTTTAACCCTTGTTTTAAATATCGACCGTTTTCCCATAAACGATCGTGCAACTCTGTGCTTTCCATTAAGATTTCAATTGATCTCATGCAAGCTGCTGCATCAGCTGGTGTTAATGCTGTAGAGAATAAGAATGGACGTGAACGAACTTTTAACCAGTCAATTAAGTTTTGTTTCCCTGCTACATATCCACCAATTACCCCAATTGCTTTTGATAATGTACCAATTTGGAAATCAACTTTATCAGACAGACCGAAGTGTTTTACAGTTCCTGCACCTTTACCAAGTACACCTGAACCGTGTGCATCATCTACGTATGTCATTAAATCTAATTCTTCTGCAATCTCAACAATTTCTGGTAGTTTTGCAACATCTCCATCCATTGAGAAGACACCGTCTGTAATTACCATTAATTTATTGTAAAGACCTGATTCTTTCGCCGCGATTGCTTTTTGGCGTAAATCTTCCATATCAGAATGCTTATAAACGATGATTTTCGCTCTTGATAGACGACTACCATCAATGATAGAAGCATGGTTTAATTCATCTGAAAGAATCGCATCATTTTTATCCATAACGGCTGAAATCGCTGCCATATTACAGTTAAATCCAGATTGGTAAGCAATCGCTGCTTCTGTATGTTTAAACTTTGCAATTGTTTCCTCTAATTTAATATGCAGATCTAAAGTACCGTTAATTGTACGAACAGCTCCTGCTCCAACGCCGTACTTATGAATAGCACCAATTGCTGCTTCTTGCAAACGGCTATCTGTTGCTAATCCAAGATAGTTGTTTGAAGATAAGTTAATATATTCTTTTCCGCCAATTGTAATGATCGGTCCATTTGAACTCTCAAGCGGATCAATTACGTTATAAAGCCCCTTTGATTTTAAATCCTCTAAATTTTCTTCTAAAAATTTCGCAAGTGTTTTACTAGACATTGTGAAGCCTCCCATCGTTCATGTAAGCGAATTATTGTCTTAATAGTTCTAATAATCCCTCTACTAGCTTAACACGTTTTCAGAATTTATTATAGAAAAATAGTTTAAAGTAACCGCTTACAATTCTAGATTATATATGATTCATTACAAGAAATCTATCATTTACTTTTCATATTTGGTAGAATAAAAAAAATATTTAAGGGGGCTTCAATCATGGCATTTACTGAATCTGATGTATATAATAACGAAGCATTTTTTAAACAATATATGAAACGAAGATACAGAGAAAATAGCCCAAATGAATCACTTGAAAAACCATCCTTCTTTCAGCTCATTGGTGATGTGAAAGGAAAGCAAATCCTTGATTTAGGCTGCGGGGACGCTAAATTCGGTGAGGAGTTATTAGAAAAAGGCTGCCACTCTTACACTGGTATTGAAGGCTCCGAACTTATGTATGAAAAAGCTAAAAAACAACTAGAAAATAAAAATGGGACCGTACATTTTTTAAACCTCAAAGACTACACATCCCCTCCTGCTACTTTTGATTTAGTAACATCTAGACTCGCCTTACATTATATTGAACATCTTCCTATCATTTTTCAAAATGTGTACGAAACTTTAAAAACAAATGGAAACTTTACCTTTAGCGTTCAACATCCTATTATTACTTCTTCATTTGAAAGCTTGCAAACGAGCGGGAAAAGAACAAACTGGCTCGTCGATGATTATTTTAAAATGGGAAAACGCGTTGAACCTTGGATTGAGCAAGAAGTTATTAAATATCATCGTACAACAGAAGAATATTTTACATTGTTACAACAAGCCGGATTTACGATTACAAACATAAAAGAAGCTACACCCAATCAAACCCATTTTCAGAGTGAAAAAGAATATGAACGTCGGTTACGTATTCCCCTCTTCCTCTTATTTTCTTGCCGAAAATAAAAAGACGATGAATTCTCATCGTCTTTTTTCATTATCTCATTACTTGAGCAACCTCTTTCCGTACACGTCTTCCTTTTCCATGTGGGATACAAAGTGGCGTCCCAAATAATGGATCCGTACTGATTTGACACTCCATTCGGAATACATCACGTACTAGCTTCTCATCTACTACTTCTTCCGGCTTACCTTGTGCATATATTTGTTTATCTTGAATGGCTACAATATTGTCTGCATAGCGGCATGCTAAATTTAAATCGTGTAATACCATAACAATTGTTCTTTGTTCTGTTTCATTTAATTCGAATAATAAATCTAGCACTTCAATTTGGTGAGTCATATCTAAATATGTAGTAGGCTCATCCAGTAAAATAATATCGGTATCTTGTGCAAGCGTCATTGCAATCCAAGCACGTTGACGTTGTCCACCTGAAAGAGCATGCACATCACGCTCAGCAAAATCTGTCATACCTGTTGCTGCAAGGGCTTTTTGTACCATTTCCTCATCTTTTTCTGACCATTGCTTCAGCCACGTTTGATATGGATAGCGTCCTTGTTTTACAAGTTGCAATACTGTAAGCCCTTCTGGTGCTTGCGGTCCTTGTGGTAAAATTGCCATTTGACGAGCGATTTGCTTCGTTTGCATACTTTGAATTGCTTGATTATCTAACAAAATATCACCAGTTGTTGGCTTTAATAATCTAGCTAGTGAACGTAATAAAGTTGATTTCCCGCAACCGTTAGAACCGATAAATATTGTAATTTCGCCTTTTGGAATTTCTAAATTCAGCTCATCAATAATAATTGCTTCACCATAAGACAGCGTCAAACGTTTCGTCTCCAATGCTTTTTGCATATTCATCTCCCTTTATGAATTCCGACTTTTATAAAGTAAATAAATAAAATAAGGTGCACCAATTGCTGATGTAAATACCCCTGCTGGAATTTCAAGTGGTGTGAAAACTGTACGCCCAATTAAATCTGCAGCAAGTACTAAAATTGCACCAACAATCGCCGCAACTGGGAGTAATGCACCGTATAAAGAACCAACTAGTCTTCGTGAAATATGAGGCGCCATTAAACCAACAAATCCAATTCCTCCGGCGAAAGCAACTGCTCCACCAATTAAAGCTGTACTCAGTAATAACATGAATACGCGTGACTTCGTTAAAGGAACACCAAGCCCTACCGCAATATCATCCCCTAGCTCCTGAGCATTTAAATGTCTAGCAGCTATAAATGATATTATCGTTAAAATGAGAACCCACGGCGCAAGTACCATAACGTTTTGCCATGAAGAACCGTAAACAGTACCTGTAATCCATACATTCGCTTGGCTCGCTTGATAAATTGGCGCTAACAACATAAACAAAGTCGTTGCTGCTTTCGTCAATGCCCAAAAACCAACACCAATTAAAACAAGACTAATCGGTGATAATCCATCATTTCTCCATGCGAATAAATATACAAAAAGCGCTACAATTGTGGCCCCAGCAAAGGCTGCTAACGGCATATAATGAATGCTTACAGTTAGCGCATTATTTTTATCACTAAATATAGCTAAAAACAATACAACAGCTACACTCGCACCACCTGTAATCCCGATGATATCAGGTGAAGCCAGTGGATTTCGAACGAGACCTTGTAAAATACATCCTGCTACAGCAAGTGCGATTCCTACAAGGATCGCAATCAAAATACGCGGCATACGAAGCTTATTTACAACCATATTTGACATCGCATCGCCATTTCCAGTAATCGCTTGCCATACATCATAAGGAGCAATTTTCATGTCTCCCATACCTGCACTCGCAAAAAATAAACCTATTAAAACAACTAGTAAACTGAATAAGACGAGACAAGCTCGTTTATACATTAAAAACGAGAGCCCGCCTTTTCCTATACGAAACGGAATATACTTCTTCATTTGCTAAGCCCTCTCTTACGTGCAATATAAATAAAGAATGGGGCCCCGATAAATGCTGTCATAACCCCTACTGGTACTTCTTGTGGCATAATGACATATCTTGCTGCTATATCAGCTAAGATTAATAGTATTGCACCTAACAACCCGCTATACGGTACTCTCCACCTATGATCTACTCCAACTAGAAATCTTGCAAAATGCGGAGTAATAATACCAATAAATCCAATTGGACCAGCGACCGCAACTGAACCACCAGACAACAGGACAATAATAAGTAGTACGAATGATTTCATTAAAATCGTTCGTTGTCCAAGTCCTTTTGCAACGTCTTCCCCCATCATTAATGTATTTACTTTCCCTGCCATCATAAGAGATGCGATCCAGCCTACTAATAAATACGGGAATACAGATTGTAAAATTTCTAACTTTCTTCCTTGCACAGATCCGGCAAGCCAAAATAATACCTCTTCAAGCGCTTTTTCATTTAACACAAGTAATCCTTGTGTTAATGATGAAAATAACGCACTAATTGCGACCCCTGCTAATGTTAGCTTAAGAGGCGTTGTCCCTTCTTTTCCTAAAGAACTAGACGCAAATACAAGTACAGCTGCAACTGCTGCCCCTAAAAAGGCAATCCACGTGAAAGCCGATAATGATGTCACGGAAAAAATAACAATTGCTACAACTATGAAAAACGCAGCACCTGAATTTAATCCAATAAAATCTGGAGAGGCAAGTGGATTCTTCGTTAAAGTTTGCATAAGACAACCTGCAATGGCTAAACTAGCACCGACACTAGCTGCAATTAATGCCCTTGGTAGACGCACATTTTGAATAATAATATGTTCATTAGAACCATTAAAATGAAAAAAAGCATCTAACGCTAATTTCCAGCTCGTATTTGTATATCCGAAAATAATACTTGCCCAAATACAAATAACAACCGCAATGATTCCAACAAATAATCCAATCCATTTTGCTTGATTTGTTTTTAATAACATGCAGCGTTTCCCCTTCAATGTATAATGATACGTTGTAAGTGTATTTCAACTTAATTCTCATTGTCAACGATATTGAGAATTATTTTCATTGACAATTGGACCATGAAGTATTATTATCATGCTTGCTATTGAAAAAACTTCTCAGTATGTAGGGGGTACATAATGAATTTAATACGAAAGAAATCGTTTACAGTATTTGTATTTTTACTAGCCTTTTCATTACTTTTAAGTGCTTGTGGAAAATCAAATACGAAAGAGGAAACAAAAGAAGATACAAAAAAAGAAATGATTACGGTTGAGCATGCAATGGGTAAAACAGAAGTTCCTGCAAATCCAAAACGTGTAGTTATTTTAACAAATGAAGGGACTGAAGCTTTACTTGAACTAGGTGTGAAACCAGTTGGGGCTGTAAAATCTTGGACTGGTGATCCTTGGTATCCACATATTAAAGATAAAATGAAAGATGTAAAAGTTATTGGTGATGAAGGACAAGTGAACGTGGAAACAATCGCATCTTTAAAACCAGACTTAATTATAGGTAACAAAATGCGTCACGAAAAAGTGTACGAGCAACTAACAGCAATTGCACCTACTGTGTTCTCTGAAACGCTACGTGGTGAATGGAAAGATAACTTCAAATTTTATGCAAAAGCATTAAATAAAGAAAAAGAAGGTCAAAAGATTTTAGCTGATTACGATAAAAGTATGAAAGAATTAAAAGCTAAACTAGGCGATAAAGTAAATCAAGAAATCTCCATGGTTCGCTTCATGCCTGGTGATGTTCGTATTTATCACGGTGATACATTCTCTGGTGTTATTTTAAAAGAACTTGGATTTAAACGTCCTGGTGATCAAAATAAAGAGGACTTCGCAGAGCGTAACGTATCTAAAGAACGTATTTCTGCAATGGATGGCGATGTATTATTCTACTTCACATTCGATAAAGGAAACGAGAAAAAAGGTTCCGAATTAGAAAAAGAATATATCAATGATCCTCTATTTAAAAACTTAAATGCAGTGAAAAATAATAAAGCATACAAAGTTGACGATGTTATTTGGAATACAGCTGGTGGTGTAATGGCCGCTAACCTACTATTAGATGATATCGAAAAACGCTTCGTTAAATAATATTTTTCTAACCAGCTCCCCTTCTATGGAGCTGGTTATTTTTCGATTCACTTAAATGTCACATTATTTCATTTTGTATTTTTATTCCCAATATGTTATATTATAAAAGTAAATAGAATATATTTTCTCTATATCAGAATAAATATTTTAATCTAAATTTTCTGATTAATCACTATTTTATTTTCTTTTAGAATTCAATTATTACATTTGAAAACGCTTATCATCTCGTTTTCAGGGCAAAATACAGTAACGGTTGAAGAAAAATAGAATTTTTTTAGGAATTTTCTTTCTATTTCCATATAATTCTATTGACTTCTAAATATTTTGTAAATTAAAATGATTACATAAATATCCGTTATACAGGATTAGGGGGAAACAAACATGGATGCAGCTTTAAAATTAGACAAAGCTGGAGAGCAACAATCACCAAAAAAACATCCACCAGGATTATATTTGTTGTTCTTTACAGAGGCATGGGAAAGATTTAGTTATTACGGAATGCGTGGCTTATTAGTTCTTTATTTAACAACGAGCTTAGTAAGCGGCGGTTTAGGATTTGATAAAGCAGTTGCAGTTCAAATTTACGGTATTTTCACAATGTTAGTATACTTCACACCAATTATCGGTGGTTGGTTAACTGACCATTTCATTACGAAGCGCCATGCCATTACTATTGGTGGTATCATTATGGCAATTGGTAACTTTGTACTATTTTCAATGAACACTAAAACTGGACTATTTTTAGGATTAGGATTATTAGTTATTGGTAACGGATTCTTCAAACCAAATATTTCGACTTTATTAGGTCAATTATATAGCGAAAACGATTCTCGTCGTGATAGTGCCTTCACTATCTTCTACATGGGAATTAACTTAGGGGCTCTTATTGCTCCATTCATTTGCGGTTACTTCGCAGATTATAGATACGGTTTCTTAACAGCTTGTATCGGTATGATTATTGGACAGCTTGCTTTTAATTTCTTAGCACCTCGTTACTTAGGATCTATCGGAACAACTGTTGTCGGTAAAAAGTCTAAAGAAAAAAATGCAAAAGCAATTGAGAAAAAGCCTTTAACAACACAAGAGAAAAAACGTACTACTGCAATTTTAATTTTAACTTGTTTCGTTGTATTCTTCTGGGCAGGATTTGAACAAGCTGGTAGTTCTTTAACACTTTACACAGATAAGTTCGTGGATCGTACAATTGGTGGATTTACAATTCCAACACCTTGGTTCCAATCTGTAAACCCACTATTCATTATCTTACTAGCATTACCGGTTTCTGCATTATGGATTAAACTTTCAAAAACGAAAAATGGTGACTTAAAAATCCCAACAAAAATGGCATTTGGTATGATCTTGCTAGGGATTGGGTACCTAGTTTTAACTTTAGCTGTATTAAAAACTGGTAGCGACGAAGGTAACATTACAATGAAAGCAAACTTACTATTCATTGTATTCACTTACATGTTCCATACAATCGGTGAATTATTCTTATCACCAATCGGATTATCTATGGTAAGTGCAATCGCTCCTGTTAAATTAGCATCATTATTAATGGGTGTATGGTTAGCTGGTACTGGCTTCGCAAACTTACTAGCAGGACAATTAGCTGCTTTCACTCAATCTTTAGGATATTTAGAAGTATTCGCAAGCATCGGTGTTATCGTAATCGTACTCGGATTAGTACTTCTTATGTTCTCTAAGAAAATTGCACATATGATGGAATAAATAAGAAGACGCTTCTAGATACTAGAAGCGTCTTTTCTATTACTTCTCCTCTAAAGCCGTCACGTTCACGTGAACGCTTTCTCCAGGATTAGATACATCATACACTTGAGCAACTCCACTCTGCTCGTCACAGCTCTCAATCCATACTGGGACGCCCTCATATGTAACGTCAATTCTACTTGAAGAAGATAAAATTTGTTTCACACGTTTTACATCCATACTACTATTCCTCCTTTTACTTACTACACTCCTTTTTATCTTTTCTTTCCCCTTTAGAATATATTCCATATAGCAGCATTTTAATGGATAGCCTTTTCTTCCTTTCATGCTAACATTTTCTCTCCTGTTACCTTTATGACAAATAAAAAAAGACGTATATCCCACACGTCTTTTTCCATAATATTCAAATTTTAAGAAAATAATGTTTTTACAACTTCACTTACTTTATCATTATGAATTTGATAATACACTTCTAGTCCTCGTCTTTCAAAGCGCACTACTTTATTTTGTTTTAATTTCGTTAAATGTTGCGAAACCGTTGATTGTGGAATTTCTAGCACTTCCTGTAATTGTGTTACATTACAAGTTCCACGTTGCATTAGTTCCATTACTAGGCGTAAACGTAACGGATGCGCTAACGCTCTTAACATTTGTACATCTTCTTCTGAAATACGACATTCGAATTGATTTTGGCTCATAAAGTTCCCCTCATTTTCGTTTTTATTTTCTTTTTATTTATTTATATATCTGTTCTTATATTTCCTGTTACGACATAACTTTATCAACCTATAAAGCTGAAAATTTTTTCCACCTTTATCAGGAAAGAATTCAGGAAAAAATCCTTGCTGATTTTGAATATTATACTATATGATATAACGAAAAAGCAAAACAACGGGCTCCAAATACTTTGCTTGCAAACGTTGTTTTATCAGGCTTTTTGTTATATTTTCACCTCACTGCAACGTATAGTAATGATATTGTAAAATACCGTCTATAATTGATAACCTATCGTAACGTATTTGGGTTATATTTAACCTCTTTGTTATGCTAAAAGGAATTTTAAGTAAAAAAGATACCGTAACAAAAAAATTAATTTATTGCCTTTTAATTCGTGTTCAATAGCTTGAACTGTGATGGAACACTTCCTATTAAGTGCATTTACTGTCCCTTTCTGACTTGATCCAATGGGACAAGCTGTGCTCCCTATCAAATCTTAAGAATTACACCACCATTTCATATTCGATACAAAGACGGCCTCTACTATAGAGCCGTAGGATCAATAATATAGAAACAAATAAAAGAAAAGAATATGCAAATAATTTATCCTGCTATTAGTGGACAATATGAATCCTATTTCAAATTTTGACGAATGCAGGATAAAGCTTTACTTTATAAAGCACACTCAAATAGATTAGAGTGTGCTTTTTGTCTACTTTATGAACAAAGTATTTCTTTTAACACTATTATGGAATAATTATACTTTTTTACGTTGACAATAGTGTTGAAGGAGAATATACTAAGCATGTAAGTTGATTGTGAATTGTTTCACAAATAATGTGAATTTCTTCACATAAAATAGATAGGAGTTGTCATTATTATGAGTACTTGGACACAAATTTATGACCCATTAAACAATATTTGGTTATCTGCACTAATCGCAGCACTTCCAATTTTCTGCTTCATCATTTGTTTAATGGGACTGAAAATGAAAAGTTACATGGCTGGCCTTTACAGTGTGATTGTCGCTATTATTCTTGCTATATTCGTTTATAAAATGCCAGCAACTGTAGCTGTAGCATCTGCCGGATTCGGTGTTTTATCTGGATTTTATCCAATTTGTACTATCGTTATCGCAGCAATTTTCCTTTACAAATTAACTGTTAAAACAGAGCAATTCAATGTCATTCGTGATAGTATTTCAAGCATTACAAATGACCAACGTTTACAAGTATTATTAATCGCTTATTCTTTCGGTGCTTTCTTAGAAGGCGCAGCTGGTCTAGGGGTTCCAGTTGCTATTACTGCTGCATTACTGGTAGGTATGGGCTTTAATCCATTAAAAGCAGCAGGTATTTGTTTAGTAGCAAACATCGCTGGTGGTGCTATGGGTGCTATGGGTATCCCAGTTACAGTGCCAGCACAATTAACTGAACTAGATGCATTAACTATCGGTCGTCAAACTGTTCTTATTTTACCTTTCATTAGTATTGTTTTACCTTTCTTACTTGTATCAATGGTTGATGGAATTAAAGGTATTAAAGAAACTTGGCAAGGTATTCTTGTAAGTGGTGTTTCTTTCGCGGTTACTCAGTTCCTTGTAACTTACTTCTTAGGTGCAGAACTTACTAATATTTTCGCAGCCGTTGTAAGTATGATCTCTCTTGCATTATTCTTACGTGTTTGGCAGCCAAAATCTTCTACTAAAGAAGAAAAACAAGAAGAAAAAGTATCTCATACATTCAATCAAATTTTATATGCTTGGTCTCCATTCGTATTCTTAACTGCATTCGTAACAATCTTTAATTTAAAACCAATTAAAGCTTTATTTGCTCCGGATGGCGTACTAGCAAACTTAGTATTTAACATTCAATTCCCTGGTCTTCATAATGCTGTTATGAAAACTACACCTATTACAAAAGCTGATACACCTTTCGCAGCTGTTTTCAAATTTGATGTATTCTCATCTACAACTACTGCAATCGTATTAGCAATTATCGTTTCACTTATCGTGTACCGCGTAAAAGGTAAAATGGTTAAAGAATTAGTAGTGGAAACAATGAAAGAACTAAAAGCTCCAGTATATACAATCTGTAGCGTTATCGCTTTAGCTTACGTAGAGAACTACTCTGGTATGTCATCTACACTTGGACTTGCATTCTCTTCTACTGGTAATGCATTCCCTGTTCTTTCTCCAATCTTAGGATGGATTGGCGTATTCATTACAGGATCAGTAGTATCAAGTGGTTCATTATTCGCACCGCTTCAAGCAGTAACTGCAGATCAATTAAACATCGTTCCTTCTACACTTGTTGCATTAAACGTAGTAGGTGGTACAATGGCAAAAATGGTTTCACCACAATCTGTAGCAGTTGCTTGTGCAGCAGTTGGACTAGTTGGTAAAGAATCTGCCCTATTTAAAACAGCAATGAAATACAGTTTAATCTTCTTAGCGATTATTAGCTTACTTCAATTAAACTCTGTATTTAACATCTTTTAAAAATAAAACACCGATCCAAACTGAAGTGAACCCGAATAGTGGTACATGAAAAAAACACCTCCTGAATTCGCATACTAAGTATGCAAATTCAATGGAGGTGTTTTTTTCGTATGACGACAAGAGTTCATTACCCAGAAGAAACAAAGTGGAAAGTAATTGAAATGAAGAAAGATGGTTATTCAAATCGTACAATTATGGAGAAACTCGGAATTAAAAATGTTTCCCAAATTAAGACATGGATGAAATGGTATCGTACAGATCAAACGTATCGTTTTCAACAACCTGTAGGAAAACAATATTCTTATGGAAAAGGACCAAAAGAGCTCAGTGAATTAGAACAACTACGTCTAGAAAATAAGCATCTAAAAACAAAATTACTTGTATGGGGAAAGTATCTGGAAATCGAAAGGGGCTGAAACCAGAAACTGTAGTTACTTTATGGAAAAATGTAAAAACAAAAATAACGATAAAAGAATTGTGTAACGTATTAGAATTACCCCGTTCCACATTTTATCGCTGGTTACAACGAACGGAAGATCGGAAAGATGATATAGAAGAGAAAGTAAAGGACGTCTGTCTTAGGCATAAATTTCGGTATGGATATCGAAGAGTGACCGCTACTCTTCAAAAAATGGGACTGTGTGTTAATCATAAAAAAGTATTACGAATCATGAGACAAAATCACATTCTTTCAAAAGTACGTCGAAAGAAAAAGAAATATATCAATGGTACGGAACCAATGGTAGCCCCTCATCGATTGGAGCGTGAATTCGATGCATCCAGACCAAATGAAAAGTGGTTTACAGATGTGACGTATCTCTTATTTGGAGAGCGTACCTTGTATTTATCAACGATCATGGATGCCTTTAATCGTGAAATTATTAGTTGTGTCATCAGCGAATCACAAACACTGACATTAGCGATGAAGACATTGAAACAAGCAATGAGAGGGCGAAGAGTAAAAGATGTCCTTCTTCACTCGGATCAAGGAAGTATTTATACAGCAAAAGAATTTCAAGCGTATGCCAAAGAAAACGGCATTATCACCAGCATGTCCCGGAGAGGAAATTGCCATGATAATGCCGTCATGGAAAGCTTCTTTGGTCATTTGAAAAGTGAAGCTTTCTATTCACAAGAGATAACAAAAGTATCCAACACAACTGTGCGAAAGATTGTGCTAGAATACATTCATTACTACAATTGTGTGCGAATTCAAGAAAAATTAAACCACCTATCCCCTAAAGAATTTAGGGAACAAGTGGTTTAGGTGTTTTGATTGGTGTCCCGTTTTCGGGGTTCACTTCAAAACGGATCGGTGTTTTTTCGCATTACATCTTCTTATTCTTTAGTAAAGAAGCACCAGCAATTTCAGGATGCGTCATTTCGAATGGATCCAAAATAATATCCAATTCTTCTTCTGTCAGTACACCATGTTCTAAACATAACTCCCTAACAGATTTTCCTGTTTCAATTGCCTCACGTGCAATACGAGATGCTGCTTCGTAACCAATATGAGGGTTAACTGCCGTAATAATTCCAACACTCTTCTCCACATATTGCTTCAGCAATTCTTCATTTGCTGTAATTCCTTTAATACAATATTCACGGAATACGCGGAATCCGTTATTCATAATACTAATAGATTGAATTAAATTAAACACGAGTACAGGCTCCATTACGTTTAACTCTAATTGCCCTGCTTCTGATGCTAAGCAAATTGTATGATCATTACCAATTACTTGGAAAGCAACTTGATTAATTACTTCTGCCATAACAGGGTTTACTTTCCCTGGCATAATAGATGAACCTGGTTGACGAGCTGGCAATTGAATTTCCGCCAATCCAACACGTGGACCAGATGCCATAATACGAAGGTCATTCGCAATTTTAGACATATTCATCATACATACTTTTAATGCCGCAGATACTTCTGTGTATGCATCTGTGTTTTGCGTTGCGTCAACTAAATGCTCTGCACCAACAAGTGGGAATCCGCTAAATGTTCGCAAGTGTTTAACCACTTGTTCAATGTACGTAGGGTTTGCATTTAATCCCGTACCAACAGCTGTCGCCCCCATGTTCACTTCATATAAATGTTGGCGAGACTGTTTAATTCTTTTTATGTCACGCTCAAGCACACGGCTATACGCTTCAAATTCTTGTCCAAGACGAATCGGAACAGCATCTTGTAAATGTGTACGTCCCATTTTAATGACGTGATCAAACTCTTTTGCTTTTGCACGGAAAGCAGCATGAAGTTCTTCCATTGTAATAAGAAGTTCTTCTAACATCATAAGAGTTGCAATATGAATTCCTGTTGGAAACGCATCATTCGTTGATTGAGCCATGTTCACATGCGTGTTTGGACTAATTTTCGCATACTCACCTTTTTCATATCCCATACGTTCTAACGCTCGATTAGCGATTACTTCATTTGTATTCATATTAATAGAAGTTCCAGCACCGCCTTGGATTGGATCCACGATAAATTGATCATGGAATTTTCCATCAACAATTTCCTGCGCTGCTTCTGCAATTTCATGTCCAATGTCTTTAGCTAAGTAACCAGTATCCATATTTGCAAGTGCCGCCGCTTTTTTCACAATTGCCATTGCCGTAATTAGTGACGGATGAATGCGATATCCTGTAATCGGGAAGTTTTCAACAGCACGTAATGTTTGTACACCATAATAAGCTACACTCGGTACTTCCTTTTCACCTAAAAAATCTTTTTCTATACGTATATCCTTCGTTGCTATCATTTTCATCACCTATGCTTTTCATTCTAAATCCTTATCTAAAAAATTCGCCATCTAAAAATACGAGTATCATTCAGAAGAATTTTTCAGTATCCACCTTCACTATATAGCACCTCTTTTGAAAGCGCAAACATTTATTTTTCTATATATACCTTTTATAAAGTGACACCTTAATCAGTGGGGA
The DNA here is from genome assembly GCF_038007785.1 of Bacillus sp. FSL K6-0069. Taxonomy (NCBI): domain Bacteria; kingdom Bacillati; phylum Bacillota; class Bacilli; order Caryophanales; family Bacillaceae; genus Bacillus; species Bacillus sp. FSL K6-0069. Next base: position 637,110 of record NZ_JBBOXN010000001.1, on the reverse strand, counting down.
TTTTGTTCATCCCCCACCTAACTTCTTCGCTTTCGCCGAATTTTGAGGTGGGGTCTTACTGCCCACAAATATAGCGGGATAACAATTTATAGAAAATCATTCTTCTACCTTCTTTATTTCCACTCGTTTAATTTGATGCATATCCTTTTCGAGAACTTTAAAAGAAAAGCCGTGTTTTTCAATAACATCTCCTTCAGCAACAATTTGCTTTTGCACCATAATCCAGCCACCAATTGTATCTACATCATCAGCAATTAAGTGTATGCCAAATAAATCATTTACTTCACTAATAAGCACTTTTCCCTCTACGATTTTACACCCTTCACTTACATGCTCTACAGGCGGATGCTCGTCTTCATCGTATTCATCTCGGATTTCTCCAACAATTTCTTCTAAAATATCTTCTAATGTAACAATCCCCGCTGTACCACCATATTCATCATATAATACAGCTAATGGGATTCGTTTTCTTTGCATTTGTAATAGTAAATCATGTATAGGAATATTTTCTAGTACTTCAATAACTGGCCTTGTATACGGTGTAATCGAGCACTCCTCATCTCGATTACCATCCATATAACGAATAAATAAATCCTTTACATTAACCATCCCAATAATTTCATCTTTATCTTCACCAAATACGGGATACCTCGTATATTTTTCTTGTGCGATTATTTTAAGATGTGTTTCAAATGGTTCATCCTCATATAAACCTACAACTTCCGTACGAGGTACCATAATTTCCTTTGCAACTCTATTATCAAATTCAAAAATATTATTTACATATTTAAATTCCCTTTGATTAATCTCTCCGCTCTCATAACTCTCAGATAAGATTAATCGTAATTCTTCCTCCGAATGAGCAACTTCATGTTCAGAAGCCGGATGTAACCCGAATAACCCTGTCACAACCCTTGCTGAACCATTTAAAGCCCAAATAAACGGATACATTACTCGGTAAAAGTAAATAATTGGCTTCGATAATAATAAGCTAACTTGCTCTGCCCTTTGTATAGCGAGCGTCTTCGGAGCAAGTTCACCAATGACAACGTGTAAAAACGTAATCACTGCAAAGGCAATAATAAACGAAACTGTACTTGCAATTGCAGGAGATAAGTGTAGTTTTAAAAACAACGGCTCGAGTAAATGTTTTATAGTCGGCTCGCCTAACCACCCAAGTCCTAAAGCAGTAATTGTAATACCTAACTGACATGCTGATAAATACTCATCTAAATTTGAAGTTACTTTTTTAGCTGCCAATGCTCCTCGTCGTTTTTCACTAACGAGTTGATCAATACGACTGCTACGCACCTTAATAATTGCAAACTCAACAGCTACAAAAAAACCTGTTAATGCAATAAGAATGACTACCATCAATAATTTTAAAATATCCACATATGCCCTTTAGCTTTCTTAGCTAAAGTTACACCTCCTTTAAAAAAGAAGTTTCACTTTAGTTTCTTCATTTACGCAAAAGCAACCCTATATAAAATTCACCAATTTCAAACCTCATACAATTCTAAAGGTAGCCCATCAGGATCTTGGAAAAAGACGAATTTTTTTCCGGTTATTTCATCCATACGTATCGATTCAGTCTCTACACCACATTCATTTAAATGTTTCACAGCTTCTCCTATATTTGTAACAGCAAATGCTAAATGTCTAAGTCCAGCCGCTTCCGGGAAACTTGGGCGCTCAGGCGGACTTGGAAATGAAAATAATTCGATTTGATACTCTTCCCCTACACATAAATCTAACTTATAAGAATCTCGTTCCTTTCTATATACTTCATTTATCGCTTTAAAACCTAATATCCGAGTATAAAAATCCTTTGACACTTCATAATTTGAACAAATAATTGCAACGTGGTGCACTCTACATATATTCATGCTCTCTCTATTCCTTTCTTTACCAAAGATGCATATTCTCCCTTGAAATGAAAAACATATATAGCAGAATATCTCTTTTAGGGGGCTTACTATGAAATTTATTACTTTTTTCGTGGGACTTATCGTTGTTTTCTTCCTTGCTTATATTGCTAGCAACAATAAGAAACATATTAAATTTAAACCAATTTTCATCATGCTTATTATACAGTTGATCTTAACCTATTTATTATTAAATACAGAAATCGGCCTCATACTTATTCGGGTCATTTCCAGTCTGTTTACAAAGTTACTCGAGTATGCTGCTGATGGTATAAACTTCGTATTTGGCGGTCTTGCCAATAAAGGTGAAATGTCATTTTTCCTTACTGTACTATTACCAATTGTCTTCATTTCCGTCTTAATTGGTATACTACAACATTTCAAAATACTACCATTTTTTATTCATTGGATCGGTTACTTCCTTAGTAAAATAAATGGTCTTGGGAAATTAGAATCTTACAACGCTATCGCCTCTGCCATTGTCGGCCAATCAGAAGTTTTTATTACGGTAAAAAAACAATTAGCTCAAATTCCAAAACACCGTCTTTATACACTTTGTGCTTCTGCCATGTCAACCGTATCTATGTCTATCGTAGGTGCCTATATGACAATGATCGAACCTAAATATGTAGTAACCGCACTCGTCCTCAATTTATTTAGTGGTTTTATTATCGTACTCATCATTAATCCTTACGACGTTAAAGATGACGAAGATATTTTAGAGATTAAAGGCGAAAAGCAAAGCTTTTTTGAAATGCTTGGAGAATACATTCTAGATGGCTTTCGCGTAGCTATTGTTGTCGGCGCTATGCTCATCGGATTCGTCGCATTAATGAGCTGCATTAATGACCTATTCCTCATTATATTCGGCATTACTTTCCAGCAATTAATCGGCTACATATTTGCACCTGTTGCATTCCTTATCGGTGTACCAAGTTCCGAAATTGTCACAGCTGGTAGCATTATGGCAACAAAGCTTGTAACGAATGAATTTGTAGCAATGATGGACCTTAGTAAAATTTCTAATAGCCTTTCTCCTCGTACAGTGGGTATCATTTCTGTTTTCCTCGTTTCTTTTGCCAACTTTTCTTCTATCGGTATTATTTCAGGTGCGGTAAAAGGATTAAACGAAGAACAAGGAAACGTTGTTGCCAGATTTGGCCTAAAATTACTATACGGAGCTACTCTCGTCAGTATTTTATCTGCAATTATCGTAAGCATTATGTTGTAATCAGGTAAAATTTTATCATTTTCTTATCCCTATCTTTTGTATACAATAACGAATAGATGTCTTTATAAATAATCAAGACATCTATTTTTTATACATGTACAATCGCTTTTATTTAGCGTACAATATTTTTTATGTGTTTGAATGCGCTTCTAGATGTATACACTTTGATAGCTTTAAAGGAGAAAAAATGATGAAATCCGATATGAACAAAGATACTCGAGCCAAAAAAGGACTCTCAAAGAAAAAACGACTACTTTGGTTCCTTCTTATTCCATTACTGATTATAGCACTTGGAGCAGGAGGATATTCCTTCCATATATACAGTAAAGCAAAGTCTGTATTAAGTAATGCCTATTCTGAACTGGGCCGCGGGGATAAATCCAGCAAACGTGAAAAAGCCGTGAAACCTATGACTGACAACATTTCCGTACTTATTATGGGTGTTGATGAAAGTGAAATTAGGGACAAGAATTACGGAAAAGCAACTCGCACGGATGCGCTATTACTTGCAACAATTAATAAAAACGACAAATCTGTTAAACTTGTCAGTATTCCACGTGACTCACGTGTCTTCATTAAATCACGTGACAAATACGATAAAATTACACACGCGCACGTATTCGGTGGTGTAGACAGCACGATTGATACCGTAGAGAACTTTTTAGATGTTCCAGTTGATTACTATGTAAAATTCAACTTTAAATCATTTATTAAAATTGTCGATTCCCTTGGTGGTATTACTGTCGATGTTCCCGTTGAATTCACAGAACAAAATAGTAAAGACGAACCAGATGCTATTCATCTGAAAAAAGGACGTCAACATTTAAATGGAGAAGAGGCATTAGCACTAGCTAGAACACGTCATATCGATAGTGATTATATGCGCGGTCAACGACAACAGCTTGTTTTAGAAGCTATCGCTGAAAAAGCACTATCTCTTAATTCTATTAATAAAATTGGTGGTCTACTCGACGCTGTCGATAAAGACTTAAAGACAAATTTAACCTTTGACGATATGATGACCATTGCAAAAAATTCAATGGATTCCAATTTAAAAATGGACAAAATGCAAATAGAAGGTACTGATAAATATATAGGTGGTATTTATTATTACGTTCCAAATGAAAAAAGCGTCAATAACATTTCGACAACATTACAAGAACATCTCGGTGTTACGAATAAAAATGAACATAAAAAATTATAATAAAAAGGCTGCTAGATCTTTCTAGACAGCCTTTTTATTATAATTTTCAACATATTTCTCGTGCATATTGTGACAAAAAGAGACAATTATTACAACAGTGTAACATTTTTTATAAAAACATTACACACATAGTGGAAATAATAGTATACTAGTACGTACATAATGTTATTTTCATCATTTTTATACAAAAAATGTAATACATATATTTATACAAAAATTTCTGGGGGGAAATAAATGAAGCTAAGTAAAATACTGATTGGTTCTGCAATTACTGGAGGCATATTACTTTGTGTAGGCGGTGTTGGTGGATATAAATATGTATCCAAACTAAATAATCAATTAGATACTACTGCATTACCAAATACTACATTTGAAGGTATTTCTCTCGATGGAAAAAATAAAAAAGATATTCAAGCAATTATTAATCAAAAGGTAACTGAATTAGATCAAAAATCTCTTACGTACATATTCCAAAATGATAAACAAACGTACACATGGAAAGATTTAGGGATAAATTATAAGGAAAAAGATATTATCGACAAAATCTTTAAAGAACAAGAAGGAAATGCAATGAATCGTTACAAAATGCGGAAGCAGGCTGAAAACGGTGAATTAAAACGTGATTATAAATTAACAGCTCAATTAAATACAACTGCTTATGAAAGCTTTATGAAGGATAAATATAATGACACATTAAAAAATCCTGTTAATGCAGAATTAAATGTTGAAGGCTCTACAGTAAATATTAGCCAAAGTCAAAACGGAGAAAAAATTGATAAAGGAAAGTTAACTGATTTAACGAAACAGGCCATTGCTTCTGGCACATCAGACGTTACGTTACCAGTTACACTCTTAAAACCTGAGCGTTCTACAGAAGATATACAGAAAATGGGGATTAAAGAAGTAATTGCTGAATATTCAACTCCAATGGCTGGTCGTAATGGAAACCAATCCTATAACGTAAATAAGTCAGCTAATACTTTAAGTGGAGTTATTGTCGCACCTGATGAAACGTTTAGTTTTAATGGCCGTGTTGGCGTAACGGATGCTGCACATGGTTATAAATCCGCAGCAGTATTTTCAGAAGGTAAAGTTATACAAAGTGCAGGTGGAGGCGTTTGCCAAGTTAGTAGTACTTTATATAGCGCCGCTTTAAGGGCAGATTTAGGAATTGTTTCTCGAAGCAATCATTCTATGCCCGTAAATTATTTACCACTTGGGCAAGATGCAGCAGTGGCAGATTATGGTCCAGATTTAAAATTCAAAAACAATACAGGCAATCATATTTATATTCAAGCATTTTCAAATGGAGGTAGTATTACTACCCGTATTTTCGGTACCAATACTGGTAAAAATGTTGAAGTTTCTTCTCAAGTAATTAGTAGAGCTAATGACAAAATAACAGCGGTAACGTATAAAAAAGTAACACAAAACGGTGAAGTGATCTCAAATGGACAAATTTCAAAAAGCGTATATAAAAGCGCTCCAAAACAATGAGGCGCTGCTAATAAAGTGAAACTTTAATCAGTGGGGGTTTTCTTCATTCCCCACTGATTATTAGTTGAACCAATCGGACTTTTATGGGCAGTTGATCCCCACCTAACTTCTTTGCTTTCGCTGAATTTTGAGGTGGGGGTCTTACTGCCCATTAAAGCGGGATAAACAAGCAAATTTCCAAAAAGAAAAAGGCGTGATCTACTCACGCCTTTTTCTTTTGCAATAATAGTAAAAAAGCTTCAAGATGGTCTTTCGTTTCTTCTAAAGACCACATGCGATTTCCTTGCTTCGCAGCTAATACGCACGCCTCTTCCCAAGCATTCTTTTTCTTCATATATAATAATTCATCGCGTAATTTCAAAACAATTTCTTCATCCTCTTGCTCTATAAACTCTTCCATCACGCCTACTATTTCATCTTCATGAATACTTAACGTACAGTACGATTTAAGAAAGTATTGTAATGTCGTATACATATGTACTCCCCCTTCTTATTTGTCAGATGGATAAGAAGTAATGATCTTATATCCTAAATCTCCTGACTTATCTCTCGCCAAAACAGTAACAGTTTTTACTAGCTTGTCTTTTACATTCATATTTTTCTTTATTACCGTTTTTCCAACTGGGAATGAATGAGTTGTATTTAATACGAGACGAGCCTCTTTAGAATTTTTTAACCAATCTTGAATTTCCTTATCATGCTGCTTCAAACTATCTTTTACAGCTTTCGTCGCTGTTTCCTTATCATAGTATGTACTTGCCGCTGATACTTTATCTGTCTTCAAGCGATTCTTCAAATCCTCTTCTGATTTCCCTACATGCCTTTCAATCGTATGACCATTTTTAGGTGGTCCTTCCATTTCATCTAAAATATTATCACTAATTTTTTCTACTGATGTCGATTGATTTCCTGTTTGTTTCTCTGTTTTTTGTTCTTTTCCTGCACATCCACTTAAGATCAGCATGAATGCCATTAAACCACTCAAGAAAAGACTACTTATTCGTTTCATCATATCACCTCTTCCATGATTATTATCGTAACTTCACTAAAAGTCAATTTCACATAGAAAAAACATATACATTTTTAAAATTCCACGTCTATTTTTCCATATTACCACCCTAATTTCATAAAACTACTATTTCGGCCCTCACCTGTAATATACCCCTATATTTTTTGATTATTTCCCGAATCAAATCACCTCTTAAAACATCGAATAAACCCTTTAAACTCAAGGTTTATTCGATGTTTTTTAAATCGTAAAAATATACCCCTGTTTTTACATACCCAATACCCTTATAAGGTATGTAGATGGTGTTTTATCAACGTTTTCCTACATTATGTAAATTTGCACTTGCCTACACAATAGAAATATGGTGTAATGCAAAAAAAGATAAAGGATTTTAAACAATGGCTGAAACAATTCAAAACTTCTTAACAGACTATTATTCAATCGCAATTCCACTTAGTATCTTAATCAACATCATCATCAGTCTTTTAGGTTTTATCCCTAGTATTTTTTTAACCGCCATTAACATACAGCTCTTTGGCGTAGTAAACGGTACAATCATTTCGATCATAGGTGAGGCCTTAGGGGCTATTATCTCGTTTTATATTTATCGTCTAGGCCTTCAAAAGTTCACTCACGATAAAGTAAATAAGTATCCTAAGGTAGAACGCCTTCTTTACGTAGAAGGTAGAGAGGCCTTTCTACTCGTCCTATCTTTTCGTTTTATTCCATTTATTCCGTCCAGTATCGTGACTTTATTTGCGGCTCTAGGCAAAATGTCATTACTATCCTTCAGTATTGCCAGTACAATAGGTAAAATACCGTCCTTATTAATTGAAGTATATTCTGCATACCATGTCATGAATGGTACAAATGAAGCGAAGTGGATTGTAACAATCGCGGGTTGTATCGGATTGTATTATTTGTGGAAAAAATGGAGAAAAAAATAAAGAAGGAGCATAGGCTCCTTCTTTATTTTTGAGGTATTTTATTAACAGCTATCTCTTACAGCCTTAGTTTATACCAACAGCACTAAATGATTGCTTAACTGCTGCTACTTCAGCAGAATTTGCACCATATAAATCAGCTGCAGCTTGTACTGCACCAGCACGAGCTTGGCTAAATGTAGTAGATTGCGTGTAATATTGTGTATTTGCACGGTAATAAATTGCACCTAGCTTATCTTTACCGATACCAGTTACAGTTACACCGTAATGTGTACCGCCATTTGCTAATAAGTAAGCCTGTTTATTAATAATACCACTGTTTGTATGAACCCCACCGTTATCACTTGAACCCGTGTAACGCTTAGAATAATGATCTGGATCACCATATTTCGTTGGATCACTCATAGAGCGAAGTGCATCTCCTGCTTTACCAGGTGTGTAAATATCTTCACCAATCTCCCAATCTGGGTTACGGTTATCATAGAATTCTACTAAAGTACCAAAGATATCAGAAATCGCTTCATTTAAAGCTCCTGATTCATTTTGATAAATTAAATTAGAACTATTTTCCGTAACTGCATGCGTTAATTCGTGACCGATAACATCAATACCACCAGATAATGAAGTGAACGTTACACCATCACCATCTCCGTATACCATTTGTGATCCGTTCCAGAATGCATTATTATAATTACTTCCGTAATGAACTGTTGATTTTAATGGCGCTCCTGCATCATTAATAGAGTTTCTATTAAATGTAGCTTTATAGTAATCATATGTTTTACCTGCATAGTAATGAGCATCTACTGCCGCTGCATCATACGCTGCATTGAAAACATTATCTGCATCTGCCCATAATGTTCCTGGTAATGTTGAGCGGTTTTTCGCATCATATGTGAAAATTGTTGCTCCGCGCGTATTATCTTGTAAGTAGTAAGATGAACCAGATAACGTTGTATTAAGCGATTTCGTATCTCCTAATACCCCTTTACCAGTTCCTACTTTATTTGTTCCTGTTACAGGCTTTACAACCGCTTTTGCATCCTGCTTAGGAGCCTCTTGTTTAACTGGAGACTTATCATCATTCGTTACATGATCAATTGTATTAAATTTATTTAATACTTTACCGCTGTCTGCTTCAATGAAATAGTAGTAATTTCCTGGACTTGGATCTAAGAAGTTCAAGTTTACAACGTATGCGTATGTTGTATCTTCACCGTTTTGATATACATATAAGTCCGCTTTTGGTTCTACCTCATATTTCGGTGTTACACCTAAATCTTGCTGCGCGATTTCAATTGCCTTTGCGCCTTCAATCTTATTTTTATTTTTCAGCTTGTCCTTTTTGTCTAAATCAGGCGCAACTGTTCCAGACAATACTTTTAAAGAACCATCTTTACTTACGTGAGCTACTTGAGTAGACCCCCATACAGGTACTCCTTCGTAAACTTGTTGCAAACGTAATACTGTTGAATCAGTTACAGCATCTTTCTTCACTTGTTTCACTTTGAAAGAATCTTGCGCACTCTTTTCCCCTAACTTATAATCACCTTTTGCCGCGTTTAAATAATCAAACACAACAGATTCTGCTTTCTTACCAGTTGCCTCAGTTAAATCACCAGAAATAAACTCCGGCGACTGCACCGTCTCATTGTACTTCTTCGTAGAGAGCACATTTTTAGAATCCGCAAATGCAGAGCCTGTCCCTCCAAACGTTGTAACTGCCATTCCTGTCGCTAACACTAATGCTAAACTCTTCTTTTTCATATAACCTTCCCCCTAATAAAAAATTTTTGTGAAAAAGAGTAGTTTTATCGTAGCATTATGTTTCCACTATTAATATACTAAAAATTCAATTAATTTTTTTCTCAAGTTTTGTAGATTTTTGGGGAACAAATATTGAAAAACCCCTTTCCGATTGGAAAGGGGTTTCTATTAAGAATTTATTACTTCTATTACTTCTTTAGCTTGACCATACATGTCTCCAGTCCAAGCATACTGAGGTTCTAACACTACTAATATAGCCACTAATGCTAAAGCACCCAAAATCATTTTTTTCATATTCATCTTCCTCCCTTTTCTTCTAATAAATTAATAGTTAGTCTATAATATCTATTACTTTCTTGAAATTCTAATACTTCCTCATGATATCTTGCTAATTCTAAATATACCTTTTTTAAATCTTTTTTATTTTCCTCTTGCTTAAAAAATGTTAAAGCTTCTGTTTCTAAAAACTTTTTATACACCCCCTTCTCTTCAAAATATTTATATTGAAGTATTAAAAGTGTATATAACATACTTTTATACTTCTCATCTCTTTTCGCAACTTCTATCCCTTTATTAATCCACTCTTTTACTTCTTCAAATTCCTTCAATTCAATACATTGCAATGCAATCTCATATACAGCATCAATGTAATCTAAATCTTCTTCCTTCTTGTATTGTAAACATTGCAAATAATACTCTTTCGCTTTTGCATAATCCTTTAAATGGTAATGTAAATACCCCATGTTATTTAGAGCAATCGCTGTTATGTTATCTTTATCCGCAAAAGAATTAGCCTCTCTTAAAATATTTCTATAAATTTCCAAAGCTTCATTATATTGTTTTTTCTGTATATAACTTAACCCTATCAATAACTGGCAATTAATCACATGACGAAATTTATATTCATTCTTAAAGCCTTCCATAGCTAAATGAGCAAAATGTAACGCCATATGTTCTATTTCTAATTCATTATAAATGAGAGCTAAATTATAATAGATTCCAGTTTCATAATAGCCTTGTTCTTTCGCCATCACTTCAGTTTGAACTAAATAATCTAAGGCCGTTTTATATTTATGTTGTAAAAAATAATATAGCCCTTTACTATACGTATATAATAATTTCTGAAATGGCGAATACTTTTTGTACATCTTTTTTAATCTCTCTAATTCTTCTTCAAGAGCAGAAAAATCTCGTTTCATAATTAAATAACGCGTATAAAGCAGTTTATAATAATTTATAATTTCAAAATCCAAAACATGCTTCATTTCACCTTGTAATTCTTCATATATGCGTTCTACTTGTTGCCTGTCCAAATGAACGAGTGCATTCAACCACTCATCCAGCTTCCCCTTCACATCTTCTTCTACATCTCTCAAATCCGTCACGGCAATTTCTAACCTTGTGCAGAGCAATTGTAGAATCTCTTCTGATGCTTCGATCTTTCCATTTTCTATTTTACTTAAGTATGAGACAGAACAAATGCCCTGACATAATTCTTCTTGTGTCATTTTTTGCTGTAGCCGTTTATAAAAGACTTGTTTGCCTATTTTTTCTAATGTTTGTTGCATTGTCCTCCTCCATTCTCATTACCCCCATTACTCTAATAATACATAAAATCTTGAGAAATATAAATTGATAAATGTTAATTTTCTAAAAAATATGCAATATTTCATTTTTTTCTTTCTTGACTATACTTTCATATCCATTCTTTGCTACGGGCGGTGAAAAATTGGTATACTATAACCAAATTATGGAGGTGTTTTCGCGATGACTTATTATAAAGACGATAGCTATGCCTTACATACAGATTTATATCAAATTAATATGGCTTATACATATTGGAAAGATGGTATTCATAATCGCCGCTCGGTGTTTGATTTATACTTTCGAAAACTTCCATTCGAGAACGGTTATGCTGTTTTTGCTGGTCTTGAAAAGATTGTAGAGTACATAGAAAACTTCAGCTTTACCGAAAGCGATCTCGCTTATTTAGCAGAATTACAATTTGAAGAGGAATTCCTTCAATATTTACAAAATATGAAATTCACTGGGACGATTCGAAGTATGCAAGAAGGTGAAGTTGTATTTAATAATGAGCCTTTATTACGTGTTGATGCACCGCTCGGCGAAGCACAAATTATTGAAACTGCCCTGTTAAACATTGTGAATTACCAAACATTAATTGCAACAAAAGCTGCTCGTATGAAGCACGCTGCAAATAATGATGAACTTTTAGAGTTTGGCACAAGACGTGCTCACGAGTTTGACGCTGCTCTTTGGGGTACACGCGCTGCCTTTATTGGTGGTTTCTCATCTACGAGTAACGTTCGTGCTGGAAAACGATTCGGGATACCTGTAGCCGGCACACACGCTCACTCTTTCGTTCAAGCTTATCGCGATGAATATGTCGCGTTTAAGAAATATGCTGAAACTCATAAAAAATGCGTCTTTCTCGTTGATACATACGACACTTTAAAATCAGGTGTTCCAAATGCGATTCGCGTCGCAAAAGAGTTTGGAGATCGTATCGATTTTTATGGCATTCGCCTTGATAGTGGTGATATGGCTTATTTATCTAAAAAAGCAAGAAAACTACTAGATGCAGCTGGATTTACACATACAAAAATTATTGCTTCTAGCGATTTAGATGAATACACAATTATGCATTTGAAATCTCAAGGAGCAAAAATTGATGTATGGGGCGTTGGAACAAAATTGATTACATCCTTTGAGCAACCGGCATTAGGGGCTGTTTATAAACTAGTTGCGATTGAAGATACGGATGGAAAGTTAAATGATACAATTAAAATTTCATCTAACCCTGAAAAAATTACGACTCCAGGACTGAAACGAATTTATCGCATTATCAATCGAGTTAACGATCATGCAGAAGGCGATTATATTGCATTAGATTCTGAAAAACCTGGAAAAGAAGAACGCTTAAAAATGTTTCACCCTGTTCACACGTATATAAGTAAATTTGTAACAAACTTTGAAGCTCGCGAACTGCATAAAGACATTTTCGTTAACGGCGAAAGAGCATATGAACTACCAGATATATTAGATATTCAAAAATATAATGAACAGAGTCTCGCGCTATTTTGGGAAGAGTATATGCGAACTTTAAATCCCGAAGAGTACCCTGTCGATTTAAGTCAAGAATGTTGGGATCATAAAATGAATTACATTCAAACTGTTCGAGAACAAGTTGAAAAAAATATACAAAAATAAAGTGAAACTTTAATCAGCCCTCACCAATCGGACTTTTATGGCCAGTAAAGCTTGAAAAAACAGAGAAGCTTCTCCTTCTCTGTTTTTTCAATACGATATGTAGCTTTGTGAAAAATATATTAAAATAGTAAGACAAATATTTTTTATTTGTAAATTTTAATATTACGTTATTTATTTATAAAATAATATTTGCTATTATTTTATTGAGTCAATTTCAACAAAATAACCTAAAAAAGAGGACGCATGTTGCGTCCTCTTTTTTATAAATCTTTCACTCGTAGTACACGCATTGCATTTAACACTGCAAGTAGTGTCACACCAACATCTGAGAAAACAGCTTCCCACATTGTTGCAATACCAAAAGCACCAAGTAATAAAACTAACCCTTTTACCCCTAATGCAAAGATGATATTCTGCCATACAATGCGTCGTGTACGTTTTGCGATGTTTAAGGCTGTTGCAATTTTTGAAGGCTCATCAGTCATAATAACGATGTCTGCTGCCTCAATCGCTGCATCTGATCCTAAACCACCCATCGCAATACCAACATCTGCTCTTGCTAATACCGGTGTGTCATTAATACCATCACCAACGAAAGCAACTTTTTCTTTTCCGTTCTTCGCCGCATCAATTTTTTCAATCTCTTCCACTTTTTGTTGCGGTAATAGTTCTGCGTGAACTTCATCTAAACCTAATTCCCTACCGACAGCTTCACCAACTGCTTTTGCATCACCAGTTAACATGACTGTCTTCTTAATACCCAGTTCTTTTAATTTTTGAATTGCTTGTTTTGAATCTTCTTTTACCTCATCAGAGATAACGATATAACCTGCATATTCTCCATCTACAGCAACGTGAACTAATGTACCTACTGTTTCTGGTTGCTTAAATGTAATGTTTTCTTTTCTCATTAATTTGGCATTACCCGCAAAAATTTCTTTTCCTTGTACTTTTACGACTGTACCGTGACCAGAAATTTCGTTATAATCATCGATTATTTTTTCATCAATTGATTTTCCATATGCCTTTCGAATCGATTGTGCAATTGGATGATTAGAATACACTTCAGCAAATGCTGCATACTCTAATAATTCTTCATTTTTTATGCCTTCGCTTGGTTCCATTTTTGTAACTTTGAAGACACCTTTTGTTAATGTTCCCGTTTTATCAAAAACAATATATTTCACATCATTTAAAGCTTCTAAATAGTTACTTCCTTTTATTAATACACCACTTTTAGATGCCCCACCAATTCCTCCAAAGAATCCAAGCGGTATAGATACAACTAACGCACATGGACACGAGATTACTAAGAACACTAAAGCTCTATAAATCCATTCTGAGAATGTAGCTCCTTCTAAAATAAGTGGTGGAATAAACGCCATGATCGCTGCTGTAATAACTACAACTGGAGTGTAGTAACGCGCAAATTTCGTAATAAAGTTTTCTGTTGGCGCTTTTTTACTGCTTGCATTTTGAACTAAATCTAAAATTTTTGATACAGTTGATTCACCAAATTCTTTTGTAACTTCAATTGTTAATACACCATTTTGGTTCACAAAACCACTTAATACATCATTTCCAACTTCGACTTCACGTGGTACAGATTCACCAGTCAATGCTGAAGTATCTACCATTGATGTTCCTTCAACTACTTTGCCGTCTAACGGTACTTTTTCACCAGGCTTCACGATAATATAATCGCCGATTCGTACATCTTCTGGTGATACTTGTTTCGTTTCATTTCCAACCTTCACATTCGCATAATCAGGACGGATATCCATTAATGAAGTAATTGATTTTCGAGAGCGATTGACCGCAATACTTTGGAATAGTTCCCCCACTTGATAGAATAGCATTACCGCAACAGCTTCTGAATATTGTTGAATTGCGAAAGCCCCTAGGGTTGCAATTGCCATTAAGAAGTTCTCATCGAACACTTGGCCGCGAGTTATGTTTCTTACCGCTCTCCAAACGATATCTCCACCTATTAATAAATACGCAAGAACGAATAACGGAATTGTTATCATTTGTGGTAAACCAGCTAATGCAGCAATTGCTGTCAAAATTCCGCCGATCACTAATCGTCCTACCATCTTTTTCACATTTGCTTCACCATGGTCGTGACTATGTCCGTGGTCATGACCACCTTTTTCTTCACGAACAACTTTCACATCTGGTTCTAACTTTTGAACAACATTCGTTATATTTGCTACAGTTGCTTCTAATTCTCTTTTATTCGCTACTTCAACTCTTAATTTCTTTGATACGAAATCAACAGTTGCTTCTGAAACGGTCGGCATTTCTTTCACTTTATTTTCAATTTTCATCGCACAGTTCGCACAATCTAAACCTTCTAATATAAACACTTCTTTTGCTATTTTTGTGTTTTTTTCTTCTTGTACTTTAATATGCGGTTCTAATTTTGTAACGAGTTGCTTTGCTTCTGTAACAACTTCGCTTTCTTTATTTTGTGCTGTTTCTAAAACCATTGTTTTTGTCGCGAAATTTACAGAGCAAGAATTTACTCCTTCTATATTCCCAACACCTTTTTCAATTTTCATTGCACAGTTCGCACAATCTAAACCTTCTAACACCAGTTTCTTTTTCACTAATGCTTCAGCCATCGTTCTCCCTCCTCGCGTTCTTTTTTATTCTTCCTCGTTTACGTGTTCAAACGCTTGCTCGAAGATATGAATTACGTGCTGGTCAGCTAACGAATAATAAACGACCTTGCCTTCTTTACGATTCTTTACAAGTTTCGCTTGCTTTAACACACGAAGCTGATGTGAAATAGATGATTGTGTCATTCCTAATAAATACGCTAAATCACAAACACACATTTCAGCTTCAAATAACGCATGTAATATTCTCGTACGTGTACGATCGCCTAATACTTTAAATAGTTCTGCTACTTTACTTAAACTTTCATCAGTTGGAATTGTTTGTTTTACTTGATCAACAACTTCTTCATGAATTACCGTTTGAGAACATGTCTCTTGTGGTGTTTCTACTTTATTTCCAGCCATTATAGCTCACCTCTTCATTTGAACATATGAACAATCATTCATATATCTTATACTCTTATTATATGAGCGCCTATTCATATGTGTCAATGAAATCTCATACATTTTTTTTGAACATTTCGTTCACATTTAAAAAGGTCTATCCATATTTTCCGCATCCATTACATTCTCATACAAAAAAGATGTACGTTTTGCACAAAAGAAAAAAGCCTTGCGCGTTCCCTAGACGCACAAGGCTTACTTATACTTATATCCCTTTTAATTAGCTGTTAATTAGCTTGTTCTAAATTATCCTGCGAACTTCCATCTTCTTTTAAATGACTATGCTTTTTCGAATAAACAAAGTATACAACTACTCCGATTGCTAACCAAACACCGAAGTATATCCATGTTTTTAATGGTAGATTTACCATTAAGAATAGACAACATGCAACTGAAATAATCGGTAAGATCGGTACAAGTGGTACCATAAATCCACGTTGTAATTTCGGATGCGTTTTACGAAGAATGATAACAGTTACACCAACCATGGCGAATGTTAATAACGCTCCAATATTCGCTAAATTCGACAATTCTTTTAAATCGATAAATCCAGCAATTAAAGCACTACCAATTCCTGTTAACCAAACTGAAAATGTTGGCGCTTCAGTCTTCTTGTTAATTTTCGCGAAAGATTTTGGTAATAAACCGTCACGGCTCATTGCGAAGAATACACGAGTTGTTGCATAAATGTAAGCGAAAATTACAGCCATAATACCGATTACAGCTCCAATAGCAATTACACCAGCCACTTTATCTTGTCCTACAACTTCTAACACATATGCCATAGCTTCTGGTACATCTAATTCTTTATAAGAAACCATACCTGTCATAACGAGACAAACTACAACATAAATGATTGTACAAATGACTAATGAAGCAATAATACCAATCGGCAGATCACGTTGCGGATTTTTTACTTCTTCAGCAGAAGTTGCTAATGCATCAAATCCTAAGAAAGCGAAGAATACTGCTGCTCCCCCTGCGAACACTCCACTTAAACCGTACGGTGCAAATGGTATCCAGTTTTCTGGTTTCACGTAGAATACACCAACTGCAATGAATAAAACAACAATACCAATTTTAATTAATACCATTATGTTATTCACACGCTTACTTTCTTTTGTACCTCGTGATAATAACCAAGTTATCACCAACGTAACGATAATTGCGGGTAAGTTCACCATACCACCTTGCGATGGAATCGTTAGCAATGCTTTTGGAATTTCAAGTCCCAATCCACTCACTAGGTTATGGAAATAACCCGTCCATCCGCCAGCTACTGCGGCAGTTGTTACGACATATACGGATAACAATGTCCATCCCATTAAATGGGCAACAAACTCACCAATTGTTGCATATGAATATGTGTACACACTACCTGAAACAGGAAGTGTAGATGCAACCTCTGCATAACATAAAGCTGCAAATCCACAAACAATCGCTGCAATCATGAATGAAAAAATAACTGCTGGACCAGCATCTCTTGCTGCTACTAATCCTGTTAATACTAGAACTCCTGTACCGATTATCGCACCAATCCCTAGCATTGTTAGGTCGAATGCCCCTAGCGTTTTCGTTAAAGTTTTACTTTTACTTTCACCTAACAATTGCGTAACGGATTTCTTTTTAAATAGGTTGGCCACGATGTATGCCCCCTTTTGCCAAGAAGAGCTAAGAGATATTCACTCTTAGCTCTTATCATGTTGGTTTATATATTGTTCGATTTTGTTTTGTATAATGCTTCTATTAGCAAGATACTGTTTCTGCTTCTAATAATTCTTTAGCACCTTTGTATTCTACACCGTGAGCTTCTGCAACTGCTTCGAATGTTACATAGCCATCTAATGTGTTAATACCTTTTAGTAATGCAGAGTTGCCTAGGCAAGCTTCTTTGTAGCCTTTGTTAGCAATTTGTACTGCATATGGTACTGTTACGTTTGTTAATGCAAGAGTTGATGTACGTGGAACCGCACCTGGCATGTTTGCAACTGCATAATGAACAACGCCGTGTTTTTCGTAAGTTGGGTTATCATGAGTTGTAATACGGTCAGTTGTTTCGAAAATACCACCTTGGTCAATCGCGATATCTACAACAACAGAACCTGGTTCCATTGATTTAATCATTTCTTCTGTTACAAGTTTTGGCGCTTTTGCACCTGGGATTAATACTGCACCGATTACAAGATCAGACTCTTTTACAGCTTCTGCAATATTGTAAGGATTAGACATTAAAGTTTTTACTTGGTTTCCGAAAATGTCATCTAATTGACGAAGACGTTCTGCACTTAAGTCGATGATTGTTACATCCGCACCTAGTCCAACTGCAATTTTAGCAGCATTTGTACCAGCTTGTCCACCACCGATGATTGTTACTTTACCACGTTTAACCCCTGGAACACCTGCAAGTAAGATACCTTTACCGCCTTTGTTTTTCTCAAGGAATTGTGCACCAATTTGTGCAGCCATACGACCAGCTACTTCACTCATAGGTGCAAGTAATGGTAGAGAACGGTTTTCTAATTGTACTGTTTCATATGCAATCGCAACAACTTTCTTTTCGATTAACGCTTTTGTTAATTCTGGTTCTGGAGCTAAGTGTAAGTATGTGAATAAGATCAAACCTTCGCTGAAGTGTTTGTATTCGCTTTCAATTGGTTCCTTAACTTTCATAACCATTTCCATGTTCCAAGCTTCTTCAGCTGTATCAACGATTTTTGCTCCCGCTTCAACATACTGAGCATCTGTGAAACCAGATCCTAAACCTGCACCCTTTTGAATGAATACTTCGTGATTGTTACGAATTAAATGTACAACACCTGCTGGTGTCATTGCCACACGGTTTTCGTTGTTTTTAATTTCTGCTGGTACCCCAATACGCATAATGAAATGCCCCCTTATAATTAACAGAAAAAAGAAAGTCTTTTTTCTTTTTGTAATAATTAATAACTTATGTCCTTATTCTAGCATAACTTAAAAGTTATGAAAACGCTAACATATCATTTTTTTAAAGTTTATATATTTAGAATAGTGTAAATATATGGAACATTGATTCTATTAGCCTCTTCGTTACATTCCATTATCTATCACCCTATTTTCATTATACTCCTTAAAAATAAGCAGCAATCATTTATTATTCGACAATAATGTAACAATGTAAAAAACCCCAATAATGCCGTATACATATACAATTATTAATTTACACAATACTTTAGGGATATATTCTTTTCATAAAAAAACAGCTGCGGGCATCTAGCCAGCAGCTGGGTAACTTATAAATAACTTGGAAAATAAATCATCTGTTGTTTCACTAATTTTATCAAACAGATCACTTTCTTCCGCTTCTTGTTCTTTTAGCATCTTAATTGTTTCACGTGCATCTTCAGGATAATCGGTAATGATACCATCTACGTTTAGCTTATAATATCCCTTTAAACTTTCCATATCATTTACTGTCCATACGTAAATTGGCTTATTTAACTTCCTTGCTTCTTTTACTAACTTCTTATTTAACATATATTCTTCAGCTACATAAAAATCAGCTTTCACATTCTTTAAGTTAGCTCTACTTGCATACAGTATATATCCGACTTTTATATCTGGATTTGCACGCTTAAACTCTTTAATAAGTGGGTAATGTAACGTTTGAATGACACATTGCTTCTCAAATTCATTATCTTTAATCACTTTTAATACTTTGTTTACGAAATCTTTTTCGCCACCATGAAGCTTCACTTCAATATTAAGCTTGATTTTCCCCTTTGCCAGCTTAATGATTTCATCAAGTGTACTGATTTGTCCTGAAAACCCATCTTGACTAAGGGTAAGCTGTCTTAACTCATCCATCGTTAAATCTGACACATGAACATTAGCATTAGCAAGGCGTTTCAACTTCAAATCATGTATAACAGCTAGTTCACCGTCTTTCGTTTGCAGTACATCAATTTCAGCATAATCTGCTTTCGCATCAATAGCCCCCTGCACAGCTTCTTTTGTATTCTCTACACCTTTTGAAATATAGCCACGATGAGCCATAATAATTGGTTCTTTATATGTGTTTGTAATAAAGGTTACAATGAAGGCAACGACCATTCCCGCAGTAATAATTCCTACAATATATACACCAATAAATTTCCAACGATGTTTTTGGAAGAAACATTTATCTGCTTTCGTTTTTGAATAATCTAATCCCTCTTCTAATAAAACATCTTCAACTGGAACCTTTTGTAAATACAGTCTTGTTAATGCCATAATGTAAAACGGCGTCATAATAAAACTAAATAGATACAATGTACTTGTTAAGAAGACTGAAATAGTTGACTCTGCTAGCAACGCAAATGTCCCTTCTGGGTTTGTAAATTCATATACTCCCCACAGACAAAGTAAATAAATTCCTACACATAAAAGAAAGACGATTCCTACAGATATGAAAAAACCTACTAAAAAGAACAATACTTTAAAGAAGCTTTCTTTTACTAAGTTTGCGCTTTTGCGTGCTGCCGTGCGGAACGGCTTTTCCTCTAAAACAATAATAGGTAAAACAAAAATCCAACGAAGATTTAAATAGGCAACTACAGCGAAGAAAGTATAATACCCAACTTGCCCCATTGTTGTCTTAAATAGTTCACCTGTAATAAAATTAGGAATTTGAATTTCAGGAATCAATGCAGATTTATATCCCATACTTAATAGTGGTAATAGTACAACTGCATACAAAACAAATCCAGGTAAGCAATATGTAAACAGGGAAGGTAAATACGTTACTGTTTTATACAAAATTGGACGTAATCTCACCTTTTGCCTTTTATGAGCGAAGTACGAAATGATAATAAGTACTGCAAACTCTGTAAAGATAAGAAACAATGCCAATATAGATAAAATTACAATCGCCAAAATCCCGTACGGTGTTTTCAAAAATGCTAATAACTCATCATTTGTTGCATTTGCATACCCACCAAAGTACAACAACTTATTGAAAATAATACCGAAAAGTGGGATAAACACAATCGCTGCTAGCAATTTATAAGCAAGTTGGAATGTTAACACATTCCAAAAAGCAAATCTAACAGTTTGAAAGGAATGTC
Organism: Bacillus sp. FSL K6-0069; assembly: GCF_038007785.1. Lineage (NCBI taxonomy): Bacteria > Bacillati > Bacillota > Bacilli > Caryophanales > Bacillaceae > Bacillus > Bacillus sp. FSL K6-0069. The sequence goes on along the minus strand of NZ_JBBOXN010000001.1, from coordinate 616,150 downwards.
TCATTACTCCTGGTATAGATAGTCTTTTACGGTGTTGCATATATTCCTCCACATTCTAAAACGATATTTGAGATGGATTCCATATTTCCATTTCTAATCCATCTTTTTAATAATAATATATTCCGCTTAACATGAACACTCTTATACATACAATGAAAAAAGTGATGGCTATTTCCCATCACTTTTTTCATTTACTCTATTTTTTCTCTAACCCTTGCCCAAATGCTTTCAAGAAACTAAAACCGAATGTAATGGCTCTATTGATATCTGGATCTTTTAACACTTTAAAGAAATCCATCACTTTTGTTTTTTTACCACTATTTAATTCATCTGTTGCAAATTGCAATCCAGTAACTAAACTCGATGTGATTTGCTTTGTTACTTCTGGGTCAACTGCGGATAGAGCTTCCCCCGCCCCCATCATATTGTTGAGTGCATTTTTAACTGGTTCACGATTTAATTGCTCCACAGCAATTTTTGAAACATCTTCCTTCGCAGCAAGTAAACTAATCGCCGCATCTAATATCCCAGCCTTCTGCAACTGCGCTAAAAGCTGCATCGTTTCCTCTACTGCTTCACGATTATTAGATAGCTCATTTAGAAGTTCATCTGCTACTTGCTGTTTCTGTTCTTCCTCTGTTACAACTTTCTTTTTAATTAACGTAATTTCTTTCGCCACTATCTCCGCCCCCTAGTCCACAAGTGATACGTATTGTTTTCTTTGCCACTTTTGCTCGATTTCAACACCATTTTGCGGATTACGCTTTTTATCTCGCGGGTTTGAAGATGGTAACGGACGATTTCCTTTTTCACGTAATACACGCATTTTCACCATCGTTTGTTTATATGCTGGTGTACATGTATAAAGGTCTGTTGCTGTCCCAGTTAAAATATTAATCGCTTCTTCATTTATCGTTGCATGCATCGGTAAATATAGCTCTTTCCCCGTTACACGATCTGTAATAAGCGCTTGTACTTTAATTTTTCCAAATGGTGATGCTAATTCCACAAGACCACCATCTTTCACATTACGCTCTACAGCGAGTTCAGGTGAAATTTCAACGAATACTTCAGATACTTTAGATAAAATACCCGCCGACTTATTCGTCATGTTCCCTTCATGGAAATGTTCTAGCATACGACCATTATTTAAAAGTAAATCATACTCATCTGGCGCTACAACCGGTGGCACCCATTCATCTAATGATAAACGAGCAAGTTTATCTGGGAAGTTAAATCCATCTACATATAATAGCGGTGTATCGCTACCATCATGACTACCCCAACATAAACTATTCCATCCTTCTAGACGGTCGTACGTTGCTTGAGAGTATAACGGTGCAAGTGATGCGATTTCGTCCATAATTTCACTTGGACTTTCATAATTCCAATCCCCGCCTAGTGCACGTGCAACTTTTTGTAAAATCCACCAGTCTGGTTTAGAATCACCGAGTGGTTTCAATACTTCATATAACCTTTGAATACGGCGCTCTGTATTCGTAAACGTTCCTTCTTTTTCTAAGCTTGGTGCCGCTGGTAAAATAACATCAGCAAAACGAGCTGTTTTTGATAGGAACATATCTTGAACAACTAGGAAGTCTAAATTCGATAAAATATGTTGCACATGGTTCGCATTTGAATCGACTAAAGCCATTTCTTCACCCATGACATACATACCACGTAGTCTTCCTTCTTCCGCCGCAAGTAACATTGCAATATTATTTAATCCTGGTGCTTTCGGAATAGTTGTACCATATGCTTTTTCAAACTTCGCACGAAGCGTATCATCTGATACTGCTTGATAACCTGGAAGCCAGTTTGGTAATGTTGCCATATCACAAGCACCTTGTACGTTATTATGTCCGCGTAATGGATATGCACCTGCACCAGGACGACGATAGTTCCCCGTAACAAGCAGTAAATTTGAAATGGCAGCGGATGTTGTACTTCCTCCTGTATTTTGCGTTACACCCATTCCCCAAAGTATACAAGTTCCATCTGCTTCATATACCATACGAGCCATTTCTTTCAGATTTCCTTTTGAAATCCCCGTAATTTCTTCTGTATAATCGAGCGTATACTTTTCTAACATTTTGCTATATTCATCAAAGTTCTTCACATTTTCAGCTAAAAACTTTTTATCGTGCCAATCTTGATCAATAATATATTTCGTAATACCAGCAAGCCATACGTAATCCGTACCTTGGCGCGGATGAATAAATAAATCCGCACGCTCTGCCATTTCATGTTTACGAAGGTCTGCTACAATTAGTTTTTGCTCGTGTAATTTATGAGCACGTTTTACTCTCGTAGCAAGTACAGGATGTCCTTCTGTTGGATTCGCACCAACGATAATAACAAGACCTGCTTCCGCTATATCTTTCACTGTTCCAGCATCCCCGCCCATACCGACAGTTTTAAATAAACCGTCTGTCGCTGGAGATTGACAATAACGAGAACAGTTGTCCACATTATTCGTTCCATATATTTGTCGAGCTAGTTTTTGCATAAGGTAATTCTCTTCATTTGTTACTTTCGAAGAAGAGATGAACCCAAATGCATCGCTACCGTATTCAGATTTAATATGCTGCATGTTAGAAGCAACAACCTCTAATGCTTCTTCCCATGAAGCTTCAACAAACATATCTCCTTGACGAATTAATGGCTTCGTAATTCGATCTTCACTATTTACGAAGTCCCATCCAAATTTACCTTTTACACATGTGGAAATCCCATTAACCGGTGCATCTGAAACAGGTTGAACTTTTAATATATGGCGATTTTTCGTCCATACTTCGAAGGAACAACCGACACCACAAAATGTACAAACTGTTTTTGTTTTATTCACTTTCGTCTTACGCATCGCAGCCTCTACTTCTGAAACCGCTAAAATACTACTATATCCGGGCTCAACATCCTTTACAAAATCAATCATCGGATCTAACACATCTGGTTTTAATCCTGTCATAAACCCAGCTTCACCTAACATTGATTTTTCCATTAACGCATTACACGGACATACTGTTACACACTGTCCACAACTTACACAAGATGAGTCATTTATACTTACACCATGATCCCATATAACACGTGGACGATCTAAGTTCCAGTCTATCGATATAGTTTCATTAACCTGTAAGTTTTGACATACTTCTACACACTGTCCACAAGCAATACATTGATTTGGATCATACCGATAAAACGGATGTGACATATCCACTTCACAAGCACTTACTTTCGGCTCATACGGATATTTCTGTTCTTCAATTTCCATCATATGTACGGTGTTATGGACTTTACAGTTACCATTATTGTTATCACAAACGGTACAATACAATAAATGATTCTCTAATATACGATCCATCGCCTCAGTCTGTGCCTCTTTTGCACGCTGGGACTGTCTTTCGATATGCATACCATTCTCTAATTTCGTTGAACAAGCACGCAATAACTTCCCATTTACTTCTACAATACACGTATCACAAGTTTGAATTGGATCTACTTCTGGTACATGACAAATTTGAGGATGTTCCAAATTACTCTCGTTAAATAATTGTAGTATCGTCTTTGCACCCGATGTGGAAAATTCTTTACCATCCACGGTTACACGGACTGTCTGTTCTGCCATAGTTTCCCCTCTCCTTACAACCAACTGTACAACACAATTATGAATCCGTTTTCAAAATCGTATTACTGTACATATTTTTGAAACGCTCTGCCCGAATACTTTTCTTATGAAGTCGATTCTAGATGTTATAAGGTATAACTACGAAAGCTTGAAAATATCACTATTCTACAGTTCTATTATATCGTACATATACAATAATAACCAAAATAATCTGTGATCTTCTTCCTAATAGGTGTTTTTATTTTTTCCATTGTTTTATGATAAATATGGGAGAGAAAAACATAAAAAAGGGGAATTTAATATGGAGCCTACGCAAGAAACTTATACAATTGTACGCTATCAATCTGGTACATTTTCAAAACAGCTTGATGAGATTGTTACAGAATCTCCTATTACTATTAAATTGAATGGTGAAGAATATGTAACAGTCGTATGCACACCGACCTATATTGAAGATATGGTTATTGGTTTTTTAATTTCTGAGGGGATTATTTCTTCTTATAAAGATGTGGAAGAACTATGGGTGCAAAAAGATAACGGAATTGTCCATGTAAAATCATCAAAAGTAAATCCGCTCTATCAAACTTTATATAATAAGCGATACATCACTTCTTGCTGCGGAAAAGGTAGACAAGGTTTTATTTTCGTTAACGATGCAGCAAAAGCAAAAGATTTACATGATATACACGTGAAAATTACTCCTGAAGAATGTTTTTACTTAATGAATACTTTACAACAATCTTCCACTACATTTCGCCAAACCGGCGGTGTTCACAATACCGCTCTATGTGATCGAAACAATATTCTCCTATCAAGAATGGATATCGGGAGACATAATGCATTAGATAAAATATATGGCCATTGTTTGCGCAACGATATATCCGTTAAAGGAAAAATCATTGCATTTAGCGGGCGCATTTCATCCGAAATTCTACTCAAAGTTTCAAAAATCGGATGTGAAATTGTTCTATCTAAATCCGCTCCAACAAAATTAGCATTGCAACTCGCTCACGATTTAGGCATTACAGTCGTAGGATTTATTAGAAATGAATCTTGTAATATTTACACCCATCCAAAGCGAATTGATGGTTATCAATCGAATAACTAAAATAACTCCTCAACTGAGGAGTTATTTTAGTTATAAAAATGTAATATATTAAAAGCTTGAATAGTTAATAAAGTTAATATATAATTTCATTACATATTAAAAACACAACATTGTAGCATATATCTTTTCATTCTTTTACAAATTAAAAGAGACTGCTAACAAAATGCATACACAATCTTATAAAAATAATGGATTTATTTGATTTGAAATCGACCAAGGAGGTTACAACTATGGAAATTCGCTTATTAACGACAGAGGACGCAGAAATATATTTAAAAGTTTGTATGGAAGGTTTAACGAAAAACCCGGAAGCTTTTAGCTCTTCTTATGAAGATGTTCTGAAACATGAGGATCCTGTAGCTGCTATGGCAAAACGATTAAGCAATCCGGATAAGTATACTCTAGGGGTCTTCAAAGATAACGATTTAATCGGCATTGCTACTTTAGAAACAAAGCCTTTCATTAAACAAGAACATAAAGCAAAAATCGGTTCCGTTTTTGTTTCCCCAAAAGCGCGTGGCCTTGGAGCAGGACGAGCTCTAATTAAAGCCATTATTGAAAATGCCGATAAATTACATGTAGAACAACTTATGCTCGATGTTGTAGTTGGTAACGCTGGTGCCAAAAAATTATATGAATCATTAGGTTTCCAAACTTACGGCGTACAAGAGCGTTCATTAAAACATAACGGTCAATATTGGGACGAGGAACATATGGTTCTGTTCTTAAATAATTAATACTTCAATATAGTTTTTTAAAGCATCTTCTTATTAAAGAAGGTGCTTTTTTCATTACAACAATGTAATCTTCATGTCACCTTTATCGATCGTACCAAACCTTTCCATTCATTATACTAAAAGTATAAAGTAAGGCACCAATCATGAAATGAACGTATAGCATTCAATTGATATATAAAGGAGAATGTGACATGAAACAAAACAAACGAGCTATGCTTTTAATATTTACTACAGCAATTGTAACTTCTGGGTTAGCAATTTTACCTTGGTTTATTATATGAACTATTCCCCTAATAACGAAAAAAGCTTATTGCTTCTTAAGAAGCAATAAGCTTTTTTATATTATAAAATCCCCAAAATTTTATTTACACAACTTATAATAATAACCATAGATACGGCAACGCACATGACAACCGTATTACGATCTTGCTTTTCTTTTTTTGAAATTTCTTCTTTTGGATTCATGTGTATGATCTCCTTTTAAAAAAAGTGTGAGATAGGAATTTTTTCTTATCCGATGCGAGGTGAATACGAAAAACCTCTCTATCTCACATACACAATAGAATGGAATTGTCATTTTATAAATAAAATGACATGACGTTATGTCGCAACATAGGGTATTTTGTGTCGCTACGTTTTCTATTATAAAAAATAGTTGTGCAAAACTAGTGCATTTTTTATGTCAATTGCTTTGAGTGAAAAAATCACTCTTCCACTCAATCACATAAAAAGAGTTTTTTATTATTTTCATGTAAACTATACAAGTAGAATGAACAGTTTGGGGTGCACAAGATTATGGTAAAAATTTTATTAGTAGACGATGAAGAACGCATGTTACGATTATTAGATCTGTTCTTAAGTCCGCGTGGCTATTTTTGTATGAAAGCTACTTCTGGCCTTGAAGCACTAAAGTTAATAGAACAAAAAGACTTCGATATTATTTTGTTAGATGTTATGATGCCGAATATGGATGGATGGGATACTTGCTATCAAATCCGCCAAATTTCCAACGTTCCAATTATTATGCTAACAGCTCGTAATCAAAATTACGATATGGTGAAAGGCCTTACTATGGGCGCAGATGACTATATTACAAAACCATTTGATGAGCATGTATTAGTCGCAAGAATCGAGGCTATATTACGGCGTACAAAGAAAGATGGCTTCGTTAGCTTCAATGGTATCGAGTGGGATAAAACGAAACATACTGTCACAGTTTATGACGAAAAAATCTCACTGACACCTATCGAGTTTTCGTTACTTGGACTATTTTTACAAAATACAAACCGTGCTTATAGCCGAGATGATCTAATCGAAAAAATTTGGGGTTATGAAACAGACATTGAATATAGAACAATCGATTCACATATTCGCAATATCCGTGATAAATTACGTAAAAAAGGATTTCCAATTGAAAATCACTTAGAAACTGTCTATAAAGTCGGATATAAATGGAAAAGTGAATAATTACTTCGGTCAGTGGACAATAGTATACCACTGACCCTTTATATGAAATAAGGTATGGTGAGAAAATGAGTAAACTTTCACTTAAAATTGGGACATACTTTTTAATATTAGCTTTATGTATTGAAACAATTGCTTTCGTATCTTTTTATAAAAGTATTTCAACAATGCGGATTGAAGAGGAAACGCTCGCTCTTTTAGAGAAAGGAAATCGTTATAGTAAAACACTAAAAAAACGTGCAGAGTGGAATGAACGTGCTAAACAACAGCCATACACTGAACGTCCAAAACGTTATGGGTATCAAGAGTTCACTATCGAACATGCGGCTGAAGGATTAATTGAATCCGAGTTAATTGCTAACTCGGATATATCTATCATTATCACTGACAATGAAGGGAAAATTATTTCTAACTCAGAACCCGTAACAAAAGAAATGAAAAAACAACTTACTTGTAAAACAGAACCTATCCCAAAAGACGGATTAATCATTGAAAGAAATTGGAAAAAATCAAAATTTATCTCAACAGTAAGTCCAATTGAAATTCAAGGATTTCAAGGTAAGTTATATATGTTATTAAAGACATCTTTCTTAGAAAAAATGTTACTTAAACTCATGAATCAATTTCTGATTATTAGTGTTTTAACGATTATTTTAACGACTATTTCTGTCTTTGTTTTTTCTCGTGTTATTACAGAACCGCTTATAAAAATGAAGAGGGCGACAGAAAAAATGTCAAAATTAAATAAGCCAATTCAATTAGGTATTAAACGGAATGATGAACTTGGAAGCTTAGCAAAGACGATTGAAGATTTATCCAGTGAACTGACTTATATGAAAAAAGAACGCAATGAATTTCTTGCTAGTGTCGCCCATGAACTATTAACGCCATTGACCTATATGAAAGGTTATGCGAAGGTAGCAAAAAGGGACTCTTTAACGAAAGAAGAGCGTGAAGAATACTTACAAATCATTGAGGATGAAACAGATAGTGTAACCGATCTCGTCCAAGATTTATTTATGCTGGTGCAATTAGAACAACACCAGTTTGTTATCAAAAAACAAAAAGTAATCCTTAAACCATTTTTAGAACGAATGGTTGAAAAAACAAAAACAACATTAACAAATAAACAAATGCAACTCCATGTATATTGCAAAGATGATTTAGAAGTTTGCATAGACGAAAGACGTATGGAACAAGTTATGTTAAATTTATTACACAATGCTTATCAACATTCGCCTGAAAACACAACTATTACGATACGTGTACTCACGGAAACAAATTCTTTTACAATAAGTGTAGACGATGAAGGAGAAGGTATTCCTGAAGAAGATATCCCGCATATTTTTGATCGTTTTTATCGTGTTGATAAATCCAGAACGAGGGCTACTGGCGGCAAAGGTATTGGGCTAGCTGTTGCAAAAGAAATTGTAGAATTGCATAACGGTTCCATTCTAGTAACAAGCCAATTAGGAGTAGGAACAAACTTTATAATTGAGCTACCTTTTGAATAAGATGCGTGTGAAAACACCAGTAGTAGTAAACACTACTGGTGTTATTTTGTTCATAAAATCAGCTCATATAAGCTAAGCTTTTGAAATTATTCTTATTTCAATATAAAATAAAGGTACATTTGCAAAGATTTGGAGGGTGATATAATTGGATATCCATGTATTAACAAAAGACGAAGCGGAAATTTACTTAGAACTTCGTGTAGAAGGATTAAAGCAAAACCCTGAAGCTTTCAGCTCTTCTTATGAAGATATTATTAATAAAGAGTGTGCGATTGAATATAAAGCACAAAAATTAGCACAAGATGAAAACTATACGCTAGGTGCATTTAAAGATGGACAATTAATCGGGGTTGCAACACTGGAAACGAAACCATATGTAAAACAAGAACATAAAGCTAAAATCGGTTCTGTATATGTGTCTCCAAAAGCACGCGGACTTGGAGCAGGAAAAGCACTTATTAAAGAATGTCTTGAACTTGCTAAATCTTTAGAAGTAGAACAAGTTATGCTTGATGTTGTTGTTGGCAACGATGGGGCAAAAAAACTTTATGAATCATTAGGATTTAAAACATTTGGTGTACAAGAACGTTCGTTAAAATATAACGGACAATATTGGGACGAAGAGCATATGGTCTTATTCTTAGATGAAAATAAATAATAAAAAACATCCTCATTCTTGGAGGATGTTTTTTTACTTTGTTGTATACCATGCCTTATGTAATAATTGAATCGCTTTCGCAATTTCTTCTTCTAATAAAATCGCAAACCCAAGTAAAACTACATTTTCAGGTGCAGTACCTTCTTTATAATACGTAGAAACAGGATATAGTTTAATACTATATTTCGCAGCTTCTTTAATGAGTTCTTCTTCTCGCATTCCATTATGCACTTGTAATAAAATGTGTAATCCCGAATCTTCTCCTATTACTTCAACACGATTAGAGAAATACTTCTCTATTTCAAAAACAAGTCGATCTCTCTTTTTCCGGTAGACGACACGCATTTTATGAATATGTTTTTCCCAATAACCTTCATTTAAAAACTTTCTAATCACTTCTTGGTCCATTCTCGAAACACTTTGCGTATAAAACAAATATTCCTTTTGATACTTGTTAATTAAATTCTTCGGTAATACTATATAACTCATCCGTAATGAGGGCAACAAAGCTTTTGATAGCGTCCCCATATAAATAACTTTCCCATCTGTATCTAACCCTTGCAGTGCCGGAATTGGCTTTCCTGAATAACGAAATTCACTATCGTAATCATCTTCAATAATATACCTGTCTTCTTCTTTCTTCGCCCATTGTAAAAGCTGCGTCCTTCTCGTAATAGGCATAATCATTCCATATGGGAATTGATGAGAAGGTGTAACAAATACAACATTTGCATCGCTATTCTCTAAATCTGCCATACAAATTCCATCCCTATCTAAAGACAACATTTGAACCTTCTTTTCTCCCTGTTCAAAAACGACCATTTTCCTGTGATAACCTGGGTTTTCAACTGCATACTTACTTCCCCTCAACAATTGAAACAGCAGCTTTACTAATATTTGTGTACCCGCGCCTAATACGATTTGGCTAGCTGAACAACGCACACCTCTAGATTCATACAAATAGTTCGCAATTTCCTCCCTTAAGCTCAATTCCCCTTGAGGGTGTCCAAGAAAAAGCAACTCATTATTATGTGGCTGCCATACATCATTTATAAGCTTACGGTACATAGTGAACGGAAACGTATTCGTATCAACCCCTGTTTGGGTGAAATCAAATGTATAGTTCTCCTCCCGAAACGGTACTTCTTCTACTTTCTCTTCGCTTCCTTCTACATAAATCATTTGTTCAACTTTACATACAAAATAACCTTTTCTCGATTCCGACTCTATATAACCTTCGGCAAGTAATTGCTCGTAAGCCGCTTCTACTGTATTCTTACTCACTTGTAAATAGCTCGCCAGCTTTCTTTTCGCAGGTAATTTTGTTAAAGCCGGAATCGTTCCATCTTTAATCTCTTTTTTTATATACTCATACAATTGCACGTACAATGCCTTTTTACTTTTCGTATTTAAATTAGGCGTTAATTCTAACACAATATCTGACCCCTTAATAAAACTAATATCTGATACTTTTTACAGTACCAGAAGTTATATATAATTCCTTTTATCATGTCACACATAAAAAATCAAATACCGGAGAGGAGAAACATGATAATGAACAATGGTAGACGTATCGGACTCATTATGATTATTACAGGGGCTACATTATGGGGATTATCTGGTCCAATGATTCAGTGGCTATTTCAGCATACTAATGTATCCTCAATTGATTTTTTAACAATTCGCTTGTTGCTTGCGGGAATATTTATTTTATCTTTCTTGCTTATAAAGAAACAAAACATATTTCAAATTTGGAAACACCCTAGACATTCTATACAACTTATTATTTTCTCTATTCTCGGCATGCTCGGTGCCCAATATGCCTTTATCGAAACAGTTCATATTAGTAATGCTGTTACAGCGACATTGTTTCAATTTCTAGGTCCTGTTCTTATTACCATTTATGTCGCATTTGAACAACGAAAATTCCCTGCTTCTCTGCAACTACTCGCAATTTTAACAGCACTAACAGGGACGTACTTTATTATTACAAACGGTTCAATTGAAAATATTGTTTTATCAAAAGAAGCCATTATTTTTGGTCTATTAACAGCAATTGGATTTGCATTTTATACCCTTCATCCAGCTTCTCTTATTAAAGAATGCGGAACAACTGTAGTAATTGGCTGGGGGATGCTAATCGGTGGCATTGCCCTGCTTATTTGTAATCGCTCGTTTGAATGGAATCAGCTTTCACAAACTTTTACACCAAAAACTTTTTCTATGCTTATTCTTATCATCATAAGTGGCACCCTTTCTTTCCTTCTCTATATCGGTAGTCTGAAATATTTAGCAGCAACAGAAACAAGCATTTTATCTAGCATTGAACCACTTGTAGCTGCCATTGTTTCAATCGCTTGGCTAAATGAATCCTTTGGAGCCTATCAATTACTAGGCGGCGTATGTATCGTTCTTTCTGTTATTTTCTTAACGATGCCGCAAAAAGAACGAGAACCAACCTTTACAACTGAGCAAATATAGAAAATGTCAAAAGAGGTCGTACAAAACTTACGACCTCTTTTGACGTTTTAAAGGAATTGTCCCGCTTTCTAGCAAATACAATTACACTAACAATAAAAATTAGGAGTGTGACACCATGAAAAAAATTGGAACTATGCTACTTTTCTCCTTTCTCATCACTGGATGCACACAAGCGCAGCCTGATTCAGAAGCACCTAAAAAAGAAGCTATCGCAACGTCATCCACTCAAGTTAATGCACCTTCCTTCTTTCATCTTAGCGTTTTAAAAGATGTAAATTGGGAAGAAACACCCTCCTTCATACAAGAAAAAATACCTTTAAAAGGCATCGAAGAAAAAGTCGCAATGGCTGATAAACCTATTATCGCAAATGAACACAATGAAATGATGTGGTACTTTTTAGATCCTGAAATGCCAACTGGAAAACTATCTATTGTTGCACTAAAACAAGGATCAGTAACCCCAACACCCGTACTCTTTCAACAAGAAAATTCTAAACCAACTTGGACTACTTCAAATACAATTGATTCTACTACAACCGAACTCCCACTCACTATGTCACTACCTTCATCTGGATTATGGGTATTAAACATATATGTAAATGAAAAATATTATGAGCAATTTGTAATCACCGCTAAGTAAAGTGACAAAAATAAACCACTTTCTTACAACAATGTAATTTCTACGTCATGTACTTCGATAGTTGAAGTATCTCTCTTCTCTTATACTTAAAGTAAGAAATGAAATGAGGAGAGATGAGAGATGAAAAAAGTGATAGAAGTGATCGTAGCAGTAACTGAGGTTTTAGTAAATGGTAAACAAGTTGCAATGGAATTAAATAAATAGTGAAGAAACATAAATAATTCTACACTTCTTCATTATTTTGATTTCTTATCTCAAAAAAGCAGTGCCTTTTTAGGCACTGCTTTTTGCTATTAATAACTTGGTATTGTCGTAATTTGCGCCACGCCTGAATCAATAGCTGCCTTCGCTACTGCTTCCGCAACACTTGGAACAACTCTTTTATCTAACGGATTCGGGATTACATAATTCGTATTACGTTCTTCGTCCGTAATGATGTTAGCGATCCCATATGCTGCCGCTAATTTCATCTCTTCTGTAATATCCGTCGCGCGCACATCTAACGCACCACGGAATATCCCTGGGAACGCCAATACATTATTTACTTGATTCGCATAATCCGAGCGCCCGGTTCCTACTACAGCTGCCCCAGCCTCTAATGCATCCTCTGGGAAGATTTCTGGAATTGGATTCGCCATAGCAAACACAATTGCTTTCTCATTCATCGTTTGTACAAGTTCTTTCGTTAATACGTTAGGAGCAGATACTCCAATAAAAATATCAGCTTGATGAATCGCTTCTTTTAACGTTCCACGCACATGTTCTCGATTTGTCATTCTTGAAACTTCGATTTGCGCTTCGTTCATCCATGTTTCACCTTCACAAACAATACCTTCTAAGCTAACTAACGTAATGTGCTTTGCACCAGCCTTTAATAATAATTTTCCAATTGCAATTCCTGCCGAACCCGCACCGTTAATAACAATTTTTACATTATCCATTTGTTTGCTAACAACTTTTAATGCATTAATAACAGCTGCTAAGACGACAATAGCGGTTCCATGTTGATCATCATGGAATACAGGAATATTTGTTTCTGCTTTTAATCGCTTTTCAATTTCAAAACAACGTGGTGCCGCAATATCTTCTAAGTTAATTCCTGCAAACGTAGGCTCTAAATTTTTCACAAGGGTAACGATTTCATCCACATCAGTCGTACCTAAACATAACGGAAAGGCATCTACATTCGCAAATTTCTTAAATAAAATACTCTTCCCTTCCATAACAGGCATAGCTGCTTTCGGTCCAATATTCCCTAAACCAAGTACCGCTGTTCCATCTGAGACAACTGCCACCATATTACCGCGTGCTGTATAGTCATACACTGTTTCTTCATCCGCCGCAATTGCTTTGCAAGACTCCGCTACACCTGGTGTATATGTCAGGCTTAAATCATCCGCTGAATTTACTTCTACTTTACTTGTAATTTCAATTTTCCCTACTAATTCTTTATGCAATAACAATGATCTTTCATTAATTTGATTCTCTAACATACTTATAATCTCCCCTTAATTTGACAAGCTAGCTATATGAATATAGCTAGCTTGTTTGATCATGAAAACATTTTTAATAAAATTGTCGCTGTTACAACCATTGCTGCCCCGCCTAAACGTGTTGAAATTTGCGCAAACGGCATTAATTCCATACGATTTGAAGCTGATAAAATAGCAACATCTCCAGTTCCACCTAAACCACTATGACATCCCGTTACAATTGCTGATTCAACTGGATACATTTTCATCACTTTCCCTACAAGAAAACCTGATGCTACCATTGTAAGAACAACTGATGCGCACACAACAACATATCCTACTGAAAGAACTGCTGCTACGTCTTTTAGCGGAATATATAGCAACCCTAATCCGACCATTAACGGCCAAGTTAAATTCTTCGAAATAAATTTATATAAATGGAATGCTCCTTGCTCCATTTTTGCTGGCATTAATTTAAAATATTTCACAAGTGCTGCTGAAAAAATCATAATGATTGCTCCAGGAATACCGATGAACTTAGAAGCAAATCCTCCAAAGATGAAGAACGTACACGCAATTAATAAACCTGCTCCCATTAATGAGAAGTCAATTGGCTTCTCTGTATTTTGTTCTTTTAATAACTCTGCTTGATTATCTGTTTTCACTAATACACCGTTACCACTAAGTTCCGGCTTCTTCTCACCTAAACGCTTCATATACCCTGCACTCACGATTGCGAACATATTTCCAATAATAGCCGCTGGAATAAGCTGCGATACAAACGTTGCTGATGATTCATTTAAAATATCACTATAAGCTAATGACAATGGTAAAATCCCTTCTCCGATACCACCACTCACAATGGGTACGATGATAAAGAAGAAAGTTTGCTTCATTTCAAATCCAAATAGTGAACCGACCAATAATCCTACTGCTACAGAAGCTAACGTCCCTACTACTAAGGGAATAAACATACGAACGAAACCTTGTACTAACACTTTACGGTTCATTCCTAAAATACTTCCGACTACTAAACAAGAAATATATAAATATAAAAAGTTCGATTTTTTCATTAACATAGTTGCAGCTTCCATTGAAGCTGGATTCATCCAGTTAAAGAATACAAGTAATGATGGAATAAATAACGAAAGTATTGCTGGACCACCGATATTTTTCAAAATTGGAATTCTCATCCCAATGTCGCCTAAGAAAATACCCATGATCATAATAACTGCAAATCCACCAATCATATCTGCTGGCAATTTATTATATACAGATGCCCCATAAATAATAGCAGCCAATACTACATATAACGGTAAAGGTATAACACCGATTTTTACATTCATAATTTTAGAAGCGAACGATTCTCTTTGTGCTTCATTTCCTCCAGGAAATGATACCGCTTCCACATTCTTTTGAATTCCCATATGGCACCCCCTTGTTTTCTTAATAACAATATTAAAACGCTTTCAATAGTAAAAATAGTTTTTGTAAGTTTTGTAATTGATTTTGTAATTAAAAAAAGTATAAGCGACTTATAATAAGTCGCTTATACGTAAAACTCTATTTTAGTTTGGTCAATACATCTTAATTTACTCACTGGTCTTCCCACATTTTGATACACCATTTCGTTTTCTAATACTCCAATTTCAGTCAAAAACATTACATACTTTCGAATAGAAACTCTTGAAACTCCTACTAATTGTGCCATTTCGTCTGTTGTAAATGCTCGTCCATTCAGCGACTCGATCTTCTGCCAAATTAATTGCATCGTTTGCTTCGTTAATCCTTTCGGAAGCTCTTTAGTAACAGTAGGCTCTTTTTTTTCTTTTTGCAAAATTAACGAATCTAATTCGGATTGACTAATTTTTTGTTGTTCTTTCATGAAAGTAAGTTTTTCTCGATATATAGTTAATGCCTTTTTAAATCGTTCAAATGTAAATGGTTTAATTAAATAATCTACTACGCCATATTGTAATGCTTTTTTAATACTCCCCATATCATGTACAGCTGAAATCATTATAATATCGATTTCTTTTTCTTGGTTCCGAATATACATTAAAAGCTCAAATCCAGTCTCTTCAGGCATAAAAATATCAAGTAATACTAAATCTACTCGTGATTTCTCTAATACTTCTATCGCTGATTTTACGGAGTTAACTGCTTGAACAAGTTCAAACCCTCCTACTTGCTCTAAATAATGCGTATTTAACATTGCTACCATCGGGTCATCTTCTACAATTAAAACTTTAATCATATTTGCCTCTCATCCCTACCTTTAGGTATTTCAATTGTTATCGTTGTTCCCTTTCCTACTAATGAATGCATATGAATTTCCCCATTTATTCGCTGTATACTTTCTTTTACAAGATACAAACCATAACCACGGTTATCTCCCTTTGTGGAATAACCTTTCGTAAATAATGCCCCTATTTCTTCTTCTGGTATACCTTTCCCCGTATCTTGTACTGTAATGATTAATGTATCACCATATTGTATCTCAAGTTCAACTTGCTTCTTTTCACAATTCGTCACTGCCTCTAATGCATTATCAATTAAATTTCCGACAATCGTAATTAGTTCATGAATAATACTTTCATCATCTATTTCCGGCATGTAAGAGTCTTCACTTATGATTAATTTTATATTTTTCTCTCTAGCATAGCTAAGTTTCCCAAGTAAAAAACCAGCAAATACTGGACTTTTTACTCTTTCCATAACCCCACCAATTTCATATTGATGCTCTGATACCATACCGCTTATATACTTCTGCAATTCTTCATACTGCTTCATGTGTGTAAGCCCTAATACGACATGCATTTTATTCATAAATTCATGCGATTGTGCCCGTAATGCTTCCGCATATAGTCTAATACCAGTTAATTCTTCTGCTAATTTTCTAATCTCTGTTTTATCACGAAATGTTGCAATCGCACCAACTATTTCTCCTTTTACATATAAAGGAACACGATTCGTCACAATCGTAATTCCATAAATATTTTGTTCTTCGTTTAATTGTACCTCTCCCGTTTGTAATACTTCTTTTATACGTGAATTAGGCATATACAATTCAACATCTTTACCAATAAAATCTTCTTCAAGACCACTTTTCTTAAACAATCGTTTTGCCTCATTATTTATTAAAGTTACATTGGCCTCTTTATCTACAGCAATAATACCTTCCTTTACAGATTGTAGCATCGTATTTCTTTCTTCAAGAATTTTTGCTATCCTGTGAGGTTCAAGACCAAATAAACTTTTCTTTATATGTCTAGCTAGTAATATTGCTCCTATAATTCCGACTAGTACTCCAACTCCAACTCCAATATAAATGATATGTCTACTTTCCTTAACTCTCTCTTTTACATTATCTGCTGAAATACCAACGGCCACCGCTCCAAGTTGTTCACCTGTTTCAGAAAATACAGGTACAAACACTCGCATTGAAATACCTAAAGTTCCTTCTGCCAGCGATACATGTTCCTTTCCTTTCAATGCAGGCCCTTCATCTCCCCCAATAAAATGATGACCTATTTTTTGAGGATTTGGATGTGATTTTCTTATTCCATTCATGTCCATAACTACAATAAATTGAACACCTGTGTTTTTTAATATTCTATTTGTATACGTTTGGATTGCAGAAGTATCTGCTTTCCCAGTCAAACCATCGATTACAATCGAATCATTCGCCACAATGTGTGCAATTGTTTTTGCTTTCTCTGCTTGGCTATCCTCCGTCGTCCGTTCTACATTATGACTAATTAATATATCTGTCACAAGTAAAGAAAAAATTACAACTGTACAAACTAACAATGTAATCGTTTTCCATAAATTCCATAGTCTTTTTCTTTTCTTCATCCCGTTAATGACTCCCCTAATTGCTAAATAGAAAAATAAGTAAGGTGATATTATTTTCACCTTACTTATCTGCTTTTATTATACTTTAAATTTACTAGTCATCGCTTGTAGTTCTTCGGCCATCTCAGCTAAATTTTGCGAAGCTGAACTAATTTCTTCCATTGAATTCATTTGTTCCTCTGTTGAAGCAGCAACACTTTGCATACTAGCTGTATTTTCTTCTGCAGCCGCTGCAATTTCATCAATAGCATTTGTCACTTCATTTGCATCTCCAGCAATTCTCTGCGTTGTTTCTACCATTTGATTTACTTGAGAAACAATATGTGTAGTAGAACTTAAAATTTCCGTAAAACTTACTTTCGTTTTTATTACAACATCAAGGCCTTGTTGAACTTCCCCATTCACATTATCCATCGCCTTAACAGTATGTTCAATATCAGCCTTAATTTCTGCAATTAAATTTGCAATCTCTCCAGATGATTCTCCTGATTGCTCCGCTAATTTTCTAACCTCATCTGCTACAATAGCAAAACCTCGGCCCTGTTCACCTGCTCTTGCTGCTTCAATAGCCGCATTTAGAGCTAATAAGTTCGTTTGAGTAGCGATGTTTTGAATTGCTTCAGAAATAGCTCCTACCTGCTTTGATTTCTCATCAAGAAGTTTAATAATAGCATCTGACTCGGATACTGATTTAGAAATAGACTGCATTTGTTTTGCTGCTTGTTCAACCAATTCTTCCCCTTCTTCAGCTTTTTCTCTCGCATGTAATGAGGAGATAGAAATTGATTCCGCGCTTCCATTTACATCTTGAATTGCTGTATTTACTTGTTGTAATGTAGCCGCACCTTCTTCAACACCTTGACTTTGTGATTCAGCCCCACCTGATACTTGTTCCATTGCAATTGTAATTTGATCTGTCGCATCATTTGCTTGCTGTACGCTCGCTGTTAACTCTTCAGCCGATGCAGCGACATGTTCTGCTGAAAAACTAATTTGAGTAATCACATCTTGTAAAGAGGCAGACATTTCATTAAATGAATTCCCTAATTTCCCTATATCATCCTTGGAATGGATTGTAATTTTCTCTGTCAAATCTCCCTTACTAATTTTATGTGCCGAGTCAGCTATTTTTCTTAATGGTCTTGTAATAGACTTTGTAATGAAATAAATTAATACACTACCAAATACAATAGCGATAGCTATGACAATCAAAGTCTTATAAAACACGGGATTCGCAGCTTGGGTAATTTCTTCGTCGAACATAACTCCAACTACTTTCCATCCTGTTTTCTCATTTGTTGCAAAGATTAAATTCTTTTTATCATCTTGTTCTGTATAAGACACATTTCCTTGTTTTTCTTCATAAATTGGTTTAATCCAAGGATCAGTAACTTTTGCACCTGGTTTTCTGGATGGGTGACTAACAATTTGCTTATTTTGATCTAAAATAACTGCATAACCTTTTTCACCAATATTAATCATTTTGGAAATTTTTAAGATGTTATCTAAATTTAAGTTAATTCCTATAACACCTTTACCATCTTTTACTTCTTTAGCAATTGTCACTACCATATTTTTGGTAGATGCTGATTGATATGGTGCAGTAACAATTACTTTCCCTTTATTCTCATGCGCTTCTTTATACCAAGATCTATCTGTTGGATTATACCCATCAGCCATTTGGATAAATGGTTCTCTTATAAACTTTCCCGTCTGCGTTCCAATATAAATGCCTTCTACTTCTGGATGAAGTTTTATATATTGTGCTAACTTCGTTCTTACTATTTCTTCTTGCCCGTTTGGATATGTATCCTCTGTTAAGATGTCTGCAAAGTATGCTGCATCAACAAATTTCTCTTCTATATTTTGAGAAATAACAGTATTTAAAATCGAAATGTTTTCCTTTGCTTTACCTGTGATTTGTTGTTCAAAATTTGTTTTGGCAGTTTGATATGAAACACCACCGATAATAAGTCCTGGTATAGTTAAAATAAGAAAGAATGAAATGATTAATTTTTTCTTGATACTCATACATTTAACCCAGTTAAATATTTTTTGCATAATAAGCCTCCTTTATGTAATGTGAATACTTGTGTAATTTTATACAATCAACATATATAAAACAATATATAATGATAACATGTAATTTTTTCGTCAATTATGCATTTTTACATATTCACTACTTCTAAAGTTTTAATCATAAAAAATAAGAGAACTTCAGCTTATTTAATAAGCTGAAGTTCTCTTATTTCTTAACAAAATACACCCACACAAAATCCTCTTATAATTCCTTACATCCCCTTCCTTACTAATTGCTTTTCACATAACTAATCGCCTGACTCCCCATTTGCATCCATGCCTCTTCAAAACGATCTCTCGGTACTTTTACATCCAAACTTTCACTGAGAGGATCTCGAATATATACAAATTCCTTATCATATCCAACAAGCACAACACAATGCTCATTATACGTAATAGAAACATCTCCACTATTTGTTTCCCATGTAGTAAATTCATCCTCATCTAATGGTGCAAATGTTGCATTCGTAATCATAACTACCGGTTGTCCTGATTTTACACTCTTATACATTTCTTCTATACTCTTCCCTGTTAAGTCTACAGCTTTATTAGGTAAATATTTTTTTGCTAATTGAAAAAGTGGTTCATGATATACACCATATCCAGATTCAGAAAAAGTATAAATATTTCCTACAAATCCTTCATTCGGATTCCCTCTTACACCGTCATCTAAAAAATTAACCTTTTTGATTTCACTTGCCAATTGCATCTTATCTACTGAAACACCTGCATATTGTAATAACATCGCTAAGCTCGTTACTTCGCATCCTCTATCTAGCTCTGGTAATTGCTGAATTAAAGGTACATTTGATAAGATAACATTTTCATCATTATTACTAAACTCCGCTTCTTTTCCGCTTTGTATATTGAAAAATGTTAACTTCTCCATATACTTTGTAATTCCATTTGTATATACGTTCCATACTGCTATACCGAGTAAGGCCATACATAAATACCACTTCCATCTCCGTATCACTCTCACGCCCTTTTTAGTTCGTTAAATAAGAATAAAACGCGTCAGCATCCGTGCGAATCACCGGTACAAAATTTAGTTCTTTTCCTTTTTCAGGCTGATCTTTTTTTATTTTTTCGGCTAATTCTTGAACGTTCATATTCGTTTTATCCATATTAAGCTCATCTGCCATTTGTAATACTTTTTGCTCATTAATTTCTTTTAATACTTGATATATATCTTTACCATACAAATCAATATGATATTTTTTTGCTTCTTCCTGTACTTTTTGTTCATACACTTCTTGTGCTAACGTTTCTATCTCTTTTCCTTTTTGGGAAATACCTAACTCCCCTGCTTCCTCTCTTACTTTCGTTCCATAGATTTCTTCCTCAATGTCCTCTATTTCTTTTCCATTTGCCGAAATGCCTAATTTATCCGCTTCATTGTTAATTTTAATCGTATTAATTTGATTAATTAAATTTACAATCGTTGTATTCTCTATAGATATGCCTAGCTTTAACGCTTCTTGCTTTATTTTTGTTTCATAGATTTCTTCTGAAAGAGTTCCAACGTCTTTTCCTTCAATCGAAATTCCTAACTGTTCTGCTTCCCTTCCTACTTCCGTCTCATGGATTTCTTTTTCTAGCGTAATTTGTTCTTTCCCTTCCGTTTCAATCCCTAAATTCTCTGCCTTTTCTTCTGTATGTACCGCATGTATCTTTCCATTATTTAATTGTTCTTTACTACGCTGCGTGTAATTTGTCTTTCCTTTTGATGTTTCAGAAGGAGAGGCACCGCCTAATATACTTAAACTCATTACTCCAATAGTGAATACCGTCATCATTTTCTTTTTCAAAATTAATTCCTCCCTCTTACACTTTCTTTTACATCATTCCCTATACATAATCGAAATAACGTTATGATCGATATAATCTGCTCAAATACCTTTTTATAATCGCTTCTTCATACGGCGAACTTTCTGTATATCATACATGTTATAAATAGTTTCTTAACTTTCCCTTAAAAAAAGACGACCTTGTAAAAACAAGATCGTCTTCTCACTTATATTCTTTGGTTTTTAGGAAGAATCACTTCAAAACAAGTACCCTCTTCCCATTTGCTCTCTACTAATATTTTCCCATAATGCTTGTCTACAATCCAATTCGCGATTGAAAGGCCTAATCCAGCTCCTTCTGACGCACTTCTCGCTTTATCCCCTTGATAAAAACGATTAAATAGTTTGGGGATATCCTCATCTTTCACTCCTATCCCATCATCTTTCACTCGTATACGAATCGAACTGTTCGTTTGCGTACAATCGATTTGAATATGACCACCTTCATTCGTATACTTCATCGCATTGTCTAACAATATGACCATCATTTGATGAATTCTCTCTCTATCACCCATAAATGATATACCATGCTCTACTTTTAATATCATCTCTTTTTCTTGATAAGAAGCAATCTCCTTATATGGATCTACTATTTCTTCTAACAATGTATCCATTTCAAATGTTTTCTTATCCATCTCAATTTGATTAGAATCCGAACGTGCTAACAATAATAAATTAGCTACAAGCTTAGATAACCGTCTACACTCCTTTGAAATCGTAGAAATATCCATCGCTTTTTCTTCTATTGTCGCAGATGGTGACTGAAATAATATATCTGTTTTGGATTGAATAACCGCAAGCGGTGTCCTTAATTCATGCGATGCGTCCGAAACGAATTGTTGCTGCTTTTCCCATGAATTTTGAATGGGTACGAGTGCCCTGCCAGCTAAGAAAAAGCCGATTCCTATTGCAAATAGGCTTCCTACACTACAACCTATAACAAGAATTAAAAATAAATTATTTAACATTTCTTCTTCAGCTGTTATATCGCGTACGATTTGAACAATTTTTCCACTTTGTTGAAATGCAAATGTTCTAAAATATATCCCTTGCGCCTCTATATCTTGCAAAGTTCCTAATTTCTTTGGCGAAAACTTTTCCAAATTATCTTCAAAGATAAAACGGCGTTTGCCGTTTTCAACACCTATCTCCACTGTGTTTCCATTCCAGGTTAATTCCATTATCCTCGGATCCCCAATTGGAGGATATCCTCTAATTTTTTTAGGTAGTTTTTTATCATCTGCATTCTCTCTATGTTGAACGACTTTTTCTATCGATTCATTTACTCCACTATAAATCCGCTTATATGTGTACGAATAAACAATACTACCTAATACGCCTATCAAAATGATAAATACTAATGAATTCAATATAGTCAATCGAATGCGCGTCTTCTGAAACATACTTCCCTTTTTCATTGTTCTTTTAATATGTATCCAATACCTCGAACGGTTTGAATATCTTTCTGATAACCGAATGGCTCTAATTTTTTACGTAAATGATGTACATACACTTCTACAATTGCTACTGTCGTATCTGAATCAAATCCCCAAACACGATCAAAAATTTGTTCACGCATTAAAATCTTTCCGCTATTTTGAACAAGGTACTCTAGAAGCTCATATTGTTTTAGTGTTAGCTTAATACCTTGTCCATCGACTTGAACCTCTTTATCTTTTCCAAATAATTCAATCCCTTTATAGCGAATGGTCTGCTTTGTTGTTAAACTACCGCTTCGTCGTAACAAAGCACGAATTCTTGCTTTTAATTCTGGGGCCTGAAACGGCTTAACGATATAGTCATCCCCGCCAAAATCCAACCCTTTCACTCGATCTTCTAAAGAATCTCTCGCTGTCAAAAACAGGACTGGCGTTTCAATCTTTTCATCACGTATTTTTTGAATCACTTCAAAACCGTCCATTTCTGGCATCATCACATCGAGCAAAATGGCATCATATATATTTTGTAACGCTAGAAATAACCCATCTTCTCCATTCAATGCTGTATCTACTTCAAATTCATCGCGTAATATTTGGACAATAGACTCTAATAAAGAAGCGTTATCTTCTACTACGAGTAAGCGCATATTCTCACCTTCCACCATATTGTTCAATTCTATTTATAATTATATTTTAACGTTTTTCTCGATATAAAATTTGGAAGATTTATTATAAAAACTCTTCCTTAAATTTTGCTTAATAAAAAATTGAAAGAAATAAGATTCCTCCTAAACTCGCTTCATTGGCTCAACACCAGCATGTACAAATATATACTCTTCTGTTTCAATGTAATGATCTAATTCTTGATTGAACTACTCACCACTTAACGTCCTTACGGACTGTTTGAAGTGGGAGATTCCTAAGTACAGAAGCCTAGTGGCTTCTAATTCATTAGGCTATCCCCGTAGTTCCTACGGTTAGAAGCCTTAAAGCTTCATTTTTAAGATTGATACTTGCGTTAATATCTCTGTCGTGATGACTATTGCACTCAGGACAATCCCATTCACGAAGATTTAGAGTCTTAACGTCTTTATTTTGATACCCACAACAAGAACATAATTGGCTTGAAGCAAATGTTTTGGATACCGGAATGACTTGTTTTCCATACCATTTTGCCTTGTATTCTAGCAACGTTCTAAATTGTGACCAAGATACTTCACTAATCGCTTTTGCTAACTTATGATTTTTTAACATATTCGATACTTGTAAATCTTCTATACCGATAACATCGTGGTTTTTGATGATTTCAGTTGAGATTTTGTCCAAGTAATCTTTTCTAGCATTAGCTATGTATTCATGAATTCTAGCTACCCTTACTCGTTGTTTATTCCAGCGAGAAGATCCTTTCATTCTTCTAGAAAGAACACGCTGTGCTTTTGCCAACTTCTCTTCCAATGAGCGAAAAAATTTAGGGTTTTTATAGGTTGTTCCATCTGACAAAATGGCGAAATCTTTTAATCCTACATCCATTCCAATATAAGAATGTGTTTTCGGAAGTTCTTGTACTTCTGTTTCAACTAACAATGACACAAAATATCTACCAGAAGGGTTCCGTCTAACCGTAGCATTTAAAATACGTCCCTTTACTTCACGACTTTTGGCAAATCGAACAAGACCTAGTTTCGGCAATTTCATTTTGTTTCCCACAACAGCAATGTTTTCATTTGTTTGTTTTGTGGTATAAGATTGTACGTTGTTCTTTTTAGATTTGAAACGCGGGGCACTGTTTTGTTTTTTAAAAAAGCGTGTGTAAGCATCCGCAAGGTTGCGAACAGACGATTGAATAGCAATACTATCCACTTCTTTTAGCCAAACAAACTCTTTCTTCATGACAGGAAGTTTGGCAGAGCATGTACCATATGTCAAACCTTTTCCTGTTTCTTTGTATGCATTATCCCATAAAGATAGGAAGTGATTGAATACAAAACGAGAACAACCAATCGTTTTATTAATTAGGATCGCTTGTGCTTTATTTGGATAGATACGAAATTTATACGCTTTATTAATCATCCTTCGTTTCACCTCCATTTCGATATATGTCTATCATATACCAAACGTACATTCGATTGATAGTGAAGTGATTATTACAAATTGTCTGGTAACACTTTACATATGTCGAACAATTAAGATGCCCTCCTGTCATCTCTTGTTCGAAGCCAATTCATCTCCCACCTACTCGCTGGACTACGTCCTTCACGCTCCTTGAGGAAGGAGTCTTCTTGGCTAAATTGATAAAATCAATTGATCTTGTCTCGCATCGTATTGAGCTTCTTCCAATAACTGTTCAAACTTTTTTATTTCTCCATGAATATCACTAATAACAAGAATTCTTTTCATATTATCCCTCCCCTTTCTAATTATAGTTCAAAACGTCAGAAAGTTACGAACTGTAATTCCAAATCACATTTATTACAAACTAAACTATTATCCTTACAACAATGTAAGTCTCTTGTCATCCAATTCGATAGTTGCAATTGCTATATTTCCTTATACTAAAAGTAAGAAATGAAACAAAAAAACAAGGAGAGATGAGAAATGAAAAAAGTGATGGAAGTTGTAGTAGCGGTGGCAGAGGTTTTCGTAAATGGCAAACAAGTTGCAATGGAGTTAAACAAATAATGAAAAGGACAAGATTCATTCTAGACTCTTTACTCATATAAAAGAGATAAGACTTCTTCATTTTTTTGATCCCTTATCTCCTTGTAAAGAAAACCGTATCCTTTTGGGATACGGCTTTCTCTTATTTTTGACTCGTACGAGCTGAAATACTAATTGCTCTATCTGTTGCTTTTGCAGCCTCATCTAACGCTTCTTTACTATTCTTTCCGTCATACATTGCTTCTAATGCTTTTACAACTGCATCTCGTGATTCTGGGAATACACTAATTAATGCCCCTTGAGTTGCTGGAGATTGCTTCGTCGCTTGTAATTGTTCTACTGTTACTTTTAGCTGTGGATATTTTTCATATTGCTCTTTTACTAACGGTTCATTGTATGCATCTGGATTAATAGAGAAATAGCCTGTTGCAGTATGCCATTTTGCTTGTACGTCTGGCTTCGTTAAATATTTCATAAAGTCCCAAGCACCTTGTTGTGTTTCTTCTGAAACCATATTCGTCATCCATAATGATGCTCCACCAATAACAACGCCATTTTGTTTCGAATCCTCTGGATACGGAATATACGACACGCCTACATTAAACTTAGATGCATCAATTAAGTCGCGAACACCCGCTGAAGAATCTAAATACATAGCAACTTGTCCAGACTGGAACGCGGCACGAATATCATCCCAACTTGCTCCATACTTTCCAAGTGCACCAGCTTTATTTAATTCATCTAACATTCCAAATACTTTTTGTCCTTCTTTACCGTTAAATACCGCCTTCTTTGCAGCATCTTTACGACCATTTTCATTATCTACATATAAAGCTCCTTGTGTCGCTAACAATTCTTCAAAGAACCAACCATAATTCAGCATTGAGAATCCATATTGTTTTACATTTCCGCCTTCTTTAATCGTTAACTTTTTCGCTGCTTCTTGTAATTCCGTATACGTTTTCGGAGCTTTTTCTGGATCTAAGCCCGCCTTTGCAAAAGCATCTTTATTATAAATTAATACTGGTGTAGATGAATTAAATGGCATAGAATACATTTTCCCATCAACTGAATAATAATTTGTAATTGCTTTTTCCAACTTTGAAGTATCATACTTATCTTTTTTTATCCAACTATCAATTGGCGTAATCTTTTTGCTATCAATCATATATTTCGTTGTAATTTCACTCGATTGAACAAGCGCTGGTGCTTCTTTCGTTGCAGACATCGTTCTAAATTTCGTTAAAGACTCTTCATATGTCCCTTGGAATTCTGCCTTTATCTCGTATTTATTCTGCGATTTATTATAGTCTGCAACAAGCCCATCTAATACACCTTGTGTTTTTCCACCCATTGCGTGCCAGAAACGAATTACAGTTTTATCACCATTTTTTTCAACTGGTGCTACTTTTGCCTGTGCTTCAGGTTTCCCCTCCGTTTTACTATTTGAACAAGCGGCACTAGATAATGCCATTGTTGCTGCCATTAATAGAGCAGCACCTTTTTTAACTAAATTCATTTTACATTCACCTTCTCTTCGTTATTTAATTGCACCTTTTGTTAACCCTTGTTGTAATTGCTTTTGCCCTACAAATAGTAAAATCAATGTTGGAATTACAATAACCGTAACACCGGCCATTACACTTCCCCAATCAGTTGCAACTTCTTGAGACTGAAGCTGCTTTATACCAATTTGGACTGTTCTCACTTTTTCATCAGTGGTCACTAAGAGTGGCCATAAGTACATATTCCATGTTGTTAAAAAGCTATATACTCCAAGCGTAATAAAACTCGTTTTACAATACGGAATTACGACGCGAAATAAAAACCTTACATTTCCAATTCCTTCAATAAAAGCAGCTTCTTTCAGTTCATTCGGAAGCGTCATAAAATGTTGACGGAGTAAGAAAATACCGAAAGCTGTTGCAAAAAACGGCACTGTCATCCCAGCAAAACTATTGATCCAACCAAAGTTTTGAATCGTTAAAAAGTTAGGTACCATCGTCGCTTCCCACGGAATAAGCATCGTTGAAATAAACAGGAAGAAAATAAGGTTTCTTCCTTTAAACTGAAGAAAGACAAAAGCATAAGCCGCTAAACTTGATACGATAAGTTGTCCAATCATAACGACTGTTGATACGATTAAACTGTTATATAGGTATGTAAACAGCGGTACTTTTTGAAAGATATTAATAAAATTATCAAAAGTAAATTGGGTCGGAAATAACCTTCTCATTTGAATATCATCTGGTGTCATAAAGCTTATTAAAAACGCATAGAGTACAGGAAAAAATACCATTACTGCACTAATAATGAGCAGCATGTATAATAGGAAATTTTGTTTCCACTGTTTAACGATCATTTATAATGCACCTTTCTCTCAGCAAACTTGAATTGAAGTAATGTAGCAATGAAAATGAAAATAAATAATACCATCGCTTGTGCACTTGCTGTTCCAAATTGATGATTCACAAATGCCTCTTTATAAATCGAATACACAATTAAATTCGTTGCATCATTTGGCCCACCGTGCGTTAAAATATCAATTTGTCCAAAGCTTTGAAACGCACTAATTAACGTTACTGTCACGATAAAGAATAAAGTTGGTGATAGCATCGGTAATGTAACACGACGAAGCTTATATAAATAGCTAGCACCATCTATTGATGCACTCTCATATAAAGACGTATCAATATTTTGTAAACCACCTAATATAACTAAAAATGCAAATCCTGTATTCACCCAAACCGTTGTAACCGATACAGAGAACAACGCCCAATCTGGACTCGTTAACCATGCGATTGCAGGTAGATTCATAGAGGCTAATATATTATTAAATAACCCTACACTTGGATGAAACAAAAATAGCCAAATCACCGCACTAGCAGCTACTGATATTCCCATAGTGGAAGAAAATAACACACGGAATAACCCAACACCCCTTACTTTTCCATTTGCAATCAATGCAAGAAATAAAGCGATTATAATACTCGTCGGCACTGTATATACAACAAATAATAAAGTTGACTTTATACTCTTGTAGAAAGCAGGATCAGAAAATAGGTATTGATAATTTTCTAAGCCAACAAAAAGATTAGCTTCTCCGTGTATATCTGTTAAATAAAAACTATAGTAGATCGTTCTAAATAATGGATAGAAAAGAAAAATTGAAAACAGTAAAATAGATGGCGCCAAAAACAATAATCCTACTCTTAAATCTTTCGTTCTACTCCATAAATTCTTCTTTTTTGACACTTTTGCTTGAGCTGGTAACTTACCTACTTCAATCATTATTTCGCCACCACTTTCAACTCTTCTTCAGCTACCACTTTTAACCGTTCATTCGTATTTTGGTGAAAGAAGCATAACTTTTCTTGCGAGAATAATAATTTTACTTTGTCACCTTTGTTCAGGAGTAGCTGTCCAATGACTTTCGCACTCCAAATTGTTCCATTTACTGCGAAATTTAATATAGATTCATTCCCTAATACTTCCACAGATTGTAGCGTCACTTCTTGCCCTTCCTCAGACAGTGCAATATGTTCAGGACGCATACCTATTCGAATAGTTCCTTCTGGTAATCGCTTTAACTGTCCTATAGATAACGGAACTTGCAATTGTCCTATATGTAATACGCCTTTTTCTTTGTCCACTTCCCCATCATTTATATTCATCGAAGGAGAACCTATAAAACTTGCAACAAATTCATTCGCGGGTTCGTTATATATATCAAGCGGTGTTCCAACTTGCTGTATACTTCCTTTATTTAAGACCATGATACGATCTCCCATAGTCATCGCTTCTATTTGATCATGAGTAACATAAATCATTGTAATTCCTAGACGTTGCTGAATTTCTCTAATTTCAATCCTCATTTGCGCACGTAATTTCGCATCTAAATTTGAAAGTGGTTCATCCATTAAACAGATCGGTGCTTGACTCACGATCGCCCTAGCAAGTGCCACACGCTGTCTTTGTCCCCCTGATAACTGTCCTGGCTTCATTTTTACATACTCTTTCAGTCCTACCATTTCAATTGCTTCCATTAATCGCTTTTGTCGCTCTTCTTTTTGTATTTTTCTTACCTTAAGTCCGAATAAAATGTTTTCTTCTACAGATAAGTGTGGATATAGTGCATAATTTTGAAATACCATTGATAGATTACGGTCTTTCGGCTCTAAATCATTTGCAACATGTTCATTAATAATTAAATCTCCCGAAGAAATCTCTTCTAAACCAGCGATCATTCGTAATAGTGTACTTTTCCCACATCCTGAAGGTCCAACTAAAACAAAAAACTCGCCCTTCTTAATGTGAACCGATACACCTTTAACCGCTATCTCTTCCGCATTTTTATACACCTTTGAAACATTTTTCAATTCAATCACAAGATTGCACTCCTTTTTTCTTCTTGTATCCATACTTCATAATGACTCGTTGAAATCGCACTTGCTCCTGCACGAATAGCAATTTCCGCATCTTCTCGTGTTTGAATTAGTCCGCCTGCAATAATAGGAAACTCTATTTCCTCTGCTAACTGCTTAATAATGGAAGGCATAATACCAGGCATAATCTCTACCGCATTCGGTTTAGTCGTTTTACAATTCTCAATTGATTTTGTAAGAGACAAAGTATCAACAATAAAAATGCGTTGAATCGTTTTTAATCCAATTTTATTAGCATTTCGAATTGTCGAGCCTTTTGTTGAAATAATGCCTTGCGCCCCAATAACATCTTGAATATACAAAAGGGCTTCCTCTGTATTTGTATTTAAACCTTGTATAAAATCACAATGAAGAAATACATCATGTCCATGTTTCTGTAATTCATATACACGCTCTGGTAACTCCAGCATTGAACCAGTCATAAGAAAAACTGTTTTCGGTAATTTTTTGTATGTTTTGTACCCTTTCCAATCCTTTATCATCGCAATATAAGGTTCTTTGAACATTTATTCCACCTAGCTTTTCTATTTTTATCCAAACTAAAAACACCTACTTACATAGAACACCTTTCTCCTTATTTGAACTCTAGGAAATAGAGCACACCTAAGAAAGTGGCACGTTATATGTAAGCGGGTGTTCTCAAATGTTCTCTACCCTAGTTATTCTGTTACCTTTACTATATTACGCATTTATTAAGTCAGTTTTGATAGATTGTTAATTAGGTGTTAATCGAATGTTAATATTCACCATATTTTTTTAACAATAATCTAAATATACGAATGAACCCCAACAGCAAACAACTATTTTTAAAATTTAAGTGATATGCAAATTCATTCCATAGTTAATCAGTTTTAGTTTTCTCGCAACTGCTTGTGAAGCATAATTATCCCAAGAAGTACTATAAAGTGGAATGCGTTTTTCTTCTTGTATTGATATCGCCCAGTCTGTAACAACATCAGCACCATATCCATTCCCTTGAAACTCCGCTAAAGTTTCCACACTCGCCTCAGCAGCTACAGGCGTACTCCTAGCACTGCAACATATAGAAACTACCTTTTCATTTTTTACAATTGCAAAGTAAGGTTGCCTCCACTCCATCTGTTCTATTAGATTAGGAAAATTTTCTCGCAAAAGCTCTTTATTCTTCTCTGTTATCTGTATTGTTCTAGTTGGCTTATGTAAATTATTAGAGAACATGAAAGCAGTGCCCATCCAAATATTTTTTACTGTTCTTTCTTCATTTAATACATCAATGATCTTAGCTAATTCTATATGATTTGAAGGTTCTCGAATTAATTTCTCAATCTGACCTACCGTTTCATCATCCAGATCACAATGATATCTCGTTATACTACCTTCACGAGTTCCGCCAAGAAAAAAGCGTGGTGCTTTTGGATTTCCTTGTTCATTTACATATTTCATTTTTCCTACTTGATTATGAACAAATAAAACCTCTACCTGAATTGCTATTAAATCAAGTTCTGAGAGCCTCATTTATATCCTCCTTAGTTACTCCATATACCATTCATAATCTATTTTTCATGCCCAAAATAAAAATCCCATTTAAATACACATTACTGAATCCACCATACTAAATGACTTCTTCATTCTGTCTATCTAAATGAGATTATTTCGTACTTTTTATTTCTTTGTTTTGTTATTCCACCGGTTGTGGTTGTGGCTGCATTACTTCATTCGCTCCAGCTACCCTCAACATATTTGCAATATCTTTAAAACCTCTTTTTTCAGCATATTGCAGTGGTGTAACATTTTCCTTATTGGCCATATTTACATCTGCCCCGTGGTCAATAAGCATTTGAATTACTTTCTTATGGCTTTCACTACCATTTCCTAATACGATTGCTTCTACTAAAGCTGTTCCACCACGAGCATTTCTATAATTCACATCAATATCCGTATGCTCTAATAACTCTTTTACGACCTCTACATGGCCACGTTCAGATGCAGAAATGAGTGCTGTTCCACCTGATTTAGTAATTTCTTTCGTATTAACCCCTGCATTAATTAATAGCTTTACAATGTCAGTATAGCCTTCTCTACTTGCATAAAGAAATGGATTACTTTGTTTCTCGTCTTTACTTTCAATATTAGCCCCTGCACCAATTAACGCTTTAACTGTCTCTACATGATTTTGATACGTTGCTGCAAGGATTGGCGTTTCTCCATTGTCACCTTCTACGTTTATATTGGCTCCATCTTGAATCAACTTCATAGCTGTTTCCGTGTCTCCAAGAGTCGCAGAAAGTAGCAACTGTTTGTCCATTAAATTTATACTTTTTTCTTCTTTAGGTTCTTCCTGTTCTTTATGCTTTTCTTTTTTCTTTTCATTTTTCACATGAACCGGTTTCGATTCTGGCTCCTCTTGCTTATCGCAAGCCACTACCGTCATTAAAAATCCTAATAACATACATAATAAAATTTTTTGTTTTCTCACAACTACAGCTCCTATGAAAGATAATGTTTTCTTAACCATTCCTCCATCACATACAATAACTCTTCTTGATTACATTTATCCATAAGCCCTTTATATTCCTTCTTTAATCGGATTATCTAAACTTATATCTACGTTTCTCAACCTATATTAGCGCAGCAATTAGTTTAGCACGATTTTACCGCATTTGTATACATTTCTAAAAAGTACATACATAATTGCTTTAGGTTACTATATTCCATTGTAACCGTTCTTCTAAAAATTTGACACCTTTTCTATATTTGCACCTGAGTAATAATAAAAAAAGACAACTATGTAGTTGTCTTTTTTTATTATTAATGGTGCCCACCGTGATTTCCCTTTTTCGGGTTCCCCATCATCTCTTTATTCATTTCCCATTTATGCGCTGCTAGCTCTTTATATGAAAGAACTTTTCCTTTATAGTTAGACACAAAATTCTCTGCATCCTTTTTACTTTCAAATGAAATAACATTATAAGCCATCGGTGTCGTTATTGTTTTATCATATACGTAAGTCGCATCTTCTAATGAAATCCACTCTTTCGAATCATAATCGCGAACAAATTTTTCTTTCGTCTTTTCTCCTGGATTAATCTCCATCCATTTATACATACAACCGATATCATCAAACTTTAACGCTTTTCCATTTTCTAAAATAACTTCTGTTGCAAATTGATTATCCATTACCCCAATTTGGCAAATATCACATTTATCATGTTTCTCATCAATTGCCACAGCCTCTGCTCGTTTCTTACCACATCCTACTATTGTAAAGACAAGGAATAAGCATATAGCAAGCATCACATACTTTGTTCTCATTTTATTTCCTCCCTAACCGTATCTTCCACTAGGAGAATATCAAAAACTTGTGTGAGATTTGTGAAAAAACAATGTTCTTTTTGTAATATATGGAACAAAAAAGATGTGTAGTCATATCTACACATCTCTCATCATTCACAACCTGTAATTAATAAATCATCTTCTAACTTAACTAATAATGTATCTGTATTAATTTGCTGTCCAACAACTACATTTACTAACCTTATATTTCCACTAATACCGATCGCAACTTTTTCAAGTTCACCGTTATTTTTTCGGATCATCATTAATTTTTCCCACTCATATACGTAAGAAGATTCTTTAACAAAAATCTCTTCTACTTTTCCTTCATAAGAACTATAAATCTCTTCCATTCTCGTTTTCATATAAAATCTACTCCCTATTTCACACTTCAATATTTTCATCTTATTCTACCATTCTTACGGAGAGCAGCTTACTTTTTAAAAATTCAAATTAACTCCTGTGAACAAAATGACCAAAATAAAAATTATGCTTCTAATGATGTTATTTTTCAAATTATTTACCATTTGAATGATTGATTTTATGATAAACAAAAAACATTTTATCTGAATTTTCATTACATTTTGAAAGCGCAATCATTTTTAAGGGGGAGATTACATGTTAGCACTACTTGGATTTGCGATGGTATTTGTCTTTATGTTTTTAATTATGACGAAACGTATGTCAGCACTAGTAGCATTAATATTAATTCCAATTACTTTCGCATTAATTGGCGGTTTTTATGCAAATATGGGACCTATGATGTTAGAAGGGATTCAAAAACTAGCACCTACTGGTATTATGCTTATGTTTGCTATTTTGTATTTTGGAATTATGATTGATAGCGGTTTATTCGATCCTGTCATTAGTAGGATTTTGAAATTTGTAAAAGGAGATCCTTTAAAAATTGTTGTTGGTACAGCGATTCTTACGATTATTGTTTCATTAGATGGGGATGGAACAACAACGTATATGATTACTGTTTCCGCAATGTACCCACTATATAAACGCCTTGGAATGAATCCACTTATATTAGCTGGGGTTGTTATGTTAGGAGCAGGAGTAACAAATCTTACACCGTGGGGCGGACCGACAGCTCGGGTTATGAGTGCTCTTGGACTAGACGCATCAGAACTCTTTACACCACTTATACCAGGAATGATCGCTGGTGCAATTTGGGTCGTTTTCGTTGCTTACTATCTTGGCAAAAAAGAAAGAAAACGTTTAGGCATTATGGATGTACAATATTTAAAACAAATGCAAACGATGGATGAGCAAGCTGCCACAGTAGAAGCTGCCGTTCATAAACGCCCTAAGCTTCTATGGATTAACTTTTTATTAACTGTTACCTTACTTGTTTTCCTTATACTAGAAGTTATGCCGTTACCTGTTTTATTTACAATTGCTTTCGCGATTGCTGTTATGCTTAACTATCCGAACTTAGAACAACAGAAAGAACGTATTGCTTCTCACGCAGGAAACGTATTAGCGGTTGTTTCTCTCGTATTTGCCGCTGGAATTTTCACTGGTATTTTATCAGGAACAAAAATGGTAGATGCAATGGCTCAAAGTGTAGTCACTCTTATACCAGACGCTCTTGGACCACAACTACCAATTATTACAGCTCTTCTTAGTATGCCGTTCACATTTTTCATGTCTAATGATGCATTTTACTTCGGCGTATTACCTATTTTAACGAAAGCTGCCGCTGCTTACGGAATTAGTGCAGCCGAAATGGGACGTGCTTCTTTACTTGGTCAACCTGTTCACTTATTAAGCCCTCTTGTCGCATCCACTTATTTATTAGTCGGAATGGCCAAAGTTGATTTTGGTGAACATCAACGCTTCACTTTATTGTGGGCAGTTGGAACAACAATGGTGATGTTGATTACTGGAATTGTAATTGGGATTATTCCAATATAAGATAAAAAAGAGTAGAGGACATATATCCTCTACTCTTTTTCTATTATGAAGAAACAAGAAAATACCGTCTCTCCGGTCTCCCTACACTCCCATATGTAAGCTCCGCATAAACTCTCTTTCCAGATATTAAATACTCTAAATAACGCCTCGCTGTTGACCTGCTTACTCCTACCATTGTACTTAACACTTCTGCTGTAATTCCTTCTTCATTCACTATTAACATATGCTTTTTTATTTTTGCTAAAGTTAAAGGATCGATCCCTTTCGGCGCATATTCTATTTCAGTTCCTTTTACGCCTCTTTGAGACCATAAATGTTCTATTTGTTCTGTAGATAATTGATTATTTTTCTTCAACTGCACAATCTTTTTTTGATAACTTTCCAAACTCGCCTTAAATCGATCAAACATAAGTGGCTTTACGATATAATCTGTTACTCCGCCTCGTAAAGCGTGCCTCACTACATCTGTTTCCGATGCAGCTGTAATCATAATAATATCTGTATCATGTAAATTATGCCTAATATATGTGACAAGTTCCGTTCCTTGCATATCAGGTAAATACACATCTAATAAAACGAGCTGCGGCTTCACAAGATCTAGCCATTCTTTCGCTTGTTCTCCAGTCGTTGCTGTTCCAATTACTTTAAAGCCCCCAACCTTTTCAGTAAAACGACGATGAATGTCCGCAATTCGAATATCATCTTCTACAATCAATACTTCAATCTCCTCACCCATTACAATTCGCCTCTCTCTTTTGGTAATGCGATAATAAATAATGCACCACCTAAATCCCCTTTTTCGATTGCAATACTTCCATTTAAATCTTCTACTAGCTCTTTCACTTTTGCTAATCCATAACCTCGCTTCCCGCCTTCTTTCGTCGAGAAGCCTTTATAGAATATACTAGTAATGACTTCATCATGGATCCCCTGTCCTGAATCTTCCACTTCAATTACTATTTCTTCTCCAATATCAGTTACAAACATTCTTACCTTCTTATCATTCTCTTCATTTCTCTCAATTGCTTCAAATGCATTCGTAATTAAATTTCCTAAAATAGAAACGACATAATTACTCTCAATGTGCGGACTTAATTTATCTAAGCTACTTTCTCGATCTAGCATAAAATCAATCTTTAACTCTCGCGCTCTATTATAGAATCCAATTAAAATCCCACCTAACCACGGATTTTGAATTCGCTTCATAATAAATTGAACAAAATCTTGATATACCGCTGTTTCCTTATGAATAAGCTCTAAAGCATCCTCATATGATTCTAACTGAATAAGACCTGAAAGCGTATACAACAAATTGTTATATTCATGTGTTTGCGCTCGTAATGCCTCTGTATATTGCTTCGTCTGAGATAATTCTGCTGTTAATTGATCCATTTCAGATTTCAAACGTAAGCTCGATACAACGCCAGTTACTTTATTCTTTACTTTAATAGGTAGACGGTTCGCAATCACAGCCTGCCCTTTTATATTTAATTGACGATCAAACTGTTCTTCACCAGTTTGAAATACATCTAGTATTGTTGAATTAGGAATTACATTTAAAATAAATTCTCCAATAATATTTCGTTGTTTATCTAGCGAAAGAATATCATAAGCCGCTTGGTTGACTAAACTAATCATGCCATTTTGATCAATAACAATAATCCCTTCACGTACAGATTGAATCACTGTACTATGCTCTTCGTATAAAGATGAAATTTCTTCTGGCTCCATCCCAAACATCATTCTTTTTATACTTCCCGCTAAATATATAGAGCCAATTATTCCAATTAAAAGACCGATTATTGTAATCCAAAATACGCGCTTTCCATACACTTCTACGGCTCCATGAATATCATCCATTGAAAATCCAACAGACACCACGCCAATAATTTCATTTTCCTGATTACGGATTGGAACTTTTCCACGTAATGAAGGGCCTAATGATCCAGTTGCTCTCGAAACATACGATTTCCCTTCTAATAGAACCCCTTCGTTATCTCCACCAACCATTTCTTCTCCTATTTTATCTCGCTTAGGATGTGCATATCGAATCCCCTCTTTGTTTCCAACTACAATAAAATCAGCATCTGTATCAATTCGAATTTTTTCTGCAATTGGCTGAATAATAGAAGCTGGATTTTCTTTTTGAAAAGCTTCCGTTATTTCAGGTATAGCAGCAACTGTTTTCGCAACATGCAAAGCCCGTTTACCAATTTGCTCTTCTACCGTTTCAGACAATATGTAATAAAATAAATAACTTGTTAATAGAAGTACGACTAGAATAAGTGTACTAATTGTTAATGTAATTCTCGGTTGTAGTTTTAACTTTTTAAATTTCAAAACCATTCCCCTAACATAATTAAAGATGGAATTTAAAGAATTTACAGTCTTTTGTAATTACACCTAATCATAACACGGTTACTCTATATTTCTTTATTTTTATCTTCATAAAAAAAGAAACGAAGTACAATTACTACCTCGTTTCTTAACATTTTTTATTACACTTTAAATTTTCCAATCATCTCTTGTAATTCTTCTGCCATTTGCGATAAATGAACTGCTGCTGCATTGATTTCATCCACTGAAGCTAATTGTTCTTCTGAAGAACCAGCAATATTTTGAACGCTTGCTGCATTTTCTTCAATCGTAGCTGCAATTTCATTAATAGATGCGCTAACTTGTTTTGCATCTACTGTCATTTGTTTCGCTACTTCTACCATACTATCAATTTGTACAACTGTATCATCTGTAGACTTCAATATTTCAGCAAAGCTTTGCTTCGTTTCATTTGCAACTACAAGTCCTGATTGTACTTCTGTTCCAACTTGCTTCATAGAGCTTACTGTCTCTTTTATGTCAAATTGTATCTCTTTTACTAGTTTTCCAATTTCCGTAGAAGACTGTCCTGATTGTTCTGCTAACTTTCGCACTTCATCTGCTACAATTGCAAATCCTCTTCCTTGCTCTCCAGCTCTCGCAGCCTCAATTGCAGCATTTAATGCTAGTAAATTTGTCTGCTCTGCAATATGTTGAATCACCTCAAGAATCGCTCCAATTTGTTTCGATTTATCATCTAACAACACAATAACTTTATCTGATTGTGAAACCGAATCATGGATTAATTGCATTTGATTCACAGTTTGTTCAACTAACTTCCCACCATCTTCGGCCTTTTTCTTCGTATACATAGATGCTGTGGATACTAATGAAGAACTATCTGCAACACGCTGAATTCCTTCTGTAACTTCTTCTAATAACGTTGCGCCTTCTTCAACTTCTTTCGTTTGTATTTCCGCTCCACTCGACACTTGCTCTATCGCTTGTGTAATTTGTTCCGTCGCTTCACTCGTCTGCTTCATACTAGCTGTTAATTCTTCTGAAGATGCCGCTACATGACTTGCTGAAGTATTTATATTAGAAATGACCTTCTGTAATGATGCTGCCATCTCGTTAAAGCTTTCTCCTAGCTGTCCAATTTCATCTTTAGAATGAACTGTAATGGATTCTGTTAAATCGCCTTCACTAATTTTTTTCGATGATATAACAAGTTGTTTTAACGGATTAATTATAGAAGCAATTATGAAGTAAATTAAAATCCCGCCAATTATTAATGAAATACCAATAACAGTTATCGTTTTATAGAAAATAGGTTCAGCTGCTTCAATAATTTCTTTTGAAGGCATAATTCCTGCTATTTTCCATCCAGTTATCTTATTTGTTTTAAAAGTGATATGGCGCTCTTCACCATCTAATGTGAAATTAAAATCACCTATTTCTTGTTTATACAACTTTTTTTCAAGCTTCTCTTCTACCTTATCCCCTGGCTTCATCGTTGGATGCGCTACTACATTTTTATCTTGATCAAAAATTGCTACATATCCACTTTTACCGATATTAACCATCTTCGAAGTGTTTACGATATCATTAATAATTAAATCAATACCGAGAACACCGCTCTTATCCTCATTTTGTTTTGCTATTGTAATAACAATATTTCCTGTCGTTTTTGATTTATATGGAGCTGTAATAATTACTTCTCCACTTTTTTTCGCTGCCTCTTTATACCAATCTCTTTCTGTAGGATTATATCCTTCTGGCATTTGAATAGACGGTGATTGAATAAACTGCCCATTGCTGGTTCCAGTATAGATGGCTTCCAGTTCTGGATGTAACTTATTATATTCTTCTAGTTTATTTTGGATATTTTGTATTTGATCCGCTTGGTAACTTGATTGTGTAAATAACTTCGTAAAATAAACTGCATCTACTTTTTTACTATCCAATTCTTTATTAATTACATTATCCAAAATTTTTATATTATCTTTCGCCGATTGTGAAATCGTTTCATTAAAATTTGTCTTCGCTTGTTGATAAGACGTCCAACCAATTACAATACTTGGAAGAATTAAAATGATAACAAATGATACAAGTAACTTTGCTTTTAAGCTACTACTCCTTAATTTTCCTTGAAACATGTTTCTACCCCTCCATACCGTTTTAAATGTAATTGCCTTACATTTAATTTCTTTATATAAATCTTACGATTGAAATGTATCAGTGTGACTCTCTATATCTTTCTCTATTGAAGAGTTGATACATACCTTTTTCATTCTATATAATTTATATAATTAAAACAATATATAAAAATGTATATTATTCGAAATATTATAATTCACAGAAGAACCTCTAGTATCTCACTTACTAGAGGTTCTTCACTTTGCTATTCTTTATCTTTTGCTACTTCTTTTTTCTCATCTTCTACTACAGACACAACAGGTTTATCGTTTGATAATTGTTGTACTGCTCCTTTTCCAGCAAATCCTTCTAATAACTCTTTTAAGTCAATGCCAGAAGAAGCCTTTAATGTTTCTTGCATCGTTGCCATTAAATCAGTCGCATAACCTGCAACTTTTCCGGCACCGCTATTTTTACCACCGCCGCCTGTATCGACAACTGTAATTTTATCAATGTTGCTAAGTGGGCTTGCAACTTCCTTCGCATAACTTGGAAGCATGTTAAGAACCATATCCATAATTGCCGCTTGGCCATATAACTCAAATGCCTCTGCAATTTTTTGTTTCGCTTCTGCTTCTGCTAAACCTTTTAACCTAATAACATCTGCTTCCGCTGTACCTTGTGCTTTTTGTACTTCTGCTTTTGCTTGACCTTGCGCTTTTTCGATTTCCGCTTTCGCTAAACCTTCTACACGTACTTCTTCTGCACGAGCTCTCGCTTCAGCTTCAATCTTATATTGATCCGCATCTGCCTTTTTAATTTGTTTTACTTTCTCTGCTTCCGCTGATTGCTCAACAGCATAGCGATCTGCATCTGCTTTTTTCTTTACTTCTGCATCGTATTGCTTTTCACGACGCGCAATCTCTTTTTCTTCTAATTCAATTTGTTTCTCACGCTCAATGATTTTAACGCGCATTTGCTCTTCTGTAACACCTTGTTGCGCTTTCGCTTGTTGTAATTCGTAAGAAAGATCGGCATCTGCACGAGCTTGTTCTTGCTCTCTCTTATAAGATTGTACTTTTAACTCTTTATGTTTTTCAGCTTCAGCGATTTGGGCATCACGTTGGTATTCAGCTTCTTTCGCTTCTTTCTCAGCACGAGCTTTTTCAATACGAGCTTCTTTTTCACGCTCTGCATTCGCAATAGTTGCATCACGCTTAACTGTCGCAATTTGCGGCTGACCAAGTGCATCTAAATAACCGTTCTTATCCATGATTTCTTTAATTGTAAAGGAAACAATGCGAAGACCCATTTTCTTTAAATCTGTAGAAGCTACCTCATGCACCTTTTGAGCAAATTGCTCTCTATTACTATACGCATCTTCTACTGTCATAGAAGATAAGATAGCACGTAGATGCCCTTCTAAAACCTCTTTTGCTTCTATTTTCAACTCTTCTGTTTCTTTTCCTAAATATTGTTCAGCAGCTGTAGAAACTTCTTCAATGGTAGATCCTACTTTAATAATAGAAACACCGTTTACTGTAATCGGTACACCTTGTTTCGTATACGTATCACGTGTTCCCACTTCTAACTTGTAGTTTAATAGACTTAAAGGCTCTGCTCTTTGCATAATCGGAACTACGAAAGTACCGCCACCACGAATAATCTTAATCTTCTTTCCATCATCAGTGGTAACTACATTTTTCCCGCCACCAAGCCAGTTTCCAGTAACAATTAATGCTTCATCTGGTCCAACTGTTCGATACTTTGTAATGAATACTAAAATGAGTAGAATTAAAATTGCGAGTAATACTCCACCGATAATTAATGGAATCGTCATGTAAATTCCCCCTTATAATTTTGGTTTCTTTAAAGAATAAGCGATGTTCTGTACAAGCAAAACACCATCTTGGACTCCCTCGATAATAACTTCAGTTCCTTGTGAAATATCTTTCTTTCCAACTGTTTTAGCTAGGATTGCATTGTTTCCAAATTGGGAGGAAATTAATACTTCACCAAATCCTTCTGTAGGAATAGTCGTAATGACCTCTCCCTTACAACCAATGAATTCATCCATACGCTGCACAGTGTTTTGTTCTGCTTCTGCGATTGGCTTTAAAATTAATATTTTCATTATGAAAACACCAATAAAGGATATAGCAAATGCAGCCCCAAAAATAAGAATGCTATTAAAGGAAAATAAATATTCTCCTATATAACTAAGTCCACATAACATGGCGAAAAAACTAAGTAATAAAGTAACAACGGATACAGATCCGCCTCCAAAACTAAATATGGATTCAAATATATCTCCAAAAAAGATATAAATAACAGTGAGTATAGTAGCAATAATAAATCCGTATAAATAAATTGTTTCAAGTGGATAACCAAACAAAGCCATTTCTTATCCCCCTCTCTTAAACAATCCCTTTTTTGTTATGTGTATGCCCCACCTCTTTCAAAGATTATAGTTCTTAATTTTCAGTTATTTACCCTTTAAAGAAAAGCCTGTAAGACAGGCCCCTAAAAAAGAACAGGAGAAACCTATTGTGACAGGCTCCTCCTAGTAAATAACCGATATATTATATATCTATATAATATACTATTTTCCACAAAAAGTAAAGTTAAACATACATTGGAAAAGCACTTATTTTACTGATAATTCGTACGTTCCATCGCCATTATCATATTTATATACATACAAATAATACTTACCTGGTTTTGCACCAAATTTTGCTTCTATATGATTTCCATTAGCTTGACCGTAAGCTGCATAATTTTGCATATCTGATTCATGGTGAAGTACCCATGTCATCCCGATTCCATACTCATTTAAAACGGAAATATCGATATCTTTCGCTGATGCTACATTAAATGTATAAACATCAGTGTGATCTCCGCCGATAAGGCTACCTTTTATAGTAGTGTTTAGCCCAATACGATTTGCTTCCTCTGGACGATTATTTGGTTCTGATTCTGTTAAACTTCCATCTTTAATCGTAACAGTTGTTTCGCTTCTGTTCTCTTTACCTTTATCATCTTTTACTCTTAACGCTACCTTATAAGTTCCTTCTCTTTCATATGCATGTACTGGATTAACCTCTGCACTTGTGCTTCCATCTCCAAATTCCCATAAATAAGAAACGATTTTTCCATCTTCATCATTTGAGCCATCACTTTTAAATCGAATACCTTCTTTTACAAGTCCGTTATAAGGCCCATTTATAGTAACTGTTGGGGCTTTATTTTCTCCGTCATCTTTTGCGATACCGTGGAAGACTACATCATATTCAAATTGCTTTGAGCTATTCACACGGTAATTGACGAAGTATGCTGTAATAGTTTTGTAGCCACTCCATTCTTTTTGTGCCAGTTGTTCTAGCGCTTCATTTACTTTCTTACTCATTGCATTCCAGTCTTCTGCCTCACCTTTTGTTGCACTACCCGTATACGTACCTTCTAATGTAAATGTATTAAAGAATTGTGAGCTATGTTTTTTCATTTTCCCATCTTTCATAGGCATCGTATCACTAATTTCTTTCTCTACTGCTGTTAGTGATTTCGGTGCATGTTCAGCTAAATAATCATTTGCTACTTCCGGCACATTATATTTATCTTGATTATCAATTAGCTGTTGCATATAATCTTGATACTCTTTATTTAGTTTAGAATCTTTACTTAGCTTTTCACGATATACATCATAATTTTCCACGTCATTTGCACGAATTAAATCTTGAATTTTATCAAATGTTTCAAATTGATGTGTATATAAATAAGACTGCAATGCGAATGAGTAATTATAGAAATCCCAAGAACCATATTTAGCAAATAATGTGCGCTCTGCTGTATAACGGCTTGCAGGATCAGATGATAATCCACTAATAATGCTCTTTCTCGGTACTACATTATTTGTACGAGTAGATCCTGCGAAAAATTCTGCATTTCCTTCTTGGAACCAAGTTAATCTCTCATTTTGATACATATCTCCTCTTCCAAATAAACCTGGCACTTCAAATCTACCTTGAAGATAATGAGTAAACTCATGACGGAATAACTCTTCTAAGCTATAAATACTTTGTTCTGGCGTACGCTCATATGTAAAGAATGTTCCTGTTTCTTCAATATAAATTCCACCGTTGTTTGTTTCATATCCATACAGTTGTCTATTTAACTGATACTCCTCTGGACTGTTATAAATTACTATCGTTAATACATCATCCGCATTGCCTGGCTCTAACGCTTTATCATTTCCAATTACACGATGATACTGTGCTTTTACTTCCTTTGCAGCCCAGTATAGTCTCTTAATTTTTTCTTCTGATACTTTATCCCCTGTTTTAAACACAATAGATCCATCATCGAATGTGTACGTTTTTGGTAAGTACTG
This sequence comes from Bacillus sp. FSL K6-0069, assembly GCF_038007785.1. Lineage (NCBI taxonomy): Bacteria > Bacillati > Bacillota > Bacilli > Caryophanales > Bacillaceae > Bacillus > Bacillus sp. FSL K6-0069. The sequence continues at coordinate 572,042 of NZ_JBBOXN010000001.1, read as the reverse complement.
TTCTTTTCCTTCTTTACGTATTTTCTCTAAATCTACTGTATTCCCGCTATAATCTTTCCCGTTATAATTTGTTGTAATTTGTTCTACTGCAACAAAATATGGCTCACTTAAACGCGGGTACATATGCATTGCTTGTGTAACAACCTCTAATCCTTTATTAGGATTACTATGAAACTTCCCTAAACGACTAGCGAAATAAATTCCATTATTAACGAGCCACTTGTTTTCTGATGTTACTTCATTTAGAAGAGCGATACGATTTATTTCATTAATAAACCCATCTACTTTCCCATACCACATTGTATCTTTTGCCTCTTTACGAGTTTCAAATAAATAAGATTGCATATCATAATCAATACCTTGCATCATATCGTATACAGCTTGTCCTTTCATACGATCGTCTACATACGTACGAAGATTATCATTGTATTGTTTTAAAATATTAGCTGCGTATTGAACCGTTTCTACATCACTTGAAGCATTGCTGATTAATTTACCGTATGCAGATACGACTGAATCTTGCTCATATGTACCAAGCTTAAAGTTTGGATTGGTTGCAATTGCTTTTAAAGCAGGTAAACATTTATCCTGGAAGCTTCTCTCATTTAAATCGCTTAATTCATTATTGTAAAATGAGAGATAAAAAGCTGAACGTAACACTTCCGTAAACGTTTGAATTCCTTTTGAATCATCTTTCGTAAACGTACTACCTCGGTGAGTTAATTCATCTATAACCGCTTGCATTTTCCCTTTGTCTTTATAAAAAGCCTTTGCATCTTCATTGAACTGGAATAAGTCTGTAATTTGATTCCATTTAATACTTCCTAGTGTTTCAACCAATTCTTGATTATTCATTTTGTTTAAATCAGCCATTGAATAACTTTCTTTAACTTGCTTAACTTCTGAGCTCTTCATAATAGATGCTGGTCGCTGCGAGAAGTCTCCTACTTGTAACCGTTCTTTAAACGATAATGTCTCCTCAGCTTTAGAAACGTGCCCAATCTCATCTACTGGCTTTTCAATTCCAACCGGTCTCGAATGCAATACATTATATGGCACCTTTTCTTCTGCTGATACATGAGTTTGAATTGCCCCCAGTGATAGAGCCATTGTACTAATGCTAAGCATTACTTTATTAATTGTTGATTTCTTGTTCATATCCTTGCCCCCTATTCAAATATTCCATTCACGAATTTAACATAAAATCTAGATACAACAATATAAAATGCAATATTTCATATTATTTCTTCTTACATTTTGTACATATCGTGAACAACCTTCCCTTTATCTAACCTCCAATAGTTATGAATCTATGGCAATTAAACAGTCCCTTCACACGCGTAAAAAAGAGAATTTTTTGACAATTAACCCTTTAATTGTTATGATTAATATAATTGTTAACTTTATTAAACAAGGGTGGGATTCTATGATAAAAAAAGAGAACAGTGTATTTTATATCTCCATCTTGCTAACAACATTATTCATCATATGGGGAATTACCCCGGCAAGTTGGATACAAGGCTATGATTTACAAAGTGTTACATCTTCCTTAAACTCATTTATCCTCAATAAATTTGGATGGTTTTACTCTCTACTTATGACCGCAATGATTATTTTAGCCACTTATTTAGCATTTTCTAAGTACGGTTCTATTCGTCTTGGTAAAGATGGAGAAAAACCACAGTATAGTTATCCATCTTGGCTATCCATGTTGTTTGGAGCAGGAATGGGAATTGGACTCCTCTTTTATGGAATCACTGAACCGATTTCACATTTTACAGATCCATTAACAGGAAACGCAGGTACAGAGGAAAGCGCCAAACTCGCCATGCAGTATTCATTTTTCCACTGGGGACTCTTTCCGTGGTCACTATACGCGATGGTTGCTTTAACAATTGCATATTTCACATTCCGTAAACAAAAAGGTAGCACAATTGGGGCTACAGTTACTCCATTATTTAATCGATCGAAAAATTCTCCTATCGGAAAAACAGTCGATATTTTAGCTGTTTTAGCCACAGTATTCGGTATTGTGCCATCTGTTGGGATTGGTGCTCAACAAATCGCCGGAGGATTAAGCTATTTATTCCCTTCTATTCATAACACTTTACTTACACAGCTCGTACTTATCGCCATCTTCGCTGTTTTATATTTAACAAGCGCACAAACGGGCTTAGATCGTGGGATTAAATATTTGAGTAACTTAAATTTCTCTCTTGCAGGTATATTACTCATCTCCTTTTTACTTTTAGGACCAACTGTATTTATTATGAAATATTTCACATCTACACTCGGTTCTTATATCGGAGCTTTACCTAGTATGGGATTAAATTTAGGAGCATTTAATGAAAAATCTTCTTCTTGGATTGAAAACTGGACTATTTTCTATTGGGGATGGTGGATCTCTTGGTCTCCATTCGTCGGTACATTCATCGCTCGTATTTCTAAAGGGCGCACAATAAAAGAATTTATTATTGGAGTTGTATTAGTCCCAACTCTTATATGTACATTTTGGTTTGCAGTATTTGGCGGTACGGCTATCCATATGGAAATGTTCCAATCGCTTGGAATAGCTGATGAAATTGCAAAAAACGGTACAGAGATTGGATTATTTGCTGTTATTTCACACCTACCATTCTCTACATTTTTAACGGTTATCGGGTTAATTTTAGTAGCCACATTTTTCGTTACTTCTGCCGACTCGGCAACGTTTGTTGTTTCAATGCAAACGAGTAACGGAAGCTTATCACCGAAAAATAGTTTAAAACTTATATGGGGATTAACAATCGCGATCATTGCAGCTCTTTTATTACAAGCTGGAGGATTAAATGCACTACAAATTGCAGCTATAATCGCAGCACTACCATTTTCTATCGTAGTCGTTCTTATGGTTACTTCGCTCTTTAAAGAGCTGCGAAAAGAAGATGTTAATTCGCAAACGAAAGAAGTTCCGAAAAAAATAAAAAAAGTTATGTAACGATTAGCACCTCTTCTTTCAGGAGAGGTGTTTTCTATTTTCATTTCATTTATTTTCCTAAAACAAATAAAACCTACTTGTTTTATAGGAATTATATGTTATTATAAAGGAAATAAATTGAATGTTTTTACATATTTTACTAACTTTTAATCTTTTTTTCTTGATATCTAAATGAAAGGAGGTTGTCCATGTGGAAATAGACATCGATTTTATGAGGGAACAAATCCCACTATTCCTAGATAGTGCACTATTAACTTTAAAAATCGCATGTATCGCCATTATCATTTCATTACTTATTGCGAGTATAAATGGTTTAATCTTGTTCTTTCGAGTTCGCATTCTACATACATTCGTTCGCGCTTATGTAGAGGTAGCTCGAAATACCCCTTTACTCATTCAATTATTTTTCTTATATTTCGGTTTACCATCATTAGGTATTACATTATCTAATTTTTCAATCGCATTACTTGCAATGTGTTTTTTAGGTGGTGGATATATGACAGAGGTCATTCGATCGGGTCTCGATTCAATAGCCAAAAGCCAAGTGGAATCAGGATATGCCATTGGATTAAATAAATGGCAACTATTTAGATTTGTAGTTTTACCACAAGCCACAACTATTTCTGCACCAGCCTTATTTGCAAATTTTATCTTTTTATTAAAAGAAACATCTATCGTTTCTGCGATCGCTGTTCCTGAATTGTTGTATACAACAACAAACTTAATTTCAATTTATTACAAAACATCTGAGATGCTCATTATGCTAACTGCTTCCTATATCTTTCTTTTTGTACCACTATCATTTCTACTATCTTGGTTAGAAAGGAGAAATCGTTATGGGCAATTCGGGCATTAATCTACTAATTGAATCACTCCCGCAATTGCTAAAGGGACTAGAACAAACATTATTAATTGCATTATTTACAATCATCATTAGTACAATTGGTGGAATTCTATTTGGAATTATCCGTACATCAAAGATTGCTATTTTAAGATTCATTTCAAGAACTTATATTGAATTATTTCGTTCTATCCCAATCCTTGTTTGGTTGTTTCTTTTCTTTTTCGGCCTTCCAATCGCTCTAGGGATAGATGTTTCTAGTACAGTAGCCGCTATTACAGCTCTATCATTATGGGGAATCACAGAAATTGGAGAAATTGTAAGAGGAGCACTTCAGTCCTTACCAAAGGGCCAAGTAGAAGCTGGAAAATCTATCGGAATGAATAAGAATCAATTGTATCAATATGTACTCATTCCCCAAACAATCCGGCGAATGATTCCAGCTACAATAAACATCTTCATTCGTATTATTCAAACAACATCTTTGACCGTTTTAATTGGTGTAACTGAAGTCATAAAAGCTGGGCAACAAATTGTAGAGCGAACAGGAGAAGCATTTCTCATATACGGTTGCTTATTTATTTTCTATTTTTTGCTTTGCTATCCACTATCTATTTGGTCAAGAAAACTAGAGACAAGATGGATATAGACAATTCAATAGTTTGAGAGGAGAAAAGATATGACTGCTCCATTGTTACAATTACAAAACATCTATAAGTCATACGGTGATACCCCTGTTTTAAGAGACGTTAGCTTACAAGTATCTTCCGGAGAAGTCATCGTTATTTTAGGTCCAAGTGGCTGCGGAAAAAGTACATTACTGAGGTGCTTAAATGGTCTTGAGGATATCCAAAGTGGGCAAATGCTTTTTCATGAAGCCCCCCTTCCGAAAAACGACGTTAACTGGCAAAAACTCCGTCAAAAAATCGGAATGGTCTTTCAAAGTTATCATTTATTTCCGCATATGACTGTTTTAGAAAACATTTTACTCGGTCCCCTAAAAGTACAAAAACGAAATAAAAATGAAGTATTGAAGCAAGCGGAACAATTATTACTAAAAGTCGGTTTACTAGAGAAAAAAGGTGCCTATCCAAGAGAGTTATCTGGCGGGCAACAACAGCGTATTGCAATTGTTCGCACTCTCTGTATGAATCCTGAAGTCATTTTATTTGATGAAGTAACAGCTGCACTAGACCCTGAAATGGTCAAAGAAGTATTAGAAGTCATTATGAGCTTAGCTAAACAAGGTATGACAATGTTAATCGTCACTCATGAAATGGGATTTGCAAAAGCTGTTGCTGATCGAGTTATTTTCATGGATGAAGGAGAAATTTGTGAAACAGGAGATCCAACTACTTTTTTCACATCTCCGCAAACAGAACGTGCACAACATTTCTTAAATCAATTTTTCTATATTGAAACGGTGAAAGGAAGAGATATTATATGAAAAAGTTACTAACATTTATTATGATCGGACTGCTTTCTATTTTAGTCGTTGCATGTGGTTCAAATGAAAAGAAAACAGAAAAAACCTCAGCAAAACCAAGTGGGAAAATTGAACAAATAAAAGAGCGCGGTGAACTAGTCGTTGCTGTTTTTACAGATAAACCACCATTCGGTTACGTTGACAAAGATGGTAAAAACGTTGGATTTGAAATTGATATGGCAAAACGGTTTGCAAAAGACTTATTAGGTGATGAATCAAAAGTGAAATTTGTTCCCGTTGAAGCAGCAAGCCGTATTCCGTATTTACAATCTGATAAAGTAGATTTCGTATTAGCGAATATGACTGCAACAGATGAGCGAAAAAAGGTAGTTGATTTTACAAATCCACATTTAAAAGTAGCTGTGCAAGTGCTTGTTAAAGATGGTAGTCCTATTCAATCAGTAAAAGATTTAGAAGGTAAAAAAGTAATTGTAACAAAGGGTACAACTGCAGATATTTATTTAACAAAGAATATGAAAAACGTAGAATTGATTAAATTTGATAAAAATACAGAAGCGTTACAAGCACTAAAAGATGGCCGTGCTGATGCATATGCTCAAGACAATCTTGTCCTTCTATCTTGGGCAAACAAAAACCCTGGATTCCACTTATTAAAAGACAAATTAGGTGGAGATGACTTAATTGCTATAGCAGTGAAGAAAGGTAACAAAGAAGTGCATGATTGGGTAAATAAAGAGCTTGAAAAACTAGGAAAAGAAAACTTCCTACATACACTATATGACAAACATCTAAAAGAAGAATTCGGTCCTCAAATTACTCCTGCATCCGTTATTACTGAGGGCGGCAAATTAAATTAAATTAAATTAAATTAAATAAAACCCATTCGTATGAATTATAATCTTCATACGAATGGGTTTTTACTCTATTATATAGTGTTGTAAACATGCTTTCTCCTCAAAACCTACTTTCTTGTATAACTTCATCGCACGATCATTATTCGTATTCAAACATAACTCTATCTCTCTCATCCCGTGGAACGAGAAAATATACTGAATAGCAGCTTGTAATAACCGCTCTCCGACACCTTTTCTTCTACTATTTTCAGCACTTGCAATAAATTCGATATTCGCTTCTTGAAACTCCGGATTTACTTCAACATATACGTAACCTTCTAACTTATCATCCTTCATACTTACAAATAATTTATTCGTATCACTTAAACGTTCGATAATTTCATTTCCTTCATAATATGTATTAGGAAAAGTATTATTGTGTAAAGAGATAAACTGCTCAAATACTTTTGGTAAAGCTTCTTCTACATTACATATACTACGTTCTTCCACAATACTATGGCTTAAACTGAAAATACTATGTCGATCTTGTTCTTTTGCATATAACTCCTTCATTAGGCGGGCACAATTATTATTTTCCACATGATAAAAACCATAAAACTTTTCAATATGAAAAGGCACCTTTTCGATAAGTTCCTTCCACATATGTAAAGCAACTTCTTCCCAATTCGCTGAAAGAATAAACGGTCCCCAAATCTCTGCACATTTTTTTACTTCATCCACATCAAATCCTAATACACCTATTAAATTATTATTCTCATAAGTAGCAACAAAAGATTGTTCCCATCCTATATCCGAAAAATCATGAATAATTGTCTGTAACAACTCCTCTTTCTCATCTCCACAATAACCAACATGATGAGTAGCATCTTTATTCATATTCGCAATAAATGCTGCCACCTCTTCGATTTTCAAAATAGAACTAACATGCATAACCTCTCCTCCTTCTCTAATACATTTACACTTTTTCCATTTATATCCTTCAAAAAAAGACATTATCATAAGCATATTTCAAAATGAAATCGCCATAATAATGTCTTCTCAAAAAATCATATAATTATTTTACGTTATAGTAAGATAAAACGTTTTTATTTCTTAAATAATTTCTTTCTAAATACAAACATACTTAATGCTGAAAGAACTAATGCTAAGCCACCAAATAAAGATACATTATTTTCTTGCCCACCTGTTGCTCCTAATGATTTCTTACTTTCTTCTTGTTTATTAACAGCTGGTTTACTTTCTTTCATTTTTTGATTCTCTACTACTTTTTCTTTCACAACTTGATTATTCACGTTTTGTTCTTGAACTACTGCTGATTGATTTACTGCGTCTTTCGATCCTTCAACTTCTTTTGCCGGTTCTTTTACCTCGACTTTCGATCCTTCAACTCCTGTTGTTGGTTCTTTCACTTCTTCTTTTGGTTCTTCAACCTCCGCTGTTGGTTCTTTTACTTCTTCTTTTGGTTCTTCAACCTCCGCTGTTGGTTCTTTTACTTCTTCTTTTGGTTCTTCAACCTCCGCTGTTGGTTCTTTTGGCTCTTCTTTCGGTTCTTCAACTTCTTTTACTGGTTCTTTTACTTCTTCTTTCGATTCTTCAACTTCTTTTACTGGTTCTTTTACTTCTTCTTTCGGACCTTCAACTTCTTTTGTTGGTTCTTTTGGCTCTTCTTTTGGTTTTTCAACTTCTTTCGTTGGTTCTTTTGGCTCTTCTTTCGGTTTTTCAACTTCTTTCGTTGGTTCTTTTGGCTCTTCTTTCGGTTCTTCAACTTCTTTTACTGGTTCTTTTACTTCTTCTTTCGGTTCTTCAACTTCTTTTGCTGGTTCTTTTACTTCTTCTTTTGGTTTTTCAACTTCTTTTGTTGGTTCTTTTGGCTCTTCTTTCGATTCTTCAGCTCCTGGTGTTGGTTCTTTTGGTTCTTCTTTCGCTACTATATTTTGCATAACCGTACCACTGAATAATAGAGATAGACCGTGATAATTTCCGTTTAAGGAGAATGCATAAACTTTTTCTCCTGGGGTTTTCCATACGACTGTTCCTCTATCGGTAACGATACCGTCTTCACTCTTCAGTTCAATATCTTCGAAGATTTCTCCCTCTAAATCGTAGATAGGAATTTGGATTTCTTGATTCATTTGTCCATCTTCTAAAACAATTTTTTGGTTTTTAATATCAACTGTTATCCATTGAGCCAATTGAATGACCGGTCTTACATCACGAATCTCATTTCCAGCTAATTTCAAGCTAAGTAAATCAAGCATAGAAGATAAAGTAGAGATATCTTTAATCTTATTATCAGATAAATTTAACCACTGTAAGTTTTTCAAGCTAGCTAATGGAGAAATATCTCGTACTTTATTGCCCATCATTTCAAGCTTATTTAATTTGCTAACTTTGCTAATCTCATCTAAATTATTGATTTCATTATTATTTACTAACAATGCATCTAGATTTTCCAATTGATGAATTCCATCCAAAGCAGCATTATCCAGTTTATTATTTGATAGGTCTAGATTTTTTAATTTCTGCATCTTAAATAGTTCGGGAACATTTTTTATACCGTTATTGCTAATATTTAATTTTTCAAGATTCTCTAATGAATGAAGCGGTTTAATATCTTCAATTTGATTATAGGATAAATCTACTGACTTCAAATTTCTCAAACCTGAGATAAATTCCACATTTTTCATATTAACATTTTGTAATGTCAATTCTTCCATATTTGTCATTAATTCTAATCCAGAAAAATCTGTTATGCCCTCTTTTTTCCCATCCGTAATTTTCAAAGCCTTAACTGTTAATAAATCTTCTTTCGTTATAGGTGTATTTACATTTTTACGTTCAAAATTATGTTTATTCATGTATTGTCTTAGTTTCATATCTTGAATTACGTTCGAACTCTCTTCTCGTTTTTCAACGATATTTTGTATTACCCTTCCTTGGAACCTTATCTTACTTTCGCCAGTATCCATCTTAAATTCATACGTTTTTTCTCCAAGGCTATTCCACTTTATTGCTCCGTTCGTAATACTTCCGCCTTCACTCTTCCACTCAATATTTTGAAGTGCTGTCCCATTTAAATCATATACAGGAATTTTCACTTCTTTATTCATGTAGGCTTCATCTAAAAAGACTTTTTGTCTTTGAGCATCAATCTTAATTCGTTTTCCTAATTCATGAATAGGTCTTATATCACGAATCTCATTTGTCGCAAGTTTTAAATCATATAAATTGTTCAAATTACTAATTGGTGATACATCCGAAACATAGTTTTCTTCTAAGTTAAGTGATTGTAAGCCAGCTAGTTTAGATAATGATGTAATATCTTTAATATCATTTTTTTGAAGATCAAGTTCCACAATGCCACTCATCTTACTAATTGGTTCAATATTTACAAGCCCATTACTTCCTACCCCTAATGTCCCTAACTTATTCATTTGCTCAATGCCTGTAAGATCAGTAATCTTATTATTACTTACATATAGCTTTCTTAAAGAAGAAACATTATATAAAGGCTTTATATCACTAATTTTATTACCTGATAAGTTAATTGTTCTAACCTTTTTAAGTTGACTCAGTGGAGTAATGTCAGCAATTCTATTATTTTGTAGCTCTAATATATCCAGTCTTTCTAAGTTTACAAGCGGCTCAACATTTTCTATTTTATTAAAAGATAGATCAACTACTTTTAAACGTTTTAGCTGTGAAATAGGAGCTATATTTCGTACATCAGACCCTTGTATTATTAGTCTTTCTAGATTTTCCATATACTCTAATCCTTTTAGACTCTCAATTCCTTGACCTGCATATATATTTAACTCTTTAATTTCTTTTAAATCTTCTTCAAATATAGGTTCATTTACATCTTTTCTATTTAATACAGTTTTATTAATTACTTGTTGTAATCGTTTATCACGTATGATATTTTGTGTATCTTCAATTTGTTCTTCTTCATCCTCTTCTATATCGCTTTCTACAAATGTACGCATGTTTACTTCAAACTGAATTTTGAATTCCTTATCGTACCCTAAAGTGGGAATTAAAATATGCATTTGCATATTATATCTTTTTCCTAACTCACCTACTTCGAATTGTATAACTTTCGTTCCATGTTTTCTTTTATCTTCTGAAAGCACCTTTACATCATGGAAGACACCTGGCTCTTTACTATCTTCGACTTTCAGATAGTCAAAGAAATCACTATCTTTTAATGTTGCTGTAATTATTCTTTTCCCATTTTCAATCGTCAGTTTTGGATCTTTTATATATACAGTTGCATATGACTCTTCATTTGAGTTATCTTTATAAGCCTTAATTACCACATCAAAAACATGTTTCTTTGGACTTTGTGCAGCCATTTTCTCTATAGTAGCAGTAGCCGCTAAGACCGGTGTAGCATAAACAGCAAACGGCAACGATAATGTCGCAGCCACTAACATTGCATTTATATGTTTTCTTTTATTTTTTTTCAACTTTACATCTCCTCCAAAATATATAAATCTAAATGTAATCATATCTCGAATAAATGATAATGATTTTCATTTTCATTGTCAACTAGAAAAATGAAAAGTTTACAAAAAAATAACCCCTTTTTAAAGGGGTTATGCCATTTTCTCTCCTGCTTCTTCTCTAAAAAAGCTCTTCATCGCGTGGAATACATCTGCTTTTTGCTTTAAAATATAATATCTGAAATTCTCATCTTTAATATTTTTATAGGCTGACATGAGGGTACTGTGGCGATTGTATTGGTTCACTTCCCCATATCCAAACATGTTACACTTCTTCATCAACTCTTCAACAAGCTTTACGCATCTAGCGTTATCTGATGTTAAATTATCACCGTCTGAAAAATGGAATGGATAAATATTATAGCGGTCTGGTGAATATTTATTATCGATTAACTCGAGTGCTTTTTTGTATACAGAAGAACAGATTGTTCCGCCACTTTCTCCTTTTGAGAAAAACTCTTCCTCTGTAACGACTTTTGCTTCCGTATGATGGGCAATGAACTCAATATCTACTGTTTCATACTTCGTTCTTAGAAATCTTGTCATCCAGAAAAAGAAGCTACGTGCCATATACTTCTCCCATATTCCCATCGATCCACTTGTATCCATCATCGCTAATACAACTGCTTTTGAATCTGGTTTTAATACTTCATTCCAAGTACGGAACTTTAAATCTTCTTGGTGAATTGGATGGAAGGATGCTTTACCACGCATTGCATTTCGTTTATATGCAGATATCATCGTTCGTTTCTTATCAATATTTCCCCATAATCCAGTTTTTCTAATATCATTAAATTCAACATGTTCAATCCGGTTTTCATCCATTTCTTTTCTCTTTAAATTAGGCAGCTCTAACTCTTTGAAAAACGCTTGCTCTAATTCTAGAATAGAGACTTCAGCTTCATAATAATCTTCTCCAGCCGCATCTCCTGCTCCTTGCCCTTTTCCTGGTCCTTTTTGCTTTTGACCACCTGATCCATCTCTCGCAACGACATCACCAACTTTGCTGTCACCATTTCCTTGCCCAACGTGTTTGTTTTTATCATAATTGTATCTAATCTTATATTCATCTAGAGAACGAATTGGTATTTTTACAACATCCTTGCCATTAGACATAACTATACTTTCCTCTGTTACAAGATCGGGTAAATTATTCTTAATTGCCTCTTGTACTTTTTCTTGATGGCGTTGTTGGTCGTCATATCCTTTGCGATGGAGGGACCAGTTTTCCTGTGAAATCGTATAATTTGGTTGGTTTTCTTCACCCATTTCTTTCCCTCCTTACTGTAATTGTCTTTCTATATGAACAGCAAGCTAGAAATTTTATTTTATACTGTGCAAGCAAGAATGAAAGGTAACTGCCCATCGAAATTCATCCCATAAACATATATAACGTTTTTCATATAATACCCCGAGCATTCTAAACAAAATTTTGCCACTCACATACTAGAAAGAAACATTCAGCCGTTGATAAGAAAGAAACACAATGCATAGTTGCACACATTTACACTTTGCAACATATTGTATTGTGTTGGCTTTTTTCGTATGAATGGTTGGTTACTCTATCATATGCATATTGTAAAAATAATTGACAATAAATTCATGAAATTGCATCTTAATTTATTATATTTGGACAAGGTATGACACTTTACACATATGAATGGATAATAAAACGCTGTCCCGCAAAATACAAGAGACAGCGTTTTGTTATCAAACTATCGGTTTAGCAGGCTACCTACATAGCGTAATAATTCATTCGCAGATGAAGAATTATAGCCGTGCTCATCAATTAGGCGTGCAACAACATCATTGATTTTCTTAAGCTGATTTTCGTCTGGCGTTTTCGTTGATGTTGTAATTTTCACTATATCTTTTAAATCAGCAAATAGTTTTTTCTGAATCGCTTCGCGAAGACGCTCGTGTGAATTATAATCAAAGCGTTTTCCTTTACGCGCATAAGCAGAAATGCGAATTAAAATTTCTTCACGGAATGCTTTCTTAGCATTTTCTGAAATTCCAATTTGCTCTTCAATTGAGCGCATTAGCTTTTCATCTGGACTCATTTCTTCACCTGTTAATGGATCACGTAATTTTGATTTATTGCAATATGCTTCAACGTTGTCTAAGTAATTATCCATAAGTGTCTTCGCTGATTCTTCATATGAATACACGAATGCTTTTTGTACTTCTTTCTTCGCAATTTCATCATATTCTTTTCTCGCTAATGAGATGAAATTCATATAACGCTCTCGATCTTCATTACTAATTGACGGATGCTGATCCAACCCGTCTTTTAGCGATCTAAGTACATCTAATGCGTTAATAGATGGTACCTCTTTTCGAATAATTGTAGAAGAGATTCGGTTAATAACATAACGAGGATCGATACCTTTCATGCCTTCATCTTGATATTCACGTTGTAACTCCTCTACATCAATCGCATTATAACCTTCTACTGTTTCTCCATCATATAAACGCATCTTTTTAATTAAATCAATATCCGGACGCTTCGGATCTTTTAAACGAGTTAAAATCGTAAACATTGCTGCAACGCGAAGTGTGTGCGGTGCAATATGCACATTGGATACATCACTTTCACGAATCATTTTTTCATAAATATGTTCTTCTTCACTCACTCGTAAATTATATGGAACTGGCATTACAATAATTCTTGAGTGCAATGCTTCATTTTTCTTGTTTGCTATGAAAGAACGATACTCCGTTTCATTCGTATGCGCTACAATTAATTCATCTGCTGAAATAAGCGCAAATCTTCCCGCTTTGAAATTCCCTTCTTGCGTAAGCGATAATAAATGCCATAAAAACTTCTCGTCGCATTTTAACATCTCTTGGAATTCCATCATCCCACGGTTTGCCTTATTCAATTCTCCATCGAAGCGATATGCTCGTGGATCTGATTCTGAACCATATTCTGCGATTGTTGAAAAGTCCAGACTACCTGTTAAATCGGCGATATCTTGTGATTTAGGATCAGACGGGCTAAATGTACCAATCCCTGTACGGCGATCTTCTGAGAAGAAAATACGCTCTACAACTACATCCTCAATTCTTGAACCATATTCTTGCTCTAGGCGCATAACGTTTAGTGGTGATAGATTCCCTTCAATTCTAACTCCATACTCATCAAAGAAATCATCTCGTAAATGATGCGGAATTAAATGAAGTGGATCTTCATGCATTGGGCAGCCTTTAATTGCAAAAATTGCTCCTCGATCTGTTCGGGAATATGTTTCTAATCCTCGTTTCAACATCGTAACTAATGTTGATTTCCCCCCACTAACAGGACCCATTAATAATAAAATACGTTTTCTAACATCTAATCGTTTTGCAGCTGGATGAAAATATTCTTCTACAAGACGTTCTAAAGCATCCTCTAATCCAAATAGCTGATTACTAAAGAAGTTATACTTTCTTCTACCATCTACCTCTTCAATTCCAGCATCTTTTATCATATTGTAAATGCGAGAGTGTGCTGTTTGAGCCACCCATGGTCTTTCCTTCACAAGCTCTAAATACTCCGCAAACGTACCTTCCCATTGTAAGCGTTCTTCTGCTTCTCGATGCTGTTCAATTTTTTTTAGAATATCCATTATAGCTCCTCCCCCATCTCCTTGTTCAATCGGATTATTATAAAAGGTATGCTAGGATGTCCTCAAACATTCTTTAAATCAAAATGAAATATACAGTAGTGCAATAAAATTCTCTCCAAAATTCAAAGAAAATTCTGTATAATATAGGTATTAAAGATTTTACACCGCTATTCATTTTAAATAAATTCTTTTCTTCCAAGAACCTTACATACATTTCGATTCATATTTAAGATTCATAAACTGAAAAATTAGGAGGGATATTAGTATGAAATTATTATTAATTTTAGGTGTATCACTCACATTTCTTACAGCTATTTTCACATCCGGTTACAATGATAAACCCGGTACACATAAAAAGTGATGTGCTTCTTAGCACATCACTTTTTTTATGAATTATTTATAATACACTTTTTCCACGTCGTATTTTGATAGTGGTTTGCTATAATAATAACCTTGTACAAACTTCACATTCTTTTCCTTCAAAAATTGTATTTGTTCTGCTTTTTCTACTCCTTCTGCAATTACATTCAATTCCAAAGTATGAGCTAAATGAATAATTGCAGCTGTAATATTCGTATCACGTTCATCTACATGTATACCTTCCATAAAGGAACGATCGATTTTCAAAGTATCAATTGGATACGTTTTTAAATAACTTAAAGATGAATATCCCGTCCCAAAATCATCTAAATGAATCTTTAAATTTTGTTCTTTTAATTGTAGCAATACTCTTTTCGATATGTCTTTATGTATAAGGGCTCCTTCTGTAACCTCTATCGCTAATAGATGAGCTGGTACATTGTACTTATGTAACGCTCGTGTAATCATCTCTATTAGTGTAATAGAACGAAAGTGCCTGGCTGAAATATTAACTGCAATCGGGACCACTTCATATCCTTTATTTAACCATTCACGTATTTGCTGACACACTTCATTTACTACCCATTCATCAAGCTTAATAATAAATCCTGTTCTTTCTGCTAACGGAATAAATTGATTGGGAGAGACAAATCCTAATTCTTTATTCTCCCACCTTATTAAAGCTTCCATACTGACTATTTTTTTCGTTTCAATATTCATTTGTGGCTGATAATATAAGAAGAATTCGTTTTTTTCTATAGCACGATGTAATTGGTTTTCTATTATAAATCTTTGTTCACGTTCACAATCTAATCCATTGCAATAAAAATGATAATGCCCTTTTCCTTTTTCTTTTGCTTTTTCCAAAGCAGCATCAACTCTTTGGAATAATATTTTTTCATCCTCTCCATCTGTTGGAGCCATTACAATTCCGATTGACGCACTTAAATACACGTCCTCTTCTTCGATTACAAAATGTTCACTAATCTTTTTTAGTATGCTTTTTGCAACTACCTCTACACGTTCTTTCGTTATATTTTCTATTAACATAACAAATTGATCATCGTGTTCTCTAAATAAGTGCATACCGTCTATTTGAAAACTGCTTAAACATTCTGTAACTTTTTGTAATACTTTATCTCCTTCTTTATGGCCAAAAGTATCATTAATAAGATGAAATTCATCTAAATCTATAAAAATAAACGCAAAATCTATCTTCTCATTTAAAAAACCATTTAACTTATTTGTACATGAAATTCTATTCATTAATCCTGTTAACTGGTCATAATAAGCTAAATATTCCGTTCTCATCTCATTTAATACTTGCCTTGTAACATCCCTCGTAACAATATATATCCCGACAATTTCCCCGTTCACAATAATTGGAATAGTTCTTAAAGAAATATAGAGCTCGTACCCTTCTTTATGAACATATTTCTTTGAAACAATTTGCTTCGCTTTTCCTTGCATGGATCCTTTAAATATAATTTGGAAATCTTTTTCATATTCTTTATTAATAAATTCAAAAATAAATTTATTGTTTAATTCTTCATATCGGTATCCAAATATTTCATACGTTGCTGGGTTTGCATATGTAATTCTACCTATAGAATCTATAGATATAATGGAGTCATTATTATATTCTAGTAATGACTTAAATAGCATTTGTTTTTCCTCTATTTCAATCTTCTCCTCAATTTGAGCTGTAATATCCCTCGTAATACAAATAATAAACTGACATACTCCTTCTTCATCAAATACAGGATTAAGTGAAGATTCATAATGTAAATTACCAGTTGGTAAACTAACTACATCACAAAAGGTATGTGCTTTCGCTTCGCTCGCTACTTTTGCGTATTGCACTTGTAATATTTCCGCCGTATCTTCCGGTAATACTTCAGCGAACGTTTTTCCATAACATTCTTCGCTTAGCTTCGCATAATCCATACCTATCTTATTTACATAAATATATTTAAAGGTTTCATCATCCATAACTTTCACAATAAATACTAAATCTTGAATAGCATGTAATAATCCTCTTCTTATTAAATCCATATCTATCATACTTAAAAAGGTATTTTGATTACTATATCGTTCCTTCATATTTATCTCAACCCGTCTAATCTATTTTTATTCATATATCCCCATTCTATATGAATATGTACCCTTTTTTAAATGTATGATTATATATTATTTTTATTTTTAGAAAAAAAGTCGCCATATGGCGACTTTTAATAAACAATTTCTAAATCTAATCCTGGATAATTTTGTTGACGGAATGCTTCATAAATTAAAATAGCTGCTGTATTAGATAAATTTAATGAGCGCACTTTATCAGTCATTGGAATACGTAAACAATGATCGAAATTTTCTTCGATTACATTAGCTGGTAAACCGTTTGTTTCTCTTCCAAATACAAAATAGTAATCCTTCTCACGTTTGCTATAATCAAACGCTGTATGAGCTTTCTCGCCATACTTTGTTAAATAGAAGAATTCACCGTCTTTATTTTTCTCATAAAATTCTTCAATTGAATCATAATACGTAACTTTCACGTGCTGCCAATAATCTAATCCTGCACGCTTTAACATTTTATCATCCGTTGAAAATCCAAGCGGTCTAATCAAATGTAATTCTGTTCCAGTTGCTGCACAAGTACGAGCAATATTCCCTGTATTTGCTGGAATTTCTGGTTGATATAAAACAACATGTACTCCCACGCGATATTCACCTCTATTTTTTGTCTACTACGTATTATACCACTTGAGCGAAAAATCTCTACCCATTAATAATGTGAAAGAATTTATATTTCATTTGTGGTGTATATTTACTAGAATCTTCATAGTTCCAATAACGCCGACGGCTATTCGCTGAATGTGCATTTACAAGTGGCATACCATCTGCGTCTTTTGCTACTACAATCGTCGTATGATTCCACCTACCATCATCCTCAAAATCATAAGCAATGACATCACCAAGAATAAGATCCTCTGGCCTTTCTACCGCTTCTGCTCGAAGCCCTGTTGTAGAACCTGATAAATACCAATAAAAAGAGTGTGCGACAGCCCAGCTCCAACTCCACTGATTCTCCCTTTGCCACCATCCTTTACGAATATTAGGATATCCATTCATTGGTACTTCTCCAGTATGAAGACATTGAGAAATAAAATTCGTACAATTATCAGGGAAATTACGATATACAGGGTTTCGATCATCCCACCAACGCTCTGCATATTTAACTGCCTCTAAACGATTATACTGATAAGAACCATACTTCTCTTTTATAACTTCTCTTTCTAACGTCTCACTCATGCCAACTGCTTCTGGCACTTCAATAGCATAATCACCTATTATCCGGCTATTATTTAAACAAACTCTTCGTTTTAGTTGTTCCTCTTCGATATAAAATAATTCTTTATGCTTAATTAAATATTTAAAATGTATTTGATAATCAATTTCTTGATGATTGCTATTATTTAATTGTCTCATGAAAGAAACGTCCGCAGTTGCTTTCACTACATGTGCATTACGCTTTTGAAACAATTGTTTCTTTCTCTGTGCTATCTGGAATAAATCTTGAGCAATCCCCTCTACATTTGTTCTTTTTTCTGTTATATAGGCTAAAAATTGTTGTACTTGCTTTTCAATATTTATTTTTACAACCATTTCGTCTCCCTCCCATATTACAATATGAAAAAGGGAGATATTATCTACTCTTTTTTCTGCGCTAACAATTCAAGTCCGCGATTCATTTCATGAAGAACCTCTTCATCTTTCTCACGCTGCATTGCTTTTTCAATGGCTTCGCCCACGCCATCTCCACCAATTTTCCCAAGTGCCCATGCTGCCGTTCCGCGAAGTACTGGTCTTGGGTCATCTTTCATAACACCTATTAAATCAGGAATTGCTGATGCCTCTTTAAAATGAGCAAGTGCCAAAATTGCATTTCGTTGCAACGGCTTTTTACCTCTCCATGAACCAGACATAATTCCATATTTCTCTTTAAAATCACGATTACTAATTGTTAAAAGTGGTGTTAATAGCGGCTTAACTAACTCAGGATCCGGTTCCATCTCAGGGTGGTTATGAAAATCCATTCCTTTGTTTTTTGGACAAACAGTCTGACATGTATCACATCCATATATACGGTTTCCTATTTTGTCACGATATTCTTCCGGTAGGAATCCTTTCGTCTGTGTTAAAAATGCAATACATTTCTTCGAGTCTAACTGTCCTCCTTGTATTAAAGCACCTGTAGGACAAATATCAATACATTTCGTACAGCTCCCGCATTGATCTTCTATTGGCTGATCTGGTGGGAATGGAACGTTTGTAATCATTTCTCCTAAATATACATACGAACCAAATTCGGGTGTAATAATAGCGCAATTCTTACCGCTCCACCCAATACCGGCACGCTCCGAAACAGCTCGATCACTTAACTCTCCCGTATCAACCATTGACTTAACTTCTATATCGGGAAGTTTTTCGATTAAATATGCTTCTAATTTTTGCAAACGATCTCGTAAAACAAGATGATAATCTTGTCCCCAAGAAGCACGACAAAAAATCCCGCGGCGTTCTCCACGCTTACTTAATGGTGCATTTTTTAATTTTGAAGGATACGCTAATGCAATCGCAATAATTGATTTTGCACCAGGTAGTAAAAGTTGTGGGTTCGTTCTTTTTTCTATATCAGGCTCTTCAAATCCAGATTGATAATTTAATTGTTGCTGCTGGATTAAGCGTTGCTTTAATTCCTCAAATGGTGAAGCACTAGCAAAGCCTATTTTATCTATACCAATCGTTTTACTATACGCAATTACATCTTGCTTTAATTGTTCAAAATCCATTCCTCATCGCCTCCTCAGATGAACTCACCCTTTATGTAACGTCTATATTAGTTAGCAATTCACTTTTGGAATACTATTCTCTACTTCTATTTTCGCATACAATTATCTTTTTCAAACATTAAAAAACGCAATGCCTCGTTTATCTTAGAAACGAAACACTGCGTTGATCACAATTTATAGAAAAACATTTAATAAATTTGGAGCGGGTGAAGAGAATCGAACTCTCGACCAGAGCTTGGAAGGCTCTTGTTTTACCACTAAACTACACCCGCAAATATGAAATACATATAAGATATTAGAATAACTTATGTAAAGTAGTATAGCATGTACAAAAAACGGAAGCAAGAATTTTATCGAAAAAAGTCGAAAAAGTGATGAATAGCTCATCACTTTTTCAATTCTTTATCAATCGCCTTCTTCATACTATCGAAATCAGGGTTTGCAAGATTTCCGTTTATGTATACTGAAGGAGCACCTTGAACTTTTAATTTTTGAGCACGATCTGAATCTTTACGTACTTTTTCTTTTATTTCTTTACTGTGTAAATCTTTCTTAAATTGTTCTACATCAACTTTCGGAAGCTTCTCTTTCACAATGTTAAGAAGTAACTCTTCTGTAATCCATTCTTCCGTGTCTTTCTTTTGACTTTGATAAATCTCATCATAGAAAGTCCAGAATGAATCTTGATCTTGTTTATAAATTGCTTCACCAGCTGCTGCACCTAAATCAGAGTCTTTTCCAATAAACGGGAAGTTAATAAAATATAACTGCACTTTACCTTTATCAATATACTCTTCTTTTAATCGTGGCAATACTGTTACATCCCAAGTACGACAAGCAGGACATTTGAAGTCTCCAAATTCAACTACCTTAACTGGAGCATCATCTTTCCCTAAAGATTGTTGTGTGGAATAAGCAAACATCTCATTCCCTTTATCTTTTTTGTCATTTATGATGCTATACGCAATTGTTCCGATTACAATCAATACTGCGATAGAAAAAACTATACCAAGAGCCATGAGTTTGTTTGATTTCATATACATTCCTCTTTAAATTCATATTCTGTATACAGCATTGTACACAATACACATAATATCAACACTTATATGCGTCACGCAATGAACACGCTCACATAAATTACAAAAACAGAACATTTGTGACAATATTGTGTCGCCTTTTGTCACAATTTATTCAAAAAAAGAAGCTCCTATGTAGGAACTTCCTTTAGCTTACTGCTTTTTCACGCGCATTATTTAACATCGACTGCTCTGTTTTAATATCATGACGAATGACTAACTTCTCACTAACTGCTTGCACATACTCATCATGATTGATATAGCCTTCTTTCTCCATCAATCTCAAAACGACATTTCGTCTCTCTACGGCCTTATCATAATTTTGTGCAGGTGAGTAATAAGCAGGTGCTTTTACTACAGCAGCCATCATTGCACTTTCAGCCAGCGTTAATTGGCTTACTTTTTTACCGAAGTAAAGGTTTGCCGCTTTTTCAATTCCCCATGCTCCTTCTCCGTAATAAATATTGCTTACATACAATTTTAAAATTTCATCCTTCGTAAATGTGCGTTCAATTTTTTTCGTATAGAAAATCTCTTTCCACTTACGAGAAAATGTACGTTCATTTGTTAAAAAAGCATTTTTGGATAACTGCTGTGTAATTGTGCTTCCGCCTTGCACAACACCACCAGCCTTTATATTCTCAACAGACGCTCTGACAATCGCTATATAATCTAAACCGTTATGATGATAAAACCTTTTATCTTCTGTCGCAATAAATGCATGTGTTAATGATTCTGGCACCTCTAACTTAGCCGGTACATGTAATTTACTAATATCACTTTGCTCAATCATCACATTTCCAACGAATAATAACGTACAACTTAACAATAATAATAAAATAATGGCTTTATAAAAGAATTTAGTCATTGGATTTAATGCAACTTTTTGATGATAGTTCACCCTAGATAATACTCGTTCTTTCATCTTGAACACCTCTTTTCCACACAGCGTATAACTCTTACTTTAAGAATACCTTGTTGTAAAAAAACATCCCATCGATTTCTCTTACACGTACCTTACATCATTGTAAGGTATAAAGTGAAACTTTAATCAGCCCTCCCCAATCGGGCTGTCCGGCAAATAACGGGGTAAAAAAGTATTGTATCACAGTCTATTTTTATCTACTATTCATCTGAAATATTGAATATAGAGTATGCTAAACCAATAGTAGAGTATACCTTAAGCCTATACTTCCCTATTAAAACACCCTATTTTCATTATATCATCTACAAATATATATATTTGTAAGTATCTAGTAATCTAAATGTATACAATATATCATACATTATACAGAACAAACGTTCTTAAAATCAATACTAGCACTATTATTATTTTGACCTTTTTCTTAAACAGTATACAAAAAGAGTAGTGATTTGATTGTATCTCAAACCAGCTACCCTTTTCTTTATAATCTAGCTATTAAATTATACGGCTGCACTTCCCACGTTTCGTATGGAATAAAATGTGTCGCTCTCATCGCATCAATCGTTCTGGATTTCATATGAGGACGCGTTATGTACTCATCTATGTTCTCTTCATTTAAAGCAACAAATTTAGCCTCTTGTATTTCTTCAGGCTGAATTTGTATTTCACCGCTCACATATGCGACTTTAAAAACAACAGATAAAATATGCATAGAAGCATTATAGTAAACACCTGTAACTCCAAGCGGCTTCACAGTCAAACCCGTCTCCTCAAACATTTCCCTACAAACTGCTTTATCGAGCGCTTCTCCTTCTTCCACCTGTCCTCCTGGCAACTCCCACGTATCCGCTCGCCAATGTACTTTAGCCAATAACACTTCACCTTTTTCATTTGTTAAATAGCCTGCTACGGCAACGATATGCTTCGGTGTTTTATGTTCCATATTAAGCCTCCTAGCAATAATGAATATTTCACATATCCCTATAAGCATATTCCCTGTCTACAACAAAATCCCTTTACTAATTCATCAACTTAATTAACCTCATAAAAAAAGCCCCCTATCCGTTAAACGAACAGGGGGCTTCTATCGGATTATTCTCCTAAGTCTACGTTGTGGTAAACTTGTTGCACATCTTCTAGATCTTCTAATGCATCAACCATTTTTTCAAATTGTACTTGAGCATCTTCAGGAAGTTCTACATCACTTTGTGCAAGCATTGTTAATTCTGCAACTGTGAATTCTTCAACACCAGCATCTTTAAGTGCAGATTGTACAGAATGGAATTGATCAGGTTCAGCATACACGATAACAGCATCTTCTTCTTCAAGAATGTCACGTGCATCTACATCTGCTTCCATTAAAATTTCAAGAACTTCATCTGATGTTTTACCTTCAAGACCGATAACAGCTGTCGCATCAAACATGTAAGCTACAGAACCGTTTACACCCATGTTACCACTGTTTTTGCTAAATGCAGCTCGTACATCTGCTGCAGTACGGTTTACGTTATTTGTAAGTGTATCTACAATTACCATAGATCCATTTGGTCCGAATCCTTCATAACGAAGCTCGTCATAATTTTCTTCTGAACCGCCTTTTGCTTTTTCAACTGCACGATCAATAATTGTTCTTGGTACATTGTATGTTTTCGCACGTTCTAATACGACTCTAAGCGCTTGGTTTGATTCTGGATCTGGCTCACCTTGTTTTGCTGCCACATAAATTTCACGTCCAAATTTCGCGTATATACGGCTTGTATTTGCATCTTTTGATGCTTTTTTATCCTTAATATTATTCCATTTACGACCCATACTTTCCACTCTCTTTCCCGTTTTAAATCTACATAAAAATATTAATATGAAATATAATGTGTATTCAACACATTTTTAAAAGAAATATAAAAAGTTCATTTTTGATTCATATTACAGACATAATATAAATTACTATCATTTTGTTCTTTCGACAAGTTATATTATACATGAATTCCTACGTTTATTACGAATTTTAGAAGCACATAGCACAATTTAACAAAAAAACTCTAACATTTCTGTTAGAGTTTTTTTATATCTCCGATAACAATTTCCATAATATTACTATAATCACTTTCTATCGTTGTATAATAAAAACAGGAAAAAATTTGAAGGGAAGATGTGGGGGAGAATTATGACACATTCAAATGAGAAAAAAGCACATGGTCTTAAAGGAATTGGCGAGAAGTTAAACCCAACTATCTATCAAGTAAGATTTATGAAATTAGATGAACCAATTCAATTTGAGTCGTTTCCTGAATTAAAGGAATTAGGGGACTGGTTGAGTACTTCAACACACATGTGGGCGTGCCACTCAACCATGTACAAGTACAACAGAGAAGAGTTTAAAAAGAAGTTTTTAGAAATTACAAAATTAACAGCTGATAATGTGCTAATCTCTACTGGTGGTGTCGGATTTAACTTCATGTCACCGGGCTGGAGAAATTCGCTCTAGAGTGCTTGGAGGGAATATTGTATAGAATACCGGAATTAAAAGGATAAAAATGAATGTTTTTGCCCTCTTAATGTTTCTTAGTTTACTCACCGCACACTTTTTGTGCTTATTTTGTCACGCGAAGAAAATACAAAAAAAATCTATACAGTTAGTATAGAGTTTTTTACGCCGTTCATGATACCGATGGTCGGGGTCGAACCGACACTCCCGAAGGAACACGATTTTGAGTCGTGCGCGTCTGCCAATTCCGCCACATCGGCACAAAAGAAAAGGCGGCAACCGGATTTGAACCGGTGATAAAGGTTTTGCAGACCTCTGCCTTACCACTTGGCTATGCCGCCATATGAAATTTTATTGGAGCGGAAGACGGGATTCGAACCCGCGACCCCAACCTTGGCAAGGTTGTATTCTACCACTGAACTACTTCCGCGAAAATGGCTGGGCTAGCTGGATTCGAACCAGCGCATGACGGAGTCAAAGTCCGTTGCCTTACCGCTTGGCTATAGCCCATTGATTTCTTACTTAATTATATGTAAGTATCCATTAGATTATTTGTAATTTTTAAAATAAAAATGGGGCGACTGATGGGAATCGAACCCACGAATGCCGGAGCCACAATCCGGTGCGTTAACCACTTCGCCACAACCGCCATGTTGTGTAAATATATTTGGCAGGGGCAGTAGGAATCGAACCCACACTGGAGGTTTTGGAGACCTCAGTTCTACCTTTAAACTATGCCCCTATGTAAATGGTGGAGGGGGGCAGATTCGAACTGCCGAACCCGAAGGAGCGGATTTACAGTCCGCCGCGTTTAGCCACTTCGCTACCCCTCCGAAACTTACATGGTGCCGGCTAGAGGACTTGAACCCCCAACCTACTGATTACAAGTCAGTTGCTCTACCAATTGAGCTAAGCCGGCGTATATTATTAAGATAAATGGTGGCTCGGGACGGAATCGAACCGCCGACACGAGGATTTTCAGTCCTCTGCTCTACCTACTGAGCTACCGAGCCTTATTAAAATGGCGGTCCCGACCGGGGTCGAACCGGCGATCTCCTGCGTGACAGGCAGGCATGTTAACCACTACACCACGGGACCATTTGGTTGCGGGGACAGGATTTGAACCTGCGACCTTCGGGTTATGAGCCCGACGAGCTACCGTGCTGCTCCACCCCGCGATAATACTATTTATATAATTTATATGGTGGAGGATGACGGGATCGAACCGCCGACCCCCTGCTTGTAAGGCAGGTGCTCTCCCAGCTGAGCTAATCCTCCAAAGTGGTGACCCGTACGGGATTCGAACCCGTGTTACCGCCGTGAAAGGGCGGTGTCTTAACCACTTGACCAACGGGCCAAATATTATAAATCCTATGGCGGAGAGCAAGGGATTCGAACCCTTGATACGCTTGTGACGTATACACGATTTCCAATCGTGCTCCTTCGGCCAGCTCGGACAGCTCTCCAATGGCTCCGCAGGTAGGAATCGAACCTACGACCGATCGGTTAACAGCCGATAGCTCTACCGCTGAGCTACTGCGGAATAATATTGCCTGGCAACGTCCTACTCTCACAGGGACAAGGTCCCAACTACCATCGGCGCTAGAGAGCTTAACTTCCGTGTTCGGTATGGGAACGGGTGTGACCTCTCTGCCATCATTACCAGACATTATTCTTTTGAGACAATCATTATTATAACTTATTCACTTTAAAAGTCAACAAGTTTTTTATGTTCTCTCAAAACTAGATAACACTTGCTTCATATTATATGGTTAAGTCCTCGATCTATTAGTATTCGTCAGCTCCACATGTCACCACGCTTCCACCTCGAACCTATCAACCTGATCATCTTTCAGGGATCTTACTAGCTTACGCTATGGGAAATCTCATCTTGAGGGGGGCTTCATGCTTAGATGCTTTCAGCACTTATCCCTTCCGCACATAGCTACCCAGCTATGCCCTTGGCAGAACAACTGGTACACCAGCGGTGCGTCCATCCCGGTCCTCTCGTACTAAGGACAGCTCCTCTCAAATTTCCTACGCCCACGACGGATAGGGACCGAACTGTCTCACGACGTTCTGAACCCAGCTCGCGTACCGCTTTAATGGGCGAACAGCCCAACCCTTGGGACCGACTACAGCCCCAGGATGCGATGAGCCGACATCGAGGTGCCAAACCTCCCCGTCGATGTGGACTCTTGGGGGAGATAAGCCTGTTATCCCCGGGGTAGCTTTTATCCGTTGAGCGATGGCCCTTCCATGCGGAACCACCGGATCACTAAGCCCGACTTTCGTCCCTGCTCGACTTGTAGGTCTCGCAGTCAAGCTCCCTTATGCCTTTGCACTCTACGAATGATTTCCAACCATTCTGAGGGAACCTTTGGGCGCCTCCGTTACACTTTAGGAGGCGACCGCCCCAGTCAAACTGCCCACCTGACACTGTCTCCCGGGTCGATAAGACCCGTAGGTTAGAATTTCAATACATTCAGGGCGGTATCCCACCAGCGCCTCCACCGAAGCTAGCGCTCCGGTTTCAATGGCTCCCGCCTATCCTGTACAAAATGTACCAAAATTCAATATCAGGCTACAGTAAAGCTCCACGGGGTCTTTCCGTCCTGTCGCGGGTAACCTGCATCTTCACAGGTACTATAATTTCACCGAGTCTCTGGTTGAGACAGTGCCCAAATCGTTACACCTTTCGTGCGGGTCGGAACTTACCCGACAAGGAATTTCGCTACCTTAGGACCGTTATAGTTACGGCCGCCGTTTACTGGGGCTTCAGTTCAGAGCTTCGCTTACGCTAACCCCTCTCCTTAACCTTCCAGCACCGGGCAGGTGTCACCCCCTATACTTCGCCTTACGGCTTCGCAGAGAGCTGTGTTTTTGCTAAACAGTCGCTTGGGCCTATTCACTGCGGCTTTCCGTTAAGAAAGCACCCCTTCTCCCGAAGTTACGGGGTCATTTTGCCGAGTTCCTTAACCAGAGTTCTCTCGCACACCTTAGGATTCTCTCCTCGCCTACCTGTGTCGGTTTGCGGTACAGGCACCTTTTATCTCGCTAGAAGCTTTTCTTGGCAGCGGGGAATCAAAGACTTCGCTCCATAAGGAG
>NZ_JBBOXN010000001.1:322500-540000 GCF_038007785.1 Bacillus sp. FSL K6-0069 | reverse complement strand
TTACGCCATTCTTTTACAAGCTCACCGTCTTTATTAATAAGGAATGTAGAACGCTCGATTCCCATGTACTCTTTCCCAAAGTTCTTTTTCAATTTCCAAACATCGTACAATTCTGCTACCTTATGATCTTCATCTACTAAAAGCACAAATGGAAGTTCATGCTTCTCAATGAATTTCAGATGTCTGTTCGCTGAATCAGGGCTTACACCAAGAATAACTGTATCTTTTTCTTGGAATAACCCATATGCATCTCGAAAATCACACGCTTCAGTTGTACACCCTGGAGTCATATCTTTCGGATAAAAATATAGAACTACATTTTTACCACGAAAATCAGCTAAGCGAACTTGTTCCCCGTTACTTCCCTCTAATGTAAATTCTGGAGCCATTTCTCCTACTGTGATCATTGTTATCACTCCTACTCTTTTCTTTTACTATATCAAATGCTATCTTATTTTTCATTGTCTATTACAGACCTCATGACAAAAGCAAACGGTAATGTATATCCAATTAACGCTTCTGCAATTGCAATCCATCTCCCTATTCCAATCGGAGCTATATCACCATACCCAACGGACAATAAAGTAACTGCGCTAAAATATAAGCAAATTTCTACAAGTTGAAAAGATTGGGCATGCAAGCTTTCTCCATCTTCTTTCAAAACTGCAAAACCCATTTCTTCTAATACAACATAACTTAACCCAAACGCAATCAATACCGTTGTATAAATTAAAAATAAGGAGGCTAAATTATAAAGCGAAAAGAAACGCCTAGAATCTGAATATGAACTCCATAACAATTGGACACTTCTCAAAATAGCAATTGCTACAATTAATAGAATAAATCCCCATAACATGTCCTCCACCTCATTTTATATGTATGAGACAGCCATTGGATTTATCCCTTAGAAACAAACAAGCTTCTATAATTAATTCCCAGCACCACGGTACCTTTTTACCCCTTGATTCCAAAGAGTAATTGCAATCGTAAAACAGATAACACCAACGAATGGTGTTGCAAATGCATAGCTATTCCACTCTGTTTTTCTTAAAAAGTATGCTGCTGGATACACTCCGACAAACGCAAATGGTAAAACAAACGTTAAAATGAAACGAATCACACGGTTATAAATGTTAACAGGATAGCGACCATAGTTACCTATGTTATACATTAGCGGCATAATTGAACTTTTCGCATCCGACCAAAAACCAAGACTTGCAAGCGTAACAAATATCCCTCCGTATACAAGAGCTCCTCCTCCTACCATCAGTAAGAATAAGAAGAAATCGTACCAGTAAAAAGATAATTGCAACTCCACCGCTGCGTAGCCCATTACAATTATTCCTGTAATCGCTCCAATTAAAGATTCAAGCTCCATTCTTTCTAATATAATTTGAAACAAACTATGAATTGGTCTTGTTAATATACGATCCATTTCCCCTTTAATAATGTAACGATCATTAAAGTCCCATATGTTAAAGAAAGCTGAGAAAATGGCAAACGGCACTAAAAAGAAACCATAAATAAAGATGACTTCTTCTCTACTCCAGCCTTTTAATGCTTGCGTATGTCCAAACACAACGAGAATAAAAATTAAATTCACAGCCTGCAGTGATAAATCAGAAAGTAACCCAACGATAAAATCGCCTCGATACTCCAATTTTGTTTTTATATATTGGCTTGCATATTGTAAAAATAGGTTTATATATATCATCTCATCATCCCCCTTGTACAATTAGACGTTTTCTCGCCGTTCTCCACATGAGTACAATTGGAATAATAAGTACAATTGCCCAAATTACTTGGAATAATAATGCCTCATACAATTTACTTCCTTGTATACCTTCTGAAAAAATCATACTCGGAATATAACTAATGGCCTGAAACGGTAAAAATACCATTGCCTTCTGAGCCCATAACGGATAAAAGCTAATTGGTAATAATAGACCTGAAAATAAATCAATAACAACACGTTTTGCATACATAATTCCACTATTATTAAATAGGAAGAACGTGAGCATTCCCGTCATTAAATTAATTTGTGTATTAATAATAAAACTAAATATTAAAGATAAGAAGAAATATAACCACGTTTGAAAATTCGTTGTAATTTGCAATGAAAATAATAAGGTAACGATAACCATACCCGGAATGGAAAAGAAGGCAAAACGAAATATCCCTTCACCGAGACCTTGCATTACTTTCATCCCTAAATAGTTATATGGACGAATCAGTTCTACCGCTACACGCCCTTCTTGAATTTCCATCGCAATTTCCCTGTCTATATTATTAAAATAAAAGGCACGTGCCATCCACGCAATTGCGATATACGTAGTCATTTGCGAAATAGATAAACTTTCAATATTCTCTTTTCCGCTATAAATTGCTTGCCATAAAAAATAATACGCACCGATATTAATTGTATAAATTAAAATCCCGCTATAATAGTTTGTACGATACGCAAGCATCATTAAAAAGCGAATCCGAATCATTTCAATGTACTTACCCATGTTTAATACCTTCTTCATAAATGTTACGAATGATTTCCTCTGTAGACACTTCATTAATTTTTAAATCTTTAATTTGAAATGCTTGTACTACTTTAGAAATAAGCATTGAAATGATAACTTCTTCATTCGGTATTTTTGCAACCCACGCGTTTTCCTCTTTTGCTTTCGCCCAAACGACATGACTATCTGGCATAACCATTGATAAAGCCTGATAGGAAACTGGTGCAATAAATTGAAAATGTATTTCCTTCTCCGCTCCCCACTGCGTACGAAGATTATTTAAAGAACCGTCATACATAATATTTCCTTCATCCAGCATGATAACGCGCTCACATAAAGCTTCAATATCAGTAATATCATGGGTTGTTAATAAAATTGTTGTTTTATAACGCTCATTCATTTCTTTTAAAAATTCACGTATTTTCAATTTCACAAGAACATCTAACCCAATTGTAGGTTCATCTAAAAATAATAACGGCGGATTATGAATTAATGCTGCCGCTAATTCACAACGCATTCTTTGACCTAGAGATAACTTTCGAACTGGCTTATCTAATAAAGGACCAATATCTAACGTTTCAATTACGTGCTCCATATGCTCTTTATACTGAGCGTCTGATACACCGTACACCTTTTTTAATAAACGAAACGATTCTTGTACAGCAATATCCCACCAAAGTTGCGAGCGTTGACCGAAAACAACACCAATTGTTCTTACAAATTCTTCTCTCTGCTTATGTGGGTTCATCCCATTTACTAAAATCTCTCCTGATGTCGGAGTCAAAATCCCCGTAAGCATTTTAATTGTCGTTGATTTACCGGCACCATTCTCACCAATATACCCAACCATTTCACCTTGTTTCACAGTAAAAGATACGTCATTTACTGCTGGTACTATTTTATAATTACGATTTAATAAATCGCGAAATGCACCCTTTAAACCCGGACGACTTGAATAGGCTGTAAACTCTTTACGTAATCCTTGTACCTCAATTACCGATTTCATAACCGGACCCCCTTCCTAAATGTCACAACGAATAGTTTACCCAACTGCCTTCTCTATCACAAACAATACGTCTTTTCGAAAAACATGTTAGAATAATACATAGATTTTTGTAAGGAGATGAATTGTAGTGAAATTCACAAAATCAGAAGCATTACATAAAGAAGCTTTAGAACATATTGTTGGCGGCGTTAATAGTCCTTCTCGTTCTTTTAAAGCAGTTGGCGGTGGCGCTCCTGTTGCTATGGAACGTGGAAAAGGTGCTTATTTCTGGGATGTAGACGGAAATAAATATATCGATTATTTAGCAGCATACGGTCCTATTATTACTGGACATGCTCACCCGCACATTACAAAAGCAATTACAACAGCTGCTGAAAATGGTGTACTTTACGGAACACCAACAGCGCTAGAAGTAAAATTTGCAAAAATGTTAAAAGAAGCAATGCCTGCATTAGATAAAGTCCGCTTCGTAAACTCTGGTACTGAATCAGTAATGACAACAATTCGTGTCGCTCGTGCTTACACAGGCCGCACAAAAATTATGAAATTCGCTGGTTGTTACCACGGTCATTCTGATTTAGTACTTGTAGCAGCTGGATCAGGCCCTTCTACACTAGGAACTCCTGACTCAGCCGGTGTACCACAAAGTATCGCTCAAGAAGTTATTACCGTTCCATTTAATAATGTAGAAACTTTAAAAGAAGCATTAGATAAATGGGGACATGAAGTAGCAGCTATCCTTGTAGAACCGATTGTTGGAAACTTCGGGATTGTAGAGCCAAAACCTGGCTTCCTTGAGAAAGTGAATGAACTTGTTCACGAAGCTGGCGCACTAGTAATTTATGATGAAGTTATTACTGCGTTCCGCTTCATGTACGGTGGTGCTCAAGACTTACTTGGCGTAACACCAGACTTAACAGCGCTTGGTAAAGTTATCGGCGGCGGACTTCCGATCGGTGCTTACGGTGGTAAGAAAGAAATTATGGAACAAGTTGCCCCGCTTGGACCTGCATATCAAGCTGGTACAATGGCAGGAAATCCTGCTTCTATGGCATCTGGTATTGCTTGTCTAGAAGTTCTTCAACAAGAAGGGCTTTATGAGAAATTAGATGAACTTGGTGCGATGCTTGAAAAGGGAATTTTAGAGCAAGCTACAAAACATAATATCGATATTACATTAAACCGACTAAAAGGTGCTTTAACTGTATACTTCACAACAAATACAATTGAAGATTACGATGCAGCACAAGATACAGACGGTGAAATGTTCGGTAAATTCTTCAAGCTTATGCTGCAAGAAGGCGTTAACTTAGCACCTTCGAAATATGAGGCATGGTTCTTAACGACAGAACATACAAAAGAAGATATTGAATATACAATCGAAGCTGTAGGCAGAGCATTTGCTGCTTTAGCGGAGAATAAATAATCCCGTCATTACAAGGAAAAAAGAAAGCACATCTTTCTTTTTTCCTTTTTTCTATTTCATAAATCCCTCATTAATAGTATAATTATTCATAATTATCTGTTTAATTTTTCTTTTATATCCTTACTATCCTTGTATACAAGGCTGCTCACGCCTTAAATAGTAAGATTATTCAAACTTCAATAAGAGGGGGGATTGACGGATGCTCAATAAAACAAATACATGGACACCGTCTTTATTTCGAGGTTATAAAAATGCAGAACACGATGCGTGTGGAATCGTTTCCGTTATGGAGAAACGAAAAATTCCTACAAAAGAAAACATTGACCTTTGTATACAATCACTAGTCAAAATGAATCATCGGGCTGGCTTCATTAATGGTGAAGGAGATGGAATCGGCATTCACATTGATGTCCCAAAAGCACTTTGGAATGAAAAACTAAAAAGTAGCGGATATAATCCAACGATCGTGGATCATCCCCACTTTATCGTTGGACATTTTTTTCTAAACAAAAATGCAAATATAGTTAATTTAAAGAATCATATTCGTACGCAATTAAATAACGAAAATTTCACTATGATTTTCGAAAGTGACGACGTAACAAATTACGATGCGCTCGGTCCACTTGGTAAACAGGAAGAACCTTTATTTTGGCAAGTTGCTCTTATCGCGGAAAATGAAGTTAAACATATTGAGCAAACATTATTTTCAGTAACGATCAAAATAGAGGAAAACGAAGCGATTCATGTTGCTTCTTTAAGTCGTGACCATGTTGTATATAAAGTTCTAGGTGCTGGGGATACACTTGTCGCCTATTACAATGATTTACAACACCCACTTATCGCTTCAACTATGACACTTGGACATAATCGCTATTCTACTAATACATTATCTAATTTTTTTCGTGTACAACCATTTAGCGTTCTCGGACATAATGGTGAAATTAACACAATTGCAAAATTACGCGATCAAGCTGAAATGATCCATGTTCCACTTACTGCTGGGGGCAGTGACTCCCAAGATTTAAACCGCACCTTAGAAACTCTACTTGTTCAATACGACTACAGTTTATTTGAAGCAATGGACATACTATTTCCACCAATTATTAATGAAATTAAACTTTATGAACCACATTTACAAGATTTATATACGTATATACGTGAAGCTTGGGGCCATTTTGCGCAAGGTCCAGCTGGCATTATTTCACGTTATAAAGATGAAGCTGTTTTCAGCGTTGATTCCCTTGGACTACGACCAGTATGGAAAGTTGAAACAGAAAGCTCTTATATTTTCTCTTCTGAACCTGGAGTTGTATCACCAACTGAATATGTAGCAGAACCGAAACCACTCGCTCCTGGAGAAAAAGTCGGCCTAAAGTGGAATGAACAAGATGAGCTTGTACTCTACGAATACGATGACTACCAAACTCAAGTATATAACCGTTTTAAAAAACGAGTGGATACGAAAGGTTATCATTTAAACTTATCTATCCCTGAAACGAAAGAAACCTCGGGACTATGTGATTCTATGCAAGTTGAGACGAAGCAATATGTTGCTTTTGGATGGGATCGAGAGCATATTCAACTTCTTGAACAGATGGCAACAAAAGGCGTTGAGCCAATTCGCTCACTTGGGCATGACTCACCACTTGCCGCACTCGATACTGATAGACGAAATATCGCTGACTTCATTAAGGAAAGTGTAGCTGTCGTTACAAATCCAGCAATCGATCGCGATCGAGAGGTCGAACACTTCTCCACACGAACGATACTTGGAGAACGCCCAAGTTTATTAAGCGGTGCTAAACAACCATTTGTAGTTGAAATGCTTTCCCCCGTTATTTTAGAAGGAAGTGTAGCACAATCTATTACAGAGGAATTACAAACAATTACGTACGAACAACTTATACAGCTATTCAATACTCATAGCTCTATCGCTACAATCTCTGCTACATTCAGTCCGGCAGAAACTTTACAATGCGCCTTAAATCGAATTAGTTCTGAAGCGATAACAGCCGTGAACGATGGAGCTTCCCTACTATTAATAGACGATGCCGACGCTCATCTAAATGAACGGTTATGGATTGATCCGCATTTAATTACCGCTAAAGTACATCAAGTATTAAGCGAAAATAAATTACGCCGAAACTGCTCTCTCGTTATACGTTCTGGTGCCCTTCGTTCCTTACATGATATCGTCACACTGTATGGATTAGGAGCAGATAGTATTAATCCATATTTATTATTTGCAACCGTAAATGATGGGACAAAAACACCCATTACGAATTTATATCACGCTCTTAATAAAGGGCTGGAAAAAGTCATTTCAACAATTGGAATTCATGAATTACGCGGTTACGGTCGCCTCTATTCTTCTATCGGATTACATGAGGAAATCGCAAATATATTACAAATTACGAATTTCTTCGGTTCAAATAATTTAGCCTTTTCGCTTGCTTCACTTGCTGAAGATGCACAAATGCGCGCAGATGATTACAACGATCCTAAAGTTAGAATGCGAAAATCTTTTCATATATTCCCGCGAATTTGGAAAGCAATCGGCGATGTCGCAAAAGGAAACTCTTATGATGATTACCGTGACAAGTTAAGTGAATTAGAAGAAAATAACCCAATTGCAATTAGACACCTAGTTCAAACGAAACAAGCAAAACATGTAGTTCCCGCTGAAGAAGTATCCATCAGCATTCAAAATCATGATTTACCATTTATTATTAGTTCCATGTCATTCGGTTCTCAAAATGAAGTTGCCTTTCGTTCGTATGCAGAAGCAGCTGACCAGCTAAATATGATCAGTTTGAACGGTGAGGGCGGCGAAATTAAAGACATGATCGGAAAGTATCCACATACACGCGGACAACAAGTTGCATCTGGGCGATTTGGTGTAAACGCCGAACTACTAAATTCATCAAACTTAATTGAAATAAAAATTGGTCAAGGTGCAAAGCCTGGTGAAGGTGGACATTTACCAGGTTCAAAAGTAACAGCCAAAATCGCTGAAGCACGTAACGCTACAATTGGCTCAGATTTAATTTCACCTTCTAACAACCATGATATTTATTCCATTGAAGATTTAGCTCAAATGATTACAGAAATTAAAACCGCCAATCAACTTGCGAAAGTAGCTGTAAAAGTTCCTGTTGTCCCTAACATTGGAACAATTGCTGTCGGTATCGCAAAAGCTGGCGCTGATTTTATTAACATTAGCGGATTTGATGGCGGTACAGGAGCTGCACGTATTCACGCATTGCAACATGTAGGCCTTCCTGTAGAAATCGGTGTGAAAGCCGCTCACAATGCTTTATTAGAAGCAAATATGAGACACAAGGTAGAAATTTGGGCAGACGGTGGTATTCGAAGTGTGAATGACGCCTTGAAAATCATGCTTCTTGGGGCAAACCGTATTGGATTTGGTACATTATCCATGATTGCAATCGGCTGTACAACTTGCCGCGGATGTCATCTAGATACTTGTCACGTTGGAATTGCAACACAAATTGAGTCTGAAGCTCAGGCGAAAGAACACGGATTACGCCGCTTCGTCCCACGCGAATTAGAAAGCGCCGTTGCTGGATTATTACATTTATTCACCACTTTTGGTGTAGAACTAAAACGATTAACAGGAAATCTTGGTTATACAAATTTACAAGAAATTGTCGGACGTTCCGATTTATTAGAACAAGTTCGAGGCGAAAATTCATTAGACTTATGTAATTTACTACAAACGATAGAACATCCATCTGTTACACAAACAGAATACGTACCGGAAAAACAATTTGAAACAGTTCATTCCCCTCATTCGAAAGAATTAGTAGGAGTTGGCGTAGAGCAACGCGTTATGGGTGGTCTAGAATCTTGCTATCGCGTTCGTAGTAAATTATATGAAGACACGAAGCTTGAACCACTTACATTAAAGTATACGAATGGTTCTATTCCTGGAAATGGATTAGGCGCTTACAATAGCGAGAACTTATTTATACACGTAAATGGCGGTGCACAAGATGGCATTGGTAAAACCTCCTTTGGTGGTGGTATTTATATAACGAAAGCAAAAGGAAAAGACGGCATATATTATAACGGTTCTGTCGGAAAAGGTTTTGGATACGGTGCACAAAAAGGAGCGCTATACGTTCAAGGTAATGCTGATGCTCGCGCTGGTATCCGCCTCTCTGGAGCAGACATGATAATTGGAGGGCGTATGACAAAGCCACTCCGTGAAAGAGAGCAAGGGAATATAGGGGCATACTCTAATATTAAAGGTTTCGCTTTTGAATATATGACAAATGGGCGAGCGCTTGTTTTAGGGGATCCTGGTCCATGGATCTGTGCTGGTATGACTGGCGGTGTTGTATATTTACGTCATGATTCAAGCTTAGGTTTAACTGAACAGGCTTTAAAAAGAAGAATCGCAAAAGGAGCAAATGTTACATTACAACCAATTAGTAAAAATGGTGTGCAAGATGTAACTGAGTTACTGCTAGATTATATTCGTGTATTAAATGAGCATGAGCAATACGAGGAAGTTGCTTTATTAACACCGTTACTCGATGATATGCAGCAACAGTTTTTTGAAATTATCCCGAAAAAAGAGCAGGCTGATCCATCTATCTCAACAGAGTGATATACCTAACTTTCATTTTCAAGAATAAATTGACGAAGTACACTTCTCATAGTAATCTATAGTAACAATTTGAAACCTGCTGAAATTCAGCAGGTTTTTTTACTAAAAATTGATGTTTAAAAAGAATTAGGAAAAAGTATAAATGAATCTTAATTTCTTATTAACGTCACTAAAATATCACTTGCTAACATATTGTAATGAATGTATAGTATCATGTTGTACATTCATTATGACAAGAGAAAGGATCTTATTAAGGGTATGAAACTTGGTGCTCGCATTTTAAAAACGGGTATTGCCATCACATTAGCTTTATTTGCTTGTATTTTACTTCAATTACCGAGTCCGGTATTTGCGGGAATCTCAGCTATATTCGCTGTTCAACCGTCTGTATACCGCTCGTATTTAACTGCTCTTGAGCAAATTCAAGCAAACGTCATTGGCGCGGTATTCGCTATCGTATTTGCTACTGCTTTTGGACATAATCCTTTTATTATTGGATTAACATGTATATTAGTAATTGCGCTTACGTTACAATTACGATTAGAAAACACAATATCAATTGCTTTAGTAACAGTTATCGCCATTATGGAGTATCAAGGCGAAGATTTCTTCAGTTTTGCCTTACTTCGCTTTGCGACGATTATGATTGGAATTATTGCGGCTTCACTTGTAAATTTAGTGTTTATGCCGCCAAAATACGAAACAAAATTGTATCATCGTATCGTTGATAATACAGAAGAAATTGTAAAGTGGATTCGAATGAATAGCAGGCAAGCTTCTGATTTTACAACGCTAAAAACTGATATTGATCGTATGAAAGAAAAAATGATCAAACTAAACCATTACTATTTGCTGTATAAAGAAGAAAGAAGCTACACGAAAAAAGTACAGTTCGCTAAAATTCGTAAACTCGTTTTATTCAGACAAATGTTAGCGACGACAAGCCGTGCTTTAAGTACGCTAAAATCATTACATCGTACTGAAAATGAACTGCGCTATATGCCAGAAGAATTTCAGGAATCTATCCAAAACGAACTTGATTCATTAACGCATTATCATGAACAAGTGCTATTAAAATTTATTGGCAAAGCAAAAAAACAACAATCCGTTGAAATGCTTGATGAAGTTGAAACAGGTAAACAAGAATTAATTGATATCTTTATGGATTATCAAAACAAAGACGATGAGGAAGCGTATAAAACATGGCTACACCTCTTCCCTCTAATTTCTGCCATTATTAACTATAGTGAAGAAGTAGAGCATTTAGATTTACTTGTGGATAGCTTCTACACATACCATAAACCAGAAGCAGAACTCCAAATCGAAGATAAAAAAGAAGACGAATAAAGAAAACAGCTCCTTTTACGCTAAAGGAGCTGTTTCTGTTATATGTTGAAGTTGATATAAATTGTAATAAAACCCTCTTTTTTTCATTAACTCTTCATGAGAACCTGTTTCTTTAATTTCACCATCTTCAATATAAATAATCGTATCCACATGCGTAATCGTCGCCAATCGATGTGCGATTATGATCGTCGTTCGATCAGCAGCTAACGTCTGAAGCGCCTCTTGAATATACCGTTCATTTTCTAAATCTAAAGCGGATGTCGCTTCATCTAATATAAGTAACGATGGATTCTTTAGAAACACTCGTGCAATCGCTACACGTTGCCTTTGCCCACCAGATAACTTCACACCGCGTTCCCCAACGACCGTATCATAACCATCAGGTAACTCTATAATAAAATCATGAATTTGCGCAGCTTTGGCAGCTACAATCACTTCTTCCTCTGTAGCTTTCGGATTTCCATATAAAATATTTGCCCCGATTGTATCACTAAATAACAAATTATCTTGCAGTACAATTCCAATATGACTACGTAAATTTCTCATATCATACTTTCTAACATCTATCCCATCTACATACACTGCACCTGAAGAGACATCATAGAAACGCGGGATTAAACTAGCAAGAGATGACTTCCCTCCCCCACTTGCTCCTACAAGCGCTACCTTTTCTCCTGGCAC
The DNA here is from genome assembly GCF_038007785.1 of Bacillus sp. FSL K6-0069. Taxonomy (NCBI): domain Bacteria; kingdom Bacillati; phylum Bacillota; class Bacilli; order Caryophanales; family Bacillaceae; genus Bacillus; species Bacillus sp. FSL K6-0069. Next base: position 528,394 of record NZ_JBBOXN010000001.1, on the reverse strand, counting down.
CATAGTTAACGAAAGGTTATGTAATACCTCTCTTTCATCTGAATTGTAACGAAAAGATACATTATCAAATATCACTTCACCGTTTAATTTTTTCGTTTGTACCGCACTTGGCACATTCACAATATCGTATTTCTCATCTAACAATTCAAACACTCGATCCATCGATGCGAAAGACTGCGTTAATGTCGTAGAAGAATTAACAAGTCGGCGAAGCGGACTATACAAACTATCCATATATCCAACAAAGGCAACCATAGTCCCTAATGTTAATTGCCCTTGAATCACTTCGTACGCTGCAAAACCGATCACAAGTAACGGTCCTAAATCTGTTAACGTATTCACTGCCGAAAATGTTCTTGCCGTCCAACTCGTATGTGTTAATGCTTTCGTTAAAAATTCATTATTTCTTTTTTCAAACTGCTTACCCTCATACTCTTCTAATGCAAAGCTACGCGTCACTTGCATTCCTTGAATACGTTCATGTAAATAACCTTGCATCGTTGCTAAAGCTTGTGAACGCCCTTTCGTCAATTTCCGAAGACGTCCGAAAAAATATTTCACTGCCACTACATAAATAGGTAAAATTAATAACGCAACAAATGTTAATTTTACATTCATAGAAAACATAACAATAATAGCAATAGCAATTGTTGCCGTATCTAACCAAACATTCATCAAACCAGTAATTACAAAATCCTTCGTTTGTTCTACATCATGAATGACACGTGAAATAATCTCTCCTGTTTTTGTATTCGAATAATAGCGTAAACTCAACTTTTGCAAATGACCAAAAATATGTTTTCGCAAATCATATAGTATTGTGTTCGCGATACGCTGCGCGAAATATTGACGATAATATTCAATCGGCGGTCTTACTACTGCAAAAATAAAAAAGGCAATCCCAACAGCTGTTACTAATTGGGATGTTTTATCTTGAAGTGACCCTCCGCCTTGAATCACATCATCGATAATATATTTTAATAACCACGGCATAATAAGCGGGATGCCGAATTTTACGAGACCAATCATAATCGTAATAGCAATAAGCCATCGATATGGTTTAACAAATTGCAAATATCTTTTTATACCTTGCACATAATCCCCCCTCTAATAGGACAAACCTGCCGGGAAATCCCCTGCAGGTTTGTTTTAATTTCTGTACATTAAATATCTTTCATACCACATATCCACGAAATCAGGCGCGAACGGCCCTTTTCTCTGATGAATCCATTGTGTTAATTGTGCTACATTTCGTTTTAAAATAGTATCAATAACAGGTGGGTACTGCATAATTTGACTATGCTTTTCATACTCATCTTCATCTAAAAGCGTATATGTCATATCTGGATACACTTTAATATCTAAATCATAATCAATGTACTTCAATGCTTCAGAATCATATGCAAAAGGTGAGCCTAAATTACAATAATAATATACTCCCTCTTCCCTTAACATCCCAATCACATTAAACCAATAGTTTGCATGAAAATAACAAATTGCTGGTTCACGAGTAATCCATGTTCGGCCATCTGATTCTGTCACTACTGTACGATCATTTGCTCCGATCACAAGACTCTGTGTCCCTTTTAAAATTGTTGTCTCTTCCCACATTCTATGAATGGAGCCATTATGTTTATAACTATGTATTTGTACTCTTTCTCCTTCTTTGGGAAATCCCATATATGCTCCCTTCTTTCAACTGCAAATGCCCTTTGAACTGCATCCACTTTTTTTCTATTATAACTTTTTTGTCGAAATTTTAAAACTAAAGCGACAAGACTCTGTTTTTTCACACTGCATACCATATCTCTAAGCTTCTTAGGGGCTAGATCCTTCGCTACATTATTTAGACACGAGGAAGTGAGAATAGAAAAAGCCCTTCCTTATTTCTCTCTAAAGAAGGACCTTTCACCGAAAGGTAACAATATGTCTTATCCTAAATTCGAAATCATTTTTTCAGTTTCAAAAGATTGAATCACACTATTTGTTTGCTCTTCAAATTTCTCATGTAACAGTTTTAACGCTAATTCTGTTCTATATATTTCTTGGCGGATAAAATGTAATTCCTTTTTATCGCACGTATCCTTTTCGCTCATTTCAATTTGCTGATACTTCTCTAGATGAGCTTGTAACTTTAACAACTCATCCATCGTTTCCAATTGCTCTCCTACCAACTTATCAAAATCGTTCATTACTTACCCCCTTTTGGACTTATTTATCAGTTATTATTCCTCATTACATATTTCTAATCTTTAACTTCCTTCTCCTTTGACTACATTTGTTGACTTATTAGAAGTTATGTCGTTCACTTTTTTTCATTACCATGACCCAAACACAAAGAAAACACTTCTCCTGAGTTAGAGAAGTGTTTTTCTTTCATTACTGATTTGAACTAGAAGATTGTGATTGTTTTGCAGCTGATTTTGCATTTTGTTTTTGTACAGCATGCACATCTGTTTCAGTTGCAAATTCTGTACCATAACTAGCGTTTGCACTTTGTGCACCAGAAGCTTGCGCTTTCTTTGCTTCTGATTGTGCGTTTGCTTGTTTTACTGCTTGTACATTTGTTTCAGTCGCAAACTCTGTACCATAACTAGCATTTGTACTTTGAATGCTAGCGCCAGAAGTTGCCTTGTTATAACCTTGTTGTTTTTTACCCATCTTTCTCACCTCCACAATCAATAATGTAACCAATTCCTTTAGAAGCTATCCGTCATTTTCTTTTGAAAAAATTTTGTATATATCTCTCATCACCCATTCAAACTATAGAAAATGGAGGTGGAAATATGTATATAGGACGCGATATGACTGAACTAACGATGGTTTCAAAAAGTGAATGGCAAGAAGATGAATTGGCTTATTTTCATCATTCATTACAACAGATTCTGCCTTATTTAAATGCAGAAGGTCAAAGTATTTACAAAGAAATTGTAATAGAAATTGAAACAAGAGGCGGCTTACAAGAAGGTGAGGCTAGTTGGACTCATGGGACAAAAATTTCTTACGATTAAAAAAGTGTTCCCAATATAGGGAACACTTTTTTATTTATCCCGCTTTAATGGGCAGTAAGACCCCCACCTCAAAATGCAGCGAAAGCAAAGAATTTAGGTGGGGGTCGGGCTGCCCATTAAAGTCCGATTAGTGAGGGCTGATAATCAGTGTGGGATGAAGAAAACTCCCACTGATTAAAGTTTCACTTTATTGCATCGTAATTTTCTCAACGCAATTCTCATAAATTGTACGATGCGATTTCGAGAAAGGTAACTGCTCAAATGCTTCTTTCGATACAAATTTCAATGTATCTGTTTCAACAATATCACCGGTTACTTTTCCGTAAAATACAAATATGTCCCAAGTACGATGTGTAAACGTATGTTGCACATTCATTGCGTATTCTTCAATAGAAATCGAGAGCTCAAATTTTTCTTTCATATAATCTGTAAGCTGCTCTTTCTGGTTCCGAATCCCTTCGCCAAGTTCAGCATTTGGAAACTCCCACATGTTAGCTAATAACCCGGTACTTGGACGTTTATTAATGACGTAACGACCATCTTCCGTTTGAAGTACCCCTGCAACAATCGGTACCATTGTCGGAGCCTTCGCTTTACTTTTTACTGGTAACTCCTTTTGAACGCCTTCAGCATATCCTCGGCAATGCTCACGTACAGGACAAAGTAAGCAAGATGGATTTTTTGGAATACAAATTAGTGCACCTAATTCCATCAAACCTTGATTAAAATAAGATGGATTTTCAGCCGAAATAATTTCACGTACAATCTCTTCAAACACTTTTCTAGTTTTCGGTTTTGCAATGTCATCCCATACTGATAAAATACGGGATAATACACGCATAACATTTCCGTCAACTGCCGGCTCTGGTATACCATATGCGATACTTAAAATAGCACCTTTTGTATAGGGACCGACTCCTTTTAATTTTTCGATCTTCTTTACATCACTCGGTACAATCCCGCCGTATACTTCTTTTACTTCTTTTACGGCCGCATGTAAATTTCGTGCTCTAGAATAATACCCTAAACCTTCCCACGCTTTTAACACTTCTTCATCATCAGCGTTTGCCAAAGCTTCTAGAGTAGGAAACTTCCCCATAAAATTCGCGTAATATGGTTTTACAGCTTCTACCCTTGTTTGCTGCAACATAATTTCTGAAACCCAGACGCGGTATGGATCTTTATTTTTACGCCACGGTAAGTCGCGTTGCTCTTTTTCAAACCAACCAATTAAATCATTTTGAAACTGCTCTATGTTAAAATTATTTAATATTTCAAGTGTCAAACTTGATCCCCCTCATTTTTTTGCATATAAGTACTATTATAAAGATTTTAGGAAAAAATTTAAGTAAGATGACATAGGAAATAGAAGGCAAAGGACTTGAGGTATCGAATAAAAAGAGTTACATTAATAAAAAAACGGAGGTGTATTTCTATGGACACAGCCACTCACCTTGTTATGGGCGTTACTCTAGGCAGTTTGGCAACGTTAGATCCAGCCATAGCACAAAGTGATATTGGACCACAAGCAGTTATGCTTGCTACAATTGCCGGTTCCAATATTCCTGACATCGATACAGTTTTAAAATTGCGTAATAACGCTAAATATATAAGAAATCATCGCGGGATTACTCATTCCATTCCTGCAGTGATTCTTTGGTCATTCCTTATAAGTGGCATCTCTTTCGCCTTCTTTTTAGACGCCCCATATTTGCACCTACTACTTTGGTCATTTATTGCTGTCTTTCTTCATGTCTTTGTAGATATTTTTAATGCCTACGGTACACAGGCATTACGACCCTTCACAAAAAAATGGGTAGCACTCGGTATCATTAATACATTCGATACCGTCATTTTCTTTATTCATCTACTCGCTATTGCATGTATGCTCGTAGGTTCCCATAAAGGGTATACTGCCTTAGCAGCGTATATATTGATGATCGTTTACTATATCGGACGGATTATGATGCATAGAAACATACGTAGCGTCGTATATAAACGTTTCAATAACGTTGAGAAGATAATCATTTCCCCTTCTTACAGATTTTATCATTATCATTTAGCAATCGTTACAACTGATTATTACTACGTTGCTAGATGGCATCGTGGTAACATCATGGTCTATGATAAGTTCGACCGGGTACCATTCCCAGATAACGCTATTATGCGCGCAGCGAAACAAGATGAAAACATCTCAGCATTTCTATCTTTCTCCCCTGTGTATCGCTGGGACGTTTTCGATTATGATCATTATTACGAAGTTCGATTCATTGATTTGCGATATCGCAGTAAAGATTATTATCCATTCGTTGCAATCGTTCAACTCGATCATAATTTAAATATTATTAGTTCCTATACAGGATGGATTTTTAGTGAAGAAAAACTCCGAAAAAAGCTGGAGTTACTTCCACATTAAAAAAAGCGACTTAAGTCGCTTTTTTTAATGTTTCAAATGATCTTCTTGATTGATTAAATGGCTATATTTCGGATTATTTGTACGCATTTCATGAAGACGCGCTCCATGATTATTAATCCATGTTCTTACCACTTGTTCAGTCATTTCTTCTCCTTGATAACGACCTGACTTCGCATAAGTTGTTTGAAAATCTTCCCACAGTAATTCAACCCACGCACGGGCCTGCGCGTAAGAAAGATTGTCATTTTTGTCTAATAATTCTTTCGTTAATACTTCATACATATCATTCATGTTCTAATCTCCTTTTACCTAATTATCCCTTCATTTCTAAAGGATAGTTTCTTCTATTTTGCACATTCTATAATTGATACTTCTTAAAGAGGTATCAACTGATGATGAGGAGGGCGTTCGCAATGGGTAAACAAGCCGAATTTTGGTCTGAGTCAAAAAACAACAGCAAAATCGACGGTCAGCCGAAAGCGAAATCACGCTTCGCTTCGAAACGACCTAACGGCACAATTAACACGCACCCACAAGAACGTATGCGTGCTGCAAATCAGCAGGAAGAGTAGTACAAATTAAATTAACTTCCTACACGAGGTGATAAAGATGAGCTACCGTGATCGCTTAGATAGTCGTTCTGAATTATTTAACCATACGTGGACTCGTCCGAAACATGCGAAAGCGCAAGTTAACGGACAGACGCAACAAACCCAGTCTCTCATTATATTGGCGAATGAATGTAAAAAGCGCCAATTTTAGAATCTCCTATCTCCTGTAACGCCTACCAAAGATGAAAACCAGAGAGATATTCGCTCTCTGGTTTTCATTTTTCTTGCAATAAGGAAATCGGTATTCCAATCTCTTCATTATCATTTTGCTTATATCCCCAAGCAAATACCCCATTGAAATACGTAATTTTAAATAATATACCAGGTTCTTCTACCAATTCATATGTCTCACCAATATGGAATTTATTTATGTCAGTCATATAAGCGCGAGCCATTGCCATCTTTCTCATTAATACATCGAACTCATTTACAATTCCAAGCTGCTCAGCCTTTATCGCTTGCTCTTTCAAAAGGCCAATTTCTTCCCTTAGCTCATGTGGCGTCATTTCACTGTAGCGCTTTGGCATATTCATCTTATTCCCCTCATCCCTCTTCGCGTTTCATCTGCAAAAATATCTCTATCTCATCAATAGAGAATCCTTTGCGATATAACGCTTGTTTCATCTTATTTTCGAATGTCCATCCATCATACTTCTTATATTTCTCATAATATTTATTCCCATGATAGTGTAACGCTTCTTGTTGCTGTTCGTCATCTTTTTCGTCTTTCAATTCTTCCAAACAAATTTGAATCACATCTCTAGAATATCCTTTACGAACGAGCATTTCGTCTAACTTTAGCTTCATTTGTAAAAAGGAGTGCTTTTGATAAGACCTTTTCTTCTTTTCTATAAGAATTAAAGCATTCTCAATTTGCTTTTCCTTCGGATATTCTTGTAAACTATGCGTAATAATTAGATCCTGAACACCCTTATTTAACAACTCTCTTTTAATAACAGTGGGACCTTTTCGATTCACATTACTTTGCGTTCTCGTATATAAAACAGCGTACTCTTTATCATTAATATATCGGTCATGTAATAATTTCGAAACGACTTCAGAGATGATGGCCTGTCCCACTTCTTTTTTTCGTAAAAAATCTTCTATTTCTTGTTTCGTTCTCATTTGATAGGATAAATAGGAGACTGCTTGTAAATATGCTTTTTGTACCTCTTCATTGTACAAAATATTTCCTAACGCTATTTCATCAATTTCTAAGCCCTTTTGTAATCCGTGTTTTATTAAGATTACTTCATTCACACTAAACCCGTACTCTTCACCTTGACCTTTACCTTTATCAATATAAATATTAAACCGTTCTTTCGATCGTTTTTGCACTTCTATTTTTGTAATGACAGCCATACTCTCACCTCTCTATTATTTTAACATAGTCAAGGAACGTTTTTGCTTTTCAAGAATATATATAATGAGGAGGAAATAATTGTGAGAATCGCAATTTCTGGTGGTACCGGCTTTATCGGTAAATACCTTTCTACTTTTTTTATTCAAAAAGGATATAATGTTTACATTCTTACTCGAAACAAAACTATTGAAACTTCCCACCCTAACCTTCAATACGTACAATGGACACCAGATTTACAAACATTCCCCCTCTCTTCTATTGATGTAGTTATTAATCTAGCTGGAGAGTCTATTAATAGTAGATGGACAAAGAAACAAAAAGACTCCATTTTAAACAGTAGAATTCAAACAACAAAAGGACTCATTAAACAATTGCAAAAACTAAATACAAAACCAAACACATTTATTAACGCAAGTGCTATTGGCTACTATGGAACGTCTGAAACTGAGTCTTTTACAGAACAGCATGAGATTCCTGGAAATGACTTTTTAGCAAATACAGTATATTCATGGGAACAAGAAGCATCTAAAGCTCGTTCTCTCGGAATGCGAACAATCTACGCTAGACTCGGAGTTGTATTAGGCGCAGACGGAGGAGCTCTTCCCAAAATGCTACTCCCTTATCAATTCTATATCGGAGGTACAATTGGATCTGGAAACCAATGGTTATCATGGATTCATATAGACGATGTCGTTCACCTTATTGATTTCATCATACACAAAGAAGAAATTGATGGACCTTTTAACATTACAGCTCCCCTACCTATAAGAATGAAGGAATTTGGAGAAACCATTGCAACTATAATGAAAAAACCTCATTGGTTACCTGTCCCTTCATTTATGCTTCACGCTTTATTGGGTGAGATGAGTATACTTGTACTAGAAGGACAACACGTATTACCTAGTAAAGCAATTAAACATGGGTATCCATACACATTTCCGGCAATAGACCATGCATTACAAAATATACTTTCGCATACAATGTAGTACTTCTAAAACACAGTTTTACAGGGGCCCCTTTCAAAACTTTCATGTTCTAGAATCCGGAGCATTATTACACAAATAACCTTTCAGTTACTTTCCCTTAAATTCCATTAATATTGTAAAGTAACAGAAATGAGGTACCTATGAAAATATTGCTCAAACAAGCCATTGTCTACCCTATTACATCCCAAAAATTTCAAGGGGATGTACTCGTTATAGGAGAAAGAATTGCCGAGGTCAAACCTTCCATTCAACCTACACAAGATATGACAGTTATAGACGCTCGCGCTCTTCATCTTTTACCTGGATTTATTGATGTTCATACTCATCTTGGTCTCTATGATGAAGGTACTGGTTGGGCTGGCAATGATGCAAATGAAACATCTGAAGTTTCAACACCACATATCCGTTCTTTGGACGGAATCCACCCTTTTGATATTGCATTTCAAGATGCTGTACAAAACGGAATCACAACTGTTCACGTTATGCCAGGAAGTCAAAACATTATCGGTGGTACTACTTGTGTAATAAAAACAGCTGGAACTTGTATTGATCAAATGATTATCCAAGAACCTGCCGGCTTAAAGATTGCCTTTGGAGAAAATCCTAAAAAGGTCCATAGTAATGGAACAAAAGAATCCATTACACGTATGGGAATTATGGGATTACTTCGGGAATCATTCTATGAAGCACAGCACTACGGGCATGAAGCTGATTTTCGAATGCTGCCTATCTTAAAAGCATTACGCCGCGAAATACCTGTACGTATCCACGCTCACCGAGCAGATGATATTAGTTCAGCTCTACGCTTTGCAACAGAATTCAACCTCGATTTACGCATTGAACATTGTACAGAAGGACACTTTATTGTTGAAGAGCTTTCAAAACACAATTTGAAGGTTTCAGTTGGCCCCACTCTTACACGCCGCTCTAAAATCGAACTTAAAAACAAAACATGGGATACTTACCATATATTATCGAAAAATGGAGTGGAAGTTTCTATAACAACAGATCACCCTTATACACCAATTCAATATTTAAATATTTGTGCTGCTGTCGCAGTAAGAGAAGGATTAGACGAAAAAACTGCCCTAGAAGGAATCACTATATTTCCAGCACGAAATTTACGTTTAGAGGATAGAATTGGCAGCATTGAGGTTGGAAAAGACGCTGATCTCGTGTTATGGACTCATCATCCTTTCCATTATTTAGCCAAGCCTGTACTAACCATGATTGATGGAAAAATAATTTACAAAAAAAATAAAAAAAACTAGTTTATTTTTTTGACTAGATAAAGTATTATACGATTATAAACTGAATGAAACCATAATCAATTTGTGTCGTGATTATCATTTTCAAATTGATGAATGGGGAAGGCAAATGGTGCGCCACCAGCGTTAGAAACTGGTTCTAGTGGGTTCGATTCCCACCCCGAAATTTTTTAAAGATTGATATAAAAATTTCGAGGGTGGGGTGCTTTTTCGTCATGCTACCCTCGTGTGAGGAGGAGTTAGTATGTTGAAAAAACGCGACTTACACGACAGCCACGTTCTATACGAGTTAATGGTGGATCCAGCTGTCTTCCCTTTTGTGCGTCAAAAGGCTTATTCTTATGAGGAGTATTTATTTTTAACAAAACAAACGATTGAAGCTGAAGAGCGTGGGGAATTAATTTCACGCACAATTTTAGATGAATGGGGTAACCCTATCGGAACAATTACTTTATTTGATGTGCAAGAAAAAGCCGGATTTCTCGGAACATGGCTTGGCAAACCCTATCATGGAAAAGGCTATAATAAATTGGCGAAAGATTCATTTTTTAGCGAACTTTTCTATGAATTAGATATTGAAACAATTTTTATGCGTATCCGCAAAATAAATATTCGTTCTATTAAAGCTGCCGAAAAACTACAATATGTAAATCTAGCAAACGAAACAAGAAAAGCCGTTTATGATGAAATTAACGCAAATGAAGAAGTATATAACTTATATGAAATTCCAAAAGATCAATATACACTTGCTACAATGCGAGATACAACGTTCCAAGATGCTCACCAATTAAAAGAAGCATAATCTAAATTTTTAGAAAAAACAATTAACCATTAACATTTTGCCATATAAGTATATCGCCCCATGTCTTTGGAAACGATAGATAGTGACTTTAGGACACGAGGTGATTTGTAATGGATAAAAAGAAACGTGACAAAGCAAAAAACACATTATCTAGTACACAAGAGGTTCTCTACCAACGAGAATTTCGCAAAGCAGATCGCGCAGCGGGTTATCGCTCGAAAAGTATTTAAAGTGAGAATGAATAATTAGAAGTTTTCCCCCCTAATTATTCATTCTCATTACATATTTTTTCTACGTGATAGAATAGACAAAAAAGGTTCCTTATAAATGAGGAACTTTTTTTGTGTGGATAACGTTATCCACACAATATATAGAATTGTGCATAAATTCCGCAAACCCTTCACAAGTTTATATATTGTAACGCATAGTAAATGTTAGAATTGTGGATATTTTTTCTAAAAATTGTGGATAATGTGGATATAGTTGTTAATATTTCGACTTTACTGTTTAATGAAAGCGTAATCTTCATGTGGATAAGTTAATACTTTATCGTATAAAACAACAAAGAACCCTCTTTAAACATATAAAAGAGGGTTTCATATTAAGTAAATAATTGTGCAAGAGCAGGTGATTTAATAGGTATATGATTCGGTTCTACATGATTTTCTGCCAAAATTGTATCCACAATATGACCAGCTGGCTCCGGACGATAAATGCTTTTCATCGCTTCTTTCATTTGAAGAAGCTTCATATCATCTTGTAATAATGCCTCTGTCTTTGCAAAAACCTCACTATCCTCACGAATGACAACTGCAGCTCCTTTTCTTTCAAAGTACATCGCATTTTCATTTTCTTGTCCTGGAACAGGCTTATATAAAATGACAGGTACTTGCAATGCTGCCGCTTCACTTAACGTAATACCGCCTGGCTTCGTAATCATACAAGAAGTAACACGGAATAATTCATCAATATTTTCTACATAACCAAATACTTTTAATGCATCAGGATTCTTTTCCTGTAACCCTAATAAATCCTGTTTTAACGCTTCATTTTTCCCACAAACGACAACTACTTGTAAATCAGGTACTGACATAAAGGATTGGCATAGTTCTTTTACACTTCCTAATACCCCATGAGCACCTGCTACAATTAGTAAAATCTTTTTATTCTTACATAACTGATATTTATTATATATAATGTCTGGATTGATCTTTAGTTCAAAACTACTACGAATCGGAATTCCAGTTTCAACAATTTGCTCCGCAGGCACACCGATATCAACCATAACTTTTTTCACGTGATCAGTTGCTACAAAATAACGATCTACTTCCCGATGAATCCATATTTTGTGCACACAAAAATCCGTTAATACGTTATACACAGGAATTGAAATACCTGTTTGCTTTTTCAACTCTGGTACAGCTATGATCGGAAAAGTATTAATAACAATATCCGGTTTCTCTGCTTGTAAAAGTAATTTCAAACGTTTTCTTCCAAAGTTCGCATACCAAGATGCTATTTTTTTATCATAAATTTTTTCTACGCCGTAATAAAACAAGCGGTATAATTCTTTTCCTATTGTATAACTTTTCAAATATAAATATTTTGTAATATCGGTTATAACTGGATGTGATTCTCCGAACAAATCACATACAATTACATCTTCAATTCCTTTTTGGCGAAATGTTTGTTCTAATGTTTTCGCTACTTGCACATGACCATTACCGTAATGTGCAGTTAATATTAAAACCTTGGGGTTTTTTATCAAACAAATCCACTCCTAGCTTATTGTTTCTCCATATTGCATATACGACAATAGGAAAAACATTTTCCTTAAAAATTACATAAACAGATTCTAATACTTCTCTTTCAGCTATGTACCTGTCGTGGATATGCAAAGCATATAAGATTGACCCCTTAATCCTATCTGTGCTCATATCTTTACATTATACTTTCCTATAAGAGCTTTCGCAATAACTTACAAATGTTCTCTATTCCATGATACTCACTCTTTTACTTCTTAATTCTTTTTACTATTTTGATTTCCCTTTACAATTATGTAAATTTCTCCACTTATTCCTTACAAAAATATGGATATTCTATTTTCAGTATACTCTTTTCCATATACATACTCTAGGTTTTATTGTGAAGAAAGCAAAAAGCCTAACCCAATATTTGGATTAGACTGCTTGTAAAATATGTCTTGCTTGTTCTACATTTTTTTCAGTAGGTGGTTCTACATTCGCAAGTGGATACTTATGTCCAAGTGCCTCCCATTTATATACACCAAGCTTATGGTACGGTAGCACTTCGACTTTCTGAACATTAGACAGACTTTGAATAAAGCTAGATAATTTTTGTAGATCCTCTTCATTATCCGTAATACCAGGAACTAATACGTGTCGTACCCAAATCGGTTTATTTTTATCCGATAAATAACGAGCAAATTGTAAAATATGTTCATTTGGTTTTCCTGTTAATTTACGATGTTTCTTTGAATCAATATGTTTCAAATCCAATAAAACTAAATCTGTGTAATCCATTAAAATATCTAGCTTATTTTGGAATTCTGGTTCTTCAGAATAACAACCACCCGAAGAGTCAATTGTTGTATGAATTCCAGCTTTCTTACATTTCTTAAATAATTCAATTAAGAAATCTAGCTGTAATAATGGTTCACCACCACTAACTGTTATACCGCCTCCAGAAGCTTCAATAAACGGAAGGTAACATGTCACATCCTGCATTACTTCTTCAACTGTTATTTCGTTTCCTTTACCAATCTCCCACGTATCAGCATTATGACAATATTGACAACGTAATAAACACCCTTGTGTAAATATGACATAACGAATTCCTGGGCCATCGACAGTACCACAAGACTCTACAGAATGAATTCTTCCTTTTACCATGTTACTTCCTCCTTTATTGAAGCAGCCTCCCTCTGCTATTTATATAAAGCAGAGGGACACTTTTTCACTTACATACTTTCATGCATTGTGCGGTTAATTACATCGATTTGTTGTTCACGAGTTAATTTAATAAAGTTTACAGCGTAACCAGATACGCGAATTGTTAATTGTGGATATTTTTCAGGATGTTCCATTGCATCCATTAATGTTTCACGATTAAATACGTTAATATTTAAGTGATGACCTTCTTTTACTGCATAACCATCAAGCATTGATACTAAGTTACGTACTTGTACATCATCTTCTTTACCAAGTGCTTTTGGAATAATAGAGAATGTATTAGAAATACCATCTTGTGCATCTTCATATGGTAATTTAGCTACAGATAATAATGAAGCTAATGCACCTTTTGTATCACGGCCATGCATTGGGTTTGCACCTGGTGCAAATGGTTCTCCAGTACGGCGACCATCTGGAGTGTTACCAGTTTTCTTACCGTATACAACGTTAGATGTGATTGTTAAGATCGACATTGTATGAACAGAATTTCTGTATGTTTTATGTTTACGAAGTTTATTCATAAATGTTTTTACAAGATTTACAGCGATTTCATCTACACGATCATCATTGTTACCGTATTTAGGGAAATCTCCTTCGATTTCAAAGTCAACTGCAATTCCGTTTTCATCACGAATTGGTTTTACTTTTGCGTGTTTAATTGCACTTAAAGAGTCTGCTACTACAGATAGACCCGCGATACCTGTTGCCATTGTACGAAGAACATTTGTATCATGAAGTGCCATTTCAATACGTTCGTAGCTATATTTATCGTGCATGTAATGAATAACATTTAATGTGTTTAAGTATAGACCCGCTAACCATTCCATTGTCATATCAAACTTATGCATAACTTCTTCATAATCTAATACTTCAGAAGTAATTGGTGCGTACTCAGGACCAACTTGTGCTTTAGATTTTTCATCTTTACCACCGTTAATCGCATATAATAATGCTTTTGCTAAGTTTGCACGTGCGCCGAAGAACTGCATTTGTTTACCAATTCTCATTGCAGATACACAACAAGCAATTCCGTAATCATCGCCGTAGTCAGCACGCATAATGTCATCATTTTCATATTGAATTGCTGATGTTTTAATAGACATTTTCGCACAGTAGTTTTTAAAGTTCTGTGGTAATTGTTTAGACCAAAGAACTGTTAAGTTTGGCTCTGGAGCTGGTCCTAAATTATCTAATGTATGCAAGAAACGGAATGAGTTCTTTGTTACTAAAGGACGACCATCTAATGCCATACCACCGATAGACTCAGTTACCCAAGTTGGGTCACCAGAGAATAATTCATTATAATCAGGTGTTCTTGCAAATTTCACAAGACGTAATTTCATAATGAAGTGATCCACAATTTCTTGTACTTCTTCTTCTGTTAAAGTACCATTTGCTAAATCTCTTTCAATATAAATATCTAAGAATGTAGAAGTACGTCCAAGACTCATCGCAGCTCCGTTTTGCTCTTTAATTGCTGCAAGATATGCGAAGTATAACCATTGGAATGCTTCTTGTGTATTTGTTGCAGGCTTAGAAATATCAAAGCCATGAGAAGCAGCCATTTGTTTTAACTCTTGAAGGGCACGCATTTGCTCAGATAACTCTTCGCGTAAACGCATTGTATCTTCGCTCATTACACCGCCAGTTAAATTCAAATCAGCTTTTTTCACTTCAATTAAATGATCAATACCATATAATGCTACGCGTCGGTAGTCACCGATAATACGTCCACGTCCGTATGCATCTGGAAGACCAGTAATTACACCTGATCTACGAGCCGCTTTCATTTCTGGTGTGTATGCATCAAATACACCTTGATTATGCGTTTTTCTCCAATCTCTGAAAATACGACTAAGTTCTTTATCCATTTCGTATCCATAAGATTCACAAGCTTGTTCCGCCATACGAATACCACCATATGGCTGTAAAGAACGTTTAAATGGTTTTTCAGTTTGGAAACCGACTACTTTTTCAATATCTTTATTTAAATATCCTGGTTCATGTGATGTAATAGAAGAAACAATTTTTGTATCCATATCAAGAACGCCACCGTTTTCACGTTCTTTCGTTGTTAAATCCATTACTTGATCCCAAAGTTGTTTCGTTGCTTCAGTTGCTCCCGCTAAGAAAGATTCATCTCCTTCGAAAACGTTTACATTATTTAAAATGAAATCGCGAACATCAATCTCTGCTTTCCATTTTTCACCTTTAAAGTTTTCCCATGCGTTTTTAACATTTTCTAATACTTGAGTCATCCTAATCTCCTCCATTTTTGATTAGTACAGGACTAAGATTTTTTATATAACAGCTTACACACTTAGAATACTACTTTTTGGCGAAAGTGAACGAAATAGTTGTGACATGTTTGTGAAATATTGAGCAATCTACTATATGCATAGTGTTAACTTCACTTAAAAGTCTTTATAATTAACCCTTTCCTTAATTGTATTTTTTTGGTATCCTTATATACGAGTCCTATTTTGTAATATAAAAAACAATACCCATTGTAGAGCTGTAATACTCTTATCTCCTAATCTGTTATAGTTTTTATAACAGAACAAAAAAGTGTACATATGTTGTACACTTTTTTTGTTACTACTCTAAAACATCTCTTTTTCTATTCCCATCATAGAATCCACCACGACTACCTTCTAATACAATTAATTGCTCTAATCCTTCTATATGATCACCTATAATTCGCAAGACGGCTGGAGGGTGACCTATTTTTGCAAAATGTTCACTGGGACGAATGCGGTTCATCTTATCAACCTCTACACGACTTACACATGCAATCTCGAATCCCGACAGAATAGCTTTCACTTGAGCTACACAAGGTGAAAGTAAAGATCTATATCCGATTTCTTTCAAACACTTACGACTAAACGCATTCGGTACAGCGATAAGAGAGCCTACTCCTAGATCTTTTCTATCACAAGCTAAATTTAATGCATATTTAAATGCAGTTACAAGATGAAGCGGTACTCTTAAATCTAAATAATGATTTAGATCATTTAAGGCGACATCCATTCCATCTGCAATAGCTTTTGCGAAAGGATATAATTCCCTAGCTGGAATAACAAAGTCACCGTCTATAAATAATACAATTTCCCCTTTTGCAAAATAAGTTCCAAGTGAACGCCCCACATCATTTCCAAGTGCTTCTTTATATACAATTGTTGTTGCTCCCTTGTCTTTTGCAATCGTTGCTGTTTGATCAGACGAACCATTTACAACAACGATAATTTCAAAAGGTTCAATTTTGCGGAGCTCTTCTATAACGTTTCCAATTGTTTTCTCTTCATCTTGTACAGGAATAATGACCGATAATTGCTTTCCTTTATACAACTTAGATGTGACGCCCCATCCTTGATAAAAATCTTCGAAACTTAAAGTATGATAAACACACTCTCTTTTCCTATTTCCATCATAATACCCTCCGCGCTCATCACTGCCTGCTATTCGCTCCGCTACAGCTTCTATATGGTCACCTATCATCCGTTTTTCAGATTGAGAAAGACCCGTGCCATACGCAGCATGCTCGGTTGGCCGAAATTTATTTGGCGTAATAACATCTATTGCACAATGACGACTAATTCTCCATTTGCTTTGTGCTAAGCGTAAATGAGCTACAATAGGATTCACAAAACATTCATATCCAATGCTTTGAACAACTTCTTTCGTCAACGCATGAGGTACAGATAATAAAGAATCAATTTTTAACTCTTCACGCTCTAACATTGCATTTAATATTTGGCGCCATACTGTCACGGAGTGCGGTTTTTGTTTCTTTAAAAATAGTGCGTCCAAATTATTTAAAACGATGTCGGCCTGATCATGTAAAATTGGATTCAGGAATAATTGTAATTTTGAAGTTTGAATAGCAAAATCTCCATCTATAAATAGTAGTACATCACCTATCGCGTGTTTTGCGCCGACTGCACGTCCAACATCGTTCCCGAGTAGCTCTGTATACTCAATTACTTTACACCCTAAACGACTGGCAACCTCTTCTGTACCATCGTTACAACCGTTTGCTACTACAATAATCTCTACTGGATTTAATCCTTTTACCGATTGAATAACGTCTGAAATCGTATCCGCTTCATTACATACAGGTATAATAATTGATAGCGACTTAGCCATTGTTTTCTTCACGAAACCATTTAATAGTTTCTTTCAATCCTTGTTCCCACGTTACTATCGCTTCAAACTGCACAAGTTCTTTTAATTTCGTTACATCTGGTCTTCTATTTGGAATTTCTTCAAAGCCATGTGGATATACCTCTTCGAAAGGAACTTGGACAATCCTTGAAGAAGATTTCGTTAGCTTTTTAATTACTTCTGCTACTTGTTTTATACTCTTTTCATTCTCAGAACCTATATTAATAATCTCACCATTTACCTTCTCATCCATTGCCCGAATCGTTGCCTCTACGGCATCACTTACATACGTAAAGCAACGTGTCTGCTTTCCATCTCCATATACGAGAATGTCTTCTCCTTGCAGAGCCGCACTGATAAATCGTGGGATTACCCCTGCATACGGACCATCTTTCGCTCTTGGACCATAAATATTAAAATAACGAACAATCGTTACAGGTAAACCTTCTAAAGCGTATCCTAAACATAATGTTTCTTCTAATGTTTTACAAATTGCATAACTCCAACGTATTTTAGAAGTCGCCCCGTATAATCGATCCCCCTCTTCAGAGAAGGGTGGTTTTGCTTTACCATATACTTCTGAAGTAGACGCAAAGACTACTTTCTTCTTTTCTTTTAGCGCTGCTTGTAAAATGTTTCTCGTTCCATCAAAATTCGTTTCAATCAGCTCTATACTCTTTTCCATTGTCGTTTTCACACCTAAAATTGCTGCTAAATGAAACACTACATCATGTTGATTTACTAATTCATAAATTGAGCTTTTATCTAAAATGCTTATTGGAATAACCCGAATTTCTTTCATTAACTCATCATGATATTTATTTTTTCCTTTATAGAAGTTATCAACGATTGTGACCCCATAACCTCTTTTCACCAATTCTTCAGCTAAATGCGATCCAATGAATCCTGCTCCACCTGTAATTAAACATTTCTTACTCATACACTCACCTTCTTTACAATTCCACGTGTATCTATTACTCGCTTCATTCCTTTAAAAAGCTTCCAATCGATATTAGAGTGATCAGTTAAAATTAAAATACAACCGGCTTGTTTAATGACTTGTTCATCCAAAGAAACAGATTGGTACACCTTATCTCCAAATTTTGCAGAAGAAATATATGGATCATGATATTCTATCTCATATCCTTCTTGTATTAACAATTCAATAATTGGCAACGCTGGTGATTCTCTTAAGTCATTTACATCTTTCTTATACGCAATTCCTACAATTAAAACTGATGCAGGTGATTGCACCATGTCTTTTACTTTCCGAACTATTTTCTCTGGCATTTCTTCATTAATTACATGTGCCGCCTCAATTAATTGACTAATTGCTCCATTCTTTTTTATTCTCCATTGAAAATATAAAGGGTCTACTGGAATGCAGTGTCCCCCTATCCCTGGCCCTGGCCAATATGGGGTAAATCCAAACGGTTTTGTAGATGCAGCTTCAAGTGCCTCGTAAAAATCAATTCCTAAACTTTCACATAGTGTGTTTAACTCATTTACTAATGAAATATTGACTAGACGCTGAATATTTTCAAATAACTTACACATTTCCGCTACTTTCGGAGAACTAACTGGAACAACTACATCAAATATAGTGCTATATAACTCCTGTACTTTTTGTTTACACTTTTCTGTTTGTCCACTAATAACTTTTGGAATCGTTTGAACGGAATAGTGACTATTAGCCGGATCAATTCTCTCAGGGGAATATCCGATATAGAAATCTTCTCCTACCTTTTTTCCTGTTTGAGAAATAATCGGAATGATAACTTCCTCGAGCGTACCTGGATATGTGGAGCTTTCGAAAATGAAGGTTTGTCCTTTTTGAAGGTGTTGTTGTATATAATGCGAGGCTGAAATGAGGGCACTTAAGTCTGGTTCTCTTTTTTCATTAATTGGAGTCGGAACAGTGACAATAACATAATCACTATTTTGAAAATCAGCAATACCTTGATCCGGTGTATTTACTATTAATTTTTTTTTAGCCAATAAACTTTGTAACAATTTAGAAGAAACATCTGGAATATAACTTTCTCCTTTTATAATTGATTCTATTTTTCTAGTATCTTTATCTAATCCAATTACTGTATGTCCTCTCTCTGCAAAATGAACTGCTAAAGGAAGGCCAACATATCCTAATCCGATAATAGCAACTGTACTACTAACATTCATCTGTATTCTCTTCTTCCTTTCTCAATTGTTGAATTATATTTCTATCCCGCTCTCCATCTGTAAAACTCCCGCGTTCATCTGTGGATTGCAATAAATATGCAATTGCCTCAAGTTGGTCACCGAAAATACGGTCAAATGCTGGAATACGTCCATTTACAAATCCATGTTGCTCTGGACGTACACGATTTGTTTTTATAACATCTACAAACTCTACCGCTGTAATAGAGAATCCCTCCAAAATAGCTTTCATTTGAGCTAGTGGCGGAATGATAAGAGAATCATATCCTATTTTCTCTATTACCTTTTTATGCATAGCATGTGGTACTGCCGTTAATGAGTTATTCCATAAATCTGGTCGTTTCGCTACCAAATTCACAAAATATTTTCCCATGCTAATTGGATCTGCCGGATGAAACATATCTAATAAACACTGTAAATCATTTAATGCCACATCATGCCCATCTTCAATCGCATGTAAAAATGGAATTAATTTTTTTCCCGGAATAACAAAATCACCGTCGACAAATAAACAAATATCGGCCGTGGCATGCATAGCTCCTATCGCTCGGGCCACATTATGTCCGAGTGCTTCCTCAAATTCAATAACGATAACATGCTCTAACTTTGCTTGTTTAATTGTCTCCATATCAGCTCCATTCGCAACCACTATAATTTCATCTACTCCTGCTTTTTTTACTTCTTGTATAACAGATCTTATGGTCATTTTTTCTTCTGATACAGGGATAATAGCACTATATTTTGCTTTTTTCTTTTGTAATACAACTGGTTTATACTTTCCTACAAACTCTCTATCCCTAGTTCCTTCCGAAAAACCACCACGCTTACCATAGGTTTCGATTACGTATTGCAAAGCACGTAAATGATCTCCCATAATACGACTAGTCGCTTTCGGATAAGGCGAACCGGGAGATGTACCAGTATGAACAGGGCGCACTTTATTTGTATGAATAACATCGACCGAAGCCATATCGACAATATCTACTCCTCTAGACATCGCCATTGCTTGAAACAGTGCGGGATCGGCTAAATTCCACCAACCAAATTTCTGAATAACTTCTCTACTCATTGCATGTGGAATTGCGATTAAAGAACCAACAACAAGCTCTTTTTTATCCAAATAACGATTCAACATAAACTTTCCAACTGTCGTATAATGCGGCCTCATCTTTAAATAAACGGACCATGTTAAATTATTCACAACAATTTGGTGACCTTGCTGAATTCCTTTTATGAAACGTTGCAATTCTTTATTATCAATAACGATGTCACCGTCTAAAAATAAAACAATGTCACCCTTCGCTTCCCTTGCTCCAATCGCCCGTCCAACATCATTGCCAAGAGAATATTTATAATAAATTACTCGGCAATGGTGTTGTAACGCTATTTCTTTTGTCCCATCTGTCGATCCATTATCTACTACGATAATTTCATAAGGTTTCAATTTCTCTACTTCTACTAAAACTTGTGATACAGTACTTGCTTCATTATGCACTGGAATAACAACTGATACTCTCATACTTGTATCACGCTTACCCTTCCAAGCGAACATAAGAAATAATAGGGATACGTACAACTACATCTTCCGGTGGTCCATAAGAAGGAGAAGTACGAACACTTACTGCCCCGTCTGTCACAGATAACAGAATACCTGCAACAATTTCGACCGCTGTCACAACTTGCACTAACTCACCAACATGATTACGTAATTCATCAGTAAATAACATATATAAGTCTCCTTTCTTACGCCTCTTTAATTGATATAATACTTGTAAATGGTAATAAAACTTCCGTTCCTATTCCTTCTTGTAGTGTTAAGAAATCATCACCAACTGCTACAATCACACCCGTTAACTGTCCAACCGTTACAGTAATTTCTACGTTTTTACCCAAATACTGCTCTGCAATTTCTTTAAAAGGTGATGTATTACATTCTTTTAAAATGTTACAAATAATAGATTGAAATCTACTTGATTCAATAAATTCTTCCGTAGCTTGCTTAGAGTTTCTTTGAATAAACCTTGCAAAGTTTTGCGAAAATAACAGTCTTTCCACAGCAGGTAATAACTTATTATCTAAAAAATAATCCAATTGCCTATTAAACAATCTCGATAACTTTTTCCAATACTTACCGAACAGACACATACACTTCTCCTCCTATTATTTTTAAAGTATACAAAATACATCTATACATCTTAATGTATACAAAGCAGGCTTTTTTTGTGATAGGTAAGACATACATTTTTCAACGAAACAATATGTTCTAAACACAAAAAAAGATAGATGGTATCCCATCTATCTTTATATATATTTTAATTTTTAATTGTAATTATGGCAGAGATACTGTAATAAACCGCTCGTGGCAATTCTGCCTGTTCACTTATAGAAGCTGTAACAAGTGAACCACCGCTTGCTGAAAAATACTTAACAGCTTCTAACGGAATACCATCCTCTTTCACATCAATATGCGTTCCATCTCGCCAGTCTATTTTCTGCATTGTTGCTGAAAGGTCCCCAATCACTTTAGCATATTCTTTACCATCCAACCCTAAAAAAATCCATTCCCACTTTGTTAAACTTAGTACTTGTTTCAATTCTCCAATTTTCTTTCCCTCTACATCGGAAAAAATATAGAAATGGCGTACTCCCATCTTCTTTTGAACACGCAACAATCTTTCTCCCGAGTGATTATATAAATAAAATTGTTGCTTATGTAGTCCCTTAACAAAAAAAGAAAGTACAGCTTGCCATACACGTTGCATAACAAAATCATACTCTTCTTTTAAAAACCCTACTGCACTGCCATCTAACCCAAAGTATGTTATTACTTGAAATATCCCTACCTCTTTGCGAACAACAAATTTTCGTTGCTCTAATAATTCAGAAGCCTCTATATTATAAATTTCCTGCTTAAGCATTTTCGATCTTCTTTTTTCTATAAAGCTATATATTAATAATCCAAATGCTGGTAGTACAACACCTATTAATTTTAGATTTTCTTTCTCCGAAGTGAATAGCATCCCTTTTTTATATTCCATTACTAATCCAATTGCGACAATAATCCATACGATGACAGCTACAAAAAAAATGCGTTTCGCGTTACGTGCGTGATGCTTATGTATACCCATATCCCTCCCCCTTTTCCATTTATCCCGCTATTCGCCGGGCAGTAAGACCCCCACTTCAAAATTCAGCGAAAGCAAAGAAGTTAGGTGAGGGATGAAGAATACCCCCACTGATTAAAGTTTCACTTTATTTCATTATCTCATTGCACATACACGTCCTCAATAAAAAAAGACCATCCAAAAGGATAGTCTCTTACACTTCAACATTTCGCAACATCGTGTAAATGTCGTTATTCACTTTACCAAATGATTTAATGTTGTTTTGAATGTTAGATAATAAAACGACATACACACTTCCGTTTTTACTAAATCCATTCAAACAATTCCATCCTGGCATTACACCGTGATTCGAATAACTTCCTGGGTCTACATACCAACCAAATCCGTAATCCTTTTTCACGGCTGTAAACATTTGATCATAACTCTCTTTTGAAATTAACTTTCCAGAGAAGAGTGCTTCATTAAATAAATATAAATCATGTGCACTTGTATATATATCACCACAACCATATAGTTGTGACATACTTGGAATATTAGGTGTTGTCATATTGTTATTTACTATTTTATAACCTGTCGATGGAAATCTTGTTTGCTCTAGCGCTTTGCCGAAACCAGACTGCTTCATACCCGCAGTAGCAAAAATATGTTGTTTAATATACTCTTCTAACGGTTGTCCACTTACCTTCTCAGCGATGTAGGCCAGTATCGAATAGTTCGAATCAGAATACTTCCATTTCTCTCCTGGACTCCCAATACGCTTTTGCTTTCCTATTCGTTTTATCAATTCTTCATGAGAAATATCCTCTGTTCCCTGCTCATACTCTGGAATTCCTGATGTATGTGTTAGTAAATGTTTTAACTGAATACCATTACCTTGAGGGAAATCTGGAATATACTTTGCAACCGTATCCTCTACGTTCAACTTATTTTGATCTTTTAATTGCATAATAGCAGTTGCTACAAACGCCTTTGAAATAGATCCAATATAAAAAGTTGTCTCTGAATTATTCGGTACTTGTTTCTCTTTGTTCGCCATACCGTATCCTTTATTCAAAAGAACTTTTCCGTTCTTCACAATAACAGCTGTCCCGCTAAATCCTGCGTTTTGTAAATATTGATCTAATTGAGCGTTTTCATTAATTTCTTGAGGTGGTCCCTCGGCAGGCTTCTCCACAGCTTGCGCTTGCTTCACTTGTTCTTCCTGCTCTTTTTGTTTTTGTGCTTCTTGCTTCTTTTTTTCTTCTTTCTTTTTTAGCTCTTCTTGTTTCTTCATTTCTGCTGCTGCTTTTAAAGTTTCTTCTTTCTTATTATCTGCAACAATTTTTGTATACATGAAATATACAACTGAAAATAGTAAGACGAGAATGATTGTTCTTTTTATGTATACAATCGGCCGACGTGCTTTCCCATTCGCATTAATTTTTTCCTGATCCATGATTGCTTTTTTCCCCTTATTTACCGATAATTTAATTCCACTACACAAGATTCATTTCGGATCTTTTTCATAGATTTTCGACATTCCATTCGACGTCATCCCTACTTTATCACGCACTGCACATATTACCAACCTATATGTATAAAAAAGAAAAAGAAAATTTACAAAAGTAAGATTGCTGTTAAAATTTTAATATAAAAAAGAGGATATCCCCTAAAAATTGATGTTATCAATCTTTTTGGATATCCTCTTATCTCATTATTTATACGTGTTTTTTCATATCATCGGCAACAGATTCAACATTTGTACCTACGATAACTTGGACACTCGTGTTACTTAATTTCATAACACCTTTTGCACCAGCGCGTTTTAATGCTGCTTCGTTTACTTGACCAGCATCTTTCACTTGTAAGCGTAGACGTGTTGCACAGTTATCAATAACTGTTAAGTTTTCTTTTCCACCTAAAGCTGCTACGTAAGTTTCACCAATTGAACCTGCAACTGGAGCTTCTTCACCTTCAGCTAGCTCCTCTTCGTCTTCACGACCAGGAGTTTTTAGGTCGAACTTCTTAATTAAGAA
This sequence comes from Bacillus sp. FSL K6-0069, assembly GCF_038007785.1. Lineage (NCBI taxonomy): Bacteria > Bacillati > Bacillota > Bacilli > Caryophanales > Bacillaceae > Bacillus > Bacillus sp. FSL K6-0069. The sequence goes on along the minus strand of NZ_JBBOXN010000001.1, from coordinate 503,462 downwards.
GTAGAATACTACAAAGTAAATTGCTGCGTAAATTAAACCGATACCTGCTAGTAACAATGGTTTTGTTGCAATACCGAAGTTTAAGAAGTAATCGATTGCCCCGGCACTAAATGAGAAACCATCGTGAATGCCGAGTGTTGTTGTAATGAATAGAGACAGACCTGTTAATACAGCATGAATTCCATATAATACTGGTGATAAGAACATGAATGAGAATTCAATTGGTTCTGTAATACCAGTTAAGAATGAAGTTAATGCTAGACCACCTAACATACCTGTAACCATTTTACGTTTTTCTGGTTTAGCAGCTGCAATCATTGCGAAACATGCCGCTGGTAAACCGAACATCATAATTGGGAAGAAACCAGTCATAAACATACCTGCTGATGGATCTTTTGCAAAGAAGCGTGCAATATCACCATGAACGATATCGCCAGCTGCATTTGTAAAGTCACCAAGTACGAACCAGAAGTATGTGTTCATTACGTGGTGTAAACCGATTGGAATTAATAAACGGTTTAATAATCCGAATAAACCAGCACCAATTGAACCTAAGTTCACGATACCATGTGCTACTGCATCAATACCACTTTGAATTGTTGGCCAAATTTGACCGAATACTAATCCTAATAGAAGCATTACGATTGAAGTAATGATTGGTACGAAACGTTTTCCTGCAAAGAATCCTAACCATTCTGGTAGTTTAATTTTATGGAATTTGTTGTATAGTAACCCAGCAACAACCCCTGCAATAATACCACCGAGTATGGCCATATTAATTTTCGGCGTTAACGCCGCTGCTTTTGAAACCTTTGTCATTGTATCTGCTAATTTAGTTGGATCTACTGAACCGACTAAATCTTGAACACTTTTTAATTTATCATTTAACTCTGCTGCTGAATATGTCTTACTTAGAGCATTCGTTGTATTTTGTAAAACAAGATATCCGATTGCTCCGGCAAGTCCAGCTGCTCCACTACCATCAATAGACAAACCGATTGCAACACCAATTGCAAAAATAAGTGCTAAATTATCAAAAATTGCTGCACCGGCCTGTGCCATAACAGGAATGTTAAATACGTCTTCTTGTCCTAAACGAAGCAATAATCCTGCTGCTGGTAGTACGGCGATTGGAAGCATTAACGCTTTACCAATACGTTGTAGAAACTGCAACATTTTAATTCCCCCTATCAAATTTATGAAATCGTTATCATTATAAGTACGCCTTAGAAAACGCTTTCTATTTACATAACCATAATAACATATAGTTGTATAGATGTGTAGTTTTTATTTTCGAATTTTTTATGGATAAATCTCCTATTTCCAAACTGTTATATAAAAGGGAAATTCTCCTTTTTCAATATAGAATACTCGAAACGAAATACCTACTATAGAACATGTAACTTTCGTTTTATCATTCCACTTTTTCATGTTATTATTTATTTCCGAGCATATCGGGAAAAGTAAACTTAGTTAATTCGAAATAGGAGCGTTGGTACTATGCAGTGCATTGAGACAAACAACTTACAACAGTTGTTAGAACAAGTAAAACCATATACGAAAAAAGGAAATCTTGCTACTTATATCCCCGAACTAGGAAATGCAAATCCAGATGATTTAGGGATTGCCATTTTCCATAAAGAAACAGAATACATCCATGCTGGCAACTCACAAACACTATTTACTCTTCAAAGTATTTCAAAAGTAATTACACTTGCACTTGCCCTTTTAGATCGTGGTGAAGAATATGTATTTTCTAAAGTTGGAATGGAACCAACTGGTGATCCATTTAATTCTATTATTAAGTTAGAAACGACAAGTCCCTCTAAGCCACTTAATCCAATGATTAATGCAGGAGCACTAGCCATTACAAGCATGTTAACAGGAAAAGATAATGAAGAAAAAATGGAGCGTATCCTTCATTTTGTACGTGAAATAACAGATAATCCTACTATTAATTATTCTTCTAAAGTTGCCAATTCAGAATTAGAGACAGCTTACTTAAATCGTTCACTTTGTTACTATATGAAACAAAACGGAATTATCGATTGTGACATCGAAGAACTTATGGATTTATACACTCGTCAATGTGCAGTTGAAGTAAACTGTATCGATTTAGCGCGTATCGGCTTAATTTTTGCGATGGATGGATATGATCCATATAAGAAAAAACAAATTATCCCTAAACATATTACAAAAATCTGTAAAACATTTATGGTTACATGCGGTATGTATAACGAGTCTGGGGAATTTGCGATCCGCGTTGGTATTCCAGCAAAAAGTGGTGTAGCTGGTGGCATTTTCGGCTGCGTAAAAGGAGAAATGGGAATTGGTATTTTCGGACCAGCTTTAGATGCAAACGGAAATAGTATCGCTGGTTTTAAAATTCTTGAACTTCTTTCTGCTCAAGAAGGATGGAGCATTTTTTAATTCTGAGTTATCCTGCTATACTAGCAGGATTTTTTCATTTCATAAAACACTCAACTGTATCAGCTATCCGTCCCTTCACAAAAACCGTACAAAAGTTTCTCTATATCATGCATATTTGCTCCCCCCTCCTGAATAATATAGTACAACCTAGCGCTATATGTGGAGGTGTGAAAGATGAAACTAATATTTCAAATGGAAAAACAGCCTGTTCTTGAAAAAACAATTCTTCTCTTTATATTAAGTATTGTAGAAAGCTTGAAGTTAAAAGTGGTTTCACTCGATGAAGCTCACCGATACATATTCAATTTAGAAGTACTTGAACTACTCATGGATCGGAACATCGATGATCAAGTGCTTGAACTTATTCATTTCGGAATGGGACTTGAAGACATTCATCACGTGCTTCCTGAAGAACTTGAACATACTATCGAAGAACTAAAGTGGCTCTGTATTCAAGTTTTAAGTGAGTACAGTATGCATGAAGAATCGGAACAATTAATTGAAGATATACGTTAAAAAAGCACCTATGTAGGTGCTTTCATATTTATAAAAACAGTAACGTTTCGGTAATTGCGCATCCGATGTCGATATATGCAATTCATTCGAGTATTTCCGAGGAAATGCTCGAACGTTGTATGTTACAATAACTGATCTATCCCAATAAGAATTAATAGCACGCCCGCAATAACAGTAGCCCATTTCCCTAAGTATGCTGCTAAAAATCGTTTTCCTACATACGCAAAACCACTAATACAAATAAAACTAAACACCCCAGAAATACACGCCGTAAGCCACAGATTCAAGTTTGTTACCCCAGCATCAAATCCACCTGCGATATTATTAATAGACAACGCAACGCCTAAAACAATTGCTTCAGAAAAACTAATTGTTTTAGATCCATCAAAATCTGCTTTTTCTGGATCACGTAAAATTCCAATAAGTACACTATCATCTTTAGAGTCTACGGTCTCTTTTTTACTCAAGAAAGGCTGACATAAAATAAACACCCCAATTATTCCTAAAACAATTGCCCCAATCAAATTTGCCGTAAAATCTGAAATAAATAATGCAATCCAATTCCCAAAAAATCCAGCCAATAAAGTAAATAAAAATCCAAAAAATGCAATTATAAAATTATTAAACCACGAAATTCGAATTTTACGAATGCCATAAGCAATCCCAACACCTGCATTATCTAAATTAGAAGCAATTCCGATTAAAAAAATTGAAAATAGACCTGCCGTACTCATAAACAGCCACCCCTTTTTCTCACTTTTCCATGCATCTTATGAAAATGTTGAGCAACTGTGCCTGTCTGTTTCATATACATGTAATAAATGCTCAACATTCTTTCAACAATAAAAAGGAGTGCCTTCACTATGCCTAAAGAAAATCCCAATGAGCGGCTTAGTATATTAATAAAAAAACTTTTAAAAGAACGTGCCTTATCCATGCGCCAATTAGGAATGCATACAAATATTGATCCCGCAACAATCTCAAGAATTATGAATGGTAAACAACCGCCAAAACAAAAACATCTACAAAAATTTGCAGACTGTTTGCAAGTTCCACCCCAATTATTATTTGATGAAATGTATCCTGATTCCCCTCACATAAATAAAGAAAAGACGGATATGTACACATCTCTTGATACCATTCAGCAAACGCTGCAATCCTCTAATTTATTCGATTTCGACTATACAACAACGCGCGTAAAACAAGAACTTGAAAACTATGAACGCTATGCTCAAACAACAGAAGGTGAGAAACGTATTCATGAAAGTTTTGCAAGTAAATTAGAACAAATTGATAGCGCTGGCCCTTTTATTGAACAATTAACAGATATGTATCAACAATTTTGCAATGAGACTATTTCAAACGAGGAACGTGCGGTTCTCGGAGGCGCATTACTGTATTTCATTTTATCAACAGACATTATCCCTGATTATCTCTTTCCAATTGGCTATTTAGATGATGCAATTGCTGTTGAATTAGCGAAAGAGAAATTAATCGAACTAAAACGAAAGACATAGAAAAACAAAGAACTATTTCAGTTGTTTTTGTTCAACTCTGAAATAGTTCACTAAAAAATCGTACAAGTATACATACTTGTACGATTTCAACATACTAATCTATTTTTTTGTATGACACCATTCATACATAAATGCTGTTATTACTTTTGTAAATTCAATTAACTGTTCTACTTCAACTTTCTCATTTATTGAATGGGCTTCTTCTAATGTACCTGGTCCGTAAATAACGGCTGGAATATGAAATTCACTAAACCAACCACCATCCGTTACCGTTGCAGACATATCTAAAATTGCATGTTTAGATAGAATGGATTCGTGTACTGAGCTAAGTTTTTTTACTGCTGCATGTTCACTATCTACTTCTAAAGAAGGAAAAATTTCGCCACGATCCACAATCATTGATTCTCCGCCCCATTTAAATTGTGGTGGATTTTCACTTAACCATGGATCGGCTGCTGCTACTCTCCCAATATACTCTTCAATTTCTTTTATTATTTGTTCATGTGTTTCATTTGGATAGAAGTGCACTGTTATCCATAACCGGCACTCATCCGCAATAAACGCTGCATGCCGTCCGCCTTCAATAACAGCTGGGTTAATTGTTGTTGTTCCAAATGGATAACCTTCATATGTTTTCATAACTGCCCAATGACGCTCTAATTCTTGTAAACTTTGCACAATTTTCATCATTTTTTCAATTGTACTCGCTCCGAATAGACGCCCTCCAGCATGAATCATTTGCCTGCGTGTTGCATCATGAAACGTCTGAGGGCTTTTCACAGTAATCCATCCAGTAATTACGCCGCCCTGTCCTTGCATATGTAAATCGCTCGTATCCACTACGACTGCAAAATCAGCATCATAACCTCTTTTGCAGCATTGAAGTGTACCTGCCTCTCCAACTTCTTCCCCAATTACGGATTGAAAGATTAAATCTCCAGGTAATTCAATGCCTGCTTCTTGTAAAATCTGAATAGCAAATAGCGCTCCAGCCAGTCCACCTTTCATATCTGCCGCACCACGTCCAACTAGCCAACCATCTTTTATAAACGGATCAAACGGATTAGTCTCCCACGCCTCATCTGCTGACACTTCAGCTACATCCATATGTCCGTTAATAATAAGACTTTTATGTGTGTCACTTTCTATCCCTTTTTTCACCCCAACAACGTTCGGGTCATTCGGATATACATCCCATTTATCAACACTAAAATTTCGTTTTCTTAGAAAATCCGCAACAAATTCTTGTGCCTCATTTGTGTTTCTCGCCGGCGGTGCTGGTGTTTCAAAACGGATTAAATTCTTTGTAAGCTCTAGTAACTCGTCTTTTCGTAAATCAATCTGTTCTAATAGCTGTGAAACTTCTTGATTCATCGCTAATTCCCCTTTGCATACATAGTATATTTGCAGCTTTATTGTCACAAAAAAAGAGACTGTTTACAATTTTACAGTCTCTTTTTTCAGCATAAGTTTCTAATATATTTATAAACTTTCTGCTTCTGTTGTATTTACTTTTTCAACATGTTCTATCTTGCTTCCCTTATTCTTTGTCGCACGGTAAAACAGTAAACAAACAATCATAAATGGAATTCCACAATATAACGCCATTCTTTGCTCTGGGATAAAAGCCATAGCAACTATAACTGTTACATTTAATGTTAATGCAAGGAGTGGTACGAATGGATATAGCGGGGTTTTAAATTTCAAGTCCTTCACATCCCCACCCTGCTTAATATATGACCTTCTAGCTAATAAGTTAGATAGAGCAATAGATGCCCAAACTAATATTGCCCCAAATCCGGCAATAGAAAGTAGCCATAAATAAACTGTATCTTCCGCATAAATACCTGATAGTAATGAAAGACAACCTACAATTGTACTTACAATCAATGCATAAATAGGAACACCATTTTTAGATAACTTACCGAAAATTGGACTAATCATTCCTTGATTAGACATAGACCATAGCATACGAGAAGTTGCATATAACCCTGAATTCGCAACAGATAGAACTGCTGTAATAATAACGAAATTTATAATATCAGCCGCATAAGGAATACCAATTTTATCAAATACAACTACGAATGGACTTTCTATTACTCCCGCTTGCTGCCAAGGGAATAGTCCTGCAAGAATAAAAATAGATAATACAAAGAACACCAGTATACGCCAAACTGTATTATTAATTGCCTTCGGGATCGTTTTTTCTGGATTTTCACTCTCTCCAGCCGCAATACCAACTAGTTCCGTGCCTTGGAAAGAAAAATTAACTGCAATCATCGTAATTAAAATAGCTGATAATCCATTTGGGAATAACCCACCATAATCAGTAAAGCTGGAGAACATCGGTGCTGGTTCATTTCCTTTCATATCTAGAAAACCAAACATCGCTGCCCCGCCCAAAATAATAAATGCAATAATTGTAATGACTTTAATACTTGCAAACCAAAATTCAACTTCTGCAAAACTTCTTGAAGATAATGCATTGATAGCAAAGAGAAGCACCGCAAATGCTACACACCAAATCCATGACGGTACATCAGGAAACCATCGTTTCATTAAAATACTAACTGCAATCAGTTCAATACCTATCGTAGCAGACCAGTTTAGCCACGACATCCATCCGACTACATAACCCGCTGCAGGGGAAATGTGCTTTGTAGCATACGTTTGATAAGATCCTGCGTCGGGCATCGCAACAGCTAACTCTCCAAGACAGAGCATCGTTAAATACATAACAAATCCTCCAACAAGATAAGCTACAATCGCTCCTCCAGGCCCAGCTTCATGAATTGTATACCCAGATCCTAAAAAAAGACCAGTACCAATAACTCCTCCAAGTGCAATCATAAATATGTGCCTGCTTTTCAATTCCCGTTTTAACCCTTGGTTTTGATCCATCATATAAATCCCCCCTTTTCCCTTTGGAAACCCGCTCCATGTAAGCGTTTTTAAAATCATTCATATTAAAAATAATTATTGAAAAGAGCAAAATACATAGATTAATCACTACCTGTTATTAAAAGATCATCCCTCACTGTTATTAATAACTTTTTATCAGCGATAGCTTGTCCTTCTACTACTTCTAATGATTCGATATACCCACTGATTCCTACCTTAATTTCTACTTTCTGTTTATCTATTGTTTCAATCAACGCTAATTTCTCCCACTCGTATACGTATGAGCTTTCCGCAACAAATAGCTTCTCTACTTTCCCGTAACAAGGACTATACACGCCTTCTATAACCGTCTTCACTTTATAAACTCCTCCTTCTTATTAATCGCTACTGAAACGTTGCATATCCCTCCTTTAGAGATTTCAACTATTATTTATGCAAAATGCGTACCAATCTTCAATTCCTATTTAAAATGAAGGTTTCTCAAAAAAAAATCTTTATAACCGCAAAATTTTTCTATCATTTGAGAAGTTTTAAAAGGAAAATAGCAAAAAAATTTTGCGATTTTATAAGAATTTTAATAAAATTATAAAAAGTCAGTCTTCATAGGGTGAAATGAGGAGAAGATAATCTATGCGTACAGAAGAAATTAATTTTAAACAGATCATTGAAATGAATATGCTATATGAAACTTTACTCAATGAGCTCGATATCGGGATTCATATTATTAATGAGGAAAGTAAAACGATTATCTACAACCGCAAAATGATGGAAATTGAATCAATGGAACGCTCAGATGTGCTATATAAAAGTCCTTTAGAAGTATTCGCATTTGAAGAAAATAAAAATAGTACTCTTATAGAGGCATTAAAATTAGGAAAAACAAACAAAAATATAAAACAAACGTATTTTAACAATAAAGGACAAGAAATTACGACGATTAACAATACTTTCCCTATAATAGAAAACGGAAAAGTTAAAGGCGCTATTGAAATTTCAACAGAGATTAGCCATTCCAAACAAACAATGAAAACGAACCTTTCTCGAAAACCAAATAATAAGTTTACCTTTGATCACATAATCGGTGATTCTAGCGCTATTCAATCCGTCATTACAGAAGCAAAGAGAGTAATTCGTACATCCTCATCCATACTTCTCGTAGGAGAAACAGGAACCGGTAAAGAACTATTTGCACAAAGCATCCATAATGAAAGTCAGCGTTCAACAAAACCATTCATTTCACAAAATTGTGCCGCCATACCTGACACACTCATGGAAAGCTTATTATTTGGTACGAACCGAGGTGCATTTACAGGAGCCATCGATAAAGCTGGTTTATTTGAAGAAGCAAACGGAGGCACTTTATTATTAGATGAAATCAACTCATTAGGTCCAGCTCTTCAAGCGAAATTACTACGAGCTATACAAGAAAAAACGATACGAAGAATCGGAGGCACTCAAGAAAAAGAAATTGATGTTCGTATTATAGCAACTATTAATGAGGACCCTCTTGAAGCTATTACACACAATCGATTACGGGAAGACCTATATTACCGATTAAGCGTCGTTACTTTATGTCTCCCGCCTTTACGCGAACGAAAAGAAGATATTCCAGCTCTTGTTCAGCACTTTATCGAGAAGTACAACATTCAATTTGGGCTCAGCGTGACGGATCTAGATGTACATGTAAGAGAATTCTTGTATGCATATGATTGGCCTGGAAACGTACGAGAATTAGAACATATCATTGAAGGTTCAATGAATTTAGTTGAAGAAGAAAATATCATTACAGCGTTTCATCTTCCCACTCGTTTTCGCGAACGAATTAAAAAAGAATTCAATATGCAACCTTTCCTAACTAATAACGATGCTGATGCACCTAAAACGTTAAAGCACACAATAGAGGCAATGGAAAAGAACTACATCAATCAAATTCTGAAAGAGTACCACGGTAATATCTCACAGGCTGCAAAGTTTTTGGGATTAAGTAGGCAAAACTTACAATATCGAATTAAAAAATTGCATTTACACATATGAAATGAAGTGAAGTGAAACTTTAATCTGTGGAGGTTTTGTCCACCCTCACTAATTGGACCTTTATTTCCTGTTAATGCAGGATAAATCTGCTTCCAAGTGTAAATAAGAATTGGTAAAATATGCTACAATAAACATATAACGTACTAGAAAGGAATGATATATATGAGTAATGATAACAAATTAAAGTTATTACAATACTTAGCCTTCTTCCCTACCCTTGTATGTATGATGTTACTCATGGATATGAACAGCTTTCCTTATGCAAAGCTATTCGCAACAATTAGCGGCTCCTTTGCAGCCATTATGCTTGCTGTTTTTTGGAATTTGAAGATACGTATGAAAAACGAGAAATCTTCTTAAACCGACAAAGTTACTTATCCTATTTAAACACGAGATGTTTACTACTCTCGTGTTTTTTCTTTATATCCCCTCTACCCCACAACTTTAAAATTTAATTTAAAATTGATTATATACAGAATAAATGCTTTTTAATTTAATCGACAAATTCCGACATTTAGTATTCATTATGTTTGTTATTATGTAAGTTCTAAATCTGACATTTCAACATCTAGGAGGAAGAATTTATGTATAAAAAACTTTTGCTTACATTAGCATGTAGTTCATTAATTTTCGGATTAGCGGCTTGCGGATCAAATGAACAAAAAGATAATGGTGTACAAACAAAAGAAAAAGAACAAGCTCCAAAAGAAACACAAAAAGAAAAAGAATCCAAAACAGAATCAGCTAAAGGAAATCGTTCTAACCCAATCAATTTTAATGAAACTGCTACTGTTAATGATGTTATCTTCAATAGTGAAGATGGCAATTTTGAAAAATTCAAGACTAAAGTCGAATTATCTATTTTAGAAGTAATTCGTGGCGAGCAAGCCTTTGAAATATTAAAAAAGGAAAATCAATTTAATGAGGCTGCTCCAGAAGGAAAAGAATGGGTTCTAGTGAAAATTAAAGGTAAAGTTACTGATGCTGAAACACAAGATCACGAATATGATTTATTCGGTTCGAGTTTCAAACTTGTTTCAAATGATGGACATGTTTACAATAATGACCAGTACGCTGTAACACCAAATGAACTACATCAAAAACTTTATAAAGGCGCTGAAGGAGAAGGGTACATCTCTCAATTGGTTAACACTGGCGATGATTTTAAAATTCAATTCGAAACTCACGAAAGTAAAAAAGTTTTCTTTAACTCTAAATAAAATATAAAAGGTGATTACTATGAAAAGAACGACAGAATTTGTATTAGGACTAATCGGTGGTATATTCGGGATTTTATGTGCATTTATCGCTTTATTTATCGGAGGCGTCGGAGCAGCAGTTGAAGCTGACGGAGCTAATCAAATTATTGGATTAGGCTGGGCTGCTGTAGCTCTTTCTATTTTAGGAATTGTTGGATGCGTTATGGTTAAGAGCAAAGCTAAAGTAGGTGGCATTATGATGACGATCGCTGCAATTGGTGGATTTATTTGTATTTCTATCGTTTACTTATTACCAGGAATTTTATTATTAATCGGAGGGTTAATGGGGATTTTCCGAAAAGATAAAACGGCTGCATCAGCATAAAAAAAGCACTCACATGAGTGCTTTTTTTATATCCATATCTTTTAAAACTCAACATTCTCCAAATACAAACCGCTCGCCTCAGCAAGGCAATTAATTTGATTGCGCTGTTTCGCCTCTAAAATATGTGGAATTGCTTCTGCATCTAATTGTCCTAATCCAACTTCAATTAATGCCCCAACAATTTTTCGTACCATGTTATGAAGGAATCCGTTGCCACTTACTCTAATTTGTACAAATCCTGCCTCTTCCATCACATCAAGTGTATATACTTCTCGAACCATAGACTTTTTCTTTGATTTCGCATTTGAAAAAGCAGTAAAGTCATGTGAACCAACTAAATGTTTCGCAGCTTCTTTCATGCTTTTCACATTTAATTTTTTATTCACATGCATGCTGTATTTACGCATAAATGGATTTGTATGCTCTTCATTCCAAATCTTATAAAGGTATGTTTTTGCTTTAGAGTTGTAACGAGCATGGAAGCGATCTTGAACTTCTTCTACATCTGTAATGCTAATATCGTTAGGTAAATATTGATTTAAATATTTTTTCACTTTATGTTCCACTAACTTCTCATCACTTTGAAAGTTAGCAACTTGATTCAAAGCATGTACACCAGCGTCTGTTCTACTACAACCGATAATTTCAATTTCTTTTCCGACCATTTCAGATATAACACTTTCGATTTTCCCTTGAATCGTATTATCGTTATTACCGAGACGTTGCCATCCTTTAAAACGTGCACCATCGTACTGAATCGTTAATTTATAATTGTTCATTTTATTCTCCTTCATAGAAAATATTCCCTCATATCGTGAGGGAATATGAATACACTTTACTTTCTAACAAGCTTCACTACATTTTCTACATGAGCTGTATGCGGGAACATATCAACTGGTTGCACATACTCCACTTCATAACTCTTCATTAATGCTTGTACATCACGTGCTAATGAGGAAGGATTACAAGATACGTAAACAACTTGTTTCGGCTTCACTTTTAAAATTGTTTCCAGTAATTTATCATCGCAACCTGTACGAGGTGGATCGACAACAATTACATCTGGACGCCATCCTTCTTTTACCCATTTCGGTAACCACTGTTCAGCTTTACCTGCTTCATATTTCGTATTTGTAAATCCGTGACGCTTCGCATTTTTTCTTGCATCTTCAATCGCTTCTGGAATTACATCCATACCACGTACTTCCGCTGCATCATTTGCAAGCCAAAGACCGATTGTACCAACACCACAATACGCATCTACAATTTTCTCATCGCCTGTTAAAGCAGCTGCTTTTTTCGCTTCATCGTATAAAACAACTGTTTGTTCTGGATTTAACTGGAAGAATGCACGCGCTGATAATTCAAATGATAAATCACCTAGTGTTTCTTGAATTACTTCTTTTCCAGCTAATTTAAATGTTTTATCACCGAAAATAACAGATGTTTTACGCCAGTTTACGTTTTGCATAATTGATTTCACACTTGGCATTTGCTTTTGTACTTCTGCGATAAACTGCTCCTTATTTGGCAATTCTTCTTTTGTTGTAATAAGTGTAACTTGTACTTCCCCTGTTTGAACCGCAGTACGTGTCACAATTGTACGTACTAAACCTTTTTGTTTTTTCTCATTATAAATAGAAACATTTAACTTTTCTAATATACGTCTTACAACTTTTGTCGCTTCATTCGTTGCTTTATGTTGAATCATACAATGAGCAATATCAATTAACTGATGTGAGTTTTGCTTATACAGCCCTGTAATAACCTTTTCGTCTTTACGTCCCACTTGTAGTTGACTCTTATTACGATAATGCCATGGATTTTCCATACCAAGCGTTGGACGGATTTTCTCTTCCAAACTGTTATTCATATACTTCTCAAATGCTTGTACAACGATATCACGCTTTTGATTTAATTGTTCTTTATAATCTAAATGTTGCAGCTGACAACCGCCACACTCTTCATATACCGGACATGGTGCTTTCACACGATGTGGTGAAGCTTTACGAACTTTTTTCACTTTTGCTTCAGCGAAGCCACGCTGAATTTTCGTTGTTTCTGCAACAACTTCTTCTCCTGGTAATGCCCCTGGAATGAAAACGACTTGTCTCTTAAAATAACCAACGCCTTCTCCGTTAATCCCAAGACGTTTAATTGTCACAGGAAATGTTTGACCAACTTCCAACTTACTCTCATGTTGCTTTTGTATCATTATTACACCTCTACTCTATACTTTTCCATAAATATAACGCTGCATAACTGCAGTATGGTTCACACTCTTGTTTCACTTTTTCTAAAAATACATCATCAGGTTTATCATCTAATTGAAATATCCCTTGCACCGCACGCTGGATCCCTATGTCCGTTTTTGGAAACATATTTTTTCGTCCAAGCCCAAACATTAAAAAGTTTTGCACTGTCCATGCACCAATCCCCCTAATCGGTAGCAATTGTGCCGAAACCTCTTCTTCCGCCCTGGTTTCTATACTCGCTAAGTCTAATGTACCACTGACAATACTTTGACCTAATCCTACTATATATTCAGCCTTTCGTTGACTAAACTTCTGCTCTCTCAATTCTTCTATTGAAATATTTGCTACTATTTCCGGAGTGGGGAAAAAGAATACACCATTCTTTTCTGTTCCATATCGTTTCACAAACTGTTCTGTTAGCACAGTAGCAAATTTCAAATTTATTTGTTGATGAATGATACAGCGAAGAAGACAAGCGAAATAATCAAATTCTAAAATAATTGGAGTATAAGCATATGTTTCAAATAGTGGACGTAATGATGTGTTTAAAAAATGATTTTGTATATCTTGAAACGGTTCATTCCAATGAAAAATGGCTCTCATTCGTTTCATGACTTTCTCCGGATCTCCTGTTTGACTAGAAATCCAAAACTGTGGATTTTGCACAGTACCAATCCCTTGCAAGCGAACAACAACCTGTTCCTCATCTATACAAAGCGGGACATAGATAACTTTCTCATCTAATTGAATGACGTTAAGAGGATCAAAAGATAACCGTTTTAATACCTCTTCAAAATGATACGGATACTCTAACGTAACATGTTCGCTCCACATACGTTTCCCCATCCTTTTTACACATCATTATAGCATGAGAAAACCGCAAGCATACATGCTTACGGTTGATTGCTTTTTACTAAGTCATCTAGACTTTTAAAATGATACCCTTTCTCGCGCAAATCATCAATGATTTTCGCAAGTGCTTCTGCATTATCTTTCGAGATTGCATGAAGTAATAAAACAGATCCTGGATGAATCATCGTCATGACATTATTATGTGCATATTGCCATCCTCTTTGCTCGTCCACTTTCCAATCCAAAAATGCAAGTGACCAAAATACATTATAATAGCCCATTTCTTTCGTAAGAGCTAACGTTCTTTCACTGAACACACCTCGTGGTGGTCGTACATATTTTACTTCTTTTTGCCCAGTTACTTTTTTAATTTCTTCTGTTACACTCGTTAATTCTTCACGAAGTTTCGCATCATTTACCGTTGTAAAATCAGGATGACTCCACGAATGGTTTCCAATAATATGTCCTTCATCCTTCATTCTTAATAACAAATCTTTTTGTGTTTTAATATAATGACCCGTTACAAAGAAAGTTGCTGGTACTTTTTTCTCTTTTAATACGTCTAAGATTTTTCCTGTGTATCCATTCTCGTACCCATTATCGAATGTTAAATAAATATCCTTTTTCTTTGTATCCCCTAAATAAAAACCACCATTTTTTTGTAGTAAATCTGTATATAACTTTCCAGCATCTGGTACTGTTTCATTTTTAGGGCGCGGGATTCCCCAGTTATGTGGAGTGTTTGTATAAGCTAATGTTGAAACTGGAACAAGTGCCATCATAATTGAAAAAATGAGACCGATATATAACCATTTATATTTCATAAATAGTCTCCTTTCCATATATAATCGTACTTGTAGTTTCTGTTGCTACGCATTCTTTCATGCTGAACATGTTTTTCTATATATGCCAAAAAAATGCATCTCGAATAATTCGAGATGCATTTTTGTTTACTTAAATACTGGCTCTTTAAAGCTAGCTAATTTTTCAAGTGATGTTTTATCAACATCTGCATGTAAGCTATTACCATGAGAATCCATCGTTACAACTGCTTTAAATCCTTCAATACGTAAATGCCACATTGCCTCTGGAATACCAAATTGTAAGAAATCAACATCTTTTACTTCTTTAATACATTCAGCATAATATTGTGCTGCACCGCCAATTGCATTTAAATATACACCGCCATGCTCTTCTAAAGCCGCTAATGTTTTCGCACCCATACCGCCTTTTCCAATGACAGCGCGAATACCGAATTTCTTCATAATATCGCCTTGGTACGGTTCTTCACGAATACTTGTCGTTGGACCCGCCGCTTTAATTTGCCAGTTTTCATTTTCATCTTTTACGACAACTGGACCACAGTGATAAATAACTTGTCCATTTAAATCTACCGGACAATCGTTATCCATTAAATGCTTATGGATTGCGTCACGCCCTGTATACATCATGCCATTAATTGTTACAACATCACCAACGCGAAGTTCACGAATTTGTTCTTCTGTAATTGGAGCTTGTAATACAATCTCACGTTGCTCTGTTTTTTCTTGTGCTTCTTGCTGAAGTGTGTCGTCACCTTCTTGATATAGCCAATCCATAATTTCACCTGTTTCAGGATGGATTGTTACGCCAAGGCGGCGATATGCCCAACAATTATATGCAACAGATACATAGAAGCTAGCTGGCAGACGGTTATACACGCCAATTTTACAGCCAAGTAAAGTTGTTTCTCCGCCAAATCCCATCGTACCAATGCCAAGCTTATTCGCATTTTCTAATACGTACTCTTCAAGTTTTTGTAACTCTGGTACTGGATTGACATCATCTAATGTACGGAATAATTGATTTTTTGCTAATTCGTAACCTGATGTGCGGTCTCCCCCGATACCAACACCAATTACACCTGCACTACACCCTTGACCTTGCGCTTGATATACTGCATGAAGAAGGCATTTACGAATTCCTTCTAAATCACGGCCAGCTCGTCCAAGTCCTTCTAATTCACACGGTAAGCTATACTGAATATTTTTATTCTCACAGCCGCCGCCCTTTAGAATTAAACGTGCATCAATATAATCTTTTTCCCATTGTTCAAACTTAATAACCGGTGTACCTGGTCCTAAATTATTTCCACTGTTGTCTCCAAAAAGAGAATCAACAGAATTTGGACGAAGTTTACCATCTTTTGTCGCCCGCTCAAGCGCATGATAGATAGCTTCCTTCAACTTTAGTTGATTCACACCGACTGGTGTATAAATTTTAAACGTTGGCATCCCTGTATCTTGGCAAATTGGTGAGATGTTATCATCAGCCATTTTAATATTATTCGTAATTGTGCCAAGTGCCATCGCAGAACGAGTCCCTGCATTTTCTCGCTCTTTCGCTTGTTGAATCGCACGACGAACATCTTTCGGTAAGTTCGTTGACGTTTCAACAATTAGTTGATACATGCTTTCTTGAAGCTTTTCCATTGTTACTTCCCCCTCAATTGTGAACGCTACCAAAACGTTATGAGATGAAAATCCCATTGTTATGCTCTTCAGCTTTTTATTTGTTTCACGCTATTCAAGCATAAATGAAATTTTTCACAACTTGATTATACCTCTTTTTCTATCGTCCTTCTATTATCCACACAGAAAAAGGCTACCAAATTGGAATTGGCAGCCTTTTTAATATATTATTCGTCTTTTTTAAATTGCTCACATTTTAATTCTAATTCATCTAACATTGCAAGAAGACGATCCACATCTTCTAATTCTACTTCTTCAGGTTCAATTGTATCAATTACTTCAATGAACATATTTAAACGTTCTTTTAAATATACTAATTGTGTATCTTTATCTTGAATTGCTTTTCCCATGAAGGCACTCTCCTTTTAATTCGAGTTGCTTTTATTATACCGCAAAAATGATTGCTGTGGATATGTAATTTCATCAATTTTGTCACAGTAATTCATTCAAATGTAAGCCCTATCTCTTTTTTCACAAAAAAGTTTCACTTTATAAAAAGCACATATTCTTCTATTATAGAGAATGGACAAATTGTTATTTCAATAGTCAAAGGAGTATTTCATATGACGATATCACAAAAAATGAAGCCGATTACTCCTTCTTACGATCCATGGGAAGCGTATATGGACCTTGAAGAGTACGGCAAACTACTATTAACAAATGTTGAGTTTACAACGACGACGTTATGCAATATGCGCTGTGAGCATTGCGCTGTTGGTTACACGTTACAGCCGAAAGACCCGAATCCGCTTCCGATGGATCTTTTATTAAAACGATTAGATGAGATTCCTCATTTACGTTCTTTAAGTATTACTGGCGGAGAACCTATGCTTTCAAAAAAATCCGTCGACAACTATGTAACACCACTCTTAAAATATGCCCATGAACGAGGCGTTCGCACTCAAATCAACTCAAACTTAACTATAGATTTAGCACGTTACGAACAAATTATTCCTTATTTAGACGTATTGCATATATCTCATAACTGGGGAACAATTGATGACTTCGTTGAAGGTGGATTTGCAATGATGGAGCGTAAACCTACGTATGAACAACGTGCAAAATTATTTGAACGAATGATTACAAATAGTAAAGCTCTATCAGATGCAGGTGTACTCGTATCAGCCGAAACAATGCTGAATAAGAGAACTCTACCACACATGGAACATATTCATCGTCAAATCGTTGACGAAATGGGATGTAAACGTCATGAAGTTCACCCGATGTATCCAAGTGACTTCGCGAGTAATTTAGAGATTTTAACAAAAGCTGAAATTCGTGATGCAATTGAGCATTTACTAGAAATTCGCGATGAAAATGTATGGATGTTATTTGGAACTTTACCTTTCTACGCTTGTAGCGATGACGAGCAAGACATCGCCACATTTAAGAAATTACAAGAAAGCAAAAATGTAACAGTTCGTAACGATCCAGATGGCCGTTCTCGTTTAAACGTCAACATTTTCGATGGAAATATTATTGTAACTGATTTCGGTGACGTTCCCCTTCTAGGTAACGTACAAACAAACACACTACAAGAAGCATATGACAAATGGAGTGCCTCAAAAACTGCAAAATCATTAAGCTGTCACTGTCCTGCAGTAAAATGTCTAGGACCAAATGTTCTTGTAAAAAATAGCTACTATCCAACAGAAGATTTCTTATCGAAAACAGCAAATATTACATTATAAAAAAACGTCAGCTTATAAGCTGACGTTTTTTTATATTATTGCGAGTGAGAAGAAGAAATGAATTTAAAATACAAATGATCATGAATTGGAATAGCAGCTCCGATTCCTTGTGAGGTAATGTTTTTTACAACAAGCCTTTTTTGATTTCCTTTTAACACAAGGTACACTTCGCCAAACGTTACTTTTCCTTTTTCATTTACTGCTGGTGTATAAGCGTATAAATATCCAAGTTGACTCGGACTAATATTATACACGCGCTCATGCCCTGTACCATACCCAATGGTCGTCTTAAATGAAAGTGGCAATTGTACTTTTTCAAGCGCTTTGAGGAGCATCATTTTTTTCACATCCGCAGTATCTTTCATATCTGCTGTTAAATCGCCTTCAACCGTCTTTTGCGTTTCTTGTTTATAGCGTAGTGGATATAAGCGATCTCCTCCGCGATTATCGTACACATTGCGATTTACTTGTTTATATTCCCAATTAATCGATGTATCAACCGATTCATAATTCAAAGCCCATTGACCTAAATAAATCTTCGCTCGGTACCCTACCGCAAGCGGCGCATTCGATATTGTCGTTTCATTAAACATTCGAATTAAGTCCGGATTTTCAATTTTAATATTTGCTGTTTTCAATAGTTCTTGAGCAAACTTACTCGGCTGTAAGCGCGGCAAATCTTGCGCATCATTTGGAAACGTATTGTCTTTGGAAATATTTAAAACAGATGAAGGCATTTTTGTTTCTACCGTTGTCTTTGCAAAACTCATGTTAGGAAATAATAGAATAAACGAGACCATAGTTGAAAGACATATGCTGTATACTCGTTTCACCTGTCTGGCTCCTTCCTACGTAAAGGTATATATACTACTTTGTTTATTGTTTTCTCTCAATACAATTGTTATGCCTATTTTTCATAATAAATAAAAACCAATTCCCATAATGACATACGCTGCTAGTAAAGTACCGCCTTCAAACCAGTTTGTATCTCCATCATTTGAAATTGCAATCGTTAAGAAAACAGCTGTAATCATAGAAACAAGTTCTGGTATTGTAAATACTAAAGGCATCCTTTGCGTGAAGAACATAGAAAGCAGTACTAATACAGGAGCAACAAACATGGCAATTTGTAACGTAGAACCTATTGCAATCTCAACTGCAATATTCACTTTATTTTTATACGCCATAATAATTGCAGATGCATGTTCCGCTGCATTCCCAACAATCGCAACGATAATAACCCCTATAAATAATTCTGACCAACCAAATGATTTTGCAACTGTCTCAAATGTATGCACAAGCGCCTCTGACACATAAGCTACCGCAATTGTCGCTATTGCTAAAACGAGTAGCGCTTTACCTTTCGACCACTCTGGTTCTTCCTCATGAGCTACTTCATCCGTTTTATGTTGATATACACCACGATGCGTAACGAGCTTAAATAACAGCGCAGCAAGGTACATAATAATCATAATGATAGAAACACCGATACTTAATTGATACGTCTTTCCAGCGTCCATTTTCATTGAAAAAATCTCTGGAATAACAAAAGCTACTACAACAGCAAATATTAATAAAGCTGAATTATGCCTTGCATCATACACATTAAAACTTTGTCTTTTGTATTTAAGCCCTCCTACAAAGAAGGATAGCCCTCCTACTAATAATAAATTTCCAAGTACAGAACCCGTTAAAGAGGCTAACACAACCTCAATTAACCCTGCCTGAAGTGCAAAAATTGAAATGATAAGTTCGACTGCATTACCGAAAGTTGCATTTAATAATCCGCCTATTCTAGGTCCAGATACAATTGCCAAACTTTCTGTCGCTCTTCCCATAAAACCAGCTAATGCGATAATCGTAATACAATACACAGCGAACATAATTGTTTGAGGCCAATGAAGTGTTTTCCCAAGTACAGAAAGTGGTACACCTATAAGCGCTACGATAAGAAATATTTTGTTAAACATGCTTTTCATCCTTCCATCGTATGTATTTCTCCTCGATATTATTATTATTCTTCTCCTAACTTGTCCGATTTCATCACAATTACGTTTAAAAAATCATGTTGATGAAAAGAGTATGAAAGATACTTCATTTTTATTTAGACGAAGAAAATTACAAAGTATGAAAAGAGGCTAAAAGCATGCATTTAAAAGAAAAAATTGAAACAATTATTTGCGGTCAACGAACTGGTGTATTATCTACTGTACGTGAAAATAAACCTCACAGCGCCTTTATGATGTTTTTCCATGAAGATTTTGTACTATATGTTGCAACAGATCGAAAATCAAAAAAGATAACAGATATCGAAAAAAACCCAAATGTATATGTACTACTTGGGCGTGAAGGAAAAAAATTAGATGAAGATTATATTGAAGTTGAGGGCTTAGCCTCCATCGAGGAAGACTCCACATTAAAAAACAAGTTTTGGAATAATAGCTTAAAACGCTGGTTACTCGGTCCTGAAGACCCTAATTATGTACTAATTAAAATCAATCCTGACACAATTTATTACATCGATGGTGCTGGTACGACGGAGCCCGAGTTTTTACGACTATAAAATAAAACAAGCCCCCTTTAGGTGGGCTTGTTTTGTCGAAAAGTTCTTCTGAAAAAAACAATAAAATAGGTGGAACTTTCTAAAGATTCTGTTATATAATAGCAGTAACTTAAATAAACTGTATTAAAACAGATTGAGAGGAGAAATAAAATTGATGAAAAGAGAAGAACGCAAAAACATGATTGAGTTTATTGAAAAGAAAAAAGGGATTGAGCGTGACGAATTATTGTTTATGACAGACGATGAAGTAGAACATATTTATAATGTAACGTACTTTTTATATGAAGAAATTGCAGAGTAGTATAATAATCCCACCTTATTAAAAATATAAGGTGGGATTATTTCGTTATCTATCCAGCTATTTGCGAGGCGGTAAAATCCCACTGATTAAAGTGCCACTTTATACATGAGAATGATTTTCATGTATAATAATGTAAGATTGGAGGAATTTTACTATGAGTTCATGGCTCTTATTCGCACTATTATCAGCAATTGCTGCTGCCCTTGTATCTATTTTTGGAAAGATTGGTTTAGATGGAATCGATGCCAATGTTGCAACAACGGTTCGTTCTATTATTATGGCATTATTTATGGTGGGTGTTATTATTATACAAGGTAAATTTCAAAATATTGGCGACGTACTGCTAAATAAAAAAGCACTGCTCTTTATCACATTAAGTGGGGTTGCAGGTGCTTCGTCATGGCTATTTTATTTTCTTGCCCTCAAAACAGGGAAAGTTTCACAAGTGGCTCCTATCGATAAATTAAGCGTCGTATTTTCTATCATCCTCGCTATGATTATACTCGGTGAAAAGTTAAACTTTATGACTGGCGTTGGTGTAGTCTTTATTACAGCTGGTGTACTATTTATTGCTTTCAGCTAAAAAAACCGCTATTAGCGGTTTTTCTTTTTCTTTATGTAAAACCACACAGCGCCTGTAACAACTACTGAAATGAATAAAATCCATATTCCATAATGATGTAAACTATACTCAACGAAACGCCACTTCTCTCCTAACTTCCAGCCAAGCCCAATAAAAACACTTATCCAAATAAGTGCACCACCGTAAGCGTACAAACAAAAACGCCAAAGTGTTAAATTCGACACCCCAGCAAAATATGCTGTTAAATGACGTACTCCCGGGATAAAGTAACCAATCATTAAAAGAAATGGTCCATATTTTTCAAATAAAATGTGTGTTTTTTCAATATGATGTTCCTTAATTCTAATTTTCGGCCCATATTTTTTTAAAACAGGAAGTCCCAGTTTTAAACCTAATATGTAGCTTAATGTAATACCTAACATCGCACCAGCCATCCCACTTAAAAAAGCAGCCGTTCCTGACATAACTCCTTTTGAAACGTTATAACCAACAAAGGTCAATAAAAACTCGTCTGGTATCGGTAATCCGACAATCCCACCTGCCAACGCTATAATAATTCCAAAATACCCATAATGCGCGATTAACTCGCCAATATGTTGTTCCATTCGGAAGACACATCCTATGCACGATCGTTATTCCACATTGTGCCCTTTCTATCTTTCAGACAAACATGGTATACATATTCACTATACATTGTTTTTATAATGAACTCTACTTCTATCCATTCCTTTAGCAGGAAGAAAGTGAGTCATTAATCGTGCGCCCTCCTCCCGCCTACTTCCCTTGTATTCACCGCTTTTTGAAGTGCTAGTCTTATAATCCATAAATAGCGTGATTAAAAAATAAAAATTCATATGCTTGTTTTTTTGTTACAATAAAGGAAAGTTACTTTTCGCAACGGTTTAACTCTCAGGAAAAATGATATATCTAGCAAAAACGTAGTTTGGTCGATATAATGCAACTTCTACCTATAAAAAGAACATGCACCCTTTACATACAACATCATTTTTCTAAATTATACAGGGGGAACGAACATGACCATTGAAAATCAATTCATCCAAAAGGTTTACTATAAAACATTTTTAACAGAAGAAACTTCTACTCCAGTATCGGAAGTACTCGGTGAAGCATATATAAATGAATCTACAAACGAATTCTCCAACATTTCTAATATTCGCTTTGCTCAAGGTGAATTTTATTACCAAAATAAAGACTTTGAAGCAGCAATATTTAAATGGGAGAAAGTAAATAACGAACTTGCACTTTGGGCAACCAAAAATATTGCAGATTCTTATTTCGAACTAGGATTCTTGCCAAAAGCAGAAGAAATTTATCAATCTATCCAAACAGAAGATACAACTCTTACAATGGAAGTTTCCTTACAACTTCTTTCTCTTTACATCGAACAAGATCGTTTAGGTCTAGCATTTAAGACGATTAGTGAGGCTGTTGCATTTCAACCTGACTATCCAAATATTACTGCAATTGCTCGCTCATTCTATGAAAAACAAGAAGATTGGAATAACGCTATCGAACTTGCCGTTCAAGAAGGAATTCGAACACAATCATTACACTGGTTCGATACTTTAATCAATTATGTGAATCAAGGATTTACGAAACAAATCAAACCAGAATATTTCTATGAATCTTTAAAAGCTTTATATACAATTGATCAAGTCCAATTTAAAGAACTTGTTATTGCTCTTTGGAACAGCTATCAAAATGAAAACTTGCATCTACCTTGGATTCAAACAATAAATCATTTATTCTTACATATCGAAACAGACAACAATGACGATTGGCATGAAATTATTGAACGCTACCAAGATACGTACTTTGAATTAATTACTGGTGAACATTTCATGCATGAAATGCAGGGACTTGTACCAGATTTATTAACAAATTGGTTTAGTTTAACGAAAGCAAAAGATGCCCTATTTGTCTCTGCTGCAGTGTTAGCATGGAATGAAGTTTCACCTACAACTTTAGAGTCATTACTCGTAAAAAGTGCGGGAGCCCTACTCTCTAATTCAACAGCTGAAACAAATGTAAATATGGAAACCGTTTCTCATTTATTCGAAACAATTGCTGTATGGGCTGAAAAAAATGATGTGGATTTAAGTCACCAATTTACGTTACTCGTTCATGAACTATGTGATTTAAATGTTACTCAATTACTAATAGCGGGAACTAGTGACCATGATAAGTCATCATTCATCAATTCAATATTAGGAGAGAACATCTTAACTGAGACTGTAACAACTCCTATTCTATTTAAAGATGATAGCCAAACTGAAATAACAGAATTCACTGCGTTAGATGTACACAATATACCGAACTTTGATGAATTCCATCAAATAATGGCTACACCTTCCGATTCTGAGTCAGAACTTGAGAAGAAGTGTATAGAAATTAAGTTACCAAGTAGATTTTTAAGGAAGAATAAATTTGCATTTCTTGTTACGCCATCTGTTCAAGGGCAAGTGGATAAAAATAGCTCATACTTTGAATACTTACAAGCAGCAGATAGCCTTATTTACGTATTAAATTCCGCTTCACCATTGCATGGTGAAGAGCTTGATACATTACTTTATTTACGTGAACAAGTGCCAAACTTACAAATTCATTTCGTATTACACACAAATAATGCGACCAATAATGAAAAACTAATGAGTAAGATTAAAGTCCATTTCCCAAATGCAAAGTTCTTCCCATACTCTCCTTCACAAGAGAGTAGCCAGCAACTTGGAGACGTGACAGAGTCTATTCTTTCTAATCTAGCAGAACGCGACATAGAACAAGAACGTATAAAAAAACTAATATGGTTCACTCAAAAAACAATCGCATACCTTGTAAATGAACGTGTGGAATTAGAAAATACATTAGTGAAATCCGTACGCTGGAATAAACATATCTCAGTAAAACTAAACGGATTTATTAACAATCTTACTGCTCTTGAAAAAGATAAAATTCGTTCTATTACAGAATCTTATCTTTTAACGAAAGAAGAAATCACACGAGATATCCATTCTCAAATTCCTGAATTATTACAGAGCTGTTCTGACCTTGTTCAAGAAGATAGTGACTTCAAATTAGTTCATGAAGAATTAAATGCTGCAATGAACGAACGCATTCAAAAACATGTACAGCAAGTGCTTCTTCCTAAATTTACTGGATTTATTCAAGAGTGGATTGAAACAGCGCATAATGAATTTATTCAAGCTCAATCTTATTTAGATGAAATGAGTGAAACTTTTAATAAATTATATAAAGAAGAACGCATGAAACTTCCTTGCGATTTCAAATTACTAGATGACTGGCACCGGGATGTTGTACGTATGACAAATCGAATTACAGTATCGAACATCAATATTTTATTACGCTTTACACCAACACAATTTTTCTTAAAGAGTGCGGGAAAACTATTTGGTAACATGCAAAAAAATCAATCTATGCTCGCAAACAAATATAAACAATACATTGAAACGGAAGATTATACGGAAATTGCTCAAACAATCTCAAAACAATTCTTCCTTCAATTTGAAGTATTTGAAGGCGCATTAGAACGAGATATCATGATGTTCTTTAAAGATCCACTTAGCATACTGAAACAAAATGTAGAATCCGCTCAACTTGAAATACAGGAAGACGAGCAAACACTAGCAACGTTAAGAAGCAACCCAGAAACTTATCACGACCCGTTAGCATTCTTTAAACTGCAACTATTGCAGCACAAATTCGTTTTAAGTACGAACAAAAACAATGAAGACGTCTATGAATTTAATGAGTCTCCTACGATTTAACATAAAGTGAAACTTTAATCAGTGTGGGGGCTTCATCCGCCACTGATTATTAGTTGAACCAATCGGGCTTTTATGGGCAGTTGATCCCCCACCTAACTTCCTTGCTTTCGCTGAATTTTGAGGTGGGGTCTTACTGCCCATTAAAGCGGGATAAAAAACCAAGCAAACGAAATTTGCTTGGTTTTTTACTTTAATTCATTATTTTCATATGTTCAAATGGATAATAAATTGCCACTAATTCTCCTAATACATCCGCTTTATCAATAAGTCCTAAACCATTTCTACTATCTCTGCTTATTAAGCGATTATCTCCCATAACAAAAATCTTATTTGTAGGAATTGTAATCGGTCCAAAGTCCTCTGTTAAATTCATAAGTTTTTTTTCAGCTTGTTTTTTATTACTATACAAATACGCTTCCTGTATCACTTCATGATTCACATATAATTGATCATTTCTCACCTCAATGACATCACCAGGCAAACCAATAACCCTTTTCACATAAAAATTATCTGTCTTCACAACAATAATATCTTCTCGCCCATAACTTTCAAATTGCTTTGCCAACTTATTAACAATCACCTTATCCCCATCTTGTAACGTTGGCTTCATGGACGCTCCTTTTACAGTCGTAGGAAAAAACAAAAAGATTTTTGCCAAAAACACCAACAAACATGCAATTGCAATTGTTCCAAAGAATTCACGCCAACGTTTTTTCTTTTGCATCATTCCACCATCTCATCATCTTTTTACTTTTATTATAAGGACTTCAACTACTTAACTTCCACAAAATTCTGAATTGTAAAATTAGAATATTGTAAACTTGGAATAATCACCATAAACTTCTTATTTTATATAATTTATATTTATCTCACTATGTGTCCGCAGTAAAACTCCATCTCAAAAATCGGCTGAAGTAAAATAGTAAAAAAGATACCCTCAAAATAGTCTATCTACTATTTTGAGGGTATCTTTTTATATTCCCACATATACAATACACATTTGAGCCGCTACATACGTAAACCAAATCCAAAGGGGTTCATACTTTAATTTGCGCCCTCCAATATCTGTCACTCCTATAATAAAATCAGAAATCACAAATAGTAAACCACCAAAAGCCGGTATCCACCATATTCCTGTATTCTCATAGTATAAGGCGAATGCAAAGCAAGCCATTCCTCCAACCCACAGTCCGTAAATTAGAGCTCCTATCGTAAACAATTTATCTTGCTTATCATTTCGGATAAAGAAGAACCATCCTATAATGAGAAAGAGTCCGTATACGAGTAAACCAATCCAAAAACCATTCCATGAGATGCCTGTTTGCAAAAATGCTTTTACATAAAAACAATGTGCAAGCGCGAAAGTAATCATCCCTCCAATTAACCTGTGACCAATTGGAATCAAACCTGCCATAAATAAATCTCCTACAGTTGATAACGTCATACCTAGTGCAACCCACGTACTATACTCTACTGATGGATCTTGTAACCATATCCAAATTGCACTTGCTGTTAAAGAAAAACTAAGAATAAGACGCACCGCTAAAGGTAGCGGCATATTATTTCTTGTCTTTTTTGTCTGTCCTATTGCGTACATTGCACCAATTAAAAAAAGAATGATTTGTCCAATTAACACCATGTAAAGTAAATTCATAACATGTTCTCCTCAATAAATGCTTTTTGTATCTTTTTTCGTTATACCTAGTCTATTATCCTTTTTCTATATAAAAAAAGAAGAACAGTACTGTTCTTCCATTGTAATCGTTTTCCTGTTATTTATGCTACTTGTTTTTCTCGCTCGATTTTCTGCTTAGCTGGCGTACGATTCACCACGATAATTCCCGCAGCTACACATGCTAAACCAAATAATACAAATGAATGAATTGCTTCTCCTAAGATTATGCTCGACAATAACACACCAAATACGGGTATAAAGAACATGTACATTGATACTTTTCCAACTTTGTTGTACTTCATAATCGTATTCCAAATACAAAAACCTGCTGCGGATAAGAAAGATAAGTAGAGAAGCATAAGTATTGCATGTACACTAAATGTAAATGGCATGACTCCAACTTGCAAAGCCCCTATACATAATAACCCGATAGAACCAAAAATCATTTGGTATGCTGTCATATAGCCAACATCTAATGTTTTGCTACCTTCTTTCGCCAATATGTTTCCATATGAATACAACATTGCTGCACTAAGAAGTAATAAGCTACCAATTCCGAAATGGAATGATAAACTACCATCACTCGGTACATTTACTAAAATGACACCACAAAAGCCGATAGCGACCCCAATTATTTTTCTCATATTGAGAGCGTCATCTTTATATAAAAAGTGAGCAAGTAAAATTTGAAAGAATGATGATGTTCCTGAAATGATAGCTCCTTCAATGCCAGAACTATAACTCATTCCAATATAAAAACATATATATTGAAGAAATGTTTGAAATAAACCAATTTGTACTAACTGCTTCCCCGTTCCTTTTTTGAAGCTCATATCTTTTCCTAACACTTTAAAGAATAATAAGAGCATGACTCCAGATAAAAAGAAACGATAACCAGCAAATAATATTTGCTCTCCAACTTCTTGTGGCTGAATTCCAAGTTCAGCATAACTTAATTTAATAAATGGGAATGCACTCCCCCATAAAAAAGTCGCTACTATTGCAGCAATTAGTACGCCAATCGGATGGGTAAAAAATTTCTCTGTCTTCACTTGTTGTCTTCCTTTCCGATCTTTTTATGAACAATATCCATATATACCAAAGGTATTGCGAAAACACAAGTTTTCCGTTTATACTTGAAACAAAAATGTGTCATCTTATAAAAAGATATGATATACTATAGAATAATTACAATATAATAACTGTTAAAAACAGATTCAACAGAAATGCTGCTATCCATTATGGATGGCAGCTTTCGTCGTTTTATAGGGGTTTCGATTTTGATTATTTTTCTCAATAAGAATTTGGAAGGAGCGAGTAGTAATGAACTCAGAAGTAAAAACATTACAAGTACAAAAGTCTATTTCTCATCCCTCTTTATGGGATACATTAAAGAAACATCATGAACTTATATTTGCAATCGCATCTGGTATTTTCATTTTAGCTGGTTGGTTATTCACAAAGAACGATGCAATGAATGTAGGTATTACTTGCTATATCCTTGCTTATATAGTTGGTGGATATGCAAAGGCGAAAGAAGGTATTGAAGATACCATTGAAGAGAAAGAGCTAAATGTCGAAATGCTCATGCTCTTTGCTGCTATCGGTGCTGCAATCATTGGCTACTGGGCAGAAGGCGCGATTTTAATCTTTATCTTTGCACTGAGCGGTGCGATGGAATCTTATACATTAAGTAAAAGTCAAAAAGAAATTTCAGCGCTTCTTGATTTACAACCTGAAGAAGCATTACGTATTTCTAATGGAACCGAGGAACGTGTTCCTGTAGGACGATTACAAATTAACGACATTATTTTAATTAAGCCAGGTGAGCGTGTTCCTGCTGACGGTACAATTCATAACGGTGAAACAAATATCGATGAAGCTGCTATTACAGGGGAACCTATTCCGAATGAGAAAAAATTCGGTGATGAAGTATTTGCCGGTACTGTAAATTTACGCGGTGCTATCGAAGTTAAAATTACGAAGCCGAGCGATCAAACATTATTCCAAAAGATTATCCGTCTTGTCCAAAGTGCACAAAGCGAAAAATCACCATCACAACTATTCATCGAAAAGTTTGAAGGAACATACGTAAAAGGTGTACTACTCATTGTTGCGCTTATGATGTTCGTTCCTCATTTCTTACTGGACTGGAGCTGGAATGAAACGTTTTATCGCGCTATGATCTTACTTGTAGTCGCATCTCCTTGTGCACTCGTTGCTGCCATTACACCAGCAACGTTATCTGCAATTTCTAACGGAGCAAGAAATGGTATTCTCTTTAAAGGTGGCATACATTTAGAACGCCTCGCTTCAGTAAAAGCAATCGCTTTTGATAAAACAGGTACATTAACACAAGGAAAACCTACCGTAACAGATGTATATGTTCGAGAAAATATGACAGAAAAAGAAGTACTTTCTATTACAGCAGCAATTGAAAGTCACTCTACACACCCTTTAGCTGAATCTATTGTTAAATATGCACAACATGCGTATGACATTACATTACAAAAACCAGAAAATGTTGAAGATGTAACTGGTTTTGGGCTAAAAGGAATCTTCGAAAACAAAGCTTATAAAATAGGTAAAGCTGATTTTATTGGTGAAGAAACAAAGACATTCCATAATGGCATTTCTGCCTCACTTGAAAAAGAAGGTAAAACTGTCGTTTATATTCGTGATGAAGAAGGCATTCTTGGACTTATCGCTTTAAAAGATACACTTCGCCAAGAAACAATAGCTGCTATTCGCGAATTACAAAGCATTGGTGTCGAAGCAATTATGATTACTGGTGATAATGAAGAAACGGCAAAAGCAATTGCCTCTGAAAGTAATATAAAGGAATATTACGCATCATGCTTACCAGAAACAAAAGTTGAAACGATTAAGAAGCTAAAAGAAAAATACGGGACAGTAGCAATGGTCGGAGATGGTATAAATGATGCCCCTGCACTCGCTACCGCGAGCATTGGTGTAGCGATGGGTGAAGGAACAGACGTAGCTTTAGAAACTGCAGACGTTGTACTTATGAAAAACGAATTATCTCGACTTTCCCAAGCAATCCGCTTATCAAAACGAATGAACCGTATTGTAAAGCAAAACGTAATCTTTTCACTAACTGTAATTGCAATGCTGATTTGTTCAAACTTCTTGCAATTTTTAGCTCTTCCGTTCGGTGTTATTGGACATGAAGGAAGTACAATTCTTGTCATTTTGAATGGCTTACGATTATTAAAAGGAAACAAATAAAAACGGGTCCCTCATAGAGGACCCGTTTTTTTCTAATGATAGCTATTATGCCCGTTCGCACTACTACTCGTTTTATGCTTTGGATGCGAACTGCTCTTTTGTTTATTGTTATTTTTATTGTTATGATTCTTTTTATTATTACTCATGAAATATCCCCCCTGTTCCCTTTTATTATGGAACAAGAGCTCACTTTTCATTACGGGAATTATTGTCACCCGTTCTATAATGATGGAGTAAACCATTAATTTCGCCGCCGAGTAAAATTACCCACCCAGTTAAGTAAAACCATAACATTAAAATAATAATACCACCGAGACCACCATATGTATTGGCGTAATTCGCAAACTTATCTACATAATAAGCAAATGAGTACGATACCACAATCCATCCTACAGTAGCAAATGTTGCTCCTGAAATGACTTCTCTTCTTTTTAACTTTCGATCTGGTGCAAATGTATATAAAAAACTAAACAATGCGAATAAAACAAAGAAACTCGCTACTAACCGCGTAATACTCCACACGTAAGAAAAACTATCCGATAAACCAATTGCTTTAAATACCGCTGCCCCAATCACTTGTCCAAACACTGGAACAATTAGCGCAAACACAATCATAAAAATGATTGCTAACGTAAACACAATTGATAAAGCTCTCGTTTTAATAAAAGAACGTGTTTCTGTTACATCATACGCACGGTTAAAAGCATTCATAACCGCATTTACCCCGTTTGAAGCAAACCATAGCATCGATAATAAACCAAATGATAATAAACCACCATTTTGCTCATTTACAACCTTATCAACGTTTACTTCAATTAAAGACATTGCATCTTCGGGTACGTACGGTTCTAATAAGTTGAGCACACTTTCTGTTTGAAGGTCAATGAATCCAAGAAGCGTAATTAAGAAAACAAGCCCAGGAAAAATCGCAAGCAAGAAGAAATAAGCGAGCTGTGCTGCCAAGCCCGCTACATCATCGCGCATCGTTCGGTCATACAAATCTTTACCAAACGAATAAGTACGATTTCTCCTCACCTTTTCTAAAATTTTTCTCATATATGTTTAAACGCTTTTCTTCTCTTCTTTATCTTGCTTTAACTCAATGTACGCTTCAGTTTTTTTTTCCTCTACATTTGAGTCTTTCATAAATAATTCACGCGCTTCCTTCATACCGCCATCTTCAGCAACTATTGGCTCTTCCTCTGCTTTCAGCTCATCTACCTTTGTAGATACAGCTTGAATTTCAATCGTTTCTGGCTTCTCTGCTGGCTCAACCTTTTTCTTACTAAAAATTTCTTTCGTTTCTTTTAACGTCTCTACAACAGACGGCGTCAATTTTTTAATTTCTGCTACTTTCGCTTTTACTACATTGAAGTCAGCGAGTTCGCGCCCTTTATCTGTAACAGTTTGCACTTTTTCTTTGATTTTTGCATTTTCACCGATTTCAATCATCTTTGTTTTTGCTTTTTCCGCAGTATTTTTTACTTTTTCACGGTTTTCCTTCTTCAACATAGATACAGCTACACCTGCAGCTACACCAATCGCAATATTTCGAGCAATATTATTTTTCTTTGCCATATTCCTTCACCCTTTCATTTCTTATGTTAGAAAGTATTTCTTTCTAAGCTTCCTCATATTCCTTGTTCATTTCGAATGAAAGCTAATAGCTTTGCACACCCTTCTGTTACAAGGTCATATACTTCTTGGAAATTCCCTGTATAGTAAGGGTCGGGAACGTCTGTCCAGCCACCGTCTGGAACAAAATCGGACAGTCTACCAATATAGCCTCCAGTTTTACCTAAACTTTTTAAATCTGCTATATTCTTGTTGTCCATGGCAATAATATAATCAAACTTTGTTAAGTCTTCTTTTTCTACTTGCCTTGCTTTAATTCCTTCAAAAGTGACTGCATTTTCTTTTAAAATTTTTTGTGTTCCTTTATGTGGCGGATGGCCAACATGCCAATCTCCAGTTCCTGCAGAATCAATGACAATTTTCTCTTCGAGTCCCTCTTTTACGACAAGATCTCGAAAAATCGCTTCTGCCATCGGAGAACGGCAAATGTTCCCAAGACAAACAAACAATACTTGAACCATATTTTTGTTTCTTCCCTTCTTGGTGCATTTCTTTATATATACTTATAGTATAAACAACCAATTATTAATTATAAAGGAAATCCCTACTAATTTAATAGGATTGAAAAGATTCATTAACGAAAATGATAAAAAATGTTAAGATAGCCTTATGTTATTTTAAAGGGGGACACTTCGGTGGATTTATCCGTAAAGTCAGAAGAAAACGTTGAATATATGGTCGAAGCTATTAAAGAAAAATTACGTATGGTTAATGCTGGAGCAATGAGAGCTGCTAGCTTTAATGAAGAAATGTACGAAGACTTACGTGACATTTATGATCATGTTATGAAACGTGAAACATTCAGCATTAGTGAAATGCAAGCTATTACAGAAGAATTAGGTACATTAATTAAAAAGTAAGAAGCCTCACTTATGAGGCTCTTTTTTATTTCCAACAAATTCATGACAACTCTTCTCTTTCCCTCAACCAACTGTAAAATATTGTACAATAGAAGTAGAACCTCACCTTAGATTTTTTCTCCATACATACTACTCACAAATAATAGCAACACTACCATTGCTAACTGTTTTTACTGGAGGTGCTTACTTATGAGCAATTGGTACAGTAAGACGAAAGATCAAACATTAATCGACCTAGAAACAAACGAACAACACGGTTTAACAGATGAAATCGTAAATGAACGTTTAAAGCAATACGGCTCTAATGAATTAGCTACAAAACAAAAACGCACGTTATGGCAGCGGATTTTCGCCCAAATTAATGATGTCCTCGTATATGTCCTTATTATTGCTGCTCTTATTTCAGCCTTTGTAGGTGAATGGGCTGATGCAAGTATTATCGCGCTCGTTGTAGTTTTAAACGCTGTTATTGGTGTCGTCCAAGAGTCAAAAGCAGAACAAGCTTTAGAGGCATTGAAAAAGATGGCGACACCTAAAGCAATCGTCAAGCGAAATGGTGAACTAAAAGAAATTCCATCTGAGCACGTCGTTCCCGGTGATATCGTTATGCTCGACGCTGGCCGATATATCCCATGCGATTTACGACTTATCGAAACTGCAAATTTAAAAGTTGAAGAATCTGCTCTAACTGGTGAATCCGTCCCCGTTGATAAAGATGCAATTTACCACCCTTCCATGCAAAGTGATGAGCAAGTACCATTAGGCGATCAAAAAAACATGGCCTTTATGTCTACTCTTGTAACATATGGACGAGGCGTCGGTGTTGCTGTTGAAACTGGCATGAACTCACAAATTGGCAAGATTGCTACCCTTTTACATGAAGCAGACGATGATATGACACCACTCCAAAAAAGCTTGGCACAAGTCGGCAAGTATTTAGGCTTTGTCGCTGTAGCTATTTGTATCGTTATGTTTTTCATCGGCTTTTTACAAGGCCGGGATACGTTAGAAATGTTTATGACTGCTATTAGTTTAGCCGTTGCAGCTATTCCAGAAGGCTTGCCAGCTATCGTTTCCATCGTTCTTGCAATTGGTGTCCAGCGCATGATTAAACAAAACGTTATCATTCGAAAACTACCAGCTGTGGAAGCTCTCGGTTCTGTCACAATTATTTGTTCAGATAAAACAGGTACGTTAACACAAAATAAAATGACCGTTACTCACTTTTATAGCGATAACTTATACGATCAATTAGAAAATTTAAATGTAAATAACGATGCGCAACGTCTATTGTTAGAGAATATGGTGCTATGTAATGATGCGTCTTACAATAACGAATCACAAACCGGAGACCCGACTGAAATTGCTCTTCTCGTTGCTGGAAGCACTTTTAATATGCAAAAAGATCATTTAGAAAAGATACATGAGCGCGTTAACGAGTTTCCTTTCGATTCAGATCGTAAAATGATGTCAACCGTGCATACATACGATAAAAGCTACTATAGCATGACGAAAGGTGCTATTGATAAACTCTTACCTCGATGTACCCACATATTTAAAAACGGTAAAATCGAGATTCTAACAGAGGCTGATAAAAATCAAATATTAGAAGCTGCAAAGGCAATGTCCCGAGAAGCTTTAAGAGTACTTTCATTCGCATTTAAACAATACAATTCAAGTACTGTGGATATAAATCATCTTGAAGAAAACCTCATCTTTATCGGTCTTGTCGGTATGATTGATCCACCTCGAACTGAAGTAAAAGATTCAATTACAGAATGTAAAAAAGCCGGTATTCGCACAGTTATGATTACTGGTGACCATAAAGATACCGCTTTTGCAATCGCCAAAGAACTTGGCATTGCTACAGAAATATCTGAAATTATGATTGGAACTGAATTAGATAACATTTCAGATAAAGAACTAGCAAGCAAAATTGATCACTTACATGTATTCGCTAGGGTCTCTCCAGAACATAAGGTAAAGATCGTAAAAGCATTACGTGCAAAAGGCAATATCGTTTCTATGACTGGTGATGGCGTCAATGATGCACCATCTTTAAAACAAGCAGATGTTGGCGTAGCGATGGGCATTACAGGAACAGACGTTGCAAAAGGGGCAGCGGATGTCGTGTTAACAGATGATAATTTCTCATCTATCGTGAAAGCTGTTGAGGAAGGTAGAAATATTTATCGTAACATAAAAAAATCAATCCTCTTCCTACTCTCTTGTAACTTCGGAGAAATTATCGCTTTATTTTTAGCTATTTTACTCGGCTGGGCAACACCACTTCGCCCTATTCACATTTTGTGGGTGAATTTAATTACAGATACACTGCCTGCATTATCACTTGGGGTTGATCCTGAAGATCCAGATGTGATGAAGGAAAAACCACGACATGCGAAAGAAAGTTTATTTAGTGGTAGCGTTCCTTTTCTTATTTTCAATGGGGTTGTCATTGGACTTTTAACGCTAATAGCCTTTATCGCCGGAGCAAAATTCTATACCGGAGATACAAATTTATTCCCTCTTTTCCCAGAGCGAATTGATGAGGATGCTCTATTACATGCTCAAACGATGGCATTTGTCGTTCTTAGTTTTTCTCAGCTCGTTCATTCATTTAACTTGCGTTCAAGAACGAAATCCATTTTTTCAATTGGGATTTTTACAAATAAATATTTAGTATTCTCCCTTCTTATCGGTGTTCTTATGCAAGTTTGTATCATCTCCATCCCACCTCTTGCAAATATATTTGGTGTGCATGCATTAACGATGCGAGATTGGGGATTTGTTCTCTTATTAAGTATTATCCCGCTTGTTGTGAATGAGATCATTAAATTAGTGAAGAGAAACTAAAAGGCAATGAGGATTATTCCTCATTGCCTTTTCATTTATCCTTGTAATTCTTTTTTAATGTTCTCTGTTAATGTAGCCATTCGTTTGCGGCTTTCTTCTCGCTCACGTTTATTTTGTTCTTCAATTTGTTGTGTTTCTTGCATACCTCTTGAAATAATGTTCCAAGTTTCCTCAAGTGTTTCCATCTTAATACTAGAAGAACCCGATAATCTCGCTACTTCCACACTTTGCGTTGCGATATTTTGTGCATTTTTCTTAAGTAATTCATTTGTACGACGATCCAGTTCAGCCATAGAATCTGCAACAAGCTTTTGACGCTTCGCATTTACCGCCTGAATGATACCATTTTTAAAGATAGGAATCGTTGTAATAAATGCTGTATTGATTTTACCGATTAATTTATTGTTACCACGTTGAACCATACGAATTTGTGGTGCTGTAAGTAGCGCAACCATACGTGCTTTCTCTAAATCATCAATACGCTGCTCTAAAATTTCAACAGAGTTTTTAAGCGACTCTAATTCAATACCTGCTAATTGGTCATTGTTACGTACACGCTCTTCATACATTGGAACTAGCTCTGTATTTAAACGCTCTAATAACATTTCTCCTGCTACTACGTATTTTTCTAAGTCTAAATAATATTTTAAGTTTTGCTCATATAAACCGTCTAACGTACCAATTGATTTTTTCATTTCATCTTGATACTTTGTAATTTCTACGTATACTTTATCCATTTCGCGGCCCATCGTTTGGTACTTGCTAAAGATTTGTTCAATCATTTTATCCGCTTTTTTGAACATACGTGAAAAGAAACCACTTTTCTCTTCCGCAAAGTCTTTGCTATCGAATCTGTCCATAATTTTCCCAAGCTGTTTTAATAATTCTCCAGAGTCTTCTATTTTTGATAAAGACATTGTATGTAAGATTTGATCAGCAAAACGTGAAATTTCCATAGATGGTTCTTTTCCAAGCTCGATTAATTCTAACTGATCCTTAATATCTACCGCATTATAAATACGTTGCACATCTGCATCTTGTCTAAGTTGCAAGCGAACATCTTGTGCTGT
Source organism: Bacillus sp. FSL K6-0069 (assembly GCF_038007785.1). Lineage (NCBI taxonomy): Bacteria > Bacillati > Bacillota > Bacilli > Caryophanales > Bacillaceae > Bacillus > Bacillus sp. FSL K6-0069. The sequence continues at coordinate 466,577 of NZ_JBBOXN010000001.1, read as the reverse complement.
TTGCTCATTTAATTCTGTTTTCGAATCTAGTACGACTGGGTTATTCATATGGTATTCTCCCTTTCCTTATAAAAATGGACGAAATAGTCCTTTTATTGTTTGTGATAAATTTTTATAGGCTGATGAACCATGAAACTCAAGATCGAAATTAACTTCTTCAAGCCAATGTGAATCAAATGCTGCTGCATCAATATACGGTTCAATATCATTTCGTCCCGTTGGATTGAAGTGGAATACATCTACTCCTATTTGATTTAAAAATAGTAATAAAACAGCATCAGAACGAGTTAATTCTCCACTCTTCTCATTATTAAATATAACAATTTTCGGTACATCTTGTGAATAATCAAATTTCTCAAGCTGTTCTAAAATATTCGGTGGTATTTGAGAAAGTTGTGCGAAAACATATAGCGCTACATCTTGTTTCGTCTCTTTTGCAATTGGTTTACACATTTCACTTTCGCACGCATGAATGATCGCCTCTGCAATACCATGTTGTAATCCTTCTGGCAATCGTTTATGTGGCCACCAATGACTGTTCATAATTAAATCTGGATGTAATTTCCCCCCGCGGTCTAAAGCATCTCGGTAATGATATTGGAAATTTGCTTTTTGTTCTTTCGTAAACGGGAATGTATTAATTAATAAACTGTTATCAAATGATGTAACAGCCTTTAATCGCTGAAAATACTCTTTATCATTCTTTGAAACACCTGATATTTTCGCAAATAAAGAAGGGATATAAATGTGTTTATTCTCAACAAAGAATGTTGGGCGTACAAATGCCTTTTCTTTCGTAATTAAAAAGAGTTCATCATACGTTGTTTTGAGCGTACGAGCTACAGGCGTATATGAACGGAATTGCCACGGCTTGTACAGCAGTGAATTATCGTGGTGAAGTACTTGCTCAATTTCTTTTGAAGCTTGATACGCTACTGTTGCAACACGTTCGCGGCGGCGATCTGGAAATGGCTCAAGAGAAATGCGACCTGAATGAGACACAACAAAACTTCTTCCTTCCTCATCAACATTCTCAAATCCATCTTTTCCTTCTGGATGATAATAAAGTACATCACAGCCGAGCATAATAAGGAAGTATAAGAAATATATACGGCTTTCCGTCGCATCACCGTACCAAACGATACGCGGCATTTGTTTCTTATAATTAACCGTAGAAAACCACTTCGCTACGTAATTTTCACTTAATTTAATTATATCAATTAAGAAACGACGGAATCCCTCTGTTTTTAACGATTGGTTATGTTGTTTCTCATACAATTTCAATACAGAAATAAACGTCGTATGTATATAATGCTGCAAGTCAGGATTGTCTACTTTCGGTAAAAGTTGTTTCCCAGATAAGTGTGCCACTAGCCTATTTACTGTCAGACCGTTTGGTGCTTCTTGATGTAATCCGAACACTTCTTGAATATGACGAAGCTTTTCCGAATCAATCACTTTGTTTAAATTTTGTTCGTGTAAAACTTCGATTCCTTTTGCTTCACTATAATCAAATAGCTCATTAAAATATTCATCTACATCATTAGGAACGCCAAGGATTCGACATGCTATATAACTAAATTTCATCTCATTCTCTGTCAGTTCATACTGTGGGCGTTTTTCTAAAAGTGTTTCAAATTGCTTTAAATCTGATTCATCTTTTAATCCATATGGTTGAAGTGTAAAACGTGAAAACATAACAGTTCACCTCCAAAAACATTTACGTTTTTTCTAAGTCTTTCTTCTATTATAAACTATTTTTGGTTATAAAAAATGGGCGCTCGTAAAACGAGCAAACCCATTTCAATTATTTATTGTCTTCTTTAGTAGCTGCAACTTCTTCTTTAGCTTGTCCAGAATTCTTCATGTAGTGAAGTATAAATGTTGCTCCAAATGCTACAACTAAAATGATAAAGAATAGCATATGACTTATTTCAATATGAATAACAGACAGTAACATTTTTGCTGCAATAATTAAGATTAAAATATATGCTGTCGTTTCAAGTTCTGGAATACGCTCTAACAATTTTAAGAATACACCAGCGATACCACGCATCATTAAAATACCGAGCATTCCACCTAATAATAGAATCCAAACTTCATTTGATACACCAAATGCAGCAAGTACGCTATCTACAGAGAACGCGATATCCATTAATTCAACCATCGCAACTGTCCCCCAGAAGACACCAAACATTCTGAAGAGAATACTGTTTTGGTTCATACCATGAGCTTCCTCTTCTTCTGCATTACCTTTTCTTTTGTCAATGAAGTATTTAACTGAAAGCCAAGCTAAGTAAAGTGCACCTAACACTTTTACCCACGCTAATTTAATTAAGAACATTCCAATTCCAATCGCAATAAATCGGAATACATAAGCTCCAATAAGTCCATAGAATAATGCCTTTTTACGTTTTTCTTCCGGAAGGTGTTTTACCATTACTGCTAATACAAGTGCATTATCAGCAGATAACAAACCTTCAAGTACAACAAGTGTACCTATTAATCCCCAAGATACTGGATCTTGCAACACTTTAATCCACATGTCCAAGTCGAAAAACTGAGCATACGTATCAAGGATTCCTTGCAAAATACTCATCTTACCTTTATCCCCTATTCTTTGCTAGATTTATAGAAAGGTCAAAAAAAGGAAACGAATATCGTTTCCTTTCTATGCATCCAAGCCATACGCTCTTACAAGCGCACCTAGGCCACCTTGGAAACCGCTTCCTACTGCATTAAACTTCCACTGTCCATTATGACGGTATAATTCACAAAAGACAACTGCTGTTTCGATGGAGAAATCTTCCCCTAAATCAAAGCGAAGAACTTCTTCATTCGTTTCTTCATTCGCTAAACGCACGAACGCATTTCCTACTTGACCAAAGTTTTGACTACGGCCTTCTGCATCATAAATCGTAACTGTAATAGCAATTTTGTGCACATCTGCTGGAACTTTCTTTAAGTCCACAACAAGTTGCTCATCATCACCTTCGCCTTCACCTGTACGGTTATCCCCTGTATGCATAACAGATCCACAAGGAGACTGTAAATTATTATAGAAGATAAAATCAGTTTCCTTCGTACATTTTCCGTTCGCATCTAATAGGAATGCTGATGCATCTAAATCGAAATCTGATCCACCGTCATAAGATTTAATATCCCACCCAAGACCAATTACTGCTTTCGTTAAACCAGGACTTGTCTTACCTAAATCAATCTTCTGTCCTTTTTGTAATTGAATAACCATTTATATTCACCTCTATATTTTAATCTTAAGAAATATATCCATCAGTAAACATCTGTTTCACCGATGGATATACGAAGCTATTACTCTACATCTAAACCGAAATTGTTACATAGAGACGCTAATCCACCTTGGAATCCACTTCCGATTGCATTAAACTTCCAGTCACCTGCATGACGGTATAATTCCCCTACTACAACAGCTGTTTCAATAGAGAAATCTTCTCCTAAATCGTAACGAATTAGCTCTGCATTCTTTTCTTCATCTAAAATACGTACGAAAGAGTTAGAAACTTGTCCGAAGTTTTGGCTACGTCCTTCTCCATCGTAAATTGTAATTGTGAAGCAAATACGTTCAATATGTGCAGGTACATTTTTTAAATCTATTTTAATTGATTCATCATCGCCTTCACCTTCACCAGTTCGGTTATCTCCTAAATGCTCAACAGCACCATTCGCACCTTTTGGGTTATTATAGAAGACAAAATCCTCTGCACCTGAAACTTTACCGTTAGCACCTACTAAGAAAATACTAACATCTAAATCGAAATCGTTTTGTCCGTCATAACGATTCGTATCCCAACCAAGTCCTACAAGAACTTTTGAAAGACCTGGATTCGTTTTTGTTAAGTCTACCTTTTGTCCTTTTTTCAATGAAATTGATGCCATATTCAATTCCTCCTCGGTTTATTTTATTGATAACGTGATACAATCTCACTTAAGTTTTTATCTTGTGTGCCTTCTCCAACAGCTGAAAACTTCCATTCACTTCCGTGGCGATACATTTCACCTGCAATTAGAGTCGTTTTGCCAGCATAATTATCCGATAAATTATAGCGTGCTAATTCTTCACCAGTTTGCGGGTTTTGAATTCGAATATATGCATTACGAATCATCCCGAAATCTTGACGACGATTTACACAGTCATAAATATTTACAACGAATACTAATCGATTAATACGGCTCGGAACTTTATGTAATTCTACGAAAATTGTTTCGTCATCACCAGCGCCTTCACCTGTTAAATTATCTCCTGAATGAATAATACTACCACAAGTAGAAAGCTTGTTTCCGAAGTAAACTAAATCGTTTTTGTTTAAAAAGCGATCCCCTTCTAACATAACAACAGATGCATCACAATCTACATTTGGTTTACTTCCAAATAATGAAGACAGAAACCCACCTGATTGCCCAATTGGATCCCAGCCTAAGCCAACCTGTAGTTTCGCTACTTTCGGTTGTCCTTTCGTTAAATCGATCTTTTGACCTTTTTCTAAAATAATAGGCATGCAGTTTCTTCCTTTCTACAAAGCATTTTCCAAGGCGGAAAATATTGTATTCTTCCCTTATATTGTAGCATTATTTACCTAGTGATAAAAAGGATAAATTCTCAGTTATATGAAAACATTCATATAATTTACTTATGATGATGTAAGAAGTGGTAAATAGCACCAATCATTCCTGCGCAATTACCGTTTTGTGCAAGTTCAATCTCACAATTACTATAAATCTCTTTGTTTAAATATTTTTCTATCTCTTCTTTTACTTCTTTTAAGAACTGATTTCCTCTACCAGTAATTCCTCCACCTATAACAATCATTTCTGGATTAAAAATATAAGCAAGATTACTAATTCCAATCGCTAAATGTTTAAAGAAAACCTCAACCGCTTGCGTAACTTCTCTATCTCCTTTATCATACAGTTCGAAAATCGTTTTTCCATTCCAATCACTTTCACCTTTATATTTTCGCACAAGACGAATTAACCCTGAAATGGAAGCGACCTCTTCAAACGGCTTTCCTTCTATTAACATATTTCCCCATTCACCAGCACTAAAAGAATGTCCCCTGTATAACTCTCCATCTATAAAAATCGCTCCTCCAATACCAGTTCCAAGAGTAAGCATAATAAAATTTCTTTTTCCGTTTCCAATACCTTTCCACTTCTCACCCAAAGCTGCACAATTCACATCATTTTCAAGGCACACAGGAACTTGTAATACCTCTTGCAATCTATCGATAATAGGAATAGTCGCGTAGTTCGGAATATGCTCCACCCCTCCTGTTACAACTCCTTTATGAATATTAACAATTCCCGCAGTACTAATGCCAATTCCTGAAATCGTATGTTCATTCATTAATTGTTTGGATAGAAGAATAAGTTTTTGAATGATTTGTTCCCCACCCAAATGAATTTCTGTTGAAACTGTTTTATGCTTTCGTACTGTTCCTGTTTCTAAAACAATTCCATATTTGATTTGTGTACCACCAATATCAAATGCAATATATTCTTTCATCTGCTGTCACTTCCTCTATTGTAATGCGTGTAACATTCTCACCACTCTACTATTATAAAGAATTTACACTAACTCTTTTCTCTCTTCAGAAATACACCACCTTTTTCTATATATAGTTTTTTTTGCATAAAACTCTTTTTCCTAAGAAATATTACAAAGGGATGTATTTTAGATGGAATATTAATTTCTTAGGAGGAAAACAATGACGAAAATCTTCATTTTAGCATCAACACTCTCTTTATCTTTTTTTAGCGGTTTAAATATCGGTAATGCAGCAACGGAAAACTTCTCTCCAGCAACAAATGCAATTGTACAAAATAACGATCATTTAGCAGAAGGCAACTCAAAAGATAATAATAAACCACCAGGAAACAATGGTTCTCAGGACGATAGTGGTTCTGGCGACAACGGTTCCGGTGGTAACGGTTCTGGTGGCAACGGTTCTGGTGGCAGTGGTTCTGGTGGTAACGGTTCTGGTGGCAGTGGTTCCGGTGATAACGGTTCTGGTGGCAGTGGTTCTGGCGGCAACGGTTCTGGTGGCAACGGCTCTGGCGGTAACGGTTCTGGTGGCAGTGGTTCTGGTGGTAACGGTTCTGGTGGCAGTGGTTCCGGTGATAACGGTTCTGGTGGCAACGGCTCTGGTGGTAACGGTTCTGGTGGCAGTGGTTCTGGCGGCAACGGTTCTGGTGGCAACGGCTCTGGCGGTAACGGTTCTGGTGGCAGTGGTTCTGGTGGTAACGGTTCTGGTGGCAATGGTTCTGGCGGCAACGGCTCTGGTGGCAACGGTTCTGGTGGCAGTGGTTCTGGCGGCAATGGTTCCGGTGATAACGGTTCTGGCGGCAACGGCTCTGGTGGTAATGGTTCTGGTGGTAACGGTTCTGGTGGCAGTGGTTCTGGCGGCAGTGGTTCTGGTGATAACGGTTCTGGTGGCAATGGTTCTGGTGGTAATGGCTCCGGTGGTAATGGTTCTGGTGGCAATAGTTCTGGTGGTAATGGCTCTAGTGGCAACGGCTCTGGTGGCAACGGCTCTGGTGGCAACGGCTCTGGTGGCAACGGCTCTCAAGGTGGTAACCGTGTTAAAGGCGATAACAGTTCTCAAGGCGGCAACCGCGTTAAAGGCGATAGCAGCTCTCAGGGGGGCAACGGTTCTCAAGGTGGCAATGTAAAAGATAATGAGAAAAAACAAGGCGATAAGTTACCTAATACGGCAACACATTATCCTGCATCTATTTTAATGGGAATTTCAACATTCCTAATCGGTGTGTTACTATTTATTCGCCGTAAAAATGCAAAATAAAACACATCCTTCCATCTAAAACATACATGAAGCAAATTGTAAAACTAAAAAGGACTTTGGATTGCATTTTATTATGCAGCCCAAAGTCCTTTTCATCCTCTATCAAAAAGCGCATTAATACGCTTTTCCCCAATACACCATTTGCTTAGCTTCTTTCCCACAACAAATACATTCATCAGCTACATGCTCTTGCTCAAAAGGCATACAACGTGAAGATACTCCAACCTCTTCTTTTAGTTTCTCTTCACAAGCCAATTCTCCGCACCACATTGCCTTAATAAATCCTTGCTTTTCATCCGCTACTTTTTTCATCTCTTCGAAATTCGTCGCACTATACGTATTCTCATCGCGAAATACTTTTGCCTTATTAAATAAAGAAGTATGAATTTCCTCAAGTAATGCTGGAATACGTTCTTCTAATTGATCCATTGATATAAATTCTTTTTCTTTCGTATCTCTTCTTACAAGTACGACTTGATTCTTTTCAATATCTTTAGGGCCAACTTCTAATCGAATTGGAATGCCCTTCATTTCATACTCATTGAATTTCCAGCCTGGTGTTTTATTACTAGCATCTATTTTTACTCGTGCAACCTTTTGAATATGTTCTTGTAACTCTGTTGCTTTCGCTAAAACTCCTTCTTTATGCTGAGCAATTGGTACAATAACAACTTGCACTGGCGCGACTTTAGGAGGCATTACAAGCCCATTATTATCACTATGAACCATAATAAGTCCACCTATCATTCTTGTTGATACACCCCAAGATGTTTGGTGTACATATTGCCACTTACCGTTACGATCTAAAAACTTAATATCAAATGCTTCAGAGAAATTCGTTCCAAAGTTATGAGATGTTCCTGTTTGAAGTGCTTTCCCATCATGCATTAAGCTTTCAATCGTATAAGTCGCCTTTGCGCCCGCAAATTTTTCTTTCTCTGTTTTTTGTCCTTTAATTACTGGTATCGCTAAGTAGTCTTTACAGAAAGAAGCATATAGATTTAAAATATGTAACGTTTCAGCTTGAGATTCTTCTGCTGTTTCATGAATTGTATGACCCTCTTGCCATAAGAATTCAGTTGTACGAAGGAATGGTCGCGTTGTTTTCTCCCAACGAACTACTGAACACCACTGATTATATAGCTTTGGCAAATCATTATAGGATTGCACAATTTTTGAAAAATGTTCACAGAATAAAGTTTCAGATGTAGGGCGTACACAAAGTCTCTCCGCTAATTTTTCATCCCCGCCATGTGTCACCCACGCTACTTCAGGAGCAAACCCTTCTACATGATCCTTCTCTTTTTGCAATAAACTCTCTGGGATAAACATTGGCATATACACATTTTCATGACCAGTTGCTTTTAACTTCTCATCCATAACTTTCTGCATATTTTCCCATAAGGCATAACCGTACGGACGTAGAATCATACATCCTTTTACACTTGAATAATCAACAAGTTCTGCTTTTTTTACAATATCTGTGTACCACTGTGCAAAATCCTCTTCCATCTTCGTAATCGCTTGTACTTGTTCTTTTGCCATAGTCAGTCTTCCTCCTTTTGAAAATACAAAAAAGCCCGCGTCCCTAAATAGGGACCGAGCTTTGCCGGCGTTACCACCCTGATTCATGCACAAAAATTGCGCATGCTCTCTTTTTGATAACGGGAAATTCCCGCTGCATATGCAGAACTCAAAGGTAGGTTCCATATCGCCTTTTTAAGAATCTTTCAGCCTACTGGATTCTCTCTCTGCTAAAAAGGTTGAGCATGTACTAGTCCTTTTTCATCGTTATAACGAAATAAATTTGTTGATTATCATAATACAAATTCTTTTTTAAAACAATAGCTAATTTTCTCATTTTTATATATTCTTTTCATTTTTTGCAGTTTTATACGTAGCTTTTTCTCGTGATTTTTAAAAGTTGATGTGCAATCATACCGATAAGTGTACCAAGTAGAACGAAGAAACCAATAAATCCATATCCCATTCCTTCCCATCCACCAATCACCATCATTGTAACCGGAAAGGATGCTAAGCAAAGAAGTATTAAACTAAGTGCAAATATAATATCGAACTGTTTGTTTGGAAACCGTTTCTTTAGTAAATACGAAATAGCAAATACAAGAATAATCGTAATTCCGCCAATGATATAAAAGATACTAAATTCATCTAGCCAATCCACAGTATTCCCTCCTTCCATTCATTCCCTTATACTTAATTATATGTTTAACTTTTCTGAAAATAAATAATAAATTTTTACCTAGAAATATATTTTTATTACTAGGTATTAATAGTAATATATAAGAATAGGTTTTATATAATCAGGAGGGAACTTTATGGATAAAGCATTAACAAATCACGTCATTATTTTATCTTTCGATTGCTTATCAGCTTTAGATTTTCCTATATTACAAAAACTTCCTAATTTCCAAACATTAATAAACAAGGGCGCGATGGCGAGAAAAGTGGAACCTATTTATCCTTCTGTAACATACCCAAGTCACTCAACAATCGTTACTGGAAACTACCCTAATAAACATGGCGTAGTTAGCAATACGTTACTTCAACCTGGACGCGAGTCACCAGATTGGCATTGGTACCGAAAATCCATTAAAGGAACAACGTTATACGATGAAGCACGTAAAGCAAATTTAACGACAGCTGCCCTTCTATGGCCTGTTACCGGCAGAGCAAATATTGATTACAATTTACCTGAAATTTTTCCAAATAGACCGTGGCAAAATCAAATTTTAGTTTCATTATTTAGCGGTAGCCCGCTATATCAATTAGATTTGAATCAGCGTTTTGGTCATATAAGAAATGGTTTATCACAGCCTGAACTCGATGATTTCGTACTCGCTTCTGCTGTGCATACAATCCAAACGAAGAAGCCGAATGTCATGTTTGTACATTTCACCGATTTAGACACCCAAAGACACTATCACGGCTTTGAATCAAAAGAAACAATAGCTGCAATTCATAGACACGATGAACGGCTAGGAAAAATTATTCAAGCTTTAAAAGACAGTGGCCTATACGAAGAGAGTACAATTATCGCTCTTGGTGATCATAGCGCTTTAAGTGAAAACAAAGCCATTCAATTAAATGTACTATTCCATCAAAACGGGCTTATATCTATAAACTCAAAAGGAAAATTAATAGACTGGAAGGTCTATTGCCAAAGTTGCGACGGCTCTGCCTATGTATATGTGAAAGACAAAAATGATACAGATATCATTCGAAAAGTACAACTACTACTTGAAGAATTACTTCAAAATAAACAAAATGGTATTGAATTTATACTACATGATGAAGCTGTAAAAGACTGCGGTGCAGATGGTAATTGTTTATTTATGTTGGAAGCACAAGAAGGCTATTATTTCACTGAAAACTATACAGGAGATTTTATAAAGGAAATTACTGAAAAAGATGTTACGCCTAGTAAAAAATATACATTTGGTACGCATGGATACTCTCCAACAAAACCTAACTATGAAACAATTTTTATCGCTGCTGGGAAAGGGATAAAAAGCGGCATTACCATTCCATATATGAGGCTTATTGATGAAGGTCCGACTATCGCTAGACTACTCGGTTTACACTTAGGTGAAACAGACGGATCAATTGTAGAGGATTTACTTCAATTGTAAAGAACTGTGTATATATGTAAAAGTTATGTAAAAATCATCACTGTTTCTCTTTTTATAATTTTTATTTTTGTACACTGTTAGTAGAACAAATTTAAGGGGGAACATTATATGAAAAAAATGTCCAGACAAGAAAAAAGCTGGATATTATACGATTGGGCGAACTCGGTATATTCGCTCGTCATTACAACTGCATTATTCCCAATTTACTTTAAAGCAGCCGCAAAAGAAGCTGGACTATCTGGTGCAACTTCAACAGCATATTGGGGATATGCAAACTCGTTTGCTACACTGTTAATTTCTATACTTGCTCCTATTCTCGGCACAGTTGCTGATTATAAAGGGTTTAAAAAACGATTTTTCACATTCTTCTTCGGACTCGGCATCGTATTTACAAGTATGCTAGCAGTCGTCCCAACATCTCAGTGGTACTTATTACTAGGTTGCTATATGCTCGCACTAATCGGTTTTGCGGGAGCAAACATTTTTTATGATGCATTTTTAGTAGATGTTACCTCTAAAGATAGAATGGATCGAATTTCTACAAGAGGCTTTGCATTAGGCTATATTGGGAGCACCATTCCTTTTATCGGTTGTATCGCTCTTATTATTCTTGCTCAAAAAGGAACTATCCCTTTATCAGTCGGCATTGCTAGTCAAATTTCATTCGCAATAACAGCTCTTTGGTGGGGATTATTTACAATTCCAATGCTAAAAAACGTAGAGCAAACGCATTATATTGAACGCCATCCAAGACCGATTGCAATGAGCTTCAAACGCCTTGCTGATACTTTTAAAAATATTAAAGAATATAAAACAGTCTTTATGTTCCTAATCGCCTATTTCTTCTACATTGACGGGGTCGATACAATTATTACTATGTCTACCGCTTACGGAACAGATCTCGGTATTAGTGCAACGAATCTATTAATCATCTTATTTGTTACACAAATTGTAGCTTGTCCATTCGCTTTATTATACGGAAAATTATCAGAAACATTTACAGGGAAAAAAATGCTATATGTCGGTATTATTATTTATATCATTATCTGCACATATGCTTATTTCTTAAAAACAACACTCGATTTCTGGATTTTAGCAATGTTAGTTGCCACTTCTCAAGGTGGTATTCAAGCGCTTAGTCGTTCCTATTTTGCAAAACTAGTACCTAAAGAATCTGCAAATGAATTCTTCGGATTTTATAATATATTTGGCAAGTTCGCAGCGATTATGGGTCCAGTATTAGTCGGTGTTACGACGCAATTAACGGGAAAAACAAACGCTGGTGTCCTTAGTATTATTGTACTGTTCATTATCGGTGGATTCTTATTAACTAGAGTTCCTGAAAATAGTACATCCGTTACACCACCTAGTCCAAAAACGAAAACGCTATAAGAAAAAGATCCTCTTCATATGAGAAGAGGATCTTTTTCTTATTTTATCGATAACGTCTTACAATTAAAAATTCTACAGCCGGCTTTACAACTATCGCAGCGCATAACGCAAACAAAAGCGGTATGTTATGAAAATCAATCCATTTATTAAAACCTACCGATGCGAAAAACAAACCAAAAATTAATACAACAAGTACATAATACGTAACATTTGCACTTGTTTTTAATACATGCTTTTCTACATCTTCTTTCTCCTCCGTTGTCCCTTCCACATTATGCGATGCCAAACTTTTAAACATATAATGTAATGCGATGCTACAAATAAATAGTGCATACCAGTTTACTTGAAGTTCAATTAACCAATAATAAAGTGCAAACACTAACGTACTTATAGCCACTAATGTCGTAACTACAAGGCTTATTTTCTCTTTCCCCAACAACTATTCCCCCTACAGCTTGTACAAAAATAGTTTATCAACAGTTGTTCCTAATACTTCAGCTAAACGGAATGCTAACGCTAAGCTTGGATCATATTTATTATTCTCAATTGCATTTATCGTCTGTCTTGAAACTTTACACTTATCAGCTAATGCACCTTGTGAAATATTGTTTTCAGTGCGTAATTCATAAATTTGATTTTTCACATCTTTTCTCCTAACATGTAAAATCGTTTTTACAACATTAGTATATAGTCGGTACATTTCATTGTCAAAAGACTGCCACAAGAAAAGGGAGCAATTCTGCTCCCTTACAATGGTTATTTCGAGGCTAACGAATTTGTTAGTTCCTCTGTATTAGCGACATCTTCTTTATTTATTTTCATGCGTAGAACTGGCCCTATCGCAAATAAAATAAGTGACATTGCTATACAAAATACAGTAACTAGTGAAGTCACCTCCTTCAATCCTCCAGCTAGTGAAGTTCCGATTAACATCGCCCCCATAAACAGCGGCAAAATTGTTCCATTTACTCTTCCAATCATATTTTCTGGTACAAGTTGAATCATAAGCGTACCGACAACGATATTAACACAAGCTAAACAAATACCTGTTCCAAACCTCATGAAACTAGTAATCCAAAATGATGTAGATAGCCCTTCTACTAAAAATGATATTGCTAATATGCTCATACCGAATACAAACATCTTTTTCGGATTCACTTTTGAAGCAAAAACTGCAGCAACAATCCCACCGACTAACATACCGATTCCATCAGCTGCGGCTAAATATTGAACTGCTTCTTTTTCCATTCCAAGCCGTTCTATTACAAGAAACACTTCTAATGGATTCGTTAGTCCAACAGCTAAGCCCATAATGGTGAAAGTGATCGTAATCATACGTAAATTTTTCGTATGAAGAACGTATTTCCACCCCTCTTTTATATCATTTTTCAATGAATCTCTCGCCACTTGCTCTTGTTCCACCCATTTTGGTAAAAACGAAAGAGCAATAGCAGATAACAAAAATAAAATGATTAAGCTATATAGTGACGTAAATAAACCAAGTTGTGTGTACACAAGCGATCCTACTACTGGTCCAAAAATCAGAAATAATGACTGTAATGTTTGATTAAATGCAATCGCATTTGCTACCTGTTCTTCTTTTACGTAGCGCTTAAATATACGCGAAGATGATGGCTGAGAAAACTGACCTACAATCGCGGAAATGAGTGTTGCAAAAAATATAGCCTGCCAATAATCTAACTTTAACAACAAGACAATTCCTACAATAGACAGTACGCTTAATACATCTCCAGCAACCATTGTTCTTTTCGGATTCCAGCGATCAGCTAGCGCCCCACCGATAAACGAGAAAATAAAAATAGGTGCATATTCCATAACCGATAACAAAGAAACTGAAACTGGATCATTATTCGTTCGCTCCATTATGAAATATAAAAGAGCCATATTTCTGATCCAAATTGCAAATTGTTGTAAAATATCAGACGCCATAACGAGCATAAATGCTCGGTTTTTAAATAAAGCGTTCATTTTCATTCCCCTTTCATAAACCGACCGTTCGGTCTAGTTTTTTTGTAAGAAAAGCAACTGACTTATTATTCAGCTGCCATTCCTTTTAACAATACATCTATTGCCTTTTTATAAATACGTTGCAACTCTTTATAATCTAACTCGTAGTAAAGTACTCCAAGCCCCGATAATAATCCATTCACAATATACATAAGATCACGCGTATTATCTTCACGAAACTCTCCAGACTGTATGCCTGCTTCAATTAGTTTCTCAAACATAACATATGATTCTCTAGTTAAAGCCAATAGTTCATCCAAAATCTCTTTACTTACAACTTGGCTCATAGAGAATTCCTCTATTGCATTTGAAATGGGCTGCTGTATGTCCTCGACATGATATTCCGCGAGACCATATAGTTTTTCAGTATTCGTACTATACAACTTCTCTTTTTCATTCCATTTTTCAAGCCAATCATACGTATGCTGTTTCACTACAAATAAAAATAATTCTTCTTTACTTTTAAAGTGATAATAAATGCTTCCTTTACTTCTCTCTGTAATTTCACAAATCTCTTCCATAGATGTAGCTGCATAGCCCTTCTGTGAAAACAGACTTTCTGCTTTATAGGCAATTTCTTTCTTTATCTCTTCTGCACTTCTTCTCATATTCACACCTCTTTAAACCGACCGTTCAGTCTAATAATAACAAATTAAAAACCTCTATCGCAAGAGGCTATACTCCTTATTTAAGAAAACGTACTTTCAAACCACGTTCGAATCATATGTATGATTCCAATTTTAAATCCTAATTTAACAAGAACTACGCCTCCCGCAGCTAATAAAAATAACACTACTTTCCCCTTGTTTTTCACTTTCAGTTCCCTTTTCATTTCTATTCCCCTTAGTACGTTAAAAATATTAATCAAACGTTTGTTTAACTGTTGTTATGCATATGTAAGCCAACTAATCAAACGTTTGTTTAAAAAGAAATACGCCCGTTATAGGGCGTATTCTCATCAATCACCGCCGCCTCCGCCACCATCGCAGCTACCTCCGCTATCTCCGCCAAAAGATCCCCCACAATCATGTGATCCTCCATGCGAGCTATCATTATCAGATCCAGCAAAGAAAAATAATGGTGATGAATTGTTAGATGAATTATGAATGTTATTTTGTTTCGTAAGATTTACCTTCTTTTTGTTTGATCGAACTGCTGTTACGATCGTTCCAACTACAACAAATAATAGTATGACAATAATAAATTCCATATAAAAGCCTCCCTTAATCTTCGAATAATTGAATGGTTCTTTCTAGATTTTCAAGTGAAATGAAGCGCGATTCACGAAGGATCTCTTTTCCATTATAAAATAATAAAACTGTTGGCCCTGTAAATACTGCATATCGCCCCACAATTTCTTGCATGTCTTGTAGTAATATTTCTACTTTCTCTACGTATTCATAATTCTCTAGTACGCCATTTACTTTTCTTAGCATAACATCACAAACACCACAATTTTCCGTTTTAATAAAGAGTAGCACTAATTGTTGTTCTTCAATATATGTTGCTAATTCTTCTATCGTTTCAAATGTATTCATCTTATCCCTCTTAGCGTAATTTACGAAATACTTTACCTTGATACATACGAAAAGCTGAACTATCTTTAATCTTTCTCTTTTCCATTACCTGCTGAAAACGAAGCGTTTTTGCTGTTAACTCTTCTTGTAATTCTTTTCTCTCTGCTTCATCATAACAGCACGCAATTAAGTCTTCTATTTTTAATATATCTTTTTGTAGTTCCATTTCTGGTGGAATCATGCCCGCATTTTTTAAAATTTTATAACTCATTCTAAGTTCTGGAGGTACCATTGAAAGGTCTTCTAATTGTAGTGGTTTTCCTTTTCCCGGAATATAATCAAGGTCTCCATTCCATATTGCTTGTCGAATTTTTTCTTCAGCAATGTTCAAAAAGACATCCACACCACTCGCTCCTTTACATATTTTTACTATTATTTTACATGATATTTTCTCATCTCGCTACGCTATTACAAATTGACTTCATACAATTTTTTCTCAAATTTAATTACAAGAAGCCTTTTCCCCCCTAATCAATATTTTATTTTCATGTGTAATCCGTATTAGAGCCACTTCATATTGAGAAAGTCTTCTCGAGTCCAATAAAGCGTTTACACCAAATCTTACATTTGCTACGATTTAATCACCCCCAGCTCCCTTGTATAGACTTCGTGATGTCTGATCATTTTTTATCTAGACGTTTCATACGTCTAGATTCATTTTGGTTTATTGGCGCATGCCTTTAAATATATTTTTTATTTTGAAAGGAGAAATGACTATGAAATCAAAAAAATTCACGTTGCTATTACTATCCCTACTACTCTTCTTACCTCTTTTTCTCACAAACTTTATTACTCCAAATTCCGCATTAGCAGATTCACCAAAGCAAAGTCAAAAAATTGTTGGGTATTTTCCTTCGTGGGGCATTTACGGACGTAATTATCAAGTTGCAGACATTGATGCATCAAAGCTAACTCATTTAAACTATGCTTTCGCTGATATTTGCTGGAATGGAAAACATGGAAACCCTTCTACTCATCCCGATAATCCAAATAAACAAACGTGGAACTGTAAAGAATCTGGTGTACCACTGCAAAATAAAGAGGTCCCTAATGGCACTCTCGTACTCGGCGAACCATGGGCTGATGTCACAAAATCTTATCCAGGATCGGGTACAACTTGGGAAGATTGTGATAAATATGCCCGCTGTGGAAATTTCGGAGAACTGAAACGATTAAAAGCTAAGTACCCTCACTTAAAAACAATTATTTCAGTTGGTGGCTGGACTTGGTCTAACCGTTTTTCTGATATGGCCGCTGATGAAAAAACAAGAAAAGTATTCGCTGAATCTACAGTAGCTTTTCTTCGCGAATATGGATTTGATGGCGTGGATTTAGACTGGGAATACCCGGGTGTTGAAACGATTCCTGGTGGTAGTTATCGTCCTGAAGATAAACAAAACTTCACCCTACTCCTTCAAGATGTTCGAAATGCATTAACAAAAGCTAGTGCAGAAGATGGGAAACAATATTTACTAACAATCGCTTCAGGTGCAAGCCAACGTTATGCGGATCATACAGAGCTAAAGAAGATCTCTCAAATACTGGATTGGATTAATATTATGACATATGATTTCCACGGTGGATGGGAAGCTACTTCTAACCATAATGCAGCACTATACAAAGATCCAAATGACCCAGCAGCGGATACGAAATTTTACGTAGATGGTGCGATAGACATTTATACAAATGAAGGGGTTCCAGCGGATAAACTCGTATTAGGTGTACCTTTTTACGGACGTGGATGGAAAAGTTGCGGAAAAGAAAATAATGGGCAATACCAACCTTGTAAACCAGGTAGTGACGGAAAGCTAGCTTCTAAAGGTACTTGGGATGATTATTCTACCGGTGACACAGGTGTGTACGATTACGGTGATTTAGCAGCCAATTATGTGAATAAAAATGGTTTTGTTCGCGGATGGAACGATGTAGCGAAAGTACCTTATTTATATAATGCGACTACAGGAACGTTTATTAGTTATGATGACAATGAATCTATGAAATATAAAACAGACTATATAAAGACAAAGGGTTTAAGTGGCGCAATGTTTTGGGAACTAAGTGGGGATTGCCGTACAAGTCCAAAATATAGTTGTAGTGGACCAAAATTACTTGATACGTTGGTAAAAGAATTACTTGGTGGACCTATTACTCAAAAAGATACTGAGCCCCCAACAAACGTAAAAAATATTGCTGTTACAAATAAAAATTCAAACTCAGTTCAATTAAACTGGACTGCATCTACTGATAACGTAGGCGTTACTGAATATGAAATTACTGCCGGAGAAGAAAAATGGAGTACAACAACAAATAGTATTACAATTAAAAACTTAAAACCTAATACAGAATATACATTTTCAATATTAGCAAAGGATGCTGCTGGGAATAAATCACAGCCTACTTCCCTTCTTGTAAAAACAGATGACACTAACACAACACCTCCTGGTGGAAATGGCAATGCTACCTTTTCAGTCATTTCAAATTGGGGAAGTGGTTACAACTTCTCGATTGTAATTAAAAATAGCGGAACGACTCCTATTAAAAGCTGGAAATTAGAATTTGATTATAACGGTAATTTAACACAAGTTTGGGATTCTAAAATTAGTAGTAAAATAAATAATCATTACGTAATTACGAATGCAGGATGGAATGGTGAAATTCTTCCTGGTGGGTCTGTTACAATCGGAGGAGCAGGAACAGGGACTCCTACTGAACTTTTAAATGCATCCATTAGCGAAAACTAAACGTAACCTCCATTAATTATTTCACTAAAGTTTGAATTTAGGTTTGAGTACTCTGACCTAAATTCAAACTTTTAATTTTATGAAAAATCACAAATCTATATTACGATAACCTATTATAATTATATTTAGTTTCTAATATGAAGTTCATGTGAAGTTCATCTGAACTTTACATGAATTTCCTTTCAGTTCTATTGTCTTCTTATACTAATCACTTTATCCTTTACATATAGGAATTATTTTCATTCCACTTCAAACTATCTATATATATAAAGAAAAGATAGTCGCCTATTAGGGAAAGGCATCTAAATATAAACATAATATAAGAAAAAGCACGCTTATAAGCGCACCATAAGAGTGCTTCTTCATACAATTCTCATGTAAGAGTTCTCGAAAATCATGTTAATCACAAAGAAAAGGCATTAGCTTTTATAAGCTAATGCCTTTTCTTTATTCATATTATTCAGCGTTCCATTCTTCTATATTCCATACTTTTGTAATCCACGCTTCATAGAAAGAAGGCTCATGTGAGACAAGTAAAACTGTTCCTGTATATTGTTGTAACGCTTCCTGCAAAGACTTCTTTGTTTCTATATCCAAATGATTAGTCGGTTCATCTAAAATTAAAACATTGCTTTTCGTTACGATAAGTTCACATAAACGCACTTTCGTTTGTTCTCCGCCGCTTAATAAACGAATAGGTTTTAATACGTGCTCTTCTTTCAAGCCACACTTTGCTAATGCTTGGCGTACTTCTTTCCTTGTCATATCTGGTCGTTCTGCCCAAACTTTCTCTAATGGTGTTGTTTCTGAAGCAAACTCTTCCTGTGCAAAATAAGCTGGATTTACTCGCTCGCCAAAAGAAATTGAACCACTTAGCGGCTTTATTTGGCCTAATAACGTTTTTAACATCGTCGTTTTTCCGATTCCATTATGACCAACAATCGCTATCTTTTCTCCCTTTTTCACTTGTAAATTCAGCTCTGGACATAACGGATCACTATAACCTATCCTTAGTTTCTCAGCTTGCAATATACGACTTACTGGCTCCTCATAAACAGTAAAATCAAAACGGGATCGAGTTACATGATTGACCTTTTCAATCCTTTGCATTTTCTCTAATACTTTCTCTCGACTCTTAGCCTGTTTCGCTTTTCGAATTTTATTTTTTTGAATAAATGTTTCTAACTGAGCAATTTCTTTTTGTTGTTTCACATGCGCCGATTGTAATTGTTTCCTTTGCAATTGATAACTTTGCACAAATTTTTCATAATTTCCTACGTACCGCTTCACTTTCCGTTCTTCTAGATGATAAATAACATTCGTAATACTGTTCAAAAATACTTCGTCATGTGAAATGATCACATAAGCTTTTTCATACAGTCTCAAATACGATTGCAACCATTCTATATGAGCTGTATCTAAATAGTTTGTTGGCTCATCCAGCAATAAAACATCAGCTTTTTCTAAAAGGAGCTTCCCAAGTAATAACTTCGTTCGCTGTCCTCCACTTAACTGTGAAACATCCTTTTTCAAGCCTATTTCAAGTAAGCCTAAGCCGATTGCTACTTCTTCAATTTCAGTATGAATTTGATAGAAATTAGAACTTTCCAATATAGTTTGTAATTCTCCATACTTTACTAACAGTTTTTCTATTTCTCCTGCTCCATTCATTTCTTCAGCAATTTTTAACATTTCACACTCAATCGCATACAGATTAGAAAATGCACTTTGTAAGTATCCCTCAATTGTTATTCCTTCTTGTAAATCCATATGCTGCTGTAAAAAACCTATCTTCACATGTGGAAACCATTCAATGTTTCCGTCATCATGTATAAGTTCTCCTGTTAAAATCCTTAACAATGTTGATTTTCCAATTCCATTTTTTCCAACTAATCCAACATGCTCGCCCTTTAATAGTCGAAAACACGCATTATATAAAATGGTTTTCTCACCATACGAATGACTTAAATTTTCTACTGTTAATATACTCATTTTTTTCTCTCCTCTACTTATAGTTCATAAGCTAAATAGAGAGAACAACAGTATAAAGCCTTATTTAATTGTATATATAAAAAATGGGTAAGGTGAATACACCTTACCCATTACATATTATCGTAAAAAAGGATTAAGGTTCTTTACCTGCTGTCTTCAATTTAGCTTAATTGTTAAAAATGGGCAGACTTCTCCCGTATCAAGCTAAAACCATTTGAAGAACAGTTGATAAAGTCATTTTATCCTTTCACTCCTTTAACATTTGTTATATTAAGAGTATAAACTACTCTGTTATATTCTATTCTCTATTTTTTCTTTTGTTCCTTCTCCATTTTTTCATTTTCTGCGTAAATTTCTTTATACAACTTTTCTAATGCATATGGACTTGTAAAGATGAGCGTTAACGATTTCCACATATAAATTCTTCTTTGTAGTTCTATCCCATACTCTTTACTAACCATATTTTTCACTTCTGGAATATGTTCTTCGTTTTGAAATTGTTGTACAGATTTCAATTCCTTCGTCTTAAAATCCGTTAAAAGGCCTATTACAGTTCGTCCATGTTCCTGCGACCTTTCTTCTAAATCAAACTGAAGGGAATGAACAAAACCTAAAACGTGAAAGATTTGAGCATGCAACCCGACAGCAGCGCGCTGTTCCATTAAGTTGTAGCACTCTCGTTTTAACTCTTCTACCATTTCTAAAGAATTTCTATTAACTTTTCTTTTGCCAACAAACATAATTTTTACAATATGAGCGACTGCTCCCATACTTTTTAATACACTCTCTAAAACTTCTACCGCATCTTCCACATAACCATTTGAAATTATAGAATGAATAAATTCATCTAATAACACTTGAAATTTTTTAACTAAATGTAAATCGCGTAATTCTGGAACATCTTCTCTCAATTGATTCCTGCCTTGCACCCACTTTAAAACTTCTGTCATTTCTTCTTCTTTTAATTCATGATGTTCCATACCATACTTCATCAATAAAATATGATTTTTTAATAAGGACTTTCCTTCTTCAAGATTATCAGCTGTTAACGAATCAACTATTTGCTCTATAGATTTCATCTTTCTCCCCCTATATAAAAAAGCCTCTTAACAGTAATTATACCAAAAACTGTTAAAAGGCTTTTTCTATTTTTTCATATACGGGGCTAATACTCTCAGAATTTCTTCCTTATCCTTCTTTAACTCAAGTGATGTTAACATATCCATCGTTCTCGGCCTAGGTAATTTCACTTGTACCTCACCAACTATTGAGGCTGGTCTTTGAGATAATATAAATATGCGGTCCGAAAGCAAGATAGCCTCATCTAAGTCATGTGTGACCATAACGATTGTTTGCTTCTCTTGATGCCAAGAGTTTAAAAGCCAGCTATGTACTTCCATTTTTGTAAAGGCATCTAATTTTCCAAAAGGCTCATCAAGTAGCATAATTGGCTTTTCACATAAATATGTGCGCAGAAAACTAATTCTTTGACGCATACCACCAGACAATTCATCTGGATAATGGTCTGCATATTCATCTAGCTCAAATTGCTTTAATGCTTCCATTCCCTCTGTTAGCCTTTGTTTTTTCGGTTTCCCTTCGATTTCCAATGGAAGAACTATATTTTGCAAAGCTGATCGCCACGGCAGTAATAAATCCTGTTGCGGCATGTAACTTACAACATCTTGCTCTTGCATTTGCTTATCTTTATACGTTACATTCCCACTTGTTGGATTTTCAACATTTGCAATCATATTTAATAATGTGCTTTTCCCGCAACCACTTGGGCCTACAAAAGAAACGAACTCTCCCTCTCGTATAGAAGCACTAATATTTGCTAATACATTCTTTCCATCAAAAGCTTTTACAACCTCTTTTATTTGTAATCCACTCATTTTTCGCTTGGAAGGAACTCATTTGTAAAGGCATCTTTTACATCAATCTTCTTCTTAATAACTTTGTTATCATATAAGAAATTCATGTAATTCGTCCAAACTTCTTCCTTCTGTACTCCCCATGCTTTTGCATCATCTTGATACTTCGTACTTAACCACTTTTGACTTTCTTGTACTAAGTCTTTATTTACATCTGGAACAACTTTAATTAAAATATCAGCAGCTTCTTTCGGCTCTTTAATTGCAAAATTATACCCTTCTGTCGTTGCACTCATAAACTTTTTCACAAAGTCTTTATCTTGCTTCGTATGTTTTTCACTCGTAATCATAACAGGACTATAGAAATCAAGCGCTGGGTCTAAGTCTTTCACCATAATCGTATTTAACTCTTTTCCTTGGCGCTTCGCTTCAATTCCATCCCATCCGTAATAAATCCATTCAAAGTCTGCATCACGGCCGATTGATTTAAAGAAATCGGTTTGTCCTAAGATGATTTTTTCAACTTTATTAAAATCAGCTTGATGTTTCTCCATAATTGTCTTCAACGTTGCTTCTTCTGCTGGTCCTCCCCAGCCTCCGTAACGTTTACCTTCAAAATCTTTCGGTGAAGTCATGTTATCTTTCTTAAGCGATGCAAAAGCTGAAGTGTTATGCTGAATAATCGCTCCGACAGATACAACAGGAATACCTTCCACACGAGCCAACGTTACATTTTCTTGTGCGCTTATTGCGAAGTCAGCCTTTCCTGAAGCTATCATTTGCTCCGCTGTCACATTATCACCAGGCTGAATAATCTCTACATCTAAGCCTTGCTTTTTATAATAATCTTTCGCTTGCGCTACATATAAGCCAGTATGATTCGTATTTGGAAACCAATCTAATACTACTTTTACTTTTTGATCTTTACTTGCACTATCTTCTTTCTTCGCCGGATTACATCCAGCCACACCTACTGCTAATAAGGCAGCCAACATAACTTTTAAACCTTTTTTCATTTTCTGCCGTCCTTTCTATATATCCATGGTGCTGTTATTCTTGCCATAAACTCCACGATAAAATACAGGCATAATGTCACCATAACAATAATTGCTGCCACACCAAATACTCGGGCTGTTAAAAAGGATTTTGTAGCTCTCGTAAGCATAACTCCTAACCCTTCACTGGCACCGAGCCATTCCCCAATAATCGCTCCCATTACGCTATATGTAACTGCAATTTTTAACCCTGAGAAAAAGTACGGAAGCACTGCTGGAAACTTTACTTTCTGGTAAACTTGCCATTTCGTTGCCTTCATCGTTTGCAACAACTTCAACATATTTTTATCTACCGTTTGAAAACCTTCTAAAATGCTAAGCGCAATCGGGAAGAAACAAACGAGTATGACTACCATTACTTTCGGTAGCATTCCATATCCAAACCAAATAATAAATAACGGTGCAAGTACAACGATTGGAATCGTTTGCGAAATAACAAGCAACGGATTTATTAAAATACGAAATAAAGGGATAATATCCATAATAATTGCAATACTTGTCCCAATTAAAATCGCAAAAAACAGTCCGATTAGAACCTCTTGTAACGTTTGCATCGTATTCGGTAATAGTAAATCTTTCATTCCAATTAATTCTTGAACAATGGCAGAAGGCTTCGGTAAAATCCACGGTTCAATTTTAAATAATGAAACAGATCCTTCCCATATCGCAATGAGAAGGATAAGCCAAATAGTTGTAATTATTTTAGATTGCTTCTGGTTTTGCATATTCATCACGGTACTTCCAAACCTTTTCATCTATCGTTACACCAGTGCTTGGACGATAATGGATTTTAATAGAAGTAATCACTTCCTCTGCTCCAGCATCCACACACGCTTGTTGTGCACGTTTAATGACATCAAGAAGTACATCTAATTCTCCTTCCAGCGTTGTTTCCATTGCCCCTACTTCATAACGAACTCCCGATTGTTGTACAACCTCAATTGCTTTATCAACAACAGAATACACATCTTTGTGCTTCGCTTGTGGTACTACTGAAAATGAAATTGTAACTTGTTGTGACATAGTAAAATCCCCCTTATGAAATTAAATTTTAAAACAAGAAAAGGCTTTCCTACTACGTAGGAAAGCCTTGTATGCAAGTTATTATAGAATAACATATGCTACATCACTTTAAGTAACTCCCTACGCTGGCATTATCCAGATCAGGTTGAGGGTCGATGTTTGTTTACATCCTCTCAGCCAATTGGCTCCCCGGTCCTTAATTCGTTTTCATTGTAGCATGATTTATTTTATTGAACAAACAAAAGCACGTATAATCATTTCATTTAACTTTTGAATTCCCCTATTAACTCTTGTAACTCCTGTGAAAGCCAGCTTAAAGAGCTAGCTAATTCAGCAATATCTTGTACAGACATTTCCTGTTCTTTCATACTTTCTTCAACATTACTATTACTATTCGCATACGTATTTGCGATAAGTGATAATTCATTTATAACCCGAACAATATTTTGGCTATTTTGCAATATATCACTTGAATTGTCAGAAACAACTCTAACTTGATTTGTAACAGATTGTGCTGATTTTGAAATTCCATCAAAGAAAGCACCACTACTTTCAACAAGTTTCATTCCAGATTCTACTTCTTTTAAAACATTTTGCATTGAAACAACAGCTTCTTCCGTCCCAGCTTGTGTTTCCCCTATTAATTTTGCTATATCTTTTGCTGACGCTGCGGTCTGCTCTGCTAATTTACGCACTTCATCCGCAACAACGACAAATCCCTCACCAGTTTTCTCAGCACATGAAGCTTCAATAGTAGTAGCATTTAGAGCTAGCGAATTCGTTTGATTTGAAATACCAGTAATTACTGTTACAATTTCACTAATTTCTTTTGATCTTGTTTCCAGAGAATAAATAATAGAAGATAAATCTTGTACTGCATTTTGTATTATGTTCATTTGATTAATCGTCTGTTCAATAATACCATTCCCTTTTACTGAATGATGCTTTGTACCTTCAGACTCTTTCGCCATTTGTTTTGCAGTATTAGTTATCTCTTCCATCCTATCTTCCATTTCATATATAATCTCTAAATACTTTGGTACTGCAGTTTCTTGTAATTGAATACCAGCCCTTAACTCAACTATAGAACTTACGATTCCTTGGATTGCCATGCTATTCTCTTTCGTACTCACTGACAATTCTTGTGAAGATGAGGAAACCTGTTCTGCTGTCTGCTTCACTTTATCTATAATCCCTTTAAACTTCTCGATAGTATTATTAAAATACGCATTAATAATACCAATATCATCTGGTCTTTCCTCTAATTTAATACTTAAGTCACCTTCACCGACTTTGCGCAATCCTTCACGTAAATCCCGCAATGGAGCAAGTGCGTTACGTACGATTAGAAATTGAATAACCGTTGCAATTAAAACAGAAATACAAATAAACAGTAAACCTTGTATAATGAATTTTTCCTTTGTAATAGGAACAATAGAGGCATCTACATCGGCTGCAACGATTGCCACAATATTATCTTTCTCATCTTTAATTGGCTCTAATATCGTTACCCATGATCCCAATGCGTCTTCAT
Source organism: Bacillus sp. FSL K6-0069 (assembly GCF_038007785.1). Classification (NCBI taxonomy): domain Bacteria; kingdom Bacillati; phylum Bacillota; class Bacilli; order Caryophanales; family Bacillaceae; genus Bacillus; species Bacillus sp. FSL K6-0069. The sequence continues at coordinate 440,869 of NZ_JBBOXN010000001.1, read as the reverse complement.
ATACTACTGTCATGTTTGCTTTTTTTGTGCTCATTACTTTATCATATGCTTCCATCCAAAGATCTGGTTGTTTATAATATTCCCCCGGTCTTACTTCTACAACATTTGCTAAACCTGTGGACAAATCAATGATTTGTAGCTCACCTTTTTCATTTTTTTTCGCTCCAACAATATACGTTTGTCCAACACTGTTCAATTCTTCCGTTGATTCATCTAATTTCTCTGTTAACTTCTCTCTTTTTTCTCTTTCTGCGGTTGGATTTTTTGCAACATCCCTTAATATTTCTGCGTCTAATTTATGTAATACCGTATCTCCTGTTTCAAAAGAATGCCTTTCAAATATAGACATCATGCTATTTTGAAACATGTTAAAACTTAACGCTCCCATAGTACCAACAAGCGTCAAAATAACTGATACAGTTAGCAATACATTTTTTTGAAGAAATGATAGCTTGTGCCAATATTTTTTCATTAACATCACCTTTCTTAATTAACTTACTATAAAGTAACGCTATTAAAATATACACCTTATTAATAAATGATAATTATCCTCATTTGTTTACACACAAAAAAAAGACCAATGAAAAGAGCATTGGTCAAGACCAACCCTATCCGTCCGGTAACTGGCTAGCATAGCCTTACGGCCTTAGCTCCTGTAGTTTTGCGTCCTAATGTTTCCATTAGTTTGCCTTTCTCGCTGAACGAGTTGAACGATATGGGAGTTCTATGAGAATTAAAGTATTCTCTATCAAAGATTACAACATAAAAATTAAAATGTCTACCTATTTAGAGATGCAAATGTAAAGTTTCAACGTATTATTTTTTCGAAATAATTTAACAAAGTTCGTGAATGTTACAATTCTTGTGTTATATAATAAAAAATGTATATAACACAAGGATTGTTTTGAGTATTTAATTTAATTTTCATTCAAATTAAATTATTTAAATATATCTTAACTAATGAATTTCGGAGGTAGTTTATTATGTTTTGGCTACAATTTCTTACGTTACTACTCTGCATTTTTATTGGCGCACGCCTAGGCGGAGTTGGTCTAGGAGTAATGGGTGGCGTTGGTATGGCAATACTTGTTTTCGTCTTCCACTTACAACCTACAGCTCCTCCTATTGATGTAATGCTTATGATTTTAGCAGTAATTACAGCTGCCGGTGCACTGCAAGCCGCTGGAGGAATGGACTACCTTGTTCATCTGGCTGAAAAAGCATTACGAAAAAATCCAAAGCGCATTACATTCTTTGCTCCAATTGTTACTTATTTATTTACACTGTGCGCAGGAACTGGTCACGTTGCTTATTCTGTACTTCCTGTTATCGCAGAAGTCTCTCGCGAATCTGGGATTAGACCGGAACGACCAATGTCAATTGCCGTAATCGCTTCCCAACAAGCAATTACAGCTAGCCCTATATCAGCTGCAACAGTTGCTCTTTTAGCAATGTTAGCTGACTATAAAATCACTTTATTAGATATTTTAAAAGTAAGTATTCCTTCTACCTTCATCGCTTGTATGGTAGCTGCATTTGTTGCTAGCAAAATGGGGAAAGAATTAAATGAAGACCCTGAATACTTGAAACGATTAAAAGAAGGAATGATTCCTAAAATTGAAGAGAAGAAAGAATTTATTGGTTTAAAAGGTGCTAAACTATCCGTTATCCTTTTCTTAGTAGGAACTTTCCTTGTCGTACTTCTCGGTTCATTTGAAGCACTTCGTCCAGGATGGATGATCGACGGGAAGTTAGCTCGTCTTTCCATGCCAAACACAATTGAAATGGTTATGTTAACTATCGCAGCTCTTATTATTATTTTCTGCAAACCAAATGTAGAAAGCATCGTGTCTGGTAACGTCTTTAAAGCGGGGGCAACAGCAGTTGTTGCTATTTTCGGTATCGCTTGGATGGGAGATACTTTCTTTAACGGAAACTTAAATATGATTCAAGGATCAATTCAGCACCTAGTAACAAGTGCACCATGGCTATTTGCCATCGCATTATTCATTCTATCTATTTTACTATATAGCCAAGCCGCAACAGTACGTGCTTTAATGCCTCTTGGATTATCACTCGGTATTCCACCAGCACTACTAATCGCGATGTTCCCTGCAGTAAATGGATATTTCTTCATTCCAAACTATGGAACAATCGTTGCTGCCATTAACTTTGATCGCACTGGTACAACTGGCATTGGTAAATATGTTTTAAATCATAGCTTTATGATTCCAGGCCTAATCGCAACATTCACTTCTATCGGAATTGGAATGCTCTTAATTTCAATTATGTTTTAAAGAAAAAGCACAAACCTACAGTTTTAAAGGGTTTGTGCTTTTTTAATCAAACGTTTGTTTAAATATTTTTAACCGTCCATTCTTCCATTATGTTCTTTAATAGTTGTGTGAAGTCCTCCGGGAAAAGATGACCTAAGCCTTCTCTCACAATTAATTTACAGTCCACATTATATTTTTCAAACATAGACATTAATTGAAGTGTGTTTTCATAAAATGGATCTTTATCTCCCGTAATAATATATCCTTTCATATTTGTTACCTGGCTTGATACAACCATACTTTCAATCGCCTCTACATCTCGAATAGCAGGTATAACAGAAATAAATTTTTGAGTCCCTAACATATTCTTTAACGCCAACTCTATTGCTATATTCCCACCTTGAGAAGCTCCAGCGATAATGATGTCTTCTAATTTATACTTATCTGTGAACTCATTAAAATTTTTCATAGCATCTTTTATAGCTATATCATGATTATCCCAGCTATAAGAGTTCATTCCATATATTTGCGAGGATTGAGAAAAACCTAACATATACTCACTTAGTATTTTTTCTTCACACCAATATGGTGCAAAATCATTTATATTTGATCCTCTCCAATGTAAAGAAAATAGTCCAGTTTTTGCTTTTTCATTTCCATAACTGTATAGCTCCGGGTTAGCTGTTAACTGCTGTTTCTTAAATATTTCTTCACACCTTTTTACTATTACTTTAAAATCCGCATTATCTTGTAGCCCCTTTAAGTCTTCATCATACATAAGTGTATGTGGATTCCACCATATGCCTTTTTGCATAGCCCCATTTAAAATAGCAATCGCCTCTTCATCCTTGCCTTCTACTGAATATGCACAAGCTTTCCAAAAACTCGTTTTATCTATTCTTTCAGGAAATTCTCTTTCCGCTTCACCTATGCATCTATAAATTGCATCAAATTCTCCTTTTTCAAATAAACGAAACAACTCATTTTGCAACGCTACAAACCTATTCCGTTTCAAATAATCCCCCCTATTTCTAATTATTAATACCCAAAAAGCTATGTAACATTTTAATACTACATAGCTTTTTTCTACAAACTCTTATTTACTTCCTCTACTAACTTCTTCGTACTTTCATACGCAGATTCCGCTAAACTAATCGCAGAAATAACTGAAACACCGTCCGCACCTGCTTCTATAACTGAAGCTGTATTTTCAATTGTAATGCCACCAATCCCAACGATCGGTATTGTAATTCCTTGTTCTCTAAAATGAACTAAACCTTTCGTTCCTTGAACTGCTTTCGTATCTTTTTTCGTACTCGTTGGAAAAATAGGGCCAACCCCTAAATAATCAGCTCCGTTTTCAATTGCCCAGTGTGCTTCTTCAATTGTATGTGTAGATACACCAACAATTTTATCTCCCATTTTTTCACGAACAGAAGTAATTCCTTCATCATCTTGTCCAACATGCACGCCATCTGCATCTAACTCGATAGCTAGTTCCACATCATCATTTACGATGAATGGTACACCGTACTCCTTACAAATTGCTTGTAGTTCTTTTGCGAAACAAATGCGTTCCTCTCCCGTTAAAGCGCCTTCTCCCTTTTCACGAAATTGAAAAATTGTTATACCGCCTTCGAGTGCATCTCTCAACACTTGTAGTGGCTCTTTCGTACAATTGTTACTTCCCATAATAAAATATACTGATAACAATCTAGACATTTCAGCCTTTGTAATACGTGACATCTAATTCCCCCTCCTTACTATATAAGCTCAATCTTCCCATACTTCTCAATATCATCTGAAGTTATATTCGCTAACTGATTTAAAAATTCAATTTGGAAACTACCAGGTCCCTGCTCCACCGTCTTAGCAGCTGCCAGTTCCGCAGCTACACCATAAAACGTTAATGCAGCTACTGCTGCCTTTACATAATCCTTTTCTACTGCTACAAATGCTCCTATTACAGAAGTTAGTAAACAACCAGTTCCCGTAACTTTCGTTAAAATAGAGTGACCATTTCGAATAAGAATCGTTCGCTCTCCATCTGTAACAACATCTTCTTTTCCAGTAATCACCGCAACTGTATTTAATTCATCAGCTGCCTGCCTTGCGATACTTACAATATTTCCATTTCCAGCACCGGCGTCTACTCCTTTAATTTCCCATCTCTCATTAATAACGTTCGCTATTTCAGCTGCATTTCCGCGGATAATCGCTAAATCAATTTCAGCTGGAATATGTCTTGCAACTTCTGTTCGATACGATGTTGCTCCTGCACCAACTGGATCAAACAATACTGGTACATTATTCACATTTGCTGATTTACCCGCAAGTAACATCGCTTCTACTTCTTCAGGACGAAGTGTCCCCATATTTAATACTAACGCTCCAGCAATGCTAGCCATTTCTGCTACTTCTTCTTTTGCATACGCCATTACAGGCGATGCCCCTAACGCTAACAAACCGTTAGCTGTAAAATTTGTTACAACAACATTTGTAATATTATGAACGAGTGGATTAGATTCTCTCACCAAATCCACTACTTTACTAATTTCTTTCATATTCATCCTTCTCATCCCCTAACTATAGTGATGGGAGATACACAAAAAGGCACTTTGCGCGTACGCAAAGTGCCTGAACATGTGCTTTTACACTCTCCCTACGCTGGCATTATCCAACAGGTTCAAATGGTCAATGACGGATTAGTCATACTCTCAGTTTGCATCCACAAACTCCCATGTGTTTTGTATTCTTCTACTTCAAAGTCTACTCTTATTCTACTAAAATAACAAGTTCTTTACTTTTCTATTTCACATAGAAGCAATAATAAAACAACACGCATAATAAATATCTATTTCTCATAGTCTCATCATGGTGCATATTATGTTCTATCGCCATCATTCACCTTCAAATGGATGTTATCCCACTAAAAACCGTTCAAATCTGGAGCGAAACTGAATCTCAAGAAGATGTATGCTATAGTTAACGTATGGAAATTTGAAAGGATGTTTTAAATATGTCAAAAAGCGTTATAATCGCTGAAAAGCCTTCCGTTGCACGTGATATTGCGCGTGTACTTAAGTGCGATAAAAAAGGAAATGGCTACCTTGAAGGTAGTAAATATATTGTAACTTGGGCTTTAGGTCATCTTGTTACATTAGCAGATCCAGAAAGCTACGATGTGAAATGTCAACTCCCCCCACTGAGCTGAAGCGTTTCAGTAGGAGCTTGAGTTAGAACTCTAGGTCTTTTCGTCTATTGCTAGACAGTTGACGCTCTAGAATTCATGCCACCTTACGGTAACACCCCAAGTATGTTTTTGGTTGGTACTAGAAACGAACAATCGTTTCTCCACTTACACCACCCTTTCGAAAAAGAGCAGTTCTTCCTTATAGAAAAAGCCACCACTCAGATAAATCCGGCGTGTGCTACAAGCCCCGACAAGTCGAGTACACATGGATGGTTGACACACCCACTAAGCTATGCGCGAAGCAACAGCCTTACGTTTTTGCACTTCTAATCGAATCGGCGTTTTCACTTTGAGATTTTCATCCAATTCTACAACCCTTGATTTTCCCAATGTATTCAGCGCACCATTAATATCAGCGTGAATACATCTTCCTGATTGACTTCGATACAGGCCACGAGTGATTCGTTTACCACTAAAACGATAATACGTCTTATCATCCTTAGACCAAACTGGAATCGGATCTTTATCAAGAAAACTAGCTTTTGAAGTATAGCTTTCTTCTTGTTTTAAAAATCGTATACCTTCTTTTACACATTTATTCTCAATCGCTGCAATCAATTTATAAAATGGGATTTGCACAAATGTTTGATTATTCTTTTTTCCCATATTAGATTTTTGTTTCCAACCAGCGTTATACCCTACGACAACCGTATCTATGTTACATGCTTTCACTTTTTTGAACAACAGGCCTACAGCTTGTGAAATGTAACCATTTATTTGTCTCTCCCGTTTATGCCAAAGTGCAGCCATTTTGTTCGTTACAACTCGTTTAGAAAGTCCATTCCCCACATTTTTCAGTTGGAGATTACGTATCATTTTGTTGAAGTACTGGTTAATAGATTTTAGTTTTTTTCCATCAATTAAAAATGTATCACCTGTATTTGTTACGCAACTTACTAATCTATCTACACCTAAATCGCAACTCAAAGCATTACTAGTAGTCGTGGATGGTTTCTTCATTTGAGAAACGTGCATTTCATATGTGTAATGCACCTCAAAGAACCGACCTTTTTGCTTCGGTACAATCTCAATGTAGGAGATTTTTTTATGTCTTAAGTTTTTCGGTATACGTATTTTAATGGAACCGAATTTTTTTCTGAATGCAACATTCATCGGAATCATCCAATACCCGTTATCATCCACTTTTGGAACTTGATAGATTTCAATGATTCGTTTGTCAGTTGAACGAGAATAATTAGGAAACTTAGGACGACCTGTGAAGGTTTCAGGTTTTTGCTTCCACTGTTCCATTGCTTTAAAAAAACTCTTCACTTCTGTAAATAAAGCTCTACGAATAGCCTGCACAGAGTTTGATTGAACGCCCCAATAATTCATATCAACTTGCATGGCAGTGTCCACTTCTTTTACAGTAGCCATCTTGTTATGATTCAAGTAACTTTGTTTAATCGTGTACAATCCAACATTTCGTAACGCTTTTGAACTATGCGACATGCGTTGCAGTAAGCGGAATTCTTTAGCTGTGAGGCAAGCTCGTCCGATATTCTGTTTCTGCGTGAAACGTTGCATCGTTTCTCTTTTCTTTTGTTTACGTAATACTTTCACTGCTTTCTTTCTAGCCATTGTTTTCACCACCTTTCTTAGAGAGTTCATTACTTTTGACAAGTCAATATTTGGGACTTCATCGTAATTCCTATTGGCTCAAGTAACAAAATAATTATTATTATCCAATTTCGTTATCTTACGATATATTCCCTCCTTATCTAAGGGCAGATTATATCGTAAGACAAAAAGAAACAAATATTCGCCCTCAAAAAATTGTTATGAACGAAATCAAATTGAGTCACATAAATTCTTGGGAATCTAAACTTTTTGAAGAAGAATTAGTTGTTTCATAATAATAAGATTTTTAATATACAAACTACTTCAACCCACGGATTAGCTGAGGAAGAAAAATAGATGTATGCATAGAAGTAATATCGTAGGAGCAGCTTAATTGGTCATTCAAAATCTTTTTAATAGCCCTACCCCTTCCTAATCCATTATCATTGGCTTTACTATAAATATATTAAAAGGTGGGAAAATAATTGACTGTACATCACTCTTTAGAATATTACTTAAGAACAGGCTACTTGCCTATTCTAGATAGATATCGATTAAAGGACATTAATTCTGAATATGGTTGCTTTATAGCTTTAGATGCCTGTTTTCCACTTTATAAGGTATTGGAAATGAATGCTCAAAGTTTAGGAGCCACATGGAATGAAGTGAATGACTATGTTGCTAACGCCTTTCAAATTATTACTGGTGAGTATAGTGAAGAGCTGGAGATTGAAGAAAAAGAAAAGTTAAGGAATGTTGATAGAGAAATCATTCGTGAAATTGAGTATCAACTAAAAACACCACCTACTGCTTGCTACCCTATTTATTTTATATCGGTTGGTGATGGTCAAAGCGAAAAAATTGTATATATTGGGAAAACATCAGCCAAGACACATCGTTTCTCAGGTGGTCATAGTGCTGCACTGAAACTTCATGCACCTGAGTATGAGGGGCTTTCCAAACATATATATTTTGGTACAGTTGTTTTCTTAGACCATACAAAACAATATATGCCTTTAGAATTTATACAACCACTTGAGGATTCTAAAAAGCTTTTAAGGAATTTGGAAGCTGGTCTAATTTATAATTTAAAACCCGCATTGAACAAAAACTATTTAAATAAGAATTATGCGAGCATTGATATGTTTGTGAATATCGAGAACAACTCAAGTAGGCCAAACCTATTTAATTGTAAGCAAGTCTCTATTTCAAGTTAATTGCTTATATTAATACATATTGAAGTGAACTGAGTTCTAAATTTTTACTTTTCACTAAAGTGAGCAGGTTAATTTAATAAGAACAACTTTTATTATTAATGCTATTGTAAAAAGAGAAAAAAACGCTCAAATTAATCCGAGCGTTTTCTTCCTTATTTATTGAAATCTTCATCTACAATTTTTTTCAATTCAGTTAAAGCGTCCTGCCTATTTGTCGCATTTAACTTCTTCCAAGTGTTCATGTAGTCAGAGCGATCTGTTAAAATGATTTTTCCATAGTACTCTGCTTGGTTAGCATTATTCAAAGTAACTGCACCAATATACAATTCTTATAGTCTACTTGTACCTAGATTTTCAATAAAATAAAGATGTGTTTCTACTTTACCGCTGCCACTATTAGTAATCATTGAATTGTCCCCCTATACTATACTTCCCTTTGATTTTATACCATCTTTGTTCCGAATTAAAAGGAAAAAGCATGATATATACTGACAATTCTTATTAATGTAACGGTTAGCTTCATTAAACTAGCTATAAATTCATATCGGAGCCCTTTCTCAAATCCTCTAGACATAAAAAATAAGCAGGGATCTTGTAAAGTACACGCAAAGTGATTTCCCCTAGTATAAGAGGTCTATACTAAATTAAAAAGAAAAGATAGCTTTGAGAGCTCTTTTTATCAAAATTTTGTTCAAAGCTACACTAAATAAGTTTTATTCATAAAAACTTTTAATCTTTGTGTATAGCCCTTTAAATACAGATTTAATCAAACTTTAGTTTCTTTAAGGCTTCTGCGAACGGATTATTTAGTGGTTCTTCTTCTTTATTCTGTTGACGCATATATTTTTGAACATCGCGCTTATCAGCTTTGTTTCCAGATTCTTTTTTACGTCTCTCCTGGAATGTCGATAATTTCTCGCGATAGCCACATTTACATGCGAAAATTTGTCCTGCACCTTCACCACGTAATTCTAACTTCTTCTTACATTGCGGACAACGAGCGTTTGTTGTACGAGATACATTTTTACGATGACCACATTCACGGTCTTGGCATACAAGCATTTTTCCTTTTTTACCGTTTACCTCTAGCATTGGTTTACCGCAGTCAGGACAAGACTTTGTTGAAATGTTGTCATGTTTATACTTTTTATCACTCGATTTAATTTCAGAAACAATTTCTTTCGTATAGTTCTTCATTTCTGAAATGAATACTTCTTTTTTCAGTTTACCCTTCGCAATTGCCTCGAGTTTTTGTTCCCACTCACCAGTTAGTGTAGGTGATTTTAACTCTTCTGGCACTAAATCAAGTAACTGACGGCCTTTTGAAGTAATGTGAATATCTTTACCGCGTTTTTCAAGTAAGAATGAATTGAATAGCTTGTCGATAATATCAGCACGCGTTGCTACAGTACCTAATCCACCAGTTGATTTTAACGTATCAGCAAGTTGTTTATTTTGCGTATCCATATATTTTGTAGGATTTTCCATTGCTGAAAGTAAAGTCGCTTCGTTAAATCGTGCAGGTGCTTTTGTTTGACCTGATGTTTGCATAATTAGCTTTATAGTTAATGTATCGCCCTTTTCAATGCGAGGTAGAAGTTGCTCTTTTACCTCATCAGTTGCATCATCGTCTTCAAAGCGATTTTCGTATACTTCCTTCCAGCCGGCATGTAAAATTGTTTTTCCACGTGCAATGAACATTTCATTACCAACTTTTGTGCGTAATGTTAGCTGCTCATATTCGAATGCCGGGAATAACACAGCTAAGAACCGTTTTACAACTAAATCATAAATTTTACGTTCTTTATCTGTGAAAGCTGAGAAATTCACATAGCCTTCTGTTGGGATAATTGCATGATGATCACTTACTTTGCTATCATCAACAAATGATTTATTAGGCTTGATTGTTTTTTGGAGTACCTTATGTGCTAAAGGACGATATTCTCCGACGCCACACGCTTTTAGACGCTCTGGAAGTGTTCCAACGATATCTGATGAAATGTAGCGTGAATCTGTACGAGGATACGTTAGCACTTTATGTTGCTCATACAATTTCTGCATAATGTTTAATGTTTCTTTTGCAGAGTAACCGAACTTTTTATTTGCATCACGTTGTAATTCAGTTAAATCGTAAAGACCAGGAGAGAATGACTTCTTCTGTTTCTTATCAATTTCCGCAACAGTGGCGTTTTGTTTATCTAAACCTTTTACGATGTTATCAATTTTTTCTTTATTAAAACTACGGCTATTACCGTTTGCATCTTGCCAAGTTAGTTTTAACTTATCAGTTGTTTGCGCTTCGATGCCGTAGTAAGTTTGAGCTTTGAAGTTCTTTATTTCATCTTCACGATTAGCGATCATAGCGACAGTAGGTGTTTGTACACGGCCGCAATTCAGTTGGGCATTAAAGCGAGTTGTTAAAGCTCGAGTCGCGTTAAGACCGATATACCAGTCAGCTTCTGAGCGTGCAACTGCTGAAGCGTATAAGTTGTCATATGCTTTACCTGGTTTTAAATTATTAAAACCATCTTTAATTGCTTTGTCTGTTACAGAAGAAATCCATAAACGCTTAATTGGTTTATTTACTTTTGCCTTTTCAATTATCCAACGTGCGACTAACTCGCCCTCTCTTCCTGCATCGGTAGCCACAATTACCTCATTAACATCATTTCGAGTAAGTTGATGTTTCACAGCATTAAACTGTTTTCCCGTTTGCTTTATAACAACTAATTTCATACGTTCTGGAAGCATTGGAAGATCTTCAAGATTCCATGTTTTATACTTATTATCATAAGCCTCAGGATCTGCAAGCGTCACTAAATGCCCAAGTGCCCAAGTCACGATGTATTTGTCACCTTCTAAAAATCCATTACCTTTTTTTGTACACTTTAATACTTTTGCTATATCACGTGCAACTGATGGTTTCTCAGCAATCACTACACTTTTTACCATTTTTTATTCGAACTCCTTTACTAACTATATACCGTCTAATATACCACAGTTTTCACGAAGAGCAGTAAGGGGCACCTTATATATCAGTCATAATTGACATAACTCGTTTAAGAATCACCAAACAGAAGCATTAAAAAAATTAAAATTCGATTAAACAAAAAGGTTCCTACCACTCTCGGTAGGAACCTTTTATTATTAATGAATAATTTTACTTCCTTTTGCGTTCTCAACAAACTTTTCACTCGATTTATTAATAGGTGTTTTTAGTAATAACGCAGCGATAACCATGACTACTACGAAAACACTTAATACAAGTAAGTCTCTAATAACTATATCCCAAAGCATTCCACCTACTGTTTCACGAATTGCACTAATTGCATATGTGAATGGTAAGAACGGATAAATCGCTTGGAAGAATGGTGGTGTCATTTGAATTGGGAACGTACCACCCGATCCTGCTACTTGAAGCACAAGTAAAATGATTGCCATCGATTTCCCAACGTTCCCGAAAATAGAAACAAGTGAGTACACGATACAAACAAATACTCCGCCAATAAATAAACTAAATAACACAAACCAGAATTTATCGACTACGTACGTACCGAGTAAGAATATATCCCCCATTGATACGATAAACGCCTGTGAAAGACCTATCGTTAAGAATGTTAATAAACGTCCAAAGTATATTTCATGGCTCTTATAATTCGCGCCCTCTTCATGTACTTCTACCGTTAATAATGAAACCATTAATAATGCGCCTACCCATAATGCAAGCACTGTGTAGAATGGTGACATTGCTGAACCGTAGTTCGGCATTGCAAATAACTTATTCTCTTTTAAATTTACTGGATTCGCGAAGTAATCACTTTGCTTTTCAACATCATTTTTCAATAAGCGTATGATGTCTTTTATATCCTCTTCTGATTCAAAATCACGAATTTTATTTGCTAAGTCTTTAATCTTTTTCTCAGTCTCCGGCATCTCAGCTTTAATGTCAGCTAATTTCTTTTTACCGTCTACTAAGCCTTTTGATGAATCTTCTAGTAACTTTTTAACATCTGGAAGCTTTTTGTCTGCTTCTTTTAAAATTTGAGATGTATTTTTAGACATCTCTTTTGTACGAGCAATAGCTGCATTGAAATTTGGAGTGATTTCAGAATCATATTTAGCCAAAATATCACCTAATTGAGCTGAAACACTTTTAGACACTTCATTAATACTCTCAATAACATCTGCTGCTGGTTTTTGACCTTTATTAATAGCGTCAATTCCTTTATCAGTTAAATCCATTCCTTTTTGCAAACCATCTTTTGCTTTATTTAACTTAGCAATTGTACCATTAAGGTTTTTATCACTATTCACATCAGCTAAAACTTTATTTGTACTTTCCAGAACTGGAATCATATCATTAACTAAATTCCATCCTGCTTGGAACTGTCCATTTAAATCATTTAAGGCTACTTTTGTAGAGTCTAAACCGTTAACACCTTTATTGCTTAAATCTGCTCTCGCCTTTTCCAGACTAGTTTTTAGTTTTGCGTAATCCGCTACAGCCTGATCATAGTTCTCTCTACCATTGTTTAATATCTCATTAGCTTTGTTGATATCTTGATTTAAATTTCCTCTGAGCTGCTGAGCATCTTCTTTTACATTGTCAGCCTTATTTTTCAATTGTTCAGCTGTGCTTACTGCTTTTTCAAAGTCCGCTACAAACGTCGCATTATAATCTGCTTCCGCTTGATTTACTAAGTTATTTATTGCATCTAACTTCTTATTAGCAGCATCTCTTGCGTCTTGTTTCACTTCTTGCCCTGTACCAATAATATTAGCGATATCTTTAACACCGCCATTTGCATTTTCTATAGCTGATTTAAGATTCGTTAATTTATCTATTCGTTTTTGGAAGAAGTCTTTTCCAGAATCAGTTGGTGCAAATTCCTTAAATTTAGTAAAGACATCAATTAAATATGAAACACTATCTGCACGACCTTTAAGATTTTCAGAAACCTTATTAAGGTCTTGTTTTGCTTTTTCCGGATCGAAATTACCATTTCCCAATCCGTTTATAACGCCTTGTGCATAAGTTGTTCCAACACGTATTGAACTAAAAACATTATTTACAGTTTGATCAATATTTTTAGCAATATTTTTATATCCCTCACCATTCACTTGCGGTAACTCTGGAAGCGTTGGTATTTGAGGAATAGTTACATTCGGTAATTCCGGGAACTTGGATGGATCTGGAAGTGCCAGATTGAAATCCAATGATGGATTCTTTAAGAAATCCGTAATTGCTACCGCACCATCTAACCCTTTTTGCATTACAATTAAATTATTCTTAATAGTTCCTGGAGCACGTTGCAATGTTTCATCATTTCTCGCAAAGAATTTATCTAAATTCCCTAACGCTTCTTGCCCATCATTCATAACGCTTTCTACAACCGGTAACTCTTTTTGTGCTACCTTCACAACATCTTCTGCTCGAGTCGCATCATCTAACGCCTTATCCATGAGTGTATTCATTTCTGGGAACTGCGCTTCTAACTTAAAGACAAGATCCTTGACCTTCTCAATACTCGGCAAGTTCGTTTCTAAATCGATTCCAAGATCGTTGAAGATTTCAAAAATCTCGCCGTTTGCCGTTTTAACAAAGTTTTTACTAATCTCTTCTGTAAGACCCGATGCACCTTTAGCTGTAATCTTCGGCGCAATGGCATTTACCTTTTCATTTACGTAATACTCAATTTCTGGTTTCTCTGGATTTTCATTCAAGACTGTTGCAATCTTTTCAGAGAAATCTTTTGGAATAGTAATACTTGCAGAATAATCTCCACGTTCTACCCCATAAATCGCTTGCTTTTCATCAACAAACTTCCAACCAAAATTTTTGTCCTTCTTAAGTGAATCTACAATTTCTTTCCCGATGTTAATATCTTTCCCTCTTAAATTTGATCCAGCATCTTGGTTAGAAACTGCAATCTGGATTCCTTTCGTATTTCCGTAAGGATCCCAGGAAGCTTTAATGTTAAACCATGCATATAACGATGGTAAAATCATTAACCCTAAAACAATAACAATTGCAGCCCAATGTTTAGCTACATTCCGTAAATCTGTCTTATAAATACGCCAAATTTGTTTCATAGAAGTTATCACCTAATTATATATTTTTCCTTCTTTAGAAAATGATACATACATTTTGCAATTATATCACTTTCTACATCGTGGATTAACCAAAAACGAACTATTTTTTCCCATTAACTTTGACTTACTACATTATATAACGAAGTCAGTCAAAGTATGAATACAAAATGACCAAATCGGTTTTACATTCAATAATAACAAATATATAGGAAATGTCATAAAAAATACAAGTATTTTATCTTGGAAATACTTGTATTCCTAAAAAAAATCCTCACAGCTTTTCAACATCTGTGAGGTTTTCTTCTATTATATATCTACTTGTACTTCTACACCGAAATGATCTGAAATTACATTTCTGTTCTTACCATTAAAAATGACTTTTGAAGAACGAACCTTTTCACTTTGGTTACACAATATTAGATCGATTCGTAAGTTATGTTTATTTTCATCCCAACCAGCAATCTCACCTTGGACAGTTGTTCCTTCATCCTTCTCTACTGCTAGTTCATATGTGTCATACAAACCTTTTTGCATCATATATTCATAACCTTCACCTTGCAAGCGGGCGTTATTATTAAAATCACCCATTAAGAAGGATAGTTCATTGCTATCTACACGCTCCATTAAACGATCAACTTGACCTTTGAATGACTCTTCTTCATCATTCCACCAACCGAGGTGACAAGAGTAAAACGCGATGTTCTTACCATTATAAGCAATTGTTGCACTTACAATTTTGCGTGTTTTCCAATACGTTGTATCCTTATTTTCTGATACAAAAAACGTATCTTCATTTATAACATTATGTTTCGTTAGAATCGCTAATCCTTCTTCATACACATCATATCCAATATGAGAGAAATCCCAAGTAATATTGTAATCTTTTACATGTAACGCTCTTAACTCTTCTAATAGTAAAAGTCCAAAATTATCTTTTTTCTTGTGACCGCATACATTTTCAGCTTGTATAGACTGACTTACCTCTTGCAATGCGATCACATCATAATCTTCTTCTTGAATGACATTAGCAAGATATTTTATCTTTTCTAGTTGATTCTCTTCTTGCCAAGAGTGACAGTTTAAAGTTAGCAATTTCATCTTATTACGCACCTAACATATCTTGAATGTCTGACTTTAATACGTCAGCTTTCGGGCCATATACTGCCTGTACACCTTTATCTTTTACGATAAGTCCTAAAGCACCATTTTGTTTCCATTGTGCTTCTGGTGCAACAACATCTAAGTCTTTTACTGTTACACGTAAACGCGTCATACAAGCATCTACGTCAGCAATATTTTCTTTACCACCTAATAAATCAATAACTTTTGTTGCTAATGAACCATCTTGTACATTTCCTGTTCCTTCTGATGACTCATCTTCATTATCAATGTAGTTACCTGCACGGCCTGGTGTTGGTAAGTTGAACTTTTTAATTAAGAAATTGAATAATGTAAAGTTCAGACCGAAGAATACTAATGAAACGATAACGAAATTGATTAAATCTCTAGTTAATCCTGCATTAACCATCATCGGTGTACGAGTAATTAACTCAATAAATCCAAATGCGTGAACACGTAAGTTAATTAAATCTGCTAATGCGAATGCAAGTCCTGTTGTAATTGCATATACAACATACAATACTGGAGCAATAAACATGAACATGAATTCAATTGGTTCTGTTACACCTGTTAAGAATACTGCTAATGCTGCAGATAAGAACATTGGTTTATATTTTGCACGCTTTTCTTTATCAACATTACGGAACATCGCGAAAGCAATACCCATTAACGCTGCTGTTGAACCGATAACTTGTCCAGCTTTGAAACGAGCTGGTACAACATTATTTAATAGATCGTTATATGCTTTTGTATCTCCATTTGCTAATAAGTTATTTAAATCTGTAATCCATGCAAGCCATAATGGATCTTGTCCTGCTACAATTTGTCCCACTTTTGAGCCAGTTAACATCGTATACGTTCCGCCTAGCTCTGTGTAGTTCATCGGAATCGTTAACATATGATGTAAACCGAATGGTAATAGTAAACGCTCTAACGTTCCATATACAAATGGTGCAACAACTGGTGCACTATCTTTAGATGCTGCAATCCAGCGACCAAATTCATTTAATCCACTTTGGATGAATGGCCATAAAAGTGATAATACAATTGCAGTAACTGTAGACCAAACAATTACAACGAATGGTACGAATCGTTTTCCGTTAAAGAATGCTAATGCCTGTGGCAGTTTGTTATAGTTATAATATTTGTTATATAAAGTAGCTCCTAAGAAACCTGTGATAATCCCTACGAAAACACCCATGTTTAATGCTGGTGCACCAAGTACAGAAGTAAAGTAATCTTTCACAACTAAATCTCCTGCTAATACTGAAGAAACTGTCGCTTTTGAATCCGCTAACATTTGAGCGTTTACGCCAAATATAGCTCCTGTAATTCTGTTCGTTAAGACGAATGCTAATAGCGCGGCAAATGCACCACCTGCGCGATCCTTCGCCCAAGATCCCCCAATTGCTACTGCGAATAAGATGTGTAGATTTGTAATAATTGCCCAACCGATGTCTTCCATTACGCGAGCGATTGTATGAACTGCGTTAATATCCCCAGCAGACATCCCAATTAACTTACCGATAGAAATCATTAAACCAGCTGCTGGCATTACAGCTACAACAACTAATAATGCTTTCCCGAACTTTTGCCAAAAATCAAAAGACGTAATTTTCATCTGTTCTTCCTCCCCTTTATTTATAACAACATAATGATTTAAATTATAATTTCTGTTTCTATTATGAAAACGATTCCTTATACTACTTTATTTTTATCTTTACGCAACCGTTTTCATAAATCTATTTTAATAAAAGCGTTTTCACTTTGCAATAGAAATTTATTTTTTTTCATAAAAAAAGATGCTCTAAGAGCATCCTTTTTTATTACGAAATGCGATAAACCCTTGTTTCATAAGGCTTTAACGTAATTGTCGTCACTTGTTCATGTTCCGCAACTTTATAGTTATTTAAAAGCAAACGTTTGCGTTCTAGTGCAAATGAGCCCTCATTATACACTGCTTCCTCTTTTGAGATATTACTAATTACAACGATTTTTTCATCGTTTAATGTTCGAGTATATACATAAATTTGCGGATCATCTTCTAAAAGTAAATCGTACGTACCGTAATTCAGTACATCATGCTCTTTTTTCAGGGCAATCATTTTCTTATAGAAGTTGAAAATAGAGTTTTCTTCATTCTTTTGCTTTTCAACATTAATTTCTTTGTAGTTTGGATTCATACCAAACCAAGGTGCACTTGTTGTAAATCCAGCATTCATCTCATCGTTCCACTGCATAGGTGTACGTGAATTATCGCGGCAAGAAGCCCATATAATCTCCATCATATCTTGATGTGATACACCTTCTGCAATTTTCTCGCGATATAAATTTTTAATTGCTACATCATCGTAATCTTCAATATTTGGGAATTGAACATTCGTCATCCCAATTTCTTGTCCTTGATAAATAAACGGTGTACCGTGCATAAAGAAATACATTGCTCCAAGAGCTGTTGCACTTTCACGCCAATATTGTTTATCATCTCCCCAAGTTGAAACGATACGTGGCTTATCGTGATTCTCAATATATAAAGCATTCCATCCTTTATTTTCTAACCCTTTTTGCCATTTCGTTAATACCTTTTTCAATCCTACAACATCAAGATCTTTCTTCTTCTCTGCATCCCATAAACTTAAATGCTCGAATTGGAATACCATATTGAACTTACCTTGCTCTTCTCCAACCCAAAGCTCAGCATCTTCAATCTTAACGCCATTCGCTTCACCAACAGTCATAATATCGTACTTAGAAAACGTATTTTCTTTTAACTCTTCTAATAAAGGTTGAATACCATCCACATTCATATGTTTATCAAAAGATGGTACATACTTTAGTTCTTTTGGATTTGGCATATCTTTAAAGCCATCTTCTTTTTTAATATGGCTAATTGCATCCACTCGGAAACCATCAATTCCTTTATCAAGCCACCAATTAACTGTATCGTATAACACTTCGCGAACTTCTTTATTCTCCCAGTTTAAATCTGGTTGTTTACGCGAGAATAAATGTAAATAATATTGTCCTGTTACTTCATCATACTCCCATGCCGAACCATTAAAAATACTTTCCCAGTTGTTTGGTTCTGCACCATCTTTACCATCGTGCCAAATATACCAATCACGCTTCGGATTGTCTTTAGATGAACGAGACTCAATAAACCATGGATGTTCATCACTTGTATGATTAATAACTAAATCAATAATAAGCTTCATATCACGCTTATGAACTTCATCTAGTAAAGCATCAAAGTCTTCCATCGTACCAAATTCATCCATGATATCTTGATAATCACTAATATCATAACCATTATCATCATTAGGTGACTTATACATTGGACAAATCCAAATTACATCTATACCTAAATCTTTTAAATAATCTAGTTTCGCAATAATACCTTGTAAATCTCCAATACCATCACCATTTGAATCCATAAAGCTACGTGGGTAAATTTGATAAGCAACCGCTTCTTTCCACCATGTCTTATTCATAGTCATTCTCTCCTTTTGCATCCCATCGGAAAATTTATGCAAACGTTTTCGTAACACTATCATAACAAAATATAAATAGTTTGCAACTGTTTTCATTGAACTCTATGTAGATTCCTTATTCTTATGCTTTATTTATTTCTCACAAAAGCAAATCTCATTCCTCACCTGCTCTTGTCCACGCATGTTACATACGCTTTTCATATATTAATAAAAAGCACTGCTTATTTTTAGAAAGGAGTGATAAATTGAAACAAACAAAATTAACAGGTCGTATTGTTGTTCCCTCAGATCCTGACTATGACGTAGCCCGAATGAATTTAAATTTAAGTATTCCAAAACTCCCTTGTATTATTGTTTTTTGCCAAAATAAAAATGATGTGTGCAATGCCTTAAAATGGGCACGCGAACGTCATGTACCATTTCGCTTAAGAAGCGGCCGTCATAGCTATGAAAATTTTTCTCTTTTAAATAGAGGACTTATTATTGATGTGAGTGAAATGCATCGCATTACTGTTAATACAGATACATTAACAGCAACAATTGAAGCTGGTGCAAATCTTGGCACTGTTTATAAAGAGCTTTGGAATTATGGTGTGACAATACCGGCTGGTACAAGTGCAAGCGTTGGAATTGTTGGATTAGCACTTGGCGGTGGTATCGGTATGCTTTCACGCTTATTTGGATTAACATGTGATCAATTAGTAGAAGTTGAAATGGTACAAGCGTGCGGTAAATTTGGAGCAAAAATCATTCGCGCAAACGAACATGAAAACCATAACTTGTTTTGGGCATGCCGCGGTGGTGGTGGTGGAAACTTCGGAATTGTTACTTCTTTAACTTTTCGAGTGCATTCCATAAAGAATGTATCAATCTTCTCAATTACATGGGAATGGGAAGATTTTATCGCTGCATTTCAAGCGTGGCAAAACTGGGCACCTTATATAGACGAGCGTCTCACTTCATCAATTGAATTATTCGCAAAGCAACGAAATAAAATTGAAGTAAAAGGTGAATTTGTTGGCCCTTCCTCTGAACTCTATTCCTTATTATCTCCTCTTCTTGAAACTGGTACCCCCTCACTTTTTATAGATGAAGTTCCATATATAAAAGCTGTTCAATTCTTTAATAGTGGTAATATTCCTGAAAACTTTAAGCGTTCTGGTTCCTACGTGTATAAACCTATCCCTCTTAAAGGAATTCAAATCATGCAACATTTTCTTTCTCATGCTCCAAATAAAGATGCGAGTATTTGGCACCAATCGCTCGTGGGCGCTGTTGAAAATATTCCGCCTACTGAAACAGCTTATTTTCATCGTAAAGCAATTATTGCGCAAGAATACATTACCTCTTGGAAATGCGATGATGAAGAAAATCTTAACATACGTTGGGTTAAAGATTTACGAGAAAGCTTAGATCCTTATACACTAGGTGACTATGTCAATTGGCCCGATATCGACATTAAAAATTGGCAAACTAGTTATTATGGTCCTAACTTTCAAAGATTGCGTAAAGTGAAAACCATATATGATCCGTGCAATGTTTTTCATTTTCAACAAAGTATCCCTCCTTTTCATACGTAAAAAAGGAAGAACAGAATGCTGTTCTTCCTTTTTACATTGAAAATCGTTCAATTGTTTGTTTCAAGTCCGCTGCTTGCTTCTCTAAATCCTTTAATAATTGATCGATTAGTACCATATTTTTTGATTGTTGCAACGTCACACGCGCTACTTCTTGTGAACCAGCTGATGTTTCCTCAGCAATTGCTGCTACAGCCTTCGTCTGTGCTCCTGTTTGATGAATGTGACTCACTTGTTCGTTCATATAGCCACTAATTTGCTTCGTTGCATCGGCAACTTCCATAATACTCGATGACATTTCTTTTAAAATTAATTCGGTAGCTGCCCCACGTTGTGCCTCTTCTTTAGCTGTTTTCACTTGCTCTGTCATTTTCAATGCGACTTGTTGCACTTCTTCTTGCATATTCTGTAATAATTGCGATATATTTCTTGCAGAATGATCGCTTTCATCAGCAAGTTTACGTACTTCTTCAGCTACAACTGCAAAGCCCCTTCCATGCTCTCCAGCACGGGCTGCTTCAATAGAAGCATTCAGTGCTAATAAATTCGTTTGACTAGCAATCTCACTCACAACAGAAACGATATGTTCCACTTGTTTCATTCGTTCTTCTAACTTCTGTACATTTTGCATCGAATTTTCATTTTCTTTTGCCAATGTTTGAATACCTTGAATTAAGGAAGTAAAGACTCGTGTACTTTGCCCTAAAGCTTGAACCATTTCTAAAGACAACTCGTCAGACTGTTTTGCTTTTTCTTCTACTTCACTTGCAATGGAAGTTGTTGTATCGACAGCCGAAACAATCGCCTGAATGGACGCTGCTGATTGCTCCGCGCCAGAAGAAATCTCTGCAAGGGTTTCAGACACACCTCGTGCTTGCTTTGTTGCTTCCCCTGTTTGTCTTCTAATTTGCTGAACTTGATTATTTGTATACGAAAATGTAGTATCAATATTTTTTACCATACCTCTTAAGTTCCCTAGCATCATATTGAATGCAACACTTAAAGATTTAATCTCATCATCTGTTTTTGGTAACGGGACATCTTCACGAATATCACCATCGGCGGCCTTCCTTGCAGCCTCCTCCAATTTTCGAAGCGGTTTAATTAAAAAGATTGCTGCTCCATACGCTAAAATTCCAGACCATACTACACCTAGTAACATAACGATAATATTATAGACAGTTTGACTTACATAACTTTGAAAATAATCGTATATCACGTAAATAAAAAATATACTTGTTGAATATGTAATAAAAGCTAAAACTGTAGTAAATAGCATAAGTTGTGTACGTAAACCAAAGGAAAAAGTTTTCTTCTCCTTTTCCATTTCTCATTCCTCCTCATAAGTAATATACATACTATCTATATATTATTATCCATATTTTCCTTATAGAAAGATATATCGATTTTTGTTTTTTTATTTACATATTCATTACATTACTTTTTCTGTATATAGAATAAAAATAATGTATACTTTTATTTGGATGCCAATTATATATTCAACTAAATAATGTAAGGTTAGGTGATTCTATGTTAAAAACTTTAGATCGTTTAAGTGTTATAAATAGATTTATATTGTTAGTGGCAGTACCCATTCTTTCCATACTAATTATTAGCGTTGTAAATTATATAAATTTACAACAAATGCACAAACAGCTTCAAACAGTATATGTGGATCGTCTACAACCTATTAAATGGCTAGGCTCTATTGAGAGCAGCATGTACCAAGAGTTTAGTTATGTAAAGGAACTCATTATTACTGAAGATGAGAATCGACGTACTACAATTTTAATTAAATTAAATGATGCAAATAAAGAAACCGAAAAATTACGAGCTCAATATGAAAATACATATGTAACAGGCGAAGAAAAAAAACTCCTCAACCAATATAAAGAAAAACTTGCAAACTATGAAAAGCATCGTGCTCAAATGCTTGATCTCATTAAAGAGAATAAACTTAATCAAGCATATTCATTTTATCTAACTACAGTTGAACCTAATTTATCGGCTACAGTAGATTCTTTAAAAAATCTTAGTGATTATAACGAAAAGATAGCTGAAAATCTGTATAACGAAAGTCAACACTCTTATAAGCAAGTGATAAGCGTAACAATTATTTTATTCATTGCATGTTTAGTTCTTTGCATTCTTATCTCCTTATTTACTGCTAAATCTATTATCAATCCAATCAATTCATTACGAAACATAATGAATACAGCTGGAAAAGGTGATTTAACCGTTGCTGTACCAAAACAATATCGTCATGAATTTGGTCATATGTTTAATAGTTTTGATCAAATGATATTAAATTTACAGCAAATTATTAACAATGTGATTCAAACAAGTGTAAAAGTAAAAGGCTCTACAAACCACATTGTTGAAACAGCAACCGTTTCCTCTTCCACTATGGATAACATTGCAAATACAATGAAGCAGTTGTCTCACCATATTAATGATCAGTCTGCGAATATTAAAGATAGTTCTACAGCTATGGATGAAATAGCAAATGGCGTGCAAAGCATAGCTGAATCTTCTACAACGATTTCAAACTTAGCTATTTCTACTTCTGATAAGGCGAATATAGGAAGCGAAATCATTGAGAAATCCATTTCTCAAATGACAACTATCCATACCGTCATGGATGAAATATATAAAGTGGTAGATCAATTAGTTGTTCGTACACAAGATATCGATAAAGCATTACAAACTATTACTTACATTTCTGAACAAACAAATCTATTATCTTTAAACGCTGCCATTGAATCTGCTCGCGCCGGTGAACATGGAAAAGGATTCGCAGTTGTGTCTGAAGAAGTTCGTAAGCTTGCTGAACAATCAAAACAAGCAGCTACAGATATAACAAAACTAAACTTACTCGTACAAAATGATACAAAAGATGTAGTCAACGTTATGGGGAAAGGACAACAAGAAATTCAAGAAGGCATTCATGCCGTTCAAAATGCAAAATTAGCATTCCATAATATCGTGAATCATATTAATGAGGTTACAGATCAAATACAAGATATAACAGCAAGTGCAGAAGAAATGTCAGCAAGCTCAGAAGAAATAAATAGCGCACTTATTAATATCTCTTCAATTTCACAAAATATAGTTTCGGAGACTAATTATACATCTCAATCTTCACAAGCCCAGTCGGTATCAATACAGGATATTACAAATATGTCTCTTCAAATGCAAAAACTTGTTGAAGAATTAGAAGCGTTCGCAACTCAATTTAAAATTAAAAATTTGTAAGCATAGGAAAGACCACCTAAATTAGGTGGTCTTTCTAATTGAATTATACATTCAGATTTATTTATATAGGAACTATCCTCCGAAAAAAATGAAGGATTCTGACAATTTGTGGCTAATAACAGAAATAAGGGGCAACATTTGCAAAATATATTTTTGACTGGGGGTTTTGTATGATTCAGGTTCGAAATCTAGTAAAATCATTCGGCTCACTTGATGTTTTAAAAGGAATTGATTTAGAAGTAAAAGAAAAAGAAGTTGTTGTTTTAATTGGTGCCAGTGGTTCCGGTAAAAGTACATTACTTCGCTGTCTGAACTTTTTAGAAATGTACGATGAAGGTGAAATTCACTTACAAGGGGAACAAATTGATCCTAAGCATTCAAATTTAAACAAAGTCCGCGAGAATGTCGGTATGGTTTTTCAGCACTTTAACCTCTTTCCCCATATGACCTCACTAGAAAACATCATAGAAGCACCTATTCATGTAAAAAAATTAGAAGCAGCAAACGCAAAGGAAATCGGAAATCAGCTATTGCAAAAAGTCGGCCTACAAGATAAAGCAGATGTGACGCCTCACCTCCTATCAGGTGGTCAAAAACAGCGCATTGCTATAGCACGAGCTCTTGCTATGAACCCTAAAATTATGCTATTTGATGAACCTACCTCAGCCTTAGACCCTGAACTTGTTGGAGAAGTATTGCAAGTTATGAAAGAACTTGCTGAAGAAGGAATGACCATGATTATTGTTACTCATGAAATGAATTTCGCAAGAGATGTAGCTGATCGCGTCATTTTTATGGATGATGGAAAAATTGTAGAGGACGCTCCGCCAGCGCAATTCTTTTCAGCTCCATCACATGAACGAGCAAAACAATTTTTACGCAACGTTTTATAATGTAACTTCTGTTTCAAATGAAAAGAAATACATTCATACGGTGCACAACTCAATAACATACTTAAAACCATCCGTATGATCAATATATAGGAGGGGTTTTATGAAAAGAAAACTATTAACCATTGTTGCGAGTATTACATTATGTACATCCTTCATACTAGGAGCCTGTAGTAAGGAAAGTGCTACTACTTCTTCAAATGGTGAAAAAGAATTCCGTTATGCGATGAGTGGCTTATATAAACCTTTTAACTATAAAGAAAATGACGGAAAGCTTGCCGGTTTTGATGTGGAAATTGGTGAGGCACTTGCGAAAAAAATGAATATGAAACCCACTCCTATTACAAATCCGTGGGAAACGCTAATTCAAGGTCTACAATCGAAAAAATATGATGCTATATTGGGCAGTATGGCAATTACAGAAGAACGCTTAAAAGCTGTTAATTTCTCAAATCCTTATTATCGTTCTGGTGCCCAAATTTTTGTGGCTAAAAAGAATACATCTATCTCTTCCCCAGAGGATTTGAAAGGTAAGAAAATTGGTGTTGTAAAAGCTAGTACCTTTAAAGACCTTGTTGCAAAACATACAGATCAAATCACAGAATATGACAGCGATATTACTGCACTTATGGACTTAGAGCCTGGGCGTATTGATGCAGTAATCACTGATCAAATGGTCGGATTACGTATGATCAAAGAAGGGAAATCAAATATAAAAGAAGCTGGAAAACCATTAAATCTTGATGAAATGGGAATTGCTATTCGTAAAGATGATAAAGAAATGGTTGAGAAAGTAAATAAAGCTTTAGATGAAATCATTAAAGATGGTACGTATGAAAAAATTAGTAAAAAATGGTTTGGGCGTAATATTCTCGGTGAAGAGGAAAAAACGAAGTAAATTAGCTAGTCAAATGTTTCATACATTATGCCCCACTTTTTATGTGGGGTATTTCATTCCCTACCAAAATCCATACAATATGAGGTGACACATATGTTTGAAATTTTTATGTCTACTTATCCCACACTCTTAAAGGCTACTATTGTCACATTACAATTAACACTAACATCCCTATTACTCGGTTCACTAATCGGATTACTATTCGCCTTTTTTCGAATCTCTAACAATAAGGTTTTAAATAGTATTGCTCATGTATATATCGCCATTATTCGTGGTACACCTTTAATTGTTCAAATTGCCATTCTCTATTTCGGTATTACATCAATTATTGTCTTCACTCCTTTTTGGGCAGGGGCAATTGCTTTAGCAATCCATAACGGTGCATATATTACTGAAATTTTCCGCGGATCCATTCAATCTGTCGACCGTGGACAGTTAGAAGCCGCTCGCTCTCTAGGTATGCCTTATCCTTTAGCGATGCGCCGTATTATATTACCGCAAGCATTTCGGCAATCTCTTCCTCCTTTAGGAAATCAGTTTATTATTGGATTAAAGGATTCTTCGCTCGTTGCATATGTAGGATTGTCTGAATTATGGGGATCAGGTTTATCAATTGCTGCAAGTAACTTCCAACAATTAGATACATACATAATCGTTGGTTTATATTACCTCGTACTAGTTCTTCTATTTACTTACTTTGTTAATCTTTTAGAGCAACGATTACAAAGAAAAGAAACCAATTCAGTTCAAGTTAGTAGAAAGAATAAAAAAGAAGTCTCTTTATAAGAAAAAGCAAGCCTGAGATGGCTTGCTTTTTCACTGCAAAATATATCAATTTTTACTGATTTACTTTTTTAATACTCTCTTTTTCCTCTATATGTTCCTCACGATATGAAATATTATGAGGATCTAGTCCATTTCCTAAAGAACCATAGAAATGCTCTCTATGCGGATCCACTAATTCACTTCCTTGATAATACACACGTGGTGTATTCCATAGCGCTGCCAAAGCTTTTGTCATTGGCATCTCATGATAGCGTTCCGGCCACATTTCTTTAATTTTCTCTTTTACTAACGGATAGTATTTAGAGCTCATAGCAGGGAACAAATGGTGTTCTGTATGATATGAGAAATTGAAATGTAAAACATCTACCCAGCGCGGCACTGTTACTGATAAACAGTTTGCTAACGGATCATTTACTGGAACAATTGGATTTAAGCGGTGATTTGTTGCGATATATGCCATTACAATAAAGTTAGCAATTAACAACGGAATCACATATGCAAATAACCATTTTGCTGGTCCCATAATAAACAATAAACTAATCCAAACTGTCCAAGGCAAAAGAAGTTGAAGCCATACAGATTTTTGATTGGATGACTTAAATTCTTTTATAAAATGAAAGAACATTCGAGTCGAATGTAATGTAAATTGAATGGTTAGTGACAGAAAACTAAAGAATGAACGTACATGAAGGGGCATACGATATACCCAGCTCAAAAACTTACTCTTCTTAAGCTTCTCAAGTGTCGGCCATGCATCTGGATCATTCTCTTCATGCTGTGTATGAACGTGATGCGTTGCATTATGCCACTTTCTCCAAAGTTTAGGACCTGTTGATAATGGCATAAATGCAATCGCGCCTAAGAAATCACGAAGCCATGCTTTTCTTACAACAGTTCCATGTAAAATTTCATGCCCTAAAAACCCAAGTGAAGCAAAACATAATCCAAGAACAATCGCAATTCCTAGATTCGCCCACACATTCAATTCAAATACACCAATCGATATTAACCCCGCCAATGCCACAAGCAAATAAGCCAGTCCACCAAATAAACGAGTAGGAACTGGTTTAAATGCTTTTTTCGGCAAATGTGGTGATACACGTGCTGCATACCACCCAAACGTATGAAGCTCCTTCATCCTTTTGCCCCTTTCTTATGCCGCGCCTTGCGCAACTTACATATATCAATTCTTGCTTCCAGATTGATTTTACTAGATGATCAAAAAAGCATCTATTATAAGGAAAATATACTCACTCTATCGTCACTTATTTTTTCGCTTTTATTATCAATGAAAAACATTTCTCTTTTTACTCTCTATCAACCTTTCCACATGATGAATCATATCAATAGAATTTCTATATTGTCAACAACTTTTATGACCTAGTAATAAAAGTTGGTTATATTTTTATAATCATACCTTATTTCACTAAAGAAAAAACATAGATTTTATAAGGTTTCATCCATTATGCATATACATACACTGACATACTATAGACTCTATCTTATTCAAGAACCCTCTATGTAAACAACAAATAAACTCACTTGAATCTAGCTTTACACAACTCCTACCTCTTCATACCGATGACATTGAATAATTATATTAAAATAATTTCATCTTTCTTTTAATAAAAATAGACACCTTCTAAAACAACACACATGAATTTCATATCATATGGAAATATTAAAAGGAAAATTGTTCTAAAATCGGGAGGTTTCTATAATGACAAGCGATACATTTCCACAATTCCCATTATCTTATTGGATTGAATCTACTCAAATCCCTGCTTTTCCTCATTTATCTGAAGATACAAAAACTGAAGTTGCTGTTATCGGAGCTGGGATTACAGGCATTACAACTGCCCATTTACTTGCAAAAGAAGGTATGAACGTTGTTTTAATTGATTCTGGCCTCATTTTAAATGGAACGACTGGGCATACAACAGCAAAGGTAACAGCGCAACACGATCTTATTTATGATGAATTAATCAATCATTTCGGCTTGGAACAAGCGAGGCTTTACTATGAATCAAATAATCATGCTCTTCAATTTATAAATGAGACTGTACAAACATATAAAATCGACTGTAATTTCTCAAATGAAGATTCATATTTATATACAACTACTGATAATGGATTAAGAAATTTATCAAAAGAATATGAAGCCTATCAAAAATTAAATATACCTTGTGACTATGTTCAATCTCTATCGATTCCGATTCCCGTACAATCTGCACTGGTCATGAAAAACCAAGCACAATTCCATCCCATCCTTTATTTGAAAACACTTTTAGAAAAGTTTGTGGAGATGGGTGGAAAAGTTTATGAACAAACAACAGCCATTGATGTGGAAAAAGGTGATTATCCGCAAGTCATTACAAAGGGCGGACATCGCATCACTTGCAAATATATTGTCTCTTGTTCGCATTTTCCTTTTTATGATGCGAATAGCTTTTTCTTTACACGCATGTATGCTGAACGCTCTTATGCTCTTGCAATCAAAGCAAAAACGGATTATCCAGGTGGCATGTATTTAAGTATTGATGACCCAAAACGCTCTTTGCGCTATACAACAAACAATGGGGAAAAATTAATTTTAATTGGCGGCGAAAGTCATAAAACAGGACAAGGAATTAACACGATGCTTCATTACGAAGCACTGTATTCTTTTGCGGAAGCAACGTTTGGAGTAGATGAAGTTCCCTATAGATGGTCAGCACAAGATTTAATCACGCTAGATAAACTTCCTTATATCGGACATATTAACGAAAGGAATCCAAATATATTTGTTGCAACTGGATATCGTAAATGGGGAATGACAACTGGAACTGCTGCCGCTCATTTACTGAAGGATTCCATTTTAAAAGTACACAGCCCATATAAAGAACTGTATGCACCATCACGCTTCCATGCAAATCCAGATATAAAAACGTTCTTCTCTCAAAACCTTGATGTTGCGAAACATTTAATTGAAGGAAAGATTGAAACTGCATTACGTAAACCAGAAGATCTCGAAGTTGGTGAAGGATCTGTCGTACATGTTAACGGGAAACGAGCAGGTGCTTATAAGGACAAAGATGGAAAATTACATATTGTCGATACAACTTGTACACATCTTGGCTGCGAGGTTGAGTGGAATAATGGTGATTGTACTTGGGATTGTCCTTGCCACGGTTCCCGCTTTTCAATTGAGGGCGATGTTATGGAAGGTCCAGCAGATCAACCGTTAAAACGAGTTGATAATGAGTAGACAATGCAATATGACTTAGCATGTAATTTTGACTTATTCTCATTCGCAGGTCTCATAGCAGCTATATCTGTTTTTTTATTCCTACAAAATAAAAAAGAGCACAAACTCACTTGTGCTCTTTTTCATATACTGCAAACAACATATCTCGAAACAATGTATTTAAACTCTCAATATCAATCCCTGATCCCTTTTCGATTCCTTTTACATATTGCTCATAGTAATGAATTTGTTCTTCTAAAAATTGATTCAAAACCTCAATTTTTAATCCCATATCTAATTCAGTACCTGCCTTTTTCTTTACTAATAACTGTTCAATTTCATCTAATACACTACGTTCTAATGATAATTCTGTAATCAATCGATCGAATTCTACGGGAGGCAAAGTTGTTTTCTCCTCTAGCCACTTACAAGCTAAAATAGGACGCAATACATAAAAGTACTTTTTCAATTTTACATTCTCGCCTTGTAAAAATTCACGATAATTTTTTGAAGCCATATGTAAGTAATGATATATCGTTGCTTTGGGGTCAAAATGCTTATCACTCATTTGCTGAAGTTGTTCTGGAAAATGAGTGTTTTTCGAATAAAAAATCGGTGATCGAATCCATTCAAGTAAAGCTGGGTTTGATTTTGCGAATAGTTGTAACGCCTTTTTAATATCCCATCCACTTATATCTAAATCATCACTAATTGGATACTCAATTACATCTCGTTTATCATGAATTGATAAATACCACTCTACCGGATGCATATAAACAAATCTAACATCATAATCGCTATCTTTCGATGGAAATCCCCAAGCACGACTTCCTGATTCCACTGCAAATAAGATTTTCACATCATTCTCTTTTTCAATTCTTGCTAACTCCGCTTTAATTTTCTCTCTCATTTCATACCCTCTCCATTTTTTGATTATTTCCTTGGAAATTCGACAAATATATTACTAAGTTTACTACATACTAAAATAGCTGTCAGAAAATTCCCGACAGCCTGCCAAAATCCCTTATTTTTTACTTGTTCTTTTCTGTTACACTAACCGCAATTCTTTCAAACTCTTTTTGAATCTCCTCTTTATATGCATCTACTTTTGAAAAATCCATAGCCGCAATATAAATTCGTTCTAATTTATCACGAACTGATTTCGCTTTCGCTAAGAAAGACATCGCCTCATTCATTTTTGCTTTATATTGAATTGACACGTCGCGAATTTCTGTCGCATACTTCTCATCTGTCCCTGGTGTCACGATTAGGGCATACATATCTATAACTTCATCACCTTCACGGCTTGGAAAATATTCATGTGGTGCGGTACTATCAAAAATTGCAAACCCTAACTCTCTTACGATAACCATATCAAGACTATTTGGATCAAATCCACAATGATATACTTCAACCGCAAAGCCTTTTTCTTCTGCTGCCTTAGCTAATTTTTTGAGCATAGTTGATTTTCCAGAGCCTGGGCGCCCTTTTATAAAATAACGATGTGATAATCCTTCTGTTAAATTAGGAACAAAATCAACTGCTCCTTTTGGTGTAGCTGCTCCTAAAAAACGATGTTTCACAAGCGATTGTTTCCCACCTTTATCCGTAAAGAGCTTCTGAATCAGCTGATCAGTTAGTTCATTTGCTTTATTAAAATCAATGTTATTAATATATATTTTCTCCCACTCATCATGTATAATTAGCGCCTCGTGAAAGCAAGCGTAGGCAGTTTGAAAAGCTTTGCTTGCCTCTGAAACAAATCGTTCAATTTCCACCTTCTGCTTTCTTAATTTATCTGAGTCCCAAGCAACCCCTAAATTGATATACTCCTCAACAACTCCTGGCATTTTCGGCTCGATAACATGCGGAGATGTTCCATCAACAATTCCTACTTTTAACTTCGGGATAATTACACCATCAACCGATTTATTATCGGAAGAACAATGTAAAAATTCAATATCATATCCTTTTTCAACCCATTCACGACCTATTGCCTTAATTAAAGAAGATTTCCCCGTTCCAGGGCCACCCTTTAAAATAAATAATCTGTCTAACCCTTTTAAATTCTCATCATATAAATTATGAAATCCTCTAGCTGTATTTCCACCAGCATAATAATTCAATACAGTCCCTGTCACTGCACTCACTCCTTCGCAGCATTCTATTTACATAAGCTACAATATGCGAGCATCTTTATTTGGGTGAATACCTATTTTGTATTGCACGAAAAAAGGAAATGAATTACAATTTAAATACAATGAATATTCAGAACTAAAATTAAATATGTCTTTATCAAGAGAGGCAGAGGGACCGGCCCTTTGAAGCCCAGCAACCTCAGTTTATACAAACTGAATAGGTGCTAATTCCTGCAAAATGCATTGCATTTTGAAAGATAAAACGTAACTATTGTGTGCAAAACTCATCTTTCTTGATTACGAAAGGTGAGTTTTTTTATTTCAAAACATATATTGGAGGTATGTAAAGTGAAAGTAATTGACCTATCACAAACATTTGAAAACAATATGTCCCAATTCCCTGGAACACCAAAAATCAATTTAGGGGCCATTACAAGCGTTGAAGAGACAGGCTATCAAGTTACAGATTTTCATTCTGTCGTTCATGTTGGCACGCATTGTGATGCTCCTGCTCATTTCATTTCAGGCGCAACGACTATTGATCAATTACCCCTAGATCAATTTGTAGGCGAGGCGGTTCTTATTGATGTAACTCATGTACAAGAACGAAAAATACCTAAAGAAGTATTGCACAATGCTGACATAAAAGAAGGGGATATTGTTATTTTCCATTCCAATCTATCTACTAAGTGGAATACAGAGGCATATGAGCAAGAAGCTTTTTATCTTTCTGAAGAATTAGCCGAGGAATTAGTTCAATTAAAAATAAAATCGGTCGGCCTAGATTTCATTTCTCCTGATGAGGTAACGACAGAAACATCACCAATTCATCACATACTACTTGGGAATAATATTTATTTAATTGAAAACTTAACAAACTTAGATGCCATTCACACGAAACGTTTCTTTTTCTCAGCGGCACCTTTAAAAATTAAAGATAGCGATGGTGCTTTTGCCAGGGCATTCGCTGTAATTTTTTAAACAAACTATACAAAAAAAGCAAAGATCATCATTGACCTTTGCTTCTATTTTTTTTATTTAAACTAAGAAAGAATTGCTCAACACGAGGACGTAACCAAGCTAAATAATCTTTCTCTCTTTTCTTTGTACAAGCTATTTCTTCCCCATCTACCATTCCGACAAGCTCTAGCTCTAACAGTTGCCTCGTAAATGCTAACATATTTATTTCTTCGTCTGGATACTCTTCTTTTAATTTCTCCTCAATTTCTCCCAATAAAAAACCGTCACGCATCATTGCCAATGCATCAATCCAAAGTGGCGGCATTTCATATTTTTCTCCTGTAATTGTATCTTTTACAATATAATTCTTTTGCTCTTTTCTAAATTGAATCGTGTGTAAACATACAGTCGAATTTAATGTTAATTCCATCATACCACCTCTTTCATAATATCTGCATAGAAAAAAGGATGCGCGTGCACCCCTTCTTTTCCTAACACTACCGAACCGTTACATGAATAACAAATCTCATGTCGATATTTTCCTCCATTATAAACGAAGTATTTTATAAAAAAAACCCTTCTTGAAACATTTTATAAAATGTTTATATTTACACAACAAGAACACTTTTCTGAAAAATATTTTCTTCTAGCACATTATGCTGTCGGTAAAGAAAATTCCACTTTCGTTCCTAGTCCCATCTACTTGCAAATGAAATCTCACTCTATATTGCACTGCATAACTTTCCATTAGTTGTACAACATATAAAAGGATTGCTCGTATATTACATCATTCGTAATTTGTTGGCTTTGTTTTCCCTAAAAAATCCGTTAATTTTTTTAAATACTTTTAAAGCTTCTCTTTCCTCATAAATCAAGCTTTTAAATTTGTTCATATAAATACTCCTCATGATCCATACACATGTTATCTTTCTAAATTATAAGTATGAAATTGCTCTCAGGGCAATATACAACCTTATCATACGAAAAGGAAGAAGATTTCCCCCTTCCCTTTCGCTATAACTTATATCCATCTTAACCGATCATGTAGCAGGCCATCCGTAAAATTGTTATGTCCTATTACAAAATTATTCATATATAAATTTAGATATTCGCCGTACTTACTCTCTGTATTTAATAATAATTCCTCGACATAGTAAGCACCTTGTCCAAAGTGATCTAAAAGTAAACTGCACAAGCCTCCATAAATCCCGCACCCTACTTGAAAGTAAGTTGCATTCGTTTTATATTTATGAAAAACCTGGCTACTATTCATTACATTGTACATATACGTCTCGCTATTTTCATAAACGAGTAGCACACCAACCAGGTCCTCCCCTGCAATCTCTTCTTCCGCTGGATTAAATACTTTACGATTCCAATTCCATAAATCTTCTACTTGGTCTAAGTTCTGTCTAATTACGTTGGTCGTATACTCATTAATTCGGTACAGAAAGCCCACTTCCATATTGAAATTTTTCCCTAAAATTAAAACTTCCTCATGTGGCATTAAACAACCATGAAACTCTTTCTCTCCTAACTTTACTTTATACTCTGAAGCATATACATCTTCATAAAAGTAAAGGGGACGATGATGACTCATATACATCGGATAGCTCCATATCGCTTCATCTAGAAATCGTTCTACTGCCCATGAAGCATAAAGTGTATGAGGCTTTATCAGTGCTGTATCGTTCAAAAATGAAGTATCATGTTCCACTATATAGCATGCCCTTGGCTTTTCATTTGGTCGTTCCTTCATAAGTTCAACGACCATCCATTGCACAACACCTGGATTCATACCTGAGCCTATAATTGCTTTTGTATTTGTAAATTTCTCTTTCTCCTTCTCAAACCTCGTATATCTTTCCGTAAGCTGAAAACCGATTAAACTATCATCCTGGTCTACTACTTCATTTTCCAAAGCTGAATTTATATAACAAATTCCAAGTTCATTACAACAGCTTAATACTCTGATCGTATCTGCCCCCGAAACATCAATAACAACACCCGTACTTTTGTCTTTCAAATGTTGTTTGAATTTCACTACATCTTGAAGGTCAATTTCATATAAAAACAATTGATTTTTCAAATTTGGAAACAACTCATCATAATAAGTCCTATCTTTTTGTTTTATATCAACCAAATGAAATTGAACATTCCTTATCGCTTCATAAATCGGATCTTTTTCATTTACTATCGCTTGATTTAAAATAGCTAAAACTGCTTTTGCTGCTCCACCAGCACTACCAAGTAATGTAATCGATGACGAATTTGAAAACTGTTCCACCAACAAAACCCCTTTAATATAGTAGTTGAACAGTTCTCCCTCCAAAAAATAAATTGAATATACAAAAAGATGACTCGTACATATTTTTTATAATTTTGCACAAGATTAGCTCTCCATAGATCGCTAATATATTTATCTTCAATTCATTTTTCCCCTCACATCCAAATCAAACTAAATAAATAGGCTCGACCTTTTCTTTTGCATCTAAAAGAAAAAGCCAGCCCTTTCAACTCGTCTACGGACAATGGACAGATTTTACATGTTGAATATTTACATACATTCTTGCATCACGCGCTTTTAATATTTCAATATGCCCTTCATCAATCTTCGCCATCTTTCCGATTTTATTAGATTCCTCACCTAAATCGAACACCATAATTTTTCCAGCCATTTTAATAAGCTGCTCTTCAAATGTTCTAGCTAACGTAATATTTAACGGATTCACGGGGAGTTCATTTTTATTGAGGGCGTAAGGGACTTGATTTTCTTTATACGGAATTAACCATTTTAAATGCTTTAAAGATATATATACTGTTTTATAAACTGGACTATAAAAAACAATATAATCATTCATTACACTTGTAACATAACCATGTATTGGAGCATTTCCTGCTACATAAACTTCTGTAAAAATTCCTTTAGACGTACTTAATACTTTTCTCAAAGAAATGGAAGGGGATTCCCTCTTAATTACAGAATCAACATCTGGTTTTGATACTTCTTCATCATGTGGTCTTAAAAATTTATAATATTGTACATGGTATAAAGATATATATACGTAGTCTTGTCCATTGTAAATAACAACGATATCATTTCCTACATCAATTAATACGCCTTTAAATCTCTTTTCACCGATTAATTTAACATATATATTTTCTCCAATACTTTTATTCAACTCATTCATCTATATCCTCCTTCCTATGGACTTCACCTTTCCTATCTTACATTTCAAAAAAATAATCAGGGCAATGTTCTGTCTGAATAGTAATTAATTCCTTTTCATACTATCGAAATAAGAAATTATTCTTCTCTTTCCCTCATAATGCCCCTCTTATTTATTAAACATTATTCATCTTCATTCTTTTTACATTTCACTACTTGACTCACACTCTTAATATGATAATTAATGATATAAATGACTTCATCACAGTTTACTAGCGTAATACATTCTTCATGCACTTCACTTAATAAACCTTCCACACACTCTGGGCCGCCACGATTAATCTTTACCCACTTATACTTCAAGTCACGTAATACATCGACAAAAGTATCATCATCAGAGCAGAAACATGAAACATAGCAATCGCCACATTTACTTTCTTTCACTTTCTTAACTAGACTCTTCACGTGTTTCAATTGGTAATATACTAATTCACCAAGAGGAAGTTGTAATGTAAGGTAATCTCTTCCTAACGATACAAGTACCCCCACTCGACTCTCTGGTCCACGAAGATTTACTTTTACAGTCTCACCAACTAAGCACTTAATTTGCTCACAGCATAATACACTCTCCAAATTTATATCCTCCTTTCTTATTATCTTCCTCTACTTGATTGTCTTTGTGCGCGATCTCGACCTGAAGAAGTGCTTTCACTATTGCTTTCTTTGCTTTCTTCGCTCTCTCCGCACTCTACTGTGACACTCTTAATATGAGATACTGCAACTAATATAACTTCTTCTTTTACAATTAATGTCACGAATTCACAAGAAACATCTTGTAAAATACCTTCAACTTTCTCCGGACCCCCACGATTAATTTTCACCCAGCGATACTTGAAGCTTTGAAGTAGCTTTTCAAAGTCATCTTCACATTCACATTCAAACCATCCGCAATCATCTGCTTTACAATCTTTCGCATTTTTTGTAACACTTTTCAGATGACGAATCTGATAGTAATAGAGCTCTCCTTTTTCATTCTTTAATACAAAGTAATCCGAACATACTGCGACTATTGTCCCTTTTTGAGATTCTGGACCACCTCTGTTTACTCTCACAAAAGATCCAATTAAATCTTTCAGAAAATCACAATGAAATAAACTCACGAGAAAACCCCTTCCATTAATTTATAAGCTTTTGCACTGATAGTATATGTATCTGTACAGGTTACGTTCTCTATGTTTGTCCTAGCTAGAAAAAAATATGCTTTTAACATGGTAGACTCTTACCTATCAAACTCCTACAAAACGCTTAAGATCTATTACATTTGGCATCTTCACAAAAAAAAATCCCGTATGAAGATACATTTCTGCATATCTTCATACGGGATTTCCCATCGTTTAATCTTCGTCTTTAACATCCATATCTTCTGGAATTGGCTCGTTCAATATTTCTTCCACTAAATGCTTATATTTCTCCATTTGTTCTAAATGTGTATTGAATTGTTCTTTATTTAATAAATATTGCTCTCCATCAAACAGTGCACGAATTTTCTTTTGCTGAATTAGCTCTTCAATATACGACTTTGGTAAATTCAAATACTCCGCAGCTTCTTCTACTGTTATATACAACGCGTTCATTCCTTTATTGTTTTTTCCTATATACTGTATCTTACTTTATTTTTGTAAACAAATAAAAAAGATTTTGTAAATGCAATTTAAAAAGAAGGTGGATGCATTCCATATATTGTATAATAATATAGTAAGGATTTTTTAAATATAGAATGGTACTACCCATTTACACAAAGGAGAGTTAACATATGGCTACTCGTCACATCATTACAATGTTAGAAAATACATTACAGGTTGAAACAGAAAACACAATTTCTCATTTAACTACGTCTTTATCTGATCGTATTCTTTCTCAAAGTTCAGCAATACATGAAAACAATTGTTACCATACAATTGGGGAATGGTACAAAAATCATTTTTTATTCCAACAAGATGATTTCCTTTGGGCTAAATACGCTTTCTATGATGCATATTGTGAGGCTATAAAGGGACAAGGACATCTTACAAAACGCGTCCGTCAAATATTAGAATCATTAGCTCGAATGCATGGAAAACAGTACATTGCGTCTATATTAAATATGCCATTTCCTAACGAACGAGCTAAAGGGACAGCATAATGTAATACTGTTCTGTGTCAGCAAAACATAGATTCATTGTTTTCTAGGAAGATTTACAAATAAAACGTTCATATCACATGAACTGATGAAACCGGTGTCATTATAATGATTGAAAATATAGTAAACAGGAAAACCCCCATTTGCCTCTCTAATCACTCGAATAGAGAAGTAAATGGGGGTATACTTGTTTTTTTATTATTTCATCATCTGCTTAATCAATTCACGATTTCTCTTCTTAAATACTTCATTATGCGAAGAAACCATTCCATACTCGCTTGCATCTGGTTGAATAAATTGTTTCGCTTTATTTACAGCATTTCCAGCATCTTGGAACGCTCCCGCAATTAAGTGTAATTTCCCTTCATGCTTTAAAATATCTCCCGCAGCATATAATCCATCTACTGAAGACTCGCTATTTGCATTCCCTGCAATATAATAATTATCTATAATGGCAACGTCTAACTCACTATTTTCTAATAACGTAATGTCACGCTCATACCCATGGTTAATAATCACTTCATCAATAGGTAGATGGGCAACTTCACCTGTCTCGTGATTTGTTAATTCTACATATTCAATTGCTTCATGATTATCACCAGCAATTAATTTTGTAATAGAGGTATTAAAGAAACACTCCGCTGAGCTGTTCATAAGTTGCTTCACTTGTGCTTCATGACCAGATAATTCTTCTTTCCTATATGTTAAATAAACTTTTTTCGCAATTGGTTCTAACTCATTTGCCCAATCAATTGCAGAGTTACCTCCGCCTGAAATAATGACCGTTTTATCTTTGAAACGTTTTAAAGATTTAACTGTATAATTTAAGTTTGATACTTCAAATCGCTCCGCACCTTCAATTGATAACTTTTGTGGATTCAATATACCGCTTCCAGTTGCAACGATCACTGTTTTTGAAAAGTGTTCTTCTCCATTACTCGCCTTTAACGTAAAAGTGCCATCTTCGTTACGAATAATCGATTCTATTTTTGTATTTACTACCACTTCAGGCTGAAATGTTAAACCTTGTTGTACAAGTTGCTCAATTAATTTTTCACCAGTAACCGGTAATAATCCGCCAATATCCCAAATCATCTTCTCCGGATAAACATGTATTTTTCCACCTAACTGTGGTTGAAATTCTATTATTTTCGTTTTCATCTCTCTGAGTCCACTATAAAAAGCTGAATAAAGCCCTGCAGGTCCCCCGCCTATCACGGTTACATCAAACAATTCTTCTCTATTCATTCACCTTCACTCCTCAGCTACTAATCATTGATTATCATTCTCAATAAAATATAACCTGTTTCCGCAAAATTTACAATCAAAATTGCTATTGACAATACACCTAGATAAAATTATATTATTTAAAGAATCAATAGTGATAATCATTATCAGTTTGTTAATAATTAGCAAATTTGAGATTACATCTTCTTTCACTAATATGGTTATATACTATATTGTAAAATCTCATATTCAAGATTTTTAATACACATTTTGCATTACCACTACTCTTTCAAACAGATTGCAGTTAAACAAATTATTGTATACACATATCATCTATGTTAAAGGAGAAAGACGATGAAAAAGTTATTTATTTCACTAACAGTTCTTTTCGTTCTTGTTATGAGCGCTTGTAGCAATGGCTCTACAGACAAAAAGAACGATGCAAAAGGTAGTAAATCAGAAACAATTACATACCAATCTGAAAATGGTAAAGTAGAAGTTCCTGCAAATCCAAAACGCGTTGTTGTTTTATCATCATTCGCTGGTAACGTAATGTCATTAGGAGTAAATCTTGTTGGGGTAGATTCATGGTCTAAACAAAACCCACGTTTTGATAGCAAACTGAAAGATGTTGCTGAAGTATCAGATGAAAACGTTGAAAAAATCGCTGAACTAAATCCAGATTTAATCATTGGTTTATCAAATATTAAAAATGTTGATAAGTTAAAGAAAATCGCTCCTACTGTAACATACACTTACGGAAAAGTTGATTACTTAACACAGCATTTAGAAATCGGTAAGTTATTAAACAAAGAAAAAGAAGCAAAAACTTGGGTTGATGACTTCAAGAAACGTGCACAAGACGCTGGTAAAGAAATTAAAGCAAAAATCGGTGAAGATGCAACAGTTTCTGTTGTAGAAAACTTCAACAAACAGCTTTATGTATACGGCGAAAACTGGGGCCGTGGAACAGAAATTCTGTACCAAGAAATGAAATTAAAAATGCCTGAAAAAGTAAAAGAAAAAGCATTAAAAGAAGGTTACTACGCATTATCTACTGAGGTATTACCTGAGTTTGCTGGTGATTACTTAATCGTAAGTAAAAACAAAGATACTGATAACTCATTCCAAGAGACAGAATCATATAAAAACATCCCAGCAGTAAAAAATAATCGCGTATACGAAGCAAACATGATGGAATTCTATTTCAATGATCCACTTACATTAGACTTCCAACTAGACTTCTTCAAGAAGAGCTTTCTTGGTAAATAATACAAACATGAGGAATTCTTAAATTAAGAATTCCTCTTCCTTTATTCTATGAATAGAAAAGATGTGAAACGAATGACAAAAGATCACGACAATCCACGTTCTATAGCTTTTACATACAAACTCATTTTGAGCATAATTGCATTCTTTCTTATTTTTATGGTGGCAATGGTATTAGGGGCTGCCGATACTTCAATAAAAGATGTATGGTTAGCGCTCACTTCTTCTGCTAAAGGGGACAAAATATCTATTATTCGAGAAATTCGTTTACCACGTGAAGTAGCTGCAATTTTTGTAGGAGCTGGACTTGCTGTTTCTGGAGCAATTATGCAAGGGTTAACACGAAATCCACTTGCAGATCCTGGACTATTAGGATTATCTGGTGGAGCAAATGCTGCGCTTGCACTGACACTTGCTTTCAATCCTTCCATCAGCTATCTTTACTTAACATTTGCTTGCTTTATCGGTGCTGCAATTGGCGCAATTATGGTATTTGGAATTGGTATGGTGAAAAAAGGCGGGCTGTCCCCTCTTCGAATTGTATTAGCTGGTGCTGCCGTTTCAGCATTTCTACTCGCAATTTCAGAAGGAGTCGGCATTTACTTCAAAATTTCACAAGAGGTATC
Source organism: Bacillus sp. FSL K6-0069 (assembly GCF_038007785.1). Lineage (NCBI taxonomy): Bacteria > Bacillati > Bacillota > Bacilli > Caryophanales > Bacillaceae > Bacillus > Bacillus sp. FSL K6-0069. Next base: position 399,660 of record NZ_JBBOXN010000001.1, on the reverse strand, counting down.
ACTTTGGACTGCTGGGGGCGTAATTGGAACAACTTGGGGCCAATTGAAAATTATTATTCCAGTCATTTCAATTAGTATCTTCATCGCTATCTTACTAGCAAAAAAATTGACAGTTCTTAGTTTCAGTGAAGAAGTGGCTATTGGACTAGGCCAAAAAATTATTGTTATTAAAACCATTCTATTTATCATTATTATATTACTTGCTGGTGCATCTGTAGCGCTTGTCGGAAATATGGCATTTATCGGTTTAATGGTGCCTCATATGGTACGTCCAATTGTTGGGCCGGACTACCGTTTTGTTATACCGATGTCAGCAATTGCTGGAGCTTCCTTTATGCTACTTGCAGATACAGTCGGACGTACTATTAACGCTCCGTACGAAACACCAGTTGCCGCTATTGTCGCAATTGTAGGGCTGCCATTCTTCCTATTCGTTGTACGTAAAGGAGGAAAAACATTCTCATGATGCAATCTATTCTAAGAAAACAACGTCTTATTATACTTGCTTTACTTATACTAACCATCACAACCATTGTAGTTGGAATGGGACTTGGTTCAGCATCTTTATCTTATGATCGACTACTCCCAACATTAATGGGACAAGGGACTTTTAAAGAGGAGTTTGTTTTATACTCTTTACGGCTACCTAGAATTATTATTACATTATTAGCTGGTATGGCTCTCGCTTTATCAGGTGCTATCCTGCAAGGTATTACCCGAAATGATTTAGCGGAACCTGGTATTCTCGGAATCAACTCCGGGGCTGGTGTTGCTGTTGCTATTTTCTTTTTATACTTTCCAATAGATGTAGGTTCATTTCTTTACTTACTACCTGTTGTTGGATTTATCGGCGCATTTCTGACAGCTGTTCTAATTTACGTATTTTCTTATAGTAAATCAACTGGACTTCAGCCAATCCGACTAACATTAACTGGTATTGGTTTTTCATTTGCACTATCTGGAATGATGATTGTCCTTATTTCATCCGCTGATCGTATGAAAGTGGACTTTATCGCCAAATGGATTGCAGGAAATATTTGGGGAGATGACTGGGTCTTCGTTTTCGCAATGCTCCCGTGGTTAATCGTATTAATTCCGTTCGTTTTCTATAAAGCAAATCGATTAAACATTCTAGCATTAAACGAACCAGTCGCAATCGGCGTTGGAATTGAAATTGAAAAAGAACGCAGATACTTATTAGTTGCAGCCGTTGCGCTTGCTGCTGCAGCTGTTTCCGTAACAGGCGGAATTAGCTTTGTCGGACTAATGGCTCCTCATATCGCAAAATCTTTAGTAGGTCCAAGACATCAAATTTTCATGCCTATCGCCCTTTTAATCGGCGGATGGCTATTGCTATTAGCAGACACAATCGGACGTAATATCGTCGACCCTAACGGTATTCCAGCTGGTATTGTCGTTGCTTTAATTGGCGCTCCTTACTTTATGTATTTGTTGCTTAAAAAGGCGTAAGAAACACCCTCAAGATTTTTTCTTGAGGGTGTTTCTTATTTCATTCTATTGCTGCCCATACCCTTCAAACTTCTTCGCCAAATTCGCCATCTCATCTTCTGGCAATAGCTTCGGCTCTCCGACGCTTTTCGTTTGATAATAAATTTGTGCACAAAACTCAATTTCCTCTGCAACAGTAAACGCCATTTTTATGTTATTTGCACCTGCAATTAAACCGTGGTTCTCAAGTAAAACGGCACGACGATCAATCATGCCCTCAAAAGCTGCATCTGCTAATTGCTTCGTACCAAATGTTTCATACGGTGCACAGCGTACATTCGGGCCTGCGAAAGCAATTAAATACGATACTGCAGGAAGTTCCCATCCTAATGATGCAATCGTCTTTGCGTAAGGAGAATGTGTATGCACAAGCGCATTTATATCTTCACGCTTTCTATAATAAATAAGGTGCATATCGAGCTCACTTGATGGTTTTCTCTCTCCCTCTACCACTTCACCATCTAAGTTTAATATAACTACATCCTCAGGTTTTGTTTCATAATACTCTAAGCCACTTGGGCTAATGGCAACAAGACCTTGCTCGCGATTGAAAATACTAATATTGCCGCCTGTCCCCTTTGTTAAACCGCTAGAAATCATTTTCTTTCCATACGCTACAATTTCTTCTCTTTCTTTTTGTAATAACATATACATCCCCCTAAGTATGAAGCTTATGATGACTGCCTTTTTAACTCTAGCTACTTATTGAAATAAACTTTTTAAGTTCTCCGTAAACGGTGCTTTTACAATCCCTTTTTCCGTAATAATCGCTGTTATATTTTCATGTGGCGTGACATCAAATGCCGGATTATATACTTTACTTTCTTTCGGAGCAGAATATTGTCCGAAGCGATTAATCACTTCAGAAGCATCTCTTTCCTCGATCGGAATTTCTTTTCCTGTCGGTGTTTTTAAGTCGATTGTCGGTGTTGGTGCTGCTACATAAAACGGAATGTTGTAGTATTTCGCTAAAATAGATACGCCTAATGTCCCAATTTTATTTGCTACATCACCATTAGCTGCCACACGGTCGCATCCAACAATCACCGCATCAATCTTTCCTTGTGACATGACCATAGCTGCCATATTATCCGTAATAACAGTAACATCAATCCCCGCTCGCTGTAGTTCTAATGCTGTTAACGTTGAACCTTGTAATCTAGGACGTGTTTCATCTGAATAGATTTTCAAGCCCCATCCTTTTTCTTTCGCTAAGTACATTGGAGCTGTCGCAGTACCATACTTAGTCGTCGCTAACGCACCAGCATTACAATGTGTTAATACTCCCATTTCATCATGGAATAACGTTAATGCATGTTCTCCAATTTGACGATTAATTTCTTCATCTTCTCTATGAATCTCTTTTGCCTCTTCTAGTAATCTATCTTTCAATTGGGCGATTGATAAGTGTCCGTTCTCTGTCGCGACTGCCTCCATTCTTTCAAGTGCCCAAAATAAATTTACTGCTGTCGGTCTTGATGTTGCTAAGTATGCACATACCTTTTTTACTTCCTCTATCAATTCTTCCACCGTACTTTGAGTAACTTCCTTAGCTCCTAAATACACACCATAAGCTGCTGAAACACCAATCGCTGGCGCTCCTCTTACTTTCATTACTTGAATGGCATCCCACACACTTTCAGCTGTCTTGAAAGATTCATAGACAATCTCATTCGGTAGTAATGTTTGATCCAATAAAACTAAAGCATCATCTTTCCACTGAATTGGTATTAATTGTTCTTCCATCATCTTCTCCCCTTACTTCGCATAGTGCATGGACTGTTCTTTTAACGTTTCTACAAAGCTTGTACCTGTTTTATATTGATTCGCCTGTAAAATAAACTTCTTCGCTACTTGAAGACAAATGCGTTCTGCTCTAACACGTGCTTCTTCGTTCTCGATACAAGTAATATCCTTTACTTTCGCTAGCCCAACAATACGACGAATTAACTCAAGGCCCGTCACTGCAGCCGTATCCTCTAATACAGATTGTAAATATACTTCGTTAAAGCCTTCTTCCTTCGCCATAATCTCTGTCACATGCATATTCCAAGCGTCTAAAAACTTCTTCTTAAATAAATCAATTACCTCTACCATTGTTGATTGTAGCCAATCTATATACGTATCTTTCTCAGCCCCGGGCGGCATGGACGCATCTGCATTTACCCAAGCAAACATTAAGTTCGCCATTACATTCCCAACGTCATATCCCATCGGTCCATAAAAAGCAAACTCAGGATCAATAACCTTTGTAGAATCATCTCTTACAAAAACAGAACCAGTATGTAAATCACCGTGAATAAGTGCCTGTGCATTCGTCATAAAAGAAAACTTAAGTTTTGCTACTTCCATACGAAGCTCTTTATCACTATAAATATGCTCTCTAATCCATCCTTCATTTAACGGAAATAACTCATTACGCTTATTATGATTTGTAAATGGCTCAGCGTAGACGAGGTCTTCTGTAATTTCACATAACTCAGGATTTATATAATTTTTCACAAGTTCCTTCTTCTCTTTATGATTCATTACAACATCTGATGTTAATAGAAGAGTATTTACCATAAAAGTAGTTAAATCATCCGCAAGATTTGGAAACATTTGATGATTTATAAGTGCTGTACGCAATATAGTGTGATCAGATAAATCTTCCATTACGCAACAATTCATCACACTATCAAACAAATACACCTCTGGAACAAGCCCAGGTGCCAACTCTTCCTCTAACTGCAAAACATCTGATTCTATACGAATACGATTCGTCGACAACTTAAACTCATCTGAAATGCGTGCTGTATGCCCAGCTTGCTTTACAATGACAGAAATATTCTTTTGTTCATCCCAAACGCGGAATACATAATTTAAATTACCATCGCCTATTTCTTTACACTGCAACCCCTTTGCATCCTCAAACCTAGATAATTTCTCTTTCACATACACAATCACATCGCTAGCTTCCATTAAAAAATACTTCGTGAACTTAGACATGGTTTCCCCTCCACACCAATTGTAAGCGTTTTCTAAAAGCTATAAAAATAATAGGGTAAAATTTTTTCATCCTATATTATATTTTCTTCTTTTTGAAAGGTATATCTAGGTTTTATTATATCTTGTTAAAAATGGGAGTCAATGCTTCTCCTTTCTTAGTCTATTTTCTCTAAATAAAGGAAAATTTCAGTGCTACTGATAATTCATTTGCACCACTCCCATACTTACAATGGCTATATTCATCTAACCCCTTTCCTTATCTTTGAACTTTCATGTAGAACATTATTTCCTCTACATTACAGGATACGTCATTAAAAACCACAGATTTCATAACATGTAAATACATTAAATCTTTATATTTAATATATACAATTTAAATATTGGAAATTTTATTATATATTATTGAAGAAGAGGTGATTACTCCATGTGGAAACAAGCCATCGGTTGGCTTCTCATCACTGTGATGATTTTTTTAATGATACATATTAACTTTCGAGATAGTGATACAAATCTCATTCAAAAACGTGCACAAAATGGGACAATCGACTTACGTGATCTTCCTTCAAATGCGAAAATATTATCTTTAGCAGGCGAATGGAAATTCACCCCAAATAAATTTGTGGATGTGAACCAATTTCAAGAACAAGCTCCAAATCAACTTGTGCCAGGACAGTGGGAATCCAAGGCACAATATGGTTCTTATCAATTAAAAATCGAGCTACCTAAGCATTTTTCTGAAGTTGGTTTTCGCATTCGAAACATTTGGTCCGCCCATACCATTTATGTAAACGGCGAAAAGGGTTCTGAAATAGGTCAGATTGGAAAATCAAAAGAAGCTACAAAACCTGAAAATCCATCATATGAAATGTATTTAAAACCGAAAACAAAAGAATTGCTCATAACAATTCACGTTTCAAATTTTTACAATGTACGCGGAGGTATTATTTTCCCAATCGATTTCGGTGACGCTAAAGCGATGCAAGAAGACGTAGCTGAAGATACAAATATCGAATGGACAGCCGTTTCCATCTTATTAGTTTTTAGTATTTTTCATCTAACTATCTTTTTATTACGTAAAAAAGATGATGGCTTTTTTTATAGCGGTTGTTATTTCCTAAGCCTAGCACTAATTGTTATGACACGAGGAGAACGTATATTACTTCGTGCGGTTCCTAATATCCCTTTTGAATTTTATTTTCGCTTACAGGACTCTATTACATTTTTTAGTGCTATTTTATTACCACTATTTATTTCAAAAACTATGCCGACTATTATAAATAAAAAACAACTGCTTTTATTATTTTCGCCTTTCTTTATTTATAGCGTATGTATAATCCTATTTCCAGCTCGAGCACTGTCAAATCTACAAACACCATTCTTTTTTTATATGAATATAATGTTGTTGTGGATTATTCTGAGAATGACTCAGCTCATCATACAAAAAAAGTGGATTATTAGTAAAAACGAAATTTTAATTTTCACCCTGATGTTACTTACTCTATTTATGTTTCTTTTTAGCGGTACACTCGAACAACTTTTTGCATCAGGTCGTAATATATTTAACCGCTTTGGGCTACTAGGGTTCATTATTATGATGAATGTTTTTTTAGGCACACGTTTTATTAATCGTACCGAAGAGGCCGAGCACTTATCAAAAAAATTAGAAGCTATTCATTTCACAAAAGATTCTTTTTTAAAAGTAACAACACAAGAATTAAAAGATCCTTTATACCATGCAATTAATTTAATTAAATCTGTAAAAGCTAATGATAAAAAGGAGAAACATTCAAATGAGCTACATGTATTAGAACAGCTTACAGAACGTTTACTATACCTTACTAATGATCTACAAGATTTTACAAAAATTAAATTTCATGATTATTCTTTTACAGCAAAATCAACAAATATAAAAATGGTTGTGAATCATGTTTATAAATTAATGGAACTACCTCTCTCAAGAAAACATATTACGTATCAAGAATATGTACCAAATAATTTACACGGATTAGTAGATGAAGACCGATTAACACAAGTGCTTTACCGCATTTTAGAAGAATGTTGTTACTATGCAGTAGATGGAAAAATTGTTATTGATGCTCAGCATATAGGAGAAAATATTCATTTAACCTTTAAAGCAACTAGCAACTCTACCGTTACTTATGAAGATACTCGCACTGAAATCGGGTTATTAATAAGTAAAGAACTACTAGAACGTATGGATGGACATTTGCAGGTAGATTACTATAAAACTTCTATCTTATTTAAAATCCAAGTTCCTTTTTATGAATATAAAGAAATACATACTATTTTACAGGAACAACATAATTTTAAAGAAGTTTCTCAAGCAAACACTAGTATGCTGCCAACAATCTTAATTGTAGATGATGATGTCATACATACAGAGGTACTAAAATCTTTACTAGCAGAAACATACAATATTACCATTGTGCATTCGGCTCAAGATGCTATTTTCTTATTAGAGAGCACGAAAGATTTCGAGCTTCTTATCATAGATGAAACTCTTCCTGAGATTGGAGGCGTCGAACTAGCTAAACATATACGCAAAAAAACATCAGTATTAGAATTACCTATTCTAATGTTAAGTTCAAAAGATTATCCAACGAATGTAGATCATTTATTTGCAAGTGGAATAACTGATTACTTAGTCAAACCTTGTACAAAGCAAGTACTATTAGCTAGATTACATACTATTTTCCAAACAAAAGAAGCGATACTGAAAGCATTTGAAAATGAAATGGCCTTTCTACAGGCACAAATTAAACCGCACTTCTTATATAATGCAATGAGTAATATTATTTCATTTTGTTATACAGATAGCGAACGGGCTGCACATCTCCTAACGATGCTAAGCTCCTACTTACGCTATATATTTGAATCTGGAAACGAAACAAATTACTCTACATTACAAAAAGAAGTTTCTATCATTCAAGCATATGTAGAAATAGAAAAGGCACGATTTGGCGAACGTCTTTCTTTTTCATATGAAGTTAATACTATTGAATCTTTAGATGAAATATATATACCTAATTTACTCGTACAACCACTTGTGGAAAATGCAATACGCCACGGTCTATTTGAGAAAGAAGGAAACGGTCATGTACAAATTAATATAAAACAAATAAAAGAAATTTTATTTATACAAGTAATAGATAACGGGATTGGAATGTCAGAAACAACCATACACAATTTGTTAAATGGGACTCTTCAGAACCAAGGAATTGGATTTTCCAATGTTTTACGTCGTGTTCGAAAGTTTTCCAATGGAACTATAGAGATTTATTCTATTGAAAATAAAGGAACAACTATTAATGTAACGATTCCATTAAAGGAGAGAATGTAGTGTGGCGAATAGTAATAATAGAGGATGAAAAGCCTATTCTAGATTTACATAATCATTTATTAACAAAACATGGTGGATTTCAAATTATTGATACTTTCCAATCACCATTAGAGGCAATTAACATGCTTCCGGATTACACATTAGACGCTATTTTACTAGATATTGAAATGCCTAAAATGACAGGAATTGAACTCGCTAAGAAATTAGTAGATGACGGTATCGATGTCCCGATTATCTTTTCTACTGCTTACCCCAATTATGCTTTAGAAGCGTTTCGGGTACAAGCTCTCGATTATATATTAAAACCGTTAACACCTAACGCTGTACAAGATTTAGATTACCGCCTAAAAAAATATTACGGTGTTCCGAATCAACAAAGAAGTTCAAATACACTTCAAGTACAACTGTACGGTAATACATTTATAAAAAAAGACCATCAATCACTAAAGTGGCCTACCCGTGTAACAGAAGAGCTTTTTTATTACTTCCTTCTCCATAAAGAAAAAGCTGTTTCGAAGTGGCAGATCCTTGATGATATTTGGCCTAACATAGATGAAAAACGTGCATTAGCAAATTTGTATAATACTATTTACCGAATACGCCAACTATTTAGCGAGCTAAATATCCCTCTCAAAATCGAGCGTACAACTGATGGTTATGAAATGCAGATTAACCAAACAGTTCAATTTATAGAAACACACAATACCGACGACCTATTATTAGAGTCCAAAGGATATTTATGGGCTTACAAACTTCAAAATATACAACTTTAAGAAACCTGTTTCTAAGCTGAAACAGGTTTCTTATTTTATAACAAATACCTTGAGAGATTTTTGAGAGAAACGTTTGATATATTAATAAATACAAATAAATCATATTTAAAGTATTATCCCATTTCATAAAACTATTTTCTTACTATCTATATAAGGAGAAAAAAATGAGCACTCACAATAATCCAGATATTATGCTTACAAACATTGAATCCATTTCTGACAGGACCAATTTTAATTTATATTTACAAGAATCCAATGATTTCGATCCTAATCTTATAAAATGCACCATGTTAGAATTTATCGTCACAAAAGACAGTGTAAAGATTTACATAAAACATACACCAAATTGCGATTCTGAAATTTATACGATCAAAGAGTACATGATTCCAAGCTCAGCATTCCATTACGTTTTCCCAACCATTCATGAAAATAACGAGGAAATATCCGTACACATGCAATGTTTTGGTATACATGGCGAACTACTCGTTGCCGAAAAATTATTTATCCATAAAAACATTCAGTTAAGTTCTAAATTGCGTACATTTTTCGAAACACTGAACAGCAATATACATAACGCCCTACACGCATTAAAAAAGGATTAAAAGGTCCCCTATCAAGTCACATTACACTTGATAGGGGATTTTTTAATCCTTTAATTTTACAAAAGAAGCTGAGTTATTTCTTTTTCTCTAACCCCTCGCGAAACAATTTACACTTCAATATATGTCCAATAAATGAATAATTAAAATAACAGTAATTTTTCAAAAAGATTCCGATTCATTTTGTTTTATTTATCTCATCATTCTTTGTACAATAAAGTAAGAAGTTACTTTTCAACCACATAACCTACTAAAAAATCTTTCCTCAAAACATTTAATTATCATCTATATGTTTCAAACTTAAATGTAAACAACCTTCCACCTATGATTATACTGATTCCTTTACAACTAAATTTTCTACTCTATCACTGCCAAACTGTTTTATCATCTTAATTGAGAATAAATATTAATTAAATTGATATAAAGTTGGTTTATTCTCTTGACAAAATAACCACTTCTATATGATAATTAATATCGAATTAGAATTATTATAGTTAATTAAAAAATATATTTTATGAGCACACTATTTTTTGATGCTCAAAACCAACATTTAGGAGGAATTTTAATATGTTATTAATCGGCACAGAAGTAAAACCGTTTAAAGCTAATGCTTACCATAATGGAGAATTTATCCAAGTTACTGACGAAAGTTTAAAAGGAAAATGGAGTGTAGTTTGTTTCTACCCAGCTGACTTCACATTCGTTTGCCCAACTGAACTTGAAGACTTACAAAACCAATACGCAGCTCTTAAAGACTTAGGCGTTGAAGTATACTCTGTATCTACAGACACTCACTTCACTCACAAAGCATGGCATGATAGCTCAGAAACTATCGGCAAAATCGAATACATTATGATTGGTGACCCAACTCGCACAATCACTACAAACTTCAACGTTTTAATGGAAGAAGAAGGTCTTGCTGCTCGTGGTACATTCATCATCGATCCAGACGGCGTTATCCAATCTATGGAAATCAATGCTGACGGTATCGGCCGTGACGCAAGCATTCTTGTTAACAAAATTAAAGCAGCTCAATACGTACGTAACAACCCAGGTGAAGTTTGCCCAGCTAAATGGCAAGAGGGTTCTGCAACACTTAAACCAAGCCTTGACCTTGTAGGCAAAATCTAAGGAGTTCGATCAAAATGATACTAGATGCAGATATAAAAACACAACTATCCCAATACCTTCAGTTAATGGAGAACGATATTTTACTTAAAGTAAGCGCTGGAGACGACGACGTATCTAAAGATATGTTAGCTCTAGTAGACGAATTAGCTACTATGTCATCTAAGATTACAGTAGAAAAAGTTGAATTAGAGAGAACACCAAGCTTTAGCGTAAATCGCCCTGGTGAAGACACTGGTGTCGTATTCGCTGGTATTCCATTAGGACACGAATTTACTTCATTAGTGTTAGCTTTACTACAAGTAAGTGGACGCGCTCCAAAAGTTGAACAAAAATTAATCGATCAAATTAAAAACATTCAAGGCGAATATCATTTTGAATCTTATATCAGCCTAAGTTGTCATAACTGTCCTGATGTTGTACAAGCTCTTAACGTAATGAGCGTTCTAAACTCTGGTATTACACATACTATGATTGATGGCGCTGCATTCAAAGAGGAAGTAGAAAGCAAAGACATCATGGCAGTACCAACAGTTTTCCTAAACGGCGAATCTTTCGGAAGCGGTCGTATGACACTTGAAGAAATTTTAGCTAAAATGGGTAACGGTCCAGATGCATCAGAGCTTTCTGATAAAGATCCATACGATGTTCTTGTTGTTGGTGGCGGCCCTGCTGGTGCAAGTGCGGCAATTTATGCAGCACGTAAAGGCATCCGTACTGGTATCGTTGCTGAGCGCTTCGGTGGTCAAGTAATGGATACTATGGGTATTGAGAACTTCATCAGCGTAAAACGCACTGAAGGTCCTAAGCTAGTAGCAAGCCTTGAAGAGCACGTAAAAGAATACGACATCGATGTAATGAATCTACAACGTGCAAAACGTTTAGAGAAAAAAGAACTTATTGAAGTGGAACTTGAAAACGGCGCTATTCTGAAAAGTAAGAGCGTAATCGTTTCAACAGGTGCTCGCTGGCGCAACGTTGGCGTACCAGGTGAAGCTGAGTTCAAAAATAAAGGTGTAGCATACTGCCCACACTGTGACGGTCCATTATTCATTGGAAAAGACGTAGCAGTTATCGGCGGAGGTAACTCTGGTATTGAAGCAGCTATCGACTTAGCAGGTATTGTTAAGCATGTAACTGTTCTTGAATTCATGCCAGAATTAAAAGCTGATGCTGTATTACAAGAGCGTCTTAACAGCTTACCAAACGTAACTGTTCTGAAAAACGTTCAAACGAAGGAAATCACTGGTACTGATAAAGTAAACGGTATTTCTTACATCGATCGTGAAACTGAAGAAGTTCATCACGTTGAATTACAAGGTGTATTCGTACAAATCGGTCTTGTGCCAAACACAGACTGGTTAGGCGAAACAGTTGAACGCGCTCGCGGTGAAATCGTAACAGACAAGCACGGCGCTACAAACGTACCAGGAGTGTTTGCTGCAGGTGACTGTACAAATAATCCGTACAAACAAATCATCATCTCTATGGGTTCAGGTGCAAACGCAGCTTTAGGTGCATTTGATTACTTAATCCGTAACTAATTATATAGACGTGAGTAAAAAAAAGCAGGTGCCTTGGCACCTGCTTTTTTTATAATCTTAATGTATAAACTAAAAACCTCTCATTCCCATTCTTCTCATAAGCCCCAGGCAACCTTACTTCCCTCTTTAGCTCAAACGCAGTCTGATTCTCCAAGAAGAAAATATAATCTTCAGAAGGATAGTATAAAATAATATCGACTTCTCTCTCCGTCTCTTCTACCGAAAGTAAAATATTATTTACTACGTTCATAAATACTTGTACAGAAAATGGATTGAAGAAATAAAACCGGTTATCCCGTGGATCGATTTCATATTCCTGCGCTAAACAACATTCAAACCCAATCTTATCTTTACTGTTTCTTACCTTTCGTGCATAGCGCTCTAGATTATCCATTGCTTCTTTATAAAACTCTTCATTCATTTCAATTCCAACCGCTGAAGCGCCACACTTATGGTGCATGTAAAAGTTTAATCGTCCTTTTCCGCATCCAAAGTCTACAACTCGGTCGCTACTTCTTATTTCATATTGATTTAATAGTTCATCTAATCCGCTATATGGCGTTGGTTCATAACGATGATAGTGCATAGACTTGTTAAAGCCCTTTTGCTCACCGACAGTTTTTATATTTAAAACTGCATCATAATATTGTTCGTTCATTGATTTTCTCCTATTAAGAAATGGTACTTATTATTATACACCATGTACTGGAGACTCATTTTTCATTGGATTAACTGATACGTGAAATTATATCGACGATTTTCTGAATATATCTATCATAACTTCAAATATATCAACGATTCTTTCAATATATCGACGTTTCGACAAGGAATATCGACTTACCGACAAATTCCTACAAAAAAAAACAGGAGCTCTCTAGCCCCTGTCCTCTAATACTTTCCATACAGTTTGTTTCAATATTTCTACTCCATCCATAATACAACTATGATCGAACTTCATATACGGATGGTGTAATCCAGGTTGTAGATTGGCCCCTAGTCCAAGCATGACAGCTTTTAAATGCGGTCTCTTCACTGTGTAGTAATGGAAATCATCGCTTCCTGTCGTATACAGTGGTCCAGTGCATCCCTCTTCCCCGTATACTTCAAGAATGCCTTTTCGCATAAAGCGCTCAGCTTCTTCTGACACTTCAGCTCCTGGTGCGAGGTCGATCCATTCATACGATACTTTAGATCCCATTGATTCAGCCGACAGAATTACTCGCTCTATTTTTTGCTTCAATTCATTTAGTAATATGTTATTTTCTGCTCGAACATCTAAGCTAAAATGGCCGTTCCCCGGAATAATATTTAAATTATCTCCACCAGCTTGGCACCTCGTCATCTTCACTGAATAGGAACTTTGCGGTGGTAACCATATATTTTTTAAACCGATATTAATCATAGAAATGACATCAATTGCATTAATCCCTTGATGCGGACGTGCCCCATGTGCATCATCTCCATGAATCGTTCCTTCTAAAAATCCTGCTGCTCCGTGACGAATAGATGGGGCAGCTTGTTTCAAAGGTAGTTCTTCAATCGGGCGCAAATGAACACCGAATAGGAAATCTGCATCATCCACGGCACCCTTCTCTACCATCTTTAAAGAACCATTTCCTTTTTCCTCTGCCGGCTGAAAAATAAATCTAACTGTTCCACTATTCCATCTCATATTTTTCAATTGTAAAATAAGCCCCATCACAATTGTCATATGAGCATCGTGACCACATGAATGATTCGCTTTAAATTCTCCGTCCACTTCTTGCCAAAGTGCATCCATATCTGCACGAATCGCAATAACTGGATTCCCGCTTCCGATTTCAGCAATCACGCCTGGGCAATCATCAAATATTTTATATGAAATTCCTTCTTCTTTTAAAAAGTTAGTAATATACGCTGTCGTTTCATACTCTTTCCAACTCACTTCAGGGTTTTCATGTAAATGCTGAAAAATTTCAGTTAAACGCTCTTGTAGTTCTAATGTTTTCAAAGCTACATTCTCCTTCCCAAATTCCAAAACCATTCAGGTTAATTATACTTATGAAAAACAGATGTTTTTATGAACATATTGAATTTTAAGAAAAAAGTCAATTGTTTATTTTTAAATACGATCAACAACTCATTTCCACTCATTCCATAACGATAGAACATTCCTTATTTTCTGTTTTTTATTGACGCTCATATCAGTTTTTAGTTATTATAATTTAATAACGTCTATTTTGCGACAATTCTAAAAATACAAACATAAATAATGAGGAGGCAGTTTATGAAAAAAGAAATACCTTTTGGCGTAGCAATGATCCCTGTTATCGTTACAGTTGCAGTTATGATGGTTACAATTGTTGTATTAAAACAAAGCCCTCACGTCCCACTTATTATCGGTACTACCGTTGCTTCTATCGTCGCTTGGCGTTACGGTTACAAATGGCACGATATTGAAGAAGCAATGTATAAAGGAATTCGCCTCGCATTACCCGCTATCGTTATCATTATTCTAGTAGGTTTAACGATTGGTGCTTGGATTGGCGGCGGAATCGTCGCAACAATGATTTATTACGGTTTAAATCTTTTAACTCCATCGCTATTTTTAGTTTCAATTACAATTATTTGTTCTATTGTTGCATTAGCTATCGGTAGCTCTTGGTCTACAATGGGAACAATTGGTGTTGCAGGAATGGGAATTGGCCTAAGTATGGGAATCCCTGCTCCAATGGTTGCCGGTGCTATCATTTCCGGTTCTTATTTCGGCGATAAAATGTCACCGCTTTCAGACACAACAAACTTAGCTGCAGGATTAACAAATACAGATCTATTCACACATATTCGTCATATGTTATTTACTACAATTCCAGGTTTACTTATTACTCTTATCGTTTATGCGTTCTTAGGAAGAAGCTTCGGCGATAACAATATTGATGCAAAAAGCATCGATCAAACGTTACAAGTATTGCAACAAAACTTTGTTATCTCACCTTTCCTATTAATTATACCTGTAGTCGTTATGGTATTGGTCGCTAAAAAAGTTCCTGCGATCCCAGCTATTCTCGTAGGTATTATTTTAGGATTCTTATCACAAGTCTTTATTCAAGGCGGTTCTGTCTCCGCATCTGTCGGTGCACTCCAAAATGGATTTGTCATAGACACTGGCAACAAGCTAGTAGACGAACTCTTTAACCGCGGTGGCTTAGATTCGATGATGAATACAGTTTCTATGACAATTGTCGCTATGACTTTCGGAGGAGTACTAGAACATACTGGCATTCTTCGCTCAATTGTAAATCAAATTTTAAAATTAGCGACATCAGCAAAAGGACTTATCGCTTCTACTATCGCATCTTGCTTTGCAACTAACCTTACTTGCTCTGAACAATATATTTCAATTGTTGTTCCTTCAAGAATGTACGCAAATGCATACACAGAAAAAGGACTACATTCTAAAAATTTATCCAGAGCATTAGAAGATGGCGGAACATTAACTTCTGTTTTCGTACCTTGGAATACATGTGGTGTATTTATACTCGCAACACTTGGAGTTGGCGCATTCGAATATGCTCCTTATGCTATATTGAATTTCATCGTACCTATTATTTCAATCCTTTACGGCATAACTGGTCTCACAATTACGAAACTATCAGACATTGAAAAAGCAGAACTACTAAAAAAACAACAAGCTCAATTAGAAGCTTAAAGATAACGGTAAATTCAGCTCATATATTGCGCGAGGGCGCCCTTGTTGATAGGGCATTTCCTCGCCGCAAATATGAGCATACCCATAATCAACTAGTTTCTTTAATAACCTTTCTGTTGATCGGCGAGTCACTTGTAAGTATTCAGAAAGATCTGCTGCTGTAAACTTCAATGACGGATGTGATTGACTAAATTGAATAATTTTTGATAAGTTTGCTGGACTAAGTTTCGTTTCCTTCGCTATTTTCATGAGTTCCGGATTTTCATTCTTCAAACTTTGTACTCTCTGTTCTTTCGGGAACGGGCCAAATAGTTCTTTATCACTTGTTAGTATATAAAAGCAGTAGTCTATTGGATTATTCTTCGCGAAACTTTGAGCGATTTTAGCATTTTGCTCCGCTTCTTTCACAGTTTTCCCGTAACCAAATCCCATAGCTATCGTTCCTTCTATACTCGCAAATAAAGTATTTATCATATTTGTTTTTATAATCGATTCAATATCACCACGAGTCGTATACAAAATGAACGTCATTTCATCAACTTTTTTAAATGAACCATGTAGTGCTTTTGAAATGGCATCTAATTGCTCAAGCAAATCTTCTCGTAATTCTAAAGAAGAAATCATACAAGCACCGACAGTAGCTGAATGGCTTTTTGCTAACTCAGCTTTTATTTTTGCATCTTTTAACCCATGTATAATGGATTGCTTCGGATCTATCATACGCTCTGAAGGAATACCTATTTTTTGCAGTTCATCATAGACAGCGTGGATACTAGTTAAAGCTAAATGAGCTTCTCCTGATTGATATTTAGCTATATGAAAATCCGTAACTCTATTTATTTCATCTTTACTCCACAGCATATTTTCATAATCAAACACTTGTGGACTTTCTTTTATACCGATATCATGGAACACATTTGTAATGAATGAGCGATCTACTAAATCAATTGAAATTTTATGTGGTTGAATTCCTTGGTGATACATGACAGAAAGAATGGAAGATACGACAGTGGTCTCGTCTTGCTGTAAATACGTACTTGGAATTCGTAATTGTTCTCTTATTTCTTTTGCCATATAATAAGGTAAAGCACCTGAGAAAAAGATGAAGTCACAAGGCTTTAAACGCGTTAATAGTTCAGAAGATTCTGCCGGATGAAGGTAAATATATGGATCAATCTCTATTTCTTCTAGTTTATGAGCAATAGGTAAAAGTGTCTCCATAAACTCTTTTGAACCGACGACTGCAATTTTTATCATCATTTTTCTAACTCCTTATCATTAATTAACGACTATTTAACGTCAACTATATCAAATGTACAAAACTATTGTAAACAGGAAGGGGTCTCTACCTAATGAAAATTACAGCTATTCATCTTTATGCAATTCGTTTACCGCTTCGCGATCCGTTTGTTATTAGTTATGGTTCTTATTCTGATATGCCTTCTATTATCGTCAAAATGGAAACAGATGAAGGTATTATCGGTTACGGTGAAGGTGTTGCTGATGATCACGTTACAGGCGAATCATGGGAAAGTACTTTCCATACTTTAAAACATACACTTGCTCCTGCGCTCATCGGGCAAAATCCAATGAATATCGAGAAAATACACGATATGATGGACAATACAATTTACGGTGTGCCTACTGCGAAGGCTGCGATTGATATTGCTTGTTTTGATATAATGGGCAAAAAACTAAATCAACCTGTATATCAATTAATTGGCGGGCGCTACCATGAAGACTTCCCTGTCACTCACGTCTTAAGTATCGCCAAACCTGAAGACATGGCTGAAGAAGCTGCTTCCATGATTCAAAAAGGTTATCAATCTTTCAAAATGAAAGTCGGTACGAATGTAAACGAAGATGTAAAAAGAATTGAAGCGGTACGTGAACGTGTAGGAAATGATATCGCAATTCGTGTTGATGTAAACCAAGGGTGGAAAAATAGCGCCAACACATTAACGGCACTTCGTTCATTAGTTCATTTAAACATCGATTGGATTGAACAGCCTGTTGTCGCAGACGATATTGACGCAATGGCTCACATTCGTTCGAAAACAGACCTTCCGCTTATGATTGATGAAGGATTAAAAGGTTCTCGTGAAATGCGCCAAATCATTAAATTAGACGCGGCTGATAAAGTAAATATCAAACTAATGAAGTGCGGCGGCATATATCCCGCTGTAAAACTCGCTCACCAAGCAGAAATGGCCGGCATTGAATGCCAAGTTGGATCCATGGTCGAATCATCCGTTGCCTCTTCCGCAGGATTCCATGTCGCTTTCTCGAAAAAAATCATTACGAGCGTTGAACTTACAGGTCCATTAAAGTTCACGAAAGACATCGGAAACTTGCATTACGACGTACCATTTATTCGCTTAAACGAAAAGCCAGGACTCGGCATTGAAATAAATGAAGATACATTACAAGAACTAACCGTCTTTCAAGACGTTGTACGCTAAAGGAGGACTAAACACATGACAGTTCTATACAAAGGATCATTAAAACAAAATAACGAGCCATTTCACGTTACATTACTATCACTAGAGCACATCGATCAAATCTTATCACTACAAAACGTTGTAGTTGAAGCGCTAGAGGATAAAAGTCGCCTACAACCACTCTCGTTAGAAGAATTTCAATACATTCTAGAAGGAAATGGCATGATGATCGGTGCTTTTATCGAAAACGAACTCATCGCATTTCGTGCCCTACTCGTCCCTCCTATTGACGATGAACATTTAGGACTTGATATTGGTATAGCAGAAAGTGAACTGCACCGCGTTATCTATCAAGAAATCTCAAATGTTCACCCGAACAGCCGAGGAAATGGGATGCAAAAAATATTAGCGACAGTTATTATGGACGAATTACAAAAAGAAGATAGCAAATACGACTATGTTTGTTGCACCGTTGCCCCTTTTAACATTCCGAGTTTGAAGGATAAGTTTGCGCAAGGAATGGAGATTGCTGCATTGAAGGAGAAATATGGTGGTAGTATGCGGTATGTGTTTGTGAAGGAATTGCGTGGGGACAAGGTAAGCGATTGGACAGAGATTGAGAACGTTCTGATGAGCGATGCTGGTGGACAGCAGGCGTTAATTTCGGAGGGGTATCGTGGGTATGAGATGGAGAAAATAGACGGAGATTTTGTTGTGAAATTTGGACGATAATTGCTAAGTAAGAAAAAGGAGATGTCTGCTGTGACATCTCCTTTTTCTTTATTGAACATATCGATTGCAACTCCAAATATATCAGCGATTTTCAAGATATATCGGCGCAACTCCAAATATATCAGCGATTTTTGAAATATATCGACTTACCGACACACATTGCCAATAATCGCAACCTATATAAAGCGCATTACTAAACCGTCATCTTCCAACTAGATAATGCTAACCAATTCTCCATTTCCTTATAATCAGGCATTATTTTCCCGACAAGACGCCAAAAAGATCGATCATGATTTAAATGAACCATATGGCACATTTCATGAACAACTACGTAATCAATTACTCGCTGTGGTGCCATCGCTAGTTTCCAATTGAATGTTAGCTGTAAATTTGAATCGCAAGTACCCCACGTGCGACTACTATCTGTAATACGAATAGAACGTGGTTTTGTTTTGAAGTTACTTTGATGCACTTTAATACTCTTCTCTACTAATGACTTACACTGCTTATAATAAAATCGTTTTAACGCTTGTTGTATTTTCTCATCCTTAAGCTCTTCCACATAAATATGTAGCTTATCTCCTTCAAACACTGCACTGTCTTGCGTAATACTTGCATCTTGAGAAATCTGTATCGGATACGTATTTCCTAAATATAGAAAGCCCTCTCCTTGATCATAATCTTTTTCCTGCGGTCCAAGCGCTCGCTCTTGCATTTCCTTACCTGTTTTCTGAATCCAATCCCATTTCTCCTCTAGCAACTGGACTAAGTATTCAACAGGTGTTCCCTTTGGAGCCTGCACTTCCACATTTCCGTACGAATCTACAAAAAGACGCACCGACTTTTTCTTTTTATAAGTTATATGAAAATTAATTGTCTCACCTAAATATGTATGTACCATTTCATCACCTAACGTATTATTTTACAAATAAAAAAGAGTAGGATACGAACGCCCTACTCTACCTATTATATCATTTACCGCTTTAACAAACTCGTTACCCTCTATACTTTACGCCTAATCCCTTAATGAAATTCCTTGCGTATCTATCGCCGCACTCTTTGTAATTTTTATGGCCTTTTTTTCTCAATAGGGCTCCTAGTTCTCCCTTTGTTACCGTAACGCCTACGCTATCTAATATATCAAGTACATCCTCACTCGTTAAAGATAGTGCAATTTTCATTTTCTTTAGAAGAAGGTTATTCGCACTCTCTTTGCTTTGTACAGGTGCCGGTTGTCCTGGTTTCGGATCTTGCTTCCCTCTTTTTAAAGTAATAAATCCATTGAAAAATGCCTCTAACATCATCATATCGCATGTTAATACGTACTCGTCTTCGACCACATCATCATTTTCAACTTCATGCTGAGGCGCTCTCTTTATTTTTGTAAGCATATCAACTACGTCTTCTTTCGTTACTTCCATACCACCAAGTTTAAAGATTTCTACCATATCTATATCTCTTATATCTAAAGCGTACCTTACTCTTTTTAATATATCATTGTTGCTCATTGCCATTGTTTTTCCTCCTGAAATGTTGATTATAGTAATGCTTTTAGCATGTATAAATGAATGTCGTTAAGTTACTACTTTAACATTTTAGGGGGAGGTTTTGTAGTCTTAGGTGGATTAATGCGTGTGGGGATTAAACCTAAGAAGGGATTTGAATGCTTTTTGGGTCACCTTTACCTATATTATTTTTTTATAACAATACACAGATGTTAATTAGTATAATAGAGTAACAACATTTTAAGAGCTTTCAGTTGAGTGGAGAATATCCAGCCTATGTTTTCAGCAGAAGCGTAATTTAATTTGTAAACTCTTTCTATGTTACGGATAAAAAACCTACTTTATTTTTACGATTGGAGTTTGTTGGTCATGTTTAAAAAAGGTTTAGAACGAGTGAAAAAAGTAGAATTAATGGACAAACAGCTTGATTCTTATCAAGGAAAAGTAACTAGTACCGAGATTTGTAACATTGTAATGTCTATTTTCAAATTTGATTTAACAACTAAACCTGTTCTATCCAAAGAATGGATAATGGCAGAAGCAGTTTCCTCAACTGAAAACATTGCTAAAATGGCCATAGATTCTACCCTTTCCCGTTACGGAGAAAAGGTTACAGGAATAGAGATTCGCCAACTTATCAATCAAATTTTTGGTATTAACTTAGATGCGATATCCTCTTTAGAGGGAGCAAGAATTTCTTTATTTTCTAAAGAGCAGTGGGTTGTTCGAGATGGACAAGACTTATTTGTTGTTCATACTGGATTAGGAGATGTTGATGTAAAAATTTTTCCTACCGACTATTTCACTGAACAAACTGGATTAGAGGAATTGCCAAAGACCCTACAGCAATCATTAACAAACTTTGGGTTCTCTTGCGATGAAGAACACGGATATTATTACTCAAATCCATCTGGAGAAGCAATTCCAGATGCCTTTAAGGGGCAGATCATCGGAACAATTCTGAAGAAAATTCACGATTCATATCAATCTTTATAAAAAAAATCATATAGGGATTCCCTATATGATTTTTTTATAGTCGGTGAATACAACAACTTTATTTTCCGAAAGACGATAAAAATTTAACTCTATCTCCCATAGGAGGAGTATTGTTATCGACTAAAGCAACCTCTAAAACTGCTGGCCCATTTGAATTCATTAAGCCGTTTATAACATCTTGATTGATATCTTCTAATTCAGTGATTCTGTAACTTGGGATATTCATAGCCGCGGCCATTGCGCTAATATGAATGGATTCCTGTTCGAAGGATGGATGAGTCCTACGAAACTGTAGCGAATGACCATGATATACCATCCCTAAACGGGCATTATTCATCACAACAAATAAAATTGGCAAATTGTATTCCTTTGCCGTCAGTATTTCCATTCCGTGCATGAAGAAACAACCATCACCCGTAATACATACAACAGGGCGTTCCGGTTCAGCCAGTTTTGAACCAATCGCTGAACCAATCCCGCTTCCCATTGCGCCAAAATGCACATTAATATTATAGGAGTCAAAATCTATGACCTTCATGTGATGGATAACATACGCCATAAACTCACCAATATCAATGGTATACCTAGTAGTTGACGGTAAACATTTTTGAAGGGTCAGGAGAACATTTTTCGTATTGTATTCCTCCGTATTCTCTTCCTCTTTTTTCTTTTCAGCGGTAAGCTCAGCGCTCTCCTTTTGCAATCCTAAAGCTTTTAATTCTTCTATTAACAATAATAAACTTAAATTTATATCGCCTAGTACTGGAATATCCACGTTGTACTTCCGATTAAAGACAGATTGGTCAAAATCCATTTGAACAGAGAAGCGATCTTTTATTAAGTTTCCATTATAATTATTTGTCGCAGTTTCTCCCAAGCTGGAACCTACAATCAATAATGCTTTTCCATCACCCTCATTAATCAACGCTGAAGCAGCCTCATGACCAGCAAATCCAAACACCCCGACTAAAAGAGGATGTTCCTCAGGGATATATCCCTTTGCTTGTGGAGTTGTTATAATCGGCCAATTCAGCAGTTCTGCCACCTCTATTAATGACTCAACAGAGTTTCTTATTCCCTGTCCTGCAAAAATATAGCCCTTCTCCCTTTTTACTAGCTCTCTAGCTGTTTCTTTTATTGTATCTAGGTCAGGAACAATAGGAAGTCTTTTAGGAAGTGATGGCATTCCAACACTTTCTATATTTTCGTGTTGAATATCAATCGGTATCGCAACATGGACAGGTCCTGGCACTCCGGATATAGCTATTTCGATAGCTAGCGCGACTTCTTTAAGTACATCTTTTACATCATTAACCGTAACGCTATATTTTGTAACAGACCTGAAGACTGGTTCTACATCTAATTCTTGTGATGCATTCAAACCTACCGTATTCATGGGTACAGCACCTGTAATGAATAAAACGGGTAAATGCTCCCGCATAGCATTGGCAGCGCCTGTTACAAGATTTGTTGCACCTGGTCCGCTACAACCAATACATACACTTAGCTGATTTGTATATTTCGCATAAGCGGCAGCCATATAGGATGCTGCCCCTTCATGCTTTGCTACAATTGGTGTTAATTCAGGCATATCATACAACTCATCGAAAAACGCATTTACAGAACCGGCTGGAATACCAAATATATGTTGAACTTCATTAGCTATTAAATATTCTAATACATTTCGAGCTGCTCTCATGTTTATTCCCCATTCATTTAAAATTGATTTTCTCTATTAAAAAGTTTTTCTATGTCTTCAGCCGTTATAGGACGACTGAAAAAATACCCTTGCATCAAATAACAATTTCGTGCAGATAAAAATTCGACCTGCTCCTTTGTCTCAACACCTTCAGCAATAACATCAAGATTCAAATTCTTAGCCAGCGTAATAATAGTATTCGTAATGGCTGCATCATCTTTTGTCATATCACGAACAAAGGATTTATCAATTTTCAACGTTGAAATAGGCAAGCTTTTTAAATACCCTAAAGATGAATAACCAGTGCCAAAATCATCAATAGCGAGGTTTATTCCTAGCCCTTTTAATTTCTTCATTGTTTTTAAAGTTGATTCTGTATTTTTAACAATTAAATTTTCCGTGAGTTCTAGTTGTATATACTTCGGTGATAGCTCTACTTTCTCTAAAACGTTTTTTACGACAGCAAATAAATCACTTTGTTCAAATTGACGTGCAGATAAATTCACCGACATACTAATTAATGGAAATCCTTGATCGTGCCATTTCTTTAATTGCTTGCAGGCCTCTTCCAGAACCCATTCACCTATCGGGACTATTAATCCGGTTTCTTCAGCTATTGGGATAAATTGATCAGGCGATATCATCCCATGTTCTCGATGGTTCCACCTAATTAAAGCCTCTACTCCCTCAATCTTATTCGTTTTACCATTTATTTGCGGTTGGTAATAGATTTCAAGTTCCTCTTGTTCCAAAGCCTTATACAAATCATTTTCTAGCTTGACGCTTTCAAAGGTTCTGGTATCCATCCCTTCACTGAAGAAATGATAGCTACTTCCTGATATTTCTTTAGATTTGTACATAGCTGTGTCTGCATTTTTAATTAAGATTTCAGTTGTATCACCGTTATCAGGAAATATACTAATACCAATACTCGTTTTCATATAGATTTCATTGTCTACTAACTGAAAAGGCCTTGAAAAAGAATCAATGACACGATTTACTACCTTTAACACTTCTTTTTCGCTTTTGATATTAGGTAAATAAATAGTAAATTCATCCCCGCCCTGCCTCGATACCGTAGCACTTTTAGAGACGCAAGCACTTAACCGATTTGCAACTTCTCGTAGTAATAAATCACCGAAGCTATGTCCAAGTGTATCATTCACAAATTTAAACCTGTCTAAATCCAAATACAGAACTGCTAATTTTTCAGCATTTAATTGAGCATATGTCAGCCCTTGGGTTAGCCTGTCCTTTAATAAAACTCTGTTAGGTAAATCCGTTAAACTATCAAAATAGGCATGATATTTTATTTCTTCCTCCATTTGTTTCCGTTGCGTTACATCTTTAAAGGTAATAACTTCTCCGACAATCTCGGCCTCTTCTTTTATAGAAGAAATGACATATTCCACCGGAAAGCGGGATCGATCTTTTCTAAAAAATTGCTCGGTTTTATCGTACAGATTCCAACTCTCATCGCAATCGGAAATAGCCTGCTTTTTCTTTCCTGTTTCAATTCCGTTGAAAACCATACTGGATGGTTTTCCTATTAGTTCATTTTCCATATCATAACCTAACATGGAGGCACCAGCCGGGTTACAGAAGGTTATATTCCCTTCAAGATCTAAACCAAAAATCCCTTCCCCAGCAGAATTGAGAATCAATTCTTTCTCACGGCTAAGCTGCTGCAATTCCGTTATTACTCGTTCCAGTTCCTTATTTTTCACGGTAATTTCTGAGGTTCTCTCTTCGATAATGACTTCCTGCTTTTCCATATATAGAAGATTCGATAGCGTAGAGGTAGTTGCATCGACAATAGATTGTGACAGCTGTATTTGTGCTTCAGAATAATTGAAATTACTATCACCTAGATTGACTACAGATATTTGCCCTAATACCTCTCCCATTGAAACCAGTGGCAGCATCAAAAGTCCCTTCATGTCAAAATTACGACAAACATCATGGTTTGGCCGCGAATCCGCATAAACATCTGGAATCCAGATTGGTTTTTTTGTTTTAATAACTTCTTGCGTAACTCTATCATTGCTTTGATCAAATTGTATCTTATCGTGTGTCTTCATCCAATCTTCTTCTGTCCACTCGGAATCCTTACTTAATTTCACTGGTCTAATTCTTTTCTCAGCTAAAGGCTCTAGTAAATGAACCCCGATATTATAATTACCTAAAACCTTTCCCAAATAAGAAAAACAAGTATCCAGACTTTCCTGCATGGAGGAACACATAGATAGATCCCGTGTCACATCAAGCAAGAGCTGCTTTTCAGCAATAAGGTTTACCTTATGAGTTAAATTGTTCGCATTTTGAATGGCAACAGCCGCCATATTCACATATGCCTCAACTGTTTGAATTTCTGACTCTGTTAAATTCATGGGAATTCCATAATCAAATAAAAAAACTAGACCAAATAACTCTTCTTCAAAAGAGATAGGAAGTACGAATAAAGATTTAATTCGAAACCCTTCCACTGCTCTTGGATCCGGCCTACTATCCTTTGATGTATCAGGTATATAGATGGCTTTTTTTGTTTCAATTACTTCTTTCGCCAGCAGATCAATATCTGTATCAATGACATGCATATCCAGTGTCCATCCATTAATAACTTCCGGTTTTCCTACATACCCCCTAAACGTCCCATCTTCCTGTGGTAAATATATACCAACAGAATCGCATTGAACGATTTCTTCAGAAATTGCTATTGTGACTTGCTCTAAAACTTCACGTAAATCCAGCTTTGTATTAATCATTTTAGTTATATTCGCAAGTCGAGAATACCTCGTTTGTTCCTTCAACATAAAAACGAACTCCATTTCATTGAAAATATCTATTTATATTCAAACTTAAATTCTTATTTAAAACCAACCAATACTATCAGTTTACTATTCAATCATTACTAATTCGACAAAATATTTCATATTTCTCACTATTATAATGTTTTTTATAGATTTAATATAGGAATTGTTTGCATAATCATTTAATATTTTTATTACTCAGTTGCGCGATACATACGTTGTCATTACTAAAGGTCATACAGCCACAAAAATTCATTTACTGATGATACAAATCAGCTTACTTAAAATGAAACAAATACCACTTCATTCAGGTAACAATGTACAACATTACTTATTGCTTTTTAATACATTAAAACAAAAAAAACAGATGGGGATCCCTACTCATCTGAGTCAAAATTCCCATCTGCATATTCAAACTATCTCTACACGCCAGTCACAAACTCCACATATACAGAGTATACGTGGAAATACAAAAGCGCTGGTTGGTTCAATACGTTTATAAAACTGTTTTTTTTCTATTGTAATCTACAAAAGAAGCCAACAATAAATAGAATCCATCCCCTCTACTTCAGGGAGTTACACCGTTTCACTACTTTCTACCACATTCACACTCGCCTCAAACTTATCAAGTAATGCGCGTACTTCATCAGTTGATTTTGTACTCATCAATTGATTTCTTAGTTCAGCAGCTCCAGGGAAGCCTTTTACATAAATTTTGAAGAAGCGATGTAGTCCTGTGATGGAGCGTGGTAATACTTCTGCATATTGATCTTGAAGATCAAGTTGTAGTCTTAAAAGATCTAGGTGTTCTTTACTGCTATGCTCTCTTGGCTCTTTTTCGAAAGCAAACGGATTTTTAAAGATACCTCGTCCGATCATAACACCATCAATGCCGTATTTTTCAGCAAGTTCCAGTCCGATTTTACGGTCAGGAATGTCGCCGTTAATTGTTATTAGTGTATTTGGTGCGATACGGTCACGTAATTTTTTAATTTCCGGAATTAGTTCCCAATGCGCATCCACTTGGCTCATTTCTTCTCTTGTACGTAAGTGAATAGAAAGGTTTGCGATATCTTGTTTGAAAATATGCGTTAACCAATCTTCCCATTCGCTTAACTCTTTAAAGCCC
This sequence comes from Bacillus sp. FSL K6-0069, assembly GCF_038007785.1. Lineage (NCBI taxonomy): Bacteria > Bacillati > Bacillota > Bacilli > Caryophanales > Bacillaceae > Bacillus > Bacillus sp. FSL K6-0069. Next base: position 372,758 of record NZ_JBBOXN010000001.1, on the reverse strand, counting down.
AGTCGCGTTTTTACACTGACAGGTAGTCCGCCCGCTTTTGCTGCTTGAATAAGTTCTGCCGCAACGTCTGGACGTAGAATAAGGCCACTACCTTTTCCTCTTGATGCTACGTTCGGTACAGGGCAGCCCATATTAATATCGATGCCTTTAAATCCTAACTCGGCCATACCAATACTCATTTGACGGAAATATTCAGGATTATCTCCCCAAATATGCGCCACGATTGGTTGTTCATCTTCTGTAAAAATTAAACGGCCACGTACACTTTTCATACCTTCTGGATGACAATAGCTATCCGAGTTTGTGAACTCTGTGAAGAATACGTCTGGGCGACCAGCTTCACTTACTACGTGACGGAAAACAACGTCTGTCACATCTTCCATTGGTGCAAGTACGAAAAATGGTCGTGGTAAATCACGCCAAAAATTATCTATCATTTCAAATTCAAATCCTCTCAATATGAATGCAATTTCAAACTCTCAATAAAGTGAAACTTTAATCAGTGGGGGTTTTCTTCATCCCCCACTGGTTATTAGTTGAACCAATCGGACTTTTATGGGCAGTTGATTCCCCACCTAACTTCTTTGCTTTCGTTGAATTTTGAGGTGGGGGTCTTACTGCCCATTAAAGCGGGATAAACCAAAAAGCAGATGGTATAGATTTTCCTATATCAACTGCTTTCCTATTATACCAACTTCAGCCAAGCTACACACTCCACATGAGTCGTGTGCGGGAACATATCAACAGGTTGTACTTCCTGCGTTTTATATCCGCCTTCTTCTAGTACTTTTAAGTCACGTGCTAATGTTGCTGGGTTACATGATACGTATACGACGCGTTTTGGTTTCATGTCGATGATTGTGTTTAGTAGTGCATCATCACAACCTTTACGCGGTGGATCTACGACCATTGTGTCGGCGATTATGCCTTCTTTGTACCATTTTGGAATAACTACTTCTGCTTCCCCTACGCCAAACTCAGCGTTTGTCATGTTGTTGAGTGCTGCGTTTCGGTTTGCGTCTTCTATTGCTTCCGGAACGATTTCAACGCCGTACACTTTTTTCGCTTTTTGCGCTAAGAATAAGGAGATTGATCCAATTCCGCAATAGGCATCAATTACTGTTTCGTTGCCATCTAGTTTTGCGTATTCTAACGTTTTGTCGTATAACACTTTCGTTTGTTCTGGATTTACTTGATAGAATGAACGTGCTGAAATTGCAAATTTAATGTCACCTATAAAGTCATAAATATATTCTGATCCGTACAGTACTGTCGTTGTGTCTCCGAAGATTACGTTTGTACGTTTCGTGTTTACGTTTTGAACAATCGATTTTACTTCTGGGAATTTTGCAGCAATTTCTTCAATGATTGCTTTCTTGTTTGGTAATTCTGCTGTACGAGTAATAAAGACAAGCATAATTTCCCCTGTTACTTGTCCGTAACGAGCCATTACGTGGCGAAGTGTTCCTTTATTACGCTCTTCGTTGTATGCCGAAATACCGTGTTTTTCACAAATACGTTTTACTTCCTGGATTAATGTATCGTTTTCTTCTGCCTGAATTAAACATGATTCCATATTAATGATGTCATGTGTTCCTTGGCGATAGAAACCAGCGACAAGTCCACCTTCACGTTCTCCAATTGGTACTTGTGCTTTGTTACGGTATACCCATGGGTTCTTCATGCCAAGTACAGGGTGCACAGGAACATCGCTTAATCCGCCAATACGCTGCATAACGTCACGTACTTGTTTTTCTTTCGCTTGTAATTGTCCTTCATATGTTAAGTGCTGAAGCTGACAACCGCCGCACTGATTGTACACTGGGCATTCTGCATCTTTACGATATGGACTTTCTGTATGAAGTTTCATTAAACGACCGAATGCGAAGTTTTTCTTCACTTTAATAATTTTAATTTGTGCTTCTTCACCTGGTAATCCGTTTTTAACGAAAATAGGATAGCCTTTTACTTTCGCAACACCGGCACCATCATGTGTTAAATCTTCAAATACTACATCTATAAACTCATTTTTCTCAACTGGTGGCGTCATTTTTGTACTCATTTTCCGACCTCTCTTTTTCATAACACTGCGTTACATTTTATCATACTTATATGGTCTATTTCTATCGGAAGAAAAAAAGCTATTGACGATAGTTCTCTGTTAATGTTACGCTACTACTAATTTAATACGGACGATGTTACCTCATATATATTCGATAATATGGATCGAAAGTTTCTACCCGGCAACCTTAAATTGCTGGACTATGGGGAAAACTAATGAATATTAGCCTATGTGCAAAAAAAGACTCATATTGATTAGCTTTCTCTCATAGATGAAAGTGAATCCATATGGGTCTTTTTTTATTTTTATTTTTCTAAAAGGTCAGACATCTTACGTATGACATAAAACCTCTTTGTTTTATTTTTAGTAATATAACGAGCGTTTTATGTACAAACTTTATACGAACTTCTGAAAGGGGCAACTACATGCAATATGTAATGAGCATTATCGGTATTCTTGTCGTTTTAGGTTTATGCTTTGCTTTGTCAAACAATAGAAGTAAAATCAACTTCCGTGCAATTGCTATTATGATTGGTTTTCAAATTTTAATCGGTTGGTTTATGTTTGGCACAAAGGTTGGTCAACAAATCATTATTTTCATTGGTAAAGTTTTCAACAAACTAATTAAACTTGGTACGACAGGTGTCGATTTTCTCTTTAATGGAATTCAAAGAGATTTTGTCTTTTTCTTAAACGTACTATTAATTATCGTATTTTTCTCAGCACTACTTTCTATCTTTAGCTATTTAGGTGTTTTACCATTCATCGTTCGCGTTGTCGGCGGTGCCATTTCAAAAATCACTGGTTTACCACGCGTCGAGTCATTCCACGCAGTAAACTCTGTATTCTTCGGTTCAAGTGAAGCGTTAATCGTTATTAAAAACGATTTACAGCATTTTAACAAAAACCGTATGTTTATCATTTGTTGTTCTGCGATGAGCTCAGTTTCTGCTTCTGTTACAGCATCATACGTAATGATGTTAGATGCGAAATATGTACTAGCAGCTCTTCCGCTAAACTTATTCTCAAGCTTGATCGTTTGTTCGCTATTAACACCAGTTGATACGAAGAAAGAAGATGAAGTAATTCAAAAATTTGATAGAACTTTATTCGGAGACAGCTTTATCGGTGCAATGATTAACGGTGCGCTTGATGGTTTAAAGGTAGCTGGTATCGTTGCCGCATTAATGATTGCCTTCATCGGTGTAATGGAAGTTGTAAACTACGTAATTAGCGCAGCTTCAGGTGCAATGGGATATGCTGTTACTTTACAACAAATCTTCGGTTATATACTTTCTCCATTCGCGTTCTTAATGGGTATTCCAACTCAAGATATTATCCCAGCTGGTGGTATTATGGGTACGAAGATTGTATTAAACGAGTTTGTAGCAATTCTTGATTTAAAAGATGTTGCAGCAACATTATCTCCACGTACAGTTGGAATCGTTACAGTATTCTTAATTAGCTTCGCAAGTATTAGCCAAATTGGTGCGATTGTAGGTACAATCCGTGCCCTTTCTGAAAAACAAGGAAGCATCGTTTCTAAATTTGGTTGGAAAATGCTATTTGCATCAACACTTGCTTCTATTTTATCTGCAACAATCGCTGGATTGTTTATTTAATAAAAAATCACCTTACTCGTTGAAGTAAGGTGATTTTTTTATCTATTGTTACTTTTCTCATTCCATCCATTTTCCTCAAATGATATGATGAACAAGGGTATGTCCCCACCTCTCTAACAGCGGTGGGGATTTTAAATATAAGCATGCAACATAATACACAATAGAAGGTGATTTTATGAAAAAATACGCAGCAATCGCTTTATGTACATCTGCCATTTTAGCTGGCTGTAACAGTAGCAACGTAAGTCCTGAACCTAAAAAAGAGAAAAAGGTTCAAGAGACTAAGAAACAAGAAGTGACCGTACAAGAACAAGGTAAAATTTCTTATACTCCAATTACACATGAATCTACAAACACTACTATTCATATGACAGATATAAAGGATACTTTAACTGAGGTACAATATAAAATTTGGCGCACAGCTGACGGAAAAGAACACACTAAATCTTTTTCTTCTAAAGAAAAGGATAAACAGTTTACAATGCCTTTTGACATCAAAGAATTTGAAGGAAAACGCGGTGAGTTTCAAATTGAAGCAATAGGAATGAAAGAAGATGGGAAAACCATTCCGCTCACAAAATCTGCTATTACTTTCGAGCAAAAGGTTCCCGTTCTTATGTACCATGCAATCGATGATTATCACGGACAAGGCATTAAAGATTTATTCGTATCCCCCGCTAACTTCGAAGCCCAAATGAAATATTTAAAAGACAATGATTATACATTACTAACTTTTGAACGCTGGGGCGATATAAATAAAGTGAATAAACCTATCTTTGTTACATTTGATGACGGTATGAAAAATAATATGAATGCATTTCATATTTTGCAAAAGCTAAAAAACGATACGTTTAAACCAACAGCAACAGAATATATGATTGTTGATAACGTTGATGTAGAAGGATCACTGTCTACATCTGACATCAAAGAAATGGTTGATTCCGGCATTTTCTCCATGCAATCTCATACTGCAACGCATGCAGACTTACCGAAGATTACAAACTATGAAGAAGAATTAAAGGGCTCGAAAGAAAAGCTAGAAAAAATAACAGGTAAGCCCGTTATCGCAGTTGCTTATCCATTCGGTCATGTAGATGATAAAGTCGTTGCAGAAACGAAGAAATATTATCAATTTGCGACGACAACAAAACCCGGAAAGTTCATCACAAAAGGTGAACCCGATGAGTTGTTAAAAATGAAACGCGTTCGCATACACAATTCGACGACTGTAGAACAATTTGCTTCTTCGATTAAATAACGATGAAAGCTCAATATATTTTGAGCTCTCTTTTTATGCTATATTTATATATATTTTTTGAATTTTCTTGTATTATATATAGTAAGAAATCTTTCAAATTAAAGGAGATTATACATATGTCATTTGAACAAACGTTAGAGAAATATGCTGCTCTTGCAGTCAATGTTGGTGTTAATATTCAACCGGGACAAACATTATCAATTAGTGCACCTCTTGAAGCTGTACAATTTGTACGCCTTGTTACAGAAAAAGCATATAAATCTGGTGCAAAACACGTATATGTGGATTGGAATGATGAGACGTTAACACGCTTAAAGTTCGATCTAGCTCCTGAAGAAGCATTCGCTGAGTTCCCATCTTGGAAAGCACGCGCTCGTGAAGAATTAGCAAAAGAAGGCGCTGCATTTATGTCTATTTATGCAGAAAACCCAGATTTATTAAAAGGTGTAGAAGCAACGCGTATCGCAACAGCTCATAAAGTAGCTGGTGAAGCAATGAAAGTATACCGTGATTACGTACAAGCTGATAAAGTAAGCTGGTGTGTCATTTCTGTTCCTACGAAAGAATGGGCTGCGAAAGTATTCCCTGACGTTGCACCAGAAGAACAGGAAGCAAAACTATGGGATGCTATTTTCAAAGCTACTCGTGCTGATTTAGAAAATCCTGTGGAAGCATGGAAAGAACACGATGAAACGTTACATACAAAAGTTGATTACTTAAACGAAAAGCATTATAAAGCTCTTCACTATACAGGTCCTGGAACAGATTTAACAATCGAACTTCCAGAAAAGCATGTATGGGCTGGTGCTGGTAGCTTAAATGAAAAGAACGTACCATTTATGGCGAACATTCCAACTGAAGAAGTATTTACAATGCCACTTAAAACAGGTGTAAACGGTCAAGTATCTAGCACAAAACCGTTAGCATTTGCAGGTAACATTATCGATAATTTCACGTTAACATTTGAAAACGGACGTATCGTAGACTATAAAGCTGAAACTGGTGAAGAAGCTTTAAAACATTTAGTAGAAACAGATGAAGGTTCTCACTTCTTAGGAGAAGTGGCTTTAGTACCTCATGACTCACCAATTTCAAACACAAATATTTTATTCTACAATACGCTATTTGATGAAAACGCATCTTGCCACCTTGCAATCGGAAGTGCTTATGCTTTCAACTTAGTTGGCGGAAAAACAATGTCTAAAGAAGAACTTGCTGAAAACGGAGCAAATACTAGTATTACACATAACGACTTCATGATCGGATCAGCCGAGCTTGATATCGATGGTATTACAGATGATGGAAGACATGAACCAATCTTCCGTAAAGGTAACTGGGCATTTTAATACAAATAAAAGGCTATCTTCCACATCGGAAGATAGCCTTTTATGATGCCGATGAAACCTTAAGTCCAATTACTCCTAAAACGATAAAGAGAATACAAAATGCTTGGAATAAGCTAATGTGCTCTTTAAAGAAATACACGCTAATGATTGTAATAAGTAATGTTCCTACGCCAGACCAAATGGCATAAGCGATACTTAAATGAATTTTTTTGACAACGATAGCAAATACGCTGAAACAAATTCCATAAAATACGAAAATCAGTACACTTGGAACGAGCTTTGTTAAACCATTCGATAATTTCATCGCAATTGTTCCAGCTACTTCAAAAATAATTGTTACGAGTAATAATAGCCAATATACCATACTAGAATCTCCTTCTCTGTTACCTTATAGAGATTCTAGTATACTACTTATAGTCCTAATGAAATATATTTAATTTCTAAATATTCTTCGATACCGAAATGGCCTCCTTCGCGGCCAATACCACTCTCTTTAAAGCCACCGAACGGTGCTTGTGCAACTGATGGAAGACCATCATTTAATCCGATAATGCCGTACTCTAATGCTTCACTAATTTGGAATGCTTGACTAATATCTTTTGTAAAAATATATGCAGCTAAACCATATGGTGTATTATTTGCACGTTCGATTACTTCTTCAACCGTTTTAAATTTCGCAACTGGTGCCACTGGTCCGAATGTTTCTTCATTCATACAAAGCATCGTATCATTCGCCAATCCAATTACAGTTGGTTGCATAAAGTGTCCATCTAGCTCTGCAACCTTTTGACCACCAAATAAAACTGTTCCACCCTGTTGGATAGCATCTTCGATATGTTCCTGTACTTTCGAAACTGCATTCTCGTCAATAAGTGGTCCTACAGTCGTTCCGTCACCGAAACCATCTCCTACTTTCAACTGCCCTACTGCCTTTTGAAACTTCTCTGCAAATACTTCATACACTTCTTCCTGAACAAATACTCGGTTTGTACATATACACGTTTGTCCTGCGTTACGGAATTTCGAACCGATTACCGCCTCTACCGCTTTATCTAAGTCCGCATCGTTCATAACAATAAACGGCGCGTGACCACCTAATTCAAGGGAAACCTTTTTCATCGTTTGTGCAGCACTAGCCATTAATTCTTTCCCAATTTCCGTTGATCCTGTAAAGGAAACCTTTCGAACACGTCCATCTTCCATCCACGTATCAGCAATTGCTTTCGCACTGCCTGTTACAATATTTATTACGCCTTTTGGAATGTCCGCTTCATGAGCTAATTCAGCTAATTTCAACGCAGTTAACGGCGTTTGACTTGCAGGCTTTACAACTGCTGTACATCCTGCTGCAAGCGCCGGGGCTACCTTTCTCGTAATCATAGCAGCAGGGAAATTCCAAGGTGTAATAGCTGCCATAACTCCAACTGGTTGCTTCATAACTAAAATACGCTTATTCGGATGAGAAGCAGGAATCATTTCACCGTATACGCGTTTTCCTTCTTCTGCATACCATTCAACAAAGCTATTTGCATAATTCACTTCACCAAGTGCTTCTGCAAACGGCTTTCCTTGTTCTCTCGTCATGATTGCTGCAATCTCTTCTTTATTTTCATCAATAAGTGTGAACCATTTTTTCAACTTCACTGCACGGTCTGCTGCTGTTAACTTAGACCATGATTTAAAAGCTTCATGGGCCGCATCAACAGCTTGCTTTGCCTCTGTTACTCCGCCCCTTGGTACCGTCGCAAATATTTCCTTCGTTGCTGGATTATTTACTTCGATTTGTTCTTGCAATGTAATCCACTCACCATTTATATACATCGCCTTTTTCTCCACATTTACAAACGTCGCTTTTTTATCCAATGTTTTCTTCCTCCTCTATAAGTTTCTTTATTTTCCTAGTGGCAGCAGATTGACTTATTTTTAAAAACTCCGCTACTTTATAACTCGATCCATATGTTTTATATGCTTTCAAAATAATATTCCGTTCTACTTCTTCTAACATTTTATAGAGACTTTGACCGGACTGTTCAACCGTTGATTCTTGCATCGCTATTGGCAAATCTTCTATCGTAACGATATCGTCAGCAGTTATAACAATTCGCTCAATCACATTTTCAATTTCTCTATTATTTCCTTCCCAAGGGTAACCAACAAACATTTGCAATGTGCTAGGTGCTAATTTTACATTCCGGCCATATTTCTCATTAAAGTGCTGTAAATAATGATAAATGAGTGGCAAAATGTCTTCGGTTCTTTCCCGGAGTGGTGGAATTAAAATTGGAATGACATTCAGACGATAATATAAATCTTTCCGGAATGTTCCCTGTTTCACCATCATACTTAAATCTCGATTTGTTGCCGCTACAATTCTAACGTCCACCTTTTTTAATTCCCTTCCGCCTATAGGGCGAAACGTTTTTTCTTGCAACACTTGCAAAAGCTTCGCTTGAATTTCAAGCGGCATTTCGCCAATTTCATCTAAGAAAAGAGTTCCTTTATGCGCGGATTCTAATAGTCCCTTTTTCCCTTCACGATTCGCACCCGTAAACGATCCACCTGAGTATCCAAAAAGCTCTGATTCAATTAAATTCGTTGGCAATGCCGCACAGTTAATTTCATAGAAACTTTCATTCTTCCGGTTACTCACTTCATGTAAATGACGTACTAATCGACTCTTCCCTACTCCTGTCTCACCTAAAACGAGAACTGTACTATCTACAACAGATACTTTCTTAATTGTCTCGACTATTTTTTGCATAGCGATACTTTTAAAAATAAGTCCTTCATGCTCATACGTTTCTCTTAATTCTTTTTTATATGTTTTTAACTGATTATCCATTTCCTCTACCTTTTGACGTAATTGGTAGAGTTCTGTAAGATCACGAGAGTAACTAATTACTCTTCTTAAATTCCCCTCATCGTCAAAAACAGGCCTTGTACGAACATGTAAATACTCTCCTGATTTTGTCGTTTGAACGAGTTCAATCGGTCTCTTTTTTTCAATTACTTCTAACGTTGCCGATGGATAAAAGATACCATCCTTCTGCAATTCTTTTACATGCTTACCTACTAACTCTTTGGCAGCTAATTGATAGTGCCTTTCACATGTACTATTTACACGCACAACGATTCCCTTTTCGTCAGTTACAAAAATTTCGTCAAACGCATATTCAAATACATCTTGTAAATCCATTAACATTCGTTCCTTTTCTGCAACCATCCTAGCCACCCCTAACTTCCAATCCATCGATTCACTTCACTATCTTTATTATAAAGTGAATTTTCTGCATTTTATATAGAGTCAGCCAGAATGTTTGCGATTTATTATTTAGCTCTTAAACATGCGCAGTATTTGCTTTCTCATAACAGACTTGCAATGATTCTTCAATGATTGTTAATCCTTCTTCAAGTTGCTCATCTGTAATAACTAATGGCATTAACACACGAATAACATTACCGTATGTCCCTGCTGATAGTAGAAGTAATCCACGTTTGTTTGCTTCTGCACACAAGTTAGCTGTTAACGTTTTATCAGGTGCTTTCGTCTTACGACCTTGAACTAGCTCGAATGCACACATTGCCCCTAAACCACGCACATCACCAATGCAATTATATTTATTTTTCATCTCTTCGAATCGGTTCATTACGATTTTTCCTAATTCTATCGCTCTATCATTTAAATTCTCTTTCTCTATTACATCAAGTACTGCCAATGCTGCTGCACATCCTAGCGGGCTTCCTGCGTACGTTCCACCAAGCTCTCCCGGTGCAGACTCATTCATAATTTCCTTGCGCCCAATAACACCACTAATCGGTACACCAGCGCCTAATGATTTAGATACCGTAATTAAATCTGGAACGACATCATAATGATCAATGGCAAAATATTTTCCTGTACGACTAAATCCTGTTTGAATTTCATCCGCTACAAATAGGATGCCGTGTTCTGAACAAATATTGCGCACTTCTTGCACAAACTTCTTACTTGGAACGATAAATCCGCCTTCCCCTTGAACAGGTTCCATTACAACGGCTGCAATTGTTTCTGGTGCTACTTCTGATATGAAGAAATTCTTAAACTCTTCAATCATAAAGTCATCATACTGCTCTTCCGTTAATCCTTCTGGGCGGCGATATTCGTACGGGAATGGCGCTTTATAGACTTCAGGCGCAAATGGGCCAAATCCAAATTTATATGGTTTTACTTTACTTGTCATCGTCATTGTCATTAATGTACGCCCATGGAATCCTTTAGAAAACGCGATAATACCAGGTCTTTTTGTATATTTACGAGCGATTTTCACAGCGTTCTCAACTGCTTCTGCACCACTATTTAAAAATAGTACTTGCTTATCAAAACTTCCCGGTGCTAATGCTGCAAGTTTTTCTGCTAATTCAATATATGGCTCATACATCATGACATTAAATCCAGTATGAATGTATTGATCTACTTGTTTATGGAGCGCCTCTTTAACAGCTGGATGACAATGCCCTACGTTTATTGTTCCGATTGCTCCCGCGAAATCAATGTACTGATTGCCATCAACATCTGTTACAAGAGCACCACTTGCAGATTGTACAAACGTTGGGATGCCGTTACTTACTCCTTTTGGTACTATATTTTGGCGGCGTTCTAATAAAGACGCTGCTTTCGGTCCAGGAATTTGTTCATTTACTTTAGCAAATTTTTTTGTGTTCATTACGTACCCCATCCTTTTCTTTACATTGTTTTCTTTTTACATTGCAAAATGTATGCCAACATTCTTTTCCAGCATTCATCCTATATGCCTTCTATTTCAGCATAAAAAATAAGTCTATAAAGACTCATTAAGAGTCCCTATAGACTTATTTTTCTTACACATTAGACTTTCCTTGTTCCCAAATAAACTCACCTGAATGAGAAATAAAATCCTCAACAGATTGTACTACTAAATCCGCAAGTGGTTCTAAAGTTTGACGATCCCCTGTACCAGATAGTACTCCAATTGCATAGCAATCGCCGCCATTTTTCGCTAAATGTAAATCAGTTGGAGTATCTCCAACGACTGCTACTTCACACGCCTCTAAATGAAACATTTCACAAAACGATTCTACAATTCTTTTATCTGGCTTTTGTGCCGGAAACGTATCTGAAGCTACAACATAATCAAAATAAGACTCTAATTGATACTGTTTTAAAAATAATTCTGTCGGTGCGAAATCATCAGCTGTAACAACGCCTAAAATAAATCCTCTATCCTTTAAGCTTTGTAAAATTCTTGGTAAATCTGCCGTCATTCTCATATAGGAACGGTGCTCGTACATAAGGGAAAATAATTTTTCACTTACCCACTCATGCATCTCTTCTTCCTTAGATGACGTAATATACTTACAAAGCCCTTTTGCAACATCAAGGCTTGTTCCTGCCGCTATTGCGCTATGAGGGTTCACAAATGCCCCATCCACACCGATTTCTTTTAATAAAGTAGGCTGCATTGACTTTGGAAGTTGATATAAATTTATACATTCTGCCACCAGTTCTTCAGCTACTTTTATCCAAATTGAGTGAAAATCCATTAACGTACCGTCTTTATCAAATAGTATTGCTTTTACCTTCTCCATAGCATCCTACCTCTCGTTTCTTATCTCCTCCAGTGTATCAATAAAGTATGGATATAACATAAACGAATTGTAAAAATACCATAAAAATCAAACTAACTTCCAATTTACAATTCCTCTATATAATAAAAAGGATGCCTTTACAGGGCATCCTCTTGATGTTCAGGAACAAATAGTTCAAGACAATGGTATATATTTTCGAATTCCATCGGTGCATCTCCACCGTATTCACCATCTAAGTTAATCATTAATTTATCCGGTGAATGTACTTTAATTCGATTTGCTTGTGTGTATAGCACTTTTGGATTGTTAATATGTTCACCACGCTGCGCTTGTGTTGCAGCTTTAATTAAGTCAGCGATAGAACCTTTTTTCAGTACTAATAAATCAAATAATCCATCGTTAATTGATGCATATGGTGCTACCTTTTCAAAGCCGCCCACTGAACGAGTATTCGTAATTAAAAACATCGTAATTTCTTCTTGTAGCATCTTTCCATCATACTCAATTTCAACATATGTTGGATGTAATGATGGTAACATTTCAATTCCTTTTAAATAATAAGCAAGTTGGCCTAATACTGTCTTTAGTTTACTCGGTACTTCATATGTTAATTCTGTAATACGGCCGCCACCAGCGATATTAATGAAATATGTATCATTCGCTCTACCAAGATCTAACGGAACTGTTTTTCCTTCACAAATAATATCCGCAGCCTCTTCAATCGCACGAGGTACACCGATTGCACGCGCAAAATCATTTGTCGTTCCAACTGGAATAATTCCAAACTTCGGACGATGTTCATGTCCTACTAAACCGTTCACCACTTCATTTAATGTACCATCACCACCAGCTGCGATAACAACATCAAACTTACGATCCGCAGCTTGCCTCGCTGCCACAGTCGCATCGCCAGGACCAGTTGTCGCATGACAAGACGCTTCATATCCAGCTTGTTCTAATTTTTGTAATACTTCCGGTAAGCTCTTCTTAAATAGCTCGCGCCCAGAAGTAGGATTATAAATAATTCTTGCTCGCTTCATCATTTATTAGCACAGGAAATTTCTTTATGTATCGAAAAAGAACATACCGAACTTCTATTCAGTATTCCCATGCCTACCTCCTCTCATCTTCCTATCCTTCTTTTATCCCGCTCAAACAGGCAGTAAGAACCCGATTCGTGTAGTCCATCAAAAGTAAATATTCATTTCAATGGTTTTGTTTTATTTGACAAAAAATTTATGTCCATCTATTTCCTCACAACAATTTACATATAACGAATAATAATTATCTATTATTTCATGAGATGAAAAAAAACCTCTATGTCTAGATTTATCATTATTCCCACCTTTTTGCAACTATCATACCATAGTTGCTATACAAACATTTTTCCACTTTTGACAGTTAATCAAACGTTTGTTTAAATGATCTTCTCTCATTTAAACAAACGTTTGATTAACCTAGAAAAACACCCATGTACGGGTGTTTTTCTGCTTAATCTTTAAAAGTTATTACTATTATCGCTTATTAATCTCTTCAAGTAAGATTTTGTTAACAAGCGGTGGATTTGCTTGTCCTTTTGTAGCCTTCATAATTTGACCAACTAAGAAGCCAATTGCACGGTCTTTACCGTTTTTAAAGTCTTCGATAGATTGTTCATTGTTATCAAGAATTTCTGTTACAACTTTACGAAGTGTACCCTCGTCAGAAATTTGAACAAGACCTTTCGCTTTAACGATTTCTTCTGGGTCTCCACCTTTTTCAATTAATTCGTTAAATACTTTCTTCGCGATTTTAGAAGAAATTGTACCTTTTTCAATTAATTGAACCATTTTAGATAAACCAGCAGGCGTTAATGCAACGTCTTTTAATTCTTTTTGTTGCTTGTTTAAGTATGCAAGTACTTCACCCATTAACCAGTTTGATGTTAATTTCGCATCAGCACCGTCTGCAACAGTTGCTTCAAAGAAATCAGACATCTCTTTCGTTAATGTTAATACGTGTGCATCATAAGCCGGTAAGCCAATTTCTGCAACGTAGCGAGCTTTACGTGCATCTGGAAGTTCTGGAATCGAAGCACGAATTTCTTCTTTCCACTCATCATCGATGTAAAGTTCAACTAAGTCTGGCTCTGGGAAGTAACGGTAATCGTCAGATCCCTCTTTCACACGCATTAAGATTGTTTTCTTCGTTGCTTCATCATAACGACGTGTTTCTTGTTGGATGATACCACCAGATAACAATTCTTTCTCTTGGCGCACTTGCTCGTGCTCAAGACCTTTTTGTACGTAAGTAAATGAGTTTAAGTTTTTCAGTTCCGCTTTTGTACCGAACTTCTCTTGTCCAACAGGACGAAGGGAAATGTTCGCATCACAACGCAAGGAACCTTCTTCCATCTTACAATCAGATACGCCAGTGTATTGAATGATTGATTTTAACTTCTCTAAGTATGCATATGCTTCTTCTGGCGTACGCATATCTGGCTCAGATACGATCTCGATTAAAGGCATACCTTGACGGTTGTAGTCTACTAATGAACCATCAGCTGTATGCGTTGATTTACCAGCATCTTCTTCTAAATGAAGACGTGTAATACCGATACGTTTCTTTTTACCGTCTACTTCGATTTCAATCCAACCATTTTCACCGATTGGCTTATCGAATTGAGAAATTTGGTAAGCTTTCGGATTATCTGGGTAGAAATAGTTTTTACGGTCAAACTTCGTTTCCGTTGCGATTTCACAGTTTAATGCCATTGCAGCTTTCATTGCAAAGTTAACTGCTTCTTTATTTAAAGTAGGAAGTACCCCTGGGTATCCTAAGTCAATTACACTTGTTTGTGTATTTGGCTCCGCTCCGAATTCTGTTGGACTCGCAGAGAAAATTTTCGAATTTGTTTTTAACTCAACGTGAACCTCTAAACCAATAATTGTTTCTAAATTCATCTATGCTCGCCTCCTTACAGACTTGCTTTTTTTGTATGATAGTCTGTTGCTTGCTCAAACGCATGTGCAACGCGGTAAATTGTCGCTTCATCGAAGTGTTTACCAATGATTTGTAGACCAAGTGGCATGTTGTTAGCACCAAATCCACATGGAACAGAAATCGCTGGAACACCCGCTAAGTTTACTGGGATTGTTAAAATGTCGTTTGCATACATTGTCATTGGATCATCAACTTTTTCGCCCACTTTAAATGCCGGAGTTGGCGTTGTTGGTCCAATAATAACATCGTAGTTAGCAAATACATTTTCAAAGTCGTTTTTAATTAATGTACGTACTTGTTGTGCCTTTTTGTAATATGCATCATAGTAACCAGAGCTAAGTGCAAATGTACCAAGCATAATACGACGTTTTACTTCATCACCGAAACCTTCGCTACGTGTGTTTTTGTAAAGGTCTAATAAATTATTTACATTATCAGAACGAACACCGTAACGTACGCCATCAAAGCGTGAAAGGTTAGCAGATGCTTCAGAAGAAGATAATAAGTAATACGTTGCTAGAGCGTATTTAGAGTGTGGAAGAGATACTTCCTCCCAAGTTGCGCCCATACCTTCTAATACTTTTAAAGCAGCTAGTACTGACTCACGAGCTTCTTCGCCAACACCTTCTCCTAAGTATTCTTTCGGTACAGCAATACGTAAACCTTTAACGTCGCCTGTTAAACCAGCTAAGTAGTTTCCTACTTCAACGTTTGCAGAAGTTGCATCCATACGGTCAATACCTGAAATAGCTTGTAATAAGTATGCATTATCTTCTACTGTACGTGTAATCGGTCCGATTTGGTCAAGTGAAGATGCGAATGCAACTAATCCGTAACGAGATACACGTCCATAAGTTGGTTTTAGACCTACAACGCCGCAATATGCAGCTGGCTGACGGATAGAACCACCCGTATCAGAACCTAGAGAGAATAATACTTCTCCTGCTGCTACAGCTGCCGCAGAACCACCACTAGATCCGCCTGGAACGTAATCTAAGTTCCATGGATTTTTCGTAGCGTAGAAACCTGAGTTTTCATTTGAAGAACCCATTGCAAACTCGTCCATATTTAATTTACCGATTGTAACTGTGTCAGCAGCTTTTAGCTTTTGCACAACTGTTGCATCATAAATTGGATCAAAGTTTGCTAACATTTTGCTCGCACAAGTAGTACGAAGACCGTTAGTTACAATGTTATCTTTCACACCAATTGGCATACCGAATAATAAACCATTATCTTCAGCACCAATTTTCGCGTCTAATTCTTTCGCTTTCGCGCGTGCGTTTTCTTCATCTAATGTAAGAAAAGCTTTTACGTTATCTTCAACATCCGCAATACGTTTGTAAGATTCTTCTACTAAATCCGTAACGGAAATTTCTTTGTTGTTTAACTTCTTATGTAACTCTGATACGGAATGATCAAATAATGACATCGAAATTCCCCTCCTCTATTCTAATACTGCTGGAACACGGATTTGATTATCTTTGTGATCCGGTGCATTTTTTAATACTTCTTCGACTGGTAAACCTTTTTCTGGTACATCTTCACGCATAACATTTTTCATAGTTAATACATGAGTTGTTGGTTTTACATCAGTTGTATCTAATTCATTTAACTGTTCTGCAAATGTAACAATTGCATCTAGTTGTTTTTGAAATTTTTCAGCTTCTTGATCAGTAATTGCAAGACGTGCTAAATGTGCTACGTGCTTTACATTCTCAACGGAAATTCTTGACACGGCTAGGCCACCTCCATAATATATCGTTCAATCTACAATACTATTGATGATACCAAATTTTCAGTACTTCAAGCAAGTCAACACACGGCACTTACTGCATTTTTACATAAAAAAAGAAAGGCGAATGCCTTTCTTTACGATTTACTCTTTATCTAACGGTTTATTTTTCGGAAATCTCTCGTTATCTTCTTCATTATCACGAATTGTTTTTTGTAATACAAAACAAGACATCGTTAAAAATAATGTTCCAATTAAATAATATCCTTTTACACTAAGCGTTTCATCTAACGTATAAATTCCAATTAGCATACCTGAAAGCGCGCAAACAAATGAAGTCCATGCTAAAAACGTGAACGCTTGCGTATTACGTCTTCTCATCGTTCTCCCCCTCGTTAGCTGTACATCCATTATAGATAAGTATATTTACCATGATGGATTTTTATCCCACTTTAATGGGCAGTAAGACCCCCACCACAAAATTCAGCGAAAGCAAAGAAGTTAGGTGGGGGATCAACTGCCCATAAAAGTCCGATTGGTTCAACTAATAATCAGTGGGGATGAAGAAAACCCCCACTGATTAAAGTTTCACTTTATGTAAATTCTAGTTTTATATTTATAAATCTATCATAAAATAATACTATTTTAAAGTTAGTTTTCTGTCTAATCTGAAAAAACAGTTAAAAACATTGACATTTATTTCAATTCTACATAAAATAAAAACAAATATTACGAACCTCGAAATATACGGGAGTGGAATTAATTGTTGCAATACGAACATTTTTTAGACTTACTGCTAGATAACGCCAAGAAACTTTTCTATCCTGAGGAATGGGTAAGCCTAGATTTAACACTTTCTAAGACAGAAGTATTTTGTTTACTTTGGATGGAACGAAATACAGATATTACAATGACAAAAATCGCTGACCTTCTCGATATACCGATGAGTACAACGACAGGTGTTGTAAATCGCCTCGTAAAAAAGGGATATATTGAAAGGTACCGTGATGAAAACGACCGACGCATTGTATTAATTCGTTTAACAGAAGACGGTGTAATGCTCGTTCAAGAAGTAAAACAAAATGCAGCCCATTACTTTAACCTAGTGACAGAAGCATTATCAGAAGAAGAAAAAGCATTCTTACTACAAATCTTCCAAAAGATTATGAACCACATTGCTACGTCACAGCAAAAAACAGAAGAAAAGGTTTCTACACCTAAAATGAAAAACATTCCGATTGAATAAAACCCTACTAGGGTTTTTATTCAAAAAAATATTTCGTAACTCGTAATATCCGACACTCGAAATAAAGGGGATAGAATAATGAGAATTATTTTGTATACAGGTAAAGGCGGCGTAGGAAAAACTAGCATTTCAGCAGCAACAGCACTTCAAAGCGCAAAACAAGGATTAAAAACATTAGTAATGAGCACAGACCCAGCCCATAGTTTAGGAGATTCATTTGGTATAAAGTTATCTTCTGAGCCACTAGAAATTCGTGAAAATTTGTGGGCACAAGAAATTAATACGATTTATGAGATGGAAAAAGGCTGGGGAAAATTACAGAAATATATTACACTACTCTTCACTTCCAAAGCAGCTGACGATATTACAACAGAAGAGTTAACGATGTTTCCTGGTATGGAAGATTTAATTAGCTTACTCCGCGTACTCGATTATTATAAACGAAACACATATGATGTTATTATCATTGATTGTGCTCCAACAGGAGAAACATTAGCAATGCTCAGCTTTCCAGACATGCTTGGCTGGTGGATGGAAAAACTCTTTCCTATTAAAAGAAAAGTTTTAAAAGTTGTTCGCCCTGTAGCTCAACCACTTCTTGGTGTCCCCCTTCCAACCGATGATATTATGGACGAATTAACAAATACACTTGAACAGCTTGGAGAAATGAGAGATATTTTATCAAACCGAGACGTAACAAGTATCCGCATCGTTGTAAATCCCGAAAAAATGGTCATTAAAGAGGCTCAGCGTAGCTTTACGTATTTAAATTTATACGATTATAACGTAGATGCGATTATGATTAACCGCGTCATCCCTAACACTGTCACCGATCCTTATTTTCAAGCATGGAAAGATACGCAAAAGAAATATAAAACATTAATTCAAAATAGTTTCGATCCACTTCCTATTTACGAAGCTCCTATGTTTGAACAAGAAGTTGTTGGTTTGTCTATGTTAGAGCGTGTAGGAGATGCTTTATTTAAATCAGATTCTTCTCCTACGAAAGTGAAATTTAACGGTCGCACTCAATATGTAAAAAAAGATGGCGATGAGTATATTTTCGTTCTGTCCATTCCCTTCTCTAACAAAAGTGAACTTGCATTAAATCAAAAAGGTGACGAGCTTATCATTCGTGCTGGTTCTGTTAAACGAAACATCACATTACCCAAAACGTTAACACACCTTTCTATTCAAGGAGCAAAATTCGAAGATGATGTACTAAACATTCGATTTGGAGGTGTAGTGCATGCGTGAGGAATTACTAAGAAAGGTAATTCATGCAAAAATAAAAGTCGGTATGAATATATTAGAAGAGTTACCTGCACCAATCCAGCAATCAGCTAAGCAAATGCTAAACATTTTACAAGAGGAGCTAGCTGCTTATCCGAAAGAACGAGAGGATCACGAAGATAATTTAAAAAGTATCATAATTGAATGAACATCTCTGGATAGAGGGCCTTTCTAGGCTTTCTATCCCATATTGGAGTGATATAAGTTGTTGAAAAAACATTCCACTATTATGCTTTGGATTATTCCCTTGTTATTTTTCATTCATAACCTTGAAGAATCTTTCCAAATGCCTCAATATCTTGCTAATCAATTTTCCATTCATTTTATAACAAGCCAACAATTTTTCATTGCCGTTTCCGCATTAACAATCTTTGTCTTACTTATCGTATTTCTATATCAACTAAACTTTTTGTCTTCTATATACTGGATTATTTTTATACAAGGGGCGATATTCTTCAACTCTATTCAACATATTATTTTGTTCTTCATTTATCATTCCTATAATCCTGGCGTAATATCAGCAGTTTTCATTATGATCTTTTCTATTTTCTTTTTTTCATTCGAAAAACACCTCATTCATAAAAAACAATTCATAATTACACTCATTTGCAGCTTATTTTCTTATCCTTTTATAATTTGGATTACTTTATTATTCGCTAGCTACTTTCATTCATAAAAAAAGACCAGGAAAACTCCTGGTCCATCACTCTACTTAACAAACATTGGATTCTACGTTATACAAAATTGGAAGGTACAGAATTAGGGTTTTGTTTGTTAAGTAGATTATATGTTGAACGAGCTAACAGCGGAGGGGTTCCTACTGTTAATCGTTAAACCCGATAATTATTTTACGATTTTTTCAAGCTCCTCAAGTGAAAGATCTACTGAAATGGAACCATCATTTGTTTCTTTCTTAATTGCATCTGTTACTTCTTTTGAATGATAGAGTTCAATTACTTTTTTCAGTGTTGGATCATCTTTATCTTTCGTACGAGCTGCAAAAATATTAATATATGGCTTCGCATTTTCATTCTTTGGATCTTCTAAGAAGATTGGATCCTTCGCTGGATCTAATCCAGCTTGACCAGCAACACCGTTATTAATAACTGAAGCTGCAACATCTTTTAATACACGAGGTGTTTGCTGTGCGATAACCGGTGTAATTTTTAACTTCTTCGGATTTTCAGCAATTCCGCTTGGATCTCCGAATAAGCCAAAGTCTTTCTTAAGCTTTACTAATCCAGCTGCATCAAGAAGTTTTAATGCACGCGCTTGGTTCGTTGGATCATTTGGAATCGCAATTTCTGAGCCATCTGGGATTTCGCTTGCTTTCTTATATTTTTCAGAGTATAAGCCCATTGGCGCAATTTGCGTTGTACCAACAGCTGTAATATCTAGCTTATGCTCCTTCTTAAATTGCTCTAAGAAAGCAATATGCTGGAATGAGTTTAGTTCAATATCTCCATCAGCTAACGCTTTATTTGGCGTTGTGTAATCAGAAAACTCAACCAGTTTAATTTTAATTCCTTCTTTTTCAGCTTTTTTCTTTAAAATTTCCCAAGCGTCTCCATCTGTTCCGGTTACACCTACGCGAACTGTTTTCTCTTTCGCTCCTGCCCCCGTGTCCCCACTTGTGCAGCCGCTTAATGCTGAAATTCCTACAATTGCTGATAATGCAAATGCTAAAATTTTCTTCATTTTCTTTTCCCCTCTTCCCTTTTATGATCTGCGTAAAAAGACTTTCGCAAAGTAGTTTCCTAAATTTTGAGCTACCTGTACAAGAATAATAAGTAAAACGACCGTTACGAACATAACTGATGTATCAAAGCGTAGATAACCATATGTCATCGCTAAGTCACCAAGGCCACCACCACCGACAAGCCCAGCAACTGCAGAAAATTCAATTAAACCAACTGTCATAAATGTAACTCCTAAAATCAATGGTGCTAACGCTTCTGGTACAAGAATTTCAAAAACAATTCTAATTGGTGAAGCACCCATTGCTTGCGCTGCTTCAATGACTCCCTTTGGAACTGAAACAAGATTTGTTTCAACCATTCTCGCAATACCGATTGATGCAACTAACGTCATTGGGAAAATCGCTGCTGCTGTTCCAATCGTCGTTCCAATAACGCTTCTTGTTAGTGGACTTAAAGCTACTAAGAAGATAATGAACGGAACCGGGCGAATTGTATTAATAATGATATTAAGAATAGAAAAGACCCATTTATTTTCTAAAAAGTTTCCTTTTCTCGTTACATACAACAGTAAACCTAGAGGTATACCAAGAATTGTAGCGAATATAAGGGTTACGATTACCATTAAGAGGGTATCCCCCGTCGCCTCTACTATGCGGGGCCAAAATATACTCCAATCAACTCGCATGAGCTTCTACCTCCTTCAGCTGCACTTGCAGTCTTAGATGTTGTAATGCTTTTTGGATTTCTTTTTGCTCACCTTGCAGTTCTACAAGAAGGTTTCCAAATAGCACATTTTGAAGTTCAATAATATTTCCGTAAAGCACGTTTACATCGACGTTATAGTTTTTTGCGATATATGATAGTACTGGTTGCCCTGTCTCCTCACCAGTAAATGTTAAGCGATAAATCTGTCCTCCATTTTGAATTTTCGCTAGAACACTTTCTGGTAAATGATCATTGATAATAGAACGTACAAAGTTTTGAGTCGTCTTTGTTTTGGGTTGTGTGAAAACGTCAAACAGTTTTCCTTCTTCAATAACTCTCCCCTTCTCCATTACAGCTACACGGTGACAAATTTCTTTCACAACGTGCATTTCATGTGTAATAAGAAGAATTGTTACATTATATTCTCGATTTACCTTCTTTAATAAGTTTAATATCTCTGTCGTTGTTTCTGGATCTAGAGCTGATGTTGCCTCATCACATATAAGAATATCTGGCGATGTGGCAAGTGCCCTAGCAATACCAACACGTTGCTTTTGACCGCCTGATAGTTGCTCTGGATAATAGTTTACTTTATCTTCTAACCCTACAAACTTCAGCAGTTCATTTACTCTTTCTTTTATCTCATTCTTTGGTACTTTCGCTAATTTTAATGGATAAGCAATATTCCCAAACACTGTTCTTGAATTAAATAAATTAAAACTTTGAAAAATCATCCCGATTCTTTGTCTTAGCTTCCGTAATTCTTTCGTCGATAGTAATGTAATATCTTTATCATCTATTGAAATCGTTCCTGCCGTCGGTCTCTCTAGCATATTTACTAAGCGTAACAACGTACTCTTTCCAGCGCCACTAAAACCGATAATGCCAAAAATTTCGCCCTTCTCAACTGATAATGTTACGTCTTCCACTGCATGAACAGATTGCCCACCTGATTCATATACTTTACTTACGTTGTTAAAAGAAATCATTTTCTTCCCTCCTATATGCTGTAAAAACTTGAAGTAGAGCTTTCGAGGTAAAATAAAAAGTGCTCTCCTTCTTATCAACCATAAAGATAAGAAGGAGAGCACTTATATGTACTCGGTCACATCTTCTCATCTTCCAAGCCTTTTATAGGCTTGCTGGAGTTAGCACGGTATTAAAAAACCCGTTGCTGAGGTATCGTAGGGCCAGTCCCTCCACCTCTCTGGATAAGAATGTATCGATTTAATTGTCGTTTAATTAATTCTCATTATAGAACTCAGAATAATAAGAGTCAATACATTTTTTAGAAAAATATTAATTATTATTCTATTAAAATTTTCAAATAAAAAAATCACACTACAATAGTGATTTTTAAAGTTATGTAAAATTCTTTTCCTTCATATTTTTTTAAAAGGAGAATTCTCTCTATAAAGTGAAACTATAATCAGTGGGGGTTTTGTTCATCCCCCACTGATTATCAGCCCTCACCAATCGGACATTTACGGACAGTTGATCTCCCACCTAACTTCTTTGCTCCAGCCGAATTTTGAGGTGGGAGTTTTACTGCCCGTTAATGTCGGATAAATTGAATACCATTATTTGAATATGAAATCGGAGGAAGATAAATATATGAAAACAGCTCTTTTACTCGTTGATATTCAAAATGATTATTTTCCGCACGGAAAGATGGAGTTGCGTAATCCAGTAGAAGCCAGCGAATACGCTAGTCAGCTACTACAATTCTTTAGAACGAAAAACGAACCTATTTTTCATATCCAACATGTAGCAATTAAAGATGACGCTACTTTTTTCCTACCCAATACAGAAGGTGTACATATTCATGAAAGCGTACGCCCACTTAGAGAAGAAACCGTTATACTCAAACATTATCCAAATAGTTTTCGCGAAACCGATCTTCTAGAACAATTACAACGTTTAAATATTGAGCACATCGTCATATGCGGGATGATGACTCATATGTGTATTGACGCTACCGTAAGGGCTGCTTTTGATTTCGGCTTTCCATGTACCGTTATACATGATGCTTGTGCGACAAAAGATCTTTCTTTTAAGAATGCTACAATACCAGCCGTTTATATTCATAACACAATTTTAGCTAGTTTAAATGGAGTCTATGCAAATGTAGTGAGTACAGAGGAGTTTTTGGCTACAAAAAAACACTCCCTTCAGTGAGCAAAACCGAAAAGAGTGTTTCTTGTCAAACCATAGATTTTCTTTCAAATTGTATTATACAGGAAATCCTTAAAATGAATACTAAAAAATATGACTAATAAGTCAATTTTTCTCGTTGTTTTGTTTCTATTTACATGTTTATCCTGATATTAATAGGGTTTAGCTAGTTCTAATCACCAAACGGTAATATATGGTAATTAGAACTAGTTTCTCCTATCAAAAACGTAACATATTATTTATCTGTTTGTTTTTGCTTCTTTTTCAAATACTCCGCACGCAATTTTTCAATTTGTTGCTTTTTATCAAATTTGGCAGGCGTCTGTTTTTCATGAAACTTTGCCACAGCTACCTGACTCTTGTAATCCAATTGATATTTTCCCACTTTGTTCACCTACTTTTCTTATCTTTAAAGAGAATCTATCCAACAAATATAATATATCTTATTTACTGAAGTAAACCTTATTACTTCATTAGTTTTTCTACTGATATCTATCTTAATCCACATATAGCAAGTTTTTCAAAAAAAAAAGAGATCTTCGCATACTGCGAAGATCTCTCCTACTATTTCTTATAAAGTTTCAGAAGTAGTTTTTGCTTGCATGTGAAGCGCTAAGTAGTCAGGGCCACCAGCTTTAGAGTCTGTACCAGACATGTTAAAGCCACCGAATGGTTGGTAACCTACGATTGCACCAGTACATCCACGGTTAAAGTATAAGTTACCCACATGGAATTCTTCACGTGCTTTTTCAATATGGTCACGGTTATTAGTAACAACAGCACCTGTTAAACCGTATTCTGTATTGTTTGCAATTGCTAGTGCATGATCAAAGTCTTTTGCTTTACAGAATGCTACTACTGGTCCGAAGATTTCTTCTTTCATTAAGCGAGCATCTTCTGCAACGTCAGCAACGATTGTTGGTTGGATGAACCAGCCTTTAGAATCGTCTCCTTCGCCACCTGCTAAGATTCTACCTTCTTCTTTACCAATTGCAACATAGCTCATTACTTTATCGAATGCAGCTTGGTCATTAACAGGACCCATGTTTGTACCTAATACAGCTGGGTTAGCAACTGTTAATTCTTTCGTTAATTCAACAGCACGATTTAATACGTGATCGTATACATCTTCATGGATTACTGCACGAGAACATGCAGAACATTTTTGTCCTGAGAATCCGAATGCTGATGCAACGATAGATTTAGCTGCTAATTCAAGATCTGCTTCTTTATCAACAACGATTGTATCTTTACCACCCATTTCAGCGATAACGCGTTTTAACCAAATTTGGCCTGGGTTTACTTTCGCTGCACGCTCATAAATACGGATACCTACATCACGAGATCCAGTGAAGCTCACGAAACGTGTACGAGGGTGATCTACTAAGTAGTCACCAACTTCAGAACCATTACCTGGAACGAAGTTTACTACGCCAGCTGGTAAGCCGGCTTCTTCTAATACTTCCATGAATTTCGCTGCTACTACAGGAGTTGTACTAGCTGGTTTTAGTAATACTGTGTTACCAGAAACTAAAGCAGCTGTTGTCATACCTGCCATAATTGCGAATGGGAAGTTCCAAGGAGAAATAATAACACCTACTCCTAATGGAATGTAAGAGAAACGATTATATTCAATTGGACGGCTTTCTACTGGAATACCGTCTTTTAATTTTAACATTTGACGACCATAATATTCCATAAAGTCGATTGCTTCTGCTGTATCAGCATCTGCCTCATTCCATGGTTTACCTGCTTCTTTTACAAGAATAGCAGAGAATTCATGCTTTCTGCGACGAACGATTGCTGCAGCGCGGAATAAAATGTCTGCACGCATTTCTGGCTTTGATTTTCTCCAAGTTTGGAATGTTTCATCCGCTACTTGCATTGCTTTTTCAGCTAACTCACGGCTTGCTTTTGAAACGCGACCAACAAGTTCCTCTTTATTTGCAGGGTTTACAGAAACAATTTTGTCTTCTGTAGTGATTTTTTCTCCCCCAATAATTAATGGATAGTCTTGTCCAAGATAAGATTCTACTTTCTTTAAACCTTCTTCAAACGCTAATTTGTTAGCCTCCACTGAAAAATCTGTAAATGGCTCATGTTTGTATGCTACTACCATTTTTTTAGCCTCCCCTTAGAAAAACGTTTACATTTTACAACATTATTCTACACGATAATTTAGATTTATTCAAATATTCCTAGACTTATATTTTAAAAATTAATTAATTTTTAAAATATAATAAAAAAATAGAGTTATACATACGTATAACTCTACAAAATATGAGTATATTCCAAAATGTTTTTTCCAATCAATAAAATAGTTACTAATAAAAATAAAGTTCTCACATATCCAACACCTTTTTGGACTGCAAACTTCGATCCAAAATAAGCGCCAAAAATCATCGACAATCCCATAATAATACCGTATTCAAAATGAATTACGTCTAAAAATAAAAAAGTAATTAAAGATACGATGTTACTAACAAAGTTCAAAAGTTTTCCAGATGCTGCCGCTTGAATAAAATCCAAACCAATTAATAAAAATGCAAAAATTAAAAAGGATCCTGTCCCTGGTCCAAAAAATCCGTCGTAAAACCCTATCATTAAAATAACAAAGAAAAATATTAATGTTTTTCTTTTCGTCATCTTCTTATAGGTAGATACACTTCCCCAATCCTTTTTTGCAATAATATAAATAGCAATAAACACCAACATCACAAGCACTAACGGACGTAAAATATCCGGCGGAATAAACTTTACTACTAAAGCACCTGAGACCGCCCCTATAATAGTTAACGGGATTAACTTTCCTACAATTTTAAAATCGACCTTTCCTGATCGAATAAAATAAATTGCACTCGTAAACGTCCCCATCGTTGCCGCTAATTTATTTGTTGCAATTGCCGAAGCTGGTGGTAAACCAACAAACATAAGTGCAGGAAGTGAAATTAATCCTCCACCGCCAACAACTGAATCAATAAAAGCTGCTAAAAAGCCGAATGCAATTAATAAAATAATGACTTGAAAACTTAATTCTTCCATGTGCTTACCCCTTACCCCCATTATTTATAACATTTTAAATTATAACAAAATTATTCAAGAAAAAAAGCCGTTCCATAAAGGAACGGCCCTCCTATTTAATCTAAAATTTTCACAAATGGTTCATCTTGCTTCGCTTCACGTATAATAATCGCTTCTGGGCGTTCTACAGATTTAATCGTTACTTGTACTTTCATATAATTCGGGAAGTATTCTGTCACAAGCCCAGCTACATATTGTGTAAAGCCAATTATTTCTGCTTTCCCATTAAACTGGACCGGAATATCAAGCTTTATTTCCCTTAATTCATCGTCTCTATACATACCAGTACCGATAACAGCTGTATAGTCGCCCTGGAAATAATCGCTTAGTTTCGCTTTAAAGTTCGATACTCTCGCAAGATCTTCACGTTTATTATCTGTTTTCGCTTGTTCAGATGGGAACAAATAATACTTCTCATTAATTTGTTTCCAATCCTCAACCTTTTCACTACCTTTTTCTACATTCGCATAAGAGACAAAGTTACCTGGTACGAGCGAAGACTTTGGAGCCTGACGATACATCGCAAACGTTATCGGAACATTTTTTGTGTCAGGTTTTTTTTCATGCATAAATTTCAAGACTTCTTGCGCCATTTTTTTCCCTTCGGCTAACATTTTTTCTTGCTCGATTTTAGTTTCACGCGGATAACCATGCTCTTCCTCGTAATAGTGAACCGAATTCATTGCTAAACCAACTACAATACCTTGGAGTTCATCTGTTTCACCTTTTTTCA
The DNA here is from genome assembly GCF_038007785.1 of Bacillus sp. FSL K6-0069. Classification (NCBI taxonomy): domain Bacteria; kingdom Bacillati; phylum Bacillota; class Bacilli; order Caryophanales; family Bacillaceae; genus Bacillus; species Bacillus sp. FSL K6-0069. The sequence goes on along the minus strand of NZ_JBBOXN010000001.1, from coordinate 345,216 downwards.
CATAATAATCATGCTCTAAAATATTTGAAATATATATTGGATTTTTTTTATTTTTTTCCTCTAATGATTCTGATCCTCCACCTAACGCTGGGTTTAACCCAATGTTAGGAAATTTAACGGCATCTTTTTTTAACTTGTCCTCTAGTTCCTTTTGTTCAGCATCTGTACGCTTTCTTTTAACAAGCATCTGCACATTTTGAGTATCTAGAGCACTTCCACCTTTAAAGAAATGATCTTTCGTACTAAAGGATTCTTTTGCAATACGCATTAATCCTGTTTCAAATTCATCTATATCAAGACGATTACTTACTCCTTGTACAACTAAACCACGTGCAGCTCCTGCGTCAAATGGAATAGTCGTCTTATAATATTCATCCGAAATAGAGTACTTCGGAACGATTGCTTGTTCTTTTGCTTTCCCCGATTTCTCAACCACTTTTTCATCTTTATCGGCACCTGCACTACATCCACTTACAAGTAGACCAAGGCTTAATACCGCTAATGCTATTTTTTTCATGGTAAGTTTGCACCTCTTACTTATTTAGCTCTTGTAAGAACCTCTCTTCATTCCAAACCTCAACATTATGCTTCTCTGCTTGTGCTAATTTCGAACCCGCTGCTTCACCTGCAACAACTAAATCCGTACTTTTACTAACACTTCCTGTTACTTTTCCACCTAATGCCTCAATCTTCTTCTTCGCTTCACTACGTCCCATAACTTCTAATTTCCCTGTTAAAACGACAGTTTTTCCTGCGAAGTACGACTCAACATTTTGTAAATCAGCAATTTTTATACCTTTGTATGCCATATTCACGCCATACTCTTTAAATTGTTGTAATAGCTCTAATACGTCTTCATTATCAAAATACGTCACGACGGATTGAGCCATTTTTTCACCAATCTCGTTAATTGCTTTTAGCTCTTCTTCCGTTGCTTTCACAAGTGCATCCATCGTTTCAAAATGCTCTGCAAATGTACGTGCTGCTTTTGCTCCGACATGGCGAATACCAAGACCGAATAGTAATCGCTCTAATGAGTTTTCTTTAGAATTCTCAATTGCTTGCACTAAATTCGTTGCTGATTTTTCACCGAATCGTTCTAACTGCAATAATTGCTCTTTCGTCAACGAATATAAATCAGCAAATGTACGAATATAATCCGCATCAAAGAGTTGTGTAATGACACGTTCTCCAAGTCCATCAATATTCATTGCATTTCTTGAAACAAAATGAATTAACCCTTCTCGAATTTGAGCTGGACAAGTTGGATTTATACAACGAAGTGCTACTTCTTCTTCTAAACGAACTAGTTCACTTTCACATGCTGGGCAATGCGTTGGCATATGGTATTCTTCTTCCTCACCAGTACGCTTATCGAAAATAACGTTCACAACTTCAGGAATAATATCTCCGGCCTTCTTCACTACCACATAGTCACCAATTCGAATGTCCTTTTCACGAATTAAATCTTCGTTATGTAAAGAAGCACGACGAACGATCGTACCAGCCACTCGCACTGGCTCTAGCTCTGCTGTCGGTGTTACAACCCCTGTGCGACCAACACTTAATTCAATACCTGTTAATCTTGTTACAACTTCTTCAGCCGGGAATTTATAAGCAATTGCCCACCTTGGACTCTTTGCTGTAGTTCCTAAACTTTCTTGAAGAGCAACATCATCTACTTTTATAACGATTCCATCAATCTCATAATCAAGATGCGGGCGTTTTTCTTGCCATTCTTCTACATAAGCTATAACTTCTTCGATTGTTTCACATGTACGACGATTTGGATTTGTTTTGAATCCAAGTTCACCTAAGAAATCAAGCGATTCACTATGTGATGGAATTGTTTTTTCTTCTACATTCGCAAGACCGTACACAAACATAGATAAGTTACGCTTCGCTGCAATTTTTGGATCCAGTTGGCGTATTGAACCTGCCGCCGCATTACGCGGATTCGCAAATACATCTTCACCATTTTGTTCTTTTTCTTCATTTAACTTAACGAATGAACGCTTCGGCATATAAGCTTCGCCTCGTGCTTCTAACGTTACTTCTTCATTTAAACGGAGCGGGATCGCTTTAATCGTTTTTAAATTTTGGGTAATATCTTCACCTGTTACACCATCACCACGTGTTGCCCCTTGAATAAAGCGTCCTTTTTCATAATGAAGTGAAACAGCAAGTCCGTCAATTTTTAATTCGCATATATATCTTACATTCGCATCATCAATTCCTTGGCGTACTCGTCGGTCGAAATCACGTAAATCTCCTTCGTTAAATGCATTTCCTAAACTTAACATCGGTGATTTATGTGTTACTTTTTCAAATATATCAAGAACAGTTCCCCCAACGCGAATGGAGGGAGAGTCCTCACTCATAAACTCTGGATTCTCTGCTTCTAATTTTATAAGCTCCTGCATATTACGGTCATACTCCGCATCAGAAACAGAAGGATTGTCTAATACGTGATACTGATAGTTAAATGTATTTAACAAATCACGCAGTTCTTCTATACGTTGTTTTGCTATCTCTTTTGACATATCCTCATTCCTTTCCTATTGTTTCGTCACAGGTGCAAATTTTGCTAACAAACGTTTAACACCAATTGGGCTTGGGAACGCAATATCTAATTCTTTTGCATCACCTTCACCTTTTACACTGACAACTGTACCGACTCCCCATTTTTGGTGGGAAGCTTTATCTCCTACTGCCCAGCCGATTTGCTCGCCACCTGTCGTCTTAGCTGCAGGACTCGCGAAAGCTGAACGAGAGCGTGTTGTAGTTGTCATTGCCGTTCTGCTGTTACTAGCCGTTCTGCCTTTTGCACCAAACGAAGTTTCACGCTTCGGCGCTGTTTCATTTAACGATTCTACTAGCTCTGCCGGGATTTCTGTAATAAATCGAGAGGCAGCGTTCATACTTGTTCGACCAAATAAAGTACGCATTTGTGCATTTGATAAATATAACTCTTCTTCTGCACGCGTAATACCTACATAAGCAAGGCGACGCTCTTCTTGCATTTCATCTTCTTCCATGAGAGAACGAGTATGCGGGAATATTCCTTCCTCTAACCCAACAATAAAGACAACTGGGAACTCTAACCCTTTCGCTGAGTGCATCGTCATTAAAATAACTTCCTCACCAGCAGTTGGATCTTCATCGACACGATCAATATCAGCAACAAGCGCTAAGTCTGTTAAGAATGCAACAAGGCTCTTATCTTCGCTTTGAGATTCAAATGTTTGCGTAACAGATAAAAACTCATCTAAGTTCTCTAAACGACCTTCCGCTTCTAAAGTACGCTCGTTTTTCAACATGTCACGATAGCCTGTTTTTTCAATAACTTCTTCTACCAATTCTGTAACAGATAAATACTCTTGCCTATTAACCCAGTTGTGTAATAAACCTGCGAATTCTTTTACTGCCTTTGTAATTTTTGCACTTACTCCAACATGCTCAATCTCATCGAATACAGCTGTTAATGAAATTCCATTTTGTACGCCGTAATTAATAATTTTATCGATAGAAGTCGCACCAATTCCGCGCTTTGGCATGTTTATAATACGTGCGAAACTAATCTCATCATCTGGATTCCCAATTAAACGTAAATACGCCAAAATGTCCTTAATCTCTTTACGATCGTAGAACTTCGTACCACCGACAATTTTGTAAGGAATATTAGATTTCAGGAAAATCTCCTCGACCATACGAGACTGCGCATTTGTACGATATAACACTGCAAAATCAGTATATTTTCGTTTTCCCATTTGAATATCGTCACGAATTTTTTTCGCAACAAAATATGCTTCGTCTTTTTCCGTTGCAGCACGGTAATATGAGATTTTGCTTCCAACTTGATTGTCTGTCCATAATTTTTTCGGTTTACGGTTTGAATTTTTTTCAATAACAGCATTCGCTGCATTTAAAATATTTTGTGACGAACGATAGTTTTGTTCTAATAGAATAACTTGCGCATTCTCATAGTCTTTTTCAAATGACAAAATGTTAGAAATGTCAGCCCCACGCCAGCGATAAATAGACTGATCTGAGTCACCTACAACACATAAATTTTTAAAACGTGCTGCTAAATGTTTAACAAGAAGGTACTGCGCTTTGTTCGTATCCTGATACTCATCCACGTGAATATATTGGAACTTGCGTTGATAAAACTCTAGTACTTCTGGAACACGTTCAAATAAATGAATCGTTGTCATAATTAAATCATCAAAGTCTAATGAGTTATTTTTCAGAAGACGTTTTTGATATTCTGTATATACATCGCTCGTTAATTTTTCATATGGATCAGCTATTGTAATTTTCTTTGCATATTTATCTGCAGATAATAATTCATTTTTCGCATTACTAATACCCGCTAAAATAGAGCGTGGCTCAAATTTCTTCGGATCAATATTACGTTCTTTCATGATTTTCTTCACAACCGTTAACTGATCGCCTGAATCTAAGATTGTAAAGTTACGATTAATACCAATACGATCGATATCACGTCTTAAAATACGTACACACATAGAGTGGAACGTAGAAATCCAAATATCTTCTGCTTCTGGTCCGACAAGTGTATCAATACGCTCACGCATTTCACGAGCCGCTTTATTTGTAAAGGTAATAGCTAGTACATTCCATGGTGCTACACCTTTTTCACCAAGTAAATACGCAATACGATGTGTTAACACACGTGTTTTACCACTACCTGCACCTGCCATTAATAGAAGTGGTCCGTTCGTTGTTTGTACTGCTTTTTGTTGCTGCGGATTTAAACCATTTAATAATCTATCTGTCTTACTCATATATGCCTGCACCTACTCTCCTTTTACTGCTTTAACTGTTTTTAACGCGGATTTTATATCATCATAAATAATATTTCCAACAACTACTGTATCAGCATACTGCGCCATTTCTTTCGCTTGTTCTGCATTAGAAATACCGCCTCCGTAATACAACTTCGCTTGTTTTAATTCTGCTTTTACATTTTTAACAAGTTCAACATCTCCATACGTACCGCTATATTCTAAATAAAATATCGGTAAACGTAATAGCTTGTCTGCTAAACGTGCGTATGCAATCACATCATCTTCTGTTACATCACATTTGGCATCTGTAAGCTGGGCTACTTTCGCTTCAGGATTTAAAACACAATACCCTTCCATGAAAATTTCGTCCCAATCCATAATATCCCCAAATTCTTTCAAAGCCTCATGATGAACGCCTGTTACCCATTCCACTTTTCGGCTATTTAAAACGCTTGGGATGTAATAAAAATCAAATCCTGGTGTAATTGCTTCTACATCAGAAACCTCTAACACACAAGGAACTGCATATCTACGAATGCTAACTAGCATGTGCAGTACATTATCAATTGTCACTCCATCACTTCCGCCCACAATAACAGCATCTGTTCCAGACTCACAAATCATTTCTAAATGTTCATCACTTAACTCCTTATTTGGATCAAGCTTAAATACATGTTTCCACCCGGAAATATCGTACATGAAAACACCCTTTCTTTTCTCTATTTATATATATTTCTGTTCAAAATAACAGTTTATTTTCATTAGGATTTTTTAACTTCATCTTAAATATTTGTTTAAAACGGAGAATTAAGTTTGGAATTCCCTCTTCCATATTTTTTCAAACTAGAGGATTTAATTTTGAACTTCCTTTTATGCATTCTTTCATTATAACAAAAAAAGCTACTTACACACACGCACATTCCAACATCTTTTTCAACGTCAAATGTTGGATTACATATCCCAAAAATCACACGGGATACTAATAAGAGAAATAGTATTATCTATTTCAACTTTCATAAAAAGGAGTGTTTTTCTAATGAAGCAAAACATCGGTACAATAAACGCCCTAATTCGAATTACACTCGGACTTATCCTCTTCGGCTGTAGTAGCGCTAAACTTGTACGCAAGCCGTGGTGCACTTGGTCTAACGTCTTGCTATGGATTGGTGCAATGAAAATTGCAGAGGGAATTGTTCGTTTCTGCCCTGTTGTTGAAATGTGGAAATTCGGAAAATACATGAATATGGGGGCATTTAAAATGCCTAGCATGAATTTTACTGAAAAGGGACATGCTAAAGAAGAAGTGAATCAAACTTCCAATCACGACAAACCACGGTCAAATGGAAGTTTTGACGCTTCTGACAAAGAGATTGAGTCAGCGATTGAAGATATAATCCTGGCAAAACCGCTTTGAATCATTTGTCACGATGCAAGATGCTCTCAAAGGGACTTAGCTGCTGCAGTGGGCGGTTAAGTCTTCTTTATTTTACCACAAAACAGAACGTATATTCTTATTTTAAACCTTAAAATATACATAAGAGATACCCAATCAATAAATTTCAGAAAATTAGGTGTAAACCCCTTGCTTAAAATGATATAAAAGTGATATCATTTTTATATCAGGAGGCGATCATATGAAAGAAAAACAAGTATTTTATGTTAATGGTTTTCTTGGGATTATTGGAATTTTGATTTTAGCCGCTATCGGTGTATTTTTCCTCGTGCAAGAAATTTTCATAGGAGCAGCATTAACTATTATTTTAGCCGCAGTTCTTGCTACAGGTATTGGTATTGTTCAACCAAACCAAGCGAAAGTCATTACGTTTTTCGGTAATTACTTAGGAACAATTCGTCAAAATGGTTTATTTTTAACGATTCCGTTCGCATTCCGTCAAACTGTATCGTTACGTGTGGAAAACTTTAATAGTAAGAAATTAAAAGTAAACGATGTTGAGGGAAATCCGATCGAAATTGCAGCCGTTATCGTATATAAAGTAGTTGATTCTGCAAAAGCAATGTTCGGTGTTGAACATTACGATCGATTTGTAGAAATTCAAAGTGAAACAGCAATCCGCCACGTTGCAACAAAATATCCTTATGACAATTTCCAAGATGAAACTTGCATCACGTTACGCGGAAATACGGAAGAAATCTCTGAAGAATTAAAACGTGAGTTAGAAGCACGCCTTGAAATCGCTGGCGTAGAAGTATTAGAAACTCGTTTAACACATTTAGCTTACGCAACAGAAATTGCCCATGCAATGCTACAACGTCAACAAGCAAAAGCAGTATTAGCTGCCCGAAAAGAGATTGTTGAAGGTGCTGTGAAGATGGCGAAAGATTCAATCCATATGTTAGATGAGGAAGGCGTACTGGAACTCGATGACGAGCGTAAAGCAAATATGGTGAACAATTTATTAGTTGCCATCGTTTCAGATAAAGGTGCGCAACCAGTTATTAATACAGGAAGCCTATACTAAAAGGTTGTAAATCATTATGGCTAAAAAGAAAAGCTTTCCATTACGTATTGATCCTGAATTACACGCTGTCATCGAAAAATGGGCGAATGATGAGTTTCGTAGCGTCAATGCACACATCGAATATTTGCTTCGAGAAATGGCAAAGCAAAAAGGAAAATTAAAAAAAGATAAAGATGCATAAAAAATCCCGCTGAGAAATCAGCGGGATTTTTTTAATACAATGATGATGTTTTCTTTGTAACTATATTGTAAAATGCAAATATAACATTATTAATAGAGGTGGTTCGCTTTGCCTACAAAACATTACTATAAAAAAACGAGTTTATTCATCATTGTACTACTCTCATTCAATCTTGTCGCTTGCTCAAATAAACGACCAACGATCGATACATCCAATAAAGAATATAGTTTTGAAACCGCAAAAAAATATGGTGATGTCATTCAAAAGAATGACACAGTTTACAATATCGAAAAATTAGATGCCTTCATTAAAAAATATAATTCAAATAAGAGTCATGCCATTCGCATCACCCGATTTAACGAAAAAGATGAACCTCTCATCATAGATTTAACGGTAAAAAAAGGGAGAGAGACAACCTCTTTGTATTATGATGTTGATTACTCAAAAATAAGCGACCGAAATACAGAAAACAAAGAAATTCGATATTCCAATAGTAGTTGCCAAAAAAATTCCAAAGAAAGTTTCATCAACAACAATAACTTATCAATTACAATGCCCTGACATTATTGATCTTGTAAAAGTTCCTAAATAAAATAACATGAAAAGCGGAGAATGACCTACATCATTCTCCGCTTTTCTTACCACTAAAAAATTTAATATTACTAGCTTCTCATCATCTCATGCCCAATTGCACGATATCCTATATCACTTCGGTAAAATAGACCATCACTCTCAATTTTGCCGATTTCTTTATATACCTTATCTTTCGCTTCTTGTAAACTATTTGCCTTACAAGCAACAAATAGTACACGGCCACCGTTTGTTACAAAGTCACCATGCTTCATCGCTGTGCCTGAATGGAAAACAATTACATCTCGCAATGCGTCTAATCCGTTAATAATGTCACCTTTTTTATATGCTTCTGGATATCCTTTCGAAGCAAGTACAACACCAATTACTGCTTCCTCTGACCATTGTAACGTTAACTCACTTTCATCTAATACAGCGTTACATACATCAACTAAATCATTTTCTAAGCGAGGTAATACTACTTCTGTTTCAGGATCGCCAAAGCGGGCATTAAATTCAATTACCTTTGGGCCATCATTTGTTAAAATAAGTCCCGCATATAAAATCCCTGTAAATGAACGGTTTTCTGCAATCATCGCTTTAGCAGTTGGATGTAATACCGTTTTTATCGCCTCTTGAACTGCTGATTCTGGAATTTGTGGTACTGGAGAGTACGCGCCCATTCCGCCTGTATTTGGACCTTTATCACCATCAAAAGCTCGTTTATGATCTTGCGCAATTACCATCGGATGCACAGTTGTCCCATTCACAAATGCCATTAATGAAAATTCTTGTCCATCTAAAAACTCTTCAATAACAACCTTCTTACTTGCTTCGCCGAACTTTACATCTTGTAACATTTCCTTCGCAGCTTGTAGTGCCTCTTCAAGTGTCATTGCTACTGTTACACCTTTACCAGCAGCTAATCCATCTGCCTTAATAACAATCGGTGCACCAATTTTTTGAATGTACTGTACTGCTTCTTCATAATCTGTAAAAGTTTCATATGCCGCAGTTGGAATATCATACTTTTTCATCAATTCTTTCGTAAAAGCCTTACTACCTTCAATAACAGCCGCCGCCTTATTTGGACCAAATACACGAAGTCCCTCTTCTTTAAAACGATCAACAATTCCATTCATAAGTGGAATTTCTGGTCCAACGAAAGTTAATTCAACATGATTCTCTTTGGCAAATAGAACTAATGCATCAAAATCATTTTCATCAATATCAACTGGTGTTGCAACATCGCGCATACCTTCATTACCCGGTGCTACATATACCTTTTCCACCTTTTCAGATTGCGCAAACTTCCAAGCTAAAGCATGCTCACGCCCACCACGTCCGATTACTAAAACATTCATATTTCATCCCCCAATACTTAAATAAGTACAAACTAGAAGCTATGCTCCTAGTTTGTTTTCATATCAATAAAAGTTTAAAAAGGAGGATCAAGAGAACCGAGCAGGTCGAGGCGCATTTGACAGGAGGACACGGAGTGTAGTTTTCCTACATGAGTACCGCACTGGCAATGCAACGACGACATGCGACAGTTATCTTGACCGGACCTTTTAAACATCCATATCAATAAAGGTTTAAAAAGGAGGATCAAGAGAACCGAGCAGGTCAAGGCGCATTCGCCAGGAGGACACGGAGTGTAGTTTTCCTACATGAGTACCGCACTGGCAATGCAACGACGACATGCGACAGTTATCTTGACCGGAATTTTTAAACATCCTCTATTAGTGTTTGAAATGACGTACGCCAGTGAACACCATAGCAATCCCATACTTATCTGCCACTTTGATAGAATCTTCGTCACGGATTGATCCGCCTGGTTGAATGATTGCTGTAATTCCTGCTTTTGCTGCTTCTTCTACTGTATCTGGCATTGGGAAGAAAGCATCAGATGCAAGTGCGCTACCTTGTGCCTTTTCGCCAGCTTGTGTAATTGCGATTTTCGCAGAACCTACACGGTTCATCTGTCCCGCACCTACACCAACTGTCATGTTATCATTCGCTAAAACAATTGCATTTGATTTCACATGTTTTACAACTTTCCAAGCTAGTTTTAAATCTTTCCACTCTTGCTCTGACGGTTCACGTTTTGTCGGAATTGAAATTGTACTTTCATCTAATGATAACGTATCTTCCTCTTGAACAAGAAGACCACCTTGTACAGAAGTTAATTTTTTACTTGCACTTGTCGATTTTTCAATATCTACAGTTAGTAAGCGTAAGTTCTTCTTGCTTTGCAATACGTCTAAAGCTTCTTGTGAGAACGAAGGAGCGATAACAATTTCTAAGAAAATTTCATGTAACTTTTCAGCTGTAGCTTTGTCAATTTCACGATTTGCTGCAATAATACCACCAAAAATGGATACTGGATCTGCTTCATAAGCGCGTGTGTATGCTTCATGAATATCAGTTCCTACTCCAACACCACATGGATTCATATGTTTTACCGCTACTACTGCTGGTTCTGTAAATTCTTTCACGATACTAAGCGCTGCATCTGCATCGTTAATATTGTTATAAGATAATTCTTTACCGTGTAATTGTTCTGCGTATGCAACAGAAGAAGTTACAGCGAATGGTGCTTTATAGAATGTTGCTTTTTGATGTGGATTTTCTCCATAACGTAAATCTTGTTTTTTCTCAAATGTCACTGTTAATGTTTCTGGGCTTTCTTCACCCATTTGCTCTGTTAAATAGTTAGAGATTAACGCATCATATGCCGCTGTATGGCGGAATACTTTCGCTGCTAATTTACGTTTCGTTTCTTCTTTTACTTCACCGTTCTCTTTCAGTTCTGTTAATACAACATCGTAATCTACTGGATCTACAATTACCGATACAAATTTATGATTTTTCGCAGCAGAGCGAATCATTGTTGGACCACCGATATCAATATTTTCAATTGCATCAGCAAATGTTACATCAGGCTTAGCGATTGTTTCTTTGAATGGGTATAAGTTAACAACAACATAATCAATTGGCTCCATACCTAACTCATTCATTTGCGCTACATGCGTTTCATTATCGCGAACTGCTAATAGACCACCATGAATATTTGGATGTAATGTTTTTACACGACCATCCATAATTTCCGGGAACCCAGTTACTTCAGAAATACCGATTACTTGTAAGCCGTTTTCTTCAAGTAATTTTTTCGTACCACCTGTTGATATAACTTCAATCCCTTGTTCTAGTAAACCTTTAACAAATTCTACTACTCCTGTTTTATCTGAAACACTTACTAATGCACGCTTTTTCATCTATCCTTCACCCCTGGTTGTATGTTAGTTAACAGTTGGTTCTTTCACAGATTGAACAATTTGATTCACTGTATTTACGTATAATTTATGTTCAACTTGTTGAATTTTCTTTTGTAAGCTTTCTCTCGTATCCCCTTCAGAAACAACTACCGCTTCTTGCGCAATAATTGGCCCTGTATCCATACCTGCATCTACATAATGAATCGTTACTCCAGTTACTTTTACACCTGCTTCTAACGCTTGACCAACAGCATCTTTCCCTGGAAAACTCGGCAGTAGTGATGGATGAATATTAATAATCCTTCCGCCGTAAGCTTCTAATAAAGTCGGTCCAATTAAACGCATATATCCAGCTAAAATAACATAATCAATTTCATACTCTTCTAGCTTCTTTAATATTTCTTTTTCAAACGCTTCTTTTGATCCATATGCTTTCGCTGAAAAAGCGAAACATGGGATATGATGATAATGTGCTCGTCCAACAGCGCGTGCTTCTGGTTTATCACATACTAATAAACTAATATCGGCGTCTAATCTTTTTTCTTCTACCGCATTGATAAGAGATTGAAAGTTAGAGCCGCTCCCAGAAGCAAAAACTGCTAATCTACTCATAGTGCCGCTCCCCCATTAAAGGTAACGCCAGCCCCTTGTACAGTACGTCCAATAATACTAGCTATTTCTCCTTGCTCTTCAAGTAGACGAACGATATCTTTTGCCTCTTCTTCCTTCACCGCTACTACCATACCAATACCCATGTTAAAAATATTGAACATTTCTTTCTCTTCTAGTTTTCCAACTTCTTGAAGTAAACTGAAGATCGGTTGAATTTTCCAAGATCCTAATTCAATTTCTGCACCGATTCCTTCTGGTAACATACGTGGAATATTTTCAATGAATCCGCCACCTGTAATATGCGCCATACCGTATACTTCATATTTCTTCAATAGTTCTAAAATAGGTTTGACATAAATTTTCGTTGGTTTTAATAATTCTTCACCAAGAGGTAGTTCTAAACGTCCGTAAATGCGATCTAAAGATAGTGCTCCATCTTCTAGTAATACTTTTCGTACTAAAGAATAGCCGTTACTATGAATACCGCTAGATGCTAAGCCAATTAATACGTGACCAGCTTCAATTTTTTCACCTGTTACAATTTTCTTTTTATCAACAATACCAACTGTAAAACCAGCTAAATCGTATTCTTCCGTAGAATACATCCCTGGCATTTCAGCTGTTTCTCCACCAATTAATGCACAACCAGCTTGGCGACAGCCCTCTGATATACCTTTGACGATGTTTTCAATTTTACTAGGTTCAGCTTTACCACAAGCAATATAATCAAGGAAGAAAAGCGGCTCTGCTCCTTGGACAACAATATCATTTACACACATTGCTACTGCATCAATACCAATTGTGTCATGTTTATCTGCCATAAAAGCGAGCATCAATTTCGTTCCCACGCCATCTGTTCCAGATACTAATACAGGTTCTTCTAATGCAAATTTTGATAGATCAAACATACCTCCAAAACCGCCTAAACCGCCTAGCACTTCTTTTCTCATTGTTGTTTGTACGTGTTTTTTCATGCGAGATACCGCTTCATATCCAGCTTCAATATCTACTCCTGCTTGCTTATATGCATTCGCCATCGTTATCTACACCTCGTCTTTTAATTTCTCCCTATCTAGGGCCGGCCGTTGTAAGAAAGAAGCTAGCTTCTACATCAAAAGAAGTAGAAGCCTTTTTCTTCTTATTTCATACTTTCTAAAAGCTCTTGCTCATAATCATAAAGAGCTGTTGGGTAATCTCCATTGAAGTACGCCATACATAGACCGCCATATTTCCCTTCATATGGACGTCCAATTGCATCTACTAATCCATCTTCACTTAAAAATGTTAATGAGTCTGCACCGATTATTTCACGAATTTCTTCTACTGTATGATTTGCTGCAATTAATTCTTTTCTCGTTTGAATATCAATGCCATAGAAGCATGGATATTTCAGAGGTGGTGACGCAATTCTTACGTGAACTTCTGTCGCTCCAGCCTCACGAAGCATACGAACAATTCGTTTACTCGTTGTTCCTCTTACGATAGAATCGTCAATCATAACAACTCGTTTTCCTTCAACTACACCTCTTACTGCTGAAAGCTTCATCTTAACCCCTTGCTCTCGCAGTTCTTGAGAAGGTTGAATAAACGTACGTCCAACGTAACGATTTTTAATTAATCCTAACTCATATGGAATACCTGTTGCCTCCGCATAACCAATTGCTGCCGAAATACTAGAGTCTGGCACGCCAGTAACAACATCAGCTTCAATAGGAGCTTCTACCGCCAAACGTTTTCCCATGTTTTTACGTGCTGCATGGACGTTAATACCTGCAATGTTAGAATCTGGACGTGCAAAGTAAATGTACTCCATACTACAAATTGCATGATCTACTTCATTTGTAAAACGATCTACGTGAATTCCTTCATCATTGATGATAAGTAGTTCACCTGGTTCTACATCACGAATGTATGTTGCACCTACTACATCGAAAGCACATGTTTCCGATGCTACAACGTAAGCATCCCCCATCTTTCCAATTGAAAGAGGACGGAATCCATTCGGATCTAGCGCAACGATCATTTCATTTCCAGTTAGTAAAAGATATGCAAACGCACCTTTCACTTTATTTAGAGCCTCTTTTACACTCTCAATTAATGAATCTTTCGTACTACGTTTAATAAGATGTAAAAGTACTTCTGTATCTGAACTTGTTTGAAAAATACTTCCCTCTGCTTCTAATTCGCGGCGAAGCATTTTTGCATTAATTAAGTTTCCGTTATGAGCTAATGCCATACTATGATCAGAAAAACGGAATAATAATGGTTGAACGTTAGCAACTTCACTTCCGCCAGCTGTCGCATATCGTACGTGTCCAATTGCTGATTTTCCGTTTAAGCCTTCTAGCTCACCTCTTGAAAATACTTCCGATATTAAACCTAACCCCTTGTGACCGACAATTTTCTCACCATTATTTACGACGATGCCTGCGCCTTCTTGTCCACGGTGCTGCAAACTATGCAATCCGTAATACGAAACTTGTGCTGCATTTTCATGCCCCCAAATTCCAAAAACGCCACATTCTTCATTTAACCCCTTTATTTCAGCAAGCATGGGATTGCCCCTTTCCAAGCCTTTCTCATTTCATCTACATTTGCTGTAAGTAATACTTCATTTTCTTCATTATGAATTGTTACTTCATTTGTATTTGTCACTTCTCCAACTTGAATTGCTTCTACCGCTTTCTCGAACGCTTCCTTATTTTCACGTTTTACAGTTATAACGAAGCGAGATTGTGATTCAGCGAATAATACGGCTGTTGCTTCTCCATCTAATTTCACAGTAGCACCTAAGCCCTTAGCACCAATCGCACTTTCTGAAATCGCAACTGCTAAACCACCTTCTGCAACATCATGAGCAGATTGAACAAGGCCAGCTTGAATCGCTGCTAATACTTGTTTTTGACGCTTTAATTCTACATCTAGATCGATGCTTGGTGATTGACCGAAAATTTTGCCGTGAATCATTTTCTGTAATTCACTTCCACCAAACTCAGCTTTCGTCTCTCCAATTACATAAACTAAATCGCCAGCTTGCTTAAATTCTTGTGTTGTTACATGTTTTAAATCGTGTACAAGTCCAACCATCCCAACTGTCGGTGTTGGATATACAGCTTCACCACTACGTTCGTTATACATTGATACGTTTCCGCCGATAACTGGCGTTTGTAATGTACGACAAGCTTCACTCATACCATCTACTGATTTCTCAATTTGCCAGAAGATCTCTGGTTTTTCTGGATTACCGAAGTTTAAGCAATCTGTAATTGCAAGTGGCTCTCCCCCAGAACATACGATATTACGTGCTGCCTCTGCTACTGCAATTTTACCGCCCACTTCTGGATCTAAATAAATGTAGCGAGAGTTACAATCTGTCGTCATTGCTAATCCTTTTTCCGTACCGCGTACACGTACAACTGCTGCATCTGAACCTGGTGTAACAACTGTGCTTGTGCGAACTTGATAATCATATTGATCATAAACCCACTCTTTACTTGCAATCGTCGGTTGTTGTAATAGAGCGAATAACGTTTCTTTATAATTTTCTACTTTTGGTGTTTCCATTTTCATTGCCTGGAATTCAGCAAAGTATGCTGCTTCTTTTGATGGTTTATGATAAATCGGTGCTTCTTCTGCAAGAGCATCAGCTGGTACTTCAGCTACCTTTTCACCTTTATGGAATAAGCGAAGCATTTTGTCTTCCGTTACTTTCCCCATCGTAACGGCTGCAAGGCCATACTTCTCAAATAAATCTACTATCTCTTGCTCTCTACCCTTTTTCACAACAATTAGCATACGTTCTTGTGATTCAGATAGCATCATTTCATATGGTGTCATTCCTGTTTCACGCTGCGGTACATCATCTAAGTACATTTCAATACCCATTCCCGCTTTACTTGCCATTTCTGCAGAAGATGATGTTAAACCAGCTGCACCCATATCTTGAATTCCAACAAGTGCATCCGACTGAATAAGTTCTAAGCAAGCTTCAATCAGAAGTTTCTCCATAAATGGATCTCCTACTTGAACTGCTGGGCGCTTCGCTTCTGAGCTTTCAGATAACTCTTCAGATGCGAATGTTGCACCGTGAATACCGTCACGACCAGTTGATGCTCCTACGTACATTACTGTATTTCCAGCACCGTGCGCTTGCCCTTTTTTAATATCTTCGTGGTTAATTAAGCCTACGCACATTGCATTTACAAGTGGATTTCCTTCATAACATGGATCAAACTGTACTTCGCCGCCAACAGTCGGAATGCCGATACAGTTACCGTATCCTGCAATCCCTGCTACTACTTCTTCGAATAAATATTTCACACGTGGTGACTGTAATTCACCGAAGCGAAGTGAGTTTAATAGAGCTACTGGGCGTGCTCCCATAGAGAATACGTCACGGATAATACCACCAACGCCTGTTGCTGCTCCTTGATATGGTTCAATAGCAGATGGGTGGTTGTGACTTTCCATTTTAAATACAACCGCTTGATTATCACCGATATCTACAATTCCAGCACCTTCCCCAGGTCCTTGCAGAACGCGCTCACCTGTTGTTGGGAATTTTCGAAGTACTGGTTTTGAATTTTTATAACTGCAATGTTCAGACCACATAACAGAGAATAATCCTGTTTCTGTATAATTTGGCAGACGACCTAAAATCTTTTCAACCATGGCAAACTCTTCGTCTGTTAGCCCCATTTCCGCATATATGCGCTCTTCTTTAATTTGTGTTGGATTTGGTTCAAGCATTAACGACATATGTTTCCCTCCACTGTTTTAAGATAGATTGAAAGACTTTTAACCCTTCAGCACCGCCAAGTAATTCGTCTACAGCACGCTCTGGGTGTGGCATCATACCAAGTACATTTCCTTTTTCGTTTACAATACCAGCAATATCTGAAACGCTTCCATTCGGATTTTCTACGTAACGGAATGCGATTTGATTATTCTCTTCTAATCTTTTTAGCGTTTCTTCATCACAATAGTAATTACCCTCACCATGCGCGATTGGAATATTGATTACTTCATCTTTTTCATATTGTGATGTAAACATCGTTTCATTATTTTCAACTCGCAACTGAACAGTGCGACACATGAATTTTAAGTTTTCGTTTCTCATTAACGCTCCTGGTAGTAATCCTGATTCAACAAGAATCTGGAATCCATTACATACACCTAAAATCGGCTTTCCTTGCTCAGCAGCTTTTTGCACTGCTTTCATTGCATTCGCAAAGCGAGAAATAGCACCGCAGCGTAAGTAGTCACCGTAAGAGAATCCACCTGGTAGTAAGATTGCATCATATTCATCTAAATTCTCTGTATCGTGCCAAACGTAATCTACTTCTTCGCCGAGCTCATCTTTAATTGCATGGAACATATCAACATCACAGTTCGAACCTGGAAATACTATTACGGCAAATTTCACTGTGCGACAACCTCCTCAACTTCATAACGGAAGTCTTCCATTACAACGTTTGCTAATAGTTTTTCACACATTTCTTTTACCTTTGCGTCAAGGTCAGATACCGATTTATCAATTGTTAGTTCCATGTATTTTCCGATTCGAACGTCTTGTACTTCTGTAAATGAAAGACTATGAAGTGCTCCTTTTACCGCTGTTCCTTGTGGATCTAATACGCTTTCTCTTAATGTTACATATACCTTAACTTTATACATGTGAAATTCCCCCTAAACGTTTTAAAATCTCTTCATAAGCATCTGTTAAATTTCCAAGATCGCGACGGAATACGTCTTTATCAAACTTTTCATTGCTCGTTTCATCCCATAAACGGCAAGTATCTGGTGAAATTTCATCCGCTAAAATAATTTTTCCCTCTTCCGTTACACCAAACTCTAATTTGAAATCTACTAATCTTACACGACAGCTTGCGAAATGATCAATCAACACTTGATTGATTTGTAGAGCCATTTCTCGTAATACGCTTACTTGCTCTGGCGATGCAACGTTTAATACACGAATATGATCTTCCGTTACAAGCGGATCTCCTAAATCATCATCTTTGAAGTAAAATTCTACGATTGGTTCTGCAAGTACAGTTCCCTCTTCCATTCCTAATCGTTTTGAAAGACTTCCTGCAATTACATTTCTTGTGACAACTTCTAAAGGAATAATACTCACTTTTTTAACAAGTTGCTCTATCTCAGATAACTTCTCAACAAAATGTGTTTTAATTCCTACTTCTTGTAACTTTCTGAACAATAAAGTTGTAATCTCATTGTTCAAACGACCTTTTCCTGTAATCGTCTCTTTTTTCTCCCCATTGAAAGCAGTCGCACTATCTTTATACTCTACCCAAACCATATCTGCTAATTCTGTACGATAAATTCTTTTTGCCTTACCTTCATACAGCAATTCTAGCTTTTGCATTTCGCAAGCCCCCTGTAGTTTGAAAAATGTGAATAATGTTTTTATAAAGAATGGCACAGAATGACTCTATTCTGTGCCATATGAAATTTTACGCTTCGTTTAATCCTAGGCGTTCAAAGATTGTATCAACGTGTTGCATATGATGCTCATAGTTGAAGCATTCATTAATTTCTTCTTGTGTTAATTTGCTCGTAATACGCTCATCAGCTTCTACAAGGTCTTTAAATTGTACTTGTGTTTCCCAAGCTTCCATCGCTTTAGGCTGTACGATATCATAAGCTTCTTCACGTACCATACCTTTATCGATTAGTGTAAGCATTACGCGCTGTGAATAAATTAAGCCGTATGTTCTTGTCATATTGCGTTTCATATTCTCTGGGTATACAGTTAAGTTTTTAACGATATTACCAAAGCGATTTAACATGTAATTTAACGCGATTGTAGCATCTGGTAAAATTACGCGTTCTGCTGAAGAGTGAGAAATATCACGCTCATGCCATAATGGAACATTTTCATAAGCTGTCATCATATAACCACGGATAACACGAGCTAAACCAGTCATGTTTTCAGATCCGATTGGATTACGCTTATGTGGCATTGCAGAAGAACCTTTTTGGCCTTTTGCGAAAGCTTCTTCAACTTCACGTGTTTCACTCTTTTGTAAACCACGGATCTCAACTGCCATCTTTTCGATAGATGTTGCAATTAGTGCAAGTGTTGACATGTAATGAGCATGGCGATCACGTTGCAATGTTTGTGTTGAAATTGGCGCTGCTTCTAAGCCTAAGTTTTCACAAACATACTTTTCTACGAATGGATCGATATTTGCGTATGTACCAACCGCACCAGATAATTTACCAACGCGAACTGTATCAGCAGCTTGTTTGAAACGCTCTACGTTACGTTTCATTTCTTCATACCAAAGACCAAGTTTTAAACCAAATGTTGTTGGTTCTGCATGAACACCGTGTGTTCTTCCCATCATGATCGTGTACTTATGCTCTTTCGCTTTGTTAGCTAAAATGCTTACAAAGTTTTCTAAGTCTTTTAATATGATTTCATTCGCTTGTTTTAAGATATAAGATAACGCTGTATCTACTACGTCTGTAGATGTTAAACCGTAATGAACCCATTTACGTTCCTCACCTAATGTTGGTGTTTCTGATACAGCACGAGTGAATGCAACTACATCATGACGTGTCTCTTTTTCAATTTCATAAATACGATCAATATCAAATGATGCATGCTCACGAATTTTTTTAACATCTTCTTTTGGAATATCGCCAAGCTCAGCCCATGCTTCACAAGCTAAAATCTCAACTTCTAACCACGCTTTAAATTTGTTCTCTTCCGTCCAAATTGCACCCATTTCTGGGCGTGTATAACGACTAATCATTTTTTTCCCTCCAACAGTTGTTCTTGATGGTCCCAAATATGCAAACTCTTCGCTTTTTCTAGAGCGACTTCAATATTATCATTTAAAATATTAACATGCCCCATTTTTCGCTGCGCTTTTGCTTCTTCTTTTCCATACAAGTGTAAATAGCACCCGGTTAATCTATTCACTTGTCTTAGGACCCCTTCTATATGTTCGCCTAAAATGTTTACCATGACAACTGGTTTTAACAAATTTGTTTCTCCAAGAGGTAAATTACAGATTGCTCGAATATGTTGACCAAACTGACTCGTTTCACATGCATCCTGTGTATAGTGTCCTGAATTGTGAGGTCTTGGCGCTAATTCATTAATGTAAATCTCACCATCAGCTGTAGCAAACATCTCTACCGCTAGTGTTCCCACAAGTTCTAGTTCATCCGCGAGCACTTTTGCATAAGCAATTGCTTTTTGAGAAAGTTCTTCTGTAATGCGCGCTGGAACGATAGATTCATGCAAAATGTTATTTACATGAATATTTTCCGCTACCGGAAATACTTTCGTTTCACCACTTACACTACGAATGACAATAACTGATACTTCTTTTTCAAAAGGCACCCATTTCTCTAAAATACACTCTGCTGCATTTGCAAGCTCTCGCGCCTTATCAACGTCAGCTTCACTTCTTAAAACAACTTGCCCTTTCCCATCATATCCACCTGTCGTTGTTTTTAAGACGGAAGGATATGATAACTCGGCGATTGCTTCAGTAAGCTGCTCTTGCGTTTGAACCAATCTATACGTTGCTACTGGTAATCCCGCTTTTTCAATTGCATTCTTTTCTGTAAAACGATTTTGCGTTTTACTTAACAACTGACTGCCTTGCGGTAAATAAGCATGTTTTTCTAGCCATTGTAAACATCTATAATCAATATTCTCAAATTCATATGTGACGACATCACTGATCTCTGCTAAATGCTGAATTGCTTTTAAATCATCATATGATGCAACAATTTCAATATCAGCAACTTGCGCACATGGTGAATTTTTTGTAGGATCTAAAACAGCAATTTTATATCCCATCTCCTTAGCTGCCAATGCCATCATTCTTCCTAGCTGGCCGCCTCCAATAATGCCGATTGTTTTTCCAGGTAAAATGATTCTCGTCATACTAGCTCACTACCTTCGCGCACATCTTTTTCAATTGCTTCTCTTCTCAATTCTAATGCATCATGTATATCATCATGGAATGATCCGAGTATTTGTGCAGCAAGTAAACCAGCATTTGTTGAACCAGCCTTACCAATTGCAACAGTTGCAACCGGAACCCCTCCTGGCATTTGGACGATGGATAATAATGAATCTAAGCCGTTTAACGCTTTTGATTGAACTGGAACTCCGATTACAGGAAGATTCGTCTTCGCTGCAACCATTCCTGGTAAATGCGCTGCTCCACCAGCTCCAGCAATAATAACTTTCAATCCACGTTCACGAGCCGTTTCTGCATATTCAAACATATAATCCGGAGTCCGATGAGCTGATACAACTTTTTTCTCATACGGTATATTTAATTCATCTAAAATGTCACAAGCATATTTCATTGTTTCCCAGTCTGACGTGCTTCCCATTATGACTCCAACTAGTGATTTCATATTAGAATCCCCCCGATTCAAATAAAAAAAGCCTGAAATAGAACAGTTTCTCTTTTACTATGAGAGAAAGTGCTCTACTCAGGCATACGTATCCCTTGTGAATAGAAAAATACCGAGTGACTTTCCCTCATAGTCTAACGAATAACGGTCGTTAGGTAGAGACTTGCAGGCCATATCCCCGCGATTATATGAGGTCTTATATATTATTCTTTCTATGGCTATATTAACAATATTTCATAAACAATGTCAATAAATAATCGAATGTTTTTTTATTACTTACCAATAACGTTCGTGTTTTAGTTATATTCAAAAGGATAATTGTAACTATATGCAAGAAGGATAAGAAATTAGAATATATATTTCTAGAGATCTATCTTACATATAATCGTTTATATTCATTTAAAAGGGAGAACAATAACAAAAAAACAACTACACTCTTTCTCATTTATTCCTTTGTATTGCAGTCATTGCTGAAATGATCGAATACCCCTTTATACCATCACACTTTTAACGTTTCCTATCATAGAGATTATTTTAGGAGCACTCGGAAAATCTGAATATCCTTATTTTCATTCTTTTTTATTCTTTAAGGTTATATAAAAATAAACACAAAAAAACCTAAGTCGAATCGACTTAGGTTTTTGCTTGGCGACGTCCTACTCTCACAGGGACAAGGTCCCAACTACCATCGGCGCTAGAGAGCTTAACTTCCGTGTTCGGTATGGGAACGGGTGTGACCTCTCTGCCATCATCACCAAACTATGAAGGCATATTCCTTCAAAACTAGATAACATTGCTACATATTATATGGTTAAGTCCTCGATCTATTAGTATTCGTCAGCTCCACATGTCACCATGCTTCCACCTCGAACCTATCAACCTGATCATCTTTCAGGGATCTTACTAGCTTACGCTATGGGAAATCTCATCTTGAGGGGGGCTTCATGCTTAGATGCTTTCAGCACTTATCCCTTCCGCACATAGCTACCCAGCTATGCCCTTGGCAGAACAACTGGTACACCAGCGGTGCGTCCATCCCGGTCCTCTCGTACTAAGGACAGCTCCTCTCAAATTTCCTACGCCCACGACGGATAGGGACCGAACTGTCTCACGACGTTCTGAACCCAGCTCGCGTACCGCTTTAATGGGCGAACAGCCCAACCCTTGGGACCGACTACAGCCCCAGGATGCGATGAGCCGACATCGAGGTGCCAAACCTCCCCGTCGATGTGGACTCTTGGGGGAGATAAGCCTGTTATCCCCGGGGTAGCTTTTATCCGTTGAGCGATGGCCCTTCCATGCGGAACCACCGGATCACTAAGCCCGACTTTCGTCCCTGCTCGACTTGTAGGTCTCGCAGTCAAGCTCCC
>NZ_JBBOXN010000001.1:292500-317500 GCF_038007785.1 Bacillus sp. FSL K6-0069 | reverse complement strand
ATAGGGGGAATTTTAGCGAAGCAAGTATTACTGATCCTTTATTTCCTCGCTACCCTACTTTCGAAAGTTTTTATGATACGGAATGTATACAACTCGTTCAAACAATATTTCAAAATGATTTCGATACGTATAGATATAGTAAAGAATATCCATACTGATTTCAATCTATCACCTTTGCCAAATATAAAAAGATACCTTATATATTAGGTATCTTTTTAACATTTAAACTACATAAAGTATACTACTTAGCAGTCCTTACTATTTAAACTATTCTTCTTTAATAAATTACCTATTTTTTGCTTATCTGCCCATCCTACTCCTATTAAAACTAAGCTTCCCCCTATCATTATCTTCCACGTTAAAGATTCATCTAATAGAACAATTGAAGTAACAATACTTATTAATGGTAATGCATTTAAATATAACCCACTTACCGATGCCGAAACCCTCTCTAGCGCTTTGTTCCAAAACCAATACGCCAAAATCGTTGCACCTATAACAAGATACATTACGCTAAACACTGTCTTCCATGTTTCAATCTTTGGAAAACCATAATAAAAGATTTCCCCCATTGCAAAAGGCAATAAAATAACGGCTCCAATAATTAAAGTTAACGTTGTAAAAACATTATTAGATAAATATCGCTCTTGCTTCGGGCGTTTTAACAATATCGTATAGAAAGCAAATAAAAAAGTACTCAATAAAATAAGTATATCCCCTATTAAAGAGACCTCTTGATTAGTATTGTCAGAAGGAACAGTAATCAAGAGCACACCTATAGCTCCTAGCATAATTCCAATCCAATAATTCAACTTAATTTTCTCCTTTAAAAAGAATGCCGAAAAAAGAATTGTAACTAATGGCAATGCAGCATCAATGATACTAACATGCAATCCACTTGTTAAAGAAATACCGTAGGATGTGAACATAAAATACCCAGCTACACCAGTAAAAGATAGTAAACTCATTCTTTTCCATGGGACCTGTTTATGTACAACTGATCTTTTTAATTGTTTAAATGAGAATAGTAAACAGATTCCACCCGCGAAGAAAAGGCGAATAAACAACAAAGTAAATGGCTGAATAGATTCCAATGCCCACTTTGTTGGCGCAATAGCTGTCCCCCATAATATAACAGCCACTAATAACATGCATATTTCTTTCATAATCCCCCACACCCATCAAAAAATATATGTTAGCTATCTTAATTATAGATTTTTTCTTATGTGAAATCTTTTAAAAATGAAAAAACGTTATGTGAAAAACAGCTGAATAGCTTTTTTCACATAACGCCTTCATATAAAGAGTAAAATTTTTTAGTCATTCTACAACTCAGTTAACATAAAAAGGTAATTCTTACCTTACACTGCTATTTAAACGTATTACTTTATCATCTTTCACAACACTGTCGCTCAAATTTTAATTTAGACAGTCTCTATTTAATCTTTAAGATTACTAAATTTACGAATTATGGCAGGTCATACATAAAAATAAACACAAAAAAACCTAAGTCGAATCGACTTAGGTTTTTGCTTGGCGACGTCCTACTCTCACAGGGACAAGGTCCCAACTACCATCGGCGCTAGAGAGCTTAACTTCCGTGTTCGGTATGGGAACGGGTGTGACCTCTCTGCCATCATCACCAAACTATGAAGGCATATTCCTTCAAAACTAGATAACATTGCTACATATTATATGGTTAAGTCCTCGATCTATTAGTATTCGTCAGCTCCACATGTCACCATGCTTCCACCTCGAACCTATCAACCTGATCATCTTTCAGGGATCTTACTAGCTTACGCTATGGGAAATCTCATCTTGAGGGGGGCTTCATGCTTAGATGCTTTCAGCACTTATCCCTTCCGCACATAGCTACCCAGCTATGCCCTTGGCAGAACAACTGGTACACCAGCGGTGCGTCCATCCCGGTCCTCTCGTACTAAGGACAGCTCCTCTCAAATTTCCTACGCCCACGACGGATAGGGACCGAACTGTCTCACGACGTTCTGAACCCAGCTCGCGTACCGCTTTAATGGGCGAACAGCCCAACCCTTGGGACCGACTACAGCCCCAGGATGCGATGAGCCGACATCGAGGTGCCAAACCTCCCCGTCGATGTGGACTCTTGGGGGAGATAAGCCTGTTATCCCCGGGGTAGCTTTTATCCGTTGAGCGATGGCCCTTCCATGCGGAACCACCGGATCACTAAGCCCGACTTTCGTCCCTGCTCGACTTGTAGGTCTCGCAGTCAAGCTCCCTTATGCCTTTGCACTCTACGAATGATTTCCAACCATTCTGAGGGAACCTTTGGGCGCCTCCGTTACACTTTAGGAGGCGACCGCCCCAGTCAAACTGCCCACCTGACACTGTCTCCCGGGTCGATAAGACCCGTAGGTTAGAATTTCAATACATTCAGGGCGGTATCCCACCAGCGCCTCCACCGAAGCTAGCGCTCCGGTTTCAATGGCTCCCGCCTATCCTGTACAAAATGTACCAAAATTCAATATCAGGCTACAGTAAAGCTCCACGGGGTCTTTCCGTCCTGTCGCGGGTAACCTGCATCTTCACAGGTACTATAATTTCACCGAGTCTCTGGTTGAGACAGTGCCCAAATCGTTACACCTTTCGTGCGGGTCGGAACTTACCCGACAAGGAATTTCGCTACCTTAGGACCGTTATAGTTACGGCCGCCGTTTACTGGGGCTTCAGTTCAGAGCTTCGCTTACGCTAACCCCTCTCCTTAACCTTCCAGCACCGGGCAGGTGTCACCCCCTATACTTCGCCTTACGGCTTCGCAGAGAGCTGTGTTTTTGCTAAACAGTCGCTTGGGCCTATTCACTGCGGCTTTCCGTTAAGAAAGCACCCCTTCTCCCGAAGTTACGGGGTCATTTTGCCGAGTTCCTTAACCAGAGTTCTCTCGCACACCTTAGGATTCTCTCCTCGCCTACCTGTGTCGGTTTGCGGTACAGGCACCTTTTATCTCGCTAGAAGCTTTTCTTGGCAGCGGGGAATCAAAGACTTCGCTCCATAAGGAGCTTCCCCATCACAGCTCAGCCTTCACGATAAGCGGATTTGCCTACTTATCAGCCTAACTGCTTGGACGTGCACAACCAATCGCACGCTTCTTCTATCCTTCTGCGTCCCTCCATTGCTCAAACGATAAAGAGGTGGTACAGGAATATCAACCTGTTGTCCATCGCCTACGCCTGTCGGCCTCGGCTTAGGTCCTGACTAACCCTGAGCGGACGAGCCTTCCTCAGGAAACCTTAGGCATTCGGTGGACGGGATTCTCACCCGTCTTTCGCTACTCATACCGGCATTCTCACTTCTAAGCGCTCCACCAGTCCTTCCGGTCTGACTTCACTGCACTTAGAACGCTCCCCTACCACTGATACCATTGGTATCAATTCGCAGCTTCGGTGGTGTATTTAGCCCCGGTACATTTTCGGCGCAGAGTCACTCGACTAGTGAGCTATTACGCACTCTTTAAATGGTGGCTGCTTCTAAGCCAACATCCTAGTTGTCTAAGCAACTCCACATCCTTTTCCACTTAATACACACTTTGGGACCTTAGCTGGCGATCTGGGCTGTTTCCCTCTTGACTACGGATCTTATCACTCGCAGTCTGACTCCTAAGGATAAGTCATTGGCATTCGGAGTTTGACTGAATTCGGTAATCCGATGAGGACCCCTAGTTCAATCAGTGCTCTACCTCCAAGACTCTTACACTTAAGGCTAGCCCTAAAGCTATTTCGGGGAGAACCAGCTATCTCCAGGTTCGATTGGAATTTCTCCGCTACCCACACCTCATCCCCGCACTTTTCAACGTGCGTGGGTTCGGGCCTCCATTCAGTGTTACCTGAACTTCACCCTGGACATGGGTAGATCACCTGGTTTCGGGTCTACGACCACGTACTAAACGCCCTATTCAGACTCGCTTTCGCTGCGGCTCCGCCTCTTCAGCTTAACCTCGCACGGGATCGTAACTCGCCGGTTCATTCTACAAAAGGCACGCCATCACCCATTAACGGGCTCTGACTATTTGTAGGCACACGGTTTCAGGATCTCTTTCACTCCCCTTCCGGGGTGCTTTTCACCTTTCCCTCACGGTACTGGTTCACTATCGATCACTAGGGAGTATTTAGCCTTGGGAGATGGTCCTCCCAGATTCCGACGGAATTTCACGTGTTCCGCCGTACTCAGGATACATTCAAGAGAGAACGAAGTTTCGACTACGGGGTTGTTACCCTCTACGACGGACCTTTCCAGGTCGCTTCGTCTACCTCGTTCCTTTGTAACTCCGTATAGAATGTCCTACAACCCCAAGAGGCAAGCCTCTTGGTTTGGGCTATGTTCCGTTTCGCTCGCCGCTACTCAGGAAATCGCATTTGCTTTCTCTTCCTCCAGGTACTTAGATGTTTCAGTTCCCTGGGTCTGTCTTCCTTACCCTATGTATTCAGGTAAGGATACCATACCATTACGTATGGTGGGTTTCCCCATTCGGAAATCTTCGGATCAAAGCTTACTTACAGCTCCCCGAAGCATATCGGCGTTAGTCCCGTCCTTCATCGACTCCTAGTGTCAAGGCATCCACCGTGCGCCCTTTCTAACTTAACCAAACTAAAATTAAAAAAATATGAGCTACACTGTTATCTAGTTTTCAAAGAACATACATTTATATATGAGAGATAGTTCTCTCAAAACTGAACAAAACGAAACACGGAAACTTATATTGATGAACAGCGTTCATCAATTCTCCATAGAAAGGAGGTGATCCAGCCGCACCTTCCGATACGGCTACCTTGTTACGACTTCACCCCAATCATCTGTCCCACCTTAGGCGGCTGGCTCCAAAAAGGTTACCCCACCGACTTCGGGTGTTACAAACTCTCGTGGTGTGACGGGCGGTGTGTACAAGGCCCGGGAACGTATTCACCGCGGCATGCTGATCCGCGATTACTAGCGATTCCAGCTTCATGTAGGCGAGTTGCAGCCTAC
The DNA here is from genome assembly GCF_038007785.1 of Bacillus sp. FSL K6-0069. Lineage (NCBI taxonomy): Bacteria > Bacillati > Bacillota > Bacilli > Caryophanales > Bacillaceae > Bacillus > Bacillus sp. FSL K6-0069. Next base: position 312,502 of record NZ_JBBOXN010000001.1, on the reverse strand, counting down.
AATCCGAACTGAGAACGGTTTTATGAGATTAGCTCCACCTCGCGGTCTTGCAGCTCTTTGTACCGTCCATTGTAGCACGTGTGTAGCCCAGGTCATAAGGGGCATGATGATTTGACGTCATCCCCACCTTCCTCCGGTTTGTCACCGGCAGTCACCTTAGAGTGCCCAACTTAATGATGGCAACTAAGATCAAGGGTTGCGCTCGTTGCGGGACTTAACCCAACATCTCACGACACGAGCTGACGACAACCATGCACCACCTGTCACTCTGCTCCCGAAGGAGAAGCCCTATCTCTAGGGTTTTCAGAGGATGTCAAGACCTGGTAAGGTTCTTCGCGTTGCTTCGAATTAAACCACATGCTCCACCGCTTGTGCGGGCCCCCGTCAATTCCTTTGAGTTTCAGCCTTGCGGCCGTACTCCCCAGGCGGAGTGCTTAATGCGTTAACTTCAGCACTAAAGGGCGGAAACCCTCTAACACTTAGCACTCATCGTTTACGGCGTGGACTACCAGGGTATCTAATCCTGTTTGCTCCCCACGCTTTCGCGCCTCAGTGTCAGTTACAGACCAGAAAGTCGCCTTCGCCACTGGTGTTCCTCCATATCTCTACGCATTTCACCGCTACACATGGAATTCCACTTTCCTCTTCTGCACTCAAGTCTCCCAGTTTCCAATGACCCTCCACGGTTGAGCCGTGGGCTTTCACATCAGACTTAAGAAACCACCTGCGCGCGCTTTACGCCCAATAATTCCGGATAACGCTTGCCACCTACGTATTACCGCGGCTGCTGGCACGTAGTTAGCCGTGGCTTTCTGGTTAGGTACCGTCAAGGTGCCAGCTTATTCAACTAGCACTTGTTCTTCCCTAACAACAGAGTTTTACGACCCGAAAGCCTTCATCACTCACGCGGCGTTGCTCCGTCAGACTTTCGTCCATTGCGGAAGATTCCCTACTGCTGCCTCCCGTAGGAGTCTGGGCCGTGTCTCAGTCCCAGTGTGGCCGATCACCCTCTCAGGTCGGCTACGCATCGTTGCCTTGGTGAGCCGTTACCTCACCAACTAGCTAATGCGACGCGGGTCCATCCATAAGTGACAGCCGAAGCCGCCTTTCAATTTCGAACCATGCAGTTCAAAATGTTATCCGGTATTAGCCCCGGTTTCCCGGAGTTATCCCAGTCTTATGGGCAGGTTACCCACGTGTTACTCACCCGTCCGCCGCTAACTTCTTGAGAGCAAGCTCTCAATCCATTCGCTCGACTTGCATGTATTAGGCACGCCGCCAGCGTTCATCCTGAGCCAGGATCAAACTCTCCAATAAAGTTAGTTTGTCTAGCATCTAAAAATAAAAATTGACGTTTCACGTTGTTTGTTTCGTTCAGTTTTCAAAGAACTACTTGGTCGCTCATTTGCGACTTCCTTATGTTAACATCTCCGTTAGTTAATGTCAACTAAGTTTTTCATTTCGTTTATCGCGTTCTGCGTTATTGCATCGGCGACTTGTTCTATATTACACCTCTAATGTTCAATCGTCAATACCTTTTTATAAATATATTCAAGTTAATATTTTTACACTCTCTACTCTAGAGAAGAACCTATAAAAATTGTATTATCAGCAAAGCCTCTTCTTCTTTACTTTACTTTCATTTCTTCCAAAATACATTCAAGTTTACTTATACACTAGACTTAATTTGCACGTAAGTTTCCCCCCCATCGAAACTAACAATCTTATTTTAATACATACCAATATGTAGTTTAAAAATTATCACACTCCCTAATACCTCTGTACTTATCAGGTACTCTATTAGAAACGATTAAAGATACGCATCCTTATAACAAACAACGATACATAAATCTTTATAGACTACTCTAGTTATGGAGTTCCCCTTATATGAAGTAACGCTTACTTACTTACCTATTTACTCGTAAACATTTACTAACTATCCCTGTATCACTGAAATAGCAGACTTATATCTCTTTCATCTTTAGCAGCATCCACTTCCATACGGCCTAATCGTAATAACTTTTATAGCCCCTTAATAAACATTTAAGATATACAAATAAACTATACTCGATTAAAAATACGTACCTCAATTGATCGAATATACTTAACACACCTGAAAGGAACGTTTGTTCTTGTTACACTTTATTACTTTTTATCACATTTAAGAATGTTTATCCTATACCTATTATTTACGTTTTACCGTTAGAAGAACGAATCAAGTTACTAACAAAGCATGTAATTTTATTGTTTCTATTATGTATCCCCCGTTTTGAAATACATATTGAATTATAAATTCATTTATTTCTAGCTATAATTCTAAGAATACATAACAATAAGAAACCAATACATATAAAACACCCTAAAAACGAGGTATACGGCTGCACAATTATAAATCATAATCTTTTCAACACCCATAGAAGTCCTGTATGTATTTAACGCAAATATAAACTAAAAAAGTTTCAATAGAAAAAGAGCCGGAATTTCCTTAGAGTAGAAATTCCGGCTCTTTTTCTATTGGGCCATAACCAAAATAATTTTTACATTTAAGATTAAATGTCTATTTAATATTCCCTACTCTGCTGTGCTGAATATGGATGTATCATATCTGTCACTGCATGATATAGATTTTCTGGATGTTCAGCTATCCGATGACATAAATACAAGTACCACTCTTTCCCATAAGTCAAATATACTCTAGCGTTATGTCCTTTGTTTTTCAAATCACTTAACATATCCGGACGAATTCCATATAGCGTTTCTATTTCTACATTAGATTGACTAAAATATTGACGTTGCTCCATCTCTTTAATAAGAATTTCATCGTGTGTAGCTATAGATACAGGCTGATTATTTTCAATTAATTGTTCTACAATCTGAAGATACTGTTGATTTAAGTCAGTTGACCTAGGCATAGCAATATCTGAAGCTTCTTGATAGGCACCTTTTACAACTCTTATTTTCCCTGGATAATGTAGGAGTTCTTGAATATAATTGTTCGAACGATATAAATGTGCCTGAATCGTTATCCCTACATTAGGATATTGCTCAGTTGTTTTTTTATAGATAGAAAGTATGTCCGCTACTTTAGATGATTCTTCCATACTTATCATAAGGGTAGTTCCATATACTTTTGCCTTCTCTGCCAACTCCATTAAATGAATATATGATATTTCTGGATCTATAGATAATCCAATATGCGATAAATCGAGTGATACTGTTTGTTTTATTGGCAGAGCACCCACGTCTCCAATCAGATTCAAAAACTCATTTTTCGCTTTATAACATTCCTTTATATCTAGAGTATTTTCCCCTATGTATTCTAGTGAAGTATGATACCCTTTTGTAATTAGTTCTTTTGCCGTCATAATCCCCTCATGTCTCGTTTCTCCGGTGACAAAGCGTTTCGCGGCCTGCAATAATAACGCATAGAGTTCGGTAGATTGTTGTACATAGGATTTTATATGTTCATTTCGTGCAATCGATTTAAGTGCCTGAGCTACTTGGAGTTCTGGTTTAGTCATCACATTTTCATCTCCTTTAGAACTATTTGTTCCAACTATAGCATGCTAAAATGGTTCGTATCAGTACCATTTTAGCTATACTTTTATGGTACCAATTTTGATGAAGGGAGCATTTATATGCTTTGGATGCCTATTGATCGATCGCTAGATATAAGTTTAATTCGCCAGGTTTATCACCAAATACGTGAACGAATATTAAACGGAGAGCTACAATCCGGAGAAAAACTACCATCAACACGGGAATTATCTTCTGAGTTGAGCGTGTCTAGGAATGTAATTTTAGAAGCTTATGATCAATTACTTTCCGAAGGTTTTTTGGTCACTCGACAGGGAGCCGGGACATTCATTGCCGAAGGGACTTATTTAAACCAAGATAAAGAATCAACTCTAATTGATTCTTTATCTTGGTGCGAAGAAACAAACAAAGACAGCAACATCATTAATTTCCGTTCAGGGATACCAGCATTAGACTTATTTCCACGTAAAGTATGGGCAAAGTTATCTCACACCACATGGAATGAAGCACCCCCTTCTACATTTGGATACGATATTCCCGAAGGACGTCCCGAATTAAGAAAGGCTTTATCACGCTATTTGCTAAAAACAAGAGGAGTTTTTTGTCATCCAGAACAATTGGTGATTACTTCCGGTGCAACTCAAGCTTTAACACTTGTTTCTAAATTACTTTTGTCAACGGGCGACGAAGTACTAATAGAAGACCCCATCACCAATGACATTCAAATAATTTTTAAAAATTCAGGGGCCTTCCTTCATCCTATACCAGCGGATGATAATGGGATGGATACATCTTTGTTGCCTACAAATAAAAACCCAAAATTCATCTTCACTACTCCTTCTCACCAGTTTCCTTTGGGAGGAGCTTTACCGATTCAACGACGGGTTCAATTGATTAACTACGCAAGGAAAACAAATTGTTATCTCATTGAAGATGATTATGACAGTGAGTTTCGATATGAAGGTTCACCTGTAAGTTCATTACAGGGATTGGATCCCGAGCGTGTTATATATGTAGGTTCATTTAGTAAAATTTTATCACCGGCCCTTAGGATGGGATACTTAGTTCTTCCCTCACAGCTTATTGAAAAATGCCGCAGTGTAAAATGGTTTTCAGATTTACATACATCTTCTTTAAATCAGCTTGTCCTTGCTAAATTTATTGCCGAAAATCATTTGGAGCGGCATATTATGAAGATGAAAAAAATTTATAAAAATCGGAGAGACTTCCTTATCGAGCAATTAAAATTAGCATTCTTAAATGAAATCAATATTTTCGGTTATTCTACAGGATTACACCTGATTGTTGAATTCAATCAAGTTCAATTCACAAAAGAATTACTTGAGAAAATCCAACAACTCGGAGTAAAAGTATATCCCGTGGAAGACCATGCCATTGAAAAAGGAAAACATCATAATCGAATTATTATGGGGTATGGACATTTAACAACTGAAGAAATAAAAGAAGGTGTGAGCAGGCTACAGAGGGCAATACCTTGTAGATATTCTTGTTAACGAATGACAGTTTAATAAACTTGTCCATATTTTTCTGAAGGTATGCTATTTAGATGTGAAATCATAATAAAATAAAGCTATTTCTTGCTAGATAAACGTACTCATAGAGCCGATATTAATTACAAAATTATTTCATTAAACACAAAAAAGACGAGTCATACTGACTCGTCTTACAGTTGCTTGGCGACGTCCTACTCTCACAGGGACAAGGTCCCAACTACCATCGGCGCTAGAGAGCTTAACTTCCGTGTTCGGTATGGGAACGGGTGTGACCTCTCTGCCATCATCACCAAACTATGAAGGCATATTCCTTCAAAACTAGATAACATTGCTACATATTATATGGTTAAGTCCTCGATCTATTAGTATTCGTCAGCTCCACATGTCACCATGCTTCCACCTCGAACCTATCAACCTGATCATCTTTCAGGGATCTTACTAGCTTACGCTATGGGAAATCTCATCTTGAGGGGGGCTTCATGCTTAGATGCTTTCAGCACTTATCCCTTCCGCACATAGCTACCCAGCTATGCCCTTGGCAGAACAACTGGTACACCAGCGGTGCGTCCATCCCGGTCCTCTCGTACTAAGGACAGCTCCTCTCAAATTTCCTACGCCCACGACGGATAGGGACCGAACTGTCTCACGACGTTCTGAACCCAGCTCGCGTACCGCTTTAATGGGCGAACAGCCCAACCCTTGGGACCGACTACAGCCCCAGGATGCGATGAGCCGACATCGAGGTGCCAAACCTCCCCGTCGATGTGGACTCTTGGGGGAGATAAGCCTGTTATCCCCGGGGTAGCTTTTATCCGTTGAGCGATGGCCCTTCCATGCGGAACCACCGGATCACTAAGCCCGACTTTCGTCCCTGCTCGACTTGTAGGTCTCGCAGTCAAGCTCCCTTATGCCTTTGCACTCTACGAATGATTTCCAACCATTCTGAGGGAACCTTTGGGCGCCTCCGTTACACTTTAGGAGGCGACCGCCCCAGTCAAACTGCCCACCTGACACTGTCTCCCGGGTCGATAAGACCCGTAGGTTAGAATTTCAATACATTCAGGGCGGTATCCCACCAGCGCCTCCACCGAAGCTAGCGCTCCGGTTTCAATGGCTCCCGCCTATCCTGTACAAAATGTACCAAAATTCAATATCAGGCTACAGTAAAGCTCCACGGGGTCTTTCCGTCCTGTCGCGGGTAACCTGCATCTTCACAGGTACTATAATTTCACCGAGTCTCTGGTTGAGACAGTGCCCAAATCGTTACACCTTTCGTGCGGGTCGGAACTTACCCGACAAGGAATTTCGCTACCTTAGGACCGTTATAGTTACGGCCGCCGTTTACTGGGGCTTCAGTTCAGAGCTTCGCTTACGCTAACCCCTCTCCTTAACCTTCCAGCACCGGGCAGGTGTCACCCCCTATACTTCGCCTTACGGCTTCGCAGAGAGCTGTGTTTTTGCTAAACAGTCGCTTGGGCCTATTCACTGCGGCTTTCCGTTAAGAAAGCACCCCTTCTCCCGAAGTTACGGGGTCATTTTGCCGAGTTCCTTAACCAGAGTTCTCTCGCACACCTTAGGATTCTCTCCTCGCCTACCTGTGTCGGTTTGCGGTACAGGCACCTTTTATCTCGCTAGAAGCTTTTCTTGGCAGCGGGGAATCAAAGACTTCGCTCCATAAGGAGCTTCCCCATCACAGCTCAGCCTTCACGATAAGCGGATTTGCCTACTTATCAGCCTAACTGCTTGGACGTGCACAACCAATCGCACGCTTCTTCTATCCTTCTGCGTCCCTCCATTGCTCAAACGATAAAGAGGTGGTACAGGAATATCAACCTGTTGTCCATCGCCTACGCCTGTCGGCCTCGGCTTAGGTCCTGACTAACCCTGAGCGGACGAGCCTTCCTCAGGAAACCTTAGGCATTCGGTGGACGGGATTCTCACCCGTCTTTCGCTACTCATACCGGCATTCTCACTTCTAAGCGCTCCACCAGTCCTTCCGGTCTGACTTCACTGCACTTAGAACGCTCCCCTACCACTGATACCATTGGTATCAATTCGCAGCTTCGGTGGTGTATTTAGCCCCGGTACATTTTCGGCGCAGAGTCACTCGACTAGTGAGCTATTACGCACTCTTTAAATGGTGGCTGCTTCTAAGCCAACATCCTAGTTGTCTAAGCAACTCCACATCCTTTTCCACTTAATACACACTTTGGGACCTTAGCTGGCGATCTGGGCTGTTTCCCTCTTGACTACGGATCTTATCACTCGCAGTCTGACTCCTAAGGATAAGTCATTGGCATTCGGAGTTTGACTGAATTCGGTAATCCGATGAGGACCCCTAGTTCAATCAGTGCTCTACCTCCAAGACTCTTACACTTAAGGCTAGCCCTAAAGCTATTTCGGGGAGAACCAGCTATCTCCAGGTTCGATTGGAATTTCTCCGCTACCCACACCTCATCCCCGCACTTTTCAACGTGCGTGGGTTCGGGCCTCCATTCAGTGTTACCTGAACTTCACCCTGGACATGGGTAGATCACCTGGTTTCGGGTCTACGACCACGTACTAAACGCCCTATTCAGACTCGCTTTCGCTGCGGCTCCGCCTCTTCAGCTTAACCTCGCACGGGATCGTAACTCGCCGGTTCATTCTACAAAAGGCACGCCATCACCCATTAACGGGCTCTGACTATTTGTAGGCACACGGTTTCAGGATCTCTTTCACTCCCCTTCCGGGGTGCTTTTCACCTTTCCCTCACGGTACTGGTTCACTATCGATCACTAGGGAGTATTTAGCCTTGGGAGATGGTCCTCCCAGATTCCGACGGAATTTCACGTGTTCCGCCGTACTCAGGATACATTCAAGAGAGAACGAAGTTTCGACTACGGGGTTGTTACCCTCTACGACGGACCTTTCCAGGTCGCTTCGTCTACCTCGTTCCTTTGTAACTCCGTATAGAATGTCCTACAACCCCAAGAGGCAAGCCTCTTGGTTTGGGCTATGTTCCGTTTCGCTCGCCGCTACTCAGGAAATCGCATTTGCTTTCTCTTCCTCCAGGTACTTAGATGTTTCAGTTCCCTGGGTCTGTCTTCCTTACCCTATGTATTCAGGTAAGGATACCATACCATTACGTATGGTGGGTTTCCCCATTCGGAAATCTTCGGATCAAAGCTTACTTACAGCTCCCCGAAGCATATCGGCGTTAGTCCCGTCCTTCATCGACTCCTAGTGTCAAGGCATCCACCGTGCGCCCTTTCTAACTTAACCAAACTAAAATTAAAAAAATATGAGCTACACTGTTATCTAGTTTTCAAAGAACATACATTTATATATGAGAGATAGTTCTCTCAAAACTGAACAAAACGAAACACGGAAACTTATATTGATGAACAGCGTTCATCAATTCTCCATAGAAAGGAGGTGATCCAGCCGCACCTTCCGATACGGCTACCTTGTTACGACTTCACCCCAATCATCTGTCCCACCTTAGGCGGCTGGCTCCAAAAAGGTTACCCCACCGACTTCGGGTGTTACAAACTCTCGTGGTGTGACGGGCGGTGTGTACAAGGCCCGGGAACGTATTCACCGCGGCATGCTGATCCGCGATTACTAGCGATTCCAGCTTCATGTAGGCGAGTTGCAGCCTACAATCCGAACTGAGAACGGTTTTATGAGATTAGCTCCACCTCGCGGTCTTGCAGCTCTTTGTACCGTCCATTGTAGCACGTGTGTAGCCCAGGTCATAAGGGGCATGATGATTTGACGTCATCCCCACCTTCCTCCGGTTTGTCACCGGCAGTCACCTTAGAGTGCCCAACTTAATGATGGCAACTAAGATCAAGGGTTGCGCTCGTTGCGGGACTTAACCCAACATCTCACGACACGAGCTGACGACAACCATGCACCACCTGTCACTCTGCTCCCGAAGGAGAAGCCCTATCTCTAGGGTTTTCAGAGGATGTCAAGACCTGGTAAGGTTCTTCGCGTTGCTTCGAATTAAACCACATGCTCCACCGCTTGTGCGGGCCCCCGTCAATTCCTTTGAGTTTCAGCCTTGCGGCCGTACTCCCCAGGCGGAGTGCTTAATGCGTTAACTTCAGCACTAAAGGGCGGAAACCCTCTAACACTTAGCACTCATCGTTTACGGCGTGGACTACCAGGGTATCTAATCCTGTTTGCTCCCCACGCTTTCGCGCCTCAGTGTCAGTTACAGACCAGAAAGTCGCCTTCGCCACTGGTGTTCCTCCATATCTCTACGCATTTCACCGCTACACATGGAATTCCACTTTCCTCTTCTGCACTCAAGTCTCCCAGTTTCCAATGACCCTCCACGGTTGAGCCGTGGGCTTTCACATCAGACTTAAGAAACCACCTGCGCGCGCTTTACGCCCAATAATTCCGGATAACGCTTGCCACCTACGTATTACCGCGGCTGCTGGCACGTAGTTAGCCGTGGCTTTCTGGTTAGGTACCGTCAAGGTGCCAGCTTATTCAACTAGCACTTGTTCTTCCCTAACAACAGAGTTTTACGACCCGAAAGCCTTCATCACTCACGCGGCGTTGCTCCGTCAGACTTTCGTCCATTGCGGAAGATTCCCTACTGCTGCCTCCCGTAGGAGTCTGGGCCGTGTCTCAGTCCCAGTGTGGCCGATCACCCTCTCAGGTCGGCTACGCATCGTTGCCTTGGTGAGCCGTTACCTCACCAACTAGCTAATGCGACGCGGGTCCATCCATAAGTGACAGCCGAAGCCGCCTTTCAATTTCGAACCATGCAGTTCAAAATGTTATCCGGTATTAGCCCCGGTTTCCCGGAGTTATCCCAGTCTTATGGGCAGGTTACCCACGTGTTACTCACCCGTCCGCCGCTAACTTCTTGAGAGCAAGCTCTCAATCCATTCGCTCGACTTGCATGTATTAGGCACGCCGCCAGCGTTCATCCTGAGCCAGGATCAAACTCTCCAATAAAGTTAGTTTGTCTAGCATCTAAAAATAAAAATTGACGTTTCACGTTGTTTGTTTCGTTCAGTTTTCAAAGAACTACTTGGTCGCTCATTTGCGACTTCCTTATGTTAACATCTTCGTTAGTTAATGTCAACTAAGTTTTTCATTTTGTTTGCCGCGTTCTGCGTTATTACATCGGCGACTTGTTCTATATTACACCTCTATACTCTAATCGTCAATACCTTTTATCCTTTTTATTTTATAAATTATAAAGGGGCTTAAACCTTCTTCATTTATAACCTCATACCTAGAGATTTATAAACTGGTGCAGCCACTTTCATAATCAACAATTTATACTCTCTTACTTACCTCTTACACCTTTCTAAAGAATGAATATCAAACCAAACAAATATATATTAAAAGTAGCATTTTTATTTCGAGTACATTCCAGCTACATTCACCATTATCTCCTGCCACTTTTCTCTACAAATTATTAATACACCACACATTTACTAAAATCTAATTAACTTAGGAGGCGTTATGAAATGCATGTTACTAAGAAGATCATTTATGTATCCCATGATGCCCATTTTCACGGAGCACAGCTGCTTTCTTTACATACCATTAAAGCTCTTAAAGAAAACTTTCATTACTCCGTCGCAATTATTTCAATTGGAACAGGCATTTTAATCCGTGATTTTCAAAAGTATGGTCCTGTTTATTGCCTAGAGGAAGACTACCCAACGGAAGGAAATGTCGAATTATTAATAAAGAAGCTAGTATCACAAGGCTATACCATCGCAATATGTAGTACCGTAATAAGCGGTGATATAGTTGCATTACTAGCTAAACACAATATAAAAGTTATTTCATTAATACATGAATTACCGCATTTAATACAACAGTACTCTGCCGAAGGAAAAGCGAGAAATATTGCCGAGTTTGCTTACAAAATAGTCTTCCCTTCACAATACGTATATGAAAAATTCCGTACAATCACCCAATTAGATCATCAGAAGTGCCATATTCTCCCTCAAGGTTTATTTAACCATAATCCTTATAAGAACAATATTGCAAAAGCTAGAAACGAATTACGAAAAAAACACAACCTGCCTCTAGATAGCAAAATCATTTTAGGAGTAGGTTTCGCTGATCATCGAAAAGGGATAGATTTATTCTCACTTATTGCTTACTCAGTAAGAAAGGTTCATAGGAATATTCATTTCATCTGGGTTGGGAGAACAGATGTTCACTTTTTAAACACGCTATCCCCAAGATATACAGCACATTTCACATTAGTGGACCCTACTCCAGATATCGGTTTATATAACGCCGGGGCTGATTTATATTTATTAACTTCAAGAGAAGATCCTTTTCCCAACGTTGTTTTAGAAGCATTAGATACGAAAGTCCCTGTTATAGGGTTTAAAAACGCTGGAGGTTTTGAAGATGTTGTTACGGAACAAACTGGTGCACTAGTAGACTATTTAAACTTACCGATGATGCTAGAAAGAATATATGAATTTATTGGAGATGAGGATTTACGCTTACAAAAAGGTCGCTCTGGCCAAGAACTTATTGAAAAAGATTTCAACTTTCTTCATTACATTTATCAATTATTAAACCTGCTTGAACATAATTATAAAAAAATAAGTGTAATCGTACCGAATTATAATTACGAAAAATACTTACCTGACCGAGTTAAATCAATATTAAACCAAACCTATCCCCTTTACGAACTAATTTTCCTAGACGATGCCTCTACTGACAATAGCGTATCTATATTTGAACAGCTGCTCTCAAACGAAAATAAGCCCCACCTAAAAGTTCGGCAGATTATTAATGATACAAACTCTGGTTCTGTATTTAAACAATGGATAAAAGGCGTCTCTGCAGCAACCGGTGATTATATTTGGATTGCAGAGGCCGATGACTTATGTGATCAGACATTTTTAGAAGAAGTAATACAAGGGTTTCATATAAATGGGGATGTCACCTTAAGCTACACACAATCAAAACAAATAGATGAACAAGGAAATATCCTGGCCAATCATTATTTAGATTACACAAATGATATTGATAAAGAAAAATGGAAAAGTTCTTATTTCCGAAAAGGGACTGATGAAATACAAGATACTTTACTTATCAAAAACACGATACCTAATGTATCAAGTGTAGTTTTTAAAAACATAGATATAAAAACAACAGAAAAACAATTAGAAAAGTTTAAAGTAGCTGGTGATTGGTTTTTCTATGTTTCTATTCTTAAAGAGGGGAACATTTATTTCAATCCAAAACCGCTAAACTATCATAGACGACATACAAATAGCGTAACAAGAACAGAAGATTCATATTCCCATTACAGTGAAGTTGTACAAATGCAGAATTTCATTAAAGAAACCTTTACTATCGACGACATTTCAAAAAAGAAAATGTACACATATAGAAAGTACCTTAAAGCATATTTGAAAATTTAATGATCTATTTTCTTCGCCAGCAGCATCTCTTATAAGACATTACTATCATTTAAGGGGGGGTTACTCATTGAAAGAATTTATAGAGGCAAATAAAGATTTAATTTCTCAAATTGCACACAACTACAATGTAAATGCAAGTATCCATCCAGAGGATCATATCTTTCAATTCCTTGTCACGAATCCAGTCTTCCCATCTAAAAAAGATGCGATAGATTATTATTTTCAAGATGGGAGAAAATCCGCAGGTACACTCTTAGATTTAATTACTTCCTTTTATCCTCCTATAGATACTCCTATAGATACTCCAATAAAATTATTAGAATTCGCATCCGGATACGGCTGCGTAACACGTCATTTATTAAACCTACAAATGAACTTAAGTATAACTACCTGCGATATACATGAAGAGGCTATTACTTTTATTGAACGTACATTACATACTTCTTCTATCTTATCTCACCCTGAACCTGAACAAGTAAATTTGTCCTCGTCTACGTATGATATCGTTTTTTGTCTATCGTTTTTTTCTCATATGCCTGATACAACTTGGTTTCGTTGGCTTCAAACATTGTATAGTGCTGTTTCTCCTGGAGGCTTACTCATTTTCACAACTCATGGTTATCAAAGTAAAAAGTACTTCAGCTTTCCAGATTTAAATAAACAGGGTTATTGGTTTCTCCCTTCTAGTGAACAACTGGATTTAGATATTCATCAATACGGGCAAACGATCGTTAGCCCCTCTTACGTATGTGACAAAATTAAATTATTACCTTATAACCCTATTATCAAAAAATACACTGAAGGTTTTTGGTGGGAACATCAAGACCTTTGGGTAATAAAAAAAGAAATAAAATAATAAACCACGCTCTACTTATACAGAAGTAGGGCATGGTTTATTATTTTTTACTATATAAGAACTCTTCAATCCATAGCTTATTTAATCTAATTCCACTTTTGAAATCTATTTTCGGTTCCCAATTACATTCTCGTCTTACCCTATCTATATTTAAAATGATTTTTTGAACATTTTCTTGTTTTTGTTTATAGCAGATAAAATCCACTTTTCTTTCCGTTATTTTCTCCAACTCTACTATAATTCGCTTTAAAGAGAGGCCTTTACCGCTGCCTATGTTATACACATAAGATTTCAAACGATTTAATTGCGATAATTGTATAGTAATTTCAACTAAATCATCGATATAAATATAATCTCGAATAATCTCTTGTGGATTCCCATATATATTAATCTTTTCATTACTGAGATGCTGATACAAAAAACAGTTTATTGCCCCAACTTTCTTTAAAGGATTTTGATATTTTCCATATGGATTAGAATATCTACATACAACATAGTCAATTCCATATTTTTTCTTATAAAAGTACAAGTAATTTTCAAGCGACACTTTTGTTATTCCGTAAGGAGAAAGTGGTTTTAATGGATGTTTCTCATCAATAGGTAAATATTCAGGTTCACCATACACCGTACCCCCAGAAGATGCTAATACAATTCTTTTAATAGGAAAGTTTTTAACGCTTTCCATGAAATTAAGAAAAAAAAAGCTACTGTTCATATCTCCAAAAACATCTTCAATTGAAGTTGCTACATTAGACGTTGCAGCTAAATAAATAATAATATCCACATCCACTAAAGCTTTATATATATCTTCAACATTTGCTAAATCACCTTTAATAAATTCAACATCACTTATAATATTTTGAGGAAAATTATTTATATGCCTGGAAAATACTTTTACATTTTGACCTTGTTTCAATAAACCTAATGCGAGGTTAATACCAATGAAACTATTTCCACCTACTATTAAATAATTATTCTCCCTCATAATATCCTCTCTAGTAATAAGATTTTTGCTTATCACACCTAGAAATACAAATAAAGTGAAACTTTAATCAGCCCTCACCAATCGGACTTTTATGGGCAGTTGATCCCCAAACTAAATTCTTTGCTTTCGCTGAATTTTGAGGTGGAGGTCTTATTGCCCATTAAAGCGGGATAAATGAACTTGGTCACTTCTATTATTCATTCTCTTATAATTGTATGCCCCTTATAAATTTTCATTATCTTTATTTTATATTTTCCTTTTAGAATTACTACCTTATTTAAGCTAACCGCAAAAAAACACTCATAATATTTACTCATTCCTATGAATATATTGGATTAGTAAAAGCTTCCCCTCTCCATAAATAAAATTTTCAAAAAGGAGCACTACATTTATGAAGAATGTAAATCAAGAGCTTTTAAATCAGGTGATCCTACATAAAGATTGAATCCCACATTTCCATAAAGACTTTCCCCTTATACTATTCTGGAGCCATAGAAGCGGATGCACTACTTTAGCTAATTGGTTCTTTTTTCAAATTGGATTGTTTAATGAAGCAAAGAAATACCATGACTTTATTCATTACTATGAATTCTGGGTGTATAAAAACAACACCAACTACATACCAGATTTACAAAATGGGCTTCTAACAGCAAAAAAAGATGTTTGTAAACTTGTGCGGAATCCCTATACAAGGGCTGTCAGCTCATTTTTATTACTTGCTGACAATCCATATGCTAGCCCTCAATGGGAAAGCATCCGCCATTATTTGTATAATGATAAATATAGTAACCGAGGAATATCATTTAAACAATTTCTATATTACGTTCGAGCATTCGGTTCCAATTCCCTAGCAATGGATATACATTTTAGCCAGCAATACGTTCCAGGTGAAGAAAAATTCATCCAATACTATATTCCTTTAGAAGATTTTAATACTCAAATCACCAAACTAGAACATACGTACGATTTAGTTAAATCCAATTTAGCGCTACTTACAAATTCAGATCATCATCGCGCTCATAAAATGCTTTATACAGGAAGCTATGCAGAGCTCAGCATTACGGATGCCGCCTTCCCTCGCTTTCCGACATATGAAAGTTTTTATGATGAAGAGACCATGGCATTAGTTACAGAAATATATGCACAAGACTTTGAAATGTATCCGTACACAAAAGGGATATTTTAAATCGATAAATTCTTCAATGAATAAAAGCGAATGTATCGCATAGCATAAAGTGAAACTTTAATTAGCGTGGGGTTCTCCCCCGCTAATTATTCCCTTCTATCAATCTTGCCTTTATAGATTCCTTAATTTTTACCCATCCTCTTTGCTTTCGCTAATTGTTGATGGGTGTGTCATATGCATTTTTTTACACAGGAGTGATATCATGTGGAAGGTAAACTGAAACACAATCATGGATACTGCGTTATTTGTGAGAAGGAAACTACGTTTATAGAGCAGAATGATTGGCTTCGAGATCATTACTTATGTTCTACATGCCACTCTATACCAAGGCAGCGAGCTTTAATCCATGTTTTAAATACATTTTTTCCAAAATGGGGTTCCTATCATATACACGAATCCTCTCCTGGAGGGATTACGACTCAGCTACTTATAAAAAACTGTAAAAACTATACATACTCTCAATACTTTAAAAATCACCCTCTTGGCCAATACTTTCAAGGAATTAGATGTGAAAACTTAGAAGATATGACTTTCCAAAATGAATCTTTTGATTTGTTCATTACTCAAGATGTCTTTGAACATGTAATGGAGCCGAACAAAGCCTTTAAAGAAATAGAGCGTGTATTAAAGCCTGGTGGTACTCATATGTTTACTGTCCCTTGGTATCATACACTCACAAAGACTTTGCAAAGAGCAAGAATTAATAAAGAAGGAATTGAGTATATGGAAGAGCCAATTTATCATGGTAATCCTATTGATGCGAACGGGTCTTTAGTAACATTTGATTGGGGTCAAGATATGATTGAATATATTTATACACATGCAAATATGTATACCATTGTGTATTTACAAAAGGATAGATCACTGGGGTTAGATGCTGAATTTTTGCATGTTTTTATTAGTAAAAAAACATGTAAGTAGCTGTTAATCACTACATCATTCGGAGGTTTAACAAATGAATAACTTTAAGTTAGGAAGTGATTTTGATAACCTTGTTAGCCCACTATCTGATATTGAACTTCTAAATCTATTTATACAAAGTTGCTCCCAAACAAAGATAAATGGCATCCCAGTACCTATGTTCCCTTCCGAAGAAATTCAAACGGGATGGCATAAAACTTTACCTCAAGCTTTTCCAGATATAAATCGTGCCATCTCGGATTATGAAAGCGGAAATTTTGTCCACAGCCCTACAGGGGCAGGAGATGTTAGAAATAGTAGTTTTTATGGTGAAACTGTTATACCTAGAACTTATAGTGAACTACCCACCACTTAGTACCTCTTACAAGCTTACTTGAAGTAGGGGCTTCTCGGTTCATCGCTACTTTTGATAGCTAACGAATTTGTCCTAGGACAGCCGAGCTAACTCCCTTGTTCCAAAGGTTATTTTATTACTATTTATGCCAACACTAATAAGCGGATGGCTTCCTTTTTGATATTGATCGCTGCATTATAATCACGGCCAATTGTGAGTCCACACAAACACGTATACGTGCGTTCACATAATGGTATTTCTTTTTTATTTCCACAATTACTACACATCTTTGTAGAAGGAAACCATTTATCTATTTTTACAAGCTGTTTTCCTTGTTCTTGTAGCTTATATGCTAAAAATGTCGTGAACATCCTCCAACCGTTGTCCGCTACACTCTTACCAAATCTAAATGCTCGTGACATTCCTTTCATATGTAAGTCTTCGATTGCTACAACGTCAAAACTCGTAGCTAATTCTTTAGACTTATGATGAAGAAAATTTTTACGTTGATTGGCGACCTTTTCATGCAATTTCGCTACATGAATGCGTTGTTTCTTCCAGCGCTCTGAACCTTTCACACGTCTTGCTAATACTCGTTGTGCCTTCGCTAATTTCTCTAACATCTGACGATAAAAGCGAGGATAATTGGCTTTCTCATCTTCGCTACTCACGTATAATTCAGCCATTGCGAAGTCTAATCCAACTACACGTTCTACTTCTTTTGGAGTGATTTCTTTTTCATATTCGGTCAAAATAGACATGTAATACTTACCAGTTGATGTCATCGAAATTGTGCACGATTTGATGATATGTTTTGGCGGGATTTCTCTATGTTGCTTCAGTTTCACCATTTTCAACTTTGGTAATTTAATATAAACATGAAATAACATAATATTTCCGTTTACTCGATTCGTTGTATAGGATTTTCTACTCTTTTTACTTTTGAATGTAGGAAAATCACTTTGACCACTAAAAAAATTCTTATAAGCAGTTTGCAAGTTTAATTGCGCGTTGGCCAATGCCAATGAATCAACTTCTTTCAACCATTCATACTCTGTCTTATATTTTGCAGGAGTAGGGAATTTTTCTTTCTTTTGTTCTTTCTTTTGTTCTTCCTTGTTCTCTTTATATTTTTCATATACTTCTTTTCGTTCAACTAACATTTTGTTATACACAAAACGTACACAACCGAATGTTTTTCGTATGAGATGTGCTTGTTCTTCTGTTGGATACAGACGAAATTTATACGCCTTATTCTGCTTTAGCATACCCATTCACCTCATTTTCCGCTTCATTTTCCATAAGCTATGACGGTGATCACACAACCTGAACAATACAAGATTATTATCTACTTTCATTGTTATACCAAAATTCCTCTCTTATAAGACTGATTATATCCGAGGCGAAATAAATAGGAAAACCAAATGTTTGGCTACGCCAAACCGAAATTCATCTCCCACCTGCCGCTAGACTATCGTCTTTCACACACCTGAGGAAGGAGACTTCTTTCGAGATAATATGTTAAAAAACACTATGAGAAGCATTTAAAGCTACGGGACTTTTTTAATGATGCAAACAGATTACCCCAAGCTCTATTTGTTCTCCAAAAAGATTAACTCTTTTCGCTAATTGTATAATGAAGATCATTTTGTATATCAGCCCTATATATTAAACCATCAAAGATTTCCATATCAGGCAAACTGGACAAAAGAATTCATTATGCAGCATAAACAAAGTAAGTAAATAACATATCTCGCGTTTTAAACTGGATCCAAAAGATCAAAAGTAACTTCCCACCACTTGAACTACAAAGAACATAAGGGGGATATATCTTGAAAATAATTGCTTTTTACTTACCACAGTTTCATCAAATAAAAGAAAATGACCGATGGTGGGGAAAAGGTTTTACTGAATGGACAAATACTAAAAGTGCACGACCTTTATTTTCAGGACATTATCAACCTAGAGAACCTTATCAAGATTTTTATTATGACTTAACCACCCCATCCGTAAGAAAATGGCAAGCAGAAATCGCCAAGGCACATGGCATATATGGTTTTTGTTATTACCATTACTGGTTTAAAGGGAAGAGACTATTGGAGACACCCTTTAATGAGGTACTTAAGATGAAGGAACCAGATTTTCCATTTTGCCTTTCTTGGGCAAATGAACCGTGGACAAAAACTTGGGATGGTCTTGATAGTCACATATTAATGCCACAAAATTACGGAGAGTTATCGGATTGGAAAGAACACTTTGAGTATTTATTACAAGCTTTTCAAGATGAGAGGTATATCCGTATAGATGATAAACCACTATTCATTATTTATCGGCCTGGACATATCCCTGATTGTGAGCAAATGCTTCATTATTGGAATACACTCGCACAAGAACATGGTTTGAAAGGTATATACTTTGCAGAGACATTAAATAGCTTTCCACTTCCTAATATAAATGGGTTTGATGCTAGCATTCAATTTGAGCCTTTTTATACAATCGCTCATGATAGCTCTTCAGACATAAATAAGACAATATATGAGTCTGGTAAACAAATAAATGCTTGGGATTATGATAAAGTGTGGATGTATATATTAAAACGAGCTCTTCCAGAGAAAAAAACATTTCCCGGTGCCTTTGTTGACTGGGACAACACAGCACGCCGCAAAGACTTAAATAGCAGCATCTTCCTAGGTTCTACCCCTAGGAAGTTCACGATATATTTAAGCAAACAAATCCAGCGTACCTATTCCCTTTACAACAGCGAGTTTTTATTTATTAATGCGTGGAATGAATGGGCCGAAGGTACTTACTTAGAACCAGATAAAAAGTATGGATTCGCCTATTTAGAAGGAGTTAAACAGGCTATTAATAGAGGTATGAAAGCATACAAAAAAGACGAGTCATACTGACTCGTCTTACAGTTGCTTGGCGACGTCCTACTCTCACAGGGACAAGGTCCCAACTACCATCGGCGCTAGAGAGCTTAACTTCCGTGTTCGGTATGGGAACGGGTGTGACCTCTCTGCCATCATCACCAAACTATGAAGGCATATTCCTTCAAAACTAGATAACATTGCTACATATTATATGGTTAAGTCCTCGATCTATTAGTATTCGTCAGCTCCACATGTCACCATGCTTCCACCTCGAACCTATCAACCTGATCATCTTTCAGGGATCTTACTAGCTTACGCTATGGGAAATCTCATCTTGAGGGGGGCTTCATGCTTAGATGCTTTCAGCACTTATCCCTT
>NZ_JBBOXN010000001.1:285000-287500 GCF_038007785.1 Bacillus sp. FSL K6-0069 | reverse complement strand
AATTTGATATTGCTGAGCAATCGCTTCATCAATTCTAACATCATTTGCATATGCGCTTTTATCATGAATAACACGTAAAGCTTCTTGCTTTTCTAAACCTGAAGCTTCAGCAATAGTAGCAAGCGTATCCACATCACTTAAATTTCTCGATTCTGTGAAATATGCAAAAAGTAGATTTTCCGTAATCTCTTTTTCTTTCCCTTGATCCTTTGCAAACTTCGCAAGACGATGCGCATCAAAAGTGTTCGTCGGCTTCATCTCATCAAAATTAAAACTTAAACCCATACTAGCTGCATGACTTCCTAGTTGTATATTATTACGCTTAGCTTCTTCAATACTAATCCCATACTTTGATGCAAGTACTTCATTAATACTTGTTCCAGAATAGATTGGAGCATTTTGGTCTAATTCAAAACTTTTAAACTCAACTTCAACATCTTTCTTATGTGGAAATTGCTCTAAAGCCATCTCTAATCTACGTTTCCCAATGTAGCAAAATGGGCATACAAAATCTGACCATACTTCAATTTTCATAGAAACACCTCATTAACATGTAGTTTTCAATTATTGTAGCACTGGCGCTAAGGAATTCAAAAATTTATGCTTCACGCTTTATATACTACAAACTAAAATGAATCTATAAATAGAAAAAACGATAATCAAAAGTATAAAAACATTTCCTTCTGATTATCGTATATACAAATCTAACTATGCTGGAATATATCTCCCTACGAATTTCCATACAGTATTCCAATATTTATTTGAATCTATCTTCTCAGCTTCTCCATGTCCAGCACCTGGAACAATTAATTTCTCTTTTTCTACTTTTGCAGCATTATATACTTCATCTAACATTTCATAAGGAACGAACGTATCAGCATCCCCGTGAATAAATAGCATAGGTGTTTTACTTTTCTCTACTTGCTTTATAGCTGAAGCTTCTTCTAAATCATATCCAGCTCTTAATTTTGTAACTGTATTTGCCGCATTCATAACAGGAAATTTCGGCAAGTGGAATAGATCTTTTAGTTGATAAGTAAATTCATCAATAACAGTTGAGTATCCACAATCTTCAATAATAACTTTAACGTTAGAAGGTAACTCTTCACCTGAAGTCATCATTACAGTTGCCCCGCCCATTGAAACACCAAAAAGTGCTATTTCAGCATTAGGGTCTTTCTTTACAATTTGTTGAATCCAAATCAAAATATCTTTACGATCGTGCCAGCCCATCCCTATATAGTCGCCCTCACTATTTCCGTGCCCACGAAGATCTGGCGCTATGACGTTATAACCTTGTTCATAAAAATTCCGGATATATTTCGTCATTTTCGATGCCCTGCTATCATATCCATGAACTACAATTGCCCATTTATGGCTAGATTGTTCATTCATATATTCATAACCTGTTAATTTCAACTTATCGAAAGAATTTATGTTTCGTGTATTAGGTTTATGATTTGATACAAAGCTCGCATCCTTTTCTTCGTTTGTAGCGAGCACACCTCCTGATGCATTCACTGTTTCTACTAAATGAGGATTATCCTCTAAAAATTCTTTCTCTTGTTTCGCATTCAACGCATAATTATAAAAATAATTCCCAACTAACATATAAGTAATTGCTAGAAGGACTAAAACTACTATAGTAATTACACCTATCTTTTTCATATTATCTCCTTTTTCAAAATGAAATCTTCTTATATTCAAGTACTCAAAAAAACAACTGCACTATTTTAACATACCGACAGATCACTTCTCCAAAAAACAAAATAGAAAATCTTAAACTACACATCAAAAATAATGAAAGAAAATGAATATGAGGGGATCAAAAAATAAGGATTACTTACTTGAGGCTGATAAGAAGTTTAAAACACAAAAAAAGACGAGTCATACTGACTCGTCTTACAGTTGCTTGGCGACGTCCTACTCTCACAGGGACAAGGTCCCAACTACCATCGGCGCTAGAGAGCTTAACTTCCGTGTTCGGTATGGGAACGGGTGTGACCTCTCTGCCATCATCACCAAACTATGAAGGCATATTCCTTCAAAACTAGATAACATTGCTACATATTATATGGTTAAGTCCTCGATCTATTAGTATTCGTCAGCTCCACATGTCACCATGCTTCCACCTCGAACCTATCAACCTGATCATCTTTCAGGGATCTTACTAGCTTACGCTATGGGAAATCTCATCTTGAGGGGGGCTTCATGCTTAGATGCTTTCAGCACTTATCCCTTCCGCACATAGCTACCCAGCTATGCCCTTGGCAGAACAACTGGTACACCAGCGGTGCGTCCATCCCGGTCCTCTCGTACTAAGGACAGCTCCTCTCAAATTTCCTACGCCCACGACGGATAGGGACCGAACTGTCTCACGACGTTCTGAACCCAGCTCGCGTACCGCTTTAATGGGCGAACAGCCCAACCCTTGGGACCGACTACAGCCCCAGGATGCGATGAGCCGACATCGAGGTGCCAAACCTCCCCGTCGATGTGG
>NZ_JBBOXN010000001.1:250000-280000 GCF_038007785.1 Bacillus sp. FSL K6-0069 | reverse complement strand
CTATTAAATTCTTTAACTGCTCCGACTTCGCAAAAGCAATTCTCGTATATTCATCATGTTGTTCTTTATTTTCATATTTAGAATCTCGAAGTAATCGCAAGTAACCCATAATAGAAGTAAGTGGTGTACGCAAATCGTGAGATACATTCGTAATAAGCTCGTTCTTTTGCTTCTCTAATTTACGTTCCTTTTCTATATTATTCATAAGCTCTTCTGCCATATTATTAATATTCTCAGTTAAAGACGCAATCTCGTCCTCACCTTTCTTCTCAATACGATACGCTAAGTTTCCTTTTTCTATTTCCTTTACACCTTGTGCCATCGCTTCAATTTGCTTCATCTTTCTCTTTGTTATATAGAAGAAAGAGAAAATAAATACGAGTACACCTATGAAAAATGGAAACGGCCCTTCTTGCGTATGATATCTCACTTCACCTCCCGGAATCCCACTAACAAACATGTATAAATTCTTATCTCCTATTGTAATAGGTGCAAAAGCTATAAATTCTTTTCTTGTATTTTCAAATGCATCTTGGCCATTTGAATAGTTGATTGCAAATGATGCTGCATTACGAATTGTATTATGCAAATCAATTTGTTCTTCTTGTGCCTGCTTCGTCTTATATACAACTTTGCCGCTCTCGTCAGTAACCAGTACTTTTAAAGCTCTAGATCCTCGTTCTAAATTTTGATTCTCCCTTTCGATCATATCGGATATAGCTTCTAATTTATTTTCGTGAACTGAACTATTCGCCACATTTTGAGCTTGTTGGTGAATTTCTCTCATACCAGACCCATAATCGATTGTCGCCTGCCGATTCGCATTCTCAAAAAAAGGTGCTGCTCCCTTTGCAAAAAAAAGCCCTAATAACGCACAAGCAGTAAACGCAGTAATAAGTTGAATTCGTATACTCCGTTTCACACTCTTCACTATCTTTCCAATTAATTCTCGAATTTTCCTAACATAAGTAAATGGATTAAATATCTTTTTCAATCTTATACCCCACTCCCCATACTGTTTTTATATATATCGGCTTCCTTGGATTCTCTTCAATCTTTTCACGCACTTTCCGAATATGAACCATTACCGTGTTATCCGACTGGAAAGACCTTTCGTTCCAAACCTTTTCATAAATTTGTTCCGCGCTAAAAACCACCCCAGGATTACGAGCTAGTAATTCTAAAATCGAAAATTCCCTTGGCGTCAGTTTCACTTCTTCTCCATCCACAATAACTTTGTGGGTTGAGATGTTTATTTTCATCTCTCCAATTTCTAACTCGTCCTCATTTTGAATAGCAAAACCATTCATCTTCATATAACGACGTAACTGAGATTTAATTCTTGCGATTAACTCTAACGGGTTAAATGGTTTCGTTACGTAATCATCTGCACCTGTAGTTAATCCTAAAATTTTGTCCATATCTTGCGTTTTCGCAGAAAGCATAATAATCGGCATCTCTTTCGATTCTCTTACTTTCATACACATGTGAATACCATCTACTTTTGGCATCATAATATCTAATACGACTAGATGTACTTCATTTTCTTCTAGTAAACGTAATCCTTCTTCTCCGTCCCCTGCTTGCAACACTTTATATCCTTCATTCTTTAAATAGATTGTAATAAGATTCCTAATTTCTTTTTCATCATCTACGACAAGTATTGTTTCGGTTGCCACAATATCTCCCCCATCACTTTTTTAATCCCTAACTTCTATTATAGGAAAACTTCTGAAGAAAAACGCTCGGAAATCCTTAAGATTTTCTGAAGACGCAAAAAAGGTCTAGACTCCCCTTAAGTCTAGACCTTTCAAAAAACCCCTTTTATTTACGAACGTAGATGAAATATAGTACGAATAAAACTCCCATAACATACATAATTGGATGAATCTCTTTACGACGACCACTTACTACCATTGTAATTGGATAGAAGATAAACCCGATTGCAATCCCTGTCGCAATACTATACGTAAGCGGCATTGAAATGATTGTAAAGAATGCTGGTACTGCAATCTCGAATTTCTTCCAGTCAATTTCGCCTAAAGATGAAACCATTAAGATTCCTACAATAATTAAAGCTGGTGCCGTTACAGCTGGTGTTACAACACTTAATAATGGCGAGAAGAATAGTGCCAGCAAGAAGAATCCAGCTGTTACAACTGCTGTAAATCCAGAACGTCCACCCGCTGCTACCCCTGCAGAAGATTCAATGTAAGACGTTGTTGTTGATGTACCTAAGATCGCACCGATTACAGTTGCAATTGCATCTGCGAATAACGCTTTTCCTGCACGTGGTAATTTATTGTTCTTCATTAATCCAGCTTGATTCGCAACCGCTACAAGTGTACCTGCTGTATCAAAGAAATCAATGAAGAAGAACGTAATAATAACAATCACCATTTGAACAGTGAAAATATCTCCGAAGTGCGTTAATGCCACACCGAACGTTGGTTCTAGACTCGGTATTGCTCCCACTACAGCTTTCGGAGTATCAATTAATCCTGTCGCTACTCCTAAGATTGCTGTAAGAATCATACCGTAGAAAACTGCACCATTTATTTTCTTAATCATGAAGATGATTGTCGTAACAACCCCGAAGATTGCTAGTAACGTTGTGCCCTTTGTTAAATCCCCCAATCCAACAAGAACAGCATCATTTTTCACGATAATTCCGGCATTTTGGAATCCAAGGAATGCAATGAACAATCCGATACCTGCCGCTACTGCAAACTTTAACTCTGATGGAATTGCATTAATGATTTTTTCACGAATACCTGAAGCTGTAAGAATAATAAAGATAATACCTGACATTAATGTTCCAGCAATTGCTGTTTGCCACGGAATACCCATCGTTAACACTGCCGTATAAGCAAAGAACGCGTTAATTCCCATACCCGGTGCCAAAGCAATTGGATACTTCGCGAATATCCCCATAATTAACGAACCAATCGCTGCTGCTAATGCTGTAGCAACGAACACTGCACCTGGATCCATTCCTGTACCCGCTGGTAACCCTTTAACATTCCCAAGTGACAGCGTAGCAGGATTGACAAATAGTACATAAGCCATAGATAAAAATGTCGTTAAACCCGCTATGAACTCTGTTTTGTAATTTGTGCCGAGTTCATCAAACTGAAAATAGCGTTTCATCTTACGTTTCCCCCGTTATATGATTACTCGCCGTAATCTCCCTAGCCCTCTTTTATCTATTAAAAATAAAAAAGGCTTCCATTGCATATACATGGAAGCGTTCTATGAATAAAGATAAGATTCCCCTCACCTTTATAAAAACGCCTCGTAGTCAAGCCATTTACGGTAGCTAGGTAGAAACTTTCGGGCCATATCCCCGATATTATACGACGGCATAATATTCACTTTTTGTTTGAATTACATACTCATATTAACTCGGTGAAGTAGTTTTGTCAATTTAAAAACGAACATTTTTATAAACTTTTATATTTTCGTTCGTATTGATGACGGAAATATAAAAGATCCATCTACGCATGTGCAATAGATGGATCTTTTTTTTATAATACTATTCCCACTCAATAGTTGCTGGTGGCTTACTCGTTACATCATACACGATACGGTTAACGTGCTTTACTTCGTTTACGATACGTACAGAGATTTTCTCTAATACGTCCCAAGGGATACGTGCCCAGTCAGCTGTCATACCGTCGATAGATGTTACTGCACGGATACCTACTGTGTAATCGTAAGTACGCTCGTCACCCATAACACCTACGCTACGCATGCCAGGAAGCGCAGTGAAGTATTGCCAAATTTCACGGTCTAAGCCCGCTTTAATAATTTCTTCGCGTAAAATCGCATCAGATTCACGAACGATTTCTAATTTCTCTTCTGTGATTTCACCTAATACACGAATACCAAGACCCGGTCCCGGGAATGGTTGACGCCATACGATTTCATCAGGAATTCCTAGTTCAGATCCTAATACACGTACTTCATCTTTAAATAACGTGTTTAAAGGCTCAATTAATTTGAACTGCATGTCTTCTGGAAGACCACCAACGTTATGGTGAGATT
The DNA here is from genome assembly GCF_038007785.1 of Bacillus sp. FSL K6-0069. Taxonomy (NCBI): domain Bacteria; kingdom Bacillati; phylum Bacillota; class Bacilli; order Caryophanales; family Bacillaceae; genus Bacillus; species Bacillus sp. FSL K6-0069. Next base: position 275,953 of record NZ_JBBOXN010000001.1, on the reverse strand, counting down.
TAATTGTTTGTGCAGTTGCTGTACCACTTTCAACGATGTCCGTATAAAGTGTACCTTGCGCTAGGAAGTCCATTCCTTGTAATTTAGAAGCTTCATCATCAAATACGTAAATGAATTCATTACCGATGATTTTACGTTTTTGTTCTGGATCTTCTACACCTTTTAACTTGTTCATGAAGCGTTCTTGTGCATCTACTTTAATAACGTTCATGTGGAAGCCTTCGCTGAATGTTTTCATAACGCCTTCTGCTTCACCTTTACGAAGTAAGCCGTGATCAACGAAAATACACGTTAATTGATCGCCAATTGCTTTATGAATTAACACTGCTACAACAGAAGAGTCTACACCGCCGCTAAGTGCGCATAGTACTTTTTTGTCTCCAACAGTTTCACGGATTTTCTCTAATTCTACTTCGATAAAGTTCTCCATGTTCCATCCTTCAGAACAACCACAAGCGCCGAATACGAAGTTTTTAATTAAATCGTTACCGTGCTCAGAGTGACGTACTTCTGGGTGGAATTGTACACCGTATAAGTTTTGCTCTTCATTGCTCATACCAGCAATTGGACAAGACTCACTTGTTGCATCTACTAAGAATCCTTCAGGTAAACCAGTTACTAAGTCACCATGACTCATCCATACAACTTGCTCTTCTGGAAGGTTCGTATATAATTTTGATTCGTTCTCTACTTTAAGAACAGCTTTTCCGTACTCACGGTGATTTGCACGTTCTACTTTACCACCGAAGTGTTGTGTCATAAGCTGCATACCGTAACAAATACCGAAGATCGGTAATCCTAGTTCAAAGATTTTTTCATCACAATGTAATGCGCCTTCACCGTATACACTATTTGGTCCACCAGAGAAGATAATCCCTTTTGGATTCATTGCTTTAATTTCTTCCGCAGTAATTGTATGTGGATGAAGTTCACTGTATACACCGAACTCACGAATTCGACGTGCTATTAACTGATTGTACTGACTCCCAAAATCTAAAACGATAATTGTATCATGCTGCTTTTTCAAAATAATCACCCCAACGTTAGTTCTCGTATATAAATATTTTCACCAATTTGGCAAAAAGCATTACTAATATAATAAAAAAAGCCAGTCCTCCGCCTCTAGTCTCATAACAAAGAAAAGGCAGGGGTCTGGCTTTATAAAGAAAGATAGTCTTCCGCTCTTTATAAATATAAGACACACTGCCTTCATAGTCAGGTTGTTTACGGTAACCCGGTAGAGACTCTCAAACCTTATCTTTGAGGATATATGAAGGATCGTTTTATATTATCTTCCTAGATTCTAACAATGAAGTATTGGTATGGTCAAGAGAGAAAGCGACAAAATTCTACAGAAATTCATTTCCTTTTCTAAAAAACATAAAAAAACATCCATTTCTATATAGAAATGGATGTTTTTCGAGCAAACGGAATTACATCATTCCGCCCATGTGGTTTTGAGCTGTAACATCTTTAACCATGATGGAATGAAACCGCGTGAAATCAACATTTTGCAGGCATCAAGTGTAATATCTTTAACTCGGATTTACTGTGTTTTATTAGACTTCGTTAGCAAAATGTTAGCATACTGTTAGCAGTCAATGATATGTGACTGACTTAATGACTCTATCACAAAAGCGATGCAGACTCCATTTGCATCGCTTTTAAACAGTGGCTGTTACACAATCCACATGTGTGGAGTGTATGTGGCGATACATGAGATGTTGGTGGGTTCTACTTATTGATATACCTTCAATCTTGCTGAAAAGAACCTTAAATCTCCAGATAATACGTGTTATAGTCCATTTTAGAAGGTTCAAAGTTAGATAAATGATTCAATAAATTTGAGTAAAAACGAGAAAATATAAATTTACAAAACTCTTCATTCTTCCCTAAAAAGCTCTCGTTCTGATTAACTTTATCAATTAAAGAGGCCGGTAATGGACAGTTATAATTAGAAGGGAGCAATTCAACTTCTCCTCTGTCAAGTACGTATACGTTATGTAAATAATTATGATATTTCGTATCATTATTTAAATACTGTGCAATTGTTGTTATTTTATTTTTCGACCCATATCCAAAAAGTATATTAATTGGTTCTGTCTCACCCTTATGCTCATCTTTAATATTATTATAAAGTTCTCCGATTTTGGCTGAAGAACGCTTAGCTCCAATAATATCCTTTTCCCCATTAATATTTGTTTTAACCTCAATTGTGGCAGCAAGAGATTGTATCGGAATTATATTCATTTCATATCCTGTGTAAATAGCAGGTATTTTGGTATAATCATATATTAATATATCCGTTTGAAAGCTAACTTCTTTATCAAAAATTACAAAGCCCGTTCCTATTCCCCAACGTTTAGGAAGCATTGCTCTTAAAACATTCTTTAATATACCTTCTGCTTCTCTTCCTGTTTCACCGTTATGTTTTTGCATTAACCTTGTTAATTCTAACTCCTGTAATACCTTTTTTGCTTGATATTCTAATGAAGTATTTAATAAATCGTTCCCCATTCTAAATCATCCCTCTAAATTGAAATATATACTCCCTAATAATCGGTAAGTATTAAAGTTAATTTATACCATTATATAATAAAAATTATAAAAAGGTGTAATTCCATTTATAATTTCCCCAAGACTTATTCTAAAGAGTTGATATAATACAATTAGGAGGAATACCAAATGCATTACATCAAATTCGGTTCACAAACAATAGAATATAAACTATCAAGAAGCAACCGTCGCAAAAGCGTATCCATTTCTGTAGACCAACATGGTGTTAAAGTTGTTGCTCCTACTGCTGCTGAACATAATATTATTGAAAATATATTGCATCAAAAAGGTGCTTGGATTAGAAATCAGTTGACTAGCTATGAAGAGATGAATCAAAATAGCTTAAAACGAAAGTTTGTATCAGGGGAGAAATTTCCTTATCTCGGTAGACACTATCGTCTTAAGGTGATAAAAATCAGTGATTCTTTAGAAACTTCTTTTCGTTTCCATAAGGGACAATTTGTAGCAGAGATTCATGAAGATGTTATAGAAGACCAACATAGAGATCTGTTATTACCTTTATATACTGAGTGGATTATGGAACGAGGCAACCAGTTTAGCAAAGAGCGAATGAAACGATTCACAATCAAGTTTTCTCATCATCCAAACTCTATCAAAATTAAAGACCAAGAACAACGCTGGGGCAGTTGTACACCAGCCGGCAATATCCTGTTGAACTGGCGCATCTTCTTAGCTCCTGCTTCTATTGTCGATTATGTATTAGCACATGAACTTGTACATTTAAAACATATGAACCATTCGCAGGAATACTGGGAAACACTGCGTATGCTACTTCCAGATTATGAAGCAAAGAAGGAATGGCTGAGAGTAAACGGCAAAACACTATATATATAAGAAAATGACCCGCAAATCATTGCCGGTCATTTTCTTATTTCTTCCCATATTGAGTTTCTGCCAGTGCAGTGAAATAGCCTGTTAATTCAAATGCTTCTTTCGGCTTTAATTTTTTCTTCAGCAGCATTATTTTTAAATCACCTGTCAATTCTCGTTTGAAGTCTGTTTTCGACGTCCAATCACTGATTGGTGATACTCGTTCTTCAATAAAGTTTTGGACTTCAACAGCTACTTCTTTTAACTGATAATCTTCACTGTCTTCACATACTTCTTGCAGCTTATTGTAATAAGGCTCTTGTAGATAGGTTAATCCACTCTTCGTATGACCGCTCGCTTTATCAAGCATCTCATCTCGAATAGCATCATACTGCTCTAGTAATTCAAAAATTGTTAGCTGACGGTCCTTATATCGTTCTACGAGTTCTTCCACTCTATCTTTTAAAGACGTGTAGAATACTTTATCTTCTTCAATACGCACAGATATTTCTTTCTTAATCGCATGTTCCATCTGCGCCGCTTTTGTTTCTGGTAGTACGTTCTTATCAATCTCTGCCTTAAAAGATGCATCTAAAATAGATACAGGATCTCGTGCATCAATTCCCTCAGAATACAAATAATCATGAACCAACTGTCGCACCTTTTCACCACAATCCGAAATATCCATTCCGTCATCAATCGAGAAGCGTGACTTGGCTAGTTGACGAACAACTCCCGCTCGCTTTAAATCATCTACAAATCGCTCCGCTTTTGGACTCGGGAGCACTTTATCCATACTTTCAGCAAAACGTTTATAAGCAATATCAAAATCAGCTCGTACATCCTCATCTACTAACCGTAAGATACTCTCTTCCAACTGATCCTTTTTCAATCCATCAAAAAAATTCATCGTTGAACGGTGGCGTTGTTCCAATCTCGGCAGTTCTTCATCAATGGAATGCAGAGCACCTTGTACATCATTAGAACTGAAGATTTCAAGAGCCTGGTCCAAAAAGCGAGATACGCCAAAATAATCTACAATCAACCCATATGATTTGTTCGCATCATACTTTCGGTTTGTTCGTGCAATTGCTTGTAATAAATTATGCTCTTTCAATGGCTTATCTAAATACATAACCTGTTCAATCGGCGCATCGAATCCTGTCAGCAACTTATCGCACACAATCAACATGGATAGCTTATCTTCAGAGAATGGCTTCTTGAATCGATCAATCAGTTGTTTCTCTTCCTCTTTCGATACATGGTGCTCCCTTAATTCTTCCTCATCATTTTGCCCCGCGGAAAAAATAACAGCCGTTTCAAACTTATTCATAGAATATTGATCTATTAACTTCTTATATTGAACAGCTGCATAACGGGAAACTGCCACGACTTGTGCTTTATAACCATTAACTAAAATTTTACTTTCAAAATGGTGAATAATATCAAGCACAATCTCTCTCATCCGTTCAGGAGCAGTCAATAGCAATTGATCATTTACATATTTCTGTTTAATTTTTTCTTTCGCTTCATCATCATACTCATGGAATGAGCGAGTGAACAATTCATCCAATGTTTCACCTTTTACATGAAGATTCGGCAAACGAGATTCATAGTAAATCGGTACGGTTGCACCATCTTCTACTGCCTGCTCAATCGTATATTTATCAATATACGAACCGAATTTCCCCGTAGTAGAGCGAGCTTTCTTATCAATAGGAGTACCTGTGAACCCAATGAAAGTGGCATTTGGCAACGCTTTTCGCATGTTCATAGCCAATCCTTTATATTGAGAACGATGAGATTCATCTGTCATGACGATGATATTTTCCGATTCGGAGATAATAGGAAAAGCTTTTTCCTCATCACCTTGAAACTTTTGAATCAGCGTCATGACTGTTGTACCTGGTCCTTTGGCTAATTGTTGCTTCAAATCAGCCACTGATGAAGCTTGAGTTGGATTAGGAAAACCTGATTGCTGGAATGTTTTCGTAATTTGGTCATCCAGATCTTGTCTGTCTGTTACAATGATAAGCATAGGATTTTCTAACTCTACTTGTCTACGTAGTTTCATCGCTAAGTACACCATCGTCAGTGATTTACCTGAACCCTGTGTATGCCATACAACACCACCACGTAAAGTCGGTTTCTTCTCTTTCATGATTCGCTCAATGGCTTTATTCACTGCTCGATATTGTTGATAACGAGCCAGCTTCTTCACTTTGCCGTCAAACACTATGAAGTTACGCATTAAATCAAGGATAGATTCTTTACGCAGTGTTCCCGACACTAATATGTCTTGAACACGGTTACTCCCTATTTCGTCAAACGTATATGGATAGGGATCTTTCCATAATCCGTAATGCTGAGCCTTTGCTAAAATCGTTCCTACTCTCGCCCGATCCCGACTGGTCACAATCAACATTTGGTTATACCAAAACAATTTTGGATTTGTGTCCATATAACGTTCAAACTGGCGAACACCTTCTGGCAACTGCTTATCCACTTGTACTTTCGGACTCTTGCATTCTATGAGAATAAGAGGAAATCCATTGATGAACAAGATAATGTCAGGACGAATCGTTCCCACTGCATTTTCGATCCTCAACTGATTCACAACGAGAAATTCATTGTTTTCAACATTATCAAAATCAAATAGCTGCACCGTTTGATTTTTCTTCCCGGCTCCTACATCTTGCAAGACGGAAATACCTTCACCAAACAACCAATCAAAGATGGTTTTATTCGCATGCCACACATCTTTTGCCTGCAGTGATATAAACTGCTTTACGACTTTCTCAACATTGTATTCCTCTATCCAAGGATTAAGCTTACGTATGGCACGAGCTAGACGCTCTTCCAATACAATACTAGCTTTTGAAGAACGGTCACCGTCTAGTTCTGTACCTACCATATGCGTATAACCATAACTTTTCAACTGTTCAATCAGCGGTAATTCCACCTCTGCATATTCTAATGCACTCATACTGTTCACCTCCTATGTATAAGAGAGACGGCTTACACCGTCACTCGAATCTTTCCTGTCAGAAGCTGTTGCATTAAGCCTTTTTTCAATACTAGATACTTTTCTTTTTCTTGTTCGTAGCTCTCGATCTGTTCGTCTACGGATGAAAGGATAGATGCTATTTTTTGTTGTTCATCTAAACTTGGTAACGGAACAACAAACTTGATAAAATCCTTAACATTAATATGTTTAATTGTTGAACCTACAAAAATATTTGAAAGTCGTTTTAAACCTACTGATGAATTTAAATAATAGGCAAGAAAATTAGAATCTATTCTGTCTTCAATTGGTCGAGTAATAATTAACGCATGGCAATAAACTCCGTTATAATTTGTTGTAACAACTGCTGTTGAACCAATATGGCCTGATTGAACAGTTAATAAATCATTTGTTTTAACTTGAGCCCTAGTATATTTTGCTGTGAAATCTGAATTTACATATACAGTTTTATTAAAATCAAATTTATTTTTACGGATATTATTACTTTGCAAATACAAAATCCCATCAGTTTCTTCAGTGTAAAAAGGGGTAGCAGTTCCTACAAAGCCATTAGAACAAAAACTGCTAATTTCACTTATTTTACCTACTTCCCACTCAGTAGGTATCTCTCCAAGCTCCGTCTGCTTAAATTCTGTATGCCCAATACCTTTTGTAAGCAATTGCTGCATTAAGCCTTTTTTCAGCTCTTTCGTTTTTTCAATCAGCTGTTCTGTATTCTCGATTTGCTCATCGACTGTTGAAAAGATTTCGGCGATTTTTTGTTGTTCTTTTAAACCCGGAACTGGAAATTTAAGCTGACGGATAACTTTAGAACTTAAGCCAGCCATAATACCCCCAACAGAAAGTTTCTTTATCTGTTGTTGTACTAAATCAGATTTAATTACATGTAATAGTAAATCATTTTTATAGACTTTCTCGTCTAAGCGTAATCTTAATAAATGAGAATCCATTATACCTGGCTCTGCATCTTTTGGCACAATTGCACATTTACCTATTGTCCCCATCATTGTTATGACAAAATCATTTGGAAGGAGCTCACATGATTTTAATTGACAGTACTTATTTTCATTTATAAATCTGTTTCCGAGAGTGAAGTCATTAACAAAAACATTTTCTTGGCCATATACTTTATAGCCTTCAGTTGTTAATGATTCTTTTTTCAACTGACTCCCAAAAGGACCAATTTTAATTGCACTTTTTTCAGGAACAACAATCTCTTCAGAATTCAGCACTTGCCACTCGCTCGGAATTTCTCCAAGTTCCGTCATCTTATATCCTTCACGTACCTCTCTGCTACTTACTATCATCACATTTCACCTAATCCTAACTCACGTAGGTATCCATTTAACTTTGCTTTTGTCTCTGAACGATTATTTTCTAAACCAGTAATACCTTTAATAACCTCTTCTAGGTTTACTTCTTCTTCTTCTTCAGATTTATCAATGTAACGTGTGATGTTTAAATTATAATCATTACTTCTAATTTCTTCTAACGAAACCACACGAGCATATTTCTCTACATCTTTATATGAATCAAATGAATCAACCAACTTTGCAAGGTCTTCATCTCGAAGTGTATTTTGATTCTTGCCTTCTTGATATTCGTCTTCCGCTGCAATGAAGAACACTTTTTCTTTTCGTTCTTCTACTTTATTTCGATTGAATATCAACATACAAGCCGGGATACCTGTTCCATAGAATAGGTTAGAAGGCAACCCAACAACCGCTTCTAATAAATCCGACTCTAATAAACCTTGACGGATTTTCCCTTCAGCGCCACCCCGGAATAGAACACCATGAGGCATAACGACTCCAGCCATTCCATCTGCTTTTAAAGATGCAATCATATGTTGGATGAACGCATAGTCTCCTGCATTCTTCGGTGGAATACCATACTGGAAACGACCGTATGAATCATGCTCCGCTTCTTCACGTCCCCACTCTTTTAAAGAAAATGGTGGATTCGCAATCACTCGGTCAAATAACATGATTTCACCGTCTTCCACAAGCTTAGGCTCACGAATGGTATCGCCCTTTTCAATGCGGTGGTCTGGTAGATTGTGCAATAGTAAGTTCATTTTCGCAATCGCCCATGTACCTAAGTTCTTCTCCTGGCCAAATAAAGATAGTGATTGTGGATTACCTTCATGTTCTTTTACATAATCAACAGATTGAATTAACATACCACCGGACCCACAGGTAGGGTCATAAACACGCATACCTTCTTGAGGTTTGATTAAGTTTACGATTAATTCAACCACTTTAGATGGCGTGTAGAATTCTCCACCTTTTTTCCCTGCATCATCGGCGAACATTTTAATTAAATACTCATAGGCACGTCCAAGCATATCAGGCTCAGAAAGGTTTGCATTACGCAAATCTAATAGAGAGAAATGTTGCAGTAGGCGTTGTAACACACTGTCTGACAACACTTCTTTACGGTTGAAATCAATCGGTGTCAAAACGCCTTCAAGTGTAACGTTTTCGTTTTCCAATGCTTCAAACGCTACATTGATTGCTGAACCAATATCAGCAGCATGCTTACGGATTTCTTCCCAACGCGCAGCTTCCGGTACATAGAATTGGTATTGATCGGGATCATCTGCTAACAGTCGTCCTATTTCTTCACCATGTTCTTGCACTAATTCTAATTTATGTTCTTCAAATACATCACTCAGACGCTTTAAAAATAACAATCCAAATATATAGTTTTTGTAATCACTAGAATCTACAGAGCCGCGTAAAATATCCGCTGATTTCCATAAATGGGATTCTAATTCTTGCAATGTTAATTGACTCATTATTATACCTGCCTTCATAATTCCTTATTTTCAAGTAATAAGACTTTAGATCTTCTTCCTTATTCTATCATAATCCAAATGATGTAATCGCATAATATTATCCATCAACTTGTCTGTAATATTAAACATTAACATGTGCAAAAAATACTTCTAGTTAAAGCTTGTCATTCCACTCTCTAAAGGTTTTACTACAGATACATTAATAAAACCCTATATGGTCGGAGCTGCTCCCTCTGTCAAAACGCTGTCATTGCTAGTTCTGACATGAATGAAACTAGAAACAAAATAATCGTGGGATTGCCCTTAAGTCACGCAAAAGAAGAGGTCTGGTGAGTTGAGCCGACGCAGAAAATCAACGTAGCAATCATTAGGCAAGGTCTTTACTGCTGTTTTCAGACTGGATTGTGAGCCTTAGAGGAGTGGGAGCAACTTCTTGCAGTAACAGTTCGGTGGAACGTTTCGATTGGCTACGGCCAATGGTGCTTGTCACGATATACGCGGGCGAAACTACGTATGCTTTGAGTTAAGCAAATGACAAGTTGAAGAAATTCAGGTATAAAACAGCAGCATCATCAAGATCCCAGCTTTACACTAAAGTTGTATCAAAAAGAAAATACCACCACCTCAGTCCTAGATTCTTTATGTTTCTAGAGACTGGGGTGGGTATATTCCATATTCGGAAACCCGCACTTGCCTAAAGTATGTATCTATTTGTCACTTCGCTCCTATTCTCCATTTTAGTTTTTCTCTATCACTTAATACGAAACAAAAATCATTATTCATCTTGACAAAATTTCTGAAATGCTTATATTCCTTCTACCGATTGATGAATTATCGCAATCAACATACTAGTAGGAGGAACATAAAACATGAAAAGAAAGACAAGTACACCTTCAGTGAAAATCCGTAACAATACAGCAACTTCTATCAAACATCTACAAAATCGAGGATTAGCATCATGAAGCAAACAGCTTTGAACATGAAGAACATTCAACAAACTGTAGAAGCTGGATTGCTATCATCTTTCCTTTTCAAGAAGTACGGAGAATACCAGAAGGAAAGGGAGTCTACGAAATGAATAAATCAATCGCATATCCGCTTCCCATACCAGGTAGCAAGAAAGCGTGCATTCGTGTATTCATCAAACGTGATGAACCACTATCAGCAGCTCAGTTACACCTTGAATTTCCTGAACTAGAGAAAATAGCGAAAGTATAAAATTCACCCCCTCCCGTCAATGATGATAGGACGGAGGTGAAACTATGAACAAACGAGTTAAGTTACGCGCTTCATCTGAATCAAATCCAGTAACTAATCAATGGATTCGCCATTTAATAGGGCGATTAATCATTGAACAGTTAGAGCTTCCAGAGAAGTTAAAGGCAAAGATTCTGTACGAAGTACCACACCACAGAAAGGAACGATAAAATATGAAGAAACACGTATTTTTCCGACGTGTAAGTACGGAAAAACAAGATTTAACGTTACAAGAAAAAGCAGATTTATCTTATCGAGAGAAGTTACTTGATGGTGAAATTATGATAATTGACGAGGTTGCGACTTCTGCAAATAAGTTATCTATATCCCAGCGACCATTAATGCAAGAACTCATCACTCTTATCGAAGGAGATCAAGTAGAATGCTTATATGTATTTGATCGATCACGACTATTTCGAAACTTTTACGAAGGGGTTTCATTTAATGACTTATGTAAGAAGCACAATGTAAAAATCGTCTTTACATCATCGAGCAATGGCCATATCGAGGCTACAAATATCTTCTGTTTAGAAGCATTTCTTTATATGCAAGGTGATGCAGAAGGAAAAAGTATCGCACGCCGTAGCCGAGAAATTCAGAAACGATATCCTCCTCAAAAACTTGGATATATAAAAGATAAAGTGGCTAAGAAGTATCAAAAGAATGAAGAGAAAGCACCGCTACTTACTTCTTTCTTCACAGATATCGCGAAATTAACATCAGTAGACGAGTTAGCACTGTTACTTAAAAAGTACAGTAAAGAATTAAAATGTTCCGATGAACGTCTAATAAAAATTGCGAGTGATCCATTTTATGCGGGCTATGATTTAAGTAAAGACACAATTAATCTTCCTTATGTAGACGCCTATCTTTCACTAGAAGAATTCAACCGTATTCAGCTAAACCAAGGACCATTGTTTCAAGCATATACAGATAGTATCTCAGCTTTGTTAGACGATGAGTTCTTTAAACCGATTTGTGGTCATTGTCTAAAACCGATGAATTATCATGTTGAAAAAGTAGAAAGAACTAGTTTCTTTAGTTGCACAAATAAACATCGAAAGATTGTCGTTTCCATGCATGATTTAAAGAACATCACTCGAAAAGTTTTAGAGACGATTCTTGAAAAGCTAAATACAAGCGCTTTGACAATGGACTCGATTCGCTTTTTGAACACGCTGAAACGTCAAATCCTTTCTGATATGCAGCAGATAGATCGACAAAGAGAAAAATTAGTGGACTCGTTTTTATTTGAAACAGAGGAATATTGCGCGACGTGGAAAGAACACCCTAAATACCAGCAGTATCAACTACTATTAGATGAAAAACAATTCTTATTGAACAAGCTAGATGAAATGAAGAAATCAATGGGAGAGAACACACAAATTGTTGAACTCGTTACGTACTATTTAAAAGAACAATGTTATTCCAGCTTCAAAACGCTATGTACCCTTCTTATCCGTAACATCATTGTGTACCCTGATTTTATTGATATAGAAACCTCTAAGATGGACTATGTACGAAACATGGAAACAGAGTTCATTTACGAAGGGGGCGAAGCGGGGTGAATATAGCTTATGGATATATTCGACGTTCATGTCGTAAACAAGAAGACAACAATAGCCTAGAATTTCAAAAGTCACAAATTCAAAGTTGTGCACGAAGGAATGGATTTGTCGTACCAGACGAATTTATCTTCGTTGAGGATGCGACGAGTGCATTCTCAAAGCGTGCTAATCAGCGGAAGGTGTTAATGGCATTAAAGAAGAAAATGATTGAATCCGATATTCCACGCGTTATTTTTAGCGAAGAATCACGAATGGACCGAACAGGATATACGTTTGTATTAGACTTCTACCAACCTCTTGTAGATCACTTTCCCAATGTAGAAGTATATACCGCAAACTCAAACACACCATTTAATCCAGATGATGACTTAGTAAAAATAACATTTATCTTATTTAGACAAGAATCGGAAATAAAGTCTGAACGAGCATTAGGTCTTTTGAAAAAGGAATTAGAAGAAAGCAAAAAAAAACGTCCTGGCGCAAAAGTACCATACGGTTACGACCAACAGAACGGCCAGCTTATCCCTAATGACAAAGCAGATATTGTTACGTTTATCTTCTTCCTGCATAGTTGGGGCATGTCACTCGGTAAGATTGCTTCCGTGCTGAACGAAGCATGTATCCCGTCTCCTAAAGATAAAGGATGGCGGACAAGTACCCTTGAAACTATTTTGAAGAACCCAATATATACAGGTACACTCGTCTGGAATATACGAAAAGGTCCTAGTAGAAAAGTATACGAATTCGATCATTTCAATGAACCATTAGTTGATCGTTTGTTACTGCATTTCATTCGCACTAACGTCAAACTACAGAAGGAATATGGTCGTCTCGAGACACCTTTCCTCTTCTTAAACAAACTAACTTGCAATCATTGTAACGAAAAGTTAGTCACACATAATGGCTCAACAAAACGTAACAATGAAAAGTATGTATATCAGTACTATGTGTGCAAACAGTGTCACTATAAATTAGATCTCGAAGATGTACATCAACACGCCTTATCAAAAACACTAGAACATGTCGCAAACTTTACTAGAGATGAAATACAACGTACAGCTACTGTAGATTATCTCGCTTCCCTAGAAATCACGTTAGAGGTAAATATAACCAATACCGAAAAAGAGCTTGATTTATTAGCATCAAAGGGTTGTATTGCTAAAGAACAAGGTGATCGCGAATTTGAACTTCTCATTTCACATCGCATGAATCAATTATTAGCTCAACTTCACTCTTATAAGAATAGCCAAATGACAATAGCTGATTTATACGACAGTATTCAATCCGGTCTCTTCTTCAATCGTTTCACCCATTTATTAGAGGATACGCTAAGCACATCTGAGAAACGGCTCATCATTCTGTACTTTGTAAGTGAAGTACGTGTATCGATGAATCAACCCGCGCAGGTTGTTTTTCATAATAACGTACTTGAAAGCCTCCATTTTCTTTCAACTGGAGAAAGTACCGAATGAATGAGCACTGTTACTAGATAAAGTATCGAGCGACAATCCCTATCCCATTAATAAAGAAAATACCGTTGTTACGAATCCCTTGTTATCAAGGGATTTTCAACGAATATGTTCGGTAGTTTATCTGTAATGGTATACCAATATGGATAGTATACCGAAAACTATTACAAGTATAGACAAAGAACCGAAAATTATACACAAAAGCAATTTTGGAGGGGTTTATTTATGAATAAAACAAAGCAATATACAACTTGGGAGTCATTACCCGACGCGTTAACAGCGTCTCATATCGCGCAATTTCTTGGAATCTCAAGAAAAACGGTATATGAATTATTCAAGCTACATGTAGAACACGGTGGCATCCCTAACTTTGATATTGGTGCTTCTAAACGGGTAGAGAAAGCCGATTTAGCTATGTGGATCAACAATCAAAAGCAGAAAAAAGCTCAAGCAATGTAGAATAGGAATTTCTCCTCGCATAGTAAACGTATCTGCTACATACGCAGTGGAGATAATAAATAATCACAGTAACATTACATCAAAGAAAAGAGGTTTACGAAAATGAAAGGACACTTCCATCGAAGAGGCTGCACATGTAAAAAGAAACGATGCACTTGCGGTTCAACTTGGAGCTTCGTAATTGATATTGGCAGAGACCCTGTTACCGGTAAAAGAAAACAAAAGACGAAAGGAGGGTTTCGAACAAAACAGGAAGCTGAATCAGCCGCTACAGAGTTTATATATGAAATTAATCAGGGTATGTTTGTACAAGAACAGAACGTTGTATTCAAAGACTTTGCAAGCGAATGGCTTCTTATATATAGCGAGAAGAATAACGTAAAACCGGGTACCATTCGTATTAGACAGCACGAAATCAATAAATTATTGCCTTACTTCTCTCTTCTGAAGCTAAAAGATATCACAACGAAACGATATCAAGATGCTTTAAATGATTTGAAAGCGAAAGGATATGCCGATAACACATTAGATGGTGTTCATCGTACTGGTCGAATGATTTTCAAGAAGGCCATTGAAAGGCGAATCATTAAAAACGACCCAACAGAGTTCGCTTATCTGAAGAAAGATAGAAAAACCATTGAGGAATTAGAAGAACAAGAAATCCCTAAATATATGGAAAAGGAAGAGCTAGCATTACTATTGCAAACATCCGCCCAAAAAGGATTAAATTTAGATTACTTAATCTTCCTTACCCTTTCCTACACAGGAATGCGCGTTGGTGAGTTAGTGGCGCTTAAGTGGAAAGACATTGACTTCGAAGAGCATACCATTAGCATTACGAAAACGTACTATAATCCGACTAATAATACGCTGGAATATCAACTAGTGCCACCTAAGACTAGAAGATCTAAGCGAACCATCATTGTAGATGAAGATGTTATTGCAACACTTAAAGAGCATATGGAATTACAAAAGAGAATAAAAGAACGTTTAGGTGAAGCTTATCTTGATGAAGGATTCATTTTCGCTAAGCATGACAGACAGCCCGGCTACCCCATCTTCATTAAGACTGTCGAAAATCGAATGGCTCGATTACTGAAGTTAGCGGGATTAAATACAGAGCTTACTCCTCACTCTTTACGTCATACGCATACATCGTTACTCGCAGAAGCGAGAGTAGGCTTAGAAGAGATTATGGATCGATTAGGCCATTGTGATGATGAAACAACGAAAAACGTTTATCTGCATGTAACGAAAGAAATGAAAAAAGAGGCTTCTCATAAATTTGCGCAATTAATGAGAAGCCTCTAATCAGGCGAGAAATGTTAGCAAAATGTTAGCATTGCTCTTATCCCTTATTCAAAAGCCTTGTGTATCAAGGGTTTTGGGGGCAGATTACATCATTCCGCCCATACCGCCCATGCCCATGCCGCCCATGTCAGGCATTGCTGGTGCATTTGGTTCTGGTTTGTCAGCTACTACAGCTTCAGTTGTTAAGAACATAGCTGCAACAGATGCTGCGTTTTGAAGTGCAGAGCGAGTTACTTTAGCTGGATCTACGATACCAGTTTCAAGCATGTTAACCCACTCGCCAGTAGCTGCGTTGAAACCAACGCCTACTTTTTCGCCTTTTAGACGCTCTACAACTACAGATCCTTCTAGACCAGCGTTGATTGCGATTTGACGAACTGGCTCTTCTAATGCGCGAAGTACGATGTTGATACCTGTTGCTTCGTCGCCTTCAGCTACGATAGAAGCTACTTTCGTGTATACGTTCATAAGTGAAGTACCACCACCTGCAACGATACCTTCTTCTACTGCTGCACGAGTTGAGTTAAGTGCATCTTCAATGCGAAGTTTGCGCTCTTTTAACTCAGTTTCAGTTGCTGCACCTACTTTAATTACTGCTACGCCACCTGCAAGTTTTGCAAGACGCTCTTGTAATTTTTCACGATCGAATTCAGAAGTTGTTTCTTCTAATTGCGCACGGATTTGACCGATGCGAGCTTCGATTTGTTGTGTATTTCCGATACCTTCAACTACAGTTGTGTTTTCTTTCGTTACAACGATTTTACCTGCGCGTCCTAAAGATTCAACTGTAGCAGATTTTAAGTCACGACCTAATTCTTCAGTGATTACTTCGCCACCAGTTAAGATTGCGATATCTTCTAGCATTGCTTTACGACGGTCACCAAATCCAGGAGCTTTAACAGCTACTACATTGAATGTACCACGAAGTTTGTTCACTACTAATGTAGCTAAAGCTTCGCCTTCTACGTCTTCAGCGATGATAAGAAGTGGTTTACCTTGTTGTACCACTTGCTCTAATACTGGTAAGATTTCTTGGATGTTAGAAATCTTTTTGTCAGTAATTAAGATGTATGGGTTATCAAGAACTGCTTCCATTTTGTCAGAATCAGTAATCATGTAAGGAGATGCATATCCACGATCAAATTGCATACCTTCTACTACGTCTAATTCTGTTGTGAATCCTTTAGACTCTTCTAAAGTAATAACACCGTCGTTACCAACGCGCTCCATTGCTTCAGCGATTAATTGACCTACTTCTTCGTCAGCTGCAGAAATAGCAGCTACTTGTGCGATAGAAGATTTACCTTCGATTGGTTTAGAAATCTCTTTTAATTCTGCAATTGCAGCAGTAACAGCTTTTTCGATACCTTTACGAAGACCCATTGGGTTCGCACCAGCTGTTACGTTTTTAAGACCTTCACGAATCATAGCTTGCGCTAATACAGTTGCAGTTGTTGTTCCGTCACCAGCTACATCATTTGTTTTGCTAGCAACTTCTGCTACTAATTTTGCACCCATATTTTCGAATGCATCTTCTAATTCGATTTCTTTTGCGATTGTTACACCATCATTTGTAATAAGTGGTGAACCAAATTTTTTCTCAAGTACAACGTTACGACCTTTTGGTCCAAGCGTTACTTTTACTGCGTTTGCAAGAGTGTCGACACCGCGAAGCATCGAACGACGTGCTTCTTCACTAAATTTAATATCTTTTGCCATAATAATTGACCCCCTTGGATTTTTTAAGATTTATATAATTAACCGATAACTGCTAAAATGTCACTTTCACGTAAAATCAAGTAGTCAGTACCTTCGTATTTTACTTCAGTACCTGCATATTTTGAGAAGATGATAAGATCACCTGCTGCTACCTCTAAAGCAACACGCTCACCATTTTCAAGCACTCGACCAGTACCTACTGCAATAACTTTACCCTCTTGTGGTTTTTCTTTTGCAGTGTCTGGTAATACAATACCACTTGCTGTTTTTTCTTCTGCTTGAACAAGCTCAATTACAACGCGATCACCTAATGGTTTTAGCATGAACAACAACCTCCTCATTTTGTTATGTAAATTTTCTTTATTAGCACTCAAGTCACCCGAGTGCTAACACACTTATAATAATAAATAATCTCAATTTCTTTTGCAAGTAAAAAAATCATAATTTTTTCGCAAATTAAGCTATACACTTTTCTATATAGAGTCTCTCTTCTTCTACCTTTACTATATGAATCGTTGTTTCCACTACTCGTATGTTACAATATGAAAGGACACCCTAAGTTGTTTTCGCTATACACACAACTTTCTCCTGTCTTCTATTATAATTTCAAATACGGATTTACAAAAAAAACATAATTTACGCGCGGTTTATATCGTAGGTAGCATATTTACATGTTATCCTACCTTATCTCATACACTAGAGTTAGAAAGGATGGTTAAACCATTTGAAAAAACAATATTGGTGGGTTATCGTTACATACATTTTAATGCAGTTATCATCCATTGCTGGATTACCACTTCTCCTAAAAACTGGACTTTATGATAACAAGGGCTTTACTAGAGAAGAGAAATTCCAGCTCATAACTGGACACTGGGCAATCATTAGCTTCTTTATTGCATTATGTATCGTACTTTGGTTACTTAGAACAGATATTCGCGACAGACGTTTAGATACAAAGCGCTCTACTATTCCAGCTACGATTGGTTGGATTTTTATCGGATTCTTCTTAGCATTTTTCTCGCAAAGTATTGCCGGTATGATAGAAATGCGTTTATTAGGAATTAAACCTGGATCAGAAAATACAGCGAGACTTATGGATATCGCTAGAACGACACCTTGGTTCCTTATCGTCATCTCTATAATAGGACCTATCTTGGAAGAAATCGTATTTAGAAAGATTTTATTTGGTACACTTTATAAGAAGTTTAACTTCTTTATTGCTGCTATCATTAGTTCTCTCGTATTCGCAGCAATTCATTTTGATTTCACTCACTTATTGGTATACACTTCTATGGGGCTCGTGTTCGCCTTTTTATATGTAAAAACGAAGCGTATTATCGTCCCTATCGCAGCTCATGTTGCTATGAATACATTAGTTGCAGTTGCTCAAGTTTTAATGAGCAATGAACAAATTCAAGAAATGATTAAAGAAGCTGAAAAAATGCAAGGCTTTATCGGAGGATTTTTAGTATGAGAAACTCACCATTGTTCATGGCTGCATTGTACTTCCTTCTAGGATGTATCTTTACACGCTTCGCCATTACGAACGTAACAGATACAATCTGGAATATGTGGACAATACTATTTGCAGTTATGGCAACAATTGATTTTAATTTGGCACTTCGCCTCATCTTAGTTAAATTCACAAAGAAAAAACAATAATAAAACGCAGAGGTCGCTTCCTCTGCGTTTTATTGTGGATAATTCTTCAAAAAGTAAACAAGTGTTTGTAACTCTACTGCTAAATCAATATGATGAATTCTTATATTGTCTGACACATTTAAGCGCGCTGGTGTAAAATTTAAAATACCATGCACGTTCGTTTCTGCCAATCTATCTGCTACAGATTGTGCTACTGTAGCGGGTACTGTTAATATTGCCACTTGTATATCAGTTGATAAACGTTCTTCTAATTCATCTAAATGATATACAGGAATGCCCCCGATTTCTGTTCCGACTTTCTCTTCACTAACGTCAAACGCCATTTCAATTTTTGTATTATTGTTTTTCGTGAAATTATAATGTAAGAAAGCGGTCCCTAAATTACCTACTCCAATAAGTGCTACACGTGTTATATCATCTTGGTCGAGTGTTTCACGGAAAAATGATAATAGATAATTTACGTTATATCCATAACCTTTTTTCCCTAACGCTCCAAAATATGAGAAATCTCTTCGAATCGTTGCGGAATCAACCTTTACCGCCTCGCTCAATTCTGCTGATGAAACACGTTGCTTACCAGAAAGAGATAAGTTTTGGATAAATCGATAGTATAGAGGCAATCGTTTGGCAGTGGCCTGTGGAATTTTTTGCTGATCCATATAACCTCTCCTCTCTTCCTATCTTTATTCATATACTTGAATCTAATACAGAAGTTTAGCACTCATGAATTTCCCTGTATAATAAAGAGAAGAAGAATTCTCTCTTTATTTTAAACTATACACTATTTTTAGTATGATTGAGAAATATAAACATGGCAAAGTTAAGAAATTATTTGAGGTGAAAACATTGATTTTATTACAAGTAAACGCGCTTTCGAAATTATACGGTGCAGAAACGATTCTTGCAAACATAAAATTGGAAGTTCAAACGAAAGATCGTATCGCATTAGTCGGACGAAATGGAGCCGGAAAATCTACGTTATTAAAAATAATAGCTGGTGAGCTGTCTCATGATGGTGGCGAAATTATAAAACCGAAAGATGTCTCAATCGGATACTTAGCTCAAAATACCGGTTTAGAAACGTCTTTAACAATTTGGGATGAAATGTTAACCGTCTTTACACACTTGCAGCAAATGGAGACAAAACTTCGAAGGCTAGAGCAAGAGATGGGAAAAGAAGAAAACTTTTCAAATGAGGCTACATACGAAAGATTATTAGCTGATTATGACCAATTACAATTAGATTATAAAGATCAAGGTGGCTATCAGTATGAAGCAGATATCCGCTCGATTTTAAGTGGTCTTGGCTTCCCAGTTGAAACGCACCAGACGACGATTTCTACATTAAGCGGTGGACAAAAGACACGATTAGCTCTCGGTAAATTATTATTAACGAAACCAGACCTACTTATTTTGGACGAGCCTACAAACCATTTAGACATCGAAACGTTAACATGGCTTGAACAATATTTACAAGGCTATCCTGGCGCAATACTAATCGTTTCCCATGACCGTTATTTCTTAGATAAACTCGTTACACAAGTATATGAAATTTCGAATAAAGAAAGCAGACGATTTGTTGGTAACTACAGTAAATATTTAGACTTAAAATCAGCGCTATACGAGCAAGAAATGAAACGTTATGAAAAACAACAAGATGAAATCGCTAAGCTTGAGGACTTTGTTCAAAAAAATATAGCGCGTGCATCTACGACAAAACGTGCTCAAAGCCGTCGTAAACAATTAGATCGAATGGAATTATTAACAAGACCATTAGGTGATTCTAAGTCAGCTTCCTTCCACTTCGATATCGAAAAACAAAGTGGAAATGATGTTTTACAAGTAAAGGATGCAACTATCGGCTATGATGAGGATCCGATTATTGAACATGTAACGATGCGCTTAACTCGCGGGGATAGCGTTGCTTTAGTTGGTCCAAACGGAATCGGGAAATCCACATTATTAAAATCACTTGTGAATAAGTTACCACTATTACATGGTGAAGTTTCTTTCGGATCCAATGTATCTGTTGGTTATTATGATCAAGAACAAGCAAACTTAACATCTTCTAAGCGGGTTTTAAATGAGTTATGGGATGAATATCCCTTGCAGCCTGAAAAAGAAATTCGCACGATATTAGGTAACTTCTTATTCACCGGGGATGATGTACTAAAACCAGTATCTTCTCTTAGTGGTGGACAAAAAGCTCGATTAGCTCTTGCAAAACTTATGATGCAAAAATCGAATTTATTAATTCTTGATGAGCCTACGAATCATCTTGATTTAAATAGTAAAGAGATTTTGGAGAATGCTTTAATTGATTATCCAGGTACCCTTCTATTTGTCTCACATGACCGCTACTTTATTAATCGTGTAACAACGACTGTTGTTGAGTTATCAACAGAAGGTGCACAAGAATATTTAGGTGACTACGATTACTACGTTGAAAAGAAAAATGAGATGATTGAACGCGCAGCATTTGAACAACAAGAACAGCAAGAAAGCCAAGCACCTGTTCAAAAAACTGTAGCCCAAGAAAAATTAAATTATCTCGAAGAAAAAGAGCGTAAACAATTAGAACGTCAACGCACTCGAAAAATTGAGGAGCTAGAACAAAACATTGTAGAATTTGAAGAAGAAATTGCTACGTTAGAAGATCAACTTTGCTTACCAGAAATATATGCAGATTATGAAAAAGCTAGTGAAATTACAACGAAAAAGCAAACACTGCAAGAACAACTTGATGCATGTATGGCAGAATGGGAAGAATTACATTTATAAGAGTATGAATAAGAAGGGTGTCTCATAAGTCGGGATTTTTGACTATGCGACATCCTTTTTGTCTTCTAGTTAGGATGAACGTCATATTGTATAAACAATTCGACACGACATATCGATTTACCGACAAAGTTTGACATTGTTAATAACCCCTATCATAAGAGCGTATTTCAAAATGTTTTTTAGAGATATCTTCTCGTTATTTATTTCCCGAAAAAGAATACACGTAAAGGTCAGACTTCATCTGATTTATCCACAAGTTTATACACATATCCACCTTTGTAAAATAAACTCCAAAATAACTTTTCCACATTATCCACAATTAATAAAAAAGTTATCAACATTTTATATACACAATAAAACCCACATTATCAACAGATAATATGGGTTTTATCCACAAGCTGTGGTTAATTTTGTGTATAACTATGCTTCAATATCTAATCCTGGATTTGCATTTAAAGCTAATGTAGCACGTTTTCCTTGTTCATATGCAATTGTACCTGCCGCCGCAATCATTGCCGCATTATCTGTGCATAAAGATAATGGAGGGATAATTAGCTCAATATTTTCTTTTTGTGCAAATTCTTCTTCTAAACGTGCACGAAGTCCTTTATTAGCAGCTACTCCACCAGCTAGAAGCAGTTGCTTTACGTTATACGCTTCTGCTGCACGGGATGCTTTCGTTACAAGCACATCTATTACACTCGCTTGGAAACTTGCTGCTAAATCTTCCGGTGCAATTTCTATCCCGCGTTGTTTTGCGTTATGCACAGTGTTGATAACTGCTGATTTCAATCCACTAAAGCTGAAATCATACGAATCAGGTTCTAGCCATGCACGAGGCAAATCAATTGTTGGTTCTCCTTCATGTGCAAGGCGATCAATATGAGGACCACCTGGATATGGCATAGATAACGTACGAGCTACTTTATCATATGCCTCTCCAGCTGCATCATCCCTCGTTTCACCAATCACTTCGAATGAACCATGCTCTTTCATATAAACAAGCTCCGTATGCCCACCAGATACAACAAGTGATAGTAGTGGGAATTGAACTTCTTTTACTAAACGATTCGCATAAATATGACCAGCGATATGATGAACACCAACTAGAGGAATATCATGTGCAAAAGCTACTGCTTTCGCTGCATTTACCCCTATTAAAAGCGCCCCTACTAAACCAGGTCCTTCTGTTACAGCAATTGCATCAATATCATCAAATGTGATATTTGCTTCTTTTAAAGCTTCTTCTAACACAACTGTAATTTCTTCTACATGATGACGGGATGCAATCTCTGGTACAACTCCGCCAAAACGTTTATGACTTTCAATTTGTGATGCAACTACGTTTGCAATAATTTCCGTTCCATTTTTAACAACTGCTACTGCTGTTTCATCACAACTTGTTTCAATACCAAGTATAATCGTATTTTTTTCCATTATATATTCACCCACATTACGAGACCATCTTCCTGATTGTCTGCATAGTATCGTTTACGAATTCCACCATTTTGAAATCCGTATTTTCTGTATAACTGTTTTGCTACTTCATTTGATACACGTACTTCAAGTGTCATCGTTTTTACCCCTAAATCTTTCGCTTCGGAAATAACTTCTTTCAATAAAGCATCTCCTAGCTTTTGACCTCTGTATTCTGGCAAAATAGCTATATTTGTTATATGTGATTCATCAATAATTATCCACAATCCACAATACCCAATTACACGACCATCTTTTTCTAGCACAACATAATGTGCATGTTCATTCGTCGTTAACTCACGGTGAAAGGCATCTGCAGTCCAAGGAGTTGAAAAAGACGCTTCTTCAATAGCTACAATTTGAGCGATATCATCGAGTTCCATCTTTCTAAATATCATATCCATCTTCTGCAAACCCCTACTTGTTTTGACTTTCTAACCACTTTGTTTCGGCCTCAGCTAAACGAAGGTAACTAGGAACAAATGAATGCACATCTTGTTCTTCTTTTTGCAATCCTAAGAACGCTAACTCACTTGGTCTTGGGTTATTTTTAGTGAAAGGAGCAAATACAGCTTGATTGCCTAAATGTTCTATTATTGTTTCTTTGTGCAGTTTAACATCGTTACCAATAAATAAAACCTGCTTGCCTTTATCTTTTAACATTTGCAACCAGTCTACAATAAGGATGATTCGGTCTTCTTCTATAGAAGTGACATTCTCTCCTTCATATGTATATAACCCAGTATAAATTTGTCCACGTCTTCCATCGAATAAAGGACAGATTAATCCATCAAAATTAGCTCCGTTTGCAGCTACTACCTCTAAACTTGATACACCTACAATCGGTATTTGAAGTGACCAAGCTAATGTTTTTGCAGCTGTCACACCTATGCGAACACCTGTATATGATCCAGGTCCAGCAGCTACAACGATTTTAGTTAATTCTTTCGGTTTTACACCGCATTCTTTTAACAGTTGTTCTACAGCTGGCATAAGACGTACAGAATGGTTTTTTGTTAAGTTTGTAATGATTTCCCCAATTACGTTTTCTTCCTCAATAAGGGATACACCCATTACGTAATTTGAAGTATCAATTGCTAGTACTTTCATCTTGTAATAGCTCCTCACATAATCTAATATATCGATCTCCAATTGGCTCGAGTACAATTTTCCTTGTATCATCTCCAGCATGGAATAAACTAATTTGTAACTTCTCATTTGGTAAAAATGCTTCTATTAAATGAGCCCATTCTACTACGGTAATTCCTTCACCGTAGAAATACTCATCAAAACCTAAGTCCTCTTCACTTTCTGCTAAGCGATACACGTCCATATGATATAGCGGCAATCTCCCTTTATATTCTTTAATAATATTAAAGGTAGGACTATTTACAACTCTTTTCACTCCAAGACCTTTTGCTAGTCCTTTTGTAAAAGTTGTCTTACCAGCCCCTAGATCTCCTTCTAAAATAATTACATCTTGTGCCCCGACAAGTCCACCTAGTTTTTCTGATAATCTTTGTGTTTCCTCAGAGGATTTTGTTGTTATTTCATATTTACTCACAGACTTCACCTACTTTACTCACAATGTTCTCTGCTCTTTATTATACAGGTTTTGAATATATAAAAAAGTCCTTAGGAGTTTTCCTAAGGATAGTTTGACTGTCTTTATTAGTTTTTTGTTAAAACAAATAAAAAAATACGAAACAACATGTTTCGTTCTTTTCTTTATATAAAATGGCGGTCCCGACCGGGGTCGAACCGGCGATCTCCTGCGTGACAGGCAGGCATGTTAACCACTACACCACGGGACCATTTGGTTGCGGGGACAGGATTTGAACCTGCGACCTTCGGGTTATGAGCCCGACGAGCTACCGTGCTGCTCCACCCCGCGATGATATAAATAGCCTGGCAACGTCCTACTCTCACAGGGACAAGGTCCCAACTACCATCGGCGCTAGAGAGCTTAACTTCCGTGTTCGGTATGGGAACGGGTGTGACCTCTCTGCCATCATTACCAGACTATTGAAGGTATATTCCTTCAAAACTAGATAACATTTGCTTCATATTATATGGTTAAGTCCTCGATCTATTAGTATTCGTCAGCTCCACATGTCACCATGCTTCCACCTCGAACCTATCAACCTGATCATCTTTCAGGGATCTTACTAGCTTACGCTATGGGAAATCTCATCTTGAGGGGGGCTTCATGCTTAGATGCTTTCAGCACTTATCCCTTCCGCACATAGCTACCCAGCTATGCCCTTGGCAGAACAACTGGTACACCAGCGGTGCGTCCATCCCGGTCCTCTCGTACTAAGGACAGCTCCTCTCAAATTTCCTACGCCCACGACGGATAGGGACCGAACTGTCTCACGACGTTCTGAACCCAGCTCGCGTACCGCTTTAATGGGCGAACAGCCCAACCCTTGGGACCGACTACAGCCCCAGGATGCGATGAGCCGACATCGAGGTGCCAAACCTCCCCGTCGATGTGGACTCTTGGGGGAGATAAGCCTGTTATCCCCGGGGTAGCTTTTATCCGTTGAGCGATGGCCCTTCCATGCGGAACCACCGGATCACTAAGCCCGACTTTCGTCCCTGCTCGACTTGTAGGTCTCGCAGTCAAGCTCCCTTATGCCTTTGCACTCTACGAATGATTTCCAACCATTCTGAGGGAACCTTTGGGCGCCTCCGTTACACTTTAGGAGGCGACCGCCCCAGTCAAACTGCCCACCTGACACTGTCTCCCGGGTCGATAAGACCCGTAGGTTAGAATTTCAATACATTCAGGGCGGTATCCCACCAGCGCCTCCACCGAAGCTAGCGCTCCGGTTTCAATGGCTCCCGCCTATCCTGTACAAAATGTACCAAAATTCAATATCAGGCTACAGTAAAGCTCCACGGGGTCTTTCCGTCCTGTCGCGGGTAACCTGCATCTTCACAGGTACTATAATTTCACCGAGTCTCTGGTTGAGACAGTGCCCAAATCGTTACACCTTTCGTGCGGGTCGGAACTTACCCGACAAGGAATTTCGC
>NZ_JBBOXN010000001.1:155000-245000 GCF_038007785.1 Bacillus sp. FSL K6-0069 | reverse complement strand
ATACTGGATTGCGTTTTCACTGTCAAGATGTTTTCTTTATCAGCTTCAGTTTCCCTTTACACTTTCCGCAGACATATCTTTTTGTATTTATTTGACGTCTTCTTACATATTGAAGCAAACAGCCCATACATTCATACGTATAAACCTTTTTTTCTTTCTCTTCATTAATTATTCGTTTACAGAAGCGTGGCGCATCAACTTCTTTTAACAGTTCACGAAAATCTCTATCCCGGTGCTTATAGCCCCTTCCCGTAATATGTAAGTGATAATGACAAAGCTCATGTTTAATGATTCCGACTAACTCTTCTTTCCCATACATTTCGTAATATCGATAATTCAGTTCAATATTGTTTGTATTCAATAGATAACGTCCACCAGTTGTACGCAACCTACTATTAAACATAGCTTTATGTGAAAATGGCATTCCGAAGTATTGTAGTGATACTTCCTCCACCAGACGCTGTATTTCTTGCTCATCCACTCTCATTCCTCCTAAACTAAAAAATATTTTTACACTTTTCTCCTCCCTTATACATATATTAAATAGTACATATACCCATCCTCATTCAAGAAGCGTGGTTTCTAAAAACATAGCATAAATAGAAATCCACTCACCAACCTCTCATCAATAGTACCTTAGATTTTTGAGAGTAGGATTAAACAAGGAGGGATTCCTATGCCTACGTGGCTAAAAAAACAAATGCAACGCGCATATCTCGAAAAAAACCGGTATCAAATTAAATTACTAAATGAATGCTGGTTTTATTATAGCAAAATACATCAAAGCTCATAATCCATTACACATTTTATCCCATAAAAAAAGAGCAGTTTCATCTGCTCTCTTCTCTTACTATTCAATCGGCAACATAGATAGTGCAACGCGACCTTTTTTCGTATCAATATCATCTACCCATACTTTGACGATTTGTCCGACAGATACAATATCTAACGGATGCTTCACATACTGTTTGCTCAGTTTAGAAATATGTACTAAACCATCTTGTTTTACACCTACATCAACAAAAGCACCAAAATCAACAACGTTACGAACTGTTCCTTCCAGTTCCATACCACGCTTTAAATCTTCTAATTTCAAAATCCCTTTTTTCAGAAGTGGTTTAGGCAACTCATCCCTCATGTCTCGCTCTGGACTAATGAGTGCATCTATAATATCAACTAACGTCGGTTCTCCAACTCCCGTTTCTTCCGATAACTTAGAAATCTCCACTTCTTCTAAGCTCTTTTGCAACTGTGGCTGCCCTACATCATCTTTTGATAACCCTAGACTCTTCAATAACAATTCAACATTTTTATATTGTTCTGGATGAATACCCGTTCGATCTAACGGATTTGCTCCTTCTAATATACGTAAGAAACCTATACATTGTTCATATGTCTTCGCACCTAGACGCGGTATTTTCTTTAAGTCTGTTCGTTTTGTAAATTTCCCTTCTTCTTCACGCTTTGCCACAATATTTTTCGCAACAGTTTTCGATAAACCCGAAACATATTGTAATAAAGCAACTGAAGCTGTATTTACATTCACACCGACTTGGTTAACTGCCGTCTCTACTACAAACGTTAATGATTCATTCAACCTCTTTTGCGATACATCATGTTGATATTGTCCAACCCCAACCGATTTAGGGTCAATCTTTACAAGTTCAGCAAGTGGATCTTGCAGACGTCTGCCGATAGAAACCGCACTTCTTTCTTCAACCTGTAAATCCGGGAATTCCTCACGTGCTAAATCAGAAGCCGAATACACACTCGCACCAGCCTCGTTCACAATAATATAAAAGACTTCTTGTTTCACATTTTGTAATACATCAACTATAAATTCTTCTGATTCTCTAGAAGCTGTACCATTCCCAATCGCAATCACTTCAACTTGATATTTATCTATAATAGAAAGAACTTTCGTTTTTGCATCTTCATATTTACGCACTGGTGGATGCGGATAAATAACATCAATATATAGAACTTTCCCCGTATCGTCTACAATAGATAATTTACAACCCGTTCTATATGCAGGGTCTACAGCCAACACAACCTTCCCTTTCATTGGAGGTTGTAATAACAAATTACGTAAGTTCTCAGAGAAAATATGTATCGCTTGTTCCTCAGCTGTTTCTGTTAATTCTTTTCGAAGCTCTCTTTCAATAGAGGATTGAATTAATCGTTTATAACCATCCTCAATCGCCAACTTTACATAATGTGCACTTTTAGAATCGTTATCACGAATTACTTTCTTATATAAGAAAGTTACTATCTCATCTACTGGTGGAACAACAGAAACTCTCAATATATCTTCTTTCTCACCGCGATTCATCGCTAATACACGATGCGGTACTACCTTCTGCAACGGTTCTTCATAACTGTAATACATTTCATATATATTCTTTTCATCTTTCTCTTCATCTTTTACAGACGAAGACATAACACCTTTTCTAAAAGTAACATTTCGAATCCAACTACGATACGCCGCTTCATCTGAAACGATTTCTGCAATAATGTCTTGGGCACCTTGCAATGCCTCTTCTGCAGACTGTACTTCTTTCTCTGCGTTAATAAACTCCACTGCCTTCTGATTTGGATCTTCTTT
The DNA here is from genome assembly GCF_038007785.1 of Bacillus sp. FSL K6-0069. Classification (NCBI taxonomy): domain Bacteria; kingdom Bacillati; phylum Bacillota; class Bacilli; order Caryophanales; family Bacillaceae; genus Bacillus; species Bacillus sp. FSL K6-0069. The sequence continues at coordinate 242,395 of NZ_JBBOXN010000001.1, read as the reverse complement.
CTTATATAACAATAACCATTCAGCTAACGGCTCTAGTCCTTTTTCTTTCGCAATCGTTGCTTTCGTTCTTCTTTTCTCTTTATATGGACGATATAAATCTTCTACTTCTTGCAACTTTACAGCCTTAACAATTTGCTGACGTAACTCTTCTGTCAGTTTCCCCTTCTCATCAATAAGACGAAGAACCTCTTCTTTCCTATCTTCAAGCTGCATCATATATTGCCATCTCTCTAAAATTGCACGAATTTGCACTTCATCTAAAGAGCCTGTCCATTCTTTTCGGTAACGAGCAATAAATGGAACTGTGTTACCTTCTTCTGTTAATTGAATAACATGACGAACTTGCTTTTCGGTAAAGCCTAATTCCTTCACTAACATTTTCATTAACGCTTGTCGATTATCTACCATTTCCATATACAACCGTAACCTCCTCTATAATAAAAAAAAGTTGCCCTGTAAAGAGAGCAACTTAAACTGCCGATTTAAAAATCTATTAGTCCTAAACTAATTTGTAGCGCTTCATCTACACGAATCATCATCACTTCATCTAAGTGAGTGATTTTGTCCGTTAAGCGCTGCTTATCGATTGTTCGAATCTGCTCAAGTAAAATAACAGAATCTCTCTCAAAACCGTACTTTTTCGCATCAATTTCCACATGAGTGGGTAATTTAGCTTTTTGAATCTGTGCAGTAATAGCCGCTACAATCACCGTTGGACTAAAACGATTTCCGATGTCATTTTGAATGACAAGAACCGGACGAACGCCTCCTTGCTCAGAACCAACAACTGGGGAAAGGTCTGCAAAATACACGTCGCCGCGTTTTACAATCAAAATATTACCCCCCGCTAACTAAGCGTTCTACTGTATGAGCTGCTTCATACTCTGCTAAGAAAGCTTCAGATGCAATACCAAGATTAATTTTTCCCATTTCAATGTACCCACGTCGCATTGATTCATGTTGGTAGCGTTTCTTCGTCTTATGTTGACGCAATAACAGTTGTGTTGCCTGGCAAATTAGTTCATGGCGATTCTTATTCTCTTGTTTTCCAATTCCGTCCAATTCCGTTACCATTTGCTTTGGCAACCGAACCACGATTTCAGTAGTTACACTTGATTCGGACACAAAAATACACCTCCACCGTCAACTACACACCCAAATATATATATGACACCTATTGTAATAATACCATTGTATGGAGCCTGTTGCAAAGACTTCCTTATTCCTTGCTTATGTTTTCCAATTCACAAACAAAACATTCATATTCTTTTATTTTTTATCTCATTACAAACAAGAAGCGAAAGAGTTTCTCCGCAAAATTCACGTTAAATTATGTTAAAAGTAACTATAAGTACAAAGCTTCTCATCAAAAACGAGCTTATTCTTAACCAATGAACAGTCCTCTCAAATGACAAGAAGCAAAACATACTACCTTCTATATATTATTCAAATAATTAATTACCTCTACAACCTTACCATGCCGTATAAATATTCTCGGCACACGGAAACTTATCGTTGCAATAACCTCATAATTAATGGTCCCGGAGTATTCAGCAACCTCAGCAGCACTAATATACTCATCACCTTGTCTTCCAATGAGTGTAACTTTCGTACCAAGCGGCACTTCACAAGGAAGATGTATCATGAATTGATCCATTGTTACTCGACCTACAATCGGTACCCTTTTACCATTTATAAGCACTTCAAATCCTTGTAACCTTCTAAGCCATCCATCCGCATATCCAATTGCAACGGTTGCAATCCATTCTTCCGTTTTCGTTCGATAAGTGACGTTATAACTAATTCCATCCCCTTTAATCACTTGTTTAATATGAGCAACTTTCGTATGCAATGATAGCGCTGGCTCTAATTTAAACGGTAAAAAAGGGCGTATTTCTACAGATGGGGATAACCCATACATCGCAATGCCAATTCGTACTGCATTAAATGTAATCCCTTGAAAACGTAGCGTTGCAGCACTATTAGCTGTATGGACAAACTTAGGATCTACTCCGAATTCTTTCAACCAACTTAACTGCTGCAAAAATGTGTTATATTGCTTATCAAAGTAAGAAGTCTCCACCTCATCCGCTGTTGCAAAATGCGTATAAACTCCTTCTAATTCTAAAAATGGTGCACCTTCTAAACTCTTTAAAAATCCTTTTAATTCTTTGCGTTCGCGTATTCCAATTCTCCCCATGCCACTATCGAAATTAATATGGTATTTCATTGTAGATGAACCATCCCAAAGTTTGATCGCTTCATCCACCCATTCTTTTTGAAAAACAGTTAACGCTACATCATTTTCAGCAGCTACATTGACATCACGAGGTGGAGAAGGACCTAACACTAAAATCGGCACGGTAATACCAGCCCTTCGAAGCACTAAAGCTTCATCTAAAAAGGCAACCGCTAACCTTGTCGCCCCTGCTTCTAATGCCGTTTTAGCTACCGGTACATAATCGTGTCCATATGCATTCGCTTTAACTACAGCAAAAATCTCTACATCACTTGGAATGAAATTTTTAATATGTGTAATATTGTTATAGATCGCATCTAAATCCACTTCCACCCAAGTGTCACGGTAAAATGGTGCTTCTTCCATAAATACACTTCCTTATACACGATATGCGAAGCTTATTCTTTTATATGCTTCTTTTATGAAATCCACCCTTCAAACTAAGAAAAGACGTGGTGCACATATATCACCACGTCTAAGAAGTTTACTTCACTTGCTTCTCTGTAACTGAACGAGCAACCATTAATAGCTCCTTCGGTTCTAAACCTTTAGACACGAGCATATATTCTACTCCGTTATGCGACCACGTTAAAGAATCTTTCGTCAATGCCCCAATTGTAAAGCCAAGATCAACCAATTCTCCGCTCACACTTATCGCTGACGAAGCCTCTGCAACTTTTGCCTTTTCTTGTATCAAAGTAAAGGATTTCTTACTTCCAGTGTATGTGAGTATCGCACGCTTGCCACTGTCTGTCTTCAACTCTTTTTCATCTTTCAAAACCATACCTTGCGGCGTATCACGCGGATACAAAATTGCAAATGGTTTGTCTTCTTTCGCTGTTGTTGGAACATCTACTTGCGCTCTAGACATATTTTGTTTCGTATCAAATGCACCTTTATCAAATTTCGCATCAAATTTCACTTTTGAGAAATCTACTTTCACAAGAACATTTTGATCATTATCCATTAACTTCACCGAAACTGGTGTTAAATCACTTTTCTTCAATGTAATCTCTTGTTTCGGTAACATGTTTTGATGTTGATAGTTTGTTTTCGTTTTAAAAATATAATACTTATCTGTTTTTTCAAAAGTAAGGTTTTTCTTATCCTGCAAAATATCTCTCACAAGGGATTCATATAAATAAGCCTGGCTACTATTTTGTGGCCAATCACTTTGGAAACGGAAACTCTTATTAAGCGCTGGCGTTAATACAAATACCCCTTCTTCATTCCTTAAAATAATTTGGCTTTGATCTTTCTTCGCATTCTGCAAATTCACACGATAAAAAGAAGGTTCCTTATGCCATATGTCTACCTTATACTCCTGAGGCTCATTCCCTGTTTTAATAGATAGTTTTGCTTCAGCTTGATAACTTTTCATCCCTTTTACTTTCGCCTCTAAATCTCTCACAACATCATCTTGTTTCTTTTCCATACAACCCGCCAACACAAAAACGGTTAATAAACCGACAAGAACTAAAAACAGACGCCTTTTCATCACTTCAGCCCCTTTGCCCCTATAAATGAATGGAAGATGTGCCTTCCTTATCGCTACATCAAATATATGAGACAAAGATATAAAATATGCAGACTAGCGTGACGAGCTTTCTAAAACAACTTGAGCAACAGCAAATTCCCTACTATGACTAATTGATAAATGAACAATATGCTCTGTACTTGTAACGAGAATTGGCTTACCTCTATCATCATTTCTTACTTCAATATCTAAAAAACTTACTTCTTTCCCGATACCAGTCCCTACCGCTTTTGAATACGCCTCTTTCGCTGCAAATCTTCCAGCTACAAACTCTGTAAGGCGACTTCCCTTCAGTTCCATAGCAACATTACGTTCACTTTCAGTTAAAATACGTTCCATAAATTTAAGTTTTCCATCTAGCATTTTTTCAATTCGATTCAATTCAATAATATCGATTCCAATCCCTACAATCATTTCAAAATCCCCTTCTTCTATTTAGCTTTCTTTTTTCATATTGTAAGAATAACAGAGAATCTTTCTGATGCAAAAGGAGTGATACTAACAACATGCTAATACCTTCTGCTCGCATTCCCTTACAACCAATCGTCATCGCTTTACTTCTCATACAATTAGTCATGATTATGTTAGGCGACTTTTTTCTCTTTCCCATGTCATCCTACAATGAATATATCGCTAAAGGAGAATGGTGGCGTCTCATAACTTCCTTACTTGTACATGTAGACTTACAACATTTCCTTTCTAATAGTATTTGTTTATTTGTACTCGGCTCTTCTATTGAAAAACAACTAGGACACTTTTCTTTCATCATTATTTTTTTCCTTTCTGGCATTCTTGGAAATATTTCTTCTTATCTTATTATGCCTCTTGAATATATTCATGCCGGAGCATCTGGTGGTATTTTTGGATTGCTAGGAGCGCAATTATTTCTATTGTATAGTCGATATCGTTCTTCCAATCCAAGAGACATTGCTATTTTTTCAATCATGATATGTATATTACTACTATTCACTTTCTTCAATCCCTCTGCTAACCCTATAAGCCATTTAACAGGATTGATCATTGGCGGTATTTGCACTCCTTTATTAACAAAAAAATTCGATGGTGCAGAGCTTATTTAATATAAAAGCTCGCACCATCGACAATTTCTACCTCTGTTTGTTTACTTAAATCTCTCATTAATTGAAATAAAGACTCATCCTTCTTCTTCGCCTCAATCATACAATCAATTTGCGGAACACTTCCCTTTATCTTTTTTAAAAAAGACAAAAAAGTATCTACGTCAATAAAGTCCGCATGCGCTCTCGGGTCTTTCCCTTCTCTAGGACTAGAAATGTGCATTTTCACTGGTAACAAAGACGACTCCCACGTATGTACAACACGCGCCCAATCTTCATGCCAATCTTCTCGATCATGATTCATCATATGGTGATGCAAATCAAACACGACTGGAATATCTAACTTTTCACCTAAATACAATGTTTCTTCTAAAGAAAAGGTCGTATCATCATTTTCTAATATGACCATCTCTTGGATACCTCTTGGAACACTTGACCAATTTTCTATAAAGCGTTCTAATGCGAGCTCCTTATCGTTATAACCTCCGCCTACATGTAATACGCATCGTTGCTTATGTTCAATTCCCATACCTTTTAATAATTTTTTATGCATCTGCAATGTTTTTACAGATTGCTTAAAAATTTTCTCCTCAGGTGAATTCAGCACAACAAAATGATCTGGATGGAAATCAATACGCATATTCATTCGAATAGCGTAATCACCTAGCACTTTTAAATTTTCTTTTAAGGGGCGAATATAGTTCCACTCTAACAACTCCTCATGGTTCGCTAAAGGAACGAGCTTGGAACTAAGCCGAAAGAAAGATATATCATGTCCTTTATTATGCTTTAATAACCGTAAACAATTTTCTAAATTTGAATTAGCAATTCTTTCAAGTTTACGAATTGCAGCCTCTCGATCATCAATTCGTTGAAACTGCGCATATGTCATCGTTTGAGATGGAGATGCGTTCTTTACATGTACACTCATCGCAACATACCCAAGTCTTACAAGCATGTAGCACCTCTTTTCTACACAAGTTATTATGTAGTATGTACAATTACAGAAATAAAAAAAGAGAATGCCGGCAAAGGGCATTCTCTTTTGTATTAAGCCTGTGGACGGCTATGATGTTTTCTTTCGCCACGTCCATTTGAAGATCCAGGACGACCTTGACCTTCACCTTTACGACCACGGCTACCGCCATCACGATTACGATCACGGTTACCAGCATCACGATTGCGATCACGGTTACGGCCATCGCCACCACCGCGTCCATCACGATTGCGATCACGGTTACGACCATCGCCACCGCCGCGTCCGTCACGACTACGATTACGGTTACCATCACGGTATCCGCCTCCGTTACCGCCGCGTTTTTTAGAACCGCCACCTCTTGAAACAACTGGTGGTTCTGATGTTAAAGCGATTGGAGTTGTATCTGGTTCTTTTGTCATCATTTTTAAAGCAGCAGCTACTACTGTTACAGAGTCGTTCTCTTCTAACATTTCTTCTGCAATACGCTTGTAGTATGATAAATTCTCATTTTGAATTGTGCTTTGAAGTTTTTCAGCGATTAAACGTTGTTGACCTTCTAATGCCTCGTCAAGTGTCGGTGCTTCCATACGATCAACTTTACGTTTTGTTGTGCGCTCGATATTTTTTAATTGTCCTGATTCACGTGGTGTTACAAATAGCATTGCAATACCTTTTTTACCTGCACGGCCAGTACGACCGATACGGTGAACGTATGATTCTGGATCTTGTGGGATATCGAAGTTATATACGTGTGTTACGCCTGAAATATCAAGACCACGTGCAGCAACGTCTGTTGCAACAAGAACTTCAATAGCACCTTCTTTAAATTTACGTAATACAGACATACGCTTCGCTTGTGTTAAGTCACCGTGAATACCTTCTGCTGCATAACCACGTAAATTTAACGCTTCTGATAATTCATCAACACGACGCTTTGTACGACCGAATACGATTGCAAGCTCTGGAGATTGAATATCTAGTAAGCGTGTTAACACGTCAAACTTTTTCTTTTCTTGCACTTCTAAATAGAACTGCTGAATGTTTGGCATTGTTACTTCTTTTGCTTTTACTTTAATGTGTTGAGGCTCAGTCATGAAACGCTCAGCAATACGACGGATTGGATCTGGCATTGTCGCTGAGAATAATAATGTTTGATGTGTTTCTGGCACATCTGTTAAAATCGCTTCAATATCTTCAATGAAGCCCATGTTTAACATTTCATCCGCTTCGTCAAGAACAACAGTCTCTACGTTTTGTAAGCGAAGTGTTTTACGGTTAATATGATCTAAAATACGACCCGGCGTACCAACAATAATGTGTGGGTGTTTTTTTAGAGCACGAATTTGGCGGTTAATATCTTGACCACCATAGATTGGTAAAATACGAACGCGTTTATGTTTACCAATTTTGTATAGCTCTTCTCCAACTTGAATTGCTAATTCACGCGTTGGCGCGATAACAATACCTTGAACTGCTTCTTTATTTGTATCCACTTTATCTAATAGTGGTAATCCGAATGCTGCTGTTTTCCCTGTACCTGTTTGTGCTTGCCCAATAATATCTTTACCTTGCAATGCATGTGGAATTGTTTCAGCTTGAATCGGCGTAGCCTCTTCAAAGCCCATGCTTTCAACAGATTGCAGTAAAGACTCACTTAATCCTAATTCTCGAAATGTTGTCAATGTTACTTCTCCTTTTCTATCCTATACTTATCATTTAAAAAAAGGCGTTTTCCGAATTTGCGGAAAAGCCCTTTTCCTGAATGCTCACGTATATAAACGGGCGTATATTCTTCGCGAAAATACTTCTAAACGTTATTACACTTTATCAATTATAAGTTTTGTATGTGTAAAAAGCAAACCCAACTGTTACCTTATTTTCATATTCAGAGTTTTTTTCTTCACTTTTATTTTTTTATATTTACTGTAAGCGCTTATTATAAGTTTCTTCTATTTTCGCATCTATCATCCCTATTTATATACACCAATTATTTCAACATCGTAATTACTTCTTCCAATTTCATACCGCGAGATGCTTTTATTAATACAACATCTTTCACATCAACTACTGCTTGTAACTCTTTCACTAGCTCTTCTTTATTATCATACGCTTTTACACGCTCAGTAGGGAAATTAATTTTCGCTCCTTCAGCAATTTGAGCCCCTAATTTACCATATGTGAACACATATGAGATTTTTGCTGGATCGATTAATTTACCTACTTCATAATGAAACTGTACTTCTTGATTTCCAAGCTCTAACATATCGCCGAGCACAACAATTTTTTTAGCAAATCCATCTAAACCATTCATTAAATGGAATGCTGCTTCCATAGCCGTTGGACTTGCATTATAAGCATCATTGATAATTGTTAAACCACTATTTGTTTTTACAATCTCCATACGCATGCCTGTCATTTGAAGTGTAACTAAACCTTCTTTCATCTCTTCCCACGTTACACCGAAATGTTTCGCAATCGCCATTGAAGCAAGCGTATTGTACACATTGTGTTTTCCTAATACTGGTAGGTAGAATGAAATGTTTTCTTCTCTATTCATTTTAAAGTGCGTCCCAGTTGCCTGTAATGTTACAGTCGTTGGATAGTAATCATTTGCTCTAGCGTCACCAAACGTAACTGTTTCAGCCATTAAATTCATTTCAGGAACACGATTTGTTAATAATGGCTCATCTCCGTTATATACGAATACTCCACCCTCTTGTAATCCTGCCACAATTTCTAATTTCGCTTCAGCAATCGCCTCACGAGAGCCTAAGTCCATTAAATGTGCCTCACCAATGTTCGTAATGATAGCTGCATTTGGACGTGCTAACTTAGATAAGAATTCAATTTCCCCTCGGCTTGACATACCCATTTCTAATACAGCTACTTCTGTATTTTCTTCTAAGTTTAAAATAGTAAGAGGTAACCCGATATGGTTATTGAAGTTTCCTTCTGTTTTTTGAACTTTGAATTTAGTCGCAAGAAGACTTGTCACAATATCTTTTGTAGATGTTTTACCGTTACTACCTGTCACACCAATAACCTTAACATCCAATTGATCGCGATAATTTTTCGATAACATTTGTAATGCCGATAGCGTATCTTCTACAAAAATAACTGGAAGATTCTCAGGTGGATTTGCTACATCTTTCATCCATAATGTCGCCACAGCTCCATTTTCAACAGCTTTGTCTACAAAAGCATGTCCATCGAAACGTTCACCTTGAATTGGAACATATAAGTTTCCCTTTTCAATTTTTCTCGTATCAATAGACACTCCTTGTATAGTAATTCCCTCATATTGCTCTGCTAATCCCGTACCATTTACCATCTGTTCTACTTGTTTTAACGTTCGATTTATCATGAAAACACTCCTTACATAGAGGAAGCACTATTCCTGCGAATAGTGCTTCCTCCTTTTTTGTTAGATTGTATATTTAATTTTTTGTTTTTCCTCGTGACGCGCAATTGCTAAATTGATTAGCTCTTCAATTAATTCCGGATACGGTAATCCAGTATGTTGCCATAATAGAGGGAACATACTAAACGGCGTAAATCCTGGCATCGTATTCACTTCGTTAATATATACTTCTCCATCTTTCGTTAAGAAGAAATCAGCTCTTGTTAAGCCAGCACCATCTAACGATTGGAATGCAATAATCGCGTCTCGCTTAATAACGTTAGACTCTTCTTCTGTCATTTCAGCTGGAATAATTAACGCTGTATCACCATCGATGTATTTCGACTTATAATCATAGAAGTCTTTTTTCGGTACGATTTCACCTACAACTGAACATTTCGGCTCATCATTACCTAGTACACCAACTTCTACTTCACGTCCAACAATATTTTCTTCTACAATAATTTTGCGGTCAAATTGGAACGCCTCTTCAAATGCATTCTCAAGTTCTTCACGATTTTTACACTTATTAATACCAACACTTGAACCAAGGTTTGCTGGTTTTACGAAGCAAGGATATCCTAAAACTTCTTCTACTTTTTCATATGCTGTTTCACAATCTTTTTCCCATGTGCTACGAATGAATGATGCATATTTTGCTTGTTTTAATCCAGCTTCTGCAAAGATGTTTTTCATAACAACTTTATCCATACCAGCAGCAGATGCTAGAACACCATTTCCTACATAAGGAATGTTCATTAATTCTAATAATCCTTGAACCGTTCCATCTTCACCATTTGGTCCATGTAATAATGGGAAAATAACGTCGATAGCATTCTCTTCAGAAGTTGCTGATGGAATAATTTCTGTGCTTAATGATAACGGAGAAATCGCATTTTCTGCACCGCTCATTTTTAGAACTTCAACATCTGTCACTTCACCTTCAATACGCTCACCGCGCACCCATTGACCTTGTTCTGTAATATAAATCGGATGAATCTCGAATTTATCTTGATTTAATGCTTTAATAGCAGCAAGAGCCGTTTGTAGCGAAACTTGATGCTCAGCTGATTTTCCACCATATAATAAACCTAATTTAATTTTTGTCACTGAAATCACCCTAACCAATTGTTTTCATTTTTCTATTTTAGCACTTTTTATAAAAATAGGTAGTTCCTATTTGAAATAAAATGTAACTTCCACAAATAAATAAATGACACCACTTATTGGTTTTCTATACTTTTTCTACTTAACTTTCTTCATAAATATACAAAATTAAATTCTAAAATAAAGTGAAACTTTAATTAGCAAGGGGGTCATCCCCACTAATTATCAGCCCGCACCAATCGGGCATTTACGGGCAGTTATCTCCCGCCGAATTTTGAGGTGGAAGTCTTACTGCCCACAAATAGCGGGATAAAGTGAAACTTTAATCAGTGGGGGTGTTTCTTCATCCCCCACTGATTATTAATTGAACCAATCGGAATTTTATGGGCAGTTGATCCCCCACCTAACTTCTTTGCTTTCGCTGGATTTTGAGGTGGGGGTCTTACTGCCCATTAAAGCGGGATAAAATTGTAATTCAATCTAGTTACGTACCTAAAATATGTAGAAATCCCCTTTTTGTGTATGTCACCTACCCATTAAGAAGATTGTTTGGTCAATGTGCCTTTTTGCCTTTGCTCAACGAGACGATCTAAAGAAACATATACAATACCTGCAACTACACATCCTACAGCTAAAATTGTAAATAGAACGTGGCCAAGTAATCGATCCAATAAAAAACCGCCAAGAAGTGGACCGAATGCACCTCCTGTAATCCACTGCAAACTTGCAGCTCCCATATAAGTCCCTCTCAAATGCTCAGGGGCCAAATTCGCTACAAACGTCATCTGTACAGGCGACATAATCATCTCACCTAACGTATATATGGCATAAACGAACAGCAACGTTATTAAAATAATTGTAGCATTTGTATCAAATACTCCAAACCACTTCGGTAACCATCCAATAAAGAACAAACCAACCCCGAACAACCATGCACCATATAACATCGTCTTTCCAACAGGTTTATCTGTGGCCCATTTTGAAATTTGAAATTGGAACAACACAACTAATAGTCCATTTAAGGCCATTAAATATGGGTATGGATTATTAGTTCCAAAAATGCCTTTCATTTCATTATCAAAGTGCAGCGGCAACATGCCTTCTGTTTGAGAAAATCCCATCGAAATAATGATACCTGCTAATAAATAAATCATTAGTGCCTTATCTCTCATTACAATTTTCCAAACCGCCCCTGATTCTTTTTCTTTATTCTCTTCTTTATTCGCGCTCTTTGGCATTGTTTCTTGAATAAGAATGAATACAAGTAATGCATAAAATAACATCGTAGACGAGGCAATAATAAACACAAGGTTCTTCGAAAACATAACTACTGAAGCACCCATTATCGGGCCAATTGCAGCACCTATATTGTGCCCCATTCGTAATAAACCATATGCTTCTGTTCTTTTTTCTGGCGCTGTTACATCCGCAACCATCGCTGATGCAGCTGGATGAAATAGCGAATTACTTAATCCTAAAAAAACAGATAAAATCGCATATGGAATAAATCCTTCTATAAATAAAAAACCGAGCATTAATACCGCATTACTCGTCATCGAAAATATCATAATCGGCTTTCTTCCATATATATCAGCAATTCTTCCCCCTATAATCGATCCAAAGCTTGCTGCAATTGGAGAAAGCGCCATAATAACTCCAACCTGTAATAATGAATCTACCTTATCTTTTAAATATAAGGCAAAAAAAGGCATCAACATCATCATTGCAATTCCATTTAACGTCTCGCCAATAAACCGAATCCATACGTTACGGTCCATCTCCCTTAACTCACGCCACGTGTTTTTCATACATTCCTCCCTTAGTTCCCCAATAATTATATTATACACACAATCAGAAAAATACAAATTTTCAGAAATGAAAATCCATCCTAATAGAATTAGAATGGATTTTTCGACTTATAAATTTACTGCATCTTCTTCATCCTTACTCATAGCACTTTTCCCAGTCAATACTTTTGTCGAAATAAGTAGAAATTCTTCTGAGTACGCCCTATCCTTATCCTTCTTTCTATATATCTTTCTATAACTTTTTTTGGTATTATTATACATGTCGATTCCATAAAAGAGGCATGCCCACTAAGTGAGCATGCCTCTTTTTACTTATTTCACAGTATGTGAACCTTCTTCAATCCAGCTATACATATATTTTTCATCTTCCGTCTCATGTGCTTGTTTTACAATACGAAGCGGACGGAATGTATCTATCATAACAGCTAATTCAAGCGTTTCTTTCTTCCCTATACTCGCCTCTGTTTTCCCAGGGTGCGGCCCATGAGGAATTCCGCTCGGATGAAGTGTAATAGAACCTTCTTCCACACCTTTCCGGCTCATAAAGTTTCCTTCTACATAGTACAGTACTTCATCACTATTCACGTTACTATGATAATATGGTGCCGGAATAGATTCTGGATGATAGTCATATAAACGCGGTACGAAAGAGCAAATAACAAAATTGTGACCTTCGAACGTTTGATGTACTGGAGGTGGCTGATGAATACGACCTGTGATTGGTTCAAAGTCCTCTACATTAAAGACCCACGGATATAAATAGCCATCCCATCCAACAACATCTAACGGATGGTGCCCTAAAACATGCTTATGCATATACCCTCGCGACTTTGTCATTACGACAAACTCACCTTTTTCATCATGCGTCTCTAATTTTTCAGGACCACGAATATCCCTCTCACAAAACGGACTATGCTCTAACAATTGTCCGTATTCATTACGATAGCGACGCGGCGTTGTAATTTGACTATTTGCCTCTACAACAAGAAGCTTAGTCTCTCCTTCATCTGGAATAACACGATAGATTGTTCCAATTGGAATCGTTACATAATCACCTTTTCGATAGTGAATCGTTCCAAACATCGTTTCAATTTTCCCTGTTCCGTAATGAACAAATAACATTTCATCTCCATCACCATTACGGTAGAAATAGTCCATTTTTTCTGTTGGAGTCACTACTCCAATTAATAAATCCTCATTCCCAAGCATAAAGTTTCTTCCACTTACTGCATCGCCAGTTTTTTTATTTTCTTTCGTACGAAAATGACGATGAGCAAGAGCTACATCTTCTTCATACTGCAACTGACAGGAATGTGATACCGCCGAATGCGATACTTCCGTTGGCATATAATGATGATACAAAATAGACTGCGTACCAGAAAAACCTTTCGTTCCCATTACCTGTTCACGATAAAGCGATCCATCCTTTTTACGGAATTGTACATGTCGTTTATGAGGTAGCTCCCCCATGTGACGATAAAACATGCCCATCACCTGCTTCCATTTCTTTTTTGACCGTATTACGTAACGTACCTAAACCAGTAATCGTAAGTTCTACAACATCTCCATCTTGTAGCCACTCTTCCGTACCCAGTTCTAAAATACACCCTGTTCCTACTGTCCCAGAACCAATCACATCTCCTGGATATAACGTAACGTCTTCCGAAGCACGTTCAATCATTTCAGCAAATGTATAGTAAATATCTTGGAAGTTCCCCTTTGATAATAGCTTTCCATTTACATGAGCAGTCATTTCTAATTCATAACGGTCACCGTTACGATACACATCCAGTTCCTCTTTCGTAACAAGATGCGCTCCTAATGAAGTTGCAAAATCTTTTCCTTTTGCTGGACCAAGTCCTACCTTCATTTCTGTTGCTTGTAAGTCCCTTGCACTCCAGTCATTCATAATACAATAACCAAAAATGTATTCTTCTGCTTGCTCACGAGAAATATTCCTTCCTTCTTTCCCAATTACGCAAGCAATCTCTAGCTCATAATCAAGTTTTCTAGATTTCTTCGGACCAATTACAAAATCATCCGGATCAATTACAGCACGATGGTTCGTAAAATAAAAAACCGGGATATCGTACCATTCAGGTACAACATCTAGCCCTCTTCGGCCACGGGCCGTTTTTACATGCTGTTCAAACGCGTAAAAATCCCGAATACTACTCGGATTAGGAATTGCCGCCGCTAATTGTACGTCCTTTAAGGAATATACACCCTTTTCCGGATTCTTAATCTTACGCAATACTTCTACATACTCATCCGCTTTCTCTAAAAAGGCGAACATAGAAGAAGGTAATTTCCCATCACTAGCAAGGTTCATATCAATTACTTTGTCACCTTCAAGCCATCCAGCTCGCATTTCTTTCGAAGGAAGACGAAATGTAACAAATTTCATCATGATTCCTCCCTATGAAAATGAAATTTCCACCAACAAAAAGACTTTTGCTGGTGGATACAAATCTTATAAGTTTCCGCGACGTTCCTGTTCTCTTTCAATTGATTCGAATAATGCTTTAAAGTTCCCTTCTCCAAATCCGCGAGAACCTTTACGTTGAATGATTTCAATAAATAAAGTTGGACGATCTACAATTGGTTTCGTAAAGATTTGTAGTAAGTATCCTTCCTCATCACGATCTACTAAAATCTTTAATTCTTTTAATCTATCAATTTCCTCATCAATTTTTCCAACTCGTGCACTTAATTCATCATAATAAGTATCAGGTGTATCTAAAAACTCCACACCATTTGCACGCAGCGCTTCCACTGTTTTAACGATATCGCTTGTTAGTAAAGCAAGATGTTGTACCCCTGCTCCATTGTAGAACTCTAAATACTCTTGAATTTGCGACTTTCTCTTTCCATCTGCTGGCTCGTTAATAGGGAACTTAATACGACTTCCATTCGTCATTACTTTTGACATTAACGCCGAGTACTCTGTACTAATATCGTCATCATCAAAATGAATCATTTGTTTAAAGCCCATAACGTTCTCGTAATAACTAACCCACTCTTCCATTTTTTCAACATTACCAACTACGTGGTCTACAGCAATTAAACCTGACTCTTCAAATGGAATATTAAACTCCACCTGCTGGAATCCCGGCATAAATGTTCCTTTATAATTTTTACGCTCTACAAGCGTGTGAATTGTATCACCATACGTACCAATAACTGCTTTTTTCAGTGTACCGTTCTCGTCTGTTAATTCCACAGGTGGAGCAATCGCAACAGCACCACGTTTCACTGCTTCCGAGTATGCCTTATCAACATCGTCAACAAGTAAAGCAACATCTTTTACACCATCACCATGTGTCTTTACAAATTCTGCGATACGATTGTCGCTACTTAAAGCTCCAGACACAACAAAACGCATATTTTTTTGCACAAGAACATAAGATACCTTTTCACGGTTACCAGTTTCTAATCCAGAGTAAGCCACAATTTTGAATCCGAATGCTCTCGCAAGGTAATAACTTGATTGCTTTGCATTTCCTACGTAAAATTCCAAATGATCTACATCACGTACCGGAAAAAAGTCCTCCATTTGTGCAGCTAGCGTATCCATAGATTTTTGTTTCATAAAATCCTCATCCCCCTGTAAATAGATTAAATGGTCCATACTTAAAACCAACCGAAAACGCTTCCAACGTAAGTTATTAGAAATTAGTTAGCAAGCTAACAAATTCTGACCTTTAAAATTTTCTATCTTTTCTGTCAAATTCCTCTTTTTTTCTTACATATAAAATTCGACTTTTTTCTCTTTACATGACGGAGGGAGTATTCATACTTGAAGGTATATATGAGAGGAAAACAAAAAAGACCCCAACATATTAACTACTTACTAATATGCTAGAGTCTTTATTTTTTTTGAATGATTGTATTTATATATCTCATACTAATATATTTGCAAGGAATAGAATAAATGATGTTAATACTACCGCTCCACCTAATGATCCTAATAAATCTGTTTTTGTTACTTGTAACACTTGTTCACTGTTCATATTCCTCATTCTCCTTTCATTTTGTATAATTTAAAACTTATATTATACTAATACACTTGATAGAAATACGATTAATGCTGTTAATACTACCGCTCCACTTGCTGATCCTACGAAGTCACCTTTTGTTACTTGTAATACTTGCTCTTTCATTTTGTATTCTCCTCTCTTTTTCTTTTATTACAAAGCTTCTATTACACTAATACGCTTGATAGAAATACGATTAATGCTGTTAATACTACTGCTCCACTTGCTGATCCTACGAAGTCACCTTTTGTTACTTGTAATACTTGCTCTTTCATTTTGCATTCTCCTCTCTTTTTCTTTTATTACAAAACTTCTATTATACTAATACGCTTGATAGAAACACGATTAATGCTGTTAATACTACTGCTCCACTTGCTGATCCTACGAAGTCACCTTTTGTTACTTGTAATACTTGCTCTTTCATTTTGCATTCTCCTCTCTTTTTCTTTTGTTACAAAGCTTCTATTATACTAATACGCTTGATAGAAATACGATTAATGCTGTTAATACTACTGCTCCACTTGCTGATCCTACGAAGTCACCTTTTGTTACTTGTAATACTTGCTCTTTCATTTTATGTATCCTCCTTTTAATAAGTTATCTATATGTAATTTCTAAGAAATGTTTATTTCATAGTTTTTATGTTAGCGTTACATTAAAGTTAATAACGTAACGTTTGTAACATTAATGTAACATAACTATTGTTACGTTGCAATATAATTACGTAAATTTTATTACACTTTTTTTACGTTTTTTATAAACACCCTTAAAAACCTTGTTTTAATGCACTTTCTACTAAGTTAACGTTTGTAATGTTATTGTAATATTACAGTCATATAACGAAACATCCCCCCTACTTACCTCTACTTTTGTTACAAATCAAAGTACATATTTAAATGAATACGTTGGAATCTATCAAGCTTTTACTAACTGTCCGTGCTAGATAAAGTGAAACTTTAATCAGTGAGGGTTTTCTTCATCCCCCACTGATTATTAGCCCTCACCAATCGGACTTTTATGGGCAGTTGATCCCACACCTAACTTCTTTGCTTTCGCTGAATTTTGAGGTGGGGGTCTTACTGCCCATTAAAGCGGGATAAAATACAATCTTTCCAAGATAAGTTTATATGTTTCCTCTATATAACTATGTATAATAAAAGCAAAGAGGTGGTCATTTTGAAATTAATCGCATTAGATATGGATGGTACACTACTATCATCTAATCTTGAGATCTCCAAAGAGAACTTACAAGCTATCCAAACTGCAAAAGAAGCTGGTCATATTGTCATGATTTGTTCTGGTCGCGCAAAAGAGGATGCTTTAAAATTATTGGAAGAATATAAACTATCTCTTCCAGTTGGAGCGAGCAATGGGGCAATTGTTTATGTGGATGGAAAGGTAATTAACTCGCGTTGTTTACAAAACGATAAAGTATACAAGCTTGCAAAATTACTAGAATCTGAAGGTTTTCCATATAAGCTATATACGAATAAAGGAGTTTATTCTCCATATACATGGCAAGATCAAGTCATGCAAGCGTTTGAAGAGAACAAGCATGCACTAGATGTTACACTTGAAGAACTTGAAAGAATTACAGAAAAACAAAAGAAATCGAACTTAATTACTGATTTCCAAAAAATCGAAGATGTTGTAAATAATCCAGAATTAGAAATATCTAAATTCTTCATTTTGACATTTAATGCCGCGCATCGTGCACAGCTATTAACCATGTTACAAGAAGACACTGATATTTCAGTTACGGCATCAGCTCCTACTAATGTAGAAATTATGGATAAGCATGGTCATAAAGGGAACGGTCTACAAGAAATGGCTGCTTATTTCAATATACCAATTGAAGATACTATTGCTATCGGGGATAACTTTAATGATGTACCGATGTTACAAGTAGCTGGCTTATCAGTTGCAATGGGAAATGCTGAAGAAGATGTAAAAAAACTATGTGATGTTGTAACATTAACAAACAATGAACATGGTGTTGCTCATGCAATCGAGCAATTTGTATTGAAACAAACTTCATCTAGTAAATAAAAAAAGGACCCTTTCCATTTGAAAGGGTCCTTTTCCTTTATACATAATGACAAGCAACAAAATGCTCCTCACCAACATTACGGAATTCTGGTACCGCTTGTTTACAAATATCTGTTGCAAACGGGCAACGTGTATGAAAGCGACAACCCGAAGGTGGATTTGCTGGACTTGGAATGTCACCCTCTAGTATGATTCTCTCTCGCTTCACTGTTGGATCTGGTATTGGCACAGCCGATAACAATGCTTTTGTATACGGATGAAGCGGGTTCGTAAATAACTCATCACGCGGCGCTGTTTCCACAATCGTTCCTAAATACATAATCCCGATTTTCGTACATAAATGTTCGACTACACTTAAATCATGTGAAATGAACAAATAGGATAATCCCTTTTTCTCCTGTAACTCACTAAATAAGTTAATAATTTGTGCTTGAATAGATACATCTAGTGCTGCCACAGGTTCATCGGCCACAATGAATTCTGGGTTTAATACCATAGCTCTTGCGATAACGATACGCTGACGTTGTCCACCAGAAAACTCATGAGGATACCGGTCAATATGATATGGGGCTAAGCCACATAACTCTAATACTTCTGTTACCTTTTCACGAACATTTTCCTTCGTCGCTAGTCCGTGAGCCAACATCGGCTCGCCAAGTGCTTCTCCAATTCTCATTCTCGGATTTAATGAGCTAAATGGATCTTGAAACACAAGCTGCATATTAGGTCGATGTTTTCTCAATTCCTCTTTTGATAGAGAATGAACATCGTGTCCTTTAAACTTCACTTCCCCCTCCGTTTTTTGGACGAGACGTAAAATTGTTTTTCCTATCGTCGTTTTTCCGCTTCCTGATTCACCAACAAGACCAAATACTTCGCCTTTATTAATAGTAAAACTTACTCCATCAACCGCTTTTACATGTCCAACTGTTCTACTAAATATGCCGCCTTTAATAGGGAAATATGTTTTTAAATTTTTTACTTCTAATAATGGTTCACTCATTGTCCCGCACGCTCCTCATATAACCAACAAGCTACTTTATGATTCTCATCATGTACATTTAGATTCGGTGCTTCTTCTTTACATATTTCCATACAATGCTCACAACGACCGCTGAAGTAGCAAAATTCATCCAAGCCAACTAAATTAGGAACTTGCCCTGGAATAGAATATAGTTTATCTATTCGTTTTCCCATCACTGGTTTTGATTTCAACAAGCCTTTCGTATACGGGTGTTTCGGATTTTTGAATATCTCTAGTACTGGTGCTTCTTCAATAACTTTCCCGCCATACATAACGACAACGTAATCAGCCATTTCTGCTACAACGCCTAAATCATGTGTAATTAATAAAATGGATGTTTTAAATTCCTCTTTCACTTGTCTTAATAAGTCTAATATTTGAGCCTGAATCGTAACATCAAGAGCCGTCGTCGGTTCATCAGCAATTAATAACTTAGGATTACAACTAAGTGCAACAGCAATCATAATACGTTGTAACATCCCGCCACTTAGTTCGTGTGGATAAGAATGGACGATTTCATCCGCACGAGCTATGCCGACTTTACGAATTAACTCAATTGCCTTCTTATACGCTTCGTTTTTACTAAGTAATTCATGCTCCCTTAACGTCTCTACAATCTGTTCCCCTACAGTGAAGACCGGATTCAGCGATGTCATCGGTTCTTGGAAAATCATCGCAATATCATTACCTCGTAAACTACGAAGCTCCTTCTCTTTCATTCCTAAAAGACTTTTTCCTTCATATAAAATATCTCCACCTACTACACTGCCTGATTCAGCAATAAGTCCCATAATAGATAAAGCTGTTACACTTTTCCCGCAACCTGATTCGCCTACAACACAAACAGTTTCACCTTCTCGAACTGTAAAACTAACATGGTTTACAGCCTTTACTGTTCCTTCTTCTGTCTGAAAGTGTGTTTGTAAATCTTTCAGCTCTACTACCGCTCTACTCATATTCCCTCACCTACCGTCTCATCTTTGGATCTAACGCATCACGAAGTGCATCACCAAGTAAGTTAATTGATACAACTGTTATAAAGATTGCGAAACCAGGCGGAATCCATAACCATGGACGTTTCTGAAAATCAATTAATGAGTTAGCTGCGCTAATCATATTCCCCCATGATGGTGTAGGTGGAACGACTCCGAGACCTAAGTAGCTTAGTGCGGACTCCCCTAAAATTGAACCTGCAACGCCTAATGTGGATACGACAATTAATATCGGTAAAACATTAGGAATTAAGTGATAGATAATTTTCCGGTAATCTTTTATTCCTAGTACATCAGCAGCTTGCATAAACGCTTGCTCTCTAAGTGATAAAATTTGCCCTCTTACAAGACGTGCAAGCCCCGGCCAACCTACTAAACTTAAAATAATCATAATGACATACAGACGATAATCAGACGGTACTTTCCACTCTGATAAAATCGCCCCCATTATAATAAGTAACGGTAATCCTGGCATCGACATTAAAATATCAGCAAGACGCATAATAATATTATCAACGATGCCACGATAAAACCCTGCAATAGCCCCTAATACAGCTCCTAGTATTACTGATAAAACCATTGAAGCTAAGCCTATTGTTAATGAAATTCGTCCCGCTTGCATCAGTCTCGTTAAAATATCTCTCCCTAATTGATCTGTACCGAGCCAATGAGAAAAACTAGGTGGTTTGTTAATTAACGCAACTTGTATTTTTCCTGATGCATATGGTGAAAAGAACGGACCGATAAAACAAAATAAAAACATAAAAATTAATGCATACAATCCTACGAGCGCCATCTTATTTTTCTTGATTCGTTTAAGAGCTTGTTGCCAAGGCGATGATTCATTTTTTCTTCTCTTTTTTTCTTTCTTCTCTTTAATTACTGTAACAGTCTCCATTTCTTTCCCCCCTTACTTCAACCGAATTCGCGGATCAACAACTGCATATACGATATCTGCGAAAAAGTTTGAAACGATTGTTAAACAAGAAAGAAACATCGTAAATGCCATCAATACTGTATAATCACGGAAATTTAGTGCTTCCAATTGAATACCGCCAATCCCTGGCCAATTAAAAATTTGTTCGATAATAATTGCTCCTGAAAATAAACCTGGTAATTCAAATGCCAACAAAGTAATCGCCGGTAAAATGGCATTTTTTAATGCGTGTTTATAAATAACAGTCTTCTCTTTTAACCCTTTTGCTCGTGCCGTTCGTATGTAATCTTGTCTTACAACCTCTAACATACTCGTTCTAAAGTAGCGAGTTAATGAGCCCACACCAAGAAGAGTCAAAATAAATACCGGTAAAACCATATGCTTTGCAACTTCTATCACATAAGCGAATCCAGTTGAATTACTACCAACATCAATCATTCCACCTATTGGCAATAACTTAAGATCAACTGCGAACACCTTAATTAAAAACAGACCTATAAAAAATGAAGGAAATGACATTGCTGCAAAGATACCAATTGTTACAAGCTTATCGAATAAAGAATGTTGTTTTGTCGCTGAAAATACACCGATAATAAGTGCGATTAGCCAAATAAAAAACAATGCAACAATTGCTACAATAAAAGAGTTCCAAATAAATTTATTTAATAGTGATGTTACAGGTTCTTGATATTGAAGTGAAAAACCAAAGTCTCCTTGTAACGCATTACCTAACCAGTGAAAATAGCGTTCAACAATTGGCTTATTTAATCCGTACAATTCCCGAAGCTCTTCCGCCCTTTGTGGTGTAATCTTAGGATTTGAATCAATATAATCACCTGGAAGAAGCGCAAACAGGAAGAAAATAACAACTGACGTTCCCAAAAGCGTAGGAATCATTTGTAACAACCTACGAACAATATACGTTTTCACCCTTTTTCTCTCCAATCTTATGCTTAAAATAGAAGAACATTTTTTCGAATCAGCATATTACTAGCTGAATGAAAAAATGTCTTCTACTTATACATTCTTCTCGTTATTTTTCAATAGATAATACTGGTGAGTTCGAACTAATACTGTCATACTTCTCAGGATCAATTCCTTTAATGTTTCCATTGTAAGCTGTGATGACTCTACGATAATTTAGTAAAATTACTGGTGGATCATCACTTAGTTCTTTGTACAGTTCTTTGTAAATCGGTTTACGTTTCTCAATATCTACAGTTTCAATTCCCTTTTTAATTAATGCATCTACTTTTTCATTTTTATAACCTAAAGTATTATCATCACCTTCTGAGGAGTAACCACTTACCGTTTCACTTGGATCTGTTGTAATTGGTGTTGCAACAGAAGCTAAATCATAATCGCCTTTTTTCACTTTTGACAGCATCGTATTGAAATCCATAAATTCAGGATTGAACTCCACACCTAATTCTTTATAGTTCTCTTTTGCTATCGGAATAAATAAATCCCCTTCTTTTGCTGAGCTTGCACCATAATACGTTAATTTAAGTTTTTGACCATCTTTTTCACGAATTCCGTCTGAACCAGCTTTCCATCCAGCTTCATCTAATAATTTCTTCGCCTTATCTAAGTTATATTCGTACTTATTAATGCCCTCTTCTGTATAAGCCCAAGAGGTTGGATGAATTGGAACATTTGCTACTGTACCGTATCCTTTCAAAGCTGTATCTACATATTTTTTACGATCCAATCCATAAATAAGAGCTTGACGAACTTTCTTATCTTTTAAATACGGTTTTTTACTATTCATTCTTATATAACTAAATGAAGCAGCCGTCTCTATTTCAACATTTGCAAACTGTAAACTCTTCACTTGCTCTAAAATTTCATCCCCGTAACCTACTCCCGTATAATCTATCTCACCTGTTTGGAATAATTGGAATTTTGTATCCGGTGAAGTAATCTTATAAATAAAGTTTTGAATTTTTGGTTTGCCTGCATAATAATTTTCATTTGCTGTAAAGCGAACTTCCTGTCCTGGGATATACTTTTCAAACTTATACGGCCCCGCAGCTATCGGTTTTCCATATAACTCTTTTAAATAATCTAAACTAGTATTTTGTTTATACTCTTTCCCATAATAAGTTTTCGATAATACTGGACCACCTAAAGCAATTAGCGCTTGTGAGTTAACTTTTTCGGTCGTAATTTTAATTGTTTGTGGATCCACAACTTGAATTCCTTCAATAGACGTCGCTTTTCCTTCTTTATATTCCTTTCCACCTTTAATTGCATATTGTGAAATATCATCTCCGCCTTCATACGCTTTATCATGTAGAAGTGATAATGTAAATGCTACATCGTCCGCGGTTAATGGTGATCCATCACTAAATTTCAAGTCTTTACGTAAATGAAATGTATATGTTAATTGGTCTGAAGAAACATCCCACTTCTCAGCAAGATCTGGTATAGGTTTTCCTTGTTTATCTGTTGTAACAAGGGAAGCAAAAATAACCGATGTCACATTGCCATCCCAACCGTTCTCTTGAAAGTAAGGTAAGAAAACTCCTCCAGGCTTTGAGATACCAGAAATAAACGTATCTTTTCTATTCTTCGCTTTATCTGGCACTTTCGTTTTATCTGTAGCAGCAATCTTTTCTATTTTTATGTTTTTTAAATCCTGCTGTTTAACCGGTTCTGTAGAAGCCGTATCTTCCTGTCCCCCACAAGCAGATAACACAAGCGAACTACTCAGTAATACCGAAAATACACCAGCCCATTTTTTTGTCTTTGTCTTCATTGTCCCCACCCTAACTGTTTAATAGTTATACCCTTTGAACTTATTAGCTTATGTATGCCTCCCACAGCATATTTATAGCCAATCGGAAAAGTCGGTTTTAATCGTAAAAAAATAGATGTTTTTGAGGGGTAACAATCATATTCCGACCTTTCCGGTAGACTTTATGGTTATTAGCTTATATCGTCAGTTATATTTTGTCAATTCTTTCTGAATAAATATTTTGATAATTCCCCCTAAATTATTGTTCTATCTTTAATTTAGGTAAACTTAATAAAATACCGTTATAGTTATCTTCTTGTAATCCTTGAATTCGTGCATTATGTGCGGACACAACTTTACTATTATTTAAGAAGATTACAGGCGGGTCTTCGCTTAACTCTTGATATAACCTTTTATAAATTTCTTTTCGCTTTTCAATATCCAACGTTTCTAATGCTTGCTTAGCTAATTCATCTACTTTCGGATTATAATATCCATCATAATTTCGTTTACTTGTTGAAACAAACTCCTCAATCGTTCCACTCGGATCATCAATCATTGGCGTAGATACCATCGCCAAATCATAATCACCTTTTATCACTTTTGAAATCATCGTATTAAAGTCCATATATTCTGGGTTAAACTCTACACCAAGCTTTTTATAATCTTCTTTCATCACAGGAATCATTACATCATTTATTTTACTTGCTGATGAGGCAAAATAACTTACTTTCAGTTTTTGTCCGTCCTTTTCACGAATTCCATCCGAACCAGCTTTCCACCCAGCCTCATCCAGTAGTTTCTTCGCCTTCTCTAAATTATACTCATATTTATTAATACCCTCTTCTGTATACGCCCAAGAAACTGGCGTAATCGGTACATTAACGAGTGACGCATATCCTTGGAAATACGTATCAATAACCTTTTGACGCTCTAATCCGTAAATAAATGCTTGGCGGACACGTTTATCTTTAAAGTATGGCTTCTTATAATTCATTTTAATGTAGCCGTAAGAGCTTCCTGTATATACATTAATATTAGCAAAACCTAAATCCTTTAACTGTTCAATCGTCTCCGCGTTTGTCGTAAAACCATCATAATCTACTTCTCCCGCTTGAAATTGTTGTAGCTTCGTATCACCTTTTGTAATTTTATAAATAAAGTGCTCAATCTTCGGCTTTCCTTCAAAATAATTTTCATTTGCTACAAATCGAACTTCTTGACCAGGAATATATTTATCCAATTTATAAGCTCCTGCTCCCAGCGGCTTCCCATACAATTCTTTTAAATACTCCAAGTGTCCTTGTTTATACTCTTTCCCGTAATAAGCTTTTGAAATCACTTCTCCGCCAATTAACGATAATGTTTGGGCATTTACCTTTTCAGTTGTAATTTTAATTGTTTTCGAATCTACGACCTGAATTCCCTCAATAGAATTCGCTTTTCCTTCTTTATATGCTTGCCCACCTTTTATTGCTGTTTGACTTATATCAGTCGCACCACTATAAGTTGGATCATGTAATAACGTTAATGTAAATGCTACATCATCTGCAGTTAACGGGGATCCATCACTAAACTTTAAATCATCTTTCAAATGGAACGTATATGTAAGCTGATCCTCCGAAATATCCCACTTCTTCGCTAAAATTGGAATTGGTTTTCCTTCCTTATCGAGTCCAACAAGAGGAGCAAAGATAGCTTGCGTTATGTTACCATCCCATCCATTCTCCATAAAGTGCGGAAGGAATATCCCGCCAGGACTTGGCATTCCAACTACAAAAGTATCTTTTCTTTCTTTTACTTTAGTAGGACTTTTTGCTTTGTCGCTTGCTTTAATAAATTCATCTTTTACTTTTAGTACGTTCCCGGCTTCATTTGTACTTGCTTCCTCTTGACCACATCCGGCTAGTAATACCGATACACTAAGAAATGTAGCAAGTGCTCCTTTAAAAGCATTTTTCATTAGACGCTCACCTTTACCTTCCTAATTTTTAACGATGTAGGAACATAGCCCCCTTCCTGTAACTATATTTATTTTACCTATAAAAATAGTATGAATTAATTTCAAGATTATTCCTTTCCTTTCACCATGTCAATTGTTCTCTTTTATTTCGTATTAAAAAATTAAAAATCCACTTCTATTCGTTCCGTATGGGACATAGAATACTAATAACCAATTACCAAAAAGGGGGCGAAAACATGGACAACCTATTCCAATACGTCCTGCACTACGTATTATTAACAATTATGATAGTCGGGGCGCTATTACTATTCCCATTCTTCCCAAAGTTCGTCCTCTTTTTAGCTTTTTTTATTATGCTCGGGATCGCCATTATCATTTCAACAAGAGAAGATACGACACAAAAAGAAAACAGAGTTCAGCGCGTAAAGCTGTAACTCTGTTTTTTTGTTTTCAATCACGAATCGCCGTTCACATACTTATGTCTCGGGAAATAATTTATCGATCCAAAAAGCTTCTAATACCTTTTATGTTTCACACCCTATGCAAATTACGGAACAAAGATTTATCAAATTTACTGTTTCACGTGAAACACAACTCTTATTTATCTCTTAAAATAAAGTATCCATATAAAAAGCGAATTCCCTTCAGCAAAACTGAAAGGAATTCGCTTTTTACTTTTTACTCCATAATATTCTCTAACTCATTATATAACTCCGCTCGTAACAACTCTTTCTTCGTTTTCTCTTCATACAATTGTTCAAGCATTTCAACATCAACCACATGTTCCATCTTACACTCAAGCGTATAGATATCTTCTTCTACATGCATTAACTCTGTTTCAATCTCCTCAACATTCCTAACTTCTTTCTTTTTTACAGAGGCTGTTTCAATCCTTTTTCTTCCTTGGCGTTGCTGCGTTATTACTTGCTTCTCAAGTTTTTCTTCCCACTTTTGACGCGCCCATGCGTAGTTCCCTGCAAACTCAAATAATTTACGTTCATCAATCCAATACGTCTTTTCAAATAACTTATTTAGAAAATAACGATCATGTGAAACAGCTAAAATTGTTCCATTATATTGTTCGAGAGCCTCCTCTAAAACTTCCCTTGATTCAATGTCGAGATGGTTTGTCGGCTCATCTAAAATTAAAAAATTGATATCTTGATACATAAGTTGCGCAAGCCTTAATCTCATTTTTTCTCCACCGCTCAGTTGCGTTACTTTCTTAAACACCGCTGGACCATAAAATAAAAACTTAGCTAATATATGTCTCGCTTCGCCCTCTGTTACAGCTACATATTCCCTGAAAGCTTCTAATACATTACTTTTCACATTTCCGTACGCATGCTGTGATAAATAACCGATTTTCACACTACTACCAATTCGAATTTCACCAGCGTCTGGTTCTATTTCTTCTAATAGTAATTTTAGTAGCGTTGTCTTTCCTGTACCATTACGACCAACGATCGCCGCACGCTCTTGAAAACGAACATGTAAACTCGCTTCATTAAATAAAAGATGGCCAGCGAACCCTTTACTCACTTCTTTCATTACAACAACATCTTTCCCACTTCTCTCTTGCCCTTCAAACTGAAGTCCCATTTGTTTCCGTTCTAAAATAGGTTTCTTTAGTTTCTCCATACGTTCCAGTGCGCGTTCCATACTTCTCGCTCTCTTATGCAATCCTTCATTCGGAGGATTCGCCTGATTTGCCCATTCACGTAGTCGCTTAATTGCTTCTTTCATTTTCTTTATTTTCTTTTGCTGTTCTTGATAAGCCTGGAACTCCTGCAGCAACCGTTCTTCCTTTTCCTCAACAAACTGAGAATAGTTTGTATGATACACGTGAATCTCTCCATCTTCTAAATCAAAAATCTTCGTTACAACTTCATCAAGGAAATAGCGATCATGTGAAATAACCATAACCGTTCCAGTGTATTCTTTTAAAAATTGTTCTAGCCATTCTACGGCGAATAAATCTAAATGATTGGTTGGTTCATCTAATAGAAGTAGATCTGGTTTCTGCAATAGCATATATGCAAGACTTATCTTTGTTTGTTCTCCACCACTTAACTCCAGAAAGGATCGAGGAAATAGTTCTGTCACCTGTAGCCCATTTGCTACCTTCATCAAATTCGCTTCTATTTCATAACCACCAAGGAACGCAAACTTTTCTTGAATTACTCCGTATCTCTCCATTAACTTTTGTAAAGCAGACGATTCTCGTTCTTCCGCCATATTTTTTTCTAAAGTACGCATTTCTCTTTCTAATTCCTTTTCTGCTTTAAAAGCCGAACTCAGTACATCGTATACAGTCATATCCTCATCAAATTTCGGAATTTGTGCCACATGACCAATACATGTACCTTTCTTCATATGAATGGCTCCTGCATCTAAACTTTCCATTCCAGTTAGAAGCTGAAAGATTGTTGTCTTCCCACTACCGTTACGACCAACTAATCCAACACGTTCACCATTCTTTATTTCAAGCGATATATTTTCAAATATGATGTTTCCACCAAAAGATTTCGTTACATTATTTACACTACAAATTGTCATTTTCCGTACTCCTTTCAATATAAAAAACCATGGGAAAGAAACATTCCCCATGGTTTTCGACATAGAAAAAGGAAGCCAAATAGCTCCCTTTTCACACGTTTATTAAAAATGGGTGAAGAGATTTCTATCGTTCAATAGCTACTATGCAATTGTTAAAAAAGGACAGACGTATCCCGTTAACAACTACATCATGAAAAATCGCACGACAAAAATAGATATAATCTAAAAATTTGGCACGTGCAGCTAAAGAACGTTTCATCTCATTCACCTCTTTCGTACGGAATTTAATACTTACTTCTTTATTATACTTTCCCATTTCATGTTTGAATAGTCATTTTTCTGAAAATAATGAAGATAGACTAAACATTTCAATAAGTGACATCAAATCTTACAAAACTGTTATGTTCACGTAATGGAAAGCGATAGTACGAAAAGATGCCTCCCTATACAATAAAGATGTAAACAAGAGAGACAACAAAAGGAGGAAACAATCATGATGAAGGAAATCGTAAAAGCAATCTTTGAGGTATTAGTGAACGGACAAGCAGTTGTAAAAGAACTAAACGAACTATAAAAAGGAGTGAGAGAATATGATGAACATGGTAAAAATGATTTTACACGCTCTAGTTGATGCAAAAGCAGTTAGCCAAGAATTAAACCAACAATAAAAAAGGGGTAAACGAATATGAAGAAAGCCATTATTTTAATCGCGAGTACAGCAATTGCCTTATACACAATAAAAAATAGAAAAAAGAAACATAATAAAAACGATCTATATTATCCATACACATTATTAAAGAAAAAATAAAAGACAAGGTACCCTGTTGTAATGAGGATATCTTGTCTTTTATTTTTCCTATTCCCTTTAAAGGATTTCCTTCTCCTTTTCCCGAATGTATTAAGCGGGATTTTTACACATATTTTAAAGGGGCATATATATAAATGGATACACAACAACTATACTTTTTAAACGATATCGGCAAACAAAAACCAGAAAGCATCCGGAATAGAAGCGCTGCATGTCCTTTTTGTGACAGAGAAAATTTAACGGATATTTTAGCAACTGAGGGCTCAATTATTTGGCTAAAAAACAAATTTCCTACATTAAAAGATACATTTCAAACGGTGCTAATCGAAACCGATAATTGTGAAGATCATATTGCGACATATACAGAAGAACATATGAGATCGCTAATTCGTTTTTCAATTAAACATTGGTTAGACTTACAGAAGAATGAAGAATTCACATCTGTGATTTTATACAAAAATCACGGTCCATTCTCAGGCGGGAGTTTGCATCATGCACACATGCAGATTATAGGAATGAAATATGTAGACTATCTCGGTAACGTAGAACAGGACAACTTCCGAGGAGTAATTGTACAAAAAAACGAACGCATTGAACTCAATATTTCAGATCGTCCTATTATCGGTTTTACTGAATTTAATATCATCATTGAAGATATTGGATGCATAGATGAACTAGCAAATTATATTCAGCAAACTGTACGTTATATACTGACAGATTTCCATAAAGGATGTAGTAGTTATAACTTATTCTTCTATTACTTGAACGGAAAAATCATTTGTAAAGTTGTTCCTAGGTTTGTCGTTTCACCATTGTATGTAGGATATAAAATACCGCAAGTTTCTACAAAACTAGAAGACGTGAAAATACAACTAGCTCAGTATTTCATACAAGAAAAGGATGAAGTTATTCATAAAAAAACAGAGTAGGTATAAAAAACCTACTCTTTTATTACACCTTTATTTCGATAATACACATCTTCTAATCCGATGTTATACTTCATGTTATTATCCGTCCACTCTGGCCCTAAATTTCCTGGCCATCCAGATGTATTTGCTATATATTTTAGTAGTGCAAAATCAGTCAAACCTTTTTGCACCCCGCGCTTATATCCTTTCATTAAATGCGGCATTGCAATTTGCGCATTTGTGCGCGGATCTTTCAACTCTTCATCAGTTAAATGATCTGGTGCAAGCCCGCCACCGCGATGCAATTGAAACAATCCGAATGAAGTTCCGTTATCTCCAATACTTCTTGGATTTAACCGGCTTTCATGTTCGGCAATTGTAAGAGGTATCCATTCTGGAAGATTGACTTTCTTTGCTTCCTCTATAATAATTTGTTTCATCTGTTTTGCTTCCTCTGAGTCAACATAACTTGTCTCATTCACTAGCTTGTCCATTCCCTCAGACTTTCCTTGGAAATATAAGTACACCCCAAGAACAACTAAAAATCCTACAAAGAATTTCTTCACTACCTCTACCTCTTTCTCCGCTGAAATTTGTCCCCTTTCAGCCTTCTTCCCTTTACATTTACCCACATTCTATCATTCTCTTACTCTTTTATCATAGCAAATAACTATGCATATTATCATCATGCTTTAGACCGATTTTGTGAAAAAACAGCTGGTAAATACGTGCAAAAATGTAACTTTCATAGACTACAACGTATTTCTTGTATATAATTGTAAATTGAACTCTACATATAGAATAGGAGCAGACCAAATGAAGAAGTGTATATTACTCTTGTTCAGCATTTTACTACTTATCCCTATCCACACCTCTGCACAAACATCATCAAAACAAAAAGTACTTGTTTTATACAGTACAAAAGACGATCAAATTACAAATAACATTCAAATCCTTAATACTCAATTAGGACATTTTACAAACGATATAACTACGAAAAGTTTAAAAAAGGCTAATGAAATTACTAATTTATCTTCTTATACACATATTGTTTATATCGGGGAACAAAAAGAAGAATTTCCTATTGAAACAAAGAAACTTCTAGAAGATTTCTCAGGCCCAGTATTAGTTTTAGGACAAAATGTTGAACAATTATCTAATCGCTTTTCTTTCATTACGCTAAAGGATAATGATATACGAGTTAATCAAATCGAATATCCAAGCCATAAGCTAAAAAACACTTTAGAAGAGGAACGATTGATTCAAGCTTTTGATACAAACGGAACTGTTCTTGCTAACGCTTTAAGCCCAAATAGCAAGAGCCCACTAATCGTCCAGCATGAAACATCTTATTATGTTGCAACATCAAATCTCTTTGACTGGATGTCTCATTACGTCGGCGAAATGTTATTTTCTTACTTCGGACAAAAACCAACGACAGATAAAGTGGAAGCTTATTTACGTCTTGAGGATGTTCATCCAGCCGCAGATATAAATAAATTAAAAGAAATTGCTGAATTACTAAAAGAGAAAAAGATTCCTTACATGATTACAGTCATACCGGTATATAAAGATCCGGATACAGGAAAGACAATACATTTAAAAGATAAACCTGAGCTAGTCGATCTTTTACGCTCTATGCAAGATGATGGTGCAGCAATTATTATGCATGGTTATACGCACCAATTTTATGATAGTGAAACTGGAGAAGGTTTTGAATTTTGGGACGTAAAAACAGACCAACCAATTCGACAACCGAAGCATGAACAACCAAAAACAAAAGATGACTTTCCTAATATAGAAGCATATAATGCATACGTAAAAAAAGGGGAAGAATTTGAAGAAAAATATACGACTGAGCATATTGAAAAGGGCATTCAAGAACTTGTAGATGCTAAACTGTATCCTGTCGCATTTGAAGCACCCCATTATACGATGTCCCAAAAAGGATATGAAATATTATCAAGATACTTTTCAACTTATGTAGGACAACTACAGTTAAGTGATACAACTTGGAAATCCATGCACTCACCATTTTATACAAGTACCCCATCATTTTTACACGGGATGAAATTAATGCCTGAAACAGTTGGTTTTATTGAAGAAGATAAGCCACATGCTATTGCAAAGATGAAGGAACGTGCTGTATCTGTTGCTAAATTATCCGATGGAGTTATTGGTGCATTCTATCATCCTTACTTAGGTGTGAAACCATTAAAAGAAGTATTAAAGGATCTAGAAAGCATTCCAAATATAGAATGGATTGATTTACAAAAAGAAACAAATGAAGTGAAAATGCAAGATATTCATATTACTACTAATAAGGACGGCATTCACGTTGAAAAGCCAACAAGCGCAAGCGACGTAATGGACTATGTAAAACAATATGGATTCTTCCTTATACTCGGTTTCTTCATCATTGTCTTTCTATTGTTATTAAGACGTGCGAAAAAATTAGAATCCTAAAATAAAACCACCAAGCAAAATGCTTGGTGGTTTTTTTAACTTAAACCAAAACGCGGCATATTATTAATAACCCATTGATTATTTTCATAAATAAATTCAACTTCTACTTTTTCCGTTACATTATCATAATCATTATACGTTTCTACCTGCGCTTTTATTTTTCCATCCTTTAGCTCGGCAGAAATAATTTTTGTAAATTTAGTTGCTGCTTTTGATCCTGGATCTCCAATAGCATAGTGCATTTTTCCATTTAACTCTTTAATATACTTACTCTTCATGTACTCTCCTATAAATGGTTGTGAGAAGTACGTAGATAGCGTAGTCTCTAAAGTATCCTTCGTATTATAAATAGGATTCACTAATTCCCCGTATGAAAAATCTCCTACTCGTTTTGGGTTTCCTGTTAGTGCAGCCATTTGAACATTAGTAAGTTCCTTCTGTGCATTCCATACTTTCTGTAACATAACATCATCTGCTAATTTCTTCTCTTTTTCTTCATTTGATTTCTTTGTATCTAGATTTAAAATAGTTCCGTTCTCCGTATAGAGATACATATCTCCTGCTACAAAATATAAATAGGATTTAGTTGGTTCAACCGTTTTATTATAAATTACTTTTTCATTTCCACCATTCATTTTCTTCTTATATACTCCATCCTTTTTTAAATAATAAAAAGTATCCCCTTTCACATTCATCTGCAGGGCATCCTTTACCAATAACTTTTCGTTATTTTGTTGAATGTCTATTTCATATATGCCATGCTCAGCTTCATTTGTTTCAAAAGGTAACGAAAAGTCGACAACAGCATATAATTTTTCATTATTATAAGTAGCACTAGATATTGTTGCATAATTTTCCTTTGACCAAGTTTTATTATCTTTTGTCACTTGTGTTCCACGATCTTTATTCCAATGTAGAATACTATCGTCTATCGTTTGAGACCAACCTGAGTTTTTAAATGCCGCTTCTTCCTGCCCCGTGTTCAAATCCATTTTTACTATTCCTACAATATCAAAACCACCATGCTCAGAATATTTTTTCGGATAAAATAAAGTTTGATCTTTTATATAAACATAATTTGTATCTGCTTTTAACGTGTCTAGCTTTTTGTTAGATATATCATACTTCATTAAAGAAGATAATCCCGCATTCTTATCTTCATCCGTATGAATAAAATATAAAGCTTTGTCTTTTATATTTATGTACGAAGCATTTACACCTTCCACTACACGTTCCGAAGTCTGAAATTGATCTTTCGTACGATAAATGCCTCCTGTATTTTTATCACCATTTACCGCATAGTAAACCCATCCCTTACTCTCTACCATCTTCCCTTTATTAGAACTGTTTCCAACCGTATTCCCATTTTTCTCATTTTCTTTCATCTGTTTTTCAACTAATGGATCAATTGGTTCTTCCTTCTTTTCCTGTGTTGTGTTTGGATTTATAACCTTTTTTTCTGCCTCACACCCAAACGCTACAAGTGAAAGTACACCAACCATCATTGTAATAGCTATTTTTTTATATGTTCTCCCCATTTTCTTCCCCACTTCCCTCATCAAATTAAGAACATCATAAATTATAGAAAATATTAGAAAAAATATCCATAATAAAAAGAATAAGAGTAACTCTCCTATCCTTTCAAGTAAAATTGAATCGTATTTTCATATATCGTTTCCGCAACCCTATCAACAGATATGTTTTTTATAACACTAATTTCCTTCAATACCTCTCGAATCATTCTCGGATGCGTCATAACATTCTCTTGAAATTCCCACGGTCCGTCCGTTTCTACCATCATATATTCAAGTGGATAATACGAAACAATTTTTCTAATTTTCTCCTTATGTAAAACATCTGGCGTGATAGAAATATAATAACCGTTCCCGAGCATCCGTTTCATTGTTGTTTCACTTCCTTTAAACCAATGGAAATGTGCTCGTGAAACTTTATATTTCTCCAATAAATCACATACAACATCAGCATCTTCATACACTGCATGCAATATAATTGGTAAATCATATTTACTAGCTAGTTCAACAAACCGTTGTAACACTGATATATATGAATTGACAGCAATGCGCTCATCTTCTTTTCTTAAATAATACGGTAAGCCGACTTCACCAATCGCAACTATGTCCTCTACATGCTCTTCAATTAATTTATAAATTTGCTCACATTCTTCTTTATGAATCGGTTGCTCCGGATGAAAACCTATTGCTGGATGTACAAAAGGATATCGCTTTGCTAAAGATAAAGTTTCTTTACATGATTGATAATTCATAGATACCGCAATAAGTCCCTTTATCTCTTTACTATGTTCCACATCTTTAATTAATCTACTTTTTTCTTCATCCTTATATTGGTCGACATGTATATGGCTATCAATCCATTTCATATTTATTCCCCCATAAAAAAAACAAGAAGGGATATCCCTTCTTGTTTTTTCATCTATATTATTTAACAATTAAGTTTGTTATGATATCAAATAATCCAATACATACTACGGCAACAGTAAAGTAGCTACAGAAATCTTTAATTGGAAACTTCACTACTTCTTCTTTACGCATCCCAGTTTTCTCCCTTCTTACAATATCCCTAATTATTTTATCTATTTGTATCTATTATGCAAAAAATATGACAAATTTACTATCGAATTAACTTACGTAAACCTTACAATGTTGTAAGGTTTATAAAAAGAACCTCATCTACATACAGATGAGGGCTATTAAAAAGTAGTTGGTTTTCATTCTTCATTCATATTACAAACAGAAAGTAATACAGTGAGACTTTCTAAGTACACTATATAAAATTCACTATCTTTTAACCATCGAATTACATTACAGAAGGCTTACATGTTTGTAAGCTATGTGTAATGTAATTCGATAGTTTACCTTCGCTACATCTCGTACAATAAAGTGAAACTTTAATCAGTGGGGGTTTTCTTCATCCCCCACTGATTATTAGTTGAACCAATCGGACTTTTATGGGCAGTTGATCCCCCACCTAACTTCTTTGCTTTCGCTGAATTTTGAGGTGAGGGGTCTTACTGCCCATTAAAGCGGGATAAAGTTAGAAAGTAAGCCAAATAAGAAGAACACTCACATAACCAAATTACATTGCTAGTAGCTACTCTTCTTATACCTTTCACTCATGCTACTACAATGTACCCCCTTCCCCTTTATATAATGAAGAAGGCCTTAGTCCATATGGACTAAGGCCTTCTTACACACCCAAAAATACCCCTATCTAGTATTTTTATTTTCGACAAAAAATAGGTGGGGGTATAATTCGCTATCTCATCGCTAAAAGTTTACTCTTCGCATTAATAGGAATATTTACAGCTTCAATTTCTTCAATCGCCTCGCCATAGCGCCCTTTTGCATACACCTTCAATGCTTCATCTCTCTTTAACATATGCTTAACAGTCTTCTTTATTTTTTGTTCTTTTCCACGTTCATCAAATGCAATAAATTCATATTCATACCATTCATCACCAATAGGCTGACCAATTGTATTCACAACAGTATAGTATTCTTTCGTCTTATTAAGCGGATTATATTTATCGATAACCGGTCCAAGTTTCGTAGGCAGTAACATTATTACTATCACTACCATCGCTATTATAGTAATGATCATTTTTTTCTTCATAATAAACATTCCTCCTCAGCAGGATATATATACATCCATTTTAAAAAGAAGGAATAAAATCTACTATTGAATCTCATTACATTACACTTACATTTTTGTAAGAATTAAAAAAGGTGAACGAATTTACTCGTTCACCTTTTAGCTCGCTTTAAAGCCACCGCCAAGTACATCACGTACATCATGAATAACAACGAAAGCATCTTCATCTACTCGGCCGATAACTTGCTTTAACTTAACAAGCTCTTGTTTATTAATAACAATATATAATACTTCTTTATTTTTACCAGTATATCCGCCGCGTCCTTCTAATACAGTGACACCGCGTGTCATGTTTTTCGTAATAGTTTCACGTATTAAGTCTGGTTGATTCGAAATAATTGTAACAGCCGTTTTTGTATCCATTCCTTCTACAATGAAATCAATCACTTTCGCTCCAATGAATACTGCAACAAGTGTGTACATTGCTTTTTCTTGTCCTATTATAAATACAGACCCAGCAATTACAACGATATCAATAATAAGTACGCCTTTACCTACGCTCCACCCTAAATATTGATTTGCTAACTGAGCTAAAATTGCCGATCCTCCTGATGTACCTCCAGCTTTGAACATACAGCCTAATCCAACACCGACAAATAAACCAGCGAATAGAGCAGCTAATAACGTATCACTATTTACATGATACTCAATATGTTCCGTAACATATAAAAACAAGGATGTTTCTACAATCCCTAAAATTGTATAAACCATCGTTTTCTTATCAAAAAATTTATAACCGATAGCTAGTAAAATTGCATTTATAGCAAAGTTCACAATCCCCGGCGACCAATCAAATAAATAGTACGTAACAACCGTTACACCAATAATTCCACCCTCTGATAAACGGTTTGGAATTGCAAAGTAATTAATACCAATTGCGAATAATAATGAACCAATTGTAATTAGTGTTATTTCCTTTATACGTTGATTAACCATAGTTCATACCTCCCCCCATTTGACATTGTATCACTATCTCCTAGAGGTTTAGAAGTTGTTTTTATTGCGCATTTTCACTCTTAAAGATCGAGATATTATGTTTAAACAAAGGGGTGATTAATTATTCATATTTGCTCTAACTGTACGGACAAATCGCTCCACATTCCCCTTCTGAATATACTTAGCTCGAATGGTTTCATGATTACAAGTACATTCGAAATGCGGACGACAAACTATGCTATCTATATGCAAATACGAATAATCTTTAAATGTTGCAGGATAGTATGGAAATTTCCCGTAAAAGAGGAGACGTCTAGTAGTAGCCGCAAAAATCCCATGCTGATACGATAGCGCAAAATCCTCCTTCTCAAATATCCCTACTACAAAGGCCAAAATCTTTTCATCATCTTCTATATACTTTTTCATACTCGATAAAAGTTCATTCATGCATATTCCTCCAAAAATACTATTCTTGAAAAGAATCCATGGATTATTACAGACCGGCTTAACTCCTTTATAAAGTATGAAACGCGTTTCCTGTCAAAGATATTTCAAAAAAATAATCCGTTATGCAATTTACACATAACGGATTAAAACTAAACAGTAGAGCGTTCCACAAGTTCGTATGGAATCTCCACCTTTTCTTGTTTAGAACTTTCATCACTTATTTGCCTGTAAAACATTTCAAAGGCCTTTTTACCTATGTCCTTTAAATTTTGATCAATGGTTGTAAGTTGTAACACTTGCGAAATAGGTTGATTATCAAATCCAATAATCGCTAAATCTTTAGGAACTTGAATACCTAATTTTTCAGCTTCTGTCATCACCCCAATCGCAACTTCATCTCCAGCTACTATTAACGCTTCAGGAAGATGCTGCATCTCCTTTAATTTATGAGCCACTCTCACACCATCTTCTAATGTAAAGCATTCTGTGAAAATCCATTCTTCATTCACTTCTTCATCTATAGATTGCAATTGCTGTTTATAAACATCAAAACGCTTTTGACTACTCGGTCCTAACTTCCTTCCCGTGCAATAACCAATTTTTTTATAATCTTTCTCGATTAAATACTCCATTCCTAATTGAAAAGCGGCCGAATGATTCGTATATACACTTGAGATATTTGAAATATCATTATCTTCACAAGCAACAATTGCCCCATAGGAAGCATACGGCTCTATCGTTTCCCAATCGTTTGCACGAGAACAAATAATAAGACCATCCAATTGTTTTGTTTTTAACATATGTAAACTTTTCATTTCTTCTTTTTTATTATAATTCGTTTGGCAAAGTAGCACTCTGTAATTATGAGCTAACGCCACCTCCATCATCCCGCCCACCATCGCATCAAAGCATGGATGATTAATATACGGTAAAATCACACCAACAATATTCGTTTTCCCTTTTGATAAATGAACAGCATTTGCGTTTTGCGAGTAATTCAATTTCTCAACTATCTCTATAACCGCTTTCCTTTTTTCTTCACTTACATACGGATGATCATTCAATACTCTCGAAACAGTCGTAACTGAAACTCCCGCCATCTTTGCAATATCTTTAATATTAGCCATACACTCACCTCTACTTTTAAATTAATGAATTCCATGCACATATGTCAAATCTACTCATCATTACACCTGCATTCGTTTTTCTTACAAAAGTGTAATTTTCCTGTAAGCTAATTCGATAGTGAC
Organism: Bacillus sp. FSL K6-0069; assembly: GCF_038007785.1. Classification (NCBI taxonomy): domain Bacteria; kingdom Bacillati; phylum Bacillota; class Bacilli; order Caryophanales; family Bacillaceae; genus Bacillus; species Bacillus sp. FSL K6-0069. Next base: position 203,443 of record NZ_JBBOXN010000001.1, on the reverse strand, counting down.
TCCCCGCAATATTTCATACAATTAAGTCAGAAGGAAACAACAACTATTCGAAAAGGAGCGGATTCATATGATGAACAAAATGAAATCAAACAATTTTTTAAATACAATGGGCATGGTATTTTCTGCTCTAATCGATGCTAAAGCTGTTGCTTCTACATTAAACAAGTAAGGAGAATTCATTATGAACAATATCACTTTTAACAAATTAGATTTTTTAGGACTAGCTAGCGGATCAGTTCTTCTTACTGCTTTTATTTACGCCGCTACGCTTGTATAAATTTCGTGTCCCCTTTCCCCCTTATTATAAATAGTAATAGAAAAGACGACCGTCTATGCCCGGTCGTCTTTTCTTATTTTTGATTTGATTGCAAAGTTTCCTTTAGCTCCTCAAACTTCTCATTTAATTGATCTGTCATCATTTTCATCGCTGTTTTTCGATCTATTTGTTCTTCAGCATCAATTTGAATTGGGTCTCCAAAAATCAATTGTGCCTTTTTCCCCTTTATTAATTCTTTTACACTTGATGGACCAACATAAGCTGCCGGTACTAACGGGACATTAGAACGTAGCGCAATCGTAACAGCTCCAGCTTTTAATGAAACGTCTTCTGTTGATCGCGTTCCACTTGGGAAGATCCCTACTACTTTTCCTTCCTTTAATAGGCGTGACGGAATTTTGAGTGTGCTCGGTCCTGGATTTGCACGATCTACAGGGAATGCATTCACATTTTTAAAGAACCAGTTTTTGAATTTCCCTTCAAATAATTCTTTTTTAGCCATGTAATGAATTTGGGTCGGATACATCCCTGTAGCTAACATTAATACATCCATAAAACTTGTATGTGTACACGCAACAACATACGGGCCGCCTTCTGGTAACTTTTCTCTTCCTTGCACTTCTACTTTTCCAGCTGTTTTAAATATATATTTCAACAAAAATGTAATTGGTTTATACATTTGTTTCGTTCCTTTCTGAACATCCGAATTATAATCATTCTCTTACAACGATTATAACACTAAGTTTTAGGAGTTGGTAATAAAAATGAGTATTAATTGTTAAATTTCAATTCTTACAAAAGTGTAATTTTCTTGTAAGCTAATTCGATAGTTACTTCTTGCAATATTTCATACAATTAAGTCAGAAAGAAACAACAACTATTCGAAAAGGAGCGGATTAATATGATGAACAAGATGAAAACGAACAATTTTTTAAATACAATGGGCATGGTATTTTCCGCTCTAATCGACGCAAAAGCTGTTGCTTCTACATTAAACAAGTAAGGAGAATTCATTATGAACAATATCACTTTTAACAAATTAGATTTTTTAGGATTAGCTAGCGGCTCTCTTCTTCTTACTGCTTTTATTTACGCTGCTACGCTTGTATAACTTTGTGTCCCCTTTCCCCTTTATATAGAAAAAGACGACCGTCTATGCCTGGTCGTCTTTTTAAATGTTTCTTTCTTTTAACTCTTTTAAAAGCTGTATCATTTCAGCTTGTTGTTTTATCTTCTTACGACCATTTCGGTTAATCGCTGCAAGCTCACAAGCAACTCCGACAGCAAAGAAAAACAATACACTTTCTAACATGTGAAATCCTCCAATTGCCTACTAAACAGCTTGGCGTAATTGCTCTTCTTGTAAAACCTTCTTATTTATATTTTCTTCTTTTCTCTGACAAACGTTATTGCGAATAAGCGCTGCAATAACAAGTAAAGTTCCTACAATATCAAACATCGTTATTTTGTATCCTTGCATCATCATAATCATTAAAGTCGTAATCGGCACAAAGTTAATAAATAAAATCCCATTAATAGATGATAAAATCTTCACACCGTAATTCCAAGCGAGTAATGCTACGATTCCCGGTAATGTCATCATAAACAATAAATCATATTTCACGATAGAAATCGTTCCCATACTCGGAACCGATACATATCCAAGCGATGTAATAATTACAGTTATAATCCCTGTGACAGTCGTACCGAATACACACGTCAACGTAGAATAACGTAATGTTGACCAATCGCTACACGTTTGACCACCCATCGTATAAATAACCCAGCCTACAACTCCAACAAATATACATGCTAGTGAAAACATGTTATCTTTCAACGTTAAAAAGAAAATCATATCACCTTTTGTAATAACAAATATAGCTCCTACAAAAGCGATAATCATACTCGTTATCATATATTTTTTCGGTTTTACATGCTTATATCCCCATAGAATACAAATAGAAATCATCGGCATAAGTGCTTCCATAATGGAGGCTACCATCACGCCTGATTTTCCCATTAACATTTGACCTAAAAATATAAGTACATTATATACAGTAAACGCCATCGTCCCGAAAAAGACGAGTAACTTTCCTCTTCCCTCTAAACGAAATGCCTGCCTTCCTTCTTTCGCTAACAACAATACAATCAGTACGATTGCCACCGCTCCATAGCGAATAAGAGAAAAATAAAATGGATCTATGTATTCTAGCGCATGATCAGCAACCGGAAACATCGCTCCCCACGACATACTTGCAATTAAACACGCTAAAGCCCCTATTATCATTTGACCTTTTTTCACCACAATCCCCCACTTCTTTCTATTTGCACAAAGAGAATTGTAAAAGAAAAAATATATCACGTAAAATGATTCGAAATGATGTTAACTATCACTTATAATGATAGTTAACATCAAGGAGGAGCATAAAATGGAATTAAGAGACTTACAAATCTTCCAAAGCGTTGCTGACCAAGGCAGTGTAAGCGGCGCAGCAAAGGAATTAAACTACGTACAATCAAATGTAACTGCACGTATTAAACAACTAGAAAACGAACTAAAAACACCGCTCTTTTATCGCCATAAACGAGGTATGACTTTAACAGCCGAAGGAAGAAAAATGCTCGTTTATGTTCATAAAATTTTGCAAGATGTTGACGAGCTAAAACAAGTATTTTTAGATAGTGAAACACCCTCCGGTATATTAAAAATTGGTACAGTCGAAACAGTAAGTACATTACCTACCATTTTATCTTCTTACTATAAACGCTATCCGAATGTCGACTTATCATTACAAGCAGGTCTAACAGAAGAATTGATTAGAGAAGTCCTTAATCATCAATTAGATGGTGCCTTTATATCAGGTCCAATTAAACATCCACTAATCGAACAATATGATGTTAGTACAGAGAAATTAATGCTTGTAACACAAAATAAAGCTTTTCATATTGAAGAATTTACAACCACGCCCCTCCTCGTTTTTAACCAAGGATGTGGATACCGTTCCAAACTAGAACGATGGCTGAAAGATGAGGGTTTGCTACCAAAAAGAATTATGGAATTTAATATATTAGAGACCATATTAAACAGTGTTGCACTCGGCCTTGGAATTACACTCGTACCACAGTCTGCTGTCCACCATCTTTCTAAAGCTGGTAAGGTACATTGTCATGCAATCCCTGAAAAATATGGTAGTATTTCAACGGTTTTCATACGCCGTAAAGATAGCTATATGACGAATTCAATGCGTAGCTTTTTAAAAACAATTGAAGAGCATCATCATATCAATATGCTTTAAAAGACATTCTTACACGAATGTCTTTTTTTCTTACAAAAGTGTAAGCCTTCCGTAAGCTAATTCGATAGTTGCAGGCGATCATATTCCCTATAATTAAGACATAAAGCAGGGCAACAACAATTCGAAAAGGAGCGGATACGCATGATGAACAAAATGAAATCAAACAAATTTTTAAATACAATGGGCATGGTGCTATCCGCACTTGTCGATGCAAAAGCCGTTGCAACTACATTAAACAAATAAGGAGAGATTATAATGAACAACATCACATTTAACAAATCAGACTTCATCGGACTTGCAAGTGGAGCTACTCTTCTTACAGCTTTCATTTACACACTTGCTCAAGGTCTTGTTTAATACTTTGTTTCCCCAAACCCCTTTATATATAGAAAAAGCAGCTCGTCTTATAGACAAGCTGCTTTTTAGTTTATCCCGCTTTAATGGGCAGTAAGACCCCCACTGATTAAAGTTTCACTTTATTTCATATATAATTTGACCTGTTTTCGTCATATCGTATCCGCCGATTGCTTTTAATTCATTATGAAATTCTTCCGATTGCAGAATGCCTTTCACGACTTCAATCAGCTCTTCATTTTCTTTATTCTTCAAAATCACCAAATCATACTGTTCTTTCATGATTGGAATAAAATCTACATTTACAATTTGCGAAAACTTTTCTGATCCTACTCCCACATCAGCTTTTCCATTCGCGACTTGCGTGGCAACACCAAGATGATTCGATTCTTCCCATTCATATCCACTAATACGTTCTTTATTTAACTTTTGAATGCGCAATTGTTCATCGACTAGCACCCTAATACCAGAACCTTTTTCTCGATTTACAAATCGTATAGATGATTGAGATAAATCAGCCCATGTTTTTATATTTTTAGGATTTCCCTTTTGCACATAAAACCCAACGTTCCTTGCTAATAAATTAATCATAGTACATGGTTGTCCAACTAAAATACGTTTTACGTAAGGAACATTATATGTACCCGTTTCTCCATCAAACAAATGAAGACTAACGATACTTCCTTCTCCTTGATACATTTTTATTAAACTCGTTAAACTACCTTGATATGCCCTTAATATATTTGAACTTGGCAGGCGATTTTCTATACGTTTTGCCAACATATCTAACGTTAGTTCTTGTCCGCTAATAATACATGTATCCAAGCCTCTACTATCTTCGCTCTTTACAGGAGTACCTTGTATTTTCCCTGTTTTCATTTGCTTTATATATTGTTCTAAATCTGTTGCATCAATACGCATCTGTCTACCGATTCTATAAGAAGGCAGTTCTCCCTTTTTAATTAGATCGTATACAGTTAATTTTGATACTTTTAATCGCTTCGCTACTTCTTCCGTTGTGTAGGAATGATGTTCCATAGACGATTCCTCACTTTCTTCCTTCATTGTAACAAAGAAAAGAATATTTCTCCTATATTTTAAAAACAACTACATCGTTCAAATTATATTCAATTATAACTAGTTATATTTAGTTATATTTAGTTATAATTAAATATGTAAAAACGAAAGGGGAATTTTTATGAACAAGTTTACATTACAATCCATCGGGGCACTTATACTTTCTTTTCTTCTTATATTTAGTGCTGCATGTACAAGCGGTGAAAGGAAAGAGAAATCAACTGCTAAAGAAGGAAAAACAGTAGAACTGACTATATCAGCTGCTGCAAGCTTACAAGATGCACTAAAAGAAATTGAAACAAAATATAAAGAAAAAGAACCTACTATTAAACTTTCTTTTAACTTCGGTGCTTCTGGTGCACTTCAACAACAAATTGAGCAAGGTGCACCTGCTGATTTATTCTTCTCAGCAGCCGAAGATAAATTCCAAACCCTTGTTAAAAAAGGATTTATTAATGAAAAAGAAGGGAAAAATCTTCTTGGAAATGAACTCGTCCTAGTCGTCCCAAAAGATAGTTCTCTTACAAAAATTCAAGATTTAAAAGATGAAAAAATTAAGAAAATCGCACTTGGTACACCTGAATCTGTACCTGCGGGAAAATACGCAAAAGCTTCTCTCACACATAAAAATCTATGGAATGACATTCAAAATAAAATCGTATTTACAAAAGATGTTCGCCAAGTGTTAACATATGTAGAAACAGGTAATGTCGATGCTGGTATTGTATACAAAACAGATGCTCTTATTTCAAACAAAGTAAAAATTGGCGAGACAGCAGCAGCGACTTCTCATGAACCAATTCACTATCCTTTAGGTGTTATAAAAGAATCTAAGCACAAGAAAGAGGCGACCTCATTTTATGAGTATTTGCAGTCAAAAGATGCACAATCTATCTTTAAGAAATATGGATTTACAGTCCTATCCTAATTGCCATGAGCTTTGATGCTATTTTGTCACCAATCTTTCTATCTTTACGAGTAGCTGCATGCGCCACCCTTATCGTTACAATTTTAGGAACGATAATTGGACGAGCGCTAGCACGCTCTTCATGGAGATATAAAGTAATATTAGAAACTATTTTCTTATTACCAATGGTACTTCCGCCAACTGTCATCGGCTTTTTTCTCATTATTATTTTTGGAAATAATAGTCCCATTGGAACGTGGGTAGAATCAATACTTCAGCAGTCTATTATGTTCACATCTACTGCTGCTATCATCGCTTCTACAGTTGTTGCATTTCCGCTTATGTACCAATCAGCAAAAACAGGATTTTCTATCGCAAATGTACAAATTGAAGAAAGCGCTCGTGATCTTGGTGCAAGTGAATATCAAGTTTTTCTGCACGTTACACTTCCGCTTGCATTTCCCGCCTTACTAAGCGGAATGATTTTGAGCTTTGTTCGTGCACTAGGGGAATTTGGTGCTACACTCATGTTTGCCGGAAATATTCCTGGTAAAACACAGACTATCCCAACTGCAATTTATATGGCGATTGATGCAAGTAATATGCAACTTGCTTGGACACTAGTAGTTATCACTATTAGTATGTCACTCCTATTTCTGCTATGTATTCAGCTTATTAATAAAAGAATCACTAACTCTTAAAGCAGCTTCTATCGAAGCTGTTTCTTTATTTCTTAGGAAATAAAATATACTAGCGGGAAATAACTGAATTTTACCTTTTATTAAAATATACATTTTATTTGAATTCACTTTCTAAAATAGGCAATTTCCTGTTATTATATGGAGGTGTTTCAAAAAATGAAGAAATGAAAACGCATTTATATCGTGAATTCTTCATCCTGTTTTAGCGATCGGTAATCTTCTACTCTATTAGTGGGGCATTACCGATCGTTAGAACGATATGTAATTATATTGGTATAGAAAACCGAAGGGAGTCTTGTAATGGACATTTTATTAGCGCTTCTTCCTGCAATTGCATGGGGAAACATCTTATTAGTAAGCGTAAAAATGGGCGGTGGTGCATATAGCCAAACGGTAGGTATGACAATCGGTGCTCTATTCTTCGCAACAATTATGTATGTATTTACTCAACCAGCTTTAACAATGACAGTCTTGATTGTTGGTTTTATTTCAGGTTTATTCTGGGCATTAGGACAAGTAAACCAATTAAAAACAGTTGAAAAACTAGGTGTTTCAACTACTGTAACGATTTCTACTGGTATGCAACTTGTTGCAACTTCTATCTTTGGGGTTATCGCTTTCCGTGAGTGGACTACTACAACGACGATTGTTCTGGGAACGATTGCAATCCTATTAATCGTAGTTGGTGTTGTATTCACATCACTAGATGACAAAGAAAATGCACAGCCACCAGGACAATTGAAAAAAGGACTTCTTACTTTAATTGTTTCTACTTTCGGCTACCTTGTATATGTAATTATTATTCGTTGGTATAATATCGATGGTTGGTCTGCTATTTTACCACAAGCAGTTGGTATGTTTGTTGGTGCGGTTGTACTGACATCTAAACATAAGCCATTTAATAAATATGCAATCCGTAATGCTTTATCTGGTTTACTATGGGGAACTGGAAACTTATTCTTACTTCTTTCATTACCACGTGTCGGAGTAGCAACAAGCTTCCCATTATCTCAAACTGGAATCGTTATCTCAACATTCGGTGCGATTGTCTTCTTAGGTGAAAAGAAAACAAAACGTCAATTGATCTTTATTGCACTAGGTAGTGTTTTAATTATCGGCGGCGCTGTATTGTTAGGTATGACAAAAGCATAAACTTATAATCTATTAATCCCTGAAGCAATTATGTTTCAGGGATTTTTTATTACAACTATTTTTTAAATATAATAATCTTTATAGCCTTATTTGTATCACCTCTCCTCCCATTCCATTCTTTTCACGATAAGTCTTTTCTTTTTACAAAATTCTCTTAAAAATGGTATCGTTTTTTATAACATATCTCCACTAGAAAGGAATAAAGGATATGCTAACTAAACATCGAATTCTATTTATTGGTGCTGGTCGTATGGCAGAAGCTATATTTTCCGGATTACTTAAAACAAGCAAAGAATACATCGAAGAAATTATTGTTTCTAACCGAAGCAACGTAGAAAAGCTAGAACAATTACAAGCACGATATAATGTGTCTACTGCAACAGATTGGAAGCAGCATGTTACATCTGTTGATACGATTGTTTTAGCAATGCCACCTTCTGCACATGAAGAATTATTAGCAGAATTATCTCCGTTACTATCGAATCAACTTGTCGTAACGGTAGCCGCTGGCATTGGCCCATCTTATTTAGAAGAAAGACTTCCCGGGGGAACACCTGTTGCTTGGATTATGCCAAACACAGCTGCTGAAATTGGAAAGTCTATCTCCTTATATACAATGGGACGATCAGTAAACGAGATGCATCAAGAAACCCTGCAACTGCTTTTAAGAGGCATTGGTACTTCGCAACTTTGCACTGAAGAGGAAGTTCATCAGCTTACTGCAGTTACTGGAAGTGCACCAGCTTTCCTTTATTACTTTGCTGAAAGCTTAATTGAAGCAACAAAAAGTTATGGAGTCGATGAAGCAACTGCCAAACATCTTGTCATTCAAATGATTTCTGGCTCTGCTTCTATGCTTGAACAAACGCAAGATCCAGCTAACCTCCGCGAACAAGTAACAACACCAGGTGGTTCCACAGCTGAGGGTCTCAAAGCTTTATATGAATATAATTTTTCAGAGGCAATTCAAAAAGCAGTAGAAGCAACAAACAAAAAAGCTAGGGGGAAATAATATGAATTTAACAAGTTTAAAAGACTATACAACATTACATAACGGTGTAAAAATGCCTTGGTTCGGTTTAGGTGTTTTTAAAGTAGAAGATGGTTCAGAAGTAATTGAATCTGTAAAAGCAGCAATTAAAAATGGCTACCGCAGCATTGATACTGCAGCAATTTATCAAAACGAAGAAGGCGTTGGACAAGCCATCCGTGAATCAGGTGTTTCACGTGAAGAATTATTTATTACATCAAAAGTGTGGAATAGCGATCAAGGGTATGAAACAACACTTCAAGCATTTGAAACTACATTAGAGAAATTAGGCCTAGAATATTTAGATTTATATTTAGTACATTGGCCTGTAAAAGGGAAATATACTGAATCATGGAAAGCATTAGAAAAGCTTTATAAAGACGGCCGTGTTCGCGCTATCGGTGTGAGTAATTTCCACATTCACCACTTACAAGACGTATTTGAAATTGCTGAAATTAAGCCAATGGTCAACCAAGTGGAATATCACCCACATTTAGCACAAGAAGAATTACATGCTTTCTGTAAAGAACATAACATCCAACTGGAAGCTTGGTCACCATTAATGCAAGGCCAACTGCTAGACAACCCAACATTACAAGACATTGCAACAAAATATAATAAATCAACTGCACAAGTTATTTTACGCTGGGATCTACAAAACGAAGTTGTAACAATCCCTAAATCTATTAAAGAACATCGCATTATTGAAAATGCAAATATATTCGATTTTGAATTAAGTGCTGATGACATGAAAGCAATTCAAGCTCTAAATGAAGATCGTCGCGTTGGTCCAGATCCAGATAACTTTAACTTCTAATAGAAAAACCACTGCTATATGCAGTGGTTTTTTTCGTCAGAGAAAACTGAAAATTTAAACTATATTCCATTCGGTTGACACTTCATTATCCAAGGTGTAAGATTTTGAATTATCAAAGAAACACAAAAATTAATAAAGTTTATTCGTTTACTCATTGTATCAAGAGAGGTGGAGGGACTGGCCCTTTGAAACCTCGGCAGCAGGTTCATTTTGAATACTGTGCCACTTCCTGCAAGCTTTATGCTTGAAAGATAGAATGAGGGACTTCGTTTATATACGGGTGCATAACTTGTACGTAAAAATCCCTCTTTCTCAATACGAAAAGAGGGATTTTTTATTTTTCATTTCCCTCATCATCATCCAAACTTAATTATTTAGGAGGAAAATCAAATGAAAAAGAAGTTTGTACCCGGTATTGCATCAGTTGTAGGAGTAAGTATTTTATTAACTGGTTGCGGTAGTTATAAAAACGAAGCAAGCGGAGCAAATGCAAAAGACGAGGCGCCTAGTAAACAGGTTTTAAACTTATCTTCACCTACTGAAATACGAACAATGGATACAGCTCGTGCTACAGATACTGATTCTGGTCAAGTAATGAGAAACGTATTTGAAGGTTTGTATAATCTTGGTGAAGGTAACAAACCTGTCCCTGGTGTTGCAAAATCTCATGAAGTAAGTGGCGATAAAACGAAATACACATTCCATTTACGAGATTCAAAATGGTCAAACGGCACTCCTGTTACAGCAAAAGACTTTGTCTTTGCTTGGCAAAGAGCTGTTGATCCAGCAACAGCCTCTGAATATGCATTTCTATTCTTTGATATTAAAAACGCAACAAAAATTAACAATAAAGAACTTCCAGCCGAGCAACTTGGTGTAAAAGCAATTGATGACCATACGTTTGAGGTAGAATTAGAACGTCCTGTTCCGTACTTTATAAGCTTAACAGCGTTCCCAACATTTCTACCAATTAACGAGGAATTCTTTAAAGCACAAGGTGATAAATATGCTTTAGAAGACAATACAATTTTGTACAACGGAGCTTTTACACTAAGCGATTGGAAGCACGAGCAAAGCTTTAAATTCAAGAAAAATCCTACCTATTGGGATAAAGATACTGTCAAACTAGAAGAAATCAACTTTAACATCGTAAAAGAAAAGTCTACAGAAGTAAATTTATTCGAGTCAAAACAATTAGACCGTATCAAACTAACATCTGACTTCGTTGATAAATATAAAAAGGATACTAACTTTAAAGAGCGTCCGAATGTAGGAGTACAGTTTTTACGTATGAATCAACAAAACAAAGTACTTCAAAACGTTTCTGCACGCCAAGCAATCGATCAAACAATTGATCGAAAATCCTTTGTAAATACGTTATTAAATGACGGCTCTACACCAACCTCTAGTCTCGTGCCGAAAAACTTTGCAAAAGGACCTGACGGAACAGATTTCCGTGCTGCAAACGGCGATTTAACAAAGGTTGATACAAAATCTGCTCAAGAATTATGGAAAAAGGCAAAACAAGAACTTGGGTCTGAAAAAATAACGTTAGAACTATTAACAAGTGACGGTGACCTTGAAAAGAAAACTGGTGAATTCTTAAAAGGACAACTAGAAAAGAATTTAAATGGCTTAACAGTAAATATAAAGCCGCAACCACGTAAACAACAAGTTTCACTTTTATTAAAAGGTGACTACGAAATCGGAATTGACGGCTGGAGCCCTGACTTTGCGGATCCAATTACATTCCTTGAGCTATTTACAACGAATAACCCTTACAACTTAGATCATTACTCTAATAAGGAGTTTGATGAAACAATAGCAAAAGTGAAAACAACTTTAGCCGGTGATGAAAAAGCTCGCTGGGAAGCATTACTAGCATCCGAGAAAATATTATTTAAAGACTCTGTTATCGCTCCTCTTTACCAAAAAGGCGAATCTTATTTAGAACGTTCTTATGTGAAAGGAATTGTGCAAGTAGACTTTGCAGGTCAATTAAACTTCAAATGGGCAAAAATTGAAAAATAAAGCAAAACTTTAATTAGCGGGGTTTTCTTCACCCCCACTAATTATTAACCCGCATCAATCGGGGGTTTATCGGTAGCCCGCAAATAGCGGAATAAAAGGCCACCTTATTTGAAATTTCTCCCCCATACCAATTATTTTTTTAACAAAACATATGAAAAGCAGATTCCCTAATCCGAGGAAATCTGCTTTTTCAATATATTATTCTAAGAAATTAACAATCTATTTTTATTATTGACATATAGTTCTTTCCAGTGTTAATATTCTAAATAATCAAAGAAACGAAATATTTCACCATCAAAATATAACGTCTACTACGTTGAAACATATAACGATAGATTATAGTTCAACATGTATATACATATAGAACACCTGATTACCTACATACACATATCCGTAATAGGTTTTCTCTTCTTCTATAGCTACACTTCAAAACGTGGACATTACGACGTTACGAACAACACATTTAGGGAGGAACGAACAATGAAGAAAAAAGTTATACCTGTTGTTGCATCTGTTTTAGGGGCAAGTCTATTACTAACTGCTTGTGGGGGAAATAAAGATCATGCAAGCGGAGCGAAAGCAAATGATAAAGCACCTGATAAACAGGCAATTAACTTATCATTTGCTTCAGAAATTCCAACAATGGATGTTGCAAAAGCAACGGATGGGGAATCCATGAGCGTAATGCGAAATGTTTTTGAAGGTTTATATGCAATGGGAGAAGATAACAAACCGATTCCTGGTGTTGCTGAGTCGGTTGACGTTAGTCCCGACAAAACAAAATATACATTCCACCTGCGTGATTCAAAATGGTCAAACGGTACTCCTGTTACAGCAAAGGACTTCGTCTTCGCTTGGCAACGTGCCGTAAATCCTGATACAGCAGCTGAATATGCATTCTTATTCTTCGATATACAGAATGCAAAACAAATAAGCCAGAAACAATTGCCAATTGATCAACTAGGGGTCAAAGCTCTTAATGATAAAACGTTAGAAGTACAACTAGACCGTCCTGTTCCCTACTTCTTAAGCTTAACGACATTCTCAACATTCTTACCAATTAACGAAGAGTACTTAAAATCTCAAGGAGATAAATATGGTTTAGAAACAAATCATTTAATTTACAACGGTGCTTTCACATTAGATAACTGGAAACACGAGCAAAGCTTCCAATTGAAGAAAAACCCTAACTATTGGGATGCTAAAACTGTAAAATTAGAAGAAATCAACTTCAATGTCGTTAAAGATAAGTCTACAGAAGTTAACTTATATGATTCAGGACAAATTGATCGTGTTGCTTTAACTGCGGAGTTTGTTGATAAATATAAGGGCGATCCAAACTTCAAGGACCGTGCTGAAGTTGGTATTCAATTCTTACGACTAAATCAAAAAAATGAAACATTAAAAAATCAACATGCACGCCTTGCTATTAACGGAGCAATGAATAAAAAAGCATACGTAGAAACAATTTTAAATAACGGTGCTGTTCCAGCTGAAGGAATGATTCCTGCGAAATTCGCAAAGAGTCCAGAAGGTAACGACTTCCGTAAAGAAAACGGAAACCTAGTCAAAGATGATGTGAAAACAGCGAAAGAAAACTGGAAAAAAGCGAAACAAGAACTTGGTACTGACAAAGTAACAATCGAACTATTAACAAGTGATAATGCTTTAGCTAAAAAGACTGGTGAATATTTAAAAGGTGAACTAGAAAAGAATCTAGATGGATTAACAGTGACATTAAAACCACAACCACGTAAACAACAGTTAAAACTACTATTAAGTGGTGACTATGAAATCGGTATTGATGGCTGGGGCCCTGACTTCGCGGATCCAATTACATTCTTAGATTTATTTACAACAGATAGTGCTTATAACTTCGATAAATACTCTAACAAAGAGTATGATGAGCTAATCCATAAAGTGAAAACAGATTTAGCTGGCGATGAAAAAGCTCGCTTTGAAGCGATGAAGCAAGCTGAAAAAATCCTATTACAAGACGGCGCTGTCGCTCCTTTATACCAACAAGGTCGTTCTTACTTACAACGCTCTTTCATTAAAGGGCTTGTAACAACTGACTTCGGCGGTGAATTTAACTACAAGTGGACAGAAGTTGCAAAATAATAAGTACCAGTAAAAAAGGTATCCAATTGAAGGATACCTTTTTACTTTATACTTCTTTAACTACAGAGCTTCTTCTTCCCTTTACTATTCCTTTTATAGATACAGTAATCATTGCTACCAATTGTGTAACTAATATAATGACTAATAATGAAATAATATTTTTCTCTAAACTAACTCCCCCAAATATTATTGTATAATAGCCATTCGCTGCATAGGTTGCGGGAAATAATTCGCTGATTGTTTCATATGTTTTAGAAAGCATCTCGTGTGGTACAATGACACCCGAACTTACAAGTTGTAGTGAAATTGAAATTATATTAAAGATCATACCTGCATTCCCGAAAACAGTTATGAACATTTGTGTTAATGAAAGAAAGGCGAAGAAGACTATTTTTAATAATCCTCTTCCCCTTCTTTTTGCATCGAACTAAAACTCATCAGAAATATAAACATAAACATCAAATATGTTCGCCACGTCAAAGAAGGTACATGCCCTGACCAAAGATAGCTAATTAAATAGTTAATCCCCATAATACAAGACGATATTACTAAGCTAATACTTATTAGTTTTACATATTTGAGCATATCTTTTCTCCTTATTTTTTATTTTTCTACTTCTTCAAATTGCAGATTCACCGGCTCTTCTAAGAGTGTTTCATAAAAATTTTCTGCCAAATCTGTTGAAGGGATTTTTTCATCTACTTCATCAAATCGAATACTATCTAGCCATACACAACCTTCTCCTGATAATAAAACACCGAATGCAATACCAAGCGCCCCTTCTTTTATATCTAATACAACCGAGTACGATTGCCAGTTATTCGTATTTTTAATTGGACGATTTTGCATATTATCCATAGCGAGCGGTTCTGTATCTTTCCCATCTACTCGCATCCACAATCCTGCCCAATCTCTTACATTCTCACTCTTAATAAACGCTGTTAAACGTAATCTTTTACCTACATATTTATCTGCTCGGAACATTTGCATTAATGTTGAAAATCCTCCATGCGTAACATTCTCTTTTGCTTTTATGTATGCAGATACTTTTCCTTGATGGACAATTTCATAATCTAAACCCATCTCATATTCAGCAGGATGACTTCCACTTAAGATCCATCCTTTCGGTATACCTTTTTGCATTGAAACACCCTCTCTTTCTATATAAAATGACTGAAAGTACTTTCGATATTTCTTTGGTGGCAATTGAAACATTCTTTTAAAAGCTCTCGTAAATGCCTCTTGTGAGGAAAAACCATATTGCACTGCAATATCAATAACAGCTCTCTCCGTTGAAACTAAAACTTGCGCAGCATGAGTTAACCTTCTCTTTCGAATATAATCCGTTACACTCATCCCAACATATCTTTGAAAGATGCGATGAAAATGGTACATCGATACTGCACTGTGAGATGCCACTCTTTCTGTTGTAAGCTCCTCATGCAAGTGATCTTCTATATATTCAATTGCTTCTTTTATCATCTCTTTATATTCTTCATGCATGTTAGTACCCCCTCACAACTTCAATTTACCATATACATACAAATCAGTTTTGATTTAAATTGCGGATTATCCCTTGTCACTATAGGATAATAATTTATTTTTAACTCATACATAATTACATGATTTTGGGAAAAACTTGTATAGAACGAATTTACATAAGGAGGAATTTATAATGAGAATTTTACTATCAGTTTTATTAGCTCTTATGCTAGTACCTGCATTAACAGGATGTAAAGCTCCTGCAAAAGAAGACACAACTTCTAATAAAAAGACTACAGAAGAGGCAAAGAATGAAGCTCCTGCTGATTTAAAACTAGACTTTAATGAATTCGATTTAAAGGCAGACTACCAAGATACAAAGAAAGACTACGAAGCTGACTATAAAAATGTAGCAGCAGATAAGAAAATGGAAGCAAAAATTGAAGATCATAAAGCAGATGTAAAATTAACAGGAGACGAGGCTATCACAAAATTAAGCCCACTTCTACAAGAATTAAAATTTAATAAAGATACTCCTGACCAAGAAGTAATCGATCAAGTAGTAAACGTGTTCAAGCTTGATAAAGACTACCAAAAGTTCGATTTAGAAGTTGTTTTCTCTGATGGAACGAAAAAAGAATATAAAAGAGAAATAAAATAAAGAAGTAGGCGATTGCCTACTTCTTTATTTTTGCATATTTTAAATCCGGTTTAGATCCCACATAATATTGAAGACCTGATACTGATCCTTTTTGTAAATAAGAATCAGAAGGGAATATAATTGGAATTAATGGTGAATCTGTAAACATAATATCTTCTGCTTTATGCAATAAGTCAAAACGCTTATCTTCGTTTTGTTCAACTTCTGCTTCTTTTACTAAAGCGTCAAATTCTTTATTATGCCATTTTGCATAGTTATTCGGACCATCACCTGCATATAAATCTAGTTTAGTAATTGGGTCTAATAAAGAACCACCCCATCCCATATAAGCTAATTGGAAATCACTTTGCTTATATGTATCGATGTAACTCTTCCACTCTTTATTTTCTAACTTAATATCTACACCAAGATTTTTCTTAAACATTTCCTGCATTGCTTCTGCTACTTTTTTATGCTGTGTATCTGTAGTGAATTTTAATGTTACTTCAGGTAATGTAGACCAACCTTGTTCTTTCATACCCTCTTCTAATAATTTTTTCGCTTCTGCTGGATCAAATTTAACGTAATCACCTTTTTCTTTACGGAAATCACGACCACTTTGTGTTTTTGCTCCTTCTGGTACGAATGCATATGCTTCTTGTGCATTATTCTTATACAGTTTTTCAACGATAAACTTACGATCAACTGCTAATGAAAATGCTTTACGTACTTTCGCATTTGTAAATGGCTCTTTTTCTACGTTAAACGAGTAAATATAAGATGAGAATCCCGCAACACGTTTATATTCTTTATTCCCTTTTTCTTTCTCAATCATCTCTTGTGGTAAGCTACTTAATAAATCTAATTCTTTTGATTTGTACAATTGATACGCTGTTTTAGAGTCTGGAATAATACGAAACTCGATTTCTTTTAATGTTACCTTTTTATCATGGTATTCTTTATTTTTTTGTACTGTAATTGCTTGGTTATGCTTCCATTCTTTTAACGTGAATGGTCCATTTGTAATTAACTCTTTTGGATCTGTTTTTAATTTGTTGTTATCATCAATTGATTTTTTAGATAATGGAATAAATAATGAACTCGCTAATTTTTGTTTAATAGAAGCAACTGGGTGCTCAAGTGTTACCTTTAATGTTTGAGGATCAACGACTTGAATACCAACTTGGCCTTCTTCACCTTTTCCAGTATTATATGCCTCTGCACCTTTAACAAAATACATTTCTGTCGCATTCATAGAGCCTGTTTTCGGATTTAATAATCGCTTCCATGCAAATTCAAAATCATTTGCTGTAATAGGAGAACCATCTGACCATTTAATATCTTTCTTTAAATGGATTGTATATTCAGTTCCATCCGCATTTACTTCTTCTTTTTCTGCTAACTCATTTTGATATTTCCCATCACTATCTTGCGTATATAAGCTTGAGAATAAATGTCCAATTACATAACCTGATGTGCTATCCGTTGCAATAGCGGAATCGAGTGTATATGGATCGCTACCAATATTCGTTACTAATCGATCTCCTTCTCCCTTACCTGCACTCGCCTTTTGCGCCTCTTTCTTACCGCAAGCGACAGAAGTAATTGCTAATACGGTCATAATGACAAATAATAAAAACTTCTTCATCCTACATTCTCCTTTAACCCGAAATTTTTGGTGTTGATGCTAATAATGTTTTTGTATAAGAATGTTGTGGATTACGGAATACTTCATCCGTATTTCCAAATTCAACAAGTTCTCCTTTATATAAGACAGCCACTTTTTCACATAAATAGTGAACCATCGGCAAATCGTGAGCGATAAATAAATATGTATACCCTTGCTCCTTTTGAATCTTTTGCAGTAAATGTACAACTTGAATTTGCAATGAAACGTCTAATGCAGAAATTGGTTCATCAAGAATTAATACCTCTGGCTCACATAATAACGCCCTTGCAATAGCAATTCGTTGACGTTGCCCTCCGCTAAATTCGTGTGGGTAACGATCAATATATCGTCTATCTAGTCCAACACGTTCTAGTGCATCACCTGCGACTTTATCTTTCAGCCTTTTATCGCCTAAACCGAATGAAATATAGCCTTCCGTTACACTATCGCGTACTTTCCAGCGCGGATTTAATGCGGCTGTTGAATCTTGAAAAATGAACTGTACTTTCTGCAAGAAGTCCCGTTTATGAGCTGACTTCAACTTGTGGACAACTTGACCGTTATAATCAATTTGACCAGACGTTGGACTCTCGATCCCAGCTATGAGCTTACCAAGTGTTGTTTTTCCTGAACCACTTTCTCCAATAATGCCAAGTGTTGTTCCTTTCGGGATAGAAAGTGATATTTCTTTTAGCGCTGCTATTTCTTTCTTTTTACTTCCATACGTTTTTGTTACTTTCTTTACAGTAATTAAATCTGTAGTCATGAGGCATTCACCCTCTCTTTTGATTTCGCTTGGTTATGCTCTAGAACATGTTGCCAACAATGTGAATTATGTTCCTCAGAATACGATGTTCTATCAGGGAAACGATGAATACATTCTTTTATTGCTACTGGGCATCTATTTACAAATGGGCACCCAAAGCTATTTAACGTTTCAATTGATGGTGTTGTTCCCTCTATAGCCCTAAGCACCTTTTCAGAATCATCCATATTCGGAATGGCTTGCAATAAGCTTTTCGTATATGGGTGCTTCGGTGAACCTATTACTTCTTGTATCGTTCCTTTTTCAACAACACGTCCCCCGTACATCACAACTACTCGATCCGCTACTTCACGTACAAGTGCCAAATCATGTGTAATTAATAAAATACTCGTATTTTGTTTTTCTTTTCGCTCTTTTAATAACCCCATAATTTGTTTTTGAATTGTTACATCTAATGCAGTTGTAGGCTCATCTGCAATAACGAGCTTTGGGTGACACGCAAATGCAATTGCTAAACAAATACGTTGTCTCATACCTCCGCTTAATTGATGCGGGTACTGTTCAAAACGTTTCTCTGCTTCATGTATCCCTAAATCATTTAATAAGTTAATCGCAATTTCTTTTGCTTCCCTTTTCGATTTTTTCTCATGTTGCAAAATTACTTCTGTAATTTGTCTTCCCACTTTCATCGTCGGATTTAAGGAGGACAGAGGGTCTTGAAAAATAAAGGAAATATCTTTCCCTCGAATTTGATTCCATTCTGATTCTTGTAAATTCGTTAATCCTTGAGATTGGAAAGAAATATTTCCATCATCGATATGAATAGAATCTTGATTTAGTCCGATAATAGATTGTGCTGTAACACTTTTTCCTGAGCCACTTTCTCCTACAAGTGCAACTATTTCACCTTCGTTAATAGAAAAGGAAACATGTTTCACAATCGCTTGCTTACTATTCTCTTTTTCAACGGCTAACGTTACGTTTTCTAAAGATAAAAGCTGTCCCATGTTTTTTCTCCTTTCGATTCCTTTTTACGATTTTTGGATCAATTGCATCTTGCAAACCATCACCAATTGCATTAAATGCGAACATGATGAGTGCAATCATGATTGCCGGGAAAAATAATTGCCACCACTCTCCGCTTAGCAATGTCCCGAGTGCATCGTTCGTCATCGTTCCCCAACTAGCCGCTGGTGATTGCACTCCGAGTCCGATAAAGCTTAAAAATGATTCTGAGAAAATAGCTGCCGGAATTGTAAATGATAAATTTACGATAATAATCCCTGTTAAGTTCGGAATTAAATGTCCATATATAATTTTCAAATGAGACGTACCTAACCGTTCTGCGGCGATAACAAATTCTCTTTGTTTTAAAGACAGTACTTGTGCTCGAATAAGACGAGCCATTCCAATCCATCCTGTTAATGCAAGGGCAATAATAATGGTAAAAAGACCTGGTTTCATAACAATTAATAGCAAAATAACAATTAATAGATATGGGATACCATATAATACTTCAATTCCTCGTATAATCCACTCATCAATTAACGTTCCAAGACGATTACGCCCTCTTACATATCCGCTAAAACCTCCGATTAGTACACCAAGCCCTATGTCTAGAGCTGCTGCTACCAACCCAACTGTTAGTGAGATTTTCCCACCAGCCCAAGTACGCGCCCATATGTCTCTTCCTAAATCATCGGTTCCAAACCAATGCTCGCTACTAGGAGGTAAATTAGTTGCTTCTTTCACTTGTTCACTCGCAGTAAATGATGTTAAACTTTCGCCAATTAGTGAGAAAATAATAATTAGTAATAACGTCACTGCTCCTAAAACCGCTATAGGGTTTGATATAAACTTGCGAAACATTTCCTTCTTTCGGCTAATCGTTTGCTGCTCTTTATTTATCGTTAATTCTTTTTTCTCTTCATTCGTTAATAACTGGTTATTGATTTCATAAGCTCCCATTTAAATGTCCCCCCTCCTTATGTAATAGAACGAATACGCGGATCAACAATACGATGAATAATATCTGTAATGAAAATACAAGAAATTAATAATGCACTATAGAAAATCGTTGTTCCCATAATGACTGGATAATCTCGGTTAAAAATGCTATCTACAAAATACTTTCCTAGGCCAGGAATGGAAAATATTTTTTCAATAACGAAAGTCCCTGTTAACAGTCCAGCCATTAAAGGTCCAACAAATGTAAGTACTGGCACAATCGCATTTCGAAGAGCATGTCTTATAATGATTTTCTTAATTGGGATACCTTTCGCTCTCGCTAGCTTAATATAATCGCTCTGCAAGACTTCAATCATATTAGAGCGAACAAACCTTGTAATTACTGCGATTGGTCCTAACGCTAATGCGAAGGATGGTAATACCGTATGTTCGAATGTGCCCCAAGACGCTACTGGTAAAAGTTCAAATTGAATTGCAAATACTTGTATAAATAGTGGCGCTAAAATAAAACTTGGAATAGAAATACCGAGAATCGCAAGTAAGCTCACACTATAATCAATTACTTTCCCATGATAGAGAGCTGCAAATGTACCTGCTGCAATTCCGACTAATAATGAAATGATAAGTGCTTGTAAACCAATAATCGCTGACGGACCAAATCCTGTCGTTATAATTTCTGATACGCCTTGTCCCGTCGATTGAACCGATTCACCAAAGTCAAAATGAACTACACCATCTAAATAAGCGACATATTGATTCCATAACGGTTCATCGAGGTGATACTTCGCCCTCATATTTTGTATTACTTCCTCTGGGAAGATTTTCGCATCTGATGAAAATGGATCTCCAGGAATGATATGCATAATCAAAAATGTTACTGTCGTAATGACCCATAGCGTGAACACCATAACCGATAGTTTTTTAATAACATACACTTCAATAACCCCCTAAACAAATGAATTTACTTTGTTTTATTGACATATTTATTCTCCTTACTTTTCCGCTTCTTAAAATACAAAAAGCCTTGATCTTAAAAAATAAGATCAAGGCTTAATAAACGAAGGCCCATCACTTATCTTTCAAGACTTGCTTGCTGGAATTAGCACGGTGTTCCTGTTACAGAACCCGCTGCTGAGGTGTCATAGGGCCAGTCCCTCTACCTCTCTGGATAAGTAAATTGCTATATTATTATTTGGTTCAAATTGTATATTTCGAATTATAATTCTGAAAAAATGAAAAGTCAATCAAATTGGATATATTTAGAAAAATCAGTTTTTAATTCTTTTATCGGAATTACCATCAACAATCGTTCTACTTGTCATCCTCGGCTTCTACAAACTTTTTATAATCCATTCGATACTATTACCTGGCAAACCATTTCTATATTTCATGAAGAGCAGCAAGTATTAGTATCCGAGGATGAAGACGGAGGCGGTAAGAAGAAAAAATAACCTTGCATGTGCAAGGTTATTTTTTCGTTTCTGCTTGAAAACGTTTATAGTATGTCGATGCTGTTGCAAAATTAATTTCTATATCACGAATCAATGATGAGTCTTCTTCTTTAGCTAGCTTCTGTAATTTTTTCATCGCTTGTTCCGATTCATTCAAGAAACCAGCGTATACCTCATGTTCTTGCTCTTTCGACTTTGGAACACGAATTTCTTTACGTATATTATCGATATCTTCTAACATGCTCGTTGTTACCTTTTGCACATCCTCTTTATATGTAGCATTCGTTATTTCCTTACCGCCCTTTTCTTTTGCTACTTCAAATAACTGCAGTGCTTTATTAATTTCTTTATTTATTTTTATATCGTATTTTTCATGTACTGCAAGGTATTCTTTTATCTCTTCTGTTTGTTCAGTAGATTGCTCTACCTTTTCTTTCGGTTCTTTCGTATCTTTATTTCCATTACACCCTGCTAGAAGGAGCATACTTCCCATTACAGCAATACCCAAAACCTTCTTCATCTCTTCTTCTCCTTTTATCTACAGCTATTACTCATTATAGTTTCTTTTATCTCCACTTGTTATTATACCGAGAACACCCTACTTTTTACACTTAAGACGATATCTTAATATACACACCAACATTTTTGTCACAGTATCGTCACTTTATGCAAATAAATTTTGCATCACCTTACAATACTGTATAAGTTATTTCAAAGAAATGAAAAAAGAGCTGATTCAACACATGTTTGAATCAGCTCTTTTTATAAATTAAGCCTCTAAATTTTGTCTTTGTTGCAGTTCAAACTGCTTCTCACTTCTTCTGGCCATAAATAGATAACATAGCACAGCACCAATTTCACAAAGAGCTATTACAATACCCATCGGTAATGCGGTGTTGCTTCCACCAATCCCTACTAACGGTGCAACAAGTGCTCCTGAAATAAACTGTAATAAGCCTAATAAAGCTGATGCTGTTCCTGCAGCTTGTTTCTGATTTCTCATCGCTAATGAGAACCCCGTTGTTGATACAACCCCGACACTTGATACGACAAGGAATAACGAGCATAAGACACCGATTAGTCCTATTCCTAATACGATTGTAAATAGTAACGATAGACCACCAACAGCTGCGATAATAATACCGGAAACGAATAACGTTTTCTCATTCACTTTCCCTGCTAAACGACCTGTTACCTGACTAGCAATAATAATACCGATACCGTTAATCGCAAAGAATAAACTAAATTGCTGTGGTGATGCTCCGTATATGTTCTGCAATACAAATGGTGAGCCTGAAATGTAAGCAAACATTGCCGCTGTTACTAGTCCTTGTGACAATGCATATCCCATAAACAAACGATCCTTTAACAGTTTTCCGTACGTCGCCAACGTCCCTGACAAACCACCTGTTTCTCTTTCTTCAGGAGGTAATGTTTCACGTAATACGAAAGTAGCTGATATTAACATGAATACACTAATTGCTCCAAGAACGATGAAGACACCGCGCCATGTTGTAAACTGTAGCAATTGTCCTCCAATAATCGGTGCCAAAATAGGCGCTGCTCCGTTTACTAACATGAGCAGTGAGAAAAACTTCGTCATTTCAGAACCTGAATACATGTCACGTACCATTGCACGTGATATAACAATTCCAGCCGATCCTGAAGCTCCTTGTAAGAAGCGTAATAACACTAAACTCCAAATAGATGGCGCAATAGCACAAAGTAAAGAAGAAGCAACATAAATAATAAGAGCAATAATAAGAGGTTTGCGCCTTCCGTAAATATCACTAATTGAACCGACAAATAATTGCCCAACTGAAAGCCCAAGTAAACAAGCTGTCAATGTAAGCTGCGCAAGGGATGCACCTGTTTGTAAATCATCCGTTAATTTCGGTAAAGAAGGCAAATACATATCAATAGATAATGGCCCAATCGCTGTAAGTGTCCCTAGTACAAGAATCATCCACAACCTATTTGTCTTTGCAGATTTATATATTTCTTGATTAACTCCATTCACTTTTTCCGTTCACCCTTTCCTACAACTACTAAATCGTAACAATTATAGTTACAACATAAACATACGTCAAGTATAGTGCATTTTCCTGTTTCATGCTGTAAAAAAAAGCGATAGAATTTCTATCGCTTTACTTTTTTAAATTACTATTTTCAAATTTAGATACGGAAGACATCGCCTCTCCTGTATCTAAATACGTGATTTGAATTGGATCTCCCACTTCTGTAAACATAGCATATGGGAATTTCTTCACAGGTATCATAAATACTTTTTGTTCATTTTCTAACAGTACGTACACAATTGTATTTTCACCTGATTTTTCTTTATATACACGTTGTACAACGCCTTCTTTTTGTGCCTCTTTACCACTTGAAGTTGGTCTAAATGAATCTCCACTTCCGCTCAGCGCATTTTTATAATTCTCAAGCGCTTCTTTTTGCGTCGAACCTGTTGCAAATATTTTTGCATTAGAAGCATAGATAACTGTATGAGCACGTACTAATCCCCCGTCATCAATAACAGGTACAATCCAAGAAGGCTTACCATACACGTTATAAATAACCGGCATCGTTCCATGCCATTTCTCTCTCTTAAAGGAATTATCCACTACTTCCGAAGCGGCTGAACCATCCATAATTCCCTTCACTTCTTTTCCGTTATAGTAATACAACTTACCTGTACGCGCATCAATAAGCGAATAACCTAGTGCAGAATCTACTCCCTCTTTCGGAGAGGTGAAATCAGTAAAGTAATATAACGTTCCATCCTTACCGAAGATTGGTGTAACCCCTTCTTTCGTTCCCCACTCAGTCGGAATCTTCATATCCGTTTGCGAGAATTTTGTATTCCAAAATCCGTGAATATATTTACCGAAATACGTATTTAATGTAGATGCGGTCTCGTGATTTAATACACCATCAACAAATTTAGGTGCCTTTCCTTTATCGTATCTTTTCACTTCACCTGTTTGTGCATCTACTACTACAACGCCCTCTACCTCAAATCCAGATCTTCCTGAAATAAATTCACCATACGTCATTGTATAATACGGTTTCCCTTTATCATCAACTTCGAATTTAGGTTTCCCTTTAAAAATTAAATCCGGTTCTGCTTTTCGAACGACACGTTCTAATTTATTACCAAAAAACATGCTTGGCACATATTTCATTTTATAACCAAGATGCAGTTTCGCTTCCGCATCAGGATTCGTACCTGACATCGTTACGTACCCTGGAATTGTCTCAGCTTTACGTGCTTTAAAAAAGCCTGAAACCTCAATCGGTGCTACATATAAAGCCTCACCATTTACCATTTGTGGCGTTAATTCCCCTAGCTCAAAATAAGCTACTTTCGGAATGTCCCCAAATACTTTTTTCATTTTATTCTCCGCTGTCTTTGGCGGCACTGTAAACGGCTGATCATTTTCAGTAAATGGCTCTGAAATATCTTTCTCTACCTTTACAACAGAATCATATTTTTTTTGCGTGATTACTATATCGTGCAAATAACCAAAATAGCCGTAACTTGCGAGTAAAACAAACATTAGAAGTCCTTTTAACGTACCTTCTAATTTCCCTATTTGATCTTGTGAAAATAAAACAAGCCCAATTAAAATTGCTACTGCAACAGAATAATGAGTAAGAATCGAATCTGCTCGATCATCAATTAACCAAAGATATTCATAGATTGCAATACCAATCCAAAATAAAACAGGAATAACTAAAATGGATGATTTCTTACCCTTTACAACCTTCTCATCCCCTTTCTTATCCACCGCTCGAAGTTTACTACCGCTTCTTGTCCATGGAATCAAAAACAAAGTGAGAATAGCTAAAATTAAAAATTTCATCAAAGGCAATGTCCCCTTTTCTTTTGTCTTCCCTTTTAGTATAACAAATAAAGGGTATTCAGGTAAAAATGGGGATGATTATATTTTTTTACTACTTAATACAACGCCGCTTACTACATATAAGATAGATGCAATATAAAAAATCGTACCAATCGTAAAGAAATCTACTAAATATCCCGTTGCAATAATTGCTACTGCTCCTCCAATCGATGTCCACACATGATATTTTCCAATCTCATAACCAGCATTTTCTTGCACAACTTTTCGCGCTAACGATGTCTTCTCCGTATTACGCTGCACAGCACCTAAAACCCCCATTACAATTTGAAGAATGTACACATGCCAGACTTCCGTGGCAATCGGGAAACAAAGCATTAATATTGCCATGGACCAAGCATATATAATTAATAATTTCCGATCACCTACTCGATCAGATACCTTTCCTACTACCGGATATACAAGTGCTGAAGTTAAGGCAAATAAGCCATACGCCCAGCCAAACTGCGAGAAGCTATTCCCAACATTCCGAAGCAATAGAATGTAAAAAGGAAATACCATACTTCCCGCCATCATAATTATGCTTTGTGATGCTACAAATCTTCTATATGTCATTTGCTATACTCCTTATAAAATAAATTCACAAACCGTTCCTCTGGGTCTACTTCCTTCTTCTTCTGAAGGAATTCTTCTATGCGAGGATATGCTTTCTTTAGTTGCTCCTTTTCTGGATAAGAATAATACGGTAAATAATAACTTCCACTATGCTTTAAAGTAACATCAATCATCTTCTGAATGACCGCTTTTGTTTTCTTTATTTCATCCTCAGAGCGCCCTTGATTAATTAAAAGCACAAGCGCAAACAGATCATCTTTCGCATAAGATAGTACCGCATTTTCATTCTTTTCTACATAGCGAATGGTAATGTTAAGAAGGTTTAATTCCTCTTCATTCAAAACACTTCGCAAGTCATCTATATAAGCTGCAAAACTATCTATCGGTACGAAATACTCCTGTAAAATCTCGGTCAAGTTTGGATTATCGTATTCCATAAAGGCACTATCCGACCTCATTACATTATTTCGTGTTTCGTACTTACCATTTGTACGTTCAAAATAACTTCTTTGTATATCCCAAAATGTATCCTTTCCCCAATCACTATAGCGTGATAAACCAAGTAAAAATTTTGGCGCAGCTATAATATTTTCTTCTTTCAATTTACTGTACTCTTTCAACCTCTGCTGATCTTTTGCCAATACATAATCTGTCACATACATTTCTTTTAAAAATGAATGTGGGGCAACAGAAATACGTGCTAAATGCATGCGTATATTCTCGTCCCTTCGCACCTTATTCTTAAAATATGAAGAGTACTCTTTATAATCTAGTACCTTCGTATGCGCTTCATACAATTCATCATCTGTTAACTTTAGCGTCACATCTAAAATCACGCCAAACAATCCATATCCCCCAATTACATACGGAAACAGATCCGCATTTTCTTCTCTACTTACATTACGCACCTTACCATCTGCCATTAACAACCTAAACGACTCTACTGTATCAATCAATGCTTCATGACGAATATCACGCCCATGTACATTTACACTTAATGAACCACCAACAGTAAAAATATTTTGAGATTGCATCACTTGAACCGCAAGACCATATGGATTGATTTTCTTTTGAATGTCATTCCATGTGACACCACTTTGCACCCTAATCCTCTTCTCCACCGGATTAAATTCTAATATTTCATTGTACCCTTTCATATCAAGCATCGTACCGTTCGGATAATACGTCTGCCCGCCTTGGCTATGCTGCATACCAGCAATAGAAATTTTCTCCCCAGAAACATTTGCATCTTGCACGACATGTTTTAATGAACTTTCATCCTCAGCATTTTCAACACGTTTAATTTTCGTTGGAAGTAACTTTCCTACATCGCTCATAATCGGATGATTTAGTTGCTCTTTATATGTATTTACAGATGTTGCAAGCAACACTGTATAAGCTACAATGACCACCGCTATCTTTCTTTTTTTCAAATGACACTCTCCTCTTCTATAATTCTTCCTCTTCATATTGTACCTATTTTCTTAAGAAGAAAGTATGAATAAAAAAAGAGAGAGCCCTTATTCTAGGTCTCTCTCTTATCAAAACTATCATTTTGCTGCTGGCAATTGTATTGGGTCAAACTTTTCGTACGACGTATATTTTGCATTCGTAATAATATGTGCTTTATCCTTGCCATTACTACTCATAATCATGTCTATCTTTGCTGATTCATATTTAAAATCTTTTTTAATAATATATTCTGCATCTACTTCTTCTATCTTCGCATTTTGTGCTTGTAACATTTTCTTCTGCGTTTCATCCATGCTAGTTAACATACTTTCTGTTTCTTGCCCTTTTAATGTAAATTTCAGTTTATATTTATCTCCGCTTTTCTCCATCTTCATTTTATCTAAAACTACTTCCGGTACTTCCAACTTATCTACAATATCTTGAGTTGCCTTCATTCCACCAGCGTTTAATTGCTCCTCTGGTACGGTTATAACTTCTCCTGTATTAGGGTTTTTCACCTCACCAGCAACTTTACCATCCACAGTATACACTACAACATCTGTACCAGAAATATTCATTTCAGAACGAGAATTTTTTGTCTTTGGCTCTAATTGCATCTTAGCCTTTAATATATCCATCTCTGTTCCTTCAGCTTTTACCCCTACATCATATGTCATCGTTACATGTTCTTCATTTTTAAAAGCTTCGTTCGTTTTCTTGAAAACATCCTTCGCTGTTAATTCCTTTTCCTTTTGAACTGATTCTTTTTTCGGTTCATCCGTCTTTGCTGTTTTGTCATTACTACACCCTACCCCTAGACTGATTGCAAGTACTAAACTTGAAACAAAAATAATTTTTTTCATAATATTGCCCCCTTTCCAAAAATAATATCACCTCTTTTCCTATGAAATCTATATAATTTTTAATCTATATTCGCTATATCGCGACATGTTTGATAAAAGTTTTAAATATGATGTAAATAACAACAATTCATTTCAGGAGGTCATTATGAAGGCGATCATTTGCACACAGTATGGACCACCTAACGTTCTTCAGCTTCAAAATATAGAAAAACCTATGCCTAAAAAAAACGAAGTATTAGTTAAAATTCATGCAACAAGTGTATCAACTGGAGATTGTAGAATACGTGGTTTTAATAGTCCCCTCTTATTTTGGATCCCTATGCGGATCATATTAGGTTTCAGAAAACCGAGAAAACCTATACTCGGCGTAGAATTATCCGGTGAAATCGAAGAAATAGGAACAGATGTAACCCAATTTAAAAAAGGTGATCCAATTTTTGCATTAACAGAACTAAACCTCGGTGGTTATGCCGAATACACATGCGTACATGAAAGTGGATTAATAACATTAAAACCTACCAATGTGACGTATGAGGAAGCTGCAGTTATTCCTTTTGGTGGAACTTCAGCATTGCATTTCCTGAGAAAGGGCCGTATAAAAAAAGGGAAACAAGTGCTCATATATGGTGCCTCAGGATCAGTAGGAACAGCTGCTGTACAACTTGCTAAATATTTCGGTGCGACCGTTACGGCTGTTTGCAGTAATTCAAATTTTGAACTCGTTCAATCTTTAGGAGCTGATACAGTAATTGATTATACGAAAGAAGATTTTACTAAGCAGGGCGAGCGCTACGATATTATATTTGATGCAGTTGGAAAATATAAAAAATCTCTTTGTATAAATACATTAACACCCAATGGAAAATATGTATCTGTTAATGGAATGATGGCAAAGGTAAGTAAAGAGGATATGATTCTACTAAAAGAACTAACTGAAACAGAACATTTAAAACCTGTTATTGATAGAACCTACCAATTAGAAGAAATTGCTGAAGCTCATATGTATGTGGAAAAGGGACATAAGAAAGGTAATGTTTCGATTACCTTAAAATAAAATATATTCAGAAAATAACATTGACAATTCTTTTTGTAAGATTTACTATTAATACCATATTAAAAAACTACATACACAAACTCTTATCAAGAGTGGCGGAGGGACTGGCCCGATGATGCCCGGCAACCGAGCTTATGACGTATAAGCTAAGGTGCTAATTCCTGCAAAACGAGTTTTCGTTTTGGAAGATAAGAGAGGAACCTATTTTGTCTATTCGGCACCTCTCTTATTTTGAGAGGTGCTTTTTATTTTGGAACGTATATGGAGGGGGAATTATAGATGAAAAAAGTATTATTGAGCATTGTAAGTGGAGCGGTATTATTGCTAGGTGCATGTGGTGCTAATTCTGATAAAGAGGTAAAAGCATTAGATGAGAAAAAGATTACTGTCGGTGTAACTGGCGGACCGCATGAACAAATTTTTGAAAAGGTAAAAGAAGTAGCAGCGAAAGACGGACTCGAAATTGATGTAAAAGTATTTAATGATTATGTAGCACCAAACGTATCCTTGGATGAAAAAAGCCTCGATGTAAATAGCTATCAAACGAAATCATATTTAGACGTATTTAAAGCTGAGCGCAATATGAAATTAACGGAAGTATTTTCAACAGTGACATTCCCTATGGGCGTATATTCTAAAAGCTTAAAGGATGTAAAAGATTTAAAAGAGGGCGATGCAATCGCTGTACCAAATGATCCAACGAATGAACTTCGAGCTTTAAAGCTATTTGAAAAAGCAGGAGTTTTAAAAGTAGATCCAAAAGCGACAGAAAAAGCGACTGCGAAAGATGTAATTGAAAATCCGAAAAATTTAAAGATTGTTGAATTAGAAGCATCTCAATTACCAACACAACTAAGTGAAGTGAAAGCAGCTGCAATTAATACAAACTTTGCATTAGGTGCAAAATTAAGCCCTGCGAAAGATTCTATCTTCCGTGAAGGAAAAGATTCACCATATGTGAACTGGGTTGTTGTTCGAACTGAAAATAAAGATGATGCTGTTGTAAATAAATTAAAGAAAGCTTATCAATCTAAAGAAGTAAAAGAATTTATCGAGAAAAAATTTGATGGTTCTGTTTTACCGTCTTGGTAGGAGCTGGCGATAATGATTGAATTAAAAAATGTATCCAAAGTATTTACAACAAAAAAAGGGAATGTAGAAGCTCTTAAGCCTACTTCCCTTCAAGTAAAAAAGGGCGAAGTATTTGGCATCATTGGATATAGTGGTGCTGGTAAAAGTACATTAATTCGATGTGTAAATTTATTAGAAAAACCAACGACAGGAACTATCATTGTAAACGGCCAAGACTTAACAACTTTATCAGCAAAGGAACTAGCAAAATCGAGACAAAAAATCGGGATGATTTTTCAAGGATTCAACTTACTTAAAACTATGACAGTTTATGAAAATATCGCATTACCATTACGTCTATCTGGTCTTTCCAAAAATGAAATTGAAAAAAGGGTAGAAAAGTATTTACGTATTGTCGATCTTTTTAATCGAAAAGATGCCTATCCAAGTGAACTTTCTGGTGGCCAGAAGCAGCGTGTTGCTATTGCACGTGCACTATCACATGAACCGGAAGTGTTATTAAGCGACGAAGCAACGAGTGCTTTAGACCCAGAAACAACGGATTCTATTCTTGACCTATTACTAAAGATTAATGAAGAAATCGGGATCACAATTTTATTAATTACACATGAAATGAATGTCATCCAGCGTATATGTGATCGAGTTGCTGTTATGGAACATGGAGCAGTAGTTGAAAGCGGGACCGTGAAGGATATCTTCACAAACCCACAACATGTAACAACGAAGAAATTCGTAAATAGTGCATTTGCAGCGAAGATTCCCGAAGATGTACAAAAAGAACTACAAACTACCGGTGAAATTGTAACTCTCTCCTTTATAGGTAATGCTTCAGGAGAGCCAGCATTAGCTGTTGCCACAAAACGTTTTCAAGTGTATCCAAATATTTTATCCGGTAATATTACACAATTAAAGCATGAAGCATACGGGAAACTGATCATTCATATGCAGGGTGAGAAAAATGAAGTAGATCGCGCTTTATCATTTTTACAAGAGCAAGGGATCATCGTAGAAGGAGGTAGAACAGATTATGGGAAACAAGTCCTTTTTGGATGAATGGGGTAAAGTCATATGGGAAGCAACCATTCAAACATTTCAAATGACATCTATTTCGCTATTCATCTCTATCCTTATTGCATTACCACTTGGCGTTACACTTGTTTTAACGAGACCTGGTGGACAGCACGAAAATAAAATCATTTATCCAATTCTTAATACAATTATTAATATCATTCGCTCTCTTCCATTTATCATTCTATTATTCTTCATTTTACCTTTTACAAAGTTTCTAATGGGAACGTCCATTGGCGTGCAAGGTGTTATCGTGCCACTTGTCGTATTCACAGCTCCTTATATTGCTCGATTAATGGAGACAGCTTTATTAGAAGTGGATCGTGGTGTTATTGAAGCTTACCAAGCAATGGGCGTTTCTACTATAAAAATTATTTGGCACGTTATGGTGAAAGAAGCTCGTCCCTCCCTTGTACTTGGCTTAACAATTGCAACAATTGGTCTAATTGGTGCAACAGCAATGGCTGGACTTGTAGGTGCTGGCGGTCTTGGTGATTTAGCATATCGATTCGGACACTTACGCTACGAACCTGAAGTAATGTATGCAACAGTCTTTATTTTAATTATCCTCGTTCAAGGGCTACAGTCTTTAGGAAATGGTGTTGCAAGAAGATTGAAGAAAGATTAAAAAAGAAGGTATCTCACCAGGGTGAGATACCTTCTTTTTACCTTTTAAATCCACCTTCAGAATGAATAACTTGTCCCGTAATCCATTCTGCTTCTTCACTTACTAAAAATTTAATGAGCCTTGCTGCATCCTTCGGCTCACCAATTCTACCAAAAGGAAACATCGGCTTTAATCCTTGCTGTATCTCTTCATTCATCCATCCTGTACTAGTTGGACCTGGGTTAATTGCATTCACTGTTATTCCTAAATGAGCTACCTCAGCTGACAATGTACTAGTAAGAGCATCAATAGCCCCCTTCGTTGTTGCATACGCTAGTTCTCCTGCCATAGGTCCTTTAAATTGTCCCGATGTCATATTCACAATTCTACCACCAGATTTCTTATCAAACCCTTGGGCAAATTGACTACTTAACAATGTTGTCGCACGAACATTTACCATATAGTGCTTATCTAGTTCTTCAGCAGTCAAATTAGAGAAATCATTATTCGTAGAATATGCTGCATTATTAATCAATATATGAGGGTATCCTAATTGTTCAGTAACTTTATTTATAAGCTCTTTTGGTGCATCATTCTGAGTTAAATCTAACTCCATACTCGATACTTTAACACCGCTTTTTAGTAACTCTTCTTTTAATTGTATCTGTTCACTTCGATCAACGCCCCAAGGCATCTCTTTATCATACGCTGTCCAATACGTAAAAAATATATCGTATCCTGCTTCCGCTAGTTCTTTACAAATCGCTGCTCCTATACCATCTAGACGACTTACGCCTGTAACAACTGCTATTTTATTTTTTAATTGATTCATCATATACTCCTCCAATTTTAAAGGACGCATATTTCATATAAGAGATATGAATTTCCCTATGCATTATCTTTACAAAAGGGATGTACAAGCCAAATATGCAGTCCTTGAATGATTTACAGATAGCTAAATAAACCCTCACTTATGAGAGAAAAATTGATCTATCTAGTTTCTAATCATTACAAGTTCATCCACATATTGAGTCCCTGTCCCCTTTCCATATATCCCTATTTCTATTATAGCAATATGACAAAACATTTTAAATGATACAAAAGAGAGCAAAACAAAAAAACAGGCAATGGGAAAGTAATACCCATTGCCTGAAAATAAACGAAATGCCTAATATGCAACTTCTTTCTTAACGATTTAATTTTTATCCTTCTTATATACTATGTAACTAGGTTCATTATAAACCCACTCACCTGTACCAATTCTTAGCCAACCATTCTTTTCTTCGTATACTGTAGCTTTTTCACCTTTGCTTGCTTTTCTAACAACGGAATAGCTAGCTCCTGCTCCACTGCGAACATTTACCCCAATTCCATTAATTTCAACTGTACCAATACCTTTTTGAACATTACCAGTTTCAATTACTTGAAGCATGTTTAAAATGAATGCTGCTGTTTCACCACGAGTCGTCGTTCCTTTAGGCGCATACAGATTATCTCCCATACCTTTTACAATACCCAAACCGTATAATCTTTGTACTGCTTCTTTATAAATAATTTGATCTCTATCTGCAAATGGTAAGTTTGCCAATGGTCCACTTATTTTTTTATACTCTAAAGCTTTATTTACAATAACCGCTGCTTCTTCTCTTGTAATAGGTGTGTTAGGGTCAAAATTACCATCTCCTCTACCAGAAATGATGCCTACACTTGCAGTACGTTTAATACCATCTCGTAAAGTTGGATTTACATCATTTAAATCTTTAAACGTTGCATCTCCAGCTGGCAGACTTAAAGAATTAGAGATTAATTGAGCAAATTCAGCTCTTGTTACAGATCTATTAGGCGCAAAAATGCCATTTCCTTCTCCGACCATAATACCTCTTCTATTCAAATCACGAATAGCTGGCTCATACCAACCTCCTGTTATATCGTCTGTTGGTTGATAAAATTTATTATAATACCCTTCAACACCATTTACGAATGGAACCCATTGTCCACTGTTAATCATAATAGCAGGACAGATTTTACCACTCCATTTTTGATGTTTCACAACATTATTTAATGGTACACCAGTTTCTTTCATTAAATAAGCTGCAAGTTTCTTAGCGTTATCTACTGCCTTATTATAGTCACCATCACTATTAACTGCAATTTCAATTGCAATAGATTCTCTATTACCTGGACCATCACCGTCTCCTGCGTGCCATCCGTTCTCGTTTAATGGTAAGTGTTGATAAATCTCTTTATCATCTACGGTAAAGTGCCATGACGCAGCTCGATCTGTTTTCCCTGTCGCTTGGTTATATAAATATTGAGCATGGTTTTTAGCCCCTGCTCCTACGCTTTTATTATCAGTCTCATGAATTGTAATATACTTTGGAACCATGTGGTTTTGCGGACGAATATTCTCGTTACCAGTTGGAACAATCCATTCAGTAAATGGAACGCCATTTATAGTACTAGAAACTTTAGGTGCTGAAAAAGAAAGACTACGTTTTGTTCTATTTGAATTGTTAGGAACCGTTAATGTACCTGTTTCTTCATACATACCTTCTGAACCTTGAAGACTGTCCACTTTCTTATTATCGACAGTACCTCCACCACGTCCATCTACTCCTTCAAAACTCTCTTCAATACTTTTTAAAGCTTGTTCGTCTGATACTTGAAGTTGACCTGTTTCACCTTGTTCCAGAGCACTTATAGATTGATAGTTATTTACTGATGATTGCTGTTCCTCTGCGAACGATACCACAGATGAAGATAATACAGTTAGTCCTGCTGTTAATGCTACTACCTTTTTATGAAATGTAATACTCATGTTTAATTTGATATATCTCGCTATTTTAGATATATCTTCCTCCTTTAATAGACTTATAAAATTTCGTGAAAAGAACCTTTAAAATACCCTTTTGAATGTTGAAAACAACACTTAACATTTTACTCGATATCCCGTTTGTTTTCTATGAAATCTCTAAATTCTTTAAAAACCCTGAATACAAGCAAAAAAGATTCCTAAAAATAGGAATCTTTTTTGCTACACCTCTAGGTATGAAGTTACTAATATAATAGGTGTTAATTAATTTCACATGGTATTGTAGTTCTTAGATCGGTTAATCAAACCAATATGAATAACTCTAAGTAACAATT
Organism: Bacillus sp. FSL K6-0069; assembly: GCF_038007785.1. Taxonomy (NCBI): domain Bacteria; kingdom Bacillati; phylum Bacillota; class Bacilli; order Caryophanales; family Bacillaceae; genus Bacillus; species Bacillus sp. FSL K6-0069. Next base: position 167,943 of record NZ_JBBOXN010000001.1, on the reverse strand, counting down.
ATGAAAAAGAGCATGTTTCAAAAAGATTAATTAAAACATGCTCTTACTTTTTTCAAATTTAAACTCTTAAAGAACCGCGAAATCCTCTAGCAGCATAGTAGGAATCTGCTCCATTGTGGTACACAAAAACGTGTCCGAAGCGATAATCGCAAAATAGAGCACCACCGAGTTCTCGAATATCTGAAGGCGTTTGTACCCAACTTGATGATTTCATATCGAAATCTCCAAGTTGTTGCAACTCGCGATATTGTTCTTCCGTTAATAATTCAATGCCCATAGCAGCTGCCACATCAATAACGTTATTTTCTGGTTTATGTTTCTTTCTTGCCTCTAACGCTTCAAGATCATAGCAAAAACTTCTGCGGCCCTTAGGACTCTCCTTTGCACAATCACAGAAAGTATACTCGTCCTTCTCTTCATCATAACCAATAACATCCGGCTCACCGCCAGTTACTTCCATTTCGTTAATTGACCATAATTTTTCAGTATTAGTAGCCAGCTTCGCTTCAACTTTAGCCCATTCAAGACCTTCATGGCGGTTCATATTTTTTTCAAAACGAGCTTGTAATACTTTTAATAGTTCTTCACGTTGTTCTACAGATAATGCATTTTTATTCTCTGTCATATTAGTCCTCCGAATTACGTTTCCTTATAATCATTTAAATCTTTTCAATGATAGTTTGTATACAGTTTACAACGAAAAATCCCTGTACATATATCCATTATATAGTACGAAAACCTTTCATGCTTTCTCCAAGAATATAGTGTGAAAACCACATCAAATTTTGTTTCATAATAGCCACGCCTATCCCTGGCTGATTAGGACTATATGCCATGCCTGTAAATATAATTAATTCTGTATCCACTTCCATATCTCTTAATCCTTCATGTAGCTCATATGCATTTGTAGTTGGAATTCTTACATCCTTTTCTCCATGTTGAATTAACGTAGGCGTACATGCTGATTTAATATATGTCATTGGTGATGTTTTCTTATATATCTCTGGATCATTCCATGGAGTATTTCCTAAATACATGCTAATAAAGTAAGGGATATCTGTATTTACATAATGGGTACCCCAGTTCGTAATTCCGCCCCCAACTGAAATAGCTTTAAATCTACTGCTATATGTAGAACAAAAAGCTGATATATATCCTCCGTTACTCCATCCCATAACTCCTACTCTCTCTTTATCTACTATCCCTTTTTCAACTAGTGCATCCACTCCAGATATAATATCATCATAATCAGCAAATCCTTGTTTTCTATAGTTTGCTTTTAAAAATTCATTACCATAACCAGAACTTCCTCTATAGTTTGGTTCTAAAACGATAAAGCCTTTTTCAACAAACTGTTCAATCGGATATTTCTCATTGAAGCAGTCTGAAAATATCGGAAAGGACGCCCAATTCGGACCACCATGGATTACTACTAATAAGGGATATTTTTTATTTGTATCAAACTCTACTGGAGTTGATAGAACACCTTCTATTTCAAGACCATCACTACTTCTCCATGAGATGATTTCCCTATTACTTTTAAGCTTTCCTTCGAAAAAGCTATTTTCATTCGTTATTTTTTTATCATCCAAATAGATTTCAAAGGTTTCATTTGTTATAGCCTTAGTATATGTTATATGATTGCCATCCCTTGTTATAGAGGCATCCATTATAAAACCATCTACTGTTTCGCTTAACATTTCCACAGTACCATCCTTACACAGCAATCCAATACGGTAATTCATTTTATCCTGCCATCTAATTAAAATCCCTTTAGCTGTCCACTGTAATGGCATAACCGTACTATCAAAGTTTGTTAAAGGTTGAATTACCTCTCCCGTATTCCTATTATATATCTCTAATGTATTATCTTGTATATGATTTCTATAGTAATCCTTCTCTCTTATGCTTGCTGCGTAACATATTTTATCGCCCTCGGGAGAAAAGCAGACGCTCGCTCCTAACAACTTATCCATATTCATTTTTTGTAGTTCTCCAGCTTCAACATCTAATATGTAGAGCTCACCATTCATATAATCGTTTAAGCTTGGTGTAGCCATACATACAACCTTTTTCCCATCATTTGAAATATCAAAGTTATGTATATAAAACTCCTTACTATCCGTTAGTTGATAAACACCTTTAATCTCGCGTTCCTCTTTATCATTTTGTATTACCTTTTCTATCTCAATGTAGTATAAACAATTATTCCGATGTTCCTTACCTACATGGTGGAAATCCCCATATCGTTCCTTACGTTTCTTTATCTCCTCACATTCTTTTGACTGTGCAATATAATAAAAACCTTTACCAGTAGGCTCCCATTTGAATGTATTAACTCCTTCCTCCTCATCCGTAATTTGAACCTCACTACCACCGTCTATTGACTTAACAAAGATCTGATTTGTATTAGCTCCGTCATCGCCTGGGCTAAGGTATGCAATAGTCTTAGAATCTGGAGACCATAATGGATGTGTACCATCTATATCCCCATTTATTAGTGGGTAACTCTGCCCTTTATCTTTCTCATATATCCATACATGATTTCTATACGCATTGTCTTCCCAGTTAGCTGTCTTTTTTACAAATGCTACGTTTTTTCCATCATCACTTATATTTGCACTTGATAAGGCCGGTAATGAAATAATCTCTTCTATACTTAAATATGTTTTTGCTTTCACTTCCATATAATAAGCCCCCTTATAATGTCCATGTATCTATCGTCTTTTCTCTTCATAATAAAGAAAATTGTTCACGCATACTTAAAATGATAGCGGAAAATTCAGATAAATAAAAGTGAATCTGACAAAGCAAAACTTTAATTAGTAGGATTCTATCCACCTACCAATTTTAGATGTTCTTTTTCAATACAAAAATACCCCTTTAGATACAATATCTAAAGGGGTACAGATTCATATATTTATTAACCTACCAATCTCCTACTCAACAGTAACAGACTTAGCTAAGTTACGTGGCTTATCAACGTCACACTCGCGGTGAAGTGCTGCGTAGTATGAGATAAGTTGGAATGGAATAACTGCTACTAGCGGTGCTAGTGCTTCGTGTACAGCTGGTAATACGAAGCTGTCACCTTCCATTTCTAAGCCCTTCATTGAGATGATACATGGGTTAGCCCCACGTGCTACTACTTCTTTCACGTTACCACGAATTCCAAGGTTTACGTGTTCTTGTGTAGCAAGTGCGATAACTGGTGTACCATTTTCAATTAAGGCGATTGTACCGTGTTTTAATTCTCCTCCAGCAAATCCTTCTGCTTGGATGTAAGAAATTTCTTTTAGCTTTAACGCGCCTTCTAATCCTACGTAGAAGTCTACGCTACGTCCGATGAAGAAACAGTTACGCGTTGTTGCTAAAAATTGTTTTGCTAATGCATCCATTTCTTCTTTTTGATCACAAAGTTCTATCATTGCATTTGCTACAAGTCCTAATTCGTGTGTTAAATCGAAATCAAGAATTTCACCTTTTGCTTTAGCAATGTCCGCAGCTAAAATTGAAAGTACTGCAAGTTGTGCTGTGTAAGCTTTCGTTGATGCAACTGCGATTTCTGGTCCCGCGTATAACGGAAGTGTGTAATCAGCTTCACGAGAAAGCGTAGAACCAGGTACGTTTGTAATTGTTAATGCTTTATGACCCATTTCATTTGTTTGTACAAGTACTGCACGGCTATCAGCTGTTTCACCACTTTGTGAAATGTAAATGAAGAATGGTTTTTCTGTTAATAATGGCATGTTATAAGAGAATTCACTTGCTACATGCACTTCAACTGGCATTTTTGCAAACTTCTCGATAAATTGTTTTCCAACAAGACCTGCATGATAACTCGTTCCACATGCAATGATGTAAACACGATCGCTATCTAAAATCGCATTGCGGATGTCTTGATCTAATTCAATCTCGCCATTTTCATCTTGATACTTTTGAATTATATTACGGATTACAAGTGGTTGCTCATCGATTTCTTTAAGCATGAAATGAGGGTATGTTCCTTTTTCAATATCACTTGCGTCTAATTCCGCTGTAAACGGTGCACGTTCAATCGTTTCACCTTGTAAGTTTTTAATTGTAATACTTTCTTTTGTTACGATTACGATTTCTTTATCCATTAACTCAATAAATTGATCTGTAACTTGTAACATCGCCATAGCGTCGCTCGCCACAACATTAAAGTTGTCACCAACACCTACTAATAGCGGGCTTTTGTTTTTAGCAACATAAATCATGTTTGGATTTTCAGCATCAAGTAATCCGATTGCATAAGAGCCATGTAAAAGAGATAGCGTATTACGGAACGCTTCTTCTACACTTAATCCTGTGCTCACTTGTTGTTCCATAAGCTGTACGATAATCTCTGTATCAGTTTCACTTACGAACGTTACATCTTGTAAATATTCTTTTTTCACTAATTCATAGTTTTCAATTACACCGTTATGAACTAGTGTAAAGCGTTTTGATGTACTTTGATGCGGATGCGCGTTTACTTTGCTTGGAACACCATGTGTAGCCCAGCGTGTGTGACCGATTCCCACGCTTGCTGCTACGTTCTCATCTACGATTTCGCGAAGTTTTGCAATACGACCTTTTTCTTTGTATACAACAACACCGTTCTCTGCTTGTACTGCAATACCTGCTGAATCATATCCACGATATTCTAGCTTTTCTAAACCTTTTAATAAAATTTCCTTTGCATCTTGCTCTCCAATAAATCCTACGATTCCACACATGTTTAGTCGCCGTTACAAATGCTTACATTGCTCTGCGAACATGTAACGACATAGTCCGATACCATTTTTATTTATACTAAAAAAACGGATTACATATTGCTAGCCCTGTAAGCTTGTAACGGCTTTCACCTTCCTCTCGATTGGGTTTAAGTCCGTATATACTTATACAGCTAGTTTGTATCCGTTCCTTTTCTCTCATCACACTTTCACCTTTGTCCACTAAGTCACCTTAATGATTTAAGTAAAAGCTTGCGGTTGTGATGAACAACCGGGAGTCATCCGCCGAAATCTCGATAAACTCCACCTCGTCAACTACACTACTTGTAGTTCTGGCGCTTCTATAATTTACAATATTTCCTTTGAGAAAAAGAACAAGACCATCTTATAACAAACATGGATAAACCGTCAATGAAATTTTTTTCATCGTCTATAAAACATATGAAAAAGGAGCACTTATTGTGCTCCTTTTTCATAAATTTATTGAATTATTCAGCGCCAACTTCAGCTTTCACAACTTCTACAATACGATGTACATATGCGTCACAAACTTCTTGTGTTGGTGCTTCTGCCATTACACGAATAAGTGGCTCTGTTCCAGATGGACGAACAAGAATGCGGCCATCACCGTTCATTTCTTCCTCTACAACACGAATAATGTCTTTAATTTTTTCATTTTCTAATGCTAGTTTTTTATCTGTTACACGAACGTTTACTAGTAATTGCGGGAACTTCGTCATTTCTCCTGCAAGCTCAGATAATGGTTTTTTCGTCATTTTCATGATGTTTACAAGTTGAAGTGCACTTAACATTCCATCACCAGTTGTAATGTAATCAAGTAAGATAATATGACCTGATTGTTCTCCACCCAGGTTATATCCACCACGCTTCATCTCTTCCATTACATAGCGATCACCAACTGCTGTTTTATCACTTGTGATATTGTTAGCTTCAAGTGCTTTATAGAAACCTAAGTTACTCATAACTGTTGAAACAACTGTATTGTGCTTTAGTTGACCAGTTTCTTTCATGTACTTCGCACAAATAAACATAATTTGATCGCCATCAACGATGTTTCCTTTTTCATCTACAGCGATTAGACGGTCACCATCACCATCAAAAGCAAGACCGATATCAGCGCCTTTGTCTTTTACTAATTTAGCTAATACTTCTGGATGTGTAGAACCTACTCCATCGTTAATGTTCATACCGTTTGGTGAAGTTCCCATCGTTGAAATATCAGCCTCTAAATCTGCAAATAAGTATGGAGCTAAAGAAGACGTAGCACCATGCGCACAATCTAAAGCGATATGTAAACCAGAGAAATCTTCCTCTACAGTTTGTTTAATATATTGTAAATATTTTTGTCCGCCTTCAAAATAATCACTCACTTGTCCAAGATTCGTACCTGTTGGACGTGGTAACTCATCAACTTCTTTGTCTAATAAAGCTTCGATTTCTGCTTCTTGCTCATCTGTTAATTTAAAACCGTCAGAACCGAAGAATTTGATTCCATTATCCTGTACTGGATTATGAGATGCAGAAATCATAACACCCGCTTGTGCATCTAACGCTTTTGTTAAATAAGCAACACCTGGTGTAGAAATAACACCAAGGCGCATTACTTCTGCTCCAGTTGATAATAGACCTGCTACTAAAGCTCCTTCTAACATATGTCCTGATATACGTGTATCACGGCCGATAATTACTTTTGGACGATCTGTATCTTTTGTTAATACATAACCACCAAAACGTCCAATTTTGAATGCTAATTCAGGTGTTAACTCCTGGTTCGCAACCCCACGTACTCCATCTGTACCAAAATATTTACCCATTATGATTCGCTCCTTTTTCTGGCTCTTTTTGATTATCTACTGTTGGCTCTTGGCTAGTTTCTTTTTCTTTTTCTTTATTTTGTTCCTGTTCCGTGTCAGGCTTATGTTCAGGTTCAGGATTTTTTGGTTTTTCAGTTTGATTATCTTGGTTATTATTTGAATCTGGTTTTTCACCGTTACCCTGTACTTCTTTATCTGGATTTTCTTTCTTCACAATTGTGACTTTAGCACTTTTTTGCTTTGGCTCTATTGAAATATTACCAGGGCCGCTCACTTGAATAGAAACATCTTTCGTCCCCGGAGATACATTTTGCAGATTAATGGCTGCTGTTATTTGAGCTGCTGTTATTTTATCTACTATACTTGTTTCTCCTGAAATATCAACGCTTATCTTCCCATCTTGCGGCGAAAGTAGCTGGGCCGTAACATCTTTAGAAAGTCCATTTTTTTGAATTGATATACCATCAATCGTTCTTGTTTTCGTTTGTTTTGTTTTTTGCACTCCCACTGAAACCTTCACTTGATTCGGTTTTGCACTTGTTACACCCTTTGGCAATAAAACAGAGGTATCGAATGTTGTAGACTCTGTCAATTGACTAAGATCTACTTCGACCCCCTCTATCGATTGTATATTATCCAATATATCTTTTGGACCTGCTATCGTTACTTCTCTCGGCTCAACGTTAATATTTGTAACGGCCAATCCCTCTGGTAAACTCCCCTTTTTCGTATACGTTACAGGAACCGTTTTTTCAGTATTATTGGCCGTAGCTTGCGTCGCCACATTCAATGTTACACTAATTTTAGATGGACTCGTTCTTACATTTAAACGTTTTCCTTCTTTATTGTATAATGTAACTTCGGCTGTTTTTGTAACAGTTTTATTAACACCTTTTAAATCAATATACGCCTTTGCAGATGAAATACTTTCAATTTCTTCCTTCGTTCCAACTACCTCAACAGTATCAGGTTTAATGTTTGATTTTTCGAGAGTAGAACCCGCTGGCATCTGATCCTCATTTGATAATTTCAAGTCTACATGAACATATTTTCTCGCTTTTTCATGAAGAGTAATTTTAATTGTTGATGGCTGAACCGTTCCTTTCACACCATCTGGAAGACCGTTCGTTTTCAAAGAAACTTCATAGGTTCCTTTTTCGCTATCTCTCAAATCAACCGGTATATCAAATTGTTTTTTCGCTTTTGCTGTAGCAACTGCTGCTTTTGGGCCCTCTAACTTTACCTTAACGCCCTCTGCCGGAATACCACTTACAATATATTTCTCTTCATCATACTTAAGGGTAATAGGATAATTCGTTAATGTTTCTTTCGTATCATTTGCGAAAGGTATTATCCCCGATGTCGTATTTTTTTCAGTTAAAGTCGCTGACATAAAAAGCATACACGCCAATAGTAATGAGATCCCTTTTAGAAACCAATGATTCTCCATTAACTTATCCATGACGCTTTCTCCTCCAATTCCATAAAGACGAAGAAGTTGTTTTTTCGCTCGCGCTAAATTCAGCTAACAACATATCTTTTAATTGTTCTGTCTTCAAATCACGATGCAACTTACCATTTTTCGTTAAAGAAATTTGGCCAGTTTCTTCCGACACAACTACTGTAATACTATCAGTAACTTCACTAACGCCCATGGCAGCGCGATGCCTAGTTCCTAGTTCCTTAGAGATAAACGGACTTTCCGATAACGGAAGATAACACGCTGCTGCTTTAATGGTACCTCCTTGCATAATGACTGCTCCATCGTGAAGTGGCGTATTAGGAATGAAAATATTTATGAGTAATTCCGATGATACGTTTGCATTTAGCGGAATACCTGTTTCCACATAATCACCCATACCGGTCTCTTTTGACAAAGTAATTAATGCACCAATTCTACGTTTTCCCATATATTCCGTCGCTTTTGCTATCGCTGTTGCAACCATTTCAGACTCATCATCCTCATGAGTTCCAGTACGTGAAAATAAACTCCCGCGTCCTAGCTGCTCAAGTGCTCTTCGCAATTCTGGCTGAAAAATAATAATAACGGCTAAGAATCCCCACGTTAATACTTGCTCAGTTAGCCAATATAGCGTACGTAATCCAAGGAAAATACTAATCATCCGAACGACAATAATAACTGTAATCCCTTTTAAAAGTTGAACAGCTTTCGTCCCTCGGATTATGAGAATTAGCTTATATATAATAAACCATACAACGGCAATATCTAGTGCCGTACTGACATATTCCAAAATGGTCGTATCTTCAAAAGGCATGCTAACCCTTCCTCCTACTTACGAGCAATTCTATCCATATATTGAAATATTGTTTTATGCTCTATCTGTATGTATTTCCAACAACTAGTTAATTATACCATACATGAAACAAACAACAATTACAAACAACCCCCCTTTCGTTTAAATTGGTAAGATGTCAAACATTATTATCGTACAGTATAATATAAATCATTATTATACGCTTATTTTCAAATAAAAAAAGCAACTTCTCAGTTGCTTTTCTTACATTTATTTTAGTTTTTCACCGAATAAAGAACCTATTAAAGCAACTGCTGTTGTTGCCGTTCTATTTCGCTCATCTAAAATAGTATTTACTTCAACAAACTCAGCTGATGTAACAATATCAGCTTCCGCTAACATTTCCATTGCTAAATGGCTTTCACGATAAGATAGGCCACCAATTACAGGCGTTCCAACTCCTGGTGCATCATGTGGGTCAAGGCCATCTAAATCTAATGATAAATGTACACCATCAGTATGAGATAAATACGCGATTGTTTCTTCCATAACAGCCGTCATACCCATACGATCGATCTCATGCATTGAGAATACTTTAATACCTTCATTGCGAATAAAGTCTTTTTCTCCTTCATCTAATGCACGTGCACCAATAATTACAACGTTCTCTTTTTTCACCTTTGGATATGCCCCATATAAATCTACAAGCGTTTGATGTCCATACCCTAAACTTGCTGCAAGTGACATACCATGAATATTTCCAGATGGTGAAGTTTCTTCTGTATTTAAATCACCATGTGCATCATACCAAATAACACCTAAATTTTTATAATGTTTCGCAACACCAGCTAATGTACCAATAGCGATACTATGATCACCACCTAATACAAGTGGAAAACGTCCTTCTTCTATAATATGATCCACCTTACTTGCTAATTCGTTACAAACGGTTGCAACTTGTGTAAGGTTTCTTAAGCTTGTATTTACATCTACTTCTTTTTCTCTCTCTATACATATATCTCCCATATCTTTAACGTCATATCCAATTTCTTCAATTCTTTCAATTACGCCTGCATAACGGATTGCGCTCGGCCCCATATCAACTCCGCGACGCGTCTGTCCTAAATCCATTGGAACTCCAATAACCGAAATTTCTTTTTTCATAGATAGTATCCCCCTTTTGTGCCTTCACTAAATATTTTAAATCTTTTATATAGTCTGACTCAACTCGACATTTTTCTGTATGGATATACAAATTTTTCACTTATATCCGCTTTAAAATCCAAATGTTAAGACTATTCTATGTATAAAGTTAACCTAATGAAACAACTACCATCATTATTATTAGATAATAATAAAAAACACTCCTACATTTAGAAGTGTTTTTCTGATGCTATTTTCCATACTGCGGCAATATTCTTTGCTGTCATTTCGACATTCTCTTCCGCTACTTTATATGCCTCTTCTAATGTCATCGGACTCGCTGTAATACTAAATACTGCATCGATTCCTTTTTCGTGAACAGCTGGATAATTCGGAGATACAGATCCTCCAATAGCAATGACAGGAATATGAAAATGCTTTGCACGCTCCGCAACACCTACAGGGGCCTTTCCATATGCTGTTTGTTCATCTATTCGCCCTTCACCAGTTATAATTAAATCTGCACCTTCTATATGCTTATCAAAATTTGTATAGTCTAATACAATTTCAATTCCTCTCCGCAAACTTCCCTTTAACACTGCAATAACAGCTGCTCCCATTCCTCCTGCCGCTCCTGCGCCAGGCATTTTAGATACGTCGCAAGATAAGTATTGTTTAAGGATATTCGCATAATGCTTTAAATTCTCATCCAGCTCTTTCATCATCTCTGCATTCGCACCCTTTTGCCTCCCAAATACGAAAGATGCTCCCCTTATTCCAACTAACGGATTATCTACATCACATGCTGCTTCTATCTTTATATGCGTTAAGCGTGAATCCAAGCGTGAAAAATCAATAGCGACAATTGAATGTAACGTTCCTCCAGATGGCTCTATTACTTCCCCTTTTCCATCTATAAACCTGACTCCTAAAGCTGACAACATACCTGCTCCGCCATCATTTGTAGCACTTCCGCCAAGTCCTAAAATAATGTGCTCAGCTCCTTCGTCTAGCGCGTGTAGTATAAGCTCTCCAGTTCCTTTAGTCGTTGTAATAAGTGGATTTCGCTTTTTAACCGGAACATGTTGTAATCCTGATGCTGCTGCCATTTCAATAAACGCTGTCTTTTTATCTTTAGACATACCGTAAAAGGCTTGTACACGTTCTTTAAGCGGACCTGTCACATGAAGTGATATAATCCTCCCCCCTGTGGCATCCACAAGTGAATCAACCGTTCCTTCTCCTCCATCTCCAATTGGTATTTTTACGTACTCTGCTTTAGGAAAAATTGCTCCAAAACCTCTTTCAATAGCTTCACATACTTCTATAGCTTTTAAGCTTTCTTTATATGAATCAGATGCAATAACAACTTTCACAATTATCCCCCATCCTTTATTTTCGCGTTTTCTCCATTTTAAATGACAAATATGAAAGTTGTCTTTTTAAACACAAAAAAAGCTTACATCATATGATGTAAGCTTTTCTATTAGATGGAGCCTAGCGGGATCGAACCGCTGACCTCCTGCGTGCAAGGCAGGCGCTCTCCCAGCTGAGCTAAGGCCCCTTAGTAATAAAGCGGAAGACGGGATTCGAACCCGCGACCCCAACCTTGGCAAGGTTGTATTCTACCACTGAACTACTTCCGCGAAAATGGTGAGCCATGAAGGATTCGAACCTTCGACCCTCTGATTAAAAGTCAGATGCTCTACCAACTGAGCTAATGGCTCGTAAATGGCTGGGCTAGCTGGATTCGAACCAGCGCATGACGGAGTCAAAGTCCGTTGCCTTACCGCTTGGCTATAGCCCATTAATATTTACTAGTATGGTTATCTTTTCAAAAAAATAAACCCTCTCAGGTTATTTTAAAGAAAAATGGTGGAGGGGGGCAGATTCGAACTGCCGAACCCGAAGGAGCGGATTTACAGTCCGCCGCGTTTAGCCACTTCGCTACCCCTCCGACATTTAAAATATATATGGTGGAGGATGACGGGATCGAACCGCCGACCCCCTGCTTGTAAGGCAGGTGCTCTCCCAGCTGAGCTAATCCTCCAAAAGTGGTGACCCGTACGGGATTCGAACCCGTGTTACCGCCGTGAAAGGGCGGTGTCTTAACCACTTGACCAACGGGCCAAAAATTTAAAACTTTTTCCAAGCTTCCAACCGGGCTTGAACCGGTGACCTCTTCCTTACCATGGAAGTACTCTACCAGCTGAGCTATGGAAGCATAATGGCTCCGCAGGTAGGAATCGAACCTACGACCGATCGGTTAACAGCCGATAGCTCTACCGCTGAGCTACTGCGGAATAATACAAGCCTGGCAACGTCCTACTCTCACAGGGACAAGGTCCCAACTACCATCGGCGCTAGAGAGCTTAACTTCCGTGTTCGGTATGGGAACGGGTGTGACCTCTCTGCCATCATTACCAGACTTTTATCATTATACACATTCTTTTCAGAATGTCAAAAGGAATTTTAATATATATTCCTTCAAAACTAGATAACATTGCTACATATTATATGGTTAAGTCCTCGATCTATTAGTATTCGTCAGCTCCACATGTCACCACGCTTCCACCTCGAACCTATCAACCTGATCATCTTTCAGGGATCTTACTAGCTTACGCTATGGGAAATCTCATCTTGAGGGGGGCTTCATGCTTAGATGCTTTCAGCACTTATCCCTTCCGCACATAGCTACCCAGCTATGCCCTTGGCAGAACAACTGGTACACCAGCGGTGCGTCCATCCCGGTCCTCTCGTACTAAGGACAGCTCCTCTCAAATTTCCTACGCCCACGACGGATAGGGACCGAACTGTCTCACGACGTTCTGAACCCAGCTCGCGTACCGCTTTAATGGGCGAACAGCCCAACCCTTGGGACCGACTACAGCCCCAGGATGCGATGAGCCGACATCGAGGTGCCAAACCTCCCCGTCGATGTGGACTCTTGGGGGAGATAAGCCTGTTATCC
>NZ_JBBOXN010000001.1:90000-150000 GCF_038007785.1 Bacillus sp. FSL K6-0069 | reverse complement strand
CAATCCTTGATACACTTAAAGAAAAAGACATTAAAAATGCAACCTTCTTCCTTTCTGCTGCATGGGCAGAAAGACACCCTGATGTTGTTGAACGCATCATAAAAGATGGACATGAAATCGGTAGTATGGGCTATAATTACACGTCCTACACTTCTCTAGAAACAAATGAAATACGAAGAGATCTTTTACGAGCTCAAGATGTTTTTACAAAACTCGGCGTGAAACAAGTCAAGCTATTGCGTCCACCTAGTGGAGACTTTAACAAAGCAACACTTAAAATAGCAGAATCACTCGGATACACCATCGTTCATTGGAGTAATAACTCAAACGATTGGAAAAACCCTGGTGTAAACAATATCGTTTCCACCGTCTCTACTAATTTAAAAGGTGGAGATATCGTCTTATTACACGCATCCGATTCTGCCCTTCAAACAAACAAAGCTTTACCACTGCTTCTACAAAAATTAAAGAGTGACGGATATGAGCAAATATCCGTATCACAACTTATTTCCAACACAAGTACGAAAAGTAAAGATGTACAGTAATTCTTTTCCATTGTGCCTTCACACATAAAAAGCTCTGCTACCTTTCATTCAGGTAATAGAGCTTTTTTCATTCGTACAAACTCTCTTATATTAGGCCGACTTACTCCTCTTTCCAATTAAACGATGTAATATAAGTAACTGATATGCATTACATAATAAAAGTGGTATCACCATTAAATATAACCAGTCTGTATCATTAATTCGAAGAGCTGGTACCCATTCAAGAATTGTTACAACAACCATAAAAAACAAAGCGGGCACAAATGCCTTTTTATTTGTTTCCTTACTTTTTATGTAAGCAACAATGGCCCCGAACATAAATAACACACCAGCAACAAGTATGTTATTCCCTAATGAAACTTCCCCATTTGCAATCAATACAGATCTTAAATACACGAAATCAAACAAAACGAATGCAATAAAGAAGAGCTGGACTGAATTCCATAAAGAAGATGAACGGAACATACCTAACCCAAAACGATGGATTGTTAAATAAGCAAAGAACCCCATCTGACTTATAACACTAAAAATAAATCCTACACCCATCAACCAAAAGGAAACTGCTAGAATTTCCTTTACGTCGAAATTTTGAAAAAATTTAGCGTACTTGTCCCACTCTAAAACAAACCCAAGTATGACCGTGCTAATCCCACCAAGAAACAACGTCGTAAAAAATAGTCGTACCCACTTGCGGCTATTCACAACACATCCCCCATTATCCTTATATTTCTAATTAAATTGTATCAATGACAATTTCAAAAAGCTAGCCATGTTCATGTATAAATTCCCTAAAGATATTTATATTAAAAAGAGAGAACTGTGCTGAAAGGAGTTCCAACTTATGAAACGGATGCTGCTCGTTTTGACTTCTTCTTTTCTATTCCTCGCACTTGTAGCGTGTGCACAAGGAAAAGAAGCAAAGTCCGAACTTGATTACGATCAAACGAAGAAAATGATTGTTGATATTTTAAAAACCGATCAAGGTAAGAAAGCCATTCAAGATGTGTTAACTGATGAAAAAATGAAACAAGCACTCATACTAGATGAAACAGTAGTAAAGAAAACGATTGAAGATGCAATGGTATCCGACAAAGGGCAACAATTCTGGGAAAAGCTCTTTAAAGACCCTGAGTTCTCATCGAAATTCGCTAAAAGTATGGGGAAAGAACAAACAACCTTAATGAAAACATTACTAAAAGACCCTGAATACCAAGCAGGCGTTATAGAAATTATGAAGAACCCTGAAGTAGAAAAAATGATGTTACAAACGATGAAGAGCAAAGAATACCGTCAATATTTACAACAAGTACTAACCGAAACTGCTGAAAGCCCACTCTTCCAAGCTAAGATGATTGATATTATTAGTAAAGGTGTACAAAAGGCTGAAAAAAGTGGATCTGATAAAAAAGAAGCCGGCGGTGAAGGTGGTTCCCAAGGCGGTAAAAAGGAACAGCAGTAAAAATTATAACGATAATAATGAGTGGACAATATATGTATCGTCCACTCATTATTATTTTATTTTTGCGCGACAGCTATTTTATCAATTACAGTCTCAGCTATCGTGCGATAAATAAGACCTGTCGTATGTGTATCTTCATATACTGATGGCGCAAAGTCTTCTTTATTCCAATCAGGTTGTTGAAGTGGGATTCGGCCAAGTACTTCTGTTTGAAGTTCTGTGGCTAATTTATCTCCTCCACCTCTTCCGAACACATATTCTTTTTCACCAGTTGTTTTACTTTCAAAATACGCCATATTTTCAACAACACCAAGAATACTATGTTCTGTACGTAAAGCCATGGCTCCAGCACGCGCTGCTACAAATGCCGCTGTTGGATGTGGCGTTGTTACAATAATTTCCTTACAAGCCGGCAACATCGAATGTAAGTCTAGCGCAACATCACCTGTACCCGGTGGTAAATCTAAAACTAAATAGTCTAAATCGCCCCATTCTACTTCTGTGAAGAAGTGATTTAACATTTTCCCAAGCATAGGCCCTCTCCAAATAACCGGTGCATTATCTTCTACAAAGAATCCCATTGAGATTACCTTTACACCTAGACGCTCCACTGGAATGATTTTATCCCCTCTTACAACAGGACGTTTTTCTATCCCCATCATATCCGGTACGCTAAAACCATAAATATCAGCATCAATGATACCAACCTTTTTGCCTAGACGAGCTAGAGCAATAGCAAGGTTAACAGAAACTGTTGATTTCCCTACCCCACCTTTTCCACTCGCCACTGCCAAAAATGTTGTTTTTGAATTTGGTGACAATAAAGATTCAGTTTGCTCTTCCTCTTGTTCCGGTGCAAACTGAGCTAATTCCTCTTCTGTAAATTCTGCAAAGCGAAGCCCTACTGTTGCTGCCCCTAATTCTTTTACTAACTTTACAATTCCAGATTGCAATTGCATTTGTTCCGCTGTACCGGTTTTTACGATTGCAATTTTAACACTTACATGTTCCTTCTCAGGCTTAACTGTTACCTCTTTAATGGCCCCTGTTTCTTTTAACGTTTTATGTAAAAACGGATCTATAACCCCTTCTAACGCTTCCACTACTTGCTCTTTCGTTACCATGATTAGCCCCCTGTATGAAAAATAACGTAATGTTAATTAAATTTATCTCTCTTTATTTTTTAAATAAATGCGTTTACATTTCCAGTATAACATATTTTCGGAAAACTTCGTTAATGAGAGAAACTCAAAAAATCCTCCTTATTCTGGAGGATTTCCTTTTTCCGTGAAATAGCGTAATATACCACGATATACTGCAGCCGCTACCTTTTGCTGATATTTCTCCGAATTTAACATATACCTTTCGTTTACATTCGATAAAAAGCCAGCTTCAATTAAAGCACCTGGTGTTTTCGCATACTTTAATAAATACACATGAGAAATTGTTTTAGCAGAACGATTCGTATTCTCTAAACTCGTCCTCAATTCAGCTTGTATAAATTTCGCAGCACGTTCATTTTCAATCGAAGAACGGTAATAGAACGTTTGTGCGCCTTTCGATCCACTACTAGTTAAAGCATTTAAATGAATACTCGCAAAAAAGTCTACATCAGGTTTATTAATAATCTCTACACGCTTTTTTAAATCTTCTGCTTTACGTCTACTATATGATTTTGTATCTTTCTGAGCTAAATCATAATCTCCCTCACGTGTTAAAATAACTAGCGCACCTTGTTCTTGCAAATAATCTTGTACCTTCTTTGTAATCTCAAGCGTAATATTTTTTTCTATAATATCTTTTCCACCAACAGCCCCTCCGTCTGGCCCACCATGCCCAGCATCTAATACAATCACTTTCCCTGATAAGGGTAAATTCCACGCTCGCCACGATTTTGTAATTTGAAATTCTTGTTTGACTAAAAAAAACAAAACAACCGCAGCGAGTGCAAAAGAGATAATTCGAATTCTCTTCATACCTTTCCTCCTCCAGCTAGTCCCTCTAATTACTTATATGGGACAAGAGGAAAGTTTATGCTTGTCTTAATGAAGCTTTAATCGATATCTTCTTTCACCTTTTTCATATCCTTCCTGCCACCATAAACCAATAAACTGCTGACAAGATTCAAAAAGTAATTCCTCATCTTGTAACTTAATTTCCCTCATAGTCATGCTCGTTAAAAATTGAAATAATGTTTCCGTTAATTGTTGCTCTTCTTCTAACGCTCTATATTTCACATCAAAGAATGATTCACCATAATAACCAAACTTACTGTATCTCGCTCCTAATAAATACGATTCTATCCCTAATTCAATACAGTAATCTTCATACTGACGATGAAGTTCCTGCATCTGAAAGGCATCTCTAATATTTGAACGTAATGTTTTTAATGATAGTTCTCGCAGCATCTTCCGTTCATATTTCAGCTGCTTTTCTTTTTGTTTTTCTTGTAAGCTGACAATGACATTCATAGTACTTATAAACCTCCCTAATACGTATTAGTCTAAACTTCTAAAGAAGAAGCATACGCGAGAGGATAGCACTAAAATATTCCAAACTACAAAAATTCCAAAAGAGGAATGAAACATAAAAAAACCCCAACCAAAATGGTTGGGGTTTGTAGTTCGCAAAAATTAACGTTTTGAGAACTGAGGTGCACGACGTGCGCCTTTAAGACCGTATTTTTTACGCTCTTTCATACGTGCGTCACGAGTTAATAGACCTGCACGTTTTAGTGTTAGACGGTATTCTGGATCAGCTTTTAATAAAGCGCGAGAAATACCGTGACGAATAGCACCAGCTTGACCAGTGTATCCACCACCATTTACGTTTACAAGTACATCGTAGTTACCTAAAGTTTCTGTTGCAACTAGAGGTTGTTTCACTACTTCACGTAATGCAGCAAATGGGATATAGTTTTCAAAATCACGACCGTTAATGATAACGCGTCCTTCGCCTGGAACTAGGCGTACGCGCGCTACTGAACTCTTACGACGTCCAGTGCCATAGTATTGAACCTGTGCCAAAGTAAGCCCTCCTTTAATTAATTATCCGCGAAGTTCGTAAACTTCTGGTTTTTGTGCTTGGTGTGGATGCTCTGCTCCAGCATACACGTTTAGTTTCTTAGAAACTTGACGGCCTAAGCGTCCTTTTGGAAGCATGCCTTTAATTGCAAGCTCTAACATTTGTACAGGGTAGTTTGTACGCATTTCTAGAGCTGTTCTTTGTTTAAGTCCACCTGGGTGGTTAGTGTGACGGTAGTAAATTTTATCGTTTAATTTATTACCTGTTAAATGAATTTTCTCAGCGTTAATAATAATTACATGATCACCCGTGTCAACGTGTGGTGTAAATGTAGGTTTGTTTTTACCGCGTAAAATAGATGCTACTTCTGTAGATAGGCGACCTAAAGTTTGACCTTCAGCATCAACCACATACCATTTACGCTCAACTTCGTTAGCTTTTGCCATAAAAGTCGTACGCATGTGTTTCCCTCCTCGTTATCTTTTCCATAGAAAAAATCTATTGTTTATCTTAAACACGATTTCCTTCCGGGGCTAATCGTGGTTTTAGAAACAATACCATATGTTATGATATACTTTTGAGTTTCTAATGTCAAGCAAATGTTACACCAGGATTAGTTGTTATAGTTTACCTGCCATAAGTAAAGCCCATGACCAGGAGCCATCTTTCCAGCAAACTGACGATTTTGTTTCGCTAGAATCTCTGGAATGCTATCTGGATCAAGCTTTCCTTGCCCTACGTTCAGTAACGTACCAACAATAATTCTGACCATATTATATAAAAATCCATTACCTACAAAACGAAAAATTAATTCATCGTCTTGCTCGATTAGCTCAATTTCATAAATTGTTCTCACTTTATCTTTTTTGTCAGTTTTTGCCGAACAAAAAGAAGTGAAGTCATGCGTTCCAATAAAATAAGGAATCGCTTTTCTTATAGAGTTTATTTCGAGCGGATATGGATATTGATATACGTAATTTCTACGGAATACATCCGCAGTCTTTGATAATAACACACGATAACGATATTCTTTTCTCTCAACACCGTAACGCGCATGAAATTCTTCTGTTTTTTTCTCTACCTGTCTGATAACAATATCATCTGGCAACATTGTGTTTAATGCATTACTCCATTGCCACTCTTCAAGAGACAAAGGTGTATCAAAGTGTATGACTTGTCCTTTGGCGTGAACGGTAGAATCCGTTCTGCCCGATGCCTGAACACGAACAAGTTCTCCTTTATGCAATTTCTGCAAAGCTTTTTCAATCTCTTGTTGAACAGTACGATGCTGCGGCTGAATTTGATAACCACAAAAATGCATGCCATCATATGCAACCGTACATTTTATTCTATCCATTTCTCCATTCTCCATTACGATCGCACCCATGCCAAAATACAAGCTAAGCAAAGTAAGCTTATAATCGTTACTGTATCGCTTGTTTTCCAGCGTAGTTGCCTAAATTTAGTACGTCCTTCGCCACTTTGATATCCACGAGCCTCCATAGCAATTGCTAAGTCCTCAGCACGCTTAAAAGCACTGATAAATAGAGGAACCAGTAGTGAGATAATAGCTTTCATCCTATCTTTTATCGGTCCTCCTGCGAAATCAATACCACGTGACGATTGTGCTTTCATTATTTTACTCGTTTCATCCATTAATGTCGGAATAAAACGAAGAGAAATTGACATCATTAATGCGATTTCATGAACAGGAACTTTTATACGCTTCAACGGCTTTAATAACGTCTCCAAACCATCTGTAATCTCAATAGGTGTCGTCGTTAACGTTAATAATGTCGTCATTAAAATAATAACGAAGAATCGTATAGAAATGTATATTCCTTGCTCTAATCCTTTTTCATGTATTGAAAACCAACCAAGCTGGAATAGTACTTCCCCTTCTTTATTTGTAAAAATATGCAGGAAAAATGTAAAAAGAAAAATCCATAGAATTGGTTTTAAGCCCGAAAGTACATAACGAATCGGCACTTTTGCAAAAAATAAAGCAATGAGTGCATATAAAAATAAAAATCCATATGAAATCGCATTATTTGCTAAGAAAACAACAAATACATATAAAAAGACAATCAGCAGCTTCGTACGTGGATCAAGTTGATGAATAAGAGAATCCCCTGGAATATACCTTCCAATAATCAACTGCTGCATGATTCATGACCACCTTTTCGTAACACCTGCACAACTTCATGAGTAAGATCCTCTAAAGATAAGGTAGCCTTTGGGATTGAAATGCCAAACTTCTCTTCAATTGCACGTTTATACTTTAAAGACATAGGAAGATCCACGCCAATTTTCTCTAGCTCATCAGCATGTGAAAATACTTCCTCTGCACTTCCTTGCAAAAAGACCGTTCCTTTATGCATGACTACAATCTGCTCCGCATACTTAGCAGCATCCTCCATATTATGTGTTACTAGGATAACTGTAAGACCTTTTTCCTTATGTAGCTTATAAAACATCTCCATAAGTTCATTCTGCCCTTTTGGATCTAGTCCTGCTGTAGGTTCATCTAATACAAGCACTTCGGGTTCCATCGCCAATACGCCCGCTATCGCAACACGCCTCATTTGTCCACCACTTAACTCAAACGGTGAACGTGTTAACAGTTCTGGCTCTAACCCTACAAGTTCAATTGCCTCTCTTGCCTTTTGCTTCGCTTCTTCTACAGATACCCCAAAATTAGTAGGGCCGAAACAAATATCTTTCTCCACAGTCTCTTCAAACAACTGATGTTCTGGGAATTGAAAGACAACCCCTACTTTTTTACGTAGTGGCTTTAGCTTTTTTTCTTTCTTTCCTGCCGAAATGAAATGTTCACCAATTTGAACTGTGCCATTTGTCGGCTGCAATAAACCATTTAAATGTTGAATCATCGTCGACTTACCTGAACCAGTATGACCGATAATGGCATAATAGCCCCCACTTGGAAACGACACGTCTACATCATAAAGTGCGCGTCTTTCAAATGGAGTTTTATATTGATAACGATGTTCTACTTTTTGGAATGTAATCTCCAAAGTTCGTTCACCAAGCTTTCCATTGTAAGATGCGTATTTTGCAAGAGAATTTCATTTCTTTTTAATAATTCTGCTATTTTCACTGAAAATGGTACATCTAATCCAATTTCTTGGAGCATATGAGAGGACTTGAAAATTTGCTCTGGAGTCCCTTCCTCTAATATTTCTCCCTTATTTAAAATAATGACACGGTCTGATTGTGCCGCTTCTTCTAAATCGTGCGTAATTGATAACACGGTAATACCTTTTTGATTAACAAGTTGTCTAACCGTTTCTACTACTTCACGTCTTCCTTGAGGATCTAGCATTGACGTTGCTTCATCTAATATCAAAATAGATGGCTGAAGTGCTAAAACGCCTGCTATTGCCACTCGCTGCTTTTGCCCACCAGATAACGAATGAGGTTCATCATTAAGAAAATCTTCCATACGGACAAGTTTGAGAGCCTGATCTAATCTTTCTACCATCTCTTCTCTTGGCATTCCGATATTCTCTAAGCCAAATACAACGTCGTCTTGCACTGTCGTTCCAACAAATTGATTATCTGGATTTTGAAATACCATACCAATTTGCTTTCGAACATCCCACACCGTTTCCTCTGATAAAACCATTGTATCATTTACTGTAATAGTCCCTGCTTCCGGCAAAAACAAACCATTCAATAATTTTGCAAGTGTAGACTTCCCTGAACCGTTTTGTCCAATAACAGATACCCATTCTCCCTCATACAAAGAAAATGAAACATCTTTTAATGCATAAGTGGCTGCCCCAGGATATTGAAATGATATATTTTCTGTCCGAAGTTTCTCTTTTTTCAATACAAGGCACCCTTTCCTTCGCCAAGTTAGCCTATTTTTATATTTAAAAAAAAGGGCCATGACCAGTTTCTTGAAAAGAACTGTCCTGCCCTTTTAATTATCATTATACTAACTCGATAATTACCATTGGTGCTGCGTCTCCGCGACGTGGACCAATTTTTGCAATACGAGTGTATCCGCCTTGGCGCTCAGCATAGCGTGGAGCTACATCAGCGAATAATTTTTGAAGTGCATCTTGACCAGTCTCAGCGTTAGCTACTTCATTGCGAATGAAAGCTGCTGCTTGACGACGAGCGTGAAGATCTCCGCGTTTACCTAAAGTGATCATTTTTTCCACTACAGAACGAAGTTCTTTTGCACGAGTTTCTGTCGTTTGGATGCGCTCGTTGATAATTAAATCAGTAGCTAAATCACGTAACATAGCTTTACGTTGCGCACTTGTACGGCCTAATTTTCTGTATGCCATTCGTAGTTCCCTCCTTTGTTGATGGGTTTAAATCCTCAGTCGTCTTTACGTAAACCTAAACCTAATTCCTCAAGTTTATGTTTAACTTCTTCTAAGGATTTACGTCCTAAGTTACGAACTTTCATCATATCTTCTTCTGTTTTGTTCGCAAGCTCTTGTACAGTATTAATTCCTGCACGTTTAAGGCAATTATAAGAACGAACAGAAAGATCTAGTTCCTCGATAGTCATCTCAAGAACTTTCTCTTTTTGATCTTCTTCCTTCTCGACCATAATCTCAGCATTTTGTGCTTCATCAGTTAAACCAACAAAGATATTTAAATGCTCAGTTAAGATTTTGGCACCTAAAGAGATAGCTTCTTTTGGCCCGATGCTTCCATCCGTCCATACATCAAGCGTAAGCTTATCATAATTAGCCACTTGTCCGACACGTGTCTTTTCCACTTGGTAAGTCACACGTGATACTGGAGTATAAATAGAATCAATAGGAATTACTCCTATTGGTTGATCTTCGCTTTTATTTGCATCAGCTGGCGTATACCCACGGCCACGCTTTGCAGTTAAACGCATGCGGAAATGCGCATTTTTTGCTAACGTTGCAATGTGTAAATCTGGATTTAAGATTTCTACATCACTATCGTGAGTAATATCAGCAGCTGTGACAATACCTTCGCCCTGCACA
This sequence comes from Bacillus sp. FSL K6-0069, assembly GCF_038007785.1. Lineage (NCBI taxonomy): Bacteria > Bacillati > Bacillota > Bacilli > Caryophanales > Bacillaceae > Bacillus > Bacillus sp. FSL K6-0069. The sequence goes on along the minus strand of NZ_JBBOXN010000001.1, from coordinate 139,972 downwards.
TCAATTTCCAACGTCTTCTCTTCTTCAGAGTAGATTTTAAGAGCTAACTTTTTCAAGTTTAAGATGATCGTCGTAACGTCTTCTACTACGCCCTCAACTGTTGAAAATTCATGTAATACGCCATCGATTTGGATAGCAGTAACAGCGGCACCAGGGAGTGAGGATAAAAGAATACGACGTAAGGAGTTACCCAAAGTAGTACCATATCCACGCTCAAGCGGTTCAATTACGAATTTACCATATTTAGCATCTTCGTTAAGTTCAACCGTTTCGATTTTCGGCTTTTCGATTTCAATCATTAACTAAACCCTCCTTCAAAACGTCGAAACCCCGGTTAAACAAAGGGATACCCCCTGTCTAACCGAAAGTCCCCCTTAGGCAGTTCCCGATTGTGCACAACAAGCGATGTTTCTGTACGAAATTTCTCGATAATGCATCATATCCATTATAGACAAAAGGGAAAATTCTATACAGAAAAATTACACACGACGACGTTTTGGTGGACGACATCCATTATGAGGAACTGGAGTAACATCTCTAATTGCTGTTACTTCTAGACCTGCAGCTTGAAGAGCACGAATTGCAGCTTCACGACCAGCACCAGGACCTTTAACAGTAACCTCTAAAGTTTTTAAACCGTGTTCCATTGCAACTTTAGCAGCAGCTTCAGCAGCCATTTGCGCAGCGAATGGAGTAGACTTACGAGATCCACGGAAACCAAGTGCACCAGCACTAGACCAAGAAAGTGCGTTACCATGAGTATCTGTAAGTGTTACGATTGTGTTGTTGAAAGTAGAACGAATATGAGCTATACCAGCTTCAATATTCTTTTTCACACGTTTTTTACGAGTGTTTGTTTTACGTGCCATTGTTAGTTCAACCTCCTTTACTTATTATTTCTTTTTATTTGCTACTGTACGACGTGGACCTTTACGTGTACGAGCATTGTTTTTAGAGTTTTGACCACGAACTGGTAAACCACGACGGTGACGAAGACCACGGTAAGAACCGATCTCCATTAGACGTTTAATGTTAAGAGATACTTCACGACGAAGGTCTCCCTCAACTTTAATACGATCGATGATATCACGGATACGTCCTAGTTCGTCTTCCGTTAAATCACGAACTCGTGTTTCTGAAGAAATACCAGCTTCAGTAAGAATTTTTTCAGCAGTTGTGCGACCAATGCCGAATACGTAAGTTAAAGAAATAACAACGCGTTTGTCTCGAGGAATATCTACACCTGCGATACGTGCCATTCTGAATGCACCTCCTTCTGATTAACCTTGTTTTTGTTTATGTTTAGGGTTTTCACAAATAACCATTACTTTTCCACGTCTACGAATAACTTTACATTTTTCGCAGATTGGTTTAACTGACGGTCTTACTTTCATGTCTCGAACCTCCTTAAAGATTACGGAGTGCTATATTATTTAAAACGGTACGTAATACGACCACGATTTAAATCGTACGGAGATAATTCTACCGTAACTTTGTCTCCTGGTAAAATACGAATGAAATTCATACGGATTTTACCAGAAACGTGAGCCAATACGACATGCCCATTCTCTAATTCTACTTTGAACATAGCATTTGGCAACGTTTCAAGAACGGTACCTTCGACTTCAATTACATCATCTTTAGCCATTCAATAGTTCTCCCTTCTTCAAATCAGTAACATTTTACACTGCTCTGAAATCCCGGAGAGCCAGCTACTTATAAAGTGGTAAGGATTTCGTATCCTGCTTCTGTAAGAGCAATCGTGTGCTCAAAATGGGCACACCATTTACCATCTACCGTTACCACTGTCCAGTCATCAGATAGTGTTTTTACATATCGTCTTCCTTGATTCACCATCGGCTCAACACAGATGACCATTCCCGGCTTTAATCTAGGGCCTCTATTTGGTGGACCATAGTGCGGGATTTGAGGGTCCTCATGTAAGTCTTGCCCGATTCCGTGACCAACATACTCCCTAACGATCGAGAACCCATTCTCTTCAGCATGGGTTTGAACCGCATGTGAGATATTTGATAATCTTTCGCCTGGTTTTACTTGTTCTAGACCAAGATACAACGATTTTTCTGTGACATCAAGTAGCTTTTGAACAGATTCAGAAATGCTTCCAACTGGATACGTCCATGCAGAATCGCCATGGTACCCATTGTATTTCGCACCAATATCGATACTGATGATATCGCCCTCTTTGAGCTTGCGCTTCCCTGGAATTCCGTGTACAAGCTCTTCATTTACAGAAGCACAAATGCTCCCCGGAAATCCGTTGTATCCTTTAAAAGATGGCGTAGCACCATATTTTTGAATCGTCTTTTCCGCTATTTGATCGAGCTCTTTCGTTGTAATTCCTGGAGTAATGTGCTGTTTCAACTCTTGATGAGTTAAAGCAACGATCCTGCCAGCTTCTCGCATGATTTCTATCTCGCGAGGAGTTTTGCAGATTATCATTACGCTAAGCCTCCGATGAGAACATCGATATCAGCAAATACTTTATTGATATCTTGCTCACCATTAATGCTTTGTAGGTAACCAAGCTCCTCGTAGAAATCAAGCAAAGGTTTTGTTTGCTTAATATTTACATCTAAACGATTTGCTACAGTTTCTTCATTGTCATCAGAGCGTTGATATAATTCGCCACCACATTTATCACACACGTCAGCTTTTGCTGGCGCATTGAATTCTAAGTGGTAAGTCGCACCGCACTCTTTACAAATGCGACGGCCTGTAAGGCGTTTTAATAACAACCCTGAATCCACATTAATGTTTAAAACATAGTCGATTTTTTTGCCAAGATCTTTCATAATCTCTTCAAGAGCTGATGCTTGTGCAACAGTTCGTGGGAAACCGTCTAGTAAGAAACCTCTTACGCAGTCTTCTTGACTTAAACGTTCACGAACGATTCCGATTGTAACTTCATCTGGAACAAGTGCACCTTTATCAATAAAAGATTTTGCTTGTAAACCCATTTCAGTTTCAGCCTTCATAGCTGCACGGAACATATCTCCTGTTGAAATGTGAGGGATGTTATACTTGGCAACAATCTGTTCGGCTTGTGTACCTTTACCAGCACCAGGAAGCCCCATTAAAATTAAGTTCATCCTTGTTCCCCCTCAGAGTACATGAGCATGTAGGGAAGACAATTCTTCCCACTTACTCACTGCTTGATAAACCCTTTGTAATGGCGTTTTACCAGTTGGCTTTCTAGCTGCTTCATTGTTTCTAAAGCAACGCCGACAACGATTAACATACTCGTTCCACCAATCTGTGCAGATGGAGGAAGATTTCCCAGTTTCGTAAAGATAACTGGTAAGATTGCAATCGCTGCTAGGAAAATTGATCCTACAAAGGTCAAACGATACAAGATTTTTGTTAGATATTGTTCCGTATTCTTACCCGGACGAATACCTGGAACATATCCACCTTGTTTGTTTAGATTCTCTGACATTTGCTCTGGATTAACCTGAACAAACGCATAGAAATATGTGAAGGCTACAATGAGCGCAACATATATAATCATTCCCACTGGGTGAGAATAGTTAAAGTTTGCAATGATCCACTGCGATACATCATGATTCGGGAAGAACTGTGCAATAGTTGGAGGCGTAATTAAGAATGAAACAGCAAAAATGACTGGAATAACACCCGCACTATTTACCTTAAGCGGTAAATGTGTGTTTTGTGCTCCAGCATGATTCCCATTCCCTCCTGTTACACGCTTCGCATATTGAATTGGGATCTTTCTAACAGCCTGTTGAATGAAAATAACACCAACAATAACCGCTAGCACAGCTAGTAAGATCAATGCAACTTTAACGATACTCATGAACAATTGATCTCCGATATTTTGAAACTGTTGTTGATACACTTGAGATATAACACTTGGGATCGCTGCGGCAATACCTCCAAAGATAAGGATGGAAATACCATTACCTACACCTTTAGATGTAATCTGTTCGCCTAACCACATTAAAAATGCAGTACCAGCAGTCAGTACCGTAGCAATGTATAAATAAGTGCTCCAACCAGGATTCAAAATTAATTGCCCACCTACCATACCGTTAAAACCGATTGACATACCAAACCCCTGAATAAACGCAAGAACAATTGTAAAGTAACGCGTAAATTGCGTTAGTTTACGACGGCCCATTTCGCCTTGCTTCGACCATTCCGAAAATTTAGGAACAACATCCATCTGCAATAATTGCACGATGATGGATGCTGTAATATACGGCATGATTCCCATCGCGAAGATGGAGAAGTTTTTCAAGGCGCCACCGCCAAATGTATTTAGGATACCTAAGGCATTTAATTGATCTTGTGCTTTCAGTACGTCTCCATTTGTAAATGGCACTGGGATAAACGTGCCAATCCTGAATACGATTAACATCGCTAAAGTGAATAATATTTTACGTCTTATCTCAGCAACGCGCATAAAGTTGGAGATTGTACGAAACATTAGATCACCTCAACTGATCCGCCAGCTGCTTCAATTGCTTCTTTAGCACTTGAAGAGAACTTGTGCGCTTTAACAGTTAGTTTTTTCTCTACTGCGCCGCTTGCAAGAATTTTAACACCGTCGTTTAACTTGCTGATAACGCCAGTTTCCAGCAATAATTCAGGTGTTACTTCTGTACCATCTTCAAAACGATTTAACGTTGTTAAGTTTACAATAGCAAACTCTTTACGGTTAATGTTTGTGAAGCCGCGTTTTGGTAAACGACGGAATAATGGAGTTTGACCACCTTCGAAGCCAAGACGAACACCGCCACCAGAACGTGCGTTTTGTCCTTTATGACCTTTACCAGCAGTTTTACCGTTACCAGAACCGATACCACGACCGACACGGTTACGTACTTTACGAGAACCTTCTGCAGGTTTTAATTCATGAAGTTTCATTCCCAGGCACCTCCTTATATTAATGAGTTATCCTTAAGCTTCTTTTACAGTTATAAGGTGAGAAACTTTGTTGATCATACCAAGAATAGCAGGAGTTTCTTCCTTAACTACAGTTGAATTCAACTTTTTAAGACCTAAAGCTTCTACCGTCGCACGTTGATCTTGTGGACGACCAATTACACTACGAGTGAGGGTAATTTCTAACTTTTTCGCCATTTGTTTTCCCTCCTTAACCTAGTAGCTCTTCTACAGATTTACCGCGTAATTTTGCAACATCTTCAGCGCGCTTAAGTTCGCTTAATCCGTTCACAGTAGCGCGAATCATGTTGATTGGTGTGTTAGAACCAAGAGATTTCGAAAGAATATCTTGTACACCAGCTAATTCAAGTACCGCACGAACAGGTCCACCAGCAATAACACCAGTACCTTCAGCAGCAGGTTTTAAGAATACTTCACCAGCTCCAAAGTGACCGTTGATTGTGTGTGGAATTGTTGTACCAACTAATGGTACAGCGATTAAGTTTTTCTTAGCGTCTTCGATAGCTTTGCGGATTGCGTCTGGTACCTCTTGTGCTTTACCAGTACCGAATCCAACATGACCGTTTTTATCGCCAACTACAACTAGTGCAGCAAAGCGGAAACGACGACCACCCTTAACAACTTTCGCGACACGATTTATCGTAACTACACGTTCTTCAAGTTCTAATTTACTTGGGTCAATGCGATGCATCAATTTTCCCTCCTTTGACCATTAAAATTGTAATCCAGCCTCACGAGCAGCTTCAGCTAGAGCTTTAACACGGCCATGGTATAAGTAACCACCGCGATCGAATACTACTTCTTTAACGCCTTTCTCTACAGCACGCTTAGCAACTGATTCTCCTACTTTCGTAGCAGCTTCAGTATTGCTAGTACCGTTAAGAGCAAGGTCTTTATCAAGAGTAGATGCACTTACTAACGTTACACCATTCACATCATCAATAACTTGAGCGTAAATATGTTGGTTAGAACGGAACACGTTTAAACGTGGACGCTCTGCAGTACCAGTAAGTTTAGCACGTACACGTGCATGTCTTTTCTTACGAGTCGCATTTTTATCAGCTTTAGTGATCATTTTCTTGTCACTCCTTTCTCTCACCTAACGGGTTTACTTAGCAGTTTTACCTTCTTTACGACGAACAACTTCGCCTTCGTAACGAATACCTTTACCTTTATATGGCTCAGGAGCACGTACAGCACGGATGTTAGCAGCAAATTCGCCAACACGTTGCTTGTCGATACCTTTGATTACGATTTTAGTTGGTGCAGGTACTTCAACTTCAATACCTGCTTCCGGAGTCATTTCTACTGGATGAGAATAACCTACGCTTAATACAAGTTTATCACCTTGTTTTTGAGCACGGTAACCTACACCGACTAATTCAAGTCCGCGTGCGAAACCTGCAGTTACACCTTCAACCATGTTTCCGATTAAAGCACGAGTTGTACCGTGTAATGCACGGTGGTCCTTCTGTTCAGATGGACGCTCAACTGTTAATGTATTCTCTTCAATTTTGATAAGCATATCAGCATTGAAAGTACGAGTTAATTCACCTTTAGGGCCTTTTACTGTTACAGTATTGTCTTCTGCAACTGTGATAGTAACACCTGCAGGGATTTCAAGAATCTTTTTACCAATACGAGACATGTGGTCACACCTCCGTTCGTTTTAAATATATATTACCAAACGTATGCTACTACTTCTCCACCAGTTTGTAATTGACGAGCGTCTTTGTCTGTCATTACTCCCTTAGATGTAGAAACAAGAGCGATACCTAATCCGTTAAGTACACGTGGTACTTCATCAGCTTTAGCGTAAACGCGTAAGCCAGGTTTACTGATACGTTTTAATCCAGTGATTACACGTTCATTGTTTGCACCATATTTCAGGAAAATACGAAGGATACCTTGTTTGTTATCCTCGATGTATTCTACATCACGAATGAAACCTTCACGTTTTAAAAGTTCAGCGATCTCTTTTTTGATTTTAGAAGCAGGAACCTCTAATTTCTCATGACGTACCATGTTCGCATTACGGATGCGAGTAAGCATGTCTGCAATTGGATCTGTCATCACCATGTGTTTTACCTCCTTCCCATTTGTGGGTTTTACCAACTAGCTTTTTTAACACCAGGAATTTGACCTTTATATGCAAGTTCACGGAAACAAATACGGCAAAGCTTAAATTTGCGGTATACAGAATGCGGACGACCGCAGCGTTCGCAACGTGTATACTCTTGTACTTTAAACTTAGGAGTACGCTTTTGTTTCGCTATCATAGATTTTTTAGCCACGTTTTCGCCTCCTCTACTTAGCGTTGGCTTCCATTATTTTTGGAATGGCATACCGAATTGTGTTAAAAGTTCACGAGCTTCTTCATCAGTTTTCGCTGTAGTAACGATTACGATGTCCATACCGCGGACTTTGCTTACTTTATCATAATCGATCTCAGGGAAGATAAGTTGCTCTTTAACACCTAATGTGTAGTTCCCACGACCATCGAATGATTTCTTAGAAACACCACGGAAATCACGTACACGTGGTAAAGAAACTGATACTAATTTGTCGAAGAATTCATACATTTGCTCGCCGCGTAAAGTTACTTTCGCACCGATTGGCATACCTTCACGAAGACGGAAACCAGCGATTGATTTTTTAGCACGAGTTACAACAGGCTTTTGACCTGCGATTTGTGTTAATTCTTCTACTGCATTGTCTAAAGCTTTTGAGTTAGATACCGCGTCACCAACACCAGTGTTGATTACGATCTTTTCGATTTTCGGTACTTCCATCACAGATTTATAGTTAAACTTGCTCACTAGAGCAGGAGTAATTTCCTTTTGGAACTTCTCTTTAAGGCGATTCAATGAAGTGACCTCCTTTCTTAAGAAAATTATTTATCTAATAATTCACCAGATTTTTTTGCAATACGAACTTTTTTACCATCTTCTACTTTGAAGCCTACGCGAGTAGGTTCACCTGTTTTAGGATCTAAAACCATAACGTTAGAAACGTGAATAGGTGCTTCTTTAGTAATAATTCCACCTTGTGGATTTAATTGAGATGGCTTAGAGTGTTTTTTAACGATGTTAACACCCTCAACGATAACACGGTTTTGCTTTGGGAAAGCCACAAGGATAACGCCTTGTTTTCCTTTGTCTTTACCAGTGATTACCTGTACTTTATCACCTTTTTTTACATGCATCTTAATTCTGCACCTCCTTAGCAAGGCAATACCTTAAATTATAGAACTTCTGGAGCTAAAGAAACGATCTTCATGAAGTTGCTATCACGTAATTCACGAGCTACTGGTCCGAAGATACGAGTACCACGTGGGCTCTTATCGTCTTTAATGATAACCGCTGCGTTTTCATCAAATTTGATGTAAGAACCGTCCGGACGACGAGCTCCGCTCTTCGTACGTACTACTACTGCTTTAACAACGTCACCTTTTTTAACAACGCCACCTGGTGTTGCTTGTTTTACCGTAGCAACGATAATATCACCGATGTTAGCATATTTACGACCAGAGCCGCCTAATACTTTAATTGTTAAAAGTTCACGTGCACCAGAGTTGTCAGCAACTTTCAAACGAGATTCTTGTTGGATCATCTTATGAAACCTCCCTTCGGACTAAAAATTCCGATTCATCTATTTAGATAATAACCGCTTCTTCAACGATTTCAACTAAACGGAAACGCTTAGTAGCAGAAAGCGGGCGAGTTTCCATGATTTTAACGATATCGCCAAGTTTCGCTTGGTTTTGCTCATCATGGGCTTTGTACTTCTTAGAATACTTAACACGCTTTCCGTACAAGGAATGAGTTTTGTAAGTTTCAACTAAAACTGTAATCGTTTTGTCCATTTTGTCAGACACAACACGACCAGTATAAACTTTGCGTTGGTTACGTTCGCTCACTATGCAAACCTCCCCTCAATTTATCGATTAATTCCGATCTCTCTTTCACGAACTACAGTTTTCATACGAGCAATTGCTTTACGCACTTCACGAATGCGAGTTGGATTCTCTAATTGTCCTGTAGCAAGTTGGAAGCGAAGATTGAACAATTCTTCCTTTAAAGCTTTAACTTTTGTTTCGATTTCGGCAGTGGTTAATTCACGAATATCATTAGTTTTCATTAGATTCACCACCATTTTCTTCACGTTTTACGAATTTACATTTCACAGGTAACTTGTGAGCTGCAAGACGTAATGCTTCGCGTGCTACCTCTTCAGATACACCCGCGATTTCGAACATAATTTTCCCAGGTTTTACTACTGCTACCCAGCCTTCTGGTGCCCCTTTACCGGAACCCATACGTACTTCTAGAGGTTTTGCAGTGTAAGGTTTAGAAGGGAAAATTTTAATCCATACTTTACCGCCACGTTTCATGTAACGAGTCATTGCACGACGAGCAGCTTCGATTTGACGGTTTGTAATCCATGAAGCAGCTTGTGCTTGTAAACCGAATTCACCGAAAGCAATTTCAGTTCCACCTTTTGCACGACCACGCATTTTACCACGATGCTCTCTACGATATTTTACGCGTTTTGGCATTAACATATTATTTTCCTCCTTCCTCAGAAGCTTTCTTTTTTGTAGGAAGGACTTCTCCACGGTAGATCCATACTTTTACGCCTAATTTACCGTATGTTGTATCAGCTTCAACTGCTGCATAGTCAATATCAGCGCGAAGTGTATGAAGTGGAACAGTTCCTTCACTGTAAGATTCTGCACGAGCGATATCAGCTCCGCCAAGACGACCAGAAACCTGTGTTTTAATACCTTTAGCACCTGCACGCATAGCACGTTGAATAACTTGCTTTTGTGCACGACGGAATGATACACGGTTTTCTAATTGACGAGCAATGTTTTCGCCTACTAATTTAGCGTTAAGATCAGCTCTCTTAACTTCTAAAATGTTGATGTGTACACGCTTGCCTGTTAATTGGTTAAGAGCTTTACGAAGTGCTTCAACTTCAGTACCACCTTTACCAATTACCATACCAGGTTTTGCAGTGTGAATTGTAACATTTACACGATTTGCTGCACGTTCGATTTCTACTTTAGCAACAGCAGAATCTTTTAAGCGTACAGTAATGTACTCACGGATTTTGATGTCTTCATGTAATAATGTAGCATAATCTTTCTCTGCGAACCAACGAGATTCCCAGTCACGGATAACGCCGACACGAAGACCAATTGGATTAACCTTTTGACCCATCGATTATCCCTCCTTCTTTTCTGATACCACAACTGTGATGTGGCTTGTGCGTTTGTTAATTTGGCTTGCACGACCCATTGCACGTGGACGGAAACGTTTCAACGTTGGACCTTCGTCAACGAAAACTTTTTCAACAACTAGGTTGTTAATATCCATCTCATAATTGTGCTCTGCATTTGCGATTGCAGATTTTAAAACTTTCTCTACAACTGGAGAAGCAGTTTTTGGTGTGTGGTTAAGGATAGCAATCGCTTCACCCACTTGCTTACCTCGGATTAAGTCTACTACTAAACGAACTTTACGAGGAGCAATACGAACTGTTCTCGCTACTGCTTTAGCTTGCATTGAAGTGCCTCCTCTCATTATCTTCTAGTTTTCTTATCGTCAGCAAGGTGACCTTTATACGTACGAGTTGGTGCGAATTCACCTAACTTATGGCCAACCATATCCTCAGTGATGTACACAGGTACGTGTTTACGACCATCATATACAGCGATTGTGTGTCCGATGAACTGAGGGAAGATTGTTGAACGGCGAGACCAAGTTTTAACAACTTGTTTTTGCTCAGATGCAACTAATTTTTCCATTTTGCTCATTAAGTGATCATCGACAAATGGTCCTTTTTTTAAGCTACGAGCCATTTTGGTGCCTCCCTTCGTGATTGGCGTACGGTTCTAGAAATGAACCGTACTACAATCCCATTATTTTTTACGACGACGAACGATGAATTTGTCAGACGCTTTGTTTTTCTTACGAGTCTTGAATCCAAGAGTTGGTTTACCCCATGGAGACATTGGAGACTTACGTCCGATTGGAGAACGTCCTTCACCACCACCGTGTGGGTGATCAACTGGGTTCATTACAGAACCACGAACTGTTGGGCGTTTACCTAACCAGCGAGAGCGACCTGCTTTACCGATCTTGATAAGTTCGTGTTGTTCGTTACCTACTTGACCGATTGAAGCGCGACAAGCAGATAATACAAGACGTACTTCACCAGAAGTTAAACGTACAAGTACGTATTTACCTTCTTTACCAAGTACTTGAGCAGATGTACCAGCAGAACGAACTAATTGTCCGCCACGACCAGGCTTAAGCTCGATGTTATGAACAACAGTACCTACTGGAATGTTGATTAATGGTAATGCGTTACCGATTTTGATGTCAGCTTCTGGGCCAGACATAACTTCCATACCTACTTCTAAGTTCTTAGGAGCAAGAATGTAACGTTTTTCACCGTCAACGTAGTTAATTAATGCGATATTCGCAGAGCGGTTTGGATCGTATTCGATCGTAGCAACGCGTCCTGGAATTCCATCTTTGTTACGCTTAAAGTCGATGATACGGTATTGACGCTTATGTCCGCCACCTTGATGACGTACAGTAATTTTACCTTGGTTATTACGACCAGCCTTCTTGCTTAAAGGAGCAAGTAATGACTTTTCTGGTCTGTCAGTCGTGATTTCAGCGAAATCATTCGTAGTCATATTACGACGACCGTTAGTAGTTGGATTATACTTTTTAATTCCCATCTCAATTTCCCTCCTTCTTTAGTAAGAATTAAACGCCTTGGAAGATTTCGATTTCTTTGCTGTCAGCAGTTAGCTTAACGATTGCTTTACGACGACGGCTAGTAAAACCAGCGTGACGACCAACGCGTTTTGCTTTCGGCTTGTAGTTCATGATGTTCACTTTTTCTACTTTAACACCAAAGATCGCTTCAAGAGCATCTTTAACTTCTGTTTTATTAGATTTAACGTCCACATCGAACGTGTATTTTTTTTCAGCCATCATTTCCATAGAACGTTCAGTGATAACTGGGCGCTTAATGATATCACGAGGATCTCTCATTATGCAAGCACCTCCTCTACTTTTTCCACTGCCGCTTTTGTCATGATTAGCTTATCATGATGAAGCACGTCTAAAACGTTTACGCCATCAGCAGTGATTACTGTTACTCCAGGGATATTGCGAGCAGATAACTCTACAGATTCGTTTGCATCAGCAGTTACGATAAGAGCTTTCTTCTCAACAGTTAATCCTTTAAGTACTGCTAGCATGTCTTTTGTTTTTGGTGCATTTAACACTAGGTCTTCAAGAACTACAATGTTGTTCTCAACTACTTTAGTAGCTAATGCAGATTTGATTGCTAAACGACGAACTTTCTTAGGAAGTTTGTACGCATAGCTTCTTGGTGTAGGTCCGAATACCGTACCACCACCACGCCATTGAGGAGAGCGGATAGACCCTTGACGAGCACGTCCAGTTCCTTTTTGACGCCATGGTTTACGACCACCACCACGAACTTCAGAACGAGTTTTTACTTTGTGTGTACCTTGACGTAAAGATGCACGTTGCATCATTACAGCTTCGAAAAGTACAGCTTCATTTGGTTCGATACCGAAAATAGCTTCAGCTAATTCGATTTCACCAACCTGTGAACCAGTTTGGTTATATACAGTAACTTTTGGCATTGGAATTCCTCCTTCCTATGTGAATTATTTGCTAACCTTCACAGCGCCTTGAACAACTACAAGAGATTTCTTAGCACCTGGAACGTTACCTTTTACTAGTAATAAGTTGCGCTCAGTGTCAACTTGAACGATTTCTAAGTTTTGGATAGTAACTTGGTCTCCACCCATACGTCCAGCAAGTTTTTTACCTTTGAATACACGGTTCGGAGCAACTGGGCCCATTGAACCTGGACGACGGTGATAGCGAGAACCATGAGACATAGGTCCGCGAGATTGTCCGTGGCGTTTGATAACACCTTGGAAACCTTTACCTTTAGAAATTCCTGTTACGTCAACGATTTCACCTGCAGCGAAAACTTCAACTTTTACCTCTTGACCAACCTCTAATCCGTCCACGTCTGCATCGCGGATTTCGCGAATGAAGCGCTTAGGAGTTGTAGATGCTTTAGCAGTGTGGCCTTGTTCAGGTTTGTTAGTTAACTTTTCACGTTTATCTTCAAATCCTAACTGGATTGCATTGTAGCCATCAGTTTCAGTTGTTTTCTTTTGAAGAACAACGTTTGGATTAGCAGCGATAACTGTTACTGGGATTAACTCACCGTTCTCAGCAAATACTTGAGTCATACCGATCTTTCTTCCTAAGATTCCTTTGGTCATGAGTTACACCTCCTACATTTTTAAGTTATATGAATTATAGTTTGATTTCGATATCTACACCAGACGGTAAGTCTAAACGCATTAATGAATCTACTGTTTGTGGAGTAGGACTCACGATATCGATTAAACGTTTGTGTGTGCGCATTTCGAATTGCTCACGAGAATCTTTGTACTTATGAACAGCACGAAGAATTGTGTAAATAGTCTTCTCAGTTGGTAATGGGATCGGACCAGAAACTGTTGCCCCAGAACGCTTAGCTGTTTCTACAATTTTCTCAGCTGATTGATCAAGAATACGGTGATCATAAGCTTTTAAACGGATACGAATTTTTTCTTTTGCCATTATTTTCCCTCCTTCGTTCGCCTATTTCTAAAATAGACCTTCTCCATGGAAATTTCCCCACACCATGCCATGGCAAAGCGGCCGGGTGTGTCAGCAACCTTCCACTTCATCGCAGTCAAAGACCAACATTGTCTATTATACAATGTTATTCGTCTAGATGCAAGCATCTTTTTGTTTGCATCTGCTTTTCTCTACTTTTGCTATTATACATGGCACTTTAAAGAATTTCAAGTTTTCATCTAACAGAATTCATTTTACAGTTTATGGATTTTAGTTTTGTTGATTTCATATTACTATAGAAGAAACTCGTCAAAACATAAAAATATTATTTCATTCATTATATAACTACAAACAAAAAACCCAAGGGAAGATCCCTTGGGTTTTTTTATATCAGTTAAGATTACTCAACGATAGTTGCAACTACACCGTAACCTACTGTACGTCCACCTTCACGAATAGAGAATTTAGTTCCCTCTTCGATAGCGATTGGAGCGATAAGTTCGATAGTCATTTCGATGTTGTCACCAGGCATTACCATTTCAGTACCTTCTGGTAATTGGATGATACCAGTTACGTCAGTTGTACGGAAGTAGAACTGAGGACGGTAGTTAGCGAAGAATGGAGTATGACGTCCACCTTCTTCTTTAGATAGTACGAAAACTTCAGCTTTGAATTTAGCGTGAGCTTTTACAGAGCCAGTTTTAGCAAGAACTTGTCCACGTTGGATGTCTTCACGAGCAACCCCACGAAGTAAAGCACCGATGTTGTCTCCAGCTTGAGCTTGGTCAAGAAGTTTACGGAACATCTCTACACCAGTTACAGTTGTAGAAGCATTTTCTTCAGCAAGACCGATGATTTCTACTACGTCACCAACTTTAACGATTCCGCGCTCTACACGACCAGTTGCAACTGTACCACGACCTGTGATAGAGAATACATCCTCGATAGGCATTAAGAATGGTTTGTCAGTTTCACGTTCTGGAGTTGGGATGTAAGCATCAACTTCAGTCATTAATTCAATGATTTTTGCTTCCCAATCAGCTTCTCCTTGAAGAGCTTTAAGAGCAGAACCTTTGATTACAGGAATGTCGTCGCCTGGGAATCCGTATTCAGATAATAGGTCGCGAACTTCCATTTCTACTAATTCTAATAATTCTTCGTCGTCTACCATGTCGCATTTGTTTAAGAATACAACGATGTAAGGAACACCTACTTGACGAGAAAGAAGGATGTGCTCACGTGTTTGAGGCATTGGGCCATCAGCAGCAGATACTACTAAGATACCGCCGTCCATTTGAGCAGCACCAGTGATCATGTTTTTAACATAGTCAGCGTGACCTGGGCAGTCAACGTGTGCATAGTGACGAGTTTCAGTTTCGTACTCAACGTGTGCAGTTGAGATTGTGATTCCGCGCTCTCTTTCTTCTGGAGCAGCGTCGATTTGATCGTATCCGCGTGCTTCAGCACCACCAGCTTTTGCAAGAACTGTAGTGATCGCAGCAGTTAATGTAGTTTTACCATGGTCAACGTGGCCGATTGTACCGATGTTAACATGGGGTTTAGAACGTTCGAATTTAGCTTTAGCCATTCTAAATTCCTCCTTAGTTTATATAGGTTATTTTATATTTAGGCTAGAAAGTGAAACTTGCGTCCCACTTTCTAAGCTTACATAAGTAGTTATACGTGAAGAATCGATAAAAATCAATTATTCACCTTTATTTTTTTTGATAATTTCTTCAGAAACAGACTTCGGTACTTCTTCATAATGATCAAATGTCATTGAGAATGTTCCGCGTCCTTGAGTGTTAGAACGTAATGCTGTCGCATAACCGAACATTTCAGAAAGTGGAACCATAGCGCGAACAACTTGTGCGTTACCGCGAGCTTCCATACCTTCTACACGTCCACGACGAGACGTTACGTCACCCATGATGTCTCCCATGTATTCTTCAGGAATTACAACTTCAACTTTCATCATTGGCTCAAGAATTACTGGGTTACATTTAGAAACCGCAGCTTTAAGTGCCATAGATGCAGCGATTTTGAACGCCATCTCAGATGAATCGACATCATGGTAAGAACCGTCAACTAATGCTGCTTTAATGTCAACTAGTGGGTAACCAGCTAGTACACCATTTTTAAGTGAGTCTTCAAGACCCGCTCCAACAGCTGGGATGTATTCACGTGGAACTACACCGCCGACGATTTTGTTTTCGAATTCAAATCCTTTACCTTCTTCGTTAGGCGCAAACTCAATCCAAACGTGACCGAATTGTCCACGTCCACCAGATTGACGAGCGAACTTACCTTCAACTTTCGCAGCAGCGCGGAAAGTTTCACGGTATGCTACCTGAGGAGCACCAACGTTTGCTTCGACTTTGAATTCACGACGCATACGGTCAACGATGATATCAAGGTGAAGTTCACCCATACCAGCGATGATAGTTTGGCCAGTTTCTTGGTCAGTGTGAGCACGGAATGTTGGATCTTCTTCAGAAAGCTTAGATAATGCTGTACCCATTTTATCTTGGTCAGCTTTAGATTTTGGTTCGATAGCTACAGAGATAACTGGCTCTGGGAATTCCATAGACTCAAGGATAACAAGGCTCTTCTCGTCACAAAGAGTATCACCAGTAGTAGTATCTTTTAAACCTACAGCAGCAGCGATATCACCAGCGTAAACTGTTGAAATCTCTTCACGGCTGTTAGCGTGCATTTGTAGGATACGACCTACACGCTCACGCTTACCTTTAGTTGAGTTTTTCACGTATGATCCAGAGTTTAACACACCAGAGTACACACGGAAGAACGTTAACTTACCAACATAAGGGTCAGTCATGATTTTGAATGCTAAAGCTGCGAATGGTTCTTCATCGCTAGACTTACGTTCGATTTCTTCATCTGTATCCGGAAGAGTACCTTTAATAGCAGGTACATCTAATGGAGATGGTAGGTAGTCGATAACTGCGTCTAACAGAATTTGAACACCTTTGTTTTTGAATGCAGAACCACAGATTACTGGGAAGAATTCTACAGAAGTTGTAGCCTTACGGATACCAGCTTTAAGCTCTTCTACAGTGATTTCTTCACCTTCTAGGTACTTCATCATCATTTCTTCATCAAGCTCAGCTACCGCTTCAATAAGTTTTCCACGGTATTCTTCAGCTAATTCTTTGTGCTCTTCAGGAATTTCAACACGTTGAATGTCTGTTCCTAAATCGTTACCGTACATGTAAGCACATTCTTCAACAAGGTCAATGATACCATTGAACTCATCTTCAGCACCGATTGGTAACTGAATTGGGTGTGCGTTTGCTTGTAAACGATCGTGGATTGTTCCTACAGAGTATAAGAAATCCGCACCGATTTTATCCATTTTGTTAACGAATACGATACGAGGTACGCCGTAAGTAGTAGCCTGACGCCAAACAGTTTCTGTTTGTGGTTCTACACCAGATTGTGCATCAAGTACTGCTACCGCACCATCAAGTACGCGTAAAGAACGTTCTACTTCTACTGTGAAGTCTACGTGTCCTGGAGTGTCAATGATGTTTACACGGTGACCTTTCCATTGAGCTGTAGTTGCAGCAGAAGTAATTGTGATACCACGCTCTTGCTCTTGCTCCATCCAGTCCATCTGAGATGCACCTTCATGAGTTTCACCGATTTTATGAATACGTCCTGTGTAATACAGAATACGCTCAGTTGCTGTTGTTTTACCAGCATCGATGTGAGCCATGATACCAATATTACGAGTGTTTTCTAAAGAGAACTCTCTTGTCATTTGGTGTCTTGCTCCTTCCATATATGGATTGGATTTTTTTTATTTTAAGTAGCAAAAAAGCCACTTTATATTGTTACACATGTCAGTATGTCCAGTACCCTCATTATGTAAAACGAGCGCCCAACGAAAGGGAGAGGCATTCTCCCTCTCCACACTTCCATAAGCGACAAATAAAGCGGTTTATGCTTACATTTATTTTACGTTGAATCCTACCAACGGTAATGAGCAAATGCTTTGTTAGCTTCTGCCATTTTATGAGTGTCTTCACGTTTCTTAACAGATGCACCAGCGTTGTTAGCTGCATCTAAGATTTCGTAAGCTAGACGCTCTTCCATAGTTTTTTCACCACGAAGACGAGCATAGTTTACTAACCAGCGAAGACCTAAAGTTGTACGGCGTTCTGGACGAACCTCAACTGGAACTTGGTAGTTAGCACCACCAACACGACGAGCACGTACTTCAAGAACAGGCATGATGTTCTTAAGAGCTTGCTCGAATACTTCCATAGGGTCTTTCTCTGAACGTTCACGAACGATATCGAAAGCGTTATAAAGAATTGTTTGAGATTTACCTTTTTTACCGTCAACCATCATTTTGTTGATAAGGCGTGTTACTAGCTTAGATTTGTACATTGGATCTGGTAACACGTCACGTTTCGCAACAGGTCCTTTACGAGGCATATTGAGTTCCTCCTTTCATTTTAAAGTTATTATTTTTTAGCAGGTTTTGGTCGCTTAGTACCATATTTAGAACGTCCTTGCATACGTTTGTCAACACCAGCAGTATCAAGCGCACCACGAACGATGTGGTAACGTACCCCTGGTAAATCCTTTACTCGACCACCGCGAATTAATACTACGCTATGCTCTTGTAGGTTATGACCGATACCTGGGATGTAAGCTGTAACTTCAATACCATTTGTTAAACGTACACGAGCGTATTTACGTAACGCTGAGTTCGGTTTCTTCGGAGTCATTGTACCAACACGAGTACATACACCACGTTTTTGAGGTGCAGAGATATCAGTTGATTTTTTCTTTAAAGAGTTAAAACCTTTGTTTAACGCAGGTGATTTAGACTTCCATACTTTATCAGTACGACCATTTCTCACTAATTGGTTAATAGTAGGCATTTGATTATCCTCCCTTCGCATGTTTGTATGACCACATATCCAGGTGGTTCATTATTAGTTGAAAACAAAGTTTTTGCAAGGGAGAGCAAATGCTCTCTCCTCACAAAAACAGTTTTAACTTATTATTCCTATTGCTGAAGCTCCCACTTGAATCCCCGAAACTTTTCCAAGCTTACGAACTGATTCAACTTTGTTTATGGGTATGTTATGTTGCAAGGCAGTACGAATGATCATATGGGTTAACCGCATATCAGCATCTTCCGCAATAACAACTTCTTTAACTATACCATTTTTGATTGCCTCCAATGTGCGTTTATGACCAACGACTACATTTTCAGCATTTGACACTTTTTGATAAGACATATAAATATCCTCCAAAGCATCGTTCAGGAGCAACCTTGATTATAGTAACATTTTGCTTCATACAATGTCAACTAGGATTAGCTGTTTTTATACAAAATTTACGACGGAAAATTTTACTGTTCCACATAAACTTCATCGTTTTCTACATTCATGTCACCTTGAGTTGTTTTTACAAGGTCCACTTTGCGATAACGATTCATACCTGTTCCAGCAGGAACAAGTTTACCGATAATAACATTTTCTTTCAATCCTAGAAGTTCATCGCGTTTACCCTTAATTGCTGCATCAGTTAAGACACGTGTCGTTTCTTGGAACGATGCTGCAGATAAGAATGAATCAGTTTCAAGCGAAGCTTTTGTAATACCAAGTAGAACAGGTCTAGCTGTTGCTGGTTGTTTACCTTTCAGTAACACCTTCGCATTCGCATCAGTAAACTGATGGATATCTAGTAATGTTCCTGGTAATACATCCGTTTCACCCGCATCACTTACACGAACTTTACGTAACATTTGACGTACCATTACTTCTACGTGTTTGTCGCCAATTTCTACCCCTTGCATACGGTATACTTTTTGAACTTCACGTAATAAGTATTCTTGAACCGCCGTAATGTCCGTTACTTTTAGTAATTCTTTCGGATCAATAGAACCTTCTGTTAACTCTTTACCGTGGCTAATTGGCTGTCCTGGAGTTACTTTCAGACGCGCACCGTAAGGAATAGCATACGTACGAGCTTCAACTTCACCCTGTACAACTACTTCTTGGCGATCTTTAACATCGTTGATCGCTGCGATAACACCATCGATTTCACTGATAACTGCCTGACCTTTCGGATTACGAGCTTCGAAGATCTCTTGGATACGAGGTAAACCTTGAGTGATATCATCTCCGGCAACCCCACCTGTATGGAACGTACGCATCGTTAACTGTGTACCTGGCTCACCGATAGATTGAGCTGCGATAATACCTACCGCTTCTCCTACTTCTACGTCTGTACCAGTTGCTAAGTTACGACCGTAACACTTCTTACATACACCGTGGCGAGTGTTACACGTGAACGCTGAACGAATGTTTACAGTTTCAACACCCGAATTTTCAACGATATGAGCGATATCTTCAGTGATTAGTTGGTTTTCACTAACTAATACTTCACCTGTTTCAGGATGTTTTACAGTTTTTCTTGCAAAACGTCCAACAAGACGATCATATAATGACTCAATTACTTCATTACCCTCTTTAATCGCACCAATTAATAGACCACGATCTGTTCCACAATCATCTTCACGGACAATTACATCTTGTGCAACGTCTACAAGACGACGTGTTAAGTAACCAGAATCGGCAGTTTTAAGTGCTGTATCGGCAAGACCTTTACGCGCACCATGCGTAGAGATGAAGTACTCAAGTACTGTTAAACCTTCACGGAAACTTGATTTAATTGGAAGTTCGATAATACGACCAGATGGATTGGCCATCAGACCACGCATACCAGCAAGCTGAGTAAAGTTCGATGCGTTACCACGGGCACCGGAATCACTCATCATGAAGATTGGATTGCGTTTATTCAAGGATTTCATCAGTTTTCCTTGGATAACATCTTTTGCATTACTCCAAATAGAGATAACGCGATCGTAACGTTCTTCTTCTGTGATCAAACCGCGACGGAATTGTTTAATTACATTATCTACTTTTGCTTGTGCTTCATGGAGAATTTCATCTTTTTCGCCTAATACAAGAATGTCAGATACCCCAACTGTAATACCAGCTTTTGTAGAGTACTTAAATCCTAAGTTTTTCATGCGGTCAAGCATACGAGATGTTTCCGTAATTTGGAAACGTTTGAATACTTCCGCAATGATGTTACCAAGAATCTTCTTGCTAAATGGCGCCACTTCTTCGCGACTAGCAATAATTTCTTTAATGTTCGCACCTTTTTCAACGAAATACTCCGCTGGTGTTTCTTTTTCAAGGTTTGAGTTTGTCGGTTCATTAATATAAGGGAACGACTCTGGTAAGATTTCGTTAAATATTAATTTACCAACTGTTGTTAATAGAAGCTTACCTTTTTGCTCTTCAGTAAATGTTACGTTATTTACTGAACTTGCAGCAACTGCAACACGTGTGTGCAGATGTACATATCCATTTTGGTATGCAAGTATTGCTTCGTTTGCATCTTTGAAGACCATACCTTCACCGATTGCGCCTTCACGCTCAAGAGTTAAGTAGTAGTTACCTAATACCATATCCTGAGATGGAGTAACAACTGGTTTTCCGTCTTTTGGATTCAAGATGTTTTGCGCCGCTAACATAAGAATACGAGCTTCTGCTTGTGCCTCTGATGATAACGGAACGTGAACCGCCATTTGGTCACCGTCAAAGTCCGCGTTGTATGCAGTACATACAAGTGGGTGAAGACGAATTGCGCGACCTTCTACTAATGTAGGTTCAAACGCCTGGATACCAAGACGGTGAAGTGTTGGTGCGCGGTTTAGAAGTACTGGATGCTCTTTGATCACAGATTCTAAAACGTCCCAAACTTCAGGTTGTACACGCTCGATTTTACGTTTAGCACTCTTAATGTTGTGTGCTAAACCTTTTCCAACTAACTCTTTCATAACGAAAGGCTTAAACAATTCAAGCGCCATTTCTTTCGGTAATCCACATTGGTACATCTTTAAGTTCGGTCCTACAACGATTACAGAACGGCCAGAGTAGTCAACACGTTTACCTAATAAGTTTTGACGGAAACGTCCTTGTTTACCTTTAAGCATGTGAGATAGTGATTTTAATGGACGGTTACCCGGTCCAGTAACTGGACGGCCACGGCGACCATTATCGATTAATGCGTCTACAGCTTCTTGTAACATACGTTTTTCGTTTTGAACGATGATGCTTGGTGCACCTAAGTCCAATAGACGTTTTAAACGATTGTTACGGTTAATTACACGACGGTATAAGTCGTTTAAGTCAGAAGTAGCAAAACGTCCACCATCCAACTGTACCATTGGGCGTAGTTCTGGTGGGATAACTGGAAGAACATCTAGGATCATCCAAGATGGGTGATTTCCAGAGTTACGGAATGCTTCTAATACTTCTAGACGTTTAATAGCACGAGTACGGCGTTGTCCTTGTGCTGTTTTTAATTCTTCTTTTAAGAAGTCTACTTCTTTATCTAAATCGATGTCTTGTAGTAGCTTTTTAATCGCTTCTGCACCCATAGCAGCTTGGAATGTGCTACCATATCGATCACGATATGCACGGTATTCTTTTTCAGAAAGTAATTGCTTCTTATCAAGTGGTGTATCTCCACTTTCTGTTACAACATAAGAAGCGAAATAAATTACTTCTTCAAGCGCGCGAGGGGACATGTCTAAGACAAGTCCCATGCGGCTCGGGATACCTTTGAAATACCAAATATGAGATACAGGAGCAGCTAATTCGATATGACCCATACGTTCACGACGAACTTTTGCACGCGTTACTTCAACGCCACATCGATCACAAACTACACCTTTATAACGTACACGTTTGTATTTTCCGCAATGACATTCCCAGTCCTTTTGTGGTCCGAAAATACGCTCACAGAACAAGCCATCTTTTTCAGGCTTTAACGTACGATAGTTAATTGTTTCTGGTTTCTTAACTTCACCGTATGACCAAGAACGAATCTTGTCAGGTGAAGCAAGTCCAATCTTCATATATTCAAAGTTATTTACATCTATCAAGGGGCCTACCTCCCTTTTAGTCTACAGGTTATCCCAATTATTCCTTAGTTGTCTCAACTTCGACATTCAATTTATCTGCTGATTGATGATCATCGTCATCTTCTGTATCACGCATTTCAATTTCTTTATCGTCGCTAGACATCATTTTAACGTCCATACCTAAACTTTGCAGCTCTTTAATCAATACTTTGAATGATTCAGGAACGCCTGGTTCTGGAACATTTTCGCCTTTAACAATTGCTTCATACGTCTTAACACGTCCAACAACATCATCAGACTTCACTGTTAAGATTTCTTGAAGAGTATAAGCAGCACCATAAGCTTCAAGTGCCCAAACCTCCATCTCACCGAAACGCTGTCCACCGAACTGAGCTTTACCTCCAAGAGGCTGCTGCGTTACAAGTGAGTATGGTCCAGTAGAACGAGCATGAAGTTTATCGTCAACCATGTGCGCAAGTTTGATCATATACATGACACCAACAGATACGCGGTTATCGAATGGTTCACCAGTACGTCCGTCATACAGGATTGTTTTCGCGTCATTTGCCATACCAGCTTCTTCAATCGTGCCCCAAACATCTTCCTCACGAGCACCATCGAATACTGGTGTTGCAATGTGAATGCCAAGGTATCTTGCTGCCATACCAAGATGAAGCTCTAATACCTGACCGATATTCATACGAGATGGTACCCCTAATGGGTTTAACATGATATCGATTGGCGTACCGTCTGGTAAGTAAGGCATATCTTCTTCTGGTAAAATACGAGAGATAACACCTTTGTTACCGTGACGTCCGGCCATCTTGTCACCTTCAGAAATTTTACGTTTTTGAACGATATATGCACGTACAAGTTGATTCACGCCTGGTGGCAACTCATCGCCATCTTCACGGTTGAATACTTTTACGTCTAAGATAATACCGCCACCACCGTGTGGTACACGTAGTGATGTATCACGTACTTCACGTGCTTTTTCTCCAAAGATAGCATGTAATAGACGTTCTTCAGCTGTTAATTCTGTTACACCTTTAGGTGTTACTTTACCAACAAGTAAATCTCCATCTTTTACTTCCGCACCAACGCGAATGATACCGCGCTCGTCAAGGTTGCGTAATGCATCTTCCCCAACGTTTGGAATGTCACGTGTAATTTCTTCTGGTCCAAGCTTCGTATCACGAGCTTCTGACTCATATTCTTCAATATGAATAGAAGTGTACACATCATCTTTTACAAGGCGCTCACTCATAATGATCGCATCCTCGTAGTTATAACCGTCCCAAGTCATGAAGCCAACAAGCACGTTACGTCCAAGTGCTAGTTCACCTAATTCCATAGAAGGACCATCCGCAAGGATTTCACCTTTTACAACTTCATTTCCAACACTTACGATTGGGCGTTGGTTGTAGCAAGTTCCTTGGTTAGAACGAATGAATTTTTGCATTTTGTAGCGATCTAAGTCGCCTTTTACTGTTTGACCGTCAACTTCTACAAAGCGACGTACCCAAACTTCACGTGCTTCTACGCGTTCAACAACACCAGGGTGTTTACAGATTACTGCAGCACCTGAGTCTTTTGCTGATACGTACTCCATACCTGTACCTACAATCGGAGATTCCGGATTCATTAACGGAACCGCCTGACGTTGCATGTTCGCTCCCATAAGTGCGCGGTTAGAGTCATCGTTTTCTAAGAACGGAATACAAGCTGTCGCTGCCGACACTACTTGTTTTGGAGATACATCCATGTAGTCGATGCGTTCTTTATTTGTGACAATGTTTTCACCACGGAAACGAGCTACGATATCTTCACTAAGGAATTCTCCTTCTTCAGATAATTTCATATTCGCTTGGGCTACAACATAATTATCTTCTTCATCTGCAGTTAAGTAATCAACCTGCCCTGTTACAAGACCAGTTTCTGGATCAACACGACGGTATGGTGTTTCAATGAAACCAAACTCATTTACTTTCGCGAACGATGATAATGAGTTAATCAAACCGATGTTTGGTCCCTCTGGTGTTTCAATCGGGCACATACGACCATAGTGAGAGTAGTGAACGTCACGCACTTCAAAGCCTGCGCGCTCACGCGTTAAACCACCGGGTCCTAATGCAGATAGTCTTCGTTTGTGAGTTAACTCTGCTAATGGGTTTGTTTGGTCCATGAACTGAGATAACTGAGAACTTCCGAAGAACTCTTTAATAGATGCAATAACAGGACGAATATTAATTAGCGCCTGTGGTGTAATTGCATTTGTATCCTGAATCGACATTCTCTCACGAACAACACGTTCCATACGAGAAAGACCGATACGGAATTGATTTTGTAATAGTTCTCCAACTGAACGCAGACGACGGTTTCCTAAATGGTCGATATCATCTGTATCCCCTACTTTGTATAGTAGGTTGAAGAAGTAACTGATAGAAGCAAGGATATCACCTGGTGTAATGTGTTTTACATCACGAGTAATATTCGCATTACCAATTACATTAATTACGCGTTCGCCTTCTGACTCAGGAGCATAAATCTTAATAGATTGCAGCTCAACATCGCCTTCTACCACTCCACCCATTGGTTTCGCTGTTTTGAATCCAATGTTTTTCTCTAAGTAAGGTAAAATGCGATCAAGTGTACGACGATCTAAGATTGTTCCTTCTGCCGCTAAAATTTCACCAGTTTCTGGATCCACTAATGTTTCAGCTAAGCGTTGGTTAAACAATCTGTTTTTAATGTGTAACTTCTTGTTGATCTTATAGCGACCTACATTTGCTAAATCGTAGCGCTTTGGATCGAAGAAACGAGACACAAGTAAGCTCTTAGCATTTTCTACTGTTGGTGGTTCACCAGGACGTAGACGCTCATAAATTTCAAGCAATGCTTTTTCTGTGCTATCTGTGTTGTCTTTTTCTAATGTGTTGCTTAAGTATTCGTTATCACCTAAAAGCTCGGTGATTTCTTGATCAGAGCCAAACCCTAATGCGCGTAACAAAACAGTTACAGGAAGTTTACGCGTACGGTCAATACGCACATATACAACATCCTTAGCATCTGTCTCATACTCTAACCAAGCTCCGCGGTTTGGAATTACAGTAGCAGTAAAACCACGTTTTCCGTTTTTATCCACTTTGCCACTATAGTATACGCTTGGAGAGCGAACTAACTGGGAAACGATAACACGTTCTGCACCGTTAATTACGAATGTTCCAGTCTCTGTCATGAGTGGGAAATCTCCCATGAACACATCTTGTTCTTTTACTTCACCAGTTTCCTTGTTGATTAGACGCACTTTTACACGAAGTGGTGCTGCATACGTCACATCACGCTCTTTGCATTCGTCTACAGAGTATTTAGGTTCACCTAAGCTGTAGTCGATAAATTCAAGCGATAGATTTCCCGTAAAGTCTTCAATCGGAGAAATGTCTTGGAACATTTCTCGCAAACCCTCATCAAGAAACCACTGATAAGAAGAGGTTTGAATTTCGATAAGATTTGGTAACTCTAATACTTCACTAATACGGGCATAACTTCTTCGTTGGCGGTGGCGTCCGTATTGAACTAGTTGACCTGTCAACTGCTTCACCCCTCAAATCATGAGTATTATAAATGCGCAAAAAAATTTGCGCAAAATCACAAATAAATACAACTACTGCTATTAGCGTAGTCTTTTTCTCTTAAAGATAAATACGTTGAGTCTTTCTACCTGCTCAAAAAAGAAAAATGGCTTCTATAAGAAAACCATCATTCTGTTTCATAATCTGCTGATTTTACTATCTTTTCCAAGAGAAACAAAAATATACATCTTTCTCAACGCAGAAAATCATATATTGGCATTGTATAATGTTAACATAGCCAAAAATAACCGTCAACGTTTTTTTGATTTTATGATATAATATCCCTTTTTCTTTTCTACAACTTCGACTTCAGAAAATACTTCCTCTAGTTTCTTCAGTGCAGATGGTGCACCTTGCTTCTTTTGAATAACAATCCACAACTCTCCACCTGGAACCAAATACTCTACAGCCTTCTCTAAAATCTCATGCACGATATCTTTACCTGCACGAATTGGAGGATTAGATAGAATAGCAGCATACATACCATCTACATTTTCATAGACACTACTCTGAAAAATGTGTACATTTCCAATTCTATTGTTAGCGGCATTTTCTTTCGCAAGCTCAAGCGCCCTTTCATTCACATCCACCATGTGAACTTTACGGTCTTGAAACTCTTTCGCCAACGATAAACCAATTGGTCCATATCCACAACCTACGTCTAATATATCACCTTTAATATCTGGCACTTGAAACGCTTCAATTAAAAGACGAGAACCAAAGTCCACTTCGTTTTTCGAGAACACCCCACGGTCAGATAAGAAAGTAAATTGAGATCCACGAAGTGCAAATTCCCATCGCTTACGATCACTTTTACTAGAAGGGTCGTTAGAAAAATAATGGTCTGCCATATGGCCACCTCTTTTCTTTACAGTTAAAAAAAAAGCTCGCATGAGAGCGAGCTTTTTTTAAAGCATCAAAAGTTAATTACTTAACTTCTACAGCAGCGCCAACTTCTTCAAGTTTAGCTTTCATTTCTTCAGCTTCCTCTTTAGAAACGCCTTCTTTGATTGCTTTTGGAGTGTTGTCAACTAATTCTTTAGCTTCTTTTAAGCCAAGACCAGTGATTTCACGTACAGCTTTGATAACTTTGATTTTTTGAGCGCCAGCACTTGCAAGTACTACGTCAAATTCAGTTTTTTCAGCAGCAGCTTCACCAGCGCCACCAGCTACAGCTACAGGAGCAGCAGCAGTTACGCCGAATTCTTCCTCGATAGCTTTTACTAAGTCGTTAAGTTCTAATACAGTCATAGATTTAACTGCTTCAATGATTTGTTCTTTAGTCATTGTAAATATCCTCCCTTAAATAGGTTTGTATTGTTTTATAGATAACAAGTAATTATCTTTTAAAAAATTAAGCGCCTTGCTCTTCCTTTTGTTCTGCAACTGCTTTAGTAGCAAGTGCAAGGTTACGGATTGGAGCTTGAAGAACGCTAAGAAGCATAGAAAGTAAGCCTTCACGTGATGGAAGAGTAGCGATAGCTTTAACCTCATCAAGTGTTACAAGTTTACCTTCGATTACACCAGCTTTAATTTCTAAAGCTTCGTGTTTTGTAGCGAAGTCGTTTAATACTTTCGCAGGAGCAACTACATCCTCGTTACTGAACGCGATTGCGTTTGGTCCTGTTAAGAATTCGTTTAACTCAGCCATTTCAGCAGATTCTGCAGCACGACGAGT
Organism: Bacillus sp. FSL K6-0069; assembly: GCF_038007785.1. Lineage (NCBI taxonomy): Bacteria > Bacillati > Bacillota > Bacilli > Caryophanales > Bacillaceae > Bacillus > Bacillus sp. FSL K6-0069. Next base: position 112,030 of record NZ_JBBOXN010000001.1, on the reverse strand, counting down.
TAAAGAGTTTTTGTAAACTTTGAACTCAACGCCAGCTTCACGTAAGTTTTTACGTAATTCTGTTACTTCAGAAACTGTTAAACCACGGTAGTCAACAACGATCGTAGATTTACTTTCGCGAAGTTTGTCCGCGATTTCAGTTACAACTTGTTGTTTAGTTTCGATTACTTTGCTCATGTTATTACACCTCCTGTAGATTATATAGAAGATGTACCGAAAGTGCACTAAAAACCTCCATGCCCAACTTGTAGACATGGAGGCATATAGTCACAGAAAAAAATTCCGTTTCGTATATTAACACCTAGGTAGGAAATTAAGTCTATTGACACCTACTGTCTACGGTACACTAATTAAATTCACAACATAAATGATTATATAAAAACTTCTTTATGAAGTCAACTTCCAAAATTTACGCTAATGTAGAAACGTCTACACGTACGCCAGGTCCCATTGTAGAAGCAACTGTTACGTTCTTCATGTAAGTACCTTTTGCAGCAGCTGGCTTAACTTTTTGTAAAGTGTCAGCGATTGTGCTGAAGTTTTCTACTAATTTAGCATCTTCGAAAGATACTTTACCGATTGGAACGTGGATGTTACCAGCTTTATCAACGCGGTATTCAACTTTACCAGCTTTGATTTCATTAACAGCTTTAGTTACATCGAAAGTAACTGTTCCAGTTTTAGGGTTTGGCATTAAACCTTTTGGTCCTAATACGCGGCCAAGTTTACCAACTTCACCCATCATGTCAGGAGTTGCTACTACTACATCGAAATCGAACCAACCTTGTTGGATTTTACCGATGTAATCAGCATCGCCTACGAAGTCAGCTCCAGCAGCTTCAGCTTCTTTAGCCTTTTCACCTTTAGCGAATACTAATACACGTTGTACTTTACCAGTACCGTGTGGAAGAACAACTGCACCACGGATTTGTTGGTCAGCTTTCTTAGGGTCAACACCTAAACGGAATGCAACTTCTACAGTCGCATCAAATTTAGCTGTGTTTGTTTTCTTTACTAATTCTACTGCTTCTGTTGCAGAGTAAGCAGTTGCACGATCAACAAGCTTTGCAGCTTCTACGTACTTTTTACCTCTTTTAGCCATTTTTATTTCCTCCTCGAATGTGGTTTTAGCGGAATAACCTCCCACGTTTACGCTTATTTTCAGGTATAACCTGAGGATGCGCGCCATCCATTTATTTAAAAACGATAATCATTTACGATAATAAAGGTTGCGAATTGGAATTCCAGACCCGCAACCTTTTTAAAAAAACAAATCGAATTAGTCTTCGATAACGATGCCCATACTGCGTGCAGTACCTTCAACCATACGCATTGCAGCTTCTACGCTAGCAGCGTTTAGGTCAGGCATTTTAGTTTCAGCGATTTCGCGTACTTTATCACGCTTAACAGTTGCCACTTTATTACGGTTTGGTTCACCAGAACCAGACTCAATACCAGCTACTTTCTTAAGAAGAACAGCAGCAGGAGGAGTTTTAGTAATGAAAGTGAATGAACGGTCCTCAAATACCGTAATTTCAACAGGGATGATAAGACCAGCTTGATCAGCTGTACGAGCGTTAAACTCTTTACAGAAGCCCATGATGTTAACACCTGCTTGTCCTAATGCTGGACCAACTGGTGGAGCTGGGTTAGCTTTACCTGCAGGAATTTGAAGCTTTACCATTTTAATTACCTTTTTAGCCACGAGACACACCTCCTTAAGTCCGTGATGTGGTCAATTGGACAGTGATTTGCCCTCCCACGTCATATTTTATCTGTAAGGATAAAATCTTTCAAAAAACGTCTCCGATAACGAAGACGTACTGACTTAAAAGATATTATCACTTTTTACAATTCATTTCAAGTTTCATTTTATAATTTTTCAATTTGATGGAAGTCAAGTTCAACTGGAGTCTCGCGACCGAACATGTCCACAAGCACGCTAACCTTTTTCTTCTCCACATCAATTTCTTCAATAGCACCTGTATAATCTGCGAATGGTCCTTCATTTACACGCACTGTTTCATGAAGTTCAAAGTCGAAATCAACCACTTCGTTGTCCATTCCCATATGCTTCATAATGGTAACAACTTCCTCTTCTAATAGAGGTGATGGTTTAGATCCAGAACCAGAAGAACCAACGAACCCAGTTACACCTGGTGTATTACGTACAACATACCAAGAGTCATCAGTCATGATTAATTCTACTAATACATAACCTGGGAACACTTTTCTTTTCATTAATTTTTCTTTACCGTTTTTCATTTCTACTTCTACTTCTTCCGGGACAACAACACGGAAAATTTTATCTTGCATACCCATTGATTCTACACGTTTCTCTAGGTTTGCTTTTACTTTATTTTCATATCCAGAATAAGTATGGACAACATACCAACTTTTTTCCATTCATTTAGGACGAGCGTCCTTCCCTCCCTGACGTACATTTTTTTGCGCAAATGAAAAAACCCGTTCACCGGGCTTTTACACAGTTCTTATAAATAACATTATATCATGGATAAGTGCTTCTTATTCAAGAATTAACCAAGAATTAACCGAATTAAAGAAGAAATGCCCATATCAACTACTGCGAAGAAAATCGCAAAGAAGACAACTGTAGCGATAACAGTCGCTGTTGAACGGAGTAATTCATCTTTTTTAGGCCAACTTACTTTTTTCATTTCGCGACCTACATCGCCGAAAAAGTTCGTTAAACGCATCTACGGGACCTCCAGTGTATTATTTCAATTATTTATTTTGTTTCCTTGTGAACTGTATGCTGATTGCATGTTTTACAAAACTTCTTTATTTCAAGTCGCTCTACTGAGCTCGTATCTTTCATCGTAGAGTAGTTTCGATTTTTACACTCTTCACATGAGAGTACAACTTTTTTCCTCATTAGTTACACCAACCTTGTAACATTATGTCCCTAAAAATGTATCATACAACAAAAGACAATGTCAATGACATGCCTTTTGTACTCTCTACAAAAAGAAAACAGGTGATTTTTTACACCTGTAGTATTTGTTATGAATTTAAAGTGGTACTCTCTCTCATTTCCATATATCGTTCCAATTTCCGCTTCACTCTCTGTAAAGCGTTATCAATAGATTTCACATGTCTATTTAACTGTTCCGAAATCTCTTGATAAGAACGACCATCTAGATATAAAGAAAGAACTTTCCTTTCTAAATCGCTTAATAATTCAGATATTTTAGATTCTATGTCTGTATATTCTTCCTGACTTATAATCATTTCTTCAGGATCCGTTACCTTCGCTTCCGAAATAACATCTAATAATGTCCGATCAGATTCTTCATCATAAATCGGCTTATCTAAAGAAACATATGAATTTAACGGAATATGTTTTTGTCTTGTTGCTGTTTTAATAGCGGTAATAATTTGTCGAGTGATACACAGTTCAGCAAATGCTTTGAATGAAGACAGCTTGTCCTCTTTATAATCACGAATCGCTTTAAACAATCCAATCATACCTTCTTGAACAATATCTTCTCGATCGGCACCCACTAAGAAATAAGATCTTGATTTCGCGCGAACAAAGTTCTTATATTTGTGAATCAAATATTCTAGAGCGTCAGTATTACCTTTTCGAACTAACTCAACGATTGCCTCATCCTCTAAATCACGAAATGTAACGTCGCCTACACTTACGAAGCCTGCTTCCACCTTGATCCCTCCGACCGCTATTTATTTAGCAATATTATACAGTAAAAAGATAAAGAGCGTCAATGCTTCAACGCTCTCCTCTTCTTAATTTTTCTAATTTTTCTGTAATATCTTTACTAAATATCTTTCGCATGGCGGGTTGCTTTTCTTTTGTGTCTTGCGTACGCCTTCTTACTTGTTGCTCCATCGCTTGTACTTCCAACTCTAATTCACGTGCAGATTTCCGAAGAGCACCTTGCGCAAATATAACCCATTGTTCCGTATAATCAGAAGTCGCAACATATATTTGCGTATTTATATTTCTAAGCTCTATCGCTAGTTGCTCTATCTTTTCATCTGCAGTTTGATTCTTTCTCGTGAATATGACTTCCACACGCGATTGTTTCATCTTTTTTTCAATGCCTTGTACTGTATAAGCATCAAAGACTATCATTACCTTTGTACCAGTGTATCCTTGGTAATCAGCCATCTTATCAATCAGTGCATCCCTTGATGATTGCAAATCTACATCCCGTAGTTTCTTCAAGTCTCCCCAAGCTCCGATAATGTTGTAACCGTCAACGATTAAAATATCGTTCATTTTTTATTTACCAATTTCATGACGCTTACGATATACCTCATACATTAACAAACTTGCGGCTACTGAAGCATTTAAGGATGTAACTTTACCCACCATCGGTAAAGTAATTAGGAAATCACATTTTTCACCAATAATACGACTCATACCTTTTCCTTCACTTCCAATTACTAATCCAATTGGCATTTTACCATCTAAATTACGGTAATCCGTTTTCCCTTTTGCATCTGTACCAGCGATCCAAAGCCCACGTTCTTTTAATTCATCGATTGTACGAGATAAATTCGTTACGCGCGCAACAGGAATGTATTCAATTGCTCCAGTCGATGCTTTCGCAACTGATGCTGTAAGTCCCACAGCTCTTCTCTTCGGAATAATAATTCCATGAGCTCCTGTTGCATCCGCAGTACGCATAATAGAACCTAGGTTATGTGGGTCTTCAATTTCATCTAAAATTAAGAAAAACGGATCTTCATTACGCTTCTCTGCTACTTTAAATAGATCTTCTAGCTCAGCATATTGATACGCAGCCACTTGAGCAATTACACCTTGATGGTTCCCCTCAACTAATTGATCTAACTTCTTCTTTGGTGCATGTTGTAAAATAACCTTATTTTCTTTCGCTAGTGCTAGTACAATTTGTACTTGTCCTTTGGCAGCACCTTCTGCGATCCAAATTTTATTAATATCTCTTCCTGATCGTAACGCTTCAATTACAGGGTTACGTCCGATAATATATTCACTACTCATGATGATGTGCCCCCTTCCTTTTCTTCTAAAACAGCAATTGCTTTATATACAATTTCGTCTAATCTTTCGCGATTATTTAATAAGTGATGATAGCCAATTAGCGCTTCAAAAGCTGTGCTATGTCGATATGTTTGTACATCCGTGTTTTTCGGAACAGTACCTGAATTTGCATTACGCCCTCTTCTTAGTACTGCTTCTTCTTCCTCAGTTAAAAATGCTGTCTCTAATAAATGATAAACAACTTTCGCCTGTGCTTTTGCCGAAACAAAGCTTGTCCCTAATCGATGTAATTGGTTAGGACGAACTTTCCCTTTTTGGAGTAGGTGATAGCGGATATATTGTTCATATACCGCATCACCCATGTATGCTAACGCTAAGCTGTTTAATTGCTTTGCATCAATCATTCTTATCCTCTTTTCCATCTTGTACCTTGAGCGGTATCTTCTAAAATAATATTACGGTCTTTTAAATCATCGCGAATTTGATCTGACAATGCAAAATCACGATTTTTACGAGCTTCAATACGTTTTTGAATAAGTGCCTCAATTTCTTCATCAAGCAACTCGTCTTGCGCTAATTCTAACCCTAAAATATCAAATAATGTTTCAAGTTGTTTTACATATGCTTCAATTACTACTTTAGATGTATGTTCTTCCAGTAAATATTGATTCGCATGATTCGCTACATTATATAACTCAGTGATTGCATTAGCCGTGTTGAAGTCATCATTCATCGCTTCTTCAAATGCAGTCTGGAATTTTTCCAGTTCCGCTAACCAATTCTCATTATGGTCTGTTAAATCGGTACTGCTTTCCATACGGTGTTTTAAGTTACCGTAAGCCGTTTTAATTCTTTCCAGTCCGTTATTTGTACTTTGTAATAACTCTTCACTGAAATTAATTGGGTGACGGTAATGTACCGATAGCATAAAGAATCTGATTAACTGTGGATCATATTGCTTAATGATATCGTGAACTAAAATGAAGTTCCCCAGTGACTTAGACATCTTCTCATTATTAATATTAATATATCCATTGTGCATCCAATAACGTGCAAATGTTTTTCCAGTTAACGCCTCAGACTGCGCAATTTCATTCTCATGATGAGGAAATGCTAAGTCTTGGCCACCAGCATGAATATCGATTGTATCTCCTAAGTATTTACGCGCCATTGCCGAGCATTCAATATGCCAGCCTGGACGACCTTTCCCCCAAGGGCTTTCCCAGAAGATTTCTCCTTCTTTCGCAGCTTTCCATAGAGCAAAATCAAGAGGGTCTTGTTTCTTTTCTCCTACTTCAATACGCGCGCCGTGACGTAAGTCTGCAATTGGTTGATGCGATAATTTACCGTACCCTTCGAATTCCTTCGTTCTAAAGTACACATCACCTTCTGATTCATATGCATATCCTTTATTCACAAGTTCTTGAATAAATTCAATAATGATATCCATATTTTCCGTTACACGCGGATGAACCGTTGCATGTTTGCAACCTAGTGCTGTTACATCCTCAAAGTACGCCTCAACGAAACGGTCAGCAATTGTCGGCACATCTTCACCTAATTCATTTGCTGCTTTAATTAGTTTATCATCTACGTCAGTAAAGTTAGATACATACTGCACATCATACCCTTTATATTCTAAATAACGGCGTACCGTATCAAATACCATAGGTGGTCTTGCATTCCCAATGTGAATATAGTTATACACTGTAGGTCCGCACACATACATCTTTACCTTATTTTCTTCTAATGGAGTAAACTCTTCTTTTTGACGCGTTAACGTATTATAAATGTGAATAGTCATTTTTATCCTTCCTTTCTACCTTTACTTCAAGTTGTTTTTTCAATTTATCAAGTTCTACTTCCATGACCTTTAACTTATCAAAAATTGGGTCTGGAAGGTCAGAATGATTTAATTCTTGACCGATCTTTACTCCATTTTGAATAACGACTCGGCCAGGTATACCTACAACTGTAGAATGTGCAGGGACTTCTTTTAATACGACAGACCCCGCTCCAATTTTAGAATTCTCTCCAACTGTAATAGAACCTAGTACTTTAGCACCTGTTGCAATTAATACATTATCCTGAATTGTAGGGTGCCTCTTTCCCTTTTCTTTACCCGTACCACCTAATGTAACCCCTTGATAGATCGTTACATTATCACCAATTTCGCACGTTTCTCCAATTACAACCCCCATTCCATGGTCTATGAAAAAACGACGACCAATTGTTGCTCCTGGATGAATCTCAATGCCAGTAAAGAAACGACTAACTTGTGAGATCCAACGTGCAATAAAGAAGAAATTCTTTTTATAAAAAGCATGTGCAATTCGATGTGCCCAAACTGCATGTAATCCAGAGTAAGTCAAAATGACTTCGAAATAACTTCTTGCCGCTGGATCCTGTTCAAAAACGACTTCAATATCTTCCCGAAGCCTCTTAAACATCGATGTTCCCTCCCCTTTATGGGCTGCTTTTTCGAGCGAACTAACTCCCTACTTATCTCCCTAAACCTTTATACACGTAGATAAAACTTATACTTATATCCTGTTTTACGGTATAAAAAAAGACGCCTCTGTCATATTGACAGAGACGCCTTATAAGCGCGGTTCCACTCTGTTTAGGCTAAAAAAAGCCTCAAACTCATCTCTGATAACGGTGTACACCGCTTCTGCTTACTTTACGCCCTAAGACGTTTCGCAAAACAATTTGCTGTTCAGCAGAAGACTCGAAGGGGCATTTCAAAAATCCGCTTATAAACCACTTCCAGCCTAAAGGTGGTTCTCTCTGTAAAAAGCCTGATTTTCTACTTCTCCTTCTCGTCGCTTTTCCTTATTAGGTTTTAAGTATACTTATTATATTTCTAAACCTAGAAAATGTTAACCAATTACTTTTTGAAGACGATTTAAAACTTTTTCTTTTCCAAGAAGTGCAATAGCATTAGGAAGCTCTGGACCATGTGTTTGACCAGTAGTTGCAACACGGATTGGCATAAATAAGTTTTTACCTTTATGACCTGTTTCCTTTTGAACTGCTTTAATAGCAGCCTTAATTGCTGCTGGTTCCATCGCTTCTAGTGCTTCTACTTGACCAGCAAATGCGCGAAGTACTTCTGGTACTTGTTCACCTTTTAATACTTCTTGTCCTTCTTCTTCATGATCAACATGATCTTTGAAGAACATTTCAGAAAGCTCTACAATTTCAGCTCCAAAGCTCATTTGTTCATGATATAACGCAATTACATCACGAATCCAAGCTTGTTCTTGTTCACTTAAAGTCTCACCTATACGTCCAGCTTTCACTAAATGCGGTAAGCTTAATTCTACCACCGTATCTAAATCTTGCTTTTTCATATATTGGTTGTTCATCCATTTTAATTTTTGAGAATCAAACAATGCAGGTGATTTTGATAAACGAGCTGCATCGAACATTTTGATAAACTCTTCTTGAGAGAAGATTTCTTCTTCTCCTACTGGCGACCAGCCTAGTAGTGCAATAAAGTTAAAGATTGCTTCTGGAAGATATCCAAGCTCTTTATATTGCTCAATAAATTGAATAATAGATTCATCACGCTTACTTAATTTTTTACGGCTTTCATTTACAATTAAAGTCATATGACCAAATTGCGGGATATCCCAACCGAAAGCTTCATAAATCATCATTTGTTTTGGCGTATTTGAAATATGATCATCACCACGAAGTACGTGTGTAATTTCCATTAAGTGATCATCTACTGCTACCGCAAAGTTATAAGTTGGAATTCCATCTTTTTTCACGATAACGAAATCACCGAAATCATTTGAATGGAATGCAACTTCATCTTTTACGATATCTTTAAATGTGTAATCACGGTCAGCTGGTACACGGAAACGAATACTTGGAATACGTCCCTCAGCTTCAAATTCTTTCTCTTGTGCTTCAGTTAAATCACGGTGGTTACCTGCGTAACGAGGTGTTTCACCACGAGAGATTTGTCCTTCACGTTCTGCTTCTAGCTCTTCTTCTGTCATATAACATTTGTAAGCTAAACCACGCTCTAGTAAATCTTCATATAATTTTTTATAAATATCTAAACGCTCTGTTTGACGATATGGTCCAAATTCACCACCAACATCAACACCTTCATCCCAGTCCATACCGAGCCATTTCAAGTATTTTAATTGGCTTTCTTCTCCACCAGCAACATTACGTTTTACATCAGTATCTTCAATACGAATAATAAACTTACCATCTTGATGACGAGCAAATAAATAATTAAATAATGCCGTACGCGCATTTCCGATATGTAAGTGTCCTGTTGGACTTGGCGCATAGCGCACTCTCACTTGCTTTTCCATAATTGGTACACCTTCCATTCTTAATGTCAACACATTCTATAATTGTACACCAAACAAATGTGATTATCCATCTTACGAATTAAAAACCCTTATTTTTTCTGTAATAAAACAACTGCTTGAGAAGCAATCCCTTCTTCTCTACCTGTAAATCCTAATTTTTCTGTTGTTGTTGCCTTTACATTGATATTATCAATAGACGTTTCTAATAGCTCACTAATGCGTTTACGCATACTTTCAATATGTGGTGCCATCTTCGGCTTTTGAGCAATAATTGTACAATCTAGATTCCCTAACTCGTAACCGTGTTCACGTACAAACTCCCAAACCTTTTGCAGCAATACAGCTGAATCAGCATCTTTAAAGGCAGGATCTGTATCAGGGAAATGCTTTCCAATATCTCCTGCTGCAATTGCACCTAAACATGCGTCCGCAATCGTATGTAACAATACGTCTGCATCTGAATGACCAATTAATCCTTTCTCATGGGGAATTGTAATTCCACCAATAATTAACGGTCTACCTTCCGCGAATTCATGCACATCAAAACCTTGTCCAATTCGAAACATTTTTTACATCCTCCTCAAGCTAAACTACAGAGTTTTATGATTCTATATTATATCGCTATCCTTATAAAGAAAAGCCCGGCTGTTGCCGAGCTTTTCTTCGCTATGCTCATTGCTATCATTTCGTTTGAACGTGAAGAAAGCTTTCAGCAATTAGTAAATCTTCTGGAGTCGTCACTTTAATATTATAGTAGCTTCCATCTACTACACCTACTTGCTTCCCAATACGTTCTACGAGACTTGCATCATCTGTACCAAGGAAACAACTCTGTTTCGCACTTCTATGAGCTTCTAACAAAAGAGAAACAGCGAACCCTTGCGGTGTTTGTACAGCTTTAAGCTGAGATCTTTCTACCGTTTCGATAACAACACCCTGCTCTACTTTCTTAACTGTATCTTTCACTGGTACCGCACAAATGGATGCTCCATATCTTTCCGCTGCAGTTAATACATCTTGAATCACTTTATTCGTTACAAATGGACGCGCGCCGTCATGTACAAGAACATACTCAACATCACTAGTATGCTGAATGGCGTTATATACACTATCTTGTCTTTCAGCTCCACCCTGAATAAATTGCACTGGCTTTTCAATCGGATACTTCTGCATTAGCTCTTCAAAATACGAGCGCTCTTCTTCGTTAATTGCCATAATAATACTTTTGCACGCTTTATCCTTTTCAAAAGCACGTAACGTATGCACAATAATCGGTACTTCATTAATAAGTAAGAACAACTTATTTTTACCTGCACCCATCCGCTTACCTTGACCGGCTGCTGGAATAATTAATGTATACATATTAATAATCCTCTACTTATAATGCTTTTTCTAATAATTTACGTTTGGCGAAAATCATACGACCAGCCGATGTTTGCAACACACTCGTAACAAGCACATCGAGTTGTGACCCTACATATTCTCTACCATCTTCTACTACGATCATCGTGCCGTCATCTAAATATGCAACACCTTGATTTTGTTCTTTTCCATCTTTTACAACATAAACACTTAGTTCTTCCCCTGGGAGTACAACAGGTTTAATTGCATTAGCTAAATCGTTAATGTTTAACACCGTTACCCCTTGTAGTTCAGAAACTTTATTTAAGTTGAAATCATTCGTTACTACCGTTCCGCCAGTGATTTTCGCCAACTTTACAAGCTTGCTATCCACTTCTTGAATATCATCGAAATCGCCTTCATAAATTTCTACCGGAATCGGCATCTCTTTTTGAATACGATTTAAAATATCTAATCCTCTGCGACCACGATTACGTTTTAAAGCATCCGAAGAATCGGCAATGTGCTGAAGTTCTTCTAACACGAATTGTGGAATCACAATTGTTCCTTCTAAAAACTTTGTTTGGCAAATATCAGCAATACGTCCGTCGATAATTACACTCGTATCGAGAATTTTCCAATGAGTTGTAGATTCTTCTACCTCTGCTTCGGTTTCTTCATTATCACTATTATTATTTTTCTTCTTCCCACGTTGTGGTAGTGTAAATAATCCTAGCAATTCATTCCTCTTTTTAAACCCTACTTGGAATCCTAAGTATCCAAGTAAAAGAGTAAAGAACACTTGCAACACTGTACTAATAACGGGAATTGTAAATTCACGAATTGGTATTAAAATTAAATACGCAACAATAAGCCCAGAGATTAAACCTAATGTACCAAATAAAACATCCGCTACAGGCGCCTTTACAAGAGCCTCTTCAATATGCTTAATAAGTTGAACAATATAATCTACAAGCCAAAATGTTGTTAAAAATAAAATAATTGCACCAATAATTGCACGAGCATACGATCCTTCCAATAAAGGAACGGCACCGATGTCTAATACATTAATAACTTTTGGGATTAAGTAAATCCCTAACGCTCCCCCAATTACTAGAAAGAAGAGCTGTACAATCCGTTTTAACATCCAACCACCTCCTACTCATTATTAACCATTGTTTCGCTAATCAAAACGCCGAATGCAAAAGCGGACGTGTTTTTTTATAAATAGTTTTATTTACCAATATATCATATCATATACCAAAAGTGTTCTAGTGTCGTTATATTATGGAATCAATGTAATATTCTTAATTGTGTCTACTCATATAGAGATGCTCTTGGATTCTTTTTAGGCCTTCTCGTATTTTCTTCGCCCTGACTTCTCCAATTCCTTCCACATCATCCAATTCATTAATAGTTGCTCGACAAACACCTTGCAAAGTCTTAAACCGATTAATTAAATTTTCAATGATAAGTGGCGGAACGCGCGAAATTTTGCTTGTGATTCGGTATCCTCTCGGCGTCACACTTTCTTCTAAACTCGTTTGTCCTGGGTAGCCAAGCAATTTAACTAAATCGCTATCCTCTAAAAGTTGTGTGTTCGCAAGATCTTGTAACTTTTTCAAAATTTGATGATGGTCTTGTGTTTTTTCTTGGTAATAATCTTTAATTAATAACGCTGCCTCTGCCTCTAAATCAGCTAGTAGTTCTGTAAGTTGTAAACGAATTAACCTACCTTCTGTTCCTAGCTCATGAATATAGCTCAATATTTCATTTTTAATACGCAGTACCATTTCAACACTATGTAGCACATGAACCACCTCGGACATTGTAACGACTTCTTCAAATTCTAGAATGCCCAAATTGGTAATACCATCATTCCATACAGCCTTATATTTTTCTAACGTCTGAATAGCTTGGTTTGCCTTTGTTAAAATAACACCTATATCCTTTAGTGTATAACGTAAATTCCCTTGATATAGTGTAATTACGTTACGCCTTTGTGAAATAGCCACAACGAGACTACCTGTTTGCTTTGCTACACGCTCTGCCGTCCGGTGGCGCATACCTGTTTCAATAGAATCGATAGATGCCTCTGGAACTAACTGTGCATTTGCAATTAAAATTTTACTTCCAGTTTCATTTAAAATAAGTGCCCCATCCATTTTTGCTAATTCGTATAAACTAGCAGGAGAGAATGCGCAATTAATATGAAAGCCTCCATCTACAATACTTTTAATTTGTTCGTTATATCCAAGAACAATTAGTCCCCCTGTTTGTGCGCGAAGCACATTATCTATCCCTTCGCGCAGTGGTGTTCCTGGGGCCACGAGTTGTAAAATATTAATCATACTTTTGACACGTTGCTTGTTTTCTTCCATAGCCTAGCCTCCTAATGTCAAACGAAGCGCTTCCCCTAAATTAGATACACCTACTACCTCAATCCCATCCGGAATTGTCCATCCTCCCAAATTTTTTCTAGGAATAATAGCACGTTGAAATCCTAATTTAGCTGCTTCTTGTACACGTTGTTCAATTCTCGATACTCTTCTTATTTCTCCAGTTAATCCTACTTCTCCTATTACTGCATCGGTTGGTGCCGTAGATTTATCTCTAAAACTTGAAGCAATACTTAAAGCCACAGCTAAATCAATTGCTGGTTCATCTAATTTCAAACCACCTGCCACTTTCAAATATGCATCTTGATTTTGCAATAATAAACCTGTTCTTTTTTCTAACACTGCCATAATAAGCGATACACGGTTATGATCAATTCCCGTCGCCATTCTTCGAGGGTTTCCAAAACTAGTAGGGGAGATTAATGCTTGTATTTCTACTAAAACCGGTCTTGTTCCTTCCATTGAGGCAACTACTGTTGATCCTGCGACTCCAACGGGTCTTTCCTCAAGAAAGATTTCAGAAGGGTTTAAGACTTCCGCAAGACCAAGCTCTTTCATTTCAAAAATACCCATTTCATTCGTGGAACCAAAACGATTCTTCACAGCTCGCAAAATACGGTATGTATGATGACGATCTCCTTCAAAGTAAAGAACTGCATCGACCATATGTTCTAACATACGTGGCCCTGCAATTGCCCCCTCTTTTGTTACATGTCCGACGATAAAAATAGGGATTCCTTTCGTTTTTGCAAGTTTCATTAATTCTGCTGTACATTCACGTACTTGTGCCACACTTCCCGGCGCTGACGTTACCTCAGGTAAATGTATCGTTTGAATGGAGTCAATAACAACAAAAGCTGGATTCATCTCTTCAATGTGTGCTGCAATTCGCTGCAAGTCTGTCTCTGATACAACAAATAGATTACTACCATTTACATGCAAACGATCTGCACGAAGTTTAATCTGTTTTGCCGATTCTTCACCGGATATATATAGTACATCATATGAAGAATCTGCTAATTGCGATGAAATCTGTAATAGTAATGTTGATTTTCCAATCCCAGGGTCTCCACCAATAAGTACTAATGATCCATCTACAATCCCACCACCAAGTACACGGTTAAACTCTTGGAATTTCGTTTCAATACGTGCCTCAGATTTTGTTTCTACTTCTGTTAGGCGTCTTGGTTTTGTTACTTCCGATTGAATTGCATTGGCATAATTAAGGCGTCTTGATGATACAACCGGTTCCATCTCTTCAACAAGTGTATTCCATTGACCACAACCAGGGCATTTCCCCATATATTTTGGTGACTGATAACCACACTCTTGACATGTAAATTTTGTTTTCTTTTTAGCCATATCGTTTTATATTTCACTTCACTTTCATCTATACACAGTTTATCCTTCTCGTACAAGAAAGAGGGCTATCTCGTAGCCCTCTTAGTTTGTCTATACTTATTTTACCTTTTCAGCACTATGAATGACAAATGTTTCCCCTTCAACATCAAAGATAACTTTTTGTCCTTTCTCAATAGCACCTTTTAAAAGTTCTTCCGATAGTCTATCTTCTACATGTTTCTGAATTGCTCTACGAAGCGGACGAGCACCGTATTCTCGGTCAAATCCTTTATCAGCAATGGCTGAAATTGCTCCTTCTGTTAAATGCAATTCAATTTCTTGCTCTTTTAAGCGATTCACTAACTGATTTACCATAAGTGTTACAATCTCTTGAATATGTTTTTTCTCAAGCATATGGAACACGATAATTTCATCAATACGGTTTAAGAATTCTGGACGAAATGCCTTTTTCAGTTCATCCATTACTTTACCTTTCATATCTGAATAATCGCGGCTCTCATCTTGTACGTTAAATCCAAGATGTTTATTACGTTTTAACGCGTCTGCACCAACGTTAGATGTCATAATAACAATTGTATTACGGAAATCAACTGTACGCCCTTTAGAATCCGTTAAACGACCATCTTCTAATACTTGTAGTAAAATGTTAAACACATCAGGGTGAGCTTTCTCTACTTCATCTAATAGGACAACTGAATATGGCTTACGGCGAACCTTTTCTGTTAATTGTCCACCTTCTTCATATCCAACATATCCTGGAGGAGATCCAACTAAACGAGAAGTAGAATGCTTCTCCATGTACTCAGACATATCGATGCGAATCATTGCATCCTCATCACCGAACATAGATTCTGCTAACGCTCTTGCTAGCTCTGTTTTACCTACACCTGTTGGTCCTAAGAAAATAAATGAACCAATCGGACGTTTTGGATCTTTCAATCCCGCTCTAGCACGACGAACAGCTTTCGCTACAGCTACTACCGCTTCATCTTGACCAATAACACGATCGTGAAGGATGGATTCTAAGTTTAATAATTTATCAGTCTCTGTTTGTGCAAGTTTAGAAACCGGGATACGAGTCCACGTAGAAACGACATTTGCAATATCTTCTACTGTCACTTCTGAGTTTTCTTTTCCTTGTTGTTCTTTCCATTGACGCTTCGTATCTTCTAACTTCTCACGTAAGCGTTGTTCCATATCACGTAAGGAAGCAGCTTTTTCAAATTCTTGACTTTGCACAGCTGCATCTTTTTCTTTTCTAATTTCCTCAAGCTTCACTTCAAGCTCTTTTAGATTTGGTGGTGTTGTATAAGAACGTAAGCGAACCTTTGAAGCAGCTTCATCAATTAAGTCAATTGCCTTATCTGGTAAGAAACGATCTGTAATATAACGGTCTGAAAGCTTTACAGCTGCATCAATTGCATCATCTGTAATAGATACACGGTGATGTGCCTCGTAACGATCACGTAAACCTTTCAAGATTTGAGTTGATTCATCTAAACTTGGCTCATCAACGTGAATCGGTTGGAATCGTCTCTCTAAAGCCGCGTCTTTTTCAATATATTTACGATATTCATCTAAAGTTGTCGCCCCAATACATTGTAACTCTCCGCGTGCTAAAGATGGTTTTAAGATGTTCGATGCATCAATAGCACCTTCTGCTCCACCTGCACCAATTAATGTATGAAGTTCATCAATAAATAGAATAATGTTGCCAGCTTGACGGATTTCATCCATAACTTTCTTTAAACGATCTTCAAATTCACCACGATATTTCGTTCCAGCTACAACTGTACCCATATCTAGTGTCATAACACGCTTATCTCTTAATGTTTCAGGAACTTCATTATTTACAATTTGTTGTGCTAATCCTTCTGCAATTGCCGTTTTACCTACACCAGGCTCTCCAATTAATACAGGATTATTTTTTGTTCTACGGCTTAAAACTTCAATTACACGTTGAATTTCTTTACCACGCCCGATAACAGGATCTAGACGATTTTCACGTGCAACAACTGTTAAATCACGTGCTAAGCTATCCAGTGTCGGTGTATTTGCATTTGTTGAAGAACCACCTTGGTGACCTGAACTTGCTTCATTACTTCCAAGAAGTTGCAATACTTGTTGCCTTGCCTTATTTAGGCTAACACCTAAGTTATTTAAAACACGTGCTGCTACGCCTTCACCCTCACGGATTAAACCAAGTAAGATATGTTCTGTTCCGACGTAAGAATGACCTAATTTACGAGCTTCATCCATTGACAACTCAATAACTTTTTTAGCACGCGGTGTATAATGTACAGTTTGAGAAGCTTCTGTTCCGCGTCCAATTAATGCTTCTACCTCTTTTTGAACTTTCTCTGGACTTAATCCAAGAGCAATTAACGCTTTTGCTGCAATTCCTTCACCTTCACGTACAAGCCCAAGTAAAATATGTTCTGTTCCAATATTATTATGCCCAATACGAATTGCTTCCTCTTGAGATAAAGCTAATACTTTCTGTGCTCTTTCTGTAAATCTTCCAAACATCATAGAAATCGCCTCCTACTTGCGCTTAGTTTTTTTCAATACGTAATCGCTCACGGATTAAGGTTGCTCTTCGATAATCTCTTTCTTCTGGTCCTAAAGGTCCACCTGCATATTGTTGTAAAATACCTGGTTGTGTAAGAACCATTAGCTCAGTCAAAATATTTCTCGATACACCTTTTATATATCCTAAATCAATACCAAGTCGTACATCTGATAAGCAAGTGGCCGCTTCCGCAGATTGAATTAACCGACTGTTTGCTAGTATGCCATAAGAGCGATAAACTTTATCTTCAAGCTCAATACTTGAATTTTGTACAATTAATTCTCTAGCCATTTTCTCTTGCTGTATGATTTGTTGAATGACACTCTTTAAATCTGCAATAATATCTTCTTCAGATTTCCCTAGCGTCATTTGATTTGACACTTGAAATATATTACCTAACGCTTCGCTACCTTCACCGTATATTCCTCTTACTACTAACCCTAATTTTTGAATTACTTGTATAATACGGCTAATTCTTTTCGTTAAAACGAGTCCCGGTAAGTGAATCATTACGGAAGCCCTCAATCCTGTACCAACGTTAGTAGGGCAGCTCGTTATATATCCAAGTGATTCATCAAAAGCATATTCAACCTCTTCCTCTATCCAATTATCTATTTGATTGGCACTTTGAAGGGCCTCTGATAACTGCAACCCTGAAAATAAGCACTGAATCCTAATATGGTCTTCTTCATTCAGCATAACACTAATATGTTCGCTTCCTGACAATAGACATGCTCCATATTCTGTTCCTGCAAGGTTAGGACTAATTAAATGCTTTTCAACTAATACTCTCCTTTGAAGAGGCGTTAATTCATTCATTTTTAATAGTTCAAACTCTCCAAAGGGTTCTACCGTTTTATTTATAAATTCCTTTTTAAATAATTCATGAATCTGTTTAGCTTCTTCTTCGTTTTGCATAGTAGAGAATTGATATTTTTTAAAATTACGAGCCAAACGTATTCGACTACTTAAAACAATATCAGAATCAGGGCCATCCCCCTTCATCCATGGACTAATCGCTTCATTCATGATTTTGTCCAGTGACATAGAACTATTCCCCCTCTCTATGCTCACTAAGCTGATTTTCAAGACCTCGAATTTTATCCCTTATTTCAGCAGCTTTCTCAAACTCCTCTTTCTGTACGTATTGTTTCAGAATGAGTTTTAGTTCATCTAATTCTTTCTTTAGGTGAATATTTCCTTCTATACGTTCCGGAATTTTTCCACAATGATCTGTATGTCCGCCGTGAAGACGTTTTAATAATGGCTTTAAATGTTCCTTAAATGTATCGTAACAAGAAGCACATCCAAAACGTCCCACCTTTGTAAATTGCTCATATGTCATCTTACAATCTGGACACCTTAATATACTTGTATTCGAAAGCCCGTTTTGTCCTTCTTCAAACATTGTTGATTCACCATGTAATAAACCAGCAAATAAATCATGGAATGAAAAGTTAGACTGCGGCGATTGAAAGAAAGACGTATAGCCACTTTGTTCTGCACATTGCTCACAAAGATGAACTTCCGTCTTCTGTTCGTTGATTACTTTTGTATAATGTAAAGTTGCTGGTCTTATATTACAGTTTTGACAAGTCATCACTATCCCCACCTTTACAACAGGAACGATCTATCTCATAATACTTTTCATACATTACTAGATTGTTCACTTTCCCTTATTCGTTTAAATAAAAGTGCGTGTTCTTTTTTCAAAACCTCTACAATATTTAACTGCCTTATATCTTAGTTATTACTCTTTTACAAAAGCTGTATTTATTTATATTTCAGTGTTCTTAACATTGCGCATAATATTCGAGCCCTAAGTTCATCTCGAGAAGGAACATCCATTGATAATACAGAACGATCTAGTACACTTAACATAAGTTTAGCTTCACGATTTGTTATGATTCCCTCTTCTATTAAACGTATAATCATACTCTCTGCATTCCCTTGCGCAACGCTATGATCAATCATATGAAGCATTTGATCGATAATGTCTATATCGTCATGCAGTTTGACTTTTATAATGCGAATGTAACCTCCTCCACCACGTTTACTTTCTACTACAAATCCTCTTTCTATCGTAAAACGGGTATTGATTACATAATTGATTTGAGATGGTACGCACTCGAATCGATCCGCAATCTCATTTCTTTTGATTTCAATCACATTATTATTACTTAAGTCAATAACTTGCTTTAGATATTGCTCAATGATATCAGATATATTTCTCATTTATCCGCCACCTTTATTGACTTTGACTATCTTTGACTTTAATTATATACGTATTAATAAAATTTGCAACTCTTTTGCTTATTCACTATCCTAGCCACATTCCCCTGTATTTAATCAAAATAATAATTATTTAAACACATTTTTTAATTACTATGGATTATAAAAGAAAACACGAAAAAACACGAGTCATTTGACTCGTGTTTAGTTGCTTGGCGACGTCCTACTCTCACAGGGACAAGGTCCCAACTACCATCGGCGCTAGAGAGCTTAACTTCCGTGTTCGGTATGGGAACGGGTGTGACCTCTCTGCCATCATCACCAAACTATGAAGGCATATTCCTTCAAAACTAGATAACATTGCTACATATTATATGGTTAAGTCCTCGATCTATTAGTATTCGTCAGCTCCACATGTCACCATGCTTCCACCTCGAACCTATCAACCTGATCATCTTTCAGGGATCTTACTAGCTTACGCTATGGGAAATCTCATCTTGAGGGGGGCTTCATGCTTAGATGCTTTCAGCACTTATCCCTTCCGCACATAGCTACCCAGCTATGCCCTTGGCAGAACAACTGGTACACCAGCGGTGCGTCCATCCCGGTCCTCTCGTACTAAGGACAGCTCCTCTCAAATTTCCTACGCCCACGACGGATAGGGACCGAACTGTCTCACGACGTTCTGAACCCAGCTCGCGTACCGCTTTAATGGGCGAACAGCCCAACCCTTGGGACCGACTACAGCCCCAGGATGCGATGAGCCGACATCGAGGTGCCAAACCTCCCCGTCGATGTGGACTCTTGGGGGAGATAAGCCTGTTATCCCCGGGGTAGCTTTTATCCGTTGAGCGATGGCCCTTCCATGCGGAACCACCGGATCACTAAGCCCGACTTTCGTCCCTGCTCGACTTGTAGGTCTCGCAGTCAAGCTCCCTTATGCCTTTGCACTCTACGAATGATTTCCAACCATTCTGAGGGAACCTTTGGGCGCCTCCGTTACACTTTAGGAGGCGACCGCCCCAGTCAAACTGCCCACCTGACACTGTCTCCCGGGTCGATAAGACCCGTAGGTTAGAATTTCAATACATTCAGGGCGGTATCCCACCAGCGCCTCCACCGAAGCTAGCGCTCCGGTTTCAATGGCTCCCGCCTATCCTGTACAAAATGTACCAAAATTCAATATCAGGCTACAGTAAAGCTCCACGGGGTCTTTCCGTCCTGTCGCGGGTAACCTGCATCTTCACAGGTACTATAATTTCACCGAGTCTCTGGTTGAGACAGTGCCCAAATCGTTACACCTTTCGTGCGGGTCGGAACTTACCCGACAAGGAATTTCGCTACCTTAGGACCGTTATAGTTACGGCCGCCGTTTACTGGGGCTTCAGTTCAGAGCTTCGCTTACGCTAACCCCTCTCCTTAACCTTCCAGCACCGGGCAGGTGTCACCCCCTATACTTCGCCTTACGGCTTCGCAGAGAGCTGTGTTTTTGCTAAACAGTCGCTTGGGCCTATTCACTGCGGCTTTCCGTTAAGAAAGCACCCCTTCTCCCGAAGTTACGGGGTCATTTTGCCGAGTTCCTTAACCAGAGTTCTCTCGCACACCTTAGGATTCTCTCCTCGCCTACCTGTGTCGGTTTGCGGTACAGGCACCTTTTATCTCGCTAGAAGCTTTTCTTGGCAGCGGGGAATCAAAGACTTCGCTCCATAAGGAGCTTCCCCATCACAACTCAGCCTTCACGATAAGCGGATTTGCCTACTTATCAGCCTAATTGCTTGGACGTGCACAACCAATCGCACGCTTCTTCTATCCTTCTGCGTCCCTCCATTGCTCAAACGATAAAGAGGTGGTACAGGAATATCAACCTGTTGTCCATCGCCTACGCCTGTCGGCCTCGGCTTAGGTCCTGACTAACCCTGAGCGGACGAGCCTTCCTCAGGAAACCTTAGGCATTCGGTGGACGGGATTCTCACCCGTCTTTCGCTACTCATACCGGCATTCTCACTTCTAAGCGCTCCACCAGTCCTTCCGGTCTGACTTCACTGCACTTAGAACGCTCCCCTACCACTGATACCATTGGTATCAATTCGCAGCTTCGGTGGTGTATTTAGCCCCGGTACATTTTCGGCGCAGAGTCACTCGACTAGTGAGCTATTACGCACTCTTTAAATGGTGGCTGCTTCTAAGCCAACATCCTAGTTGTCTAAGCAACTCCACATCCTTTTCCACTTAATACACACTTTGGGACCTTAGCTGGCGATCTGGGCTGTTTCCCTCTTGACTACGGATCTTATCACTCGCAGTCTGACTCCTAAGGATAAGTCATTGGCATTCGGAGTTTGACTGAATTCGGTAATCCGATGAGGACCCCTAGTTCAATCAGTGCTCTACCTCCAAGACTCTTACACTTAAGGCTAGCCCTAAAGCTATTTCGGGGAGAACCAGCTATCTCCAGGTTCGATTGGAATTTCTCCGCTACCCACACCTCATCCCCGCACTTTTCAACGTGCGTGGGTTCGGGCCTCCATTCAGTGTTACCTGAACTTCACCCTGGACATGGGTAGATCACCTGGTTTCGGGTCTACGACCACGTACTAAACGCCCTATTCAGACTCGCTTTCGCTGCGGCTCCGCCTCTTCAGCTTAACCTCGCACGGGATCGTAACTCGCCGGTTCATTCTACAAAAGGCACGCCATCACCCATTAACGGGCTCTGACTATTTGTAGGCACACGGTTTCAGGATCTCTTTCACTCCCCTTCCGGGGTGCTTTT
>NZ_JBBOXN010000001.1:85000-87500 GCF_038007785.1 Bacillus sp. FSL K6-0069 | reverse complement strand
TCCGTAGTCAAACGCTCTATCCAATTGAGCTACGGGCGCATATGGTGCCGAGGGCGGGGGTCGAACCCGCACGGTGGTCACCCACCGCAGGATTTTAAGTCCTGTGCGTCTGCCTGTTCCGCCACCCCGGCATGTCATATTGGAAATTGGAGCGGAAGACGGGATTCGAACCCGCGACCCCAACCTTGGCAAGGTTGTATTCTACCACTGAACTACTTCCGCAAGACATGTTTGAGTTATTTTATTAAAAGTGCGGGTGAAGGGAGTCGAACCCCCACGCCAAAGGCGCTAGATCCTAAGTCTAGTGCGTCTGCCAATTCCGCCACACCCGCATATTTAAGTTAAAATGGTGAGCCATGAAGGATTCGAACCTTCGACCCTCTGATTAAAAGTCAGATGCTCTACCAACTGAGCTAATGGCTCGTGCAATAAAAACTGGTGCCGACTAGAGGACTTGAACCCCCAACCTACTGATTACAAGTCAGTTGCTCTACCAATTGAGCTAAGTCGGCTAAATGGTGGAGGATGACGGGATCGAACCGCCGACCCCCTGCTTGTAAGGCAGGTGCTCTCCCAGCTGAGCTAATCCTCCGAATTGCCTGGCAACGTCCTACTCTCACAGGGACAAGGTCCCAACTACCATCGGCGCTAGAGAGCTTAACTTCCGTGTTCGGTATGGGAACGGGTGTGGCCTCTCTGCCATCATTACCAGACTGTATTCATTTAAGACAAGAATTATTGTAACTCATTTAACTTTTAAAGTCAACAAGTTTTTTATATTCTTTCAAAACTAGATAACATTGCTTCATATTATATGGTTAAGTCCTCGATCTATTAGTATTCGTCAGCTCCACATGTCACCACGCTTCCACCTCGAACCTATCAACCTGATCATCTTTCAGGGATCTTACTAGCTTACGCTATGGGAAATCTCATCTTGAGGGGGGCTTCATGCTTAGATGCTTTCAGCACTTATCCCTTCCGCACATAGCTACCCAGCTATGCCCTTGGCAGAACAACTGGTACACCAGCGGTGCGTCCATCCCGGTCCTCTCGTACTAAGGACAGCTCCTCTCAAATTTCCTACGCCCACGACGGATAGGGACCGAACTGTCTCACGACGTTCTGAACCCAGCTCGCGTACCGCTTTAATGGGCGAACAGCCCAACCCTTGGGACCGACTACAGCCCCAGGATGCGATGAGCCGACATCGAGGTGCCAAACCTCCCCGTCGATGTGGACTCTTGGGGGAGATAAGCCTGTTATCCCCGGGGTAGCTTTTATCCGTTGAGCGATGGCCCTTCCATGCGGAACCACCGGATCACTAAGCCCGACTTTCGTCCCTGCTCGACTTGTAGGTCTCGCAGTCAAGCTCCCTTATGCCTTTGCACTCTACGAATGATTTCCAACCATTCTGAGGGAACCTTTGGGCGCCTCCGTTACACTTTAGGAGGCGACCGCCCCAGTCAAACTGCCCACCTGACACTGTCTCCCGGGTCGATAAGACCCGTAGGTTAGAATTTCAATACATTCAGGGCGGTATCCCACCAGCGCCTCCACCGAAGCTAGCGCTCCGGTTTCAATGGCTCCCGCCTATCCTGTACAAAATGTACCAAAATTCAATATCAGGCTACAGTAAAGCTCCACGGGGTCTTTCCGTCCTGTCGCGGGTAACCTGCATCTTCACAGGTACTATAATTTCACCGAGTCTCTGGTTGAGACAGTGCCCAAATCGTTACACCTTTCGTGCGGGTCGGAACTTACCCGACAAGGAATTTCGCTACCTTAGGACCGTTATAGTTACGGCCGCCGTTTACTGGGGCTTCAGTTCAGAGCTTCGCTTACGCTAACCCCTCTCCTTAACCTTCCAGCACCGGGCAGGTGTCACCCCCTATACTTCGCCTTACGGCTTCGCAGAGAGCTGTGTTTTTGCTAAACAGTCGCTTGGGCCTATTCACTGCGGCTTTCCGTTAAGAAAGCACCCCTTCTCCCGAAGTTACGGGGTCATTTTGCCGAGTTCCTTAACCAGAGTTCTCTCGCACACCTTAGGATTCTCTCCTCGCCTACCTGTGTCGGTTTGCGGTACAGGCACCTTTTATCTCGCTAGAAGCTTTTCTTGGCAGCGGGGAATCAAAGACTTCGCTCCATAAGGAGCTTCCCCATCACAGCTCAGCCTTCACGATAAGCGGATTTGCCTACTTATCAGCCTAACTGCTTGGACGTGCACAACCAATCGCACGCTTCTTCTATCCTTCTGCGTCCCTCCATTGCTCAAACGATAAAGAGGTGGTACAGGAATATCAACCTGTTGTCCATCGCCTACGCCTGTCGGCCTCGGCTTAGGTCCTGACTAACCCTGAGCGGACGAGCCTTCCTCAGGAAACCTTAGGCATTCGGTGGACGGGATTCTCACCCGTCTTTCGCTACTCATACCGGCATTCTCACTTCTAAGCGCTCCACCAGTCCTTCCGGTCTGACTTCACTGCACTTAGAACGCTCC
>NZ_JBBOXN010000001.1:32500-82500 GCF_038007785.1 Bacillus sp. FSL K6-0069 | reverse complement strand
ACCCGAAAGCCTTCATCACTCACGCGGCGTTGCTCCGTCAGACTTTCGTCCATTGCGGAAGATTCCCTACTGCTGCCTCCCGTAGGAGTCTGGGCCGTGTCTCAGTCCCAGTGTGGCCGATCACCCTCTCAGGTCGGCTACGCATCGTTGCCTTGGTGAGCCGTTACCTCACCAACTAGCTAATGCGACGCGGGTCCATCCATAAGTGACAGCCGAAGCCGCCTTTCAATTTCGAACCATGCAGTTCAAAATGTTATCCGGTATTAGCCCCGGTTTCCCGGAGTTATCCCAGTCTTATGGGCAGGTTACCCACGTGTTACTCACCCGTCCGCCGCTAACTTCTTGAGAGCAAGCTCTCAATCCATTCGCTCGACTTGCATGTATTAGGCACGCCGCCAGCGTTCATCCTGAGCCAGGATCAAACTCTCCAATAAAGTTAGTTTGTCTAGCATCTAAAAATAAAAATTGACGTTTCACGTTGTTTGTTTCGTTCAGTTTTCAAAGAACTTGCCTGTCGCTCAGAAGCGACTTTATTAATATAACATTTCGTTATATTTTCGTCAACAACTTTTTTTCAATAAGTTGTTTTTCGTTTGTTTTGCTTGTTACCTTTCGTGGCAACGAATATAAATATACCAGTTTGATTATTAAAATGCAATAGTTTTTCTAATAAAATTTTTAACTTAGTAAAAAAGTATAAAAACAGCACATTTCTTCTATATAAATATAATTTCTTGCGCCATCAAGAACTACTATCCCCATGTAACTCTTACTCAAATAAAAAAAGCTTTGGAGAAATCTCCAAAGCTTAGTCTTGTTTATGACGCATAGCAGGGAATAATAATACATCACGAATAGATGGCGCATTTGTTAATAGCATAACAAGACGATCAATACCAATTCCTAGTCCACCTGTAGGAGGCATACCGTACTCAAGAGCTTCAATATAATCATCATCCATCATGTGGGCTTCATCATTACCTTGTTCACGCTCTTTTAGTTGCGCTTCAAAACGTTCTTTTTGATCAATCGGATCATTTAGCTCAGTGAATGCATTTGCATGTTCACGTGCAACGATAAATAATTCGAAACGATCTGTGAATCGTGGATCTTCGTCATTCTTTTTCGCAAGTGGCGAAATTTCTACCGGATGACCGTAAATAAACGTTGGTTGGATTAATTTATCTTCTACTTTTTGTTCGAAGAATTCGTTTATAATATGACCAACTTCCATCGTATCCTTAATACCTACATTATGTTCTTTTGCAAGTTCACGCGCTTCTTCTACACTCATTGGATTCCAGAAATCTGCTCCAGAGTGTTCTTTAATCGCATCTACCATATGAAGACGTGTCCATTCTGGCTCTAGATTAATTTCATAATCACCATATTGGATTGTTGTTGTACCTAGTACTTGCTTCGCAATATGAGCAACCATATTTTCTGTTAGTTTCATAATATCTTTATAATCAGCATACGCCTCATATAATTCAATCATTGTAAACTCTGGGTTATGGCGAGTTGATACACCCTCATTACGGAATACACGACCGATTTCATAAACTTTTTCTAATCCACCCACAATAAGGCGTTTTAAATGAAGTTCAATTGCGATACGCATGTATAATTCCATATCTAACGCATTATGGTGTGTAATGAAAGGACGCGCAGAAGCTCCACCTGCAATTGCATGCATCATAGGTGTTTCCACTTCAAGGTAACCATTGTCATCTAAGTATCTTCTCATTTCACGAATGATTTTACTACGAGTAACGAATGTTTCACGGCTTTCCATACTTGTAATTAAATCTAAGTAACGTTGACGGTAGCGTTGTTCAACATCTTTTAACCCATGATATTTATCCGGTAATGGACGAAGAGATTTCGTTAATAGTGTAAAGCCCGTTGCTTTCACTGAAAGTTCTCCAACGTTTGTTTTGAATACTTTACCTTCAATACCTACTAAGTCACCTAAATCTGCTGTTTTAAATAATTCGTACTCTTCATCTCCAACAGCATCTTTACGAACATAAATTTGAACTTGTCCATGTAAATCTTGAATATGTGCAAATCCAGCTTTTCCTTTACCGCGTTTTGTCATAATACGACCAGCGATAGAAACAGAGATTTCTTTCTCTTCTAATTCCTCTTTAGAGAACTCTCCATATAAGCTTAATAAGTCATTTGTTGCATTTGTACGTTCAAATCGTTTACCGAACGGATCGATTCCTTGCTCACGTAAGTTATGTAACTTTTCACGACGAACAAGCAATTGGTCGTTTAATTCTTCGTGGTTCATGTTATCCATGGTATTGATATCACTCCAGCTCTATTAATTTTTACAATATATACAGTATAGCATTTTCTACTCAACTAGAAAAACTGCCAGCAACTAGCTGGCAGTTCTTCTTTCTTTCACGTAATTATAGGAAGTGTATAGAAGAATGTCAATCTTCCCTATCTATTATTAACCAACGTGAATTGTTTGTTGTTTCGCTTCTACTTCTTCTACAAATGCACCTAATACATTCGCAAGGTCTTCACGCGTATTACAAGCATTGATTCCATTACGTACAGTTGCATTACCACGAACACCCTTTAAATACCAAGCTGCATGCTTTCTCATTTCTCTTACAGCGACATTTTCGT
Organism: Bacillus sp. FSL K6-0069; assembly: GCF_038007785.1. NCBI lineage: Bacteria > Bacillati > Bacillota > Bacilli > Caryophanales > Bacillaceae > Bacillus > Bacillus sp. FSL K6-0069. Next base: position 79,851 of record NZ_JBBOXN010000001.1, on the reverse strand, counting down.
TCTTTAAATCGATAAGACGATCTAGATGCAACATACATACGTCAATTTTCTCACGCACTGTCGGTTCCGGCATTAATTCACCTGTTTCCAAATACTTTACCGTGCGATAAATCATCCACGGGTCCCCAAGGGCAGCGCGACCAATCATAACACCATCTACACCAATTTCATCAAGCATACGCTTTGCATCTTGTGGTGTTTCGACATCACCATTTCCGATAACCGGGATATTTACAGCTTGTTTTACTTGTTTAATAATATCCCAATCCGCTTTCCCTTCATACATTTGTACTCGTGTACGCCCATGAACCGCTACCGCTTGTCCGCCAGCACGCTCAACAGCTTTCGCATTCTCAATTGCAAAAATATGATCTGCATCCCAACCAATACGCATCTTAACTGTAACCGGCTTTTCAACAGCATCTACAACTGCCGCTACCATTTCATATATTTTATTCGGGTCTAAAAGCCACTTTGCTCCCGCATCACACTTAATGATTTTCGGTACTGGGCACCCCATATTAATATCAATAATGTCTGCTGTCGTATATTTATCTACATATTTCGCAGCATCTACAAGAGTTTCTTTCTCTCCGCCGAAAATTTGTAAACTTAATGGCTTTTCTCTTTCATCAATATATAACATATCTAATGTTCTTTTGTTATTAAGCAATATCGCTTTATCACTTACCATCTCAGCACAAACTAGTCCTGCACCAAATTCTTTTACTGTCAAACGGAATGCAGAATTACACACTCCCGCCATCGGTGCTAATACAACCGGGTTTTTCATCTCAATATTTGCGATCTTTAACACTCGACTTACTCCTTCCTTCATAGTCACTTTGGCATTAATTCCTCCACCGAAACCTTCAATGCCTTAGCAACTTCCACTACAAAATCTTGGGAAGGCGATCGATTCCCTCTCTCAACTTCACCTAAAACAGATACAGATACCCCTAACTCTTTCGCAAAACCTTCTTGCGTATAGCCTTTTAGCTTTCGAAAAGCACGAATGCGTCTTCCCCATTTTTCTGCTTCCATACCGTTACTCCCTCTCGCCTTTTCATTTCTTCTACTTGTGAACGTGAAATGTTTTGTTTAATATCTTGATTAATCTCTAACAACGGAACGATAACAAAAGCTCTTTCGAACATCCGCGGATGCGGAACAATAAGATTCTCTGCTTCAATATTTTCTTGATTATATAGCAAAATGTCAAGGTCGATGGTCCTCGGACCCCACCTGATTTCCCTTTTTCTTCCTAAATCATTCTCTACTCTTTGCGTAACTTTCAATAACTCTTGCGGTGATAAATTGGTAGAAATTTTTACAACTAAATTTAAAAAACAACTTTGGTCAGTATAACCAACTGGTTCCGTTTCATATACAGACGAAACATCCTCAACTTGGATATAAGGATTTTTATTTAGAAACTGAATCGCTTCAGTTAAATACGTGTGACGTTCTCCGATATTTGAGCCTAATGCAATGTAAGCTATATTATTCATGGACGTTCTCTCGTAATTTCCACTGCTACAGCACGATAATGCCCAGGTATCGGCGGATCTGGTTTAATTACTTTAATTGTACAACGGCAAATACTCTCATATTGTTTCAATATATCTGCAGCAATATTTTCAGCGATACTCTCCACAAGCTTATACTTTCTATCTTCAACAACTTTTCTACATAATTCGAAAAGTTCTCCATAATTGACAGAATGCTCTAAGTCATCACTTTCTCCCGCCTGCTTCAGATCCAATTCCACCGTTAAGTCCACTTTAAATCTCTGTCCCAATTTATTTTCCTCTGGGAATACACCATGATAACCGTAAAACTCCATATCATGAACATAGATTTTATCCAATTACTTTACCCCCTTACCAATCATCGCGTCCATCATCTTAGCCATACGTGACATTTCCTTCACATCATGAACACGAACAAACTCACAGCCCTTTTCAATACCGAGACAAACGGTAGCTCCCGTTCCCTCAAGACGTTCCTCTACTGGTAAATCTAGCACATGCCCAATAAAGGACTTTCTTGAAGTACCTAACAGCACCGGGTAACCCAGTACGTTTAACTGTTCTAAATTACGCATCGCTTCTAAATTTTGTTCAGGTGTTTTAGCAAAACCGATGCCTGGGTCTAAAATGATATTCTCATCTCGCACACCAGCATCTTTAGCAATTTTAATACTGTCATATAAATCAGCAACCATATCAGCCATTAAATTGCGGTAATTCATGTTATCGCGATTATGCATTAAAATAATAGGTACATCGTAATGAGCTGCTACTTCAGCGATTTTTGGTTGCGCCTTCGCTCCCCAAATATCATTAATAATATGAGCACCCGCCTCTATTGCCTGCTTTGCAACTTCAGCTTTATACGTGTCGATAGAAATAGGTAATTTCACTTCTTTTGAAACAGCCTGAATCATCGGAACGACTCGCTTGATTTCTTCTTCCACCGATACTTTAGCAAAACCCGGACGAGTAGATTCACCGCCGACATCAATAATATGAGCACCTTGATCTCGCATTTCTTTCGCATGGCGCACCGCAGCCTCTACCTCGTTGTAACTCCCACCATCGGAAAACGAATCTGGCGTTACATTTAAAATCCCCATAATTAAGGTTTTTTCATTTAAGTTCAATGTATATTCGCCGCAGCGCAAATCATAATCCCACTTCAAACTACACATCTCCTCTTCACAATTCATTTCTGCTCCACAATTTCTCTCTCTGCATTTCATAAAGACTCATAAACCTTTTTGTAACTATGCCTACTTTACCCGGGAAATCTCTTCCCTCTACATGGTAAAGTGGAACAATTTCTTGAATCGAGTTTGTTACGAAAACTTCATCAGCTGAAAGTAATTCATCTTTTGTAAAGAAACCTTCCTTTACTTCTATCCCTAACTCTTCAGCAACCTTTATAATAAACGCACGAGTGATACCATTTAAAATCCCCGTTTTTAACGAAGGTGTATATAAAATACTACCTTTTACGAAAAAGAGATTCGAAACAATACCCTCTGCAACATAACCTGTTTCAGTAAGGAAAATACCTTCCTTATTCACAACATTTCCAATTTCACGTTTCCCTAAAATGTTATTTAAGTAATGATGAGACTTCAAGCGGGACGCACCTTCTGGTGTATTTCGCACTTGCTTTAAAACAACCCCTTCTTTTTCCACTACATCTCCCGGGGCTGCTAAAGGTTTTATAAAAACAATAACAGACGGCTCTTCATACATTTCCGTTTGTAATCCAATTTCATCTATACCCGCCGATACATTAAAACGAACATACGCATGCTCTAATTCATTCTTAACGAGTAGATTCTTCAAAATAAGCAACACTTCATCTTTCGTCATTGTCCATTTAATTTGCAATGTATTCAGCGCATCTATTAAACGATCATAATGATCATCCAATAAGAAAGGATGACCATTATAAATACGAAATGTCTCAAAAACTCCAAGGCCATATAAATAACCATGGTCATAAGGAGAAATTCTTGCTTCATTTGCTTCTACATACTCACCATTTACGTAAATTAACATGATGTCACACTTGGACTGTATTTACGAATGAAATTCTGCAACAACTCTTTCCCGTGGGAAGTCATAATCGATTCCGGATGGAACTGTACACCTTCAATCGGTAACGTTTTATGACGGAGCGCCATAATTTCCCCTTCTTCCGTCCAAGATGTTACCTCTAAGCAATCAGGTAATGTCTCTTTCTTAACGATAAGGGAATGATAGCGCGTTGCAGTAAACGGATTAGGAATATCCAAAAAAATCGTCTTTCCGTCATGATGCATAAGCGATGTTTTTCCATGCATTAAGCGCTCAGCACGAACAACCTCTCCACCGAACACTTGTGCAATGGATTGATGCCCAAGGCAAACCCCGAAAATCGGAATCTTCCCAGCAAAGTATTGAATAACCTCCATACTAATACCTGCTTCATTCGGACTACACGGACCTGGTGAAATCATTAAAAAGTCTGGTTTCATATTCTCAATATCTGAAATAGTCACTTCATCGTTTCGTTTAACAACAAGCTCTTGTCCGAGTTCCCCAAGAAACTGCACTAAATTAAATGTAAAAGAATCATAATTATCAATCATTAATATCATTTCTCTCACCTAACCGTTTCTTCACTACGTTCTTTTGCACGCCATAAAGCAATCGCCTTTTTTAACGACTCTTTATATTCATTTTCCGGATTTGAATCAATTACAATTCCCGCTCCTGCTTGTACATGAGCCTGTCCATCTTTAGCAAGAAGTGTTCTAATTACAATATTCAATTCTGTATCTCCAGAATAACCGATCCAACCGATTGAACCTGTATAAATCCCTCTGCGAACAGGTTCTAATTCTTCAATAATTTCCATCGTACGTATTTTCGGGGCACCAGTAATTGTTCCCCCAGGGAATACAGCCTTCACTAAATCAAAAGCATCTTTATCTTCATCCACCTCACCACGCACATTAGAAACAATATGCATTACATGTGAGTATTTCTCGATTACCATAAATTCATCTACTTCTACAGTGCCATATTTACAAACACGCCCTAAATCATTTCGTTCTAAATCTACAAGCATGACGTGCTCTGCTCTTTCTTTTTCGTTCTCAATCAATTCTCTGGCTAATGCTTCATCCTCTTGCTCATTCGCACCTCTAGATCTTGTTCCAGCAATTGGTCTTGTACTTACTTCGGTTCCTTGTTTCTTAATTAACAACTCCGGCGATCCACTAACAATTTGAAAATCTCCCAGCTCCAAGTAACCCATATATGGAGATGGATTAATTTCACGAAGACTTGTATAAATTTCTAGCGGGTGTGTTTGTAACGTTCTTTCTTGTCTCGTCGACAAGTTCACTTGGAACACATCACCAGCACCAATATATTCTTGAATACATTCAACCGCCTTCATAAAGCTTTCTTCCGTAAAAGCAACTGCTTCACTTTTCTTTTCAGGGCATGCAAATGGTATAGTCACTTCCGGCGCTTCTGTCGCCCAAAGAACCTTCCACTCATTTAATCGCTCTTTTGCCTCTTCATGCTTATCTACATAATGTGTAATAATCCATAATACTTTCTCTTCTTGATCATACACAAACACATCATCAAATAATAAAAAGAATATATCAGGTATATTAATGTCATCCTCCGCAAGAGAAGGAAGTTTTTCAATATAACGGATGCAATCATAACTAAAGTAACCAATCGCACCACCTTGAAAAGGCGGGTACTCTGGATTATAGTCCGTTTTCCATCGCTCCATATATTCCTGCATTAAATCTAATGGGTTTCCTTGCTTTATTGTTTCCTTACCACTTTCGCTTATATGTAACGTTTCATCCTTCCCTCGGATTACCGCTACTGGGTTCAACCCCACAATGTTATAACGACCGCCACGTCCACTTTCTAACAAAATATGTTGCGGTTTATCCTTAGAAAGAAATTTATATTGCTTAAAGAAATCTAACTGATATGGAATAGAAAGCGCTAAAGATTTTCTTCGTTGCATATCAACACCCCGTCTTCTTTTATCCCACCCTCTTAAAGTAACCACCACAAACTACATTCATTATGTATATAGAACGGTTATACTCGAAGGCTAGTGAAAATAAATTAATTATACTATCTCTTATTTTACATGAAGTTTTCTAGTCATTCACTCTTTTCCTATTTCCAATCCAAAAAGAAAAAGCATCCTTTTTCAAGGATGCTTTTTCAATCACATATAATTAAGACTCAAATTGATAAAGTGGTGTACTTAAATAACGTTCACCGTTACTTGGGATAATAACAAGTACCTTTTTCCCTTTACCTAACTTTTTCGCAATTTCTGTTGCCGCATAAATAACCGCTCCAGAAGAGATACCAACTAAAATACCTTCCTCTTTAGCCACTCTTCTTGCATATTCAAATGCTTGCTCCGTTTTCACTTGAACAATTTCATCATATACTTCTACATCCAATGTCTCTGGGATGAATCCCGCCCCAATTCCTTGGATTTTATGTGGACCTGGTTTCCCACCAGATAATACTGGTGAATCCGCAGGTTCTACTGCATAAATTTTAATATCTTTATACGCTTCCTTCAGTACTTCACCAGCACCAGTAATCGTTCCACCTGTGCCAATACCTGCAATAAACGCATCTAATTGATCGCCCATTTGTTCAACAATTTCTGGCCCTGTTGTTAAACGATGAATTTCTGGATTCGATTGATTTTTGAACTGTTGCGGTATAAAGTAACCATGCTCTTTTGCTAATTCAGTCGCTTGACGAATTGCTCCACCCATTCCTTCAGGCCCTGGAGTCAATACTAATTCCGCACCGTAAGCACGTAATAAATTACGACGCTCAATACTCATTGTTTCTGGCATTACTAAAATTGCCTTATATCCTTTAGCGGCCGCTACCATCGCTAAACCAATTCCTGTGTTACCACTTGTTGGTTCAATGATTGTATCGCCTTCTTTTAATAATCCTTTTTTCTCAGCATCTTCAATCATAGCTAATGCAATACGATCTTTAACGCTGCTCCCTGGATTCATAAATTCTAATTTTAAGTATATATCTGCGCTGTCTGATTCTACGATGCGGTTCAACTTAACGATCGGCGTTTTCCCGATTAATTCTGAAACTGATTGTGCCACTCGCATTCCTGTCACTCCTAACACCGAGTATTTTTATTGGTTTTATCTATATTTAGATTTTGTCAGAAAATTCCCTGTTTGTCAATCTATTTAGGGGGTGAATCCCCTTAATTTCCTTATTACAAACTCTCGATTAAATTTGTAATATCTTCTTTAGAGAACTTGTATCGCTCATTACAGAAATGACAATGAACTTCTGTCTCTTCTTCTTCTGCACGAACTTGCTCTAACTCTGTTTTACCTAAACTAATTAACACACTCTCAATACGTTCGCGTGAACATGTGCAATTAAATTGAACATCCATCGTTTCCAATACTTTTACTTTATCTTCTCCAAGAACTGCATACAGTAACTCTTCTGGAGAAAGCCCTTGTTCAATTAACGTTGATACAGGAGGAATGTTCTGCAAACGATCTTCAATGAATGAAATTGTTTCTTCCTGTGCACCTGGCATAATTTGAAGGATAAATCCACCTGCTGCTAATACGCTGTCATCTCCATTTACAAGAACGCCAACTCCTACAGAAGAAGGTGTTTGCTCAGAAACTGCAAAATAATACGTGAAGTCTTCTCCTAATTCTCCTGAAACAATTGGAGATTGACCAATAAACGGCTCACGCATACCAATATCTTTAATTACTGTTACAAATCCTTCAGTGCCTACCGCTTGATATACACGTAATTTCCCTTGTTCCGTTCCTTCAAAATCAACATGTGGATTCGTTACATAACCACGTACATCCCCATTTGCATGAGCATCTACTAAGATGGGGCCAATCGGACCATTACCTTCTACCTTAATCGTTAACTTTTGGTCACCTTTTAACATTGCGCCCATCATTGTACCTGCAGTTAAAGAACGACCAAGCGCCGCTGAAGCTGTTCTCCATGTGTCATGACGTCTTTGCGCCTCACTTACTGTGTTTGTAGTACGTACACTATATGCACGCACTTCTCCATCAAACGCTAACGCTTTTACTAAATAATCTTTCATACTCATTTATTCACCTTTCTCATGCTGTAAATTTGCATTACGCTCGTATAACATATACAAACCTTTTAATGTTAAAAATGGATCTACAACATCAATTACATTCGATTCTTCTGAAATTAATTTCGCCAATCCACCTGTTGCAATAACTTTCGGTTCTTGTTTAGCTTCCTCTTTCATACGCTTAACAATACCTTCCACTTGTCCAACATAACCATAAAGAATACCCGATTGCATCGCACTTACCGTATTCTTTCCAACAACACTGCTTGGTTTTGTAATTTCAATACGAGGAAGTTTTGCCGCTCTACTATATAAAGCCTCTGCTGAAATCATAATTCCCGGCGTAATAACTCCACCCATATAATGCTTTTCTTCGTTAATATAACAATATGTAGTAGCCGTACCGAAATCGACAATAATAAGCGGACTTCCATATAAGTGTATTCCTGCTACCGCATTTACAATTCGGTCCGCGCCTACTTCACGTGGATTTTCATATTTAATATTTAGCCCCGTTTTTATTCCAGGACCTACTACAAGCGGTTTAATTTTAAAATATTTTTCACACATGCGCTCTAAAGCAAACATAATTGGTGGTACGACTGAAGACACAATAATACCTTTCACATCTTCAAACGAAAGACCTTCATGCTCAAGCAACTGCTTTACAAGCATTCCATATTCATCTTCTGTCTTATGACGATCTGTTTCCATGCGCCAATGTTGACGAAGTTCCCCCTCTTCAAACACGCCTAGCACAGCATTTGTGTTACCTACATCCAATACAAAAATCATATTCTCACCACTTATCTTATTTAATCTATATTTGTGCAGTATGTATAAAACTTATAAAAACATCATATCACACATACTTATATAATCAGCTTTTCTATCCTCATCATTTTACAAAAAGATTACGCCCTATTTCAATTTTTAATACCCGATTTATTTAAATTCTTTTCTACTTCATCTCGTTCCACAAATAAAAAAAGGAGTGACCATCGTCACTCCTTCATCTCTTACTTATCTTCTGATTCTTCATCGTCCTTTTTCATGTTGATGTTTACTTTCACATCAGCTGAAGATGTTGGACGTTCTGGCAATCTGCCGTAATCACATAAATGATTGATTTGCTCTGCATCTAACGTTTCTACTTCAAGTAGCGTTTTCGCAATAAGATCTAGTTTATCACGATTTTCAGTAAGAATTTCTTTCGCACGAGCATAACAATCTTTCATAATTGTTTGCATTTCCACATCGATTTCATGTGCAATTGCATCACTGTAGTTTTGTTCTGAATGGAAGTCTCTTCCTAAGAACACTTGACCACCTTGTGAGCTACCAAATTGCATCGGTCCAAGCTTATCACTCATACCGAATTCCGTAACCATACGTCTTGCAATGCCAGTCGCACGTTGGAAGTCGTTGTGAGCACCTGTACTCACTTCACCAAATACAATCTCCTCAGCCACTCGACCACCAAGTAAACCAGTGATTTTATCAAGCAACTCTGGTTTTGTCATGAAGTAACGATCTTCTTTCGGAAGCATTACTGCATATCCACCAGCTTGACCACGAGGGACAATTGTTACTTTATGAACGACATCAGCTTCATCAAGAACAACACCAATTACAGTATGGCCCGCTTCATGGAAAGCAACGATATTACGTTCTTTTTCAGAGATAACACGACTTTTCTTAGCAGGACCTGCAATAACGCGATCCGTCGCTTCATCAATGTCACTCATATCAATTTTCTTCTTATCTTGACGCGCAGCCACTAAAGCAGCTTCGTTTAATAAGTTTTCAAGATCGGCACCAGAGAATCCTGGTGTACGAGTTGCGATTGCTCTTAAGTTGATATTCTCATCAAGCGGTTTATTACGAGCATGTACTTTCAGTACAGCTTCACGGCCATTTACATCTGGACGATCTACTGTAATTTGACGGTCAAAACGACCTGGACGTAATAATGCTGGATCAAGAATATCAGGACGGTTTGTCGCAGCGATGATAATAATACCTTCGTTTGCACCGAATCCATCCATTTCAACAAGTAATTGGTTCAACGTTTGCTCACGCTCATCATGGCCACCACCAAGACCTGCGCCACGTTGACGTCCTACTGCATCAATTTCATCAATGAAAATGATACAAGGAGCATTTTTCTTTGCATTTTCGAATAAATCACGTACACGTGATGCACCGACACCGACAAACATCTCTACGAAATCGGAACCACTGATAGAGAAGAACGGAACGCCTGCCTCACCTGCAACGGCACGTGCTAGTAAAGTTTTACCTGTACCTGGAGGTCCTACTAATAGAACACCCTTCGGAATACGGGCACCAACTTCAGCAAACTTACGAGGGTCTTTCAAGAATTCAACTACCTCAACAAGCTCTTGTTTCTCTTCATCCGCTCCAGCAACATCTCTGAAACGAACTTTTTTCTTTTCGTCATTATATAACTTCGCCTTACTTTTCCCAAAGTTCATAACACGGCTACCGCCGCCCTGAGCTTGGTTTAATAAGAAGAAGAATAAAATGAAGATAATAACAAACGGAATGATAGAAGTAAAGAACGTTACCCAAGCACTTGTTTCTTCTGCTGGTTGATACTTAACTTCAGCACCTTGCGCTTTGTCATTAATTTTCTTTTGTAATTCCTCAGTATTTGGTGCATAAGTAACAAATTGTTCTCCTTGGCTAGAGTTGTTAAATTGTCCCTTTACCTCAAATACACCATTTTTCGGTTGAAGTTGCACATTACGCACTTCACCTTTTTCTAGTTTAGTAATGAATTTATCGTAGCTAACTGATGTCGTTTTTTGTGTCGAACCATTAAAATAGCTCACGATTCCAATTACTACTAGGAATATCAGTAAATAAAAGATGGTATTACGGAAGATACGATTCATTCCTAACCTCCTCTCACGGCATAAACACTATAGTAAATCGTAACATAGAAAAAATTTCCTATACAATTGTGACGCCTGTATTTAATTAATTTGAGTAAACGCTTGGTTTTAATACTCCTACATAAGGAAGATTACGGTACTGCTCTTTATAATCTAATCCATACCCTACAACAAATTCATGCGGTACAGTAAATCCAACATAATCCGCTTTCAAATCTACTTTGCGGCCTGTTGGCTTATCTAATAACGTAACAATTTTTACAGATTTCGCTTTACGATATTTAAATAGGTCTACTAAGTAGCTTAGCGTAAGACCGCTATCAATAATATCTTCAACGATTAAAATATCGCGACCTTCTACAGAAGTATCAAGGTCTTTTAAAATTTTCACTTCGCCTGTTGAAACAGTAGAGTGACCGTAACTAGATACAGCCATAAAGTCCATTTCAAGATATGTATCTGTTCTCTTTAATAAATCTGCCATGAATGGCATTGCACCCTTTAATACGCCGATTGCAAGAGGTACTGTGTTTTTATAATCCTCTGCAATAATTGCGCCTAATTCGAGCACCTTTTCTTGTATTTGTTCTTCAGAAATTAATACTTTTTCGATATCTTGATTCATCATTTCATTATCCTCCCGGAAGACTCCTTGCTTTTGTAGTGAATAATCATATATTTATCCTTCTTTGCCGTCTCTTTCGAGATAGCAAATGCAGATCGCTTCAACAAGGGTATCCAAATAATATTCCCACTTGCATCACAAACGACCGGCCATTCTTCTCTTTTTTCTCTTGGTACTTTTGCTTCGATAAAAATAGTTTTTATCTTTTTTGTGCCATTCATACCTTGTATTGACATACGATCTCCATTTTCTCTAGAACGAATACGAAGTGGATATGATATATCATTATACTTAGCAACAAATACTGTTTCATTCATGTTACTTGGTATATCTTCGCTCACCTCTGCTACAAGCTTATCCCCGTTCGATAGCGTAATTGTCCCGGGAATTGATAAATCTTGTGAAAAAGGAGAAACAATTTCTTGTTTAAATCCAAAGCTGCACTCCTCGTATGCGCGAACAATTTTTAAATCACCTGGGAAATCAAGTGAACCCGAAGGTTGTGTTCGCTTAAAAAACTCAATCACTTTGTCAATATGTATAGAGGAAAGAGAAGATGGAATCTTATATTCATAAAGATAGTTTAATATTAGTTGAATCCCTCTTCTTTGTAAAGGCATAGACATGGATTCAAAGGCAGGAATTGATAAGCTAATTTGTTTATCACTTTTTTTTGTAATTACTTTATTCATTTTCTCAAAAGCTAATTCCTGCAAATACGCCTCATCCTCTTGCATCTGCATGCTAAATTTTTGGAATTTCTCATGCACTTGTGAATTTTCTTCTTTCAAATGCGGAAGGACATATTTACGTAATCGATTCCTTGTATATACTTCCTTTTTATTACTTGGATCTATACGAGGAATTATTTTTAGCTTATTACAGTAATCAACAATTTCTTCCTTCGTTACTCCAAGTAACGGCCTAATTAAATATCCATTATGAAAAGGACGCTTCACTGCAATGCCTGCATACCCTTTCGGAGTACTCCCTCGCACAAGGCGCATTAAGATCGTCTCTACTTGGTCATCACCATGATGTCCAAGAGCTACATATCTCGCATCATATTTCTTCATTATTCTTTCCAAAAATGCATATCTGCATTCTCTAGCAGCAACTTGTGCATTCATCCCGTATTGCTGTTGATATTGCGACACATTAATCCTTATCGTTTCGCAAATAACTCCCAGTCCCTTACAAAGTTCCTGCACAAACTGTAGGTCCTCATGAGATTCATCACCTCTAAACATATGATCCACATGTGCCACTACAATTTCAAACTGTTTTGCTGCTCTTTTTTCTAACAAATAATATAGAAGAGCCAAAGAGTCAGGACCACCAGAAACCCCTACAACAATCGTTGAATGTTCCTTTAATACATCATGCTGCTTTACAAAGTCATCTACCTTTTCAACAAATGTATATTTCAACTTCGTAATCACCTTTCATTAAACAAGAACAGCAACGTTAGTTACCTTGTTTATAATGGTACAACTTTTACAAACATTGTGCAAAAAAAAGATATACAAAAATTACATTTTTATCTTACATCATCCGTACATATTCACAAAAATAATAATATTATCTGTTAAAGCAAAAAAACCTAGGCATCCACCTAGGTTTTTAGAAAGAAACAGCAATAGAGAAACTTCACACTTGAAATTTATTGTGCCTGCATTCCTACAATTGGAATCGTAGCCCACTTTGGCATATTTTTCTTCACTTTCGCCACAACAATAGTCATATCGTCATTTATATAACCATCACAAGAGCGAATCACCTCTTCCATAATGATATCAGCAATTTCTTGTGGATCTTCGGTTTGTAATTCTTTAATTTTTCGTTTCATCCATAGTTCATGATTCTCCACATGTTGCGCTCCCTCAAAAATCCCATCGCTCATCATAATAAGAATATCACCCGTTTTTAATTGTTCACCTACTACATCAACTTCAACATCCTCAATAATCCCCATCGGCAAATTACTTGCCTCAATTTTCAAAATATTATTTGCGCGTTTAACAAAACTCGGTGTCGACCCAATCTTTAAAAACTTCGCGCTTGCATCCCGCAAATCTACCATAGCTAAATCTAACGTCGTAAACATCTCTTCTGTTGTCCTTAAAGAAAGAATAGAATTGATAGACTTAATCGCTATTTCCTCATCAATGCCTGATTGAAGTATTTTTTGTAATAATTTCACCGTTTCTTTACTCTCCATATGAGCTCTTTGCCCATTTCCCATACCATCACTAATTGCAAGCGCATATTTACCGACGCTTAGATCCATCATCGCGTAAGAATCACCCGAAACAAACCCACCGCCTTTTGCAGCTGTGGCCAATCCAGTATCAAGAGAATATGTCTTTGCTGAACCAAATGATATTAAGCTGTGGCCGTTCGGATAAGAAGACTTTTCTTCATGTTTAACAACTATATTTTCCTTTAGAATATCAGAAAGCATCGGCGCAACTAATTTTTCACACTCTCCATGTTCATTAGATGCAACTGGAATCAGCATTTCAATATCAATACTTCCTCTATCTAAACAATAAATATCAACGTGCTCTATTTCTACACCAAAATCACGAAACGCTTGCAAGATCTGTTCTTCTTGTACTTGATGATTTTCTCGTTCTCTTTGTATCTCCTTAGCAAAATCCTCCATAACTTTTGATACACCTAATAGTTGCTCCGCTACTATTCTACGATTTTCTTTCATTTGCTTTCGTAATTTCTGTCCCTCATAGAAATGATCTAATTCACCAGCTACTAAATCCGTCACTTTCTTTCCTCTCACACAATGCTTGTCCCATTCACGGACTAACTTCCGATTATGCTGCAACGTCCCCTCTTCCGTTTCACTCATTATTTGTTTCATATAGTCGTACGTTTTATCGAAATTAACTACCCAGCATTGGTCCTTTTTAAAGCATGTTTGACATGTTTTTGCAGTAATTGTGCTTAAGAACAAATCTGCCTCCGTCTCTTTATCTTCCTCCTCCACATATCCATATACAGAAAAGCTATTAGATAAAGCAGCAAATACATTGGCAAATTGATTAATTTTATTCGCTGTAACATCACGCATCCTTCTTAAATACTGTTGTTGATCTTGCGAATGTTCCTGTGTGCCTGGCATGAATTTAGCAATACGATCCATAACAAGTTTCGGTGTTAATAAGAAGAACGCAATCGCCACACCAGATTCAATTAAAGTTGTCACAATGTTTGTTTGTTTGTCTACATATAGCGTAATCAAGCTCGTCCCAATTAATAAACCTAAACTAACACCTAAACGCTTTCCTTCTTTTAACAAACCACCAAGCAACCCAGAAAAAGCAAGCAGACTAAGTTGAGACAAACTAGAGACATTCGCTAAACTTAATATTAATCCAGTGACGACCCCCACTGTAGATCCTGTAGCCGCCCCCGCGATAAATGCAAACACGAGCACTAAATACCTAGTAAAAATATGTTGAATAGAAGCGTCATATACAAACCAATCTGTTGTACCTGTTAAAACAGAAGCTAGTAATATAATTAAACAAACAATTTCTTCTGTCTCTAGCGCTTGTTGTTTACCTTTTCGTTCGACTAAAAGCGGAACACTTTGTAAAAATATCATAGTTAATACGAAGCTAAGCCCTGCCTCAATCGTACTAACGAGTAAATCGTACATGGTAACAGTTTGTTGCGCAAAATATACGACAACTAAATGCGCGGTTAATGCGGAGATAAATACTTGGAATGGAACAAGTCCGACAGTTTTACGTGTAAACCGACTAAAGAAGATATTATAAATGAAGAAAGTAAAAATAGATGCAAAGGTAAAGAATAAATTATCTATCGAAACTGAAAGTGCGCCCCCCATTAGAGCCAAGAACGCGAGCGGCATTTTATCCCGCTTCATAACATAAACAGCAGCAAAAAATGGCAGTGCAAACGGTAAAATGTTTGTTAATATATATGCTCGTCCCAAAAGAAAACCAATAACAACAATAATAAATCCCCATCTAAAGAAAACTTGTTCAAACTTCATTCGCAACTTACTTGTCCACTTTCCTGCTCCAAGCTGACTCTCATTCATTGCCAATGCACTTGTATTCATAGTATTCCTTCCTGCTTTAGGCATATTTTTAACACCACCTGCATAGTTTAATTACTGTCATTATAAAAGATGATTATTGGGATTTTTGTCAAAACAACAGTTTTCACTTTTATAATCGTTCGACTTTTTATTCGAAATAACTCTACATATATACACGGTATGTAATGTATCCTTAATATTTTAATCGAACATTCAGAAAATATAGGGTGATTTTGTAGAAGTATTGTATGTCTTAATTTATTTAACAAAAAAAGATCATGCAAATTTGCATGATCTTTTTAGGATGACCCGTACGGGATTCGAACCCGTGTTACCGCCGTGAAAGGGCGGTGTCTTAACCACTTGACCAACGGGCCGTTAAATTAAATATAGCGGCGGAGGGGATCGAACCCCCGACCTCACGGGTATGAACCGTACGCTCTAGCCAGCTGAGCTACACCGCCATGTCGTCTTATTTAACGGACAATTAGTATCTTACCTCAGATATAATTTAAAGTCAACACATCTTGAAAACTTTTTTAAAAATATATTTTCACATATAAAAAAGCACCCTGAGCAATCGCCCTGGGTACCTCTCTATATGCTAAGAATTAAACGTTCTTATTATCCGCGACGTGCGCCACGGCCACCACGTTTAGATTCTGTGTTACGCTTTAAAGAAGTTAAACGATCTTCACTATCCTTTAAGAAACGTGCCATCTTTTGCTCGAATGTTTCTTTTGGAGCTCGTTCGTTACCGCCGCCACGGTTATCTCTGTTGAAAGAACGATTATTACGTTGTGGACGTCCAGAACGTTGTTGATCGCCGCCACCGCGTTGGTATTCACCACGTGGACGATCTCCTTCTGTTTTTTCACGCTCTTTCGCTTTTTTAATAGATAGACCGATCTTGCCATCTTTTTCAACGTTAATAACTTTTACTTCTACTTGGTCGCCCACTTTTAAGTGATCGTTAATATCTTTCACATAATTATCAGCAACTTCACTAATATGAACAAGACCCGTTAAGCCTTCTGGCAGCTCCACAAAAGCCCCAAAATTTGTAATACCTGTTACTTTACCCTGTAACTTGCTGCCTACCTCGATTGACATAAAAAAAATGCTCCTCCTTAGTGGTTAAAAAGTCAAATTTTACTTTATTATATATAATCCTAAAATATAGTGTCAATAAGACATACTCTACTTAGAAACAGGAAAAATTATCTCCCCTTTTCCAGAGAAGAAATAATCCCTTCTAGCAATCTTTAATACGTACTCTTCATCATTTAACTTTTGAACTTCGTCTTTTAGACTCTTTTCTTTATTCGTTAATGAATCCAGTTCTTTTTTCATGTCCTTAACTTTTGCTTCTTTTGCTCTAATGGAACTGTTTTGTTGATAAAACGTTACACTAATACTCGCAATAATTGTAAAAGCAAAGACAAGAAAAACCGCTAAACGGCGATAAAGTCGCTTCCTGTTCTCATCCGTTTGTATTATATGCTCTTTAACAGGATTTGGACTCTGTTTTTCGATTGTTCTTTGTCTCAGTTCCCTCATTTCCGAGGTCCCCCTAACTTCTTTTTTATACGCTCCCATAATTGGAAGATATGTCCCTTTAATTTTGCTATATATTGCAGGAACCCTACATGTTTCATTATAAAAAGTTTAACACGATTAGGGAGAAGTTTCCATATGAGCGAAGCAATAAATCGAACAGGCCAGAAAAAAACTTTCCATATGAAAAGTAATATCCAAATCACCATTTTCCATAACACATGTCCAATTGAAAGCAGTATACGAAATAAGAATAATATAAATGCAATAAATAGCTGCGCTATAATAATAACAGGTTTTATCATGAGTAGCTTTATAATTTGAACAAAAAAGTGTGTTGTTTGCATAAAAATATAGATGAGAAAATTTAACAATCTCATGTATATTGCTTTCAATAAGCTTTGATACGCCGCAAAACCACATAATAATGCCAAAAATACATATATACGTAGTTCAGCTTCATTTACAAGAAGCAATACGTAAAAAACGAATAATGCTTGGACAATCCAAAATAGTATATCATATATAAATACAAGCCAACGTTTACGTTCCTGACGATTTAAAAATCGTTGGTATGTATCTAAAGATGCCCCAACCCAAGCACCCATTCCGATCATTGAGAGCATCGTATACAACTGAATTGTTAGGCTCATTTAAACAACTTACTAAAGAATCCTTTAGTTTTCTCCCCTTGATTCTCATCAATATACAGCATCTCATGAACTTTCCCTTTAATCGATACAACACCTTTTTCCACATCTAAATTTTTCATTTGCAAATTTTGACCACGAATTGTTAAAAAGCCCATTACAGTCTCAAGCAAAAACTCTTCGCTATCAAAACTCTCTACCTGCTTTACACCGGTAATATCAATTACACGCCTGCCACGCATAATAATATCATGCTCTACAGAAACATTTTGTTGATTAGAAGACATAGGTGAGTAACCATTATTCACGTAAATCCCCCCATACATTTATACTAGCTAATAGTAATGTATGAAGGGATAATTGATTTTAGAACAAGCCTTCTTCAGCCTTTACTTTTTCTTCGCGAACTAAGCTATACATATTTGCTGCATCTTCTTTTTTAGTCGTTTCTTTCAATTCGTTTATTTTTACAGTTACTATTTTTTGACCAAAACGAATTGTTAATTCATCAGCTACTTTCACATCCGAACTCGCTTTTGCCACTTGACCATTAATTGCTATTCTTCCTTGATCAGCTACTTCTTTCGCTAATGTTCTTCTTTTAATTAAACGTGATACTTTTAAAAACTTATCTAGACGCATATCAAATCCCCCTATTAACGTTCTGTTTGTTTTGCCTCTTCCCATAAAACATCTAACTGCTCTAATGATAAATCTTGCATCTCTTTATTCATTTCAGCTACTTTTGCTTCCATGTATAAGAAACGACCGACGAATTTCTCATTCGTTAAATGTAACGCTTCTTCGGGATCTATTTTATAATGACGAGCAATATTCACAAATGCAAATAGTAAGTCGCCGAATTCACCTAACATCTTCGCCTCATCCATGTTTGTAACTTCTTGCTGGAACTCTTGCCATTCTTCTAAAGCTTTTTCTATCATCGGTTGTACATCAACCCAATCAAAACCAACCTTGCCAGCTTTTTTCTGGATTTCATAAGCGCGTAGTAACTGTGGCAAACTTTTTGGAACTCCATTTAAAACAGATTCTTTTACGAATCCTTTTTCTTGTTTTTTAATTTCTTCCCAATTAGCAAGTACTTCATCGGCACTATTTACATCTGTATTCCCAAATACATGCGGATGGCGACGAACCATTTTCTCAGATAAAGTTCGAATAATATCATCTATAGAGAACCAACCTTCATCCTCTCCGATTTGGGCATGCAGCATAACTTGTAATAATACATCACCCAGTTCTTCTACTAAGTGATCATCATCCTCTTCATCAATTGCTTCCAACACTTCATAAGCTTCCTCAATTAAATACTTCTTTAAAGATTGATGTGTTTGCTTTTTATCCCACGGACAACCATTCGGTCCACGAAGGTCTGCAATAATTTCTCTAAGCACGTCAAACTGTTGATACAAGGACGCACGTTCCTGAACTGGTGGTACATATACACTCGTTAAATTATTTAATTCCGTTTCATGATCTAACATGTACAACGGCACCTTTTTAACTTGTTCAAATGAAGTCCCTGCAGCTGTTACGATATACACTTCATAATCATCTGGCAGCATCTCCATTAATGTTAATTTCACATCAGATGCAACGAATGCGTCATATACTTGGCAAAAGATTAAATGTTGACGTAATTCTAATTGCCCTCTTTCAAATGATGTAGCATCAATTAATTGGAATCCTTCAATCGGATCAATCTTTAGACTTGCAAACATAGGATCAAGGAAACTTTGTCCACCTTCAATGCGCACTTCAACATTCGCTACTTCGCCTTTTTCCAATAGTAGCTGAACCGTTCTTTCCGCTACAAGCGGATGCCCTGGCACGGCATAGATGATTTCTGCGCCTTCAGCTTGTTCTAACAATGTATTCGCAATTGTTTCATATACAATTTCAAACGTATCATGTGCTTCATACACACTGTCAAAGGCTGTATATTGTATACCTTCTTTCTCCAACTCTTCTATAACGGGATGTTCCTTCGTTCTAACAAACATGTGATCTGCTTCTTTTATTTTTCGATATACACCCATCGTTAACTGATCTAACTCACCAGCACCTAATCCTAAAATAGTAATGATTCCACTCACAACCTGCCACCTCTATCCACTCTTCTTCAAAGAACCTTCTTTTTTCTCTTTTTTCATAACGGTTCCTATTTCCGCTTTTGTAAATACACGTAATTTTAAAATTAAAAACATATATACCAATCCGCCGATAGCTACACCTAACAACGCCTCAATTGTCGCGATTCCTCTATGTTCCGTATCAATTACTAATCCAGACATTTGCATCACACGCATAAACATTATTAATACAAATCCCATACCGATACCACTAATAACTACACCTAACATATTACGTTTATCGATGAGCGATTCAGATACGGCTTGCATAAGTAATGCACTATTTAACACAGAAATTACAAGTAACGCAACTAGTGTTGCGATTGCAGCTCCCTTCACACCAAAATACGGCATTAATATATAATTTAAAGCTAACTTTAAACAACTCCCAAATATAACGAATATTGCTGGTTTTAATGTTTGTCCTAACCCTTGCAAAATAGAAGCAGTTGTAATCGACAATGAACTAAATAAAATAGATAAAGATAAAATGGATAAAACATCTGACCCATCACTATTTTCAAACAGCATAATATTCGTAGGCTGAATAATACAAGTTAATCCAATGGCCGCTGCAAACCCAATAACAAATGTTATTTTCATTGCTAACTTTACCTTTTCTCGAATAAAGGAAAGATCTCCTCTTTCCTTCGCCGCTGTAATGATTGGAATAAGCGACAACGAGAAAGAAGTTGTCACGACAGTCCCTAATTGCATAAGCGGGATACTTCTGTCATACACACCTTTTAATACCTTTGCACTTTCAGCTGGCTCTCCTGCTCCAATAAGTAAGGAATAGAAGGAAACCGAATCAGCCATTTGTATAAAAATAAGTACTAAGTTACTAACACAAATCGCCAATCCCTGCCAAAACAGAATTTTAATGATCCTCTTTTTGCCCTTAATTCTCTTTACACTTTTGAAGAATATAGAACGAAAGTCATGACGCATATAAAGTACAAGTACGATAATCCCAATCAGTCCACCTGCGATTGAACCTAACATAGCACCTGCACCGACTGTATATAAATCAAATCCGTGAGCAATTAGGAATAGAGATAAAAATACAATAATAGAAACACGAATCGTTTGTTCTATCACTTGCGAAACAGCTGTTGGCATCATATTATTGAACCCCTGAAAATATCCTCTTGCTACAGATAGAAACGGCATCAATATGAATGAAAATGAAATAACACGTAATAACTTATCTAAGTGTATATCGCCCATAGCTGTTGCAATTGCTTCGGCACCAAAAAACAATGTAAAAAAGCCTATGAAACCAATTCCTAATAAAAACCAAAAAGATACACAAATAATTTCTTCTGCTTCTTTTTGTTTCCCTCGCTCTAATCGTTCCGCAACCATTTTTGAAATTATAATGGGGAATCCATAAGTAGCTAAAATTAAACAAAATCCATAAAACGGATAAATTTGTTGGTAAATATAAAAACCAATATCACCCGCTATATTTTGATATGGAATACGGTAAAAAGCGCTTAATACCTTTGTAACAAAACTTGCGATTGTTAATATAATAGCCCCACGCCAAAAGGCTTGATACTTCTTCGATTCCATACAAGAAAACTCCTTTTTCTATTCTCACCCCTCGTATTATATCATAAAGAAAAGGACAAGCTTCCTTACCTACACGAGTAATAATACGTTCGTGCAACGCTAGAAATGTTCAACGAAAAAAGGTAGCAAAGCGCTACCTTTTTTCAATATACATATATCTCCAAATAATTGATTTCTCAAGAAGAAATATCATAATTAGGAAAGATTGCTACTTCTAAAATTCAATATGGCCTTACTGCTCCATTTGTTTCGCTAAAAAGCTCGCAGCTGTATTTACTGACTTATGCTCTACTTCACTTATAATGGCCTCTTTAGAGAAGATAATAACAGCTCCAATTGGATCCCCATTCGCAACAATCGGGC
Source organism: Bacillus sp. FSL K6-0069 (assembly GCF_038007785.1). Classification (NCBI taxonomy): domain Bacteria; kingdom Bacillati; phylum Bacillota; class Bacilli; order Caryophanales; family Bacillaceae; genus Bacillus; species Bacillus sp. FSL K6-0069. The sequence continues at coordinate 58,219 of NZ_JBBOXN010000001.1, read as the reverse complement.
CAATTGTATAAGAACTAACTTTTTCTGTTACTCCATCAATAATTGAAATTTCGCTTTCATCCGTCATAATTACAGACTTACGATCTTCCATTGTCTTCTCAATTAAATCGCCAACGCTTTTATTTAAGTATTCTTTTTTAGATATGCCTGCTACCGCGATAATAGAATCACGATCGCATACAAGCACATTATGTCCTAAGCTATCGTATAAAGCTTCCGTATATTCTTTTGCAAAATCACCTAGTTCACTAATCGGAGAATATTTCTTCAAAATCACTTCTCCATCGCGATCAACAAATATTTCTAATGGGTCTCCTTCTCGGATACGTAAAGTTCTACGAATTTCCTTCGGGATTACTACCCTACCTAAATCATCAATTCGACGTACGATTCCAGTTGCTTTCATTCTAATGCTGCCTCACTTTCTACTGATGATGAAAGTGGTGAATTTACCTGTTCATGTAAAAATCACCAACTGTTAGACATAGTATTTTACACATTAGTTCTTCTATGCACGCCGAATTGTATTTTTTTATCTAATATTAGGCATTTATGACTTCTTTTTTTACATCTGGTAGACCTTTTAATAAATTTTCAGCAATTGTTAACCACTTCGATGTCTCTAAGCCATTTGTTTTCATAACGATTTTCAATTGTGATCCTTCCATCCCTAAACCAATCATACGTCCAAAACTATTTCCAAGCATGAATAATTTTCCGCCATCAATATTTTGACTTGCTTGTTCTGAGAACAGAATCGTTACTTCAAATTTATTTTGCTTAATTAACTCAATTTGTTCTTTCATTGCCAATACTTTAATATTTGCAATTTGTAATAAGTAACCAACTTCTTGCGGGTAATCACCAAATCTATCTATCATCTCTTCCTGCAACTCTTCAATATCCTCCATTGCAGAAACGCCTCTAAACTGTTTATACATCATAATTTTTTGTTTACTATCTGAAATATAAGCATCTGGTAAATATGCATCTACTTCTAAATCAATTTCAACATTAACTGTATTTTCAACCCCATCTGTTCCTCTACGCTGTTCAATTGCATCTTTTAACATTTGAGAATATAGATCAAATCCGACAGAATCAATAAATCCATGCTGTTCGGCACCTAACAAGTTACCTGCACCACGAATAGATAAGTCTCTCATCGCAATCTTGAAACCTGATCCAAGCTCTGTGAACTCTTTAATGGCTTGTAGACGCCTCTCTGCAACTTCTGATAACACTTTATCTCGTTTGTATGCAAAGTATGCATATGCAACACGATTAGAACGTCCGACACGCCCACGAAGCTGATACAACTGCGATAATCCCATACGATCTGCATCAAATACAATTAACGTATTTACATTCGGAATATCTACACCCGTCTCAATAATTGTTGTACTTACAAGAACATCATGCTGTCCCTCTAAAAACGATAGCATAACAGACTCTAATTCACTTTCGTTCATTTTCCCATGTGCATAAGTTACACGCGCGTCTGGAACTAACATCGAAATTTCATCTGCTTTTCTTTCGATATCCTCCACACGATTATATAGGAAGTAAATTTGCCCACCTCTTGCAAGCTCTCGTTCTATCGCTTCTCGCATTAACGCTGGATTATACTCTACTACATACGTTTGAACTGGGAAACGATTTTCTGGTGGTGTCTCAATAACAGATAAGTCACGCACACCAAGCATAGACATATGGAGTGTACGCGGAATCGGAGTTGCCGTTAATGTTAATACGTCAACATTTGCTTTTAATTGTTTAATTTTTTCTTTATGCGTTACACCAAACCTTTGTTCTTCATCAATAATAAGGAGACCTAAATCTTTATACGTAACATCTTTAGATAAAATACGATGCGTTCCAATTACGATATCTACCGTACCATCTCTTAAGCCTTTAATTGTTTCATTTTGCTGTTTTCTCGTACGGAATCTACTTAATAATCCTATATTGATTGGATAATCTTGAAAACGCTCTCGAATTGTTTCATAGTGTTGTTGTGCAAGGATCGTTGTCGGCACTAAAATGGCAACTTGTTTTTCATCCATAATTGCCTTAAATGCCGCACGGATAGCTACTTCCGTTTTTCCATATCCTACATCACCACAAAGAAGCCTATCCATCGGACGTCCACGTTCCATATCTTTCTTAATCTCTTCAATAGAACGTAATTGATCCTCTGTCTCTTGATACGGGAAAGAAGATTCAAATTCTTGTTGTTCTGCCGTATCTGGTGTATATGCATAACCCTTTGAGGCTTCGCGTTCAGCATATAATTTAATTAGGTCATCCGCAATGTCTTGTACAGATTTTTCAACTTTCGTTTTGACCTTTTTCCAGTCATTTCCGCCCAATTTATAAACTTTAGGATCCTTACCTTCAGATCCTACATATTTTTGCACTTGGTCAATTTGTTCAATTGGAACGTATAACTTATCATTACCTTGATATTTAATATTCAGGTAATCTTTATGAACGCCATTAATCTCTAACGTCTCGATACCTAAGAATTTACCTATACCATGATTAACATGAACTACATAATCTCCAACTTTTAATTCCGAATAACTTTTAATACGTTCGGCATTAGATAACTTTTGCTTACGTTGTGATTTTTTAACTTTCTTATGAAAAAGCTCTTTTTCAGTAATAACAACAAGCTTTTGCATCGGCATTTCAAATCCTGCATGTAAATCACCTACAGCAATTTGTAACCTTCCAGGCAATAATATATCTGTGCCCTCTACGATATCTGCCTCAATATCATAATCACTTAAAATATGTTGTAATTTTTTCACACGTTCATCATCAGTTCCGAGCACAACAGTCGTAAAATGCCCTTCGTTCCATCTATCAATTTCAGTTTTCAACAACTGCATCTGCCCATGGAAATCTTGCATTGTTTTACATGTCACATTCACAATATTTTGCGGATGTGTATGTGCTATATGACGTAAGAATAACGTTAAATATACAAAACTTCTTTTTTTATGATGAAGAAATTCCTCAAACGAGTGTGAGAAAGATAAATCTTGAATAATTGTTCCCTCACCAAGAAGCGAGATATACCATTCCGCCTCTTCCGTTTCAAGATGTGATGCTGTTTCTTGAATACGGGAAATCTCATCTAAAACCACAATACCATCTTCTGGTAAATAATCTATCAGACTAGCAGGTTCGTTATAGAAAATAGATAAATATTTAAACATCTGTTCTATACTTTGCCCGTTTTTTAACATCTCAATTTCATGACTTACCGTCTCAAGCACTGTAGTCTTCAATTTATCATCGGAAAGTTTTTGCATCGTCTTAGTTAAGCCTTCCTCAAGACGCTTAATTCCCGACTTCAATTCTTCCTGTGAAAATAAAAACTCTGTTGCTGGACCAAATCTAACACTTTCTTTTTTATCTTGAGAGCGCTGTTCATCCACATCAAATAATCGAATAGAATCAACTTCTGTGTCGAAAAATTCAATACGAAATGGTAACTCTTCAGTTAATGGATAAATATCTAATATTCCCCCGCGCAAACTGAATTCCCCAGGAGCCTCTACCATCGACTTACGCTCATAACCAATATGATGTAAAGTATGCAAGAATGTATCTAAATCAATCTCTTGCCCTAGATTAATTTCGATTTGCCTTTGCTTCCACAATTCTTTCATTGGTAAAAATCTGCGTAGTCCCGCAACCGGTGCTACAATAATCCCATTCTCTCCTGCAGCTAAACGATTTAACACTTCAATACGTTGCGCCTTCAATTCTGGGCTTGCAACACCAATTTCTGATGCTATCAATTCATTTACTGGGTATAGCCACACATCTTTTTCACCAAGTAACGCCACTAAGTCTTCATGTACTTTTTGCGCTTGATATAAATTATGCGTCACAATAAGTTGTGATTTTTTTGTTTTTTTATATAAGGCCGCCATTAATAACGAACGAGAAGAGGTTGCCATACCTGATACAAGCTGTTCTTTTAAACCATCTTCTAATCCATTAATAACCGATTGGATCTCTTCATTTTTATAAAATTGCTCTAATAAACCTATCATTTTCAAAACCCCTCTCAACATAAAGAGCAAGCCACTACATTTTATGCAAATATTTCGGAAAAAGAAAACAGAAAAATGCTTTGGACATGCCAAAGCGACAACATTTTATTGCAGAAATTTTTCATATTCATAATACTCAGGATAAGATGCGAGCGTTTCTTGACACGATTCACAAATCGTTTGTATATATATATTTCCATTCTCATGAAAATGAATCATCTCTACTACTTCTTGCTCTGTTAGTTGAAATAAAACGTCGCTATATACTTTTTCTGCAGTAACGGAGCCTACATTACTCCCGCAATGTCTGCAATGATAATAACCTTCCATACTAGCCTCCTAAAAATCCAATTACTACTAGTATGGGTAAAAATAAAACAAAATATTCCCAATCATACCCTTAACTATTGAAGGTATTCATGATTTGAAGGAAAGGTTTATTTAACCATTCTTCACATGCATCCGCTGCTTTTTCAATAGAATGACCCACATCAGGAATTTCTTCCGATGTGAAACGTCCTAATACGTAATCTACTACCTTCATGCCATTTTTCGGGCGATCAATTCCCATGCGGATGCGTTGAAACTCTTGTGTTCCTAAATGTGAAATTGTTGATTTCACACCATTATGTCCACCAGCACTACCTTTCATACGAAGGCGTAATTTACCTACAGGAATGTCTAAATCATCGTACAGAACAACGAAGTCCTCAACATCAATTTTATAGTAATCCATGAGCGGACGAATACTTTCCCCAGATAAATTCATATATGTAAGTGGCTTTAATAAGATTACTTTTTCCCCATTAACAAATCCTGCACCAAATACTCCTTTAAATTTTTGTTCATTCAAAGAAATATTCCAACGCTTTGCAAGTTCATCAATTGCCATAAATCCAATATTATGCCTTGTTAATTCATATTCTCTACCCGGGTTCCCAAGTCCTACTATCAATTTCATTCTTGTACCACTACTTTCTTTTTTCGATACGAAAAGACGTAACCAATCTTGGTTACGTCTCATTCTATCCAATTAATTGAATAATACACTTACAGATTCTTCTTCGTATACACGAATGATTGCTTCTCCGATTAATGGAGCAACTGAAAGTTCATGTACTTTGTCGATTTTCTTATCTTCCGGTAATACGATAGAGTTCGTTACAACTAACTCTTTAATATTTGAGTTTTGGATACGCTCAATTGCTGGACCAGATAATACTGGGTGTGTACAGCAAGCATATACTTCAGAAGCACCGTTCTCAACAAGAGCGTTTGCTGCTAATGTAATTGTACCAGCTGTATCAATGATGTCATCAATTAAAATTGCTGTCTTACCTTCAATATTACCGATAATGTTCATTACCTCTGATACGTTCGGACGAGGACGACGCTTATCAATAATAGCGATTGGTGCTTTTAGGCGATCCGCCATTTTTCTAGCACGAGTTACCCCACCATGGTCAGGTGACACGATTACGATATCTTTAAGACCTTTTGTTTCAAAGTAATCTGAAAGAATCGGTACACCCATTAAGTGGTCGATTGGGATATCAAAGAACCCTTGAATTTGTGGAGCATGTAAATCTAGAGTGATTACACGAGTTGCACCTGCTGTTTCAAGCAAGTTTGCTACAAGTTTCGATGTAATTGGTTCACGAGAACGCGCTTTACGGTCTTGACGCGCATAACCATAGTAAGGAATAACAATATTAATTGTTTTTGCAGATGCACGCTTTAATGCATCGATCATAATAAGTAATTCCATGATATGTTCGTTTACTGGGAAGCTTGTAGATTGAATAATGAATACATCGCAACCACGGATACTTTCTTCAATGTTAATTTGAACTTCTCCATCACTAAAACGATCAACAGAACATTTTCCTAGTCCTACTCCAATGTGCTTTGCAATTTGCTCAGCAAGTTCCTTATTAGAGTTTAAAGAGAATACTTTCAAATTAGAATTTAGATATTGAGTCGACATCTAGATTAACCCTCCACATTATGATTTTTTCTTATTCAGCAATTGATCAACATAGTCTTCTTTGTTAACTTGACGTGCACGTGCTACAGATAATGCTTTTGATGGAACATTCTCTGTAATTGTAGAGCCTGCTGCCACATAAGCACCATCTTCAACTGTTACAGGAGCAACAAGGTTTGAATTACATCCAATAAATACCCCGTTACCAATCACAGTTTTGAATTTATTCTTACCGTCATAGTTCACCGTAATTGAACCACAACCAAGATTCACGTCTTCTCCAACTTGTGCATCCCCGATATAACTTAAGTGTGAAGCTTTACTTCTATTACCAAAAACAGTTTTTTTGATTTCCACGAAGTTTCCAACGCGTACTTCATCTCCAATAACTGAATCTGGGCGAATATGTGCAAATGGACCAACCGATACTTCTGTACCAAGTTTACTATCATGTACAGTAGATTGACGAATTGTCGTACGATCTCCAATTTCACTATCGCGAATTACTGTATGCGGTCCAATTTCACAATCAGAACCGATTACAGTGTTCCCCTCAATAATTGTTCCTGGATGAAGAACTGTATCACTACCGATAATTGCATCAGCAGAAATATACGTGTTACTCGGATCAATAATCGTAACACCATTTACCATGTTCTTTCGGTTGATACGGTTTTTCATAATAATTTCCGCTTGCGATAGAGCGACTCTGTCGTTAACACCTAACGTTTCATCGAAGTGCTCTGTTTGATAAGCCGATACAATGTGACCTTCATTTTTTAAAATCTCAATAACATCTGGCAGGTAATATTCACCTTGTACGTTATCATTTGAAACTTTAGAAAGCGAAGCAAATAAAGCTTTATTATCAAAACAATACGTACCTGTATTGATTTCTTTAATAGCTAATTCTTTCTCATTTGCATCCTTATGCTCAACAATCTTTTCAACATGACCATTCTCGTTACGAACGATACGACCATATCCAGCAGGCTCTTCTATGTAAGCTGTTAGCACCGTTGCCATTGCCCCTGCTTCTTTATGTTGCTGAAGCAATGATTCCATCGTTTCAGCAGTTATTAGCGGCGTATCACCACAAATAACTAAAGTTGTTCCTTCTTCATTTGCAAGTACACTTGCAGCTTGATCTACAGCATGCGCTGTACCAAGTTGTTCTGCTTGTAATGCAAACTCACTTACGTTTCCTAGCTGTTCTTGTACCATTTCAGCACCATGTCCTACGACTGTTACAAGTTTCTGCAATCCTAATTGAGATACTTGATCGACAACATGTTGTACCATAGGTTTTCCACATACAGGATGAAGCACTTTGTATAGCTTAGACTTCATACGTGTGCCTTTACCTGCAGCTAGAATCACTGCAAATCTGTTTGACATATAGACCCTCCATCGCAACCTATTTATCCATTAACGATATTATCCTAAATCATCATATATTTCAAGAAACACATTTTAACTATTAAATTTTACCATAATTCTCATACGATGTTTTACTCTTTAGTATCTTTTTTAAGAAATAAGCTATACTATTTAAATTGATTTTGAAAAAATTAGAAGTTTTCTTCTTCATTTTAATTGATTCTGAATTTTCCGCACATAAAATGTATAAAACCACAAAAAAAAAAAAAAACAAACTCCTGTAAATGCTTACAGGAGTTTGTTGCAAAATTATAGGGCTTTCTTTAAAAAGCCCTTTTCATTCGAATTTTACGAAGCACCCGCTTCTTCAAACTCAACCTCTTCTAACTCGCCTAAACGATGATACTCTGTTAAAACCGCATCTTGAATTTTAGAGCGTGTACCAGAATTAATTGGATGTGCAATGTCACGGAATTCTCCATCTGGAGTACGTTTACTTGGCATTGCTACAAATAATCCATTATTACCATCAATTACACGAATATCATGAACAACAAATTCATGGTCTAGAGTAATAGAGGCAATTGCTCTCATGCGGCCTTCTGTGTTTACGCGGCGTAATCTTACGTCAGTCACTTCCATCTTGTGTTCACCACCCTTTTCTAAATAAGCGATATATTTGTATAAATTCCACAAATTTTCTATTTTCCCTTTAATTTTTTAAAAATTTTTAAGATAAAAATTTTTAATGTAATTGAATATAGAGATTAGTGGAGGTTATCGCTTACAAAGAACTACTTAACTAGGGCAATTACTTCGATTTCAACTGAAACATCTTTCGGTAATTTTGCTACTTGTACACAAGAACGAGCTGGCTTATGAGTAGAGAAATAAGAGCCGTATACGTCATTAACAGCATTAAAATCATCCATATCTTTTAAGAATACTGTTGTTTTTACTACTGAATCAAATGAAGCACCTGCTTCTTCTAATACCGCTTGTAAATTTTGAAATACTTGCTCTGTTTGTACTGTCACGTCTCCTGCTACAAGCTCTCCGCTTGCAGTTAATGGAATTTGTCCTGAACTGTAAAACATATTATTTACAATAATCCCTTGTGAATATGGTCCAATTGCTTGTGGTGCATTGCTTGTTTGAACAACCTTCATATTTTTCCACCCTTTTATTATTTATTTTTACTCTTTAAAAATAGTGCACGAAAAGCAGTTTGTCCATCTATTTTATAATTTATAAATAGAATAAAAAAAAGATAAAGCGATCTGCTTTACCTTTTTACTCAGCCTCTACAAGCCCTTCATCAAATGGTGCCAGTGAATAATTTCCCTTTTCCACTTGAATCGCTTTTTCTTTCACATCAACTTCTGATAGGCGAATTAATGATACAAAATTATTAATTAGTCTTTCTTCGATATCCGTGGATTCTACTAATACACCAATACCAACAACATTAGCCTTAAACTCTTCTAACATACTCATCATACCTTGAATTGTCCCGCCAGCTTTCATGAAGTCATCAATAATTAAAACATTTGATCCTTCTGGAAGACTACGCTTTGCTAACGTCATTGTTTGAATTCGCTTAGAAGAACCTGATACATAGTTAATACTAACAGTTGGGCCTTCTGTTACCTTATTATCTTTTCTTGCAATTACTACCGGTACATCTAAGTAATTTGCCACCGCATAAGCAAGTGGAATCCCCTTCGTTGCCACCGTCATAACCGCATCAATTGGTTGCCTAGCAAAAACAGAAGCAAACAAACGACCTGCGCCATTAATATGACGAGGATTACTTAAAAGATCTGTCATATATAAGTAACCACCGGGTAAAATACGACCTGGATTTTCAAATAGGCTACAAAGCTCTCCAATAATGAGATCTGCCTCTTCCGCACTTATATATGGTATATATTTCACTCCTCCTGCTGCTCCTGGTATCGTTTGCAATGTGCCGACCCCTTGTTGTTCAAACGTTTGCTTAATAATAACTAAATCTTCACTAATGGAAGACTTAGCTGATTGATACCTTTCAGCAAAAAAAGTGAGAGAAACTAGCTGACGAGGATTTTGTAACAAGTAATACGTCATATCGACTAATCTTGTACTTCGTCTAATTTTCATACTCCCACCTCAAATCACGAATATTCTAAACAAATCATAACGTATTATACGTCTTTATTCAAGCGTTTCTCGCTCTCCCAATAAACGTACTGCATATACTTGTTCACAAAATCCTTTTAATCCGTTATATATACGATGCATTCGCGAATCATGGTGCACAAGGCCAAATACGGTTGGGCCACTTCCACTCATTAATACGGCATCCGCCCCAAATCGCTTCATCTGTGCCTTAATACGTGCAACTTCAGGATGCATCGCAAACGTTACATCTTCTAAAACGTTACCAACAGTATCACAAATCCCTTTGTAATCCCCGGCATTTATGACATCAACCATTTTATCTACATTTGGATGTGTAACTCGATTTAACTTTAAATTTCCATACACATCAGCAGTAGATACACCAATATGGGGTTTTGCTAAAATAACCCAACAAGAAGGTGGAGTTTTTATGTGCTCAATTTGCTCTCCTCTTCCAGTGGCAATTGCTGTCCCACCATATACGCAAAACGATACATCTGATCCGATTTCTGCGCCAAGCTCTGCTAACTGGTCAATTGTAAGCCCTAAATTCCATAATTTATTAAGGCCACGTAATGTCGCTGCTGCATCACTACTTCCACCTGCTAATCCAGCTGCTACTGGAATCGTTTTTTCAATAGTAATAGATACGCCTTTTTTTACATTAAACTTCTCTTTTAATAATCTCGCTGCTTGATAAGCTAAATTTCTTTGGTCGTCTGGGACATACCGATTATGGGATAAAATTTCAATACGGTCTTCTGCTAATTCCATTAGTTCTAAACGATCCGCTAAATCAATTGTTGTCATAATCATTTTCACTTCATGATATCCGTCTTGTCTTTTTCCCAGTACATCTAACGACAGATTAATCTTTGCTGGTGCTTTCACTAGTAGCTTCAATCTATTCACCCACTCTATGTACTCAATCTTTTATCGTTTATTTTACCATAAATTTATAGTAAGACGATGACACTTCCCTAATTATAACGAAAAGCATTCAGAATGAAACTACTTATGTAAAATGATGGCACCTTTTAGAGTACAAAAAGCCGAGGAATCACTCCTCGGCTACCGTAGCATAGAAAGTATCTTATAACTACTGGTTTTGTTTCATTAATTGCTGTTCTGCAATTTCTATAGCACGTTTCACCATGTTACCAGCATCTTTCGCACGAATTCCGCCCCATCCTTCTTTCTGAACAACATCATAAAAGCCTAGCTCTTTTGCAAGCTCTTCTTTAAATTGATTTGACATGACACCTCTTCGTCTACTCAATGCAGAGTCCCTCCTTATTTTGCTACGGTATAATTAGTATGCAAAATAATATAGCTTTTCATTTGTGGGAATATATGTAACGTTACATCAATTATAAAATCACTTCATTATGAGGTTCACCATAAAATGTTAACTCTACTGTCTCTGTTAAAACATCCGCATAGCTATATGATACACGTTGTAACGCATCTTCTTGCTGATCCAATTGTACAACAAAAACAGAACGGTACGTTTCTGCAAGTACACCTGATTGTTCTACTGTTTTTCTTCTCCCACTATTTGCCTTTAACATCAGTCTCTCTCCAAGATGGTGATCTAATTCGCTTTTAATTTCATCTAAACGTTTTGACATATACTTCGTTACACCTCGCTGTAATTTAGATTGAACACTTAAAACACGATATATCTATCCCAATTATTAACCGCAACTCACAGACAATATCATTATAAAAGCATTATGCGTTCGAATAGATAGAAGAAATACTATATTGTAAAAGTATCATTATGTAGTCTGTGCGTTCTTCTCTCTTTTTATCCAAGCTGATTTAAATCCTTCCCATACAAAAAAGCAAGATACATATGTACCTTGCTTATTCTTCATAATGTTGAAAGGGTAATCCGGTTCGTAAAATTCCCCTCGTTTCAATTCCGCCAAGTCCCTTCTCGCCAGTAATCGTATTACGTACAACATCCCATACATTGACTCTCTCCATAAATGACGTAAAACTAATTTTGCCCACCACATATACAGGATCTAGTGCGTGAATATTAATTCTAGATGGTGAACTAGCAAAATTAGCGCCAGCTCGAATTAATGCTTCAAAGTGTGATTGGCATGCCCCGGCAAAAATAACGAGTTGATCCAATGATGGATATTTTTTTCTCACTTCTCGAACAGCCTGTACAAAATGCCTTGAATGTCTATATGCTGCTAAATCTCCCTTTACCCCTTTTGATTTTGTATATGCATCGTGCCCTGTAATAACTAAAATGTCCGGGCGAAAATGATCTATTAAATCTACTACCTTTTCATGCATCTCTGTTTCTTTACAATGAATACCTTGTACAGGAACACCAATTTTATTATATAAATCTAAGCACTTGCGCAAATATAACGGGTCTCCATCTATATGCAATACACGTCCTGGCATTTGAAAATAATTCACCTCACTTGTGTATCCACCCGTTGAAGTGTGTTCATGCCTTTGTTTCATTAATACATAATCTTGTTGAAACAAACGATACGTACGCTCCATCGTTTCCTTCTCACGCTTTGCTCTTTTTTTATGTTCTCGTTGATCTATACTAACTAAGTCTTCAAGTGGCGCATCTGCCACCAGTCTAATTTCCTCTCCAAATAATATAGCTATCTCGCCTTTTATTTCTATAATACGAAAAAGAATATCCCTCTTATGAGAATATCGTTCCACTAATTCTCCAACATGTAAAGCCATTCTCCTACCTCCAAACTCGTTAGGCCATCTTACCTGTTTTTAAAGTATGAATGTAGGAGAGGAAAGGTGACAAAAGGGACAGTTCAAGTTGAACTATCCCTTTTGTATTCTTATGACAATTTATGAAGAATTAATGCATTACTTAATGTTGCAAACTCCTCGATAGATAGCGTTTCGCCTCTTCGTTTCGGATCAATTCCTACCTCTGTTAAAATTCGATCCAACAGCTCTTTATCTTTCGGGAAACCATTTAAATTATTTGATAAATTATTCATTAAAGTTTTACGACGCTGTGCAAAACTTGCTCGTACTACTTCAAAGAAGAATGTCTCATCTGTTACTTCTACAACTGGTTTCGGACGCTTCAGAAGACGAATAATCGCAGAATCAACATTTGGTTGTGGCACAAACACTGTACGTGGTACAGTCATAACCGTTTCTACCTCTGTATAATACTGAATAGCAATGGATAAAGAACCATACTCTTTCGTTCCAGGCTTAGCAGCTAAACGATCTCCCACTTCTTTTTGCATCATAACAACAAATCCACGAACCGGTAATTTCTCTTCCAGCAATTTAAATAAAATTGGCGTTGTAATATAGTACGGTAAATTAGCTACTACCATTACATCTTGCCCTTCCTCAAATTGATCACTAAACACCTCATGGACATCTGCCTTTAATACATCTTTATTGATAACTGTAACGTTGCTATATGGAGCTAACGTCTCATCTAAAATTGGTAATAATCTCTGATCAATTTCAAAAGCTACTACTTTTTTAGCACGCTTCGCTAATTGTTCTGTTAATGCACCGATACCTGGTCCAATTTCAATTGCACCACTTTCTGAACCAATTTCAGCATGATCAACGATACGATTTAATACATTCGTATCAATTAAAAAATTTTGTCCTAAACTTTTTTTGAATGAGAATCCGTACTTTTCAACAATGTCTTTCGTACGATTTGGCGTTGCGATATCCTTCATTTTCTTTCCTCCTGTATGACTTGCTTATAAGCTTCTGCAAATGCTTCTTTTGAAACTTGAAACATTTGTAAACGTTTATGTAACTGTTTTGCGTTTGTATAACCAATCTTTAATAGCTTACCCATTCTTTCTCTGCGACTCTTTGCCATTTCTCCGCCCACTAAGCCTGCATCGACTAGATCGCTCCAACTAATTTCACTTGTGTAAGCTTCCATTTCTTCATGTATATTCTCTAAAGCACGGCGAATTGATTCATTAGAAGCATGCTCAATTCCGACACCTTTTTTCCTTTTAGCAAGTGCTTCTTCCTTCGGTAAAAAAGCATGTTTACATCCAGGAACCTTATCAGAAATAATTTTTCGAATACGCTCTCCAGGATAATCCGGATCTGTAAAAATAATAACGCCTCGTTTTTGCAGCGCTAATTTAACTTGCTCAATAACATGATCACCGATTGCTGAACCGTTCGTTTCAATTGTATCCGCATCAACAGCACGCTTAATCGCCACTGTATCATCTTTACCTTCTACAACGATAATCTCTTTAATTTTCATGCTTGCCTCCACACTCGTTTCGTCTCTACTTAGTAAAACAAAAAAATGACGACTTTTCCATTATTATTTTCCCCATTCTTACATTTTAAAAAATAGAATGTCCAAAACTTTCTTCTCTCTCCTTATTGTAACACTTCCTCATTCGCCCTTCTTTTTTCACAAAAATAAAAAAAGAATGGGTTCCCCCACTCCTTTTTATTCAACACCAAATAAAGCTTTTGCATTTTTTGTTGTTACTTCTGCTACTTCTTCATAAGAAATTCCTTTTAAGTTCGCAATTTCTTCTGCTACAAGTTTTACATAACTCGGTTCATTTCGTTTCCCTCGAAATGGATGTGGTGTTAAATATGGACAGTCCGTCTCTATTAACAATTTCTCTAACGGAATCTCCGCAGCAACCTCTTTCGGTTTCTTAGCATTTTTAAATGTAACTGGTCCGCCTAACGAAATTAAAAAGTTCATATCAACACATCGCTCTGCTACTTCTACGCTGCCACTAAAGCAATGCATAATGCCTCCCACTTCAGCCGCATTCTCTTCTTCTAGAATATCAACAATATCTTGAGTTGCATCGCGGTTATGTATAATAATCGGCAATTTCACCTTTTTGGCTAATGCAATTTGTTTACGGAATACTTCCTTCTGTATTTCTTTTGGAGACTTATCCCAGTGATAATCTAAGCCCATTTCTCCAAGTGCAACAACTTTAGGATGGGAAGCAAGTTCTTCTAACCAAGCTAAATGTTCTTCCGTCATGTCGATTGCATCAACTGGATGCCATCCAACTGCAGCGTAAATAAAATCATAAGTTTCAGCTAATTCAATCGCCTTTTTGATCGTTACTTCATCAAAACCAACAACAACTGTATAAGTAACTCCCGCTTCTTTCATTCGTGCAATAACTTCTTGCAAATCTTCTTCAAATTGCTCTGCATTCAAATGTGAATGTGTATCAAACAACATCATACATAACTCCTTTTATATTGAAATCAAGTTTATTCTACACAAATAAGCCCTTTACTAACTTAACGATAACAATACTACAATCTTAATGCAAAAATTGAGAGTGTAAAAAGAAAAAAGACGCTTCACACATGTTACACGTGAAACATCTCTTTTCTTGTCTTAATTACTTAATTTTTGTACCATTTGGTAGATTTTGGTCAATTGTTGCTAATGACAATACGCCATTCTCTTCACCCGCTAAAATCATACCTTGTGATAATTCACCGCGTAATTTTACAGGTTTTAAGTTTGTTACACAAATAACCTTTTTACCTTTTAGGTCTTCTGGTGAATAGAATTTTGCAATTCCAGAAACAACTTGACGCTTTTCTGTACCTAAATCTAGCTGGATTTTTAACAACTTATCTGCTTTTTTCACAGGCTCAGCAGATAATACTTCAGCTACGCGTAATTCTACTTTAAAGAAATCATCAATTGTAATTTCTTCTGCCTTCGGTTCTTCTTCTTTTTTCTCTTCTACTTTAGGAGCAGAGGCTTTCATTTGTTCTTTAATGTACTCTACCTCTACTTCCATTTCTAAACGTGGGAAAATTGGTTGTCCCTTTTCTACTTTTGTTCCAGCTGGAATACAGCCAACTGTAGATAGACTTTCCCAAGACTTATGCGCTTCATCAGTAAGGCCAAGCTGAGCAAACATCTTGCTTGGTGCTACTGTTAAGAATGGCATAAGCATAATACCTGTTTGACGAAGTACTTCTGCTAAATGGGCCATTACAGAAGCTAACTTTTCACGATCATTCTCATCTTTTGCTAATACCCAAGGTTGTGTTTCATCAATATATTTATTCGTACGGCTAACCAATTGCCAAATTGAGCTTAACGCTACAGAGAATTCCATATTCTCCATTGCTTCTTCTACTTTTTTCAATGTATCCTGTGCAAACGTTACTAACGTTTCATCGAATTCCGTTACATTTGCTTTAAATGCAGGGATTTCTCCGTTAAAGTACTTATCAATCATAGCTACTGTACGATTCAATAAGTTACCTAAGTCATTTGCTAAATCGAAATTAATACGCTCCACGAATCCTTCTGGTGTGAATACGCCATCAGATCCGAATGGAACTTCACGAAGTAAGTAATAACGTAATGCATCTAATCCGTAACGATCGATTAATGTAACTGGATCTACTACGTTTCCTTTTGACTTACTCATCTTTCCATCCTTCATTAAAATCCAACCATGAGCAAAGACTTTTTTCGGAAGAGGTAAATCTAATGCCATTAAAATGATTGGCCAATAAATTGTATGGAAACGAACGATTTCTTTTCCAACTAAGTGCACATCAGCCGGCCAGAACTTCTTATACATCTCTTCATTCTCTGTTCCATAACCTAATGCTGTAATGTAGTTAGATAATGCGTCAACCCATACGTAAATAACGTGTTTGGGGTTACCTGGAACACGAACTCCCCAGTCAAATGAAGTACGAGAAACAGCTAAATCTTCTAAGCCTGGTTTAATGAAGTTATTAATCATTTCATTTTTGCGAGACTCTGGCTGAATGAAATGTGGATTATCTTCATAGAATTTTAATAGTCTGTCGACATATTTACCCATTCTAAAGAAATACGATTCTTCACGAACAAGTTCTACATCATGACCACTATCTGGGCTTTTTCCTCCAACTACTTTGTCACCTTCCATAATTGGATCTACTAATTGATGTGCTGTATAGAATGTCTCATCTTGTACAGAATACCAACCTTCATATTCATCAAGATAAATATCACCTTGATCTACTAGTTGCTTGAAGATTTTTTCAACAACATCTTTATGACGATCTTCAGTTGTACGAATAAAATCATCATAAGAGATATCCATCTTCTCCCAAAGTTCTTTAATTCCTGCAACGATGTTATCCACATATGCTTGTGGTGTAACGTTTAATTCTTCTGCTTTCTTTTGGATCTTCTGTCCATGTTCATCAGTTCCTGTTAAATAATGAACATTATATCCTTGCATACGCTTATATCGTGCCATCGCATCTCCTGCTACTGTCGTATAAGCATGTCCAATGTGTAATTTTCCACTTGGATAATAAATTGGGGTAGTAATATAAAAGGACTTGTTTTCCTCTGTCATTGTTTTGGACCTCCCGAATAACCTCATATGTATTTATAAACAGTATATCAAAAACTTATATATAAAGTGAAACTTTAATCTGTAGGCTTTTATTCACTCCCGCGGATTATTAGCCCGCACCAATTGGGCTTTTACAAGCAGCCAGATCCCCACTTGACTTCTTTCTTCCAACCGAGGTTTGAAATGGGAATCTGACTGCTCGTTAACGCGGGATAAAAAACAAGTTAATATCTAGTGCCTTTATCATCTATTACTCATATTTCGAGAAAATATACAATCTTCACTTAAATTTATAAATTTTTCTGAAAATAAAGTGAAATAATAGTAGAAATTACTCACATTCTATTATATATAAGAAGTAAGAAATCTATAAATCTTTTTAAAAAATATAGAATTAAAGAATTGACGGAAATGTAAATGATTGGTATCATATGTCCATAGGGTATTTTGTCGAAAAATGACGAATCTAGAAAATAGACTCGAAACTTATAAACTATTTCTTTAGGAGGAAAAGAATTATGAAATCTACTGGTATCGTTCGTAAAGTTGATGAATTAGGTCGTGTAGTAATTCCAATCGAATTACGCCGTACTTTAGGTATTGCAGAAAAGGATGCTCTTGAAATCTACGTTGATGACGAGAAAATCATCTTAAAAAAATATAAGCCAAACATGACTTGCCAAGTAACTGGTGAAGTATCTGATGGTAACCTATCTTTAGCTGAAGGTAAAATTATCTTAAGCAAAGAAGGCGCTGAGCAAATCTTAAACGAACTTCAAGATTATATCGAAACAGCAAAATAAGCTTCTCAATTATGAGAAGCTTATTTTTTATCGACATGATAGATTTGATATACATCGCGTTTCGACAAATCTCGATCTTTAGCGACTGTTTTTATCGCCTCTTTTGAATTCATACCTTTTTCGTTTATATAATGTTCAATATGATCATATACCGAAATAGATTCCCACCATTGTTCTTCTGGAGCAGGTTCTTCCGTTGAGCCAGCTACTAAAATACAAAACTCACCACGAACTTCATTTTGTTTCGTCCACTCAATTGCTTCCTCGACTGTTCCACGAATAAATTCCTCGAATTTTTTCGTTAACTCTCGACATAATACAATTTCTCTATTTCCCAGCACTTCTTGCATCGAGATTAAAGTATCATCTAAACGATGAGGCGCTTCATAAAACATCATTGTAGTTTGTACATAACGAAGCTTTTCTAACTCCATTTTTCTTTCTTTTTTATTTCTTTGTAAAAATCCATAGAAATAAAATTGTTTTGTTTCAAGACCTGACGCAATTAACGCTGTAAGGGCTGCATTTGCCCCAGGAAGCGGGATAACATGATACTGTTCCGCTACAGCCTCTACAACAATATCGTAACCTGGATCGGAAATACAAGGCATACCAGCATCACTAACAAGTGCTACTGTCTTTCCTTCGTCTAGCTTATCTAATATTTTCTTCCCACTTACTTCCTTATTATGCTCATGGTAACTCATAACAGGTGTTTCAATTTCGAAGTAATTACAAAGTTTTTTCGTTTGTCTCGTATCTTCAGCAGCAATTAAATCAGCTTCTTTTAAAATTCGGATTGCACGAAATGTCATATCTTCTAAATTTCCAATAGGAGTTGGTACTAAATATAAAACTCCCTTTTCATTTTGTTGAAAGCTTTTTTGTTGCCACATAGCGTTCTCCTTTTTGCATATATTCTTCTTTTTGTTTTCTATTTAATTGCTTAAAATAGTACTCTGCTTGCATAGCTGTACGCTTATCTTCATGAAATTCTACATATTTTAAAACAACTGGAAGTCTAGCACGCGTATACCTAGCTCCCTTTCCACTATTATGTGTCTGAATCCGCTTCTCTATATGATTTGTATATCCAGCATAATAACTTCCATCAGAGCACACTACTACATAAAAACAATGCTTATTCTTCTCCATATAAAATTGAACGAATCTCCTTTGTATATTCATTATTTTCTTCATATACAAAAAGAGGTGGCAATATTTTTAAATCTGCGTTTCCGTCCTTAATGCCTTCAATTAACAACGTATTTGCTTCTTTCCCTGCCTTTGGATAAACAAACCGTACACGTTTTGGTTCAATTTTATATTTACGCATTAATGTAACAATATCAAGTAAACGGCCTGGACGATGTACAAATGCTACTTTCCCGCCTTGCTTCACTAGCTGACTACTTGCAGATACAACATCCTCTAATGTACACATAATTTCATGACGAGCTATCGCTAAATGTTCATTCATATTTTTCTCAGACGTTGCAGGTGTTTGAAAATAAGGCGGATTACATGTGACAACATCATACTGATGACGTCCAAGTTTCTCCGGCATATCTTTCAAATCCCCGTGTATTAAGTGAATTCTTTCTTCTAACTTATTGTATTGAACGCTTCTGATTCCCATATCATATAAACGTTCTTGAATTTCCACACCTGTAATATTCCCTTTCGTTCTTGTACTTAATAGAAGAGGCACAACTGCATTACCTGTACACAAATCAAGTAAATTACCTTTTTGAATTGGTACCCAAGCAAAATCTGCAAGTAAAACAGCATCTAACGAAAAATTAAATACTGATGGGCTTTGTACGATCTTCATATCTTGCGCTAATAAGTAATCTAAACGTTCATCTTCATATAAATTCATATGTTACTCCTTTTCTTACACTTAACCTACCCTATTTCATCTTCTACTAATAAAAAACATATTTCATTCTACTCTCATGTATAAAAAATTACCTTTCCAATTATCATTGGAAAGGTAATTTCACTTTTTATTTAAAAATGACAGGCAGAATAAACAATCTCCCTCTTTACGTACACTTCCATAATGCAGATTACAAATATGAAAACCTTCTTGATATAGTCTTGCTAAATTATCGTAGCCTTCACCAATATCAGCTGTCTTCGGCTTCACTTCTTTACGTTTTTGAGTTTTTTGTTTTTCTTTAATCTGCACTTCTTCAAAACGGTGTCGCAAATTTTCATTTTCCATTTTTATATGTTGGTTTTCTTCCAACAACTCTGCAAGATGTTGTTTTAATTCTCCCAACTGTTTGTATAAATGTCCAATTTGCTCTTCCATACTAGAAACCGATGCAAAAATATCTTTTTTCTCCACAAGCACCCACCTCATTAATCTGTGGTTTGACTCGAAACGACCCCTTTATTCACTAACTCATCTAACGTATATTCTACTATCCGTTCCTTGTCTACTAGTTCCACTTGAATTAATCTTTCTAAAATATTTAATCCGATAACACGGCCAGTACCATGCGGGGTTTGTATACGTTGATCTAAATCAGGAAGTTGTTCCTTTGCTGCCTCATATTCATCATTCTCATATTTTAAGCAACACATTAAACGACCACATAAACCAGAGATTTTTGCAGGATTTAATGATAAATTTTGATCCTTTGCCATCTTAATAGATACAGGTTCAAAATCACCTAAAAAAGTAGAACAACAAAGCATACGACCACACGGACCAATACCACCAAGCATCTTCGCTTCATCACGAACACCAATTTGTCTTAGTTCAATTCTTGTCCTAAAAATTGCTGCTAAGTCCTTCACCAGTTCTCGGAAATCAATCCGACCATCCGCAGTAAAGTAGAAAATAATCTTATTACGATCGAACGTATACTCTACATCTACAAGTTTCATATCAAGATTATGCTCTACTACCTTTTGCTGACAAACTTGATATGCTTCTTTCGCAGCATGTTTGTTCTCTTCAACAATGGTACGATCATTTTCATTTGCAATACGAATAACCTTTTTTAGCGGTAATACAACGTCGTTTTCATCAACTTGCTTTTTGGTAATAACTACTTTTCCGTATTCAATACCTCTTACCGTTTCTACAATTACAAACTCATTTTCAGAGATATCGAACTGGTTCGGATCAAAATAGTACACCTTTCCGGCCTTCTTAAAGCGAACACCTACTACATCATACAAAACGGTCATCCCTCCTGCAACCGCAACACTAACTGTTCGAACACAAGCTGCGCATTTACATTAGCGTTGATTCTATTTTTTGCCTCTAATATATTAAAGAGAGCTGATACAATGCGCTTCTGAGCATAGGAGAAAGATTCAAACATCTCTTTCTGCTCATGAAAAACAAGACGATCTTCTTCTCCAAGTTGAACATATAATAAATCCTTATAAATAAGGAGTAACATATCTAAACCTTGCTGTAATTGTTCTTTCTCTCCAAAGTGTTTTCCCCATTTTTCTTGTACAAAAAAAATAGAGGCTTTATCCTTTTCGAGCGCTTCACATAATTTTATCACTAAAGCTCGTGCTTGTGCAAACCATTCATCACTACATAAAGCTAAAGCTTCATCAAAACTATTCGTGAGTTGTGCAGCAAGTGTTGATAAAGATGCCGTAATACCTTCATCCTGTAATCTTCTAATTAAAGATTCCGTAGGTAATGGTCTAAATGTAACAACTTGACAGCGAGATAAAATCGTATTTAAAATTTGATGACTTTGTTCAGTAAGTAAAATAGCTGTTGTATCACTGCTCGGTTCTTCTAAAAATTTCAAGAGTGTATTAGCTGCATTTGCTGTCATGCGGTCTGCGTGCTCAATAATATATACTTTTTTATTTGCCTCTAATCCTGTTTTTGAAAACTCTTCTTGTAAATCATGAATTTGTTGCTTCTTAATAGATAATCCGTCTGGTTTTACAATATGTAAGTTCGGGTGGTTACCTGAATCAATTCGCTTACAATTTGTACATACATGACAAGGCTCTACCCCATTCCGCTGAGAACAGAGGAAACTCTTTGCCATTTGAATTGCCGTCGCAAACTTTCCTGTCCCTTTCCCTCCCTCTAACAAGTAAGCGTGGGATATACGCTCTTTTGCAATGCTATTCATCAACATTTTTACACCGATGGGTTGTATAGCAGAAAGCTGCTCCCACGTCTTCGTCATAATGCATACCTCACTTATTTCATTCTTTCCTTCTATTATAACAATTTATCTTCTATAATCTGAACAACTTCTTCTATAAGTTTTTCCATTGGTTGATCAGCATTTACTAATACAATACGATCTGAGAAACGTTCTACAACTTGTAAATATCCTTCACGCACACGTTTATGGAAAGAGATATCTTCCATATCTAATCGATTCACTTCACGTCCTGCATCTTTTTCAATTCGGGCTAAGCCAATCTCTGGTTCAATGTCTAAATAAATCGTTAGACTAGGCATACAGTCCTCAGTTGCGAAACGATTGATTTCAAATACTTTGTCCATACCTAATCCTCTTGCATATCCTTGATACGCTAAAGAGCTATCTATAAAACGGTCACATAATACAAGGTAGTCCTCGTTAAGCGCTGGCATAACTTTTTCCACCAAATGTTGTCTACGTGCAGCAGCATACAGAAGCGCCTCTGTACGTGCTTCCATCATCGTATATTCTTGTTTATGTAAAATCGTTCTAATATCCTCAGAAATTGCAATACCACCTGGCTCTCTCGTCGCCATTACCTTCTGTTCCTTTTGTTCAAAGTATGGCAATAAACTTTGAATTAACGTTGTCTTACCAGAACCTTCTGGACCTTCAATTGTTACAAATAATCCCTTCATCCTAAAACCCACTTTCTATATCATACACTTTCATATATTTCGCACTGCCTTGAAAACGAGCGCCTGCTTTCTCTAAATACATAATTTGCTCTTTATGTTCTGAAGTAATTCTTTCTCCATACATAATCAATGGAATTCCAGGTGGATACGGAATCACCATTTCTGCCGCTATCATCCCAACTGCTTCTTCTACAGATACTACTTTTGTTTCATATCCTTCCAGTTGTTTATATGTATACGGTAAAGGAGAAATTTCTCCTTTATAAGTATAACGAATAGATTCCTTCTTGTCTTTCACCTCATAATATTGCAATGCCTCTCGGATCATCTCTATAGCCTTCATATACTCCTTATTTACTTGCAAGGGCAAAATAAATAGGACATTATATGGATCCGCCATTTCTGTATATATACCGACCTTTTCAAATACAGACTGTAATTCGTATCCTGATAACTGGCAACGTGTCTGTACGGTTACCTTTAACTCGTCTTGTAATGGATATTGTAAAATAGCTATTTGTGGAATAGAACACAATTCTTCTTTAAATCCCCGTAAAAACTCGACAATTTCATCATAGCCCTTTTCCTTTATACGCGCTATTGTAAAGCGTGCAATATCAAGAGAAGTCATAATTGGATACGATGGACTACTAGATTGTAGCATACTTAAATAAGTAGAAACTTTTTCTTCTTTCACTAGGCGACTATTTATATGTAAATAGGATCCCATCGTCATGGCGGGTAATGTTTTATGTGCAGAATGAACTACAATATCTGCACCATATGCTAATGCTGACTTTGGAAATGCTCCCCCTAAACAAAAATGGGCTCCATGTGCTTCATCTACTAAAACAGGGATTTGATGTGCATGTGCATAAGCGATGCTTGCCTCTAGATCCATTCCCATACCATAATAATTAGGATGCGTTAAAATAAGTGCTTTAGCATTTGGATATTTTTCAATTGCTTCCTTAATAATTTCATCATGAATTCCCACTGGTACGTTATAAGCTTCATCAATCCATGGATCTAAAAAAATTGGATTTGCTCCCGCTAATTTTAAACCATTAATAATCGATTTATGACAATTTCTTTGTACAAGAACAATGTCGTGTTCCCCGCAACAAGACAAAATCATTGCTAAGTTCCCCACTGTTGAACCATTAATTAAAAAATAACTTTTTTCCACTTCATATACATCAGCTAATAATTGTTGTGCTTCATCTATACATTCAAACGGACTATGTAAATCATCTAACCCCGACAACTCAGTTACATCGATAGATAGTATATCTTTAAACTCCTCTACTGCCTCCTGAGGGAAGTTCAAACCATTTTTATGACCTGGAACATGAAAGGACAACGGCCCTCTTTCTTTAAACTCTATTAATGCCTCATATAAAGGTATGCGATTTTGATTCATCTATATCTCTTCCTTATTATTTCATTCTTTCTCTATTATACAGAACAAAAAAAATAATAGGCATATGCCTATTTAAAAATATGATACTTCTAATTTCCGAAGCTGTTTTAAATAATATATATACTTCGGATCATTTGTCTCCGTATTCACCATATCTTTTTCACATTCATAACATATTAAATTATTATAAACATATATCCCTTCTTTTCTTTCTGTCTCACATACAATACAAACTTCATTTTTCGATTTCATATCCTTCCCTCCCTATTTAAATGGACATATTTTATACTCCTATTCCTTAACAATTTACAGAAAAATATACATCAATCTCTTATATAATATGATTAATCCTTGGGCAACGTGTTTGTATTATAATTACTTCTTTTTACGTACTGTTTGAAAACACAAAAAAACACAAGTCAAAAGACTTGTGTTTTTAGTTGCTTGGCGACGTCCTACTCTCACAGGGACAAGGTCCCAACTACCATCGGCGCTAGAGAGCTTAACTTCCGTGTTCGGTATGGGAACGGGTGTGACCTCTCTGCCATCATCACCAAACTATGAAGGCATATTCCTTCAAAACTAGATAACATTGCTACATATTATATGGTTAAGTCCTCGATCTATTAGTATTCGTCAGCTCCACATGTCACCATGCTTCCACCTCGAACCTATCAACCTGATCATCTTTCAGGGATCTTACTAGCTTACGCTATGGGAAATCTCATCTTGAGGGGGGCTTCATGCTTAGATGCTTTCAGCACTTATCCCTTCCGCACATAGCTACCCAGCTATGCCCTTGGCAGAACAACTGGTACACCAGCGGTGCGTCCATCCCGGTCCTCTCGTACTAAGGACAGCTCCTCTCAAATTTCCTACGCCCACGACGGATAGGGACCGAACTGTCTCACGACGTTCTGAACCCAGCTCGCGTACCGCTTTAATGGGCGAACAGCCCAACCCTTGGGACCGACTACAGCCCCAGGATGCGATGAGCCGACATCGAGGTGCCAAACCTCCCCGTCGATGTGGACTCTTGGGGGAGATAAGCCTGTTATCCCCGGGGTAGCTTTTATCCGTTGAGCGATGGCCCTTCCATGCGGAACCACCGGATCACTAAGCCCGACTTTCGTCCCTGCTCGACTTGTAGGTCTCGCAGTCAAGCTCCCTTATGCCTTTGCACTCTACGAATGATTTCCAACCATTCTGAGGGAACCTTTGGGCGCCTCCGTTACACTTTAGGAGGCGACCGCCCCAGTCAAACTGCCCACCTGACACTGTCTCCCGGGTCGATAAGACCCGTAGGTTAGAATTTCAATACATTCAGGGCGGTATCCCACCAGCGCCTCCACCGAAGCTAGCGCTCCGGTTTCAATGGCTCCCGCCTATCCTGTACAAAATGTACCAAAATTCAATATCAGGCTACAGTAAAGCTCCACGGGGTCTTTCCGTCCTGTCGCGGGTAACCTGCATCTTCACAGGTACTATAATTTCACCGAGTCTCTGGTTGAGACAGTGCCCAAATCGTTACACCTTTCGTGCGGGTCGGAACTTACCCGACAAGGAATTTCGCTACCTTAGGACCGTTATAGTTACGGCCGCCGTTTACTGGGGCTTCAGTTCAGAGCTTCGCTTACGCTAACCCCTCTCCTT
>NZ_JBBOXN010000001.1:12500-27500 GCF_038007785.1 Bacillus sp. FSL K6-0069 | reverse complement strand
AGAAATCGCACCACGTAACACATGATATACACCTTGATACTCTTTCATCTTTTCCATTGCGATTACATCTTTCGGTTCCTGCACAACACAAACAACCGATTGATCTCGATGTGAATCGTTACAAATATAACAAGGGTCGCGGTCAGTAATATGTCCGCATACAGAACAATACGCTAAATCTCGCTTCGCATTCACAAGCGCTTTTGCAAAACCTAACACATCATCTTCTTTCATATCTAATACGAAAAATGCCAAGCGAACCGCTGTTTTCGGTCCGATCCCTGGCAACTTCATAAAACTATCAATTAGTTTTGATATCGGTTCTGGATAATGCATATATCAATATCCTCCTAGAACATTCCACCCGGTAAGTTTAAGCCTTTTGTAAATTTACCCATTGTAGAATTTGAAAGTTCATCAGCTTTTTTAAGTGCATCATTCGTTGCAGCTAACACTAAGTCTTGTAACATTTCGATATCTTCTGGATCTACAACTTCTTCTTTAACTTTCACTTCAAGAATTTGCTTATGACCATTTGCAATAACTGTGATCATACCGCCACCAGCTGTACCTTCAACTGTTTTTTCGCCAAGTTCTTCTTGCGCTTTCGCCATATCTTTTTGCATTTTTTGCATTTGTTTCATCATGTTATTCATATTTCCCATTCCGCCACGCATCATAATTAATTCCTCCTAATTATTATTACTCTTTTATTTCAATAAGTTCTTGCCCTACTAATTTTACCGCCTCTTCTATAAGAGGGTCTTCTTTTTTCTCTGGGCTTTCTTCAGCATTTCCACCTTCACGCTGTAAAAAATCTTCACGGATTTTACCCCATTCACTTTTTGGAATGGCAATCATATTTAATCTTTTACTTAGCAATTCAAATAAAGCTTGTTCCACTGTATCCATAGCTTCTCGGTTTTCGCTTGCCATTTTACAGTGAATCTCATATTGAAACGCTAACACGTAAGTATCATCCGAAGCCGCTACCGGTTCGCTATTTTCTAATAAAACAGCAAACGCTACTTTGTTGTATGCTTTGAGTCTTCCTAACAACTCACCCCACACAGCTTTTAATTGTTCTAAATCCTGACGTTTCGCTTGCTTTAACACTTCATTTACACGTCCGACAGGAATCTTCATACTACCTGTACGCACTGGCTTTGGTGTTGCACGTGTCTCTCTGACTTCCTGCTGCACCCCAGCCGGCACACCATTCTTTTTGACTTCTTCTAACTCTTTCTCCAATTGCTGCATCCTGTTCATAATTGCTTGTAAACGATCTGCACCGTTCGCTTGCATCATAAACTGTTGACACAGTTGTACCATAACAACTTCTAAGAAAATTCGCGGATGATTTGTCCACTTCATTTCCTGTTGTCCCTTACTAA
The DNA here is from genome assembly GCF_038007785.1 of Bacillus sp. FSL K6-0069. NCBI lineage: Bacteria > Bacillati > Bacillota > Bacilli > Caryophanales > Bacillaceae > Bacillus > Bacillus sp. FSL K6-0069. Next base: position 26,106 of record NZ_JBBOXN010000001.1, on the reverse strand, counting down.
GAGTATGAATGATTTCATAGATTACTTCCGGTTGCATTTCTTCACTTAGCATCCGGAATTGCTCATCTACCATTACTCGTTCCAACATATGTTCCAGTTGTGGTGAAGTTTGATATAAAAGCATGTCACGATAATAGTAAATGAAATCCTCCATAAAACGAACTGGATCTTTCCCTTTACCCATCATCTCATCTATGATACGTAATGCTCTTGATACATCATTTTCACGTATACATTCTACTAAGTTACCTAAGTATTGCTGGGAAACAGAACCTGTCACAGCTAATACATCTTCTGTCGTAACTGTCTCATCACTATAAGATATTGCCTGATCAATAAGACTAAGCGCATCACGCATACCACCCTCAGCAGCACGTGCAACAATTTGTAACGCCTCATCTTCTACTTGCGTACCTTCATTCGTCACAACCGTCGATAATCTCTCAACAATATCATTTACTGATATCTTTCGAAATTCAAAACGTTGGCAACGTGAAATAATTGTAGGCGGAATCTTATGCGGTTCTGTTGTCGCCAAAATAAAGATGACATGTCCTGGCGGCTCTTCTAACGTTTTTAAAAGCGCATTGAAGGCACCCATAGAAAGCATGTGAACTTCATCAATAATGTATACTTTATATTCTACAGCACTTGGAGCATATTTTACTTTATCTCTAATATCTCGAATTTCATCTACACCGTTATTTGAAGCCGCATCAATTTCTAATACATCTGAAATGGATCCTTGTGTAATCCCCAAACAAGAAGGACATTCATTACAAGGTTCAGCTACCGGAGCATGTTCACAGTTGATTGCTTTTGCAAACACTTTTGCAATTGTCGTTTTTCCTGTTCCCCTCGGCCCAGAAAATAAATAAGCATGTGAAACTTTCTCTTGAAGAAGGGCATTTTGCAACGTTTTTGTCACGTGCTTTTGACCAACTACATCTTCAAATTTTTGCGGTCTCCATGTTCGGTATAACGCTTGGTATGACACGAAAATACGGCCTCCCTCAAAGGTTATTATCTCATTTATTATAACCCATTCTGTTTATAGATTCCAAAAGTTATTTTCTATACAAAAAACCCACCTTAATATTAAGGTGGGTTTTGTATACATATATAACTGCCGTGCACCTTCTGTCGATTACGTACCATAAGCGTTACTCAAGCAGTTAGCTCGGTTCAGGCACTCCTGCGGCACACGAGAAGACCCGCTTATTGCTGCTTCCTTCCGGACCTGACAAGGTTCACGGGGTCCCGTTGCGCAGGACCCAAACGTCAACACCACTTACTTAAGGCAGACCTTACAGCAACATAACCTCGAGAAGGGATTCGGCCTCGCTAGAGCGGATTGCGAGTATAGGGCACCGCTACCTCCCCGCTTAGCACGGCAAAGTTAAAACCAATATTCGGTTGCCTTCATTAAAGGCATTATCAGTATAACTTGTTTTTTTATAAAATGCAAATACGTTAATTCTCTTTGCTTTTCTCTAATTTCTTGCTCGCTTTTCTTTTTTTTCGAAGCTCTCTAAAAAAGTTTGTTAACAACGTACCGCATTCTTCTTCTAACACACCAGCCACTACTTCACACTGATGATTAAAGCGTTCATCCGTTAAAAGATTCATCAGCGTCCCTGCACATCCACCTTTCGGATCACTTGCACCATATACAACTCGCTTCACTCGCGATAAAACAATTCCACCCGCACACATCGGACAAGGCTCTAATGTTACATATAATATCGCATCTTCTAAACGCCATGTCCCTAATTTTTTGCACGCCTCATCAATAGCTAGTAACTCAGCGTGCGCTATTGATCTTTGCTCGGTTTCCCTTAAATTATGAGCAACACTAATTACTTCACCATCTAACACTATAACTGCACCAATCGGTACTTCTTGTATTGCCTCTGCCTTTTTAGCTTCTTCTATTGCTAACTGCATAAAATAAATATCTTGATCGTGTTCCATACCATAGTCCTTTCATTACAAATAACGTACACTAATTTCCATTTACTACACATGGGATAACTTTTACAAATTCAATCCACCCTAATAAAAAAGAGAGGGGATTACATATGAAGAATACTGCCTTACTCATTATCGATATGATTAATGACTTTCAATTTTCACACGGGCCCACCCTAGCCAAAAAATGCGAAATTATAACAAACCCTATTCTACAATTAAAGAAAACAATGAAATCCTTTGGTTATCCCATAATTTATGTTAATGACCATTATCAACTTTGGAGATCTGATATTGACCAACTAATTACTCATTGTACAAATGAGTATAGTGAAAATATCATTCGTAAGATTGCCCCAAATTCCGATGATTACATTTTTATTAAACCACATTACTCCGCTTTTTATGAAACACCTTTAAATTCTTTATTAGGCTATTTAAAAATAGAAAATCTAATATTAACAGGAGTCGCAGGGAATATATGTATCCTCTTTACAGCGAACGATGCTCATATGAGAAATTATACACTGTATGTACCACAGGACTGTATTGCCTCTAATCATGATCAGGATAACTTACATGCTTTAAAAATAATGGAAGCCACATTAAAAGCAAATATAGTACCGTCATCTCAAATAAAAATTCATTAATACATATATCTATTTTCTAACTTTTTATATCAAATTAACCCGCTCGCTTCCCTCTTGTGCTACAATAATTCTGTTTTGTGTTTTTAGTAGTCACGGTAAATCACTGATTGAAAGGAGGAAACAGCGTGACCGGAGTACCATTTATCACGGTTGAAGGACCAATTGGTGTTGGAAAAACTTCACTTGCGAAGGAAATTTCAACTCACATGCAACTCCACTTACTGAAAGAGATTGTTGATGAAAACCCTTTTTTAGGAAAGTTCTATGAAGACATCGACGAATGGAGTTTTCAAACAGAGATGTTCTTTCTTTGTAATAGATACAAACAATTAGAAGATATTAACATAAAGTATTTGAATCAAAGGAAGCCAGTAGTAGCAGATTATCATATATTTAAAAATCTAATTTTCGCATCCCGTACATTAAAAGATTCTCAATACGATAAGTACATGCAAATCTATCGTATCCTTACACAAGATATGCCTGTACCAAACGTAATCGTTTATTTAACGGCTAGCTTGGAAACATTACAAGCACGAATTGCAAAGCGCGGAAGAGAATTCGAAAAAAATATGGATCCAAATTACTTACTACAGCTCACAAAAGATTATGAAACTGCAATGGATACGTTTAAAAAGGATCATCCAGAAATCCCAGTATTGAAATTTAACGGAGACGATATGGATTTTGTAAAAAATCCTGATGATTTAAATGTCATCCTATCTGCCCTTCAAAATACTCTCTTAAAGGAGTCGAAATAATAATGAATTTAAGGCAAAAATATGATATACCAAATGACGCAGTAATCACGATTGCTGGAACAGTAGGTGTCGGTAAATCAACTATGACAACTGCATTAGCTAACGCTTTAGGCTATCGCACATCATTTGAAAAGGTAGACTCTAACCCGTACTTGGACAAGTTCTATGCTGATTTCACACGCTGGAGCTTTCACTTGCAAGTATACTTTTTAGCAGAACGATTTAAAGAACAAAAAAGAATTTTTGAATACGGTGGCGGTTTTGTTCAAGATCGCTCTATCTATGAAGACACTGGCATTTTTGCAAAGATGCATCATGAAAAAGGTACAATGACGGAAACTGATTATGAAACATACAAAGGTCTATTTGATGCTATGGTCATGACTCCTTACTTCCCTCATCCTGATTTATTAATTTACTTAGAAGGTTCTTTCGATGATATCGTTGATCGTATCCAAGAACGCGGACGTCCGATGGAACAACAAACACCAATTGAGTATTGGAAAGAGATGCATGGCCGTTACGAAAACTGGATTAATAATTTTAATGCATGCCCTGTTTTACGATTAAACATTAATGAATACGATATTTTAAAAGATGGCGATTCAATTGAACCAATCATTAAAAAAATTGGCCATTTTTTAAAACAAACACGTAAACTTGTAAAATAAAAAACCCGTGCATATGCACGGGTTTTTCTATTAAATTACTTCTTTTTTGTCGGAGCAATAATTTCACTCTCAGGTTTTCCAGCATTAATACGCTGGCGAACAGTACTTGTACTAATATCGTATGTTTCAGCAATCTCTTTAACAGTCATTTCTTTCCCGTTAATCACTGCTGTTAATACTTTACCTGTACGTTTTGGAGCTGCTTCTTTCTTTACAGCTGCTTTTTCAACTTTTTTTGGCGCCTCTACCTTTGTCGCAGTTTGCTTTACATCACAAGTGCAACCACAAAGTTTACGGAATGTATCATCGCTAATAATACGTGAAACATTTGCACCACTGTTTAAAATTCTATTGTTCTTACAGACAGGACATTGTACATAATATAAAGTTTTTCCATCTAAAGGAAACGTTTGTATAATAAGATCCATGTTGACTCCTTTCATATCTATGAAGATAATCATCGGAATATGAGTGTGTAATAAGGAGGAAATCTCCTTACACCATACTTTATGATTGGTTTTAAAATAAAAACTCGTTACGTGTTGGTAACGAGTTCTCCAATCTCCACTTATATGCGCTGTTGTCAATTATATCTGGAGGAGGTAGAGGGATTCGAACCCCCGCGCGACTCTCGCCGCCTGTCGGTTTTCAAGACCGATCCCTTCAGCCAGACTTGGGTATACCTCCATATTGACATCAAATATAATATCAAAAGAAAAACAGTTAGTCAACCCTACTAAAATAAATTATGAGGAAAGGAAAATTTTACTTTTCCTCTCCTACATTATAGTACTGACAACGCTCATAATTACCAATCACTCATACCGATGAATGTTTACATTTACTTAATAACTGTTTTTCCTCCCATATAAGGGCGAAGAACTTCTGGAATTATAATTGTACCATCTTCTTGTTGGTAGTTCTCTAAAATAGCTGCAACCGTACGTCCAATTGCAAGACCAGATCCATTTAATGTATGAACATGTTCTGGTTTTCCGTTTGGTTCACGACGGAAACGGATATTTGCACGTCTTGCTTGGAAAGCCTCAAAATTACTACAAGAAGAAATCTCACGATATGTGCCATAGCTTGGAATCCATACTTCGATATCGTATTTCTTCGCTGCTGTAAATCCTAAATCGCCTGTGCACATGCTCATAACGCGATATGGCAACTCTAATAATTGTAACACGCGTTCTGCATCATTTGTTAATTTTTCTAACTCTTCATAAGAATCTTCTGGTTTTACGAATTTTACAAGCTCTACTTTGTTGAACTGATGCTGACGAATTAAGCCACGTGTATCACGTCCAGCTGAACCTGCTTCAGAACGGAAACAAGAGCTAAATGCAGCATATCGTATCGGCAATTGCTCTTTATTTAAGATTTCATCACGGTGCATATTCGTTACAGGTACTTCAGCTGTTGGAATTAAGAAGTAATCTTCACTTTCAATACGGAATGCATCTTCTTCAAATTTCGGAAGTTGTCCTGTTCCTGTCATACTTGCACGGTTTACCATATACGGAGGTAACACTTCTTCGTATCCATGCTCGTCAGTATGAAGATCCAGCATAAAGCTAATTAAAGCACGCTCTAATCTTGCGCCAGCACCTTTATAGAATACGAAGCGGCTTCCCGTTACTTTCCCAGCGCGCTCAAAATCTAAAATTCCTAAATCTGTAGCAAGATCCCAATGTGGTTTTGGTTCATAAGCAAATTCTTTCACTTCTCCCCAAGTACGTGCTACTACATTATCATCTTCTGTTTCACCAACTGGAGCAGATTCATGAGGGATATTTGGAATAGATAACATTAATCTTTCTAAATCTTCTTCAACTGTACGAAGTTCATTATCAAGATCTTTTACTTTTTCTCCAACTTCACGCATTTCTAGAATTAGAGCTTCTGCATCTTTCTTTTCGCGCTTCAATACAGAGATTTGTTGAGATACTTCGTTACGTTTACTTTTTAGTTCCTCTGTTTGAACAAGTAATTCTCTTCTTCTCTTATCCAGCTCTTCAAAGCGACCAAAATCAGTTAAATCTTCGCCTCTATGCTGTAACTTTGCTTTTACTTCTTCAAAATTTGTACGTAAAAATTTAATATCAAGCATTATATACTCCTCCTTTTATTTTATAAAACACAAAAAACTCCCGTCCCTATATAAAGGGACGGGAGTTAACCCGCGTTGCCACCCTAGTTGAAAGCATTGCCGCCTTCCTCTCAAGTAGAAATAACGGCTCTTCACCGGGAATGTTTACTAATCATAAAGATATTCCACATTCCATTCCAGGATGGATTCACAAACTGTTTCTATCGATTTCCACCAACCATCGACTCTCTATAAGAAACGGCATTTGTTACTACTTCCTATCAACACGCTTATTTTATAAAATTGTTACCATCAATTTACTATAATCTTATACAAGTTGCAAGTTACTTATACAACTTTTTTCATTTTCGCTTCTTTTACCATTTCTACAAAGTATGCTGTCACACGATGATCATCCGTTAATTCTGGATGGAATGAAGCAGCTAAAAACTGATTTTGTTTTACTGCTACCATTCGATCATCATGTGTGGAGAGTACTTCAACATCATCAGCTACACGTACAACATATGGAGCACGGATAAATACACCAATAAAGTCTTCTCCTACACCTTTAATTGAAAGTGCGGCTTCAAAGCTATCTTTTTGGCGTCCGAACGCATTGCGCTCTACTGTAATATCCATAGCACCAATATGTGCTTCTTCATAGCCAATAAGCGTTTTTGCAAGAAGAATCATACCTGCACATGTACCAAACATTGGTTTACCAGACTTCGCGAATGTACGAAGTGGTTCCATGAAAGCATACTTATCAATAAGACGGCGCATTGTTGTACTTTCACCACCTGGTAAAATAAGACCATCAATCTCTTCAAGTTGCTCGATACGCTTTACAACAACAGCCTCTGCACCACTTGCTTCAACTGATTTCACATGCTCACGAACTGCACCTTGAAGACCTAGTACACCGATTTTCACCATTTTAAAGTTCTCCTTCAATTACCATCCACGCTCTTGCATGCGTTGTTCTGGTAATAACGTTGAAATTTCGATACCTTTCATCGCATTACCTAATCCTTTAGAAAGGCTTGCAATTAGTTCGTAATCTTCATAATGAGTCGTCGCTTCAACGATTGCGCGTGCAAATTTCTCAGGATTCTCTGATTTGAAGATACCAGATCCAACAAATACACCATCCGCACCAAGTTGCATCATTAACGCTGCATCTGCTGGTGTTGCTACACCACCTGCTGCGAAGTTTACAACTGGCAAACGACCAAGGCGTTTAATTTCAAGTAGTACTTCATAAGGAGCACCAGTATTTTTTGCATATGTCATTAACTCATCTTCACGTAGACTTGCAACTTGACGGATTTCTGCATTGACTTGGCGCATATGACGCACTGCCTCTACAATGTTTCCTGTTCCTGGTTCACCTTTTGTACGAAGCATAGATGCACCTTCTGCAATACGACGTGCAGCTTCTCCGATATCACGGCAACCACATACAAACGGAACTGTGTAATCACGTTTATTTAAATGGTATACTTCATCAGCAGGAGTTAATACTTCACTCTCGTCGATATAGTCTACCCCTAATGATTCTAATACACGTGCTTCTACAAGGTGACCGATACGGCATTTTGCCATAACCGGAATTGACACTGCACCCATAACTTCTTCAACGATCGTTGGGTCTGCCATACGAGAAACGCCACCTGCTGCACGAATATCTGCTGGTACACGCTCTAGTGCCATAACGGCAACTGCGCCTGCCTCTTCTGCAATTTTTGCTTGTTCAGCGTTAATTACGTCCATAATAACGCCGCCTTTTTGCATTTCTGCCATTCCACGTTTTACACGTTCTGTCCCTGTTACATTTGTCATGTTACAAAAACCCCCCTAGGTGAATTGCTTTTCCCCGTTAAAGGCGAAAATTAAGAATACTCTTACATTCTACCACTAACTATCAGATGCTTGTCTACTACTTTTTCATAAAGTCGGTATGAAAAATAGGAATAAGAAAAAGCCCCTACAATGAGGAGCTTTTAAAACCAACCTTTTACTGTATCAACAGCACTATTCCATATACCACTAAAGAAAGAACCAATTCCACGCATAGAACGAGTAAACCAATTCGCTTCTTCTACTGCAGATGTTGTTACAAGATCTATTTGTAATGACTTACCAGATAAAAATCCAGGATCATTCGCATCTTTTGGTGTGATTACCATTTGGCCAAGTGCAGCTCCCTTTTTAATTGGTGCTTCTTGTCCCTTACTTGCTTCTTTTAATTCTGTTTTATAAACATCTTTACTTCCTTTTGGCACTGGAAGTGAAACAGCTTGTTTTGTTTGAACTGCTACATCTTTTTCTTTAGCATTTTCTACTCGTACTGTTTCTTGCCCTTTTACTGAAGAATCTTTTTTATACATTTGCTTCATTTCAAAGTTAGCAAATCCATAATCATATAGCTTCTTTGTTTCATCAAAACGTGCTGTATGAGAACTTGTTTTAATAACTACAGAAATAAAACGCATACCGTTTCTTTCAACCGTACCAGTGAAGCAATCCCCTGCTTCTGGAGTCGAGCCTGTTTTCAGGCCATCAACGCCAGCATATTCTTTCACTAAGCCCTTTAACATCCAGTTCCAGTTCGACATTGCAAACTTCTCTTTTTCTGGACGGAATTCTTTTTTCGGGATTTTTGCTGTATCTAACACTTTTGGATAATCTTTAATTAAATGTTGTGCTAAAGTTGCAACATCTTTTGCAGACATTTTATTTTCTTCATCCGCTGTTGTTCCTTCAGGATGCATTCCCTTTAAATCTTTGTTCGTTAAACCTGTAGAATTGACAAATTTATAATTTTTCAACCCTAGTTCTTTTGATTTATCGTTCATCATTTTTACGAAGTCTACTTCTTTACCTGCAATTGCTTCTGCTAATGCAATTGTTGCACCATTTGCAGAAAAGATTGCCATTGCTTCGTATAGCTCTTTTACTGTATAAGTGCCACCATTTTCTAATGCAACATTTGATAATGAAGCATCTTGTGAAACTTTATACGCATATTCAGAAACCTTAATTTTTTGATCCCACTTAAGCTTTCCTTTATCCACTGCTTCATGAACTAAATATTCACTCATCATCTTTGTCATACTAGCAATTGATAATAATTCATCTGCATTCTTTTGATATAAAATTTTCCCAGAATTCGCTTCAACTAAAATTGCTGCACCTGCTTCAATGTTTAGAGCAGATCCTGTTTCTGCTGATGCATTGCTATATGGTAACAACATACTACAAGCTAGTGTAAGCATTGTTACTAAAGCAATGAATCTTTTGCAAAACATACCTTTCACTTTTGCTACCCCCAATATCTATGTACTCACATAACCGTTATTCTAACATAATCAAAAAAAAATAGACAGAGATATCAAATCTCTGTCTATTTGTATATAAGACATTATAATGAGTAGTTTGGAGCCTCTTTTGTAATTTGTACGTGATGAGGGTGGCTTTCGCGTAAACCAGCACCTGACATACGAATGAATTGTGCATTCTCACGTAAGAATTCTAAATTCTGCGCTCCGCAATATCCCATACCGGCACGTAATCCACCAACTAATTGATGAACTGTATCTGCTAAAGGCCCTTTATATGGTACTCGACCTTCAATACCTTCTGGAACAAGTTTCTTATTTCCTTCTTGGAAGTAACGATCTTTACTTCCCTTTTCCATCGCTCCGACAGAACCCATACCACGATATACTTTGAATTGACGGCCTTGGTAAATTTCAGTTTCTCCAGGGCTTTCAGCAACACCAGCAAACATACTACCTAGCATAACAACGTGTGCTCCTGCTGCTAAGGCTTTTACCATGTCACCAGAGTACTTAACACCACCATCAGCAATAACTGGGATACCGTATTTACGAGCTTCTGTTGCACAATCATAAACTGCTGTTAATTGTGGTACACCAACGCCAGCTACAACACGTGTTGTACAGATAGAGCCTGGTCCAATACCAACTTTAACTACATTTGCACCAGCTTCGATTAATGCTTTCGTTGCTTCAGCAGTAGCAACATTTCCAGCGATAATATTTAGTGCTGGATATTTCGCACGAACTTCTTTTACCTTATCAATAACACCTTGAGAATGTCCATGAGCTGTATCAAGTACGATTGCATCTACGCTAGCTTTTACTAATGCGTCGATACGAAGCATCGCATCAGCCGTTACACCAACCGCTGCTCCAACTAATAAGCGTCCTTGCTTATCCTTCGCAGAATTTGGGAATTCAATTACTTTTTCAATATCTTTTATTGTAATAAGCCCTTGTAATACACCGTTGTTATCAACAAGAGGGAGTTTTTCAATTTTATACTTTTGTAGGATCTTTTCAGCTTCTTCCAGCGTAGTACCAACTGGAGCTGTAATTAGCTTTTCTTTTGTCATTACGTCGGAAATTTTGATTGAGTAGTCTTGGATAAAACGCATATCACGGTTTGTAATAATACCAACTAATTTTCGCTCGTCTAAATTATTTACAACCGGTACACCTGAGATACGGTATTTTCCCATAAGATGCTCTGCATCATATACTTGATGTTCTGGAGTTAAAAAGAAAGGATCTGAAATAACGCCACTTTCAGAACGTTTTACTTTATCAACTTGCTCCGCTTGTTGTTCGATAGACATGTTTTTATGAATAATTCCTAAACCGCCTTGACGAGCCATTGCAATAGCCATATCAGCTTCTGTTACTGTATCCATTCCTGCACTAATTAACGGGATATTTAACTGTAAGCTTTCAGATAAAACTGTTTTAACACTTACTTCTCTTGGTAGTACATCTGACTTTGCTGGTACAAGTAATACGTCATCAAAAGTCAAACCTTCTTTAACAAATTTAGATTCCCACATAATTGTTCCCCCCATGATACCAGAAATTATTATTAGTAGCTTATCAATTGGTTAAAATACTGTCAAGGACGTATATATATGTTAGAATTTTTAGACAATAAAAGGAGCGTAATATATGCATCAAACACATTGTACTTGGCAGCAACTAAGTTTCTTCTTTTCATCTCAAAATGTACAACGTTATCTTGCCCGTTGTTATGAAAAATTCTCCATACAAGATGCTGAAAAAAAAAGTTTCGAAAATTGTTATCCCTTTATTTATTACTTAGAACACGGGAAAAACTATTATGAATTATATAAGGTAGCCCCCTTTTCGATTCAGCCAATGTTATTGTTTTATGGAATGAGCCAACTTTTTAAAGCCTGCTTACTAACTATTGATCCGAACTATCCAGAATCCACTACGGTTTTAGCTCATGGTGTTACAACTCGCAAACGAAAAAAACAGGGATATCAATTTTTAGAAGATGAGGTGAAAGTACAAAAAAATGGATTATTTACTCATGTTGCAGAACAGCTGTTTCACATGAAACACTTAGAAGCAGAAAAGTTTAACATGCTGGATTTAATGGGAAATATTCCTGAATTACAAAATTTATTTCGCTACAGTCAAAGGGGGGGCACTTTATATAAAATTGATTCAACAAATACAAATGAACTTTCCTTTTCGGTCAACATACTAGATCGGCTTCATATGACTACAGAGAGATTTTCACGTTACATTGAATCAACTTGTAAGCATTTATCCATAAAACATGTCTCCGGGAAAATGAGCGGATCGAATTTGCTTTTTACAGCCCCTATCCAGTCGTGGAACCCTATATATAGTACGCCTTTATACTACGAATATCTTGCCGATACTTATTACCTACCAATTCCAACTGACCCGAGAAATCCTAAACCCATATTACCTGAACTTCTTGTTCACTATTTATTGCTCTACAATTTAAGTATGATTTCTAGATACGAAACAGATTGGTGGTATGATTTACTTGGGAGCTACGGCTCTGAAGATTATCCATTTATTTATCAATTTCTTACTATTTCTGCTCAAAAAATCCCTTACTATATTTCGTCTTTTTTACTAACAGAACCGAACCTATTTCATGGGAAATAAAAAAAAACACAAGTCAAAAGACTTGTGTTTTTAGTTGCTTGGCGACGTCCTACTCTCACAGGGACAAGGTCCCAACTACCATCGGCGCTAGAGAGCTTAACTTCCGTGTTCGGTATGGGAACGGGTGTGACCTCTCTGCCATCATCACCAAACTATGAAGGCATATTCCTTCAAAACTAGATAACATTGCTACATATTATATGGTTAAGTCCTCGATCTATTAGTATTCGTCAGCTCCACATGTCACCATGCTTCCACCTCGAACCTATCAACCTGATCATCTTTCAGGGATCTTACTAGCTTACGCTATGGGAAATCTCATCTTGAGGGGGGCTTCATGCTTAGATGCTTTCAGCACTTATCCCTTCCGCACATAGCTACCCAGCTATGCCCTTGGCAGAACAACTGGTACACCAGCGGTGCGTCCATCCCGGTCCTCTCGTACTAAGGACAGCTCCTCTCAAATTTCCTACGCCCACGACGGATAGGGACCGAACTGTCTCACGACGTTCTGAACCCAGCTCGCGTACCGCTTTAATGGGCGAACAGCCCAACCCTTGGGACCGACTACAGCCCCAGGATGCGATGAGCCGACATCGAGGTGCCAAACCTCCCCGTCGATGTGGACTCTTGGGGGAGATAAGCCTGTTATCCCCGGGGTAGCTTTTATCCGTTGAGCGATGGCCCTTCCATGCGGAACCACCGGATCACTAAGCCCGACTTTCGTCCCTGCTCGACTTGTAGGTCTCGCAGTCAAGCTCCCTTATGCCTTTGCACTCTACGAATGATTTCCAACCATTCTGAGGGAACCTTTGGGCGCCTCCGTTACACTTTAGGAGGCGACCGCCCCAGTCAAACTGCCCACCTGACACTGTCTCCCGGGTCGATAAGACCCGTAGGTTAGAATTTCAATACATTCAGGGCGGTATCCCACCAGCGCCTCCACCGAAGCTAGCGCTCCGGTTTCAATGGCTCCCGCCTATCCTGTACAAAATGTACCAAAATTCAATATCAGGCTACAGTAAAGCTCCACGGGGTCTTTCCGTCCTGTCGCGGGTAACCTGCATCTTCACAGGTACTATAATTTCACCGAGTCTCTGGTTGAGACAGTGCCCAAATCGTTACACCTTTCGTGCGGGTCGGAACTTACCCGACAAGGAATTTCGCTACCTTAGGACCGTTATAGTTACGGCCGCCGTTTACTGGGGCTTCAGTTCAGAGCTTCGCTTACGCTAACCCCTCTCCTTAACCTTCCAGCACCGGGCAGGTGTCACCCCCTATACTTCGCCTTACGGCTTCGCAGAGAGCTGTGTTTTTGCTAAACAGTCGCTTGGGCCTATTCACTGCGGCTTTCCGTTAAGAAAGCACCCCTTCTCCCGAAGTTACGGGGTCATTTTGCCGAGTTCCTTAACCAGAGTTCTCTCGCACACCTTAGGATTCTCTCCTCGCC
>NZ_JBBOXN010000001.1:0-7500 GCF_038007785.1 Bacillus sp. FSL K6-0069 | reverse complement strand
GTTCTAATCCTGTTAAACGTTGCAGACGCATATCTAAAATTGCTTGCGCTTGTTTCTCACTTAAACCGAAACGTTCCATTAAGCCTTGCTTTGCAATATCTGCTGTTTTCGAACTACGAATTAACGTAATAACTTCATCAAGATGATCTAAAGCAATTCTCAATCCTTCTAAAATATGAGCACGCGCCTCTGCTTTTTCTAATTCATAAGCAGTACGTCGACGAATTACTACCTTCTGATGCTCCAAGTAATGATATAAATTTTGTTTTAAATTCAATACTTGTGGCTCTCCATTTACAAGAGACAACATATTAATACCGAAACTTGTTTGAAGTGCTGTATGTTTATATAGATTATTTAATAGTACATTGGCATTAGCATCACGGCGTACTTCCATAACAATACGCATACCGTTTCGATCTGACTCATCACGTAAATCCGTAATACCTTCAATTTTCTTGTCACGAACTAATTCTGCGATTTTTTCAATTAATCGCGCCTTATTAACTTGATAAGGTAGTTCAGTTACGAGAATAGATTGTTTACCATTTGACTTTTCTTCAATTTCAACTTTAGCTCGAAGCATAATAGAGCCTCTACCTGTTTCATACGCTCTTCGAATCCCACTTCGTCCCAAAATTAAACCTGCTGTTGGAAAATCTGGTCCTGGAATAAACTCCATTAATTCCGCAATCGTAATATCAGGATTATGGCTTAGTGCCAATACACCATCGATTACTTCACCGAGTTGATGCGGCGGGATATTTGTTGCCATACCAACCGCAATACCCGTCGTACCGTTCACTAATAAATTAGGGAAACGCGCCGGCAATACAATTGGCTCCCTTTCAGAACCATCATAGTTATCTTGATAATCAATCGTGTTTTTTGAAATATCACGTATTAATTCCATAGAAATCTTAGACATTCTTGCTTCTGTATAACGCATTGCTGCTGCTGAATCGCCATCAACAGAACCAAAGTTACCATGCCCATCAACAAGCATATAACGCTGACTAAAATCTTGCGCCATACGTACCATCGTCTCGTAAACAGCTGAATCACCGTGAGGGTGATACTTACCGATTACTTCACCGACAATACGCGCTGATTTCTTATACGCTTTATCAGCTGTAATTCCTAAATCATTCATCGCATATAAAACCCTACGATGCACAGGTTTTAATCCATCACGAACATCTGGTAATGCACGAGATACGATAACACTCATTGCGTAATCTAAAAACGAAGTACGCATTTCATGACTAATATTAATTTCTCGAATTCGTGCTTGTTGTTGATTGTCTGACATCAACGAGCACCTCCTCTTACATTTCCGTTACACATACATTGATTTATATGTAGAAGACAGGAATACTTAGATTCCTGTCATTACCCATTTAAATATCAAGGTTTTTCACGTATTTTGCATTTTCTTGGATAAAGTTACGACGTGGCTCTACTTTATCTCCCATTAAAATTTCAAATGTTTCATCCGCTTCAATTGCATCTTGAAGAGAAACTTGAAGTAATGAACGTACTTCTGGGTCCATTGTCGTCTCCCATAACTGAGTTGGATTCATTTCCCCTAGACCTTTATAACGCTGAATACCTGGCTTAGGTTGGGCTGGTAATTCCGCCAAGATTTTTTCAAGTTCCTTATCGTTGTAAGCATATTGAATTTTCTTACCTTGTTGTACTTTAAATAAAGGTGGCTGTGCGATATATATATAACCACACTCAATTATTTGACGCATATAACGATAGAAGAACGTTAATAATAGGGTACGAATATGCGCACCATCAACATCGGCATCGGTCATAATAATAACTTTATGATAGCGTGCTTTTTCAATATCGAAGTCTCCGCCGATATTTGTGCCGATCGCTGTAATAATTGTACGAACTTCATCATTTGATAAAATCTTATCTAAACGTGCCTTTTCAACATTAATAATTTTACCCTTCAATGGTAAAATTGCTTGAAAATGACGATCGCGCCCTTGTTTCGCAGAACCACCCGCAGAGTCACCCTCTACGATATAAATTTCACTAATTGCTGGATCTTTAGAAGAACAGTCTGCTAATTTCCCTGGTAAACTTGAAACTTCTAAAGCACTCTTTCGGCGAGTTAATTCACGAGCCTTTTTAGCTGCTACACGCGCACGGGCTGCCATAGTCCCTTTATCGATAATTTTACGTGCAACATTGGGATTTTCCAGTAAGAACTTTTCAAATGCCTCTGAGAACACTGACTCTGTAATCGTTCTTGCTTCACTATTTCCAAGTTTCGTCTTCGTTTGTCCTTCGAATTGCGGATTTGGATGTTTAATTGACACAATTGCCGTTAAACCTTCGCGAACATCTTCACCAGTTAAATTACTATCCGCATCTTTTAAAATATTATTTTTACGACCATAATCGTTGATCACACGAGTTAAGGCTGTTTTAAATCCTACCTCATGTGTACCGCCTTCATACGTATGAATATTATTTGTAAATGAGTAAATATGATTTGTATATCCTTCGTTATATTGGAGCGCGACTTCAACTTGAATACCATCTTTTGACCCTTCTACATATACAGGTTCTTCATGAATTGGCTGTTTTGAACGATTTAAATGTTCAACATATGATTTAATTCCACCTTCATAATGGAATTCTTTCTTCTGTTTATGTTCACGTTTATCTTCAATTGTTAATTTAATATTACGATTTAAAAATGCTAATTCGCGCATACGAGTTGCTAACGTATCAAATTCGTATACGATTGTTTCCTGAAAAATTTCTGGATCTGGTTTAAATCGAGTTATCGTCCCTGTTTGATCTGTATCACCAATGACTTTTAAATCCGCAACCGGAATACCTCGTTCGTATTTTTGATAATGGATTTTTCCTTCACGATGTACAAATACCTCTAGTTCTGTTGATAGAGCATTTACTACAGATGCCCCAACACCATGCAAACCACCAGAAACTTTATAACCGCCACCGCCAAACTTACCACCAGCATGGAGAACAGTCATTATAACTTCTACAGCAGGACGTCCCATTTTTTCTTGTATACCAACTGGAATACCACGTCCATTATCCGTTACAAGAATACTATTATCTTCTTCGATACTAACGTTAATTTCATCACAATACCCTGCAAGTGCTTCATCAATACTATTATCGACGATTTCCCAAACAAGATGGTGAAGTCCTTTTCCGCTTGTAGATCCAATATACATCCCAGGGCGTTTTCGAACCGCTTCTAATCCTTCAAGTACCTGTATCTGACTTTCATCATATGAGTTTTCTTCCATTTGCTTTTGTTCCATTGACACAAAGATCACCTACTTTTCCATTTAAATAGGGATTACGCCCTATCTATTTCACAATCTACCGTGCCGTTCGTTACATGAATTGTTTTCGCTTCTTTTAATGTTTCGTGTTCAATTCCGTCGACACTCGTCGTTGTCACAAATGTTTGCACTTTTCCTTGAATTGTATTTAACAGATGCGATTGACGATAATCATCTAATTCTGATAATACATCATCCAATAAAAGAATCGGATATTCCTTAACTTCTGAGTAAATCAATTCAATTTCAGCTAATTTTAGGGACAGTGCGGTCGTTCGTTGTTGTCCTTGCGAACCAAAGACTTGAACATTTTTACTATTAACGAAGAATTGTAAATCATCACGATGAGGACCAATTAAAGTCGTACCACGGAAAATCTCACGTTGTTTCACAGATTGAAAATTTTCATAGTATACTTCTTTTATTTTCGACAAATCCATTGATTCTGATACATCTACACTTGGTTTATAGACAATTTCTAATTCTTCTAATCCACGGCTTATACCGCGATGAATTGGAGCTGCCCATTCTTGTAGTAAATGCAAAAACTCAAACCGTTTTTGCAATATTTTTGCACCATGCTCAATAAGCTGAAGTGTAAATACATCCAACATCGTTTCCTCATTTTTACTATTCCCTTGCATTTTTTTCAGCAAGTGATTTCGTTGCGTGAGCACCTTTTGATATTGACTCAATTCATACAAATAAACTGGGGCTATTTGTCCTAATTCCATATCTAAAAAGCGTCTTCTTACTTGAGGGCTTCCTTTTACAAGATTTAAATCTTCTGGGGCAAACATGACAACATTCATCATGCCAATATATTGACTCAATTTTTGTTGTTCAAGTTGATTTAATTTTGCCTTTTTACCTTTTTTCGAAATATTTAATTCCAAAGACAAAGAACTATTTCTCTTTTGTAATTTCCCTTTAATTTGACCGAAATCTTCATCCCAACGGATAAGCTCGCGATCATTAGAGGTTCTATGAGATTTCGCCATCGCTAAAACGTAAATAGCTTCCATCAAATTCGTTTTCCCTTGCGCGTTTTCACCGATAATCACATTCACTTTATCTTCAAAGGAAAGCTCTAACTTTTCATAATTGCGATAGTTTTTTAACTGTATTTCTGAAATAAACAAAGGGCTCCCCCTTTATGCCTGAACTTGGAAACTTCCGCTTCCTGGAATTTCAATAATATCGTTCGCATATAATTTGCGACCTCTTCTATTTTCAAGTTCTTGATTCACGTACACTTCATATTCTTGTAAAAACCATTTTACAGCGCCACCTGTATCAATTACATCGGCTAACTTTAAAAATTGTCCTAGTGTAATATACTCTGTTGAAATTTTAATACGTTTCATAAAATCGCTCACTTTCTGAAAGTGTTCATTCTTTCATTGTACTAAATAAACTAACATTAGGAAAGTAATACCCAAAAATCAAATAAGGGCTACTAGTATCTGAAAACTAGCAACCCTTACTTCTTACTTAGTAAGTACGAACCGGTAAAATTAATTGAATAATGGACTCATCATTTACTGTGCGAATTAAGAATGGTCTCATTGCGCCAGTAAAGCTAATTTTAATTTCAGTACTATCTAAAGCTTTTAGTGCATCCATCATATATTTTGCACTAAAAGATATTTTTAATTCTTCCCCATCTACTTTTTCACATTGAACTTCTTCTACTACTTTCCCGATTTCTGGTGAATTCGAAGAAATTTCTAGCATTTCTTGTTCTAAAGTTGATAATTTCACAACATTATTACGACCATCCCTTGCTAATAGAGATGCACGATCAATTGCTTGTAAAAATTCTTTTGTATTTACAAAAATATCTGTTTTACTTTCGGCTGGAATTAAACGAGTTGTATCAGGGTAATTCCCTTCTAACAATCTTGAGAAGAATAATAAATGCTTTGTACGGAATAATACTTGATACTCCGTAATAACGATATCTACCATTTCTTCAGACTCATCTAGAATTTTGCTTAATTCATTTAAGCTTTTACCTGGAATAACAACATTCGCTTGAAATTCATCTGCGATTCCTTCGATTTTTGCTTTTCGAAGAGCTAACCTGTGGCTATCTGTAGCAATACAAGTTAGTTCGCTGTTATATACTTTCCAGTTTACACCTGTCAAGATCGGTCTTGTTTCAGAAGTGGAAACTGCAAATACCGTTTGTCTGATCATATGTTTCAGTAAATCTGTTGGAATCTTAAAAACATGATGTTCTTCAATTTGTGGTAACAATGGATATTCAGCAGAATCTAAACCATTTAAATTAAACTCTGATTTTCCAGAAGTTATTTTTGTCATAAAATGATTTTCCACAGAAATTTCGACAGTCTCTTTAGGTAATTTTTTTACAATCTCACTAAAATATTTTGCTTGTAAAATAATACTTCCTGATTGCGCTACTTCTACGATTTCTTTTCCGTCGTCTTCAACTGGGATAAAGGATTCAATTGAAATATCAGCATCGCTTCCTGTTAACGTAACGCCTTCTTCCGTAGCGACAATTTTAATTCCTGTAAGGATCGGAATTGTTGTACGAGAAGAAACAGCCTTCATTACATCTTGTACACTTCTTACAAGATAGTCTTTTTGTATTGTAAAACGCATAAAGAAAAACCTCCGGTAAGTATAAGATTTTATTTAATTAATAAAGATAAAAAATAGTAGTAATAGTAATAGGGCTTGTGGATATGTGGATAACCCCGTTAAAGGATGTAAAAACAGTCTATCTACATGTGGATAGACTGTGCGTAAAACAAGGTAAGTTATTCACACTATTCAGCTACTACTTTAAAATATCGTTAATTTCTTCAACTTGCTTTTGTAATTGCGTATCCGTTTTAAGCAGCTTAGAAATTTTTTCATGTGCATGGATAACTGTTGTATGATCACGTCCACCAAATTCTTCACCTATTTTAGGTAAGGAGGAGTCTGTAAGTTCGCGTGATAAATACATTGCAATTTGGCGAGGGAAAGCAACTGATTTTGTTCGCTTTTTCGCCTTGAAATCTTCCAATTTTATTTGATAAACATCCCCAACAGCCTTTTGAATATCATAAATGGAGATAATTTTTGGTTTAGAATTTGGAATAATATCTTTAAGTGCTTCAGCTGCTAAATCAGCATTAATATCTTTGTTAATTAAAGATGAATAAGCTACAACTCGGATGAGTGCACCTTCTAGTTCACGAATATTTGAATCAATTTGATTTGCAATATAAAGCATAACCTCATTTGGTATATCGAGTCCTTCAGCCTTTGCTTTTTTACGTAAAATTGCAATTCGTGTTTCTAAATCTGGTGGCGTAATATCCGTAATGAGTCCCCATTCAAAGCGAGAACGAAGACGGTCTTCTAAAGTTGGAATTTCTTTTGGTGGCCGATCACTTGAAATTACAATTTGTTTACTTTCTTCGTGTAATGCATTGAATGTATGGAAAAACTCTTCTTGAGTTTGTTCTTTTCCTGCTAGAAATTGAATATCATCTATCAATAAAACATCTACATTACGGTATTTATTACGAAAATCGACCGCTTTATTATCACGAATAGAATTAATGAATTCATTTGTAAATTTTTCTGATGATAAATATACAACCTTTGCGTTTGGGTTATGTTCAATTACATAATGACCAATTGCATGCATTAAATGGGTCTTTCCGAGTCCAACTCCCCCGTAAATAAAGAGGGGATTATATGCTTTAGCTGGCGCTTCGGCTACGGCCAATGAAGCAGCGTGAGCAAAACGATTACCAGAGCCAATAACAAATGTATCAAACGTATATTTTGGATTTAGCATGCTCTGCGGTAAATGATTAGAATCATCTTGTGCTGAATTTGGTTTAGAAGGAGGAAGATCAATCTCCTCTTCAGCTTGACTTTGGGGAATAATAAAGCGAATAGCTAATTTTGCCCCCGTTAAATCGTAAAGTGTTTCCGAAATTAGCTCTGAATAATGAGATTCTAACCAATCACGAGCGAATTCATTTGGAGCCGTAATTGTTAATACGTCTTTCTTTAAATTATGCGCGGTTGTTGACTTTAACCATGTTTCATAACTTGGCTTACTGACCTTTTTTTCTAGTTCTTTTAAGGCACTGTTCCATAAATCAGAGATGTTTTCCAA